>CAXXNU010000023.1:0-14648 GCA_963675805.2 Desulfobacterales bacterium | reverse complement strand
AATACTCGGCATAAGTTTCATCCACGTAATAGGAAGACGGAACCCGATCCACTGCGTTCCCCCGGGGAGGATAGTGGAGAACCACCGGTTCGGCAAGGTTCGCGCCGGCTGATAAAATCGTATCCGAACGGGCGGCGCTCTCCAAATCGAGCACATCTTCCGCATTCATTCCGTCTTGGTCCCCCTCTTTGGGATAATGCTTGCGGGCCAGCGATTCCCAATCTTCCTCCCCTACCGGAACCAGAATCTGGCTGAAATCGATCACGCCGAATCGGTTGTGCCCTTTGCTTCGAAAATGAAGGAGCGAGCCCGTGAAAAGATCGTGTTCGTAGGTGCGTTGCGGATCTCCTTGGACGTCTATTTCAACCACCGTGTTTCCGACTACGATGGAATGCGCGATGTCCATGGTTTCCACGGCGTGGGCGTTGCCGATGGTCGCCGCAATGCCGCCCGCCAAGTTGGCCTTTCCCAGATCCCCGGGCCGGGGCACGCCGTATACCGTGTTTTCCGCGACCGTGCAGCTCTGCATGCGCAGGTAGCCGTTGGACATGTATATTCCTGCCCCCCTCCAATATCCCATGCCAAGGAGAAACGAGGGCAGACCCGGGGAGGGCTCCGCCACATTCCAAGCAACTGTGGTGTTTTCCAGGGAAAGGGTTTTGCGATTTCCGATGCTGCCGCCGTCCGAGTATACCCCCCCTCCGTATACGAAAATGCCACTGATGCGATTGCCGGTAACAGCGCTCCGTTCGATGTACGAGGTCCACTGATAGTGTTCCGCGCCGCCCGCCGAGTAGACCCCGCCCCCGGCCGCCCCGGCGCCTGTCACAGTATTTCCGCTCACAACGCAGTGTTTCATATCCACGATATCCGCGTAAAGACCGCCGCCGAATGCCCCTCGATCCCTGGACTGGTCGAAATCGCCGACGCAATGGTTGTCGTACAAGGCGCAATCTTCCAGCACGGCCTTGCCCCAAACCGCCACACCACCGCCCCTTCCCAGGGTCCAAGGCTGATCCTCCGGTTCCCTGGCCGAAATGTCCTCGGCGACGCTGCGCCCGCCCGTGATATCTACATTCAGCAGGGTGAGGTCCCCGTAAATTGCCAGCACCCGCGCCGGTTCGCTCTCGCCGCCCGTCCACTCGAGGGTTATGCCGGAATCCAAGTCGGACGCGTCGATGACAACATCCTTTTTCGCATAGAGCGCGGACCTGCCGTAGTCGCGCTCGAAATACCCCTCCAGATAGGATACCGGACCGCTCGGGGTCATCTCCATCCCCATGACCTCGCCTTTCAGGATAGAATGCGCCTGTCCCACGATGGACAAAAGGATCTTCCCGCCGTCCAGGCTCGGATCGAACACGATCCGCTGACCTGGAGCCGCTCTTTCCAGCGCGGCCCGAAGGGTCGTGGTTCCGGCAGGCGGATCCGCCAGGTCCAGAAGGCTGTCGACCGTCACCGGAAATCCGGCGGCCACCCGCATCGCATGGACCGCTTCGGCAACGCCGAGCCGCAGATCCCCGTCCACGTCCGCTTCCTTCCTGATCGTCTCTGCGGGCACGCCTCCGGACACGACCTGCAGTGACAAAACAGCATCCTGGAGGTCAACTTCCTGATCCTCGTTTACGTTTCCATATAGATGTTCCGCCCGGGACATGTTCGACGAACATATTGCAATCATAATTGATAGAAAAAAAACTGACAAAAGGTCGTGGTTCGACATTTCCGTCCCTCCTGTCGTTTAAATTAAAATGGTTTGCAAGTCTCCCAATGGGGATTGAACGCCTGAAAAATGAAACAATGGCTCTACAGCTACGGAGGCTTGGAGCTTTGGGAACAAGCCTACGAGCCGTTCAACCTGATCCCCAGGCCCGCTGGCACCACTGGCGCCCGAATAGGGGATGGTTGGGAAAAAACGTTATGCTCGATGTACAAAGGATCAAGCCGAAGGCGAACTGATCCGCGGCGGAGTACCGCACGTGATCTGGGCGTATGCGCTGTGGTTGTGGATCGACTCGAAATTTTCTGCGCCGACGGAAAACCACGTGATGTTGTCGTCCTCTTTAAGTCGCTTGGCGACGTCGCGCACGATATCCTCCACGAACTTGGGATTGTCGTACGCTTTTTCGGTCACGTATTTTTCATCGACTCTTTTCAGAACGGAATAAACCTCGCAGGAGGCCGCCTCCTCCACCAGTTCGATCATGTCTTCCATCCAGATGAATTTCTTGAACCGAATGGCAAGGCGCACTTCGCCCCTCTGGTTGTGGGCGCCCATTTCGCTGATTTCCTTGGAGCAGGGGCAAACCGACGTGATGGGAACGATTACCTCGGAGATCAGATCCGTTTTGCTGTGCGGATCGCTGGTACCGATGATGCGGCACGTGTAGTCCATGAGTCCTGGGGAGGCGCTAACGGGGGCTTTTTTTTCGATGAAATAGGGGAAGGTGACTTCGATGTGGGCGGATGCGGCGTTCAAATGCTCCTTCATTTGGTCGAGAATCTCGGAAAATTTCTTGAGGGAAACTTCGGGGCGGAAAATGTGGAGCAGCTCGACGAAGCGGCTCATGTGGGTACCCTTGTATTTGTGGGGCAGATCCACATACATGTTGATGGAGGCTACCGTGTTTTGAAAGCCGTTCTTTTTGTCCAGGACGCGGATCGGATATCGAATGTTCTTGATACCGACTTTGTCGATGGGGATTCGGCGGTAATCCCGCTCGTTTTGGATGTCTTTCATCTCGCAGGTTATGTGACGGGCTCCTTCGAATGATAACATGGCGACCTCTCTGTCGAAAAAATGCGTCTTCCAATCATAGAAGATAATCTTGTTTAACGCGCGTCATGGACCGGAAAATGTTGCCCTTGATTTTGCGGTTGCCCCGGTAAAGGGCCTGCAAAAGTTCCTTGATCTCCTTTCGTTTCGAAATCCCGGAGGTGGGACACGGGTTTTCGAAGACCGGAAAATCCATTTGCGCGGCGAATTTACGGATCGAACCCTCGTCGGCGAAGCACAGGGGTCTGATCAAAACGAACTCTCCTCCGAAATAGGACTGGGCCGGTTTCATGGTCGCGATTTCGCCCGCATAGCACATGTTCAAAAAAAGGGTCTCGATCAGGTCGTCCTTGTTGTGGGCCAGCGCAACCTTGTTGCATCCCAGTTCCTTGGCGATTTCGAAAATGCGCTTTCGTCTGAGCCTGGCGCACAAAAAGCAGGGGTTTTCCCGATTTTCCTCGCTGTGGGCGACAATGCCGTGGTCCGTAGGATCCACGGTCAAAACGTATCCCTGCGATTCGCAGTATTTCGCCAAAGGTTCAGAGAAACCGCCCTCGAACCCTGGATCGATATATATGGGAAAGAGCCTATAGTCAATAGGAACTCTGCGTAGGCGTTCATTTAACAACCAAAAAAGAGTGAGGCTGTCCTTTCCACCGGACAGCCCCACTGCGATTCGGTCGTTGTCCGAGATCATGTCGTAGGCGTGGACGGCTTTTCCCAGAACCCTGTTGAGAGCCTTGTATGTGTAGGTGCGTCTGGGCAAAACCGCTGCCAAGTCCCGTCCCTATTGAGGCTGGTCGGGAGCTTCCTCTATCTTGAGATTCACCTTGCCCGCCGCGATTTCTCTGAGGGCCACGACGATGTCCTCGTTCTTGGGGGAAGAAACCAGATATTCGGAACCCTCCCGAATCTGGCGAACTCGTTTGGCGGCCATATGAACCAGTATGAAACGATTCTCGACCTGCCTCAAGCAATCCTCGATGGTAATTCGAGCCAAAACCACCTCCGGTTTTTATAGTTCTTTGAAAAAATACGCTTCATGCTTCGAGCTGTCCCGAAAGAATCAGCCTCGCGCAATTTGCGGGCAGCCCCGCCCATTTGCAGGGCCGTCTCGCGCTACAGTATTTCCACCAGCTCGTAATGTCTTCTTCCGCCAGGGGCGTTGAGCAGGATTTCGTCTCCCATCCTCTTTCCGACGATGGCCTGTCCCAGCGGGGAGGATACGGAAATCCTGCCTTGGGCGATGTCGGACTCCTCTGGTCCCACGAGCTGGTATTCCACACTTTCACCCGTATCCACGTTTTCCAGCAGGACCCGGCAGGCGAACACGGCGCGGTCCTTGGATACCTTGTCGGGATCGATGATGTCGGCGCTGGCCAGTTTGTATTCCAGTTCGCCGACTCGCCCCTCGATGAAGGCCTGGCGCTCCTTGGCGGCCTCGAATTCCGCATTTTCCGAAAGGTCCCCGTGGGCGCGCGCCTCCTCGATGGCCTTGATGTTTTCGGGTCTTGCGACAGATTTCAGGTGTTCCAACTCTTTTTTCAGGGCGTTGTATCCCTCTCTGGTGAAAGGTATTTTTTCCACTTCACAACTCCATTGAATTTTTTGTTTAATCGTTCTTTTCGATGAATTCCTTGACCAAATCCCCCACCTGGCTGGTGGAAAATCCCATTTTGCCGGCGGATATGTCCTTCAAATCTTCGCGGAGGACTTTGACGACGGCCTTTTCGACCAGGGTTGCGGCAGCAGTCTCGCCCAGCGTATCGAGCATGAGCTGGCCGGAGGATATGGCGGCCAGAGGATTGATGATCCCCTTGCCGGTGTATTTGGGTGCCGAACCGCCGATGGGTTCGAACATGGAAACGCCGTCCGGGTTGATATTTCCGCCCGCCGCGATGCCCATGCCGCCCTGGATCATGGCCCCGAGGTCGGTGATGATATCGCCGAACATGTTGTCGGTCACGATGACGTCGAACCATTCCGGGTTTTTGACCATCCACATGCAGGTGGCATCCACGTGGGCGTAGTCGGTTTCGATGTCGGGATACTCCTTGGCGACTTCGTAGAAGGCCCTCTCCCAGAGATCGAACGCGAACGTAAGAACGTTGGTCTTGCCGCACAGGGTCAGCTTCTTTTTCTTGTCGCGCTTTCTGCAGTAGTCGAATGCGAAACGGATGCAACGCTCGACGCCTTTGCGCGTATTGATGGACTCCTGGACCGCCACTTCGTCGGGAGTGCCTTTCTTCAATACGCCGCCAGCTCCGACATACAAGCCCTCTGTGTTCTCCCGGACTACTACGAAATCGATGTCCGCAGGCCCTTTGTCTTTCAAGGGGGTCGCCACGTTCTCGTAGAGCTTGACCGGCCTCAGATTGACGTACTGGTCGAAATGGAAACGCATGTTTAGCAAGATGCCCTTTTCAAGAATTCCGGGCTTCACGTCGGGGTGCCCGATGGCACCCAAAAAGATGGCGTCGGCCTTTCCAAGAGATTCCAGAACCTCGTCGGGCAGGACTTCGCCTGTGGCCTTGTAGCGTTCGCCACCGATGTCGTAATGGGTGTAGTTCAATTGGAACCCGAATTTTTCGGACGCCGCCGTCAGGACCTTGAGCCCTTCGGCGACCACCTCTGGCCCGGTGCCGTCGCCGGGTACCACAGCGATTTCATAGGTTTTTGACATTGTCGCTCCTTACTGGATTATGCTCCTTGCTTGATCATGACTTGATCATGCTCTATTCGGTCATGCAATCAATCTTTTGCATTAAAAAATGGCGTATGCTTTTCCGGGTAGAAGCTGCGGGAATCTTCCCCGGCGGGAATGGACTGAACGCTGGCGGTTCCTTATTCCGTTTCCGACTTGTCGGCCAGATATCCTATGACGGTACTTCCACCAACGGCCTTTTCCCCCGCGCCGATATTCAGTGTCGCGTCGGGAGGCAGGTAGACGTCCACGCGGGACCCGAAACAGATCAGCCCCATTCGCTGACCCCGCTTTACTTGGTCGCCTTCCTGAATGGCGCAGACAATGCGCCGAGCGATCAGGCCCGCGATCTGGACAAAGCAGATCGTCGCGCCCTCCGGCGTCTCCATGACCACCGCATTTCTTTCGTTGTGGACCGACGCCTTGTCGAAACTGGCGTTGAAGAATTTTCCCGGATGGTAGATCGTCTTCTTGATCGTTCCCTCTCGCGGGACCCGGTTGACATGGACGTTCAAGACCGACATGAAAATGCTCACCTTCATGCAGGGCCCTTCGAAAAAGGGGCAGGATTCTTCTCTTCCGGCAAGGACCACCTTGCCGTCCGCAGGGGAAACCACCGCGTTTTTTTCCGTGGGGATCACCCGGTCGGGGTCTCGGAAGAACATGCAGATGCAGAATGCGACCAACAGCCCCAAAAGTGCCAGTACGGTCATTCCCAAAAGCGCGAAAACCGCCGTGGCAAAAGCCGTGGCATAGATAAACGGGTAGCCGGCCCTGGCCACCGGAAAGGCGATCTGGCTCGGAGAGTCGCTCCATTGAAATTTTTCCGTCATGTTTCGGTCTTCTCTTTTTTGCGATGCTTGATTTGCAGTTTTTTTTCGCGGTGCCTTAAAATAACGAGGGTATGCGTTCCGCGAGAACTGTTAAAAAAGGCGGATCGAATACCCTCCGTGAAAACTCAAATTTTCTTTTTATAGCAACCTTGTATCTATCTGTCAACCGAAAGAAGCGCATATCGAACGTTTTATTCAGCTATGATTATTCTTCCGATAGAAAACCGCAAGCTCGCGGTAAAATTTTTACCCGAAATTCAACTCCGCGTCGGATTTACGGACGTATCGCGGTACCAATGCGGCCAGCGAGTCGTCCCGGCAGTTGGCAAAACGAGGAAGGGCAATCGCCGCCGCAGTGTGCGCGCGTATGTAATTCAGCGTAGGAGGCGCGAACAAGGCCGAGTCGCCGAAGATGTCTTTGAGCAAATCCCTGTAAAGCACGGCGCCGTCTCCCGCAAAAAGGCATCGGCCAGCGATTCGTCCGGCCAGTTTTTTGGGGCTGCCCACCATATCCCCCCCCATCTGCACAGGGTTGCCTTCGCGGATTTCGAAGAGAGAATAATACACTTCGTGTTTTCTGGCGTCCAGCAGCGGACAGATCGGCAACGCGGAATCGTGGTGCCCGCCGGCGGCCTGGAAAGCCAACGCCTCCAGACTTGAGACGCCGACGACCGGCTTGCCCAAAGCATAGGCCAAGCCTTTGACGCAGCTCAATCCGATGCGCAGTCCCGTAAAGCTGCCCGGTCCGCGTACCACTGCGAAACCATCCAAATCCCGAAGGGTTTCTCCGGACATGGAAACCGCTTGGTGAATCATCTCCAGCAGGTGTCTCGAATGGGTCTGGCGTCGGAAAAGATTGATTTCCGAGGCCAGGGCATCGTCGATGCAAACCGCGACGCTGCAAGTTCTGGTGGCCGTATCGACCGCGAGAATCTTCATGGTCGGTCAGGATTCGGGCTCGGTTTCGGATTCGGATTCGATTTCCACGGGGCCTTCCCCGAAGGCGATGGGGAGAACCTCGTCCATATGACTGACGGTAATGAATTCAAGCTTGCGCCTAATGTTTTTCGGTATCTCGTAGAGGTCTTTTTTGTTCTTTTCCGGGATGATCACGGTCTTGATCCCGCCGCGCAAGGCGCCGAGCGCCTTTTCCTTCAAGCCCCCGATGGGAAGCACGCGTCCTCTTAGGGTAATTTCCCCGGTCATGGCCACGTCGTTGCTCACCGGTTTTTCGGCCAGGACGGATATCAAAGCGGTAGCCATGGCGATACCGGCCGACGGGCCGTCCTTGGGGATTGCCCCGGCCGGCACGTGAATGTGAAGGTCCTGGCTGTCGAAAATGTTCTCGTCCACCCCCAAGTCCGGAAGGTTGACCCGCGCGTAGCTGAGCGCGGCCCGGGCGGATTCCTGCATGACCTCGCCGATCTGTCCGGTGAGGATCAGCTCCCCCTTGCCCCCGATCAAAGCGGCCTCCACATAGAGGACCTCGCCCCCGGTGTCGGTCCAGGCAAGTCCCGTGCAAAGCCCGATCTGGCTCTCGTCCTTGTCCATTTCGGGCATATATTTCGGGACGCCGAGGTAGGCCTGAAGCGAGTTTTTCGTAATCCGGAACGGTCCTTTTTCTCCCTCGGCGATTTTTCTGGCGACCTTTCGGCAGATGGAGCCCAGCTCCCGCTCGAGGTTCCTCAGACCGGATTCGTAGGTGTATTCCTGGATGACTTGAGACAGGGCGCCCTCGCTGACGACCAGCTGCTTGGGCTTCAATCCGTTCTCCTTGAGCTGCCTGGGCATCAGGAACTTTTCCGCGATTTCCATCTTTTCCTCCAGCATATACCCGGAAATATGGATGACCTCCATGCGATCCAGGAGAGCGGAGGGAATCGTGTCGGTCATGTTGGCGGTCAGGACGAACATCACGTTGGACAGGTCGAAGGGCAGATTGAGATAGTGGTCGCTGAACGCGAAGTTCTGCTCGGGGTCAAGCGCTTCGAGCAGCGCGGAGGACGGGTCGCCCCGAAAATCCGCCCCGAGCTTGTCGATCTCGTCCATCATGAATACCGGATTGTTGGCCCCGCATTGTTTCAAGCCTTGCAGAATTCGTCCGGGAAGAGCGCCGATGTACGTCCTTCTGTGCCCTCTGATTTCGGCTTCGTCGCGGATGCCTCCCAGCGAGATTCGGATGAACTTTCGTTTCATAGCCTTGGCGATGGCCTGGCCCAAAGAGGTCTTGCCCACGCCGGGAGGTCCGACGAAACAAAGAATCGGACCTTTCATTTTCGAATTGAGCTTTCGTACGCTCAAGTGCTCCAGGACCCTGTCCTTGACTTTTTCGAGTCCGAAATGATCGCTGTCCAGGATTTCCTTGGCCTTTTTCACGTCGATGAAATCCTTGGTGCTCTTGCTCCAGGGCATCTCCACGAGCCAGTCCAGATAGGTCCGGACCACAGAGGACTCGGCGGAATCCGGATGCATTTGTTCGAGACGCCGCAGCTGCTTTTCGGATTCGACCAACGCGTCCTTGGGCATCTTGGCCTTTTTGATCTTCTTGCGGTAATCCTCGATTTCCTGGAGTTTGTCGTCCTGGTCGCCGAGTTCCCGGTGTATGGCCCGCATCTGCTCCCGCAAAAAATAGTCCCTCTGGCTTTTGGAGATTTCGTCCTTGACGTCGGACTGAATCTTGGCCTGCATGGAGGACAGCTCGACCTCGCGGGAAAGGACGTCGTTGACTTTTCTTAGCCTTTCCACGGGGTCGATGATCTCCAGAAGGTTCTGGGACTCGTCGATTTTAAGTCTCAGATTGGAGGCCACGAGATCGGCCAGCTTGCCCGGATCTTCGATACTCTCCAGGATGGGTACCACGTCGCCGGTCAGCTCGCCGCGCAAAGCGAGAATCTTTTCGGAATTTTCCCGCACGTTGCGCATCAAGGCTTCCACCTCTAAGCTGATCTCGGGGACCGGAGGGTCCTCCAGGATTTCTATCTGAACGCGGTAATAGGAACGTTTTCGAACGTATTTCGCGATTTTCGCACGGGCGACACCTTGCACCAAGGCCTTGAGCCTGCCGTCGGGAAGCTTGAGCATCCTGAGAATTCTGGCGACCGTTCCAACGTTATACATGTCGCTCGCCTTGGGATTTTCGATTCCGGGGTCCTTCTGTGTCACCACGAGCATGAAGCGGTCCTGTGATACCGCCTCCTCGACCGCCCTGACGGACTTCTCCCTGCCCACGAACAAAGGGAGCAGCATGTCCGAAAATATGACCACATCACGCAGGGGCATCATGGGAAGCACGGTGGGAATGTCGTCTTCCAGCTCGTCTTCTTCAAGGATGGTGATCAAATCGTCCTTGTCTGTTTCCGCCATTTTCTCTCCTGTAATTGGATTTTTTTCTGTCGGACTCGATTTTCGCCCGTCGAACCCGTCGAAATGTCTCGGGCGCTCTGCAAAATCGAAAGTCCCGACAAATCTTTGAGTATAACACTTAAATTTTTTTTGACAACATCCACGTGTTTTTTTTGAAATGGCCGCATTTTTCACGCACGCCCTATTGTGAACGGGTGCATAATATTGTAAGAATTCGGAAGTCAAAGAGAATTTTATGGACTGGACGCATTCGAGGAGATTCGACCATGACGGTCTCGTACAATCTGATACCGATTTTCACGTTTTTAATGGGCTTGTGCGTGGGCAGTTTTTTAAACGTCTGCATCTTTCGCATCCCGGACTCCAAATCGATCGTCCATCCGCCATCGGCGTGTCCCGGTTGCGGCGCTCAGATCAGATTTTACGACAACATTCCCGTCTTCAGCTATATTTTTTTGGGCGGCAAATGCCGCAACTGCAAAATGCCGATATCCATCCGGTACCCTTTGGTGGAACTTCTGACGGGTCTTCTGGCACTTGCCGTGTACGCGAAATTCGGACTGACCCTTGAAACCCTCGTTTATTTCGTTTTTGTCGCGGTCCTTCTGACCATCTCCTTCATCGACATCGACCACAAGATCATTCCCGACTTGATATCGTTGCCCGGCATCCCTATTTTCTTCCTCGCTTCGCTGGCCGTGCCGTCCGTGACCGTCATCGATTCCGCGATCGGAATCGCGGCGGGTGGCGGAATCCTTTACGCGGTGGCTTTTGCCTGGTCGCATCTGAAAAAGATCGAGGCCATGGGCATGGGGGATGTCAAGCTCCTTGCAATGATCGGCGCTCTGATCGGATGGCAGGGGGTTTTGTTCACCATTTTCGTTTCGTCGGCGACCGGTACGATTGTGGGCTTGCCTTTCATGCTGATCAAAAAAGGTAATTTGAAGATGGAAATTCCGTACGGCCCTTTTATTTCCATCGGGGCCGTAGCCTACATATTTTTCGGCCAGTACGTCATCGATTGGTATTTTTCCATTTGCTCATATTGACCAAACACATTGAGTTCTAAAGGAGGGATGTTGTTTGACCGGTCTGGAGTTGATCGACACGCATAAACGCCGTCTGAATTACCTCCGTGTTTCCATCACGGACCGCTGCAATTTGAACTGCCTGTATTGCGAGCCCCGCAAGAGGATCGAACTGCTGTCGCACGACGACATTCTCCGATACGAGGAGATGGAAAGGCTCGTTCGAGTATTTTTGAAACTCGGGGTGGACAAGGTTCGCGTGACGGGAGGCGAACCCCTGGTCCGCAGAGGCGTATGCGCCTTTCTGGCCAGGCTCTCATCCATGGATGGGCTCACCGACCTGTCTTTGACCACCAACGGGGTCATGTTGGAAGACAAGATTCCCGGTATCAAAAGCGCGGGCGTTCGTCGAATCAATATCAGCCTGGACACCCTCGACCGGAAAAAATTCGAAAGAATCACCGGCATGGATCGATTCGATGCGGTCTGGCGCGGCATTGTCGGCGCCCACGAGGCAGGCATGGCACCCGTGAAAATCAACACAGTTGTAATGGCGGGCATCAACGACGACGAAATTTGCGACTTGGCGAGATTGTCCTTTTCCTATCCGTTCCACATCCGTTTCATCGAGTACATGCCTGTGGGAAATTGTTCGGTCGCGCCGGAAAGGCCTTTGTTGGCTCCGGAGATCATGGAGCGCCTTGTAAAGCTCGGAAAGCTCTCGCCTGTGGACAAAGGACCTTCCGACGGCCCTGCCCGGCGATTACGATTCGAGGGTGCCGAAGGCGAAATCGGACTGATCTCGGCCATGAGCCACCACTTTTGCAGCGAATGCAACCGACTGAGGCTCACGGCTTCGGGAAGCTTGCGGACCTGCCTGATGTCCGACAATTCCGAGGACCTGAAAACGCCCATGCGAAAGGGTTGTTCCGACGAGGAACTTGCCAGACTAATCCGAAACGCGGTCCGACGAAAACCGTCCGAACACCATCTGTCCGCCGATTCCAAACAGCGCGCTCCCGGAAGAATGTCGAGTATCGGAGGCTGAATGCTGTTTTTTAGTACTCCATCGGATAATCGACGTTGATTTCCACGCAGTCTTCATGTATGGAAACGATATGGCGAACACAAAAAGGCTCCGATCTTTTGACAAAGACCGCATCCAACCCGCGCAAAGGTGAACAATGTCGTCTCAAGCCACGATACTAATTTTCACATGTGTGCTGTACATATTGATTCTGGCGACTTTCAACCAGGCGAGAAAGAAATATTCCGGCGGAAAGATCGGGGCTGTCATCAACCTTATACTCGTTACCGTGGTTTTGCTTTTCGTGTCGGAATACGTCCAGTTTTTGAACGCATACGTGCCCGAAAGCATCACATCCACCCTGCAGATTCTTTTCAAAACCATCGGCCTGGCCTTTCTGGCTTACGGCGGCCTTCGCATCGCCGGGAAATAACCGAATAGCGCGCCTTTCAAAAGTCGAAATCGTCTTTTCTCCCGAAAATGGAAAAAAGCCCGCCGAACCCGCGTTTGGAATCCCTCACCTCTATAACGTGCTGCATGGTTTTGGCCAGAATGACCTGGATGTCGTTGAGGATGTAGGATTTTCCGATGGCTTCCGTCTGGTAGCTGTTCACGTGGGTCAGTGTCTCTTCGATTTCCTCTATCATTTCGATGGTCGGTTCGGCGCCCAGGATTTCCGGCGCCCTGTTCAGAAGGTTTTGCAAAAACAGGTTGAAACTGTTCACCAGAAACAGGCGTCCCTCCTCGAAATTCGGAATCGCCTTCATGGCCCCCAAAACGTTGTGAATATTGGTCGCGTGAGGTTTCGACGGGCTGAAATGCCTGAAAATGTCCGTGCGCTGGAATATCAGGTCGTCGGGTTTGCATTCTTCCAGGATAGTCTCGGTATGTTTTCCCAGATCTACCTCCAGTTTTCTTCTGATCACGTGAAAGACGTCGAGATAGACCATGACGATCGCGGAATAATAGGGGACCTGCTTTTTGAATTCGTCTTCGGTTTTTTTTTCGGAGGGTTCCTTTTTCGAGCCGCCGAGGTTTTCCGGCGTATCGATCAGGCCGGAGGAAATCAGGGAATACAGAACTTTGTACACGATGAAGTCGCCGTATCCGCTCTCCTTTATAATCGCGTTGACGTTGCGCGCGCCGTCCACCAGCGAGAGGATTCGCCATTCCTCGGCGTTCAACTTGACCTCCTCCTTGTCCTGAATGGTGGCGGCGATCTTGAAAACCTGCTCGTCGCTCTTGATCCGCTTTCTGATGATCGACATTTCGTCGATTCGCCTGGATGCCTCCAGCAGGACCCGGGTGGTATTGAGCCGCGTGGAGGCGGCACCCTTCAGGTTGATTCGCGCGTCCTTGTACTCGAACTCGCCTTTTTCCCAAAGAAAAAGATTGAAGATGATCTCTTCGACATGCTTGTTGACGACGGCCTGAATTTGGTCCCTGGAAACGACGCCCTTGTCCACAAGCACTTGGTCGAGAGGCTGGTTTCCCATTCGGGCGAGTTTCAAACAGTCTTCCAGCCGTTTTTTGGAAACCATGTTCTTTTTCAAGAGCATCGGTCCCAGCCTCGATTCGCTGTCTTGGGCGACCGCGTAAACGATGTCGCCTTTTTGAAAAACGATCTTGACCTCTTTTTTTCCATTGACGACGCGCAAGAGTCCCGTTTTCCGGTCGTTGCAGAGAAGCTGCAAAATGCTGGCGAGAAAAAAAGTTTCGAAGTTGCCTTTTAATAGCATTGGCGGGACCTGTGGAAAATGGGATCGGGCATCATGTGCGCAAAGTGGCCTGAATTCTCTTGTGATGGGTCAGAAGTTCCAAGGCCGCCAAAATGTCCGTGCAGACGATGTCGGCCTTGGCCAGGGTTTTGGCAAAGGCGCCCTCGCGTAGAATCACCGCGATGCCGACGGCCGCTTCTTCGAGCATCAAGAGGTCGTTTTTTTCCGTTCCCCACGCACACCACGCCGTCGCTGCCCAAGCTCTTGACGTAGTCCAGTTTCTGCCGGTCCTGCTCGATGTCCGTGATGATATGCACCTGGCAGGCGGCCTCCGCCAAATTGGCGCGGACGCTTCCGAACGTATCCGCCGTCACGACGTGAACCTGCAAATCCTCGGACAGCATGTTCAACATTCGCACGACACCCGGCACGACCTCTCCGTCCACGGCCACCGTGCCGTTGTAGTCCAAAACCAGATGCTCCAGTCGGAGGCTTCTCCCGCCGGGTATGTCGATTCCGATCATGCAATCACCAAAGTGCAGTTTTTTTTCAGACCGCCATGATTGTGTCCTGAACATATTGGTCGATATCGTCCAGGTTGATGACGGATTGTTTTTCGTTCGCCAATTCGATGTTGGCCGTGCGAAGCTTGTCGAGAAGGCTGTAGACGATCAGCATGAGAATTTTGTTTCCCGCATGGGGACGATGTCTGAAATAATCGATCACGCTTTTTCGATGAATTTTCACAACGACGGACGGTTTGGTGCAGACAACGCTGGCCGTAGCCTTGACAGTCATGAAAATCGCGGACTCTCCGACGACCTCCCCTTCTCTCACCGAGCAAAGAACGACATCGTTTGCGCCCGGTTTCTTCGCCGAAATATTCATTTCACCTTCGGCCAAGGCAAAAATGCAACTGTTTATTTCGTCCTGGCCGATTATTTTTTCGCCCGCCTCGCAGCGCAACAACTCGGATTCTTTCAAAAACTCGCTTCTTTCGTTCGCTGTAAGATATTTGAAGATCAATACATTTCCGATTCTTTTTTCGTAAGGTCCATGATCAGAGATCTGTTCCATCTGCAATCTCCGTAAGATGAGATTCGCTCCGCTTTCCCCCGACGGAAAACAATAAAAAAACGCGGAAATGGTGTCAAGCCATATCGAAGCCCGACGCTTCTCTGCGCGATCTAGAACATTTT
>CAXXNU010000022.1:0-16438 GCA_963675805.2 Desulfobacterales bacterium | reverse complement strand
GGGATCCCGCCCGCCAGGATTACCGCAATCGGCCCAGGCGGTGTTACCCTGGCGGACAACCGGGCGGCAAACATGGCCAATGCAGGAGACCGCATCACGCTGCTGGTTCATCTGCAGCTGCCTTTCGTGGATCCGGCCCTTTGCATCGGCTGCGGGGTCTGCGAACACGAATGCCCGGTCAAGGGCCGCCGGGCCATCCGGGTGACGGCGGAGAACGAAAGCCGGGAGCAGCGGCACAGATTACTGCTTTAGATTTATAGACTATTGACTGCAGGTGTTTATGGTATAGTAAAAAGCGGGTTCCTCGCTATTTCGTGTGGGTAACCGGTTGATTGCTCCACAGCGCAAATGATAAGTGATTGAGCATTATGAAAGACATAGACCTACTTCAAATGGCCCTTGGGCTGACACCGCCCTGGCAGGTGGCAGCATCCGAATTTGACCCTGATTTAAAGCGCCTGGACATCCGTCTTGATTTCCCCAAAGGAAGCACCTTTTTTTGCCCGGAATGTGGGAAGGCCGGCTTAAAAGCGTACGATACAGTGGAGAAAACCTGGCGACACCTGAACTTTTTTCAGCATGAAGCCTACCTGACCGCCAGAGTGCCACGGACCAAGTGTGACAAGTGTGGTACGCACCTGGTTAATGTTCCCTGGGCCAGGAGCGACAGCGGCTTCACGCTGTTGTTTGAGGCGATGATCATGATACTGGCCAAATCCATGCCGGTGAAAACCATAGCCAACTTCGTCAATGAGCACGATACCCGGTTATGGCGAGTGCTCCACCACTATGTTGACGATGCCCGAGAAAAAGCTGATCATAGCCAGGTTAAACAAGTCGGCATGGATGAGACCTCCCGCCGGCGTGGCCATAACTATGTAAGCTTGTTTGTGGACCTTGACGGCCCCAGGGTTCTGTTTGCAACCGATGGTAAAGACGCCTCCACCGTCAAACGTTTTAAACAGGATCTTGTCGACCACGGAGGCGATCCAAGCGCCATTGAGGAGATGTGTTGCGACATGTCCCCGGCATTCATCAGCGGCGTTGAAAAACAGTTTCCCGAAGCCCAGCTGACCTTTGACAAGTTCCACGTGATGAAGATTATCAATGATGCGGTTGACCAGGTTCGCCGGGAAGAAATCAAGGATCGCCCGGAGCTTACGGGAACCCGTTACATATGGCTGAAAAATCAGAAAAACCTCAAACTGTCACAGACCCAACTTCTTGACCAATTAACCATCAAAAAACTCAACCTCAAAACCAGCCGCGCCTACCATATCCGCCTTAACTTTCAGGAACTGTTCCAGCAACCTGCTGATGAAGCCGAAGCGTTCCTGAAGCGATGGTACTTTTGGGCGACCCACAGTCGTCTGGAGCCAATCATAAAAGCTGCAAAAACCATAAAGAACCATTGGGACGGCGTCCTGCGTTGGTTTACATCTAAAATCAACAACGGCATCCTGGAAGGAATAAACAGCCTTATCCAGGCAGCCAAGGCCAGGGCCCGAGGTTATCGGACAAAACGGAACCTTATTACTATGATTTATCTCATCGCTGGTAAACTCGATTTCGATCTACCCACATGAAACAGCGAGGAGCCAAAAAGCGTCCCACCCGATAAGTTTCCAGCTAATGGCTGTCAGCCGTCGAAGCCAAAAAACGCAATGAACCGATATGCTCAAGACACTCAACGAGGTGATCCCATGAAATATAAAATCTCCCGACGATCTTTTATCAAATCCACCAGTGCCCTTGGATTGGGGAACCGCGCTGGCCCATCTTGTCCCAGGCGACACCGCCAAGGCCGGTACTCCGGCCCAGGCCGCCGGCACCGCCGGCGTGCCCACGCGGCCCTTCGGCAGGTCCGGCATCCAGGTCCCCATCCTCTCGCTGGGGGGCATGTTCGACGTCCCCTCCAACCAGACCCTGCTCAAACAGGCCATTCGCTGGGGGGTCACCTACTGGGATACA
The DNA here is from genome assembly GCA_963675805.2 of Desulfobacterales bacterium. Classification (GTDB taxonomy): domain Bacteria; phylum Desulfobacterota; class Desulfobacteria; order Desulfobacterales; family Desulfosalsimonadaceae; genus SURF-3. The sequence goes on along the minus strand of CAXXNU010000022.1, from coordinate 14,467 downwards.
GCCCACGTATACAGCGGCGGGCGCAGCGAGGAGGGGATCGGGCAGTATTTCAAGGCCTACCCCCGGGACCGGGAGAAAATCTTTCTGGTCACCAAGTCCACCGCCCGCAGCTCAAGGGGCATGAGCCGTGACCTGGACACCTCCCTTAAACGGATGAACACCGACCACATCGACCTGTTTTTCGTCCATTCGGTGCGGGACGCCGACACCATGGACAGCGGCATGCAGGCATGGGCCAGGGAGCAGAAAGCGGAAGGCCGGATCCGGCTATTCGGTTTCTCCACCCATTCCAACATGGAACAATGCCTGCTGGACGCCGCCCCGCCTCGACTGGATCGATGGCATCATGATGACCTACAACTTCAGGCTGATGCACGAAAAAAAAATGAAGCAGGCGGTCGAGGCCTGCGTGGACGCCGGCATCGGATTGACCGCCATGAAAACCCAGGGTGGCGGCGCCGTGGGCACCGCCTCATCCAGGGAACTCGAACTGGCCGGTCGATTCGTAGAAAAGGGGTTTACCGACAAGCAGGCCAGGCTCAAGGCGGTGTGGGAAAACTCGAAGATTTCGGCCATCTGTTCGCAGATGCCCACCATGTCGATCCTCATGGCCAATATCGCCGCGGCCGTGGACCGCACCATGCTCACCGACAACGACCGGCGGCATCTGAATCACTATGCCCGGGAGACATTCTCCAGCTACTGCGCGGGCTGCACGCAGATCTGTGAAAATGCCGTTGCCGGGAATGTTCCCGTGGGCGACGTCATGCGCTATCTCATGTATGCCCGAAGCTATGGGGACGGAAACGACGCCCGGAGACGGTTCGCCGCCATTCCCGGCCGCATTCGTCGGCAGATGACACAACTGGACTATTCGGTTGCCGAGGCCAGGTGCCCCCGCCGGTTGCCCATCGCCCGGTTGATGGGCGAAGCCATAGACGAATTAGCCTGATTTATGGTTGATAGACGATCTCTCCATCTACGATCGTCATGTCCACTGTTACGCCGGACCATTGATCCGGTGAGCGGTTGAAAAAATCCTGTTTGTAAACAGTAAGATCGGCCCATCTGCCGGGAGTCAGGATGCCGAGATGATTTTCTTTGCGGGAGGTCCAGGCCGGTTGACAGGTAAACGCACGGATGCATTCGTCCACCGTAAGTGTTTTCGATGGGAACCAACGATCGCTCAACGCCTCGTCAAGGGGGTGTCGGGTGGCAGCCTCCTGGAAACCCAACAGAGGGTTTATGGGTTCCACCGGGGCATCCGATCCAAATTGTATGGGAATGCCGGCATTGAGAAGGGATTTCCAGGCATAGGCAAACCGGCATCGGTCCGGACCCCACTTTTTGATGGCCACCTGCCAGTCCGAGTGAAAAAAAAACCGGCTGCACGGAAGCGGTCACCCCCAGATCCCGAAAAAGAGCCAGATCCCTGGGCCCTGAAAAGCTGTACATGCTCGATGCGATCTCTTCTATCCCCGGGACAGATTTTCCTGGCCCGAGCAATCGCTTGCAGTGCGTTGGTGACGGCTTTATCTCCGATGGCATGAATCGCCACCTCATAGCCATGGCGGTATGCCGATGTAACCCGTTGGAAAAGTGCTTCCGGGCTGAGACACGCAATTCCAGCGTTTTGCGGTTCATCGAGATACGGCTTGTGGAGCAGGGCCGTTGCCGACCCTAAAGAACCGTCAGCAAACAGCTTGACATGGCCGGACCAGAGCCGGTTTGTGTCGATGCCCGATCCGATCTTCCTTGATACCGCTTCTTCAAGCTCATCGGAAGGAATCAGATGGTAGACCCGGAGCTTAAGCTTATCCGCGTTTACCAGTTCCTCCAAGGCCTCGAATTCCAGCAGCGTCTCGCAGGAATGTACGCCGGTAATGCCATACTGCAGCGCTTGTTTCTGAGCCTCAAGGGCTGCATGTTTTCGATCTTTTCGGCCGAGTGGGGGGAAATGGTTCGAAATAAGATATAGGGCTTCCCGAATCAATCCTGTGGGTTCCCCGCTGACCGGGTCTCGCTCAATGGTTCCTCCGGGCGGATTCCGGGTTGACTGGCTGATCGTTGATCGGGCCAGCGCCAGGGTGTTTGCCCAGATGCTGTGACCACACACCCGGACCATCGCTGTCGGATTGCCGGGCGTCAGATCGTCCAGGTCATGTCGGGTCGGCTCTCTTTTTTCAGCCCACTGATGGTGGTCCCACCCCCGCCCGATGATCCATTGTCCCGGCTTGCTGTGCTGCGCAGCCTGTCTTATTCGCTCGCGGCAGGCTCCCAGAGAAGAAAGCCCCCGCAAATCAATCTGCTGAAGCATCAGGCCTAATTTGACGAAAATGACAATGCCCGTCAATGATTCCCGGAATGATCAACCGACCGGGCAATTCGATCTTGCACGTTGCAGCACTGCAGTTTTTCTTTACCGCCTGCCGGCTTCCGACTTCCGCAATACGGTTATCTTTAATGCGGATGGCTTCGGCCCAGGGCTGCGCAGGATTATTGGTAACAATTCGTGAAGGGAAAAGGGCCAGGTCCATCATTTATCCTTTGACGGGTTCATAATAACCCTTTATGGACAAACACTATCTAAGATGAAACATCCCGGGTGTGGCCCCGGTATGCTCCGATCCGTCAATGACGACGACGCCGTTGACCATAACCGTTCGGAGCCCTTTTGGAAACCGACGGGGGTGATTATAGGTCGCCGTATCGCCGAAGGTCTGGGGGTCGAATAGCACGGCATCTGCCCGGAACCCTTTTTTTATTTGGCCGACATCCTTAAGGTTGAGGCGCAGGGCCGTCAATCCGGTCATCTTGAAAATAGCCTCCTCCAGGGTCAAGACCTTGAGCTCCCGCACAAAACGACGAATCACCCGGGGAAAAGTGCCATAGAGGCGGGGATGGGGTTTACCCTGGGAAAAACCGCTGTCCGATCCCACCATGGCAAAGGGAAGTTTGAGAAATGTCGTCACGTTTTTTTTCATTCATGGTCTCGGAGATAATCTTAACCCCGTTGCCATCTTGTTCGATAAGTTCCAGGATGAGTTCAAATGGATCCGCTTTTCTTTCCCGGGCAATCTCGGCAACGGTCTTCCCCTCGACATCCTTGTTTTCAGGCGAACGAACCTGGGAGATGGTGATCTTCTTCCACCCCGCGTTGTGGTACATATCCTCCCAGCCCGGGATTCCGTGGCGGATGTCGTGGATGATCCTCTTTTTCTGAATACCATCCTTCAAACGAAGTCTCAGCGTTTCCCACCCCGCCTTCAATGGCCCAGGGAGGAATCAATGCAGACAGTGTCGTTCTGGAGGAGAAATAGGGGTATACATCACAGGTCAGATCGATGCCCTTTTTTCTGGCATGGATTAATTTTTCAATAACCTGGTCTACAAGGCCCCAATTCCTTTCACCGGTTATTTTAAGGTGGGAAATTTGAACCGGAATACCGGCCTGCTCGCCAATCGTGATTACCTCATCAATGGCGGCAAGGACTGCTTCGGCCTCATTGCGCATGTGGGGACGCATAAAAGCCGCCTCGCTTTGCCACCACGCGTGAAAGTTCAATTAATTCAGGAGTTTTAGCAAATATTCCCGGGGCATAGATAAGTCCGGTGGACATACCGACGGCCCCCTGGTCCATGGCCACGTCCAGAAGGGTTTTCATATGCGCCATCTGGCCGGCATCCGGGCGCATATCCGAAAAACCCATGGCAGCGATACGAAGGGTACCGTGGCCGACAAGTCCCCATGATATTGATGGCGATTCCCTTTTTTTCCAGAACGCCCCGGTAATCTTTAAATGAGAGGCCGTCCATGGAATTGTCATATTTCCCCATGTCGCTCAGGGCATCTGCCAATGCCAGATCCCGTGTTGCCGGTTCCAACGGGAACAGGGAGGTACCGCAGTTTCCCACCACTTCCAGGGTCACTCCCTGTTTCAGTTTGATCTCGGAAAGGGGATCCTCCAGCCAGGTATCATCTGAATGGCAGTGGATATCGATAAACCCCGGAGCAAGCACCAGTCCTTCACCCGCTATTGTTTTCCCGGCAGTGGTGGATTCAATGGCGTGGGAAAGGGCAGTAAACCGGCCGTTTTTCACACCCACATCCCCCGTCCATCGCGGCTTTCCGGTTCCATCGATGATGGTGGCTTGTTTGATAAGCAGGTCAAACATCTATTTTTTCTCCATTTGAGGGCTCTTCAAAATTGAATTTTCCCTTGCTGTACATTATTTTTCTTGACAATGCAATTGATGGCTGCATTAATGCGTGCATTAAAAAGCTTTTCAATCAGCACAATAAACCGAGAGCCAATGAAAAAAGAAAACCTTGAAGAATTCGCATACAATTCAATCATCAAATTAATCCTTGAAAATCACTTCAGACCCGGCGATTTCCTCCTCGAATCCGAGATCACCGAGTCGTTAAACCTGAAAAGCAGGACACCGGTTCATCATGCCTTGGGGCAGCTGGTGGCAAAAGGGTTTCTCGACAAAAAAAACAAGAAAGGATGTTTTATTCCCGCATTGACCCCTGAAGATGCGGAGCATGTTTTTTTTGCCCGTGAAAATATCGAGTTCCAGACGGGCCGCATCGGCTGCGATCCATGCATCGGATGAAGAGATAAACCAACTTCAGGTGATCATCCAAAAGGAGATGGAGACCGGCGAATCAGGAAATATCGTCGGCTACTCATCCATCAATGAAACATTTCATGAACATATAGCTAAAATAGGTAAAAAACAGATACTTGCAGCAATATTGCCAGCATATTTTTTGGCGTTCAAATATTTATATTTTCTTTTACTTTTATCAATTTAAAAGCAACCAAGATAAATACTGAGTTTAAAATTTCACCATCCCAGCACATCAAAATTATGGAAGCCATAATAAATAGAGATGCGGATGCGGCGGGGAAACGGATGAAACAACATGTTCGGGAAACCTTTGAAGCGATTTTTAGAATCAATACTCAAAAGGGAGGCATATTATGAAAAGACTCAGTATTTGTCTGCTACTGCCGGCACTAATCCTGGCCGGTGTTGGATCCGAAGCGGTTGCCGCCCGCTCCGGCGGCACGTTCAGTTTCTGTGCACCCTATGGCGGACAGGTTTACGGCCTCGATCCGCATCGCTCCACCCGCACCCAGGATCGAATCGTCGAGATGAATATCAACCGGAGTCTCTATAAATGGGATGCAGCAACGAATAAACCCATCCTGGATATGGCGGACAAGGTAGCTGTTTCAGCAGACGGGAAGATCTATACCTACACCCTGAAAAAGAACATCAAATTTCACAACAGCCGCAAACTGACGGTGGATGATATTATCTGGAGCTATGAACGGATCATGAGCCCCGCACTCGTTTCACCGGCAGCCAGCTACATCCGATTTATCGACGGCGCAAAAGAGGTGGAAGCGGGCAAGACGGATAAGATATCGGGGTTGCGTAAAATAGACGACTATACCCTCGAAATCACCCTGGTCGATCCGGTCGATCCATCCTATAATCTGTTCCAGATCGCTGCGGCCATCCTGCCCCGTGAAGAGGTTGAGAAAAAAAGGGATGGGTTTACCAACGATCCGGTAGGCTGTGGCCCTTTCCAGTTTGAAAAATGGACCAAAGGAAGCGAAGTGGCACTTAAAAAATTTCCTGATTTTTATGAAACGGGAAAGCCGTACCTCGACCGCATCGTATTCAAGATCATGGGGGAGGGTGCGGCCAGAGACATGGCTTTCCGGGCCAAGGAACTGGATGCCACCATCGTTGGGGCGAGCCAGTATATCCAATACCAAAAAGACCCAACACTCTCCAAGAACCTCATCGAGGTCGCCGAGATGTATACCCGCTTGATGGTTTTTAACCTTGAGTACAAACCCTTTACCGATAAACGGGTGCGCCAGGCCATTAATTATGCCATCAATTCGCCCCTGATCATTGATAAGTTTCTAAAGGGCAAAGCGTTTCCCACCATTAGCTTTTTGCCCACCACCTCACCGGCGTTTGACGCCAAGGCCAACGGATACGGATATGACGTCAACAAAGCCAAAGCACTGATGAAGGCCGCCGGCTACGAAAACGGGTTTACGATCGATGTTCTCTGCACAAGCAGCAATTCTTACGGAGTGGGCGTGGTGGAAGCGCTGATACCCTTTTTGAAAAAAATAAACATCACCGTAAAGCCCCAGCAAGTGGAAGGTGCGCTTTTGGCCGAGCGAGCCCGCACGGGTGATTTCCAGGCGTTAACCTGGTCGTTGGAATCCGGACCCGATCCGCTCCAGGCCCTGATGCGGTTTTATGGCACCAATCCCCGCAGTTCCGGAAATTATCCCGGCTATAACAATCCGGAATATGACAAGTTGCTGGACGCCGCGGCCGGAGAACGGAACGACGCGAAAAAGATTGCGCTTTTGAAAAAGGCCAATACGCTCTTCATGGAAGATGCGCCGATTTGGTTTTTCAATTATAATAAAGCGATCATTGCCTACCATCCGTGGGTCCATGGCATAAAATCAGTGGCCCCGGAAATGATGTATCAAGAACTGGCCGACGTGTGGATGGACGCACACTGATCCGTTGGCCTGTTTTTTAAGCGGCGCCCATCCAGGCACGAAGCAAGAAAGCAACCCCCCTCGTATCGCCAGGCAGGGGCGCCGCATTGTCGGCGCTCCTGCCTGTTCCATATGTATCGCACAAGAAAGGGATACCTCATGATAGCGTATGCTGTGCGACGGGTATTGCAATTCATCCCCACAATTTTCGGCATATCGCTGATCATGTTTCTGCTGCTCAATGTCCTTCCGGGAAATGCTGCGTTGATGGCTGGGGGAAAGCAAGAACTCGATCCGCAGTTGATCGAACGGATGAAAAAAGAGTGGGGACTGGATAAACCCCTTCATATCCGCTACCTGATCTACATGAAAGATCTGGTCCAGGGGGATCTGGGCGTCTCGTTTTTGCGCCATGAGAAGGTCAATACGCTGATTGGCCCCCGGATCTGGCCTTCATTCAAATTGGCTGTATCCGCCATGCTGATTGCATTGATCCTGGGCATTCCTTTAGGTTTTTATTCAGCTCTAAAACAAGGGTCATGGCTGGACACCGCTTCCATGGTGGTGGCGGTATCCGGTGTGTCGCTGCCCCAGTTCTGGCTGGGATTGTTGCTCATGCTCTTCTTTTCTGCAAAATTACACCTGTTTCCCACCTCCGGCTACGGCAACGGAAGTCTGATGCATCTTGTGCTTCCCTCAATCACCCTGGGTGTGGGGTATATGGCATTGCTGGCCCGCACCACGCGGGCGGCGGCCCTTGAAATCCTTGAAGAAGATTACATCCGTACCGCCCGATCCAAAGGGCTTTCAGAACTGTTGATCAATCGTAAGCATGTGCTCAAGAATACGCTGGTGCTGATATTGACCACAGCCGGCATGCAGTTCGGCTCCCTGATGGGCCAGACCGTAATCGTCGAAAAACTATTCTCCTGGCCCGGAATCGGATCCTTACTGGTCGATTCCATTTTCCAGCGCGACATTCCGGTCATCCAGGGATGTATCCTGGCAATCATAGTTGTCTTTTTGGTTGTCAATCTGACGGTGGATCTTCTTTATTCCTTGATCGATCCGCGCATAAAATACCAGTAAAGGGAAAATCCCGGTGAACGATACCCTCCGACAATTAAAAAGAAGGCCCAGCCTGGTGGTGGGGTTTTGCATCACCTTGCTGGTGATTTTCATGGCGATCTTTGCCCCGGTCCTTGCCCCTTACCACCCCGTTGACGATGCGGATCTGATGGTTGCGGAGGAAGCGCCGAGCCGGGCTTTTTGGTTTGGAACAGACAGCCAGGGAAGAGATATCCTGTCACGGATTATTTTTGGTGCCCGAATCTCATTACTCGTGGGGTTGGTAAGCCAGTTGTTAAACAGTGTGATCGGTATTGTACTGGGACTGACGGCCGGTTTTTTGGGTAAATGGTGGGATGATCTGGTCATGGGGCTCACCAATATCATGATGTCGATTCCCTCGCTGGTGTTCGCCCTGGCGATCATGGCCCTTTTGGGTCCCGGACTGATTAATGTACTCCTGGCCCTGGGATTTACCAACTGGTCGTACACCTGCCGAATCACCCGTTCCCAGGTCCTTTCCACCCGGGAGTTAAATTATGTCAAGGCCGCCGAGGCGCTGGGTTACGGTAAAATACGCATCATGTTCACCCAAGTGCTTCCGAACATCATCGGGCCGATCCTGGTGATCGCGACCTTGGGCGCAGCCGGGGCGATTCTCATCGAAGCGGCGCTTTCCTTCCTGGGCCTGGGAACCCAGCCGCCCACCCCCAGTTGGGGAGGGATGCTGGCGACCGCCCGGGAACAGTTGTTTTCAGCCCCCTGGATTTCCATTTTTCCCGGCTTGGCGATCTTTATCACCGTGTTAGGTCTCAACCTGTCTGGAGACGGCCTAAGGGATTTTCTTGATCCCCGCACCTCCCGGCGGCAATAATGGAAAAATCGAATATGGATGATCATGGAAATCTCCTCGACGTGCAGGGGCTAAAAACCTATTTCCACACCTTCGACGGCATTGCCAGGGCCGTGGATGATGTCTCTTTCGACCTGAACAAAGGGGAGACACTGGGTATCGTGGGGGAGTCCGGTTCCGGAAAAAGCGTGACCGCGCTCTCTATTATGCGACTGATACCCGAGCCCCTCGGAAAAATTGTTCATGGGCGAGTTCTGCTGAACGGAAACGATCTTCTCAAGATTCCCATGAATGACATGCGAGATATCATGGGCAACCGAATCTCCATGATCTTTCAAGAACCCATGACGTCCCTTAATCCGCTGTTCACCGTCGGCGACCAGATATCGGAAATGGTTATCCGCCACATGAACCTGAGCAAAAAAGAGAGCTGGAACCGATCGGTAGAGATGCTCGAAAAGGTGCAGATTCCATCCCCGGAAAAAAGAGCCCATGATTACCCCCATCAGCTTTCGGGGGGTATGCGGCAGCGGGTCATGATTGCCATGGCGCTTTCCTGTAATCCGGAGATACTGATTGCCGATGAACCGACAACCGCCCTTGACGTAACGATTCAAGCCCAGGTTATCGATTTGATGATGCAATTGAAAGATGACTTCGACGCGTCCATCTTGATGATCACCCATGATCTGGCCGTAATTGCGGAGATTGCCCAACGCGTGATTGTCATGTATGCCGGCAGGATTGTGGAGCAAGGCGATGTCTATACCATCTTTGAAAATCCGATGCATCCATACACCCGGGCACTTTTAAAATCCATTCCCAAGTTGGGCAACCGATCTACATCCGGGCGTGAGCCATTGCATGTAATCAAGGGAGTTGTCCCCAGCCTTTACCATTTGCCGGCGGGTTGCAGTTTTTATCCCCGATGTTCGGAAGCCATGGATATTTGCAGGACAGACCCCATTAAGATGGTAGCGCTGGACCCGACGCATCGGGTGCGTTGCGCGCACTACGCGACCCATTAACAAGGACGTCTGTTTATGTCGGAAACATTATTGACGGTAAACGACTTAAAAGTTCATTTTCCCGTAAAAAAAGGTCTTTTTTCCAAAACCGCCGGTTATGTATATGCGGTGGACGGTGTCTCCCTGACACTTGAGAAAGGAGAGACCTTGGAATCGTGGGTGAAAGTGGTTGCGGAAAGACGACGATGGGCATGGCCATCTTGCACCTGTTAAAACCGACATCCGGCAGCATCGTGTATCAGGGGAAAGATGTATCGCGACCGTCTCGACTGTCACCGTCTGAATGGATAAAACTGAAAAAGGAGATCCAAATTATTTTTCAGGATCCCTATTCTTCTCTCAATCCCCGGATAACCCTGCGCAACATTATCAGAGATCCGATGAAGCTCCATGGCATGTATAAGAATCGTGAGTTGGACGAAAGGGTCGATTATCTCATCGAGAAGGTGGGGCTCAGCCCTGAACAGGCCAACCGGTATCCCCATGAATTCAGCGGCGGCCAGCGCCAGCGGATCGGAATTGCCCGGGCGCTGTCCCTGAATCCCAAGATCATTATCGCAGACGAGCCGGTTTCCGCTCTGGATGTCTCGATTCAGGCCCAGATTATCAATCTGATGATCGACCTGCAGGAGGAGTTTGAACTGTCGTTTGTTTTCATTGCCCACGACCTGGCCGTTGTTGAGCATACCTGCGATCGCATTGCCGTCATGTACCTTGGAAAGATTGTTGAACAGTCCACTTACACCGATCTGTATCACCATCCCAGGCATCCTTATACCCGGGCCCTGCTTTCAGCCATTCCGATTCCGGATCCCAGAGTGATCCGGAAAAGGACGATCCTTACGGGCGATGTTCCCAGTCCGAGACATCCGCCATCCGGGTGTTCTTTTCATCCCCGCTGTCCTGATCGCTTTAATGGATGCGACCACCGCCAACCCGAACTGCGGGACATGGGTGGGGGTCATTTCGTGGCCTGCCATTTGTGTTCAGTAAATTTTGTATAGAAACGGGCATGGACCCTATTTTTTATGCAGCCCTGGGGATTTTGCTTGACCCGCGAGAGGTTTTACGCAAAGGGAAACTAAACATTACCACCCATTTTTTATAGCCACCCCACCAGAGGATAGAAGATGGACCTTGAATGTATCATCTACGACAAGCAGGACGGCGTGGCCGTCATCCGGCTCAACCGGCCCCAGGTGCTCAACGCCATGAACAAACGGCTCTGGCTCGACATGCAGGCCACCCTGGACGATGCCCGTGCGGACGATGGGATCAAGGTGGTGGTCATAACCGGCGAAGGACGCGCCTTCTCCACCGGCGCCGACCTCAAGGAGTCCAAGACCCGTTCCATTGAGGACTACCGGGATTACCTGGTGTCGCTCCAGGAGGCGTCGAGGGCCATCATCCGTTTTGAAAAACCCACCATCGCCGCCGTCAACGGCTATGCCATCGGATCCGGATACGAGCTGGCCCTGGCCTGCGACATCCGCATCGCCGCGGAGGATGCCAAGATCGGCAGCCCCGAAGCCAAGGTCACCTCGTCGGTCACCGGCGGCGCGTTCCGGCTGGTCCAGGACCTGATCGGCCCGGGCAAGGCCCGTGAGCTGCTGTTTACCGGCGAGTATATCGACGGCGTGGAAGCCCGGCGCATCGGGCTGGTCAACCGGGCCGTGCCGGCGGACAAACTCATGGAGACCGTCATGGAGATGGCCGCCAAAATCGCGGCCAACTCGGCTTTTTCCCTGAAAATGATCAAGAAGGGCCTGAACATGGCGATGGGCGAAACCAGCCTGGAGGCCCTGATGGACTTCGAGGTGGAAGCCTGCCTGGCCTGCGTTTCCACCAAAGAGCGGCAGTCATCGCTGAAAGAATTTGAAGAGCGAAAGAAATAAGGAGTAAACGATGTCACTCGAAAACGTCCTCAACGCCCGCTCCGTAGCCGTCGTGGGTGCATCCAAGGTGCCCACCAAGCGCGGTTACCAGACCATTCGAACCCTTCTGGACGAGGGATACGAGGGAGCCATCTACCCGGTCAACCCCAAGGAGAGGCGCATCATGGGGCTGAACTGCTATTCGACGGTGTCGGACATTCCGGGGGAGGTGGACGTGGCCCTGATCGCCACGCCGGCGAGAACCATTCCCGCGGTTCTGGAAGACTGCGGTAAAAAAGGCGTCAAGGGTGCCATTATCCTGGCCACCGGATTCGGCGAAACCGGGGCGGCCGGCAAAGCCCTTGAGGGCAAGGTCCTGGACGTGGCTGGCCGGGCGCATATCCGCCTGATCGGCCCCAACACCTCCGGTATGATCAATCTCAAGGCCAACCTCAACCTGATGGGCCTGAAAAACGCCCCCAAGGGCGACATCGCCCTGCTGGCCCAGAGCGGCAACATGGCCCTGACCCTGATCACCGAAGCCAAGTTGAAAAGCCTCAAGGGGTTCACCTACTACGTGGGCGTCGGCAACGAGGCGGACATCCGCTTCCACGAGTACCTGGAATTCTTCCGGCAGGACCGGGAAACGCGCGCCATTCTCATGTACGTGGAAGGCATGCGCGACGGCCGCAGTTTTCTCCAGCAGGCCCACAAGACCACAGAGACCAAACCGATCATCCTGCTCAAAAGCGGGCGCTCCTCCACCGGAAAAAAATCCGCCGGTTCCCATACCGGTGCCCTGGCCGGCATCTCGGAAGTGGCCAAGATCGCTTTCGAGCGGGCCGGCATTATCGTTATCGAAAACTCCGACGAACTCTTTCCGGCCGCAGAAACCCTTTCCAGCCTGCCGCCCATCAAAAACAACCAGGTGGCCATTCTGGCCGACGGCGGCGGCCACGCCACCATCGCTGCCGACGATCTCACCGACCTGGGGGTTCAGATTCCAGAACTGGAAGAGAAGACCAAGGCCAAGCTTCGCGCCATCCTCCCCGCCGGGGCATCGGTAAGAAACCCCATCGACGTGGCCGGGGGCACGGACGACAATCCGGCCATTTTCGCCGACTGCGCCCGTATCATACTGAGCGACCCCAACGTGGGCGGCCTGCTGGTCGTGGGCCTGTTCGGCGGCTATGGCATCCGCTTTGCCCAAAGCCTGGCCATGATGGAAGAAGATGCGGCCCACCAGATGGGCAAGATGGTCAAAAGCCGCAAGAAAGCCATCGTGGTGCACAGCCTGTACAATTCGGAAAAACCCCACAGCCTGGACCTGCTGCGCTACTATGGCGTTCCCGTCTACGGCAGCCTGGATATTGCCTGCAAGTGCATCAGCGTGCTGGCCGAATACGGCAGATACCTCAAGCGCCATCACTCCAAATCCAGCTTTGTCTTCGACTGGGGGGCCAAAGCCAAACCCGACGGCCAGAAGCTCATCGACACCGTTTACCAGCTGGGCCGCACCGCCTTTCTCGAAGCGGAAGCCAAGCAGCTGCTCAGGCTTCACGGGGCGGCCGTCACCGCTGACGTTCTGGCTGGAACCGCAAAGGCGGCGGCCGATGCGGCATCGGCCATGGGCGGCAAGGTGGTCCTCAAAATTGCCTCGCCGGACATCCTCCACAAAAGCGACGCCAAGGGGGTTGTTCTGAACCTGTCCGGCAGGGAGAAGGTCAAAAAGGCCTTCCGCGAAATCGTCAAAAATGCCAGGGCGTACAAGGCCGATGCGCGCATCGAAGGCGTGCTGGTCTCCCCCATGGTGGGCCAGGGCATCGAAGTCATCATCGGCACCAAGATTGACGACCAGTTCGGTCCCGTGATCATGTATGGACTGGGCGGGGTCATGGTGGAAATTTTAAAGGATGTCTCCTTCCGCGTGCTGCCCATCCCCCGCCGATCCGCCCAGCGGATGATCACGGAGACCAAGTCCCATCCCATCCTCGACGGTGTGCGGGGCGACAAGCCCTATGACAAGAAGGCCCTGGTCAACCTGCTGCTGACCTGTTCGGAAATCATCGAGTCCTACCCCCAAATCCAGGAAATGGATCTTAACCCGGTTATTGTCCACCACGAGGGACTGAGCGTCGTCGACGCCCCGGATTCTGCTCAAACGGCAAAAGAAGACCTGAAGGCCGGTCCGGTTACGTGAACCGGATCTTCCTGACCATCGTTCTTGCTGCCGTGCTCTTTGCCGGGTGGAATCAGTTCTCTTTCCAGCCGGCGGCGGATCTCCCCTCGCCCATGGAGGCCCTGTCCACAGCGATGGTGGAGTCGGCCACCGGCGCAGTCGACCTGGCCATCGGACTGGTGGGCGTCATGACCCTGTTTTTAGGTCTGATGAAGGTCGCCGAGGCCGGAGGCATGCTGGTCATCCTGGCACGGCTGATCCGGCCGCTGATGGTGAGGCTGTTCCCCGAGGTGCCCGCCGACCACCCGGCCATGGGGGCTATGATTCTGAACCTCTCCGCCAATGCCCTCGGGCTTGGCAATGCCGCCACGCCCTTCGGTATCCGGGCCATGCAGGAACTGGAACGCCTTAACCCGCAACCGGGAACGGCTACCAACGCCATGGCCCTGTTCCTGGCCATCAACACCTCCAGTGTGACCCTGCTGCCTACCGGCGTGATTGCTCTGCGGGCTGCAGCGGGCAGCACCGATCCTGCCATCATCCTGCCCACCACCCTGCTGGCCACCATTGGTTCCACCACGGTGGCCATCATGGCCACCAAGCTCTACCAGCGGCTGGCACCCGTGTTGGCCTCGGCGGCCGTGGAGGCGAAGAAACGGCCTGCCGGGAACGATTCTGAAGATGCATCCACCCTGGAAGCGGCGGATAGCGCCTATCCCCTGTGGGTCAGTATCGTGGCGCTCGTCGCTCTGGCATCCCTGATCCCCGCGGCCATCCTTTTCGGCAAAGCCCTCTCCCCATGGATCCTGCCGGGGTTGATGGCCGGATTCCTCGTCTTCGGGGCGGCTCGGCGGGTAAAGGTCTACGAGGTGTTCGTGGAAGGGGCCAAGGAAGGCTTTCAGGTGGCCCTG
>CAXXNU010000021.1:0-14749 GCA_963675805.2 Desulfobacterales bacterium | reverse complement strand
CATGGCCGGCATCATTAGAAGCTTTAACACCGAAGTCATCACCACCGGAGCAAAGACCTGTCTGATCTTTTCAAAGGATAGAGAAACGCCGATCACCAGCAGCGCCATGGGAAGGGCCATTCCCTTAAGGATGGTAAGTGACCGGTCCAGGATCACCGGCATGGGCAGCCCCAAAAGGGAATAAACAATGCCTGCCAGGGCGGACAGGATCACAGGATTAGTCATGGCAGACCCCAGGGTTGCGGCCGGACTTGTTCCGATCCCGGCATCCCGGCTGTAAAACTGTAGCACTGCCACAGCCAGGACATTTTGCAGGATCATGACAAAACCTACAATAATGGCCGCCTTGACAAGGCCCTCGTGCCCCAGGTAATAAAAGGCCACGGCAAGGCCGATATACCCCAGATTGCCATGAAAGGCACTGTGGATAAAGGAACCCTTTGATGCGTGTGAAATGTTTGCCCAGCGTGCCACAAGCCAGGCAGCCGGCACAATAAGACATACGACTGCAAGCGTAATCAGGATCACCCCCGGATGAAACTGAGTTTTCAAAGAAGACTTGGCAATGGCGCTGAAAATCATGGCAGGGATGGCAATGAAATATACAAGGCGATTGGCCTGGTGTAAAAAATCCTGGGATAGAAAACCTTTATGCCGGGCAAATATACCCAGAAAAATAATAATAAATATTGGAATGATGGTTGAAATGATGTTCACTGATCACCGGCCTGTTAATTTAAAAAAAATATTTGTAATTTTTATACGCCTTTTCTCCGGGATTGCAAACAGAGCAGTCCCGGACTTTTTAATTGACAGGAACATGCACCAGCAAGGATGAAATGGCCCGGAACACGCCGCAACTCATGTCCGCGCTCAATGGTTTGCTCATGATTTGTACCCAATTTTAACAGCTTTAATTTCTATTTAAAACCATGAAGAGCATGGAGGACATGAAGGTTGAGTTTGCGGTATATATTCTTCATGTTCTTCATGGTAAAATAAAGAGTTAAAAAATCAAGGAGCACGGATTCAGTGATTACTTTTAAACTGAACCAGCACCATGGATTTGGGTCTTGCAAATTCGTTCACCTTTAGATAAAAGGAAATAGATGCTGGATGTTTACAATTTTCGGCCTTGATAATCCTTTCGGCCACGTATTGGGTAGGGGCAGATTCCATATCCGCCCCGAACAGGGCAGATATGGAATCTGCCCCTACAGTTTGGACCAAACAATGATCAAGGCCCAATTTTCTTATTCAACAAAATCATCGGGGACGACATCATGCGCATTCTTTTATTATTGATTTCTTTTTTTATAGCAGGCGTATCGCCTTTGTTCGCAGCTCAGTCGGTGATTATTGACAGCGAGGGCTATGCCTGCATGGGCGACGATAAATCCCGAAAGCAGACCGAAAGCGCTGCGGTTCAGGATGCCCGACGCAACGCCGGTGAGGCTGCTGTCGCCTATATCAGCACGGAGACCGAGGTGTCCGACGGACTGCTGGAAAAAGACCTTATCACGGCTTACACCAACGCACAGGTAAAGCTGGTCAAGGAACTGCTGAAGGAATGGTTTGATGATCCCGTATCAGGCCAATGCTATCGGGTGAAGCTCAAGCTGGAGGTGCTGCCTGATGAAAAGGCCATGCATAACCGGACCGAAAAGAACAATACACAGATGCTTAACGATCCCCGTGCGCCGCTGACCGTCAAAGTATGGACCGACCAAAAGGAGTATCAGGCCGGAGATCACATCAAAATTTTTATGAAGGGCAACCGTCCCTTCTTCGGCAAGTTGGTATATCAGGATGTCGGCGGCAATCTGATTCAGCTGCTGCCCAATCCCTACCGCCGGGACAACTATTTCAACGGCGGCAGTGTCTACGAAGTACCAACCGGAGCTGACCGTTTTACCTTACAGGTCTGTCCGCCCTTCGGCACTGAAAAACTCGTTCTCTACGCCGGCACCTCGCCGTTGGGGGAAGTGAAGACCCAGGCCGCCGGCGGCGTATACACCATCCAGGCCCGGACCGAAGATCTGGGCCGGAATGTTCGCAGTATCCGGATCCTGCCGGTTGACGGCAAAAGCAAGTTTGCCGGGGCGGCTGAATTTGCCGAGGCAAATTGGCGGATCATTACCCCACGCCAAATAAGCCGGTTGCAATTTTCCGGAAAAATCAGCCTGCAGCGCCTTTCATACAATTCGGGGAGCCACCTTACTCAATTGTTTGAATTAAATAAGGTGTCCCCCGAATTCATATTTGAATTACATAAGGTGTCCCCCGAATTCAAAAAAGGTGTCCCCCGAATTCACCCCGAATTCAAAAAATGTCGTGATAGAGAGGAGTTCTTACCCTAAAAAAATACGTTCACACCAAAGATAAAACCTGACAAGGTATCACTCTGATCTCCTGTAGTGGTGTCAAAATCAAGTTCCAGCCGTTGAAAGCGGTATCCGGCATGGACTGCAATGGCCGAAGAAATTTTTTTAATCGGAATCCTGTAGTTCAATCCAAGCTCACCCAAATAGTAGTTTCCGTCTGCATCGCCATTGATCCATCCGTAGGCTAAGTTGCCGTAAAAACCAAATTTTTCGCTAATAGGGACTGAGGCGGCAAGACCTAGAATAGGTGCATGAAATGATTCATCAAACGTTGCTTTTTTTTTTACCGGTTTATCTAAAACGTCTAAAACGTAAGTATGTTCGTATGTTCGATCCAAGACCGTTTATAACCTAAACTAACAGCAAAATTTGAAGTTATAAAATAGCCAATATTTAGGTCCCATTCTCGTCTTTCCCCTGAAACAGTTAGTTCAGTGGGAAGGGCGAGATTAGCTCCCTCCAATTCAGGATCAGCCGTTAAGCTAAAAGTATGATTCTGGGAAGTAAAATCAAATGCCTTTTCCGGCAAATAAGTGCCTCCTATAAAAAAATTTCTATACCGCACCATAAAGGTTGGTATGAAAGTGAGCTCTGTATCAGATTCAAATTGTAAAATTTGAGTATCGGTTATAATTGGGGAACCATTTTGATCTAGAGCCGATGCCATTTCCACAGGTAAAGACCACTCACAGAGCCAGGTCTTCACTCCCAGAGAAAACCCCAAGTCCTTCCCAAAGTGGTTTGATTTAAAAAACGTCTCCATCTTGCCCATGGGCTGGGCTCCCTGGTCGTTGTCGGCGTGGGCGGCAGTTGCGATGAGCAGCATCAGGCAGGCCAAAATCAATCCAAGTTTCTTCAAGTTCATCTCTAATCTCCTTTTCTTTTGGTGTGCCCCTAAAGGGGCGGTTAAATGATTTATAATCAGGGCCATATGGCCGGTGATTCATATCAAAACGTTAAAATCCTATGACCGGCATGGGGGCCTCCTTTGCCGGTCGGTTCTGCCGGACCTCTTCCGCTTTCCTGCGGAGCCCCTCCAGTTCCCGGTTAAGCCGCTCCACTTCCCGGCGTTTTTGCTCCATTTCTTTTTTTTCCAGGCGCAGGTCTGCGTCTGTTTCAGTGGAGGAGGGGGCCGGACCCGCGGCCTTTCGCCGTTCATATGCTTTTATTTCTCTTTTCAGGCGCTCTATTTCCATCCGGTGTTTTTCCTTTTCACGGCGCCCGCGGGCCTCCATCTCTTCCAGTTCCCGGCGTTTGCGCGCCTCTTCCAGGTGATCCAGGCATCCGCCGAAATAAAAATCCCCCCTCAGGCAGGAGGATTCCCAGGGGACCTGCCGGTTACGGGTTTCTTCGATCACGCCGTTTCTCACCCTTTTAAACATATCTTCAATTTTGACATTGGGGGTGTGGATGTGTTTGAGCAAGTGCTTGGTAAAGGTGCCGTTCCGGCCCCTGCCGTCTTCAGCGGTGGTCCCCGGGGCCGTGGCAAAAGCGATAAAGGTGCCTGTGGGGGACTTCATCTGGGCCAGGCCCCGGGTCCGGCCCCGGCCCATGCTCCGTGAAAACCCTCTGGAAAACGGATTGTCCCGGCAGGCATCCAGGATGATGATGTTCATATGGTTGCCGGCCCATTCCAGGGTGCTCAGGAGACGGTCCACGTTAAAGGCGTCGTATTCCACCTGGCTCTCGTTCCGGATGCTGGCGTTCACGGGAACGAGGTAGTTGACATTCTTGACCTGTACGGCATGGCCGGCGTAGTAAAACAGGCCAACGGAATTTTTTTTTCTGGACAAACGATCCCCGAAATCCCCCACTGCCTTGATCATGGTCCGGACGTCCCGGGCGTCGGCCAGGTATTTCACCGTAAATCCTCTTTTGACCAAGGCGTTTTTCATATCCCTGGCATCGTTTTTCGGGTTGGCCAGGGCGGGGACATGACGGTATCTTGAATTGCCGATGACCAGGGCGAACCTGGTCCACCCATCTGAGGTCCGTGTATGGGAAGGGCTCACCATGATACTCCGGTCACTCTCTGAATAGGTTTTACCAACGGAGGTTTCCTGGGAAGGGGCTTTCCGGGAAAACTCCTCCATTTTCCGGGAAAATTCCTCCACCGCCACACAGCCGAAAGATCCGGCTGACACTATCAGGAACATCCAGATCAGGGCCCAAGCCTGGGGCCTCCCTTTTTTTATCCTCTTTTTAAAAAAATTCATGACTGTACTGCTTTCTTTATTAAGCGGTACTGCGTTCTTTTTAATCAGTCAAACCCGATACGCCATGTGCAATCATAGGGGCGTTCCGGCCGGAGAGAACACGGACCCGATCCAGGTCATAACGAAATTGGCCGCAGTGGCCGAGACTCCGGCCAAGTGGAGGCCCATGAACATTTTACCTCGGCAGGGGAACACCTGTAGGGCAACCCGTTAATGGTGATGTCTCCCCCCTCCCCCAGACTAAAATATATTTCTATATCCTCCTTAACAAAGCATATGTCAAGAACCAAATTAATACTTAACTAACTTCATTTTTAACTGACCATCAATCCCCCTCACAATACTTCGTCTCACCCACAACACTTCGTATTCTCAATTAAACTTAATTTGGATAAAATTTCACTCAATTTCTATTGAAATTAGTTAAATAAGGTGCCCCGGAATTAGATAAAAACTTTTATCTTGACAGGATCAAATTCCCCCTGATACAAGCACAACATGCTGTGCTTGTATCAGGGGAGAAGAACTATTTTAACCTTTTGGAATTTTTGACACTTTAGCGAAAAGCAAGTTCTTATCCCTCTTTATCTCTATCGGTAAGGGCAGATCCGTCATGGGTGAGAAAATTTTTATATGACAGTTTTGAGTGGTGAGTAGTGAGAATTGGGGCAAGCTGTTTTCCTCACAACTCACATCTTTCATGTTTCGTTGTGGGCTAAACCACGGTGAAAAAACCAGGTCAGCCCATGGCTGTTATACGAAGAGAAATTCGAAAAGCAGGACCGTCGTTCGTTAAAAATCCCAACCGCAGAGATGCCGGCCTGCTGTACAACGCGGGTGTGGTCATTGAGGGGACAATAATACTGTAGGTTTTCAAATTTTTCATCACGGGAGGTAGAACCATGCGAAGAAACTTTGTTTTGGTATTAATGTGTTGCCTGTTTTGGCTGGTGTGGGGGTGTGGCGCCAAGAAGCTGCCACCGGTTTCCGATGAGGATAATCCCGCCCATCATTATCTAATGGGCATGGAAATGGTCGACAATGGGCATTTGAACGGTGCGGATGACCGTTTTCATCGGTCTTTGAAACTGGAACCGGACTATGCGCCCGCCCTGGCAGGTCGAGCCCTGGTCGCGGCTGGGCGGGCTCAAACGGAAAAAGATGGTGAGCACAAATCCGTTGAACTGAAGCGAGCGATCAAACTGCTTAACGACGCTGAAGATGAAGCGGAGGGGGATTCCCAGGAGTTCATTGCGTATGTGACCGGTATACGGGTTTACACCCATGCAAAGCCCAAAAAATGGGCCAAAAAAGCAGAGGGATGCTACGAAGATGCCATGGATCTGGATGAAGTAAAGGCCGGGGAACTGCCGTATTACAGAAGCCGGGAAGCCGCGTCCTATTTCATGGGAAAAGCCTATTTCACCGATTATCAGTTTGGAAAATCCGAGGATATGCTGTCCAAAGTGATGTCCGCGACACCGGGCCGATGGCACGCCCCGGCTGAGAAACTGTTTAAAAAGGTGCACAAGATTGTTCGTGCATCCACCGGTTATACCCTCACCCATGTGGCCAAAAAAATTGCCGTAAAAGACAAGGTATCCAGAGCCGATGTAGCGGCCCTTCTAGTGGACGAAATTCATCTGAACCGTTTGCTGGCGGGACGGATCGCCGCGCCTCAGAAAAAAGACCCCAATGCGTTCGTCCCTGCAGATGTACGCGACAACCTGTTTAAGTCTGAAATTCTGATTGCGGTCAAATGGGGGCTGCGGGGCCTCGAACCCATCTATGACAACACGAGCAGGGCTTATCTGTTTTATCCCGACAATCCCATCACACGCAAACAGCTGGCGTTTGTTTTGGAGGACCTTTTGATCAAAATCACCGGGGATGAGGCCTTGTCTTCCAAGTATTACGGCCAAAGCAATTCACCTTATCCCGATGTCCTCCCCACCTCCGCCTATTACAACGCCGTCACCAATTCGGTCACGCGGGGGCTCATGGAACCCGATCTTTCAGGGGCGTTCAGGCCGGATGAGAATACGGACGGGGCTGAACTGCTTCTATCTGTTTTGCGCTTAAGAAATGCAATGAACGTTTATTAGGAAAGGAGATTGACCATGAAAAAAACGACCGGATTCTTAATATTGCTTTTTGGAATGTTTGTGTTTACCCCCGGGCTTTACGCCGAGGATACCTGGCAGCAGGTCACCACCCCTGCAAAGATTTTTGAGGAAGGTTATATTCAGGTGGTGGGAGCTTCCGAAGAGGGCCAGAGCCGTTACCGGGCGATGCGGTCCGCAACCGTGGTGGCCCAGCGGGATCTGCTTGAAGTCGTGGAAGGTCTTCGACTTTCGGGAGAGACCACGGTCAAGGATGGCATGCTCCAGTCCGATGATATTCGGACCGGCATCAATGGATTTTTGCGAGGGGCGGTCAAGTGTGGTGAAAGGTATCATGATGACGGCCGATATGGCGAAGTCTGCATGCAGCTTAATATTCGCGGCAAAGGCGGTTTGTACGATGTGATTCTGCCTTTGATTAAAGACCAGAAGATTCAAAAGGCCATACCGGATCTTCCCCAGGATTATTACAAACCCAAAATGATTCCAAAAGTGATCGACACCGAGGTGGTTGAAGCGGTTTCCCAGAAAGAAGTGCCGGTTCAGGGCTATGGAAAGAAAGAAACAGCTGTCGAAACCCTTACGGAAACCGGGGCCGCTTTAAAGACTCCCCCCACGTCACCCGCGGTTGTTTACGATGGACTGATCGTGGATGTGAGGGATTTTCAGTTTCGGCCCGCCCTGGTCAACAACATTGTAACGGAAAATGATAACATTGTATTTGATCCTTCAAAAATACTGAGTTCCATTCTGGTGGAAAGAGGGTGTGGAGGCTTCACCACCGATCCCGGAAAAGCCAAAGCGCTTCTGGAAACCTGGGGCAGCAAAAAACCCATGATGGTCAATGGTATTGGCGTGGTGAAGATGACCAACGCCAAAATTACAGCTGACGATGCCGCCACCATCTATTTGAGCGATCAGAAAAGTAACCTGCTGGCCAATGCCAAGGTGGTTTTTCTGCTGAAATGAAAAAAAAAAACCATTACTATATCGTCCCTTTCATTGCTGGTGTTTGTGGTCCTGATTTTCGCTTCGGGCATCTATATCAATGCGCACATTGATGACATTACCCGCGAACATCTGGGGGTGGGCATTCAATTTGAGAAGGTTGACTTCAGTTTTAAACCGTTGCCGGCCGTTTCGTTCTCGAACTTGAAACTTGATCAAGGTCAGAACAAAATCAACATCCCGTCACTCGTTCTTTATCCAGATCTCATAGCTCTCTTAAGGGGTGATGTGGTGGTCCGAAAGGCTGTTGTCGAAGCGCCCTTGATTCTCTCAGAAAAAATTGATTCACAATTGGCCCCCAATGTGTCTTCGGCACCGGCGCTCACAACAGCAGCCATTCCCGCTGAAATGATTCAGCAAATTCGAGTTGATCGTGGCAGAATAATGGTAAAATCGGCCCATTCCAACATGCATCCGGTTACTTTCGCCGTTTCAGCAGATAACATTCAAAAAAAGGATCAGACCATATCCGTCCAGGTAAAAGATTTTACTATTGATGAAATTGGTCTTAGTTTTGCGGGCGACGTGGCCATTACCTCATTTTCTCCCCTGGGACTGTCAGTGAACGCTTCAAATGCGGCCATCAATCCGACAGCACTCAAGAAATTCCTGGTAGAGTTTGAATTTTTGAATGCTGAACTGGGCGACCAGCTACCCGACATCGAGCAGGTGGGTGCGGGAGAACTCTACCTGGACATAAATTCTGAAACCGGACAAATGAAGCTTGTTTCCAAGACCCTCAGCTTTGGAAAAAATCAGCTTCAGAACATCACACTGACGCTTACCAAAGAGAATGGTTATGCGCTGACGTGTGACAAAATAACCATGGAGGCCGGTACGGTTCTGGGATGGATCAATGAAAATCCCAAAGGGAGGGAAGCATTAGAGCAGTTGTTTTTGAAGGCCGGGCTCAAAGACCTTCGCGCGGGCGGCCGTGTTGAGCTTTCCGATATCAGCGTATCGGGCGGCAGCCCTGAAAATCGACAGCCGACGGGTGCCATGGCGCTGAA
Source organism: Desulfobacterales bacterium (assembly GCA_963675805.2). GTDB lineage: Bacteria > Desulfobacterota > Desulfobacteria > Desulfobacterales > Desulfosalsimonadaceae > SURF-3. The sequence goes on along the minus strand of CAXXNU010000021.1, from coordinate 6,008 downwards.
GACAGATGGTCTCAAAATTCAGATAGTGGTGGAAAACGGAAAAGAACAAACTTTCACCATCCGTAAACTCGAAGCCCGAATCACCATCAAAGAAGGGAAACCCTCCCTTCAGGTCAGCAATTTACGACTGGCATCTTCCGCCGGGGGGACAGGGTTGCTCAAGGGCGTGGTGGATATCCCGGTAAAAATGAAAAAGACGCGCTTTGAAGCCTCCCTCAATGCATTTCAGGTCTTTGATACCGCCATCAATTTAAAGGCCGTGAAGAAATCGGGAGATGAGCTCACCTTTGATATGGATGTAAGTGGCCCCTCTTTAAACATTCTGGCCAAAGGACAGCTTCAAACCCCTGGGCGGGAAGAAACCGATTTCCAGGTTCGCATGACCGAATGCCGCATTAACATGGTTGGTTCCGGTACCAACGGCCAAAGCACTGTTTCAGGATCGAATTCCAAAGGGATGGAAAACAAGAAGAAAAATTTCGACTTCAGCGCCATTAAAGATCGAAATTTGTTTGGAAAGGCTTTTGTCAAGCGTTTCCAGTTCAACGACATGCCCCAGTTGAACGATGTCCACCTGACAATTCGGTGTAGCAACAATCGGGCGGTCCTGCAGGGTGACATGGGCCTTTGCCGGCTGGATCTGCAGGTAAACAGCGTCTTCACAGAGGCCGGCGAGATGGTTGCTCAGTTGGAAGGCAAAAGTGCCGGTATGAACCTGACGCCTTTTATCGCTTGTTTTTCCCGGGAGCTGCCCCTTTTTCTCAAAGGCAAATTATCGGTGATGACCTCTCTTTTTATTCAGGGTAAAAACCCTCAAGCGCTTCTGGATTCGGCACAGGGGGAAATCATGGTGACCCTTCGGGACTGTACGGTTCTAAAGGTCAGCAACCTGGACTACCGTCTGTCGTTTTTGGTGGATATGCTCAAGGCGGCGGACATCACATCCTTAAAGGACGATGCCGTTTATTTTGACAGAGGGTTGGCCAAAGCCGACATTCAAAACGGACGGATGGTGGTCGATCAATTTTCCCTGAGCGGTCCGCTTTTAAGTGCATGGGGAAAAGGCGAATTCCTATTGAAGTCAAAACGGCTGAAAATGGCCGGTCAGGTTCAGACGGCACTTGGCACGCGCAATGCCTTGACCATTGACCGCGTTTTTTAAAAAAAGGAAACATGAAGATGAAGCGTCTAAATCCTTCCCGGCGTGACTTACCCCTTTTGTTTCTTCTAGTCCTTCCCGTTTTAATCGTTTCGTGCGGTGTCCCTCAAAAACCCCAGCAAATATCTTACGTTCCTGAAAAACAGATTCCGAGAACCATTGCCGTGATGCCTACCCGTTTGTTACCCCAAAAAAAGGGACAAGAGGGGTTTAACATCAAACCCGGAAGCCGGGACGAGGCTTTTGTGGATGAATTGGTCAGAGGGGTCATCAATAATCAGCTAGTCGGAAAAGGGTACCAAACCATCCCCCTAAGCCGAATTGATCGAAAACTCTCACAATCCCCTAAGGGAAAGGACTGGCGGAATACATCCCATGAAGTCATCTGCCGAATTCTGGGGGCCAACGGCCTTATTTTTCCCGAAATCCTGTCCGCAGTCATGCTCAAGACCGTCGCTTATGACGAGTACTCCGTTGAAGCCCGCATCACTTTGGTTAACCGGAAAGGGAAAAATCTGGGAACCTGGAAGGAGTCCGCGTCCAAGAAAAAAAATCGCCATTCCCCACCAGTGCTGTCGGGGCACTGGGCCACCGTTGCCGTTGCGGCCATGGACGAACCGGCCAAAAAGCACATGCGTATGGTCATTTACGACTGGGGCTGGAAAATTTCCCAATTCATGCCGGACAGCCCCCATGGTAAAGATCTCCCTGAGATCATTCTGGTGACCACCAATGTGGGCCGGGGCGTTTTCGGCGCCAAAGATCGCATTGAGGTGGAAGTCAATGCGGAAAAAAAGAGCTCACATGTACATTTGATCTGGGGGATTTTAAAAAAGGCATTCCCATGCATTATACCGATGCCGGCATTTACAAAGGCGCCTACGTGGTTCGGGAGGGGGATCAGGCGGACCTCTTAACCCTGACCGTTCATGCGGCCAAACCCAATGGGTTGGAGCGCTCCTGGTCTGAAACCGGGACCGTGACCATTGACGCCGTTGCACCTCCTGCGCCAACAGGTCTGAAAGTCCGCGCCGGCAAGTCTGGTATTTCGCTTTTCTGGTCCGCCCGGGAAGACGAAGATCTGAGTCAGTTCGTGGTTGAGCGCAGAAATCAGGCCGTGGGGGAGTTCGAGTGCATTCAAAAAATAAAAGATCTGCAATATCTCGACACTCAGGTTGTACAGGGCAAGCGATATTATTACCGCATCCGTTCCGGTGACATTCAAGGAAACGTTTCCAAACCCACGCCGGTTCAAGACATCACCATGCCCTATTTTGATGCCGTCAAGCTCTCTTCGGAGTTCAAAGGGTACCTGGTTCCGGGAATTTATCAAGTGGAGGGGCGATGCACGGTTCCCGAGGGGGCAACAGCGACACTTGGCCCAGGAACACGGTTCAAATTCTCTCCGGGTGCCGGTCTTGTGGTCAACGGGGCTCTGACGATAACCGGGGAGAAGAAAACTCGAATTTTTCTGGAAGGGGATGGGTGGACGGGAATCACGGTTCCGGCGCGCGGGCCGGGTTTCAATGTCGTTTGCATCCCTTTCAGGATGCACCAACTGCCTGCATGCCGAAGGTGGACTTCTGGAGGCAAACGAACTGGACGTTCAGGGGAACAAAGGTACCGGGACCGGCATCACCATTGCCGGCGGCAGTCCTTTTGAGCTTGCCGGTATGCGCGTTAGCGGTTTTGAAAACGGCATTGTGATTAAAGGGGGCAAGGGGCGAATTGAAAAGAGTGATATTACCGGAAATGCCGTAGGGCTTTCTTATCTGGGCAGCTCCGCTGAAATTTTAAATAACAACATTTTTGATAACCGGGAAGCGGAAATTTGTGCGGAGAAAAGACTGGTTATAGACCGAAATTACCTGGGCAGTGAACACCATAAGGACCTCAAACTGAAAGGGGATGTTTTGATCGCAAGCCTTTTGAATGCGCCCTACCCGAAGGGCCGCAATGTGGTGTTAATTGAGCGAAAGGACGTAACACCGGAATTGATTGCGGCACAGTTTGAACAAAATAAGGCCAAAGGCATTGAAGCATTTAAGAACCGAAAATTCGGCGACGCCCATCAGGCCCTTAGAAAGGCCCTGAATCAGAAAGAGGATCGAGTGGTTTTTCTTTATTTGGCCTATACCCAGATGATTCTAGGGGATGCCGCCAAGTCTGAAAAGACATTAAAAAACGGCATTCAAGCATTTCCCTATGAAGTGCGGCTCTATCAGGTATACGCAAGACAGCTGGCTGCCAAGGGTGAAAAAGAGCAGGCATTGAAACTGGTTGAAAAGGCCCTTCGAATGAATCCCGACGACGCAACGCTAAAGGGGCCCTATGAAGTACCGTCGAAGGCAGAACGGGTTTCTGCTCCGCCCGAGACAGCCGTTTCATCCCGGAATAAAAAGGAGAATTTTGAAACGCTTAAGACCAGGGGCATTGATGCGTTTAAAAACAAGGCATATACGAGGGCGGAAAAGGATTTGAAAGATGCGCTTTCTCAAAAACCGGATCGGAACGTGTACTTGTATCTGATATATACTCAGATGCGGCTTTTCAAAGAAGAAGAGATTCTAAAGACCCTGGAAATGAGCGTCCGGGCCTTTCCCAATGAGATCCGTTTTCACCGCCTTTATGTAAAGTATCTAACGGATTTGGGAGAAAACGAGAAGGCGCTTCAGAAAGCGACGGAAGGACTCAAGCAGCACCCCAATGACTTACAGTTGAAGATGCTTCAGGAACTTTTGCAAAACAAACCAAATGGAAATGAAAAATGAATTCCTTAAAAAGACGGGTTATTGGAACAGCGTACGTGCTTTTTCTCCTTTGTGTTCCGGCATGGGCCAGCCCGCCGGACCCCGCCAGGGAACAGGAAGCCCGCTACAATATCAATGAGGCGTCCTATCTCATAGAGGTGGGAAAGTACATGGAGGCTCTTGAAAATTACCAGACGGCTCTGGAGCTTTCGACGTTTCCCAAGACCCGAATTGACGCACTTTTGTCCAAGGCCACCCTTTTCGCATCATTTTTGGATGCTTCAGAAGAGGCCTTAAAAGTTTATCAGCAAATATCCATGGCGTATCCCCAGGCCGCTGAAATCGGACGGTACAGAGAAGGGCTTCTGCTTTTTCAGCTGGAGCGTCCGGATCAGGCCAAGACCGTTATTACTCATTATCTAAAAACTTACCCGATGGGCAAATTTCGTTTTCAGGCGGAAGCGCTGCTGGAGCAAATCAAAAAGGAAAGCCCCAAGCCGCCGGTTGTGCCACCACCACCAACACCACCACCACCAACACCAACACCACCACCAACACCAACACCACCACCACCACCAACAACAACAACACCACCACCAACAACAACAACACCACCACCAACAACAACAACACCACCAACAACAACAACAACAACAACAAAAAAAAAAACAAAAACACCTATCACGAAAACGCCGGGCGCTGGACCCGCGGAAAAAATGATTCCTCCCCCCGACGTTCGAGTGCGCCTTTGCAAAACCACCGGTGTCGCCGGCATCAGCGGCACAAAAGTGTGTGCGCAAGCTGTGGGATGTGGCAACAGCTTCAAGATTCAAGCGGCCGGCGATGGATTACGCATTAACGGTCGTCGGTATTCACAGGATGATATCCTTTTTGAGAGTCAAGATCCCATCGAGGTGAGCTGCGGGAACAAAAAAAAGAAAGTTCGCGGCAGTATTCAGGCAAACGTGAGCGAGGGAAAGCTCTTTATTATCAACCGGGTCGCCATGGAATATTATCTGAGGTCGGTGGTCCCGTCCGAATCCTATGCATCATGGCCTCTGGAAACCCTGAAAGCTCAGGCGGTTGCAGCCAGAACCTACGCCTATTATCAAATGATGCATCGAAAGACCTGGTCCTATGATCTGGTGGATGATCAAGGCGATCAGGCATATAAGGGGATAACACGGGAGAGGCGAAAAACCGATCAGGCGGTTCACGAAACCAAAGGTCAGATTATGAGCCACCGGCAAAAACCCATTCTGGCCATGTACAGCGCCAACAGTGGCGGATACACTGCAGATGCTGATGCCGTTTTCGGTCTGGGCAAACCCTACCTGGTCGCCCACAAGGACCCGGAAAGTCTGAAGGGTAAAATGGCCCGCTGGAAAAAACGCTTTTCCATCTCAAAGGTCGAAAATGCTTTGAACCGCCGGGGGCTTGGAATTTCCGGGCTTCAAAGCCTGGAGCCCGCCGAAAAGGGGCCTTCAGGGCGCATTATCAAAGTCAAAATTATCGCGAGGAGTGGATCTAAAGTGGTTCGTACCCGCACCACCCTTAAAAGAGCCCTTAAACTTCCCGAAATTTTGCTTGAAATTCGAAAAGAGAACGGAGACTTTATCTTTGACGGAAAGGGTTGGGGACATGGTGTGGGGTATTCTCAGTGGGGGTCCGCCATACTTGGAAAAACGGAAACCTATGACAAAATACTCGCATTTTATTATCCTAACGCCCACCTTGTGGTCAAATGGTGAATGTTTTGATTTAGAATCTTGGGTATAAGCCTTTGCCGGGCGCCCAACTCCGATATTTCATTACTGCCGGCGAACAACTCGTTGTTCTGGCAGGGTTTGGTGCAACGGCATGGCAAACCGCACCAAAAAATGAGTTTTAATGTATGAATATTTTAAGATTGGTATATTTTTTGATGATGTAAAAAGTGGGACACACACCCATTTTTAGGTCTATCAGGACATGGAAAATATCTACAAGAAACGCCTTGAAACAGGCAAAATCAAAAAATAAAAAGCTGAGATAGCCGCAAAAAATAAAAAAGCAGCCGTCAAGATTCGTTCTAACGGCTGCTTGGGCTTTCTTTGTTC
>CAXXNU010000020.1:0-27098 GCA_963675805.2 Desulfobacterales bacterium | reverse complement strand
CACATGAGAAATATTAAATATGTATCAGGAGTCATCATTTCAGACAGTAATTTACTCATCAACGTACTCCATATCCCTTCCCTGGTAAAGGCTACAAATTTTTACGTGCCTTCTTTGTACGGCGGAACCGGCGGAATGGATAGATCAGAGATTGAATCCGGAACATATGAAATGCGCCTTCTTGTTGTGGATGATTCTCCGAGCACAAGGGAGATTGAAAAGAGTATCCTTGAGTCCCACGGATATTCGGTAACTCTTGCCTCGGACGGGCTTGAAGGACTTGAAAAGGCAGGCGAATCTGCCTATGATCTGGTGGTTTCAGATGTTGACATGCCCGGGATGGATGGTTTTACCATGACAAAAAAAATCAGAATGCTGGATGCCTATAAGGATACACCAATTGTGCTTGTGACCTCAAGGGACACCGACGAAGACATCAAAAAAGGTATTGATTCCGGTGCTAATGCCTATATACTGAAAGGAGATTTTGATAAGAATAACCTGTTTGAAACCATTGAGAATCTATTGGGGTGATCACATATGCCAACAACCCATGATTTAGATACTCAGGGGTTTTCTTGCCGATTTTTTATAAAAAACCTTGAGGAGACTTTAAGAAATGCCTGATGATAATTTAACCATTTTACTTGCCGAAGATGACCCCTTTGCACGCTCAATGCTTGAGGTGATATTGAGCGATGAGGGATATGAGGTAAAGACGGCCGGAAATGGTCAGGAGGCTTTGAAGGTTTTTTATGGAGATAATGATATCGATATCATTGTAACTGATATGAATATGCCTGAGATCAACGGTCTTGAATTAATCCGGAAACTTCGTGATGACAAAAATGATGTGCCAATTATAGTATTAACAAGCAACCGGGAGATAAAGACCGCTGTAAAAGCCATTTACAGCGGTGCCACTGCCTATCTTTTAAAGGATGAAAACATAGAGGATACCTTTGTTCATTCCATAAAGCAGACTTGGCAGCACCATATGCTTGAAAAAGAAAAGCAGCAGCTCATGAAGGATCTGGAGCAAAAAAACAGGGAGCTTGAGCGCTTGTCATTTATTGACGGCCTGACCGGTATATCCAACCGAAGATATTTTGACATAATGATAGATAAAGAGTGGAGGCGGCTAACAAGGGAGGCTGCTCCCATATCCATTGCCATGATCGATATTGATTATTTCAAGCTTTTTAATGATGCTTATGGCCACCTGGTTGGCGATGACTGTCTTAAAAAAGTTGCAAAGGCTTTGGAAAAAGCTCTTTTCAGGCCCGGAGATTTCATCGCAAGGTATGGAGGAGAAGAATTTGTAGCAGTACTACCCAATGCGGGGCTTAACGGCGGTTTGGAAATTGTCCGGAGAATGCAGTCCAATATAGAGGCACTTGCTATAAATCATGTAGATTCACAGGTGTCTGACATTGTTACCGTGAGTATCGGGCTTGCCTGTGCTTTACCGGATCGGGGTTCTGGATATGCCTCTCTCATTCAATGCGCGGACGGAGTGCTTTACAATGCCAAGGAGAACGGGCGTAATCGTATTGAAACTCATAAGGCAGTTCATGGTTGAAGTTTATTTTAATGTAGAGGCAAGAAGGCATGCCTTGTCTCTAGGTTTCATCTTTTGTTGTGCGGGTGGCATGGGGGGATATTAGAAAGTCTTTGCAGGCCGAATATGACTTTCATGCTTTTTTGCGGGTAAAACCCGTTCAAATTCTGGCCTGCCCATGTCAGTATTGCGCTTTTACGAATGCTCTGTTTTTTATCAATATCTTTCCATCTACTATCACATGGGTAACATCATTTCCTTTAACGCCGTAAACAAGGGTTGAAAATGGATTATACATGGGAACCAGGTGTGGGTTGCGGGTATTTATGATGATGATATCCGCCTTTTTTCCAGGTGTGATGGAACCGATGTCTTTATCAAGTCCCAGTGCCCTGGCTCCCCCCAGGGTTGCCATTTCTACAACGGATTCAGCCTTTAGTACGCAGGGGTCCTGTTCGGCTGCCTTGTGTAATTTTGCAGCCATGTCCATCTCTGTAAACAGATCTAAGTTGTTGTTGCTGGCACTGCCGTCGGTGCCTATCCCCATGGGAATACCCGCGTTCATGATGGCGGATACCGGCGCTATGCCCGATGCGAGTTTCATGTTGCTCTCGGGGCAGTGAACAACAGCGCATTTTCTTTTTTTTATGAGATTAATATCGTTTTCATTCAGCCATACGCAGTGGACAAGGAGAGTCCTCTGATCCAGAATACCTAAGTGATCCAGCCATTCCACAGGGTTTCTTTGCCGGTTTTCATTAATGCAGAAGGAGGAAGCATCCAGGGTGGTGGGGATGTTTTCCTGGATCATGGAGGATTCTTTTTTTGTTTCTGCTGCATGAATCTGGAAAATAAGATTGAGGCGCTTTGCAGCCTGTTTGGCTTTTATCAAGGTCTGTGCCGAGCATGTGTAAGGAGAATGGCAAAAGATCGAAGGCATAATCCTGGATGATCGGTTTATCCATTTTTTTGCAAAACTTAGTGCTGTATCAATATTTTTCTCAGGGTTGGGCACCCCTGGAGCTGGAAAATCTATTACCCCATGTCCCAGTACAGCCCTGATGCCGGATTGTAAGACCGCATCTGCCACCTCATCCTCATGAAAATATCCGTCACAGCAGGTTGTTGTTCCTGCAAGAAGAAGCTCTCGGCAGGAATGAAGTGCCCATTTTCCAGTGGATTCAGGATTTATCTGAGTCGCTTCGGCAGGAAACATGTGATCGTTTAGCCATACATCCAAGGGCAGGTCATCGGCAAGCCCCCTGAAAAGGGACATGGGCAGATGGGTATGGCAGTTGACAAGCCCTGGCATGACAATGCTTTCTTCAGCATCAATGATGGTTGTTGATTCTTCACTAAAGGTTTTATGGTCTTCATTTACAATATCAACTATGATGTTATTCTTTATAAGAACGCTTCCCCCTTTAATGACGGGGCAGGCTTTTTCCATTGTGATGATGGTTCCGTTTTTTATCAGTATTTGATGATTCATAAAGGCACCTATGGTTTAATAATAAAGCGCTTAATTTTTTTAATGCAAAATAAATGATCGCATGGTAATTATCATATCTTTGAAGTAAAAGGCTGGATTTAAAGGCATCCCTCATTTCCCGCTTTAAATTTTTTTATAAACATTCTCTTGTTTCTGGACTCTCATCCAGAAAAGAGGAAACTACTTTTGAAGCAATATGAAGGATAGCCCTTAAAATTACAATTAATCATTCTATTTTTTAAATTATTTTTAAGGAGTACCTCGAAAATGCTACAGGATAAAAAAATCGGTTTTATTGGAAGTGGAAACATGGCAGAAGCGCTTATAAGCGGTCTTGTGATCTCGGAGGCGGCAAAGCCTGGAAATATAATATGTTCGGATGTCAGGGAAGAGCCGTTGCTGGAGATTGAGAAAAAATATGGTGTTTTCACCACCACTGATAATATAGAGGTTATTAACAAATCTGAGATTATAGTTTATGCCACAAAACCCCAGATACTTGCCTCGGTATTAAAAGAGACGGCAGGTGTCCTTGATAGAAGCAAATTGGTTATTTCCATTGCAGCAGGCGTGCCCCTGGCAGCCATCGCGGCAGGTGTGGGCAAAGAACTCCGTCTTATAAGGGTCATGCCGAATATCTGTGCCTTTGTTAAAGAGAGTGCCACAGCCATTGCTGCGGGTAAATATGTGCAAACGGGAGACATTGAACTTGCAAGAGCCGTCTTTGACTCCGTGGGTAAAACCGTATTTATCAAGGAGAATGTCTTGATGGATGCTTTTACAGGTCTTAGCGGAAGTGGGCCTGCCTATATTTTCATGGTCATTGATGCCATGGCAGATGCCGGAGTAAAGATGGGTCTCTCAAGAAAAGACTCTCTTTTGCTTTCTGCCCAGACGGTTATGGGCGCTGCGAAACTGCTTCTTGAAACCAATGAGCATCCAGGCTATTTGAAAGATCTGGTGACATCACCTGGAGGAACCGCCATAGCAGGCATACATACCCTGGAGCAGGGTGGGCTTAGAACCACAATCATCAATGCAGTGGAAGCTGCCACAAATAGATCCACCGAGCTTGGCAAAATAATGGTAAAAAACTTTGAAAATAATAATAGCCATTAGTGTTTCAATAGTTCGGACACTTTTTGACATCAGAATATCTGAAAAAGATAAGTCATTGAAATAATTGAATCTGAGATTTTTACACTCAAAAAATCAGACTTAATAAAAACAGGTGCTTACAAAAACTGTCCGAAGTGTTGGTGTTTTAAAATTGCAGATAAGAAGGCAGCAGGTCAAACACTTCCATGGGTTTTTTGATACTTCGCCGGTTGTCAACTTTGAACTCTTCATTAATATTTGGATTTTTTAAATTTATGGGTTCAGCGCTTTTAAAAAGTGGTGTTTCATCGGTATCGGTAAATGGCAGAACAAGAGGGCCTGCACTTTCAAGGACATAGGCCATTTGACCATTTCTCAGGTATAAAATACTACCCGTTGGATAAATACCCACGGTTTGCACAAAGGATAGGAGAATATACTGAAGCATCTTATCTTTTTTAGCGTACTGCCTGAAAATATCGGTTACCACACTTATCTGGTTGAAGGCATCCTTGTAGCAGCGCTTTGATGTCATTGCATCGTAAATATCTGCAAGTTTGCAGATTTTAACATAAAGATGGATATCCAACGGTGATTTTTTTTCTGGATAACATCTGTTTTCCCCCTCATACAGTTTGGCGTGGTGGTACTTAACAATGTTTTTTACAAACGGGATTTTAAGATCGTTTTTTTTTAAAATTTCGGAACCGATTTTGTAGGAATGGGTTTTAACAATGTCAAACTCCATGCTGGTGAGCTTACTTGTTTTGTTCAGTAATTTTATCTGGAATAAAAATCTTGCCTATATCATGGAGAAGATAGCCTATGCAGATATTTGTAATATCCTCTTTTAAATAGTATTTGTAAACACCACCTTTGCCGGCATCACCGGCAAACGCGGTGTAAACATCTTTGTTTACCTGATTTAGCTGGTTATTTATCATTGAACTGAAATTTTGATTAAACCGGTTAAGTACGGCAATTCCGGTGGAGCATACATTCACCGAATGGCTGTACAGATAATCATCATAGGGAAAAATTTCTTTAGTTATGTAGGAAAATGGATTTTCTGACAGAGTTAAAAAATCAATCAGTTCAGAAACGTAATTTTCCACCTCATTGTAGTCAAACTTACCCCCCGTATTTTTGATGCCATCCATGATTTTTCTGACATTTTCTTTGGCATTGTTGTACTTTATTACGGCAGCTATCTTTATCTCTTCAATCTTTTTCAGCCGTTTTTCAATTTCTCCGGTGGGAAAGTGAGAATTCTTTTTCGGTTTTTTAGCCGGCATTTTTTTTAATCTGTTTTTGTTCCTGCATGTTTTTCAACCTGTTCAATAATCCAGTCTCCTAAAATGGTTTCACTGCTGATTTCTCCTTTCAGTTCTTGAAGCTTAATTTCCACCCTGGCCATGGTCTGGTGCCCCCCTGCGGAACCGAGGCTGCCAAAGGCATGTTTGGCTGTACTGCCGGCGCTTTTACGAAGACCGTCATTGCGTATTATGATAATTAGCTGTTTATTGTAGATGCCTGAAATCACACTCCAGTTTGCAGATTCCAGCTTCATGAAAAAATCAGCGGTGATAACGCATTGATCCGGGTTGATTATGTGGCCTGTATAGGCATATATTCTGTGATTAATGATCTTTTTATGCCTTATGGCTTCTGCTATGAATTCAAGGTCATTTTCCTTGAATTCCGCTTGTTCAATCCTGGCCAAAAGATAGGAGTTCACAAATTTGTACAAATATTGAAAAGCTCTTACATCTTCCATGGCGGTTTGACGCAGGAATCCTGCTGTATCGGTTTTGATGCCAAGCACCAGTGCCGTGGCTAATTTCTGGGATGGTTTTATTCCGGCTGCCTTTAAATAATCCGTCAACATGGTGGAACAGGCACCGCATTCCGGCCTTATATCCACAAATTCCGCGGCATCACAGGTGACAGGATGGTGATCTATGATGGCATTATAGCGGAACATTGCAAAGCATTCATGGTGGTCAGGCTGGGAGTCTACCACTACAAAACGATCATACTTTTTTTCATCAATTTCTTCTATGGGAATTAAATTCATGTCCAGCACTCGGATCATGGTAAGATTATCCGGTCGTCTTATTTTATTAAAATAAGTAATGCTTACCTCTGCGACTTTTCTCCATAAAAGCCTTTTCACAGCCATGGCACTTCCCATGGCATCTGGATCGGCATTAATGATGACAAGCACATGATTTTCTTTGGAAAAAAGTTTCATGAAGTTTTCAAGACGTTTGATATGGCTCATGTGTTACCCTTAATCTAAGATGTTTTTCAGAATCAACTTCCTATCTTTTTATTATTATCATTTATCCTTGTCTTTATCAAAGGCCGTTGAAAAAAATATCGAAATAACCCCCTCATTATCAGATAAAAAAATTTCCCATGAAAAACGCAGTTTGAAAACGCAGTTTGTTTGGGTGGTTATTATATCATTAGAAATCATTCATCAAATAAGATTATATATTTTTTAGTCATTTGATCATTATTTTTTCTTGACATACTCCCATAACATCATTATTATTATAGTCAAATGACCGAAACATTATTCCATGAATGAATATTTATCATTTAGGAATTTATGGAATAAATTCCAAAAAGGAAAAAATATGCCACGACCCAAAAGACCGAGATGTATTATATCCCGCCCGTCCATCACGGGATTCAGGCCGGAGGGTATTGAAGAAAAAGGAGAAGTAATTTTATCTCTTGAAGAATTTGAAGCAATACGGCTCATCGATTTTGAAGGATTGGATCAAAGCCGGGCAGCAGAAATTATGAACGTATCCAGACAAACCTTTGGAAGAATACTTAAGGCTGGGCGTTTCAACATTTCAAAGGCCCTTGTAAAGGCACACCGCCTTAAAGTTGAGGGCGGTTGTTATGAAATACAGGGGCATGGACGTGGGCGCCATGGACGAGGACACGGCCATGGAAAAAAGAACGGTGGACATGGATCAGGCCATGGAAGATAAAAACATTTAAAATGTTTTCTAATAACCATATTCAAACAATAAGGAGAAAAGAAGAATGAATAACAATATCTTACAAACCCAGGGACAAGGGGCAGGGACTGGCCAGGGTAGAGGAACTGGTCAAGCAAGAGGAACCGGTCAAGGTAGAGGCCAGGGATGCGGCGGCGGTCAAGGTAGAGGAACCGGTCAAGGTAGAGGCCAGGGATGCGGCGGCGGTCAGGGAAGAGGGACCGGTCAAAGTAGAGGCCAAGGATGCGGTTGTGGTATTGGCCGTGGACAATAATCCTTGTCATTTAATATGTTCGTAAGTCGTAACTTATTATTTTCAATACTGCATTTCTTGTCTTAAATTTTAATTTAATATCATATGTGCTTGTAATTCAGAGAATTTATGACTGAGGAGTAATATAAACTACAAAAAATGAGGAGGAATTATCATGCCAGGATTTAATCAAAGAGGACCAATGAACGAAGGCCCCATGACAGGCAGAGGAAGAGGCGTCTGCACAGGAGCTGTAGATCCAGGCCAGGGATTTGGAAGTGCTATGGGCAGAGGCAGAGGGTATGGAAGAAGAGGATGCCAGGCACCCGGCTGGGGCAGAGGCTATGGCCAGTGGAACATGCCGACTCCTGCACCGGTTACGGTAACCAAGGACACATTGCATCAAAGGGCTGCCATGCTTGAAGCTGAGCTTGCAGCAATTAAGGAACAACTTAATAATTTTTCTGAACCCAAAGGATAGTTTACATAAGTACTATTCATCGATTAGAGAGGTATACTTTATATGGCAATAAAGACATTCTTCATTTTCCGGTTGACACTTTCTGAATAGCCTTTCCCATTTTTGGGGGCTTTTTCAAAAAAAAGTACAAACTTCTTTTGAGATCCTTTTGAAAGATGCCGCAATAAATTATGTTTTTGCAATAAGTGATTCTCTATATTTTAAATGGATCAGGGAGAAATTCTCCACTCTAAAATACGCAGATTATAGCGGTGGGCAGTATAAAAAGGGTCATGAAGTACAGGCTCATGGCCCTTTAATATTGTTTTATGCTCAAAGACTAATAAAAAATATAAAACAGCAGCATTTCTTTCATTATTCCTGCCGGCCCGGCAGAGAAGTGACTATTTTTTCAATCATGTATTACAAAAGGCTCCACTTTTTGAGGCTTTTTCGGTTCCTGTGGATATCCATCTCAGTATTTTATTAAACAATCCCTTCTTTTTTTATTTTTATCGTTTTTTGTATTCATGAATTTTTTTTTTATTTCCTGCATATTCCTTTTTTCCTCTTTTGTAAGTTCCATGATTGAACAATTGTTTGTTGGTAAAAACTATAAAACCCCTTCCTTGACATATTCATCTTTTACCACTAATAATTATTATAAGAAATAAATTCCCTATTTTTCAACATAAATATTTTAAATATAAAATAATAGTCATTATTTATTAACATTTTTCATAATAATGTTAAAAAAGACTTTCATAAAAACCTTTAAAAAAAAATGATGAGGATAAAAACATGGAACTTACGGAAAACAAAAAAAGATTAGGTATCAATGGATTTGGCAGAATCGGAAAGCTCACAGCCTGGCATCATATCAGCCGAAAATACTTTGACGAACTTATCATTAACGTGGGAAGGGAGGCTGGAAAAAGCCTTGAAGATATTGCTCATTACATGGAGAGGGACTCTACTTACGGCCTATTGAGTTCATATCTCTACGGATGCAAAGCCAAGCCCGTCATTCGTGAACTTCATGAAGAACAGGGTTCCATGCTGGTGGATGGCATAAAGGTCACCTTTTTGAGAAAAGCCAGGAATCCTGCACAAATCGCATGGAAGGCAAACAAGACCAATCTTGTGGTGGACACCACAGGTCAATTTTTGGATCCCACCGATCCTTGGGATGCTCCCAAGGGTTCTATTCGTGGACATATAAAGGCCGGTGCAGAAAAGGTCATTGCTTCGGCACCTTTTAAAATCAAGGATAAAGGGATGGATTTAAAAGGGGCAATGCCGGAAGATGTTGTAACAACAGTAATGGGTATTAATGATCACATGTATGACCCCATAAAACATTCCATCATATCCAATGCCTCCTGCACCACCACCTGTCTTGCCCATATGATGAAACCCATACTTGATGTGTTTGGGCAAAAAAAAATCCTTTCCGCATCAATGGCTACCATACATGCAGCCACGGGTTCACAGCAGGTGCTGGACAGGCTTCCTAAGATAGGGGCCACTGATCTTAGGAAAAACCGCAGCATTCTTAATAATATAATCCTTACATCAACAGGAGCAGCAAAGGCCCTGCGTCTGGTAATCCCTGAAATGGAAAAGATCGGTTTCATAGCTGAATCGGTTCGTATTCCCACAAGCACCGGCTCGTTGGTTATACTGGTACTCAATCTTCAAGAAGACATCCAGGGCCAGGCCATCCGCAGGGACTTTATCAACGATATCTACCGCCAGGCTGCGGATAGTGATCCACGGCAATACCTGCACTACACTGAAAAACAGAACGTGTCAGGAGATATCATAGGCATGCCAAGGGCAGCAGCCACCATTGAAGGCCATGAAACCCACACCAGAACCGCCGAGGTAAACATCGATCTAAGGGCAGTTCCGGGTCTGGATCAAACCATTATTTCCAGTCTCAATACCACCCATATTCAGGTTCCGATTACCCAGACGGTTATATATGGATGGTATGATAATGAAATGGGCAGCTATGTCAACATTTTGGGGGATAGAACCGTTACAATTGCAGAAGATATGTGAAAAAAACTTCAAGCGCCATACCTTTATGGACAAAGACCATTTAAAATTTTGCATCAGCCCTTTGTTAACGTTGGGCTATAATGGCGCTTGAAAAGGATTAAAATAAGGACATCTATTCAAAATATCTTAAAAGTAGTTTACACTTTTTGGTACGAAATTCCTAAAAAATGAAATTTTTGATATGAAACGTGTAAACCAGCAAATGAATAATGCCAAAAAAGGTGCAGGAGTCTTTTTCAAGCTTCCAGCCAAGCTAATCCGCATTTAGGATACCTGTATGAAAGACAAAGATGATCTGAATTATCAATTAAAGATTGATAATCTTATCGGCAAGCTCCATTGCCGTGACAATGTCCAGCATATTTGTTGTTTCCCCCACTCTTTTTTGATCTAATATATCGAAGTGATTAAGGCAGGTACCGCAAACCAGTATATGAATGCCGCTCTCTTCAAAGGCCTTTAAATCTGAAAGGAGTTCAGAACCTTCAATGGCAAACCGAACTCCGCCATTTACAAATACCAATCTCCAGAGATCACCCCCCATCTCTTTCAATGTTTTAATGTAGCTCAACATCAGTTTTCGGCCAAGCTCATCATTTCCTCTGCCTATTGTTTCGGAGGCGATCATAACCATTATTTTCTGGGTGCCTGAATGTTTTTTTATCTTTGCGGTAGAAGTCTTGTGCTTAGAGGGTGATACCGATTGTTCTTTCCGGCCTGTGACCTTAGAATACTCAGGGGTTGAATCCACAGAGACCTCAAATTCTTGAAATGCCAGAAACCGGCTGACGTTCTCCACGGCTGCATCGTTATCCACTATTACTGTTATATGTGTTACCCCTTCCTTCTCAACAGCCTCTTTGGTTTTCAACACAGGTCCCGGGCAGGCAAGCCCCATTCCATCGATTTCTATTGCCGTCATGATTAACGCTCCTTAAATTGATAACCCATATTTCGTTTATTCTAAATTAACGTCTTGATATTAAAGTATAATTAAAATCGGTATTGATGAAAATTAATTTTTTATATAAAATCATCATTTTATAAGAAATAGCAAAAGTCAAATAATAAGATAAGTATCTTTCGTGAAATTATTAATTTTAGAGTGGCTCTTATGATTTGTCAAATTGTAATCCTTGATAATAAAATAGAAACGCATAGGGGTTCATAATAGCATCCTAATGATAGAGATATCCGATTGATTAATAAAATTGTACAATGTTTTTGCTGTTTCTTTTGCCGGCTATCTAATGTATAGTGAAAAAATGAAAGAATCATGGAGCCTGGGAACAAGCACACAGATCATCCTACATAATCTTATATCAAAACTCTAAGCTGAATATATTATTAGAACATTAATTGCATATTCGAATACTCTCCTGAGTCGTAATTTTTCATTTTTTTACTCTATGTATTGATATGGATTCTCAGATAAATACTATATGTGGAGCTGGAACAGAAAACTTATGACTGACGAGTAATACTATATGTTGTGTATATTCTGTATTTCTGTATTTGTTTATATGAAAGTCTCCGTAAGATGCTGTTTTTAAAAAGACTTTCATTGTTCGATTGTGGCGGTAAGCCGCCATGTTGGTTTATATGAAAGTCTCTGTAAGATACTGTTTTTAAAAACTTTCATTGTTATGTTGGTAAGCATTCGCTAAACCACGTCTACCATACAATATATTACTATATGATCATTTTTTTTTGCATATAAACATAATATGCTGTGTTTTAATACCAAATAGTTCGGACACTTTTTTATCTGGCCAATGTAATGATTTTAGATAGTTACAGAGCTCATTTTTAATTAATTGCAAATCGGGATCACCCAGAGGAACCCTGAGTAGTAAATAATTACCTTTCTCCCCAATTTATGGGACTTTTAGGGCTTAAAACTGTCCGAAGTATTGTAATACGGGTTTTACCGAATATTTACTTATGTTATGTTCGGCAGCAATAATTATGCTCCGGCCATGCCGGCTTATAGCAATATACATTGTTGTAATTTACAAGTGGCTTTGTGTAGATATGTGCAGTTTTACATGAAGTATAGATTAACCGGTAAATCCTTATGAGAGGAATACCTTGAAACTAATTGAGAAAAAAGGATTCGCCTTTGCTTTTAATCCAGTGGCCTGCCTAAAATGCGGTGCTTTTTGCTGCCGAGGCAAGGCTGGCAATATCTGGGTAACCACCGAGGAAATCGAAAATATTTGCAGATTTTTAAACCGCAATATTATCGATGGGGTTCATGGTTTTTTTGAGTGCAGATCCAATAGAATTTCCATTTGGGAGCGTTTTATCGATAATGAGTATCAATGCGTTTTTTTGGATGCTGATACAAAAAAATGCACTATATATCCGGTCAGGCCAAACCAGTGCAGAACCTTCCCCTTCTGGGAGCATTTTAAATCCGATAGAGATTCGCTTTTAAGGGAATGTCCAGGGGTTGTTAAAAAGGTTCCGGGGATCAGGCAAATTGCTCTTTAAGGAATGAGAGAAATATCCCGGACAGGGGAGACAGGGTTCTTTTTTGATGGGTTATTAAAAAAAAATTTCTGTGCAGATCAAGCCCGTCCACTGATATTGCTTTTATTTTGCCGGCTTCAATATAATCCTCAACTGCTATAGTGGACAGTATGGAGATGCCTGCAAGGTTTAAAACAGCCTGAATCACGGAAACCGTATTGCCCATGCGGGCTGTTATATTAAGGTCTTCGGCACTGTATCCTGCCTCGGAAATGCTTTTGGATATAGACTTCCAGGTGCCTGAACCATGCTCTCTTGCAATAAAGGGAGCTTTGAATATGTCAGAGCAATCAACACTTTTTTTTTCAGCCCAGGGATGGGATGCTGGCAGGATCAGTTTCATTTCATCTTCAATGAGTTTTTTTTGAAAAATATCAGGCTCATCAGTACCGGCACCTACAATTCCAATTTCAATTTCCCCCTGAATTACCGCTGAAATGATTTCCGCTGTATCTCCTGATTTCACCGACAGGGTGATGTCTGGATATTTTTTGCTGAATATGCCTATGTGTCTGGGAATGATATACCCTGACGGTATGGTGCTGCCCCCAATGGTCAGATGGCCCTTTGCTCGGCCTAAGAAATTGGATATGGCAGCCTCTGCTTCTTCCCTTATGTCCAGAAGTTGTTTAGCATAGGAGTATAGGAGTTCACCTGCTTTTGTAGGAACTGCTTCCCTGCTGAGCCTGTCTATGAGGCGGCATTGCAAATATCCCTCCAACTCTTTTATGTGGCTGCTTACAGTGGGCTGTGAGAGAAATACGGTCTCTCCTGCCCTGGAAAAGCTTTTTTGTTCCACCACATTAACAAAGACCTTAAGCTGCCATAAATCCATATTACTTATCTCCTCGTCAGTTACAAGTTCTCTGACTTATCACCACATATAGTGTTTAATGGGATCTATGGAGTACATAGAGTTTGAAAAATGAGAAGTTACGACTCACGAGTTATCTCCCATCAAAGGGAAATTCTTTTTTAGAAGGGGGAATTTTTCTTTCATTTTCAGCTTTACAGGATTGGGTGCCATGCCGTTTATATCTCCACCAAATCCTGCCACCTCCTTTATTATAGATGAACTCGTGAATATCCACCTAAGGCCCGTCATAAGAAATATTGTCTGAACATCACGGCTTAAACGCCTGTTCATCAATGCCATTTGGAACTCATTTTCAAAATCAGATATGGCCCGCATGCCCCGGATAAGTGCAACGGCTTTCTGCTGCCTGGCATAATCCACTAAAAGCCCGTCAAACGAGTCCACTTTGAGATTTCCATTATGTTTAAAGCTCTCTCTTATCATATCGAGCCGTTCCTCCACGGAAAAAAGGGCTTTTTTAGAAGGATTATGGAGAACTGCCACTATGACCCTGTCAAATATTTCCAGTCCCCTTTCAATAATATCCACATGGCCATTGGTCAAAGGATCAAATGAACCTGGATAGACCGCTGTTTTGATATTTTTTTCCATTAAGTTATTGTTCCTAATTATTTTGTTATTTTTTATAAAAAAACGTAATCAGGGTCTTTCCGTATTTCCTTTGATCCTGAATGTCAAGGTTTGAGAGATTTTCAGGGATTTTTTCTTTTATGGAATGTTCAAAAATGATCCGCCCCTCAGGAGCCAGGCATTTGTGAAGATAGGGAATTACAAGAATTTTTGCTGGTATGCCTCTTTCATAGGGGGGATCCATGAAAATCATGTCAAAATTACGGTCCATGATTTTCGTGGGAAAGGCCTCACTTAAAATATCGTATTCAAGTATTGTACTTTTATCCGTCATATGACATATCTCGCAATTCTTTTTAATGAGCCTGCAGGCATCCCTTGAGCTGTCTATAAAAACAGTATGGGCAGCTCCCCTGCTAAGGCTCTCAATTCCAAGTGCGCCTGTTCCTGCAAACATGTCCAGTACCCTTGCCCCCTTAATATTGGAACCTATAATATTGAAGATGGATTCCCGTACCCTGTCCGAGGTGGGGCGAATATCTCTTCCCTTAAGGTTTGATAACCGCCTTCCTTTGCAAAGGCCGCTGATAATTCTCATGGAGTCACACCGCTCCTGGCACCGTCATTATCATCACTCTTTTGCAGTTGAACAATTCTTGCTAGTTCATCGGGATCTATTCCAGCCAGGGCTCCTGCTTTGTTTAAGTCACCATCTGCATTAGATAATTTGATCTGTAAAAATTCCCTTTCAAAAATCTTTTTTGCATCTTCAAGGCATTCCATGGAAAACAGCGCTCGACGTTCTTTTGTTTTTTTCCAGCCTGTCTTCTTATTGTATGGATGGGGAAGGTGATCTTGCGTAATTATATGACCATTAACCATTATGGACAGCCTTTCCACGAGGTTTTTCAGCTCCCTGACATTGCCTGGCCAGTCATAGTCAAGGATAATATCCAGGGCATCTTTTGTGATTTCTTTTTTTCTATCCCTTGTTCCATCGGTATATGCTTTCAGAAAAATATTCATTAATAAGGGGATATCTTGTTTCCTTTTTCTAAGGGGGGGAACCTGGATGGGAATAACATTAAGCCGGTAATACAGATCTTCCCTGAAACGCCCTTTTTTGATTTCCATATCTAAGTTCTTGTTTGTGGAGGCAATTATTCTTACATCCACATGGATAGTTCTTCCTCCTCCGATGCGCTGGAAAGTTTTAGATTCAATAGTTCTGAGTATTCTGGACTGGGTATAGAGGTTCATGTCTCCGATTTCATCAAGGAAAAGAGTACCTCCGGATGCAAGCTCAAATTTACCCTTGTTTTTAGCGTTGGCTCCAGGGAATGCTCCTTTTTCATGACCAAAAAGTTCGCTGTCAATATTTTCCTTTGGAATTGCAGCACAGTTTACAATAATGAAAGGCTCTTCAGGTCTGGAGCTGAACTGGTGAATGGTGCGTGCTGCCAGCTCCTTTCCCGTGCCGTTCTCGCCGGTGATGAGAATGGGGGCATCGGTTGGGGCAGCATTCATGATATTCATATTCAATTCCTGAATAGCTGGGCTATGGCCGTTGATGGAGTGCTTTTCAATGGTTTTTTTTCTAAGATACCTGTTTTCCTCTTCAAGGCGCCTGAAATTCAAGGCATTGTTTATTGTAAGGATGACCCTGTCTATTGAAAGGGGTTTTTCAAGAAAATCAAAGGCTCCTGATTTTGTGGCGTCAACCGCCGCCTCTATGGTGCCGTGGCCGGTGATCATTACCACCGGTATACTGGGGAAATCCTTTTTGATCTCTTTCAATGTCTCTATGCCGTCCATGCCCGGCATCCATATGTCAAGAAGGACTATATCCGGGGATTCTTTTTCTATCTTTTTGAGGGCTTCATAGCCATTGAATGCGTGCAAAACTTCAAAGCCCTCATCGGACAGTATGCCTTCAAGGGACTCAATGATCGATTCGTTATCATCGACAATCAATACGGCTGGAAACATGTTTCTCCTTTTAATATTTTTTCAGGCCGGGAGTTCCATGATGAATCTTGCCCCCTTAGGATTATTATCCTGAACCCTGATCATACCCTTGTGATCGGTAATGATGGAGCTGACAATGGCAAGCCCTAATCCCATACCTGATTTTTTTGTTGAAAAATATGGCTCAAACAGTCTTGTTTTTTCTTCATCCGATATTCCTTTTCCATTATCAGCTACCTCAACTCTTACAAATCTTAGAATTTCATCATAGGAAATGTCAATAACTATTCGTCCTTTTTTATTCACTGCAGCCACGGCATTATCAAGAAGGTTAATAAAAGCTTGTTTCATTTGGCGGTGATCCAGCCGGATATCGGGCAAATTCCCTGTGTGGCTGAATATGATTTCCACATGCTCCAGTCCCTCCTGATAAAGGGCAATGGTTTCCTCAACAACTTTTTCTATCCGGCAGGGCCGCAGCATTGTATCTGGAAACCTTGCAAAGGCTGAAAATTCATTAACAAGGTTTCGGATTAAATCCACATGTTCCACTATCATCTCTGTACATTTGTCAAACACAGGCTCATCAATTTTTTTGGAGTATTTTCTCTTGAGGCGCTGGGCTGAAAGCTTTATGGGAGTAAGGGGATTTTTAACTTCATGGGCAATCCTTCTTGCAACTTCACGCCAGGCAGCCATACGCTGGGCTTTTTCAAGCTCTGTCATATCATCGAATACCATGACAGCACCCATGTTTTTTCCTGCATCATTTTTGAGAGCATTGAAATGAGCAGCAAAATGTTTTGGGCTGCCGTTTATTGTTATGGCCAAGGGAAAGGCCGCATTACTTAAGGTTTGGGGTATTTCCCGGCCAAGTTTTTCAGCAAGCCTGAGCATATCTCCTGTTAAAATTTTTTTATAATTTTTCTTTAAAATATTATCGCCTTTAATGCTTAGCATGCTTTCTGCAGCTTTGTTGATGGTTGTTATTACCCCCCCATTGTCAACGGAGATAACTCCTGCTGAAATATTTTTAAGAACAATTGCCATGTATTGGCGGCTTTCTTCAAGCTCTGCATTTTTTTTTCTCATCATCTGTTCTGAAAATGCGATTTTTTCCCTTCCTGCGGCAAGTTCAGCCGTCATGGAGTTAAAGGAGTCTATGAGCATGCCTATCTCATCATCTGCTTCAAAATCGATTTTATAGCTTAAATCACCCTGGGTAACCCGCTGGGTTCCTTCTGCAAATTTCATGATGGGGACGGTAATGGATTTTGCAAGGTAAAAACCAAACCATACGGCACAAAAAACAGCGAGCAGGGCAACAATAGAAAGAGCAATGTAATTGGAAATCTGAATGGGGCGTTTTATCATTTTTAGCTGCTGGTAGTCCTCGATACCCTTGGATATGGAGGCCAGACTGGAGGATAGGTTCGGAGAGATAAGTGATGTGATTACTAAAAAAGCCCGGGCAGTGCCGGCATGAGATTCAAAGGGAATGGATGTAATGGTGCGTATGGTCTCACCTGCTTCAATTTCTTCAAATATTGTTCTGGTATTTTTACCATCTGTTCTGCTTAAAAGATCGTCACTTGTGAGGATACCAAAATAATGATTTTTTAGTTCTGGAGAAAGAGAAAGGAATGCCCGCCTGGCATCCTGGGTATAAATTTCCACGGCATTGAGTTGAAATGCCCCTTGAATTTTTTGGATATACTGGGAGAGACCCTTTTCATTATCAGACTCTAAAAGTCTGCCTGAATCGATTTCTGATGAAATATTTTTAGCAAAAAAAATATTTTTATTTTCAATATATTCATAAAGTTGTCTTCCTACGGACAGGGAATTTTCAAGGGCATGCTCCACCGGAGCATTGAACCAGAAGGCAAGACTTGTGGATATAAAATGAATTGAAAAAAAGAAAAGAACCGATGTGGGTAAAAGGGCAAGGGTTATAAATGCTACTACGAGCTTTGTCTTAAATCTGGTGCCGAATAATCTGTTCTTTCTTTCATAGTAGAGCTTGGCCAGGTTCCTAAAGACAAGCAGTATAAGTGCCAGTAGTAAAAGCAGATTGGTGTTAATCAAAATAAACATCAACACAGTGCTGGACACGGGAAAGTCATCATCAACACCGGTGATTTTTATTTCTGCAATGGTTAAGAGTGACACTGCCAGAAGAATGGCAATAATTATAAGCCCTTCTTTTTTTCTTTTTGCCTTTTCAACCGTATCAGGCATGGGAATGTTAAGTCTTGTTTTGTGCATTTTTTCCACGGGAGCTGATTAATAGATAAAGTCCATTGTGTACCAGTCCGTTTCAAAATTCCAGAAGGAGAGAAAAAAGAAAACATGATGAAGATAAAGCGGAAGCGTAATCCTGTTCATTTCAGCCTTGATACGAATTTGATACCTCTTGCCCCTTTTTAGATTTTTCAGGGGAATGACCTTTAAGCTGTTTATCTGACACATCATGTTTTTTGCAGTTTCAAAGGAAGTGGTAACAAAGGGAGGAAGTTTTTTCCAGGGCCTGAGCAGAGTATATTCTTCTTTCAAGGAATTGTATTTTATTGTATTGGTTATCTTTATATCTGATATTTTTTTATCCCGCCAAGAATCCCTTGATTTGTGAACACTGACAAAAAAGGAAAAAGATGTAGGAATTCCATTTTGAACAGCCTCGATGATTTTTTGACTAAATGCTCCTTTTACCTGAAAATAGGCAATTATGTCATCACGGGTATTGGTTATGGTTATGGCATCTATTGTGGGAGTCATTGATTGCCCTGCCCGGGATGGAAATGGAGCAGAGACAAATATAATTACCATAAAGAAAAAAATTATGGTTGAGTTTTTTAAATATGATAATATTGTAATATTGTTAGAAACTGCTTCCGGCCGTACCGTCAAAACCTTTGACCCACTACCAAAGTTGTCGTCATCTTTTTTCAAGGCAATGGCTCCAGGTTCAGGGCGTTTATGTTGCTTTTATGACCAGTTGTTTTCATTGTAAGGCTGCCATTATATTGGAAGATGGGAATGGGTCTTGTTTCCCAGGCATCTTTTTGGCTCAGGAATTTTTTGATAAAGGCGTGGTTCAACCCATGGCCTGATTTGTGTGTTTTTATATGCCCCAGGATGGGCATCCCAAGAAGCGAAAAATCTCCAAGACAATCAAGGAGTTTATGTCTTACAAATTCGTCTTTATACCGAAGGCCACCAGGGTTTAGTATCCTGTCATCATCAATAACAACCGCATTATCAAGGCTTCCTCCACGTCCAAGATTAAACATTTTTAGATAATTCAAATCTTTAATAAATCCAAAGGTTCTGGCCCGGCTTATTTCTTTTTTAAAATTATTTGATGAAAGGTTAAAACAAAGGGTCTGTGCACCTATAAGGGGATTATCAAATGAGATGGTACATGTGATTTTAAAGGCAGAATAAGGTGTTACCGTAACATATTTGTCGGTGTCTTGAATTGTAATGGGACGGGTTGCTACAAAAAACCATCTGTTTTTATTTTGTTTTTTAATGCCGGCCCTCTCCATTATAGAGGTGAAATCTCTTGCACTGCCATCCATTATCGGCATTTCATATCCGTCTATTTCAACCAATGCGTTGTCGATGGAAAGCCCTGCAAATGCGGCCATCAAATGTTCGATGGTGGAGACAATGACCCCTTTTTTGCCCACTACTGTGGCAAGGCTTGTGTCAACTACCATTTTAAAAAGAGCAGGAATATCAGGGGTACCAGGCAGATCTATACGTTTAAAGCGTATGCCGAAGTTTTCAGGCGCAGGTTTTATGGTGATGGTTGTTTTTCTGCCGGAATGAACACCAATGCCTGAGCATGATACTGCCCTGTTCAGTGTCTGCTGTGGAAAATAGTTTGTCATAGTTTTAAAATATGTATTTTATAAGTACAAATCCTGCTATCAAAAGTATTGTGAAAATTATGGCAAGGATATTGAAATAGCTGTTGATGAAGTTTTGTATCCTTGGCCCAAAAAAATAAATCAATCCACCTATAAGAACGAAACGAAGTGTCCTTGAAACGGCTGAAGATATTACAAATACCGGAAAATTAACATCAAAGGCGCCGGCAGATATTGTAAAAAGTTTGTAAGGAAGCGGTGTGAACCCTGCAATGGCAACAGCCCAAGCATCCCAGGTTCTATAAAGGGATGCAATAAAATCAATTTTTTCACTTAGGCCGTAAAAGTTTATGATTCCATTACCCGCAATGTCCATGAACTGCCATCCGATTAAATACCCCATGCACCCGCCTAAAAGGGAACCTGCACTGCATACCAGCGCAAAACGAAAAGATTTTTTCGGAGCCCCAACAGACAGGGCAATGAGGAGCACATCCGGCGGAATGGGAAAAAATGATGATTCACAAAAGGCAAGAATGAATAAGGCCTGGGTTCCTCCGGGTTTATCTGCCCACTCAAGAACCCAGTCATACATTTTTTTAAGCAAATCTCAATCCTTCCAGCCGTGTTGGCCAATGAGCTTGACAAAACGGCACCCGCCAAGGTTTTTAACCGATACGCCGTCTTGTTTCTTTTCAAGCAGAATCAGCTCCTGGCTCAACACACCGCCAACGGGCATGATCAACCGGCCGCCTGATGATAGTTGGGATATCAAGGGCTTTGGGATACTTTTTCCGGCTTGCTGTTACAATAATCGCATCAAAGGAGCTTTCATCTTGCCAGCCCTGGGTGCCATCTGAGTATCTTGTCACAATATTATGGTATTGAAGACGGTCGAAGAGCTTTCTTGTTCTCATGAAGAGCTTATTATTTCTCTCAATTGTGTAAACACGAAACACAATTTCAGCTAAAACTGCGGCCTGATATCCGGAACCAGTGCCGATTTCAAGCACCCTATCATTTCCCTTTAGTCCAAGGGCCTGGGTCATTTCAGCAATTATATAGGGTTGGGAAATGGTCTGTCCCTCACCAATGGGCAGGGGGAAATCACCATAGGCGCTGTCCATAAGTGCATCACTTACAAAAAGATGCCTTGGAATTCTTAACATGGCATCAATGACTGGTTGGTCAGTTATTCCCCTGGCAATAATCTGACGCTCCACCATATCCCGGCGCCAGGTTTTGTATTTTATGGGTTCATTTTTCATGATTTCTTTTACCAGCAGGTTTTTGTTTACGTCAAGCAGCTTAGAGGGTTAAAATCTAATCTTGATTTTTGTACAGCTTAACGCTATTAATGAAAAGAGTCAATTTCATAAAAAAATATAAACAAATTCAGAACAATCTTGGGAGTCGTAACTTATCATTTTCCAGGACTTTATGTGCCGCACAGATTCCGGCTTGAGCACTATATGTAATGATAAGTAAGGGGAGTTATGACTGACGAGAATAATTTAAAACCCCGAAAAATTTAAAACCCATGGACAGAATCAGACAAATCATCTTTTCAACCCTGCTCTCCATATTATTATATGCCATAGGTATTGTTGGTTATATGGGGATTGAGAAATGGAATTTTATTGATTCTGTTTATATGACGGCCATTACACTCAGCACAGTGGGCTTTGGCGAGATTCATCCGGTAAGCTCCAACGGCCGGATATTCACGGTCTTTCTTATATTTTCGGGTGTCGGGCTTGTCCTGTATCTGGCCGGAGTGGTCATGCAGTTTGTTGTTGAAGGTGAAATTAGAGCCATGCTTGGGAGGAGAAAGTTGGATAAAAGCATTAACAAGCTTAAAGACCATTATATTGTATGCGGCTTATGGACGCATTGGAAGAACCCTGTGTAATCTGCTGAAGGAACAGACCTCCGACATCGTGGTGCTGGACAAAAGCCCTGCACTTGTACAAGTGCTTGAAAAGGACAAGATGCTTTACCTCCAGGGAGACGCATCTGATGAAAACCTTCTTTTAAAAGCCGGCATCAACCGTGCAAAAGCATTGATTGGTGCCCTTCGCCACGGATACTGACAATGTATTCTTGGTACTTACCGTAAGGCAGCTTAATCCTGATATCTATATTATTGCAAGAGCTGCCAACAAAACCGTAAAGGGAAAACTTCTTGCAGCCGGAGCCAACCGGGTGGAATCTCCCTATGATATCGGAGCGGTCAGCATGGGGCTTAGACTACTCCGGCCAAGTGTCAGTAATTTTTTGGACATAGCGCTTTCCAGAAAAGAAAGGGTTATTCAACTGGACGAGTCATATATATCAGGGCAGTCCAAGCTCACTAATGTAATGCTCAAGGACTCAGGCATAAGGCAAAATTTTAACATCATCATAATATCCATCAAAAAAAAGGATGGAGGAAATGATATTTAATCCATCATTTGAGACATTTCTTGAAGAGGGGGATACCGTAATTGCCATGGGGCGGGCCAGGGATCTTATAAGCGTTCAGCAGGGAGCTGAATCCATGATCATCCAAGACCCATGCTCTTTTTATATTGCCAATCGCCATAAGCTGGGTCTTTTATAATGAGGGGAGGGTTCCATATTCGCCCAAAAATGGATTGTGTGCCTATATAACAAATATGGCGGTTCACCGCCACAATCTAGAAATGAAAGTCTTTTAAAATAATAGTTCGGACACTTTTTTCTCTGGTCAATGTAATGATTTTAGATAGTTACAGTGCCCATTTTTAATTAATTGCAACTAAGGCTCACTCTGAGGAACCCTGAATAGTAAATAATTACCTTTCTCCCCAATTTGTGGGACTTTTAGGGCTTAAAATTGTCCGAAGTATTCTTAAAAATAAGCCTTTATGGAGACTTTCATGCAAATGGGGTATGGCAAAAAAAACAATTCGTTGCCGTGCAAATTATAATCTCATTCAGTTAAATTTTAAAAAATGGTCCTCTGATCCGTGATTATAATGTCAACATTACATTTCCTGGAATCCATTTGAACATGCTCCACCATTTGCTCCTCAAAGGCTATGGAAATTTTACGGGTGGTTTCCGGCAGCTTGGTGATGAGTTTATTATAATATCCATCACCAAAACCCACGCGGCCGCCCTTGGCATCAAATGCAAGACCCGGAATCAATGCAATATCAATCTGATCCAGGGGAATTTTTTTGCACCTGCGGGGATCAGGCTCCATGAGTCCAGATGCTGATTTTATAACATCCTTGTCAAAATCATTTATACGCATTAATGTCATAGAATGTCTGGATTCGGAAAAAGAGGGCAATACGATTCCTTTTCCTGCCTCAAGGCTGGTTCTTATAATTTTGCCGGTGGGAACTTCAGTGCTTCTTTCTATGTACAAGCATTGCAAGTGCTGCTTCTAAAAAGTTTGCAAATTCCAGAAGGTTGTTTTCGACTATTGTCTGTTTTTCAGCTTTTTCCTGGTCTGAAAGTTTTGCCATTTTTTCAGATACTTCAGAAAGAATACTCTTTTTAGTGTTTTTATTTTCATTCATAATTATAAAATTCTCCAAAGTTATTCACAGAGTCAAAAAACATTATTTCAAGCAATATTATACATGGCACTACAAATGTCAACCGGCAATAATCATTGACTGTTGGGCAAGGCCATGATATTTTTTCATTTAATTATAGCCATGTTCATAAACTCATAATCATTGTAAAGTAGGTAGGTCAGGAGCAGACAGGTATAGAAATGCTGGAAATAAAATATGTTAGAGAAAATATTGATGAGGTTAAACAGGCCATTGGCAGAAGAGGCGGGAGAGCTAATTTCACGGCCTTTATAAAAGCGGAAAAGAAAAGAAGAGAGATACTCCAGGAAAGTGAGGCCCTGAGACATCGCAGGAATATGGTATCCGATGACATTGCAACGATGAAAAAAAAGGGGCAGGGCGCAGATAAACTGATAAAAGAGATGCGCACTGTGTCTCAAGAAATAAAATCCTTTGAAAAGCTCCTGTTTGAAGTAGAAACAGAAATTGAAGCTTTTATGCTTTCTCTGCCCAACATTCCCCATCCTGAGGTTCCAGATGGACTGACTGAAGATAACAACCGTATGGAAAGACAGGTAGGAACTCCAAGATACTTTGATTTCCCAGTCAAAGCTCACTGGGATATTGGAGAGAACTTGGGCATCCTGGATTTTGCCAGGGCAGCCAAAATAACCGGATCAAGGTTTCCCCTTTATTTTGGAAGCGGTGCGCGCCTTGAAAGGGCTTTGATAAACTTTATGCTGGATACTCACACCAAGGAACATGGCTACATCGAAGTTTTGCCTCCTTTTATTGCAAGTAGAAAAAGTCTGACCGGTACAGGCCAGCTTCCCAAGTTTGAGGAGGATCTGTTCAAGCTTGAAGGCTGGGATTATTTTATGATTCCCACATCGGAAGTCCCACTTGCCAATGTGTATGCAGATGAAATAATTCCAGAGTCTTTTCTGCCCGTAAAATTCACAGCGTATACCCCTTGTTTTAGATCAGAAGCAGGCTCCCACGGCAAAGATACCCGGGGCCTTATCCGCCAGCATCAATTTAATAAGGTTGAGATGGTGAAATACACCACTCCGGAGACATCTTATGAAGAGTTAGAGGCTCTTTTAAACAATGCAGAAACCATTCTTCAGATGTTGGATCTGCCTTATCAGGTAGTGACCCTGTGCACAGGTGACCTTGGCTTTTCGGCTACTAAAACCTATGACATCGAGGTGTGGATGCCGGGACAGAACAAGTACCGGGAAATTTCATCCTGCAGCAACTGCGAAGCCTTCCAAGCAAGAAGGGCAGGTATAAGATTCAGGAGAGAAAATACCGGTAAACCTGAGTTTGTCCACACATTAAACGGTTCAGGACTTGCCGTGGGACGCTGTGTAGCAGCCATACTTGAAAATTTTCAACAACGGGGATGGATCCGTGGAAATTCCAGAGGCCCTCAGGCCGGTACATGGGAGGAAAAAAGATTATAGCCAATGAAACCCGATAATTTTCCAGACGATATTAAACCCTATATTATCCCCTGCCGGGGCGGGTGATCTGTTTTATCGGTGCCTTGGCTGTTCTGCCGAATTTTCCATTGAAAAGCTTTTGTATGTCTGTCCCCAATGCGGGCAGGTGCTGCTGATTCATGACAGAAAATTCAATCATCTTAAAGAGATACCTGGTGAAACCTGGAAAAAGATTTTTGATTACCCGCCGGATGCTTAATATACCAGCCCTGAAAGGCATTTACCGTTATCATGAATTCATCGGTCCCAATATCCCCCTTAAATCTATTATTTATCTTGGAGAGGGACACCACCCCTGTGGTGGAGGCCAACCAGAGCCTCCAGGCCAGGGCGGGACTTCGATTTTTCTTTAAAAATGATGGGCAGAACCCAAGTGCATCATTTAAGGACAGGGGCATGGCCAGCGCTCTTTCCTACATCAATTATCTCAAGGATCAGGGACTTGTGTCAGATATAATAGCTATATGCGCATCTACGGGAGACACCTCGGCTGCTGCAGCACTCTATGCTGCCTACCTTCAGCCTGACATAAAGTCAGCAGTGATTCTGCCCCACAAAAAAGGTTACCCCCCAGCAGTTGTCCCAGCCCCTGGGAAGTGGAGCCAAGGTTTTTGAGATCCCTGGGGTTTTTGATGATTGCATGAAGATCGTTGAAAAACTATCCGAGACCTATCCTGTGGCCCTCTTAAAACTCAAAGAATGCTTGGCGCATACTGGGACAGGAATCCTATGCTTATGAGGTTGCCCAGGATTTTGAATACGACATGAAGGGTATTGGCGTTGTTGTGCCAATAGGCAATGCAGGCAATATATCAGCCATCATGAGCGGATTCATCAAGTTCCATGAAGCAGGAATAATCGACTCCCTGCCCAAAATTATCGGAGTCCAGTCGGAACACGCAGATCCGGTTTATCAATACTACTTAGAGCCGGACCCGGAAAAAAGAGTATTTAAGCCTGTTACGGTAAAACCCAGTGTGGCCCAGGCTGCCATGATCGGCAACCCGGTTTCCATGCCCAGGGTTGCGGTACTTGTGGAGGCCTACAACAGGGCAGCAGGTACTAAGCGCGTATTTTTTGTTAAGGTAAAGGAGCAGGACATCATGGACTGGGAGCTTGAGGCTAACCGCAACGGACACATTGCCTGCACCCAGGGCGGAGAATGCCTTGCAGGCCTTGCCGCGGCTGTTCGCCAGGGGATTGTTTCTAAAGGAGAGACCGCTGTTTTAGATGCCACTGCCCATGCCATGAAATTTTCAGGATTCCAGGAAGTTTACTTTGAAGATAATATACCAAAGAGTATAAAATAACACCGAATCCTGATTTTATGAACTCGCCCAGGCTTATCCTTCCCGATGACAAGGACAAGGTTCCGGCCCAGGGCAGACCTCTTTCCCAGGAGGATTTCAAGCTTTTTGCCGAGGATATTGCACAAAAATTGCCGGGGCCCTCAACATCAAAACAGAGTAAAAATTCCGGCTGCTCTGAATATCACCAGGCATCTGCCGGAAGCTCCCACAGGAGGAGAAAATAGTTTCATAATGATACTGCAGAAACTGAACATTTTAACTGCTGCGCTTTTTTTATTCCTGTGGATAATTGTGCCCTGCCCTGTATGCTTTTCGTCACCAGGTATACTTGAAAAATCATATAAGAGATACTCTCTGTATACCTACATGGACAATGATATCCTGTGTGAGCCCTATACCGTCAAAAAGGGGGACTGGGTATATAAAATTTTAAAATCAAAAGGAGAAATATCCAAGACAGATTTCTCCTTGTTTTTAAAAATATTTCAAACCGTAAACCCTGATATCAAAGACATTGATACACTCCTCCATGGCCAGACAATCCTTATTCCCTAAAGAAAATCGATAAAAGGGATTTCCCCGAAATTAGCCAGGGGAGTGTTGATATTCCCATTATTCAGATGTCGCATAGCGAAAATAAGCTCTTTTACTTTGTAAAACAGCATAAGGTTAAGCAGGATGAAAGCGTTTGCATGATTATGGATAAGGCATTTTTTGATAACAGCGGAATCCTGACTAAAGAAGGAAAAGCTCTTTTTGAGAGGCTTAACCCGGAAGTCAAGGACATAAATTTAATCTATGCCGGCATGACCCTGAATCTTCCCCAGCCAGGAATATTATTCCAGCCATGGCTGCATGATTTTATTGGAGGCAATGATAATATTCTTTTAAACAGGGAGAAAAAAACTGTCATAAAGAAGCAGCCTCATGAAAGAGGCCAGGCCGCCATA
>CAXXNU010000019.1:0-718144 GCA_963675805.2 Desulfobacterales bacterium | reverse complement strand
TCTTTTGGCGTTGACAGTTCACGAGCGGCCTCGGGTTCGGCGATCTGAATCCTGAATAAAATTGAGATGGTTTGTTCCCGAATGCGGGCAACCATCTCCTGAAACATTTCAAAAGCTTCTTTTTTATAAATAATCAAGGGATCCTGTTGGGCGTAACTCCGGAGACCGATGCCTTCTTTCAAATGATCCATGGACAAGAGATGATCCTTCCACAAATTGTCCATGGTCTGAAGCATGATGATCCGCTCAATATTCCGGAAATCCGCGGCCCCAATGGTTTGTTCCTTATGATCGTAAATGGACGTGGCAGTGTCACAGATTTTCTGAACCAGTGCTTCAGCGGTGAGATCCTCGATGGCAGACGCATTTTTCCCGTTTAAATTCATCCGGAAATTAAACTGGGCAAACACTGAATCTGAAAGGCCTTTAAGATCCCATTCCCGGGGCGGCATTTTCTCAAGGGCAACCATGGATACGATCTCATCGGAAATTTCTTCGATCATGTCATCAATGGCCGGCCGGAGGTTCTCGCTGGTAATGACCTCCCGGCGCTGCTGATAAATGACTTCCCGCTGCTGATTCATAACATCGTCATATTCCAGAAGCTGCTTGCGGATATTAAAATTATGGCCTTCCACCTTGCTCTGGGCGTTTTCAATGGCCCGGGAAATCATTTTGTGTTCAATGGGCTCTCCCTCCTGCATGCCGAGGCGTGCCATAATCCCTGAAATGCGTTCCCCGCCGAAAATCCGAAGCAGGTCATCTTCCAGGGACAGGTAAAACCGCGAAGATCCGGGATCGCCCTGCCGGCCGGAACGCCCCCGGAGCTGATTGTCGATCCGCCGGCTTTCATGGCGCTCGGTGCCAATGATGTGGAGACCGCCCAGGTCCGTGACCCCTTCTCCCAGCACAATATCCGTTCCCCGGCCCGCCATGTTGGTTGAAATGGTCACTGCCTTCCGTTGGCCGGCATTGGCAATAATTTCTGCTTCACCTTCATGATTCTTGGCATTCAACACATTGTGCCGCACCCCTCTTTTGGTCAATTTCCGGCTCACATCTTCAGACACATCAATGTTCACCGTACCCACCAGCACGGGCTGACCGGTTTTGTGGCATTCGACAATTTCATCCAGCACCGCTTCAAATTTTTCCCGCCGGGTGCGATAAATCACATCCGGAAAATCTGTCCGTATCATGGGTTTGTTGGTGGGGACCACCACCACGCCGAGATTGTAAATTTTGGCAAACTCCGCGGCTTCGGTCTCCGCGGTACCGGTCATGCCGCTCAGCTTGTCATACATCCGGAAATAATTCTGAAAAGTGATGGTGGCAAGGGTCTGGTTTTCATTTTCAATTTTAACCTTTTCCTTGGCTTCCAATGCCTGGTGCAGCCCTTCACTGTAGCGTCGGCCGGGCATGAGTCGGCCGGTAAATTCGTCCACAATAATCACTTCGCCCTCTTTCACAATATAATCCACATCCCGGGTGAAGATCACATGGGCTTTGAGGGCCTGATTCACATGGTGCAGCAGATCGATATTTTTCGTATCATAGAGGTTGTCCACATTTAACAGTTTCTCCGCGCACGCCACCCCCTCTTCCGTAAGCGTTACGGATTTCGCCTTTTCATCCACTGTAAAGTGCGATTCATTTTTGAGATGCGGTACAATATTATTCACTTCATAATACAGGTGCGTAGATTTCTCCGCCGGCCCGGAAATAATCAGCGGGGTCCGGGCTTCATCGATCAGGATGCTGTCCACCTCATCCACTACGGCAAAATGAAGCGCCCGCTGAACCAGAGATTCCTTGTCAAACTTCATGTTGTCCCGGAGGTAATCAAATCCGAATTCATTGTTTGTTCCGTAGATCACATCGCAGCGGTACGACTGCTTGCGCTGGGCATCATCCATTCCATGCAGAATGGTCCCCACCGAAAGCCCCAAAAAAGAAAACACTTTTCCCATCCATTCCGCGTCCCGCCGGGCCAGGTAATCGTTGACGGTAATCACATGCACGCCTTTGCCGGAAAGCGAATTCAGATAGGCGGCCAGGGGGGCCACCAGGGTTTTTCCTTCACCGGTCTTCATCTCGGCAATATTGCCTTCATGAAGCACCATGCCGCCGATAAGCTGCACGTCAAAATGGCGCATGCCCAATGTGCGCCAGGTGGCTTCCCGAACTGTGGCAAAAGCCTCCGGCAACAGAGCATCCAGGCTCTCACCGGATGCCAGCCGTGATTTCAGTTTCCCGGTCTGACCGGTAAGGGCCTCATCGCTTAAAGCCCGAATGTCGGATTCCAGGGCGTTGATGGCCTCCACCACCGGCAGATATCCCTTGATGAGTCGCTCATTCTTGCTGCCGAAAATTTTTAAGAGAAAATTATTAACTGCTTCTAAACCCATTATCAAAAACATCCTTGTTAAGTATTATATGCCGGTTGTATCCGGCGCAGGTCTTTGATGAACCGTTGATGAATTCCTCATTCGAAAGTCCGTAAAATCCGGATACACCACAATTTTGTGATAAGCCATTTCAAAATGGAATGTGGGGAAAAACAGGCGGGGAACGCTTGTTACGACGGATCTTTTTGGGCCAGATATTCAGACATATATTTTTCAGCATTCACCGGAATATCATTCAACCGGACTTCGTAATGGAGATGCGGGCCCGTGCTTTTGCCGGTGCTGCCGACCTCGCCAATCACATCTCCGCGACTGACCTTCTGACCTTTCTTAGCATGGCATCGGTCCAGGTGGGCATACCGGGTCATAATACCGAATCCGTGATCAATATACACCACCTTACCGTAGGTTCCACGATGACCGGAGAATATGACCGTGCCGTTGGCTGTTGCCATCACCGGCGTCCCTTTATGAGCGGCAATATCCACGCCGGCGTGAAATTCCTGTTTGTCTGAGAACGGAGACTTGCGAAACCCGAATTTGGAAGAAATCCATCCACCGTCTATCGGCCGCATGGAGGGGGTCACCTGCTGAATCGCTTTGATTTCTTTCAGGGTTTCCCACAGCATATGGAATTCTTCTGATTGATCGCTCAGCCGGCGGTCCAGGAGATTAACGTCCTGCTCCATATTTTCAAGAAATCTATTGTAAAATTCCGCTGTACATACATCTGTTCCGGACTCTTCGGAAAATATTCCACCGACGCCATAGTCCCCCGTGTCATTCGCGGAGTTCTTCAAACCCGTGTAAGAACGGATTTCCTGCTCCAACTGGTTTAATTTGATTAATTTCAGCTGAAGTGCATCAATTTTGGTATAAAAGGCCTCTATCTGCTCGTTGCGGTCTTTTAAATCCGCCCTCAGAATGCGTAATTCATCTCGCAGATCCCGGGACTGATAATTGGCGTATTTAAGAAACGCGTAATCGACAAAAAGAAACCCCAGAAAGACAATCAAAAGTATACCGAAAACGCAGAAAAGGCGGATCAACTTCTTAGAAAACAGCTTCAGACGGACAAATGTGCCGCCTTCATCATACACCAGAAATGTTAATCTTTCACGCATAAACGATTTTTTCAGACTCAATTCAATCGGTTAAAAACA
This sequence comes from Desulfobacterales bacterium, assembly GCA_963675805.2. Lineage (GTDB taxonomy): Bacteria > Desulfobacterota > Desulfobacteria > Desulfobacterales > Desulfosalsimonadaceae > SURF-3. Next base: position 714,573 of record CAXXNU010000019.1, on the reverse strand, counting down.
ACGACGCCTATTACTATCTGTTAAAATATCATTTTTGTAAAAGGACTGTCAAGATGACATTAACTGATAGAAAAAATTACACAACATGCTAAGCACTGATTCAAAAAAAAGCAATTGGCCATAAGAGGTAAAAACAAAAAGCCGTGTCCGACGACACGGCTTTTTGCTTAATCTTGACGGCTCTGTCAAAATCCGACTTTTTGCAATTACATCAATCCGAGTTTAAATTTCAGGGATTTTAAGGTATTGAGCATGAGCATGGTAATGGTCATGGGACCGACACCGCCCGGCACTGGTGTAATGTACCCGGCAATTTCCTTGGCTGCATCAAAATCCACATCGCCTTTTAAAATCGCAATTTTTTTGCCGGTTTTTTCGCTGATCTTCTCGCCCACGCGGTTGACGCCCACATCGATCACACAGGCACCCGGTTTAATCCATTCGGGTTTTACAAGATCCGGCACACCGGCTGCCACAATCAAAATATCGGCCCGCTTGCAATGAGCGGCCAGGTCCTTGGTCCGGGTGTGCACGATGGTCACGGTGGAATTGGCGCCCGGGCCTTTCTGCACCATCATGTTGGCAATGGGTTTGCCGACGATATTGGAACGACCGACCACCACAACTTCCGCACCGCTGGTTTCAACACCGGCCCGGACAATCATTTCCTGAATACCGAACGGCGTACATGGCGGAAATTTCACTTCTGCCCCGCCGATCATCAGCCGGCCGACGTTCACCGGATGAAATCCATCCACATCCTTGTCCGGGTCAATGGCATTCAGCACTTTTTTCTCGTCAATGTGTTTGGGCAGAGGCAGCTGCACCAGAATCCCGTTAATGGAATCGTCTTTGTTGTATTTATCAATCAGGGCCAGCAGATCTTCTTCGGAGATATCCGGAGACTGGTTGTCCTGAATTTCATGGAATCCCACGCGATGGGCGGTTTTAATCTTCAGCGTCACATAGGATATCGATGCCGGATTTTCACCCACCAGAATGGTGACAAGTCCTGGTACCACACCATGTTTTTCTTTGATTTCCTTTACTTCCTGGGTGATTTCTTCAAGAATTTCTTCCCGAATTTCCGTCCCTTTAATCAGTTTTGCTGTCATTTTAAGATCTCCTTTTCAAAAGTTAATCGGTTAAAAATGTAATTAATTGGAAAATGCTACCACCTCGAGCGGACTGGCCGGCTCAAGGTAAAATCAGCTATCTCGTTTATTCATCCAAACATGGGTCCGGGTTATTGAAACGTTCGTCTGTCCAGCACTCGTTTTGAGGGATCAAAGGTGCCGGGTTCCACAAGACGCACGGTCACTTCCCAGCCCAGCAGTTCCGATAATTCCCGGTGCAGTTTTTCAACAAAGCGCCGCTGCTTCCGCATCTCATCAAAAAAATTGAGATCTGAAATTTCAATGGAAACGGTCATCTGGTCCAGGCCATCTGTGCGCTCCACCGCAATCTGAAACACCGGCATACCGCCGCTGACCCGTGACAGCACCTGTCCGATCTGTTCCGGGGAAACCGCCATCCCGCGAACAATGATGACATCGTCGCAACGTTCAAAGATCCTGGAAATCCGGCAATGGGTTCTGCCGCAGGCACAGGGCGCATAATCAATGCGGCTGACATCCCCGGTCCTGAAACGGATCAGAGGAAACGCCTCTTTAGAAATAGACGTCAGCACCAGTTCGCCTTCGGATCCCTCAGGAAGCGGCGCCAGCGTCACCGGATCAATGATCTCAGGAATAAAATGATCTTCCGCAATATGCAACCCGTTTTTTTGGGGACATTCCCAGGCCACCCCCGGGCCGAACAATTCCGTCATGCCATAAGTGTCGGTGGCTGTGATGTGCATTTTCCGCTCCAGCACATCCCGGGTTTCTTCGGACCAGGGTTCGGAACCAAACACCCCGTATTTCAGGGAAAGGGTGCGGGGATCCATGTTGATTTCCTCCATTTCGCGCACCAGGCCGAGGGCCAGCGTGGGAGTGGAAACCAGGACCGTGGTTCGGAAATCCCGCATGATTTTAATCTGGGCGGACAACTTGCCCGCTGACATGGGAATCACGGAGGCGCCGATTTTTTCCGCCCCCACCTGGACCCCGAACGGGCCGGTGGTAATGCCGAAATTCAACGCGATCTGAACCACATCATCCTTGCTGATGCCGACGGCGGTAAAATTCCGGGCCATGAGCTCGGCCCAGGAACTGATATCATTTTCTGTAAACCCGATTACGATGGGATCCTCAAAATTGATGGATGCCGTGTGAAGGCGCACCACCTCCCGTAAGGGCACGGCAAACATATCATAGGGGTAATTCAGGGAGAGATCTCGCCGGGTGATAAACGGCAGTCGGGTAAAATCGGAAAAAGAGCGAAGGTCTTCGGGCATGAAATCCTGATCCCGGAAAATCTTCCGGTAATGCCGGACATTTTTATATACCCGGTTCAGGGTTGCCTGGAGTTTTTCGAGCTGAATCTGCGCGATTTCATCCCGGCTCATGCATTCAATTTTTTTATCCCAGAATTCCATATTTTTTCCTTGTTATCTAAGAGATTAAATAACAATACGTTGCGCTTTTAACCGTGGACTTTCAGCCTTCAGCTTTCAGCTTCGGGCTTTCAACTGATCACTCCCATATCTCCTTCTGTTCCCGCCCCAGGTAGGCCCGCTTGACCTCCTGATTGGTCATCAGCCGGGAGGCATCTTCTTCCAGCACAATTTTACCCGTTTCAATCACATACCCTCTGTCGGCTATTTTTAACGCCGCGCCGGCATTCTGCTCAATCAACAGCACCGTCAGTTTCCGGTCCGCCTGAAGCGTTGCGATCAGATGAAAAATATCCTTGATAATCAGCGGCGCCAGTCCCATGGACGGTTCATCCAGAAGCAGCAGGCGGGGACGGGACATGAGTGCCATGGCAATGGCCAGCATCTGCTGTTCTCCACCGCTCAGGGTGCCGGCATACTGACCGCGGCGCTCCTTTAAAATCGGAAACCGTACAAAAATTTCTTCAATATCCGATTTCAACTGTTTTCTGCCGTAATGCTTGAATATCAGGTATCCGCCGAGTTCCAGATTGTCATAAACCGACATGGACCGGAAAAGCTGCCGGCCCTCGGGCACATGGGCAATACCCATACCCACGAGTTTTTCCGGGCTCGCGCCGGTGATATCCTGGCCGTCAAAATAAATAAGGCCGTCAGCCACCGGCTGCAAACCGCTGATGGTCCGCAGGGTGGTTGTTTTGCCGGCGCCGTTGGCCCCGAGCAGGGCAACAATCTCACCTTCGCTCACATGCATGGATACATTTTTCAGGATATGTATCAGTCCGTAATAACTGTTGACGTTTTGAAGACGGAGCATAATTTTTTTAACACGAAACTTTTAAAAAATCTCAAACAGGCCTAAAAAAATAGAGGCATATCGTTAATTTCTAAAAAAAATTAATTTTACTCTCCCAGATAGGCCGCAATGACATCCTCATTTGCCTGAATCTCGGCCGGCGTTCCTTTGGCAATCAGACGGCCAAAATTAATGACGGCCACGCGGTCGGAAATTTCCATCACCAGATCCATATCATGCTCCACCAGGAGCACCGAAATATTCATCTGTCTGATTTTTTCTATCAGCTCCCCCATGGCAATTGTTTCCCTGGCATTGAGACCGGATGCCGGTTCATCCAGAAGCAGAAGTTTTGGCTCCAAAGCCATGGCTCTTGCGATCTCCAGCATGCGCTGACTGCCGAGCGGGAGGCTGCCGGCCGGTAGGTGTGCCTGTTCGGCAAGGCCCAAAAAATGAAGCTGTTTTTCAGCGGCTTGCCGGATTTTTTTTTCTTCTTTCCGCAAAAACGGCGGCAGGGCAGCAGAATAAAAAATGCCCGCCCGGGAACGCAGATGCCGACCCACCATGATATTTTCAAGCACACTCATCTGCGAAAAAATCTGCACATTTTGAAACGTCCGGCCAATGCCGGCCGCCGCAATACGGTGGGGCCTCATTTTGCTCAGGCGTCTTCCGGCAAACCGGACATGTCCGGATGTGGGTTCTAAAAATCCGGTGATCAAGTTGAATATGGTGGTTTTGCCGGCCCCATTGGGACCGATCAGGGAAGTGATGGCACCCTTATTCACAAGCAGAGACAGGTCGGAAACCGCCACCACGCCCCCAAAACACTTTTGCAGCCGGTTCAGTTCAAGAATATTATCCGAGGCCATCGTCTTTTTTCCCTGCGAGTTTTCTGACAGAAGAAGCCACCGCTCCCACGGAATTGCTGATGCCCGCAAAAATTCCCTCCGGCAGAAACAGCATGATAATCAGAAGAATGCCCCCATAAACAAGGGTATCATAATCCGGCTGATAATGAATCCCCACCACCAAAAGATAATCAGACAGAAAAGAAAGAATTTCAGGCAGCAAAGAAAGGGCGACAGCACCGATAAACGCGCCCCAGATATTATGAAGTCCTCCCACGGCCACCATCGTGACCAGCAGCACGGAATGGGAAACGTCAAACGGCCCGGGATCAATGTAATTAACATAATGGGCGTACAAACTGCCGCTCACCGATGCAAAAACGGCACTCAGGATAAACACCTGCACTTTATAGGCAGTGATGCTGATCCCCAGGGATGCCGCCGCGTCCTCACTGCCATGAATGGCCCGAAGTCCGCGTCCCACCCGTGAATTAATCAAATTAAACGCGAGGTAGACGCCGATGGCAACAATGCTCCAGCTGAAATAAAAATACTGTTTTTCGGAATTAAGCGCATACCCAAAAAGATCAAGGCGGGGAATGCCGACGATGCCGGCAGGTCCGCCGGTCAGATCAATGGCGGCCACTGACACAATATGGACAATGGACGCAAATCCTAAAGTGGCCATGGCCAGATAATGGCCCTTGAGCCGCAGCGCCGGAATGCCCAGGCAAAACGCGATGACAATGACAATCAAAACCGCGCACACCATGGCAAGCCAGGGTGACCAGGCCAGTTTCGCGGTGAGGATGCCGGAGGTATAGGCCCCGATAGCCACAAACGCGCCATGACCAATGGAAATCTGGCCCGCATATCCCATGAGCAGGCAGAGGCCCACGCAGGCCAGGCAGTTGAAAGCCGCAAATATCAGGGTGCCTAAATAGTAATCATTTGTCACCAGAGAAGGCGTGACAATGATGGCAACGATAAGAGCTAAAAAACCGGCGCTGTTTCTGCCTTTCATATCAGAATTCTTTTAACCTCATGGCTTCCGAACTTCCAAAAATGCCGCTGGGACGGATAAACAAAACAAACAACAAAATGACCAGAGCGATGGCATCCATATAATGGGATGAAATATATCCCGCACCCAGGGCTTCAAGCACCCCCAGCAGCACCCCGGCCACCACCGCCCCCATGCTGTTGCCAAGCCCGCCCAGTACGGCAGCCCCGAAACCCTTAAGCCCCAGCATGGCCCCGCGTGCATAATCCATCTGAATGATCGGCGTAATAATAATTCCGGCAATCGCGCCGATTGCCGCGGACAACGCAAATGACAGCATCACCATTTTTCGATCGTTAATGCCGGCCAGCCGCGCCGCATCCCGGTTGATGGCACAGGCGCGCATACATTTTCCGGTCATGGTAAAATTAAAAAAAACGATGTACGCCACCACCACAAAAAACAAAATCAAAAAGATCCACAAGGTCTGCGGCAGAATCGTGGCACCGAAAAAATCAAGGGAGGTGTCGCTGGAAAAATGGCGCATGTAGTGGGACCCTTTTCCCCAGAAACACATGGCCGCGCCTTTGATAATAATCGACACCGCAATGGTGATGATAATCAGCCGCAGAACCGAGGGCTGTTTGACCGGGTTAATGGTCAGGCGCTCCATCAGAATGCCGGCAATCATCACAAAAATCACGCTCAGGATAAAGGCGAACACAATCGAAAGATTAAATGCCATTGTCAGGGTCACCATCATGAGGCCCCCCAGGACCACAAATTCCCCCTGGGCGAAATTGATGATTCCGGTGGCATTGTAGATCATGTTGAAGCCCATGGCGACCATGGCATAAATGCTGCCCCTCTGAACGCCCATGATCAGAAACTGGAGCACATCAACAAGACCGCCGTCCGTATGATTCATATCATCTGCCTGTTAAGCCCAAACAAATAAAACTTATCCGCTGGTGACGGTTACATACCCGTCACCAGCGGATAAGATATTTAATTTAATGCAAATAAAATAAATAGCGATGGGTATCAGTCGTTCAATACCACAAAATTACCGTCTTTTACCGTCAGCATGGCAAAATCATCCTTGTCCAGTCCGCAATGGTCTGTTTCCGAGTATTCAAATACGCCGCCCACGCCGACAAAGGTGGTTTTTTCAAGTTCATCCCGAATTTTTGCGGGGTCTGCGCCGACCTTTTTCAGCGCATTCACAACGATCCACAGGGCATCATAGGCATGTCCCCCAAAGGTGCTGACATGGTCATTATAGGTAGCCTCATACGCCTGTTTGTATTCTTTGAGGACTTTTTTCTGAGGATGATCATCCGCCAGGGTATCCACGGCCATGATTCTTCCGGCCGGAAAAATGCAGCCTTCAGCGGAGTCACCGGCTGCCTCGGCATATTTGATATTGGCAAATCCATGACTCTGGTAAAGGGGAATGGTCATTTTGAGTTGCTGCATATTTTTCGAAACAATGGACTGGGCCGGCACAATCGACCAGTTGATCACTGCCTGGGCCCCGGTTTTACGAATACTGATGAGCTGGGCGGTCATGTCCGTATCCGTTGGGTTGTAGGTTTCATCGGCGATAATCTCGATACCGTAATCTTTGGCAAGTTCTTTCAACTGTTCCCGCCCGGCCGCACCAAAGCCGGTGGTGCCCGTTAAAATACCCACCTGGCTGATGTCGTGCGCATTCATGTGGGCGAATATATTCCGGGCCGCGTCACTGTCGTCCGGACCGACCTTGAAAACCCATTTGCGTTGTTCCACCGGGGTAGTGATCACAGCCGCAGACGCACAGGAAATCATGGGAATCTCCGACTGGGTGACCACCGGCACGGCAGCCATGGAGGTACCGCTTCGGGAGGGGCCGATGATGGCGCAAACCTTGTCTTTTTTTATTAGTTTTTTCATCGCGTTCACCGCACGGGTATTGTCTCCCTGGGTGTCTTCGATGTGCAAAACCAGGGGATGCCCGTTGATCCCGCCCGCATCATTGATCTGTTTGGCAATCATCAGCACGGTGTTCCGTTCCGGTTCCCCCAGCCAGGAGGCTTTACCGGTCACGGCAAACGCGCATCCCACATGGTACGCTTCGGGCTCCGCGAATACCGGATTCGCATAAAACATTGAGGCGGATATCAGCATCGCCACACACACACCCATTACAATCAAAAATCGTTTCACCATCAGTCCCTCCTTCTTTTTGTCGCCGGATTAATTATGTTTCTCTCACATGGTCAGCAACGCGCGTTCTTCAATGACACGGATATCATTTTCCATAAGGGTTTCTATGGCTTTTTCCGTATCGTCAAACCGAAAAATAATAATGGCCTGGTCCATATTTTTTTCCACAAAGGCATACATGTATTCGACGTTTAATCCGGCAAGCTCCATCAGGGACAGAAGGTTGCCCAGAGCCCCCGGCACATCCGGAATCGCAACGGCAATCACCTCAGACACCCGCACGGTGAACCCGTGATCCTTGAGGGTTTCCGCAGCTTTGGCGGCATCACTGACAATCAGCCGCAAAATACCGAAATCCGATGTATCCGCCAGCGACATGGCCCGGATATTAACGCCTGCATTGCCCAACGCCGTGGTGATCTTTGCCAGTCGACCGGACCGGTTTTCAATAAATACAGATACCTGGGTTGTTTTCACAATACCTTTCCTTTTGCTGTGGACGGGTTTTTCAAACCGGATAGGGAATGGCGGAGAAGCCGGCGGTTTCATCCAGACCCAGCATGATATTCATATTCTGTACCGCCTGACCAGCCGCGCCTTTGACCAGATTATCAATAACTGACATCAAAATGACCCGGTTTTTATTTTTTTCAACCACAAATCCGATATCGCAAAAATTGGTACCGCGAACATTGGCCGTATCCGTGGCTGTTCCATGATCCCAGAGCCGTATAAATGGGCAGCTGGCATAAAAATCAGAAAGGCAGGTGTAAATATCTTCAGCGGTTGTATTGACCTTCAAACCGGCATAAATGGTCGCCTCCATTCCCCGGGACATGGGCAGCAAATGGGGGATAAACGTTAGATCCACGGGACTTCCAGCGGCCCCTGTCAGAATTTCATCCATCTCGGGTTTATGGCGATGACCGGTGACTTTGTAGGCTTTAAAAGATTCGGTTATTTCGCAAACATGGGTGGTCAGGGAAAGGGAACGTCCCGCCCCGCTGGCACCGGATTTGGCATCCGCAATAAGGGTCGAGACATCAATCAGGCCGGCTTTTATCAAGGGATACAGGGGCAGCAGAATGCATGTGGCGTAACATCCCGGGTTGCCGATGAGTTCGGCGGTTTTAATCCGGTCCCCGAACACTTCGCTAAGCCCATACACAGCGCGCGACAACATATCCTTTGCCGTATGCGGCTGATAAGCGGATTCGTAAGCAATCGGGTCGGAAAACCGAAAGTCCGCGGACAGATCGATTACTTTTTTGCCTTTTTCTATGAGATCCGGCACAAAAGCCATGGGCAGTTTGTGTGGAAGCGCCATGAAAATGACATCGGCTCGGTCGCAGACTTGATCGGTATCATAGGATTCGCAGTCAAGACCGATCCGCCCTCGCATGGACGGATACACCGACTCAAACGGCCGGCCGGCGTACTGGCGGGAGGTGAGAACAGAGAGTTGAACATCCGGATGCCCCGCAAGAATCCGGACCAGTTCCGCGCCCGCATAACCGGTTGCGCCTACAATTCCAACGTTTATCATAATTTCAGCCCTGTTCCGGTTCAGGATGGCGGCCTCCCCGTGTTCCTTTTCCAGGGGCCGGCATCTTCATTATACCGATGTCTTCTTCCTGAGACATCCTCATATTAGACATGAATGGAAATTATCCAAAGAACGTTACCAGAGGTTGAACCGATTTTCAAGGAGATTCATCGGGTTTTCCTCACGCACGCCTTGTCCGCTACCCTGTTCTGAACAAATCGTGAGGCCCCGGCACACCATCAGACCCGCAGCGCTTTATTCAAAACGAACTCCCGCAAAATCTGATTCACCTGATCCGGTTGTTCGAGAACAGACAGATGGCCGGCATGCTCTAAGACAATCAGTTCCGAATCCGCAATATGCTGATGAAGAAATTCACTGTATTTCAACGGCGTAATATTGTCCTCCTTGCCGGCCACCACGAGCACCCTGGCCGTGATCCCTTCCAATCCGCCCATCGCATCAAACCGGTCACATGCAGTAAAATCTGTGAGCGCCACCGCGGGATCGGAAACAGCGATGGTATCCATCCGGTTTCTGATTGTTTTCTTGTCGCTTTTTTTTGATACCGCAAAGTCAACCACAAGATCGAGATGCTGGGTGTAATCTTTTTGAATGCTCTCAAAAATGAGCGGCATCACTTTCAGGCGCGCGCCCGTATTCATAAGCACTGCTGCCTTAAATGCATCCGGATGATTGATCAGCAGGGACTGAACCACGGCACCGCCCATGCTTAATCCGCAAAGTACCGGCGCTTGAATTGTTAAATGATCGACCAGCGCCCTGACCGATGCCGCATAATCGGCAATGATATCTCCGGCCGATGATATGTCACCACTGCCTGCGCTGGACCCGTTGCGGCCGGGCAAGTCAATGGCAAGAGTATTTGCCGCATCCGAAAGTCCCTCCACCTGGGCGGTCCAGAGGCTTTTGGATAATGCGGCGCCATGAACGAATATCAGGGTGGATTTATCCGGCACCATCGGCCAGTTTCCGGCCAGAATGTCAATGGCCTGTCCGGCGACTGAAATAATTCTGGTTTCCATGGGTATTCCTCAATAAACGGTTGACGGTTTCAGGTAAAAGAGGCCGGGGCCGTTAGCTGTGAGCATGGCACAAATTTTTGAGACAGATTCAGGGCCTCGCCATAGGCTGTTACCCGGTACGCCGGCCGCAATGCGTCAAAAGGATTCATAAAAACAGACCGGTCGGCCGTGTTCAGCAGTGCCCATTCAATCTGATGGGCCGGCGGAAGCATTTCCGGCCGCGCCAGGGAAATGTGAAGATGAGGCAGAAGCTTTTTTTTAGGATTGTCAATGGCGGCGATAGATGCAAAAATCTCATCCTGTTTGATGGCATCCCCGATCCTCAGTTCCTTATCCAAACGCAGATGACCGTACAGAGATAACACCGATATCTTGCCTGTTCCGGCCCGGTCATTGTCAACGGAAACGCGGGCATCGATCACATGACTTGAAATGACGGTCTTTCCCAAAAAATCATCCGTAATATGCTCTACCCGGCCATCATAGAGCATGGGCACTGAGACGGACGCATCAAGGCGAAAGCTGTTTCCGCGGTGATCTTCAAAAAAACAGAGATCCAATCCTTCGTGGGGAAAACGGCGACGTCCTTTTTTCCCCCACCATTTTTGATCCGAACCAAACAGCATGCCGTCAAAAAAAACAAACCGGAAAAACCCGCAGCGGTCCAGATGATTTTTGCACACAAGAGAGTCGAGAAGTGATGATTCGGGCAACTGCATGTTAATCCATCAGGCGTTTATATCTGGCGGCTTCCGCCTGTTCCCCCAACGCTGTATACAGTTCGTAAACCCTCTCATAATGAGATTCTTTATTATCCGGATCGTCCTGTATAATGGATAGATAAAGGTTCAAAAGCCTCTCGGACCTTTCGCCGCAGGCAAAACAGAGTTCCGCGTATCGCTGCCGGATAAACGGATCCAGGCGGACCCCGCAACGGGCGCATCCGTTTAAAATCCGGGCATAGATATCCCGGGCGGTTTCCGTTTCCCCCATGGCCTCCCATGCCCTGGCCAGAGCACGGCTGACCAGTTCATTCTCACCGACTGTTTTTTCCACGGCTGCAAACAGATCCTTTGCCGCTGAATATTGTCCCATCTGATAAAAAGTTTCCCCCAACAGCATTTTGATCGGAAAAGTGTCCCTGATCTGCGCGGGACAATTTTCAATCAGATTCATGGCCGCGTCAAAATCTTCTGTCATCCAGTAAATATCACAAAGGGTCTGATACGCGCGGATGTCTTCGGAATTTTCAGAAATAAAGGTCTCAAGGAGGTGGCGAGCCCGGTCATGCTGATCCAGATGCACCAGGGCCGTGGCAAGTTCCAGAGGAATCAGCGGCTGATCCGGCTCAGGCAAACTCATGGCCAGAGACAATTGCGTCGCAGCGGTTTCAAACTCGCCATTATTCAAGGCCACATACCCCTGCCTGAAAGCCGGGCTGTATCCCTGGTAGGCAGCCCGGATATCTTCAGGCAGGGCATTGATGAGAACAAAAAAATAATCGTCATCCAGATCATCGCCTTCATCCAGATCAGAGGATGCCATCCCGGCCGGTTCTTTTCTATGCGCAGCCTGGCCTGAATGTGCAGCGTGGGCATGGATCAGGTTTTGAATCGCTTCTTTCTTCTGGTCCTCGCCGGTCAGTTCGAGGGCCAGGTGCAAAAGATCCAGCGCGTCTTTATCGTTGCCGGCGGCCATCAGTTCCTGGCTGTTGGCAATATGAGCGGTTGCCAGAAATTCTTTTGCGTCGGTAATTTTTTGATGGAGCCGGGCGATAAGGGATTCTTTTTCAGGAAACCGGCTCTGGGCTTTTTGGGCGGCTTTTTCATATTCGAGCTTTGCCACACCATATTCGCCGGCCTTCAAAAATTTATCCCCGGCCAGTTCTATTTCCTCCGGCGATTTACCTCCCAGAAAGCTGAAAAACCCCATTTGAACGCTCCGTTATAATTGTATTGTAATGTAATATCCGGTATCCCCCCGCTGCAAAAGAATTACAATGGATTCCTTCCAGCGGTATTTGACGATGGCCTTTTTAAAATCTTCCACCGTGTCCACGGTGATGTCGTCAATCTTGCGGATCACGTCGCCGGGCCGGGCATTGATGTTTGCCAGAGCCGAATGTTTGTCTATTTCCCGGATGATTGCGCCGGACGGTGCTCGAACATTGTGCTGCAGCCGGTCCTGACGATCAATGTCCCCAACCTTGACCCCCAGAAGACGCCAGGCAAGTGTTGCGGCGAGACGCTCGGGAAAATCCGTGGCCCGGACCGTGACAGCCATCTCGCGCCCGTCGCGCATCAGGGTCAATTCGAGTGTTTCACCCTTTGCCACGGAACGCATCCTCATTTCAAAATCCCGCACCGAGCCTAAATTAAAATTTCCCATACGGGTGAGGATGTCCCCTTCCCGGACACCGGATTCCGCAGCCGGACTGTCAGGCTCCACATATTTCACCACCACGCCGGAGTCGGGGGCCAGGTTCAGGTAAAGGGCCAGATGCTGGTCAATATTCTGAATGGTCACCCCGATCCAGGCATGTTTCACCTCGCCGTAGGCAATCAGGTCGGATATGATTTTTTTGGCCTTGCTGACAGGAATAGCAAAATTAATGCCTTCGGCTTTGGCATAAATGGCGGTGTTGATGCCGATGAGTTCGCCGTTGATGTTAAGCAGGGGCCCGCCACTGTTGCCCGGATTAATGGAGGCATCCGTTTGAATCAGATCGTAGAGTTCCCGCTCCTCCGCCCGGACATTTCGATTGACCGCACTGATGACCCCGGTGGTCACGGTGTTTGAAAAACCAAACGGGTTGCCAATGGCAATAACGGTCTCGCCAATCATCAGATCCGCGGAATCTCCCATGGCGATCGACGGTAGATGATCCCGGGCGTCAATCCGAAGCACCGCAAGATCCGTCTGCGGGTCCGCACCGACCAGGTCAGCCTGAAACTCCCGGCCGTCATTTAAAATCACCGTAATGGTGCCGGTGTTAACGACCACATGTTCGTTGGTCAGAATCAGCCCCCGCTCGCCGTCAATAATAACACCGGACCCAAGACTGGTAAGCGTCCGCTTTCTTTCAACCCCCGGATCAAAAAAATCCCGGAAAAACGGATCCGCCGGAAAATGAAAAAAAGGATTGACCCGGTCCCGCACCTCATACTCGGAGCTGATGTTCACCACTGCCGGACTGATTTTTTGCACGGCCTGCACTACCGGAGTGTTCCGGGAAAATGTTTCCGCGCCGGCTTCCGCGCCGGGCAACATCCAGACACCCGCCAATGTCAGCCACACCGTGCCGATCAAGATGACAAGCCCCGGATTTCCGCTTTTTTTACAAAACAATTGCATTCTTTTCCTAATCCTTGCACTTCCGGGGCCTGGAATGTGGTGAAAAACCTGTTTTTTCTTGAGGTGAAACAAATTTTATGGTATCCACAAGCTGTCACGCACCAAAAAATTTCTAAAGGCCTTGCACTCTTTATCCGCTTCCCGTTCGTTGTTCGTTTCCAGGGCTGCCTTTTTCCGGAATTTTTGGCTCAGGCAGCTTGGAATGGCGGACCAAAACGTTTTTGCACGGTACTCGTGAATAAACTATTTGGAATGAAAATTAAAGTCTAAAAAGGAATTCACATGTTTCAGTTACTTCTATTTACCGGCAGCATTATCGCTTTTATTATCGGCGGACTCGTGGTCCTGATCGGCATCGGTGCGATTACCGGATGTGCCGGAGGGCTGGTGGTGATGCTGGCCGGCGGACTGATCGCCTTTTTCGGCGTTTGGGCGGTGATCTCATTTTTCTTCCCGCCGCCGGAAACGATTCCGTCAAAAGCCGGGGTTATCAATCTGATCAAAAACGACGGCCATTGGTCCTGAGCTGAACCTGGCGACTAAGTTTCTTTCCGGTTCTGCTGGTTCTGCTCTTCAAGTTCTTCGACTTTACGCGCAAGGGCATCCACCCGCCGGGTCAGTTGACTGACCTGGTCACGGGAGGAGAGGTTCATCCTTTTGAGGCCTTCAGACACCCGGAGGTCGATATTTTCAATAATCCATGCTTTCAGATTGTTGGCAAACCCCATAATTTCTTTTTTTAAATTTTTTCCCTCTGATTCCGATATTTCCTTGTCTTTTACCAGGCTGTTGACCAGTTTCTCTATTTCATCCTTGGACATGGTCAGCGCGCTTTGCCAGAGGGAAACATACTTTTTTCCATACCCGAAAAGGGTCCCCCGGCCTTTTCGCAAAAGTTGCATCAACACGCTGGACGGCACAGCCCGGTCATTGTCCGCGTCTTCCCTGGCCAGAAGCTGAGAAACAATGGAAGAAGTCAGATCATCTCCGGTTTCCTTGTCCACGATGGAAACTTCTGCCCCGGATTTGATCAGCTCCGCCAGGCGGTCCATGGTCAGGTATCGCTTATCTTTGGTGTCATAGAGCTTCCGGTTGGCATATTTTTTGATTAAATGCATAGATTTTCCTGCAACATCCTTGTTGTTTTTTTATTATCAGGCGGTCATTCATAAAACGCGCCGCCCCTCTATCGGTTAAATCGGCGCAAGCGACCCGCGCGCCATCCGATTCATCTATATATGGTGTTGCGCGTTATATGTGTCAAGCTTTTTTGCCCTTTGACGGCGAACCCGCCAAATTTTAGGTTTGCATTCATTCCGGCGCTCTGGTAAATATAGTTTTTATCTCGTATGACCATTTCTAAGGAGGCAAATGATGAAAAAGTCTGTCGAAATCATGTCAAGTATTGACAATTTCTGGCTTCACATGGATCACCCGACCAACCTGATGGTGATTACCGGTTTTCTCCAGTTTGATGAACCCCTTGATTTTAAACGGCTGGTGGAAACACTGAAAAATCGGTTGTTATGCTACGAACGATTTAAAAAGCGGGTTGTCCGGCCGATGAGCGGAGTGGGAAATGCCATATGGGAGATTGATCCCAAATTTGATATCCGCTCTCATCTCCACCGGGTCGCCCTTCCCGCGCCCGGGGACAAAGCGATTCTGCAGGAACTGATCAGTGATTTGACCGCTACGCCTCTGGACCCGACCAAACCTCTGTGGCAGGCCCATTATATTGAAGGCTTTGAAGGTGACGGCTCTGTTCTGTTTATCCGCATCCACCACTGCATCGGAGACGGCATTTCCCTGATCCGGGTGCTGCTCTCTACCGCGGACCTTGAGCCCAACGCCATATGGACCAATACCGGAACTGAATTCAAGGGAGAAAAAGAATCCGCTCTGTATTTCCCGCCCTTTGAAAAGGCATTTAAAAAAATCAACCGGGCGAAAAAACGCATGATGAAAATGGGAGATTTTCTCTCCAAGGAGATTGAAGCCAGTATTTCCAATCCGTCCCATGTGGTGGACCGGGTAAAACTGGTCAGCAAATACGCCATTGATGCCACTGCCGTCATCAGCAAAATCATGCTGCTCCCGGCGGACAAAAAAACGGTATTCAAAGGCGAACTGGGAATCCGGAAAAGTGTTGCCTTCAGCGATCCCCTGCCGGTGCCGGACATTAAAATGATCGGCAAATATTTCAACGCCACCATCAATGATATTCTCGTTTCAATGGTCACCGGCGCCCTTCGCCGCTACCTCCAGCACTCCAACAACCTGGTGGGCGATCTGGATATCCGGGTGGCCATGCCCGTTAATATCCGTCCCCTGGACGGCGAGATCAAACTGGGCAATCAGTTTAGCCTGATACTGGTGGCCCTGCCGGTACACATTGATGATCCGGTCCTTCGCATCCGGGAGGTTCAGCGGCGGATTTCCGATCTAAAAGAAGCACCGGATGCCGCGGTCGCCTATGCGCTCCTCAACGCGCTGGGGGTATCCTCGGCAAAACTGGCCAAAACTGCCGCCACCATGTTTGCCAACAAAACCACCGGCGTCATGAGCAATGTTCCCGGCCCCCGCCAGCCCCTTTTCTTCTGCGGCAAGGAAATCAAAGATATCATGTTCTGGGTTCCCCGTATCGGCGGACTCGGGCTCGGTATCAGCATTATCAGCTACAACGGCAAAGTGTCCCTGGGCATTGCCACGGACACCAATCTCGTTCATGATCCCAAGGCCATCCTTGATAATTTTGAAAAAGAATACAAAATGCTCCTGGGCATGTACCGGGCCGGACAGATTGAAAGAGACCCGCTGATCATCAATGACCGGTTTAAGGACACCGCTGAAATCACCTCAGAAGAAACCCGGGGCGGCTCGATTCAGGCAATCCGCTGCAAAGCTATCACCCGAAGCGGTTCCCAGTGTCACAACCGGGCCGCAACAGACTCTCTGTACTGCACGATCCATCAAAACAAGTACGAAAGTTTTGCAGATATAAAAACAGAGGACGTAGAAAAAGAGAAAAAAGGCAAACAGGCTTCCGCCTGATAAATTAAACCGGATGGGGCAGCTCAGCAATCTGCAAAAAATATTAAACCACCGGTTCAGAAAGCTCACTTGAGGGCACAGAGATTCCAGAGGAAAGAAGACAAGAATTTTTCTCTCAGATCTCTGTGCCCTCAGTGGTTTAAAACCTGAACTGAGTGGTTTCAATTAGAGATACAAACAAATACGCGCAAACGGATAAGCGCAAAAAAGATAGACGCTTTACATATCCCAAAAAAAATCAGGATTCAGGTGCCGAGGGGTCGGTTCCGCACATGGGCACCTGAATTTGCCTCTTCTCCCCCCAGCGCTTCTGCAACGCCGTATAAATCATCTAAATTTTTGATTTCATCGTCTGAAAACGGCACGGTAAGCATCACTAAAGGCCTGCCGTAATTCTCACTGCGCACCCTGTTGGCAAACTGACGGACCACACGATGGTCACTTTGCGCCATTTTGTGCATATTCTGACACACCCGGAATAATTTATCGCTTAAGACAGGATCAAACATGGGATTTTCAAAAATTGCCGCCGGATTCATCTCCCTGTTTTCCGGGGCGAAATCCGCTTCATGAACCCGGTTCACGATAAATCCGCCAAAGGGCATCCGGTTTTCCACGAGTGTTTTACTTAAAAAAACCGCCTCGTTCAGGGGCAGATGCTGGGGCGTTGCAACTGCCAGAAACAGTGTTTTGTCGCTGGCGAGCAATGTCTTGACCGACGCGGCGCGACGGGAGAACCCGTCGAACATCATATCATCCCACAGCTGCATGAATTTGGAAAAATCATCCAGGGCCTGCCGCCCCACCACCTTGTTGATTGCCCTTAAAACCGGAGACGCCAGCATATTGATCAATCGGATTCCCCATTTACCGGCTTTTAAATAAGGTTTAAACATCTTCAAAAAAAAATTATGCCCCAGAATATTCAGCATTTTCTGGGGCGCCTCCAGAAAATCGAGGGCCCGGCGACTGGGTGGGGTGTCCAGCACAATCAGGTCGTACTGGTGCTCATTAAAAATCTCATAGAGCTTTTCCATGGCCATGTACTCGTGGGAACCGGCCATATTGGCGGACAGGTGCTGGTAATAGCGGTTACTGAAAATTTTTTCCCGAAAATCCGGCGACGCATACTGCGCCACCAGCTGATCAAATGTTGTTTTGGGATCCAGCATCATGGCGTAGAGGCCGGACGCCTGTGTGATAAATGCACCGGGAACATTAAAATTTTCCAGCGGCACTGGTTGGGCGTCTGCGGTAAACCCCTTCAGTCCCAAAGCGTCGGCCAATCGTTTTGCGGGATCAATGGTCAGGACCACGGTCTTTTTCCCGGCCATGGCGCCAGACAGACCCAATGCGGCGGACAGGGTGGTTTTGCCGACGCCGCCGGCCCCGCAACAGATAATAATTTCAGGTCCATTCGGATCTTTTAAGCGGTCTGACAGGGATGTCATGAATGATTCCCCTTCGGGTCCGCTTCAGGCAGGAAATCCTGCAAATTAGAAACCAGCGAAACCGGCGTCAGAGACATTTCGGCTATCTGTTCAAGGGTCATGTCGTTGGTAAAACAAAACGGCAATTTCATTACCGGACAATGGACGGTGTCAAGGATTCGCCGAATATGCCGTTCCTGGGCCAGTTGCTGGCGGCAGGCGCTTTGGGCACAACGCACCCATGCCTCTTCAATTCCGGCGGGCGGGTCAGGATGCATTTTTTTTATGGAGTGAATCTGGTCCATCTCCCGGGCGCTGAAAACCACCGGCTGGGTACTGTTAACGATGCTTGCCGCCACCCCCATATCCAGTGAATCCCGGGCTGTATGATACAGTTCAAGCATCTCATTAACCGGCAGCTCTTCGGGAAGGGTGACCAGCACAAGGGCGGTTTTCTGGTGATCTTTGAGAAGATGTTCAAGACCGCGAAGCTGATTGACCATAGGACCGACCCGGATCATTTTAATCAATGCATCAGGAAGCCTCAAAAGGCTTGCCGCATGACCTGAGGCCGGCGCATCAACGATGATCAGATCAAACGGTGCGTCGGAAAGATGAAGGGCCTGCTGCTCCCATCTCCACAAGCGGCCGAGGCTCATTATTTCTTTTAACCCAGGGGCCGCTTGAAATAGATAATCAAACAATCGGCTGCGGGAAATTTTGCCGGCAATAAATTTGGAAGGGATGTGGGCGCGCAGATAGGCTTCCAGTTCGGCCCGGGCATCCACCCGGGCTCCCTGGACGCCATAGGCAAGGGGAACCGGCGTCCGGGGAAGCGCCTGGCCCGAATACAGGCGGCCAATGGTTTCCGCGTCCCCGAGTTCCACCAGAAGGACTTTTTTGTTCCTTTGCGCGGCAATGCCGGCCAGCGAAATACCGACTGTCGTCTTACCGACACCGCCTTTGCCCATGACAAAAATCAGGCGGCGGGAAAATAAATCCTCGAGCGGATCAACTGATTTTTCGTAACTGATCACAGGGGATCGGCCAATTTCTCCGCCCTCCAACATCCTGTTCTGAACATTCGCTATTTCTGTGTCCGGAGCGGTTTCACCGGGGCAGGGCCCATATCATGACCAAATGCGCGGTGACGTTCATTTCTGTGCCGGGCGCCGCCCGTGTTGAAAACACAACCCACCCGCCGGGCTTATTGTTTTTTCGTTCCGGATGCGGCTTTTTTTTGGGTGGCTTTTTTGGCGCCGGCCGTGGCTTTGCTTTTTTCAAGCTTGGAAATTTTAGAGTTCAGTGACTTGATCTTTGCGGTCAGGTCAAGCACCTGATCCCGGTTGGCAAGGTTCATTCTGCCGAGAATCTCATTGATCCGGTGATCAATGTTCTTGGTAATCCAGGACTGAATGCTATCCCGGTATTTCAGTATTTCCGTTTTCAATTTTTTGGCTTCAAATTCGGAAATTTTCTTGTCCTTGACCAGCATATTGACCACTTTGTCGATTTCTTCTTTGGAAAGGGTCAGCATTTCCTGCCACATGGACGCATATTTTTTACCGTAATCAGTCAGGGTGTCGCCGCCTTTTCGAAAAAGCCCCACAATAAAACTGGCGGTATCCTGTTTGGCGTTTTTCGACGTCTTTTTCGATGTCTTTTTCGGTGCTTTTCGTTTGCCGGCCGTTGCTGCTTTCGATTGAATCTGGGAGGTCACGTCGCTGGTAATGTCTTTTCCGGACTTTGTTTCAAGAATCTCGATCTTTTTCTTTGAATTGATCAGCTCGGCAATCTGGTCGCGGGTGATGTAATTTTTTGTCTCAGTATCGTAAAAACGACCGTTGGCATATTTCTTTATCGTATACATCGGGACCTCCTATGACAGCATAGAGTTAAAAGAATAAAAAAAAGAGAAACAGCGCATTAGGAAAACGCTAACTGAAAACAGATGAATTTGCAATCATTTAAATATAAAGCAGCAGGGCGAACGCATATCTTTTTCACAAGTTAAGAATCCTTAGCAAGTAGTCATTCTCCCAGGCGGCTTTAAGTCTTTTCCTTTGAATGCTGCCTTTAAAAGATTTTTCCTGTTTGATCATGTTTAAAACAATATGTCGCAATATCGCCATATTTTCCGGTGCATGGTCTTTTCGCACACGACAACGGTCTTCATCAAATGTTACATCAAGCACCCAATGAAGGCTATTTTCAATGTGCCAGTGCCCGCGAATGGCGCGGGCAATTTTGTGAACATCCCGGCCAAGACTGGAAATATAATATGACGTTTCGAGACTGGTCTTTCCATCAATATGCCGTTCACGCTCAACTTTTGTAATGGTTTTCAAACCGGCCCAGTGTTCTTTGCCCTGAAGCCAGTCGATAGTGTCACATGTCGCATAACGTCTGATTTCAATACGCCCGTGATCTCCATCCGTTGATGCAAAACAATCAAATTCAGACAAATTCTGGGGATCTTTAAAAAAGAGCGCCACCTGGTCATGAAGAGCAGAATGGTTCCCTTTTAATGACAAAACATAGTCGCCTTTTTTTTCGATAATTTGTTTGGCAATCGCCTTCTGACACCCCATGGCATCAATCGAAACGACCGTTCCCTGCAATTCGAGTTGTTTGATCAGTTCCGGGATCGCCGTTATTTCATTGGATTTTTCATCGGTTTTGATCTGGCCGAGCACAATGCCATTTTCCACGGCCCAGGCACTGACCATATGAATAGCGCTTTTTCCTGCAGCGGTATCATGGGATGCTCTCAGGGTTTTGCCGTCAATGGCAATCTGGCCGATTAAGGTCAGTATGGATTGTGACCAGTTTAAAAAGGCCTCCTTGAATTGTTGGGGGTCAAGCATGGAAAATACTCTGCCGAAGGTGTCATGAGAAGGGATACCATTGGGCAGGGCCAGGAATTGTTTAAGCCATTGATATTTGGATTTACCATATTGCTCCACATCTCCCCAGTTTTGCGCACCACAGATCAAGGCGCAGATCGTAATGGTAATGATGCCGATAAGCGAGTGTTGAATGTTGTATTTTCTGGGGTCTTCAACATTGGAAAAATAGTTGCCGATAGAAAAGTCATGATGTTCCATTTTTAACCTCCTTATATTGTTAATAATATAAGGGGTTAACATACAAATAATGAAAAGCCTAGATTTATTTAATATTTTCAATAAGTTATTTACATAGTGCCCATGTTTTTTTATTTCAAATAGTTATAAATTAAATAAAGACGTGCGATTACCCTGTATAAAGCAGCGGCACCGCCGAAACCGGTGCCGCTGCCCCCCTCAAAAAACTAAACGGTTTTTTGATTTTTCAGGGTTTCAATATTGGTGTTCAGAGTCTGCATGGCCAGGGTCAGCTGCTCGATTTCGCCTTTGCTGGGCATATTCACCAGGTTCGGAAGCGCGCTCAGTCCCTTGGAAACTCTCTTTTCAACGGTTTCCACCATGGGCACTTTATACATCAATTTTCTGCCCTGGGTCAGGGTTTCGTCAAACTTCTTCAGCGCGTCTTTTTCTATATCCCGGCCTTTGGCCAATATATCATCAACTGTTTCAGTGAATTTTTTGTATGGTCCCTCAAAATACTCTTTGCCCTTTTCAATATTTTTGGCAATGTATTTTTCATTGTATTCCTTTAAGGTTTCTTTGCCCTTCTCGACATTTTTAGCGACATACTTTTCGTTTGCTTCCTTGAATGCTTTTTTTCCTTTTTCAACGGTCTCGGCCAGATATTTTTCATTCATATCTTTGATTTTGCCGGTCACCGTCTCAGACACTTTCTGGATTTTTGCTGTGATCACATTGTTTTTTTCCGCTTTTTTTTCTGCTTTTTTGGCCATTGGTTTTTCCTCCTGAAAATTGTTTGGTGTTGTGTGCCGCCGGTATTTAAAAATTTATAACGCAATGCGTTATGGTTGTTATGACGCACTGCGTTATCCATGTCAAGCTTTTTTTTAAAAAAAATAAATAATCCAGCGCGAAAATCCCGTGGCCCTGAACACGGGTTTGTTTTCCTGCTTTTCAGCGCAGGAATCAAAGCGCAAGACATGAAACCGAATTGACAGGGAAAAATCTTTAATCTACGGTTAAATCAACAATTACCCGAATGGTCCGGAGTCAAAAAATGAAAAAAGCACTGGTTCTATCCGGCGGCGGCGCAAGGGGCGCTTTCCAGGTCGGTATAATAAAATTTTTACAGGAGATGGCCTGGACGCCGGATTTGATCTGCGGAACTTCCGTGGGCGCCATTAACGCGGCGGCCTATGGGTCCGGCATGTCTGTGGAAAGCATGACCCGGCTCTGGCAAACGTACCGCCGGAAACGGATGTACCGGCTCACCGTTCCGCTGCTGCTCCGTTCGCTTAAAAGCCGGACACATTTTGCGCCCATGTCGGACACACGGCCGTTAAGAAAACTCCTTGAAGCCCACATTGACCTTGACGCACTTTCCGCGGCAACGCCACAAGTTTATATCACCGCGCTCAACATGCATACCGGCCAGATCACCTATTTTGACAAGCAAGCCATCAAAATTGACCACCTGATGGCGGCCAGCGCCATCCCCGGCCTTTTCGGGTGGCAGTATATTGATAATGTCCCCTTTTGGGATGCCGGATTGATGGTGAACACCCCCATCACACCAGCCCTGAAATCCAATGCCCGGGAAATTGTGGTGGTGCTGCACTCGCCGGTGGGGGCGTTTACCGTACCCGAACCCCGATGCCACAGGGATGTGGCGGAACTTGTTTTTGAACATTTCCTTATCGGATCCTATGTTAATGCCCTGCCGGATGCCCCATGGCAGGAGACTGCGAAAAACGGCTGCCGCACCACGCCCTTGCCGAACTCGCCCCATCTTCAACTTGCGGCAAAAGGCATCCGGATATTAACGGTGGCGCCAAGGCGCATGCTGGGCCTCCGTTCCCTGCTCAATTTTTCAAGACGCCAGGCAGACACGTTGATCAACGAGGGTTACAACTGCGCCCGAATGCAGTTGAAAAATGAACTGGGAGAGAGATTGAAGGTTTAGGGTAGGAGGTAGGAGGTAGGAGGTAGGAGGAATAAGGTTGAAGGTGCCGCTTTACGCACTGACAAAAATTTCCGGCCATAATTTTTTTATCCCGCAGGGGCGCTGAGATTTTTTCTCTGCGAACACCGCGGCTCTGGGCGATGGAAGGACCATCCATCTTCTCCCTTGCCGCCCATAATTTTCAGCTTCTCTCCTTTGAGCTTTTCCCTTTGAGCTTTGAGCCTCGAACTTCTTCAGGCTTCGCACTTTTCCCTTCAGCCTTTTAAGTTTGATGTAATCATAAAAAGTCAGATTTGGACGGCAAAGTATAAAACGTCAAATTCGAGGTTCGCAAATCCTGAGTGGTGATGTCTACTTAACGCACCATGAAGAAACGAAGGATGCAGCGCAACAAAAAATTAGGCGTTTTTACGAAGCCGTCAGGTTTGCCAGCCGTTGTAAAACGGGCGGATGGGAATAGTTCAAAATTACATACAGGGGATGCGGCGTCAGGTTGGAAAGGTTGTGAACCGCCAGTTTTTTAAGGGCACGGGCAAACGCTCCGGCCTTTCCCGTGGTTTCAACCGCAAACCGGTCCGCGGCATATTCGTTTTTCCGGGAAAAATACTGCATGGCAATCCCCATAAAAAATTCAATGGGCGCAAACAGAATACCGAAAAACACCAGCCCCGCATACACGGAAGTCGTTTCCATGTAAAACGCTTCAAACAGCAGTGGAGAAGAAATAAACAACGACAGAAGGTAAAGCATAACACCGGTTTGAACAATCCCTGCCAAAAGCATCCACAAAACATGATTCTTTTTGTAATGCCCCATTTCATGGGCAAGCACCGCCACCAGTTCATCCGGGGCATGATTTTTCACCAGGGTATCATAGAGGACAATGCGTTTGTGACGGCCAAAACCGGAAAAAAAGGCATTGCTCTTTCCGGACCGCCGGGAACCGTCCATGATAAAAATTTTTTTGATGGGAAAGTCTATGGAGCGGGCATAGTTCATGATGGCGGTTTTCAATTCACCGGCTTCAAGGGGTTTAAACTTGTTAAACAGGGGCATGATCCAGGCCGGAACGGCAAACTGCATGAAAATCATAAACCCCACCACCACCACCCAGCAATACAACCATGCATGGTCTCCGGCATATTCGAAAAACGCCAGCACTCCGGCAAGGAGGGGGCCGCCGATGAGTGCGGCAAGGACAAGCTGTTTAATGCGATCCGTGATAAAAACCGTCCATGTGGTGTTGTTGAACCCGAACCGCTCTTCAATATCGAAAGTGGAATACATGGAAAACGGGAGCGCAACGACCGTTTTCAGAAAAAACAACACCCCGATATACAGAATTCCCGAAATCACCGGAACATGGCTCACCGAACGGACCCACTGGTCAATGACGGGAAACCCCCTGCCCCACCACAGCAGCAGAAACAATCCCATATTTGAAAGGCCCGCCACCCATTCAAACCGGGTATTCACCCGCAGATATTCCTGGGACTTTGCATAGCGCTCTTCGTCATACCACCCGGCAAAAACCGGCGGCAGATGCCTGTCCAACTTACCGAGATTGAGGCAATCCGCGATGAAATGCAGCAGAAAATCAGCAATGACCGCGCATAGAATAATAATGCCAATAAGATTCATGAAATTCCCTTGCACCCGTTTTTAGAAGATTATTTTCTCTATCTTTGAAAATTTAAAAAATCAAGCATTCAAATCCCCTGAAAATAATGAAAAACTTGACAAGTTCGGTAAAAATCGGTAGCTATCGTAGAAGATGAAGTGGAATCGGCTGGCCGGTTATCTTCTCCCAACCGGCCGACAATCCATGTCTAACCGGTTCTTTTGACGAATCCACATCAAACACAGGGGCAAGGAATGGTAGTCAAAAAATTTCCCGACCGTTTTTTTCTTTTTTTCTGTCTGTTTATTTTTTGTGTTTTCTTCCTCTCCGCCGTCGCAACCGCCGCCGTTGGAGACCATATCACCCGCACGGAAACCGGTTTTTACTACACTGTCCAGAAAGGGGATACGCTATGGGATCTCTCCCGTCAGTTTTCAAATTCTCCCTGGGTATGGCCGGAAATGTGGCACTACAACCCGCACATCAAAAATCCACACCTGATTTATCCGGGCCAGAGAATATTGGTTTATCAAAAAGAGTGGGAAGGAGAAACTCAGGAAGAGACAGTGCCCAGTGAAAAATCGCTGGAACGGATTCAGACCTATCACACCTTTACCGATATTGAGCGTGTCGGATTCATCCGTAAGACCCCGGTAACTCCGGCCGGTACTATTTTCAAAGTCCAGGGCGATGCCACCATGATCAACACCGGGAACCTGGTCTACATTTATCCGGAAAACGGTCCTCAAAAACTGGCTGTGGGGAACAAATACACCACCTATCGCTCCATCAGCCCCATTAAAGATGAAGACGGTACCGACTATGGCGTCCAACATTTTCTTACCGGTGTGGTTGAAATTACATCCGTTACACCGGAATTTGCGACCGGACGGATTATCAGCGCGTACCGGGATATCCTGGTAGGTAATCAGCTCATGCCCTATAAAAAACGCGATGTCAACATTCCCATCCAGGAATGCGTTCAGGGGCTTGACGGAAAAATCATCAAACCGGAAAGAGATGAAAACCTTATCGCCCAATACGCCACGGTGTTCATCAACAAAGGGAAAAATGACGGGGTCGCCCCTGGACAATTTTACTCGGTCTATCTGCAGGAAAGCGCCCGGACCCACCCAGGCGCATTAAATGAAGTGGCTTTAACACCCTACCTAATTGGAGAAATAATTGTTCTTCACACGGAAGAAAGCACCTCAACCGCTTTGATTAAGGAATCAAAACAGAACTTTTTGCCCGGAAATCTGGTGCGCGCCCTATCGGTGAGCGGAAATTAAATTTTTGCGTTTCTAACAAAAAAGGCCGCAGACGCACGGGGACAGACACAGATATAAGCCGACCTATCTGCGTTCGTCTGCGTCAATCTGCGGCTGAATTTTTTCTGAAACTTCTAAACCATTACCTATCTCTATAACATCAATCCGCTTCCCAGGTCACCCGGATGACTTCCTCATAAGTGGTGACGCCGTCCAGCAGTTTTCGGATGGCATTTTCCCGCAAGGTCACCAGATTTTCCTGCATGGCCACGGTCCTTAATTGTTCAAGATCCGTGTGCTGACTGGTCAGGTTCCGGAGTTTTTTAGAATACGGAAGGGCTTCAAAAATAGCGATCCGGCCGTAATATCCCGTGCCCCGGCACTGGGCACAGCCCTTCCCGCGATGAAGGGTAATGGCGCCATGTTTCCGAACATCCAGGCCGGCACTTCTGAGCGCATCCGCATCCATTGCATAAGGTTCTTTACATTTCGGGCAAATTTGACGAACCAGTCGCTGGGAAATAATTCCGGTGAGGGTGGCCTGAACCAGGAAATACGGCACACCAATATCCAGCAGCCGGATAATGGATGACGCCGCATCATTGGTGTGCAGAGTGGAAAGCACCAGATGCCCGGTAAGGGCGGCCTGCACCGCGTTCTGGGCGGTTTCCAGATCCCGTAGCTCGCCCACCATGATAATATCCGGGTCCTGCCGCAAAATATTCCTGATAATGGTTGAAAACGTAATCCCCACTGCCGGTTGCACCGCAATCTGATTAAATTCCTCGTGCACCATTTCAATGGGATCCTCAATGGTGGTGGTATTGATTTCCGGGGTGGACAACTGCCGCAGGGTGGAATACAAAGTGGTGGTTTTACCGCTCCCGGTGGGGCCGCATACCAGGACCATGCCGTTAGGCCGATTGATCATGCCATTGTAGCGCTCCAGATCATGGGGTGTAAAGCCCAGCTGATCCAGATCCTGAAACAAAATATCCGGGTCCATAATCCTCATGACGACCTTTTCGCCAAAGGCCACCGGCACCATTGAAATCCGGATTTCCACTTCCACGTCCCCTTTATTGGTTTTGATCCGGCCGTCCTGGGGCCGTCGTTTCTCGGCCATATCCAGCCGGGACATGTTTTTGATCCGGCTGACCACCGGGGAATGGATTTTCTTGGGCAGGCGGTACACCGTGTGCAGCACGCCGTCAATGCGCATCCGTATCAGCGAATAGTCCCGTTTGGGTTCGATATGGATATCACTGGCGCGCTGGTCAAAGGCATAGGAAAAGAGATGATTCACCGCGTTGATGATGTGGTGATCATTGGCTGGCAGTTCATCTGCGGATTTCAATCGAACATATTGTTCCAGGTTGCCCAGATCCACGGTAGAGGTCGTTCCAAACTGGGTTTCCGCCGCGGCAATGGAACGCTTAAACCCGAAAAATTCATTAATGAGCCGAATAATGTCGGACTTGGAGGTTACCACTGTTTTCACCGGCATCAGACTGACCCGGGCAATATCCTCGAACACTTCGGTATTAAAGGGGTTGGACGTGGCAAGGACCAGGTGCCCGTTGTCCACCGAAATGGGCAGCACCAGATGTTTCATGGCAAAACTGCGGGGAATGGTGGTGGTCACCAGGTTCAGGTCAAGTTTTAAGGGATCGATTTTTTTATACGGAAATTGCCATTCTTCGGCAAGGGCCTGGAAGATGGCGTCCTCATCCAGTTCAACCTTTTTTTTATCCGCCCGGTGTAGTTTAAACGAAGCGATCACATCCACAATGGTCGTGGGGTTAGTGATCCGCACATTGGCGGCCATTTTTTCATCACGCCGTTCTTTCTTTTTTTCAATAACGTCCCGGGCTTTGTCTTTTTTATTGAAGATATCCAGTACCTGTTCCCGGGTGAGCAGTCCTCGCTTTGCCAGGGCAATGCAGACGGCTTTATCTGAAAACGGATGGGCAGCGTCATTGGTCATAGCCGATTTTCCTTGTCTATAGGATCCCAAATGAAATCAAAACTCGCTGCAATCATAGGGTATGATGAAATTTTTCGCAACAGGGGAATTGGATGAAAAATCCGGTGCAAATGAAAGGTAATTTGAAGAATTTTAATCCGCGAAATCCGTGAATTCTGTGTCTAAAAAGATCCTGATCTTTTGTTGCTTTTGATTATGAATTCAGCCTTGCGCGCAAAATATCAGCCGCGGATGAACGCGGATGAACGCAGATTTTTTTATCTGTGTCTGTCGATGCACATCCACGAATAAAAAACAGGCATCTGAAGACAATCATTCTCCAGGTGCCTGTATCTGATTGATTGGATGAAAAAATACTATTTCGAGATATTGTTGATTCTCAGAATTATTCCGGTTCCTGCGCTCTTCCCCGGTTATTAAATGCGTCCACTTTATCTTCAAACGCTTTTAAATCCCGGCTGTATTTTTCAATTTTCACATTCAGTGCATCCACTTTGGCCCGATAGGCAATTTTTTCATTATTGTTTGCTTCCTCGCCCGGGGACTGGGCCGCGAGTTCAGCCCGTTCCTCTTCCAAAGCCCTTCGCGTATTGTTCAATGTTGCCTGAATTTCATTAAGCTCTGATGCCCGGGTTTCAAATGTATCGCCGGCAGGGGCCGCATATTCCTGAACATATTCGTCGGTTTCAGAGGCGTAAACAGCCTCCTGATTTAATGACGCATTGCCAAATTGAGTTCCATCGCTGGCGCCTGCCTCTGATGCGAATGATTCTACAGATTCCCTTTGGTCTTCCGGAATCTGAGTCATATCGTCAGTAAACCGCGCATTACCGTTTTCATCCGTATATTTATAATATTCACCGGTCGCTCCGGATGCTACCAGCATAAAAACAACAGCTAACAGGACTATTCGCCACATCATATTTACCTCCTCGGAATCTGTATCTATTTGCCGATTGTTTTTTTGAACGGTTCGCACAACACGACTTCACCGGCGTCATTCAGACGGATGCCGACCCGGGCACCCGGTCTTGTACCGGAAATTTGGGCGCCAGGGGCGAATTTCATGTACGAGTCACTGACGACAATACCCTCTTTGTGGACATCATCCACACTGCCGATAAAATCATAGTATTTTTCAGCGTTGGATTTAAAATCATTTGATCCTTCATAATTGGGAAGGGGTTTAATACCCACATCATCGGCGGTTAAGGTATCATCAGCCGCAAAAACCGGTGCCTGAAAAACAATAAACAAGCAACAGCCGATGAAAAAAAGCAACGATCCCTTTTTTAGTTTCTTACAGGTTATGGCGTAACGCATCAGTATATCTCCTTTTAACGATTTTACAGTCACTTGCGACCACCGGAAAACCGCCGGGCCTGCCCAGGGGCGGCCCGGCGGCAGCCATCCACTTTTATTGAATCACCCGCCAGTAAAAGAGACCCAGATTGACCGGCGGCCCCAGCAGGCTGTTAATATTGCCCTCAGTATCTGAAAAATACCGCTGGTTTCCGATGTCAATGCCCTCAAACAACATCTGCTCAAAGGCTTTGCCAGATGGCGGGAGCTGCATATAAGCAAGGTCGGCAGAATCAATGACCCCGTCGTCATTCCAATCCCGGTAACCCAGGAATGCTTTCAGGTCTTCATCATCCACCACCCCGTCATTATTATAATCAACACTGGGATCAAAAAGGCTTGATGCGTCAAAGATCCGGTCTGCATCATCAACCTTTCTATCATCAGTCACAT
The DNA here is from genome assembly GCA_963675805.2 of Desulfobacterales bacterium. Taxonomy (GTDB): domain Bacteria; phylum Desulfobacterota; class Desulfobacteria; order Desulfobacterales; family Desulfosalsimonadaceae; genus SURF-3. Next base: position 685,042 of record CAXXNU010000019.1, on the reverse strand, counting down.
CGAACTGGGGATCATCCGTATACCCTCCGGAACATGCACTGACCCGGTACAGCATGGAGCTGCCGCCAGCTTCGCACGGAGAGTCGGAAGGGATAATGGAAATCAACTCCACTACTCCCTGACTCAAACTGGGTTCCCGAACCCCGCGCTCGCCAACAGCCGTGGTCATGTCAAACACCCAGCCCATGTGTTCACCTGTACTTTCCTCTGGATCATACCAATTCACCGGATTGCCGGAAATCAGTACCCATTCCCCAGCAACTGTCGAAGTTGTCTGCTCCTGCAGGGAAGCCGTCACATTGGAAAGGGACCGGTCAGATCCCACTTCACCGAGAAACTGCTCTTTGGCAGTGGCATAGTCATTTTTTTGCTCCCACACATCTCCCCAGTCCCACACACCGTAAAACGACTGAATCTCAATATTATCAAAGTCATCGGAATTCAAGTACCGGCCGGTGCCGAAGATCACCATCATTCCATTCCCGCTCCTTGAAAAATCCGACTTGGCACAATCCAGCATGACTTCAGGGGCCGCGGTAATGGGCTGAATATTGCCGTCCGTGTTGCGCACGGAAATCAGGGGTTGTGGAGACCCGCTATTATAGTAAACCTTCCAGTCCGCAACATCTCCCCGAAGATCAAACTTCCACATATTACCGTAAAGGTCACCAGCATAGGCAAAATCTGCATGCCCGTCCGCATCCACATCCACAGCCGACGGGGTGGCCAGCCCGTTACACCCGGTAGCACCGGTGTCGATTTTCTTCACCAGATCGCCGGTTAGCGGATTTAAAAAGAATATTGCCGCAGTCTCAGAGACACTGTCATAGCCATTTCCAAACATTACCACATGATCCGCGCCCTGGGTTCTGATAATATTGGCACGGCTGAAACTGTAGCCCAGGTCATCATCATTGGTATATTCCCACAGCACGGAAGGTTCCGACGGAGTGGTAATATCCAGCCCAAAGTATCCTTTCCCGCCCTTTCCCAAACCGCAGACCAGAATATCCTGGCTCCCGATTTTGGCGGCCACCGGCGTGGAATCCACATAATATTTGTGGCTGTATCCGGGCACTGCCAGGTCAGACAGATGGCCGTAAACCATATTGGGCACATAGCAAAAAATCTCTTCGCCGCTGATGGCATCTACTGCATGGAGCATACCGTCATTGGACCCGATATATACCACGCCTTTATAATAGGTGGGCGCGGAATGGACAATATCACCAATGGGGCTGGTCCGGACACGAAACACGCTTGTCGGAAGAAAATCGCTTGCCGGCCTTCCCCGGAGATAATCCACCAGATGCTGCACATTGTGGCCGTTATTCCCCAGCAACGCCTGCTGAAGGGTGGTCAGACTGTCATAACTGAAATCAATGGATGATGTGCCGTTAAAGGAAATAATATTGCGCTGATCCCAAGAAGGCACATGCTGGCTGGCTAGCCAGATAGGATCGGTTGTATCCACCGTTCCGTTTTCAAGATCGACTTCCAGTGCGGCGATTTCTCCGGTCCAGCCGGCCGTATTATAGGTACCCTGGTAAATCACAGACCCCACCTGGCGCTGGATGGAGTTGGTGGCCAGGGCGGCGGATGATCCCAAACGGCTTATAATGTCATTTTTCAATTCGTTCATGGCGTCCACCATTTCCTGGGGACTGGCCGCATCCACATACTTGCCCCGGCCATTGACCGCGGCATGGTACATGTCATCGATTTTTTCTTCATTGCCGTCATTTGGATTGGGCCAGGGATACGGGCACTGACCGCCGTTGATACAATTCGGATAAAGGGTCTGATCAATGCTTCCCTGAACGCCGAAGGACAGGGTATAGGTTACCATGTGCTGGTGATCGGCCAGATCCACGTTGTTAATGGGTACATCATTGTTCAGGCTGCCATTCAGGTCCCGCTCATAATAATACATGGCCACATCCGCCAGGGTATCGCTAACACCGTCCCCATAGGGCGGACCATCAAAATCCGTATTATTGTCGCCATCATCATTTCCCACATCCGCGGGACTTGACCCGTTGTAATACCCGTCCGTCATCAGGATAGTGAAAGACTGCTGGCAGGAGCCGCCCCGATCCTGTGTAAAATAAGGATAAGAACTGCTGGAAAAAGATCCGGCCGGAAACGAGCCGGGCACGCCAAAATCACCCATGAAATAGAGGCCGGCCGATCTTAACCCGTTTCTGAGAGGGGTGGAGTTGCTGGCGATCTGCTCATCATACAAACGCTGCAGCAATTCATCAGAATTATCATACAACACATCATTCAGGGTCACTTTTACCGGCTTGGCATAAGATGCCAGGGTGCCATTATTGATAAAATGCATGCCGATATAAACGCCCTGCATTTCATCGATCACTTTGGCAATGGCGTTTTTCGCGGTAAGCTCCCGTTTGCGGTAAAAGGAATACCAGTTGGCAAAATTCTGGCGCGCTTCAGCATAACTTTGATTGGGAGGAACAATGCCGGCAGCCGCCGCATCTCCCGCGGTCAGATAAATCAGTTCGGAAGTGCTGTCGATATTACCGTTGCTGTTTGTATCATCCACCTGATAATACTTAAAATCACCATCCAGATTCACCAGATAGAAAGTATCATTGACCTTGACATAATAATGGGCCCGGATCAGGTTCAGGGGTTCAATGTCCACTGCCGGCATAAAGGCCACGGCATCCGCACTGGTGTTGCCATTACTCATGTCATCATGTGTTAAGCGCACATAACCGGAAGTGCCGGCGTCAAAATAAAATTCGCCCAGCTCGACCCACTGCCCCCCGTCTTCATCCTGATCAATCCGAAAATCCGTATCTCCTCCTGAAGAATGAACCGTATACAAGGCATGATCATCACGATCATAGCCGCCATAATTATTGGTATACCATACATAAACAATATAGTCCCCGGCGTCAGGTAAATACGGGGTCCAGGTTGCATAGGCGCCATTCTGACTGGAGAATACGGAACTGTTCTCATATTCATCCCCGGCACCGGATTCAGTCCAGGTACCAGATTCCGTATACTCGGAACTCCCCCCCCCGAATTTGGGCACCAGCATGACCGCATCCGCGCAGGCCCGGTTGCTTGAAGAACTGGTTAACCAATGGCGGAGTGTGATGGTTGCCGATCCGTCCAGATAGACATCCGCGGCCAGGAGATTCCATTGTCCGCCGTTAGACTGCTGGTTAAAATTATTGGATGCCACCTGGGCACCGCCGGCGTTATATACATAATAACTAACAGAAGTGCCGCGATTACTGCTTGCCACATACCAGACAAACACATCATAATCCCCGGCATCCAGGTTGGTATACCTCCAGTTTGCCTGGGCCCAGCGATTGGAGTTGTTGGAATAAAGATAGTTGGAACCATTATCCGAGGTTGCACTAGCACTTGACCATGCATAATAGCCGGAGCCTGATGTATCAAAGGAACCAGTGGCCGGAGACTCCGGACCGGAATTATCGATAATCAGACCCTCTCCAACAACCTGTTCCGAATTATCCACAATCACGCCGCCATTGTCCAGTATATCCTGGGTACTGACACCGCTGCCGGCGCCTCCCAGATTACCATAGTCCCCATTCAGGTCCAGGGTGTTCCCGGCAATACTGGGATTGGACCGGGGATTGTTTGGATCCGCGTCGCTATATGTGGGCCAGGGGGCATAATACTGGGCGGGATCATAGTAAAGCCGGTTATGGCCGGCCCATTGAGAATAATAATAATTGGCATACTGACCATTGTTGTAGGTTTCCAGAATGGTGCCGTTGCCGTCCCCGGCACTGTAGACATTATCCCCGGGATCGGCAAACAGGTATTCGATGCTTCCACGAAATTTGCCGTCTGTTGATCCCTGGCAGATATATTCCCAGTCCATGGAACCGGAATCGTCAATCACAAACATGACAATGCCCGGGGCCGCCTGTTCCATGGTATCCAGGGGCACATCATCCAGATTCATGCAGGATGCCAGGGCGCCCGCGACCCCAATGAATCCTGTCAGGCAGATGGCCAGCGCCAGGAGGCCGGCATATCTCCACCCCTGCCGGATTTTTAGTAAATCATCTCTTTTCATAAAATACCTGCCTTTCATTATTAAAGGTAAGGTTTGGTGTTGGAAGGGAAAGGTGCTTGGTTTTAACTATGTTGATATCTTTCTCATCACGCCTATCTCCATGCGCAGCATACCGTACCCGTTGTTCGCCCCCCCGGCATCCTGAGATATATACTCCCCGAGTATCCGGCCCTTTTTGATGACAACATTGCCAGGACCGACCACAAGACTTTCACTGCCACCGATAGCGCCGGGTCCTTCTCCGGTGTTATACGTGGAAACGTCCCAGCCAACAAACGAAACCAGTAGATTCCCCCCTGCGTTTTCACCGCGGACGGCCAGAATCTGAGAACTGGTAATGTCCAGGGACGTGGCTGGCGACAACACCCGTGCGGATGAATTGGTTGCATACCAATCCGCAGTTGCCCAGGTGCTGTTGATGTCATTGTACCAGTCACTGGTATTATCATTGACATTTGCAAGATCCGTATCATCAAAGGGAATCTGCATGAACTGCTGCAAGCTCTCCATAATGGCGGCTTCCACCATATTGACATTCTGTTTGTAAATGCCCTGGTTCCGGAGAATAAAATTTTCCGTCACCACCGTATCTGATGAGATAATTCCCATCACCGTCATGATTACCAGCACCATCAGCGCAATGATAATAATGGATCCGTCCTGGTTGGCGGCACACGAGCCGGCGGATTCTCCGGGGAAAAACCGTGCCGCGGGCATCCGGATTTTATCATAATGATCATGTAACAGTGCTTTCGAATGAATCATTTTCCAAATCCACTTTCTCACGTCGTATCTCCATCACTTGGTATTTTTTTAAAAACGCGAAGTGTCTTCGCTTTAACCATTTCGTCAATCTGCAACTTATCCCTCAACGCCATCCGCCACCCAGACCTTTACAAATTCGGCTTCAGCTATGGCATCCGCCTGGCTGGTGGAGCCAGGGCCGTTCACCCAGACGGTGATGGTTTTGGAAACCGAATAATTTCCTGCTGGAAGACCGGAAAATGGCAAATCCGCCGCATTCTGGGGCGCAATGGGTTGATCATCCACCACCTGATAGCTGAAGGTCAGCGGACCGTCAATGAATGGACCGTGAGTTCCCCCGTTGAGGGCGGCAGGTTGCGTGGTCGATCCATCTATGGCCCCGTTGCCATCATAATCAAGGCCATTCACCGTCAGATAAAACGGCAGGGCCTTCAGGCTCTCCGCCTGCTCATCCAGCAGAGCCATGGCCATGGTGCCGCGACCGATATCCCCGGTGGACATGAGCGAAGCGGTCTGGAGCGATCCCATGGCCATAATGCCAATGGAAAAAATGGCAATGGCAATAAGCACTTCGATAAGGGTATATCCGGCAGTATCCGGGCTGGGAATATTTCCTGATAAGACCTGTTGCATATTGCGGCTCTCCTTTTAAAACCTGAAAATATCTAAACCCTGTTATATATTATTACGGCAGGCAATGGTAGTGGCCAGCCGGATACGACGAAAGCCGTCGCCCTGGGCAGGCAGCACAACGTTATTCTGAAGATTAAAATACGTATCATTGTTGGTATAACTACCCCTTAAAGCCCCGCGAGAATCTGTTTCCGCCCGGGCCACAATGGTCAGTTCAATGGCACGGATATCACGGGTGTCAGCTACCGGAGCCCCCAAAACGTTGTTGTCTTCGTCCAAATAAACAAAATTCAATACTTCCACGTTACGACACAAGGGTTGCAATCCGCCGCCCGTGTCACGACCGAGATGACCGTCAGCGTTTAAGGCATAACGGATATTTTCATTCGGGTCATTAACATCCCCATCGGGTTCGTTTGTCGCCCCGTCCCCCCGGTCCAGGGTGAAAGACAGCTCGCTGACATTGGCGGTAATAATTCGGGCATTCGCGTTTTCTGTTGGGTCTAGGCCGGCCATCCGGATTTCTTGGGTCATAATTTCCATGGCCGCCCGGGCATTCTGATTCATGTCCGTAGTGACCTCTTGAGCATTACTACCCCGCACCTGAGCTGCATATGCAGCCGCAAAGATAACGCCGAGAATAGACGCCACGGCCATAGCCACCAACAATTCCACAAGCGTAAATCCGTTTTTGTTTGTGTTTGGCATTTATATTCTCCTGCTGATTATTCCTTTGGCAAATATCATTGAATTCTTGTTGTACCGGTAATGGCAACGATAATCTGGCGCGTCTGACCGGCGCTGCCCTGGAGTGTCACAGTGCCATTGTTGGCCATACCCCGGGAAGAAAACTGCACCTGGTTCCCCGCAAATGTTGACCCTGTAATTGTAGTACCCGGAGGGAGTTCACGGGTGACCGGAGCGGCAAAGGCATTCGCGCCTGAATCCCATTTCAAACGGTCAAAAGAATCCCCGCCAATATTAAAATCCATGCGTGACGGCATATTGGCTTTAATAGCATCCATGCGCGTCTCTTCAAGGGCGATCTTGACCTGGCGCACGGCGGAATTAAACTGTGCGTTATTGCGCCATGAAATCATGTTCGGAACGGCGATGGCAGATAAAATGGCCACCACCGCAATGGCGACCATCAGCTCCATCAAGGTAAACCCGGAATTATTTTTCATTCAGAAACCCTCCAATATTAAAATCCGAAGATTAGTTATACAAGTTTTATGCCACGAAACTCGTTTTGGCTGGTCAGGGGGAATTTCAATCTCCACGGACCGGATTAACCAGTTCTATTTAATGGTGATTTTACCAGAGAACATTGTTTATGGCAATACCGGATATGGCTACATCAGGAAATTTTTTGATTTATTTGAGGGAAATAACGTACCAACTATTAAAAAGTTTAATAGCTTCTCTTAAACAATTTTATAGTGCCCGGACAATTGAAAAGACGAAGAAAGATCAAATTTTTGATCCGTGTCTGCCGCAGCATTTTCAGGAAAACTTATCCTTTATCCGTATTCATCAACTATGGGCTGATTAAGCGGTTTTCATTAATAGATTTTTATCCAGCTCAAGGGTGTAAGAAAGAATGGTATTGATATTCATCTTTCGGGATGCTTTGAGAATTTCAATCCCCGTCAGTTTCCCATCGGTTGTTGTGTCCACATTGATGCCTTCCGCGATTTCAATAACGCCATCTGGCTCCTGATCACCCAGACTGAAATATAAAGCATCCACTTTTTCATCATAAAATACTTTCATTATTTTCTTCCTTTCTTTAGAGGATAACTTGTGATCACAACGATTTTATTACTCTCAACAGCAACAACGATTTTAATGGGATAACCAAAGCCGGAAACATCTCTGAGCAATTCATGTTCACCATCGTCTAAATCCAAATCTTTTAAAATTTCAGATAGTTTTGACTCAGAAAGATTATAAAGTTTTATTCTGCGCTTTGCATGACGTGAAAAAATGACTGCCATAATTTTAATCCCTTTGAATACGACCCATATTGCGATATCATTACAAATTTTAATTTGCGCAGTTAAACAAGTAGTTTAAATATAACATTTTTCTAAAAATAGGCAACTATAATAAAAGATTTGGCCGAAAACCAGACAGCCATGATGCAACACTCATGTACGATAAATCAGCTGCGGCTGGAGATGGATAGATGAAAATGTTTTGGGTTTTAACCTGCGTTCATCCGTGTCAAAAAAACGGATGTTTTACGTTTTTATCTGCGTTTGTCTGCGTTCATCTGCGGCTGATAAACATCAGGCGAAATAATTCACCGCGTTTTCAAACATGCGGATGCCGGTGACCGGAAGATCGGCTTTGGCCATGCCGCCACGCTTGATGTTTTCTTTGAACCGGGGCCAGCCGGGGTGGTTGGTGAAGTGGTTGAATGCTTCAGGATGGGGCATAAGACCGAAAATCCGGCCCGTCGGGTCGCAGATGCCGGCGATATCAGCGGTGGAGCTGTTGGGGTTGAACGGAAATTGTTTGTCCGCAGGGGTACCGTCCGGCAGGGCGTACCGGCAGGCAATCTGGTGATCGTTCAGCAGGCGGGTGATCACTTTTGAATCCCCCACAAACTTGCCTTCCCCGTGCCGGACCGGCAGATCCATGCGAACGAGTCCCTGTGTGAACACGCAAGGGGATTTCTCATTCATGGCAAGGGTCACCCAGTCATCCCGGAAATTACCGCAGTCGTTATAGGTAAGGGCCACGCTGCGGGTTTGGTAATTATTGTCAAAACCCGGGAGCAGGCCGAGATTCACAATGGTCTGGAACCCGTTGCAGATGCCCATGACGAGGTTTCCGTCTTCCACAAACCGGACGACGCGGTCGCCGATATTGTGCTTTATTCGCACGGCCTGAATAACGCCGGCCCCGTGATCGTCTCCCCAGGAGAATCCACCGCCGAAGACCAGGATTTTAAAATCGTCCAGACGGGCCGATTCGTCAATGAGGGCGTTGATGTGCACCCGGTGCGCTTCGGCACCAGCCAGAGTGAGGGCATAAGCGGTTTCATTGTCACAGTTCAGGCCGTATCCGGTCAACACCAGGGCTTTTATTTTTTGTTTACTCATTTTTTTCTTCACCGCAAAATCAGATTATTTTTCTACCACAGAGGGCACAGAGAACACAGAGATTCATAAAATCATAATTTAAATCGTGTGATGCCTTTTTTCAGCAATTGAACGTTAAAATTAATCAGCAACCCTGTATCAACAGATGATAGCTTCATATATGATAATACCTGGGCCTTGTGGATTTCTTTAATTTCATCAACTGCTTTTAATTCCAGTATCACTTCATCTTCAACCAAAAAATCCAGCCGATACCCACAATCAAGTAAAACAGTTTTATATTTCACCGGTATGGCTTTTTCCATTTCAAAAGAAATACCGGCCTGGCTGAACTCATAGGCCAGGCATTGCGCATAAGCGGATTCCAGCAATCCAGGCCCCAGAAACCGATGAACGTTAATGGCACATCCGATAATCTGCCCGGTTAAAGAATCCGCAGCTGTTATTTTTTTCTCTGTGATCGCCGTGTCCTCTGTGGTTAAAAAAAATGGTTAAACCAGACTACCGAGCGGTTTTTTCCAAGCGGTTTTTAATTCCGCCACAGGGTTTGAAATCAAGGGTTTGTGATCCAGCCCATTGACAGAGAGCACGCCGGAAGCGGTCACCGTGCCGATGCAGGCGCAGGGAATGGCTGCGCAAAGGGTCTCAAAAGCGTCCGCATTTTCCGGGGCCACGGTTACAATGAACCGGCCCGCGGATTCGGAAAAAAGCAGCGTGTCATTGCGAAAAACACCCTCTGCCGGTAACCGGGCCAGATCAATATCCATTCCCAGATTACCGGCCATGGCAACCATGGCCAGATGCACCCCAAGCCCGCCCCGGTAAACGCCGTGCACCGATGCCACAAGTTCCTGCTCGATGCCGGCAAATACGGCGTTATAACCAGCCACGAATTTTTCCGGAAACACGCGGGGTACGTTTCGGCCGGTATATCCGAACAGATCGTAATATTCTGACGCGCCCAGTTCATTGCGGGTCTCACCCAGCACATACACCCGGTCGCCCGCGCATTTCGCGTCCATGGTGACGCATTTTTCAACATCCGCGCACACCCCCACAGCGGAAAACTGCATGGTCTCCAGCGCGGAAATTTTATGGGACTCCCCATACCGGCCCGGCAGATGTCCGTCCACATACATGCTGTCCTTGCCGGACAAGAGCGGAATCCCGTATGCCAGACACAGGTCCGCAAGGGCCCGGCAGGACCGGACCAGCTGGGCCGCCTTGAACCGGCCGTCGGGATTTTTTTCCGGATCATACTGGATACTGGGCCAGCAGAAATTATCCACCCCGCCGATATGGCCGGGATCGCCGCCCACAGCCACCATGCGGCGCACCGCCTCGTCAATGGTGCAGGCGGTCATATGGTAGGCATCAATGGCGGAATAATGGGGCAGCAGGGCCTGGGAAAAAACCAGGCCTTTTTGGGACGGCAGCACCGGCCGGATCACGGCGGCATCGCTGTAGACATCCCGATCTTTCCCCACCAGCGGTTTTATCACACTGCCGCCCTGGACTTCATGATCATATTGCCGGCTAATCCATTCCTTTGAACAGATGTTGGGCCGGGCGAGCAGATCACGCAGCAGCCTATTGAAATCATGGGGCTCCCCTATGACCGGCTCGTACAGCCCCCTTTGTTCCGGGGAAAGCCAGAGGGCGTCAAACTCCCAGTCCGGAAACCCGGATTTGAGCAGATCCATGTCCACATAGGCGCAGGTTTTGCCGTTATAGGTAATGTGAAGTTTTCCGGAATTCCTATAGGTTCCGATGACCGTGCTTTCCACGGCATGTTTTTTGGAAAGCGCCATGAAGCGGTCGATATTTTCAGGAGTCACGGCGACTGTCATGCGCTCCTGGGATTCCGACACCCAGATTTCCCACTGGTCCAGGCCATCGTATTTCAGGGGCACTTTGTCCAGCCAGACGTCGCACCCGTTGGACAAAAGCGCGGATTCCCCCACGGAAGAAGACAGCCCGCCGCCGCCGTTATCCGTAACAAACGATATCAATCCCTGATCCCGGGCTTCCAGGAGAAAATCATGCATTTTTTTCTGGGTGTACGGATCGCCGATCTGCACATGCCCGGCCGGAGTGTGGGCGGAAAAGGTTTCGGAAGACGCGGTCACCCCATGGATGCCGTCTTTGCCCACCCGGCCCCCGCACATCACAATCAGCTCTCCGGGGGACGTGGTTTTCAGCTCCGACGGCCGGCCGGCCACGGTTGCCGGCATGATTCCCAGGGCCGTGACAAATACCAGGCATTTGCCCATGTAGCCGGAATGAAACGTGACCTGACCGAACCCGGTGGGGATCCCGCTTTTGTTGCCCCCGTCCCGCACCCCTTCAATGACCCCGTCCAGAAGCCTTCGGGGATGGAGTTTGGGTTTTAAATCGCCGTGATAATTCCGGTCCCCCACGCAGAAGCCGTAGCTGCCCATGACCAGCTTTGATCCCAGGCCTGTGCCCAGGGGATCCCGATAAACCCCCACAATACCGGTGATGGCCCCGCCATAGGCTTCCATGTTGGAAGGAGAATTATGGGTCTCACCGGTAATGGTATAATAATGATCATCGTCAAACCGGCCCACGCCGGCATTGTCCCACAGCACGGATACCACCCAGTCTTTCCGATCCTTGAGCGTGAGGGTGGGGGCTTCGATGTAGGTCTTGAACAGACTTTTAATGGTGTCGGTACGGCCGGTTTCCCCATCCGTGTATCTGAAAACGCCCCGAAAGGTATTGTGGTTGCAATGGTCGCTGCGGGCCTGGGAAATATATTCCAGTTCAACATCCGTGGGGTCGGAGAGCCCCACCTGCTTTCGCGCGGCCTGAACGGTGGTTTTGCTGAAATAGGACCGGATCACGGGCACGTCATTGGGATTCAAGGCCAGGTTGCGTTCATCACTCACCGCCAGAAGGGCCGCGTCACTGTCCATGGGAACAGTGGCCACCGTAGGGGTGTGATCGAGTGTTACTTTCGGGATAATCAATCCGATGCCGGTCTGCGGGTCCCACTCATCTTTTGAAAAGACGCGCACCTGCTGAATAATGTCATTGGACAGCAGTTCCCGGGCCACCAGATCCATCTCCGCCCGGGTCAGATGGCTGCCGGTGAGGCAATAGCGGCGGGACGTATACACATCTTCAGCCGGAGCCAAGCGGATTTTCAGCACATCTTCCATGGCTTCCACTGCCGTGCTGCCGGGATTGTCCTTGACCCCCGGGCGGTATCCCACCCAGATGCACCAGTCAAAGGCCAGAGGCAGCGGATCATAGCTGGATTCCTGAATCACCGGATTGGTGAAAATTTCAGTCCGGACGGTTTCCAGCTGTTCCGGAGAAAGGGCCGCATCCATGGAAATCACCTGCACGGTGCGGATGGCGTCAATATGAATGTCAAAATAATCAGCTGCCTGGGTGCAGATGCCCTGCCCTTCGGCATCAAAAAGATCTGGTTTTAATGTAATTTCAAGTCTGTGTGGCATTTTTTTAGGTATAAGGTATAAGGTTTTAGGTGTAAGGTATAAGGTTGAAGGTTGAAGGTATAAGGTTGAAGGTTTTAGGTTTTAGGTTCCGAAGTGTCAGATCAACGGAAAAAATTTAGATAATAAGCAAATTGCGTTGTTTCAACCTATACCTTGAGCCTCCAACCTATCTTCTATTTCTCAAAAAACCGCATGATATCATTGTAAAAAACAAACACCATCAGCATTAGCAGCAGAAAAATACCGACCTGCTGGGCGATTTCCCGGGTTTTGATGGATACCGGCCGACGGATGATGGCCTCGATGGTGAAAAAAAGGATATGCCCGCCGTCCAAGACCGGAACGGGAAGCAGATTTAAAATCCCGAGGTTCACGGAAATCAGCGCGATAAAAGCAAACAGATTTACCAGCCCCTGCTCCACCTGCTCTCCGGCCATCTGGGCAATGAGAATGGGGCCGCCGATGGTGTCTGCCGGGATGGCGCCCTGAAATACCTTCACCACGCTCAGCACAGTCAGCTCACAGATTAAATACGTCCGGTTCAGGCTTTCTTTAAACGCCGCCACCGGCCCCATCCGCTGGGTCAGCACCTCACCGGTGGAACTGACACCGATAATATACCGGGGCTGCTTTTCGCCGAAAATATTTTCCATCATATCGGCTTTTGGCATCACGGTCAGGGCAATTTGCCGGTCCTGCCGGGAAACGATGAATTCCAGGGCCTGACCGTTGCTGTCCATTATTTTCCCGGCCATATCCGACCAGTCGGAGATGGGCTGGCCGTCAATTTCCACAATCCGGTCACCGCCCATAAGACCCGCTGATTCGGCCGGTGACCCCGAATTGACCTCTCCGATGACCGGCTCAAGCATCATCAATCCGGCAAACCAGAAAATACCAAAAAAGATAATCACGGCCAGAAAAAAATTAAAAAACGGGCCGGCAGCCACAATCAAAATGCGCTGCCATACACTTTTATGGGTAAAGGAGAACGGTACATCCGCGGGGTCCAGTTCCTCGTCCGGCTGTTCCCCCACCATTTTCACATAGCCGCCCAGAGGAATGGCAGAGATCCGGTAGTCTGTCCGGCCAATGGTTTTTCCGAAAATTTTCGGTCCAAACCCCAAAGAAAACTTCTCCACCCCAACGCCAAAGGCTTTGGCAACAGTAAAGTGACCCAGTTCATGAAAAAAAATCAATACGCCGAGAACGACGACAAATCCAATCACAAAACTCATTTGGCTATCTTCTCCCGCAGCTGCTCAATATAATTTTCCGCGGTCCGCCGTGCCCAGCGGTCCGCATTCAGAATGTCATCCATTTCCGGATCACCCATAACCTGATGGGCGGTCATGGTATGAGCGATGATTTCCGGTATGTGCACAAACGCTACCGCCTCATTTAAAAAAGCCGCCACCGCCACTTCATTGGCCGCATTGAGCACGCACGGCAGGGTGCCCCCGGTTTCACAGGCATGATATGCATGGGCCAGACACGGAAATTTTTCGAAATCCGGCGCGGCAAACGACAGGGCCTTGAGCGCCGGAAAATCCGGCAACGGCAGATCAAGAGGCAGCCGCTCCGGCCAGGAAAGGGCATACGCAATGGCCCCTTTCATGTCCGGGGTGCCCATCTGTGCCATAACCGCGCCATCCTTATACGCCACCATGGAATGAACAATACTCTCCGGATGCACCACCACTTCGATCTGCCGGCAGGAAACCGCAAACAGATGTTTGGCTTCGATCACCTCAAGCCCTTTGTTCATCAGGGTAGCGGAATCAATACTGATTTTTGGGCCCATGTCCCACGTGGGATGGGCCAGGGCTTTTTCCGGGGTAATGGCGGCAAACCGGTCCGTGGGCAGATCGCGGAACGGGCCGCCCGAGGCGGTAAGCAGGATTTTATTCAAATCCTGTTTCCGGTTTCCGGCCAGGCACTGAAAAATGGCACTGTGTTCGCTGTCTACCGGCAGGATGGAAACCCCGCAGGCGTTGGCCTGGCGCATGACAAGATCACCAGCCATCACCAGCGTCTCTTTATTGGCAAGGGCAATATGTTTACCCGCGGAAATCGCGGCCAGGGTCGGCAGCAGTCCGGCGGCACCCACAATGGCGGACACCACCACTTCAACATCCGGGTGCACGGCCGCCGCCCGGTATCCGGCATCACCTGCCATAATTTCCGTGCGGCAACCGGGTTTTAGCAGTTTTTTAAGGCTATTGGCCTGATCTTCCGAAACCACCACCGCCAGATCCGGTTCAAACTGCCGGATCTGTTCGGCCATCTGTCGGACATTATTGGCGGCGGTCAGGGCTTTGATTTTAAAACGATCGGGAAATCGGGACACCACCTGAAGGGTATTTTTGCCGATGGATCCGGTCGACCCCAAAACAGTCAGGTTGCGCATGATTATATCCCACCCTGAACCAGCACCTTGAAAAAATAGGCCACTGGCGCGGCAAACAGCAGTGCGTCGATCCGGTCCAGAATGCCCCCATGTCCCGGCAGGATGTTTCCGGAATCTTTAATGCGGGCGGTCCGTTTTAATTCGGATTCAAAGAGATCCCCAATCTGCGAGATAATATTCACAAAAATAAATAACAAGAAAACCGACCATCCATTCAGATGCGGCAAAAACAACCGCGCAAACCCATACCCCACCAGAATGCACAGTATCATTCCGCCAATGGATCCCTCAATGGTTTTCCCCGGACTGATGGACGGGCTTAGTTTATGGCGGCCAAAAAGTTTGCCCGCGTAAAACGCGCCCACATCACCGGCAAAAACCATAAAAATCAGAAAAAATATCCATGCCACACCATGAGAATCATGTCTCAGCAAAACAATAAAAGATAGTGTCAAGGGAATGTAGACCACTCCCTGAATTTCTTTCTGAACATCCTCCAGAATCCCGGCATCCGTCTTATAACGCGTCATGGACAAAACGGCTGCCCCCAGAAGATTAACCACCACAACACCTGTAATCATCTGAAAAGAATGAACATATGCCGAAAAGATCAGCAGCAATCCGCAGCATCCGCCCCACAGGGCCACCGGAGAAAAAATTGAAGATGTCTTGTCGGAAAAAACAATATGAAAATACTCATAAAGGGCAATGATGGACACCAGCGCGATAAACAGGGTGAAGAGCCCCACCGAGCCCTTGAGAATCAATAAAGAAAGCAGGGGAAAAGCAATGAAACTGGTGATGATCCGTTTTAGGTGCATACAGGGAAAATTCCGGCAGAATTATTTATAACAAACAACAAACGATATATTTTCAGCAAATGTCAGCATTCCCGATTTTAAACATATAATGGCTGGTTTTTACAGTATCACCAGAACAGTCATGGGGAAAGGAATAAATGAGCAGTATTCAGGAAATGCTGACATGGCAGGCGAACGCCCACCTAAACTGAGCGTTTTCAATTCTGAACAAAATATTATTTTTATGAAATCACGGGTGTTGGTCTTTAATTAGCGTTCAAAATTGAGAACCCTTCGGGATTGCCTATCTTACCGCAGCAAAAACATTTCCTTTGTCTATGCGGCAATCCCGACAATCGCTCAATGCAGGACCCATCAAACGCGCCCGAAACGGCGGTCTCGGTGCTGATAATCCTTTAAAATGGCAATTAACTCGTCTTTTGTAAAATCCGGCCATAGCGTATCGGTCACGGCGATTTCACTGTAGGCAATCTGCCAGAGCAGAAAATTGCTGATCCGCATTTCACCGCTGGTACGGATGAGCAACTCCGGGTCCGGAATATTCGCAGTGTAAAGATGGGCCGCCACAATATCTTCATCAATGGCATCCGCTGAAAACGCCCCATCCCTGACCTCTTTTGCGATTTCCCGCACAGCTCTCACGATTTCAGAGCGACCGCCGTAACTGAGGGCCAGACAGAGATGCATGCCGTCGTTGGATCGGGTGGCGTCCATGGTCCTCTGAATTTCCGTCTGCACTTCCGCCGGCAGTCTCTCCCGCTGGCCGATGATGCCGAAACGGATATTGTTAACCACCATTTCCTGACGTTCGGAAACCAGAAACTTTTTTAACAGCGTCATCAGGGCCGCCACTTCGGTTTTGGGCCGCTGCCAGTTCTCAGTGGAAAAGGCATACAGGGTTAGATAGGAAATTCCGATTTCCCGGCAGGTACGAACCACCATGCGCACTGTGTCCGCCCCTTTTTCATGACCTTTGACCCGGTTCAGCAGCTTTTTCTGGGCCCATCGGCCATTCCCGTCCATGATCACGGCAACATGCGACGGCAATGCGATCATGTCCAGCCCGTTGGCAGGCGTTGGCATTGAATCAGACTTCAAGAATTTCCTTTTCTTTGGCTTTAAAAAGATCGTCGATCATCTGAATATGATCGTCTGTAAATTTCTGAATTTTCTCCTGAGCTTTGAACACACTGTCTTCGGACGCATCACCGTCTTTTTTAAGGTCTTTGAGCATATCATTGGCATCCCGGCGGATATTGCGCACCGCCACCCGGTATTCCTCGCACATTTTACCAACCTGCTTGACGATTTCCTTGCGTCGTTCTTCGGTCAGCGGCGGAATGGCGATCCGGATAATCTTTCCGTCATTGGAAGGGGTAAGCCCGAGGTTGGATTTCAATATGGCTTTTTCAATATCCTTGATCACGGAAACATCCCAGGGCTGAATCGTGATCAGGCGACTCTCCGGCACGGCAAGGGTCGCCATCTGATTCAAGGGGGTCTGGGTACCGTAATAATCCACCCGGATATCATCAAAAACATTTAATGACGCACGCCCGGTTCGAACCTTTCGCAATTCACCTTTCAGCGAACCAATGGTTTTTCCCATTCTGTCTTTTGCTTCATTATTGATATCTTCAATCATCATTACACCTTCATCAATCAGACGGTTGACGGTTAACCTTTTTTTCCGGCTCATAAATCCGGGTGCCGATGGTTTCCCCGCAGATGACCCGCCGGATATTTCCTTTTATCTTAAGATTGAAAACGTTCAGCAGGAGACTGTTGTCCATGGCAAGGGAAATCGCTGTGAGATCCATCACGCTCAGCCGTCGTTCCAGTACCTCCATATAACTGATTTCGCTGATAAACTGCGCGTCTTTATCTTTTTCCGGATCGGAATTATAGACGCCGTCGACCTTGGTCGCCTTGAGCAGCACGTCCGCGTGGATTTCCTCGGCCCGAAGCACGGAGGCCGTGTCTGTAGTAAAATACGGACTGCCGGTGCCGGCCGCAAAAATCACGATCCGCTGTTTTTCAAGATGCCGCACCGCCCGACGCCGGATGTAGGGTTCCGCCATCTGGTGCATGGAAATTGCTGACAGCACCCGGGTCTGAATGCCGTTTTTTTCCAGGGCATCCTGCAAGGCGATACTGTTCATCACCGTGGCCAGCATTCCCATGTAATCGGCAGTGGCCCGGTCCATGCCCTGGGAGGCGGCGGCCATCCCCCGGAAAATGTTTCCGCCGCCCACCACAATAGCCATCTCAACACCGAGATCATAGGCGGATTTTACCTCTTCCGCCATGTATCGGAGCATATCGGTGCTGATACCATAGGGCTGATCGCCCATCAGGGCTTCACCGCTCAACTTTAAAAGAACCCGCTTATATGCTGGCGTTGTCAAGGTGTATTACCCGCCGATCTGGTATCTTGCGAACTGGTTAATGGTAATTTTTTCCCCTGTTTTGGCGATCATGTCATTCAATACATCGCTGATGGTCAGGGTGGTGTCCCGCACATACATCTGGTTCATCAGGCAGGAGTCCTTATAAAATTTGGTCATCTTGCCTTCGATGATCTTATCCAGCATTTTTTCCGGTTTTCCCATTTCAAGGGCCTGGGCCCGGTATATTTCTCTTTCCTTTTCAACCACTTCCGCGGGGATGTCCTCCGGAACAACGCCCAAGGGACTGGCCGCTGCAATATGCATCGCAATATTTTTGGCAAATTCCTGGAAATCATCTGTTTTTGCGACGAAATCAGTTTCGCAGTTCACTTCCACCAGCACACCGATTTTCCCACCCATATGAATATAAGACTGAACCACGCCTTCGGAGGCTTCCCGGCCGGCGCGTTTCTTTGCGGTTGCCAGCCCTTTTTTTCTCAAAAAATCCGCTGCCTTGTCCATATCACCGGCGCATTCTTTCAACGCTTCCTTGCAATCCATGATGCCGGCGCCGGATCTTTCCCGGAGTTCCTTCACCATTTGCGCACTAACTGTCGTCATGTTTATTCTCCCATATTTTCCGAAGCTGCTGCTTCTGTATTTCCAGATTCATTTTCCATGGCAGTACCTTCCGCCCCTGCTTTCCGAATCACTTCTACAATCGGTCCTTCAGACCCGTCGGAAATAATCCGGCGCTCCACCGGGCCGGCTTTTTTGGCGCTATCCGTTTCCGGTGCGCTCGTTTCACCGGATTTGTCCGCGTCTGCCTGCTGCTTTTCCGCATACCGTTGGGCCCCTTCAATGCAGGCATCGGCAATGCGGGAAGAAAAGAGTTTCACCGCGCGAATGGCATCATCATTTCCCGGAATAATATAGTCAATGGGATCCGGATCGCTGTTGGTATCCACAATGGCCACAATGGGGATCCCGAGTCTGCGGCCTTCGGCTACCGCAATGGATTCCTTTTTCGTATCCACGACAAAAATGGCACCAGGCAGGGATTTCATGTTCCGGATGCCCCCTAAGGTGTTATCCAGTTTGATTTTTTCCTTTTGAAGCTTTAAGCGCTCTTTTTTGGGATACAGATTGATGGTGCCGTCATTTTCAATGGTATTCAGATGATTCAGCCGGTCGATGCTTTTTTTGATGGTGGGAAAATTCGTCAGCATCCCGCCCAGCCAGCGGTTATGCACGTAGAACATTTCACACCGGTTGGCTTCTTCATAAATGGATTCCCGGGCCTGTTTCTTGGTTCCCACAAAAAGCACGGATTTGCCTTTTGCCGTGGTATCCGCGATAAAATCACACGCGGTTCTAAACATTTTAACGGTCTGCTGAAGATCGATGATGTAAATGCCGTTCCGGGCGCCAAAGATATACTTTTTCATCTTCGGGTTCCAGCGCCGGGTCTGGTGGCCGAAATGCACGCCGGATTCCAAAAGTTCCTTCATTTTTACATAATTCATGGTCATTCCTTTCCTTTTTGGTTTTCTACCGCCGCCCGCATCTACCCGGCCGCCAACTTTTTGAAAAAGCACCAGGCGCCGGTCATCGGACGTGAGTAATAAAAATTAATAAATAAAGGGGTTAACGGGTATTAATAAATCCAGTATTCGTAACAGATATTTTTTAACAACGCAATCTTTTTTAAACGGTTCCTTTTAAAAATTTCTTCAGTGATGCCGCATTTTCGCCACCCGGTCATGACCACCGTAATCACGAATAAAGGTCAGCTCCGGGTACCGCCCGTCCGTTTCCACGAGCTCCGACACCCTCTCCTTCTGGTCAAATCCGATTTCAATCATCAGGAATCCGCCTTTTTTTAGATAGGCGGGGGCATCACCAACAATCCTTTTAATGATGTCAAGTCCATGTTTACCGCCGTCAAGCGCCTGCCGGGGTTCATACCGCCCCACTTCCGGATCCAGTCCGTTGATGTCTCCGGTGGCAATGTAAGGGGGATTGGAAACAATCAGATCAAATTTTTTGGCAGAAGGCCGTATTGGCAAAAAGGAGTCGCCCAGAAAAAAATGCACCCGGTCAGCGACCTGATGCCGTGCCGCATTGGCCGATGCAATGGAAACAGCCGTCCGGGAAATATCAGAGGCAGCGAACCAGTGCTCCGGACGATTCTTCGCAAGGGAAACAACAACAGCCCCGGACCCGGTGCCGATATCAAGTATCCGCCACCTGCCGGAACCCGCATCTGCGGGAATCAGTTTAATAGATTCCTCAACAATGAATTCGGTTTCCGGCCGGGGGATCAGGACATCCGGAGACACCGTAAAATCAAGGCCCCAGAATTCCCGGGTGCCGGTGATATAAGCCACCGGTTCCCGGCGGACCCGACGCTTGATAACCTCCCGGTAATCGGCCAGTTCCCGGGCGTTTAATGGCTGGTCAAAGCGCAGATACAAGTCAATCCGGCGGGCATCCAGAACATGGGCCAGCAGAATTTCAGCGGTCAGCCGGGGACTGTCAATGGCGTGGGTGGTAAAAAAAGACGTGGTCCACTGAAGAATTTTCAGGATGGTCCACTGGGGGTCGATGGCAGAGGCGGCGGATTTTTCAGGCAGCGGATGCGGAATCTGCATTTTTTAAGGCCTGAGCCTGATAATACGTTGACAGGCTGTCGATAATTTCCCGGATGTCACCCTGCATGACACTATCAAGCTTGTACAGGGTGAGCCCGATGCGATGGTCCGTCATCCGGCCCTGGGGAAAATTGTAGGTGCGGATGCGTCCGCTGCGGTCACCGCTGCCCACCTGATTTTTCCTTTTTTCAGACATTTCATCTTGCTGCTGCCGCAATTCCATGTCATAGAGCCGGGCACGCAGCACGGTCAGGGCCTTGGCTTTGTTCTTGTGCTGGGATTTCTGATCCTGGCAGATCACCACCAGTCCTGAGGGCAGATGGGTGACACGTACCGCGGAATCCGTGGTGTTGACGGACTGGCCGCCAGGCCCGGACGACCGGTAGACATCAAACTTCAATTCCGAGGGATCAATGTGAATTTCCACATCCTCCACTTCCGGCAGCACAGCCACGGTAACGGCAGATGTATGAATCCGGCCCTGGGCTTCGGTGGTGGGTACCCGCTGCACCCGGTGGGTGCCGCTTTCATATTTCAAATGACTGTAAGCCCCTTTGCCCTTGACCAGGACCACAATCTCCTTGAATCCGCCGGAATCGGTCACATGCTCGGACATGATTTCCAGCTTCCACCCCATGGATTCCGCATACCGGCTGTACATGCGAAAAAGATCGCCGGCAAACAGGGCTGCTTCTTCACCGCCGGTACCGGCCCGTATTTCCAGAACCACATTTTTGTCGTCATTGGGGTCTTTGGGCACCAGGGCCACGCGCAGCTCTTCCTCGATCTTTTCCTTTTTTTCGGAGAGGATCTCAATTTCTTTGCGGGCAAGAGACTTGATTTCCGGATCACTGTCAGAGAGCAGTTCCCGGCTTTCTTCCAGTTCATCCAGCACCTGTTTGTAGGTTCTGAAGACAGCGACCACCTTCCCCAGATCCCCGTGTTCCCGGACATACTTGGTGTAAAGTTCCCGGTTCTGCACCACGGACGGATCACTGAGAAGCTGTTCCAGCTCCACATAGCGGTCTTCAAGTTCTGATAACTGGTCAAACATGAATTTCTAAGCTGATATAATCGCGGAAAATTATTGTAATCGTAAAAATCAGATTTAGACAGCAAAATATAAAAGAGCCAAATGCGAGGCGCACAAATCCTGAGTGATGATTTGCACTGTGCGTGCCATAAAAAAACGAAGGATGCAGCGCAACAAGGAATTTGGACTTTTTACAGAACCGTCAAAATTGAAAGACAGAGGACCATTACTTGCCGTTGTTCTGAAACTTGGCGTATTTTCTGCGAAACCGTTCAATGCGGCCGGCGGAATCCACCAGTTTCTGTTTGCCTGTATAAAAAGGATGGCACTGGGAGCAGATTTCCACCGTAATGTCGGATTTAGTGGATCCTACGGTCACTTCATTGCCGCAGGCGCATTTAATGGTCGTCGCTTTATATTCGGGATGAATATCTTTTTTCATCGGGGTATTCCTTTCCTATGAATTCATTGAATCAAGAAATTCTTTGTTGTTTTTTGTTCCCTGCATCTTATCCAGTAAAAATTCCAGGCTGTCAATAGGATTTAATGTGGAAAGCAATTTTCTTAATATCCACACACGGTTCAGCGTTTCCGGATCCAGCAGCAACTCTTCTTTCCGGGTGCCGGATTTGTTAATATCAATGGCCGGATACATCCGGCGGTCCGCCAGGCGGCGATCCAGCTGAAGCTCCATATTGCCGGTGCCCTTGAACTCCTCAAAAATCACCTCATCCATTCGGCTGCCGGTATCCACCAGTGCGGTGGCGATAATGGTGAGACTGCCGCCTTCGTCAATATTTCGGGCCGCACCAAAAAATCGTTTGGGCCGGTGCAGGGCATTGGAATCCACCCCGCCGGACAGAATTTTGCCGCTGGGCGGAGATACTGTATTATAGGCCCGGGCCAGACGGGTGATGCTGTCCAGCAGAATCACCACATTGCGTTTGTGCTCCACCAGGCGCTTGGCTTTTTCAATTACCATCTCTGCCACCTGCACATGCCGTTCCGGCGGCTCATCAAAGGTAGACCCGATGACTTCGGCGTTTACCGACCGCTGCATATCCGTCACTTCCTCCGGCCGTTCATCAATGAGCAGCACAAACGGAATCACGTTCTTGTGGCCGGCAATAATGCTGTTGGCCAGGTTTTTGAGAATCATGGTTTTACCGGCCCGGGGAGGCGACACGATCAAGCCGCGCTGACCAAACCCGATGGGGGTCATGAGATCCATAATCCGGGACGTGTAATTGTCTCTTGCATTCTCCAGCTTGATTTTTGTATCCGGAAACAACGGCACCAGGTTGTCAAAAAGAATTTTGTCCCGGGCGATTTCCGGCTCTTCAAAGTTAATGGCCTCGACCTTCAACAGGGCAAAATATCTTTCCGACTCTTTGGGCTGACGAATCTGGCCGGAAACGGTGTCCCCGGTCTTCAGGTTAAAGCGCCGAATCTGAGACGGCGACACATAGATGTCGTCCGGCCCCGGCAGATAATTGCAGCCCGGTGAGCGCAGAAACCCGAATCCGTCCGGCAGAATCTCAAGGGTTCCCTCGCCGTAAATTTGGCCATTCTTTTCGATATGTGCCTGAAGCAGGGCAAAAATTAATTCCTGTTTCCGCATCCCGCCGGCATTTTCAATATTAAATTTCTTGGCCAGTTTAGTGAGATCACTAATCTTTGATTTTTTCAGTTCTAAAATGTTCATTAAAAGTTAAACTCCAGTCTATATTTAATGGATGAAACGGATATTGTGTTATTTTTATTTAATCATACGAAAAAGCGATTGCAGCCCTTGTGTTCCGGCGTCTCTTTTGCGTGATAAACAGTTGTAGGAGGAATTATATTTTTCGGGTTGGATTTATCGTAGTGTGTTATGGGTTACAAAAGAAAATCAAGAACATGGATTTATGGTGTATGTATGAAGAGTGACCGGCTTCACAGCTAACGGCTTCGTAAAAATCTGACTGCTTACATGACTATCAAAGCTGACTGTTTGTAAGAAGGAATCGAAACGTCCCAGAAGGAAGGTCATTATTATAAAACCATTACAATATTTTTCTTTCCGTGTCAACCTAATTTTACAGTTTGATCAATTTTTCTCAGTCATTATCCTGCGCCCAAAGTTCTCACAAAATTCATCAACGCGCTTTTTCGTTTCATGGGCCGCGCCATTATTGTCGATCACAAAATCAGACTTTTCAATTTTTTCCGATTCCGGCATCTGGATTTTCATGAGTGCCGTTGCTTCTTCCCGGGATATCCGGTCCCGGGCCATGAGCCGCTCAATACGGCAATCCGGGTGAACGGAAATGGTCAGCACATAGTCAAAAAAACCCTCCATGCCGGTTTCAAACAAAAGGGGCACTTCCACTGCGATCACCGCATCCCGGCGTTCAACGGATTTCTGATATTCCCCGGCCATCTGCGCAAACACTTCCGGATGCACGAACTGTTCGAGCATCTGTTTTTTTTGGGGATCGCGGGTGATTGCATCGCGCAGTCTTTTGCGATCCAGGGTCTTATCGGGGCAGAGAACCTCCGGGCCAAAGTAGTCAAGAATTTTCAGGTATGCAGGGGTACCCGGTAAAACCGCGTTCCGGGACAGCTCGTCCGCGCTGACCACCCGCATACCTTTTTCTTTCAGATAATTGCACACAAAAGACTTGCCTGACCCCACACCGCCGGTAATCCCCAGTTTAACAGGTCCTGCTTTTTCGTCTTTTGTCTTTTCCATATCTGCCGGCCTTATTCCATTCGGGCATTTCGCAATTTCGGGTGGATGAAATGATTTTACAATCCCTCTGTGAATGGTGTAAAACAGAAATTCCGCAACAGGGGATAGTAACAGAGGGCATCCGGCCCGCTGGCACCATACAAAAGGGCAACACGCAAAAAAGACCGGAAAAAAACAAAAAAATTTTCTTACACGCAAGAATGAATAAAATCAATATAAATTTCATTCCGTTCAGCGCAGAGGCATTTATCGTTGGGGGAACGGTTCGGGATCTGCTGCTTGGCATCGCGCCCACTGACATAGATATTGTCACATTCACGGATCCGGAGACCCTGTCCCGGCACATTGCGGCAAAAACCCGGGGCAACATGGTTGCCCTGGGCAAACCCGGCCAGTCCATATTCCGCATCATCACAAAAAGCCACACCTATGATGTGGCAGCAGCTGCCGGCCCGTCCATTGAAGAGGATCTGGCACAACGCGACTTTACCGTTAACGCCATGGCTGCCGGACTTTTCCTTGATCCAAACCAGGCCCCTGTTATCGATCCGCATAACGGAACCAGAGACTTGGAAAACCGGATCATCCGCATGGTTGCCGCAATCAATCTCCGGTCAGATCCCCTTCGCCTGCTCAGGGCCTTTCGACTGGCCGCCATACTGAATTTTTCCATTGACCCGGATACCGGCCAGGCCATCCGCGCAGCGGCCCCGCTGATCCACAAAAGCGCAGGAGAGCGGGTACGGGAAGAATTAATGAAACTCTTTGCCACTGCTCATTCCGCTGACCTGCTGAGGGCAATGGACAAGAGCGGACTATTGACGGAAATTTTTCCGGAACTGCTGCCATTAAAAGACTGCACCCAGAATGTCTACCATCAATATGACGCCTTCGAGCATACGCTAAAAGCCTACGAATTTATGGAGCGCCTGCTTCACGCACCGGATGGGCTGATCCCGGAAGTACCAAATTTAAAAAAACTGCTTCTTCCGGCAAAACGCTTTTCTTTGTTAAAATATGCCATCCTGATCCATGATATCGGCAAACCCGCAGCCAGAACCATTGATGCAGACGGCCGTATTCATTTTTACACCCATGAAACAAAAAGCGCGGACATGGCCGATGCCATCAGCAGGCGCCTCAGGCTGTCCAACCACTCACGACAGTGTGTGGATTTTATTATCCGTCATCATTTGCGACCACTCAGCCTGTTCAACGCCTTCCGGCAACATCGCCTCACCAAAAAAGCCATTTCCCGGTTTTTTCTAAAATGTCACCCTCTGACCGAGGAAATTCTCATCCACTCCACTGCCGATTTATACGGCAAAGGCATCCGGAAAAACATCCGGGAATTTACCAGATTTCTCAATCATATAATCGATGAATATACCGATTCATTCACCCCGAAAAAAACCCTTCCGCCCCTTCTCACCGGAAGGGATCTGATCCGCGAGTTCGACCTGACCCCCTCCCCCCTTTTTTCCCGGATTCTCAGGCATCTGGAAGAAGAACGATTTGCCGAAACCATTACCACGCGTGCGGATGCTCTTATCTGGGTGAAAAATTTTCTGAAATCCGCATAACCGCTCTTGACAATACGATATCATTTATATATCCCTTATTTTTTTTTGATAATTTCTAATTGTTAGCTTAAAAAACAAACGTTTTTAAACAACGGGCCGGGCAGGCCCTGACGGCATAAGCAAATTCAACAAAACCCAAATTTTTAAAGGAGCAGGAATATGAACGTATTGTTTTTCGGTCCCAACGGCAGCGGCAAAGGCACCCAGGGTGCGATTTTAAAAGACAAATACAACCTTCCGCATATTGAATCCGGCGCCATTTTCAGAACCAATATTAAAGGCGGGACGGAACTGGGCATGAAGGCAAAGGAATATATTGACAAGGGCGAACTGGTGCCCGATGAAATCACCATTCCCATGATTCTGGATCGTTTAAAAGAAGACGACTGCAAAAATGGATGGCTGCTGGATGGATTTCCGAGAAACAAAAACCAGGCCATTAAACTGGATGAAGCATTAAAAGCCGCCAACATGTCGCTTGACATTATCGTTGAAATTCTGCTGGACCGTGAAATCGCCAAAAACCGGATCATGGGCCGGCGTCTGTGCGTCAATGACAACAATCATCCCAATAATATTTTCATCGACGCTATCAAACCCAACGGCGATAAATGTCGGGTCTGCGGCGGTGAGCTGACCACCCGGGCAGATGACCAGGATGAAGATGCCATTGATAAACGTCATTCCATCTATTATGATACGGACACCGGCACACTGGCCGCTGCTTATTATTTCAGGGATCTGGCGGAAAAAGATGATGCCGTTAAGTACATCACCCTGGAAGGCAAGGCGCCGCTCCCGGATGTTACCGCCGAACTGGTTTCCAAACTGTAAAATACGTCGTACGTACTGAATTTTTTCTTGCAAAAACAAATTTATTCATTTAGTTTTGCAGGATTATAAAAAATTTTATGTAAAGGTGGTGAATTTTTTGAAGGAAATCACGGTAAGAGTGGATGACAATGACATTGAGCGCGCCATGCGTATCTTGAAAAAAAAGATACAGAATGACGGTCTGTTCAAACGTCTGAAGCTAAAGAAAAACTATGAAAAACCCAGCGAATACCGGCGGCGCAAAAAAAGAGAAGCCCTGCGCAGACAACGGATTGCCGAGTCTAAGCGGAATTCCCGTTTTCGCCGATACTAATCGCTGAACCAGTAAAAACTGAAAAACCCGGCAGGAATTTGACCCGACGATTCTGCCGGGTTTTTTACGTAGCAACCGCTTATTGATTGTATTATGAAAATGCCTTCTGCAACCTACGATGAATGCCTCAGGGAAATGTTCAGCCTTCACCGGTTTGGCATCAAACTGGGGCTGGATGTTATTACCCATATTCTCGAGCATCTCAACAACCCGGAAAAAACATTTTCCTGCATCCATATTGCCGGCACCAACGGCAAGGGCTCCATCGCCGCAGGGATAGCCAGCATTCTCCAGGCCTCAGGATATCGGGTGGGGCTTTACACGTCCCCCCATCTGATCCGGTTTAACGAACGCATTACGGTAAACGGCAGTGAAGTCACTGACCAGGAAATCGTTGATGCCTACCTCGCAGTAAAAAAAATTCCCAAAACCGACCGGGATGCCACTTTTTTTGAATACACTACGGCCATGGCCCTCCATCTGTTTGCAAAGGCTCATGTTGACTGGGCCATCATTGAAACCGGCATGGGCGGCCGCCTGGATGCCACCAATGTTTTGAGTCCGGAACTATGCGTGATTTCCAATATTTCCATGGAACACCGATTTTATCTGGGCAATACCATCGCAGACATCACCGCTGAAAAAGGCGGGATCATCAAGCCGAACACACCAGTGATTACCGGAGTCACCCAGAAAAGCGCCATTCGCGTGCTGGAAAAAATTGCCGCTGAAAACCTGGCACCGTTTTACCGGCTGGGGGCTCAGTTCCGCGTAAGGCGCAGAAAAGACGGCATCTTTTCCTATCATGGCATCCATCACCAGTGGAAAAATCTGAGAACCGGACTGCCCGGAAACCACCAGATCGATAACGCCGCGCTGATCTTGGCCGCATGTGAAGTGCTGATGCAAAAAGGGGTAGGTATTCGCGATGAAAAGATCCAAGAATGCCTCGCATCCTATACCTGGCCGGGACGCCTGGAAATCATCCCGGCGGCGGATAAAAACAGGACCGGGAAAGATCCGGATAGCAAAGTTGTCCCGGAAATCATTATAGACGGGGCCCACAACCTGATGGCCGCCCGGAAACTTGGCGCATTTTTGAAACAGGCCTACCACACCCGACGAATTACCCTGGTGATCGGCATTCTGGATGACAAACCCTATGAATCGATTCTCCAGTCCCTTCTGCCCGCCTGCGACCGCGTCATCCTGACGGAGCCGGAGATTGACCGCCGTCTTCCGGCGGAACGTCTGCTGCCCTTTACAACAACCTTTATCAAAGATACCATCGTTCTAAAAAACGTGGCCGAGGCTGTGGCAACCGCTGTCAATACCACGCCACCAGACGGCGCCATCTGCATTGCCGGCTCTCTTTACGTGGTGGGGGAAGCCATGCAGGCACTGCAAGATATGGGAATCCTCCGACCGGTTCTCGAAAATTGATGTTTTTTCTGTTTCTGGCTTGACTAATGCGGCCGGATTCATTAGGTTACAATTTCACGTGCGCCCGTAGCCCAGGGGATAGGGCGTCAGCCTCCGGAGCTGAAGATCGCAGGTTCGAATCCTGCCGGGCGTACCATTTTTTTGCGTGCTTCCTCAGTCCTGCGCCCGGATTCGGGTTTTCCAGAGTCCACAATGCCGTTTCGCACGAATCAAAAAGCACCGCCAAGCGCTATTTTGTCTAAGTATGGTATAATCATTAAAAGTCAGATTTCGACGGCAACGTATAAAAATTCAACAATCTCATAAAATTGGCGAGACGCGCAAATCCTGAGTGATAATTGGTGCTTAACATACCTCGAAGCAACGAAGGATGCAGCGCTACAAAAAATTTGAACTTTTTAAGAAGCCGTCAAGTTTCAGGAGATCACACATGGCAGTCAGTCAGGAACTACTCGACATTCTGGTCTGTCCCAAATGCAAGGGAGACATTCATCTCAATAACACCAAAGACGGGCTGATTTGCGAGGCCTGCAAACTGGTTTATGAAATCCGTGATGACATTCCGGTCATGTTGATTGATGAAGCAAAACCCTTACCAGAATAGACGAATCCCCGAATGAGTCAACCCGCCGCGCCCCAGGCCGCCAAACTCGTTATCGGCGTTTTTACCCGGGATGCATCACTTTTTGCGCCGGTGGCGGAAAACCTGACGCATCAGTTTGGCGATATCGACCTGATCAGCGCCTGGATGCCCTTTGATTACACCAGTTACTATGAGCGTGAAATGGGCCTCGGACTCAAACGGCGGATGATGGCATTTAAAACACTCATCCCCCAGGGCGAATTGTCCGCTGTCAAGCAAAAGACCAATGCCATTGAAACGCGCTTTAAAGCGCAGGAAAAGCGGATGGTCAATATCGACCCCGGATATCTTCTCCGGGAACGATTTGTTCTGGCCACGGGAAAAAATTTTGCCCACCGGATTTATATCGGCGATCAGATTTATGCGGATTTGACCCTTATTTTTCATAAGGGCGCGTTCCAGTCCCTGCCCTGGACTTACCCGGATTATCAGGCAGCGGACATGCAGTCGTTTCTTTACCGGGCAAGAGATAAATACATTAAAGATATCACGGAAACGGAACCTTTATCATGATCAAAAGCATGACTGCTTATGCCCAGTCGGATGTCATCACTCCCGCCCTTTCCATCGCTGTTGAAATACGCGGCTACAACAGCCGGCATCTGGACATTGCCCTGAAACTTTATCACCGGTACGGCATACTGGAAGAAAAAATAAAAAAAACCATTGCCCGGTTCGTCACCCGGGGACGAATTGAAATCCGCGTGGCCATCACGGAATCCGATGAGAACGCCGAAGTATTCACCATCAATGAACCCATGGCAGACGCCTACTGGCGAACCCTTACCGCAATCAAAAACAGGTTTCAAATACCATCAGACATTTCCCTGGACCTGTTATGCACCAAAAATGGGATTATTGAAACCGCGGACCCCGAAATCGACACGGACAACATCTGGCGGCACCTTGAAAAATGCCTTGAAACGGCTCTGTCCGATTTCGACGCCATGAAAACGAACGAGGGCGCTGCCTTAAAACAAGATCTGGATGCGCGGCTCGGGTTCATCGAGACCCGCATTGCCGCCATTGAAGCCAAAAAAGACAGCCTGCTGCCATTGTATCAGGAAAAGCTGAAAAACCGGATCGCTGCCCTGACCCAGGGAATGGTGGAGATTGAGCCGGCCCGCATTGCCCAGGAAACCGCATTTATCGCGGACAAAAGCGATATTTCCGAAGAAGTTGTCCGCGCCAAAAGCCACTTGCAGCAATTTCGCTCGCTGATGGACGGACCGGACCCATGCGGCCGTCCCCTCAATTTCCTGCTCCAGGAATTCAACCGTGAATTTAACACTATGGGAAGCAAGGCATCGGATGCGGAAATCGCCCATGTTATCGTATCGGCCAAAACCGAACTTGAAAAAATTCGTGAACAGATACAGAATCTGGAATAATGACCCCGGAGTGAAAAAATGACCTATACATTGTTAAATATCGGACACGGCAGCAGTGTGGTGGCCCATGAAGTCATCGCCATTCTGTCTCCCAATTCCGCCCCCATGCGACGACTGCGGGATGAAGCAAAAGAAGAAAAAAGGCTGCTGGATGCCACCCACGGCCGCAAAACCCGGTCCATTATTATTTTAAGGGATAACCACATCGTGCTGTCCGCTTCCCAGCCCGACACCATCGCCCAGAGATTTTTGGCATTAAAAGAGAAAGACGACAGCAACCAGTAGTGCTCGATGTCTGACCATCCCATGTCCCGAAACACTGAAAAAACAGATACAGCGGTCCCATCCGGCAACAAGGCCGCCGGGCTGTCGCAACCCGGGCGACTGTTTATTGTCTCGGCGCCATCCGGCGCGGGCAAAACCACTCTCTGCAATGCTGTACGGCAAACATTCCCGGACCTCTCTTATTCCATTTCTCACACCACACGGGCACCCCGGTCCGGGGAACAGCACGGGGTGGATTATTTTTTTATCTCAGAAACAGAATTCAAAAAAAGAATCAAGGATGATGTCTGGGCGGAATGGGCCAAAGTGCATGATCACTTTTACGGCACATCGGCCCGTTTTATCGACCGGGAACTGGCAGCGGGAAAAGACATTCTGCTGGATATTGATTTTAAAGGTGCCCGCCAGATCCTTGCCAGGTATCCGAATAGCATCACTGTCTTCATTATGCCTCCGTCTTTCGAATCACTGGAAAAGCGCCTGGTCGGCCGCGGCACGGACAGCCCTGAAACCATTTCAAAACGCCTAAAAACCGCTAAAAACGAAATGGAAAACAAGGCTCATTACCAGCATATTGTGGTCAATGACGCGCTTCCAGAAGCCATACAAAAACTCGCGGCCATCATATCCAGCCACCGGACAGGGAAGCCTTTTTGATAACCCCAATTTCTCAACACTCATAAAGCAGATGAAAACAGAAATCATTTACGGCCTTCATCCGGTTATGGAGGCCCTTGCTGCTAAAAAACGAATCTTTCACGAAATTTATATTATAGAGGGGAAATCCAATCCCCGCATCCAAAACATCGCCGCCACAGCCGGTGCCGAAAAGATTCCGATCCATTATACGGCCCGCCAGAAATTTACCGGCATTGCCGGGGTGGAAACCCACCAGGGAATTGCCGCCCGGGTATCCCCCTGCCCCCTGGCCGATCTCTCTGATTTGATCGCGCAAGGTGTCGGCACCGCATCACCCGTTTTTTTACTGCTCATTGACAACATTGTGGACCCGCATAACCTGGGAGCGTTGATCCGATCGGCCCTGTGCGCTGATCTGACCGGTGTCATCATTCCCAAAGACCGCACGGCCCTCCCCTCTCCCACTGTTTCCAAAGCGTCTGCCGGTGCCCTGGAACATATCCGCCTGGCCCCAGTTGTCAACATGGTCAGTGCGATCCGGGAATTGAAAAAACACAACATCTGGGTGGTCGGACTGGACAAGGACGGCGACCGATCGATATATGAGAATGATTTTACAGGAAATATGGCTCTGGTGGTGGGCGGCGAAGAAAACGGCATCCGGCCGCTGGTGAAAAAAAACTGCGATTTTTTAAGTTTTATTCCCCAGACTGGCCCGGTCAGCTCCCTTAATGCGTCTGTGGCCGGCGCGGTGGCCATATTTGAGGCTTACAGGCAGCGGCACGCCTCCGTCTGACCAAGACAAAATAGTAACCCCAATGGCAGATCCGGATTGGAAGATTATGCTCCAGCGCATCCTCCGCACCTTGAGCCATGCGGTTTTCCCTTCAAAATGCCTCCTGTGCGGGCGGCTGTTTCATCCGGATGATGATGCCCCACCGCAAAACCGTTTCAGCGTAAAACCGGGCGCCGCCTTAGCGAAAACTGTTTTCCGCCGAAACCTTGCGCCTTTCTTCTGCCCGGACTGCCGAAAGGATTTTACACCGGTCGCGTCCCCTTTCTGTACCCGATGCGGACGGATGTTTGAAACCGGCCAGGGCGACGACCACCTGTGCGGAGACTGTATTGAACACCCGCCGGCCTGCCGCGCCATCCGTTCCGCCGGCATTTACAGCGGCGCGCTGAAATCCGCTGCTCACGCATTAAAGTACAAAAACAGGGTGCACGTGGCCAGGCCTCTGGGAGGGTTGCTTTTTCAAACCTTTATAACGTATTATGGTAATAGTGACCCTGCCATTGACTGGATTGTTCCGGTGCCTCTGCATATATCCCGTCTGCGGCAGCGGGGATTTAATCAGGCGCGCATGCTGATCGATGCGTGGCCGGTCTTTCTGGCGCAAACAACCAGCAGTCACAATATTCGCATTGCTGAAAACAAATTGCTCAGACGTCGCAAAACAAAGACCCAGACCGGACTGGGCAGGGAAAAACGGCGGAAAAATGTTAAAGGCGCGTTTTCCATTGCCGACGCCACGGGCATTTCAGGAAAAAACATACTCCTTGTGGATGATGTCTTTACCACCGGCTCCACTATTGAAGAATGCGCCAGAACCCTTTTGGCCGGCGGCGCGGCCAGCGTAAGCGCCCTGACCCTGGCCCGGGCTGCCGAATCCAAAACCTTCAGGGGATTACATGACTAACATGCCAGACGCCATTTGTGCCGGCGCGATTCAATTTGATGTCATCACCGGCGATATAAAAAAAAACATGGCAGCCGCAGAAGCCGGTATCCGTCGGCTGGGGGAAAAAGGATGCCACGCGGCCGTGCTGCCGGAATTATGGTCCTGCGGGTTCGGCAACCCCGCCATGACACGGGAATCGTCCGCCAACACACCGGAATTGTTGGAAAAATTACAAAACCTGGCAGCCACCCACCAAATGCTGATTGCCGGTTCTCTGCCGGAAATAGTGGAGAACCACATCTATAATACCATGGTGGTGGTTGATGCGGACGGCGCCATTGCCGGAAAATACCGTAAAATTCATCTTTTTGCCTATATCGACGAAGACAAAACCTTTTCACCCGGGGACCAGGCAGTTGTCTGCGAAACAGCCTGCGGCCCCATCGGGCTCATGATCTGCTTTGATCTCCGGTTTCCGGAACTGTGCCGGACCCTTGCCCTGAAAGGAGCCCGCATGATCCTGGTCGCGGCCCAATGGCCCCAGGCCCGCATTCACCACTGGGATATTCTTCTGGCCGCCCGGGCCATTGAAAACCAGGTATTTGTTGTGGCATCCAACCGGGTGGGGCAGGATGGGAGTTTAACATTCAACGGCCACTCCCGGATTCTGTCGCCGGACGGCAGGATCCTTTCCAATGCCGCTGAAAAACCTGGCGAAGCCTTCGGCCGGATCGAATTTACGGAAATCGACACCCTGAAAGACCGGTTTGACCCGCTGCGGGAACGAATGCCGTCCGTGTATCAGCGATAAGACCTGCCCCATGATTCTACACCACAAAAGCGGACTTCAATTTTTTAGATTTTCCCTGTTTGAAGCATATCCGCACATCCGGCATGCTGTTTTTACGCGCAACGGCGGGGAAAGCAGCGGCGATTTTGGAAGCCTCAACACCGGGTTTCTGGTGGGCGATGATGACGCATCCGTTCAAAAAAACCGGCAGCAGATTGCCCGGTGCATGAGAGCAGACGAACTTACATTTGCCCTTCAGGTCCATGAGACCCGGATTCTGGTGTTGAAAAAAGGCCGTCATCCCTATTTTATTCCTGACACCCTTCCGGAAGGCGTGGCTCCCGGATCCGCAGATGCCATGATCACGGACATTTATGGCAAATTTCTGGCCATTCAGGTGGCGGACTGCCAGAGCGTGCTCCTCTATGATCCCCAAAAACAGGTGATCGCCAACATCCATTCCGGATGGCGTGGAAGTGTTAAAAACATTATCAGCGCCACTGTCCGCGCCATGCAAAGTGAATTCGGATGTCAACCCGGCCATCTCCTTGCCGGAATTTCGCCGTCCCTGGGTCCCTGCTGCTCGGAATTCATCCATTATACCAGGGAAATTCCGGAATCTTTATGGCGATTCCGATGCCGCGCCAATTATTTTGACTTCTGGCGAATCAGCCGCATGCAGCTTGAAAACGCGGGAATTTTGCCACACCACATTGAAATTTCGGGTATGTGCACAAAATGTAACCCGCACCTGTTTTTTTCCTATCGCGAAAATAAACAGACCGGCCGGTATGTCTCCGTTATCGGGTTGCAATAACCACGGAACTATAATAGACAAAAACAATATGAATACTTCCGCCAAAAAATCCCAGCAAACCGCGACCGTCATCCAGAACCAGCCGGTCTGCCCGCCCTATTATAAAATCCGCCTGGCCTGCCAGGGCAGTTTTCAGTCAGCGGCGCCCGGACAATTTGTCACCCTGCATCTTCCCGGAAATCTGACGCCGCTTTTGCGCCGCCCCTTTTCCATCCACAGGGTGATAAAACAAAATGGCGCATTCACGGGCATTGAGGTTCTGTACAAGGTGGTGGGCGGATTTACGGAGAAACTGTCCCGGGCGGTCACAGGAGACACGGTCGACCTGTTAGGACCCGTGGGAAACGGATTTACGGTTTCAGAAAACCTCCGAAACGTTGCCCTGGTGGGCGGCGGCATTGGCATTGCGCCGCTGGTTTTTCTGGCGGATGTCCTTGCCGAAAAAGGATTTTGCCCATCAGAATCCTTTGTGTGCCTGGGCGGCAGAACGTCCCACGACATTTTATGCCAACATGATTTTCAAACCGCGGGTTTGACGGTCCGAACCGCCACGGATGACGGCTCCGAAGGGAAAAAAGGCCTGGTCACCGACCTGCTTGCTGACTGGATAAAAACAACCAGGTTGCACATGCCGGACATGATTTATGCTTGCGGCCCCATGCCCATGCTCCGGGCGGTGGCGGATATTGCCCGTCAATATAACCTGCCCTGCGAGCTTTCCGTTGAAACGATCATGGCCTGCGGCCTTGGGGCGTGCCTAGGCTGCGCCATTAATAAAGACGACGCATCGGGAAAATACCAGCATGTCTGCATTGACGGTCCGGTGTTCAACGGCCGCACACTCAAAATATGACATTTGAAAGTATGATCGCCTTTCACGGGGTCGTCAAATTTTGATTCTTTTTATATTGACCTTGTCATTTTCATATGATAGGCAAACTTGTTTTAAAGGTTTTATTCGCACCCCAAGGACGGTGAAATGAATCGAGAAACCCGGCAAATGTTCCGGGAACTGGCGTATTACAGCAGCCTTGGCTTTTCCGTAGCGCTGGCGATTTTTATCGGGGTGGCTATCGGGCTGCTTATCGACAAATGGCTGGGTACAGCCCCTTGGGGCATGTTCCTCTTTTTCGCCTTAGGGGTTGCTGCTGCCGGCAGAAATATTCTCCTTGCCGTCAAAAAAAGCAAAAACGTGTGAATTGGTACATATGGTTATACAACAACGACTTCTGACATTCATCCTGAGATCCAACTGGATACTGCTGGCGCTGGCAGCGGCGGTGGGCCATTGTACCGCCCCGTCCGACGTCACCCTTGGTATCGTTGCCGGCGGACTGATTGTTTCTGTCAATTTTCACCTGTTGTACCGTACATTGAAAAAATCCCTGACGCCCCCGCATCTGGCGTCCAACTGGATACTGCCCGCTGGCAGCGGCGGTGGGCCATTGTACCGCCCCGTCCGACGTCACCCTTGGTATCGTTGCCGGCGGACTGATTGTTTCTGTCAATTTTCACCTGTTGTACCGTACATCCCTGACGCCCCCGCATCTGGCGTCTCCCAACATGGTGAAATACTACATCAGGTTCATTCTCAGCGGCCTGATTATATTGTTCTTGATTGCAGGGGATTACGTCAATCCCCTGGGCATGTTTGTCGGTTTGTCCGTGGTGGTGGCAAGTATCACGCTGGCCACTCTGGTTGAAGTTAAAAACAACATTTTCAAGGAGGCGGTGTAAGGTGGAACATCCTTATTTATTTTTCGTTAAAATTTTCGAAATGATCGGTCTGGGACATTTTGCCCATGAAAATCCGCATGTTATATACGCCTGGGTGGTGATTGCACTGATCGTGGGCCTGGGCGCACTGGCTGCCAAAGGCGTCAGCATGATTCCCACCAAAGCTCAGAATGTTTCCGAGCTCATTGTTTCCGGCATGGAAGAATTTATGGTGGACATTACCGGTGAAGAAGGCCGTTGGCTGTTCCCGCTTGCCGGCACGGTATTTCTTTATGTCTTTATCGGCAACCTGATCGGCCTGGTACCGGGTTTCTTCCCGCCCACCGCCAATCTGAACACCACGGCATCCATCGCACTGGTGGTGTTTACATTCACCCACGTCATCGGCATCAAGTATCATGGCGCCAAATACATCAAACATTTCATGGGGCCTGTCTGGTGGATGAGTCCGCTGATTTTTATTATTGAAATCATCGGTCATTTTGCCCGCATTCTTTCCCTGTCTTTTCGTCTTTTCGGAAACATGATGGGGCATGAAATTGTTCTGGCCATTCTTTTCGGTCTGGCCGGCGCGTTTTTCGCACCGCTGCCGATTATGGCCTTGGGTATTTTTGTCGCGTTTGTTCAGGCGTTTGTATTTTTTCTGTTGTCAATTATCTATTTTTCAGGTGCCATGGAGCATGCCCATTAATAAAATTAGATAAAAACAGCGACACCGGAAAATATAAACAAGCATTGCCTGTTTCAATAAAAGTTTATGGGAAGATGGAAGAAGCAGATTAATTATTATTTTTTTAACGCAAAGGAGGAAGTAGGCTAATGGAATTTTTTATCGCATGTGTACTCGCTGCAGGTTTTGGTATCGCAATCGCTGCTTTTGGCTGCGGTCTTGCTCAGGGCATGGGTCTGAAAGCCGCTGTGGAAGGCATTGCTAGAAACCCGGAATCTTCCGGTAAAGTTACCGTTACCATGCTGATTGGTCTGGCCATGATCGAATCTCTGTGTATTTATGCACTGGTTGTTTCCCTGATTCTGATTTATGCCCATCCCCAGGCAGCAGCTATCGCCGGAATGGTGGCAGGTCACTAATTCCGCTACGAACTAGTTTTATAAAAAAAGCCGCGCCAATTTGGCGCGGCTTTTTTTATTTCAAAGAATCTCTTTTAAAAACCTGCCCGTATGGGACTTCTCCACCCGGGCCACCGCCTCGGGGGTGCCGCAGGCCACCAGCTCACCCCCGTGATCTCCGCCCTCCGGACCAAGATCAATAATATAATCGGAAAATTTGATCACATCCAGGTTGTGCTCAATCACGATCACGGTGTTGCCGGCATCCACAAAGCGCTTCAGCACCGTGAGCAGGCTTTTGATGTCATCCATATGAAGCCCGGTGGTGGGTTCATCCAGCAAATAAAGGGTCCGGCCGGTGTCCCGTTTGGCCAGTTCTTTTGCCAGTTTCACCCGCTGGGCTTCCCCGCCGGACAAGGTGGTGGCGGGCTGGCCCACATGAATATACCCCAGCCCCACATCCACCAGGGTCTGAAGCTTGTTGCGAATGCTGGAAACATTTTCAAAAAACGCCAGGGCCTGGTTCACTGTCATATTCAGAACATCGGCAATATTTTTGCCCTTGTAACGGACCTCCAGGGTTTCACGGTTATACCGCCGGCCGTGACATACATCACAGGTGACAAAAATATCCGGCAGAAAATGCATCTCAATTTTAATGATGCCGTCCCCGGAGCAGGCCTCGCAGCGACCGCCCTTGACATTGAAACTGAACCGTCCGGGCTTGTATCCCCGCTGCCGGGCATCCGGCGTCTTGGCAAACAATTCACGGATAAACGTAAATACGCCGGTGTATGTGCCGGGATTGGACCGGGGGGTCCGGCCAATGGGGGCCTGGTTGATATTGATTACTTTATCAATATATTCCGCACCTGAAAGGGCGCTGTGACTGCCGGCGGGAATGGATTTCCGTGAAAACCGGCGTTCCAAAAGCCGGTAAAGGGTTTCCAGCACCAGTGTGGACTTTCCCGACCCGGAAACCCCGGTGACGCTGATAAAACAGCCCAGGGGAAATTCCACATCAATATTTTTCAAGTTGTTTTCGCTGGCCCCTTTGAGTATCAGACGCTCTTCTCCCGGCAGTTTACGCTGTTCCGGAATATCAATTTTTTTAGCACCGGAGAGATACTGTCCGGTGAGGGACTTCTTATCGTTGATCAGTTCTTTCGGGGTTCCGGCAAACACCACCTCCCCGCCTTTTATGCCGGCAGCCGGGCCCATGTCCACCACAAAATCCGCACTCCGGATGGTTTCTTCGTCATGCTCCACCACCAGGACGGTATTGCCGAGATCCCGCATTTTGATCAATGTTTCAAGCAGACGCTGGTTGTCCCGCTGGTGCAGGCCGATGCTGGGTTCATCCAGCACATAGAGCACCCCGGTCAGTTTGGAACCGATCTGGGTGGCCAGGCGGATGCGCTGGCTTTCGCCGCCGGATAAGGTGGTGGCCGTCCGGTCAATGGTGAGATAGGAAAGGCCCACATTGGACAAAAAACTGAGGCGGTCTGTGATCTCTTTTAAAATCCGGGTGGCAATCTGAAATTCCTTATCGCTCAACTGAATATGACTGAAAAAATCAAACGCTTTTTCAATGGACAGGGCGCTGATTTCTGAAATGGTTTTACCGGCTACCCGGACCGAGCGGCTGATCCGGTTCAGTCGGGTTCCGCCGCACTCCTGACAGGGCCGGAAATTCATGAACTGCGTGACCTCTTCACGGGTCTGGGCGGAATTCGTATCCATATACCGGCGTTCTAAATTGGGAATCACTCCTTCAAAGGGCCGGGTAAAATCCACCCGACGACGGCCCCGGTGCATATAAAACGGAATTTTTTCATCACCGGATCCGTAGAGCACCACCTGCTGAAAGGCTTCCGGCAATTCAACGAACGGCGTGTAAATATCCACGCCGTAATGATTGGTCAGGGCCTCCAGAAACTCGGCAAACTGAACGGAACTTCGGTTCTCCCAGGGCCGGACGGCGCCGTCCCGGATCGACAGCCCCGGATCCGGCACCACCAGTTCCGGCGCAAATTCCGTGGTCGACCCCAGACCGTCGCATTTGGGGCACGCCCCCTGGGGGGAATTAAAAGAAAAACTGGCAGGGGAGAGTTCCGGATAACTGATGCCGCAGTGAACGCAGGCCGCGTTTTCGGAAAACAGACGGGTATCGTTCACCGCACCGGATGCATCCACCACATCCACGGTCACGATCCCGCCGGAAAGAGACATGGCCAGCTCCAGGGAATCCGCCAGCCGGTTTTTCAGACTCTCCTTGATCACCAGCCGGTCCACCACCACATCAATGGTGTGTTTTTTATTCTTGTCCAGTTTGCCCACACTGTCGATCTCGCGGATTTGGCCATTAACCTTGACCCGGGCAAATCCATCGCGTTTCAGCCGGGCAAAC
Source organism: Desulfobacterales bacterium (assembly GCA_963675805.2). Lineage (GTDB taxonomy): Bacteria > Desulfobacterota > Desulfobacteria > Desulfobacterales > Desulfosalsimonadaceae > SURF-3. The sequence goes on along the minus strand of CAXXNU010000019.1, from coordinate 645,270 downwards.
AGCCGATCATGGGTGCCTTTCTGGCCGGTCACCAGGGGCGCTAGAATAATAATCCGGGAGCCTTCAGGAATCGCCAACACACTGTCGATAATCTGGTCCACCGCCTGAAATGTGATGGGACGGCCGCATTCATAGCAATGGGGAACGCCGATGCGGGCGAACAAGAGGCGCAGATAATCGTAAATCTCAGTCACCGTTCCCACAGTGGACCGGGGGTTGTGGCTGGCGTTTTTCTGTTCAATGGCAATGGCCGGGCTCAACCCTTCGATGAGATCCACATCCGGCTTTTCCATGCGCTCCAGAAACTGGCGGGCATAGGTTGACAAAGATTCCACATAGCGCCGCTGGCCTTCGGCATACAGGGTGTCAAAGGCGAGACTCGACTTGCCGGAGCCGGAAAGTCCGGTGATCACGATAAACTGGTTGCGGGGCAAATCCACATCAACGTTTTTCAAATTATGCTGTCGGGCGCCCCGGATGATGATATACTCTTCCAACGGTGTAATTCCTGAGAGCTATGCGCTCTATCTCATATTCCCTTCAACGGCTGCATTTTTCTATCTGCATATCTACTTCGGTCAAGTTAACCCGGTCGGCACTGTGGCCGACCCTTCTTCTTCTATGGGGATTGCTGTCAAGGCAGGCCACCGTGCCGGTCGGTAGATGATACTCTCTATTTTGTATCAACTTGAGACAGGTGGATAACCAAATTTTTGTATTATCAAAATCATAAAATATTAAAATAGTTACGAAACCGTCACTTTTCTTTGCATCCGGTTTTTCGCCTGAACCGCGGCCAGGCGGATGGCCTGTATCAGACTGCCGGGATCGGCAATGCCCTTGCCCGAAATGTCATAGGCGGTGCCGTGGTCCACCGATGTCCGGATAATGGGTAGCCCCAGGGTGGTGTTCACACCATCTGAAAAATGAATCATTTTAAAAGGTATCAGGCCCTGGTCATGGTACATGCAGACCACGGCGTCAAATTCCCCTTTCAGGGCATTGTAAAAAACCGTATCCGGCGGATAAGGGCCTGACACATCAATGCCGTTCTTTTTTGAAAATTCCACTGCCGGCCCAATGATTCGCTGCTCTTCATCGCCAAACATGCCGGATTCTCCGGCATGGGGGTTCAGACCGGCCACCGCAATTTTGGGACTAGCAATGCCGAACCGCTCTTTTAAGGAATCGTCCGTAATTTCAATAATGGACATGATCCCGTCGATGCTGAGCCGGCGGGCAATCTCTTGAAACGGGATGTGGATGGTGACCAGGACCACGCGCAGGCGGTCGCCGGTCATCATCATAGCGTATTCAGATGCGCCGGACCGGTCCGCCAGCAGCTCCGTATGTCCGTGATACTCACTGCCAGCCAGTTTTAATGCGGTTTTATTGATAGGGCAGGTGACGATCGCCATAATTTCTTCGGCCATGGCCATGTCAATGGCCTTCAGAATATATTGCTCCATGGCAGTACCCGTGGTTTTTGTGGGCCGGCCCCAGACAGCGGCTTCCGGATCAAGAAGGGAGGTATTGAGCACATCAATACACCCTGGCTTGTAAGCAGCTGCGCCGGGCGCATTGACCGTGGCAATCAAGAGCGGACTTTTGGTGATCAGTTTCGCCTTTTCAAGTATCCGGACATCGCCGATCACCAGGGGTCTTGCGAGTTCATAAATTTCCGGATGATTCAAGGCCATGCAGACCAGTTCCGGCCCGATACCCACCGGGTCGCCCATGGTGATGCCGATAATCGGTCGATTCTCATTCACTGGGCGTTCCTTTCTCTGAGAATAAAAATTAAAATATACCAGAATCAAAAAACCGCAACAACAAGAAGTGATAAATTATTTCCAATTATCCGGCCGTTCTTTTAATTGACCCGGATTCGAAAATCTGGCAGTTTTCTTATAAAATCATGATCTGAAGTCATCCCCAACCAATTTTTTTTTATTCTATTTTCAACACAACGGAGACACTGATGCTCAAAACAAAAATCACTGATCTTTTTGAAATCAAATACCCCTTTGTGGGCGGCGCCATGATGTGGATATCAAAGGCCGATTTTGTCGCGGCCATGAGCAATGCCGGCGGGCTCGGCATTATGGCGTCCGCCAACTATAAATCCAAAGACGCTTTTGCGGACGCCATTGACCGGATGAAGGCCCTGACGGACAAACCCTATGCCGTGAATATCAACCTGTTTCCGGCAATGACCCAGATTGACAACAATGAATACATTGACGTGATGGCGGACAACGGCCTTAAGATTGTAGAAACATCCGGTCATCATGCCCCTGAAGATCTTGTGGGACGTTTCAAGGACCTGGGAATGACCTGGATTCATAAATGCGTGGGCGTGCGGTACGCGAAAAAAGTGGAAGCCATGGGCGCGGATGTAGTGACGGTGGTGGGATATGAAAACGGCGGGGCCACGGGGCGGCTCGACATCGGCACCATGGTGCTGGTGCCGCTGGTGGTGGATGCGATAAATGTGCCAGTCATCGGCGGCGGCGGCATCTCCGACGGCCGGGGAATCGCCGCGGTGTTGTCCCTGGGCGCGGAAGCCGTGATCATGGGCACCCGGCTGTTGGTCACCCAAGAGGCGCCGATTCATGACAACATTAAAACCGCCCTTCTCAACGCAACGGAACTGGATACCATGCTGGTGATGCGGTCCCTGAACGCCACCCACCGAGTGCTGAACAATGAAGCGGCCAACAAATGCCTGGAACTGGAAAAAGAAAAAGCGGATTTCGCGGAACTGTATGAAGTCATCAAGGGAGAAAACGTACGGCTCATGTTTGATGACGGCATTGTGGGCAAAGGCATTCTTGCCTGCGGCCAGGGCATCGGTTTGACCCATGACATTCCGACCCTTGAAGAACTTTTTGGCCGCATGGCCGCGGAAGCCGAGCAGGCCTTGTCAAGGTTTGCGAATTAACAGGAATCCGATTCAAGACCCCGTAAAAACGGGGTCTCTTTTTTCCATAAACGCAGCCTGGCCTTCCTTCAGGTCCTGGCTGTTCATGGCTTCGGCAATCAGGGAGTCGGCTTCTTCACGATATTCAGCCCCCATGCTCAGGGACTTGCCAATCCGGTTAAGGATTTTTTTTGTTCCCTTTAATGCAAGGGGCGCGTTGTTGGCAATTTCGCCGGCCAACTGAAACACGGTTTCGGAAAGACGCTCTTTTGGCACCAGATGGTCCGCAAGTCCCATCTCCCTGACTTCCGGTCCGGCATAGGTGCGGCCGGTCAGGAAGATTTCCCGGGTTCTGGCCATGCCGATAACCTCAATAAACTGGCTGAGCCCGTCCGGATGATATACCAGTCCCAACCGCACCGGCGGCATACCAACTTTGATATGATCTGCGGCAATGCGCATGTCGCAGCACATGGCAAGATTTAGTCCGGCACCGAAACAATATCCGTTGATCATGGCAATCACGGGATACGGAAAATCCCTGACACCTTTTAAAGCCAGCTCCAGGGGATTTTTGCTTTTCAAAAATTCCGCAGCCCCTGCTGTCATTTGCGTGGGAATGGACAAAATATCATATCCGGATGAAAACGCGGTTTCCGAATTTCCCGTGATCACCACCACCCGCAATCTGTCATCAGCCGCCCATTCTCTTAAGGTGAGATGAAGGTCCGCCAAAAGTGCAAGGGACAGGGAATTGCCTTTTTCCGGCCGATTCAGCTTTAAAATGCCAATTTTACCGCAAATCTCCTTTAGCAACACATCCTTTTCCATTGATCATCCTGAATACGGGGTTCCATTATTTCAATTTCCATTCCGGGGACCGCTTTTCCATGAATGCGCTGATGCCTTCTTTGGCGTCGTCCGTGGCGCAGAGCCGCGCAAAGGCTTCGTTCATATAATCAAAGGCTTTGTAGTAATCCATATCCGCAGCCCCGTAGAATGCTTTTTTGGCGATCTGCAATGCCTGGGGGCTCTTTCGGGCAAGGATTGCGGCCCAATCGCGGGTTTCTTTATCCAGATCCGCATCCGCAGCCACCCGGTTGACAAGCCCCATGGCCAGCGCTTCTTTGGCAGATATCAAATCCCCGTAAAACAAGAGTTCAAGGGCTTTTTTCCGGCCCACGGAACGGGTAACCGGAATCACCGGTCCGATGCAGTTTAGCCCCACATTGATGGCGGTCAGCCCGAATCGCGCGCTTTCCCCTGCCACGGCAAGGTCCGCCGCCGCCACCAGCCCGGCCCCATTTGCCGCGGCAACACCATGCACCTGAGCAATCACCGGTTTATTCATGCGGCTAATAACCACCAGCGGTCGTTCCATTATTTCAATCCAGCGCCGGTATTCCATGACGCTTTTGCCGGAAAAATCACTGATGTCGATGCCCGCGCAAAATCCTCTGCCGGCACCCTTCAGAAGGATAACCCGCACCCGGTCGTCTGCGTCCAGCGCTTCAAACGCGCAAAAGAGTTCCAAGGCCAGAGGCGTATTAAAGGTGTTAAGGTTTTCCGGACGGTTTAATGTAATTTCCGCGACAAAATCCGGCCCTCTGTCAATCAGCAGGTTATTGTATTCCATTGTTTTGTTTTCCACGGAACCCTCCTTTTAAACGGCCTTTGATTAAATAAAAGTCGGCGTTTTTATCCCTTTTTTCTTTACGGTTACCTCCGCAAATGGAATCCGGCTGCCGCCCCGGGCAGCATATTTTTAAGATAAGCGGCGATTTCCCGGGCATCTTCCATTTCCAGACAGGCGGCAAGCGCATTTTCCGCGTCTTTTTTCCGGATGGCGCGGATAAACTGCTTGGCCGCAGGAATCGACGCCGGCACCATGCTGAGATGATCCGCGCCCATGGCAACGAACAGAAAAATGCTTTCATTGACAGCCGCTGCCTCGCCGCAGATGCATACCTGTTTTCCGGCGTGTCGGCATACGGAAACAATCTGACCCACCGTCGCAATCACGGAAGGGTGCAGACCATTGAAATACCGGGCCACTTTTTTATTGTTCCGGTCCACGGCCAGGAGATACTGGGTCAGGTCGTTGGTGCCGACATTGACAAAATCCACATACCGCAACAGCCGGTCCAGGATAGGAACGGCCGCCGGCACTTCCACCATGATACCCAGTTCAATCTGTCGATCATAGGGGATACCGGTACGATCCAGATAGTCTTTTTCCGCCTTCACCAGAGCGGTCACCTGCCGGATTTCCTCCGTGCTGCTGATCATGGGAAACAGCATCCGGATGTTGCCACATGCTGACGCCCTTAAAATTGCCCGGATCTGGGTCCGGAAAATATCTTCCAGGTCCAGACTCAGCCGGATGGACCGCCACCCCAGAAAAGGATTCTCCTCTTTGGGATAGTCCAGATAGGATAAAAATTTATCTCCTCCCACGTCAAAGGTGCGGATAGTAACGGACCGGCCGTCTGCTTTTTCCAGGACCCGGGAATAAAGATGCACCTGTTCATCTTCTGATGGAAATGATTTCCTGAGCAGAAACGGAAATTCCGTGCGATAAAGTCCGATATGATCGGCACCGTATTTTCTGGCCAGCATAATATCGGATAACAGCCCGATATTGGCCCCCATGTGCACGGAAAAATCATCGCTCGTGATTGCCGGGAGATCTCGCAGGGCTTCAAGTTTCTCTAAAACTTTCTGATTTTCCAGCTGACGCCGGTCATACGCCGCCAGGATGTCCGGTGCCGGGTTGACATACACCAGACCGGAAACCCCGTCAACGATCAGGTAGTCACCGGCCCGGACCCCTTCCGGCAGGCCGTCCACCCCGATAACAATGGGAATTTCGAGGGATCTGGCCATGATCACGGTATGGGAGGTGCGGCCGCCTTTTGCCAGAACAATCCCTTTCAGAAACGGCTGGCGCATGGCCAACAGATCCACCGGGGAGATATCCGCGGCAACAAGAATGGTATCCCTCTCAAATGCCTGATCCGGTGAATCCCCCACCCCCACCAGGCAATTCAGGACCCGGCGGCCAATATCCAGAATATCCTCGGCCCGTTCGCTCAGATAGTCATCTTCCATGGACCGGAACATGTCCACATATTCAAAAACGACCCGTTTTAAGGCATATTCCGCATTTATTCGGGAATTAATTTTTTCTAAAATGCGCCGCTTCAGGGATTTGTCCGAAAGCAGCATGAGATGGGCGTCGATAATGGCCCTGTCATGGTCAGAGATGCCCCGGGCCTTTTCAGAAACTTGACGGATCCGGGAGGCGGCTGCGGCAAAAGCGGTGTTGAGTCGCTCAATTTCGGTCTGGCAGTCTGATGCGGAAATCTGGCTTAAATGGATTTGATCAAAATCCATGGTTTCAAACAGGTAATGGGCAAATCCGCTGGCGGCGCGGTCAGACACCCCCTCTCCGCGCAAATGGTTTTGCAAAAACCCGTCGGCCCGTTCGGTGTCAGCGGCTTGTACTGTCGCCTGGCCATGGGACGGGTCCTGGACCTGCCTGTTCTCCTGAAGGGTGAGAAAGGCCAGGGTGGCGGCAATCTGACCGGCGATCCGCTTAAACAGATCTATGTCGGCTTCATCAATGCCGGCTTCCGCCCGGGTCTGAACCACCAGCGCGCCGATCACTTTTTTGTGATAGATGAGCGGCACCCCGAGATAGGTTTTAAAACTTTCTTCTCCGCTCTGGGCATAATGCTTATAGCGCGGATGATCTGCCGGATTAACCACAAAGACCGGGGCCATTCGTTCAATCACCAGTCCGGTCAGTCCCTCGCTCAGATCCATCTCAATATTCCCCACGGCCTCCCGCCTCAGCCCTTTTGTGGCCCTCAGCACCAGGCTGTTTCCGTAGGGATTGTAAACATAGACCGAACAGACATCGATCTGAAATTGATCCGCAATCAGATTGACAATGCGATCCAGGGACTGGGCCGGATTATCCGAGGCGGAAATGGTCTCCAGAATATCTTCAAGAATATGATAATGGTCTTTTTGCATGGCCTCTAATCTATGGATGAAAAACATCTGTTGTATTATCAAATTATAATTATCATACCAAAACAGGATTATTACGCCATGATTTATTTTTCTTCACATTGACAACCACCCGGCGGCACCTTTATAATTAAACGTACACCCAAAATAAAGTTTACCATCAAGAGTCACCCATCCCCTTTTTTCAAAAAGGAGAATGCCATGAACCATCCCCCCATCACCCGTAGAGAATTACTGAAAAAAATCTGCAGGATTTCCAGCGGCATTGTTGCCGCTTCCTGTCTGCCGGTGTCCGCCCTTTCAAAGATAGCAAAGGCTGCCACCCCGCCGGAAAAGTGGCTGGTTGAAGGACACGGAGAAAGCCCCGGCTATTCCGTGCGGGAACTGACCCGACGGGTGTTTGAAAAAGCCGGCGGCATGAGCCGTTTTGTGAAAAAGGGCGATGTGGTGGTCATCAAGGCCAATATCTCATGGGCCCGGGAGCCGGCCCTGGCCGCCACCACCAATCCCGAGGTCATGCAGGCGGTGATCGAACTCTGCCAGGAGGCAGGGGCGGCCAAAATCCGCATTGCGGACAATACCATCCATGACGCGGGGCGGTGTTTTGCCGTTACCGGCGCAGGAAAAGTGGCCAGTGAAACCGGCGCTGATCTTGTTTATCCCCGGTCTTCCATGATGCGGAAAATGAACCTGCACGGCAGCCGCCTGGATGTGTGGCCGGTGTTTACCCCCCTGGTGGAGGCAGACAAGGTGATCAACCTGCCCGTGGCAAAGGTGCATGGTTTGAGCAACCTCACCCTGGGCATGAAAAACTGGATCGGCGGCGTGGGCGGCCGGCGCAGCGCGCTGCATCAGGACATTCACCAGTCCATTGTGGATCTGGCGCAGTTTTTCAAGCCGCACCTCACCCTGATCGACGCCATCCGGATTATGACCGCTAACGGGCCGTCCGGCGGCAGCCCGTCCGATGTGATGGCCGAAAACCGCCTGATCCTGGGCACAGACCCGGTGGGCGTGGATGCCAAAGCCGCCGGCCTGTTCGATAAAAAACCGGCAGATATCGGGTTTATACGGCTGGGCGACAAATGGAAACTGGGCACCATGGATTTAAGCCAGTTTCAACAGGATCTGGTGACGGTTTGAAGCGAAAACATCTGGTCTGGTTCCGGCGGCTGTGTCAGGCGTTTTTTCTCTTACTGTTTGTGTATCTTTTGACCGGCACAAAACTGCCCCAGGACGTCTATCTGGACTATTCCCCGAATTTTGAACAGGTCCGGGAAATACAGATCGAGGGACCGGTCACCTTTTTTTTCGAGCTTGATCCCCTGGTCTGGCTGACGTCCATGCTGTCTGCGCGCCAGTATATCGAAGGGTTCGGCTGGGCCATACTGCTGATTGTCGCAACGGTTCTCCTGGGCCGATTTTTCTGCGCGTTCATCTGCCCGTTCGGTACCCTTCACCACATGTGCGGCACTATCCGACCGGCCCGGAAAGGCCGGGACCGAATCAACGCCAACCGTCCGGATCCGCGCCGGCGGTTCAAATACTTCTTGCTGATTGGTCTTCTGATGGCGGCCGCTGGCGGCGTCAACTACGCCGGGCTCATAGACCCCATTGCGTTTCTGTTCCGGAGTCTTGCCACATCCGTTTTTCCGGCAGTGGGCAACGGCCTGCGGGATTTTTTTGAAACCCTGGCCTATAGTGACATCAAAATTTTCAATTATCTCGCATACGGGCTGGAAGCTGCGGCTGCGCCGGTATTCGGGTATGAAGACAAAGCCTTTCATACCGGCTGGGCCATCGGGCTTCTGTTTCTGGTAATTCTTTTTTTAAACCGCATCCGCCCCCGGTTCTGGTGCCGGTTTCTCTGCCCTTTAGGTGCGCTTTTAGGCATTTTTTCGAGGTTTTCCGTTCTCACCCTCCAAAAGGATAAAACCAAATGCACGGGCTGCGGCGCCTGCACCCGTACCTGCCAGGGTGCGGCTTCTCCCGACCCCGCCGAAGTCTGGCAAAAGGCGGAATGCCTGCTTTGCATGAACTGCACCGCTGTTTGTCCGGAAGACGCCCTCACCTTCCGGTTGAAGTGGTCTTCCCCGGAAAGGAAGCACACCGACATCGGCCGCAGAGCCTTGTTGGGCGGTCTTTTAGCCGGAATTTCCCTGCCGCTTCTGGGACGACTGGACGGCAAAATCTCCAAAACCAACGCCCCCGAATTAATCCGGCCACCAGGGTCACTTGCGGAAGAAGCGTTTCTGGACCGGTGCCAGCGCTGCGGGCTGTGTATGAAAGCCTGCCCCACCAATGTGATTGTCCCGGCATTTTCAGAAGCCGGGATCGGGGGATTTTGGACACCCGTGCTCAACATGAATCTGGGATATTGCGAATATACCTGCACCCTGTGCACCGGCGTCTGTCCCACCGGAGCCATTCAACGACTGACCGCCCAAACCAAAATCAAAACCCCGGTCAAAATCGGTTCCGCCTACATCGACCGCGGCCGCTGCCTGCCCTGGAACGGCAACAGCCCCTGCATTGTCTGCGAAGAGCACTGCCCGGTGTCGCCCAAAGCCATTTATTTTAAAAAAGACGTGATTGTGCGGCCAAAAAGAGCGTCATCAGAACCGGAAAAGCCGGAAATGGAAAAACCGGTGATGGAAGAGATAGACGTTCAGCTTCCGTTTGTGGATCTTTCCCGATGCATCGGCTGCGGCATCTGCCAGAACAAATGCCCGGTAAAAGGCAAACCTGCCATCCGCGTCATCTCAGCCGGTGAATCCCGGTCCCTGGAAAATCAGATTTTACTTTAGAAAAACCCATCCAGGCAGATAAACGGCACCACGTCTCCGGCATCCATTTTTTCCACACCTTCGGGAATTACCACCAGCGCCGCCTGGGTGGCCATGGCCCACAGCCGGCTTTTTAGCTTGTCCGGCCGCAGCAAAATCGTCGCGTTGTTTCTGATCACATCGCATTGCACCAGGTTGGTCCAGCGGGTCTGGCCGTAAATGGGTTTTTCAAGGATTCCGTACAATATCAGATGGGGACTACCGGAAAAGCCGGACATTTTGAACAAAACCGGCAGAACAATCATCAAAAATCCTGCCATATTTGAAGCCGGGCCGCCGGGCAGGCAAAACACGGGCCGGTGGTCCAAAATTCCCATGCCCGTGGCCTTTCCCGGTCCTAAGCGCAGCCGGTGAAAAACCATTTCACCACCCAGAGAGGTGATGGCGGCAGCTGTCAGATCCCTTTCCCCTTTCCAGGCCCCGCCTGATGTGATGATGATATCGCAGTCAACACCCAGCCCATTCAGCGCGCCGGCGATCTGATCTTCATCATCCATGGCTGTCATGACCCGCACGTCATACCCCGCCATTTCAAACCAGGCCTGCTGCATGCCCACGTTGCTGGCATATATCTTCCCCGGCGTCATGGGAGCCCCCGGCGGAATAATCTCGCTGCCCGTGGCCAGGAGGCCGATAGTGGGTCTTTTGAACACCGGCACGTCTTTGATGCCGCCGGCAATCAAAAGACCGATCCGTGCGGGGGTCAACATCTGCCCCGGTGCTGCCAGACTCTCACCGTTGGTCACATCCGTGCCTTTTGTCAGAATATTTCGTCCGACATGGGCGTCGGCCAACGCATAGATAAACGCGCCGTCTTTTCGGGTGAATTCCTCGGTCAACACGGCGTCAGCGCCCCGGGGCACTGGCGCACCCGTCAGAATCCGGACCGTCTCTCCTGTTTGCAGCAAGTAATTGTAATGCCCGCCGGCAGCCACCTGATCCACGACTTTCAACCGCACCGGCATGTCGGTTGAGGCCTCCGCAATGTCCGTCGAAAGCACCGCACACCCGTCCTTGAGCGAGGCATCAATTGACGGCGAATCCACTTGGGAGAAAACTTCCCGGGCAACCACTCTGCCGGCGGCATGGACAGCGGAAACGGTTTCCGTGCCCGCTGGTTTTGCGTGATTCATTGCCAAGGCAAGGGATTCTTCAAATCCGATACTGGCCTGGTTCACTCGTTTCTCCGTTTTTCATTGACTTTATAGGCCTATTCAGTGAATATACAAACTCTTAGAAAAAATAAGAATGCTTTTATTTCCAATTTATTACACGTCGTTTGGATACAGAGGCCGCATTTGGACCGTGATAATCTGCCCAAATTTCAATTCAACCGCATGGAACTCGCCGGATCTCTGGGGGATCTCGGTACCCTGATTCCGTTATCCGTTGCCCTGATAACCATCAACAATCTTGGTTTTACTCCGATTTTCCTGATGGTGGGGCTGTTTTACCTGATTACGGGATTTTACTACAGGCTTCCCATCCCCATCCAGCCCCTGAAAGTGGTCGCCGCCATTGCCATCGCCTTTCCAGGCAAAATTACCCTGCCGATCATGTCCGCCACCGGCATCCTTTTTGGCGTCATTCTTCTGTTTATGGCCTTCACCGGTCTGATTGACCGGATATCCAGACTTTTCACCCGCCCTGTTGTCCGGGGGATTCAGCTCGGGCTGGGCTTTATCCTGTTAATCAAAGGCATTGCACTGGTTTCCGATCCAGCAGTTTTCATACATTATCCAGTCAACGATTCCGCTCCAAGCGCCATTCCCTCTAACCTGATCATCGGCATTGCCGGCTTCATTCTGGGACTGGTATTTATTTCCAGCCGCCGGTATCCGGCCGCTCTTGTGCTGATCTGCTTCGGCATTCTTGCCGGGGTGCTCATGGGCGGGGCTTCGAAAATTGAATGGCTTCTCGGGCCGACACCGATCTCCTTTTATCTCCCCGGAATCAGTGATTACTGGACCGCTCTTGTCCTGCTGGTTATCCCACAGATTCCGCTGACCATTGGCAACGCCATCATCGGGACCACGGACACCTCCAAAAACCTGTTCGGCGAGGATAAATCCTGCCGGGTGAACAACAAAATACTGACCGTTGACATGGGATTTTTCAATCTCCTGACCGGGCTGATCGCCGCCATGCCCATGTGCCACGGGGCCGGCGGACTGGCCGCCCATTATCGTTTCGGCGCGCGGACCGGCGGGTCCAATCTCATGATCGGCGCCATTTTTGTTATCATTGCCCTGGTCCTGGGTAAAACCGGAATCAGTCTTTTTTCCACCATCCCCAACAGCATTCTGGGGGTGCTGCTGATGTTTGCCGGACTTGAACTGGCTTTAATCGTTCGAGACCTGGAAAACAAAAAAGATTTTTTTACCGCCTTTTTTATTGGCGGTGTGGCCCTTGCCACCAAAAATATGGGAATCGCCTTTGCTTTAGGTATTGTGGTGGCCCGGATCATGAAGATGGATCGGGTGCGCATTTAACCCTCCGGCCGCGGCATGGCACGCCTGCTCCTGGAAGGCGACGTTATAGTGAATCATAAAATTATTCACTTGCCCCCTGGTTAAATCCTTTAAGGAATTCACCCATGGCCTTGCCCGCCTCTTCCGGGGACATGTCCTGCATCTCTTCGATCTGCCGGTTGAATTCCTGCATCTGCTGCTCCGCATTTCTGGCGACCCGCTGGGAATTGATGTTAAGGAGGATCAGAAGCCCGAAAATAATGCCGAACACAATCCAGGCTTTTTGGAGTTCCAGGTTGTGCACTTCCCTGGACGCGGTGACCATGAGAAACATCATCCATACCAGGGCAGCAGCGGCCCCGAGATAAGGGATCACCCCGATCAGGGTCGTGACCGGTGTGACAGCCGCGGCATAGGCCACGCAGCGATAGGCGGTTTCATAGGGCTGGTTTGATCCCATGAGTTTCCAGATCACAAAAAAAATGCCCGCCCCCACAAACCCGAATATCATTACGAGCAGGGGAATCATAAAAATCATACTCAGGGCTGCAGCAAACGATACCTTCATGCCAAGGCCCACAACGGATAAAATGGCCTGTAAGATGCCCGAGACAACCCCCATGGCCGCCATAAAAATAAGGGGGTCCGCAAATCCGCCGCTTTTTTCCATATTCCGGAAAAACCCGGCAGGATCCGTGATTACCGCCATCACTGTTTTTTGGATTGTCTCAACCAGTTCGGTTCGGGGTTCCATCTTTCAAATCCTTTCTTCTGAAAAATTATTGCCGCAGCCCCTGTTTATATTCAAGGGTAAGGGTCTCATTGTTCCGTTTAACGGTCAGTTGCACGCCGTGCCGGGTTCTCAGGCAATTGTAAATTTCCATGGCATCATCCGCAATGGTGATTTCCATGCCGTCCACCTCCAGAATAACATCCCCGGGCATCAGGCCGATGCCCTCGAAAACCGATCCTGCCGTCACTTGTTGAACCGTTACGCCGGCCGGTGTGTCATTTTCCATATGCTGCGAAAGTTCAATCTGGCACATCAAAGTTTGGGTTTCGGCCCAGGCCGTTTCAATATCCGCCTGCTCCGAGACGTTCAGCTGATACACCGGATAATCGTCCTGGGGACTTTCCCCGGGGATATCTTCTCGGTCCTCAGGGGGTAACGCCTCAAGCATCAGGGTAAACAACCGGTTTTCGTAAACGAGAATCACTTTCTCGGCCTGGATGGTCAAAAGAGAGGATCCATCAACACTGTCTCCGGTGCGGAACAATCCCTGGCTATTGGTTTTTTCGTTGTGGATAACAGCAAAAGAACCGATCGGGTCTGTTGCAATCCCGACCAGATGCAAATGATTAAAATCCGGCACAGATACTGACGGGGACGGCGCAGCGGGCAAAGCGCCCCTTTCCACGGGAGTTTCTGCAGAAGACATGTCAAAGGCGACGGTCTCAGGCAGCAGGTTTTCGATCGGCTCCTCGATTTCCGGGACGACCAACTCCTTGTCATCGGATTGCCCGCTGTCCAAAAGCAGCCATACACCTGCGACAAGCACAACCGCAAGGGAAACCAACACAAATAGGATTATGGGCTTAAACTGATTTTTCACACGCACCCCAGGGCGATAGTGATGTTCGAATCACAGTATTTCTACAATAAAAAAGCAGGCCGGTCAATGCCGGCCTGCTTTCGAGGGCTTGCCTTTATGTAAAAACAGATTAATTTGGGGACAGATATTGAAGCGCCCTGTCAGCCACGGCGGATTTGGTCACCAGTTCCATGTGATCGTAGCTCCAGAACGTTCCGATATCCGTGCTGCCGCTGATTTTGGACGCATTGCGGGGGACAGCGCCATCGCTGTCCGTCCAGTGAATGGTTGTAAGAAGGGTCCAGCCGATGGACAGTTCACCGGCCCATCCCCAGCAATCCCATCCATCACCATCTCCGGAAATCGTATAAATTTTTCCGCCGCTGGCCATAGGACCGGGCGCGGGGTAATATTTATTAAAGGTCCCCTGCACCCAGTTGGGCTTCAGGTTGTTGACCGCAGCGGTTGCGCCGACAAAAAAAGACACAAACTGCCCTTCATAGGCAAGGGGCGATCCCTGATGCGGTGTGCCCAGGGTGACCAGGCCGGCAACAGTTCCCGGATTGTTGTAAATATAGCGTCTTGAGACCAGACCGCCCATGCTGTGGGCGATGATCTTGATTTTGGAACTCAGCCCATAGGACTGCTGCAATTTCAGGGTTTTTGTCCGCATCAGAGACGCCTGGGTGGCCACGGAATCGTCGCCCGCGGAAAAATCATTTTCCCCGCAGCAGACCAGCTTGCGGCCGTTGATCCACCGGTACCACACCCGGGTGGATTCATTGGTATAAATGGCATACACATTGCCAGAGCCGTATTTCTGGAGGCATTTGTCCAGAAACGCCGTACTCCATTGATGTTTGTTCGTCAGGCCGTGAACCAGAACCAGATCATAGGTTCCGGCAATGGCGGCAGCCGAGGAAAGCAACAACACGCTCAAAACGATCAGAATAATTTTTTTCATGTTTCCCCCTTTTTAATCTGTGATGAACATCAAAACGGAATATTAACTTAAATCATTATCTAAAACAGTGTTTACAAAACGCGCAAAAAAACCATGGCGATACAGTAAAAAAAATTTTAAAAATAGGCAATCGGGGAGAACCTGATTTTCATCAGCGAAAAACCTGATTTTTTAATCAAGCAGCTTGCGCGGAGGGGGCTGTCCTGATATGAAACATCCCATGACAGACCAGCAAAAAGCATATATTTACGCGGGACTGACGGTGCTCATCTGGTCCACGCTGGCGTCCGCGTTCAAAATCTCCCTTCGTCATCTGACGCCGCTTCAACTGCTGCTGTGGGCGGATATTTTTTCCGTGGTCTGCCTGCTTCTCATTCTTATCTTCCAAAAAAAGCTGCTGCTTCTATTCCGGTATTCCCAAAAAGATTTCATCCGCGCCGGAATGCTTGGGGTTCTCAACCCGTTTTTGTATTATGTGGTGCTGTTTGCTGCCTATGATCTTTTGCCGGCCCAGGAAGCCCAGCCCCTCAATTACACCTGGGCCATTACCCTGAGCCTGCTCTCCGTTCCCCTGCTCGGTCAACGCATCACCTGGCTGGACGCAGTAGCTATTGCCATCAGTTATTTCGGGGTGCTGGTCATCTCCACCCGCGGCGACCCTTTTTCTCTTCAATTTTCCAGTGCCGCGGGCGTGGCGCTGGCCTTGGGAAGCACCGTCATATGGTCGCTGTACTGGATTTACAATACCAAGGACCCGAATGATCCGGTGGCCGGACTGTTTTTAAATTTTGCGTTGGCCTTTCCATTTATCCTCACTGCCTGTTTTTTCTTTTCCGACCCTCTGCCCGGTTCCTGGAAAGGCCTTATCGGTTCGATTTACGTGGGATTTTTTGAAATGGGCATCGCTTTTGTGCTCTGGCTGACCGCCATGAAACTGACGCTCAGCACCGCCCGGATCAGCACCCTGATTTTTTTTTCGCCGTTTTTGTCTCTGGTGTTTATCAGTTTTTTTGTGGGCGAGGCCATCCGGATATCCACAATCATGGGGCTGATATTTATAGTAGCAGGAAATGGACTTCAGCAGATGGGGGGAAGCGGGGAACTGAAAGATAGAAGCTCAAAGCTGAAAAGTGAAAAAAGCCGAAGGCTGAAGGCTGAAGATGATCGTTGACAGGTGGAAGAGTTTCAAATTTTCGGATAATTAATCCCAGATCCGACAATACAAAAGAATAACTATTAGCTAATTAAATCTTTGATACAGGCCTTGCTGATTGCTGATATCATTATACGTATAAAATATTTTTTAACAAAAATGCGGATAAAGCCCTCCGCAGAATGCCGCGGAATTTAGCTTTAAAGACCGCGAAAAAGACTAAGAGCTTATCCGTAAATAATACCTATTTTCCTGTAGGCCATGATTGCGGCAGCCATATGCAGGAGTGCCAAATAGGTATCCTCTCGCTTCTCATAGCGGACCAGAATTTTGCGAAAGCGATTGAACCATGAATGAGCTACCTCAACCACCCATCGCCTGGCTTTCCAGCCAGGGTTGGTTTTTTTCTGTTCAATTTCTTGGCCCCGCGTTTGCACGTGGGGGATGTAACCCTTGGAAACAATGCACTGCAACGCCGGTTTGCCGTTGTATGCTTTGTCAGCGCACAGATGCTGCTCAATATCTTCAGGTCGCTCAATGACGATTTCTTCTAATACAAGTTCAAGCTGCGTTACATCATGCCGATTGGCTCCTGTCACGACGAGCGATAACGGGACACCACGGCCGTCCACCAGCAAATGGCGTTTGGTTCCTTTTTTTTCCCCGGTCTGTCGGATTTCGACCAACTGCATCTTGAGCCAGCGGGGCCTTGACCATGGCCCCGTCTATGCTTTGCCAGCTCCAGGCGATGCCCTCCATTTCGTCGTAGTCGGCAAGCCCGCTACGCCACAAAGCAACAAAAAATCCGGCACACATCCATTTCATGAAATGGGTATGGATGGCGCTTGCGCTGCCAAAACGTTCCTTGGGCAAAGCTTTCCATTGGCAGCCGGTGCGAAGCACGTACATAATAGCTTCGAAAATCCGCCGCGACGGTATCGGTTTTCTGCCTCCGCCAGACTTTCGCTTGTAAGTCTTACTCGGATCACGCTCCGGCTTCGGAATAAGCGGTTCGACTCTTTGCCAAAAAGCATCGGACACTTCCCATGACTGAATTTTCGACATATGACCTCCATCGCAAGGGTTTATGATGGAGGTCATCGTAACATAAAAAATAGGAAAAGTATATTTTATTTACGGATAAGTTCTAAAGAATTGACAAATTGCCCTCCCGGGATGCGAAATCTCAAAAAACTGACCCATCATCCTGGCTATAGGCTTCAGGTTGGTGACTGATTGTTTATACAGTTAGTGTTCGTCCCAAACTAGCCTCTTTGTCGGCAATACGAAAAAATCCGGCCCTGAGGGCACACGATATCCGCCACACTGACTGCAAAAATATTAGGACAACGTAAAAACATTACGGTTTTGAGTTATTTTAGGCGCATTTATCCACATAGTTCAAACTGATCTTGGATCAATGTCATTAACTTATCAAATTGAAATCAGGGTCTATTAAAGACAAAATCTACTGCAAAGTGGCATTGATTTAATGTTTTGAAAATGTTTATGGCGTGACAAAATCTTCTCTATTGCAAAGGTTTTTCAAAATACACCATGTCGATAAGTGCGACGTGAAGTCGCTTAAGCATCTGTTTTAAATGTTTAAAAGCAATATTAAACCCAGCATTCTGCTGCCGGTATCCTACCGGAACATGCGTGGAGAGTAATCTCCGGGCGTGAAGCTTTCGGGACAAAGTATCCTTCGGAGAAACCCGGGAGAGGGCTTTGTGAAAAGGCCTCAACTCTGCCAGCACCGCACAGTGGAAAGGAGCAAGGATTGAGTCGTATGGTGAACATAAGTGAACCGCTGCAGCATCGTCACAGTCGACAAGCCAAAGGTGCTGACAGGCTTGGACCAAAAGGTAAGAGGTCAGGTACAGGGGTTTTATCGTCCTCTGTCGCAGATGTTGAACCTCCGGTGTACGGGCGGCACCTAACCGACTCGGGTATTTAAGCGGAACACGGAAACCCCGTATTCCTCCCATTCTTGGGAAAGCTTCCTGCAAAGGCAAGCCCATGGGGGTGCGGGAACAGGAAGATGGAAGAAGCGAATGCCGGTCTGTAACGGATCGGATACGGGTTCAGACTTTGCCCGACTGCGAAAGCAGGCAGACGTCCATCTGGTGTTCCTTTGCGAGAGAGTTTGAAGAATCTTTTTATGAAGGAAAGCAAATGACGGGGTCATTTTGACGACCGATGCGCCTTCAGGCAGTAAATGTCAGAAGACTTCAGATGCGTATCGCAAAGGCTGTTATGGAAAGTTTATGCATAACAGCCGGGTCATCCGACAAGGAGGGGCCTTTGGAATGCTTGAGCCTTATGATGGGAAACTATCTCGCAGGGTTCTTAGGGGGCTTGGAGCTGGTAACAGCTCCCGGCTACCCGACTTACGCACGACCTTCTCAATTTTTTGGCCATACAAGATTTTGGGGTGCTCAACCGGTTCAAAAAATAATTGAAAACATTATGAATACCTGCATGCTTTGAAACGAGATCTACCGGTTATTTTTAATAATCCTATGGATGGGTATTAAAAATGGATGGGGCATCATGAAACAATATCAACAAACAATGCTTCGGTCTGTTTTCTCAGCCTTCCGATTCGCGCAATGACCGACGGCAGATGTCCGCCGTCAATTTCCGGATGGACTTTCATCAACCGTTTCTGTTTTACGCAAACGCACCATGTGCAGATCCATGGCCGTTCCAAACGGGGAATCCGGCAACCTTTTGGCCCCAGATACCGACAGACCCCAGCCTGCTGATGCCTCGGCTGTCCCGGAGGCATGGCCTGACCGGTCAGCAGGAGAAACAAAAAATCCCTGAAGTCATAATAAACATCCGCCGTCAGACAGCAGGGCGCGGTGCATTCCGTGCAAATTTCTTGTCCCAGCAAATCAAAAGCCGGATCCAGCCATTGGGAAAGGGTTTCGACCCGCATGGCGCATGCTTTCACGCCACCGAGTTGATGCCTGTGACGATGGATCAGATATCGCAGGGTGGCGACGGCTGCCTGCCACAGCCGGTCATTTTGCCAAGAAGGGGCATTGTCCTTAAAATCGACGGCGCACACCCTGTCAAGACCGGGAGGATAAAACCGGTCAGTGAGACCCGCACCCACAACCGCAGCCCCCTTCGCAGCCCCCGACGGCACCGGCCATGGACTTGACGATTTCCCCGGGCGTGGTGTCGGAAATCCCGTCAATTTCGTATTGAAGAAAAAACCGGCCCGGCTGAATACCGGCTGCTGGAAACACTTCATGGGCGGCGAGCAGGTGCCCGAAGAACTCCCCAAACATGCCGGGGCCCACTTCCACCTGGCCCGTTTCTCCGGCGGCCTTGCCGGCCAGGGCATATTCAAACCCGGTCAGCCCCTCGGAGCCGACGCCGAACACAAATTCCAGTTTTTGGGGCGTGCGGACAAGATCCCTGGAATCCGATTCAGTGCCGGCGGTATAGGTGAGGGAAATTTTTTTCAGCATATCCACTGCCTGAAACGAGGCGGACGATGAATTTTTATCTAAACTGCTTTCCATGTATCTCTCCTTTAGGAAACTTTCACCTGATCTGCTTTTATCGATTATTGTCTTAATTTCATTGAACTTGCCTGTTAATACATTATAATAACGATTAATGCGGACGCAACCCGCCTGACTGTTTCACCCGGCGATAGCCGTTGGGTCTTTGCCCTGAACAAAGGAGGTCCTGGAAAATGAAATGCCCCTTTTGCGGATGCCAGAAATTTTACATCAAAGATATGGATGATGAATTTGAAACCTATGGATTTGACTGCACATCCGGAGATGTCTGCTTTGATCCGGAGATTGACACCTCAGATATTCCGGACGTGTGCGATGATTCCCACATCTACTGTGAAAAATGCGCGTGGAACGGAAAATTTGCGGAAACAAAAAAATAAGGAACTGATCACAGGGGTTTGGCAAATTTCTCCGCCTTCCCATCCCCTGTAAGCGGTTACAGGTCAGATGCCAGGCAGTGTTCAAGCAGTATGTAAGCAGGCCGATCATACAGTCACGCCTCGACGTGATACCCTGTGACCGCTTAGCCGTCAATAATCGAACTTCCAGATCAGATCCACAGCAGATGTCTGTTCATTGTCAATCCGGGTTTCCAGCTCGAAATTTTTGTTGATTTCATAGGTGACCTCCACCTTCTGGGTCACGGTTTCATCAAATCCCTGGCGGAATGTTACAAAGACCCGGGGCAGCACATATTTGCCCAGGGTCAGTGATCCCTGCCGCAGGCCGCCGCTGCCGGCGTCGATACTCAGGTAATCGATTCCCAGCGCATCTCCCATCAGATCCCGCAAGGTGTCTGCGGCAATCTGACCGGTATAGCTCAAGGCTGCTTCCGCTGCCTGAAAGCTTTCCTTGTCGGAAAGCTCACCCGGCCCCCGGCCGAAAATCAGATAAGAAATGATGGCTGCCTGGTCCATGGCCGGCTCGCTGCTGAGAACCAGACGGATGTTTTCAAACGTGCCGCTCAGGCTGATAATAATGGTCACATCATCAATAACGTGTCTGGCTGTTACATCCACAAATGGATTGATGTCTTCCTGCCCCGTAAAAATCAACTCCCCTTCCGTAATCTGAAACAACCGTCCCCGGAACCGGTAGGTACCGCGCACCGGCATCACACTGCCGTAAAGAACAAAAGGCTTGAACGGCGCTTTTTTAAGCTGAACATCCCCTTTGATCTCAATCAATTCATCCTTTCCCCGGAACCAGAAATCCTTGGGAATACTCAGCCGAACATCCGCTGCCAAAGGATTCACAAAACCAAGGGGTTCGGGTTCCTTTTCCGGAATTTTCAGCATCCCGTTCTCCTCCCGCACGGGTGCGATGATTTCGATTTCGGAAAATTTTTTCTTGAGAAACCGTTCCAGGTTTACCAGCCCCTCCGGCACACGGATGTTTCCGGCCAGCACCGGGGCCTCCCAGGTTCCGGTCAGCGTCAGATCCGGATCAATCCGGGCATCCACCCCGCTGTGAAACGGAACGTATAAACCATCGCCGCTGGCCCGCAGATCAAACGTCCGCGGTTTGAAATGATCATGGGACACCCGGCCGGATAGCAACAGGTGCCCTTCTTTGTCCCCTGCGATCATCATTTTTTTGATAATGACCGCGTCATTTGAAAACCGGATGTCCGCGCTCACAGTTTCATATGTCAGTCCCTGCTTCTTCAGACCCAGAGCGCCGCTGCCCAGCCAGACCTGCCCCTGAATGTTCGGGCGAAAAACATCGCCGGAAAGGGTGGCCACGGCGTTTAATTTTCCGGAAAATCCATATTCCGGGTGATTGAGCGTGTCCGATATCCGGGAAACATCCATCTGATCCGCCCGCACCTCCGCGGCCAGGCTGTCCGGCACCAGATGAACCCCAGCCGGCATGAAAGACACCTCTGCCCCTGCGGTGCCATCCAGAGCCAATGTTGTTTCTCCGTCACGAAAGACAGACCCTCCGGCTTTTATTTCCCGGTCTTCATAGGTGCACAAAAAAGAAGCATCTCCCGGAACAGTCCATCTGCCATACCCGCCGGATGCAACGTTCCCGCTCATCTCTATGATTGGTGAGGCCAGGGTCCCGGAAAAGGCCATGTCTGCGGATATCCTGCCATGAACTGATTCGTCCAGGTCAAAAAACCCGCTGATCTGCCCGATATCCAGATCTTTCAAGGAAATAGCGGCAGTCAGTGAATCCCTGGGGGACATGCCAACAACACCATTGACAGAGAGGGATGCGCTTCCGGAGGTCAGGACCAGTTCATCTATTGCGATACGATCCGGAGACAGATGCAGGGCCACGGGTTTCTGGCTGACAATGGGCCGCTGATCAGAGGCCCTCAAAGATAGTTTCGTCAGGGTAATCTCCCGGAGCGGCCCCCGCCAGTTTCTGATATCTCCGGATACAGCCAGGGATTCAATTTCTTCCCCGGTCATGGCCAGATCCGCCTGAATATGCTGCGGCGTTAAGGTGGACGTGAATTTCACCTCAGGAATACGGATATTTTGATGGCGCATACGGGTTGCGCGGCCTTCAATAATTGCATTAAAATTTTGAAAACCCCCGGACCACCCCGCATTCAAGTGTAAATCTTCGGCCTCGAGGCCCTGAAATCCGATATGGCGGCCCTTCAGTGTCGCATGGACATGGGGCTTTCGAAAGTTGCCGGTAATGTCACCGGCCATTGACATGCTTCCGGAAATATCCGGAAGATCGAAAAATGCCCCGGCCCATGATTTTACCGACGTGAATGCCGGTAAAAATCCGGAAACTGTTACATGGCAGGTTTCATCGGAAAACGACACCGTGCCCGCGGCTTCCGCGGCCCCGATTTCCGTTTCCATCTCCAGGGCCTGGACTGTCATCTGATGATTCCGGAAAAAAACATCCCCATAACCGCACAACACGTCAAGGCCCATAATCTTGGATGGCTTTATCCGGAATTCCATATCAGCGGCCATCTCATCTGAAGAAAAAGTTTGGGGGACAAACATGGAAAAATCAATGCGGCCGCTCACAGTCCCGGCGAAACGGGTGTCGTTGAGGAGCCTGTCCGGTTTCAGGTTTTCAATGTCGGCCGCGAGCCCTATCCGGTTGTCTCTTTCGGATGTCATAAAACCGAGCAATTCGCCTGTGCCGTCCAGCCGGCCGAAGGGTGTTTTAAAATGCAATTTATCAAATACAAAATCCGGGCCACTGATCCGCACATTCAGATCCGCCTGATCAATCCCGTATCCCCGGAGCTCTGAGTCGGCCACATCCAGCAGAATTTTACCGGACTGAGTGGCGGCACCAATCTTTTGCCAGAACAGGGAAAAATCACCGTTTAAACGCCCGGGCAGGAAATTCAGATCCAGCAGCGGCAGGGCGGTCAGATCCAATGCCGTGATAGTTCCGGAAATATCCAGGCCCACATCATATGCGGCATCAATGGTAACCCGGCCGTGAGACTTTACGTGGAGCTGATCCATACCCAAATCCACCCGGCAGTCCATGGCTGAAACCGGGCCCTTGACCGCGATAGCGCCAGAGACCACATCCGCATCCGGCATGACAACCGGAAAAGTCCGGCCGAATTCTCCCAGAGACATTTTGGCGATGTCCGCGGAAAGGTCCAGGTAAATGCTATCCAGCACCGGGATATCAGGGGCAACGCCCGCAATGGCAACCAGGCCATCCAATGCAAAATCGGATTGCGCTCCCACCACCCGAAAATCCTCAAAAACCAGGCGGTTCCCATCCGGCTCAAAACGGATACGTCCGGCAAGATCTTTAATATTCAGTTCCGGCAAGTTTGCCTGTAGCGCAAGATGCCGGATATCCGCTGTTATCGTCTTGCCCATATCCAAGCGGGCCGCGCATTCAATGCCACTGAAGCGGTGAACACAATCGCCGTCTCTAAAGGGTTGCATCAGGCTGACATCCCCGTCCCTGATTAACAGCTTTCGGATTTTGACCGCGTAATCTTTAGAGACAGAACCGTCTGACGGGGCCTCGGGCAACTCTTCGGCGTCTTGCGATCGCACAGCCAGCGCATCAGCATTCCAGGAACCCTCTTCGTTCTCCACCAGATCCACCCGAACACCGTTAAGGATCAGCTGGTTGATCCACGCGGTCCGGCGAAGCAACATGGGGATGCTGTAGGATGCCATGACCTTTTCCGCGGAAAAAATCAGACGGCCGGTATCTGCTGCTTTTAATTCAAGGCCCGCGATTTCAAACCGGGAAATCAGGCTGCCGCGCAAGTTTTCGATTTGGCACACCGCCCGGGTATTTTCGGCAACCGTCTCCTCGATGAAGCGGATTGTCATCTCCCGCACCGGTTCTGTCTGCAGCGCCATCAACCCGCCGGCAGCCAAAACCAGAAGCACCATTGCTGCATAAAACACCCCCCGGGCCAGTTGGATGAATATTTTCCTGATAGTTACCATCGTCGACGGCAATTCCCAAATTTTATAATGTGTAAAAGTTGCTGAAAAATGTCATGAGCGAAGCCAATGCAAGGCAAAATTTTTCGAAAAAGCGGAGTTTATTTTTATAAATGAGCATTTTAAGAAAAATTTTAACGCAGCAGTGGCAAGCGTAATAATTTTTCAGCAATCTTTTAAAAACTCTGCCCGATATTAAAGTGGATATACCACCGGTCCTTTTCAAGCAGGTCAGTCAATAGCGGATCATCGGCTGCCACCGATTTTGCCGGATTGAGCTGATACCCGAAATCCAGCTGCAGCGGCCCGATCACCGTGTTGTAGCGGAGTCCTAAACCGGTGGTGTACCGTAGGCTGTCGAGATCCACGGCGAAAGCGTCATTGTTCAGCGCACCGGCGTCCAGAAACACAACCCCCCCGAAATCCCGGTAGACCGGAAACCGCAACTCGAGATTGGCCAAAAAAGAAGACAGGCCGCTGACACTTTCAATCACATCATGTTTATTCACCACGCCCAGTTTTTCAAACCCGTATCCCCGCACCGATTTGCTGCCCCCTGAGAAAAACTGTTTGGAAATGGGGATATACTCCGTATTTCCGGTTTTCCGGATGGTTGTAAACCCCACGCGCCCGGCCAGCACAATATTTTGCGGCAGGGGCACAAACATCCGGCCGCTGATACCGGGCTGCAGGTAGTTGATTTCAGAGCCAATATAATCCGAGGCATGCTCCAGGCTGAAACGGATCATTGACCCGTTGCGCGCGTTCAGCAGATTGTCCACGCTGTTGCGCTCCAGCTGAAACTTGACGGAAGACACCAGGTAATTTTCCGTATCCCGCGGGTCGGTCAACCCGTCGGCATCCTGGGTACGCACATCTTCCGGCCGGTTGACTTCCAGGTTATAGCCAAAGGTGGAAAACCAGATCATATCCAGCTTTCGATAAAAACCGGCTTCCGCGCTGGTGCTGTTCAAGGTGTAATAATCTTTTTCTTCGCGTTTGAACCCGCCGGTAACCACCAGGTTGTTTTCCGCGGACAAAAAATACGGCACCAGATATTCACCGTAAATGTTTTCCAGAATATCCGAGCGTCGGGCCTGAAATGTCAACCGGTCCGCCCGTTGAGTCAGGTTCCGGTATGTCCAGGCCGCCTGCAGCCGCACGCCGTCGTCCGTGCCATACCCCAGCCCCAGCTTCACGCTCCGTTTTTCCCGGGGCGTCACCTGAACGTCGACCGGAACCGTATTGTTTTCATAGACCGGCTCGCCCGGATGCACCGCCGCTGACTTAAAAACATTAAGATCAAACAGATTCCGGCGGCTGGCATCCAGGGCGGCGTCACTGTATTTTTCGCCGGGCTGGAACGTCACGGCCCGGCGGATGGTTTTTTCCCGCACATACCATTCGTGTCCGGAAATCCGGACCTCGCCGAAATAAAACAGCTCCCCGGGTTCAATATGCAGGGTAATCACAGCGGAATGATCATTCAGATCCACCAGGGCGCTGCCCTCGACCTCGGCAAAGGGATACGCTTTGTTGCCCAGTAGTTTTTTGATGGTTGTCTTGGCTTTTTCGTATTCGCTGGTTCTAAAAATACGGCCGGCCTGAAGGGGAATGCCGTGCCGGATCTGGTCCGCGGTCATGGTTTCCAGGGTGCACAAGCATTCAACCACAATATCCCGAACGATCACGGGCAGGCCTTCGGTGATGTGGAATTCAACAATGACTTCAGGAGGATGGGAATTCCGGGCGGACGGGTCATTTTCCAACGGCCCGGGGCCGGCATCGGTTTCCGGCAAACTGTCACTTTCAGATGGGGCTTTTCCCGGGTGTTTCGGAATCAGGGTATAGCTCACGGCTGTTTCATAAAATCCCTCGGACTGGTAATATTGCCGGATGCGCAAAAGATCATCTTCCAGATCGTCTGTATGCATCACCGGATGGGATTCCCAGAATTTCCAGAACGGGGGCACGCCTGCCTGGATGGATCCGGCCAGGTCTTTTTGAGAGATACTCCGGACGCCCACGAACCGAACGTCCCGGATTCTAATAGTATTCTCATCAGCAGCAACAGCGGGCGCAGCCGTCCCCGCAATAACGGCAAGGATCAGAAAAATCAGGCGCCAAGCACCGGCAAAAAAATCACTCTGCCGCAAGAGTTTCACTCCCGGTCACCAGATCCCGCATGGTCACCGCTCCCAGATACCGGCCTTCCGCCTGATTTCTGGATGCGAGAAGTGCTTCCAGCCTTTTGTTTGCAACTTCTTCGGGCACCTGCCAGTCATCATCTCCCTTGCGGCGAATCTGCCGGCACACATCCAGCACCGTGATCCGCTCAATACTTTTTGCCGGTTGAAAGCGGATTTCCTCGCCGGTAATTTCCTGCAGCAGGCCGCCATCATATAACTTTTCGCAGATTTCGCTGACCAGGCGCACGGGAATGGCCAGATCCGCAGACAATCCCATAACTCCCGGAATTTGTTCACCCCGGTGAAACAATACGCAGATTCTCAGCATCATATGGAGCGCCATTTCCTCTTTGCGGCCGGCCCCCACGTCATGAAAATGCATTTCCTGCTGATAGGACCGCACATTTTGAATGGCATAGGAAAGCTGGGCCCCCACCAGCACGATCAGCCAGCTGATGTACAGCCAGATAATAAAAATCGGCAGCACGGCAAACGTGCCGTAAATGGTATTGTATCTGGCCAGCCCGATATTAAAATCCGTAAAAACGCGAAACGCGCTTTCCCATATGCTGCCGCAGATAATGCCGGCAATCAGGGCAGGCAGGAATTTTACCCGGGTGTTGGGCATCAAAAGGTACATCACGGTGAACGCCACCCAAAGCGCGGCATGGGGCAGGATGTTTGAAAACAGGACAAAAAAGTGTTCAAACACCGGATATCGGGACAGTGCCGTGACAATGGTGTTGGAGGAAAAAGAGGCGATCAGGGCGCTGGACAGCACCATGAGAAACGGTCCCAGAAACAGCACGCTGATATAGTTGGGAATTTTCCGGGCGATGGGCCGCTGCCGGGCCACCCCCCAGAGTTCGTTGAAGGTCCGCTCCACATTGGAGATCATCATAACTACCGCGTAAATGAGCAGGGCCGTGCCGAATGCGCCCAGGGCCTTGAAATCCGTGCCGCCGATATATTCAATGATCTTGCTGCTCAGGACCTCCTGTTCCGCGGTCAGGTAATTGACCAAAACCCGCTCCAGGCGGCTGTGAAACCCCAGGCCTTTGAGCATGGAAAAAGCAATGGCCAGCAAGGGAACAATGGCCAGAAGCGTGCTGTAGCTGAGGGCGGAGGCCCGCAGCAGGATCAGCCGGTTTTTCAATCCGTGGATGGTCAGCAGGATAATCCGGACGGTCTGATAGTAAAACGCATAAATCCATCCGGCATCTTCGGGATCATGCCATACTTCGTTTTTCAGAAATTCAGACAATTTTCCCAGATACGCAAGGACGGATCCCATTTTACCCCCCCTTTCAAATGACAGACTGACGCAGGAACCCTGAAATCAATTTTTTAAAATAAAACAGTCAATTGAACCACAGATCGCACCGAAAACACAGAGAAAAAATTTTATTCCCCGATGTTCTCGATGCACTGTGGTAAAACAGCTTCAGTTCAGAAGCCCGTCAAAAAAATCATTCCCCTTATCATCCACAATAATGAATGCGGGGAAGTCCTTTACCGTAATCATGTAAACCGCTTCCATGCCCAGCTCTTCGAACTCAAGGATCTTCATATCCGTGATGCAGTCCCTGCCCAGGCGCGCGGCCGGGCCGCCGATGGAGCCCAGATAGAAGCCGCCGTATGTTTTACAGGCCTCGGTCACCTGACGGGTCCGGTTGCCCTTGGCCAGCATCACCAGAGACCCGCCCTGTTTCTGGAATTCGGGCACATAGGGGTCCATACGGCCGGCCGTGGTCGGCCCGAATGACCCCGACGCATAGCCTTCCGGGGTTTTGGCCGGACCCGCATAATAGACGATATGATCTTTCAGATACTGGGGCAAGTCGCCTTCATTCTGCAATCTTTCATAAATCCGGGCATGGGCGATATCCCGGGCCACCACAATGTTGCCGGACAGAAGCAGCCGGGTGGCCACGGGATATCTGCTTAGCTCGCTGCGGATCGAATTCATGGGCTGATTCAGATTAATATGCACCGCGCTGGCGTCTTCAGGGGCCGGAGTGGGGAGAAACCGCGCCGGGTCCGGGTCCAGGTGTTCCAGAAAGATGCCGTCCTGCGTGATTTTTCCTTTCACATTCCGGTCCGCGCTGCAGCTCACACCGATGCCCACCGGGCAGGAAGCCCCATGCCGGGGCAAGCGTATCACCCGCACGTCATGGCAGAAATATTTGCCGCCGAACTGGGCCCCGATGCCCAGATTCCGGGAAATCGCCAGCAGCTCCGTTTCTAATTCCGTGTCCCGGAACCCGTGACCGGCAATGCTTCCTTTTCGGGGCAGAAGGTCCAGATAGCCTGCAGACGCCAGCTTCACGGTTTTCAGGGTCATTTCCGCGGATGTTCCCCCCACCACCACGGCCAGATGATATGGCGGGCAGGCGGAAGTTCCCAGGGACTTCATTTTTTCCGTCAGAAACCGGATCAGGGTGTCCGGGTTCAAGACCGCCTTGGTTTCCTGATACAAATAGGTCTTGTTGGCCGATCCCCCGCCCTTGGCAATAAAAAGAAACCGGTATTCATCACCAGGTTCGGCATACACCTCAATCTGGGCCGGCAGGTTGCAGCCGGTGTTTTTTTCCTCATACATGGTAAGGGGCGCATTCTGGGAATAGCGCAAGTTGTTTCGCGTGTAAGCCTGAAACACGCCTTTTGCCAGGGCTTCTTCATCGCTGTAACCGGTCCAGATCTGCTGGCCTTTTTTCCCCATGATAATGGCGGTGCCGGTGTCCTGGCACATGGGAAAAATAAAATCCGCTGAGATCACGGCGTTTTTCAGCATTTCGAGCGCCACAAAACGGTCGTTTTCGCTGCTTTCCGGATCATCCAGGATTTTGGCGAGCTGTTCCAGGTGGGTGGTGCGGTAGAGGTGGGCCACGGTCCGAAACGCTTTTTCAGACAGCCGTGTGAGGGCGTCCGCCCTGACTCTGACAATGGTTTTTTCGTCAAAACTGTCAAGGGTGATGCCTGTGGTGTCCAGACAGTCATAAATGGTGGCTTCTTTGGCCGTTTGAATGGGAAACATGGGGGAAAAATGAAATTCCGGCATGGGCTTCTCCTAATTTTGATGCAACTTTAAAAAGTCGAATTTAGACGGCAAAGAAAAAAGCTCCAAATTTGAGGCGCGCAAATCCCGAGCAATGATGCGTACTCGGCGTACGCTGAAGCAGCGAGGGATGCAGCGCAACAAAGAATTTGGACTTTTTGCGAAGCCGTCATTTTTTTTACTTGTTTTCTGAAAACGCCCGGGCATGGGTTTTAAGGGCGCACATATCCCCGCACATGGTGCAAACGTCCCGGTCCCGGTCCTCACTGCGAAGGCGCATTTTTTTGGCCTTTTCCGGATCAATGCATACCGCAAACATGGTCTGCCAGTCAAACCGGTTCCGGGCCTCGGACATTTTCCGGTCCCGGTCCCAGGCAGATGCCAGGCCTTTTTCAAGATCCCCGATATGCGCCGCGATTTTTGAGGCAATCACCCCTTCTCGCACGTCTTCCATGGTGGGCAGGGACAAATGTTCCGCCGGGGTGACATAGCAAAGAAAATCCGCGCCATTGGCCGCGGCAATGGCACCGCCGATGGCACCGGTAATGTGGTCGTACCCGGCCGCAATATCCGTGGGCAGGGGCCCCAGCACATAATAGGGCGCGCCCCCGCAGACCCGCTTCTGCGTCTTCATATCCCCGGCGATCCGGGAAAGAGGCACATGGCCCGGCCCTTCGATCATCACCTGAATCCCGGCTTTTCTTGCCTGGTCTGCCAGATGCCCCAGGGTGATCATTTCCGTAATTTGGGCACCGTCTTCCGCGTCGAAAATGGTTCCCGGCCGGAGCCCGTCCCCCAGGGACAGGGTCACATCATATTCACGGCAGATGTCCAGAAGACGGTCAAATTTCTCATACAACGGGTTTTCCGCGTGATTTTTCACAATCCATTCGGCCATAAGGCTCCCCCCCCGGGAGACAATCCCCATGAGCCGGTGGCTTTTTTCCAGCACCTGGATGCTTTGGCGGGTGATGCCGCAATGGACCGTGATGAAATCCACCCCGGTTTTTGCCTGATACTCAATTTCATCAAAAATTTCATCTTCTGTCACTTCCGCACATGGCCGGTTCTCAGTCATCACCCGGGACACGGTTTTATAAATCGGCACCGTGCCGATCATGACCGACGAATGGGCGATGATGGCCGCGAGAATTTCTCCCAGATCCCCGCCCGTGGAAAGATCCATGACCGCGTCCGCGCCCGCTGCCACGGCCACATCCAGTTTTTTCAGTTCTTCAGCCAAATCAAAATGACTGGGAGAGGTGCCGATATTGGCGTTGACTTTGGTTTTGAGCCCCTTGCCCACCCCCCGGGCGATAAATTCATGGTTGATATTTTTTGGAATCACCACGGCCCCTGCCGCCACCTGCTGCCGGATTGTTTCGGGATCACTGTTTTCGTATTCCGCCACCTGGCGCATGGCTTCGGTAATTTTGCCAACCGCCGCATCTTCAAGTTGTGTCATTTTTTTTATTTCCTGTTTGGTTATTCAGCCATGATATTTTTAAACCACAGAGGCCACGGAGATCACAGAGGAAAACATCTTGGCTTTTTTTCCTCTATTATCTCCGTGATCTCAAGTGAGCTTCGCGAACGGGTGGTTGAAATATTTTTTGCTGATCGCTAAGCAGCTACTTTCCTGTTTAAGATTTGAAATGTTATGTCAACCGAGCCGCTATATCTATTGCAACCTTTTCACCGGACAGCAGCATGCCGCCGAAGATGGGTCCCATGCGCGGTCCGCCGGCCGTGGCGTTGGCCGCCATGCCGGCCACATACAGCCCCGGAAAGACTTCCCGGGTGTTCTGGATGGTCAGGGTTTCCGCATAATCCGCCCACATGGACTTTTCTCCTTCAATTTTTCCGGTAGGCGTGTTTAATCTTCCCGGCACCTTGCGGACCACCACCTTGACCACTTCCGTGGCATGCCCCGTGGCATCCACCACAAATTTCGTCCGCACCGTGAGCGGATCAACGTGCAGGCCCGCTATTTCCACGGGAGACCAGTTGAGCACCAGGCCGCTGATGCCTTCCGGCCGCATCATCACATCTTCTACGGAAACGCAGTTGAAAATCGTAAGCCCCGCCTGGACCGCTTTGGACGTTAGTGTGCTGACGGCTTCCACCGCATCCGCAGTATAATAATTGTCCTGATAGGGCGTAAACCGGATGCCGAATTCCTCCAGAATATGCAGGGCGTCTTTCTGCACCACGATTTCATTGAACATCATGCCGCCCCCCCACATGCCGCCGCCGATGCTCAGTTTCCGCTCGTACAATACCACCTTTTTGCCGGCCTTGGCAAGAAAGTAACCTGCCACCAGGCCGGACGGCCCGCCGCCCACAATGGCGGCCTCTGTTTCCAGATTTGCCATGAGTTTCTCATAATACCGATCAATAATCGCCCGTGTAATAATAATTTCATCCAATGCCATGTAAACCGTCTCCTTTGATTAATAAATGGTTCATCCATCCGGATCAGGTTTTTTTTGAAAACAGCAAAACAAAAAACCGTTTCCCGGCAAAGAGAAACGGCAATTTGAACGCATGACATTTTTTTATAAACCGCATCGTTTCCCTTCGCAGGTATGATCCTGATCAGGTTCCAAGGGTTATCCGCCTGCGGATTCTCAGTTGCGCGTTTTCGCAACACCCCTAACTGGGTTCAGTTCTGGTTAAATATGGTCGAAATGTCAAGTAAAATGAGATGCGGAATTGACAAGATGAATGGGTTCCGGAAAATCACCAAAGACGCAGTTTTGATGTAATCGTAAAAAGCTTTTGACGGCATTTTCGCCGCTGGCCGAACCAATAAGAAATTCCTGTTTATGATATTTTTTATCCCGCAGAGACGCAGAGGCGCTGAGATTTTTTTTCTCTGCGAGCCCTGCGTCTCTGCGCGAGATAAGAATTTTTAAGATGCATTTATTTGGAAGTCAGATTTCGACGGCAAAAAAAAGCTCCACCAATCTCATAAAATTGGCGAAGCGCACAAATCCTGAGTGATGATTTGTACTTAGCGTACCATGAAGAAGGAAGGATGCAGCGCAACAAAGAATTTGGACTTTTTGCGAAGCCGTCAATTTTGATTTCAGTATATCAACAATTTAATATCATAGCACTTGTGGTGTCCTGAATCCGTATTCATGGTCCATTCTTTTCGCGCGACTTCGATCAGCACATCGCCGGTTTTGAGCACCAGATTCGTGCCGTTTGAAATGGCCTGGAAAACACTGGACGGCGGAGGACGGGAAGTGACTTCCTGTATAAGGATGCGGGCAGCCCCCCAAAATACGTCATGGGCCATTTCAGCGGCCTCGGGATTCAGAATGCTGACGATCAGGCGGAGCTGGCTGACGGTGTGACGGGTCCCGTCCACATGCCCATCCACATAATAGGACATCTGGTTTCTGAGCGTAGTTCCCGGACCAATGGATACGGGCCGGCTGGAACATCCGCATTCATTGTCCACATAGGTGCGCCAGCCCAGGGTGGAGAGTCCGATGCCGTCCAGCAGGCCGCAGGCGCGCGCCGGGGAGATGCGGTCAACGCCGCCGGCAAGCGCCGACGACATTGACCAAAAAATGAACATACACACAACGCATAAACCCTTTTTCACGGTCTGCCACCTTATTTTTATGGTTTTTCCGGCAGCGGCCGCGGCAATGGGTTGGCAAACGATCAGATCAACCCTTCCGTCTCAAGGGCCGTTACGATGGCATTCACTGATTTGCCGCGGTTCATGGTGTAAAAATGCAGACCTGCCACACCGTTTTTCAACAAATCCCGGCACTGGGCCGTTGCCAGCTCAATCCCGTACTCGACCACTCCGTCTTTGTCATCTGCGGAAATACTGTCAAGGCGTTTCCGGACATCCGCCGGGATGGCTGAACCGCAAACACTTGAAAGGATTTCCGTCAGTTTGATTGTATAGATGGGCATAATGCCCGGGATAATGGGAATGGTGATCCCGGCCCCCCGGCATTTGTCCACATAGTCATAAAAAAACCGGTTGTCATAAAAATACTGGGCCACCAGATAGTGGGCCCCATTGTCCTGTTTCAGTTTTGCAAATTCAATATCTTTTTCAAGGCTTTCTGCCCGGACATGGCCTTCCGGATATCCGGCCGCCCCCAGGCAGAAATCATAGCGCTCGCTGATAAATTTCAAAAGATCCGAGGCATGGGCCAGTGCGTCGGGATGGGCCGTAAACCCGGCATCGTCCTGGGGCTCATCCCCCTGAATCACAAATACCGTTTCAATCCCCTGACTTTTAAACTTGTCCAGCACTTCCGTGAGCTGGTCCGGGCCCAGGCCCACGCCGGCGATATAGGCCACCACATTCTCTTTGCGCTCATTTTTCAGTTTGTCAATCAGCTCATAGGAGCCCTCCCGGGTGGAACCGCCCGCGCCGAATGTCACGGACATGAAATCGTGACGG
The DNA here is from genome assembly GCA_963675805.2 of Desulfobacterales bacterium. Classification (GTDB taxonomy): domain Bacteria; phylum Desulfobacterota; class Desulfobacteria; order Desulfobacterales; family Desulfosalsimonadaceae; genus SURF-3. The sequence goes on along the minus strand of CAXXNU010000019.1, from coordinate 611,638 downwards.
GTGGCGCACAAAAGATCCAGCACTTTTTCAAGGCTCTGGGCTCCTTTTTCGGTTTTGGCCCGAAAAAATTCAAAAGAAATCACCGGCCGGTCGCCGGATGCGTCTAATAATTTTGAAACGTTCATTGGTTCCTCCATCAATATTTTGATATGTTTCATAATTTAAAATTATTAAAAAACAGCCCAGCTGTTTTTTTAAGCATATACCTGTAACACCATCCCGCGTCATGGACAACCCCGAATTTCACGGTTGTATTATTCAGGGTTCAACGGTAACATTTTTTTAACAACCAACATCTGAGGTTTTACGCAAGAGGATTCATGAAATTCGATCAATATCCTATCAGTGAAGCAATAAAAAAAAATTTATCCCTGCTCGGTTTTAAGCGGCCCACGGACATCCAGTACAAATCCATTCCGTCCATCATGAAGGGCGAAGACGTTCTGGCCATTGCCCAGACCGGCACCGGCAAAACCGCGGCATTTGCCATCCCGGTGATCAATAAAATCCATGCCGCCAAAACCAGCCGGCGCTCCTATGGCATCAAATGCATTGTCATGGTGCCCACCCGGGAACTGGCGCAGCAGATCGGGGAGGTTTTTGAAACGCTTTCCCGCCACACCAAAACAAAGGCATTTGCCCTCTACGGCGGTGTGGAACAGGACGCCCAGATTAAAAAACTCCAGGACGGCATTGATATCCTGGTGGCCACACCCGGACGCATGTTTGATCTCATCAGCCAGGGATTTATCCGGCTGGAGAACGTCGACACCCTGGTGCTGGATGAAGCGGATCACATGCTGGATCTGGGGTTTATTGGTGACATTAAATCCGTAAAAAAAAAGCTCACCCGCAAGCACCAGACCCTGTTTTTTTCCGCCACCATCAATAAAGAAATTAAAAAACTGGCCTTTTCTCAGGTCAAGAGTTCCGCTATCCGTATTCAGGTATCCCCGGAGGATCCGGTATCTAAAAATGTGTCCCATTTTGTGATGTTTGTGGAAGCCGATGACAAACGGTTTTTCCTGGAGAAATTCATCCAAGACCATCCGGATGTTAAGATTCTGGTCTTTGTGCGAACCAGGGTAAGGGCCGAGCGGGTGGCCAAGGCCATGGCCCGGGTTGACATTGATGCCATGACCATCCACGGGGACAAGGATCAGTTGCTTCGATCAGACGTGATGGCGCATTTTAAAACCGGGGACTGCCGTCTTTTGATTGCCACGGATGTGAGTGCCCGGGGTATTGATGTGGCGGATGTCGGTTATGTCATCAACTATGATCTGCCGGACCGGCCGGAAAATTATGTGCACCGGGTGGGCCGCACCGGCCGGGGGGTTAAAAAAGGGATTGCCGTTTCCTTCTGCAGTGTGGAAGAAAAGGACCGCCTTGCTGACATTGAGGTTTTTTTAAACAAAAAAATCGAGGTGATTAAAACCAGCAAAACAGATTATGCCAGGACAATCCTGACCACGGCGGCGGAAGACGATCTCCAGGCGTTGATTGAAAATTATGAAAATCAGACATCCCGAAAAAAAAAGAAAAAAAAATCAAAACCCGGAAAATGAAATTTCTGTTTATTGAACCTTTTTCCATCGGCTCTCACGCCCTTTTTGCACAAGGATTCGCCGCCCATTCCACCCACAGCATGGATCTTGTGGAAATGCCCGGAAAAAATTTTCGCTGGCGCATGCTGGGTTCTGCCCTTTACCTGGCAAATCATATTGAAGCCATCGACACCTATGACGGAATCATTTTGACAGATCTTTTCAATCTGGCGGACTTCAAAGCCCTGACAGGCCCCAAATGCCCGCCCGTGGCCGTCTACTTTCACGAAAACCAGCTCACCTATCCCCCGCCTGCCGGAGACAGAAGCGTATTTCAACTGGGTATGATCAACATCACCACAGCCCTTGCCGCGGACAAGGTGCTGTTTAACTCTCACACCCATAAAACCGCTTTTTTAAAAGCCATACCGGAATTTTTAAAAAGGGGCCAGGATTTCATCCCCACCGGCATTGCCGGAAAAATCCGCAGGAAATCCCGGGTGCTCTATCCCGGCATCTCATTTCCACCGGTACCTGCGGCAGATGCACCAATAAAAACAGACCCGCCGCTGATCATCTGGAACCACCGATGGGGATTTGACAAAAACTTCAAGACCTTTTACCAGGCCCTGAAAGCCATCGAAAAACAGGGTATTGATTTCCGGCTGGCCCTGATGGGGGAAAATTTCGGCATGATCCCGGATGAATTTATCCGGGCCCAGAACCGATTCAAGGATAAAATCGTGCAGTTCGGGTATGTGCCATCCCGATCCGACTACATCAACCTCCTGAAACAGGGAAGCATTGCGGTCAGCACGGCCATTCAGGAAAATTTCGGCATGTCAGTTATTGAAGCCATGCTGGCCGGGTGCGTGCCCCTGCTGCCCAACCGGCTGTCCTACCCGGAAATCCTGCCGCAGGCATTTCACGATGCATTTCTTTACCGGAACAAATACGATTTTATCGAAAAACTGGCCCGGATCATCATAGACATTGAAGCGTATCAGACCGCACAAAAACAACTGGCCGCTGAGATGAAAAAGTTTTTATGGGAAAATGTGATTTCCGACTATGATCGGATGCTGAGGGAACTGGCAAAAAAGTAACATTGCCGCCCTAACCCGGATAAACCGGAAAAGCTAAAATTATCTGATCACAGGACCCCCCAGGTCTTTATAGATTTTATATCCATTCCTCTTTTGCCCCCGTCTCCCGGGCCATTTTCTGAAATGCCTGAAACGCTTCGCTTTGGCCGATCACCGCCACCACATCCTTTGCCCGAAAGGAAAACTCCGGGCTGGGGTTGGGGTAGAGAATCCCTTGCCGAATTACTCCGGCAACGGTGGCGCCGGTCCGGGCCCGGATGGCGCTTTCAGCAATGGTCCGCCCCACCAGGGGGTTTCCGGAATCCAGGGGCGGGGTCCAGTTCAGTTCCAGAAGATGGGACACATTCTGCAAATGCGAAAGCATCTGATAATCCGCGCTCAAATCAAATAGCGGCTGATAATGCTCCCGGCGAATTTCATCCGTAAGCTGCTGAATGCGTTCTGCCGATATATTGAGGTGCAGCAGAGCGAGCCGGGCAAACTCCAGACTGGCCTCAAATTCCGGCTGCACCACATGATAGACCCCCTGTTCATGAAAATCGATCAGATGCTCAATGGTTTCCGCCCGGGTGACAATATGCAGATCCGGATGATTTTTTTTGACCAGGGACACAATGGCCTGGGAAATAAGGGTCACGGGCGTGGTGATAAGCAGCAGATTTGCCTTGTCCAAATCTGCGGCCTCCAGAATAACCGTCTGGGTGGCGTCTCCGTAAATCAGGGGGTACCCCGATAATTTAAGCTGCTCCATCCGGCGGTAGTTGGACTCCAGTACTACAAATGACATGTCCAGGGTTGTTAAGATATCTGCAACGGATTTTCCGATGCGGCCGCCGCCGGCAATGACAATATGGTTGGACAGCCCCCTCTCCGGCAGATTGATGGTCTGCAGTTGAAAGGATTTGGCAAACCTGTTCCTGAGTGCGTACAGCGGGGCGGACAATCCTGATACCAGAGGTGTCAGCAGCATGGTGACAATGGTAACGGTGAGCACCAGAGAATAAAATTCCGTGGAGATGGAACCGGAGCTGATGCCGATGCGGCCCAAAACAAACGAAAACTCCCCCACTTGGCAAAGCCCTAAACCGGCAGCCAGGGGCACGATATTGCCGTATCTGAAAAGCCGGCTCACCATGGCAAAAACCAGCCCTTTTCCCGTCATTACCACCGCCACGAGAAAAAGCACGGTCAGCATATGGGCCATCAGAAATCCCGGGTCAATAAGCATGCCCACGGATGTGAAAAACAGGAGGCTGAAGATATCCCTGAGCGGAATAATGTCACTCAACGCCTGATAGCCATAGTCCGATTCACTGATCAGCAGCCCGGCCACAAACGCGCCGAATGCAAAGGACAGCCCGAACAGATAGGTGCCGTAACCGATGCCCAAACCCATCACGGTGGTGGTCAAAAGAAACAGTTCCCGAGAATTCCAGGAGGCCACATGCTTCATGATATTCGGAATCACCCGGGTGCCGATAACCACCATGGCGCCCAGAAATACCACCGCCTTGACCGCGGCAATGCCGAGAATCGGAAGCCCGGCTTCGGGATCCTGAAGCTGTGGCAGAATGATCATCAGCGGCACCACGGCAAGATCCTGCACAATGAGCATGCCGATCATGACCCGGCTGGACAGGGTGCCGAGCCACCCCTGGTTTTCCAGGGTTTTTAAGAGCACCATGGTGGACGAAAGGGAGATGAGCCCGCCGAACCAGATGGATTCCAGCCGGCTCCAGCCCAGCCACTGGCCCAGACCGTATCCGAAGGCCATGGTCAGCAGAATCTGCAGGGGCGTGCCAAACAGCGCAATACTGCGCACCGGCTTTAATTCTTTGAGGGAAAATTCAAGGCCCAGGGCGAACAGCAGGAGCGCCACCCCGATTTCCGCGAGCTTTTCAATCTCATGGGCATCTGACACGGTAATGCCGCCGGTATACGGCCCGATCAGAACCCCTGCCAGAATATATCCCACGATCAACGGCTGTTTCAGTCGCTGGGCAACCAGGCCTCCGAACAGAGCAGCGGTTACTACGAGTACAATATCTCCGGCAATTCCCATGAATTTTCTTTACTATGCCTTTCCTTCGCTGACAGGATATTTTTCCATAAACGCTTTTTCCGCCCGGGCGGTGCCGATCAGCAGCAGTTCGTCGGTTTTCGCCAGTACGGTTTCCGGGTCCGGATTAATGGTCAATTCTTCCGTGCCTTCTTTCCCCCCCTTGCCATCCTTGTCAGTCTTGTCATCCCTGTGCTTCACCGCCACCACACTGCATCCGGTCTCCTCCCGGATGCGTAAGGACCTGAGGGGCCGGTGAACCAGCGGTCCGGGCACGGCCACGCGGAACACATTCAACCCTTCGGACAGCATGAGCATCTGCTGGGGCTCGAGAAGGTTCATAATCGTGGAATTCACCATGGCCGTGAAGGACATCACCAGATTGGCGCCGGCCCGGTGCAGGGTGTTCACGTTCCGGTCCAGGCTGGCCCGGCAGATAATCTGGACGTCCGGCCGCAGCCGTCGACAATAGATGGTCAGGTAAATATTCACATTGTCGTCATGGGTGGTGATAATAATGGCCGGCGTTTCTTCAATGCCAGCCTGGGTCAGGATTTCCAGTTCGCCGGCACTGCCCTTGATAAAACGATCATTTTTATCCGCAATGGCGGCTCTTTTCTCCACCACCCGGTAGTCCACTCCGCGGGCGTCTAAGGCCAAGGCAACGGCCTGCCCCACCCGGCCGCCGCCCAGCACCAGCACAGGGGCAATTTTCGGGGATTTATCTTCAGCAACCCCCAACAGCGTGTCAAAACGGTCCAGGTGATCCCCGTTGCCCGCCAGCAGCAGCACCGTTGAATCGTTCATCACGGTGTCCGCCGTTGGGATTTCAAACTTTCCCTGTTCCCAGACCCCCACCACCGTGACACCGGCTTTTTCCCGCAGCCGGGTTTCAGCCAGGGTTTTCCCCTGCATCCAGGTCCGCATCACCGGCGCTTCGGCAATGCGCAAATCATCAAAACGGCCCACAATATTGGCTTTCATGCGCACCCCCAGAATCCGGCGGGCCAGGGACCGGCCCAGCATTTTGGTAAATTGAAATACATGGGTGCTGCCAGCCAGCTTCAGAATATCTAAAGATTCATCCAGATCCGCATTGGTCACGGTCCGGACTGTGGGGCTGATTTCCCGGAGAGTGTAAATAATATTGGTGCTCTCCATATCATTGTTCATGACCACCACCAGGGCCGCGGCATCCACCCGGACACGCTCGTAGGTGCGCGGATCATCCAGATCTCCGAAAACCGCGTGATAGCCCAGGTCGTGAAGCCCCAGGGCGTTCTGAAGTTCACCGGTCACCACAACATAATCTCTGCCGTATTGTTCCAGTTTTTCAATCAGGTTCACCGTGACATCATCAAAAAACGTGAACACCACATGGCCGGCCATCTCATCGGGAACACTCCGGGGGGCCCGGGCCTTGTTCTGTTCTTCCAGCCAGGGGGCGTAAAAAAACTGGATAAAGGTAAAGGGCAGCATGATGAGCAGAAACACAATGCCGGACAGCAGCACCACCACGGAAAAAATTTTCCCCGCATCGCTGGTGAACGTAATATCCCCGAAACCGAGGGTACTCATGGTGGTCAGGGTCCAGTAGAACCCGGTCACCCAGGAGTAGCGGCGGCCTTCATGCAACATGAGCACATGAAACAGCACACTGAACAGCACAAAAAAGAATGCCAGAAGCACCAGAAATTTGATCAGAAGCCGCACATTGCTCCGGCGCTGCCCCATCCGCAGCAGCAGGGAAAGCTGGGTGGCCATGGTTTTCATGGGTCAGTCCCTTTTAAGAACGAATCGTTGCTCAAGGTCATTTTTCCACAGCCTTTGAGGTAGCCCCTGCCCCCTGTCCGGCGGTTGCGGTGTTTTGATCATGCAGACCGATCAACTCGATCAACTGTTTTCCTTTTTCAAACCAGTTCTCATGAAAATCAAATGCATATCCGTGAACTTCTACATCATAGGGGCTGATGGGGGTATTGGGTTCCGGCAATCTGCCGATATTGTCATTTTCCATATCAATCCAGCTCAAAGAAAGCGGGAGGCCGGAAGCCTTCTTTATCTGTGAACAAACTTCCAGCAATAACTTTGTCGCGGGATGATTGTGTGTTACAAAAAGTTTTTCGGATTTCATCCCCCCGGTTCTGGCATTATTGGAAAGGGCCTCAACCTGGTAATCAGAAGACGGCAAGCCATTGCCCAGCATTCTGGCGATGGCACTGGCCTGGCAATCGCCGAACACAACAAGTCTGGTTGTTTTCTTGGGCTTTAACCGCTTAAATTTAAATACTTTTTTTAAATTCACAAGTCAGTTTCCGTTTAAAAATCCACCGGCTCATTACTCCGGCCATTGAAGCCGCTGGTTAAAAAACTCCAGATCCAGCGTCATGTCATCGAGCAGCATATCCATATCAAACAGGATGTCACTGTAACTGTCAAAATAGAGAAACTGCTTCAGAAGCAGGGTGAACTCCCGGGGGAACCGGATGCCGTGGGCTTCGGCAATGCGGACCATATCGAGAAGAATCTGTTCAGGCTCTTCCAGGGCCGGGGGATAGGCCTGCAAGGCATCCACCGCATAGGTTTCACTGGCATGGTAAAAGTCTTCCAGATCCTTTGCCAACTTTGCGGTATCCACTTTTTTCCGGGTCATGCCAATAGCCAGCATGGACCGGGCAATGGTTGGGTAATCTTTTACCATCATGGCCTGAATCAGGGACATGACCCCGTTTTTGGTTTTTTCTGAAATGCGCCCCACAATGCCGAAATCAATGAACCCGACCCGCCCGTCCCCCAGGATCAGGAGATTGCCCGCATGCAGATCCGCATGGAACAATTCACATCCGGCCACACTGGCCAGCCATGTTTCAAATGCCGCGCCCAGCACTGCCTGCGGTTTGTCCGTGGATTTCAGGAACTGCTCCCGGTCCGTAAGCGGAATGCCGTAAAGCCGCTCCATGGTCAGCACCCGGCGGGTAGAGGCGCGGGAAAACACTTTCGGGGTTACCACCCGGGTGTTCCCGCTCTTTTCTAAAAATTCGGCAAAGATGCGGACATTTTCCGCTTCTTTAATAAAATCGCATTCCTCAAACACTGTCCGGCGGATTTCGGATAAAATGCCGGACAGGGAAATATGCTGTAGCCGGGGCACCAGCCGCTCCATCGCCACGGCGGAATAGTAGAGAAAATTGAGATCCGTGGTCAGAATGGTTTTAACGCCGGGCCGCTGAATCTTAATCACCACCTTTTCACCGGTGACCAGGGTGGCAGCATATACCTGGGCAATGGATGCCGATGCAATGGGGTTTGGATCAATATCTGAAAAGACCGTGCCCAGATAATCCTGGCCCAGTTCGGCTTTTAAAATTTTATGCATCTGATTGAACGGCACCGGTTCGGTCTGGTCCAGGCACTGATGAAATGCCTTGACATATTCTTCCGGAAACAGGGACGGTGAACTGGCGATCAACTGGCCGATCTTAATATACGTGGCCCCCAGCCGTTCAAAGGTCTTTCGCATGAGCACCGGTGGCGCAGGACGGCCATCGACCACCCAGTCAATGCCGGATCTGCCCAAAGCAACAGCGGTCTGGCGAAGACGGTTTGCGCCCTTGACGCCGAATGAAACGGCTTGGGGCAATTCCTGATATATTTTTTGAAAAATCATTTTTCTGGTCCCGTTTCCCTGAAAATGGGTTCACATGCTCGGAAACACACCTTTTATCCCGAATTTAGCAATTACAGCCGTAATATCAGCGGCGACAGTTTACTTCAAGTTTAAAGCGTCCCCCCTGACCAGCCACCTCCCCTGACCCTGTCAGCGATCAGAAAAAGATTCAATTTTTCCTTTTTATGAAAACGGATTTTAGATATAACAGTTTATAAAAATAAAATTTTTTTGGCATTCATCTGTTGATATTTTTCCCGTATCCATCTAAGAACAAATTTTTTTAGCGATTTGCCGCACCTTTTTGACATAAAATACAAACAGCTATTAGCGGCCTTTCTTTGAATTACAAAAAAACTTAAAAACGCGATTCTGCCCATGAAAAAAAACGTCAGTTCCCTGGAAAGATGGACCAATGAGAAATCATTGGATTTATACGGCATCCGTAACTGGGGGGGCGGTTATTTTGATATATCTGAAAAAGGCGATATTCTGATCCGTCCCAAGGGCGGGGATGCCGCCAATGCTGTGAGCATGATGGATATCATTTCCGGCATCAAGGAAAGGGGCTTCAGCATGCCCATCCTGTTGCGGCTGGGAGATATTCTCCAGTCTCAGATTACCCTGCTGCATGAGAGCTTCAAAAACGCCATTCAAACTTTCGGTTATCAGGGCGACTACCGGGGGGTTTATCCCATCAAAGTTAATCAGCAGCACCAGGTGGTGGAGGAGGTGACCCATTTTGGCTCCCGGTACCATCATGGCCTGGAAGCCGGCAGCAAAGCGGAACTCATCGCCGCCATTTCCCTGCTCAAAGACACGGAAGCCTGCCTGATCTGCAACGGATACAAAGACGAAGAATTTATCGACCTGGGCCTGTATGCGCGAAAAATGGGCTTTAAATGCTTTTTTGTCATTGAAATGCCGTCCGAGCTGCCCCTGATTCTGGAACGGGCAAAAAAATTAGAAATTGACCCCCTGATCGGCCTGCGCATCAAGCTTTCCTCCCGGGCCGGTGGCCACTGGACCGAATCCGGCGGCGACCGGAGCATTTTCGGTCTCAACATGACCCAGGTCATTGAAACAGTCGATTTTTTAAAAGAAAACAATATGCTCGATTGCCTCCAGCTCCTGCACTACCACCTGGGCTCCCAGATTCCCAATATCCGGGACATCCGGTTTGCGGTGGTGGAAGCCTGCCGGGTGTACGCAGGTCTCGTGGACGAGGGCGCGCCCATGGGATATCTGGATCTGGGCGGCGGTCTGGCCGTGGATTATGACGGGTCCCACACCAATTTCACCTCCAGCCGAAACTATACCCTGGATGAATACTGTGCGGACATCATCGAAGTAATCATGGGCACCCTGGATGACCGGGGAATTCCCCACCCCACCATCATCACCGAATCCGGCCGGGCCCTGGTGGCCTATTATTCGGTGCTGCTTTTCAACATCATTGATGTAAGCAGTTTTGAAACGTTGCCATTGCCGGAGCAGTTTTCCGAAGATACCCCGGAAATGATCATCAACCTCATGGAAGTCTTGAAAACCCTCACCCTCAAAAACATGCAGGAGTGTTACAACGACGCCCTGTATTACCGGGATGAGATCCGACAGCTTTTCAAGCACGGCAATATCTCCCTGCGGGAAAGGGCCATGGGGGAAAACATTTTCTGGCATATCTTAAAAAGAATCGGCACGGACCTTAAAAAAATAAAAAAAATCCCGCCGGAACTGGACGGCATTGAAAACGCGCTGGCAGATGTGTATTATGGTAATTTCAGCGTGTTTCAGTCCCTGCCGGATGCCTGGGCCATTGATCACCTGTTTCCCATCATGCCGGTGCACCGGTTGGATGAAAGACCGACCCGGAACGCTATTCTGGCCGACATTACCTGTGACTGCGACGGAAAAATCGACAAATTCATCGACACCCATGACGTTAAAAACTCCCTGCTCCTGCATGATCTAAAAGATGATGAAGAATATTACCTTGGCGTCTTTCTCGTGGGGGCGTACCAGGAAACCCTGGGGGATCTGCACAACCTGCTGGGAGATACGAATATCGTCAGCATTGAAATCAAAAAAGACGGGGATTTCAAGTTTGTCAGGGAAATCGAAGGGGATTCCGTGGCGGATGTGCTCTCCTATGTGGAATATGACACCAAGGCCATTGTGGTGAATTTCCGGGAAACCGCTGAAAAAGCCGTGCGCCGCGGTCTGATCACCCCCCAGGAACGCCAGAAAATCATGAAAGCCTATCAGTCCGGGTTGCGGGGGTATACGTATTTTGAATGACAGGTGGGAGGCTGAAGGCTTAAGATAGAAGGCTGAAGGTGCAATTCAGAGCCGCATTTGGCAGCAAGCGGTCTTGGTGTCAGAAAATATGACTACGCTGAAAAACCTGACATCTGAACTCTGAAAACCTGTTTTTGCAATTTTCAAAACCAATTCCGCTCCCCCATAGCGAGCAAAGGAGGAAATCATATGTCACGAGTACTCATCATCGGCGCCGGCGGTGTGGGACAGGTGGTGGTCCACAAATGCGCCCAGGTGCCGGAAGTTTTTACGGACATTTGCCTGGCCAGCCGGACGGTTGAAAAATGCGAAAAAATCGCGGCCCAGCTCAACCGGCCGATTCAAACCGCCCGGGTAGACGCGGATAACGTGCCGGAACTGGTGGCCATGATCCAAAAGTTCAAGCCGGACCTGGTGATCAATGTGGCCCTGCCCTATCAGGATCTTCACATCATGGACGCCTGCCTGGAAACCGGGGTGGATTATCTGGATACCGCCAATTATGAGCCCCCGGATGAGGCGAAATTCTGCTACCGGTGGCAGTGGGAGTATCACGACCGGTTCAGGGACCGGGGAATGATGGCCCTTCTCGGCAGCGGGTTCGATCCCGGGGTCACTAATGTGTTCTGCGCCTGGGCATACAAAAATCATTTCGATGAAATCTCGGAAATCGACATCATTGACTGCAACGCCGGCGACCACGGCCAGCCCTTTGCCACCAACTTCAACCCGGAAATCAACATCCGGGAAGTCACGGCAAAAGGAAAATACTATGACAGCGGTAACTGGAAGGAAACCGATCCCCTGTCCGTGTCCAAAGAATTTGATTTTCCCGAAGGCATCGGCCCGAAAAAGATCTACCTCATGTACCATGAAGAACTGGAATCCATTGTCAAGCACATCCCCGGCGTCAAACAGGCCCGGTTCTGGATGACCTTTTCGGACAATTACCTCAAGCACCTGGAAGTGCTTGAAAACGTGGGCATGACACGCATCGATCCGGTGGTGTATGAGGGCCGGGAAATCATCCCCCTGAAATTCTTAAAAGCCCTGCTGCCGGACCCGGCGTCTCTGGGGCCGCTTACCAAAGGCCGGACCTGCATCGGGTGCCTGATCAACGGCAAAAAGGACGGCAAGGAGAAGCAATACTATATTTACAATATCTGCGACCATGAAAAATGCTACGAGGAAGTCCGGTCCCAGGCCATATCATACACCACCGGGGTGCCGGCCATGATTGGCGCCATGATGATGCTCACCGGCAAATGGCGGGGCAAGGGGGTCTTCAACATGGAACAGTTTGATCCGGCGCCGTTCATGGGAAAACTCAACATCCACGGGTTGCCATGGACAGAAGTGTTTCTATGAAAGGCGGCTTCGCACAAAGTTCAAATTCCTTGCCGTCTAAATCCGACTTCTAAGTGCATCTTAAAAAAATCTTATCTCGCGCAGAGGCGCAGGGCTCGCAGAGAAAAAAATCTCAGCGCCTCTGCGTCCCTGCGGGATAAAAAATATTATGAACAGGAATTTCTTAATAGTTCAGACAGCGGCGAAAATGCCGTTAAAAGCGCTTTACGGTTGCATCGTAAATGACACCAAATAATTACATAAATCTCGACCTTAACCGGGTTCCCACTCCCTGCTTTGTGCTGGATGAGGCCGCCCTGAAACGCAACTTATCCGTGCTGGCATCGGTTCAGGACCGCACCGGATGCAAGATCTTGCTGGCCCTCAAGGGCTTTGCCATGTTTTCCGTGTTTCCCCTGATCCGCAAAACCCTCTTTGGCGTCTGCGCCAGCTCTCCCCATGAGGCCCGGCTGGGGCGAGAGGAATTCGGGCGCGAAGTGCACACCTTTGCCGCCGCATACAGTGACACTGACATGCGGCAGATTCTGGCCGTCTCAGACCATGTGGTGTTTAATTCATTTGCCCAGTGGGAGCGTTTTCGGCCCATGGTCCGTGCATCGGACCGGCTCGTCTCCTGCGGCATCCGGGTGAACCCGGCCCATTCTGAAGTGGAGATTCCCATTTACGATCCCTGCGCCCCCTGTTCCCGATTAGGGGTGCTGCGCGAACAATTCGAAGGGCAATCCCTTGAAGGGATTTCCGGGCTCCATTTTCATACCCTGTGCGAAAAAAACAGCGATGCGTTAGAACGGACCCTGGAACGGTTTGAGGATCAATTTAAAGAATATATCCCTCAGATGAAATGGATCAATTTCGGCGGGGGCCACCACATCACCCGGCCGGATTATGATGTGGATCGCCTGTGCCGGCTGGTTTCGGATTTTAAATCCAAATACGGCAAAGTCGTTTATCTGGAACCCGGCGAAGCCGTGGCCCTCAACGCCGGATATCTGGTGGGATCCGTGCTCGACATTGTTCAAAATGAAATGGATATCGCGATTCTTGACACATCCGCCGCCACCCACATGCCGGATGTGCTGGAAATGCCGTACCGACCGGATATCATCGGCGCAGGGCAGCCCGGTGAAAAAAGCCACACCTACCGCCTGGCCGGCCTGTCCTGCCTGGCCGGGGACATTATCGGGGATTATTCATTTGACCGGCCCCTTGCCCCCGGCGACAAACTGGTATTTTGCGACATGGCCCATTATTCCATGGTCAAGACCAACACCTTCAACGGTATCCAGCTCCCGTCCATTGCCATTTACCAACCGGAAACAGATAACTTTTCCATCATCCGGGAATTTGGATATGCGGATTTTAAGGGCCGGCTGTCATAGGGGGGATCAGGTTGCAAGTTGCAGGTTGCTGACACCCCAACACTGACACCTGGAGTTTAAGCATTCAGAATTTTCCAGACAAAATTAAACGGAGGCAGACTTGAAAAAAAAACACGTGTCACCCTATTTTCTGGCATCGGAAATCCCCCAGACCGACCCGCAGGACGCCCTATTTCACGTCATCCCCGCACCCTATGAACGAAGCGTGTCCTACGGCATCGGCACAGCCAAAGGGCCGGAAGCGATTCTGGAAAGCTCTCAGCAGCTGGAACTGTTTGACGGAACAAGCATTCCGGCGGAACACGGCATCTACACCCATCCGGCCATTGACTGCGAAGGAAAGCCGGAGGCGGTGCTGAAAAAAATAAAAGCAGCCGTGGCTTCGGCCTTAACCCTTGAAAAGATTCCCGTTCTGCTGGGCGGGGAGCATACGGTCAGCGTGGGCGCGTTCCAGGCAATAAAAGAAACAATCAAAAATGTCGGCATCATCCAGTTTGATGCCCACGCGGACCTCCGCAATACCTATGAAGGCACGCCGCACAGTCATGCCTGCGTCATGCACCGGGCCATGGATCTAAAAATCCCCTTTTTCCAGATCGGCGTGCGCAGCCTCTCATACGAGGAGTATCAGCTCAGACGTGAAAAAAGGATTCCGCACCTGGATGCGTCAACCCTTCATGAGACTGAAATCCCGCTGCAAATATTGCCAGCGGATTTTCCGGAAAACGTTTACATTACCTTTGACGTGGATGCGTTTGACCCGTCCATCATGCCGGCCACCGGTACGCCGGAACCCGGAGGACTCGCCTGGCATCAGACATTTGAGCTGCTTGAACGCATCGTCTCTGCCCGTCAGATCATCGGGTTTGACGTAGTGGAACTGGCCCCTGTTTCCGGCATGCATTTCCCGGAATTCACGGTTGCCCGTTTCGTCTATAATCTCATGGGTCTCATCACCCGGAAAATAGAAAACAGCTAAATATAGCTTAACGCAGGACACCTGCAACCCATGGACTCTTTCTGCAATAACGGTTTCGGTTTCAGGTTCCATGTTACAGGTTTCGGGTGTCGGTTGTCAGAATTGCTTTTACGGACATGTAACAACAGACGATTGAACACGGGCACCTTTTGCTGGAAAGCCCCCGTCCCTATGCACTTTGATTCATTTTCTTATTTTTTGTGCAGGAATTGAGGCAGAAGGCACTAAACTGAGGTGTCATTTTCTTCCGCCCCGGTTGCCGCCAGGACTGTTCACGCCACCGGCGCCGCCGTCATTCCCCCCGGAAGCGCCGGTTCCCCGCCGGTTCTCCATGATGGCGTCGCGTTTTGCCGGGGAAAGGCCCTGCCACCGCTGGTACTGCTGCATCACATCCTGCTTTTGGGATCCTGACATTTGCTGAAACTTCTGATACCGCTGCCGCATGAGATTTTTTTGGGACAGGGGCAATTTCCGCCACCGTTCAAACCGATTGCGAACCGCCTGCTGTTCCTTTTGCGGCAGCCGCCGGAACCGCTCAAAATTCGCTTTTATCCGTTCCTGTTCGGTTTTCGGCAGACTGCTAAACAATTGGTAATTTTTTTGAAGTTGCTCTTTTTCGGCATCTGATAGCGAATTAAACGCCTGAAACCGCTCCCGCAAAAGCGCCTGTTCTTCAGAACTCATTGCTTCCCATGGGGCTGAAGCGGCTGCGCTATCTGAGCCCTTTGAATCTGCTGAAAAAGCAGCCCCTGCAAAAAGTATGAAAACCGCGCCGAAAATAATAATTTTAATTTTCTTTTTCATGGGTGTCTTCCCCGGAAATAAGATGATAATCCTGCAACATCTCCATTTCCCGTAATATTTCCATTATTTTCAACATCTCTGACAATTCGATCATTTCTTTGTCTGTTGGTGTCGGTTGCGGTGATTTTGGTTCAGTTTTGCCCGCCGGTTCTTTTGTCGCCGCTTTTCCGATCACGGGCAGCGACATGCCGCACACCATCAGACAGATCATTATGAAAATAATTTTTCGCAATCCTATATTTCTTTCAATTGAATGATTTCTTCCCAGTGTTCCAGAAGTTCCAGATTGGCGATGATCTCAAAATCCCTGTACAGATTAATATTTTCCACAAACTGCATATCGTTTTGCACAGGGGCCGGGGGTTTTAAAAAATTGGAATCGGCCTGATAAAGAATCACAGAACCCGCGGCAATCACCGCAATGGAGGCCGCTGCGGCCAGTGCAGGCCGCATTCCCCGCAAAAAATCCGGAAAAATCGCCCAAGGCGTTTTTGTTTGGTCGGCGGCATTCACTTTTTTCCAGAAATTCCGGTTAAAATCCCTGGAAGGTGCCGGGGCAGCAGACGAACGCAGGTGACTGTCCAGCGATATCAATGCGTCATGTTCTTTCCGGCAGACAGCGCAGGTTTGCAGATGCCGGGCCACAACCTCTCTTTCTTTGGCGGCCAGCTCACCATCGACAAAGCCGGTTATTTTTTCTTTCACCCCGCAGGATTCTTTCTCTTTTTTGTTCATTTTTCAGCCAATCCTTTTATAACCAATCTTTAAGGGCCTCTTTCATCTGTTGCCGGCCCCTGAAAATAAGCGTCTTCACCTTGCCTTCGGACACCGCCATCTGGTCGGCGATTTCCCGGTATGAAAAATCATCATAAATCCGCAGCAGCACGGCGGCCCGCTGCTCATCCGGCAATTTTGTCAATGCGGCTTTTATTTTTTCATCCCGCTCGCGCAAGGCCATCTCATCTTCTGCTGAAACGGAATTCGTATCCGCATATTCCGGCATCCGGTCGTCCGGATCATCCGCTGCACCGGGCCGGGTCAGGCGATCAACTCGATCCAGTGACCGGAACAACCAGGCTTTTTTCTGCTTTCTGGCATCATTCAGACAGACATTCACCGCAATACGATAAAGCCATGTAATAAATTTTGCTTTTGGCCGATACCCGCTCGCCCCCCGGTACACCCGCAAAAAAACGTCCTGGGCCAGGTCTTCGGCAAGGGTCCGGTCACCGCAGAACCGAAAACAGAAATGAATAATCCGGGTCTGGTATTTTGAAAACAGTTTCAGAAATCCGTTTTCATCACCTTGCTGAAACCGGAGCATCAACTGCACATCCGGGTCTGTATCCGCAAACGGCATTTTATCTGCCAGCCCCTGGAATGTCGGCAAACGGCTGCCCGCTCCGGTATCTGTCATTTCCTGCTTGTCCCATGCGCCTGTTTCTCAATTGCCATGTTTCCGGAACGTCTGCTTGCCGGAGCCTCCCGTGTTTCATCGGTATAGTTATTAAACCCGGTGGAACAAAAAAAGTTTCACGGACTTTTTAAATTAAAACATAAAACTCACCCCGGCATCCACCCGCACCGCCGGGTCCGGCCGGAACCCGTAAATCTCTTCAAAATAATTGCCGTGAGTGAATATGCCGGCGCCGGCAAATACTTTGTGATCCGCATAAAATTGGTAATTGACTCTCAGATCCGCTTCCCACCCATACCAGTTGTCCCATTCCAACAAATCTTCCTGAGGGAACAGCACCGCCACTGTCAGTTCTCCGATCACCTGATCTGCCGGCTCATATTCAAGCCGGATCCCCGGGACGATCACTCCGTCCCAGGTCACACCGCCCAGTTCCACGGCGTCGGTTACATCGTAACGCTCAAACCCGCCGCCAAAAAAAACCAGCGTTCGCGGGTTAAACGGCATGGGTGACATGAAGGCATGCAGAGTGCCGGACTGGGGACTGGCATCCCCGCTGGCGCCGAAAAAAAACACGCCGGCAGTTATCTGGCTAAAAAAATTACGGTTGATCTCAATATCCGCAAGCCAGGCAGACACGTGAAAATCCAGGCGGTCCGCGCCGGCGTCTATTTCGACCGACCCGAACTGGTGCATGAAGAGACCGGTCACATAAAAATCGCGGACAAAAATATCCGCTTCCACCCCGACCCAGAAAAGATTGCCCCGGCTGTCCAGGTCATTTTCAACATCAACTGCCTGAAATAATTTCGCCACCCCGTCATCCCCGTCCCGAAACCAGGCGGCCATGACCTCCACACGTTCCAGAAATCCCGGGCGGTAACCCATTGACACCGACCCCATGGTCGAGTGATCAAAAACCCGATACCCGTCTCCTTTTACATAAACGCGCCGTGCCCCGTCATATCGCATCGAAATCCCGGGCTCATCACTGTAAAATACCACACCGCGGCCGATGGCAAAACTCTGGAGGCCTGCGTCCACTGAAAGGCCTTTGCCCCCATAGCTTATAAACAGATTTGCCATGGTGGCGTGAAAGTCAATCTCTTCGTACAGGGTGTCCTTCACATACACCCATTCCGTCTCTCCCAGGGCAAAGGCACTCACGGTATCAAAAAGCCGGACCGAAACATCCGGATACACCCCGAAAACAGCAAACGTCAGGTCATCATTCACAGCAGAATCAACGCCAACCAGATCAACTCCAACCGGATTAAACACATCAGTATAGTTGGCCTCCCTGAAAACTCCGGCAAAAATTTCCGCACCGAATTGATACTCAAAGGCCCTGCACCAAACAGCAGGCAAGAGAATGCCTGCGGCAACAAAAAGAAACAGTATGATTATTTTCGATTTTCCCAAACCAGAGATCCAATGGAAACCTGTCAAAAAGAACACAAGATTTTTATCACCTTCGGCCGTAAAATTTCCCCATGAGTCAATATAATGGAATGCGCCAAAAAAGGTTACCGTTTTTTTGAAACTTTTTCCGTTGCCCCGGGTTTAAGTTGTTAAACAAGCGTTCTCAGTATTTTTATTAATTTTAAAATCCCAACAACAAAAAGGAGTTTTTTCATGAAACAAGCAAAACTGTTTTCCATTATTTTCAGTGTGGCATTTGTTTCCGCCCTTCTCGTTTCCCCGGCCGTGGGCGGCCTCGGAAAAATGAACCAGAATAAAGGTGCTGCCGGCATGAAGACGGGTGCCTCCGGCATTATCAACCAACTGCCGACCGAAGAACTCAGTCTTGAGGAGGAACTGGGCCTTATCAAAATGCGGGAAGAAGAGAAACTGGCCCGGGATGTTTACGCGGCCTTCTATGATGTGTGGCAGAAACCGGTTTTCAAGAATATTTCCATGAGCGAACAGCGCCATATGAATGCGGTCAAAGTCCTTGTTGATAAATATGAACTGGCGGACCCGGTCACGGATTCCACTGCTGGCGTGTTTACCGCCCCGGAATTTACCCTGCTATATCAAACTCTTGTGGAACAGGGAAGCGCGTCCCTGATTGAGGCGCTCACGGTCGGGGCCACCATTGAAGACCTGGATATTTATGACCTTCAGGAACTCCTGGCCCAGACCGACAATCAGGACATTACAGTGGTTTATGAAAACCTGCTGCGCGGCTCCAGAAATCACCTGCGGGCATTCGCCTACCTGCTGTCATTAAACGGCGTGACCTATGAACCTCAGTATATTTCCCAGGAAGCACTGGACGCGATTCTCACCTCTCCCCGGGAGACCGGGGTCCGGGCAGGCAATAACAATGCGGCAGAATCCGGAAATGCCGGCCCGGGCACCGGCGTCGGGGCCGGAACCGGTGAATGCTTAAATCCTTAATGTCCTAACGCAGGGGACCCACAACCCATGGGCCAGGTCTGTAGCCATGGTTTCAGGTTCCATGTTGCAGGTTTCAGGTGTCGGGTTCAGAGTCGCTTCTCCCGACACCTGAACCCTAACACCTTTTGCTGGAAAACCGCCTCCCGTGTGCACTGATTCATTTTCTTGTTTTTGGATGCACGAATTGAGGCATGAGGCACTCAAAAAAAAAAGGAGTATCGGCAATGAAAAAAAATCTACTCACCGGCCTGATGATCCTCTGCGCCATGCTGATGGCTGCAGGCGCGGCAAATGCCTATGAAATCATGATCGATGTGTCGCCGAACGTGCTCAACCTCCAGAGCAGCGGGACAGTGGTCACCGTGCACACAAACGTGGACTATAACGTGGTGGTTGCCACTACCGTTTACTTGAACGACATTCCGATTTCCACCTGGAAGTCGGATGACCGGGGGTATTTTGTGGCCAAATTTGTCATGGAAGACGTGAAAGACCTGCCCCTGGTGGTGGGCGGACTAAATACCCTGACCCTGGTCGGATACACCGATGACGGCCTGTCGTTTATCGGCAGCCAGGATATCAAGGTCATCAATGTTCTTCCGCGCGGGCGGTAACAAGGGTTACAGGTTGCAGGTTGCAGTTTGCAGGTGTCGGGTTTCGGGTGTCAGAGTTGCTTTTACCGGCATCTAAAAACCGACACCGGAACACTGCCACCTTTTGCTGGAAAACCGCCACCCGCGTCCGCTGTTTTATTTTACTGTTTTTTTACAGCGGAATTAATGGATAACCTACTGATTTTCAAAAAATCCAAACAAAAAGTCCGCCAGCCGCGCAAAATGGTTGGCCGGCTTTTTTCTTTCTCCATCTCCCCTTATCCCGCCATATTCAAAAGAATCCCAAAATATTGACAAACAAATCCAAATCACTAAGAATGTGTCTTTCGGTGATCCACTCAAGGATGGAGCACTCTGGTTTGTAGTGACGCCGTAAGGCGTTACCTTTACATAATATGCCCTTACGGGCACACTGCAAAGGGCCGAAAGAAAAGCACCATAATGATTGCGTGAGCCATGCGGATAACCCAAAAAAGAATTCAGTCACAGTAAAACGCCAGAAAGCTGAGAAAAACAATGATCGCCAAACGCGCCGCAGAAATGACATCCTTTATCGTGATGGATGTGCTGGAAAAAGCCCATGAAATGGAAAGAAACGGAATTGACGTGATCCACCTGGAGGTGGGGGAGCCGGATTTCGACACCCCCCCATGCGTGAAAGATGCCGCGGCCAAAGCATTAACGGACGGCCACACCCACTACACCCACAGTCTCGGCATGATCACGCTGCGGGAAGCCATCTGCGAATATTATGCGGACACCTATGGGGTAAAAATTTCCCCGGACCAGGTGATTGTCACCTCGGGCACGTCACCGGCCATGTTTATGCTGTTTGCCGCCCTGCTGGAAGAAAAAGACGAGGTGATCATTTCAGATCCCCATTATGCCTGTTATCCCAATTTTATCCAATTTTTAAACGGCGTGCCGGTCACCGTGCCGGTGGATGAAGCGGACGGATTCCAGTTTCGCACCACAGCCATACAGGAAAAGATATCCGAAAAAACCCGCGGCATTTTCATCAATTCTCCCTCAAACCCCACCGGCAATCTGCTGTCTCCGGACCGTATGCGAAACATCGCAGACCTGGGGCCCCTGGTTATTTCCGATGAAATCTACCACGGCCTGGTCTATGGGGAAAAAGAACATTCCATCCTGGAATTCACAGACCGGGCCGTGGTGTTTAACGGATTTTCCAAGCTCTATGCCATGACCGGCCTGCGCCTGGGATATGTGATCGCGCCAAAAGAGTTTATCCGTCCCATGCAGAAAATCCAGCAGAATTTCTTTATTTCCGCAAATGCCATGGTCCAGATGGCAGGCATTGCGGCACTGAAATACGCCAAAGAAGATGTCAATGCCATGAAAGCCACCTATGATCAGCGGCGAAAGTATATGATCCGGCGGCTCCGGGAACTCGGGTTCGGCATCACGGTGGAACCCACGGGTGCGTTTTATGTATTTGCCAATGCCAAACATCTCAGCCATGATTCTTATAAACTCGCGTTCGACATTCTGGAAAACGCCCACGTGGGGGTGACCCCTGGCATTGATTTCGGTCAAAACGGCGAAGGCTATATCCGGTTTTCCTATGCCAATTCCATGGAAAATATCAAAGAGGGCTTGGGCCGGATTGAAGCCTATTTAGCCGCCCGGTGAGTCCAGATACGCTGGCCGGAAGGAGAGGAAAAAGATTGGGCAAAGTGTGAACCTGACTGTACATGACAGTAAAATCAATGATATGCATAAGCATAAGTGACCCGGCCGCCAAAAAAACCAGGGCGAAAACCGAAATAAATAGGGAAAAAATAAATAAGTACGATGTCCCCCGATTTCAGCGGGACAAAAAAGCATCCATCGATTCAAAAAAATCTTCAGCAACAACAGAGTCCTGAAAAACTTCTTGAAATCATTCCACAATTACTATAAAGCCAATATAATCTCACCCTAAAGTGCCATATACAGTCCCGAACAGCGCTTGTTACCTTAATTTTACAAAAAGGAGACAGCTTATGACCGTCGGACGCAACGCATCCCCCTGGACGAACTCCTATGATGAGGGCGTCGTCCAGCATCTTCCCATCCCCGAAGCCACTTATGTTGACCTGTTAAACCAATCCTTTGCCATGAAACCCGAAAGAGCGGCCCTGCATTACATGGGAGCGACGATCACATTTCGTGAACTCGATAACCTGTCATTAAAATTTGCAGCCTATCTTAAGGCAAAAGGACTGGGCCCCGGGGATGTTGTGGGCATTAACCTGCCGAACATTCCGGAGTATCCCATCGCCTTAGTTGGCGCCCTCCGCGCCGGATGTTCGGTCACGGGAATTTCCCCCCTGTTAACCGCCAAAGAGATGGAATACCAGATCAATGATTCCGGCGCCGCCGCGATCGTGATCATGGACACCCTGTTTGAAGAACGTCTCTGCAAAATAAAAGATACAATTCCGGGGCTCAAACATATTGTCGTTGCCAGTGTCGGGACCTATCTTCCAAGGCTGAAAAAAATACTGGGCACCCTGCTGAAAAAAATCCCAAAAGGAAAAATCATACCCATTACCGGGAAAGAGGTCCTTCCCTTTACCCGGGCCATAGAGGGGCAACTCCCCGTATCCCGGACTGCCGGGATCACGCCTGAAGACACCTGCCTGATTCAATATACCGGCGGCACCACCGGTATGCCCAAAGGTACGATTCTGACCCATGCCAACCTGGTGGCGAACCACACCCATGCCCGGGAATGGGTCCGGTTTGAACTGGGAGAAGATGTCCTGTGCTCGGGATTTCCGTATTTTCACCTGGCGGGCCTGGCATTCGGGATGCTCGCAATGGCAACGGCAAACACCCAGTGCCTCATCCCCGACCCCAGAGACACAAAGCTTATCTGTAAAGAAATCGCAAACCACAAGGCTACGGTGATTGCCATGGTGCCGACGCTTTACCAAATGCTGCTGGATGATCCGGCTTTTGGCAAAATTGATTTTTCACCATTAAAAATTTGCATTTCCGGTGCGGCGCCTTTTTCAGTAGATGCCATCAACGCCATGGAAGCGGTGGTGGGTAAGGGTAAAGTGCTGGAAGTCTATGGCATGACCGAAGCCAGCCCGCTGCTAACCATGAATCCGTTTTACGGGAAAAAGAAGATCGGTTCCGTGGGAGTTCCGATTCAGAATACGATACTTAAACTGGTGGATCTGGAAACCCGTGAAACAGAGGTGGGATTCAATGAGGAAGGAGAAATCATCGCCAGCGGGCCCCAGATTATGAAAGGATACCACAATAAACCCGAAGAGACCGAACAGGCCATTCGGGATTTCAACGGCAGAAAATATTTTTTCACCGGCGACATCGGCAAAATGGACGAAGACGGTTATCTTTACATCGTGGACCGGGCCAAGGATATGCTGATTGTGGGGGGATACAAAGTTTTTTCACGGGAAGTGGAAGAAACCCTGTACCAGCATCCGGATGTTGAATTTTGTGCCATTGTCGGCGTTCCCGACAAAAAACGACCGGGCAGTGAAATTGTCAAGGCTGTGATTCAGCCGTCATCGGCAGCCAGATCAAAAGATAAAGAAAAGCTCAAAAAAGATATTATCGCATATTGCCGTGAAAACAAAGCGCCTTACAAAGTGCCGAAAATCGTGGAATTAGTGGACGAAATCCCGCTCACCGCGGTGGGAAAAGTCGACAAAAAAGCGCTTAGATAAAACAAATGCATGCCCTGCCGAAATTCCGGGAGAACGCTCATGTGAGTGCTGCGCCGGGCATTGATTTCGACGAAAACAGCAAAGGCCATGTCCGGTTTTCCTATGCCCATTCCATGGAACATATCAAAGAATGCCTGCGCCGGATTGAGGCTTATCTATCCACCCGGTGAGTTCTGATTTTCTGCCGGAATGAGAGGAAAAGGATTGGGCAAAATTTTTTAAACACGTCTCTCCATAACAATGAAATCGATGAGATACAGAAGCATGAACGAACCGGGCGCTCCCTGTGCGCTCCGCAGTTTCTTGATCGCCTTGAAAGGCTTTTGGACCGGTCCTTGACGCCCGAAAAACCAGGACGAAAACTCTTAAAAAATATGCATAGCCAAAGGAGATCTGATGAAAACACGAATCACTGAACTTTTTCATATTGAACACCCCATTATTCAGGGGGGGATGCATTATGTGGGGTTTGCCGAACTGGCAGCAGCGGTTTCCAATGCCGGCGGACTGGGCATTATCACCGGACTGACCCAGAAAACCCCCGAGCTCCTGGCAAAAGAAATTGAGCGCTGCCATCAAATGACAGATAAGCCGTTTGGCGTCAATTTGACATTTCTGCCGACCGTCATGGCCCCGGATTATCCGGGTTATGTTTCCGCCATCATTGACGGCGGTGTCAAAATCGTTGAAACCGCCGGCCGTAATCCCCAGCAATATTTGCCGAAACTTAAAAATGCCGGAATTAAGGTCATTCATAAATGTACGTCCGTGCGTCATGCCCTAAAAGCCGAATCCATCGGGTGTGATGCCGTGTCCGTAGACGGTTTTGAATGCGGCGGGCATCCGGGAGAAGACGATATCCCGAATATGATCCTGCTTCCCCGGGCAGCTGAAGAACTCAAAATTCCGTTTGTTGCTTCCGGCGGCATGGCAGACGGCCGAAGTCTTGTCGCGGCCCTGGCCCTTGGCGCGGAGGGGATCAACATGGGCACCCGTTTTATTGCAACCCAAGAAGCCCCGGTCCATGAAAATGTCAAACAAGCCATTGTGAATGCAACTGAACTGGATACCCGCCTGATCATGCGGCCGCTGAAAAATACGGAGAGAGTTTTAAATAATCCCGCGGTGGAGCGGCTGCGGGAAAAAGAAGCCTTGCTTGGAAAAGATATCCGGTTTGAAGATATTATTGAAGAAGTGGCGGGTGTTTACCCGAAAATCATGACCCAGGGAGATATGGATGCCGGTGCCTGGTCCTGCGGTATGGTGGCCGGGCTCATCCATGATATCCCCACCTGCAAAGAACTTATCAGCCGAATCATGGCGGAGGCCAAATCGCTGATTAAAGAGCGCCTGAATGGCTTTTTGAACGAATAAACCCGCGGGTCCCATCCCGATCGAGCCGAGACAAGCTATACAAATAAATAAATCGGGGGACCGTACCTATTTATTGACATTTATCTTGTTTCTTAAAATAACAATCCATGCCAAGAATTGCCAGAATCGTAGCCCCGGGGTATCCGCATCACATTGCCCAGAGAGGGAATCGGCGCCGCACTATTTGGTGCGGCGTCTGTGTTCATGGCCTATGAGGGATTCCAGCTCCTGACCTATGATTACGATGAAATCAATACCCCCCAAAAAACCCTGCCCGGCGCTGTGCTGTCGGCCATTGTCGTTGTGATCATCGTCTATATCCTCGTCGCACTGGGCACATCGATGCTGATCGGAGCGGACCAGATCGTTCAACACGAGGAGTTTGCACTCCTATTCCTCAGCCTTCTCATTCTGATCGCCGTATTCGGACGCCCCCTGCTGCTGCGTTATGCAAAAAGGGAGTGACAGCATAATTGAAGAAAAACCCAATTAAAGGACAAAATTTGAATAACGATACAAACCCAATGGATTCAATAGCGATCAATGAAGTGCAGCTCATTTTGGCGGAAAAACGCACATCTTTGGCTGTCATGCGAACAGGTATAGCGGTTTTGGCTTTGCCGCTATCGGTTACGAGTCTTTTGATTGCGACTTCCAAATATTATGATGCCCTCCATGTGTTGCATTTTCTCGTTCCGCTGGGAGCCCTCAATCTTGCTTTAATTGTTTTTGGCGCCCACCTGATTATCCGCTCAATAATCCGAATGAGACATTATGATCGTTTTATTGGTGAAATTAAGCGAAAACACAGTATCATCAGAGAATTTATTGAATGATCCCGGACTTTTCGGTTCTCGTGTCATCATCATCGGGCAGCGGCCATTACAAATTTTTCCCATTTTTTTGGCAAAATTCTGTCTCACAGCTGTATAGGTTATTGCTTGCATTTTGGCATTGCCTGTATAGTCTATTAAACGAAGCCATATTCAAACCTATCCATATTCAGTAGATAAGAAATAAAGCACAGGAGTTTATATGCCATTCCAGCTTACCAAAGAACAGCTTATGATCCAGAAAATGGCCCGGGAGTTTGCCCGGAAAGAACTGGCGCCGCTGGCCGCAGAGCGGGACCAGACCCACACCTATCCCGGGGACAGCCTCAAAAAAATGGGAGACCTCGGGTTTCTGGGCATGCTGGTTTCGGAAAAATACGGGGGGGAAGACATGGGTACGGTGGCCTATTCCCTGGCGCTTACGGAAATCGCCTATGCCTGCGCATCCACTGCGGTGATCATGTCCGTGCACAATTCCATCTGCTGCGGCAGCATTGAAAAATACGGCACGGAAGCCCAAAAAGAAGAATTCCTGCGGCCCATGGCCGGAGGTGAATTTATCGGCGCGTTTGCCCTCACCGAACCGGAAGCCGGTTCCGACCCTCAGTCCATGACCTGCACTGCGGTGCGGGACGGGGACCATTATATCATCAACGGCACCAAGCGGTTCATCACCACCGGCAAAAATTCCGGGGTGATCATTCTGCTGGCCCGGACCGCGGAGAAAGGCAGCCGGGGCATCAGCGCATTTCTCATCACCCATGACCTGCCCGGGTTTGCCGTGGGAAGAATCGAGGAAAAAATGGGCCAGTGCGCCTCGGACACCACGGACCTGCTGTTCACCAACTGCCAGGTGCCGGCATCGCGCATGCTGGGCCGGGAAGGCGAAGGATTTGTCATTGCCATGTCCGGCCTGGACGCCGGCCGGATCGGCATTGCATCGCTTTCCCTGGGCATTGCACAGGCGGCTCTGGACGAATCCATTAAATACAGTAAACAGCGATTGCAGTTTCAGAATAAAATTTCCGATTTTCAGGGCATCCGCTGGATGATCGCGGACATGGCCATGGATGTAGAGGCGGCCCGGCTCCTGGTGCTGAATGCCGCAGCAATCAAGGAACGGGGCGAAAACTGCACGGCCGCAGCCTCCATGGCCAAGTGCTATGCCTCGGAAATGGCCCAGCGGGTCACAGGCCAGGCCATCCAGATCCATGGGGGATACGGGTATATCAAGGAATATCCGGTGGAGCGATTTTACCGGGACGCCCGGATCACCACCATTTATGAAGGCACCAACCAGATCCAGCGGATTGTGATTGCCAATGAACTCTTGGGCAAAAATAAAGGGAAAAATTGACGGCTTCGCAAAAAGTCTAAATTCTTTGTTGCGCTGCATCCTTCGCTTCTTCATGGTACGCTCAGTACAAATCATCACTCAGGATTTGCGCGCCTCGAATTTGGGACTTTTTTCTTTGCCGTCGAAATCCGATTTTTTACAATTACATCAAATTTAGAAGGAGAACGCATGAAAATTAAAAATTGTGTGGCAGTGGTGTCTGGCGGCGCATCCGGTTTGGGCGCGGCCGTGGTAAAAGAGTTGACGGAAAACGGCGCAAAAGCCGCCATCCTGGATTTTGACGTGGAAAACGGGGAAAAACTGGCTTTGGCACTGGGCGACAAGGTGATCTTCTGTAAAACCGACGTGACGGATGCGGCCAGCGTTAAATCCGCCATTGACCGGACCATGGAAGCTTTCGGGGCCATCCACTTTGCCGTGAACTGCGCAGGGGTTGCCTCCCCCAAAAAAGTGATCGACAAAAAAGGCAATCCCATGCCCGCGGATTTTTTCAACCGGGTCATCCAGATCAATCTGGTGGGCACCATGAACGTGCTGAGTCTGGCTGCTGTTGAAATGTGCAAAAATACGCCCACGGAAGACGGCGAAAAAGGCGCGGTCATCAATGTGGCCTCGGTTGCCGCGTTTGAAGGCCAGGTGGGTCAGGCTGCCTACAGCGCGTCCAAAGCCGGGGTCGTGGGCATGGCCCTGCCAATTGCCCGGGAATTTGCAGACTACGGCATCCGGGTCAACACCATTGCGCCGGGCATTTTCATGACCCCGATGATGGCCGGGCTTCCGGAAAATGTTCAGCAATCTTTGGCGGCGATGATGCCTTTTCCCAAGCGACTGGGAAAACCAGAGGAATTCGCCATGCTGGTGCGTCACCTCATTGAAAACCCCATGATCAACGCGGAAGTAATCCGCCTGGATGCGGCCCTGCGCATGGCCGCAAAATAAACCAACATTCCGGAAAGCGCGGCAAATGAGCCAAAAAACATTGAAAGAATGGCTCCAGTCAACTTCTGATGTCTTATTCCCGGCGGAATTGGGGGATGCCGAGGTTCACATCAACAGCAGTGACGGTGACGGGGATACCCCCCTGCATGTTCTGATCCGGCGCAATGAGACAGCCGGCGCCCTCATGCTGATTGAAAACGGCGCGCCGGTGAATGCGGCAGGGGATATGGGGGAAACCCCGCTTCACGTTGCGGTGTCAAATAAAAACATAACGGTCATTGATGCGCTGATCAAAAGAGGGGCGCGAACTGATATCGTGAATGACTTTGGCAAAACCGCTTTGGATCGAGCCGTTGAAAAAGGAATTAAAATTAGTGAAACCCTACAAACTTCATCTGGAAAGAATTGGTAAATGCATTTGTTTGCCGGCAATTCTGGCGGTGATGCTTTTTGGCTGTTCCGGAAAGCACTTGCGGGTAAATGACGATAACACCATGGCACTCTGCGGATGTTACCCTTTGCCCAATTGCGTTTCAAGCACCACCTGGATTCTTTACAACCGGACGTCTCCGTTTGAACCGGCAGGGCCGGCGGATGCGGCGTGGCTGAAAATCAAAGAGGTGATCCGGGACATGCCGCGAACAGAAATTGTGGAAGAAAATGACGTCTATCTCCACGCAAAATGCAGGAGCCGCGTGTTCCGGTTTGTAGACCACCTGGAACTGCTGCTGCACCCGGATCTGAACCGGATTTCCGTGAGATCTTCTTCTGCCATCGCCCTGTGGGACCTGAACGTAAACCGGTGGCGGATTTACAAGCTGCGAAAGCAGCTTGAAGAGATGCACGTCATTAAATAACAAATTCAGGCGCATGCCACTGGCCCATCCGATCCCATGAGACGCCCGGCAATCACATAAAAACGATGCTGCCGGTTGCTATCTTTCAAATCAATCTTATTATCAGGGCATGCTTCGCAGTGTGCTGAAAACATTCTAAAAACGGAGATTATCCCGCAGTATCATTAACCACAATCGTTTTTCAGCACCCTGCCAGGTCAACTTTTTCGCGACCCCTGAGGCCTGCGATTCGGAGGTGACGCCATGAAAGATATCATCCAGTGGCTTTTAAAAGTGGAACAGGCAGCAGGCAAGGCCTATGCGAACGCCATCAGGTGTTTTCATGATGACCCGGAATTCAGGGCCTTTCTCCAATCAAACGCCGAGGATGAAGCCTGGCATTATCACGTAATGGCAAGCGCCGCGGAACATATCCGGAAAATACCGCCGGCCGTTCCGGTGATCCGGATTGATACGGACGTCAACAAAAGGATCCTCGGCACCATTACCGAAATTAATGACCGCCTGGTGCAAAACAATCTGGGCCGGGAAGATTTTTTAAAAGCCATGGCGGCAACGGAATTTTCCGAGTGGAATGACATCTTTCTTTACGTGGTGAATCATCTTCGGAAAGATTTCCTGGAATTCAGCGTTGTGGCCCCGAAAATTCAAAACCACAAGCGGGCGATTGAGTTATACCTGGAAAAATTCCCCGGCTTCTCAGATAAAACCACCACTCTGGAAGACCTGCCAAAAATATGGGAAGAAAAGATTCTGATCATAGAGGATGATGAATCCGTTTCCGGGCTTCTCAAGGCGATTCTGGAAGACGAGGGAACAGTCGATATTGCCGCAAACGGCGAAGAAGGTTTTGGAAAAATTGAAGAAACATATTATAAACTCATCATCTCCGATATCGATATGCCGGTAATGGACGGCATCCAGCTATTCACCATTGTTAAAAACCGCTACCCGGAAATTGGCCACCGATATTTATTCATCACCGGGGACCTGTCTCCTGAACGAAAGACCTTCTTTGATCAAAACCACCTGGCATATCTGGCCAAACCCTCGCCTGTAGCCAAAATCAGGCAATCCGCGCTGGATATTCTGCTATCACATGGACCTTGATTGTCTTGGCCATTTGTATTCATGTTATGGAGAAGGGGATATGAAGAAAAAAATCAATGCGTTTTTACTTATCGGAATCATTGGAACCTGTGTTTTCGGTGCCCAGTTTGCGGTTCAATACGGAAAAGCCGTATGGGGAAATGACAACATCTGGTGGACCCCTATGCCGCTCGCCCTGCCGCTTTCCGATACCGCCAATGATTTTAAAATTTTCATCCGCAATGAACTGCTCGACAATCATATCGAACGCGGCGCCCTGTTTTCCTCAGACAGCACTGGACAACCCTATCCGGTGGCGGCCGAAGATATTCGCGTCGGCATTAACAACTGGCACAAAATCAAAGCCGGTTTTCTGCATTCAGCGGTTTTTGCGGCATTTTTCCTGGGGATATCCGTGGCACTTTTTATCATAGGACTGGTCCAGACGCTCAACGCAAGAGATGACTGATGCAGGTCCGGCCGCACCATAAAATAAAACCCCGCGCAGGAAACCCGTATCACATGGGCTACGTCTGTAGTAAAGGTTTCAGGTTCCATGTTCCATGTTGCAGGTGTCGGGTATCAGAATTGCTTTTGCCGGCACCTCACAACGGGCACCTGAGCACTGACACCCTTTGCTGGAAGGCCGCCTTCCCTATGCACGGGTTCATTTTCTTTTTTTTTTGCGCATCAATTGAGGTGTATTGCACAAAAAAATGATTGACAGGAGGACGTGGTTTTGAGAGAGATATTTTAGTTAGTGGTCCGACCACCCAATCAATAAACCAAAATTCAGCACACTGATTACTGAAAAGACAAAATCACCCATGGGACAACCTGCGACGTTATTAAAGCCTTTAAATAAAACAAAGCTCCACGAAGAAATCGTCGAGCAGCTGAAAAACAAAATGATCAACCGGGAAATCGCGCCCGGGGAAAAACTCCCCGCGGAAAGAGCCCTTGCCCAGATGCTCCATGTGAACCGGTCCACGGTCCGGGCGGCCCTGGGCAAACTTGAAAGCATGGATCTGGTGGAAATCCGCCACGGCGAAGGGGTGTTTGTAAAAGATTACCTGGAAAGCGGCAGCCTGGAACTGGTGAAAGAACTGCTTTTCAAAAACGGCGCTCTGGACATGGATATTTTTAAAAATCTCATGGATCTACGCCAACTGCTGGTGCCGGAGATGGCCTGGTGGGCGGCAAAAAACGCGACAGCCGCGGATCTTGAACAGCTTGACCGCATCATCTCGGCTGCCGATGACATGACCATGGCCGAAACAGACATGCGGCTTCATCATGTGATTGCCCGAGCCAGCGGCAATGTGCTGTATGTCCTCCTGCTGAACGCGTTCACAACCCAGATGAATGATTATTATGCCATGTATTTCAGAAATCCGGATCACATCGAAGAAACACGAAGATTTCATAAAGACATATGCGCAGCCATCAAAAACAGAAAACCGGACACGGCAAAGCGGGTCATGCAGAATGTCCTGTCATCTGCCGCGGCAAAATCCATACAGATGCTTTCTGAATAAGTGCCGCCGGTTAATATTTTTAAATAAAACCCGAAAAATCTAATCTTTGGAGAAGACCATGCCAAAATCATTTCAGCCGGACTGGACGGAAAAACCCCCTAAAAAAAACTCTTTTCGCTCCATCTTTAAATGGGGCGACCCCAAGGAATTCAAGCACCCGAGCCATGAATGGTACCAGATGCTCAAGGAAACATTCGGCATGACGGATGCGGATTTCAAAAAACCCCGGTTTGAAGGCAATGAAAAGGTCACGATTGATCATGCGATTTCGCTGTCTGCGGATGATATCAAAGCGATCACCAAAATTGCGGGCAAAAAAAACGTGAGCACGGATGATTACAGCCGGGTGAAATACAGCCACGGCAAAACCGTTGATGAAGCCGTGGATTTGCGGCATCAGAAAGTCCTGCATGTGCCGGACATCGTGGTCCATCCCAAAGACAAAAACGATGTCCGGAAAATTGTCGGATACTGCAACACCCGGAAAATCCCGATTTATATATTCTCCGGCGGATCGTCGGTAACCTTCGGCTTGAATACCCCCAACGCCGGCATCATGCTGGTAATGAGCACCCACATGAACAAGCTCATCAATATTAATGAGCTGAACCAGACCGCCACGGTCCAGCCGGGCATGTTCGGGCCGGCCTATGAAGAGGCCTTGAACAACGCCCCGAAAAAGTTCAACGTCAAATATCGCTACACCTGCGGCCATTTTCCCCAGTCTTTTGAGTTTTCCACCGTAGGCGGCTGGGTAGTGACCCTGGGGTCCGGCCAGGCGTCCACCTACTACGGGGATGCCTATGATATTGTTTTTGCCCAGGAATATGTGACGCCTGCCGGAACGTTTAAAACCCTGGAATACCCGGCCACCGCCACCGGCCCTAAAATCAACGATATCATGAAAGGCAGCGAAGGGGCCTTCGGCATTCTGGTGGAAGTGACCATGAAAATTTTCCGTTACATGCCCAAAAACCGTCAACGGTTCGGATTCATGTTCCCGTCCTGGGAAGCCGCAGTCAGCGCCAGCCGGGAAATCACCCAGGCCGAGTTCGGCCTGCCGGCCGTATTCCGGATCTCCGACCCGGAAGAAACGGAAGTCGGGTTGAAACTCTTCGGCATCCACGGCTCACCCGTGGATAGAATCATGACCTTCCGGGGATACAAACCCATGGAACGATGTCTTTGCATGGGATGGTCCGAAGGGGAAAAAGACTTCGCCCGGCATGTCAAAGACATGGTATCCAAAATCTGCAAACAAAACGGCGCCATGTCTTTAAGCGGGTATGCCACCAAAAAATGGGAAAAAACCCGGTATAAAGAGCCGTACATGAGGGAAGACCTCATGGATTACGACATCATCATCGACACCGTGGAATCCGGTGTCACCTGGGACAACCTTCACCGCCTGCATCAGGGCGTGCGCAAATATATCAAATCACGGCCCGAAACGATCTGCATGACCCATGCGTCCCATTTTTACCCCCAGGGCACCAACCTCTATTTTATTTTCATTCTCAAAATGATGGATATGCCCGAATACCGCAAATTCCATGACGGCGTCATTGATGCGATACTGGCAAATGGCGGCTCCATCAGCCATCATCACGGCGTGGGAAAACTGTTTTCCAAATTTATGGCGCAGCATCTGGGCAAAGAACAGATGGATGTGCTGCGGGCCTTGAAAACGCACTTTGATCCGAACCATATTATGAACCCCGGCGGGCATCTGGGGCTGGATATGGACCCAAAATAAACTCCTGCAAAAAAGGAAATTAACATGAAACCCAATGGCAACCTCATCCTCACGGTGGACGCCGGCACCCAATCCATCCGGAGCGCCCTGGTGGATCTGAAAGGACAGATTCTTGATCTTGTCAAAATATCCATTGAGCCCTATTTTTCCGAACATCCGGGCTGGGCCGAACAGCATCCGGAATATTACTGGGACATGCTCTGCCGATCCTGCAGGGAACTGTTGGCAAA
Organism: Desulfobacterales bacterium; assembly: GCA_963675805.2. GTDB lineage: Bacteria > Desulfobacterota > Desulfobacteria > Desulfobacterales > Desulfosalsimonadaceae > SURF-3. Next base: position 578,314 of record CAXXNU010000019.1, on the reverse strand, counting down.
AAACCAGTCCCTGAAAAACCGCATTGCCGGCGTCAGCATCACCACCCAGCGGGCCACGGTGGTGAACGTCGACAAAGACGGACGCGCCCTGCGGCCGGCCATTGTCTGGCTGGACCAGCGGAAAGCAGATGCGGAAAAAGTCATTTCCCCCCTGCTGCGGCCCCTGCTGAAAACCGCGAGACTTTATGACCTTGTGGACAAGGTGATCTCCGCCTGTCAGGTCAACTGGATCAAACAGAACCAGCCGGAAATATGGGAAAAAACCCACAAATACCTGCTCCTGTCCGGTTATCTCAATTTCATGCTGACCGGTGAGTATACGGATTCCGTGGGCAGCAATGTGGGATATCTGCCCATCAACACCAAAACCTACAACTGGGCTGGCCCCCGTGATATAAAATGGAAAATTTTTCCAGTTGAGAGGGAGAAACTGCCGGAGCTGGTCACGCCCGGCGCGCATCTGGGAAAAATCACGGGAAAAGCCGCCGCTGACACCGGAATTCCGAAAAACCTGCCGGTCATTGCCGCGGGATCTGACAAGGCCTGCGAGATTCTGGGCGCCGGATGCATGACCCCGGAGACCGCGTGTCTGAGCTTTGGCACCATTGCCACGATCAACACCGCCATACAGAAATACGTGGAACTCAAACCCTTTATCCCGCCTTACCCGGCCGCCCTGCCGGACCAATATTATACGGAAATCGCCATCATGCGCGGATTCTGGATGGTGACATGGTTCAAGGAACAGTTCGGGCTCAAGGAAAAACTGGAAGCACAGGAAAAAGGCGTGTCCCCGGAAATGCTGTTTGAAAAAATCATCCGGGATATCCCGCCGGGGTCCATGGGGCTCATGCTACAGCCCCACTGGTCGCCGGGGCCGCATATGGAACAATATGCCAAGGGTGCCATCATCGGATTCGGGGATGTCCATCACCGGGGGCATCTTTACCGGGCCATGATCGAAGGTCTGATTTACGGCCTCAGGGAAGGGGCCCAGCTCACTGAAAAGAAAAACAAAATCCCCATCACCCGGCTTCGCATCTCCGGCGGCGGCTCCCAGAGCGATACCGCCATGCAGATATCCGCGGATGTGTTTGGCGTGCCGGCCCAGCGGCCCCATACCCACGAGACATCGGTTGTCGGGGCGGCCATTGACGCGGCCGTGGGACTCTCGTTATTTCCGGATTTTGAATCCGCTGTAAAAGAGATGACCGCTGTAAAGGACACCTTTGATCCCATTGAAAAAAACCGCCGGCTGTATAAAGACCTCTATGACAATGTCTATACAAAATTATCCCAAAAACTGCTGCCCCTATACAAAGAAATCCAGGCGATTACCGGATATCCGGAGTAAACTAAGGTACCCGTTCACGGGGTCAAAATTTTCAAATTTTCTTAAACCATAGCCTGTAAGCGTTTTCAGGGTGCCGCAGATGCGAGGCGCCGGGCATACAGACGTACATGTCGTACTTCAAGTGGCCGGGAAAAAAGCAGATGCGGTGCCCTGTGAACGCTTGCAAAAAAAGCAATCAGCATCCTGACAAAACCGGCCCCGCCCCAAAAAACCAGAGAAAAACTGACGGAAAAAAATGAATCAAACCCGACAATTGCTCAACACATTAAAAAAATGCTTAAAAGCCCAGGGCATTACCTACCGCCAGCTTGCCCAAACCCTCAACCTGAGTGAAGCCAGCGTAAAACGGCTTTTTTCGGAAAAAACCTTTTCCCTGGCCCGGGTGGAGGAAATCCTGGATATTCTGGAGATGTCTTTTTATGATCTCGCCAAACTAAGCGCGAACGCAGATGCCGGTCCCGCAATGCTGAGTGTTGAACAGGAGCTGGCCCTGTCCGAAAATCAAACGCTTCTGGTTTTTTATTATCTTCTGCTGAATGGCCGGCCCCCGGAATCCATTGTCCGGGAGTACACCATATCAGAGTCGGAATCTGTAAAATTGCTGCTGCGGCTGGACACACTGGATCTCATTGACCTTTACCCGGATAACAGAATCCGGTTCCGGACCCCGCGCACTGTCCTGTGGCGCAAGGACGGGCCCATCCGGGAGAAATATGAAAGCCGTATCAAAAATGAATTTTTAAACGCCGCCTTTGACGGTGACGGCGAACATCTATCTTTTGAAAACGGAAAACTGTCGGATGCATCTCATGGCGTGTTTTTGAAAAAAATCGATCGGCTGCTAAAAGATTATAATGAGTTGGCAGAACTGGACAACGCCCTGCCCCGGCGCCAGTGTCACCATACCGGTCTGATGATTGCCTTCCGCCCCTGGGTATTTTCATTGATTGAAACTTACCGGCGATGATGGCTGATGGATCAAAAAAGTCCCATCTATCTTCCCCCGCCATTTCCAAAATCATGATATGCCGTCAACGCCCGAAGCGTAAGTTTATCCCATGGGCAGAACAGGCAGCGCCGAACGCAGCGGGACAGCATTTACCCTGGCCACCAGTGAAAACAAGCAGATGGTTCCCGCGATCAACCGGACCATCGACAATCTGATAGAACAATGCACCCTTGAGGGGTTCAACAACTATTGGATTCCCGCACTGCAACAGCCAACAGTAAAAACGCCAAGCGCCGCGCCTGTTCAATTGCCAGGTCATCATATCCAGGTCATGGTCCGGGCACCATGGCTTCTTTGAAACCCGCTTTCCCGGGCAGCAGACGTGACTTCAAAGCATAGGGTTTTTCGTTTGCTGACAGTTTTCTTTCCAACCCATTAAACCTTGTTTTCTTGACCGGCGGCTGGCATACAATGTCTCTGCCCATGGCTCTAAAAAATGACGTTTTCAGGACTTCCTTTATCCCTGATACACACAGCACAGCTGATGCGACCTGCTCTTTCAGGACAGGACGGCCCAACACCGACTGATACAGTGCCATGGCCCGGGCCGCTTTTTTCCGGGCAGACCAATTGGGGGCCAGGAGCCAGGCCGCAGCCAGCACAGACCTGATGTTTATGGCGATTTTTTCCATTTTCCGGAGCCGTTTTTCCATAAATTTATCGGGTTGCGGATCTGCTGACGACTGCCCGTTTCGACCGGGTTTTTGGGCTTCATAGGAAAAACTTTCCGGATTCCAGATCAGGCTGTTTTTGCGGCGATACGCATAGTCCTGCTTTGCTTTGCTGTAGCCCCTGATAGCGGTTAGGGCCATGCTGACAACCGACGGACCGTCCGTCTGGTATTTCCGGATAAACGCGTTCTTCAAATACCTTATATGATCCGCCGGATCATTGATATGCGGATGATCAAACAAAAGCTCCCCCTGGCCGTGATGGTGACGGTAATCTACGTTCTTCATGCGGTTTTCCGCTTTCAGCCCCTGATACAGGGCCGTGGTGGGAAAAGGGGTATAATTCATAAACTGGACCAGGTCCGATCCCAGGCCAATGACCCAGTCGATCTCTTCGGCCAGCTGCTGCCGGTCGTGGTGGTCCTGGAACAGAATGGTGGAGGCATTCACAATGATGCCGTGGGACTGAAGCTCATGGATCATGGCGGCCAGATCAATGCCCCGGGTTTTGGCATGGGTATTGACTTTGGACTCCACCCCGACCCAGACCATGCGCACCCCCAGCCGCACCAGAAAATCCACCCCCACCTGCTGGATCACTTCCGCGGATGAAAAAATATCAAACACATACGCTTTGTTGTGCCGGGTCATTTCTTCAAGCAGCTCTTTTGCCCGCTCGGGTTTTTTTAAAAAATTTTCATCCATAATGCTGAATCCCGTGGTGCCCAGTTCTTTTTCCGCCCGGCGGCAGGCATTAAAGACGTCTTTGCCGGTTTCCAGGAGCGGAATATATTTTTTCTTGAACTGGTGGGAGGTGATGCAGAATTTACACCCGTTTTCACACCCCACGCCGGACAGCAGCACCGCACCCTTAGGTTTTGACCGGAATCCATAGATGGATTGATAGGCAGGGCCGGCAATGGCCGGATGATTGATCGGGGCAGTTGTATCTTCATTAAAATACTTTCTCAGCCACCGGACCCCTTCCCCTTTGCAGATGGCATCATAGGACACCATGGTATCGAGATCCGGGATCACGGTGCCATATCCGCCAAGAATAATTTTGATGTCCGGATGATGCTCCCGGATATACGCGGTCATCCGTTTTACCTTGTAAACATTGGGAACAATAAATGTAATGCCCACATGGGTGTAGCCTTTTTTCAGCTCTTGGGTAAAATCATCCCAGGAAGGGAAATCCAGCACTGTGGTCGGCACACTGATATTTGCCGCCAGCAGGTAAAGCCCGAAGCTCCAGTAGGACTGTCGGGGGGAGTGAACCCCTTGTTCACGGGTGATCTGGTTGTTCAGCAGTTCCATCTGCATGCCCAGGGCTTCGGCATATTCGTCTTTTAAGCCGTAAGGACCGAACACAGCGGCAAGCAGCAGTCTGTTGGGTGTCTGGTGGGATGTGCCGGGGGATATTATGGTAGACGCCATTTTAAAACCTCCTTGTTGTGGATATCTGTTTGCGGAATGTGCATTCCACAAAACAGGGGGAATACACGGTTAATCTGCAACAAAGGGTAATTAAAATGGCGAATTATACAATACTAAAATTTAAAGTATTGTATAACAGTACGTATCGTATTAAAGAAGGATTTTACCAAAAAAGGATTGTAAAACACAGGCCGGTAAGCACTTACAGGGTGCCCCTAAAGGCTTCAGCCGATGCGCTGCGCCAGGCACGCAGACGACCTCGTCGTACTTCAAGTACCCGGGAACAAAACAGATAAAGTGCCCTGTAAATGCTTACAAACATTCTTTTGAACCTGGAACTGATTGTCGAAACGGAGTTAATCCGCTGCCTCCAGCTCCGCATGGAGTTTTTTCAGCCACTCGGGATAGGTTGCGTTCTCCGGCGCATCATAGAGGCCGGTGAAGGGTTTGATATCAATCACCGGGCTGCCGTCTAAAGCCTCGAGCCCTTCCACCCGCAGCACATTCGCCCGCCGCTCTAAGAGGCGCACCACCGAGACCAGCACGGGATTGGGCCGTGCCGGGCTCCGGGTAGCAAAAATGCCCTTTAAAGGGATATCCTTCCGGCCCATAGGGTGGACCTGGCGCCGGTTTCTCTCTTCTTCCGGAATCTTATGGGGCCAGTATAGCACCAGGATGTGAGAAAAGTCCTCGATGCCGGTCAGGATTCCCTCGAGATCCGGATCAATCACCACCTCGGAGATCATGGTTTTGGTCTGCTGATGCCGGACTTTGGCTTTTTTCATACGTTCTTCAGCATCGTCACCCCCGAAAGGCAGAAAGGTGGGTGTGGAAATGTCGCTTTTCACCATTCCCACGGGCCGGAGAATGAATTCCGGAAACGCTGTATCATTATCAGGTGTTGTCATAAAAAATCACCCCTTTTTGCAAGTAGTTTTCATCCGTTCCGATTGCGCTTTTACGCTGCTCATTAAAGCGCCTCTCAGTTTTCCATTAAAATCAGCTTTAATTGAAATTACGATAGTTCGCCTTACAAAAGTATAATAAAGTAAGAAAAAAAGTGTCAACACCCGCTGCATAAAATCCCCAGATGAGCGCTTTTTTTACCCGCGTATTTTAAATCTCTACATGGCGAATAAAATCGAAAAAACCATGAAAGTCTTATGCTGATTTTGAATAAAATTATAAAAAAACAATAAGTTGTATTGAACTTTGGCGTACCGCGCGTACATAAAAATCTATATGGGCATCATGACACAAAACAGAAAAACGCTTTGCGATTTTGGCGGGCCGGTATTATCTTATCAGATGAACTGATAATTATGGCACCATTGGCGGTCACACCAACGATTAATCCACCATGAAAAAGGAGATCAACAATGGAAGGCAATCATCAACATCAACACCGGCATGAACACGAGCATGAGCATGATCACGAACACGCCCATACCCATGGGGCGGAAACCCACACCCACGCGCATACGCATGTTCACGCACATGAACACGACCATGAACATGCCCATGCCCATGAGCATGCGAAAAATCCGGCCGACCACCGTCACGACCATACCGGAAACCACGGGCCCCATGATCATTCCCATGCGGATCACAAAACAGCACCGCATGATCATAAACACTGACGGCTTCGTAAAAAGCTTTTAACGGCATTTTCGCCGCTGTCTGAACCAAGAAGAAATTCCTGTTGATGATATTTTTTATCCCGCAGGGACGCAGAGGCGCTGAGATTTTTTTATCTGCGAGCCCTGCGCCTGCGGGAGATAAGATTTTTTTAAGATACTCTTATTTGGGAGTTTTTTGATGGTGGCGGGTGGCCCTTATTTTCTATTCCCCGTTTTCCCATGCAGCAACGGGTACCGGACTTTTTTTCGTCCTGGTTTGATGATCCCGGGGCCGTGAAAAATACCAGTACACCAAAAGCCCGGTGCCGATGGTGGCCAGGCCGAACAGGGAACTGACCGGCCGGCTTTTAAGGGAAAACAGAATGATCCAGAGATTGCCCGTGATAAACAGCAGGGGCGTGAGTGGATACCCAAAGGTGCGGTAGGGACTTTTTGCTTCAGGGTATTTTTTCCTGAGCCGCATCATGCCGGCCACCGTCATCAGGGCAAAAATAGATAAGGTAAACCCGATATAAATCAGGAGCGCATTAAAAGACGATGTCAGCACCAGAATCACGGCGATGGCGGCCTGAAGGAAAATGGAAGACGCGGGTGTATGCCGCTCCCGGTTCACCCGGCCAAAGGGGCTGAAAAAAATCCCGTCTTTGGCCATGGCGTAATACACCCGGGGGCCGGTCATGATCATGGCGCTCAACACTGAGAGGATACCCACCCCCACGGCGCCGCTGAAATACCGGCTGATGTGGCCGCCGAACAGGGCAGTGGCGGATTTGGCCCCGATATCCAGCACGTTATTCATTTCTTTCGCCGGCATGGAATAAATATACAGCATGTTCAGCAGCATATATAACACCACCACCACCAGGGTCCCGAAAAGCAGGGACAGAGGGATATTTTTTTGCGGGTGTTTGATTTCCCCGCCCAGATAAGCGGATGCATTCCACCCGCTGTAGGCAAAGGATATGAAAATCAGGGACACGGCAAATTGTTCCATCTTAAAATCCCTGAATGATGCCGGCGCGGCGAAATTGTCCCAGGACCCGCCACCCACGGCGAATCCGCAGAGAATAAAACCAACGATGAGCGCGGTTTTAAAAATCGTGAGCCCGTTCTGCACCCGGGAGCCGGTCAGCAGGCTGTGATAATGGACCAGGGAAAACAGGATGATGACCCCAACCGCTGTCAGATTCATCAGGCTGAAGGTAATGGCCGGGACCCCGAAAAAAGACACCACATATTTTGGATTCGCGGTAACGGCCGCCGCGTGAAACACGTATTGCGAAAACGCCAGTGATGCCGCGGCAATGGGGGCGGAAAACCCCACGATCAGGGAAATCCATCCGGACAGAAATCCCATGGGTTTGCCGAAGCTCTCCCGCAAAAACACATATTCCCCGCCCGCCCTGGGAAATTTTGCTCCCAGTTCGCCGTAGCAGAGGGCGCCGCACAGGGCAAAGATCCCGCCAAACAACCAGCAGGTCAGAAGGGCCCCGGGATGGTTGAGTTCAGCCATAATAAACCCGGTGGTGGTGAAGATGCCGGTGCCGATCATATTGGCGATCACCAGGATGGTAGCGGAAAACAGGCCGATCTCCCGTTTCAGGCCGTTGCCGTTTAAGGTATTTTTCATGTTCTACATCTTTTCAGGTTCTAAGTTGTATTTTACAAATTGAATGGGCGGGGATACTCTTTTTGATAGCCGAGGAGGGCTGAAACCGCAAAAAGCATATATTCCCCGCCCAATTTGCTTTTCATACACATTACGGGGATGGGCGGGAAGCTCTGTCTTTGAAAGGAGTCAAATAATTTCAAACAAAGACGGACACCCCCCGCCCGAAGCATATTTTTGTGTGATTATCTCAGAAAATCCCCCACATACACCAGATGCTCAAAGGGAAAATCTTTTCCCCGGGTTTTTTCGACAATATTTTCAAGGGTGCCGTCGACAATATGTTCCTTTTCCTTATATCCCGCATAAAAAACGATTGCGATGGGCGTTTCCACGGGATAATGGGTTTTGAGTTTTTCCACCAGATCCGGAAATTTCGTGAACATGGTGAAAATCACCAGGGTGGGATGGGCGGGGGCCAGCTTGTCTATTTCCCGAAAAGTGGTCAAAACCGCGGCACGGGTTTCCCTGCCGTCACAGATGTCCGTTCCCAGGGCCGCATTGGCTGCGTTCAAACAGCTCACCCCCGGAATAATTTTGATGTTCAGATCGTTTAATGCCTCCATGTACCACCGGTAAGGCCCGCCATAGATCAACAGATCCCCGCTGCCTAAGACGGATACGGTTTTACCTTCGCTGACCGCCTTGCGAATGTCAGCCTCCACTGCATCCCGCACTTTTTTATCACTCTGGCACTTTTCCTTCTGAGCCGGGTCCTGGACGGTTCCGCAATCCGTTTTATAAGTACGCCATTCCCGGAACGCACCGTCCCAGAAGGTCTTGCCGGCCAGATATTTTGCAAACACCTCCCGGGTTTCCGGCCGGCAGATGATAATATCGGACGCTTCAATGGTCTCGATCGCCCGGACCGTAATCAGGTCCGGGTCCCCCACGCCAAGGCTGACCAGATAAAACTGACCAGTATTTTTTGCTTCCACCCCATGAGTGGGAGTCGATTGAAACGCACTGAAAAGAAAAAAAGCAACGACAAGCAAAGTCAGCGGCAAAAAATAATTTTTTTTGAATGGCATGATGATTACTCCGTCATTTAAAAATCAAGGGTTAACGTGGTGCTGCACATCATATCGTCACACGCTTCAGGATCGGCATAGGGAATTTTGTGCCGCACGCTGAACAGCCACGGACCGGCAACACGGATGCCCACCTGCGCGACGCCATCGGAATTGGTTTCCACTTCCTGGTCCCAGGACTGATCTTCCGCAAGCTTGCACCCTTCGCCCACCGCGGAAAGGGTGGCACCTGCCAGGGGTTTTCCCTGGTACAGGACAAGCAGCGGCAGGGTATCGCCGGTCTTGATGGTTGCCGGGTTCTTTTGGGGAATGATGTCAACCGTCAGCATCTCTTTCCCAAACCCCGTGCCGGCGCCCCCGCCGCAACGCACGGTCGTCATGGCCGACATCTCAAACCCGAAGCAGGAGACCACGTCCTCCAGGGTTTTCCGGTTGCCCATTTTCCGGCCGGTGGTGGTGGTGGACATACACCCTGATTTCATGGTGGCATACATCGCATAAGGACCTTCGGTTTCAGGGGTAAAGGTATATTGGGACGGGGTGACGGCCTTCAGATCAATTTCCGTACCGTCCGGGCTCACCGCATATACCCGTTCCATCCGGTCTTCTTTTTCCATGACCTCATCCGGTGAAAAATGATGGCCAAAGCCAAGGGTCACCGTGACCATATCCCCGGGTTTTGAAGCGTTGCTGTCCGGGGTCAGCCAGATCATGTGAGCATCTGCGGCACTTGCCGCCACAAAGAAACATATCAGGGCCATCAAAATCCATTTTGCTGTTTTCATTATAAATTTTCCTTTTATTGTGATTCAGGTTGAAAGGTATCAGGTTTCGGGTGTCAGAATAATTTCGGTAGAGGTCTGATACCTGAACACTGACACCTGAAACCCGCTTTTTGTTATTGTTTCTTCTGATACCGGTTTTCCAGAAAATCGCCGACATAGAGCATGTATTCAAAATCCATATCCAGGCCCTTGATCTTCCCGAGAATCGTATCCAGTGTGGCAATGATCACCCGTTCCTTGTCCCGGTATCCGGCATGCTGAACAATGGCCACCGGCGTATCTCCAGGATAATGGGCTTTGAGCTGGCCCACGACTTTTTCCATATCCATAAACATGGTGAAAAACGCCATGGTGGCCTGATTTTTGGCCAGGTTTTCAATGCTGTCCGGCCCTTTATAATCTTCCCGGCCGAAAGAAGCCGTGAGAATCACGGAATGGGCCTTTATACCGGAAGTCACGCCCTTTTTCAGGGCCGCGTTGGCCGCGTTAAAACAGCTCGCGCCGGTGACGATCTCCGGGTTCAGGTCTTCAAACGCTTCCATGTACCACATATTGGGGCCGTAAATCGTCGGGTCCCCGCTGTCCAGCACGGCCACGGTTTTGCCGTTTTGAATCCCCTGCCGGATGATTTTTGAAATTTCCGCAAACTGCGCCATTTTTTCATCATAATTGAAGCGCTTGCCCTTGCGTCCCTCTTCCGGGGTTTTACCGTAAACAGCAAAAATCCCGAACCCCGGGTCATGGATCTCCTTGCCCTGGAGCAGGATGGGAAATTTATCCCGGGTCCGGTCCGCGCAAAAAATAATGTCCGCGTCCTTGATGGTGTTGACGGCCCGCAATGTTATATTGTCAGGATCCCCGTTGCCCACACTCACAAGATAGAGCTGCGTTTTGCCAGCCGCGGCAATGCTGGTCTGGGAAAAAAGAAAAATTCCGGCCAGCACAATAAAAATAAAAACCCATCCATTTTGTTTTAAATAATCTGATGTTTGCATGTTTTAATCTTCCTTTATCTATTGCTATTCGTTTTCAGGGTCATATCATCGCAATGCGCCGATAAAACAAAAATTACCGCTTGATCCGGAGCTGCTGGGTTTTTCCGCTTCATCTTCGTCCGTTACTTTGGGTTCCACGCAAAAAACAATCTGGGCGGGCTGCATGACCCGGCCGGCATTGTCATTGGGAATGTTCATAAAACCGTCGCCGGAATAAAGCCCCTGATTTGGCACGGTGATCAGGATATTCACTTCCCGATCCGTAACATTGCTGATCCACAGCCGGTCATGCTTGTCAAGGCCGATACCGCCGTCCAGACCGGCAAATTGTTTCTGTTGCATATAGTTCCGGTCGCTGGCATTGAGTTCCACCGCATCCACCGCGCCTGTTGCGGGGTTGAAATGATACAGGGTCTGATCGGCTTCAGATGCGGCCCCGATAAAAAACCCGTCTGTGGCCGATATCATGGCCATTCCGGTAAAATACCCATAGGGATGGGAATCCCCGTCACCGTCATCGAGTACCATATCGGTGGTATAGGAATCCGGGTCGATCCGTTCAATGCCGCCCGTGTATGCGGCTTGCGGAAGGAGTGTGCCGCTGCCAAGAACATAGATCGACCCGGTCTCCGTCAGGTACTGGATGGATACGGGATGCTGCACGGAAAGGGGGATGCCGGAAAAACCGTCTCCATCCGGGTTCGTATCAATAAACTGGTCTGTTGCTGTGTCAACGACCGAAACATAGGCTGTTTGGGGAATTCCATCCGCATCCACGCGCCCCAAGGCGATAAATGCTTTCCCGTCGACCACCACGCCGCAGCACATTTCCGGTGAGCCGTCCCCGTCATCATAGGCGCTGAAATTAAGTTCACCGGTTTTAAATTCCGCTTCAGTCTCTGCCAGGGGATCCACAATCCAGGCGATATTGCTGCCATAGCGAAGCAGATAGGCCTTATGGTCGGAAACAGAAATCAGATCCCATGGCAAAGTGTCTTCTGTTTCCTCAGCGTCTTGGGCCGCATACTGCCAGACCACATTATCCAGGCTCTGGATATCATAACAGGTGATCCGGTTGAGTCCCTGGCCTTCCATGATAAGATAGAACTCATTGTGGGTGGCGGCCCGGATATCTGAGATGGTCGGCATCATGTTGTGTTCACTGAGCCGGTACCCGCCGGATTTCCGCTCCTGGATCCATGAATAACTGCCTTTGAGTCCGTCGCCGGATGTTGCCGTGACAATGGCATGCTGGTATTGTTCGGCATGAACCGGTATTGAGAAACAAACACTGATCACCGCCGCCGATAAAACGAAGATGAAAAATGCCCGTTTGAAAAAATTAAACACGCGTTCCATTAAATCCTCCTGGAATTCGGGATGCCGCGGGGCACAACACCACCCCACGGCCGTTTATGACCATTGGAATCCCAACACAGAGAACCCGCAACCCATAGGCTAAGTGCATAGTAATGGTTTCAGGTTCCATGTTGCAGGTGTCAGACTCGCTTTTTCCTGACACCTGAGCACTGACACCTTGTGTTGGAAAACCACCTCCCCTATGCACTGGTTCATTTTTTTGTACAAGAATTGAGGCATAAGGCACGAATGAACAGCTTGTTAAAATGTCATGCTCAGCGACGCCCCATAGGTTCTTTCCGTTGCTTCATACCCGCTGACATTCACGTAATCCTTGTCCAAGGCGTTGTTGGCAAACACTTTAAGGGTTGGGTTTTCAAGGCGATGCCATTTTTCCAGGAACCGGTAAGCCAGGGACACATCCATGACACCATAAGAGTCAATCTTGACATGCCGGATATCGAATTCGCCAGTGTCTTCGTCAATGATCTCAATGATATCCCGTTCCTGTTTGTCCTGGTGCTTGTAATCCAGATGGAACTGGAGCCGGTCGGTGAAATCATAGGTCACACCGGCGTTGATCCGGTATTTGGCCCGATTGCTAAGATCTGCGGCACTCATTTCTTCAATCCCGCCTTTGGGTCCGTTATACTCCCAATCCACATAGGCAAAACTTAGATTGGCGGAGAGGTCTTCGGTTATATTACCGTTGATTTCCATTTCAATGCCGTCCTTGCTGACATCTTCCAGTCCCACCATGCGGCGGCCCCAGGGTGCATTCTGGAAATAATCCGAGCCTGAATCCGCCCACACCACATAGTTATCAAAATCATAGTGGGAAAAATCGACCATCACGGTGATATCTTCCCATACCCGGCGCTGAAAAATCAGATCCAGCCCATATCCTTCGGTGGGATCCATTTCAACGCCCGATCCCCAGGTACAGACCTCACAGGTGGCCCGGGGCGTCCAGACCTCGCTCAGCCCCATGGAAACCGATGTATCCCGAAGCCAGGGGGCCACATCATCCAGTTCATACGTCGCAAACACTTTGGGGGTCAGGTCATCATAATTGCGCTCAACAGTGTCCGCCTGAATATCGGGATTGGCGTATCCGCCGGTGCGGAAATTCTCATTGTTCCATAAAATCCGGATCGTTTCATATCGCAGGCCCGGGGTAACGGAAAAGCGCGGCGTGACATGCCACCGGTCCTGAATGAAACCGGACACCGTGCGGACAATGTGCTCACTGGTGGCCCGCCCCAAAGCAGCCGTATCCATGCCCATGGTCACCAGATGGTCGTCGGTCAGGTAAAACTCATTCTGGATTTTGGCTCCCATGCTGGACCATTCGTCCTGATCGGCCAGGGGTCCGGAATCCGTGTCAAAGGTCTGATCTTCATGGGTGTAATACGCTCCCACGGTCCAGCGGCCGATCTCGGAGGGCTGCTGCCAGTTAAACCTCAGGGAATAGGGCGTTTTTTCCCGCCGCGCATTTAAGGCCGGGTCCCGCCACCGGCCGCTCACATCCCCCCGCGCCACCACCGGGTAACTTGAATCATAAAAATTGCCATTGGGATCATTTTCACAGACAATGCCTTCGGATTTATCCGAATACGATCCCAGCAGACTCATATACCCGTCATTGGGCAGGAGCCAGGCCATGCGGGCGGACACCGTGGACAGATCGTAATCATTGTTTTTCAGGTATCCGTCGGTATGGTACTCTTTCACCCCCAGCACATAATCCATGTTGCCGCCCCCGCCGGACATGGTCACGGACGTATCATAGGTATTGAGAGACCCGTAACTGGTGGTGGTATTGAATTTCACCGCCGGTGTTTCCCTTTTAACCGGGGCCTTGGTTTTAATATTGAGCACCCCGCCGATACTGCTCCCTTCATACAAGGCACTGTGGGGGCCCGGCAGGATTTCAATGGACTCAATCTGTTCCATGGGAATAATGCTGTAATCCACAAAATGAAATCCCCAGTGACCGCCCAGTTTCTGGATGGAAAGACCATCCACGGCGGTGGTGAACTGGCGGGTGCCGAACCCGCGCATCTGAATATCATCATTGGTGGGGGCAAGATCGCTGGCCCCGCGATAATCGATAATGGCCCGGTCTTTTAAGATATCCAGGACTGTGTGCGGGACCCCTGCTTTTTTATAATCCTCAAGATGGATGGTAATGGTGCCGGGGGTGATGTCGATATTGTCCTGAAGCCGTTCGGCCTGGACCGTTACCCCGCCAAGATCAACGGTTTCGCCGACGGATTCATTGTCGGCAAGCACGGGATTGGCATAGATGCATAGCATGAATGCCAAAAGAGAGATAAACCACAAAAAATAAAACTTTTTACCAATGAATAACCTCATTTCATCCTCCATAACAAAACGGTATTAATTGTTTTCCGCTTTGACAAAAGGAGGATGACAGGGTTAAGATTTGCCTGACGTTCCTTTTGCCAAAGGGGCGTTTTTCAACCGGGGCAGCCGTCGATCCTGGCCGGTTGCGGCTGCCCCTCTTTTTTTATTCTATTTCACGCAACTCCCCGCCACAAAAAGGCCCAGCCATTTTTCATCCATTTTTTTCACGTCTTCCAGGATGGTGGACAGGGTGGTTTTCAACACTTTTTCCTTTTCCGGATACCCGGCATAATAGACAATGGCAATGGGCAGATCCGGCGGATACACGGCTTTCATCTGCTCCACCACCTTGCCGATGGAGCGCAGGGACATATACCAGATCATAATGGTATCGTATTTGGCGAGATCCGCTAATATATCATCCTGCTTTTCCCAGTTTTCACCGAACATGGATTGGGGCGATGTCAGCATGACAAACCTCGCATCACCTGAGGTGAGAGATCGCTTCAGGGCGGCCCCGGCCGCGTTGAACGCGCCCATGCCAGGGATTACCTCAAACAGGGAATCATCAAACCCTTCCAGAAGATAATGGAGGGACGGGCCGTATACGCAGGGATCGCCCCCGTCCATCATGACAACGGTTTTGCCGGCGGTGATTTCGCGCCGCACAAAATCCTGAACCTTTTGTCGCTGCTTGTCCCGGGCCGATTTCCAGGCAGCGGGATCGGTTTTTTTGAGTTGCCGGACGCTTTCGCCCATAATATTTTCCCAGGGGTTGAACGCGATTTTTGACGGGTCGATTGCCGTGCCGAACATGTCAAATTTATCCGGCATGCCCGGCGAGCAGAGCAGCACATCCGCTTTCCGGACCACATCCAGGGCCCGGGGCGCGCACAGATCCGCCCCGGACGGCCCCATTCCCACCACATAAAGTTTTCCGGATTGGTCGGCATAAACAACACCGGGAATGAACAACAAGGCACAAAAAACCGCTGCTGCAATTATTTTCATTTTTTTCATACTCAAAAATACCCTTTTTTCAGTCTTTTGTTTTTTATTCGGCAGTGGCCGCGCTTTTCCGCTTCCACACATACATGCCGAAAAACAGATTCAGGAGAATGCTCAATCCCAGAACCATTTTCACCCCGGTTGACGCATCTCCCAGCAGGGCGTGTTTTTTTTCCGTGGCGGACAATTTTTTCTGTATCTCCACAACCTCATCGGAATCCGCTGTTTCCACTTCCCGGGGGGTCACCGCAACTGTTGCATGCACTGCATGGCCCATGCCGTCATTTACTTCCACCCGCCAGTCCCCCGGGGTTTCCGCAAAAAACGCAAACCGGCCCTCAGCATCGGTGCGGCCGTTCTGAAATTCAATTTTGTCATTTTCCGGGCTGTAGACCAGCACTTCCGCATATCGCATGGGGACTTTGTCAGAATAGAAAAAAGCGATGCCCACCACCGGGTCATTGTCAGCAATCACCCGGTAGTCGGTGCCATGGGCCAAAACCGGTGCCGGTGCGGCCAAAAGCCCCAGAAAAGCGGCAAGTGCAATTATCCGCATCATTTTTTCACCTCAAATGTTAAAAATGTCATAAACTTATAAAAATCCAGCCCGGATGCATCATCCGCCGGGCTCTGGTGCGTGGCAAACAACAGGTGGACGCCGGGTTTGTCAAAAACAACCTCCGCCACTCCGTCTTCATCTGTGGTGGCTTCCTGGTCATGATTTGTTAAAACAGACACCCCGGAAAGCGGCCGGCCGTCAAACAGGAGTTTAAAAAGCAGAGGCACGCCTGCTGACAGTGTGGCCGGATCAGCCAGGGGCACAATTTCAAATTTTATGCCCAACGGCCGGGTGGTTATATCCGAAGGCCCAAACACGGTTTTTGAATACTGGGTGGACGTAAACGCGCTGATCACCCTCAGGCCTTCTGCTTCCGCCTGCTTCCGGTTCATCAGCCGTTTGCCCCGGGTGGTATTGACCCGGTCCCCCCACTGGCTGACCACGGACACAAGGGCCGGCTGCGTTGCTGCGGTAAACATGGCCCTATTTTTGTCATCTGCCCGGGTCACGGCAATTTCAGTGCCGTCGCCCGCAAAAGCCGTGATTTTCTTTACGCACGCCGGATCATAGAGGTCAACGCTCTCGCCGATATGCCCTCTGCCCACCACATATGCGCCGTCTTTTTCCATCACCCAGAGATGATGGGCAAAGGAAGCCGCCGCCACCATCCACATTCCTGCGACGGCCACCACAAGCATTGCTGAAATTTTCATGTATGGTTTCATTTTTTTCCTTCCACGAGACTCCATTTAACTATTGAAAAGTTCCTAAAAAGCCACAAAGGACGCGGAGACTAGTGAGATGATGGGTTACAGATATGAAAACTGCTTTCTCTCTGCCCTCGGTGGATAAAACACTTCTTTGTTGTAAAAATCCTGCTTTGACAGGTTAGCAACTTTTTTGGTTCCTTTTTAAAACTCACATTTCACGCCCGCCGTGTAAATCGCCCCCGGCGCAATGCTTTCATTGTCCACACTGTCAAAAATATTTTCCACATTCAGGTAGGCGGTGAGATGGTCGAAAAACCGGCGGGAAACCGCCAGATCCAGACTCCAGAAATCATCACTGGCCTGGGTGAGCTCATCCACATCATAATATTTGTCCAGATACCGGTTCCAGATGAGGGTCATATTAATGATCTTCGGATTCTGGTAGCTTGCGCCCACATGAAACTTGTGCCGGGGATCATTGGTCAGATACTTTCCCTCTTCAAAGGGATCAGCCGCGTTTTCTTTGATTTCCGACTCATTCCAGGTGCAGTTGGCAAAGAGTACCAGATCTGATCTCGCTTGCCAGTTCAGTTCGGCTTCAATGCCATGCATTTCCACTTCACTGATATTGTCCAGAATGGATTCCTGGTAAATTTTGCCGTTTTTCTCATACGTCCGGGTCACCCGGGTGCCGATATAATCATCCGCATAGGACTGATACCAGGTGATGCTGCCCCGGAGATTATCCAGAATCTGACGCTCCGCACCGATATCCCAGGACCAGATTTCTTCCGGGTCCAGGTCTGGATTGGCAAACCGATAGGACCGGCCGCCGCTGCGCACATGAACTTTGTAGAGCTCAAACAGGCTGGGCGCCCGAAACCCTTTGCCGCCGGACAGTCGCAGGGTGGTCCGGTCGTCCGGATGCACGGTGATGCCGATTTTCGGGGAAAAACTACTCTCTTCTGCAGAATCATAGGTGTTGGAATAAGCTTCTCCCACATCCGGATCATCGTCCCAGTTGGCCCCGTCCGACGTCCTGATCCAGTCGTATCGGGCACCCAAATTGAGAAGCAGCCGGTCATCCAAAAATTTAAAATCCGCGTTCACAAAAGGCGACACATACTGCTGGGTGCCTTCGGCCCCTTCTGTGCGGGGACTATTTACAAAATGATCGTCATAATCCCAGGCGGTCTGTTTGAATGCTGCGCCCAGGGTCAGCAGCGTTCTTTCGGCAACCGGCACTGTGGTCTGCAGATCCGTTCCCCAGGTGGACGATGGGGCATCTTCCTTGCGTAAAAGGGACGTGTAATTATCCTTTGCACTGTCCTGATACGCGGTTTTATCCGCTTCATTGTAATAGGCCAGCCCGCGGAAGCCGATGCCGCCGGCGGTCTGACGGGTATAGGTGAGCCAATACTGGTTGAGGCAGAGTTCATCATAGAAGAATTCCCGGCCTTTGCCGGTTTCATGGTCATAATACAGGGCGGCCAGTTCCAGGCGGGATCGATCGTCCAGATCATACGCTGCCTTTCCCATCACTTTGCCGGCCTCCCGGTGCCGCTTGATCTCATAATCCGCGGGATTTTCAGTCATGTAAAATCCGTCAGATTCCTCATATCCGCCGGCCACCAGCAGGCCGAACCGGTCAAAAGTCTGAGAATGAAACCCGTGCCCGGCCCAGGTGTCCGAGGTGCCGCCTTCCGCACGGATGGATGTTTTACGCTCCGGGTCCGGCTTTTTAGTAATAATGTGAATCACGCCGCCGATGCCCTCAGATCCGTACATGGCGGATGTGGGCCCCCGGACGATTTCAATGCGTTCAATGGCTTCCTTGGGAATATGCCCCCAGGCCACCCAGGCAATGGAATTATTGAAATTGTCATTTTGCGGCACCCCGTCCACCAGCAGCAGCACGCGGTTGCCGCCCACTCCTCGAATGGTAATGGGGTTTGATACGCCGCTGGTCTGGGTCCCGAAATGCCGGGTGTTGTAGACCCCGGGAACGGCCCGGATAATATCCTCCACCCGCTCAAACGGCGAGCGCATGATGTCCTCTTCGGTGAGTACAGTCACACTCTGGGCGGCATCGCTCACCGGAATTTCATTCCGGGTGGTGGACACCACCACATCACCCAGCTCATAAACTCTGGTGCCAGAATCCTCGGCCACGGCCCCTGCCGGGAAAAGCAGCCCGGCCGCTGCAAGCATCAGCAGCAATCCTTTTCCATTGATGGCTCGCAATCTTTTGCGCAATAGCGAAAACCCTTTTTGCGGGCAGTTTGTTTCTGTCTTTACCTGTTTCATCTTTTCCTCCACATTTTCTGATCTCCTCACAAAAAAAACCACGAGTGCAACAACGGGCGCCTGCCCGCTTTTTGCCTTCGTGGCTTGAATAATCAAATAAAATTGAGTGGTGCACCGGGCCAAGAGGCCGGCGCAGTAGTTATTAACTATTTTTGATGAGAGACGATGCCCCGGCTTTTGCCAGGCTAAAAAAAGACTTCTGTCTTTGGTTTTTACGATCTCCTACATCAACTCAAACATAATGGTAATGGTCATTTTGAGCGGCCCGTCAAACAGCATAGACGGCGGCCGGGGAAACGGGGCCGCGTTTTTCACCGCCAGCAGCGCGGCCCGGTCCAGATCCGGATGCAGGGACGTTTTCACCACCGCCACATCCTTTACAGAGCCGTCAGCGGTCACCAAAAAGCCCACTTCCACCCGGCCTTCGATCTGCCGCTGGCGCGCCCGGTCCGGATATTTTTTCCGGCTTTCAATACGCATGCGCAGCATGTCAAAATAGTCCGAACGGGTGGCATAGGCAGCGGTGCCGGCGGGCTCCCAACGGGCCACATCACCGGAAAGACCGCTGGTGTCCGGCATGCTGATGGCTTCGGTCATGGCCTCGGGGGCGGAGGTGTCAAATTTTTCAATATTCAATTTGGGCACATGGGGCCGGGGAACATTAATTTTTGCCGGCTCTTTAATTTCTGGCGGTTCATATCGGAGCCGGGGCCGGGGAATCTCCCTGCCTTCGGGTTTTTGAAAATCCCGGACCGACAGCTCAATATAGGACATGGATCGGAGATCATAAATCCCGGCAATGTGCAGAAAAATAAAAAAATGCACCACCAGGGAGGCGCCGATCAGCGCCTGAAGCAGCCGGTTGGGAGATTTTTTATTGTCGTTTATGGTTCCGGACACAGGCTTTTCGTTTTTTCTTTGTGACGAGGATTGTCTATATTCTCGCTCTTTATTTACGAAGCGGACTTCTTTTTTTGTTTTTTTTTATCCGCGTAATCCGCGTAATCCGTGAAATCCGTGTCTAAATCTTTTTTTTTGACGCGGATTACACGGATGCTATAACCCTTTTTCCGTGGCCAGGCACAAGCGGCCCGCGCCGGCGGCTTTCACAATATCCATCACCTTGACTGCTTTATTTAAAACCACTTCCCGGTCCGCCTTAATCACCACCAGCCGGTCCGGATCATTGCCGATCATGGCCTTGACCCGGGCAAACATATCATCCAGGGCCACTTCTTCGTCCATGAGATAGGCCCGGCCGTCTTTATCCACATACACGGTGATTTCCCGCTGGGTCTGGGGCGCGGCTGCCGAGGCCCGGGGCAGCTTGATTTTAATGCCCTCATCCACCATGAAATTGGTGGTCAGCAGAAAATAAATGAGCAGCATGAAAACAATATCAATCAACGAGGTCAACGGCGCCTGGATCTGATACCGGGGTCTTTTTTTCCGATGAACCAGCATGTCAGCCTCCTATTTCCGTAAGATAGCCCGCAGAAAGGTAACCGATCCGCTCTGGAGCCGGGCCTCGTAACTGTCAATGCGGGCCAGGAGATAACTGTGGGCCACCATAGTGGGCAGGGCCACACACAGACCAAGGGCCGTGGTGAGCATGGCTTCCCAGATGCCGCCGGCCAGCACCGCGGCATTGACCTTACCGCCCATCTGCTGAATCACCATAAAGGCCTTGATCATGCCGATGACGGTTCCCAGAAGACCCAACAGCGGCGCGATGTTGCCGATGGTGGCCAGGGCCTGGGTGTATGCTGAAAGGTTGCGCACCTCATTATCCGTGGCATTGACCAGCACGGTCTCGATGATTTCCCGGTCCTGATCTTTCACCCCGATGGCCTGGGTCAGCACCCGGCCCATGGGGGAATTACTCCGGAAAGCCGTGTCATATGCCTCTTTTTCCTTTCCGGAACGGATCAGCTCCACCACTTTTTCCGCAAGACCGGCCCCCCGGCTCCGCATCCGGGAAAACCGGATCAGGCGCTCCAGAAAAATGGCCAGGGCCAGTACGGAACACAAAAGAATGGGCACTACCAGCACCCCGCCTTTGGCTAAAAAATCTATCATGGTTTCCTCTCCAAATAATTATCAATTGCTTGCCGGCTGGTCGGCCGGTGATGTTGTATCCGGGCAGGCGTTTTGAGATGCGTCTTTTTCCCGAAGGTCTTCGATCACGTCGCTCTTTCCGTCAAAGTCATAATCCTTTTCCCGCCGGATCAGGGCTTCCGCCCCGTCATAATACTCCCACAAATCCACTTTTCCGTCGTGGTTGCTATCTTCCTCCACTCTCGTGGCCCGGCCGTCTTCATAAAAAAACCAGACATCGGCAGTGCCGCTGTCCATGGTATCTTGTTCCGCGCGCATAGGGTTTTCCGAATCATCATAAAACCAGACAAGAGACGGATGTTCGCGAAAAGGTTCATATTCTGACAGCCGCACCAGTTTTCCCGCGGCATCATAAAATTCCTCTACATCCATGGCCCCGTCATTATTCTCATCTATCTCCTTTTGTCGGAGCACGCCGTCCCTGTAAAAAAACCGCATATCCACCGTGCCGTCGCCGTAAAGTTCCTGCTCCATCACCATATCCCATTCCGGGTCGTCAAAGCGCTGGAAGGTTTCAAACCGGCCGTCATAATCCGCATCCCGGGTCAGGCTCTTTTTTTCATTGTTTTCAAAAAAAACGCGCAGATCCACCTGGCCGTCGTTGTTATCGTCCTTTTCCTGGCGAACAAGCATCCCGTCTTCATAAAATTCCCAGGTATCGGTTGCCCCATCCAGATTTGCGTCGTTTTCCACCCGGCGCTTCTGTTCATTTTGATCAAAATAAACGATCAGGTCTGGTTTGCCATCCTTGTTTTCATCTTTGGTCTGGCGCTTGATTTTTTCGTTTTCATAGAAAAGCCGGGTATCAAAAAAACCGTCCCCGTCCGTATCGGTCTCCATCTGCTGGAGCGCCCCAACCTCATAGTGCCGTATCCGATCGATCTTTCCGGTGTAACGGGTATCTTCTTTCATCAGCCGGACGTTGCCGTCTGCATCAAAATCGATAAACACATCGCGGTTTGTGTCAAAATTCGTGTCTTTCTCCTGGGTCACGGGGATGCCGGCCGCAAGTGTGGTAAAAATATCAAACTCACCGTCGAGATTGGCATCTTTTTTTTCTTCTATTGGAAGCCCGTCTTGAAACAGGGTCAGGGTGTCAGTCCGGCCGTCGCCGTCCATGTCCTTTTCCTGACGTGCGATGTCGCCGGCCGCATAGAACCGTAAAATTTCGTGCCGGCTGTCGCCGTCCAGGTCATGGCGGCTTTCCCTGGGCAGCCCCTGGTCGTCAAAAAACACGATCTCCTCGAATTGTTTGTTCTCATCCGCGTCTTTTTTCCGCTCCACCGGAAGGTTATTGTCAAATGTCTGGTAGATGTTGACCACCCCGTTTTCATCCGTATCTTTGGTGGACGATACCAGGTTGCCTTCCGCAAAGGTGTAAACCGTGTCAAAATAACCACTGGCTGAGGTGTCTTTTTTTATTTCAAGGGGCTCTTCCTCAGCGTCGAATGTGGTGATCTGAAAAAGCACGCCATCTGATGTGCGGCGCTCCTGGCGAATGCGCTTTTCATTTTCGAAAAAGTCCACCGAGTCTTTGTAATGGTCCCCATCCGCGTCCCGTTCCATGCGCACCAGGCGCTCATTTTCATAATACTGCACGGATTCAAAAAAGCCGTCCTGGTTTGCGTCAATTTCAAGACGCAGAATCCGGCCGCGAGGGTCGAAAACCGCGATCCGGTCGGTAATGCCATCGTCATCCGTATCCTTTTCCACCTGCCGGGAAGCCTCATCATCCCCGTCCTGGGCCGCTGCAGGAACAGCCAACACCGACCAACAGCAGAGAAAAATCAAACCGATGAGACCCCATCGCCGGATAGATGCCTTCCATTGTTTTTCCATGATACCTGTTGAGCGTTTTATCATTAATGTATCCATCATTTTCTGTTACCACAAAAAAAAGCCACGAGTGCACGGCAGGCGTCTGCCTGCTTTTGCCTTCGTGGCTTTATGATTATGCGGTTCCGCGCCGCTTATGCGGACGGCGTGCCGGTCGGATGTCTGTTTTGCCGGCGATGATGCTGTTAATGCAAACAATCACCTGTTGTGTCACGTTTTCAGGTCCGGTTGGCGTGTCCGGCTGACGTGTCTGGCACCAAAGGCTTCTGCCTTTATTAAAGGTGGAAATCTAAACTTACGCGAGGCGGTATGTCAACTGATTTTTTTACAAGACCTTCTGTCGGCCTTTAATTTTCCAAAATCCGGCGACAGATGGCATCTATTTCAGGGACATCTTTTGTCAGCGGTTTTCCTTCCAGACTCTGCATAAATATCGAATGGTCTTTGGAAACAATCCCGGCAATGGCACCAGCTTCCAACTGATTTTTCATAAACATTTCAATATCCGGTTCCACCTTGTTCAAAATAAAAAAGATCGCTTTTTTCCCGGTTTCTGCCATTTGCTTCATTTTACGGGCCAGTTGAAAAGATTCCGCCGTGGGATCGATCACCCCCAGAATCAAATCGCATTCCCCCACAATGCCCCGGCCAAAATGCTCCACACCGGCTTCTGCATCCACCAGAACAATCTCTTTGTCCCGGGTCTCAAGACTGGCCAGAAATTTTCGGGACAACACCCCCATGGGGCAGGCGCAGCCTTCGCCGATATGATGAATTTTGCCGATGACCAGCATTTCCAGCCCGCCGTCGGAAGCTGCAATGCATTCCTTGGGCAAATCATCAATGGTCTGTTTTCCGGCAAACAGGCCGGCCGGATTGTCCGGCAACATGGCCTGGTTCAGTTTTTCCTTAAACCCTTTTTTCCCGCCCAGATAATCGAGCAGATGCACGGGCTCCTTAATGCCGGTCAATTTTTCAAGGCCGACGTTGGATTCATCCCCATCCACCAAAAGCACCCGGTATCCCATTTTTTTCATGGATCGGGCCAGCAGCACGGACAAAGTGCTTTTACCGCTGCCCCCTTTTCCTGAAACTTCGATTTTCATTAATATATCTCCTGTTACCTGCTGATTGGCTCAATAGCTGATCGGCGAAAGAACCGGCTCCTGGGTGTAGATAAATCCTGCCACCCGATAGATTCTGTCCCGTCCCTGACGAACGGCAGTGGCGGTTTCCGGAAAATAGGTATACCGGACATTGCAGTCTATGAGTTCATCCTGGTCCCAGTTCGATTCATTGACAATAAGAAGGTATGAGCCATCCGGATTCTTCCGCCAGTTGACCACCACTGCCACATGCCCGAATTCCAAGGGATCCCTGTCCAGCACAAGAATCGACCGTTTGGCCGGCAGACCGGCTTTTCCATACCCCAGGTCCCAGGTATCCCACGCGTGATAGGCGCCACAATCCGCATAGGTGCAGAGCCCGGGCATGAGATCCTGCCGGCCGCCGAAGAACTGCCGCACATAATTCACGCACTGGCCGCCCCATTCATCCTGAAAGCACGTGCGCCTTTCCGGCAGGCGGGAAAAAAATGTTCTGGAAGCCACCTGGCCGGATCGATCCTTTGCTGTCAGGATCACTTCATAATCCCCATGGGTCAGCCCCAGCAATTCATAAATATTTCTGATGCAATAGCCTGAAAGATCCAGACGGGTGCCATCGGCCGGGGTGTTAACAATTTCATATCCATAGCCGTGATGGGTTTTCAGCACCACCCGGATATGCGCAAGCTGCACGTCATCAGTCACCACGCCGGTAAAACAAATATCTCTGGCCGTATCATCCGGGCTGTATAAATCCACCTGTTCCAAGGAAGGCTTTTCATCCGTTGCCGGAATGCAGGCGGGCAGCAAAGAACCGGTTTCTGATGGCGGAGGGGGGACAGGGGCTGCAATTTTTTTGTTCCGCAACAAAGAATCCGGCAGGCCACTGGTTGTGGCTGCCAGCAACATGTCTGCCGGGCAACCTGAAAACAGCACAGCAACCATTACAATCAGTTGAACTTGATATAAACTGTTCTTAAAAATCTTTCATTCTCCGTTAAAGATAAAAATATTTTCGTCTCTGTGTACCCTGTGCTCTCCGTGGTTATTAAAATCGCTGTGCTGAAAAAAATAAAAACTCCGCGGCAGCCGACTGTAAAGCCACTGTTAAATTTCCAGATCCCGTAATCCCAGAGGTTTTCCCAGAATTTCCGCCCATACCACCGCGTTTTGAAGCCCCTGCCGGGACAGGCGGCGATAGATCCCTGAATCCATCGAACCGCCGGCAGCCTCGCCCTCAGCCGACAAAACCGATGCGTGCGGCCGGACGACTGTAGGGGGCCGGGCAATTTTTTCATAGGATGTTTCCGCAGGGATAGCCGATTTTCGGGCGGGATACGCTCTTTGCAATTTTAACTGGCCGTCCACAATCCGGTATTTATGCTGCTCACCGCAGGCATCGCAGTAAACCAGGCCGCTTTGATCCGGGACTCCCAAATCCCTGATCGCTTTCATGGCAGCGCCGCAGTGCATGCATTCCGGTTGAAAGGCCGGTTTTTTCATCCTCGGGGTTGCATCCTTCCGGCGGGCCCCCTCTCGAATCAGGGGTTTCTGGCGGGGCGTCTCTACCGGCCTGGATTCCGATTCTTTCTTCTTCACCGGTCCGGAAAAAGCACTCTCCGGAAGGATTTGCTCCCACCCGCTGGACCTTCCGACCGGGGGGGCATTTTCCGTTTCCGTTGATGTCTTTTCTTCGAGTTGCCGGCTGGCTTCTTCAAGCATGTCCTCGAGCACTTTTTTCCACCCGGCTTTTTTCGCCTGCCCCTGATCTTCTGGTTTGCCGGCGGAGCTCTGGCGCTGGGTCTTTTTTATCTGCTTGACAATATTTGCGATGATGATCAGCACAAATATGACAAAAAATATCAGATCACCAAAATCCATGATCCACCTTCCTTATGCATCCTGGCCGGACGGGGGCATTCCCTTGCTGTCTTTCGGGCCGCCGATGGTATCCCGCATCTGGGTGTCCGCCTGAATATTTTTCATGCGCAGGTAATCCATGATGCCCATATTGCCTTTGCGGAAGGCCTCAGCCATGGCAAGGGGCACTTCGGCTTCGGCTTCCACCACCTTGGCCCGCATCTGCTGTACCCGGGCCTTCATCTCCTGCTCCGCCGCAAACGCCATGGCCCGGCGTTCTTCGGCCTTGGCCTGGGCGATTTTCTTGTCCGCCTCGGCCCGGTCGGTTTCCAGCTCCGCACCGATATTTTTACCCACATCCACGTCCGCGATATCAATAGACAAAATTTCATAAGCCGTGCCCGCATCCAGCCCTTTTTCAAGTACGCGCTTGGAAATGCTGTCCGGATTTTCCAGTACATTCTTGTGGCTGTCTGACGAACCGATAGTGGTAACAATCCCTTCACCGACCCGGGCCAGAATGGTCTCTTCACCGGCACCGCCCACGAGCCGGTCGATATTTGCCCGCACCGTCACCCGGGAAAGGGCCTTGAGCTGGATGCCGTCCTTGGCCATGGCCGCCACAATCGGCGTTTCAATCACTTTGGGATTGACACTCATCTGCACGGCTTCCAGCACGTTTCTTCCGGCCAGATCAATGGCCGCGGCCCGGTTGAACTTAAGGTCGATATTGGCCTTGTCCGCGGCAATCAGGGCCTGAACCACCCGCATCACATCACCGCCAGCCAGGTAATGGCTCTCCAGGTCATCTGTTGTAATTACATCCAGCCCCGCCTTGACCGCCATGATTTTCGCATTGACGACCAGCTTTGGGGGCACTTTTCGAAACCGCATGAACACAATATTGAAAAGTCCCACCCGGGCGCCGGACACCAGGGCCTGGACCCAGAGGGAGATGGCGGATCCCACAAAATAAATCAGAATAATCAGTGCAATAAACAGAATAATTAAAAAAATCTGTTGAATTCCCATGGGAAACTCCTTTCGGCGTATACGTTTAATTTGACGGTTGGCTGAAAAACGTGTGACAGCATGCTTGCCGCTGCAATGTTTAAGCAGAATTTTTTATTTTGTTATGCCTGCACCTGTTTTACCACCACCCGGTTTCCATCCACCGCGACGACCGTCACGGGTGTATTTTTTTCAATATATTCCCCCCGGCTGACCACATCCACCCGCCGGCCATTGATCAAGGCGGTTCCGGAGGGCCGAAGATTGGTAATCGCGGTACCCGTCCCGCCGGCATAGGCGCTCAGCTCCGCTGACTGGGAAGAATATCCGTCGGTTTTGGAAAGTTGGGTTTTGAGTGTTGCCGGGGATCTGGCCAGGAGTTTGATGCCGATGACCAGCACCACCGGCAGAAGAATCACATCCGCAATGACAAACACCATGCCCGCGAAATTGGAAACCTCTGTAAAAACAGCGTATAGCGAATAACCGAGAAGACCGGCCGCAATGATCGACAAAATACCGCCGGACGGGATGATAATTTCCGCGATAATCACCACTACCGCCACCAGTTGCAGGGCTATCGGGACAATCAACGCGCCCGTCATACCGGCTGATCCTCGGAAACAGCGGCCACAATGATGCGATTCCCCTTGACCGCACGGACCATCACGGGTGTTCCTTTTTCCAGAAATTCGTTTTCCGTTACCACGTCAAGCACCTCTCCGTCCATTTTCATTTTCCCGGAAGGCCGCAAAGATGTCATGGCCACCCCCCTGTCTCCCGTCTTTACCTTGCCGGTTTCACTGGAATCCGCATGGGCGGATTTCAAATTCGTCTCCAGAAACGGCCCTTTGCGCGCCGCGGAAAACCGGGGCAGCACATAGGCAATTAACAGCAGGCCCGTCAAGAAGGCGGCAAGGAAAGCGCCCACCACCTGAATGACATTATCCGCCAGAATACCGAATTCCCAGGGTACGGCCGGGTCCGGCAGGACAAATCCCTGAAAGGACAGAATCAGCCCAACCGCCAGAAATACAATTCCGGCAAAACCGGCAAAGCCGAACCCGGGCAGGACGAACACCTCAATGCCCATCAAAACAAGGCCGAACCCGATAATCAGCAGTTCCGTATAATCGGCCAGCCCCACCATGTACTGGTTCAGAAACACAACCGCCAGGCAAAGCAGGCCGACAAGGCCCGGCAACCCGAATCCCGGGGCCTTCATCTCCGTATACAGGGCCGCCAGACCGATCATCATGAGAATCGGTGCGATGCGGCCGATAAACCGCACCATGGCTTCCGACCAGTTGGGTTCAATGCGATGCATCTCATAACTTTCAACCCCCATCCGGTCCAGCATTTCCTCTATGGTCTCTGCCGTCATTTCTGAAAACCCCAGCGCCACGGCTTCCTCTGCATGCATGGTAAGGAGTTCGCCTTTTTCAACAACGGTCTTTTTTCGGGTAATCTTCTCTTTTTCCGCCTCCGAAAGATCGTTATAATCGCTGGCGTCCATAAAGATGTTGGCGCCATTCATCTCAACTTCAAAAATTTCCTTGTCCATGGAAACCATGGCTTCGGCCAGTTTCACGGGATAGCCGTTGCGTTTGGCAAGGGCCCGGAATTTCGCGCGGATGGGGGACTGAAACTTCTCCCCCAGCATTTCCGGGCCTTCCTGGGAATACGTAATGGGCGCGCAGTCGCCGATGGTGGTGGCCGGCATCATCACCAGCCGGCCGCAGGACAGTGCGATCAGTGCGCCGGCGGAGATGGCTTTTTTTTTCACAAATGCGATGGACTGGTCCGGGGGAATTTTCAAAAATGTGTCCACGATCTCAAGGGCCGAATCCACCCGCCCGCCAAACGTGTCGATTTCCGCAATGACCAGATTATCCGGATTACCGGATAATCCTTCCAGGGCCCGGTCGACAAAAGCTGCCATTCCAGGATCCACCTCACCGGAGACATCGATCACATACACCGACGCAGAAACCGGCGAATGTGCGGCAGGGGGAGTATCTGCCGCAAGGGTCTTTGCGTTCACCAGCGTCAGCGCACACAAACAAATGACGCAATAAATAAAAATGCCGGGAAAAGAGACGCGACTGCCAGGCCATTGTTTCATTGGATTATCCTGCGCCGGCTAAAGGGACCGGGTGCCCGCGGGTTAAAAAAATAATTGTAGTTTCAGAAAGTTATCACAAAATTGATTATTAAAAATACACAGATGTCCCGGGCGTGTCAAGCGCATTCAAATTCCCATCCCCTGCCTGAAACACAGTCCTTCTTGACTTCCCGGTTTGCCTGATTTAAGCTGATCAACAATAACTGTAGGGGGTTATAGTGAAATTAACAGATCACCTGAAAAAAGAGAATATCTTTCTGGACGCAGCCCTTGCGGACAAATCATCCGTCCTGAAATATATTGCCACTGCCTGCGCCCGCAACGGTCTCGTCAGTTCACCGGAAATACTGCACAAAGGATTGTTGCAGCGGGAACAGACCATGAGCACCGGCGTGGGAAACGGCATCGGCTTTCCCCACACCGCAAACCCCGAAGCCCGGGAGGCCGGGGTTGTTCTTATCCGTCTGGCAACACCCATCGCATTTGAGTCTTTAGATAACCAGCCGGTGGATATTGTCCTGGGTATGATTTTTCCGGCATCCGACCCGGGCATTCATGTCCGCATGCTGGCCCGGGTCTCCCGGCTGTGCCAGAGCCAGGATTTTTTAGACACCATCCGGCATGCTGATAATGCGGACCGTCTGCTGAAACAAATGAAGCTGATGGAAAACGGGACCGGTGTTCATTAAAACCCTTTTCCGCCGCCCTTTTTTTAATTCTACACACATGAAACGAAACCGCCGTGCATCTGCTTTTTGCCGTTATAGAAAATGAAGATCTGTTGGACGAACTGATTACCGGATGGCTGGACCTGGGCATCAGCGGCGCCACCGTCATTGAAACCACGGGCGCGCTCCAGCTGATTTCCCAGCATATCCCGATTTTTGCAGGCTTAAGAAGCCTGACCAGCGGGGGCGGACGCCACAACAAGACCATCTTCACCGCCATCAAAAATAAAGCGCTGCTGGATACCGCAGTTTCCTTTATTGAAAAACTGTGCCGGGATACCGGAAAACCCAATCAAGGGGTCTATTTCGTCGTGCCTCTGTCGCAATTCGGCCGGCTGGGGGATAATCATTGATGGCTTCGCAAAAAGTCCAAATTCTTTGCCATCAGAATCTGAGTTTTTATGAGTTTGTTAATCCTTGATTAATCCAAAGATTACGCCTGGTCCAGCACCTCCCGTACCGTGGAAATAAGATCTGAAATGCGATAGGGTTTACCGATAAACCCGGAAGCCCCCAGTTCCGTGGCTTCCCGGGCATGTTCGGCGGTGGCGTAGCCGCTGGCGATGATGATTTTGGCCGTTGGATGTTCCGCCCGCATTTCCCGCAGGCACTGGTAGCCGCCCATGCCCGGCATGCTGATATCCATAATCACCAGGCGAATATCGCTTTTTCGATACCGGAAAATCTCAAGGGCCGCTTCCCCGTTTTCCGCGAACAATACTGTATAGCCGTAATGGGCCAGCATTTCTCCGGCCGTTTCCCGGATGGCCGCCTCATCATCCACCACCAGAATCGTTTCCGTGCCGCCCCGGGGAGCCATTTCCGCCATTGCCTCATCATCATGGGACTCTGTTTCCGCGGCCGCCGGCAGATAAATATCAAACGCACTGCCTTTATCCGGTTCTGAGTGACACAGGATATAACCTTCCAGATTTTTAACAATACCGTAAACCGAGGCTAGCCCCATGCCCGTGCCTTTGCCCGCTGCCTTGGTGGTAAAAAACGGATCAAAAATATGGGCCGCAGTGGTCGCGTTCATGCCAACGCCGGTATCCGACACTGTGAGCAGCACATAGCTGCCCGGCACCACATATACGTGTTCTTTGCAAAATTGCCGGTCCAGTTCCACGTTGCGGGTTTCAATGATCAGACGGCCGCCGTCCGGCATGGCGTCCGCTGCGTTGCTGCCAAGATTTAAAAGAATCTGCTCGATATGCAGGGGATCGGCAGCAACCTTCCGAAGATCGGTATCGAGCGTCAGCTTGATGGTAATCATTTTCGGAACCATCTGCCGCAGAAGATCCTCGGCCTGACGGACTTCATGGTTTAAACAAAGCAGGCGCGGGCGTCCTTCCATTTTCCGGCTGAAGGTCAGCAGCTGCTGAATCAGACGGCCAGCCCGTTCCCCGGCCTCGCGGATCTGGCCCAGTTTTTTGGTATCCGGATGACCCGCAGGCTTATCCAGCAGCAGCAGCTGGGCATAACCGTTGATGGCCTGCAGTATGTTATTGAAGTCATGGGCGATGCCGCCGGCCAGGGTCCCGATGGCCTCCATCTTCTGGGCATGCCGCAGCTGGGCTTCGAGCTTTTGCCGGTGTTTTTCGGCCCGCACCCTGTCGGTAATGTCCCGGGCAACCCCCCGGAATCCCGATGGTTTCCCCGTGTCATCCTTGAGAAGAGATGCGGTTAGCTCCAGATAGCTGATATTCCCGTCTTTTTGAAAAAACGAGAACGCAACCGGCGGACTGGGATCGCCTGTACCGGAAATCCGGTAAAAAAAGTCCCGCAGCAGGCCGGCATTTTCCGTATCCATATACCGGCGATAATTCTCTCCTAACATATCTTCTTTTGCGTACCCTGAAAAATGGCAAAGCTTGTCGTTGAAAAACGTAAAATTGCCATGTAAATCCACCTCAAAATAGGCTTCTTCAATGCTTTGCAGAATGGTCCGGTACCGGGCCTCACTTTTCATAAGAGCCGCCTCGGTCGCTTTACGCTCCGAGATATCGATAATCGTGATGAACCCCGCGGGTTTCCCCTTATACATCAGGCTGCTGCCGGAAAGGGACACCCAGATGACACGGCCGGTCTTGTGAACAATCTTGAAATCATAGACCGGCGGGGCCACCTGACCCGCCTGCCGCTGATTCCCCCGGTCCCGCACCAGGGGCCGGTAATCCGGATGAACGATCTCCCAGAACCGCATCCGGTAGAATTCTTCGCGCAGATAACCGGATATGGCTTCCGCTGCCGGGTTTACGTACACCCAGTAATCATTCTGGTAAATCAGAATGGCAAACGGGCAGCGCTCCGCCAGGGCCCGGAATTTCTCCTCGCTTTCCCGGAGCTGATCCACCATGTTCCGTCGCTCAGTAATTTCCCGGTTAATTCCGATCACCCCCACCGGCCGGGAATGCTCATCCCTTAAAAATGACACCCGGGATTCAATCCATACCGTGGTGCCGTCCTTGCGGTATACTTCGGTTTCCAGCATCTGAACCCGGCGCGGATCGGCGGCCCCGGATGCTTCCAGCTGCATGTGACTCTCAAACCTGGAAATCAGCTCGTTTCTGGATTCGGGGGTGACCATGTCCAGAATGGTTTTACCGATCAGTTCTTCCGGTTCATAGCCCCGGACGCGCTTCATGGACGGGCTCACATAAGTGTAGCGTAAATTGAGATCCATGGTGAAAATCACGTCCGATACATTATCCGCCAAGAGATGATAGCGGGCTTCCGCATCCTGACGGAACTGATCCGCTTGTTGGGCCTGCTTCTCAAGATTTGCCGCGTAAAGGGCGGTTTCGACCAACCGCTGCAGTTCTAAAGGCTGGTAAGGCGTTGCCAGATACCCAAAAGGCAGGCTCAGGCAGGAACGGGGAATTTTCGCCAGTGCCGCGGCACCCCCTGAGAAAAGGACGGGTAGCCCCCACTTTTCACGGATCTGAGTGGCCACCTCCAGCACCGGATCGCCGGGCAGATCCACATCCAGAAACACAAGATCGGGCGCATTCTCCTCGAGCCGCAAAAACAATTCGCGGCTCGTTTTTGGCGATGGTTCACCGAACAATTCCAGATGCTTCAGGCAGGCAATAAAATCAGACATTCGCCGGGAATCCGGGCCGGCGGCCAGAATTCGGCGGCCCAAAAATTGGTCAGATGGCGTATCCGCGGGTTGAAGAGCGTTCAAAGACGGTATCCGTTTCATTAAGATGAATCATAACAAAGCGTTTTTTCGAAATATGCCATCCCGATACCTGGTTGTCAACCAAACAAGCAGCAGGGCATATCTGACTCCCGGATGGATTGGAATGAGGGAATTGGAGACCGGGGCAGAGAAAAATTTGATGCTGAAGCCTCTCCCATTAGCCCTGGCGATAAGGCGGGTGTCCGGTGCCCGTTTTTTCAGGGAATGTTTCATGCCCTTTCTGAAACCTGAGCGCGGAGACCTTCAACAGCCACGCCGCAGCCATTTGTCACGGCGTTGTTTCCTTGTATATGCGCGGCACCCTCGACATCGCGCCATTCAGGTTATAGCAGAAATTAAAGAGCTCTGCGACAAAATATAATTGACCTCCGACGATCATGTGCTACACTCATGCCATAAACATCGTTCCGGTTTATAAACTTTGCTTCAATCTGATACGACACGGAGACCGACGCTATGACGACGACTTACTGGCCGGATGAATATATAGACAAACGGCGTAGTGCTGAGGATGCCATGCGCATGATCCGCTCGGGCCAGCGTGTCTTCTTCGGTTCCTCCTGCGCCGAACCCCAGCATCTGGCCAATACGTTGATCCGCATGGCGGACCATTTTTCAGATCTGGAAATCGTGCGGCTCATGAGCCTTGCCAACTCGCCCATCACCCGCCTTGCCGACAAAAATGTCCACGGAAACTTCAATATCCGCAACATCTACCACGGATCCGCCACCGCCACTCACCTGGCGGCCAGCAAACCCTATATCACCCCCATCAATATCTCCGCGGTGCCGGGACTCTTTCTGAAACACCAGCTTCCCCTGAACGCGGCGTTCATCCAGACATCTCCGCCGGATGATTTCGGCTGGATGAGCCTGGGCATTTCCGTGGATGTCTGCCTGGCAGCGATTAAATCGGCGGAATTGGTAATCGCTCAGGTAAACCCAAAAATGCCCCGGGTGCTGGGCCAGAGTTTTGTGCACGTTAATGACGTGGATGTGATTGTGGAACAGGAGGAGGATCTCCTCACCATCGATAACCTGCCGGAATTTGAAACCGCCCATAAAATCGCGAAAATGGTCGCCAATCTGGTGGAGGACGGCGGCACCTTTCAGCTCGGTCTGGGCGCGACCCCCCAGGCCATTCTGCTGGCCCTGGCCGATAAAAACGACCTCGGCGTCCACACCCAGTTTCTTCTGGATGGCATCATGGATCTGGTTTCCATGGGGGTAATCAACAACAAATTCAAAAATATCCACAACGGAAAAGTGCTGGCCACCAATGCCGTGGGCACGGAAAACCTGTATGAATTCATTCATGACAATCCATCCATTGAATTCTACCCTTCGGATTATGTATGCAACCCCGGCATCATCGCCCAGAACAACAAAATGACCTCCGTCAACATGGTCATGGAAATGGACATCACCGGCCAGGCCGCGGTGGACGCGCTTCCCAACAATTATTTTGCCGGCGTTTCCAGTATGCTGGATTTCATCCGGGGATCCGCCCAGTGCCCCAACGGCAAATCCATCCTTCTCATACCATCCACTTCCATTGACGGGGAAGAGAGCCGGATCGTCAGCCAAATTGACTCCGGCGGCGTTGTGATTCCCCGGGGGGATGTCTCCTATGTGGTCAGCGAATTCGGCGCGGTCAACCTGTTTGGAAAAAATCTCCAGGAGCGGGCCACCGCCATGATCAGCCTGGCCCACCCCCAGTTCCGGGACGAACTGTTTGCAAAAGCCAAAGCCATGGGCCTGATGAGCCATGGCCGCCAACTCAGCGAATCCCTGAAAAGTGTGTATCCGGCCGGGCTTGAAGAAATCAGAAAATACGGCGAGCAGACAGTTCAGTTCCGGCCCGCCAAGCCGGTGGATGACCGACGCATCCAGGAACATTTTTACGCGTTGGACAAAAAAGATGTGGTGGCCCGGTTTTTCCACGAAAAAACCAGCTTCTTGAGGGATGATGTGGAAAGCATGTTTGAAACCGACTACATCAAAAATCTGACCATCCTGGCCGTTACCGGCGAATTCGGTTTCGGCGCCGTGGTTGGCATCGGGGCCTACATGCTGGAATCCAGAAACAATATGGCCGAGGTGGCGTTTTCGGTCACCCGGAAATGGCAGGGAAAAGGCATTGCTTCGGCCCTTCTTTTCAAGCTGGCCCAGGCCGCCAGAGACAACGGCATCGCCGGGCTCGTGGCCTATACGTCCCCGGACAACACCAGCATGATCAAGCTCTTCAAAAAACTGCCCTATCGCATCAAGTCTTCCATGGAAGACGGCATGACGATTTTAACCTGTAAATTTGACGACCAACCTGAAGGAGGGAACTCATGACCGAACACCCCAAATTTTATGACGCGCATCTCGCGGACTACCGGAAAGTCGCCTACATCCATAGCAAGGAGCAGTATCAGGAAATGTACCAAAAATCCATTGATCAGCCCGAGGCTTTCTGGGCCGAACAGGCGGAAAAATATCTTTCCTGGGATAAAAAATGGGACTTTGTATTGGATTATGATTTCAAGGAAGCCAAAATTCAGTGGTTTGGCAACGCAAAGCTCAATGCGTCATATAATTGCCTGGACCGCCACCTGGACACCATCAAAGATAAAATCGCCTTTTACTGGGAAGGGGACCGGCCGGAAGACGCGGAAACCTATACCTATGGCGACGTCTATGAGCGGGTCAACCGGTTTGCAGCGGTGTTGAAATCCAGAGGTTTACAGAAAGGCGACCGGGTGATCATCTATCTGCCCATGATCATTGAACTGCCGGTGGCGCTTCTGGCCTGCGCCCGGATCGGCGCCATTCACAGCGTGGTCTTCGGCGGTTTCAGCGCAGAAGCTATTGCCAACCGGATTACGGACAGCAACGCCAAACTCGTCATTACGGCAGACGGGGGATATCGCGGGGGAAAACCGGTGTCCCTGAAAGGCAATGTGGACGCGGCCCTCGAAAACTGCCCGAACGTGGAAACCGTGGTGGTGGTGAACCGCACCGGCGCGGACATCAAACTGAATCCGAATAAAGAGATCTGGTGGCACGAGGCTGTTGCCGATCCAGGCCTGCCCGCCTATGTGGAACCGGAATCCATGGATGCCGAAGACCCTTTGTTCATTTTGTATACCAGCGGCAGCACCGGCAAACCCAAAGGCGTGGTGCACACCCATGGCGGCTACCTTCTTTATGCGGCCATGACCACCCGCCTGACATTCGACCTGAAAGACGATGAAATCTTCTGGTGCACGGCGGACATCGGCTGGATCACCGGTCACAGCTATATTGTTTACGGCCCCCTGATCAACGGACTCACCGGCGTCATGTTCGAAGGCGTGCCCAGCTACCCGGACTTTGACCGGTTCTGGGCCATTGTGGAAAAATACAAGGTCAGCAAATTTTACACCGCCCCCACCGCTATCCGGGCCCTGGCCAAAGAAGGGGAATCTCATGTGCAAAAACACGACATCTCTTGTTTAAAACTATTGGGCACCGTGGGTGAACCCATCAATCCGGAAGCCTGGCGCTGGTATTATCACTATGTGGGACGGGACTGGTGCCCGGTCATCGACACCTGGTGGCAGACGGAAACCGGCGGCCACATGATGACCCCGCTGCCCGGGGTGGACCCCATTAAACCCGGTTCCTGCTCCGGCCCGTTTTTCGGGGTGGACCCGGTTATTCTGGATGACGCCGGCGAAGAAGTGAAATTTCCCAATGAAGAAGGGCTGCTGTGCATCCGCAAACCCTGGCCCGGCATGGCCCGCACGGTTTACGGCGACCATGAACGGTTCCGGGACACCTACTTCAGCCAGGTACCCGGAATGTATTTCACCGGAGATGGTGCCAAAAAGGATGAGGATGGCTATTTCTGGATCATCGGCCGCATTGACGATGTGATCAATGTATCCGGTCACCGGCTGGGCACGGCGGAAGTGGAATCCGCCCTGGTGCTGCACAAAAATGTGGCGGAAGCCGCAGTGGTGGGGTTCCCCCATGCCATCAAAGGCCAGGGCATCTACGCATTTATTATCCTGAAAAGCGGGGTCACGCCCTCTGATGATCTGAAAAAGGCACTGGTCATGCAGGTGAGAAAAGAAATCGGCCCCATTGCCACCATTGACGTGATTCAGTTCACCGAGGGACTGCCAAAAACCCGGAGCGGCAAAATCATGCGCCGGATTCTGAAAAAGATCGCTGCCGGCAAAATGGATGAACTGGGGGACACCTCCACAATTGCTGATGAATCCGTCATTGACACGCTGATCAAAAACCGGGTGGATGTGTCGAAACTGTAAAGTAAAGGTGTCAGTGTTCAGGTGTCGGGAAAACAAAACCCGGAACTCCTGAACACTGACACCAGACACCTTCTATCCTGTTCCCGCGACCTTCCGCGAAAACGGAAAACCGTGAAAGGACACCTTCTGGATTGAACGTCGGCATCACCCGTGATGAGCGGTTCCTGAAACACAAAACCGGACACCACCATCCGGAACACCCCAAACGCCTGGATGCGGTCTACCGGATGCTGGATCAGTATTTCACGGGCCGGCTGGTGGAAATTCCGGCGGAGCTGGCCACCCTGGAGCAAATCGAAACCATTCACTCCCCGGCATACATCAAACGTATCTTAAAAACCGCGGAACTGCGGCTTACCTCCCTTGCGCCGGACACCCCCATCAGCGCGGACAGTTATTTTGCGGCATGGCTGGCGGCCGGGGCCTGCATTCAGGGGGTTGAATCTCTGATGACAGGCACTTGCGAAGCGTTTTTCGGATTTATCCGCCCGCCCGGGCACCACGCCCTTCCGGACAAGGCTTCGGGTTTCTGCATTTTCAACAACATCGCCATTGCCGCCCAGTATGCCATGGACCGGTTTTCTCTCGATCGGATTCTGGTGATCGACTGGGATATCCACCACGGCAACGGAATTCACGATATTTTCTATGGCAGTGATCGTGTCTGCTATCTCTCGACCCATGACCCGATGATGTATCCGTATACCGGCGACATTCACCAGACCGGCAGCGGCAAGGGTACGGGGTACACGGTAAATATCCCCATCGACCGGGAATTTTCAGACGACGACATGCTCTACTTGTATCAGGAGGTGCTTACCCCCCTCATCACCGGGTATCAGCCCCAGCTCATTATGGTGGCGGCAGGGTTTGACGCCCATACCGGTGATCCCATCGGCCGGTCCCGGCTTACCCGTGCATTTTACGGCGGCATCACGCGGCTTCTGATGCATCTTCGAAAGCTGTCAAACCATGCGCCCCTGTTTTACGCCCTGGAAGGAGGATATGATCAGCGGGCCCTGGCCGATTCCATCCGGGCCATTCTGACAGAACTCCTGGGCGATCTTTCTCCCATGCCCTCGCTGGCGGCCCAGCCAAAGGCAAAGGACCTTTTAAAACAGATAAAAACCATTCATTCGCCCTATGGTTTCCTGGGCCAAGGAAGCACGTTGTGATGATTAAAGCAAGAATACCGGCATGCGGCGCCTCCGCCAACCTGAAATCCTATGAATCCGCCTGCCAGGGATTTAGCTGGCAGGATGTTGAAAAAAAATTTTCATGGCACAGTCCGGAAAACAGCATGCCCCGGATGAATATTATTGCGGAATCCATCGACCGGTGGGCGGATGATTCCACGCGCCAGCATCACAACGCCCTGATCTTTTCAAAGGGCGGGGAAACCCGGGAATATTCGTATCAGGCGCTTAAAACAAAATCCTGCCAATGGGCCAATTTGCTGACCAAATACGGGTTTACCGCCGGCGATCGCCTGATCATCATGCTGCCCCCCTGCCCGGAGACGTTCTTTGCCATGGCTGCCTGCGCCCGCATGGGCGTCATCTTCTGTCCGATTTTTTCCAGCGCCGGATTTTATGAGCTGGAAATACGACTGGAAAGCACCGCACCCAAAGGGATTCTGACCCTGCCGGATCTGGTGGAAAAAATATCCTTTGAATTTGCCGGGGAGATCGATCACATTTTTCTCACCCAGGGGCCGGCCCCGGGGTTATTTCCCAATGAAATCGTGATATCCGCCATGCCCGACAAAATGCCGTCAGACTTTCCCGCAGCCATGCTTTCCGGCGATGCCCCCCTTTACCTGATCTACACTTCCGGATCCACCCGGCCGCCCAAGGGGGTGATCCACACGCATCAGGAAATGACCGGCATGCTGGCCTCCGCCAGGTGGGTGCTTGACCTTCATTCCGATTCCATTCTCTGGACCGACGCGGATCCGGCATGGGTGACCGGAACGGTCTACGGGGCCTTCGCCCCTTGGCTGTGCGGCGTCACCTCCTTTGTCCAGGGCGATCCGTTCACCGCGGCCAACTGGTACTGGGCCCTGGAAAAATTCCATATCACCGTGTGGTATACCACGCCCAAAATTATCCGGGATCTCATGGAAGCCGGCGATAACCTGCCCTCCCGGTATGATCTTTGCGCGCTCACCCATATTGCCAGTGTGGGCGCGCCCCTGATCCCCGACCTCTTCTACTGGGTCAAAGACCATCTGAAGCACGCCCCCCACGACACCTGGTGGATGACGGAAACCGGCATCATCTGTATTGCCAACCTGCCCTGCAATGACATCAAGCCCGGTTCCATGGGCAAACCATTGCCCGGCATCAACGCCGCAATTCTGGATGAAAACGGCAAGCCGCTGCCACCCCTTTCCCTGGGCGAACTGGCCCTAAAACGCTCCTGGCCCGGGCTGACTATCGGTCTGTGGCAGGACAATGACCGGTTCCTGCGCTATTTCACTGAAGACGACTGGTTTCTCACCGGTGATATTGCAGTGGAAGATGAAGAAGGGTATTTTTATCACCAGGGCAGAAATGATGACCTCTTAAAAGCCGGTGGCGACAAGGTGATCGGCCCCTTTGAAATCGAGCAGATATTGTGTGTCCACCCGGCCGTGGCCGAGGCGGCCGTGATTTCCAAGGGCAGTGAACCTGGCAAGGGCATTTCCTATTTAAAGGCGTTTATTACCCTGAAAAAAGGAAATATCCAGTCCTCCCGCCTGAATTATGACATCAAAGCGTTTTTAAAAGGCAATCTGGCCCCGGACATCGTGATCCGGGAAATTGTTTTTCTGGAAAAACTGCCCAAAACCCGAAGCGGCAAACTGCTTCGGCGGGTGTTGCGGGCCCGGGAACTGGGGATCCCGGGCGGGGAATCCCTAAACATGCAGGAATAAAAACCCGCTGCTGAAAATAGATAACGACCAATTATTATGGTTCAAGAATTAATATGATTGGTAAAGAAAAATTATTTTCAGCAGCGGGTTTTTATTTTGATTTTTATAATAAACAATGTTAAGTTAACATTGTTTATTATAAAAATTGATAATTTCGGAGAAATTATGCCCAAAGCCGTCAGAAGCACCGAAGAAATAGACGCCGTAAAAACCAAAATTCTCAAAACCGCCCTGAAAATCATGTGCGACGATGGGTTTGAGTCCCTGTCCATGCGGAAACTGGCCGGGCGCCTGAAGATGACCGCTGCCAATATTTACAATTATTACCAGAACAAGGACGACCTCTACCTGGCCATTCAGACCGAGGGGTTTCAGATGCTGGTGGACCGGTTTGAATCGGTTTCCCGTTCCGACGCGGCCCCTTCGGACAAACTCTACAAGATGATGACCGCCTATCTTGAATTCGGCAGGGATTACCCGGATTATTATGAAATCATGTTCAGTCGAAACACTCCAAAATATGCGGATTATAAAGGTACGCCCATGGAACCGGCGGCAACCCTTGAAAAACAGACCGCTCTGAAGGTAGCGGAAATCACTTCCCGGACAATCAGCGAGCTTCATAAAACCAAAAACACAATTTCCGCTGATGCCGCTCTTTACCGAACCATTCTCGCCTGGAGCACCCTCCACGGGGTGGTCAATCTGATGAACAGCCGGGTATTGCAGGAGGTAGTGGAAACCAGCGGCGCGCTCGTGGACCGGCTGTTCCGGGACCTGATGACGTTGGCCGTCAGCCCTGAAGAAACTCACACCACATGATTAACCACATACCACCGGGACCCCGGAGATCAATAATGCTCTTTGCGGGGCAAGGAATTTTTTGCCGGGCACAGCCAGGAAGTCCCAAGCAGACAGGAACACCCTGACCTATAAAAGAGACCTCTCTTGTAGGTCAGGGTGCGCGAAGCGTTCCCTGACACATCCGGAAGCTCCGGCAAAAAAAAATAAAGAATTTTTAAATAAGGACAGCCAATGAAACCCAGCGCCTTTGAAAATATTTTATCCACCGCCCTGGTGGCTTCCGGGCATCCCTTCACCGATCGCGTCAGACGACAAGGCAAAGCCTGGGCCTGTAATTCCCTGGCCCACACACTCCTGAAGCTCATGGCCACCCTGTTTAACCGGCGTACAAAGCTGAACCAATATCTTAAGAGCGCGGACGGCTGGATTAATTTCAAAATCGGGTTTCGGACGGGCACGGACAGTATTTGCCGGACCGCCGTCTTTTACAGGGGAAAAATGTCGGTGATCCGGGGAATTCCTGAAGATACAGATGTTATTTTGCATTTTGCCGACGAACGCGCGTTTCTTGAGATGCTACAGGTGACGCCCAATGAACTGTTGGGCCTAATTTTAAAAAACCGCATGATCCTGGACGGAAACCTGGCCTGTCTCCAGCTGTTCAACTATTATGTTTCCCTGCTCATGGGCGGCCGCCACCGGAAAATGATGGAAGCCGCCCGCCGGAAAGACCTGTCTGAAAGAATCCGGATCTACGACCAGCAGAAACCCGCCCTTTGCGACGAACTCCGCCGGCGGCGTGACTGCCGGATCACTGCGCCGGACAGCGGCCCCGGGATTGCTACCGGTGTGGACCCCGGTGTCTTATATCTGACCGACCCTTATCTCTCCGGGCTCAGCCTGGATGCGTTCCCCCGGCTGAAACAATTTCATGAAGATTATTTCAGCATTAAGCCGGAAATCTGCCCGGAGCGCGCCGCCATCCTCACCCAATGGTTCCGGAAAAACGGTTTTGAAAAAGATGCGCAAGGCAACGACTGGGTGCCGGAAATTCGGCAGGGCCAGGCGTTTCAATATCTCATGACGCACAAAAAACCGATCATACGGAAAAATGATCTGATTCCCGGCACCACGACCACGAATGACACCATCGGTGTCATTGTCTACCCCGACGCCCAGGGCACTCTTGTGTGGGGAGAACTGGGCTCCATTGACCACCGGTTGCTCAACCCTTACGCCATCTCACCGGAAACCGCGCACACGCTGCACAATGACATTTTCCCTTTCTGGGCGCACCGCAATTTCCGGGAATGGGTGCGCACCCGCCATGGGTATCCCCTTTGCCAGAAAATCGAGGAACGCTGGGTTGCTTATTTTGTCTGGAAATCTGTGGGCATCTCCCACACGGTGCCGGATTTCAGAACCTTGCTGACAAAGGGCGTGGCCGGTATTACCGCGGATATCGACCGGCGGCGGGCAGACCCGAACCTGACAGAAGATCGGGAGAACGCCTTGACCTCCATGGCGCTTTGTCTCGAGGGATTGAGCGCTTACGCCAAAAATCTCGCCAAAACCGCGGACTTTCAGGCACGATCGGAAACTGATCCCCGGCGGCAGCGGGAACTCATCACCATCTCAAACAGTTGCGAAAAGATTGCCGCCCATCCGCCCGAAACACTTCACCAGGCCGTCATCCTGCTCAACATTGCCTGGGTAGCACTGAATCTGGAAAACGCCAACACTGGATTTTCTTTTGGCCGGCTGGATCAGCTGCTCCAGCCGTTTCTGGCCGCTGACATGGAAAAATTGACCACCCCGGAAGCCCGGGCGGCTTATATCATTCATGCCGTGGAACTTGTGGGAAGCCTGTTTCTGAGATTTTCCGACCACCTGCCCCTGTCTCCGGATATCGGAAACTATCTGTTCGGCGGCGCATCCTCCACTCAGGCGCTCACCATCGGCGGCATGACGCCGGATGGCAGGGATGCGGTAAACGACATGACCTACATTATGCTTAAATGTACAGAAATGCTGGGCCTGCGGGACGTCAATGTCAATGCCCGGTTCCATCCGGCAGTGAATTCGGACCGGTATTTGAAACGCCTGTGCGAGGTAAATATCATCACTGCAGGGACCCCGTCCCTGCACAATGACCAGGCCGTGTTTAACGCGCTCAACCAACACAATTATCCCGTGGCGGACATGCGCGACTGGTCCGCCACCGGATGCGTGGAACCGTCCATTTCAGGAAAACACATGGGGCATACCGGTTCCATCCTGTTTAATCTGGTGGCACCCCTGGAAATGGCCTTAAACAACGGGACCCATCCCCTCATGAACTGGGACCCGGGACCCGCCACCGGCATCATTGAGAACGGTGATTTTGACAAATTTGATGACTTTTTCGATGCATATGCGGTGCAGACGGAATTTCTCATCCGCCAGGCGGCCCGGCTCAACGATATGCTGGCCCATGCCCATGCCGCATACCGGCCCACGCCCCTGCTGTCCGCCATGATGGACGGCGCCATTGAAAACGCCTGCGATGTCACCAAAGGCGGCGCCAGGTACAATACGTCCGGTACCTCCAATATCGGTCTCGCGGATGTAACAGACTCCCTGATGACCATTAAAACCCTGGTGTTTGATCACCCATCGGTTTCATTTGCCCGCCTGAAGGCGGCCATTGACGCCGATTTTGGAAATGATCCGGCCCTGCATACCCTGATCATGAAAAAAGTGCCCAAATTCGGCTCCAATCATCCGGCGGCGGTTGCCATGGCCAACCGGGTGGCGGGCATGGTTCACAGCGTTCACGCCGGGCTGACCAATTTTCGCGGCGGTAAATACACGACCGGTTTCTGGTCCATGTCCCAGCATGTGGCTTATGGGTCCCTTTCCGGGGCACTTCCCTCCGGCCGCCGCCGCGGGAAGGCCTTCACTCCGGGACTTACCCCCCATCCATCGGCATCAACCAATTTTCTGGACAATATACGGGACGTGGCCCAGCTCGACCCGGAATACATGGACAACAATATCGCCTTTAACGTGAAGCTGAACTTAAGCCCCGAAGACAGCCGGGAAAAAAGCGTTGATATCATGGCGTCTTATGTGAAAACCTATTTTGACATGGGCGGCATGCAGCTCCAGTTCAACGTGGTGACATCGGAAACGTTAAAAGACGCCATGGCCCATCCGGAAAACTACAAACACCTCATGGTGCGGATTTCCGGATACAATGCGTATTTTACCATGCTCAACAAAGAAATCCAGACAGAGCTGATTGAGCGGGCGGAATATGGGTTGTGAGAAGGGGCGAGGAGGAATAAGGCTGAGGACAAAACCGGCAAAAAAAAACAATGCAGGGCCATCCGGAATGCCCCCCATACAGTGCAGCCAGT
Organism: Desulfobacterales bacterium; assembly: GCA_963675805.2. Classification (GTDB taxonomy): domain Bacteria; phylum Desulfobacterota; class Desulfobacteria; order Desulfobacterales; family Desulfosalsimonadaceae; genus SURF-3. Next base: position 533,989 of record CAXXNU010000019.1, on the reverse strand, counting down.
GGAATGATACCCCCTCCCTCCTGTTCCTCTGAAGATTATCCGATCTTCTAAGTAACTGCCCCGGCCGGTTTTTTTTCTCCCCGAGCGGCGTGTCCGGTCATCCTGATCCACTGCGAGTTTTGCCCGTCGATAGTATTTGCTTTATTTTAAGCATAAACTCAATTTTGCGATTGAACTCCTTCACGGTCGTTGTTACATTATAATTTTAAAAGACACCCGTCACTTTTTTTTATCAGAAAAGATGAAATGCACGAGATGGAATCGCATTTTGACGTCATTACCCGGGCCCGGAAAATTTTGGAACTTCCGGAAGCGGCCACCCGAAACCAGATCAGGGAAAATTATCATGCCCTGTTAAAAAAATGGCATCCGGACAAAAATTCCGCAACACCGGACATGGCTGAAAAAAAATCAAGAGAAATCATTCACGCCTACCATACCCTTTTGGATTACTGTGATCATTACCAGTATTCTTTCACCCGGAAGGAAGTGGATAAATACATATCTGACAGAGAACGGTGGTTTCGGCAGTTCGGAAGCGATCCCATCTGGGCGTGAGACACCGCCCCAAAAAAAATGCTCAACCATAATGGCCAGACGGCATTATCAGACACCCAATTGATTTTTATACTTTTTTAACGTTTATCAACTATCAACAAAAAAAGGAGGAACCCTGCTTATGGCAAAAATGACCGAGCGAATGATGGAAGTGTTCACCAAAGTCCCCACCGCCGTGCTTGCCACCGCGACTGCTGACGGAACGCCCAACGCTGTGCCGGTGGGTGCTAAAAAAATCATTGATGATGAGACCGTGCTGATTTCCGACCAGTTTTTTGGCAAAACCCTGGCCAACATCAAGGCCAATCCCAAAGTCGCATTGACCTACTGGGAGGGCCACGAAGGCTATCAGATCAAAGGCACGGTCACCGTTGAAACATCCGGCCCCCGTTTTGAAGAAACCGCCAAATGGATTGAAGAGATGGGCAACAAATCGGGATTCCCGTTAAAGTCCAAAGGCGCGGTAATCTTGAAAATCGACGAAATCTACGGCGTGGCCCCGGGACCCGGAGCCGGAAAAAAACTGGCGTAACCAACAACCTTTTCACCGAAGGAGAACAACATGCCTGAAGATTTCAAACCTGGATGTGCCCGGCCCACTGGCGGACCGGTGGGAGAAAAACCCGCGGAAAAGGCAGAAACCATAACAGAAACCCAACCAAAGGAGATTCATAAAATGATAAAAGTCGGTCAAAAAGCGCCGGATTTTTCCGCGCCCGCCTATTTTAAAGGCAAATTCGTCAACGTCAACCTATCTGAATACTTAGGGAAATGGGTGGTGCTCTGTTTCTATCCGGGTGACTTCACCTTTGTCTGAGCAACCGAGGTTTCAGCAGTTGCTGAAAAACACTCTGAATTTGAAAAACTCGGCGTTCAGGTCCTTTCCATGAGCATTGACAGCGTATTTGTTCACAAAATGTGGAATGATCATGAAATTTCCAAGATGGTGGACGGCGGGGTCCCCTTTCCCATGCTGTCGGATGCTGGCGGCAAAGTCGGCACCCTCTATGGGGTTTATGACAACGATGGCGGCGTGGATACCCGGGGCCGCTTCATCATTGACCCGGACGGAGTGATCCAGGGGTTTGAAGTCCTGTCCCCGCCGGTGGGCAGAAACGTAAGCGAGTCATTGCGTCAGATTCAGGCATTTCAGCTGGTGCGGGAAAGCAAAGGCACGGAAGCCACGCCATCCGGATGGAAGCCCGGCAAGGCAACCCTGAAGCCCGGTGTTGATCTGGTAGGCAAGGTGTGGGAAGTGTGGAAAACAAATATGGCATTTGATTGATGGCAAATTAAAAAGGCCATTTTCTGTGTTGCGCTGCATGAGTCATCAATTCGACGTACCAGCAGTACACCGAATTGATGACTCACTTGCACGCCTTGAAACTGGCTTTTTTATTAATCAGTTAGGAGAAATAATGAACGACGTCTTAGCGGAAGTTGAGCAATTTACTAAAAACTGGCCGGATTCTCCGGAAAAAAACAAAGACATTTTTATCCGGTTAAAAGATTTTTTGCAGGCAAAACCTGGCATTGTGTTTGAATTTGTGGCCCGGGAAGGACTCACCTATTCATTACGGGCAAAGCATGAAAACCAGAAGGATAAGCCCCTGTTTGCCATGGTGGATGTGATCGAAGATGACCCCCGGTGGCTGTCGGTCTGTTTTTACGGCGAACTGATCACGGATCCGGACGAAACCGGCGACTTTGTGCCCGAAGGCCTTCTGGGCGAAGACGCCATCTGCTTTGATCTTGAAGAATATGATGAAGATGCCGTAAAGTATGTTGAAGCCCGGCTTACGGAGGCTCATGAGAGTGCGGCCAAAGCATAATAACCAGGCAAGAACTTAAGCCTTTATGATTGACATGACCAGGATTATGACCTCCTATATGGCCATGATTAATTTAAATATCAACGAAATTAAAGCCAATCTTTCAAACTCCCTTGCTAAAGTATGCAAGGGAGAAACCATTGCACACGCCTAAGTTGCATCCGATAGCGGGGTCAAAAATTTCAATTTTTCATAGACCACGGGATTGTAAGCCTTTACAAAATGTTGAAGATTTGAGGCACCGGACACGAAGACGTCCTTGTAGTACGTCAAGTATTCGAAAAGAAGTCAGGTGCGGTGCCCTGTGAACGCTTACGCCAAATTCACCCAGGGCTTACTGGACAATAAGCGGATACTGGATGCATTGGCCATTCATCCCGGCCAGCTCATTCTTGATGCAGGCTGCGGCACCGGGTATATGGCAAAACTGTTTGCCGCCGAAACCGGCCCCTCCGGCAAGGTCTGGGCCATGGACAAGGATACAAATTTCATAAATACCCTGAAGAATGAGCAACTGCCGCCCAACCTGGAAGTCATTGAGGGCGACATCACCCGCCCAACTCCATTTGCCCCATCCAGCATTGATATAGTGTATATATCAACAGTTATCCACACATTTTCCCGAAATCAGATGGCAGATTACCTAAACGAGGTCAAGCGTATCCTGAAGCCGGCCGGGCGCCTGGCAATTGTGGAAATCGAAAAAAAAGAAACCCCGTTTGGCCCGCCCCTGGCATCCAGATGGTCTGCCGAGGAATTGAAGGAAGTCGTGCCCATGGACCCTGTCATTACAGTGCCGGTGGCAGAACATTTTTATATGCAGGTTTTCCGAAAAACAGACAAATCTGTAAGTTATTAGACTGCGCAGCAGTTTAAGGCACCTCAATTTTCCAGATATCCCGGCAATATTCCCGGATGGCCCGGTCCGATGAAAACGTGCCGATTCTCGCCACATTCAGCACGGATCGGCGGGTCCATTCTTTCTGGTCCGCCCATAGCCGGTTCACCTCTTCCTGACAGTCAATGTAGGATTTGTAATCCGCCATGAGCATGAAACGGTCCTCGTTGAGAAGAGAATGGACCAGGGGGGCGAACAAATCCCGGTCTCCCCGGGACAGGCGTCCGGACCCGATGATATCGATGACTTCCCGGAGCTCTTCATAATAATCATAATATTCCCGGGGCACATATCCGGCGGCTTTGCATTCCGCCACTTCCTGGGCGTTCATACCAAACAGAAAAAAATTTTCAGCCCCCACCGCATCCCGGATTTCCACGTTGGCCCCGTCCAGGGTGCCGATGGTAAGGGCCCCGTTCATGGCAAATTTCATATTGCCGGTGCCGGACGCCTCTTTGCCGGCCAAGGAAATCTGCTCGGATAAATCCGCGGGCGAATACAACCGGTGGCCGAGCTTTACATTGAAATTCCGGACAAATACCACCTTGAGCCGTTCTTTCACGTCCGGATCGGCATTCACCACTTCGGCCACGGAATTAATGAGCTTAATGATGAGTTTGGCCATGTAATAGCCGGGGGCAGCTTTTCCGCCAAACACAAACGTACGGGGGGCAATGGCCAGTCCGGGATTTTTTTTGATCCGGTTGTACAGAGTAAGAATGTGCAGGAGGTTCAGGTGCTGGCGCTTGTATTCATGGATCCGCTTCACCTGCACGTCAAACATGGAATTGGTATCCAGCGTCACCCCGGTTTTATCAAACACATATTCCGCCTGCTGGCGTTTATTGTTCTGTTTGACCAGCCACCACTGGGACAAAAATTTTTCATCGTGAATAAAATCTTCCAGTTCCCGCAATTTTTCCAGGTCTTTGAGCCATCCGTCGCCGACCCAGTCGTTCAAAAGGCCGGCCAATCTCGGGTTGCAAAGGGCCATCCACCGTCGCGGGGTCACGCCGTTGGTTTTGTTGCTGAACTTCTGCGGCATCAGCGTGTAAAATGCGTTCAGGGTATGTTTTTTTAACAGATCCGTATGCAGCGCGGCTACGCCATTGATGGCATGACTGCCCACGCAGGCCAGATTGGCCATACGCACATATTTTTCTCCGGCTTCCTCGATGAGGGAAAGTTCCCCGATCCGGCCGCTGTGCTGGGGGTGAGTATTTCTTACATCATCCAGAAACCGCTGGTTGATTTCATAAATAATTTCCAAATGCCGGGGCAGCACCTCCCGGAAGAGCGGCACAGGCCACTTTTCCAGGGCTTCGGGCAAAAGGGTGTGATTGGTGTACGAAAACGTGTTGCAGGTGACGTGCCAGGCGTTTTCCCAATCCATCCGGTGTTCATCCACCAAAAGACGCATGAGTTCGGCAATGGCAACCGCCGGATGGGTATCATTGAGCTGGGCCGCGTAAGTGTCGTAAAAATTGTCCAGGGTGTTTTCTTTGAGCAGATGCATGTCAATCATGTTCTGAAGGGAGCAGCTCACAAAAAAGAACTGCTGCTCCAGGCGCAGCCGCTTTCCCTGCATCTGCTCGTCATTGGGATAGAGCACTTTGGTGATATTTTCCGCAGCCACTTTGCTTTCCACGGCCCCGTAATAATCCCCAAGATTGAAATCCTGAAAATCAAAGGACTCCGTGGCCTCCGCCTTCCACAAACGCAGCATGCAGGCGGTTTTTGACCGGTATCCCAGGATGGGCAGATCATAGGCCATGCCTTTCACGGTCCGGCCGGGAATCCAGCGGACCCGTCGGGCGCCGCTTTCGTCATCATACAATTCCGTATATCCGCCGAGTTTTACGGGATAGGTCCGGTCCGGACGGGGAATTTCCCAGGGGTTGCCCAGTTGCAGCCAGTTGTCGGTGAGCTCCACCTGCCAGCCGTCATGAAATTTCTGATGAAACATGCCGTGTTCATATCGGATACCGAATCCCACCGCGGTAACCCCCAGGGTCGCCAGGGACTCCATGTAGCAGGCGGCCAGCCGGCCAAGTCCGCCGTTACCCAGCCCGGGTTCCTGTTCTTCCTCAATAATCTGGTTTAAATCCAGATTGAACTCCTTGACCGCCTGTTTCATGGTGGCCACCATGTCCAGATTGATCAGGTTCCGGTAAAGCTGGGGGCCGATCAGAAATTCCGCGGAAAAATAGCACACCGCCCGGGTTTTGGATTTTAAAAAATTTTCCGTGGACGCGATCCACCGTTTCATGAGGCGGTTGCGCACACTGTAGGCCACCGCTTTATAGCAGTCATGGGGGGTGGCCAGGGCCGGGGGTTTACCCAGCACATAGAGGAGATTTTCCGCCAAATCCTGCTTCACGTCCTCCAGTTCCATGCCGGTTCTGGGATTGGTGTATTCCGGTGCATTCCTGTTGGTTTGCCGGCTCTTTGGGGTCTTGTTCGCATTCTTTTTTGCGGCCATGGTTCCTCCGAATTCATCAGGAAATTGATGGATTTGATTTTTATGCGGATGACGATTCGTCGCCATTTTCACACACCGGCTTCCCAATATCATCAACTTAAGATGTGTCAATGTAGGGGCGGGAAGAACCCCCTGTGCATATAGCTTAATTGAACGACATCGGACTGCAGGTCCCCCCGCCGGCAAAATCTACTTCACTGCCACCCCCCGGCCCTTGAGATAGTCTTTCAGTTCACCAATGCCGATGGTGCCGAAATGGAACACGGACGCCGCCAGCAAAATGGTGGCCCCGGCGTCCACAGCATCATAAAAGTGAGACAGCTCTCCAGCCCCGCCCGAGGCCACCACTTCCGCGGAAACCGCATCTTTGATAGCACGGATCACGGGCAAATCATAACCGGTACGTGCCCCGTCACCCGCTTTGCTGGTGGGCAAAATTACGGGGATGCCGAACCCGTCAACCTGTTTGGCCCATTCAATGGCATCCGTTCCCGTGGCCGTGCGGCCCCCATCAATATAAACTTCATAGCCGGACGCCATGGCCGGGTTCTGATCCACGTCAATGGCAACGGTGACCTTGTCCGCGCCAAAGGCTTTCACCAGTCCCGAAATCAGGTCCGGTTGCCGAAAGGCGGCGCTGCTGGTGGACACCTTATCCGCCCCTGCGGCCAGGACCTTTTCAGCGGACGCCACATCGGAGATCCCGCCGCCCACCGTAAACGGAACGGTGGTAACCGCTGCCACGCGCCGGACCACATCCAACATGGTGGCCCGGCCTTCCACGGTGGCGGTAATATCCAGCAATGCCAGCTCATCCGCTCCGGCCGCGCAATAGGCCCGGGCGCATTCCACCGGATCTCCCGCGTCTTTGATGTCCACAAAATGCACGCCCTTAACCACCCGCCCGTTCTGCATATCCAGACAGGGCATAATTTTAATCAACTGATCCATTCCATTCCTCCAAAGTCATTTTCTTCGGCAAACCGGATTGTTTAATACTTAAAGGTGTTATCTCCTTCTTTGTCATCACAAAATACCCGCGTGAAGTCAACTTTCTTTTATGCCGGGACAGGCGATCATTGCGACCAACGCCGAAACCTTGACCAAAAATTGCCCGTTGGTGTATCAGTGGAATAAATGGTATAAACAAACTTATTTTCCGCCCTTCCTTCACCTTACGACATTCATGAAAGGAGAAACCGATGGCCGCTGCCCAGTCGAAAAAATCCAAAAAACAAAAGAAAAAAGAACTGACTTACGCGCCTAAAACTCTGGAGATGGCCCTGGAGCATTATGAAAAGGAAAAATAATGCCGGAGACTCATAAAATCGAAATTCCCACAGAACCGACGATAAAAGAAAATAATATGCTAAAGCCTGACAAACGCACCATCAAAGATCCGGAAGGCGCTGCCGTGCCTTCCGGGCTCCCCCCGGTGATCGACAGCCATGTACATATTTTCCCGGGTGCTGTTTTTAGCGCCATCTGGAAATGGTTTGACACCCACGCCTGGCATATCCGATACCGGTTAAAAACATCCGGTATATTTGATTTTCTGCTGTCCCGGGGGGTCAGACATGTTGTGGCCCTGCAATACGCACACAAGCCCGGCATTGCCCGGCAGCTCAATCACTACATGGCGCATCAATGCGCAGAATTTGAGGACCGGATTACCGGCATGGCCACTGTCTTTCCGGGCGAGGATAATGCGGAGACTATTTTGCAGGAAGCCTTTGATGCCGGGTTGGGCGGGTTGAAACTGCATGCCCATGTCCAGTGTTTTGACATGAATTCAGATAGAATGAGTTGTCTTTACGATTGCTGCCGGAAAAATGACAAACCGGTGGTCATGCATGTGGGCCGCGAGCCCAAAAGCCCGGCCTATGCCTGCGACCCCTATGCGCTGTGCAGCGCGGACAAACTGGAGGACGTGTTAAGGGATTTCCCGGGTCTCAGGGTCTGTGTTCCCCATTTAGGATTTGACGAAACCGAACAATACCGGAAACTGATTGAGAAATACGACCACCTGTGGCTGGATACCACCATGGTGCTGGCGGATTATTTTCCCACTGGGCAAAATGATGAGCGAATCGACCTCACCCGTTACCGGTCCGACCGCGTCATGTACGGATCTGATTTTCCGAATATTCCCTACAACTGGGACCGGGAACTCAAGACCTTAAAAGCCGCCAGGCTTTCCGAAGACGCGCTGGAAAACATCGCCGGTAACACCGCGGCAAGTCTTTTTAAAATCAGACTCTAGCCGCACGCCGGAAAAATCCCAGAAGGATTTTAGAGGTATTTTTAAAATCTCAGTAACTACTCAGCGATCCGCAAAAAATAGTTAAACCACCCGTTCGCGATGCTCACTTGAGATCACGGAGATCACGGAGATCACAGAGGAAAACAGACAAGGTCTTTTCTCAGTGATCTCCGTGGCCTCTGTGGTTTAAAAATGATGTAATCCTAAAATGTTCAGTTCAGGCAAAATCAATCCAGGTCCATCCACTCCGCGGAAAACGTGCCGTCAACCTCGCCGTCATTGTCCGTATCCACATCAACGGTCAGATCACCGCCGGAAAGGGACATGGTCAGGTAGCTGCCGTCCTGGGCCGCGACTTTCAGCTTTCCCTCTTTTGGTTCGTCACCATCGGTTCCGGAAACGGTTGTTTGAACCGTTACGGTTAAGGGGCCGGTAATCAGCGCCGTGTCGATAATCGCGTACTGGCCGGAATTTCCAACAGTAAAATTGCCGTTCCGGCTGCGGGTGGCACTTACATCCATTTGCGTGAGGGTCTCCGTGCCGGTATCATCTTCAAAACCCAGATTTTTCCCGTCGGACGCCACCCGCTCCGCAACATTGCCCCCTGTGGATATTCTGGAATAGGCCATGCCGCCGTCAATGGACGTATCCCCGACATCATCGGTGAACACCAGATCCACCGGATCAATTGTCACCCGGATGTCATAATCATCGCCCGTGATATCCCCGGAAACAGCTTCCACCGTCAGCGCGATGGTTCCGTTGTATGTGGACGGGTCATCTCCGGACGGATCACTTTTGCATCCTGAAAAAGCGACCACATACCCATCACCGGCACCCACCGGCAAGGCAGGCGGCCGGTTCCAGGCATACGTACCGCCGCTGTCGCACAAATCACCGGCCGGAATGTTGTTTAAGGTATCAATAAAAAGATCCAAAGAAAAAGCACCGAGCTCAAACGGCAGCATGATCATTTCCGCTGCAACGCTTGCGATAACTCTTGCATTGGCCATGTTAATCAGCCCGCTGGTTTCACTGACGGTATAGGTAAAATCCATGTCCCCCAGCGTAATCGTATCCCCGTTTTTATCAAATTTGGCCAGCATGTTCATGGCCTGGGCCGAGCCGGCCACAACAAACCCGCCGTCTGAAGTCACCCTGACATCGTAGGCGGTTTCATAGTTTTGCGGCGACATTCCCTTTACCTTCTGCCAGATGACAGTGCCCTCTTTATCCAGTTTAATCAGATAAAAATCGCATGTACCGTCAACACTGTTAAACGATCGGGTCTCCCCGACCACCAGAATATCCCCTTGCGGTGTTGCGGTTACCCCGTACCCCATATCCCGCTCAGCCCCGCCAAGAACTTTATGCCAGCGTTCAGTGCCGCTTTCATCCACCTTGAGAACGAGCACATCTGATTCTTCGTCCGCAAACGGCGGGGTCACACCGGCAATCACAAATCCGTTGTCCGGGGGAGGCAACTGGCAGACGGACTGGGCCATTCCACTGCCGTAAATTCCGTTCCATACGTCATCCCCGTTTTCATCCAGACGCACGATAAAAACACTGTTTTGCGGTGCCATGCCGGCAAGGATAAACCCGTTATCCCGGGCTCTTGCCATGGCATAAGCCCGGCTCCATCCGGGCATGGAATAAAAGCGGTCGGAGCCCTCTATTTTATTGCCGTTGACATCGATTTTAAAAAATCTGAGGTCATCAACGTTAAACGGGTTCCCGCCGCCGGTGATAATCTCATGAAATCCCCCGCCGCCGACGGCATACCCGTTTGAGAGCACGCACACCGCATGGGCCTCATCTGATTCAGAGGTTCCCGCATCATATGTTTTTGACCATTGCAGCGTGCCGTTGGCATCCAGTTTGACCACAAGGGCATCCCGCGTGCTTCCGGAGCCGGTGTACCCAACGGCAATCACGCCGCCGTCCGGGGTAGACGCGACGTCCATCAGGGTCTGATCACCCGGCTCAGCTGATGTGAAGCGCCACTCTTCCAGCCCGTCAGCACTGGTTTTCACCACAAAATAGTCATTATTTTCCGGATTAAAGTCCGATGATTTATTCCCCGCCGCAACATAGCCGCCATCTGCAGCGATATCCACTGCCTCGTTGCGACCGACCTCGCCGGCGTTCAGCGTGCCGTAATACTGCCAGAACGTAACGACATTATCCGCACCGGTTCCGTTACCGCCGGAGAACTGATCATCGTCCACGTCATCTCCACCGCCACCGCCCCCACTGCCGCAGCCATTGGCTGTCAGCATCAGCAAAGCGGCAAAAAGACAAATAAAACCGGTAAAAAAATTTTTGATTATTTTTCCTGAAATTTTCTCCATGCCCCCCTCCTGAAAAAAATAATGGTATTAGTAACGTTACGCAGCCATTGACTGCTGGTTGCGGTTTTTTAAAAATGCCCGAAAGCACGATACACCGGCCGCCAAAAACACAACCCCCATCAGCAGCATAAAAATCGAGCTGCCGGCAATTCCCGCCTTCAGCACCGCTTCTGATGGATTGTCAGGACGGTAATGCACGGTGACATTTTTACCGGACGGATATTTTTTTACCGTCCGCTGGGCCAGCCACTCCATGCCCCCGGTTTTTCCGCCGATGTTTATTTTCGAACCGGTATAACTGCGGCCGTTTGCCTGATACGCATACCTTATCTCAGGATAATAAGTGATCGATTGGCGGCTGCCGGCGCCGGATTCCCGCCGAATTTCTTTTCTGACTCCGGAAGATGTGATGGTGCCCTGGGTCTCGGGCCAGTCCAGGGTTTCAAGGGCTCTCTTCATTTCATATCCGGCCCATGCCATTAAAAGAAGGGCGGCCGCAAACAAGGCCAGGGATAAAACACCGAGATTCTTTCCGGTAACACCTTTGGGACGGGATACTGCCGGCTTTGCTTCCGATCCGCTCATGGAATTTCTCCTTTCTGTTTAAACATTTCCCAGGGCTTTGGACTGCCGGCGCAGCATGGACAAAAGTCCGGCCCCCAGCATGATAAAAACCCCGGCAAAGATATACGGCGCATAATTCGCCGGCGCCGCTCCCGGCACCAGCACCGCCTGATTCGGTTTTTCAGGATGATAGTAAACACGGACGGTTTTCCCTTTGGGATATCGAGCAACCACTTGTCGCGGATTGGTGGTAAACACGGAAAAAGAAATTTTATTGGATACATAGCGCTTGCCGCCCACCGTGTATTCATAGGATATTTTCGCGTATTCAGGAACATCTGCGGCCATGTCCGTATCTTGTGATGCGGAACTGTTTTCTGATCGTTCGATTTCCGACCGGATGATCTTCCCCCCGGCCGTGGGCCAGGTGGTGCTCGCCAGGCTGGTCTGGTGGCCTTTCCAGGCGAAAAAGGCGATCAGAATGCCGGCGGTGATAAAAATCACGGTACCGGCCAGTTTTTCCTTTGTGGCATCCAAAAAGCCGCCGGCCGCAAAAAAAAGGGCAAGGGCCAGAAAAATCAGCCCGGCGGTGTAGCTGCCGGACAGTAAAAACGGCAGGCCGATCAACAGAAAAAACACCGCAGCCACCCGTTTTCCCCAGCGCTTGGCGGTTTTAAGACGTGGTTCGGCCTGGCGGACAAAATCCTTAAAAAGGGCTTTTGTCTCTTCTTCCGTATACCGTTTTTTTGACCCGGGCCCGTCATAGGAGCGAACCACCGGTTCCGCGTCTGAAATGCCTGCGGCCGCCACATTGGTGGATGCCACGGAATCCGGTGTCTCCTGGCCCGATCGAGTCCAGATACGGGTATTGAGATTCAGCTCCTCCACAATGTCGGCCACCAGTTTCAGGTCATCATAATATTTTTTATAAAGATCGATGTTTAAAAGACTTTCCCGAATACCGGGCTCAAACAGGGTCTCTTCAAACGGGATGGCCACATACAGTTTGGAGGCGGAAAACGACAGCCGCATTTTTTTGTCGGTTTTTTTCTGAAACTCCACCAGCCGCTGCATCAGGCTGGGAGACAGCACGTACCGGGCTTCCACCTGGTCCTGGCCGAACACCACAAACAGTTTTTCAAATTCCGGGTCTTCCAGCTTGACCAACTGGCCGTTGTCCACGTTAAAGGCCTGAAGAGCCTGGCCCAAGTCACCGAACAGTTTCTGGGCCGTATCCGGCAGCACCACCGTGGTGCCGTTGAAGCGTTTATTGAAATCCGCCACAAAGAAAAGGCCGCTGAATATGGGGATGACCCTCCGTTTGGTCCGGTTGACCGAGGTGCCGGAACTGTGGGTTTTGATCACATCCACCCGTTTGACCCGGATTTCGGAAAACCGGATGGCAGTTTCCCCCAAGGTAGCGGTCACCAGATCATCCCCGTAATAATCGCCCGGGGTGTCGTTAAAAAGATGGCTGGCGACAAAATCCGATTCCGGCACGTAGCCGAACTTGTTGTATTGCAGCCGGAGATCCACCAAAGAGATGAGTTTCGGGATCACCGCGTCTTTGAAACGGGTGTGGTAATCGCGAAAATATTTGATATGCCAGAAGAAAAAAATAAGGATGCCGGAACAGACGAGAAAAATAAACGAAAAATAGCCGGCAATGGCCATTTTCCCGGCAACAAAAAAGACCACCAGATTGAGAAGGACAAAAAGAAAAATGGCGTGGTTCAGTTTCTTCTTGACCGTCAGCCGCCGGGTTTCAAGTTTTTCCAGTTCCGGCAGCAGGTCTTTGTCATAAAACGCTTCCAGGGCTTCCATGGCGGCTCCTTTTTGTAAAAATCGCTTATTTCATATCGAAACAATCCATTTAAGAATTTAAAAATGCGCTGGTATCCACCGGATGTGCTTCGGCGGCATCCACCTGAAAAAAGACTTTTTTCCGGTAACGCAACAGCGCGGCCACCAGATTTGCGGGAAAAGTTTCCACCGCATTGTTATAGTCTTTGACAGAAGTATTATAAAACCGCCGGGCCGCGGAAATCTGCTCTTCCACTTCATTCAGGGACGCCTGCAGATTCAAAAAATTATCACTGGCCTTTAGATCCGGATAATTTTCCGCAATTGCCATGATTCTGCCAAGGGCCCCGGTCACCTCCCGGTCCATATCCGCAGTTTCCGTCTCCGTCATTGTCCCGGACAAGGCCCGAGTGCGCATGGCGGTAATCTGCCGGAGCACGCCGGTTTCATGCTGAATGTACCCCTTGACCGCTTGGGTGAGGTTGGGGATCAGATCAAAACGCTTTTTCAATAGCACATCCACTCCGGCAAAGGCATTGGCCACCTGATTTTTCTTTCGGACCAGATTGTTATAGATCAGGATGAAAACGAAACAGACACCACCTGCCGTGGCAAAGGTCATTGTCATAGTTCCTCCAGGAAACTTCCAGGGCATGGGTTAAAATTTTTGCAGAGCAATCAGAATCTGTTGTGGCACAGATCAGGCGGGCATGTTCTCTCAACTTCAGACGTCGGTGCAATGAATAATCATGAGACCCTGTTATATTTAAAACTACCGGAATCCCGATTTCCATGTCAAGTTTTAAAGATATCTTGTTATTATTGGATTTAAAAACATTTCATCCGAAGCGGAAAAACTTGAAAGGATACGAGAATTAAACATATGCTCATTTTTTCAGGCTATCGGGGGCAAAACCGGCTACTGATTGCCAAATCCGTTCTGGGCACCGCAATCCGGACACTGCCAGGTAATGCCGTTGCAGGACATGCCCCACTGATTTTCATACATGCATGCCTGACAAATGGCAAACCCGCACCGGCAGGTCCAGCAGAACGCGGCGGTACCACCGCAGCAGTGACAAATCCGGTTGACGGTCCGTCGGCGGCGGCAGTGTTCAGAATAACGGGAAGGGTGTGTTTTTAATTTTGACATAGCATTTTCGGAAAAAATGATAACCTGAATTGAGCGATTGTCGAGGTTGCCGCAGATACAGGGTTTTCATGTTTGAACGCTAAAAAAAGCCCACCATCCTTGATTTAATAAAAATTTTAATTCCCGTTCAAAATTGAAAACGCTCAGTTTAGGGATAATAATGCGCTACCCCCTGTGTGTCCGGTATCCGCCGGATTTGCTCTTTGTGCGCACGGTGCGCAGCAGGTCTTCAAATGCCTGGTTCAGGCGGATAAACCGATTATGGCCGCCGCCCGTATCCGGGTGAAATTTTCGGGCCATATACCGGTACTGCCGGGTCAGCTTTTTTACCGTCAGGTTGGCAAGCTCTTTTTCTTCGATTTCCATGACCGACAGCGCGTCCGCAAGGGGCATGGACGGCTGGGGACGGGGCGGCCGGAAATCCCGGTGCCGGGCCATCCAGTCATAGACCATCTGATCCAGATAGCGGCTTTCAGCGTAATCATGATCAAAAAACCAGCACACATAACGCACCAGATGTTCGTGCAAGGCATCTGTTCGGGGCATTCCCGCCCAAAATCCGCCATCCGCGTGAAGGTGGCAAACCCTATCCAGAAAACATTCATCCACCTTTTTCTGAGACAGGGCCTGGGGAAAATTCCGCGCCAGCTCCCCGCTAAAATATCGGGGGACATCAAAAATCACATAGGTATAGGTCTTTTTTTCATTGGCATTCAGCACATTTTCCATTTGCAGGAACTGCTGTTCAATCTCATCCCGGGACTTGTCCAGAAGCAGCCGGTAAATTTTTTTGGGCGCCCGCATAATTTTGGACTGGTCCAGCTGACCGAACCGGAGGTAATGCATCCGCCGCCGGTCAAACAGATGAAACGACGTGGTTTCACAACGCAAGCAGGCTTCTCTGGTGGTTTCACGACGCCGTCCGGGACTGTTTTTATGCGTAAACCCTTCGATCACCCGGCGGGTTTCATGGCGCAAAAACGGCCAGAAAAGTTGTTCCAGTACCTCTTCATCCGGCACCACACCTTTTTCTTCCAGCTGGCGATGAATGTCTTCATGAAAATAGCAGGCATTGCCGCCCGGGTAAATGATGTACTCATCCGGCCGGGCCCCCAGGTCAAAAAGGTCCCGGCTCTTTATCAGGTCGCCGTCCGGGTAACTCTCGCGAATATAATAGCGGATCCGTCCGTTTGTTATTTCTCGGGCTAAATACATAATCGGTAAGGGCCTAAAAATTCATTTGCCGGGAGCGCTTTATTTGTTTACACCAAACATAGATATCAAATTGCATCCGTCAACTCAAAAAACTTTTCAATGGCCTGTTAATGAAAAATTTCAGCTCACGGAAGACCGCCCCTACAGCCACCCCCGCCTATCACCTGGGCGAAGAGATCGCCAACAGCATCACCCACGGCATTGGCGCAATTCTCAGCATTGCCGCGCTCTCGATTCTGGTGGTTTTTGCCAGCCAGCACAAAGACGCCTGGCGCATTGTCAGTTTCAGCATTTATGGCGCCACCCTGTTTCTCCTGTATCTGACCTCCACCCTTTACCATGCGTTCACCCACGAAAAACTCAAAAAATTTTTCCGGCTCATGGACCACTCCTGCATCTACCTTTTAATTGCCGGAACCTATACCCCGCCCACCCTGATCGCCATGCGCGGCGCCTGGGGCTGGACCCTTTTCGGACTGATCTGGACCATGGCTGCCGCAGGCCTTGTATTTAAAGCGTTCAATATGGAAAAATATCAATTCATTTCCGTGGTCATCTACATCATCATGGGATGGCTTGCGATCGTCGCCATCAAACCCATGCTCACAGCCCTTCCGGCCGGAATGTTCGCGTGGTTTCTTGCGGGCGGCCTGTTTTATACATTCGGGGTCGTTTTTTACGCCTGGGAAAAACTCCCCTACAATCATGCCATCTGGCACCTGTTTGTACTGGGCGGCAGCATCACCCATTTTTTCGGAATTCTCTTTTACCTGGCACTTCAGCCGGCCTGACCGAAAATACAGCCAGTGACTTTCAGGCGCATGAAATTCCTCGCCGACCGGTTTCCGGCCCGCTTTTTTTGCGTCATCCTAAAAACCATTGAAATGAGTCCTGAAACCCGGGAAAAATAGCAGGCAACCCAAAAAATAGAAAGGACGCCGGGCAGAGTCCCCCTGGTTTTGTGTCAATGCACTTGGACACGGCGTGTTCCCTCAGTCTGATCCAACTTTAACTATTGATTGATAAATAGGGTCATGTTATTTTCAGTGCTAAATTATTATAATTCTAACTTATTTCAAGACCGCTCGTCATGAGCGCGGTCATACTCAAACTTCGTATTCTATTAAGGAGAAAGCCATGTATATCCCCTTCCGCAAAACTGCGATCTGTTGTGTGATGATGCTTTTAATCGTGTGTTTGGTTGCCTGTGAAAAACCCAAACAGGGAAAAGTGGTTATCTCAGAATATAATTTTTACGTTGACAGTGTCACGGAAACCGGTTTTGAGCTCTGTGCAACCGGAAAAGTGAAAAATGTCGGAGAGGTGGATGTCAAAAAAGTGGCAGTCACCGGTAACTGCCTGTCATGCACCGATGTCTATGTATATGACGGAAGCTGGGTGAATCCGCCGGATACAGGAAAAAGCGCGGAACAGCAGCCCGTCATCAATTATATCCCTGCTGGTGCGGAAGAAGAATTCGTTATTAAAAATATCGCGTATGCGCCCACCAAGTTGGGACAATCACCCAAACCCATCCCGGAAAAACTTGAAGTTGTCGTTGTTTCCTTTGAAACCGTTTCTGAATAAGATTTTCTCCTCAGAAACCCGGTTAATTACAGGGACCACAAGATATCTTTGATATTGGGATTTTCAAGTTAACCGACCAGAATTCTATTGGTATGGTGGACGGATGGCGGAAATTTTGCGCCTAGTACAAGCTATTGTATGTTACACTGGTGAACAGAATTTTGATAGTGAAGACTATAAATTTTCGGTCATTTATTCTGATAATCCGTTCCGCATGTCAACGGAATCTAAAAATTTACTGACTGCTCCGATTCATTTAATCCGCTTATTAAGATCAACATTCGATTTAAAAGACTGTATAGATGTAAAATGATTGATGCACATTAAGAATATTATTCAAAAATTACAATTTATCGACTAGTGCTTTTCTTTTTACTTCATACTCTTCATCTGTAAGGACACCGGAGTCCTTTAACTCTTTTACTTGCTTTAATTGTTCGGGGATGCTTTCAGATTTTTCAATTTCCTCAACCGCTTCAACATTTATAGCTGCCTGAAATTCAGGGTTTGGAGATAAATTCCCGTATACAGTTTCATCTAACTCCCACATAGCCCCAGTTGCAGGGTCAACAATTAAAAAACCAATTAAACCACCAAAAAGAATATTTCCAATATACCATGAATCCATATTAGCTGATAATGGGACGGAACTTGGCAAATAGCCTTCTTTTTCAAAGTTAAATGAATAATTCGCAGAACTAAAATAACCATTTTTTGCAGACAATGTAACAGTTGTAGGAGTGGGACCTCGATATACATCAACACCGCTTTTATTTTTAACTGTCACCAATGCATCTGCGGGGTTACTGTTTACAGTTACTGGATAATTTGAATTACTTACTATACTTGCACAACCGATAAAGAAAACCATTAGCAAAACAAATAAAATTGAGTAAATTTTTTTTATCATCGCATCATTCCTTAAATTGTTTTTTTAAAAAATAAATTTGCCTGGTCTTTCTTGGCCCGATTTTTTAGACTTTCAGACCTTTAAATAAGCTGCCAGGTCACCTCGTTATTTTAAGGAAAACAATTGCCAAGCTTGGAGGTGCAAGTCCTTTACGCGCCGAAGTGATCGCTGGCGCTGGCCGAGGGAAACAGTCACGTCTTACCATGGGATGTCTCCGGCTCTGAATGACGATCAGACTCTCAATACTGTGAAGCACTGAGAGGGTCCCAAATAAGTCAGCAAAGACCATAGTAGGAATCCCCTCGAAGGACCGGGCCGAATCCTTAGTTCAGGGAACAGTATGGAATTTCCCGGTAAATACGGAGTCGCAGTAAAGGTATATAACGTTAAAAAATTAAGGAAACCGCCGGTTACCTAGCACATAAGTCCGGTGGTGTGAGAGGGGGAGGCCGTGAGGCCCCCCTCTATTCGATCACCATAAGTTATAACCTTGGACGGTCACTTTTTAACCAACTGCGTAAATTTACCTAAATATTTACTTACATTTATACACGTCGCCCTTCATATATACATATGCCGGGTTCCCGTTTTGCGTAACAATATAAAAAATATTACCACCTAAATTAGCTGTCTGATTTCTGAGGTCGTTTGTACACGACTCTAAGGTGTCATAGTTGAGTCCACTAAGAAAATTCATTTCTTTTTTGGATATAGATTGTATATATTCACAATCCTTAACAACATTCGGGTCATTTGTTACACGCACATCCATTGCGTTTCGATTCAACCTGTTACACGTTGAACATCCGTAAACCATTGTGCTGATAATAATAAAAAAGATCATATGAATAATTGTTCGATTCAAAATTAACCTCCTGATTTTTAATTAATTTTACAATTATGAGTTCCGCAGTTGGACAAAAAAATCCAAAATGGATATAATATTTAATTTATGAATGCTTCAAAATACAATGAATAGAATTATATCAATTTTCTTACCGCAACACCGTAACCCGCCTTTATGATAAATTAACATTTTAGATTAATTGAGAAAAAAGGAAGCTCACCCATAATTGATAATTTGGTGCACCGTCATCAAAACCAAGGCCAAGCGCCCCCCGAAATTTGTTGTTGTTTTTCCAGTTGTAATCCACACCGCCACTGGCCATCATATAGTCGATTCCCGTTTTGAGCAAAACTTCGCCAATCAGATTGAGTTTTTCATTGTGGGCATATATGCAACCCCCTCCCAATGAAAAAGATGTCTCATCGTCACCCCATGCCTGTTCTAAAATCGAGAGCCCTGCATTACCGGTAATGACATATTTTTCATTCAACGGGTGCCGCATACCGCAATAAGCGCCAAAATTAAAGTTACCCTGGCCCACGTCTTCACTTCCAACGGGCAAGGTGAGAAAACCACCGGCAGATAGTTTTGTGCCCTTGTCATACAGATTATATTTACCGCCTAAATAGATATCAGAAATACCAAACTCTGAATCCCCGTAATCAAAATCCGCAAAAAGCAGGTTAAACGCAGCATTGACCTCTATTTTGGGGGCGATTGGATATCCGCCCCGGCATCCCAAGCTGAATAAACTGCCACCATCATAATCACTGTAATCCAAACCCGAATCTATATAGACAGTGGTGGAAATCGGCGCATCTTCGAAAAAGCTTTGAAATTGATGGACATGGTCAAAGGTGCTGCCGGACTGTTCCCCAGTGCTGTCGAATGATTTATTGCCTGTCTGAATACCAAGAAAGTTTGTGGTTGAATGGGTTTCATCGATGCCAAATAGCTTGTTCTCAGTGTCAATATCAAGATTGCCGGAAACCGGTAACCCATTATCTTTTTGAAATCTCATCACTGCCTGTCGTGTTTTTTCTCCCATGATGCCATCTATCGGGCCTGCATTATAACCCTTTTCAGTCAATTCCTTTTGAGCGTCATATATTGAATAGTTTTCTTCAGATACCGCATCTGAACCAGAAAGGATAAATATTGTAAGGATAAACATAAGTAAGCAGATAATTCTTTTTCTTTCTATTTTCATGGTCATAAAGAAGTCCTCTAAAAGTAAACTGTATAGGATTTGGAGTTCATTTTTTTGCGTAAATTTTTTCAGTTAAAGGTTTGAAAGAAAACATCCGCCGCCACCTTTTCCAAAACCCACTGCTTTTTCGTCATCACCATCATCACCATCATCATCATCATCACCATCATCATCGTCATCATCATCATCGGATCCTGGGCATTTTTTGTCTTTGCCGTCACAATTCTGGTCGATCCCGTCACCGCAAATTTCTATGGCACCGGGATGGATAGATGAATCATTATCATTGCAATCCCCCTGTTTAACAGTGTACCCATCGCCGTCTTTATCGGTTGTATTATTAGGGCAGTCATCGTCTTTTCCATCACAGTTCTGGTCAATGCCGTCACCGCAAATTTCTATGGCACCAGGATGGATGGATGCCTCGTTATCGTTACAATCACCTTGTTGAACAGTGTATCCGTCACCGTCTTTATCTGTTGCGTTATTGGGGCAGTCGTCATCTTTTCCGTCACAATTCTGGTCAATGCCGTCTCCGCATATTTCTTTGGCACCGGGATGGATGGATGCCTCGTTATCGTTACAATCACCTTGGACGGGTGTATAACCATCATCATCATTGTCTATAAAATCATCCTCTGAACTAATGATGAAAAAAGTCCCAGAGCTGTCTTTGTCGGTTGAGTCATCTAAAGATTGAATTATGATTATACAGTAATCTGACCCAGGGCCGGTAACTGTCCAGTCATATGCTCCATCGTTTTTTGTAGTCGCTATTTCTATCCGATTTCCCGGCTTTCGGGAAATTAAAATCTTGACTTTACCGGAAAGAACCCCTTTTTCCCATCGTATAGGCATGGCATCTCCTATATTCCATTGAGAGCATTCTGGGGGACTTACAATAGTCAAGTTATCCTCTAATCCGGGATAGCCTCCACGAACAGCCCTCACAGAATAAAGGTGCATCTTATCACGTTTATATAATAATCCATTGCTTGCTACATACCATGCCTTTGCATATGGTTCATAATTATCAACATTTGTAGTACTAGACCAACACGTAAATGAATTAATGCTATGGGAAAAATTTTCATTAATAGCTGGATCATTCTTATAATTCATTAAGCTGCATAACTCTTTCACTGTGGGAAGCCGCCAGTCTGTACGCCCCGCTAAAGAAAGATTTTCACAGTAATAGAGAGCGGATTCCCAGTCATAGGTTTTTGGAGCTACCTCCTCTTGCCACATAAGCCCTGTTGATTTGTCGGACACTGTGCCATTATGATTATTCACAAAATTCGACGAAACCTGCTCACCGCGGACAGCTAAAACATGGTAGAAATACCGATATCCTTTACCCTGAGTATATGTTTCACCGCTTCCTAAAGATATACACCACATACCGCTGGGCTCATATGCATCAGTTGTAGATGACAAAGTCCAGTGTGTATCTACAATATTGGGAAAAAAAGTTGGGTTAAGCTTAGGTCCTACAGTTAAATGACCATATCTATAATGTTGGATGCCATAATCGATAATGGAAACAAGTTCCTTAATATCAGGAATACGCCAGTCTGAGTATCCTCCATAATTCTCGTCGTTTAAAGTTTTGAGAAAATCTTCCGTATCTGTGCCGTCTTCATCATCGCCCGAACAGCCACCATTTGTCTTCGGATTGCTGTCATACCAATTATACATATTGTCAGCATCATGCGGGTTAGCGTAATTTTTAATCCCGTCATTATCCTGCTTCATCTCCCATATTAGCCCAGTTCTATTATCCTTCACCATAACTGCAAATTCGGACCTATCATCTACACTCCTTCCTTTTCGGTCTAATTTGATGAAAGACATTGGATTCTTGAATGAATAATTTCCATTTTGCCCATAAAATGGCTCTCCAGATGATGGACATGGAATCTCATCATTATTATTATAACATTTTGATACCCCGGTGTTTGGTACCGGCCAGGAAAGCCCTGCCCCTGGCATCAAAAGCACTGTCATGACTACAAGTAAAGTCAGTATTATATCTGTTTTTTTCATTAACGCTCCTTTCATATATAACAAGCGTAAGTATACCCAAATACTAACTGCCGAATTCTTTTTTCGTAGAATTCAGATTGATAATTTTATTGGAAAGATTGGACCTATTTTAACCCCAAGGCACTTTCAGTAGCGCTATTCAGTGTTCCGGTTTCAAGCAATCCCAATTCTTTCTGGAATTTGCTAAGCGCGTTTCTGAATCGTTCGCCGGCAATTCCATCCATGGGACCGGGATCATATCCGAGATCATAGAGCTTTTGTTGGGCGGCCTTGATGCTGACCTCATACTGGTTCATCTCGGGAGCAGTCCTTGAAACAGACGTTGGCCCGCCAAAAGGGATATTCAATCCAGCCTTGATGGACAGCTCATTCATCAGTCCGGCATCAATGAAAAAATTACATCTCTTTGTCGGAAAGATTAACCCAAGCTTGATTCCCAATTTGTCTTTTCTTTCGCTGTCTACATCTATTGTTGCGAAAATATCATCATCATCATCTTCATCTTCGTAATAATCTTCATCTTCATCTTCCCACTCCGCTGATATGCCGCCTGAATACCAATCACTGTTCACAACGTATTCCAGCCCTGCATATCCGATAATACCTTTATAAATTTCTTTTTTCAGAATAACACCGGCTGTTATTTCAAGGAGATCTCCTTCTATGTCGTCGTCAAAATCCTGATCAGCTTTTAGAATCTGGGCATACCAGCTGAATACGGCATCTTTATAGTTAAAGCCCGGGTATTCGCCTTTAAGCCCGATCGCGAAAGCCAATCCGTCGCCGTCGGTTTTATATCCCTCTCCTCCTAAAGATGCATCAAACAAGAAACCAGTTGCTCCAAATACATTCAGATGTTTGCCAAATCCATAAATATATGAGCCGGACAAATAGGTACTATATCTTTTTTCAAACATCCCCAATGGTAATGAATATTTTGTCTCTGCATTGCCAAGAAACAATTCAATCCCGGATTCTTTTTGTCCGTAAACATACGCGGGGTTGATCAGCAATTCAGCGCTGGCTGTCGAAGAATATCCTACTAAAAAGAACATTAATAAATAAATCAGACTTCTCATTTTCATAAATATTTCTCCATTTCAATTAAGGATTATCTCGACATCACTAACAGGAAGGATACTATCGGCCCAAAGTGTCTTTTGAGATATTAGCCATTCCCTTTGACTATTTGGTAAGAGCGTAAATTGTTGTATTTAAATCAATTTATAGGGCAACAATACCGAATAAATTTTCAAGCTTCCTTACGACCGACGATTTTTCTTGATCAGTAAACATCATTATGAGTTCATAAAATTGGTGTAACCGCAACCTTGATCGGTCCCAAAGGTTATCAGGCGGAAACTTAAAAATCTTAGGACAGTCAGAAAAAAACTGACCTAAAATTCAAATTTACAATCTGTTTCCTTAAAATGGGATTGTCGGTTGATTTGAGATTGGAGCATTGCTGAATAAAGCGAACCGGCAACGTGCCACTTAGAAAAAATTTTGTTAAATTTACCAGAAACTTAAGGGCTTGTCTGTCAGTGTACCCTTATTTTTGTGTGAGGTTTATACCTACAAAAAACAGGCAAAATATCAAATGCCCGGTAAAATTTAATATGGGATAAAAAATAAATTTCTTTAAAAAATTTAGATTTCGGCAAGAATCAATTGTCATGGGTATGGTTAAAACGACAGTATTGCAAATTTTTTTATCTGTGCGCCATATCGATAAAAATAGACAATATTGCAACAATATTCGTCGATTAAGACTTCAATCGCTATGCATTCCCACGTATAAAAATAGAAGGATCCAATATCTTATGAGTGGATAAAAAATTTTTAGCGGACATGAGTGTATAAATCGGGTCGATGTATTTTACATAGTCGATGCTGAAAAATACAATATCTATTAGAAATAATTGGATAAATTATTAAATTTATGCTATAAGAATTGCAATCTTTTTAACCCCAAACCACCCAAAGCTTGCAATTTTTTTAGCATGAAGCCCAAAAAATCACCCCAAACGAATCAGCAGTTGGAGCTCTTTCGTCCAGAGCTGACGAAAATCATCGATCCGAACCATCCTTTGGTCAAATTAGCAAAAGTCATCGACTGGGACCGCATGGATGAATTATTCGGAGACACTTATTGTCCGGATAATGGTCGACCCGGAGTAAGCACTCGATTAATGATTTCCCTTCACTACCTGAAATACACGCATAGCATGAGTGACGACGCCGTGGTTTCTTCCTGGGTAGAGAATCCATACTGGCAATATTTGAGTGGAATGAGCCATTTTGAACATGAATTACCCATCAACGCTTCAAGCATGACCCGCTGGCGAAAACGGATTGGCGAATCAGGTGCAGAAGAACTTTTGAAGGAAACGATTGAGGCTGGTTTGAAACTCAAGGCAGTAAAATCAAGCCAGCTTAAACGAGTCAACGTGGATACGACAGTTCAGGAAAAGGAGGTTCGATTCCCGACCGATGCAAGGCTTTACGATCGTGCAAGACAAAAGCTTGTCAGTGCGGCAAAGGAACGCAACATCCCCCTTCGCCAGAATTACAACCGTAATGCCAAAAAATTATTGTCGAAACAAAGTCGATATGCCCATGCCCGTCAGATGAAACGTGCGGCTAAATGCACAAAGAAACTAAAGACGTATCTTGGTCGAGTGATCCGTGACATTGAAAGAAAAAAGACCGATCCAGATGATCAGTTGGCTTCATTGCTGGATGTTGCAACAAGAGTGCACAATCGAACAAAAAATGAAAAAAACAAAATTTACAGTGTCCACGCCCCTGAAGTCGAGTGCATCAGCAAAGGGAAGGCCCATAAACGATATGAGTTTGGCTGCAAGGTGAGTGTTGCCGCCACAAGCAAAGGCGGCTGGTTTGTTGGAGCCATGGCTCTTCATGGAAATCCATATGATGGGCATACTCTCAGCGGTGCATTATCTCAGGTAGAACGCATAGGTAAGAAACCGGAATATGTGTTTGTGGACCGAGGATATCGAGGTCACGATTACCACGGTGAAATTGAGGTTCATGTTGATAAGGTTCGGAGAGGTAAAACAGCCAGGAGCCTGTGGCGATGGATGAAGCGGCGGGCTGCGGTTGAGCCGGGCATCGGGCATTTAAAGCGAGAACACAGAATGGATAGAAACCGTCTGAAAGGTATTGAAGGAGACCGTGTCAATGCCATCCTGAGTGCAGCAGGAATGAACTTCAGCAAGCTGATCCGGTGGGTAGCCAGACTTTTGCGTCTTTATTTTTTAGATTGTATTGCGGCTTGCTGGCCCAAAAAATTGGTCCCCATATTTTAGCATGGGGTTTTTCAGCATCGACTACATATCCACCCGGATGCCGGATCGTTTTTCGGTCATTGTTTTGGGAAGCAACAGCCAGATGCCCAATATAATGCCGCCGCATGCGATGCCCAGCAATCCAATGATGCGGATTTTGTCTGCCCAGTCCAGTGAGATCAGCCACATGGAAAAAGCGCCCAGCATGAAATAGATAAAGATCAACAGCGAGGATGCTGCCCCGGCATGCCGGTCAACCTGTTCCAGAACAAAATTATTGCTCGGCGGACGACTGAGACCGAATGAAAAAGAGATCACCGCCATAGGCAGGGCCAGCCCCCATGGGCCGGGCAGTAAGCCAGTGGCCATGGCCAGGCCACCCGCCAGAATTCCGGCAAACCCGGCCGTCAGAACGCCCCGTGCACCCAGCGGTTTCAGCAGGCGGGTGCACGCAAAAGAGCCCATCATGATGGCAAATGCGTTTAACGCAAAGAAATAGCCAAAGATCTGTTCTGACAATCCGAACCGGGTGATGTAGATATCTGCTGATCCGGCAATAAAGGCAAAATGCGGCAGCACAACCAGAGACATCATCAGGGAAAATCCTATATAGCGCCGATTGCGCAGCAGTTGCAGGTAAATCCCGGCGGTTTGAAGGGCGCCAGCCGCTGAGAAGGATTTCAGGGTTTCGGGCATCCGAAATACGCCGACCCACGCAATCATTCCGATGGCTGCCTGGATAACAAATATCCAGTGCCATGAAAACCAGGTCATGGCCCATCCGCCGATTACCGGGGCCAGCATGGGGGCCAGGGCCATGATAACACCGATGTAGGCCAGAATTCGTTCCCGTTCAAATCCATTGTAAACATCTTTGCTGATGGCGAGCGCGAGGGCCGAGGCTGCGGCCGCCCCGGCCGCCTGAAGTATACGGAGGACAATCAGGCTGATGACATTGCCTGAGAAAGCGCATAGCAAACTTGCAATAATGAAAATGCCGATCCCTGCGAGTAGTGGCTTCCGCCGGCCGAACCGGTCCGAAATGGGTCCGTAAATCAGGAGAAAAAAACAGTAGCTGACAAAAAAGCCGACCAGGGTCAGATTGATCATGGCAAGGGGTTGGTGCCAGGATTTTTGAAGCAGCGGGATTGCAGGCAGATACATATCCGTTGAAAGGGGCGGAAATGCCGCCAGCAGGGCCAGCAGCAGAAAGGGTCGATTGTGGTCGGTCGTGTTTTCTTTGTTCATTTTAATTTTGTCACAATGTAAAAATATAAAAACGGCAGGCGAGCCCCACTTTTTGCAGAGGCTTGTCTGCCGTTTGAGTGTAATATTTTTTTCTAATATGAATTTATCTGCTGTTCAATATAAAACTGTTTGTCGCCCCGGCAAAAGGAGATTATCCACGGTTTTCATTGCCGCTCAACCGATTTCCGGTACTCACGATGCAGAACAACGCATCAGGCCGGCCAGCTATCGAATGGCTGTTTTTCAAGCTTCATTTTCCCGTCTACTCCTTTGAAAATATTGATCCAGCAATTCCAGTTTTTGGTGTCCTTAAGGATTGAACGGTCAAAGGCATTTTCCAGCGCCCAGATCAGCAAAGGGATACTGGCAAAAACCGCGATGGACTGCCGGAAAAAATGGTTATTCATATTGGTGTTCATTCTTACCCCCATGACACCACCACCGGAATGGATTTTTCCGGTGAGATGATAATGGCGTCCACCGGACAGTACATCCGGCATAAATGACAGATCTGGCAGTCTTCCGGATATTTGATAAACGCTTTTTTGGTTTTCGGGTCCTGGCGGATCACATCCGTGGGACAGGTCTGAACGCATATGCCGCAGCCGATACACCCGCTGATTTGTTTGATCGTCATAATTTTCTTCTTTTTTAAAAAGTTGCAGGTATTTTTTTCAAGCGCCCGCTTTTTGAATGAATGATTATTTCTCATGAAGAAAATTACATTTCTTCATGAGAAAATGACCTTCAGTTTTATTCAAAAATGGTCGCAATGACGCAATGATTACTCATCATCACCCCGCATCGAACGTCCGCCATGCCGGCCTTCCGGGGGGTTGTCCGGCCGCAAAACGAGTTGCTCGCCATCGCGATCATATTCACAGGTACCGGTTACGGTATCCCCACGCGGGCTTGTAAATTCAGCTGTATCCCCTTCACTTTTACCTTCACACGCGCAATAGGCTTCCGGCGGTGGGCCCTGATGGCCGCCTCTGCCTCTTTCCTTTGAAGTGTCGTCATACCCAAATGCACTGGTAGCAATAAGGATTCCCGTCAGTGTGATCATAACTGCTGTTTTTTTGGTAATGTTCATTTTAAAATCTCCTATTAAATTTTTGGGTTCAATGAAATCTGTTTACCAACTGGTTTATACAATAAGACCCGATTGTGGAAAAATTATGGAGAAAAAATGGAAAGGTTGAGGATGGTGAAAATTTTGTGTTTCACCGATAATCCGGATTGAAAGGCCGGATAAATCAGATTTTCTGGGTGCCTGTTATCCTGAAATAAATTACCTGTGCCTGCTTTTTTTTATCTACTTTTCTTGCCCATCAAGAAAAGTAAAAGAGAAAATGTACAGATTAATTCGCCTTTTTTAAAATTAAAAGCCTGATTCCAGAACCCGTTATTACTCATCAAAAAAATGATACCGGTTCCGGAGATTTTAAAAAAATTCCGGAACCGGTATCAATGGTTCAGCTTTTATATTTTAGTTACAATTATACGGGGGGACGGGCATCCGGCATTTCACGACCGATATCAGCCAATCCCAGATAATCATTCATCAGGGTTTCTGCCTGTGCTTCTGTAATACCTAATTCCTGAGCCAATTCCTGTGTGGTTGGGGGCGGCGGGGTGCCGAAAAGGGCTTCCAGTTCAGCGGCTGTTATGGTAACGCCCAATCCTGCCAGATATCCGGCACCGGCTTCAAAATCCAATTCAGGTTGCGCGCCCACATCGCCGCCCATATCACTGCCGTCATCACCCGGTTTATCCATGCCGCTGTCAGAATCACCTAACGTATCTGCGCTGACATCTTCACCACTGAATTGTATCAGAGAATACAGCTCCTTGATCGTGGGCAGCCGCCAGTCAGTATATCCGCCAGTGTTGCAGGCAGAGGCATTGGCAACTGCTTCATCATAGGAGTACTTGTCATCAGCAAGGATATTCCCGTCTCCGTTTGTATCCGGAGATTTCTGCCACATCAGGCCGGTGATGTTATCCGTGATGGTACCGTCCCCATTGTCGGTATAACTTGGCGCATTGGCCATATACTGGGCATCCTGGCCGTAGAAATCGTCTCCTTCTGATGGCGCACTGATTTCACTTCTATTGTTCCAGTAGCTGCTCTGGTTGGTGTCCACCACCAAATATATCGGATTTGTAACTGTTTCATCATAACGCACCGGACGAACATAATTGTAAACGTATATGGCATCTCCCTGGGGCCCATGGCCTTCTGAATAATCGGTTCCATCATCGATTTTGGGGTCACTGCGCTGACAGCCTGCGCCATGCACATCGACCCAGCCGTCCCCCATGTTTCCCAGAGCCCGGCCAAAGGCCACATAGACGCCCCATCCACCGTTTCCGTTTGAAGATTGATGCGTCGTACCGGACCAGAAAAATCCCCAGTCCTCATCCCCATTATAATTGGTAAAAGAGGTGATATTAAAAAAGTCCGTATCAATGGCCGCACCCGCCGTGGAAGGTGTAGTGTTATCCGTTGCATCCGGCATACGCGTATAATCCACAATGCTTTGAAGCTCTTTTGCATCAGGCAGGCGCCAGTCCGCGTGGCCGGCATATTCCAGATCCTCACAATATTTTAGTGCATCCTGCCATTCCATGCCGTACCCGCTGTCGTCCTGCATCCACATCAGGCCGGTGGCCAGGTCGGTAATGGTGCCGTCTCCATTATCCCGGAAATTATTTTCACCGTATATGTTCGGTTCATTATCACGGACATACATGACGAAAAAGGTTTTATCCTGTCCGGCACCATAGCCTTTAATCCGGCCGTCCGCAAAATTAACGCCAAACATGTTGCCCGAATCTTTTCCGGTTTCATCCATGTTGTAGTAGGCCGTCGACGCATATTGCGAATCGATCAGCCGCTCACGCGCATCCGTATCACCGTAGGCAAAATCAAAAATATTTGAATCGATAAACGGCTCATAGGCCAATCCGTCATCATCGGAATCGCCTGAATCTCCATCCCCGCCGCAAACGGTCTCATTGATGCAGGCGCTATCTACGCAATCCGTGCTTCCGTTACAATCATTGTCAATGCCGTCATTACAAGCTTCGGCAGCTCCCGGGTTCACATTGGCGTTTGTGTCGTCGCAATCGGTATTGTTTGATACATACCCATCCGGCTGGTCTTGCGCCTGTATGGAAGTATCGGGATCGCCGTATCCGTCGCTGTCCGCATCCAGGTACCAGTTTCTTTTCACGGCAATATTGCTTGAGCTGCTCACATTGCGGACCAAACGCACGTAGTTGTATGCACGCGCAGCGTCCTCACCGGCGGGACCGTCCAGGGATTTGGTATCATAACGCACAGCCCCGGCGCCGTGGTAGTCCTGGCCGTCAGGGTTGACGGCCATGCCGAAGGCCACATACCAGGAATAGTAGAAATCCGTACCCGCCTTAAAACGCGCAGAGGTAGTGGACCAGAAATAGGGATAGTCGTCGTTGCCAGCTTCGTTGATGATGGGAGTACAGTCAAAAATCGGGTCGATCGCCGGACCGACGGCATCCGGATCCGTCGCGGTCGGTGAATACGAGTAGTCGACGATACTCTGCAACTCCTTGACATTGGGCAGCCGCCAGTCGTTGTAGCCGGCTAACTCCGAGTTTTCCGCATAGGCCAATGCGTCCGCCCAGAGAATACCCTCACCGCTGTCCGCCTGGGACCACATCAGGCCGGTCGCATGGTCGGTAACGGTGCCGTCTCCGTTATTTTCAAAATCATTGACGCCATAAGCATTTCCGCGGACAGCCCGCACATAGTTACCCATAGGGCCGGAGGCTCCCGCCGGATACGCCTTGATATGCCCTGTGCCGTGATTCACTCCAAAAGCCGCATTTGATTTGCCTTGAACAGTCCATCCCACATATTTTTCCGTCCAGTACTGTTCGTCTTTGCTGACGCTGTTGCCGGCGATGTTGAAATACGTTGTATCCAGATACGGCCAGCCCTTGGAAAAGTTGCTGATGGAAAACAGCTCTTTGGTGGTAGGAATGCGCCAGTCATCATAACCGGCCAGTTCCAGGGATTCACAATAGGCGACAACGCTATCGTAGCTGAACCCCTCATTGACCGGAACCTGCTGCCACATCAGGCCGGTGACATTGTCCATTACCGTACCGTCGCCGTTGTCCTGGAACGACATCTGAATGCCTTCATACTGCGCATCCTGGCCATAGAAGTCCTCACCTTCCTCCGGGCAGGTAATTTCATTTCCGTCATCATCATAACAGCTGGTTTGCCCGGTATCCACCACCGGGTAGGTAATAACGATTTCGTTATCCGTATCATCTTCATTGCAGGATGCATCATCAACACAGGCGTTATCGTTGCAATCAGTGCTGCCATTGCAATCATTGTCAATGCCGTCACCACATATTTCAACAGCTCCCGGATTGACTGCAGCATTGCTGTCATCACAATCTCCCCAGATGGCGATTAAGTCTTCTGCTTCATAATAGCCGTCCGGTTGAACCGTTGCGGCCTCCGTTGTCTCGTCGGAATAACCGTCGGCATCCGCATCTTTGTAAAATATGGTTATTTCCCATGTAATATCTGTGCCGTCGCAATCCTGATCAATGCCGTCATTGGAAATTTCTGTCGCCCCCGGATGGATATCGGCACTGCTGTCATCGCAATCCGTATTGTCTGCAACATAACCGTCGGGCTGGGTTGCCGCTTCAATGGAAATATCCGGATCACCATATCCGTCACTGTCGGCATCCATGTACCAGGTTGTTGTTTCAACGGTTTCGGTTGTGCTGCTGTCATCGTCATCACTGTCACTGTCATTACATCCGGACATGGCCATGCTGAATACAAGCAGCAGGCAAAGAACAAATACGGGACTGAATAATCTGAATACATTTCTTTTGGTTTTCATACATCTCCCCTCATCATTTGATTATCTGTTTAAAGAATCATATTTCATGATCAGCCATAGCAATGCGGCTGACTGCTTCAGTTCAGATAATGATTAACGAAAGAATGTGGAGGAATTATGGAGAAAATATGTAATGGTTGAGGATGGTCAAGAAAATGGTACTCTATTGCCGGCAAGCCTTCAGGCTGCAGAAGTTGATTTTTCAACCATTTGAACATGCAGGTCGTGCGGGCGAAAAGGAATCCGGATACCCGATGAATGAAATTTGCGGTTGATTTCCTGGTAAAGATCGCTTTGGATTGGATCCATATCATCGACTTAGGAAATCCAGAAAATAAAAACCCCTGCCCGTTTAAAAAATTTTAAACGGACAAGGGTAAATCGATCATAGAGGGGGAGTATATGATCGAAAAAGAAGTTTTTGGCGATGCATTAAAAAAGATCGAAAAGGGAATTGATGAAAAATATGACTTTGTTTTTGACACAGTCGGCAAAAGTTCCTTTGCAAAATGCAAATCATTGTTAAAACCCGGCGGTGCCTATATGTCTTCGGAACTGGGACCCATGGCTGTAAATCTTTTTTTATCGCTGGTGACACCGTTTTTGGGTAATAAAAAGGTCAGATTCCCGGTTCCTTTAGACCGAAACGCAAGTGTCCGCTTAATCAAAGATTTCATGGAGCAGGAGAAGTTTAAGCCCGTGATCGACAGGCTCTATTCTTTGGAAGAAATCCCGGAAGCGTATCGGTATGTTGAAACCGGTCAAAAAATCGGAAATGTCGTCATATTTTTGATAATGGACTCTGTCTCTTCACCGATGGGTGTTATTAAGGAATAAAATGATCGCTTAAAATAAACACTGAACACGCAGTGCCATGGCATCTCCCGAGGCTCTTTCATTTGTTTCCGCATCAGTCAGTTTTAAATGCATGTAATCGGTCATCAGACTGATATGGGAATTGATATACCAGTTGACACCTATCGTATAGGTTTCCGCGTCAGAGCCATAATGGTTGTCCGCTGCGTCAAGGCAGCCATACCGGGTCACCAGTTCCCATGCGCCGTATGATGATTTTGGCTTTACCCGTCTCCATGTCCCGTTTTTAAAGGGGCGTGTTTCCCCGGTTAAAAACCAGCCGGCACTCAGGTAATACCCGTCAAATGTCGCATCCTCCTCTTTTTCAACAGCATCCACATCCGCCATCATATATTCGGCGGCAAAAGAAAAAGGGCCGGTTCCAACAGCGGCTTCCGCGCCAAATAACTGCAAATGGTCGGTATCTATGTCATCGCTGAAAATAATATTGTCACCCATATGTATCTGGGCCGATTCTTTTATTTCAAATGTCTCGCCGTCGAAATCCCTGTATGATCCGGCCACGCCCAGATGAAAAAAGCCGGTATCTGTTTTCCAGGGCATCACCCCCAATCGTCCGGATACGGCACAGGTGTCGCCGTCATCTTCACGGGTTTGGGCCTGATACAGGCCAACTCCCCAGATAAAGATATTCGTATCACCATTAAGTGACAAACCGAGACTACGACCCGGCGCAAAAGCGCTTGAAACCATGGATCGCTCAATAAATTGCAGGTTTTTGGAGCTGGTCACTTCTTCAAGCCCGAACGGTTCTTTATCCTGGCCTACAATGAGGTCCATCAGTTGCCACCCGCTATATTTTACATAGGCGTCTTTTATTTCCGTTGTTTTATCATCTCCGGCAAAATCAAACTGAAGTTTGGCCTTCCAGGAGTCTGATAGTTTGGTTTTGATATTGAGCCGTGCCCGCCGGAGTTCCGACCGGGTATGCCAGGCGCTGTTGTTATCTTCCGGATCATCTTCAAAATCAAAGAAAATGCCGCTTGCGGCGTCCATATCCCACATCAGGGTGCCGCCGATATTTATCCAGTGGTCATTGTTTATAATTTTAAACCCGTCCTCCGTATAGCGGATATCCATTTCCCCAAAAGCGAAAACAGGAAACAGGATGATACCTGCCATGATCAGCAACGACGTTTGCGGTAGCAATCTTTTCATTGCCTGCTCCTTTATGCGTCCTTTGCCTGTTTTTTATATTCAGCCATATAGGTGGTTTGTTTGTTTAAAAAGTTGGATATAGGACCTGACGGTTCATGCATAAACTGCTCTCTTTCACCAGCCACATAGAATATTCTGAGCATGGCGGTGTCTCTTAAAAAATCGATTTTATCAATTACAACATTACGAATCTCCAGGCCGGTACGAAGGTGCAGATCATTCAAGAGCCGGTTTCTGTTTTGCGGTCGGATGTTTTCTATCTTTTCATACCGGATGATCTGCTCCGCGAGTTGCGGGGTCATCATTTTAGATTCGGCAAGGCTTGCAGAGGCGCATATTAATGCGTTTAATAATAACAGTTCGATGGTGCTGGTTTGCCCTACTGCGGATAACAGGGAAATGGTAATGACCAAAAACAGGTAGGTCATGGATTTGATGGAAATGGCTTCCGTGCGATACCTGAGCATGGAAAAGATGGCAAACAGACCGAACGCAAATCCCATGGAGACATCAACGCTTCGCAACAGGTAGGAGACAATAAAAACGCCGGTGCCAAACAGGAAAAAGGAAAAAAGGAACTCACGATTGGGTGTCCGGCGATAATAACAATGCTTCACCAGAACGAACAAGGATATGGTGTTGATCAGAAATCGGGTCAAAAAATTATAATCAAGAGTGTTGAGCATGGTTTGGCCTCTCTAATTCAGTAGGTTGTTTGTCTGTGCCGCTGACATGGATTCTTTCTTTGAAATTTGATACAGAACTAACAATGTTTCCTTGAATCGATTGGTTTTAATTTTTTCTGCATGGATTTGCGCGCATCCGATGCAGTATTTTGAAAAAGAGACAGGCTTGTTCCGGAACCGCTCCATCAGGTCTATGAATCGAGAAGGGGATTTTCGGTTTGCCCGCTTTACTTCCGCGATCAGAACCGGGATATTTTTTTTAGATTGAATTTGATCCGGGTCTGCAAAAGACAGGTTAAAATCGAGCGTCACCCGTTCGCCGTTGTTTTCATTTGCCAGCGCAATTCTTGTGTATGAACAGACCAGACTTTTGAACAGCGGCATCCGGCTTCCGTCAAACGGTCTGGATACCAGGGTGTTGATGCGGTCTCGGCTGTTGCCGCCGCCGTCAATCAAAACCCGGTCTTTTTGGGTTATCCGTTTGTTGGTTTTATGTTTCAATTCCACGTAAAGGTCCCCGGAATCAACATAGAGGCGGTGCCGGATTTTAAACCGGTCCAGTTTGCCGTTATGATGCATCAGGTAAAATCTGAACCCAGGGGTGTCAAAATATGTATTTCGGTAGGAAAACATTCGTGATGAATCTATCTCCAGGACCGTGTAAAAAGGGGAGAGAACCCTCAGTAAATTTTCCAGATCACTGACCGGCAGAAAATATTTGGTGTCCACCCGGTTCATCAGTCCGGCATTGGTGAGATCATCCAGACCGTATGATTGATATTGCAACAGTAAAGATGTAATTTGTTGATTTGTGATAACCGGCTTCCGGCAAGTTCCGGATTCAGCAACCCAGTTTCGGGAAAGAATGTTTTTTCCCTCTATAGCGAGGTGTGGTTTCATATTTGTAAATCCGGAACTGATCAGCATGTGTTTGCCTCCAAATTTTTGTTATTTATCGGGTGAATGTTGACGGCTTCGAAAAAAGTCCAGATTCTTTGTTGCGCTGCATCCCTCGCTGCTTCAACGTACGCTAAGTACGAATCATCGCTCGAGATTTGCGCGCATCGAATTTGAAGCTTTTTTATTTGCCGTCTGAATCTGATTTTTTACGATTACATCAATGTCAATTAACTAAAACCGGCCCGGCCGGCCGCCTGGCGTTTCACTGCCGCAGCTGCCACTGCCGTCCCCTTCGGATGGTTCAGTGCCGGCAAGTTGTTCCATTATGTTTGATGTACGGTCATCTGCAAATCCCTGCAGGCCAAAAATTGTTCCGACCATGCCGTAGCCCAGGGCGGCTTGAAATTCCGAATACGAATAAAATGCCGTGGGGTCACTTGCCACATGTGCGCTGATCAGGTTTTCCGTCTCTTCAATAGTCCTTGAAATGACTGAGGAATTCATGATGCCGTAAATCACGTCTTCGATGTATTCACGATACGTGTCTTTGTAACGATCGATTTTAAGGAGTTTGGCAATCAGGGGGCGGTCTGCCAGAGCCCCGGATGTGGGTTCGTCAATATAAAGAGTGATCATGGCGCTGCTGTCTTGACATCCCATGGTGAAGGACCCGAATGATTCGTTAAAATCCCATGGGATGATGGAAAACACACCGTCCTGCTCATAGATATAATAATTGTGTGCCAGCGACCCTTGATAACTGTCCAGATTGGACAGGGCCGTGCTCACGGCAAGATACCGGAGCATTCCATCCACATCGATGACAGATTCAATGTCACTGCCATTGTTCAATTCATTAACCATATTGATAAACGCGGCATTGTCCGAGGTTTCCTCATTGGTCTTTAATTCAACCCCGGAATAGGAGGTAAAACTTGCCCCCCGCCAGAGCAGATCGCTCCCCGTGCCGTCCGGTTTGTAAAGATCGCCGTCCGGGTTATCAAAATTTTCTTCTAAAAATTCACTGTCTACCTGTTCCACCAGTGTGTACAGGCCGTGCAGGGCACCGTTAATATACAAGTTCACATAGGAAAGCCGGGGCGTCGGGACATCAAGGGACCGCAGCATCTCGTAGGCAATGCATTCCCTCATATAAGAGGGATCTTTGTAGTTATTATTCAGATTAATTTTTTTCATGCCCAGCAGTTTCTGGCCGTCCACATAATAATTCATATCCACCTTAAAGCTGTAGCGGGTGGAGTTCATCTGGGCGACTGCCCGAAGGCTGGAGTTTCCCTTGGTGCGGAATGCCACATTATCGAGGGTGGTATTTCGATAGGTAATGGACGCGGTATGATATTCTTCAGCCAAAGGGCTTGAAAGGATGCTGTTCCAGTCGGTTTGGCTGATGGTGATATAAACGTCTTCAACCGTATCTTCCAGGAAAAAATCAATGGGTTCATTATCAGCAGTCTCGTTTGGATACCCGGAAGTGGGAGACAAGGTTTGCGTATTTTCAGAACCATCCGGAAAGCAGCCGTAACTGTAACCGATGAGCGCATCACCGTCTTCCCAGTCCAGGCGGTCGATTAAATCATCGCCTTTAAATAAGCTCACGCAGTCATCTGATCCCAGTTTAAAAGGAACATAGGCGGAACCGTCTTCCGGTGCTTCGTCAGTGGCACGCACCACATAAAATTCACCGGGTGATAAAATGACGGTTGGCAGCGCAGCCAGTTCATTCTCCGCATTATCATCAACCACCGTGTAGTCGCTTAAATTAATCGTTTCGGTACCTGAAACATAGAATTCAATCCAGTCATTTCCGCCGTCTGCATCCTTGGCCATGATTTCATTGATGATCAAGATGCCATAATAGTCGTTGTCATCTGTTTCTTCCGTTCCTTCTGTGTCATCAGCTATTTCTGTATCAATGCTGCCGGTATCATCGTCACTGCTGCTGCCCGATGACCCGGAGCACCCGGCAATAAATGCCAGACAGATGATTAGAAAAAGGGCTCGTTTTGTCAGATTAAATATTTTTTTCAAAATTTTACCTCCTGCCTGGTCATGGTGTTTCGATTGGCTGCTGTTGAGAGGTTAATTAAGGAATAAATGTGGAGAAATTATGGAGGAAATATGGGAAGGTTGAGGAGAAACGGTTTCCGGCTTGCACTGGTTTTTTGTTTGGTATACTTTTTACAAAAATCAATATCCAAATAAGTGCATCTTTTAAAAAAATCTTATCTCGCGCAGAGCTCGCAGAGAAAAAAACTCAGCGCTTCAGCGTCCCTGCGGGATAAAAAATTTTTAGGCCATGCATTTTTTATTGGTGCACACAGCGGCTAAAATGCCGTCAAAAGCTTCCAGCGAAGTCGATCTCCAAATCCTTTATAAATAAAAGAGTTCGGAGGGATTACAGTGGTGATTTGTCACCATGAAAAGCTTTTTGCATAGAAATCGTCGGGCCGGACCTATGAAATCAAAGTTGTTTATAAAATTTTTGTTTCTGATGCTTGCAACATCATTATCGGTTGTTGTTTTGATGGTGGTGGGGATGCAGTTTTTTGTGTACCGCAATTTCTCCGATTATGTGGTGCAGCAGGAACTGGACTCCCTTGACGGACTGGCAGCCACTTTATCAAAGCAATACAGCAAAAGTAACAGATGGAAAGACTTTAAGGAAGATCCCCGCCAGTGGCATGACATGTTAAACAGTTATTTCCCGGCCGGTGCAACCCATCTTCCACCGCCGCCGGAACATATCCCGGCAAAACGGGCATCCGATAATTCCGGTAACATTGAACCCAACCCCGGAATGACTCCACGCCCGGAAAATCGTCATGAAAATGATCTTGAAAGAGATTCTGTCATGAGGGGGCCGGACAGGCTGCCGGGGCGTCGCCCCAGATTAATGGAGTTGTCAGAAATGGGGCGCAGGCTGTCTCTTTTTGATTCGGATAAGCATGTCATTATCGGGAATCCGGCAATTCCGGAACAGGCGTTTCGAGCGATTGAAATGGATGGTCAGGTGGTCGGCTGGCTGGGATTAATAAATGAACCGCATAAATTAAACCCGACAGATATGTCATTTCTAAAACGACAGTCTCTGGCATTTTACATCATCGGTGCCATTGTGCTGATGATGGCGGTGGGTATTTCCGTTATTTTTTCCCGGCATCTGACAGCGCCGGTGAAGCGAATCGCGGAAGGCACCCGGGCCGTCCGAAACCGCCGGTTTAGCACCCGGATTACCGTAGCATCAAACGACGAGTTGGGACAGCTGGCAGAAGATTTCAATGCCATGGCCTGGACATTGCAGGATCATGAAAACGTCCGCCAGCAGTGGCTGACCGATATCGCCCATGAGCTGAGAACGCCTCTTGCCGTGCTCAGAGGAGAGGTTGAAGCACTTCAGGACGGCATCCGGAAAATGAGTCCCCAGGCGGTTGACTCCCTGCATGCCGAAATCATGGTTTTATCCAAAATCGTTGACGATTTAAGCCTTATTGCAAAAACCGAAAGCGGGATTATTGAAATGCAGCCTGTATCTGTGGAGCTGGCGACGGTTCTCCGGACAAGCATTGCGCGCTATAAAACACGCTTTGAGGGTTGCGGGTTGGATCTTCGTGAAAAGATCAAAACCGACGGCCTTCACACAATGGGCGATGCGGACAAGCTGTCCCAGGTGTTCGGCAATATTTTTGAAAATATCGTGCGCTATGCCTCACCGCCGGGAACGATAGAGGTGTCGGCGGAAGCGGAGAATGACCAGATAGAGATTATGATTGAAGATACCGGACCGGGCGTGCCGGAAACATCGCTTCCCCGCCTGTTTGACCGGCTTTACCGGACCGATTCGGCCAGAAGCCGGGAGACCGGTGGCAGCGGTCTGGGACTTTCAATCTGCAAAAGTATCATAGAAGCCCATCAGGGTAAAATCTGGGCGGAAAATTCAGTCTCCGGCGGATTGAGAATTATTATACGGCTTCCACTGACCAAGCAATAAAGGGCCATGAATGATGCAAAAACAGATCCTGGTTGTTGAAGATGAAGCAAAAATTGCGAATGTCATCAAAGATTATCTGGAAAATGCTGATTACGGGGTGATGCTTTTATCCCGGGGCGATGCAGTGCTGCCCCAGGTTCGGAAATCCATGCCGGACTTGATCGTTCTTGATATCATGCTCCCGGGCAAAGATGGCATGGAAATTTGTCGCGAAATCCGCAAAATTTCCGATGTGCCCATTATCATGCTCACGGCAAAGGTCGAAGAAATTGATCGGCTGATTGGTTTGGAACTGGGGGCGGATGATTATATTTGCAAACCGTTTTCCCCCCGGGAAGTGGTGGCGCGCGTCAAAGCGGTTTTAAGACGAACTCAGCCAGAACCGGCTTCCGAGCAACTGGCAGCCGGTCCCATTTTTTTGAATCAGATTAAGCATTATGCCGCCATCAACGGCCAGGAGCTCCAGTTAACGAACAGTGAATTTGAACTCCTGTCCCTGTTTATGTCAAACCCGGACCGGGTGTTTTCCAGAAATGACTTGATTTCAATGGTCCAGGGATATGATTTTGAAGGCTACGACCGGACAATCGACAGCCATATTAAAAATTTACGTAAGAAAATAGCTAAGCAATTGCCGGGGAAACAGGTAATAAAAACTATTTATGGTGTTGGTTACGCTTTCAGTTTTCCGAACGAATAAGGTTTTCAGTAAATTCTCATCAATTTATGAATTTTATCAACTCATGCCAAATAAATATGCTTTGACAAGAATCACACTCACCTCTCCCAAAAAATAAATTGTTTTTATGGGTTCTATGTACAAATTCGGTTGGCTTGTTTTACTGCTGAAGTCGGTTGACAATGTCTAGTTTGCGCCATTCGGTTGCATTTTCAAAAGGGAGGGTCCCATCGTCATCGTCCCGGAGAAAGTAATTGCCCTGACCATCGGTGTATGCGTGGTTGTAAGCGGGCAGGTATTTGATGTTGCCATTATTCGGGTCCAGGGTTTCGATCTTCCCGGTCAGGACTTTGTAATTTTCATGCATGATATCGCTATTTGTTTTTGCACGGTTTGCCTGGATATCCTGATCAACCTGGTTCATGTATCGAATTACCTCATTGTATTGTTGCCCGCGCTGCCGCTGTGCTGTGGCCGCGCGCTCGACCCACTGGGGATCCAGCCTGAAAGACCGGACGCAGAATTCCATGACTCTTTCCTCTTCATCCCATCGTGACTTGGGTGCCACCAGGCCCCATGTACCGACTGTGCTCCATAGCGTATTTTCGATATTATAGAGTATCGTATAAATTCGGCCAAACATCGGTACCTGATTGATTGTGCACTCGAAGTTGATATAGCCGGCATGATAATGAGTAACGTTTTTGGGAATCCAGGGTGCCAGTTCCGGTGCCGGCTGCGCATTGCCCAGAATACGGGGATTCTCAAACTCATTGACTGCGAATTGGCCAAATACAATGGTCTGCACATATTGTTCAATATTCATGTATGGATACAGCCACACCCCATTGAGGACTTCCCCAGGCATTTTTTGCAGCATTCCCATGGACGATTGGGCGATAATGGCCGGATCTTGAAAATAAAACCTCGGGTACCAGCCAAAAAAAGATTTTTTGTCCGGGCTGGTCACACGGAACCGAATGTTATTCTCAACCAGGTCCACCACATTCCAGGGAACGCCGCTGGATATCATCCCGCCTTCTGCGTTCCAGCCTTTCGGGATTAAGATGGAAAATGCTCCCTGGTGCGGTTCCCGGAATATGGACAGGAAAACCCCTTCGGAGCTGTTTTGCGGTTGCCTGGAGTGGTTCCGGGGTTCATTGTCGGGTTTTGCCTGGGGGGCTTTGCTGTCGCATGATATGATCAATAATAAAGACAAACAGCAAAAAAATCGGATGAAAGCATATTTTTTCTTTCCCACGGAAACCTCCTGACCCGGAAAAGATTTTTTATGAGAACTGCCTAAGTCTATCATAAATTTTTATTTCATATGACAAGACAAAAATCAATGAACAGGTTTCAGGCTGCCTCTTGATCAAGATTTTGTAAATGTTAAAGGGATGAAAAAATTCCCCTAATCAAGCCAGCTTAAATGATGATGTCACCTGTCGTTTTCAGACATTGGAAAACTTACTTCTCAACCGTCTCGAACGTCACATCCACCGGCATGCCGGGTTTCAACCTCCCATCCGTATTTCCCACCGTCAACTCGATGGCGTAAACCGTCGTTTGCCGCCCTTCCCTGGTTTGCACATTTTGTGGCGTGAATTCAAATTTTTGAGCAATGCGAGTGACCTTTGCGGTGAAGGTCTCGCCGGCAAACGAGTCCGCGGTCAGATTGGCCTGCTGCCCAAGACTGAGCTGACCGTACTCGGTTACAGGAATGTAGACCTTGACCTTCAACTCGTCGAGCTTGCCGATGGTCATGACGGGCATGCCGGCCTGGAGAACCTCCCCGGCCTCAATGCTGCAGATGAGCACCACGCCATCCATTGGCGCCCGAGTAGTGAGTTTCTCGATCTGTGTGTTGATCAAATCCAGGGAGGGCTGCGCGGCTGCCACAGCGGACTCTGCTTGTTCAAGCACCGCCCGAGCCTGGTCCACAGCCTTGTCCGCAGCCAGGACAGAAATCGATTGTTCCCCGGTTTGCAGGGCACGCAAGGTATCCAATGCGGTGTAATAAGCTTCTCGCGACACTTCCAACCCGGCGCGGGTCGTCAACACATCCTTGGCGCTTTCGGTGGTCAGCGCGTCATCGTAGGCTTTCTGCGCATCCTTTAAATCAGCTACGGCTTTATCAAACGTGACCTGGGCGGCATCCCTCAGATACGTTTCATCCGAGGCGAGGTCCGTCGCGTCCAGCACCGCCCTGGCGATATCGAATGCCATGCGCGCATCGGAAAGTCTCCGTTCAATCTCGAGAAACTCGGAATTGTCCGCTCTCTTTGAAATCTCATTCAAGTTGTTTTGTGCCTTGGTCAGTGCGTTCCTGGCCGAATCGATGGTAGATTTTGCAGAGCGGATCTGTTCCTCCTTTGAAAAATACCAGGCAGGCTGGTTGTACTCGCCAGGCTTGCTCCCCTTCCACCGATTCTTTCGAGTCAATACTGCTTCCTCGAACAGCGCGGCGGTCAGGGCCATCTCATATTGGGCAAGGGCGGAATCCAACGTCGCCTGCGCGACCCGAACAGATGCGTGGGCGGAATCCAGCGCAGCTTTCGCAGCCTGCTTCTCGGACAGGAGCAGGCTGTCGTCCAAACGAAAAAGCGGATCGCCCGCCCTGACGGAATTCCCCTCGGCGGCAAATACCGCCACGACGCGGCCCGACAGTTCCGAAGCTAAGGCGATCTCTTTTGCCTCGATTTGGCCCGAAGCCTGGATTGCGCTATCGTTTGCCGTCTCGCACCCCGTTGCGGAAAGGACGAGAAACAGGACAGGGATAATGATGTTTTTAATCACGGTAACCTCCGATCTATTTTTTCATGGCAGAAATAAAGACGTCTTCGAGCGACGGCTCGATCACGGATACTCGACCGGCGCTGATTCCAGCGCGGCGGAGTTCGTTTTCAATGGCACCTTGATATTTCCCGATATTTGGCGCAACCGCATGGACAAGCGCGCCGTAAAGTTCCACCTCCAAAAGCGGGATGATTCCGTTCGCCTGAGCAGCGCGCAGTATCCCGACCGCTGCCGTCGCATCCGAGGGCTCGAGTTCGAGAACCTCCCCACGCATCATTGTGCGTTTGATATCGGCAGAGGTGCCGCAGGCGATGATCGCACCATGCTGGATGAATGCAAGCCGATGGCAATGTTCGGCTTCATCCATGTAATGCGTAGTGACGAAAACAGTAACCCCCTCCGCGATAAGCCGATAGAGTAAATCCCAAAACGCGCGGCGTGAAATGGGATCAACACCTGCAGTGGGTTCATCAAGGAAGAGAACTTCCGGACGGTGCAGGATGGCTGCGCTCAAAGCCAACCGCTGACGCCAACCGCCGGGGAGGTCTTTCGTCCTGGCGTTCTCGCGGCCTCCGAGTCCGGCCAGGATCAGCGATTCGGCGATTCGCGTTTTAAGGTCCTCGCTGGAAAGTCCGTACGCTGTGCCGTAAAAATTCAGGTTTTGTATGACGGTCAGGTCGTTATACAGGCTGAACCTCTGGGACATATATCCCACACGCGGAAGAATCCTGCGCGTATCGTCATCCACTTTCATGCCGAGCACTTCGACCGCCCCGGAGGTGGGATGCATCAATCCCAGCATCATGCGGATGGTTGTCGTCTTGCCCGATCCGTTGGGCCCGAGAAACCCAAAAATCTCACCGCGTTGAACTTCAAAATTAACGCGGTTGACGGCGACAAAGTCGCCAAATCGTTTTGTGAGGTCGGCTGTTTGTATGGCAGGTTGGGTAGAACTCATATCGTCTTTGAAAATAATCTTCTATGTTCAGTTATCATTGATGAATTAGTAAAAAGACTCAGGATGGCTAAGTTAAAAGTTTCATATACAAGGCGTAGCGTTTTTTCAGGCATGAAGGCATACATATAGTATGTCGAATGTCTGAAAAAACGATACAACGCAGTAGATGGAACTTTTAACGACGCCATCAATCCAATGCCTTTCTCACAAATCTGAACGAAAACGTCCCGATGACAATGCCAAGGATCAGCAGCGCCAGCACATTCGGCCAGAGTACATCAAGACCAGCGCCTTTGAGCAGAATGCCACGTAGAATGGTCATAAAATGATGAGCAGGGATAATCGTCGCAAA
This sequence comes from Desulfobacterales bacterium, assembly GCA_963675805.2. Classification (GTDB taxonomy): domain Bacteria; phylum Desulfobacterota; class Desulfobacteria; order Desulfobacterales; family Desulfosalsimonadaceae; genus SURF-3. The sequence goes on along the minus strand of CAXXNU010000019.1, from coordinate 490,372 downwards.
CCACTGCAAAACCTGAGGCATACTTTCCACGGGTGCGGCATAACCGGTGAACATGAAATCCATGATCCCGACCAGAAGAACAAGCAGAAACGCCTGATGCTGGGTCTTTGAAATGACCGAGAGCACGAGGCCCTTGCCCAACTCCACCAGCAGGTAACCAAAAGCAAGCACCAGCAACAAAACGAGCGAGCCGCGAACCGGCACGTCGAAGGCGAAATGGACCATGCCCAACAGCAGCAGGAAATCTGCAAAGCCCACAACAATGACCGGGATGGACTTCCCGATGATAATCTCCAGCGAGGAGAAGGGCATAACCAGCAGCTGCTCGATGGTCCCCAATTCACGCTCTCGTGAAAAGGCCAGTGCGGCAAATAGAAGGATCGTGAATTCAAGCATCATCCCCAGCTCGGCAGGCGTGGTGTAGAGCGCCTCGGAAAGGTTTTCGTTGAAGCAAACACGCAGGCTTGGAGAAAAACCGCTGAATCGGTCATCACTCAACCCAAGGCGCCGGATCAGGATTCGTTCGTCAATATCCCGCACCAGTCCGTGGATGGCGCGGTTGGCCGCTTGGGCGGGTGTCGATTCCGCGCCATTCACGATGACCAGTAACGTTGGCCTGCCCCTGGCGGATTGGAGTTGTTCTGCGAAATCCGGCCCCATGACCAGCGCGGCAGTAATTTGTCCGCGATCCATGGCATCCCGTATGGTTTGCATATCGTTGACCTGTTGGGGCGCGGCAAAGGTTTTTGTATTTTTCACACCGCTGACGAAGGCACGGCTGGCGGCGCTCTGGCTCTGGTCGAGAATCATAACCGGTAAATTAGTGATCGGTCGCGACGTCACCCAGGCCACGAGAAACAATTCCATCGTGCCGACAACCAGCATAAACACCGGCAGCCACCAGTCACTGCGCAGGTGAATGAATTCCTTGACAACCAACGACCAGATTCTTTTTAACATCTCATATCCATTTCCCTCTAACAAAGAAAGAGGGCAGGGTCAGGGATTATGCCAGTCTCTTGTGAAAAAATAAAGACGCCAACGCGATGAAAGCAGCACCCAGGATCACCATCAAAACTGTGTACGGCCAAAGCACGTCCATTCCCACGCCCGGCAAAAAGATCCCGCGCGTAATGATCGCGTAATGCGTGCCCGGCAAAAACATCGCCTGCATGCGCACTTCCTCCGGCATCGAAGCCAGGGGGAAGAAGATGCCAGTCAGGAAAAAGCCGGGAAAGAACAACGCCAAAAACGACAGCGCCAGCGCCGCAGCCTGGGTACGCATGAACACTCCCACGATCAAGCCCATGCTCAAGACTTCAAACATAAAAATCGCAGAGAGCACAAAGAATAAAAGGAAACTCCCGTTGAGCGAAATGTGAAACCAGACAATCGAAAACATCGGGATGAGAATCACATTGATCAAACCCACAGAAATGTAGGGGATCGTCTTGCCAATCAAAAGTTCAGCCCTGCCGATGGGCGTGGCAAGCAATTGCTCGAGCGTGCCGTGCTCGCGTTCGTGTGCAAGCGTCAGCGCCACTGAAAGTGCGGGAAAACCCAGCACCATCGATATCAAACCCGGGATCAGGGCGTTGCGTGGTTTAAGGTCCGGGTTATACCAGGTCTGGATTCGCAGGTCTATGGCCTGCAAGGAGGTGATCGGAATTCCCTGTGCACGCAGTTGCACGGTCAATGCACTGTTGATGAATTCCTCCACGCGCTGGGATATGTGTTCCACCGCGTATTGACCGCTCTCCGGTTCTGTCCCGTCGATGATCAGCTGCAATGGGATTTTTTTCATGGCTTGCAGGTCGCCGGCGAATCCCGGCGCGATGATGACCCCGGCCTTTATTTTCCCACGCTTCAACATGGCGTCGATCTCCTCCATGCTTGTGGCATAGGTGTAAAGATCCAGGTCCTGGCCTGCGGTGATCTGCTGGATGAACGCCTGGGATGTCTGGGTCCGATCAAGGTCCAGCACGGCGATTGGGATATGTTTCAGATCCACGGTCAGCGCATAGGCCATCAGCAACAACACCAGGGTCGGCGTGAACAACACCAGTAGCAGCGTGCTCCGATCGCGAACGATGTGATGGATTTCCTTGCGGGCCACTGCCCGAATGTGACGAAGCGACGCTTTTGCTGAAGATAGTCGAAGCATCATGCCTCCAGTTTTCGAATCAACGAGATGAAAGCCTCTTCCATTCGCGCCGGCGCGATGCGGATACTGCGATATTCCAGACGCCCCCGGCGCAACGACCGTTCGATCTCCGGCAAACGGCGCCTTCCTGAATCGACCAGCAAATGGATCGACTCCCCATAGGTTTGCGCCTCCCGAACGCCGTCGAGGCCGGCTACCGTTTTCAAAGCCTGTTGCCAATCCTCGGGCTGAATCACGATCACTTCCCCCTCCAGTTTCTCCCGGATCCTCCTGGGCGAATCGCACTCGATTAGTCTGCCCTCGTACATCAACCCAACGCGAGAGCAGCGATCCGCCTCATCCATGTACGGCGTACTGACCAAAATGGTCTTGCCCCGCAGATATAATTCCGTCAGGATACTCCAAAATTCCCGGCGGGAAATCGGGTCTACGCCGGTGGTGGGCTCATCCAGCAAGAGGATGTCCGGTTCGTGGATCAACGTACAGGCCAGGGCCAGCTTCTTCTGCATCCCGCCGGAGAGATTGACGGCGCGACGCTCCCTGAACCCGGTCAGCCCGGCGAAAGTCAGCAGACGTTCCATCCGCTCGGCAATATCCTTCGGTGCGACGTCAAACAACTCCGCAAAAAAATGCAAATTTTCCATCACCGAAAGTTCACCATACAGGCTGAACTGTTGCGCCATATAGCCGATGTGCTGCTTGACGGATTCCGCCCTCTTTCTCAGGTCGAAACCAAGCACGGATGCCTCTCCTTCGCTAATGCTCAATAACCCGGCCAGCAAACGCAAAGTGGTCGTCTTGCCTGCGCCATCCGGACCGACGAGGCCGAACAATTCCCCTGATTCGATGGACAGAGACAACCCATCCACCGCAAGGATCTTCCTGAAATTGCGTCGCAGGTTTTTCGTTTCAATGATTGGCGTCATCGTGTTCCCGTCTGCTATCGGTAATGGAGCAGCGCACATACTTCGCGGCGAAAAGCAGCCTCCAGATCTTAAGGGGATTTCAGTGGGAAGCATCCCCTATCATTCTGCCAATGATTTCTTTCAATATTTTTCCTGCCACCATACCTGTCATACCGTGAAGATCTCGTTCTGGATTGTATTCAACGATATCCGCACCAACCAATCGCCCCTTGAAATTGCGGATGATCCCCAGGACTTCTCGTGTGCTCATCCCCCCTGGTTCGTGATGAGAAACTCCAGGGGCATATGCCGGATCAAGACAATCCAAATCTAAAGACAAATATACCGGGCCATCAAATTTTATCTGCCCTATTTTGCCAATGTTTTTCATCTCAATGACCTCTACACCAAAGCGTTTTGCCTGCTCATACTGGTGCCCGTCCATTGTGCGTATGCCCACTTGTACCAACCGTATCACCAAATTCTCTTCCGATATTCTTGCAAACGGACAGGCGTGTGAGTTCTGATTGCCATCAAACTCATCATAAAGATCAGGATGGGCATCCAGGTGTAAAATATTCAGATTCTGATACCCCTCTTTATATGCACGAATGATCGGGTGAGTAATCGAATGATCCCCGCCCAGCGAAATCACTCGCCTCCTTTTTTTTAGCAATTGTCTGATTTCGTGTTCTATTCGCTCAGAGACGTTCTCCTGGCTCGAGAGTGTCATATCGTCTAATACTTCCCAGCCAGAGAAATCTCCCAAATCAATCAAATCCTCGGTCCACATGTTTGACGATTCGCAAAACAAGGCTTCCCGAATGCGCCTGGGTGCCAACGCTGGGCCTCTGAGATATGATGAATTTCTATCAAATGGAATCCCCACTACGGCGATATCTCCGCCTTTGATAATTTTTTCCCTTGCCATGTTAATTCTCATAAAGTTCTGGCTCTTTTCAGTTTAAACCTGACTCAAGCGTCTAATATATGATTATTGAAAATGTATCGATTTGAAAAAAGATGGTTATGACATGCGGGCAGTTCAACCGTTATTCGGGCATGTTTGAAAGGAGAAGGTCCTGCTGCCGGGCGTCGCCTGCATAAATCCGGTTAAAAGCGGTTTCAAAACCTCAGATCAGGTTCAGTGACAAGGCGCAGGTTGATGAAAAAACGCAGCATACATGGGCGTATGTGAGTATTTTGAAGAGGCCTGCAACGCAGCCAATGGGCCTTAGAAGGGGTTTTGAAATGGCATCCACAAAAAAACGGCTTTGCGACCATCAACAATATAATTCACTTTTTTTTCTGCATTTATTATCAAATTTGAGCTTTTTATGCGCATCAATTATTCCATATATAAATCGTTCGACTTGCTCATTATCAATACATATATCATAATTAACACATAATCTTACGCCCGCTCCATTGATTGGCGTTGCCGGAGGCATATACAATGACCCGATAATACCATATTGCTCAATTAAATAATTTCTAAACTCAACAGCGTCGGGTTCACTTCCGATTTCAATAAACATCATCGGTGATTCTGATAAAAGTTTAATTCCTGCATTTCTAATTTTTTCTCTAATGTATTTTGTCTTATCCAGAAGGATGGCTCTGCGCTCCGGACTTTGCAATAAAAAATCTATTCTTGCCTGCAAACCAGATTCTTCAATATCGCTGGGAGCATTTGAGAAAACAAAAATAGTATGTCTTCGGAATAAATTAAATAATGATAATTTTGCTCTCTCTCTTTCAGCATCTGTAAGTGTTCGGTTTAATTTTTTTTCCAAATAGATATATCTTTTTTCGAAAAATTCCGGCTGCAATCCAATGACACCCAGAAGGCTGCAACCCGCCTTGGATAAACTGGCGGTAAGAATATCTGCTTTTGCCGGTAGCGTTCTATTTATCGTCAGATCAGAAGTGGCCGTGCCGAATAATGAATGTGATTCATCTATTACAAGAGAACAGTCATGTTTTTTCGCTATCTCTGCAATTTCCGGCTTAAGCAAATCCCCGTATACACTAAAAAGGCCTTCAGTATAGACGACGCCGGGGCCATGTTTTTTTATTCGTTCATCCAAATCATCATAGTCATTGTGATTAAAAGAATAGAATCCAACTGATTCTAAAATCTTAAGTAACGGTTTTTGAATAATTCTACGGATGTCCTCTTCAGAGGTGTTTGATTTTTCTAAACGGCTTAAAGCCAATTTAAACATCTCAATAGATTCAAGCATCCGGCCTCTTGCCAGATTAAAACCGCAACGCGTTGTAGCATGAGTATGTTTGTCAAAATAGACCGGAATATTTTTATGTGACAACATGTCAGTAGCAATTAAATTGGCTTCGGTGCCGGATTTCAACAGCATTATACACTCCGAACCCATTAATTGCTTTAAAGAATCCTTTACCCCTACTTGCCAATCCTGAAATAGGGGTGAAGATACATGTATTTGTTTTGAAACTTGAGATATTTCCGCCTCAATCGCTTTGGAAATTTTTTGAATACTAAAGTAATCATTAGGCCGCGTGTCAATGATTGGTTTGCCATGCGCTGACTCCCATTTAGCAATATCAAGATCAGTGTATCCTAATAGCGCATAACGCATTTCACCATATTTCACAAAATGTTTTTCTTGCATCCATGAAAGAGAAATTAGTTTGTCTATTTCATCAAATAATAAGTTTTTATTCATGGCAAAATACAATTAAATGAGTTAAAGTTCTAAATTAATACTTTATATAGCCAGCGAATATTAAATTGTTTTTAAATTTTTGTCAATAGAATCTCAGAGTGATTATAAAATGTTTAGAAATTCTAATTAATGGCATAAGCCTGATTCGAATTTAAAATTCCAGTTTTAATCACATTTCTGAGCATGAATCATAACGTTTTGCAATTAATTTAAATAATAATTCTGGACACGCATCGTTATCCTTGATAATAGAAACCGGTTAGGTAGTTCTCTGATATTTCTGATATTTCTTTCAATGAATGATGTTTAAGAAGTTTAAAGGGGGATTGAAATGAATTCAGCTCGGTATGTTTACACAGAAGATAGGACTCAAAAGACTGAAAAAGATAGTAGTGATCATAAAAGTGTACCTATTGTTAATTCTTATAACGAATGGGATCCGTTGGAGGAAGTAATAGTCGGTCGAATTGAAGAGAGCATCTGGCCTCTGCGGCATTTTTATATGAAGGGGGGCATACCCAGCGACTTTTATAATCTTATGATTATATTTGGGGGGAAAAAAAGACGCCCTAAAAAATTTTTTGCTGAACCGGCTCAGAAGGAGCTGGATGAATTTATTCATATCCTTGAAGCCGAAGGCGTAAAGGTCAGAAGACCGGGGATTATTGATCATGGTAAAAGATATAAGACGCCTTTCTGGTCTTCTAAAGGTCATACGACGGCTTGTCCCAGGGACTGTTTCCTGGTCATTGGTAATGAAATAATAGAAGCACCCATGTCATGGAGAAACCGATATTTTGAAAGGCATGCATACTATTCGTTGTTTAAAGAGTATTTTGATCAGGGAGCGAAATGGACTTCACCGCCAAAACCACCTTTGCGTGACTCTTTGTACAATTATGATTATGCGAATCCTGTGGAAGAACGGAGTGAAAAAGATGGATTTATAATAAATGAGTCGGAAATTGTCTTTGATGCGGCTGACTTTGCCCGATGCGGCAAGGATATTTTTGTTACTAAAAGCAATGCAACCAATGATGCCGGTATTGAATGGGTCCGACGCCATTTGGGAGATGATTATAATGTTCATGTTCTGCTAAGCCGCGACCCGAAGGCGTTGCATATTGACACAACCTTCGTGCCACTTGCGCCGGGAAAGGCGCTGATAAATCCTTACTATTTAGACACAAAAAACCTGCCGTCCGTTCTTAAATCCTGGGATTTACTGGTATCACCGGAACCGGATATCGTAAAAGGCGGAGTCCTTGGCGGCATCTTTCAAGAATATACGGCAATGACCAGCATGTGGATCAATATGAATGGGTTAATGCTTGATGAGAAACGTATGATCATTGAAGCCTCTCAGGTTTCAATGATCAAAGCATTAAAAGATTGGGGATTTGAACCCATTCCCTGTAACTTTCTTAATTTCAGCCCATACGGAGGGACTTTCCATTGTGCTACGCTTGATGTCAGGCGGCGAGGTACATTAGAATCTTATTTCTAAAAAAAAAGAAAGGTCAAGATCAGGCTTACATGAAAGCTTACAGGATCAAAAGCAGCAAAACAATCGAACCGTTCGGTGATCATCCACTGGACTGCCTCATTAATAACCGCTCTCTTGCTGATACTCAGAAAGAAATTCTGATTAAACTGGGTATAGACCTCCAACCTGAATCTTATGTGGGACAGATTGACAATCCGGACGAACATATCTTTTTTGAAGACAGCCTCTTTTTTTCCCCTGAGCTCATGCAGCAATTTATTAAAGAATCCCGAAAACGTAACCGTTCAACTATTTGCGCTATTAAGCCGGGGCTTTTTACGCTTCGAAGCATACTCCCCACCCAGGATATCAAAAAATTCCCTGACAGGGTTGAATATGGCCTTCACTACGTGCCCGCTAAAGAACAAAGAGGGGAGCCGAAACCGCTCATATTAGACCCGGACCAGTTTTCAGAAGTCACCCCCTTGCCGGAACACGTCACTGACACCAAAGAATTTCACTTTCCATATACAGATTCCATAATTATTCAAATTGATCACTGGGCAAATATATGGGTAGCAAATATATTTGTCTTATTTTCAGAGCTCGCACGTCTTAGAAAGGCTTCTCCTCTTAAACTTTTAATTCTGGCCTTAAGGGCCCGCTCCGTCAATAAATGGAAGATACTAAACAAGACAAATAAGATCGGCCGTAATTGTGATATTCACCCCACTGCGTATATTGAAGGGAGCACGATCGGTGACAATGTGACCATTGGCGCCGGTTCAGTTATAAGGATGTCAACAATCGGTTCTGGTACCAGTATCGGCAGCAATTCCACTCTGGAATTTTCTGTACTAGGTGAAGGATGCTCCATCGACTCCATGGCCGGAGCGTTCTCATGCGTCATGTACCCGGGCACTGTTTCCTCAACCAAATTTTTATTTACCAGCTTATGCGGAAAAAACACATTCCTGGCTGACGGGGTAGTTATCTCCGACTATCGCTTTGACGGAAAAAACGTATCCGTTATGAAAAACGGCCATCCTGTTGATACGGGAAGCCTTGCACTGGGCATTTGTCTGGGGCATGATGTTTATCTGGCTGGCGGGTGCGTTTCAGAGCCGGGAAGAAGTATTCCAAACGGCGTGAGAATTGCGCTTGAAAAAGCCCGTACCATTGGCAAGTGCGGGATCAATGGAGAGATTCCGGGATATCAGAGAGTCAAAAAAATAGCTAAACATTGACGGCTTCGTAAAAAGTCCAAATTCTTTGTTGCGCTGCATCCCTCGCTGCTTCAAAGCAGGCTAGCTACTAATCATTGCTCGGGATTTGCGCGCCGCGCCAATTTTATAAGATTTGGTGGAGCTTTTGTACTTTGCCGTCTAAATCGGATTTTTTACGGGATCATCAAAATTTACATTGAAACTTTTTATTACCGTTTTTTTAAGCTCTTTTTTTTATACGTGTGATCACAAAATGGATCGCCTTTTTCAAGTGTAAATTGTCGTTGAAATATAATATTGGGCTGGTATTTTTGACAATAAACGATATCAGCATCACAGAAAGCCTTCGCAAGCTGGCTTATACCCAGAAGTTTGGCAACCTCAACAAATTGACAAACCGTCACCTTGAATTTTACCATACCAGGCTCGTCAATCGTTACTTCTGATTTTTCAAATGGAATCTTCGATACCGTTTCTTTCATTTTAGAGCTGAAAACAGAGAATTCTTCATCTTTTTGTAAAGTGGGAATCTGGGATGACAAAGAATTTGCACTAATCGTCAAAATTTTTTTATAAAAAAAATCATTCATCCTGTTTTTACCAAAAAAATATTTGGAGGTGTGATATACACAGGCAAAAGGGGAAAAAACCATTATCAAAAACATTTTTTTCAATATCATACAGGTATAAACTCTAATTTTCTAGCTCAACGGCACCAGCTACTTTGCGCCACAGGTCGCCGGAGGAGCGATTACCAAAGTAGGCAACAATTGCTCCCAACAGATCTTTCGTTTCTGTGTATGACGTAATTGCTCTCTTCAGCGATATTAATCTTGATGAAGTGTCTCTGTAAACCTGGGCAACGCCTTCACGCAGCTGATCAGCTGTCATGTTCTTCGGTTTATATAAAACTTTTGTGAAATCCAGATACTGCCAGTCGTGAGGATAATTTTTGCATAACAGTCTTCCTTCCTTCTCAAGCCTTTCAAACAGTCTTGTACCCGGAAAAGGGTTTAGAATTGAGAGTTGTGCCGTATCTATCTTTGACTCTAAAATAAAATCCGTTGTTCTTTGAAAAATATCCGGATAATCATTATCATTACCCATAACAAATGATCCAATTATAAGTCCAATGCCGTTGTCATGAATTTTTTGTACAACCTCTTTATAATGATCCACCCCCATTTTTAAATTTCTGGTTTTCTGGATTTCTTTCAGTGATTCTTCGTTGAGAGATTCAAAACCGATGAAACAGCTTGAGCAGCCGGCTTTTTTAGCCCATTTTAAAACTTCCGGATTGTTTACAAAATCAATTCCAACGTAACAACCCCATCGTTTTTTTATCCCTCTGTCAACCATGCCTTTAAACAAACGAATCGCTCTTTCTTCTGCCTTTTTTCCATGGCCAAGAATATTGTTATCTGAAAACATGAAAAACTTGCGGGGTAGTTTTTCCAGTTCATCAAGTACATCTTCAACAGGTCTTTGTCTGTACTTGTGCCCATTAAATAACCCTACAGTACAGAACTCACAATCATTGGGGCAGCCTCTGGACGTTTCCACTGTAAACAATTTATATTTTCTGGAGTAGAGATCCGTTCTGGGGTGAACTTGATTTTCCAGAGAAATAAGTTCTGACCTGTACCGCTTTTTCATTTCATTTTTCTCAAAATCCTTTAATACCGTTCCCCATACTGATTCTGCCTCACCGATAACAACCGTATCAACATACTGTGCGGCTTCATCCGGCAGCATAGAGACGTGCACGCCGCCAATAACTGTTTTTATTCCTTTTCGCCTGTAAATCTCAGACACTTCATATGCTCTGGGCGCATTACAAGTGTAAGTGGTTATCGCGACAAGGTCAGCCTCCTCAAAAGTTAAATCCTCAATATTTTCATCATTAATTTTTATATCCCAATTGGGAGGCGTCAATGCAGCCAGATACCCTAAACTTGATGATGGAATTGTGATCAGATTGGCCAGATTCGGTTTTTTGCTTTGCGCCGGATTGATTAATAATAATTTTTTTTTCATTGTCTCTCTCTATCTATTAAGGTTGTGTTGCTAAACAGGAGATGATTGGCAATGGTGTAATACTTTTAGGCAGCATATGATCGTCAAAAACTTTCTGATCACGTCCAATCTGTTAAGGGATGTCTTTATTATAGCATCGCATTGGCTTATGATGAACAATCATCTCAAATGAGCACCGGTTACAGTTATTACAGGTAATGGGATCTTTTTCTCCTTTTTCAAATTGGTTGACCAGGTTGGGTTGACGAATGAAGGGACGGGATAAAGCAATAAAATCCGCATCCTTGTTTTTAAGTATATTTTCCATTGTTTCTCTATGTCGTATGCCACCGACGGAAATAACCGGTACCTTGACCTTTTTCTTGACAGCTGTGGCAAAAGGCAGAAAGTAGGCCTCGCTGAATTCCGCATTTTTTCGCATTTTTTTTTCGATTGAAAGCATGATGATGAGGATTTTTTCAACAATATTCCGGTTTTTGATCAGTAGATCTCTGGGGATGTCTCCACGGTTAGTGGAAAATCCGGTTTCGCCAATACCACCGCTCACTTCAATGGCATCTATTCCCAGTTCTTCCAGTTTTTCACACACTGCCAATGACTGATCAATGGTTACCCCATTTGGAAAGCAGTCTTCCCCATTTATTTTAATCAGGACCGGGTAATCCGGGCCAACGGTTTCGCGGACTAATTCATACACCCTTATCAGAAACCGCATTCGATTCTCCAGAGAACCTCCCCATTCGTCTTTCCGGCGGTTTGTGTGACAGGAGAGGAATTGATTAATCAAATATCCATGTGCACCAAGAATCTGCACACCATCAAATCCGGCTTCCTTTACCCGTCGTGCAGCGTCGCCATAAGCTGTTATGGTGTCTTCGATTTCATTCAGAGACATCCGTCTGGGTTTGACAAGTGACATCATATCGCGAACCGCTGATGGTGCAATCGGTTTTTGTGTAATGAAATCGCGAGAACATTGTCGACCCGCATGATTAATCTGGGCAACGATTTTAGCGCCGTGCTCATGAACGGTTTTCACAACTTTTCTGAGATCATCCACAATCTCATCTTGATGCAAAACGATACTTCGCGGCACAGCCTGACCGACAGTATTTACATAGAGATTTCCGGTAATGATAAGCCCAACACCACCTCTTGCCAGCTGTCTGTAAGCCTTGAGATATTTATCTGTCACACGACCGTCATCTGTTGTGAGGAACTCGGCGGTAGCTGACCTGACAAATCGATTTTTAATTTCCATCTGTCCGATTGTGCCGGGTTTAAATAATGTTGTCATTATGTATTTCTATTCCCATTATCAATCATTTGTTTTAATTTCTCCGGTTTTAATTTCTTCGGGTCACTGAATCGTCATTTATTCAACAATAGACAACCGATTTCAAATCATGCCATTGAGATAACAATGATTTCGGACCAGTTATTATTTCGGATCTGTTTCAACTAAAAGATGAACATGATCCGGCATGATTTTTAGGAATAAAAGAAATAAGGAATAAGGAATAAGGAATAAGGAATAAGATATTGCGTCCAAAACAGTCATTTCTCCAATCAATTGAAATGATGGGTGATTTGTTTTCTGATACAGTGGTGACTCGACACAATGAAAAGCTTTTTACGACTTGATGTATCTCAAAAATCGTCTTGTATGTCAAGTTTTAACAGGTATTTTCTGTTGTGGCGTGCTCGGGAGTGGCTTTAGAAGGAGCGGTATCTTATGTCGAGTCTATGGGTGATGCCAGGGGAAGATGCCCGAAAAATTCTCGAATCCCTTGCCTTTTTCACCGATTTTGAATGCACCGGTCCTGCATGCCTCAATTTCTATTATTGCATCCAGGCATCGGAAAACGGGAGTTGAGAACAGGAATCATCATACGTCAACTCCGGAATATGCTCAGATTTTTTGACCGGCGGATCATGGTTCCGGATATCCCAGATGTCTATATGCGCCAGAATTCTCCGAATGATGTCCGGCTCTTCGATAAAGGCAATGATCTTCATGGTGCCCTTGCATTTCGGGCATAATAGGGGAGCCACATGATAAATCTTCTGAATCAGCCGGGCTCAGCTCTTCCGCGTGACACGGGATGTCAAAACCGGTTCCATCAATGCCGGCACCGCATCATCCGCCCCGGGATTTGTTTGAATAGTAACCATAGTACCGGCACATCTGCTCCCCCCGGTTTGGAATGTGGATGGTCAGTTGCGCCAGCCAGTCCAGCGCGTTAAATATTTTGGACGATGCGTCATTTTTTGAATGGTAAATCACCCTGGCCGTCCCGGACATAAGGCCGGAAAAACCTTTACTGGATTTGATAGCGGTCATCCCAGACCATCTCCAGGTCTTCAAAATGATCCTGCACGCATTGAAAATAAGGCGGCTTTTGCGGATTGCGCGGTTCATAAAGGTCATATGATTTTTGGACAGGGCATGCATTGCGCATAAAAGATCTTATAGATAATTATACGTAATATTTGCCCGCGAATGAAATTTTATAAAAACATACGATAAATATATTGAAATTATGGAGAATGCTTTGATTTGATTGTTTTTTAAGGAAAAATGGAGTATATGGGGAAAAAGTAAAAATATGTCAAAAAGCAGACTCTATTGAGTAAATAAGTTATGAGGCAACAAAATCAGGCCAGGGAATAGAAACATGTCATGGGTTTATTTGATAATTGCTGGCTTGTTTGAATGCGGATGGGCCATTGGATTAAAATATACTTTTGGATTTACAAAGCCTATTCCATCACTACTGACCGCCTCAGGTATGGTCATTAGTGTTTGGCTTTTATCATTGGCTATGAAGACTATTCCAGTAGGCACAGCATACGCCGTATGGACTGGCACTGGTGCGGTAGGAGTAGCAATAATGGGTATGATCCTATTTGGTGAATCACGAGACATCATCAGAGTTGTCTGTTTGCTTCTCGTTGTATCCGGAATAGTAGGACTCAAATTAGTTTCAACGGAATAGCGAAGGTCTCATAACAAATTTTTAGAGCTGACGGCAATAGCCCTCGATAGGGCTTTTCCCAAAGCTTCGGTCAAATCATTTTTGTTAATCCACTGTCGGAGTAACCGCAGCTCAAAAAGGCGCTAGTCGCAATATATTAGATAAAAGGTCGTCATAAACAAACCGTAACAGGAGGCGTGACATGATCAAAGACGAAGGGCTCAAGGCAATCGCGGTCGAGATGTGCAGTATGCCAGAGGAGGATATGGCAAAAGTGACTCCTGAAATGGAAAAGGCTATTTTAAACGCAACGGAATCGGTCGATAAATATCGATTGGTCGCCGAAGTGGTCAGTTCCAAGTATTGTTTCGCCGGGCTATAATTTGGGCAGAAGTATGTGTTGGATAGAACTGTAGAGATCAACGCACAGGAGAGTGCGGCGCCTTTTTGCCTGGGGGCGATTCAGCCACTTTATGAAAAGAGTACATCGTTGTTGGATCGCATGTACCAAAAGGTTGATATAACCGCTTTTATGGCGGGATTTAGATGCACAGATCCTGGTCTCGATTTGGGAGGGTTGGGAACTGTTGAGTTCAAGATTTCGATTGAGGAGAAATAGTCACTGCGGTATCGAAAAAAACCAATTGAGACGCCGTATACTTTAAAAAATCGAGTCCAAATGATTATTCTTCACCAAAAGCAATGTATCCGGAAACGATCCAGTCGTGGGATAATACTTTCTATTCCGCTTTGGACTAGCAGAGCCGAAAAAATAAGCAAAAATATAACAGCCATCGTTTTTTCCAACCAGGGAACACAAAAAGAGGAAATTTAATCAATGCAAAGTCAACCTCTCTCTTCAACAGGTTCCTTGAAGCCGACAACTACTTATCCTTCATTTTCACAACATGAACTGCTCTCTATAATTCCCCAAGTGCGTAATTCTATTCATGTGGTACAGGAAGTATCAAGCGGACGCATGGGCTTGTCTTTAGCCGATCAGGTTTTTTCCGCATCTGAAATGGAAAATAACGGATACCGTCTCATGGCAACGCTTCCAGCACTCTACCCGGAGTGGCTTGGTGATCGATCCTTTAATGAAGTTCATTCTGTCCGTTTTCCATATGTTTCAGGGGCCATGTATCGCGGGATCGCATCCGCCGATATGGTGATTAAGATTGCAAAAGCCGGAATGATTGGTTTTTTTGGGGCAGCAGGACTTGCCGCTAAAGACATAGAAAAAGCCATACATAAAATCAAAACTGCTTTAGCAAAATCAGGGCTATCCTGGGGCAGTAATTTAATATATTCGCCCACCGAACCTGAATTAGAGGAAAAAGTGGTTGATCTTTACCTTAAAGAAGGGGTGAAGCGGGTATCAGCCTCAGCGTTTATGACGCTTACTCCAAATGTCGTGCGATATGCATGCACAGGTTTATCTGCAGACAGCAAAGGGAAAATCCATAGAAAAAATTATATTTTTGCAAAACTTTCCCGCCCTGAGGTGGCACGGTTGTTTATGTCTCCGGCACCAAAACAAATCCTTGACCTTCTGGTGGCCCAGGGCAAATTAACACAAACGGAAGCGATTTTAGCATCCAAAATACCCGTTGCAGAAGATATCACCGTTGAAGCGGACTCAGGCGGGCATACGGATAACCGTCCGCTAACCGCCCTCTTTCCAACAATTCTTTCAATGAAAGATGAAATTTCAACAGAAAAAGGGTATGACCGCCCAATCAGGATTGGTGCTGCCGGGGGTTTAGGGACCCCATCATCAATTGCCGCCGCATTTGCCATGGGGGCTGCTTATGTGCTCACCGGATCTGTTAATCAATCTGCCGTGGAATCGGGTTTGTCGCTGGAAGGCAGAAAACTTTTGGCCATGGCCGGTGTTGCCGACGTGACAATGGCCCCTGCTGCAGACATGTTTGAACTGGGTGTCAAAGTGCAGGTTTTAAAACGCGGTACCATGTTCTCCAACCGGGCGGCTAATTTGTATACCATTTATTCTCAAAACAGTTCTATCGATACAATCCCCAAAGACGTTAAAGCCCGATTGGAAAAAGATGTATTTCACGCGCCCCTGGAAAAAATATGGACAGATACCCATACTTTTTTTTCAAAACGTGATCCGGAAGAAATCGCCAAAGCCGAAAAAAATCCGAAACACCGCATGGCCTTAATCTTCAGATGGTATTTGGCCAACTCTGCCATGTGGGCCATCAAGGGTGATCCGGCCCACAAGATAGATTATCAAATTTGTTGCGGCCCTTCCATGGGCGCCTTTAATACATGGGTCAATGGGTCGTATCTGGAAAAAGTTGAAAACCGAACGGTATCAGATATTGCGCTCAACCTTCTCGAAGGAGCAGCAGTTATAACGAGAGCCCAGCAGGTTAGAAGCTACGGGGTTCCGGTGCCCGGCAAGGCCTTCAACTTCATTCCCAGACCGCTTTCTTATAATATTGAATAATAAATGAGACGATATAATGTTCATTTCCAAAAAAACATCCAAAATAAAGATCAACAGAAAAAGAATTTAAAAATGAAAAAGACGAATAATAAAACAAAAAGCAATGTGACGCCGGTTGCCGTTATTGGTATCGGCTGTCTTTTTCCAGGCTCAAAGGATAAAAAGGGTTATTGGCAGGACATCACCAATGGGCGGGATATGGTAAGGGAAGTTCCACCAAGCCACTTTCTCATAGATCACTATTTTGATCCGGACCCTTTGGTGCCTGATAAAACATATTGCCGGCAGGGTGCTTTTCTTGACCCCATTGAATTTGATCCCATGGCATTTGGTATTCCTCCGACAAACCTGGCTGCCACGGACACTTCTCAATTATTAAGCCTGTTGGTTGCCCAACAGGTTCTTAATGACGCTTTTCCCGGACAGCTCAAGAATATGGACCGCAGCCGAATCGGCGTGGTAATGGGCGTGGCGGCAGGCCTGGAGTTACTCAGCGAGATGACCAAACGGCTTGCTAAACCCAATTGGGTAAAGGGCATGCGGGAAGCCGGACTTCCTGAAGATGAGGTCCAGGACATCTGTGAACGAATTATGGCAACCCATGCGCCATGGAAGGAAAGTACATTTCCCGGCCTGCTCGGAAACGTTGTGTCCGGACGCATCGCAAATTATTTCGATCTTGGCGGCATTAATTGTACCAGTGATGCAGCTTGTGCCAGCTCTTTTTCCGCTCTGTCCCAGGGGATCAATGAACTTTATATTGGATCATCGGATGTGGTCCTTGTGGGAGGCGCTGATACCACTAATGACTCGTTTTTGTTTGTCAGTTTTTCCAAAACCCCTGCCCTGTCCCCCACACACGATTGCCGACCGTTTTCGGATAAAGCAGATGGCATGGTTTTAGGCGAAGGCATCGGAATGCTCGCCTTAAAACGTCTGGATGATGCTGAACGAGATGGTGACCGGATTTATGCCGTTATCCGCGGTGTCGGCGCATCATCGGACGGCAAAGGATCAAGTATTTATGCACCGGTAGCCAAGGGACAGGCTGTTGCACTCAGACGATGTTACGAAGTCGCAGCATACAGTCCTGAAACCGTGGAGTTAGTCGAAGCCCACGGGACAGCAACCAAGCCTGGAGACAAAGCTGAAATTGAGGCGCTTACCACCGTGTTTGGCGATGAGACGAAACGAAAAGACAAGCAATGGTGCGCACTCGGATCGGTAAAATCTCAAATCGGTCACACAAAAAGTGCCGCCGCTACAGCCGGTATCATCAAGGCGGTTATGGGTCTTCATCACAAAGTCCTTCCGCCCACCATCAAAGTTGAACAGCCCAATCCATTGATGAAGATAAAAGAAAGCCCTTTTTATGTGAATACAGAATGCCGGCCTTGGGTGAGAGATGACGCACACCCCAGAAGGGCTTCGGTCAGCTCTTTCGGTTTTGGGGGGACCAATTTTCACGTCACTGTAGAAGAATATAAAGGACCGGGCAAAGCCGCATGGCGCCTGCGCAATGTACCCAGTGAACTGGTGGTCCTGGGTGCCAAAAACGCCAAAGGCCTTGAAGATCTGTGCCGCGAAACAGCCAGAGATTTGGATACAAAAGGTGTCCTGACCTATCTCGCCAGAACTTCACAGGAAAGCCTTGATTCATCGTGTCCGGCAAGATTAGCCCTCATTGCGACAGATGACAAGGATCTTGAAAACAAGCTCAATTACGCTGCCAAAATATTGTCTGAAAAACCCGATAACGGATTTTCATTGCCCAACGGATTATTCTGCACAGTGGAAAAAGCAGACCCGGGCGAAATCGCTTTTCTATTTCCCGGCCAGGGAACCAGCGGATGTCTTAACATGGGCGCCGATCTTGCCATGCAGTTTTCCGATGCAATGGATGTCTGGGACTTTTCCGCATCTTTTGATCGAAAACGCGGTGCAAAAGAATTCCTGCACAAAGTTGTCTACCCGAAGCCTGTTTTCAACGATGAGGACAAAGAGGAACAAAGTAAAAAACTTGCCCAGACCCAGTGGGCACAGCCGGCTGTCATGGTAACAAGTCTGTCCATGTCCTCCATTCTCAAAGGTCTCGGCATTAAGCCCGACTGCGTTGGTGGCCACAGCCTCGGTGAGATTACAGCGCTCCACGATGCGGGCGTGCTGGATATGGAAAGTCTTCTTGATGTTTGCTTCAAACGAGGCGAACTGATGGCCAAAGCCTCTAAAAATCCTGGAACAATGACCGCCGTACTCTGCGATGTTAGCAAGGCCCAGGAAATACTCAACAAGGCTGATACCCGCATCATTATTGCCAATCACAACAGCCCAAGTCAGATTGTTCTTTCAGGACCTGTTCCCGACATGGAAACGGTGGAAGCGGTGCTCAAAGCTGAAAAAATTAAATTCAGGAGACTGCCTGTCTCTGCAGCATTTCATTCTTCTCTCATGACTGAGGCCTGCGCTCCATTTCTGTCGCACTTAAAGGGGTTTGATCTAAAAGAGCCGTCAGTGCCCATTTATACAAATATCAGCGGGAAACCGCATCAAAACAAACCTGACAGCATTCGTGAAGCGCTGACAAAACAGATCGTAAACCCGGTTCAATTTGTAAAAGAGATCGAAGAAATGCACACAGCAGGCGTTCGAACGTTTATTGAAGTAGGTGCGGGGTGTGTGCTTACCAATTGTGTCGCAAAAATATTAGAACACAGACCCCATTCTGCCATAAACATGGACACTAAAAATGGACATGGAATAACCAGCTTGTGGAAGGCACTGGCAAAACTTTTTATAGCCGGTGTGACACCAGATTTCTCCTATTTGTGGAATGACTATGAACCGATAAGTGATCCGCGGGAAAAAGAAAAACCCAAGTTCTCTGTGACCTTATCCGGCACGAACTATGGCAAGCCCTACCCTCCTCCTGGCGGAATAAATGACTATCCGAAACCGAATCCACCGAGACCTCAGACTGTTGTCAAGGAGCCAGAATCATTGAAAGTTGAGTCAAATGTTAAGCACAAAACAATTATTGACGATCCTGTTATCCAAAAACCTGCACCGCATGAACAGGCTGCGTCAGAAAGAGTAAATGGAAATCCATCGTATCGTGCTCCCGGCACATCAAAGCCAGATGCAATACAACAGCAGCCCCCTGTATTTGAGCATAAACCATCAGCGTCTGAATCCGGCGTCGCCAACAGAAAAATTGACAGCACATGGATAAACACCTATCAGAAAATTCAGCAACAAACTTCTGAAGCACACTCGGCTTACCTGAAAGTCATGGCTGAAAGCCATCTCAGCTTCCTGAAAGCCGCCGAGTCTTCCAATATCGCCTTTAGTGCGCTTCTTACCGGACAACCCGCTGTTTCAAGTGATGTTGACTCCGATAGTCAAAGCACCTATGCCAGCAATCAACCACCCGAACCTGCTGCGATTGCACCGTCAATACCTGAATATAAGGCAGGTGATATTTCAGCTGTTGTGCCGCCAGCCCAGCCACCAGAAGCCGCACAACCGGCATCTGAGCCTTTATCGGATATTTCGGTTCAAGTTTTTCCGGGACTTGCTGGGCAGGCCGTTTCCAGTAATGTCGATTTTACGGAGATGCTTTTGGATGTCGTCGCCGATAAAACCGGTTATCCAAAAGAAATTTTAACAGTCGACATGGACCTTGAACTGGATCTGGGTATCGACTCGATCAAACGCGTGGAAATTTTTTCTGCCATCAATGATGAAAATCCATGGCTGCCGGAAGTTGATCCCGCGATTATGGCTGAAATCAAAACACTCGGGGATGTCATCGATTTTATTAAAACAAATGTACCTGCAACATCTGAAACATCATTATCCATGGCTGCTCCTTCAGTCGCTGAACCGGTTGCTGCCACCCCGTCAAACGCCCAGACCGTTTCCAATAATGTCGATTTTACGGAGATGCTTTTAGATGTCGTCGCCGATAAAACCGGTTATCCAAAAGAAATTTTAACGGTCGACATGGATCTTGAGCTGGACCTCGGCATTGATTCCATCAAGCGCGTGGAAATCTTTTCCGCCATTAACGATGAAAATCCGGGACTGCCGGAAGTCGATCCCGCGGTTATGGCCGAAATCAAAACACTCGGGGATGTCATTGATTTTATAAAAAAAAATGTACCTGCAACATCTGAAGCATCATTATGCATGGCTGCTCCTTCAGTTGCTGAACCGGTTGCTGCCACCCCGTCAGACGCCCAGACCGTTTCCAATAATGTCGATTTTACGGAGATGCTTTTAGATGTCGTCGCCGATAAAACCGG
The DNA here is from genome assembly GCA_963675805.2 of Desulfobacterales bacterium. Lineage (GTDB taxonomy): Bacteria > Desulfobacterota > Desulfobacteria > Desulfobacterales > Desulfosalsimonadaceae > SURF-3. Next base: position 470,091 of record CAXXNU010000019.1, on the reverse strand, counting down.
TTATCCAAAAGAAATTTTAACGGTCGACATGGATCTTGAGCTGGACCTCGGCATTGATTCCATCAAGCGCGTGGAAATCTTTTCCGCCATTAACGATGAAAATCCGGGACTGCCGGAAGTCGATCCCGCGGTTATGGCCGAAATCAAAACACTCGGGGATGTTATCGCTTTTATTGAACGTTCATTTGGGCAAGTCAATGGCAGTGTTATTGAACCGGTGGCTACCCCGGCCTCAGAACCCCAACTATCTGAAGAAGACTTGGGAATTGGCAGATATGTCTTACGGGAAACACCAGCTCCCTATTCGGGTTTTTCAATGCCCGGACTTACCCAGGCACAAGATCTCTGTATTGTTGATGATGAATGCGGTGTTGCGGTTTCTCTGGCTAAAGAACTCGAAATAAATCACATCCGTGCCATGGTAGTAAAAGAAGTTCCCGAAAACTGCGACGGTTTAATATATCTTGGGGGCTTACGCAAAATTGTAAAAGAACAGGATGCGATCGATATCAACCGGGAAGCTTTTCTGGCTGCTAAAAAAATAGCTGGCCAGTTGACTGCCGATGGCGGCGTTTTTGTGACAGTTCAAAATACCGGCGGCGATTTTGGACTCTCAGGGCAAGCCGGCGACCGTGTCTGGCTTTCAGGGCTTACCGGCCTGGTTAAAACCGCGGCCATTGAATGGCCGAAGGCATCGGTCAAAGCCATCGACATTGACAGCAATGGTTTATCAAACGAGCAGATTGCATCCGCCATATGTAAGGAAATTCTGACCGGCGGGCCGGAGCTGGAAGTCGGGCTTCAATCCGACGGCAATCGATTCCGCTTCAGGAGTTATAGCAAATCCGCCGGAGAACCCGGCACAGCGTTGAACGAGAATTCAGTCATCGTCGCGTCCGGCGGTGCCAGGGGGATTACCGCCAAAACACTTATTCAGCTTGCCAAAGATATAAAACCGCGACTTGCATTGATCGGCAGAACCGAGCCGGCAGATGAGCCGGAATGCTGTCGCGACGCCATCACCGATGCCGAAATCAAAGCCGCACTTTTGCAGAATGCAAAGGAAAATGGAAAAACCCTGACCCCCATGGATCTAAATAAGCAGACCCATAAAATACTCTCCGGACGGGAAATAAAAACCAACCTGGAAGCCATGAAACAGGCCGGCTCTGATGTGCGGTATATCGTCGCTGATGTGACGCGCAAAACTGATATTTCAAATGCCCTTGAATTGATCCGCAAGGAATGGGGAGCCATCACGGGTATTGTGCACGGCGCCGGTGTCCTGGCAGACAAGCTTATCGCAGAAAAAACATTGGAACAATTCGATCGGGTTTTTAATACCAAGGTTAAAGGACTCAAAGCGCTGCTTAGCGCCACTGCCAAAGACGATCTGAAAATAATTTGTCTCTTCTCTTCTATTGCAGGACGTACCGGGAATATGGGGCAAAGCGATTATGCAATGGCCAACGAAATTCTTAACAAGGTCGCGGATGCCGAAGCGGTCCGGCGTGATGGCAAATGTTTCGTGAAATCAATTAACTGGGGGCCATGGGACAGCGGCATGGTATCTCCGCTTCTCAAAGCTCATTTTGAGGATGCCAGCATTCCACTGATACCTGTTGAATTTGGGACAAAGCGATTCGTGGAAGAAATCACCGAAAATGCCCCGGAAAATATTGAGGTTGTCATTGGCCCCGCGCCGCCGGACAGTTCCCTCGGCATCACCCAGATTCCGCGGGAACTCAACCTGAGCCTTCTGGTGAACAAGGCCAAATATCCCTTTATCGACAGCCATCGTATACAGGATACACCCGTCGTTCCCATTGCCATGGTTCTTGAATGGTTTTCACGAACTGCAGCGCTTTACAATCCGGATATGAATTATGTCGCATGCACGGATCTCAAGGTCCTGCGCGGCATCAAGCTCGACAACTTCATCAACGGCAATGACCATTTCACGGTGAACTGCCGTCAGGTTAACGGGAATCGTGCCTTCCTGGATCTGGCGCTGATGGGGCCGAATGGCCACGGCGCCCATTATGCGGCAAAGATAGAGATGTCATTTAAAGACCCTTTAGGCATTAATGAAACCAAAACAAAGGAAAACGGATTGCCATCATGGAAATGGGATGTTTCTGAAATATACAAAGGCTTGCTCTTTCACGGACCGGAATTTCAAGTCATAAAATCCCTGAAAGGCGTTTCCGAAAAAACAGCTACCGCCGTCCTTGGGGGAATCGAAAAAATGTCCTGGCCCGAAGCCTTCTGGAAATACGATGTAGCAGCTCTTGACGGGGGATTACAACTGGCCATATTGTGGGGGATACACAATTTAAACCAAAAATCCCTGCCCACAAAAATAGGCGCCTCTTACACATACCAAAGCGGGCCCATAACCGGACCCATCGATTGCGTATTGAATGGCAAATCAATCCAAAACGGACGAACCGTTTCTGACATTTCGTTTTTCGATCAGGAGGGGAAACTTGCTGCAAAACTCTGCGATGTAGAAATGCATATGCTGCCGGCTTCGTCGATTCATGGACATGAGAACCAATAAATATGTCCTTTGAATTGATTGCCATTGTCGGACAGTCCTGCGTCTTTCCCGGATCGTTGAATCCAAAGGAACTATGGAACAGCATCGTCGCTGGCAAGAACTTAATATCAAAGGTTCCTGGCGGTTATTGGCGAACTGATCCCAACCTGGTCATGGCAGCACCCGGGCCGAATACCAAAGATATCACGTGGTGCGACCAGGGAGGGTATGTCAGCGGGTTTGAATCTGTTTTCCGTGCAGACGGTTTTTCGATTCCCGAAGAAGAAATCATTAAATACGACCGTCTGGTCCACTGGCTGCTTTATACCGCCAGGGATGCCTTAAATGATGCCGGATACCAGAGCGCCAAAGGGATTAATGCCGGCATTGTTTTTGGCAACCTGTCATATCCGTCTCCGGCCATGTCCGAATTTGCCGAATCCATCTGGCTTGACGCACAAACCGAAAATTTTCTTGGCGGCAAGGCAAGACAGCTGGCAAAAGTAAAAAAACCTTACGCGATCAACAGATTCATGTCAGGGCTTCCCGCACACATTGTTGCCCGGGCACTTGATGTAAACGGCGGCGCTTTTGCGATCGATGCTGCCTGCGCATCCTCGTTGTTTGCCATAAAAATTGCCTGTGACAGACTCCACGATCGAACAACCGACCTGATGCTGGCCGGCGGTATCCAGGGCGCGGATGATTTGATTATCCATATCGGGTTTTGCACCTTGCAGGCAATGAGCCAAAGCGGACGAAGCCGCCCATTTCATAAAAATGCAGACGGACTGGTACCCGCTGAAGGCGGAGGCTTCGTTGCTTTAAAACGGCTCTCGGATGCCGTTAAAGCAGGCGATCAAATCCACGGGGTCATCAGGGGGATCGGCCTTTCAAATGACGGCAAAGGGCACGGGCTGCTCGTCCCTTCTGTTGACGGCCAGTTCAGGGCCATGCAAAAGGCCTATCGAATGTCCGGGATTGATCCCTCAACAATTTCATTACTTGAATGCCATGCCACCGGCACAAAGGTCGGCGATGATATTGAACTGGAAAGCACCAGTCGCATCTTCCGAGACCTGAAGAATTTACCCATCGGTACCATCAAATCCAACATGGGGCATCCCATCACCGCCTCAGGCATCGCAGGCCTTCTGAAAGTAACCGGGGCAATGCAGGCCGGCATCCGTCCCCCCACGCTCCACGTAGAAGAGCCAACGGACAAGTTGAAAAATACCCCGTTTCGTCTCCTCAAAGAACCAGAGCCGTGGCCCTCAGACACTCCCAGGATCGCTGGAATCAGTAACTTCGGATTTGGCGGCAACAACGCGCATATTATCATAGAGGAATTCGACAAAGGATCCTATAAAAAGCTCTTGAAATCAAGGCCTGCGGATAACCATACAGACAAATCTAAAAATACAGACATCGCTATTGTCAGCATGGGCGCCATGGTTGCTTCTGGAACCGGGATACAGGATTATATCCGAACCATTTTTTCCGGAAAATCCGCGCTTACAGAATCCGAGGATGGTTCCATGGCCGGAACGGCAGGTCCTTTTGAGTTGCCGCTGATGGGGCTCCGGTTTTTTCCGGCAGCCCTTGACCAGACGCTCCCGCAGCAGCTCCTCATTCTAAAAGCGACCATGGAAGCACTGGCCGGGGTCGACAAATTCCCCAACAAACGGGCTGGCGTCTTTGTGGGGATTGGGTGTGATTGCGAAGTTACCCGATCCGGCATGTGCTGGCGGCTCCCGCAATTTACCTGTGATTGGCTGCAGACCGATAAACTAACCCCGGAAATGAAAGATTGGATTGAGTTTGTTAAAGATGACCGGATCAATCCGGCGAGAGAAGCATCAGCGATTTTAGGCGCCATGCCCAATATCGTTGCGAACCGCATAAACAGCCAATTTGATATCGAGGGACAAAGTTTTACCGTCGCATCGGAAGAACTTTCGGGCATAAGATGCCTAAAAATTGCGATCCGCGCCCTCAGGGCCGGTGAGATAGACGCGGCTGTGGTCGGCGCCGTGGACATATCGTCTGAAACTGTTCATCAGGCGGCGGCTAAAGAAATCTTAAACAACCAGAGACAAATTCCCGGAGACGCTGCAATATCCTTGATATTGAAGCGCGCAAAAGACGCTGTCGCGGACAATGACAAAATTTATGCCCTGCTCTCGAATTCAGCGGACGAGTTTCAGGATCAGGCTCCAAATCCTATGCTCGATCTATCAATTGACGAGAGCGAACAAAGCATTACGTCCCTGACAGGGCATGCCCATGCCGCATCTGGATTGCTTCATGTCGCCACAGCTGCGCTGGCATGCCATTACAAAGCGCTGCCCGCCGGAATTGGAAGCAAGGCCCTACCCTGGCTGTCTTCTGACGTCAGATCCGCCAGGGTCACCATCAAAGCCCTTGGCGGAGAATCTGAAACGGTCATTGTCAGAGAAGATAAAAATTCCGCAGCCGGACATCTGGTGACTGATTCTATCCCCAGACTCCATATTTACTCGGGCAACGATCAAAAAGAAGTACTAGAAAATCTCAACAAAAAATGCGAATCGGAAACCGGGCCGGCGCGCCTGGTTCTCGTGGCAAAGGACAATACGGTTCTCGAAGACCTGCGGAAACAGTCAAGGGATCTTCTTGAAAAAAAGCAAAACATCAGAACCCTTTCCCTCGGAAAAGGCATCTACTATAGCAGTCAGCCGGTTGACGGTGAGCTTGCGTTTGTATTTACCGGCGCGGCCGGGGCTTACCCCTTCATGGGCATAGATCTGTTTCTGGCAATGCCGGAACTTATTGAAGAAACCATTGAGCGTTTCGGCCTGAATCCCCAGGAGACTGCCGAATGGATTCTTGATCCGGACGAAAACGGAATTCACAGTCCGGAACTTATGCTTTGGCGAAGTTCCTTTTTATCCCAGATCCATGCAATCCTTACTCAAAAATATCTCGGTCTCAGACCACAGGCGGCCATGGGCTTTTCATCAGGAGAATCCAACTCACTCTTTGCATTAGGAGCCTGGCATGATATGGGACAGATGGCCGTTGATTTCAAAAACAAGGGAGTGTATGCCCATGAAATCGGCGGTGACTTTAATGTTGTTAAACGCGCGTGGGAATCTGATGGTTCAAAGAAAGTCGATTGGGCAAACTGGGGAATTCTTGCACCGGAAGATGAGATAAAAAATGCACTCGATTCAGAACCTCTTGCGCATCTGATTATCATCAATTCACCAGGCAACGTTGTGATCGGAGGAGACAGCCGCGCCTGCGAAAGGGTTATTGATAAAATCGGGCGACACCGCGCATATCCTTTAACTTATAATATCGTCAACCACTGCCCTGAACTATCGACATACGCTGATGAATGGCGTAATTTGCATCGTCGTGTCACCCAAGACGTTCCGGATGTCCGGTTTTACTCAAGTGCGACATGCAGCCACTATCATCCAACAACCGAAAAATCAGCCCAAGCCATTCTGGATATGGCCACACACGTGCTCGATTTCCCCCGCATGGTTGAAAATGCATACAATGACGGTGTCAGAATCTTTATCGAACACGGCCCACGCGCCAGATGCAGCCAGTGGATAAACCAGATACTCAATGATAAATGGCATATCGCTGTCTCAATGGATAAACGCGACCGGTCTTCCATAGACACTATTATTCATGCCATTGCACAGCTCAATTCCGCCGGAGTTGCTGTCGATTATAAAGAATTTGAAACCTTGTTTTTATCTTCAGGCAAAAGTATCAGCATCCAACCGCAGAACAATGGCAAGCCCGCACCGACCCGAGTTTACAAAGCGCATCTGCCCCGGATAAAACTGCCTGAAATTTCTTCTTCACAAGCGAAAAAAACCTTATTGAAAACTGGCTCTGAGAATATGCCGGAAAATTTTGCCGAAAATGCTGATAGTGCCCCTGTGAAAAATAGTCCTGCATCACCTAAAGGGGAACAGGTTATGACTCCGGCCCCCTGGCTGCCGCCTGTAATAGAAGGGATAGAAACATATGGGGCGCAGGATGATTATATGGAAACCGCTAAGGTTGCTGTTGTCGCGGCAAAACATAAAACAGATCCCACTCAGGGAATCAGCAATACTTTTCCGGAAGAACCGGAAATATTGAGAGAAGAGATCCCGAATGCCTCACAATATGCTTCAAAGGACCACACTCAAATGGATTCTACTACCAATAATATTTTGGAACATCTTGCCGCTCAAAACGCTATCGTTTCAAAAACCCATCAGGAATTCCTTGCTCAGCAGTCCACCGTCCACAATCGCTATATGGATCACCGCCAAAACGTACTAACAATCCTTGGCAGACTCACCAGTCAGGGAATTCCTTCGTCACCCACTATGGAACCCTCACCTGCGCTTTCTCCCCGAAACCTTGGTACAGTATCCGTTTCAGCACCGGTTCACAGAAAAAAACCTATAACACCGGACGGTCAAATTCCGCCGTCAGAAGCTTCCCGCCAGCAAACGGAATCCGGTGGTATTGCCTCACCGGTCAAGCCGGCTGCGTGGTTCAAACCCGAGATGCCGGTTAGCAGGCAATCATCTACAGACATGCGCAATGAGCCGGCCATAAAAAAAGTATCGCCTGTGCCACCTGCCAAACGCCATAATCGTGCTGATCCGGTTAAAGATTTGTTTGCCAATGCCGAATATATCGAACCGACTGGCCCTAAATTTTCAAAAGAGCAGCTCGAGATCCTTGCTTCCGGCAAAATATCGGATGTGTTCGGTGAAATGTTTAAAATTCAGGATGACTTTCCCCGTCAGGTGCGCCTGCCTGAATATCCGCTTCTCTTGGCGGACAGAATTACCGGGCTGAAGGCAGAACCGGGGTCCATGGGCAAAGGAATTATCTGGACAGAAACCGATGTGGTTGCCGGCGCCTGGTACCTCAATGACATTTATATGCCCGCAGGCATTACGGTCGAATCCGGCCAGTGCGACTTGACCCTTGTCTCTTACCTTGGCGCGGATTTTAAAAATAAAGGCAAACGCGTCTACCGACTGCTGGGGTGCGACCTCATGTATTATGGCGAGCCGGCGCGGGTGGGAGACACCCTGTGCTATCAGATTCATGTGGACGGACACGCCAATATAGGCGATACCCGCATCTTTTTTTTCCGCTATGACTGCAGAATCAATGGTGAGCTTCGCCTGTCCGTTCGAAACGCCCAGGCAGGATTTTTCTCTGATGACGAACTGGCGGCATCCGGCGGCATCCTCTGGAACCCGGAATCCGGCGAGCATAAACCCGATGGCGAGGCGGTGATCGATCCGCCGGTGGTAGAATGCACCCGGAAAGCGTTTTCCGTAGAACAGGTCAGAGCCTTTTCCGAAGGCCGGGTTTTAGAATGCTTTGGTCCGGGCTTCGAGCTGTCCGAGACCCACTCCAAAACGCCAAAAATTCAATCCGGCAAGATGCGTCTCCTTGACAAAATTACCCGATTTGACCCAAAAGGCGGACCATGGGGTCGCGGTTATCTTAAAGTCGAAAACATGATCCCGTCAGATGCATGGTATCTGACCTGTCATTTTAAAAACGATCCCTGCATGCCCGGCACCCTCATGAGCGATGCCTGCCTGCAGGCCCTTGCATTCTATATGACTGCCATGGGGCATACCCTGAAAAGAGATGGATGGCGGTTTGATCCGGTTCCTGATGAAATATATCATATCAAATGCCGCGGCCAGGTGACACCTGAAAGCAAACACCTTCAATATGAGCTTTTTGTTGAAGAGATCATCGACGGTCCCTGCCCCACTATCTACGGAGACATTTTAGGCACCTGTGACGGACTTAAGATTCTTCATATCCGCCGGATGGGGTTGAGGCTGGTGCCGGATTATCCCTTGGATTGCTGGCCCCACTTGCTTGAAGGCCATGTTGAGAAGCATCCGGTTGCCAGAATCGGTGATATGGAATTCGGCTATAAATCCATGCTCGCATGCGCCTTCGGCAAACCTTCCGATGCATTCGGCGATCTCGGCAAACCCTTTGACGGCCCCCGACATATCGCCCGGCTGCCCGGCCCGCCCTATCATTTCATGTCACGGGTGACGTCTATCAATGCGACCATGGGCGCAATGAAAACCGATGAGACCATCGAGGTGGATTACGATATTCCAGCAGACGCGTGGTATTTTGATAAAAACGGCAACCGGACCATGCCCTTTTGCGTGCTGATGGAAGTGGCATTGCAACCGTGCGGATGGCTGGCTGTGTTTGAAGGCGGTCCCGCCACATCAGAAAAACCCCTTTATTTTCGTAACATGGACGGCACGGGAAGCATATTAACGGAAATATTGCCCCATGCCGGAACCATCCGCACCCGCACAACGCTCACAAAAATTATCAATTTTTCAGGTATCATTCTCGTCAATTTTGATGTGGAATGTTTTATTAAAGACGAATGTGTCTATAAAATGGAAACCGGTTTCGGTTTTTTCCATAAAGAAGCATTAGACCACCAGAAGGGACTTCCGGCAACTGATGAAGAACGAAAATGGCTTGATGAACCGAGCGATTTTTTAGTGGATCTTACTGACAGACCGGAAAAGTATTGCAGCAAAGCCCCCCGACTGCCAAAACCCATGCTGCTCATGATCGACCGTGTGACCGGATTCTGGCCAAAAGGCGGGGGAAAAGGGCTTGGACGGCTTAGGGCTGAAAAAACAGTGGATGTCAGTGAATGGTTTTTCAAGGCACATTTCTTTCATGATCCGGTTCAACCCGGTTCCCTTGGCGTGGAAGCCATGATTCAGACGCTGCAATTCTATATGCTGCATAAAAACATGGCAAAAGGCTTTGCGAATCCTCGTTTTGTACCCATCGCCATAGACCATCCGGTAACCTGGAAATACAGAGGCCAGGTGACCCCTTCCATTAAACGGATCTCCATAGAAATGGAGATTACAGATGAAGGCAGGAATAAAAAAGGTTCTTTTGCCGTTGCCGAAGCATGGCTGTGGGCGGATAACCTAAAGATTTTCCATGTCAAAGATCTATGCATGTGCATTGTTGAGGCAAACCCTGACGCACATGAGATATTGAAAGATAATACGGATGCGGAAGATGACGGCGATTTAGAAGTCCCACAAGACCTCAAAAAAATAAATCTTACAAATGATCAGAAGACAACCGCTCCAATATCCGAAGATAAAATAATAAAAAGCACCATCGCAAGAAATATAGCAAAAGATATCGAACAAACAATACCCTTTACCCATGTTGATCCTTCATCAATTCATATATCCAGAGACAATAAAACCGCTTTTTGTGACTTCATGCCCCTTTCATGCTTTCCATTAAAGATTCAAAACATAAAAAGCAACAACCCAACGATAAAATTAGGAGAACCTGTACTGGATTATGACAGGATTTTTGAATATGGCCGGAACTTATTTAATATCGGCCCCTGGTTATTTGAAAACATCACCCGCGCCCTTTGGGAACGCTTTGTAAGATATGTCATCATCGAAGACCCGATAGCCTTTGAAAAGGTGCGCCATCGCAGCCTCTTGTATCTTGGCAATCACCAGGTACAGGTAGAATCCATATTATTCCCGTTGCTGGCCCAGGTACTAACCCAGCGCCGCATCGTGACCATTGCGGATGCAGATCACAAAACCGGCTGGATTGGATCACTAATCGACATTGTTTACTCCCACCCTGGGATTAATTATCCAAAAAACATTGTCTACTTTAATCAAAATGACAAGAAGTCATTGTTTACGATCATTGGTCAATTTAAGGAGCAGATTAAAAATCAAGGGATATCCGTTTTTCTGCACACCGAAGGCCGGTTGGGCCTGACCTGCAAAAATCCCGTAAAAATATTAAGTTCCGTTTTTATCGATATGGCCCTTGAATCCGATCTTCCCATTGTTCCTGTCAGATTCAAAGGCGGACTGCCGGTTGAAAACCTTGAAGCGACCCTCGATTTTCCAGTGGGCTATACAAAACAGGACTATTATATCGGCACACCAATTTTACCCAAAACACTCAGGACATTGAATTATGCCGATCGCAGAAAAACGGTTATCAATGCCATTAATAATCTGGGGGGTTCCAATGCGCAGGAAATCCCGGGAAAGCCTGATCCACTTTTCATGAAAAGTGTGGCATCATGGATAAAAAAGACCGGCGCCACCGAGGTGAAAGCCGTAATATTTAAAGCACTGGAACTGCTGACCGAACTCCCCGAAGAAAAGACGCACAAAGCGCTGCTGAAACGCGGTCATGGTGAGACAATAGAATTTAAAGACGATGATAAGGACCGTTGGCTGAAGAAATTGGCTGACTGGCTGCTTGCTTAGGCCTCCCCTTATAAGTATGATGAGTTCCAATTTTAATTTTTCGAGTATTTTATGTTGTGGCGTGTTCAAAAGTGGCTTTAGGAGGAGCGATCGGTTATGTCGGATTATGAAGCCCCTGGAGAAGATTCCACCGGCAGTGAAATCCGGAACGTGGTGCCCTCCCCCTGCCGGCTTTCCACTTTAATGTCGCCGCCATGATCCTTTATAAATCCATAACATACGGACAACCCCAAACCGACCCCTTTGACGCTGGATTTGGTAGTAAAAAAAGAATCAAAAATTTTATCCAGATTATCTTTGGCAATGCCCACACCGGTATCAGCAAATTCAACGGTGACAAACCCGCCTACCGAATAAACGTTTACCGTCAGTGTGCCGCCTTCCGGCATCGCGTCCCGGGCGTTAGACACCATATTTAAAAAGACCTGACGCAGCTGGTTGGTGGATGCATAGACATTTTCCGATTTTTCAGCATAGTCTGTTTTGATTTTGATGCTGTGCTCCTGAAGCTGCTTTTCATGAAGCATAAGAATTTCATCCACAATGGTGACCACATTGACCGGCCGTTTGACTTCCTGTTCCGGCTTGGAAAATGACAGCATTTTTTTCAGCATGTCTGCCAGCCGGACAATTTCGGAAAGGGACATATCCAGGAGTTTGCGGCGTTTGTTTTCCGGCGGCACTTCGGATTTCAGGAGTTCCAGGGTATTCATAATGCCGTAAAGCGGGTTGTTCAGTTCGTGGGCGATCTGGGACGTCAGCCGGCCCATGGCCGCTAGTTTTTCAGAATGTAAAAGCTGCTCCTGGGTTTTGCTCAGCGCCCGCTCCATTTCAATCCGTTCGGTCAGGTCCACAAATGACCCTACGGTGGCCGCCTCATTGCCGTCGTCATCATAAATCATGGCCGCAGACAAATGCCCTTCAATAATTTTACCGTCACGGCGTACATAAAGCACCGGCTGAGGTTGAAATACCCCGACACCGCCACCTTCCTGGCTTCTCAGCACTTTCATGATTTCATACGCCTTGCCTTCAGGATAAACCCTGGTAATATGCATTTTCCCGATAACTTCATCTGACTTATACCCCAACGTCTGCTCGGCGGCCCGGTTCCATATAATAATATTGCCCTGCAAATCTGCCGCCATAATGGAGATGGGTGCGCTCTGAACAATCTTGTTCATAAAGTCATGGGCCTCACGAAGCCGTCGTTCCATCTGATACCGCTGGGTCTGATCCACATTGATCCCCTCATACCCGATCACGTTACCCTGATGGTCATACCGCACATGACTGGTCATCAACACCGGGATCGGCGTGCCGTCACTGCGCTTGAACTGAACCTCATAATCCACCACCCGGCCGTCCCGCTCAATCATTTCCTGAAACATGCGTCGGTCCTCCGGGAACAGATACAGATCCCGGACAATATCTATCTGAAGAAATTCCTCTTTGCTGGAATAGCCCAACATATCCAGTAATGCCTGATTGGCATCCACAAACTTTCCTTCCTTGGTGCTGATATAGACGCCCACTGCCACATGTTCAAAAATCCGGCGGTAATCCTCCACAGAAGACTTTAGCCGGGCCTCCCGCTGTTTTCGCCGGGTAATATCATGATAAATACCGAGCTTGAAAATTTCTCCATCCACATCTTTAAATGGTGATGATGTAATTTCAAATGTCCGGTCCACTTTGGGAACGTAAACCTCCCGGTGAACGGATTCTCCGGCAAAAACCCGATCACTCCGGCACCAGGGGCATAATGCGTTACTTTTATTAACAATCTCAAAACATTTCCGGCCAATTCCATCGCCAAACAGCTCGATCATCTTTTCATTCATGAATTTGACGGTAAAATCCCGGGAAATGACGTAGATACCGTCTTCAATGGTGTTTAACACAGATGCGAGCATCACCTTTTCCTTGTCTGTCTGCATGCCCATGGCGTCCCCTCTGAAATTTCGTCTACGGGTTACAATTTTAATGTGTCCAATCGAATTTTATCAGAAATTTAGAAATAAACCAGTTTCTATTTTTTATCTTGACTCAAAATATACCGATCGGTATATTTTGAGCCGTGAAATCAAAGAATGACATCAAATCAAACCGCACCCGCCGACTGATTATCGAAAAAGCCGCGCCGATTTTTAATAAAAAAGGCATCTCCGGCACCTCCCTTTCTGATCTGACCGCCGCTACCGGATTGACCAAAGGAAGCATTTACGGCAATTTCAAGGATAAAAATGAAGTGGCGGTCTGTGTTTTTCAGTACAATGTTGACAACCTGACCGGCTATCTGAACGCTGCCATTGAAAAGGAAACATCCTGCATCAACAAGCTGCTGGCCATCCCCAAAGCCTACCGGAAACTCTACAAAACCATGATCGAATACGGGGGATGCCCGATATTAAACACCGGTGCGGAAGCAGACGACACGCACCAGACACTTCGCCAGATGACAGCGGGCGCCATTGAAACCCTTAAAAAAATTATTGCGGACCTGGTTGAAGCGGGCAAACGAAGCGGAGAGTTTCACCCCTGCCTGGATGCGGAGAAAATCGCCCAAATCACCATGTCATTAATTGAAGGGGGAAGCATTCTTTCTAAAATCACAGGAAAAAAGACGTATATGATGAATGCCCTGGAACAAATTGAAAGCCTGATTCATTTGTCCGCCCTGCCAGGGAACAGCGCTGGCACATCATGAAAAAGCACTGACTGGGAAAAAATATACCAGACGGTATAATATCTATAAATTAACCTCGAAAAGGATACGTAAACGATGAGCAACCTGTTTGAAACCACCCGAATAAACAAAATGGCTGTCGCCAACCGGTTTGTGCGGTCCGCCACATGGGAAGGCATGGCAGCCGATGACGGCTCAGTAACGCCAAAATTAACCCAGACCATGGTAAACCTGGCCCAGGGCAGCGTGGGATTGATCATATCCGGCCACGCCTTTGTCAGTCCGGAAGGACAGGCCGGCCCCTGGCAGCTGGGGATTTATAAAGATGAATTGGTGGATGGTTTAAAATCCATGTGCGACGCGGTTCATGGGGCTGACGGCAAAATTGTGGCCCAACTGGCCCATGCAGGGCATTTTGCCATCAAGCAAATTACCAAACAACCGCCGCATGTGGTTTCAAATTTTGACGGTCTTTCCAAATCCCCCCGTCATGAACTGACCCGGGACGATATCAAAAAACTGATCAGCGCATTCGCCGGTGCAGCCAAACGCGCCAAAGATGCCGGCTTTGATGGGGTTCAAATTCATTCCGCCCACGGGTACCTGCTCAGTCAGTTTTTATCCCCCGCATACAACCGCCGAAAAGATGAATATGGCGGTTCCATTGAAAACCGATCCCGGATTCACCTGGAAGTATACCATGCCATCCGCGGCGCGGTGGGCATGGATTATCCGGTGCTGATTAAAATCAACAGTGAAGACTGCATTGAAAACGGATTAACGGTGGAAGATTCCGTGGCTGCCGCAAAACTGCTGGCAGATGCCGGACTCGATGCCATTGAACTGTCCGGCGGGACCTTGTCTTCCGGGAAGCTTTCTCCCAGCCGGGCCGGGATCAACAAAGAAAAGAAAGAAGCGTACTTTCAAAATGCAGCCGCGGCCTATAAAAAGGAAATTAAAATCCCCCTGATACTTGTGGGCGGCAACCGGTCCTTAGCCGTAGCTGAACGAATAATTGCCGACGAAGTCGCGGACTACATTTCCATGTCCCGCCCCTTTATCCGGGAACCTGGCCTGATAAACCGCTGGCAGTCCGGTGACACGGCCCCGGCAAAGTGCACTTCCGACAATCTTTGTTTCGGCCCGGCTTTAGAAGGCAAAGGCATATATTGTGTAACCGATAAACTTGAAAAAAACAAATAAGGAGACCTCCATGACCAACGACATCTTTCGCGACCTCCAACAGCGACTGGACAAGTATTCCGTCGGCTTTCCGGCCACTGAATCCGGCATTGAAATCAAAATCTTAAAAGCTATGTTTTCCGAAGAAGACGCGAAACTGTTCCTGGCGCTATCCCCCATTCTTGAAACCGCCGAAGCGGTAGCCCAGCGCCTGGAACGCCCGACGGCGGAAATTGCGGAAAAGCTCGAAGACATGTCCGGCCGGGGGCTGCTCTTTCGATTAAAAAAAGGCGACACCCCCAAATACGGAGCCATCCCCTTTGTTCACGGCCTGTTTGAGTTTCAGGTCAAACGACTGAATAAAGATTTTGCCCGGATGGTGGAGCAGTATTTTGATGCGGAATTTTCCCATAACATGGCGGAAAACGCCGGCGGTTTTTTGCGCACCATCCCGATTCAGCAATCCATTGATACAACCCAGCAGGTTGCGGTGTATGACGACGCCTGTGAAATACTCAAAAAACAGAAACTCATTGTGGTAACAGACTGCATCTGCCGGAAAATGCGGGAAACAGTTGAAACAGGTTGCGGAAAACTCCTGGAAGCCTGTTTTATGTTCGGCTCCATGGCCCAGTATTATCTGGATCATGACATGGGCCGCCAGGTGGACCTGGATGAAGCGCTGGCAATTTTGACCAAAGCCCATGAAGACGGGCTGGTCACCCAGCCGGCCACGGCCCAGAATCCCGGGGGCATGTGCAACTGCTGCGGGGACTGCTGTGGTGTGCTCAAAGCCATCAACCAATACCCCAAACCCGCGGAACTGGTGTTTTCAAACTATTTTGCAGCCATTGATGATGAAACATGTGTAGGGTGTGAAACCTGCATTGACCGCTGCCAGATGGGCGCTCTGACAATGAACCAGGAAGCAATTGCCGCGGTCAACCGGGACCGTTGCATCGGTTGCGGCCTGTGCGTGACCACGTGTCCGGAAGATGCCATTGAACTGGTGCTAAAATCAGAGGAAGAGCTGAAGACACCCCCTGCCACCTCCGGCGAACAGATGATGAATATGGCCATAAAACGAGGCATTCAGTTTTGATATGCAAGATATTTAGGCAGAAGGCTGAAGACTGAAGGGTTTGAAATCTTTTTCCTTCAGCCTTCAGACTATATTCCTTTAAACACAAACATTCTTATTGATGCCGATTTTCAAAATTAAATCCGTATCAAAGGAGTTTTATCATGGCCCAATGGCATAAAACCGGTTGTGTCCTTTGCGCGCAAAACTGCGGTCTGGAGATTTTGGTGGAAAACGACCGCATGGTCAAGGTCAAACCAGATAAATCAAATCCCAGAAGCCAGGGCTATGCCTGCCGGAAAGGCCTGAATGTGATCCACCACCAGTACCCCAAAGACCGGATCACCGAACCGTTAAAACGCGTGGGGGATACATTCGAACCGGTTTCCTGGGACCAGGCCATTGATGAAATAACCGCAAAAATGAAGGCTATCGTTGGCACCCACGGCCCCCGCTCAATCGCCTATATGGGCGCCAGCGCCCAGGGCGGACATTTTGAAGGGGCCTTCGGCCTGTCGATCCTGAGAGCTTTCGGGTCCCAGAACTTCTACAACTCCGGGGGCCAGGAATTTTCCAGTTCCTGGTGGCTGTTCGGCCGCATGCTGGGCAAACAGTATAATGTTGCGGGCCCGGATGAACATGCCAGTGAGATGCTGGTAGGCTGGGGATGGAACGGCATGGAAAGCCACCAGATGCCCCGGGCGCCCAAAGTTTTAACAGAATTTTCTAAAAATCCGGACAAATTACTTGTCATTGTTGATCCGCGAAAAAGTGAAACCGCAAGCATCGCCAACATGCACTTCCCCATCCGGCCGGGCACAGATGCCCTGTTGATCAAAGCCATGATATCCATCATTATCGAAAACCAGTGGGAAAACAAACCCTACATTGCCGATCATTTGGAAGGATGGGAGACCATCCGGCCCTGGTTTGAAAACTTTGATGCCAGGGCCGCGGTTAAGGAATGCGAGCTGGAATATGACCTGGTGGTTGAATTATGCCGCCTCATGGCCACGAAACGCTGGTGCATTCATCCGGATCTGGGTATTTACATGGGCCGGAACAGTGTCATGAATTCCTATATGATGAATATTCTTGGTGCCATCTGCGGTATCTTCTGCGTCCCCGGCGGCAATGTCATCCCCGGCATGGTGGTCCCGTTGGGATATCATGCGGATGAACGGGACCCGAAAACATGGAAAACAGTGATCACGAACATGCCCCCGGCCTCTGCCGGTTCTTTTCCCCCGGCAGTCCTGCCCGAAGAAATTTTAAACGACCACCCGGAACGGGTTCGCGCGGTATATACCAGCGCCGTCAACCCGCTGCGTGCCTACCCGGACACCACGGCCTATGAAAAAGCATTTTCAAGCCTGGAACTGCTGGTGGTCAACGACATCGTGATGAGTGAAACCGCCCGCCTCGCCCATTATGTACTCCCCTGCCGGACCTATTATGAATCCTGGGACGGGACATTTTTTCCCTGGACATTTCCCAAAGTCTTTTTTCAAATGCGGCGCCCCATTGTTTCCCCGCCGGAAAAATGCCTTGAAGCATCCCAGATATTTACTCTCATTGCCGACAAACTGGGACTGATTCCCGACATCCCAAAAGCCATTTATTACGCTGCCAAAAACGACCGGTTGACATTTGGTGCAAAGCTCATGGAATGGGCCGCGACCTGTCCGGAAACTCTTACTGCCATGCCGTTTGTGCTGGCCAAAACCATTGGCAGGGAATGGGACAGTGCGGCCCTTGCCGGCCTGTGGGGGGTGTTGATGACCGCACCCAAATCTTTTCGAAAAAATGCCACCCGCGTGGGTTTTGAGCCGGGCATGGATCAGGGGGACCGGATTTTCCAGGCCCTGCTGGATACGCCTGAAGGGCTCTGGGTGGGTGAAATGGATCCAACGGAAAATTTTAAGGCCGTCAAGACCCGATCCGGAAAAATTGAAGTTTTTGTTCCGGAGCTTGAAGAGGATGCAAAAAAATTAAACGCAGAAACCGAAGCAGCGGATCTGAAATTGCCGGATGAATTTCCCATGATCTTAAATGCCGGCCGCCATACGCGTTATAACATGAACACAATGATCCGGGGCCAGGAATGGAACAAGGGCAAGCGAGCGTGCACCGTATCCGTCAATCCGGGGGATGCCGAAAAAATGGGATTTACCGACGGACAAAATGTGCGGGTGACCACTGAAGCGGGCAGCCAGGTGGGAGAACTTCAGGTATCCGACCAGATCAGACAAGGCACGGTGCTGATTCCCCACGGATTTGGTCTGCTCTATGGGGACACGGTCTACGGGTTGAATGTAAACTATTTGACTAAAAATACCCACCGGGACCGGCTGGGCACGCCCATGCACCGGTTTGTGCCGTGCCGGGTGGAGACAGCATGATCGGGTTGCAAGTTGCAGGTGTCAGGTTCCGGAGAATTCATCTCGAAACCTGACACCTGATATCTCACTGCTTTTCACCGCTATCATTCCAGCCCCAGGTAGCGTTAGGCCGGATTTTTACTTCCCCATACCGCATATACCGGGTCGGATTTCAGAAACTCGGGATAATATTTATCCGATTCCGGCCGAGGCCATCCCCGGGACGACAGTGTCTGCAGATCAGTGAATGTTTCAGACCGCTTAAAGTATTCCAGCACCAGCCCCATGCGCTCGAACTCATGAAGTTCCTGCCACAGTTTAATGGCTTTTGGCGGAAACCACCGATTGGAAAAAGTTACCACAAACCTGCCGCCGGGCCGCAGCACCCTTGCCACATCGAAAAACACATCCTCCGGCCGGACCAGGTATTCCACAGACACTGTGCAGAGCACCAGATCAAAGGCGTTGTCCGCAAAAGGCAGCTTCGGGTCCGCGTTCAGATCATGGACCCGGTAGTCGGTGAGTTGGGGATTATCCGCCATTTCCGCCGCATTCATGCCCAGGCCCACCAGGGATTTCAATCCGGCATTTTCCGGCACATGGGACCGCCAGGCGCTCATGAGATCCAGCACATCCATTCCCGGCCGGGCGAACGACCCATAAAGACCGGTAATGGTATCAATGGCCTTATCATCAATGTGATTCACAAACCGCGGATTTTGATAAAACAATGCGTCATCGGCGGTATCATCTCTCGCAAAGGCGTCTGTCGCCAGAAAATCCGTTGGCCGCCCGTTTGCGCGCACCTGCATTCCCGGGCCGTCGGCAAGACATTCAATGAGCATGGCACACTCGCCACCCCGGTCATAGGGTTTTGTCATTGCGTTATGCACAACACCGAAAACGGTTAGGTCGTATCCCGCCAGGGGGTGATTCAGGTCCGCCTGGAGGTGCCCGTTGTCAAGGCCTGTCACGCGAAAGGGCTTTGCATTGCCGGGGAACACATTGGCAAGGCCGTCAAGCAAGCCCAGCGGATAAAAGCGCCCATACTTGGGGGTGAATTTATCTGACCGGAACTGACGGCGGTTCAAGGTGATGCGGTCGGCCGCTGCGGTTGGCAAAAGCGCTTTTTCCCGGTCGTACGTGAAAGGACCGATCTTGTCCCCAGGTATTTTACCCAGGAGCGCGGCGTAAAGACCGGGCGGGAAAATATCGCGCCAAAGGTTAATGGTGGTGAACAATCGTTCTTCATGGCGGGCGTCTTTGCTGTTCCAGTTCAGCTGAAATTCAACGTCTGCCAGACTTTCAGGTGTAATCGTCTTCATTTTGGACCTCTCAATAAAAAGTTAATCGTCATTGATCAAGGCCCGGTCCAGGACGCCATATGGTTTAATTCATATATAACCATGTTAAGTTTTAAAGTAAGACGCTTTTTCAAACAATCAACGCAAAGGACAAAAAAGATCAGGCAGTTTGCTGAAAAGCTAACAATTTAAAAAGTTGCAGGGTAAGCGTCGTTAATGTCAGGTTTCAGGTGCCAGAAAATTCGGCCGGAAAATTTGATTCACAAATTGATTGAATGAACAGAGGCCTTCAGGAGTTAGACTCTCCTTCAGAATATTCGGCAGAAACTGACCGGTTCAGGCGGCCGGAGACAAATCCTTCCAGATCCATGGAGATGTAAAGAAAACCGATTTTCCGGAATTTTTCCACAATATGGGTGCGGACAGAAGGCTGAATGATTGTGTCCATCACCCGGGCAGGTATTTCAATCCTGGCGGTTTCCCCATAATGGCGCACCCGGCAAGACAATACACCAAGATCTGCGAGCACCCCTTCCGCCGCCTTGACCTGAATTAATTTTTCCCGGGTGATGGGCTGATCATAGGGAATCCGAGTGGCCAGGCAACCGGACGCCGGCTTATCCCAGACGGCCAGTCCCATTTCTTTTGCAAGCTGTCGAATCTCATCTTTGGTAAATCCAACCTCGGCAAGGGGCGCTGCAATGCCCATTTCACGGGCTGCCTTGAGCCCTGGCCGGAAGTCTCGCATGTCATCAGCATTCACACCGTGGGCCACAACCGCAATACCGGCTTTTTCAGCAACTTCCCGGATCTGAGCAAAAATAATTGTTTTGCATACATAACACCGACCGGTTGAATTTTTTAAAAATTCATCAGATGCCATTTCACTGGTTTGAATAACCTGGTGGCAGATGCCCTTTTCTTCGGCAAATCGGGCGGCCGCCTGAACCTCTTTTTCCGGATGCAGCATAGAAGCCGCAGTAACTGCGAGCAGGCGGGCGCCGGTGGCTTCCCTTTGAATGAAATGATCGGCAAATGCCAACAGAAACGTGCTGTCCACCCCCCCGGAAAGGGCCACAGCCAGTGAATCGTACTTTCTGATAATGTCTGTCAGACGGCGGGATTTCAAAGCCAACGGATTCATTTACACCAAGTTGTCAATGTAACTACACCATCGGTCACGCATTCTGCGCAAAACGGTGGCAGATCAAAAAACTGTTTACAAAAAAACATGGTTCTTATATATTTCATACCTTATTAGAATCTCACATATTTAGATGATTATACCAAATCTCAGACAACAGCGAAAGAGGTTTATATGGGAAAAAAAAGCCTGACCAAATCCACTACCAAAAAGAAAGCAACCGCGAAAAAAAAGACAACCGCCAAGAAAACGGAAACCAAAGCCGCTGCCCCTAAAAAAGAAACAAAAAAGCCAACGGCCAAAAAAAAACCGGCGCCCAAAAAACCAACCTTGAAATCCATCCTGAACAGGAAATTTGATGCCTGGGCCCCTAAAAAACTTTTCAAAGCAACCCCGGACAGTGACCTTTTAAGTGGCTTTTCAGCGCCGCCGGCCATTGATGAGAAAGACAAAGAAAAAGCAACCGCCCTGCGGGACCTTTTAAATCGGCAATTCGACCTAACTGTGCCGGACAAGGCAAAAGCAGAAAAGCCAAAAAAAAAAACAGCCCCAAAAGCAAAGCCAAAAGCACCGGCAAAAGAAAAACCAGCCGCCAAACCCAAAAAAACACTTTCCGTAAGAGAACTGATCAATCTTCAATTTGATTCCTGGCAGCCCAAAAAATTATATGTGCCGGCGGTGGATGATTCGTTTGAAAAAGGCTTTTCCGCTCCCCCGGCCTTTGAGAGCAAAGACAAAGCAGAAGCCGACCGTATTCGGGGGTTGATTGCCAGAACCTTTGATATGAAGGTCATTGAGGCAGCAGGCAAGGCCCGGGCAGAAAAAGAGGCCGCAGAAATAGCAAAGGCCGAAGCCGAGGCAAAAGCCAAAGCAGAAAAAGAAGCTCAAGAGAAAGCCAAAGCAGAAGCTGAGGCAAAGGCGAAAACAGAGAAGGAAGCAGCCGAAAAGGCCAAGGCCGAAGCGGAAGCCAAGGCAAAAGCTGAAAAAGAGGCCGCAGAAAAAGCAAAGGCCGAGGCCGAGGCAAAAGCCAAAGCAGAAAAAGAGGCTCAGGAGAAAGCCAAAGCAGAAGCTGAAGCAAAGGCGAAAGCGGAGAAGGAAGCAGCCGAAAAGGCAAAGGCTGAAAAGGAAGCCGCGGAAAAAGCAAAAGCCGAGGCCGAGGCAAAAGCCAAAGCAGAAAAAGAGGCTCAGGAGAAGGCCAAGGCAGAGGCTGAAGCAAAGGCGAAAGCCGAAAAGGCTAAGGCAGAAGCGGAAGCCAAGGCAAAAGCTGAAAAAGAGGCGGCCGAAAAAGCAAAAGCCGAGGCCGAGGCAAAAGCCAAAGCAGAGAAAGAAGCTGAAGAAAAAGCGGCAAAACCACCGGCACCGCCATCAATTCCCGCTGATCAGGGCCCGACAGAGCCCCCTATGAACAACGCCGTCAAAATATTAGTCGCTCTCGTGGGCGGACTATTCGCGCTGCTGATCATTGCCAGTGCCATGAACACGAACAACTACTATCTGAAACAGGCAGACGGCGGCATTGACATCTGGCAGGGAAAATTTTCACCCACCGGCAAAAAACTGGTAATGCATGTCCCTGGCGCGTCCGTTGAAGAACCTGTAAAAGACGTTTACGCCAAAAAAGAAGCATTGGTCCCGGCCTATCAGTTTTATATCCAAAAGGCTGAGGCCCTTTCTGAAAAAAAAGGCCAGCCGGATTTTGAAGCCATTAAAACAAACCTTTACAAGGCCATTCATTTCGCCCCGGACCGCCAGCACAAAAACGCTGCAAAAACACGGCTGAGCAACATTGATTTTTTGTTCTCCCTATACAAGGCGGATGTGGCCGCCGGCAAAAATACCATTGAGGGGTATGAGTCTGCCCTCACCCACCTGCACAGCGCGGCAACCCTGGCCACCGGCACTTCCCAGCGGGACCTTTTGGACCAAAAGACCGCTGAAGTCAACAAAAAGCGGGATCTTTTAGAAAAGCAGATCGCTGCTGAAGAAGCAAAAAAAGCAGCTGAAGCAGAAACCCTTGCAAAGGAAAAAGAATCGCAAGCCGCAGAATCTGCGAAAACCGCTTCTGACCCGAATAATGATCCGGACAATGCACCGAACCAAACCAATGAAACGCCCAAGGCAAAAAAACATTAGCCTTCAGGCCATTTAAAACAAAAAAACCGGCACGATGCACAAAGCACGTTGCCGGTTTTTTTGTTTTGAGAATTAAGCGCGCGTGGCTTTGGTTTCAGGCCTTAAACGCATAATTGAAAGACAGGCCTTTTAAAACAAAATCCACCATGATCTGCTGGAGTTTTTCCATATCCGTATTCTTCTGAATCAGCATAAAATACAAAAGACTCCGCTCAAACAGACCAAACAGAAAAACAGAACCGATCCGGGCATCCTCAAACTTGATAAGCCCCCGAAAATTCGCTTTTTCTAACTGTTCTTCAATCAGTTCCAGAAACAGGGAAAACATGTCCTCATAAATTTCTTTGAAAATGCCGCCGTTGCCGATGCCCTCCCGAAACAGGAGTTCCGCCACATTCAAGTTGTCCTCATAAATTCGGGTAAGATCCCGCACCACCCGGTGGACATTACCGATCACCTCATCTGCGGTGTCCCCGTCAAACATGTGCTCGGTTCTTTCAATGAATTTTTTCTGCAATTTATCGATGAAATCATAGCAGATTTCTTTGAAAATCTCTTCCTTGGACTTGAAATAATTATAAAATGTCCCCTGGGCGACCCCGGCGTCGGCAACAATATCAGACACCCGGGTCATCTGAAACCCGTTTTTGTGAAACATCCGGATGGCAGACGCAATCAGTGCGTGTTTGGTAGAGGGTTCCCCCATGACAATCCTCCGCTGAAAATGTTGACTGATTTATCAGTCATTGCATGACCCTAAAAATACCCGCCAGTCCATAGTCTATAGCTGTTGGCATCTGTTAAATGCGGCGGGAAAGTGAAAATACCAATTTTTTGTGTTGCCACAATTAATGGAAAGGCAATCGTCCCGGCCAGGCGCGAACCGGCGGAAAAATCAAAACCACCTACTCCAGAAACTCCCGGGCCAGGGCCATGTAATCCTGGGCGCCATAACTGCTCCGCCGGTAAAAAACAACGGGTTTGCCCTGATCAGAACTGTCCGTGATGGTGGTATTGACGCGGATCGCCGTTTTAAACAACTTGTCCTTGTAGCGTTCATCAGATTGCAGCCGTTCCAAAATATCCCGGCTGATTTTGGTGCGCTGGTCAAAAAACGTCGGCACAATACCTGCGACCCGGATATCAGGGTTGATCTCTTCCCGGATATCGTCGATGGTATCAAAAAGATCTTCAAGGGCCTTGAACGCATAGGGATGGGTCTGGCAGGGCACCAGCAGTTCCGAGGCAGCGGCAAATACGTTAATGGTCAGCAGCGACAAACTGGGTGGCGTATCCATGATAATGACGTCATAGTCATCCACGACCTGACCGATGGCGTTCTTCAGCTTGTTTTCCCGTCCTTCTTCATCCACCAGTTCGATTTCCGCGCCGGAAAGATCAATGTGAGACGGCAGGAGATCCAGTTTTTCCCAGCGGGTGCGGCAGATGGCGTCGCGTGTTTTGTATTCCGTCCCATTCGTAATGAGGTCATAGACACTGATGCTGTCGTCCGCAGCCGCCACCCCCAGTCCGCTTGTGGTGTTATGCTGGGGGTCCATATCAACGACAAGCACCTTCTGTCCCTCCAGAGACAATGCAGCGCCCAGGTTAACAACGGTTGCCGTCTTTCCGACACCGCCTTTTTCATTGGCAATGGCAACAATACGTTTACTGTTTCTCGTCATCTTCCCTCCATCCTGAATTCAAAAAAGATCTATGCCGGGTTGGCTGTCGCAGTTTCACTCAGCCGGTCGCGAAACTGACGCATGCGCTCAGACACTGCATCGGCATTTTCCGACAAAATTTTCAAATCATCGCCTATTTTGTCCTTATCCACCTGATTTTTAACCATGGAACCAGTTAATCGGGAAAGGTCCTGGGTATAATCATGAAACCGGGCCATCATGGCATCACAAATACTTTCCGACACCGCGTCCACCAGCCGAAAAATGTACTGAAACTTTAAATTTTCCCGGTAATTCTTAAAATGAAACACCAGACTTTCCCGAGTCTCCTTTTTCATCCGCTTCACTGCGTCATTTAACGCGGCCGCATTATTGGCGGTACTGTCGTCGGCCGGGCGACGAACAAGCCTTCGAAACTGCCGGATCACATTATAGACCCCCAGGCGCAGAATGGCCTCTGCTTTAATGGCGGCGCTGTAATTCATGGTGGCGGATGCCGTTGGAAACTCCAGATGCTTTTCCTGTTTGACGCTTTTCATGTCTATTTCCGCCACGGATTTCCCATATCCGGCAGCTTCGCCGAGGCCCATGCGCGCCATGGCACCATTGTATTCCAACAGCGCGTCGTTGACCATGACCTCATAGGGACCGGTAATAGTTTCGAAATATTCCCGGATTTTGAGCTCTTCATTTTTTACAAAATTGAATATCTGCGGATTAATATGCTCCGCCATATGAGTATCAATGGCGAGCTTGAGATCCTGAAAAACCAGATACAGGGTGTTGGAAAAGCCCTCCGCTACGATGCGGTCCTGATACTGGGCAAATGAAAGGTTGTAACCTTTGACAAATTCTACCAACGCGGGAACCACATCCCCGGAGCGATGATCAAAAAACCGGTCCACATCCATCCGAATATCACGCTTCATCTGCTGCACTGCCCCATCCAGGGTGCTTTTCACCATGGATTTGACACGATCGGTTTTCTTTTGCTGAGATTTGATCTTTTTCAACATTTTGGCCGCTTCCGCCGCACTGCCGGCGAGCAGGTCCTGATTCACCCGAACCCATTGAATAAGGCCGGAAACGATCATTCTGAGGCGCTCAAAATGATTCTGGAACAGCAAGGAATACCGCCGGCTGGTGACGATTTTCTGCAAATTGTCATGAAACGCTTTTTCCTGTTCTTTTACAAAGTTGACAATTTTTTCTTCGGCCTGCCACTGGGCCAGGCGCTGTCCGTCCCTGGGCGTCAGCGTGTCCGCATTTGCCGCAAACAGGCTGAACAGGGCTGAATACGCATATACGTCGGGAGCCTTTTTAATGATGGCCAGATCATCCGTGACTTTCCCCACCAGCCGGAGCAAATCATCGCGGGACTCATGTTCAGACAGGTCACAATTCACCACAAAGATCATGTGATCAATGATACCCATTTTTTTAATCATGTTCATAAAGTTGATGTCTGCCTGGCGAATCCCCGTGCGGCTGCTGATCACATAAATTAAAAGATTGGCCTGCAGCAAATAATCCTGAATCATGGCCATATGAAGCGGATTCGGGGAGTCACTGCCCTGGCAGTCCGCAATTTCAATCGTCGGATCAATGTCTCCGGAATCTATTTCAATACAAATATCCTTCAGATAAAATGCCAGCACTTCGTTGCCGGAAAAATCGCGATGGGCAGCGAAATCCGCACCGGTAAACTCCCGGGTCAGGTTGTCGGATGACAAGAATTTTTCGACCCGGTCATACCCCGTCAAATAAGAGGAAAGATACAGGCTGTTCAGGTTTCGAGTGTCATTGCTCAACAGCTGTTTGGCCTCCAGAGACCCCAGGGCCTGAGCCAGTTCTTCCCTGTCTGATTGCCGCCGGATATCAAAAGGTTCCTTTCGGGTGCGCCACTCCAGCGACGGGAACAACACCAGAGAACGCCGGATGTCCGCGTTCACCTGGTCCCAGGATTTAAAATAAAGGGTGGCCTTGAGCTGATCGCCGCGGCGGGCCCGGGTGACCATGGATGTCACCACGCCGGCGCCCCTTTTCAGGTAATCCCCGGAAAAGAGCGAATTAATGAGGGTTGATTTGCCGGATTTGATGGTACCAATCACCGCCACCCGCAACAATTCGCCGGCCAGCTGGTTTTCAATGGTGCGGCATATATTTTCCCAGTCCGCGAATGAATGCTCGGATGTTTCGGGCATGGCTTTGATCCGGTCCAAAAGCCCGGCCACGTCCCGGTTAATGGTTAAAAGTTCGGTTTTCAGATCCTCGTAAACGTTCATTATCGGTTTCAGCTCCTCAACCATCCCCTGATGTTGAATAATTATGCAATGTATGGAGATTTTTATGACATTCCAGGCGCCAATTGTCAAAAAGATTTGCCCGGTCCCGCCTGAATTTAGGACATAGGGATGAATAAAATCGTCAAAAATAAGATTTCGAGGGCAAAGGAAAAAGCGCCACCAATCTCATAAAATTGGCGAGGCGCGCAAATAACGAGCAATGATAAGTACTTGGGAAACGTTGAAGCAGCGAGGGATGCAGCGCAACAAAAAATTTGGACTTTTTGCAAAGCCGTCAGGGTTTACTAAACCCAACCTATAGATGTCGCTTGTTAAATTGAGTATTTTATGATACATAAAATGAAAATTTAAATATTGCCAATAAAAAGGATTCAAATTCATGTCAAAAAAACATCCGGAATGCCCCCTATATAACCCTCTGAACTGCAAGGAATATTATAATCCCAAGCTCTGCGCGTTTGTCCGGAAAGACAAGGTCTGCCTAAAAAAGAAAAAGCCAAAACCCAAAAAGCCGGCGGCTAAAAAAACAGAAGTCAAACCCTCAGACGCAGCCACACCGGAGAAGGAAGCCAAAAAATAATCGCTATATCTTTCTCGCCTGCCATGCGACAGTTTCATGCCTGAAAATCAGATCTTATTAAATACCATGCGGCGCCATGCCGCAAGCCTTTTTAACAGCGCGCTCAGCGCTGTTAATGCGTTTGAGGCAATTAAAAAATTATGCCGGTATGAAAATCACATCCTTTCCATTGACCAGAAAACTTTTCATTTAAACCAGTTTAACCGCGTCTTTATCATCGGCGCCGGCAAAGCATCTGCACACATGGCCGCTGCCATGGAAAAAATCCTGGGCAAAACCATTACCTCGGGAATCATCTCGGTAAAATACGGTCATACCGCGCCCCTTGAAAAAATCCGGCTGATTGAAGCCGGCCACCCCATTCCCGATGCAAACGGAGAGAAGGCCGCCACTCAGATGCTGGACATTGCAGAAGCGGCAACGGAAAACGATCTGATCATCTGCCTGATTTCCGGTGGGGGATCTGCCCTACTGCCCCTTCCGGCACCGGGCATCACCCTTCAGGACAAGCAGAAAACGTTACAAACGCTTCTCCATTGCGGGGCCTCCATTGATGAAATCAACACCTTGAGAAAACACATATCCGCTATAAAAGGCGGCCATCTGGCCGTAAAAGCATCCCCTGCCACCCTGGTCACCCTGATCATTTCGGATGTGGTCGGCAACCGGCTGGATGTTATCGCTTCCGGCCCCACCACGGGAGACCCCACGACATTTTCTGATTGTCTGACAATTATTGACAACTACCGCATCCAGAACCAAATTCCGGTTTCCGTTTTGCAGCACCTGAAAGAGGGCGCCGCCGGTATCACGCCCGATACGCCGCCACTTAATCATCCTGCCTTTAAAAACACACTCAATGCTATCGCCGCATCTAATAAAGAAGCACTTGCCGCGGCCTATCAGAAAGCCTGCGAACTGGGTTACAATCCCTTTATTTTAGACGAAAATCTGGAAGGGGACACCCGGGCCGCTGCCCACCTGCATACGGATGCCGCAAAAAACATTCAGCGCTTCGGCCGCCCTGTTCCGGCACCTGCCTGTATATTGTCCGGCGGCGAAACCACTATTGTTCTGAAAGGAAATGGTAAAGGCGGCCGAAATCAGGAGTTTGCCCTTATTGCCGCCCTTGATATGCATGGCGAAAACCGCATGGTCATTTTAAGCGGGGGGACGGACGGCACAGACGGGCCCACAGATGCCGCCGGCGCGGTGGTGGATACATCCACCATTGCAAAGGCTCGAAAAATTGGACTGAACCCGGATAAATTTCTCGCGAATAATGACAGCTATCACTTTTTCAAAAAAACCGGGGATCTTTTAATGACCGGGCCCACCGGTACGAATGTCATGGATATCAGGGTTGTACTGGTGGGAAGGTGAAAGATCGAAGCTTTAAGCTCAAAGCTGAAAGATAAAAGGTAGATGGTAAAAAAATAGGAATCGGTTATTATGACAACCCTGCCAGCCGGCATAAAAAAAGCCGGATCAGACCTGCATTTGCTGCAGCTGATCCGGCTTGTGACGTTTATAGGACTTCCGAAGCCATTTATAGGGCATAACGCCGGTCCGGCATCGTAAAAATTCCTACATTTCCTTCAACATCTCCTGGGCCTGTTTGTTCCAGTATTTGTTATCAGAAATTCTCGGCACTTCCTTTAAAAGCTTGATGGCCTCATCTTTTGTTTTCCGGCTGTTTCTCAAAAGATCCGCAAAATAAACATGGACCTTCACCGTATCTTCCCTGCCGAAAAATTCAGTTTTTTCATATTCCCGGAAATACTGCATGGATTTATCCCGGTCGTTCAACGGCCATGGCAATACATTCCAGAATTTTCCCAAAGCGGCAATGGCACCGGCATGCTCATAATTCTTGTCAATTTTATAGGCGGTTTCAAAGCTGTTCTGGGTTTTATCCTTTAAGCCCTCTTTCAAAGCAGTCAGAATGCTTACAGCATCTGCATAAATGCCAACATTCATGCCATACCAGAAATGCCCTTCCACTTTGTCCGGTTCAAGGGCAATCGCTTTCTCCGCATAAGCCATTCCTTTTTTGCCGTATTCCCGGCAGATATCTTCCCAGTCCGCCATTTCAGATTCCTGGGCTTCGACACCGTAGAGCCGGCATGCCCGGGCCGCCATCCAATTGGCTTTGTAACTGTCCGGATTTTGTTTTACAGCAGCTTCAGAAAGAGCCAAGGCTTTCTTGTAATTATCAATCCCTTCTCCGTCAAGCAGCTCCGCGGCAATAGCAAGATCATCTTTGGGCGCCGGCGCTTCCGCGACCATCTCTTCAACCGCTTCGGCAGCCTCTTCCACTGTTTCCGTCACTGCTTCGGCAGCCTGCTCTGTTTCTTCCGCCACGTCTTCGGCAACCGCTTCAACAGCGTCTGGTTCCGGCACGGTCACCACTTCTTCGGGCATTGTTTCTTTGGGCACCACTTCTTCAGGCATGACGATTTCCGGTTCCGCGACGGTGTCCTCGGGCATATCAGGTTCCGGCATAGTCAGCGGCAACGCCGGCGTGGTCGGCTCCCCCGGATCTCTTCGGATTTCAGAATCCCCTGCCCATAAGTTTGACGTACATAAAAAAAAGACCAACATCATTGATACTAAAATACCTGCAAGTTTTTTCATGCATCCTCCTCTGTTTTCATGGATTATCAGCCCTTAACGCATAACAAGTATCTACAAACTGAACAGTGATCATATAATTTTAAAATTTATATAGATTCAGGCCGTGTTTATCAAGCTAAAAATAGGACGGGGTCAAAAGATACGCAATAAAAAAGGGCTTCGCCGAATCCGGCTGAAGCCCTTGTCGTCTGATGGAGGCGGCATCCAGATTCGAACTGGAGAATAGCGGCTTTGCAGGCCGTTGCCTTACCACTTGGCTATGCCGCCAAAAAAAATGGAGCGGGAAACGAGATTTGAACTCGCGACTTCGACCTTGGCAAGGTCGCACTCTACCACTGAGTTATTCCCGCTCATTGAAATCAGTAAATTAAATGTCCGGACGATTTTTGTCAACAAAAAAATAACTTTTTTTACGCCGGTATGAAATCCTCCGGCCGCACCGCTTTCAAGGTAATAGCATCTTCCGGGCAGGTAACCTGGCAGAGCCCGCACCCCATGCATTTTTCCGCAATCACTGCCATGGCATCCGCCTGTTCTTCAATGGCACTGAAAAAGCACCGGTTCAGGCAGGTTCCACAGGCACTGCACAAATCCGGATCAATCTCCGCCACATACCGGCTGGGATCCAGGATTTTCAACCCCTCGGAAATCACCAGGGGCATGGCCTGGCAGCAGCAGGCGCAGCAATTGCAGATAAAATGACCGGCATGGGCCTTGTTCATGGTGACATGCACCAACCCTTTTTCTTCACAGTCAGCCAAAATGTTCAGTGCTTCCTCTTTTGACACCGCCCGGCCCGTGCCGCGATCTAAGGTGTATTTGGCGGCATTTCCCACCTGAAGACAGACTTCCAGCGGCATATCGCATTTGTGAGCCGTCAACCGGCAGGTGCATTTGGTGACGGCAATGGTATCGGCATCCATGACTATCCGATTGGCGCTGTCAATATCCAGCACCTGCTGATTCCCCGCATCCACGGCCTGACCCACCGGAATAATACGGGTAAAGGGTTTGGGAAAAAATTGTTCCGCCAGCCTTGCAAACATGGGCCATTCTTCCTCCATAAACCGCTGCCACAGGTCATGATAGGCTTTTGTGGCCTCTGGCCAGAGAATGGTGGCGTCATGGAACTGAATCATGTCACGGCACATCTTATAACCCACCGTGCCGCCCTTAAATGATTTAAAGGCCAAGCCCTTGTAATAAAGCTTATCGCAGGCGGATGCCACCTCAGCCGGCGGTCTGCCGGTTTTTTCAGCCAGTGCCTCCGGTTTACCCGGCATGGCCATCAGGAGTTCGGCCTCGGATTGATCCGCAATCATGCGAAACAGTTCCGGAATCAGCTTGGAACCGGTCAGCATGATCCGGTCAGTCATCTGCTCATAAATATCTTTGCTCATGAACACCCCCGCAATTTTCTTAGGGTCTTGGTTGTTTAGCCTACTACTTTGACTTTGGAGCTTCTGTGCAAAAAAAATGAAACATCGTTTTCCATTAAAAGGTGTCCGTGTTCAGATGGCCATTTTCCTAAATATCGAGTTTTATGGATGCCGGAACAAACCATTCTGACATCCGACACCTGTAACCAGGAACCTGCAACATGGAACCGTTATTGCCAACCGGACGCATGGGTTAAGATTCCCCGCATTAGATTAAGATGTTAAAAGCTTCCTGAACCGAATAAAATAATCCGCCCCGGACCAGACCGTCACCCCCAGGGCGAACCAGAGCAGCACCATGCCGATGGAATGAAAGTCAATCCCCAGGTATTCGTAGTGTAACAGCAACGGAATAATGGCGCTGATCTGAAAACCGGTTTTCCACTTTCCGAGCATAGAGGCGGACACATCTTCGCCTTTTTCACTGATGATATTCCGCAATCCGGTCACGGCAAGTTCCCGGCCGATAATAATGCAGATCATCCAGGCTGGCACCCGGCCATGGGGAATCAGCATAATAAAGGCTGAGGACACCAGCAGCTTATCCGCCAGCGGGTCCATGATTTTCCCAAGATTGGAGACCAGGCCGAACCGCCGGGCCACATACCCGTCAAAATAATCCGTCACTGCGGCGATGCTGAACACCAATGCGGCAAAAAACCCGCTCCACTTGGATGGCGACAGCATCAAAAGAATCAAAAGGGGCACAGCGGCCACGCGAAAGAGCGTCAGGCTGTTGGGATGTCCCAGACCGTCCAGCAGTCTTTTCTTGATGTCCATGATCAGCCGCCCGCATTACTTGTTTCTTTTTTCCCAGTCTGCCATAAATGCGGCAATGCCTTTATCTGTCATGGGATGGGCTGCCAGTTTCGCCAGCACATTAAAGGGGATGGTGGCAATATCTGCCCCCATGAGGGCGGAATCCAGCACATGCAGGGGATTCCGGACACTGGCCACAATCACTTCCGTGTCATAATCATAATTATCGTAAATGGTTACAATCTGATCCACCAGCACCAGACCGTCCTGGGACAGGTCATCCAGGCGGCCCACAAAGGGACTGACATAGGAGGCGCCGGCTTTGGCCGCCATCAGGGCCTGCAGGGTGGAAAACACCAGGGTAACATTGGTTTTAATCCCTTCAGAAGACAGGGTCCGCACCGCTTTCAGCCCATCAATGGTCATGGGAATTTTGACCACAATATTTTTATGAATTTTGGCCAGTTCCCGGGCTTCCGTTACCATGCCGGCTTCCTCCAGGCTGATTACTTCCGCGCTGATGGGACCGTCCACAATTGCGCAGATATCAGTTATGATTTCCTTGAAATCCCGGCCCTCTTTGGCAATCAGGGACGGATTTGTTGTGACCCCGTCCACCATGCCCATGTCATTGGCTTCTTTTATTTCCGCAATATTGGCTGTATCAATAAAAAATTTCATTCAGGTTCTCCTTTAATAATTGTTTTTTTGATAGATATTTTTTTGGTTATCCACTCCAGTCAAGTTGTTACAAAGTATTGGCCATCATTCCCTTACCGGCAGGCACGGTGGCCTGCCCTACGAGCCGGTCGGAACCTCCGGACTGTGTAGGGTCGGCCACCGTGCCGACCGGTTTAACTTGAGCGAAGTAGATATGTCGATAATTTTTTTCTGATCATTTTTTCCGCCCGAATGGCGGCATTTTCTTTGGAATCGATTTCGATTTCGATCCCGATTTCGATTTGTCGAGCAGGAGGATAACCGCAAGCCCTTAAAGGGTTGCCGCCTCCACCGGTATGCACTGCTGGTTCTGAACACGCAATTCTGCGAGCATCCGGCGAATGCTTTTACAGAACACCGGATGCATCAACTCCGGCGCAATATCGTTAATGGGCCGCAGCACAAACTCCCGAAGGTGCATACGCGGATGGGGAACAATCAGTTGCGGCGTGTCCATGATCAATTCATTATAAAAAATAATGTCAAAATCAAGGGGCCGGGGACCGAACCGCACCCCGCCGTCTGTCCGGCCATATGCCGCTTCAAAGGATTTCAGCACCGAGAGCAATTCCGCCGGGTCCGCGCTGGTGCGGATTCTGGCGGCCCCGTTCACAAACCAGGGCTGGTCTGAATATTCCATGGGCTCGGTAAAATAAAACCGGGACACCGCCTCCACAGCCACCACATCCGTGCGGTCCAGATCTGCTAATGCGTTCCGGCAGGTTTCCAGTTTGTCGCCCATATTGGAACCAACAGCAATATAGGCGGTATTATTGTGAAATATTTTCTGTTTCATTCTAATAAGTCAGCATCACCGCGTCCGACCGTTCCCCTTCTTCCCCGGTTTCCGTATAGCAAGACACGGCAAATGCATGATGAAAGCCTTTTTCCAGAGGCATTTCAAAAGCTATCGAAGTCCCGGCACTGGCCGGCACATCAGCCATCCGTTCAAACTGCACCGGGCAGTTCGGGCATCTGTATTCACCCTCAACCGCGGTTTTTACATAATAAACATAAAAACCAGCCACCGCGTTTTCGGTGTCCGGCTCCGTGCCTTTGGACACGCTATCAGGCACAGGCCAGGTTAAAGCAGCGATACTTTCTTCCAGGCGAACGTCCAGGTTTTTAACCACCGGCGGCGGCACATGGGCCGGCGGAACCGGCAACCCTTTTTTGCCGCATCCCATAGCAAACAGCACCAAACCAACAAACACAAAGCATACTGCTCCCGCCTTCAGTTTGAAACACTCCTCTAATCTCTTCAATTGCAATTTCCCCGAAAGAATTTTCACGATCGGCATCGGAGGCCAGAAACTTTATCCATGCATTTCCCTGATTTCCGATAGCTCCGCCGCTACTATCGCTTTTGCGCGTTTCATAGCGGCCCGCACATTGTCCGTGGCGGTGCCGCCGTAAGAGGTGCGCCGTTCAATCATCCGGCCGATGGTCAGGGCCGGAAAAATGTCCTCTTCAATCAGATCGGAAAACCGGCGCAGCTCATCCAGGGTGAATTCGTGCAGCTCTTTTTTGTTATCCAGCCCGTAGCTCACGGCCCGGCCGACACACCCGTGGGCCTCCCGAAACGGCATGCCTTTTCCCACCAGATAATCGGCCATGTCCGTGGCGTTTAAATAGCCGGTGGACAAAGCATTTTGCATAATTTCGGCATTAACGGTAATGGCGGGCAGCATACGGATGTAAATATCAATGCAGGCGCTCAGGGTTTCCGCTGCGTCAAACACCGGGGGCTTGTCTTCCTGCATGTCCCGGTTATAGGCCAGGGGCAGAGATTTCATCAGGGTGAGCATGGCCATGAGACTGCCCACCACCCTGCCGGTTTTGCCCCGCACCAGCTCCGGCACGTCTGGATTTTTTTTCTGGGGCATGATGCTGCTCCCCGTGGAAAAGGCGTCCGACAGGGTGATAAAATTAAATTCAGACGACGACCACATGACCAGTTCTTCGGAAAACCGGCTGAAATGCACCATGCACAAGCTGGCGGATGCGAGAAATTCAACCATAAAATCCCGGTCCGAAACCGCGTCCAGACTGTTTTCGCAAACCTTTGGAAAATCGAGAAGCTGTGCGGTATAGGCCCGGTCAATAGGATACGTGGTGCCGGCAAGGGCGGCCGCACCCAGTGGCATGACATTCATCCTGGAAAACCCGTCTGAAAATCGCTGGGTATCCCGGGCGAACATTTCATAGTAGGCCAGCAAATGATGGGAAAAAAGCACGGGCTGGGCCCGCTGCAGATGGGTATATCCAGGCATGACCACATCCATGTGGGTTTCAGCCATATCCACCAGAATTTTCCGGAGCTGAACCAGGCCGTATATGATTTTCCGGCTCATGTCCCGCAGGTACAGCCGAATATCCAGGGCCACCTGATCATTTCTGCTTCGTCCGGTGTGCAATTTTCGGGACACATTGCCCACATGGGCGGCCAAGCGGTCCTCGATGTGCATGTGGATATCTTCCAGCCGGTCCGAAAAAACAAAATCTCCACTGGTGATCTCCTGGCGGATTTTTTCAAGACCGCCAGTCAGGGCATCTGCTTCTTCGACGGTGATAATGCCGCATTTGGCCAGCATTCTGCAATGGGCAATGCTGCCGTCGATATCATATTGGTATAACTTCTTATCCACCGCAATGGAGGAAGTAAAGGCTTCCACGGCCGCGTCTGTGGGTTCCGCAAACCGGCCGTCCCATGGTTTTTCAGTCATTGTGGGTCTCGGTTGTTAGGTTGTTTAGGTTCTTAGGTAGAAGGTAGAAGGTTTAAGGTTGAAAGCCCTGAGTATCCGTATCATGTCAGAAAAAACGCTATCCTGCAGTTATCTGTCTTTATGAAGTGGGAGGGATAGGCCCTCCCTTAAATTCTAACAACCTGGAATTTCGTTTTTCTCTTTTCAGCTTTACTTTTTTACTTTTATCTCAAATTTTAAACCTTAAACCTTATACCTTATACCTGCACTTCTACTTTTTCATCAATTTCCGAATTCGGAGGCGCAGGGCATTCAGCCGGATAAACCCTTCCGCGTCAAACTGTTTGTAGACCGAGTCATCTTCAAAAGTGGCGAAATCCATATTATACAGGGAATCATCGGATTTCCGGCCGATGGCCCGGCACCGGCCCTTGAAAAGCTCCAGCCGCACCACGCCGTTCACTGTCTTTTGGGTGTCGTCGATCATTTTCTGCAAAAGTTCCCTTTCCGGCGCAAACCAGAACCCGTAATACACCATTTCCGCGTATCTCGGAATCAGGGAATCCCGCAGATGCATGACTTCCCGGTCCAGGGTCAAAGATTCCAGGGCCATGTGGGCGGCACGCAGAATAGTGCCCCCCGGCGTTTCATACACGCCCCGGGATTTCATTCCCACAAACCGGTTTTCCACAATATCATCTCTACCGATGCCGTGCCGCCCGCCAAGGGTGTTCAGTTCCGCCAGCAGGGCCGCGGGGGTCAAATAATGGTCATTAACCGCCACGGGATCGCCGTTTTTAAAAGTAATTTCAATAATATCCGCTTCATCCGGCGCGTCTTTGGGGGAAACGGTCAAAGTATACATATCTTCCGGCGGCTCACTCCACGGGTCTTCCAGAATGCCGCCTTCATAGCTGATATGCAGGAGGTTCCGATCCGTGCTGTAGGGAGATTTCTTCGTGGCGGTCACCGGAATGCCGTGCTTTTCCGCAAATTCCATCAAAGCGGTGCGTGAATTCAAATCCCACTCCCGCCAGGGCGCAACAATCTTGATATGCGGGTTAATTGCAAAATAAGACAATTCAAACCGGACCTGGTCGTTTCCTTTGCCTGTTGCGCCATGACTCACTGCGTCCGCGTTTTCAAGGGCCGCGATTTCCATCTGGCGTTTGGCAATCAGCGGTCTTGCCAGAGACGTGCCCAAAAGATACTGGCCTTCATAGATGGCATTGGCGCGGAAGGCAGGAAACACGTAATCTTTTACAAATTCTTCCCGCAGATCATCCACATACACGTTCACTGCTCCGGTTTTCCGGGCTTTTTCGTCAATATGATCCAGCTCCTCGGCCTGACCAATGTCCGCTGAAAAGGCCACGACTTCACAATCATAGGTTTCAATCAGCCACTTTAAAATCACGGATGTATCAAGGCCGCCGGAATAGGCCAGCACCACCTTGTTTACCTGTTTTGTCACGATATGTCTCCTTATTGGTTTAATAAAATATCCAACACTGCCTTATGCATATGCATTTTGTTTTCCGCCTGGTCCCAGACCACAGACTGGGGACCTTCCAATACATCGGCAGTGATTTCTTCCCCCCGGTGGGCCGGCAGGCAATGCATGACAATGGCATCTTTGCGGGCGATATCAACAATCAGCGAATTGACCTGATAGGCCTCAAACACCTTCATCCGCTCCTGCTGCTCATCTTCCTGCCCCATGCTGGCCCAGACGTCTGTATTGATAACATCCACGCCCCGGGCGGCATCCACCGGATCGGTGGTAACAATTATGGCACTGTTTTTACTGCAGGCCTTTTCAATGATCTGTCTGTCCGGCTGATAGCCTTTGGGGCAGGCAAGATTCAGCTTAAACCCCAGCACTGCTGCCGCATTGATCCAAGAATGGGCCATATTGTTGCCGTCACCGATCCATGCGATTTTCAATTTGTGCAGGTCCCCTTTGATTTCCTTTACGGTCAGCAGGTCACTCAAAATCTGGCAGGGATGAAAGGTATCGGTCAGGGCGTTGATCACCGGGATATCGCAGCTGGCGGCAAATTCTTCGAGCAGGGCCTGGGAAAACGTCCGGAACGCGATGCCGTCCAGATACCGGCTCATGACCCGGGCTGTATCTTCAATAGGCTCATTTCGGGCCATCTGGGTATCTCCGGACGCGATAAAAATGGGGGTTGCGCCGAGCTGGATGGCGGCGGTTTCAAACGACAGCCGCGTGCGGGTGGAAGGTTTGTCAAAAATCAGTCCCACGGACTTCCCCACCAGGGTCCGGTCAGCCTTCCCGCTTTTGTAACGAACTTTCAGCTCTGCGGCCCGATCGATCAGTCGGTTAAAATCTGACGCATCCAGTTCTTCGAGAGTCAGAATGTCTTTTTTCAATGTCTTTTCCTTTTCTTATTTCTTTTTCGGGCGGCCAGTCAGGTTTCCGTTACTTCCGTGCCGATACCCTTGTCTGTAAAAAGCTCCAGCAGCAAGGCGTGGCGTTTGGTGCCGTTAATGATCTGCACTTTTTTCACACCGCTTTTGAGCGCTGCCAGCGCGTATTGAATCTTCGGTATCATGCCGCCGGAAATGGTTTTGTCGTCAATCATCTGCTTGATGGTTCGGGCATCAATGGAGTTGATGAGCTCTCCGGCGGCATCCTTTACCCCGTCCACATCCGTGAGATAGATGAGCCGGCCCGAGGAAAGGGCGCAGGCAACCCTGGACGCCACCAGATCCGCATTAATATTATAGGTTTCACCGTTCTCTCCCACCCCCACCGGCGCAATGACCGGAATAAACCCCTGGTCACTCAGGGTGGTGACAATGGATGGATTGATTTTGGTGACATCACCCACATGGCCGGGATCAATAATTTCCGGCGGCTTGTTCACATCCGGCTGATGCATGAGCTGAAGTTTCTCCGCCAGAATCAGGTCGCCGTCTTTTCCGCTCAGGCCCACAGCTTTTCCGCCCTGACGGTTGATCTGGGCCACAATGGATTTGTTCACTTTTCCGCCCAGCACCATTTCCACCACATCCATGGTCTGCTCGTCCGTAAACCGCATCCCTTTCACAAATTTGGTGGAGATGCCCATCTGATCCAGCACCTTGTTGATCTGAGGACCGCCGCCATGGACCACCACCGGATGCATGCCGATATATTTCATGAGCGTGATATCCCGGGCAAAATCAATCTTGAGCTGTTCGTCCACCATGGCATGGCCGCCGTATTTCACCACAATGGTCATGCCGGAAAAATACCGGATATACGGCAGGGCTTCGATTAATATATCCGCAACATTGGGGGTCATGGGGTTCCTCTTTTGTAGGGGGTTAGGTATAAGGTTTAAGGTATAAGTTAAAACGGGTCAGGTTTTTCTGATTGACCGAATTAAACCATTCAGTACTTTTTCCGCCTCAAGAATTTTGGATTCAATCAATTCGAAATAATCGTCATTAGAAAAACCCAATCGTTTTGATAAATTTAATTGGTAATTTAATTCTTTCAATGCACCGAACGAAATATACAGGTAGCGGAGATAATCAGACTGACTGTCCCGGGCACATCCTTCCACAATATTTGAAGGAGCAGAAACTGCCGCCCGCCGCATTTGCGATGTCAGGCCATAACGTTCTTCTTTTGGAAATTCGGCGGTTAATCTATAAATTAAAATTGCTATTTCATCAACCAGCGCAAAAGCCCTTAATTTTGTATGATCCCGCACCTGACCAGCCTTCTACCTTCCACCTTCCACCTTCTACCTTATACCTTATACCTTATACCTACAAAATATACCTGCTCAAATCCTCATCATCCCGGATATCCTTGAACTTTTCATCCACATAGGATTTGGTGATGACGATATCCTTCTCACTGATATCCGGCGCATCAAACAGAATATCTTCCAGCAGGTGCTCCATGAGCGTGTGCAGCCGGCGGGCCCCGATATTTTCCGTATGATTGTTCACATCTTCCGCGACCTGGGCAATATTTTCCACTGCCGCGTCGTCAAAAGACACATTCACCCCTTCGGTCCGGAGAAGTGCAATATACTGAAGCAGGAGCGCGTTTTTGGGTTCAGTGAGGATACGCAAAAATTCCCTCCATCCCAACGAATTCAGCTCCACCCGGATTGGAAACCGACCCTGAAGTTCCGGGATCAGATCAGATGGTTTACTCATATGAAACGCGCCGGAGGCAATGAACAAAATGTGGTTGGTTTTTACCGGCCCGTATTTGGTGGTCACCGTGCTGCCTTCAACAATGGGAAGCAGATCCCGCTGCACCCCTTCCCGGGAAACATCAGGACCCCCGGTTTTTTCTTTGCCTGCGATTTTGTCGATCTCGTCCAGAAAAATAATGCCGGACTGTTCGGCTTTGTGAATGGCTTCCTTCACCACCTTGTCCATATCCACCAGGCGCTGGGCTTCTTCCTGAGACAATATTTCGAGGGCTTCGGACACGGTCATTTTTCTTTTTTTGGAAGACCCCTTGGGCATCATGCCGCTCAGCATATCCTTAAAATTAATGCCCATTTCCTCCATACCGGTATTGGAAAAAATTTCCACAATGGGCATGGAGCGGTCCGC
This sequence comes from Desulfobacterales bacterium, assembly GCA_963675805.2. GTDB lineage: Bacteria > Desulfobacterota > Desulfobacteria > Desulfobacterales > Desulfosalsimonadaceae > SURF-3. The sequence goes on along the minus strand of CAXXNU010000019.1, from coordinate 429,851 downwards.
CACCTCCAGATCCACAAACCGCTTGTCCAGTCGGCCCTCATGCAGCATTTTACGCAGTTTTTCCCGGGTGCTGGAAACTGTTTTGGGTTCCCCCACAGCTTTCAGATCGGTCTGCAATGACTCCTTAAACTCGTGAACATTGGCGGCGGGTTTTTCACCCGGCGCTGGAAGCAAAATATCCAGAATCCGCTCTTCAGCAATTTCCCGGGCCTTTATCTTCACTGCCGCCTGCTCCCGGGACTTGATCATATTGATGGCCAGTTCCAAAAGATCGCGGACCATGGATTCCACATCCCGGCCCACATACCCCACTTCCGTGAACTTGGACGCTTCCACTTTGATAAACGGCGATTCAGTGAGTCTTGCCAAACGACGGGCGATTTCTGTTTTTCCCACGCCAGTCGGGCCAATCAAAATAATATTTTTTGGTGCGATCTCTTCGCGCAATTCTTCATCCACATTCTGCCGACGCCACCGGTTGCGCAACGCAATGGCCACGGACCGTTTGGCCCGGTCCTGGCCGATAATATATTTATCCAGTTCTTTAACGATTTCAGCTGGTTTCAGGTCGCTCATCAAAATTCCTCAACCGTCACCACATCATTGGTAAACACGCAGATACTGGCGGCGATTCGCATAGATTGTTCCACAATGTCCCGGGCGGTCAGATTCAATGAATCCGCATGATTCAAAATCCCGGTGGCCGCTGCCTGGGCCGCCACGCCGCCGGACCCGATGGCAAGCACGCCCCCGTCCGGTTCGATCACATCCCCGTTGCCGGAAATCAGCAGCATCTGGGCGGCATCCACCGCAATCATCATGGCTTCCAGGCGGCGCAGATACTTGTCTGTCCGCCAGTCCCGGGCCAGTTCAACTGCGGCACGGATCAGGTTGCCATTATACCGTTCCAGTTTGCCTTCAAGTTTTTCAGACAAGGTCAGCGCGTCGGCCGTGGCCCCGGCAAACCCCACCACAATCCGGTCATTATAAATCCGGCGGACTTTGCGGGCATGATGCTTGACCACGGAATGGTTCAATGTCACCTGGCCGTCACCGGCAACCGCCATTTTACCCTTATAATTCACCGCCAGAATGGTGGTGCCATGGAATTTCATCATGTTTTTACTTTCTTCATCTTACACAGATATTTTGACAGCAAAGTATAAAAGCATCAAATTCAAGGTGCACAAATCCTTCGCAATGATTCGTACTTTTCGTACAATGAAGCAGCGAAGGATGCAGCGCAACACAGAATTTGAGCTTTTTACAAAGCTGTCATTTGCGGGGATGCGCGGCGTCGTAAGCCGCCATCAGCCGGTCAATGCTCACATGGGTATATTTCTGGGTGGTGGACAGTTGTTTATGCCCAAGAAGCTCCTGCACCGCCCGCAAATCCAGCCCGGCATCCAGCATATGCGTCGCATAGGAATGCCGCAGATCATGGGGTGCCACCGGCACATCAAGGCCTGCGGCCCGGGCGGATTTCTCAAGAATCCGGGCCACCGACCGCGCCGAAAGCCGTCCCCTGTTTTTATTCAAAAACAATGCCCCTTTATGATCCGCCGCCACCGCCTTCTGCACATGGAGACTTTTCCGGTAATCCTGGATCAGGGCCAAAGATTTTGCGCCGATGGGCACAATCCGCTCCACATTTCCTTTACCGGTCACCCGGATGGTTTTGCCCGCAAAATCAACATCCGCAACATTGAGACCCACCAGTTCCGACACGCGGATGCCGGTGGAATACATGGTCTCAAGCAGCGCCCGGTTCCTTTTCCCGATCAGGCTCTCGGTCTTGATGGCATCCAGCAGCCGAAACATATCATCCACGGTCAAATACCTGGGAATCGGCTTGTCCTGTTTCGGGGTGATGACCAAAACCGCGGGATTGTCCGCAATCACCCCGTGCCGCTCCAGAAATTTTAAAAACGACCGGATGGCGGAAAGCTTCCGGGCCACGGAGGTTTTTTTAATTTTCTGCTTGTGCAAAACACCTAAATAGCCGCGGATCATCAGTCCGCTAATCGACGCCACATCACCGGCATCATATTCCTTGTCGCCGTCATCTTCATAGGTGACCGCCAGAGCCCGGTTGGACAGAAAATAGGCGATGAAATCTTCCAGATCATTGGCGTACGCGCGGCAGGTGTTGTCTGAATACCCTTTTTCCGTGGAAAGAAAATCCACAAAGGTATCCAGCAATTGTTTTAATGACGCATGCTTCATTGAAACACAGCCTTTGCCGGCTTCATCCCAAAAAATTGACGATCCCGGTTCCCGCCCGTTTCAGCCGTTAAACTATTCCCTTATCCGGCTTTCCGGGTCTGTTTTTTTAACCGGTTGATTTTTTTTCTTAAAATATCCGCTCTTTTTTTGTCGTTCTTGGCCTTCACTTCAATCCGCTGCTTTTTAAGATCTGTTATTTTGGCTTTAATTTGCCGGATGGTGGCGGCGTCAGCGCGTTTTTTGGAACCCGTATCCTCTATGCCCCGGGCTTGTTTGATTTCCGCAATCAGCTCGGACTTATTCATTCCGTGGGCGCCGGTAATTCCCGGTATTTCCTTTGCAACTTCACGGAGTTCGGTAGCGGTCATTTTTTCAAGGGGTTTTTCCTTAACTTGTTTTTTGTCTTTTGCCATGTTCGCCTTCACTCCTTTCTGATTTTTTATATTTCAATAAAAACTGTTAAAGATCAAAAATACAAAACGGAGGCCGCCGCCCCCGCCATTGGATATAACTAATTGAATTATAATTTTTTAAAACAATATTTGGGTGAATTGTCAATCAATAATTTGGGGTGCCCCCAAATCATTTCAACACATCCATCACCCGCTTTAAATCCTCCCACGCCTGCCGCTTGGCGCCCGGGTTTTCAAAAAGATATTCCGGCGAATAGGTCGGCATCACTTGCATTCCGTTAAAATCATGAAACCGCCCGCGCAGGCCGGACAGGGGCACTGATGTTTCCAAAAGGGCCATGGCAGCGATATCGCCAAACGCACAGATGATAAGGGGCCGTACCAATTTCAGCTCTTTTTCCAGATACGCCCGGCAGATTTTCACATCCCCTGGGTTTGGCTTTTGATTGTGCGGCGGGCAGCACTTTAAGGCCCGGGTGATATACACCTCATCCCGGGCAAATCCTATGGCGGCCAGCATTTTATCCAGCAGTTCGCCGGGTTTTCCGCTGTAAGGTATTCCTGTTTTCATATCTACCGCGCTGGCAGCCCCGCCAACAATTGCCAGACGCGCCTTTGAATTGCCCTCACCGCAAATCATCCGCTGACTGGATGCGGACAAGGAACATTTGCGGCATTTTTTAAAATCATTCAATAATCCGGAAGGACTCCTGCCTGTCTTTCCGGCATCCCGCCCCCAGGCATTAACCTGTTCAAGGATTCTATCCGGACACTCCAGCCCGGAACAGCCGATATCAGAAAGAAACTCAAGATAACCTGAAACACTCTCAAATAAATCAGCCATGGGATATGGATTATTTTGCTGGCTCTTTAACATCTCAAAATCGCTTTCACCTGATTCTTCTTTATCCATCTGTGTCTGCGGCTAATTATTTATTCTCAATTATCAACCATTCTTTTTTTGCTACGGATACACGCAGATAAACGCAGATATTTTTTTAGGTTCATCCGCGTTTGTCTGCGTCCATCTGCAGCTAATTCAATTCTTTAATTCTATCCAACAGCAAATGGGCAGCGCTACTTTTATCCATCACCGGCAATTCCTCAACCGTTCCGTCTTTAAAAAACAAATTAATCCGGTTGGTATCCGCGCAAAATCCGGATTCCGGCCCGCATACCAGATTGCCCGCGATCATATCCAGATTCTTTTTTTTCAGTTTTTCTATAGCATTTTGTTCGAGATTTTGGGTTTCCGCGGCAAAACCCACCAGAACCTGATGCTGCTTTTTGCGCCGGCCCAATTCCGCCAGAATATCCGTTGTTCTCGCCATCTCAACCGAGATACCGCCCTCGCCTTTTTTGATTTTATGGTCTGCGATATCAAGCGGCCTATAATCGGAAACTGCCGCCACCTTGACAATAACATCCGCATCTTCCATGCGCTCAAAAACCGCGGCCGCCATTTCCGCGGCACTTGTCACATCCACCCGCTGCACACCAAATGGCGTATTCAACGCTGTGGGACCGGATACCAGTACCACATCCCCGCCCCGGTCGGCCGCGGCCTTTGCCACGGCATATCCCATTTTTCCGGACGAGGGATTACTGACAAACCTTACCGGATCAATAAATTCCCGGGTGGGTCCGGCTGTTACCAACACCTTTTTTCCTTTAAAATCCTTTGGTATAAAAATGCTTGCCACCCGGTCAAAAATATATTCCGGCTCCGGCAGCCGCCCGGCACCCACTGCCCCGCAAGCCAGCTCCCCTTCCCCGGGATCCACTATGGCAAACCCGTTCCCTTCCAAAACATCCAGATTCCGCTGCAAGGCCCGATTCTCATACATATGAGTATTCATAGAGGGGCAAATAATTTTGGGCGCGGTGACCGCCAGCATAAAGGTGGTCATGGCATCATCCGCAATGCCGTTTGCCAGTTTACCGATGATATTGGCCGTAGCCGGCGCGATCACCACTGTGTCTGCGGTTTCAGCCCAGGCAATATGCCGCATTTGGGCATCCGGGTTGCCTCCGTACATACCGGAAAACACGGGATGCCCGGAAATGGCTTCAAAGGTCATTGGACCCACAAACTGGGCTGCATTTTGCGTCATCACCACTTTCACATCCGCCCCGGCTTTCTGAAACAGCCGCAGCAGTTCCACACTTTTATAGGCCGCGATGCCCCCGCAGACACACAGGACAATTTTCTTTTCGATCAACACGCTTTGCATTAAAAACCCCGTTTATTATTTTTATGGAATATTGCAATCATCATACTCAAGAATAGTCTAAGTTTCAGGAAATGAAAAGTCAATTATGCCCTGACGTTTTAACCTGTTGACAAATCTTCAAGAAAGCGTTATACAATGTATAACAAAAAACTGACAGGAAAAAAATAAAATATGCTTGCCATTCGATTAGACATTAAAATTGAAGAAGATCTGACGGCTCTCGCTAAAAAGCGTGGTAGCAACCGCAGTGCATTGGTTCGAGAGGCAATCCTGCGTTATTTGGAAGACGCAGAGGACCTGGAACTGGCGACAGAGGCGAAAGAGCAGACAACCAGCCATAAATCTTTGACTCAATTGAGAAAAGAACTTGGCCTGGACCGTTGAAATCAGCAATATCGCTGAACGGCAACTGCGCAAGATTGATCGATCCATTCAAAAACGCATACTCGACTGGCTTGAGGATCGGCTTGAAAACTGCAAAAACCCGCGTCATTTTGGCGAGCCGTTAAAAGGAAACCATGCCGGCCTGTGGCGCTATCGGATCGGAAATTACAGAGTGCTATGTGAAATACAAGACGAAAAAATTGTTATCCTGGTTCTTGCTGTTGGTCATCGCCGGGAAGTTTATAAACGAATTTATTAACCCGGCGATTAATTACTGGAACTCCGTCATGCCGGACTTGATCCGGCATCCAGTATTTCTCCGGATTCCGGCTTTCGCCGGAATAACGGGCTTTTGAATATTTCGTTGCCGGATTAATTAACAGACAAAAACCTTCAAATTGTTACATTATGCCACGAAACGGTCCATTCATTCTTTTTTGCTTTCAAAAAAATCGGTTTCCATTTTTCTCACCCGCACCAGCACCTCTTCAATCAGCTTACGATTGGATGAAATCACATCCCCGAGAAGCCCCACAATCAATACCTGAAAGCCTGTGATAAACAAAATGGTCGACAGAATCAGGGACTGGATGTGCCCGCCACCCTCCCCCAACATATAGAAATACAAAAATCGCATCGACGGAATCATTGCCGCGCCAATCAAAACCCCGCCGATCATGAAAAACGTTCGTAAGGGCCGAAACATGGCATACATCCGCACCATGGTCGACATCTGGTACATGATAAACTTCGGAATGCTTTTCACGAGTCGGGATTCACGGGTTCTGGGATTGGTCCTTACTGGAACGCTGGTAATGGCAAGACGCTTGTTACCGGCCTGAATAATGGTTTCCACGGTATATGAATAGGTGGAGATCACATTAATCTGCATAGCAGCCGCCCGAGAAAAGGCCCGGAACCCGCTCACCGTGTCCGGGACACTGGTTCCGGAAAGCCTTCTAACAATCCAGCTCCCTAATTTCTGAAGCTTTTTTTTGAAAAAACTGAAATGCGCAATAGAATCGGTCTGACGGTCCCCCACCACGATATCCGCCTGCCCCTGAAGAATGGGCGCCACCAGCTTTGGAATATCCCTGCCGCTATACTGATTGTCTCCGTCCGTATTCACAACGATGTCCGCGCCCAGCCGCAGGCAGGCTTCCAGCCCATTCATAAATGACATGGCCAAGCCTTTGTTGCCGGTATTTTGAACGATATGATCTACCCCCAACTCCCGTGCTACAGCCACAGTGCGGTCCGTGCTGCCGTCGTCGATGATAAGGATTTCAACCAAATCAATGCCTTCTATTTTTCGGGGAACATCCTTTACCGTCTCCGGCAGGGTCTTCTCCTCATTCAAACATGGGATCTGAACAATTAATTTCATGAAGTCTTCCTGTATTTTCCTTGAAGGGACCGAGCACGTCCTAATCTTTGTACCAACCGCAGGCGGAACAAATCAAATCTTCCGACAACTTCTCACCACATTGACATCCCCAGCCAATCTGCTTTGCCGGATTGCCTGCGACCAAACCATAATCCGGGACATCCTTTGTCACAACTGCACCTGCTCCCACAAACGCATACGCCCCTATTATGTTTCCGCATACAATGGTGCAATTCGCTCCAAGTGTTGTTCCCCGTTTGACGATAGTCGATTTTGCCTCATCCATTCGCCGGATATGCGCCCTGGGGTTAAAAACATTAGTAAAAACCATTGAAGGCCCGCAAAACACATCGTCTTCCAGCGTAACACCTTTATAGACAGACACATTATTCTGTATTTTACAACCGTTACCGATAATCACATCCGGTCCGATCACAACATTCTGCCCTATACTACACTTTTCGCCAATTATTTACCCTGCAATAATATGACAAAAATGCCAAATTTTTGTTCCGGAACCAATGCCAACCTTTTCATCAACATAGCTGAATTCATGCACAAAATAGTCCACAAGTCTATCCATTTCATCAGAAGAATCTGCGTTCATCTACCTACGTCAGCGACTAATTACTCCGGCCTATGTTTTCAAAAAGGGATGATAATCGCCTTTTAAACCAAACGGTTCAGCATTCCTGATGGTAAAAACGATTTCAAGGCTTGGTCTTGCCCCAGAAGCCCTGAAACCACCGCCAGTCAGTATATCCTCATAACTATGGATACCGATATTGGTTGCAATGCCTCCGGATTTATGGATATCTCCCTTCCAGGAAATAAAATACCATCGTCCCCGGGATGTTATATAAGTCAGGTCTACCTCAAATGACACCTACACTGTCATTGGGGTAGAGTACTGCAACAAGTCAATTACCGGTATCTTTTATTGCGCGCATATGCCGTGGCGCCATAAACCCCGCAGCACCCAACAATAAAAAAATCTCCTCATGATATGTCCTTTATCTAAACAACCATTCCGATACCAGCTAAAACATCAATATGATTTCAACATATTCATAATTTCTAAATACCCTTTTTTTTCAGCGACCTTTAGGGGAGAATCTCCTAGTGAATTCGCAATATGGACATTGGCGCCGTTTTTTAGCAGAAGACTCACCAGCGAAATATTGTTCCGGTAAACCGATTTTAAAAGCGCTGTTTCACCAAAATTATTCTTCGCGTTCACATCGGCACCATTGGCAATCAGCATTTGTGATATTTCCATAGCCTCAGCAGAAGCAGCATTAATTAACGGTGTCCATCCTTCTATACTAGCGTGATTGATATCAGCACCTTCAGCAACCAAAGCTTTGGCATATTCAAAATGCCCATTTGAACAAGCCAGCATTAATGGTGTCTGACCGTTTTTATCCTGCATGTTGACATCCGCACCGCTATCTATCAATAATTGTATTATCTGAATGTGAATGCTTTTCGCAATATTGCATGCTTTTTTAAACCTCTTTTTAATTTCAGGTTCCAAAGTAATTAATTTATCTTCAAAAACAAAGGATAGTCCTTTGTGCTGTTTACAAATTTTCATTATTGCGGATTGGTATTCATTATCTCGGATATTCACATCCTCGCCATTTTGCAGAAACAAATTAACAATTGCGAGATAATCTTTGTTTATTTGATCGACAATAGAATGAAATCTGTCCTCAGGGATATCAATCGCCAATGCACTTTTATCGAGTGCCTCAAAAAAAAGTTTCATTTCGTTTTTGGTACTATGTCCCGGTTTGATAGCTTCCAATATCTGTAATATAATGAAAAAATCATATTTTTCCGGCAAAGCCTCACTTGTAAAATTTTCAACAGGTGCTCGGGGAGCTGCCTTACGAACACGCTCATAAATATTATTGACAATTGTTTTATGTTCAGCTCCGGCAGATAATAAAAATCCATTTTCGCCAATTTTATTTGAAATATGTATATCCGCCCCGCTTTCAACAAGTCGCTTCACCAGGTCATAATTTGCAGTGTTTGCAGCCACATTCAATACCGTATTTTCAAAGGAATCCTTTCTATTGAGATCGGCGCCATTTTCAATAAGGAGGTCTGCGATATCTTTGTTTCCCTTTTGTACTGCAAGAAAAAGCGGTGAATTGCCATAAATGCCTGAATCGTTTACAGACGCACCGCGACTAATCAATAATTGGACTGCACTTTTATTCTCCCCATTAATCGCAAAATAAAGTGCAGTAAAGCCTTTATTATTGTTTAAAGTCAGGTCAGCGCCGCTTTCAATTAGATAACTGATCAGCGCATCATTGTCACCCGAAGCCGCTGCCATCAGGGCTGTCATACCCAACTGGTTTGACAGATTTACATCGGCACCATTACCAATCAACAATTGCACCATTTCCAGATTACCACTTGCCGAAGCTTGCAGCAGGGCGAATTCGCCGTTTTCATTCACGTAATTTATATCTGCGTTTTTTTTCAGGGATTCTTCTGCTTTGATGATATCACCGGTTTGTGCGGCTGTTATCAAAGGATACTTATCTTGTACCCCCAACATTTTACAAGCCGGCTGTGATATTATAATAATTAACAATAATAATATATTGAACACGTAAATAGTTCTATTAAAGCGAGAAATGAGATTAAACACGCGTACCCTCCTGAATTTCGTACCAATAAAAACATGTCGGGGAAAAGTTCACCTCCTCCCCTTTATAAATCAGACCCTTACGGGCGGAGATCAACTCCGCCCCCAACTCCCGCCATCTTCTCTATCTCATCCACCAGATGATCCCATGAAAATCGGTATTGCTCCCTTAGGATATTCTCTTTGAAATCTTCCGCACAACCTTCTTTAAAAAACCGGATCACGGCATCGCTGATTGCAGTGCTATCGCCTGGAGGAACCAAGAAACCGGTTTTACCATCTTCGACAATCTCCGGAAGGCTCCCCACCATTGTGGCCACCACTGGCTTATGGAATCCGAATGCAAGCTGCACCACAGCACTTCCAGTACCGGACACATAAGGCTGCACCACAAGATCTGCGGCGCAGAAATACAGCCCCACATCTTCATTGCTTACATATCGATCAATAATTTTAACGCGATTGCCGATCCCCATCTTCTCAATCATATCCATATAATCGGCTTTGTCTTTCCAGAACTCCCCCACGATCAACAGTGTCACCGGCACATCAACTTGAATCAACGGCATTGCCTCTATGAGATATTTCAAACCCTTATATTCTCGAATAAACCCGAAAAAAAGAATCACCGCTCCGGATATCCCCAAGGCATTGCGGCACACTTCCGGTTCAATCTCATGAAAACGAAAAGCATCATACGTCGGAAGATACTGTCTGGAGACTCTTGCCCCCGGCAGCATCTTAAGCAGGTTGTTCTTGTCTTCAACAGAATGGACAATATGCATATCCCCTTTACGAAGGACCCAACATGTCAGCAATCTATCATAAGCCTTGGATTCATGGGCTATTACATTGTGACAAATGAATAATATCTTTGCATTGGATTCCCTTTTAATTAAACTTATCATTACAAGAAACTGCGGAGCCCAAAACGAAACCCACCAGGGAATAATTATCAAATCTGGATGCCATTGGTTTATTTTTCGCGCGGTCTTGACCCAGGTCACAGGATTTATTGAATCAATGGCATGTTCAACGCCGGTCTCCCGGAGCGGAACCTGACTGGGATCTTTATCAGTCTCGCCAGGGAACAGCCATTTTGGATATTGTCGAGAAAAAGCAAATAACCTGACGCTGTTTCGCTTTTTAAGATGCCGGAACAACAATGTCGTATAATGAGAGATACCACCTCGAAATGGATATGTCGGACCAATCATGGCTATTTTTTTCTTTTGAAACTTCATCATACCTAAAGGTATCCCCTTGTTGATTTATACTGAATCTTCAGAAGCCATCATTCCTCTTATGACATCTTGCATTTTATATGAAGCACGCCACCCCAATATGTTATGAGCTTTGCTGGCATTCCCCTGGCTCCAGAGTAAATCCGCCGGTCGAAATAGCGACGGATCAGTAATAACATGACGCCTCCAATCTAAATTCACAAGTTCAAACGCGCAAGCAACAAAATCAGCCAAAGAATTAGACTGTTCAGTTGCAATAATATAATCATCCGCCTCATCCTGCTGTAACATCCGCCACATGGCATCCACATATTCAGGTGCCCACCCCCAGTCGCGGACGATATCCAGACGCCCCAGGGTTAATTTCTGCTGTGAACCATCTGCAATGCGGTTTGCTGCATCGATAATCTTACGCGTGACGAAACGGGCCGGCCGCAAAGGAGACTCATGATTGAACAAAATACCATTGCATGCAAACAAGTTATAAGATTCCCTATAATTTACGATCATCCAATGGGCTGACGCTTTAGCAACCGCATATGGACTTCGGGGACGAAATGGCATATCTTCATTAGCGGCGTTTTGTCCAAGATTCCCAAAGCATTCACTTGAACTGGCATGGTAAATTTTGATTTTTTTACCTAAAAACCTTACAGCTTCCAGAAGATTTAAAGCACCCAGCGTTATGCTTTCTAATGTTTCAACGGGTTGATCGAAAGACAAGCCAACGGAACTTTGACCAGCAAGAAAATAGACTTCGTCCGGCTCACTCCTTGTAAGTGCTGTTAAAACACTCCTAAAGTCTGTGGGTGCCATAGAAATCAACGACACCAGCCTATTGACCCCAAGACGGTGCAAATTCTGAAAATCCGCCATTTCAGAATCCCTGGAGGTCCCATAAACAGAGTATCCCTTTTCAATCAGCATTCTGGCTAGGTATGCACCATCTTGCCCACTAATGCCGCAAATCAAGGCTTTTTTCATATAGAGCACTTCTCCTCAGTTAAATTTTGCAGCTCCGTGATACGCCAACATTGATTTTTGTAAGCAGGATATAATTATGCTTATCAATTCTTGATTTGTCATCATTACGCTGCTGTTGAGATTTTTCTGTTTATTTGATCAGCATCCATCATGGAAAAAATTTAAAATGCAATAAAATCCGAATATTTTCCAGAATTCACGAAATCGATAAATGTTTTTCGATCTATGGAAAATTGATCATCCAGCCACCGGTCCATGCTGGAAACCTGAAGCCCGAGTTCTTCGCAAATCAGATCATAGAGATCGCCGGAGGTTTGTCCATACAGTTGCGAAGCACCCGCACCGTGCTCAAAAATAATGACCGGCCGGCTTCGCCGGACCACATTCCGCCCTCCCCTGAGCACCCCGTATTCCGCGCCTTCCACATCAATTTTGATCAGGTCAATTTTTACATCTTCAGGAATCAGATTATCCAATTTTTCCACCCGCAAACGGATTTCTTCAACTTCCTCGTCCACATTTCTTCCCGTCAAGAGACCGCTGCGGGCCGGGTGATTCCGGTCAAAATGAAACGTTTTGAATCCAGTCATATTGTCCAGCGCCACCGGGAAAATTTTCACCTGTGGAAACTTCTTCTCCAGAAATTCATGATGATACGGACTCGGCTCCACGGCAAAGATTTTGCCTTTTGGTGACAGCCGCACCATATGCCGCAGAATTTCTCCCCGGTAACATCCGATGTCGATACAGTTGGATGTCGGTTGAAGCACCTTTTCCAGAACATGCTTTGTCAGCCGATCCGTATAAAAATTCTCCTTTTGAAATAAAAACATATAAGTTTTTCTGGCAAAGGATTCCATGGGGGTATCAGAAATCAAATTCAACAATTGCCGCCGGAGACTGAAGTTCATTGATAAATCCTCTATTCAAATTGATGCGGTCGACTATTCTGTTTTCTCAAAAACAGCCAGTTGATTGCAAAAAAATTGGAATCGTTTGTATTTTTTCAATTTTAGATGAAACTCATTTTCCAGGATGATAAACCGGCGTCGATTATAAATCACCACATGATCGGCTACTGCCGATTTCGCGAAAAGACCCAGACGTGCCCCAATCGCATGCACCACATCATTGCCAAACGGTGTGGGGGTTGTGATAACTATCTTTCCGGAAGAATTCAGCATATCAGCAACCTGCTGAAGCAAAAATTTCTGGTTCCAGATGTGCTCAATCACAGCAACCATCAAAATCACATCAAACTTCTCTGAAATAGCAATCAGCTCTGTATCAAGATCCCGACAAAAAAAATTCTCATTTCCGGTTTCTGATCTTAATTGCTTTATTCTCCTCAAGTTGCAGTCGATGCCATAATAGGTCTGAATATTTTTTTTAAACAACCCATAGACGCCTCCATCCCCGCAACCAATATCCAGGACATTGCCCGCGACATACGGGGAAATAATATGATATCGCCATTTAATTAAAAAATTTGTTAAAAGTGCCATAATCCAATAATAGTTCAGTGGAATATAAATATTTGAATTTAAAGAAATTTTCCTCGTCGCCGATATGTTTGTAAAAATTTTTTCTTTGTGTAGGCAGGCCCCCCAAAATACAAAGACTGAAACAACTGGGCAAACCGATACCGCAGCCGGTAATATTTGCCCTTTATGCTGGTTTCCGCTGGAAAGGCAAATTTATTCATCAAATAAGTTTCTTCTGCCTGCTGTTGTTTCGTCCGCTCATCAAAAGCCGTCTTCTGGGCGCTGTGCCACCGGAACGCCCCCAGAAACGCATCCATCCGGTAAAATCTTTCCGGACCGGCATATTGCAGAGTCCGGATGATGAAATCCGCATCCATCAGGCAGTGAAGATTTTGATCAAATCCGCCACAAGCCCGGCAAACATGCATCCGCCAGAACATGCTCTGATTGTAGCAATCCATGTTCTCATAAGGGGCATGGGGAAGGCGTGGCAAAAGCGCGTAATGGCGGCCAATCTGACAATCATTTTCATCAATGGACATCCAGTTGCCATAGCAGGCAGCGATGTTCGGGTGGTATCTGAAAATCTCCGCCACCGCCCCAAAAGCTTTCGGCAAATATAAATCATCACTGTTCTGCCAGGCGAAAATGTCGCCGTTAGCTTTTTCAAGACCTTTGTTCAACGCATGAGACTGTCCCTTGTCCGGCTCGGAAACCCAATAGTCAATGAATTTTTCATATTTTCTAATTATAGACAGCGTCTCATCAGTTGAACCGCCGTCAATGATAATTAATTCCAGATTCTCATAATTTTGATCCAAAATAGAAACCAGGGTCCGCTCCAGAAACTGACCCTGGTTGAAAGACGGCACAATCACTGAGATTCTTGGGGTATTCATGCGCATATAGTTGCATTTACGTCTTTTACAAACTTCAAAAATAACGCCACAACTTCTAAAAAAGACTTTTATAAAGCTCGAGATATTTGCGCGCGATGACACTTGCATCAAAACAAGCCAGCACTTTCTTTCTCGCTTCAGCCGAAAGTCTCTCTCGTTGGGCCGGCTCATTGTTGATCACCCAATCGATCCCATTCGCCATATCTTTAGGATCGTAGGGTTGAGCCAGATATCCATTAATTTTGTGATCGACTATGTCCTTAGGCCCTGTTGCATTAAAACAGACAACAGGCGTTCCGCAGGCCATGGCTTCAGCCAGGGTTTTCCCGAAACTATCGTAAAGCGAAGGGGCCACAAATACATCGGCAGCCGAATAGGCCAGTCTCAATGAAATCGTATCATGTAACGTGCCCAGGCTCAGATAGTCATACCCGGACGATTTCAAGGCACCCGGCGGGATCTTGCCAAAAAAAACAAAAAGCGGTTTCTGAGAAATAGTTTTCTGTATGGCTTCCAGATATAAATTAAATCCTTTAAAAGGCTGGTTCAGATTTAATCCACCGGAAAGAACAATCGGTTGATCTTGAGGAAGCCCCAGCAAATCCCTGGCACTTCGCTTATTAACAGGGAAAAAATCGCGGCAGCTTACATTATTATGAATTGTTTGTACATCAAAACGCTTTAACAATAAACTCTCATGTGCAGAGTTGGTAAGCCATTGGCTGATCCCAACCAGCTTCATATGTTTGGGAAAATGTTTGTGTTTTCTTCGCCACACAAAACGGGAAAAGTCAGCATTTTTTCTATTGCCTATTTGGGGACATCTCCCGCATCCTGAAATATACCGTTTACAATCCATGGCAATATGGCATCCCCCGGTCATTGGCCACATATCCCGCATTGTCCATACAATTGGTTTTTTAATCTTACTGAGATGCCGGATATTGACCATTCCCCCGCAAATCCAGTGCAGATGAACGATATCGGCTTTTTTGTATACATCCGTCCGGGTAAAATCATATCCAAACATCCCGGCACTGAAACGGAGTTGTTTATCCTTTTGATAAAGCATCTGCAAAGAAGAATCCGCCTGGTCTCTAATCAACACCAAAAGTTTACCTATTTTATCTTTGGCAATGGGGAAAACGCTCTCATCACCAAATGTTTCCTCCGAATTAGTGAGCACTGCGGAATCGATTCCTATATCCAATAATCCCTTGTGGAGCCAATAAGCCCCCCGGGCAGCGCCCCCGGCAAGATTGCCACCAACGATATGCAAAATTTTCATAAATTATCTTTATCCGAAAATTTCAAAACAAATTTTATCATTCGGTTTTTAAGCAGATATAATCTTTTTCGTTATTGATAAAAATATTTATTGATATGCCCGATCATCAATTTCAACGCCACTTGATTCCAGCCAGCTTATCAGAACAAAATCCCGCCATGCATTTGCCCGTAAATTCTTGCTGCCAGAGGATCGCAGTAATTTTTTAATGGTTGACGGCCCAAAAATCCGGCCGGCCGTTTCTGAAGAGAAGACTTTTATCACCCTATCCCTCAGCGGCCCGTTCATCCATGATGCCAGCGGCATTTGAAAGCCGGTTTTACGTCGTTTGTAAACTTTTTCAGGAATTAAATCCTTCACCGACTCAATAAAGATCGCTTTTTTTAATCCATTTCTGATTTTAAACGCGTCCGGAAGCGCAAACGCGGTTTCAACCAGTTCATGATCCAACAGAACCGGCCGTAGCTCTAAGGAATGTGCCATACTCATGACATCACTATCCCGCAGCAAAGTGTTTAAAAGATAATTATATATTTCACAGGCACTGATCTTCTGGAGAATACTCAGGTTTTCATAGCCTGAAATATGTGCATGGCCCTTTTCATTGAAATCAGAGACGATATTTTCTAAAGACAGATTTTGTCTCGGCAGTCTTCGCTGCAAAAAAATGGCTTCCAGAGGATCGAGCCCTCTGAAAGCAAATGCTTTCAGATAACGATTAGGATGCAGCCAGTGAATATATTGCAGCCCTGAGCTCCAAAACTTTAATGGTTGACCAGTCTGCTCAAAAATTTGCTGAAAATGATCATACCCCGCAAAAATTTCGTCTCCACCCAGTCCGGAAAGTACAACTTTGACATGGTCGCTTGCCATCTTGCTGACGATAAAGGTATTAAAACCGTCAACACTCGGCTGATCAATGGAATCGATAAATCCGTCAAACCAATCTGCAACGTCATGATCTCCAACAATCACATCAAAATGCTCACATCCTAATTTTCCGGCAGTCTCCTTGGCAATCGCACTTTCATCGGTCACTTCGGTTTTGTTTTCAAATCCAACAGAAAACGTTTTAATCGGCCGATCCGTATAACGATTCATCAAGGCCACCACGGCAGTGGAATCTATACCGCCGCTCAAAAAAGCCCCGACTTCGACATCCGCCACCATATGATACCGTGTGGCCGCCTCAAGTCTGATGCGGACCAAATCAACTGCATCTGAAAATGAAATTTTTGCCAGATCCTGTTTAAATGCTTGCTTGACAAAATCATAGTATCTTTCTGTTTCAACATTGCCTGCCATATCCACGGTCATGTGATGCCCCGGGAGTAAGTGACGGACGCCTTCAATAATGGTTCGGGGTTGAGAAACTGAGCCAAACTGCAGAAAATCGGCAAGTGCCTGTCTGTCAATTTTATTTGTAAAAAGCCCGCTTTTTATCAACGGCTTCAGCTCAGAGCAGAAAACAAAGCCGCCATTAATTGACGCATACAAGAGCGGCTTGATCCCGAAGCGGTCTCTTGCCAGAAATAACTTCTTTTCATATTTGTCATAAATACAAAAAGCGAACATCCCCCGAAAGCGATTCACGCAGTCATGTCCGTATTGCTTGAAACACTCCAGCACCACTTCCGTATCAGATTCGGTGCAAAAAGAAACATTCAGACTGGTTAACTCTTTTCTTAATCCCTTATAATTGTATATTTCACCATTAAAAACGATAATATATTGCCCGGAACGATCAAGCATGGGCTGGCGGGCATGATCAGAGAGATCGATAATTGAAAGCCGGGTGTGCCCGAGCACCACCTGTGCAGTATTATCTTCAAAAATGCCGCTGCCATCCGGCCCCCGGTGATGAAGAAGAGACGAAAAATCAATACAATTGGAGATATTTATTGAACCGTATATAGAGCACATCAGCTTAGTGTTTTCTGCAACTTAATAATAAAAAAGTACTTTAATTAAGAAGACGATCAACTAATGAAAGAACATTTTTCTGAAATTGAATAAATGAAAAATTTTGGACAACATTCTCGTAGGCAGCAAGACCCATTTTTTGGGACAAATCAGAATTATTAATTAATAATTGAATTTTATCAGCTACTTCTATTTCGTTTGGCCTGACAAGAAAACCTGTTTTGCCATCAATAATACACTCAACTTGCCCCCCTTCATCACATGCGATGCTTGGAATCTTGTTTGCACCAGCTTCCAAGTAAACCAAACCGAAACCTTCCCCCCCCCAGATTTTTTTATTACTTTTCCTTACATAGCTAGGCATAACAAAAAGGCGACTCTTCGAATATACAGAGCTAATTTCATGATCATTTAAAAATCCATGAAAAATACATTGGTTAAAAACATTTAAAGACTTGGCAACTCTTTCCAAACGAACTCTATCATCACCGTCGCCAACGATATGAAGGATGGGAGAAATTTTAGAATCAAATTTATTTAGTAGGGATAAAGATTTAAAAACGATTTCATGCCCTTTATATTGCTCTTTAGAAGACATCCTACTTACAATTATCATATCTTTTTTTTCTGAAAACTGAATTTCTTCGGAAATTTTTTTGTTAATATCTATTGAATTATATACAACTTCGACATCTGCTTTAGGCCAATTTTCTTTGATTCTATTTTTGGTATAATTACTTACCGCAATAATTTTATCACAAAGCGATAAATTCGGATTTTTTGCCCTACCCCAGTTCCCCCAAACCTCAATACCATGAGCCCATACAATTAGTTTAACAGATTTTGGGATAACCAAACGATATTTCTGATATAAGAAAGGATGCATAAATACTACAATATCAGCTTCCATACAGTTCCGTACAACATTAATATCCTTAAAAAGAGAATGTATTATTGAATCGCTTTTTCTCGAAAGTGTTGTTATTTGATGTTTCACTCTTAAAGCTTGAGCGACAAGCATACTAATATGCTCAATTCCGCCTTTCTTTGAAAAATCATAGCTGATTATTAAAATTCGAGACATTAGTAAAAGTTTAAGAATTTATTTAATAAACAAAGAATATTTACAAGATGAAAATTTAAAATCAGTTTTATTTTCAAAAATAGATATTCCCGAGAAGAAATACAATTAGAAGCAATGAATGAAAATTCAAACTTCCTTTCCAATTTGATGTCATTAATAAAAATTGCTTAATTGCATATCGTCATAATATAAATTTAATTCTTTTATTTATTTCTATTAAAAAGAATGATGAAATAATTGACAAAATAATAACGATCAAGGTTAATAATGTTTTATCAAAATCCGTAAATTTACTTAAAACAATTAAAAAAATTTTATGGATAAAGTAAACCCCAGTTGAAAATAAAGCCACTCCTTTACTTTGGCCATAATACTCAATATTGACAAACAAGAGGAACACTGAAGGGCATACCAATAAAAGAGAAGCGAACATATCAAATCCTGCGTTACTTGGCGAATTAATAAAATTAAAAAGGGATTCAATCAACAGAAAGAGGAAGCTAATAAAAGCTATTGCTAATGACCATTTAAAGGATAGTTTTTCGTGTAAAT
This sequence comes from Desulfobacterales bacterium, assembly GCA_963675805.2. GTDB lineage: Bacteria > Desulfobacterota > Desulfobacteria > Desulfobacterales > Desulfosalsimonadaceae > SURF-3. The sequence goes on along the minus strand of CAXXNU010000019.1, from coordinate 411,081 downwards.
GATATTTATTTAAAATGAAACCAATATAAAAAAATGGAAATGCAAAGAAAAAAAAATTTCTGTCTATCCAGGTGTAACTTAACCATTTAGCTATAAGTGGATCTTCCACTAACTGATAATTCCCCATATATTGGATCACTATCCCTACAAAATAAACAAATATAATTCCTGGAATCATTATCCTCAAAGAAATATCCTTAAGGAGCATAACTAAAACAGATGCGCCTAATATGCCTGGCAGATACCATAAATGCAGATATCCGAAAATTACAATCCTGGCCATTCTACCAGAAAAAATCTCATTCGGGGTGAACCAAAAGTATGAATAAAATAGCATCCAAAACGAATAAAGAAATAAAATTCTTTTATACCAACTAAAAGTTCTTCCTTTAGATATGACAGGGAAAAAGTAGAAGCCATTAATTAATATAAAAACAGGGACAGCTATCCTGAATATCCCGTTTACTGTTAAATAATAACCAATTGATGTTATATCACATAAGAATCCTGCATGTAATCCAACAACCATGCAAGCTAATGTTATTCTCAGAAAATCTAAAGCGACATTTCTATTCATAACATTATCCTAAAAAATATTACATTGGCCACCAGCTAACTTGGCCATAAGCTTTGCTTTCAATATATTGCTTGGGAATTAGCTGTTTGGACAAAATACCAACCAAAATAATTAATTTAAGTATCAAGCATGGATTCATTAATTCCATAATGCATACCTTAATTGTTAGTTTAATAGCCCAGGGTCTATTTCAAAAAAGAATTTCATCGCTTTTGAATCGGATAGATTATCATCAGGCCCAAAACAACTCATAATTGTTAAATAAATCGGACAGGAGATATTTATTTTCTAAATACGCCAAACCAGTCAGCCACCACATGATTTTCGAATAGACCGGTCAGAAAAAAAAACCTGATCTGAAAAATAATCAGCATGGCCATGATTTTGGAAAACGCATTAGGTTTTTTAAGGATGCGCGGCATGTTGACGATTGAACGATTCACATGTGGTATAATTTCAATCACAGCGAATCCCGCCTTCTGGACAAGCGCATGCAATTTTTCCGCTGAATATTCCCGCCGATGGGTTTTATCGGTAAAATGAATATGAGCAAGGTTTAATTGTTCCAGGAGAGAATTGTCTTCATTGGGCACGCTCACAATCAATTTCCCGCCATGTTTTAGCAAACGATATGCTGAATTCAAAAAACGGCCATCATCATCCAGATGTTCGATTATATCAAATGCAATAATATTGTCGTAAGATCCATCCAAATCAGAAAGATCTTCCGCATTCATCATTTTAAAAGGCAGTTTACTCGATCTTATATCCCTGCGATCATATAGATCAATCTGAAGCACATCCGGACAAGTGTTCTGACAAAAAAAGGAATACAAACCATTTCCGCACCCCACATCCAACACCGAACCTGGGTTCAAATGATCATTCAAGAGTTTCATTTTTATGGGATTAAGTCCTGGATGAAAGAAGGAAATTCTATCTTCACGGGATGTGGCATTTAGATGATCTTGTCTCTTCATTTGCATGAGCATTTATTTATATATAAAACAAGTGATTAAAACGGCATGGTTCTTATCTTACATCATTACATCATTATCGAAAAATTTAACATGAAATATTTATCATTTCATTAGTTTAATTCACCTATAAATTTCTTACAAAAACAGATGGGACCCCCGCAACCAGGGTGAAGGGCTTTACATTATTAACAACAACCGAACCTGCTGCAACAACTGCGTTCTCTCCTATTTCACACGGGCCAATTAATGTACAGTTACTGGAAACCCATGCACCATTACGGATAATAATATCATTGCCCCCATCTTTGACAGCTTTCACTCTATCATTACCGGTCTTACTTAGATCATGATGTCCCGTTAAAACAGTAACATTGTGTCCAAAAGAAACATCTTTGCCGACTTTTATCGTTCCAGAGCTTAAGTTAAATAAAGCATTCTGAACATGACTTTCAGGATGAATAAATAAACGCTCTTTGGGTCCGAAAACCAAGTATGTATTTAATCGGATATCATTAACGATACTTTTAAATATATTTCGAAAAACAAGCCGGATAATATCAATAATTTTATTTTTTACTTTTGTTATAAAATTCATACTGGAATGCTTTGCTAAAAAATTATTCTCATATGTCTAATAGCATTTCGATTGGATATAAGGGTCATTTTCATTTCTGTATTTATATTTTTGACTTAATATCTGCTTAGTAATTTTATCAAAATTATTCGTTATTCCCTGAGCACAAAAAAAATCTATTGCCCTGTTCCTTCCACTCTGTGCCATTCTTTTTCTGAGACCTTTATTTAATGCATAACTTTCAATTGCTTTTTTTAACTCCGCCAAATTACTTTCTGAAAATATAATTGCAGTTTCTCCCAACTGCCAGGGTATTGCACCTGAATCAGACCCAATGACCGGGATACCGCATGCCTGAGCTTGAACAGTTGATAACGGAAAAGTATCAACCCAATGGGAAGTCGTTTTAGAAGCTAAAACAAAACAATCCATTGCATTCATATAATCCGGCACCATATTCAGGGGAATTTGCCCCGTAATATGAACCCGATCCATCCACCCTTTTGAGCTTGCCCAATCTTCGACTTCCTTTTTTAGGTAGCCATTTCCGACCAACAACAATGCCCAGTCAACACCTGAAATGGGTAATACATTTATCAAGTCATCAACACCTTTATCCTGAGTAAGTCGTCCGGTATATCCGATCACAAATTTATTATTAAATCCCAAAAAGTTACGAATCGTATCTCGCGTCCGAGAATCAAACTTAAAAAGATCTTCGTCAACCCCGATCTGAGTCTGCAGAAAGATCGGTTTTTTATACTCTGCCCTGCGAAGCGATTTGAGGCATCCGGGATAATGCACCAGGGCGGCCTCGGTGTTTTTTTTGATATTTTCCCACATCAGCCGCTGAAAAAACCAGCGCTGCGGCACGCCCCTGGCATTCATGGAAAAGAATATTATTTTGGCCGCCGGGCACCAAAGTTTTCGGTACAGATAAATTTGATGATGAATCCAGCAGGTTTCTTCATGGATGATATAGATAAGGTCCGGTTTTATTTTTCGAAATTTTGCATCAAATGATACAAAAAAGTATCGCGTCCAATTTTTCACACTGGTCGTCCGCATTAAATGGATATGGAAGTTTCCGGAATGCTCTTCCTGAGGGGAGAAAGTCTGCTTTTTACCAAACCACTGAGATTCCCAGTATCTCGGGATAAGCAGATGCACTTCGTAATCATATTGTTCCGCAAGAAGCCGCCATCTTTTGCGAGATGCCTCCTGAACTAAGGCGTGACTGATGATACAAATTTTTTTCTTCAATTTCTTTATGCTCAGGTTGATAAAATTCTAATGAATCTATTTTTTTGCTTCTAAGTAAAAACTTGCCCAATCCCTTTCTTTTATATCTAGAAAAAGATCAGGATTTGCTCCTTGCTTGTAACCAACTCTCTCAATATTTTTCCAACCAATTTCTGAAAGCACATCTGAAAGCAAAGTAAAATCCCAAACTGAAAAATGGCCAGCATTCTGAGTTAATACTGATATTGCAATTGCTCCACTTCTAAACCTTTCAAATTGGTTATTCGGGGACATTCCATTATAATATCTAATGTATTTACCCAAGTCTGGCAGCACAATTCTAATTAAACCACCCGGTTTAATCGTCCTATAAGCCTCTTTTAAGGAATTTATAGCCCCAGCATAACTTAAATGTTCAAGCATATGAGAAGAGAAAATGCCTTCCCAATAATTGTCGGGGCATAGCCAAGGCTTTGAAGCATCCATTGACCAAAAATTTAATTTCTTTTTAAATATTAAATTTAATGGTGCACTAATATTGGCCGAACAATAGGTAGGCCCTAATATTTCGACGCCACCCAAATTCAAATATTTATAATTCTTATTTTTAAGTTTTCTAAAACGCCACATAAACAATTTCAATATCTGAAATTTCATGTGTGTATAGATATTATATTGGTGCTGAAGTTTGGATTTTTCCCAAGAAAGCGCCTCTTCACAAATTCCCATAAGAACGGCCTCCATTGCCTTCTTTCGGGCGCTTTATTATTATCATTCCACGATTTTTTCTATGAGCACTATCGATAACAATCATATTTTCATCATGACTAAAGCGCGGATGCAGGTCAGCCCGGTAACCAGAATTATTGTAAGTTGAATAAAACTTTCCAATCCTTTCAACAGAATTATTTTTTTCATCAAAAATTACCAGATGCCGATAATTATTTTCATCATTATAAGTATCGGACAGCATATATCGCTCATCCCTACTCCAGGTATTGTGCCCGTTCGATGGTAAAACTTCTCGATCAAGTATAGTGAATTTATTGGATCTGTCACGATAAGTAATATAAGAATCCCTTGAAGTGATTTGTGCAGCCCTTTTTTCTCCCAACACCGATCTTAGAACCTTTAAAAAAAAATTGGCGACTGAAAAAATTCGACCCGAAGATGAAGCGAAGAAATTAATAACGTTTGTTTTTTGAGAAGGGATTTGCGACCAAATAGTAAATTCATTATCATTTTTCCACCCCATGTGAGAGTAGAACCCCAGATCTGGAAGCATAAAAAGGTCTTCCCCATGTTCATTTGCTGTAAACAACCGTGTTTTGTGTAAGCCATCTTCAATTTCCCAACGATGCAAAAAAGCAAATCTTGAACCTGTTTTGTTCCACATCATATGTTCCAGCCAGTTATCACATTTTTCCAGTTCAGGCTTTGGCGCAAAGTTCACCACCTCCCTGGTGCGCAAAAGCAGACTCACTTTGCCGGTTTCAAAATCAACGCGAAAAATGCCGTCTTCTTCATGAATGGGCACGTTCCATTTTTCATTGGCTACGCCCATATAATTATACCCAGGCCGGCAAAAATAGAGTCGCTCATAATTAACCGCCAGGGCAAACTTCCCGGAAGGATGCACTGTGTATATAGGAAAAGGGTAGATGGTTTCTTGACTGGTTTCCAGATTACAAATTATTGAGACAAACTTTCCGTTGCGCCGGTCATTGTAAATAATCCGGGATTTGAAATCCGGCGGCAGCCATTGCAGATGACTCCCCTGCTGCCAGTTAAAGGCCCGGGTCCGGCCAACCCTATGAAACACTGCCTCTTCTATATCCCAAAACCCGACATCTGCCGAATCATCAGCGCGGATGTCCCGGCCGTCAAATCCGACGCGATGGCACAGAAGGTAATGATTTGAAATATCCAAAGGCGATTTGTCATAATATCCAAAAAAATAGGAATATCCGTCATCCGGCGTTTCAAAGATTATCTTTGATTCTTGATTCAATTCAAAAAATCTATGCATTGGTATTTCTATAATTTAGATTTTATTTTTATGGTTTAAAATTAGATTTAAAAATAACCATACTTGTCTAAATTCAGATTATTTGCCTGATCCAAGATTTGGTTGCTGTGTCTAAAAAAATTCAGAATTTTATCTCTTTCAATATCTTGAAGTTGTATGTTTGATTTAAAATCTGCTGAAAGCTTTATCTTTTTAATTATCTTTTTCAAACTCAATGGCAGATTAATTGATCGATGAGGGGAATATCTTTGTTTATAATAAGCAAGAATCTCATCAAGACTTCGCGTGTCAGTTTGATATCCTTCAGGAGAACTTCTTTTATCATATGGTTTATTCATTAAAAGAGACAAATTATAGTCATTATGGATCCCCATATAGTCGAGCAGTTCCTCAAAAAAAGATTGTGGGGCTTTCCGCAATTTTTCATAAACCAAAATTTTCACATTTTCTTTACCAAATAACTCCTGATAATAGCTTATATACCTGTTGTAATTAATGGCATCCAACATAAAGTCATATTCATGATCGAAGGAATATTTTAAAAATTTGCTAAATTGTTTTGTAGCTTTGAAGCGCTTAAATACCAGATTATAAACTTGCGCATACATCGAAAGCATCATTTCATCCTGCCTGCGTATTGTCACAATAATTTTTGGTGGTTGACTGGCTTTAGCAAAAAGCAAATGGAGTTTTCTCGCAATAGAACTTGGATCAATTGTTCGAACACACGGATAAGGTTCAAACCGGAAAAACATGCTAAAACTCGTAAAGGATTCTTGCGATATTAATGCTATTTTCTTTTTTTCATCCTCCAGAGCTTTTATAGAACACAAAATTTCATCATGGTATTTTGCTAATCGATCTCTAAAAGACAGCTCTCTCAGAAAAAAAACATCTTTTTCCCAAGTTATTGGTTGTTGTGCATTTCTTAAATATAAAATTTCTATCGATTCTCTGAAAAGATATTCCTGCAAAGTAGTTGTGCCTGTTTTTGGATATCCTATATGTATAAATAAATTTTTACCTGAAAACATAGTCAAACCCTTTTGAAACAAGGAATCAGTAAAAAGGCCTTTATCTGCATCTTAAAAAAAACAAACGTCTTGCTATAAAATGCATTCATTACAACATAAGCGATTGCATAAGAAATCAGGGTTGCCCAGGCAGCCCCAACCCCCTCAAATTTTGGGATCAAAATCAAATTGAGAAGGATATTGAACAAAGCACCAGCCAAATTAGAAATCATGACAAATTGTGTGAGATTTTTTGCGATTATCCATGGCCCTCTGACCAGTCCGGAGAACACGAAAATAATACTGAATATGTGAATCATCAATATTTGAGAGGAAACTGCATAAGCGTTACCAAACAGGATAAGAATAATATCTTCTGAAAAAAATGCTACCATAACAACAATCGCATAAGAAAAAACCGCCATTACAGTTAAAAACGTTAAAACCTGATGTTCAAATTGAACTTTGCTGGATAGATATGTTTTAAAAAGTACCGGAAAACTTGATTTGGTCAGCGCCATAGGGATCAAATAGAAAATCGTAGAAAGCCGAACGGCAACATTATACACACCCACGGTTGCATCTCCAGACAAAATCCCCAGCATCACCTGGTCAATTTGTAAAAACAATACGGCAAAAAATCCCGAGAATATTAACGGCCAACTGTCTCTAAGCAGGTTTTTTGCTTCCCGGACTGAAAATTGTAAAAATGGGAAATTCTGCCTTGTGCTAGCTTTATAGAAAAATATAAAAAAAATTCCTGCCAACAGTGCTTCTACAAAATTGGCAAATCCGAAAAACACAACACTTAAACCGGTCAGGACCATTCCTCCCTTAACTAATGAGGCAAAAAGTAATCCGACGCTTTTGGACCATACGCTGAATTGATTTTTCATGATTGATCTGAAATATAGATCAATAGCTTCGGTTGATTTAAGGACAATACCCAATGCAGCAAAACTCACCAAAATTAAAAATGTTGGATTATGCGGCCGTACGACCCATGCGACAGCAAGGGCAATAACAACCAGAAGAATAGCGCCGGCCAGTTTCAAACCAAAAACAGTCCCGAGGACAACCTCTGTTTCTGATTTTCTGTTTACCAGTTCCCTGATGCCAATACCGTCAAGGCCGAGATTCGCAAAAGGAACAACCATGGAAACAAGCACCACAGAAAAATTCAGCATCCCAAAATCTTCAGGACCCAAGTAACGGGCCACCCAGATACCGACAATAATACCGGCACCTGCCCTAAATATTTGTTCAAACATCAGCCAGCCGGAATTTTGCAGTATATTTTTTAAGTTGGCGCTGATGCTGAATCGATTTGAGATAAAATGAGTGAACAGAGCCAAAGACGGACCACCCGGGATGCATTGATAGATTATTTATTTATTCGATTCCCATATTAATAAACTGGGCCGGATATCTAAAGTTGATTGAAAAATTTTGAATTCTTCACTGCTCAATACCATTGTGCGGATTTTTCGCTGGATATAGCGTTCTGTTTTTCTGCTCAAGTCGTTTAAATGATAGGGGTCAATACTTCCGACAAGGACCATATCCACAATTCCGGAATCTTTTCCTTCCGCGTAATCATCTATCAGGTAGGCCTTTTCGATATCACCCAGGCGGCGGACAATGTCATTGATGACCTGGTCAATGCCGATCAGTTTGCTGACCATTGATTTCAATTCCGGAAACAAAGGATGTTTCCGGTTTGCCTTGTAAAACACCTGCCTTCCGACTTTTTCGGATTCAAGGAGTTTAGCCGTGGAGAGCTGGTTCAGTTCTTCACGAACAGAGTTGGATGAAACATTAAATTCCCTGGACAACTCACGCAAGTAGGATTTTGTGCCGGGGTTTAAAAAAAAACGGACAAGCAACTTGATACGGGTCTTGGAGGTAATTAAACCTGAGAATAAGTCTTCCAATGAATGCCTCAATATGAGTAGTTTTATTACTCATTATCAGACTGAAAATATTTTTCAACTGTTTTTTGATGAATAAAATACAAAAAGCCCTGCACCACCGATACTGTCTAAAGGCGGAACAAGGCTTTTGGTAGAAAGGCCGGGTTAATTTTATATCAGATTACTCGATGCACTGAAGATTACTTAATGTTGTTATTTGATCTTCGGTTAATGCCCGGTCAAAAATCATGATATCATCCATATCCCCTTTGAACCAATAATTCGGATTTCCGATATGGTTATCGCCGATTAAAAGAATTCTGGAATTACCGTTTCCAAGACTTTTTCCGTCATGTCCGTTTTGAGAGCCAATGAGCTGACCGTCTACATAGATTTTTTTATCCGCAGCTCCGCTTCCTGCTTTAAACCAGGCGCAGATAAAGTGCCACTGGTTGTCATTGTAGCTGCCCGGCACTGTTAAAATAGTTGTTTTATCATCCGAATCAGTGGTGATCCATCTCAACTGACCGCTATCAAATAAATCCAGCGCCCAATAAGATTCTCTTTCCAGGGTTACGATTGTCTGGGTTTCGTTTGAATCGGATCTCACCCATGCGCATATGGTTATTTCATCAAAAGCCCCATTTTCACTATAAGTAAATGCTTTAGATCCAAACCGTCCGGACGTTCCGCTAAATGAATATGCTTTATCCTGTTCGTTACACCTATCTTCTGTTAATACAGGTGACCCGAACTGTTCTTCTAAATCAAATCCGTTTCCGCTGCCATCGGTTAAATCACCATTGAAAAGATAATATGCCAGCGGGGTTGGAATGGTTTTTTCAACAACACCGACATTCAGCGTAAACGGCGGAGATCCATTGCCAATATCGTCAACTCTCAATGTGGCATTTCCCTCCTGCTTAACTGCCGGCAGGCTCATAACCGCCTCGGAATTATAGCGGCTTCCCGGAACCGGTGTTACCCTTACAAAAGGACTGGTAATCGTCCATTCATATGCCGGCGTGTTTCTGAAACCATCATCGTCATAGGTGATGGCTTTCAAGGGATACATAGGATCTGACAAAAATAGATTATCCATTGTCACATATTGCAATTCAATACTTCCCGTAATTCCTCCGGGATTGGTGGTTGTATGATTCACATAAATTTTGTTGTCAATGCCCTCGAAATAATAGCAACTTTCAAATCTGCCGGAAACATTTCTGCCGGCACCGGTGTTGCTGTTATTATTGATGGTGATAACCATGAATTCTTCAAGGGAGCAAGTCGACGCCCGATCCAGTTTGCTCGTATAATTGAGCCAGTAAAAACTGTTAGCATACGGGTATGCCGCTTCATCCTGGATTTTCATCAGCGTTCTTTCCAAGGCGGTATATGTAACATCATTGACCCCCACGCCATTATCAAAAACAACCTTAATCTTGGTTGTCTGACCAGGATCGGGCACAGAATAGAATCCCGCATTGCCAAAGGCAATCAGATCGTCGCTATTGCCGGACACCAAATCGTTGCCAACGCTGACACAGACAACTTGCTTCGAGCCGATTGCATCCAGCACTGACTGCCGGTCATAAAACCCTTCCACAGACTGCCATCCGTCGGACAATACGATCACCATGCCTTGCACAAAGTCTTCATCCACGTTATACGGGAAATGTTCGTTTTGCCATAAATCCAAAGAGGTTAACATGCCATCATAAAAATCAATGGGGCCAAACCCACGGGAAATGTCGTCGATGGCCTCAGTCACTGTATCAAGGTCCGTGGTAAAATCACGGACCAGGATGGTTTCCCCATCCTCATCATAAGACACCACAGCAATTTCCTGCTGCGGCGTTTCATTGTTTGCATCCAGCAAAGGCCCAAGGTCGCTACGGTCATTCGGGTCATTAATCAGTGCCCGTTTGGCAAATGCTTTGGCCGCCTGTTTGATCAGCTCCAAATTGTTTTCCGCCCGGGAGCTGGGGGAATTATCAATTAGCAAAACAGTTTTCAATGTATAGGAATAAGAAGAAGGGATATTGTCTCTTTTTCTCAGATGAAGTTCCGAATTTTCCATATCGATCTTTTCGCCGTTTTCCAGGACCGTCATGTCTTCCCGGGCCAGGTCGGTCACCCATTCCCACTGGTTGTTTTCGCTTTCCGTCTTCCGGACCTGAAAAGTGGCGTCCGCAAACCAGGGCGGCGCTGACGTGACCACGTGGCGGATCATCTCAAAAGATTCTTCCCGGACCTTAACGTTGACAGCCAGGGTCTGACTAATATTGTTTACCATATCTTTAACTGTCAGGGTTACATCCCCCGGGCTGACAACGGTAATAGTAGCTCTGGAACTGTCATCAGCATCCGCCAGAACAGTTACAATGCTGGTATCACCGGAGGTCCATTCATATTCTGAAGGACGGGCGCCGGTCTGCTTATACGTAAGCGCGGAAATGGTTTCCGCCACCTCGCCGGCCCCCTGGCCCCGTTCGAGCATAATTGGTTTTTCCGTAATGCCGTCTGGGTCGGATGTCGACGCATCAAAATAAATGCTCGGGTCTCCGGAGAAAAAATGATCGCTGGAATATGTTCCGGAGATACGGGCGTCCGTGGCATCCTTATTATTATTATTTATTTCCAAGGCTACTGCATGACTTGAATTTGCATCTTTACTGGTGGCATCACTGCGGTATTGCAACCAATAAAAAGAATCCGCATAGGCAATCATCCGGCTTTGAATAACCAGCATCCATTCGCACAAATTTTCATCCTGCGGTTTCTTCCCTTCCTGTTCATCCGCTTGCTGGTTCGGGTTCGGTACCGGATAATATCCGGCATTGCCTAATTTCTGAAGGTCCTCGGAAATGCTTGAAGAAACATCTGAACCTACGGCAACCGTAATGACTTGCTTAAATTTTCTTTTCGCAATCGCATCGTCAACATCAAACAGATTGGAGGTGTCTTTTCCATCAGTGATTGCAACCATAACGCCTTGCTGGAAATCAGTTTCCCCCGGAGAAAGCGCATCATCCCAAAGCGATAATCCCTCTATTACGGCACCATAGAAATTGGTGGTGCCAAAGGAGGGTTGGATAGACCCAGCCGTATCTCCGAAGGCCAGAATTTTCTGCAACTCGGTGGGATCATCTGAAAAATCCTGAAAAATTTTTGGATTGCCATTTTCATCAAACGCCATAATAGCGACTAATTGCTGCTTTTTTTCATCCAGGTTATCGATAATAACCTGCGCTGCTTCCTTAATTTTATCAAGACCGGCTTCTTCACTTGGGGAGTTGTCCAGAAACAAAACCGTCTTTAACGTATAAGAATAATCAGCCGGAAGTGTGCCGCGTTTGCGGACATTCAATTCAGATGCGTCTTTTGATACCTCCACACCATCGTCTATCAGGACAAAATCATTTTCCGTTAACCCAGAAATACCCCATTGATCTTCATCCTGAACCTGAAATGTCAGGTTCACAAACCAGGGGAATTCAGAATAAAATTCTAAACCGCTGTTTCCTGCTTTGTTTTGGTAGCCGTCATAGCCTGTCAGGTGATAGCTTGATTTATTACCGCCGCCGCCGCTATCACTGCACCCGACGGCCCCGAGAAGGCTGATAAGAAAAAATACAACAAAAGCAGATGCGCAAAGCTGATTTATTGTATTTAAGGCTCCCCTTTTCCGTAATGTCATTTTCTGCTCCCCTTTGAATTGAATCTTGATGAGGTATGGCTTATTAAACTAATTATTTCTTTAAATTATCATTTTATAAATAACATAAAGAAATTATAAAGCAACCAAAATTTATAGCGCACCAGACCCCGGAGGAGATACAATTTTAAAAAAAACAAGCACATAGAACTTAAATTGTATCAAAAACGTTTATAATAATTTGATAATGCAAATATTTATGTTTCATTTGTTTTTTTTTGTAAACAATATTCCATAGCACCCGCCAGTATTTTTGCCATGGCGAAAAAGGGATATTTTTGATAATTACTCTAAATCGGTAAAGGAAAAAGTCGGGAAGAAGACAGGCGCTAAAAACTTCTCAGGGCTGAACAACCATGGATTCTTTTTTTATTGAAAATAAAATGGATTATAAAAAAATTCTGACAAATAAAAACTGGTGGCCTGCTTTACTCATCATCCTGGTAACATTTTTAACCTATTATCAGGTTTTGGATTATGATTTTGTCAATTTTGATGATGATATTTATGTGTATGAAAACACACATTTAAAATCCGGTTTCAATTCTGAGGAAATTCTTTTTTTCTTTACCAATATATATATGGTCAACTGGATTCCCCTGACACTTTTATCACACATGATGGATGTGCAGGTTTTTGGATTATCCCCTGGCGGACACCATTTCACCAGTTTGGCTTTTCATATTCTGAATTCTCTGCTGCTGTTCTTTCTTTTGAGCAGCACGACAAACAAGAAATGGCCGAGCTTCTTGGTGGCCATGCTCTTTGCCGTTCATCCCCTGCATGTTGAATCCGTGGCATGGATATCCGAACGCAAAGACGCATTAAGCACTTTTTTCGGGCTTTGGTCCATTCTGTTTTACTGTAAATACGCAAAACGCTATTCAATAACATATTATTGCCTGGCGATATTGTTTTTTATATTCAGCCTGCTGTCCAAACAGATGCTGGTGACACTTCCGGTGCTTCTTTTTCTGATTGATTTCTGGCCGCTTCGTCGGGTGGCTTCTCTGCAGAACCTCGCAAACTTAAAAAAAAACAAATTTTTTATATTTGAAAAAGTTCCTTTTTTTATGCTTTCGATAATTTTCAGCATCATAGCCATATTCAGCCAGCAAACCGGCCAGAGCACCATGGTCTCGTTAACAGATATTCCTTTTTTAACACGAGTGGGGAATGCCCTGGTTTCTTATATGACATATCTGCACAAGACGATCTGGCCATTTGAGTTGGCAATCATTTATCCTTATCAGCCTATTGAAATATGGCGTGTGGTGATAAGCATTTTATTGCTATTATCGATTTCGGTTTACGCCTTCATTGTTAGAAAAAAACACCCCTATTTAATTTTCGGATGGTTATGGTTTTTGATTTCACTGCTGCCGGTTATCGGCTTAATTCAGGTTGGATCTCAATCCATGGCCGATCGATACACCTATGTCCCTTTTATCGGCATATTCATTGCCGCAGTATGGGGGTCTCATTCCCTGATCAAAAAATTTCAGGTGCATCGAAAAATAGCAATCATTGCAGGAGTGGTATTAATTTTAACCTCTTCCAAAATTACCATGAGTCAGGTGACGACATGGCAAAACAGTATCACCCTTTTCAACCATGCCTTATCGGTCACAGAAAATAACTGGAAAGCGCACTTAAATTTGGGTGCCGCCCTTGAGAATAAAGGACAACTAGACGATGCAATTTATCATTACAAACAAGCATTAAAAATCAATAAAAACCTGTACCCCGCATGGCTCAATGCCGGTAATGCTTGTTTTAAAAAAGAAATGTATGATGAAGCAGTCTTTTTTTACAGCAAGGCACTGGAATTAAAGCCCACTGTATCAGATGTTCATTGTCTTATCGGAATTTCACTGGGACGCACAGGCAACCTGAAAATGGCATTACAGGCATTTGAAAATGCACTTACCATTGCGCCCAACTCCACTGTTGCGCTGAAAAATAAAAGAATTGCTGAAGAATTGTTAAACGCCGAAGAGCGTTAGGTTGTATTATTTAAGCCATGAACAGAAATTGTGATTAGCGATAATTTGCTGGTTTTCGCCCTTTGACTGGACAATTGAATTTTGTCCGTTCATGGGTTAAAAGAAAGCCCGGGGCAAAACGGTTCCCCGGCGCTATAAATATAAATTATTAAAAACCTCCTGAATCTCCTGTTTCAATTGCTCTGCCCCGCCTTTTTCCAAGGACGCCAGATAACTGGTGTAGGATATGAGCCGGCACTGCTGAAAAACCACGGTATCCGGTTTTTCCGGCTTATAGACAGAAGCGAATAGTACAACAATCTCTTGGGCGGAATCAGAGTCTTTCCCTTTTTTCAGAGCATGATAAGGAAACACAATGCCTTTATTGTCAATATCTACCTGAGCCAAGGGTTCTAAATCGGATAGATAAATATTCTGCTGGGCCAGTTGCGAGAACATGGAATCTTTGATCTGCTGAGGAACGAGATCCTTAGTCTCACTCCCCGGCGGGCCTAACATTGGGGCAACTGTCTGGGATCCTTCGGGAAAATTTTCTTTGTCAGCGAACGGCTTTTGAGCCGCCCAGGCATCCTCCCCGCCGCTCCCTTTCCCTTCACATATGGAAATATTTTTGCGCAGCACCGCCAACCTGGGATCATCGGCATCAAATTTTTTTTCCACAATAGCAAGAGTCTGTTTGTAAAAGGATGCTGCCTTATCGTTTTCTTGTTTCGAGTAATACAGCGCTGCCAGATTATTCATAATCTTTGCCGCTTCCCCGCTGTCTGGCCCGATGGTCTTTTGGACAATGGACAAAGCCTGATGGTAGCTGGATTCGGCTTTGTCAGCATCCCCCTTGGCCTGATATACCGTCCCCAGAGTTTCGAGACTCATGGCCGTCAATAAGTGAAAGGCCCCATTCTCTTTTTCCGCTTTTTCAAGCGCCGCCTTAGCCTTTTCCATGGCCTGATCAACCTTGCCGGCCATCGCCAATTTCAGGGCTTCCGCATTCAAAGATTTCACATCGCTGTCATTTGAACACCCGGTCATACAAATCCCGATGAATAATAATGCTAACACAATGTAACTAAAAGCCTTCATTGCTCTCCCTTTTCATCTGATTGAAATTTGGATTCAGAAAACACAAAACGCACTGCGCTCTCAATAAATATGGACAACCTTTAATCCACTATCTGTCGGGGACAAACCCTGCAAGTACAACACCTATTACAAAGCTGTGTAGAAGAGGGCTTTATGCCCTTCAAATTTATTATTGCTTAGACTTAATAAGAAGTAATCAAGCGCATTTATAATCACTCAGTTCATTGAAAAAACTTCGTGATTATCAGGTTATTTTCATTATCAGTAAAGATCGGAAGAATCAACATTTTTCCCCGGCACAATTCTCTTTAATCAGAATAGACGACACAAGGCCTTTCATGCAAATATACTGCTGGATCGATTTTATTTATTCTGAAAAAACAGTCATTAAGCTTCGTTAATAAAACCTTTATTCTTTGGGGCCTCAGCGGCGATCGTCAAAAGGGTGTTTGCTCTGTTTGAAATATTAAGTCAATAGGTGTTAAGCACCTTTTTCACCATATCACCATAGGTACAATAAATGATGCTCAGCATCTGAATATTCTTTCCCTCCACAAAATAATGTGATACACAGTCCAAAAAATTCAAAGCTTGCCAACAAAGGGTAACAGCCCGACAAATCCAGGACATCTATTTGCAAAAACTGCTTACAAATTTTTTAATTGATTATGTTTAAAATAAATCCTCTTGCTATTATACAAACCACCGACATTGGTCAAAATGTCCGCATTGATGAATTCGCTGTCATTCGACCGCGAGTCCGCATCGGCAACGATGTAGTCATTCATCCCCATGTGGTGATCAATGAAAACGTGACCATTGGTGATGGCGTGGAAATATTTCCTGGTGCGATCCTTGGTAATGAGCCGTTAAAAAAAACCCCCACAGAACAGCAAAACCAATCCGGAAAACGACTAACTATCGGCGACAATTGCTCAATTGGTCCAAATGCGGTGATTTTTTATGATTTGGAAGTAGGGTATAATACCCAAATAGAAGCCGGGGCTGTTGTTATGGGCAAAGTTCCATCTAATGCTATAGTCACTAGCATACCTGCGCGGATATTTAACACCACAAAAAACAATATAATGCTACATGATTTCGCTTTGCTTGAATCCGATAATGTCGGCGCGGGCACTCGTATATGGGCTCATGCGCACATTCTGCCCGGCGCACGCATCGGTACTGATTGCAATATTTGTGACCAAACCTTTATTGAAAACGATGTGGTTATTGGAAATCGTGTCACCGTTAAATCCGGCGTCCATATCTGGGATGGAGCACGGATAGAGGACGATGTTTTTATCGGCCCAAGTGTTGCTTTTACTAACGACCGATACCCCAGAAGCAAACAACACCCTGAATCTTTTATCAAAATTGTGATTCAAAAAGGCGCGAGCATTGGTGCAAACGCAACCTTGCTGCCTGGAATCACTGTAGGCAAAAACGCAATGGTCGGTGCGGGGGCTGTTGTCACCAAAGATGTTCCAGCCAATGCAATAGCCGTAGGTAACCCCGCCCGCATTGTCAGAACTCTTTGCATTGACAGGGAAATGACCGAATTAAGTCAAAACCAATGAATAATATGTCTAACATTAGGTCGCCCCGAACGGTCTACGATGCTGCCATTATTCAGTTCCCCAAAATTCTGGATGACCGGGGTAATCTTACCTTTGTGGAGGCCGAACGTCATGTCCCATTTGAGATTCCAAGGGCATATTGGATCTATGATGTCCCCGGAGGAGAATCGGTCGGAAGCCATGCCTACAGGAATCTTCAAGAAGTTATCATTGCCCTTTCCGGAAGTCTAGAGGTCTTTCTGGATGATGGAATGGCCCAGAAAACAGTGACCCTCAACCGGGCTTATTTCGGGCTTTATGTCCCCAATATGATCTGGCGTCGCATGCAGTATTTTTCCACCAACGCCGTTGCCCTGGTTTTGGCGTCTTTGCCCTATAACCCGGGAGATTATATTCGTGACTACAATGATTTCAAAAGGATGAACCATCGCAAATGAAACCATCTGTTCATGACTGCAAGCTGATCGATCTGCCCAAAATGAGCGAGCGCAAGGGCGCTATTACCCCTATTTACGGCAAGGAACACGTGCCATTTGAAATCAAGCGCATATTTTACCTTTACGACGTGCCGGGGGGCGAAGGACGGGGCGCACACGCCCACAAAACCCTGCATCAGTTCATCATTGCAGCAATGGGGGCTTTTGAGGTAGTCATGGATGATGGCCAGGAAATACGGCGGGTGCGGTTGGACCGTGCCTATTATGGTCTTCACATCCCGCCGATGATATGGGCGCACGAGGAGAATTTTTCATCCGGCGGGATTTGTTTGGTGCTGGCCTCGGCCCCTTATGATGAGACCGATTATATCCGGAATCATGCCGCGTTTTTAGAATTCATAAGAGAAGGTAGCCGCTAAAAGATTGAAATGATCTACGGGTATTCATGCTATTATTTTACTAATTTTTTTGGATTTCACGGATGACTCTGGCCGGCACCCCGCCAGCCACTGTATAGGGCGGAACATTTCCTGAAACCACCGCCCCAGCCGCAATCACCGAATGATCCCCAATGGTCGCTCCCCCGAGCACAGTCGAATTCGCCCCGATCCAGGCATTATTTCCGATATGTATGGGAATCCCATAATAATTTTGTTCCACCGCAGTCAAATCCACTCGCTCATAATCATGATTGCCTGTCACAATTACAGCATTTGGTCCAATAAGCACATTGTCACCGATGTGAAGACCTCCCTGGCCGGAAGCTAAAACCGCGTTCACACCGATCCAGCAGTCGTCACCGGTTACAATACCTTCACCTGAACGTGCGTTTGAAACGTAGGAGCATAAGTAGGCACCACGCATCACCCGATTATTGTTTCCCAATATTATTTCAGCAGATGATCCATGAAGACGGCAGTGGCTGTCTACATAAACACCTTTGCCAAAATGGATGGCGTTCATAAAAAAAAATTCAACCCCTGCTTCAACAAAGGCCGTTTGAGATTTCTGGCCAAAAAGTCTATGGTATATTGCGGCACGGATTCCCACGCCTATTGGCCCGGGAATCCAGCTGCACAGCAGTTGCGCACCCCGTTCCAAAAAATACCGCCCCAGCCCTGAAGCACGGGTCTGGATATATTTCAGGCCCAGTTCCATTGACGGGTCCTTCATATATTTCCCTAAACCGTCTTGAGTCAATACAGCCCTCCATCAGGGACCAATGTAGCAAAAAGATATTCAAACCCCAAGTTTAAAAAATAATATTTTTTTTGGATCTTAAAAAACTCTCTGAATAATTTTTCATAAGCCGCTGCATGCCGGACAAATTTGCCCTGGTCCAGTTTTCTTCCAACATATCCAATAATGTTAAATCTATTTTGAGGCCAGATCGCTTCTATGACAACAATTTTTCCAACTGGAGACAAGACACGGCGAAATTCAGACAAAATCGCAGTTGAAACTTTATCATCCACATGATGAAACAGTCCGGATGCCAGAATCAAATCAAATTTATCCTTCGTAAAAGAAAGCGCAGCAGCATCTGAAACCACAAACGCCTCCTCGGGGAAACGGACTCCGGCATCAACTACCCTTTTGGCATCAATATCAGCCCCTACATAGGACGAAGGCTTGCAGCAATGCATCAGAATTCCAGTACCACAGGGGACATCCAGAATCCGCATTTCCCGGGTTGGGCCAACTTCTGCCTGAATGGCCTCAAGAAATCGTTTATTATAAAAAACATTGACAAGTGTATTGTAGAATGAGGCTGGCAAAGGGTTCATAAACGGGCATCTCTCCATTTCAAGCATACATCAATAATTTTTTCCACTGCCTGATCATCCAGCCCGGGAAAACAGGGAAGACTGACCACATGGCGGCATGCATCTTCAGCTATCGGGCATTTTCCGGCATGGCTATTTTTGCGTAAATAGTCATGTTGATGAAGTGGCAATGGATAGTGAATGCCTGTCTGAATATCATGATCCATTAAAAATTGACGAAATGCTTCCCGATTATCAGGCCTTACCACATAAAGGTGGGGAACGCGGCTACTTCTGGAAGGCACGGGATTCAAAAAAGGAAGGACAGCATCATACTGCCGTGCAATACTGATTCTTTGATGATTATGACTTTCAATCACCTTCAGCCTTTCACACAACAAGGCAGCCTGCATTTCATCCAGCCGGGAATTGATCCCCGGCAACACGCATTCCCCGGCAGCATTCTGGCCGTAAAATCGCATTTTTTTTAATTTTTCAGCCAAATCCCGGTCGCTAGTTAAAACAGCACCGGCATCACCATACGCGCCGAGATTTTTAGTGGGATAAAAACTGAAAGCCGCCGCTGTGGAAAGAAATCCGCAATGGCGATGATTTATTTCTGTACCGAAAGACTGGGCACAGTCTTCGATAACTATGAGATTATACTTTTCAGCGACCTTCATCAAGGCATCCATGTCGCATGGATTTCCATACAAATGAACCGGCACAATGGCTTTCGCCCCCTGTGCCGCAGCAGCTTCAACCTGTTCCGGATCAATGGTCAGGTATTTTTCATCAACATCCACAAAACAGGGGATCATGCCTGCCCGAAGAATCGCAACACCCGTCGCCGGAGCGGAAATAGATGAGGTGATGACTTTATCGCCGGTTACAAGCCCTGCCGCCCAGAGGGACAAAATAATCGCATCCGTCCCGTTGGCCACACCTGTGGCATATTCCATCCCTGTATAATCTGCTAATTCCCTTTCAAAACGCTCAACCGAAGCCCCCAGAATGATCTGGCTTCCCTTTAATACGTTTTTCGCTGCCTGATCTAATCCCGCACTAACCAACGCGGAAACTGCCTGCAAATCAAAAAAAGGAACCTCGGCACTCGCCGTATCAGGCTGACAACCGCGGGTTGATACGTCAAAGCCAATTTTTTTATCAATAATAAATAGCGGCCGTTTGCGGCTTTGTTCAAGATTGTTCCAGAAATATTCCCCCAAAATACCAAACGATAAAAACTGAAAGGATGCGACAAAAAGAATAACAAGGATCAGGGAAGTCCACCCGGACACCGGAATTCGGCCGGACAAATAATTATAAAGAGTAAACACAATGCCTGTAAAACATACCACAGAAAGGGCGACCCCGAGAAATGCAGACATGCGCAGGGGAAGCGATGAGAATGAAATAACACTGTTGATCGCGTATCGTACTTTTTTACGGAAGGACCACATACTTTTGCCGTGAATCCGCTCTGCCCGGTCATAGGGAACATAGGCGCGATCAAAACCCGCCCATATGATAAGCCCAACAAGACTGGTATTTTTTTCCGAAGACTCAATCAAAACATCTGCTACTTTGCGATCAATCAGACAAAAATCAAATCCGCCCTCCGGCATGTCCGGCAGCACGTAGCGCCGGTAAAGTTTGTGAAAAAGGGATGAAAAAAAACGGGTTACCGTCGAATCCGACCGTTGGCGGCGAACGCAGAGGACAACCGGAAATCCTTCCTGCCACTTTTGGATCATCTGTGGAATGACTTCAGGTGGATCCTGTAAATCCGCGGATAAAATGATCACCGCATCATTCTCCAGCGTTTCATGGAGTCCGGCGACAATAGCTACAAAAGACCCGTGATTTTTGGAAAGAAGTAAAATTCGAACACGGGAATCCCTGGCCGCCAACTTTTGCAATACCTGCTGACTGTTATCCATCGAGCGGTCGTTAATAAAGCAAATGGTTAGTTCAATATCCGGCACGGATAAAGCTCGGTCAATTCGCTGGTGCAATTCAACAAGACTTTTCTCATTGCCGTATACAGGGATGACCAGGGCCAATTTCAATGGTTCTAAAATCATAAATCCAATCTCGTCTTTTTTTATCAATTCCCGTAATTAAAGGATGAGCTTATTCTTGACATTTTTGCCTGTTGAACTATAAATTTTGTTCACCAAAATTGCTTCACGACTATCAATCTCAACTTCGTGACGTGCTGATACATTTCAAAATTAGAACGCAGACGTAAATACTAAAAAACAGGAAGTTGCATATGTCCATTACAAAAAAACCGCAAAATAGTCAATTCATAATATTTTCCTTATGTTTAATTGTATTCATCGCATCAGCGATACTGGGATGGCACAAACTCCGCTTTGGCTTTAATTTTATTGATGAAGGATACCACGCCACCGAAAGCTGGCGTCTGGCGGCCGGGGATGACTTTCTTGAGGACAAAATCACCGGCGCACTAATGCATTATACACTCATCAATCGTATTGTTTTCGAAATATATCCTGGTATTTCCCTTTTGGAATGGCGTCAACTTCAATTTATACTGGTTATTTTTTCTCTGTTACTGTTCAGCTTTGCGCTTTTTCGATATAATAATCAATATGCGTGGCTGCCACTTACATTCTCATTGTTTGCATTCACTGGATTTGACCCCATCGGAATGATTTCCAACATGTATTACCAAACATATCCGCATTTATTTATAGTATGTTACCTGTCCTTTCTGCTCCTTGGACTTCAAACCAAAAATCCGTTGACAAAAAATATCCTGTATCTAATGGCCGGTGTGTGCATCTGGCTGACGAGCCTTAGCCTGCTCTATTTGGGAACCTTTATTTTCGCACCCCTATTTTTATTCATTCTTTCCCGAAAAACAGAATTAATTAATTATTCTTTTTCCTTTCAGGACCTGTTATATGTCACTACTCCTTTTGTGATCTGCTGGCTGCTGTTTATCGCGATATTCAACAAAGCGTATTTATTAAATCTTTTCAATTCGCTTGATGTCTATTTATCCATGCCCGATTATTCAAAAGACTTAATGAGTATCAATTGGGAACTCATCAAACATGTAACGGCATCTGCGATTTTTTTATCGATATTTTTTATTGTCCTGACAAAACTGCCGGTTCAATTTTTCCTGCCTGGATTTGCGCTCCTGTCCCTGACCATGCTGCTAATAATCAACACGTCGTTTTTCGGCTTTATGACGCCCTATTATGATGGCTGGCTTGGCAAACCGATGTGGTTTTCATCTCTGCTCATGGCTTTTTCTCTTTTTTTCTGGATATACACGATGAGGAAATATTTTTTAAACAGGACATTCAGCAAGGAAGAAGAACTATCCATCATTTTGATGGTGCCTTTTACCATATGCGCATTCACCATGAGCGTTTTTTCCGCCCTGGGGTCATTGTCGGTATGTCAAACCGCGATTCCTGCGGTAGCCGCAATCTCCTTGATGGTGGCCTCACAGATAAAAAATACGAAATACCAGCATACAGTGGCGACTTTAGTATTAATAATGTTCTTGGGGCCTTTCTATTATTCAACCATTCGAAACGACTGGGACTTCACTTATTTTGATGTCAAACCGAACCAGGCAAACGTTCGGATCAAAACCGGTTTCGGCAGGGGTATTTATACCAATCAATTATATTCCGAACTCTATGACTGGCTGGTTGCCAATGCGTCGGCCTTTGCCCAGCCAGGAGAATATGCCATTTCTTATATAGTGTCACCGATGGTTCACATGATAACCCGATTGCATCCTTCTCTTGACGACACATTCATTACGTTTTTCAAACCCATGAGTTATTACGAAAAATGCATCCAAGAAATGAAGCAAAGGGGCCGGGAACCGAAAATCGCCTTTATTTTTGAGCGGATGCCGTTTCTCCTGCCAGGGTCAGTTGAAAGGGGTTCGATGGCTTTTCCCGGCAAACAATTTGATTTCCGGTGCCCCCAGGATCCGATTTCCACCTATGTAAAAATGCATATGAAGCCAGCATCAACATTCAAGATATCAGAGAATCAAATCATAAGGTGCTATGTAAACACCAATTTGTCCAAAAAATCATCAAAGCCGCTATCATAAGGTAGCGAAGCGGCACCTTGATTTTTTTTTTAGGGGATCAGAAAATACAGATCGAATGCTTCTGATATAGATTTTCTCTTTTATACCGCCTTGCTTCTGCATCATTGACAGGCCACCAGATATTTTGTATAAAGTTGACCATTAAAAGCAATTTTATTCACCATTTTAAAACGACAAAAACTTATGGATCTGTCGATTATCATTCCTGTTTATAATAGTGCAAGTTTACTTCCCAGCCTTATTGATTGCCTTTATAAAGTTCTAAAAGTTAACGCGGCTAAATATGAATTGATTTTTATCAACGACGGAAGCCACGATAACAGCTGGCAAACCATCAGCGATTTATGCCTTAAACATGATTGGATCCGAGGCATCAATCTAATGCGCAATTATGGACAGCACAATGCCTTACTATGCGGTATACGAAAAGCAAAATATGATATTATCATAACAATGGATGATGACCTGCAGCATCCACCAGAGGAGATCCCGAAACTTCTGGCGCAATTGCAAAAGGGGTATGACGTAGTTTATGGCGCACCCCAAAAACTACCCCAGAGCTTTTTTCGTAATCTGCTCACTAAATATACGAAGCGTTTGCTTGCCATAGTGATGGGGGTGCCCTCTGTTCGCAACATTTCTGCTTTCAGGGCTTTCCACACCAGACTGAGATCCGCTTTTGTTGACTTTCAAGGCCCGGATGTTATTCTTGATGTTCTTCTCTCATGGGGGACATCAAAGATGACATCAGTAATTGTTCATATCGAAGAGCCTCGTGAAAGGGAATCTAATTACACTTATTTTTCTTTGATTAAAGCCGCCATCCTCATTCTGACTGGTCACAGCACCGCGCCGCTTCGTTTGGCAAGTTTCATTGGATTTGGAATGACACTGCTCGGCATAGGAATTTTTATTTATGTGCTGATCATTTATTTCACCGTCGGCAGTTTACCTGGTTTTCCTTTCCTGGTGTCATTAATCACTCTTTTTAGTGGAGCCCAACTATTTACATTAGGCATATTTGGTGAATACCTTGCAAGAATATTTAACCGATGCATGGACCGTCCAACTTATGTAATTTCAGAATTTCTTGATAAAAAATAGCAATGAAAGTCACCATTCTCCAACCATCTTATATCCCCTGGAGAGGTTATTTCCACCAAATCTTCAAATCCGATCTGTTTATTTTTTACGATGATGTTCAATATGATAAGAGAGGCTGGCGGAATCGCAATCGAATCAAAACCATGCATGGAAGCAAATGGCTGACCATTCCGGTTTTAGCGTCGAATGTGCAGATTGATAAAACGCCGATAAACCGAATCCGTATCGACTGGGGGCAGAAGTGGAACCAAAAGCACTGGCTGACAATCCAGCATACCTATGGGAAAACGCCATATTTTAAGACATATGAAAAAGATATCTTCTTTTTTTATTCAAAGCACTATGAATATCTTGCTGACTTTACAATTGACTACACCATTCATGTCTGTGAATGGCTTGGTATTCAAAACACGCGTTTTTTGAAATCCTCGGATTTAAAAGGGATTACTGGAAATAAAACGAACCGGTTAATCCAAATATTAAAACAAGTTGGTGCAACCCATTACATTTCAGGTCCTTCAGCGAAAAATTATATTGATGAGAATTCATTTAAAGAGTCCGGTATCCGAATTGAATACATGAATTATAATTATTCTCCATATCCTCAACTTTACCCCCCATTTGATCCTCAAGTATCCATCCTCGATCTAATATTCATGACAGGTCCTGATGCAATTAATCATATTTTAGACCTCAATGGGAAGAAGCAATGAATATAGATGCAACACTAAAGAAACTCGACAAATACTTTGAAGAAAAGCTTAATATCCACGGAACCAGTGCAAAAGGAGTGGATTATAATTCCGAGCAGGCCCAATTGATCCGTTTTGAGCAACTGGTTCGTGTTATCAATGCGGCTTCCCCTTTTACGGTGATAGATTATGGCAGTGGATATGGTGCGATGTTTGACTTTCTGCTCCGGAAAGGTTGGGAATTCGAATATTTTGGTGTGGATTCAATAAAAAAAATGGTCCTTGCAGGTAAAAAAATCCATAACAACTTCTCCAACTGTCACTTTACAACAGAAGAAAATGATCTTACGCCGGCCGACTATCTTATAGCAGGCGCTATTTTCAATATCAAACTTAATGCTTCAGAGGCGGACTGGCAGAAACACATATTAAATACATTAAAAAAGATGGATCAATTGTGCCTAAAGGGATTTTCTTTTAACATGCTGACCTTATATTCTGATGCAGACCGCATGAGTCAAAGACCGGACCTGCATTATGGAGACCCCTGTTTTTATTTTGATTTCTGTAAACGGAATTTTTCTAAAAATGTCGCCCTATTGCACGATTATGACTTATATGATTTCACAATCCTTGTCAGAAAATAAAATCGGCATGAACTATCCGAATTTGATAAAGAGAGATTAACTTCCTCCTTGTATTAGCATTATCCGAATGAATATTTTTATAATGTTCCAAAAATGATTATTTGCCCTGAATGCCGTTTTGCCTTTCGATCAAATGAATATGCTTGTCATAGATGCGGCTATGCGCCTGTTTTAATAAATGGCTTTCCAGCCTTTGCACCAGAGAAGGCAAACATCAACGATGGATTTAAACCAGAATATTTCGATCTGCTCTATAACATTGAAACTCATTCATTCTGGTTCAACTACCGGAACGACCTTTTTCAATATTTTTTTAAGCATTATTTTCCAAAAGCAAAGAATTTCTGTGAAATAGGTTGCGGTACAGGAAATGTCCTATCCTCTTTTGCAGATGAATACCCGAACATCCAAATCACAGGATCTGAGATATATTCTGCTGCTCTGCAATTTGTTGCTTCAAGAACTTCGCGTGCTCAACTTATACAAGCTGATGCATGCTGCTTCCCATTTGAGAATGAATTTGATGTTATCGGTGCCTTTGATGTGTTGGAACACATAAATCATGATGATATTGTTCTGAAAAATTTACACCGGGCAACAAAGCCAAACGGCGGCATCATATTGTCTGTGCCACAGCACAATTGGCTATGGTCTTATGAGGATGAAGCCGCTTATCATAAGCGGCGATACTCAAGAAGAGATTTAAAACAAAAAATAGAGAAAGCCGGTTTTCATATTGAACGAATAACTTCATTCATCAGCCTGTTGCTTCCTTTAATGATGGCATCCAGGTTAAAAATTCAATTATTCAAAAAACATTATGATCCTGTTGGAGAAATTAAAATGCCATTGTCCGTCAATTTATTTCTTTACAAAATATGCATGTTGGAAAAAAAGATAATCTTACACGGAACAAATCTCCCTTTTGGGGGTTCACTCATCTGTATTGCAAAAAAAGTTTGATACCATGCAAATAAAAAATAATTCCATTCCTTTTAACCACCCTTTTATTGTGGGTAAAGAACTTTTCAATATCGCCAGGGCCGTCATTGAATTTAAACATTTGGCCGGTGATGGTCATTATACGCGACTTTGCCAAAGATGGCTTGAAAATGCCCTGAAATGCCAAAAGGCGTTGCTGACCCATTCCTGCACAGCAGCTCTTGAGATGGCAGCGATGCTTTGCGATATCAAACCCGGCGATGAAATCATCATGCCCTCCTTTACGTTTGTCTCAACAGCCAATGCGTTCGTGCTGCGGGGCGGAATACCGGTTTTTGTGGACATTCGGCCGGACACCTTAAACATAGATGAGAATCTAATCGAAGATGCAATCACCCCAAAAACCAAGGCCATCGTCCCTGTTCATTATGCCGGCTACCCCTGCGCGATGGATAGAATAATGAATCTTGCAAAAAAACATCATCTTTTTGTAATAGAAGATACAGCCCAGGCGTTGCTATCCAAGTATAAAGGAAAATTCCTTGGCACGATAGGTGATTTCGGTACCATCAGTTTTCATGAAACAAAAAACATAATCTGCGGTGAAGGCGGTGCACTGCTGATTAACAAAGAGAAATACACAAAACGGGCAGAAGTCATATGGGAAAAAGGAACCAACCGAAAGCAATTCTTTCGGGGGGAAGTCGACAAATACACCTGGGTGGATATTGGATCATCGTATCTGCCAGGTGAATTGACAGCAGCATTTCTGCATGCGCAACTTGAGCAGGCTGAAAAACTCAATACACGGCGGTCTCAAATTTTCAACCTTTATTATGAATCTCTTCGTCCGCTTGAAAACAAAAACCATATCCGTTTGCCGGCCATCGACCCGACGATCGGTTCCCACAACGGGCACCTCTTTTATATAATTACAAACACTCCTACAAACCGAACCAAGCTGATAACTCATTTAAAACGCAGAGACATCCACGCTATTTTTCATTATATTCCGCTTCATTCATCCCCGGCCGGTAAAAAATATGGCCGGCCCGGCGGCCCATTGGCTCACACTGAGAATATCAGCGAATGCTTGGTGAGGCTGCCGCTTTTTTATGAAATGGCAGATGCCGATGTTGAAATCGTAGTTGACGCCGTTACTACATTTTTTTAAGGACCCATAAATCTTTGGATGCTACTAAGCGACACAAAATCGAGAAAATCCTCAAGCCGGACAGACCTTTCACGACCCAAAACAACGCCTTCTGCTTTCTGACCGGCAATCGAATCCCAATCAATAGTGCTGGAAACGGAGTTTTAGCTGCCATCCAGGAATTTTTGAAAAGATTCGGCTATTTCTATTACATGATGATCAGGCTTTTTTCACCAGTCATGCCGAGCGCCGCTTATAAAAAGCAGTTCAATGATCTGTTGGCAAATTACGATCCAACAAGCATTATTATCAACCTTGGCAGCGGTCCCTCAATAATAGGCCGCCGTGGCGACATCATCAATATTGATATTTTTGCGTTCAATGAAGTGGATATGATCGCCGATGCATCTGATCTGCCACTTAAAGACAACACCGCTGACCTGATATTCAATACGGCCATGCTGGAACATGTTGCAGTGCCGGAAAAAATCATCAATGAAATACATCGAATCCTAAAGCCAGGTGGGAAGTTTTTTTGTTATTTACCTTTTATGGTTCCCTTTCACGCAGCACCCCACGATTTCCACAGATGGACGATTGAAGGGACCAGGCATTGTTTTGAAATGTTTGAACAAATCGATGTCTCAATCGGTGCTGGCCCCACATCCGGCATGTTATGGGTTATCCAGGAATGGCTGGCGATTGTTCTTTCCTTTGGCAGCCGCACATTGCATGATATAATTTTTTTGTTATTGATGCCCCTCACTGCTCCCATCAAATTACTTGATATCATATTCATTCATTTCCCCCATGCCGAAAAAATAGCCAGCGGATTTTTTGTAACAGGAAAAAAATAATTTTATGGAAGAAATATTTAAACCTCAGCCATCTCGATCCCACATGCCGATTTTCTTGATCGGCATGTTACTGTTTACTGCCGCTGCCTGTTTCGGCTGGATAAAACTTCATTATGGATTCAATTTTATTGATGAAGGGTATCACATGACCGAAAGCTGGCGGCTGTCAGCCGGGGATCATTTTTTGAAAGATAAAATAACCGGCGCCCTGGTTCATTATACCCTGATCAATCGTCTGATTTTTGATATTTTTCCGGACATCACACTGCTTGGTTTCAGAAAGCTTCAGTTTATTTTAACTATCTTTGCACTACTGCTGTTCGGTTTTGCCCTTTTCAAAGTCTCCGGCCGATACGCCGAATTGCCCTTTATCTTTTCATTATTTGCTTTTACCGGTTTGGATCCTATCGGAATGGTCTCCAACCTTTATTATCAAACCTACCCTCACTTATTTCTGACGCTGCACCTGTCACTCCTTCTATTTGGCTTGCAAGCGCAGAAACCGCTGTCAAAGAAAATTTTATATGTATTATCCGGATTCTGCCTCTGGTGTATCAGCCTAACGCTTCTTTATCTGAGTGTTGTATTTTTATCTCCCGTACTGTTCTTTTTCCTGTCTCGAAAATTTAATTTTAAACATTATTCGTTTAAGTTTAACGATTTAACATATGTGCTCGCTCCCTTCATCTTTTCCTGGTTGCTCTTTATCATCATATTCAACAAACCCTATGTGATGAACATTTTTGCATCCATGGAGGTAATTTTGTCCATGCCCACGCATTCAACCAACCTTATCGGGCTTAACTGGGAATTAATCAAATATCTTAGTGTTTCTGCTGTATTGCTGGGCGTTTTTTTTCTTATCCTTCATCTGCAAAATATAATAATTATTTTAACAGCGGGAGCCGCGCTTTCGCTGTTCACATATTTCACCATCAGAACATCGTTCTTTGGTATTCTATCGCCATATTACAACGGCCTTTTCGGGCAGCCAATGTGGTTTTCATCTTTATTGATCGCATTTATTCTCTATTTCTGGATTTATATGATTTCAAAATACATATTAAAGCGGGATTTGAATAAGGAAGAAGAACTCGCCATATTATTAATGGTACCATTTTCAATTTGCGCGAATACCATGAGCATTTTCTCACGCATGGGCCCACTGGCGATATGCCAAACCGCCATTCCGGCGGTGGCCGCCTTCTTCTTTTTTGTTGCCCACAGATTAAAGCTAAAGGAATATCAGGCTCCAGTAACACTTGCGATGATTTTACTGCTGCTGGGTCCTTTCTACTACATGGTTTCAGAAAATGACTGGGAATTTACTTATTTTGATGTGGTGCCCGAACATGCGGACACCCGAATAGAAACCGGTTTCGGCATGGGCATCTATACCAATCGATTCTATGCCAAACTCAATAACTGGTTAATCGTTAATGCAGCAAAATTCACCAAACCCAATGATTACGCCATTTCCTATATATTATCTCCGATGGTTCACATGATTACCCATCTTCGGCCTTCATTTGACGATACCTTTATTGATTTCCATAAGTCGAAACATTCGAAACATTACTTTGAAGAATGTATAGAATTTATGAAGGAAAGAGGCAGGGAACCCAAAATTGCCTTTATATTTGAAAGGATGCCGGCCCTTAACCCTGTATCCCGGGAAAATGGCAGTGTACGTTTTTTTAGAAAAAGCTTTGATTTCATGACATCTGAGGATCCGATTTCCATGTACGTTCGCGCGCATATGACGTTGGCCGCAACATTCAAAATATCAGATGACAACATCATCCGGTGCTATGTGAGTCGCTCAGATTCCGACCATTGAGGTATATGAAAAAAATCAATGATCAGATTCAGCTAATGCCATTTACAACCAATTCTTAAATAGTCGATGCTGAAAAATACAATATCTATTAGAAATAATTGGATAAATTATTAAATTTATGCTATAAGAATTGCAATCTTTTTAACCCCAAACCACCCAAAGCTTGCAATTTTTTTAGCATGAAGCCCAAAAAATCACCCCAAACGAATCAGCAGTTGGAGCTCTTTCGCCCAGAGCTGACGAAAATCATCGATCCGAACCATCCTTTGGTCAAATTAGCAAAAGTCATCGACTGGGACCGCATGGATGAATTATTCGGAGACACTTATTGTCCGGATAATGGTCGACCCGGAGTAAGCACTCGATTAATGATTTCCCTTCACTACCTGAAATACACGCATAGCATGAGTGACGACGCCGTGGTTTCTTCCTGGGTAGAGAATCCATACTGGCAATATTTGAGTGGAATGAGCCATTTTGAACATGAATTACCCATCAACGCTTCAAGCATGACCCGCTGGCGAAAACGGATTGGCGAATCAGGTGCAGAAGAACTTTTGAAGGAAACGATTGAGGCTGGTTTGAAACTCAAGGCAGTAAAATCAAGCCAGCTTAAACGAGTCAACGTGGATACGACAGTTCAGGAAAAGGAGGTTCGATTCCCGACCGATGCAAGGCTTTACGATCGTGCAAGACAAAAGCTTGTCAGTGCGGCAAAGGAACGCAACATCCCCCTTCGCCAGAATTACAACCGTAATGCCAAAAAATTATTGTCGAAACAAAGTCGATATGCCCATGCCCGTCAGATGAAACGTGCGGCTAAATGCACAAAGAAACTAAAGACGTATCTTGGTCGAGTGATCCGTGACATTGAAAGAAAAAAGACCGATCCAGATGATCAGTTGGCTTCATTGCTGGATGTTGCAACAAGAGTGCACAATCGAACAAAAAATGAAAAAAACAAAATTTACAGTGTCCACGCCCCTGAAGTCGAGTGCATCAGCAAAGGGAAGGCCCATAAACGATATGAGTTTGGCTGCAAGGTGAGTGTTGCCGCCACAAGCAAAGGCGGCTGGTTTGTTGGAGCCATGGCTCTTCATGGAAATCCATATGATGGGCATACTCTCAGCGGTGCATTATCTCAGGTAGAACGCATAGGTAAGAAACCGGAATATGTGTTTGTGGACCGAGGATATCGAGGTCACGATTACCACGGTGAAATTGAGGTTCATGTTGATAAGGTTCGGAGAGGTAAAACAGCCAGGAGCCTGTGGCGATGGATGAAGCGGCGGGCTGCGGTTGAGCCGGGCATCGGGCATTTAAAGCGAGAACACAGAATGGATAGAAACCGTCTGAAAGGTATTGAAGGAGACCGTGTCAATGCCATCCTGAGTGCAGCAGGAATGAACTTCAGCAAGCTGATCCGGTGGGTAGCCAGACTTTTGCGTCTTTATTTTTTAGATTGTATTGCGGCTTGCTGGCCCAAAAAATTGGTCCCCATATTTTAGCATGGGGTTTTTCAGCATCGACTAAATATCAAGTTGTACTCGTCTTGTTGGCATCAAATTTTCTGTTTAACAAATTTGAAGAATTCAAGCTCATCATTAAAATCGCTATTACAATAGTTCACTATTTTTTTCTATCAATATAATCATAAAGTGATTTAGAAAAAATTAAAACCTTCTTTTCAATATATTTATAGAATACATCTGACAATGGTATCAATACAATTATTGTTGATGCAGAGGTTATTAAAAAAGATAGGTTATAGGAAATTTTTATATCATTTCGCAACCAAATGTAGACATAACTTGAAAATGAACAAATTAATGCATAATGCAATAAATATATTGAAAACGATAACTTCGCTAAGTAAAGAAAGACTCGACCTGAAAACAACTTTTTCAAAAAGGAAGATCGTAAAATTGCAAAAAATAACAGAAATGCCCCGAGTATATTATAGAAAAATATTACTTTTATAGGATTATCAAAAAGATTTTTGATGAAATCAATATTGAGAGAGGAATATAAGTGTAGGTCATATCGGGTAAAAGAAGAAAGGTATATTCCTGCTAAAAATATTACAATTAATATAAATTTGTTATTATTTTGAGCTATATTGTTTACATCCATTTCAAATAAAATCATTCCTAAAACAATTGCCAGACAAAGAGATTTATGAAAAATTATAATTAAAACAATGTACAAGAAAATTCTGAAACTTCTATTGGCATTCCCAAATATCGCATAAAAAGCATAGACACCAAAAGAGCCTATTAGCAAGAAATTCATTATCCAAAGTGGTCCATTATAACAATTTAGGCACGCGGAAGGATTCCCAAAATATTCGTCATAAAAAACAAATTTTAACATTTTAAAAAGATCGGCATCGCAGGCAATATGCCAACGACTAAACCATGGAGATTTTGACAAGTAAGCAGCTTGAGCACTAGAAAATAAATCCAACTTTAGTAAAAAATATGAAAATAAACATGCAACCATGATTGGAATGGTTAGCCTAAAATATCTTCTGAATACACTTGATGAAATATGCTTTTCGTCTTTATTGATGGCACAACTATTACTAATGACATAACCGGATATGATTAAAAAAACCATTACTGCAAAAAAACCATTATAGAAAAGAGTTATCGGAGTGGAAATAATTAACCTGCTCAATAAGGATTGATGAGCCAATTTTTCTATTGTCATTGGCATAACTTGTGGCAAGGGATGTAATATCGGATAGAAGGCAGCTATCAAATGTGAAAAAAGGACTAACATACTAGCCACACCACGAACTCCGTCTATATGAATTATCCTCATTGTAATATTCCCTGTCTTTTTAAATTTCGAAGTGTCCCTTAAAAAAGCTAAAACCCGTAAAAGTAATTGAGGAATCCGGGAATTTTTTATTCCAAGACCTCTTCTTTGATGTTTCAGGTTGAAGGCAGACAGTAGAGTCTCTCATTTTTTGCTAAATGAGTTTCGAGGTTAAAATTTCTTTTCAATTCCACAATCTATTATGGTATATTAACATCAGATGCTTTAATTTTCTAAAGGATATAAAACAAAATCAATATTACTTGCTTGTGGGACTATCTGTACCAATCGTAACAAATATGATCTCAACTCAACTATTACGGGTTAAAAATTTAATATACATGGAATTCAGGCAGGCTATGAATAATAAGAGTCAGCGTTATCATGGATTCGATTACCTCAGGGCTTTAATGACTTTGGCAATCGTGGCATGGCATATAAAGCTATTCGGCATTTCAGATATTGCTAAAATAAATTTATATAAAAATCATTCATTCATTTTTTCTGACCTGATCAATTATCATTTCCTTTTACTTGGTGTGCCTGTATTTTTTCTAATTTCATTATTTCTATTTTCATATAGAATATTAAATGAAACCGGCTATTTAACAAAAAGACTGGAGCGGCTTTCCTATCTATATATATTTTGGACGGGCTTCTGGCTAATTGTATTCAAAGCAGTATATGGTTATTCATTCATAAGGTTAGATAGTGCTAAAAAAATCGTTCTATTAATTATAACAGGAGGACATTCCCTGTATTATTTTTTATTTTCCCTAATCATCCTCACAGGAATATCATTTATTGTTAGTAAACTTCGAGTGCGCTATTTATGGCCGCTACTCATAATTACGCTTTTATTTATGATCATTTTCCCATTAAGCCTCGGTAAAAATAATTCTTTTCAGTATTTTGTTGCATACTGGAATCCGGTCAATTTTTTACCCTATGTACTAATATCGGCAATTGTGGCAAAATACATGCAGAAAGAAGGAATCGAAAGCTATTATCCTGAAATGAAAAAATGTATCCTTTTACTGTTTATTCTGTTAATAGTAAGTTCTTTTTTAGAATGGAAATATTTTGTAAATGTTAATAATTTTAAATATGATGCTCAAGCCATCCCATCATATACAAGAGTTTCAGTAGTGATTGGTTCAACAATTTTTTTTCTGTCTTCCTTTTTTATCCGTAAACCGCCAAACAGAATAATCAGATTTCTGTCAGAATATTCTTTGGGCATTTACTTAACTCATGGTTTTATTATCTTAGTCTACACGGAATTGATCAATCCGAAAACCAATTATTTGAATCATTTTGAATGGAGATTGATACTGTTTTTGGTCGTAATACAAATCTCATTAGCAGGTTCGGCCATATTAAGGCGCATGTTCAGGAGTGGATTGATATGAGCAATGGAATCAACTTCTATAGCCGCTTAACTGGTCGCAATTAAAGTTTAAGCCCACGCCTTTAGGCGGGGGCAGATTTATCACTCCCTATCGATGTGTTATACTTCCTTAAAAAGGAGGTAAAGATGGATTACCCCTATGAATCCTATTTTATACACCTCAGCAAAGCAAGAAGCACTTCTCCCTCGCATATTTTCTATTGTTGTTTTCCGGTAAGCGCTTAATCAAGCACACCTGAAGGTATAAGCTTCAATTTTTTCCTGGGTGAGGTTCTGCGGCACGAGTTTTTCATAGTCAGATTCTGTTTTTGCAAACGGGATATTGTCAAACAGATACCGCATGTAATCATACGGCTTCAGGCCATTGGCCTTGGCGGTTTCTATCAGACTGTATATTCCGGAACTGGCTGATGCACCGTTGGGATGTCCTGAGAACAACCAGTTTTTACGCCCAACTACGAAAGGCCGAATGGCATTTTCAGCCGCATTATTATCTGGTGTGATATACCCCTGTTCAAGATACCGAACCAGCAAAGGCCAGTTTTTCAGAGTATACTTCACCGCTTTCCCCAAAAGACCTTTAGGCGGTGTCTGACTGGATAGACGGTTCAAGAAAGCTTTAAGCTCTTTTAAAATCGATTCTGATTTTTCTTCACGCAGTTCAACCAGCTGTTCCCGGGTAAGGGTTTTCTCGCAGCCTTTTTTTTCAATCGCATAAAGTTTTCGGATATAGTCAATGGCCGATTCGGCATGACCTTTTTTCCCCTTGCCGGAACCGGCTTTCACCACTTCCATGAACTTCCGGCGTGCATGCGCCCAACACCCCACATGAGTAATTTCCGCACGTCGGCCCAGTGCATCATAGCCATTATACCCGTCGGTCTGGATATATCCCTGGTAATTTTTTAAAAATTCATTTGGCACCCGGCCAGAACGTGTTGGGTGGTACTGGTAGATCAATACCGGTTTATCCGGCGGACCACCCTTAAATACCCACATATAAGATTTGCTTGTATTGGATCGGCCCGGTTCTTTCAGTACTTGAACCGGCGTTTCATCAATATTGACCAACGGACCGGATAAAAGCTGTTGATGAAGCAGTTCCAACACCGGCTGGCATTTTTCCGCAGCCTTGATGGCCCAGCCGCACATGCTTGAGCGTGGAATTTCAACGCCCAAACGGTCAAATATTTTTTCCTGACGGTAAAACGGTAGCGCATCTTCATATTTACCAACAAGAATATGAGCAACCAGGCCCGGAGTGGCAATTCCTTTTGGGATAAACTGTATCGGAAGAGATGCGGTTTTTACGGTGGGGCCATCATCTTCAACCCCTTCACAGTTTTCACAGGCATACTTATAACGGATATGCCGAATGACCTGCATTTTAGCCGGAATGATATCCAACTTTTCAGATTCTTCCTGGCCGATCCGGCTCAGCCGGCATCCACAGGCACAGACCTTTTCAGATTCATCGATATCATGGATAACGTCAACGCGTGGCAGATCTTTGGGAAGCGGCTTTCGGCCTCGTTTTTTACGAGTGTGCGCTGGTACTGTGATCGTGTCTGATTTTTCAGATTTCAAAATCTCCGGTTCATCAAACAGGCACAACTGAAGTTGATCGGTTTCCGGAATTTTGCGCTTTTCTGTTTTGCGGCCAAAAAGCTCATTCTGAAGCAGGCGGATGCGTTCTTCCAGGGTATTTACTTTTTCCTGAAAAGAACCAATTATTTCTTTGAGCTCTGATGTATCATCCGGGAGTTTTGCAAGGTCCAAATTCATGACCTGCTTATATAACAACCATTTGATTTTGTATACTATTTATTTGGAAAAACCGATAAAAATACTTCAAAAAAGTGTGGTATAGGATAGGACTTGATGGGCATGATGCTGATTGATTTCCAGGCCCTCGAGCAGCCAGTTTAATTGCCGGTGATCAATCTCGAAAATATCATCTTCTGTTTGCGGCCACCTGAAAGACTGTTTCTCCAACCGCTTGTGCCACAAGCAAAATCCGTTTCGGTCCCAATACAGAATTTTTATGATATTCTCACGCCGGTTACAGAATACAAATAAATGACCGGAAAGCGGGTCCATTTCCCGGTGCCGAGCTACCAGAATTGACAGGCCGTTGATTGATTTACGCATATCCGTGGGCCCGGGAGCCAAAAATACCCGAACATGAGACGGGAAAAACATTATACATGTTCCAGGGTATAAATCAGTTGCCGGAGGGTTATGGGATCAAAGCCCCGTTCAACGGCAACCTGGAATCTATTGACCGATACCCGCAGCGGGGACGTTGATCTCGGATTTTTATATGTCATCTGTGGGAGCTTGAGTTCAACAAGTGCTTGAGATGTTTTTGGCGTGTGAAATTTCTTTTTCCAGTAAATGAACCGGTGAACTTTAAGATGATGCTTCCGACAATATTCTGCCTTACTGAGTTCACCAGTCTGCCAGTCTTCAATATGCTGTTTCCATAAACGGCGCTTTGCTTCCAATAATTCTTTTCGTGATTGGGCGGGTGTCATGAGATTGTCCTCCTTTGATTGGCTTGAACAATACCATGGCAGATTTTATAAACCTTGTGAAGATGGGGTTGCCTGAACGCTTACCTTCTCCCTCGCATATTTTCTATTGTGTTTTCCGAACAAAAAAATCCCCCTAAAAATAGGAGGATTTTGTGAACCACATCTTTTTTCTAATACGGTCAGAATTTATTTAGCTTTGTTTGTTGAAGCGCTTACGGTTATAGCCTGCCAGGCCAAAAAGACCAGCCCCCATAAGAAGGATAGTGGTGGGTTCGGGGACAGGTGCAGCAGCAGAAGATGTTTCCATTACAAAGGCTAAGTCCCCACTGCCCCAATAACCAGTGGTCCAATTTGAATATTGATCTTGATAGTTTGAATATACGAACATACCGGGAGAATAAAGATCCAATTTGTTAGGGGTGGCTGCAACTTGTGCGTATCCACCGAGGGTATTGAAGGCATCAAGCTCAAAAAGATAGTTTGTATTGTTTGATAGTGATAGGCCAATATCATCAATCAAAAAAGTTTCCCAAGAGTTTTGTGTTGTTGTGCCCAAAGGTGACGATGTGAAAAGAGCGGGACCTGAAACTGAGGAACCCGTCCATTCATAAATATTCAAATTAAAGGTTACATTAGCTGCTGATATTTGATTAAGCGCAAAACTCACGCTGTCAAGTTGAGTATCTGTGTCAGAACCAATGTTAAATGTCTGACCATAATGATCTGTATAAAGTGAATTACCAAAATTAATAATTTGGACTGAATCGTATCCATTTGTTGTTGTATCAATTATTGTTGCACTTGACAAGCTGGCTGTTCCAAACACTAAACCAACTACTACTAATACGAATAAAAGATTCTTTTTCATTTTTTTACCTTTAAGATTTAAAAATTTGGATTCAATTAACAATAACTCTTATGCAAACTAAGTGCCAAAACAATAACATATTATAATAATTAAAATTATATCTTTATCCGATATGCCGAAATACAACGTCTGTAAAGAAAACCGACTCTTTATGCCCTAAAAATCATTATATTTTTCGTAACTCAATTAATTATTTGTGTTTCAAACAAAAATTATCACATCCTGGAACGTAACATACCTCTGATTGGTTATAAAATGAGGAGGAAACGGCATGAATTAAGGGTTAGGAAATAACAACTGTCGGAATACTTTACAGGTTAAAGAAAAGCATCTGAAAACAATTGAAATCACAAAGATTGGTGCCCCGGGCCCCTTTGTTTGGAACACTTCCTCAGCGGAATAAGCTCTGACTTTGATTTATAACTCGTTCTCGGAACCTGGCGCCGGAGAGGGGAGCGGAAGGGTGGGCGTAGCCCGACTTTGAGTTCTTGCAAATTTTATATCACATTTTGATGCTTTTTAACTATAATATCTATTGGTTATAGAAATTATCAGTGCCACCTAACTTGAGCTCATTGCATCCAAAATATTGTACATTTGATTTTTAAAGAAATTTTTCCTGAAGCCAGTTTTTATCCAAAAAACAAGACATTACCATTTATCTTTTGTAAGAATATTCATGGTATTTTTTAGGCACATTAAGCGGTATCGTATAATCGTAAAAACTTTGTACAGTTTTAAAATCGCTATACTTGGACAAGTTGTATTCTTTCCCACGCAATTTAAATTTTTCTTTATACATATCACCCGTATACATATTTCCTGAATAAAGTGTATCCGGTGCTCCTGTCACTGTTATATTCAGATCCGGCCGCCTGAGAAAAATAGGAAAAATAGGTGTATCTGTACCAGTAACTAACAAAACTTTTGATCCAGGTGGTATTTTTTCAACAATAAAATCCCACCCCTTTTTTGAATAGTATTTAGAATACATGTTATTATTACGGTCCTTAAATTGATGCCTTATCTGATCAAAATTGGCTACATTAACGTAAAATGCTAAATAAGACAGGTTCAAAATTGATATTATAAGGGCAAATCCGATAATAAACTTCGATATACGAAATGATTTCTTTTCTATCCACTTTAGCATAAACGCGAAACACACCATTCCGCCAGCAAAAGTCAAAGCAAAATAACGCCCGGTCCAGGGTGTCCAGGGCGCTTTAACACCAATCATAATTGCATAAATAAAAACAGAAAGCGCGATAATACGCAGAAACTCTTTACCCAGGATACTTGTAAATAAAATGGAAATCAGTATTGGCATCCCCAGCAATCCGAACCAGGCGCAGACATCAGTAGGATTTAAAAAACCGGATAATTTTACGGGAATGTATTCCGGAACCAAAACTCCTGTTGAATAATACTTTCCCAAGACTAAATTATGAAACTGAGTAAGCATATCGCCGCCAAATTCTTTTGGCAGATCAATGGCTTGAAAAGAATAACGGATTAAATTTAAAAATGATCCTGCCCACCCACCACTAACGGAAAAGGCATCCCAAAAAAAGTGGGGTCCCATAAAGGCTCCATAATTTGAATAATTATGAAATAAAATCAGACAAATCATTGAAATGTTGGAAATGGGAAGAATAAGAAACAAAATGTACTTAAAATTTTTTTTATTTATTTGTGCAAAAAGAGGTTTTAAACCAATCTTTCTTAAAAAAAGAATCCCGTAAAGAAAGATAAAAGGAAGGAAAAAACCACCAAAGGTGAATTTAACATTTAAGCCAAAAGTTAACGCGACTAAAAGCATGAACAGGTGAATGAAGCCACCGTCTCTTAAAAAATTATACGCAGAAAGAAAACAGGCGATCGCTAGTGCTGCAAGTATTAAGTCATTTTTTGTGGACCATGCGTGAACAATAAACATGGTCAAAGAAGCACTTATAAAACATATTATTTTACTGAACTGAACATCAGAGAATAATTTTATCACTAAAGCAAAAATGCCGGATAAAATCATTGTGTAACTCAGAAATCCGAATGTAGTAAGACCGTAATCAGTAAAAAATCTCAGATATAAAAAATTCAAGATATCATAACCGATCGGCATAATATCCTGCCTGTAATCAGAAAAATTATCTAAAAACAGGTGCCCCTTGGATTGCATCATCATAATCCGGGGTAAATGATAGGTCATGCTGTCATATGTTGTCGGCGGTAAAAGAAAGCCCTTAACAAACAGACAAACCCCAAAAAAAATTATCGAAAAAGAGTAAAACGGACTGTTATCAATAAAAAATTTTATTGATATCCAGGATTCAATTAGAATAAGCCGGTTCCTGAAAATTAAATATATGGCGCCACAGACTAAAAGTGCTTCAAAAATAGGATAAAATCTATGAACTCCAAATAAGAAAAAGAAATGAAGGGATACTGAGAATATCGCTAAAATTAATACTGTTGTATACACATAAGCTTCTGTTAATGAAACAATATATCTGCGGATTTCAGAGAATGCGGCTATGAGTATAAAAAATATTTCAAATGTCACGCCGAGGGATAGATAAAATGACATCATAGAACCTCTTAACACCAATGCTTAGAAGCCATTTCAAAGCCCCATCTAAGCTCCGATATCTGTGTTGCGGTCTTTCTCAAAATACTCACATATGCCTGATATGCTGCGTTTTTTCGAAAGCCTGCACCTTGATCTCGAAGCTGATCTGAGGTTTTGAAACCGCTTCTATATTTATTGATATAAATTAAGAATTTTTTATTCATGGACTCTTTTTTCCTAAAATTAAATATTGCCCGCCAATTGGAAATTCAGATAGCAGTGGCTCGAATTTTCTGAAAAACCGCATGAACTTTGGGAATATGAAAAGATAGCTTTCATTAATAATTTTAAAATGACTTTGAATCAGTAATTTTTTTGCCTTAGCTGGCCATAACATTTTCGCATCACTGTCAAAAGGTACCAGCTTCATTGCTAAACGCGTTGCCAGGTTCCAGGGGTTATTTTCCCACAATGCGATAAGTCCTGTTTCGCACAAGGAACTATGAAAAAATTTTAATGTCTGGCGATGCTTTTTAGTCGGTATGTGATGAAAAACACCATTGCAATATACAATATCAATATTCCCCTCAGGGACATAATCATTGAGGTTAATAAATTGAATTCCGGATGAAGAATAATTAAAGACTGCTTGATCAAGCGCTTGCTTTGATACGTCAACTCCAATCACTCTTTGTAAATTCAAACTTTCCATTAAGATTGGAGATGTGGTTCCAATCCCACATCCGTAATCAATCGCACTTTTTGGACTAAAATTAATTTTACTGAATTGATGTGCCATCCATTTAACTCTGGCTTGGGCAAAGTACGCTTTATTTTCTCCGGAAAGAATTAACCCTTTTTGAAGTTCTTTATCATAAACAATTGCATTTCTGTCAAATTGGCTTTGAGAAATATTTTTCATATATATGCTCAAGAATTTGAGATCCTGAAAACTTTATTTTTCAAAAATACTTAATGTATCATGATAATATTTAACATCATACCTGCCATCTTCCCCCCAACAATCGAACTGAGAAATTAAAGAAAGACCACTTTTGTTAAGCAGGTCCGCAAATATCGTGTCTGTCATATTACTGCGCCAACCGCCATGGATACCGCCATCTTTGGCATGATGAATTATTCCCCGGCCACCTTTTTTTAAAATTCGTTGGAACTCATTCAGATACAGCGCAGTATCGGCCGGGGTAATGTGGACAAAAACGTCAAAGGACCAAATATAATCAATTGAGTCATTTTTTATAAAATTCAAGTCTGAACCATTATTTACAAAGTATGAAACATTGTCATAGTTGAAAAAAAGCTGTCTGCATTTTCGTATACATTCTTCGGAAATATCGACAAGCACTAGTCTTTTAGAAATTTTCTGAAGTGTTGAAGACCAACGACCTGCCCCCGGTCCAATTTCAAGCACTGATTTCCCCGGCTGAATATTTTTAAGTATCACATCAGAAATAAGTGATTGCTTCCACCCTTCTGACCAGGTCCACTCATCTCCATACTCTTTTTCCCATGTCCAGGTGTTCCAGATGGCTTTATTTATTTCGGCACAGTTTATGCCAGGCAAATTATATTTTCTTTCTATATTTTTGATTCTTATATCAAGGGCAGGGAATCTAACATCCTTAAATATTTTTCTAATGAGAATATAAGGAATCACATGAGCAGACCATATGAGTCCATTTTTGGAAAGCATAAGTTTTAATACAGAAAATGGTGATACTCGTGTTTCATAATCCATGCGCAAAAACCCCAGAATAAAAAGTAAAAGGACAACCCATTTAATTTATATGATTTTTCACTTACTTTTAACCTTCAGGTCCAAAAAGCTTATAAAAAAACTTCCAAATATTGTCTGCATCCCCAAAATGATCCCTGTAACCGAAGGGATTATGATTCTGAGAGATATTCTTGGATCAAGTTTGCCAAAAGATGAAAATTCCTCCCAATAGAAAACCGCGGCAACCGCCCCTGCAATACCGGTCATGAATAGGAATAATCCAATTAAAATTCCAATTTCCAAACTAAAATATCTTGATAGCTGATGGAGATAAAAATCCTGGGGGAGAAGCCCCTCATTAACGGCAAATATTTTAGAAAAAAAAGCAAAGAGAACCGATTGATATCCCAAGATTATAGCTGTTGAAACAAAAAGCAGTGTTTGTACGTCAAAACTAATTGAATTTATCAATATGGTTCCAAACATTAATCTTACACCGACAACAAGTCCTGAAATCATTAAGAAAAGACCGGGGTACAAAAAAAGCCATCTGGGACTGTATAGCAGCATAAAACGGAGATGGCGCCAGCCGTCACGCCAGCTTCGTAAATGAGGGGAGCGCGTACGTCCATCCGGAGACAACACAGTTGGGACCTCGGCAATATGCATTCCAAAAAGAGAGGCTTTAATAACCATCTCGCTGGCAAATTCCATCCCTGTTGTTACCAGATTAAGGCGAAGAATCGAATTCCTGTTGAACCCCCGAAGACCGCAATGAAAATCCGTGCATGGACATCGAAAAAAAAGACGGCCGATTCCAGTTAAGACGGGATTGCCGAGATACTTGTGCAAAGGGGGCATTGCGCCCGGTTTTATTCCACCCTTAAACCGGTTGCCCATAACCAGATCATAACCTTCACGAAGTTTTTCAAGAAATTGTTCAAGCCGGCTGAAATCATAACTATCATCCGAATCTCCCATGATAATATATTGGCCTTGGGCAAATGTGATACCCCCCATCAAAGCATTACCATAACCCTTGGCATTGACTTCGATGACCTTGGCACCTGATCTTTTGGCTAATTCTTGTGAACCATCCGTACTCCCATTGTCCGCAATAATAATTTCACCATCAATTCTATTTTCTTTAAGAAAACGTGCAGCTTTTTGGATGCATATTTCAAGTGTTTCAATTTCATTCAGGCACGGCATGACTATGGAAAGCTCAATCACTTTATTATTCATCGATATCCCTTTTTTAACTTTCGGATATAAATTACTGGCGATTATTTAATAATGTCATGATAATGCACCCACTGACCATCTTGTCGACCTTTGATACTATAACCCCAAAAGCCAACCTTACTTGCATGTCCTCCAATGCGAGTTCGAGTTTTGAGGATACTAAAATTTCCTTTTTTTATTTTTTATTACCACTTTCAGGCCATGGGTTCTGTTTGGTTGGAAGATAAGTCGCCAGGAAATTCTTTATTAATTTGGCAGGTTCATGATCTGGATTTAAATATGAGTAAAAAATATTGGCATGCATATACCCCTTTAAGATGGCAAGAGTTGTTTTTTCTTTGTCCAATCGGTTGTACAAGGAAACCGCATTGGTTTTTGGCACGCACCAGTCATCTCCACCGTGGATGATCAGACAAGATGGTTCCTTTCCGGTTGCCAAAGTTGCCGGAGAGGCAGCCTGCTTTGAAGGAACGCATATCCATTCGATGTAATTTTTGATCGTGGGAGATAACAGGTTTTCTTTTAAATCCATGTCATAAAAACCGCTCATCGGGAACCAACACTTTATCTTGCTAACATCAATCCCGTATTTTTCTCGCGATTTTGTGTCTGTCACCAGCAAGGCGGCCAGATGTGCACCACAAGAAATCCCTGTTACCGCAATTTTATCCGGGTCTCCGCCATAGGCTTGAATATTGTCCATTACCCATTTTAAAGCCCTATTGACATCTTCAACCATGTCAGGGAATGAGTCGTTCGGCACACTTCGATGATTGATTGAAACCACGGTATA
Organism: Desulfobacterales bacterium; assembly: GCA_963675805.2. Taxonomy (GTDB): domain Bacteria; phylum Desulfobacterota; class Desulfobacteria; order Desulfobacterales; family Desulfosalsimonadaceae; genus SURF-3. The sequence goes on along the minus strand of CAXXNU010000019.1, from coordinate 366,827 downwards.
ACCCAACGATAGCCAGGCGGGAACGGCAAAGACAACATCTCTCTTGTCGCCATCACCTGCGTGAATAAAAAAAATGACTGGATTGAGCCCTTCACCCGGCAAACGATAAATATTGAGCTTCTGAATCGCAAGACTGCCATATGAGATAATTACCGGGGAGGGAATCCACCGAAAACGCAACTCCTGCTCAGATTTTCTTACCATTTTGAAATCATCTGATTTAATAACTTCTAGAAGCTCCTTTGAATCTACAAATTTCGGATAATAGCGTTCATAGTCGGCTTTGGGAGTTTCAATTTCAAACATATAAACAGAGACACCAATGAAAACCAGTAATGCCACCATCAATCCAAAAAACAATTTTTTCCCGATGTTCAAGGACCTATTCCTTTCACTCTAAAAAAACAAAAGACGATCGATAAAATATAAGGGAGCATAATCGAAGCCCTGAGGGAGAAAAGTTTAGAAAAAATCCCCGTTCCAACAAAAGTGAAAAAAACCATCCCTATGATATATTTTTTCGCGTTAAAAATTATAAATTGAGCCTGTCATAATGGTATCGGGTGGAAACCCAAGTCGCGAGATCTATTATCCAGAAAGCAGGGGGAATTTTTCCACCAAAATTATATACAATCTACGTTTGTCTTTCGGTCTGCGACGCAGTGATAGACAATAAGCGAAGCTTTAAGAAAACATTATCTTTTCGTCATATCAATTGCGATCGAGTATTCAGCCCTGAGCAGCCCCTTGGATTTTTTTTAAATCCCGGCTTCCGGATATAAGCATTCCTATAAAAAGTTTCACCGAAAAAGGCATTTTCATATATATTTTGCCGAATTAAACCCCTAAATCGGCTGCTCGCTTACTGCCTGTGCCCCTGTCACCAATCACCCGGGCCGGCACCCCGCCCACAATCTGATAATCCGCTACATCCTTTGTCACCACTGCCCCGGCAGCCACCACCACGCCATTGCCGATGGTCACGCCTGCTGTAATAACTGCATGCGCTCCAATCCAAACGTCATTTCCGATCTTTACCTTTGCCATGACATGATCGACTTTTGCCATGGGCATGTCTGTCTGCTGGTATGCATGATTGGAGGATGCAATCACCGCATAGGGGCCAACCATCACATGATCGCCGATCTCGATCCTGCCCCTGGCGTCAATTAATGCGCCAGAATTCGGGGAAAAGCCCCGGCCCACCTTCAGGCCATAGGTGTGGGTAAGATAAACACCGGGATAAATGGTACAGAATGATTTTAATTCAATAAACAGAACGCGGTAAAGCCCCCATCGGAGGACCATGCCGAACAGTCCGGGCAATGAACGCACGATCCAGCCAAAAAATTCCTCGCACCAAAGATGAAAAAGATGGCCTTTGTATTTAAGCATGAATCGTTTAATTGTATGCATGTCAGATTGCCAGTTAAACCTTAAATATTTCAGATCACAATAAAAATATGCCATTTGCCGGATTAGAAATCCAGCTTACGCTTAAATCTGCTGGCCAGGGATACCCCACAATTAAATAAACTTAATCCGCCGGGCCGCAAAAACCACCATTTTTAATAGCATCCATCCATGCCGCCACCGGTCGATATTGGTTTCACCATACGTCCGAGACCGGTAACGCACCGGCATCTCGACAATTTTAAGGTTCAGCCGGGCGGCCCCGAACAAGAGGTCAAAATCCCCAAACGGGTCAAAATCCCCAAAATATGACCGGTTGGCCGCAAGATGCCGATAATCCTCGGCCCACATCACTTTGGTGCCGCAAAGAGTGTCCTTGATGGGCTGTTCCAAGAGCCAGGAAAATGCCATTGAAAAAAATTTATTACCCAGAATATTAAAAAAACGCATGGCCTGGTCTTCCATGGGATACACAAGTCGCACGCCGTTGACGAACTCTCCCTTACCGGATACGATAGCGTCCACGAACCGTGGCAGGTCTTCCGGCGGTACAGTCATATCCGCATCCAGGATCATCAGAATATCACCATCTGCCTTGTCAAACCCTAATCGCACCGCATCCCCTTTGCCTTTTCCGGTCTGACGGTAGAGGCTTATGTCTTTTTCCGGATGCTTTACCATTAAAGTTTCAATGGTCTCGTAGGTGTTGTCCGAGGAATGACCTTCAACAAAAACGAGCTGAGTCCGGCTTCCAAGGACCGGCATCCGTCGCAGAATGTCCTCTATGTTTCCGGCTTCATTCCGGGCCGCCACGATCACAGACACCGATGGTAAAGATTTTTCCGCATCAGGTTCAGGTACGGGCCGCGCCACTATAAAATTAGTTAAACAAAACCAGCGAAATGGGATGATATTTGCCAGAAACCGGTTGCAAAAAGTGGCTACAAAAGACCAGGGTAATGGTAATAAAATTTTTGACCGGTCATTGATCGTATCAAAACCAGCCAGTTTAAGCAGGTTGATCACGTCGTGCTGCGCCAGCCAGTTCTGGGGAAGCAGGTCCGCGCCCTTTCCCAGACGTTTAACTGCACCAAGGGGAACTTTCCACAAATTGCTGTAAAAATTAATGATAATCCGGGTGTGTGAATGACAAAATCGGCGCATATTTTCAAAAACCGTCTGCACATCCCAAAGATCATTGATGAGGTCGGATAAAACAATCACATCAAACGGTTCATCCGGTACAGAACTGTCAAAAACCGGATCATGGACGTCCGCCTGCACAAATTGATATTCAGGATATTTTGAACGGGCGAGGGTTAACATTTCAGACGCAAAATCAACACCCACTCCTAAAGAAGGCTTCAAGGAGGCCAGCAAATCCCCACCCCCACAACCCAGTTCCAAAATGCGTAGACCCGGTTGAATCATCATGCCATAATAATATTCCAGCAGTTTCTGATAAAAAGCGCCCGCTCTTTCGGGATCGTTTTTCCGGGTCGCAATCCGGTTCCAGTGGGCCATCCGTTCAGCGCGGTATTTTGATTCTGTATGAGACATTGATTTGGCGTCCTTTTCAGCGTTCACGATGTTAAAAAATTAAGTGATTTTTTAAAAAATTATTTTCTTAACAAGTAAACAGTGTTATTTCAAGGCGAAGTTTATTATCTTCAAGAAATATTCATTTTCATAAGGAGTTACTTTCGGATAATATGAAAAAAGGCCAATCCGTTCATATATGGCATCCCGTCATACCTTATATGGTTTGATTCGCTACCCACGCCGATCAGATCACCATCTCTATGGTATCAATGGCCCTCATGATGGAGCCGGATTCAGGCTTTCGGCTGAATGACGGAAAATGAACCACAGTGACAGAAAAAATATTTTATATATGCTGCAAGTGGTTATTGCCTTCCAAAACAGGCCGTCGTAAAACCTTCCTGAAATTTGACAATAGAGAATTATAATAAAATAATGCCAATGAAAAATTCATCCTCTCAATTCGTTTCCGGAACACATCTTGCGTGGAGACCATGGCTGGTCTGCCTGTTTCTTATCATCATGACCCTTGCCGCTTACGCGCCGGTCCGGCATCATGACTTTGTCAATTTTGATGACGGCGTATATGTTTATTCAAATCAACAGGTGCAAAACGGCCTGACTATCGATTCCATCAGATGGGCTTTTACACTGATCAAATCAGATGAAGTAAGCTACTGGCATCCGGTGACCTGGCTGTCCCATATGCTGGACTGCCAGTTATTCGGAGTTGATCCGGAATGGCATCATCTGTCCAACCTGTTTTTTCACCTGTCAAATGTTGTGCTGCTATTTCTGCTTCTCTTCCGCATGACGGGTGAGATATGGAAAAGTGCAACGGTTGCGGCCTTGTTTGCCCTGCACCCTATGAACGTGGATTCCGTTGCCTGGATTGCCGAACGAAAAAACCTGCTGTCCACGACTTTCTGGATGCTCACCATGATAGCGTATATTCGCTACGCAGCCCGTCCTTCTGCCTGGCGGTATTCAATAATGATGCTCGTGTTCGCTTTGGGCCTCATGGCCAAGCCCATGCTCGTCACCCTGCCCTGTGCTTTGCTTCTTCTGGATTTTTGGCCATTGTATCGGTTCGAATGGTTCCGAAAAAATTGGCTAAATAAAAAAGCATCCCCGATAGCTGTCGTTCCAGCCTTTCATGTGACGTCTGTCAACCGGTTGATACTTGAAAAAATTCCACCCCTGGTTTTGTCATTTGCTGCAATCCAACTGTCATTCATATCTCTTCAAAAAAACAGTCAAATACTCAATGAAATTATCCAGCCTTATTCACTGCGCATTTCAAACGCCTTGGTTTCTTATCTTCATTACCTCTGGAAAATAATCTGGCCGGCAAATCTCGCCGTATTTTACCCGTTTCCATCGGATATTCCCATCTGGCAGCCTGTTGCCGCTGCTATTGCATTAATTTCGCTGACCAGTCTGATCGTTATCTATTCCAGACAAAAACCGTATCTCGCCACCGGTTGGTTCTGGTACGTCGGTACACTGACGCCAGTGATCGGTATTATCCAGGGCGGGCTCTGGCCCCAGATTGCAGACCGATGGGTTTATATCCCCTACATAGGGATATTCATAATTCTGGCCTGGGGGGTCCCGGACATTTTGTCACGCGTCCATTCAAAACGCACGGTTCTTATGGGACTCAGCATCGCATCCCTGATGCTTCTTTTTACGCTCACAAGCAGCCAATTGAAACACTGGAAAAACACAAAAACCCTGTTTCAACATACGCTCGACGTCACCCAGAACAATTATTACGCTCACGTTGCGCTTGGCCGATGTTTTTTAAAGGAGGACGATCACGTCCAGGCCATGGCGCATTTCCAAAAAGCACTGGATATCCTGCCGTATTATGTGAGCGCTATTGAAGCAATCGGGGAAGAATATGTTTTTCAAAAAGACTATGAAAAGGCTTTTCAATATTATCAAAAAGCCATCTTGCTCAATCCATTAAACAACCAATTATTCAATAAAATTGGAAATTTATACTTATCAACGAAACAATATGACAAGGCGATTAAGCATTACCGGGAAGCAGCCGCCATTGATCCCTATGATCCAATGGCTTACAATAATCTTGGGGCTGCATATATTTTTACCGACCATATAGAATCAGCCATTCAAAATTTGAAAAAAGCGATTGAATTGAAACCGGATTACGCGGAAGCTTATTATAACCTGGGTTTGGCGGCAGAAAAAAGCGGAAATGCCGACCGGGCGGCAATACATTTTCAAAAATCAGTGGCATTAAACCCGGACTATGCTGAAGCCCACAACAGCCTGGCCAAAATTTTCTTCCAGGACGGTAATCTGCCCCAGGCTTTACAGCACTTTAAACAAGTGGCGCGACTTTCGCCGGAAGACGCGCCAGCCCGTTATAATATTGGTGTGATTTTCTATATGCGGCAGCAAATGGCCGAAGCGGCCCGAAATTTTCAAAAAGCCCTGGAAATCGATCCGGATTATGAAAAAGCCAAGGTTGCCCTGCAATTGGCAATAGAGATGATGGAAAAGAACCCGGAATAATGAAAGAAGGATTTCAGGCAAAAAAATTGAGCCTGATTTTTACCGGAATGACCTTCTAATACTGAAACAGCAGAAATGCATAAAACGCATCCCTAAGAACATAACCGAATCAGATTTAAACAGAAAACACTATTCAAAAAAATCTCTTATGAATGTGATCGCAAGCCTTTCAAAAAAATTATCCCAAAAAACAGGCATTATGCTTGTCCTACTGCTATTGATTACAGCAACCATTTCTGTTTACTGGCAAACCAACACGTTTGACTTTGTCTTTTTTGATGATGATGACTATGTCTCAGAAAACCCACATGTGCGCCAGGGTTTCAGCATTGACAGCGTGGCCTGGGCATTCACCCCGTCCAAATCAGACAGAGGATATTATCATCCATTAACCTGGCTTTCCCATATGCTTGACTGCCAAATGTTCGGCTTGAATCCTGGCGCGCATCATTGGGTCAATTTACTCCTTCATACCGTTAATGTCATCCTTCTGTTTCTGACCTTCAACTTCATGACCGGATCACCCTGGAAAAGCATGCTGATAGCGGCATTATTCGCTTTACACCCCATAAATGTAGATTCCGTGGCATGGATCTCGGAAAGAAAAAACCTACTTTCCACTATGTTCTGGATGCTGACGATGCTGGCGTATGCACACTATGCACGACGCCCATCACTGTATCGTTATTTTTTGGTATTCGCCGGCATGGCCGCAGGTCTTCTGGCGAAGCCCATGCTGGTGACCCTGCCCTGCGTACTGCTGCTTCTGGATTTCTGGCCTTTGGGCAGAATCAGTCTCGGGCAATTAACCCCACGGCAGCTTTCTGATTCAGACTCCGTGTTCCAACAGGCTGGCATCAAAAATCTGGTAGTTGAAAAACTCCCGCTGCTCGCCCTTTCTTTTTTAAGCGTCGGCTTATCGATCTTGACCATACCGGCTGCCAACCAGATGACCGAATCCGCCGCATCCATGAACCTGCGGATTCAAAACGCAATTGTTTCCTATATGGCATATCTGTGGAAAATGATCTGGCCGGTAAAGCTTGCTGTTTTTTACCCGTTTCCAGAAGCCATTCCTCTTTGGCAACCCTTGTTTGCCACCTTTTTGATAGCCGCCGTCACGATCCTGATCTTCATCAGAGCCAGAAAGTTCCCTTATCTGGCAGTCGGATGGCTGTGGTATCTGGGAACGTTCCTGCCAGTGATCGGAATAATTCAGGGCGGACTCTGGCCGGCTCTTGCGGATCGGTGGGCCTACATCCCGTTTATCGGCATTTTTATCATCATCGCGTGGGGAGCACCGGAACTTATCCCCCACCATCATTTTAAACAAAAAGGACTTGCCATTACAGCAGTGTCCATCGTATGCGTTTTATGGGCGCTTTCCTGGCAGCAAACCAGCCATTGGAAAAACAGCCAGAGCCTTTTTAAGCATGCGTTAACAGTCACTTCCGACAACTATATCGCCCATAACAACCTGGGAAAGGTCTCGATACTTCAAAATAACATTGAAAAAGGCATCTATCATTTTAAACAGGCGATTGAAATAAAACCGGATTATCCCATAGCGATAGTCAATCTGGCCGATGTATTCAAAGAGTTGGGGCAAGCCGACACAGCCATGCAATATTACCTCCAGGCACTTAAAATTCAGCCATACTTTCCGAAAGTACACAACAACCTTGCAGGTATTCTGATGGATCAGGGCCAGGAACTCGAGGCCATACTCCATTACCAGAAGGCTTTGATGATCGATCCCGATTATGCCCCAGCGCATTACAACCTGGCCAATGCGCTCAAAAATCAAGGACACAATAGGGAGGCCATAAACCATTATCTCAAGGCCATCCGAATTAAACCCGATGATTACAAAGCATATTACAATCTGGGAACCGTCTATTTCACCAACGGAAATATTTCCGGTGCAGTCGAGTGCTTCAAGGGAGCTTTGCGACTAAATCCCAATGCCATGAATATCCAAGCAGCCCTTGACAAGGCGAAGGAGAAACAATAATTGCGGATTAAGTTTACTTTAAACGATAGTTTTCTTTTCCGCATTTTTCAAACAATAAAGATGAATTCAGGGCGCTGTAATTGATGAAGCAACACTCCGGCAGATATAATCCCAAGTCTATCGTTATATACCTTATAATTATTTTTGCGGTTTTAGCTGTGTACTGGAAAACCGGAAACTTTGATTTTATTAATTTTGATGACGGGGAATACGTCTATGACAATCCTCGTGTTCCGGAAGGACTGTCATGGGACAGCATCCAGTGGGCATTTGGATTTTCAAAAGAAGCTCTGGTTTTTTACTGGCACCCGCTCACCTGGATTTCCTTAATGCTCGACACTCACTTTTTCGGAATAAATCCTGGCATTCATCACCTCATTAATGTCGTTTTTCACGCTATCAATTCGATTCTGTTATTTATTATATTCAAACAGATGACCGGAAGCCTCTGGAAGAGCGTTTTTCTTGCCCTGTTGTTTGCCGTCCATCCCATCAATGTCGAGTCGGTTGCCTGGATTTCCGAGCGCAAGAATGTTCTCAGCACCTTCTTCTGGCTATTGACCATGCTCACCTATACGCATTATGCGTTAAAGCCAAGCCTCAAAAAACGAATCCCCATGTTAATCTTTTTTATCCTTGGCTTACTCTCCAAGCCGATGCTGGTGACGCTCCCTTTTGTTTTTTTATTGCTGGACGTTTGGCCTTTGAGACGACTGCAATGGTTTGATGCCGGAAATTCAGATCCAAGAGAGCATCTGCCTGAATTCCGTAAAGCTACATTCGGTCAACTTATTCTTGAAAAACTTCCATTGTTTATCCTGTCATTCAGTTCCATCGGAATCTCAGTGTTTTCAGTACATTCCACCAGCCAGATTTTACCGGAAAACATGATCAGTTTTCCTTTGCGAATAAGCAATGCCATCGTGATCTATATCAAATATATCATCAACCTTGTGTGGCCGCATGACATGGCAGTTTTTTATCCTTTCCCGCAGCATATCCCCGCTTGGCAGATTGTCGGCGCCGCAACTCTTCTGATCGCCATTACCTTATCAGTCATTGTATTCCTTAAGAAAGCACCGTATTTCTCGGTGGGGTGGTTCTGGTATCTGGGGACATTATTTCCGATTATCGGCATTTTCCAGTCCGGTAAATGGCCGGAGATGGCAGATCGGTGGGCGTATGTCCCGGCAATCGGACTTTATTTGATAGTTGCGTGGGGCGCATCGGCTGTTTTTGATAAATACCGGATTCCTCGAAATATTCGCATATTCGGGGCGACCGCGATCATCATCATTCTTGCGGTGTGTACAGGCAGACAGGTAGAGCACTGGAAAAACAGCAAAACCTTATTTCAGCACACCGTCGAGGTGACAGAAAATAATTCGGTGGCTCACTTTAATCTGGGTGCAGCTCTTTCCAAAGAAGAAAATTTCACCCAGGCATTAACCCATTACACTCAAGCGCTTTTATTGGAACCGAGTAATTCTAAAATTTACAGTAATATGGGCACAGCGCTGGCCAGAACCGGAAAAATCGACGAGGCCATAATTGCATTTAAAAAAGCCATTCTTCTATCGCCTGATTATGCGGATGCGTATTTAAATCTGGCCAATGCCCTGGCGCAAACGGAGGATGTGGACGCAGCAATTCTAAATTATCAAAAAGCACTCGCACTGGCCTCCCCAACCAAAATAAAAAACTGGGTGGACCAGCGTTTGGTTTTTCATAACACAATTGGAATCGCCCTGGTCAAAACCAGTCAACTGGATAAAGCCATTGATCATTTTAAACAAGCCATCCTTCTGTCTCCGGATGATAAAGATACGCGCTTCAATCTTGCCAATGCACTGGTCAGGAATATGGAGATGGATGCAGCAATCGAACAATACAAAAAAATCCTCTCAATCGATCCGAATCATATCGACGCGCAAAGCAGACTGAAAAAATTGTCGGCATATCAGGACGAATTCGAAACAGCGAAAAAACGCATTGAAGATCAACTGGCGCCGAACCCGGATAATCCGGTGCTTCATTATCAACTCGGCCGGTTCTATGAAAACCGGGGGTTGCCGGATAAAGCGCTGGAGAGTTTTCGGACGGCAGTGGATTTTAATCCGGTTTTTTGGGAAGCGCTTTATCGTCAGGCCCTCATCCATGCAGGGAAAAAAGAATACGATAAGTCCATTTCGTTGTTCAAACAAGTCGTATCTCTGCAACCTGAAAATGCGGCTATTTATTACAATATTGCGTGTCTGTACTCAATTCAGAATCAAAAAACCGATGCCGTTGACTGGCTGCAAAAAGCCATTGATTCCGGTTACAGGAATTGGGAGCGAATTAAAAATGATCCTGATCTGGAAAACCTTCGGCAGACGTCTTTTTACAAACAACTGATAAACGAGCCCGCAGGTCGGGCACCGAAAAGATGAAATCGTAGGTCAGGTTGAGCCCGTCTCTGGTGCTGGGTTTCGCTGCGGTCTACTCAACCTACCGGAATCAAACCAAGATGCCAACAGGCGAAACCCTACAAAATGCACCATGAACCCGGTAAGCAACAGGCCGGGCCAAAAAAAGTATCACCATGAAGCGCATGAAATTTGACAAACCTGTTCTTCATGGTAAAAAAATATGCTCAAGGGCGTTCCAAATGACCGATGACAAAAAGAACCGATTCGTCTTGCTCTCCATGGTCCTGTGTATGAGTACCATTACACTGATCATTTACGCCAATACCCTGAATTCTCCGTTCCTGTTCGATGATCGCCCTTATATCCTTAAAGATCCGGCCGTCCGCATGACCGAATTTTCATGGGACGCCATCAAAACTGCGGCCTTTGAAAGCACTCCAAAACATCGATATATGGTCAACATTAGTTTCGCCCTGAATCATTATTTTGGGGATTACAACCCGACCGGTTATCACATCGTTAATATCTTTATTCACACACTGACCGGCACCCTTCTTTTCTTTTTTATCCATACGACCCTCAACCGTTTCCGCGTTCCGCCAGATTCTGGCACGCGCCGAACTCCACTTTCGCCCATGCTCGTCGCTTTTTTTGCATCCCTGCTCTGGCTCGTTTTTCCGGTCAATACCGGAGCGGTCTCTTATGTTGTGCAGCGGATGACGAGCCTTGCGGCCCTGTTTTATGTTTTCAGTATATGGCTCTATGCTCTTGGAAGAATTTCCCACCAGGATAGCGGCCATTTTTTAAAAACCACCGCTTATTTTGCAGGCTGTTTTATCGCCGGATGCTGGGCTGTGCTGACAAAAGAAAATACCGCAACCCTGCCGTTCGTCATCCTCCTTTACGAATGGTTTTTTTTTCAGGATCTGAGGATCGATTTTTCAAAACGCAAGATGGGCTATGCAATCGGCGCGATAGTCCTTTTCGGCGGAATTTCATTTCTGTATCTCGGCAGCAGCCCGCTTGACCGGATACTCGCTACCTATAATTACAATGATCGGGATTTTACCCTGCCCCAACGGGTTATGACCGAATGGCGGGTTGTCCTTTATTATATCAGTCTTTTTTTATGGCCATCGCCCGGCCGTCTCAATCTGGATTATGACTTTCCATTGTCAACCGGTTTGGCAATACCGGCAACCACTGCATTTTCTCTGATTGCCCTGACCGGAATAACGGCGGTCGCCATCCGCCTCTCACGCCGTCACCGGTTGATCGCATTTTGTCTTTTCTGGTGCCTGATCAATCTGGTGATTGAATCCTCGGTCATCGGGTTGGAAATCATCTATGAACATCGGATGTATCTTCCTTTTATGACAATTTTTCTGATGGTTGTTCTTCTGATTTTCAAATCTGCCGCCAAACCGCGGATTCCTATAGCAACCGTTTCCATATTCGTCTTGCTGTTTTCCGTATGGACATGGCAGCGAAATAACACTTGGGCACATCCGATTGGTTTCTCTCTGGACAATGTGAAAAAATCCCCGCAAAAAACTCGTCCTCATCTAAACCTTGGAAATTATTATGCGAAAAATGGTGACTATGATCAGGCCATCCGACAATATAAAACCGCACTCACACTAAGCCCTAATGATAAATCCACTGCGCTCATATACAACGGCCTGGCCAATACCCTGTTTAAATCCGGGCGCGTGGATGAGTCGCTTTTTTATTATTTCAAAACATTGGCGATTTATCCGGACTTCAAAACCGCTCACACCAATTTGCAGCAAGTCAAAGCCGTGATCGCCGGCTTATCCGGACCTCAAAACACACATATGAAAAAACAGGTGGCTGCGGCGCATTATCAAACCGGGATGCAGGCGAAAAAAACCGGGAAATTTGATGAAGCAATGGTGGAATTCCAAATCGTGCGGGTGCTTCAACCGGACTTTCTTCCTGCCTTGCACAACCTGGCGCTATGCCAGGCAATGACCGGCAGAGACGATGATGCAATTTTATCATTTCAAGAACTGATCGAATTCCAACCGGAAAATGCAAATTTATATTACAACCTGGCAAGTTTTTACGCGTTGCAGGATCAAAAAGAGGCTGCTGTCGCCTGTCTGAAACAGGCCATCGACAAGGGGTATGATAACTGGAAAAAGATCAAAACTGACGATGATTTAAAAAATATCCGGGAGTTGCCGAAAGTGAAATCAATGATAGACACACATGCTGCAACAACGCATTGAAGTCATATGCATAAATTTTAACCGGAGGTTGCTTTCACCGAATGTTTTACTTTTGGGTTTCGCTGCGCTCTGCCCAACCTGCAGAATATACAATTAACCCAATAGGTTGTAGGTTGGGTAGAGCGTAGCGAAACCCAACAAAAGAATGATTCACGGCCCCATGTTTCTCGCATATCCCTTAGAACATGGGAAACTCGACAACACACCAATTTAATGAATAAAATTTAAACAAAACATGCGGTACCGACGGGCAAAGGCAAAAGGCGGAACATTCTTTTTTACGGTGGTGACCCATCAAAGGATTCCCATTCTGACCGACCCGGAAAATTCTCAATTGCTGGGCCTTTCAATTGAACATGTTATGGATAAACACCCGTTTAAAATTGATACATTTGTTTTATTGCCGGATCATCTGCATTGTATATGGACCTTGCCGGATGGTGATAATGATTTCTCAACCCGTTGGCGATTAATTAAAAGTACCTTTACCCGGCATGCCAAATTGAAGAATCCAAAAATTAACGGCTTTGAACAAATATGAAACACCCGATCCCATCAATCACGTATGATTCTGAAAAAACAAAAATAACAGCACGGCTCGTCACGTTCGGCATTCTTCTCTTGTTTTGCGCCATCACAGCCATCATCTATGCAAACACCCTAAATTCTCCATTCCTGTTCGACGATCAGGTGTTCATTGTCCGGGACTTCGCCATCCGCATGAATGAATTCAAATGGGATGCCATTAAGACGGCAGCCCTTGAAGGCCGTCCGAAACACCGGTATCTGGCCAACATCAGTTTTGCCGTAAATTATTATTTTGGCCAATACCACCCAACCGGTTATCATCTGACAAACATTCTTATTCATATGGTTTGCGCCTTTTTTCTGTATCTGTTCATCCGGGATACCCTGACACGAACACCGGCCGGCAGGACGGCCCTTCCGGCAGATATCCCGCCATGGGCAACGGCATGTTTTGCCACCCTGCTCTGGCTGGTCCATCCTGTGCATACGGGCGCGGTGACCTATATTTCCCAACGAATGACCAGTCTTGCTGCCCTGTTTTTTATCTTGTCGCTATGGTTTTATGCCTTGGCACGCAGGGAATGGCAGACCCGTCGTTTGTCATGCCGCTCATTGCTGTTGTTTGCCGGCAGTGCCCTTGCCGGGATATGCGCTCTCTCCACCAAAGAAAACGCCGGTACCCTGCCGTTGATTATTCTGCTGTATGAATGGTTTTTTTTTCAGGATTTAAAACTGGTTTTTAACCGACGGTTTGTATTTTGGATTATTGGCGCAACCTTTATATTCGGCGCCATTGCTTTGCATTTTCTCGGGGTTGACCCGGCCGCGCGGATTTTGAATGCCTATGCTTCCCGTGAGTTTACACTTGTGGAACGTGTCATGACCGAATGGCGGGTCCTTATTTATTATTTATCTTTGCTGGTCTGGCCATCGCCCTCCCGGCTGACCCTGGATCATAATTACCCGTTATCGACGGGTTTGTTCAATCCATTGGCCACCGGTCTTTGCCTGGCCGCATTGCTGTGCCTGACCGGAACCGCCATGTATACGTCACGCCGCAATCGGTTATTTTCTTTTTGTATTTTCTGGTTTTTCATAAATCTGATAATCGAATCTTCAGTGATCGGCATTGAAATCATTTATGAGCACCGAACTTATCTGCCCTTTATGATGTGTTGTTTATTTGCCCTCATCCCGATTTTCAAAACAACATCAAAGCCGCAATTTTCCATCGCAGCCATTTTGCTCGTGATAATGCTCTTTTCGGCATGGACTTTCCAGCGCAATCGCATCTGGCATGATCCCATCACATTCTGGGAAGACAGCGTAAAAAAAGCGCCAAACGATTATCGCCCGTATTTTAATTTAGGGATCGCATATTCCAAAGCGGGCATGCCTGAAAAAGCCATCCGTCAATTTGAAAATGTGTTGCCGCTCTGGGATTTTAAAAATGTTTTGCAAAAAAAATCGGTCTATCCGGATACCTTATGCAATATCGGCAACGCATTACTGGAAACAGGATACCCGGAAAAAGCCATGGACTATTATCTGAAGGCGATTGCAGCCTTGCCACAGCACATGGAAGCGCGCAATAATTTAGCAAAAGCCTTGATTGAACAAAACCGTGTTCAGGAGGCCCTGGTTCATCTCAATTATATTTTGGACCGGAATCCGACTTCTGAAGTATACATCAACACCGGGTCAGCCCTTGCCCGGTTAAACCGGATTGATGATGCCATTACCTGTTACAAGAAGGCCCTTGATATGGATCCGGCAAGTCCGGAAGCCTATAACAATCTGGGGGTCATGATGCTGCACAAACAGAACTATGCCGCAGCGGTAAATTATTTCAAGTCCGCGATAAAAGTAAAACCGGATTATGCTAGTGCCCTCGCCAATTTACAACGCTTGGAATCCCTTTTAAATAGTAAACCGGCTACGGTTCTGCGCTGGTAAACGCAGAACATGCAGCTACCCACATTTTTCAACTTTCATGGAATCTTTTTTTATATCCCGTCTTAAAATAAATAATAGGCCTCTAAATTTTTATTTAATTTTTTCTTGACAAACCAGAACAAATAGAGATAGAAAGAATCAGTTTCATCTTATTAAACGGTGTTCAGTATAAACTGTGCTTTTTTACCTGAGTCCATAAAAAATGAAAGGAGGTGATAATCCCTCTCTGAATCAGTTATTTTCACAACCCATCACAACAATAAAACAAACCACAATTTTTGGAGGAAAAGAATGAAAAAATTAGCTCTTATTTTAGCCATGTTACTGGTTGTTCCTGCTGCCGCTTTCGGCCTTGAAATGCTGGATAACGACGCTCTTGACACCGTTACCGGTCAGGCTGGCGTGAACATTGTATTTGACGATATCGAGCTGTTTATCAACATCGACAGAATGGCATACATTGACACTGATGGTTTTAACTCCTTTACATTCATCGGAACTGACGCAGCAGCATCAAACAGCAACGGTGGCGCCCTGTCGGTTACCAATTTCCAGCTGGACACCCTGGTCATTAATGCCATCGTCTCCGGTTCTTCTGCCACCTATACGATTCCCAATAGCGGCGGCGAAACGACCCCGATCTGGGATCTGGCCTCTTCCACCGCTGGCGCGATTGACTTGGTATACACCTACAATTCAACCGCTTCCCTTACCGATCTTGATCTTGGGCCCCATTTCGCGACTGCCGGCTTAAAAGGCCTGCAGAACTACCATGTCTGGAATCAGTGGAGTGCCACGGGCGGACAAGCATACCAGGCCAAAGCCCTGACCATTGACGTGGTGGGCGTACTGCCCGTAACTTCAGAAGCCATGTCACTGAACGTAACTGGTGACAGCACTTCCATCAATATCGGTGGCGTGTTGATTTCTCTGCCCACGGCTGAATTCTACGTTGGCAACATGCTGTTCACTCCGACATTTAATGATCTTATTCATCTCGGCACCAATCCTCTGTGCTTTAACGATGGTGACAATTTCGGTACCATTCTTATTGAAGGCATGACCATGTCTGTACTCAATGGCTGGCTGGAAATTTCTCCCCACTAATGCCTGATTTGACTGAGTTGAGTTAACAAAAAAAGAGCGGAGGGGCTTTTCCCCTTCGCTCTTTTCGCATTCATTATCCGGTTTTCTGCCATGATGGTCATTGCGTGTAAATATCTGCTTCCTTGTGTGATGAAAACTTTTATTCACTATCTGGCCGGGGAATAATCTTTGATGAAAATAATTTTTTTTAGGAATTTAGCATCTAAATTATGCTCTTTTGCCTTTTTGATGCTCTTCTTTTCTCCGGCCAATGCTTCCGCACTTGCCCCCATTGATAATGAGGCTCTGGACAATATCACCGGACAGTCCGGTATTACGCTTGCGGTTTCAAACGTCGAAGTATTTACCAATATCGATCGGCTGAGCTATATCGCGTCCGATAATGGATTTATTGAATTTTACGATTTCCGGATTACTGACGGCGCAAACGGACCGGCCAGATACAATTTCGGTACCGGAGCGGCCGGTGTGATCTATATGGATCTCGGCGCCGTTGAGGTTTCAACGACTGAGGACTGGGATCTTTCAACTTCCCCTGAATCCATCTATAAAGGCATGCTCGGCGTCAATGTTCCGGAATGGGACCAGCAGGTCGCATACTTTATCCCTGATTTTGTTTTCAGTGACGGAACGGTGGGCGGAGAAAAGCATTTGGGATCCATACTAATTGGTGCAATAGATCTTCCAAATTATAATTATTTTTCAGCGCCGCACGGATCCGGAGTTGACTGGGAATACGGATTTGAAATGCATATCGATCATATGGCGTACAAGTATAATGAGGCATTAACCGGCGCGCTCTGTTTCGAAGATATCCATATCGGCCGCAGCTTTGACTACGGGCTTGCCGGCGACAACCCCGCCGATCCCGGCACATGGAAAACCGACATCGGCCAGTTTACTATCGGAGACATGTTCGGCAACACGGACCCTTTAAATCTCGAACATTCCAACCCTGCCCGATTTGATGTCGGAGTAATCAATGACGATTTGGGGAACCCCCAAGGAGCCATAGGACTTCAACTGCCCCTGTCCGGTTCGGTTCGATTGGAAAATGTCGATTTTGGAGGTGTTGATTTCGGCCCAGGTGCCATTGATGGCATCACTGCCCACCGGCTGGAATTATATCTCATTCCGTAAATCAGGTCGTGCGCTGCCCAAATTGGTATCATCGGTTGATATTGAATTATTCCCCCGATAACATTATCATTTACCTTCCATCTCCTTCCGCCCCATCCGATCCTCCCCGCACATTTCTCCATATTTTTAAATTTTCACACAATCGATCCAATCGATCGTTGACGTAAAGTGCAACAATTTGATATGTTCGAATTAAAACACAAGTTCGCAGCGTGCGGGAAAACAGTTGATTCTATTTTAAATTACAGGATCAACAAACAGCCCACCCAAATATCTTACCCTGCGAATTGGACAACTCGCTTCCATTAGCCATAAAAAACCTCTGTTTTTTCAAATCTCAGTGCTTTTTTATTATGCTGATTGAACACGCTACCCGATGGAAACACATAAAAGGAATTATTCTCTGATGAAAACCGTTTCTCCTTTTAAATTACCCTTCTGGATTATTGTCGTTATCTTTAGTTCGGTGAGTCTCGAGGCGTCTGAAGATATAAAATTTATCGAAAAAGTAACTTCTCTTGGCAGTGTCCCTCAGGGGTATGAATTGGTTCAAAATTCTTTAAAATACAGTCCGGATTTCAAGCACGTTTCTTATGTGACATATCCTGATGAAAAACATATGTATGTCCGGCTAAACAATAAAACCAGCGCGGCATACCTGGCAGTACGTCCGGGTTTTCCTGTATTTGGCCCAAGCAATCGACATGCCTATATCGCATATAAAGATACGGACAGGTCAATTTGTGTGGTCGACTGGCAACCAGGGCCTGAATTTGAAAATATTGATCAGTTTTTATTTAGCCCGGACGGCAATCATTATGCATATCGAGCCGAAAAAATGGGAAAACAGTGTATTGTTGTTGATGGCCTCCCCGGTCCTTTTTACGACGGCATCCCGGTGAAGAATAACATGAAATTCAGCCCGGACTCTAGTCATTTTGTCTATACCGTTTTTACCGGAAAAGACTGCGCAATAATATTGGACAATAATAGACTGAACCCCGCATACAACTTTATTCAGGATGTCATATTCAGCCCGGATTCTAACCATTTTGCTTTTAAGGCGCGGATAGAAAAAACCGCAACAGGCGAAAAATGGCAGGTTATCAGGGACGGCAAACCCGGGACTGCATATAACAAAATATTTGATCTAGTATACAGCTATGACTCAAACCACCTTGCCTATGCTGCGGTTAAAGATAGGCATATGATCCTGGTAATCGACGATGAGGAAAAGCCTGGCCGGGATCTTTACGGCTTTCCAACCTTTTCTCCGGATTCAGAAACCCTTGCCTATACTTTTGTCAAAGACTCAAAATATCAGATGGTTATTAATGATAAAGAAGATGGCTTCAGCTTTGATGGAATATTTAAATTTTACTACAGTTTGGACTCATCACGGTTTGCATATATAGCCGATAAAGATAAACAGTGGTTTTTGGTCTGCGACAATAAAAAAAGCCCAGGTTATAAGCTTCTTGACGGATTTCAGTTCAGCCCTGATTCGTCACATTTTGCCTACTGCGCCGTTAATAATGATGATAAAGGCCTGATTGTCATCGACGGGAAGCCCCAAAAAACCTATACTAAGGTGGGGCAGCCATATTTCAGCCCGGATTCAAAGCATTTAGTGTATAAAGCAATAGTTAATAATGAAAACAATGAAGACTTCTGGACAACAATTATTGATGACGAAGATCAAAAACAGTATTATCTCTCCATCGGTAGATATTTCTTTTCCCCTGATTCACGACATATCGCCTATCGCGCCATGAAACTTGCAGACCAGCTTGTCGTTGTGGTGGATAAAAAGGAAGAATTTGCCGACCGTTATCTTAAGATCGTCGGAGATCCATACTTCAGCCCCGACAGCAATCATGTCGCCTACCATGCCATGTTAAAGGCGGAAGAATGGAAAATGATCGTGGATGGTCATTTACTAAATGAAACTTATGCCGGATTTATTAAAACCACCCCGATCATTTATGATACAAATAATCATTTTCATACAATTGGAATAAGAACTGGTTCGGATGGAATAAGAACTGGTTCGGAATTTGCGCTGATTGAGGTAGACATTCCGGAAAGCAGCAAGCTTGAATCGCGTTTTAAATAAAGTAAATTGTTTCTGGTTATCTTCGCTCAGGTTACTTGCTTTTCCTGAATTCGGGCCGCGGCCGCTTCCCTTGCCAGGGATGACGATCCTAAAATATCAACGGTAACTATAACTAATTCTCAACTTGCGAACCGGACATGCAGAAAGATATTTTTACTATGCTTTAATAAAAAATTAGCCGCATCACATACACGCGGACGAATGCAGATAAAAATATTAATTTTGACAGATTGCAAAGCAGATTGTGTTGGGTTTCGCTGCGCTCTGCCCAACCTACAGAATGCGGTATAAATTCGGTGGGCCGTTGGTTGGGTAGAGCGCAGCGAAACCCAACATCACCAACAAAACCCGGAAGCTCAAATATCTCCGCAATTTTCAATTTTTTCGCGCTTTATACTCCCCGAATCATCCGACCCGGCTATCGAATTGCGTTGATAAAACAACTCGGATCACCGCCGGACCCGGACGATTCTTCTTCGGGCTCGGCCTGGGTTTTAAACGTCCAGGAAAAAGTTTCTTCATAACCTCCATCTCCGCCCTCCTCCAAAGTATCCTCCCCTTCTGTCGGCATTGCTTCCCTGTATCTGATTGAACAAATATATTCCGTGTTGTAATCCAGTAAAGCATCTTCATCTTTTCGCTCAAAAACAGCGGATACATTAAAGGCGGAATTGTTATACCGAACGGATTTCAGCGTGGCATAACCCTCTATTTCTTGTGGATTCACATTATTTTTCCGAACCCTAAACGAATCAGTGTCAATCTGCGCGGCAACAATTTCAGGAGAAAAATTCACCTTGATTTCAGTCAGATACGCAGAAATGCCGGTACTTCTTGGAGACGGTGAGGATGATATCACAGAAGGAATCGTGATGCTATTCTCCAAAGTAGCGGAATGCTGGCTGTTTCCCCGAAACATCGGCCATGGGCCTTCTGATGCAATGGATTGGCCTCCAGGATTAATCGCATAGACGCAATCATCTCTGGAACCAAAGTAAATGGTTCCACCTTCATCGATCACAGGCGATGAATACAATATGCTATCACCGGTCTGAAACGTCCAATCACGTCGATCCGGCTCTTCTGCTGCATCCTGCGATTGAAGTGCATAAAAATTTCCGTTTTTACAGCCCACATAAACGACTCCACCTGAATCGACGGCCGGAGAAGAATTTATATCCATGGACTGCCGAACTTCATGAGACCAGGAATAAATGCCGCTCTTATTAAATGTAAGCAGATAGCCGTCCCAGCTGCCGGCATGTATAGTGTTGCCGATTGCCGGTGATGAATAAAAACCGGTCGCCCCCCCTGTTTCCCAAAATTTCGAGCCATCTACATTAATAGAAAATAGTTGAAAATTATAGGATTCCGAAACCCCTGTTTTGCATTCACCGACAACAATCCGACCGTCTGAAGTAATGGCCGGAGAGCCATAGACCTCGGCATTGGTCTCAAACTTCCATTTTAAAGCACCGTTATTAAGTGCTAACGCATAGACATGCCTATCCAGAGAACCGACATAAACCACCGAACTGATGCCATCATGCCCAATGGCCGGAGAGGAGATTATTTTATTATCGGTTTCATATTTCCACTTTAAAATACCGCTTGAGGCATTCAATGCATAGATATTATTGTCGCTCGAACCGAAAATAACAATACGCCCGTCACTGCTGATAGCTGGGGAAGAAAAAATATAATCCCCCACATTAAATGACCATTTTAAAACACCGTTCGGCCTTAAAGCATAAAAATAGCCGTCAGCTGATCCAAAATAAATGGTTCCATCCGGAGCAACTGCCGGAGATGAGCGAACCTCAGCCCCTGCTGGAAACCGCCAAACTTCTTCCCCGGTTTCTGGATTCAATGCATACAAATTTCCATCATCAGACCCGACATAAACGGTGCCATCCAAACCGATGGCCGGGGATGAATCCACATCGCCGTTGGTCTTGAATTTCCACTTTGCTAAAATAACCTTCCCGTACGCCGGGGTAGCCAATCTGCCAAAAGCTCTCACTACATCGCAATTCGGCTTGTAAAATCCAGCCTGATAGGTATGGGTAAATGTATACGAATATTGATTGGATTCTGCAATTTCAGGTTCAGTGCCGTCACCAAAATCCATTTCATATGACAGAGGTGTGGATGAGCTTTTATCGAGAAAGCAATGGAGATTTACTTCAAGAGGGCCGATACCGGATGATGGGTCGGCGACAATAGTTAATATCGATCTCGAAAAAGTTTTATTCACCGGAAAAAAGATCGAAATTGTGATCACTGCAATAAAAAAAATCAAAGAATTTAATCTGCCACAAGGATTCACCATAATTATTGCAATCCTTAATTTATTATTTAAAGTTAACATTAATTCGTTAAAACCTAAATAATATAAAATTAAACAAACAAAGAGTCAAAAGAAAAACTTTCCCAAAGTAAATATAAAGCTTTATCCTCAGACTCAGTTTCAAATTTGAATTGACACAGCGCCGGATTTATGTAAATTATAAAAAGATATTAATGACTTTTAACTAATCTCCACATTACGTTTATCGCAAAATATTAATAGCTTAAGTCAAAAACCATGTTTATTAAAATAATCAAAACTCCGCTTTCATCGTTTTATAAAATAAAATTTAAGGCTTCCTGATATTTTTTGAAATCACAACCTGATTGTAGAGTAATCAAATCGGCTATTTCCCTTAACACTCCGATTGCATTACAAAAAAAAGGCTGCGTATATCGTGCATATAATCGTCGCATTCGTTATTTCTGCTTGCTTGCTAGCAAGCTTTCATCCCATCAAACCAATGAGCGACAACGAAATATATCTTGATATAGGTTCAGGCGCTCCTGTCTTTATTCAACAGGAGATCACCTCCCTGACCGAAATCCAAAATAAAAATATTGAAAAACAGACATATGATTTCAGTTGCGGTTCCGCTGCTCTAGCAACACTTCTCAATGCATATCTCGGGGAAAAATTTACTGAAAGGCAAGTTATCCAGGGACTCATGGAATACGGCAGTAAGAAAAAAATCGCCGAACGCAGGGCTTTTTCCCTGCTTGATATGAAAAAATTTGTTCAAAGACTCGGTTATGACGGCAATGGTTTCAAGGCAAATATTAATGATTTGATAGAGCTGGAAGCCCCCTGTATTATTCCCATTGAATTTTATGGTTATCGTCATTTCACGGTTTTCAGAGGATTCCACGGAAATCATATCTTTTTAGCAGACCCTTTCAGGGGCAACACCAGCTATACGACCGCTACCTTCGAAAATATGTGGTTTGAAAATGTGATTTTTATCGTTGACAAAAAAAATGCGCCGTCAATTTCAGCTTTTAAATTAACAAACCAGGATCTAAGATATATTGACGAGAACACAGCATTAGACATTCTTACGGATTATTCCGCCGATGTTCCCATGCCTGACAAAAGAAACATGGAGTTTACACTCCCAGATGATTTCAACAAATACATTCATTAATTTTATGCCCATTATTGTCAATTAGGAGTTCACATTGAAAAAGCTATGTCTAATTTTTCTTATCATGAACTTAATTACGATGTTAATTGCACCGAGCGTGTGGAGTGAATCTATTCAGGATATAATTGCAAATTCGCATAATGACACCCAAAAACCTGCCGATGCGATAATCAGTGAAAAAACGGCAACTACTGGAAAAGCTAATACCTTTTTTGCGGTTCAGTTTGGAACGTTTTTTACCGAAGCAGAAGCTAACGAGCAAATTGTTTATTTAACATCAAAAGGGATAGATCCTTATATTTTTCAATCAGTAAATTCCAAGGGGACAAACATTTACGCCACACGGGCAGGAAAATATCATAGTTATAGTGAAGCAAATCAGTCAGTCAATAAACTTGAAAAAACAATAATCACGCCAATGATAATTGTTTACTTTGATTCTATAGAACCTGCGTCTTCAAGCCTGGCAGCCTCTTCTTCAAAAACAGATGATTTTTCTTCGACAGTTTCTCAATCTGAACGAAATAATGAACCTGTTGCCCAGCAGTCAAATATTACAGTCAATTCATCCACCTTAGAAATACTTCAAAACAAAATCAACGAATTGGAAAACGCCATACAAAAAATTCAGGATGAAAGTGAAATTCGTGAACAGCTTATGATTACGGAAGAAGAGCAAAAAGCCGAAGAAGAAGATATATTGGAAGCAGCTGGCCGAGAGTACACATTAACACAAGAAGGGATAATTAAGCTGAGTTACAGTCTTGGTTATTCATATTCAGCTTATGATGCGATTCGAGACGCATCAAGAGTAGAAGATGTAGCTGATCATACTATAACAAACGCACTCAGCGTTTCCTATGGCCTTAAAGATAACTTAACTGTCGGAACGTCTGTTCCTTTCATATACAAATATCATAAAGTTGGTACCATTGAATCTTTAGACACGACAGATTTTGGAGATCTTTCCCTCAACTGGCAGCTGCAGCCACTAAAAAGTGGTTCAGATTTACCCAGTTTTATCGTCAATGGCAGCTTACGAGTTCCTGTAGGAAGAAGTCCCTATGAAATCCAAGTTGGTGAGGAATTATCCACCAGTTCGGGGATTTATTCAGCAGGCCTTGGTCTTTCAGTGAGCCAGGTGAGTGACCCGGTAATCGTTTTTTCAAGTTTGTCTGTTTCATATCCTTTTGCCACACAATCAATTAATCAAAAACGAAATGAAGGGACCTTAGATGAAGTTGATCCTGGTATGGGAATTGGTGCCGCAGTGGGTCTTGGATATGCCCTATCATATAAACTCAATTTCAATCTCAGTTTCTCTTATTCTTACAGTTTTGAGACAAAATACAAATATAAAGATGCACCTGATGCCTCAAGTGGTACATCCACAGGTGCATCTCTATCTATCGGCACAGGATATAAATTGAGCAGAAACCAAAACTTAAACTTCAGTATCGGTATACCTATTACCTCGACCCGAAGTTTTAGTTTATCCTTAAGTACTCCGATTGATTTTGAACTCTAATTTTATCACATAGCATGCCTTCTAAATACATAGCTTTAGTGGAGACTTGAAGTTGCTTAAACCGAAAATAAAGTTACTATTATACCAAATTTCAGTTTATTTAATTATCGGTTTAAGTGCTTCGCTTTCCCATGCGGCATTTTTGGAACAGATGGCGATTTGCTCTAAAACAATTTCCATGGCAAACACCTGCACGGCAGATCCTCCCGGGATAATTTCAGTCCATTGCAATCCTGCCGGATTGTCAATTTTACCTGAAGGCAAAATGTTTACCCAAGGGTTCACACTCCCCATACTCAATGTAAAGCATAATTTTAAAGCAGATGAGGAGTTTGAAGGTTTTTTCGGTCAGTGGGGGCCGCAGGAAGGCCAGGAACATGACCCGATTGCAGGCACTTCAGGCAAAATCAGCAGTGGTCGTATGTACCTCCCCATATACGACGATACAATTAACTTTTTAGGCGGTCCATGTGCCGGATTGTCAACCAGAAAACCTGGCTCCAGATGGACATTTGCCGTGGGTAATTACGCACCATTTGCCGCCGGTGCAAACCACAAAAGCGATGATTCGGTCAGATTTAACGGCAGATCACTCGTTCTCCAGCACTTGATTTATGCAGCCCCGGCGGTCAGTTACCAGGTTACAGATGACCTGTCCCTGGGTTTATGTGTCGGCGCAGGCCAAACCGCCATGGAAATGCGCATGAACATGCGCTCGCCCAATGAACTGGTGGCTTTAACCAGAGTACTGGGAGAGGCAACCGAATCTCTTGAAATTCCGATTCTTTCCGAATTAACCCTTCCGCCTCCCTGGTTTGGCGGTGGAATCGGTCCCTATGATCAGGTTGCAACTTTGGATCTGCATGTACGCGACGATTTTTCGCCCAATTATAATCTGGGTCTGTTATGGAAGCCCAAAAAATGGTTTTCTTTCGGACTTACCTATCAGAGTGAAATCGTAGCTCACTTATCCGGTGGATATAATTTCAGATATAGCGACCAATGGCAGAGAATGCAGGATTGGATGGGAAGCTCTCCGCTTTTGCTCACGACAGCAGCCATGTTCCAGCTTCCGACAAAGGGAGTTCCATATCAATCCGGTCAAATAACAACCACCCAAAAATTTCCGCAACGAATTCAGTCCGGAATTATGGTTAAGCCGACCAAAAGACTCAAATTACTGTTTGATCTTCACTGGGTACAATGGTCTATTATTAAACAGGACAATTTCCGAACTGATCAAGACATTCAGTTGCTTCAACTTGTTAAAATGTTAGGCTATACGGGTGGCCATAGAAATCTGATTGTTCCGCGTAACCTTGAAGACACCATTCACTGGAGTGCTGCGCTTGAATATCAGGTAACCCCCAAATTGGCCTTACGATGCGGATATGAATTCCGGCCGACTTCCGTTCAGGATGATTTATATGATTGCCTTTATTTTATGCCGGACCTTCATAACGTTGCAGTCGGAGCCGGTGTAAAACTTCCCCATGGAGTAACTTTAGACATTGGAATCGCCTGCCTGTTTAATCCGTCAAAAGTAACAAAAAACAATAGCAGTACCAACATGAACTCAACTGATTTTTTCTACCCGGTTTACAACCCGTTTGCCGGGCTTGATGTTGAGCAGGAAACTTATATCTGGATGCTTTCAGGCGGTGTTACAATGCCTTTTCATGCGTTTATCGAACACCAAAAACATCTGATGCATAAGCAGCACGAAGCCGTCGGACATCTTGTTCATCTTCTAAAAAAACCTTTTGAGCTCTTTAAAAAAGCACCTGCGGACGAGAACCCTGCTGCTGGTGATTCATCACAAACCGAACAACCTAGCCACTGATATTTAAATAATTAACCCCATGAATAGACCCTATATTGCAATATTCTCAAGTATATTATTGCTTTTGTTGATGACATTCGCAAAAGGCTTTACGGCTGAACCTGTAAAAATGAGTTCATTTGC
This sequence comes from Desulfobacterales bacterium, assembly GCA_963675805.2. Classification (GTDB taxonomy): domain Bacteria; phylum Desulfobacterota; class Desulfobacteria; order Desulfobacterales; family Desulfosalsimonadaceae; genus SURF-3. The sequence goes on along the minus strand of CAXXNU010000019.1, from coordinate 340,810 downwards.
CGGCCAATGGCCCTATCATTCAAGTAAAGCCATTGCGATTGATCCTCAGAGAGACCTATTATATCTTGGTGATGGCAACGCATTAAATATATTAGATTTCGACTTGAATTTAATTTCTTCACTGGTAGTCACGGAATCCAGCCAGGTGGGTGGTTTTTTTTATAGAGAGATAGACAACTTGCTTTTTGTTGCCTGCCGAACCGAGGGGGTTAAGGTCTATGATCTTACAGAAGCAGAAAATCCCATTCCAATCACTTCCTTTCTTCCTGATTCTTTAGAAACAATTAATATTTTTGTTGATGGGAATAAAGCTTATCTTGCAAGTGGTATCGACGGAATAATTATTTTTGATATTACTGAAACGGACAACCCTCTAATGCTTTCTCAATCAGGGCTTCCCGGAGGTTTTGGGATATCATATGCCATCGACATATATGCGTCTGGCAACACCGCTTTTGCGGCAGATCTCTATAATGGAATTCACGTCATTGATGTGAGTGATCCTCAAAAACCAGACTATAAAAAAGGCATAGCCCTTGCTGGCGCTAACGATATTTTAATATCTAAGGGATACCTTTATGTAACGCTTCAGAGTGCCGGAATGGCCATTCTGGATATATCAAAACCTGAAGATACTTTTGTCGCCAGCCTGTTTGCCAGGGAAGGGGTGGCCACCTCTGTCCAGACAGATGATAATTTTGCCTTTATTTCCTATACTTCTATTGGCATTAGAGCACTTGATATAACCAGCAAAACCAACCCATTTCATGATCCCGCATGGCTTTATGAAACTTCTGGCGGAAGCAGTCTGGGATTACTTCCTGGTTCGAATTCATTGTTTTTTGCCAATGACCAGTTCGGACTACAAAAAATTGATATTACAGATAAATCAAATTTAAACGCGGTGATTACTTATGATACCCCTGCGGATGCCGTGGCAATCGATGTTTCCGGCAATTATATTTATGCCTTAGACGATACAGTTGGGGATTACCCTGAGAAAGAGGGCCTGAGGATCTTTGAAATTTCAACATCCAACGGCGCTGCCGTATTCTATTTTAAAGGGTTTTGCCCCACTCCCGGCAAAGCTCAGGATGTTCAAGTTTCCAATAACTATGCTTACATTGCTGATGGTGATCATGGCATTCAGATTATTGACCTGTCAGACAAAACCAATCCTTATATTATGGGTAATTTTGATACACCCGGATCTGCTTATGGAGTTTTTATCAAGGGTAATTATGCATATGTCGCTGACGGCGTTAGCGGGATCGCTATCATTGATGTTTCCGACAAAGCCGAGCCAGTGCAGAGCGCAATTTTTGATACCGGCGGAAATGCCCGAGATATATTTGTGGAAGGTGATTATGCATATGTGGCAAACGAGATTTACGGGGTTCAAATGATCAATATAAAAGATAAAACTGACCCGCAAATTATGGGGACTTTTGACACCCCTGAAATACCCACCGGGATTTTTATCAATAATAATTATGCGTTTGTTACAGCTGGTAAATCAGGGTTCACGGTGATAGAGATTACCGATAAATTCAATCCCATTTCCATCGCAACCTTTAACACAGACGGTTTTGCGGAAAATGTTTCTGTTTCTGGAAATTACGCCTATGTGGCAGACGGTAAAAATGGTTTGCTTACCTTTGACGTCTCCAATCCTTCTCAGCCTCAAATCATCTCAGGGTGGTTCTATGATTCCCCCGGCATTGCAAAAGACGTATTCGGAGGGTTTTTTACTGAAGAAGAAGAATTGTATGTATTTATCGCTGACAGCGCGGGAGGTGTCATTGCTATAAATTTAAGCGTTGACGAAGATACCAGCGATGATGAACAACCAAATTCCAGCAGTGGCGGGTGTTTTCTTAAAAGCATAAAGCTAAATACTTAAATAAAAAGCTACAAAATTTGGGTTCTTTTTTTTCTCAATGCAATAAAACTGATGTCCATCTTTCCTTCTACCGCAGCGTTTGACTGTTAAAATCCGCCTTGCGAGAAATATTTAGAAATTTCGATATCGCCGGACAAAATATTTCCAAGTCGCTTATCGAGATTTCGCCACAAAACAATTTCTTTCTAACTAAGCCCTATGTTTCTATGATCTCATCTTTCCCACAACGACCCAGAAAAGGTTTGCCTGTGATGTCAATGATGGTAGCCGATCCAAATGGGCGCATCCTCAATATATTTCCATGACTTTATCAGTTCACAACCATTTTCTATTGTAATAACAAGATTAAGTGGATGAATAAAATGAACAAAAATGAACTCAGTAGACATACTCTCATCATTGTGTTGGCACTATTTTTTTCTGCCGCCTGCACGGACCAAGATCAGGCTGAGGTATATTATCAAAAAGCCAAAACCTGCTATGACAACCAAGACTATATCTGCGCCAAAACCGCCCTTGAAAAAGCGGTTGAAATCAATCCGGAATTTGCCAACGCCTATGCCAATCTCGGCGAGGTCAACCTTAAGCTGGGTAAAATTTCTGAGTCTTTGTCTGCCTATGAAAAAGCCGCCCAACTGGTGCCGGACAACCCGGATGTGCAGATCAAACTGGCCACATTGTATCTTTTGAACAAAAAAACAGACAGTGCCAAAAAGTTACTGGAAAAAGTGCTTGAAAACCATCCGGATAACCAGGCAGCCAACTACCTGCTGGCGGAATTTTACCAACTGGAAAAAAATGTTGACCGGTCCATTCAGTTATTCACCAAAATTATTCGCAGCGATCCGCGACAAATCCGGGCATGCCTGAATCTTTCCGCCCTTTTTGCGCGACAAGGAACACCTGAAAAAGCCGAGCAGTGCCTTAAAATCGCCCTCACCCACAACCCCTCTTCCATGCATGTTATCATTGCGCTATACAACCTTTACGCTAATCAGCAGAAATTTTCAGAGGCCCAGACCCTTTTGCAAAATGCGCTTTTGGCGAATCCGGAAAACCGGGAACTGCATCTTCTGCTGGGCAATCTCTATTTTAATATGGCCCGGTGGGAGCAGTCTGAATCTGAATATTTAAAAGTCATTCAACTGCGGCCCCGGGATCCGGAATCTTATCTGTTGGCGGCCAATTTCTACAAAATCACAAACCAGCCGGATCAGGCCCTTGCCATGTACCAAAAGGCTCTGAGCCTTCAGCCCGAAAATCTTGGCGTTATGCTGCATCTGGCCCGTTTTCACCTGACACAGAAAAATATTGAAGACAGTCTGCAATATACACATAAGATATTATTTCAGAATCCGGATTTTTTCCCCGCGAAAATCTTAAAAACAGAATCTCTTATAGCAAAAGACCAATTGGATGCGGCCTTAAGTTATATTTCCGATTTAATTCAGCAACATCCAAAAGAAAGCCGGTTGTATTTTTTAAAAGGCATTGCTTACATGAAAAAGAATGATACCGGGCGAGCCAAAATCGAATTCGGGAAAATTCCGCCAACCAGCGAAGAATACACCAACGCGCAACTCATGCTGGCCGGCATTTTCATGGGGGAAAATAACTTTGACCAGGCAAAAGATGCAGCAAAAACCATTCTAGATTTAGACGCAGACAATTACGCTGCTCTCAAGCTGCTGGGCAATATTTCTTTAAATGAAAACCGATTCGATGAGGCTAAGAATTATTTTACGGCTCTTACAGAACTTGCGCCGCAAAATCCGGATGGTTTTTTCCTGCTGGGTCTGCTGAACCGGCGGCAAAAGGAATATGAAGATGCAGTGGCCAATTTTGAAGCCGCTCTGGCCAGAGGTCATTCCGACATCACTGTCTTTGTCAATCTGATTTCCTCTTTAATCGAAAACAATATGACAGATGATGCCATTGGCAGATGTGACAAAATGCTGCAAAACTTAAACGACCAGCCCCATGCCCGGGCAGTAATTTATAATTTGAAAGGGAAATTGCATCTTTCCCAAAACAATGTCCAACAGGCGGAAAAATCCTTTAAATCTGCCATGATCTCTGATCCCGCCTATTTGCCGCCCTATTATTCGCTTGCAAAAATTTATTTTGCAGAAGGACGCGAAGACAGCGCCATTCTGCAATACAAATCTGCCATTCAGACTCAGTCTAATGCCAGGCGGGAAATGCCCAATCTCATGCTGGGTATTCTCTTTTCAATGAAAAACCAGCCGGATCTGGCAGAATTGCATTATCGAAACGCCCTGACCATCAATCCGGATTTTGCGCCGGCCGCCAACAATCTCGCCTATTTGCTGGCGGAACAGAACAGAAACCTGGATGAGGCGCTCAGGCTGTCTCAGCAGGCCAACAGGATTTTGCCGGATGACCCCAGGATTCAGGATACATTGGGGTGGGTATATGTAAAACTGGGTTTTTACGATCAGGCGATTCAGGTGTTTTCGGACAGCCTTCGGCAGCTTCCGGAAAATGCCGTGATTCATTATCATCTGGGAATGGCCTATTATAAAAAAGGGGAGCAAGATCATGCGAAAACAGCGCTCACAAAGGCATTAGAACTCGACGAGAATTTTTCGGAATCTGAGCGGGCAAGGCAAATTCTAAATGAAATGGGATGAACTCTTTTTATAGGGGGACGCTTTGTATTCATTCGTTAGCATAATATACTCCGTAGGGTGCGGGGTTTATCCCCGCCCGTATTGGCGCTGGATTGATTCATTGATATGACATGTTCGAGATGCGGGGTCTATTGCTTATTGTCAAATACCACTAACCGGTTTCCACAATTGAATAAATCACACCCCAAACGAAAACAAATCCGTTTGCCTGCTGAATCTTACGTTTTGGGCTACGTTTTTTCGATTACCATTGCCACTGCGAATCGATATCTCTGGTTTCAATTGTATCCTTCACTTGCCGAAACTTTTACTGACAAAATTATACAAACGGCAGGCCAACACAATACAGATATTTATGCCTGGTGTATTATGCCAGATCACGTTCATTTGCTTATGCAAACACCTGAACTCATCATTTTCATTCGAAAGATTAAAGGGATTTTAACGCCTGAGGCAAGAAAATTAAATCCTGCACAGAAACTTTGGCAACGCAGCTTCTATGATCACGGACTGCGAAAAGAAAAAAACATTCAAGAAATCGCACGTTATACATGGGACAACCCGGTGCGCGCCGGGATCGTTGAAAACCCTGCGGATTATCCATGGTCAGGTTCATTGGTTTGGCCCGAATGGCGAAAATTTATGTTGTAGAAAAACTGGTAAACGGAAAGGAGTCTTCCGTCAGGTTTGCGGGAGGGGGTCAATTCATCGGTTTTATGTTGTGGTGGGAGGGGATAAACCCCTCCACTACGTCAGCTATGTATGGCATAATATACTCCGTAGGGTGCGGGGTTTATCCCCGCCCGCATTGCATAGGCATATGGTTTTTAAATTTTCTCATTATGGACGTAAAAATTATTTATTCCTGAATTGAACCTTTAAAAAATACGATTCATGAAAACCATTCCATTCAGAATATTAATCCTGTGCATCCTCCTGCCGCCTGTGCTTTATCTGGTGACCATCAGTTCGATGGAATCCTATCTTCAAAAAAAATATAAAAAATCCCTAACCAACGTTTATCTCTCCGATATGAACGATATCCTGAATGGTCTTGTTGACATTAAAAGTGCCATTGATACAGCTGTTTCAGGATATCTTCGGGATCGCTTTTTCATCACCCTCGGCGGCCGCATTGATGTTAACGTGACAACCGATCAGGGCGGGATTTTATATCCATCCACCTACATGAACTCCAGCCTGGATAACATTACCGCTGATCCGGCAGCGCTGTCCGAAAAAAACTTTGAGATTTTGAATGAGGGCCTCCAATTAAAAGCCGATGTGACAATCCCCCATTATTCCTTTTTAGCCATCGGTCTGCTTCTTTTTTATATTTTCGTTTTTCTGGGCGGGCTATATGGATATCATCGAAAAGTTGCTTATAAAATTCAGCTTGATGAGAGCCAGAAAAATATGGAGTTAACCCGGCTCAAGGGGCTTGAAAAAGAAAGGCTGGAAAAGATTGATGAACTTTCCGAAGAGCGGGAACTTCTCATCACCGAATACGATCATTTAAAATCCACCCTGAGGAAAGAAAAATCTCTTGCGGAAAAAACCGAAGAAGATCTGTTTGAAGAAATTGAAACTTTAGAGAAAAAGCTTGCGGAAATTGAAGAATTAAAAACCCAGATTGCAGAGCTTGAAAAAATTCAGACCCATCAGACCAAACAAAAAGAAAAAGCAGTTGAGAAACTGGGAAAACGTTTCAAGACATTATACAAAAATGTGGAGATCACCCCGCGGGCGATAGGCGCCCTTGCGGATATGGCCGATGACATGAGCCTGAAAGCGGAAGAAGTGATTCTTCAACTGAACAATGACCCGGATCTGGTATCTGTAAAGCGAAAAGTATTTAATAAAAAGGGCAATGCAACCTCCTTTGAGGTGGTGTTCGGTTATAAAGGCCGGCTTTATTTTCGCCGGTCAAATGACAACCGGATCGAAATCCTCACCATTGGCTCCAAAAATACCCAGACCAGAGATTTGTTGTATTTGAATAATGTCTGAAATCAGATAGAGATATTCGCCTCAAAAAAGATCACTCCGCACTCTCGGAATACCCGCATTCCTTATCCAGGCATTTGATGATTTTGCCGTCGCGTTTGGTTTCTTTTTCCACCATAATGTCAGCGCCGCAGTCCGGGCATTTTCTGGCAACGGGTTTATCCCAGGTGGCAAAATTGCATTTGGGGAACCGGCTGCATCCGTAGAAGACTTTGCCCCGTTTAGAAGTGCGTTCCACCAGTTCGCCGTCGCAGTCTTTTTCCGGGCATTTGACGCCGGTGGATGCCGCGCCGGTTTTTGAGACCAGAGACCGGGTTTTTTTGCATTCCGGATACCCGGAACAGGCCAGAAAATCGCCAAATCGACCTTGCCGGACCACCATGGGCCGGCCGCACACGTCGCAGACTTCTCCTTCGGCGGCTTCATGATCCGGTTCCAGGGCCGTGATATTGCCTTTTTCATCCCGCACGTAGTTCCGGGAATACTGGCACTCCGGATAGCCCTCGCAGGCAAGGAACGGCCCGTTTTTTCCCACTTTGATATGGAGCTCCTTGCCGCACAACGGACAGGGCTGGTTTGTGGGCACGCCAACGCCCTTGACGCTCAGCATGTGGTCAGACGCGGATGCCAGCCGTTTTTCAAAGGTTTCATAAAACCTGGATAAAATCGCGAGAGCGTCGGCTTCCGCCGTCTCCACCCGGTCCAGATCGTTTTCCATTTTGGCCGTAAAATCCACACTTAAAATATCCGGAAAATTCTCCACCAACAAATCGCTGACAATAAACCCTAGTTCGCTGGGCCGGAAATAACCTTTGATAAACTCCACATATCCTTTGTCCCGAATGGTGGAAAGAATGGACGCATAGGTGCTGGGCCGGCCGATGCCGTTTTCCTCCAGCTCCTTGACCAGAGACGCTTCTGAAAACCGGGGTGGCGGAGCCGTAAAATGCTGTTTGGGATCAATCTTTTTCAATTGAAGCGGCATTTTTTCAGAAAGGTCCGGAAGGATGGCTTTTTCCCCGCCCTTAGCATCCTTTTCCTCGTCATCTGCGGTGAGGTAAAGGGCCATAAACCCGGGAAACCGGATGGTGGAGCCAGTGGCGGAAAACGTGTAGTCGCCGGCTTTGATGGCAATGGAATTCTGATCGATCAGGGCCTGGGCCATCTGGGAGGCCATAAACCGCTTCCATATCAACTGGTAAAGGGCCAGCTGATCTTTATTTAAAAACCGGGACACCTTCTCAGGGGTTTGATACACCGACGTAGGGCGGATGGCTTCATGGGCATCCTGGGCCTTATTTTTATTTTTAAATGCCCGGGGTTTGGAAAGGGCATACTCCGGGCCGAATTTTTCCTTGATCAGATCCAGTGCTTCAAGGGCTGCGTCTTCGGCGATCCGGATGGAGTCCGTCCGCATATAGGTAATGAGCCCCACATACTCCCCTTCTCCCAGGTCAATGCCTTCATAAAGCTGCTGGGCCACCACCATGGTTTTTTTGGCGGAAAACCGCAATTTCTGAATGGCTTCCTGCTGAAGCTTACTGGTGATAAACGGAGGATACGGATTGCGGCGGACGGTTTTCTTTTTTACTTCATCCACAATCCAGGACGTGCCGGACAAATCCGACAACACCGTGTCTGCTTCTGCCTGGCTGGCAATCTTAATTTTTTTCCCGTCTTTTTTGACGAGTTTGGCGGAAAATTCCGGCGGCGCGTCCCCTTGCAGCAGCGCGGTGACAGACCAGTATTCTTCCGGCTCAAATGCTTGAATGGCCCGCTCCCGTTCGCAGATAATCCGCACCGCCACGGACTGAACCCGGCCCGCAGACAGCCCGTATTTCACTTTTTTCCACAGCACCGGTGAAATCTGGTATCCCACCAGGCGGTCCAGAATGCGGCGAGTCTGCTGGGCCTTGTATTTATTCAGGTTCAGATCCTGGGGCATGGCCAGGGCTTCCTGGACCCCTTTTTTGGTGATTTCATGAAACAGGACCCGGTGAAACCGGCGGCCCTTTTTTTTCAGAACATCCGCGGTATGATAGGCAATGGCCTCCCCTTCCCGGTCCGGGTCCGGGGCCAGATAAATATCATCTGAATCACCGGCCGCGCTTTTCAGGCTTTTGATGACTTTCTGCTTGCCTTTGATGGTGACGTATTGGGGCATAAAATCGTGGTCCACGTCAATGCCGATCTCTTTTTCCGGCAGATCCTTGATATGACCCACAGTGGATGTCACCTTGTACTGGTTGCCCAGGTATTTTTTTAATGATCGTTCCTTGGTGGGAGATTCTACAATTACCAGCGGTTTACTCAAATCTTTTCCTCACATAAAAAAATGGATGCCTGACGCGCTCAGGCATGATTGAAATATTTTCCAGGACTCTGAACGACCAGTCCCTTTAATTCCAGATTTAACAACACCACCGACAGCCGGCCCACATTCAGGCCGGTTTTCCGACTCAGTTCGTCAATATGCAGGGGATAGGCGTCAAGGGTGTCATATACCAGAGATTCCTCATTTGTCAAATGTCCTGAACCCGGTTTTGGCGTCGCCGGGGAATCCGGTGGTTCCCGGTCTGAGTGCGAAGGGCTTTCTATTCCGGCCACCTCCACGCCTGGATTTTCCTGAAACTGATAAAATTCCTCGATCACATCCTGGGCGCAGGCCACCAGCTTGGCCCCTTGTTTCAGCAGATTATGGGCGCCCGTGCTTTTGGCGGAATTAATATTGCCCGGCACCGCAAACACTTCCCGGTTTTGCTCAGCCGCCAGGCGGGCGGTAATCAATGACCCGCTTTTCTGGGCAGCCTCCACCACGATGGTTCCTAAAGACATGCCCGCAATAATTCTGTTGCGGGCCGGAAAATTATAGGCATTGGGCGGTTCCATAACGGGAAATTCCGATATTACCGCACCATTTTCAGAAATCGCGTGAAACAGTTTTCGGTTTTCCGGCGGATAAATCACGCCCAGACCGCTGCCCAGAACCGCATAGGTTTTGCCATGGCCGGAAATCGCGCCCTCATGAGCGGCAGAATCCACCCCCCGGGCCATGCCGGAAACAATGGGCAGCCCTTTTACGGCAAGATCCCGGCTGAGCCGCCGGGCCATGGAAATGCCGTACCTAGACGCACTGCGCGACCCTACCATGGCCACACTGTGATCCGTATATTCAAGACACCCGTTGACATAAAGATAAGGGGGCGGATCGGGGATGTGCCGCAGCAGGGGCGGGTATTCAGGGTCTGAAAAGGGGATAATGCGAAACCCCTGTCTTCTGGAAAGTTCGATCTCTTTTTCAATCTCGTCTGAAAACCGGAAGGAGAGAATCGCATCCGCCACCCGGCCGCTCACCCCGTCGACGGCCATGAGATCGGATTTTTTTGCGCAAAATACATCGGCCGGCTCACCAAACACTTCCATCAAGCGCTTGTAAAGATAGTTTCCAACGCCGGGAACGGTTTTAAGAGCGAGCCAGGAGTGAATGGGGGTCATGGGGATAAATAAGCTCGAAGCTGAAAGCTGAAAGCTCAAAGTTTAAAGGTGAATGATTGTAGTTCAAAGCTCGAAGCGGAAAGCTAAAAGCGGAAAAAAAAATATTATTTTAAAGAGTTAATCAGGCCTTTCAGCATAGATGCGATTTCAATTGCTTCTGATTTTAATTCCACAAATTCTTTCTCCGGTATCCAGCCTTTCCGCTTAAAAATTTCAAGAAGTGTGATGGTTTCATACAAAGATCCACGCGCAATGAAACAAAAATGGATAAATTCTTTTGAAGAATACCGGCCTTTCCCTTCGGCAATATTCATGGGAACAGATGTGACAGCGGCTTCAAGCTGTTCAAATAAGCGAAAATGTTTTCGCCCGGTTTCGATTTTTTCGATAATATTTATTATTTCAACGGCAAATTCAGTAGCCCGGTTCCAGACATTCAGATCTTCAAAACCAAACCGCATTTAAAAAATCCTTTTCCTTTCAGCTTTTCCCTTCGAGCTTTCAGTTTTTTTCCAGGGTTCCGGCTAACAGAATGCCGGAATAACGGAAGGATTTATCCTTTCAGTCTTCATTCTTCATTCTTTTCCCTTTGCGCTTTCAGCTTTCGGCTTTGAGTTTCAGTCTATCACGCTGCGTTCGCCGCCCCTCCCCCGGCGGTATCGTCCTTAAGAAACAAGAGGACCGGGCTGGCCACATAAATGGATGAATAAGTTCCCACCACAATGCCAGCGATCAGGGCACGGGAAAAATCATGAATAATGTCACCGCCCAGAAAAAACAGGGACAATAGTACGATCAGGGTGGTGCCGGAAGTCAGAATCGTCCGGCTCAGGGTTTCATTGATGCTTCTATTGATGATGTCATCGATGGCCAGACGGTTATACCGCTTCAGATTTTCCCTGATCCGGTCGTATACGATAATGGTGTCATTCAATGAATAGCCGATAATGGTCAGCAGGGCCGCCACAATGGGCAGGGAAAATTCAATATCCAGAATGGAAAACAGTCCCACCGTAATCACCACATCATGAAGAAGGGCCACCACTGCGCCCATGGCGTATTTCAGCCGGAGCTGCCAGAACAGGAGCAGGGTGACGATGAGCGCCACCAAAATGAGTATTGGGATACTGACGTTGAAAAGAGAAAAGAAATAGACCGCACCGATCAGGGCCACGGCCATGATCCCGCTCAGCACCCATTTGAATTCAAATCGGCCGGAAATATAAATGGTAATGAACAGCAGAGTATAAAAAAGGGCAAACAGCGCTTTTGACTGAAGATCCTTGCCCACCTGGGGGCCAACCATTTCCACCCGGCGAATTTCAGTTTCCGCCCCTGTGGACGCTGCCACTGCATTTTTTACTTCATCTGAAAAACCCTGATCCGTAATCAGGGTCTGATTGGTATGGATCAGAAATTCATTGTCCTTGACCTGCCCAAACTGCTGGACCGCTGATCCCTCAAGCCCCACTTCAGCAAGGCCGGTTTTGATGTTTTCGATGGTTACCGGCCCTTTACATTTAATCTGGATAATGGTGCCGCCGGCAAAATCAATTCCATAATGCGGTCCGCCATGATAAATCAGGGAACCGATGCTGATCAGGATAAGAAGGGCGGAAAACGCGAACGCAATATTACGTTTTCCGATGATATTCAGATTGATTCCGGGTTTAATGAACTCCATCAATGCATTCCTTTTTAAATACTCAGAGATTTTACGCGAATGGAAATATACAGATAGTCGAAAACGAGCCGGGAAATTACCAGCGCCGTAAAAACACTGGCCAGCACCCCCAGACTCAGGGTCACGGCAAACCCTTTTACCGGGCCGGTGCCGAATTGAAACAGCACCAGGGCCGCAATCAGGGTGGTGACATTGGCATCCAGAATGGTGAGACTGGCGCGGTCGAAACCCGTGCTGACCGCCGCAATCGGCGTTTTGCCGAGCCGCAGCTCCTCCCGGATACGTTCAAAAATCAATACATTGGCATCAACGGCCATGCCGATGGTAAGGATAATACCGGCAATACCCGGCAGGGTGAGGGTCGCCTGAAACGCGGCAAGCCCCCCGGCAATCAGCAGGATATTCAGGATCAGGGCAAAGTCCGCAACCAATCCCGCGCCTTTGTAATAAAAAACCATGAAAATCAATACCAGAATCCCTCCCACCACCATGGAGTAAAGCCCTTTGCTGATGGAGTCATGTCCCAGAGACGGGCCCACGGTTCTTTCTTCAATAATTTCAACAGGTGCAGGCAGAGACCCGGCCCTTAGCACAATGGCCAGGTCGTGGGCTTCCTGGGTGTTGAAACTCCCGGTGATGCGAGCGCTGCCGCCAGGAATTTTTTCCTGGATGGTGGGCGCGGAATAGACCTTATTGTCCAGGACAATGGCCAGCCGCTTTTTAACATTTTCACCGGTGACGCGTTCAAATAATTTGGCGCCTTTGCGGTCAAAATCAATGGCCACATAGGGCTCGTTGAACTGGGAATCAATCTGTACCCGGGCGTCGGTGAGATATTCGCCGGTCAAGAGCGTCTGTTTTTTCACCAGATACGGCTGTTTCCGGGCAGCCGCCGCCTCGGTTTCCGCATCCACCGCCTCATACAGCACTTCACTGCCGGGCGGCACATTCCCGTCAAGGGCCGATGCCAGGTCATGTTCATCATCCAGCAATTTGAATTCCAGCAAGGCGGTCTTTCCGATCAGTTCCTTGGCCCGTTCCGTATCCTGGATGCCGGGCAGCTGGATCTGAATGCGTCGTTCTCCCAGAATCCGGATATCCGGTTCTGTGACGCCGAACTGGTCAATCCGGTTCCGGATGGTTTCAAGGGCCTGTTCCGTGGCCTGTTTCTTGATCTGCCCGGCCCATTCATCCGTTAACCCGATTTTGACAGTCTGGATGTCTCCTTCCATGGCACTGGACAGGATTTTGACGTCGCTGTAATTTTTTTCCAGCAGATTTTTAATCTTATCCTTGTCCGCGGCATCCAAAAGCTTTATGGAAAGCGCTTTTTTCCCGGAATAAGTGATCCCTTTGTGCCGGATCTGATCATCCCGGAGATACCCCCGGAGTTCATTGCGGATACGCTCCAGGGTGCTTTCAACGGCTTTTTCCGTCTGCACTTCCAGAACCAGATGCATGCCGCCTTGAAGGTCAAGTCCCAGGTTAATCTGCTTGTTCGGCCACCATCCCGGTTTAAACGTCGGGATGACGTAAATAACAGCCACAATCAATACCAGTCCCACCACCGGAATGCGCCAGGAAAAATCTTTCAATGCCATTGTCCTTTCTTATCTAAAGTGCTCGTATGCTTTTCTATTTATTCAACCCGGCAAGAGTGCTGCGGGTCACCTTGATCCGGACTTTTTCCGCAATCTCCAGGGTCACGGTATTTTCATCCAACGCCGTGATCTGCCCGTGGATGCCGCCGCTGGTGATCACCCGATCCCCTTTTTTCAGGTTGGCGATCATTTCCTGATGCTGTTTGGCCTTTTTTTGCTGGGGCCGGATCAACAGAAAATAAAAAATCACGAACATTAAAATAATGGGAATAAACGCGCCAAAACCGCCGCCGGCGGCCCCGCCTCCCGGTGCTGCCGCCTGACCCATGGCATATGCCGTATTAATCACAAATAACCTCCCTCTTCTTAATAAAATTAACCGGTTATATAAAAATAACCGGGCTTTGTTTCAACTCTTGGAACCGATGAAACCGCTTTCTCAATACTTGAAAATAACGATGGGGTCAAATACTTCTTTAACGGCTCAGGTTAAATTGGTTCTCGCATTTGGAATTCCGCAACACATGAACATGAACACCAAACGTCCACCATTGAACGTCGAATAAGGAATGTCGCTGGCGCTCCACGGTTTATAATCCCCAAAAGGCTTACCATAACCAAGCCAGGCCACGGTTAATAGCGAGGTGTAGCGTCGTGAACGTGTCAGGGAACACTTCGCGCGTCCTGACCTACAAAATCGTAGGTCAGGGTGTCCCGTCTGTTTGGGACTCCCTGACGCTTTGAGATTTGCGCTTTTCCCTGGATTCCGGCTAACGGATTGCCGGAATGACGGAAGGATTTAACTATCCATTTTCAGCCTTCCCGCTGTAACCCTTGAGCCTTGAACTCTCACCTTTGAACTTTGAGCCTTGAACTCCCCCCTACTCCCTTACGATATTGCCTTCGCCCGGGATCAAAGCCGGGTCCGCCTCAATGGTAATGCAAACATCCCGCCGAATTTCAAGATCCAGGAGTTCTTTTTTCTTCCGGTTCAGCAGATATGCTGCCACTTCCGTCGGAACATATCCCTTGATGCTGGCAACCCCCTCTTTAAGGGTTTCCAGACGCAGCCGCCGAAGAAAATTGAGGCCCAGAGATTCCACTGACGGCACCACCCCTTTTCCGCGGCAGCGTTTGCAAGGCTGGGAATTGATAAACTGGATGGACGGCCGGATGCGCTGCCGGGACATTTCAAGCAAACCAAAGGCGGACAGCCGGCCGACTTTGGTGCGGGCTTTGTCGCTTTTGAGTTCTGCTTTGATGGCCTTTTCAATTTTTGCCCGGTTTTTGCGATCCCGCATATCAATAAAATCAATGACAATCAGGCCGCCAAAATCCCGCAGCCGCAGCTGGCGGGCGACTTCTTCAGCCGCTTCCAGGTTGGTCTGCACCGCAGTCTCCTCCACATTTTTTTTCTGGGTGGCCTTTCCGGAGTTGACATCAATGGAAACCAGCGCTTCGGTCTGTTCGATGACAATGGATCCCCCGGACTTCAGCGTTACCCGGTTTTCAAAAATCGAGGCAATCTGGTCTTCGAGCTGATGCTTTGAAAAAATCGGTTTGTCCGCTTTATACCGTTTGACAATTTTCTGATGCTGAGGGGAAATCATTTTAATGAATTCCCTTGTTTCATTGTACACCAGTTCATCATCAATCAGGATTTCCGTGATATCCGGCGTAAAATAATCCCGGATCACTCGCTGGGCCAGGGTGCGCTCTTTGTGCAGCAACACCGGGGCCGGATCATTGACCCCTTTTTTAATATTTTTCCACAACCGCATCAGATACCGGAATTCCTTGGACAAATTTGTCTTGGTGCATTCCTGGCCGGCGGTGCGGACAATCACGCCAAACCCTTCGGGCAGCATTTTGGCCATGGTTTCCTTAATGCGCTTGCGCTCGGCTTCGTCCTCGATTTTTCGGGACACCCCCACATTTTTGCTCCCCGGCATCAGTACGACGTTGCGTCCGGGCAATGAAATAAATGTGGTGAGCATGGCCCCTTTTTTCATAAACGGTTCCTTGGTGACCTGCACCATGAGTTCCTGACCGTTTTTAATGATGGTCTTCAACGACTGCCCGCCGGAAGGATCATCAATAAAATAATCCGGATGAATTTCATGTTTTTGAAGAAAACCGTTTTTTTCAACCCCATAATCCACAAACACCGCCTGAAGGCTGGGTTCCACCCGGGAGACAACGCCTTTATAGATATTTCCCTGGGTGATTTCCCGGGCCGCGGTTTCGATGTGAAATTCTTCCAGCCGGTTGTTTTGTACTTTGGCGATACGGCATTCTTCCGTATCCACCGAATTAATCAAAATTTTAACGCTCATAAATTTCCCTGCATATAATGATTGTCGCCATTAAAAGGCGCACTGGACACAAGGTGTTGTCACCGGCCGCTCGTTTAAAAGAAGACTGCACTTTTTGGCCGTTGGCGAAAAACGCCTTGTCGGATAACGTTAGCAAAAGCAGTATTCTAAATATGAAATTGGCAGCGCCAAGTCAAATAATTTTTGATTTTAGCAGGTTGCATGAAAAATAGCTGAAAGCCAGAAGGTGAAAGCTGAAAGCCAGAAGACCAAAACAGTGGATGCATATTCCCCTTTTTCCTTTCCCCTACGAGCTTTGAGCTTTCAGCTTCAAGCTTTGAACTTCGACCTCCACGCTTATATCTTGATCTTTCCCCTGGATTATGGCAAAAGGATTCACAATTTATTTACCCATTAATTTTCTGATCTTCTATCATTAAAAAGGATTTTTAAGCGGAAAATGGAACACCGATACAACCCGAAAACCATAGAGCCCAAATGGCAGGCCCGGTGGGCGGAAAACCGGCAGTTTAAAGTGACGGAAGACCCCTCCCGAAAAAAATATTATCTTCTGGAAATGTTTCCCTACCCCTCCGGCAAAATCCACATGGGGCATGTGCGGAACTACACCATCGGAGATGTGGTGGCCCGGTATAAAACCATGAAAGGGTATAATGTGCTGCACCCTATGGGATGGGACGCCTTTGGCATGCCCGCGGAAAACGCGGCCATTGCCAACAACACCCAGCCCGCAGCCTGGACCTATGAGAACATCCAATACATGAAACGCCAGTTGAAACAACTGGGTTTCAGCTATGACTGGGACCGGGAGGTCACCACCTGCACCCCGGAATACTACCGGTGGGAGCAGTGGCTGTTCATCCGGATGTTTCAAAAAGGCATGGCGTATCGCAAGGAATCCTATGTGAACTGGTGCGATCCCTGCCAGACCGTGTTGGCCAATGAACAGGTGGAAGCCGGTGCCTGCTGGCGATGCGGCAAGCCGGTGCGCCAGAAAAAACTCTCCCAGTGGTTTTTCAAAATCACGGATTATGCCCAGGATTTGCTGGATTTCTGCGACCAGTTGCCGGGGTGGCCGGACAAGGTCACCACTATGCAGAAAAACTGGATCGGCAAAAGCACGGGCGCGGAAATCCATTTTGCTGTCGAAGACTCCGATCAGACCATTACGGTATTCACCACCCGGCACGACACGGTCTTGGGCGCCACTTTTATGTGTCTGGCACCGGAGCACCCCATGGTGGAAATACTATCCAGAAACACGTCCCAGGCCCAGGCCATTGCCGACTTTCAGGAACGGATGGCCGCGGAGAACCGCTCCAGCCAGACCATTGAAACCTATGAAAAGGAAGGGGTGTTCACCGGTGCTTACTGCATTAATCCCCTGACCGGACGACGCATGCCGGTATATGCGGCCAATTTCGCGCTCATGGAATACGGCACCGGCGCGGTCATGTCCGTGCCTGCCCATGACCAGCGGGATTTTGAATTTGCCCAAAAATACGGCCTGGACATTATTGTGGTAATCACGCCGGACAATATGGCCCTTGAGAACGTTGCCAAAACCGAAGCCTACACCGGCCGGGGGGTTATGGTAAATTCCCTGCAGTTTGACGGGTTGGACAACATTGCGGCCCAGGAAAAAATCGCGGATTACCTGGAAGCCAACAATCTTGGCAAGCGGGCAGTCAGTTTCCGACTCCGGGACTGGGGCATTTCCCGGCAGCGGTTCTGGGGCACGCCCGTGCCCATGATTCACTGTGACAGCTGCGGCATTGTGCCGGTGGCGGAAGAAGATCTGCCCGTGATCCTGCCGGAAAATGTCGATCTTCTGGAAGGGGGCGGCTCCCCCCTTTCCAAGCTGGACGCATTCATCAACACTACCTGTCCGATATGCGGCAAGCCGGCCCGCCGGGAAACCGATACCATGGACACGTTTGTGGAATCTTCCTGGTATTTTGAGCGCTATTGCAGCCCGCAATGCGACAGCGCCATGTTTGACAAAACCGCCGTGGACTACTGGATGCCGGTAGACCAGTATATCGGCGGGGTGGAACATGCGGTGCTGCATCTGCTTTATTCCCGGTATTTCACCCGGGTGCTCAACGATCTGAACATGGTGGCCTACAAAGAGCCCTTTACCCGGCTGCTGACCCAGGGCATGGTGTGCAAAGAGACCCTGTCCTGTCCGGAACACGGATTTCTGTTTCCCGAGGAAGCCCGCCCGGAAAAAGACGGATATGTCTGCACCAAATGCGGGGCACCGGTCACCGTGGGCCGGGTGGAAAAAATGTCCAAATCCAAAAAAAACGTCATTGACCCCAACACCCTGCTTGACGCATATGGGGCGGACACGGTTCGCCTCTTCTGCCTCTTTGCCGCACCGCCGGAGCGGGATCTGGAATGGAGTGAGCAAGGGGTGGACGGTTGTTTCCGGTTTTTAAACCGGATCTGGCGGCTGGTCCAGGACGTGGAAATGAAAATCGCGGATGCGGCCCCGTTTGACGGTGACATGACGGATCTGGACGAAGACCTGAAAAAACTTTTCCAGAAAACCCATCAGACCATTCAAAAAGTATCCTCAGACATTGAAGACCGGTTTCATTTCAATACCGCCATCAGCGCGGTCATGGAACTGGTGAACCTGATGTACACCATGGATCTTGATTCCGGCCACAAAGAGACTGCCGGCGTCATCAGAAAAGCGGTGGAATCCATGATTCTGCTGCTTTCCCCCATTGTGCCGCATTTTGCCGAAGAATTGTGGGAAACCCTGGGCAATGAAAGCGCAAGCCTTGCAAACACCCCCTGGCCGGCATTCCGGGAGGATGCCCTGGTGGCGGACACCGTAACCATGGTAGCTCAGGTCAACGGCAAACTGAGAGGAAAATTTACGGTCGATGCGGATGCAGACGATACCGTTGCCAGAGAGAAGGCCCTTGCGGACGATAATGTCCAGCGGTTTATCGATGGCAAAACCATCAAAAAGATTGTTGTGGTCAAAAACAAGCTGGTGAATATTGTGGTTTAATTTTAACGGCGCCTTAAAAAGCCACCGCATGGAGCCCATAACCCATGGGACAGGTTTTTAATAATGGTTTCATGTTTCAGGTTGCAGGTTTCAGATTTTAGGTGTCGGGTGTCAGCGTCGCTTTTTCCGGAATCTAAAAACGGGCACCTGAACAGTGACACCTTTTACTGAAAAACCGCCTCCAGTATACAGTGGTCATTATAAACTGGTTCATTTTCTTGTTTTTTGTTACAGAACCCCAAAAGTAAAGCACGAAAAAGTTGATGAAGGCATTTTTGCCGCTGTATTCACAAATAAAGAATCCCGGTCCTTAATATTTTTTATCCCGCAGAGGCGCAAAGACGTGGGTTTTTTTCTCTGTGAGCCCAGCGCCTCTGCGCGAGAAATGGTTTTTAAAAATGTATTTATCCGGAAGTCGAAATTCTGTGTTGCGCTGTCGCCACTTAAGAACCGTTATCTTATTCCTTCTATGCGCGGCAACCGCTGCCTGCGGATACCGGTTTTCCGGCAGCGGGGACTTGCCCGGCGGCGTGGAAACGATTTATATCGGTGTTTTTGAAAATAAAAGCGGGGAAACCGGTTTTGAAACTTACATTGCCAACGACCTGATCTATCAGTTCACACGGTTTGGCAGCCGGCGGCTGGTGGACCCTTCACGTGCGGATGCAGGGCTCACCGGCACCATCAAATCCGTGAGCAGCACGACCATTTCTCACCTCACCGCACAAACCTCGGCGGAGCGACGGCTCCAGGCGACCATTGCTGTCCGATTAACCAGTGCTGCGGGGGCGCTTTTGTGGTCTGATAATGCCATTACCGCTTATAAAACGTATACGGTAAGCTCTGACAAGGCCCAGACGGAAAACAACAAAAAATCCGCTCTGGCAACACTTTCCAGTCGCGTTGCCGAGCGGATTTATTATCGTTTAGCAGATAATTTCTAAGAAACCCGGGGATAAATTTCCCATGCAGGGGAGATGATGCGACGACGATTAAGCCGCAGTCATGCGGTTGACCTTTTTGGACAGCCGGGATATTTTTCTGGCTGCGGTCCGCGGATGGATAACCCCTTTTTTGGCGGCTTTATCAATGACCGATTTGGCGGTATTTAATTCATCAGCAACAGTGGTGGTTGCCTCACCTTCTTTTCCGAGAAGATCGATCTGTTTTACCGCCCCTTTAATGCGGGTTTTGACCGAACGGTTCCGAAGCCGCCGTTTCTGGTTCTGTAAATTTCGTTTTACTGCGGATTTATGATTTGCCAATGTTAAAACTCCTTTATGCGGTTTCTCTTAAAAAATATAAATGGAATTGATAACCGATTCACCCGGTCGTGTCAAGAAATTTCTATGCCCACTGAAAAAAAGGCGTTTACCAAAGCCGCCGGCATTGTCGGCTTTTTTACCCTGATCAGCCGAATTTTCGGTTTTGTCCGGGATATGGTGATTGCCTGGTTTTTCGGGGCCGGTATGATAACCGACGCTTTTTTTGTGGCCTTTCGGCTCCCGAACCTGTTCCGCCGGCTGTTCGGAGAAGGCTCATTGACGGTGGCTTTTATTCCGGTTTTCGCCCGGCACATGTCTGAAAACGGAAAAGCCGCTGCCTTTGAAATGGCCCGCTCCGCGGTCCGGATGCTCTCTGTTCTTCTCGTTATCTTAACTGTTTTCGGCATTCTTGCGGCACCGGCCATTGTGCGGCTCATTGCTCCGGGTTTTACCGGGGACCAGTTTGCCGTCTCCGTGCTTCTCACCCGGATCATGTTCCCCTATATCTTTTTTATCTGCCTGGTGGCCCTTTCCATGGGCATTTTAAACGCCCTGGGGCATTTTACCGCACCGGCCGTTGCACCAATCATCTTAAACCTTTCCATTATCGCGGCAGTGCTCTTTCTTTCGCCATTCCTTTCTGAGCCGGTTATCGGCTTGGCAGTGGGGGTTATCATCGGCGGTGTTTTACAACTCCTGCTCCAGATCCCGTTTCTCGTCAACAACGGTTTTTTTTTCTGGCGCCATGCAAGGATCTATCATCCGGCACTCAAAAAGATCAGCCGCCTCATGCTGCCGTCTGTTTTCGGTGCGGCCGTTTATCAGATCAATATCCTCGTGAGCACCCTGCTGGCATCGTTTCTTGCCGCGGGCAGCGTTTCCTGGCTCTATTACGCGGACCGCCTGGTGCAGTTTCCTTTGGGCATCTTCGCTATTTCCATGTCGGTTGCCATTCTTCCCGGACTCGCCCGGCAGGCGGCGGCCCGGGACATGCAAGCGGTAAGTGACACTTTCAGCGATGCCATCAAGCTGATTTTTTTTATCACCCTGCCGGCCATGACCGGGCTCATTTTACTGCGCCATCCCATCGTTTCCCTGCTGTTCAAACGAGGCGCATTTGATCCGGTCAGCGCGCAAATGACCGCTGACGCGTTGCTCTATTTCTGCTGCGGGTTGTGGGCGTTTTCCGCGGTCCGGATCGTGGTGCCCGTGTTTTACGCCCTCGGGGACACAAAAACACCGGTTGCCATGGGAGTGGTTTCTGTTTCCGCAAACATCGTCCTGTGTCTTGTGCTCATGAAACCCATGGCCCATGGGGGCCTGGCCCTTGCCGCAGCTCTTGCTTCCATGATCAATTTCTCGTTGCTGATCATGGCGCTCGACAAAAAACTGGATAATGTGAATTGGAAAAAGATCGTTGAGTCTGTGGCCAAATCCGTGGTATGTTCTGCCATTATGGGTCTGTGTCTGCAGGTACTGATGGGCCTGGCCGCACCAACCAACTCATCATCAACTCTTGCTGTGGCCGGAATTGTCTGTGTCGGTGTTGCCGGCGGCATTCTGGTTTTCATTTTGAGTGCCGGTCTCTTCAGGCACCGGGAACTGACCGAACTGATCATGCTTATTAAAAAAGGATAATCTGTTTTTGTGAATCCATTGCGTCTGAGGATGGCTTTTTTCTTTGCCCTGCTGGTTCTGGCCGGTTATACCGTGCTGATTGTTCTCGGGGACAAGGGGCTTCTCGAACTGAATGCCATGAAACAGGAACTGGCCGCCTTGAAAGCCGAGAATAAACTGCTCCAGGAAAAAAATCTTGAAATGCACCGCAAAATCAAGCGGATGAAAGAAGATCCCGCGTTTGTCGAAAGCATTGCCCGGGAAAAACTAAAAATGATTGCCAAAGATGAAATTGTCTTTAAATTTACAGAAAAAAAGGATGATCAGTGAATACACCACCGGAAACACCATCCCACCGATATACCCGGCCCCTTGCCAAACTTTACGCGGATCAGGGACGTTATGACAAGGCCAATGAAATCTACCGGCATTTGATGGAAAAATTTCCGGAGCGAAAAGAAATTCTGGAAGATGTTGCAGATCTGAAAGTCAGAATGGAGCGGGCAAAAACCGCCAGCAAACCGCAGCTTCCCGCTCTATTCCAGCACTGGCTGGAGCTGATAAAAGAATATCGGCAGATGCACGGCATCTCTTTGCCGGAACGTCATGAATGACGGCTTCCTACAAATTCGTAATTTTAAAGTGTCACCGCCGGCCCCGCCACTACCCGGCCATTCTCCTTTTGAATGCCGGCAGCCGCCACCACGGGATCATGCTCAAAACATAAAATCCAGTTCCCGGCAAATGCCCTTGCCAGTATGGCGTCTTTTTCATCCATAATGATCAGCGGCTCATTGTCATATCCCATGTGCCAGGCTGTGGGCACATGGGCGGACGTGGGGATCAGGTCTCCGCAGTAAAAAAGGGAGGTTTCCCTGCCTTTAATCAACGGATGCTGCTGGCCCCGGGTATGGCCGTGGGTAACAATGAGATCGATGCCGTCAAAAAATTCTTCTGCCGGACCGTCCAGGATTCTCAGCACACCATGATCCAAAAGCGGCATATAATTTTCCGGCAGATAGCTGGACCGGTCCCGAACAGACGGATTGGCAGCCACATCCCACTGATCCTGCTGCATATAGTAGACAGCGTTGGGAAACGCGGGCACTACCGCATCGTCCAAATCAACCGTGGAGCCGCCGGCATGGTCGAAATGAAGATGGGTGAGAATCACATCGGTAATGTCTTCCACTCGCAACCCAAACGGTGCGAGCCGTTTTGCCATGGAACCGGCAGGCGTCTGGATATCATAAATCTTTTTTAATTTATCCGAAAGCTTATCCCCGACACCGGTATCTACCAGGATCACCCGGCCACCGCCCCGGACAATCAGGGACCGGGACCGCATGGGAATCCGGTTAGCATCGTCCGCAGGGATTTTCTTCTCCCACAGCACCTTGGGCACCACACCGAACATGGCCCCGCCGTCCAGGAGGAAAGAATCCAGTTCCACGGTAAAGCATTCATAATTCCCGAATCGCATGGTTACACTTTTTTCTGTTGGTTCGTCGCCGAAACAGGCGAAGGCATTATTTTGATTTGACAATTTCTATTTACAAGTCGGAATCCTGGATTCCAGCCAGTTTCATCATATGTTTTTGCAAGCCCACCTTTAATGGTGTGTTTCCGTGGACGGGAATAGATAAACGGACCGGATTGCCCTCCCTGACATAAATATGATGACTGCCATTAATGCGTTTCAACTGCCATCCTTTTAATTCCAGAATACCGCAAAACTGTTTGCCGCTGATTGCTTTCAAACAGCAATCTCCATCACTTTATCTGTTTTGGAAACAGCAATGTTCTGGACATCTACCGATAAACAACCCTCCACCGCTTCATAAAGATTATGCAACAACTCATGGAAATTTTCCCCTTGTGTTGCGCACCCAGCAATGGCAGGCACTTCAGCCCAGTATCCGCCTTCTTCAGCTTCATGGATAATCACTTTTAGTTTCATTTTAGTCTCTTTAACAATCCAAGACAAATTTATGTTTTTAAATAAATCGAATGACTTGGATGCACAAAATGAATTTCCAGGTTACCGCTCCCTCACGGTCACGGCTCTGAGAATGCTACCGCCTTTCAGCTCTGCCCTTCGCCCTTTCCGCTTTGAGCTTTCACCTTTGAGCTTCGAGCTTACTACAACGGCTTCTTTTTCTTAAGGGACCGCAGAATATCCTTAATGGATTCCTGGTAATCGTCCGACTGGACCCGACGGATAATTTTCAGGGCTGCCGGGCCGATGACCGGAATCCGCCACACATACGGCAGGGTGATATTGAAATTCAAGAGATTGGATTCACCGGTGTGAAAATCTTCCCCGGCCAAGCCCTTTCTGTCCTGATCGGAAATCACCGCATCCATTGAAAAGCGAAACTTCAGACCAGAGCGTTTTTTCATTTTCTTCTTTTTGGATGCACCCGGATCATGCTTGGCATCGGCCATTTTTTTTTCATTTTTTTCCAGCCGGTCAATAACTTCAAATGCCCGCTCCACTTTTTTTTCATTTTTTTCAGTTGGCGCCATAATTCACCTTCCCGATGGTTACGATGGTTTTACATATTTTTTCGATATCTTCGATGGCTTTTTCCGCCTGCCTGGTCAACTTTTTATTGGATTCCACCAGCTTTGCGTACTCGTTGAGATTCAGGCCCTTGCGGTTGTAATTCTCATACACGGACCGGGCCGGAAACACCACCGGCAGACATGCCACCTGATGCGGCAGGACGTCCGCAAAGTAATCAAAACAATTCTGCCAGTTCTGAAGGGGATGGACAAACACCGGCAGCACATAAAACTGACCGCGCTTTTCCGGTACCGCCCGAACAATCTCTTTAATAATGGGATAGAGATTATTCATAAAAGCAGATTCATCATTGGTGGACATCCGCATGGGAACGATGACTAAATCGCAGTAGGCACAGGCAAAACGGGTGTGCAGCTTACCGGTGCCTTCCCCTGGAATGTCCATGACCATCAATTCGTTATAGTCGGAAATGGATTTAATCCCCTGCTGAAAAACTTCTTTCTGGGTGCTTGAAATATGATGAAAAGACACATTGCCCGGGTCACATCCCAGCTCATCACGCTCCTCCCACCAGCTTTTCAGCGTACCCTGGGGGTCCAGTTCAACCAGCGCAATGGAGCCGAACTTTTTGTTCATATAACCGGAAAATGCCGTATTAACGGCCAAAGTACTCTTGCCGGTGCCGCCTTTTGTCTGAACAAAACCGATAATCATGGACATCTCCAGGTTATATTTTTTCCAGACTGATGAACGGCTTCGCAAAAAGTCCCAATTCTTTGCTGGACTTCATCCCTCGATAGTTCAGCGTAGGGCAAGTATCCCGCCTTGACGGGACCAGGAATTCGCGCGCCGCGCCAATTTTCTAAAATTGGCAGCGCTTTCTTCTTTGCCGTCTCAATCCAACTTTTTTTAATTACAACCCCATTGCGTAATGTTTCGCAATACACTCAACTTGCAGAGCGTTTCTTTTTGGGCGAGGCAACACCTTTTGCCTTCCGGGCCTCTATGGCAAGCCGGGCCACTTCTGCGATATCCGCGTCCGAATACACCCCGTTCACGCCGGAAATGGCCGCGAGCTTCATGCCGTGTTTAATGCCCAGCTTGTAGATTTCCTTAACCTTCTGCCATTCTATTTCCCGGCCGATGGTGAAAATCTCATACCGCCCTTCCAACGCCAGCACAATGGTTTCCGCCAGACACGCATAGGCCACTTTGGGGGGCAGCCCGATATCCTTCATCTCCACGTTTTTACCGGGCAACAGAATTTCTCCGGACTCAATCACCAGCACATCCGGCCTTTTGGCTACATCTTCGGCGCTCAGGTCCAGGGGCCGCGCCACATCCGTGATAATACACCCCGGTTTTACCTTCATGATATCGATCACGCTTTTTCCGCCGCCGGCAGATGTTGCCGTCACAATCACATCCATGTCTTCTAAATATTTGTCGGCCCGGGTGGAGATTTCGATGTGGGTATCGGGCGTTTCATCCAGGATGGATTCCTTCAGGGCCAGCAGTTTTGAATGCCGCACGTCAATCAAGTAAAGATCAGTAAAGGCCATGGCCAGCAACCGGCAGCACACCGAACCAATGGCCCCGGTGGCACCCACCACCATGGCATTGCCTTTAAGTTTTTTCCCTTTTTCCACTTTAAGGAGACCCATGCGGCGGCCCGCATCCGCCGCTGCCCAGAGAGCGCCGGAAGCACTGTAACTGTTGCCGGTGGTAATGGGAAGATCTGCCAGCTTGGCCACGGTCTTGCCGGCATCGCCCACGACCTTGGTAAACGCCCCCAGTCCCATAATCTGTGCGCCCAACCGCTTGGCCATTTTCGCGGCCTGGAGCAGGCGCTTGTAGGTAAATTCCGCGCTGTGGGCCAGCATCTGCTTTGGGGTCCCGCCCACCGTGATCAGCCAGCCTTCCGCCTCTACGCCAGTGGGAGATTTAATGCCCGTGACCTTGGAATAGACAAACGGCGGGGAATAGGCCATTATTTTTTCCACTGCATCCATGAACCCGGATGGCCCGTACCGGGCAGCCAGTTTAATGGTGGGATCTTTTTTCAACTGCTCCTGGGACAGGGGATGAATCACAAAAGCAAACCGGTTGACCCGCCGAAATTCCCCCTGGGGATAAATCACCCGGGGATCCATATTGTGCTCGCTGATTACTTCCAGGAGATCGTCCTCGCTGATCTCATTCAGCGGAACCTCCAGGGCTGCGGAAATCATGGCCTCCAGCACATTGAATCCCACCACCTGTTCCAAAATTTTCGGGGTGCAGTCGATAATCACGTCCACGCCCCGCTCCTGGAGATACTGCAGTCGATCCTGATACACCGTGGCCGTGATAATGGTCTTGCCGCCCAGCTCTTCAAGGCCGCAGTCCTTGAGATAATCATAAAAATCATAGCTCGGCACCACCAAGATATTCGCCTTTTGAATGGCTTTTTTCCGGACATAATCATTCCATTGTCTGAGCGGCATGGCAGACGCGGCGAACCGTTTGCTGGGCACCCACTCCAGTAAATCATGGGCCCCTTTGGCGTACATTTCCAGATCATCCATGGAATTCAGGAATTTGGGAATCCCGTTTTCAAATAACGGATCAGCAAATGTCAGGTTGTCTGTATATTCGGACAGCACCTTGGCAATGTTATAATTCAGCA
The DNA here is from genome assembly GCA_963675805.2 of Desulfobacterales bacterium. GTDB lineage: Bacteria > Desulfobacterota > Desulfobacteria > Desulfobacterales > Desulfosalsimonadaceae > SURF-3. The sequence continues at coordinate 314,019 of CAXXNU010000019.1, read as the reverse complement.
TGCCGGACAAAAACAAAACTTTGGTGTGGTTAAAATAATTATTGCCGAACTTGAACTGGAGATGGCGGATGGCCCATTCAAAAGATACCCGCCGCAATTTTTCACCGATGGTAACCGGAGAAGTGATCCGCGATTTCAGGGCTTCCACCTTTTTGGTCTGCTTTTCAATGGCGCGGCTGGAGCCGATGGCATAATTAAAATTCAATCCTCCCAGGCTGATGGCATCTGCTTCAGAATCCCATTGTTCCAGAAGGTCAGCGGCCATATCCACATCACCGTCCGTGCCGATGCGTTTGATGGTGAACTCCTGATCCATAAATTCTGCGACAAATTCATAGTCGTCCTTGCTGTTGCCCAGACTGATACTGACAATTTGCTTCACGGTATCCTCCTATTGCTCATTATTTAATCCATTATTACCAATGGCACCCGCGGGGCAGATATCCATGGCTTCTTCGCATATGGCCTCTTCCGCTTCATTTTCCGGTTGCTTGAACACGTAGCAGTGGCCGACCGCCAGCTCCATGTCCATGTTTTCCATAAAATTTGCCGGGGCAATCACGGAACAGAGGGTGCAGCCGATACAGGCTTTTGTAATGTAGTACTTGCCGCAAACATTTTCCGAAAATTTTTCAGTTCGGTCAGACATCAGGAAATCCGCTCCAGCACGCATGACGGCAACAAATAAACACTGTTTAATTTTGCAACTACTGTTACCTTTGGAACAATCATATGGAATAAAAAAATTTAAGTCAATACCACTATGCAGCCATGCTGTCAAATATAAAAAGTTAACGTTTCAGTTAAGTTTCAGGTGGTTATCACGCATAACTCCGACGGACAGCCTTCATCCAGCCGTCATAAAGGGTGTTTCGCGTCGCCTCCGGCATTTTCCCTTCCCAGGTTTTATGGACAGCCCAATGCTGTCTCAACTCCACCTGATCCTTCCAGAACCCCACGGCCAGACCGGCGGCATATGCGGCGCCGAGCACGGACGTTTCCCGGTTTTTCGGGCAGACCACTGGAATGTCCAGAATATCCGCCTGAAACTGCATGAGCAGCTCATTGGCGACCATACCGCCGTCCACCTTCAGGGTGGTGAGATGAATCCCGGAATCTTTTTCCATGGCCTCAAAAATTTCACGGGCCTGGAACGCGCTGGCCTCCAGCACGGCCCGGGCAATATGGCCCTTGTGGATATAATGGGTCAGCCCGGTAATCAGCCCCCGGGCGTCACTGCGCCAGTGCGGGGCAAAAAGCCCGGAAAACGCCGGAACAAAATAGATGCCGCCGTTATCTTTGACCGTTCGGGCCAGATCCTCAATGTCATGGGATTCTTTGATGAGCCCTAAGTTGTCGCGGAACCACTGAACCAGGGAGCCGGCAATGGCAATAGACCCTTCAAGGGCATACACCGCGGGCTGGTCCCCGATTTTATACCCCACCGTGGTCAATAGCCCGAATTTGGACTGCACACTTTTTTCACCGGTATTAAGAAGCATAAAACATCCGGTGCCGTAAGTATTTTTGGCTTCCCCGGGTGAAAAACAGGTCTGGCCGAACAACGCCGCCTGCTGATCCCCCAGATCCCCGGCAACGGGTATTTTATCTCCAAACACACCGGAAGGTGCGGTATATCCGTAAATTTCACTGGAAGACCGGATTTCTGGCAACATCTGCCGTGAAATTCCCAACGCCGCCAGCATATCGGAATCCCAGTCCAGGGTTTCGATATTCATGAGCATGGTACGGCTGGCATTGGTCACATCCGTCACATGCACGCCCCCGTCCGGGCCGCCGGTCAGCCACCAGATCAGCCAGGTATCCATGTTGCCGAACAGCACCGCCTCGCTGTCAACCGCCTCCCGGACGCCTTCAATATGTTCAATCATCCATCTGATCTTAGGGCCGGAAAAATAAGTCGTGAGCGGGAGGCCGACTGTTTCCCTGAAACAGTCCATATTTCCATCGATGGCCAGCTCCCGGCACAGCGCTTCCGTCCGGGTATCCTGCCATACAATGGCATTGTAGTAAGGTTGCCCGGTTTTAGGATTCCATAATACCGTGGTTTCCCGCTGATTGGTGATCCCGATGCCCGCCAGCTGGTCCCGGTTGATAGCGGATTTCTGGAGTCCGACCTTGATCACATCATTGACCCGGTCCCGGATTTCCATGGGATCATGTTCCACCCACCCGGGACGCGGATAAATCTGCCGATGCTCCAGCTGGTGCATGGAAACAATATCCCCGTGATGATTGAAAATAAAAAACCGTGAACTGGTGGTTCCCTGATCAATGGCGCCCACATACTTTTCACCTGGCATGCCGTTGGCCCTCCTCTTTTTCGCGTTTTCAATCCCTGTTATTCTTATTTATCCATCCTTTTAGCATGACATATCAATTAAAAAAGCAAATTTTTTTTGTAACGGTTTTACGGTTTCGTCCGACTTAGGGATCATAGGGCTTTTATTATCACCCAATAATTCGCTTTTGACACCTCAACTGAGTGTTTTCAATGTTGAGCGCAATTAGAATTTATATCAAATCAAGGACGTTGGACTTTTTATCCCGCAGGGACTCTGGAGGTGCTGAACTTTTTTCTCTGCACGCTCTGCGAATCTATGCGAGATAAGATTTTTTTAAGATGCACTTATCGGGAAGAAAAATCTGAGTTTCCGATTGTGCAGAGCATAAATGAGCACTATATTCTTAAATTAACCACACAAAAACAGGAGAAAAAACCATGAAAAAAGCTTTACCGATCCTCACCGTGCTGATGATGATGTTTGTTTTCCTTGCCGCAGCCTCTGCCGGGCAAAATTGCGCGACAGATAAAAAAGGGACTGAAAACTGCCCGCGCATGCACCACCGATGGGCCGCAGGAGATGAGGGCGCGGACACCATGCAGGGAGTGTGCGGGATAAAATACCACCGGCTGATGCAGCTGGATCTTTCCGATGCCCAAAAAACCGAGGTCGCTAACCTTCTGGCCGCCCACCGGGATAACAGCCGGGCCCTTGCAGACCAGCTCCAGACCGCCAAAACCGCTTTTTTTGAGCTGGTTCATGGAGACGTTGCCCCCACGGAAGCGGCCCTCCGGCAGGCATTCAAAGACATGTCCCTGATCAAGGAAGACATGATGGTGAATAAATTCAACATCATGTCCGCACTTAAAAATATTCTGACCGAAGACCAGTTTACGGAACTCACCGCCTGGCATGCCGGCAAACCGGAAAAAGGCATGCGGCCCCGCAAAATGAAAAAAACAATGGAAACCCATCGGGACATGATGGACACCTGGATTGACGATCATGCGGATGATTAAAGACTCAAAGGTTGAAGGTCGAAGGTTGAAGGTGAAAGCTGGAATCTCAAAGCTGAAAGGTTGAAGACTGAAGGCGGAAAGGGAAAAATGGATGAATAAACCCTTCCGTCCTTCTAGCAATCTTTACCGGAATCCATCGCCGTCCGTCATTCCGGCGATCTGTTAGCCGGAATCCATGAAAGCAAAGAAAGCTCAAAGCGACTATCATTGGCGTGACAGCGGGAGGAGCGGTTCCCAAAACCGGAAAAAAGGGGTGTCAGGCCGGGGCATGCGTCCCGGACAATTCACCCGGCCTGATTCCTTCCATTTCTAATTCATCATTCATCTTTTGTAATGTTCACATAATGCCGGATGAGACCCAAACAACCCGCGATACTGACACCATTCGCCGGATTCTTGCCGGAGATGTGAATGCGTTCGAGATCATCATCGACAACTATAAAAACTTTATTTTTTCAATTGTTCAGCGGCATGTCCCCCCGGAATTGGTGGAAGACACGGCCCAGGAGGCGTTTATCCGGATTTATAAGGCCCTGCCTGGCCTTGACCATGAGAGCCGCTTCAGGCAATGGATGGCTTCCATCACCATCCGAACCTGTTATGATACGATGCGGACATATTACCGTTCCAGGGAAATCTCCATGACCGCCCTGGCCGGTGACGGGGAACATGCCGTTGAAAACCGATTAACCGAGCAGGCCCGGGCCGCCTTCAGAAATGATTGCAACGTAAATGAAACAAAAGCCATGTTGTCACGGGCCCTGGATCAGTTAACCCCGGAAAACCGGATACTGATTGAACTGATCTATCTTGAAGGATATTCCATCAAGGAAGCCGCCAGCATTCTGGGATGGAGCACTGCAAACGTTAAAATTCGCGCCTACAGGAGCCGGCAGCAAATGAACAAAATTCTCAAACACCATCTTGAGGCCTGATTGCATCATGAAACCGCTTGATGACGTCCATCTGAAAAAAAATCTGTCCGCCGCTTTTCATACGCGGCCGGCATTTGAAATTTCACCCCTGTGGCAGCAAAACACCATGCGCTGCATCCGGGACATCGGCCCCCTGAAACCAAGCATCATCCCGCAGCCGGCAAAATACGCCTTTGCCGAACTGGTATGGAAAATGGCACCGGCCTTCTGCATGCTGTTGATCATTCTGATTACCGGGATGGTTTCCATGGATTTATCCCTTGACACCGTGATCAATGATTCATTTATTGAAGACCCGGTGGTTACCCTTTACAGCGGCATCTTCTGGGGCTGACGGAGGCCATATGAAACGATTCAAGCTCATTCTCGGCGTTTTGTTAATTTTTGTAACCGGCGCGGCCGCCGGTCACCTGGGCACGGTCTATCTTTTTAAAAACAGGATGTTCAATCAGGGCCCGCCAGGCATCCACCACATCTTCCGGCAACGAATCGCTCATGAACTCCGGCTGACAGACCGGCAGCAGGCAGCATTCAACCGGATTATGTCTCTCACAGAAAATGACTTTAACGCGTTCCGGAAAAAGCATCGTCCGGATGTTGAAAAAATCTTCACCCGGTGTTTCGGGCAGATCCAGGAAATTCTGCGGCCGGATCAACAGAAAAAATTTGAAAAAATGCGAAATCATTTTGTACGCAAACTCAGCGGCAAGGACAGCCGCACGCCTCGTCACCACCGGCCGGGCGATTGTCCGCAGGTGCCTTTGACGCCACCCGACAATTAGCCTTATGCCTTAATTCTTACGCAAAAAACCAAGAGAATGAACCAGTGTATTCAGGAGGCGGTTTTGCAGCAAAAGGTGTCCGTGTTCAGGTGCCCATTTTTAGATGCCGGTAAAAGCGATCCTGACACCCGATACCCGACACCAAGAGTATCGACCGCGGGCACGGGTTGCGGCTTTTCTTCATTAAAATCCCCCTTTCCAAGTCCTACAAAAAACTTTACAGCGAAGATAAACAGCACACTTTCCGCAATAGCTGCCGAGGTCTCAAAAACCGTTTCTGCCTGCCCTTCCCCTTCTTGCGTGCCCGTAAAAAACGGATTTGTTCAATTTTTTGAACATCCATGTTGATTTATGCGATCGATGCTGGTATTCAAAAATCACTCTTTAAAATAAATATTCAATAATATTTTAGCGATTTATAGAAATTCAGATGCAAAATGGCGCTCGTCATAAAAAGGAAGAATGCATGAACGAAGCAGAAGCGTTGGCCGCTGGTTCCCAGCTGAGCCGTTCGGAGCCTGTAATCTCCCAGTTTCAATGGGATGCAAAACCCAATGCCCTGGAGCGATTCAGGTCGGCCGGCCGAAGCACCATCCGGTTTCTCACCAATGACATCCTCACCCGCTGGTTTAACGCCACCTATAATTCTTACAGCCGGTTCTATGAAGGCCAGCTTCGATTAGGCCTGCCGGTGTCCCGGGAACTGCTTAAGACCCAGGAGGAAATGCGGGCCATTGCCGCCGGGAAACTGGCGCTGACCCTTTATCATATTTTTCTGCGCGTCACCGGAATCAAAATTCCCAGAAATCACATCAAATACATCCTGATCGCCGACCTGGAGGCCGGCAACATCAAACTTACGGAAAACGTGATTATCCTGAACCGGAAACAACTCAAGTACCTTACGGTCAACCGGCTCAACATCCCCGCCTATTTTTTCACGGACATTCTGGAAGAAGCCACCCGGCGCAGAATCCTTTTAGAAACATTAAAGGAAAACCGCCTCCCGGCATACTTTGACAGTGAAATTGAAGAAGAAAGCCAGAACGGGCGTGGTGACTATGAAACCGTTTATTACCGGGACTTTACGGACGAAGGAAAAGAAATCAAATTCCGCCGGATGGTCAGCATTGAGGATGTCACTTCCGGGGACAGCCGCCCGTCACTGCTCATGGTGCCGGGCTTTACCAATAACAGCAATTGTTATGACCTGACCAATCAGCAATCCATGGCCAAGGACCTGGCGGACAAGGGAAACTGGATCTATCTGTTCGACCCCCGGGGCATGGGAATCAATGAGGGTAAATTTGACCCGTTGTACACGGTGGATACCCTCATCGACCATGATCTGCCCACGGTTTTAAATTTTATCTACACCCGCACCAAAGGGAAACCGTCTATTCTCATCGGTCACAGCATGGGCGGCATCATTGCTGAAAACATGCTGCTTACCTGGAATGTGAGAAAACATTTAAACGAACTGAAAGACCTGACCACCCAGCAGAAAGCCATTTTAAACCAGATTTTGCCGTCCGCCGAAGAGGCCGCAAGCAATCTGAAGCAGGTTCGGTCGGTCATTTCTTTAGGTGCCCCGAAATTCTTCAACCGGATGTCCCATGCAATTTTTCCGACCATGCTCTGGCTGAATCATCTGGCCCGGATTTTACGACTGCGGGATATTCCGGTGAAAGACACCCTTCAGTTTCTCATGCAGGTCCCGGTGCTGAGCGATATCACTCAGAAACTGTTAAACAGCAATATCGGTGATCTCAACTTTATTCTCTGCCCGGAAAACCATCGCGCCAATAAAGTGTTTACCAAAATGTACGTCAGCAAAGTCCTGGAGTCCGTTCCTTTAGGACTGGGCTTTCAGTTTTTAAAAGCCATCTACAACGGGGAAGGATTCAAGCGGATGGATGCCAGCAAATTCAATTATTCCGCCCATGTGAATCTGATGCCCAAGGAAATCCCCATGTTCCACTTCTGGGGCACGAAAGATCCGCTGGCGTCGCCGGATAACCTTCAATTCAGCAAGCATTATCCGCACCGGTCCAAAAAAATTTACTATATTGAAAAACCGGAAGATGCGGCAAAAATTGACATCTCTCCCAGAAGAAGCCAGGTGGTGGATTTTGTCATTGAAGGGGCCAATCACCTGGATCTTCTTTATGGGCGGCTGGCGGAAGAAATCGTCAAACCCCTGATGATGCAGATTATCGAAAAGACCTGGAACAACTGGTCCTATGATGAAATACGGGAAGCAGAACCTGGAAATACGAAAGTGGAAAGCTCAAAGGTGAAAGCTGGAAGTTAGAAGACAGAAGGCAGAAGGCAGAAGGCAAAAGGCACTGCCCTGCCGCGACCGTGAAGGAAGCGGTCCGATGCAAACCCACGCCACCCTGATATAAGGAGAGTCCCATCCATGAACCGTTTGATCGATGACCAGGGCCGGATAACACTCGGCATTTTTCCTCATCCCATCAAGGAGATCAATTACCGGGACTATCTTCTCACCACCCCTATGGGGTCCCGGGTACCATCCGTCATCAGAAATCTGCGGTTCAACCAGTTTGTCTTTTTTGGCATCACCGGGCCGGATGTCATCGCCGGCCTGGCAGTGGTGAATCTGAAATATCTGGCCAGCGGCTTTTTGTATGTTTATGACCGGAAAAGCGACACCATCATCGAGGCCGGCAAAACCGCCCTGCCCGTGGGCAGCAAAAAATTCATCACCTCAAATCCTGCCAATGTCTCCTGCGGATTCACCTCCGGCACTGTTTCCATCAACATAGAGCGTCACCGGATTTCCGCAAGGTCTAAAGACATGGACATAGATCTCACGTTTGACCGTTCCGGCACCGCGCCCCTGCGTATCTGCACCAAGGCCGGTTACAGCGGCTGGGTGTACACGGAAAAGTCATCCCCCATCACAGTCTCCGGACGCATCACCACGAAAGACCGGCAGATCGAAATCGCTTCACCATCGCATATGGGTCTCATGGACTGGACCGCCGGATACATGCGGCGAGAAACCTTCTGGAATTGGGCCGCCAGCGCCTGGACCCTTCCGGACCGACGCAGCTTTGGCCTGAATCTCGCCTGCGGGGTCAATGAAACCAGCTATACGGAAAATGCGTTCTGGATCGAGGGCCGCATGACCAAAGTAGATACCGTGGCCTTTGATTTCAACCCGGAAAATTTCTATGATCCATGGACCATCACATCCCTGGACGGGAAAATCCATCTCAGCTTTGAGGGCAAAAAACACCGGGCGGAAAACATCAATGCGGGACTCATCGCCACCCGATTTACCCAACTCATGGGAAATCTGAGCGGCACGCTGACCACCGACGCGGGCGAGAAAATCATCCTCAAAGACTGCCCCGGCTGGGCCGAAGATCATTATGCCAAGTGGTAAATTTTACGGTGTTCTGATTTTACAAAAATATGTCTGATCGTCATCTCAAGCCGCATACCTGCCGATTTCATAAGCCGTAAAATTTAATTTTGATCATTGCGCAGCACCGATCAAATCACAGAAAAAACCATCCGGTTTTCCCTTTTCCACCCCTTGATTTTTCATGAACTGACTTTATCTTATAGGTTCTTTAAAGCAGATCGTTTGCCTGAAAGACGAATTGAACCTGTTAAATCAAAATGAAACACGGAGTAATAAAATGAGCAATCAAATTAAAACTACCCTTCTTCTGGCGGTCATGACCGGGGTGATCATGTGGGTGGGAAAAATGCTGGGAGGCACCACCGGAATGATGATTGCGCTGATTCTTGCCGGAGGGATGAATTTCTTTTCCTACTGGTATTCGGACAAAATCGTCCTCAAAATGTACAAGGCCCGGGAAGCCACCCGGGAAGAAGCGTCATTGGTTTACCGCATGGTGGAAGTGCTGGCAACTGAAGCCGGCCTGCCCATGCCCAAGGTCTACATCATTCCCCAGGATGCGCCCAATGCCTTTGCCACGGGCCGAAACCCGGAAAACGCCGTGGTGGCCGTTACCCAAGGGCTCCTGCATACCATGAACCCGGATGAACTGGCCGGGGTTCTGGCCCACGAACTGGGGCATGTTAAAAACCGGGATATTCTCATCGGCACCATTGCCGCCACCATGGCCGGGGCCATCATGATGATCGCCAACATAGCCAAATGGTCCGCCATTTTTGGTGGATTCCGGGGCAGCGATGACGAAGGAGGCGGTGGTTTTATCGGCCTGATCGCCATGGCCATCATCGCGCCGATTGCTGCCATGCTGATCCAGATGGCCATTTCACGGTCCCGGGAATACCTGGCAGATGCCACGGCCGCCAAAATTACGGGCAACAGCGAAGGCCTTGCCAGTGCGCTGGAAAAATTAGGCGCTTATTCACGGCAGATTCCCATGCAGGCGGAACCGGCCACAGCCCACATGTTTATAACAAATCCCCTGGCCGGCCGCAATTTCACCAACCTGTTCTCCACCCATCCGCCCATTGAAGAACGGGTGGCCCGGCTACGGGGCACAAAGGCCGTGCGGACCGATGATTCGGGGCCGGCATCATCTTCCGGCAGCGCCAACATGACCGACCAGGCCAGAAATTTCTGGAACAATTTATCTTAAAAAGACACGTCTCAGCGGGTCCGCCGGACCCGCTGAAAATAATTTTTTCTTTGTTCTCCACCTATTTACAAACTCTTCACATAATGCTATTTTTTTTCCCAGTTCCCGATTTATCATAATGATTAAACAAAGAAAAAATAATGGACGAAAAACTGAAAAAAGCCATTTACAAGGCCGCTCGAAACGAACCCTTTGCAAAAAATCTGGGTATGACGCTGGTTGATCTGGCAATCGGGTATTCCAGGGTGGAAATGACATATCATGCGGATAAAATGGATAACATCTATCAGCGGGCCCATGGCGGGGCCATCTATTCCCTGATCGACGAGGCCTTTGAAACTTCCTGCCAGACCCATGGGGATATCGCTGTGGCCCTGAACGTCAATGTCTCATACACTGCCAGTCCGGAACCCGGCGCGCGCCTCACCGCCGAAGCCCGGGAAATCACCCGGTCCAAAAAAATCGCCCATTACGATATATCGGTCACGGACGATGCCGGCCAGCTCATTGCCACGGCCAAAACCATTGCGTTTCGCACGGGAAAACCCATTCCGTTTGATGATAAATCATAAACATTGTTTTATCTAAACCCCGCTGATTCTTGCCATGATGGCGGTGGCAAAACTGAGCACAAAGAAAAAGCCGCACATATCCGTCACCGTGGTGAGCAGGGGAGAAGAGACCAGGGCCGGGTCCATTTTTAATTTTTTCAAAAACAGCGGCAAAAGGCCGCCCAGGGAAACGGCCACCACCGTATTGGCGGCCAGGGCCCCGCCCACCACGAGCCCGAGATAGAGATTGCCCTTCCACAAAAACGCCAGGCCGCCCAGCAGCAGTCCCAGGGCGATGCCGTTGATCAATCCCAGGCCCGCTTCTTTTAAAAGCACTCTGATCAGCTCATTGGGCCGGACCAGTCCCAGGGAAAGTTCCCGCATGGAGACCGCCACGGCCTGGTTCCCCGAGCACCCGCTCATGTCGCTGACCATGGGCAAAAATACCGCCAGGGCAATGGCCGCGGACAACGTATCCTGATACAGGGCAATCACGCTGGCCGCGATAATATTCAGCACGATGTTGAGACTCAGCCAGGACAGGCGGCGGCCGGACCTTACCAGTAAAGGCATGGACCGGAATTCCTCGCCGCCCACAATACCGCTGAACCCCAGAAACTGGCGCACGGACCGTTTCCGGGAGGCTTCTTCCACCGCTTCCGGCAATACCACTCCCAGCATCCTGCCGGCACTGTCCACCACGGGCACGCCAAACAATCGGTGTTCCTCAAAAAAATGCCGCAACTGTTCAAGAGGGGTATCCACGCTCACCTTCAGGGGATCTTGAATCATCAAATCCCGGAGATAGGCATTCCGGGACGGAAACAGCAAATCATGCATCCGCAGCACCCCGGCCAGCCGGTTGTCTTTTTCAGTCACATAAAGATACTGCACATTGTAGTCGGCATAGGTTTCCCGGTTTTCCTCAAGATCTTTTAAAATATCGCTCACCCGCAAATCCCCTGGATAGGCCAGGAATTCAGAGACCATGAGACCGCCGGCAGAATCGATGGGATATTCCATAAACTGGCGGGCTTCCCGGGCGTCTTCAGAGTCCATTTCATCCAAGATGGCCTCAGCCCGATGGTCGCTGATCTCGCCGAGTACGTCCACCACATGGTCGCTGTCCAGCTCTTCAAGAATGGCGGCCGCCATTTCCGGGGGCAGGTCTTCAATGAGGTCCGCGGCCTGGGTATCGGAAATTTCTTCAATAATATCGGCTGCGTCTGCCGGGGTAAGCAATGAAAACAACCGGACCTGGTCGTCCGGCGGGATGCGGGAAATGGTGCGGGCGGTTTCCGCAGCGCCCAAGAGATCAAAAAACGCCAGGATCTCCTCCGTGCCGGCACCGGCAATCAGTTCATGCAACTTTTCCCAGGGTTTGCCTGTTGGTTCCGTTTTATCTTTTTCCGTCGCAGTCGCGTTCATTTTAAACAGTCCCCAAATTCAAAATTTAAAGCCGCTCACCTGATTTTAAATAAAAATGAACCGGCAGAGATTATGCTGAAAACTGCCGTCATCAGGGAAATATTGTACCAGCAATCCCCGTTATTTCAATCAGGTTCTATGATAGCGCTCCAAGAATAGTGATTTTCCTTTAATCATTATGAATTTTCTGATAATCAAAGGTATCCAGTCCGTTAGAATTTTCAAAATTCCGCGGTGTCCGAACGGGGAAATACAAGTGATAAACCACTCGAAACTATAAAACGCACCCTTTTGATCTTGCACTGACAATCAATCCGTGAAACACCCAAACATTTTAAAATGGCGAAATTTTATAGTGTTGATTGCCGGAACCGGAGGCGTGATTTTTGCGGCCCTGCTGGTTTGTGCGGGCTGTTCCGGATTTTCTCCGGATTTTGATGAATCTGCCTGGCATGACCGGGTGACGGCGACCGACCCGAAAAACCTTTACGCGCCCCATGAAAATGACGGGATATTTTTTAATCCCTGGATGCCCATGGAAGAAAAAAGCATAGGGACCTTGCTGCGATGGCGATTGGCCCCTGCGAAAGATTACACCGAAACGGAAAAAACCTATCTGCCGCCGGTGGTTCCGGACGCGGTCGCGCGAATCCGGGCTACAGAAAATAAAGATTTCATCTTCTGGGTGGGACATGGCACATTTTTTATGCGCATCAACGGGCAATACTGGCTGACAGATCCCATGTTCTCAGACCGGGCCCTCCTGCCGAAACGCAAAACACCGCCCGGCATCACCATCCATGAAATCCTCGCCATAACAGACCAGGTTAACTGCATCATCAGCCACAACCACTATGATCATCTGGATGAAAACAGCATTCGCGCCCTGCCAGACACCACCCGATTCTTCGTGCCAAAAGGGGTGAAAAATTTTATCACGGATCTTGGCAAACCCCATGTCACGGAAATGGACTGGTGGGAATCCGCGGATCTGGAAGACGGCACCCGCCTGCTATGCACCCCCATGCAGCACTGGTCACGGCGCATCGGCCAGGGATTCAACACCACCCTGTGGGCCAGCTATCTGATTACCGCTCCCGAGGTCTCGGTCTATTTTGACGGAGATGGCGGGTATTTTAAAGGATACCGGGAAATCGGCCGCCGGTTTCCCGGCATTGATTGCGCCCTGATTCCCATTACCGCCTATCATCCCCGGTGGTTTATGCATTACGCGCACATGAACGTTAGCGAAGCCGTCCGTGCATTTAACGATCTCGGGGCAGATATTTTCATCCCCACCCAGTGGGGGGTGTTTTCTCTGGGAGATGAGCCTGCGGGCTATCCTGCCCTGGACCTGCGCCGAACCATCGCTGAAAAAGAATTGGATGCCGGGCGATTTTTGATCATGAATATCGGCGGGCTGCATTTGATCGAGTAATTCCAATTCACATTCAAGCGGCACCTTTGTTGGCTGCGTCGTCAGCTCCTCGGCTTACAGGCAGTGAGCCTGCGTAGCTTCCTCCTTGCCGCCTCGATGTCATCTTGAATGCAAAATGGAATAAGCGTACCCACGAACCCGTAAGCGTTGATATTTTTTACCCGAAATCCAGCACCACCTGGTTTCGGCCCCGGCGTTTGGCTTGATACAGGGCGTCATCCGCCTTTTTGATGAGATGTTCAAGGGTCATGTTGTCGGAAACAACCGAGGCCCCGGTTGCGCCGGCACTGACGCGCATATGAATTGCCTCATTGTCTAAAATAAGGGGCTCTGCCATAATTTTTTTCCGGACTTTTTCTGCGGCAATAAACGATTTTTCGGGCATGGTCTGGGGAAGAATCACGGCAAACTCCTCTCCGCCGTAACGGGCCGGAAAATCCGATTTCCGTAGGCTTTTTTTCAAAATATCCGCTACATGCCGAAGCACCTGGTCCCCTATGGGATGCCCGTAATTGTCGTTAATGGGCTTGAAATGATCAATATCAAACATAATCAAACTGACCGGGGTGCCGTGCCGGCGGGAGGATTCCAATACCCGGGCGCTGATTTCCATAAAATGGCGCCGGTTGGCAATACCGGTGAGATCATCTATACTGGCCAGGGTCTCCACTTTCCGACGATAGATAAACACCCGCCGATACAGCTGATCCAGCAGAAGGGTGATAAAAATTCCCATGGCACAGGTGGGCCAGATCAGGGCGTTGTATTTAATCAGTTCAAAATCCGGGGACATGCCCAGAGGCACCAGCATGTTGGGCAGCAGGGCAAAAAGTATAAAACAGACACCGTTAATCCGCGCCGGCAGGGAAAGCCCGAGAAACACCGGCAACATGAACCAGTACATGAATCCCGCAATGCCATAGACAACCCCGCTATCCAGCCGGGAGAGAAGATGCAGGAATACGGTTTCCGCAGCAAGCACCAGCACGGCAAAAAGCGGCCCCAGAAATTTTTGGGGAAAACCTGCCAGGATTGCCACCGGGTAAACCAGCAGAATTGCCCCCAAAAGAAGCCGCAGCCAGAGTACCCGGACTGCTGAAGACGGATCAATGGCCCAGTCCCAGGCCCACAGCCCCACGGCCAGAAAGGCTGCGGCAAACCCGACCAGGACGACAATAAACCGGGTATCAATAAACTTCTGATGCCGGTACGCTGCCTCCACATCCGGATCAGAAAACTGAAGCCTGCCGGACATTTCCACGTTGGGTAGCGGCACGGGTCGAAACAGATCCAATGAAATCCTCGCTCAACGGTTTCATTTCAGACGTTTCAAAGAATGAAACGATTGTATTGATTCTAATTCATTATTTTTTGCGCAGGCATTAAGGCGCGAGGCAATAGTCTATCCAGGATTTTAAATTATTAAAAATCCGGATAAAAAATACAAACATTTATTTTTGGCCGTACAATAAATTACCAGCGGGATGTCACCAGCAGGATAGCGGCGTATGTGCAAGCGCCCCATACAAAGAGTGCCGGAATAGCACCTTTTGAGGGCTGGAAATTTTATGTTTCCGGCAGGTGCCGCCCCTGAATGCGCGAAAAAACAACCAAATAAAAAACGGAGCAGACTGGAAACGTCTTTCCAGTCTGCTCCGTTTTCTTTTAAGTCTCAGATTTCTTAATTCAGGCCCGAAAAAACTACCACCCGATGGTCAGATAATCATGAATGGAGTTGGCCGCTTTTCTGCCGGCGCCCATGGCCAAAATAACCGTGGCTGATCCGGTGACGATATCGCCTCCGGCCCACACCCCTTTTTTGGTGGTTTTGCCGGTTTCTTCATCCGCCACAATATAGCCCCACTTGTTCAGGGTGATTTCTTTGTCAGACTGGGTCAAGAGCGGGTTCGCATTGGCACCCACCGCCACGACGGCCAGATCACAGTCAATCAAAAATTCCGATCCTTCAATGGGAACCGGTCGGCGCCTGCCGGAGGCATCCGGCTCGCCCAATTCCATTTTCAAGCCTTCGAGCTGTTTCAGACGGCCTTTCTCATCACCGATAAACCGCACCGGCGCAGTCAGCAGATGGAATTCAATGCCCTCTTCTTCCGCATGATGAATCTCAGCCCCCCGGGCCGGCATTTCCTCCCGGGACCGGCGATACACAATCCGCACGCGATCCGCACCCAGACGCATGGCGGTTCGGGCCGAATCCATGGACACGTTGCCGGCACCGAAAACAATCACATCTTTTCCCCGGATAATCGGCGTATCATATTCCGGGAACTTGTATCCTTTCATCAAATTGGCCCGGGTCAGGTATTCATTGGCGGAATAGATGCCGATGAGATCTTCGCCCGGAATATTCAAAAAGCGGGGCAGCCCGGCGCCTACACCGATAAATACCGCGTCATAGCCTTCTTCAAACAGTTCATCAATGCTGACAATGCTCCCCACCACCATATTGCATTCGATTTTCAGTCCCAGTTTTTCCAGGCCGGCGACTTCGGACGCCACGATGGCCTTGGGCAGCCGGAATTCGGGAATGCCATATATCAGCACCCCGCCGGTTTTATGAAACGCTTCAAACAACGTGACATCATGTCCTTTGAGCAAAAGATCGCCGGCAACGGTCAGCCCGGAGGGACCCGACCCCACCACCGCCACTCTTTTACCGGTGGGCGCTGCTTTTTCAGGCACTTCATCAGAACCCGCATTGCGCGCCATATCCGCCACAAACCGTTCCAGATTGCCAATGGCCACAGGTTTATCTTTTTTGCCCACGATGCACTGGCCTTCGCACTGCATCTCCTGGGGACACACCCGGCCGCACACCGCAGGCAGCGCATTCTTTTCCCATATTTTGCGGATCGCGCCTTTAAAATCTTTTTCTGCAATGCATTTGATAAAATCCGGAATACTCACCCCCACCGGGCAACCGGTCACGCAGGCGGGTTTCTTGCACTGCAGGCACCGCTGGGCTTCCATAACAGCCATTTCTTCGGTATATCCCAGGGGGACTTCTTCAAAATTCCGCCGCCGGACCTCCGCCGGTTGCTCCGGCATGGGTTGTCTTTCAATTTTTTCTTTTTTTGCAGTTTTTTCAGCCATTCTATTCCTCCATCAGCAAAAGCCGCTGTTCATTTTCAGCATTATTTATTTCCGGACATCCGGCAGTGATCCTCATAGGCCTTTTTCTCATCTTCCTGGTAGGCACTCAAACGGGTCATCAATGCGTCGTAATCCACCTCATGACCGTCGAATTCCGGCCCGTCCACGCAGGCGAACTGGGTCTTGCCACCCACGCTTACCCGGCACCCGCCGCACATGCCGGTGCCGTCAATCATAATGGGGTTCAGGCTGACAAGGGTCTTTACATTGTAATTTTTGGTGATCTTGGAAACAAACTTCATCATGGGCACTGGTCCAATGGCCACCACCAGACTGATTTTGTTATTTTTCAGCACATCCTCCAGCACTTCCGTGACAAACCCTTTATGACCATAAGATCCGTCATCCGTGCACACATGGAATTCGTCCGACGCTGCCTTCATCTTATCTTCCAGGATCAACAGGTCTTTGTTGCGCGCGCCAATGATGCTGGTGACATTGTTTCCGGCTTGTTTAAAACCCCGGGTAATGGGATAAAGCACCGCAACTCCGGTGCCGCCGCCCACGCAGACCACGTTGCCCAGTTTTTCGATGTGGGTGGGTTTTCCCAGGGGGCCGATCACATCCTGGAATGCATCCCCCACCTGAAGTTCCTTAAATAAGGCCGTGGATTTTCCCACCACCATATAAATGATGGTAATGGTCCCTTTGGCCGCATCACTGTCTGAAATGGTCAGAGGAATGCGCTCTCCGGTTTCATTGGCCTTTAAAATGACGAACTGACCCGGCTTTGCTTTTGACGCGATCCGGGGTGCTTCAATTTCATTCAGGATGACCGTTCCCTGGGCCATCTCTTCCCGCCTGATAATTTTAAACATCTCATACCTCCGCTGATATTTTTAAAAAGCCCTGTACTCTGCCTATCCGTTACCGTCTCATTTTATGAGTAAATGCCAAAAAAAGTATTTACACGGTTTAAAAATGAAAAATCAACCATAAAATATCATGCCGAACATGTAAACCATTTTCATGCGCCGCTCAAGTTCCAGATTTTGCTTCAATTATTTATTAATTTATAATATGGTAAACAATGTATTGAAAAGTGACCGTTTATCTTACTCCGTGCGCTTCACAAACGCCCGGCGGCATCCCGTTTTCCCAACCCCCAGCACCAGCGGAGGCATTATGCAAATGAACCTGGCAATCGTCGGTGGCGGCACCCGATGCTTATATCTCATCAGTTTTATTGAAAAGCACACATTTCAGATGATCGCCCCAAACGTCCGGGCGGTGGCGGACACAAATCCCCAGGCAGTGGGTTTCTTAAAAGCCAGGGACCTGGGGCTTTTTGTCACTGCTGATTATAATGATTTTTTTGAAATGGATGATATTGATCTCATTATCGAACTGACCGGAAATCTCGACATTTACAATGACATACTGGTGAAAAAGAAAAAAAACGTGCGCGCTATCGCCCATACCACGGCCATTCTTTTCTGGGAAATCGCCCGCATCGCGGAAAAGGAAAAATATGCCAGTCTGAAACTGCATGAGGCCAGAACCATTTATGAAGTCATGATCAATGAACTGATCGAAGAAGATGTCATGGTCATTGACACAGATTACCGCATTACAGATATCAATGAAAACATGCTCAAAAAACTCGGACTGAAACGGGAAGAAGCCATCGGCCATTATTGCTATGAAATCACCCACCACAGGAACATCCCCTGCGCCGGAGACAATCACCCCTGCCCCCTGGCCATTTCCCTTAACACCCATAAGCCGTCCAAAACCACCCATATTCATCTGGATAAAAACGGGAATGAGCTTTATTACGCTATTTCCTGTTATCCCATTATGGAAAAGGGGGAAATGATCGGTGTTTTTGAGATGTCATCCGACATCACCAAGGAAATCAAAATCCAGAAAAACATGATGCAGCAGGAAAAGCTCATGTCCATCGGGCGGTTGTCCGCGGGCATTGCCCATGAAATCAACAATCCTCTCACCACCATCATGACCTCCTCCATGCTGCTGCAGGAAGATATCGACCCGGCCGATCCCATCCACGACGAGCTTGCGACCATCACCAAAGAGGCCCTCCGGTGCCGGAACATCGTGAAAAGCCTTCTGGATTTCGCCCGCCAGAACCAGCCGGTCCGTAAAACCCAGAACATCAACCAGATTGTCACCGACACCCTGTTTCTGGTGAATAAACAGGCCTCTTTTCACGATATAAAAATCAATGCCGACCTTTCGGAAACCCTGCCGGAAGCCTATGTGGACAGGGATCAGATTCAGCAGTCCCTGATCAATCTTGCCCTGAACGCCATTGAAGCCACGGAGCCGGGGGGGAATATCCTGTTTACCACGGACATGGAGAAAAAAACCGGCATGATCCGAATCACGGTCCGGGATACCGGTTGCGGCATTGCCGCTGAAGACCTGATCAAAATTTTTGATCCGTTTTACACTACCCGGGAAACCGGCACCGGGCTTGGACTTGCCATCACCCATGGCATTATTGAGCAGCATGGCGGCAAAATCACCGTGGACAGCACACCGGGGGAAGGTTCCGTCTTTACCATTTTTCTGCCTTTAAATCGCGAGAAAGATCATGCCGCTTGATATGCGCCCCAAAATTCTGATCATTGATGACGAGGCGGACATCTGCAGAAACTGTGTCCGCATTCTGAAAACCGATGAAAACGACATTGATTATGCGCTAAACGGCATGGATGCGGTATCACTGCTTGAAAAAAAAAACCATCACATCGTCATCACGGACCTCAAAATGCCGCGCATGGGCGGCATGGAAATTCTCTCCCGGATCAAACAGGACTTTCCGGATACCATTGTCATCGTGATCACTGGTTTTGCCAGTGTGTCTTCGGCTGTTGAGGTCATGAAAAAAGGGGCCTACGATTACCTGCCCAAACCGTTCACGCCCCATGAACTCCGGGCGGTGGTCGCCCAGGCGCTCAACCATTACAAGATAAAAATGCAGAACAAAGCGCTGTTGGCCGGACCGGCACAACCGACTGCCCTTTCCCACCAGCTCATCGGGGAAAGTCCCCAGATCAAGACCGTGATCTCTATGGTCCGGAAGGTTGCGCACACGGAATCCACGGTGCTGATTCACGGCGAAAGCGGCACGGGCAAAGAACTGGTGGCCCGGGCCCTGCACGCCAACAGCACCCGGAAAGACAAAATATTCTTTGCCGTGGACTGCGGCACGTTAACCGGGAACCTGCTGGAGAGCGAACTTTTCGGCCATAAAAAAGGCGCGTTTACGGACGCGCACAAGGATAAGGACGGCATCTTCCGGATCGCGGACCATGGAACGGTTTTTCTGGATGAAATCAGCAATATCAGTATCGAGGTCCAGGGCAAGCTGCTCCGGTTTCTGGATACCCGGGAATTCATGCCCGTGGGCGATCCTGCTCCCAAAAAGGTCGACATCCGACTGATTTTCGCAACAAACAAAGATTTAAAGCAGATGATCAAAGACGGAACCTTTCGCAATGATTTTTATTACCGTATTGCTGTCTATCCCATCTGGATTCCCCCCTTGCGGGAACGAAAACCGGATATTCTGCCCATCAGTTATTATTTTCTCACCCAGTTCAACCGGTCCATGGGAAAATCCATCACCGGCTTTGAAGAAACCGCGGTGGAGCGACTCACCGCTTTTGACTGGCCCGGCAATGTGCGGCAGCTCCGAAACACCATTGAACGGGCCGTCATCCTTTGCGACCGGGACCGTATTTCCGCAGAGCACCTGCCCCACCTCAGAGACACCGGAGATATTGAAAAACTCATGGAGCATGTTCCGGCAACCAGCGATGAACTCAAACACCTCAAAAAAGAAATCCGCGAAAAATCCGTTGGCCGGATTGAAAAAAATTTTGTATTGCACGCCCTTCGCGAAAATAGCTGGAACGTCACCCGGGCCGCCCGGGCCACAGGCATGCAACGCCCCAATTTTCAAAAATTAATGAAAAAATATAATGTTAAGATGCCGGAAAAATAAGGGATTCAAGTTGAATCCGTTTGAATGAATATTATTCGCATGCACTGTATATTTTTTATATACACGTTTGCCCTGATCCGGCTTTTTTCAGGATGCCCCTCCCGCAAGCGGCCTTTAATGGTCTCAACTAATCGATTATAATAAATATTTTTCGATATAGACGCCATTTTTTCATCCTGCAATGCTTATCTTGCCCTTCGGCCGCACTGTATATCTTTATTATGCGGCATTGCTGTAATCGCGCCCTCCTGACCGGCCAGAATAAAAATTAAATATAATTTTTTCAGTATTTTATAATAAAAGATGAAAATACTGGCACACCTCCTGCAATTAACGTGAATAAAAAGAACATTCAAAAAAACCAACCCACAAGGAGGACGCCATGAATAAAGGAGCAAAAGTACTGGTGGTGGATGATGAACGAAGAATCTGCCACAACGTTAAAAAAATCCTTTCCAAAAACAACTTTGAAGTCACCGAAGCCCTGAACGCCCAGGACGCCCTTGAAAAAATGGCAAAGGAATCCTTTTCCCTGCTGATCTCGGATATTGTGATGCCGGATATGAACGGGCTGGAACTCCTGAAACTGGTCAAAGACCAGTGGCCCCTAACCAAAGCCGTGATGATGACCGCCTATGCATCTACGGATACAGCCGTGAAAGCCATCCGCCTGGGTGCGCTGGATTATATTCCCAAACCCTTCACCCCGGAAGAACTGCGAAATACCATCAACCGGGCCGTCAACGATGAACTGGTTGAGGTCAAAACCCCGCCGGAAGAAAAAGCAGCCATCAATATTATTGACGTGGATATCCCCTTTGACCAGGATGAAGTGGCCAAATACACCGGCGATGCCTACGCAAAAAGCATCGGCCCGTCCGACATGCCGGTGGTGGAAGTAAAAATGCCCGAACCCCTGGAAAATTACTGCGAACTCGGGAACATGGTCTGCGATATCTATAAAAAACTGGGCGCCACCTGCAAGGTCGGCACCAAAAAAGGCGCCTGCCCCCAAAAGACCGCTAAAAAAGCAAAAACCAAAAAAGGACCGGATGTCCGGACACTCATCGGCATTGACATGCCTTTCAGCTACAATGAAGTGGCTTCCGTGACCGGGCCGGAATACATGGACACCCTTCACAATGAGGGCGTGGCCTTTGTCCCCTACGAGACCCTGAAAAAGAACATGGAGCGCCTGCCCAAAGCGGACCACCGCCGTATTGACGCGGACATCCCCTTTGACCGGGATGAAGTGGCCAAATACACCGGCGATGCGTACGCAAAAAGCATCGGCCCGTCCGACATGCCGGTGGTGGAAGTAAAAATGTCCGCACCCCTGGAAAACTATTGTGAGACCGGGGACATGGTATGTGATATTTTCAAAAAACTGGGCGCCACCTGCAAGATCGGCGTAAAAAAAGGCGCCTGCCCCCAGAAAAAAGCCAAAAAAGGCAAAAGCGCGGCCGGGCCGGATGTCCGGACACTCATCGGCATTGACATGCCCTTTGACTACAATGAGGTGGCCGCTGTCACCGGACCAGCATATATCAGCCATCTGGCTGCCGGGGAAACCGGTGTTCGCCCCTATGCGGAGCTGAAAAAAGAGTTCGGCAAAATCACGGCAAAACCGGCAAAGCAGCCGGAAATCACCCATACGTTGATGGACGCGCCGACCCGTAAACATATCCTGGTCATTGACGATGAAGTGTCCGTCAACAATAACATTCGAAAAATACTCGGCAAAAAAGGGTATCATGTGGACCAGGCAGTCACCAAGTCCGAAGCCCTTGAAAAAATCCATGCCGCGCCCTACAGTCTGATTCTGCTGGATCTGCGGATTCCTGAGGTCAAGGGCCTGGAGCTCTTAAAAGCCATCCACGACCAGCGGCCGGAAGCCAAAGTCATTATCATCACCGGCTACGCCAGCATTGAAACTGCCGTTGAAACCGCCCGCATGGGGGCCGTGGATTACCTGAACAAACCCTTTACCCCGGACGAAATCCGTCACGCCACGGAAAACGCCCTGCAGTTTGCCGCATAATATACAACCTCGTTTATCCGTCCCGCCCGGCTGGATGTCGTTCAGCCGGGCGGGATATTTTTCCCCATGACATCCCCCTGCCGGCGGCTTCCGCACTCCCCCCGGCCATCCCCCGTATCAGTCCCGCATCTATAAGGTAACGGCCCCAAAAACCGCCGACCTTGAAGTTGATTTTCATCTATTTATAGAAATATCGATAATTTATCCTGAAAGCTGCAATGATTCAAACCATTGTTCGCATGCCTATCTCAATGTTTTTTTTGATTAAACTCCAAAAATTTTGTTGCACAAAAGAAAAATATATTTTTACATAGGAATTTTTTCAAATTCAGATTATCCCATTTTAACAGCGGGTAATCAATGACGTCGCAAACATTACGGACAAACCACCTGATCCAAGGAATACTGGCGCTTTGAAAAGAGATATATTTTCAGGAAACGGAACTTTTCCCAAAGGCATTCATCCGCCGGAGCGGAAACATTTTTCCGCGGATGTTCCCATAGAGGTTGTACCGACGCCCAAAGAAGTGCTCATCCCCCTTCAGCAGCATATCGGCGCACCCAGCAAGCCTCTGGTCAAGCCCAAGCAGACAGTAGAATACGGCGATCTGATCGCGGATAACGAGGATGCCCCCATTTCCGCCAAAATCCATTCGCCGATTTTCGGCGTGGTTCAGAAAATGGCGGTCACTACGCTTCCCAACGGCCGGCATGTGGAAGCCATCCGCATCAAGGCCGACGGCCGGCAGTTCACCATCGAAGAAAATTACCGGGAACTCATGGGCGGCCGGTGGTCCAAAAGTGTGGTGGGATATGATCCGGACGAGGTGACCCGGGCCGTGCATGACGCCGGCATTGTCGGCCTTGGCGGGGCCGCGTTTCCCACCCATGTAAAAATTGCGCCCTATAAAAAAAAGGTAGACACGCTCATCGTCAACGGATGTGAATGCGAACCCTATCTCACGGCAGACGACCGGCTGATGCGGGACATTCCGGATACGGTGATCAGCGGGGCCTTGCTGTCGCGTTTTGCCATGGGCATTGACGACATCATTATCGGCATCGAGGAAAACAAGCCCGAGGCCATTGAAGCCATCCGTAAATCGGCCCAGGGCACGGATATCAAAATCGCCGTATTGAAAACCAAATACCCCCAGGGCAGTGAAAAACACCTGATCAAGGCGGTCCTGAACCGTGTGGTGCCCCTGGGCGGCCTCCCCGCCGATATCGGGGTGGCCGTCAGCAATGTCACCACCATGACCGCAGTGGCCCGGGCGGTTTTCCGGGGCATGCCGCTGACCCATCGTGTTGTCTGCGTCACCGGCGGGGGCATTACCCAGCCGAAAAACCTGCTGGTGCCCTTTGGCATCAGCTACGGCGAACTCATCGATTTCTGCGGCGGCCTCACCAAAGATGCGGCCCGCATTCTTTCCGGCGGCCCCATGATGGGTTTTTCCTTTGCCGACCTGGACATGCCACTGACCAAAGGCACCGGCGGTATTACCGTCCTGACCCATGAGGACATCAAAAAAGAGAAAGAAACCACCTGCGTCCGGTGCGGCCGGTGCGTGGATGTATGTCCCATGAAGCTGGTGCCGGCGCGGCTGGCAATGGCGTCACGCCACCGAAACCTGGTAATGGCTGAAAAATACAGAATCCGGGGGTGCATGGAATGCGGCTGCTGCGCCTATGTCTGTCCGGCGGGCATTCCCCTGGTGCAGCTGATCCGGATGGGCAAAGCCCTGATTGCCGCGGCAAAATAAAAATTTAACCCATTGATCGGAACCCGGAATTCCCATGAGTGATACAACCCCTGAAATAAAACCGCTGAAAGCGGATCCTGCTGAAACGCCTGTGATTCAGGTCGGTCATTCACCCCATTTATATAATACCCGTTTTACGGCCCGCCGAATGATGATTGATGTGCTGATCGCCCTGCTGCCA
The DNA here is from genome assembly GCA_963675805.2 of Desulfobacterales bacterium. Taxonomy (GTDB): domain Bacteria; phylum Desulfobacterota; class Desulfobacteria; order Desulfobacterales; family Desulfosalsimonadaceae; genus SURF-3. Next base: position 289,812 of record CAXXNU010000019.1, on the reverse strand, counting down.
GTGGCCATCATGTCGGTGTATCTGTTCAAAATATATGCGCTCAAACAGATGGGCATCTGCCTGGTCACCTGCCTGGCCGCAGAAGCGGCCTTTGTCCGGATGCGGGGACACGCTTTTTCATTAACCGACTGTTCCGCCGCGGTCACCGGCATCATTTTAGGCCTTTCCCTGCCCGCCACGGCCCCCTGGTATGTCGGCGTTATCGCTTCCGTGGTGGCCATCGGCATCGGCAAGGCCATTTTCGGCGGCCTCGGCATGAACCTGTTCAACCCGGCCATGGTGGGACGGGCCTTTGTGATGATTGCCTTTGCCGGCGTAATGGCGGCCTCGGGCTATGAAAGCACCGTGACCGGCATTGACGCCCTGACCCAGGCAACACCGCTGAACGCATTCAAACAGATGGGGATTTCAACATCCCTGTGGGATCTCTTTTTCGGATTCACCAATGGCAGCTTAGGGGAAACCAGCGCACTGGCCTGCCTGATCGGCGGGGCCTATCTCTGCATCCGCCGGACCGCTTCCTGGGAAATCCCGGCCGGGGTGATCCTTGCCGTGCTGGTCATGGGCGGCATTGCAGATCTGACCGGCCCAACCCCCGGCTGGACCGCAATTCACCATCTGTGTTCCGGGTCTTTGCTGTTCGGGGCGTTTTTCATCGCCACGGACCCGGTGTCCAGCCCGCTCACCGCCAAAGGAAAATTTATTTTCGGCGCAGGGGTTGGTTTTTTTATCATGGTGCTGCGGTTTTTCAGCGGCTATCCCGAAGGGGTCATGTTTGCCGTACTCCTGATGAATGCCGTTACCCCGCTCATCAACCGGTGGACCATCCCCAAAGTCATGGGAGAGTAACCCCTTTTTTATTGAGATAACAGGTTATGAATAAATCTTCAAAAAAAGCCCAGAAAAACGAAAACCGGTTTCCCGGATTTTTCATTGTCCAGGCCTGGCTGGTGCTGCTTCTGGCCTCTTTTTTCGGCGCGGCCCTGGCCGGTATTCAGCTGACCCTGGCCCCAAAGATTGAAGCCAACAAGCTGAACGAAACCCTTGAAAAAGTCCCGGAACTGATTTTAGGAGCAGATGCGGCCCGGGCGCTCGCGGAGAGCGGCCAGGCGATGACCATTGACCGGCAGTACGTCACTGCCGGGTCCAAAACCTACAGTGTTTTCAAAGCCGGCATGGACAATCAGATTGCCGGATGGGTCATCAAAGCGGCGGGCCAGGGATACGCGGACAAGGTTGAACTGCTGGTGGGGACGGACACAACCATCAGCACCATTACCGGCCTGTTCATTCTGGACCAAAAGGAAACGCCGGGACTGGGCAATAAAATCATGGAACCGGCATGGCGGGGGCAATTTTCCGGAAAGCCGATCGCAAAGCCGCTGACGGCAGTTAAGACAGGGGCTGATGCAGACGATGAAATCAATGCCATTACCGGCGCCACCATTTCATCAAAAGCGGTATGTAATATTATTAACCAGAGCCTTAAAAATCTGAAACAACCGCTGGCCGATGCGTTAAAAAACCCGACCTCTGCCGACAATCAACAGGAGAAAAACTAAGGATATGGCAGATCAACCCACAGCTTTTGAACGATTCACCCAGGGACTGTTACCGGAGAATCCGGTTTACCGGCAGCTGTTAGGCCTCTGCCCGACACTGGCCGTTACCAACAGCGTGCAGGGCGCCATGACCATGGCAGGGGCTGTTCTTTTCGTGCTCCTGTGCGCCAATGTCATCATCAGCCTGATCCGCGATCTCCTGAAGCCGCACCTGCGCATTGTCGTTTTTACGCTCACCATCGCCACTTTCGTTACCATTGTGGACCGGTTTCTGGCCGCTTACATGTATCAGATGAGCAAAAATCTCGGTCCCTATATCCCCTTGATCATTGTAAACTGCATTATTATCTGCCGCTGCGAGGTCTGCGCGTCAAAGCAGTCTGTTTTTACGGCCGCTGCCGATGCCGTGGGCCAGTCCCTTGGATTTGCCCTGGCCCTTGCCAGCATCGCGTCGGTGCGGGAAATCTTAGGCACCGGGATGTTTTTCGGCATCCGGGTGCTGCCGGAAATGTGGCCGGACTGGGTCATCATGGTACTTCCGCCGGGGGCGTTTCTGACGTTCGGCCTGCTGCTGGGAGCGGTCAACTGGGTGGCGGCAAGAAAGAAGGCTGGAGACTAAAGGCTGAAGGCAGAAGGTTTAGGACGGAAGGACAATAAAGTAAAGAATCCTGGCCCAGAGGACCAGGCTTTGGCTTGCTACCCCCAGAGGGGGATTAATCGCAAGCCCAAAATAAGGAATTGGTTTCTATTTTTTACGGCAGAGCCTCCGGCTCTGACCACGCCCATAGGACGTGGCTTTCTATCATGAAGTAAAAATTTTAAATTTGGTTATCCACTTGCCTCAAGTTGATACAAAATGGAGAGTATCATCTACTACCGACCGGCAGGCACGGTGGCCTGCCCTACAAGGCGTTGCGAAGATTTCGTAGGGTCGGCCACCGTGCCGACCGGGCCAACTTGACCGAAGTGGATATTCAGAATTTTAAATTAGGTATAACCGCTGATGACCGGCTGAAAAATATTTTGGGGAGTGACTGTTTTCCCCTTCAGCCTTCAGTCTTCAGTCTAACAGCCTGATTTTCAAGGATTAACCCATGAACTACCTCATTGACATTATGCTGATTGCGGTCAGCGCGGCATTGATCAACAATTTTGTACTCTATTATTTTGTGGGCATCTGCCCGTTTATCGGCGTTTCCCGGCAAATCGACATGGCAGTGGGCATGGGGCTTGCCGTCACCTTTGTCATCTCTATTGCCGCTTTCTTAAGCTGGACCATCACCACCATGGTGCTGATACCGGCAGCCCCGCTTACGGCATGGATCGGCGGGTTTTTCATGACGCCGGAGGCGGCCGCTAAAATCGATCTCACCATTTTAAGTTATATTGTGTATATTTTTGCCATTTCATCGTCCGTACAATTTGTGGAAATGTATGTGCGACGGTTTTTCCCGGCATTGTACAAATCATTTGGGGTTTTTCTGCCGCTCATCACCACCAACTGCGCCATTCTTTTCGCCTGCCTGACCATCATGAGCCATGTGGCAGGGGTTGACAATCCCGCGGATGCCTGGGACCTGGGCCGCTCGCTGACGCTGGCCTTTTTTGGCGGCATCGGCTTCACCATTGCCATTGTGATCATGGCGGGCATCCGGGAAGAGCTGGATTTCTGTGATGTACCGGAAGCTCTCAAAGGCGCTGCCATCACCCTGGTGGTGGCCGGCATCCTGTCCATGGCCTTCATGGGTTTCACGGGCGTGGATACGGGACTGAAAAACGCCCTCAAAAAAGACTCCCAAAAAACGTCCGCCGTTTATGATCCGCAAACGGATGATTTTCAAAAACACGCGCTTCAGACACCTCTTCATACGATCCAGAAAACCGGCAAGGAGAAGCTCTCATGACGTTTGTAACATTAGGCCTTGCCGCCGGTACCATGCTGCTCATGGCCCTTGTTTTTTCCTATATCCTTGGATGGGCCAATACGGCCTTTCATGTTGAAATGGACCCCCGGGTTGATGCCGTTATGGACTCTCTGCCCGGCGCCAACTGCGGCGGATGCGGATTTATCGGCTGCGGCGAATATGCCGAAGCCGTGGTTACCGGCAGTGCACCGGTAAACAAATGCCCGGTGGGCGGGGAAAGCTGCGCTGCGGCCCTTGCCCAGATCATGGGGGTTGAATTGGGCGCGGCCTTGCCCTACCGGCCGGTAGTGCACTGCGGGGCCCATTATGAAGATCGTCTAGGCCGCACCGAATACCATGGCGAACAGCGCTGCGGGGCCGCCAATATTGTGGCGGATGTCCAGGGCTGCACTTATGGCTGCCTCGGTTTCGGAGACTGCGTCCAGGCCTGCAACTATGACGCCATCCACGTCATTGACGGCCTGGCCACTGTGGATTATGAAAAATGCATCGGCTGCGGGGCCTGCGCCAAGGTATGCCCCCGAAACATCATCACCATTACCCCGTTCAAGGCGGAACGCATTCTGGCGGTCACCTGCTCCAACAAGGACAAGGGCAAAGATGTGACCAAAGTCTGCACAGTCGGCTGCATGGGATGCGGGGCATGTGCCCGCACCTCAGAGCTCTTTACCATTGAAAACAACCTCTCCACTATTAATTATGACGCATATGACCCGGTTTGCAGCCTGGATGTATTAAAAGCCTGTGAAAAATGCCCGCGCCACCGGATTGTTTTTGTGGGCAAATCCGATTCTGAAGATGTGGCGGAATACTCCGGAGACATCGTCAAACCGGATTTCAAAACCACAGTGGATGATACGGAATGGCGGGGATAGGATTGAATAAAAGGCTGAAGGCTGAAGACTGAAGGTAGAAGGGTTGAAAGCCGAAAGTTCGAAGTTGAAAGCTGAAAGGTTAATGCTTCTGTAAAAAGTCGGATTCCGTCATGCCGGACTTGATCCGGCATCCAGAGCCTTAAAATTTCAGAATTCCCTATTTCTCTGAAATTAAGAGAGAAAACGATTTTTGACTTCCGAATAAATAGATCTTAAAACAACTTTATACTGCATAAAGCGACGGACTCGCAGAGAAAGAATCTCAGCGCCTCATCGTCCCTGCGGGATAATAAATATTCGAAACAGGAATGTCTTATTGGCAACAAAGCCGTCAAAAGCTTTTTAAGAAGCCGACAAAGTTGAAATTTTAAAGCGCAAAGGGAACATCTGGCTTTCCTTTGCGCTTTTTTTATTCCTGCCCGGCCCCCGTCATCCCGGGCAGAAACCCGAAAAAAACATCATCGCCCGCCCTGGATAATCCACTTTCCACGAGCCCCATCAAACCCCCTCTTTTGCTCATTATTCCAATAGAAATTTTCAATCCGTTTGTCATTTCCTATAGAAATTAACAATTTTACATATTCGAAATAAAAATATATGGGTATAAGCTCACAATAAAACAGGGTCTTTAACTTTTATCTTGAAAGGCGAAACACAATGAAAAATCTATTTGCAACGCGATGGGGAATTATTGGCGTGGGAGCATTTATCGGCGTCATCGCCGCCTTGCTGCAGTTTTGGGGCAATCCCGGCAACATGGGGATATGTGTGGCCTGTTTTGTGCGGGACATTACCGGCGCTTTGGGCCTTCACCGGGCCGGCGTCGTTCAATACGTGCGGCCGGAAATTATCGGGTTCGTCATCGGGTCCCTGGCGGCTGCCTTCATTTTCAAAGAATTCCGGCCCCGGGGCGGGTCGGCTCCCATCATCCGCTTTGTACTGGGGGCTTTTGCCATGATCGGCGCCCTGGTGTTTCTGGGGTGCCCCTGGCGGGCCATGCTGCGCCTGGCCGGCGGGGACTGGAACGCAATTCTGGGGCTTGTCGGCCTCGTGGCCGGTATCTGGATCGGCACCCGGTTTCTGAAAAGCGGGTATAATCTGGGCCGGACCCATAAATTTGCGCCAGCCGCCGGCTGGGTCATGCCGGTGATGGCGCTGGGTCTTTTTGCGCTCCTGCTGATTTATCCTCAAGCGGAAGGCAAAGACCAGAGCGGGGTTCTGTTTTACAGTCTGAAAGGACCAGGGGCCATGCATGCGCCGCTCCTGGTGTCGATCATCATCGGGCTCGTCATCGGCTTTATTGCCCAGCGCAGCCGGTTCTGCACCATGGGGGCGTTCCGGGACCTGATTTTATTCAAGCAGATCCATTTGTTCTCCGGAGTTATTGCCCTGGTGGCGTTTGCCTTTATCACCAATCTCATTGTCGGGCAGTTCAAGCCGGGATTTGAAGGCCAGCCCGTGGCCCACACCATGCATGTCTGGAACGCATTGGGCATGGTTCTGGCCGGTCTTGCCTTTGCCCTTGCCGGCGGATGTCCTGGCCGGCAGTTGTTTTTGTCCGGAGAAGGGGATGCGGATGCCGCGATTTTCGTGGTGGGCATGGTGGCCGGCGCTGCTTTTGCCCATAATTTTGGATTGGCCAGCTCTCCCAAAGGCATCGGCCCCCACGGGCTTGCCGCCGTGGTCGTTGGCCTGGCGGTTTGTCTGATCATTGGTTTTACCATGAAACAAAAATAAAGAGGAGATCATCATGAAAACAACCATTGACGCACGCGGCCTTTCCTGCCCGCAACCAGTGCTCATGACCATGGATGAAATCAAAAAAAATACTGCAAATGAAATTCTGGTTCTGGTGGATACCGAAGCTTCCAGGGAAAATGTGAGCCGGGCCGCCCAAAGCAAGGGATGGCAGGTGGCTTCCATTGCTGAAGAAGACGAAGTATATCACCTGGCGTTGAAAAAAGGATAATTCCTTGGGATTTTTTGGTTTTTTTAAAAAAAAGGCGCTCTCTCCGATACGTGAGGCAACGGATCGCGGCATCCTGGTATTTGAAAACACCAGCGAGGTCATCCAGGCGGAAAATCTTCTCAAGAAGAGCGGACGATGGGTCCGGGTCATGGGGCCGCCCCCGGAAATCCGCACCGGATGTGATCTGGTGATTGAATTCCCGCTAATTGAAGGCCTGGAGATATTGCGCACCCTGGCGGCGAAAAACATTTCCCCCCTCAAAGTGGTTCCGGTTTCCGGTCCTTTGCTGGAACCGGTGAGTATCTTTTTCACTAAGGATTTTGGTGATTTTTTAATGGTCCGGGCGGCGAATATGAAAATCACGGTAGAAAAAGCCACACTTCGGATTGTGAACATTTCCGGCGGCGGATGCCCGGATGTGCCCTATCTAGCCGCTGAAATGGTGGGCAAACGCCTGGATGACGCCCCCTCTCCCCGGAGTATCGGCCATACCCTGTGCGGGTATGCCCTTCAACTGGCCTATGAGGAAATTCAAAGAACATGTTCGCGGTAATCGGCACGGTGCCGGATGAAAAATTTCCCCTGACCGGCGGGCCGGCATCTTTAGCCGGCACGCGCCTGGTCGTTGAAAACCGGAAAATGGACATCAACCGGGGCACGCCGGCCCTTCTGGCCACGGCCTGTAAAGTGTGTGACTATTTCAACGCTGACCCACCCGTTGCCTATCTCATCGGCGATATCGGTACCGGCGCAGGCAGCCGGCGGCTCTATGAATATCTGGAAACCGAGCTGCCCGGGAGCCATTACACGGGATTGACCTTTCATTACATCCAGCCGGATGCGGACTGGCATAACCGGGTGCTCTTTAGCGTGGATGAAATGCCGGTGCGGCCGATGCTCATTGCGGATGCCGGATTCATGTATGCGGCCAAAATGAGCGGCCAGGCGGACACCTATGATCTTTTCACCCCGGATATCGGGGAACTGGCATTTCTGGCCGATGACGCCGCGCCCCATCCCTTCTATACCCGGGGCTTTATTTTTCATGAAGAAAATCGGGTACCTGAACTGATCGCCCGGGCGTATCAGCACCGGAACGCGGCCCGGTATCTGATGGTCAAAGGCGAAACCGACAGGCTGGCGGATGCCGGCGGTGTTCTAAATTCCGTAAAAGAGCCGTCTGTGCCGGCCCTGGAAGCCATCGGCGGCACCGGCGATATTCTCACCGGCCTTGTTGCCGCGCTCACCGGCATTGGCAAAGACATCCCATCCGCCTGCGTGGCCGCGTCAGTGATCAGCCGCACAGCGGGAAAACTGGCAGCTCCGGATCCCGGCACACAGGTCATGGACATTATCCGGGAAATTCCGGAAAGCCTGAAAGCGTTCTATACCTATCATCATTTAGAATTAAAATAATGACTAATCTTCAAATGAAAGGAGAACCGCACGATGATTCGAAAAATTCTGTTTTTAGGTGTTTTGGTGTTTTTAATTCCCCCCATGGCGTGGTCCCTTGAGATCTACCGGGATGGCGACAAATCCCTGAACGTCGGTTTCTGGGGCCAGGCCTGGTATCAGTATGTGGGCGATATTGACCGGGACGGGGACGGCCAGTGGGACGACACGTTAAATGATTTCATGGTCCGGCGCACCTATTTTAACGTAGGCGGCACAGTCACCCAGAATTTAAGTTTTTTTGTGCACTATGCCGGCGACCGCATCGGCCAGGAAGGGCTGGACAATCCCGGGATGGGGCTGGGCACCGGCCTTGCCCTGCGGGACGGGTGGGTGAATTATAAAGTACTGGGTGATGATTTTATGGTCCAGGTGGGGCGGATGTATGTGCCCTTTACCAGAAATTACGGCACCACCTCCACCAAATCCCTGCTCACCACCGAACTGGACTGGGGCCAGGGCGGACTGCGCAGCGGCATTCTTTACCCCCAGAAAGTGGGCCGGGATGACAGCGTCACCTTTTGGGGCAATGTGATAGATGACAAGTTTCAGTATCGCCTGATGATGGGCGAAGGCGTTGAAGATAAAGTGGTCAACCCGGATGACACGCTCCGGTTTGCCGGGCGCATGAGTTTCAACCTGTTTGATCCGGAAACCGGGTGGTTTAACGCGGGTACCTATCTGGGAAAAAAGAAAATTGTGGCCCTTGGCGCAGGGTTTGACTTTCAGCCGGATCTGGTGAGAAATGGGGCCAAGTATAATTATGAAGCCTACACGGTGGACGCGCACCTGGACCTGCCGCTGGAATCCTCGGCCATTACCGCGGAAATCGCCTGGATAACGATCCGCAACATTGTCAACTCAGTGACATGGTCCGGCCTGACCGCCGGCACAGACGGGGATATTTATACGGCCAAAGCAGGCATCCTTTTAGCAGGCAATATTCAGCCATTTGCCCATTATGAACTGATTGCTCCGGATGCGGATAACACGGATGACACCACGGTGTACGGCGTGGGCTGCAATTATTACATCAAAGGCCCGGCCAACAAGCTGACCCTGGAGTATTCCAATGTTGACAATGACAATGATATTTCCGTTGATATCATTACGGTCCAGGCGGCGTTCGGATTTTAATCCGGCCCACTGATGGTTTTGTTAAATTGAAACATTCAGAGACTCATTCCAGGGTGATCGCATGTGACAGGGCTGGCGGCAAGAGGTCCCATGCGATCACCCTTCCCCTGGTTCATCGAACACCCCCTATTTGCCCGATCCATAATATCTTTGGTATACCCGGGCCGTGTCCGGCCGTTCGACAAGACGGCGAAGCAGAAAAATGGCGACATTCTTGATCACCCATGCCGCATTTTTATTTCCGATTTTTTCCCATCGCCGGGTGGATGCCAGGGCATTTCCAAAAAGAAAGGTGCGCCGCCCCAGCCGGTGAAGCCGGATGGAAAACTCCACATCTTCCATGATCGGCATATCCGGAAAAAGGTTGCGGGAAACCACCGGAACACGACGGAAAAACTGCACCTGATCCCCGAAGCTGATTTTTAGAATTGCGGCCCGCAGATCATTGGCCAGTTCAATGACCCGATATCGGCGATGGGGTGCATCAAACCGGCAGCCGACCGCGCCGCCGATAATATCCGGGCAGCGGTTCAACACGTTCATCAGACGGTCAATTTCAGTTCCCGGCAGAAGGGTGTCTGCATGAACCACCGCCACCACGTCCCCCATGGCAAGGTCGATGCCCGCTTTAATCTGGCCGCCCCGGCCGCCGCCATTTTCAATGGGCCGGTCATGGACCAATACCCGGGCCCCTGCCTGTTGGGCCAGCGATTGGGTCCGGTCATGGGAAGCGGCGTCCACTACGATAACCTCGCATACACACGGATTGCCGACAACCGCCTGGATACAACGCTTAATAAAGGCTTCTTCATTCCGGGTGGGAATCACAATGGACAAGGTCTCGCAGGGAACAGTGTGCCGTGGTTTTTGACGGGCGAACCATAACCATACCGTATCCGCGGCCCACAGAAACAAAAACAGGATCCGGGCACTCATTTGTCCCGGCACGGGAAATCTCCGGTCAATGGTCTTGATGGCAGAGTCAGGTCTTTTTTTCATTGGAAAACACTGTTACGTGACATGCCATATGTCCACCATATGTTCAATTGATAATCTCTATTTTTAATTTCTTTTATATTGATTTTTTCAATTATCATCATTTTGGTTTGTCTTGAAAAAAAATTCCAGTATGGATGATGATAGTCCAATCTCAGATGAATGACACCCTCTGAATCCCGGATTAAAATCCGTGTCATCCGTGCCTGGAAACATGCCATTGGATTTTATTGAGACATTAATCATGAGCATGCCGACGCCAAAAAATAAAACCGAAACCCAATGGATGGACATGGCAATTCCATCGGCGATTTTCATTGCCTATGCCATGATTCTTTTGTTTCAAGATCTGCGCACCGGGGTTCCGGAGTGGATCGGCTTATCTGGTTTGATTGTTGTACTGCTTGCATTGGGTGCCTGGTCGGCGCGTGAATGGTCGATGGGCTTTATCATCGCCCTGGGCACGATTTTCCGGGGGATGTTCCTGGTTCGGCCCCCGGAACTTTCAGACGATATCTACCGATATCTGTTTGATGGGCAGATGCTGCTTTCAGGGAACAACCCCTACACCACCGCCCCCCTGAACACCATTGCCACGCACCCGGCATTTTCCAATCTGGCGGCCCTGGTGAATCACGGCGATCTGCCCACCATTTATCCGCCAGCCGCCCAGTTTGTGTTTGCAGCCGGGGCCGCTGTCGGCGGTGTTTTCGGCATAAAGTTCGTGCTGGTGGTGCTGGATACATTGATGTGCGTCCTCATCGGGCAAGTGTTAAAACGCCTTGGCCGCCCCCGGTCCTGCCTTATCCTTTATGCCTGGCATCCCTTGCCGATACTTGAAATCGCCGGCTCCGGCCATGTTGACGGCGCTGGCATCCTGTTTTTAATGGCGGCGTTAGTTGTTCTGAGTCTTGACTTTTCAAAAAACCAAAAACCCCACCAGACACTCCATGAAACCCTGCATCACCTTTCAGGGTGGGGTATCGGTTGTTTCCTGGCCGCCACCATGTTGACCAAATGGCTGCCAATAATCTTTTTCCCCGGTGTGCTGATGCTTGCCGCGGCAGCGCAATTCCACAGACCGGCCGGATTAAAGCAGATTGCCGGGGGATTTTTGCTCAGCACAGTGGTCATGACCGGCGTTTTCTGGCCCGACGTGCAGAACGGATTACACACCCTTTTTGTGTATGCGGCCAACTGGGAATTTTCCGGGTTTGCCTTTCGTACCCTGCGCGATGGGCTGGCATCCGGACGTGCCGCGCGGCTCACTGTAGCGGGGAGTTTTCTATTAATTGTCGGGTTTATTTATTTCCGGTGTTACCAGACCATGGGTATCGGTCGAAAAGAAACATCCGCCATCAAAAAAAATCAACAGATATTACCGTTTCATTCATTGTATGCGGTATCCCTCGCCTTTTTACTGTTAACCCCTACCCTGCACCCCTGGTATGCACTCTATCTGGCCGCGTTTCTGCCCTTTTCCGCCGGTCCTGCCGGGCTGGTGCTGTCCTGGTCCGTCCTGCTGGGATACCGTGTGGTCATCGGATATGCCATTACCGGTCAATGGGTGGAAAGCGATCTAATGCCGATATTGATTGTTGCCGGCCCGGCGGCCGCTTTCGGTGCCTCGGTTTTCCTCAAAGCCCGACATTTAAATTTACGCTACTTTCAGAAAAAAAGCTGAATTGCCGGCACGGGGATGCAGAGAAAATCAATAAAAACCACTCTTCATGTGAGCCCCCTGCCTTGACTGCCGGAGCGAAAAAACGCTTGCAGGATGCTCACCATTGATGACCGGAAAAATGCCCACAGGTAGCTGGATTAACAGTAAAGCGCGCAAAGCAAGAAGAATAGACGCCCCTCAAAGCCTTGCAGGAAAGAAATTATCTTCTCATCCGATTCCACTCTTCAACACCACCTTCGAAATTTTTGGCCTGGCCCAAAACGGCCAGTTCGTGCACCATCCAGGTAAATCCGGAACGAATGCCGCCGGTACAGTAATAGACCACCGGTTTCCCCGAATCCACGCCCTTATCCGTTAACAGGCGTTTTAATGCATCCGCGGAAAGAAACTGCCGGTGATCCCCATGATAAAATTTCTCCCAGGGGATGTGAACGGCACCGGGGATATGACCGGGAAGATATTCCGTGAGATACTTCCGGGTGTCCACCAGGGTGATGGTGTCCCCTGCGTCGGCAATGTCTTCGGCGCTGATATTCAGATCCGGCTGAAGATGAATCGAATAGGTTTCTTCAGGAAAATCTGCATGTCCCGATTTTACAACGGGATATCCTGTTGCCTGCCATAAGGATATCCCTCCATCGAGTGCGTACACCGGTCCCTGGTGTCCCAGCCAGGCGAGTACCCACACGGCCCAGCCTTCGCCGCCCCAGGAGGTATCTGCATCCCCGTAAACCACGACGGCATCGGAATGAGTTATGCCCATTCCGCCCAAAGCGCCTGCCAGTTCTTCAGGGGGAACCGTCCGGTATTTGACACCGTCTGCATCCGTTCGGGTGTAGGTCTCCCACGAAAAGGACCGGGCGTTCGGAATATGGCCCGCCTCAAACACGTTAACCGGACGAGCATCCAGAAAAATGAGGCGGTCTTGTTGTGCGGCTGCTGCGGCCACACTGATTTTTTTCAGCTCAATACCCATAGCCGGAGTCCACAGCAAAAATACGGCAATTAACGATAGGGTTGCTATCCGAAATAACCCGTTGTGTGTATGCATAATTTAATCTCACCAGCATTCTTTTCAGTTGCAGAGAAAAAAAGGAAACCACGGAGAACACAAAGATCACTGAGAGAGGAGAAGGAAATAAATGCTTTCTTTATGTTCTCTGTACACTCTGTTGTTATAAAAATATTTTACCCGTTCACGAGGCCAAAAGTTTTAATTTTTCGTAAACCACTGGCCTGTAAGCGTTTTCAGGGTGCCGCAGGTGCGAGGCGCCGGGCACGAAGACGTACTTGTCGTACTTCAAGTGCCAGGTAACAAAGCAGATGCGGTGCCCTATGAACGCTTACAAAATATTTAAGATAGCGGATGGCTATGGTAACAGTTCCATATGCAAGGCGCAGCGGGTTATTCAGCGCTGAAATAATACAAATAGTATATTGAACGGGCTGATAAGCCGCTGCAACGCAGTAGATGGGATTGTTACCGACGCCATCGTTAGTTGCCCGGCTGAAATGAGATGGCCAGGGTCCACGTCGCCCCCTTGGCCGTATTTTCTCCCCATACGGCCGGTGTGTATCCCAGTTCCAGCCCCCATTGGGTGGTCATATGATAGCCCAGGGTCAGGTCCAGTTTGGCCAGATCGTATTCCAGGGTGGACGTCGGGTTGCCGAAAGCATCTGTTTGATTGTCTGCATTGTCCATGCTCACCAAAGCATCCAGCTTGGCCCGGCCGTAAAAGTTTTTGCCGAATTCCGAACCGATTTCCACCAGGTACCGGAATTCGTCCGCCGGCGCCTTGGCGCGCCAGCGATACCCGGCTTCCAGGTTCATATAGCCGGGAATAACGGGCCAGAGGGACCGGCCAACCATGAGGCGCAGTTCATAATCATACTGGCCGTTGCCCAACGGCATGGGATCGTCTTCATCATAGAAATCCGGTATTTTGACCAGGCCCTGACAGGAAAAGACCCCGGGTTTTCCGGAATAGAGCTGATACCGAAGCCCCAGATCCATATCACCCATTCCGTTTGTCTGATAATTCATGATATCATCGTCCCGTTCAATATCCTTATAATACACAGACCCAAAAACCGTCAACGTGTCCAGGATGCCGAATTCACCATAGTAGTTGAAACTGTATTCGGTAAAGTCACCATTGTCCGCCATGGATCGGGAATCACCGTCTTTGTCAAATTCCTCGTCCGCATAATAAAAATTGGCCGCTAACCGGTGATAACTGTTGCCTTTTGCCTGGCTCCAGGCCCCGGCGAATGCTGTGTCAACGGACACGGCAAACAGACAGATCGTCAGCAATAAGAAAATGATATGGCATTTGGTGCTTATTTTCATAATGGGGCTCCGTTTTTATAATCAGATGGGTAAAAGGTGGAATAATATAAATTCAAGGTTTTAGTTTTTGACCGGGTTGAATTTTCGGATCCCTATCGGAATCAGGGAAACCAGCATAATCAACACAAGACCGATGATAAATGCCGGAGATATGTTTCCCTTGATGAGATCGATCAACGAGCTTGAAAACACAATAAACGCAATACAGGCCGGGAGCATGCAAACAAAAGAGGTCACCGCATAGGGTAAAAACCGGATAGGGGTCAGTCCGAAGGCGTAATTGAGCAAATTAAACGGAAACAGGGGCACCAGGCGGGTGAAGGCCACAATTTTCCAGCCGTTTTTGGCCACACTCCGGTCCAGGCGCTGCCACCGGGGGCCGGTGAGTTTTTTGGATATCCAGTCCCTTGCAACATACCGGGACACCATAAACGCCAGGCTGGCCCCGAAAGTAGCCCCAATGATGCTGTACACAACCCCCCATATTGGGCCGAATAAAATACCGCCGGCAATGGTCAGCGGCAGGCCGGGCAAAAACAGTGCCGGCGCCACCGTATAAAGCAGGACAAAGGCCAGGGGGGCCAGCGCGCCAAGGGATGCCACATTTTTGCGAAGGCTCTCAGCGTCAAAATTTTCAAGGATGCCGGAAAATCTCAGGCCCGCAATAGCAGCTATAATGATGAGCAGAAGGATAAGCCTGGTTTTGCCCGACCTGGCAGATGGAGCGGGGGCTATGACGTCCGCATCAGGCCTGAATGTACGTTCCCGGGTAACCGGTGCGGGATGGTTCTTTTTCAAATATCGTTTCAGGCGGATTCTGTTGAAATACGTCAGCGGTGGGTGGGCGACTTTTCGTTTTCCGGCAGCCACGTCATCCGGATAAAAGACCGCATCCAGAATATGGTCCGTGGGGGTTTTCCGGTTTAGAAATCCCGCGCATCCCGCGCAATACGTCAGCAGTCGGCGATCTTTGGCCTCTTTTTTCCGAAGCATTCCCCAACCGGCTGAAAGTTCGGTATTCACAAATCCGACAGAGCCGCCTTCACCGCAGCAGAGGGTGGTTTCCCGGCTGTGGGGCATTTCCTGGATTTCAACGCCCTCCTTAACCGCCAGTTCTCGAACCGCATCCTGTATGGATGGTTCGTTTCTGAGGACACAGGGATCATGAATGGAAAATGCCGCAAAGTCGTTGCCATTCATGATTTTTACCGGCATGCCATCAGATGCCAGCAGCTGGTAGGCGGTGATGACGGTCAGCGGCCCGCCATAGGTTTTAAATACCTTAAAACAATTGGGGCAGACCACAATCACTGTCTTCACTCCATGGTCCGTCAAATAATCCCGCAGTTCGCCGAACATGGCCTGAAAAAATGCATCCCGGCCCAGATCATGGGACGGCTTGCAGCAACAATCCAGAACAATGCCCAGGTTCGGCAGGGTCTGCTTCAGGTGTTCATAGAGGGCAATGGTGGTGTCCATCCGGGTTCCGGCAAATGTGCAGCCGGGAAACAGCACGGTATCACACCCCTCAGGCAGGCTGTACCAGGAATATCTTTCTGAAATACCGCGCTGTTCATACGCCATGATGCCTTTGTGGGCGGGCAGAGGGGCCGCCCCCCGGTCCACAGCCTCGCGCCGCATTTCAATAAACATATTCGCCGGTTCCAGCTTTACCGGGCAGACCACCGCACACAGGCCGCACAGGCTGCAGGCAAATGCCAGTGTGAGCCAGTCGGGATCATCCGGATGATAGTGTTCCGCTATAAATTTGGGCGTGCCGTTTTGCTTTAAAAACTCACATTCCGACATGCATTTCGGGCAATTGATGCAGGTTTCCGCAATACCGGCAACCTGTTCGGCAAGGGGCTGGCGCACAGATGGCAGCGATTGAAAGGCAGGCGCATTCGTTGATTCGGCGGAAGAGAGATACACGGGACCGTTCCGTTGGGGTTTATAGTCTGAGCAAAAAATATTTCAAAGCGTATAAATAAAATAATAAATTTCAATCTGTCAAATCGATAATTTCTATCAAATTCATAAAATCCATTGAAAAAGTCTATAACACATTGAAATATTGAAGTTTTAAAATGCTTGTGCTAAATGGTCCCCCATGCACTCAGCAATCCTTAACATACTGACGACCCTACATTTTCTGGCCATGGCAGGATTGGCAATGTATGGTGTCCACCGGATCTGGATGATCCACTGCCGGCGCAGCTGGATGGGGACATTGCCGAAACCGGTAAATTTTTCCAAAAACAACCGGCCGTCTGTTACGGTGCAGGTTCCGCTTTATAATGAGGCCCGGGTGGCGGCAAGGATTATCAGCGCGGTGGCGGGACTGGACTGGCCGCAGGATAAACTTGAAATCCAGATATTGGATGATTCCGATGACGACACCAGAACCCTTACCCAAAAACAGGCCGCCTATTGGAAAGCAAAGGGCAAAAATATCCGGGTGATTCGCCGAAACCAGCGCACCGGTTACAAAGCCGGTGCACTGGCCGCAGGCCTCAAGCAGGCATCAGGGGATTTTATAGCTGTATTTGATGCGGATTTTGTGCCGGGGCCGGATTTTCTTAAAAAAACCCTGCCGTATTTTGCCACGGAAAACATCGGCATGGTGCAGACCCGGTGGGGATTTCTCAACACAACCTATTCCTGGCTGACCCGGCTTCAGGCGCTCTTGCTCTCCGCCCATTTCGATGTCGAACATGCCGTTCGCTGCAGACGCGGTCTGTTTTTCAATTTCAACGGCACGGCCGGTGTCTGGCGGAAATCCGCCATTGAATCGTCCGGCGGATGGCAGTCCGACACGGTTACCGAAGATCTGGATCTGAGTTATCGGGCCCAATTAAAGGGGTGGCGATTTTTGTATCTCCACGATGTAGAAGTGCCGTCGGAACTGCCGGTGACCCTGGCGGATTTCAGGTCTCAACAGGAACGCTGGAGCAAAGGGGCCATCCAGACGGCCCGCAAACTCCTGCCCCGTTTACTGGCCTCCCCACTGCCGGCGGCCGTAAAAGTGGAGGCAGTGGCGCATCTTCTGGCGAATTTTTGCTGGGTGTTCGGCTTTCTGGCCACATTAACACTCTATCCGACGCTGATCAACCGGATCGGCATCGGGGTTTATCAGGTGATCTGGATTGATCTGCCGCTGTTTTTGTTTTCCGGTGGTGCGGTGCTGCTGTATTATCTGGTGCACGGCCTGAGATCCGGCCCAAAATCCAGCCTGAGGAGATCGCTCGTTGCGTTGCCCCTTTTGCCGGTGGCCAGTATCGGCCTGGCACCCTTTTTTTCCCTGGCCGTATTCAACGGCATGCTCCGGAAAGGCGGTGTGTTTGTGCGCACGCCCAAATTTGGTGTATCGGGCGCCTCATCAAAACAAAGGAGGCTTAACACCACAAAGGGCGATTCCGGCATGAATTTTTTAACGAATCTGATTTTATTTGTTTACATGTTGATGCCGGCTTTTTTTTCCCTGAGCCGGGGCACCTGGCCGGCGCTGCCGTTTTTGTGCCTGTTTCCGGCCGGTTTTTTGCTGATGATGGCTTGTGATGTCCGGGAATGGCTGGCCCGGGAATACGGCGTTGAATAATGCGGTAAACGTCACGACCAGTATCAGATATTACAGACGAAACAAAGGTTTTTCACATGATAAAAAAGGTAAGATATTTTCTGGATATCTGGGATTTTTCTGAATTACACCAACCTCAAGATATTGCTATTTTGAATTGTCTGGCTTGATTTGACATCCGATCTGGCTCTATAATCCTGTTTTTTATAAAAATATAAGGAAAAACCAAGCATAAAAAATTCAAGATTAAAGATGCGATTCACGGCCCATGTGTTATGCCGTTACATCATTAATTCGCAGAGCGAACCGGCCTTTTTCAATTACGGCCTCTCTAAATAAAACACCCCGATTTTCCAATATTCTTCGGATTGTGTATCTATTTTGCTCGCGCATTTTGAGCCCGAAAATTATTGACTTTATTTCACAGGGGAATTGAAAAGATTTCCCGCCTTCGGTATTAATAAGTCTCCATTCCTTTTCATATTCCCAGTGGATAGACTTTGTTAACCATAGCTTGTCAAAGTTTCCGCCCCTGCTCGTTATCTCTTGCACTGATAACGATGGCACCCTATCTTGGTATTTTACCGGCTCTGCTTGTTTCCCTAATATATTTCTTGGTGTTCGTGAGTACTCTATGCAAAAACCTCTATGACTGTCAGCGTAATGGGACCACATTAAAATATCATCGTTAACAGCACTCATGCTAAAGATTCCGAAACTTTGTGTTAGGTCATAAATCGATTTCTGAAAATCATCAAATGCCTTTTTATCTTCATCTTTGACATCAAACTCATTACCAGGGATATCTTGCGGATTCTTGCCAACTTTTACATAGGCATCCTGGACTGCTTTTCGAACGCTTTCTCCAATCCTGCCTTCGTCAACCTGAACACCACAATCAAAGGGATCGTTAAAATCGATAGGTTTCGAAAACCATGCTATCTCATTGATCAATGACTGAAGAGAATATTCATTAAATGCTCTGTATTTATAAAGTCTTGTAATTTCGGGATATTTCATCTTTTGTTTCTTCAGGTTTAACGGTGAAATGTGCGACGAGGTTTTTTTGCTTCCGTACCAGTGACTTAGCTATCTAAAATTCGCCGATGCTTTTTAAAAGTGCATCGTACTGATCACCATCTTTTTCTTTTACTTTAGATAAAACATAATTAGCAAGCTTAGGGATTTCTGGTATTTCAATAGGACGCATGCTACGGTCAAATATTTCCTCTAAATGCGATAGCTCATTATCCAACCTTTGGGTTAAATCAATCGTGGCCTGATCATCATTAAAAAATAGGCTTAGTTTATCTTTTATATTTTGTTGGACAGGATATTTATAAAACAGATATGCCTCTAAAAATTTCCGGAGATTATTCCCAAAACTGTAAAAACATTCGTGTTCTTCATTGGCATTTTCAACTTGAGTACATTTGTAAATCTGATGAAATAGATAATTGAATTCCGTGATGTAGTTTTTCAAATATTCGGGCATTACCCGAATTTTGCTTTCTTTTTCACTGATTTTATCAATTAAAAAATATTGCGATTCTTTCTTATTTCGCGCCCTGGAAAGGCATTTTAAGTATTTCAAAAAATCTAGATTATGAGTTGATATAAATAGCTGTTTATAATGGTATCCGTTTGATCCATCCTCCTTTTTGTATGGTTGTGCCAATACGCTTTCAATCAGGCTGAAAATGAAAAAGATGTGATTGTAATCAAGGCTCGATACTGGGTCGTCAATCCATATTATCAGCTCTTTGTTTTTAGTTTCGATATCATCAAGCCGTGCGATGAAATAGCAGAAAGCTACTAGGCTGCATTCGCCTTCGCTGAGGTTGTGTGCTTCCTCTTCGCCTCTTAAGATTTTAAAGGTTACGCCAGATTCATCCGCCCCTTCAATAGCGGCCAGCCGAAGACTCTTGTGTCCGAAATAATGATTCAAATATTCGTTCACCTTTTCGGCACCTTGGCTTTCATCCTTCATTTTTGTTTTTAATTCGGCGATCTCTTTTTCTAATTCTTTGACCTTGCCAGCTGTTTTTTGAGCCTCCTTCAGCTTGGTCGCTTCATCATCGGCCAAATCTGTATTTTTTTTCAGTTCGCCAGCATAGTCGATATCCTTGATAAACATTGCAACTTCATTTAAACGTAAATCTTCTCTTGCCTCGTTCTGATCATCGATCAGGGATGTTGATTTTTTATTGTGTTCACCAATCAGCATGTTAATTTCATCAAGGCAATCATTGATAGCTGAGGAATTATTGATAAGTTGAGCTGTGGTCTTGCATTGGAAAATATTATTTATCCGTTCTTCCACGTCAGCAATGAGGCTGTCCAATATGTCTAAATATTTTTTTTCTCCTTGAGGAGGGTTTTATTTTGAGTTTTCAATTTTGCTTGATAACTGGAATAGAGCTGTTCTTCACTGATGGTAGTGATTTTTTTTAATGATTCTTTTTCTGTATTTATTGCCGCAACCAAGGATTTAAGTTCTTTACGGAGAATCTCAGATTCCTTACTGAAGTGGGTGTCCAGTTTTTCCCATAGGTCTTCGGGAAGAACCGCACCGCAAAATGCACATCTGGTCCTTTTATTTTTGTGGTGTTCAATACCATTCCGGACCCACTCTTGTAATACATGGTCATTTAATAGTTCTTGAATAGATTCAGTCGGTTTGATTTCCTTGGAAAGCAGTTGTTCTGTTTTGTTATATAATGAGCTGAAAGAAGCATTGTATTTCGGGATTGATGCAACATTTTCTTTACTTTCTTCTTTCAAGAGTTTCTTTTTAGATTCTACATCATCATCATCTAACAATTTAATTTTCTTTCTCTCTATCTTCGCAATGTCCGCCTTGATTTTGGTTATGGTGTAATTGACGTCATTGTATATTGCATTTGTCTTTATGCTCAGGTTGGCTTTGGCCCTTAGCTTTCCATCAAGAGCCGAATCGGCCGATTCTCTTTTAGACTTTATTTTCGCATAAGCATCTGCTTGGTTTTTTAGCTCGAATTTTAAGCCTGTTTTGTCGATTTCGTTTCCTAATTCTTTTTCTTTGTCGGCAATCTCATTTTCAATCTCAACATTGGATTCTCCAAGTATAGCGAAAGGCCGTATCGCCCCTTCCTCATCTATCAGTAATTTTAAATTTTCGCTGATGTAGTCTCTGTTGTAAACTCGGATGTCATATGAGCAATTCGCGACATCCAAATTGCACATTCGATCACCGCCGGTGTGCTCGAAGTCAAAGGTGGCGTTTGGATATTTTTTGTTCAGCTTGCCTTTTTCAAGGGAACGAAAAATGCGGGATAAAGTGGTCTTTCCGGAATAATTGCGACCATAAATTATGTTAATTTCCTTGAATTCGGATACATTATTTCCCTTGTCGCGGACGGTCGCGTTCCAATCAAAATTATTAAAAACAGCGTAATTGTCTATTTTTTTGATTTTAGTGAACATGACATGAGTCCCTCAACTATTATAAACGAACTTTTTTTTGCAGAGCGAAGCGGCGCGAAAAAGATCCGTGATTATGAATTTGTTAGCCAAATTTTTATATCAATACAAAGGATTGTTCCATTTTCTTCTTTCTTTATTCCATTTGTATGAATCCAGTCTTTGAGGTTCTAAATAGAATTTTTTATCATTCATTGACATTAAAACAATCTCAGCGTTTAACTCTTCTGCGATTTCTAATAGAAGATCAATATTGTGTGTTTTCATTTTGCAACCCAAAAAAATTTTTTTTATAAATGGAAAATGAATTTTATTGTCGAAGTATTTACAAATGTCTCCATCAATAATAATTCGCCATTCCTTTTCATAGTTCCATTTTGCTGATTTGATAATATAGGTTTTATACAGCAAAGAATCCACATCGCTGTTATGTTTTATATTCCCATCTTCATCTAATTTTATTTTTTTTAATTTTGTTTTCGGAATGTTTACTCGATTGGACGTGTATATTACGGGAAATAACCCAGCTGATAAGAGCAATTTTGCTTTGTTGGATAGGTTAGCGTTTTCATCTTCCAAAATACCTTTATGTCCCAAAGGAATTAAGTTGTCTGGATGTAACTGAGTTATATCGTATTCAACACAAAAACCTTCGTGGTTGCTTGCATAGTGTGACCACATTTGAATCATAAATTCAAAATCAGTGTGATTTGGTGGGAAACCGTCTGATTTCAGATCAGAAAAGCAAGCAATTCTTATGTTGATTTCTCTTAATTTCTCTATTTTTCTTTCGACATCCCTCTAAAATTTTTGCCTTAGATTAAAAATTTCGTTTTCGAATTCCTTACTTTTGTTCTCAGAAATTTTGCGTATTGCATCCCAATACTCCTCTGCACTTCTCATCCAATTATACTCATACTCTGGGATAGATTTGTATATTCGATTAAATTCTTCTTTAGTGAATCCATTTTGGCTATTTTCAGAATTAGCAAACCCAACATTCTTAATATGTTCTAAAAGACTATACTTTTCATAGCTTGTGACGTCATATCCCGTATGACAATCAAATGGATCATTAAAAGAGCTTGGATGAGCAAACCAAAGTCGCTGTTTTTTTATATCTATAATGTTGTCCGAAGTTGGGGAATAAAATTTAAATAAAGATTTTGGAAAATGAGTATTTTTTCCGTTTAATAACTCTGGATTGTTCAATATTATTTTTGAAAAGGCTTTATGCCTTGCATTTTTGTTTGCAAAAATATTGTTTATGTATGCCTTCTGCCATTTTTTTTGTGATTTAGAATTCCAAAATCCCATACCAATTTCTCATTTTTGATGGCTACCGACTGCATGCATGAAATGGGGTCACATCTTCATGAAATGGGCTCACATCTTGATTATTGATTAAGCTTGCGTAGCCAGTTGCAGTATTAATAAATATTTCCCCTTTACTAACCGAAAAATACGTAACATAAAAAAAATATAATGAAAAGAGCAATTTATAATTTATATGTCAGATATTAGAAAAGTACTACATTGTCGGAGTTTGAGCCGCATCTTAACGTCCTTGTGAGATAGAGACGGAGATCTGAGTGAAAACCCAAGTTTTGTGATTCCTTCAGCAATCTGCAGGTTTTATAGAACCTTTGATAAGAGAATATTTTCAGAACCTATAAAACCAAAAGGCCGCTCGAATTGAGCGGCCTTTTGCTATGAATGAATATGCTGTTTTTGCAGGTGGAATTTATTCCGTTGCCGGCAGATTCGGCCGCTGGTCCACAATGGGGTTCAGCACCGGGCTGTCGCCATTATACGCAGATCCTTGGCCCATGCTCCACTCAAACCAGGAGCTGTCAAAATTGGCAATGTCCGGATACCCGATCATGTAGGCGTAAAACCAGGCCAGGCTCGAGCGCCAGGCCGTGCCGCAATAGAAGCTCAGGTGCTTGTCCGTGGTGAGTCCTTGCGAATTCCAATATGGATAAATCTTTTCCGGAGCCATGGTGCCGTCGGCATTGAGATAATCCTCCATCCCATTGGTGCCGGTGCCGGCTTTTCCCCAGACCGCGCCCGGAATCCGGCCGCTGGTGGGAATATATGAATACGGGGCCGTGGCACCGATATATTCATCCCAGGTGCGGTTATCCACAATTTTGGCGCCGGTTTCAACGCCATTTACCACATCCCGTACAAAGGGAATATCCACTTTGTATTCCGGATGAATGGCTGTGGTGCGGCCCGGGTTATCCGGGTCAAATTCATCGACGGGATTCCGGACATTGGCCACGGTTTCCAGATCATATCCCGCAGCCGACCATGCGGTTTTGCCGCCGTCCAGAAAGCGGACATCCTTCACACCGGCATACATCAGGGTCCACAAAAGACGGGCCGGGGCTGTGGGGTCATCCCCGTAAACAACCACGGTGGTATCTACATCAATGCCCATGTAGGCAATGGCCGGCAGCAGGTATTCATCCGGATAGATATTCCACCATCCGCGAGGCAGGGCATCATCCGGTCCCAGGCCCTTGGCGGCATCTTCCGCTTCGGTGGTGCTGCGATCCCAGCAAGGCGGATCGCCGGCGTCCACGGGCCAGTCATTGCGGGGATTGAAACAGTCATACTCGATTTCATCGGTATTCACCCAGATGGCTTCAGGGATATGACCGTTGGTGTAGGCATCACCGGCCGGTCCCCAGCCAGTTTCAATGAGGACATAGGGGCTACCGCCGTTATTGTTATCCATCATCTCTTTCAGCCAGTCGGCATCCACGAGTTTGTCGGAATTCCCTTTTTCCCTGGGATTGTCATAATAGGACCACTCAAACCAGCCGCCGTCATAGTTGGCAGCCGGCCAGCCCATGAGATAGGCATAAAAAGCGGTCAGCCCGGAACGCCAGCCCGTGCCGCAATAAAAAATCATGGTTTTTTCGCTGGTGAAACCGGAAGCTGTCCAGTGATGTTTAACTTCCGTATAGGGTTTGAGATACAGGTAATCACTGCTCACCAACGCGGTCCAGTCACCGGCCCACTGGGCCGTGGGGATGCGGCCGTATTCCTCGAAGTAGTGGTAATAGGAATTGGATGACCCCACGAATTCCGCCCATTCCCGGTCATCCACAATCACGGCATGGGTATTGGTGCCGTTAATCACCGCATGGACACCTTCTGTATCCGCAAGATACTGGGGATTGCCGGCCCCGCCGCCAAAATCAACCGGGTCCTTTGTGGTGGGCGTGGTTTCAATCGCACCGCCATAGGCAACCCAGGCGCTGTAATTACCGTTTAACAGCCTTACATCATCCACACCCGCCAGCAGCAGGGCCCATGCGGTCCGTCCGGCGGTCATCATGGAAATATCATCGTCCGCGTAAACAATAACGGTCATGTCTTTGGAAATGCCCATACTGCCGAAAAGCTGCTGAAGCTCGGCAATGGGTTTGACATTGCCTTCCTCGGGAAACGCATACCCGTCGCCGTATTCGGAATTGGGACCGTTTTCAATGGCATAGGTATCCATGAAAACCGCTCCCGGGATATGCCCTTGTTCGTAAACGGTTCCGGCATAGTCGGTCCGGTTCTCACTGTAACGGGGTTCATAGGATGAATAAAGAATGAAATACCCGTTGCCCGGATAGGTATCCGGATTCTCCCCCTTGATCAGGGCATCCAGCCAGGCCGGATGCACCAGGGCCTGGTAATTTTCAAGCTTATCCATGGGATAGTTATCGGCATCGGCCGCGGCCCAGTCCCAGATGGAGGCGTCATAGTTGGCGGCATTGTCAAAATCCATGAGCCGGGCAATGAAATAGGCATATGCGCTTCGGATGCCCGCGGTGCAGTAGGCCACCATTTCCTTGTCCGGCGTGACCCCTTTGGCGTCAAACTGGGCCTTCATCCTGTCGTAGTCCAGCATGGTTTTGTCTGCCGCAAAATAGCCTTCATAAGAAAGATGCACGGTCCCGGTAATATGGCCGCCCCTTTCCTCATTATACAGGGTCCATCCGATAAACTCCGCGTCGGTCCGGGTGTCGACCAGATTAAAATCCGCATCGCCCAGACGGTCTGCAATGTGTGTTTTATCAACCACAATGCGGTCATTTACCTCAGCGATAAATGTTGCCGCTTTTCGTGTGTTGGCAGTTGTTTCCGGCTGGTTGCCGTCGGCGATCCATTTATCCCATCCGCCGTCAAGAATGCGGATGTTTTCGCATCCCAGGTATTCGAACATCCAGAAGAGCCGTCCGGCCGCTCCCCAGGAAGCAGTGGTATCATCATAGATGATCATCCAGGTATTCCGTTTGATACCGGCGGCCCCGAGTAAAGTTTCCAGCTCGCTCACCGGTTTCAGGTTCAGCCCGGCATCTGAAAACTGCTGCCACGGCATGGACAGGGCACCGGGAATATGGCCGTCATTATAGGCATCCGCACTCCGGGCGTCGAGGATGACCACCCCGGATTCACTCAGGTCGTCGGCCACTGCAATCAACCCGCCATTGGGATAGCCTTTGTATGAGGCATCCACCGTGGGTTTCTTTTTTGAACTGGAATCGTTGCACCCGGCAACAGCCAGTATGAATACACACAATAATAAAATCACGAACCGGCATTTTTGAAACATCGCATTCTCCTTGTTAAAAAATTGAAAATAATGGAATTTAGCAAGGGGAAATACTGGCACAGAGTAGCAGGGATGTCCAATTCATAATATCTATATATTCTTTGATTTAAATAGATATTTTCTATTAAATATAGAAAACTTCAATCCCTTTTCAAATTGCTATTGAAATAAACGATTGTACATATTTAACTGATCGCTATATGGATGTCATGAATAGAGATATCATAGAAGAAGAAGCATGAGGCAATCGACGGATGGAAGCAGAATCCGATGATCAAAAACTGTCGGATATTTTTCGGGACAAACCGGAACTGGTGACCGGGTTTCCGGGCTGGATGCTTTCCAGTGAACGGGCAGAAAAAATCAGGCGATTGGAACGTCCGGCCATTGTGGAAATTGCGGGCCGCGACAGTGTGGCGGCAGCGGTTCAGAGCGTTGCGGAAAAAGATTTTACAGACCTGATTCCGGTGTATGTCTACACTGGCACGGAATACGGAAACTGGTCAATGGTGCCCCAGGCGGCAAAACGTCTTGCCGAGCGTCTGCCGGACGTGCGGGTGCATCCGCTCCTGGTCATGGGCGCACCCCGTTTCTGGCGCGTTCTGAACGCCCGGTTTGTGGAAGAATGGATCAACCGGTTCGGTTATTATTCCCCCTGCCCGGGTTGTCATCTCTATCTTCATACGGTCCGGTTTCCCCTGGCCAAACGCCTGGGAAACATCCCCATTATTTCCGGAGAACGGGAACGCCACAGCGGCCAGGTGAAAATCAACCAGACCGGACCGGTGCTGGATCTTTATAAAAAAATTGCCCGGCACTTTGATGTCCAATTACTTTTTCCCTTGCGCCATATCGCCCAAAGCAGTGAAATTGAAACGATATTGCAGATGCCCTGGGAAAGGGGCAAAGAACAGCTCGAGTGCACTTTTTCCGGAAACTACCGGCGGATTGACGGGACTGTAGGGCCGTCTGCGGACGATGTGCATCATTTCTTTACGGAATTTGCCGTGCCTGTGGCCACCGCAGTCATATCGGCCTTTCTCACGGGCATCCTGCCGGAGTACGAAAACATTGCATGGCAGGTGCTGAAAGACAACGCACGACCAAAGAACAAAAAAGTAACCTGAAAAACAAAGATGCACAACGTACCCGAACATATAGAACGCCCTCAACTGGCAGCCCCCAATTTCATCACCGACCCTGAAAAGATGCGGGATTTTGCCGTGGCCCACGGATTCGATGGCATTGACTGGTCTTTTGACATCGACCATCTGCCGGCAACACCAGCGGAAGAATCCCGATGGGCGGCCCGCCAGAAAGTTTTAAAGCCCCTGGCAGTCCGATACCACTGTCCGTTTCTCCAGGTGGATATCGGTCACGAAAACGCGGTCCAAAGAGACCATGCCATGGATATTTTTCGCCGGATGATCCGGCTGGTGTCCAAGGCCCGGAAGAAATATCTGTCCATCCATGTGGGGCTCGGCCATGACACCACCAAAATTCTTTCATGGGAAGCCACTCTCCTTAATTTGCGGGAGCTTGTGCAATACGGCCGTGAATGCGGCGTGACGGTAGCCCTTGAAAATCTCATCTGGGGATGGAGCAGTAAACCCAACCTGTTTGAAAAACTGGTGCGCCGCAGCGGCGCGCGTGTCACCGTGGATATCGGCCATGCCAAGGCCTGCGAGTCCGTTCAAAGTCAAACCTACCGTTTTCGTGATTTTATTTCTCCCCATGCGGAAAAAGTGACGAACGCCCATATTTATGACTATGAAGTGCCCGGGGTCGGCCATATTCCGCCGGAACAAGTGGAAGATGTCGCTCATCGACTAGACATCTTAATGCAGACCCCCTGCCGATGGTGGGTATTGGAAATACGGGAGGCCGCCGGACTGATCCGGACCAAAGCGATTGTGGACGATTACCTGAACAGCCGGATCCAGGCCAGCGCAGGAACAGGCGCATGAAAATCCTGCTGGTATTGCTGGACGGCGTGGGCGACCGCTCCTATGCGGAATTAAATGATCAGACCCCGCTTCAGGCCGCTGCCGTCCCGAATCTGGACCGGCTGGCGGCATTGGGGGGCAACGGCATGTTTCACGCCTCTTTTCCCGGAGAGTGCCTGCCCAGTGAAATGGCCCATTTTCTGATGTTCGGCTATGACCGCCACGGGTTTCCCGGCCGGGGGCTTTTGGAAGCAGTGGGCGACAAGGTGGATTTTGAAGATCCGGATGTGCTGGCTCTTGCACATTTTTCAAAGGTTCGTACGCAAAAAGGCTGCCTTTTTCTGGCAAAGGGCCGGGATGACGTAGCGGGCACAAAAAAGCAATTGCAAAAGTTCTACAATGCAGTGGCGTCTTTTGAACATGATAACATCCGATTTTCTCTCCACCAGACCCGCCGAAATGACGGGATCATT
The DNA here is from genome assembly GCA_963675805.2 of Desulfobacterales bacterium. GTDB lineage: Bacteria > Desulfobacterota > Desulfobacteria > Desulfobacterales > Desulfosalsimonadaceae > SURF-3. The sequence continues at coordinate 261,780 of CAXXNU010000019.1, read as the reverse complement.
GTTATCAGCGGGGATGTGTCCCCCTATATCTCTGATTCTGACCCCATCACCGTGGGAAAACCCGTCGGCCGGATTCTCCCGCTTAAAAACAATCCCGAACCGGAACGGGCCGCCCTTACCGCTCGTGCCCTCAATGCTTATCTTGCCTATTGTCACCAAAAATTAGCCACCAAATTAACCAAGGACAAAGCACTTTCCCAGGTTGCTGATTTCCTTGTGACCCAGCGTTGCGGCCGACGGCTCGCCCTTCCCTCTTTTGACCAACTTTGGGGGCTCCGTCCGCTAATGATTGCTTCCGCATCCATTTATGAAGGGCTTGCCCATGAACTGGGATTTGATTTTATAAGGGCCAGGGACACGAAAGACCCGGGCCGGGATTTACGAGAGCGCATTCAGCTTGCCCTTGATGATGTGGATCATAATTTTTTTCATGTACATACCAAAATCCCGGATGAGGTGTCCCACAAAGGCACGCCAATAAAAAAAAAGCAGGCCCTTGAAGTCCTGGACTGTGCCTTTGGGGACCTTGTGCAGGCAGTTGAAAAAAAAGCCGATGTGTTGGTGATTGTCACCGGGGATCATTCCACCCCCAGCGATTCCACCCTGATCCATTCCGGCGAAACCGTGCCGGTCCTCATGGCCGGCCCCCGGATGCGGCGCGACCGGGTGACGGCTTTTGATGAAGTGAGTGCGGCCCATGGCTGCCTGGGGTTGCTGCGGGGAAAAGAACTCCTGGCCATGGCCCTTAATTTTTCCGAGCGTTCAGGCCTTGTCAGCCATCAGCTGGGGGATTCGGTAACGCCCTTCATACCAGAAGATTATCCGCCGTTTAAACTTTAAGGAATAACCCCATGTACCCATTCTTCGGATTTACCTGAGCGGTTTATGTTTCAATGCCACGGGCTGGCAGCCGCAGGGATGATCGGGAAAACCGGTACATGATTTTTAAGCGTATCAAATACTAAGAAATTTGCCAGAATCCATTTTCCCTTTCATGTTTTCCCGCGGCAATTCTCACCAAACAAATTAACCAAATAAAAACCTACCACTATGAAAAAATGAAAGGGAAAACCAATGCATTCAAAAACTATTGTTGGCGCAGTCCTGGTGGCCGGCGGCGGTGTTGCTGGTATTAAAGCATCTTTGGATCTGGCAGACGCCGGATATTTTGTTTATCTGCTTGAAAAAACGCCGGCCATCGGCGGCGTGATGGCACAACTGGATAAAACGTTTCCCACCAATGACTGCTCCATGTGCATCCTCTCTCCTTACCTGGTAGAGGTGGGACGGCACCAGAATATTGCAATGATCACCTATGCGGATCTGACGGATATTGAAGGAGCCCCCGGAAGATTTAAAGTGAAAATCAGAAAAAAAGCGCGCAGCATTCATGTTGACCGATGCACTGGCTGCCGGGCCTGCGTTGATGCGTGTCCGGTCACCCAGAGAATAGAGCAATAACAGTGGCACACCCTAAGGCCAGGCTTTTATCCGCCCCTCCAAAAGGCTTTTAATTCAACTTTCATTACAGGTTAAAATAAACAATGCGGAAAACCCGCAATCACGGTGCCAGGTGTCAGAACCGCTTTCTCTGACACCTGGCCACCGGCACTTTTTACGGTAAACCACAGCCCCTATGCACGGTGGTCCGTTTTCTTGTTTCTTGCAATAGGAGGAGTAAGACACCCAATCTAAAAAGTCTATATCAGCCACATTGGATGTTTTCAGTCAGCGTACGTACATTTCCCCGGCGGCAGGTGAAGCCGATGTCATCCAGATATTCATACACTGCCGCGGCATTACTTCGGCCGTAGCCCAGCACTGCCTTGCTGCCACTCAGGCGCAGACTTCCCTGCCGGGCAATGGCGGCAGCCACCCGTTCCTTGATGTCATCGATCATTTTGGCGTCCAAATAATGGCCGTCATTGAGGCGGATGAGGTCCCCCTGGTCATGAAGAAAATCCAACACCTTTTGGACTTCTCTTTTCTTAATATCAAAATTGTTTGCCATAAAAAATCATATGGAGAGGGCAAGGGGAATCGAACCTCCTCTTTGTTTTTCAGACAAAGCCAGCGGATTTGAAGTCCGCGGGGCGCCCAGCGCCATTACCCTCTCAATTAACCTAAAATTTATGAGCAGCAGGAACCGGCCGACCCGCAGCCGGCACAACCATTACCCAACTCCAGCCTGGATGTGACCCGGAACCCGGAACCCAGAAAATCCACTGAGATAGGCTGAGCGCTTTTCAACAAATCCCGATCCACCAGATATTCAAGCCCGGCAACCCTAAAAACCTTGTCCGTATCCTTTTTTGCATCCACCATCATGGCCATCTGCGCCCCCCCGCACCCCTGGTGCAGAAATATCCGCACCGGCTGAACCGTATGGCGCGTGAAATGGGTCGCGATCTGTTTTTGCGCTTCTTCCGATACCGTAAACATATTGATTCCCTCCATTCATTATTCGTCCCCGTTCGCGGGGTCAAAAGTTTCAATTTTTTGTAAGCCACTGATCCGTAAGTGTTTACAGGGTGCCGCAAATGCAAGGCGCCGGGCACACAGACGTACTTTGCGTACTTCAAGTGCCCGGGAACAAAGCAGGTGCGGTGCCCCGTGAGCGCTTACCATTATTCATATCCAATGCTGACGACTATTCGGGTATTCCGGTTTCAATGCCATTATTATAATCAGTCGACCAGAGGAACCATCCGCCTTCATAATTTGCCGCCGGCCAGCCCATTGCATACGCGTAAAAGGTGTACATGGCCGACCTGGCGCCGCCGCCACAATAGAAATACATTTTTTCATCGGACGTAAATCCGTAATTGGTCCAATTATAGTCTGCCTCTTCAAAGCTGATAAAGGACTGATGATCCACACTGGCAATATCCACCCAGTCGCCGATCCATCTGGCCGTGGGGATGCGACCATATTCTTCAAACCACCAGTAATATGAATTGGATTCACCGGTGAATTCTTCCCATTCGCGGTCATCAACGATGACTGAATTTCTATCCGTCCTGTCGATGACATCCTGAACGTCTTGTGTTGTGGCAATGAGCTCGGGGCGGCCGGAAGATTCGCCAAAACTGTCCGCAGGAGTCCATGATACCGGACCCATTTCAACAGGATATTCAGCCTCCGTCCATGCCTTGAAACTCCCGTTAAGAATACGGACATCGCTTACCCCTGCATATAAGAGCGCCCAGGCGATACGCCCTGCCGTCATCATGGAGATATCGTCATCCGCATATACAATGACCGTTTTATCTTTCGTGATTCCCATGCTTGCAAAAAATGCCTGCAATACGGGCAGCGCCTTGATATATGAATGGCTCGGATCCTCATAGCCTTCATATTCTGAGGTGGGACCGGTTTCCACTGAATAGGTATCCAGAAATATGGCTCCAGGTATGTGGCCTTCCGTGGCAAAGGGAAGGCCCTCTCCGGTGGTGGAAATCTCATTTGTCTCCCACCGGGGATACCATGAGGTAAAGACAATGACATACCCATTGCCGGGATAGGTTTCAGGATTGTTGCCGTCGACCAAATCTTTGACCCATTGCGCAGATACCAGCGCCTCATGATGCGGGGTTGTTTGATCGGTATCTGATTTGCTGTGACTTGAGCTGTCGCACCCGGTTAAAAACAGAATGCCCAGTACTAAAAAAATTACGCAAGATACTTCTATCTTTCTTTTCATATTATTCCTCCTTTATTGGTTTATCCTAAATTTATTTTCTGTTTATCCTCATCCGCTAACTATTATGGCCTTTCCATCTCGGTTTGAAGCGGATTATCCAATAGTTCCAAATACCGGAATGGCTATCTCCGGCCGGGCCGAATTGTCCGTTTTTAGAAAGATAGTGCCATGATACCGGCCGGGTTGATGGAAGCGGTTGGTGATTAACACCACATAACCGTTTTCCAGTTTTTCAAGGGTATATTCGATTTTCCCGTCAAGGGATTTATCCATCGAAGCGTCGATCACCTGAAACGGATATTTTTCGTCCGGTATGATCGACACGTGCAGTTGAATGGATTCATCCATCTTGCCTTTCAAGATTGCCGGGGTTGGTAAAACTCTCGCGAACAGATCCACCTTTCCGGTGATTTCAAGGCCCATCTCCAGGTTTCGGGGATCATTGGTATAAACAGTGATGGGCCGCCTAAACATCCGGCCGCCGTACCCTTTAGTATTTACCTTGATCGTTATATTGCCGCGATCTCCCGGCAAAATGGCCCGGGTATAGTCCGCTGTCGTGCATCCGCATCCGGTTTTGATCCTTTCAATTTCAAGAGGGGCGGTCCCGGTATTTTCAATGCTAAATGCGTGAACGACCTCAATGCCTTCAATTACGGGATCAAATTCATATTTATCCTGGTGAATAACGGCAGACGGAACAGCCGAGGGATTTGTGACATCTCCGGCGTCACGCAAAATAGATGTTTCAGCAGCTGCTGCCTGAAAGGCGACAATCAGCAGAAAAAACAAAATCATGATGTTTGTTTTCATTTTCATGGGCAGATTCCTCTTAAAATAGTTACTGGTCATTCATTTTCGGGATTGTCCGGATCGATTACAGAAAAATTTCAATTGGCTGTTGCCGGGTCATCGGGTTTTTGGCCGGGCCAAGATTTTTAACCGATGCGATCACCTCATTGGCCACCCGAACGAATTTGGTGGACTCCGCGGACGATATCCATGAAAAATGCAACCGACCCGGCTCAATCCCGGTATGTTCCAGCAGATTTTTTATCAGGGCGAATTTTCTACGGGCATAATAGTTGCCTTTGCTGTAATGACAGTCCCCGGGGTGACACCCGGACACCCAGACCCCGTCCGCGCCCTGCCTGAACGCAGCCAGTATGAATTTCGGCGTGACCCGACCGCTGCACGGCAGCCGGACAATACGGACATTTGGCGGATGTTCCAGGCGGCTCACACCCGCCAGGTCCGCCGCCCCGTATGTGCACCAGTTGCAGAAAAATGCGATGATTTTGGGTTCCCAGTCAGACATTGTTTTCTCCTGTTTATTTAATGATGGTGAATTATTCGACCAGACGAATTTCCCGCTGTTTTTTCCGCCAGCGGTTCAATGCATGGATCTGTTCCCTTAAATCCCTGCACAAGGACCGAAAATAGCGGACATCGCCGGATTGACGGGGATCAATCTGTTCATGGAAATAATTATAAAAAACAGTTCCCGGCCCCATGGTTTCCAAAAGGCAGCTGATCCGGCGAGCTGTTTCAAAATAGACTTCGATATCGATGACCTGGTCGCAAACCACCGTCAGCGATGCCTTGATCTGCTGATAGGTTTCCGGATGAGTCAGTATCCTTTTTTCAGATAATTCATAATACTGCTCCCAGCGGGCTTTTAAACAGCAGTTAAGACAGTTACAGTCATGGGTACTTTCCATTGGCGTTTCTCCAATCATCAGCTGACCGGTGACTATTCTATGCCGGCAGGTTCACTTCCTTCAGGTCATCGCCCAGGTATTCCCGCTCATTTTCTCCGAGAACACCCAAAGAGAGTGCGATGAGGGTCCAGAGATGGATGGAACGGTATCCGCCATAGTGCTCGCCCAGTTCATGAATCTGGGCATGACAGTTGTGGCAGGGAGTGATGACGTAAGGCGCGCCAGTGGCTTTGATTTGCTGATCTTTGAGCCAACCATATTGCAGGCGTTCTTCCTTGTAGCCGGACTGGAGATTGCCGCCGCCCCCGCCGCAGCAGTAATTGTTGGAACGGTTGGGATAAATTTCGATAAAGTTTTCTTCTCCCACGCACGCCTTGACCACAAAACGGAGATCTTCGGCCAAAGGGTCGCCAAAACTTTTACGCACCTGCTGGCAGGGGTCCTGCACGGTAAATTTGATTTTTAAATCCCGGTTCCAATCTGAATTGACATTGAGTTTCCCTTCCCGCAGCCACTGGGCATAGTATTTAACCATGGGTTCAATTTTCAGATCTGTTTGAATGCCATAGCGCTGCTGCCCCTTCCACACGGAATAGGTGGAATGACCACATTCCGTGTTCAAATAGACTTTGCAGCCCAGGTTTTCCGCGGTTTTAATGGTCTTCGCAGCAATTTTCTTCCAGTTTTCATCATCCGCCAGGAACATACAGTAATTCTCGCCGCCCCAGCCTTCACAGCTATAAGTCCAGTCAGCCCCCACGATGTGAAGAATTTTCCACAAGGGAATCATCTCATCCGGTTCTGTGACCGGTTCCCGGGAATTCTGGCTGACAAAAAAGTACGCGCCCTGCTTATCCATGGGGGCTTGCAGATCTTCCCAGCCGGGTTGGGTTTCCCGGACCTCTTCCACCACGTCTTCCACCACGAATTTGAAATCATCCGGAGAAGTTCCCATGGCGCTGCAGCTCTCATTTTTAAGCGCCATATCACATGATCCTAAAATGCCTTTGGGCCGCTCCTCCCGCGGCCAGAGTTTTCTGGATTCAAACACCAGGCCCGGGATGTTGATTTTCATAGGGCAGACATGGGTGCAGCGCTCGCACATGGTGCACATCCACACCCAGGGATGCTTTGAGATTTCTTCATCCAGGCCCAGAGCCACCATGCGCAAAAATTTTCGGGGGTCCATATTGGCAAGGCCCGTTGCCGGACACCCGGATGAGCATGCCCCGCAGGTCAGACACAGGGATAAATTGCCCCCATCCGGCAGGATTTCTTTTACCTTGTCCAGGAACTCGGTTTTTTTTGTTTTGGGAAGTTTGATTGCATCGGTCATTTTCTGCTCCTCGAATAAATGTGATAATTGATGATGTCAGGTCGATATGACAAAAAAACATCAAAACGGGAGCACACCCGCGAAACAGGAAATGGCAAAAATGACGAAAGCTGAAAGTGTTGCAGGGAAAATTATTATTCAGCCGGGCCAGCAGGCCGGCTATTCTTGAAATAAAGCGAAGAAATGGAGAAAAAGACTTCTACGAAATTCCATTTTTGTGGCCCATGGCGTCTTGCGCACTACCAATCCCGGGTAGGTGTGCCAATAATGCTCATGTAAAGCCAAAAAACAGATATTTCATGATATACCGAATCAATAGATTTCAGGAAAATAGTTTCGGGAAATTGAAATTTAAAAATTTTACGCTAAAGAAAAAAAACAGGGATGTCAATTTGATAATATCTATAGAATCTTTCAAATTGATAGATTTTTTCTATATATAAAAACCGTCTCCCCCTTTTTTCTTTCTGAATCATCAGCGCTTTTTTGCCGATATGGAGGCATCTGAACAAAGCCGACAAATTCAGATATTGACCAAAGACTCTCCTAAAAAACCGTCCACCATTTCAGCAATGTCATCCGCAGCGTCCGGGGATTTCCAGACCATTTCCGGATCTTTGCGGAACCAGGTGAACTGGCGTTTGGCAAACCGGCGGGTATCGCGTTTGAGCAGTTCCAGGGTATCCTCCCAGTTCATGCGGCCGGAAATAAAATCGTTCATGTGGCGGTAGCCGATGGACTGCATGGGCCGAAGGGTTTCCGCATATCCCATCTCGCGCAGTTTTTGCACTTCTTCCAGAAATCCCATGGCCACCATCCGGTCTACCCGCTGGTTAATCCGACTATAAAGGATGTCCCGGTCACTAAACAGGCATATTTTAAGTACGAAAAACGGAGAGTCTTTAAACTGGTGGGCCTTTTGAAATTCAGACATGGGTTTTCCAGTGGTTTCAAACACGGCAAGCGCCCGGATAACCCGGTAAGCGTCATTGATGTGAATCCGGGTAGCGGCGGCCGGGTCATGGACGGCAAGCCGCTCATAAAGGGACTCAATTCCCTGTTGCCCTGCTTCTTCTTTTAATCCGGCAAGAATGTTGGAATCGACTTTTTTGGCTTCGAACAGTCCGTGCAGCAGCGCTTTTTGGTAAAATCCGGTGCCGCCGACCACAAAGGGCTGTCGGCCGTTTTCAACGATACTGGCAATGGCCTCCCGTCCGTCCCGGTAAAACGCGGCCGCATCATAGGGCGTGTCCGGATCCACGATGTCAATCAGATAGTGCGCCACGCGACGCATTTCTTCGGCATCCGGTTTTGCAGTGCCGATATCCATATACCGGTATATCTGCATGGAATCCGCGCTTACAATGGCGCCATTAAACGTCTCGGCCAGGGACAGGGAGAGTTCTGTTTTGCCGATCCCGGTAGGACCGCAGATGACCACCAGTTTCTGCTTGTCGTGCTTTGTCATTGGAGCGTCGATACCCATTCATCCCGTAAAGATCTAAAACCTTGATTCTTTGGTAACCCGGCCAGCGGCGCTGTGGGAGAATGCTCAAAATTTTATTGACATCACAACTCATTGAAGATATCAAGAAAATTTGATTCGCCCGATTTTATGGATACTTACCCTTTGATTTTATATCGTTTTTTGCCAACAATGACGGGACGGGCGAACAGATGCCCGCTCCCGCGATAAGTGACAGGAGTACTCTGACTATGGCCAATGATGTTCTCGGATCAGTACTGGTGGTCGGCGGTGGCATCGCCGGCATGCAATCCGCGCTGGATCTGGCGGATTCCGGTTATTATGTGTATCTGCTTGAAAAAGAGCCGTCCATCGGCGGCGTCATGTCCCAGCTGGACAAGACGTTTCCCACCAATGACTGCGCCATGTGAATTATCTCACCCAAACTGGTCGAGGTCGGCCGGAATTTAAACATCGAGTTAATCACTTACGCAGACCTGGAGTCTGTTGAAGGATCGCCGGGAAAATTCAAGGTTAAGGTCAAAAAACGCGCCCGCAGCATCATTGAAGACCGCTGCACCGGATGCGGCGCGTGCGTGGAAAACTGCCCGGTAACCCAGATGGTTGTGGCGGAACAGTAATCTTCCCGCCCTACAGCCATTTTCCTGTTCGGAAATTTTAATTTTGGAGATTTGCGCATGAGTGAAGGAGCCACAATGGAAACAGCGGAGGCTGTTGAAATTGACTATATGGAACTGGATAATATTATTGAAAAGGATTTCGGCCAGAGCAAAGAGAATCTGATCATGATTCTTCAGGCGATCCAGAGACGCTACAATTACCTTCCCAAACCTGCACTGACCTACCTCGCCACCAAAATCGGCATCCCCATGAGCCAGATTTATGGGGTGGCGACCTTTTACAGCACCTTCAGCCTGGAGCCCAGGGGCCGGAATATCATATCTATCTGCCTCGGCACGGCCTGCCATGTGCGGGGCGGCAACCGGGTGCATGACAAACTGGAAGAACTGCTCAAGATCAGCGACGGACAGACCACGGAAGATATGCGGTTTACCCTTGAATCCGTGCGCTGCATCGGTTGCTGCAGCCTCGGCCCGGTGGTCAAAATCAATGAAGACATGCACGGCCGGATCGGAACAGGTGAAGTGGAAAACGTTTTGGCGCAATATGAATAATTCAGGTAAGAGGCAGCGATTATGAAAATCCAGTCTTTAGAGGACTTAAACAAAATACGTCAGGAATACGAAAAACAACTGTACGCGCCGGCCGGCGTCAAAGTCAACATCGGCATGGCGTCCTGCGGTATTGCCGCCGGGGCCCAGGCCGCTATGGAGAAAGCCGTCGACGCCTACAAGGACAAGCCGGAAGTGGAAATCCGCCAGACCGGGTGCATTGGTTTCTGCGAGCAGGAACCCCTGGTGGAAATGATGGCTCCGGGAAAACCCCGCATCATGTACCAGAATATTACCGAAGACAAGATCGTTGACGCCATCGAAGGCTATATGGCCGGGGAGTATAATAAAAAATGGATTCTGGGCCAGATGAAAGACCCCCGGAGCCTGATGGATGACGATATCAAGAACCCCCAGGACGCCGTCACGCCCGCCGAAGGCATCCCGTTCATGGAGGAAATCCCCTTTTACAATGACCAGGTCAAGGTGGCCATGCGCAACTGCGGGTACATTGATCCGGACTGCATTGAAGAATATTTTGCCAAAAAAGGGTACGTCGCCTTTCTCCGGGAACTGAAAAAAAACAAGCCCTCTGAAATCATTGATACGGTTAAAGCTTCCGGCCTGCGGGGCCGGGGCGGCGGCGGTTTTCCCGCCGGCATCAAGTGGGCCACCTGTGCCAAACACCACGGCAACCGATATATCATCTGCAACGCGGATGAAGGCGATCCCGGCGCTTACATGGACCGCAGTATTCTCGAAGGCGATCCCCACAGCGTGATCGAAGGCATGCTGATCGCGGCCCTGGGCATCGGTTCCAGCCAGGGCTACATCTATGTGAGAAACGAATACCCCCTTGCCGTCAAACGGCTGCTCACGGCCATCAAACAGGCGGAATCTTACGGGCTTCTGGGCGAAAATATTGCCGGCACGGATTTTTCCTTTAACATAAAGATTTCCACCGGCGCGGGCGCGTTTGTCTGCGGCGAATCCACCGCCCTGATGGCGTCCCTTGAGGGCAAAGTGGGCCGCCCCCGGGCCAAGTATGTGCATACCGTGGAAAAAGGGTTCCGGGAAAGCCCCACCAATTTAAATAATGTGGAAACATATGCCAATGTTCCGGCCATTCTGCTGAAAGGCGCGGACTGGTACACGGCCATGGGCACGGAACACAGCAAGGGCACCAAAGTATTTTCCCTGGTGGGAAAAATTAACAATACCGGCCTGGTGGAAGTGCCCATGGGCATTTCCCTGCGGGATATCATTTATAAAATCGGCGGCGGAATTCCCAAAAAGAAAGAATTTAAAGCCGTGCAGACCGGCGGGCCGTCCGGCGGGTGCATTCCGGAGCGGTTTCTGGATCTGCCCGTGGATTTTGACGAACTGGCCAAAGTCGGCTCCATCATGGGGTCCGGCGGTATGATCGTCATGGATCGGGATACCTGTATGGTGGACCTGGCCCGTTATTTTGTAGAATTTCTCAAAGACGAATCCTGCGGACAATGCAATCCCTGCCGGGAAGGACTGAAACAGATGCTGGACATTCTGACCCAGATTTGTGAAGGCAACGGCAAGGATGGCGATATTGAACTCCTTGAAGAACTCGGGAGCATGATGCAAAAATTCTCCCTGTGCGGGCTAGGGACCTCCGCGCCCAACCCGGTGCTGACCAGCATCCTTTATTTCCGGGACGAGTATGAAGCCCATATTCGGGACAAAAAATGCCCGGCCGGCGTCTGCAAGCCCCTGTTCCATTATGAGATCGATGCCGATGCCTGCACCGGATGTACCCTGTGCGCGAAAAAATGTCCCCAGGATGCGGTTTCCGGAGAGAAGAAAAAACCTCACGTGATTGACCAGAAAAAATGCATTAAGTGCGGCATCTGCTACGAAGGTTGTAAATTTGATGCTATAAAGATCTGCTAATAAAAGGAACGATTATTCATGATTACTTTCAAGCTTAACGGACAGACAGTTCAGGGCGAGGAAGGCCAATTTATTATCCATGTGGCTGAAAAATACGGGGTGGATATCCCCACCCTTTGTAATCACAAGGCCCTTGAACCGGCCGGCATGTGCCGCGTATGCACGGTAGAACTTTTTGACGGAAGACGCTCCCGGTTTGTCACATCATGCAACTATCCCATATGGGAAGGCATGGAAGTGACAACAGACTCCGAACTCGTGACCGAAGGCCGGAAACTGATTATTGAAATGCTGCTGGCCCGCTGCCCCGAAGTGCCGGCAATCCAGAAACTGGCAAAAAGTTACGGCATTGACGAACCCCGCTTTAAAAAAGACACGGACACCTGTATTCTGTGCGGATTGTGCACCCGGGTCTGCGAAAAAATGGGGGCCAAAGCCATCAGCCTGACGGGCCGGGGCGTGGACATGCAAGTGGACACCCCGTATCACATGATTACGGATGCCTGCATGGCCTGCGGTGCCTGTGCGTCCGTGTGCCCCACCGGCCACATCACCCTGGATAAAATCAACTCCCAGCATACCCGCTTAAAAACCCAGCTCATTCCCTCCGAATACGACATGGGACTGAAAGGCCGCAAGCCGGTGTATGTTCCCTATGCTCAGGCAGTTCCCAACACCCCGGCCATTGACCGGGATGTGTGCATGCATTTTAAAACCGGCGGCTGCCAGATCTGTACGGAATTCTGCGGGGTGAATGCCATTGACCACTCCATGGAAGACGAAATCGTTGAACTCGAGGTGGGAAGCATCATTCTGGCCCCCGGATTCAAGCCCTTTGATCCGTCCCGGTTTGATTCCTACGGCTACGCCAAGCATCCCAATGTCATTACTTCCATGGAAATGGAACGGTATCTTTCCGCTTCCGGGCCCACCAGCGGCCATCTGATCCGCCCGTCTGATCATCAGGAGCCCAAAAAAATCGCCTGGTTCCAGTGCATCGGCTCCAGGGATCTGAACCGGTGCGATAACTCCTATTGTTCATCGGTCTGCTGCATGTACGCCATCAAGGAAGCTACCATTGCCAAAGAACATGCGGGTGAAGACCTTGACTGCGCCATCTTTTTCATGGATATGCGGACGCCGGGCAAGGAATTTGAAAGGTTTTACGATAAAGCCAAAGACAAGCACGGGGTCCGGTTTGTCCGGAGCCGGGTGCATACCATTGATCCGCTTCCCGGTGGCAATGAACTTTCCGTCCGGTATGTCACGGAAAGCGGGGAGATGATGACGGAAACCTTTGACATGATCGTTCTCTCCATCGGCCTGGAGACCCCGCCGGAACTGGTGGATCTCGCCGGGCGGCTCAATATTGATCTTACCCCTGGCAATTTTGCAAAAACCGATGCGTTCAACCCGGTGGAAACGTCCAGAAAAGGAATTTTCGTATGCGGCGCCTTCCAGGGTCCCAAAGATATTCCCCAGTCCGTGATCGATGCCAGTGCGGCAGCGGCAGCAGCCGGAGAGATGCTCACCAGCGCCCGTGGCACCCTGACCAGGAAAAAAGAGGTGGTGCCGGAAACCAACGTGGTAGGAGAACGCCCGCGCATCGGCGTTTTTGTCTGCAAATGCGGCAGTAACATTGCCGGTGTCGTGGATGTCCCGTCGGTGCGGGATTACGCAGCCACCCTCCCCTATGTGGAATTTGCCAGCGACAACCTGTATTCCTGTTCCCAGGATACCCAGGACACCATGGCCCAGATTATTCAGCAAAAAAACCTGAACCGGGTGGTGGTCGCGGCCTGCACACCGAAAACCCATGAGCCCCTGTTCCAGGAAACCCTGGTCAGCGCAGGACTCAATAAATACCTCTTTGAAATGACCAATATCCGGAACCATGATTCCTGGGTCCACAAAAACAACCCGGAACTGGCCACGGAAAAAGCCAAGGATCTGGTTCGCATGGCCGTTTCCAAGGTCGCACTCATGGAACCGCTGAAAGAAACCGAACTGACCGTCAACCAGACCGCCATGGTTATCGGCGGTGGCATTGCCGGCATGACTGCGGCCAAGAGCCTTGCGGATCAGGGATATGACACCCATCTAATTGAAAGAAATGACTACCTGGGCGGCCAGGCAGTCAACCTGTTCCACACGGCCCAGGGAGATAATATTCAGGCGAAACTGGCTGAAATCATCGAATCCGTCAAGAAAACCGACAATATCAAGCTCCACCTGAAAACGGAAATCGCCAATGTAGACGGGTTTGTGGGCAACTTCACCACCACCCTGTCTTCAAACGGAAACACCGAGGAGCTTGAACATGGTATTGCGGTGGTTGCCACCGGGGCTTCTCCCCATACACCCACGGAATATGCGTATGGTGAAACCCCCAACATCCTGACCACCCTGGAACTGGACAAAAAACTCATTGCGGACGACCCCATGCTGAAAAAACTGGGTTCAGCCGTCTTTATCCAGTGCGTCGGTTCCAGAGAACCCCAGCGCCAGTATTGCTCCCGGGTCTGCTGCACCCATTCCATTGAAAACGCCCTGGAGCTGAAAAAACTGAATCCCGACATGAATGTTTATATTCTCTACCGGGATATCCGAACCTATGGGGAAAAAGAATATCTCTACCGGCAGGCCCGGGAACAGGGAGTGATTTTTATCCGGTATTCCCTGAACAACAAACCCCTGGTGTCCGTGGACGGGGATGCGGTTAAAGTGACGGTGACAGATCACGTGCTGGGCCGGCCCATGGAACTCTCCGCGGATATGGTGGCCCTTGCGACCGCCATTATCCCCTATGGCGACGAGAAACTGGCCAACTTCTTTAAAGTGCCCATGAACGAAGACGGCTTTTTCATTGAAAAACATGCCAAGCTTGGACCTTCGGAATTCGCCACAGACGGCACGTTCCTCTGCGGTATGGCCCACTATCCCAAGCCCATTGACGAATCCATTGCCCAGGCAAAGGCGGCGTCTTCCCGGGCCGTGACCCTGTTGTCCCAGAAAACCATTTTCAGCAGCGGCAACGTGGCCCAGGTGGATCCCATGAAATGCGCGGCCTGCGGCGTCTGCGTCTCAGTCTGCCCCTACAGTGCGCCGTCTTTCATGACCGAAGGCCGGTTTGCCGGCAAGGCGGAAATCAATCCCGTGCTGTGCAAGGGGTGCGGTCTCTGCGTCGCTTCCTGCCGGTCCGGGGCAATTCATCTGAAAGGATTTGACACGGATCAAATCTTCTCCCAGATTTTTGAGCTGGATGCCGCGGTGTAGGGTACTGGAAAGCAGAACCATAAAACATCCATATTTCACAAATATGCGCAAATAAGGAGAATAACTGAAATGTCTGAAAATGAACCGAAAATACTAAGCTTTCTCTGCAACTGGTGCAGCTACGGCGCCGCCGATCTGGCAGGGGTCAGCCGGATGGAGTATCCGTCCAACATCCGGGTCATCCGGATTCCGTGCACCGGTCGGATGAGCCCGAAATTCATCCTGGCGGGGCTGCGGCAGGGAGCCGACGCGGTCTGGGTGTCCGGGTGACATCCCGGCGAATGCCATTACCTGGAAGGTAATTACTACGCACGTCGGAAATTCGCTTTGATGAAAAATCTGCTGGAACATACGGGAATTGAACCGGGTCGGCTGCATTTTTCCTGGATATCATCGGCCGAGTCCACCAAATTTGTGGATGTTGTGACGAAAATCACGGATGAAGTGAAAACACTGGATCCGGCAAATAAAAAATATGTCAAAACCGAACCTAAGGTTGATTAAAATGACGGATTATACAGATAAAATAAAAGAAATCGCAAAACGCGTGCTGGATGAGGGCAAAGTCGACATGGTCATCGGTTTTCGCAAGGGCACCGTCCCCATGATGAATCAGCCCCATTACGCCACATCCGCCGCATCCGTGGATGAACTGATCTGGGACAGCAGCTGCGGCCTGAATCTGGCGAATTACCTTACCGATAAAAAAGGCAATATTGCCATTGTGGCCAAAGGTTGCGACACCCGGAACATTGTCACCCATGTGATTGAAAACAAGATCAAACGGGAACAGCTGCACATTATCGGCGTCCCCTGCACGGGCATGATCGATCATCACAAAATCAACGCCATGTTTGACAAAGAGATCACAAAGGTCGAAGAGTCCGGCGATCAGATCACCATTTCCGGTAATGGTTTTTCCGAGACCCTTCCCAAAAAAGACCTGCTGGCGGAAAACTGCGCGGTCTGCACCCACCGCAACCCGGTGGAATATGATGAACTGGTGGGAGATCTCGTGGAAGAACAGACAGGCGTGGATCAATATGCGTCTGTTAAAGAAGTGGAAGCCATGAGCCCGGAAGACAAATGGAATTATTTTGAAGATCTCCTGGCCCCCTGCATTCGTTGCTATGCCTGCAGAAATGCGTGTCCGCTGTGCTACTGCCCCACCTGCTTTGTGGATGAATCCCGGCCCCAATGGGTGGGTAAAAGCCAGGACCCCACGGACGTCCGGACCTTTCACCTGCTGCGCGCCTATCACTGCGCCGGGCGTTGCACGGACTGCGGTGCGTGCGAGCGGGTCTGCCCCATGGGCATCAAAATCCGGGAGTTCACTAAAAAGCTGAACAAAGACTGCCTGGAACTCTATGGGTGGGAAGCCGGCCTGTCTCTGGATCAGCGGCCGCCGCTGGATACCTATAAGGCGGATGATCCGGAAGACTTTATTAAGTAAATCGCAAAATTTAATTTGATAAGGGCAAACCAACTATGACGCTCATCAAAATTGACAAAAAAAGCCTGGATCAGGGCATTGAAAAGGCAAAAGCTGCCTATCGTGTTTTTGGTCCGGTAAAGCAAAAAACCGATCACGATTTCAAACTGCTGGACAAAAGTGAGCTGCCGGATTTTAATTTTCAGAATACCCGGCTTTCACCCAAGGCCATCATATACCCGCAGTCGCAGATTATGTTTGAATACTCCCTGGATGAAACCAGCGAAGACTGCCGCATCATGAAAGAAGTGGAAAATGTGGCGTCCCCCATGGCAGTGGTGGGTGTCCGTCCCTGTGACGCGCTGTCTTTTCCCATTGTTCGCCGGAATTTCGATTCCCCGGAATACCAGGACACCTACTGGATAAAAGCCTATGAAGCCACCACTTTTGTTGGACTTGCCTGCAATTCCGCCTGCGCCACCTGTTTCTGCACCTCTGCCGGCACAGGCCCATTTGGAGAGGAAGGCCTGGATATACTGCTGGTTGCGGACGGCAATAATTTTTTCGTAAAAGAGCTTACGGAAAAAGGGGCTGCATTCATAAAGGCGGCCGGATGGTCCGGGGACGCCGACGCGAACGCTGCATCAAAAATCGATGAACTGAAAAAAACGGCGGAAGCAACCATTACCGCTGCCGTTGAAACCGACAAACTCCGGGAAAAAACCATACTGGAACTCTATGACGCATCCTTCTGGGAAGAAGAAGCCTTCTCCTGCATCAATTGCGGCACCTGTACCTATGTTTGCCCCACCTGCTGGTGCTTTGATGTCCAGGATGAGACCTTCGGCAAATCCGGCATCCGGATGCGAAACTGGGATTCCTGCATGTTTCCCCTGTTCACCCACCATGCCTCCGGGCACAACCCCCGGGATGTAAAATACCAGCGGGTTCGCCAGCGGTTCATGCATAAACTGAAATACTATGTGGACAAATACGATAACGGCATTCAATGTGTCGGATGTGGACGATGTATCCGCCTCTGTCCGGTTAATATTGATATACGAAGAATTTGCAACAAAATGAACAGTTTTGACGCCGCAAAGGCCGCCTGCGAAGCGGTTGCGTCTTAGCAAAGGGGGTATACGTGCAAAATCCATATTTACCGTATCCGGTTCGCATTGATGAAATCATCACTGAAACCGAGGACAAAAGTCTTAAAACATTTAAATTTGTTTTTCTGAATCCGGACGACGAAAAAAAGTTTGCTTATTCATCCGGCCAGTTTGCGGAACTGTCCATTCCCGGTCTTGGGGAAATTCCCATAGGCATTGCCTCTTCGCCCGCGGAGAAAGGATTCATCAAGTTTACGGTCTTTAAAACCGGAAAAGTCACCTCCTACCTTCACGCCATGAAAGAAGGCGAAATCATGGGCGTCCGAGGCCCCCTGGGTCATCCTTTTCCCTGGGATATGCTGAAGGGTAAAAACATTGTGATTATCGGCGGTGGTTTTGCATTTACCACTCTGCGCTCATCCATTGTCAGCATTCTGGATCCGGCTAACCGGTCCAATTTTGGCGATATTCACGTGGTTTACGGCGCCCGCACCCCCGGCATGCTCCTGTATAAAGAAGAACTGCAGGGATGGGCTGCCCGGGATGACATTCACATGAATATTACAGTAGACGGGACGGATGATCCGAACTGGAAATATCTCAAAGGATTTGTTCCCACCATTACTGAAGAAAAAGCCCCGCCCGGCAGCGATGACACATATGCTATTGTCTGCGGCCCGCCCATTATGATCAAGTTTACCCAGCCGGTGCTGGACAAGCTTGGATACAGCCATGACAATATTCTTATGTCCCTGGAAAACCGCATGAAATGCGGCATCGGCATTTGCGGCCGGTGCAACATCGGAAAAGATTTTGTCTGCAAGGACGGCCCGGTATTCACTTTGTCTCAGTTAAATCAGATGCCCAAAGAATATTGATTTTTATGCACATTGCCAAAGAACAGAATTTGTGTTGATTATGGGACAAATTTCATAATTTTGATATTGACATTCATGAAAGTTTTATATATTGAATAAATTTACTGTTTGAACTTAAACGGCAAGAGATCAGCCAAATCATATATTAATTTTTAAAGGAGGAACATTTCATGGCAACAGTAGAATTTGGAAGCAGCTCATTCAATGTGGACGAAGACGGCTTCATTGAAGATTTCAATGCTTATAACAAAGACTGGGTTCAGTTGGTAAAAAAAGAAGAAGGTATTGATGAACTGACCGAAGAGCACTGGAAAGTCATCAACGTTCTGCAGGACTACTACAAGAAAAACGGCATTGCACCCATGGTCCGCATTCTTTCCAAACTGACCGGTTTCAAACTGAAACACATCTATGAACTGTTTCCGTCAGGACCGGGCAAAGGAGCCTGTAAAATGGCCGGTCTGCCCAAACCCACCGGCTGCGTATAACATATTTTTCCAGCGAAAAATTAAAAAGCCCTGCTTTACCTGGCAGGGCTTTTTTCGTTTAACGGCCGGATTCCTAAAACAGCAGAGCAGTGTAATGATCTTTTCATCCCGATTTGTGTGTTTATAACAGAGATGCCGCATCAGGAGGTATATCATGCAGCTTACGGTCACATCCCGGGAAAAAACCCAACTCATTGACATTACCAGGCAAATTCAGGACCTCGTCCAGGACCGGGGGATAACCTCCGGTGTGTGCCATATTTTTGTACCCCACACCACGGCGGCGGTAACCATCAATGAAAACGCGGACCCTGCAGTTCCGGCAGACATGATCAAGGTCTTGAACAAAATCATTCCCTGGGATATGGACTACCGGCATCTGGAAGGAAATTCAGCCGCTCACGTAAAATCCACCCTGGTGGGAGCGTCTGAAACCATTGCCATTGAAAACGGCAAACTGGTCCTTGGCACCTGGCAGGGCATTTTCTTCTGCGAGTTTGACGGCCCCCGGACCCGCCGGGTAACGATCAAGTGCATTAAAGACGAATAATGGACAAAACAGATAAATTGCTGCTCAACCGCATTCAATCGGATTTCCCGGTATCCTCCCGGCCATGGGCGATCATTGCCGATGAATTCGGCCTTTCCGAAGATGAAGTCATCCACCGGGTGCGCCGCTTAAAATCAGACGGCATCATCCGCCGAATCGGCGGCAATTTCGTCCCCGGAAAACTCGGCTATGTCAGCACCCTGTGCGCTGCCAAAGTGCCAAAGGAAAAAATCAGCGCTTTTGCCGGGGCGGTTAACCGCTACACCGGCGTCACGCACAACTATGTGCGTGAAAATGGGTATAACGTCTGGTTTACGTTTATTGCACCATCCATGGAGACCATCGAAAAAAATCTCAAAGAAATTACCCGTAAAACCGGAGTGATGGAAATCATCAATCTGCCGGCCACCCATGTCTTCAAAATAAAGGCCCACTTCACCCTTTAACAGGCAGCTCGCCGGCTTTATTGTTCCAGGAAACCATGAGAACTACCCGAATTGCCGCTGTAATATGCAACGCCAGGGTCGGAGAAACTGAAAAAAATCTCGGCCGGATGGCGGGTTTTATTGAAAAAGCCGCTGCAGAAAAGGCTTCCGTCATCTGTTTTCCTGAAATGTCGGTTACCGGTTATCATGTGCGGGAAGACATCATCCGTGTTTCAGAGCCTTTACCGGGCCCTGCCACTGATTTTCTGGCCGGCCTTGCCCGGCGGCATCACATCACCATCCTGGCCGGCCTGGCGGAGAAAGGCCCGGATAACCAGATATTTGCAACCCACGCGGTTATTACCCGGAAAGGCATCAGCGGCATTTACCGGAAAACCCATCTGGGGCCATCTGAAAAAGAGCTTTTTACGCCAGGCGATGCCATTCCGCTATTTACCTGTCACGGCATCACTTTCGGCATCCAGCTGTGCTATGACGCCCATTTCCCGGAGCTTGCCACTGCCATGGCCATTGGCGGTGCAGATGTCATTTTCATCCCTCATGCCTCTCCCCGCACCACGCCGGAAGCAAAAATGCAATCCTGGATGCGACATCTCACGGCACGCGCCTATGACAACAGCCTTTTTGTGGTTGCCGTAAATCCCTGCGGCCAAAACGGTCACGGCCTTTCCTTTCCCGGGGTCGGGGTGGTGTTGAACCCGGCAGGGGAAATCATAACGGCATATACCGGCGCCAAAGAGCATTTGCTGATTGCTGATTTAAAAGCAGGGGACCTGAAAACCGTTCGCTCCCACAAAATGCGGTATTTTCTTCCCAACCGCCGGCCGGAAATTTACGGTTGAATTCAAATTTTATCGCGACAGCAATCCGGTTCGGGCCGTGGAAACTGCATCAAATGGAAAATATCTTCAAAAAGAGATTTTTTTCGCGATTTAATCCTTTTCCAGGCACGCCTTTTTTCTGAAAGGGATTGTCAGTTTCATCCATCCGGAAACAACGGAGTAATAAATCAGCAGCATCAGGTTTCGCAGGTCAAAGGCCGGGCTTTTAACCCCTATGCGAAACAACATAAACAGTATGAGGTCTTTGACCTTTACCGGGCACCCTTTAATATAGATGGTCTTTTTTGCTTCAAGTCGTCCGCTGACACCGGCGCAATTTCCTACCATGACCACCGTATCGTCCGGATGAATGACGTCTCCTTTGTAGTAGCCCATGACAATGGCCGCCTTTTTGGCATTTTTCAGGGTGCCGGGATATTTTTTTTCCGCCGTTCCCAAAGCGCCTTTAATTGAGCAGATACAGCCGCCATCGCAGATATTGCCGGACCCCTTGTTAATTCCTTCATAGAACGCCAGGGGCGTGTCGAGTTTGCTCAAATCCTGGAACGGGGAGTCCACGTCTTTTATCCGGCCGGCCAGCTCTTCCATGGTGATATCACCGGTTACCGTAATATCATCAAAATCAAGGGTTCCGTATCCCCGGTCCCGGGCTTCCAACAGATGACGGACCGATTCCGGATTATACCCCAAGATTTTTGCCGCCACCATATCGCAGGCCAGGGGCTCGTTTGAAATCAGGATTGCCCCCAGATGAACCGGGTAAGGGCTGGACTCAAACCCCCTGCCGATGGTGATGGCATCTGAGACGATCACATCCGGATACCCGACTTCCAGCATATCCACGACTTTTTCATGAAGCCGGTCATCATGATACAGAAACCGTTCCTTGTGATTTAAAATGCCGATATTGAGCTTTAAGGTGTTGGTGATTTCCGTCACAATATGAAATTTCAGTTTGGGCATCCAGATCTTGAATTCCGCTTCATATAAAGACTTGGCCACTTCCATGGTTTTGTGGTGTTTTGCCTTTTCAAGGGGCACCACTTTTACCTGCTCTTCATTAAAATCTACCAGGGGCACATCAATGGATTTGCACATCTGCCGGATGCCGGATTCCGCGAAAAACATTCGCGTGGGAATACCGATGCCGCCGGATTCGCCGATGGTGATCCGGCGCTGCTGATAATCCTGTCTCAAGGTGTCCACCATGGCCTCCAGCATGGCCGGTTCCGTAAAACTGTGGTGGATATATTCCTTATTGGCGGTCACAATATTGGGTTTGATCAGGATTTTTCCCTGCGGTACGAGTCCGAGTTCATCAATGCCCTGTTTGATGATTTTGCGGATTTTATCCTGATCATAGGTATCGCATTGCTTAATAATTACTTTTCGTTCACCGTCAAAAAGTTTCATGGATGTCACCTTCTTCTTTTGTGGGCAGCCCATTTGATAATAAGATCAGATCCCAGCCGGGTAATCACACCGTTTGTGATGCGGTGAAAAAAATATAAAAACCGGGTCGTAAATCCGGGGATCACAAAATATTTTTTCTTTAAAATCGCTTTTACAATCACTCTGGCCACATAATCTGGCATCAGGAAACCGGCCATATTTTTCATGGCCCGCCCTTCCGCAGGCAGTGTCTCTGCTTCATCCAGGTTCATGGGGGTATCCACTTCCGGCGGGAAAACCACCGTAACCGGCATTTTTAGTGGCGCCAGTTCATAGCGCAGGCTTTCCGCAAACCCCATCAACGCGGCCTTGGATGTGCCGTAGGCAGTATAACCGAACATGCCGAAAAGCCCGGCGGCGGATGAAAGGATGACCACATGCCCTTTTTTCTGCTTCATCGACGGCAGGAGTGCATGGGTGACGTTTCTCACGCCATTGACATTGATATGCATCACTTCATCAAACATCTCGGGGGTAATATCTTCAAAATAATTGGCATATTTGTTGATGCCGGCGCTGTTAATTAAAATATCGGGAGCTCCAAAGGTTGCTACCGCATTTTTCATTTTTTCATAAACGTCCGCAGGATTTCCCACATCCATGGAAAGCACGGATATGGTCTGGTCCGGGCGGATGATGAATGCCTCCATGCTTATTTTTGCTGCTTTCAGTTTTTCAGGATTTCGGGCAATCAAAACAATGTCTGCGCCATATCGGGCCAGATGTTTTCCGGTTTCAAGGCCAATTCCACTGGACCCGCCGGTGATATAAACGATTTTGCGGGAAAAATTTTTCTTTCCAAAGATTCTGCTGGAGTTTCCCGGAATATAAACTTTTTTAACCCATTCGGCAAAGTGGGCACTGATAAAACCGCCAGCGTCGGTGACAAACGCTTTCATTGCATCACTCCTTTTGACTATCCGGTTCAATAATCTGGTTTGCTGATAAAATTGAATAACATCTCATTAATAAGGGTTGTGGCGTGTTTCAGGGTTTTTTCCGGTGAATGGTTGATTTCCGATATGAGTTTATTGTTATAGAGTGAAACCAGGCCGTGGATCTGGCCCCAGATCATAATTAAAAACGCATCCGTATCGTCCGGCAGGTGGTATCCGGCGTCTTTTAATTCGCCAATGCACTGCTGCATCAGCCCAAGACTTTGTTCGGTAGATTCCTTTTCTTTAAGGGCCAGGGCTTCAAGGGGAGATCCCACATAATCCGCATATTTGGGTGTCTGCATGTCAAACAGGATCATGTAATAATTGGCCTTAAGGGTGCCGAAACCGATATAGGCATCTAACATGACGGCAATTTTTTCGGAAATGGTTTCCCCTTTATGGTAGGCACTTTCAAGGTCATGATAGAGAATTTTACCGGCCCGGGCCCGGATGGCGATATTGAGTTCATCCTTGTTTGAATAATAATTATACAGGTTGGCGGCTGTCATGCCGATTTTTGTGCCGATGTTTCGCATGGACAGGCCCTGGTATCCCTGTTCCATAATTATTTCAGCCGCTATATCAATAATTTGTTCTTTTTTTTCAAGAAATTCCGCTTCTTCCATGGGCGCTTTGGGCATACCAATATCTCCGACTCAATAATGACGGCTTCTTAAAAAGCGTTTCATGGTGATGAATCACCACTGTATTCGCAAATAAATCGATGGTGAACGACTTGTTTGGAAGCCCTCAAATAATCCCCGTCTTGTCATTGCAAGGGTTGTAAGACCGAAGCAATCTTTAAGAAAACAGGGGATTACTTCGTCATTCGTTCCTCTTTACTCGTAATGAAAGACAAATTTATAGAATTTTGTTCAAAAAATAATTACTATCCGTTGTTTAAAACCCTTAACCGCGCCATTATTTCTTCGGCACAATCTGAAAATTCTTTTGGTGTGTTCAGGGATTCTATGATTTCAGGAATTCGGACCAGCCTTGAAAATGTTGAATCCGGCAGGAAAACCCATTTTCCATTTACCGCTACTTTATGGCCGTATATCTTTGGCAACGCAAGGCTGCCGGGTTTCAGGCATTCAAGGAGTATTTCCAGCTCGGGGGCATCCAGCCGGTCCAGGTCAGCGCGGATCTTTTTCGGTGCGGTCTTGCAGGGTTTTATTTTCCGGCGCAGGCCCAGGTCTTGTATTTTCCGGATGACCCAGTGCCGCCGGTGAAAGGCATACATCAGGGCCGGGATGATCAGGATATAGGTCAGTAATAGGCCGACGGGTTTTCTTTTAAACGGGGGGGTGCCGATTCCGTCGGTCACGGTCTGCTGGAACCGGTAATACTGGTAATATTTTTCCGTCATGGGAAACCCGGAAATAATAAACCCGGGCACATTCCACCAGTTTTTCAGGGGACGGATTTCCCCGTCCAGTTCCGTTTCTTCTGCCAGAAAATCCATGGCCTCTCGGGTCATCAGGCTGCGCGCCACGTCCACGTTCATAACGCGGCAGGCGATACGCTCGGTTTCCCCGATATTTTTTCCCGCAAGAAGAAATCCGGGCCGTCGCGGGATCGCCCGGTCCCATTTCACCCCCATCCACCCGTCAGCCGCGATGATCCCGTCAACAATGCCGAAATGGACCGGGCATTCTTTTAACTGCGCAATAGTGGGCCGGGCGCATCCGGTGGGACGGTGATAATGCCACATTTTATCCTCTTCCGGAAGGCATCCGTAAGTGTTCTTGATTAGCAGGGTATACCCGCCATAAACATGGGTTTTGAACTTTGCAAAACTGATCCGGAAATCCGCGTTCACCCATTCGGTTGCCAGTCGCAGGGACCTGTCTGGCATATCATTGGTCTTTACCTGGGTGGTATCCGCCCCCAGGTCCACCAGGCGGTAAGGCAGGAGGCGGCCGTCCGCCGATGCCACATGCGCTGTCATTTCCGGCCGGGCGGAAACATATCCATGAACCCCGCCGGCGAGTCCCATGGCTGTCATCACTGTGACTGGATTCCGCTGGGTATAGGTCAGTGCATAGGCATTGGAACTTTCCACCACACTGATATCCGGGTATCCTTTTTCATGAAGATACTCCACAAGCGCCAGCACCAGGATCGGGTCTGTGGTCACCCCGTCATCGTCTCTTCGGACAAACATGGAGGCATTGGGTTTGATGGCAATTTTGAAATCACCACGATCTTTTGCTGTTGCCGTTTTAACCGTTTCAAGTTCGGTTTCCAGTCCGGCCAGATCGAGGACTTCATTCAACAGGGTAATTTTATCCTTTCCATCCAGGTATCTTAAAACAACTTTTGATGACATCCGGCTTTTCTCCCTATTTTTAGACTACAAGTACCTGAATCCGCTGCATAAAATCATTCAACTGGGCACCATATTCCGGCGACCCCTCCACTGAAACAAAATTTTGCGCAACAGCCCCCACAAATTCCACATCATTTAAAAGCACCGGCAACGCGGAATCCACGCTGGCAAACCGGATATGGACAAACGGCCGCCGGCGCGTGTAAAGCCCCCGGCCGGCCTTTGATTTTCCGGCCTTGATCCGGACATAGGCGGCAATGTCTGATTCTCCGGCCACGGACATCTGGTAAATCCTGTCCGGCTGTTTTTTGGTCCATGCCGACATTTCAGGATCTCCGCCCTTGTTGTACTGGCTCAGTGCCGTGGTTATCATGTAAATGATCATCTTGACCTTGAGCCGCTTTTTGGCAGGGTCCTTGGGTCGGGCGGTCGGCATCATGAGTTTCATTGCCAAAAGCAGCATAATGGCCTTAAAGAGCAGGCCGATTTTTAAAATACCGCGAATTCGGGGAATCACTGTTTTCCCGCACAAAAAATCGTTGAATTTCTGCAGGGTCGGAAATGAAAAGGTGATATCTGCGGCATCGGCGATTCCCTGGCGAATGGAAAGTGAACCGTTTTCAAAAACCAGGCAGGCCCCTTGCTGCTCCCCCTTATTATTGGCAACAAACTGAATTTTTGCATTCACGCCGCTAAAGCGTTTCTTCATCTTTGGATCATCCGATACCACTACCTTCATTACCGGTAAAATGGCATTTAATATGATCCGCGTGGTGATTAATGTTCTGTCGTTTGTCATATTAAACCTCATCTTCCCAGTCTTCATCTTCTTCAAAATCACGGCCCATTACTTCCCGGACCTTTTCAATAATGCCGTTGGTATCCAGCTTGTAATGCGCATACAGGTCTTCCGGGTAGCCCACCAGGGAAAACTCATCCTGCAGACCCAGTTTTTCAAATGCGCATCCTTTGCCGCTGGCGGCAATCACGTCCGCCACGGCAGACCCCAGCCCGCCGATAACATTATGCTCTTCAATCGTTATAAGGCGTCTTGTATCCAGCACTGCCTTCATGATGGCCTCTTCATCAATCGGTTTGATGGTGTGGATATTGAGCACCCGGACGCTTAACCCTTCTTCAGCCAGCACTTTAGCGGCTTCCGCAGCCTGCAGCACCGTAACACCGGCGCAGACAAGGGTAATATCGGTCCCGTCACTGATAGTGACGGCTTTTCCGATTTCAAATCCATAGTCTTCATTTTCATACCAGGTCGGTTCAAACCCTCTTCCCACGCGGATATACACTGGTCCGGGATGATCGATGCAGGCCCGGACCGCATTGGCGGTTTCGACTCCGTCCGCAGGGACAATCACGGTCATATTTGGAAACGCGCGCATAATGGCAATATCTTCCTGGGCATTGTGCGTGCTGCCGGCTGTGCCGAATGAAATGCCCCCATGGGTGGCAATAATCTTGCAGTTTAAATTCTGGTAACAGATATCGGTTCGAACCTGCTCGCAGGCCCGCATGGACACAAACGCCGCCATTGTAGAAACAAAGGGCGTTAAGCCTGCTTTGGCAAGCCCGGCGGCAACGCCGAAAAGATTCTGCTCAGCGATTCCCACATTAAAAAAACGGTCCGGGAACTTGTCCCCAAAAACACCGATTTTTGTGGATTTGGCAAGGTCTGCAGTTAATCCGACGATATCCGGATGGGTGTCTCCCAGTTCAGCCAGAACATGACCGTAGATTTCCGCCTGTGTCATGGAGTTGGCATCATAGACGGTCCAGGTGGTGCCGGTTACTTCACTCATGGATTCCTCCTTATCTTAATCCTCTTTTTCATGTGAAGGATGCTTGTGATATTTTGAATATATTAAAACCAGAGGGTGATGCTCTTAAGCATACATTTTGTCGATGGATTCACGCGCCTGTTCCGCAAGCTTTGAATTCATGGAACCGTAATGCCACTTCACGTTGTCCTCCATGTAATCGACACCGCGCCCTTTTTTGGTGTTGGCAATGATCACCACCGGCTTTTCATCCTGGTTGTGCGCAAAATCAATGGCATCCGCCAGTTCCTTAAAACTGTGGCCATCGACCTCCTTCACAATAAATCCGAACGCTTCCCATTTGTCGGAAAAGGGTTCAAGGCCCATGACTTCTTCCGTTGTCCCGTCAATCATGAGGTGATTTCGGTCAACAATGGTGATCAGGTTGGTGACGTTAAACTGGCCGGCCGCCATGGCGGCTTCCCAGACGCTGCCCTCATTACACTCGCCATCACCAAGAAGGCAGTATGTTTTCCATGATTCTTTTTTCAGTCTTGCGCCTAGTGACAGCCCGAGAGCTATGGGAAGTCCGTGGCCGAGAGAACCGGTGGAGGCGTCCACTCCCTTCACTTTGCTGCCATCCAGATGCATGCCGAACGGGGATTGAAAACGGTTAAATGTCTTTAAAAGATCGAAATCAAAATATCCTTTTCTTGCCAGAACCGGAGCAAAGCCGACCCCGCCATGGCCTTTGCTCAGAATAAAACGGTCCCGGTCCGGCTTGTCCGGGTTGTGCGGATCAACATTCATATATTTGAAATAGAGGATGACGAGCACCTCAACCATGCTCAATGCCCCGCCGATATGGGCCCCGCCCGCCCATTCGGTAACATTCACAATATCCTTTCGAATGCCTTTGGCTGTTTCTTCCAGCAATTTGATTTCCTGTTCCGAAATTGCCATCTTTGCCCTCCTCGTCAATGCAATGTGTGTATGGAAATAGATCCTGGTCATTTCACCGATCTTCACTAAACAAACGTTAAATTAACATGCGTTAATCAAACGAATCAAGAATAAAATTAAGATGGAAGATATGCATAACCAGAAAAATCTGATATGATCTGAATCGGAGTTGATCCCGTGCAGGATCATTGAGAGGTAAAAATGGCAAACTCCTAAAAAGTCAGATTCATAACTGAGTTCATGCACAGCATAGAGGATAAACGCAAAAAAGGTTCAAATATGCCGGGGAGACGGACGAGCACTATGCCAGACCAGGAAAATACAGACCGCCGCACGGAAAAAAAGCACCACAAAAATAATTTTGAAAAAATTTCAGAGGAAAAGCGTGAGCGGGTCCTTACAGTGGCAGCAGGTGAGTTTGCAAAAAATGGATTTAAGGCCGCCAACATCAATTTAATCGCGAAAAAGGCCGGTATCAGCATTGGCTCCATGTATGATTATTTCAGTTCCAAGGAAGATCTTTTTTTGACGGTGGCTGACTATGGGTTTCAGGTTCTTGAACATATTATTTCACAGATTGATCTTGAGGCGGGCGATATTTTTGATAAATTTGAAAGGTTATTAAGAGCGGCCCAGAAATACTCAAAAAAATATCCTGAATTAAATCAAATTTATGTGGATATAACTTCCCAGGGAATGGCTCACCTTTCGGTCATGCTGTCACACAAAATCGAAACCATCACCGCAAATTTCTACCGCGGATTGCTGGTGGAGGCAAAACAATCGGGAATGATTGATCCGGCCATTGATGAATATGTTACGTCACTATGCCTGGACAACCTGATTTTAATGCTGCAATATTCCTATACAACGGATTATTTAAAAGAAAGGGTGAAGATATTTGCCGGAGAAAATGCGCTTGATGATGAAAAAATGATACAGGGCACCATGTATTTTATCAGAAAAGCCCTTTCTCCAGTCAAATAAACCGATGAATCAATAAACGTAATCTTTTTTGCATACAAATTGCCGTTGACAAAACCAAAGAAGACATATTAAAAATATATACCGAGCGAGCAATCACTCGGTATGTTTGGCGAAGAATTTGCCACTTTGCCCAACCGGAGGGCCATAAAATTCTCTCAATGCATTTCTCTAAAATAAAGGAGGGTACTGTTGGACTATCAATCAATCCTGGCGCACCTCAACCTTCGGGCGGTGCTGCCCAACCTTGAGACGCTGATCGCCAGCGATGATCAGGCAGCAGCCCTGGCAAAAAAGAAAAACATTTGCATCCGATTTTGGGTCCGCAACGGCCCGGATGCGTATGTGAAATTTGAACACGGGGCCTGCCAGGTCGGTCAGGGGAATCCGGGCCGCACGGATGTGCTGCTCTTTTTTATGTCTTGCCGGCATTTAAACAAAATGTTTGACGGCCAGTCCACCCCCATTCCCTTAAAAGGCTTTACCAAAATCAGCTTTTTAACCAAAGAATTTCAAGCCATTACAGACCGCCTGGAATATTTTTTAAAGCCCAGTGGATCCAGCAGCAAAGACCCGGACAACATGGCGCTCAACACCCGGTTGATGATGCAGACCGCCGGAAGGGGCATTGCTGTGCTGTGTGAAACCGACCCCATGGCAAAAACGGTGGCTGCCGGCATTCCGGACGGGACGGTGGTGATGAAAGTGCTTCCGGAAGGACCGGCCATAAGCCTTGATTTTCGCGGCGGCAAAGCGCAGATGACCCCGGATGAAGTCCCCTCGCCCATGGCCTGCATGCTCATGAAAGACGGGCAGATCGCCAATGACCTGTTAAATCAGAAACTGGATCCGTTTGCCGCCATTGCCCTGGGCGATCTGATGATCCGGGGGCAGACCCCGATGCTGGATGCCATGGACCTGATTTTAGACCGTATTGCTCACTATTTAAAATAGTGTTGCGTCAAGTCTGAAATGTCGAATCCTGCTTGTCCTTTTTTGCGTCTGCTTTGTTACGACTTGAGTCACGTAGCCCGCTATGATCCTTAAATCGTGCCTTGCAGACCCAAAAAATTACTGCGCAATTTTACAACATTTCATCTTTGACGTGACACTGGCTGCGAGGACGAAAATGAATACCTACCGCTTTGAAAAATCCAAAGAACTGTTTAAAAAAGCCAGCCGCCTGATTCCCTGCGGCATCTACGGTCATTTCAGCCCGGCCCCGCTGGTGCCAACAGAGGACTATCCGTTTTACGCGGAAAAAGCAGCCGGATCCCGGTTTTTTGACGTGGACGGCAATGAGTTTGTCGACTACATGTGCGCTTACGGACCAATGGTGCTGGGATACTGCAATGACGCCGTGGACCGTGCCGCGGCCGCGGAATACCGGAAAGGCAGCTGTATGTCGGCCGCACCGCCGGTCATGGTGGCGCTGGCGGAAAAACTGGTGGATACCGTTTCCATTGCCGACTGGGCTTTTTTTGCCAAAAACGGAAACGATGTCACCACATACGCTGTCATGACCGCCAGAAAAGCCACCGGCCGCAAAAAAATCATTCTGATCAAAGGGGGCTATCACGGGGTTGCGCCCTGGACCCAGACCTATGGCCATCACGGTATCATCGAAGAAGATGGCGAGCACTTTATCCGCATTCCCTGGAACGACATTGCGGCCCTGGAAACGACCATCAGCAGGTACCCCGATGAAATTGCCGGATTCATGGCCACTCCCTACCATCACCCCACCTTTGTGGACAATGAAATGCCGGCCGACGGCTACTGGCAGGCGGTTGAACGCCTTTGTCGCAAAAACGGCATTGTCCTGATCGTCGATGATATCCGGTGCGGTTTCCGTCTCGATATCCGGGGGTCTCATGAGTATTTCGGATTCACCCCCGACCTGGTCTGCTTCTGCAAGGCGATTGGGAACGGGTATCCCATTTCCGCGCTGGTGGGAACCGGAGCGCTGAAAAACGATGCCGCCAAGGTATTTTACACCGGCAGCTACTGGTTCCAGGCAGCTCCCATGGCCGCTGCCCTGGCGACCATTGAGGAGATGGAACGGATCGATGCCGTAGGCATAATGCTGGATTTCGGGAAAAAATTGCAAGATGGCCTGATCGACACAGCCAGACGTCACGGCTATAACCTGAAGGTAACGGGCCATCCGGCCATGCCGTACCTGCGACTGACAGATGACCCCAGCCTGATGCTGCACCAAAAATGGTGCGGTGAATGCACCAAACGCGGCGCTTTTTTTACATCCCATCACAACTGGTTTGTATCCGCGGCCCATACCAAAGAGGACCTTGACCTGACCTTGGAGATTGCCGACGCGGCGTTCCAGGCAGTTAAGGCCAATACATAATAAAGGGGGCGGAAATTAAAAACCGCGAACCAGGATGGCTGACTCCAGCCCTTTCCATGACAATTCTGAGGCTTCTTTGAACAGTTCGATAATGGCTGTTTTGGAATTCAACGACCGGACATCTTTACTCATGCCGCTGTTTAAGAGGCTGGCAAATCCGTGGCTGAACAAAAATCCGTGGAACAGAATTTTTTCTGCCACCGGCCGGGAAATGGTTTTAAACATGGGATGATCCGCAAGTTTTTCCAGGCTGTTTTCCAGGTTTTTTTCGCTGTAACGGGTATTGATAGTTTCATAGGCTTCTGCGTGAATGCATTGAAAAAGATATTTTTCTTCCTTGGAAAACAGCACATACCCCAGCCCCATATCCACAAACGCATCCCCGGTCCAGGAACGGGACTGATACGCCTGAAGCACCCTCCAGGCCTGCTTTACAACGGATTCTTCAATTTCGCGCATGGAGCTGACGCAAGTATAGATTGGCATGGTAGAGGATTTCATTTCCCGGGCAATGGCCCGGGCGGTCAAATGATGGATACCGTTTTTACGGACCACCTGAAACGCGGCTTCCTGTATATCTTCTATTGAAAATCTTTTGCGCCGTGCCATCACAGTGATTCTTTCGCTTAGACTGATCGCCGCAGGCCGTTCGCAGCCATCCTTTTGAACGGTCGATCACTGAATACCGAACCGGTTGACCAGGTAAAGACTTAATTCCGGGATATAGGTAATCAGCATCAGGGCCGCCAGCAGAATCAGCAGAAACGGAACAGCGGCCCGATAGAGTTCCAGTACCGGTTTATTAAACCGAAACGAGGAAATAAAGAGATTCATGCCCACCGGCGGCGTGGAATACCCGATTTCCATGTTGGTTAAAAATATGATTCCCAGATGCACCGGGTGGATGCCATAACTCGCGGCAATGGGCATAATCAGGGGCACCACCACCAGCAGGGCAGAATAGATATCCATGATGCACCCCACCATCAGCAGGAATACGTTCAGTCCGATGAGAAATACCCACTTGGAGGTGATCACCTCCTCCATGGATTCCAGGATCAGCATCGGCACCTGAGCGTCAATCATATAATTGGTAAGCGCCAGGGCCGCCCCCAGAATAATCAGGATACCCCCCACCAGCACCATGCTCTGATTCATGATCACCGGCAGATGCCGGATTTTAATTTCCCTGTGAATCAGCACTTCCACGATCAGCGCATACACCACAATCAGGGTGGCCATCTCTCCCAGGGTCACATAGCCGCCGTAAATGCCGGCCACCACAATCAGCGGAATAATCAGCTCCCATTTGGCTTCTGCGGTGGTCTTCAGGATTTGTTTAAAAGAAATT
The DNA here is from genome assembly GCA_963675805.2 of Desulfobacterales bacterium. Taxonomy (GTDB): domain Bacteria; phylum Desulfobacterota; class Desulfobacteria; order Desulfobacterales; family Desulfosalsimonadaceae; genus SURF-3. Next base: position 229,252 of record CAXXNU010000019.1, on the reverse strand, counting down.
TTTTCTTTGACAACATCCGACCGGAATCCCACAACCGTGCTGTAAATCCCCAGCAGCAGGATAAGCAGCATGCCGGGAATAAATCCCGCCACAAACAACTGATTAATGCTGGTTTCGCCGATCACCCCAAAAATAATAATCGGCAGGCTGGGCGGAAACAACAGCCCCAGGCTCCCGGATGATGTCATAAGCCCCAGGGAAAACCGCTCCGGATATTTTTCCTTGATCAGGGCCGGATACAGAAGTCCTCCCAGAGCAATGATGGTTACGCCGGATGCCCCGGTAAATGCAGTAAAAAAAGCGCATGCCGCCAGGGCCACAATGGCAAATCCCCCGGGCAGCCACCCCAAAACAGCCCGGGAAAAATTCACAATGCGCACGGAGGCCCGGCTCTCCGCCAGAATAAAACCGGCAAACGTAAAGAGCGGGATGGTATACAGCACCGGATTATTGGCAAATTTATTGTACATATCCACGACGAGCGCGGCAAACGGGATATCCGTAAAATAAAACCCCACCATGGCAAACGCTGAAATCACCACAAACACCGGCGCTCCCAGAAGGGCCATGAGAATAATGAATCCAAGCAGCGCTGGTATCAATTTTTTCTCTCCCCCCACATATCACGCAGGCCGTTATATGCATTATGAACAAACCGGATAGCGATGACCAGGTACCCGACAGGCATGATAACCTGCAGCGCCCATACCGGCAGGTTTAAAAACTGGGAATGGGCCTGAACCTGAAATTCGATATGAACGAACTGAATCGCGGCCACCATCAAAATGGTGCACACCACTGCTGAAAAAAGACTGACCGCGACATCCAGATACTTTTTTTTCTGACTGCCGACGAAATTGGTGATCACGTCGATTTTGACATGGGACCTGCTTCGGGTGGCGATGCCCGCGCCGATAAACGCGATCCACAATACTAGATGACGGATCAAATCATCGCCCCCCAGGATGCCGGACTGGAAAAAATTGCGCATCAAAATCTGCAAAAGCACCATCACCACCATCAGGCCGAGAAAAAGCGCCAGGAGTAAATCTTCAATTCTTGTCACCACCCGGTTGAAAAGGCTGCTTTCCCGCCACACCTCGGCGCACAGCGGGCATTCGTAAAAATGATCAAAATCATTCCCGCATTTAAGACACTGCATAATCCACCCTAATCCACTTTTTCAATTTTGCTGTTGGGGTGTGCCTTTCTGTATGTTTCCAGACTGGCCAGTGTACGATCCAGCAGTTCCTGAGAATAAAGCTCGCCCACCAGATTTTCCCGGGCTTTTTTGGATGTTTCCAGGACAAATTCCAGCACACCGCTGTCCGGATCAAACCGCACAATTTCGATGCCGGACCTTTTCAACACGTCAACGGACTTTTTGTCCTGCTCCCGGGCTTTTTCGCTTAACCGATCAAAATACGGCTGACAAATATCCAATATTTTCTTCTGGTTTTCAGGGGAAATCCGGCTCCAGATCCTTTTGGACACAATGGTGGCGCCCTGGACATTGGTCACCGGGTATTCACTCATATAATCGAACCGTTCAAACCAGTGGAAGGCCACCGCCCCATAGGGCGTAATGCTGGCAGTATCAATGAGCTTAGTGGACAAAGAGGTCATGACATCCGTAAAGGACAGGGGCACCGGCGTGATGCCGAAGGCATCGAACATGGCCTTGCTCAGGGGATCCCCCTCCCACTGCCACCATTTCTGTGCCTGGGCGGTTTCCAAAGACGTAATGGGCACTTTTGAAAATGTGTAAACAAAACCGATTTCATTCCATCCCAGCACAATATAGCCCTCTTCCTCAAACCGCCGGGTCATGTTCGGCCGGAGTTCCTGGCGCACGTGTTCCACTTCATCATAATTCCTGAATACATACGGCATTTCCGTGACCCGGACTTCCGGCACGATCCGTCCCAGGCCGTTGCCGGTAAAGGTGCCACCGTGGAGCTGGCCCAGGCGGATTTTACTCAAAACCTCTTTCTCATCTCCCTGAACACTGCCGTAGTAAAGTTTGATCCCCACTTCATTGCCCGTTTTTTCACGAATCTCCGCGTCCATGAGATCAATCTGCTCCATCATGAAAGAGCCCCGGGGAGCGATGGTGGCCATTTTCAATAATATCTTTGGCGGTTTTTCCGCAAAAACCAGTACAGGAAACAACAAGAATAGCACCAGCAAAAAGCATCCCGAATATTTCTTTCCAATGTTCATTTTACCTCCGCCTTGTTAGAAAATATTGTCCACATTATTTCTCATCACCACCGCTTTCTTCCTGGCTGCGGCATTGGCAAACCCCATTGCCGGCAGCAGATCATCCGGTGCGCTGATAACTTCATCCAGTGTTTTCACAAAAAGCGCCCGGTCCTGGATCTGATACGCGTAATATTTGGCATACATCAACTGGAACAACAGCAGTTTACGGTCCGAGAGGGCAAATGCCCGGTCAAATTCGGCCTTTGCCAGATCCGGTTTTCCGCCGTGGGCCTTGGGTCGGGAGGCATGCAGCACACCGAGCACCGCGTGGGCAATACCGTATTTATAAGTCTCATCAACTTGTATGCAGCGCTTCAGCAACGCCTTGATTTTCGGAAGCGCCAGGAAAATCTCGGGATCATCCACATTCAGGCCGGCCCAGCTCAGCCATGCACTGGCGGTCCAAAACATGGCAGGCACGTCTTGTTTTCCGAGAGACTGTAAAGACACTTCAAATTCATCCACTGGACCGTCAAAGGCCGCCGCCACCCGCCGGTTCTGCTTCAGCGCCCGGCTGGCATATTCAAAGGACCGCCAGTAAAGCTTTCTGGCCCGATCATTGTCCAGGCCTTCCACAAAGACAAAGGTATAGCCGTTATAGGCCTCGGCCGTGCGCGCCAAGAGTTTTTCATTATCCGGTGAGGCTTCAATCATGCCGTCCAGCTGAATCAGGGCCGCGGGCATGGCCGCTTTTACCAGTTCAACATCCGTGTGTTTGTTCACCGCTGTGTTCATTTTTTCCATCAGCGGATCCATGGAATCTACCATAAACTTGGTGCTGCTGCATCCTGCGGCAAGCGTTAAAAAAAGAATAGCCAGAACAAAGGCAAATAACTTGCAGCGCTTCATGAAACACTCCTTTCATGCAAAAAAGGGATGATAAAAACGACCGGACCGTGCCAAAATTATAAAACAAATGTTATATAATCTATAATTTCTAAATAATGAAGAAACAGGTGTCAACAACTAAAACAAGGTTCTTCTAAAAGATAAATCGGATCTTTTTGTGAACAGAACTGGAAAAATGACCGCAGAATGGACTTCTTTGAAAATGGATTGGATAAAAATTAAAAATTTTCAATAAAATTTGATATCCAATACGGACCGCAGGTGCCGTCCTCCCGCTGTTCCTGGTTTCTGCCCCAGACGATTCTTTTGATCGGAGCGGGAAACTGGAGGGAACCGATAAACGAATCGGGAATGAGGATGTCCCCCAGCCAGGGAATGTTTACACAAAATTTATCTTCGATTATTTCTACCACATAGTTGCCGTAATAGCCGATTTCATCGTCATTGTCGAGCCGGCCGTTGCCGTTCTTATCCAGCACAGCCACTAGATATGCGGTCCTTTCCGTATATTTGCCATGATCAACCCCTTTGATCAACGGCTCCGGCAACCGATTAGACCGCCAGACCACCACTTTTTCGTCAAGGGCGGTGAGAATGGGCAGACACCTGCCACCATTGACCGGAGAATAAATACTGGGAGGATCGGTCCGGTCGCCGATGCCGATATAATCGTATTCCACCGGTGAAACCACATCCACTCCCAGGAGGTAATCCAGGTCAATATAAAGCTCGATATTCCCGCCAGTGGTAACGGCCACCTCGACACCGTCTACATGAATCGCAAATATCAGCAACTGGGCTTCTACCGAGTAATAGCTGCCGACACCGCTCAGATCAATGGCATATTCAATACAAGCGTTAATATCATAAATATTTTTACTGATTTTGAACTCATATCCATAGGGCGGCATAATATTTTTGCCGCAGTTAAGTTGGGTGGTGAACTGATAGGTTTCTTTGTTGATCAAAAGACCCAGCCGGTCGCCTTCCGTGGGATTGGGCAGGCCGCCGGCAAAATCCCGATCCCACAGTGCGGCAATGATCACCTCATCACCCGGCGAAAGATCGGTGCCGGACAGATCAATGTCAAAATAATTGTCGTTTTCCGGTACTCGGTAAAAAAATTTCAGATAGGAAAAAGGATCGGTTAAAATATCCGCCGGGTTGTCCGAGTCAAAAACCAGCACAAAAACCGGCGCGCCGCCATACACATAGTCACCCGGCACTGTAAAAGCACCGGTAATGGACATGTCAAATCCCGAGGCACCCTGAACGTCAAAAGTAAATGCAATATCAATATTTTTAAGGGCTGCGCCGGCGTTTATGTCAAGCAGGGTGGAATATTCATCCCCCTTACTGTAAAAGCCGATCCGATCCCCGCTGTCCACACTGCCGCTGTTATTGGCGTCCAGCAGCGCAAACACCTGAACATCGCGGATGGGAACATTCTTGCCATAGGGAAGGATATCCATTTTATAATTTACCGGGTCATCCGTTTTGGTCACGGTTTCATAGCCGATCACATCGTTAAAACTAATGGTCGTGAAATCCGAAGACAGTACTTCGCCGGCATAGGCCACCAGAATCACATTTCCTGCATCACTGCCCAGAAGCGTTCCGGATATGGATGCCAGATAGTCGAACACCTCCCGGTTGATAAAAATATCAACCCCCTCATTATGGCCGGGATCCAGGTCGACTGCCGGAGAAATGCCGCCGCTTTGCGCATAAATGCCGATAAAATCCCCAAGGCTGATATCCGGAAAGCCGCCGGTGAAATCCCGGTCCCACAGACCGACAATCATGATTTCATCGCCCGGACAAATGCCGGTGTCGGACAAGTCAAAAAAATAATCCGTTGCTCCGCCCGGCAGTTTTGAAAAATAAAGAATCGATGCAAAGGGATCATCCAGCACCCCGGCCGGGTCGGAAGCATCAAATATGGCCACATAAACCGGCCCTTTCAGCGCATACTTGTCCGGCATGCTGATTTTCCCGGACACGGATAACGGAATACCGCACGGTGCTTTTATATCCAGTTTAAATTCAATATCAATATCAGTGAGTGCTGTGCCGGCGTTTATGGTGAGAAAAGAAGAAAAATCATTATCTCTGCCATACAATCCGATTTTATCGCCGCCATCCACTGTCTGGCTGCTGTTAGCATCCAAAAGGGCAAATATCTGGATGTTTTCCATGGGCACATTTTTCCCGTACGGAAGGAAATCCAGGGTATAATTCAGTGGGGCGGTTTTTTTGTTAACTGTTTTAAATCCCACCACATCACTGAAATCCAAAGCAGTAAAATCAGAAGATTCGATATCACCGCAATAGGCCACCAACGTCACCTCTCCGGCGTCATTGCCCCGGATAGTGCCGGAGACGGACGCTTCATAGTCAAACACCTCCCGGCTGATATCAATCTCAAATCCGGTATTCTCTCCTGCCCCGAGTACAACAGACGGCGAAATCCGGCCCTCCTCGGCGTAAATCCCGATAAAATCGCCAGTGGTAAAATTCGGCAGGCCCCCGGTAAAATCCCGGTCCCACAATCCCACGATTAATACCTCGTCTCCCGGGCAGATGCCGGTGTCCGACAGATCAAAAGAAAATTCGGTCTCACCGCCGGGAACTTTTGAGAAATAGACGATTGATGAAAACGGATCATCCAAAACGCCCCCGGGATTTTTCCCGTCAAATACCGCAATATACACCGGCGGCGAGGCCTCCGTATAATCTTCCGGCAGACTGAAATCGCCAGACAATACGACCTCGCTTCCGCACGGGGCTTTCACATCAAAGGAAAAATCAATGTCAATATTTTCCAGAGCCATATCCGCTTTGATGGTCAAGGGCGTGGAAAAATCATCCGCGTCACTGTAAAACCCGATCTTGTCACCGGCATCCACGGCTTCGCTGCCATTGGCATCCAGGAGGGCAAAAATCTGCACATTTTCAATGGGCGCGTTTTTACCATAGGGCAGAATATCCAATGTGTAACCAAGAGGGGTGTTGCCTTTGGTAATGGTGGTAAATCCCACCACCGCGTCAAAATCGAGATCTGTAAAATCCGAAGATGCGATATCCCCGCAATAGGCCACCAGGGTCACTTCTCCGGGATCATCGCCCAAAATGGCGCCGGAAATGGAAGCCTCATAGTCAAACACCTCCCGGCTGATATCAATCTCAAATCCGGTATTCTCTCCTGCCCCGAGTACAACAGACGGCGAAATCCGGCCCTCCTCGGCGTAAATCCCGATAAAATCGCCAGTGGTGAAATTCGGCAGGCCCCCGGTAAAATCCCGGTCCCACAATCCTACGATTAATACCTCGTCTCCAGGACACAGGCCGGTGTCTGACAGATCAAAAGAAAATTCGGTCTCACCAACGGGAACTTTTGAAAAATAGACGATTGATGAAAACGGATCATCCAGAACGCCGGCCGCATCTTTTCCATCAAAAACCGCAATGAACACCGGCGGAGATGCTTCTGTATAATCTTCCGGCAATTCAAAAGATCCGGAGAGCGTCATGTCCGTACCGCAGGATTCACGGACGTCAAATGTAAACTCAATGTCAATATCGGTCAGGTCTGCATCGGCGTCAACGCTCAGAAGCGTGGAAAAATCATCCGCGTCACTGTAAAACCCGATCTTGTCACCGGCATCCACGGCTTCGCTGCCATTGGCGTCCAAAAGGGCAAAAATCTGCACATTTTCAATGGGCGCGTTTTTACCATAGGGCAGGATATCCAATGTGTAACCGAGAGGGGTGTTGCCTTTGGTAATGGTGGTAAATCCCACCACATCATTAAAGTCCAGGGTTGTAAAATCAGAGGATTCAATATCACCGCAATAGGCCACCAGGGTCACCGCTCCGGCATCATCGCCCAAAATGGTGCCGGAAATGGAAGCCTCATAGTCAAACACCTCCCGGCTGATATCAATCTCAAATCCGGTATTCTCTCCTGCCCCGAGTACAACAGACGGCGAAATCCGGCCCTCCTCGGCGTAAATCCCGATAAAATCGCCAGTGGTGAAATTCGGCAGGCCCCCGGTAAAATCCCGGTCCCACAATCCCACGATTAATACCTCGTCTCCCGGGCAGATGCCGGTGTCTGACAGATCAAAAGAAAATTCGGTCTCATCAACGGAAACTTTTGAGAAATAGACGATTGATGAAAACGGATCATCCAGAACGCCGGCCGCATCTTTTCCATCAAAAACCGCAATGAACACCGGCGGAGATGCTTCCGTATAATCTTCCGGCAATTCAAAAGATCCGGAGAGCGTCATGTCCGTACCGCAGGATTCACGGACGTCAAATGTAAACTCAATGTCAATATCGGTCAGGTCTGCATCGGCGTCAACGCTTAGAAGCGTGGAAAAATCATCCGCGTCACTGTAAAACCCGATCTTGTCACCGGCATCCACGGCTTCGCTGCCATTGGCATCCAGGAGGGCAAAAATCTGCACATTTTCAATGGGTGCGTTTTTACCATAAGGCAAAATGTCCAGGGTATATTCAAGGGGGAAACTTTTTTTTGTCAGGGTTTTATATCCAACCACCGCATCCAGATCCAGGGACGTAAAATCCGAAGAATCAATATCCCCGCAATAGGCCACTATGGTCACTTCTCCGGCATCATCACCCAAAATGGTGCCGGAAAAGGAAGCCTCATAGTCAAACACCTCCCGGTTGATGGTGATGTCATAGCCGTCGTTTTCACCTTTATCGAGACGGATGGCCGGAGAAATGGCGTCCGCCTCCGCATACACACCGATCACATCTCCGGCATCCGGAAACGGGACCGCGCCGGCATAATTGGTGTCCACAAACGCAATCAGATACACCCTGTCGTCCGGGCCGATATTTTTACCAGACAGATTCATTCTGAACGATTGGCTGGTGCTGTCCGCCACCATATATTCGATCACCGCATCCCGGGGATTGTTTTCCAGCAAATCATTGTCAATAGACCGGGTCAGGGCAACCAACACCGGCGCATCCGCGGTATCAAAAGCCGCATCAATGGTGTACGTACCGGAAAGAAACATGCCCGGATCATCCGACTCATCTCCGCATCCGGCAAAAAACAGCACTGCCGCCATCATGAGCATGACATATGTGAAATTACGGGAACGCATACCGGACATTCACCATGACAAAATCATTATCTTCATAATAATAAAAAACCGAGTCTTCCTGGTAATCCCCTTCCCCTTGGCCGTCTATGGAGATATACCCTGCCTCCACCTTAAACCCGTTCAAAAAATCATATCCGATTTGGGGCCACAAAATAACCCCGCTGTTGCGGGTTTCAAAAATGCCGGTCATGGAGACGCTGAGGCGGTCCCCGAAATAAGTATCCTGAAACCGGCAGGTCAGAAAGTCGGTAATCTGGGGTTTCTCAATGTCATCATCAAAATATTGGGCCTGATACCATTCCACGGTAAACAATGATTCCCCGGCATGACCGGGCAGCAGTTTCTGCATGGGGATAAAATAATTGAAGCCCATGGAATACGACAGATAATCAGTTTTACGGGTATCATAGGGGAACGTCAGGTCCTGAGGGCGGGCGGTGTCCTGAATCACAAACCCGCTTTTATTGGGAGAATACGCCGCCTCCACCTGGAATACAAAATCGTTGTAAGTGAATGCGGAATCAAATCCCAGATAATCCACCCGGAAATACTCGGGCTGCACCAGCACCGATACGGTCTGGTTTTCAATGAGCACGGTGCCATAGGGGAGCAGCACGGGGTCCTTGTCGGGACCGTGGTATCCGGAAACCGAAAAATCAACACCTTTATAAGTGCTTGCCAGGCGCGCGCCGTATCCGAAATTTTTACTGTTGGCGTCCATGGGATTTTCATCGCCAAAAATGACCGGATAATTGTCTTCGATCTGCTTCACGGCCCAGAAGTTGCCGGTTTCCGGAAACGCGGCCGCCGTATGCACCGGAACAAAAACGGTTTCCACGGTAAATCCTTTCAGGAAAAATAATCCGGATACCGCCGGAACCGGCAGGGCTACCTGGTCCTCATCTTTAAAAAGCAATTCTCTCAGATCGCTGGGATTAAAATAGGATGTGGAATTTAAAAAATCCGCCGTGCCCCAGGCAATCACCTGATTGCCCATCCGCACACGGAATTTTTCCCGGGACCAGTTGTAATACAGCTCCCGGAAAATCACTTCGCTGGAATTGCTGGAGATTCGAAGATTCCGGAACGTAGTGCTCTCGTCGGAATAAACGTATTCCTGGCCGATGGTGTCACTGATAAAGGTGGGGAAAAAATAGAACCCGGTCTGGGAAAACAGATAATCGTCTGCGCTGCCGTATTGGAACTCAAAAAGTGCGCTGATTTCATTTTTTTTGCTGGCATCTTCAAAATGAAGTTCGCGTTTTGTCTGAACGATATTTTCAAAGGCCGCTTCAAACCGCCAGGTAAAGGCAGACGCCGGGGCGACATCCGACGTGCCGGCATCAAAGGCCGTCTCCCAGTCATCTTCAAACCCGAAATCCGAATCAAACCCGCTCTCTGATTCATCGTCTTCCGCAAATTCTTCTTCGGCATCTTCTGCAAAGTCTTCTTCAAATTCAGACCCTGCATCGGCATCCTCTTGTGATGCCAGATCGTCAATAATGATTGTTTCCAGGACGTCCCCTGCCTGATCAGCGGCAAAAGCATGGTTCCGCCCGCTGATACCGAAAACAACCCCACACACAGTTATCAGAACCAACAACTGCAGAATTTTAACATTTTTAAAATATGATAACCCTGTCGTGCCTCGAGGCAACATCCGATCCTGTTTTTTAAAATTGCCGGTTTTTACCAGATGTTATACGAAATCCGGATCACCGGAGGGCTTCCTTGCGAAAAGTGGCATCATCGATTTCGGAATTATATTTCAGCCCTTTAAGAATGAGCTCGGTTTTTCCCTGGCCGTCAGCCAGCTCCATCTTCATTTTAAACGGGGTGAGGATGCCGTCCACTTCTTTCACATCATAATTTTCCAGAAATTTATGAAATTCGCCGTCTTTATACATGTCCACCCGCACCACAAAATAATCGGATTTGCGCACATAAAAAACGACCTTGTCATAAATCTTTTCACCGACCTTCTTGACACCTTCCACCTTGTAACACGCTGCGTCAGCCGCGGTCCCCTCTCCCAGGAGCTTGTAGTCATAATCGTCAATATCAATGGATGTGAGATCTTCATAATAAAAATGGGAATTCACAAACGGTTTATCCCGGCCGGAGGACACAATCCGTTTCACCTTGCCCGAAGACAGGGCCAGCCATTGGTCATCATCCCGGCCTTTGTGAGAATGGGTCAGAAGCTGGATCTGGGTGGGAGTGATAAACTGAATCAGGGCTTTATCCTCATCATTGTCATACTGCTTCATCTGCAGCAGGAACTCTTTTTCCTGGACCCGGCCGCCCTTGTGAATAAGCATCAGCACTTTACTCTTGGCGGTGTCCGGCTGGGCCAGGGCATCGCTTTTCTCCATGATTTCACGGCCGGTCAACGCCTGGGCCGGAAAGGAAAAACACAAAATCAACAAACAGACAACCATGCATCTCAGTTTCATCACAAGACTCCTTTAACTGGTTTGCTTCTATTCTTTATTTTAGTAACAATACGTTAATTTTTCTTTTCAAGCAAGGGAATAAGGGTTTTGAGGGATTTCTCCGCCGGAGCGCTTTCCTGTTTCACCAGCCGGATTCCGGTGAATTTGATGGCGCACGGCAGGATCAGCAGCGCCCCGATGGTGGTGGCCACCATGGTGACAGCCATCAGGAACCCGAACAGCATCAGGGGCTTAAAGGTCGATAATTCCAGAACGGAAAACCCGAAAATAAGGGCAAGGGAGGTAAAAATAATGGCTTTTCCAGATACCTGCAGGGTCTTTTCAATGGCAACATCCACACTCATGGCCTGTTTGCGATAGTACCGGAACGTATTTAGAAAATGAATGGTGTCATCCACACCGATACCGATGGTGATGGCAGCAATAATGGAGGTGGCAATGTCCAGATGGATGCCGAACCAGCCCATGATGCCGAAATTGATAATCACGGCAACCATCATGGGAATGAGCGACAGCAAAGCCGCACGGATATCTTTTAAGAGGATCAGAACCACCACGAAAATCACCAGCAGGGTCAGCAAGAGGCTCTGCACCTGACCATACACAATGTAATCCACGCTTTTGATCAGCATCAGCGGGTACCCGGTGATTTTAAAATCATATTCGGTCGGCAGAGTGGCTTTCAGATAATTGGAAATGCGCTTTTCGATATGCTTGAGCCCGGCGGTGCCCAGGAGGCCGTCGCCATTCTGTCCCAATCGGGTCATGACGTTGCAGGTCCGGAAATCCGGGTCAATATAGGATTCAAACCGGTCCACCCGGCCGTCTGAATCAGCATCCGTATCCGAATAAATTTCAAAATAGTCCATAATGGTCCCGTCAGATGACGGCACTTTGAAAAACATGGGATTGTCATTGTTCATGGCCATGTGCATGGTTTTGATAAAATCCGGAAACGCTTCGGTACGGCCGATGCACAAATCCTTGTTTAAATCACATGCCATCCATTTGCGGAAGTCTGATACCGTCTGGAGATATCGGGCATCCTTGACACCGTCAAACTTATTGGAATCAATCAGCACATTGAATCCCCACCGGCCCCCGAATTTTTCTTCGATCAACTTGGCGCTGGTGCGGATAAAATTATTCTCCTTAAAATAATAGAGCAGTTCGGTTTCCACTTTGAGCCGGAATAAACCGGCAACAGACACCACAATCAGCAGCATCACAACAGCCAGCACCTTTTTGTAATGATAAATGGCGCCCTTGGTGATCCAGCGGATCATCCGGTCGATAGCCGGTGAATCCACTCCGGTTTTTTTGCGCACACGGCTGTTGGCTTGATGATGAGGCATCAGGACCAGCCCCGCCGGAATGATGGATGCGGATATCAATACGGCAAAGGTGATCCCGAGTGCTGAAAAAATCCCCCATTCCCGGATGGCAGAAAGCTCATGGGTGGCCAGGGTTAAAAACGCCACAAACGTGGTCAGGCCGGTAAGCAGCACGGTCACTGAGATATGGCTCATGGCATGCAGCAGGCCTTCCGATTTTCCCCTTTCACTGATAAAATTATAATCCGCGTAATACTGGTTAAGGATATGGATGGCGTAGGAACTGCCCACGGCAATCATGAGAATGGGAATGGAAATGCCCACCGTGGTGATCTTCACCCCCAGATGCCCCATAAGCCCCAGAATCCAGACCGTGGCCATGGACAATGTCAGAAACGGCAGGACCACGCCACGCCAGGATTTGAAATTAACAAAAAAGATCATCACCGCCACCAGCATCACCAGCGGCACCAGGCGCATCAGATCTTTTTGCATGTAATCGTTGATCCAGATGAGCACCACCGGCTCCCCCTGGGGCACAATGGAAAGCTCATCGTTGAAACTGACGATGTCCAGGATTTCTCTGGCAATGGGATCGGAATTGGAAATGTCGTGCAGCCGGACGATAACCCCAAAATCGGTGATGTTGCCGGCGCCATCGGTAGCAAAAATTCCTTTTTCAAAGGCTGGATTCCGCTCCAGATTTTCCACGAAAGCCTGGAATTCTGCATCTGTTTTCGGCAGAAGACGCCGGCCGTCCGCGTCCGATGGGATCAGTTCAATGGTTTCCAGCATATCATCTTCGCCGACAATGTCCTTTACCGTAAACGGCGACAGAATTTCATTGATCATTTCTTTTGATTTCAAATCACTGGCGGCCTGAATCAGAGAAATAACTTTCCGCTTGTCCACAGAAGACAAGGCAAGGTCAGGCGCAGCTACTTTTTCAATTTTCCGGGTCAGCAGCCGGGAAAACCCGATATCATCTCTGAAGGCAAACACCACGTCCTGCCCTGTGACGCCGGGCCGGGCCAGAATCTCTTCCACCCGTTGCATCCGCTCTTTTTCAAGGGCGGGATGATACTTTTCAAACTCTTCAATATCGCCGATCAGGTGATCAATTTTTTGGAACGTATCAGCGGAAAACAGGTTATCATGGGTTACCGACAAAATAACAAACGCGTCACACCCGCCGTAAATTTTTTTCACCTGGTCATAATATTTGTATTCCGGGTCTGATTTGGGCAAAAGGGTTGAAATTGTGGTATCAAAAGCCAGTTTTGCCATGCCGGCCGCCAGAACAACGGTGATCACAAAAAACACCAAAAGCACTGTTTTCGGCCATTTTAAAACAAATCCGATGTACCGGTCCATTACCGCTCCCCTTCAAAGAGTTCTTCGTGGATATAATTAAATTGATTGATGGTCCTGTTTCAATGGTCTTGCTTCGACTGATACGCCAGTCACTCTTCCGGCAAAAAGTTGGGCACCCGACACGTGGTGCCCCTGCCACCTCAGGCTTGAGCGGTGCCATGACAAAGGCTGTCGGTGGGTGTCCGGTTGATGACTGATACGTCAGTCATCAACCGGACAAAAAAAACACCACCTTTTTCAGCACTTATTTTGCCTGCGGCATTCACCAAAGACCTGATATTTTCGTATTCCATTCAATTTCAAGTAAATTTTATTGATCGATTGCTTTTTGGTCAAATTCATATATTATGATAAAAATTAAATCAGAGGTGACTGATACGTCAGTCATAGAAATATGATCATGTCTCATTTGAAAAAGCAAGAAAAAATTTCAATCACCGGCTAAATTTTTACCACAAGCGGATATTTAAAAATGATAAACACTTATCTGAATTTTATCCTCAAACGCCCCCTTCTGCCGATTCTGTTACTGGCCGCGGTCACTGTCTATCTGGCGCTGGGTATTTTAAAAATCCAGTTTGACAGCTCCATTGAATCTTTTATGCCCAAACATGATGCTGAATACATTGAATATTCAGCAGTAAAGGAAATCTACGGCGATAATGACCGGTTTGCCCAGATTTCCATTGCCCACGACCACCTGTGGCATGCGGACACCCTGGCCAATATCAACCAAATGATCGTTGATATTGAAGCATATGAAGAATTTGACCAAAAGAAAGAAGACCAGCGCCTGGAAAAATTTGAAGTCGCCGCCCGCCGATCGCCGGTGACGTTCAGCAACGTTCTTTCCGCTTTCTCAGATGATCCGGTCTTCGCCCGATTTCTGCTGCGAAAAATCCCTGACCGCATTCAGCATAATAAAGTTCTGGCGGCGCACCAGATTGAAAAAATCAGAAAAGCCATATTAACCGACCGCGCCCTCAAAGAAACCGAAATCATAGATACCCTGCTGACGCCTTTCACTGCCAAAGACATCAGCGGTGACAACGACACCCTGGAGACCTATGATCTGATCGATACCGATGACCAGGGCAACCGCATCATCCCCCGGACAAAAGAAGAAATTGTTGCATTCCGTGAGCGGCTCACTCGAAACCCAGCCTATGAAAACCGACTTTACGCCGTTGACTCATCCGGTCGCATTACGGATTTTGCCATGCTCATCAAATTTCAAGGTACCCTGCCCCGGGAAGAAATTATATGTGCCATCATGGGCATCATCAACACCTACCCGGAACTGAAAATCTACATTTCCGGGGTGCCGTATGTGGCGAAAAATTTTAATGACTACATTAAGAAAGATCTTTTCAAAAACGTCCCCCTGATTCTTCTGGTGGTCACCATTATCTTTTATCTCAATTTCAAATCCGTGCGCGGGGTGCTGCTGCCCCTTTTTACCCTTAGCATGGCGGAAATCTGGACCATCGGCCTCATGGGACATTTGGGATACAAAATCACGTCCATCGGCATCACCCTGCCGCCGCTGTTGATCTCCGTGGGCAGTTCCTACGCCATCCACGTACTGAACCAGTATTACGCGGATTTCTCTCTGATAGACCCCACCGAAAAACGCGCGGGCATCAGAGACGCCATGACCCATATCTCGCTGACAGTCTTTCTGGCAGGATTCACCACTTTCGCCGCGTTTATGACCCTGATCACCAACCATGTGTCTGCCATTCAGGAATGGGCAGTGTTCTCCGCCACCGGCATCCTGTTTACGGTTTTCATCTCCATCACCCTGATCCCCTGCGCCCTGGTGCTGCTGCCGCACAAATACCCGAAAGTACTAATCAAAAAATACGACGCCCGAAAAATTACCTGGGTGGAAAAACTGCTGGTGGTGACCGCCCGGGCCGCGGTCAGCCATTACAAAAGTATTTTCGCAGTGGTGGGGATCATCCTGGTGGTGGCAGCTGCCGGGGCGCTGCGCATGAAAGTGGACACGGATATTCTGCATTATTTTAAAAAGGACGACCCGGTCCGAGTGAACGTGCGAACCGCCGGCGATAAATTCGGCGGGGGCTGGGGATTTTCCCTGATCATTGATTCCAACGAACTCGACGGTGTAAAATCCCCTGATTTTCAGAACACGGTGGAATCTGTTCGAAGCTGGCTGACTGCACCGGAAAACGCGGACCTTAACATCGGCCGCACCGATGCATTTGCCGACTTTATCAAACGCATGCACATGGCCATGAACAATGATGATCCCACCTATTTCAAAATCCCGGAAAACCGGGCCGATATTATTGATTATCTGGAAATTTATTCCGGAGAGGACGAAAATTCAGACGGCCGGTTTGATGAATTCGAACCCTTTGTGGATTATGATTTCCAGAAGAACAACATCCTGGTCCGGCTGGGCCATTATAAAGATGACCGGTTGGGCACATCCAAAATCAAACAAATCATTGCCAGCATTGAAACCCATCTGGACGCTACGTTGCCGGCCGAATATTCCTATTCCATCACCGGCTATCCAACCATCCAAGTGCAGCTGGCCCATTACGTGGTCACCGGCCAGCTCACCGGACTAGTCTTATCTCTGGGAATTGTGGCCCTGGTCATTATGCTGTTGTTTAAAAAAATCAGTGCCGGCCCCCTGGCCCTCATCGACATGGGGGTAACCATTATCATCAATTTCGGCATCATGGGTTGGTTCGGCATCAGCCTGGACATGGTGACATCAGTGATTGCCTCCCTTACCATCGGCATCGGTGTGGATGACACCATCCATTTTCTCAATACTTATCGGCACAATAAAAACAAGGACATCAGCGCGTCCAAAGCCATTGAGCAAACCCTGTTTGTGGCGGGGAAAGCCATCGTGTTTACGTCTCTGGCACTTACCGGCGGGTTTCTGGTGCTGGTCACTTCCAGTTTTGAGCCGATTATCCTGTTCGGCATCCTGATTGCGCTCACCATGGTCAACACCACCATCGGGTCCATCCTGCTGGTGCCGGCGGCCATCCGGATGACAGGGATCAAGCTGGATGGGTAGGAAGGGATTAGAATTCAGTGGGCAGGAATCAGAAGACAGGAGACAGGAGACAGGAGGAAAAAATCGGCTGAGCCGAAGGCGAAATTATCATTCTGACTTCTTATCTTTTTTTCACTTTCACCCGGAACTGCCTGGGGAGTATCTCCGCAAGGGGGCGGCCGAACAGCACGTCCATAATATCCGGTGGCAGCCCGCCTTTTTCCGCGGCCACCTGCCGCAGGTGATAATCGTAATTGATGATTTCGTTCAGCCTGGCCGCAGCTGCCGGCGCGTTAGCAATCCGGTCTCCAACCAGCTTTTCCACCTGTTCCAGCGCGCATTCGTCCTCATGAGCAAGAATCAGATCCGCGAGCCACGGTGTTTTAGCAAATAACTCTTGGCGGGTGAGCCGGTTGTGTCCATACATTTTTTGAATGGCGCGGGTGTCCCAGCATTTCAAGACCCGGCATTCCACGGGCCGATCATCGTAAATCCCGCAGGCCATTTTCTCGTCAGTCAAATAAATGCACTGATCCGACCCTGGCAGGCTTTTGATTTTAATAATTTCCGCAGAAAGCCGAATTAGGCCACCCTTGATATCATCCCGGGCCAGTTCCCCTTTGCGGAGGGTGTAAATGGCCGTAAGCGGAATTGCCCCCCGGTCCAGGAGATTCTTGTCCTCCAGATGCAGGGCCGGCCCGCCCTTTCGGCAACAGGTGCCGCAGCGTTGGCACGATGAGATGGGATGCTCAGTTTGGGTCATGAGGGACACGGGAAAATTTTTGGGTTTTTATTTCACCCGGAGTTTACGTCAGAGCCGTGAGCGATAAAACCTTAAAAAGCCAGAGTCTGGTCAAATTGTCAACATGAACCAGAATAACAATGGGTGTCCGGGTCTGGAAAATCTTTTTATTTACTTTTCTTAGCGGTAAGAAAAGTAACAAAAGAAGCCGCCCTGCAACCCATTTTTCCTCGTCCCGCCGGGTTTCATGGCGGGATCAAAAACTCACTGCCTTTTAATCGTTCAAAGATATTGTCCCTTTGATCCCTTTTCAGCCATTCCCGCATCCCGGCTCTGCCCCCGCTCAAACAGTTTGCTCCCTTTTTCCATGAAACTCCGGCGCTCCTCGGATGGGTTGCAATGGGAAATAGTCCCGACCCTCAACTTGTTAAAATTTAAATTCCATTTTCATCAAAACCATCACGATCAAAAAACAATTTGCCGCATCTTATTATGAAAATTTGAATGAAAAAGCTTGGCCGCTGAAACCCATTGCGATGCGGCCCGGAACCGAAAGGCTCCGTGGATCATGTGGGCAAACTGTTTGAGCGGATCAATGCCGCCGAACCATTTCGATCAGATAAATTCAGTTAAATTTGCGACTTTCCAGCATTCCAATCTGCAAGCGAGTTTTTGCCCACACCACGGAGACTGATGATTCCGGGATCACCGCAGCGCAGGGTGGGTTCTTTTGCTACTTTTCTTGCCCATCAAGAAAAGTAAAAGAAAAAAATATTTTCCCATTACGTGTTATTTCTTCAGCGAATAAAGGACATGAACTGCCCAGGAGATTCATGTTTTTAAAATCGGGAGATACGTCGAAAAGGTTGTATTTGCCCTTCTATATCTGTAATCTTTTTAAGATCTTTCACTTTATATAAAAAACGCTACTGAACAGCCACAAACGACACGGCTTTTCCGGCATCAGAATCGCTTATAGGGAAAAAAAATGGCTACAATTATTGATGTTAATTTTGATTTCAGGTGTGATACACCATTAAATAAAGACCCTGATGCTTATAGCAAAACCCTAAAAAAATATCATAAGAGACTTTGGTCTAAACCATTGCCTGAGGGCTCACAATTTACCCTTGAAGAAAAAAGTTATCTTTACCACAAATCAAGATTTGGTGAATTCAATCTTGGAAGTGACGCAATAACGCATTCTTATAAGAATACTAAGAAACTCTCACCGATTGTAGCTAAAGTCCCTGAGATTGCAGAAAATCTCTTTAATCAAGGTTGCAAAATAGCGGCTTATACAATTTTCCCATCAAGACAAATAAACAGAAAAATGACTATCAATCAAGCAAGAGGTATCAACGCAAATATCAAGGATCGATTTGATCTAACCTTGGAGTGTATTCGCCTTTTCTATAAAGGGGAAACAAATCCTCTATCAGATGCTTTTAATAGATATGAAAACTTCTTCAGCCTTTTTTAGGATTTTAGAGGTTATGTCGAATTTTTTCTTTTTCAAGACTTGGTCGTTGATGATTCTTCATCAGTAAAATTTCATCTTCCCTTTGAAGGTTTTTCTGGCTCGCCACTACCAAAAAGTGTTGATGAGTATCTTGAATATGCAAAAAATACCGAAATTTTTCTAAATGCAAGAAGTCAAAGAATATCAAATAGTATCGTTGAGCTGCCTTAGCTTTTTCCATCAACATAGGCCACCGGACAGCAACAAGCCGCCGGTGACCGGAGCATTCAAAAAAATAACGTTTAAATAATCAAGCAACCATGGAAATCACATTAACCACCCCGGCCCTGCTTTTCCCCGCCATCTCCCTGCTCCTGGTGGCTTACACCAACCGTTTCAATACCATTGGCGGGCGCATAAGGACATTACATGCCCAGTACAAACAAAATCCGGAGCATGTACTGGCGGACCAGATCGACAGTCTGCGCAAACGGGTAAAAATCATCAAAAACATGCAGGCATTTGCCGTGGCCAGCCTTTTTCTGTGTGTTCTGTGCATTTTTGTCCTGTTTGCAGGCTACCCGGCAAGCGGAAAAATTCTGTTCAGCGTGAGCCTTGTTTTAATGATGATTTCACTGGGATTATCCTTTTGGGAAATATTGCTGTCTTCCCACGCTCTCAATATCGAACTGAGTGATATGCAGAAATAAAAAAAACAGGCCGGTGGGAAGGAAATCCCACCGGCCTGCTTTTTTAGGGTCTTCTGGTGATATATTTATCGCATCACCAGATTATTCCTTTGCTTCCTCTTCAGGCTTGCACACCGCAGTGGGATCCGCCATTGTCCGGTAAGCCGCGTACCGGTGATTGATCTCTTCTTCAATCTGGGCGCGCAGCTTTTTGGATTCTTCCGGAAAGGTTTTTTCCAGGGACGCAAACCGGTTCTCCCCTTTGAGAAAATCCTGAATCGTGCCGTCCGGATCTTTGGATTCCAGAACGAACGGGTTTTTTCCTTCCTTCTCCAGGAGGGGATTGTATCGGTACAGGGGCCAGTAGCCGCTGGCAACCGCCTGTTTTTCTTCTTCCTGGCTCTTGCCCATACCTTTTTTCAGGCCCTGATTGATGCACGGCGCGTAGCAGATGATGAGAGACGGGCCGGCATAGCTTTCCGCTTCCAGAAAGGCCTTGAGCATCTGCTGCTTGTTGGCGCCCATGGCAACCGATGCCACATAAACGTGGCCGTAAGTCATGGCGATCCGGCCCAGATCCTTTTTCTCTATCTTTTTACCGGATGCCGCAAACTTGGCCACCGCGCCGGTGGGCGTGGCTTTGGAGGACTGGCCACCGGTGTTGGAATAAACTTCCGTATCCATGACCAGAAGATTGATGTCCTCGCCGGAAGCGATCACATGATCCAGACCGCCAAACCCGATATCATAGGCCCATCCGTCGCCGCCAAATGCCCACACGGATTTTTTTACCAGAAGATCACTCATGTCATAGATGGATTCCAGAAGGTCGTCCCCTTCCATATCCCCCAGCAGGGCTTCCACCTGGCGACCGTATTTTGCTGACGCATCCGCGTTATCCGCCCCTTCCAGCCAGGCGGTCATGGCGTCTTTCAGTTCCGCCGGGATATCCGTTTCCACTGCCTGCCGGACCAAATCCTTGAGCTTATTCCGGCGCTGCACATAGGAAATGGCAATGCCGTAGCCGAATTCCGCAGCATCTTCAAACAGGGAATTGCCCCAGGCCGGGCCGAACCCGTTTTTGTTGGTGCAGTAGGGGGTGGACGGCGCGGATGCGCCCCAGATGGAACTGCAGCCGGTGGCATTGGCAATAATCATCCGCTCCCCAAACAACTGGGTGAGCACCTTGACGTAAGGGGTTTCCCCGCATCCGGCGCAGGCTCCGGAAAACTCCATGAGCGGTTCCTGGAACTGGCTGCCTTTCACGGAATCCCGTTTGACCAGATCGTCGCGCACCGGCAGGGTTTCGGAAAATTCCTGATTGGGTACCTGAAGCGCGGTCTGGGTTTCGATATGCCGCATCACCAGAGCCGGCTTCTTGGCCGGACAGATATCCGCACAATTGCCGCAGCCCTGGCAGTCCAGGGTGTTGACCTGAATTCTGAACTGAAGGCCCTTTAGTTCTTTGCCCAGGGCGTTTTTGGTTTCAAAGGCCTCGGGCGCCGCCTGTTTCTCTTCCTCGGTCAGCAGCACCGGCCGAATGGCAGCATGGGGACACACAAAAGCGCACTGGTTGCACTGAATGCAGTTTTCAGAAATCCATTCCGGCACATTGATGGCCACCCCGCGCTTTTCATACCGGGACGTGCCCACCGGAAAAATACCGTCCGGCTCAAATGCGCTCACCGGCAGCTCATCCCCTTTCTGCAACTGCATGGGCCGCATCACGTTTTCTACAAATTCCGGCACTTCCTCATCGGCTGCGGCCGCGGTTCCCTGGGCATTTTTCCAGGAAGCCGGCACGTTGATTTCAACAAGATTTTCAAGGGTCTGGTCCACGGCGTCAATGTTCATCCGGACAATTTTGTCCCCTTTTTTGCCGTAGGTTTTCTTGATGTCTGCCTTAAGCAACTCCACCGCCTGTTCAAACGGCAGCACCTTGGCCAGGCTGAAAAAAGCGGTTTGCATAATCATGTTAATGCGGGTGCCCAGACCCAGAGATTCAGCAATCTTGATGGCATCCACGGTGTAGAATTTCAGATTCTTTTCCGCAATAGTGCGGCGCATGGCAGCCGGCAGTGCCGTCTCCATGTCGTCCTGGGTCCAGGGGGAATTCAAAAGAAACGTACCGCCGTTTTTGATGCCTTCCAGCACATCATAAATTTCCACATAGTTGGATTTGTGGCAGGCCACGAAATCCGCAGTATTCACCAGGTACGTGGACTGAATGGGCTGGGAACCGAACCGGAGATGGGACACGGTGATGCCGCCGGATTTCTTGGAATCATAGGCGAAATACCCCTGGGCAAACATGTCTGTGTTGTCGCCGATGATCTTGATGGCGCTTTTGTTGGCCCCGACGGTTCCGTCGGACCCCAGGCCCCAGAACTTGCATTGTACCGTGCCTTCCGGCGCGGTATCAAAACTGTCTTCCACCGGCAGGGACCGGTAGGTGACATCATCGGTAATGCCCACCGTAAAATGATTCTTCACGCCCACGGACCGCATGTTGTCAAACACTGCCTTGGCCATAGCCGGGGTGAATTCCTTAGATCCCAGACCGTAGCGGCCGCCGTAAATCAAGGGCATCTCGCCATATTCCTTAAATGCCGCGCATATGTCCATGTACAGGGGGTCACCGATGGCACCGGGCTCTTTGGTCCGATCCAGCACGGTGATTTTTTCTACGGTGGAGGGAATCACGGACAGAAAATGCTCTACGGAAAACGGCCGATAGAGCCGGACTTTTACCAGCCCCAGGCGCTCGCCTTTTTTATTGAGGGTATTCACCACCTCTTCAATGGTTTCCGTGGACGATCCCATGGAAATAACAATCCGTTCTGCGTCCGGATGGCCGATATAATCAAACAGTTTATATTGCCGGCCGGTGAGGGCTGCCACTTTGGCCATGGATTCTTCCACAATGGTGGGAATCTGATCATAGAAGGGGGTGGCCGCTTCCCGGCCCTGAAAATAAATGTCCGGATTCTGGGCAGTCCCCCGGATATGCGGGTGTTCCGGATTCATGGCCCGGGCCCGGAACTCCCGGATGGCCTCATGATTCACAAGGCCGGCGATATCGTCATAATCAATGACTTCGATTTTCTGAATTTCTGAAGAGGTGCGGAACCCGTCGAAAAAATGCAGGAAGGGCACACTGCCTTC
The DNA here is from genome assembly GCA_963675805.2 of Desulfobacterales bacterium. Taxonomy (GTDB): domain Bacteria; phylum Desulfobacterota; class Desulfobacteria; order Desulfobacterales; family Desulfosalsimonadaceae; genus SURF-3. Next base: position 206,723 of record CAXXNU010000019.1, on the reverse strand, counting down.
AATGGCTGACAAATGAGACACCAGGGCCAGATCCATGACTTCCTGGACCGAACCGGATGCCAGCAGGGCAAACCCGGCCTGACGGACGCTCATGACATCGCTGTGGTCCCCGAATATGGACAGGGCATGGGCGGCCAGGGCCCGGGCGGAAACGTGGAATACGCCGGGCAACAGCTCGCCGGAGATTTTGTACATATTGGGGATCATCAACAGCAGCCCCTGGGATGCCGTAAAGGTGGTGGTCAGCGATCCGGCGGCCAACGCGCCGTGGACCGCGCCGGCGGCGCCGGCTTCGGACTGCATCTGTTTAACGTTCAGGGTCTGGCCAAAAATATTTTTTCGGCCCTGGGCGGCCCATTCGTCCGCGGTCTCTCCCATAGAGGTCGAAGGGGTGATTGGATAAATGGCGGCCACATCGCTCAATGCATACGCCACATGAACGGCCGCGGTATTACCGTCAATCGTTTTCATGTTTTTAGCCATGGTGAAATACTCCATAAGATAAAAAAATTATTGATTAAAAACACTGAATCAAGACAACAGTGCTCCTGAATAACGTGGGAAAGTTAAAAAAATTAACGTAAATTAAAAAAGATGTAAAGGATAAAATCGGCAAAAACGGGCTTCGGATTTCATGGGCACACACCTGGCACCTGAACACCGACACATGGATGAATGCTCCGGGTGGCCGTTATCCAGTGACATGTGACGGCATCAATACAAGCGGCAAATTGTGAAGCGAACCCAAGGTTGATGTAATACCTGGGCTCAAAAATGTGTAAGTGCTGAGATAAATTTCCGGCGGCTGGTGCTTGAGATACAGAATATGGACCCGGGGGTCTTTTCCGGCAAACCGGGGGGTGCCGCCAGCGGGCAATGTTTTCCCAGATTGACCGCAAGAATATATTTTTCGGTTGTTTCAGATACCATCTGCTGATGGCTGCGGATACGGGGTGAGACCCATCGATACCGGCCACTTCTACCCTTATTTTAATGGATGATATGGCTTCTGCGCGTGCATTCGGGATTGAATCGCTTTTGCTACCGATTCCACTTTTGAGATTCGGACCCTTTCATTGAAGCAGGAGACCGGATGGACGAATTTTCCGGAATGGATGCAGAACCTATCTTTCGGGTCTGTAAATCACTGACAGCGCATCCCCCGGGGCGGATGCCAGCCGAACAGACAAATGCATCACGTGGTCCGGCGCCCCTATCACCGTCCCCAGGTCCAGACTGCCGACAGTATCTGTCCGGGCCTGGGTTTCAAAGGTCTGTTGTTTGTCTGAAATAATCAACAGTTCACTGGCCGCAGGCTGTTTTTCTCCGCAGGCAACAAACTCTCCGGTTGCATATTCCCCCAGAGGTGTGATTTCTTTTGAATTTTCCACTACCGCCTGTGACTTGAGGGCATCATACAAACCCAGTCCAAAAAAGACCATCTCCACTGTGGAAAAAACCCGGCCCCGGCGCTGTTTCTGGGCAATACGCACTTTCTCAGCCACAACAGGACATAAGGGCATCTTTTCAAGAAAAATCACATTGGACTGAATGCTGCCGGAGACCCTGTATTTTGCAAATTCGCCCACGGATTTCTCGCCATCTTCCAGCCTGTAAATCATCGGGCCCATTCGCGTCAGTACATAGGAACAACCGGACATACTGAAGGCCACTACCATGATAAAAAAAATCCGGACGATTCTTGCAGTCATCTTATTTCCTTTCAATTAATGGCACTCTGGCTATAGTAATTTTGAGTGATTTAACTGTTTGACATAAAAACGAAATATTTGGTATATAATTAAATTACAATATATCAAACAACAAAAACAATCTCAACCTATAATCCCGCTAAGGAGCCCTTTGTGAAACATATCCTGATGCCATGCATTTTTATTTTCCTGCTGACCGGCTGTATGATGGAGCCCTATGAACAAGCCTTTGACAAAAACGCCGGTCCTTATCCGGAGCATTATCTGGAAATCATCACCGGATTCCTGGATCAATATCTGGAAAATCCGGAAAGCATCAAAAATCTCACGGTGATCAAACCCCCGGAAAAAATAATTGTGGAGCACCATCAGGAATCCATCTCGCTTACCAAAGGCAATGAGGTATGGGAAAGCTTTATCGCGTTTGACGCTAAAAACCGGAATGGAAAAACAGTACGGGATTTCCATGTGGTCTGGATTCGCAACAACCGGATCATGGCGTTTGACTATAAAAAGCCGGATTTGGCCTACCGTTTTGAGCACCGCTTTGACCCAAAGGCGGAAAATGAAACGGAGCCGGTGCCTGAAAATACACTTGCTGAGTGAAATAAAGGGTTCGGTGTCGGGTGTCAGTATCCGTGGTTATTCACTCTGCCCCCGAAACCTGACACCATCCGATGTACAGCACGTTTTTTTATAGCCTTACTTTCACCGGCAACCAATAGCTACCCATTCTCTTTAAATTCAAGGGCCGCAAAAAACGCATTGCTAAGCCCCACAAATTCTAAAACAGATAGTGATTCCGCCCGCCGACCAGGGTCAATGCCCGCCCTTTCCAGAATATCCTGAATAGCGCCTGCATCATAATCGACGTTCATGTTTAAAAGGGCATTCTTCAATGTTTTTCTGCGGGTGGAAAAGGCTGCCTTCACCACCTCGGAAAGCAGGGCGTCATCTGCGGCCGGATGGTCAACGACCTCTTTAAACCGGATTTCAATCACCTCAGAAGCCACTTTGGGCGCGGGCAAAAACTGATGCGCCCCGATATTTGCCAATTTTCGCACATCCGCGCTGTATTGCAGCATAACGGACAGCCGACCATATTCTTTGGAACCGGGGCCGGCAGCCAGGCGGGCGGCCACTTCTTTCTGAAACATCAACGTTGCCCGGGTGACGGAGTGTTTCGCGTTCAACAGCGCCACCAGAATCTGGGATGAAATATTGTAGGGCAGATTGCCCAGGACGATCAGCTTCCGGTTTTCCCGGCGGCTGATCTCATTGATATCAACGGTCAGGATATCCCTGTTGATGATGGTGACATTACCGATATTCTGATTGGCAAGTTCCGTTTGCAGAATCCCGGCCATGTCAGGATCTTTTTCCACCGCATACACGTGTTTTACCTGACGGGCCGCCGGGATGGTCAACGCCCCCAACCCCGGTCCGATTTCAAGGACCACATCCCCGGCCGTGAGCGTTGACCGGTCAACAATCATCTTTGCCGTGGAAGGGTCCTTTAAAAAATTCTGGCCGTACTGTTTTTTAGGAAACAGCGACTTTGATGCCAACAGGGTTTTCGGGGATGTCATGGCCTTCGGTTATTGTGTATTATCTTCTATCGTTACGGTGAGTTCAGGTTTTTAATGCCTGTTATTATGTACATGACATTGATTTCAATTGCCACTTTTTTCTGCTTTCGTTTTTTAGCCAGCTATTGTAAATCCAAATCTGCGGAAAACAAAATCGTAACGGGATAGAAAAATTTTTATCAACTTGCTGAAACAGGAAAAAGGAGAAAAAAATGCATAGAAAAAATCTGTTCACCATGGCTGGTGTTGCCCTGATTGTTCTTTTTCTGACAGGCGGGTGCGGCCCCAAAGCAGACCCGGCAATGGTAAGCAAAGTCAACAGCTTCTTTGCCGCCCAAACCGACAAAACTTACAAAGGCGCTAAAAATTTTTCGCCGGTTCCCCTGGCCATGGGTCAGTATGTCACCCACGGCAATACGGAAAAAAACGGCAAGCGCTCCGTCACCCGGACGGCTATTGTGGGCAAGGAAAGCGGCGGCTGGATACTGGAAAATTACAGTGTGAACGAATATTCCGAGTCCTGCAGCCAGATGCTGATCAAAGGCATGGAAAATATCTACAACCCCGGCGGCATTGACAACATAGACATTCTCTGGGTCAAAATCAAAGACGAAAACGGCCAGATCCAGACCATTGACGGCCCGGCCCTGACCATGGCCAAGAGCTTCTATAAAAAAGCGCTCCAGTCCTTTGACCTGAGCGGCATTTCCGAGACGGCCGCCGGCGGAGACATAACAGTACCCGCCGGGACCTTCACCAACACCTTCCGGGCGGATGCCCAGATAAAAATCATGGGCATGACATTCACCTCCCAATCCTGGATTCAGGGCAAAGTGCCAGTGAACAGCATGGTGAAATCCGTCACCGACAACGGTAAAATCACCAGCGTATTGCTTGATTTCGGCTATTCCGGTGCTACCCCCTGTTTTTAAATTTTCACCGACTATCCTGCGGGAATCAATGTTTTCGCTTCCGGGTGAACACATGAATCAGGCGGTCTTTGTCTTTTCCGATGGCAGACGCATCCTGGTTTTCGTCCCAGGATAAGAGCGCTTGCGGATCAGTGACCACCACCACGGGGCAGTCTGACCGGAACGCAGTGCGCTCCACCGCGCTCCCGGCATACCACCGGCGGTCTTTTATTTTTGTATGGGAGCCCATGACAATCAAATCCGCGGCCACTTCTCTGGCGGTATGGATGATTTCCTGGTGCGGCAGTGCCCCGGCCCGAAGCTGAAACTCATGGGCCACTACCTTGACAAAATCAGCGCAGAATTGCGCAAGCCGCTCCCGGGCAGCGGCCCGGTCCGCTTCAAAATCTTCCCGGGAATATTTGGGATACGGCGGCACGGGCATCATGTGAAACGGAAAAATGGTGGCCCCGCTGCGGTCCGCCATCTGCCGGGCAAAAGCGAGCGCGCATTCACAAGATACGGAAAAGTCAACCCCCACCAGGATTTTCTGGAATTCGGCGGCCCCGATCCGAACTGCTGGATTGACAATCATTACCGGGCAATTTTCCCTCATCACCACCCCTTCCACTGTGCTTCCGATCTTTCCCGCGGTCCGGACCACCCCTTTTTCCCGGGCCCGGGCGGAATGCGGGCCCAGCACAATCATGGACGCCTCTATCTGCCGGGACCAGCTGATAATTTCCTCCCACGGGAATCCCGGGGCCACCCGGATGTGGGTATCCACGTTGGGCGACAGAATCTCCGCATAGGCGGCGTCAATGGCCGCGATCAGGGTTCTGGCGTAATCCGCGGAATAAAGGATTTCTTCGCCAGTTTTAAAATGTTTGACCTGAAGTCGGTTCTCGGTATGCGCGGATTCCGGCACATGAAGAATATGAAAATCGGCCCGGTGCTGCTTTGCGATCTGCGCACCCGCCAGCACCGAGGGGTCCCGGGTCTCCACAAGGTCTGTGGCGGCCAGAATGTGCTTAAACATGACGCCTCCTTATATTGTTCCCAATCAATATGGTTGTGTGTTTTTATAATTTTCAGAAACCACCTGGAGCAGACAGGTGCCTGTATCGTTTATCGTATCAATGACCATATGCGCATGGTCATTGATTTCCGTCAATGGTTCAAAATTCTTTTTGAAAAAATCAAAATGGGCGAGCCGGGCATCTGATATGGTATCTGCCGCTTCCCGCTCTTTCAGGCGTTGTTTCATCAGATCTTCAGCCACCGTGCATTCAATAAAAAGAATGCCGGCACCCACATTATCGGCCAGATGCAATGCCGTGCGGCGATATTCCTCAGCCCCGAAAGTCGCGTCCAGAACCACGGAATTTCCGCGTGCCATGTCCGCTTCCGCCAAATCCATCATTCTACCGTAGGTCTGCCGGGTGGCATCTCTGGAATAAATGTCTGCTTCAAACCCAAGGTATTCCGCTTTTTCGGACGCCAAACCGAACATGTCCTTTCGCACCCGGTCGGAACTGATCACCCGGGCCATAAGCCGGCGGCCAAGAGCTTCGGCAATGGTGCTTTTGCCGGATGCGGGCATGCCGCAAACCACCCACATCCTGGGCCGGGTGGCGTTTTCCAGGTAATGACGGGCCAGATAAAGATATTTCTGAATTTTCACCGCCAGCTTTTGCCGGACCGTTTTTGTGACATCCGCCTCGCCATGCCGGATGCTGTCCACCTTCAGCCGCACCATCGCACGATAGGCTTTATAAAAATCAATCATCCCATAAAGGCCGGGATCTCGGGTCATTTGTGCGCAGAGAGTCAAAAGCCGGGCAGCCAGTGCCGGATACCCCAAGAGTTCCATGTCCATGATGAGAAATCCCAGATCTGAGGCCACGTCCTGATACCGGAACCGGTCATTGAATTCTATGCAGTCAATGATCTGGATGCCGTGTTCGGTGAAATAAACATGGCCGGTGCGCAGATCTCCATGGCAGTCCTGAAACCGGTTTTCGTCCATGCGCTCAAAGAAAAGGGATTTATGCCGGGACAAAAAGGCCCGGGTCATGGACCGGACCGCCGCAAACACCTCGCGGTCCAGCAATATATCCTGATATTTTGCTGTCTGGACAAAATTTTCCTCGCAATTATGTTGAATCAGCCGGAACTCAGTTTCGTTGTCCTGGGGCGGATCATTTTTTCCCTGTCCGTAAAAGGTGGTGAGGGTCCGGGCCAGGTTTTGGATGCGGGGTTCGTCGACCAGGCCGGCCCGCAATAAATATTTCATGGCAGACGTATCCGCAAGCCTTCGCATTTGCACCGCATATTCCACTGCCGGGCCTTCTCCGCCCAGCCGGTACGCACCATTATGGCAGGTAATGGCCGCCACATCCAGATACACATTCCGGGCCAGGCGTCGGTTTAGAACCACCTCCCGGTGGCAAAAATACTTCCGTTTTTCAAGGGTGGTGAAATCCAGGAATCCCAGATTCAGGGGTTTTTTGATTTTATAAACCCTGTCGCCTGCCAGAAAGACTTTGGAAATATGGGTTTCAACACTGGTTACGGGGGATGCGGCGTGGGGATAAAACTCAGGATTTTCCATCTGGCGAAACAGCGCACGCTGGTCAGGCAGGTTCATCAAAAGGCCTCCGGATCGTCTGAAGGGTATGGAGTCGATAAATTGACCATACCACACTCAAATTTATTTGCGACCGGTTTTATCGCATTTTCCTTTTTTGGCCGGGTCATTTTTTTGCATGGTCATCCGGCCGGTTTTTTGATATATGTCGATTTTCGTTACCAATACAAAACCGTTAAGGAGATAAAGGAACATATATGGACCCGCAAAACCCAGGTATTACCGTCGGCGACATCATTTCAGGCTACGAGGTCAAAAAGAGGACCGAACTTCCGGAAATCCAGGCTTTTTTTTACGAACTGGCCCATCCGGGTACCGGCGCCCGGCATATCCACATCAGCTGTCAGGATACGGAAAATACCTTTTCCGTGGCATTTAAAACCGTGCCCCGGGATTCCACCGGCGTGGCCCATATTCTGGAGCACACCGTGCTGTGCGGGTCCCGAAAATACCCGGTCCGGGATCCGTTTTTCTCCATGCTCACGCGAAGCCTGAAAACTTTTATGAACGCGCTGACCGCGTCCGACTGGACCATGTATCCCTTTGCCACCCAGAATAAAAAAGATTTTTACAATCTCATGGAAGTCTATTTGGATGCCGCATTCTTTCCCCGTCTGGACCGTCTCAGCTTTAAACAGGAAGGCCACCGCCTGGAATTCGATCCGCCGGCCGCCGCCGGTGACCCCGAGCAGCTGGTTTACAAAGGGGTGGTATACAATGAAATGAAAGGCGCCATGTCGTCCCCGGATCAGGTCATGGTCCGCTCCATGCTGAACGCCCTGTATCCGGACACCACCTACGGTTTCAACTCCGGCGGTGATCCGGCCCGGATTCCGGAACTGACCCATGAACAGCTGAAAGCGTTTCACCGGCAGCATTACCACCCCAGCAACGCGTTTTTTTATACCTACGGCAATTTTCCCCTTGAGGCCCATCTCTCATTCATTCAGGACAAAGTCCTTGCCCATTTTGACCCCATTCATCCGGGCACGGAAGTCATCTCCCAGCCCCGGTGGGATACACCCAAAGAAATGACCTATTATTATCCGTTTGATGAAAACGATGATCCGTCCAAAAAATCCCAGATCTGCCTGGCCTGGCTCACCGCGGACATCCGGGACGCACTGGAGGTGCTGAGCCTCACCGTTCTGGAACAGGTGCTCATGGGCAATTCCGGTTCCCCCCTTCGCCAGGCCCTGCTGGAATCCGGACTGGGCAGCACGCTTGCAGACGGCAGCGGTTATGATACGGACAACAAAGACACTATGTTCGCCTGCGGCCTGAAAGATGCGGACCCGGCGTCCGCCGACAAAATTGAAAAAATTATCTTCGACACGCTCCATTCGCTGGTGGAAAACGGCATTGACAAGGAACTGGTGGAATCCGCCATTCATCAGATTGAATTCTATCGCAAAGAAGTGACCAACACGCCCTACCCTTATGGCATCAAACTCCTGCTGCGCTTATCCGGGGACTGGTTTCACAACGGGGATCCGGTTTCGGCCCTGGAATTTGAGGCCCTGATCAACACATTATTTGAGGAACTGGCAAAAGGGCCGTTTCTGGAAAATCAGATCCGGAAATACTTTCTGGACAACCCCCACCGGGTGCGGCTGATCTTGCTCCCGGACAAGAATATGGCAGCAGCCGAAGAAGCCCGGGAGCGCGAAGCACTGCAAACCATCGAAAAAAATCTAAGCCCTGAGGAAATTGACCGCATTAAAAAAGACACCCGGGCGTTGGCCGATCTGCAGGAGGCCAAAGAAGACCTGTCCTGCCTGCCCACCCTTGATATTGAAGATATCGACCCGGACATCCAGACCCTGGAAGAGACGTCCGGTTACGAACACACGGATACCTGCTGCTACGAACTGCCCACATCCGGCATTTTTTATTTCACCACGGCCTTCGGGCTCCAACCGCTGCCGTCGGAACTCCTGCCCCTGGTCCCGTTTTTCTGCCACAGCCTGCCGCTCATCGGCACAGCCCGGCACAGCTATCATGAGATCGCCCGACTGACAGACCTTTATACCGGGGGCATGGGACTTTCCATCAATGCCGGCACCCGCTTTGCGGACAACCGGGGAAACGACTGCCTGCCGGTGATGACCTTTTCCGGAAAATGCCTGTCCCGGAATCTGGCAAAAATGTTTGAGCTCGCAGACGAGCTCTTGTGTGAAAACCAATTCACGGATCTGAAACGGTTAAAACAACTGCTTATGGAATACCGGTCCAACAAGGAATCCTCTGTGGTGGCAAACGGCCACCGTTATGCGATTTCCCTGGCTTCCCGGTCATTTACCGAGGCTGGCGCCTTTAATGAAAACTGGCACGGCATTCACCAGGTCAAAATGTTTAAACAGATTACCGACGATTTGACCGATGACCGCCTGGCAAAAATCGCCGAAGATCTCACAAAAATCAGCCGGCATCTTTTGAAAAGCAACAACATGGTGGCCGGCCTGATCGGCGAATCGAGCGACATCCGTGCCGCCATCCAACACACAGACAACCTGAAACACCATCTGGGCCAGGGCCCCAACGCGGGATTTACACCGCCGGCCATTGATTTTTCAACAGCACCGGTGCGGGAGGGATGGAGCACGGCCTCGGCGGTCTCTTTTGTGGCCCAGACCTTTCAGACACAGCCCATCACCCATGAAGACGCGCCGGCCCTGGCGGTGATCAGCAAAATGCTGCGCTCCCTGTTCCTGCACCGGGAAATCCGGGAAAAAGGCGGGGCCTATGGCGGTTTTGCCGTCTATCAGATGGACAACGGACTGTTCTGTTTTGCTTCCTACCGGGACCCGCACATTGTCAACACCCTGAATGTTTATGATGCTGCTTCAACTTTCATTGTTTCCGGTAATTACACGGAAGAAGACATCAAGGAAGCGATTCTGCAGGTCTGCGCGGACATCGATCATCCGGACACCCCGAACGCGGCCGCGGGAAAAGCCTTTTACCGGAAACTTACCGGCCTGACCGATGACATTCGAAAAACCTTTAAACAGAACCTTCTGGCGCTGAACCGTGCAAAAGTGCTGGATGCGGCGAGCCGGTATTTCGGGCCGCCCGCCCCGGCTGCGGTTGCGGTCATCTCCAACAGCCATGCCCTGGAAACCGCTCAGGAAAAACTAAAAGAAAAGCCTCTGGCACTTCACCGGATATAAAACAGGTGGGAAAAGAAGAATACAAGGCTGAAGACTGATAATGCAAAAGGGTGAAGGCTTAATGATGAAAGATCGATGGGTGCCAGGAATCAGATTTTTAAGCATTCTGATCAGCACAATATATGGTTTCTTGCTACAGAAGGCTGAATCGTGTAGTTTTATCGATAGTCGTCACTGTGTAATGATTTTATAATACTGTCCTTTTTATAGACATCCGATATACGATTAAATGCAGTAAAGGCTTCTATTATTGCCTGTCAGGAGATTGCCTGGTTAAAAATTAAAAGTGCCGTCGCTCTTAACAGTTCACACAATATTTTCTTATTTTTATGGACACAATGGGGATATTTACCGAATCTGAAAATATAAACCGGGTAACTGAAGGTTTCGCAATTCCCCAGAAAGCCTCAGACTCCGCCCATACACTCCAGACAGCTTTTGCGGATAGTCTTGACTGACGGCCTGCCGTTCCTCATGCGGTTTGATAAAAACGGCAGCATTGCAGTAATTCTCGATACCCTATTCGGGCCCTGAACTTTGAGCATACCGGGCAGGGCATCCCTGATGAGTCAAAAAAATGGACCTGTTTGCCGGATTTCCACCATCCTGTCATGCAGCCTTTCCGCCCTAAGACAAAAGGCTTCAAGTTTTGCATGGATTAACTGGGGAAATGGCGATCCGTCACTTTCAATGGCCAGAAACGGAAGTTCTTCAACATCTTTAAGGATGGACTTGAGCCGCAGGTCTTTCGGAGCTGTTGCCAGCTTATCCTCCCGGTTCATGGCCTCGTTTAATATCGCCTCGGACAGCCGGTTGGGCATGCAGCCAAAAGGTCCGATGGCAATAACACCACATGCCTGGCTTGCAACTTCCGTAATTGCACTTCCGACCGTAAGGATCACTTCCCCGGTCAGGTTGGGGGAAACATAGGGCGTGGCGTTATCGATGATGCTGTTGATATCAACCATCTCCGCATGCACAAGCCCTGATTTGCCCAGCAGGTTTTTCAGGCGTCTTTCATGTCTTGCCATGACTTTCTTTTTAATCATGAATCCCAGTTTTTCAAGAATCGTCATGGACATATAGACCAGCTTTTTATCCACCAGGTAGTCCGAATAAATCATCCATTCCGCAATGGGCGCACAGATGGTGGCAAACCCCCTTTTGGCCAGAATTTCTGTCAGATACCGGCGCGACAAGCCGTCCCGCCTGACAAACATCTCCCCTGACAGAAAAATTACCGGAACATCTCCCGGCGGCAGTTTCATGGGAATTTCTTTTAAGTTCCAGCTTGATTTTTCAAGCTGTTGTTCCAATTCTGAAAAATTTTCTGCTGAGAGGGCATTTAGTATCTTTTCCCATTCCGCTTCAAATATATTCATTGCCGCATCAACATCCACGGCATTTGCGAGAATCATGGAGCGGATGTCTTCCATGGCATCTGACACAATCACAGCCGACCAGACCTTTAGCTGAAGATCCGTGCCAAACCCGCCGTAGCTGTTTTCAGATGAAGGGGACAGCAGCGCCACATCCGGGATATTTAATCGTTTGAGCAGATCCTCCATAAAAACATAATACTGGCCGAACCGGCAAGGTCCCGAACCGGTGGGCATGAAGTAAACAACAATTTCTCCGTCTTTTTTATGGTTTTGAATATAATTCAGCAATGATCCGGTTGTCAGTACCAGCGGCAGGCACTCTTTGCAGCTGGTGTTGGCCCTGCCCAGCCGCAGAATGGTTTCGTCCGACGGTGGGTGAACGAACGTATGAAATCCCTTGGATTTAAAGGAAGCACCCAGGGCTTCTCCGGCAATACGGCCCACTGAGGGGAAAAGTAAGGTAACCGAGGGATCCGTCATGGGAAGGGTTTTCCCGGATGAGGTGGTCACCATCAGAATTCCCTTTTCAATGGAGACTTCGGCAGTCCCGTATGCAGCCTTTTTTCCCGGGGCATTCTCATGCCCATTGAGCTGCCGGTAGGTCGCAACAATATCCAGATATGCTTCGATACGCGTTTCAAGGCCTGCGTCCGCAGAATGACTGTCGAGTTCCAGTGTCAGGGACGGTTTTTTGCCCATGATGTTTCTGAAATAACCGATGAGAAAGGAATCCGGACCGCAGGAAAAATTGGTGATGTAGGTGCCAAACAGCTGGGGATGTTTTTTAACAAATCGGGCCGCCTTCATCATCAGCTGACCGGTGCCCCAGTACATGTGTTTTTTATCCTTTTCATCATCAACACTGAGAAAGTCGATGGGAATGACCTGGACGCCGCGCGATACCAGTTTGTGAGGGATCCCCATATTGGCTTCCCCCACATATCCATTGTAGGATCTGGCAAACAGAACGATTGCGGTCCTGTCCGGATCGGATTCCAGTTCCGCAAGCACCTTTTTACCGGTTTCCTTCATCTCGTTAAAACATGCCTTCTGGACATCTGCCGCTTTTTTGAACGCAGCTGCGGCAGCCTTCTTTGTTTCCCCCATCTTTGTCGCAGTTTCAACAAACTGCCCCAGTGCGGCATCAATGCCTGTCCTCAAATCTAAAAGGGGCGTCAGAACCTGCGTTCCCATTGCTTTTAATTTTTCAAGCGGATCCCTGAAAGTGGTCTGCAGAAAGAAGGTTTCGCCCTGGACAAACGGACATAACAGGGAGCTTGCTTCTTCGTTGGAAGCCGGGATAGTTTTAAAATGCGGGAGAAATATAAAATCCGGTGAATCACCTGCCTCGATTATTGAATAGAAAAAACCGTGGGAAAGTTCCGCGGGATAGCAGAACGCGGATCCCCTCCGGTCGATCCCTTCCTGGGATGGCGTATCCGGCAGCACAATTTCATATCCGAGTTCAGAAAAAAATGTTGAATAGAGCGGATAATAGGTATTCACCAGAAAACTCCGGTTGATCGCCACCCGGCCTTTAGATTTTGAATTTTCCGGTAGGGCCGCGCCATATTTGTCAAAAACAAGCGATTGGCGGAATTGGATCAGATCAAGGGTCTTAATATCATATGAAATATTGCGCCTTAAATTATAGTACCGGTTACAGGCTCCGCCAAACGGATATTTTTTCCCCTCCAGTTCGATCATTGCAATGTCGCATTTTCTGTCACATTTTTCTTTCCCGCCGCCGCAGATGAAAGATTTACCGTAACTTACTTCCCGCGCCACAAGGGCGTTAAGGTCAAAGTGGCCCTCCGGCATGATATTATTTTCAATGCGTTTTTTGACCTCAAGTGCAACGCCAAAAGCCCCCATCAGTCCCGGTTCCGGCGGGACAATGATCGGTTTGCCCACAAGCGCTGCCATGGCCAGCGGAACGGCATGGTTATAACACACGCCACCCTGCATAAAAATTTTTTCACCCACCTGCCGGTTTCCTTTGACGCGGTTTGTATAGTTCATGCAGATGGAATAGACCAGCCCGGCAACAATATCCTCGTGCGCCACACCTTCATGAATCGCATTTTTGATATCCGAGGCGACAAATGCGGCACACTGGTCGTTAAAATTCGGCGGCCGTTTCCCCTTTATCGCAATATCCGCGATGTCTTCCATGGCGACATTCAGCGATTCCAGTGCGGACTCTTCAAGAAATGACCCGGTGCCGGCAGAGCACGCTTCATTCATCGCATAATCGGAAGACACGCCATTGGTAATATAAGTATACTTGGCATCCTGGCCGCCGATTTCAAAAATCGTATCCACCTGATCGTCAAAAAATACCGCAGCGGCGGCGTGCGCAATGATCTCGTTGATCACACCCTCTGTCATTGCATGCAGTCCGGCAATCTGCCGGCCGGAGCCGCAGACGCCGAGGCCTGTAATTTTAATGCTATCAGGATCAACAGCGGATGCCACCTGCTCAAGGATGGATTTGTAACACTTCCGGGATGCGCCGACCGGGTCGCCGTTGGTCCGCAGGTAGATGGACGCCAGCATGGCATTGTCATTTTTCCGTAACAGCACGGCCTTGGTGGTTGTGGATCCCACATCAAGACCCAGAATACAATGATCGCCGTCTTTTGCTGTGTCTGTTTTAATGGATTTAAATTCCACCTGGTCCGCAAAGTCCGCAAGCGGAGGCAGCGATTCAAAAGGCTCAAGCTCTGTCCTGAAAAGGGAGTCTTTTCCGGGAAACGGTGCGGTCTGGTGGTCCAATGCCCACAAAGCCGTTCCCATTGCCTCAAAATAGGGCGCTTCTTCCGGTACAATCAGCCCGGGGATTTCCGCCTTCAGGTTATTGATCATCATCCGGTTCAATGCGGTCCCGCCGGTCACCATGATGTTTTTGCGATCCACTTTTTTCAATAGTTCCAGAATTTTGTTTGACATCATGACGCACAGGCCGGCCGTCACCTTTGACTTCGGGATCCCTTTGTTGGTGGCATGGGTACAGTCCGACTTACAAAACACGGAACACCGTCCCGATACATGGTGAGGCTCTTCATTCTCGATCCACTCTTCCAAATCATCCAGAGAGACGTCCATTCGTCTCAACTGCTGGAGAAAAAACTCCCCGGTACCCGAAGCGCATTTATTGCCGGTCAGCACGTTGGATACCTTACCGCTGCTGTTCAGTACATAGGTCATGAATGTTTCGCCCCCGGCGGAAACCACCGCAGGGCAGGAAACATCTTCGGGTTTTACGAACTGAAAGGCATGCTCAACCGCTTCCGGTTCTGAAATGGCGGACAGGTTGATGAACTTATGAAATTTTCTTCCGGTCACCGCGATGTTGTCAAATTTATTGAAATCGATATTTTCCACGACAGACAGCATGGTCTGCTTGGGGTCGCCGCCATGGTAATGTACCGAATAATCGACAACTCGTGTGCCATTGTTTTTTCCTAAACTGCCCGCTGGATGGCCGTTTCGGGTGGCCTCCATCTGTACAATGGATATAGTGGAAGCGCCCAGGCAGATGCCGAGACTCATTTTTTTTCCGTCTGCTGTTACGCTTTCTGCTGGCGTTGTTTTTACCATGCCGTCTTTCATGATTCTGCTGCTCCCTTACTATCCGAATAGATTTAAGCCATGTTATCAGATGAGTGTTTAATATGATGCCGGGTGATATTTATTGTAATGGCTCGTGTTTCGGCTCCATTCCACCGATAAAATCCGGTTTATAAAATATTCTGCCTGAAACGTCTGCGCCAAGGTATTCGAGCCAGTCGGCCAGCTCATGGTTACAATTATGGAAAATCCAATACGGCACATCATATTTTACAAAATAAACACCTTCACCCGGATGATAATACTCAGTCTCAATATTGGCGTCATATGCATTTTGCAGTTCATGATGCAGCTTTTTTACTTTATCTGCAGTGGCGAAAAAAGAAACAGCCATTTCGCAGTCCTTGAAATTCTCGCAAATCAGTTGTCCCGGATCCCAGGAAGTGGATTTTCTTCCCAAACATCCCGGAGTTAAAAAGGCCATGTTTTTAAATGCTGTCCAAGGATCCCTCTTGTTCAGGGCAAACAATTCCCAATCTCCGTAAGTGAACTCTGTCAGTGACCCGTGGTTGTAAAATGCCAGTGAATGGTGCCCCCACGTAGAATATTTAATTAAATATACTTTCGTCATGGCAGGCGCTGTTTTTGGCAGCGTTAACTTTGTAGAACGGACGGTAAACATTAAAAATACGATGCCCGAAACAGCGATGATCGAAAAATATTTTATTAATAGCGCAATGGTCATGCCGCTCATATAAAGCGTAAAGTCAACGGACAGCAGGATAAAACGATATCCGGTTAAAGTTTCTCAGGATTCTATGGTAACTGTGAAAAAATCGTCGGGATTATATGGTTTACAAATAACCCTTCCAGGGATTAACCATTGAATTCTTTGGCGTTGCCTTCCGGTGAATTATTTGGCGTTGCCTTCCGGGCTGACAAATGCCCAGCCTTTTTGAGGCTTATTATCAATTGTGCCGGTCACATCCGCATAGCCGAGCCATACTTCAACACCCAGAAGATCTGCGGTCTGGTCTTTTTTTAATACCATAACCTCAAGGGACAGATTGCGAATCTTGCTGGTAACTGTTATAAAAACGGGATATTTTTTCTTGGTATGTTTTGCATCCCACCATTCATGCACAACATAATCAAAATCAGTGGTTTTTTCGGTGTTCCCATCAGGGCCTGAAATCATGACGTAATCGCCAGGCATGCAGGGGCGCTCTTTTCTTGGCGGATATATGCCGTTGATGATGAGGTCATACCCGGAATCCAGATGAACGAAGACAGAATCGCCGCTGTCACAGACTTCATCCCCCCAGAAGTTCTGGAAATGGGCAATTCCGGTTGAAGTCAGGTCATACTTTCCGTCAATATCGGCATTAACCCGGGCGCGGGGTATCATATACCAGTTGAATGTCCGGCCTTCCGGATAATTTTCAAAAATACGATCAAATATAATGGTTTCTTTTTCCGCCACCGGACTTAAGGACAGCGAGGCGCAGAACTTTGAAAAATTCGCGTCCACCTCAATGGCTTTGTGCTTTTTATTATACTGAATCAGGCTGTCATGGAATTTGTGCTTCAGGCCGCCGGTATCATGTTTTACTTTTTCAAACGGCGGAAGAAATATATTGTTTTCATAGTTATAGTCTCCGGAGGTTGTATCCAGCCAAAATATATGCGCAAAATTGCCATTTAAGAAATAGAGGGAACCCGACAAAAAAAACATCCCAACATACAATGCGCCTTCTTTTCCCGGGATGTCGATCTTTGAATGAAAAGCCCATGTTTCAATGTTCTCATCATGCTTGCCATAGGGTTTGATGAAGTTTTCTCTGGCGTGCGCCGGCCAGAAACAGGTAAGTAGAAAGATGGCCGTCAGAATCAAAAATTTTTTCAAAATCACCTCTCCTTATATCCTTAATTCGCTATCAGCAAACTACAAAAGTGTCAATTGCGGTTTCAGATTCGATTTCAGGCCCGGGTTCGAGTCCGATTCACTATATGAAAAAGTATTATCCGAACCTGTCTTTAGGAATAAGGAAAAAGGCATTGCTTTTCATGATCTGATGTATCTCAGGAATTGGATTGTATTTAAGATTTTAACCGGCGCTTTATATTGCAGGCGGTTACATAGAAATGTGCACTGCCGCCCCCCCTCACCAGGGCATATAGCAATAGCCAATCTCGCTGGATAATCTCTTGATGGATAGCACCACATATTGTGGTCACAACAGGAGATCTAAAGCACTTTGACGCAAAACACATACGTGGGGTACTCTTTCAATCCATCTTCCATACCGATGGCAGTTGCATTCAACTATCGCTTTCGAAATTGCGACGTGAAATGCGAACAAAAAACAGCTTTGCCCATGGCATCCGGAAACGGTTTGCCTGGAATATCCAATTTCTAATCATTAGAAATTTTCAGATCAGGTCTTAAATATCCGGAGCAAGCGATCGGCGGCTTCTTTGGACAGGGTGCCCTTGGGTCGGGCGATTTTAATGGTCTCCAGGCCGTTTCTGATGTAATACTCGGCCATTTCACAGGCCTTTTGATCCGGTAGCGCTTCCATGGCCTGGATGTGCTTTTCAACAATTCCCGCATCCCCCCGGCTGATGGGACCGGTCAATGCGTCTGGAATCCCGGCGCTTCGAATATTGGCAAGGGTGCCCTGGATCAGGGGGGACAAAATTTCAAAAGCATCTTTTTCCGACACTCCGGACGCGGACATCAGCTGAATGGCAAGATTCATCAAGGTTACCAGATAATTGGATGCCACAACAGCCGCAGCATGGTATAAAATCTTCCCTTCGGTGCGGATGGTAAACGGCCGGGCGCCAAGATCGGCGGCAATTTGACGCCCCAGGGCCACGGCGTCAGGATCGCCTTCCACTGCCATGATAATATTGTCAAAGGGATTGTTGTCATTTTTCGCTGTTGTGGTCTGCACAGCGGCAAAACTCTGAAGGGGATGCAGAGAACCGATCCGGACCTGATTTGCTTTCCCGTTTTCCGCAATGCCGGTTTTGGCAGGGGCCAGAATCGTGGAAGCCAGGGCGCCACTGCAATGGAACACGACTGCCTGCTCTAAAAATCCTCTCTTTTCGGCAATCAGGGCGCAAACCGCGGCAATGGTATCGTCCGGAGTGGTAATAAACACCATATCCGCGGTTTTGGACGCCTCCCACATAGTGTCAAACCAGCGGGACGGCGCACCACTGATTTCCGCGGCCAGGCGGGCCGATGCGGCATTTCTGCCCCCGAACCCGACGGGTCGGTACCCGGCGCGGGCCAGGTACCGGGCCAATGCGGTACCGACTTTTCCACATCCGATAATAGCAAATGACGATTTCATCATAAATTTATCATACGTCCTGGCGTGATTTTTTACAATCCTGATTTTAATTTTAAAAAAAGAACGATCGTTCTTTTTTTATTTGACAGATTCACTCCGGTCATGTCATTTTCCCTTTATGACCCGACACATCATTATCATTGCCGAACAGATTGACGGAAAAATAACGCCGGTTACCCATGAACTGGTAGCGGCGGCATCTTTGCTGCGGCATCATACGGGCCTCGACATCGTCCTTGTGACCACCGGTTCGGAATCTGCAAAGAACGCCAGGGCTTTATCCGACAAATACGGCCTGGATGTTGTTATCGTTAATAATATCCACCCTGAATATCCTGTTGAAATGCGCTTAAGATCTCTGCCGGCTGCCTTGTTTAATGATCTGAACCCGGCCTATGTGATTCTGGCCCACTCCACGCAGGGCCTTGATATTGCGCCAGCCCTTGCCGTAAAAATCGATGCCTCCTGCATTACCGGGGTTGAAAAAATTATTTCCGCAAACGGGTCCATCGGCTTTACCCGGTCCCTGTTCAGCGACCGGATCATTCAAACCATAATATCCCGCGCCCAGGCCACCGTACTTACCATTGCACCGGGTGCCTTCAAACCGGAACATTTCCCGGCACCTGAACCCCGCACTGCCGGAGACATCTCCTATATTGATCCGGATGAGACCCTCCTTGATTATCAGCATATTGGCTTTGAAACGCAATCCGGAGACACGGGAGAGTTAAACCAGGCAGAAGTGATTGTGTCCGCGGGAAACGGTATCCGGGAAAAAGAAAACCTGAATCTCATTTCTGAACTGGCAAAGCTGTTTCCCAAATCCGCGGTGGCCGGTTCCCGGCCGGTATGCGACAGGAAATGGCTGGAATACAACCGGCAGGTGGGTGTCACCGGCGCTACCGTGCGGCCGAAGCTTTATATTGCCTGCGGCATCTCCGGTGCCAGTCAGCATATCAGCGGCATGCGGGACGCCCGGTTCATTGTCGCCATCAACACCGACCCCCATGCCGCCATATTCAACATTTCCGATGTCTGCGTTGTGGAAGATCTCACCCGGTTCATCCCTCATTTCATCACCACCTGCCATGACAGCGGATGAGACATTTTTATTGACCAAATCATCCTGATATTGCTTCTGATTCTGTGATATGGTATTAATCAAAATTTCAAACGTTGCATATGTCATCGTCCAAGACAAAACCGTTTTCATACCATGACCGGGAAGCATAGGAGGCAGGCGGAGATGGTTGACCACCCATCACTGGATGAGCTCAAATCGCGCATCAGGGATCTTGAAGCGGAGAACAGCCACCTCCAGCGCCAGCTTGCGCAATCCAGATCCAATGAACACCAATTCCGGGCCATGATTGAAAATGTGCCGGAAATTATATGGATGATTTCACCGGAAACTCTGCGTACCATCTATCTCAGCCCGTCTGTGGAAACCATGCTGGGATATTCTGTGGAAGAAGCCCGGAAGAAATCGGTCAAAGAGATGGTGACCCCCGCATCGTTCAAATTTGCCACGCGGTATCTTGCCGACGCTATTGAAAAAATGAAAACCGATCCGGCGCTGGCGTATAAGCATCACTCTTTTGAGGTGGAATATATTTGCAAGGACGGCACCACCCTATGGGCAGAGCTCACGGCCAAAATGGTCGCCGATGAAAACGGAAAAACAATCGGTATTATCGGGGTCTCCCGGGATATTTCCCAGCGCCTTGTTGCTGAAAATGCACTTAAAAAAAGCGAGGAAAAATACCGGACCCTTTTTGAAAACTCCCGGGACGCCATCTATATCACCTCCCTGGCCGGTCGGATTGTGGAGATGAACCCGGCCGGCATCGATCTTTTCGGATTTCCCAAAAGCGAAATGATCGATGCGGACATTATTCAGATCTATGATAATCCGATGGAAAGGGAAATATTCCAGGCCAAAATTGCGGAAAAAGGGTATGTCCGGGATTATGAAATCACATTCAAAAAAAAAGACGGTACCCGGATTGACTGTTTACTGACATCCACGTTCTGGTACTCTGAAACCAGCGAAAAAATCGGCTATCAGGGAATTATCCGGGATATTACCGAGCAGAAGCGGATGATGAAGCAATTCCAGCAGATCCAAAAAATGGAAGCCATCGGCACCCTGGCGGGCGGCATCGCCCATAATTTCAATAATCTGCTAATGACCATTCAGGGCAATACCTCGCTCATGCTCATGAAAACCGATCCCGCCCATCCCCATTACAAAAAGCTGCGCACCATTGAACAGCATATTCAGCATGGCTCGGACCTGAGCCGTCAGCTCCTGGGATTTGCCAGAGGCGGCCAGCACGAGTCAAAAAGCGTGAATTTGAACCTGGTGGCAAAGATGAGTTCTAAAATTTTTGCGGCCACCAAAAAAGAACTCTCCGTCCATTTCAACCTGGCCCCTGACCTGCGACCCATTCTTGCCGATCCGGGCCAGATTGAACAGACCCTGTTAAACCTATTGGTCAATGCGTCTCAGGCCATGCCCGACGGCGGGGACATCACCATTGCAACAGAAAATATCCATCTGGACCAGTTCCAGCTGGCCCATTATCAGAGCGATTTTGGCCAGTATGTCAAAATATCCGTGACGGATACAGGCCTTGGCATAGACAAGGCCATTCAGGAGAAAATTTTTGAACCGTTTTTCACCACCAAAGAGCACGGACAGGGCACCGGGCTGGGCCTTTCCTCAGTTTACGGAATTGTCAAAAATCATCGGGGGTATATTACCGTCTACAGTGAGCCGGGAAAAGGCTCCACGTTTAACATCTATCTGCCGGCGGCAGACCGAATGCCGGCAAAAGAAAAAAAAGATGCCCCTGTCCTGCTGAGAGGGGAAGAAACAATTTTGATTGTCGATGATGAGCCCATGCTTATAGAGACCGGCGAAACCCTGCTCACTGAGCTTGGCTATACCGTGCTGACCGCCAGTGACGGGCAAGCGGCCGTTGAAACCTATGCCGCTCGTGCTGGAGATATTGATCTGGTGATTCTGGATCTGATCATGCCGAAAATGAGCGGCAAAACAACCTTTGCCGAACTCCGGAAACTGAATCCGGCCATAAAAGTCCTTGTTTCCAGTGGTTACGGCATCAACGGGCAAGTGTCGGATCTTTTGAACAGCGGATGCCAGGGATTCATCCAGAAACCCTTCGGGCTGGCAAAGCTTTCAGAACAGGTTCGCCAGGCCCTGGATTCCGGCACCCTTTAAAACACCCGTCCGTACTGAACATATTTTTCATACACTTCGTCTGCCTGCCGAAACACCCCGTCCACGCTCCGAATCTCTTCTTCATGATTACACCCGCATCCAAGACATTCCCTCCGGGAGCGGACCGGAAAATGCCGGCAGGGCAGGATATTTCCCTGATCATCCTTCCGTCTGCCAAAATATTCATCGTTGGGCAGAAGCGATGTATTGGAGCCGCCCCAGTAATACCAGTTTGTCAACGTACACCCGCCGCCATTTTCCGGTGCGGGGCAGGAGCAGATAGTATAGGGCGTATCAAAGAGCTTCATGGCGGAAAAAATGGTCCCCCGGGACAGGTAAAAGGCTGTTGCCAGCTCAAAGACGAGTTCTTTATGAATCAAATGGGCTTTATGGTTTTTGTGCATGGACCGAATCCAGACCGGGGTATATTTTTCATGGACCGGCAGGATTTCCCAGTCCGGATAGGTTCTCGTAAGAAGGGTTTCCAGGCGGTAATCGTCGGATTTTTGCTCCCGAAGAGATGCCAGATCCTTGCAAAGCGCAATATACCGCTGGTCCGTGTCCGGAACGGTGCCGTATGTTTCGGCAAGCAAAAGATACCGATCCACAAACCGATCCAGCACCCGGCGGCTGTCCCCTTCGGAAAGCAGGTTGAACACCTTGCCGTCCTGATACAGATCATCCACAACACCGGCGCTCCGGCAGGCGCAATGCCCCAGATAGAGGGGATCCGCGTTTAAAATATCCTGCCATACCATCTGAACCGGCACCACCCGGCCATTTAAAATATAATTCAGCCCGATATCCCGAAGCCTGGGAATAACTTCGCCGGGCAGATGACTGATCCACCACGGCAGCAGCACAATCAATTCATGAATTACCGGAACGGTGGTTTCCCGCCGCCACAACAGATAAGTACCGATTTTATCCGCCATCCGCCGGGCCACGGAACGTTTCAATTCCGTCTGCTCGTCTGACAAAATCGCATTCATCAGGCCTTCGATCAGTTTCTGCTTCTCAACATCCGTCAAATTTTTATGCAGCGTTTCGGGATTGCCCCGGCTGATGTCTTTGATTCTGTCAATCAATGCGCTGAGTTCCCTTAATGCGATGGGCCAGCGTCGCTCAATTTCCATTTGTTCCGGGGTTATGTACGTATCTGATTCACCCTTCTCGGGCTTCAGGTGCGCGGAAGGAGCCGTCTTTTTTTGGTTCATGTCATTCGCTTTCTCTAAATTTTCCATGTGCAGTGCATTTGGCCCCGGACAATGCCGGTTTCAGGAAGGAAAACACCAGTCAATCGCGTGATCATCTGAAGTGACTGAAATCAGATGATGATCATAAATCCGGTGCGTTACCCGCCATTTGATGCCATCGATAGCCACCTCCAGAACGTCGGCGTCTAAAATGCGGATTATTTTGCAGCGGGACAACCCCGCAAGCCCCATGCGGGTGGCTTTCAGAACCGCCTCTTTGGCGGTCCAGAACCGGTAAAAAAATTCATCAGACAGGGGTCCAAGCTGCCGCTCACTTTCATCCGTTATCCTTTCAAACAGACCGGCACGGACCGGCCGGATCTTTTCAATATCAATCCCGGTCGGCGTTTTCGCCACCACACCGGCCACATATTCCGGTTTATGGGCGAGGGACCAGAAGATGCCGTTTCGGGCAAGGGGAGCACCGCGGCTGTCTTTTTCAAATGCCGGTAAATCAACACTGCCCCGCCGGGCAGATACCGCCACTGCCTGCCGGGCATGTTTTTGAAGAAACGCCACCTGCTCACGACCCGTCAATTTGCGGTTTTTCAGCGATACCTCTAAAATTACCGGATAAATAATGTTTGTTTGTCGCGTTGGCAATAATTTTCACTCATTCTGAGTGGTTTAATCACTTTCAAAGGTAATGATAATATCTGCCACCGTGGCCCCCTGCCCTTGTTCATGAACAAAGAGCGGGTTGATATCCATTTCCTTGATCCGGGGATGGTTCGTCACCATGGCAGACAACCCCACCAGTAGTTTTTCCAGTTTTTCAATGTCTGCTTTTGGCTTTCCGCGAAAGCCGTCCAGAATTTCAAACCCCTTGATGCTCCGGATCATGCGGCGGGCATTGTTCCGACCGATGGGCGCCAGTCGAAAGGTGACATTCTTAAAAAGCTCCACGTAAATGCCACCCAGACCGAACATCAGTAAATGACCGAAGCCCGCATATTTGGTCACCCCGAGAATGACCTCCTGACCCGGCGGCACCATCTTCTGGACGAGTACGCCCTTGATGTCCGCATCCGGTTTATACTGCCGGCATGAATCCATAATTTCGGTGAACGCCGATTCAACCACATCCGGGGTTTTCAGGCCGACCTTGACACCGCCGGCATCTGATTTATGAAGAATCTGGGGAGATACGATTTTCATCACCACCGGCAGACCGATTTCTTCCGCAATGGCAACCGCCTGGGCCGGGGTCTCGGCGATTTTCATGGCCGGGATATCAAACCCATAGCAGGCGAGCAACTCCTGACCGTCTTCTTCGCCGAGGACGGTTTTTCCGGCCGCCAGGGTCTCGTCCACAATTTCTGTAGCCCGCTTTTCATTGAACAC
This sequence comes from Desulfobacterales bacterium, assembly GCA_963675805.2. Classification (GTDB taxonomy): domain Bacteria; phylum Desulfobacterota; class Desulfobacteria; order Desulfobacterales; family Desulfosalsimonadaceae; genus SURF-3. The sequence continues at coordinate 182,518 of CAXXNU010000019.1, read as the reverse complement.
CAGTTCATATTCCGGCAGAATCTGACGGCCGAGCCACCGAGTGGCTTCATAGAGTTTGCCCAGGGCCCGGGCCGCGTCTTCCGGAAATCGATACACCGGCACGTAATTTTCCTGCAAATGCCTTACCCCGGCGGACACATCCACTACCCCCATAAAACTGCAGATAATGGGTTTGGTGGACATATTATAGGTGTTGACAATGGCCCGGGCCGTTCCGATGGCATCCGTCATGGACTGAGGGGTCAAAATCATCAACACGCAATCCACGTTCTCATCTTCAATCACGGTCTCCAGGGCCTTTTCATAGCGATCCCGGGTGGCATCGCCGATCACGTCGATGGGATTGTTGAAATTCGCCGTGGGTGGCAGAAACTGATGAAGATTCCAGTCTGTGTCCGAGCTGAATTTGGCCAGCCGAAGTCCGGACATCTCTGTCATGTCGGTGGCGATAATCCCCGGTCCGCCCGCATTGGTGATGATGGCCACCCGGTTGCCCGCGGGAATCTTGCGGGCGGAAAACGCCACTGCGTAATTAAACAGGTCATCCACAGTTTCCACCCGGATGATGCCCGCCTGGTCAAAAATGGCATTATAGACTGCTTCAGACCCGGCCAGAGACCCGGTATGGGACGCCGCGGCCGCGGCACCGGCCGCTGTTTTGCCGGATTTGATCACCAGGATCGGTGTGGGCCGGTCGCCGGACGTAATCTCCTTGACTTCCTCAATAAATCCGGGCCGGTACCGGAGCTGTTCCATGTAGATCATGATCACACTGGTTTCCGGATCTTTGTGATAATAGCGCAACAGATCCAGTTCATCCACATCCGCCTTATTGCCGATGGACACGAACTTGGAAAACCCGAACCCCCGGTCCGCGGCAAAATCCAGTACGGCAGTGCACAGCGCGCCGCTCTGGGAGATAAAAGAAATATTGCCTTTGTTGGGCATCCTGGATGAAAAACTGGCGTTTAACCGGACCGAATCCCCGGGATTGATGACTCCCAGACAGTTGGGACCGATGAGCCGGATACCGGCATTCCGGCACTTTTCCGCAATCTCATCTTCAATTTTTGCGCCCTGGCCGCCCACTTCCTTGAACCCGGCGGATACGATCACGATCCCCTTGACCCCTTTTTCAATACAGTCATCAACGGTTTTCACCGCAATCTGAGGGGGCAAAATGATCATGGCCAGATCCACGGGGTCCGGAATTTCCATAATGGATTTGTAGCAGCGGACGCTTAAAACCGAGCGGGCCGACGGATTGACCGGATAAAGGGTTCCCTTGAATCCGCCTTTTAATATATTCTCAAAAATATCATGGCCGACCTTGCCGGGAGTTGAAGAGGCGCCGATCACGGCCACGGATTCCGGTGAAAAGATTGCATCAAGTCTGTCCATTTGTGTTTTCTCCTTTTCCTCCGTCGGGTGTCTGTTCGATTTGCCGCTTTAATTGTTGGATTTTTTCATACAGCAAGTTCTTGGATATTCCGGATGATTTTGAAAATTCTTTGGCAAGGGCTAAGACACCGGTGCTGCCACTTTTAAGCGCGCTTTCCACCTGTTGCCGGATATCGTCAAAATCAACCAATGGGTCCGGCTTCCCGCCGGCGATCAGCAGGGTGATTTCCCCTTTCACCGCCTGCCGGTTCCTGAGTTCACCCACCAGTTCTGAGAGCGGCCCGCGCAAAAACTCTTCATAAGCCTTGGTCATTTCCCGGGACAGCACAGCATACCGATCCCCAAGGACACTTAGCATGTCTTCCATCACCGGAATAATGCGTTTCGGGGATTCATAAAATATCAGGGTCGATTCCAGTCCTTCAATGGCTTTCAGCGCCTCCAGGCGTTTTTTTGATCTGGCAGGCAAAAAGCCAAAAAAACAAAACCGGTCTGATGGCAGACCGGACGCGGACAAAGCAGTTACGGCCGCGGAAACACCGGGCACCGGCACCACCGTAATATGTTCACGGATCGCCGCATTGATCAGGCGATAACCCGGATCAGACACAGTGGGAGTGCCGGCATTGGACACCAGCGCCACAGATGAACCAGCGCGCAGCTTTTCCATGATTCCCTTCGCGCTTTGCTCTTCATTATGCTCATGATACGCCAGCAGCCGGGATTTGATATTAAAATGCGCGAGCAGTTTGCGGGTATGGCGGGTATCTTCGGCGGCAATAAGGGCCACTTTTTCAAAAATTTCAAGGGCCCGGAAGGTAATGTCCTTTAAATTACCAATAGGTGTAGCCACCACATAGAGGGTGCCGGCCAGAAATTTCTGAAGCGGATCATTTGTAGGCGAGTTCAAAGGCATTTTTAACAATCTCAACACTGGTTTTTTTGCCGGCGGTGGTGACGGCTGCAACATCAAAACGGGCTTTGCAATTGTTCAGGCCCATCTCTTTCATATAGTAAAGGGCGGTTTTGGATATTTTTTCCTGCTTTGCCCGGGTCACCGCATACTTGGGATGGCCGTAAGTGTTTGTTCGCCGGGATTTCACCTCCACAAAGGCCAGGGTGTCCGCATCTTTGGCGATGATATCAATTTCACCAAACCGGTTGCGATAGTTTTTGCAGATCACCCGGTACCCCATTTTCCTGAGGTGGCGGGCCGCCAGATCCTCTCCGAATTTTCCAAATATCTGTCTGATATTGAGCATAGATTATGTAAAAAGCATCAGAGAAAGGTCGATCATCGCAATCTGTCCATCGTGAAATGCGCACCATCACGTCCGCAGTCAAAATCAATACAAATGGTTTGTAAAACTGAGTAGGATATATCACTTTAAAAAAAATTATTAAAGCGTGTGTTTCAAAATTTGAGGATTTCTTATAAACGATTGCTGTTACAGGGCAACGACTAAGAACAATATTCTTTCACACCTTTAAAACTCCGGCGGTGAATAGGGGAAATACCATACCTGCAAATAGCTTCTTTGTGGGCTTTGGTGGGATATCCTTTGTGTTTCTGAAAATCGAATTCCGGATATGATCGGGCATACCGGGCCATGATCCGGTCCCGGGTAACTTTGGCGATAATAGATGCGGCGGCAATGGAAATACTTAGACTGTCTCCCTTGGGAATCGCTTTTTGGGGGCAATCGGCGGCAATGGTAAAAATGCCGTCAATCAACAAATAATCCGGGGCCGCGGACAGGTCGTCTACCGCTATGGCCATGGACAGCAAGGCGGCCTGCAGAATATTGATGCGGTCAATCTCTTGTGCGGAGACGATGCCCACCCCCACGGCCACGGCATGGCCATGGATATCGTCAAACAGCCGTTCCCGTTTTTTGGCGCTGATTTTCTTGGAATCCCGGATGCCCGAGACTACAAAAGACGACGGAAGGATGACGGCGGCAGACACCACCGGGCCGGCAAGGGGCCCCCGGCCGGCTTCGTCCAGGCCCGCCACCATGGAGAAACCGGCTTTGGTGGCCTTTTTTTCAAACATCCACAGATCAACGGGCGGGATGGTATTCATTTTTCGCCCACCAAAACCATAACATATTGGAAAAAATAAAAATATCTACTTATTCCCCGACTGAAAAAAAATCAGATGAGACCGGATCGACTTTGTCCATCTCATCTGATTTTTATAACTTTCGGCAGACCAACCACCGATAAAGCCGGTGCCGGATTAATTCTGATCCCGCCGCAATTCCTTAATTCTGGCGGCTTTTCCGCGCAGGTTGCGGAGATAGTAAATTTTGGACCGCCGCACCCGGCCGGATGTCACCACCTCGATTTTGGAAATACTTGGGGAATGCATAGGGAAGACGCGCTCCACACCAATGCCGTAGGATACTTTACGCACGGTAAAGGACGCATTGGTGGTGCCTTTGCGCTTACTGATCACCACGCCCTGAAACACCTGAATACGTTCTTTTTCACCTTCCCGGATTCTTACATGCACTTTGACCGTATCACCCGGAAAAAAATCCGGGATGTCCATCCGCAGTTGTTCTCGTTCAATCTGTTTAATCTTTTCCATGACAATCCTCTATCGTTATTTATTTTAAACCGCCGAACGAACGGCGCTTTAATTCATGTACCAGATGGTTTTAAAAAGCCCTTACCGCCCGGTTCCCAGCAAGCGGTCCAGAATAATCGCCACTGCCGACCGAACCGGCAGGTGATTATAGTCCGCCGCGCCCTGAACCGGTTCAAGAATAAAATCACACGCACTTAAAAATTCATCCGTCAATCCCCAGGCCGTGCCGAATGCCAGAAGATACGCGCAAGACGCTTTCTCGCCATTTAAGCGACGGCGAAAGGCTTCAAATTTCAGTGCCCCCGGCTTTTGTGCGGCACAGGTGACCACCACCCGGACCGGCTGATCGATTTCGGCTTCGATCTCCGCCACTGCCTGATCAAGGGTTGACTTGACGCGGATCAGACGGAGCGCTGTTTTCCGCTTGGGGTTGTATTCGCCGCCCCACCCTTCGGTCCAGTGGGAAACAATTTTTTCAACCAGCGCCCGCTGATCGTCCAGCGGTGTTACCACAAAAAATGAATCAATGCCATATGTTTTTGCGGTTCTGGCAATATCATGCAAATCCAGGTTGGTCACCGCCGAGGTGATGATCTCGCCGTTTTTATTTTTTACCGGATAATGCAGCAGGGCAACCGACAGCTTAGGAACGGATGAGTTGCGCAACGTATTCACACCACTTTTTCAATGCTTTTTTGTCCCTGCTGTCCAATGTCTTTCCATCAATCAGGTCCGGCCGTTTCAAAAGCGTCCGGACAAGTCCGGATTCCAGCCGCCAGTTTTCAATGGCTGCGTGATTGCCGGAAAGCAGAATTTCCGGCACTGCTTCCCCTTCAAATACCGGCGGCCTTGTGTAATGCGCATGTTCCAGCAGATGGCCGGAAAAAGAATCATTTTCCGCCGATTCCTCTGCGCCCAACGCCCCGGGGATCAAACGGGTGACAGCATCCATGATAATCATGGCCCCTGGTTCGCCGCCGGAAAGCACGAAATCACCGATGGAAATTTCATCGTCAATATAGGGGTAAATCCGCTCATCCACCCCTTCGTAACGGCCGCAAATAAAAATAAGACCGTCAAGCATAGACAATTCTCTGGCAACCGGCTGCTTAAACGGCCTTCCCTGGGGGGACAAAAGGATGGTTCTGCCCCCTGGATTCTCTTTCCGGGCGGCTTTTATGGCACCAGCAAGCGGCTCCGGTTTCATCACCATGCCGGCACCCCCGCCATAAGGGCGGTCATCCGTGGTCCGGTGTTTGTCTTCCGTAAATGCGCGGATGTCCACGGGGGTTACGGAAATGACACCCGCCGCAATGGCCCGGCGGACAATGCCGTGGGCCACAAAAGAATCAAAAAATTCCGGAAAAATAGTCAGAACACTGAAATCCATTGCCATCCGCTCTCACACCAACCCCTCGGGCAGATCGACAAGGATTTTGCCTTCTTTAAAATCGACATCACGGACAATGGATGCGGTTACCGGAATTAGAATTTCCTCGTTGCCCTGTTTCACCACCAGCACATCATTGCTGCCGGTTTCAAACAGATTTTCCACCCGTCCTAAACGCGTTCCATCTATTCCCTGCACTTCCAGACCAATCAAATCACACCAGTACCATGTACCGGCATCCGGTTCGGGCAATTCCCTGCGATGGATAAAAAGTTCTGCGCCGGTCATGGCTTCCGCGGTCGTGCGGTCCGTTATTTCCTCAAAAGCAACGCGCAGAATATTCTTATACGATTCGACGTCCCTGACCGTTAACTGGTCAATTCCACTGCTGCTGTTGAGCCTGACGCAGGCGCCAGGTTGAAACAAGTCCGGCGTTTCGTCATAAGCGTAGACCCTGAGGCACCCTTTTATTCCATGAACCCCGACAATCTTGCCGATGGCAAGGGCGCCGTCTGTATTCAATCCGACCACCCAACCTAATCTTCGACGATTTCCAGAACCGTCCTTTTTCTGATTTTGGCGGAAGAAGCGCTCAAAAGAGTCCGCATGGCCCGGGCCGTCCGGCCCTGTTTACCTATCACCTTTCCCAAGTCCTCCTTTGCAACCTTCAGTTCCAAGACTGAAGTCTGGTCACCCACAATTTCGGTAACCTTTACCTCTTCCGGGTTGTCAACAAGCGCTTTTGCGATGTACGTGATCAGATCTTTCATGGTCCGTCTCCTTGTTAATAGCTGCAGGGAATTTAGGATTAAGAGGTAAAAAACACTTATATCGGAAACTCGTTAAAGACCTTCTTTTTTTAAGAGACTGTTCACCGTATCTGAAGGTGTCGCGCCCTGGCCGAGCCAGTATTCAATCCTTTCTTTTTTTAATGTCACTTCGCTGGGGTCGACCATGGGATTATAGGTACCCACATTTTCCAGAAATCTTCCATCCCTCGGATATTGGCCATCGGCCACCACAATCCGATAAAACGGCCGCTTTTTCGCGCCGTATCTCGCTAACCTGATTTTCACTGCCATATTGTCTTAAACTCCTTCAGAAAGGCATCATTCCGCGGCCCATTCCGCGCATAAAACCGCCCTTGTTGATCTTTTTCATCATTTTTAACACTTGTGTGTAATTTTTCAATAACTTATTTACTTCCTGTACACTGTTTCCACTGCCTTTTGCAATTCTTTTTCGCCGGCTGCCATTAATGATGCTATGATTGCGCCGCTCGGCCCGGGTCATGGAGTTAATAATGGCCTCCACGCGAACCAGCTCACGGTCATCCACGTCCAGGTTTTTAAACTGCTTGCTTCGGCTCACGCCGGGAATCATTTTAATCAGATCATTCAATGATCCCATTTTCCGGACCTGGGACATCTGGTCCCGAAAATCTTCCAGGGTGAACTCATTTTTCCGGAGTTTTTTCTCCAGTTCGGCCGCTTTTTTCTCGTCTACCGCGCTCTGGGCTTTTTCAATGAAGGAAAGCATATCCCCCATGCCCAGAATCCGGGACGCCAGACGTTCCGGGTGAAACGGCTCCAGCTGACTCAGCTTTTCACCAACCCCGATAAACTTGATGGGTTTTCCGGTGATGGCCTTGATGGAAAGAGCGGCACCGCCCCGGGCATCACCGTCCATTTTGGTCAGCACCACGCCGCCGATATCAAGGGACTGATCAAAGGCACCGGCAATATTCACGGCATCCTGGCCGGTCATGGCATCCGCCACCAAAAGGATATCCGATGGATGAATCGCATTTTTGATATTGACCAGTTCGGTCATCAGCGTTTCATCCACATGCAGACGGCCCGCGGTATCCAGAATCAGGGTATCGCTGCCGGACGCCTTTGCGTCCACCACGGCATCCCTGCAGATCTGCACCGGGTCCATGTCAGCGGACGCGTCAAACACCGGCACGGATATTTCCCCGGCCAGCTTTTTCAACTGATCAATAGCCGCCGGCCGATAGACATCCACCGGCACCAGGTACGGTTTTCTTCCCTGTTTCCGCAGCAGATTGGCCAGCTTTCCGGCGGTGGTGGTCTTACCGGACCCCTGCAGCCCCACCAGCATCAGCGCCGCCGGCGGCGGTCCGGAAACATTCAGGGCTTCATTTTTACTGCCCATCAGGGCCGTCAATTCATCATTGACAATTTTGATTATCTGTTGCCCCGGGGTCAGGCTTGCCAGCACTTCCTGACCAATGGCCCGTTTCTTGATATCGGCAACAAGATTCTTGACCACCTTATAGTGGGCATCCGCCTCAAGCAGGGCCATGCGGACTTCTTTTAAGCCGTCTTCAATATTTTTTTCAGTAAGCTTGCCCTGGCCTTTGAGCTTTTTGAAAACCGTATTGAGTCTGTCACTTAAATTATCAAACATAACCTTGGACCCTGTAAGTAAATTCTTGAAAATAATATTTCACAAATGCTATGTCAAGAAAAATATACAAACTGTTTGCCGGTGAAGATGATACTATCTGCCCGTTGTTAAAGGAAATAATGCCGGCACCGGCTGCAGGCAGGACCCGACCCCCGCAACCGGCAGACAGTCTTTTCAACCAGGGCATCGGCTTTCAACCCTGGCCGGAACTTAAAAAATTGAGAATCCCTTGGCAAAACCATTTTTTATGAAAACACTACCGAATCACATGCAGCCGGATATTAAAAGTCTAAATAAAGAAGAACTGACCCAATGGTGCGCGGAAAAAGATATCAAAGTCTACCGAGCAGCCCAGATCATGCGCTGGATTTATGTGAAGCAGGCGGACGCTTTTGATGAAATGACGGATATTTCCCTGAAGACCAGGCAACTATTATCCGACACCTTTTCATTCTCATCTCCTGAAATCAAAAAAACAGCGACGTCCGCTGACGGATCCAGAAAATTTCTTTTTGAACTGGAGGACGCCAACTGCATTGAAACGGTTCTGATTCCGGAAAAAGATCATTACACTCTGTGTATCTCCACCCAGGTGGGATGCGCCATGGGATGCCGTTTCTGCATGACCGCAACATCCGGCCTGATCCGGAATCTTGCCCAGGCGGAAATCGTCAACCAGGTCATTGGCGTATCCAAAACCGTTACCGGCGACAAGCCCCTGCGCAATATTGTTCTGATGGGAATGGGGGAACCCCTGGCCAACTACAAGAATGTCATCCGGGCCCTCCGCATTATTACCGATAGTGACGCAGGCCTCCAGTTCTCCACCCGCCGGGTCACCCTTTCCACCTGCGGCGTGATTTCCCGGTTCATTGATCTTGGCCGGGACACCCGAATCAACCTGGCCATTTCACTGAACGCCACGGACAACCGCACCCGCAGCCTGCTCATGCCCATCAACGATAAATACCCAATTGAACAGCTGATTCAGGCCTGCGTGGACTATCCCCTTGCGCCGAGAAACAAAATCACCTTTGAATACATCCTGATCAAAAATGTCAATGATTCCATGGAAAACGCCCGGCAGCTGGCAAAACTGCTGAGGCCGGTAAAAGCCAAAATCAACCTGATCCCGTTTAACGAGCATCCGGCCAGTGATTTCCGTCGTCCTGCGGAATCAGTGGTTCTGAAATTCCAGAGCCTGCTGCATGACAAAGGCTATACTGCAGTCATCCGGCACAGCAAGGGGCAGGATATTGCAGCAGCCTGCGGGCAGTTGTCCGCCCAGCAAAAACAATCCGCCGATCCCATGGTTGATTTGGAAAAAACGTGATTCTTTTTACGATGATTCCCGCTGAGACGGTACTTCCCATCATTGTTGTTCTTGCACTCTTACGAAATCAAAAGCGCCTGGACCCGGGACGCTGGTTTCGGGACCACTGTTACTATCCGGATGCCGGCCGGTGTGGTCACCGTCACAACGGCTGATCCATGTTTTGCCGCCTTGCCGTATCCCGCGCAGATGGCGGCGGCTTCTTCAAGCACCTGCTCATCGCATCCATTGGGCACCAGCACCACCGGACCCGGCAGGGTCTGAAGTTTCAGCAAAAAATCATGATCCGGACGATACAGCCGCATCAGGTTGTCGTTGTCTTTTTTGTTTCTGCCCACAATCACTTTGGTGGTCTCATTTAGCCGCAGATGACGGCCAAAGGATAAAAAATCCATTTCCGCGGGTGCGATCTTTGCCTGATGGTCAAAAAGATCCCTCAGCCGTTTGGCGTACCCCACATCCGTTAACAGACACCCGCCGGCAGGGGCCGGATATTCAGTTACACCCAGTTTTTTGGCCAGTTCCATCTGGGGTATTCTGGACCGGCCGGAAAAACCGTACAGCCGTTCCCGGACCACCAATCCCTGTTTTTCCATGGGAGTCTCGGGAAGGACTTTCGCGCTGAGGGGCCGCAGGATATAACCGTCAAATCCGGAATTCTTCTCCACATACCGGAGGGAATTTTTGTTCTGGGACATGGGCCGCTGGCCCCTTACTTCTCCGGAAAACAAAAAAACAGCCCCGGTTTCCGCCATCATTTCCCCGGCGATCTGAAACATCAGGGCATGGCAGTCCATGCAGGGATTCATGTTTTTCCCGTACCCGCACTTCGGGTGTTTCAGCATGGGCACGTAGCGGTCGGTAATATTCTTGACAATGACCGGAATATCATTGTTTACTGAGGCCTTGCGGGCTTTTTCCGCGGTGAAAAAGGGTGTTTCAAATGCCACCCAGATGACATCAATGCCCTGTTCCCGAAGCACCAGGGCCGCCAGGATACTGTCCAGGCCCCCGGAACAGAGCCCCAGGGCTTTTACTTTTTTATCTTGCATCATGATTTGTTAGTGCCTTATGCCTCAATTCGTACACAAAAAAACAAGAAAATGAACCATTGCATACGGGAGGCGATTTTTCAGCAAAAGGTGTCAGTGTTCAGGTGCCCGTTTTTAGATGCCGGAAAAAGCGACTCTGGCACCCGACACTTGAAACCTGTAACATGCAACATGAAACCATTCTTACAGACCTGCCCCATGGGTTGCGGGCTTTCCGAATTAACATATTTTATTTATTAACATATTTTATAATTACCATGACCTCAGAAAAAATCCGTGTTCAAAAAATTCGTCAGATATTAAAGACCAGATATCCGGATGTCAAGACGCAGTTGCGGCACAAAAATGCGTTTCAGCTCCTGATGGCCACCATTCTCTCCGCCCAGTGCACGGACCGCCAGGTCAACAGCGTGACCCCGAAGCTTTTTGCCGCACTGGACAGTCCCAAAGATTTTGCGGATGCCCCCATAGAGGCGATCGAGCGCCTGATCCGTTCCACTGGATTTTATCATAACAAGGCCAAGAATCTCAAGAATTGCGCCACCGCCCTTATCGACCGATTCGATGGAGACGTGCCGCAAACCCTTGAAGAACTGGTGACCCTGCCCGGTGTGGGCCGGAAAACTGCCAATGTGGTTTTAGGGGCGGTTTTCGGCATTCCCGGCATGGTGGTGGATACCCATGTGGCCAGAATTTCCCAGCGGCTGGGACTGACAAAAAGCAAAAATCCGGTAAAAATTGAATTTGATCTCATGGGAGTGATTCCAAAAAAAGAATGGAATGATTTTTCCCTGTGGCTGATCTATTTCGGCCGGGCCGTGTGCAATGCCAGAAAACCCAAATGTCCGGAATGTTTTTTAAGCCATTTGTGCCCCTATCCGGATAAAACAGCGGCCGGAAAATGACTGCCGCAACCGCTAAAAGCCCCAGCGGCCTGCTTCTTGGCGCCCATTTTTCCATTGCCGGCGGGCTGTACAAGGCCCTGCTGCGGGCCGCGGAATACCAGTGCACGGCCCTTCAGCTCTTCACAAAAAACGCCAGCACCTGGAAAGAAAAAACCCTAACGGAAAAAGAAATTCAGAAGTTTTCCGACACCCGGACTGAAACCGGCATCTGTCACATTTTCTCCCACGCCTCTTATCTTATCAACATTGCCGGACCGGACCTGGAAAAAGCCGCTTTATCCCGTGATGCCCTGACCCGGGAACTCATCCGATGCGATCTTTTGGATATCCCCGGAGTCGTACTCCATCCCGGCGCCCATATGGAAGACGGTATTGATAACGGCATCGCAAGAATCGCGGACACCATCAACCGGATATTTGACCAGACCCCGGCCACCCGCACCCGGCTGCTTCTGGAAACCACCGCAGGCCAGGGCACGGGCATCGGCCACCGGTTTGAGCACCTGGCCGACATCATGGAAAAGGTGACGGACCAGTCCCGGATCGGCGTCTGCCTGGATACCTGCCACATTTTCGCGGCCGGCTATGACATTTCCAGCGCCACAGCATACCGGCATACCATGCAGACATTTCAAAACATCATTGGAATCCCCCGACTGTTTGTCATTCACTTAAACGACGCCAAAAAACCATGCGGTTCCCGGGTGGACCGGCACGCTCACATCGGCGACGGATATATCGGCGCCAGCGGGTTTGCGGCCCTCATGAACGACCGCCGGTTGATAGATATTCCCAAAATACTTGAAACGCCGAAGAAAAAAAACGGCCGGGACGGGGACGCGATCAACCTGAAACTACTGAGAAAAATGGTTTCAAAACAACAGGCATAAGGGCCGTGGGGAAAATAAAGTATCCCAGATGGCGACGGATTTTACTTCCGTATTCGAGGCGCGATGAAGAAAGCATATCGGGATATGTGCGTTTCATCGCAACAAAGAAGACGGAACAAAAAACCAGCAAGATGGGGTATTTTATTTTTTCCACGGACCTAAATCCTTCGACCCGCTTTTTCCAACGCCCTTCTCTCGAAACACATTCAAAGCCCCCCATATTTTTGGTTGCCACTTTGATATCTATTCGCACACGGTATCCTGAATCTGCATCAGCTTGCAGACGCCAAAATTAAGCATAGCTTAATTAAATTGCTAAAACTTCAGTTTGACTTTTTATTAAAAATTTCTTTATTAATACCACAACCAATTCAAACACTGCTCAAATATACCAGAGCAATATTCTGGCAAAGGAACTCACCATGACATATCATGACAGGTCTCTGTGCGGGAAAATTACCACTGCCCACGCGGGCCAGCAAGTATTTCTGGCCGGATGGGTGGATGCCCTGAGGGATCACGGCGAAGTGCTTTTCATTCATTTGCGGGACCGGAGCGGCATCATCCAGGTGGTCATCGGGCCTGAAACTGCTGACCGGTCTGTTTGCGAGAAAGCCGGACAGTTGAAAAATGAATATTGCGTCAGCGTTTCAGGGCTTGTGATGCAGCGGGCTGAAGGCACGGAAAACCCCCATATTGCTACCGGCAGCATAGAGGTGGCCGCCTCCGGGCTCAGCATTGTAAGCCGCTCCAAAACCCCGCCATTTCAGATTTCCGAAAAATCCATGCTGGCCGCTACCACGGTTCACCGGGATGAGGGGGTGGCAGAAGACCTGCGGCTCCAGTACCGGTTTCTGGATCTGCGGCGGCCCTCCATGCAGGAGCGCCTGCTCAAGCGGCACGACATCAACCGGACCATCCGGAATTTTCTGGACGAACAGGGCTTTGTTGATATCGAAACCCCAATGCTGACCCGCAGCACACCGGAAGGGGCCAGGGATTATATCGTGCCCAGCCGTCATCATCCCGGCACGTTTTACGCCCTTCCCCAGTCGCCCCAACTTTTTAAACAGCTGCTCATGGTCAGCGGCATGGAGCGGTATTATCAGATTGTCCGATGCTTCCGGGATGAGGACCTCCGGCCCAACCGCCAGCCCGAATTCACCCAGCTTGATCTGGAAGCCTCTTTTATTGACGAAGAATTTATCTACGCCTTGTTTGAAGAACTCACCGCCCGGATGTTTGCAGTTGGCGGCATCCACCTGCCCCGGCCCTTTCCCCGCATGACCTGGACCGATGCCATGAATACCGCGGGCAATGACCGCCCCGACCTGCGGTTCGGCATGACATTTGTGGATGCCACGGATATTTTTGAAAATACGAATTATGCTATTTTCAGACAAATCCTGGACCGGGGTGGCTGCATCAAGGGTATCACCGTTAAGGGCCAGTCCGAGCAACTCAGCAAAAACATTCTGCAGAATGAATACGCAAAAGAAATCGTGCCCGGATTCGGCGCCAAAGGCATGACCTGGATGCGGGTGACCAAGACTGGCCTTGAAAGCAATATTGTGCAGTTCTTCAGCGAAAAAGAGCAGCAGGATATTCTGGACCGGTTTGGCGCCCGGCCCGCAGATGTGATCCTCATGATCGCGGACCCATCCTGGCATCTGGTATGTTCCGCCCTGGGGCAGCTGCGCCTGCATGTGGCCCGGCGCCTCGATCTGATCCCTCATGGGGACTTCTATCCCTTGTGGATTACGGATTTCCCTCTTTTTGAAGCCACGGATACCGGGGTGACATCCAGCCACCACCCCTTTACCATGCCGGACTGCACGGATTTTGACCCTTCGGATACCGAAGATCTGCTGGCCCTGAAATCCCGGGCCTATGACCTGGCGGTCAACGGCGAGGAACTGGGCGGCGGCAGTATCCGTATCAATGACCGGGATCTCCAGCACCGCATTTTTCAGGCCCTGGGTTTATCTGATACGGATGTAAATGAAAAATTCGGATTTTTTCTCCAGGCTCTGGAATATGGGGCGCCGCCCCACGGCGGCATGGCCCTGGGACTGGATCGGGTCACTGCCATGATTCTGAACGCCCCGTCCATCCGGGAGGTGATTGCGTTTCCCAAAAACCGCAGCGCGTTCTGCCCCCTGACCCAGGCGCCGTCCGAAGTTAGCGAAGATCAGCTTGAAGAACTGGGCCTCCTGGACATGGGCGGTTCCCTCCCCCTGCCCGGCACCCAACGGGAAAAGGATCCGGTGGCGGTGCTGTCCTGGGTTTCCCGCATCGGCCTTTCAGAAAATGAGCACGAGGATATCCAGAAAGCCATTGATCAGGCAAAAGAAATGGCCGCAAGGGTCCGGCAGGCGGTTGAAAAAATGGACGCGGCGGATCTATTGCCGCTATTTTCCGTGGCACCATCAGCCAACCGGTTCCGGGACGGCACTTCGGCCAAAGTCTGTGAACTCGCTGAAACCGGCGCGCTTTTAAAAAACGCCGCAGCCGTAAAGGGCGGTTATTTTAAAGTGGCACCGGTGCTTGAATAAATATCCAAAACCAAATATTCCAAAGAGGGAAAAAATGACTACCGATACCTTCGTCCATCGCCCGTCAGCGCCGGATGCGCCTGTTTCGGGCGGCCCGCTTTCCGGTCTGTCCGTTATCATCCACCCGGATTTAAGCGTCCGGGACTGGCCGACAGACGCTGGTTCAAAGGCGCTTGCCGGATTTTGTGCTGTTTTCGATGCCACCCTTATTTCCCGCCTGAAAGGCGCAGGGGCTTCCATTGCCGGCAGCGCCTCCATGGCCGAACTGGGGTTCGGCATTAACGGCAGCGCCCTTGCCCGGATTCTTGCAGGGGACGACACGCTGCACGCCGGACTCATGACCGATACATTAGGAGAAGCCCGAATGGCAGCATGCCTTTCCGGACTCTGGGGGTTTAAACCCACGTGGGGGCTATTGTCCCGCTACGGCCTTACCGGACTTGTTCCGTCCATGGAAGTTACCGGCATTCTCGCCAAACACCCGGCGGATATCGCAAAAATGATGGCTGCCATGGCCGGACCGGATGACAATGACGGTTCCATGTGCGTCGAACCGCCCCCTGATTTTTCTGTACCGGCAAACGCCCAACATTCAGACGGAAAACTATTTTGCATCGGCGTTCCCAAAAACATGCCGGCACTTTCTGAAACAGCTTTGGCAAAAGCCTTTTCCCGGGCCAAAGATGCCATCGCCGGCAGCGGATTTACGGTCAAAGAAATTGAATTTCCGGATTTCCAACTGATTGCTTCCACCCATCAGATCATTGCCGCGGTAGAAGCCTCCTCGTCTGCCGGAAAATATGACGGGGTTCGATATGGACGCCGGGAAGACATGGACGGCAACTGGAACGACATGTATCTTGCCTTTCGGGGGGCGGCGTTTGACCCCTTGATCAAGACCTTCCTGATGCAGGGCGCCTATTTCCAGTTTCAGGATTACGAGGCATTTGAAAATGCCTGCATCCTGCGGCGCACCCTTTTGAGCCAGGTTTCCGCGCTTTTCACGCAGGTTGATTTTCTGGCCCTGCCCACATGGGACGCAACGACAGATCCTTTTTCAGCAGACACTATTTCCGACACCTATGCGGCGTTCAGCCTGACCCTTGCCGCCAATCTCTTCGGACTGCCGGCCCTTCACATACCGAACCTTGCAATATCAGCCGAAAACAGCTCCCATGATGTCGGGGTTCAGCTCATGGGTCCCCGCATGGGTGACGCCGGTCTTCTGGCTGCGGGGCAGACGCTTTTTCATCATAATCAGGGAGCTTTTCCGTCATGAACACATCTTCAAATACATACGAAGCCGTTATCGGCCTTGAAATCCATGTTCAGCTGAATGCCGCCACCAAACTTTTCTGCGACTGCCCCAATCAGCCCGGGGATGCGCCCAACCGAAACACTTGTCCGGTATGCCTCTGGCTTCCCGGGGCTTTCCCGAAACTGA
Organism: Desulfobacterales bacterium; assembly: GCA_963675805.2. Classification (GTDB taxonomy): domain Bacteria; phylum Desulfobacterota; class Desulfobacteria; order Desulfobacterales; family Desulfosalsimonadaceae; genus SURF-3. Next base: position 166,519 of record CAXXNU010000019.1, on the reverse strand, counting down.
GCCGTGAGGCGTTAGAAAAAGCGGTGCTGGCCTGTTTGTCTGTTCACTGCACCGTTGCCGAAGAAAGCGCGTTTGATCAGAAAGTCTATTATTATCCGGATCTGCCCAAAGGATATCAGCTTTCCCAGCATCACAAGCCCCTGGCGATCAACGGATGGATTGATATTCCCGGATCAAAGGACAGTGCCGACCAATTGCGGCGTCTGAGAATTCATCATATCCACCTTGAAGAAGATGTGGCCAAACTGATCCACGAAACAGAAGGCCGGAAACCTGTCAGCCTGGTGGATTTCAACCGGGCCGGGGCGCCGCTTATTGAGATTGTAACGGAGCCGGACATGCGGAGCCCCTATGAGGCCATGGAATTTCTCAAAAAACTCCGGACCCATCTCCGATATACGGGCAGCACGGAATGCAGCATGGAAAAAGGAACCATGCGGGCAGACGCCAATATTTCCCTCCGAAAGCCCGGCACGGAAGAGATGAACACCAAGGTGGAAGTTAAAAACATGAACTCCATCCGCCATGTGGGGGATGCCATTGCCTATGAAATCCAGCGGCAGGCAGAATGCCTGGACCGGGGAGAGCCGGTCACCCTGCATACGCGGCTCTGGGATCCGGACAAACAGGTCACCTTTCCCATGCGTGAAAAATTTGCCGGGCCATGCGTGCCGGACCCCTCAGTGCCGGCAATTCACATGGATGCCCAGTGGCTTGAAACAATTAAACAGAGACTGCCGGAAATGCCGTCCCAAAAAGCCGACCGATTCATGGCGGAATTCGGCCTCAAGGCGGACGACGCCCACACCATGAGCCAGGAACGGGATGTGGCGGAATTTTTTGAGGCAGTGGTCCGGCTGGGGGTTTCCCCGCTGAAGGCGGCCAACTGGATGATCGCCCATCTCATGCCCGGTCTGCGGGACCGGAATCTGGACCTTTGCACCACCCGCCTCACCCCTGAACGATTTTCCGGTTTGCTGGCCCTTCTGGACAACGAAAAAATAAATGCGGCAGCGGCCAAAGAAATCCTCTTCCAGATGCTGGAAAAAGACGGGAGTCCTGAAGAACTGACAGCGGCAGCAGGGCTTGAACAGGTTTCGGATGAGGCGGCCCTGGTCGCTCTGGCAGATGGCATTATCGCGGGCCACCCGTCCGATGCCGCGGATTTTAAAAACGGGAATCCCAAGGTGGTGGGTTTTTTAATGGGGCTTGCCATGAAAGCGTCCAAAGGCAAAGCCAATCCCAAGCAGATGAAGGAAATTTTGACCCGGCAGCTGAACAGTCTCTAAGCTTGATGCAACCGTAAAAAGTCAGATTTCGACGGCAAAGAAAAAAGCTTCAAGTTTATGGTGCCGGGTATCTGGCTTCAGCCTGAATTTGCAGAAGGCGCCAGGGGATTATCAAAATCAAAGCCGAACAAACGGGGGTTTTCGCCGATCACAGCGGCGGAAAAAATATAAAAAACATAATCATAGGTTTCTTTGGGGATCCGGTCTTTTTTATTCTTCAAAAGATTCCAGAAATTGCGTTCCCTGGGATTTTCCGGCATCTCATCAATCAGACGAATGACCCTCGTCTGCCCCCAGTTGTAGGAGGCCATCACCAGAAGACCCGATGCCTGGGCTTTTGTATTATATATGCGACGCAGGTATCCGGCAGCGGCCAGGGTGGATTTTTCGAAATTATGGCGTTCATCCGCCGGGTCCGGGATCGGGAGGTCTGCGAGGGGCCCCAGCCGGAGACCATACTCTTCAGCAGTGGGAGGAATAAACTGCCACGCCCCTTTTGCGATGCCAAAACGGGTTTTAGGGCCGCAGGCATATACATCAAAGTTGCTTTCCTGAAGTCCTAAATAAAAAAACTGGGGCGGTAGATCAAAGGCCTGCATGGCTTCCTTGATTTTCGGGATATACCCGTTCTCCCGGGCCCGCAAAACCGCATTTTCAAGCCGACGGGTGGTTTTCCATTTTTCAATGTAATGGCCTACTTCCTTGCGGAACTCATCCGGAATATTGATCTCACACTCGCCAAACATCCTTGCGACCCTGAGAATCAGGCGGCCCTGTTCATCTTTTTCATTTTCATAAGTATTCAGGGCGTTCACAAATCGGTCATAATTGCCCACCAGCGCTTTGCGCCGGGCCTGGTAGGCGGCAACCTTTTTTTTCACCCGCGCATCCGCTGTCTCCCGGGAGAGAGCTAAAACATCCGCAAACTCCAGCTCAAGGGCCTTGATGGAATAAAAAATTTCCTCGGCCAATTTCTTGTGTTTCTCTGCTTCCAGATGCTTAAACACCGCATAGGTGCCGGAAACCAGAAAAAGCCCGGCAAAAACAGCAACAATGGCCAGATACATCCGCTTCTGTTTTTTTTTGACTTCCGCAAAAGCACTCCGCACCATCAGGGTGTGCGCACCAGCCTCTCCATCGGTGGCACTGCCAAAATAATGCTTTTTATAGTGGTCAAAAGTCAATTCATCCGCTGTTTTTTCCTTCCGATCCGAAAGCCGGGTTCCTTGAGTTGTTCCTGTTTGCTGTTCAGGAAAAAACAGCAGTACCGGCCCGTCTTCCCCGAGCATCACGCGGCACTCTTTTTCTAACGCAACAGACGCTTTTCTGATACCGTCAACCCAGATCCCGTTGCTGCTTCCCGAATCTGTTATTCGCCACTGGCCGTCTGTGAAACCGACTTCCGCATGGACCCGGCTGACCACATCCTCCTGAATCCGGATGTCACAATCGTCTCCTCTGCCGATGCGGAAGGGTTCGATAAAATTGAAATCCGTCTTCCGGGCACTGCCGCTTTCAACTTTTACCCGGAGCGGAAACGGACGCATATGACTGTTTTCAGGCATTTACTTTACACAATACCGGATCACTGTATTTTCGTTTTCCTGGCCTTTCTCCATCCCGAGCAGGATCACGCCTTTGCCGGTCAGCAAATGCTCAGATCTCAGGACAAATTTCATTTCGCCGCCGTCAGGATAGACATAGGTGCCGTTTGAACTTTTATCAGCCAGCATAAAAATGCCTTTGCGATTTTCTATGGAGACATGGGATCGTGACACCCAGGAAAGATCAATCACGATATCATTATAATCCATCCGGCCAATGGTAAGCGTTACGTTGTGCTCATCAAGGACAACCGTCTGATCTCCCACCGTCAGTTCCAATTTTCGAGGCACGACAGTTGAAAACCGCTGGTGGTCCATAATCGTGGTAACCTCTCGTTTATCCCAGAGGATTTCATAGACAACCAGGGGGTCTGAAATATTTTTTACGGTAATTTCCGAGACATAGCGGATGAGCGGGGTGGAGTGTTCAGACATGGCTTCAATGGTTGACTGGGTTGTTACAATCTGTTTCGGCTTTGCGTAATCCGCGAGCCGGGAGGCGATGTTGACGGCATCGCCAAAAACATCCTGCTTGTCCATAACCACGGGGCCATGATGAAAACCCGCATGGATATTTATGGGAAAGGCGTCGGCAGTTTTGGAAAAATCCTGCCGCATGGCCGTCATCATCTCTTTGGCAGCGTCTGAGGCGTTGTCCGGGGAATCGAAAATACTCATGACCGCATCGCCGATGGTTTTGATCACTTTGCCGCTATTGGCAACGGTGATGTCTGTGAGCCGGTTCAGTACTTCGGCCACTGCCGCCCGGGCTTTTTGATCCCCCAAAACCTCGTAAATTCGAGAACTTTTGCAGATATCGGCAAACAGGATGGTGACGTGTAATGGCTGTCCGGCCATAAGGTTCTCCTTCGCTCGCTTTTACGCGTACTTTCACATCTCATAAAGGTTTCGCGGCATATCAGGCGACCACAATGACGGTGATATTATCCGCGCCGCCGTTTTGCCTGGCTTGGCGGATCAAACGATCCACAGCCTGCTGCGGATCCGTTTCCTGAAGAAGAATAGCAGCTATCCCATCATCAGAAACTTCATTGGTAAGGCCGTCACTGCACAGCAAAATTTTATGATTGTTTTTCAGAACGCCCTGCACGGTTTCCACTGCCACGGCGTCAAGCTCCTCCGCCCCCAGGGCCTGGGTCACGGCATGGCGTGCCGGATGGACTGCGGCTTCTCGTTCGCTGATAACGCCTTCTGCGACAAGATGCTGCACATAGGAGTGATCCTTTGTCAGCTGCCGCAGTAATGCGCCGTCCCACAAATAAGCGCGACTGTCCCCCACCCAGGCGATCTCATAGTGATCATCTGTTGTGAGCATGGCGACAAGGGTGGAGCCCATGCCTTGATTTTCAGGATCAGCTTTGGCCGCACGAATAATGGAATGATGAATTCCTGTGATGGATGCAGTCAGAGACAGGCCGTTTATGATATCCTCTGCCAGTTGACGGACCACGATCCGACTGGCGGTTTTGCCGCCCTTATACCCGCCCATGCCGTCAGCAACCGCCCATAGCCCAAGATCAGGCGCCACGCAGAAATTGTCTTCATTCTGCTCCCGGAGATTTCCGGTGTCGGTTCCATATCCGTAAGATCTGGTCATTAAATTGCCTCTCTGAAAAATAAAGGGGCCGGGGTCAGGCCTGCCATCGGCGCTCCAGGTTGCTCGGGACGGGGTCTCTCACTGATGGTGAACGATCCGGATAAAAAGGCAGTTGATGGCCCATTTCTCGGGAGGTTCATTGATCAAATTAAAAAATATCTCCTCACAAAAATTCATGGCACTGTTTGCTCCCGCTCCGGAAAAAGGCCAGGACACAATGGGATTCTCCGGATTCATCTGGTTTCTGTATTTCTTCAGCAGATTCTCGTTCTGAACACCAAGGGCAGCAATCATTTCAAAACCAGCCGGCGGCGATACCGCAATATCAATGGAACACGCGGTATCACCCATTTTCTGCAAGGAAGCCTGATCGTCAAAAATCGGAAAAAGTTTGAATACCCCCTGCCGGTTAATGTCGATCAACATGCAGGCGGAATCCAGGGCCGGTGTCATGCACATTCTTATTTGATCGTTTACGGTCAGAACATTGCCCGGTTTTCCCGGAATTTCAAGCCCCATGTGTCCGCCGCCAAAAGCGGTGCTGGCCAGGCGTAACCCCAGCAGTGCGTGGTAGCAGTAATATCTTTTGATAGCCTCTTCAAGGGCTGCCGCGGGCAGGGGCCCGTTTTTGTCCATGGAAACCGCAAGACAATTTTCCCCGCAATCATAAAAATTACTCCTGAACACCAACTGATTACCAGACCCTGATTTTTCACCCAAAGCCCCTTGCTCACAGGATATCAGAATATCACAGGGGGCGTTATCCAAAAATTGAATACAGGGAAGTTCCCGTAAAAAATTCTGAACCGATGCCAGTGTCTTTGGATCGGTTGCCGCGCCGGCAAATCCGACGTCGGGTTTCAAAAGCTGCCTTATTTCAGCAAGGCTGATGGATCGCCCTGCAAATTTTTTCAGTCCCGCCAACAAATTGCTTTCCCGGATTTTCCTCGGACGGAGAACAGCCATAAGCTTCGATGGTTTGGCGGTTTGTGTTATTTTGTCTTTTGTTCTTTCTCCGGCCGGGGCAACCGCTGATGTATCCGCGACAGGTGCCTTCACAGACAGCCGGACGTCAATCACCTGCGGATCGCGTTGGGGGCCATTCGCGTAAATTTTAATCCGGCCTGTCCGGATATCGCCGGCCATGGAGTTGGCCGAATTGACCGGGCAGTCAAAAGATGCCGTGCCCCCGGCCCCGATATCCACGGTCCAGCGACTCACAGGGCCCAGAAAATTAAAATCACCGTCGGATTCCGCCTCAATACGAATATCGGAAAGCGGGGCTGTCCCGTCATTAAACAAATGGATGGTTTTGACCACAAACGTATCTTTTTCAAGGGTTTCCGAAATCACCGACGGCTCGAACCGGATCTTTGCCTGCGTTGCCGGAATTTCCCGGTCACCCGGAACTCCTGCGGCAGGCTCTGCTCTTTCGGGCATCTTTTCCGTGGCTGCCGCCGGCTCCGGGTGCGGCCGGGTGTCCTCCGTGCTGGCTGCCTGATGGTCCGCCCCCCCTGTCTGGTTGAGGTCGAAACCAACCATCAGCACCAGGGCGGTCACTATAATCCCTCCGGCAAGCGCCAGCACAAATGCGAAAATTTTCTTTTTACCAAGCGATGATTTTTTAGACGCTGAGTCTCTATCAATAACAGACTCCGCAATTTCAGGACTTTTTCGCTCTTTTCGCTGAAGCGGGCGGATAATTCGGGTGGCCATATCACTCAACCGCGACACCGGTCGTTCGTCGCTGCTGCTTGCGGCATGTTCCGGCTGGGTCTGGATGTGTCTGCGTCCGGCACCCGGGACCTGCAGTACCGTCTCGCCGCCGGCATCCTGGGCCGGGAACTGTTTTAACCGGTGAAGATCCCCGAGCAGAGCATCCGCGTCCGGATATCTGTCTTCGGGATCTTTTTCCAGGAGCCGGGCAAGCACATCCCCGACTGGCTGCGGGATGCGGCTGTTCACTGTACTGGGATGATCCGGAACTTCATGAACCTGCTTGTACATCACGGAGGTGATTTCTTCCGCTTCAAAGGGGTTGATGCCGGTGAGCATCTGATAGAAAACAAGCCCGAGGGAATACAAATCACTTCTTTTGTCGACTTTTTTGCCGGCAATCTGCTCGGGACTCATGAATTTCGGCGAGCCCATGATTGTATTGGCGGCGGTCAGTGTAGCGTCGGTCAAATTTTTCGAGATGCCGAAATCAGTGAGAATAATCTGGCCGTTGGCATCGATCATATAATTGGCCGGCTTAATATCCCGGTGAATAATCTCTTTTTTATGGGCGTGGGAAATCGCGTCTGTCATTGAAATCATGAGATCAATGGCGTCTTCCCATGCCATGGGTCCGTCATCCAGTTTCTCCTGCAGGGTCACCCCTTCAATGTACGGCATGATCAGGTAATCGAACGCGTCATGACTTCCGAAATCCATTATCTCGATAATGCCGGGATGATCAATACTGGCAGCCAGCCGGGCTTCCTGAATAAATCGCTTGCGGATGTCTTTTTCTTTTTCCACATCCTGATGGATCACTTTGATCGCTCTTTTTTTACCCAGTACCCGGTGAACCCCCAGATAAATCTCACCCATGCCGCCGGAGGCGATCAGACCGATGATTTCATATTTATCATCCAGGATGGATTTTAATTTATCGATGCTTTTGATTCCTGCCATATGTTCTTAAGTCCACCCCCGCAATAGATTCCGCATTCATTTGCCAGCCGCATGAGAAGATCGATCTTTAATGAATAAAGAGTTTTACTCTATAGTAAAATTATCTGATTTTCAAGGATATGGTTGTATCCGACGCCTTAAACTGGTATAAGAAAAAAGCGATTATTCAGGAACGCCTAAAAATGATGCCGCCGTAAAAAATCAGATATAGACGGCAAAGAAAAAATTTTCACCAATCTCTTAAAATTGGCGAGGCGCGCAAATCCCGAGCAATGACGCGTACCTGGCGTACGCTGAAGCAGCGAGGGGTGCAGCGCAACAAAGAATTTGGACTTTTTGAGAAGCCCCAAAAATAACCGTGTGAAAGGGAACGCCCATGAAACCCATATGGCTTACTTCTCTTGATGCCGCGCAAGACCCGGTAAAACAACTCATGTCTGCCCTGAAACCCTACGGTCTCGATATTCAGGGGCATTTCTGGAAGGATGACCTCAAAAACATGGCCTGGATGGCAGCAGTGGAACACCTTGTTGATTCTGACATCCCCGTGTGGGTGATCCTGGCGTCTGCTGCAGATTTAAAAAAACCGGACATCCTTTACGGCTTGTCCATGGCAGCCATTGCTGTTCAGGCAAAAAAAGGAGGCCATTTTCCGTTTGTTATTCTTCAAGCCGGGCCCGAACCGATTTCCGAAACCCAATTACCCACGCCTCTGAAACAGGCGGATATTCTGCCCGCATCCGGGGCCGGGCTTGGCGCAAAACTGGTGGCAAAAGCCCATACATCACCAAAACCGGCTTTTCATGAGTATTTCGTGGACATTCACGGCAATCCGCAAATCGGCCTCTGGTTTGAAGTGCGGCCTGTGTCAGGCTCCTGGCCGGGAATCATGTTCGGTGTCAATGACGCGGAAATCACATTTCAGGCGGCCGGACCGGCGGGTCGCCTGCCCGATAAAAGTGTGCTCAACTACCCGGTACAGGGTATGAAGATAAATCTGGGAGACACCCCATATACTGCGTGGGCAACCCGGAATGAACTGAATGACGCCACATCCTATTTTGTAAAGGTGGAGGGATTTCCCCGATCGCTTCTTTTCGGGCCGTATTCCGAAGAAAATTTGGCGGATGCGTATGTATTGCACCTAAAATAAACCTTGACTTTGGTGCACCCTTTAGCTATCCAACTTTTTATATTTATTGGATATTCAATCTTAGATAAACAAACAGAAAAGAGACCGCCCAATGAGTCACGAAGAGATTATTCGCAAAGACCTGGATAATGAACAATTTATTCAGCTGAGAAAAAATACGGAAAAAATCGCTGATAGTCTTTTTAAACGGCTCAAAGGCCATCTGGGAATACTAAGGCCGCTGTTTAACCCGGCAAAACTGCTGGGCGCCTACCTTAAAAGTGCAAACATGGATGATGTGCCGGGTTCGGACAAGGCGTTCGCAAGACTTCAGGAACAGTACTCGGCAATCTGCGAAAAGCCCTTTGGGCTGCCCAGAAAACTCCAGACCCCGCTGCCCCCCATTTCAAAACAGCTTACCGCTGTTCCGTTTAAATACTCCCTGTTCATGGGAGAAGCTAAAGATAAACCGACCAGCATTATTGCTGCCACCCGCTGGGTGCTTTCCTTCCAGAGCGAATGCCCGTATAATCGGTTGAGGGCAATGGTTACCGGATCAGAGACCCGGCAGGCGGATGACATGAAACAGGCATTGATTGAACATCTGACCATGGCTGCCTTAATTGAAACTTCCAGCGACCTGGTCCAGCTGCTGGCGGATCTGCGGTATGAAACGGAAATACTGAAACATCAGGATCTGGGCGGCCTGCCGGTGGTGATTTTAAAAGCCCCGATTCAGAGTTTTCTCCCCTCAGATGAATTCATGCTGAATGTCACCCAGCTCTCCGGCATCCCCGCCTTTCAGGAACTGGTGGACCTGGATGCCCTGGAAAATATGGCAGACCCCCTCAAAGAAGCGCTGCAATCTGCGATTCAATAATCTGACAGCTTCTTAAAAAAGTTCGAACTCTTTTTGCGTTTTATTATAACAAACAGATAGAGCAGCCCGCGAGTATTGATTTCTTTGAACGCAACTGCTTGGCCTTGCCTGCTCACCCATGGCGTTAGCCCTGTTAATTACAAAAAAAGAGATGTGAACATGATTCGGAAAATCTTTTTTATCTCCCTGTTTATTCTTCTGACTGTCTCATTTGCAGACGCTTTTGACCCTTCCTCAAACATTATGCAAAACAATAGCACGATCTGTTTGATAGGGCTGCTGACTTCCCACATTGACAGGGCGATCAGCCATAAATGGCGGACCCCGTATATTAACCGGATATTGACCTGTATCGGGGTCTATGTTTTTACTAAAATGAGGAAAGCGTCATGAAAATCATTTTTAGCAATCGATACACAATGGCAGTCTTCGGGGTTATGGTTTTTCTGTTTTTCAACTGGGTGAGCTGTGCAGCCGGTCCGCCGAGAGGACCCATCGAGCCGACCGGAAAGGCCCCCCTTGAGACCGGGTGGAAAGCCGTCACCATCACAGGCGGCCTCATGCATCCCTGGTCAGCAGCGTGGCTTCCCGATGGCAGAAACTTGCTGGTAACCGAGCGCGAGGGCCGGCTGCGGGTCGTACGGGATGGGACGCTCCGAATGGAGATGGTAAAAGGGATACCTGACGTGCTGCCTCTGGGACAGGGAGGTCTTTTAGACATTGCGTTGCATCCGGATTTTACAAAAAACCGCCTGGTCTATATGACCTGTAGTGCCGGTCGCCGGCTAGCCAACCGGACAATGCTTGCCCGGGGTCGCATCAATGAGGACCTTACAGAGCTGACAGAGGTCAGGACCTTGTTCCAGGTTGCCCAATCAAAACCGGGGGGACAGCACTTCGGGTCCCGTCTGCTCTGGCTGGACGATGGAACCTTGCTCATGTCTATCGGTGACGGCGGCAATCCGCCGTTGCTCCTTGGCGGCCGGCTTATCCGGGAAAACGCCCAGGACCTGTCCTCACATCTCGGAAAAACGCTTCGTATGGATGCAGACGGCAAGCCTCTTTCTGACAATCCTTTTGCCGATGATGGTGATCCGGAGACCGATCCTTATATCTGGACATACGGCCATCGCAACATCCAGGGAATGGCAATCCATCCCGAATCTCGCACGGTTTGGGCCACAGAACACGGGGCAAGAGGCGGCGACGAACTGAACCTGCTCCGCAAGGGGCAAAATTACGGTTGGCCGAAAGCCACTTACAGTGTGGAATATTTCGGACCACGGATATCCAAAGCAACCACCCTGAAAGGCGCCATGGACCCCGAAGTGGTCTGGACGCCGTGTATTGCACCATCAGGTCTGGTGTTCTACACAGGATCTGAGTTTCCAGACTGGCAGGGTGATTTGCTGGCTGGCGGCCTTGTCCTGAGGCAGATTCGCCGCCTTGATTTTGAAAAAGGTAAAATTGTCGGCCAAACAACACTTCAGTTCGAAGACCGTATCCGGTGGATTGGGCAGAGTCCCGATGGGGGCATTTATGTCCTGACCGATAAAATCGACGGCAAATTGATGCGCATCGTCCCGTCGCCATAATCAAAGCCGGCCATCAGCGATAGAAATGACCGCTTCAGGACCAGCATCATGGTAAGTTAAAACCGGCCCCGGCCCCTTGCCGGTTTTATCGATACATCAAGCCTGATCCCTAAAAAAAATTAAAATTGACAACCGCAATTTCATATTAATCTTAGGATTTAAACGTTTATTAACTATCTGAATGAAACAGGGATAATGATTAACAAGGCCCGCTTAAACATGAAAACCGGTTACCAAAATTGGCTTAAAAAGTGGGCGTTGGCCCTGCTCTGCGTTCCCATTTTCGGGTGCGCGATCCATACCATCAACACAGAGGTCGCCCCGTCGGTTACAGGACATGAATATTTTTCTGAACACAGCTCTGCCGGGAATCATACCGACAATAATAAATCAGGCCCTTTGGATCGCCCCTGGTGGTCCGCATTTAATATGCCGGAACTGGATATCCTGATCCGTCAGGCAATCGCCAATAACCAGGATGTGGCCCAGGCGGTTGCCCGAATCCGGCAGGCCGAATCCATCGTGGTCCAGACGCGCAGCTACATTTTCCCCCAGATCGACCTTCAGGGCCACCTTCAATATCCCCTGGCAGGCGCCGATGATTACCGATTTGAAGGTCAAATTGGCGGCGCGCTTGAATGGGAAATCGATGTTTTTAAACGTATCGATGCCGCGGTGGAAGCGGATCGTCTGGAAGCACAAGCTGTTGCGGCGGATGCAGAGGCGATTAAGCTCAGTCTGAGTGCAGCAGTGGCAAGGGCGTATTTCGGAGCGGTAGCGGCAAATCAAGCCCTTGAACTTCTTGATCAGCAGGTGCGCACCGATCAGGAGTTGCTCTCGCTATTGGAACTTCGATTTGAAAATGGTTTTGGAACCACGGTCGATATACTGCAGCAACAGAGCCGGGTGGCCGACAGTGAAAGCCTTGTCCCGAATGCCCAGGCCGCTCTGAGACTCTACGAGAACCGGCTTGACGTATTGCTGGGCGAGATGTCCGATGGCGTCAACAGGGTCCCCGAGTCGGAACGGTTGCATATTCCGGAAGCGCTTCCACCCATCGGCCCGGTGGCCGATCTGCTGGAGAACAGACCGGATTTGCGCGCGGCCCGTGCGAATTTAATCGCATCAGACCTGGATATCAAGGCTGCCATCGCCAACCGGTTCCCCCGGCTGACATTGGATGGCAGCTACGCATATTCCGATACGGCAGAGGCAGCCGGTCCCGTTTCCATGATTGCGGGTAGTTTACTTATGCCGCTTCTGGATTGGGGCCGGCGCAAAGCTGAGGTGGAACGGAATCAAGCCGTTTACCAGGAGCGTCTTGCGGCGTTTACCCAAACCTATCTCAGTGCGGTTGAACAGGTTGAAAATGCAATGTACCAGGAAAAACGCCAGCGGGAATTCATTTCGGGCCTGGAGAGGCGCCAGGACCTTTTAAAACGCTTGGTGGATGAAACCGAAGCCCGTTACACTGAAGGCGTGGATGATTACCTGCCCGTACTCAATGCATTGCAGGAACTGCGGCAGCTGGAACGGGACCTGATCCGGGAGCGCCTGGCCCTGGCCGGGTACCGCATTCAACTTCACCGGGCGGTTGGCGGCCCGCTGTATCCCAAAACGATACCTCCAAAGCAGGAAAAAGATAATGAAAATCCATAAACCCCTTGTATTTGCGACAATGATTCTTGCCATATCGTTTAGCGTGCCGGCCGATTTGCTGGCGCAACAGCCACCGACGCCGGTATTTGTTGCAACCGTTGAACGCAAAACATTTATCGACGAAGTTGAGGCCATCGGAACATTGCATGCAAACGAAAATGTCGATCTGACGACGACCGTGACGGAGCTGATTACGAAAATCAACTTTGAGGACGGTCAGCGGGTGCGCAAAGGCGATATTCTGGTTGAAATGGATGCTGCCGAGGAACTGGCGGAAAAAGCAGAAGAGCTGTATCGCATCACAGAAGCCGAAAAGCAGGTCAACCGGCTCGAACCGCTGATTGCCAGAGGGGCCGCATCAAAAGCCATTCTTGACGAACAGCGCAGAAATCTTCAAACCGCTCAGGCACGGTTAAACGCCATCGCGTCACGAATCAGTAAACGGTTGATCGTCGCCCCGTTCGATGGGGTTGTCGGGCTTCGCAACATCAGTGTCGGCGCCCTTGCACAACCCGGCATCCGGATTGCCACCATCGATGACGACAGCATCATGAAGCTGGATTTTGCCGTGCCGGAAGTGTTTCTTGCCACCCTCAAACCGGGTATCCGGATTGTCGCCACAGCCAGCGCATACCCCGGCGAGACCTTTGAAGGTGAAATTGCCAGTATGGACAGCCGGGTGAATCCCGTCACCCGTTCAATCATGGTTCGGGCCATGCTAAAAAATGACGATCAGAAGCTCAAACCCGGTATGCTGATGCGTGTTGTACTGCAGAAAAATCGTCGTGAAGCCCTTGTCATTCCCGAAGAGTCACTGATCCCAGACGGGGATCGCCATTTTGTTTTCATTACCGCTGCCGGCGATGAAAAAATGACCGTTGAACGACGATCCGTCACTATCGGCGCCCGTCGGAAAGGAGAAGTGGAAATCCTGGCAGGTGTCGAGGAAGGCCAGCAGGTGGTTACGCACGGCACATTGAGAATACGCCCGGGCATCCCGATAACGATCAGGGCCGTGGAGCGGGGAGATGAAAGCCTGACGGATCTCTTAAATCAAAATACCAGCCGGGAAAACATCCCATGATGATATCGGATATTTCAGTCAAACGCCCCGTATTTGCGTTGGTGATCTCTTTACTGCTGCTGGGATTCGGTATGGTATCCTATGACCGCCTGTCTCTGCGGGAATACCCGGATATCGACCCGCCCGTGGTGACCGTGGAAGTGACCTACCCGGGAGCACCCGCCAATGTCGTGGAAACACGGATCACCGAGATTGTCGAAGAGCGGATCGCCGGTATCGAAGGTATTGAATTTATCGAATCCTCTTCCCAGGATGGGGAATCGAACGTGACCATTGAATTCGCCATAGACCGTGATATCGATGCGGCGGCCAATGATGTGCGAGACAGGATTGCCGGGATCGCGGACAATTTACCGGAGGAAGCGGATCCGCCGGAGGTGCAGAAAGTCGACAGCAACGATGATGTGATCATCTGGCAGAACCTGACAAGTGACCGCATGAGTGTGCCCGAGCTCACGGATTACGCGAAACGGTTTCTGGTGGACCAGTACTCCACCCTTGACGGTGTGGCGCGGGTGCGGGTCGGCGGCGGGCTCAGTTATGCCCTTCGAATCTGGCTGGACCGGCAGGAACTGGCTGCCCGTGGCCTGAGTGTCGGAGATGTTGAACTGGCACTGCGTGCCGAAAATGTTGAAATACCCGCGGGAACCCTTGAATCCGATGAACGATTGTTCCGGGCGCGCGTGGAGCGCGAATTTAAAAATCCCGACGCATTTAGAGGGCTGGTCCTGGGTAAAGGAGACAACGGTGATCTTATCCGATTGGGCGATGTGGCCCGTATTGAGCTGGGCGTGGTCGAGGACCGGACGTTTTTCCGCGGAAATACGATACCCATGGTCGGCATCGGCATCATCCGCCAATCCACGGCAAATACAATCGACGTTTCCGACGCAGTGCTGGCGCTTACGGACCGGTTGAACAAAAGTTTGCCTGAGGGCATGTCCATTGAGCAAAGTTACAATGAAGCCGTTTTTATTAAAGCCTCCATTGCCGAAGTCTATCGGACGCTGTTTATTGCCATCGCATGCGTGGTTCTTGTTATCTTTGTATTTCTCGGCAATTTCAGGGCGATGCTGATACCCGCCGTCACCGTTCCGGTTTCTTTGATTGCAACGGCCATTGTCATTTACGCCCTGGGGTTTACGCTCAACCTGCTGACCCTGCTGGCACTGGTTCTTGCCATCGGTCTGGTTGTTGATGATGCCATCGTCATGCTGGAAAACATTGTCCGTCGTATGCAGGAAAATGGAGAAACCCCGCTGATGGCAGCTTTTAATGGCGCCCGGCAGGTGGCTTTTGCGGTTATATCCACCACCCTTGTCCTGATATCGGTATTTGTGCCCATTACGTTTCTTGAAGGAGATATCGGCCGCTTGTTTACTGAATTTGCGTTGACCATCTCCGCTGCCGTGGCCTTTTCCTCTCTTGTGGCGCTGACCCTTTCTCCCATGCTGGCTTCCAAAATGTTGAAATCAGATGCCACCGGAAAAAACGTTTTATTAGGTAAAATCGATACCTTTTTCAAAATACTGCGCAATGGATACATTCGGGTTCTGGGCAAGGCGATGAAAGCACCCGCCATTATGATTATTCTGTTCATCCTGCTGTTTGCGGGAACGGTCTTTCTATATCCGAGAATCGGCCAGGAGTTCTCCCCCATTGAGGATCGCGGCGCTTTTTTCATCATCGTCAACGGCCCGGAAGGCGCCAGTTATTCCTATATAGAAGAATACATGACGGAAATTGAACGTCGCATGATGCCCTATGTTGAAAGCGGGGAAGTCAGCCGTTCCCTGATCCGCGCCCCGCGGGCTTTCGGCAATATCGAAAATTTCAGCAGCGGGATCGGCATCATTATCTTAAATGACTGGAAACACCGGCGTCCGGCGTCGGTTATCATGGGCGAAATCCGACAGAATCTGGCTGATTTGCCCGGCGTTCGGGCTTTTCAGGTGATGCGTCAGGGGCTCGGCGGGGGGGCCCAAAAACCCGTGCAATTTGTCATCGGCGGTACAACGTATGAAGAGCTGGCCCGTTGGCGGGATATTCTTATTGAAAAAATTAACGAAGATAATCCGGGATTTGAAGGTCTGGATAACAACTATAAGGAGACTCGCCCGCAAATTGATTTTGTGGTGGATTACAGCCGGGCGTCCGATCTGGGCGTCACCATCAGGGAAATCGGCCGGACCCTCGAGACAATGATGGGCGGCCGCAATGTCACGACCTTTTTATACGGAGGTGAGGAATATGACGTCATTGTTGAAGGAGAACGCGATGAACAAAGCTCTTTCAGCGATGTAAAAAATATTTATGTACGGTCATCAAGAAACCAGGAACTGATTCCGTTGTCCAACCTGGTGACAATTCATGAATACGGTGCCGCCGAAACATTGTCCCGCTTCAACCGGGTTCGCGCCATCACACTGGAAGCGAATCTGGCAGATGGTTTCCGGCTGGGTGAAGCGCTGGCCCACCTTGAAAAACTGGTGCGGGAACACCTGCCGAGCGAGGCCATTATTGATTATAAGGGCCAAAGTCGGGATTTCACAACGTCCGGGCGTTCTATTCTTTTTGTGTTCTTGCTGGGACTGTTTGTCGTTTTCCTGGTACTGGCCGCACAATTTGAAAGTTTTATCCATCCGCTTGTTATTATGCTGACCGTTCCGCTGGCCATGGGCGGCGGGCTCCTCGGTTTGTATCTTACCGGCAGCTCTCTGAACATCTACTCAAAGATCGGATTGATCATGCTGGTCGGGCTGGCCGCCAAAAACGGTATTTTGATTGTGGAATTTGCCAACCAGCTCCGCGATAAAGGCATGCCGTTTCATCAGGCCCTGATGGAAGCATCCGAAACCCGGTTCCGCCCGATTCTGATGACGGGACTAACGACCATTGCCGGCACGATTCCACTGGTACTGGCCAGCGGCGCAGGAGCCGAAACCAGGATCATGATCGGAACGGTGGTCCTTTCGGGGGTACTTGCGGCAATGGTGTTTACGCTATTTATCGTGCCTGTGGCGTATCACCTGATTGCCCGCAAAACCGGTTCTCCCAACGATGTTGCCCGTGAGATCGCCCGGCAGGAGAAAATGATGGAGAACATTTCCAGTTGATAGCCGATCATGAAAACATGTTCATCTGTTTTTCTCCTTACTTTTCTTAGCGGTAAAAAAAGTAAGGCAAAAAATCCGGCAATGACTAGAAGCAGTTTCAAAACCTCAGATCAGCTTCGAGATCCCCGCCTTCGACGGGATTTCGCTACTTTTTTAAAAGATTAAGGTGCTCAACAAACGCGGGCTTTCGAAAAAACGCAGCATATCAGGCATATGTGAGTATTTTGAGAAAGACCGCAACACAGATATCGGCGCTTAGATGGGGTTTTGAAATGGCTTCTAATCTGTACCCGGAATTCTAAACTCTGTCTGTCTTTTAAAACGCCTGGGGATTTTCTCGCCGGGCGTTTTTTGTGGCATTTCAAATTTGATAATACAGACATATTGCAGGTTTTGAGTCGATCTTAATATGTGCAATATTTGGACTGATATCTCAGATTGATGAAGAGGAAAAATAAATTTCCATAATCAAGGTAACGGAACATTATGTCAATGAGTCAAGGGCAGATTTGACACCAAAAACACAGTAAAAACTTCACATCCCATAAACTATATTTTTTAGTCGCCAAACCAACTAAATAATACACTTTTTAATTTATCAAAGGCATTATCAGTGCATCGATTAACGCTTACTTTTTTAGATAGTTCCTTATAAATAGTAGATGAATGTGGTTTTTGAACTTCCCTTAATGCTTTTTCCATCGCTTCCTTAGGGCGAATTGGTTTTAGTTCTCCCTGATTCCAATATGTTGTATTTCGCATTAGCCATTTCCTTACATCAGGCTGTCGCCCACTCCAATCAAGCACACCGTCAACATGAGGCGAATCACTCCAAACCCATATCTCAATTTCAGGATCAACTACTATGGCTGACGATCTGTTTTCCCAACCATTACCTGCAAGGTGGTTTTCGACATTTATCTCTATTTGCTCTCTATTCAAACTTTCTGACCCACAGCCTTCATAATCAAATAAGACGATGGCAAATTCATACATATTGATAAATGGTCGAAGAATACCTGCGCTTTTATTTCTGCAACCCGGATCACGCTCAGGGTTTACTATTATATCATAAGAGACATCCCTTATATTTAGGGCACTTGGGCGTGATAATAGTCCTTCAAGCGTCATTTGATAAGGTTGACAAGCCACAAGAGCTACAAGATTTTTCATCCGAGAACGCCGCCTGCAAATAATAATGAGATATTAGGATCCCCCCTCCAATTAGAGAGTTTGGGATGCTTATCGCCAGAAACTATTGCTGTCCCGCCACCCTCTGTTTTTGCAAAACATAAAACCTGAGATATTTTTTTAGCATCTATAAGGCTAAGAAGAATTGGAGAATGTGTTGCCAATAGAATTTGAGCACCATATACTGATGAGAGCGATTGAAAAACAGTCTCAACAGCCTTGGGGTGAATACCATTTTCAGGCTCTTCGATTAAATATACTCCATCAAATTCACTTATAAATGCCGGAAGGGTGAGAGCCAATAACCGCAGCGTTCCATCCGATGCCATCCAAGAAGGTATATGGAGTCCATCATTGTAATCAAGCATTAGAAAACAGTGTCTATCATCCTCCCTTTCAATCGGTCTTATTTCTTTAATATCTGGGAAGGCAGTTTGAAGATGTTTAATCCAACTTTCATATGCTTTGGGTTTCGATTGTTTAAGCCTTTTTACAACCCAAGGTAGATTAGATCCATCGGTGAGAAAGCCTTTTGTTTTTGTTGGCGGACTTGCCTTCTTCATCAAACTGCTGTTGAGAATAAAACTTTGTATTCCATTGCTAAGAAAATCTCTAAACCAAGTTGCCACGGGAAACTGCTCTTCATCATCGGGTATATTTCCAAGAGCTGATTTCAATGGACCAAGTTTAAAAGAATGAGCCCAACGTTTGCCCTTGGCGACCTTAGTTTCAGGATAAAAATTGTCATTACCACCTTTTACCTTATTAATAATAGCTTTAGTACCAGGCACACTTTTGGGAGACAAAATCGTGTCAGGGGGAGAATTAGGCTCAGGAAATAGTTCTAACTGATTTTGATCAACAATCCCTATATTTGCTTGAGAATTTAAAAAGAATAATCTTTCTGATAGGATAACGAAATCAACACTTTCCTTAGCAGTGCCAAGAGAAATTTCATATCGAACCATATCCATCTCAGGTTTTTCAATCTTTTCCCTTCGGCTATCTGGGATTTTTACTTCTAAGGCGATCTCAAACTTTGGCCCCTTTCTAGCAAAGAAAAGATCCTTATAATCATTAGTTCTACCAACAAGCGAATTGCTTGGACCATTATCAACTATATCATGGAGCATAGCTATGACATCAAGGAAGGTAGTTTTTCCTGTTGCATTTGGACCTACTAATAAATGAAATGAGTCCAGTTGTTGGTCCACATATTTTAAGCACCTATAGTTCAATGCTTGTATCCGCTTAATCATTTTTCTGCCTTTTAATAATTAAAATTGAAAATAGAACGCTTTCTTTATCGATTAAAAGTATAACACATTTATATTCAGCTATCCAAATGATACCAGAAAAATTTTTAGTTGTAAAACTTTGTATGGATTTTCAGCTTATGGACTATTTGAACGTAAATACTATGGGGTCAGGTCTGCCCTTGACCCATGACATACCAAGCTCAAATATTGAATAGGTGATTCCTTATTACAATTTTTTATACCATTAAAATTCCGCTGCATAAAATATTTTCCTATCTGATTATTTGCATCGCTTGTTCCCATTTTTTTCGGGATCAAAATCGAAATCGGGATCGGATTCGATAGCGATTTCGATCCCGATCCCAATTTTGATGTTTTAACCTGAGCAGAAGCCAAATAAGCAGTTTTTAAAAAGCTTTGATCACATCGCAATATGCCAGGAACGCCTCGACCTCTGATCCGAGAATATTTTTTGAAAATTTAACTGCGCTAATCAGCCGCGCGGCTTTTTGCATCAGCTGAATGAGCCTTGTTAGATTTTTCCGTGAATGAATGCATCGGTCGCCTCTGCAAGATCACGGATAAAACGAATATGCTTGCGTAAATCTTCTCGCGTGACCATGTGTGGAGCAATTTGGCCCTCGACCGGCCTCCAAGACCTGTGAGCAATATCTCCTCGCTTTTTAGCAATCATGTTGAGTTCTTTACGTGCACGAATTGGGTCATAATTGTTCCAAGCCCAACCTTCCGTCACATCGATGCATAAATACTTAACAAATATAGCCTTGACCCTATCGGTGCTTGGCGTATGAAAGTACTTTAAATCGTTTTCAAGAGATGATTTATAGAACTTAACAAGTAAGCTCTCCTCTGAACCGCTGCCCGATACCGTATCTGCCGCTTCTACAATTCTGTCTTCTACATAAGTTTCTAATGCCGCTAAGGCCATCACGAGACCTGCGCGCTTTAAGACTTCTGATTCTGGTGGAGGTGGTTGTTTGTTCAGGGCATCAAAATGATTTAGAAGATCAACCGCATCCTGAATTGTATGCTCAAATGTTTGGAAAGCTTTTGAAGTCATTATTTTATTCTCTAATATTAGTTATTGAACAGACCGGCTTCTTTTATTCCAGAAACCGAGAATTCGCAGGATAGTACCTAAAAAACATAAAATGATCAAAATATAATTAATTTCAAATCTACACGTTCTGGATCAATCGCAAAGTTGCCGCTTGTAACTCAAACCACCAGTAATTCAAAAATATTCAGAAGAGATCACAATCGATAACAAAGCCCGGTCTGAATTTTCATGATGGGCACAATCTTTGGGGCTGGAATAAATATACAGAAGTTGTGATTTCCGAGACACATCGCAGGTTCTAAAAAACCTTTGCTAAGAGAATAAAACCCAAGAGGCAATACTTACTGTTGAACTGCAATTCGAACCAGGAAGCAATTTTTATTGCAGCCCCTTTTTAATAATAATTTTCCAAAGCAAACTCAAAATCCTATAAATTTTGGAAGAGCGAACAGATTCCGCCTGATAGTTGTTCCATTTAAGATGTGGTCATTAATATTCCTGAGCTCATCAATCATGGCGAGGCTCAGACCCCAAATACATTTTTTATCATAGATATAACTTGGGAAACCCCACTTCAATTTCCCCTTTTTTATCACCATCGTGTTTCGATTTTGCTGATTGAAAAAATAAGACAACGGAATCCATATCAATTCTTCGATTTCAGTGTTTCTTTTAAAGACAGGAAGTTTATTCACCTTAAAAACAAACGGCGTAATGATCATAGGAACCGGTTTCTCATGGGCCCTGGTTAAAAGCTCTGAAAGACGTCCAATATTTTCAATCCCATCATTGACCTCCACCCCTGTTTCTTCATATAATTCCCGAATTGCAGTTTCATAAATACTTTTATCCTCTACATTACTGAACCGGCCACCGGGAAACCCCATATCCCCGGACCATGGATCACCTTTCTTTTTGGCTCTCCGGATCATCAATAGTCTAGCATTATCCTCAGAATGGCTATTCGATAAGAGGATAGCCACGCTTGAGCGGATGAAAAGCTTTCTACCGGCTACTTTCCCGGGCTCGTAAGTTCTTAAAAAATCGGTCAAAGTTGAAATGCAAGGCATGGGTTAAAAATTTTGCTGGCTGTCTGTTTTAAATGATCACCTGATTGTCCGCAAGATGGGTTCTCCCAGCGATGTTGCCCGTGAGATCGCCCGGCAGGAAAAAATGGTGAAGAACATTTCCAGTTGATCGTCGATTATGAAAACAATCCAAATCCTGTTTCCCCATAAGGGGTTAAACGCAATATAACGTAATATAAATGGGCAGGCGAAATTGTAAAGGTATCGACTTACCAGAAAAAGTCCAATACCACATGATGCCCGCCGGGCAGGATGTCAGCGGGCGGCTGCAAATCGACATGCAGGGGAATTTTGCCGTCAGAACCGGCCGGGCCGGCGGAAACCAAGAGGTTTGCCTCCGGCAGGACATGACCGGTCATTTCCCAGAACCGGTGGAATGCCTGTTTCAAGGTTGCTTCCAAAGACTGGGCGGGCAGATCGCCCGAAAAAGATGCTTGACACTGAAAAATAAACTGGGTGACCCTGGACAACAAAAGTTGATAGGCCAATGATCCGTTGGAAACGCTGACCTCACGGGGCGAAAAAACAGCATCTGACTTTTTCATGGCCGTCAGGGGCATGATCCCTGCCCGCATCATCTGCTCATAGCGGTTATCATCCGGCAGGAATTCCAGGGGGATTTCGCCGGACCGTCCGTCGGAATGAAGTGCGAGGTTTTCTACGGCGATATCCTGCCAGCGGGTAAAACCGGTGGGCCAGCCGAACCTGCCGCAGCTTTTGGCCATCAATACCGCCAACGCCCATACGCTCCCCGTCCAGGGCTGATGATTTTCTGTAAAATGCATTTTGCGGGACGGATTGTCCGGCCCATAGGGATAGCGTACCAGAATCCGGTTACAGGTGGCAGCAACCCAGGTGGCTGCCGGTGATTTTTTCAACTTCTGCCATCTCGCATACGGCGTTTCTTCCAGATGATGGGGAATAAACGCCAGGCGCTGCATATCCTGCCAGGATGCCAGTTGTAAAAATTTTGAAGAAACCTGGATTGCGATCGGGACCATCAGGGTTTCCGCCAGATCGGCGATCTTTTCCATCAGATCCATACACACCGATGAATTGTCAAACGGCAGATCAATAATGATGAACCCGGGCAGGTGCTCGATCAGGTGCGGGGTCATGCGGCTGATGGTTTCTGCCAGCGTATCCCCCGTCACCGGCACAATTTCTATTTGCACATTACTTTCACCGGACACGCCCTGGCCAAGCAGAAGTTTCAGGCCCTGCCAGGCTGCTTCAACAGCCCTGAAACGCTCATTTTCAAATATCTGCTGCATGACCCGGGAGATCACCGCATCAATTTGTTCCAATGCGGTTGCATGGGTCTTTGATGGCGCAGACGCGCCCCCGTGAAGGGATACCATCTCCAGTATATTATCGATGGCACTGGACGATTCCTTCTTCTGTGGAGATGGAGGGTCTTTTGGAATATTTATGTGTGGAAGATCCGGCCATAGATTGAGGGCGGCCTGAATTTCCGAGCCGGACATTTTTTTAGCATTGCTGCCTGCCAGAAACGCTTTTGCTTCCAATAAGTGTTTGAGAAAAGACGAATTTGCTGCCAGCGTATCCGGATGGAAATCTTTCATTTGCTGAAACTGAAAATCGAGCCCACCGGCCGGACAGATGTCTTCGGCAATGGGGATATGGAGCGACACACCGGTCGATGCCATGGCGCCATCAAGATCCAGGCGGTCCACGGCTATGGGTGATTGTTGCCAGGGCACATTTTCAGCCATCTGAAACGGGGCCATTGCCAGAATTTTAAACGGCATTGCCGGAATTTCCATCTTTCCCCCCTTGTTGCGTCAGTGTTCATTGAAACCAGCGGGCGACTCATTGCATCGATACTGTCAGAGATATCCCGAGTCAGCGCCATAGGCACCTTCTTCATGGCTCGAAAAACGCAGTCCAAAATTCAGCAAGCAGGCATTCACCCTTTTTCACTCGTTAATTGATTTCATCCAGCCTCCCGCCGGCAAGAAATCGGAAGACAGGGCCCTGGCTGCTCAATTCCAGGCGGTCGTCCGGATTCAGGATTTCCTCTCCTGCAACCGGACGGTCATTCACGCGGACCGTTTGACGACCGGTCAGGTCCTTCACACAATATTGCCCCTGACTGAAATAAATCTGAATATGTTCATCGCTGATACCGGCATGTTGAATCCTGAAATCGCACTGATCGCTGTTACCGATGGTTACCGGCAGTGAATTAAACCGTTTGAGCATGGGCCCGTATCGTATCACCAGCGGTGCCTGGGACGGCTGAACCGGCGGCGGCATTTTTTCAGGGGCCGGGACCTGAGGCGGTTCCATTCGCATCCGGGGGGTGGGCGCATCATCCGTTACCGGAGCCGGTCTCTCGTTCTCAACCGGCCGGACCGGCGCGGCAGCCGGGCGGCTCTCGTCAATTTTGGTTAAAAAACTGACTTTGGGCCCGCCCTGGGCAAACATCAGCCAGTCGCCGCTTTTCAGGAAAGCTTCTTCATCCGGTCCGATGGGCTTACCGTTGAGATAGGTCATGTTTTCACTGTGGTTCACCAACTTGAAGCGGTTGCCGTCACGAATGATCCGGGCATGGTCCCGGGACACGATCAGCACTTCTCTGGGAAACTGCACCTGATAACCGAGATTTCGGCCGATACGGATTTCATCGTCTGAAAATTCCTGGATCTCCCCTTTCAGAGGCCCTTCAATATGCACAATGGTCACAATGATAGTGGGTTTAACAGCCATTTTTAACGCACCAGAGATAATACTAATTATGGGTTAAGGGTTCAGTTCCAGGGACAACCAGTTTGAAAAATGAAAAAATCCAGCCGCTCGCAAGATAAAATTTGATTTATCGCACCGCTAATGGTAAAAACAGATAAAATATTTTTTCAAACGGCCCGAATTTTTTCAGTCAAAAAATAGCACACTCCATATAACACGCTCATAAGTTGAATTCAAGGCGAATAGGTCCTTATAATATCTAACCCGGCTTCATGTCATGGGAGGTATCGGTTATGGTTTTTCAGCGTAAACGCGTGGCCTTTTTTCTCCGGTTGATCGTTGGATTGTCAGCGTTGTTTTTATGCGCCTGCGACAATTCCGGCACAACCGGCGACACCGGCAGCATATCCTTTAATCTTGAGTGGAAGTCCGGAGTATCCGACGAGTCGGATCTCCTTTTAGCAGCCAACGGCGATGTATGCGAAAACTATCAGATCAGCACCATCAGCGCAACGGTGTATGACGCGACAGATAAAAATATCGCGAGCAAAAATTTTGCCTGTACCGACCATTCGGGTTCATTTGCCGGCATTCCGGCAGGATCCGGTTATCGGATAGTCATCAAAGGCATGGTTTCCGGCAATCCGGACTGGACCGGCCAAAAAGGTGGTCTTGCCGTGACCGACGGCCAGACCACCAACGCCGGTACCATTTCCATGACCTATTCCGGCAGTGACGAAACACCACCTGAAGTGCTGCTGGAATCACCGGGACGTTCGGTTACCAATGTGGCCGTTAATACATTGATAACCGCAGTTTTCAATGAAGCAATGAACCCGAGCAGCTTTAAACCCACTACTTTTCTTCTGCAAAATACCACGGACAATTCAGAGATAACCGGCAGTGTGGCATACAACAGCGCCTCAAAAATCGCCACATTCACGCCGGATGCGGATCTTTCCGCGAATACCGAATACCGGGTCACCTTAACAGCCATGATTACGGATATTGCCGGCAATCCATTGCCCGGCGGGGGGTATTCCTGGGAATTTTTCACCGGCGCGCTGACCTGCGACTACAGTATTGATCCGGCCACGCAAACCATCAATCCTGCCGGCGGGTCCGGCGAAATCACGGTCACCGCTTCAAACAATGCCTGCGCATGGACCGCCGTTTCGGCCGAGCCATGGATTACCATCACATCCGGCGACAGCGGAACCGGCAGTGGGACCGTGCAATTTACGGTTTCTGAAAATACCGGTGCCAGCCCCCGCACCGGCGCTATAACAGTTGCCGGAGAAACGTTTACCGTCCAGCAGGGCGTTGGCGACTGTACATTTACCATCTCCCCAACCGGTCAAACCATTGCGTTTACCGGCGGCTCCGGCTCTGTATCGGTCACTGCTTCGCGCAGCGACTGCGCATGGACAGCCACTTCGGGTGCTCCGTGGATTTCGGTTACATCGGGCAGCAGCGGCACGGGCAGCGGATCAGTGGGCTTTAGTGTGGCTGAAAACACAACCACCAGCCCCCGCACCGGAACAATTACGGTTGCCGGCACACCATTTACCGTGGAACAGGGCGAGAACGCCGGCCTTCCCAAAATGGTCTGGGACGCGTCCAACTGGGATGAAGTGAACTGGCAATAAAATACTATTCCTATACATACAGACACAACCTGTCATTTAACATGAATCAATATAAGGAGGTTTTGTTATGGGTCGCCGAATAAAACTGTCAGGTATCACATTACTGATACTTCTGGTTTCAGCAAGCTGGGGATGGGCCGGGGATGTCACTGGCCTGAAAACGTTCTCCGCGGGAGCGCCGGCCAAAGCATCAGAAGTCAACGCCAATTTTTCCGCAATAAAAACCGCAGTGGATGACAATAACGATCAGGCAGAAAACAATTATACTGAAATTACCGACGCCAAATCCGATATCAATACACTAAAAAGCGCTCAGCCAGGAGTGGCATGGACCCAGGGAGGTAGCGGGGGCACCATCGGAAGCACCTCCGCGTCCTTGAAAAGCCTCACCCTGGTGGCGCCGTCCAGCGGCTATGCCATTGTCACGGCCTCCGGATTTGTTTACTGGAATATCGCAAATGAGGCGCATGGCATGGTGCGCTTAAAAGTTTCTACCACATCTGGTGATACTGACGAAGGAGATGGAGCTCAGTTTATTAGGTTCCAAGCTGGCCAGGGAAAAGGTATTTTTAATTTTCCTTTCAGCACCACACGCGTGTTCCAGGTCGCCAAAGGAAACAACACATTTTATTTGAATGGATTGCATCAGGTGGTCAACGGCACGGCCACGGTGGATGATTATACGCTCACCGCCATGTTTGTACCGAAAAGTTACAATAGTTTTATTATCAAGCCTCCGCTGACCCCTATTACGATTAATCCATAACAAGGTGGAGACCATTAAGGCCTTTTATGCTGTTTGAGGCAAGCAAATTTAACTCGTAAAAAATTTTGAGAGTATATGGAGGACACCATGAAACCGTCAGCAATCCCAAAATCAAAATTTATATCTGCTGCGATTCTGGTGATATTTCTGGCAATAACGGTACTCACCGGCTGCAGCACCAACGATGCTGCGGTGAAACCGTCCACTTCCTTTTCCATGCCCAATAACGCCATTACCAACAATGTGGATCCATCCCAACCGGAAAAGGCGTTTTCAAACCCGAAATCCGATATCTCAAACACGGATGAATATGTGGCGTCGGTAACGGAGTTTAAGGGGCTTACCGGCAGCCATGAAATTCGGTGGGAATGGTTCGACCCGCAAGGAAAACTGTATTATGACACCGGCAATCACCCGGTCAGCGCATCCGCCGGCAAAATGGCGGCCGACGGCATTGCCTGGCACAAGATCTCCGTTAAGGGCGACCGGGCGGAATCCCTGGAAGGCAAGTGGCATGTGGATGTCTATGTGAATGACATGCTTTACAAATCCAATTCTTTTTACATTTCGAAAAAAAGCGAATCCATGTTTGTGGATGTGGATGTGAACGTGCCCCGGACCGCCATGAAAAATCCGGACGCCGTGGCTGTGGTGATCGGCAACAAAAACTACTGGCACAAGGATGTGCCGGAGGTTAAATACGCCATCCGGGATGCTGACGCCATCAGCGAATATCTGGTCAAAACATTGGGCTATCGTGAAAAAAACATCATGACCCTCTATGATGCCCCGGTCAGTGTATTCAATGAACTCTTCGGTACCAGCAGCAATTATAAAGGCAAACTCTTTAATTTTATCAAACCCGGAAAATCCGATGTTTTTGTCTATTATTCGGGTCACGGCGCACCTGATTTAACCGCCAAAAGCACGGAAAAAAAAGCCTATATTGTGCCCGTGGATTGCGATCCGGCCAGTGTTTCCCTGAACGGTTATTCCGTGGATCTGCTCTACAGCAACCTGGCCAAGTTGCCGGCCCGCCATGTAACCATTGTGATGGATACCTGTTTTTCCGGCATCAGCGGCAGCGGGGAAACTTTTATTAAAAGTTACAGCCCGTTTACCCTTCCCATCAAAACCACTTCCGTCAAAGAGCCCAACACCATATCCATCACCAGCGCCCAGGGAAGCCAGGTCAGCAGCTGGTACGATGAAAAACAGCACAGCCTGTTCACCTATTTCTTTTTAAAAGCTGTGCAGGGGGAGGCAGATGCCAACAAAGACGGAAAAATCACCTATCAGGAAATCTATGATTATGTTTCCGACACCCAGGACGGCGTGCCTTACTACGCCAGGCGACTGTTCAACGGCCGGGAACAGATGCCGACCATCGACGGTTCAAGCATGGATAAGGTATTGGTAACATACAAATAACGCTGAAAATGAATGATTGCCGAAAAATAACCGGCAGTTTAAGTTTTCGTGAGTCACATTGTAAAAAAGGAGCCTTGTCGTGAAGCTGTTTTTCGCCAGAACAATTTCATTGATTGTTTCCATAATGATCATCCATCTTGCCATTGCCGGCGCCTCGTATGCACAGAATTACCATTTTGCCGCCAATACCAAAATCACTCCTCATGAACCGGTGATTGTCATAAAAAATGAAAAAAAATCCGGTGCCGGTGAAGAAAGCTGGTTCTCAAAGTATAAATGGTGGCTGCTGGCCGGACTTGTCGTTGTGGGGGGAGCCGCCGCCGCTGGTGGTGGCGGGGGGGGGGGCGGCGGCGGAGATACGCCGAATCCGACAACCGGAGGCGGCACCATCGATTTTAGCTGGTAACAAGCTTTTGACGGCATTTTCGCCGCTGTATCCTCGAAATAAGGAATACTGTCCATAATATTTTTTATCCCGCAGAGACGCTGAGATTTTTTTCTCTGTGATTTCTGTGTCTCTGCGCGAGATAAAATTTTTTTAAGATGCCCTTATTTGGAAAGAGCGTGTTTTTAAATCAGGCTTTCGTCAACTGACCAGAAGCCCAGCCCTGGCAAGGCTTGACAGGACTTTTTCCAGGGATTGATCCAGAGACTGCCGGATTTTTTCCGGATCTGTTACCGGCAGATCATATTGCGACACGGTAAATGTTTTATTTTCTGCAAGCTTCTCCAGGTGCGCCAATAAATCTTCTTTCTTGTTGGTGCCATCCAGCAGGGGGATCACATGCTGTGCCAGGACATCTGAATTGACGGTTTCATGACGCGGATTAACGACACACAGCGCATGCCGGACCTGATACCGGGTTAAATCACTGACCGTTGGCGTGCTGCTTACTGTTGTGGAAAAATCTCTTTCCCATGTTTTTAATTCCACTGCGCCGGACACAAAACAATGAAGCAGGGCCCGCCCCAATTCTTTATTCCAGTCCGTATTTTTTAAACATTCTTCTCCAAAAATTTCAGCGAGTCTTTTCAGACATCGGTCCAGCAACTGTTCGTAGCCAAGTGCTTTGGGCCAGCGATCCTTTAAAATTTGAAACCCCGCTTTCATGACAGGATTTTCAGTTTCCACAAGTCGCCCGTTCGGCATCCGGAATTTTTGCACACTCCCGATCGACATATCCATCCCATGATCTTGCGGGTCATCATTTTCAGGGGTTACAGACGATGCCACCAAAAGCCCTTTCAAGCCGTCCGCGTCCAGCATCCGTTTCAGATTGCATGTTTTTTTGCACAACAAGGTCTGACGGAACTGGCGGTTGCGCAAAAAATCCATGTATTGCTCTTTCTGAACAATATTCTGACTGACACTCTCCAGAGTCTGATTGATCTCATCTGAAAAATCATTATTAAACATCATGGAAAAACTGGCGTCCGCCAGATACTGGAGATCGTTTTTTTCGGCCCGGTCGATAAACTGATGGAAATAAATGGGTGTATTGATCACTTCCAGATAATCATGAAAAAGATACCAGTCCCCGCTGGACTGAATGCTTTCAAGTTCATTTCTAAGAAGACACGCATATGGATCATTGACGTTGCTGCCGACAGCGCCGGCAAGGAAATCAACAAATGCCTTTGCCTGGGCTATGCGCTCGCCCGGTTCGTCAAACTGGCTGGAATGGTAGAGCATTATGTGGCGCACCATCTCCCGCATATGCCAGCCGGGATAGGTATTGTAGCTGATATAAACAACTCCCTGTTCCGCAAGATTCGTGGACGCAATAGAAAAAATTTTATCCTGTACCGACGGGGGCACCCACGAAAAAACACCGTGACAGATGATATAGTCGAACACTCCCCAGGAAGGGTCAACATCGAGAATGTTGCCCTGCTGGATGCTGATATTGTGAAGTCCCAGGTCATCAATGGTCTGCTGAGCCGTTTTTACATGCCCGTCAGCCAGCTCAACCCCCACAAACTCGCTCCCGGGCAAATAATACGCCATGGGAATTATATTACCGCCCCCGGCACAACCGAGTTCCAGCACCCGGCAACGCGTCACCGGTGCAGGCGTCAAATTAAAAATCCGGCCCAGGGTGGCCATCCGATCCGGATGGCTGTTGACGTAAGCCTGGCTGCGGTAGGGAACATCCGCATAACTTTTCCGCAACTTGTCAATATCAGGATCGTGCATAATCAGTTTGATAGGTATAAGGTTGAAGGTCGAAGGTATAAGGTCGAATTCAAAGTTTTAAGATTTGAGAATAAATTTTGCCATGCGGCAGTACTTTCTGCCACCTAAATCCCTTTTTCATTCATGGTGCAATAATCACCTTGGTCTGACTGGGTGAAATCTGGGCCCCGGCCGGCACATTGGCGCTGACACCGTTGTGGGCCGTAATTGAAGTGGCATGAACGCAGCCGTCCCCCTGGATTTTTACTTTTGAACTGGCTTTTTTAAAAGTGATTTTTCCCATGTTCATGCCGGACATCACCCCTTTATTGACTCCGGCCTCATCTCCCATGGAGCGGGGAATTTCGGATTTTTTTGTCACCGCTGCCTTGCCCGCGATCTTCACTTTAGTGGAGGTTTTGCTGGCCTGGCTGACCGATCCTTTGTTGGGATACGGCGTGGGCACCGGACTCGGAGCCGGCGGCGCCGGCGTGAGACACACATCCGGAGCGCCCAGTGCATCCCCTCCCCCTTTGGTGGACGCGGGAAATATCGCAACCATATTTATTTGCTCCTATCGTTCTTCTCAGCCCAGATGAATCTTTTCGCCTTTAATTTTCACGTCATCTTCCGCTTTGATCACCGAAGATTTGCTTTTCAAATGAAATGCTTTGTGAACCAGCACCCGCATCCGGCCCGCCTTTACCTGGTTCAGGTTTTCCATGGTCCGATAGGTATTTTTTGTCTTCTCCACCAGAGTCGACGCCGTGGTCTCCATTTTATCGGCCAGCAGCTTCACGGTGCCTATTTTATAAAATGCTGATTTAAGAATATTTCTTGCCTCATCAAGAAATAGACTAGCCCTGCGGGCAGATATTTTTATTTCCTGAGCGGACACGTCCATTTTCCCCGGCAAAAGCGTAAGGGCCGTCTTCAGGGTCTCAACCATTTTGCCGGCGGAAAAGTCAATGCCGGATGTGCCGGACACTTCCACATGATGTCCTTTTAAACGGATGCTGCCGGCGGCGGCGATTTCTATATCTCCTCCGGGCGCTTCAAATACCACATTTTCCGATTCTGAAAAAAGCCGGGCTTTTTTTGACATTGGATCATATTCAAATAAAAGCGCGTTGGATTCCGAATAAACATTCAAGGTCTCACCTTTTTCAGACCGGACAATGGCTGCGAATGCGCCGTTTGCTGTCTGCAACCGGTCTTGAGAAAAATCAGATGCTGCCCGAGTCAGGATACCGATCACAAAAAAGTCCCCAGTGCCGTCTTCCATCACCAGCACGTTATCGCCTGTCGACGGGAGCGGAGAGGAAGAAACCATAGGCCTTGCCGTAATTTCTGTTTGATATTCCCGGCCGGTCAACTTAATTTGCAGCATGCCATCGGCGGAATCAGCTTTGATTACCCGGCCTGGTCCCAGATATTTTTCAAAAACACGCTTTTCATATATTTTGGCGATATTGTGCATATCCCCTCCTTGATATTAACTGCAGCAACCACATGCCGGCAACACGACCATCCGGTCGCCGGCTATGTCGGTGCCGGCGGTTTCCAGTCCTCCGCATCGGCCAGGCCCTGATCCGTATATTCCGCCAGAGCCCGGACCGCTCCTTTCCAGTTTGTTCCCTGCTCCCTGATTCTGTGAAGAACCGACTGGGTCAGGTCCGCCCCGGAAAAATCCGCATTTTGCAGAAGCGCATGGGCGAAAACAGCATAGGGAAGCCGGGCATAGGTGAACCGGGCCCCTGTGCAGTCGGCATGGTTGAATTCTCCCCGATCCATTCTTGCGGCGCTGAAGTCTGCATTTTGCAATCTGGCATGGTCAAACCGGGCGCACCGGCAATCGGCTTTTTTGAAAGAGGCATTTTCGAGATCCGCGCCGGAAAAGTCACTGGTATGGCAGCGGGCATTGTTGAACACACAGGACCGGAGAAGGGCTTTTTCAAAGCAGGCCTGATGACAATTGCTGTTATCCAGCCGGGCGGACGTAAGATCAGCCTCACCAAAATCCGCATCCGTAAAATCCAATCCCCTTAAATCCATTTTTTTGAAGCTTGCCTTGCGCAGGTTGCACACCCAAAAAGCGGTATTCTTCAGAACGGTCCGGGAAAAATCAACTCCTTCAAAATCTGTGGATGTAATTTTCGTGTTGCTCAGATTCATTCCATCTATAACAGCACCCGCCATCTCGCAACTGGTTAAAAGGGCCCCGGAAAAATCCGCCTCAGTCAAATCCGCACCGGCAAATGCCGTGTTTTCCATTCGAGCGCCCCGGAAATCGGCATGGGCAAGGTGAGCATTAACAAAATCCGCATCCGTGAGGTTGCTTCCGGAAAACCGGGCACCTGCCATTTGTGCATCAGAAAAGTCCGCACCGGATAAATCCAGTCCGCTGAGATCGCTGTTCTCAAACACTGATTCAGAAAAAACCGCATCTTTTAGCTCCGCCCCCTGAAAAGAGACCCCGGTCAGGTCGGTCTGGCTGATTTCCGTTTCATTTAAATTTTTATCCGATAAATTCATGCCGGCCATGCGGCACTTCGTTAACCGGCACCCGGCCAGATCCATCGGCAATAAATCATTCATCAGTGTCAGATCAGATTCGGAGATGGACACTTTTTCAAACCGGGCGGCATGGAAATCGGCATTTGAAAAAAAAGACCGTGCAAACTCAGACTGAATTAATTCCGCTTTCCTGAAACCAGCATCTGTTAAATCACAGTTCTTGAAAATGGTCCGCGTTAAATTTCCATATTTAAAATCTGATTTTGCGAGGAGACAATTTTCAAACTCCGCTGCCGAAAGATCAGCAGATGTAAAATTGGCATTTTTTAAATCGGCACCCCAAAACCGGGCGCCGCAAAGGAGAGACCCTTCAAATCCGGCTTTGGAAAGGATCATTCGGCCTTTTGCCAGTCCATGAAATCCTGATTTTTTCAGGGCGTCAATGTCCTGATCACGGATACCGACGGCTTTAAAATCCGTTTCAACGACTGCGGGATCTTTTACCGGTTTATTATCAATCATAAACATGGCACCGGACAGATCACAGTTTTCAAAAACCGTGTTTTCACAATCGCAATTCACAAACATGGCGCCGGTTAATTTAACCCCGGAAAAACGGGCTTTTTTCAGATCCACATTGTTGAACATGACATCTGACAGAATACTTTTTGCAAAAACCGCTGCACTTAAATTCGTGTCGTCAAACACCACACGGGTAAGGACCGCTTTTTTCAGAGACAACCCGGCCAGAGTCATCCCTGAAAACATCTGGTTTTCAATGGGATGGTCGCTTGCGACATATTCT
The DNA here is from genome assembly GCA_963675805.2 of Desulfobacterales bacterium. Lineage (GTDB taxonomy): Bacteria > Desulfobacterota > Desulfobacteria > Desulfobacterales > Desulfosalsimonadaceae > SURF-3. The sequence continues at coordinate 133,188 of CAXXNU010000019.1, read as the reverse complement.
CTGATCTGGTCTCGCGAAGAAAGATCCATTATTGTCTGGCCAGCTTGGTCATTTTAAGATTGGCATAATCAAGCACTGTCTTGTTAATCAGGGCATCCAGAAATTCCGCCCCATAAAGGTTGGATGCCCGGAAATCCGTCATTGTGAGGTCTGCTTTTTCAAGACTGGCTTCAAACAGATTCATGGTCATGCACCGGGCCTGGCGCAAATTGGTTTTTGAAAGCCGCGCGTATTTCAGGTCCGCGCCGACAAAACTGGCAGATTGTAAGGATGCGGACGCAAAATTAGCCCCTTCCATGACGGACAGGGAAAAATCCGCCTGATCAAGCACAGCATTTTCCCAGATTGAATACGGGCCGACCGCCTTTTGAAAATTCCCACCCGTAAAATCGGTTTTCCCGGCGGCCCTGAGTCCGGACAAATCCGCACCCGTCATGTTGATGCCCGGTCCTTGTGCATCTTCCACACTGGCATCCACCAGCACCGCATTCATCAAACTGGCGCCGGACAAATTGCTTTTTGAAAAATCCGCGGCCCGGCACCGGCTGTTTGCAAAAGAGGTTCCGGTGAGATCTGCTTCACAAAAGATAGCGTTTTCCGCATTGCAGTCGTCTAACAGGACGTGATTCAGGTCTGCCTGTTCAAACACCGCATCGCGTAAATCCGCATCCCTTAGATCCGCGCCAGCGAGTGTGGATTCCGTAAAATCCGCATCTTTTAGCAGTGCTGCTTTCAAATCAGCAGATGACAGATCGGCTTTAAATAAGGTGGCGCGGCTGAAATCAGCTCCGGACAAATTTGATGCTTTTAAATTCACGTTGTCCAGGATCGCATCCCTGAAATTTGCGCCGCGCATATCCAGTCCGGAGAGATCCAGTCCAGACAAATCCCTGCCGCTCAAATCTTCTCCGGAAAGCCCCTCACCCCTTGCGATTTTTTCCATCACCCGTTCCCGGGTCAGAATTGTTTCCGGCGTCTCTTGTTCGATGCCCAGTTCCTCTAGAAGTTTAGCCTCTTCCCGGCGGTCCGCTTCCGTGGGTTCCGGAAGCTCCCGGTCCGGATCAACACCGGCGGCGATGAGGGCGTCCCGAATTTCCGCATCCGCTTTTCTCATCTCTTCTTCAATATCAATATCGTCGTTGAATGGCGTTGCCTCATCACTGGCGTCTATGTCTTCCCCAGATATTTTGTCTTGTTCAAGAGACTGCTCTAAAAAAAGCCCGTGGTAAAATTCTTTGGTTTGAGGGGAATCTTCCAGCTTTTCAGCAGCAATAAAGACATCTGAAATTTCATCATCATCTTCCGATAAAACCGATATCACCGCCCGCCAGACCAGCACCAGGGTTTCCGCTTCCATATCCACCCACAAGGTGTCGAGATTGAGCTTCGGCTCCATAAACTGAAAGCCCTCCTGATCTGTGAGCTCTTTTTTATTCACAAACAATCTGGGCCTGATTGACGGCAGCCGGCTGTGATAGGTGGAAAAATCCGGATGCAGGTTTTCAAAGAAAAGCGGTTCATCTCCTTTGAGATAGCCTTCCGCCTGCATGTCGGCCGGGGCCGCATTAAAATGTCCCCAGTCAAAATCCATCGGATACCAGGGCCATCGGTCTTTTAGCCAGTTCCCCTTATAGGTCCCCAGCTTTGACCGTCGCTGTAGCCAGAAACTGCCAAGAGGACCGAAACCGGCCGGCTCCGGCCGACTGCCCGGGGAATCTACCAGATCATTTAACGCTTCGATATTGGGCAGGGGCCATTTTGTTGAGCCGTCGGGCGCCTTAATTTTATCGGCACCTTTTCCCACAGGATTTTTCTCAAATTCGGGACCGCCGAAACTGTTTTCATAGCGCAATGTCATCCGGGTAAACGGTTTGGGATCAGAAATGGTCCGGGAGAGGGGATTCCAGCGCCGATCGCCAAAAACGCCTAATGTTTTGGAATGCCCGCCTACCCCAAAGCTGACCTTACAGGCCGGCACCGGCCGACCCCCCGGCGCATGGCATTGTCCAACGAGAAGCAGATCGGCCCGGGGCTTATAAAAAGCAAAATCCGATTCATAGAACCGGCTCCCCTGCCCTTCGTCATCGTCCGGATACAGGAGGTCTCCGGTGGGGTACAATTGTTCTTCTGAAATTTTTGCCGTTCCCTGAGGGACCAGATCGAATGTTCCTTTGACGATAAGGGTCAGGCTATGGCCGGGAAATCCGATTCGGCCGGCAATGGGGGCAAACAAGAAAGGCGTCTGGTTAATAATTTCCATAAAATTCCCGACTATTAACTGCTTGATATACTCGGGTTTGACAACTTCCCTGTTGATTCAAACTTACCATAGACCTTTGTATCTTCTGTAACTTTAGTCTCTCCATCAAGCACAATATTTCCGCCTAATCGCACTTCTGCCCCGCCTGATTCAAGTGTAATCTGACCTGATTTGATCTTAATTGACCCCGGGGTCATCACAATGGAACTGCCGCCGCAGGTGATTTTAACCCCGGCTTTACCATCAATCTCATTAATTGGCGCCTCTAAAAGATTTTTAACAGCGGATCGACTAAGATGCAATGCGGCACATATCTCAGACTTGATCCCTACAAAATTTTCAAAGGCGGCAGCCGCACAGAAAGCTGTTTTGACACCAAAAAACTTTTCTTCGGTTGCAGCAAGGTTATGACTAACTTTTGTTCCCACATATTTTTCCTGGGTATTGCCCTGCATGAAGGATGTTTTATCACCAATAAATATTTCTTCGGCGGTCGCATGGGAAGTTGATTTCTTGTGCCCGATAAAATCTTCCGTCGTGGTGCCGACGGTTTTCGTAACTGCGTTATTATGGTAAGTGATTTTCACCCCTCCGGTGACTTCGATGGTTTCTGAACCTCCATATTTAACCGTTACATCACCTTTAACATTCTCATCTTTCGTGCTATCCACCTTAACAACCTGATTGCCCGCTGTCTTGAAATAAATATTTCCCTCATTCGGTGCGCCAAGTGAAATAATGGAACCCTGGGTTGGCGAGGACAAATGAATCTGCTGGCCGCCGTTAGAATCCTCAATGGCGATCTGATTGCCGCCACCGGTCCGGATCACGCTTTTGGTCTGATTTCCGCCGGTGACCGGACTCATGGTGTCGGGATTCGGCACTGAGCCGGAAATAATCGGCCGGTCCGGATCACCGTCAATAAAGGTTAATAATACCTCCGTTCCTTTATGCAGCGGAAAATGCATACCGTAATTGGCTCCCGCATAAGGCTGCGCCATTCGACACCACCGGGATGCCCGGCCTTTGGAGTTTCCGCTCTGGTCAAACGGCAGAACCACTTTATAGCGGCCTTCATCATCAATCTCCGCATACTGGCCGTCGCCGGCCGCGTCAATGGTGGCATTCATGGTGCCATTTATCCGGGGCCGCTGGGTCTTGCGCTCCGGCCGGAACTGAACATCCGCCGGAATGGCCGAAAACTGATTCACATATCCAGGCCCTTCTTCCCCTGAAACCCCTTCTTCAAACGCCCCCTGGGACAAAAACCGTGTCTGGCGACCCTTATGACTGACATCCAGGACCAGATAGCGCTGGTTATAGCTGTCCCGGTAATGGCCGGCCAGTTCAAAAATGTATCCGGGCCGAAGATGGGCTGCCGTACTCTCACCATAAAACACCTGCTCCCGGCTCAGCAGCTCCTCGGCCCGGACCCGGGCCAAGGCATTTCCTTCTTCCGTGGTTTTGAAATGCTCGCCGTAGATATACACCGTGCCCCTGCCGCCGGCGGCATCCACATCCGCTTCCCCCCGAAGATCAAGGGTGGGCCGTCGATAATTGTAATCTTTCAGCACCACCCGGGCCGGAAGGATCTGATGCCGGCAGATAAACGACCGGACGGCATCTTCTTCCGGGGGCGCAAAACCCGAGGGCGGAATATAATTCATGGTCGCCTGCCCCGGAATATTGGCGTGAGAGGTGGAACTGTCGGTTACGATCAGCTTGTCCCCGTTTTCCGTCTGCTCAAAATAATAATAAATGCCTTCCCGTTCCATGCGCCGGGAAACAAAGGAAAAATCCGATTCCTGATACTGACAGATATATTCCCACACTGAATATTCAGCAGTCAGCCGGATGTCATAATCACTACTGGTCAACCCGGTCTGGACCAGTATGTCTTCAATGATGTCCCGGACATTTTTCTCCAGAAAAAGCTCATTGTCCCGGGCCAGGGTCGCCTGCCAGAGACGGGGCACCAGGATGCCGCGGTAAAAAACATGGTCATCCACTTCCTGAAGCTGCTCAAACCGGGCCATGATGCCGTAGACCGGCAGTTCCGCATCCGGTGTTACAATCCTGAATGTTGCCGGATTCTGGAGTACTGACCGGACATCAATGTCCGGATCATCAGATGCAAGGGTGATGTCAAATTCATAAAGTCCTGAAATGCGTTCCGTGCCTTTAAACCTGACAACATCAAAGGTCTCTTCCGGGCAGGCATCTGAAACAAACGTAAAATTTTTCTGTTCCTGATAGGTTGTCATCTGGCAGCCCCTTTAAACTGGCGCATTTCCCTTAAAACTGATGTCAAACGTCCCGTCTTTTGACAGCCCGAGATGCACATGGGACGGCATCGCTTCTCCGGCCATCCGGGCCAGAATTTCCTGGGACAGGCGCGGCATGATACTGCCGGAGACGATGTAATCGATATTTCTCGCGCCGGTCTCCACTTCCGTGCAGCGGGCCGCGATCTGAGCCACCACATCATCCGCATAAGTGAGCGTCATCTTGTGGGTTTCCAAAAGCCGTTTCACCAGCTTGTTCAATTTCAGGGCCACAATATCCTTTAAAATATCGGTTTTTAACGTGAGATACGGCAGTACCGTCATCCGGGCCAGCAGCGCGGGCTTGAAATGATTACTCAAAATGGGCCGCACCGCCTGGCTGATGACATCTAACGGCAGGGTTTCCTCACCAGTAGTCATTTCCGTGATAACGTCCGTGGCCAGGTTGCTGGTCAGAAAAATCACCGTGTTTTTAAAATCGATCAGGCGGCCTTCGCCGTCTGACAGCATCCCCTTATCAAACACCTGGTAAAACAAATTCAGCACTTCCAGATGGCCTTTTTCCACCTCATCCAGAAGCACCACGGAATACGGCCGCTGGCGGACCGCTTCAGTCAGGACCCCGCCTTCTCCGAACCCCACATAACCGGGCGGAGAGCCGATCAACCGGCTGACGGTATGTTTTTCCTGAAATTCACTCATATTCACGGTCACCATAAAATTCTCACCGCCGAACAGAAGATCCGCAATAGCCAGACCGGTTTCGGTCTTGCCGACCCCGGATGGCCCCACCAGTAAAAACACGCCCAGGGGCTGGGCCGGATCTCTAATGCCGGCTTTGGCGGATTTGATCACCTCGGAAATTCGCCCCAGGGCCTCATCCTGCCCTTTGATCCGCTGTTTCAGGTTTTCTTCCAGATGAATGATATTTGCGGCTTCATCCCGCATGAGTTTTCCCAGGGGCACCCCGGTCCAGTCCGACACCACCTTGGATACCACATCCGGATCCACCTCCGTATGCACCAGGGTATATTCTTTTTGAAGCGCAGCAAGTTCTTTGACCGCGGTATCCATTTGGGCGGACAGCGCTTTTTCCGTATCCGCGGACGGGTCTTCCGAGCTTTTCAGCGCAAACAGGGATCTGCGGAGATCGATAATCTGCCTTGCCAGGGTCTTTTCACTGGTCCACCGGTCGGTTAACTCTGCAATCTCTGATTTCAAATCCTCAAGATGCTGATCAATTTCAGCCAGCCGCTCCGCATCTATGTTAAATCCATTGAGCTGGTCCCGTACCAGGGCCTTTTTCTCGCGTTCCAAATTCTGAATGGATCGTTCCTTATCCTCGATCACATCGGGTTTGGCCGTGAGCAGCACCTTGACCCGGGCCGCCGCAGTGTCCAGCAGATCAACAGCCTTATCCGGAAGCTGGCGCCCGGAAATATAGCGGCTGGAGAGCTCCGCAGCCGCCCGGATGGCATCATCCCGCACCGCCACATGATGGGTTTCTTCGTATTTGCTTTTTAAGCCGCGCAAAATCACTACGGCGGTTTCTTCGGACGGCTCATCCAGCTTTACCAGCTGAAACCGCCGGGCCAGGGCCGCGTCTTTTTCAAAATATTTTTTATATTCCGACCAGGTGGTGGCAGCCACGGTTCTCAACTCCCCCCGGGCCAGGGCGGGCTTTAATAAATTGGCCGCATCACTCATACCGGCGGACCCCCCCGCGCCGATCAGGGTATGGGCCTCATCAATAAACAAAATAATCGGTTTTTCCGATGATTTAATTTCCGTGATCACGGATTTCAGCCGGTTCTCAAATTCTCCTTTCATGCCGGCCCCGGCCTGGAGCAGCCCCATGTCAAGGCCCAGAATCGACACATCCCGCAGTAAATCCGGCACGTCTTCTTCCACCACCCGAAGGGCCAGCCCTTCCACCACCGCTGTTTTTCCGACACCTGCCTCCCCGACCACAATGGGGTTATTCTTCCGCCGGCGGGCCAGTATATCCACCATCTGCCGGATTTCCCGGTCCCTGCCAAACACCGGATCGATTTCGCCGTCTCTTGCTTTCCGGGTGAAATCCACGCAAAACCGTCCCAGGGCCGTGGCATCCGCCGGCAGATGTGCATCTTCAGAGACCTCCCGGGGCACAGCCCCTTCTTCATCAGACCCTTTGACGATCTCCCGGAACCTGGACAACAGCGCATCTCTGCTGATGGTGCGCAACAGATCCGCGCATTCTCCGGAAGAAAACTGGGCCGGCCGGTTCAGTAAGGCCAGAATCATGGCGCCGGACCGGATACGGTTTTCCCCCAGGTCAATGGACCCAACCAGCCAGGCTTCCTGAAACCAATCCATCAGCAGCGGAGAAAATACCGGCTTTGCGGCATTCCCGGTTTTTAGGCTCTCAAGGGTCCGGTCCGTAATTTTTTTCAGCCGCGAGGGATCAATTTCAAAATAACGCAGGATCGTCGGAAGATCGCTCTGAGGGCTTTCAAGCAGCTTCAACAGCATATGCTCGAGCGTCACTTCATAATGGGTGCGGGAAACACAAAGCCCCGCAGCCGCCTCAAGGCTTCTGGTACAGAGGTCGTTCAAACGCCCCAAAAGTGATTTGATGTCCACGGTAATCATTGGCTGACCTCCTGGCCGGCGCAGAAAAGCCGGATGAAGAGTTTAAAATTAGCGTGATGCCGGAACGTCCGGCCGGTAATAGGTCCTGACTTCCCCGACTTCCCGGCCGGAAAACACCCAGGTGTTCAGCCCGAGTTCCGAGCGGGAACCATCCCCAAGACACACGGTTTTTGCCTGACCGTGTGCGAGAATGACTTCCATGTCATATTCCAGTGCGTCCAACACATACATATTGACCAGAAGGGCCACCTGGTTGTAACTGTCGCTGCCCGGATAAAAATCACTGAACTTTCTGTTATCCAGCGGACCGATCCGTACCCTGAATTTTCCCATGCGATCCACGATCTGTTCTCCCAGAAAACAGTTGTTTCCCAAGCGATGAGCCCCTGACCCCAAAGCCAGTTTCTGGTCTTCGGGAATTTTTGCCCGTCGTTCAATACAGGGAATCACCGTTACGGCCATACCGCCCAGGGCATCTTTTAAAATGGTCTCAAGGCCCAGTGCGGATTTCGGCATCTGGGTAAAAAGTCCAAGATACCGGACCAGTCGGGAGGGATCCGGAATCCCGGCGTAGAGGTTTGGATGGCCGACGCCCAGGAGACAGAAAAGCCGCTGTGCATACCCATCGTTTCCCTGTTCAACAATTTTAAATGCCTGGTGATATTTGGTTGAGCAGTCATAAAGTAACTGGTAAATCCGCTGATTGATGATGTCCACAAACTCCCTGGCAGCGGATTCATCATCTGCGGCCTCATCAATCAGATCCTCTGTATAAAATACCGGCAGCGGAGATGACGTGCCGTACAATCCCAAAAAATTCACCAGCATTTGAAACCGGGCGCCGGCGGCGTCGCTGTTTTCCAAAATGGCTTCCACATCCGCTTTGGGGAAGGCAAGGGAGAGATTGGGCCGGATCCAGACCGGAATCTTGCCGGCACCCTGCCCGGATGGTTCGGCCGTGGATTTTACATGTAATAAATGCAGCAGCCGCATGGCCTGAAAAAATGAAAAAGAGTGGCCCTCTTTCAGCAAATCCAGTTTCAGTTCCGATCTCATACCAGCGGATGCGCGCCTAACCGGGCCGGCCATTGATAGTCATCTCCCCGGACTGTCTCATGGACCGACAGCCGCGTATAGGTATTGATGGAAGCATAGTTTCCTAAAAAATAATCCAGGATACTGCCAAAAAGAAAGAAATCGCCAAACCCCGTGAAATGGTCCAGCCGGGCTTTCATCAGAATATCCTGACCGCGCATCATCATCCCGTTCACCAGCCGGTCGGACCGTCTGGCGGTCACCTGTTCAATGCCGGCGATGCGCTTCTGATTCGCAATAAACCCGCTTTTATCCCGGGTTTCTTCAAAATTATAGAGTTCCAGAATGGTTCTCAGGTTTTCGGCGGATGCCAGGGATAGGTAGTTGAGTGACAAATGGGAGAGCAGCCGCCACAGGAGATTTTTTCCAAGGGGCGGAAGAATATTGTTTGTGGGCGGCGTGATATTATTAAATGTCGCCAGTTCGGGAGAGGTGCTGGTAGGCTGGGAGATATCCCCTGTCTGAAGCCCCTCCGGCAGACTGGCGTTGGTGCACTGAATTTTTGCGGAAATGATCTCTGTTTTATTGAGTTCGGCGCCCGGGGGATAGGTGAAGGACAAATATACATCCAGACCAGAATTCACCGGGGAATGCCGCAGGCGGGAATAATACACCGGTACATCCGAATGGGCCGCGGAAAACATGTCAAAGGGTGCGTACGTTTTTTCCTTTGCCGTTCCCTGAACAAATCCGGTCACTTTTTCAACGGAATACACCTGGTAATGCCGGGGGTTTTGCCCCGAAGGGCGGACCAGATAATCTCTTTTCCGATGGTCCAGGCGTATCGGGTCGGCGTCATTGGAAAAAATATTCACCGCAGGTGACGCAAACAGGCAAAAACTGCTCTTGTTCACTTTGGGAAGGTGTCCGGAAACATCTCCCAGTTCAAATGTAACCTCGAATGTATTGCCGCTTCCCCGGTTTTTCCACCGCTCCCAGCCGAAAAGATCCAGAAAAAGAAACTTGGACGGAAGCACAAAATATTCCTGAAGAATGCGGTATCCCGGAAACGAATTCGATGGATAGGGGAAAAGACTTTCGTTTTGCGAAAATCCGGCAGGCCGAAGCTCATCCGGGGACAATATCAGCGCCTCTCCGCCTTCGTGGGGTGTGATGACAATCTGCCGCAGCCTGCGCAGCAACAGCGCATAGAGGTCGGCTGCACCTGAAAAATCTCCCCCCAGAAAAAACCGCAAATGACCAGGATGCCAGTCGTTAAGCCGGGGGCCGGTGATTTCCATCTGAACGGAAATTGCCGGCGAACGTCCGGGGGCCTCTTTAAAATACGCATCCATCAGCCTGACCGGATGGACATCCACGTCATAACAGGTCTGGAAAAGACACGGCGTGCCATCCACCGGCACCGACGCGACATGAACACCGGCTGGAATTTTCAAAGACTGTTTGAGAGAGGGCTTGGGAGCAAACGCCATGATCGTGGCGGACGGCACCGGCCGCAAATAATGGGGCCAGATCAGATGGACCAGTTCATGAATAATCTCCGGAAACTCATCATCCAGTTTCTGGCGAAGCATGGCCGTTAAAAAGGCCACCCCTTCCAGAAGCCGCTCCACGTCGGGGTCAGCAGACGGACCGCTCAGCATGGGCGCAATGGCAGGATGGGCTTCAGAAAATTCCGCGCCCAGCTCTTTTAAATTGCTGATTTCCTGTTGAAAATATCGGTTCAACAAAGCCTATCCCCTGATGCTGATTTTACCGTCTGCCCCCATCTGGCTCTCAAACACTACCGGCTGATCCGGGTATCCCCCGGCCAGCCTGGCAACGATCTGAAAGTTCAGGGAAAGCAGGTCGTCCTCCCGGGGCACGAATTTCACCCGCACGGATTTTAAACGGGGCTCATATTTGACAATGGTCTGGCGCAGGGATTTTTCCACGTCCCGGAGGCTTGCCGGATATCCGCGAAGATAATCCGTTAAATCCGGCATACCGTAGTCCGGTGCAATCTGGACCCCGCCCTGCCGGGTATTCAGCACCCGCACCAGATGCCTCAGAATCGACGAAATGATTTTTTTCGGATCTTCCGTGGTGCTCCGGTCCGGCTGCTTCGCCCGCTGCCGGATGCGCTCAATTAGCCGCTCTTCTCTCATTCCGTTTCCAGACAGTGCCCGTCATCGCTTGTCATCTGCTAAACAACCGGCGCTCGCCAATCATCAGTTCCTTCCGTGCCGCCAACTTCATGGGTCCAGGTAATTCTGCGGTAGGAGAAGGAAACATCTTCCAGATGGGTGAAAGATGACATGGCAGGATCCTGGCAGTTGGGCATCCGGGCCCGGATATTGGTAATAATGGCATCTTCCAGTGCAATGGTAAAATAATGTTCCTGGGTGCCGGTCACACTGGTGCGATACCATTTGATCTGGCAGGTGGTTAGCCTCTCACCAGTGGTGAGTGCGGCGTACAGAAGGGGCGAGCTTTTATCAAACACTTTGGTGATGGTCAGGGGCTTGTGCACCCGCTGGCCGGTGGGCTGGCCGCTCTGGGGATCCGTGGGAACCGTCACCGTATGATCAAACGCCTGGACCAGAATTTCATCTTCATGACCTTCCTGGTAGGTGTTGCCCACACTGTCTTCGGTAAATGCGCCCTGGGTGATGGGACCCTGATTCGACCCTTCAATGGTCATAAAACACGGGGTTGGCATGGCCTGTCCTCCTTTTTTTTAAATGATGCATGGTTTGTTAAAAACAATAACGCGGGCCGGTTCCGGCAAAACTTTGGGTAAAAGTATTTTCTTTTTTGTTTTACAGAAGCTGTAAACCCTTGCTTAATCCTTATCCAGCTTGCCCACCAGGGAAAGGGTAAAACTGGCGCCCATGTATTTAAAATGAGGCCGCACCTTTAATCCCACCCGATACCATCCGGGTTCGCCCTCCACGTCCTCCACAGTGACCTGGGCCTGACGCAGGGGCCGCCGGCTTCTCACCGCGGGGCTCGGGTTTTCCTGGTCCGCCACATACTGCCGGATCCATTCGTTGAGTTCCCGGTCAAGGTCGGCGCGTTCCTTCCAGGTGCCGATATTCTCACGCTGAATCACCTTGAGATAATGGGCCAGCCGGTTGATCACCAGCATATACGGAAGCTGCAGTCCCAGCTTGTAATTTAGCTCCGCTGCCTTGCCTTCCTTGCTGATACCGAAATTTTTGGCCTTCTGCACGGAATTGGCGGAAAAAAACGCCGCGTTGTCGCTTCCCTTTCGCATGGTCAGGCCGATAAAGCCTTCTTCGGCCAGTTCAAACTCCCGACGCTCGGAAAGCAACACTTCCGTGGGAATTTTGGTTTGAACCGCGCCCATGGCCTCATACTGGTGAAGCGGTAAATCCTCCACCGCCCCGCCGCCCATGGGTCCGATAATATTGGCGCACCACCGGTATTTGGCAAAACTGTCCGTCAATCGGGTGGCAAAGGTAAACGCCGTGTTACCCCACAAATAGTCTTCATGGCTGGCAGACACATTTTCATCGTAATTAAACGCTTTTACCGGCTGGGTATCCGGTCCGTAGGGCAACCGGAGGGAAAACCGGGGTAGGGTCAGGGCCACATATCTCGCGTCTTCGCTTTCCCGGAATGACTGCCACTTGGTGTACTGGGGCCCTTCAAAAATGGACTTGAGATCCTTGAGCTGGGGCAGACCGATGTAATCGTCCAGCCCGAAAAATTCAGGACCCGCTGCGGCGATAAACGGCGCATGGGCCATGGCCGCAACGCTTGCGATATTCTGGAGCAATTTGATATCCTGGGGTCCGGGACCGAAGTCATAATTACCGATCATGGCTCCATAGGGCTTGCCGCCAAACTGGCCGTATTCCGCCGTATACACGGTTTTATAGAGACCGGACTTGGGAATTTCCGGCGCATCCTCAAAATCCTCCAGCAGGTCTTCTTTGCTGACATTCAGGATCTCAACTTTGATATTTTCCCGGAAATCCGTCTTGTCCACCAGATATTTCAGGGATCGCCATCCGGACTCCAGTTTCTGAAACTGCCGGTTGTGTAAAATCGCATCCAGCTGAAGACTGAGTTTATTGTCAATCTCGGCAATCATTTCATCCACATCCGCCTTAGACACCTTGTCCACTTTTTTGCCGGGTTCGATCAGCTGAGCGATCAGCGCTTCAACGCCTTTTTTGGCCAGCCCGTAAGATTCATCACTGGGTTTCAGTTTGGTGGCCTGTACAATATCTTCCAGAAGGGACGGCTGCGCTTCGGTTGTTTGTTCAGCGGCAGAAACACTCTGTTCTTGTTCTTCAGGCATACGATCCTCCTTTGTTATTCTTCTTGAACGCCGAGTTCTTTCAACAATTGTTCCCGGGCCGCCTCATCCTTGACCAGCTCCTGCAATTTCTTCCGGAATGCCGGGACATTGCTGAGCGGCCCCTTCAACGCGGTCAGGGCCTCTCTTAATTCCAGGAGCTTTTTGAGTTCCGGCGTCTTTCTGGCAATGGCCTCGGGCTCAAAATCCTTGATGGATTCAAAATTGAGATTAACACTCAACTCATCATCCGGCTCCCCTGAAATTTTATTGGGCACTGTCAGGTTCAGTCCGATATGCTGCTCCTTCAGGACTTCATTAAAATTATCCTTGTCTATATTGATGGGTTCCCGTTCCTCAAGCATCCGATCATCCGGACTTTGGGTAAAATCCCCCATCACCAGAATCCTCAGCGGCAGCTCGACCTCTTCCTTGGCATCTCCGGTGGCTGGCCGATAGACAATATTCACCCTTTCTTTCGGGGCAACAGACCCTTCTTTTGCCATTAGATCCCCCTTTCATTCTGCTGTTTGCTGATGTTCATATTAAGCTCCATGATACCCTTACCTAAATTGAGCGTTTTAAATTTTGAACGAATTATTTTTGTTTCAAATTAAGGATGTTGACCAATGTTAAGGTTCAAAATTTAAAGCGCTCAACTCAGGCCTTAAAATCCTACGCTCCCAGCCGCATTGCCACCACCGGGTCGATTTTTGCCATGCGCGTCATTATTTCCAGAGTCTTGTCCTTGTATTGTTTGTCGCTGAAAGAAGCATATCCGGACCATATTGTTTTCAATGCATCCAGGGCCAGTTCCGGGTCCCATGCCTCCAGACGGTAACGATCAACATCCCGGATGATCAGCTCCAGGTGGGGCAGCACCAGGGACTTTTTATCCGATCCCAGAAGAATCCGACACAAAGCCATGCGCCACAAAAGCGACGCTTTCTGGGACGGGCATCGGGAAAGCTCTCCGTGAATCAGCCCCACCGCTTCAGCGGTCTGCATCTTTTGCACCAGTTCCTGCGCCTTTTGAATAATTTCGCCCATCTTGTCATCTTGTTCCGATCCCCGATCACCTTTTGGCACTAAAATTTGTTCCATTGGCGAGGCACCGCCACCTAAAGACAGCCTGCCAATCCACGCTCTGGTTTCCGAATCGGCAAACGGGGTGCCGTCTGCAAAGGCCATTCTGTCCAGGCCTTTCAGTCGATGCAGCAGAAAGGCGGTTTCATCGCAGATCACCTTATGGGCGCTGATATATTCTTCTCCCAGATTGATCAGCGATTCAGCCACAAACCGGTTCAAATCCAGCCAGAAAATAAACTGGGACACTTTATGCTCGGCCGCGCGGAGCAGAAACTGCCAGCTTCTGCTGGTTCTCAAATCCATGATATTCTGAATTTCATGGGGAGGCGGGGGGGGAACCTGGGTCTTATCGCCGATGACCGGCGGCAATCCGGACACTTTTGCCCAAGCCTCAATCCGCCGGTACCGGTATGCCGAGGGATCTTTGGGGTTTTCTTCAAAAATAAGGCTTGACGCCTGCCGCAGGCTCTGAAATCCCTGCTGGACAATTTTCCTGGGATCTTTTTCAGGGGCGCCGGTTTTTGGGACGTCACCGGTTTTTACGGACGAGGCAGCTGGTTTTACGTCAGTTGTTGGCGGCGGCTGATTCATAGCCGCAGCCCTTTGTTTTGCCGGCGGGGCCTGATCTTTTGCGACATCTTCGGATTCGCTGCCAGATACTTTTTCTCCGGTGTCAGCTCCCTGGGCCAGTCTTTGCACCTGGCGTTCAATGGGGGTAAAAAGCGGCGGTTCGGGCAACACGTCGTTTAAAAACGCGATAAGACCGCCAAGATGCTCCCTGATTTCCTCCCACCGGGTACTGTCCCCGACATCTTCAGCAGCGGCTTCCAAAACAGATTCGGTTTTCTCGATCCAGAATTCAATCGCGCCCAGACGGCCCCGCATCCTTTTTTTGGGCGGGAACAGATCGTCCCAATAATGGGTGGTCATCTCATGAAGAACGGCCAGTCCATCTGCCAAACCGTCGATGCGGCGGAGATGTATCAGACTGACACACAGGCAGCAGGCAACAAAAAGGTCCTTGGATTTTTCAGACAGGATTTTAACGCTCGTGTCATGAACCTTTTTCCAGTCCGTGCCTTCCGCTGCCGACGGAGACGACAGCTTATCGATCTCGGACTGAAGCAGATCAAAATCAGGCTCGTACCGGGCATCAGAACCCGTCGGGTGATCCGGAGAAATCGGATTTTTTCCCAGAGCAAGAAAATCCATTGTTTTAACCTTATGATGGGTCAGACGTTGTCAGTGCCCTTCCGGGATCATGAGAAAGAAACTTTTCAAAAAGCGTCTCAAACATTATCGATTTATAATATTATTAAATGCTTTAAAAAGCCATAAAAAAATTATCCGGAAACCATGCGGTTTGCTGGCTTTGTCGGCAGGTAATGGAAGCATAAAAATAAAAATTAATAAAAACAATTATTTATATATTCTACAGGGACCAGAGAAACGCAAAATCCGCCGTATTGATGGGACGGCGAAAAAAGACCACATAGTGTTTTTTCACCGTGCCGCCGACAAAAACCGCATTGGGCGCCTCCTCCGCATAACCTTTGGAAAGGGCGCTCCACGCCCCTGCCCGGGAAGAATAGCCCTGCTCTCCCAGTTCAACCATAGGAATAACTGCCATCTGTTCTTTAAATGTACCATCAGACGGCTGCGAAATTCTGCGGTCAGGGTCAGATGCCGGTAAAATGCGACTCAGCGTGTCCTTGATCACACAAAACCGCTGCGGATCATTTTCCGGCAATTGAATGGATAACACCCCATTTTCCAGATCAGACAACCCATCGATCCGCCGCGCGGTCATATATTCCAGGCTTTCCCAAAGCTTCTCAAAAAAAACCGGCAGGCATTCCCAGTACCGTTCCCATCCGTCCAGCATGCCACCCCCCACCACCAGCAGCGGAAACGGCCGGCCCAAGGTATCGCAGCTGTCTTTAACAAGCCCTGCGATCAGCTCTTTTTTGAGGCCCTTTGCCCAGAATCGCCAGGACCGCACGGCCGTATCGTGGCCGGCGTCTTTGGAAACATCGGCATATCCCCGCTGAACCCACTTCTCAAACGCCTCAAAAGCGGGAGTGGACCGGCTGATTTTAAAATAATCACGCGCCACCGGGTGCTTGCCGCAGACCCCCCACTGCCACTTTTTATGTGGTTTGCCTATTCCCAGCACGGGGCAATTTCCTCTGTTATGTCTCCCGGCGCGGAACGGAGGATGTCAAGCACGGGCTGGTGGTTTTTAAACTGATATTTGACCGTAATATATTTCACCCCCATGCCCTTAAGGGCCCATTCTTCGACCGGGAATTCCCTGGGGAAAAAAACACGCTGATCATTTTCAAATTCTTTTATGAACCTGGCAAAACCCAGATACCCCTTGTATTCTTTTGTCAGCATGGTGCTGCCCACATCAATTTTTAATGTCACATCGTTACAAGTCGCAGCAGACCATTCAACGGTTTTACTCACCGGATAATTGTGATTGACCAATTGAAACCCTTCCGGCGCGCACCGCATTTCCAATGTTGTGGCATGAGGTCTGATCCTGGCATCCTGGTTGGCGCCGGTGGGATCCGAAAGGATAAAAACGCTGTAGGTTTGATTCATCAGGCGCGCGGCAGCAGCGCCTTTGGTGATAAAAGACAAAAACAGATCATGGAAGGCAATCCTCCGGCCGAATATCTCTTTTGCATAATACCGGCCGTCCAGGTTTTGACCGATAAACGGACGGGCCGGCCCTTCAATAAACCGCCGGGCAAGGCCCTGTTCGCCCATGAGAAGCAGGGTCGGATCCTGATCCGCGGGCGCGTTTCTCGCCGGAAGCAGAACTTCCGACGCCCAGGTGTCCTGCAGATGACAGGCAGTCTCCCGGAAAATAAATTCATGCATGAAATCCAGGGGGCCGGCGATCAAATCCGCCATTGAAGAGAGCTGAGATGTCATCCCCGGACCAATGAGATGGTCCAGGAGCAGGGTTTTTGCCTGCCATGCCCTGATAGCAGCCGATGCGTTGTCAGGGGCAGTTGCTTCAGGATCAGCGCCCATTTCAACGGCCAGTTCATAGGCAAAACGCCTGGCACTAGATGCCGGAATCATCTCCTGAATCGCTGACCTGTAATCACGGAATGCATCCGCCCCCACCATCCGATCGCTCCCCTCTATTTCAGCTGTGGCGCTGATGCCGGTAGATTTTTCGATTTTGTCAAAAGTGGAAACAACTTTTTTGGATGCTTTTTCCAGAATCCCTTTTTTTTCGCCACTCACCGCTTCCAGGGCAGCGGCCTGAATCCGTATTTTTTGAAAATCATCAATTAATCGCATCCAGTCCGGCCCATGGCTGTCTTGCTCAAAGGGTGCCAGTTCCACAGCCATTTTTGCAAACAACGCCAGGTACGGGTCGCGATCCGAACCCAGGGAATCCACCACCCGTTTCCAGGCCGCCTTGTCTTTAAGGGTTTTGCGGCCCTCCGGAAATCTTTCTGCAAAATCATGCCAGGCCGTCACATACGCGTGGGGATACCATTTTTCAAAATCCATTTTTTTATCGGCAATAATCAGGGGATCATAGAGCGCGGCTTCGATCTCCGCCAGAAACCCCTCAATTTTTTCCTTTCCCGCCGCCGTAAATGCCGCAGAAATCGACGGGTTGCCCGCCTGAGGAAGGCTTCCGCCCCAAAAATCCGCCATATGGACGGACGCCAGGGCGGTGTCTGCATTGGCCCACGGAATGAGCCAATTTAGATTTCCGCCGTCAAGGGTCAACAGGTGTTTCAGCCATGCCTGCAGATCATTGACTTCCCGGGTCAGGACCTCTTTATCGGCGGCCTGCCATATCAGAAAATAGTGGTAAAGGCTGGTCAGTTTCTGATTCACATCCGAAGCCATCTCCGCGTCCTCGCCCACCGCCACCGTATTAAAAACGGGCTGGGGATGGTCCAGAAGATCATCAAGGCGTTCTCCGGCCATTCGGGCACGCAGCAGATTGATGCGTCTTGCCAGATGGGCCACATACCGGGCCATGACCGCATCGGGAGTTTCCGCCGAAACCCCTGCCATGTTTTCGAACATCTGGTCATCATAGGCCGTCAGGAAGGCCGTGCGGTACTGACGGCAATACCGGGATTTCAGTTTTTCCTCAATACTACGGCTTTCATTCAGCCCGAGCCGGGGAATCCACCAGTTTCTGTTCTGGTTCTCCACCCGCAGCACGGCCTCCCTGAATCGGTCCATAAAAATGGTGTCCTCAACAAGCTCTCCCTGCATCATGGACGGCTTCATAAATTCCCGGGACACGTCCCGAAGGGTTTTTAAATTCTTGACAAAAGAGAAGGTCAGAAGTCCACACACGGCAATGGCAATGGCCAGCCATGCAGTAAGCCCCATATTTCGCGTCAGTCGGGACCACTCCGCCGTCCGGGTGGTCGGGGCATATAACCGGCGGTCCGCCGGCAGTATTTTAGAGAAAAAATCATGCAGAAAAAGGCCCTTATCCGTTCCGGGGAGCACCTCTTTCTGGTCAATCAGTCCCAGATCCTTGAGAAAATAGGAAAACGGGCTGCCTTCCTGTTTCCCGCTGCTGAAAAACACCCCTCGCAAAATCGGGGATTCCTGATAGGGATTCTTTAAAAAAGCCCCCCGCACAAAGGCTTCCAGTCCGGATTTGAGTTTTTTGTATTCCTCCGGAAATACCATCAGCCCCACATCAGCGGCCCGGTCAGCGTTCCGGTCAGCCGGCCGGCCCAGCAAAAGCAGCCGTAAATCTTTCAAACGGTCTTCAACCCGCTCCATGGTGCGGGAGATGAACCCGCCAGTGTCTTCGGACAGGTCCTGATTGATCGCGCCCATGGCCTGATCATGATTTTTTTCCTTAATCTGATCGCAAAAATCCGTCATGCCCCGGATCAAATCGCATTTGGTGACCAGCACATACACCGGAAACCGGGCGCCGATCACCTTCATGAGTTCATCGATCCGGCGACGGATGGTTTTGCCGTCTTCTTCCAGCGATCCCGCGGCGGGATTCAACAATTTATCCGCAGCCACTGTAATAACGAGACCGTTTAACGGTTCTTTTTTGCGGAATTTCGCCAAAAGCGTCAGAAACCGGTGCCACTCTTCCCTGTCCCTGCCTTCATCCACGGGAATGGCATAGCGGCCGGCCGTATCAAGAATAATGGCCTTTTCAAAAAACCACCAATCACAGTTCCGGGTGCCGGAAATTCCGGATGTGGCGCTGACATCGGCAAAAGAAGAGGACAACCGGGCGCTTTTGATGGCAGTTGTTTTGCCGGTTCCGCTCTCACCGATAATCATATACCAGGGAAGCACATAGAGCGGGTTGCCCTGTTTTCTTAAATGAGATTTTTGCAGGGCTTCGATGGCCTCTTTCCAGCGATCCTGGAGGTCTCGCGTGCCCGATCTTTCCGTGTCCCCCAGTGTGATGGCATAGGCATCATCACTTTCAATCAGCTGGTTGACAAACTGCTGCTCTTTTTTCTTCAGCCAGAGTTTCTTTAAGAACAGTCCGCCGATCCAAACGCCCATCAGCCCGCTGAAAATAAAAAATCCCGCCCACCAGGGCAGATCAATGACAAGCACAATGCCAACCACCAGAAAAAGGAGAAATAAACATACTGAAAGGATAAGCAACCCTTTGAACAGACTGATAAGTAATTTTTTCATTTAAGGGACCGTGCTGATGATGGTTTCGCCAATATTGCTTAACACAAACCGGTAAATCAAAAACAGTCCTGCATACAGGACCACCGGCGCCACCAGACAAAAACCGGTAAAAAAAGCAAACCGGGTTTTCCTTTTTTTCGGCTGCATGACCACGTCCGATGCTGCCGGATACGCTTCCGGAAACAATTCCCGGTTATCCACGGATGGTACCCCCACGGAACTGCCGGAAAGAATTTTCAAATTTTCATTCTTAAGCCCCTGCAAAAGAATTTCATCTCCGGGATTGCAAAACTGCCCGGTAAACCCCATGGCCAGGCAGACATAATACACCTCCCGGACGTCCCGCTGGTGGAGGCCGACGCTGTTTAACCGGTCAAAGAAAAGCTCCCCGCCGTCTACTGTGCTGTAAAACTGGCGCTGAAGAAGGTTTCGCTGCCAAAGGCTTTTTCCTTCCCACGCCGAGCTCATCACGGCTTCATCCATCCATGCGAAAACCCCGAACCGCGCCAAATCATAATCTGATCTTGAAATGGAGGTATCTTCAGCACAGTTTTCGCTTTCTTTAACCAGGCGAAGCATATCGCTTCTTGCTTTTTCATACGAAATCGGGGGACCGTGGGCCGCCGGGGTCGATTTCACCAGACAGGACACATAGACGATCATATCCACAAAGCAGTCGATCAGTCGCATGGTTTAACTTCCCCCCACTGCCATTAATTCAATTTTCAGATCCTGGGGCGCGGAATCCCAGTACAAAGCAAGGTTTTTCTCCCGCCGGACCTGTTCCCAGTGGCCACTGTGATGATCGATCTGAAAATAAATCGAATTGGCCCGGCGCGGCAATTCCTGGGGCGGCGAGGGGTGATGCTCCAGCCGGATCCCGGGAAGGGCTCTGGCAATCAGGATGGGCAGATTTTCCCGGGAGCCGAGTTTGGCAATATTCATGGCATCGGAAATTACCGGCTGGGGATCCGCCGCTGTTGAAAAAACAAGAAAAAAGCGATTGCCGCTCTCAAAAATGCCCGGCTGCAGATCTGCCGCATAATAGGTTTCATCATACAAAAGCGGCACGATGTATTCCGGCCCTGCCGTAATTTCATCCAAAAGCTGTCCGATAAGCGTTCGCACTCCTGAAAAACAGGCCCCCAGATTGCCGTGATCATAGGGTTGAACCAGCTGTTCCCCGCTTTCCGATGCACCAGCGACGGAAATCCGTCCGGAAAAGGCGGACAATTCGCCGGCCAGCTGCCGCAAAATACCATAGACTGTCCAGGGATGAACTTTCCGAGTTTCCGAAAGATGCATCAGCAGGGGCACGTAGCGATTTAAAGACCGGAGCGCCAGAAAATAGACCATATCCCTTGCGCCAAATTCCGCGCTATGAACCCCCCGGTCCCGCTTATAGGCCTCCAGCTGCCTGGCTCTGGCCGAAATCTGGTCCCTGATTTCCACCACCAGTTTATACAGCGTATCCGAGGCATCCAGACTGAGACAGGGCGGAATCATTGTCTCGTCCAGCACGATATCCGCACCGCGCCGTTCCAGCCGAGCAAGGGGAATCAGCTCATACTCGCCAAGGCGCTCTTTTTCGGTTTCAAAAAATAGTTTCAGCACGTAATAGAGTCTTTTAACCTGGGCCGGGGGCCCGTTATGGTGGAGGTCCTGAATCTCTTCCGGATCGGTGGTCGTCACAAAACGGGTGGTGATATCGCTTAAGTTGGAGAGATCCGGCAGCACGGTCACATTCTCCCCTGCCTCATTAAATTTTTTGATCCCCGCATATACCGTCAGATGTTTTCCCCCCTCCTCCCATTCACTTTCAAACGAGCGAGCCTGCACCAGGGCATTGCCCGGAAAAACCGCATAGGTCATATCCGGGAACAATAAGGCTGCGGTCGAAACATGAAATGAATAACTGCCAAGGGCGGCTGTCTGGATGCCAGCATCCGCCACGCCCCAGAAAAAAGGGGTCAGATAGCGGCTGAAGGGGGTCATGGCCAGTTGATCCAGCCGGTCCTTTAGTTGAAAGTGCTGGGGCTGCAGAAAAAGCCCCTGGTGCCAGAAAAGCGGTCGTTCCATAAGGTCAGTCCTCTTTAAACATCAGAATTTGTTTGGGGCCCAATGTCAGCTCAGTATACACCGAATCGGGCTTCTGGACTTTTTTTCGCCATAAAAACCCGGATTTTTCGATAATGACCGGGATGTCGATGAGGCGGACAATGGCCTCTTTTTGAATGGAATAGTACCCAGCCACCACGGCAATGTATTTTGCGTCCTGGGCCCGGTCAAACGTAAAATGCCTGTCCTGGCCGGGATGCACAATAAGGCGGGCGGCAGTTGCCACGGTGGCATCATAATGGTCGCACTCCAGGAGTTGGTAAAGTCCTTCCCGAAAACCGGCCAGATGATTAAATTCATTGGGATCTTTTAACTGGTAAACACACAGCAGCAGGGTATGGGGGGTGCCCTCATACAAATTCAGCTGATCATCCGCAAAAACATGAATTCTGACCGCTTCGCGTTCAAATTTCCAGTCCGGTGGCGGCAGGGGCTGAGAAGCGCAGGCAGCGATGGTCAATAAAAACCCTGCGATCCATAATGCAAAAAACTTACTGGATGGGTTCGTCACTTTTTTCTCCCGCAGTTAACCATTTTTTCCAACAGGCTCTTACAAAGCTGACCGTGAAAGCATTATTCTTTTTTTAACAGCTGACAGTTTTTTTCAAATTCCCGCAAAAAATCCGCCATAAACTTATCTGACACAAACCATTTTTTGATCTGGTCATACCGGCTTTTGTAGACATCAAATAATTTTGCCCGCCGAAACGGCCCCACCGAAAATCTGCTGCCTGCAGAAAGATCTATCATTTCCGGGTCAATTTCATCAAGAACCCTTGTCATGGTGGATCGGACCGAGGCCTTGAATGCCTCCTGGGAAATTAAAAACGCCCGGTTGATCTGCTTTAAATGATCCTCAATGGACGTCATCTCTGTGCCGCCGCTGATATGAGATCCAATGACCTGCCGGATGGTTTTATCGCCGGAAATACTTTCGGAAGGCTTGCCATAAAGGGTTCGATTGATGGTGCTGATAAGGCGGTTCATGGAATCAAAAATCGTATTTAAGGATGACGCCAGTTTCTGAATCAGCTCGGATGCGGAAAGCCGGGTGGCGGAGACATCCTTTCCGAGCAAGAGAGAAAACACGTGGCCCATGACCTGGTTATCCGCCAGCAGTTCCCGGGTTTCAGGGTCCGGAACTCCCCTGTATTCATCCATCAGGCGGGCCAGGGCCTCTTTCTTCTCCATTTCAGGAAGCGGGCCGAGCCTGGATTCCAGAAAGGCCTCGATACGGCCTTCGGCATTGGTGGCATCTGAAATATAGATATCCCAGATTTCGCCTGCCAGCTGATCAATGAGAACCGGTTCTCCCATGGGAATTATGTCGCGTCCTTTTTATTTGCATGATTCGATAATAACTTGTTGTTGGGCGTGATGATCACTGTTTTTTCAAGGGATTCATCCTGTGCGGATTTTTCTGCGGCACCATCCGGCGGGATTGGATCATCCCCAAAAATGATGGTCCTTCCCGACTGTTTTTCCAAACTGGAAGGTTTTTCACGTCCGGGGGGGCTTTCCGGATCAAATGTATTTTTAAAATTGGATGATTTTTGAAAATTGGCCGCGGTTTTCAGCGGCGTCGAAATGATCACTGTTTTTTCCAGGTCATTGCCCCCGGGTGCCGTGGTTTGGGATCGATCCCCGCACCGGCCAACGCTTTCCGGGTCCGGCGTGAAGTTCACGGTGTCATCGCCGGACGGGCCGGGTTTTGGTTTCTGCCCGGAAACCGGCGTAAATCCTTTTTTCATGGCATCTGCCGTGATGATCATTGTTTTTTCCAATCCGGGATCGATTGGCCTTTTGGCGGTTCTACCTTTGTCGGCAGCCGGCGCTGCCTTGGTGATAATCACAGTCTTTTCAAGATCAGGAAGCGGTTTCAGGGGCGATGTTGGCGGCGGATGATTTGCAGCGGCCTTTTTTGGCGGTGAGATAATGACGGTCCGTTCCAAATCCCCTGTCGCGGCAATCGGCTCGCCAGTGTCCGGGACAGCAGGGGAGCGGTTTTCCGCAGAAGATGCCGCAAAATCCTCGTTGTATGCGTCCTGGCGGATGGGCGGTGTGGCCTGCCATTTTTTCATAAGGGTTTCAAGAATCCGGTGGATGTCCTTTTTTGCCGCATATACATCTACAGCCGGCGGCGTTTTGGGTGTGGCATCGGGAGGGGCCGCCTGTTTTTCCGAATTTTTGGTTACGACCCCCGAGATTTCAGACAAGGCCCCAATGACCTCCGGTGAAAACACAGCAGATATTTTAAAAACAATCATATAAAACGGAAAAAAAGAAAACACCGCAAGCCGTGATGCCGCCTTTTTTTCCGGCCCAAAGCAGACAGCATGAGCATCACATCCCGCACATGGAAGTCGCGGTGCCAGGTGGTCCTGTGTTGCCAGCATGCCGAAACCGCTGATCATATCATCAAGGTTTTTCAACGTTGAGGGCTCATTTTCAGTTGGGGCCTGCGCATAAAAAAAGGGGGGCGGATTGTTGGTTTTTTTTTCGCACGGGCAATATAAATACCTTTGAAGGGAAGCGGAAAAAGGCTGCAGACCGTTATCTATCAACAATTCATCATCATGGCACTCCAGAAGCAACTCCCCGCAAACGGGACACAGAGGATGAAAATAGAGCCCCCTGAACCGGCAGTACCACAATGGATGAAAGGGGACCAGCGCGCCCTGTGTATCCACCTGATCGGGAATCAGGACGGTTGACGGCGCCAGATGGTGGCGGGTATAAAAAGAAAAGGCTGTCTGCCAGATGGTGTCTATATCAGGATTATAAAGCGCATTTGTATCGCGTTCGTTATGACCCGGCGCATAACGATTCGCCGGCGCGGTTACCGTGGACAACTCACAGGCATCTTTCTGGATCAGCAATAAAACGGGCTCAAGGGGTTCTGTGCCTGCCTCGCAGAAGCCGGCCAAAAGAATGTTGAAAAAAGAATTTAGTTCGGAGAACACCCGAAAAACCGGAACCGCCGGCCCTGCTTCCAGACCGGCACCGGGCTCTGTCAACCGAAGGGAAAATCCGTGCTCACCCGGATGCAGATAGGGAATCAGGGAAATGGGAACCTTTTTATGGGGAAGCACACGGTTCATAGATTGCGAAAAATTCGTTGCAAATTTTTTGAATCAATCACCCAGCCATACGGCGCCTGAAAAGAAACTGATTTGCTGTCAATGCCCCCTTATCTAAGGTGCATTATAACGATGACGGCTTTTGGGATGGAACACCGGCGGTCAAGGGCTGCCTGCCGCAACCGTTTCTATCCCTAAAAAATTATTACAGCCCGGCGTCCTTGTCAATAATATTCTTTTATTTCAGGCATATAATTGAGCCATGAATAACCCTTGAAAAAACAGCCCTAAAAAATACGCTTTGCGATTCCGCAACAGGTGGTCAGCACACCCGATACCCGGAATGCTAAACTCAAAATTACTTGACAGCAGACAGGGATATTGCTATCAATGACAGTTTTTACAGGTAGCTTACTTTATCCTTGCTCTGTTTATAAATACAGGGCTTTATACCCAAAAGGAGGACGCATGAACCATTACGAGACAATTTTTATTGTCGACCCAGACACACCCCAGGCGGAACAGGATGCCATTTTTGAAAAGGTGACATCCATGATTTCAGCCGACGGCAAACTGGTCATGTTTGATGACTGGGGCACCCGGAAAATGGCCTATGAAATCAAGAAGAAAAAACAGGGACGCTATGTCCGGCTGGATTTCGGTGGCGAAGGACCTTTGGTGGATGAAATTGAACGGACGTTTCGCCTGGATTACCGAATCCTGAAATACATGACCGTACTGCTTGCACAGGATGTTGATCCTGATTCATTAACCCCCGTGGAAAAAGAGGTAGCAGCAGAAGCGGAAGCAGAGGAAACAGAGGCGTCATCTTCCGATGAAAACACATCTGATGAAGCCGTGGAGACTGAAACCACAGAAACTGAATCAGAAACAGAGGAGTCATAAACATGCCTGGACCACAAAAAAGAAAATTTTTTCATCGCCGGAAAGTCTGCCGTTTCTGTGCGGACAGCAGCCTGGAAATCAATTATAAAGATGTGAATATGCTGAGATACTTTATTTCCGAACGGGCAAAAATTATTCCCAGACGGATCTCAGGTACCTGTGCCAAGCATCAGCGGGAACTGGCCCGGGCCATCAAGCGCAGCCGGTCCATCGCCCTGCTGCCCTATGTCGGCACCCTGGATACCTGATAACAGGTAATGTAGAGACGTAAAAAAGATCATCTGTAATAAAAACCGTCCGACGGTTTTGCAATTTGCCTTAAGGAGCATGGCGGGTGGAACGCACCGATCACGGCCCGGTTCAGGGAACAGATCAAAAAAGGATATTGTCCGGCATTGCGTTAACGGCCCTGATTTGCGCGCTTTCCATCTCCATTCCGGTATTTGGGTTTGTCTTTTTCATGGTGGTGCCGCTGCCGGCTTTTTACTATCGGGTGCGGCTAGGGACAAAACTATCCGCTTTTGCCGCTAGCTCTGCGTTCATCTTTCTGATATTCTTTTCCGGTGGCCTGTCTGCGGATCTTTTTTTTATTGCCGCTATGCTGCTGCTCGGGTTCTTTATGGGCGAATTTTTTGAAAAGAACCTGGCCGTTGAAAAGACGATCGGTTACGCTGCCGGACTGGTTCTGGCCACCGGCGCATTTGGTCTGGCCCTGTACGCCAATGCATCGAATCTGGGACTTTTCCAGTTGATATCCGGTTATGTGGCGAAACACCTGGAGCTGACGCTTGCCGTATATGAAAATATGGGCATGCCCGAAGAAAGCATTACCACGCTGACCCGCTCCATGGAACAGATCCGGTATGTCCTGGTCAGAATTTTACCGGCCATATCCGCGGCGGGCCTTTTGTTTGCCGCATGGATGAATTTGCTCCTGGCAAAAGCACTGTTGAAAACCCGTATCCAAAAATCTGCGACCCTTGAAGGGCTCAAAAGATGGAAGACACCAGATGCCCTTGTCTGGGGGGTGGTGGCCAGCGCACTGATGCTGCTCGTTCCCGGCGGATTTTTTAACGTACTGGGTTTAAACGGGATGATCGTATTTACCATCATCTATTTTTTTCAGGGGATCGCGATTCTTTCTTTTTATTTTGAGAAGAAAAAAATCCCGTTGGCAGTTCGGGTTCTGTTATACGG
Organism: Desulfobacterales bacterium; assembly: GCA_963675805.2. Lineage (GTDB taxonomy): Bacteria > Desulfobacterota > Desulfobacteria > Desulfobacterales > Desulfosalsimonadaceae > SURF-3. Next base: position 106,569 of record CAXXNU010000019.1, on the reverse strand, counting down.
CATGGTTGTTATTCAACAAATTTTCATATTTGTGATTGCCGGCATCGGTTTTTTCGATGTATGGCTGAATTTCAGAAAAATTGAAAACAACGACACTGACAAACAGATGCCCCTGTCTTCGTAATTTTTAAACAAAAAAACTGACAGCTTTATGATAGCGGAGATGAACAAATGAAAGTAATACTCAAAGAAACCATTGAACCTTTAGGAATCATCGGTTCTGAAGTTGATGTCAAAAACGGATATGCCCGCAATTACTTAATCCCCAAAGGAAAAGCGGTTTTTGCGACCCAGGCCAACCGGAACATCATGGCCCAGGAAAAAGCAAAGCTGGATCTCCAAATTGCGAAAGAACGTGAGACTGCCGAAGTAATGGCCAAACAGCTGGAAGGGGTTGTCTGTAAAGTCACCGCCAAAGTGGCAGAGGAAAATCGCCTTTACGGCTCGGTAACCATTCGCGAGGTGATGGACGCCCTTGCCGCGCAAAATATTGATGTGCCGAAACGGATGATTCTGTTAACCGAGCCGATCAAAGAACTCGGTACGTATAAAATTCCCATCCGGGTCTACAAGGGCATTAAACCGGAAATCACCCTGGAAGTGGAAGCCGAATAAAACCGGCAAAAGAAGCGGAATAGAGTTGGACTGCCGGCGATTCACGCCGGCAATGATTTTGTAAAAACGCTGTGGTATCACCATTTAAAAAAACCGCAGCGGTGTCATACAGCCTGGTGGCGGCAGCGTAACATATTGATTTTAAAATGTTGCGCTGCATGCCCGGGGCGCGCTTATCCTGATCCTTTGTATCATTAGTATCATTCGTCATCAGTCGTCTTTCTTTGCTCACTTTTCTTGTCAAATTGTGTTACGATGCCCACAAAACGAAAAAAAACCGCTGAACCACCGGTCACCACCCTGCCTCCGCAGAATATTGACGCGGAAGAATCCATTATCAGTGCCATCCTGCTGGACAACTATACCCTGTTGAATATTCTGGACATTCTGTCGCCGGAGGATTTTTACCGGACGGCCCACCAGAAAATTTTCCGAACCATTACGGAAATGTCTCACCGGAACGAGCCCATCGACCTGGTCACCCTTGCCAATGCGCTCAAAAGCAGCAACCAGCTGGATGACATTGGCGGGGCGGTTTATCTCGCCAAGCTGATGGACACGGCGCCCATTCCTGCCAATGCGGTGGAATACGCCAAGATCATTCGGGACAATGCATCGCTGCGCAGAATGATCAAAGCGGCCAGCGACATATCCAACCGATGCTTTGACACCACCGCAGGGGTGGATAATGTGCTTGATTTTGCGGAAAGCGTTATTTTCGAAATCGCGGACAGCAAAAGCCGGCGATCCTATTATCCCATCAGCGAGGCGATTGATGCCAATATTGACGCACTGGTTGAACGCCGCGGCAACAAATCCCTGATCAGCGGCATTCCCACCGGCTTTAAACGGCTGGACAATTTGACATCCGGACTCCAGGGATCGGATCTCATTATCCTTGCCGCCCGCCCCGGTATGGGAAAAACCGCCTTCTCCCTGAACCTTGCCCGCAATGTCGCGGTGGAAGCCGAGGTGCCGGTGCTGTTCTTTTCACTGGAAATGTCCAAAGAACAGCTTTCCATGCGGCTTTTGTGCTCAGAAGCACGCATTGATTCTTCCTCAGTCCGAAGCGGCTTTTTCAGTGACGACGACTGGAATAAACTCACGGATGCCGCGGATGTGTTGTCCGAAGCCCCGATTTTTTTAGATGACTCGTCTGAACTGACCTCTCTGGATGTAAAGACAAAAGCCCGGCGGCTCAAACTGGAAAAAAATATCGGACTGATCATCATTGATTATCTCCAATTGATGAAACCGCGCATGGCAATGGATCGCCGGGACCTGGAAATTTCCGAAATGTCCCGTTCCTTAAAAGCCCTTGCAAAAGAACTCAACATTCCGGTCATCGCCCTTTCCCAGTTAAACCGCCGACTGGAAGAGAGAAGCGACAAGCGCCCCCAGCTCTCAGATTTAAGAGAATCCGGTGCCCTGGAGCAGGATGCCGATATTGTCATGTTTATTTATCGTGATGAAACTTACAACAAAGATGAGAACAACCCCAAAAAGGGGACCGCGGAAATTATTGTTGCCAAGCACCGAAGCGGCCCTACCGGCATGCAGGAACTCCAGTTCAAGGACGCATACACCCGCTTTGAAAACATTGCCCACGAATATGAAGGGTATGAACCCCCCGGCAACATGGGATAGCGCTCTCGTGCGCCGCCATTTATGAAAAAACTCTTTGGTAACACCACCGGGCTCAAAGCCAGCCAGATTGGGCGGCTTGAAAACATCTACCGCCATCGCATTCCGCCGGAAAGTCTGGTAACGCTCCCGCTCGCGCAGGAATTGTGCGCCCTGTCCTTTGACATCCGTCGCCAGATTGGATTTCTGGCGGACCGGGCCGGCAAAATCATCTTTGTAGTGATCGGCGACCACAACGGAATCATGCTGCCGGACACCAGCGCATACCGCACCCCGCCCGGCAGGCTGAAAGGCCTGAAATACGTCCACACCCATATCAACAACGAGGCGCTCACCAAAGACGATCTCACGGACCTTGCATTGCTGCGGCTGGACCTGATTGCCGCCATCACCCTGTCCGAAACCGGCCGCCCCCGAGAAGTGCATCTGGCCACCATTTTTCCCGGTCAATCTGCCACCGAGCCCTGCCAGGTTCACCCGCCGGTCTTTTTCGATGACCTGGACGTCAACTGCCTGAGTCTGGTTCACGCCATTGAAACAGAACTTTCCCGGATGAGTGCCCTGCACGATGTGGACCCCGGGGTGGAGCGGGCCATTCTCATCAGCGTAACCCCGTTTTCCAAAGCCAGAGCCGAGGCATCGATTGCCGAGCTTAAGGAACTGGCCCGGTCCAACCACGTTTTTGTCGTGGATACGGTGATCCAGCACCGGAAAAAAATTGATCCCCGGTTTCTGCTGGGCAAAGGAAAACTGGAAGAACTGAGCATTCTGGCCATGCAAAAAGGCGCTACCCTGATTGTTTTTGATCAGGAACTGAATCCGTCCCAGATAAAATCCATTACCGATAAAATTGAGCTCAAGGTCATTGACCGGACCCAGCTGATTCTGGACATCTTTGCCCAGCGGGCCCAGACCCGGGAAGGGAAACTCCAGGTAGAACTGGCGCAGCTCAAGTATCTGCTCCCGCGCCTTATCAAACGGAACACCGCCTTGTCCCGGCTGGCAGGGGGGATCGGCGGCCGGGGCCCCGGGGAAACAAAACTGGAGGTGGACCGCCGGCGCATCCGGGACCGGATTACACGAATTGAAAAAGGCCTGAAACAGGTAAAAAAACACCGCCGGCTGCAAAAATCCCGGCGGGAAAAAAAAGGACTGCCCATTGTGTCGATCATCGGATACACCAATGCAGGAAAATCAACGCTTTTAAACACCCTCACCAAAAGCAATATACTTGCGGAGAACCGCCTTTTCGCCACCCTGGATCCAGCCAGCCGGCGAATGCGGCTGCCTAGGGATTCCGAAATCATTATCACCGATACAGTTGGATTTATCCGGGATCTGCCCAAAGAGCTGCAGGTGGCGTTCCGGGCCACGCTTGAAGAGCTTGAAAACGCGGATCTGCTGCTCCATGTGGTCGATTGCAGCAATCCGGATTACCCGGCACAGATGCAGGCGGTGAATAAAATCCTGGAGGATCTGGACATCGGCACTATTCAAACCATCAATGTGCTCAACAAAAAAGACCAGGTGGACCCGGAAACCATAGCCGGCATTGCATTTGAAACCGATGGCATCCCCATATCCGCCAACGATGCGAACACCCTTGATCCGCTGATCGATCAGATGCAGGCATGTGTAGCGCCGCAGCAATAGAATCTCTCCGCCCGCATCCTGTGGATTATCCGCTGAATGATGTTGACGAAATCAAATTATTTGTTATTGTTATAAAAGCATGGATCTGAATCTGATTAAAAATACGGCCATTGGCGCGGCATACAAAAGTGCTGACATTATCAACCGGTTTTCAGGAAATTTGGCCCGGGTTTCCAAAAAAGGTCCCATTGATCTGGTCACCGAAGCGGATGTCGCCTCTGAAGAAACTATCATCAGGGAAATCCGGCGCCGGTTTCCGGACCACGAGATCCTGGCCGAGGAAAGCGGCCTGTCCCGGACCGGAACATCAGACGGCCGCTGGATCATCGATCCGTTAGACGGCACCACCAACTTTGCCCATCAGATTCCGGCATACGCCATCTCCATCGCCTTTGCGGCAGACGATGAAGTCAAAATGGGCATTGTGCTCAATCCGGTTTCCGGCGAGCTTTTCACCGGCATCCGCGGGCAGGGAGCGACCTTGAACGGTCACCCCATCGCCGTTTCCGCCCAACCCGAAATTTCAGAGAGCCTCTTGGCCACGGGGTTTGCCTATGACGTGAAGCAGATGCTCGACCCGGTAATGCGCCGCCTACGACAATGCATTCGTGCATCCCGGGGCATCCGGCGCATCGGGGCCGCGGCCCTTGATTTGTGTTTTGTGGCCTGCGGACGGTTTGAAGGATTCTGGGAAGAAAATCTGAAACCTTGGGACACGGCTGCGGGCTGGCTGATCGCCGAAGAAGCCGGCGCCCGGATCACAGATTTTGATGGAAACCCCTATGAACTGACGAAAAAACAGATACTGGCCACCAACGGCCATATTCACGATGATTTGCGATTTGCTCTGAAGATATAGGCAGATATCGCGAAATATAAAAACGGAGAGACAAAAACAGGTTATGCGAAAAAAGTCCAAACTGTCATTATTTGACCACTATCTTGAATGTTTTGGAGATTTAAACCTCAAGGACCCGGTGTGCCGCAGGTATTGTGCCCTGCGGCTGAAATGTGCCATTGAGCAGACCGAGCAGAACCGACTGATTCAACTGGAAGATATGATCAATGCCCAGGAAATTTCGCTCACCGTTCAATAAAGTGGCAACCGATTTACCGCCCGCAACGCACTATGCCCAAAAACGGTAAAAAGGGGGATACCCCGCCTTTTCTTTTTTTTCTGATATTACCCTCTTTTTTCAGCTTTTTAAACCCGCATTTTCCCGGGGTTTAAAATCTTTGCAGGATCAAAGGCCGCCTTGATCCGTCGCATCAAATCAAGGGAGGCTGCGCTGATCTCTTTTGTCATATAAGCGGATTTGGTAATCCCCACCCCATGCTCGCCGGAAATGGTACCGCCCAGGGCCAGAGTGTAATCAAACAAATCTTCCACCGCCTGATCGGCTTTTTTCCGCTGCTTCCTGTCCTTTTTGTCCAGCATGATATTCACATGAATATTGCCATCCCCGGCATGACCAAAACTGACCATGGTCAGCCCGGTCTCCTGGCTGATCCATCGAATTTTCTTCACCATGTCCGGAATTTTGCTTCTGGGAACCACAATATCCTCATTAATCTTGTCCGGACCGTACGTAAAAAGGGCCGGTGAAACAGATTTTCTGGCTTTCCACAACGCTTTCGCTTCTTCAGCAGTTTGCGCGGTTTTAATTTCTCTGGCGCCGGATGTTTCACACACTGCGACCACCCGCTGAACCGCCCGGTCGACTTCATTTTCCGTGCCGTCCACTTCGATAATCAATATGGCGTCCGCGTCCACCGGCAGCCCGGCCTTCATATACCCTTCCGCGCAGCGGATGGCGGCATTGTCCATGTATTCGATGGATCGGGGAACAATGCCCTGGCGGATAATCTCGGAAACGGTTTCCGCCGCGACCTCCATCCGGTCATAGGCCACGGTCATTGTCCTGACATGGGACGGCAGCGGAACCAGACGAAGGATTAATTGGGTGATAACCCCTAAAGTTCCTTCAGACCCCACGATCAGCCGCGTCAGGTCATATCCCACCACACCTTTGGCTGTCTGCCCGCCGGTGGTGATGATCTCACCGGTGGGCAAAACCACCTCGAGCCCCAGCACATAATCCCGGGTTACTCCATATTTGACAGCTCTGGGACCGCCGGCACATTCCGCGGCATTGCCGCCAAGGGTTGAAAAATCAGCGCTGGATGGATCCGGCGGGTAGAACAAGCCTTCAGCCTCCACCGCTTTCTGGAATTCGCCGGTCACCACGCCGGGTTCCGCCACCCCCACCAGATTGTCCCGGTCAATGGCAAGAATTCGGTTGAACCGGGTCATTGCCATCACGATTCCGCCGGCCACCGGCAGGGACCCGCCGGTCATTCCGGAACCCGCCCCCCGGGGGGTGACGGTTGCACCGAATTCACCGGCGCGCTTCAGCACTTCGGCAACCTGTTTGGCATGGGTGGGAAACACCACCAAGTCCGGATAATACGCATCCGGTGTGGTATCGTAGCCGTAGCAGAGGATATCTTCTTTTTTATGAAGACAGTTGGCAGGACCAACAATCTCCGCCATTGACTTGATCATCTGACGGGAAAAAACCATGGGTCGATTAAAACTTTCCGGCAGTCAACTTCTGTTCAATAATCTCCACCTGCTTTTTCACTTCCCCTTTTTCTTTGAGTTCTTTTTCAACGGCATGGATTGAGTGGATGACCGTAGCATGGTAGCGGTTAAAATTTTTTCCGATGGACTGAATGGTGTGGTCGGTATGGCGGCGGGAAAGAAACATGGCGATCTGACGGGGCCGGACCACTGCCTGTTTCCGGGATTTTGAGATCATGTCCCCCATGGTGATGCCGAACTCCCGGCAGACCAGATGCTTGATCACATCAATGGTAATATGTTTCTGATTAGAGACAATATTTTTCACCACGCTCTCTGCCAGGGCCAGGTCTACCGGAATCCCCAGAAGACATGATTTGGTAGTCACCCCGATGAGTCCGCTTTCCAGAATCCGGACATTTTGTTTTAATTCACTAGCCATGAACTCGATGACTTCAGAGGGTACCCGAAGGACTTTGCCCCGGGCTTTGTGCTGGAGAATTTTCACCCGGGTCCGGAAATCCGGCGGCTCAATTTCCGAAATCAGACTGACGGCAATGCGGGATTTGAGCTGTTCGCTCATTTTGGGAATTTTGGCCAGCTGCATGCTGGAAGAATAGATGATTTTCTTGCCCGCCTCATTCAGATAATCGAGCGTCAGGGCCAGTTCCTCCTGGGTCCGGGTCCGGCCGGAAAGCATATGAATATCCTCCAATAGCAGCACGTCACAACAGGACCGGTATTTTTTCTTGAACTCATCAATGGAATTGCGCTTAAAGGCAATGACCATTTCATTGGTGAAATCTTCGGCTGTAATATAGAAAATACGCTCATTGGGAAACGCGGAGAGAATCTGATGCCCCGCAGCCTGGGCCAGATGGCTTTTTCCCATGCCCGGCGGCGAAAACAGCAACAGGGAATTCTGGGCCGGCTTTTTCTGGGAAGCCAAGGACAACGCCGCCATATAGGCAAAGTCGCTGTTTTTGCCCACCACAAACTGGTCAAAGGTAAAATCCTTTCGAAGCAGTCTGCCGTTTTTCGGCCGGACACTGACCTGGGGGAGGGTCAGCTGCATCTCCTCCGGTACGGCCAAGCCGGTCGCATGACCGCCGGTTTTCCCACTGCTCCGGGAAACTTCCAGCAAAAAATCATATCCGTCCCCGGCCACCCGTTTGAGTTCATTTTTGATCATCAGTCCGAAATTATCCATCACCCGTTTTTTCAGAAAATTATTCGGGCAGGACAAGACAAGGCTTTCACCAGTGGCTTTGAAAAAATGCACCGGCTCAATCCACATTTTGTATACGTGGGTGGGGAGCGTGTCTTTGATCGTATCTTTGACTTTTTGCCAGACTTTTTCCATAGAAGCTACATCCTCGCCAATTTACAGATAAAAATTGCCAAAAATACTACTTGTTGAGGCCATCAAAATGGGTTACAAAAACCACACATACGCAAAAAAATAAATTTGCTGAACCGACAAAAGGAGGGGACGGTCAAATGTATCAAAATATGTGTATTGTGTATCGTGTATTGTATTACATGTTACGCGTTTTACGCGTCATTCAGGAAATGTGCTGACCGCTTATAAAATCAGCAGCAGGAAATTGAGCATACTTATAGAGTATCTTTACGGTTGCGTCAAATTCCATATCCTGTGATTTTTGTTTTTCCGGAACCCACTTTTAAACAATATATATTTCCATTGTTCCAGAGAACTTAGGCGTTTGATTTAGTACAACTACTTAAAACTTCATGCAATTTGTTCTTTTAACAAATAACCGGCTATATTGAGATGTTTAGATGCGCTTTCCCGTTTTATGAACAATATGTTTCCTTTATTTTTTTTTTATTTTCTCAAATTTTCATCGATTTTTACGAAAATATGATATTTTTGTGACAAACCGGCGACATGATTTTTCATGCGCGGCGTTTCATCTGAGAATTCGTCCGGTTACGGACACCGATAATCCGGCAGCAACTGTCATATGATGGTAAAAATATTTTTGGTGATGATCCGGCGCCATCCGCTAACCGCCATTTATTTTTGTCCCGATTGATTCCCCCGATTGATTAGCATGGAGCACCCGATTGATGAAAACTGTCACCCTTGGCCTTGAGAATTTGATTGCCCGTCGGCAAAAAGAGATAACGGGCGGTCGTCTGGGGCTGTTGTGCAATCCCGCCTCTATCGCCTCAGACTTTGGGCACGCGAAAAACCTTGTCCAGCAGGCATTTCCCGGGCAACTCACCGCACTTTTTTCTCCCCAGCATGGTTTTTTTGCGGAAAAGCAGGACAATATGATTGAGTCTGATGACTTTCTGGACACGGACCTCAATATACCTGTTTACAGCCTTTACGGCGCCACCCGCATTCCCACGGCGGAGATGATGGACAAGATTGATACGCTGATCATTGACCTGATGGATGCCGGCACCCGGGTATACACCTTTACGTCCACTGTTTCTTACTGCCTGGAAGTGGCCGCCGCCCAAGACAAACAGGTGATTGTGCTCGACCGACCCAATCCCATTAACGGCATTCAGGTGGAGGGGAACTGTCTTTGCGCGGATGTCGCGTCCTTTGTGGGAAGATACCCCATTCCCATGCGGCATGGACTCACCATGGGAGAATATGCCAGCTATATCAACGCGACCTATGCCATTAACTGCCGGCTAACTATCATTCCCATGAGCGGATGGCGGCGGGCCATGTATTTTACGGATACCGGCCTTCCCTGGGTAGCGCCCTCCCCCAACCTGCCCACACCGGCATCTGCCGTGGTCTATCCCGGTCAGGTCATCTGGGAGGGCACCAACGTTTCAGAAGGCCGGGGCACAACACTTCCCTTTGAACAATTCGGCGCACCTTTCATCGATACCCGGAAGATGCTCGATTTTATGGGCGGCCCCGCAATTCCCGGCGCCGTTCTCCGGCCGGTGGGGTTTGAGCCCACGGCCAATAAATGGGCCGGCCGGATGTGCCGGGGGTTTCAAATCCATGTGACCGACCCGCACCGGTATGAACCCTATGCCACGTCCCTTGCACTGCTTCAGGCCGTGATCGCTTGCCACCCGGCTGATTTTGCCTGGAAACAGCCACCCTATGAGTATGAATGGAAAAAACTGCCCGTTGATTTGATTATCGGCAGTTCTCAAATCCGCGAGGCGATTGAAAACCAGAAAAGCATGACGCTGATCCGTCAGGAATGGGCGAACGATCTGAACGCGTTCATTGCTGCCACCCGGCCGTTTCATCTTTATCAATAAGGAGCCGTGCAGTGACCCACCAGAATAATAACCAGACGTACAACTGGATACGGAAGCGGTTTAAAAAAAACAAAGTCTGGGTCGCGGCAACCCCTGACGGAATCCCCCTGATGTTTAAAGACAAAGCCCTGATCAAATATCAGCTGGACCAGGAACATCAATACCTTGTCAAACCGGAGAGCCTGTCTGACATCGAAAAAGAGGGGTTATCGCCACCTGTAAACCCAAAGGAAAAAGCAGGAAAGTCACCAAAACGACGAAAAGCAACCCTCCCGGCGGCCGGCCCGGACACTGAAACGGCGCCCGTCGGTGATTTTTACGACCCGCATCAGATTGTTATTTTTACGGACGGGGCTTCGTCCGGCAATCCCGGGCCCTCGGGAATCGGCGTTTTTATGCGTTATGGGAAGCATGAGCGGGAAATATCAAAGTATATCGGCAATGCCACCAACAATATTGCGGAACTTGCCGCCATTGAAACAGCACTTTTGGAAATGAAACGCACGGACCTGCCGGTGCGGCTGTATACAGACAGCAGTTATGCCTGCGGCCTGCTTGTTAACGGATGGAAAGCAAAAAAAAATATCGACCTGGTCAACCGGATTCGTCAGCGGATGGCAAGATTTTCGGATTTAAAAATTATTAAAGTCAAGGGTCACAGCGGGCTGGACGGCAATGAACGCGCCGATCAACTGGCCACCTCTGCCATCATCCATCAGAATGATTCTCTGTAAACACAAAAACCCCCCGCACCATAAGCTGCGGGGGGTTATTAAAAAATTCAATCGAAACCGTTCCTAATTTTGCGCAAATGGCGAACTATATCTACTTGGCTTTTAAGGCCTCGATTTCTTTTTTCAGTTCTTCGTTTTCTTTTTTGAATTTTTCAACATCTGTTTCCGCTCCCGGATCTGCCGGTGCCACCCCATTTTCATTCTGCCAGGTGTCTTTCAGTTCATCAAACCCGAGGTAAAGCGCAAGGCACCCACCAAGCAACAGCATGCCGGGGATCGCACCCGCCAGAAGCTGCAGAAATGCATCAAACCAGATCGCCAAACCAATGACTCCGATTACGGCCGCAATAGCGCCGCCAATTAACGTTTTCATAAAGTCAACTCCTCCTTCTTCTTAATGATTCATTATCTTAATAATTTGGATGCCTTAGCATTATTTATGGTCCAGAAAAATATCTAAAATCTCTACCACACCCTTTTTTTGAAAGCAAGGTAAAATTTCTCAAAATTTGCAAAGACCGCCCAACCCCCTATACGGCCTGTTGAATTGCAGCCGCTGCATTGTGGAATTGTCATTGCATGCGAAACAGCAAGAACTCCCATCCTTGCCTTCAGATGGCCTCAGACAGTTGGACCCATCGATTATATACTTGCAAACACGCCCATTGCCTGTTAATTTTTACCTGAAAATTTCCCATGGCGGCCCACGGGCCGGTGCGCCGCCATGTTTTGCCCATTACCTGTTTTATTTGCATAGATGCACCGCCGGAAACTTTGGCCGGTGTGCCGTTGTCATCCATTCAACAATCATCGAATCACAATGAAAAAATTATTTAATCAGTGGATTAACAAGTTAGTGGCCGGCACCCACAATCATTTCGCCTGCTATCTGCCCAAAAGCCAGGGGCTGATTTCACGGATCATTCTGAAATTATTTTTTGTCAATATTCAGATTCCCCGGGGGCATGTGAAATATGTCCGGGAGCTTGAAAAGACCGGCATTGTTATCATCGTCAACAAATATAAAAGTTATTTTGAATATTTATTTTATCATTTGCGCTATCAGCATGAAAGGCTCTTATATCCCGGCATTGGATTTGACTACCGCTTCTTTTTGTGGCAGCCGGTGTTCCGGTTTTTCAGAATCCTGCTCTCCATTGCCGACCATTTTTTCAAGCATTTTTCTCTTCAGAATCCTTACAAGAGCGGGTTTATTCAGGAAAAACTGTTGTCCGGCGACACGGCCCTGTTATCTCTCGTAGAAGAAAAAGGGTTTTACCGGCGGTTTGTCAAATCTCGAACCGATCCCTTGCATTATCTCATTGAAATGCAGCACCACACAGACAAACCGATCATTTTTTTGCCCCATCTCATGTTCTTCAGCAAAACCCCCCGTACCACCCAGCTGACCTTCGTGGATATGCTTTTCGGCACCCAGGAGAACCCCGGCCGGCTCCGGCGGCTTTTCAATGTGCTTAAAAACCCGAAAAAAATTTTTATCGAGACCTCGGACCCAGTGATTTTAAAGGATTTTTTAGACCGACCGGAAATTTTAAAATTAAACCCCAAGGACCAGGCAGTGGCCCTTCGGCGGTATCTTCTCACCCAGATCAACCGGCACCGCCAGACCATCACCGGCCCTATCCTTAAATCCCGCCTGGAAATCCAGGAAGAGATGCTCACCAACCGCCAGGTCCAGGACATCATCACCGATTACGCGGTGGCAGAAAATATCTCCATTCACCAGGCCCACCGCCAGGCCGTGGACTTTCTCGATGAAATCGCCGCCAACTACAATCCCAAAATGATCCGGCTCTTTGACATCACCCTGCGGTGGATGTTTAAAAATATTTTTGAAGGCATGGTCATCGATTACAAGGGCCTTGACCGGGTCAAACGCGTTTCGAAAAAAGGGCCGCTTATTCTGGTGCCCTGCCATAAAAGCCACCTGGATTACCTGATCCTGTCCTATGTATTTTTCAATAATAACATGCCCTGCCCCCTGATTGCCGCCGGCAAGAACCTTTCATTCTGGCCCCTGGGCCCTATTTTCCGGGGAGGGGGCGCTTTCTTTCTGCGACGGACGTTTAAAGGGGAGCGGCTCTATCCCAAAATTTTTGCCAGCTATATAAAAAAGGTGCTGGAAGAAGGTTTTCACATTGAATTTTTTGTGGAAGGCGGCCGCAGCCGGACCGGAAAGCTGCTTGCCCCAAAAATCGGGCTGCTCTCCCTGCTCATTGATGCGTTTATTAAAAACGAATGGGAGGACATGACGTTTGTGCCCATTTATATCGGCTATGACCGGGTGCTGGAAGAAAGCGCGTATATCAATGAGATTGAAGGGGGGAAGAAAGCCCCGGAAAACCTGAAAAACGTGATCAAGGCCAGAAAATTTTTAAAGAAAAAATACGGCAAAATCTATCTGAATTTTCACGAGCCTTTTTCGCTGAAGGATTACCTGACCCATTACGAGCGAAAATTTTCCGCGCCCGCCAGCGGCGAAACCAAAACCCTTTACAATGAATTTGGCAAAAAACTCATCGGTGCCATCAACCAGGTGTCCATGGTCACGCCCCATGCCGTCATTGCCAGCGCCATTTTAAACTGCGGCCAGAAGCGCTTTGATTACAACCAGCTCATGGCTCATGTGGAGACCTATCTGACGTACCTTTTCTCTCAGAATATCAATCTGGCGGATACCCTGATCCTGGATCACACCAAAGCATTCAACCAGGTACTGAACGCCTTTGTTCACAATAAAGTCATTGAAAAAACCACGTCGGAGTTTTCCAAATCCGCGGTGGCCAATCCATTGTTCAAGACCATTGAAGCCCGGCGGCCGGCACTGGAATATTATAAAAACAACGGCATCATCGCCTTTGTGCCGGCAGCGTTCACTGCTCTGGCCATCTTAAAAGCGGACGCGTTCCAGTTTTCATCCGTGGATGTCCACGTGAGCTACAAATTCCTCCAGGAATTTTTTGAAAATGAATTTATTTTTGACCCGGACCAGCCCGTGGAATTTCTGGTGCGCAAAAACCTCAAAGCATTTATTGACGATGCCATCATCATGCCCCACCCCACCCTGCCGGACACCTATAACCTCACTTCCATCGGGTACCGGAAGCTGAATCTGTTTGCGGCATTTCTTGTGCCGTATTTTGAATCCTACTGGATTGTTTTAAATTTCTACCGCAAATACACCAAAAAATCCATTTTCGAGACAAAGGATTACATGAAAAAAATCCAGTCCCTGGGCAACCGGATGCACCGGCGAAAAGAAGTGGATCGGAAAGAAGCCCTGTCCAAGGTGAACTATCAGAACGCGGTCACCTTTTTTACCAGCCATGGCCTGACCGAAGCGGAAAAGGACACGGATCAGATTGAATTTTATTCTGAAGTAATTCAGAAATACCGGCGGTTTCTTCCCCGTTAAAACCAAAACCTGAAAAGAGTGTGCAGTCCCTTTGTGATCGGGCTATATCACACGTATTATACACAAACCAATGAAAGCCCTTATCCTGGCGGCCGGTTACGGCACCCGGCTCCGGCCGCACACAGACCATCTTCCCAAACCCCTGTTTCCGATTGGCGGCAGTCCCATTATCGATATCACCATCCGCCGGCTCATTGACCAGGGCATCACCGGCATCATCATCAACGTGCATCATCTGCACCAACAGATTACCGGCTATATCCGCAAGCAGGCGTACCCGGTCCCGGTGGTGACCCGGCATGAAAAAACCATTCTCGGCACGGGCGGGGCCATTAAAAATGTTGCCGATTTTCTGGGAGATGCCCCGTTCCTGGTGGTCAACAGTGATATCATCACGAATATTGATATTCCCGCAGTGGCCGAATTTCACCGCCGTCATCATCCGGCCGCCACCCTGGTCCTGCATGATCATGCCGCATTTAATAAGGTGCTGGTAAACGACAAGGGCACTATCTTTTCCTTTTCCGGACAGGACAAAACTTTAGGGCCGGGAATTCGCTGCCTGGCATTTACCGGCATCCAGATCGTTGATCCTCTGATCATGGATTTCATTCCTGAAACCAGCGGCGCGGTGTCCAGTATTGATGTTTATGAAAAGATGATTGAAAAGGGTCGTGCCGTCAAAGCGTATGTTGCTGAAAACCCTTACTGGATAGACATGGGTACGCCGGAAACGTTTGCCCAGGCCGCCTTTGACAAAAGCGCATCACGTGCATTCCAAAAAGCATTCACCACGGACCCGCCGGACCGTATGGTTCGCACCCTGCTGGCCGGTGACGGTTCGGACCGGCAATGGTACCGTATTGAATCCGGCGGCCGCCGCATGATTCTGACAGACCACGGCATTCATGCAACGGGCAACACCTCTGAGGCAGCCGCCTTTGTAGCCATCGGCACCCATCTTTTCCGTAAAAACGTTCCGGTACCGGAAATTTATTACGCAGACACGTTCAGCGGTCATGTCTATGTGGCAGATCTCGGGGACACGCATCTTCAGGCGCAAATTCAGAATACCAGAGACGAACACACCACCCTCTCAATGTATCATCAGGTCATTGAGGCGGCAGTAAAAATGTGGACAGACGGCAAAACAGGGTTTGACCCGGCCTGGACCTGCCAGACGCCGACCTATGACCGGCAGCTGATTCTGGAAAGGGAATGCCGTTATTTTGTGGACGCATTTTTGAAGGCGTTTTTGGGGATGGACATGGCGTATGAAAATCTGGCTGAGGAATTTTCCGCCCTTGCAGACCTTGCCCTTGAGAATGCGCTCCCTGGCCTCATGCACCGGGATTTACAGTCCCGCAACATCATGGTCCATCAAAACAGGCCCTGGTTCATTGATTTCCAGGGCGCGCGTTCCGGGCCGCTCCAATATGATCTGGCATCCCTGCTCACCGACCCCTATGTCAACCTGCCGGCATCCATCCAGGCCCGGCTTCTGGAATACAGCATCATCCGTCTGGAAGAGGTGATGGCCATTGACCGGGAAAAATTTATCAAAGGATACCAATACTGCGCCCTTACCCGGATTCTGCAATCTTTGGGCGCTTTCGGGTTTCTGTCAAAAGTTAAAAACAAACCGTTTTTTAAAACGTTTATCCCCATTGCCCTGGAGAATCTGCGCACCCGGCTTGCGACATTTCATTCCCGCCAGTTTCCTGTATTGACAGAAACCGTGAAAAACGCTTTGATATCGTACCATCAAAACCGATAATGACAAATTGTGAATAAGGAGCAATATGAATCCAGTTAAAGTGATGATTAACGGTCTGCCCGGCAATGTGGCCGGCAATATTGCAAGGCAAATCCTTGCGGACGACCAGTTCCGGCTGCTGCCCTGGTCGTTGACCGGGCCGGACATCGCCGAAGCGACCTGTGCGGTGGACACATTCTCCGCACAGCTCTTGACACCTGAAAAACGGGATGCGGAAATCGAAAAGATCAAACAGACGGAAGGGGACTTCATCACGGTGGATTTTACCCTGCCGGCGGCAGTCAACGACAATGCGGATTTCTACTGTCGCCACAGCCTCCCCTTTGTCATGGGCACCACTGGCGGCGACCGGGCCCGGCTTGACCAAACCGTTCGCAAATCCTTGGTTTCTGCAGTGATCGCACCCAATATGGCCAAACAGATCGTGGGGTTTCAGGCTATGATGGCCTATGCCGCGGAAACCTTCCCCGGCCTGTTTGAGGGATTTCACCTGGAGATCAAAGAAAGCCACCAGCAGACCAAAGTGGACACCAGCGGCACGGCCAAAGCCATGGTCCGTCATTTCAATCAGCTCGGGGTCGATTTTAAGGAAGACCAGATCATCAAGATCCGGGACCCGGAAATCCAGAAAAATGGCTGGAACATTCCGGATCAGTATATCAACGGCCATGCCTGGCACACATACACCCTGACCTCGCCGGACAAAACCGCCCAATTCTCTTTTTCCCACAACATCAACGGCCGGGATATCTATGCATGGGGCACTTTTGATGCGATTTTATATTTACAGGAAAAAATAGCCGCCGGATCAAAGGGATGTGTTTTTACCATGATCGATGTACTTAAAAAGGCGTGATGTGCTCAAAACGGCGTGATGTAAAAAAAGGATCAAATGATATGAAATTCCCCGCAAAATGGGTGATGGTTGCAGTTGGTCTGCTTTTTCTGGCAGCAGGCGCCACGGCACAGGAAGACGCGGTTTTCCCCGAAGCGTCATGGAAAGATAAACTTGATCCGTTGGCGTCTGAACATACCCTGGTCGGCGGTGAAATTTCTGTATTCGGCGGCCAGTATCCCAAAAGCCTGAATTACTATCTGGACAACAATGTGCTGTCCGCGGAAGTATTTGGCGCCTTGTTCGAATCCCTGTTGACCATGAACCCGCTCACCATGGATTATGAGCCGGGCCTTGCCAACCGGTGGGTCATTTCCGAAGACAAAAAAACCTTTACATTTCATATTGACCCGGATGCCCGGTGGAGCAACGGCGAGCCCGTGACCGCCCACGACGTGCGATGGACCTATGATGTGATCATGGATCCAAAAAACATGACCGGCCCCCATAAAATCAGCATGGAACGGTTCGACCCGCCCGAAGTCCTCGACAAACACACCATCCGCTTTACCGCAAAAGCCATTCACTGGAAAAATCTGCTGGCCGCGGGCGGTTTTCATGTTCTCCCCAAATCCGCTTTTGCGAACACGGATTTTAACACCATCAACTTTGAATTTCCCGTGGTGTCCGGTCCTTACAAACTTGGCGACATTGAAGAAGGGGTGTGGGTGAAACTGGAACGGCGCTCCGACTGGTGGCAGGCCAGCGCCAAAAGCGCTCAACACAAGGGCAATTTTGCAACCATTACCTACAAATTCTTCGCAGAACGCACCAACGCGTTTGAGGCTTTTAAAAAAGGCATTATTGATCTTTTTCCCGTCTATACCTCCCGAATCTGGATCAATGAAACAGCAGGTGACCTGTTTGTCAAAAATCATATTATCAAACAGAAAATTCACAACCACAAGCCGGTGGGATTCCAGGGGTTTGCCATGAACATGCGGCGGCCGCCCTTTGACGATATCCGGGTCAGAAAAGCCATGGCATTTTTGCTGGACCGGGAAAAAATGAACCAGACCCTTATGTACGGCCAGTATTTTCTGCACCAGTCCTATTTTGAAGATCTGTATTCAGACGCCCACCCCTGCCCCAACCCCAAAATTACCCTGGACAAAAAACAGGCCCGCACTCTGCTGAAAGACGCTGGCTGGGCGGTCAACCCGGCAACCGGTTTTCTTGAAAAAAACGGCAAACAATTTACCTTTCAGTTTCTGACCCGGGATGCGTCCTCTGAAAAATTTCTCTCCATTTATGCCGAGGACCTTAAAGATGTGGGCATTGAGATGAAAATTGATAAAAAAGACTGGGCGGCCTGGGCCCGGGACATGGAAGAATTCAATTTTGACATGACTTGGGCAGCCTGGAGTTCCGGTATTTTCAAGGACCCGGAAAGTATGTGGCTGGCTGCTGAAGCAGACCGGAAAAGCGGCAACAACATCACGGGATTTAAAAACAAACAGGTGGATGCCCTCATAGAAAACCAGAAATCCATTTTTGACATTACCGCGCGAAATGACATCTACCGGGAAATCGATCACCTGATTTACCAGGAATATCCCTATGTGCTGCTCTGGAATATTGATTACACAAGGCTTTTATACTGGAACAAATTCGGTACGCCCGCCACCGTGCTCTCCAAATACGGGGATGAAAGCAGCGCCCTGTGGTACTGGTGGGCGGACCCGGATGCCGAGGCCATGCTCACTGATGCGGTGGAAATGAAAATGATGCTTCCGCCGAAACCGGGAACGATTCAGTTTGATACGGTGTTCGGGAAATAGGCTGAAAGCTGAAAAGGACTGAACACCGGGCACCCATTGCTCCGCATCGAATTTTGAATAAGATGTGCGGCCGGTTCATATTATTGCCTCCAATTTTTTTATGGTCACCGGGATGCCGTTTAACACCGCATTTCCAGACAACCGGTCAATTTGGCTTTCATCTGCCAGGATATTGCTGTTAACCCCGGGATGCTTTTTAGCCACTTTCATGGATATGCCCGGCAGGTCATGCCCCCATCCATGGGGAATGCTGATCACACCTGACATCATAGTATCAGTGATTTCCACCGGAACCGCGATCTCTCCCACAGCAGACGCTACGACTGCCTGCGCCCCGTCATGGAGTCCCAGTTTTTCCGCATCCTCCGGGTGAATCTGCATGGTACACCGGTTTTTGCCTTTCATCAGTTTCGAAATATTGTGAAACCAGGAATTGTTTGACTGCAGATGCCGCCGGCTGATCAACACCATCCTGTCCTCGCAAGGTTTTGCTGCAGATGATTGCAGACGCTTGATATCTTCCATGATCGGTTGCGGTGCCATTTCTATTTTTCCGGAAGCGGTTTTTAAAACTTCCGGGATTCTCGGCTTTAAAGGCCCCAGGTCAATTCCATGGGGATGATCCAGCAATTTATCCAGGGACAGCCCGTCAGGATTTGTCCCAAAGCCATCGCCGTAAGGACCGGTTCTCAGCAGCAAATCCAGGATTCGCTCCGGCCCCTTAGATTTTTCAAGCATGGCCAATATTTTTTTCTTTGCGCCTTCTGTTTCTTTTGAATCCCCAGAAGGAAAAGTGCTGCTCACCATATATTGAATCACAAAATCATCGATTGCCGACGGATCGGCCCCGGCCCCCATGCCGCTGAAGATAGCCGCCAGTTTTGCCATAATCTCCCATTTATCCATTTCCCCGGCATCTTTCGGTATGGCCGGCGGTGAAAAATTAGCAATATTTCTGACAGACAACCCATAAAAGGCAAAATCATAATGACTGTGAGCTAGCGGAGATGCAGGCGGAAGAATCACATGGGCATGCCGGGTGGTTTCATTGAGATAAAAGTCGATGGAGACCATAAAATCTAAACCTGCCAGGGCATTGTCGAGCCGTTTGCTGTTGGGATTGGAGATCACGGGATTTGCCGCAATGGTCAGCAAGGCGCGCACCTGTCCTTCACCGGCAGTTTCAATCTCATCTGCCAGGGTGGCGGCCGAAAGCTCTCCCATCACTTCGCCATACCCTTTGACCCGGCTTTTCCATCGCCCAATTTTAAATCCTTTGCCTTTGCCCGGTTTGCCTAAAGGCATATGGGCCGGCAGGGGAAACATGGCGCCTCCCGCTTTGTCCAGATTCCCGGTCAGAATATTCAATACATCCACCAGCCAGTTGGAAATGGCACCGAACGCCACCACGCTGGTTCCCATGCGCCCATACACCGCCGCCTTATCCGCCCCGGCCAGTTCCCGGGCGATGGTATGGATAGCTTCTTTGTCGATACGGCAATGGGCGGCAACAGACTCGGGAGAAAACGATTCAGCCGCCTTCTTAATTTCTTCAACCCCTGTGACATGTTCAGCCAATCCCCCCAGAGAGACCAGGTTTTCCTTAAACAGCACATGGACGAGTGAAAACAAAAACAATGCATCCGTGCCCGGCCGGATAAAATAATGATCATCTGCCAGCTGCGCGGTTTTGGTCCGGCAGGGATCAATCACCACGAGTTTTCCCCCTCTTTTTTTAAGGTCTCTTAAGCGTCCCGGAAAATCAGGGGCCGTACAGAGACTGCCGTTTGAAACAAAGGGATTTGCGCCCAGCATCAGAAAGAAGTCAGTCCGGTCGATGTCCGGAATGGGAATGGTTGCCGCACTGCCGAACATCAGCCCGGATGACGCATGTTTGGGAATCTGATCCACGGAACTGGAGGAATACATATTTTGGGTATTCAGGGATTTGGCCAGGGGCCTGAAGTATGTGGCAGATGCCATGGTATGGGCACACGGATTGCCAAGATACGTTGCCACCGCATTGCTTCCGTATTTCTTTATCAGCGGCAGCAACCCCTTTTCCACGGCTGCAAAGGCCTCATCCCAGGAAACACTTTTCCATTTTTCACCTTCCCGAATCAAAGGGGTCCTCAGCCGGTCCGGGTCTTCATGAAGATCGGCAATGGCCGCCCCCTTCGGGCAGATGTAGCCCCGGCTGAACACATCATCCTTGTCTCCCCGGACACGGATGACCTGATTGTTTTGGATGGTCAGTTCAAGTCCGCAGGTTGCCTCGCAAAACGGGCAGGTATGATAAACCGTAAGTTCCTGACTGGTTGCTGCCGGTTGCTGCTGATTCATAAAATGCCCCCTTTTTTTGTTTTATTGTACCCTTTCACGAGGTCAAAATTATCATTTTTTCGTAAGTATTTGGCCTGTATGCGTTTACAGAGTGCCCCTACAAGCTGAAACAGGCGCGCGGCGCCGGGCACACAGACGTACTTGCGTACTTCAAGTGCCCGGGAACAAAGCAGATGAAGTGCACTGTGGACGAATTCATCTTCCTACCTGCAAATAATCTTGATATCTTTTGAATTTTCTGATGCCAGCCGTTCAAATGCATCCCCAAGACCCGTCAAATCTGTGGTTCCGGTGACCAGCTTTTCCACATCAACCTGTTTTTGGGCAATATAATCAATGGCCGTGTCAAATTCTTCCGGAAGATACGCCATCACTGTTGTTGCCCGGGATTTTGCGTTTTAACGATTTCAGGCAAATATTCATATAACCGGCCATACAGGCTGAACACACGCCGCAGGGATCCAGTGGCAATGCCGTGACCCGGTCACCGGCTTTCAGATCATGCCGATTCCCCGGATCTGCCACCATACCGGCAAATTCATGGCCCATAACCAGATCAGGCACCCCGTCCATTCCGCATCCATCATGCCAGTAATGCAGATCCGACCCGCAGATACCGCACGCGGATATTTGAATGATGACGTTTTCACCATCCGGCTGTGGGGCGTTTATTTCCGAAAGTTCCAGTTGTTTCGGACCGGTTAATTTCACTGCTTTCATATCACCTGCTCCTGATCTTGGGTTTAACCTCTTTATTGAATCTGTAAAACGTTTTCCATGGTGACGATTCACCACTGAATTTCCTACGAACTGAACTCTTTATATTGGGATATGAAAATTGACTTCCTTAAAAATTTTAAATTCAAGGCGCGCAACTCCTGAGGAACGAGTCGCAGCCTGCTACGGTGAGTGACGAAGGATGCAGCGCAACGCAGAAACTGGAAATTTTACGGGTTTATTTTTATTTTCTCTAAGCGGCACAACAATGCCTTAATGGGCACGGACCCCGTTACCGGGCACAACGGCTTATCATCGGTAATCATATTGATATTCACCCGCTGCCATCCGTTTTCCACACCATACCAGTACCCATGGGGCGAATGCACAACGTTAGGATGCACATCGTCAAAACACTTGATTCTAATTTCGACTTTCCCTCTGGGAGATGCCAGATACACCCACTCTCCCTCTTCCATGCCAAGAGATTTAGCGGTTTCCGGATGAATCTGGAGTTCCGGGTGCGGGGATTTTTTATGCAGAGACGGGATATTTCGATGGGAGGAATGATAATACACCAGGTTGCGCCCGCCGGTGGTCAATATCAGCGGATACGCTTTCATTAAATCCGGGCTGGAAACAGGGCTTTCCGCCGGCTCCCGGAAGACCGGGAGCGGCGAAATGCCCATGGAATTCAGATAGTCCGCATACAGCTCAACCTTGCCCGTGGGCGTTCGAAAACACCCTTTTTTTTCATAATTCTTGTAGGTGACCGGCGAAGAAAGCCTTCCTTTTTCCTTAAATTCCGCAAACGTCATATTCACGGATTCCATACGATAGTCCAGTGTCTCCTGAACAGATGACCAGAATCCTTCCAACCCCATTTTATTTGCCAGATCAATTAAGATCTGTTTTTCATCCCGGCATTCGGGAACCGGATCAATCGCTTTCCGCTGGCAGAACACATAATTCTGCATGAGCAGGTCTTCCACATCATCCCGCTCCGTCCAGTGGGCCGGGGGCAGGATCACATCTGCAAAAGCCGTGGTGGGGGTGTGAAAATAATCCACTGAAAGCAGAAAATCCAGTTTTTCCAGAACCTGCACCACGCGTTTCGAATTCGGATAGGCGCACACACTGTTATTGGCAAACAAACCAAGGGCTTTTACCGGATAGGGCTTTTCATCCAGAATTGCCGGCCAGACCGCCTGGGGCGGAGACGGAATGGGGATAAACGCCAGCAGCGGGTAGGTATCCAGCCCCAGTTTCTTTTTTGCCTGTTCCGGGGGCAAATTATTGTATGCACTGTAATCCGGACCATAACAGCTCCGCCGGCGGGTGGGGGGAACACAATTCAGGTTGCCGCCGGCTACTTCGAGATTTCCGGTAATGGCACTCAGGCTCGTCAGTGCGCGACTCAGGTCAAACGCATCATTGGCCTGGCAGACCCCTGCCATACCGGGGCCGATACACGCGGATTCGGCGGTTGCAAATGTCCTTGCCGCGGCTTCGATCTGTTTTTCCGGAATCCAGGTAATTTCGGAACATTTCTCAACCGTAAAATCTGCCACATGATCTTTAAAACGATCAAACCCCACGGTCCAATTTTCCACAAACGCTTTGTCATACAGGTTGTTTTCAATAATATAATTGATCATGCAAAGCGCCAAGGCGACATCGGTTCCGGGCCGGATCTGCAGCCAGTGGTCGGCCTTTTTTGCCAGATTGGTACCACGGGGATCAACTACAATGAGTTTGGCGCCGTTTTTCAGCCCCGTCCGGATATGATGCATGTAAAGTCCGGGCCATGAGGCCTCCGGATTATGGGCCCACAGCACCATGCAGGCTGTTTTTTCATAATCCGGGTCCACCAGGGCAAACCCGGCGGTTGCGGCACTGCCCACAATGGTCGGCCCGCCGCTCATGTTTGACGGGGCCATGAACGTGGGCGATCCAAATACCGATAAAAACCGGTTAAGATACGGCGCCATTCCGCGGGTGGTGCCGGAACCCAGCACAACCGACTCCGCCCCCCACCTTTCCCTGGCACCCAGAAATTTTTCAGCAATGACCGAAAGTGCATGATCCCAGGAAGTTTCCTCAAACCGGCCGGCCCCTTTTTTACCCACTCTCAGCAGCGGCTTTGTGATCCGTTCCGGATGATAAATGATTTCCCTGGCTGCCCGGCCCTTGGGACAGATATACCCGTGACTGTGGGGATGGGTCTTGTCCCCTTTCACGCCCGCCAGTTTGCCGTCTCTGACTTCCAGCAGCACACCACACCGGGAGTGACACTCAAAACATATGCTTTGAATCTTTTTTGTTTTTTCCGTCATTCGTTCCCTCTTATTTTTGAACGCCCTCTATCAGGTGCCGGGCCGCCTCAATCATCTCCTGATTATATTCTTGAATACGCGCATCATCATCTCCGATGATAAAGGTCCGGAAATGTCGCGAGCCCTCAATCAACGTCAGAATCTTTTCCGCAGCCTGTTCCGGATTTGGTATCTGCGCCACTCCGCTGTCTGTTAGCCGATTAAATTCATGAACCAGAAACCGTTTAAATACCCGGTACATTTGCCGGATCTTGTCATGAATCTTGCGATGCCTGAAACTTACCGAGAGCACGGCAAAAGACCCGGCCACTGAAATTTTTTCATAATATTCCCGGCTCCAGATCACTTCCAGAAGACCAGTCAGCCGATCTTCCGGGGCAATATCTTCAGATCTGTACTTTATTAACAATTGCCCGTATGCTTCGATCACATAATCCACCAAGGCCAGGGTCAAATTTTCCTTGCTGCCGAAATAATGAAGAATCAGACTGGGATGAATCTTCATCCGTTTTGCCACTTTGGCAATGGATGCCCCTTCAAAGCCTTCCGCCAGAATCGTTTTATAAAATTGTTTGACGATTTTGGGTTTCTGGATCTCTGCATTTAATCTTTTTTTCATTTTTGCTTTGATTTCTAATTAAAAAATTCCACCTTCACCAAACAGGTAACCTGCTAACCGCACATCTGCAGGGCATCTTCAACTTCCGCCTGAACCGAACCACTATTTGCGCCCAACAATTTTTCAAGAGCGGATTTTGCCTGGTTGCCTCCGATTCTCCCCAGTGCCCATGCGCACATGGATGTGACACGGTCATCTGCATTTTCTTCAAACCCGCGGACGAGCTCCCGGGTATACATGGGGTCCCGGGTATTTCCCATGGCCCTTGCCACATTCATTTTCCACCGCCACAGATCAGCCGAAGACATGTAAAACATGTGGGGCCAAATTTTTGATTCAAAATAGGGTATGTCCATATGCAGCAAGGCTGAAAGATCAAACGCCGCTTTCTTGGCGGCGGCCTTTTCATTCATCTGAAGATCCGCTGCCAGCCAGGCATTGTTCCGGGGGCAGACATTCTGGCACCGGTCGCATCCATAAATATAGACGCCCATGGGTTCACGCAATTCTTTCGGGGTCAGGCCCTGGCCGAAATAGGTGAGATAGGAAATGCATTTTTTAGGATCAATGGTGCCATTGCCTTTTAACGCGCGTGTCGGACAGGCGGCAATGCAGGCGTTTCTGCACCAGTCCGGACATCCCATTTCAAGGGTCGGCTCACCAGGTTCAATTTTATGGTTAATGACCACGGCAATGGGCAGCACCCAGGAGCTTTGCCGGGCCACTTTATTGGAGTAAAACAGGCAATTTTTGCCGAATGTGCCCATCCCCGCGCGGGCGGCGGCAACACGGTGGGGCAGGTTGAACGGCACTTTGGAGTCAATGCCGTTGTCCCGCAAAAAACTTCTGAATCCCTTTATGCGCTGGGCCAGCCCGTCTTTTGTCACCCGGTCATCATCCAGATAACAGCGCCCGAAATGCCCCTCCATGTGCCTGGGATAGGCTTTGCGGAAATAGACTTCCATCAGGACGATAACGGTTTCAGCATCCGGCATGATATTTCTCGGGTCCGTGCCTTTCATCAACGCCAGTCCGGCGGCTTCGGCCCAGCCGTATTCATCTTTTCGGTCTGCTAAAAATTTTTTATGGGTTTCAAACGGTTCCGATGTGGTAAAGCCGATATCCTCAAACCCGAACTCTTTTGACTTTTGAATAATCTTCTCTTTTAATTTCATGGAATAAACCTTTAAAAATATATATAGTTATATTCAATTGAATAAAAATTAATTAACTGACCGTTCAAATAATTATACTGTCCGGATCTTTTGTGTCAACCAGACTTTTCACAACATCCCTGGCATGAACAAACCAAAAAACATCCCTGTCCGATCCAAAAAGATCCTGGCAGGGAGACCGATCATAGCAGGTAGATGATGACGGATAAACAGATTCTGATATTATCACGAATGGTTATAAATTTAAATGCAGGGTGCCCGGGAGAAGAATTTTGTAATACAGTCGATTTCAGCGGTTATTCTGAATTTAGCTATCTATTTGTGGGGCTATTGTAAAAGCAAATGTTCACTGCTGAAAAATTCTGCAATACGGTCGTTTTGCCCAACTGTTTAATACAAAAAGAAGGCCCCAGACCAGTTAAGCCTTGAGGGCCTTCTTTATAGACATTTTTTTGTGGAACCCATTTATCTTAGAAATTTAACAATATCAGCTATTTTTTTCTTTTGGATTACTTTTTTGACTGGATTGGAAGGCCTCCTTTAAATGGAGTTTAATTTGATCAAATAATCCAGATCCTGATTGACCTTCTTTGATTTTGTCCTCAATTTTGTTGAGTTGCCCATACAGATTTTTAAAATCCTTTTTGTTTCCATAACCAAGAACTTCAGCGAATTTCAGCTCCTCTCGCGCATTTATGAGAAGGTCGGCAAGGTGTTTGTTTTCCGTCTCGCTTCTGCCTGTTTTTCCGGTTAAGCGTTCTGCATCTTTCAACATATTTTCGGCATTCGCCACGGGTAAGGGGATAACTGTATCTGTTATCACGATAGTATTAAGCGCCTCCACTAAAGCTTGCTTCGCATCTTCCAGTTTGCCCTCATCAATTAATTTTGCAGCATTTTCTATAGCAATTGGATAAGTTGCCAGCGGAACACTGGTTACACTGATGACCGTTTCGCTCGCAAGGTCATTTATCAAATAGCGTGCCTCCTGCAGACGCCCGTCATCAATTGCGTCCTTGATCTCGTCGCGTAATTCTTTAACCTCATTAATATCTGCAAGTATATCAAATGTGACCATATTTACATCTGCGGGAGCCAGAGCCAGTTCAGGTTCTCTTCCCAGAATTACCGTAAGCTTTCCAGATGCGCGTTCCAAGGCTGCCAGCGCTGCTTCATTGTTTTTTTCATCCAGCGCATTGATTGCGTTTTTGGTTTCGATGATAGCGGCCGTGGCCTCCTCAAATATCTCCTTGCGTTTTTCCGCCGCCTGATCCTGTTGAACTTTTGCGACCTCCTTTTTTGCTGGTGTCTGATCTTTGGCATTTGCTGCATAAATCAGTGGAGAAAATGCCAAGCTCAAAGCCAGGGTGAAAAAAATTATTTTGAGATTAATTTGATTTTTCATTTAAGCACCTCCTTGATTATGGTTGACATTTTTGTTTATAAATCTGTGGCTTTTTTTAAATAACGGCTATCAAAAGTATTTAAAAAAGAGGCCACCCTTCCAAACAAGATTGTTATGGATTCCTGAGATCGCATATCTCCTTCGAAACCTGAAAAAGAGTAACTGGCATGAAGTGTTTTCTTGGATAATAAAAAGTGTAATCATGCTTTATTAAAACAAGATTAAAATAAGATTAGATTTTTCTTATTTTTAAATTTTTATTTATAATCTTAGATCTATTTCTGTAAATTTCCGATTTGCCCGAAAAAATCAGGCCTGCCGTCCATTCCTGTGAGATTCTTTTTTCATTGTTTCCAATAATTAGAAAATAAGAATGTTTTAATTTTTTTTTAACCTTCTTCTAACCTTCAAGGGGTTATCATTGTTACATATTAAACAACCTCAACAGGAATAAGGAGATTAGCTTATGAGGACGATCTTGGTGGTAGACGATGAAAAGAAAATATTGAGCCTTTATGGCAAGATGCTCTGCAGAGAAGGATTCAATGTTCTAAAAGCTGCAGATGCCGAAAAAGCCCATGAATTATTAATGAATAATCATGTTGACCTGATACTGCTGGACATTAATCTGTCTGTTGTCAATGGAGATCTCCTGTTCAAAGTTATTGAGGAATTTTTTAAAAATACAAGCGTTATCGTAACCAGCGTCCATTCTGTTGAATATCAGCAGTCTCTTATTCCAGAAGCTGTGGATTATTATGATAAATCAGCCTGCACGAATGAACTTATCGAAAAAGTAAAAGCGGTTTTCGCTGATTGCGAAACCGGCACGCAAGGGCTTTTTAAAGAGAAAAAACAAGTACAATCAGGGTATCTTACTCCATAATTTTTTAAGCTGTTAACATCTCTGATGAAAAGAATGAGCGCATCTGGATGATGTAAGGCAGGACATGGAGAGGACAATCAAACAAACAACAGCCAATTTGTTTATGGGAGGACACGGCAGGTTATTTTGGGCGATATGCGGATGGATATGCATTGTCGCAGTGGGGTATCTTGATTTTCTGTCCGGAGTTGAAATCGCGGTTTCTTTATTTTATTTGATCCCGATCTCTTTGATTGTCTGGTTTGCAGGAAAAACACCTGGGATTATCGCCTGTGCAGTTAGCGCGTGCATATGGCTTATTGCGGATATCAGTGCCGGAAAATCATATTCCCATATTGGTGTTTATTTCTGGAATATGTTTATTCCGTTTGGTTTTTTTCTGGTCGTTTCATTGCTTTTATCCGCCTTGAAAAGGGCATTACAACATGCAAATGAACTGGCACATACAGACTACTTGACAGGAGCGGCAAACGCCCGCCTTTTTTTCAATCTGCTGCAATGCGAGATAGAAAGATCAAAAAGATATGAACATTCCTATGCTGTGGCATATTTTGATCTGGATAATTTTAAGCAGATTAATGACCAGTTGGGTCATAGCACCGGAAATGAGGTTCTGAAAATCATTGCAAATACGGTTCGGCAAAACATTCGAAAGACGGATACCATTGCAAGGATAGGCGGTGACGAATTTTGTCTGCTTTTACTCGAAACAGATCAAGACGAAGCGTTATCCGTCGTTTCAAAAATTCAGCGCCTGATAATAGAAGAAATGCGCGAGCATTCCTGGTCGGTTACCTTGAGCATCGGATTGTTGTATTGTCGAAATTCTCCTTCAACAGCGGATGATGTCATAAAAATTGCGGATCAGCTGATGTATACAACAAAATTAAGCGGTAAGAACGGAATTAAATCGTCCATCTATGAAAACGGCAAAATTAAGAATTGAAACAACAGAGTCACCAGGTAAATGATTGAGGAGTCAGGTATCTTTTATGAAAACTGTTCAAAAACTTCGATTTTTCATAGCATTTTATCTTGGGATTTTGTTTTTTTTGCTGCTGTCAGTGGTCTGTATACCGGTGCTCATTCAGCATGGGCTATCCGTGACTCAAGAATTTATCATTGAAGAAGAAATTTTTGAAACATCATTGATCGTCATTCTTTTCGGGATTTTCTTTTTCATCTTAAGAGGCTTTAAACGCATTTTAAAAGCGCATGAACTGGCAGTGAAACGGGCTGGCGGAGAGAAATCCGGACTGATATCGCGACTGACAGAAGCATTCAGCTATATAGGCTCTGTTAATGTTGAATTACAGGAGATCCAGTCTATTCTCTGCGGCGTAACGCAATATCCACAGACCAAGAAAGAACTCAAGCGGCTCAGTGACCATCTCGCGACCAAAGCCATGACGATTGCCGGAACCCAATGGGTTGCTTTTCGAATGATTGGTCGAAGCGGGGGACGAACAATAAAGGAGTATACTATCGTTCGACCAACAGGGAGCCTCCCATCAGCTATTATGGGAAATCGAGAGATCATAGAAGATCGCCATGCCACAGGGCTTAAAACAATACGGTCAAGCCAAAAGAATCTTGATTTTTTGACGGCGTGCATATTGCCGACAATCCAACTCTCAAACGAACAAAACATTCTGGTCACAGCTATTACCAACCAGATTGAAATGCATTACATGCTTTTCCGCTCAGGTTTTCTTCATCAACACTTTTTCAACGAAAATACAGATCGGTTTTCATAGCAAAAAAAGCCAGCCATTGAATATCTATCCTATCACAGGAGATCTTCGTGTCTGTTAGCAAAAGTCTTCTTATTTCGACTTAAACATCCGGAAAGGACTGAGCCTTTTCTCGTGGGATGTCAATCCTACCAACGCATCTCAGAACTTCCCGCAATAGCCCCCTGTTTAAGAGACAGTTGATCTTCCGGGTCGAATCATAATGAAAGGGCATATGGTTCATGTTTCAGCAATAACACGGTTTCTTTTCCTTCAGTCTTCAGTCTTCAACCTTTGGGCTTTGGGCTTTGGGCTTTAGGCTTTAGGCTTTAGCCTGCCCCTCCACAATCTCAACCACTTTTGCCATGGCAGCATCCAGGTTTTCCGGTTGTGATCCTCCGGCCTGGGCCATGTCCGGCCGGCCCCCGCCGCCGCCGCCCACAGCCGCCGCCACAGCCTTGATAATATTGCCGGCATGAAACCGGTCCAGAAGGTCTTTGGTCACCACGGCAATGAGCAGGGCTTTTCCGTTGTTTTCCGCCCCCAGCACCACCACGCCGGATTTTATTTTATCCCGGAATTTATCCGCCAAATCCCGCAGGGCCGCGGGATTATCCACGGCCACTTTTTTGGCCACCACACTCACACCGTCCACCGTCCGGACATCTTCTTCAATGGTGTCCGCGGATTTGGCCGCCATCTGGGATTTCAGTTTTTCCACTTCCTTTTCCAGGGATCTCTGGGCGGATAAAATGGCCGTGATCCGTTTCACCAGATTTTCCGGCCGTTCTTTTACCATGCCGGCCGCATCCTGCACTATCTTTGCCGCGGCCTGCACATGACTGACAGCGGCCCTGCCGGTAAGGGCCTCAATGCGCCGCACACCGGATGCTACGCTGGATTCACTCACAATCTTGAACAACCCGATATTGCCGGTCAAATCCGTATGGGTACCGCCGCACAATTCCTTGCTAAAGGTATCCAGGGCAATGACCCGCACCACATCGCCGTATTTTTCCTCGAACAGGGCCATGGCCCCGCTTTTAAAGGCTTCGTCCGCGGTCATTTCATCAATCGCCACCGCGATATTGTCTCTGATCCGGTCATTCACCAGGGTTTCAATCTCGTTGAGGGTGTCGGCATCCACCTGGGAAAAATGAGTAAAGTCAAACCGCAGCCGATCCGGCCCCACCAGGGAGCCGGCCTGGCGCACATGATCCCCCAGCACCTTGCGCAAGGCCGCATGGAGCAGATGGGTGGCCGTATGATTGGCTTCCGTGGCCTTGCGCTTTTCACTGTCCACGGACAGCACCGCCGTATCGCCGGAACAGACCGTACCGGATATCACGTTGCCTTTATGAATAATGAGACCGGTGGGATCTTTCACGGTATTGTCCACGGCCACCCTGAAGCCCGTCCCCCGAATTTCACCGCTGTCTCCCATCTGGCCGCCGGATTCCGCATAAAACGGGGTGGTTTGGGTGACCACGTCAACCCTCTGACCGGCTTCAGCGCTTTCCACGGCCGCACCATCCGCCACCAGGAGCAAAATCTCAGATGTTTCCTCCAACCGGTCGTAACCCACAAATGCGGGAAGTTTGTCGATTTTGGCGGTAAAGTTCTTGTAGGCGTTTGATAGATTGGAAAAAGACACCTTGGCCCGGGATTTTTCCCGCTGATCCGCCATGGCTGTTTCATACCCGGCCATGTCCAGTGCCAGATCACTGTCTCTTACCACATCCCGGACAATATCCACTGGAAATCCATAGGTGTCATAAAGTTTAAAAATCACATCCCCGGGAACCACCGTATCGCCGGTTTTTTTCATCCGGTCAATGGTCTCATTGAGTAATTTCAGGCCGTTGTCCAGGGTTTCGGAAAACCGCAGTTCCTCGTTTTTGATAACATTGGTGATAAACGCCCGGTCATCCATCAGTTCCGGATATCCGGCCTGCATGACTTCAAAGACAGTGGCCACGGTTTCATGCAGAAACGGTTCGGTGAGTGAAATATTGCGGCCGTAGCGGATGGCCCGGCGAAGGATCCGGCGCAACACATATCCCCGGCCTTCATTGGACGGCAGTACACCGTCGCCCACCATAAACGCGCCGGCCCGGGAGTGGTCGGCAATCACTTTCATGGCCACGTCTGTTGCTTCATCCGTGCCGAGCCGGCGGCCGGAAAGAGCTTCAATTTTTCGCATGATCGGCATGAACAGATCGGTGTCATAATTGGTGGGCACATCCTGAATCACCGCCGCAATCCGCTCCAGCCCCATGCCCGTGTCAATGCTGGGTCTGGGCAAAGGCGTCATCTGACCTGTTTCATCCCGGTTAAACTGCATAAACACCAGATTCCAGATTTCCAGATACCGGTCGCAGTCGCAGCCCGGCGCGCATGTATCGCTGTCGCAGCCGAACGACTCGCCCCGGTCAATCAGAATTTCGGAACAGGGGCCGCAGGGACCCGTGTCCCCCATGGACCAGAAATTGTCT
Organism: Desulfobacterales bacterium; assembly: GCA_963675805.2. GTDB lineage: Bacteria > Desulfobacterota > Desulfobacteria > Desulfobacterales > Desulfosalsimonadaceae > SURF-3. The sequence goes on along the minus strand of CAXXNU010000019.1, from coordinate 74,471 downwards.
TTTTCCCCGAGTCGCACAATGCGGTCCGCGGGCACACCAATTTCGCTGTGCCAGATATTATAGGCCTCATCATCGTCCAGATACACGGAGACCCAAAGCTTTTCTGCGGGCAGTCGAAATTTATCGACCAGCAGATCCCAGGCATAGAAGATGGCTTCTTTTTTAAAATAGTCGCCAAACGAAAAATTGCCCAGCATTTCAAAAAACGTGTGATGCCGGGCCGTATATCCCACATTCTCTAAGTCGTTGTGCTTGCCCCCGGCCCGGATGCATTTCTGGGCGGTCACGGCCCGGGTATAGTCCCGCCGCTCCTCACCCAGGAATGTCCGCTTGAACTGCACCATGCCCGCGTTGGTGAAAAGCAGGGTGGGATCATCCTGGGGCACCACTGAGGCGCTCCGCACGATCTGGTGATTTTTCCCTTTGAAATAGTCAAAAAAAATCTTGCGTATCTCGTCGCCGGTCATCAGTCCCCCGTATCTTTCTTTACTTTGGATTCCGCATTTTTGGCATCGCCCGCGGCCGGGTCATTTTCGTCCCCGGCAGGCACCAGCCCAATGGCGGTTTTTACTTTCAAGAGCACCTGTTGAAACAGGGCTTCGTTGTCTTTGAAAAACTTCTTCACATTTTCCCGGCCCTGTCCGACCCGTTCGCCTTCATAGGAATACCAGGACCCGCTTTTTTCGATCACGCCGGCTTCCACGCCGATATCCAGCAACTCGCCGGTACTGGAAATCCCTTCACCATACATGATGTCAAATTCCGCTTTTTTAAATGGCGGGGCCATTTTGTTTTTCACCACTTTGGCCCGGGTGCGGTTGCCCATCTCTTCCTGACCGTCTTTGATGGAAGAGACCCGGCGGATTTCAATGCGCACGGATGAATAAAATTTCAGGGCATTGCCGCCGGTGGTGGTTTCCGGATTGCCGAACATGACCCCGATTTTCATGCGGATCTGGTTGATGAAAATCACGGATGTCATGGTTTTGCTGATGGTGCCGGTCAATTTTCGCAGGGCCTGGGACATGAGCCGGGCCTGGAGACCCATGTGGGAATCGCCCATTTCTCCTTCGATCTCCGCCCGGGGCACCAGGGCCGCCACGGAGTCGATCACCAGCACGTCAATGGCCCCGCTCCGGACCAGCATGTCCGCGATTTCAAGGGCCTGCTCGCCGGTATCCGGCTGGGAAACCAACAGTTCATCGCAGTTGACCCCCAGCTTTCTGGCATAGGCGGTATCCAGGGCATGTTCCGCGTCAATAAATGCGGCAATGCCCCCCTGCTTCTGGGCTTCGGCCACCACATGCAGGGCCAGGGTGGTTTTTCCGGAAGATTCCGGGCCGTATATTTCCGTGACCCGGCCCCGGGGAATCCCGCCGATGCCAAGGGCTTTATCCAGTGCCAGGGAGCCGGTGGGAATCACGGGGATGTCAACAATCGCTTTTCCACCCAGCTTCATGATCGACCCTTTGCCAAACTGTCGCTCAATCTGCGTGATGGCGGATTCCACTGCCTTCTCTTTGTCCATGCTCCTGGTCATAGGGCCTCCTTCATTTTTTTAAGATCGTATCCGTAAATCATCATTATCCATTGGACCTGCGCACGCAGGACTTTTTCCTTCGTGTTCCGCCCATATCTTAAACCATTTAATGGTTTTATCGTAAAGCGATTAGCCTGTCAGTCGAATCTTCGCCAAATCCGTATATACGGGACCGGACGGCGTCAGATCGCTTTGAATCACATGCACGGCATCCGTTTTGACTGCATCCGAAGTCCAGCCCGCGTATTCCTGCATGATATCAACCAGGCCATGCCCATTCACCCGTCCCTTCAAACGGCCAAGGGTCAAATGTCCGGTAAACCGGCGGCCGTCTCGCTCATATCCAAGGTGGTATAATCGTTCATCAATGGCCTGGTGCAAACCAGCAAGCTGACCGGTCTCACCGGCGATGCCGGTCCACAGCACCCGGGCATTGCGAACATTTGGAAAAACCCCAACGCCCCGGGCGTTCCAAGAAACCGGCCTAAATCCTGCCGCCCCATCCGCCACAGCCTGACAAAGGGGTGCCATATCCCGCGAACGGACATCGCCAATAAATTTCAGGGTTAAATGCATGTTTTCCGGCCGCGTCCATTTGGCCGGAAAATCCCGGCGTTTGAGTTCCCTCAGCAGCCGGGAAATCTGCTCTTTAATGGAATCCGGCACTTGCATGGCGATAAAAGTACGAATTGTTTCCGGATCACTCTTTTTTCGGCCGGACGGCCCTTTCCACCCCACGAAACCATCAATCCTTATTTCATGACCGCCAGAATGACGTGCAGCGCCACATTGCTCATGACGCCGGCGGCCACATCATCCATTACCACACCCAGGCCGCCGGAAAACCGTTTCTCCATGTATCCCACCGGAAACGGCTTTAAAATATCAAAAAACCGGAAAAGAACAAACCCGATAATAGCGGCCGGGACGCTGAAAGGAACCCCCAGAAACGTTACCGCCATGCCAGCGATTTCATCAATCACAATGCAACCGGGATCTTTTGCTCCCAGCAGTTGTTCCGCCTGACCGGCCACCCAGACAGCAAACACCGTCACCCCGGCCACAAGAAGCAATTGCAAAGGAATCGGGGGGCGGGAGAAAAAATAGAACAAAAAAATACCGGGCAGGGACCCGAAAGTTCCCGGTGAGACCGGTAAAAACCCTAGATAACCGCCCGTGGCAAGTCCCACGATAATTTTGGACCTGAATTTCATTCACCGATATCTATAATCGGATGCCCCTTCTGTCAAGGGATTGTTGACTGCCGTCTTATTTGCCGGAGACAATTATTATACTACATTTTCAGCGTGTTGACCAATCTTTTCATAAACGGTCCGGATCGGAATATCCCTTTCGCGGGCAATCTTCTGGCACACATCATACTCCGGCACAATCCGGGAATGACCGTCCGGCGCGATGATTCTTTTCGCGGAAACCGCGCCAAAATCAGTTTGAAGTGTCACGCTGTCTCTTTGCAGGAGCCGTCGTTCCACGTCCGAATAACGGACGCCCAGGGTGGTCGTTTCCATGAGAATCCGATGAATCAGCGACTCCCTCTGCTCGCGGTGGCACAGCACTTGAAGCAGAGTGCCCGGCCGGTTTTTTTTCATAAACCCGGGAATGAAGTATACATCCAGGGCCCCGTCCGCAAACAGTCGATCCATTAAAAAGCCAAAAATTTCCGGGTTCATGTCATCAATGGTGGTTTCAATCACCGTAACCGTGTCGCCATCCAGGCCGGCCGCCCCGATAAAAAGACGCAACAGGTTGGGCCGGGTCGAAAGATCCCGGGTGCCGCTGCCGTATCCGATGGTTGATACCCGCATATCCGGCATGGGGCCAAAGGATGTGGCAAGGGTCGAGATAATGGCCGCCCCGGTGGGGGTAACCAGTTCCACCGGATCATCCGTGCCAAAAACCGGCACATTTTTTAGAATCTCGGCAGTGGCGGGCGCCGGCACGGGCAGCGTGCCGTGGGAACAGGTGACAAATCCGCTGCCCAACGGAATTTTAGACGCGGAAACCGTTTCAAGTTTCAGATAATCCGCGCACAGGGCAGCACCCACAATATCCACGACCGCATCCACCCCGCCCACTTCGTGAAAATGCACATGCGCCAGAGGGCATCCATGAATTTTGGATTCCGCGCGGGCCAGTTTCTCAAAAATGGAAAGGCTGAGATTCTTTACCGCGGCCGTCAGCCCGCTATTTTCAATCAACTCCCGGATGGCAGCATAATCCCTTTCCGCGTGGCCTTTGACAAGGACATCCACTTTCCGGGCCGCAATTCCCATTTTGGAACTCTCAGAAACCGCCAGATCAAAATCGGTTAACAGATTTTCTTTTAAGGTCTGCTCCAGCCAGTCCACGGGCACGCCCGCGTCAACAAAGGCCCCCAGGGTCATATCGCCGCTGATGCCGGCAAAACAGTCAAAATGGGCAATCATGGCTGAACGTCCCCTTCCGCGTGAACGGCGACAATCTCAAGCAAAAGCGCCACGGTTTTTTCCATATCCGAAAGCGCAATGGACTCACGAACCGTATGAATGTCTCGCATGCCCGTGCCGATAACGCCGGTTATGATTCCTCGTTCAAAAAATACATTGGCATCGGACCCACCCCCGGTTTTCCGGGTCGCCATGGACCGTCCCAGCCTGGTTGCCGCCTTTTGCGCCATGACCACCACCGGATGATCATCCGGAATGTGGGTCCGGTGAAAATCATTTTCCACATGGATCTCCACCCGTGGCAGATCACCAAAGGCGTTTTTCCTGGGAAAGTTTTTCGCCACCGTTTTAAAAGCGTCCGAGATCCCCTGCGTTACATCCGCCAGTTTGCGTTCATCATGGCTCCGGACTTCACCCGTGAGCCGCGCCCGGTTCGGTACGATATTGATAGCGCCGGCGGCCTCCATGGTCCCGACGTTGCAGGTGGTTTCAGGATCGATCCGGCCCAGGGTCAGGCCGGCCAAGGCCTGACTGGCGAGATGAATGGCATTGATGCCGTTTTCCGGGTCCGCGCCGGCATGGGCGTCTTTGCCGTGGACCAGAACCTCAAACCGGTTGGCCCCCGGCGCCCGGGTGACAATGCTTTCCGTATCCGCCGTATCCAGGGCATATCCGTCTTTTGCGGAAATCAGATCAAAATCAAGGTGCTTGGCCCCCAGCAGACCGATTTCCTCGCAAATGGTGATCACAATCTCCAGGGGACCGTGGGGCAGATTGTTTTCCTGCAGGATGCGCACTGTTTCAATAATAATGGCAATGGCGCTTTTGTCATCAGCGCCCAAAACGGTAGTGCCGTCACTGGTAAATACGCCGTCTTTGAAACGGGGTTTTACACCAATACCGGGCTGCACCGTGTCCATGTGAGCGCTCAGAAGCAGTGGCGGGACCTTCCGATTTCCGGAAATTTTGATAATCAGATTGCCCGTGTCGCCGCCCACGGCCGCGCCGGCGGCATCAACAAAAATTTCTGCCGCCAACGGTACCATGAGGGTACGAATTTCTTCTGAAATACGGGCTTCTTGCCGTGATACACTGTCAATGGCTGCCAGAGACATAAATGTCTCGGCCAGTCGCTGGGAATTGATCATTTTGGGTGACTTGTCTCTTCCAGAAATTTATTGACATCAACCAGGGGTTACGATTAGGAGAATGGGTACGGAAGTGCGCAGCTCACTGGTGGGGCTCCCGGACTTCAAATCCGGTGTGGGGCGTTAAAACCGTCCCGGGTGGGTTCGATTCCCATGCACTTCCGCCATTTTTTATTTTTACCGTCTATTGTTTCCACTCCCACTTAACGATTTCATCATAGACGTCTTTGGGTATTTTGACCACGCCGATCAGCACCCGGGTTTTGCCCTGCTCAATGGTTCCGCCCAGGGTGGCATTGTGCAGTTCAAACCCGTTGCTGTCCAACGCCACTACATTGATTGCCAGGTTGTCCGATCCGGAATTGTTTTTGACAAAGGCTTTTACGGAAAGGGAATAGGTATCGCTTCCCTTTTCCATCACCAGTGTATCGATTTTTAATACTGAAATACCATCCACAGCCATGGCGTCTGAACTGGCCAGCAGGCCGGTCAACAATAAAAACAGACCGATCATCAGGGTTCGGGGATTCATCTGCATCTTTTTCCTCATTATTTTTTTGTGTTATTATATCAATAATAAAATCGTGCGACCCGCCTGAAATCAGGTCAGGCCGGTAGTGCCGTGTTAAACAGACTCGCTGCAAAAGGTGCATATCGCAACCTTTTTTTTATCGTTGAATTAGTATATATTTTTTGCGCCCTGACAACAAGAATATTTCTGATTCTTGTGTCGTTTTTAAACGGAGGATTGATGTGATATATACAGAAACCACCCGGTCGCTCATGGCCGTGGCCCTGGGAAACGCGCCGGCGGATCTTGTGATCACCGGCGGCCGGCTGTTCAACGTGTTTACCGGCGAATTGCTGGACGGGCGCTCCGTTCTGGTGAAACATGGAAAAATCGCCGGGCTGTTGCGGGACGCCAAAAACAGCATGGGCGCGGACACGGAAATCATCGACGCCTCCGGAAAAACCCTCATTCCGGGCCTGATTGACGGCCATACCCATCTCTCGTGGATGTTCACTCCTGAAAAATTCCTGGCCCATGCCATGGCCGGGGGCACCACGTCCATTGTCACGGAGATATACGACCCCTGTTATGTCTGCGGACAGGCCGGCGCTCTTGATTTTCTGGCAGCCCTGGCGGACCAGCCCGTGAAAATCTTTGCTGTGGCTCCGGCCATGGTTTCCATCAGCCGCCGGACCCGCGGGATCGATTTGGATGAATTGAAACGCCTGATAGCCCGTCCCGACCTGCTGGGTATTGGAGAATCCTACTGGCAGGGCGTTCTGCAGTCACCGGACATATTTCTTCCGGAATTTGAAGCAGCGCGGGCGCAACGCAAAACCATTGAAGGCCATTCCGCCGGGGCCAGTGAAAAAAAGTTAAATGCCTATGCGGCGGCCGGGGTTTCTTCCTGCCATGAACCCATCCGGGCGGAAGAAGCCCTGGACCGTCTGCGGCTCGGCATGCACGTGATGGTGCGGGAAGGAAGCGTTCGACGGGAACTTTCGGAAATGGCCAAACTCAAGGATGCGGGCGCGGATCTTCGGCGGTTGTGCCTGGTCTCCGATGGCATGTCCCCGGACGGGCTCCTTAAGGACGGATATATGGAATCCGTGGTTCAGAAAGCCATTGATTACGGATTCCGGCCGGAAGATGCCATCCGCATGGCCACCCTGAACATTGCCGAACACTTTTCCCTGGACAACCACATCGGCGCCATTGCACCCGGTAGAGACGCGGATATCCTAATCCTTCCGGATATCAGGACCATTGCGCCGGAAGTGGTTATCAGCAAAGGCAAAATTATCGCCCGGAACGGCAAACCCCTTGTCCGGCCCCGATCCCATGTGTTTTCCAAAGCCGCCAAAAACAGCGTCAGGCTGCCGCGGCCCCTGGTTGCTTCGGATTTTAGCGTTTCAACTGAAGCGAGCGGCAAATCCCTCAACATCCGCTTGATTGAGATGGTTACGGATCTGGTCACCCGGGAAGCAATTCTGGATTTGCCGGTATGCCGGGGAACCATCAATGGAGACCCGGAAAAGGATATCATTAAAATCACGGCTGTTGACAGATCCGTCTGTCCGGGGGACCTGTTCACCGGTTTTATTCAGGGTTTTGGTTTAACTTCCGGCGCATTTGCCCTGAGCGCGGCCTGGGATGTGGCGGATATCATTGTCATCGGAACCTGCGACGGGGATATGGCAGCGGCCGTCAACCGCATCCATAGGCTCCAGGGCGGGGTGGTTGTAGCGGACAACGGAAAAATAATAGAAGAGTTGGCCCTGCCCATTTTCGGCATTTTGTCGGACGCACCCGTGGCAGAGATCGCGGCCCGCACTGCCTCCATCCGTCAGGCCTTGCTGGATCGGGGCGTGTCGTTTCCAGACCCCCTGTTGACCCTTGCCACCCTGACCACGGCGGCAATTCCATTTTTTAAAATATGCGAAGAAGGATATGTGGGATTTAAAGACGGCATCACCCGGGGGCTTTTTGCGGATCAACCGGCGCCGTCGGCCAGGGATGCCACATAGGGAAAATGATCCGAGGGGTAGCGGCCGTCCACCTGATCATGAATGATCCAGGCCTCGGTCACTTGAAAACTGCAATCCGCCAGAATCCAGTCCATCCGGGACAACTGAGGAATGCCGTTAAATCCATGGTGGGTAAAACTTTTTTCCGCCTCACCGTGGCCCATTGTTTTCCAGGTGTCACACAGGGGCGTTTCCGGGGATGTCAGCACCGTGTGGATTCGAGACTGCGGCCCTTCATTAAAATCTCCCATCAAAACGACTGGTTGTTCCTGTTCTTTTACCCATGCCCCAATAATTTTCGCCTGCTGGAAGCGGGCTTCAACACCCAGATGATCCAGATGGGTGACGGCTGCGATAATTTTCTGGTCCGGCGGTTTGATCCGGATTTCGGCAAAACTGATCATTCGGGGAAAGGCACTGTCCCAGTCCATGCTCAAATGGACGTCCGGCGTTTTGGAGAGCCAGAAATCCCGGGCAAAAAGGATGCAGCCGGTTTCTTTTTTTACAAAAAGGGTCGGGCACTGAATTTTTTTGTCCATAATCCTACCGGGCATCACCGCTTCGTAAGACGGCAGGCAGTCGTCCAGATACGCCAGCTGGTTCCATTTCCCTTCCTGGGTGCCGAGAATATCCGGCTGATAACGATTAATAATGTCTACCACCATCCGGCGCCGGTTCGCCCAGCTGTTATCACCATCGCGGTCATTTTCAAACCGCAGGTTGAATGTCATTATTTTCATCGCGCTTGCGCTCTCCTGCTGGAAAATATAATCTGGTTGTGATATCTGGCAAATGATAATTTATCATAGTCCATCCGCTCAAACAACTGTATCGAAAAAAGTAAAATATATAACGCTGAAAATGTAAAACCCCAAAATATACAAAAAACATCGAGGATATATACAACAGGAGACTTTCCATGGAATGCAAAAAACAAGAAAACCTGGCCGCCTGCAACTGCACCTATGAACCCTGCGCCAGGAAAGGCATCTGCTGCGAGTGCATCAGCTATCATCTAAAAAGCCGGGCGTTGCCGGCCTGCTGTTTTCCAAGGGATGCGGAAGCTACCTATGACCGGTCTTTTGAACACTTTGCCCGGCTGGTCCTGGATCGTAAAATATAACTGGATCGTAAAATATAACCGGATCATAAAGTATAAAATGGATGTTAAAGTGTAAACCGGACAACGCCCAACCTTTTTAACATTTTCAACTGGCGCTTAAACCCCATGAGGCAAAAAATGACGCACAAAGATATTGCAGCCATTGCCGAGCAAATTATTTCTGATCCGGACGGTTCAATTTCCCATGATGCCGCACTGATGATTGCCGGCGCGTCCGGCTCGGACGCCATCGATCTGTTGGCCGCGGCCAACCGGATCAGAGCCGCGTTTCTGCCCCAAAAAATATTCACCTGCGCCATTCTCAACGCCAAATCCGGCCACTGCTCCCAGGACTGCGCCTTTTGCGCCCAGTCCGCACACCACCAGACAGGCATTGACACCTACCCGCTCATCAGCAAATCAGAAATCCTGAACAGGGCCCTGGCCGCGGAAGATCACAGGGCCACTTTTTTTTCCATGGTCACCAGCGGCGAACGGCTGACCGATGCTGAAATAGAGATTATTTGCCACGCGGCAGAGGAAATAACAGACCGGACCGCCCTCACCGTCTGCGGGTCCCTGGGCATGCTCACCAAGAGACAGGCAGCCGCCCTCAGGCAAAGCGGCATGACCAATTATCACCATAACCTGGAAACGGCGGAAAGTTTTTTTGACCAGATCTGCACCACTCACACCTATGCCGAGGACATTGACACGCTGCGGGCTGCCGCGGCGTCCGGTCTCACCCTATGCGCCGGCGGCATTCTGGGGCTGGGAGAATCCTGGGCCCAGCGGGTGGAACTGGCCTTTACACTGAAAGATTTGAATGTCCACCGGATTCCCATCAATTTTCTAAACCCCATCCCCGGCACCCGGCTGGCGCTTCAGCCGCCCATGACGCCCATGGACGCCTTGAAATCCATTGCTCTGTTCCGGTTTATCAACCCGAAAACCGACATCACCATCTGCGGGGGCCGGGAAAAGACCCTGGGGGACTTTCAGTCCTGGATATTCATGGCCGGGGCCAATGGTGTCATGGTAGGGAATTACCTCACCACCCATGGCCGGGAACTGGAGATGGATCTTACCATGATCCGCAACTGGGAAAGATTTTTTGATCTATGCGAATAACTATCCAACCCGGGAAAACCGTAACGCCTCCGCACAATTCTTTTCTTTTTTCTTTGCGAAACGGTTCAGGATAAAAATAATTAAATTCTGGTTAGTTATCTAAAATATCCCTCAGCCGGAACCATCAAGTCAGGGTTTTCGAAGCATAAAATCAGGGTTTCCCTGATTGACTCACACTCTTTTTTGTGTACAGTGTTCACATATAAAAAAAGTATTTCGAAAAAGCCAAATCCGTTGCGAAACGGAGACGGAAAGCCACGGATCTCACGAAGACCGCCGGGTTGCCTTGAAAAAAGGAACCCGGTTTTTTTATTGATCACCGAAAAAACAACCGACAAAAGGGGGAGACCATGAGAAAAGTATTTTTGATTTTAACGTTACTGGCAGTTTGTGTAGCATTTGCGGCGGCTCCGGCCGGATCGGCAACTCTGAAAGGAATGAAATACGGTATTTTCAATATTTTAGGAATTCAGGCGGACCATACCTATCATTGTGCCAACTCCAGCTGCTGGTCCTGGACCGGTGGCGAATCCGGCGGCAGCTACATCGCCTATTCCAGTGGATACGGCGACTACGGTGATGCCAAATGCACCTCCACTAACTGGGGCTGCCGTTTCATCTATGCGGTTCAGGGTGTTTGCCATCAGGAAGCCAACCGCGGCCTGTATACTTCCGGCAGAAATATCGCAAGAGGCGGTGTCGGCGGTTACTGGCTCACAGGACCGGTTTTCGGCACCTATGGCGAATGGTCCTCCTGGACCGCCTGCAAAACCGCCTGCTGGCTGTGGTGGTAATTGCAAATACCGAAATGAACGCTTATTTTTAAGCGTCCATTGACAAACCACGCCTTTCTTTGTAATAACAGACCATTGTCTTTGCAAAGAAAGGCGTTTTGTATTGAAAAACCCGCTCACATTCCGGAGGACCATGCAACAACCCCACCTCTCGCGAATCTTCATGGCTGTCATTTGCTGTTTTCTGGTTTTCACTGCCTGCAAAGATTCTGATTCCAGCCATTTCAGTATCACGGATGAAACCACGGCGCCCCTTGCCGGGACCTGGCGGCAGACAGCCATGGGCAGTGAGAAAGTATCCGGCATCGACGTTAAAATAACCTTTACTGAAACCACCATGACCATGGATGCCCCCGACTGCCTGATCATCGGCGATTATACCACGGCCGGGGATATTCTGACCTACACCGTCACCTCGGCACGTGGAGAACGATGTGCCCAGGGCCAGACAGGAAAAAAAGACCGGGTCAAATTCAGCCTCCAGGAAAACCGGCTGGCCATGACGCCGCTTTTTGCCAGTGAAGACAAACAGGCAAGATACATAAAAATAGCGCCGTAACCGTCCCCGGGCGGGGATTGCCGCATCTTTCAAGGGAAAAAAATGAACCGACAGAATAAAATTCTTCTCATCATCTTCTTTTTCATCTGTTTAAGCACCCTGGCCCTGGGCATCTATTTCTTTCCGGAGGAAAATACCCCACCGCTGCCCCAGAATAGTGTCACTGAAACGCCCCTTATGGCTGAAAATAAAAAACCGGACCCCCAGGCCCCTGAAAACACGCGCCGCTTATCCGCCGCCGCCCCCCTGGAAGCAACCCAGCCGTTAATAACAGAGAAAAGGAACCAGGATGCGGCGAAAACCGAACCCTTCGTCTTTTTTCCGAAGGATCTGATGGCGCTCCTTGAAATTGACATGGATGAACTGGAAAAAGGCCGGGATGCGTTTAAAAACACTGTCATCCATGTGGGATGGATGGACCGTGTCAATGAGGTGCTTGCGGGTCTTGATCCGGTCAAAAAAGCTGCCATCGTCAAAAACCATACCACCCTGCTATATGTCAAAGACAAGCTCAACGAGGCCTATCTTACCGGAAAAATTGATCATGAAACATTCAAAAAAGCCATTGCCGATCTGATGAAATGGCACCAGCACACCTATGAAGCCATTTTAAACACGGCTGAATACGAAACGCTCTTTGAAATTTCACCGGATCTGGTGGATGAGACCATCGATCAACTGATCGGTCAAACACCGGAATACAGTTTTATTCTCAATCAGAATATTCTGATCGAAGATGTGAAGGCCCAGGTTCAAGAGAAAAAACTTGAAGCGGTTGATTCTCATTTCAAAAAAATGATCCTCACGCGGGACCAGATCGGCAAACAGATCAATGCGGGAAAGATGACCCTGGAACAGGCACGCGAAGCCATGGCAGAGAGCCAGCAGGAATTTATCGCGAGATGCAAGGAAATTTTAACAGAAGCGGAAATCAATATCATTTTTGGTTCCGTCCAGGCCCTTGAAACCGGCGCATCCCAGACAGAGGCCCCGGCAGTGTTGGGCGACACCGATAAGGTAGAACTGGGTTTTAAAATTGAAAATCCCGAAACCAGCATTCAACAGGTAAAAGACAAAGTTGATCCGGCCAAACTGGCGGACGTTGAATTTTTTTTCCAGGAGCGGGAAACAGAAAGGGAAAATCTGATCAACCGGCTGGATAACCGGGAGATTACCTACGAGGAACTTGAAAACATATCCCGGGAAATGGATGCCGCGTTTGAAGAAAACTGCCGGGCCATTCTGACAGACGAAGAATATCAGCTTATTTTTGGGAATCCGGATGATACCCTGCCTGTGGAAGCCCCCGCAAAAGACCCTTCAACCTCGCCCCAACCCATGGAAGAGGATGCCCCATCAGAATGAAACTAAAAACCACATTTAGATCTGTCTTATGGCTGCTGGCCATTATGGTTCTGTTTTATGACTTGTCGGATGCCCGTCCTCCGGCGCCCATTGCGGAAATTGGCACCCCGGTGTTTGAATTTGCGCCGGCCATTGCCGGACAGGAAGTCACTCATGCGTTCACGATCCGGAATACCGGCAATGCTGAATTACACATTCCCGGCGTATACAGCGGCTGAGGCTGCATGGCGGTCTCCTATGCGAGACAACTCCCTCCCGGCGGGACGGGGCAGATCACTCTGAAACTGAAAACCGACGGCAAAGCCGGCGAAATTATCCGCCACCAGGCGACCCTTTATACGGATGATCCGGAAAACGCCACCATTCTGTTGACCATGACGGGCAAAGTGGTGGCACCGGCGGAAATCGACCCCAAGGCGGCCCGCCTGATCGGCCCGGCAGGTTCCCCCGTCCATGCCCGGGTAAGAATTACGCCGGCGGCGACGAACCTTTTTCAAATCACATCCATAAAAGCGGCCGACGGGCAAAACATCTCTTTTTGTATGGAAGAAAAATCAGATCCCGGCGCCCCCTTTTTTATTCTCGACATTTCCAATACCCGGAAAGACCCCGGACGGTATTCGGACCGGATTATCTTAAGCACCACCAGTTCCATCAGCCCGGAACTCGTGGTGCGGGTTTTCGGGATTATCCGGCCGGACTGACCTTCGGATACAGGGATGGAAAGCAGCGAGCCTGAATTTATTAATCGGATGTATCATTATCTTTGTTTTTATCCGGTTCATGAACCGGTTTTTCATTCGGGGCCGGCGGTGTGAAGAACTGCTTGAAAAAAGACTGCAGGGGATTGTCCTTGGGAAAAGACGGGCCATCTGAAAAAGACGAACCGGCGGATTTGGTGAATTCCGCGCCGATCTCCAGCCATCGGTTAAACTGCTCGTCCGCGACATTTTTATAAGCGAGATAGCTCTTGATCATTTTTTCGAGGTATTTACCAAAAAAATCAGATAGTTCTAATTCCCCGTAACGGATCACCAGATGCAGAAGCGGCACCGGCAGCAGGGCATTTTTCTTTTTTGCCTCTTCCATGACAATCTGGGTTAAGGTAAATGCCGTGACATCTTCTCCGGTTTCCACATCCGTCACCTGGACCCACCGTCCCTGCTTCACCATTTCTGCAACTTCATTCAGGGTGATGTAGGTGCTCTTTTCTGTATCATAAAGTCTGCGGTTGGCGTATTTTTTCAAGATTACGCGATCGGGATGGTTTGACATAACGCTCCTTGCCATGGCATAACGCAATAAAAAAATTTTGGAATTTTACCTTTTTTGGTGTATGAATTCACTTAACTATTTTAATTCTCAAATATTTTATTATCACAAAACTAAAACATCAAGAAATTTATTTTTTTGTGCAATGCAACAAAAGTATCTTGACAAGCTTTTTGGGTGCATTATTTTTAGTCCAGGTAACGATATTTATCATTTAACAGATACAGACAAAAAATCAACGCACCACCAAAAGGAGAACGCCATGAACAACAAAGAAATACTCAGCCAAATGGTTCAGTTTAACAAGACAATTTTTGACAACGCTTTCAAAGCCATGCAAATGGCCCAGGATCAGGGTGAAAAACTGATTACCTCCATGGTTGATCAGGCCACCTGGCTGCCGGAAGACGGCAGAAAAACTATCACCAACTGGGTCCAGGCATATCAGAAAGGCGTAAAAGAGTTTAAAAATCATGTGGACCAGCAATATCAGAAAGTGGAAGAATATCTGGACAAATAACCCGGCCCGGACGGTTTTTTAATCGTTCAAAACCAGCCATCCTGCCATGCAGGCTTGAATTTCTTCGGCCTGCATGGTAGTTTAAAGTAACGCCCGGGTTCCCGGGTTTTCAGTTTTGCCGGTAAAAGGAGAAACCCATGCCTGAACCCACCGACACATCAACCATGGCTTCAAGCCTGCTCGACGCCTGGCTGAAAAGCACCACCGATTTCTGGTCGGGCACTGTGCCGCCCTTTCCCGCCGCAGGCTCAGGTAAAGATCAGGAGGCGGCCAGAGACACCGCGACCGCCTCCTCCGGTGATCAACCCAGCCAGGATGAAAATGGTCGGAACAAAAACGGGCCGGCAGGCAATTCCCGCGACAGTAAAACATCCGGCATGGCCGATGGGTTATCCTTCTGGAATACCGACTGGAGTTCCGGGGCGCAGGCCTGGCAATCCATTTTTTCCGGTCCGAAACTGCCGGATTCGCCTATTCCAGGATTTCCCGAGACCGGTTCCTTCCAGGAGACCCTCGCAAAGATGACGGGTCCTGTTTTTTCCGCGGTAAACACCATGATCGGCGAGTGGATGCAGCAATCCGGAACCGCCGGTGGTGGCACAGGCAAATTTAACTTTGATTCCCTGGATAAAGATGCGCTCGCCATCTGGAAAACCATCTACGACAACGCATTTCGCAAATTTCTCAAAGCGCCCCAACTGGGGCTGATGCGGGAGCACCAAGAAAGAGTTGCCCGGTTTTTCGACCGTTTCACTCTTCTGGAGACGGCTCTTGCGGAGTTTTTGGGTGTCCTTTCCATTCCCTTTAAGCAATCCTTTGACGACTTCCAAAAAAAACTGACTGAACTGGCAGCCACGGGAAAGGCCCCGACCGAACCCAACGATTACTATAAGATCTGGCTCCGTATTCTGGAGGGTCACTACATGACGCTTTTCCAGAGCCCGGGCTACATCCAGACCCTTGCAAAAACCCTTGCTGCATCAGCAGCTTATACCCGGGCTAAAAAAGAACTGATCAGCGACGTCCTCGGGCAATGGTCCATCCCGTCATCCAACGCCATGGATGCATTATATCAGGAACTGCACGTGCTGAAAAAAAGAATGAAACAAATTGAAAAGCAACTAACTTCCAACGGTGATGACAGGTGATAACATGGATAAAACAGGGTTTCCGGTTGATCTGATTCTATCCAAACTGGCCGAGAATACAATAGGCGCCCAGTCCCGGGTCCGGCAGGCATCTGAAATCATGACCGGCCCCCTGGAAGCGGAGATCGCCCAGACCCCCTATGAGATCGTGCATCAGGAAGACCGGGTGAAGCTGAAGTATTACGCGCCTGAAAAACAGCCCGCAGATCGCGTCAAGACCCCCCTCCTGATTATTTACGCATTGATCAACCGGGAGACCATGCTGGACCTTCAGCCCGGCAGAAGCGTCACGAAAAGTTTTCTGGACAGGGGCATGGACGTCTACATGATTGATTGGGGGTATCCCGCGGAACAGGACAAATTTCTGACCATTGATGACCATGTGAACGGTTACATCGATGACATGGTGAATGTCATCCGTCGGCGTCATCAGGCGGAGCAGATCAATATCATGGGCATCTGCATGGGCGGGACCATGAGTGTGATTTACGCGGCACTGCACCCGGACAAAGTCAAAAATCTCATCACCACGGTGACCCCTTCCCATTTTGACACCGACAAAGGGCTGCTGCATGTATGGATGAAAGCGGTCAATGCCGACGATCTGGTGGACGCTTACGGAAATATCCCCGGGGATTTCATGAACTTTGGCTTTTTGCTCTTAAATCCGGCACGACTCATGCTCGACAAATATGTCGGTTTCATGGAACACGCGGATAACAAGGAATTTGTAGAAAATTTTCTGCGCATGGAAAAATGGATCTTTGACAGTCCGGATGTTCCCGGCGAAACTTTCCGGCAGTTCATCAAAGATTGCTATCAGGGCAATCTTTTGATCCAGAACAAAATGGAAGTCGGCGGGAAGCGGGTGGACCTGAAGAATATCACCATGCCGGTGCTCAATATCTACGGAAAATTCGATCACCTGGTGCCGCCGGAAGCCTGCGAAAAATTAACCCGTCAGGTGGGCAGCGAAGACACAGAAGATGTCTGCCTGGAAACCGGACATATCGGCATTTATGTCAGCTCCAAAACCCAGAAGGAATTTGTGCCCAAAATCGTCAAATGGCTGAAAGAACGGGAACCGGACACCGCGTCGGCCCCGACAAAAAATCCGGATCAACCATAAGGAGCGTATCATGACCACGGAAACAGATTATTTCAACAACCTGTGTACCGTCAGCCGCGCACTGGCCAAGAATCTGAAAAAGCAGGAAATTTTTGACCGGATCGTCAGCACCGCCACAGATACCTTAAGCGGCAGGGGGGCCTGTCTTTTTCTGAAAAACCGGGAACAGGCCGGGTTTACTCCCGCAGCCCAAAACGGCGTTGCTCCGGAGTATCTGGCGGCAGCATCTGAAAACGCCGGCGGGCTGATGACAGACGAGCTCATCAAAAATGGATATATCGCAATCTCAGACATATCAGAAGATCACGGGGCCACCTCCCATGACACGCTCAAACGAGCAGGCATCGGCGCCGTACTGGCGGTGCCGGTCATGGTTCACGACGCCCTTAGCGGGGTACTCGTGCTCTTTGCGCCGGCACCAAGGACATTCAATGCCGGGGAGATCGCTTTTCTCACCGCCCTGGCCGATCAGGGGGGCATCGCCTTTGACCGGGCACGGCTGATCGAACACATCCGCCGGAACTCCCGACTGGTGCACGATTTGTCCGTGAGCATCAACGCATCTTTGGATTTCAAGCAGATCCTGTCCGCCCTGACCGTTGACCTGGGCCATGCCTATAACGCCAAGGGCGTGAGCGTTCTGCTGCTGGACGAAGACCAGCGGGTATTAACCCCTGTGGCCACGCACGGGGTGGACAGCACGCTGGTTGATGAAGAGGTCCGGTCAAACGATGAGACGATCAGGCAAACACTGGCAGGAGAAACCGTTTGGATTGATGATGCCGCACGCCACAGTGGGGTGTTTGATCCGGCGCTATACCAGAAAGCAAACATTAAAACCATTCTGAGCGTGCCTATCCGGTCCGGGCAGGCGGTAAACGGCATCCTCCGGTTGTATTTCGGCACGCTTAGAGAATTTTACAATGATGAAATCCTGATGATCACGGCGTTTGCCAGTCAGGCCGGCCTGGCAATCCAGAATACCGCCTGCTTCATGTCCCTTGAAAATGATTACAAGGATTTGAAAGACGATCTGTGGAGTCACCGGTCCTGGTTTTAACCTAAACTGAGCGTTTAAACCAGTCGGGTTGACCCATAATTTGTGCCCGTTCACGGGGGCAAAATTTTCAATTTTTCTTAAACCACTGGCCTGCAGGCGTTTGCAGGGTGCCGCAGATGCGAGGCGCCGGGCACGAAGACGACCTTGTCGTACTTCAAGTGCCCGGGAACAAAGCAGATGCGGTGCCCTGCGAACGCCTACCATAATTTTATCCAATGAGGTGCCACCATGAACATCAAGACCGTTGAAAATATCGCCGTTGGCGACCGGGCCGAGTTTTCCAAGACTGTCGCAGAAAGTGATATTTACCAGTATGCCGGGGTCACCGGCGATTTCAACCCGGCCCATGTGAACGAAGATTATGCGTCAAAAACATTTTTCAAAACCCGCATAGCCCACGGCATGCTGTCCGCAGGATTTATTTCAAACGTGCTGGGCAACCAGCTGCCCGGTCCTGGTGCGGTCTATATCCGTCAGAGTTTGAATTTTCTGGCCCCAGTGCGGATCGGCGACACCATTACGGCCGTGGTCGAGGTTACGGACGTGAACATGGAAAAAAACCGGGTTACCCTGAAAACCGGCTGTTTCACCCAGGCCGGTGTCCAGGTCATTGACGGCGAAGCCGTGCTGAGTCCGGCCAAGAGTAACTCCTGACAAAACCGGTGGTGACAGCACATTTCAAATATTTATCTTGACTCCAGGGGGGAACCATATAACTATATCAAATTTATATACTTGGAATATCAGATAAATTTAAACGATCAGATTTTTCACATGCCATGGACTTCAAAGCTTCCTGCCTCAGAATCATAGAAAATCAAAATTGCCCGCTATATCAGGAAGGCGATGCGTTTAAAGTGGCCGGCAGAACCATTTCCCTTCTTGGAAAACCCACCTGCCTGACATTGATGAGGGACGTGCTCTCGGAATTGACCCAGTGCCAGGGCGGTCCGCTTCAGAAAGGACCGGTCACCAAAAAACATGAATTCAACTGCAGCGGATACCAGACCGGCTGTTCCGGCACCATTCGGCTACATTACCAGTTGGGCGATCAACCGCAGACATCCCTTGACAAGGTTGAACCCGAGCTTGCGGCCCTGTCTCAGGAGCTAAACAACTTCAGTATTTTCAAGACCTTAAAACCCCATGAAGTCAGCGAGATTATCTCTTACTTCAAAATTCAGGAGTTCAAAAAAGGAAAAGTCCTGCTGAGGAAAGGGGACCGGGGCGACAACCTGTTTATCATTCTGGACGGGAAAGTGGACATTATCGGCGACTACGGGGTCACCATCACCAGCCTAAGCCGGGGGGAAATCTTCGGCGAAATGAGCCTGCTTACCGGCAACCCGGTCAGCACAAAAGTCAAGGTGGTGGAAGACACTCGCACCATGTGCATGTCCGGCAATAATTTCAGACTGATTTTAAACCGTTTTTCCCCGCTTCAGATGTATTTTACCCGGCTTCTGGCCCAGCGCCTTGCCAAATCCAATGTGGAACGTTCAAAGCAGGTTTCAACGGGCATGTCCGGCAATTTTTCCGAAATTACGGTTACCGAGCTGCTGCAGGCGCTCAACATGACCCAGAAGACCGGCATCCTGAGTCTGAGCGCGCCCCAGGGAAATTCCCGGATTTGCCTGAAAGAAGGGAACATTGTTCATGCGGAATTCAAGGAAATGACCGGGGAGACGGCTTTTTTTGAAATCGTCAAACAAAAGCGGGGCAACTTCACTTTTCAACCCGGACTGCCTCCCCATGAAATGAATGCGGAGAAAATCGGGGATTTCATGTATCTGATCATGGAGGCCATGAACCAGCTGGACGAAGCGGCCGATGGGTCGGACCATCCGGAAGGTGCATAAATATTCCTTAACCCTTTTCTTTATTTTTTTCTCCCTCTTTTGAAATTCCGTAAAACTCGGCCAGGCTGTCCATCATCTTTAAAAAATGTTCATTCTGGGTCTTGAGCATTTTATTCAAGGGCCTGATCCCCTCCTCAACATTCGACGAATTGGTCTTAAACAATAATTTCAACTGGGTGACGACCGCTTCCAGATCCGCTACCTGCTGCTGCAACTTCTTGCATTTTTTTTCAAGGGCGTCATATTCCTTTTTGGGAACCACCGCCAGCGCGGCATAAAAATTCGCTAGGGACTGGTCGAACGCCTCCCGGGCGGCGGCGGCCATTTCCTCGTATTCCGGAGCGTCAGCCGGCACCTGATCCAGACCGTAAATCGCCTTAAACCTGTCCGTCAATTCACCGGGAGTGGCAAGGCCCCGGGTCATCCAGTCCATAAAAACATCCGCCGCCACTGAGCCGCTGCCTGCCTTTTTGATGAAATCCTCCCAAAACTCGTAAAATTTCGCGTCCATAGTGCTCTCCTTATCGCTGTTGCAATGCGGCTGTCCTGCCTGAATTGATTTTATTCTGTGAAAACGCCCGGCGGGTTTTCCCTTATTCTTCCACCAACCAATCAGAGCCCAATGCGGTTTGCTGCCCTTTAAATAACAGGAGTGGCGACCGAAGGGCAACCAAATTTATGCTTGACTTTCCAGGGGAATGAGGATAATTTTTCCATCAAATGTTGGAAACATACCTTTGTACCAAATGATGGGATGTTTGCCATTACCGCCCCCGGCATAACAGACAGCAATGACGCCCGGCCTGACCGGAAAATGGCCGCATAATTATTCAGGAGATGGTTGAATGGATTTTAAACTGACCAAATCACAAAAAGAAATTCAAAAAGCCGCCTGGGAATTCGCCAGAGGTGAATTTGACAAGGAAATCATTATTGAATTGTCAAAAATTCAGAAAATTCCTGACAAGATCACCGCAAAAGCAGGAGAACTCGGGTTCATCGGCATCCATTTTCCCGAAACCTATAATGGCGGCGGCATGGGCCTTGTTGAATACGCACTGGTAGCTGAAACTTTCTGCCGAAAAGATTCCACATTGGGAACAGCGCTCATGTTTTGCGCTTATGGGACAGAATGCCTGCTCAGAAACGGGGACAACACCCTGAAAGATACCTTCCTGCCCGACATTGTCGACGGTCAATTGACATCCACGGCCGCATTTCTGGAACCCGGACAAGGAAATGATCTTTCAAAAATGTCAACCCGGGCGGAAAAAGACGGGGACCACTGGATCATCACGGGCAAGAAAGTGCTGGTGCCAGCCGCTCCCACTGCCGACGTTTGTATCGTACTTTGCCAGACAGATGCTGATGCCGCACCGCCCGCCGGCATGTCCCTTTTCCTTGTGGAAAAAGGCAACAAAGGCCTCTCAATTGATCATCCCCGCCAGAACATGGGAGGCCGCATGCTGCCCCTGGCGGACATCACTTTGGACCATGTGTCGGTCCCGGAAAATACCCTGATCGGGAAAGCGGGCAGCGGTTACCGCCTCACGCAGCAATTTTTCATGGAAAACCGGATCCAGATCGCCGCACAAGCCGTGGGAACCGCCCAGGGCGCCTTTGACCGGGCCCTGGATTACGTCAAACAGCGTGAACAGTTCGGAAAAAAGCTGGCCCGGTTCCAGGTCACCCGTCACAAGCTGGCGGATATGGCGTCAAAAATTGCAGCGGCCCGATACCTGACCTATTACGCGGCCTGGTGTTTTGATCATAAGACCATCGAACCGCACCTGGCCGCCATGGCCAAAATGACGGCGACCCGGGCCGCCCTCGAAGTGTCGGATGAAGCGGTGCAGCTGTTGGGCGGATACGGCTATATGACCGAGTATGAAGTGGAACATTTTTACCGGGACGCCAAAACGGCGGAACTTTTTCAGGGGCCGCCGGCCGTGCAAAAAGATATCATTGCGGACGGTATTATCGGAAAACTGAAATAACCCGGCAAACAGGGAGCAGACACCATGGAAATTTTACACTATACGGATGCGCACCGAGATTTCAGAGAGCGCCTGAGAACCTTTCTGGCCGAAGAGATCACTCCCCATGTGGACCAGTGGGAAGCCGATCATATCGTGCCCAAAACGGCCTGGCAAAAAATGGGAGCGGCAGGATTTCTCTGCACCTGGGCCGCACCGGAATACGGCGGCATGGGCGGTGATTTTCTCTACTCGGTAATCTGCGCCGAAGAAATGGCACGGACCAACCACACCGGCCTGTGCAGCATGCTGCACAGCGATATCATTGTGCCCTATATCGATGCCTTCGGAACGGATGCCCAGAAAAAAAAATACCTGCCTGGCTGTATTTCCGGGGATATGATCACGGCCGTGGCCATGACCGAACCAGATGCGGGCAGCGACCTTGCGGGCATGCAGGCCACCGCGGAAAAAGACGGGGATGAAATCATCATCAACGGCTCAAAAACATTTATATCAAACGGTATCAACGCGGATCTGGTCATTGTAGCCGCTAAAAACCCGGCTGAAGAGAACCCTTACCAGGCCGTATCATTGTACATTGTGGAAGACGGCACCCCAGGGTTCAAGCGGGGCCGTCATCTGGATAAAATGGGATTTTTCAGCCAGGACACAGCAGAACTGTTTTTCAACGACTGCCGGATCCCGGCGGAAAATATCCTGGGCCAGGAAGGCATGGGATTTATAATGCTCATGGAAAAACTCCAGCAGGAACGGCTCATGTGCGCCATCGGGGCCCAGGCCGCTGCGGAACTCATGCTGGAACTTACCATTGATTACTGCAAAAGTCACACCGATGCCGCGGGAAAACCCATTTCCAAATCCCAGGCCGCCCAGTTCGCCATCGTGGAGATGATGACGGATGTCAAAGTGGGCCGGGCGTTTCTGGACAAGTTGATTGGCAGCCATGCGGCCGGCGAAAACGTGGTGGTGGAAACCTCCATGGCCAAATACTGGACCACGGATCTGGATAAAAAAATCGCCTCCCGGTGTCTGGATCTTTTCGGCGATTTCGGCATCACCGAAGACTGCCCCGTGGCCCGGGGATTCCGAGACGTGCGGGTGATGTCCATTTTTGCCGGTACCAACGAAGTAATGAAAGGAATTGCCGCCAAATTCATGGGGCTTTGAAACATTTTTTTTGACAACCGCTTTTCCGGACCGTACATATAAAAATCAGGTTATCAGAAAAATCAACCAAAAGGCCCTCTGGCATCCGGATTATAACAATCGCCCTGCCACACATAAACTTCGAGGCAAAGACGTTCAAAACTGAAGCCGCGCAATAAACAAACAACCATCTGGCTGATCAGCTTTCTCATCCTGACAGGTCTTTTCTACTGGCTGGATAATACCCGGTGGTTTCAATCTATGGTTCTCGAAAATGCCGCCCGGTGGAACGCTGCAGCCGCTTCCTTTCTTCTTGCCCTTATAGGTCTGTCGGTCACCCAGTCCGGGCCAACCCTTGTTGCCGGTTCCGGGTCCATTGATATTGCCCGCTCCTGCACAGGCAGTTTTGTTTTTATGAGCCTTGCCGCCGCCGTTATTCCTTTTCCGGTGTCTTGGAAATCACGGCTTATGGGAATTCTGGGGGGATTGGCCATGCTCATAAGCGTCAACCTGTTCCGCATTGTGCTGATCGTGCTGGTCTTTTCACGATTTCCAGATTCCCTGTGGACCTTTCACGTCGTCCTGGGACAGGCTCTGGTCATCTCCGGCATGCTCTTTTTTTTTCTCTGGTGGGTCCGGCAATCTGAAAATCCGCAACTTTTTTATCCAACCCAGAGCAACAAAGCCATTCTCAAAAGCCTTTTTCTGTTTATCATCGGATATACGGCCGGATACTGGCTGTATGCTGGTTTTCTAAACAGCCCGCCCGGACTGTTGCTTAAAACTATGATCAACCATCATGCAACGTGGTTCACCAGCGCCGCCAGCCGCCTGTTGGCCTTATCCGGCATGGATTTTGTGCTGCCCGCTGTTAATCTGGTCGACGGCTGCCTGGCCAGCCCCATGGTTGTCTTGTTAGCGGCCCTGATCTTTGCCTGGCCCGTCGCCTGGAAAAAGAAAATCCCGGTGCTTGTTCTGGGATGTATCCCTTTTTTCTATTTTTATCACCTGTTGCGGGCGATTGTGATTTTCGCGACCCTGGGCCTTCAATCCAGGGAAACAAATATGGCCTATCACCTCTATGGTCAGATGGTGCTCTCTTTATTTCTGCTTCTGATTATCGCCGTGCAACAGCCTGGCCAACGTCCTTCCTGCTCAGGCAATCAATGGGGGAGACGATTGCTGAAAGGTCTGGTTGTTGGGATTGTTCTGGGCGTTGGGGCTTTTTTCCTGGCAAACGACATCCTTTCTCCGATGATTACCCGGACAATCACCGGCCGTCCCTGTCTTTCCCATGACCCGCAGCAAACTATCAGCCTGATGCCCTTTCTTCAGACATCCATATGGACGGCACTCATGTGGATACGGCCGAATCTGACACCTATCCGAAGATGGGCAGGTGCCAGCGCAGGCATTCTCGTCATTCTGCTTTTGTTTGCCGGAGTTGTCCTGTTTCTGGAAACGTTTCAGCTTTCCCCCCATGTGGGGCTGTCCAAGCTCGGCATCGTGCTGCTGCCCTTCCTGGCCTATATCCTTTCCAGACCTGCGCCCGCTTCGACCTGCGAACCGTTGGAAGCTAAACCCGTCAATTCCTGAAAAACCTCCGCCAAGATAGAACGCAAAATTCATTTTCCTTATTTTAATCTATCATTTTGATCAGTTAAAACTGCGCATCAATTAAAAACCAATTGACCCGAGCACAGCATTGTGAAATATTTTTCAAAATTAAATCAATCTGTTTTTATGTATATTATTCGAATTTGAACGGGAGGTTCTCATGCGGAAAAAATCGGGCGGTTCTGGTCTCAATAATCGAATTGGCAGATCCTGGAAAATTCGGGCTTTTTGGCGGGCATGGACTTTAGGGCTGGGTCTTTTAATGCTGACATTTTTATTTACATCGAATTCTCATGCAAACGGGTGTGCCTCACTACCCTTTGCAGTCAGCAATGCCGCGACAGGCGTTAGTTCGACAGGCGCCACCCTTAACGGAAGAGTGGCAGTATCACTGGGATGTAATGCCACAGTTTCCTTTGAATACGGCCTCACCGCAGCCTATGGCAGCACGGTCACGGCTTCCCCTGCTACGGTCATTAATTCCGAGGGAACAAGTGTTAGCGCTACTATAACAGGCCTTACGAGCAATACGACCTACCATTATCGGGTGACGGCTGAAAATAGTGCCGGCACCAGCTACGGCGCGGACTTGACTTTTTTTACCGGATCCATCATAGGCCCAGCGCTCACGGCCCGCAGTAACAGTCCGGTATTTGAAGGGATGACACTGGAACTGTATGCTGATCTATCAATTTCAACTGTCAATCAATTCAGCCTTGAGGGGAAGATGCCCACCTCTCCCGCTGATTGGTATTGGGTGGGACCGAACGGGTTCATATCATCCGATCAAAACCCGACGATTTCAAGCGTTACCACGGCCGCAGCCGGCACCTACACCGTTTCGTTTACGACATCAGTCGTTCCCACCGAATTAATGAACACTGTCAGCTCCATATCCATAGAGGACTTCGTCCCTCAACTCGAGTCAACAACGGAGGTGGCGGTCCTTGGAAATCCTGTAGCCATTAACAATGGCCCGATCTGCGAAGGCGACATGCTGGAACTTTCCGCCACCACCATCAACGGCGCAACCTACGCCTGGACAGGACCAAACGGATTCACATCCAGCCTTCAAAACCCGACCATTGAAAATGCCACCCCCCAGGCTGCCGGGGAGTACAGCGTTACCGCCACAGTCGATAGCGTCGAATCTGCTCCGGCCACGACCACGGTGGTGGTTCACCCCATCCCGGAAACACCGCTTGCCGGCAACAACGGACCGCTGGTGGCTGGGAATGATCTGGAACTGACAGCATCACTCATTGCCAATGCAACCTACGCCTGGACCGGGCCCAATGGATTTTCTTCTGCACTTCAGAACCCAACGATTCCGAATGCCACGGCCCAGGCTGCCGGCGAATATGAAGTAGTGGCCACACTTTCCGGGTGTCCGTCATTGCCCGGCACCACCATCGTCAGTTTCAAAAGCATCCCGGACGCACCTGAAGCCGGCAGCAACAGCCCGATCTGTGAGGGCGACATGCTGGAACTTTCCGCCACCGCCATTGACGGCGCAACCTACGCCTGGACAGGACCAAACGGATTCACATCCAGCCTTCAAAACCCGACCATTGAGAATGCCACCCCCCAAGCTGCCGGGGAATACAGTGTCACGGCCATGATTGAAGGCGTCAGTTCCGCACCGGCCACGACTACGGTGGTGGTTCACCCGGCCCCGGCAGGATGCACAATCACAGCGCCGGTCACGGTTGCTTTTGGATCTGACGGCAACAGTGCTGCTATTGTGGAAGGCTCCACTCCCGGGGCAACATACACCTGGGTGATCTATGTGGACGG
Organism: Desulfobacterales bacterium; assembly: GCA_963675805.2. Taxonomy (GTDB): domain Bacteria; phylum Desulfobacterota; class Desulfobacteria; order Desulfobacterales; family Desulfosalsimonadaceae; genus SURF-3. Next base: position 48,299 of record CAXXNU010000019.1, on the reverse strand, counting down.
GGTCCTTGATAACAGCCTGATCACCGCCGGCCAGAATACCAGCGAGATCACCTGGTCCGCACCAGCCGTTTTCGAAACCATTGACATCGGCGTGGTTGTGGAAACCGCCAACGGCTGCGTATGCGACAATGATCCGCCCGTAGCCGGCCAATTCCCCGGGAATGGGGTTCAAATTGCTGCTCAGTCTGCGGATATCCCCACTGTCTCTGAATGGGGAATGATCCTTTTTTCACTGCTATTGGCAGCGACCGCTGTGATTTATATGAAACGGAAACACAACCAGATCATCTAAAAACCCTCGCCTGACAGCCCTTCATTAAAAAGCCGGAATCTTTTTAAATTAAAGATTCCGGCTTTTTAAATTTGATTATTGAAAAGACAAATCTGCGCGCAACCAATCATTGGCCCATTATCGCCCCAGCCTTTAGGGCCACTCCTTTAACCGCCGACCCGATCCAGCACCCGGCGAATGGCAGCGGCAATTTCAACCGGCACTTCTTCCTGAAGAAAATGACCGGCATTGGTGCGCGTTACACCAGCATGGGGAAGCAAGGTCTGCACCCGTTTAAACAGCCGCCCAAGCACGGGGTCTTTATCGCCCCACACAATCTCGGCCGGGCCAGTAAAGGATTTCGCCAGGGTTTCACACATTTTCAGCCCGGCCACAGACGGGTGGGTCAGGCTGTCCGGCACCATCCGGGCCAGGGCCAGGGGGGCGGCATTGTCCCGCCATTTTCGCAAAGGGTATTGATAGGCTCGGGCCGTATTGCCGCTGATACTGGCCGGATTTCCCTGGGCACGGTGAAGCTTGTTCTGGGGAAACCCGAGCCCGCGGAACGCCAGCGTACTGATCACGGGCATGCGGCTGAATTTATGAAACGCGGTGGGCTTAAATCCGGGTTTTGGCGGCGCAATGGCGGTATTCATAATCACCAGGCCTTTCAGCAGATGGGGCCGGTCTGCCAAAGCGCGCAGACCAATGGGCCCGCCCCAGTCCTGACCTACAAAAATCAGACCTTCCAGATCCAGCCTGTCGATCAGCGCCCCGATCCATCGCGCGTGATTTTCAAGGGTATGAGCCTTCATTTTCCTGGGTTTGTCTGAAAACCCGAGCCCAATCAGATCCGGGGCAATGCACCGGGCCTCCCCGTCCGCCAGCTGTTCCATGATCCGACGGTACAGAATGCCCCAGGTGGGATTGCCGTGAAGCATCAAAACCGGGTATCCATGGCCGGATTCGGTCACATGCATACTGTATTTATTATCCACCTTTATGCTGTAGCGGACATTATGGGAAGGCAGCATCCGGTTAATCCACAGGGGCAGGTCCGGCGGGGGCATCAGGTTCATTGGCTTTCCTTTTCCGGCAAAACGGTTAACCATAAAAAGGCATTGATGAAAATGGAAATGCGTGTTTATGATTTCAGAACATCGCAGAATGGGTACGATACCTTTAAAATAAAAGATTCAAAAAAAATTTTCAACCCTGATGCACCGGATGATCAACGAAAAATGAAAAAATCCTCTCAATTAAAATGGCGGATCAAAGATCTCATCGACGTTGACTATTTTCTGCATCAGACCCTGAACACCGAAGACGCCACCCCCTCCCGGAACCAGGCACAACCGGATCGGTCAACCGATCGCGACATCTACCTGGCCTATGAAAAACAGCACACACCGCCTTTTGAGCGGGAAAATCTCATCCGATTCTGGCTGGATGAAAAAAGGGGCGCCGCAAAAAAAATGCCGGACGCGCCTTTTTACCTGCCCGGAGACATTTACACCGAAACCGTCCGCCTGGGGCGAACGATTCTAGGGGTACTGGCGCTTGTGATCGGCGCTGCCATGAGCTGGTCCGTGCTCTCCTATTCTGGCACCGCGCCCATCAATATTTTCACCTGTGTCTGGATACTGGTAGTTCCCCAGCTGCTATTGATCGCATTTCTGGGGAGTTCCATGGCTATTTCCCGGTTCCATTCCCGTGTCCGTTTCCGGTCCGGCCCGTATGCGTTTATCATGTATCTTGTTGCGGGACTCTATGAACGTGCCCTGTCATTTGGAAATCGCCGGCTCCGGAAAACCCACCGGATAAAAACCAGCGCTGCCGTCGGCACGCTCCGCCGGGTCCATCATCGCTATGGACCGATTTTTTTCTGGCCCGTATTCGTCCTGGCCCAGGTCTTCGGCGTTTTCTATAACCTGGGCCTTGTCGGATCCATCCTGCTCAAACTGGCCATTACAGACCTGGCCTTCGGATGGCAGTCCACCCTGCACCCGTCCCCGGAAACAGTGCACCGGCTGGTGGAAATCATCTCCCTGCCCTGGTCATGGGCCGCATCCCCGCATCCGACCCTGGAGCAGATCGCGGGCAGCCAAATGATTCTAAAAGACGGCATCTTTCACTTGTCTACGCCAAACCTGGTGTCCTGGTGGCCGTTTTTATGCTTTGCTGTTTGCTTTTACGGGCTCTTGCCGCGGCTCATACTCCTGGCAGCAGGGATTGTCCGTCAAAACATCGCAGCAAAAGGGGTCTCTTTTTCCACGGCCGACGGCGACCGGCTGCTCCGGCGCATGCGCACTCCCCGGGTGCGCACTGCCGGTGAGAAACAGACCCCACCCCCGGACCAGACCCGGCGCCGCGACTCACAGCCGGCACCAGACCGCCCGTCCCCGCCCCGGCCGGCAACGGCGGACCTTATACCGGCCATCATGGCAATACCCGAAGACATTGACCCGGTATGGGATGAAAATGATCTTGCCGACCGCATGGCGCGGGCAACCGGGCTTGCAATAATCCGCCGAATCGTCATCAGTATGGATCCCGCAGATGACGCAAAAAAACTGGCAGCCGCCCTTTCCGCCGGAAACACGGCTTCCGGCGAGCACCGGATCGTGATTCTGACGGAAGCCTGGCAACCGCCCATCCGGGAAACCATGGACTGGCTGAAACACCTGATAACCACATTGCCTGAACAAACCGGCCTGATTGCGGCGCTTGTGGGCAAGCCGGACGGCCGGGCCGTCTTTACCGCGCCCGCGGACACGGACCGTCGGGTATGGGAACAGGCGGTTGCGGCCCTGGGAAGCCCGTTCGTCCGGGTGGAAAATTTAGGGGGCGGGCAATGAACCAGACCCCGGTGCCGACATTTGCCATTCTCGGCCATCCCAATGAAGGCAAATCATCCGTGGTGTCTACCCTGGCAGAAGATGACAGCGTGCGCATCAGTCCGGTGCCGGGAGAAACCAGACAATGCCGCGCCTATCCGGTAAAGGTGGACGGCCGGGAAATCATCCGGTTTGTGGACACCCCCGGATTTCAGCAGCCCCGCAGGACATTGGACTGGATGACGGCCTACGCTGGCCCGGACCTTCAGATGCCGGCCGACTTTATTGCCGAACACCGGCATGACCCGGATTTTTCGGATGAATGCGAACTGTTCGGGCCGCTGGCAGATGGTGCGGGCATTATTTTTGTGGTGGACGGCACCCGTCCGGTGCGGCGCATCGACCGGATGGAAATGGAAATTCTGCGTCTCACCGGACGGCCGCGCATGGCCGTGATCAACACCAAAGAAAAAAACCGACCGGAATTTCTGGAAACCTGGAAATCCGAAGCCAGAAAGAATTTCAACACCATCCGCATATTTGATGCCCACCGCGCCACCTATGCGGAGCGGATCGATCTCTTGGAAAGCCTGAAGAATATTGATCCGGACTGGCAGCCGCAGTTGGAGACCGTTATTTCGTCATTTAAGCAGGATTGGCAGCAGCGGCTGGCGGAAACCGCCGCCATCGTTCTGGACCTCCTGTCAGACGCGGCCCGGCACACGGTGCAAAAGAACGTGGCCGATGAATCCGGGATTGCCAGCGCCACCCTTTATTTGCAAACAAAATACAAAAACAATGTGCACCGCATGGAGCGTTCTGCCCACCAATCCATCCGCAAGCAGTTCAAACACAATATTTTCAATTATGAACTGCCGCCTCAGTCCATCGTGCATGCGGATCTTTTTTCCAAAAAATCCCGGCGGGTGCTGGGGCTGAAAGAATGGCAGGTGGCGGCCGCCGGCGCGGCCACGGGGAGTGCCCTGGGGGCCAAAATCGATCTGATCGCGGCGGGTTTAAGTTTCGGCATTTTCACCGCTATCGGCGGGCTCATCGGCGGCGGGTCCGCCGCCCTGGGCGCCAAAAAAGCGTTTCATTCCAGGGTAAAGGGGCTGCCCCTGGGCCAGGTAAAACTCACCGTGGGCCCCATGCGAACCGATCAGATGCTGTTCATTTTACTGGACCGGTCCCTGATCTACTTCTCCCACGTCATCAACTGGGCCCACAGCCGCCGGGATTCGGCAGACGCGGCCATTTCAGGGGCGAACGCGCACAAAACAGGGGTGAGTGCGGGGTGGGGCCAGGCGCGGAAGAAACAATTCTCCCGGTTTTTTTCAGCGGTGCGCAAAGGTGATCCGACGGGGACAGACGCTGAAAAGCCCCGGACCCTGGACAATCTCACAGAAATTCTCGGGCAAATTTCCGTGCTGAAAAAACCGTTGGAATAAAAAAACCTGGTTTTTTTATCCGGGGACGATGATTTTCCAACACCGGTGAATGGTTTTTCGTTTGCTCACATAATCTTCCGGAATGGTTTGACCGGTAATCTCATGGATGGTGGTCTCGCTGAGAGCCGCTTCATCCAGCACGAAATTCTGATGATTGGTGGAAAAAAAGACAACCCCGCCGGGTGCCATCAGCTCAATCACGCGGCAAAGGAGTCGGGGATGGTCTTTTAAGATATCAAATGCCGCGTTCCGGCTGCGGGTGGTGGAATAGGACGGCGGGTCCACCATGGCCAGGTCAAAAATGCGGCCCTGTTTTTTTGCCTGGGCCAGGAAATCAAAGGTATCGGCCTGGACCAGTTCATTGCCCGCTTCCAGGATACCGTTTAAATTCATATTTTCCCGGGCCCAGCCAATGGCGGTTTCGGACCGGTCCACGGACATGGTGGTCCGCGCCCCGCCCAGGGCGGCATAACAGGAAAACGCCCCGGTATAGCAATACAAATTTAAAAAATCCCTGTCCCTCGCCATTTCCCGGACCATCTGCCGGGTGTTCCGGTGATCAGAAAACAGCCCGGTGTCAATATAATCCTTGAGGTTGACATAAAATTTCAGGTCCCTTTCCGACACCACCAGCTTCTGATCCGTGGTATCCAGCCGCGTGTAGCGCTGGCCCTCCTGTTTCCCCGCGCGACGCTCTTTTAAGTGCACATTTTTCGGAGAAACCCCAAGGGCCTCTGCCACGGCCGCCCCCATCACGGGCAGCCATTGCCGGGTGGACTGCTTACGGGTGTATTCGGCAATCACGAGATGACCGGCATACCAGTCCACCGCCGCCCGGATCTCCGGAATATCCCAGTCATACAACCGGAATACATCGATATGTTGCCGGGCAAAGCGCTTCCGAAAATGGTTATAGGTTTTTTTAACCCGGTTGGCCAGCATTCGAGCCTGGTTTTCATATTTTATAGAGTGTTCACGGTCCTGCACGGGTCTAATTCTCCCAAAAAGCATAAGACTTGATCTTTTCACTGCAATCTCTTAATCTGATCGTATCCGGTTGTCAAACGTCTTTAACTGGCTGTTAAAAAACTATTGCGCTTGCAAATACAGCGTTAAAATTCTCCTCAAAATGCTCATTTATGGGCATAAACTCCGCTTTTTCGTCTAATTTTGCCTTGTATTTGCGGCGCTCATAACGTTTTTAAAAAGCCAGGTAAAGGATATTATGCAAACTTTCACCCCCCGGTGTTCGGAGGGCCATATGAAATCTATAAAATCATGGAATGGCTTTTTACTCTGTTTTGCGGCATTTTTTCTTGCCGCATCACCCACTTTAACCAGGGAGGTCTGTGACGCCATGGAACTGACATCTTTGAACTTTGAAAATCAGTCTGAAATTCCGAAAAAACATACCTGCGACGGTGAGGACATATCGCCGTCACTCCAATGGACAGATGTTCCGGAGGGCACCAAAAGCCTTGCCCTCATTGTGGACGACCCGGACGCGCCAGACCCGGCCAACCCCAAAATGACCTGGGTCCACTGGGTGATTTACAACATCCCGGCGGAAACGACCTCCCTTGCTGAAAACGCGGCCGCCGGGAATCTGCCCCATGGCACGTTAAACGGCATCAACGACTGGAAACGCACCGGCTACGGCGGCCCCTGCCCGCCCATCGGCATCCACCGGTATTTTCACAAGCTGTATGCCCTGGACGCTGTGCTGCCGGATCTGCAAAAACCGACAAAAGCGGCCCTGGAAAAAGCAATGGACGGGCATATCCTGCAAAAAACCGAACTGATAGGGCTTTACAGGCGATAGTTCAATGGAAATCACCGCAGAAATAAAAAACGCGCTGCTGGATGTGGAACGCGTTTATGACAAGGCAATCGCAAACGCCTTTGAAATCGGCATCAAGAATGACTGGCTGGCGCTGACGGTTGAAGACGAGGTTCTGATCTGGCAGGGGATCGGTCCGGGGGCCATGATATTTGACGAGATTGAGAAAGGGTCGAATCAAATCGTGATGAAGAAAACGTTTTGACAGGTTAATGAAAAACTATTGCGCTTTTCCGGCCTGCGTTCAAGGCATTTTCTCTCACCTGCTGATGGCTCCTTTTAAAGGTGTCAGGTTTCGGGTTTCAGGATCAGGGGATAAAACCGGAACCTGAACACTGACACCTGACACCATTTTTCCCTTATTCCTTCACCGCTGTCACCAGGAATACTGAAAACTCCTCAACCTGACCGGTGTTGGCGTTTTCTTTTTTAATGATGTGCGCGTCAACAGCATGTATGGCGGAAAAGCCTTTTCCCTTCAATTTATCCCTCAGCTCCTGCCGGTCAAACCCCAGATGAAAGACATCCGGAATATCCCCGTGAAATCCCCCGTCTTCCGCGTCCAGGTCCGCAATCGCCACTTTTCCGCCGGGGTTCAACAACTGAAAAAACCTTGCCAGCAGGCTTTCCACATCTTGGATATGGTGAAGGGCCATGCTGGAAAAAATCAGGTCAAACCGCTCCGTAGGCAGTTCCCCCCGGGCCAGGTCCAGATGCCGGGGAATTATGTTTTCAACCTGGTTTTCTCTTATCTTTTCTTCAAGCGTTGCCAGCATGTTTTCGGACATATCCACAGCCAGCACGGATTTCAGCATAGGGGCAAGACTCATGCTGATCAGCCCGGTGCCGCAGCCAAACTCCATGGCATTCATGCTTTTAGAAAGATTCACAGTGTTTGTTATTGCGTCCGCCACTGAATGCGCCAGCACCACCCGCATGGGCTTGTCCCATTTAGTGGCCGAGGCATTAAAATACTCTTTTGCGGTTTTCATCATTTTTGACAACTCCTTGTATTTCAATGATACTTTTTGCCTGCTGGATATCGCTCAAAAAGTAAGCCAGTATCCCCAAAAGTCAAAAATTAATTCTTTCCGGCTACCTCAGCCCTGCCTGTATTTGGCATTGTCTCACTATTTTCAGTCTATGTATTGCCGGACAATCCATTTTATGGTATTGGTTCAGTTATTTATGAATTAGAACGATGGTTTGTCTTTTTGGGATCAACGTAAAGCATGATGTTCTTTTTTGGTGGGCAAAAAAGAACCAAAAAAGCCCACCCTTTGCCCGGGCCTTCGGCTTCCCGGATCGATCGGTCTGGCCGCGGCGCATCAAAAACTCGCTGCGCTCAGACAGTTTGCTGCGCTGATCGCAGCCAACCCAACCTCCCGGCACGGGCAAAATGGGAATGGAAACCGAAACGTATCTTTTTGTTGTTATTTATTTTAACAAATCGTAGCAAGCTAACCTTTTGATTTTAAATAAATTAGGTTATAATATAAAAATTATTGGGCAATATCAAAATTATGCATTTAATAATCAATAATTTGATATAAAGTAGGAAATATGAAAAAAAGCTTTTGGGGACAATTTTGGGAAAGCTCACGAAATGCACATGGACCATTAATAGTCATTTTAGGAATTCCTCTTTCTTTTTTATATTGGGTTGTTAAACCCAATCAAGTAATACCCTTCAGCCTCATACTTCCGATATTTATTATCTTCATTGGAATTCTGCTCACATTATTTCATATGAGTTGGGTTTTATGGGAAAACAGACGAAAACCGTTTCCTAATGTGATACATGCACGTAAGCCAAAATCTTCTTGGGCTAATTTTGAAGCCCTATGCCTTTTGGAACCATCGGATTTATTTTCTCATGGTCACGTTGTTTCTTTTTATACCGTTGATGAAGATGGTTATGAAATTTTTATTGCCGTAGGGTCTGTGCTGAACGTCCAAGATGATGATAGAATATTAGTCGGCATCCAATCTCCGGCCGATGGTTATAAAGATATTATCAGTGCAATATGTAATAATGACAAAAAACAATTAGAAAAATTAAAAATTAAACCGAATATTCCACAGGAAAATTTGACGAGGATTATTTCTGGGGGGGCCAATGACTGAAACGAAAGAAGATAAAACAAGCACTTTTCCAGCAACTGTAGTTAAAATAATTGATGAAAACAAAGTTGTTATAAACAGAGGCTCCACTGATGGCATAAAGACAGGCCAACGTTTTTTAATCTATAAGCTCGAGGATGACCCTATTAAAGACCCCGAGACAGGAGAGGATTTAGGGTATCTTGAGGTGATTCGTGGTACAGGAAAAATAATTCATGTTCAAGGCAGGCTTTCTACGATTGAATCTGATAAAACCGAACAGCCAGAAAAACGTATAATAAAAAGGCGGAATCCTGCTTGGGATCCTTTTGGTTCTCAAGAAGAGATTATTACGCCTTCCAGTCACACTATTCCTTTTGAAGAAGCAAAAAAAGGGGACAAGGCTAAACCAATATGATACATCGCCCAAATTCGCTGATTCACTTTGATCTGTGTTCCTAAATCGGGAGATATGATACCTCTTTATTCACTTTGGGTCTGAACTGCCCAAGCCTATATAAGTCAGAATAACATTAAAAATCCTCAGTGCCCCAAACCCCATTGTCACGCAGCCGAGCACCGGAAAAGCTGCCGAAAAGAATTTTAGACTGTTTAAGCGAAGCGATCCCAAAAAATATAAAATTGGATAAAATTCCGGCAAGTTTGAGGCGCGCAGGGGATCATGAGGAAGTCATGACAAGTGACACGGGCGCCTTTTCTTTTGGTTTGTTTTCTTTGGGCGCGCAAAAAAAATAAACAATTTGAAATCCACACATGCTAAAAAATTATCTCAATGCCATTATTTGAATTTATAAGCCACCCCAGCGAACCCCAAATCCGGGACATCATTCGTCTCTATGAAAGGGAAGGATGGTGGAAGGACGGCGCGGACAATTCGGAAACCGTGCGGGAAATTGTTGCAGGCAGCCATTGTTTTGTGGTTGTTACGGAAAACAAAGCCGTCGTCGGAATGGGTCGCGCCATCAGCGACCAGGCCAGCGACGCCTATATCCAGGATGTGACGGTCCTGCCGGAGTTCCGGGGAAACGGCATCGGCACCCGCATTATCCGGATGATTGTGGAAAGACTCAATACGGACGGTATCGGCTGGATCGGGCTGATTGCGGAAAAAAACGCCAGTCCTTTTTATGAGCCTCTGGGATTTTCAGTGATGCCGAATGCGGCCCCTATGCTGCGTCAGCGCTGATGAAATTGAAACATAGGAAACACATTAAGAAATTTACGCAATGAAATTTAAATTACTGGAGCCCGGTGACTACGAGACCTATCACCCCTATTTCAGAAACCAGGCCTATGATCTGTGCATCTACACCCTGCCTTCCCTCATCGTGTGGACCAACAATCTGGCCCGGCATTTTGCTGCGGTCAAAGACGATGCGCTGTGGATGTATATCGATTACCCCAGACTGAATATTCCCGCTCACCTCATTATGCCCATTTCCCCGAACCGGGTCGTCGGACCGGAAGAACTCGCGGAGGTTTGCGCCGCAACAAAATTTTCCACCATCGGCAATGTACCGGCATCCTATATCGAACGGGTCGGCCGGGATACCGTCTCCCCTTGGTTTGAGATGGAGGAACAGCCGGAATACGAGGACTATGTTTACCGGACAGAAGACCTGGCGTTTCTCAAAGGCAATAAATTTGCCAAGAAACGGAACCTGATCAGTCAGTTTGAAAGGGAATACCTGGCCGGTAACCACGTCCAGGTAGAGACAATGACCAGCGCCAACGCGGATGAAAGCCTGGAATTTTTAGAGAAATGGTGCGAGGAAAAAGACTGCCGGGAAAAACGGGACAAAGTGCTGGCCTGTGAACGGGAAGCGGCCGTCAAGGGTATATCCCTGATTGACGCCATCGGCATGCGGGGGATTCTGCTGCGCATTGACGGCGAGGTAAACGCCTTTGGCATGGCCTCAACCTTAACCCATGATACCGGAGTTCTGCATTTTGAAAAAGCCTTCAGCCGGGTCAAGGGACTCTACCAGTATTTTGACCGGGAATGCGCAAGACAGTTGTTCCCTGACGCCGCCTTCATCAACAAGGAAAACGATATGAGCATCCCGGAAATCGCCCATTCCAAAAATTCCTATTTTCCGAGCACGCGAATTAAGTCCTTCAAGCTGACCCGGATAGGATCAGATATTTAGATGGAAAATTGGCGCCTCTCGAATTCGGGCGATATTTGACTTCATTGATATGAGATCCATTGTGCTCCCAATCTCATTGCCACCCGCCCAAGCACATAGAAAACAGGCGGATTCGATCTCAGAGTTCTTGAAACGTTCAGGTCTTCATGACAAGTGACGACAGGAGCGGCTATCAGTAAAGGACATTAATAAAAAAAGGACGCCGGTTCCGGCGTCCTTTTTTTACCAATTATATCAAAACTTTAAACCAAAAAACCGATCTGGTTATCCATTCCTCTCAGGCAATACCCTTTTTCTGGATTCCGGGTCGCGGTCGCTGCGCTGGCTTGCCCGGGATGACGGACTCAGGGTCATGATCATCCAGTGGCTTTATTCTTACCCTCAAGCTAACGGATAAACAAAAAAAACGGATGCCCCTCGATTACCCCTGGGCCTGCTTCTCCAGCTCATCCAGTTTCTCCGGTTCAGAAACCGCAATATCCACCAGGGCCTTGGGGATAGAGCTTTGCTCGCACATCACCCGGATTTCCTTTTCTTCCTCACTGAATTCCATGATCTCACGGATGGAATCAATGTAATCGATCATCTGCTCTGCAGGGATATCTTCCAGGGCCGGACCTTCGGCTTCTTTTTTCTTGCGTTCGGCTTCCTCTGCCGCGAGCCGTTCTTTTTCCCGCATGGCTTCTTCCATGGCCTTCTTTACCGCGTCAATGACCCCCTGATCCACCTGGGCCATTTCCATGATCAGTGCTTCTTCCACATCGTTTTCAAACAGGTGCTGCACCTGATCCTCTTTTGACTTGTCCGCCACAGCGGCCAGCAGTTTGGATACCCGTTCCCTTTCCGCCAGTTCCGCTTTGATCTTTGCATGCACTTCTGCCAGTTGTTCCGCGCTGATACCCAGGACATCGACAATCACGTCGTCGGCCAGTTCATCTTCAATCAAAAACCGGATCCCCTGGTCGCCGTCCATGGCTTTGGCTTTGGCCACCATCAGATCCAGCCGGGTTTTTTCAATCATCCGAATCACATCCGGCCGGTGCTCAGGGTCTTTGAGTTCCGGCCAGGTTTTACCTAAATTATCCAGAAGGCCGTTGGCAGCGCCAAACAGGTCTTTCACATCATCCAGGGTCAGGGCCTCAAGGGCGGCATTGAGGTCTTTTAACAAGGGCCGGCCAGCTTCACGCATTCTGTCCACAGCCCATCGCAACTTCAGCAGATTTCCGCCGCGTTTGGAAACATTGACCTCTTTTTCGTCAAGTGCTCCAGCAAGCTGTTTGATGGCCGCTTCCGAGACATCCTGGGTTCCAAGAGCAAGGATTTCTTCTTCGATGAGCAGCCAGAAAGGCTTTTTTTGTTTTTTTTCGTTTGTTGTCATTTTTCATTCTCCTTGTTTTTAATTAAAAAAATGAATGGTATATCAAAACCGTTAAATCCGAAAAAATTGTCAATTGTTCGGTATTACGTCCAAAAATATAATACGTCTAAAAATAACACGTTCCCAGAATAATTTATGCCGGGCAAACCGCCGGTTTCTCCTTTAAAGAAAACACCCCATTATTACATCAGACTGAATTAATGACAATATGATATGAATGTCCGTTCCGTCAACCGATTACTTTGTGCAATCTGACCTTACCCCTGCCTTTACCACGGATCCACAAACCCATGGCAGGGATGGTCGCCGAGATTCGGGGGCACGGATTTCAAACCCCGCAGGATCCATTTGCGCGTATCGGCCGGATCAATCACCGCGTCAATTTCCAGATAGGCGGCCATATTCAGGGCCTGGCCCCGCTCATACAACCCGGCCACCAGCTGATCATAGAGCTTTTTTCGTTCCTCCGGATCCTCGACCGCGGCCAGCTCTTTTTTAAATCCGGCCTTGATGGCCCCTTCAATGCCCATGGCCCCGAATTCACCGGTGGGCCAGGCCGCCGTAAAAAAGGATTCATGAAACCCGCCCCGGGCCATGGCCATGGCCCCCAGGCCGTATCCCCGGCGAAGCACCAGTGTGAAGTACGGCACGGTCAAATGCGAGCCAATGACGAACATACGGCAGACATGCCGCACCTGGGCCCGCTCTTCCACTTCCGGGCCGACCATGAATCCGGGGGTGTCGCACAGAGACAAAACAGGCAGACCATGGGCCTGGCAAATCTGCATCAGGCGAACCGCCTTGTCAGCGGCTTCCGCTTCAATGGCCCCGGCCATGTGCATACAGTTGTTGGCGATAACACCAAACGGCCGGCCCTCGATGCGGACCAGCCCCGTCACCATCCCCGGACCGAACCCGGACCGCAGCTCCAGGAAAGAATCCCGGTCCGCCATGGTTCTGATAATGTCCCGAATGTCATAGGGCTGCTTCCGGTTTTCCGGGATCATATCCCGCAGGCTACCCTGGTCCCCGGCTTCCCAGCCGGGCAAAGCACCCTGAAAATAGGAGAGATACTGACGGGCAGCGTCCACGGCAGCGGCATCATCGGCCACTTCGATATCCACCACCCCGTTTTTCGTTTGCACGTCAATGGGGCCGATCTCCTGGGGAGTAAATACCCCCAGACCCCCGCCCTCGATCATCACCGGACCACCCATACCGATATTGGCATTGGCGGTGGCGATGATCACATCACAGCAGCCCAGAAGGGCCGCGTTGCCGGCAAAACAGGGGCCCGAGACAATCCCCACCATGGGCACCCACCCGCTTAATCTTCCGAACTGGCTGAAAGTGGACAGGTCCAGACCGGCAGTCATGATGCCGATGGCATCCACATCCCCGGGCCGGCCGCCGCCGCCTTCGGCAAACAAAACCAGGGGCAGGCGCTGCTCCCAGGCCAGTTTGAGCATCCGGTCCATCTTTTTATGATTAAAAAACCCCTGGGTTCCGGCCAGCACCGTGTAATCATACGCCAAAACCATACATCGAGCCGCATGATCCGGAAACTCCGCCGCATTGACACTGCCCACACCGGCAATCAAACCGTCCGCCGGTGTTTTTTCAATAAGATCTTTTTCCGCGCGCCGCCCCCGCTGAGCGGCCACGGCCAGGGCGCCGTATTCAATAAAACTGTCCGAATCACAAAAATCATTCACATTGGTCCGGGCGGTCCGCTGATTCTTTTTCTTCCGTTTGGCCACAGCGTCCGGGCGGTTTTCATCCCGCGTGAATCCATGCCGCCGGAACATCTCCGCCAGTTCCGGGCGCATGGCTGTCGCTTCTGCCGGGTCCGGACCGGTAAAATTGTCCCGGGGCAGAGTCTTATCCTTAGGATCTGTCATGACAATAGAGCTCCTGTGCAATTTATTCATGTTTGCAGGGTTTGAAAATCAGCATTACAGCAAAAAAACCTATCCCACACCCACCCCCACCTGGTTGCCGCCGCCTTGCCTGGCTGTCTGCAGCCCTAATTCTGCCTGGTAGCAATACCAGTCCATATTCATGTCCTCGGCGGGAATGATGGCAGCCAGCCCCATTGACGCCGTCATGATGAGTCCGGCGGTTCTTCCGATGTGTTCGATTCTCAACTGTTCAATTTCATGCCGTATTTTTTCCGAAAAAGCCAGGGCCGCAAACGGATCCAGGCCTGAAAAGATAACCGCAAATTCATCGGCCGCCAGCCGGAAAACATAGTCTCCCCCCCGGGTGGTCTTGCGCATCAAAAGCCTTCCGATCCGTATTAATGCGTCATCCCCGCTTTCACGACCGTATTTCTTGTTATAATCCCGGAAATTATCAATATCGATCATAAGCAGGCTCAAATACTTGCCGTCCCGCCGGGCCCGGTTGATTTCCCGCTGAAATATCCGGTTGAAAAACCGCGGATTATAGAGGCCGGTCAATTCATCCCGTAAATTCAGTTTTTTGATCAGCGCCTCCTGGGACCGGTATTTCCTGCTGACAAAAAGCGCCAGCAATGAAAGACCGGCGCCTAAAACAACGATGCTGAAAAATTTTGTAAACAGATAATAAAAAGACGGCGTCTCATTAACCACCCCCCAGGGAAATATGACCACTGACAGATACGCAACCATCATGGCAACGCAGTTCAGGATAAATGCCAGAACCAGCTGCCATCCGGACAGCAGGACCGGAAGGATGCATGCCAGCGCAAGAATAACGGGAAGAAAACTCCCTACAAAATCATCCACAAACATCCAGTGAAAAAATAAAATAAGGTAATTCACCCCAAGATAGGCCCAGACCACCCAGACAAGATATCCCCGCCACCGGCCCACGGCGTAAAGAGCAAAAAACACCGCGCCGGCGGCCAGGGAAAAAATGATCGGCGTCAGGTGCGGATCCGCCGCAAAATTGGCAAGAACCCCCAGTATACTGATGATTGCGGAGCAAAGCACGGCCGCATTCAGAAGCCGGCCGTGAAAAGAAAATGTTTCCGAAGGTCCCAGCAAAAAACGCAAAACGCGCTCTGCTGTTTCCGGATTGATCAGTTGTCCATTCATGTTCACTCGTTTGTCCCGGGTGGATTCTGGCGGTTTCGGGTGGCGTTGATTTTTTAAATTTTTTAAACTAACACAAATCCCGGCGTTTTTCCAGCACCATAATATATTTTAATTGACTGAATGCTTTACTCTTTTTGATCTGAATGATATAGCCTCACAGATGATTCCAACAACCGGTTTTCGGCCGTTTTGCATCAGCAGCCGTTTCATTTCCACCCCACAATACGAAAGCCGGCAAGCCGTGTTAAAAAATAACTACCAGCCAGGATGAGGGCGCAACATGAAAGACGGGTATAAATGGGTCGGTTTTCAGTATGAATTTACAGGCAGCGTTTACAGCCTGGGAAGAATCCCCCGGTGCAAAGCTGCCATGCTCAAACACCTGAAACCCGGGCAAAAGCTTCTGGTGGCAGGGGCCGGCCACGGCACCGAAGCGATCCAGGCCGCGCGGATGGGCGTGGATGTGACCGTGGTGGATCTCTCCGCCACTATGCTCAGGCATTGCCGGGACCGGATGGATCAATGCTCGGAAGCGGCCACATGCATGACCTGCATTCATGATGATATTTTCAATATCACAGAAACAGACGCATACGACATGGTGATGGCCAATTTTTTTCTCAATGTGTTTCCTGAAAAACGGGTGGATGAGGTGGCCAATCATCTCGCCACACTGGTCAAGCCGGGCGGCTATTTTGTGGTGGGCGAATTTGTGCTGCCGGGAAAAAGGCTTGCCGGAATTTTGCAGAACCTGAACTGGTATCTTGCCATCCTGTTTTACAGCGCCACCACCGAGGCGGCCCTTCACCCGGTGCATGATTACGCCGGGCTGGTGCGCCAGTCCGGATGCGAAATTCAGGATATTGAATACTTTGATATCCTGGGGCTCAAGCTGTACTGGTCGATTCTGGGGAAAAAACCCACCCGGCCGCGGGTTGCCAAACCGTAAATACGTTGTTATTTTCCTTCTGCAAGTAAGCCCGACTGCTCATGAAAGCTTTAAAAAGTTGGAAGAATGCGCATTCCCCACGCCAGGTTGGTAATAAGGGGTTTAAGCTGCAGGTTACAGGTTGCAGGTTTTGGCAAAAGCTGCCGCATGCCTTTTCTGACACCTGACCACTGACACCCCTCTATCCGAAAACAGAATTCGTAACCAATGCCTCATTTTCCTATTTTTTTACGCAGAAATTGAGGCCAAGCATAAAAGGAGGTCCGCCATGAACAAAACCGCAGCAATAATCACATTTATTCTGAGTTTGTTTATCGTCGCTCCGGCCGCTTTGGCGGCACCGGAAAAATGGGAGATCGACAGGGCCCATTCCAACATCTATTTTGATATCAAACACACCTACAGCAAAGTTCGCGGCATGTTTGACGATTTTTCCGGAACCCTTTTAATGGACCCGGACAACCCATCGGCCAGTTCCGTTGAATTCACGGTAAAGGTTGCCAGTATCAACACCCATATCCCCCAGCGGGACGACCATCTGCGCAGCGATGATTTTTTTGCTGCGGCAAAATTCCCGGAAATGACCTTCAAGAGCACCGGCGTCAAGGCGGTGAGCGGCAATCAGTATCTGATTGAAGGGGATCTGACCATCAAGGAAACCACCCAACGCATCACTGTGCCGTTTACCTATTTCGGCATGCGGGAAAATCCCATGAAAAAAGGGCAGATGGTGGCCGGGTTTGAGGCGGAATTCACCATCAACCGGCTGGATTACGGGGTGGGCAATGGAAAATTTGCCGACATGGGGGTGGTGGGCAGAGATGTCCGCATTATCGTCACCCTGGAGGTTCTGAATACCCTATAGGGATGGTGTTTGGAGTGAATGTTTCGGGCTTAAGGTTTCAGGTGTCGGGTTGCGGGTTTCAGGTGCCCAATTCGTCCTTCCTGACACCTGAACACTGACACCTGTTTGCCGCCCGGTGACGGGTGAATGCTATCCCCCGGGGCGAGAAAACCTATTACATGGGGTAAGTGGCCATCCGAAAAAGAAACACAATGGCTGCTACCTGAGCGCATCGGGAATTTTAGCCACCGGAATCGGTTCCATCTTATGACGATTGGCCCGGTTAAATGACCGAAAAATGGCCAGCACTTCTTTTTCGCGATCGCTGAGGGCGTCTTCATCCGACGACGCCGCATCAAAGGCCATGGCCCATTCCAGTTCATTATAAGAGGCGCCGATCTGGTCTTCATCACTACGGCTGTCCGCCCACAGGCCATCCGTGGGCTTGGCGGTCATAATCCCGTCCACAATGCCCAGATATTCACCAAGCGCATACACCTCGGATTTCATCAGATCCGCAATGGGCGACAAATCCACTCCGCCGTCTCCGTATTTGGTGAAAAACCCCACGCCGAAATCCTCCACCTTGTTGCCGGTACCGGCCACCAGCAGGTTGTGGTGACCGCTAAACGCATAGAGCGTCAGCATGCGCAGCCGGGACCGGGTGTTGGCCATAGTGAGCGCATCCTGAATCTCCGGGGGCAGAATCTTTTCAATGGACTGAAACGCGGGGGTCAGATCCAGGGTGACACTGGTCACATTGGAAAATTTTTTTTCCAGCCAGCCGATATGCTGCCGGGCCAGATCCACATGGGCCGGATTCGGATAAATGTGCATATTGAGCACCGTCACCGGTTTCCCGGTTTTTGCGCACAAAGTGGACGTCACCGCGGAATCAATACCGCCAGAAACCCCCACCACAAAGCCGTTTTGTCCGGCGCTGTCGCAATAATGATTCAGCCAGTTTACAATATAATGAACAATCTTTTCCGCATTCATTTTGGTTTATCCGTTTTTTGTTTTTTCCGGCGCGCTACTTTCGCCAGCCACGCCGCCTGCTCCCGCTGATAGTCCGCTTCGGTCTGATCCCATGATGAATAATCCGCAACTTCCGGATCAGGGCGTTTGTGGGACAGGGTTTTAAAGAATTCAATCAATTTCCCGATCCGGTTTTTTTCCTCTTTGGACGTCATCACTGCCTGCTGATCCTCATGGTATTTCCCGGAAAGCGGAAAATTCGTAAACATCCTGCCGGCGGGCGCGCCGACCGACCGGCACATTTCTGTTTTTATTCTTCTTTTGTTTCAAGCGCCTTCCGCACAACCATATCAAATATTTCATCGCATTCCAGGGCAACCATTTGGTTGATCCGCCGGTATCGTTTCAGCAGATCCTCGGCTTCCGGAGTGAGCTGTGATCCGGTGGCGTCCTTGATCAACAGCGGCCAGCCCAGCCGCTGTTCCGTTGCCTGAATTCTGGACCACAATCCTTTATAGCTCATTTTCAGCTCCCGGGCCGCCGCATTAAGTGAGCCCAGGCGCTCTACGGCACTCAGAATACGATAACGGCCGAAACCAAAAACAATCTCGCCGCGGCTATCCACAATCCACACCTTTGACCGGGCAGAAAAAGATTTTAACAGGTTGCCGGATTCCTTCACCAAACCTCCTTGACACGCCCAAACCATATAGTATATGTCATTTTTGATATAAATATCACAAAAACAACCATGCTCTTTTGAATGCGAAATCATTCCGGTATCACCTTATTTGTTCATCCGGACTGATTAAGCACAAAATGATCAACAGGCAATGCTATATCAAAAAAGACATCACTGCGCTGCACAGACACCGTTTTTTGCGGACGCCCCGGTGCATTCAGCACCGGACGGCGGATTTTTTAAACCGCTGTAATTTTTGCCCGCCAAAAACCAAATGTCAAGCAGCAACGTCGTGAAAACCATTAATATTAAAAACACAGGAGAGGAAAAATGGACAGAAACAATTTTTTGTTATGCATTCTGGCGGTGGCCGTTATTTTTTTATCAGGCCCGCAATCAGGGTATTCATACGATGAATCCGCCTATGACCTTGGAGAAATGATCGTCACGGGCGAAAGAACCGGAGTAGAGGATATCGCCATCAACACCGAAATAACCAATGTGGAAATCGCTGCCACCGGAAGCAAAACCCTTGCGGAAGCGCTTCAATACGCCCCCGGCGTTGTGGTGACCTATGGCGCTAAAAATGAGCCCGAGATCTCTGTCCATGGTTTTAAATCCGAAAAGTCGCTCATTCTGATTGACGGCATTCCCTACTATGAGACATACTACGGCAAACTCAATCTGGACCAGATCCCTTCCGAAATCATCTCCAAAATTGAGATTACCAAAAACGCCCCGTCCGTTTTATATGGATCCAACGCCCAGGTCGCGGTGATCAACGTGGTCACCAAAAAAGGCACCCCTGAGCCAACCTGGTCCCTTACCTCCGAAGTGGGGGCCAACCGGACCACCAGAACCGCTGTTTCCCACGGCAATGAAATCGGCCGGGTCAACTACTGGCTGAGCTACAGCAAAAAATTAACCGATGGCTGGCGGCTGTCTGATGATTTTGAACCTGAAGAGGCACAGCCCCAGCGCAAGTTTATGGGATCACCGACCGTTGCCGAGGACGGAAGATACCGTGAAAATGCTGATCTTTCGCAAAATTCATTCTGGGGCAGAGTCGGACTCACCCCGGCCGAAAATTCAGAATATTTCCTGAGCGTCTACCTTGTTGAATCTGAAAGGGGCATCCCTTTTGAAACGAGCCAGTACCGGGTCTTTGAATCCCGCGGGGATGACGCCGGGTTTTCCAACATTGCCCGGTTCAGAAATTACGACGATTGGGGCGTTGACCTCAGCGGCAAACAGAGCCTGTCATCCGCTTTTAATTTGCGGGGCAAACTCTTCTACCATGAGCATTCTGATGATTATGTATCCTTTACGGATTTCAGCCTGGATGAGGAAATTGCGGTTTCCACCTATGAAGACGCTTACATGGGGGTTTCCCTGATTGCGGACATGACCCCGGTCACCTGGCACAATGGCCATGTCTCTGTTCATTACAAAAAAGACACCCATGACGACCGCGCCAGCGCCAGCCTCCCCTTTGCGGAATTTTCTTCTTACACGGGATCGGTGGGCACGGAACATTCTTTTTTCACGGATAACGGCATCACTGCGGTAATCGGTGCAAGCTACGACTGGTTTGAGGTTTCCTCGGCCGAAGAAACCATCTTTGACCAGGACGACAATTTCAGCAGGCAGCAAAAACTGGAAACCGCCGAACCGGACGGAGAATTCAACCCAATGGCCGGCCTGAGCTGGCAGGCGTCAGAAAGCACCCAGGTCTATGGCTCAGTGGCCAAAAAAACCCAATTCCCCAGGTTGAGCCAGCTTTATTCAGGTTCATCAGGCAATCCGGAGCTTGATTCTGAAAAGACGATCAATTATACTCTGGGAATACAGCAGGCCATCGGCAGTGTCCTCCACCTGCGGGCCGACGGTTTTTATCACGACATATCCGACTGGATTTCAAGGGATTACTATGCTGAAGACTTCCAGGGAGATACGGTTTATGTTAATGTCGAGGATGTTGAAATGCAGGGATTCGAACTGGGAATCCGATGGACGCCGCTTCCGGAACTGGGCCTGAGCGTGGAATATACATACAATGACGCGGAAAACAAAAGTGACGGTGCGGTAACCGACAAAGTGGCAGGGGTGGCGGAAAATCAGTTTGTGGCCGGCATCAGCGCCCTGGTGCCGTTTATCAACGTCCGGATGGATCTCCGGGGAATTTATGTGGACGAAATTTATGAGGAGCTGCCCACTGCAGACCGGCCGGACACGGAAATCACCAGCACATCGGATTACTTTTTCGCCAATCTCCGCCTGGCCAAAGAATTCAACGAAAACATTGAGGCCTATGTTGAGTGCGGCAATCTGTT
Source organism: Desulfobacterales bacterium (assembly GCA_963675805.2). Lineage (GTDB taxonomy): Bacteria > Desulfobacterota > Desulfobacteria > Desulfobacterales > Desulfosalsimonadaceae > SURF-3. Next base: position 27,382 of record CAXXNU010000019.1, on the reverse strand, counting down.
TGACAAGGATTATGAATCGGAAATCGGCTATCCCGGCAAGGGACGTGATTTTCTGTTCGGAATGAAGGCAACTTTCTGATTCCATGACAGCAACAACTTTCATGCGCCGCTGTGCGCTGCTTTTTCTTCTGCTCACCCTGGTGGCGCCAGATAAAACCGCTTTGGCGGCCGGCGATGCATTAATTGTCACAGATGCCGCCGGCCGCCGGGTGGCCATCGCAGAACCGGTAAAACGGGTGGTCACCACCTTTAAACCGGCAACGCTTTTCATGCTGAGCCTGGCCGATTCCGGCATTCTGGCAGGCATAGACTCCCCCTCCAGACGGGATCCCCTTGTTCTTGCCATTGCCCCTGAAGCCGCCGGGCTTCCGGGAGTCGGTTCCAAATCCAAGGGAATCAGCATCGAGTCGGTTCTGAAAATTGCCCCGGACCTGGTAGTCCTCTATGCGCACAAAGACGGCCTTCACATGGCTGAAAGACTGGAACGGGCAGATATTCCGGCCATTGTGATCGAACCGGAAACATTTGACTCCATGCGCGATACCATTCACATCCTGGCGGCGGCTACCGGCCGCCAGGATCGCGCGCAGACGGTCATTGCGGCCATTGACGGGATACTTGCGCAAGTTGCCGCGAGGGTGGCAGATATCCCCAATGATGAGCGAAAATGCGTTTATTACGGGACGCCCCGGGGATTTCTGTCCACAGCACCGGCCGACATGCTTCAGGACCAGATCATTTCCCTTGCCGGGGGAGTCAACTCCGCCGCCCACCTGCAGGGCTATTTTAAAACCATCTCTACCGAAAACCTTATCCAATGGGCCCCGGATGTGATCACGGTCAGCCGCGGCATTCGCTCGGGAACCCTTGAAATGCTGCGGCAGAATGTCTTCTCCCGCCTGCCCGCGGTGCAGACTGGCAGCATCTATGTTTTCCCTTCCAGCCTGACCCCCTGGGACTTTCCTTCCCCCCTGTCAACGCTGTCAGTTCTCTGGCTAAGCGCCCGACTGTATCCGGACAGATTTTCCGACTTTTCCGTCATGAAGAGCGTTGACATGTTTCATGAAACACTTTTCGGAAGAAGCATGACCACAATGGGCGGCCGCCTGGATGACCGGCTGGAGGGCCTGGAAAAAAAATCCCCGGTCCTGTCCGGGGCAGATAAAAAGCCATGAAAAATCTGCATCCGGTCTGGCTGCTGGGGATTTTAATGGCCCTGGTTTTTGCCTTATCCCTGTTTACAGGACCCATTCTGATTACCCCGATGGACTTTTTCAGCTGGTGGAAAGGATGGCTTCAGGGCGGCCCCCTGATTACCGACACCGGAAGTCTTGTTTTTTTTGATGTGCGCCTTCCCCGGGGCCTCACCGCCGTGCTGACCGGCGCCGGCCTGGCCCTTTCAGGCGCGGTTTACCAGGGACTCTTCAGAAACCCGCTGGTCTCTCCCGGCATTCTCGGCGTTTCGGCGGGCTGCGCCTTTGGCGCGGCCATGGGACTCGTTCTTCCGGGCAGTCATTTTTTTGCGGTTCGCCTGCTTGCTTTTTTGTGCGGTTTGGGGGCGGTATTTCTTGCCGTCAGCATTGCCCGTGCCGTGGCCGTCCGGCCGGTTCTGGTGCTTATTCTGGCCGGCATGGTGGTGGCCTCCTTTTTTAACGCCCTGCTGATGATCCTCAAATATATGGCCGATCCTTACAGCCAGCTGCCGGCCATTGTATTCTGGATCATGGGCAGCCTTCACCAGGCCCACTGGCCGGATGTGCGATGGCTGACTCCCGTGGTGGGCGCAGGCACGCTGATTATCTACAAACTTCGCTTCAAGCTGAACATCCTTTCCCTGGGAGATATCCAGGCCATTTCCCTGGGCCTTAATCCCGGGATTTACAGGGCTTTGTTCATCAGCATCAGCTCCCTTATGGTGGCAGCAGCCGTATCGGCCTGCGGCCAGATCGGGTGGGTGGGCCTTGTCATCCCGCACATGGCAAGAACATGGGTGGGACCGGACCATCGGGTGATGATCCCGGTGGCAACACTGATGGGCGGAACGTTTCTTCTGGCCGCGGACCTTGCCGCCAGAAGCCTGACATCCGCCGAACTGCCCGTGAGCATTCTCACCGCCCTTATCGGGGGGCCGGTTTTTGCTTTTCTGCTTTACAGAAACCGGGCCAGGGGGTGGCTGTGAGTTTGTCCTGCCGAAACATATCCTATGCTTACAATGGCTTCCCTGTCCTGCACGGAGTTGACATAGACGTGCCCCATGGCTCTTTCTGCGCACTTCTGGGACGGAACGGCTCCGGCAAAACAACGCTTTTGCATTGCCTGTGCGGTATTTTAAACCCAAATCAGGGAGATATACAGGTCAATGGAGATGCCCTTCCCGGAAAAAACGGGGCGGCGCGGGCGAGATGCCTGAGCCTGGTTCCCCAGGAAACCGGGCAGGCCTTTCCTTTTACTGTGCTGGAGATGGTTATTATGGGCCGCAATCCCTACCTCCAGGGATTCAAACAGCCGGGCCCTGAAGACGAGCAGGCAGCCCGCAAGGCCCTGGAACTGGTCGGCGCCCAGCACCTGGCCCACCGAAGGGTCAACCAGATCTCCGGCGGAGAAAGGCAGCTGACCATTGTTGCCCGTGCCCTGGCCCAGCAGGCACCGGTCATGCTGCTGGATGAACCAAGCAATCATCTGGATTTTCACAATCAATACCGGCTGCTCTACAAAATCCGGGATCTGTGCCAAAGCCAGGGCCTGACGGTGCTGGCCGCCATGCACAACCCCAACGTGGTGGCAGCTGTGGCCGACCGGGTCATTCTTCTTGACGCAGGCAGGATCCCGGCCCAGGGGACTGTGGAAGAAATTCTGACCAGTCAGAATCTGAGCGGGTTATACCAAATGCAGGTGGTTGAATCCCGGCTTCCGGGAAATATCAAACATTTCATGCCGGTAATCAACAATACGGACGAAGGATCAACAGGATTCTGAAAAAACCGGACATCATATTTCTCACCGGAGACATCCAGAGCGGCAAAACCACCATGGTTTTAGAACTTGCGGCCCGGCTTCGGAAACATGGTATTGCTGTTGCCGGAATCGCCTGCCCCGGCTTGTGGGAAAAAGGCCGGCGCTCAGGATTTGAGCTTCTGGAACTGGATACCGGCAACAAAATGCCCCTTGCCCGTCGCGTGGACGACCTCCGGCCGGTTCCTTTCCTGTTTGACACCCTTGGCCTCGAAAAAGGAGATCTTGCCCTGTCTGAAAAACGCTGCAAAAATGCCGGCGTGGTGGTTATCGACGAGATCGGTAAACTCGAACTGGCAGGAGGCGGCTGGGCAGGTGCCCTTGAGCATCTTCTGGCCCTTGACGGGCCGGTGCACCTGTGGGTGGTCCGGACCGGCCTGGTAGACCGGGTCAAAGCCAATTTCCGGGTTGAGCCCCAGGTATTCACCGTTCATGAAATGATTTCAAAAATAGAAAAACGGCTGATACGACTTGCTGCAAACGCCCGGAATACCCATGCTTGAAATTATCCTCATCCTTATGACGGCCTCTGCCCTGTGCTTTTCCCTGGCCGTTGCCATACGTCTTGCCGCCGGGCGGAAAGCAATGGCGGATGGCCTTGCAAATATCCTGGCAGATATCTTTGCCTGGGCAGGATTGATCTTCCTTGTGTCCGCGGCCATGTGCGGATGGATGGAAACCCGGCGCCTGCCGGTGTACGGCAGGCTCGAGACAAACCTTCATGTCGGCCTGATCCTGGCCATATGCGTGGAGCTTGCGGGACGACGGCCTCATCTGTCTGATGTTCAGCCCTGGGGCCGGACGGTGGTCTGCGCCCTGATTGTCGTGGCGCTTTTTACCCATGACGGCCTGAATCCGAATTTTTACATGTATCAGTTTCTTTCTGTTCAGCTTTTCTTTTTTCTGCGGCTGAGTGCGGGAGGGGTGCTGATTTTTGCCTTTCTTTTGTTTGCCAGCACATGGATCCGGCTGCTGGTATCATCTGAAAATGAAAAACCAGGCGGCATCCGGGCCGCCGCAACCGCTCTTATCCTGGGGGCGGTGCTCTTTCTGGGCGCCGAGTTTTCCGGTACGCTCTGGAGTTCCTTAAGCTCCGGGGATACCTGGCACTGGAGCCGTAATTTTTTCAGGTCCTCCGCTGTTTTCCTTCTTCTCATGCTGCCCTTGCACGCCCCGGCCAGCTTTAAAAAAAATGTCCGTGCCGCGGGCCTTGGCACCCTCTGCACCGCTGCGGTAATTCTGGAGATTGTGCTGTGAGGGGTCTGTCTTTAAATGCCTGGGCATCCCTTGCCCTGACCTGGTATGTCCTGATGGGCATCGTCGGATTGCTCTATCTGGGTGCCTGTCTGGCCGGATATCCATTTTTTGAAGACGGCCTCTCCGGTATGAACGCGGTCGTGGTTCTCCATTGGATTACCGCACATGCATCCAGCCATCCTTTAGTCCTGACATGGCTGGCGGGACTGGTACTGACAGCCGGCGCCTTGGGGATCAACCTGGCGGCATGCCTGTGTCAGCGATTTGCCAATACGAAAAAAAACGGGAGAGGTGCCCGTTTCTGGGTCTTTCTGGGGCTTCACCTGATTTTCGGAATGGTGATGACCCTGCACGGTCTGGAGATGATCACCGGAGAAAAGTATCCATGGCAACAGATGCGCGAAGGGGAAAGCTTCCGCACGGATTCCGGCTGGGGCCTGAACGTCCATGAAATAATATTTATAAATGATGTCAATATATTAAATTCGGACAGGGGGCAGCGCAGAATGGCCATGACAGTTGAAAAATTCAACGTAAGGGCCAACCTTGTGCGGGCCAGTCTGCTGTTCAACGGAAAAGTGGTCACGTCTGGTGACATCCGCATCATGGAGCCCCTGACGCATAAAAACATCAGAGTGGTCCTCAACCGTTTCGGCTACGGGCCGGAAGGGCTTTCTGCCCGGCTGCGGATTGTGGATGCCCCGCTGCATAAATTGTTTTTTATCAGCTATGCACTGCTGATTATTACCCTGCTTGCATGGGTTATCCTGCGCTTTCAGCGGTCATAGCATTTTTGACGGTTCCTCAAAAACGCCACATCCTGCGTTGCGCTGCATCCCGGCAAAACAAATTCCATGCCTGACCGGACAGCCCGGACATCACTCCTTCCAACGTCAGAAATTAGGATTTCTGCCAACCTATTTGCGGACCCGCTGGGCGGATCAGCGGATCAGTGGAGTTTTTACCCGGTTATCGGCCAGCTTCGGGAAACGATCGTTGCATTTTCGGCGCTTGACAATCTTCCTCTGTTTTGTCAGAATTCCCTACCAGTTATTTTCCGATTCAGAATACCGAAGACTAATTTTACGAAACAAGGCGACCCATGGACAAGGTCCTCATCCTGACCAATGATGAAACCCAGGCAAAAGACCTTAAATCAGGCCTGGAGAAAATGCACCAGTTTGCGGTCAACTTCGCCACCCGTGGGAAAGACGCACTCGCTCTCTTTGACACGTTAAAAATCTCCGTATTTGTCACCGATATTTCCCCGCCGGATATGGATGCCCTTGATATCTTATCCTATATGACCCTGCACCGCCCCAATGTGCCCATCATCATCATGACCGACCATGGAAAGCCCTGGTTCAAAGAACAGATGGCCAAACAGTCATTTCTTTATCACCTGGAAAAACCGTTCAAAACCGGCTCGCTGGCCTCCGCGATTGTTGTAGGGCTCCATTTGAGGGATGAGGGGAAACATTTCCAGGGAATGACCATGGCCAGTGTGCTTCCTTTGGTTGAAATTCTCCAAAAAACCTGCCGCATGGAAGCCAGGTCCACAAACCAGGAAAAAGGGTATCTTTACTTTAACAAAGGGGTGCTCTTTGATGCCCATTACAATGATTTACGGGGCGAAGCCGCGGCCCGCGAAATTGCCGGATTAAAAGGAATATCTATAAAATTAAGTGAGCTGCCGCTCAGGCGGACCCGGACGCGGGTCAAAACCAACCTGATGGAGATTGCCGGTGCTTTTTGGGATAAAAAGAAGGTGGATGTTACACCGGCAGATGATGCCATCACCTCTTTAAGTAATGAATTTAACACGGAAAACGACGGCCCCGCAGCTGTTTCCCCAGATCCCCCGAGTCCCCCGGATAAATCAATCGGAACATTTGACAATAGCATCCCGTTATCCATCGAAACAGAACCCACCCGAAACGGATCAAACCCCCGACCGGATGCAATGCCGAACGAAAAAGACAATCCGGTCGGCGCAGCCCCCGGGGCTTCCGATGGACTTCACCCTTCCGATAAAATAGCCAAGGAAATTCCTGCGTCAGCAGATGCTGAAAAAGACCCGGCCGAAGCCGCGGAATTGCTGTTGGAGGACCTGAGTTTAGATGATGACGATAAGCCTGAACCATCGAAAACAGACAATCGCCCGTTCAGACGGGATTATCGTCCCAAACCGGTTGCCGGCATGGCAATGGATGTGTATTTGGAACACTTCCAACTGGTTCAGAAACCATTTCAAATCAATACCGACCCCTCATTTCTCTGGATTGGCGAAAAGCAAAAAGAAGCGCTGGCAACCTTGTCCTACGGGCTTCAGGAAAATAAGGGTTTCCTGCTGCTCACCGGTGACGTGGGCGTGGGCAAAACTACCATTGTCGAAGCAATGCTCCAGGCACTGGGTCCGAACGATCTGGCTGTGGTTGTCAACAACCCGATCATGGAACCTCTGGATTTTTTCAATTATGTGGCGCGCTCATTTGGTCTTCCCGGAAAATATGCCGCAAAAGGGGATTTTCTGGAGGCTTTTGGCAATTTTCTCCTGACGTCCCACTACAAGGGCCAGCGGGTGCTGTTGATCATTGATGAATGCCAACTGCTTGAGCCGTCGTTGTTAAATGAAATCCGGCTTTTTTTGAATTTTGAAAAAAAGGGGACCCTGCTGATCAATATTTTTTTTGTGGGCCAGCTTGAATTCAAAAAAATGCTGCTTCAATCTGAAAACCGGGCCATCCGTCAGCGTATTGCGGTCAGCTACAGTATCCCGCCGCTGTCCTTAAAGGAAACAGAAAAATATATTGACTACCGCCTGGCAGTTGCGGGAACCGACAAAAAAATATTCAAAACAGGTGCCATTCGCGAAATCTATCATTTCTCAAAAGGTTATCCGCGTCTTATCAATATTATTGCCGACCGGGCGCTTTTAACCGGGTACATCCATTCCGCCCGGCAGATAAAAAAAGGGATCATCAAAGAATGCGCCGAAGAGATGGACTTTTCCGCAATCGACAAAAATCAGTAATTCAAAGCATGCGATGAAAGAAAAATTACTGATCATTGAAGATGAACCGTCAGTGGCCAAACAATTGAAATGGTCCCTGGGCCAGACCTATGATATCACCATCGCCGCGGACCCGAAAGAAGCCCGGCAGTATCTGGCCTCCGGGCGGTTTTCCGTTGCCACACTTGACCTTGGCCTCCCCCCGTCTCCGGACACCCCCCGGGAAGGCCTCCGGTTGCTTGAAGAACTGAACACCCTTTCGCCCCACACCAAAACCATCGTCATCACAGGAAATTCCGAAAAAGAGACAGCCATCAAAGCGGTTGGGCTGGGAGCGGCGGATTTCTGCGCCAAACCCATTGATCCCAAAATTTTACAGCTCATTTTAAACCGGACCTTCAGACTCTGCGCCCTTGAAGCGGCCAACCGGGAACTTCATTCGCAAATTGATCAAAGCGGGGCGCTCTGCGGCATCATCGGCGTATCACCCGTCATGCAAACCGTATTTTCCCTGATCCGTAAAGTCAGCGCCACTGATTATCCGGTCCTGATCACCGGGGGATCCGGCACCGGCAAAGAAATGGTGGCCCATGCCGTTCACTCCCTGAGCACCCGCAGCCAGAAACCCTTTGTGATCATCAACTGCGGTGCCATTCCGGAAAATCTGCTGGAAAGCGAACTCTTCGGCCATGAAAAAGGCGCGTTTACCGGCGCGGTGGCCAGAAAAACCGGTAAATTTGAGCAGGCGGACACTGGCACGGTATTTCTCGATGAAATCGGGGACCTGCCCCTGTCCATGCAGGTAAAACTGCTGCGTTATCTTCAGGAGGGAACCATTGAGCGGGTGGGCGGCAAAAACGTGCTATCCATGAACACCCGAATCATTGCCGCCACCAATGTGGATCTTGAAAAAGCCACTGCCGACGGAGAATTTCGTGAAGACCTGTATTTCCGGATGAATGTGGTGCCGGTGCACCTGCCCCTCTTAAAGGACCGAACGGAAGATATCCTGGTGCTGGCCCAGCATTTTCTCCGGGAGGAAAGCCAATCTCTTAAATCCGGCCGGATTTCTTTTTCTCCGGGCGCCATGGCAGCGCTTTCCGCCCACGACTGGCCGGGCAATGTCCGTGAACTTCAAAACCGTATCCGCCGGGCCCTGTCAATTTTTTCCGGACAAACCATCACGCCGGATGACTTGGGCCTGGCTTTGGCCCCGAATGAGAAAAAAACATCTTCCGAGATTGTTGAAACCCTGCAGGCGGCACGCAACCACGCGGAACAGAACTGCATTCGAAAAGCGTTGATGCTGACCGGCAACAACATCAGCCAGGCGGCCCGGCTGCTTGAAATCAGCCGGCCCACGCTGCATGATCTGTTAAAAAAGCATGGGATCAACAGCTGACCAAAATTTTCACAATATAGTCAGCACAAATAAAAAAATCCCCCTTTTCGAAAGGGGGATTTTTTATCAGCTATATGATTTTTTATATGGAATAAAAAACAGATTAGCTCTTTTTGCTGAAACGTTTGCGATTGAATCCCATCAGACCAAGAAGGCCAGCACCCATAAGCAGAATGGTAGAAGGTTCAGGGACGGGAGCACCACCACCGCCTAAATTTGTAATAGTGGCGGTAACCGTTTTGCTCGAGCCAGCACCAAGAGCAAATCCATCTTCCATGGCAACCTGTATCATATTTCCATCTGACAAGGTGAAGTCTTGCACAGCATCATCCCACGAGAAAAAACCTCCTGAGTAAGTGCCGCCACCTAACCACCAAGGTGCCGTTACTGTTCCCCAACCACCTGAACCAGAGCCGCCAGCATCCATCACGGGTTCGTCAAAATTAAGATTAGCCTCTAAAGCAAAAGAACCCAATCCATTCCCGGTCACAGAAAAGGTGAAAAAATCAAAAGTGTTTGATTGGTTATCAGCTAAAGTGAAATCAGGAAGGCTACCCAAATCCGCTAAGGTAGCAGATATAGAAGTATCTCCAAATAAAGTCCAAGATCCTAATGATAGACCCGTATCAATATCAGTAAAGTTGACATAAGAATCAGGTGAACCGTCAACATTAAAAGTAACAGGTGTTGCACTCGCGCCCGCGACCATTCCACAAACCAGTGTCGCGGCAAATAAAAACGTTAATACTTTTTTCATCTTCTCTCCTTTTTAATCTCAAATTGAAATTATTAAATCCATTTGTTCTATGTAATCTCCAAATGCAAACAGTGTGCCGTTAAATTAAATTATTGAAATTATATGATTTTTTACCCAAACCCGAACTACCCTGACCATCTTTAAAGCAATCCGACATTTTACGGAATTCCAAATCAAGACCTTTTCACGGCACAAATACATATACATAAGCGCAAACATACGCTATTACAGACGGGCAAGATAAATGCCTCTGGTTAACTAATTAAAAATCAAGGAATGGAATATATGGATGGGGCAGAAAAACTGTCGGGATATTTTACATAACCGCTAAGTTTCAATTTCTAAAAGAAAGTTCAGCATTTCTTCCACGCTTCCTTTGCCAACTTTATCCAAATGCTTTGTCAGCAGATCTTGTTCGATTCGATGAATCTGGCCTGTTTTTTATCTCCTTGTCTCCAGGTCCTGATCTGTGGTATCCTGCACCCCAGACCAACTGATGATTGATGTTTGAGGCTTTAACAACCCAAACCATACCAGATTGAGGGTTACTTTTCAAAATGTGCCAAAAATATTATACGTTATCTTATTGTAAAGGCACGCCCCGGAAACCATAGCGAGGGGGTTCATGCCTGATAAAAAAAGCCCCCTTTTAGAAAGGGGGCTTTTTTTAATTAAACAGCTATTTGATTTTATATCAAATAAAAGATGGCTTAGCTCTTTTTGCTAAAACGTTTGCGATTGTAGCCAACCAGGCCAAGAAGGCCAGCGCCCATGAGTAGGATAGTGGAGGGTTCGGGGACAGGTGCACTGCCACCGTCGTCTATTACAATATTGTCCAAAGCGGCAAATTCATTTCCTGGATCTTCCCAATACAAACTCCGAATTCCAACTCCTGATAATGTTACTGGTCCAGCTGATTGACCAGAATAGGTCGATGATTGATAGAAGGAATCCACGGTCACACCCGAAATATCACGAGCTAACAAATTAATACTTCCATAATTCCCTCCATAAATAAATGAGATCGATGACACATCAAAACTAAAAGAAAGTTGCGCCCATGAGCCATTAGCTGTTCCCCCAATATCAAATACATCTCCCAAAGCTCCGGCAGCTAAAAATTCTTCATCCCCATCCCTATCCCTTATCTCTCCAACAAACGAAATAGTTCCTAAAGCAGTCTCAAGAGGTGATGTTTGCAAGTTGCTTCCAGTAGCTGCAGAATCTGCATCCAGAGTAATCATCGCTGCATTTACCAGGCCAACCATTCCAAATAAAAATAATGCTGTTGTAAATCCTATCAATATCTTCTTCATTTCTTCTCCTCCCTAATAAATTAAAAAAAATTTAATCGGACTTGTTTGTTTTTAATTTATGCAAGCATCGTACCATATTTATAATTGATTGAAATAAATAGGTTTTAAAAATAAATATTGTCAAAACTTGCCCACTGTAAAGCGATCCGACAGCTTAAATAATTCAAAATCCGAGCCTTTCTGCTACATAATTAATAATAAATAAATGCAAGCACTAACAATAACAGTTTATAATGTGAAATGTTTTGGTTAACTATGCAAAAAAAAGAAAGAGAGATGTAGATAAAATAGAGCAAAAAATCTGTCGGTATCTTTTACAAATTCTAAGATGTCATTTGCGAGTCAATGAAAGAAATATGATAGGAGTGGCTCTTAAGAATTTACTGAAAACCCCATAAATAAAAAGTATTCAGGGGATTACCAGAACTCCCAACTTTGGGTTGCAATAACATAGAAACCCAGTCCCAGGTTGGTCACCCCATGGGCAAGAATACACCCCCTGAGGCTTTTCTGACGAATAACCAAAGCAGTGTAAATGACCCCGGCAATCATGCCTTGAAGCACACGGTGATGCTCAACACCAAATAAGATTACCACGGCGACAAATGAAAACCAGCTGAATGTGCCGAGTGAAACCTTTTTAAAATCCGGATTTACAAGATAGCGCAGTAAAAAAGAGCGCCAGAACAATTCTTCCATCACGGGAACCACTATTGCTGCACCAATAAGACGCACGGCAACCAATGCATAGGCAGCAAACTGAGGAATATTGAAAGAAAAAGGATTAAAAACTTCATCCGTGCTGTATTGCGGAAAGATTTTGCCCGGCAAAATCCAAATAGCCAAAACAAACAGACCCGCGATAACGGCACTCAGGTATCCGCCCATACTCAATCTAAATCTGAAATCAGATGCGTATGAGCGGTGCCAGAACCAGAGTAATCCCCCGACTGTTATGGTTTTAACAATGTACAGGAGATGGGCGTGGGCAGAAAAATACCTGCCTGCTTCCGTGAGCACCATGAATACAATAAAAGGTACCGCATAAGGAACCCAGTTTTTCTTGCCTTCGCTTGAATCCGGCACTTCATGATTTCCTGAATATTTTTAGTATTTCCATGTCAGATATACCTGTAAAATTTTTCGACAGCCCCTTAATCATCTAAATTATGGACCCTTTTTTACTTTTTGGAGAATGTGTTTTTATCATCCAACAATCAAAGAACAAATCAGAACAGAATATTGGATCATCCGTTATGCCCGGATAAAAAATCATTGCGCATATATGGATGGCAACCGAATAATAAATTGCGCCCCCTGACCGTCAAGATTGCGCGCTTCGATGTTGCCCCCCAGGCTTTCAACAAACTGCCTGACCTGCCACAACCCGATTCCGCTGCCTTTTTCCCTTGAGGTTTTAAAAGGTTCAAAAAGATGATCCGGCAGCAAATCCGGCGGGATACCCGGGCCATTATCCGTCACTTCCACCTGGAGTTCTCCGACCTTGGATTCTGCAAGCCTGACCATTACTCTGGCGCCCTTCCCCCCTGCCTCCAGACTATTTAACAGCAGGTTTTCAAGAATACTGTAAAAAAATTCCGGATCCATAGATGTTTGAAAATGTTCGAATTGACTCTGGACCTCTATCTGCAACTCGGAAAGTTTTTTAGCAAGATCATCGCAGCAGCTCCTTAGCAGATGAACGGCATCCAGCGCTTTTCTGTCCGGCAGCATTTCTCCTTTGAGCGCATTGAGCCGCACCTGGACTTTTGCCATTCGTTTTAAGGCATCATCAATGGATCCCAGCATATCCTGCTGAAATTCCGGATCATGCATATGCGCGTCCGCGTTTTCCCGCACAAGGTTCAGAAGATTGGCCGCGTTTTTAATATCATGCAGAACAAAAGCGGAAAGGGCGTGCCAGGCATTTTGCTCCCGGGACCGTGCCAGCTCTTCGGCGGTCCGGACGGCAAGAAGCGCGGATGCTGCCTGGGAAGACAGGGCGGAAAGCAAATCAAAATCATCTTTGCCGTAATTTCCGCCGGTATATTCAGGGCCTAAGCCGATGATTCCGAGAAAATGGTCGCCAATGGACAGCGGCACCAGCAGAACAACGCCCATGGGAGAGAAAAAAGCCTTATTATCATTTATAATACGCTCATTTCCAGATCCCGGCAGGGGCGCCGGAAAATACAGGTGCGGAATCGTTTTAAGGTGCTGAACCAGAGAATTCCCGGCAGACAAATTCACATCCGGCAGCCCGCCTTGACCGGCTTCCACATCGATTAAACGGCAATCTCCGTTGCCGTCCGCCAGCCAGATTTTAATGATATCCGTATACAGGCTGTCATGAAGGATATGACGCAGGGCATCAACCACTCCTTTTTCGGTCAGCCGGCGATGCAGCAGATCAGAAAAAGCCAGCCATTCATCCCGGTATTCATATTTGTTGATGTAAAAATGCGTGCTGACAAAATATTTGATTCTCGCGCGAATCCTTTGTGAAAACCCCAAAGCGGCAACAGCCAACAGCCCGGCAATGATGATCAGCCATTGCAGCACAAAATTCAGGGACCACCCGAAAGTCCGCATCAGCAGTGAAATCAGGCCAAGAAGAATCAGATAAAGGGCAAAGGCAAACGGAGCGACCGAAGAATACACAATTTTGCGGGACACAAATATTTTGCGATTCAGCAGCCGGCTGGCGGCGATGGCATAACCGACGATGAACCAGGCAACAAACAACAAAACTGACAACAGCAGCAAATGATCTCTTTTCAGATGCAAATAGGTCAGCCGAAAAGACGCCGACCATCCCACTGCCCCGGCAATCAGAAAAAAACCGATCAGGAGATCTTTAAATTGTTTCCGGAGTTTACTCTCCAGTGCCCGCCAGAAGGCCTCCAATCTCCAGGCATTGATTAAAACAGCCACCAGAAGAAAGAGGGAGGAAAAAAAAAGACCGCTGTAAGTTGCAAAAAAAATTTCACCGGCAGTGATGCTGAACCGTGTTTTGCCAATAACCCAATAACCGCCGAGAATTGATCCAATGACAATCGCTGCCAGCGGCGCGATTCGGTAAAACCTGGATGCCTGCTCATCCGGATTCATAAAGTATCGCAAATTAAACGCCAGCATCATCCAGATCAGGGCAAATACATTTTCGGAAAAAAAGAGCGGACCGACAATGCTGCCTTGCATGTCAGCGCCCAGGTACAGGTATTCCGCCGCCAAAAGACTGACAATAAAAAAAATGCGAATCAGTCCGAACGAAAACCGTCGATCCGCATCCTTTACATAAACATCAAGGAGGAATGAAAAAAGAAGCGTAAAATTAATGGCATATATCAAAAAATGCATTAATTATTTCTTAAAATTCCATTGAGGTTCAATCCGGCCATTAAAAATTCCAGCAGACTGCCCTGCCCATCCAGGCGTCATACCGGATTACATCCGGCATGACGCTGCTTCCGAAACAACCGGGCATCAGCCGGATTGGCTGATTTTTTGTAAAAATTCTTCTGCTTCCTCAGATTCCGTAAAATTGTCTTTTGACTCCAGGCATTTTTGAAGCTCGGCCTTGGCGGCATCAACCTGCCCGTCCGCATAAAGCGCAAGAGCCAGATGATATCGTAGAGTGGGCAAATCCGGCCGTTTTTCAACGGCCATGGAAAATTGGGATAGGGCCAGCTTGTAGGAACTGCGCTGGTAATGCACCCAGCCCAATGTATCGGCAATGTAAGGATCATCAGGAAATTTCTCCTGTGCCACAGACGCAAGGCGCAGGGCTTCCCCGAGGTCGGGTTCCGGGCTGTTGGCAAGCAGCCAGGCCAGATTGTTGGCGGCCGCGGCAAAACCGGGATCAAGCTCAAGAACCTTTAAATAAGCGGTTTTGGCTCCGGCCGGATCGCCCTTCTCAAAAAGCAGGGTTCCTAATGACATATACCCTTGTGCAAAATCCGGTCGCTTTTCGATCAGGGTGTTATATTTTTGAATGGCTTCATCTATTTTCCCGGTTTTCACCAGAAGATTGGCTGTCTGGGCATAGACCCGCGGGTTCTCAGGCACCAGGGCCTGGGCCTGCTCCAGCAGCGCCAGTGACTCATCCGGGGAAGATTGATAGGTGTCCACAAGTCCTGCCAAAAGCATCAGATAATCCGGATTTTCCGGGGATTTTTGAAGTTGCTTTCTGACAAGGGCAATGGCTGATTCAAACTTTTCTTTTTTTAACAAGACCTTACACATGGTCATGACTGCCGGACTGAAATCCGGTGCCAGATCCAGAATTTTTTCAAGGGTGGCTGTGGCATTTTCCGCATCATTCAACGCCAGATGGGCCAGGGCCTTGTTATACAAAACATCCATGTTATCAGGAGCATATGGCAGCATTGAGTCAAACAACCCAAGGGCTTTTTCAGCTTCCCCAAGATACAGAAAGGATTTGGCAAAAATAAGTCCGGCCCGAAAGTTGTCCGGCGAAAGGGCCAATGCTTTGCCGGCATTTTCCCGGGAGGCGGTAAAATCTCTTTTCAAAAACATGTGCTGGGCTAGGAGGGTCAGAACATCGGGATTTTCCGGGGCTAACTTATGGGCTTCATTCACGGCGTTCAGGGAAAGCTGAATTTCACCGTTTTGAAGGTAGGCCAGCCCTTTCACATAGAAAGGTTCCGCCCATCTAGGATTTTCCCTGGCAAGTTTATCAAGGATGGCTAAGGCTTCGGCGGTTTTCTGGTTTCGAAGATACAATTTGGACTGCACAAGATTTGCCCTGGGATTTGCCGCATCTTCTTCCAAAACCTCTTGAACCGCCTGATCCGCAAAATCATATTTTGCCTGCGCAAAATAAAAATCAGCCAGCATGGCTTTGACTTCCGCAGGTTTTTCGGATTTTGCAATGGCATTTTTGTAGGCTTTTTCCGCTTTTTCAAACGCACGGGTTTTTTTATAAAAATCAGCCAGGAAGACCTCAAGTTCCGGCGCGGCTGGCTTCTTTTCAATGGCAGCGAGAATATTTTTTTCAGCGCTGTCCGGGTTTCCCCTGTTCATATAAAACATGGCCAGGTCCAGATGGGGCTCTGGTGCCTCCGGGTTGCTGGATATGGACTGCTGAAGGGCCTCTTCCGCTTCGGGATATTTTTTCCGCTCCATGTAGAAGCGGAAGAGTTCCTTGAAATTGACCGGGGCCTTATCTAATTTGAGTGCGCTTTGCAGGGCGTTTTCCGCATCTTCAAAACGACCGGCCGCACCTAATGTCCGCGCATGAATCAGATGGTACCGGCTTTTTCCGGCATCCAATTTCAGTGCCTGGTTGATTGCTTTTTCCGCCGCATCAAGATTATTTTCCTGCAGTTCAAGCTGGGCCAGTAGGGCATAGGCACCGGCAAAATTCTCATCAACCGCTAAAATCTTTTGAATTTTTTCACGGCTTTCATCATAATTTTGTCCCATCATATACATTTCAGCGGTGATAAAAAGCGCATCCGTATTTTTCGGATCAAGACTTGCGGCCCGCTCCAGTTCCTTAAATGCTTTCCGGTGCTCGCCGGTTTGCATGTAGGCAAGCCCGAGCTGGTAACGGGCATCCGCGTATTTGGGATCAATCTGTACGGCATTGCGGAATTCAATGATCGCCGCCTTGTAATTTTCAGCGGATGAATATTCCATCCCCTTTTGGTAGTGTTCAGCCTTTTTTTCTTCCAAGTTCCCACATCCGCAAACCAAAAGCAGGCAACCCATCACGAGAATACAAAAAACCAATGGCCTAGCAAGAATTGACATATCGATCTCCTTCTTTTTATCAAAAAATTAGCCCTTGAAAAAATTATCTGACCATACTACATAAATACCTTAAAATCAAAAACCAAATTAACCTGCCGGTTCTAAACATCCGGTGATCCATCATTTTCTTTTTTCCCAGCCAAATATACAAGAATTGAGGTCGTGGTTTACATAAACCTATAATGAATATAATTATCCGTTAAAATTTTAAATATTATTTCTACAGCACAAGTCGCTGCCATACAAACCATGCCACACCGTGTGGCTAAAATTTTATGGGGATCATTTCTATGAATCGATCGAATGGCGCACCACCGCACCTGTTCTATTTTTTTACAGTCCTTTTTTTTCTGCTTTTTGCCGGTATTGCCGGTGCCCAGGAGCTGGCGAAGCCGACGGCGCCCAGCCCTGAACCCTATCAATTTGGCGCCGGTGATGTGCTGGAAGTGCTGGTTTTCGACGAACCTGAAATTTCAAAAACTGTATTTGTGCGCAGTGACGGGAGAATCTCTCTTCCCCTGGTCGGCGAATTTCTGGCCGCCGGAAAAACGCCGGAAGCCCTTTCAACCGAAATCGCTGGAAAACTCACAGTGGTTGTGGAAGAGCCCAATGTCACCGTGATTCTCACTGAAAGCGCCAGCAAAGTCTATTACGTTTTAGGGCAAGTCGCCCAGCCGGGCCAGTATCCCCTCAACCGGCCGGTGACCGTTCTTCAGGCAATTTCCCAGGCCGGCGGATTTCTGGAGTGGGCCCAAAAAGCAAGAATCATGATCGTCAGCGGACCCCAATCATCCAGGGAAATCACCTATTTTAATTATGATGATTTTTTACGGGGCCACCATGTTGAAAAAAATATTGTGATCCAACCGGAAGATACGATTGTTGTGCCTTAACATACATAATGCAAACCCAGTAGAATATTACCGCACCTGGCCCGTTCAAAAAACTTTAGAACCATAAACTTTGAGAAGAAAGACGTTATTGTGGCCCGAATAGACAATCAACAGTCCCCCATGGATATGATCACCAGGTACTTAAACCTTTTGCTCATGCGGGATAAATTACTCATTGCCTGCGTTCTGCTCGCCGTTTCCGCAGCGCCTGTGTTTTATCTCAAAATACCAAATATTTACGAATCCAGCGCGTCTATCATTTACAAAGAGCAAAACGTCAATCCATCCAGGATGTCGCCGGATGAAGGGATGCAGATCCAGGAAATGGTGAATACGGTCACCCAGCAGGTGCTGAGCCGGACCAACCTTGAAAAACTGATCCAGGACTTCAACCTCTACCCTGAAATGCGGAAACTGGTCCCCATTGATGACATTATCGAACGGCTCCGGGAAAAGGATACCCAGGTCGGCGTGAGCCGGGATCAGGGCAATGTGTTCAGTGTCTCATTCAAGGGCAGTGATCCGGAAACAGTCCGCAAGGTGACCAATGAACTGGCGGCAAAATTTATTGAAGAAAACCTCCGGGTAAGGAGTGAACGGGCCAGCGAAACCGCCAAATACATCCAGGAAGAGCTCCGCATGTCCAAAGAGACGCTTCTGGAAAAAGAATCCCAGATGAGGGATTACAAGCTGAAATTCTACAATGAAATGCCGGAGCAGCGCACGGCCAACATGGACCGGCTGAATGCCCTGCAGGAGCAGTTTCAGGCGATTCAGTCCACCATTCATGATCGGGAACAAACCCGGATGCTGGTTTCCGAGCAACTGGAAGTGCGCAAAAAACTTCAGGCCACTGCGGCTGGCGCTGCCATCAGTGATTCCGGAATGCCGGAGGGACCGTGGCAGGAACTTGAAACCGCCAGAAACACCCGCCAGGAACTGCTGGCAAGATACACCAGCGAGCATCCCAGCGTCAAACGGATTGAGAAACAAATCAGCCAGCTGGAATCTCAAATCAGGGATCTCACGGATTCCGCCAGCGACAGCGCCTCAATCAATGCAGCAACCTATGACTCCCGCATACAGGATCTTGAGATTCAGTTAAAGGAAATTGATATTGATCTCAAAACCCTGAGAGCAGAAAGCGAAAAAATGCTCAACCAGCTCAAAACCTATCAGCAATGGATCGAGGCGGCCCCGATCCGCGAAGCGGAATGGTCTGCCTTAACAAGGGATTATGACGAGCTCAGACGGTATCATGACACGCTGCTGGCCCAGAGCCTGGCCGCGGAAGCCGCCGAAAGCCTGGAAAGACGCCAGAAAGGTAGTCAGTTCAAGGTGATTGATCCGGCCTATCTTCCGATTTCACCGGTGAAAGGATCTTTCCTGAAAATTTTCCTGATATCCGTTTTTATGGGGATTGCGGCCGGCGCCGGATTGATCCTGGGCATGGATTTTATGGACACGTCATTTAAAGACAAAAAAGAAATTGAAAATTTTCTCCAGATTCCCGTGACCTGTGCCCTGCCGCTCCTTGTGACGGCGAGTGAAAAAAGACGCAATAAAGCCAAAAATATCCTGTGGTATGTTCTTTTTGCGGCCTGGTTGGTCGCACTGGCAGGTGCTCTCTATTACCTGAAAACCAAAGAACTGATTATTTTTTAATGAAAAATCGCCGACTTTAATAACCGAAAAAGTGAATGCGCATGGGCAAAATAACAAAAGCCATTGAGAAATCTGCAGGCACCACAAATAAAACCGGCATCCAGCGTTCGGACTTTTTTTCCGATCTAAACTGGGACTCGCGGCTTCAGCTGTCAACAGATCCGACCTCCCCGTTTTTTGAACAATTCAGAAATCTGAGAGCGCCGATTCTCTACCCCAGCTCGGGCAAACAACCCAAAACCATTTTGGTAACCAGCGTTCTGCCCGGGGAAGGAAAGGGATTTGTTTGCGCCAATCTCGGCATTGCCCTGTCCCAGGACATGGAGCACCATGCATTGATGGTGGATTGTGATCTGCGCCGCCCCACCCTTGCCAATATTTTCGGCCTTACCAATGAATCCGGGCTTGTGGATCATCTGCAGGACAATGTTGATCTTTCACTGCTGATCCGAAAAACCGGCCAACCAAAGCTGTCCGCGCTTCCCAGCGGCAAACCCCCCAAAAACCCGGCTGAGCTGCTGACTTCCGCAAAAATGATCACACTGATTAATGAACTGGCTGAACACTACCAGGACCGAATCATTCTCTTTGACAGCCCCCCGAATATTGTGGCTTCGGAAACACGCATTCTGGCCAAACATCTGGACGGGGTGATCCTCGTGATCCGCCATGGCGCCGCCAAAAGAGAGGAAATAAAAAACCTTGTCGAGACCATTGGTCCGGAAAATATTTTAGGCATTGTGTATAATGCTTATCCGGAAAACAGAATAAAAACATTGATGGAAAATAAAATGGGCTATGGATATGACCGATATTATTACTGATCTTGAGAAACCTGCGTTGAGCGTTTTAAACGTTGAATTTTAACCATGCCGCACATTTTTAAAAAATATGTCCCCGCACGAAACCTCCTTTTTATCATAGGCGAAGGGATACTTGTTTTTGTTGTCACTAATATCACGCTGATCGCCTGGGTTGGGCTTCCAGATTATCTGACATTCGTTTATTTCTATGCCTCCCGGACGTTGGTGGCCACGCTTGTTTTCCAGGTGTGTTTTTATTATTTTGATCTGTATGATCTTCAGATTATTCCCTCGTTTACTGATCACATGCTGAAAGTGCTCCAGACGTTCGGCTTTGGCTGCATTCTTCTGTCATTTCTGTATTTTCTCTTTCCCGTGCTGATTATTTCCATAAAAATTTTCTGGTGTTTATTGTTCGCCGCCGGCATGGCGGTCTTTTTCTGGCGGTTCTTTTACTTCAAAATTCTTGAACGGCGGATGTTTATCCACTCCATTGCCATTGTGGGCACCGGAAAATTTGCCGGGGAAATTGTTTCCGCCATCCAACAAAAAATAGACACCGGGTTTAAAATTATTGCCTTTGTCGGGAAAAAGACGCCGGCCATGGCAACCGGAAATGTGCCGGTTTATCCTGAAATAGCCAATTTGCGATCCCTGTGCGAACAGCACGCGATCAGCAAAATTGTGGTCGCGTTAGATGAAAAAAGGGGCGTTCCCCTGCACGAATTGATCCCGTTCAAATTTCTGGGTATTGAAATCCTGGGGGGGGCGCGGTTTTATGAGGAACTGACCGGCACCGTGCCGGTGAAGCGGGTGAACCCCTCCTGGCTGGTATTTTCCGAAGGATTCTATGTGGGAAGAGCCAAACGCCTGCTTAAACGTATATTAGACATCATGGTCGCCGCCGCCATCCTCTTTATCTCGTTGCCGATTTTTTTGCTCAGCGCCCTGATTATCAAAATTGAATCCCCTGGCGGCATTTTTTACCGCCAGGAACGGGTCGGCGAAAACGGCACCCCCTTTCAAATTGTCAAATTCCGGTCCATGAAAAAGGATGCTGAAAAAAACGGCCCGGTCTGGGCGTCGGAAGATGATCATCGAGTGACTAAATTCGGGAAATACATCCGAAAATTCCGGATTGATGAACTTCCCCAGTTGATCAACGTCCTGAAAGGAGAAATGAGTATTGTCGGCCCAAGACCGGAACGTCCGGTTTTTGTAAAGGATCTTGAAAAAAAAATCCCGTTTTACAGCAATCGCCACGTGGTCAAGCCCGGGGTCACCGGCTGGGCCCAGATATTTTACCCTTACGGCGCATCAGAAGACGACGCTTTGCGAAAACTGGAATATGACCTTTATTATATAAAAAATCTATCCATTGCCATGGATCTGCTGACAATCTTCCACACTGTAAAAATTGTTTTGTTCCAAAAAGGGTCGCGATAATGGAACGCATATACCAATTCAGTCAGATCAAACGTATATCAGATATCAAATTCCAGCGCTGCCAAGGTGATCAATTGTTATGCACACAACACACTTAACCCCGAAGCAGGAAATCTCCCGGCTGGAGCATAATAACAGAGCCCTTCTCGATGTTTTGCCGGACATGATCCTGATTATCAAAGATGATTTTGTCATTGAACACATGAACAAGGTGGCGGTTGCAAAACTGGGCAAAAAACACGGCCTTAAATGCCATGAGGTAATTTTCGGCCGCGGTACGGCCTGCGAGAACGATCACTGTCCCTTTAATAATCAGCAAAATCCCCAAAATTACGGCAAGATGTTTGAAAAAAAGTTCAACGACAACCTGTATGTGGAATACTGCTATGCGCCTTTCAAAGGCTACCTTGGTGATCATCTCACCCTGCTGATCATGAGAGATGTGACTGAAAAGAAACGTCACGCGATTGAACTTGAAAACTACAATAAAAACATTGAAAAAATCCTTAAAGAAAAAATAGCCATATTAAAAGAAAATGAAGCCGAACGGCAGCAGCTTTATCAAGAAGTGAATTTTCTTAAAAAAGAGACAGACCGGTTCGTGGGTCGGGAAAAAATGATCGGGGAAAGCAAATCAATCCATCAGCTGCGGGAAAAAATTCATCAGGTGGCGGCTTCTGATATCACCATCTTAATTACCGGGGAGTCTGGGACCGGAAAAGAGCTGGTGGCTGATCTCATTCACAGGCACAGCAACCGGGCAGACCAGCCTTACCTCAAATTCAATTGTGCGGCAGTGGCCGAAAGCCTGCTTGAGAGCGATCTTTTCGGATATGAAAAAGGTGCCTTTACCGGCGCCACCACCAGCCGGAAAGGAAAATTTGAAGAAGTTAACGGCGGCACCATTTTTCTGGATGAGATCGGGGATATCAGTCCCAAAATGCAGGCATCCTTGCTTCGCGTGCTGCAGCAGGGAGAAATCCTCCGGCTGGGTTCCAACAAACCGACCAAAATAGACGTGCGCATTATTGCCGCCACCAACTCAGACTTAAACGCTGCCATGCAGGCCGGCAAATTCCGGGACGACCTTTTTTACCGGTTAAACGTTATCAATATGAATATTGCACCATTACGGGACCGAAAAGAGGATATTGTTCTGCTAGCCATGAATTTTCTCATGAAATACCGGGAGCGGTTCAACAAAGAAGTGACCTATCTGCCCAACAGCGTGGTTGAAAAACTCCTGGAATACGAATGGCCCGGCAATGTCCGGGAACTTGAAAACGTTATGCAGCGCGCGGTACTGCTTTCAACAAATGGCATGATTTCACCTGCCACCCTGGGATTTTTAAAGGAAAAGATTGATCAAAATCCGGGGACTTCCGGCCTTGATATTCAAAAATTGATCAGCCGCCCATTAAAAGAGAGCATTGCGGCGTTCGAAGCAGAAATAATTTCACATGCCCTCACCGAATGCAACGGTAAAGCGGACAATGCCATTAAAATGCTTGAACTTTCCAAAACAACTTTTTATGAAAAAATAAAACGATACGGAATCAGCCCAAAAGAAAATAAAAATAAAAAAGGGTAATATTATTAAATCGAATTTGGTCCGAAATTTGCATTTTAAATTATTTCAATTTAACCTTTACGTTAGGTGCAGCATCATCGCTGCATGAAAATTATTTAATATATAATGAAAAAACCCGAGCCCAAAACATTTAAGAACTGCCCGCATTTTTTAAAAGCCATGAAAACATGCGGCCTTTTTTCAGAGGGATTTTATATCCCCACTGAAAGAAACATTTCAACTTACTGCATGACTGCGTTTTATGAAAAATGCCCGGTCTACAAGCGCCATTACAATATACTGAACGATATCATCAGCTCCGGAGCCTCTTCCAGCCGGCGGCAGCATAAACGCATTCCGGATCAGCGCAAAGTCATGATCTGCTCCTGCGACCAGAACGGCAATGCCACGTCGGATTTCTCTGAAAAAGCCCTGATGGTTGATTACAGTCAGGGTGGCATGCATATCATCGCAGGGAAAAAACTTCCCGCTGAAAAATTGCTGATGTTTCGTTTTGAAGAGGACTTTTTAATTCCCGGCTTTGAAGGCCTTGCCGAGCTTCGCTGGCAGAAGAAGCTTGAAAAATCGCCAAAAGGCATTGAAGCAGGGCTGCTTTTTAAAGATAATGACAGCAGAAAGGCCCTTGCCCTTGAAATTGAGCACAAACATTCCCAGGGCAACACCCCTCCCTTTTTTTTTCCTGAAAGCCTGAACTAAAGTCCGAAAAACCGAACTTAATTTCCGGAATTCCGGATTTATTTCTTAATTTAAATTATTATTATTAATTCAAGCAGGTTATTCAAACAGCACCTTTTTCCAAAAATTTCCTGTATCTGCCTGTTTCGTTTTAACTCCTTTGCTATTAATAAATTTATAACATAATTTAAGATAGTTATCGATTTTCAGCAAGACAAACGAACAGTTCAAAAATTTTCCCATTTCCTGAACCAGCATCGATATTTGAACAAACCGGTCATTGTTAAAGAGTGTCAGATATCCCTGATTTTTTTGTAGGGATTCTTCACTATTTTCAGTCGTAACTAAAAACTTCCTTGCATGCCATAACGCTATTAAACAAATTAAATATTTGAATTTATTTCTTATTTTGGTGATCTGCAAACAGAAGGCAGATTGCTTTTCACCATTACAGAAAACGCCATAGTAAAAAAATAAAATTTTGGTATTCAAATTGCATACTACTTTGCTTTCAAGACCGTTGCGCGACCCCTGATCAAATTAAATTAAAATGATCAAAACAAAATATAAATCAAAAGATTCATTTTTATTTATATTATTAAAAAAGGAAGCAAAACCATGAAACGCCTTACCTTAATTCTACTCTTGTTTATCATCATGCCGTTGGCATCAACTGTGTACGCAATCCCCTTAACATTTGAAGGAGTAAACCCTTCAGTAACTGTCTGGACAAACAATGGAGGGGTATATGCAGGCATTTATAATCTTGAAGTGGGGGAAAATGCCACGGCGTATGATTCCTTTTGCATAGATTTTGATCATGAAATCCATGAAAATACCAATTATGATTATAAATTTGAAAGCCTCGACAAGGTATATTCTCCAACAATAGCCAATTATATCGCTGAGCTCTGGTTTGATAATTATGAAAGTGCTAAAACTGATTCTTCCACGGCAGCGGGTCTGCAAATTGCCATGTGGGAGCTGACCAAAGATTATGAAAGTAACAAAGAAGCAGATCTTGATCTGAGCACGGGAAGTTTCTTTATCACATCGGGAAGTGACTATGGTGCTCGCGAAATGTTAAGTCGCTTGGATGAAAAAAATTTTGCATCCTTAAAGGCCCTTATAAATTCAGATGCTCAAGACTTTGTAATTGCAACACAGCCGGTCCCAGAGCCCGCCTCATTAATGCTTTTTGGCACAGGGCTTGTTGGCTTTGCGGCTCTTACCCGTCGCAAACTGAAATTAAAAAAATAGCTTCTTAAATTAACATTTGACGAAAGCCGTTCAGCAGAAAACTGCTGAACGGTTTTTTCATATTAAATGGCCTTGATCAATGCTTGTCCAGGATTTTCTGTCAAATTCAGCCCAAGAGCACGAAAATAAAATTGCTGTGGTTCAAGATAAAGACCGTATCAGCTACAAAGAACTCAACAACTGTGCAAACAATTTTGCTGCCAGACTCCTGGCGCATGGCATTCAAAAAGGCGACAGAGTTCTCATCTCTCTTCAAAACACCATTGAGTATGTCATTGCCTATTTTGCGATTCTGAAAACCGGTGCCATCGTCGTCCCCTTAGACACCAAACTGGTCCCCCGGGAATTTCTGAATGCTTATCACGACTGCATGCCGAAAGCCGTGATCACTGATGATAAAAAAGCGCCAACAACAAAAAAAATCCTGGACGGTAAACACCCTGGCGCAACCGTGTTGACGGTTACCCGAAATAAAGCACCAAACAGCCCTGTCGCGGAGTATCCCCGTTGCACGGAAAAAGATCCGGCCATAATCATTTACACTTCCGGCACCACGGGAAAACCCAAAGGCGTGATCCTGTCCCATCAAAACTTATCCGCCAATGCAGACTCCATTATCCAATATCTGGGCCTGACGGATCTGGATAAAATCATGGTGGTACTGCCATTTTTTTACTCATACGGAAATTCCCTGCTCACCACCCACATAAAAATCGGCGGCACCCTGGTAATCAATAATCGCTTTCTGTTTCCCAATCTCGTACTGGATGAGATGATTGCCGAACAAGTAACCGGTTTTGCGGGTGTTCCGTCATCTTTTTCAATTCTCATCAACAAATCCTCCATCAAAAAATATCAATTCCCCCACCTTCGCTACGTCACCCAGGCGGGCGGTGGAATGGCGCCCCAATTAATTGAACAGTTTCTATCCATTATGCCGGATATCGAGTTTTTTGTGATGTACGGCCAGACCGAAGCGTCTGCCCGCCTGACCTATCTGCCCCCCCGATATCTGAAAGAAAAAACCGGCTCCATCGGCAAAGCCATCCCCGGCGTGGAGCTTATCGTCCGGAACAAAGCAGGGAATCCGGTAACGCCCAAAACCGCGGAACAACCGGGCGAGACTGGCGAAATCTGGGCCAAAGGCAAAAATATCATGACGGGCTACTGGAATTCCCCGGAAGAAACCGCCAACACCCTGAAAAACGGCTGGCTCCAGACAGGCGACCTGGCACGGATCGATGAAGATGGCTTCATTTATATTGTTGACCGGAAAAAAAATATCATAAAAAGCGGGGCCAACCGCATCAGCCCGCTGGAAATTGAAAATGTGGTGCTTCAGCTCCCAGGGGTTCTGGAGTGTGCCGCGGTCGGCATTGATGATGAATTGCTGGGAGAAGCCATCCACCTTTTTGCCGTAGTTGACGGTTTTAGTATTGAAAAAAAAGATATCTTTCTATATTGTAAAAAAAATTTAGCGCCTTACAAACTTCCCAAACAGATCGAATTTGTCAAGGAACTGCCGAAAACAGCATCCGGAAAGATAAAAAGACAACTCCTGAAAAATGCAGAATTACCTGACCATAGATGTTGAAGATTATTTCCAGGTCGCGGCTTTTGCAGATATTGTCTCCCCAAAGAAATGGGACGCCATGGAGCAGCGGGTACAAAACAGCATCACCCCGATTCTCCAGATGCTCAAACAGCACAAGGTGCTGGCGACTTTTTTCGTCGTGGGATGGGTTGCTGAAAAACACCCGGATGTGGTCCGCGCCATCATCAACGATGGCCACCATGTTGGCTGCCACAGCTACTGGCACCGGAACATCTATGATCTGACCCCTGAAGCGTTTTGGGAGGACACCTTAAAAGCCAAAACAGTGCTTGAAAGCATCTGCGGCAAAAAGGTAACCGCCTATCGGGCCCCAAGCTATTCAATCACCAAAAAATCATTGTGGGCCCTGGACATTCTCAGCGAACTGGGCTTTAAAGTCGATTCAAGCATTTTTCCCATCAGACACGATATTTACGGAATTCCTGATTCCCCGAGATTTCGTTACAAACTACCCCAACAGGGCATGGAAGAGTTTCCCATATCAACGGCAGTTCTTTTCGGACAAAACATCCCGGTGGCCGGCGGCGGCTATTTCAGGCTTTTTCCGTACTGGTTCACGAAACTGGCCCTGAAAAAAATTAATAACAAGGAAAAGCAGCCCTTTGTGTTTTATATTCATCCATGGGAATTTGATAAAACGCAGCCTCGTTTCAGGCAGGCCCGGCCACTCTCCAAGTTCAGGCATTATAACAATCTGAATAAAACCAGATATCGTTTGAAACGATTGTTAAAAGATTTTGACTTTATTCCCCTGCCAGACAATGGCATTGGGGCGCGATAGATTGAGATATAAAATTAATTTATTAATTTGCTTATCCGGTTTGCTTAAGTTGCTGATGATGTCCTTGTCTCGGGGCCGTTTGTAGTGTGCCCGTGAGGGCATATAATATAACGCCTTA
>CAXXNU010000018.1:0-7911 GCA_963675805.2 Desulfobacterales bacterium | reverse complement strand
GCGCTAATTCAATTTGTAAAAATGAAGGGCGAAATCTATTAAATTACTCTGCTGATTTCAAACCGGAGAAAGGGGGAATGTGTTCCAGCGCAAACTGACATCCAATTTGTCCATCTTGATTTCAGAGGGTCATCCAGTCATTAAATTACTTTTGAGCTTTTAACTGTTTGTAGATAACATATTATAATATAAAAAGTTAGGTGAATTTAATACTCAAATCTTTGCCAATGTCAGAAATGAAGAGTATACAATAACGGTATAGATTAATTCGCCCTGTCAAATGTAATGAAGGTATAATTTAATTGGGAATATTTATTGTTCACAGGTTAATTATAAACAGATCGAACCAGTTATTCCCGAATCGCAAAGAATTTTTTTTGTGTCATCTGAAAGAAGTAATATAATACGGCAAGTGATTTTTTCAACGGGTACAGAGAGGAGTAGAAATCCTGCAACTTATTTAATAACAATAAAATAAAAGAATATGCGGTTGCTGAATAAAAGAATATCCTTTTATGTCCCTTTCGAATAATTCTAAAAGATCAGAAAAAGAGAGGTTAATAAAATATAATATTCTTAAATGTTTTGGAATAATGCAATGTTACCTGAATGACTGAATGACAAAAATTAAGGAAGATGATTTTGGTCTCGTTTACGTTCGGATGCCGCCATTATTGTTCTAAAGACAAGGTGAATGTGACGCAGAGCATATACCCTGGTGTGATTTTTTGTTATCTGATGTTTCTCGGAGGGCGGTACCGGCCCCAGAATTTTAAACTGGTCAGGCTGGAAAATTTCAGAAATAACCGTGGAAGACTGAACGTTTTGATCTTGTGCATCAACCTGTACATAATCCAGACAAGCCCGAACGTAAAAGCCGCATTAAATAAGGTAAAAAGAATGGATGATTCATGTTCCTGATAAAAGGTCTCATACCCGAGTCGCAGGGAAAACCACGAAATCAGGGGGGGCAGGATAATTCCGGGGAGTATCCAGAGGGAGATGGAAAAACCATGTGAAGTCTGTATCGCTTTTTCAGGGCATCCGGTCATACATTTCATGCAGCTCTCACAGTTAAAATTCCAGAAAGGTTTTCCCCCGGCAAGTTCTATGGCATTTACCGGGCAGTTCTTTATACAGGCTCCGCAGTTGTTGCATTTTTCATCGGCATAAAAAGTTTTTGCCAGTAAAAAACGTCCGAAAAAATAATAGGCTATAGATATCGGCAGTATTAGCAGATCGAGCGGCAGGTCATAAAGTCCGCGCCGCACTTTTTTGCCGTTGAATATTTTTTCTGTAAACCGGGAAATTATTTCCCTGCATCGTTTATAAATCTGGGTGACAGCAGTTCCCCTTAAAGCGGGGTGAAGGGAAAGCCAGTTGGAGGGAAGATCAAGAGGGCGGAAGCCTGATATATTATATCCTTTGAATTTGAGCATTGCCGAGGGGAGAATTTGCGCCGCCCCGCTCAATCCCGGAAAATAAAGGGATCCCAGTTTTGTGCCTCCCCTGGTATTAAGAATAAATACATCTGAATTGCCTTTGGGGAAGTTTATCAGGAACCTGAGCATTATCGGGGGCGCGTTAAATCCGTGAGTGGGAAAACAAAAACCGAGCAGAGTTTCGGGTCCCGGATTTTCAGGAAGGGAAACATTTTCAGAGGCAATATTGATGACCTTGTTTTCTATTCCATATTTTCCCGCGTCGGTAGCAATCCATCCCGCGGCGTTTTTCGCGTTGCCGGTGCCGGAAAAGAAGTATATTATTATATTCTTATAACTTTTCATTCGGCTTTTCCGATAATCTGTAAGAATTTAAAAACAGGTTATTATCATTTCAACAGTAACAGTTTTTTTGCTTCACTGAAATTATCAGATTTTAAGCGATAGAGGTATAAACCACTGGCCAGATCAGAGGCGTTAAAATTTATTTTGTGAGTGCCTGCCGATTTATTTCCCTTGTAAAGATTTCGGATATGTCTTCCCAGCGCGTCATAAATATCCAGCTCAACTTCTGCTTCGTTCAGCAGGAAAAATTCTATTGAAGTAACCGGATTGAATGGATTGGGATAGTTTTGGTAAAGCATTGCATCCGGAATATCGTTGTTAAATCTTGTATCTGTATCAGCATTCCCAAGTTCTTCCTGAATTTCAAATTCGAAAATGCCATTATTTCCTGCAACGAGGATATTCATTTTATTATCAGAGTCATGATCAACGACAGAAATACTTCCTTCTCCATAGATGTTTCCGAGTGTTTTACTCCTGAATTTTTCCACACCGCAGATTTTATCATAGACAATAAAACTATCACCATACAATAAAAATTCTTTATTTTTGTCTGAGTCAACATTCTCGATTTTTATTCTGGAGATTGGATATTCACTATTATAAATTACACGGGATTTATAATCTGTGAGACTGGTTTCCATCACACTTCCATCTGAAAAACAGGAATAGAGTTCCATTTCTCCATCCTCGTTGTGATCATCGATTGCCAGGCCATAGGGAATTTTACCCGGAGTAGTGGCTATTATTCCGTTTTCGAAAGTGTTATAATTAATAAATCCGATAATTCCTTTCTCCTGATATATATCCTCCGCTTGAAAATACTCTGTTTTATAGCCTGAATAATAAATAAAATAAGGATTGTGCTCGTCGTTGAAGTACATACTGTGAATTTTAGAACAGCCAAGCAGGGAAGCGTCAAAGTGAGATTCCTCGATACCCGAAACCATATCAATAATTTTTATTGAACCGGAGCTAATGGAACAAATAACTTCCATGTGTTCATCATCATCAATATTAAGATAAAGAAGTTGATTTGAATAAGCGTCTGCTAATGCCCTCCGGCTCACCTCGTAAAACAACGGAGAAATAAGCTCATTTTTATAATTTACTATATAGTTTCCGGTTCCCAGCAGGACATTATATTCACCAGTTCCCCCGGTTTGCGCGCAAAGCAAATTTGTTAAAAATTCATTCTGACAGAAAATTGAACCTTCGGGTTTAAACCATCTGACATCTGAAAAATCTTTCCATTTAGCGATATATCCATTATAACTTACCGCATAAAACATGGGGCGTGAATCTGATTCCATTACAAAACCCAAATGATGAAGGTTATGAGTCATCATTCCCTCCCATATTATTCCGCTCTGAGGATCGATAATTTTTAAGGAGGGGGAATTAAAATAATTACCGCCGCATGATATAAGCTCTATAGATCCATTACCATCCACATCGCCGGCTGCAACAACTTGTGCGGAATTACTACTTACTGTTCCCAATAAGCTTAAATTCGCGGAATCGTATATTCTTATCTTACCGGAACCGGATGTAGCCACAAGCAATTCTTTTCTGGAATCGCCGAGAACATCTGCCAATGTTATATCGCTGATCCATTCAGTGAAATTCAGGGTGCCTCTCAATCCCGGAAATTTTGTGTCAAGAATCAGTACCTGTTTTAAAAATTTCCTTACAAAAAATATTTCATCTCTTCCATCATTATCGATGTCAAGTACACACATTCCGGCCTCAAAACCGAGTGTATAAAATTTTTCTATGCTTTTAGTTACCGGATCATAAAAATGTCCTGAAGAAGTAATTATTTCCTTTTGAGAATCATCATCGGTATTAGCGATAGCAATATTTTCGCCAGAGTATCCGTTTTTCCCAAAAGCTTCTTCAGTAAAGGATAATATTTCACCGGTCAGGAAATCCTGTACCATCAGCCATGAATTTGTAATCGACACAAGTTCATATTGATCATCGCCATCAAGGTCAGCAATCTTTACTTCTAAAAGCGCCCGGGAAGTGTCGCTTTCCACATAATCTGATCGTTTACCACCGTAAAGAATAATTTCATATTCATTTTCAAAAGTCCGGGCATCAAAAACAATAAATACACTATCTTGGTCGATGAAACCAATTTTTAATTTCTCATCCAAATAAAAAAACTGCGCCGGAGTCGTATATGAATATTTGCTGCCTGCATAATTAATATGATCAACTTGTTTAAAGTCATGACCATCGAATTCCAGTTTGATACAGCCAATCATATCTGATAAGTAAATTTCGTCGATATTGTCACTGTTCTGGTCTGAGCAAAAGACCCGGTCGGGGTACATTGAGGATATTTGCCATTCAGAAGTAGCATACTGCGCGGATATCGAAATGCTAATAAATAAAAAAAATAAGATATGTTTCCCTTTCATGCTCAATCCTCCTTATAAATGATCCCGTGAGAAACAGAGGTGGACTCACGGGATCGGAACTGTCTTTTATCAGTTTTTCTTAAAAATTATCTCCTTTGAAGCAGCTTTCTGAATTTTATTCAGAATATCAAGAAATTTCGGATGGTCATTTACAGGGATAAAACGGTTTGGAATTTCTATAATCGCTTCTTCCCTGATAATATTTCCTTCCTCTTTCCAGGAAACAGATGAGTTTATTTTATTTTTAATCTTAAACTCCTCAGCTTTCGGAAGCTCATGTAATTTATATCCTTCCGGAATCTGAATATCCCAGGAAATATGGTACATAAAAGGAGTATCAAAGAGAATGTCATTATATCTTTTTGTCGCGAAAAGAATATCTTTTAAATTATTTATCAGGTATTGGTCTGCATTAAAAGTTACAAATGAATCAACCGACGCAGTTCTGAATTTTGAGAGACCGACGCAATTCACTTTGATATCAATGCTGTCTTTAAAAAATTTGTTGTATGAAACTTTGCAGTTATCTTCGAAATATGTTTCCAGTTCATCTTTGAAATAATCTGTAATTTCATCATTTTCCGCGCTGTAAAAAGTATTCCTGAAACTTTCAGCCTCTGTTCCTCTGTAAGTCAGAGAAAGAGAGTCGGTGATGGTTAAATCTTCATCGAAAGTGATATTATGTTGTTCCATCTGGCAGTGATCTTTCATGTCAACTTCGCCAAATATAACTTTTTTTTCGGCAGCTTCTTCTTTAACCAAAATAACCGGAAGAGAGGCGTGGAACCAGGGATGAATATATTGATTCGGCAGGCAGCGATGAAAATCATAAAGATTTTCTTTACCGTCGATTGTCACTAAAATGCCAAGCCGGTTAAACCACATCATCGAAGGAATTTCATCTTTATAAGCGCCGTTTTCTTTGTCTCTTATCCAGACAGGATCGGCCTGAACATTCATCTCTTTCATAATCTGGTAAAATATATATGCCAGATCGGTCGCGTCCCCTTTTTTCTCTTCGAAGAGGTCATCAAGCCTTTCAGAAGATGGGAAAAGGTTGTAACCTTTTGATGTGTGAAAATATTTTTTAATAGCTGTAAAAGTTTTATTTACATTTTCCCATGTCGGTTTAATTGTTTCGGCATCTTCAGGAAGACCGAGCATAAGCATCATATCGTCATCAACGTCATCGTCATCCATAAAATTTTCAAAATAGTTTTCAGCCATGATATTCCAGCCCCCTTTTTCAAGGAACTCGTCATTTACAATCCGGTATGTAGTTGTATAGGCAAGATCCATATATGGTTTTGAAAATGGTTCCTCTGGTAATCCCGGCACATTTTTTATCCCCCAGAAAAGAGTCTGCCCCGATCCGAAATCCTGGGAAAGCTGTTGTTTTTTCGGATCTCCGATAAGCGCCTGCGGCCATGATTGTATAATATATTTTTTATCCGAGGGGAAAGTCAGGTAAAGATTTGAAAATAATATAAAATCTTCTTCATTATGATAAAATTTTCGACTTGTTGAATAGGTGAATGGATCCTCATGCGCGTATTCAATTTGAATTACATCACCAGGTTTAAGATCGGGAATTTTGAATATTACTTTTGTAAAGAGAGCCTGGCCGCGTGAGTTTTCAACATCAGGCTCTTTAATAATATCATCTTCAGGCATAACCCAGATAGTTCCATCCGGTTTCATTACACGGGCTCTGACGTCAAAACCTGCTTCAAAATCATAAAATCTTTCGAAATAATAGTATTCAAATTTTCCATAACGATCCACCGCTCTTTCATTCAGCAGCTTTACAATGAGGATTTTGGAATAAACTCCGGCAAGTCCGAAAAAATCAAGACCCTGAGTAAATGTTGATTTATTTGTTATCTGGTAACTTTGTTCTTTAATAATAATTATAGCGTCACGATCAGGGAATTTTTCAGGCGAAAGCATTTTGCTAAAATCCTGGTCCGGCATCTCTCTTATAAATTCCTGAGCCGGTGAAACAGAGGTGATTAAATAAATAATAAATAAAATAGCGAGTATTTTCTTTTTCATATATCCCTTGGTGAAATGATAATTGATTTTTCCAGCTTATCTTTTGTTTTATTAAAATTGTCGAGAAACAATTTCCTTTCTTCATCTTTAAAAGGTCCGGGCGGAAGATAATATTTATAACGAATATGATCATTTCCTGATACCAGCCCATTCCTCAGATTAATATCAATATTTACCCTGCTGAAATAGGGATTATAAAATATTTCATCAGGATCATTGTTTTTATATCTGAAAGGAAGGATATTTTTGACAATATTTGCAGGTTTAAAATAACATTTCCCATTTATTTTGGTAATTACATTTGGGAATTCACATGAAGTAGTGATAGTATATGAGCTATCAGTTCCTGATGTTCTGATGTTGTTAATAATAATCTGATCATCGATATTATTTTTTATCCATCTTCCCAGCATTTCTAAAAAATCATTTTTATTCAGGTATTTTTCTATATATGAGAACATGATGCCATATTGGTATTGAAGGGCAAAACTAACTACTCCTTTAAGATTTTTGCCACTCATTGTCATCTCAGCATAAATATCTATGCCTGACCCTGGGTGCTCTTTGATCAGCTCCATTTTTGAAGATTCTTCATCTATAACCAGCGCGTACTGATTGATTAAATCATCAAGAGTTATTCCTCCCATACCGGTCTGGTTTGTTCCGTCATACCAGAAATA
This sequence comes from Desulfobacterales bacterium, assembly GCA_963675805.2. GTDB lineage: Bacteria > Desulfobacterota > Desulfobacteria > Desulfobacterales > Desulfosalsimonadaceae > SURF-3. The sequence continues at coordinate 960 of CAXXNU010000018.1, read as the reverse complement.
TTGCCCGTTATCCTCAAGAGCTAAAATACAGTGGTTAAATTGGCTGACCGGCATCTTAACCGGATGAAACCTTCCCCTTCCCCGGTGGCAGAGGGCAAGTTTGGCCGGAATTCCCACAGAGTTGGCGAGTTCATACATAAGGAATGAATAGTCCTTGCAGTCGCCATATTTATGTTTGATTATATCAGAGATTTTATTTGGTATTACCTCGCCATATTCAAGATAATGTTGTTCATATCGGTAATTATCGGTGCAATACTTAAAAATAGCTTCCATCTTTTCAAGATTTGTATTCAGGCCTGCCGTAACAGAATCCGCGATCTCTTTAACCATTTCCGGTGTATCTGATTTTTCACGAATCGCATTAAGATACCAACTGCCAAAAGCATTCCAGGAGGGTTTTTGATCCTTCGATATTTGTTGCAGAAGTGGAGAAGTTACAACAACTTTGGGCGCCTGGTTGCGGCATTCAAATTCGGAAGCAGTTGTATAAGAGCCTGTTCTTTCCCAGGTGAATTTATAAGTTTTTTTACCTTCTTTTTCAGAAATCTGTGGTGTCTGATCATCAAAATAAACCTGGTAAAGTATTTTTTCAGATGAGGGGGCCTCGATATTGAAAGAAATATTATGGGCGTTTTCTCCCGCTTCAGATTTAGAAAAATATATCCCGAGCTGCGGCAGGGAAAGCTCGGACTCATATAAAACTTCAATAATATCACCTTCTTCAAGACTATACTCAAAGGGCGCGATTTTTATTTTTGATTTGGATATCTGCCTTCCGCTGCTGAGATTTACCGAGCCAAGGTCTCCCGATCCATATGTGTGAATATCACCATCAGGTTTGATAGTGCGCGCGTTATATGAAAGCAGTTTTAATGTCGGGCTGTCATATACAACCAGCATATCGGGAGTTCTTCCCGGATTGTTGCCGATCTTTACTATTGTGTGATGTCTCATGAT
>CAXXNU010000017.1:0-15865 GCA_963675805.2 Desulfobacterales bacterium | reverse complement strand
GATCACGAGTCAGGGATTGATTATTGCCGCCCTCGCTTCCGTAAGTATGAGAAACAATATCGTTGGTGCCATCTTTCAATGTAACCGTGTCCCCGCCGTTGTTGAGCCCCAAAAGTCCCGAAGAGGCTATTTGCACAGCAGCACCACCAAATGTTCCGGTCGGAGATCCGCCACCAAAGACAACGATATTACAACCCGCCGGGATCACCGACCCTGCCGGGAATGTGTGGCGTATGCCAACCGCATCATTAAGCGTCCAGCCGCTCACATCCAGGTCGGATGCGCCATTATTGACGATTTCCACAAATTCATCTTGCTCATAATGTGCAGTGCCATCCCCATTCGCATCTCCGTTAGTAGTATCTGGATCAGCATTGACCTCATTGATCACAAGGGAAGGTGGTGTAACCCCGCAAGTATTGGCAGCGTCTGCTGTGGGCGGGTGCTGAGCATAACTGCTTGTATCGCGTTGACTCCCCGAGCCATTCGGGCAGCGCTGACTTGATTCAGTGTCCTTGTCATTGAAATCTTCATCCACCTGTCCGCCTGCTGTAAGTAGAGCAAGCAGGGCAGCATCATCTCCATCACTCGTGTCGTAAACAATTGCATCGAGTAAATTGGTGGTGGTCACCGCTGTACCATTCGGAAAATCTGCGGCGTCCCCTGCATACAAAGCTACCGCATCGGCGCCATTCTGCAAACCATTGCTGGAAAAGAAAATATCTACACCTGTTACCGCTGTATTACCAAGAATGAAATAACCATTGGCACTTGTGGAGTGGGTGTCAAGATCATAAGCAGCATAAGACGTATCCCCGTTGCCATTATAAAAAACAACCACAAGGCCATCTAAAGCCGTATTGCCTGTACCACCATCATACAACTCAACGAATTCCAATGTATCTATTCCCACTGTGTCTGAATCCACCTCATTAATGATCATATGAGTTGCCACTGGGGGCGCACAAAGGTTTTCAGTCCCCGGAGTAGGATTGACTTGAGCATAAGTGCTTGTATTGCGTTCTCCACCCGTACCATTCGGACAGCGCTGATTGGAATGAACCGTGCTGTCACCGCCCCCGCCTTCATTCACCTGCGGTTCGCTGGCATTAAGCAAAGCCAGCAATTCAGGATCATCAGAATCATTTGTATCATAAACAATCGCATCAAGCAAATTCGTTGTCGTAACTGCCGTGCCATTCGGGAAGTCGGTGTCATCCCCCATATATAAAGCTGCTGCATCTTCACCATTCTGAATCAAATCAGTGTTCGGAGAAACATCCAAATCACAATTGGCAACATTAGCATTATCACCGCAAATCACAAAATACCCGTTTGCATCTGTGGACTGGCCGTCCAAGTCAAAAGCAGCATAAGAAGCATCTGTCCCGCCGCCATTATACAAAACCAGCACATACCCATCCAAAGCTGTATTGCCGACACCGCCGTCGTACAACTCAATAAATTCCGCCGCATCCGTGCTGGACTGGTCAGCATCTAACTCATTGATAATGATGGGGGGAGGCGGAGGCGGGGTAAAGCTCTGCCCCGTATTGACTGAACCAAATGAAGCCGTCCCGCTGGTCCAGGTAAAACCACTATCATCGGTAGCAGGTCCGCCGGTCATTTGTAAAGAATCCCCCACTACTGTGCTGCTGCTCTCCGACACGCCGATGTCGGTGCTGCTCAAGCCACGTTTGCAGGACCATCTGAAGCTGTGAATGCCCCCTCATAGCTCAGAAATTGCACCACCGCGTTTGTATCATCCACCAGGGCAATCCCGTCAGGGATGCCGTTCTGCAAGGCCAGCATATTGCGAAAAGACAAAGTTCCATAACCATTAGCTTCTGATCAGGGATCGTACCACTCAGATTGCAGTGGTCGCTGTAATAATGCTCCACCACTACCATTGTAGGGATACCAGACTACCAGCCAGAGAGGTCTGTCCCTGCCGGGCCAGCAATCTCGACGCCTTCACCGGCGTCGCCACCAGTATTATCATAATGAATTTCGTTGATGAAAATCGTGGAAGCCGCATTAACTTCTGTAAAATTACTTCCGAGGGAAGTAAACAGGATTGCAATAATGGTTAAGAGGTAAAAACTTCGGCGTGAGTTTTTGTGCATTTTCTCTATCTCCCAGGACTTTCGTCCACTGTGATGAAGCGTGGCGGCTTAAGAGCCTTAAATGAAAAAAACGATTTACAAATTCAAATCTCCTCCGTGCAGCGATATGCTGCCGGATCACTTCTTTTTTATGTATTTAATTACGCAAACCACCATGTGCTGCGTGTGGTTATTACCATTATTTTTCCCTGCCCTGCGGTTAATTTTCAGCCCTTTCATCAATAATGGTTGCTGTATTTTTGAGCTGAAAACACACGCCTATTTAATGAATTCTCCCCGCAGCAAGCTGCGGGGTATCTTACAGCCTATCTACTTTTATTCAAACAGTTTGAGTTGCTGTCCATGTAACTGTTGATATTCTTCTGTCCTTCCTTGGTTTTGCACATACTTTCGTATTGTCTCTTCACTTCCATGTTGCCCTACTGTACTTACATAATATCCGTCCGACCAAAATTCGCCTCCCCACAACTTTTTCTTCACCTCTGGCACCCGCTTGAATACTTCTCGCGCTGTTATGCTTTTCACTATTTGGATAATTCTTGTCGGACTATATTTCGGTACCGATTGAATCAAAAAATGCACATGATCCTTATCTGTCCCTATTTCCACAAACTCTATTTCATACCGCTTGGCTATTTCCAAACATGTTTCTTTTAGTATTTCTTCTACCTTTGTATCTATGACCACTTTTCTATATTTCGCTGGACATACGTAATGGTAGATCAATACAGACACATTGTGGCTTTTTCTTTTCAGCTCGCTCATCTCTTAATCTTACTGCTTTTTTGCGCAGCAAGCTGCGGGGAAATGCCCTCTTCTTGATTATACTTAATATTGGATTAAAATGGTACAGTTTCATTCATAAGTTTCTCAAAACACCCCTTTTTTTTCTATATAATGTCAAACAGTAAAGATAAACAAACTGAAATAGGGAAATTAAAACGGGAAGAGACTGCAAAACAGTCTCTTCCCGTAATATTTCACACTATTCAGCTTCAAAAAAATTCAAAAGGAGCTTGTTGCATTTTTCAGGCAATTCTCCTGCCATCAGATGCCCAGCCGGGACAATCTCGACCCGCACATCCCGGATATCCTGCACCAGTTCCCTGGCTGCTTCGGGGTCACCTACCAGGTTATCGCGTTCACCGAAGACGAACATGACTGGCACAGATATACTTTGGCGTTCTTCTGCTGCAATCGGCATCGGGGCAACCTTCGTTGATACGTACCTCGTCATTACCATCGGGAACCACTCTGCAAATTCTTCATTCAACTTCGGACTGTCACTGAAAGCCCAGCGAAAGGTGCTATCCTGGACCGGTTTCAGCGGGAAAAAGCTGAGCCAGATGTAATGCGGATCACAGATTGCGTTGCCCCGGCATAGCCCATCGGCCCCAACAGCGCCAGCTTTTCCACCCGCTCGGGGTAATGAATGGCAATATTGCTACCAATAAAGCCACCCTCTGAAGCGCCAACCACATAAGCTTTCTCAATCCCCAGCCCATCCATGATCTCCGTATACAACACTGCCTGATCTTTCCCATTTTTCATGACGTTTTCCATAGCTGGTCCAGTTCGCTTTTCCCCACATCCCCGATCAGGTCCACTGCATAGGTACGGTAATCCTGGCTCAATGCTTCCACATTGTCTTTCCACGACCAACTCGACACCACAGAAGCATGCAGCAACAGCATGGGCGGGGCACCCTCGGCACCGCTAGCAATCACGTGCACCTTGCCATACAGGGTATCCACATACAGGTCTTCATAGGGCACCGGCCACTCTTCCATTTTCTCATCATAGATTTCCATGAAGCGCACTTCATCTTCCGGTGTAAGGTAAATCGATTCGGGCGTCTGCCCAGACATGACCCGGTTGAGACCAAATAGCAAGCCGGCAAGCAAGACAATGCGCAGCACAGGATGCATCTGCCAATCAAGCTTGTTTTTGATAAATCCGCTAATTGGCGGCAGGCACAACAACACCAGCAGAAACAGGATCAACACATGCAGCCAATTGCCCAGCAGCAGCATCGAAATCGTCAACACACCAAACAATACGGCAAATAACCAGCCTAAAATTACCCATACAATCGCCATCTTAATTCTCCTTATTTCCTTTCAGTCATCCAGACGTCCAGCGTGATTGCCGGTGCGCCCAGGATTTGATTCGCTTCCGCAGCGTCGCCAACTTCCGCGGTCTTGTCAAAATAGCCCATCAGATTGGCGGCAAATTTCAGCCCGGGGTTGCGGGTCAATGCGCCCATCAACTTCGCCAGCCAGACTGGCATAGCCGAAACTTTCTCCACTTCAGGATGAAACCTCTGGCAATAACGCTCGATAGCCTGCAGCATGGTCAAAGCCTCGGGTCCATACACATAGAAGCGTTTGTTCGCTGCCTCTTCCTTTTGGTACGCAGCAGAAACCATGTGCGCCATATCTGCTTCAGCAAAGAAATGTAACGGGTGAGGCTGCTTGCCGATCATGAAAGGCTTGCCATCCCGTGCGAAGCGCGCCACCTGCTCCATGGGCCAGGTCGGGCAAAAAATAGTGAATGGTACTCCACAAGCCTGCACTGCTTTCTCTGCGTCCAGCTTCTGCGCCACCATCGGGAACCAGCCGTTTTCCTCAGCCACCGTCGCCCCAGAGATATAGGAAATGCGCTCCACGCCGCATTTCGCAGCCAGCGCCGCCACATTCTCCGCACTGACCTGATCTACCGGACCGCCCACACTGATGTGAACGCCATGGCAGCCCTGCATGGCTTTTTCCAGGCTGGCTTTGTCGGTCACGTCACCCTGCACGATCTCAAAACTTTCATCAAACATACTGCGGGCTTTGTCCAAGTCGCGGGCCATGATGCGTACTGCAAAGCCATCTGATTTCAACTGCTGGGCAACGGGTTTCCCCAACAAACCAGTTGCGCCGAGCACAAGAATTTTCTCCATTTTCATTTCTCCTTTTCAAGGCGTATGCAGGCTATAAACCGATTTCCGCTTCCGAGGGCCATTGCAGGATCAGTAGTCCGATCAATATCCAGCTATTCACACCAATTGCACCAACCTTGTTAAAGAACATTGACAGAATATTCCAGTAGAAGATCAGGCCCAACACGGACGGAATGGAGAAGATGACTGCCAGTGTACGCCACCATTCATGCGGTACGCCAATGCCCACAAAGGCAAAAGCCGTCGCCAGGAAGCCGAGTACGCAACAAACCATCAGGGCCAGGGCCAGCATGCGCGAGCCTTTCTCGCCCAGCAAACCGTCAAACAGCCAGGAATGGGGATGCCAGGAATCAGAGTTGAACAAACCGAGCGCCGAGAACACGCCCTGCATGTGCCCGATGGCATGCACAAACAAAAATACTGCAATTACGGTACGTAAAGTTTTAGGTTCCATTTTTCCTTCTCCTATTTTTCTTCTGTATCCTGTAGGCGTTTCACTTCCAACAGGGTTAATCCCAGGTCACGGATGCGCATGAGGACGCCATGCAGCGCAGTTTGATCCGGCAGGCAACCAGATAGGATCGTCTGACCGCCCGGAGTATGCTGCACGCTGCAATCATCAAAGGACGCCGACCAATCCAGGTGAACATGACCTTCAATTTTGATCTGGTAAAGCTGTTGATTTGAGTGCATGGCATCTCCAAAACACGATTGCGAACATCTACAATCAGTATAGGAATTGCCCCCTGGCTTTTCGCCATGCAAAGGTTTAATTTTTGGAATTGTATTAGATTGGAAAGAGGGTACCCAAAAGTTTAATCAAACGAGTTGAATTTCCCGCGCATGCAGCACCGCCTGCGCCCGGTTCTTGACCCCCAGCTTACCGTAGATGTTGCTGGTATGTTTCTTGACCGTATTGACAGACACGATCAATTCATCCGCGATCCGTTGATTGGAATGTCCATCGCACATCAAGCGCAGCACGTCCAATTCCCGCTCCGTCAGCGGCTCAACCAGCCCTTCCTGCACTGCTGATCTGCTTTCCAGTTTGCCTTCAAATGCAGCTAAAATTCTCCCTGCATACGCTATGTGTTCACCTGATTCTACTGCCGTCAGCAGCAGTGGCATTACCGCCTCGCCAGTTTCCACGAACAGGCGCACATAACCTGCCGGTTCAGCCAGTACAAGGCATTGTTCAAATGCCACCTGCGCTTCCTCCGGCCTGCCCAGACCCTGCAAGGCAGCCGCCCTGAACAGGCTCAGCTCAATCACTCGCGCCAGTCTGCCACCCGCTTCAGCCTGCGGGCAAATCTGCTCACAGATACCCAACACCCGCTCCAATTCCCCCGCTTTCAGGTACACGTGCGCCAGCAGACTCTGATGCATCTCATCCAGCACCAACGGCATATCCTTAAAAGACCACTCCCCAGGCAGAGACCTTCCCTCCGCCCAGGCACGCGCTTTGTCCATATCACCCAATTGCAAATACAACCGCGTCTGGAACCAAGCCAGGCCAAGAATGCTTTCCAGGGAACCGCCCCCGATGCGGGAAAGCGCCTCCCCTTTTTGTATCCTTTCCAAAGCAGCCTGCTCGTCTCCGAGAGCGTACTGCAAAAGCCCGCCGATCAAATACGCCGGCTGTAAGACATAGCCAATGCTGCCCTTCTGACAGAGTTCAATGCCTTGCTCCAGGCAGCGCCGTGCTTCGGGCAGGTCATTGCGTTCCAGAGTAATCTCGGCCATGCCAACATAGCCAAGACAAGCGGAGGAGAACTGCTCCGGCTGGTCATATAAATCCAGAATTTGCTGGTATGCCTGCCAGGCCAATGACAGCTTGCCCTCATGTTTTCGAACTGTGGCCATCTGCGAGAGAATCTCGGAGGTCAAGAATGTATTACCGCCTTGCGATGCCAGCGCTTTGGCATGCGCCAGATGATCCAGTGCCTGCTCCATATTCCCTTGAAGTGCAGCGCATACACCCAACACCCGTTTTGCCCGTGCGCGGAACACCAACGCCTCTTCTGGAAGAACTGTCAGGGCTTCTTCGGCTTCCATAACTGCTGCCGGCAGATTACGCGTCAGGGATGTAATGGTCCCCAGCAAAGCAGACAGGCGTCCATGCAGCAAATCTCTGCCTTCCCCCGCGGGGATCGACTGCAAAGCCTGTTTCGCAAGCAGCAGGATTTTCGCAGCCTGCTGCACTTTACCGGAAAGGAACACCACCCAGCCCTGGTGCATCAACAAACGCGGGCGCGACTGAATAACCTCCTCTGGCAGCGCCCCCAGCCAGCCCAGCAAAATTTTCACCTGTCCGCGGGCGATCATCTGCTCAATATTGTTTTCAAGAAGATCTGCTGCGCGCTCAAAATCCTTTCCACTAAGCGCATACTTCACCGCTTTGTCCATCTCGCCAGCTGCCTGGTACCAGCGGCTGGATCGCTGGTGAAGTGCAAGCACTTCCCCTTTAGAAAATTCTTTGTGGAGGGCATTCACCAGCAGATCGGCAAAAAGATGATGATAGCGATACCAGATATGCTGCTGATCCAGAGGAATCAGGAAAAGATTATCTTTACTGAGCAGTCGTAGCGTTTGCTCGCTGCCCTGAGTGTCGAGTACGGCATCGCACAAAGTGCCACATAAACGGTCAAGGATCGCGGTTTGCAGAAGAAAAGATCGCCTCTCCGGGGGCTGCTGGTCCAGCACTTCCTCAATCAGATATTCAAGGATGAAATGCTGGCTGCCGGAAAAAGCGGTGATGAAAGCGTGCTTGTCTTCGCGCCCCTGCATGGACTGCGCCGCCAGCAATAATCCAACACTCCAGCCCTCGGTACGTGCTTCCAGAAGGTCAACATCCTCCGCACTCAATCCCAGTTCCATGACCTCATTCAGGAAAATTTTCGTTTCCTGGCGTGAAAAGCGCAAATCATCTACGCGCAATTCCGTCAACAGCCTGCGCGCCCGCAAACGCGCCAGCGGGATAGGTGGATCGGCACGAGTGGCGATGATTATGTGCAGCGTATGCGGCTGATGGTCTAACAGGAAAGAAAGGCGCTCATGGATCCGTGGATTATTAATGACATGATAGTCATCCAACACCAGGGTGAATGGCTCCTGTAAAGAAGCCATCTCATTGATCAATTCTGCCAGAATCCCCTGCACCGGCACGGGCGGAGCGGTAGTCAAGGAGACCAATAAATCATCCCCAAATTCCGGTACAGCCGACTGGATGGCTGCAATCACATAAGCCCAGAACAGCGTCTCTTCATTATCCCCTTCATCCAGAGAAAGCCAGGCCACATGCCGATTGCACGCGCTGGCCCAGGTGCTGACCGCAGTGGTCTTGCCAAATCCTGCCGGGGCAGCCACCAAGGTAAAGCGGTGCCCATTTCGTACACCGAATTCGATAGCGTCAACCAGACGAGAACGAGGAACCAAGCTGGGATGAGCTGGCGGGATAAAAAGTTTGGTTTTCAGAAGAGAAGATGCCATAACCAGTCTTTTGAATCATTTAACCGATGTTAGTACTATACACGATTTTTTGATCAAAATATCAAAAATATTAACCCTTATATAAAAATCATCCTGCCCGTTTCCTTATTGATGAATAAATCCACCATTGTTTTTGGCCCCAATCAGGGTAGAATCACAGAGCAGAGTACTTCTACTCTAAAAAATAAACCCAAGGAAAATCCTTTCTATGTCTTCTCAAGCCTACCAAATTTTATTAACCAACGACGACGGCATTGGCTCACCGGGCTTGCTGGCAGCCGCCGAAGTGCTTTCTGCGCTGGGCGAAGTAACCGTGGTCGCCCCGCGCGTGCAGCAGACCAGCAAAGGGCGCAGCTTTTCCCGCGCCTCCGATGGCATCATCGAAGAACACCCAATAAGCCTCGCCAACGGCCGCCAGATCAAGGGCTATGCTGTAGGCGCCACCCCGGCCCAGGTAGTGATCCACGCCCTGCATGAAATCCTGCCTGAAAAACCCAACCTGGCTGTTTCAGGTATCAATTTGGGCGAGAATGCCGGCAACTGTGTCACCATCTCGGGTACGATGGGGGCAGCCTTTGAAACCGCTTCATCCGGCATCCCCACCCTGGCCGCCTCATTGCAACTGCCAGCCGAAACCGCCAACTACTACGATCACGACCAGGACATTGACTTCTCCACCGCCGGTCACTTCACTGCCCTCTTTGGCCGCTACCTGCTGGAGCAGGGCCTCCCTGATGGCGTCGACATCTTCAAGCTGGAGGTGCCTTTTTCGGCCACACCGGCTACTCCCTGGCAGGTTACCCGCCACTCCCGACTGCGCTGTTTTGACATAAAAATCGATCGCCCCGGCACCTGGCAAACATCCGCCCAGGTAACGGGCGTTCCGATGCACCTCGAGCCAGGGCAGACCAAAGCCGGCACGGACCTGAACGCCATCCGGATGGAGGGTATTGTTTCACTCACCCCGATGAATATCGACATGACAGCCAGGGTTGATCTGAACGCGCTGGATCAATCCATCCGTTCCGGCAAATAAAAGGACAAGGACAGACCATGAATTCAAAACAATTTCAGATATTGTTGACCAATGATGACGGCATTGACTCTCCAGCTCTGTGGACAGCAGCCGAAGCGCTTTCTGAACTAGGCTATGTCACTGTGGCAGCGCCGCAGGAGCAGCAATCCGGCACAGGGCGCAGCTTTCCAATCACCTCCACCGGCACCATCCGCAAGCAAACCCTCACCGTACACGGCCAGGAATGGCCTGTGTATGCTGTGGGCGGCTCACCTGCCCAGACCGTGCAGCACTCCCTGCTGGAGATCCTCCCCCAAAAGCCGGACCTGATCGTTTCGGGCATTAACTACGGCGAGAATATCGGTGAGATCATTCACTTCTCCGGCACGGTGGGTGCTGCCCTCGAAGCCGCTTCAGCGGACATCCCCGCCATTGCGGTCTCACAGCAGCTGCTTGATCCCGACATGTATTTGAGCAATTCCCCCGAGATTGATTTCAGCGCCACCGCGCAGATCACCACCCGTTTTGCCCGCATGCTGCTGGAGAACCGATTTCCAACTTCCGCCAATGTACTCAACATCAATACCCCTGCGGATGTTACGTCGGACACAGCCTGGCATATCACCAGGCTCTCCCTGCACCGCGTTTATCAACCCATTCTGCGCCGTGAAGGCGGATGGGAAGGGAAGGGCGAGATTGGTGGAAAATTTACCGGCATCGATTTCTCCACTCTACCCAAAGATTCGGACGCTTACACCCTCTACCATAAGCACGAAGTCTCCGTTACCCCGCTGACGCTGGATCTGACAGCACGGGTAAATTTACAGGAGCTGGAAGACAGTCTGAGGAAGTGATTTATCTTACCGAGACAGGTTTTTGACATTATCGTCAAAATCACCTGGATCACATACAAAAACGCTCTCCCGACAAGTGGGAGAGCGTTTTAGATTGAGGCAATTGTTCAATTTGCCATTGGTATTTCTTTCTCAAAGCGCAGCCAGGCAGGCTGGGGCACGTAACCCAGCTTGAGGTTGAGCGCGTGGATCGGGTTGTTTTCTTCCGTCTCCGTTTCAATGAACCGCGCTCCACACTGCCATGCATACTCAATTGCGCTGATCTTCAAGGCCGTGGCAATACCACGCCGGCGGTGACTGCGCAGCACACCGGTTAGGCCGTGATAGAGCGTGTCCGGCTCATCTTTCAGATCCATCAGGCGGCAGATACCTACCCACTGATCTCCATCCAAAGCCACAAACCAGGATGCTGGATTAAAATAGCGCTTGCCAAGCACGGAGCGCTGGAATTGTTCAAAAGATGAACGCACCGGGTTTACAAAAGAATTCAAGTCCTGCTTCAGCTCCCAGTCTAAATCCCAGATACGGCGCTGCCAATCCGGGAAACGCAGGGCAGCACGCGTCAACGGCAGCACCTGAACACCCTGGCGGGCCATACGCTCCCAGATGCCGGCAAAGGGCGCGGCATCAAAAGCGGCTACATCCAGGCTGGCGATCGGATCGCGCATCGACTGGCAGAAGCCATAGCGATTCAAAAAGCGGATCGCGTTGTGATTATTTTCGCTGGTGCCGGTAACCAGACTGCATACCGGATGGCCTTCAAGCGCTGTCATCATGCGGCGGTAAATGGCGCCGCCAATTCCTTTACCCTGCTGATCGGGACGTACTGCAATCGAAAACCCGTATCTCCCCTGAGCGATATAGCTTTCAGGTTCCATCAAAACTGCCAAACCAACAATATCACCCTGGTCCACAGCAACAAAACGCTGCACCAGAGAGCGGGGGTCACGTAGCGAATCAGTGCGATTCCACATGGCAACGCTGTTCAAACAATTGGACCACGCAACAGACTGGATCTCTGCTACGGCTTTATTTTCTATTTCCGTCCGTTCAAATGGGCGAATTCGAAACATGATTTCCATCCTTTTTCTCTCGCGTTCTGCTGTACAATCCAGGTTCTTTATTTGCGCAGAACACGGCACTTCTCAAGTTACTTTCATACGCTTCCATAAAGCGATGTCTTCTTCACTATCCGCATCGAGGAAGTGCGGATCCATGTCGGGCATGGGATTGTGACAATACTTACGCCACAGTTTCTCGGCGATTGCCCCTGGATTTGAACGCACCCCTTGCTGTGCAAAATACTCGCACACGCGGATCACATCGCGCTGGAAGATCAGATAAGCATTGCGATTCTCTTTGGGTGAGATGGCCTGTGGAAAATCGATCAGGGTGATCATGCCATCCCAATACAGGATGTTGTAGGCCGACAGGTCGCCATGCACGCGGTCATGAGCCAGCATGATCTCGATGTTTGCCAGCACCCGCTCAAAGAGCTGGTAGGCCTCCCCCAGATCAAGATCAACCTCATTCAACGCCGGGGCAGGCATTTCCGCACCGCCAATGTAGCTCATCAGAATGGCATTATTACCGCTGGCAAAAATGACGGGCACATCTGCACCGGCCTCTCTAAGGACTTGCATGGTTTTGACTTCATGCTCGATCCAGGAGGTGTGCAAAAGCTGCTTCCCATACTGGGTGCGCTTGCGCATGGCATACTGCATACCGTCATTGGTAATGGCATTGCCGTTCTCGTCCAGCTGCTCCCGCCCCTCGCGGTAAAGATGGTCTTTACGCAGGTTGCGGAACCGCCGCGGGCGATAGACCTTGGCAGCCAGATGACTGACCTGGGTGGTCTCATTACCTGAACAAAGGTAAACCGAAGCCTCCTTGCCGCCTTTTATCAATTGCAGTACGTCGTCAAACCAGTGCATCTGGTAAAAGTTACCCAGCGAATCGATGATCCATTCACGCTCGTGACGTGAGGCGTTATAACTGAACTCGAAATCCTGCCCGGCATCCCGCTGTGCTGCTTTGGCGGGTACTGCACTTTGTGCTTTTAGTTTCTTCTGGTCACGGCTCAAATTTCTGATCATCGCTACTCGCTTTCCGTTTTCTAACTGGTCGAAGTCATCCAAATCTTCAAAATAATTTATCAAGTCTGATGTAGACATTGTTGTTTTTCCTTTGTTTCCTAAAAAATCCAAATAATAATTGCTTACGATACAAAAAAGGCCACAGGCTTTGGTCAAGTCCTGTGGCCTTCTGATCTCTTGGATTCAGATTTGTGCCATTGGTATCAAAAAACCACAGGGCTTGTGTTCTGCGCCTGTGGCTGAAATCGGTCTAAGAAAAAGTGCTTAGCAGATTCCGCCTGGAGGCGCGCAAACAGACACAGCAGCTACAGTGCTGCCAAAACGGTTACGGTAGGTGCAAATCATGTTCATAATACGCGTCTCCTTTCAAATTTTTTATATGCTTTTCGCATACGTACAGAGTTTACCAGAAACCCGAAGGAAGGTCAAGCATTTCTTCTGTTTTTATAAAAAACTGACAAAAACGATATCTGCCCACAGGACACTTCTCAGATTGTTCTGTTCCTCACCATGCGATTTACAGATATTTCTCCAGCACCAGGGCATCTTCACCATTCTCGTAGTAATTCTGCCACACGCCAACGCGCTGGTAGCCGCATTCTTCATACAGGCGCAGCGCCATCCAGTTGGACGGCCGTACACACAGGCGCATACGCGGCAAACTGACCCTCGCCTCACAAGCCGCCAGCAGCGCAGCTGCCACCCCCTGCCGGCGATATCCCGGCCGCACTCCAATGGTACTGATCCAGGACGTGTTCTCATCGGCCCGGGATTCCGCGGCAGCAAAACCGATCATCTCACCGTCAAGCATCGCCTTAACACGCACCACACCAGAGATTGTCAACACGCCAATCAGATCGAGCAATGTCCAGCTCTGATCGGCGAAACATTCTTTCTCAATTTGCCGCAGGTCATTCAAGTCATGCCAATCGGCTACCTCAAGCGTGTATTGCAGTCTCTCATTCATCACTCATTGATTATACTCAATAGAACGTCAACCAGTTGCTCAGTCAATCCGTTAATCAGAAAAGCCCCTTCCTAATTCACTTATTGCCTAATTGACCATTCAACTGTCTTCCTGATTCCTTTAGCACTGTTTTTCGATTACAATTGGGGGGATTAATGTTTTCTTAATGTAGAAGCATTACGGAGGAATCTTTGTCCAACGGTATCATCCGCCGCACAGCCATATGTTTACTGCTTATCATACTCGCATCCTGCACGCCCGTGGTGCCCGAAGAGCAACCCACAGCAACGGCAGTGCAGCCCACAAAAACTACTGCGACAACCATGGAACCAGGCATCCCACCCACCGCCACGGTGGAGCCTTTGCCAAGCTTACCCGCTGACTTTGACCCGGCGGCCTTCCTCAGCATGGATACGCTGGAGGTGGAACGCCTGTCTGGAAAAGAAATGACGGTCCGCACCGGTGAAGCTGCGCTGGTTGTAATCTACCCCCTGCTGAAAAACGAAGAAAGTGGTGCATATCAATATGACACTGCGCACAATATCACCCTGCTGCAAGTACCAGCCGGCCTCCTGTTGAGCACTGGCGAGCAATACGCCCTGCGCCATCCATCCGACGCGGCGAAGAAAGCCACACTAGAAGTGCAAGTTGCCGTCCTGCCGCATTTGGTTGGCGGACAGCCCTACCTCGGCCTGGTCGTCTTCTCTGCTGGGGTACGTGACCTGACCAACAGTGAATATCTGCTGGACACCATCTATGTCGAAAAAGCGGAAGAGAGCATCATGGCGGACGCCACCTATTTTGGCGGGCGTGACAGCATCTATCCCAACAAGCTGGAAAACATACTCATCGCTATTTCCTATATTGCCGAACATCAGGGCGATTACGGCGCTTTCCAGGCACAGGATGGCTACTCTTTTAATGACCTGATCCGGCTGCGGGGCGGCGATACGTTGCGCTACGCTGATGGGGCCAATAACATGTGGGCGGCCGGTGTTTGTGCCGTCGCCAGTCTGACGTCTGCGACTCTGTATGACTTCAGCCAAACCCTGGGGATAGATTATACCGACAGCATCACATCCATCATCCGCACTCAGTACCAGCACAAAATCGCCGCGCCCTATGCCGCCTGTCCTTATATTCCTGTAAACATAGACACAGTGGTAGCCGTAACTCCGGAGCTCTCTGCAGACCTGGTTTGGCAAATGCCGCCCGAACCGGCGGAAGCCTACCTGACTTTTGATGCAGCCGTCATTGCCAATGAAGTACCTTTTGAGGATACAGCAGAAGACGGGATCGATGGCATATCCGACGCGGAACTGCTGGTCACGATGGCCTTCACTACAACCAATCCCGGGCCGCAGTCCGGAGAGATACAGTCCCTGCTCTCCTCCTATCGCATGTTCCGCAGCAGTCAGCACCAGGACGTGCAGGGCATGCTGGTGCCAGGCGACGCCGTGCAGCACCTCGAATGGTACGAAGGGAACTGGCTTAGCATCGCCAAAACAATCTTTCCGCTGGAGTAAAGGCGTTTCTTATCGGTGGTTTATCGGCGGTCATAAAATATTTCATTATAAAAAAAGCGTTGAGTTCAAGAAGATTACTCAACGCTTTAGCTTTTTTAATGACTAACTTATTACAAATCAATCCCCAGCATGGCCGCACTCTGAAGTGTGGGTGGGAAGCCAGGATGGTATTCCAGACTGGTACGGAAATCTTCAATCGCGCCGTTGGCATCGCCCAGCGCCCATTTGGCCTGCGCCCGCCAGTAGTAGGTTTCTTCGAGGATAGGTTCGCTCATAATCTCCAGTGTGTTATCTGCCAGATTAATCACATCCTGATAGCGGCCAGAATAGAAATAGGCAAAATACGGACCGGTCTGGTACCACATCATGCGCCACGGGCGTTCATTCTCCGGCAGGTCAGCATACTTGGCAAAAGCCTGGTCATAGGCCTGGGCTGCGCCGAAGTAATCCTGTAATTTCACCAGATTAGAACCGCGGTTAAAATAGGCAAAAAAAAGCTGCTGATCTTCCTGGGTGAGGATGTCATTGCCGGCACGGTCCAACGCCGCGAAATAATTCTGTTCTTCGTCAGCGTCCGGCCAAGGATATTCATCACCTCTGCTTCGCGCTCCATTGGATAGGCGACGATATAAGCATAGTTAAACGAACGCCATCCATTAGACAACTCCTGACTGTCTACTTGCAAATTCGGCGTGGTATATGAATCCTGTGCCAGGAAGTAATCCGCCTGATCGTTGTAACCGGTTAAAACCTGATAGTGCCCCATCCAGGTAACTACGCCGTTGAAGTCGCGCTCATAAACCCCGCGCTCAACCAACACCGGAAAGCCCTCAGCCAGAAAAGTC
>CAXXNU010000016.1:0-18035 GCA_963675805.2 Desulfobacterales bacterium | reverse complement strand
ACCATCATTCATCTGTGTAATATACTCATAATCCTCCCAAATTAGAACGCTGTTGGTGTCTGTTAATTTTGCTCTGATCCCAAGTAGAGGTCTATAAACGCTGGAAAAGCCGCTTGTTTGAGCAATACCATATATTGGAACTTCTACTGTTAAGTATGTATCAGCATCCTCAACGTTTGTGACTATTTTTTTACCTGACAACTTTGGACTTTTAAGAATACCATCTATTATGGCTTTTTTACAAATTCCACCAATATCAATACAATTTTCTTTCATATAATTAGTAATTAGCTCATCATTTGTTTCAGCTACCTGAGCTATAACGGCACCCACAACACCAAATAATGCCCCAACGTTTTGCTCCGGTCCACTATAGTATGCAATTTCCGGAATTTGGACATCTTCATTTATGTATATTTTTAACATCTTCTTATAATTTGATTCAGTTAGCTTAGTAGTAGAAGCGCATCCACAAAACAACATACACAAAAAAAATAGAATTAATAAGTTTTTCATTTTTAATCTTTTTTTAAAGTTGCTTGAAACATAAAATTAACTGCACTTTTTCAAAGTATTTCAAAAATGAAGCAACCCCCGCCACCACCACCTCCACCTTTTTCACTACTACTGTCATCGCTACTCTTGTCATCATTACCATTGCTGTCGGCGTCAGTGTTGTTATCATCATTTGATGACGCTTGTTTCCCTTGAATAAACAAATCAGGATCATCGGATGACAAGCAATCGATATAGAAATTACAGGTTCCATGGGATTGATGAACATGAAAGTTTATATAAATGGGAAGTTCTCCGTTTGGAGGGATTTCGATATCATTAATTGTGATTGTCTTCCAATCTTTGTCCAATCGATAATACCAGGATTGACTATTCTTAATGGTTCCTGTAGCACCTTCAGCACCAAATTCGACCATAGCCTCGCCACTAATTATCGCTTTAATTTGGATACGCAAATTTACAATATTATCGGGTTCTCCTGTCAAAACAGTTTCAATTGTATTAATATGAGAATTTGTGTGTAAACCATATTGTCCGTGGTGGCTGACATTTCCTTTCTCGAATTCTGGCTCGAAATCAAATACGACTGACCAACCATAAGGTATATCGCCACTAATAGTTCCTTTATTAAAATTACCTTCAAAATCTTCGATAATATAAGTAAAATCATTTTCGGCTTGTGTCGCTTCATCTAATTCATATTTTACAGTTCCAATCGACTGATCATCCTGATTGTCATAAATATTATTGTCAATCTCTGATGAAACCTCTGTCCCCCAGTCATTGAACATAGCATTCTGATAGTTTTCGCCCAAATAATAGAAATCGTATGGGGAGTTGTCATGGAGTATATTGCCACCAAAGGTATCAACATGGACTGTCTCAACACCATTTAAGGTATTTCCACTTATCAAATTATCTGCAACGTATGTATCTTCGAAAATATTGTAAATGCCTCTTTCCGCATTGCCTGAAATAGTATTGCCAACAATGCTTACATTTCCGTTTCCAGCCTCACAATGAACTCCCGAACCTCCGTTTTGAGAAATCTGATTATCGTATAATTCTATTGATGTTCTATCCGCGTTGATATAAATACCGGATTCTGTATTTAAAATTATCTGATTTTGCTTGATGGTCGGTTCTGCAATTCCCTTATGAGAGAACATGTCATTGAAAACGTCATCGGCAATGATAGAAACTCCATAGGATCTATTTCGCTTAATTATGCAACCAGTTAAGTTTCCTGCTACACGTCCTGTTTTAGAAATTGTGCAGCCCCACATCGAACTTCCTGATCCATAGTAAGCTATCCCGACTCCTGAGTTGTTTTGGATCGTGCAGCCGGAAATATTTGGTCCCGCAAAACTATCATCACATCCTGATGCTATTGCCACTATACGAATACCTTCTTCCGAGTTATTTTGTACGGTACACGATACGATGTCAGGACTTTGAGTACAATAGATACCCTTATTGGCATACTCAACAACACAATTATTCAACTCGCTGTCGGAACTTCCAGAAAAAAAATCAATTCCATACCAGTCTCCTGGTGCGGGTGTTGTCTGGTCTGAAGTGAAAACGATGGGATTATTCTCGGTGCCTATTGCTTTAAGAGAACCAAAGGATTCAAGTTCTTTGCCCTTTGCAAATTTAACGATAACTCCTGGTTCGATGGTTAAAGACTCACCCTTTATAATTTCAACATTTCCATGGATGATATAAGGTGACCCCGCGAGGTTCCATATCCCGCTTATTTCTCCTTCAGGAATAGTGGTGTCAGCTTGTGCATTTAAAGTAAATAATAATATAAATATCTGATAAATTATAAGAGACATGGGCTTTAAAGACAATTTTACCATAAATCACTTATCGAAAAAATTTAAATAAAAACGGTGGTTGATGAACTCAAATTCAGATATCCATTCGTCTTTAACCCATAATACAATTCGATTAATCATTAATCATAATATTTCCCGTGTCCGGAACACTGTAGCTGCTCGATCCCCAAGAATTCCTCGCCTTGAACCAATAATATTAGGTTGTGCCGAAAGTTCCGGACATATCGTTAAAAGAGGTCCCAGTTAAATAGTCGATTCTCGCGGGCCTATCGCCCTCGAAAACCAGGTTCGTGGCTCGCCATACTTCATAGACCATAGCTCCGGATACGGCATTCCATGTTTACAGCCATTTTACCAGACACATTGTCGTCTGTGGCAGACACGCCTGCGGGGTCTGGAATTGGAGATGAAGCAGACCCTAATTATTTTAACCAAGTTTAATTCATTTGTTTATCATTTTAATGGTTCCATAATTATAATCGTCATACCCTGAATCTTTTGATAAAGTACCGAACCATCCGCCTAACGACCACCATGTACCGTTCCAGGAAGAGATGTCGATCTCAAAGTGCCAGGAATAAGCATCTCTATATTGATTGGTATGTTGTTGCGTCATCTGTAGATTCATTATAATTTTGTTATCTATAAGTATCGCTGAACCATCCATAACGATAATTCCGTCAATATCATCTGGTGATGGCTCAATGTAACCTTGTACAAGATAATATTTGTCACCCATATGGGTTACACCCGTTGTAAGGGTTGCTTTTATGTCTTCGGTGTTTTCACCCTTCTCATTGCCTTCTAATGTCAGTTCCCATTTTAATTCACCAATATAATTGCCAGCGTGAGCGGTTCCAATCACACCCAAAAAAGCTAAAAAAAAGGCACAGATGGTTATTGTTTTTGCGGTCAATCGTTTCATTCTGTCCTCCTTACTATCTGAGTATTGTTTTTATCGTCTTTTTAATGCCCAACACTTTTTCTTATTGGATATCAGAATATAATTTGGCATAGGGAGCAAATTATATTGAAAAATCTGATGGATAATGGGTAGAGATAATTGCCTGTATTACATAAAATTCTATGGATGTCAATTCGTTAGAAAATTTTACCCCCCAAGAGTCAAGACAGTGGTCTATATAGCTTAGCGACAGTATCCCAATATCTTCCTACTGTAAAGAATATCGATAATGCCGATCAATAGTCTTCACCTCTACACACCACAATATCTGGATTGAGATTTTTTACAAAAAAAGCAATTTTCACATGGAAAAACCCATATGTCTTGTCCTGATGGGATGGTTGAATTATAACCAGAACACTTAATAAACGAATCTGTTCTCTGGCTGGGAAGGTTTTTATTAAGTTCGGATTACCTTTTTTGTCCCTAACAATATTTCTAAACCCAGCCGATCCTCACTCCTGCAGTTATGATCATGTTGAAAAATAGCGAAGCTAAGAAACGAATATTGTCCAAGTGAACTGTCCTCCTTCCTTAAGATTGACAGACCTATCCGTACATCCGTATTTACTATCACAGGCTTCTAAAAAGTGTGATCCTGCTGATATGCCAAATCTAACCGTTTGGCCTGGCTTTACATCTCCAACGTAAGTACCGTCGATATATATTTTTTGTGTTATAATAAAATCATTCTTTACGTCTAAAGTGGCTTCGCATTCTTGATCACTGCCGCTACAATCCTGATCAATACCATCACCGCAGATTTCCGTTGCCCCTGGATATACATTGGCATCATTATCATCACAGTCTATTGCAGTTCCGCACCCGTTTTGGACATAATACCCATCTCCATCGGCATCTGTACATACTTCGCATGACGGACTATCAGAGCAATAACTATCATCGCAATCGGTCTGTCCATCACAATCATTATCGATTCCATCATCACAGATTTCAGAAGAACCGGGATTAATATCAGAATTATTATCATCACAGTCTATTGCAGTTCCGCACCCGTTTTGGACATAATACCCATCTCCATCGGCATCTGTACATACTTCGCATGACACATCTATGTCAATTGTTTCAGGGTTACTGGAATCATAATCATCCCATGAAGATCCATAATCATAAGTAAATTCGATATGCGATAAAATTGAATGAATTGGAATTTCGAATGCCAACTTGAAGGTTGATCCTTCTATATAGGCAGAATTGCTTGAAAAGTCATTCTCTTCATACTGGATACCTTTTATTAGGTAATTAATCAGTGGATATATTTTAGCGTCACTATCCACTAGAATAAAACTCTCTATTATCGATTTTAAAAAGATATACCCACATTTAATTTCTTCCATGGTTAATTCAGCTACAAAAAATACATGACCGTCTTTAGGGCTTGATAAATTTTTGAAATAATCAGGAAGGCGGTCAAACTCCTGCTGGTTGTCAACAATAAATTTGATGCATTCGCCTGGATCAGGTTCAGGAGCTAAATCACTGCCATTACAGTCTTGGTCAATTCCATCACCGCAGATTTCCGTTGCCCCTGGATATACATTGGCATCATTATCATCACAGTCTATTGCAGTTCCGCACCCGTTTTGGACATAATACCCATCTCCATCGGCATCTGTACATACTTCGCATGACGGACTATCAGAGCAATAACTATCATCGCAATCGGTCTGTCCATCACAATCATTATCGATTCCATCATCACAGATTTCCGTTGCTCCCGGATACACTGTGGCGTCATTATCATTGCAATCCCCCTGATTTACAGTATGGCCATCTCCATCCTTGTCGAGCCCCAGAGTTTCATTTAAATGTGTTTGTGCCTCTTGAGCAGAAACCAAACTCCTTTGACCTGCTGAAGTTAGAGAAGTAAGCGTATTAATATCTGAATCAACCTCTTTCTCGAATTGATTCGTATCTACATTAAAGTTAATGGACATAGAATTTGTCGCATTTTTAACAGCTTCTGTGATGACGATGCCGTTATAGACATTGCCGTCATCATCAAGTGTCTGCAACAGACGACAAATATTTGTTACCTGATTATTATATACGTCAGTTGCCCCATCAACTAAATCAAGTGGTGTTATAATTGATTTTCCAGTTGCCTGCCCTAAAACAATTGCTCCAATTGAAAAAGTAATCACTTCTTTTGCTTGATATTTGAATTTACCATTATTGTCTGTAATGCCCGATTGTGTGTCAGTTTCATAATTTAAACCTTTTACAAGACTATCTTTAAACTGTCCTTCGTTTACAGTTGGGCTGCTTCCACCACCACCGCCACACCCAATTATTAAGAATGTAATAACCATCATCATGGGAAAAAATATTCGGATACGATTTCTGGCTGTCATACTGGCCTCCATTTTTTCAAGATTTTTAAATTTATGAAAAATTTTTAATCTCTTAAATGCATCGATAAAAAATAAGAGCGTGGGGATAGAAAATGACTTTGGATAAGGGAGTTCATCTGTTTATTATCTGTCAAATCAGTTATAGTTAAAATAAGCATATACCTAAAGTAAAAAATTGCAATAGGTATATGTCTATTTTTTTTTGTAAGTATTCAACCTACACAATGCTCTTTTTTTGCAGACTCTATGCAATATGGGTATTCTTTTGGGAGAGGGATTTGTTTGGCAGATAGAAGGTGATTGTTCGCCTTAGATGAATCTTACAGATAAAAAGTGTTTCAGAACGACAGTATTCCTGAAATTTTCAGAGGTGCGGAATATCGATAATGCCGGTCACTAGTCTGCATCGCGACACACCACAACATCTGGGTTGTGATTTTTTGCCGGTTTTTTGGAATGTCCCCGGGTTGCTATTGTATACCGCACTGAAAAATAGGAGTTGATCAGTGAGCACTGTTCATTAATTATTTCTGCGAAAGAGTTGATTCACTACTTACCGAACAAATAAGGGATAATGAACAAATTTGTATCTAAAACATAAATCGTTGTAAGGCTTTCTTATTATGAGGACTTTTATAGGGATTTATAGAATAAATTCAAAATTAAAGATGTGGCAATGGAACCCAATCCCCGGGAGGTTGATCCAAAAAAGATCAGAAAAATCGGGCCTAATAACGCATTCTTCAATTTTACAGAGTTCCTCACAATTCATATTTTTTTAAGATTATTGATAAAAGTATCGATTCGGTCAGTTTTAGATTGAGATCCAGCTATCCGTGATTGCGTTGCCTTAGATAAACTCATTTTATAAATACATATTGTTATAAAATAAATAACAGCAGCGATAGCTGCACCCAAAGCCGTTCTCCATATTAGAACCCATATTGGTTCCAAAATTAATATTTCCCGTCCAGTACCTATTGCTCCAGGCCCTAATGACCAGCAGCCTTTAATGCCAAATAGGAATGATAGACCAACGCCAATCGGAATTATTGGCATGAACTTATTAGAAATATTTTTGGTTTTGTCGTTTTTATCTCTTTTAACTCTGGATATATCTGCATTGTTAGATTCTTTTAAACATTGAAGCTGATGAGCTAACTTAGCCTTTTGATTCTCAATCAAAGAATGCAATTTCTTTATGAGAATATTTGCTTCTCTAAAATCCCTATAGCTGTTTCTTTTCATAAGGTTCGAAAGTCTCGATAACAATCGATCTAACTCAGATTCCTCGACTTTCACAATGTCTTTAGCATTAAACAAATAGTTATCAAATTTTTTAAGTCTTTTTTTCAGTCCTACAAGATTATTTTGTGCTTCTATTCCCTCTGCTTTTTTTAAATCATTAAATAAATTATAGAGTTGCGGTTTTATTAAGTCAAAAGCATCATCGTTATATGCTTTTTCACAATAATTTATATCAAAAGTTATAGCCTCTCTTAAAAATCGTAATGACTTATCAGGCCTCTTAAGTAATGCGTTATATTGAGCACATTGATAAATAGCCTCTGCAAAATTTGGTGTTAACTCTACGGCTTTTGCGGCACTCCTCTCTGCATCTTCTATAAGGTTAAAATCTCGTTTTATCAAAGCTTTATATAACAATGCAATGCTGGCATGGTACTTTGACTTAGGGGTGGCATACTTTACAGCCTTTTCAAAGTAGTCCAAAGCTTTATCTCTGTTAACTTTATGAAAAAAATAAATTATTCCAATACTTATATGAATAGAAAAATCATAACGATTTTTTATTTCAGACTCTAAAAAATCTTCAAGTGCATCTTCATACCAACCGTTAGCGTAAGCTTCCTCTGCTCTTTTTCGTAACTCCTTTGCCTGCGTATCAAGCGGGGCTGAAAGGATTTTTAGAATACTTTGTAACTCTTTCCTATTCTGTTCAATTTGCCATACAACTTCAGAAATTCCCCACTCAAAAGCCGCTTTTAACCCTTGCATCCCATCTTCAATCTTCTCAATTCCGTATGACAAATTGTCTATACCCTCATTTATTCTTTCATTGCTATTAATTAGATCAGTGGTCGACGCTCTTTGAGCAGCGATCATATCTTTAGATGACTGACTTATAGCTTTTATTTGAGTCTTTGTATCCTTTCCTATTTGAATATTGTTGTAATACTCCTCTTTCCTTTCCCATGGTGATAGCTCATTTATATACATTATTAGCTTCCTTTAGCTTTTCTTGGTGGTCTGTTGGTTCTTACTAAATTGGAAAATATAGTCACAGTTTAACCCAAGGCATAGTCTCACATCCAAGATAAAAAAACCAGATATATTGGATTAAATTAATGAAAAAATTAAAGCTTCTTTTAAAAATATAAATCTTGGCACACAAAAAAAGAACTATTATTGGGCTCTTGGAATTAAATTTCTTTTATAATATCTATTGGTTAATAAGGACTACAAAAAAACACTTGATTTGATTTAATTTTTGCCTGTCGCAAACCATCAGTATTGTAAAGTTTTTCGGGAGTGAAGCTTGTCGATAATGCCGATCAATAGTCGGCATCTCGGGACACCACAATATCTGGGTTGAGATTTTTGGCGGGTTTTTTTAAAAGCACCGGGCTTATATTTTCATCCGATAACATCTTCGGGTTATGTCTTTAATAGCAAAATACTTCATCTCTGCCATCATTGCTCTTTCAACTCATAAGAAATCGGTGTCGGATTGTTCAGATTGTCGCACATTGGACATCGGGAGCTGATTTCCTGAATGAATTTTTTCTTTTCTTCTATCGACATCTCGGCATTGATGTCTGCGGTGATTTTGAATCCGGTAAATCCGGCCCGCTTGTCCTGACTTATTCCCAGAGCCTTTGCAAAATCAAGTTCGCTTTCGACGATAACCCCGATAGACATGACGTTCAAATTTCTCTGAATCGCTATAAGACGTCCTGCTGAAACAAAGCAGCTTCCTAAAGCGAATGCCATGGTCTCAGGCGGCGTCGGGGCGGTATCATCCGCACCAAATTCTTTTGGCTGGTCAATGCGGATGGTGTGATTGCGGACTTTGCCTTCAACGATCCGGTTTTTGATTTCTTTCACCTCAACCCGAACCTTGCAGGCTGTGTCAGCTTTCTTTTCGTCGCCGCATTCTGCTGATTC
Organism: Desulfobacterales bacterium; assembly: GCA_963675805.2. GTDB lineage: Bacteria > Desulfobacterota > Desulfobacteria > Desulfobacterales > Desulfosalsimonadaceae > SURF-3. The sequence continues at coordinate 9,150 of CAXXNU010000016.1, read as the reverse complement.
GCCAGCGGATACTCCAGTTGCAAACGAAAGAGCAATTGTAAGAATGGCGGCGCATAATCCACATTTCATTTTAAGTTTTTTCATTTCATTCCCCTTTAGTATCCATCATATCCTTTAATTGGTTGATTACTTCTTCATATCACCCGCTGCTGGTGAGCAGATGAATGGGTTTGATATCCATTACCTTTTTGGTGGCGGAAAGTGCCGTCCCCATGCAGACCAGGGTGGTTAAAACAAGAATGGAGATCGACATTACAGCATTTATCTGCCAGAGGCTGTCAAAAAAATACCAGGAAATACCAAAGGAAAACCCATAGCTGAGAAGTATGGCGGACAGGGCGGCAAAGCATCCGATACAGCCGAACTCAAGGAGGGTGATGGTCCTTATGGCAGGATATTCCGCCCCCAGCACCTTCAGCAGATTGATCTGGTTCCGGTTGTTCCAGGCTTCGTGCCGGGCAATGGAAAAAATAGAAATCAGTCCGGCGGCAATGGCCAGCCATGCCATAAACCGGACGGACAGGGAGAGTTTGTTGGAAACCGAAAGCAGCATGTTTGCCAGTTGCGTCACATCAATGACGGAAACGTTGGGAAATTTTTCCACGATCCGGTTTTTAAGCGGCTGACGCTGGTCCGGGGGAACCTGGGAAACCGCCGCAAGGTAGGTTTTGGGGGCATCGTTTAACACCCCGTTTTGGAATAATAAAAAGAAATTGGGCTGAAAGCTGTTCCATCGGACCTTTCGTAAATTTTTAACCCGGCCGGTAAACCCGATGCCCTGGATCTCAAATTCCAGGATATCTCCCAGTTCAATGCGGTGCCGGTTTGCAAAGGATTCTTCAACAGATATCTCAAAGGGTGTATCGGAATCCCATTGCCAGTATTTTGCAGCCAGGGGCTCTCCCTTTGTAATGGTTTCCGAGGGGTCCAGTGTTTCCCGAAAAGAAAAATTATATTCCAGGCGCCGGCCCCGTGTTCGTTGGGACGCGTCAGTATCCTGGTGAAAGGGCTGGTTGTTGCGTTTTAAAATTCTTCCCCGCACCATGGGAGACAGATTGGATATCCCCCCGTCGTGTGTGTCCATAAAAGAGACAAACGCATCCTTTTGTTCCTCCTGGATATCCACCAGGAAAAAGACCGGTATTTTCAGTCCGTCCGGTTTCATAATTTCGGTCTGCACACCGTTTTGCACCTGGGGAATCAGGGATATCAAAAATGTGCCAATGGCAATAGTAACAAAGACGGAAAGCGATGCCCATTGATTCCGGTACAGATTTCTAAAGGCAATTTTTACCGCAGGGGTGGACGATTGCGACAGTTTTTTGCAGATCCGGACAAACCCCTTTCCGATCAGAAACAGAATACCGATGGCAAGGGCAAAACCGGCAACAAACATCAGTCCGTTTGCAAACTTTCCGGCGGCATAAACCGAGATCAGGATAAAAGTAACCATACCGGGCAGGGTGCTTACAACCTGTTTGAAAAATGACGCGGTATGATTCACCCTTCCCCGCAGCAGGAGCAGGGGTTTGATATCAAATAGTTGTATAAATACCGGCAGGCTGAAAATAATGCTGCCGGCCACGCCCAGGCCCAGGGAGAGGGCCACCGCAGACGGACTGACAGATACGATGACATTGGCCGGGATCACGCCCTTAAATATCACGGGAAATGCCGGAATAATGAAAAGAGACGCCAGTGTGGCCAGAAGCGCGGCCGCCGTTCCCAGCAGGATGAGCTGGAAGCTGATGGTAAACCAGATATGCTGCCTGAGCGCACCGATACTCATCAGTATCGCCATTTCCTTTTGTTTCAGGGCCAGGTATCCCCGGAACAGATAAGCGGTGGCAATGCCTGCCAGAAACAGGGTGACCACACTCACAAGCCCCATATAGCTGGTAAAATACCGGGTCAGTCTTCCCAGCCGCGCGTTGACGTCTTTGCTGGTGTAAATCGAAAAGGGCGGCTGATCGTTATAGGCGTTGCTGAACGCTTTTGTAAGACGTCGGCTGATTTCCGCTGCATCTGTATCCGGCGTAAACCGGTAAAAATGCGATACCCGGATCCGGCTGCCATAGCGGATCAACCCCGTGCTGTCGAGCTGGTTGATTCCCATGTAGAGCTTGGGGGCGAATTCAAACGACGTCAGCGCGTTTTCAGGGTCTTTGGTGATGTAATCTTTCAGGACAAATGTCTGATCCCCGATGGTCAGGGTATTTTCGTTATCCGGGTCTGTTTCCAGCCCCAGCGCACGGGCGGTATCTCTTGGCATGAAGACATTCGGTTGGGTTTGGAGCACATCCGTGGGGGTATGGTGTTCCAGTTCCAAGGCACCGTAGAGAGGATACTGGTTGTCAATGGCCTCGATGCGGGCCAGTTTGGTTTGTGTACCGGTGCGGACCATGGAATAGAAACTGATCTGGCGAGAATGGTCATGATCTTTTGGCAGAAACCGGTTTATCAGATCCAGGTCTTCGGGGGTCGGATTGCGGCTTCCTAAAACAACGAGGTCGGCGGTCAGGATTTCCTTTAGATTGCTGTCAAAGTGACGGTCCAGGGAGCGGCCGAACGAATGAAGGGCAATAAAACCGGCAAGACCAAGAGCGAGATTCAGGATAAAGAAAAAACTGAATCCCTTGTTTTTCATCAGGTCCCTGAGCCCCAGCTTTATCCACAGCATCAGCCCAGGCTCCCGTTTTCCAGTTTTCGAACTTTATGGCACCGGCCGGCAAGGGACAGGTTATGGGTCACCATGATCAGGGTCTTGTTTTCTTTTTCAACCAGGTCAAACAAAAGGTCGGCAATTTTATTTCCGGTCCGGATATCCAGATTTCCCGTGGGCTCGTCTGCCAGCAGGAGTTTGGGTTTGATGATCAGGGCGCGGGCAATGGCGACCCGCTGGCTTTCACCGCCGCTGAGCTGCGCCGGTGTGTGGTTCTGCCGGTTGGTAAGGCCGACTTTTTCCAGCATATCATCCACGCGCCGGGCGATATTCTCCTGCTTTAATATTTCCAGGGGCAGACTGATATTTTCCCTGGCAGTCAAGTGGGGCATCAAGTGAAATTGCTGAAAGATAATCCCGATTTTCAGGGCCCGGAATCTGGCCAGCTGGTTTTCCTTCATGGTGCAGAGATTTTCACCATCTAATAGAATCCGGCCGGTATCCGGCAGGTCCAGGCCGGCAATCAGTGAGAGCAGCGTGGTTTTACCGCTGCCCGACTGGCCGGTAATGGCATTGGTTTCACCGGCGGCAATGGAAAAATTGATGTTGCGCAAAACCTCTATGTTGCCGGCATTGGGCTGTTCAAAAGATTTTTCAATATCCTGCAGTTCAAGGATCATAGCTGCTCCAAAAGGGTTTCAAGAACCGTCCGGGCAATAATTTTATGCCCGTCTGCATTGGGATGGATGCCGTCGGCCTGGTTCAGATCCGGTTTGCCGGCAACATCTTTCAACAAGAAGGGGATCAGGGCGAGATTGTATTTTTTTGCCAGGTTTTCAAAGGTCTCTTCAAACGCCCGGGTATAATCCAGGCCGTAATTGGGGGGTATTTTCATGCCGGCCAGAATAATGGTTATTCCTTTTTTCCGGGCCAGTTCGATACAGGCGCTTAAATTTTGTTCCATCAGGCTCGTGGAAAGCCCCCGCAACCCGTCATTGGCCCCCAGCGCCAGTATGAGCATGTCCGGCTTCACCCGCAGAAACCATTCGAGCCGGGACAGTGCGCCGGCAGTGGTAGAACCGCTGATGCTGCCATTGATAATTTTGATGTGACGCTGTCCGGTTTTCTCAAAATGGGCCTGCATGAGTGCCGGGTATGCCTGTTCCGGTTCCACCCCAAGCCCTGATGAAAGGGAATCCCCCAGGATGACGATGTTGTATGGTTTTTCTACTGCATGCGATGAAATGTGCACCCCCGCGGTAGTGAAGAAACCAATGAGCAGAAACAACATGATCGGTGAATAAACAATGCGTTTGGATGGCAAAGCAAAAACCTCCTGAAACCCTTTACAGGTATTATTGAAGAAAACAATTAGAGCTAAATATAATCACAATAACCTGATGTGTAAACCCTGGTATTTGCGATGCTTTGCGGCTTCAGTGATCAAGGCCGCAACCATCTTTCGGATGATCGCCCTGGCTTTCACTCATTTTGCAATTTTCCCTGAAGAAAGGAAAATATGGCGCATCCAGTGTCACTTCCGGCGGCGGTGATAAAACCCATCGCTGAATACATGAATCATTTTCTCATCACTACCGGCATCCATCCGGTCGGAAGTGTGTGGGCCACCATGGGCAATCTGGCGGATAGCCAGTTTACCGATGCGATTTGTGCGGAGGCATTTGCCCTTGGTGAAAAATTGGTGACATACTGGCAAAAGAAAAAACGCATGAAACGGGTGGATAAAAAAATAATCGAATTCAAGGATTGGATGCGCGAATTGGTATCCTGGCAGAAAGCGGAGTGGCCTTATGAATATTAATTCTGGAAAGCGCATAGGGGTCTGAAATGAGAACCAGAATGCTTTTGGGAATTCATTGGGATTGACGATTCTATCTGTTGAGCATATAGAGATATCGAGCGAAAGAAAAATTCCTTTGTTTGAATTTTCCTGACGCTTTATGAACGCTTTTGATCCCTCAAAGGAACGCATGTGGAAAATCCATTGACTGTTTTAGGGAAAGTCCGAGACTTCATGCAAAGCCGCATTATCCTGACAGGGGCGGAACTGGATCTGTTTACCCAAATCCACCGGGGAAACCATACCGTCTCAGCCATTGCAAAAACCATCGGACTTGATTTAAGGGCCGTCACCCGCCTGCTGGATGTGCTGGTCGTTTACGGGCTTCTTGCCAAAGAAAACGATAACTACCATTTGACACCTGATGGCCTGTTTTTGTCGTCAGACCATCCTGAGTCTGTCTTGCCCATGGTGCTTCACATGAATGAATTGTGGAACACATGGAGTCATCTCACGGATACCGTGATTCAGGGTAAAAATCCGGCAAGGGTGCCCGTTTCCCGCAAATCTGAAAAAAATACCCATGCCTTTATCGGCGCCATGCATGTGGTGGGCCGCCGGCTTTCAAAAATTATAGCTGAATCCATTGACTTGTCACCCTATCACAACCTCCTGGATATCGGCGGGGCGTCCGGAACCTATACCATCGCGTTTCTTGAGAAGAATCCGGCAATGAGCGGTGTGATTTTTGACCTGGCACCGGTAATACCCATGGCCGAAGCGAGAATAGGGGATGCCGGCCTGCAGGACCGCGTGGAACTGATCTGTGGGGATTTTTATCGTGATGAATTGCCTGAAGGGTGTGATCTTGCCCTTCTTTCCGCCATTATCCATCAGAACAGCCCGGAGCAGAATCTGGAACTTTACAAAAAGATTTATCGGGCAATCGTGCCGGGCGGGACGCTGATGATCAGAGACCATATCATGGAAGAAAGCCGCACCATGCCCCCGGCCGGTGCTGTTTTTGCGATAAATATGATTGCGGCGACCGACGGCGGCGATACCTATACGTTTCGGGAAATACAATCCGCTCTGGAATCTGCCGGGTATATCGATATCCGGCAGATCCGGCAGGGAGAGAACATGGATGGTATTGTAACCGCAAGAAAACCTGCATAGGATTTTACATCTCAGCGGCGCGAGGGAATGTTCAGAATTTTGTGTCAGGCTCTTATCAAATCTCCAACCCATCAACCACTGCTTTATATTTCTCATGAATCATCTTCCGGTCAAATTCCAGGAATTCTTCCAGAATGGCCTGATCCTCTTCATCAGTGAAATACTCCCTGGATAAGGGGAAGAACACCTTGTCTTCTTTTTCGATGTGCCTGGGATAAAATTCGGTAAGGGTTCTGAGATTGGCGGCAATCTCTGACAATGCGGTATTATCCCCATTGCGGTAACGGATGTTTGCTTCGACAAGGGCTTTGGTTGTCTGACGGCCGAATACGTGTTCCTTGATGAGCGCATTCATAATTTGCCGGTCTTTTTCATTCATCGGCTTATTGTCTAATTCCCGGAAAAGAATATCTTCTTCCTTTCCATGATGGGTCCGATCGGCGTATACCTTAATAAAATCGACCGCTGTATCCACGAACAAAGGATCTATCTCGTTCTGAGCCTCAATTTTGGTTAAAACACGTTTGATAATCTCGAGCATTCTTTCAATCAAACGATGCTCTATCATGAGCGGGCCGCGTGCTTGCATGTTTAGTCTCCTTTCTTTTTAGCGGTGCACGACAAGGATCACAGGCGGGTGGAATCCCCTCGTCAGAGGCTGATTTATAAGCGGTATGGTACCGAATCCATTTTTGTTAATCCAGAGTTGCATGCGATCATAACCTATCTGGCGGGCCAGATTTTGGAATGTTGGCACGCAGGATACCTGGAATGCTTCCTTTAGCGTGAGATCCCGGTTCCATCCCGGGAATGCCCGGCTTACCGCATCCCATTTGCAGAAACCCTCTTCAGCATGGGAAATAATGACTGTCTGTATGATGCCCCATTACAGTTATGCAACGGGGCAGGGGGTAGACCATTTCAGCGGTTTACTTATGGCAAGGAAATTCGGATATCCTGAATATCCCATATTTCAGTCGCTGCATACCCGGTAAGGGTTTGCATCTGGCGAAAGCTGGCATTAAACCAGTACTCGCCTTTTTTGTCTTTTGACAATACGGCGGTATTCAGATACCTGAATTCCCCGGGCTGCACCCACCAATCCTTGTCCGTGATCACAAGATCTTTTACTTCAATCCCCCGATTCTCGAGTAACTTTTGCATATCCTTTTCCATGGCGGTATCTGTCATTTTTGCTTTTGGAAACGGTCGGGGGCGCGTCATCCATTTTTTCTTTTTTTCCGTCCAGCCGACATTTTCCTGTTCCAGCTTCTGGAGCTGCCTGCTGAACTGCTTACCACCATCGGGGTCTGTTTTGGAAAATTCCGCGATCTGTTTTTTCTGGTACTCAAGTTTTTCCGGGGTAATAATAAAAAGCCCCATATCCGAATTTTCATCCCATTTTTGATTGTCATCAAACCGCTTTTCCCAGGAAGAAAGCGTGTCTGCGATCGGTTGCATCCGGTTTCTTCCATCTGCTGTTTTTTGATCGTCATAAACCTGCAGGGCAAAATTCAGTTTTTCCATTGCTTGTTTCAACTCATGGGGCTGCCTGTCTGCGGGGACGCTTTTTTCCGCCTCCGAAAGCACCTCTCTGGCCTGCCGGTATAATAACTCCTGTTTTGCAAGAAGGTCTGTGTCGTAGGAACCAGGATATTGAAGGCGTGAATCTGAGAGAGAATCGGTGAACGGCGCAAGCCTTGGCAGCCATTTTTCATTTAATTCTTTTTCCTCTTTTTGTATCTCTGCTGCCGCTTCCTTGATTTTTGTCTGATCCCCCCGGGCTTTCTGGCTGAAGGCATTGAGACGGGCCGCGATATCGTTGCGGCGTGCGGTGGCGGCAATTACATCGGGGTGGTCAGGATCAGCCTTGTTGCTTTTCACCACCCGTTCCAGCAGCAAGGTTGCATCTTTCAGCTTGCTGTCGGCATTAAAAACATAGGATTCAACCAGATTAAACTGCCCGGCCTGAAGACTCTTTTCGCCTTTTGCAATTTCCTGTTCGGCCGCATCCATATCACGGCCAGCTTTTTCCAGATTGTTTTTTGCACCGGTGCTTAGACTGTTTTTCTCTTCGGTTTTAGCCGGGGACCTTGATGCAGTCGATGATTTCGTGACCGGTGTGCTGGTATCCAGCTTTTGATCGATTCTGCTTTTAAGGCGGTCATGCTTTGTCTCCAGTGTTTTCAGGCTGCGGTGGGAGGCATCCTGATTTTTTAACTGTTCAAGTCCTGCCTGTGCCGCTTCAAGGAGTTTTGCGGCATCTTCCACATTGCCGGCAAAAAAGGCGTTTTCCGCTTCCCGGATTTTCGAGTTTACCTCTTTTGAAATATCATCCGCTGTTACAGCGACGGCGGCACATGCCCACAAAAGAACCACAAAAACAGGTATCCATTTTTTCATAGTATCCCCCAGAATAAGATTGTTATTGGTTTTTTATTGATAAACATCACGGCAGTGCTAAAAAGTTCCATCAGTGTTTCAGTTCAATTATCCGGATTGCGGTTGCCAGCCAGGCTTGCAACCGTAAGGGGTTATCTCAGTTATCCCTGTGGTACATTCAGGAGCAACTGCGCCAGAAAGAAATTACGTTCAAAAGAGATAATTAAATGGCATAAGATAGCTGTTTTCCACTCAAAAACAGCGACTATGCCCACTGCGCCAATGGGCCTGCATAAAGGCACACAATGGATAGAAATTTTACCCAATTTAAAAAAAACTTCAACTACCGTTTGTATTTTTAGAAAAACAAATTTTCTCGGCCATTTCAAACATCAATCTTTGCTTTTCAAACGTGATGTCCTTTGAAACCATTTCGCTTGTGCGGATGTTTCTGAGACGGGCCTGGTCCGGGGTCGCCCCGGGCCAGGCATTTCATCAAACCGCATTATTCCCACAAAAGCGTTTAAATTATAGTGCAAATAGAGTACAAAGAGGGGTCGTAACGATATCAATAAACACGGCAGTATTAAACGCGATGAGGAAAAATGCACGGTAATTCTGTTCTGCCCCTTACGCCTGTAACCATATGCCTGTTGTCATATTACACGGACGGCGCGGAGGCCGTCCCTGAGACGCATGGAGGTATTGACCGGTTCGCAGGACAGGGCACCGTGCCGGCATTAGAACAAGGCAGAACTAATTTCTTTTAGGTAAACCCCCGGCTTTGCCGGGGGACAATCAAAGTTTGACTGTTCCTGAAAAAAGAGGAAACCTCCATTCCCGTGAACCGTTCAAAGTTACGAGAAAGGAGGCTTCCATGAACAACGTAAACAGTTTAAGTCACTCAAAGTGGGAATGCAAGTATCATGTGGTCTGGATACCCAAATGCAGAAGGAAAGCTCTTTATGGCCATCTTCGAGTTCATCTGGGAGAAGTTTTTCGTGATCTTGCTCGTCAGAAAGAGAGCAAGGTTTTAGAGGGGCATCTTCAGTCAGATCATGTCCATATGCTGCTGGCAGTCCCTCCAAAATACTCAGTAGCCCAAGTGATAGGCTACATGAAAGGC
>CAXXNU010000015.1:0-7227 GCA_963675805.2 Desulfobacterales bacterium | reverse complement strand
GCGTCCCACCCGTGTGATGCGGTTATCGTTATCACCGGCCCATACCGGACCTGTAACTTTTTCAGCATCCTGCACCATGGAACGGAATTTATGCATCATATATTCTTTTTTGTCACCACCAACCCGGTCCTGGGCAAAAAAGACCGGACCTTTTGAATCCATCTTGATCAGAATGGCCACCACTATAAATAAAGGAGAAAGAAGTGTCAAAAAAATTAAAGACAAAATGATATCCTGGATTCGCTTCATAGCCGCCTTAAGCCATGATTTCTGGAACCCTTTGGAAAAAATCAACCATGATGGTTCTATCTCCCGAACCAGGACCTTTCCGGTCAGCAATTCATAGAAAGAGCTGCCAGAAATCACATCAATGCCTTCGGTCCCTGCATTGAATAAGCTCCTGGGTAGGAAATCGCCCTCTGTTTTTTCCTTAAACGCCACAATAATTTTGTTTATATTATATGTTTTGGAAATTTCACAAAGCGTTTTATCCTTTTGATACATCACCAAATGCTCAGGCAGTTTTTCTGTTTCCTTGTCAACATCATCAGGAATAACAACACATACTGTATAGCCGCAATCGAGAGTCCTCGTGATTTTTTCATAAATATCTTTAGCCAGCTTACTGGAACCAAGAATGATAATACGCTGGTTAAACATCCCTTTGTTAAGAATATGAAGATAACCGACCCGCCAGAAAATGATGAAAAAAATCAGAAAAAATATGCTTAAAATATAAATCTTCTGGTCCATAATCACCAGAGGAAAAAGAAAGTAGACACCGGCCAGGAGGATGGAGGCAACCCCTAAAGACTGGAGCAAACGGATTATAATTTCCGTGATCTGATAAGCAATATCAAAATCATAAAGGTCATTATAAAACAAGCAGGTCTGTATAATAGCGGTAATCAGAAGTATTCTTAAAACCAGCATCAGATCAAACCAGTATGAGCTGGAAACGGTTAAAAGGGCTGTTGATAAGAGAATACAGCTGAAAATCACGCATCCTTCCAGAATAAAAAACAACATGTTTCTGACAGGGAAATATTGGCGCAAAATACTGAGCATTTTTTAAGAAGCTCCTGTTTTAATTATCTTCGCTGATGATATCCGTATCCATAACCAATTTTATTATATCCATATCCATATCCAACTGTTTGTTTTAGAGAAATTCGTAACAACCCCCAATACCTTTTCACGACCGTAAATATCCAGGATGTCTGCCACCCTCCTTGGTCCGTGTTTTTCCCCTGGCGGACAAGCAGAATAATGCCATCTACAAACCGGGCAATGGCATTGGTTTCTGATGTCATATAAGGGGGCGGCGTGTCAATAATGACATATCTGTCATTGTAACGCAATTTGACCTCATGGAGCAGGCGGCGGCATCTGATCGGAAGACAAAAGCTCTGACGGATTAGACGGAATCTGCCCTGCAGTTAGAATAGTCAATTTATTTACAGATGCTTTTTTAAGAACTGAAGACAATGGTATCTTATTTGATAGGTAATCGCTCAAGCCCGGCTCTTTATCTCCATAACCAAAAAACGTATGGATCGTAGGAGACCTCAGATCGCAGTCCATGAGAAGAACATACTCATCAATACTCTGGGCTATGCTTACAGCAAGATTGGCGGCCACAAAGGATTTGCCTTCATTGGGAGAGGCGCTTGTCACTCATGATGGTTTTTGGCGGATTACCTTTTTCAGGAAACAAAATATTGTTTTTTAACAGCCGGAACTGCTCCGAAGCCGGAGAATGCGGTTTTACGGCTGTGACAAGAGCTGGATTCGTGATCCCGGAGCGGGATTGAGTTGTCGCTTCTGATTGCCTGGAAACCTGGCCGTCTGTATCATCACCCGATGCAGATTTTTTTTCCGGTGTTATGTTATTTCCTGCTTTTTCCAGTGCTCTAAATATTTTTCCCAAAACTTATATCCCCGGTATTTTAAAATCAATTCTAAACATGAATTTTTAGTTGAAAAATTCGCACAAAGACACAAATATTTTATTCTGTTTTTATGACCCTTTGTGCCTTTGAGGTTTTGTGTGAAAATAAAGTTAAAGTTGTCAGCATCATAAATTGAGTGTTGTTTTTATAAAATTGATTGTTCTGTCCAGACCTTTCTGATTCAGTATTGCAAAAAAGGCCAGGAAAACCGCGCTATAGGTGCAGCAACAGATAAACACGACCCATTCAACTTTTTGCTTCGTCCTGGCGTCCGGTTTTTCCAGCAGGGGAATTGATGCCAAAATCGGCAGTCCTAACCCGGTCTCGATCTGATCATCTCGCCGGATGACAGAGAAGCTAAGCAACTCTTTTAAAAAAAGGGCACCTCCGCCCAATCCAAGGCCTCCAGCTACGGATAATAAAAACATTAGGTTCACATTGGGAGAAATCGGCTTTTCCGGCAGGCGGGCATAATCCAGAATCCGGAATTGCTCCCCTTTTTGTTTTTTTTCCATATTGACGGACAATTCGGCTTCCAGCTTTCTGTCCAAAAGAGAGTTGTATACATCCTGTATATTCCCATAGTTCCGTTTAAGTGACTGAAGCTCAAGTTCTCGTTTGGGGGTATCTTCAACGCGCTGCTGATAAATCTTCATTTTTTCCTGAATTGCGGAGACCTCAGCTTGAATATTCTTCGCCTCAACGACAAGTTGAGCTCTCTGTGCCCGCAAAGGAGCTACAGGGTCCCAGCCCATATTCGGCAGGCCATCTTCCTCTGACCCGTCTGAGGACTGCTCTTCCTCCTTTGCAGCTTCAAGATTTTTCTTTAATTTTTCTATAGTCTTTTTTAATTTTTTGACATCTGGATGCTTTTCAGTATATCGAAGCAAAAGCGCTTCGTATCTTGTTTGAGCAGCCTGGAGAGAAAAATTATCATTTTCCTGAAACTCATCAAAATCAAAACTTTGAAAATTATCACCACCAATGCCGAAACCATTATTTCTATCAGCCATGGATGAAATTTGGGAATCAAGTTGACTAATGGAATTATTGACTTCCCTCAAAAGCATTGCTTTATCAGTGACCTGCTTTTGCATGCGGTCCAAAGTGCGCAAATTAGTTTCCAATTCATCAGGTAACCCGCCAAGATACTTTGCCCTGAACGCAGCAAGCTTCTGTTCTTTTTCCTCAAGCCGTTTTTGGGTTTTCTCTAACTCTGAGTCAAGGAACTCACTGGTGCCTATGGCCTGGGCCTCACGGACTTTGAGGTTTTCATCCATAAAATATGACGCCAGGGTATTGGCAATTCGCATTACCCGCTGTGGCTCACTGCCGGTGAAAGAAATGGAAAAGGCCTCTGCCCCTCGCCTGGTACGATCAATGTTGACCTTTATTCGTTTTCTTAATCCCTCTATTTTATCTTCCTGGTAAATGCCGACGCTATCTTCGTACAAACCGAACTGGTCAATGATCTGCTCAAGATTACTGCGGCTCAGGACCTGCTGGGAAATGGTGCTGATCCGTTCGCCGATACTGGACGACACAACAGACCTTATATAGCTGGTGGGAACGCGTTGGGGCTGAATAAGGATTGATGTGCTGGCCTGGTAGGTTTTACCAGCTGTCAGTGTCATCCCAAGCCCCAATGTCAGAGAAATGCACAAAGGAATAATCAAAAACCAGCGTCCCCGGATAAGGGCATCAATGATATAGTCGGGTTTTATTTGCGATTGAAATTGGAACGGATCTGTCATCTTCATTCCTGAGTAAAACTAAAACAATTTTTATCAAAATTATCATAAAATGGAAAATCAATACTTACCAGGTTCTGTTTCTTTGTCAATATTTTATTTTGTAATATAGAGCACATAATAATATATTCTTTAAACCTTAAAAATGAATAAATAGTTACTATTCTTGTGATATAGCAAATATAGTACCAAACTTTATTTTTTTGAAAAGGTGAAATTAAAAAAATATCAAATGCCTTGAAATAAAATACTTTTTTTTTATAAAAAAAGCCTGTTTAATTTCTAAAATTTTCTACAGAGAGTCAAAGTTACAAATTAAAATGGTCATAAAAGCTATAATATTGAGAATAAAAAGTAATAGATATGAAGTTTTTTTTATATTCACGATTTCCCATTATGATGGATTGTTTAGCTTTACCCGGTACAAAGGATCCCCCACAAGCACCTGTTTCCAGGACAGGTACGGCAGGCTCACCAGATAGGATTCAGCCAGAGTCAGTTTTCTCTTGGTCAGAAAATCAAAAAAGATCTCCGGTATAGGGAAAGACTGGAAATAGGGCTCTCCCACAGGGCCGACGGTGGCGGCGATGCCGTTATCCAGCATTTTTTTGCACCAGACGTTGCTGTTTTTACGTTTTAGAGTCGCGCATTCCGAGCTTGCAATGTGATATCCAACCGCTCCTTTTTCCCAGATAAAGGCATCCACATAGTTGGCCAGGCTATACCATCCACAGTAAAGGGCAGCATTGGGACAGTCTCCGGGCTGAAATAAATCCTGCTTGTCATCCAGGACCACCTTCAACCCCTCTTTTTTTAGACGGCCTGCCGCATTATGAATGGATTTATCATAAAGCCCATATCCGGAAACTTTTTTTTGACCAGGATTTTTCCATCTGGCATCAAAGTAGGCCGTACCGGACAAGCCCTTTGTTTCAGCTTCAATGCTGTCATTTACAATCCGTTTGACAATGCTTACGTCAGACCCGTCCAGGCGGCTGACCATGATCACATCAGATTTGTCAATGACTGTTTTTTGGGAGCGCCATGGCAGGAAAAAAGGATTGGGCAGCCAGAAATTAAGCGTGTATTCATCTTTTTTGACAAGCATTAATTCAGAATCAAAGGACGCAACTTTGTCCGTGGAAGCTTTGAACTGTTTAATTTTTTTATTTACCTGGCTCAGCGCCTTTTTTTGTTCTTTGGTCAACTGCCCGTTTTTTTCTTTCAAGGCACCAAATTTTTCTTTTTGCACGACCAACCGGTCCATTCGTGCCTGTTCCTCTTTTGTCATCCCTGACGAAGAAATTCTTATCGGAAGGCCATACATGGTGACAATTGCGTTTAGCTTTCGATTCTTTTCCAGGACACGGCGGACCGGGGGAACGATTTTTTTTAAATAAGCGTCACGTGAACAGGTTTCCTTGTCTGTGATAAATACCAGCAGCAGATTCTCCTTGGGGATCTGCCGTTTCTCCATGTACCAGGCGGCAAGGCCCTGGCTTTTAGCGGCATTGCGGTTGGCAATAACAAGCACTTCATCCGGAGACAAAGCCAAGGCCGGTATGACGGAAAAGTTGAATAAAGAAAGTAAAGCTGCAAAAATGCCAACAGAAAGACGCATTATGCTTTTCCTGGTTTATTCAAATAGTTCATGTACCAGAAGGCTGCTTCATCAAGGCCGTCCTGAACCGAGTACTGCGGGCTGTATTCCAAAAGATCCTGGGCCTTGGATATATCTGCCAGGGAATGACGAACATCGCCCGGCCTGAAATCCCTGTATTTCGGAGTTACGCCGGCGCGATCCGGCAGTGTCCCGGCTACCCGGTCACGGATCAATGAAAACAGTTGATTTAACGTGGTGCGCTGCCCAAAGGCAACATTGTAGACCTGGTCTGCGGCGTCATCCCCGGCTGTTGCAGCCAGCAGATTGGCCTGAACACAATTATCGATAGAAACAGAAATCCCGGCTGGTTTCACCGTCACCATTGATATAAACCGTGTTTTTTGCGGATCAATGCACCAAACCATAAAGGTATTACTGCAGCATAGGCCCCGTTAGGGTCCTGGCGGCTGGCCGAACACATTAAAATAGCGCAGTCCGATGCTTTTAAAGAAACCCATAGGTGGAAGCAAACACCCCGAGCGTACAGTTCGTTGACCAGTTTTGTCACGGCATAGGGGGAAAGGGGATTACCGATATTCTCCTCTTTTTTGGGAAGTGTTGGATGATCCCCATAGGTGGAGCTTGACGCAGCATATACGAATCGTTTTACGTCCGCGTCACGAGCTGCAATCAGGCATATTTAAAAAGCCTGTAATATTATTTTCATTGTGTGGTCAAAGGATCGGCAACCGACCTGGGAACTGAACCCAAAGCAGCCTGGTGAAGCACATAATTCTGCCCTTTGCAAACGGCCGCACAAGTATCGGCATTGGTTATATCCCCTTCAATAAAAGAAAATTTCTGCCATGCCTCAGGCCCTACAGCCTCTTTGACCTGGTCCAGATTATGCCGAAATCCTGTGGAAAAATTATCCAGACCGGTTACTGTCTGCCCGAGATTAAGCAGGGTTTCCAGAAGATTGGAGCCAATGAAGCCGGCGCATCCGGTGATCAGCCAGGATCGTGGATTCTCTTTCAATCTTCTGCTCAATTAATGTGAGAACGCATATGTGTATCCCTAATGTTTAATATTTCTTGATCGCAATCCTCGATTTTACCATAACTCCCAATGCCCGAAGTAATAGACATAAAGGGCTAATCCGATATTGGTTACCCCCGTGGGCAACAATGCAGGAAATCAGATCTTTTCTCAATATCCACAAAAGGGCCATTAGTAGGCCGTAGGCTATGGCTGCGGGCCATTCGGCAACCACATGGCCCGCAGCAAAAATAATAGTTGAAATCACAATGGCGTAAACGGTCCACTGCCCCGGTGCCACATTGAAAATACTGGCCTCATCCAGGGCCGCAGAAAAGGCTTTTGGCGTTTTTTGCCTGCGCAGAAGATCCCATTGCAAGGCGACCCGGAAGACAAATCCGCGCATGAACAACTCTTCAAAAACCGGCACCTACAAAACCGGCGGTCATAAGCCTTAGGGCAAATCCGAGATCAGACCACGACTCACCCTTCCCCGGGATTTGTAAAAGGAGCATATATACCGCACCACACCACCAGTCCAATGATCCCAAAAACCATTCCCCACAAGCAAGATACCCATTTATTTTTAGGGCCGGTTAAAGGAACGTACCATTTCCAGGCCCAGATCAAAAGCCCAGGCACAATCACCAGCTTCATTATATAAATGATTTCTTTGGGCAGCTTGGCATGTAGAACAGAAGAAAGAGCCACATAAGCGAAATAGGGTGCTGCATAGGGAATCAGCAGATCCATATTCTTCCATTTTTTCCAGGAACTATCAGTGTTGGAACTATTCATTCAATCACCTCTATTTCAACTCTGCGGTTCATCATCCGGCCCCATGCCGTATCATTGCTTTCAATAGGGTTCTGCCCGCCCCTAG
>CAXXNU010000014.1:0-8401 GCA_963675805.2 Desulfobacterales bacterium | reverse complement strand
TCATCAATATCCACATCGGCAGTAATGGCATGCGAGCTGTGCTTCTTTTTAATATCGGTAAACACAAGAACATTTTCTGCTCCAATTGCTTTTCGATACCGCATCAACTCCCGGCACAAGAATCGATATAACCCTCGTCGGCAACATGCCCAAATACAAAACCCTCGGCACGGATAAATTGAAAATTTGCAACTTTTGCTACGGCCAGAGCTTCTTTATTGGCTCCTGCCAGAATCTGAATTCCCAAAGGCAATTTTACAGCATCACGTAACGATTTTGCAACAACTGCCATAGAGGCGGTTATTTCCGGTCCAACAGATCCTTTTAAATACGGAACGTCGTGCATGTTCTCAATCATGATGGCATCCAAGCCGGCCTCCTCGTATTGCTTAGCCTCTAACACAGCAATTTCACAAATCTTTGCCAATGGAATATTTATTCTTCGGCGTTCCAGGCAATGCCTGAACATGCACCATTCCGATGATCGACTTATTAAGCTTCATATTTTAAGGATTTGAGATATCAAAATTAAGATATGAGATCATTAAAACATTATTTAGTTACTTTCTAGAATCTTAAACAACTCATCCAATTTTGGGGTGAGAATGATCTCAGTTCTACGATTTTTACTACGACCTTCGGCGGTTGCATTAGTACCAATCGGCACGTATTTACTTCTACCCGCAACGGTAAGTCTTTCAGCATCAATTCCAGCATTTAAAATCAGTATCCTAACAATCGATGTTGCTCTTTTCACACTTAAATCCCAATTGTCTTTTAGCTCACCACTGCCCTTGTAAGGAACATTATCCGTGTGTCCTTCAATCATTACATTAATATCTTTGTTTTGAGCCAATACACCTGCCAAATGCCCTAATGCATCCACTCCTCTTTGATCCACCTGATAACTTCCCGACTTAAAAAGGAGCTTTTCATCCATGGAAACATAAACCTTTCCATTTTTAGTGGTGATCGACAAACCATTGCCTTCAAATCCGGTAAGGGCATTCATCACCTTTTGCTTTAATGCCTTAACGGCCTCATCTTTTCTATTTAAAGCCGATTCCAATTCCTGCAAACGCTTATCTCTCCGATTCAATTCAGCCTGTAAGGCATCCAGAGTTCGTTTGCGGGCATCCATTTCTTTTTCCAAAGAAAGAACTTCATCTTCACGCAGCCTTAATTCATTCTGAGCTTTTTTAATCTGACCTAATAAAGCTTTAGTTTCCTTTTCGTTGCCTGCCTGCATTCCTGCCAATTGATTAAGCAAATCCTGATTGCTCTTTTCTATTCTGCTCAATCGTTCCCGTGCAGATTGAAGGCGTCGCGATATTTGCAGCGTATCGGCAACAATGTTTTTATATTTTTCATCTAAAACCTCAAGCTTTCCACTCAATTCGTTGTTTGACTCACTTAGCTTAAGATTTTTTTCCTTTTCCATCTCCAATTCATCCTGACAATTTTGTTGTTTAAATTGAAGTTCTTGAAATTGTCTTGTAGGAACACAAGAAAAACATAGAAAAACTGATACTAAAATAAATACCAGCGGGCTCGTTTTTTTGAACATGTTTATTATTATTTATTTCCTTTACTACGAACTAATACCACTTATTAATCATTCTTATTATCTAATCTAATTATAAAGTATTCAGATTCTCTTTTTTCGGGAGCACCTAAGACTCTATATCTGACATCCGTTATTTACTAAAAAAAATTCTACAAAACAGAACATTACCTAAAGACAGATGCAATCCGTTACAAAAAAAGCACAAACAAATATAAGAATCTGACACGGTATCGTCATCACTAAATGAAAGAATACTTTCGTTTTTATTACTATCTTCGTGCATAATTTTTCTTCCGGAATGATCTGTTTATCTAAGATCAATTTAAAAAAGTGATTGATAAACAAATTCTTATTCTGTTAAACGATAAAAAGGGGGATTTCGTACATGGCCAAAGTCTGAAAAAAAAATTTTAGATAAAATCAATATTCCATCCGATCTGAAAAAGGTATCAGAAGACGACCTTATTCAGGTTTGTGAAGAATTGCGCCAAGAAATTATTGAAGAAGTTTCGTGTAATCCAGGGCATTTTGGTGCCAGTTTGGGTGTGGTGGAACTTACCGTTGCCCTTCACTATGTGCTAAATACTCCCTACGACAACCTGATTTGGGATGTTGGTCATCAGGCATACGGACATAAAATTCTTACAGGAAGAAAAGATGTTTTTCATACCAACAGAAAATACAAAGGGATAAGTGGTTTCCCTAACAGAAACGAAAGTGAATACGATGCGTTTACTGTTGGACACTCCTCGACGTCGATTTCTGCAGCATTGGGAATGGCCACTGCCGCGCATTTAAATGGAGAGACCGATCGAAAAACAGTTGCCGTAATTGGTGATGGGTCGATGACTGCCGGTTTGGCCTTTGAAGGATTGAACAATGCTGCGAATAACAATGCTGACTTATTGGTGATTCTGAATGATAACAATATGGCAATTGACCCAAATGTTGGTGGTTTAAATAACTATTTGCTTGATATCACCACTTCTCAAACCTATAATAAAGTAAAGAATGATGTTTGGCGGTTTTTAGGGAAATTAAACCGGTTAAATCCAAATACTCAAAAAATATTTCAGAAAGTAGAACATGGAATCAAAACCATTCTGCTAAAACAGAGTAACATTTTTGAAGCTTTTAACTTCAGGTATTTTGGACCTGTTGATGGACATGATGTAAATCATATGGTGAAAGTTTTAAGTGATTTGCAAAAAATTTCCGGACCAAAGCTTCTGCATGTTATTACGCAAAAAGGAAAGGGTTTTAAACTGGCAGAACAAGACCAGACCTACTGGCATGCACCAGGAATGTTTGACAAAGTAACAGGTGAAATTTTACAAACTGAATCCAAGAGTCCGCAAGCACCAAAATTTCAAGAAGTTTTTGGCAATACCTTAGTTGAACTAGCCGAAATGAATGATAAAATTGTTGGAATCACTCCTGCAATGCCAACCGGCAGTTCATTAAATATCATGATGGAAAAAATGCCTGATCGGGCATTTGATGTGGGAATTGCAGAGCAGCATGCAGTTACTTTCTCTGGGGGACTGGCGGCAAAAGGAAAATTACCTTTTTGTGCTATCTACTCATCATTTATGCAAAGAGCTTACGATCAGGTAATTCATGATGTAGCCCTGCAAAATGTAAATGTTGTATTTTGCCTGGATCGTGGCGGTGTTGTTGGTGCCGATGGTGCAACTCATCATGGCGTTTACGACCTGGCCTTCTTCCGGTGCATTCCAAATATGACTATTGCGTCTCCTCTTGATGCGATTGAGTTGAGAAATTTGATGTTTACTGCCCAACAAGAAAATATGGGTCCTTTTTCTATTCGTTACCCTCGAGGTAAGGGTCGTATTCTTGATTGGCAAAAACCTTTTGAGATTCTTCCTGTTGGCAAAGGCCAAAAACTAAAAGACGGAAAAGATCTTGCAATTCTATCGATTGGAGCTATTGGCGTGGAAGCTGTGGATGCCATTGAAGAACTGGAAAAAGACGGCTACTCGATTGCCCATTACGATATGAGATATCTGAAACCTATTGATACCGGATTACTGCATGAGGTTCTTGGAAAGCACAATCAAATTATCACTCTTGAAGATGGGTGTATTATTGGCGGATTAGGTTCTGCAGTCATCGAGTTTGTAAATGATAACCATTACCGGGCCAGGGTAAAACGCTTGGGTGTACCCGATAAGTGGATAGAACAAGGAACTCAACAGGAATTGTATCGGGAATGTGGATACGACAAATTGGGAATCATCAAATCGTCAATTGCAATTTTAACCAAAACTGAAGACTAAGGATTATCTCTATACCCATCAGAATAGGGATCAAGTCCTTCAAAATCTCCTGTAAAAGAATCAATTCGGGTCTGAAGTTCCTGATTCATTTTAATTAAATAGATGGTATCTTCAGTATGCAGCTCCACAACATTTATTTTATCACCATTTGGTTTGGTAATGCTTATCAAATCATCTTCATAAATTCCATCGGGAAAGGTTTTTATCAAATGTTGAATTAACTCAACGCCAATGCTTTTAAAGTCCTTAATTACTCTTTTCATCACACACTGATTAATAATCGATATCAATCTTTTTCACATTCCCCTAAAACTGGTCCGGGCAAATAAGAGTTTCAATCAGAATCATTCCCTCTTTTATTACTGATTTCAATTTAAGGAATTTAAGAGAATGAAAAAAAATATTCTCCGGAAAGAAGTCTATTTATATTTCAAATTTAATGGTGCAAAATTGTAAATGAGAACGAAATCAAGCTTCCCGAAACATCTTAGGCAGCACATAAATCGTTTTCGCTCAAATAAAAGTGAATTCTATACCCCAGTACCAGCATTCCTAAATATTAAAAACCTAGTTTTGCCGACTTATTCAAAATTTTGATGATAACATATGGTAGATTTTTTCAGAAAGAAAGCAGCAAATTCAAAAGATGATATATTATCCGGATTAACCGTAGCTCTTGCGTTGGTACCAGAAGCGGTTGCTTTTGCCTTTGTGGCTGGTGTTGATCCTTTAGTTGGACTTTACGCTGCCTTTATGGTTGGTTTAATTACTTCTGTTTTTGGTGGTCGCCCGGGAATGATATCCGGAGCTACCGGAGCCATGGCAGTTGTTTTAGTCAGCCTTGTAAAAGAAGGAAATGATCTGGGAATGGCAATGGCTAATCCTGTTCAGGATATGGGTTTGAACTATTTGTTCGCAACAATAATTCTGGCAGGTGTTCTTCAATTTTTAGCTGGTGTTTTCAAGTTTGGAAAATTCGTCAGACTCATTCCCCACCCTGTTATGATGGGGTTTGTAAATGGTTTGGCAATTGTTATTTTCATGTCGCAGCTTGGGATGTTTCCACAGGTAATTAACTGGGATGCCATTTCTTTCTCAGACTACACCCTACATATAAACCGTGAAACTTTTTGGGCAGCAGATAAAGTTCTATATACGATGGTTGGTTTGGTAATTCTCACCATGAGTATCATGTATCTTCTTCCAAAAATCACAAGTAAAATACCTGCAGCTCTTGTTGCTATTTTAACTGTATCGGCCATTGTAATATTTGGGAATCTTGATGTCAGCACTGTTGGATCATTTATTAGAGATGGCGGCGGTACTGGTCTTAAAGGTGGTTTGCCTTCTTTCCAGAGTCAATTGTTTGTAATGGTTCCTTTCAACTGGACTACCGTTGCATTTATTCTTCCTTATGCGGTAATTTTAGCTGCCATTGGTCTTATTGAGTCGCTAATGACTTTGAATTTACTGGATGAAATTACCAACAGCCGTGGAAACGGAAACCGCGAATGTATGGCTCAGGGAGCTGCAAATATCGTTACCGGATTTTTCGGTGGAATGGGTGGATGTGCCATGATTGGTCAATCGCTGATTAATGTAAAATCGGGCGGACGAGGAAGACTATCGGGTATTATTGCTGCATCTACCTTATTGGTATTTATTCTTTTTGCCTCTCCTTATATCGAAATGGTGCCAATCGCTGCACTTGTGGGAGTAATGTTTATGGTGGTTATCGGAACATTTGCCTGGTCAACCTTTAATGTATTACTTAAAATACCAAAAGCCGATGCCTTTGTATTGATTCTTGTATCCGGCCTAACTGTTATCTTCGATCTTGCCATTGCAGTACTGGTTGGTGTTATAGTAAGTGCTCTTGCTTTTTCCTGGGAAAATGCCCGCAGAATCCGTGCAAGAAAATCAGTACGGGAAGATGGAACTAAAATATATGAAATATGGGGACCATTGTTTTTTGGCTCCATTACCACTTTCAATAACAAATTTGATGTCGAAAATGATCCTGAATCGGTAGAAATTGATTTTATCGAATCGCGTGTAGCCGACCATTCGGGAATTGAAGCAATCAGCAATTTGGTTCAGAAGTATGAAAATGCCGGAAAAACCATTAAATTGAAACACTTAAGTGATGACTGTATTACTTTACTGCAACGTGCCGATGATCACTTTAGAACCGTTATTTTGAGAGATATTGATGATCCGAGATACTATGTAGTGACCGATAAAGCGAAAATTGGATAAGCTCAGAAGATATTTGTAATGGAAATTCGTTTCCATTGCTTTTTTTTCACCTCCTTCCCATGTGGGAGGAGGTGTTTTGCATAAAAAAGGGCTTGAATTTTCATCCAAGCCCACTTCATTTAGTATTTGGATTTTATTTCAATCCCAGTTTCTTGGCAATCTCGGCAGGAATCGCATCTTTATGCAATAGCAAACCAACGGTTTTGTACTGTACAAATGCCTTCGATGCATAAAAATATCCATCGTAAGGATTGTTGTCGGTTCCCCAAGAGTTTTTAATCAGGTAATACTTGCTGCCATTCTGATCTTTCGCAATACCTACCATGTGCATCAAATGATCTTCGGTCGATTCGTAATTATCAAACGCAATTTGACGCATTTCTTGTGTTATTTCTTTTTCTTTCACAGGATATTCTGTTCCGTATGCCGCTTTCTGATCCTTGCTCATTTTCTCCCATTTCGAAATTTCCGCATTATCCATGCTTTTTTCTTCGGTTTCGGGAACTACAGCCACACCTTTACGATATGCAAATCCATCTTCACTAACATCGCTTCCCCAGGCAAGACTGTATCCATTCTCAATGGCATTATCAACAACCTGCATCATTTCATCCATTGGTAAATTGTACACCTCTCCCAACGACCAGTTATCCGGTCCTTCGAAAATAAAGCTTTCGTAAAACGGATGATGTGTATAGGAAGTAATTGTTACGTAATCGTCCATATTAAGGCCTTGTTCCTTTGCGAAAGACTTTGGTGTGTATTCTTTAGTATTGTACGTAAAAGTCTCTGGTATCTCACCTAAGTAAACATCCAGAATCCCATCAAATCCTCTCATCCAAACCGGAGTAATTTTTTTGTTCTTGTTTTTCACCACAGCATCAACATAGGCTTTCAAAACCTCATCCATTTCGCCGTGCACCGGCATTGTTTCATCAAAGGTATTTCCTGAATAAGCTTCCTGCGGAATCAAACCAAAATCCTTTACAACGTTCAAAGCATCCCAGCCTTCTGCTCCGGCAGAGAAACTTTTCATCCCGTGAAAACGGACATAATCCTTGGCACGTAAATGATAGTTACGGTTCACAATAAACATCTCCGAAAGATCCACTTCCTCTTTTCCCAATCGAATAATTTCCGATTCCAAAAATGAAATGCTTGCAAAAGACCAGCAAGTTCCGGAACGGTACTGATTTTTCACCGGACTTGTCTTCAACTGTTTTTCGATGGTAAACTGATAACTTTTCTTTTCCTCTTCCTTCTTTTTTGCCAATGATGTCTGCAACAGACCAAATACAAGAATGGCAGCAATTAAATATTTATTCTTCATTTTTATAATTGTTAGCTTGTTTAAGTTAATTAATGCAAGGTAAATCTTGATAAAACAATTCTTTGCCGTATTTTTGATTACTGACAGAAGATCTTGCAATGTAAAAAATAATTCTTCAATTTTATTGTTGAACAAATCAAAACCAAACAACATTTTCTAACTTAAATTACATACTCAAATGAAAAAAATTGCTTCAATTACATTGTTGCTGGCCTTGAGTTTAGGCTTTGTGGCTTGTAATGAAAAACCAACCAAACAAGCTGAGGTTTCTCCAATACAAAAATTAGTAGATCAGTACGCTGAATTTGAACTAACAACAGACATCAGTAAACTGACCGAAAACGAAAAACAAATGCTTCCAATTTTAATGGACGCTGCTGATATTATGGAAGAGTTATTCTGGAAAGACGCAATTGGAGACAAAGCTGAATTTTTAGGAACGCTTACCGATCCTGCTGCCATTGCTTATTCAAAAATAAATTACGGCCCTTGGGATCGTCTAAACAATAACCTTCCTTTCATTGATGGATTTGGAGCAAAACCTAAAGGTGCAAACTTTTATCCAGGCGACATGACTCCAGAAGAATTTGATGCCATCGAAGATGAATTGAAAACTGATTGGTACACAAAAATTGAGCGCGACGAAAATGGTGACCTTAAAGTGGTTCCCTATCATATTGCGTATCAGGAACAAATTGAAAAAGCTGCTGATTTGTTACTAAAAGCCTCAGAATTAGCTGAAGATGCTGGTCTGAAAAAATATCTTGAGCTGCGTTCAACAGCTCTTTTAACAGATGATTACCTGGCTTCTGATTTGGCTTGGATGGATATGAAAACCAACACAATCGATTTTGTTGTTGGTCCTATCGAAACATACGAAGATGCCCTTTACGGATACAAAGCTTCGCACTCTGGTCAGATTTTGGTGAAAGACAAAGTCTGGAG
>CAXXNU010000013.1:0-62947 GCA_963675805.2 Desulfobacterales bacterium | reverse complement strand
AACACCTATTTCACTGTTTTACCCCCAAAAGAATATCAGGATCGCCTTGAAGAAATTGGTGCTATGGAAGAACTTGAAATTATTCATCCCTCTTGTGTAAGAAAAATCATTGAACAATGCATTGAGAGAAAAATTTTAGCAGCGAACACTTCTATGTGGTCGAAGACAGAGCACTATTCCGATGTTAACTCTTTTAAATATTTAAATGCTCTTTACAAATCCGTTTAAAGTTTAATCCCCAACACAAGCATTTTTTTTCCGGCAGAACTTTAAAGAGTAATTTGTGCAATAATAAATAGTCTCTTCCCATATGGGTAATAGGCTTAACTGGCGGAGAAATTCTTTTCGTGAAAATTTGGACTCAGCTATTATTTCTCCACTAAGGAATAAAATTTTCCCTTCGATAAACCCTTTCCCAATTTTCAGCCGATTGTAATGAGAGAATGTGCACCATCTTAGTTCTCCAGTTTCAGAATCAATAATTTTATACCTTCCCAGCTTATAAACTGCTGTTTTAAAGTTTTTCGGTCTTATTTTGTTGTCAAGAGCGAACTGTTTTTCTTTGGAAGCAAGAGGGATTTCTTGAGACTGTTTTTCCAGTCTTTTATCGATACTTTCTGTTGATATAAATTTATTGTTGCAACACAATCTCAATTTGAAGTTTGTACAGTAATATGGTGTTTTTACCCATTGCGGCAATGTGTTAAGTGTTTCATAATATTCCATAATAAGAAAGCCCGATTCACTCAAACCAATAGCACCTCCTAAAAACAGAATGTGGCTTTCGATGAAGCATCTTCCTGTTTGGGTTCTCCCGAAACCGGCATAGGACTCCCACAATAAAGATCCATCCAAATTTTCCAAAATTTTATAACTATCTAATATAAATAACTTTTATTTCATGATTGAAGGCAATCCCTTTAGAAAATCTTTTTATTGCGGAATTTTAACATGGTCATCATCAACTATTCCTTTCTGCGCATTTACATGGCATGATGAACAATTTGCGAATGAACCGATTGATTCACGATTAAATACATCGGCTTTGATTTCGTGGTGTTCTTTTTGGATATAGGGAACCTCGGTTATTCTTAAAGGCGTTTGATTACCCACACTTCTCATAATTTTTAAAGATAGTTTTCCTTTGGAGTAATCAGCCGCGTTCGTCTTGAGATAATCAGCAATTGCTGTTTTTGATTCCGGATTAAGGTCAATTATTTCTCCAAAATGATCTTCGAGCCCGGCAAGAATTTTTTCCCATGATCTGGCGGGCAACAGGGCGGCCGGATATGCCCAATGACAGCTGCCGCATGCCTCGATATGATTCGGGTTGAGAGATGGTATCACATCGTCTTCATCATCACAGTCGTCATGTTTTCTGTGTTTTTTCAGATGATGTTCACCTTTTTCATCGTCATCATGATCATGCATGAATTTCTGGTACCACTTGCCGTCATTTTTATCGCCATGGTCTGCCCGGGCGACAAAGAATGTTCCGTTAATTATCAAAGCGGAAACAATCCCGAAGATGATCAGTATTTCTGTTTTTCTCATATAACCCCCTTATTAGAAAATGACTTGGCACAAGACAAAAGGCCGGACACTTTCATTTTTCTATTTCGTTTTTGTTTAAATTTTATAAAAGGATGTTCTTCAGGTTAAAATGCAAAACGGGATTGAAATTTGACGGAACTAACAGAGAAAAGATTGATTTTTAAGAAAAATCGGCGTGAGAAGGGCTTTTTCTTCGATGTAAATAAAACAAGTTACATCGTCGTTCAAATGATCCTTTAAAAGATCTGTTGATAAAGAAGATATAAGGATATGAGTATAAAGAATGTTAAAAGCAAGCGTTTTTTGGGAAGCGTTTCTTGCTTTCAGCATTTGACCGTCTTCGAAATTGCAGCTTTTACAGTCTGTCTCGGTGCAGTGACTGTGAAATGGAAATCTTTTATTCTTTGCACTATTTTGAAAGACGTGAGAACAATCTTCCCCGCAAAAACAGATTTCAGTTATTGCGCAGTTTATTAATACCCCTATCACTACCAGCAAAAAAATTACTGATTTTGATTTTTTAGAGGGCTGCTTTACTGGCATTGGACGCATTTTTTTAATTAATAAGGAGTTATGAGGTTAAATGTAAATGATCAGCAATTGATGTAATTTCCTGATTTTCTTATAGCAAAGCTTGTATAATGAAAAATTATTAGCTGTTAAGTAATTAAAAATGGAGCACAATAATCGGAATTGCCATCAGAACAGCGGATCCAATCCCCAAACCTGCATGTCCGTCATCATCATTGCTGTTTGCATCAATGGCCGTCGCCACAAATCCGGCGGTGGCCAGCGTAGCAAGCACGATATGA
The DNA here is from genome assembly GCA_963675805.2 of Desulfobacterales bacterium. Taxonomy (GTDB): domain Bacteria; phylum Desulfobacterota; class Desulfobacteria; order Desulfobacterales; family Desulfosalsimonadaceae; genus SURF-3. The sequence goes on along the minus strand of CAXXNU010000013.1, from coordinate 60,581 downwards.
ATATTATGAGTAGACAAACCCTCTTCCATATCAAAATAATTACGGTACTCTGCAAAACCGGTAATGCAAGTTAATACAGCCAGGGCAGCTGCCGTGTCACCCGCTCCCTTATGAAAGCCGTCACCTGATGACCCTGATGCCCCAGCAGCGATAGCTGCTACGATAGTTCCATACCCCATATACTTATGGAGTTTTCCCATTGTAGATCCATAGCTACGAGTTGAGGAAGCCGATGTCATATCAATTGACGGTGAACTATCCGGTGTGGAAACATCGCATTTAAAATTGATAAAATGCCCCATGTCACTGCTAAGGTATTGGCCAAGAGATACTGCAAATGCTGAACCGGGAATACTTATTCCAAATGAGAAAAAAAAGACTGTCATCAGAATAATCCCATAATTTGTTCTCATTAGCAACTTCCTTATATTTTTAATGTATTTGTTTGGGTTTGTTTATTATTTATCTTTTGGTAGAAAATACCACAATGTATTACTTAATTATTAACTGGAAAAAATATTGAATGCAATTATAAAGATTAAATAAAAAAACCTTGAACACTTATTTTACCAAAAAAATATTGATAAAGGATTGTAGGAAGAAAAAAAAGACACATAGATAATACGTGTATCTTATCGGAGGAATGCTAAACTGATATGTACCTCGACATTTTCAGGCTTTTTAACAGCAGTATATATTTCTTAACTATTGAGAAATTTTAGATCAGAGCATCTTATCGATAAGTGCGACGTGAAGTCGCTTAAATAGCTGTTTTAATTGTTTAACAGCAATATAAAACCCGGCATTCTGCTGCCGGTATCCTACCGGAACATGCGTGGAGAGTAATCTCCGGGTGTGAAGCTTTCGGGACAAAGTATCCTTCGGGGAAACCCGGGAGAGGGCTTTGTGAAAAGGCCTCAACTCTGCCAGCACCGCACGGTGGAGAGGAGCAAGGATTGAGTCGTATGGTGAACATAAGTGAACCGCTGCAGCATCGTTACATGAGGACAAGCCAAAGGTGCTGACAGGCTTGGACCAAAAGGTATGAGGTCAGGTACAGGGGTTTTATCGTCCTCTGTCGCAGATGTTGAGCCTCCGGTGTACGGGCGGCACCTAACCGACTCGGGTATTTAAGCGGAACATGGAAACCCCGTATTCCTCCCATTCGTGGGAAAGCTTCCTGCAAAGGTAAGCCCATGGGGGTGCGGGAACAGGAGGATGGAAAAAGCGAATGCCGGTCTGTAACGGATCGGATACGGGTTCAGACTTTGCCCGACTGCGAAAGCAGGCAGACGTCCATCTGGTGTTCCTTTGCGAGAGAACTTGAAGAATCTTTTTATGAAGGAAAGCAAATGACGGCGTCAATTTTGATGACCGATGCGCCTTCAGGCAACCATGAAAACTGGAAATCCATCCCGTGGAAAACAGTTCAAAAAAATGTCAGAAGACTTCAGGTGCGTATCGCAAAGGCTGTCAGGGAAAAGAATTACAGGAAGGCAAAAGCCCTTCAATGGATTCTTACCCACTCATATCACGCTAAATTACTTGCAGTAAGACGTGTGACTACCAATAGAGGTAAACGCACACCGGGGGTTGATGGTATTACCTGGAAATCCCCCCGGCAAAAGATGATCGCAGTATGCGATCTTAAAAGAAAAGGTTATAAACCTCAACCTCTCAGACGGATTTATATCCCAAAGAAAAACGGTAAAAAACGCCCTCTCAGTATCCCAACAAAGAAAGATCGGGCAATGCAGGCATTATACAAAATGGCGCTTGATCCTGTTGCAGAAACAACGGCTGATCCGAACTCATATGGGTTCAGACCACATCGCCGGTGTGCGGATGCGCAGTGTCAAGGTTATTGTGTTCTTGCAAAAAAAACAAGCCCTGTCTGGATACTGGAAGGCGACATAAAGGCCTGTTTTGATGAAATCAGCCATGATTGGATTTTATCCAATGTATTATTGGATAAGGAAATTCTCAATAAGTGGCTGAAGGCGGGATATATTGATCAGGGAAAACCTTTCCCCACGAGAAAGGGGACACCCCAAGGTGGCATAATATCTCCAACCCTTGCGAATATGGTGCTTGACGGACTTGAGGTAACCGCAAAGACTTCAGCAACTGCAATAGTTCGGGGAACAATCAGTTCCAAGATCCATGTCATCAGATATGCAGATGACTTTATCATTACCGCTGAATCAAGAAAACTGCTTGAGGAACAAGCAAAGCCGGCGGTTGAGTCATTTCTGCGGGAACGGGGGCTTTCTCTGTCTGAAGAGAAAACGAGGATCACCCGAATTGAATACGGGTTCGATTTTCTTGGTCAGAATATCAGGAAATATAAGGGCAAGTTTTTAACAACGCCATCACATGACAGTGTAAAGTCATTTCTGGTAACGATCAGAAATATAATCCGAAAGCATCGGGGACTGGCCGCCAGTGTTTTGATAGGAAATCTCAATCCTGTTCTCAGAGGATGGGTAAACTATCACCGGCACATTGTGGCCAAAGAAACCTTTAACTATGTAAGTAATTATATTTATCACCGCCTGTGGAAATGGATGCGCAGAGAACATCCGGGAAAGAGCAAGGATTGGCTTGTTCAAAAGTACTGGATGGGCGGAAAGGCGCCCTGGACCTTTTCTGTGAAAATTAAAAAGAAACAGGGAGGTCACCGTATCTATGAGCTTTTTAACCCAGGCAGGGTAAAGATAACACGACACGTTAAAATCAGAGGGGCCGCAAACCCCTTTGATCCTGAGTATCAACAATACTTCAGGGACAGGAAGTCTGTGCTTCAAGAGCAGAGACTGTGTTATTGTGCGTGAACGAAACAGCCGGGTCATCCGACAAGGAAGGGCCTTTGGAATGCTTGAGCCGTGTGCCGGGAAACTTGCACGCACGGTTCTTAGGGGGCTTGGAGCTGGTAACAGCTCCCGGCTACCCGACGCACCGACAACATTGCCGCAGCGAGCACCAGTGCACCTTGCGATAAGCAAGCCGCAACATTTTCTCTCTTTCAATTTATTGGAATGCCACAAAATATTGGTGCGCCACGAGGGCGCAAGTTGCCAGCGGATGAGAGTTCCGCCCGGGAAATTATCGGTTCATCCCGGTAGCTACCCAGGCAATGGGATAGGGAGACCATCCTGTTGGAGCCCTGGGGACAAATGTAAGCCGAGAGGGCTGCAGCAATCTGGCAGGCCGTAACGCGAGTGAACCCTGAGCAGGCCCCGAAAGGAAAGTCGTGGATGCCGACCCGCCCAATATTCGGGGAAGGCCGAAGCAGGGCAGGGACGTAACCGATCCACCTGTCTTGATCCACCGGGGTAATGAGGACAGCATGTCAGGAAGGTAACTTGGGTAACGTGGGAGATCCGTCCCGAGTGCGGGGTCGTGGCCCGCAACAGAAACAACAGGTTCTGGCCTGGGCGGAAGTCGGAGAGGGGCATATTACTGTTGAAGTCGGGTAATGCCGATGGAGGGAAGGCTCCTTACTTCTGACGCGCTTTTGAAGGTAATGAGATGAGGTGATTGGCCAGTGGCCTATAAACGCCAATTAGATTCGAACTTGCCTGAGAAAGCTTTACCTTAAAGCGAAGGTGGAGTGGCATAAGTTGTTTTCACGGACAACCGTTGGTTTCTATAGGATTCTTGCAGAGACCGATGAGTATAACCATCCGCCGTGGGCCTTAAGGCGAAGTCAGTCGGAAAGCCGGATGCGGTAGCTCCGCATGTCCGGTTTGATGAGCAGGGATGGGAAACGGGGTGGCATGCTAACGCGCCCATCCTTGACTCTACTGGCACAGTTACATTTTTAAAAAATGTGATAACAGCAGTGGTTGTCATATTCTTTGTCTTCTATGAATCCCTATCTTCATCCGCTGTTCCGAAAGCACACAAAAAAAGCCCGGAGAGAAACTCCCCAGGCTTTTGAAAAAATTTAAAACTTGATTTACCGGATTTCTAAAAGGACAAAGCAGTCCTGTTCCAGTTGATCTGACTTTATAATCTGGATGGTTTTGTCGTTGATAAAGCCAATCCCTTTCATGTCGTAGACTCCGAAGGATGTGCTCTTAAACAGAATCTTGCCGGTTTTAAAAGGAACTCGTTGTCATCCACATAGACACCGAATATCCGTTTATGGGAAATCCTTTCTCCCTAAAAATTTTGTTAAACATGATGTTGGTTGAATGAGCAGGGTTGGCAAATTTCATGATTGAAATTTCCGCTTCCAGAATATTGATTCCCATGACAGAATCCGCAAGTTATAAAAATTCAATAGATTCCCGCGATCATTTCTTATAAACACAGATTTAAAGAATTTATTGCAAAACCTATTTACTTATGTATAATTGAATAGTTTTTGCATAAAAGGAGAGGGTTGATGAGCAGAAAAAATGACATACTTGATCTTGCCAGGAAAAAAGGGATGATTCGTGCCAAAGATCTTGAGGCAATAGGGATTTCCAGAAATTATCTGTATGGTCTTAGCCATGAAGGTATTCTTAAGAAAAATGCAAGAGGGATTTATACACTGCCTAATGCTCCCGTCACAGAGCATTCATCCCTTGCGGAGATTGCAAAACGATTTCCACATGCAGTTGTATGCCTGCTCTCCGCTCTTGCTTTTTATGAAATTACAACGCAAATCCCACATGAAGTCTGGGTGGCAGTTCCCAGAGGCTCATGGAAGCCGAATATCGATTATCCTCCGCTGAGTTTGACCTATGTAACTGGTGATGCATATTCCTTTGGCATACAGGAGCATAATATAAACGGGGTGATGATTAAAGTCTACAGCCCTGCAAAAACTGTTGCTGATTGTTTCAAATTTCGAAATAAAGTCGGCCTTGATGTTGCGATCGAGGCTCTTCGGGAAGTGTGGCGGTCACGAAAGGCTTCCGTTGATGAACTGCTCGAAGCTGCACGCATAGACCGGGTTTCCAAAGTCATGCGTCCATATCTGGAGGCCACCGTATGAATGAGAATAATAAGAAAAACGTGGGGCATTCCATTTCGCAGCGTCTTTTGCATCGATCAAAGGTGAATAAAGAGGATTTCAATCTCCTGCTATCACGTTACGGGATGGAACGGTTTCTATATCGGCTGAGCATTTCAAGATATAACGATCGATTTATCCTTAAGGGCGCCAGTCTTTTTCTGGTATGGAAAGGACAGAGTTACCGTGTTACCAGGGATGTCGATTTGCTGAGTTTTGGTAGCCCTGACGTGGAAGTTTTTGCAGATGTTTTCCGTGAGATCTGCGAAGTAAATTGTCCCCAAGATGATGGTATGTCTTATATTGCCGATTCCTTGAGAATCGAAGAAATCAGAGAAGATAATGAATATGATGGGATGCGCATTAAGTTGAACGGCTTTCTGAGCCAAGCAAAAATTCCGCTTCAAATTGATATTGGTTTTGGAGATGTTGTCACTCCTGCTCCTGAGACTGTAGAATACCCTACGTTTTTTGATGATCCGGCTCCAAGAATGAAAGCCTATCCCAGATACACACTTGTGGCTGAGAAACTTGAGGCAATGGTGAGGCTCGGTATTGCAAACAGTCGGATGAAAGATTTTTATGATATATGGTTACTTTCAAAATTGTTTGGCTTTGATGGTGTTATTTTAAGTCAAGCAATCGCAAATACTTTCAGTCGGCGTCAAATGAAATTACCTTTGGCGATGCCTTTCGCGTTTACAGCGTCTTTTTATGAGGATTCGCAAAAGCGCGTGCAATGGACAGCCTTTGTCCGTAAATCGAAACCGAACATACCGGTTGGGAATCTTGCTGAAGTGATCGAGGAATTATCGAAATTTATCATGCCTGTGATGAATGCTTTGAGAGCTGAGGTTTCATTTCAATCAAACTGGTTACCTGATAAAGGGTGGCTTCCCTCGTCATAACAAATTAAAAAAGCCCGGAGAGAAACTCCCCAGGCTTTTAAAAAAGTTTAAAACTTGATTTACCGGATCTCAACCAGAACAAAGCACTCCTGTTCCAGTTGATCTGATTTCATGATCTGGATGGCTTTGTTGTTGATTGTGCCCATCCCTTTTTTATCGTAGGTGCCGCAGGTTTTGCCCTTGAACAAAATTCTGCCGGCTTCGAATAAAAACTCATTGTTATCCACCACCGCCACTGCATATCCGTTTCTGGGAAAAACTTTTCCCCGGAATATTTTGTCATAGGTGATATCCGCGGAGTGATCCGAATTGACAAATGTGGTGGTGGAGACCTCCGCCTCCAGAACATCATCTCCCAAATAGCTATCCGCAACCAGTTCTTTTTTCTTGTACCGCTTCCAGGTATCAGAGACTGGTGTGGCATCCTGTTCACCGGTCAGGACCCTTGCCATTTCAATGAGCATGGAATTGGCGCCCTCCGCCAGCGCTGTGAGGCCCCGGTCAGAAAGATCGCCTTCAATGGCAAGAGCGGTCTCCATTTTGGTGGCAATTAATGAAAGTGCCACTGACTGCATGGTTTTAGCGTAGAACAGATAAAACACCCGCACTGGCTTATCCTGTCCAATGCGCCAGGAGCGCCGGCTGGCTTGTCGCAGGGTAAAAATCGAATACCCGGTCTGGAAAAAAATGATGCTTGGAAATTCCAGCAGATCCAACCCGGTCTTGATCAGATTCGGGTTGGTGATCATCACGTTGTATTCTCCGGACGCCAGTTTTGATTTTACCCAATTTTCGCGCTTTTCCGTAGACACGGTGGTGCTTCTCAGCACAAGGGGCTTAAAGTCTTTTTCTTTGAGCCTTGCTTCAAGGTCCGGGATCAAATCCCGGGTACCGGTATGCTCAAGGCAGATCAGACATTTTCTGCCTTCAGATTGTTCTGAAGAAATGATATTCAGCAGCTCATCTTCTTTGGGCAGGATATGATCATCGATTTTCGGCCCCTGGGCCACCAGTTTGCTGGTCTGCGGATGCAGCACAACTTCACCGCGCCGCGCCCCATCCGGATATGCCAGTAAAGAATTGACCAATGCCCCGAGAAGGGATCGGTCTTTCATGGCAAGGGCTTTTCTGACTTCTGATGAAAGGGCTTTTTCAAATCCCTTGTAAGCGGATTCCTGTTCCGGTGTCATGGGTACCTCAACAATTCGCTCATTAAATGGCGGCAGACTGTTGGATACATCCGGCAGCCTCAGAAATACGGCATGTTCCAGAAGAAAGTCCGTCAATACCAGGGGCGAGACACCAGGCTTTTCTTTGGTAATGGTCCGGACCCCCCGGCTTCTGCCGATGGAGGACTCGGTATATTCATTATTCCGATTTTCAATGAGGGTCCTTTCAATAATCCCATACTGCTCGGCAAACCCCATAGGCGACCGGAAATTGATTTTTTTTGACTTTATCTCTTCGGGCATCAGTCGCCACAGGAGATAAAACAAATTGGCCGCATAGCCCCCCATCAAGGTGCCAGTCAGGGCCAGGGTTCGTTTGCTGACACTGGCAATATTGGCAAATGCCTGCCCTTGGGCCGTGACACCACTTTTGCACTCGTGGATTTCATCTGCAATAAACAGGTCAAAGGTATTGCGGAGATATTTTTTTATGTATTCCGCTTTGGCAAACCGTCTGATGCCGTCTTTGTCAGCCTGGTAAAGGGAAGCGTCACACCCCGGACACCGGGGCCGTTTGCCTTTTAACCCGCTGTCCACATCTTTTCCGCATATCGGACAGAGTATTCTGTTCAAATGTTTCTGGCGAAAAACCGCTGGCTTCAACCGGTAATGCCCTTTGGCCCGCTCCCGGCCAATAACATAAAACTCAGGGCAGGTGGGTTTTCCTGAATGTCTCAAAGTTTCCAGATTCTTCAACCCTTTGCCGTTCAGATTGACCACCCGGCATTTGGGAAGCACCACGTCAATCTCCCGCATCCATTTTTGAACCAGATGCGGCGGGCACATAACAATCACCCGGTAATTCCGTTTCGGGATCAGATGGGCCACGGCAATAGACATGGCGCTCTTGCCGCTGCCCATTTCAGCCACCAGGATCAGACCGCGTTTTTTGGCCACAAAAAAACCCTTGGCAAGAGAAAGCGTAGCCCGGCTTTGGGCAGGGAACAATTTGCGCTTTAACCCGTCAAGTGTCAGTTCTGCCTCATTATCCCATGTGTCCTTTTCAGATGCCGTATAAATGGGCTTAAAACTGTCTATAACCTTCTGTTTCAGGGATTGGCCGTAGTCAGCCAGAAAATTTCGTAACGTAATCTCCATTTCTGTCCTCCATAAGAAGGCAGGGGACAGAAAACAGATGTCCCGGCAAAGGGACAAATGAAAATCTGCCCCCATGCCGGGGTTGATATGATTTCTTAGTTTTTAACTTTTTACTGCAAAACGCCTGATTTTGTTTGTTCCAGAATCAGGTCATCGACTTCCTCCGCGGTTTTATCGATATTTACCATGTAAACATCTGATAAATTTTTGCCCCGCAACTGACCAAATCCATATAACGGCTGAGGATAATACAGCCGGTTCCACAGAAAGTCGGCCCAGTCAGCCTTGAGCGGCGTTGACACGGCCGCGTCCAACAGATTAAAAGCCGCATCCTTGTCTTCGCCGATCAAGATTCGCTTGTCCGGCCCGGTAAAATGATCCGGACTGAAAATGATCTTATGACAAAGGCCTTTTTCAATGGTTTGTGTGACTGCCCGCAGGGAATAATCCGGGTGCCGGGATACATGAAAATCCGCGACAAAGATTAGCCGTCCGCTCAAGATGCCGGCACCAATGGATTTAACCGTGCCCGGCCGGCCATACAGGGAAATCATATACACATAATCATCATCCACAATGGCGGCGTCCGCGTAACAGGAAACACCGGCCATGAATACCTCATGATACTTTCTCATTTCTCACCTCATTTCTTTCTTACGAGTTTTCGGATGCCGAGAATGGACATTTCCGGATGGACCGGAAATTCCCAATCAATTTCATCCTCCGCAAGGGTGGTGTGAATGCCACCGCCAAGCACCAGTCCGCAGTGATTTCGCACCTCCTGCCGGGCTGAGGAAACAGTGTCCGCATCCACAATGAAAAATCCGTTAAACGTGAACCTGGTCGCCACTTTATACCGCTTCATTCATCTGCCTCCTGTTACCTGATGGTAATGATTTCCACCGGATCAAAGCTTAACGCCCGCACAGTGATGTCAAAACAATCCGTGCGAACATGCCGGACAGAAGTTTCGGTCTCTTCAGTGGTTTCAATTCCACTTTTCACCACCGACCCCTTGACCACCAGCCGGCGGCCATCAGGTCCCGTGACTTCACCGTTCATCATGCCGCTTGCCAGGAGCATGGCCAGATGTCCTTCCCGTAGAGAGGTGAGTGGCCGGATGCTTCTGACATGGGTTTTTGGAAACATGTTGCGCCAGGCCCGGTCCCAGACAGGAGATTTCCCGACTTTTTCAAGGGCCTGTTCCGGATCCAGGCGGATTGACCGGAACGTAAAACCTTCCAGGTCTCCGGCGGTAGGAACGTCATAATGTATTTTTGCAGATGTATCGGTTGGCGGCAGAAGCTCCAGATCGCCCTCCACAAAAGCATCCATGGCTGTCTTAAGCATGGTTTTGTTATAATCCAGCTCAGCTTTTTTCGGCCGGCCTTTGGTGGCAACCAACGCAATCTGGTTAAACTCCCAGAAAAATTCATCCGGAAATTTCAGTATCAACAGATCACGGCAGTTTTTTGCCACCCAGGGCGCTGCATCTTTCAGGGAGGACCAGGGGATGATATAAACCAATACCCCTTTGTTCTGCAGATACGGCCAGTGCCGTTTTAAAAACCGGATTTCCAGGCGTTCTTTTTCCTGATCCGGTTCCGCGTCTCCGTTGTCATAGGGCGGGTTTAGCCACAAAAGGGAAAATGCGTTTTTGGAGCAAACCAGGTCATAGATCGCATCCGCCCATAGCACATGGTTCAACCGGTCTTTTGCCATTTTCATTCTCTCGCGGTTTAATTCCACACCATAGGCTTCGGCCCGGGTGCCATGGGCAACCCTTGCCAGTGCGTCCCCTTCACCGCAACATGTGTCCAGGAGACGGGCGTCATCCGGGATGCGCAGCATGTTCCGGATATTTTCAATAACTGCCGAAGGGGTGGGATAAAACCCCATTTTTGCCTGTGATTCCAGTCGTGCCATACATATCCTCCTATATTTTTCCTGCTTCTTTGAAACTGTAATAAGTGTTGTTGCCCACAATAATGTGATCAAACACCGGTATGCCGAGCAGTTTCCCTGCGTCTTTCAACGTATTGGTAACCGTAATGTCCGCCTCGCTGGGTTCCGGGTCACCTGAAGGGTGATTGTGCGCAAATATCAGGGAACAGGCAGATGCCAGGATGGCCGCCTTAAAACTTTCCCGGGGCGTCACAATGGACCGGGTCAGGTCGCCGATGCTCACCAGGTGGACCCCCAATGGGATATTTTTGGCGTTTAAAAAAACCGCGACAAAATACTCCCGGTCCTTATTCCGCAAGGGTTTGAAATACTCAAAAACCGCATTGGGGTTGGATAACGGCGACAGGTTGGATGTGTCATTGTCTTCTCGGATCAGATTTACCCGGTATTTGATTCCGGGAAAATCATCCAGATACATTTTTTCCATTCATTGCCTCCCATGGTGGTGCCGGAAGACAACATTCCCCCCTGCGGGAGAAGGGTTGTCTCCCGGTCAGGGGTTGGTTTTTCAAATAATAAAGTTATCTTCTATAAAAGGACGATCACAGCGCTTTTTTTCGATTACGCGGCGTTCTGTGCGTCACTTTCGACGGCATTCGATTCATCGGATTCATAAACCCCGCGGATAATCCTGGATGCGGTTCCTACGATCCGGTTCATGGACTCTCGTACATCCACTTCCTCGACCCGGTATAGGGCCAGATAAAAGCGGGATCGGGTCTCCAGACCAAAATGCTTTGACACCACATAGGCTGTCGCGTCCGCTTCAAGCTCTTTGACCTTGGTTGACAAGGTCTTTCTGGCCTGAAGGTCATGCATCAGCTCGTGGGCCAGTTCATGGGCCAGCACATAAAACCGCTGGCTTGAAGTAAGAGATGACTTGATCTCTATCCGCCCTTTGGCAGAAACCCCGGCCGCTCGGAGATACTCGAGAGCCTTGTCCGAAGAATACCCCAGCTTGATGCCCAGAGAGCGCGTAAACGCTTCCATGGCCCCCAGGAGCCGGGTTTCACCGTCTACCGCCAGAATATCAAGACGGGGCAGAGGATCACCTTCCGTATCGGATACATCAAACACATAAGCGACCTTGAACCGAAGAAAGTCTTCCTCCTCAGTATCCTCATCTGTATCCTGTTTTTTCCGGATGGTCATGGGCGTAAATATGGGAATTCCCTTGGCCCCTTTTTTGACCCGCCGGCCCATCTTGGGCCAGGTTTTAAAACCCGCAACAAGGGTGGCGTCAGGTCGACAGCTCCAGATCAGGATCCGGTTTGAAAAAGAATACCGGTGAAACCGGGAGCAGAAATTCAGGTAATCCACGAATTTTTTTTCATCCCGGATTTCGGTTATCGCTGCGATTAAATCGCTCACATGATTTTCACATATTTCTTTTAAGTCCGCTGCTTTCATAAAAAACGCTCCTTTCATAAAAAAAGGGAGCCGGCAATTCGCCTGGTGCTCCCTGTTTTCCTGGATCTATACTATTGATTTACAGGTTGTGTAATCCTGCTTACCGATCCTCCTCCTGCATAATGGTTAATGCCGGTGACGGGTCATCCATATCCGTGGGACCGATCTGAACATAAAACAGGCGCCGGCGGGGCCGATCGTTGATCCGGATGGTGACATAAAATTTTCTTAAATCTTCAGTAACATCCTTACCAAAACGGGCCATCATAAGAATGTCCCACAAAATGCCGGTAAGATCGCTGGGGTCATCCTCAAAAGCAGCTGCGTGTTCGATCAGATCCCATACGCCTCGTGTAAAATACACTGGATATTTCCATCCGATGTCCCGGGCAAGCTCGGCATTCTCACCGGTTAGCAATACCTGGCACCCATCCTCTACCGCCTGTTTTCGGGTATAGGTATAAATCACCTCACCAAATAAACTGTCTCTGGTTTTTCCATTGTTTATCTTCATGCAACCACCTCCTTTGCCATGGCTTTCATACCGGGGTTCCATTGGAATCCGGCTGTGTCCAGAACACCTCGCACCGGAAAGGTATTGCCTTCGGCAACGATAAGATTCCCTTCACGGCGGTAGGTAATGCCTTTCAGCCGCGGCCCGAGAATTTCCGGGTTTGATGTACCGGGAGCGGCAGACTGTTTACCGGAAGATTGTGATTGTCTGGATTGAGACGGTTTGGATGGAGACTTGTTGCCGCCGTCAATCACTTTTCGCTCTTCTTTTTTAATCTGTTCCTGCCGCTTCAGTGCGTTCATGAGCTCATCCGCGGAGCAGAATTCTCCACCACCGAACCCGGCCGCAAAAAGACACCGGCCAATGGCGGATGTTTCCGCATTTTCAACCGCTGAGGTGGTATTGATGTAATTCACATTACGTACCTCTTCAGCAGTGCCGGTGGCCACCACGGACTCCTTGGGATGAATGATCTGGGCAATGGCCAGCACGGTTTTTTCGCTGGGAAACGTGATTTTTGTGGTCAGCGCCCAACCCTCGGAGACCGGACAGACTTCCCGGAATTTCTGTACGCGCTCGGCAACGGTTTCGTAGATTTTCTTAATAACCTGGCCGGTTTTCTTGCTCTCTTTTTCAATCGTAACGGGCATAACTCCTCCTTGTTTCGTTCCCCTGTCAAAAAAAACAGGTATCCTGATGAAATGAATGACTGTAAAACTTGAAAACAGGGATATCTGTAAAAGGACAGGGGGGATGAATTGCTGGTTCTCTTTAGCTGGATTAAATTACTCGACAAGAATCCAGTTCCTGTCATTGGTTCGAACCACATTCGGGCCGACTTTAATGGCCATTCCATCGGGATTGGCATTGGCAATGGCAAACCGCAGGAAGTTGGCCAGTTTTGCCAGTTCGGTTTCAGAACTTTTCTTTGTCGCCTTCAGTCCGAGATAGGTGTTCAGCTCGTCTTCAATAGGCAGTTCCGGAATTTCCACATTGTGGTCATAGGCCGGACAACCGGGACGATACAGACACCAGGCGCAGAGGGGACCGGTCCGGGTTTGCGGTTCCACTTCAATGTCGTTCGTGCATTGCCAGATGTGGGATGCCTTTTGCAAAAGGCCTTCATACAGCATGGAATCATATTCAAACCCGTTAAAAAGGTTTATTCTGCCGTCATTTAAATCAATGGCCAGCACAGATCCCCGGACATGTTTTTTCGGGTATTTTTCCTGAAGCAGCCCCATCTGAAAATGAATCTGCTGAATCCAGGATTCATATGCCGTCGATGGAATGGATGAAACGGTTTTAACTTCCAGAATCATCAAAACGTTTTTGCCGTTAAAGACAAAATCGATATGCGCTTTAAACGGTTGATCCCGGGGAGTCACTTCTTTCTGGTATTCCCATTTATAGGGCGTATTCTGAATGGCTGATATGATGAGCTGTTCCGCAAGATGTCCCCGGGAAAACCGGATAAGGGTGGATAGTTCCTGATCCGGCGGATCGATTTTTGACAGCACGGCTTTTCTGGGACATCCGGCCACATCGCTGGAGCCCACATAGGTGCTTCGATCCCCGAGATCACTGTCATTATTGAGTTTCATCAGTCCCTGTCGCAAGAGTTCAATGAAATCCATGTCATATCTCCTTGATTTTCAGTTTCTGTTCCACAAGATACCCCATGGCCGCGTATTCGGCCGCTTTTGAGGGTACGCCGTAATCCACGATCTGCCAGACCCCGTTGATGGGTTTCAGGAGCCTGAGCATTTTTTGTTTTTTTGTTTTAATCGCTTTTTTCATGGGTCTTTTCCTCCTAAAGTGAGTCATTATTTTCTGGGTCAAAAAAAGGGAGCATCGCGAAAATCGCCATGTTCCCCTTATTGTCTGATGCTTAAATGCCCTGGGCATGAAATGAACATAAAAAAGGAGCGTGCATCAATTTGCATTCGCTCCCTGTGATCATGCCTGTCTTATGTGTGCTGAAGGACAACTCTGTTTCTGACGAAAATCCGCTCAAAAGGGGATGTCGTCATCCATCGGATAAGTATCCGGCGGTAGCGGCGGGTTGTTTCCCGCAGGCTGTGCAGTGTGTCCTCTTCTGTCAGACTCTTTCGAGTTGAGCATTTGGACAAGAGATGCCCGTATCTCGGTTACATAACGGGTCACTCCATCCTGTTCCCAGGATCGGGTGTGGAGCCTTCCTTCAACATAAACAAGCTTCCCTTTGGACAGATACTGGCCGCAGATTTCTGCCAGCCGGTTGAATGTCACGATACGATGCCATTCAGTGAGTTCCTTTTTTTCACCGGATTTTTTGTCGTTCCATGCCATGGTGGTGGCAAGGGAAAAACTGGTGACGGAACCACCGGATTCAAGATTTCGGGTTTCCGGGTCTCTGCCAACATTGCCGATTAAAAATACTTTGTTGATCATCTTTTTTCTCCTTTCGAGGTTGGTGTTTACTGAATTTTCTTGTTTGCGGTTAAAAAAAATCCCGGACCTCTTTACCGCATGCACTGGAAAAATGTTTAAGACCGGCAACTATCCTGCCTTAGACAATTTTCTGATGCATTCCGGTAAAAAAAATCCGGGAGCCTTATATTTTCATCGGTAAAACCCGTCCAAGGTTTGCGGACGCATTTCACCTGTTGTTTTTGTCAAAACATCTGCACCGGAAGCAGCGAACGCCGGTTTTTTGAAAACTATTTCAAAAAAGGAAAATCCCCAGGGCAGCGTATCAAAAAAGTTTGATCGTTAAATTCGCTCAACCTGTTCTTTATCGGGCCGTTCCGGGGATTTCCGGAAAGGTCCGTTGTCCCGATGGATATTCAAAATGGATATTCAAACGGGCGACGCACAGTACAAGGGTACTATGGTAAAAAAATTGAAATTAGCTGCCTACAAACGCAGCGCTGATGTAATTTTGCCAGGGTCTACTTCAGGTTCATCGGATTTTTCATCCTCGTCTGCCGGTTGACCGTCATCCTCACCATTTTCTTTGTTTCCAACCATCCGGGCGATCATGCGCGGTGTTTTGTACCGGATGTCCACAAGATGGCTTATTTTCCGGATAACCTGATGCAGGCCGATAAGGGTTTGGTTGTACTCTTCAAACAAAGGGCTCACATCTTCAATGGCCAGGGTGGTAAATGTCCGGTCCCTGAGGGCACGCATGGCGCGGTCCGCAGACCGTGTCAGTTCGGTCAAAGTATAGGTGTCCGGCGTGTGGCAAAGCACCACCCGGGCGTTTCGTTCCCGGGCCAGAATTTCCCACCGGGAAGGGGATTCCTGCTGTTTTTCAGTCATTTGAATTCTCCTTGGATTTGAAATTGGTGATTGCAAGCCCTGAATTCGTCCGTATCCCGCCCGCCAGATATTTTTTGGGGATACGGATAAATAAATGTCCCTCTATATATAATTATAGAGCGAGGACGATTTTTTTAACGGTAATTCAAAAAAAGATTAAAACGATCGGGAAAAAATGCATGAACTGATAACTGCTGTGGGATCTGGAACTGGATTGCCGGATGCGCAGGTAAAGTATGCCTTTGCGCTGGCTCTGGAGCAGGCGGTGTGTGAATATTACAGGATTCCCGAATGTCCGGTTGATTTGGAGGATAAAATTGCTTTTCCGGCTTTACAGGAGTTTTCAGAAAAAGAATGTGAAAACCTGGATCAGGTGTATCCTGAATTGTTATTTTCAGAGCTTCCTAAAAATATTATTCACCGGTGCGGGCAGTTGTTTGCGATAAACCTCACTGCCATTAAAACCAGTCTTTTGTATGACAGATGGAAAACCAGACTTCACCAGGCGGTGGAGGGGGTGGTTGATGAGGTGGACGACCACAGGATAAGGGTTCATCTGGATGATGATATGCGAGGACTCATGCTAAAGCCGGAATGGGTGCCGGCTGAAATTTCATTTTACAAGGAAAAATCTGTTTTATGGTTTTATGTAACCAAAGTGATCCGGGAAAAATCGACGGTCTCGGTGTATCTTTCCCGGGGAAGCAAGAATTTTCCAGCAGCGCTGATCAGAAGGGACTGCCCGTGGCTGAAAATTCAGGTAATAAAACGAATACGGGGTAGAAAAACCTGGATAAAAAGCAGCGCCCGGATTGATCAGGAGGTTCTCCGGGCGCTGCAGCGGGAATTAAAAGGTGAAATTATTGCTGTGAGCCTTGATCGCTTGTAAATATCATCGATTTTCGGATTAATGGACCAGCAAAGAAATGGCGCTGGGACTGTTCTTTCCGGTTGCTTCCATTTGCGACAATTCCACCTGCATATAATTGTGTGTTTTGAATACCGGCCGTTTTTTTAAATCTTTTATCCGGCCTGTCACGGTTGTATAAACCCAGGAACTGAGATGTCCCTTGGAGCCGTCCCACCGGGAAATAGCGGTGGCAACTGCAGACCAGCATTCAGCTTCCAATTCATTTTGTGATAAATAGCTCAAGGTTTTCTGGTGTTTGCGGGTTAACGATTTGACAAATGCTACAAATTGCGATTGCTGATTCATGCGGTTATCCTTTCTGCAGCTGTTTTTTGGCTGCGATGTGTTTTTATTAAAAAATTTGCTGCTCCCGTAACGCCTCAAATATTTCATTCATTGCTGTCATATTTTTGTTCAGGTGGCCCACAAGCTGTTTTGCGGAATCCCCCATAAACATATGATTCCGCGAATGAGTACGCAGTTCTCTCAGAACCTGAACATTTGTCTTGAGATGATCCTTGTATTCATCCGGCAGTTTTTCAAAATGCCGTTTTTTAGATGGTGGTTTTTCTTTTCTGAGCAGATATGGAAGGTCGTCTTCTTTTTCGCCGGTAAGGGCCGCGATCACCTTCAAATCTTTAGCTGAAATATTGTCCTCCATCCATTGCGCCATTTCAGGCGCTACCGGACAGAGCATGGTATTGAAGGGCAGGGCATCCTGAATCGTTCTGGCCACATCAAAGCCTATTCCCAGTGCGGTTTCAACGTGGGAGGCGTCTTCCATATAATCTCCCTTCATCAAGGACAGGGCAATAGCCGCCATCAGGACTTTTCTGGTCCAGAGAACAGGTTCATTAATTTCCTTGATAATATCGATGACATCAAGCTTGTAGTGCTTGGCAAGTTCCATTGCACGCATGGCATGCTGGCAATTTACAGGAAGTTCGTTATACAGGTCAATCTGGTCAAGGTAGCTGGGGTATGGTGATTTTTGAGCAGAAGATATTTCTTCTGTGGGAGAGGAATCCTCTGTTGGTGGGGAAGATTCAGGCGTGGGTTTGGATGAGGTTTTTGCTGGTGTGTCTGATACAAAACTTATGTCATTATTTTTATCAGGTGTTCGTAAAAGGAAATCATTTCCCTTCCCGAACACTTTGGTGGGTGCAGGTGATGTTTTTGATTCAGCTGGCACAAATCCAATTTGGTTTTGGGCGGATTCGATGTTTTGTTTTGATTCGGGCTCTGGCTTGAGTGGCTTTTTTGGTATTTCCTGGATAAAATTCGGGGTGGGTTCAATTAAGCTGCTTTCCAACCTTTCGATATGATTGTTTTTATTTGATGTTCGGGAAACGAAGTGACTTCGTTTCCCGAACATTGGATCATCGTTTTTTTCAGCCGCGGCGATGGAAACAATTTTTTTAACTTCATGGAAGGCTGCATCATTAAATCTGTCACCTGATTTAATTATTTCATTTATTCGTCCAAGAGAGATACCAATTTTAGAAGCTATCTCCCGTTGCGTCATTCCCTGATTGTAAAAACCTAAGATTTTTTCTTTTTGTTTTTTTCGTTCCTCATCCCGGACTGGTTTTAATACCATCTCAATCCATCGCTGGCTTCGTCCGAGTTCCTTAGCAATGTCATCAGTATCTTTGACACCATTACGCCATGCAGAGATGATCACATGCTTTATTTCGTCCGGGGTAAGGGGTTTTGGGCTCTTATCGTTTAACCTTGCTGCATTTAGCAACACGTGCTCTTCCGGAATATCTAAAATATAGACCTCGATTTTGGTTTCACCTCTTATTATCTTTGCCTCCATGCGATGTTTTCCGTCCAGGAGAATATACCGTCCTGTTTTTTTGTCATACACCACTTTTATCGGTTCAAAAAATTCGCCATACTCCATTGCCTGAACAAATTCCCGGACGCGTTGTTTGTCGGTCTGAAAGCGGGGATAAAATTTTTTGTCGATATCAATTTTTTCAATCGAAATTACCTTTGCGTTTCTATTCATTCAAGTGGTCCTCCTGTTGATGATGAAATCCGGATCAGCTGATCGATCTGTTTTTTGAATTCAAGTATCGTGGAAAATGGATTTGAAGGCTGCTTGTTTTGAAACAACTAAGGGGCTTGCGTGATTAAAATGAAAAGTTCTGCAAAGGATTTTGCTTGGTCATAAACCAGTCTGGCGGGACGCTTTGCTAACCATGCAAAAACCGTTATCGCAACACTATCCTCATGGACAATCATGAAAATAATGCACTGCGTTATAATAAGTATTTTTGTTTAGGCCCAATCGAAAATCTTGTCAAGTTTATAATTTCAATTTTACTCAGATATAGTTTAAATTATTTTTTTTAAATTTTATTAAAACATTTATTATCAATATTTTATATTCTATAAAGTCATATTTTTATTTTTAAACTAGAAATAACTTTTACGTAAACGTGAATATAAATGAATTACTAAACAAAAAATTCAAAAATTTATTAATATCAGATGCATTTCCATTAGATTAATATTATTTAAATTTTTCAATTATATATCACTTTTTGAAGCTATAATTTTCTAAATTTTCAAGACTATGAATTGATGATGAAGTGTGTTTTAATTACTAAATGATAAACTAAATTAAATAAAATGATAAAATCTCACAAAATCAAATTTAGAAAATCTGATTATCAAAAATTTTATTCATATTAGTACTTGATTTTATATTTTATATTCAGTTTTAACTTTCAAAATAGAATTTTTTATTCCTTTGTCACTGGTTATTTTAATTCGCAACTCTATAATTACCTATAGGATCACAATAACAAATAAATGATCACTTCACTGGATAAATGACTCTTTCAAATCATCCGGTGCCATTGTATTTGCCAGTTAGCAAATTTTAAAATTCAGTAGATTTTTTGTTGATTCTTTTCTTTAAAGGAGGATTTTGAATGAAGGTTGTAAAAGATGTTTTTGATGAAATGGCAGACAGCTGGCCGAGTGAGATTATCGCAAGGACTGAAATCAAGATTTTTACCGGGGGTTTGATAAGTCCCGGGTATTTGGCCAACCTTGATTGCAGGGGGGAGGGGCCGGCCGGCAGAATCAAGTCAGGGAGGAAAACCGGATATCATAAAAAAGCTTTTGTGCAATGGCTGCGGGAAAGGTCAGAAATTGAAGAATCCAATGAATATTATGAATCAAACTAAAATAATGTTATCAAAAAAAGTTTGATTTGCTTTTTTGTTAATGGGTGCATGCTCTCATGCACCCATTTTTGATGAGGCTTTTGGTTTTAACTTTCGGCAGAAATTTTCGAAACAATTTCAGGCCAACGAGTATTCAGAAAAAAGCTTATTTATTTTCTTTTTCTTTTGTTATTGATATCACTTGCGCTTTCTGCTGCTGTTGCTCCATCTGTTTGACGGCTGCCTGTAATGTTTCATCATTCAAATGGGAATATCGCTCTGTCATTTTCAGATTTGAATGTCTCATGAGCTTCTGTACAGTATACAAACTAACGCCGGATAAAACTAGACGACTTGCATATGTATGCCGTAAAGAATGAAAAACAATTTTCTGACGTCTGTCTGTGATACCATCATTCATTTTTAGTTTGTCAACGGCTCTTTTGAATGAATTCGATATCTCGGTGATCTTTTTGCCGCCATATCCCTTAAAAACGAGCTCATCCGGCTTGCCTTTTTTCATCGCTTCGAACATTTTTTTTATGTCACCGGTCATATAAGCAAAGCCTGTCTCTCCGTTTTTTGTATTCCAGAGAGTGAGCAGTCCTCTGCGAACGTCAATGTCCTTCCACTGTAAATTGAATATTTCTGAGGCCCTCAAACCGCAGTGAAGTGATAAAAAGGCCATCTGGTATAGCTGTTTTGATTTGGACTTTAATTCTTTTAAAAGATCGTCGGACTCCTGATAAGTGAGAAATCGCTGACGATCGTTATTTATGGGTGGTATTCTTACCTGCCTCGTTGGCGTATCAGTATAAACAAGACCATTAATTTTTGCATGGTTCCAGCATTGCCTGAAAGTAGCAAAAACGTGCTGTATTGTTCGTGCGGACTTTCCGGCATCTATCATATTTTTTTTTACCCGTTCAAGGTGTAAAGGTCGGATCTTTTTTAATGGAATTTTTCCCAGTATCGGCTTTAACCAGTTTTCAAAATGCCCCTTTTCTTTTTTAATGGTTTTTTCCGGCTTGTTTGTTTCAGCAGTTGTTATGTATGTATCTGTGAAAAAATCACCAAAGGATAAAGCGTCTTTTTGTTCTCGCTTTTTTTCTTTCTCTTTTTCAATTCGCTTTTTTTCTGCGATTTCTCTTTTTTCCCGAAGGCTTTGTGGCCCTTCGCCTTTTCGAATATTACGCTTAATTTCTGCCAAACGTTCGGTTGCAATTGCCTGTGTTATCCCCTCGTTGCTAGCCCACCCTATGGGTTCCTGAATTGTTTTACCCTCTTTTCGATATCTGATAACATAATATCGATCTTTTTTTTTGCCGTGCGTTCTGGTCGGGTGCTCACGATATCTGACTCCGGCGGTACTAGTGGAAAACCATTTGTATTTCATCCCTCGGCCTCATTCGCATAAAAGTTGTGCCAACATTGTGCCAACTTTTCTGGTGAAATAATGTGATTTAAAATTATTTTTTATGAGCCTTGTTATCATTTATTTTGAATGATATCAATATAAAAGTCCTTCATATGAAATCATATTATTTCATTCTAAATCTGTTAAAAAATAGACTTAAAATCCCTCGGTCTTAATGGCTGTGCCGGTTCGACTCCGGCCCTAGGCACCATTTTAAACAAGGGTTTACAGAATTTAATCTGTAAACCCTTTTTTGTTTTTTTCAGAGATTTTAAAATTTTTCCCATTCCTGTCCCACCCTAAACAGAGCCTTTAAGGCAATTTGTTTTTTTTCGGTCCGGAAGGCCGAATAGCGGACCCTGCCGCGCCGGGGAGGAAATATCTGATCTTCAGCCCTGGAATACCCATCCGGACTTCCCCGGGTGATCGGATGAAAAAATTTCTCAGCGCTGTAAAGAAAATTGGCACTGAAACCGACAGAAAGCTGCCGTCTTGGTGACAGCCGCTTTTTTTTTGTCTGATTTCAGATGGTTTTAAACGGCGGGATATATGCTTGACCATGGCATGTGGATTGCATTGAGATTCTTCCAATTGTGAGCGGGTGGAATACTGAAGGCGTCAGCAACGGTTGAAACCATTTTTAAAGGAAACGGAAACCATGATCAGGGAAAAATTCGGATTTTCGCGGAACCATACGGCGGTGTATTTCCGGAGTATCAGGGGGCTTAAAAAAGTTGAGATGGATTATGGTTGATCGGGAGTCCGATTCCCCGGCCGGTGGCGGTGGTCATTCCATCGGGTATGGGGTTTTTATCAGGAAAAGGTTGTGTATGGTGATTTTTGAAAAATCATTTTTAGCTAAGGTTTTTATACCGATAAGGAGCCTCTATGTTTTTCAAATCCAATGGATTCAAGCTGTGTATCGGCCTTTTGCTGGGGGTGGTGGTGCTGCTCTTGCCCCGGCCCGAGGGAACAAAATTTAAAATTTCCGGAGATGCGGCCCATGCGCTTTCCGGTGTTGTGGCCGCCCATTTTCAGGTAACCGGTGACCCGGCCAAAAAAGACGGGGGTTATATGCTGACGGCCAGGAATCCCGGCGCTCCCGAGGCCACGGGCGCCTATTTAAAGGCGCAGGCTGCGGGCCTGGGTGGAAAAATCTCCGTGGATTACGTGGACGGCCTGTCCCCCACCGCCAAACGCTTTCTGGCCGTCTTGGCGGTGCTGATTTTTCTGTTCGTGGTGGAGCCCATACCGCTGGAGATCACGGCCATCTGCATCGGGGTTTTCCTGGTGGTCATGGGGATCGCCGACCCCAAGGACGCCTGGGCCCCGTATATGCATCCGGTGGTGCTGTTCATCATGTGTTGCCTGATTTTTGCCATTGCCCTGGATGAAGCCGGCATTACCAAACGGCTGGGGTATTTTATCATTAAAAAGGCCGGAGACAATGTAACCCGCTTTACGTTTATTATTTGCCTGGGATTGGGATATGCATCTACGGTGATGCATGACGCGGCGGCCTGCGCCATCGGTATCGTCACCATGCTGCCCCTGATGCGGGCGGCGAACATCGAGCCGGGCAGCAACACCGCCAAGTTCATGATGCTGTCACTTCCTTTTGCCTGTTCCTGCGGCGGTATGGGCACCCTCATCGGCGGGGGCCGGTGCATGGTGGCGGCAGCCTTTTTAAAGGAATATACCGGTATTGAGATCACGTTTTTTGACTGGATCCTATATGCACTGCCCGGGGCGCTGCTAACTGTGCCGGCGGCCGTGGGCATCGTGTATCTCATTTACCGGCCCAATGCTGCCAAATACAAACTTCCTTCATTTCAAGAGGAGATCGGGCCCTGGACCCCCATGGAGAAGAAGACCCTGGCCATCATCGGTATCACCTTCTGCCTGTGGTTGACCAAGGGGCTTCACGGCATCGACTATTCCATCACCGGCATGCTGGGGGTGGCGGCCCTGGTGTTGTTCGGGGTCATAAAATGGGAGCATATCAACGACAACCTGGAATGGGGGACGGCCCTGTTTATTTTCGGCGGGGGCATTTCCTTAGGTCTGGCCATGGGGTATTCCGGAGCTGCGGATTATTTTGCCAACATGTTTTTCCCGCTGATCCAGGGGAAAGGGTGGCTGGTGCTGTTTATCGGCATGGGGGTCTTCGGCGCCCTGGTGACCAATGCCATGGCCAACGTGGCGGCGGCGGCCCTGATCCTGCCCATTGTCATTCCCATGGCGCAGATGGAGGGAATTAATCCTACCATTCTGGCCCTGGGTCTGGGGATGGCCACATCCTTTGCCATGCTCCTGGTGATCGGATGTCCACCCAATGCCATTGCTTACAGCTATCGGTATTTCAAAGCATCGGATCTCTCCAAGGCCGGAGCCCTGGCTACCCCAATCCTTTTGGGAATCCTTGTCATCGTGGCGGCAGTATGGTGGAATATTTTAGGGCTGGTATAAAAGCCGAAGGTGACCGGCGGAAGACATAATTCATTCAATAGGACCGGACGGCGCCTTAAATCCGCCGTCCGCCTGACGGATTGTTTCATGGAAAGGAGAGCATCCAAATGATAAGAATACCGACCAAGGTGCTGATAGTGGATGATGAGCGGGATTTTGTAGAGATGTTTTCATTGCGTCTTCAGGAGACGGGAGAACGGGTGTATACGGCTTACAGCGGCCAGGAGAGCCTGGATATTTTATCGAGAGAAGATATTGATGTGGTGGTGCTGGACATCAAGATGCCGGGGATGGACGGGATCGAGACCCTGAAAGAAATCAAGAAGCGCCATCCCATCGTGGAGGTGATTCTGCTGACGGGTCACGGGGCCATTGAGACAGCGGTGGCGGGGATGAAGCTGGGAGCGTATGATTACCTGCTGAAGCCGGCGGATGCGGTGGAAATGGCACAGAAGCTGGAGGGAGCGCGGAAGCGCAAAGACGAGCAGATGGATCGGATCCGGAAGGCGGAACAGCGGACTCTGTTGCGCCGGGGAGGAAATATCTGAAGGGGCCCCGGAAGATTTCGGTGATGTAAAGTCCGCCGGCAGTGTTTAAAAAAACTGGCATCTGTTTTTTATTCAAGCAGCCATCCCCACGGGGAAATTGCTTTTATTTTCAGGGATTTTTCAGAAATAAGAAATCCCTAGACCTGCGACGGGGCATGGCATAAGGGGTGCGTTAGAAGCGGTTTCAAAACCTCAGATCAGCTTCGAGATCACGGCGCGGGCTTTCGAAAAAACGCAGCATATCAGGCATATGTGAGTATTTTGAGAAAGACCGCAACACAGATATCGGCGCTTAGATGGGGTTTTGAAATGGCTTCTATGCATTTCAGGAAACCTTTAAAGGATCTGGACGGAGACGCCCCGGTTGTCAGCCGCCTGACCGCGGACGTCAACTTCCGTCTGAATTCCCATCAGCACATGGCGGAATTTAAAAAAAAGGCGAGGACCCCGCATCATTGGATCAGGACACCTGAAGACCCGGTGATTTTGAAACGCATTAATTTCTTTCAGGCCTTTTGCAGCAGCCTGGCAAAGATCAATCATCCGAATTGCAAATTATGAAAAAGCCAGCGTTAAGGATGAGCACAAGCTATTGTATTCTTCAGTGTAGTTAAATTTTAAGCTGTGAAGACTTTAAAAAATGCGCAGTAAGAAATTATTTTATTTGTGCCACAATGTAGCAAAGCAACTTTGTCTGAATTATGTAATAAAAATGGATTCTTGACAAACTTGCCTGCTTCTCCTTAAACTAAAGATTATTAGTCCAAATAAGGGCAAAAAAACTCTCTCCTCCTTTCCTTTTCTTAATCAGCAAGCCTGATCCTAATATCGGTTTCGCCCATTTTTTATTTTTTCACACAACGTTCATTTTGGGGAAAAAACGACTTCCAAGAATGGTGAAAAAAATGAAATGCTCGAAATGCCAGTATAATAATTCTGAAGATCATAAATTTTGCAGTAACTGTGGTCATAACCTTCAAGAGCCAGACCAAACGTCTCCTATAGACTTCACCCGTCCCCATTCTTACACCCCAAAATTTCTCGCCGATAAGATCCTCATCTCAAGAAGCGCCATTGAGGGTGAGCGGAAGCGGGTAACGGTGCTTTTTGCTGACGTGGCAGGCTTTACTTCTATATCGGAAAAACTCGATCCAGAAGAAGTTCATCAAATCATGGACGGATGCTTTAAGATTCTGATGGATGAGATTCACAACTATCAGGGAACAATCAATCAGTTTACCGGTGATGGAGTAATGGCCTTGTTTGGTGCCCCATTAGCCTTGGAAAACCACGCCGCGAATGCCTGCCGGGCCGCCCTGGCCATACAAAACGCCACAAAACAATACAGTGACGAATTAAAAACCAAATTCGGGATAGACTTTAAAATGCGTATCGGCTTGAACTCCGGTCCGGTCATTGTGGGTTCTATCGGCGATGATCTGCGGATGGATTATACCGCCATTGGGGATACGGTGAATCTGGCATCACGCATGGAGGCCAATGCCGAGCCTGGGAAAATATTGGTCAGTCCATATACTTACAAACAGGTGGCACAACAGTTTGAATTCAAGCCCCTTGGCAAAACCGAGGTCAAAGGCAAAGAAGAAGCCCTGAATGTATATATCCTGACAAAAGAAAAAATCGACCGGCCCCGCTTGGGCATAGAACGTCAAATTTATTCAGAATTGGTTGGCAGGGACAATGAATTAAACAAACTGGAACTTCAGATTAATAAAGCCGTTAATGGGGAAGGCTCTGTTGTTAATGTGATTGGCGAGGCAGGCATCGGCAAATCCAGGCTGATTGCTGAATTAAAGGAACGTGAAATCATCAATAAAGTCACGATTCTTGAAGGCCGGGCCATCGCCATCGGCAGGAATTTAAGTTTTCACCCCATTATCAACCTTCTGAAGCACTGGGCGCGAATAAAGGAAGAAGATACTTCGGCAACTGCCATCAGCAAGCTGGAAACTGCCATCAGAAGTGTGTGTCCGGAAGATACCAATGAAATTTTTCCGTTTGTGGCAACCCTGATGGGCATGAAACTGTCCGGCAGGCACGCGGAACGGGTGAAAGGGATTGAGGGAGAGGCACTTGAAAAATTGATTTTTAAAAATATGCGGGATCTTTTAATCAAATCAACCGAGCTGACACCTCTGATAATTGTAACAGAGGACCTGCACTGGGCAGACACCAGTTCCATTGAACTCCTTGAATCTCTTTTTCGGCTGGCGGAAACCCAACGCATTCTGTTTATCAATGTGTTCCGGCCCAATCACCCGGAAACCGGTGATCGAATACTCGAAACCATCATGGAAAAGATCCCTGTTTATTACGTTGTAATCAACTTAGAGCCTTTAAACGAGCAAATGGGTGAAATGCTCATTAACAATATGCTCAATATAAAGGGACTCCAGCACGCAATTGTTGATCAGATCATTCAGCGATCCGGAGGGAATCCGTTTTTCATAGAAGAAGTGGTGCGATCGTTTATTGATGAAGGGGCGGTGGTCAGAACAAATGGTGTATTTAAAGTCACAGAAAAAATCGAGGGAATGGTTATTCCGCACACAATCAATGATGTTCTCATGGCCAGAATTGACCGGCTTGATGAGAATACCCGTGACCTTGTCAAAGTCGCCTCAGTGATCGGACGGAGTTTTTTTTACCGGATTCTTGCTGAAGTTGCTAATTCTATTGATGAGATCGACAACCGGCTGTCTTATTTAAAACAGATCGAACTTATCCGTGAACGACAACGGATGGACGAATTGGAATACCTTTTCAAGCACGCCCTTGCTCAGGAAACCGCTTACGATTCTATTTTGCACCAGAAACGAAAAAACCTTCATCTACAGGTGGCTCAATCAATCGAGAAAGTCTTTAATGAACGGCTGCATGAGTTTTATGGGATGCTGGCGCTGCATTACATGAAAGCTGAAGATTATAAAAAAGCAGAGCATTATCTTGTTAAAGCTGGTGAAGAGGCCTTGCGTTCTTCTGCATCCAGCGAGGCATTGAATTACTATCAGGAAGGTTTAAAACTCTATCTCCAATCCAATAAAGACACAGCAGACCCTGAAAAACTGGCCATGTTTGAAAAAAATATTGCCATTGCCCTTTATAATAAATGCCGATGGGAAGAGGCCGTTGAACACATCGACAAAGTCTTTGAATATTGGAATATAAATGCTTCTCCTAACCGATTTTTCGTCACAATCAAGTTTATAAAAAATATTATCCCTATTCTAGCTGGCTTTGATTGCATATTCAAAAGGGCAAAACAAAAATCTTCTCAAAGGGATAACGAGATTTTCGAATTATATTTTATGCGTGGCACAGCATTGGTTTATTTTGATAATTTCGAACTTTTTTTTCAAACTATAAATGCATTTAATAAAGTTTATTTGGTTGATTGGCGGCAATTTCCTGATGCAACCCGTCTTTTTATAGGTGCAGCCGGTACGCTTACATTTGCTGGATTATCATTTAAAATGGCGTACAAATTTCTGGATATCTGCAATAAAAAAATGGATCAAGAAAATATTCAGATTCGTATGGCTTTTGCTTTTTTTTATAATTTTACAAACATTTGCTCAGGCGATTGGGGAAAGATTGAACCTTTTAACGAAATGCTTTTAGATAAAGCTTTAAAAAAAGGGGATTTATTCAATGTAACAAATTATCTTCTATTTATCACATACGTTAAAATAGATATGGGTGATTTTGATAACACCCAACACCTTATTGGTAAAATGTCTGAAATTGCAACTGCCTACAATTATAATCTTGCAACTATTTATGTCGATTTTTTAACAACATACCTGTTATTAAGGGAATGCCAATTTTCTGAAGCCATGAAAAAGGCTGAAGAGGGTATCTCTTTTTCAAGCCGCTACGGAAGCGGACTGGACCAACAATTGTTCTTTAGCTGGAGTGCACAAGCACAAATCCTGTTAAATGATGTTGATGGCGCCAATGAATCCTTATTTAATACTAAAAGAATAATAAAACAGCATAAATTTATAGCTCCAGTTCACCTTCAACCCTTTCGTATAGCTCAATTCATGATCGACATATTCTTATTAAAAGAGGCCATCATTTCTAATGACAAAAAAAATCTTTCAAAGCTTAAAAAAATGACATGCCATAGTGCAAAAAGGGCTTTAAAGAATTCAAAAAAATATGCATTGGAATATGTCAAAGTCCTTCGATTGATAGGCAAATATTACTGGATCATCGGCAAACAGATGAAAGCGCTCAAGTGGTGGGATAAGGCAATCAAAAAAGGAGAAGAACTGGGTGCTCGGCCGGATTTGTCCCGCACCTATTTTGATGTCGGTAAGCGCCTGCTGGAACCAGACAGCAAAAACAAAGACTTAAACGGCATGTCAGCAGAAGAATATCTTAAAAAAGCCCGTAGCATGTTTTTGGATATGGAACTTCAGTGGGATATAGATGAAGTGGATAAGGTGATGACAACAATATAAACTAATTTGTTATAGCGGCATTATCAACTTCAAGCGAGAATTAATAAAATGAAATGCCCGAAATGCCAGCGTGATAATCCTAAAGACGCAAAGTTTTGCAATGAATGCGGCCACACTTTTCAAGCATCAGACCAAGCCCCTCCTATAGACCTCAACAAACCTCACTCATACACGCCTAAATTTTTGGCCGAAAAGATTCTCACCACCCGAAGCGCCATGGAAGGGGAGCGGAAGCGAGTGACGGTTCTTTTTGCCGATGTGGCCGGTTTTACATCCATGTCTGAAAAACTCGATCCGGAAGAAGTCCACCAGATCATGGACGGGTGCTTCAAAATCCTGATGGATGAAATCCACAATCATCAGGGAACCATCAACCAATTCACCGGCGATGGGGTTATGGCCTTATTCGGTGCGCCGATAGCCATTGAAAATCATGCCCAAAACGCCTGCCAGGCCGCGCTGTCCATACAAAACACCTTGAAAAAGTACAGTGAAGAATTAAAAAATAAATCCGGGATAGATTTCAAAATGAGAATCGGTCTGAACACCGGGCCGGTCATCGTGGGGTCTATTGGAGACGATTTGCGGATGGATTATACTGCCATCGGAGATACCACCAACCTGGCCGCCCGCATGGAAAGCTTAGCTGAACCGGGCACTATTCTTGTTTCGGACATCACTTATAAACGGGTCAGCCAGTTTTTTAAATTTGAGCCACTTGGCAAGGTGACGGTGAAAGGAAAAGAAGAGCCGCTGGATGCTTATAAACTTGTCGAGCAGATAAAAAAATACGGCGCAGGTTATGACCGACAGATCTTTTCTGAAATGGTGGGCAGGGACGAGGATCTCAGCACGCTCGAACTTCAAGTAATAAAAGCTATCAAGGGTGAAGGTTCGGTTGTAAACATCATCGGTGAAGCGGGTATTGGAAAATCTCGTATTATTTCGGAACTTAGAAATAGAGAAATAATGAAACGTGTTACTTTCCTTGAAGGCAGAGCCATCTCCATTGGCAGAAATTTAAGTTTTCACCCCATTGCGAATCTCTTAAATAACTGGGCACGAATAAAAGAAGAGGACAATGCCTCAACAGCATTGGACAAATTGGAAACAGCAATCAGAAGTATATGCCAGCTGGATTCAGATGAAATTTTTCCCTTTGTGGCAACCCTTATGGGTATGAAACTTTCTGGTAGACACGCCGAAAGGATAAAAGGTATTGAAGGTGAAGCGCTTGAGAAATTGATATTTAAAAATATCCGGCATTTTATAATTAAATCAAGTGAGCTGAGGCCTCTGGTAATTGTGTCAGAGGATTTGCACTGGGCAGATAACAGCACTATCGAACTCCTTGAATTCCTGTTCCGTCTCACAGAAACACAGCGGGTTCTCTTTATCAATGTATTCAGACCCAATCATCCTGAAACTGGCGACAGAATAATAGAAACCATCAAGGCAAAACTTTCTGTCTATTATGTTGAAATCAATTTGCAGTCGCTAAGCGACCAAATGAGTGAGACGCTTATTAATAATATGCTCAATATCAGAGGTCTCCAGCATGCAATGGTTAATCAGATCATCCAGCGTGCTGGTGGCAATCCTTTTTTTATTGAAGAGGTGGTACGGTCGTTTATTGATGAAGGAGCGGTGGTCAGAATAGATGGCAAATTTGAAGTCACAAAAAAGATCGAATCAATGGTTATTCCATACACCATCAACGATGTGCTCATGGCAAGGATTGACCGGCTTGACGAGGAGACAAAAGACCTTGTCAAAATTGCATCGGTTATCGGAAGAAATTTCTTTCATCGAATACTAACAGAAGTAGCAATGACTGCTCATGATATAGATAGAAAATTATCACATTTGAAAGATATCCAGCTTATCCGTGAACGGAAAAGAATGGAGGAGTTGGAGTATCTTTTTAAACACGCCTTGGCGCAAGAGGCTGCCTATGAGTCAATTCTAGGGCAAAAACGTAAGGATCTTCACCTTAAAGTAGCTGCCTCTATAGAGAAAATTTTTAAAGAAAGATTGCATGAATTTTATGGAGTTCTATCCTACCACTACCTTAATGGCGATAATTTGGATAAAGCGGAAGAATACATGCTAAAAGCAGGAAAAGAGGCAATGAAATCTTCGGCATCCAGTGAGGCACTTCACTATTATCAAAGAGCTATAGAACTCTATATTAAAAAGCATGGAGATAATGTCGATAAAAAAAGAATTGCGGAGATGGAAGAAAATATTGCTTATGCTTTTTCAAACAAAGGACTTTTTGTTGAAGCCGTTGATTACTTTGACAGATCATCAATTAATCAGGGTGAAAAAGTACAAAAAAATATACTGTTAATTCTTACAAAAATCATCATAAACTTAATGACCATAGTCAGAAATCTATACATTCCTGCAATTGGCAAGAAAAAGATACCCACCGAATCGGATAATCAGAATATGAATAGAGCTATCAAAGTGGCTACAGCATTATCCTCTGTTGATATACAACGATGCTTTATTGGAAATATTGAAGTTTTAAAACGATCTTTCCAATATGATATTTCAAAATCTCAAGTCTTTTTTAATCTTCAATGTGGAGGAAGTGGTATTTTTTCAGTCTCCGGTATTTCATTTAGAATTGCGAGAAAAATATTGGAATATGCCAGAAAAAGTATAGATAAAACTGAAGGAATATATCTTCATTTTTATAAATTGGCCGAGCATGCATATAACTTCCATACCGGGAACTGGTGTGGAGATATTGATGAAGATATAATTAATAATGGTTTAAAAAGTGGAGACTTCTATTTTATCACCGGCCAATTACTTTATTTATGTTATATGGAAATTGAGCTGGGAAATTTTGAAAACTGTGAAATTATACTAAACAAGCTAAATAGTATCTATGATGAATACAATTACGAACACGCTAAATCTGATTTTTAGGGTTTTAAATTCAATCTCTTTAATGAAAAAAGGGAAAACATATGATGCAATTAATTATGCCAATAAAGGCATTAACCTGCAGGATAGAACCAGCGGGGATGCCAGAAGAGTAGAGCTTTTAGGAATTAAATCAAGAATAGAAGTTTTGCAAAACAATTTGGATGCTGCTGAAAAAACTATAGAAGACGCAAAAAATTTGGTTCATAAAATAGGCAAAGATGCTATTTTTACAAGTTGGTACTGTGAGTATTTGATGGGAAAATTTTTTTACAATTTGAAAATGTTAGAGAATTCTATCGTATCTGGGAACGAGGTTGGCATTAAAAATTATAAAACAACCGCTATTAAAAATGGGAAAATAGCAGTTTCACATGCCAGAAAAAAGGTGGCATCGGAGAGAACAGAGGCTAATAAACTGATGGGCAGATACTATTGGCTAATCAATCAACATGGGAAAGCCCTCAAGTGGTGGGATAAATCTATAAAGGAGGGAGAAAGTCTCGGTGCAAAAGTAGAGCTGTCCCGCACTTATTTTGAAGTTGGCAAACGCCTGTTAGAGCCAAACAGCAAACTCAAACAACTAAACGGTATCACCGCAGAAGCATATCTTGAAAAAGCACGGCCCCTTTTTGAGGAGATGGATTTACAGTGGGATCTTGATGAATTGGATAAGGTGATGGCGGTAAGGTGATAAGTTTTTTTGAATACAAGTCTAAAACGACAGTATTGCAAAACTTTTCTGGAGTGTAGATTGTCGATAAAGGCCGATCAGTATTATTCAGTTTGTCGGGATACAACATATTAAATTTTGAAATAAGCTGGAGTAGCATATATTTTTAAGGTTACTGAGGATAAAACCACTCTTACGATTTTTTGAATCATTCAAAACGAATATTATTTCATCAAAAAATCTCAAAACGCTTCCAATCCTTCAATCGGAAGAAGTTCATTTCAAGTCATATACTTACAGAACCCACATAAAATTTTGACATTGATCAACCAGCAAATGCTTTACTCAACATTTTTTTTCCTATACAGATATAAGGCGAATGCGTAAATCAAATAAAGGCGAGAGTTTAAACCTTATTCGGGACTAATTTATTTTTAGATATAACCTCTACAATACTGGCAAATCATCCTGCACGAAGGAGAAAAAATGAAAAATATTCTGATGTCTTTAAAGGGTGCGTTTATTATCTTTTTTTTAATTTGTTTTCTATCCGCATGTGATGATGATAATGGCGGTGATAAGTCGCTTGACATGCAAAGCCTGAATCTTGACAGGAATTGGATCATTTCCTATTACAACGGCGAAGACTTGGTCGAAACCATGGACCCGTTGTTCCTCTATTTTGATCATTATTACGATGATATCCTAATTTACCCGGCTGGCAGAGTCGATGACCCCATAGCCCGGGCCGAGATTAACGACAAACAAATTGATTTTTACACATTGAATGACGCTGGATCAGGGCCTTTTTTAACTTTATCGCCTGAAAAGCATCAACTGGCTGGTAAACTTGAATCCGGAATCGATGTAATCGCGAGAAATATCGATTACCTTGACTATGCTGATAATGGGGTGCCGGTTCAGCCGATCACGATTGATGATGATTTAACGGATCAAACGGAGCCCGGCCTATCCCCTTTAAATCCCAGTATCAAGGGCATTAAGCATCTTGAAGAAGCAAAAAATGCACGCTTGCCCGTAGGAGACAATACAGATGATTCGACACCCGGTGATCCCGTTTGCACAGATTCGGATGGTACGGTATCGGACTCCTGCCCTGGTGATAAACACGAAGGATACATACAGTGCACCCCTGCTTCCTGGAAAAAATCGGAAATACGTCAATTAACCAATGTCGTTGCCTTTCTCGACCATCCGGAAATTTTCCCCGGAGCCGTCTTACAGGGAAAACGCTTTGCAACCGGTGACTTTAGTTTAGTGAATGCTGAGCGCACAGACGGCACTATCTATGTGAAGAATCTCAGTTCGCACACTGGTGAACTGTCAATTGAAATTGATCAAATGACGGGGGCTAATGTCAATCAGGGGCTTGCAGATATGCTTCGGCCGCTGGACGGCGCACAGACAGTCACTTCTGATGGCTATATCACTACGGAGGCATATTCCCAGGATGAGCTGAAGTTTAATTTTGGCATTGACGCGCGTTATGGGCCGGCCGATTTAGGTGCGAACTTAAAAATAGATCAGGAGCAGAAAAAAAATACCGTGGTTTTGAAGTATACGCAGATATATTATACAGTCACTTATGAGATTCCGGTCGGGGAGGCCTCGGTTGTTTTTAAAATGACAGCAGACAATGGCACCGATTTCAATGATTACGGCTCCATTGGTGCCGACAACCCCCCGCTCTATGTGTCCAGCGTGCAATATGGCCGGCAGATATTTTTTTCCATGACATCAAGCCAGAGCATGGATGATCTGAAAGCCTCGCTTAACGCCGCCTATAAAGGAACAGATGGCTCAATTAAGGCAGAAAGCGGTCTTACATATGAGCAGATCGCGGATGAATCAGAGGTGAGTTATGTAATACGCGGTTCATCCGCAGGGTTGGTGGCTCGGGACATTTCCTGCAATTCCGGCCAGAGTATGTTCGACTGTATTAAAGCGCTGATTGCGGATGAAAAGGCGGCCAGTTGGTCGATAGACAACCCCGGCATTCTTATTGCCTATGAGCTGCGCTATCTCTGTGATCGGAGTCTCGCAGAAATGAGCTATGCTTGCGACTACGACTCAAAGGATTGCACGGAAATTCCGAAAGTTGACTATTCGATCGTTTTAAAGGGATCGAATATAGACGACGATATGTGGGTCTGGAAGGACAAAGAGACTGACACGACCAAGATTTACCACACCACGGATAGTCATGGAAAGGTAACCTTATCATCCCATATGGGGAAGAAAGATGAAGAAACATTCATTCTAAAGCTGGGCAACGGGGGCTGCTTTGCGACCAGTGGAGACTTTGAAGTGCTTATCGATGGCAAAAGAAAATGGCATAAGAGTTTCTCAAAGGGCTGTTCCGACTGCGGCTGGCAGTTGTATGCCAAATTCACAGTGGATAAAGCCAAAGGCACTTTCGAAATGATTGATTTTTGGGAAAAATAATATTGTTAACTTTTAATCTTCACTATTGCAGAAAATTATAAAAGTGAGGCCTGTCGATAATGCCGATCAATAGTCGGCATCTCGGGACACCACAATATCTGGGTTGAGATTTTTGGCGGGTTTTTTTAAAAGCACCGGGCTTATATTTGCATCCGATAACATCTTCGGGTTATGTCTTTAAAAGCAAAATACTTCATCTCTGCCATCATTGCTCTTTCAACTCATAAGAAATCGGTGTCGGATTGTTCAGATTATCGCACATTGGACATCGGGAGCTGATTTCCTGAATGAATTTTTTCTTTTCTTCTATCGACATCTCGGCATTGATGTCTGCGGTGATTTTGAATCCGGTAAATCCGGCCCGCTTGTCCTGGCTCATTCCCAGAGCCTTTGCAAAATCAAGTTCACTTTCGACGACAACCCCGATAGCCATGACGTTCAAATTTCTCTGAATCGCTATAAGACGCCCTGCTGAAACAAAGCAGCTTCCTAAAGCGAATGCCAGGGTCTCAGGCGGCGTCGGAGCGGTATCATCCGCACCAAATTCTTTTGGCTGGTCAATGCGGATGGTGTGATTGCGGACTTTGCCCTCAACGATCCGGTTTTTGATTTCTTTCACCTCCACCCGAACCTTGCAGGCTGTGTCAGCTTTCTTTTCGTCGCCGCATTCTGCTGATTCGCCAGCGGATACTCCAGTTGCAAACGAAAGAGCAATTGTAAGAATGGCGGCGCATAATCCAAATTTCATTTTAACTTTTTTCATTTCATTCCCCTTTAGTATCCATCATATCCTTTAATTGTTTGATTACTTCTTCATATCAACCGCTGCTGGTGAGCAGATGAATGGGTTTGATATCCATTACCTTTTTGGTGGCGGAAAGTGCCGTCCCCATGCAGACCAGGGTGGTTAAAACAAGAATGGAGATCGACATTACAGCATTTATCTGCCAGAGGCTGTCAAAAAAATACCAGGAAATACCAAAGGAAAACCCATAGCTGAGAAGTATGGCGGACAGGGCGGCAAAGCATCCGATACAGCCGAACTCAAGGAGGGTGATGGTCCTTATGGCCTGGTATTCTGCTCCCAGCACCTTCAGCAGATTGATCTGGTTCCGGTTGTTCCAGGCTTCGTGCCGGGCAATGGAAAAAATAGAAATCAGTCCGGCGGCAATGGCCAGCCATGCCATAAACCGGACGGACAGGGAAAGTTTGTCGGAAACCGAAAGCAGCATGTTTGCCAGTTGCGTCACATCAATGACGGAAACGTTGGGAAATTTTTCCACGATCTGGTTTTTAAGCGGCTGACGCTGGTCCGGGGGAACCTGGGAAACCGCCGCAAGGTAGGTTTTGGGGGCATCGTTTAACACCCCGTTTTGGAATAATAAAAAGAAATTGGGCTGAAAGCTGTTCCATCGGACCTTTCGTAAATTTTTAACCCGGCCTGTCAACCCGATGCCCTGGATTTCAAATTCCAGGATATCTCCCAGTTCAATGCGGTGCCGGTTTGCAAAGGATTCTTCAACAGATATCTCAAAGGGTGTATCGGAATCCCATTGCCAGTATTTTGCAGCCAGGGGCTCTCCCTTTGTAATGGTTTCTGAGGGGTCCAGTGTTTCCCGAAAAGAAAAATTATATTCCAGGCGTCGGCCCCGTGTTCGCTGGGACGCGTCAGTATCCTGGTGAAAGGGCTGGTTGTTGCGTTTTAAAATTCTTCCCCGCACCATGGGAGACAGATTGGATATCCCCCCGTCGTGTGTGTCCATAAAAGAGACAAACGCATCCTTTTGTTCCTCCTGGATATCCACCAGGAAAAAGACCGGTATTTTCAGTCCGTCCGGTTTCATAATTTCGGTCTGCACACCGTTTTGCACCTGGGGAATCAGGGATATCAAAAACGTGCCAATGGCAATAGTAACAAAGACGGAAAGCGATGCCCATTGATTCCGGTACAGATTTCTAAAGGCAATTTTTACCGCAGGGGTGGACGATTGCGACAGTTTTTTGCAGATCCGGACAAACCCTTGTCCGATCAGAAACAGTATCCCGATGGCAAGGGCGAAACCTGCAACAAACACCAGCCCGTTTGCAAACTTTCCGGCAACATAAACCGAGATCAGGATAAAGGTAACCATACCGGGCAGGGTGCTTACAACCTGTTTGAAAAATGACAGGGTATGATTCACCCTTCCCCGCAATAGGAGCAGGGGTTTGATATTAAATAGTTGTATGAATACCGGCAGGCTGAAAATAATGCTGCCGGCCACGCCAAGGCCCAGGGAGAGGGCCACCGCAGACGGACTGACGGATACGATGACATTGGCCGGGATCACGCCCTTAAATATCACGGGAAATGCCGGAATAATGAAAAGAGACGCCAGTGTGGCCAGAAGCGCGGCCGCCGTTCCCAGCAGGATGAGCTGGAAGCTGATGGTAAACCAGATATGCTGCCTGAGCGCACCGATACTCATCAGTATAGCCATTTCCTTTTGTTTCAGGGCCAGGTATCCACGGAACAGGTAAGCGGTGGCAATGCCTGCCAGAAACAGGGTGACCACACTCACAAGCCCCATATAGCTGGTAAAATACCGGGTCAGTCTTCCCAGCCGCGCGTTGACGTCTTTGCTGGTGTAAATCGAAAAGGGCGGTTGATCGTTATAGGCGTTGCTGAACGCTTTTGTAAGACGTCGGCTGATGTCCGCTGCATCCGTATCCGGCGCAAACCGGTAAAAATGCGATACCCGGATCCGGCTGCCATAGCGGATCAACCCGGTGCTGTCGAGCAGGTTGATTCCCATGTATAGCTTGGGGGCGAATTCAAATGACGTCAGCGCGTTTTCAGGGTCTTTGGTGATGTAATCTTTCAGGACAAATGTCTGGTCCCCGATGGTCAGGGTATTTTCGCTTTCCGGGTGTGTTTCCAGCCCAAGCGCACGGGCGGTATCTTTGGACATGAAGACATTCGGTTGGGTTTGAAGCACATCTTTGGGAGTGTGGTGTTCCAGTTCAAAGGCCCCGTAGAGAGGATACTGGTTGTCAATGGCCTCGATGCGGGCCAGTTTGGTTTGCGTCCGGGTGCGGACCATGGAATAGAAAGTGATCTGGCGGGAATGGTCATGATCTTTTGGCAGAAACCGGTTTATCAGATCCAGGTCTTCGGGGGCCGGATTGCGGCTGCCGGACATCACGAGGTCGGCGGTCAGGATTTCTTTTAGATTGGCGTCAAAATGGCGGTCCAGGGAGCGGCCGAACGAATGAAGGGCAATAAAACCGGCAAGACCAATAGCGAGATTCAGGATAAAGAAAAAACTGAATCCCTTGTTTTTCAAAAGATCCCTGATGCCCAGTTTTATCCACAGCATCAGCCCAGGCTCCCGTTTTCCAGTTTTCGAACTTTATGGCACCGGCCGGCAAGGGCCAGGTTATGGGTCACCATGATCAGGGTCTTGTTTTCTTTTTCAACCAGGTCAAACAAAAGGTCGGCAATTTTATTCCCGGTCCGGATATCCAGGTTGCCCGTGGGTTCGTCTGCCAGCAGGAGTTTGGGTTTGATGATCAGGGCGCGGGCAATGGCGACCCGCTGGCTTTCACCGCCGCTGAGCTGCGCCGGTGTGTGGTCCTGCCGGTTGGTAAGGCCGACTTTTTCCAGCATATCATCCACGCGGCGGGCGATATTGTCCTGCTTTAATATTTCCAGGGGCAGACTGATATTTTCCCTGGCAGTCAAGTGGGGCATTAAGTGAAACTGTTGAAAAATAATCCCGATTTTCAGGGCACGGAATCTGGCAAGTTGGTTTTCCTTCATGGTGCAAAGGTTTTCCCCATCCAGCAGAATCCGGCCGGAATCCGTCAGGTCCAGGCCGGCAATCAGGGAGAGCAGTGTGGTTTTACCGCTGCCCGACTGGCCGGTAATGGCATTGGTTTCACCGGCGGCAATGGAAAAATTGATGTTGCGCAAAACCTCTATGGTGCCGGCATTGGGCTGCTCAAAAGATTTTTCAATATCCTGCAGTTCAAGGATCATAGCTGCTCCAAAAGGGTTTCAAGAACCGTCCGGGCAATAATTTTATGCCCAACTGCATTGGGATGGATGCCGTCGGCCTGGTTCAGATCCGGTTTGCCGGCAACATCTTTCAACAAGAAGGGGATCAGGGCGAGATTGTATTTTTTTGCCAGGTTTTCAAAGGTCTCTTCAAACGCCCGGGTATAATCCCGGCCGTAATTGGGGGGTATTTTCATGCCGGCCAGAATAATGGTTATTCCTTTTTTCCGGGCCAGTTCGATACAGGCGCTTAAATTTTGTTCCATCCGGCTTGTGGAAAGCCCCCGCAACCCGTCATTGGCCCCCAGCGCCAGTATGAGCATGTTAGGCTTCACCCGCAGAAACCATTGGAGCCGGGACAGGGCGCCGGCAGTGGTAGAACCGCTGATGCTGCCATTGATAATTTTGATGTGATGCAGTCCGGTTTTTTCAAAATGGGCTTGTATGAGAGACGGGTAAGCCTGTTCCGGTTCCACCCCAAGCCCTGATGAAAGGGAATCTCCCAGGATGACGATGTTGTATGGTTTTTCTGCTGCATGCGATGAAATGTGCACCCCCGCGGTAGTGAAGAAACCAATGAGCAGAAACAACATGATCGGTGAATAAACAATGCGTTTGGATGGCAAAGCAAAAACCTCCTGAAACCCTTTACAGGTATTATTGAAGAAAACAATTAGAGCTAAATATAATCACAATAACCTGATGTGTAAACCCCGGTATTTGTCTTACTTTGTGGCTTCAGTGATCAAGGCCGCAACCATCTTTCGGATGATCGCCCTGGATAAAAGAATAACCGAATTCAAGGATCGGATGCACGAATTGGTATCCTGGCAGAAATCGGAGTGGCCTTATGAATATCAATTCTGGAAAGCGCATAGGGGTCTGAAATGAGAACCAGAATGCTTTTGGGAATTCATTGGGATTGACGATTCTATCTGTATTGCATATAGAGATATCGAGCGAAAAAAATTCCTTTGTTTGAATTTTCCTGACGCTTTATGAACGCTTTTGATCCCTCAAAGGAACGCATATGGAAAATCCATTGACTGCTTTAGGGAAAGTCCGAGACTTCATGCAAAGCCGCATTATCCTGACAGGGGCGGAACTGGATCTGTTTACCCAAATCCATCGGGGAAACCATACCGTCTCAGCCATTGCAAAAACCATTGGACTTAATTTAAGGGCCGTTACCCGCCTGCTGGATGTGCTGGTCGTTTACGGGCTTCTTGCCAAAGAAAACGATAACTACCATTTGACATCTGATGGCCTGTTTTTGTCGTCAGACCATCCTGATTCTGTTTTGCCCATGGTGCTTCACATGAATGAATTGTGGAACACATGGAGTCATCTCACGGATACCGTGATTCAGGGTAAAAATCCGGCAAGGGTGCCCGTTTCCCGGAAATCTGAAAAAAATACCCATGCCTTTATCGGCGCCATGCATGTGGTGGGCCGCCGGCTTTCAAAAATCATCGCTGAATCCATTGACTTGTCACCCTATCACAACCTCCTGGATATCGGCGGGGCGTCCGGAACCTATACCATCGCGTTTCTTGAGAAGAATCCGGCAATGAGCGGTGTGATTTTTGATCTGGCACCGGTAATATCTATGGCTGAAGCGAGAATAGGGGATGCCGGCCTGCAGGACCGTGTGGAACTGATCTGTGGGGATTTTTATCGTGATGAATTGCCTGAAGGGTGTGATCTTGCCCTTCTTTCCGCCATTATCCATCAGAACAGCCCGGAGCAGAATCTGGAACTTTACAAAAAGATTTATCGGGCAATCGTGCCGGGCGGGACGCTGATGATCAGAGACCATATCATGGAAGAAAGCCGCACCATGCCCCCGGCCGGTGCTGTTTTTGCGATAAATATGATTGCGGCGACCGACGGCGGCGATACCTATACGTTTCGGGAAATACAATCCGCTCTGGAATCTGCCGGGTATATCGATATCCGGCAGATCCGGCAGGGAGAGAACATGGATGGTATTGTAACCGCAAGAAAACCTGCATAGGATTTTGCACCTCAGCGCCTCGTGAGCATGGAGGAAAGGCTGAATGTAATAAAAATTTTGTAAGCATTCACAGGTCACCACATCTGCTTTGTTCCCGGGCACTTGAATTACGACAGGTACGTCTGCATGCCCGGCGCCTCGCATCTGCGGCACCCTGCAAACGCTTACAGGCCAGTGGTTCAAGAAAATTTGAAAATTTTGACCCCGTGAACGGGTATAAAATTTTTGAAAAATTAAAGTCAGGTTTTTGGTGACAGTTCCTCAGAATTTTTTTCAGGCTCTTATTAAATCTCCAACGCATCAACCACTGCATTATATTTCTCATGAATCATCTTCCGGTCAAATTCCAGGAATTCTTCCAGAATGGCCTGATCCTCTTCATCAGTGAAATACTCCCTGGATAAGGGGAAGAACACCTTGTCTTCTTTTTCGATGTGCCTGGGATAAAATTCGGTAAGGGTTCTGAGATTGGCGGAAATCTCTGCCAATGCGGTATTATCCCCATTGCGGTAACGGATGTTTGCTTCGACAAGGGCTTTGGTTGTCTGACGGCCGAATACGTGTTCCTCGATGAGCGCATTCATAATTTGCCGGTCTTTTTCATTCATCGGCTTATTGTCTAATTCCCGGAAAAGAATATCTTCTTCCTTTCCATGATGGGTCCGATCGGCGTATACCTTAATAAAATCGACCGCTGTATCCACGAACAAAGGATCTATCTCGTTCTGAGCCTCAATTTTGGTTAAAACACGTTTGATAATCTCGAGCATTCTTTCAATCAAACGATGCTCTATCATGAGCGGGCCGCGTGCTTGCATGTTTAGTCTCCTTTCTTTTTAGCGGTGCACGACAAGGATCACAGGCGGGTGGAATCCCCTCGTCAGAGGCTGATTTATAAGCGGTATGGTACCGAATCCATTTTTGTTAATCCAGAGTTGCATGCGATCATAACCTATCTGGCGGGCCAGATTTTGGAATGTTGGCACGCAGGATACCTGGAATGCTTCCTTTAGCGTGAGATCCCGGTTCCATCCCGGGAATGCCCGGCTTACCGCATCCCATTTGCAGAAACCCTCTTCAGCATCGGAAATAATGACTGTCTGTATGATGCCCCATTACAGTTATGCAACGGGGCAGGGGGTAGACCATTTCAGCGGTTTATCTATGGCAAGGAAATTCGGATATCCTGAATATCCCATATTTCAGTCGCTGCATACCCGGTAAGGGTTTGCATTTGGCGAAAACTTGCATTAAACCAGTACTCGCCTTTTTTGTCTTTTGACAATACGGCGGTATTCAAATACCTGAATTCCCCTGGCTGCACCCACCAATCCTTGTCCGTGATCACAAGATCTTTTACTTCAATCCCCCGATTCTTAAGTAACTTTTGCATATCCTTTTCCATGGCGGTATCTGTCATTTTTGCTTTTGGAAACGGTCGGGGGCGCGTCATCCACTTTTTCTTTTTTTCCGTCCAGCCGACATTTTCCTGTTCCAGCTTCTGGAGCTGCCTGCTGAACTGCTTACCACCATCGGGGTCTGTTTTGGAAAATTCCGCGATCTGTTTTTTCTGGTACTCAAGTTTTTCCGGGGTAATAATAAAAAGCCCCATATCCGAATCTTCATCCCATTTTTGATTGTCATAAAACCGCTTTTCCCAGGAAGAAAGCGTGTCTGCGATCGGTTGCATCCTGTTTCTTCCATCTGCTGTTTTTTGATCGTCATAAACCTGCAGGGCAAAATTCAGTTTTTCCATTGCTTGTTTCAACTCATGGGGCTGCCTGTCTGCGGGGACGCTTTTTTCCGCCTCCGAAAGCACCTCTCTGGCCTGCCGGTATAATAACTCCTGTTTTGCAAGAAGGTCTGTGTCGTAGGAACCAGGATATTGGAGACGTGAATCTGAGAGAGAATCGGTGAACGGCGCAAGCCTTGGCAGCCATTTTTCATTTAATTCTTTTTCCTCTTTTTGTATCTCTGCTGCCGCTTCCTTGATTTTTGTCTGATCCCCCCGGGCTTTCTGGTTGAAGGCATTGAGACGGGCCGCGATATCGTTGCGGCGGGCGGTGGCGGCAATTACATCGGGGTGGTCCGGATCAGCCTTGTTGCTTTTCACCACCCGTTCCAGCAGCAAGGTTGCATCTTTCAGCTTGCTGTCGGCATTAAAAACATAGGATTCAACCAGATTAAACTGCCCGGCCTGAAGACTCTTTTCGCCTTTTGCAATTTCCTGTTCGGCCGCATCCATATCACGGCCAGCTTTTTCCAGATTGTTTTTTGCACCGGTGCTTAGACTGTTTTTCTCTTCGGTTTTAGCCGGGGACCTTGATGCAGTCGATGATTTCGTGACCGGTGTGCTGGTATCCAGCTTTTGATCAATCCTGCTTTTAAGGCGGTCATGCTTTGTCTCCAGTGTTTTCAGGCTGCGGTGGGAGGCATCCTGATTTTTTAACTGTTCAAGTCCTGCCTGTGCCGCTTCAAGGAGTTTTGCGGCATCTTCCACATTGCCGGCAAAAAAGGCGTTTTCCGCTTCCCGGATTTTCGAGTTTACCTCTTTTGAAATATCATCCGCTGTTACCGCGACGGTGGCACATGCCCACAAAAGAACCACAAAAACAGGTATCCATTTTTTCATAGTATCCCCCAGAATAAGATTGTTATTGGTTTTTTATTGATAAACATCACGGCAGCGCTAAAAAGTTCCATCAGTGTTTCAGTTCAATTATCCGGATTGCGGTTGCCAGCCAGGATTGCAACCGTAAGGGGTTATCTCAGTTATCCCTGTGGTACATTCAGGAGCAACTGCGCCAGAAAGAAATTACGTTCAAAAGAGATAATTAAATGGCATAAGATAGCTGTTTTCCACTCAAAAACAGCGACTATGCCCACCGCGCCAATGGGCCTGCATAAAGGCACACAATGGATAGAAATTTTACCCAATTTAAAAAAAACTTCAACTACCGTTTGTATTTTTAGAAAAACAAATTTTCTCGGCCATTTCAAACATCAATCTTTGCTTTTCAAACGTGATGTCCTTTGAAACCGTTTCGCTTGTGCGGATGTTTCTGAGACGGGCCTGGTCCGGGGTCGCCCCGGGCCAGGCATTTCATCAAACCGCATTATTCCCACAAAAGCGTTTAAATTATAGTGCAAATAGAGTACAAAGAGGGGTCGTAACGATATCAATAAACACGGCAGTATTAAACGCGATGAGGAAAAATGCACGGTAATTCTGTTCTGCCCCTTACGCCTGTAACCATAGGCCTGTTGTCATATTACACGGCCGGCGCGCTGGCCGTCCCTGAGACGCATGGAGGTATTGACCGGTTCGCAGGGCAGGGCACCGTGCCGGCATTAGAACAAGGCAGAACTAATTTATCCTGGGAAAAATCTGAGCACCGCAATCTGAATATATCAACTTTTTATCGGTTTGTTTCCCATTATCAATGTCATCGGAGCGCCACCGGTTTTCATGAACCTTATAAACAACGGTGATTGGAAGTAACGCCTTCGCTTTGC
Source organism: Desulfobacterales bacterium (assembly GCA_963675805.2). Taxonomy (GTDB): domain Bacteria; phylum Desulfobacterota; class Desulfobacteria; order Desulfobacterales; family Desulfosalsimonadaceae; genus SURF-3. The sequence goes on along the minus strand of CAXXNU010000013.1, from coordinate 16,473 downwards.
CTGGGTTGCCGCAGCCTCTTTGGTTGCCGATTTGATTTTGATTACTGCCGGAAAGGAATACTCATGGAAAAACTGGATCCCATATTTTCACCCAAATCCGTGGCTGTGGTCGGGGCATCTGCCACGCCGGGAAAAGTCGGTCACGATATTTTCGCCAACATTCTGCGCGGCGGGTATACCGGCACCCTTTACCCGGTAAATCCCGCCGCGACATCAATCCTTTGCGTTCGCGCTTATAAAAGTGTTTCGGAGATTCCGTATAATATCGATCTGGGGATGGTTATTCTGCCGCCCGACGCCGCCCGCCAGGCGGTCTGCGACTGCATCCAAAAAGGGGTCAAGGCAATCGTTATCGTATCCGCAGGTTTTAAGGAGGTGGGCGGTCGAGGTGCGGAAATGGAAGCTGAAATCGCCCGCCTCTGCAAGGAGGCAAAGATTCCCCTGGTCGGCCCCAACTGTCTCGGGGTGATCAATCCGCATCCGGATGTCCGGTTAAATGCCAGTTTTTCAACACATCTGCCGGAATACGGCAATATTTCGTTTATTTCGCAAAGCGGCGCCCTGTGCACGGCTGTGCTCGACTTTGCCCTGGAGCGCGGATACGGTTTTTCTAAATTTATTTCCATCGGTAACAAGGCGGATGTGGATGAATACGACCTTCTGGAATATTACCACAAAGATCCGGAAACAAACGTGATGATGATCTATATGGAAGAACTCCGCCTGCGGCCGGGTTTTGTGGATGCCGTCAAACATATTACCTCGGGCCACCGTCCGACACCGATTTTAGTGATCAAATCCGGAAAAACAGCCTCTGGTGCCAGAGCAGCCTCCTCACACACCGGCTCAATGGCCGGTTCCGAAGCTGTATATAACGCTATTTTTGCTGAAACCGGAATTATTCGCGCCGATACGGTAGACAACCTGTTTAATTATGCCGGTGCGTTCTCCGCCCAGCGGATACCAAAGGGCAATCGGGTGGCCATTATCACCAATGCGGGAGGCCCGGGAATTATTGCCACGGACATGACCGAAGTATCCGGATTGCAGCTTTCACGATTTACGGCACAAACCGATACACTGCTCCGCAAGAGCCTGCCTCCTGCAGCCAATTTCAACAATCCCGTGGATGTTATCGGTGACGCTTCCAGCGAACGCTATCAGGATGCGCTGTCAGCAGTCATCGAAGATGACGGTGTGGACGCCGTTTTAATGATATTGACGCCCCAGTCCATGACCGACGCCGTTGGTACGGCCGAAGCCATTGTCACTATCTATCAGAAAACGGAAAAACCCATCATCTGCTGTTTCATGGGAGTGGTGGATGTGTCTGACGGGGTTAAGCTGCTTCAGGAGAATCGTGTCCCGGTGTATATGTTTCCGGAAAATGCCGCGCGGTCTCTGGGAAAACTCTATGAAGCCACCCGGTGGCTGAATCGCCGCATCATGCCCCAGTATGACCTGAATTTTAACCGTGAACGGGCGAGAGAAATTATTGACGCCTGCAGGGCATCAGGGAAAACAATTCTGGGTGAACATGACGGCAGCGAACTGCTGAGCTGCTATGGTTTTCAATCCCCCCCGTTCGAGGTCTCCGACTCAGCAGCAGGGGCCGGACGGATTGCCGACGCCATCGGCTATCCGGTGGTAATGAAGATTATCTCCCCGGATATTCTTCATAAAATGGATGCCGGGGGGGTGGTCGTTGGTTTAAAAACCCGTGAATCCGTTGAACTTGCCTACACCCAGATCATGGAAAATGCCATGCGGTATAATCCGAAAGCTGCTATCACGGGCATTCTGGTGGAAAAAATGCTGGCAAACGGGCAGGAAGTGATTTTGGGGGTCAACAAGCAGCCGGGATTTGGGCATCTGCTGATGTTCGGGCTCGGCGGGATTTATGTCGAGCTGTTTAAAAATGTCACTTTCCGCCTGGCGCCCATCGGCCGGAACAATGCCCGGCGGATGATCCGCAGCATTAAAGGCTATGAAATCTTAAACGGATACCGGGGCAAGCCCAAGGCGGACATCGAACAGCTTGAAAAACTGATCGTGGGGCTTTCCAGTCTGGTCACTGATTTTCCGGAAATCAAGGAAATGGATATCAATCCGCTGATTGTTCACGAACCTGGAAACGGGGCCACCGTGGCCGATATTATCATAACCTTTGAATTTGATGCGCCACCGACGCCGGCATCCGCTGAAACCAGTGAATAAACAGAAAGATGTCGGGTGCTGTTATTGCTTACCGTCTTTGATGAAATGTTTATCAACCCTGGGGCCGAATACCATCCGCGAATGTTAAAACGTATATCCAATGGCAAAGTGAAACGCCCCCGGGCTCTCGCCTGGCTTTCGGTCCAGCTTCCAGCCGTACATGCCGCCGATGGGACCGATGGGGGTGATATAGCGCAGGGCCAGGCCGACAGAAGATCGGAAATCATCTGACCCGCCACCTGTTAAGGGGTCACGAATGGCGCCGGTATCATAGAAGGCGGCCAGTTCAAAGTTCATCCCCACATCAATGCGGGCTTCTGCGCTCCCAAGAATGGATGTCTGGCCGCCCACCGGGTCGTTGTTTGCATCAAATCTGAGACGGTTTTCAGAAAAGCCCCGGACATCATTGATACCGCCCAGAAAAAAGAGCTGGTCATCTGGAATAAGGCTTTTGCCGTCAAAGGGGTCAATATAGCCAAACCGGCCGTGAAGGGCCAGAATCAATCGTTTAACCGGCGAATAGTAGTAACGGGTATCCAGCCGGTACTTGAAGAAATTGTCCAGAGAATTTTTCAGCCCGTTGGAGGCATCTACGGATACGGATACACGCATGCCCCGGGTGGGACGCACAAAAGAATCCGTGCTGTTGTAGACAAGGCCCGGTGTGGTTACCAATATGGACCGGGGATCATACAGATCCGCTTCGGACGCCCGAACAGGCTGGCCATCCGTGGGGTATTGCTCCCGATTTTCGATCTGGAAATTGAGGCTGGCTGTAAGATACTGCGTCAGCGGCCGGGAAAACCCCTGAGAAGCGCCTGTGGCACGGGTGCCAAAGTTCTTGTTCAGCTCCTCAATTTCTTCGGTATACAAGCTCGTGGCCGATACAATCCGGGTGCCAAAAAAACGCGGTTCGGTCAGGCCCACATCCGCCCGATAGCCGATCTGGCTCAATTCAAGGCCGACACGCAATTCTTTGTTTAATCCCATCAGATTGCTGTTGCCGGCTGCCGTTTTCATGTAAAGCAGGCGTTCTGTGTCATATCCGGCAGCCAGTTCTATAAAATAGGGTTTCCGTTCCTTAATTTCACACAGCATATCCACTCGTTCAACGTTTTCATCGAGCCCGAATGTTTTAAAGCGAGCCGCATCCACAACATTGACATTGCGGATATTACGCTGGGAAGCGAGCAATTTGGAAAGCGATAAGGGATCTCCGGCTTCAAGTTCCATTTCACGGATAAAAATACTGTCCCGGGTTTTGAAATTGCCGATCAAAAAGGGCTGTCCCATTTCTACATAAGGTCCCGGATTGACCGTGTAGGTGATATCAGCGAGCGTTTCATCCGGCCCGAAAGTAATTTCCGGTGTAACCGTCACATGGGGATATCCTTTTTCAGATATCCGGGCGGCCAAATCAATCCATTCGGATTTGACCAGATACTGACGGAACGCTGAATCGGGCGGCATTATCAGGTTATCAGCCACACTGTCTGGGGATAAGGGGACGGTTCCCTTGATGGATACGCTTGAAACGGATGTTCTCGGTCCCTCTTCAATCGCGATCACAATCGAAACCTCTATTAATGCAGGATTCTGCTGGGACGGCTGAAGGTCAACGGTATAATCGATGCCGGTATTCCGATAACCGGATTCCAGATAAAGGGCATTGATCGCGCGGATATCGTCATCTAAGGTTTCCTTCACATACTGACCGGCATTCAGCCATCCTGGCAGGTTGGTAAGCATTTGTTTTTGGATCTTTTCATCGTCAAAAGCCCGGTTACCGTTAATGGTGATATTTTTCACGATATAGCGCGGCCCTTCTTCAATTTTAAAAGTAAGAGGCCTCACCAGGGTGCCGTTATTAGCCAGACTGCCGTTATCAGAAGGCTCTGGTTCCTTTGCGGTTAGCCGCACATCCGGATAGCCGTCTTTTCGATAGCGTTTTTCGATGTTCCGGATGCTTTTTCGGATACCAAAACCGTTTCTGTTGCCGTCGGTAAAAAACACCAGGTCATTCTTGAGGCTGAATCTCCAGAACGCTTCATTCCCTTCGAAATCCACTTCATAACGGGGGCCTTCGGATACGGTAATCTGAATCCGAATATTCCCGCTTTGGGGATCTTTTTCCACACTCGACTCGATGGCAGCATCCGCATATCCCCTTTCACGATAAAACCGGCGGAGGGTTTTGATGTCCTGATTCAGTTCCTTTGGGATAAATCTCGACAGTTCGCCGTAGTAGAGAGAGCTCTGCCAGGTTTTCATCCGCAGTTTGATCCGGGTATCGGAGAATGATCGGTTACCTTCGATATTGACGGCTTCTACCTGATAAAAGGCGCCTTTCTGGATAGTCACATCCATGATATAATGACCGTCATCAGGGTCTTGTTCGGCTGTAATTATAACCTTCGGATCGATGTACCCTTCGGCTGAAAAAAGTGATTGAATCAGTTTTTCCTGATCAGGAAAATTTTCGGGATGATATGCATCTCCGGTGACGATTGTCATGGCATTGTGTATCTCTTTTTCCAAAAGCGGAAACCCGCCGTTAATCCGGATGTCTTTAATGCGGACAAGAGGTGTGAGCCGGAAAACAATATCAAGTTCGGGCAGCGACCAATCCGGGTCCGGGATATCGATGGATGCGAATAAACCGCAACCCTCCAGGGCCGACACAGACTTTGCAAACAGATCGTCACTGAACGGCCTGCCCTCCTCAAGTAAGATGAGGCTGTCGGCGATCCGTATCCATTGCTGTAAATCCCCCGTATTGGCGGTTATTTCTATCCGGATTCGGCTGACAATCAATGGATCCGCTTCGGACGCCCGAACACCCGGTGTTATGAGTACGACAGTGATCAGCGATAAAAAAAGCCACCGGAGGCAGAAGCTTGCCCGCATTCGTTTAAAGCAACGGGGGGTATTGCGTTTTATGGTGCAGCGGTTGTTTTGCATTTTTTTAACGGTCATGAGCGTTATCTGAACTCCTTCCGGTAAAGCATTTCTCCGCCAAAATCGCCTTGCGTATCCTGGAAAGCATTGACCGACAGATTTTCAAACAGCTTATAAATCGCCGTACTCTGCTGGACCACAATCCCGCTTTTGTTCTCCACGCCGTAGTTGACAGTAAGACGGCGGGAAAGTTCCTTGCCCACGGTCACCTTGACCTCACCAGCGGACTGAGCCTCGGAACCGTTTTTTTTATATTCCAATTCCACAATATCAAGACCGGTTGCTTCCTTTACCTGCCCGGCTAACTTTCCGGCCACCAGGTTGGCCAGCATTTCTTCCGGAGATTGGGCGTCTCCGCCTGATCCTGCGGCCATTTCCCGGGTGGTCTTGCCCACAAGCAGCAGTGAAAGAATATCGGCATCCTCTTCGGGCGGATTGGAGCTGAATTTGAAATCAAGATTTTCAGAGGTGCCGCTGACGGCCATGGTAATTGTCCATTGCCGGATCCTGGATTCAGCCTGGATGTCCACCGACGGATCAATTCGATAGGGATTGACAAAATCAACCACCCCTTTTTTTATCTCGAATTCCGTGTCCCGGTATGTAATGGTCCCCTCGGTGACCTTTGCCCGACCGCTGATCATCGGATTGTTTGCATCACCACGGATGCGGAGTGCAGGGATAATGCTCAGCAGCGCAATATTGTTATCCACGGCAAAAGGATTGCGGCTGCTCAGGGACACATCAAGGGAAAGATTTCTAAGAAACGGCAGGTCAATACCGGCTGTTTCAGTGCGCGGCGCTGTCTGGCGTTTGCGCTTGCTGATCTCACCGACCGTGTCTATCAGGCTCAGATTCACGTCTTTGTAATAATGGCCGTCCAGCAGCTCGATACTGCCGGAAAGAGACGACTTGTCCGGGGTGCCGGATATTCTCAAATCAGAGTTGATCTGCATCTCGAGCATCCCGTCAATCTCAAACGGCAGGGCCTGGGCGATAAGATTCAGATTCGCCTGCTTCGGCGCAAGATTTTCAATATCAATCTTTCCTTCAAGGCTGAATTTTCCCGTATCCAGACGCCCCCGGAGCCCTGAAATGGTAACCGCCTGATTCGTATAACTGATTTGCCCGTTAATCTCATGGAATTTCTGCATGGTTTCGGTGAGCATCAATCCCACTGATTCAAGGGAGATGTTTCCGGACACAGCGGGGCTTTTCATCGGCCCCTGAATTTGAGCCGTCACACGGATTCCGCCCCGGGGCTGATCGATTTCCTCAACCATTGCATCGATCAGGGCTGACGGGATATAACCGTCTGCTGATAGATTCAATTGCCCGTCCATGGAACCGTCGCCCCGGCCAGTCCCCTGAGCTGTACCCCGAATATCCAGATATCCCTTTTTAAGCAGCGTGATCCGGCTGCCGGGGATTGTGATCCCCCCGTTTTCCAGATCAACGGACAGTTCCGTCGTGTGGATGAGTTCTGTTTCCTTTTGCAAAATGCTCAGGTTCGAAATTCGCAGACTCGCCTGCATCTGGTCCGGATTTTTCGCATTCCCATTGGCTTTTAACATACCGGTAATCTGACCGTTAAAATCCTGTTGACCGGCGATTTGAAAAAACGGCGCCAGCTCGGTTTCAGACAATTCGGCAGCAGCGGAGAAATCGTGCGCGGCTAATATATAGCTGACGCTAATGGAAAAGGGGTCTGATGTGCCAATGCGCAGAGTCTGCTCTTTAAGCACAATATGGATTTTCATATCCGGCAGAACTTTCTGACCGGCGGCCAACCCGGAAACAAACACCTGACCGTCTAATTGCGGCTGGTTGAAACTGCCGACACCTGCAGCAGAGATCCGGATACGGCCCGTAAGGTCGGTATCTGCCAGCCGGTTGATCGAGTTGATGGATATGGGATCCGAATCAATATCCAGTGCATAGGTTTGATCGAAAGAAACCCAGCCCTGTGCGCGGAGAGTCTGATCCGGGGTCAACGATATTTTAAGGGGTTCTATAAATATTTTCCGGTCATCGATCCGGGTTTCCAGATAAACGTCAGCCAGGGTCTGACCGCCCAGATCAAGATTTACACCTTTTAAGGTTATCGCTCCCGTCGGATGGCCGAGAGTTCCGTTGATCGCACCGGAAATCTTCAATTGCCCGGAAATTCCGGAAAGAAAATCCTCAAGAAAGGCCGGATCAGCGGTCAGGGCCAGATCCAAGCTGGGCTCGGCCACCGGCTGCCCGGATTTTTTGTCCAGTACCTGAACGCTGCCCGTCAGTGAAATTTCTGATTCATTGTTTTGAAGATCCAGTGAAGATATAGTTACGCGGCCGTCGGCAAAGCCCACCGTCCCTTTCAGGTCGCCGATTATAAAATCCTGGTATGCAAGATGGCTTGCGTAACCGACGGCTTTGACCGTCGGTTGTACGTCAGGACCCGATATTTCGGCATCCATTTTAACATTTTTTCCTGAAATACCTGAAATTCCAAGCGGCGCAAGCAGTGTTTCCAAATCCGGAATTTGGGCATTCGCACTTAGATTGAGGTGCCTGTCGGTCACGGCATATGAACCGGATACTTTCAGCCCGGACTCGGGGGTATTTACGGTCAGCGAATCAATTGCCAGCCGCCCCTGGGTAAATCCGGCCCGGGCTGCAATGCGCAGATCCACCGGCGAAATGGTTTTATCAACCGTAATGTTTTTACCGTAAATATCCACACCAGCTTCAGCGGTCAGATTTTCAGGAGATATGCCGCGACCCGACACATGGAGGCGGGTGGATATCTTCCCGGAGGCCTTTGCCATTTTTGGAAACGCAGATAACCGGGAATCTGGGGCGTTAATGTCAAGCTGGTAGGCAATGGTTGAAAAATCCGCTGGTTCGCTGAAAAATCCATCAGCAAACGCGGACTGCAAATCTACGTGCCCGGTGGATTCAAGTTTCCCGGCTGCGGTTGCGGCGTCCAGCCGTTCAATGACGATTTTTCTATCCTGCATCCGGCCGTTCAGGTTCATGCTGTGAACGTCCATACCCGAAAGCCTGCCGCCTGTGTAATTCAGCGTCAGGGTGACATCAGGGTTTTTCAAGGAACCGGCAGCAGTCATTTCAATCAGCACCGGGCCGGAAAGTTCCGTTTTCAAATTCAAAATCTTCCGGATGTCCGCAAGTTCCGCAGCCATCGTCAGCTTTAAATCGATGCGGGGTTTATCAAATATCTGGTCGAGTCCACCGGAAAGGCTGATGCGTGAATCAGCAGTCCCAAGTTCAATGGTCAATGGATCAAGGCGGCCATCAGCCAGAATAGTGCTCAGGCAAAGCCCGCGGATAGGCGACTGGATTCCGGCCATATCCACATGGCCACCGTTAATGGTCACGTCCAGTTTTCCGGATCGCTGACCCAGATTCGCCTGCGAAAGCGCGATGGCGATATTTTCCAGCCGCAGGTTTTGAGCCGGGCTCGTTGAAGCACCGGTGATCATTCCATAGGAAAATCGGCCCTGATCCAGAATCAGCTCGGTGATGCGGATATTAAAAGCCAGTCCCCGGGATTCGTTTTCCGGGGCCGGTTCGGGTTGCTGAACCGGCGATACAAACGCCCGGATCAGGTTGAGCCGGCCGTCGGCATCGCTTTCCAGAAAAACACCCGGCCGGTCCAGGCGGGCTGACTGGATAACCAGCACTTTTTTAAACAGATCGGTCAGCCCGATATCAACGGACAATCGATCGGCCTCAATAATGGTTTCTTTTTTAAGTCCCTGAACGCGGGCTTTCTCAATGACAAGACGCCCCTTGAAAACAGACAAGGACTGGTCTTCCCAGCTGATATGACCGGGAATCGCCGCATTGATACGATCCTGGATCAGCCGGCCGGCTGTTTCCGTCCCCAAAAACAATTGGATGGCGATGATTGACACCAGCAGGAGGATCAGGAGTGCGCTGGTCAGCATAACACATATTCTTAATATCTTTTGTACGATCATGACGGTCATCATTTGCATGAATTGATTATTTCAAGGCGGTAGAGAGGCAGTTATTTGATATATCGGTTGAATGCAATGGCATTTATTCGTTTATTTAAAGTTTTATATCAACCGCATTCACATCAATATATGACAGTGAAAAGCGCTTAGAGGCCGCGAATAAAGAACTGGAGCGTTATTGTGAGCATCTTGAAAAGTTGGTTCAGGCGCGGATAGCCGAGGTTAAACGCGCGCGCGGAGAAAGCAATGCTTCAGGATCAGCACCTTAAATCGCAAAAAATGGAATCTCTTGGTCTTTTGGCTGGTGGCGTTGATTACGATTTGAATAACGTGTTATCGGGAATTTTTCCTGTCCGGAATTGATCCTCTTGATATAAAAGCATATGGACAAAACCGACAGTATTCCAAAAAATTTAAAAAGCCGGGCATGTTGATAAATCCTGCCAGTATTCTTCACGTCGATACACCACAACACATAGCTTGAGAAATTTCATCGATTTTTGGAAAAAATTTCAGATAGCTTTTGTGTGGATAACTTCAAGATTATCTAATCATTTGTCCATCCATGCTGATATCTCTCTTGGCGGTAGAAATTGTAATCGTAAAACCGGCAATGATATCCAACAGGGAAATCATCATAATAAGAAAAAAAGTGGAATTTCCGACCTGGGGAATGAAAATGAATTCCAAGAGAAATATAATAAACACCAGCATGGAAAGTACATGGTCAATTATTGAAGTGGTCGATGTTCGCGTCGATTTTACGATTTCGATATAAAGCAGAATGATCGCCAGGGACAACATCAAATGGTTGACATCGAACGTCCATTTCGCCCCTGAAACAAGACTGGTATTAATAATCACACTGTTGAGTGTTGCAGGGGTTATAAAGGCAATAAGATTATAAATAATGAATATAACGCCAAGCAATGGTATATTTTTCAGCATGCTAAACCTCCTTTGAAAAATTCTCTTAAAAAATCAGGCGATGAATATTTCCAGCATAAACAAAAGACGGAATACAGGTGATGCCAAGTATCAGAAAAAAATGCGTCATAACCGTTCCTCCGTAAAATGAAAGGGAAGTCAGGAGGGGGTGAAATAATCATCCCATCGCTGATCCAGTTTTTGAATGCCCTTGTCAATAGATACGGCCAGAAGTTTGCCCTCTGATTCCCAAACCAGGCCCAGCGTCCGCAATTTTTCCAAGGCGTCATCAATTTCAAAATCAATGGCACAACCGTATTTGTCGGCCATCCAGAGTTCAATTAAGTGATCCAGCTCTTTTCGGGATAGTGGCTGTTCATTGGCCAACAGGAAATAATACGCCAGGATGGCTTCCTTGCCTTCTTCCTCTTCAGCATCATTGACGATGCGGTGAAACACGCCGGCATTATTATCCAGATTTTTGAAATACAGATTCTGGGTCAGTGTCTGCATAAATCGCAGCTTGCGGTTTTTAAATTTATTAAACTGCTTAAAGAGATAACCGCCGAGGGCGGCGATTCCGGCGAATAATACGACAAGGGTCGCTTTGTTCAGTTCCACTGGCTGGCTGCTGATGCCGAGCCAGAAACCGAATAAAGATCCCATTAACACAAGGGAGGCGCCCAGTTTGGTAGTCAGCACAATGCCACCGCTGACCACGGCGGGGATGCCGATCAGCAGTTTATCAACCATCCGCATGCGTATGCGGGTGTTTGGAAACAACATTTCAAGATCCGCCTTGGGAACATTCTGAAACAGTTTTAACAGAGTGGCACCGGGCCGGCAGTAGGGGAATGATACTTTGCCCTGCTCGTAATCTTCTTTAAAGCGGATATATATCACCACGCGGTCGTAGTTGGTGAATGTGATGGTTTTTTTAGATAGTCCAAGCCAGCGGGAGACGGTTTCGTCTCTTTCCGATTCACCGCGACAAAACAAAAGGGCGTCTGAAAAATCATCAAAATTGACGTGCAGCCGAATCTTAAACAGGGAAGAGGCGTTCATGGCCTGATTCAGATCGTCCTGGGTAATACGCTCATAATTGGCTTTTTCCAGCATTTCGCCCAGTACATCAACGAAATTGAGATCGGTCCGGCCTTTGGCACTGTCAAGCGCAAGCGTATCCGAATCCGGATCAATCGGCGCGTAAAGATCTTTTAAAGATTCAATAATCCGGTGGAATTCAAAATGAAAAATACTGCCTATCATGCCACACAGGTGACGAAATTCTTTTTCCTGTCCCTGCAACCGTTGTTCCCGCAGACACATCTCAATGATATCCTGCCGGCGATAGGGAATAAAACGGAATTTCTTTTCGGTTATCTGTTCAGCCATTGATAAAAACCAGGAGATAAAAACAAGGGCGGGTCGGGTATTCTTTAAATTTAGATTACCGCGACCAACCCCTTATTTTTGGAAAGCCAAAGATTTAGAAATCATAGACCAGAGTTAAGGACGTTTCCGTATCAGTCTTTTCCTTGTCTGATGGCACATCCGTGTTGTTGTCAATTTTATAGGATACTTTCATGGACAGTGCGCCAACAATCTGGGATTTCAGGGCGGTTATAGATTTGGTATTCGTGTTATCCGATCCGGTGACGACGGTGAGATCCTGCTGAAAAGAAACAGCGTCTGAAAATTTGTAGTTAAACATGGCATATCCGCGTAATATGGCTTCATCGTTTGTTTCACCGCCTTCAAGCACATCATACCGATAACCGGGGCCGATTTCGATATCGAGTTTTGTGGTATCGTTGTCAATCACTTTTCGGCCATAACCGATGGCGTAGGTGGTCTTGTAGTCATATCCGGAAAACCGGTCATCTTCATAGTCACCGTTGACAAAAACATAATTGGCTGGATTGAATTTATACCCTATTTTTGCTGAATAATTATACTTTTCAGCGGAAACCCTGTCTTCTTTTATGCCGTTTTCCTCAGTTTCTTCAGAACTGTAAAGCGCGGCCAGGTTCACTTCCCCGAGCAGGTGATCTTTCTCGTATTTTAATCCCAGTTTCGCGTTTACAGAATCGGTTTCCGAATTCCCTGTAGTCATTAAAAGGCCGGCTTCTCCGCTGCCGCTGAAACTTTTTACTTCTTCATCCGCATTTGCCATGCCGACCGTCAAAAATAATAACAGAATAATAATCGCGTTTTTCAACTGAAGGTTCCTCCTAATAATGTAATGGTTTTTTTGTGAATTTTTTTAAAAAAAGTGATCAAAAATCGTTAATCTTTGTGTTCATAAATATGAACATCCCGCTGGGGATAGGGGATGCTGATACCTTCGGTATCGAAAGTCTTTTTAAACTTTTCGCTCAGGTCAAAATAAACGCCCCAGTAATCACCGGCCTTGGCTCATGGCCGGACGGTAAAGTTCACACTGCTGTCTGCGAGTTCGGCAACGGCAATCATGGTGCCGGATTTTTTGATATGCGTGCGTCCTGTGCAATGATATCTGCCATTATCTTTTTTGCCCTATGGATTATTAGAAGTTGAGTTTAGCATAGTCAGTTCTATGAAATAAATCATTATTCAATGCCATTGGCGGAATTTTTTGTAACTCAGAGGGTTAATTCCCCTAAATCTGATAAAATCCGCCGTATTTCATAAATATTCAGAAACATGAAGTCGATCAGCCAAATCAGTATCCTGATATTCTGATTGAGATTTTCTGCAGCCATGTGCAGAACAATGAAATGCTGCAACCATAAGGTTCAAGTTGATTTAACCTCTTTTTTGTAATAAATTTTATACAAATTGGATTCCGTCCTTGATTTCTCTCCCACAAACCAATTGATAAGGATGTCAGATACTCCCCGCAACATCAAAAATATTGGATCCCAGGCCTATGGTAGATAAACCAAGCGATGAAGATTTATCAGGCAAAGTAGCAGCCCTTTTGGCGGAATTGGATGATTTAAAAATTTCATACAGAAATGACAAATTTACGCTGGAATTTCTTGTTGAGGGATTGTCCCGTGCAGAAATTGGCGTTGATATCGTTGATGTGGATTATCATATCCATTTTCAGAATCAGATTTTGAAGGATCGGTTTGGCGAGCTCAACCAGCAATTATGCTATGAAAAGTATATGGGGCTTGATAAACCCTGTCGTTTTTGCCCGATGGTCAAGGCGATAACGACCGGCAGGGTAGAAAAAATCGAAGTGGTGGGCAATGATGGAAAATATTATGAGCTTTTGTCAGTCCCGTTAAAGCATGATGGTGAGCCGATCGGCAGGGCCCTTGAAATTATAAAGGATATCACCGAAAGCAAAACGATCTACAAAGCGTTGAGCGAAAGCGAGGAAAATTACAGGCGCCTCTTTAATTCTGGCGGGGACGGCATCCTGATAGCTGATATCTCGACCATGGCGTTTATTGAAGCCAATCCCGCCATTTGCAAACTGCTCGGTTATGCCAGGAAAGAACTGCTCACAAAAACAGTTAAGGATATTCATCCGCCGGAATCCCTCGACTATGTTATTGGAGAATTTCAAGCGCAGGCGGAAGGTAAAAAACTGGTCGCCCATGATATCCCCTGTTTAACCAAACAAGGAACGGTTGTTTACGCTGATATCAGCACCACCCGGGCCGTCATCAGGGACCGGGAGTGCAATATCGGGTTTTTCAGGGACATCACTGAGCGTAAATTGGCGGAGAAAGAGTTGCAGGACAGTCAGGAACGAATGGCATTTGTACTCGAAGGAAGCAATCTGGGGTATTGGGACTGGAACCTTGAAACCGGAGAGGTCAAACGAAATGAGCGATGGGCCGAGATACTGGGGTATACGCTCTCGGAAATCGAATTCAGCGTCAAGCAGTGGACGGATTTGCATCACCCGGATGACCGGGAGGCGGCCTGGAAATCGATTCAGGATCATCTGGAAGGGCGAACGGAGATGCACCGGCTTGAATACCGGATGCTCGCCAAAGACGGACAATATAAATGGATTCTTGATTGTGCAAAAGTGGTGAAGAGAGATACGGAGGGGCGTCCGCTTCGCATGAGCGGCACCCATACCGATATCAACGATCGTAAGCAGGCCGAGGAAGCGCTGAAAGAATCTGAAAAAAAGTACCGCCAGATATATGATAATCTGATTGATGCCTACTATGAAGCCAGCATCGATGGAATTATTTTAGAAATCAGCCCTTCCATTGAAAATTTTTCAAAATACAAGCGAAAAGAGCTTATTGGGAAGTCCCTGTATCAGATTTATACAAACCCTGATGAAAGAGACCGGCTCGTAAAGATGATCATAAGGGATGGTCGTGTCAATGAATATGAAATCCAACTGACAGACAAGGACGGTACTCAGTTGCTTTGCTCCATTAATACCATGCTGGTTAAAAATAAGAAGGGAGAACCCCTTAAATTAGTTGGCGTTTTACGCGATATCTCTGAACGGGAAAGAAATTTAAAAGCGCTGCGGGAGAGCGAAGCTCGCTATCGGCTGCTGGCGGAAAACATGACAGACAACCTGTGGACATTTGATTTAACCACCATGCGTCATACGTATCTCAGCCCTGCAATTTACGGGATCACCGGCTTTACACCAGAAGAAGCAATGGAATTAACGCTGGAGAATATAATGACACCGCCGTCATACGAGGTGGTCACTAACATCCTGGCCGAAGAGAAGTCTGAATCGAACCGGCGGCATTTTGATCCGTATCGATCGCGTACCCTTGAGTTCGAACTTTACTGCAAGGACGGCAGTACCGTGTGGACCGAAGTTTCTGTCAGGTTTATTTATGATGATGAACACAAACTGGTTGGATTGCTTGGCGTCACCCGGGATATCAGCGAACGAAAGCGGCTTCAAAACCAGCTCCAGAAATCACAGAAGATGGAATCTCTGGGTCTTTTGGCAGGTGGTGTGGCCCATGATCTGAACAATGTTCTTTCAGGCATCGTGTCATATCCGGAATTGCTTTTAATGAATCTGCCGGAAGACAGTAATCTCAGAAAGCCCCTGAAGACCATTATGGATTCGGGCAACCGAGCTGCCGCGATTGTTCAGGATTTGTTAACCATTGCCAGGGGCGTCGCAATCATCAAAGAGCCGCTGAACTTAAATGAAATGGTGTCTAAATACTTTAGTTCTCCAGAGTTTCAAAAACTGAAGCAATTTTATCCCGGCATTCACGTCAGGACGCATCTTGCGACGGATTTACTGAACATAGACGCCTCTGATGTTCATATCAGTAAAGTGATTATGAACCTTATTTCAAACGCGGCGGAAGCGGTCAGGGAAAATGGGAATATTTCAGTGTCCACCGAGAACCGTTTTCTGGACATGCCGTTAAAGGCGTATGAAGAAATAGATGCGGTGAATATGCGGTTTTGTCAGTGGCTGACGATGGCCCGGGGATATCTGCCAAAGATCTCAGAAGCATTTTTGAACCGTTTTATACAAAAAAAGAAAATGGGCAGAAGCGGCACTGGGTTGGGCTTGTCGATTGTCTGGAATATCATTCGCGACCACAAAGGATATATTGATTTGAACTCAGACGGGACCGGAACCCGGTTTGAACTTTACTTTCCAAGTACCCCGGGATTCTGCATTTAAAAGTGCCAGCAACATAGCCTTGGAAAGTTATCAAGGTAAAGGAGAGCGCATTCTGGTTGTTGATGATATAGAAAGCCAACGTGAAATTACCGCCAGGATGTTGTATATGCTTGGCTATGAGTATCAGGCTGTTTCCAGCGGTGAAGCGGCCATTGAATATTTAAAAGAGCATCGTGTTGATTTAGTCCTGCTCGATATGATTATGGAGCCGGGCATCAGTGGTTATGAAACCTACAAGCAGATCATAAAAATTCATCCGGCCAAAAAGCGATCATACTCAGTGGTTTTTCTGAAACAGAGGATGTAAAGAAAACCCAGTCTCTTGGCGCTGGAAAATATCTAAAAAAGCCGATAATGCTTGAAAAATTGGGAATGGCGATTAAAGAGGAGTTAGAAAATCAATAAATCCTTTTTAAGTCGCATCTGCAAAAACAACAGTTTTGCAAAATTTTCCACCAGTCAACAATGCTGCTAAATTAAATCAATATTGATTAAAATCAGGAAGATACAGTGTATTCAGATTAGATTTGGGGCGGGTCTTTTTATAATTTGTACGTCCATCCGCAGTCATTGTGGTACACATCAGTTTGTCATGCCGCCAGTAGCAACGGCAGTTTTCGTTTATTTGAGGTATCGTTTTCTGAGGTAAAGAGACCGGTTTGAAAAAATGCCGTCTTTTCATGCCTGCCTGCTTTTAACAAACCATTCATCAGTCAGTATTCGTGCGGCAGTTAAATTCTTTATTTA
>CAXXNU010000012.1:0-16338 GCA_963675805.2 Desulfobacterales bacterium | reverse complement strand
AGAATCCCACCGCTATGCGATGGCCCAGCGGTATTACGCGCTTTGCCCGGATGGAATTTTGACGTACAAACAGGCTGATTTTCCCGCGGAAATCGGCGTTCTGGACGTGGAGAGGGGCCGCTTTGCAAACGCCCCGGCGTTTCCCTGGCAAACGGACGACCGCCTGGAGGATCAACGTGACCTGGTGCATCGTCCAGCAGCCCAAGTACCGCAAGGCCGATTCCATTATCCACCAGCTTTGCGATACCGTTGCCAAGAACGGGAACCTCCTGCTCAATATCGGCCCGCGCACGGACGGATCCTTCCATCCCGACGCCGTTCGTGAAATTGAGGCTGTGGGCGATTGGCTGCGCGTATGCGGCGAGGCGATTTATCGGCACGCGTCCGTATCCCGTCGCCGCCGAGGGGCCGACAGGCATCAAAGATGTGAATTACGATACCGAGATGATCAAAAAGCAAACCAAGGACGGCGGCGAAGCGGAAATCAGGGATGTTGCGGCCACAAGCAAGGATTTCCGGTTTACTACCAAAAGGGCGGCGCCATGTATGCCATCGCGCTGGGCTGGCCCGGGGACGGCAGGCTGTTCATCCGGACGCTTGCAAGGTCCGCCGCGCTTCTCGATGTCAAACATGTACAGTTTGCTCGGGCACAGCGGAGCGCTGCGTTTTACCCAGCAGGAGCAGGGCCTGGAGATTGTCCTTGCCCGAACGCAAGCCCTGCAGATTACGCGTACGCATTGAAGGTCGAGTAACGATATCCTTCCCAAAACGCTTGAAAACAACCGGAGGTGGAGAGTTATGTTATATCCCAGAAGCACGGAGGAGCATCTCGACCCTGCGCTGTTTAAAAACCCGACGTCCGAATACCGCGGCGCGCCGTTTTGGGCTTGGAACGGTGAGCTGAAGGAAGACCAGCTGCTGCGGCAGGTGGATATTTTCAGGGATATGGGTATGGGCGGCTTTCATATCCATGCCAGAAACGGCCTTGCCACCGCGTATCTGGGCGAGGAGTTTATGCGCCTGGTGAAAGCGGCGCACAACAGGGGGGCGCAAAACCAAATGCTCACCTGGCTGTACGATGAGGACCGCTATCCGTCCGGCAACGGCGGGCGGCCTGGTCACCGAAGGCCGGGACGACTTGGCGCTGTCCTATCTGCTGTTTACCCCCCACGCCTACGGTGAAATTCCCAGAGAAAACCGCATCAGCCGCGCCCGCGAAGTTTGCAAGGAAAACGGCACGCTGCTGGGGCGCTGGGCCGTCCAGACTGGACTCCGCAAGGCTATCTGGTTTCCTACCGGCGCCTGGCCGATGCGTGGCAGGCTCCCGGGGACGATGAAGCGTTATATACCGCCTATCTCGAGCGCGTGGCGCCGCAAAGCTGGTTCAACAACAGGCCGTCGGGCAACGTGATGAACCCGGAGGCGGTCGATCGCTTTATCGAGCTCACCCACGAGCGCTACTTTGCAAAGCGCTTGGCAGAGCATTTCGGTAAAACGGTGCCGGCTATCTTCACCGACGAACCCCACTTCGTCGCCAAGGGGAACATGAATTTCGCCCGGGCCGGAGAAGATGTCATGTCACCACCTTTACCCTATGATTTCTGTGAAACGTTCGAGGCGGAATACGGCTACGACCTGCTGGACAGGCTTCCTGAGGTATTCTGGGAACGGGGCGGACGGAATCGTTATCCGAGGCGCGCTGGCACTATAACGACCATTGTGCAAAGCGCTTCACCGACGCGTTTTGCAACCGCATCGGCGCCTGGTGCGACGCCCACGGCCTGATGCTGACCGGGCATTTGATGAGCGAACGCTATCTGGTCGGCCAGACCTACGCCATGAGCGAGGCGATGCGCAACTATCCGGCGTTCGGGCTGCCGGGCATCGATATTTTGATCGGACTTTCATGAATACACCACAGCCAAGCAGACGCAGTCTATCGTGCGCCAGTACGGGCGGCCGGGGATGCTTTCAGAGCTGTACGGAGTGACCGATTGGTCCTACGATTTCCGGGGGCACAAGCTGCAGGGCGATTGGCAGGCGGCCATGGGCGTAACCGTGCGCGTACATCACCTGACCTGGGTGTCCATGGAGGGCGAGGCCAAGCGCGATTATCCGGCCTCCATCGGATACCAGTCGCCGTGGTATAAGGAATACAGGCATATGTGGAAGACTACTTCTCCCGCCTGAACACGGCGCTGACCCGGGGCAAGGCTGTCTGCCGCATCGGGGTGATTCATCCCATCGAGTCGTACTGGCTTCGCTTCGGCCCGGAGGAGCACACCGGGGAGGAGCGCAAGCAGCGCGAGGCGAACTTCCAGAAGCCTGCCCGAGTGGCTGCTCTATACGGCCATTTGGATTTCGACTTTATCTGCGAATCGCTGCTGCCCGCCCAATGCGCGCGGGGCTCGGCGCCGCTTAAGGGTCGGGCAGATGGAATACGACGTCGTTTTGGTGCCCGATTGCATTACGCTGCGCTCGCGAGACCGTGGAGCGACTGGAAGCCTTCGCCGCAGCGGGCGGGCGGCTGGTGTTTGCGGGGAATGCTGCCCGACCATGTCGACGCGAAGCCGTCTCGGCGTGTGCTGAACCTGGCTGCCGGGGCAATCAAACGTGCAGTACAACCGGACGGACATTGTAAACGCGCTGGAACCGGCGCGCGACGTGGAGGTCATTTCATTGCAAGACCGGCATGCGCGCCCAGGAGCTCGTTTATCAAATGCGGCAGGACGGCGATGGGCCGCTGGTTTTTCCTGTGCCATGGCAGCAATCCGGCCAATGCCGATGTCCCGTAATGCCGACGAACTGGAAATCCGGCATGAAGGGCGATTTGGAATATAAAGCAGTACGATGCGGTGACCGGGTGAAATTATAGACGTCCAAGTTCCTCTCATCGCACGGGAACGACCGTCATGATCCACGTAAAACCTTCTGGCCGCACGACAGCCTGCTGCTGCGGCTTAGAGCCTTGCGGCAGCCGTGAGTATCCTCCGCTGATATTCAGCGCTCCAGCCCGCTCTTTGCGGAGCGGTCGCGGTTCTCTGGATGCAAAGGGGCACTGTGCTCAACAAGGTCAGACCGGGTCTGGCTTTACCGCCGTGGCGCTGCCCCTGGAATACCCGGTCACGCTCAGCGAGCCAAACGCGCTGGTGCTGGACTGGGCGGAGTTTGCCGTGGACAGCGGCGCTTATGAACCGGAGGAAGAGGTGCTGCGTATCGATTCCCTGCTGCAGAAAGCGCTTCGGATGGGAAAGCCGCGACGGCAGGCTGTGCCAGCCCTATGCCGTCAAGGCCGGGAAGCGCTATGAACACGAAATCACCTTCCGGTTCAGGGTGATGAGCCAGGTGGAGGTTCCCGCCGCCAAGCTCGCGCTGGAACGCGCGGCGGACTGCCGCATTTTGTTCAACGGCGCAGGTTCCAATGGTTGTCGACGGGTGGTATGTGGACGAGGATATCCACACGGTTCCGCTCCCGGCCATCATGCGGGGGAGAACACGCTGGAGGTCACGGTGCCGATCGGGCGGCGCGTCGGCGCGGAGGCCATGGCCCTGCTGGGCGACTTCGGCGTTCGTGTCAGTGGCGCGAAGACGGAGCTGATCCAACCGGTGAAAAGCCTGTGCTTTGGTGATTATAAGCTGTCAGGGCTTGCCGTTCTACGGCGGCAACGTAACCTATCATATGGAGATTGAAACCGGGGGAGATTTCAGTCGTTACCGCGACCCACTTCCGCAATCCCGCTGCTCAGCGTGGATGTGGACGGCAAACGCGCCGGTGTGATCGCATGGGCGCCCTACAGCCTGCCCGTCAGTGCCGCGCACGGTAAGCACAGGGTGGATATCACGGCATTTGGCAACCGTTATAACACCTTCGGGTCCATTCACAATGCCGATCTGAACTTCTACTTCCCGGGCAATCCCGGGTCGTGGCGTACCCAAGGCAGCGCGTGGAGCAGGGAATACAGGCTCAAGCCCACGGGTATCCTGGTTTCGCCTGTCATTGAAGCAAAGCTGTAATGAAAAAAGAGAAGCTCACGTGCGTGAGCTTCTCTTGGTTATGCGTTGCTTTTCCGGATCCTATACGATCGGCAAAAGCGCGTTGAGGTAATTACTGATTCTTGGTGATCCACTCGGCGATCTGACGCTGAATCTCTGCGACCACCGTGTCAAGGCCGGCAGTTTTCGCAGCCGTGTTCATCGCGGCAATCGTAGCGTCAACATCGTTGACAAGGCCAAGGTCGAGCAGATACAGATACTCGGCGCGTACGTTGGTCAACGCGGAGATCTCGTTTTGGACCGTAGACAGGTCGATATTCAGGCCTGCGAGCGGATTTGCAACCTGGATGCCGTCGGTCCACCAGCTGCTGAACATCGCCACGGCTTCAGGATCGGAGCCTTCCATGTTTCTGGGCTCGAACTCCGGAGAAGAGAATCCCCAGGAACCCTGGCCGAACACATACTGGTCCTGATCGGCGCCGTGCTTCCAGATGCGGCTTGCTTCGTCTACCCACTCCCAGTGCTTTCCTTCAATGCCCCAGCGGTACAATTCGTATACGACCGGGTCATATTTGAGCAGATCGAGGAACATCAATGCGCGTTCCGGATTCTCGCTGCTGTGCGGGATGGCAACACCGGAGGTGGTTGCGCCCATATAGCGAATGGCGGCGGGGTACAGGTCGATCATCAGGGGTTCGAGGCCCATGGCCCTGAGGGCGTTGTTGGCCACACCCATGGTTCCGGTATTCTGTACGAACGCAGCGGACTGTGAGTTTTCATAAGCATCACGGATCGGGGTCGTATCGGCGATGGCGCTGCGCGACCAGTAGCCTTTTTCGGCCCAGGATTTCATGAGCGTGGCATATTGGGCATACAAGGGATCGTCGCCGACAAACGTCAGCGCTGCGGCGGCTTCTTCAGCTGTCATGCCTGGGGTATACTGGAAGTTGAAGAAATCTTCCAGCACGCTGCCCGACAACTGGATTTTGTTGTTGGCCGTCGTGTAGAGGAGCCCCTTCAGCTCGTTGTTGTTCGCCGAGGCGGCATAGGGGTACATTTCAGGATTGTTGGCCTTGACCGAGTCGAAATAGACCTCCAGGGAAGCCAGATCCGTGACTTCGGGCACGCCGTTTGCCTTGCGGATATCTTCGCGGATCGAAACCGCGAAGGCATTGCCGGTCAGGTTGATGAACGATGCCGGAACCATGTACACTTTGCCGTCGGCAAGGCGGTTCTGGTTGAGATGCGTTTCGATATCCGTTTGATACTCTGTCGTCAGCGGCATATACTGGTGGATCATATCCAAGGTGATCTCCTGGTAACCGCCGGCAGGGGCTTCCGTGTCATAGAAAAGCCATCCCTGCGCCGTGACAATCAGGTCATAGGGTTCGCCGGAAGCCAACACGAGGGGATATTTGGTGGCGTAGTCTGCCAGATCGATGACAGTACAGGTGATAGTGGCGTTGATTTTGGTTTCGATGTAGTCGCTGATTGCCTGCCAAACCAGCTCGTGGTCGGGTTGCTGCGTGCCAACCATCAGGTATTTGAGAGCGACTTTTTCAGTGATGTCGTTCCCATTGTATGAGGTTGGGGCTTCCGAAGCAATTGCAGCTGTCATTGTGAAAACGAGCGCTGCGGCCAGAAGGGTAGCGAGAAATCTTTTCATACCGAGTCCTCCTTACAAAATTTGGATCTATGCCAAGAACAGCGCGCATTCTGCGCTATCCAGGTCAACGTTTTTGAGAAACAGCCGTCGCGCTTTGGATGCGGCCTAGCCTTTAACGGAACCGACGGTCAAACCCTTGATGAAGAATCTCTGCAGCAGCGGGTAAAGCAGGATGATCGGACCGGTAACGATTACGGTCATCGACATGCGCATCGATTCAACAGGCAGTGTCGGCGTTACGATGCCCGCTTCATCCATAATGGCCCGCATTGCCTGCGTACTGACGATCAGCTGATGGAGAAAGTACTGCAGCGGCCGCAGATTCGGCGAATCGATAAACAGCGTTGCGCGGAACCAGTCGTTCCAGAAACCCAGTGCTGTGAACAGGCTGATCGTAGCGATGACAGGCGTCGAAACCGGGATGATCAGCTGTAAGAAAATGCGAAAATCTCCAGCCCCGTCAATCTTGGCTGATTCCGTCATCTCAAACGGAACAGAGCTCATAAAGCCTTTCACTAAAAGGATGTTCCAAACCGAGAGTACGCCGGGTAAGATCAGCGCAAGAATATTGTCTTTCAATCCCAGCGTGTTGACGACCAGCAGATAGGTTGGGATCAAGCCGCCGGAGAAGAGCGTGGTAAAGAAGAAAAACAGGGAGAACCCAAAGCGCCAGGGGAAATCCTTTCGGGTCAGAACATAGCCCGTCATTGTGCAGATGAAAACGCTGGACAGCGTTCCGGTTACCGTGACAATGATATTGATGAAATACGCCTGCCCGACCGCCCCCGGGTTTGCCAGAGACAGCGCATAACCGTCCAAGGTGAACTCTTTGGGCCAAAGCGAGAACCCGCTGACGATGATCTCGCGCTGGCTTGTAAACGAACCGGAAATAACCAGCCAGAAGGGAAGAAAGCAGAAAAGGGCGAAAATGGCGATCAAAGGGTATCCAACCGCGAAAAAGACAACTTTATCCGTAGAAAGCTTCATTCTGCTTGTGGATTGTGACTTGCTCAGCATGATTGAACCCTTTCTGATTAAAACAAGGCATAATCCTTGTCATATTTACGAACCAGGAAATTGGCTATCATAATGGTGATGAAGCATAACAGGGATTGATATAAACCGGCTGCCGCGCCGCGTTCCATACCGCCGCTTGTAAAGAGGCTTCTAAAGACATACATATCGATGATGTCGGTCGTGGCAAACAATCGTCCGTTATTGAGGCCGACGAGGTTATAAAACATACCAAAGTCGCCGCGGAACAGACTTCCGATGTGGAGAAGAAATAGAATGATAATCGTCGGGGCAATGCTTGGCAGCGTAACATGCCGCATTCGCTGAAAGATATTCGCTCCGTCGATCTCAGCCGCTTCCATGATTTGCTGATCCAATCCTGTGATTGCGGCCAGGTATACGACTGTGCTGTATCCAACACCTTTCCAGACGCTGAATATAACCAGCAGGAAAGGCCAGATCTGGGGCGTTCCGTAAATATCGATACGATCAAGCCCCAGGCCGACCAGCAGGGAGTTAACGGCGCCGCGTTCATAGTTGAACAGGTTGTACGACATGGCACCGACGACGACCCAGGAGATAAAGTAGGGCAGCAGCATGAGGGTCTGCGATGTTTTTTTAAACCACCGGGACGTAAGCTCGCTCAGGATGAGGGCAAATACGAGCTGGAGAAAGGTGTTAACAACCAAAAACACAGCACTGTACAGCATCGTATTGCGGGTTACGGGCCACCACTGGCCTGATTTGAAGAAAAACTCAAAGTTTTGGAAACCCACCCAGGGGCTGCCCATGATTCCATCGGCATAGTTGAACTGTTTGAAGGCAACGACGACGCCGTACATGGGTATGTACGAAAAGATGATGACCAGCGCAAGTGCGGGGATCAGCATCAGCAGCAGTGTGCGGCAGCGGATCAGGGTTTTCGTCTGTCTCATTACGAAGGATAGGGTACGGCTTCCATTCGACATGGCAAAGCTCCTATTCGCAAAAAATAACCCAATAATTTCGGTAACGCCTTATTGCGGTATGTATGGATACGGAATGATCACATTCTATTGAATGTCAGTATAGTTGCCGCAATCTGCCCAGGATAACCGGCTTTTGGCCGAGAATCACGCAACGTACAACATAGGATGATCGGATTATATAAATAATACCATCCTCATCACAATAAATCAAGAGTTTTGCATAAAATTATTTATGGTATAGCATTAATTCTGCCGTTTCCCCTAAACATGTTTGTCAAACAAGCATTTACACGATGGATTGATAGGTGTATAATAAGCCAAACGTTCAACATACTACATAGGATAATACGAAACACATCACCACTGGAACAGAAAGGGGCCATACAATGCGCACGGCAGCGAAATGGGATTTTATTGAACTCACGTTTTCTTCCGACCGGATTTTCTCAAACCCGTTTCTGGACGTATCTCTGAGCGCCGACTTCACTTTGGGGAAACACCAGCTGCGCGCGGACGGGTTCTATGACGGCATGGAAGACGGCAGGCACGTTTGGCGCATCCGTTTCGCGCCCGCATACGAAGGCGAATGGAGCTATACAACCGTCTCGGATCTGGATCAGCTCAACGGAATAAAGGGGGAGTTTGCATGCGTTGCGCCTGTATCACGCGGCGGCCTTACGCTCAGCCCGCATTTCTCCAATTGGTTCATGCGCCAGGACGGAACCTATCAGTTCATCGTCAACGATGGCTGGTATCCGCATCCGGGCGGCAAGAACAGCCAGTTACCGCATGAGGACTATGCGTTCCAGCAGCCAAGCGAATCGGATATGAAGCTTTATATAAAGACGCTGGCCGATAACCGTGTCAACATGATCATCGACATTGCCCAGCTGTACTCCCGTCAGGAGTCGATTACGGATCCCACCTTCCGGTGGCCCTGGAAGGTGGTTGACGCGGAGCACAACAGGATCGACAAGGATTTCTTCAACCTCGATTTCTACCGCAGGCTTGACCGGACGATGCAATTTGCCACGGAGCACGACCTGTTTTTCGCCATGGAAATGCTGTATGATAACTCAGTCATTACGCAGCTTGGCTGGCAAAACCACCCCGTCAACGTCGAAAACGGCGGCTGGCTTGAGGGTAACGAACACGCAACGGGCTGGCATGTGATGTTTGAATTGTCCAACGAGGAGCATGTGAAGTATATTTCCAGGTACGTAAAGTATACGGTGGCGCGTTTCTCGGCGTACCGGAACATACTCTGGTCCATAGGCTCTGAAAACGGCAACCTGATCCGCCTGAAGAACGACCGGCTGAAGCATGCCTACAGTGAACCGGAGATTCCGGCGGAATGGTATAACTACTGGGGCGACTTCATTGCCCGGCACGATCCGCACGGCAGGCTGCGCTCCTTGGGCGATGTGAACCGGCAGCCGCTGATGGTGACATCCCCCCATAACAATTTTATTATCGGGCAGGACCCACGTTCCGATCTGCGCGACCTGTTCAACTATCCCAGGGGCGATCTCACCGCCTGCTATCAGGCGATGAATGAGTTCGGCGAGTTTTACTGGTATTATGGCCGTCCCCTGGTGATCGGCGAGATGACGTCTTCAAACGTCGGCAATTATGACTCGGAACGCCGCATGTATTGGCTGGGCCTGGCGAGCGGGTTTTCCATGGGGCGTGCGGACCGCCACTTCGGCACGGTGATCGGCGGCCAATTTGTGGAAGGCGCGAAATTCGGATATGAAGGCGCGCCGCCCATCTATACCTATATGCGATATCTGGGCGAGTTTATGGAAAGCCGCGGCGTGCGCTTCTGGCGCATGCGGCCCAGCGACGGCCTGCTGCACGGCGCGGCGCATAAGCTGATTTACTGCCTGGCTGCAAAGGATGAGGAGTACCTCGTGTACTTCCTGTTCGGGGGCCGCGTTGCAATCGACCTGCCCGACTGTGACTATGAGTGGTTCAACCCCAGAACAGGCGAAAGCGCAGCGGCAGGGAATGCGGAGAAAGGACGGGTTGCTTTCCAGGCTCCGGATAAGGAAGACTGGGTTTTGCACATTGCCGCCAGAGACTGCGTGTGACCGGCGGTGAAGGCGGGTATCGGGGCTTTCGTGACATGGCCTCTGAACCCCGGGTTTTTGAACTGTTCGATCTGTAACGCCAGGCAAACGTTTGCCTAAATTCCTCGCGCGCTGCCGGTTGTATTTCCACTATCTTGGGCTCGCGATGTGCACTCGGTTTTTATCGTCGGTTCACTGCCTCTCAGTCGTGATGATCGTTACACCCTTCCACCTTCGGGCCGCTCGCGGCTGCGCCGTGGCGTCCACCGGACATGCGCTTCCCTTCGGTGCCCGACGCAGCGCTGCTGCGACTTCGGCCTCCTCAGACCCAACCTGACGAGAAATCCAGCGCGGTATCGCACAAGGTCTTTATTCATCGTTTGCCTTGACATCGTTCCACGATTCCTGTGGCAGCTCTTGGCGGCCACAGGCAAAACACTCGCAATCTTCGCTGCGTTAAAGTTTCGAATCAGTATAAAACCCTTTTGCGATAACACTTGATTTGTTGTATTCTGTATGATACTATCGTATAGCATGGAACCATCCTATGTTGTACGTTGCGTGATGTGAAAAAATATCTTGAATAAAGAATGATAAGGAAGTACTGCTATGAAAATCGCCGTGGTATATACCGGCACAACGCCGGAGCTGATTGAAACGGTTGAAACGGAGATTAAACGCGCGCTGGGTGATACGGTCGAGCTGTACACAGCCAGTGACCCGACGATCCTGGTCGGAGGCGCGGGAAGCGGGCGCCGTTACGGCTGGGGCTGCCTCCCGCCTGATATCCATGTATATGGAAGCCGTACGCGCCGGAGCCGACGCGATTCTCAACGCCTGCTCGTCGGTGGGCGAGGTGGCGGACAGCGCACAGGACCTGGCAAAATATATCGGCGTTCCCATCGTGCGGATTGATGAGGAGATGTGCCGGGAAGCGGTGCGGCTTGGCAAGCGCATTATCGTCGCCGCGACACTTGCCCACAACCCTGACGCCGACCAAAAACACCATTCTGCGCGTCGCAAGGGAAATGGGGCGCAGCGTGGAACTGATCGACGTGCTGCTGGACGGCGCGTTTGGTTTGTCGCAGGAGGCGTTCAAGCAAAGAATGCGCGAGGGATGCATGAAGGAAGCCCACCGGGCAGACGTCATCCTCTTTGCGCAGGGCTCGATGGCCTACTGCGAGGAGCTGGTTGCCAGCAAGCACCGGAAAGCCAACGTTGTCAAGCCCCCGCTTTGGCGCGGATGCGTTGCGCAGCAGCTCTTGGTGCAAAAAGGACTGATTGGCTCGATGAAACTTCGCTATAAGCGTGGCGGGCGATCCTGTTCCCTGAGATGCGCAAAAGCTTCGCGGTGATGGAACAGACGCTGCGGTTCCTGCAAGGGCAAGGTGGATATGGTGGAATTCTACCGCGAAAGCGGGGAAGATGCCGCCGTTGCAAGCGCTTTTCAAGGAAACGGGGCTTGCGAGCATTTTTGTTTCGGTCATTCCCCTGAAGGAAAAAGGGCTGAACCTGTGCGGGCCGGACGAGGCAAACCGCAAAGCCGCTGTGGCCGAGATGATCGAAGGCGTGAACCGTGCCCGGATCATCGGTTCCGAGGCGGTCATGCTGTGCTCGGGGAAGAAGCCGCAAGTGGCGGCCAGTGAAGAGAGTCAGGGCAGGGTCTAGACGCTTTTGCTCGTTCCCTGCGGGAGATTGCGGACTATATCGGCAGTACGGGGCCGGTAATGCCGCTGCTGCTGGAGCCCTGCGACAGCGGGCTGGACGCCGGACACCTGCTGGGGCCGACGCCGCTGTCCGTAGATATGGTCAGGCGGATGCAGGGAATTTTATCCCGCCTTTTCCCTGACGATGGACACGGCCCATGTAGACGGAGGAGAACGAGGATTTCCTGGAAGCGATGGACGCTTGCCCGGCCTTACTGCAACCACGTGCATTTCGCTAACTGCGTGATCTCCGATCCCGGCGATCCCCTGTACGGCGATAAGCATCCGGGCTTTGATTATCCGGGCGGAAGCCTTCCGTATAAAGAACTCCAACGCATCTTCCGGGAGCTGGAAACGCGCTACGAGAACGATTCATCTGGATATCGCGCTGGAAGCGCTTTGCCGGGAGCCGGATCCGTATGCTCAGCTTTTTAAAGATGAAGGAACATCTGCCGTTTTTATTCGCGGCGAAAGCATAAAAAAAACCATTTCAAGCTTGAAATGGATGATGAAGTGAGGTTCGATGGAAATGCCGGACGTAAAAAAATTGCAGTCTATCGCCAACCGACTTGCGGCTGGATGTGGTCAATACTGTGCATGATGCTGGAGACGGCCATCCCGGCCCCTGCCATGTCGATTGCCGAATTGATGGCTGTTTTGTATTTTTCGGTGCTCCGCATCGATCCCGAAACGGCCGCGGATGCCGGAGCGTGACCGGTTTGTGCTGTCCAAAGGGCACGCGTGCCCGATTTTGTATGCGGCGCTGGCCCGGCGCGGGTTTTTCCCGACGTCGGAATTGCCCGGACTGCGGTACGCTTGCAAAGCATGCTGCAAGGGCATCCCGACATGAACAAGACCCCAGGGGTGGACGCCACCAGCGGATCGCTGGGAAACGGCGTTTCCATCGGGCTTGGGCATGGCTATGGGCGCCAGGTATCAGGGCTATGACAGCCAGGTGTATGTGGTGGTGGGCGACGGCGAGCAGGAAGAGGGTATCATCTGGGAGGCAGCGATGGCGGCCGCCGCGATGAAGGCCGGCAACCTGACGGTGTTTGCCGACTGCAACAACTACCAAAGCGGCGGTCATGTGACCGACTTGAGCTCCCTCTATCCGCTGCTGCCGAAATGGGAAGCCTTCGGCTGGCACTGCCAGACGATTGACGGGCACGATCCGGCCGCGATTTTGGATGCCATCTGTACGCGCCCATGCGGCCGTCGGCCACGGCCGTCGCTGATCGCGATGCGCACGGTAAAAGGGAAGGGCGTTCCCCTATATGGAAAACAATAACGCGTGGCATAAGAGAGTGCCGACCGATGAAGAAGTGGCCATTGCCTGCCAGGCGTTTGCGGAGGTGGCAGGACTTTGAAGATTAAAAGCAGCCGGAGAGGCGGCCATCCGGGCACTGATGGAGCTGGCGGAGAGCGACCCGCGCTACGTGCTGGTTTCCGCAGACTCCGTGCTTGCGTCGCGCGCCGTTCCCTTTTTAGAGCGTTTCCCCGGCCGGGTTTATGAGTTGGGCATCGCCGAACAGAACGCCGTTGCCTTTGCCTCGGGCCTTGCCAGTACGGGCTTGATTCCATTTGTCATCACATACGGCGGATTCATCACGATGCGCGCCTGCGAGCAGCTGCGTACCTTTGTCGCGTACCCGGGCCTGAAGGTACGGTTTATCGGCTTGAACGGCGGGCTGCTTGGCGGCGAACGCGAAGGGGTAACCCATCAGTTTTTGAGGACGTCGGCATCCTGCGGACGATTGCGGGCGTAACGGTCGTCGCGCCCGCCGATGCAAACCAGGCGTACCACCTCACCAAGGAAATCGCCGATATCGACGGACCGGCCTATCTCAGGCTGGGCAGCGGGCGCGAGCCGGAGGTGTATTCACCGGAAACCGAGGCACATCTTGGAAAACTCAATATCGTGCGGGATTTCGGCAGGGATATCGCGATCTTTTCAAGCGGCTTTGTGTTAAACCGCGCGATCAATGCTATGGAGGAACTGCGGCGCAGGGGAATACACGCGGTGCTTGCGGATATCCACACCCTCAAACCGCTGGACAACGAGGCCGTCTCCGCCTTGCTCCTGGAAACGGGCGCCGCTGTGACGGTGGAAGACCATAATGTGATCGGCGGGCTTGGCAGCGCCATATGTGAGCTGGCCTGCCAGACAGCGCCTGTCAACGTGGCGCGCATAGGGCTGCAGGATCTCTATCCACGCTCAGGCCATGCGGACGAGCTGCTGGACTATTACGGCATCAGCGCCGACGAAATCGTTCGGGCGGCTGGAAAGCTTGTGCAAGACAAAAGGAGGGCATCCCATCATGCTGGTTGACACACGAAAAAGCCCTTACGCCAAGGTATGGTCGCTGCCCGCGGACGCCGTGCGCTGGCGCGACGGGTTTTGGCTGGACCGGTTCAATACCAGCGCGGACGAGACCATTCCCCACATCCTCGGGGTGTTTGCCGACAGTGAAAGCTTTTTCCATCAGGTGGAGAATTTCCGCATTGCGGCCGGGCTCAGCGACGGTGAATTCCGCGGCACGCCATATGGAGACGGTGACTTTTACAAGCTGATGGAGGGAATGATCTACTCCTATGCCCTGCGGGGCGACGAGGGAAACCGACCGTTTGCTGGACGAGTATATCGGGTTGATTGCCGCCGCCCAGCAGCCCGACGGGTATATCTCCACCAAGCAGATCATCGGCGAACGCCTGTCCAACGGCACGGTGCGCCACGGGGACGTCAATGATTTTGAAGAGTATAACTTCGGCCACCTGTTTACGGCGGCCAGCGTTCACAAGCGGGTCACCGGCAAGGACAGCTTCCTCGATATCGCCCGCCGCTGCGCGGCCTACCTGGACCATATGTACCGCGGTATTCTGGAGGAGGGGAAAGCACAAACGGCGGTTTGCCCCAGCCACTATATGGGCCTGTTCGAGCTCTACGCGTAACCGGCGATGAAAGATATCGCGAGATGGGCATGACGGCCATTGCCCTGCGGGATATGGTAAAAAACGGTACCGATGATAATCAGGACCGCGTTGCGCTGCGTGAGCACCGCAGGATTGTGGGCCACGCGGTGCGCTCCACGTACCTGTATGCGGGTGTCACCGATCTGTTTTTGGAGACGGGCGACCAAACCCTTCCCCCGGTGCTGGACAGCTGCTGGCAGAACCTGATGGACTCTAAGATCTATATCAACGGCGGGTGCGGAGCGCTGTATACCGGAACATCGCCGTTTGGGATGCTGCTGGACGCCCAATATGTTCACCAGGCGTTCGGGTACGAGTACCAGCTGCCAAACGTGACGGCCTACAATGAAACCTGCGGCGCGCTGGGCAATATATTCTGGACCCACCGCATGTTCCTGCGGGAGCCGAAGGCGAAGTACATGGATCTGATCGAGCGCACCTATTACAACCTGGTGCTGGCCGCCGTCAGCCTGGACGGCAGGAAATATTTCTACGAAAACATGCTGCGCCGCACCAGGACGCTGGATTATCCCGTCATGTGGCCGGTGGAGCGCAGCGATTCCTTCCAGTGCTTCTGCTGCCCTACAAACGTTTCCCGCAGCATTCCACAGGTCATTGACTATCTTTACAAGGTCAATGGAGACTCGGTGCTGTGCGGTATTTACGGCGCAAGCGAGGCGAAGGTCCGGCTGGATACCGGTGCGGCCTTCACGCTGGAGCAGACGACCGATTACCCCTGGGACGGGGCGATCCGCATCACGGTCAAGGACGCGGAAACCGCCGTGCCCTTCACCCTGAAGGTCCGGGTACCGGGCTGGGTGGAAAGCGGCGTGGTCCTGTACGGAGGAAAAGAGCGCAGGCTGACGGCCGCCGACGCCGATACGTATGCAGATGTCGCCGTCAGTGCCGACAAGGGCGCGTCCGTGGACATCCGGTTGGATATGCCGGTGCGCTATATCGAGGCGCACCCCAAGGTTGAAGAAGATACGATGCAGGTATGCGTTACCAGAGGGCCCCTGGTGTACTGTGTGGAAAGCCAGGATATACAGGAGGATTCGCTGGACGGCGTCATGCTTTTGTCCGATGCCAGGTTTGAGGAGGAACGCTATGAGGTTGCGGGCGTGCCGGTCGTAGCCCTGCGCTGCGACGCCGCCGTGACGGAGCGTTCGGCCGACAGCGACCCAAGCGCCCTGTACCAGCCCCTCAGGGTTACAGGCCTGAAGAAGACCAGCCTGCGGATGATTCCTTATTTTGCCTGGATAACCGCGGCTTTGGCGAAATGAAAATCTGGCTGCCGATCCATTATACCTTTGGGTTTCGTTAGGAGGCGCAAACGATGAGCACAGTTATCAGTCATGTTTCGACCCTGGATAAATCCAGGGTGCTGGCAACCATCCAGGCCGGAGCGTTCCAGCCGGCAGATACAAAACCCGACGACAACACCATCGTGCTCAATCCATCAAAAAAGGGCCAGCCGATCCTCGGCTTCGGCGCCAATTGGACCGACACCGACGTGTTTAACCTGCTGCGGATGGATGAAAAGGAGCAGGACAGGGTGCTTGAACTGCTGTTCGACCCGGAAATCGGCGCGGGATGGAACTTTATGCGGGTACCCTTCGCATCCACAGACTGGGAACGCAACTTCGATTTCTATACCTACGACGATATGCCCGAGGGCGAGGAAGACTGGGAGCTTACGCAC
This sequence comes from Desulfobacterales bacterium, assembly GCA_963675805.2. Classification (GTDB taxonomy): domain Bacteria; phylum Desulfobacterota; class Desulfobacteria; order Desulfobacterales; family Desulfosalsimonadaceae; genus SURF-3. Next base: position 247 of record CAXXNU010000012.1, on the reverse strand, counting down.
TTCTCGGTGCAGAAGGATATCGACCGCGGTTTCTTCGCGCTGCTGCGGGCGCGTGAAGGAACGCTATCCAAACGTCGAGCTTCTCGCTACGGTATGGGGCCTGCCGGGCTGGATGAAGAGCAACGGCAGCATTACCGGCGGCATTTTCCGGCCGAATGCGCGGAGGTGTATGCCCGTTATCTGCGCATGGCGGTACAGGCATTCGCCGGGCAGGGATTGGACCTGTATGCCATCACAACGCAAAACG
>CAXXNU010000011.1:0-21516 GCA_963675805.2 Desulfobacterales bacterium | reverse complement strand
CGTCGTAGCGGCAGGGATCACCCACGGGGCGGTCGGCACTGATCGGTTCGCGCCCCAACGCGACAATTTCGTCGTGATTCGAGATCGCCATGTCCATCACCTCGCTCGGCCCGGCCCGCGCCGGCAGTGTGGTCCGACCCGCGCCCGCGCGGATCTGCGCACGAGCGCGGCCCCGGTCGTTGATCTGGCGGCGGTCCGTCGTTCACGGTCCAGCGGTGCGCGCGTGATCGGATCCGCCGCGCAACACGATACGGCAGGGATTAAATCGCGGCAACCAGCGCGCGCGAGCGACCACGGCTGGCGAGTGCCTGAGCACTCGCCGTGGGCACCCGACCGGAGCTCGTCGTGGAAACAAGAACCCCGCGCCGCCGGTCTTTGCGTGGACCAGCGGCGCGGGGTCGAGGCTGAGCGTCTGTCGCCTATGCGACGGACGATGCTGTCGGCGGTCAGTCGAGCAGCGCGAGAACGTCGGCCCAGAATTCGCCGCGGGGCGTGTCGCCCAGCGCGGCGGCAAGGTCGCCGGCGGCCTGGATCACGAACGGCATCTGCTCGGGCTGTCCCTCCGGGTCGAAATCAGCCGGGAGGGAGCATCGTAAATAGGTGGCTGTCCCCCAATTCGGTCCCCCAATTCCGAGCGAGCATCGTAAATAGGTGGCTGTCCCCCAATTCGGGGAGCGAGCATCGTAAATAGGTGGCTGTCCCCCAATTCCGTAGCGTGCGGATGGCGCCGTCGCCGTGGTATTGGCCTTCCCAGTCGCCCCAGTTGCGCTCCCAGCCTTGTTCTTCCGGCAGGGCGTCGCCTTCCCAGACGATCCAGTAGGGTTCGGCGAACGCAACGGCGGGGCCGGCCAAGAGCAGCGCCAGGCTGAGCAAGGTTGTTATTCGCATCGTCTCACCCTCTCTCTTGATACACGAGCCGCACTCGCGGGCAAGCTGTCAGCACGCCCAGCGCCAAGATCTGTCCCCCACGGCGAGCCGTGAGCACCCGCATTGGTGGACCTTGTTGGGGGGCTTCCCGCCCGTTCCGCAACAACGCCGGTCGCTATGGCCGCGTCCGGTAATCTCCGGGTGTGGGCCGGCAGGCGAGCAGCGACGGTCTATTCACTCTACGGCGCGCGCCCCCTCGAGAGTCAAGCGATGTCGCGGGTTTTGTCGGTTCATAGCCGTTTTTGTGCGGAAACATCGTGGATCGCGTGCCAAGATCCGTCCCCCACGGCAAGCCGCGGGGCACTCGCGCGGGATGGCGTTAGTGCTGGGAAGACGCATCGGCGGACTACGGCCGACCGGGAGGTCGGCCGCTACGAGGGTGGGGGCGCGGGTGAAGCGCGGCGCGACGCTTGGATCGCCGGCGTCTCCCCTGCCTGCCGAGCCCGAGCCGGCGCGTTGGCCAGACGAGACGGGCGTAGCACCGGACTGTGGGCAGTCCATTAACGCGACATGTCTCGACGTATCGCAGGAGCGCGGGTACGCCGAGATGGACGGACTATCCCCCCGTCAACAACCTGACAAACGGGTCGATGTCGAACGCGTTGAGAACGCCGTCGCCGTTGGTATCGGCGTTGTCAATGTCGCACTCCGGGTACTGAGCGGCATATTGCGCCGGATCCGTCAGTGCCACCACGAACGGGTCGATGTCGAAGGCGTTGAGGGCGCCGTCGCAGTTGAGATCACCGACTAGCGACGTCGGCGCGCCCGCCCAGAAGCCGCCGGTCAATTCAAAATCTGCGCCGGTCATGACCACCATGCTGGCGTCGGGCTGCCCGATGGTGCCACCGAGTTCGAAGTCGCCGCCGGCGCTGGACGTTTCGCCCCCGGCGTCGATGGTCCACCAGTCGACCGAGAAGTCATCGGCGCCGCACACGGACACGAGGGCCAGCGCGGCGACGATCATCGAGACCATCCTGGTTCGTTTGGAAGCCATTTCATTTTCTCCTGTCGCCGGAGCGTCCACGGGCGATTCGGTGCGCTCCGGCAGCGCTATTTACGCTTGGTTCACCGAATCACCGCTGGGCCGTCGAACGCGCTGATCTTCATGGGCTGGTCGAGAGTCAAGGGCGTCAGGTCCTCGTAATTCGCGCCGCGCAGGCCCAGCAAGCCGTTGCTCGGCGTCGCCGCCAGGCCCGCGCTGAACGTCTCGTAAGGATGTTCGAACGTGCCGAGCGTGGTGCCGGAATAGGCCTGATCCACATACTTGATCACCGGCCCCCAGATGGGACGCTCGTACAGTCCATGTCCGTACGTCGCGGCGACCAGCGTGTCAAATCCTCCCGCCGTCTCGCTCGGGACGTACACGAGTGCCGTGACGCGGACCACCGGCAGCCCGGTCTGGAAGGGCGCCCAGGATTGCCCGCCGTCCTCGCTCCAGAACACGCCGAAGTCGGTGCCGACGAAAATCTGGTCGGAGTTGAACGGCGTCACGGCGATCGCCTGAACGCGGCCGACGTCTGACAGCTCGTTGGTCAGGTCTTCCCACGTCTGCCAGTAGTCCGTGGTATGCAGCAACCTTGGGCAATTGGAGTCTCTGACAACGATTCCGGCCCAACTCTCCGCGGCGTTCTCGAGCGAGGCGAATACGGTATCCACCTGGCCAGAGTAGGCTGACAACTGAACGTCGGTCGCACTCCACACGCTGTCGCTGCGCCGGCAAACAGTCATCCACGGCGGTTCCGCTTCGCTGTAGGTCCAATAGGACACGTACACAGTCTCCGGACGTAGCCGGCTGCCATAGGCGTTCTTGTCACCCTTGCCATACGACCCGATGGTCACCGGCTCGGCGGACCAGCCGGGCAGTGAGCCGAACGCCGGCGACGACCAGAGCGTATTCTCGGCGGCGCTGAACATCTTCTCAGTCTCGCGGTCGTAGAAGAGGTCATAGTGACCGCTCGCGACGGTGCCGGTCTCCACCCACGAGGGTGGCATGCCGCTGGCGCGGTTGATGCGGGTGCCCGGATCCGAGCCGTAGATGCCGTCGACAAACCACCATTGCTCGTCGAGCAAGTCCGCGACGCGCACGCCGAAGCCGTCTCCCCCGGCGAGGTAGGTCCAGTCGGAGACGGCGTCCGCGCGATACACGACGCCGTTGTCCTGGAGGCCGATCGTGCGGAAACCGCGCTGCGCGTCCATGAAGTCGATTTGTGTGGTGCGCAGGCCGGTGGGAGGTTCGCCGTTCCAGGAGTAGGTTGCCCCACCGAGGACGTGGCGGTAGATCCCGCCGTCGTTGGCAATCCAGAGCACGTTGTCGCCGGTGTGCTCACTAATGACGAGCTGAGTGATATCGGCGTGGCCGATGTCGATGCCGATGTCGCCGTGCGTCTCCCAAGTTGCGCCGCCGTCGGTGGAACGCGCCAGCCCGACGGCACCGATGTAGATTTCGTCCGGATCGGTCGGATGGAAGGTGATGGCCTGCGCGTGCCAAATTTGGTTGCCGCTGATGTCGTATAGCTCCTGCGCGGTGATATCGCTCCAGTTCGCGCCACCGTCGGTTGACTTATAGGCACCCCGGAGTTCGTTGTCGTTCTCGACGACGAGGGCGAGGTTGTCGGGGTAATCGCGGCAGATGGCGATCGAAGCGCGGTCGAAGTCAGTGCCGACCGGTAAGTCGGCATCGTCGAACATATCATACGTATCCCAGCAATCCGTCGTGTAGTACACGCCGCGGCCGGTCGTCTCTCCGGTCCGCATGACGCAGGCGTACTGGGTATCGGGTCGGTGGTGTGGAGGGCCAGGTCCGTGACCTCACCGCGGACTTCTCGCGTCCAGGTATTGCCGCCGTCATCGGAGACGAAGAGGCCTGCACTCGAGGCGGCAATGACCGTGTTGGCATCGTCCGGGTGGTAGATGATGCGGAAGAACGAACCGGGATAGACGCGCTGGCCGCCCGGCTCATAGAGCGGGATCACGGCCCAGCTCGCGCCTTCGTCCGTCGTCTTGAACAGGCCACCGCCGCCGTAGCGCCGCCAGTCGCCCGTGCCGACGATGATGGTGTCCGGGTCGCTGGGGTGTACGGCGAAGGCGCAGACTGACGGGTTGGGCAGTCCGTCGCCGAGGCTGGTCCACACGCCGATTCCGTGAAACGGGTCGGCCTTCCACAGCCCGCCGCCGCAGGCGCCGACGTACACTTCATAGGCCGCGCCGTCGTCACGGATGTACATGCCAGCGATGCGGCCGTTATAGTCGCGCCCGAGGTAATCACCGATCGGGCCGGCGGGCACCCAGGGACCCGCGGCATCGCGTGGGCCGGCGTGAACGCTCTGGCCGGTGCGCGCGATGGCCTGAGCGTACTTTTCAGCCGAAAGACACGTCTTCCAATATCGTTCGACGCGTTCGGGATCCTCTTTCCACTCCCGGTAACGGTCCTCAAAGGCCGCCTGTTCGGTGTAGTAGTCCTGGCCGGATGCGACGGCCGCGGGGATCAGCCAGAGCACTGTGAGAATGATGCGGTCTATCTTGCAGGCTTTCATGATGACCTCACTTGCAAGTGGTATTCGCGTGTCGTCGTGCGCCCTATTGGAGTGAGACCAGTACGAGCACGAGCCCGCGGCCTTCGTCCAGCGAGGTCATGGCCTTGCCAATGACCGCACCGTGGGCCTGGCTGTGGTCCTCCACCCTCATCGCGTGCCCTGGGACATCGGACGTCGTCAACAGGTCGCCCGGCTCAATCGGACCGTGTGACGCGTCGGCCCACACGTAGACGCGGCCGGTGAGCGCGACGGGATGTTGCCCGTCCGCCACGGAATCCTTCTGTCCCATGAGCATGCCGGGCTGTACGCCGCCGGCGCCGCTCACGATCCCGGCCACCTTGCGGTCGTATGCTTCGGTGCTGACGATCAGCTTGCCGGGGTTGGCCGGATCGATGCAGACGACCATGCCCGGCTCTGGCTCGGCCTGCGCGGCCCGCACGTCGAACTGCTCGGACAGGTCGGAGCCGCCTTCGATTTGCAGCACCTTAGTGATCGTGGTGCCGTCGTGGGTGACTCGGAACACGGTGATGCCGCCCTCCTTACCAACGTAGAGCTCGCCGGTGCCGCTGTTGGAAGCCGTGATCGCTGGTTGCGCGCTGTTGCAGGTTGCGAAGACCGCCGTGCCGTTGGCGCCGTTGGCTTTGGCGTAGACTGCCGTGCCAACGGAGCCGTCAGCCTCAGCACGTATGCTCTGGGCAATGGCGCCGGCCGTGTAGGCCCTGACCGCGGCGCCGCCCAGCGCGGCCGACTCGAACAGTCCACCGACCGTGTTAGTGCCGATGTCGCCGCCCGATCCAGGTGCGGTGTTGGTGATACTGAACGCGGCCTCATCGTGCGCGTCTACCGTGCCTTCGTACGGCAGATCGAACGCGTCGCCCGGTTCCTGCCAGGAAGCCACGCCGTCGACGCCGCAGGTGAGGACGTGGCCGGCGGTCGGCGCGGTAGTGAGCTGGAAGCCAGTCATTTTTACGGTGCCGGCGACTTCGAGCTTGGCGGTCGGCATCTCGGTGCCGATGCCCATGTTGCCCGACACGTGCGCCGGACCCTGGAAGAAGCCAGCCCAGCCGCCATCGCTATTGATCCCCTCCACGCCCTTGCCATCCGGCGAGTTCGCGACGCCCTGGACGCCAGAGCCCGACCCGGACGTGGCGTCAGACTCACCCTTCACACCAATCCCGCTCGGACTTCCGGACTCCCCGCGAACGCCATAGCAGGGCGAGGAAGGATCGTTGGAGTATCCATAGACGCCAGTGCCGTAGGAGCCGGTCACGCTGCCAAGGATCGCCGACCCGCCGCCCGACTTGACTGCATGGAGGGGCGCCGAGGGGGAAGTCGTTCCGACGCCGACACTGCCGTTGAAGTAGCCCTTCCCGTCAAAGTAGCAAGCGAAGCCGTTGGGGCTGGCCGTCGTACCATAGACAGCCACGGAGTTGCCCGTCTCGCCCTCGTTGAAGGCATACACCGCATAGCCGCTGGAACTGGCAGCGTAGGCCTCCAAACCGATGGTGTTGCCCGACGTCCCCAGTGCTTCCGCGAGCACGCCGCGGCTGCTGGTTCCGTTTGCGCGGCCCCACACGGCGACGCCGCTCGGGCCTGGCACGTAGCCCTTGACACCGACGCCTCCCGTGCTGGCGGACGATCCGTACACGCCTACGGCCTTGTTGTTGAATATCGTGTCCGAATCGTTGTGGCCCCAGACGCCGTAGCCGTCGGCCGTGGCCGACGTGAAGTAGCCGCCATACGTCGTACCCGTGGTGGCGGACGTGTGTCCACGCACGCCGACGGCATCCGTGGAGCTGGCCTCGCCCCAGACGGCGGTTGACGTGACCCCCGGTGCATCGCGGTTCGTGACGGCCTTGAACGCGCTGGTGTCCCAGTCGGTGAAGACCTGGAGCCTGGATGTCGGATCCTCGGCGCCCACACCGACGTGGCCGTCTTCATACCAGATGCCCGTAGCGCACTGCGACCAGTACGAGCTGCTGCCGCCGGGCGGCGCCTGCCAAGTGCCCAAACCGCTGGCGTCACAGGTCAGCACATGGCCGGCGCTGGGTGCCGCGGAGAGCTGGAATCCGTCCATCCGGATGGTGCCGGCTACGTCGAGCATTTCGGTGGGCGTGTCGGTACCGATGCCGACACTGTTGCTGAAGTAGCCCTTGCCAGTGAAATAGCCGCCGAAGCCGTCCGGACTGTTGCTGTCGCCGCGAATGCCGATTGCGTCTCCCGACTCCGCCTCATTGACGGCGTACACGCCAAAACCGTCGGGGCTGGCCGCCGAGGCTTCCACGCCCAGGCTGTATCCTGATGTGGAAGTTGCCTGTGCGACGACGCCACGGCCGGAAGTGCCTTCGGCGCGACCCCAGACACCGTAGCCGCCGGACGGGCCGGGGGCGTAGCCCTTCACGCCGGCGCCAAGGGGGGAGGCCGTCGAGCCGTAGACGCCGACGGCTTCGCCCCAGCCGCCGCCGTCGGCGTCGTTGTAGCCCCATACGCCGTAGCCGTCGGGGCTGCCCGCCTCGCCTTGGACGCCCGTGGCATCGCCGGAACTGGCAGAGGCATACCCATACACGCCGCGGCCCGACGTGCTATACGACTGGCCGTAGACGCCGTAGTTGATGCCCGTGGAAGCGGTGGCCCGGCCCTGCACGCCCTTGCCCGTGGCAGTGCTGGAGTTGCCCGCGACGGCCAGGTGGCCCTGGCCGTAGACGCCGCCCCACTCGCTCGCGAGCGCGGCGAAGTTCGACTCGCCGGGGTTCTCCGCATAGACGGCGGCCGAGCCGGACATGTCGATCACGTGCAGGGTGTAGTCGGGCGTTTCCGTGCCGACGCCAACGTAATCGCTGAAGTAGCCCTGGCCCTCGAAGTAGCCGCCGAAGCCGTCGGGGCCGGTGGCGATGCCGTAGACACCCTTGCCACCCGCCCACGTGGCGTCGTTGACGCCGTAGACGCCGGCGAACTCGTGACCCAAATAGCCGTAGTTGGCTTCGCCGGAGTTCTCGCCAGCGATGGCGGTGACACCGCCCGTGTCAGTCACGTGAATCGGGTACAAGGGCGTCGCCGTGCCTATGCCAACGTTGCCGGCATCGTAGAAGATATCGTCGCCGGAGGTTTCCCAGGGCGATTCGCTTCCGGCAGCGGCGCTCAGCGCGTATAGCGCATAGGGCGCCGGCCGGATTGGCTGTCGCGGCGTGAGGGTTGTGTACGGACTGCCGGGTGGTGCAGCCACCTGGATCTCCAGCCACAGGCCGTTGCCTTCGAACGCCGTGGGATCAAGATCCAGGTCCAGCGTAAACAGCCCCTTATTGACGGCGACGCCTGGCAGCGTGACGGCGTCGTATGGACTGCCGCCGCTCTCCACATCGTAAATCCCAACGTGGAAATCAGCGGCCCCGGTGAGCGGCTGCCCGCTCTGCTTGAGCTGCCCCTGATACGTAATTGCTGTGCTAGTCGGTGCTTGCGCCAGCGCTGGTGCGATGGCGAGCGAGCCCATGATCACGAGCGTAGCCGCCATATGCGTTCTGCGTAACATCTCTGATCTCCTGTCGACTTGTCAGCGGCGAACGGCCGTCGCCCGACTCATCGGCGTGGTCTCAACCATGCCGGCGCCGCCGGTGCGGCCAGTAACTCCCGTCACCATCAGAAACAGGAAGTGCGGTTGGAGTCCGCAGTTTCGCTTGCCCTTCGCCTCCTTGATCGGGGGTCGGTCAGTCGTAAGCTCGTCTGGCGCTTTGGCTTAGACACCTGACCCGATACAATGGGATCGGTGATGAAGTTCAGCCGGGAGGAATTAGACGTGCCCACCCCCCCTGTCGAGGCGACGACGCGGCTGCTGGCGGATTTGGAGTCTGGAGACGGCGCCGCCGCCGCGAAGCTGCTTCCACTCGTCTACGATCAACTTCGGGTGGTGGCCGACAGCCTCTTCCGTCGGCAACCCGCGGACCATACGCTTCAGCCTACCGCACTCGTTCATGAGGCCTACATGCGCCTCGTCAATCAGAAGGACGAGAAGTGGAGCAGTCGGGCGCACTTCTTCGCGGTTGCCTCCAAAGCGATGCGACAGATTCTGATTAACCACGCCGAGCGCCGCGCGGCCGCCAAGCGCGGCGGAGATCGCCAGAAACTGACGCTCAGTGAGGGGCTGACACCCGCTCCGGAGCGTGACGTCGATGTTCTTATGCTTGATGAGGCCTTGACCAGACTCTCCGCGCTCAGCGAGCGGATGGGCCGGGTCGTGGAGCTGCGTTTCTTCGGAGGATTGACGGTCGAAGAAGTAGCTCACGTGCTGGGCGTGTCGAAGCGAACCGTTGAGGGTGACTGGGAGATGGCGCGGGCCTGGCTCGCGCGTGAGTTGAGCGAGGGCAGTAGGCCGTGACGCCGCAGGATTTTGAACGCGTCCGCGAGCTGTTCCTGACTGCGCGAGAATTCGCCGCGGCCGAACGATCCGAATACCTCGATCAGGCCTGTGCGAGTGACCTCAACGTGCGGTCGGAAGTCGAAGCGCTGCTTGCCCAGGAGGACCGGTCAGGCAACCCCCTCGCTGCACTTCCTCGATTCGAGGGTCTGAGGCCCGGACTCGAACGTGCGCTCCACGCAGCGGAGTCCGAGCCGGTTCCGGATCGGATCGGAAGATATTCCATTCTCGGCACGCTGGGGGAAGGTGGCATGGGCGTTGTGTACCTGGCCGAGCAGGAACATCCCCGGCGAAAGGTCGCCCTGAAAGTTGTCCGCCCGAGTGGAATGTCACCCACGATGCTGCGCCGTTTCGAGCATGAGGCGAGTGTTCTGGGCCAGCTCGCCCACCCAGGCATTGCCCACATTCACGAAGCCGGCGTCGCGGACGTACAGACGAGAGGTGGACTGACGGCCAAGTGGCCTTTCTTCGCGATGGAGTACGTTCGTGGCGAAACGCTCGGCGAATACGCTTCGCAACGAAAGCCCAGCGTACGCCAGCGGCTGGCGCTGCTCGCGGACATCTGCGACGCCGTTCACCACGCTCACCAAAAGGGCGTGATCCATCGCGATCTGAAACCGGGCAACATCCTCGTCGACGAGCAGGGCCAGCCCAAGATCCTCGACTTTGGCGTGGCGCGCGCTACCGACGCAGACGTCCAGCTTACCACGCTACAGACCGATGTCGGCCAGCTCATTGGGACGCTCGCCTACATGAGCCCCGAGCAGGTTGCGGGCAATCCCCAGGAACTGGACACAAGATCGGACGTATACGGTCTGGGCGTGCTCTGCTATCAGTTGTTGACCGGCCGGCTACCGTACGACATGAGTGGCAGGACGATTCCGGAAGCCGCACGCGCCATCGCCGAGGATGACCCGGCGCCGCTGAGCTCGATCAACCGCGTCTTTCGCGGCGACCTGGAGACCATCGTCGCCAAGGCTCTGGAGAAGGACAGACGCCGACGTTACCAGTCAGCCTCGGACCTGGCCGCTGACATTCGGCGCTATCTCTCGAATCAGCCGATTTCCGCGCGCCCGGTCACGACGCTCTATCAGTTGCGCAAATTCGCCGGACGCAACCGATTGTTCGTGTCGGGTGTAGCGGCGGCGTTTGTGTTGCTGTCCGCTGCCCTAGCTCAAGTGACGTGGGAGCGCAACCGTGCCCGCGCCGCCGAACGGCTCGCCGAGCAACGCCGCACCGAGGTCGCTTCGCAGGCCGCCAAAGCCGATGCGATTCGGCAGTTTCTCGCAGACATGCTGGCATCGGTGGATCCGGCGATCGCGCGCGATCGCGACACCGTCCTGCTCAAGGAGGTTCTCGACGATGCCGCGCGACGCGTCGGCGAGGAGTTCGGCCGCCAGCCCGAGATTCAGGCGAGTCTGCACGATACGATCGGCCACACGTACCTCATGATCGGGCTGTACGACCAGGCTGAACATCATGCGCGCCAAGCACTGAAGCTGAGGGGGGAGTCCCGCAGTCAGCGACACGCGGATATCGCGAACAACCTGGCAGACCTCGGCGGCGCCTTGGTTGAAAAGGGGAATCTCGACGAGGCGGAGGGTTTTTCTCGAACAGGCGATAGCGATGCGGGAGCAACTCGCGGGACGTGGCGAGCTCGCCGTCGCGGTCGCGCTGGACTGGCTGGCGCGCATCGAGAAAGAGCGCGGCGGTCTTCTTAGAGCAGAATCGCTACTGCGCGAAGCGCGCGCGGTGCTAAGCCAGCACTTCGCGGATGATCACCCGTCGCTCCTTCAAAACTCCGAGGCCCTGGGCGTCATGCTGGTGGAGCAGGGGGAGCTTGAAGAAGCCGAGACCCTCTTCCGGGAGAATCTCGCGCGCCGGCGAGAAGCGCATCTGGCGCCGCATCCCGCGATCGCCAGGGCCTTGCTCAACCTGGGCGTGGTGCTCGACGATCGGGCCGAATTTGAGGAGGCCACCATCTGCCTGGAGGAGGCCGTGGCTATGCGGCGCGAGGTGCTCGGGCGTCACAGGAACGTCGCGGCCGCGTTGGGTCAGCTCGGCGGGTTGTATCTGAAGTGTGGTGCCTTCGCGAAGGCCGAGGCCGCGTTCGCAGAAGCCCTGGAACTCGCCCGAGAGACACTGCCCGCCAATCATCCCGATTTGCGACGACGCTTGCTGCAACTTGGCAACCTGCTCATGAGCCAGCGCAAGTTCGACGACGCCGAACTACCGCTGCGTGAGGTTTTGGCCCTGGAGCGAGAACACGGGGCGGGCTCGACGCGTCTGCTCGGCGATGCGCTGCACCGGCTGGGGCATCTGTTGCGCCTGAAGGGCGAGCTCGTCGAGGCCGAACCGTTGCTGCGTGAAGCGCTGGTTGTCCGGCAGAAGCTCTTTGACGGCCCCCACCCCCGCCGTCGCGTCCACGCTCGGCGAGCTCGGCAACGTCCTCGTCGATCTCGGTAAGTACGACGAGGCGGAGACGCCGCTGCTGGAAGTGCTGACGATGACGCGCGGCGCGGTTGGGGACGGTCATCCCGCCGTGGCGACACGCCTCAACAGCCTGGGTGATCTGTACTACCGCAAAGGGATGCTGGTGGAAGCCGAGTCGCTCTACCGCGAAGCGCTGGCAATTGTGCGGGAGTCCTTCGGCGACGAGCACCCCAAGGTAATGGTCGGTATGAACAACCTCGCAGGCGTCCTGCGTGAGCGTGGTGAGCTTGAACAGGCGGCAGCGATCTACGACCAGGCGCTCGACCTGAGCCGCAGACTGCTCGGCGAGGAGAACGTGGAGACGGCGACAATCCTCGGGAACCTGGGCGCGCTGCACAAGGCAAACGGTCGGCTCGGCGAGGCCGAGGCCGCATACCGCGAGTCACTGGCCATGGGTCGCAAGCTTCGCGGCGAAGACCATCCGCGCGTAGCAGTAACAAAGAAGGATCTCGCCAGTTTGCTGCGCGCGACGGGGCGTGCCGCGGAGGGTGAGCCGCTGCTGCGCGAGGCGCTGGCCGTCCTCAAGCAGCGGCGGGCGCCCACGCATGTATTCGTCCAGATGACCCTGCACGAACTGGGACGGACCTTGCTGGAGCTCGGCCAGGCTGAGGAGGCGGAAGGCCATTTTCGCGAATGCCTTGCATCCCGCCGAGCCGTGTATCCGCCGGATGACTCACGTGTGGTCTCCACCGAGCTTGCCTTGGCCGAGTGCCTCGTCGCATTGGGACGATTCGCCGAGGCCGAGCCACTGTTTCGAACGACATACGAGCATCGTACGCAAACGGCGGACGTGAGCGGCGACGATGCGCTCAGGCCACTTGCGGGGCTGGTGGCCACGCTCATCGCCCTGGAAGAGTTCGACGAAGCGGAGTTGCTCGCCATCCAATCCTACGAACGCCACGAGCGCGTGTACGGCTCAGTTCACGTCAAGACCCAACGGGCGATTCGAAGCCTCGTTGATCTGTACGAGCGCCAAAACATGATCGGCCCAGCCGCGGATTGGCGGACCAAGCTGGATAGAGCCGGCGAGTCGGACACGCGACAGCGCGGCCGAGACGAGGAATGAGCTCGGGCGTCCCTGTCATTCCCGGTCGGAAGCCCGGCATGCTCGATTCGAGCCGAGTTTCTGAATCTGAGTAACTTATAGCGTTCTCAAGAGGTTGGGGTCCGAAGTCGTTGATCTCCATGCGGGTCACCGAGCGCGACCACATGTGGTGCTCCCACGCGTGCCTGGCGCCGAACGAGCGCTTCACACGTCCGGGCGGCGGCGGGTCACTGTCACGCATCCACCGAAACCGCCTTCACGTGGACCATTCGGCGGGATCACGCCATCGTGCTAGGCGAAGCCCACCTGGCCGGCTGACATTTTCGGCATGGACGGGCTAGTATTTGCGTGTGAGTTCGGCGCTTTCAGACACTTGCGGTTCGCATGCTGATGTCGCGGTTGTTGGCGCGGGGGCCGCCGGGCTGATGACGGCGATCTGGACGGCACGCCGACGGCCCGACGCGCGGGTCGTGGCACTCGATGGGGCGAGTCGGTTGGGGGCGAAGATCCTGGTCGCTGGCGGGGGGCGGTGCAACGTGACCAACCGCAGCGTCACGCCGGCGGATTTCAATGCGACGAGCAAGGGCACCCTCAAGCGTGTGCTGGCGGCGTTCCCCTCCGACGCCACGATCAACTTCTTCCGCGAGATTGGCGTCGCGCTACACGAAGAGGAGCACGGCAAGCTCTTCCCCGATTCGAACAGAGCCCGCACCGTGCTCGACGCGCTGCTGGGCGAATGCGCTCGCCTGGGCATCACGCTTCTGACTGGGCATCGCGTCAGCAGCATCGAGCGCCGCGCCGCCGGCTTCGCCATTACCGCGCCCGCCGGCACGCTGAGTGCGCGCAGCGTCGTCCTGGCGACCGGCGGACGGTCGCTGCCCAAGAGCGGCAGCGACGGCGGCGGCTACGCACTCGCCCGCCACCTCGGCCACAGCATCGTGCCGACGACGCCGGCTCTGGAGCCGTTGCGGCTGGAGGGCGACTTCCATACGCCGCTGTCGGGCGTGTCGCAGGATGTCGAGCTTTGCGTACACGCCGAAGGCAATAAGCCGATTCGCCGGCGGGGGTGCCATGCTGTGGACGCACTTTGGCGTGAGCGGCCCGGTCGTATTGGATATTTCGCGCTACTGGCACCGCGTGCGGCTCGAACAGCGCAACGTCACACTCCAGGTCAACTTCCTGCCCGGGGAAGATTTCGCTCTGGCTGAACGCAGGCTGATCGACCTCGCCGCGGCCCGGTCAACGACTACCGTGCGCACCGTGCTGGGCGAGTGGATGCCGGCGCGCGTGGGCGAGGCGCTGTGCGCGGCGCTGGGCCTCGAGGTGGGTGTGCAGATGGGGCAACTGCCGCGTGAGGGGCGGCGACGGCTCGTACACGGGTTGGTGGATTGGCCGCTGCCGGTGCGGGGCGGGCGGGGTTACAACTACGCCGAAGCGACCGCCGGCGGCGTCCCGCTGACGGAGGTGGACGCCGGACTGGCATCGCGCAAGTGTCCGGGTGTGTACCTGGCGGGTGAAGTGCTGGACGTGGATGGCCGGATCGGCGGGTTCAATTTCCAGTGGGCGTGGTCGAGCGGCTGGGCGGTGTCGCAGACGTTGGCGCTGTGCTCGGGTTGAGGGCGGCACGGGGCCTCACGGCGTGGACTCGCGCTGCTGACCGTGGCGGAGCGACTGATGCACCCACCGGCCCAGGGTCTTGAGTTGCAGCGGCTTGCGGAGGAACAACGTGTCGCTGTCGACCTGGCTTTCGATGTCGGGGTCCACGCTGCCGGTAACGATGATGGCAGGTATGGTCGCGCCCTCCGCGCGGATGTCGCGAAGGCACTCCAACCCGCTGCGCTTCGGCAGATCGACGTCGAAGATCAGGAGTTGGATCGTATCGACGTATTGCCGGTACACCGACAGCAGCTCTTCGCCGGTCGTCGCCTGAAGCACTTCGTAGCCGAACAGCCGAAGCGCAGAGGTAAGCGTCTCGCGCACGAACGGGTCATCTTCCGCCAGCAGAATTGTCTCGCCCTGTCCGCGCGGCGCGACGAGCACCGAATCCCCGGTTCCGTCTGGCACGTCGCGTCCCGCCAGCGGCAGGAAGATGCGGAAGCTCGAACCCACGCCGACCTCGGACGCGACGTAGATGCGGCCGTCGTGTTCCCGAACGATTCCGTGTACGATTGATAGTCCGAGCCCCGTACCCTGGCCGCGACCCTTCGTCGTAAAGAACGGCTCGAAGACGCGCCCCTGCACGTCCGGCGGCATCCCGCACCCCGTATCGGCGACGGTGAGGACAGCGTAGCGCGCGCCCGGATCGAGGGCGACGGTCGCGCCGCTAAGGTCCGCCTCCGTGGCCTGCCCGACTGAGACGCGCAGCGACCCGCCGTCGGGCATGGCGTCGCGCGAGTTGATGGCGAGGTTCAGCACGACCTGCTGCAACTGTGTGTCGTCGGCGCTAATCGTAAGCGGCCCGTCACTGTCCACGTCCACCGTGAGTTCGACCGAGGCGGGCAACAGACGATCGAGCAGCGACGTCGCGCGTTGCACGATACGGCACAGATCGACGAGTTTCTTCTCGATGGGCAACTTGTGGCTGAAGGTGAGCAGTGAACGCGTTACGCCAGTCGCCTGATCGGTGGCGCGCTCGATGGCATCGAGCATGCCGCCGACCTCGCTTGGCGCCGGCAGCAGCACCCGCAACTGATCGACGTTGCCGAGGATAACGGTGAGCAAGTTGTTGAAGTCGTGCGCCACGCCGCCGGCGAGCTGGCCGACGGCCTCCATCTTCTGAGAGTGGTGCAATTGCGCCTTAAGCCGGGCCCGGGCGTGTTCCTCCTCCTTGCGCTCGGTAATGTCCTCGTACGTGCCGAGAACGCCGATCACTTTGCCGTCCATGTCGCGTAGGGGGATCTTGCTGGTGCGGAGCCAGATCTTGCGGCCGTCCGGCGTCGTTTGCGGTTCCTCGTAGTTCAGCCGGGGCTTAAGGCTCTCGATCACGGCGTGATCGTCGGCACGGTACATCTCCGCCTGTTCCCGCCAACCCAGCGCGAAGTCGTCCTGGCCGATAATCTCCTCCGGCGAGTTCAGTCCGGCGTCCTGTGCAAAGAGGCGGTTGCAGCCGAGATACCTGAGGTTTACGTCCTTCCAGAATAGCCGCACCGGTACGGTGTCGAGCACGGCCTGGAGCATCTGATTGGCCTCGGCGAAACGCCGCTCGCTGGCCTGCAACTCCTCTTCGATGTGCTTCTGCTCGGTGATGTCCTCGATGCTGCCCTCAAAATACAGCGTCCGACCCTGCTCGTCACGGATTGCCCGACTGGCATGACGCGCGAGGATGGTCGTTCCGTCGTATCGCCGCAGGCGCACCTCGAAGCCACGTACGACCCCTTCGCGCTCCATGCGCTCCAGCCACTGTTGGCGGCTGTCGGGAGCCGCGTAGATCTCGGTGACATCGATTGCGAGCATGGTGGCTTGATCCGGGTAACGTAGCAGGTGCGTCAGCGCAACGTTGGCGTCCAGCAGTGTCCCGTCCGGCGTAGACCGGTAGAGCCCGACGGGTACGCCGTCGAACATGCTGCGGCGCTGTTCCTCGCTCGCACGGAGCGCGCCTTCCGCCCGCGCACGTCCGGCCAATTCGTCGGCCAGTTCTCGCGTCTTCTGCGCCATCCGCCGCTTGAGGAACCACGACCAGCCGATCGCGGCGGCCAGCAGCAGCGCGACTGGCGTGAGCACCCAGACGCCGTACGTCGCCAATCTCCGCATGAACGCCACTTGTTCGTAGACGCCGAACCACTTGTCGCGAATCTCCTTGTACTCGCCCGTGTGCTCGAGAACGCGCAGCCCTTCATTCAGTTGCGTGAGCAGAACGGTGTCGCCGCTTCGCACCGCGAAGCAGTACTCGCGCGGTTCGATCGGCGGTCCGACCGCCTCGACGTTCGCAAGCTCAAGTTCCCGAACAAGGTACAGCCCCTGCACCTTCGCGAGGACTGCGCAGTCGCCCTGCCCGGACGCCAGCAACCGCAGGGCGGCCTCCTGGTCCTCCACGGTGACGATGCGCTCGGACACACCCTTCGCCACGATAAAGTCATGCGCGATATCGCCCTCCTGAACGAGAATCTCGGCGCCGCGTGCATCCTCCAGCGACCGGACGGGCGAGCCCTTCCGTACGAAGACGGCGTGCGAGACGATCATGTGCGGCGTGGAGAAATCGACCAGGCGGTCCCGCCGACTGGAGTAGTACATCCCAGCCAGCGCGTCGATCTTCCCCGCCTCCAGTTCGGCCCGAACCTCATGCCACGGGCCAAGATCGATTTCGATTTCGAGCCCCATTGCTTCGGCGACAGCACGTATCAGGTCCACGTTGTAACCGGCTGGCCGGCCGTCGTTGTCCAGGTACTCATAGGGTGGGTAGTGGTGGTCGCCGCGAACCCTCAAATGCCGCTGCTGAGGCGCCTGTCCCGGCGCCGACGGCGAAGCGAGCAGGAGAAGCAGCGCAATTGCCCCCAAGCAGCGAAGAAGCGTCCGGCAGGCGGCGGTCCCCGGGAGAGGAAAGTGGGCCAGCGCAACCGGCGAAGCACAGACCACCGGCACGTCCGTGCTACGTGGATCAGCCTCGCGTCCAAAGCGCATGGCCCTGCTCCAACGTTGGCGCCTCACCAGTGGCGAATACCGCCGACCGTTTGCCGCACTCCGAGTTTCGGGGTAACGCCATCAACGCACTGCCCACCACAGCGTCTTGTTTCGAAATGCCCTTCCTCGACGCCGAGAGACACCCGAGTCTCGGCCTGACCGCGGTCCCCGATTGCGGCCAGCGCATGGTCACACTGTCGGATCACTGACGCTCGCGTCCTGCTACCTGACTTGACCCGCCGCCAGAACGCAATCGAGTATAGGCCGAGTCTCGTGCGTCGCCACTGCAAATCCGGCGTCCGGCCGAGACCGGCGCTCGGCGGGCCCGGCGACCGTACGTCAGAGAATCTCCACGTGCATCGCCGCGGCGATTGGCTTGAGTGATTCGTACAGTTTTGCGAACGCGTCGAAACCCAGTGACTGGGCGCCGTCGGACAACGCACGTGATGGGTCGGGATGCACCTCGATCAGCAGGCCGTCCGCTCCCGCCGCCAGTGCTGCCAGGCACATCGACGGTACGTATTCCGCCTTCCCCGTGCCGTGGCTGGGGTCGATCAGGATCGGCAGGTGGGAGAGGTGCTTGACCACCGGAACCGCGGACAGGTCCAGCGTGTTCCGCGTCTGATCGGCAAACGTGCGCACACCCCGTTCGCAGAGGATCACCTCGCGGTTGCCGCCGCTGACGATGTACTCGGCGGCCATGAGCCATTCTTCGAGCGTCGCCGCCAGCCCGCGTTTGAGCAGTACGGGCTTGCGGATCTTCGACAGCCGCCGCAGCAGCGCGTAGTTCTGCATGTTGCGTGTGCCGACCTGTAAGACGTCGGCCACCTCTTCGACGTGGTCCACGTCTTCGACCCCCAGCACTTCGGTGACGATGCCGATCCCGGTGCGCTCACGGGCCATGGCCAGCAACTGGAGCCCCTCTTTGCCCAGCCCCTGGAAAGCGTACGGGCTGGTCCGTGGCTTGTAGGCCCCGCCGCGCATCAGCTTGACGCCGTGCCGCACGAGGAACTCAGCCGACTCCAGGATCATCCGCTCGTTCTCCACGGAGCAGGGTCCGCCCACTACCGTGAAGCCCTTCCCGAAGCGCGTGCCAGCGACGGGGAATGTGGTTGGCTCGGCCTGGGTCTCGCGCGAGACGAGTTTGTACGGCGACGTCACGCGAATCACGTCCGCTACGCCCGGCATGACGACGAGCGCGTCTCGACCCTCTGACCCGTGATTCTCCGTAATGCCGATGGCGGTGCGGGATTTTCCGGGTATTACGTGCGGCGCGTAGCCGAGTTCCCGGATGCGTACCGCGACGTCCTCGATCTGTTCCGGGGTGGCGTCGGCGGTCATCACGACTAGCATGGGCGGCTCCTGGTTCGGGTCTCGATCGGGCCGAGCGTGGTCGAGCGGGCTCAGCAAACGCGGATGATAGCGCAGGAAGTTTCCGCACGCGACCGCTACCCGCCGATTCGAACGCCCGAACGAGACAACGATTCGACGGTCTGGCATTGGCGCGGGATGTCGAGCCCGCGAGTGTCCGATAACAACTGAGTATACTCCCTACCAACCTCGCCCCGGGGCATTCGGGCTGACGGGAGCGACGTCCGTGCAGGAAGAAGCCTGGCTCGGACACGGGCAGCTACGGAATCAGGACGATTCGCGAGGAGGCGAACCGAAGACCGTGAGGCTGCGTATACATGTAGACCCCGACCTGAGCGCGGCTTCATGCGCACATTTCCAGACCCCGGGTGGGTCAGACGCGGGTTCGGGCACGATATATGAATCAAGGGACGGAGCATGGCCCGAGCACAGGCGAATTCCGTGGGCTTGCCTGCCGATGATAAGATTCGGTGCGGTCTTCGCCGGGCCGGGACGGAGATAGTTATGGGACGTGTACTTGTTGTCTTGCTCTGTGGGGCGCTCGTGGGACTCGTGTGGGCACCCGACGCCCGGGCGCAGGGCGTCGGCGTACGGTACAGCCGCCCCGCTGACACCGGCGCGTCGGCGCGAGTGGGACAAGTGGGCGGCCAGTATACGCACAGGCCCGTCAGCCCGTCCGTCGCCGGCCGGCCGCAGCGGGGTCCGAACGTGAACCCGATCATGTCGTTCGGGGACACGAGTGCACCGCGGCGTGGTGGTTACTTTGGTGATCGTCGGCCAGCCGCGCAGCGACTGGGCATGATTCCCTCTCCGAATTACCGATCGCTCTTCCGCAAGGGCGCGCTGTCGGATGCACGGATCGGAGCGAGTTCCGGCTATCTTGCCAGCATTTCGGCGACCATGCCGCTGTATGGCCGCGGACTGCCGAACGCGTTGCGTGTTCCGGAGGTTCCTCTCTTTGACGTCGAGCCGGGCAAGTCTCCCTTTCACAGGGTATTCAACCTCGAGCCAAGCCAAACAGCGGCGGAGAAGCCGGCCCGCGTGTCGTTCGAAAGCCTGATGGACGCGGTCGAGGAAAACACGCACCGGAATACTGAACGTCTGCGCGAGCGTGCCTATCGGCTGTTCCGCGAAGCCACTGGCGGTAAGAAAGCGGACGGAGAGCCGCTAACACCCCAGGAGAAGCCGCCGCGCCTGCGTAGTGCCGCCGATCTGTTCACGAACGTTGGCAATCTGAGCCTCTACGACGAACAGATCAACAGCCAGGCATCTGAAGATCTGGAGGAGTCGGAGAGAAACGGGCGGGACATCTACCTCCCCCACCTGCTGTCGGCGCACGCCTATCTGGAGTGCTGCATCGACACGGGGCAGCAGACCGACTCCGCGTTACGCAGCCTGATCGGCGTCGCACGCGTCTACCCCGAGGCATTCGCCGAACTTGCGGCCGCCCGCCGAGAACCCGAAACGTACCCGGACCGGCCGAACCTGGCCGCTTGTTTTGGGGATTTCCAGGGCGGACACTCGCCGACGCTGGACCGTCAGATGCGACTGTATCTCCGGACGGCGTCGGTAGCGACGCCCACGCTAAACAGTCTTGTGCTACAGGCGTATTGTGCCTGGGTGCTTGACGATGCCACACGTGCGCGGCAGGTGCTGGACCTGGCAGAGGCCCAGTTGGAGAGTGCGGTGTTGTCGCCACAGGGGTTTGAGGAATGGCGCAATCTAATCGCGGCATTGCGGTACGCCCTGTGATGCGCAGCCGGGGGACCTACACGCGTCAAACGGGTGGGCGAGTGGAGGCGAATGGAGTATCCTGCGGATGTTGCCGATAATAACTTAACGAACGGCAGCGAACATTATAAGCATGAGCCAAGAACGCCCACATAAAAACACATTCGAGGGTTCCGTTCCGTGGACACAGACGCATCGTCGCCTGGTCAGTGTGCTCGCGCACACTGGACTGTTCGCGCTTTCGTGGCTCCTGGCGTTCGGCCTGGCGTACAACTTCAAGGCGTTTGACCTCTGGTTCGGCCCCTTCTTCCTGCCGCTGCTCCCGGTGGCCGTCCTGGTCAAGATCTCGGTGTTCGTCGCTATGGGCTCCCATCGCGCGTGGTGGCGGTATGTGAGCCTGCGTGACGTATTCAGCATCGCGCAGGCGTCGTGGATCAGCTTCTTCATCGTCTTCCTCGTTTATTACGGATTGCAGAACGCGTACCGGATCGGTGTGCCGATCGCGCCTTTCGGCGGTGATCGCTTTCCGGATGTCGTCTTCCTGCTCGACTTCGCTGGTACGATCGCGCTCGTGTGTGGAGCCCGGTTCGCCGTACGGCTTTTCCACGAAGAGGTGCGGCCCACCGCCGAGGGCGGCGCGCCGCGGCTGCTGATCCTCGGCGCGGGCGACGCGGCGGAGAACGCCGTCCGCGAGATACTGCGTCTGCCGACGCTGAATTACCGCGTGGTGGGCTTCCTCGACGACGAACCTGCCAAGCTCAGCGCCCGGATTCACGGCTTCGATGTGCTAGGCCGCGTCGCCGACGTGAAGCGCGTGTGCGAAGAGGAAGACGTCGACGAATTGCTCATCGCGATGCCGTCGGCGACGCGCGATCAGATGCGTAAGGTCGTCGAGCTCTGCCAGGGCACAGAGCTGCGATTCAAGACGTTGCCGGCGATTGGCGACCTCATCTCCGGCCGCGCCACCGTCAGCGAGATCCGCGATGTCGACATCGACGACTTGCTCGGCCGCGACCCCGTGAAACTCGACGAGCACCTGATCAGCCAGTTCATTGAGGACCGGGTGGTCATGGTTACCGGCGCGGGCGGCTCGATCGGCTCGGAGATGTGCCGCCAAATCGCTCGCTTCAAGCCACGCCGATTGGTTTTGCTCGAACAGGCCGAGCAGCACCTCTTCGAGATCGACCGCGAGCTCAAACGCCATTTCCCCGACGTCGAGTGCGTCCCGCGCATCGCCGACATCGGCGACGTCCGGCGCGTCCAGCGCGTGTTTGATATTGAGAAACCCAGCGTCGTCTATCACGCGGCCGCACATAAGCACGTGCCGATGATGGAACTCAACCCTGGTGAGGCGATCAAGAACAATATCCACGGTACCCGCACTGTGGCGG
>CAXXNU010000010.1:0-7109 GCA_963675805.2 Desulfobacterales bacterium | reverse complement strand
CAGTTTATTGGTTTCCGGTTTTTGGCGCCATCTCTTTCAAATTCTTCACGGCGTTATCTCAACGAGCGTGCCGTTGGGCACGAGCCGGTAGATTTCATTCATTTCCTGGTTGGTCACCGCGATGCACCCTTCGTGTCCAATCACTTTGAGCATGTGAAGCACCGACCTGAGAGAACCCGTTTTTCAGGCCATGAATCATGATATCGCCCCCCCGGGCAGACGCCGAGTTCCCTGGCCCGCATTTTATCCTGCGCGTTGGGATAGGAAATATGCAGCGACAGGTGAAAACCGCTGTTGCCGTTGCGCGAATCGATAAAATAATACCCTTCCGGGGTCTTGTTGTCGCCCTCCTTCTCCTTCGGCCCGACCGGGTTGCCTCCCAGGGCAATGGGGTAGCTTTTGATCACCTCCCCCTTTGCAAACAGCGTCAATCGCCGCGCCTGCTTTTGGATCAAGGATTTTATCGGCCGGTTTCCATCCTGACGGCGAATACCTTCTCTTCGAGCGCGGCAACCGTTTCCCGAAGCTTGGTAACCTCATCCGTTTTTCGTTCCAGGGCTTCCCGGGAGCGCTCCAGAGCTGCCTGCCGGGCAGCCAATTTTTCATCCTTGAAGATAACGTTATGGATCTGCAGGATCAGCATCTGGCTATCGTGCCGGTAGTCGCTGTCCGGATAATCGCGCACGACTGTCTGAAGACATTCGAGTGATTTTCCGGTAGTCTTTATGGGCGTTGTGGGGATAGGCATAGACAACCCCCATTTCGAAGAGAAACGCGGTCCGCTACCCCAGGATGGTTCTCGATAATTTGTGCGTATTTGTCCAGGGCCGCCGCGTAATTCCCCTGGTTGAACAACTGATTGGCCTCCATGGAGAGGGTTCTCTCATCCAGGTGGCTGCAACCGCAGGCAAGCATCGAAATGATCATGATGCCGAAGACGAGGCGGCAAAGAGAAGCCCGCCTGCGCCTTTGGGTCTTGGGCACGCATTCGTTCGGGCGCGTAGTGGTGATGAGAGTCGCAACGTCAGTTCTCTTTGTAAATCCGCACGACAAAAATCATTTAGTATCTATCCACAAATGGTAGATTTCGGTTTCCGGCAAGGCCCGAGCGAGGCCGACACCACAGGCATAGCAGCGCTATGTCGAGGATGGCGGACGAGCGAGAACGCCGCCGGGGGCCGAAAGATGCCGTTTGTGGATGAATACTGAGGAAGTGGCCGGATGATACAGCCCGGCCACTTCCCGGTAATTTACTTCTTCATTGATTTCTTGAACATCTCATCGGCAGCTTTGGCCTTTTCTTCAGCTACTCTTTCCTTTTCCGCGGCGATTCGCTCTCTTTCATTGGCTCGCTGCTCGGCTTCCTCGGCGCGCGCGAGGGCTTCATTCGCCTTGGCAACAGCCTCGCTGGCCGCCATCTTTGCGTTCTCCGCATCCTGGGCCGCCTGATCCGCCTGCGCGGCAATCGCCTTTTCCCGGGCCTGTACAGCCTCGAGGTCTTTTTTGGGTCGCGCACACCCCCGATACCGATCACGAGTACTGTCGTCATGCAAAGCCCTAAAATCATTTTCTTCATCGTAAATCTCCTCTTCCTGTTTGTGTTAGGTTTCAAACAAAACCGCATCCAGTTCCAGATCGATTTTCAACCGCCTGGCAGCTTCTTCGGCCGCAGGCTCATCATCGAAAGGACCGGCCAGAACCCGGTGTTGATCGCCCTCGGACAATACTCTGGCAGGAATGGGCGGCCCCTGATGATTGATAATGGCCGCCAGCCGCTGGGCATCGGGCTTGTCCCGCAAGCTGGCCGCCAGAACATACCACGCGTCCGTCTTGAATGCCGGCAGCTCCGGTTTTCCGTACAGCCGGTCCGAGGTGCCGGATTCTGACAGGCTGCGCCGCAGGCGTTTTACGACCATCACGATCCGCGGATACCGGCACAGGTGTCCCGCGGGCCTCAAGCACGACCGCCTTGACCTTTTTCCAGTCCAGCGGGCTTTTTGATTGTGCTTCGATATGTTTCAATTTCGCATAGACCCTCTTCCAGTTGGCCGTGCCAGATTCTTCAAAAGGCGTGTGTGCTTCCAGGTAAACGATGCCGTCACGCCGGCCGACCAGATAGGGCTGGTTGACAATAAGGACCGGGGTTTTCACCGGGGTTTTTTTCGAAAAGACGCTCGATATCTTCCGGATAGAGCCGGATACACCCATTGGTTGCCCTGAGCCCGATGCTGGCCGGTTTGTTCGTGCCATGGATCAGATAGCTCGGCTCACTCAAATAAAGCGCATATTCCCCCAAAGGATTGAGAGGTCCCGGCGGCACCTGGGACGGCAGGGGGTCGCCTTTTCTCCGATGATCTGCGGCGATCGAGGCGGGTACATACCAGGTCGGCCGGTGTTTCTTTCGCGCGACAAACATTTCCCCCATCGGGGTCGGCCGATCTTCGGTTCCCACGCCGACCGGGTAGGTCGATACGCTCAACAACTTGCCGTTTCTTTTAAAGGAGAAAATCCGCATGGTGGCCAGGTTGATCACGATCCCGTTGCGCCGGGTGTCGGGAAGGATAAAGTTCAGGGGCAGCAGGATTCGCTCCCGGGCATCAGGCACCCAGATGTCGACGCCCGGGTTTGCAGCACCGATGTCATTGATGCCCAGGCTGAAGTGTCGCGCAATATCCGGCAGCGTATCTCCCCGTTCCAGCCTGATCGTCGCCAGGCGGCCGATGACGTCATCGTCATCGGCGACCACAAAGTCATTCCGTTCGATCGCATCCGCCGGGTATCCCGGCAACGGAAGTGATTTTGGCCAGAATATCCACGCATGTCGGCACAGCCAGGCACAAACAGGACGATCAGCAATAGAATCGCAATATGAAACCTGTTGGATCCGAGGAGCAGGTCAAGTATTCGTTTGAGGGTCATAGCGCTGCAATTTTGTCACTTTTTACCGGTGCATCAAGTCTAATTCTATAGTCACAATGAACGGGATTGTCTGATAAACTATACCAAGCTTGTTCGATAATTACAAAATATGCGCACTCGCAGGGATGTCTATGTTTTTATGTCCTCATTCAGCATCGTTGCGGGCGAGCCGGCCGAACAGCCGACGGATTGGAAAAATTCCGCGACGTTTGGTCCCATGAGAAGGCCGTCAACTCGCCCAAATCTTAAATGTTCCGCGACGCGGCGAATAATTTATGCAAGGTCCATTCCCAAGGAAGCCGGTCGGCACGTTGGGCCAGCGTCTTTCCGGCTTGCTGGTTGTGGTTATTCGTGATGAAATGATAACAACCATTCAATTTTAACGTTCTATAACCCGGTAGCGAGGTGAAAAATGAGCAACAAGCACACAGATGACGCGATCCTGAAAATGGTTCATGGCTTCATGGCCAGCCGCGTGATCATCAGCGCGGCCGAACTGGACCTGTTTACCCAGCTTGCCAACCAGGCGCGCACGGCAGAAGAGGTTGCCGAGGCGATTGGCGCCGATCTGCGCGGGATTACCATTTTGCTCGATGCCTTGTGCGCCCTGGGATTCCTGGTGAAAACAGACGGCGCTTACCAGACCGAGTCGTCCGCTGCCCGGTTGCTGTCGGCCGATGCACCGGCATCGGTCCGACCCATGGTGCTTCACATGGGATCGGTGTGGCGCAACTGGTCCAACCTCAACGATATCGTGCTGGGAAAAGCCGTGCCGGATCTGAAAAAAGGCATCCTGGACAAGGAGAATTTCGAGGCCTTCATCGGGGCCATGCACGTGGTCGCATCCAGAAACGCACCGGGTGTCGTGGCGGCCATCGGTCCGGATGGTGCCAGCCGTCTGCTGGATGTCGGCGGCGGTTCCGGCTCTTATACGCTGGCCTTTCTCGAAGCCCAGCCGACTATGCAGGCGACCCTGTTCGACAAGCCGCAGGTGATCGAGATGGCCAGGGCCCGGATCGAAGCCGCCGCCATGGCGGATCGCGTCACCCTGGCGCCCGGCGACTTCTACACGGATGAACTGCCGACAGGGCACGACCTGGCGCTTTTATCGGCCATCATCCATCAGAACAGCCCCGCGGAAAACGAGGAATTGTACCGCAAGATCCACCGGGCGCTGGATGCCGGCGGCCGCATCGTGATCCGCGATCACGTCATGTCCCCGGATCACACCCGGCCGACCGAGGGCGCCCTGTTCGCAGTGAACATGCTGGCCGGCACCAGAGGCGGCGGCACCTATACATTCGAAGAAATCGAGGCTGGCCTGGCGACCGCCGGATTTGTGGGCATCCGGCAGATTCAGAGCAAAGCCATGTTTTCTCTAGTGGAGGGCTACAAACCGTAGATCGTGTTCATCCAGAAATAGGCTAATTCGTCGAAATGAGCGATCACATTCAACGTCTCTCCAAATCCCAATACCTCAGGGGCCTGCAGTGCCTCAAGGCGCTCTGGCTGCACCGCCACCGGCCCGATCTGGCGCCACCCATCACCGAGCAGAAGCAGTGGCTGTTCGACTCCGGCCACGAGGTCGGCCGGCTGGCCCGGGCCTTTTTTGAAGACGGTCTGTTGATCGACGAACCCTATCGGGCCACCGACCGGGCCATCGACGCCACAAACCGCGCCATCGCCGACGGTTGCGAGGTGATCTACGAAGCCACGGCCTGCTCTCCGGACGGGGCTTTTTCCCGGATCGATATTCTCAAAAAAGACAATCCGACCCACCGCTGGGACCTGATCGAAGTCAAGCAATCCACGACGGTCAAGGACTATCACCTCGACGACATCGCCCTGCAGCGCTACGCCTTTGTCGGGTCCGGCTACGATGTGCAGCGCTCTATCCTGATGCATCTCAACCGCGACTACGTTCGCAGGGGCGGGATCGATCCCCGCCAGCTTTTCCTTTTGGAAGACTGCACCGACCTGGCCGTTTCCCGCATGGCAACGGTCCCCGACCTTCTGGCCAATTTGCTGCAGGTGGCCAACCAATCCGACGAGCCAGCCGCGCCCATCGGCAGGCATTGCAGGTCGCCTTTCGAATGCGACTTCGTGGACTACTGCTGGCAGCATGTGCCGGCCTACTCCGTGTTCAACGTATTCGGCGGGGACAAACTGGACCGCTTGCTGGCCATCAATATCCTGGATGTTCACGACCTGCCGCCCGCATTTCCTCTGACCGACCGCCAGGCCATCGATATCCAGGCCCATGTAAGTGGAAAAATGCACATCGACCGCGGCGCAGTGGCCGGGTTTCTCAACTCGCTGGAATACCCCATTTACTACCTCGACTACGAGACCATCTTTCCGGCCATCCCCCTGTTCGACCGGTCATCGCCTTACCAGCAGATTCCCTTTCAGTTCTCCCTGCATGTCCAAGAGCATCCTGGTGGCAAGCTAGTACACGAGGAATTTCTAAACACAGATGGCGGCGATCCCCGGGAGGATTTCGTACGAGCCCTGATCGAAAGCTGCGGCAGCCGGGGATCGGTGATCGTCTACAACATGGCCTTCGAGGCGCGCATCAATCGCGAGCTGGCCGCACGCTTTCCCCCGGCACGCGACGGCCCTGGAGGCCATCAACGCCCGCATGATCGATCTGCTGGTTCCCTTCCGTTCCCGGTATCTCTACCACCCGGCCATGCAGGGATCGGCGTCGATCAAAAAGGTCCTGCCCGCCTTCGTTCCCGAACTGCGCTACGACGATCTGGCCATCGGCGACGGCGACACGGCCCTCTCGCCAGTATTTAAAGTGCCTCAAGAACATGGTGACGGAAGATGAGAAGCAGACAATCTACGCCGACCTGAAACGCTACTGTGCCATGGATACATGGGGCCGAGGTGCGGCTGATCACGAATTACGGTTGCGGGAAATAGTATAGGGCTTCTGGTTTTTGGTTAACTGTTCAGGGGTCAAGGATTCAGGCTTTGAGGGGATAGGTGCTTATCATTGGCTGTAAATCGTTTCAATCCGTTTGATGATTATGGAAACTCTGGCCTGACTGGCGGCATCCGGAAGCAAAAGTCCCGGCAAAGCATCCAAAAAAGCGCGGTTGGCAATCCATTGGAATAGTTGATCCCTGACATAACTTAACCAATTCGGCTTCCGCATGTTTTATCTCACCGACGATCTCCTCTCGCCCGTCCAACACCGCAACCACGTCTTCAACATCCCTGCTAAGCAAAAAAATCCCCGGAACCGCGTTGATGAAACGCTTCGATCTTGGTTGCTATAAAAATAGGGTGCCGGCAGCACCCTTATTTCGATCCCGGAAGGCAAACTCATTTTCATAGCTGCATGAAAAGCCCTTGCAAACCATCGGTTGCCAAAGCCAAGTATGTCAGGATACAGTAGGCATCACATCGAGAATAATATCGCCCGCTCGCCAACGGCAGATAGGGGCTTCCAAGCTGATGTCCTCTGAGAAGCCACGAATTCTGAGCTTTTGATTGAAATTGTGGTAAGTTGCAAGAGAAGCAACCTCTACCATCACATCGACATCCCTTGTCACACGAACGGGAGGTGCAGCAGGATCAGTCAGCAGAAGGCTCGTGGCGCAACCCCCTAAGAACACAACATCATCGATCAGAGGACCAAGCCGATCAACTGCGACTTCAAGTAATTTTATATTGGCATGGCTGTCTTTATGCATCGTCTTCCAACCGTTTTACGATCTCCTGCTGGGCCAATTGCCGCTCACGAGCCCGGCCGCTACGAAGGGCATCGACAAGTGTAAGTAATTCATACAGTTTTCTGTCTTCCCGGGCTGCTTTGGGAACGGATTTGTACAACGGCGAAAAGGCTTGTCCACGGATTTCGCCGTCCGGATCCGGCCAGACCGGGGGCGGATCTCCGGACATCTCGAAAAAGGGCGACAGGATTGGCCCGGCATAACCGGTAGGCATACCACGGGTAATTTGCCCCAATTCAGGCACAAAAACATAGGGCACGCCGTGAACAAGAAATTCTTCCAGGTTACGAAAGTTCGGTATGATGCGGTCCTGCCGATCAGATGCCAGGTGCGCCCTGACAACCCGCTTCATACCTGAATGCACTTCGGACGGACTCATCCACAATGATACGGCCAGCCGGTTATATGACCATTCATTTTGGCCGATAGCAACCAGCTTCATCAAAA
>CAXXNU010000009.1:0-14086 GCA_963675805.2 Desulfobacterales bacterium | reverse complement strand
CCCCTCCGGAAAGCGCCAGGTAGGTGTGCGCTTTTCCATAAATGCCGGGGAAGGCTTGCTTCAGCTTCTCTCGTGGTTGGTTGATAACCGATTCGAAAAATACCGGCGCTTCATCGCCCCAGAACCTGGCCCGGGGGAGATCCAATATCTGAGCGGTTTTGCTTAATTCTTCGGTCAACGGCCTGCGAACGGGTATCGTTGCGCAGCTGCTCATCAAACAAGAGATCAAAATGAGTACGGATAGAACCGCCAAATGCTTTGATTTCATGGTTTACCTCTATGGGGTACGAGCCAGATTAACCCTGCGATTGACGGTTCTGCAGTCGCCAGCACTTCAATTTTAACCGCTTACCATTACCCACTTGGGAGGGTTTACATTTTTAGTAAAACCATCGCAGATAGAGCTGAAGGCCGGTATATTTGAAATCAACGTTGCCTCTGAAATCGACCCCTGGCCAATCCTCACCATCCGCCTCAAGTTGAATCCCTAATGTGTCAAAGCCCAACCCGATCCCCACATGTTTCCAGGGGTTGTATTCCACAGCAGCCCGGAATTCGATCACGGAACCCGTGAAGTTTTCATATTCCAAATAGAAAACCTGGGAACCGGTTCTGATGAACCATTGGGGGGTCAGCGCAATATCCATGCGCAATCCAAGGACAGGCAACGGTGCGGTAAAATTTTCACTTCCCCCAGTTTCAAACGCGCCAGATGCGCGCAGGCCAAAGTCCAGGGGCATAATATAAAAGCCGATTGAGGCCGCCAGATCAATGCGCTCGTCCTGGATGAAAGAGTAGCTGTAGGCCAATTCGTAAATGTCCAGATCAAAATTGGCTTCCACGTCGGTCCCCGCCTCTATCGTGATCGGGTTGCCGTCTTTATCTTCAATGATGATATCTTCGCCGATCTGCCGGCTGCCATCTCTCTTGAAAGAGAACCACGCAAAATCCAAACGATGGCGACGATTTTCTGTAAAGCGCCACAACGCTGCAGTACGGAAAACCGTGTCGCTCGTATCCAGGTCAAGTGCTTGCTCAACATCGATATCCAGGCCGACGCCGGATCCAATGCGGAAATTGGTGTCCAATGCGGATACAAATATTCCCAGGTTAACGCCGAATTTCTCCCAGGGGTTTTCGCCAGGGTCACCCCCTTGCGCTGCGTCAGCTTGGGAAACAGATAATAGGAACGTCAGCGATGCAAGAACGCCTACCAACCAGATTTTTAATTCATTGTTCATTGCCCTGTGTCTCCTTCCGGATTGTTAAACTGACGTTTCTGATGCCTCGGGTTAGCTTCAAGTGAACCAATTGCGCATTCTTTTGATTATCCCTACAATCCGCCAGCCTATCGATATTGCCAGGCCACGCCGACATCATTGAAGTCGCCAGCCGTGCGAGCGTATACACCGGTGCCGGCAAAAAACTTCAGCGAGTGGTGGCGGTTGGTTGGCAGGGCAGTCGTCAGGCCTGCACGGCAGGTTTCCTGCCGCTCACCTTCCACCACGCCATTAATGGTCGTGTTCCCTCCGGTGCAGCCGGTGCCGTCCACGGCAAGCCATATGCCCGAAGGCATGCTGTAGATGAGGTGGGTCTGCAGGGGATAAAGCGGATCCTGAGCCCGTGTATTATGGCCGAGAAAACCGGTGTTGTCGGTGTAGAAATAGACACCGGCGGGCACCTCGATTGTCAGAGGGCCGAAAGCCTTGGAGATGCCCAGCTCCGGCCTGAGGGTCCAGCGGTTGGTGCCGATGTTCAGGAGTCGATCGGCGTCGTATTGCCCGATTGGCAAGCCAACCTGAAGGCTGGCCCCAACGATCAGGTCTTGTCTGTCGCCAAGAAAATCCTTCAACGACAGTGCGGGGGCGCCAAAAAAATTTACCGAAAAGTGTAACTTTGGATCGCCCCATCCATCCACCTGGCGTTCATGGAACTCCCCGGCAAATTCGGCCGACCCGGATGACCAGGCATAGGGCAGGATGAGATCGAATTTGCCGGACATGCCCCAAACATCCAGAGACCGTGTATACGCCAGGATCAGTTCATGATTCTGGATATCCGCGTTTTGCAACGGGATCGACGGGTCTAAAATGATGCTTCCAGGGGCGTACCCGTAGCCGGCAATCAAAAAATTCATCCCTACGGGTGTGTTTGTGTATGTTCGCGGTTCGAACTGCTGAGCATCAACCTGCACGGCAAATGCGGCGAAAAAGACTGTCAACAATATGATGCGTGATCGGGAAACTGCCATATACAATTTTTAATTCCTTTGGTGAGGAAAGGCGTTTCACGGCCTATTTCTTTGCCGCCGCTTTCTCCATCTCTGCTCTTGCACCGTCGATAGCCACTGGCCATTCATCGGCTTGAATGTGTTCTAATCTGGCCTGGCGGTCATCCCAGCGTTGGTTTATTTGTTCTTCGCGCGTCGCCCCTCGAGCCGTTCTTGCTGAGAACGCTTCCATATAAAAGTTACCACCTGAACGTGCATCCGACGGCAGGCCCGCTGAAATCCATGTCTTTGATGGGCTTGTCTGATGACAGGTCGTAATACAGGTAGCGCCAGACAGCCGTTATCTCACCCCAATTAAACGCGTAGCCCACTCCGGCAATGCCCTGCCACGTAAAGTCGGAGTCGCCTGCGCCCAGATCCATATAATAGGGTACAAACCAGGCCTTTTGGTCGCCAAAGGCGAACCTGCCTCTCACACCGAAGATCAGGTCCCAGTTGGTAAGGCTCGCCGTTGCGGCGCCCGTTCGATCTGGAATCGGAATCTCGCCGACGTTGCCAGTGATATTCCAGTTAACCGACTGCTCGACATCGAGGTACCGCGTCCCGGCAAGGACATCCAGCGTCATCACGGTTTGGTCGAGTGCGCGGTAGTACCCGGCCAAGGTCCAGATCAAACTCTCAATGTCGAGATTGACATTGGCGAGTCGCGTCGAACGGAATCTGGATCCCGCCGATAGTGGCATTGCGCGTGCCGGTTTCCGATCCCCCGACATCCATGTAGATCGCGTCGGTCAGCAGCCCCCAGCGTCCCTTGCGCATATCGAAGACGCCCATCAGTGTGAACTCGAGATTCTCGAGGATGTTGTCGATATCGATCTCGAACTCGTTGCTGCCGCCAGGTTGCATAAAGGCGGTTTGCCCGGCGATGTCAGGAAACCACCCGTAGATACTCGCACCAAACTGCCAGCCGTCGCTCCCGCCGGAGGCCTGTTGGGCGAGCGCGCCGGTTGACGCAAAAAGTGCCACCATCAGGGCGGCGAACGAAAAAACAAGCTTTTGTTTTCCGGCTGTGGATTTAATGTTTCTTCTCATTTGGATCTCCTTTTACTGGGATTGTCTGTTTTCAGGCCGTCATTTCACCACGATCGACGCCCTGAAAACCGGGGACGCCACCCATCCCGATCCAATCGGTGGACAGGGCGGTTGCCCCGCCGGATTCAGGCATCGTGCCCTCGATCATTTTGCAGTCGTAGACCATGTAGTTTCTGTCGGTGACCGAATGATGGATCTCAATCACGGCAAGGGTGTTTCTTGCCTTGCTCGCAGCGGCGGGGCACGTGGCTCCGACCTCAATTCGATCGCTGCTACTCGCTCGCCGGGTTGTTGTGCATGGCCGATTCGAGCTTCTTGATGTCTTCCGGCGAGAGCTTCGGCCGGTCGATGGTCAGGGTCAGCTTGTCGAGGGTGCCGGTGAACCGGAACGGAGTCTGATAATCCTCGTCGGCTACCGGCGAGCCGGTATCGGCCCCCACGTCGAAGTTTTCGCACCATTGCATGAGCATCGGGACGGTCTTTTCCATCTTCTGCGTGGCGACGACTTTTCCGTCCACCTTGAGATAGCCGGTTCCGCTGCGGCCCAGGCCACTGGGGCTTCCGTACTGCAGGGTGGCGGCGCCCAGACCATCGTACTTGAAGTCGAATTCAAGCGTGTGCTTGCCAGGAGATAGCGTATCCGGGCCTTCCCACTTGATCAATTTGAGGCCCATCAGGTTCCAGGTATAGACCGGTTTGCCTTTCAACAGGTAGAATCCGTAGCCGGTAAAGCGGCCGCCATGGGTCACCAGCATGCCTTCGGCACCACCTTCAGGAATCTCGACCTCGGCCTTGATGTTGTAGGATGAAGCCAGAAGATTTGGCGCATTGGCGTTGGGCGTACCCGTTACTTCCCCTGCATAGGTGAACACACTACGACCGGCTGTGAGGTTGGGCCGAGGCAGAATCGAACGGGTGAAAGTGGTGGTATCCATCGGCAGCACTTGATTCCGCTCCGCTTCCTCCCAGAACAGTTTGGCCAACTCCTTGACTTTTTCAGGATACTGAGCGGCCACATCGTTGTACTGTGTCCAGTCCTTGCTGAGGTCGTACAGTTCCCACGGCCAGGATGCAGGATCCTTGTCGGCCGTTCCACTGTTGTCCCATGGTACTCGCATAACTTTGGTGCTGAGGATCCAGCCATCGTGGTAGATCGCGTGGTCACCGATCATTTCGAAGTATTGGGTGGTGTGTGTCGAGGGTGCATCCGCGTTGTTCTCATCGAAGGTATAGACCATGCTGACGCCGTCCATGGGATTCTGTTTTATGCCATCAACCACCTCGGGCATTGGAATCCCGGTCGCTTCGAGCAGGGTCGGTGCAATGTCAACGACGTGATGGAACTGGTGGCGGATACCGCCCTTGTCCTTGATCTTCTCAGGCCAGGAAATGGCTGTACCCTGTTTGGTGCCGCCAAAGTGCGAGCTTACCATCTTGGTCCAGGAGAACGGCGTACCAAAGGCCCAGGTCCAGCCCACCGACATGTGCGGATAGGTTCTGTCCGATCCCCACACATCGTAGTATTGCATCTGCGCCTCCACCGGCAAATGCACACCCTGAACCGATGCGACCTCATTCGGCGTGCCGGTCGGCCCGCCTTCCGAGCTGGTGCCGTTGTCGCCGGTGATGTAGATAATCAGGGTGTTATCGAGCTTGCCCAGGTCCTCGACCGTCTGGATAACGCGGCCGATTTCATGGTCGGTGTAGGCCACATAGGCGGCGAATACATCCGCCTGTTTGATGAACAGCTTTTTCTCGGTGTCATTGAGCTGATCCCACTCCTTGATCAGGTCCTTGGGCCACGGTGTCAGCCTGGCATCCGCCGGAAGAACACCGAGCTTCTTCTGGTTGGCGAAGATCGTTTCGCGCAGTTTGTGCCAGCCCTCGTCGAAGAGGTGCATCTTGCTGATCTTTTCGATCCACTCCGGTGTCGGGTGATGGGGTGCATGGGTTGCACCGGGCGCATAATATATAAAAAAGGGTTGATCCGGATTGAGCGCATCAACGGTCTTCATGTACTCAATCGCGTCATCCGCCATGGCCGTGACCAGGTTGAATTCGGGATCGTCATCGAATGGGTAGATATAGGTCGTGTTGCGGACCAGATTGCCGGGCTGCCACTGGCTGGTGTCACCGCCCATGAATCCGTAGAAATAGTCGAACCCCAGTCCGATCGGCCATTGATCATACGGCCCGATCTTACTGACCTGGAGATCCGGCGTATTGTGATTCTTGCCGAACCAGGAGGTCACGTAGCCGTGCCCTTTGAGGATTCTGGCAATCGTCGCCTTATCCTTGGTCATGATGCTGTTATAGCCGGGGTAGCCGGTTGACAATTCCGGTATCGAACCCGTGCCAACCTGGTGATGATTGCGCCCCGTGATGAGCGCCGCCCGCGTCGGCGAGCACACAGACGTGGAATGGAAATGGGTGTAGCGGAGACCATTCTCGGCAACACGGTCCATTGCCGGTGTGGGGATGACTCCCCCGAAGGTGCTGGACACGCCGTACCCCGCGTCGTCGGTCATGATCAAAAGAATGTTGGGCGCACCCTTCGGCGGCACCACACGAGGCGGCCAGTAAGGTGTCGATTGAATAGCATTGCGTTCAATCTTGCCGCCGAACGTTTCGTCCGGCATCGGCGGCAGCTGTTTGCCGTCAATTGTCGTAGTTGCGCTGGGTGAGCCAGGTGTCCCCGTGATTTGCGGGGCCGCGACGTCCTTGTTGCCCGACCTATCTGTTGCGCATGCCACGCACACCAAAATAAAGGCAAAGCTGAACACCGCGAGCAACAGGTAACACCTCAGGTGCGGTTTCGTCTTAAAAAATTGGTAATACATGATTTCTCCCTCTGCATTTCCTGGGTTGAATTTCGTAGCTGTATACCGATACCTAATTAGGTCCGCGTTTTTAGGGTGTAAAGCGGATCAGTGAGGTGTAGATGGGTTTCCTTCAGCACCATTGCCGGTCAACCACCAACGGGTTCAGCCGGATGTTTTAACGCACCCCGACCCGGTTCACGGGGCCGCCTGCATTCCCGGGCGCTGCACCGACACCGGGTGCTCCAACACCGACGCCTGGGGTCACACCGGGACCTGGAGCACCGACGCCCGCACCAGGCGTCACGCCCACCCCGGGTGCGCCTGCCCCGACGCCTGGTGTTACACCTGGACCCGGCGCGCCGACGCCCACACCCGGGGTCACGCCCACACCCGGAGCCCCAGCCCCCACGGTGGAACGTCGGGCCACGCCGGCATAACTGACCGGTGAGGCCGGGCGGCCGACGCGCGCTTCTGCGGTGGCGACCAGGCCTTCATCCACGATAGACTCGATGTCGCCACACCACAGCCATACAAAGGCGGCCAGGCCAAACATGATTAAGCATCTGCAAATGACATGTATCATTGATCTCCTCCTTGCGGTGCCTCCGGCGGCAATTCGTCGAGCTCGATGAGTGCGTTGTGGTCAAGCATTTTCGCCCCGACCGGCGGGGTGAACGTGAATGCATCCGCAGACGGTTTGACGCCGGTCTTCCAATCCTTGACACGAAGCGTGTATTGCGGTGCGCTGTTCAACGTCTTGCTGGTGATCACCAGTTTACGCGGGATGGGCCGCTGACCCACTTCCACCCAGAGTTGCCAGTCGGTATCGAAGTTACGGAATGCCAGGTGTTCGCACGCGATGCCATCGATGACGCCATGGCCGACATACTTGGCTTCCTGAACCCCGGCTACGAGCAGATCATAGGAATTCGTCAGGAGCAGGTCGGCGCCGGGCAGCGCGACGCCGTGACCCTGCCGGAGAGCGTGGATCAATTCATCCATGCTGCCGGGGGCGTCGAACTGCGCGTAGCCATTCACGTGCTTGCCGTAAATGCTGACGGTCTTGCCGTCGAAAAACAGGGCCACATCCGCATAACCGCCCACCCGGTGGGCACGAAGCTTGTCCGGACGGCTCATCAGCGCTTCGCCGGAAGTGGTGAACTGAATTTTCTCCAGCTCCGGGGTAATGATCTCGATATCGCTGTCAAATGCGAGCTGGATCGTTTTCTGGCTGCCCACATAATCCGACATTGCCTTGAGAATGATTTTTGCATCGCTTTCCTGCGCCTGGATCCGGACGGGGGCAACTGCCAGGACCGCCGCCAGCATTGTGAAAAGAATCATTTTGGTCTTCATTAAGATGCTCCTTCTTGGGATTGCATCGCCCGCAACCACCATCGGCTGGTATTGCCTGGTCAGCGGGTTATTGTTTCTCCACGGAAATGGCGATCATCTCGGTGATCTGAAACACCACCTCTTCTCCGGTTTTGCGCAGGTTCAAATCGATATCATCACGCACGGGAAAGGTCTTTTGGCTGCCGTCATCAAATTGCAGCGTCGCGGTCCGGTTAATCTTGTCGATAGCCGAAACCGTGCCGGTAACTTGTGTGGTTCCCGCCACCAGACCGCCCGGCTGGCCGCCCTTCGGGGCAAGCGCCACCATCGCTGCGGATCCGTCAGTCGCGGATGCACCCGTTTCGTCGAGGTAAACGACCAGTTCCTCGGTTACGGTTGCGTCGACCATGTCGCCCACCCGGACCTGGTCAAAATTGATGGCCTCCGGTCCAACTTTCACCGTGAATTTTTCACCATCCGGCCCCAGCAGGGTCACCTTGCGATTGGCACTGTCAATGGCGGTGACTTTCGCACTCACCTCCACAGTATTGACCATTACCCCACCCGGCACGCCTTTTTCGAAGGCAGTCGAACTGCTTCCTGCGGCGGGCGGCGGGGAGGTTGTCGTGCAGGCGGTGATGGTGAAGAAAACAGCAACGAGCAGAGCCATGATGGTTGTCCCGGCCACTTTGCGCGTCGAATGCCGACCTGGTTGGGTTCGCATGGGTCATTTCCTTTCTATGAGTTGGAAAGAATTGCGTTTACGGTAATTCGACCCTTTCTGTTGGCCTGAATTATCGCTAAAAATGAAGTATCCTCAGTTCCGGCATGGTTGAAGGCAGTTACGCCCAGAGATGGACCAATCAGACGCCTGGATCTGGCCGGATGATCAGTTAAGCCTGCCTTCTTGCACTCTCGATGGTCTCAACGCCGCTCGAATGTGAGATCGTGTCGAATCGGATTTCCGGTGGTTCTTCGGCCATCTCGATCACCAGGAGAACCCGATGATAGACATCTGAATTCAGATGGCGCAGAATGTCCGTTTCATTTGCCCAGAGTTCTTCAACCATGATGGCACGCACTTCATCCACACCCCGATAAATCCGTGAACTGATGCAGCTTGGCTCGTACTGAATCTGCGCACTAACCGAACCGAGAATGTCAAGCGCCTCGCTCTGCTTGTTCAAAGGAACCAGCATTCGGATTGTGGAACGAACCCTGCCCTTAGTCATATGATCACCCAACTCATAGTTAAGAAAACCGCTTTCGTATGCGGGGTATGCCAAACACTTCAAAACAAAGAGTGTCTATTATAAAATGATGTAATCAGGTCGCTGGCGAGGTCGGGAGCCACAAATGGATCAGCGAAATGCATGCCAGTTCGGTAATTGCAGGTTATCGGATTTTAAAATACTTTAATCATTAGGTATTGATTCAGTTCAGAGGCATGCAGGAGATATTGAGGCGGGTGGGTATTTGCCGTCATGTCGGCACTAACGACGAAATATGGGCATCATCGTGGTGGACGTTGGATGCCCAGCCTTTTCATGGTTGACTGCAAGGTGGTGCGCTTCATCCCTAAAACTTCGGCGGCACCACCCCGACCTGAAAGACGCCAGCCTGTTTTATGCAGAACGCCTGTGATATGCTGGCGTTGAGTCTCTTCCATGTTAAGCGCCTTGGGAAAATCATCGACCGCTCCACGGGGCAGACACACTTCCAGGGTTCTGCCGCTGGTCACAATCAGGGCTCGCTCGATCACATTTCTCAGTTCACGGATATTGCCCGGCCACGCGTAGCGCTGAAGATTTTCCATGCATTGGCGTGAAATGTGATCGATCCGTTTGCCCATTTTATTTTCATATTCTCTGACAAAGGCCAATACGAGCGAAGGAATATCTTCGGAGCGTTCACGCAATGGCGGCAGCGAAATTGGGAAAACGTTCAGCCGGTAATAAAGGTCTTTCCTGAATTTACCGGCGGCGACCTGCTTTGACAGGTTCTGGTTGGTGGCCGCGATGATGCGCACATCCACCTTCTTCACCTGAGTGGATCCCAGACGCTCGAAGCGCCCTTGCTCCAGCACCCGCAGTAGTTTGGCCTGCACATCGAGCGGTAGCTCACCGATCTCGTCCAAAAATAAAGTGGCTCCGTCAGCGACCTCGAAGCGTCCTGTCATCCTTGTCAGGGCGCCGGTATAGGCGCCTTTTTCACGGCCAAACAACTCACTCTCGATCAGCGTGGGGGGCAGCGATGCACAGTTGACCGTTACCAGAGGACGTTTGCTGCGATCGCTCAGCTGATGGATGGCCCGGGCCAGAAGATCCTTACCGGTGCCCGTCTCTCCTTCTACAAGAACGGTGGCGTCGGTTTGAGACACTTGTTCCACCTGTTTAAGAACGCGAAGCATGGCTGTGCTTCGCCCTACTATTTCCTTGTGGACGACCTTGAGTTCGATTTCCTTACGCAGGTGGATGTTTTCCTTTTCCAGCCGTTGCTTGAGGCGGTTGATCTCATCCAGCTGCGTACGCAATTGTTCTTCCAACCGCTTATGATTGGTGATGTCGATCGATGCCCCCATCAGGCGAACCGCGTTACCGCTGATTGCAGACAACCTCTTTCCGCTGGCTTTTATCCAGCGAACGTGTCCGCCGGAGACCTCGACCCGAAACTCGATGTCTAGTTTCTCACCAGATTGAATGGTGGTCTTTACTGCCTGCTCGACCCGTTCCCGATCCGCCGGGTGAATCATTCGATCGAAGCTGGTATAGTCCAGCGCCTCATCCTCCGCAAACTGAAACAGTTCTCGAGTTCGAGGGGTGACCCAGATGCTGCCGGTGTCCGACTCCATGACCCACAGACCTACTCTTGCGGCATCGGTGGCCATGCTCAGGCGCGCCTGACTTTCACGCAATTCAAGATCGCTGCGCTTGCGGGCCAGGGCATTGGCGAATAGCTGAGCGATCAGATTGAGCTTCTCCAGAACCGGTTCCGTCCAGGTCCGCTCATGCTTCAAGGTGTCAAAGGTCAAAACCCCGATTATTGGTCCTTTCCCGGCAGAAAGGGGAATATTTACCGAGGATTGAATGCCGAAATGGCGGCGTGATTCCTGGTCACGCGCCGCTTCCGGGGGCATGCTCTCTGTAGAATAGACCAACACCTCACCGCGCAGTACCCTCTCCAGGACCCATGGAAACGCCTCGCTGGCGTCGATGCCCGCCGGGCGCTCCGGGCCATCCGGCGGGCTATGCAGGTGGGTTATTGTCAGGAAATGCGGGTCGCTTTCAGACCACTGCCACAGCGCAGACAGATCTATCTTTAGGCAGTCGCAGATGCGTCGCTGGGCGTCTTCGATTTGAGCATCGATCCTGTTGACCGGCAGATTGACAAAATGGGTGGAGATGTCGGTCAGCAGGGCTTCGAATTGCCTGCGGGATTCCAGGAGATCTTCGGCCCGCTTGCGGGCAAGGGAATTGGCGAAGATCTCGGCAATCAGTTTGAGCCGGGCTACGACCGGGTCTGGCCAGGGGCGTTCCTCCCCTAATATGTTGAAGTCCAATACGCCGAGGATCGGACCGCCACCCGCTGAAAGCGGTATCGCCAACGACGATTTGGCTCCGAATTGGCGGCGTGATTGCGCATCGCGAACAGCTTCCGGTGGCATGCTTTCCGTGGGTAACACCACCAATTCGCCGCGCATCACCCGCTCCATTACCCAGGGAAAGGCCTCGCGTGCATCTATGTTCTTGGCGAGTGCCTGTGCTTCCGGAGGGCCATACAGGTGGGTCACGGTAAGGAAATCAGGTGATGTGTCCGACCACTGCCATAGGCCGGACAACCCAACATCGAGACATTCACAAATACGTCGGTGGGCATCCTTAATTTGTTTATCGATCTGGTCGGCTGTTAGATTGATAAAGTGGGTGGAAATGTCGGTTACCAGCGATTCGAAACGCTGACGAGATTCCAGGAGCTTCTCAAACTGCTGGCGGGCGAGTACACTGGTGAACAGATTTGAGACAAGATGAATCCGTTTCACGATCTCCTCGTGCCACGCCGCTGCCGCCTGCAGGCACCCGAAGGACAAGGCACCGATTATTTTTCCGTTTATCGACATTGGCAGGACGAGAATGCATTCGAGCCCCCAGCGTTTTAGCGATTCCCGGTCGCAGCCAGCTTCAGGAGGGAGATCTTTTTCCGGGCGAGCGACATTGACCATCTCTCCCCGCATTACCCGGTCCACAATCCAGGGAAAAGCCACGCCCGGTTCAAACGGGTTATCAGGGAGAGGTGCATCCGGGGTGCCCGGGAGTTGCAGGACATGAGAAAGGATCATCTTAACCGGCTCAGAGTCGGTGATCTGCCAAATAATGCAACGATCAACACCCAGAAGTTCACAAATGCTATGTTGGGCATCTTTGATTGTGGAGTCGATGAGGTCCGTAGGCAGGTTGATAAATCGCGCAGAGAGTTCGGCCAGCAAGGCCTCGAAGCTAACGCGTTTTGCATGGCGTTGTTTCTCCTGCTTATGCTTATCCTTCGCAAGACGCAAACGTTTATCGATAGCGGTTAGCTGATCGTTCGCCCTGGCCAGTTCAACCGTCAAATTTGCTATTCGCCGTTCCACGTCCGGCTCGCATTGATCCGTGTGCACAGTCGTCTGTTTTATTTTCATCTGATCGCTCAATATGACTGAATTCAGGTTGTTAAACCGGGTTGATATGATTTGCGCTGGTTCCACTTTTGTCGCAGGGTGGCATCATTAAATCTGTAAGCTGAACCATTGTCAAACTAAAGCGCCGATTGCCAAGAAAAATGACACTGCCAGCAGTGCTTGAACAACACTTGTCGATAGTGCACTTGTTCAGATAATCAAAGAGACGGTTGGTGCTGATGAAACCGGGAGTATCCAACTGGCTGAAGCTGCAGTCAACGCTGTTCCCGGTAGAACGCAGCCTGACCACCATTCATACCAGAGGCCTTGCGTGACGAGCGTTCTTGTTATATCCTGAAGACCTTGCACCTTTTTTATTCATTCCCCGATTCAACTTGGCAAAGTTAACTACGGGACCAAGCGATGCTGGGCGAATTGAGTGGGGTAACGCTTACGCCACTTCCCGGCAGACAAAATTCATTCGACACAGTGAGAAATGACCTATGCGCAAAGTCAGGCGGTTGATCCCATTGCTGGCAACAACCCTGATCCTGGTGGTTGTCTTCACCGGCTGTGCCAGCCTTCCTGAAAACTTTTCACGGGAGGCCTCCACTGCCTACACAGACACCCACGACACCACCATCGGCAGGCTGGTGCAGACGTCCATGGTGGCGCATCCCGAGGAATCCGGATTCCTGCTGCTGAACAACGGCCTGGATGCCTTCGTAGCGCGTGCGCTGTTGGCACAACATGCCGAACGCAGCATCGACACCCAGTATTACATGATTCACGGCGACGTTGTCGGCAGCCTGTTTATCGATCAGCTATACCGTGCCGCTGAGCGCGGGGTGCGTGTGCGCCTGCTGGTGGACGACATCGACCAGGAAGGTCGTGACTTCGGCGCGGCGGTGCTGGACAGCCACCCAAACGTTGAGGTGCGCATCTTCAACCCCTTTGCCCGCAATGTCGGACGCACCGGACAGTATGTGACCGGGTTCGGCAAGCAAACCCGCAGGGCCCACAACAAGTCTTTCACGGTAGACAACCAGGCCACGATTTTAGGAGGTCGCAATATCGGCGATGAGTATTTCGAAGCCGACCCTGAACTGGCTTTCGTCGACATGGATGTATTGGCTGTCGGGCCGGTGGCCAGGCAGGTTTCCGCGTCATTTGACCAGTACTGGAACAGCGAGCTAAGCTATCCCATCGCGGCACTGGTGAAGACTGCGCCGACGCCTGAAGAGATCGCCGGGCGAAAAACAACATTTGACAATTTCATCGCCCGGCAGGCCGATTCCAAGTACGTAAAGCACCTTCTCGATTCGGACCTGGCCAACCACTTCCGTCAGGAACGCGTGGTATACCATTGGGGTGCCGGGGCGGTGATCGCCGACGACCCTGAAAAACTGACCCACGACACCGCCGAGACCAAATATCGACTGACCGAACAGCTTAAACCCTATTTGGCTGACATTCAGGAAGAGCTAATCATTTCTTCACCCTATTTCGTCCCCGGCAAATCCGGCGTGGCCTTTTTCCAACAACTGCGCGACAGGGGTGTACAGGTGAGAATTCTGACCAACTCCCTGGCCTCGACCGATGTGGGCATCGTCCACGCCGGCTACGCCCGCTATCGCAAGGCCCTTTTGCGCATGGGCGTTGAATTGTACGAACTGAACCGTAATCTTAGCCGGGAGGAACGCAAGGCGATAAAGGAGGGGCGTGTCGGCCGATCCAAATCCAGTCTGCACGCCAAATGTTTCGTGCTCGACCGGGAAACCGTTTTCATCGGTTCACTCAACCTGGATCCCCGTTCCGTCGTGCAGAACACGGAAATTGGCGTGGTTTTCAAGTCAGACGCTATCGCTGGCCGGATCGCCGACGGGTTCGACCGACATATGAGAAAGGTGGCCTTCCGGCTGGAACTGCGCAAAGAAAAGAACGGCAGCGAAC
>CAXXNU010000008.1:235000-783166 GCA_963675805.2 Desulfobacterales bacterium | reverse complement strand
TCTCAAAGCACTGGAGAGATCCATGGGCCGGAAGACATTAAGAGGAAGCTGGCATTCTGCCTTTCAACTGTTTTATGATAGATTTCCGGACCTTAATGGAATCACCATACACTGAGCCCATCGGGTAACGAACAGAAATCAGAATTTTTAAGCGTAACTGTTATGGAAAAGGAGC
The DNA here is from genome assembly GCA_963675805.2 of Desulfobacterales bacterium. GTDB lineage: Bacteria > Desulfobacterota > Desulfobacteria > Desulfobacterales > Desulfosalsimonadaceae > SURF-3. The sequence continues at coordinate 782,991 of CAXXNU010000008.1, read as the reverse complement.
CGCCATGACACAGCGATCCGCACGAAAATTTTATCTCAAGCAATTTAAAGCCATCAGCAACGCCATATCCACGTACGATGATTTTAATCTTTTGCTCAATCATCTGGTGGAAGGGATCTGCCGTACGTTCAAGGTAAAGGGCGCGAGCATCCTGCTTCTGGATCAGATTGAGCAACAGCTTTTCCGTGTCAGCAGCTACGGCATCAGTGACGAATACCTGAATAAAGGCCCGTTGTTTGTGGATGACAAATACTGTGCCCTGGGCACCGGCAAAGTGGAAATGATCAAGGATATTCTGAATGACGACCGGATTCAGTATCCGGACGCTGCCAAAAAAGAAGGGATTGCTTCCATGATGGGCATTCCCATCAAATACCGGTCCTGGGTGATCGGCGTCATTCGTATTTATGACGGCGAAGTACTGGATTTTCACGAGTCGGATGTGGATTCCCTTTGCGTTCTCGGCAACCAGCTGGGTCTGGTAATTGAAAACAACGGGCTGAAAAATTTTGTGGATCACGTCAATATGGCTTTTGAGCAGTTGCCCCCCCGTATTGTCCGGGGCTATTGCAGGTAGACAGGGACTGAATAAAAATTTTTTTTCAGGCATAACTTTCCGCCAATCACCAGGAAGGGGGAAAACCGTGGCAAATTCTCTGCTTGTTCCGTTAAATGATTCAATCACATCCCGGGCAGTGGTCGAGTTTTTAATCAATTTTTCCATCAATCCCGATGGATGCCGTGTGACATTGCTCCATATTTTCAGAAAACCCACCTCCGGAGAGGAGCTGATGGGAAAGAAGTTTATGGAAGAACAGCCGGTCAAATTTCAGGCATTGCTGGAAAAAGCCAAACAGCGCCTGGTTGCTGAAAAAGGATTTTCACCGGATCAGATTGACACTGTGCTGTTGACGGAACCGCATCCATCCGTCACGGAGGGAATTATCGATTTCTTTCAGAAGGGAGACTATGATATTGTCATCACCGGACGGAAGAAAATGTCCAAATCCGAAGAATTCATTATGGGCGATATCAGCGTGAAACTGGTGCGGTCTTTGAACAAGGCCTCGGTGCTGGTGGTCAAGGCGGATTAACAGGCTATTTACAAAAAAGGAGAAATGTAAATCCATGGCAACGGACGACTGTATTTTCTGCAAAATTGTAAACCACGAGATTCCCTCTGGAATTTTTATATGAAGACGATTATCTGGTGGTTTTCAAGGACATCAATCCCCTGGCGCCGATCCACCTGCTTCTGGTGCCAAAGGTGCATATCCGCAGCATCAATGATATCGGGGATGGAGAATGGGATATTGTCAGCCGGCTCGTCAGAACAGCCAAAGACATGGCGGCGAAAATGGCGGTGGATAAATCCGGCTACCGGTTGTTTTTCAACGTGGAAAAGGGCGGCGGGCAGGAGGTGTTTCATCTTCACCTGCACCTTATCGGCGGATGGGAATAGGCTGGTGCTGCCTTTTAAAGGGTTTTATCAATTTATGAACAGACAACAGGCGAGGACGGAGAATGGGAAAAACGGTTGCTGAGAAAATTTTTGACGCGCATTTTGTGGACAACCCTTACGAGGATATTTTTGTGATCCGGCTGGATGCGGTGTTCTGCCATGAGATTACCACCCCTGTGGCTATCAACGATCTGGTGGAACGGGGTAAAGACCGGGTTTTTGACCCTGAAAAAATAAAAGCCGTGATTGATCACGTGACCCCTGCCAAGGATTCGAAAACCGCGCTTCAGGGAAAAATTGTCCGGGACTGGGCCCGGCGCAGCCATATAAAAGATTTTTTTGACATCGGCAGAAACGGGGTCTGCCATGCCATTTTTCCGGAAAAAGGCTTTGTTCGGCCAGGGTACACCATTATTATGGGGGATTCCCACACCTGTACCCATGGGGCGTTTGGTGCGTTTGCCGCGGGCGTGGGCACCACAGACCTGGAAGTGGGGATTTTAAAAGGGGTGTGCGCGTTTCAGTACCCGAAAACCATCAAAATTGAGGTGACGGGGACGCTCCGGCCCGGGGTGTTTGCCAAGGATGTGATTCTGTCGGTTATCGGCCGGCTGGGGGTGAACGGCGCCACCAACAAGGTGATGGAATTTGCCGGACCGGTGATTGACGAAATGACCATGGAAGCCCGGATGACCCTTTGCAACATGGCTATTGAGGCGGGGGGAACCTGCGGCATTTGTTATCCGGACCGGACCACGGTGGACTATCTCTGGCCGTTTGTTTCAGGGGAATATGCATCAAAAGAGGCGGCTTTGGCAGCATTTCAGATGTTCTGTCCGGACCCTGACGCAGTGTATGAAGATGTGATCACTATAGATGTCAGCGACCTTTCCCCTCAGGTCACTTATGGATACAAACCGGATACGGTCCGCCCGGTGAGCGAAATGCAAGGCACGACCGTGGATCAGGTGTATATCGGGTCCTGTACCAACGGCCGGCTTGAAGATCTCCGGGTGGCGGCAGAAGTGCTCAACGGCAGACGAATCAGCGATTCGGTCCGTGGCGTCGTGTCCCCGGCAACGCCCGACATTTTTACCAAAGCCATGGATGAAGGGATCATCAAGACCTTTATGGACGCGGGGTTCTGTGTCACCAACCCCACTTGCGGGGCCTGCCTCGGCATGAGTAACGGGGTGCTGGCGGAAGGAGAAGTCTGCGCATCCACCACCAACCGGAATTTTAACGGCCGCATGGGCAAAGGCGGCATGGTGCATCTCATGAGTCCGGCCACGGCCGCGGCCACGGCCATTGCAGGTCATATTACCAATTCTAATCTCTATTCAGCATAGAACCACACGGGGAACGGCGATGAAAAAATTTAACGGCGAGATTCTGTTTCTGGATCGCGCGGACATCAATACGGATGAAATCATACCGGCACGGTATCTAACGGAAATTACCAAGGCGGCATTAAAGCCTTATCTGCTTGAAGACCTGGAGTTTGACGGGTTTGATCCGGCAAAAGATATTGCCGGCAAAAGTATTATCATCACCCGGTCCAATTTCGGCTGCGGCTCCTCCCGGGAACATGCCCCCTGGGCATTGGAGGTCAATGGCATCAATCTGGTGATTGCGGAAAGTTTTGCCCGGATTTTCCGGCAGAACATGTTTAACTGCGGCATGATGGCGGTGCAGCTTGCACCGGAAATTATTGACCGGCTGTTTGCGGAGTTTTCCGGCAGCCCGGCATTTCTTGAAACGGATTTTGAAAACAGCCGGTTTTTGATTAAAGGAAATAACAGCGAAACGGACGTATCTTTTTCCATTTCCGGTTTTGACCGGGCCCTGGTGGAAGCCGGAGGGTGGGTGGATTACGCGGATGCAAATTATTAACGGCTTGTGTTTGAACAAAAAGGATTACACGACCTTCTTTTATTTTCCCGCAGTGACGCAGAGGCGCTGAGATTTTTTTCTCTGCGAGCTCAGCGGCTCTGCGGGAGATAATGATTTTTAGAGGCAATTATCTGAAAATTCGAACTCCTCAGACTGACGATTTTTGAATATGAAAAAAACAACCGAATTCAAACGCATGGATGCCGAGGCGTTAAAGCGTCATATGGACGGCCATCATGAAAAAGAGTACCTTCTGGTGGATGTGCGGCAGCCGGCGGAATATGAAACCCATCATATCCCCGGAGCCCTGCTTAAGCCCTTGCCCCAGTTGATGCAATCTTTTGACGGACTGCCGCTGGACAAGGATTTGATTTTTTACTGCCATGTGGGGTCCCGCTCCCAGGCCGCGGCCATGACCGCGGCTGAAGAAGCGGTTTTTGAGAAAGAGATTTTTACCCTGGAAGGTGGTATTATGGGCTGGACCGGTAAAAAGCAGGCTCCGATGCCTCGTCTGACGGTTTTTGAAGACGCCTGGACATTGTCCGGATTTCTCGAAACCGCCATGAATATGGAAAAAGGGGCGGAGCGTTTTTATCGTGCCGCATACGAAAAATTTACCAAAAGCAATTTTGCTAAGACATTGGACGTGCTGGCCGGTGTGGAAACCGCCCATGCCCGGTTGCTTTATGATATTTACGCAAGAACAGGCGATGCCCGGGACTTGCCGCCCTTTGAAACCTTTTACCAGGATCTTAAAGGTGATATTCTTGAAGGGGGTGAGCGTTTTGACCAGTGCGTGGCGCGTCTGGGTGAAATAGATGTAAATCCCTGCACCGCGGTTCTGGAATTCGCTTTGGATATTGAGTTTTCCGCTTATGATCTGTATCGCACCCACGCCAACCTTAAATTCGATGATGCATCCGTGGCAGAGGCGTTTTTAAGCGTTGCCCAGGCGGAAAAAAAGCATATGCGAATGATAACCGCTGCCCTTGACCAGTGTTGAGAATCGTTGGTTGCCATGAGGAAAAAACAATATAGCGGACATAAAATCGAACGATCCTGGTGCAAGGGGTGCGGCATCTGTGTGGCGTTCTGCCCCAAGCAGGTGCTGGAACTGGACGCGGAAGGCAAGGTGTCCGTGGCCCGCCCCCAGGATTGCATCTGTTGCCAGATGTGCGAACTTCGGTGCCCGGATCTGGCCATAGAAGTGATCTGTGATGAAACTGGCATGGGGGACGGCCATGAATAGACCTTCGGAGACAGCTGAAAAATCTGAAAACATCAAATTCATGCAGGGCAATGATGTCTGCGCCGAAGCCGCCCTGTACGCGGGAGTAGAGTTCTTTGCCGGCTACCCCATTACCCCGTCTACGGAGATTGCCGAACAGATGGCCGCCCGTCTTCCTTTGCACGGCGGCAAGTTTATGCAGATGGAAGATGAAATTTCTTCCATCTGTGCCATTATCGGCGCGTCTCTTACCGGCCACAAAGTGATGACCGCCACCAGCGGCCCGGGATTTTCCCTGATGCAGGAAGCTCTGGGATATGCGATAATGGCGGAAATTCCCTGTGTGATCGTGAACGTCATGCGGGGAGGCCCTTCCACCGGGCTTCCCACCCATGTCGGGCAGGGGGATGTAAACCAGGCAAGATACGGCGCGCACGGCGATCATGCCATTATCGCACTCACCGCCTCCAATCACCAGGATATTTTCCGGATGACCGTGGAGGCGTTTAATTTTGCCGAAACCTACCGGACCCCGGTCATCCTGCTGCTGGATGAGGGGACCGGTCATTTGCGTGAAAAAGTCAGCATACCGGATCCCGGTGAACTTCCCCTTGTCAAGCGTCTTCGAACAGCGGTCCGCAACGGAGTAGATTACCATCCCTATCTTCCCCGGGAGGACGGTCGCCTCCCCATGAGCGATTTCGGGGATCAGCACCGGTACAATGTGACCGGTCTTTACCATGATATGTGGGGATTCCCGTCGGAAAATCCTAAAATCGTTTACGGCCTGATCCGTCATCTGGTGGATAAAATAGAAAATAACAGTCATCAGATTGCCCGTTTTCGAAAGTATCATGTGAAAGACGCGGATATTTTGCTGATTTCCTATGGCGCGGCGGCCCGGTCCGCCCTGCATCTGGTGGAAAATCGCCGCCGGCGCGGGGAAAAGCTTGGGCTCCTCGAGCTTCAGACCCTGTGGCCCTTTCCCGGCGAAATAGTGAAAGACGCCTGCAAAAATGTGAAATTTGCCATTGTGGTGGAAATGAACATGGGCCAGGTACTTGAGCAGGTGCGGCTCTCGGTGGATGCGCCGGAAAAGATTTTCCTGGCCAACCGCATTGACGGTGAGCTGATTACGCCCACGGATATACGAAATATCAAACGTGTCATCCAGGGAAAGGGGACGTGAACATGGCAGTGAAAGCGTATATCCGGCAGCGGTTTTTTCCTCACATGTGGTGCCCGGGGTGCGGTCACGGCATTATTTTAAATGCTCTTTTGCGGGCCGTGGAATCCCTTGGGCTTAATAAGCAGGACATTGTCATGGTCTCCGGCATCGGCTGCAGCGCCCGGATTTCCGGTTATGTGGATTTCCACTCCATGCATACCCTTCACGGCCGTGCGTTGGCCTTTGCTACCGGCATTAAGATGAGCAAACCGGAATTGAATGTTATTGTTCCCATGGGAGATGGGGACGCCCTGGCCATCGGGGGAAATCATTTTATCCATGCGGCCCGGCGGAATATTGAAATGACGGCCATTGTCATGAACAACCGGATTTACGGCATGACCGGCGGCCAGTTTTCCCCGCTTTCTGCCCATGGGTCCATGGGCACCACCGCACCCTACGGGAATGTTGATCATGATTTTGATGTGGTGGAACTGGCCGCAGCCGCAGGGGCTACGTTCGTGGCCCGGACCACCACCTATCATGTGCATGAGTTGGCCGACCTCATTGCCCAGGCCATCCGCCACAAAGGATTTTCCGTGCTGGAAGTGCTGAGCCAGTGCCCCACTCATTACGGCCGGCGCAACCGGCTGGGGGATGCCGTGGATATCCTTAAAATGTACAAAAATAACACGGTGCGGGTCGGATCGGATAAAAAACGGGAAAATCCGGATCTGATTGAAAGAGGGGTGTTTGTGAAAAAAGAGATTGGGGAATACTGCCGTGAGTATGACCGATTGATTGCAAGGGCCCGGGGGGAGTCCTGATCATGGAAAAGACCCGGTTTTTATTTTCAGGTTCCGGCGGACAGGGAGTGATCACCGCGGCCATTCTGATGGCCGAGGCCGCAGTCCGTTTTGAATCCCTGAATGCCGTCCAGTCCCAGTCCTATGGAGCGGCGGCCCGGGGCGGGGCTACCCGGAGCGATGTGATCATCTGGGACAAACCCATTTATTTCCCAAAAGTGACCCAGGCCAATGTGCTGGTGTGCCTCACCCAGGAAGCGTTCAACAAATACCAGGAAACCATCCGTCCTGGCGGCCTGTTGATTACGGACAGCGGATTGGTTCACGATACCGAAAAAATAGATGCCCGGCGAATGGAACTGCCCATGTATGCGGCGGTGATGGAGTCCATCAAAAAACCGGTGGTGTTCAACCTCTGCATGCTGGGCGCGGTCATCACGGCCACGGAACTGGTGCGTGTCGATTCTGTCAAAAGGCTGATCCGGGAACGGTTCGCTCCGGAATTTCACGACACCAATGAACAGGCGGTGGATCTGGGAGTGGCGCTGGTCGAAGAGTTCTATAATAAATAGCTGAATCTTTTTTTACCACAGAGCGCACAAAGAGCACAGAGAAAAAAACTCTGTGCTCTTTGTGCGCTCTGTGGTTTTCATTTGTTTGAGGCTGTCAGTCGGCTGCCCGTGCCTTCGCTAGTCCGATTCCTTCAAGGGCCGTCTCAATTTCCGCCAGCGTTGTGGGGTCGTCAATGGTGGCCGGTACTTTGCATTCCTTGTTGTCCGCGATTTTCTGGATGGTACCCCGCAGAATTTTGCCGGATCGGGTTTTGGGCAGCCGTTTGACCACGGTGGCCATTTTAAATGCCGCCACCGGGCCGATGCGGTCCCGGACCATCTGAATCACTTCTTTGATAATATCCTGGTGCTCCCGGGTGACGCCGGCGTTCAGTACCAGAAATCCCACGGGAATCTGGCCTTTGAGCTTGTCCTCCACTCCCAGGACGGCGCATTCGGCCACATCCGGGTGATCGGCCAGCACTTCCTCCATGGCGCCGGTGGAAAGCCGGTGGCCGGCCACATTGATAATGTCGTCTGTCCGGCTCATGACATAGATGTACCCTTCCGCATCAATAATGCCCGCATCCGCGGTTTTGTAATATCCGGGAAATTCCGCAAGATAGGATTCGATATAGCGTTGGTCATTCTGCCACAGGGTCGGGAGCGTTCCGGGGGGGAGCGGTAGTTTGACAGACAAGGCCCCGATTTCACCAGACGGGACTTCTTCATTATAGGCGTTCAGCACCCGCACGTCCCAGCCCGGCACCGCTTTGGTGGGGGAGCCGTATTTGACCGGAAAATGATGCAGGCCCATGCAGTTGGCGGCAATGGCCCAACCGGTTTCCGTCTGCCACCAGTGATCAATCACGGGTACGCCCAGGTTTTTTTCAGACCACTGGATGGTGTCTGGATCAGATCGTTCCCCGGCCAGAAACAGAATTTTAAATTGGGACAGATCATACCCTCGCATGAGTTCTGCTTTGGGGTCTTCCCGCTTAATCGCCCGATAGGCCGTGGGGGCGGTGAACATGCATTTGACCTTGTGCTCGGAAATGATCCGCCAGAATACACCGGCATCCGGGGTACCGACGGGCTTCCCTTCAAAAAGAACAGTGGTGCAGCCCTTGAACAGAGGCGCATACACAATATAGGAATGTCCCACCACCCAGCCCACGTCGGAAGCAGCCCACCAGACATCGTCTTCGTCAATGTCATAAATGGCCTTCATGGTCCATTTGAGCGCCACCAGATGGCCGCCATTATCCCGCACAACGCCCTTGGGCTGGCCCGTGGTGCCGGAGGTATACAGAATATAAAGCGGGTCCGTCGCCGTCACGGGCACGCAGGCCGCCGGCGTTGCGGATGCCGCTGCGCTTGCCCAGTCAATGTCCCGGCCAGGGATAAGGGAAGCGGTTTCCTGGGGCCGCTGGTAGATGATGCATTTTTGCGGTTTGGATGTTGAAATGTCAATGGCTTCATCCAGAAGGGGCTTGTATTTGATGATCCGCTGGCCTTCAATGCCGCAGGACGCGGAAACAATGACTTTGGGTTTTGCATCTTCGATGCGGGTGGCCAGTTCCTTGGCTGCAAAGCCGCCGAACACAACGGAATGCACGGCTCCGATGCGGGCACAGGCAAGCATGGCAAAGGCGGCTTCCGGAATCATGGGCATGTAGACCAGCACCCGGTCGCCTTTTTCAACCCCCTGGGCCGCAAGCACGCCAGCAAAGGCAGCCACAGTATCCCGGGTTTCCGCATAGGTGAATTTTTGGATGGTGCCGGTCACCGGACTGTCGTAAATAATGGCGATTTTGTCGCCCCGGCCCCGTTCATCCACGTGATAATCCAGGGCATTGTAGCACGTGTTGAGTTCGCCGCCGGTGAACCATCGGAAAAGCGGCTTGTTGCTGTCATCCAGCACCTTGTCCCATTTTTTATACCAGTGGCAGTCTTCCGCCACCCGGCCCCAGAATTTTTCCGGATCATCAATGGATTCCCGGTAAACAATGTCGTACTGGTTTGTCATCAAAGGCCCCCTTTGTGTGTTGGATTATTTTCTGTGTTGGTTCGGAAACAGCTGTTCGGCCGTTTTTTCATTTATAACAAAAATTGATTTCAGTGAAAAGGGTTTTAATAACGATGTTGGAAAATAAAAACAGAGTTTACAGTTCAATGTGGCTGTTTCAGCATTTGGTAATGGAAGACGAACAGTCAGGGAAGCGGGATTTCTGGTTCTGCAATTTGCCGCGATTGAGTTAAATCGGTATCAGAACCGAAATCAGAATCTTATTTTGGTGATCCCGATCCTGATACTGGTCCCGGTGGGGATTGCTCGGGTAGATCATTATTTAGAAAGATTGTAACTGATCACAGGAAATCAGCAAAAGTTTTTTCGAAACTCTATAATCCTGTAATCGCTTGCAGTTCGCCGCAGATACAAGGCATCGGCCTGCGCAGCATACAAGCCGTAAGTGAGCAGGTCGATAACACAGCCGCTGCGGTGCCCTGTGAGCGATTACGAAAAAATAGATTAGTTGGCAAGGACCAGGGGGTCTGTCTGGCGGTGGAGTTTGATCTCTTTGCGGTCCGATCCCACAATGGCGGTATCCAGATACATGGGCTGAAAATCTTTGGATGGGTCCCGGTCCGGAATTACGGCATCCAGGCCGCAGATTTCCGATGAGAACGCGAACATGCCGGGCCGCCCGCCCACCACCCCGGGCCGCAGTTTTTTCCGGTCCTGAACCATAAACAGGGAATGATCCGGCAGGGAACCGATCACGCAGTTGGGACCGTCAATGATCAGCCGCCGACAGGAATGTTTGAGATGCTTTAAAAAATCCCGGTTGGGATGGGTGTCAATGGTGTCGTCCTGAAGGGGGGTAATAATGTGTTTATAAGCATCTATACCGAATCCGAGCCGCTTCACCACATAATGCAGAATATGGGTAAACACCACAGAATCTGATTCAAACCCGGCATATCCGGGAAAGCCCCGGGTGGCCAGATATTCCCGGATAGGGGTGAAAGCGGTGTTTTCACCGTTGGTCATGGTGGAATAGCCCTGCAGAAAAAACGGATGGCAAGCGTAAAGGTTGATGTCATAATTGGTATTTTGCCGGCCCTGGGCCATAATAATCCGGGCCTGAAGGTCTTTGCGGTCCAGTTGAAGATGGCGGCCGACGGTCATGGGATCCCCGATTTCCTTGATCATGATCACATCCGGCCAGAAGGAAAAAATGATCATGTCGTTTTTCGCTTCCCCCATTTTCCGGAGTTCCAGCCGGATCAGCATGAGTCGTCGGGTTTTTTCGTCCCAGTCGAGTGCTTCCCATTCTTCGGGATATTCATAGGCCCGCACCAGGTACACGTCTCTTTTGGGGATGCCGTGGCTGTTGGTTTTCGGCACTTTGACGCTGACTTTGTATTTGGTCATGAAGCCGATATCCATCATGTAAACATCCAGCCGCTTCAATCCCTCTTCCGTGAAAATACCGGACAGAATCGGGGCATCTTTGATATCTTCAAACGGCCCACCCAGATCCCGCAGAAAAAGGCCCACCCCGGAGCCGTCATGGCCTTCGCGCATGACATCAAGGGCTTCAAGAGCGGTCATCGGGGATAATGGAGTCTCGCTGGTTACGGCAAATAAACGGCACATGGTCTCTCCCTGTAACGTTATGAAAATGCAGGCTGAAAAAATTACCTTTGAATTTAAATCTTCGATACTGAAAGTTAAAATAACTAATCTGTTTTTATAAAAATTAATAATCAAATTGTCAATTTTTTCCGCAGCGGTTTTTCCCCTCAATTAAAAATATTTTTTATTTTACTAAGGAGTTATAAGATAATTTCACTATTTAAAAAAAGGAATGGTATTAGTTTGGTTAATTTTTATAGAAAATTTTAAGTACGGATGATCCGAAGCGTGTTGTATTTTGAAAGTGCCCGATTTAAATATATGATTGTTGTGTTCAGCCAGACACTGTTTGTTCCGATTCTATAAAATTTTGTTTTTCGGGTTTGGATTTTTTATTTGTTAATATGAGCGGTTCCAGCGAGAAAGGCCAGATTCTCCCGCCAGAAAATAAGCGCCTGACGGCTGATGCCAAGCAGGTGAAAGGCATGGCCTTGACCCGGGAAATAGCTGACCTTGTTTGGGATGGACCTTTTGGTTAGTGCCGTTTCCAGACGTCGGGTATCATCGAGAAGAATATCATGGGTGCCGGCCATGGCATAAGTTTCGGGAAATAGCCGATCCAAAGAGAGTTCGGATTCAAGGACGTTCAGGGGATCGGCCAGCATCCGTTTCGGATCAAATTGCCGGTATCCGGACCCCAGGTAGGCGCGGGAAACATCACGGGCAATGGATGCATTGATTTTTCGGGATATCGGGTTGATGGGCGGGCAAAGAGATCTGAGTCGATGGGGCGCGCTGACCTGCAGCATACCGCAAAAGACCATAATGCAATATGGTACAACACCGATGTTTCGGATAAATTTTGCTACGGGGTCATCCAGCTTAAAACAGCAACCTGCTGCCAGGGCCAGGGTCAAATTGCCGCCGGCAGATTCCCCGGCAATGATGAGTTGGTCCGGATTGCCGCCGAATTCATGGGCATTACTGACAATCCATTGATATGCTGCCGCTGTATCTTCAAGGGCTGCCGGATACCGGTGCCGGGGAGCCAGTCGGTAATTGATGTTAAATACAACATATCCGTGGTCGGCATAGGCAAGGGCAATCCCTTGATGGGTATCCTTGGAGCACATGGTAAACCCGCCGCCGTGAATATACATGATGACCGGCCGCGGCAACCCCATGTCAAGGGGACAGTAGATATCCAGTTGGTGGGCATAACCGCCGTCCGGCACATAGGAAATATTGCGGATGATCCGGCATCGCTTCCTGGCGCTGCGCTGATAATCGGAATAGGATTTAGCGCGGCTGAAGAGCCGGATGCCCTGATCAAAGAAGTTTCGCCTGATTTTTTTATAATTGAATGAGGGACGTGTCATAGTATGTGCAGGATTTCAGCAAAAAATTATTTGTCATGGGTGTCAAGATAGCGCTTGTATTCTTCCCGGACCAATTTCCGATAAATGTGATAAAAGAAAAGACTGATGACTTCCGTTGACTGACTTCCCTTTTCCCGAAGTTCTTCAGGCGTCATTTTATTCCATCCAGCCGCCATGTAACGCTCCAGGTTCTTGGCAACAAATGTCCGGAGTACGTCGGTAAAATTTTTCAGTTCACCGGGGTCGAATCCGTCCCGGGGACCAATGCCGATACGGTCCATATCCGCAATGAGTTTGCCGATAATCACATCATCCTGTGAGTAAAAATATTCATCTCCGCGTTTTTGAGAAGTGATCACCCGCCATTGTTCCATTTTATCCAGCCATTTTTCAGACAGCCCGGTAGCCGCAAGAAAAGCCTGTTTGCCGCTCACCTCACTGGAAAGGAGTTGGTCAAGGGGCCGGAAATATTCACTCAGAAATTGAAAAGAGGATTTTTCCGAACGATTGCGCTGGCTGTGTTTTTTGATAAGTTTTTTGATTACGGGTATGGGCAGAAAATAATTCTCACGCAACGCCTTTATGATCCGGATCTGATCCACATGGCTGTCACTATATTCCGCGGTGTTTTTACCGGTTTTGCGCGGTTTGCGTAAAACCCCCTCGCGGATGTAATAATGAATGGTCTCTTTTGAGACCCTGGTAATTTTTACAAGTTCGCTAATTTTCATACCAATCCTTGAATCGCAGATTTTAATGATGAAACATTATTCAGACTGATATAAATTTTATTGACAAATTTCAAGTCTATTAATAGCTCTATCATCATATAGCGTGTAATTCACTATATGCTTTTTCATGTGTGATTCAGCCCCACGGCAAACAGTCTATTAAGTTTTTAGAATATAACATTAATATAATCATAAAAAGTCAGATTTGTACGGCAAAGTATAAAACTTCAAATTCGAGGCGCGCAAATCCTGAGTGATGATTTGTACTTAATGTACCATGAAGGAACGAAGGATGCAGCGCAACAAAGAATTTGGAGTTTTTACGAGGCCGTTAACATTGGTTTTCAATTTTCAGGAGGAAGTATGACATGGCACAGCTGATTGCGGACAGACGGGATTTGGATTTTGTGATATGGGAACAGATGAACGGCGAAGAACTTTTGCAGTTTAATGCCTATAAGGAGTTTAATAAAAAGACCTGCGACATGATTCTGACGGAGGCTCGGAAACTAGCAATCAATGAAATTCTGCCCACGCTTCAGGAAAGCGATGAACAAGGTGTTGTTTATGAAAACGGCAGTGTACGGGTGGCACAATGCCTGCACCGGGTGCACAAGCTTCTTTTGGAAGGGGAATGGGGAAATCTTTCCGTGCCGGCCGAAATGGGCGGGCAGGGTGCTCCGGGGTTGACCGCAACGGCGGCCATTGAGTATTTCATGGGGGCCAACTGGGCCTTGTACGCCTACGCCGCCATGGGCAACGGCACTGCGGAAATGATTCAGAAATATGGCACGGACGCGCAGCGGGAAAAATATGTCAACCGCCTGGTTTCCGGAGAATGGGGCGGCACCATGCTGCTCACCGAAGCAGGGGCTGGCACGGATGTGGGGGCGTTAACCACCTCTGCGGTTCCAAACCCGGACGGCACTTATTCCCTGACCGGTAACAAAATTTTCATTACCAATGGGGAGCACGACCTCTGTGATAATATTATTCATCCGGTGCTTGCCCGGATTGAAGGCGATCCGGCCGGCACCAAGGGGATTTCCATTTTCTTAGTGCCCAAGTTTTTCGTCAATGGCGACGGCTCCCTGGGGGATCGCAATGACATTGTGTGCACGGGCACGGAAGAGAAAATGGGCATTCATGCCAGTGCTACGTGCAGCATGGCCCTGGGAACCAAAGGAAAATGCATTGGATATCTCTTGGGCGAAGAACGGCAGGGTATGAAGATCATGTTCAACATGATGAACGGGGCACGGATGGGCACGGGTCTTCAGGCCCTGGCCTATGCGTCAGCCGCCTATATGCTGGCGGTGAATTATGCCCGGGAACGCATCCAGAGCCGGGACCTGGCGGATTTCGCCAATCCCGAAGCACCGTCTGTTGCCATTATCAATCATCCGGATGTGCGGCGCAATCTGTTGTGGATGAAATCCTACGTTGACGGCATGCGTAGTTTCTTTTATTACATGGCCGCCTGCCGCACAAAAGCCCTGCTGGCATCATCCGAAGAAGAACAGGTGAAATTCAACGATATGTTTGAACTGCTGACACCGCTTATCAAGGACTATTTGTCCGTTCACGGTCATGAGGTCTGCGTTCAGGCTGTTCAAGTTTACGGCGGGGCCGGATACTGCAAGGATTACCCGGTGGAACAGTATGCCAGGGACTGCAAAATCACGTCGATTTTTGAAGGCACCAGCGGAGTCCAGGCCATGGATTTGTTGGGCCGGAAACTGGGCATGAAAAAGGGCCAGGTGTTTATCAGTTTCTTAACGGAAATTCACCATACGGTTTCGGCGGCAAAAAAGACGGAATCCCTTCAGGGAATGGCGGTCAAGCTGGAAGAAGCCGCCAATCGGCTGGGGGAGATTGCCATGCACTTGGGCCAGAACGCCATGTCGCTGAAGTTCAAAACCGCGTTTGCCCATTCCTGGCCGTTTCTGGATACCGTGGGAGATGTAATCATGGGGTGGATGCTTTTGTGGCGGGCCATGACCGCATCCGAAAAACTTGCGGCCGGGGCCAAAAAAAAGGATTTGGTTTTTTATAACGGCCAGATCAAAACCGCGGAATTTTTTATCAGCACCGTGATTCCGGTGACCCTGGGAAAAATGGATGCGATTCAGGGGTTTTCGTCAGCCGCCATTGAAATGGAAGATGACGCCTTCGGCGGCCTTTGATTTGAGGGTTTCGTTCAAACTTTATGACTGATAGGGAACATGAAATGAGAGATCAAAATATTCTCTATGAAAAAAAAGACCATACGGCTGTGGTGACCATCCACCGGCCGCCGGCCAACAGCTGGAATATGGCCGCCATGACGGAATTTGAAAAAATTCTGGATGATAGTGACAATGACCCGGATATCCGGGTAATGATAATCACCGGTGCTGGCGAAAAATGTTTTTCCGCGGGCATGGATGTGGCCGACGCAATCGAGCACCCGGAACTTGGGGAAAAGGGCAGGGCACTCTGGCGACGGGTGGACCGGTTTGAAAAACCCACCATCGCCGCCATCAACGGTCATGCCCTGGGCGGCGGGCTGGAACTGGCCCTGTGCTGCCACTTCCGGTTCATGGCCGATACCCCCAAAGCAAAAATCGGCCTGACTGAGCTGAATCTCGGCATTATTCCGGGCTGGGGCGGGACCCAGCGGCTCTACCGGGTGGTCGGGAAATCCAAGGCCCTGGACATGATTCTTTTCAGCCGGCGTCTGGATGCCCGGGAGGCCCTGACCATCGGGCTGGTGGATCAGATATCCGACCCTGACCAATTGATGACGGACGTTCTTGAATTTGCCGGCCGTCTATCGGCCCGGCCGCCCATAGCTGTGCGGGCGGTGTTGAAAGCCATATCTGCGGGCATCTATGAAGGACTTGATCAGGGGCTGGCGATTGAACTGGAAGGCAGTCGGGCCGTGAAAAATTCCGAAGACGCAAAAGAAGGGTTTGCCGCGTTTTTTGAAAAGCGGGACCCGGTTTTTAAGGGAAAATGATATCTTCGCCGGATAAATGAGAGAAACCCAATGTTTGAAAAAGGGGGAATAGGATGTTGATGACGCCCGAGCAGTATGAAGAAAGTCTGCGGCGGTTGAATCTTGTGGTCTATATGTTCGGCAAACGGATCGACAATGTCGTGGATAATGAAATTATCCGGCCCTCTCTCGATGCTGTTGCCAAAACTTATGAGATGGCCCATCGTCCGGAATTTGAAGATATTATGACGGCTGTCTCCCACATTACCGGGAAAACAATAAACCGGTTCACCCATATCCATCAGACCACTGAAGACCTGGTCAAGAAAACCAAAATGGGGCGTCTTTTGGGTGCCCACACCGGATGCTGTTTCCAGCGGTGCGTGGGCATGGATGCCCTCAATGCCCTTTCCATTGTGACGTATGACATGGACCAGGCCAACGGCACGGATTATTATCAGCGGTTTTTAAAATATCTTGCCTATGTCCAGGAAAAGGATCTGGTTTGCGACGGGGCCATGACGGATCCCAAAGGCGACCGGTCCCTGCCGCCCCACCGGCAGCCGGACGCGGACATGTATCTGCATATTGTGGAAGAAACCAGCGACGGCATCATTGTCCGCGGGGCCAAGGCCCACCAGACCGGTGCGGTGAATTCCCATGAAATTATTGTCATGCCCACCATTTCCATGCGGGAGGATGATAAGGATTTTGCCGTATCCTTTGCCCTGCCCAGTGATGCGGAAGGTATTATTTACATTATGGGTCGCCAGTCCTGCGATACGCGCAAATGTGAAAACTCAAAAATCGATGTAGGCAATGTGCGGTATGGGGGGCATGAAGCCCTGGTTGTTTTCGACAATGTGTTTGTTCCCTGGGACAGGGTGTTTATGTGCCGGGAATACGCGTTTGCCGGGGCGCTGGTGGAAAAATTCGCCGCTTACCACCGGCAGAGCTATGCCTGCAAAGTGGGGGTCGGGGATGTGCTAATCGGTGCGGCCCAGGCCATTGCTGAATACAATGGTGCGGAAAAAGCCTCCCATATTAAAGATAAAATTATTGAAATGAATCATCTGAATGAAACCTTGTACTGCGGTTCCATTGCCTGTGCCGCGGAAGGCAGGTGCATGCCGAGCGGTACGTATGCAGTGGATGCGCTATTGGCCAATATCTCAAAGCAGAACGTCACCCGGTTTCCCTATGAAATTGCCCGGATTGCCCAGGATATTGCCGGCGGGCTCATGGTCACCCTGCCGTCGGAAGCGGATTTTCGTGCACCGGAAACCGGCCGATGGCTGAAGAAATATTTTAAAGGGACCGGGGACGTGTCAACGGAAAACCGGATGCGGATGCTCCGGCTGATCGAAAACCTGACCCTGGGAACCGCAGCCGTGGGGTATCTCACGGAATCCATGCACGGCGCCGGCTCGCCCCAGGCTCAGCGGATCATGATTTCCCGGCTGGCGGATGTGAAAAAAAAGAAAGCCTATGCCCGGAATCTGTGCGGTATTTTAGACGATCCAGCAGGTCCCGACCGCTAAAATATCTGACGCCGGTCAATGCCGCATCTCCGGTCAAGATTTTTCCGGCGCTTTGCCCCCTGGTATGCCGGGTCCCATATCATTCTTCTGTCCAAGACCCTTCTTCTCTCTTTCCGAACCCGTTTTTCAAGGTCCATCCGGTCGTTGGTTGGTTTCATCGGAAATCCTTTCTGTTTTGTGTTTTTCATCTGTTCAATGAAAGGGATGAAAATCGCAAAATTCCGGGGTGAGATGCTTTTATCTTTAACTGTCCGATTAAATTATGTATATGTTTTACCGGCACTGGACCGGCGCATATTTGTCAATCAAAGAGTATGTTCGTACCTGCGTTGAAAACCGGTGGCGGCCAGGAATTGAAATTCAGATGAAAAAGAATATGGAGATTGAAAAGCAGTTGCGCTTGAAATTATGATTAATTTATTATCAAATTTATGTTAAAGTTCAAAGATATTTTTTTGACACCGCGCAGCACGCGCAATAAGTATTTTACCCATTGTCATTGAATATTTTTACTGTCCAGGTGGGCTATGCAAAGAAGGGTGCGCTGAAATGGAATACGGCGAAGATATCAAAGCAGCGAAAATAGTCATCAAAATGATGTTAAAGGCGAAAAAAACCCTTCGGATGTATCCGTCAAACAATCCGATATATGCGAATACGCTGGAAGAAACATTTGAGAAATTCAATGCATTTTTCGCCCTGAAAAACCGTCTGGTTTTTACCATCAAGCTCTATGATATCCTTTACGGGGATGAAATCGTCTATCACAACGACAATCAGAAATATGACAATCTGTCCTTTTTTTTCTTTAAGGACGGGCTTCGCGAACTGTCTTTTGATAAAAATATTCCGTTTGATGAAATGGCATCTTTTTTAAAGGTGATTTCCCAGGATTTTGAAAATGAGGTTACGGATGATGATACCGTAACGCTTTTCTGGGAAAATGATTTCCAGCATATCCGCTATATCGTTGAAGACGAATTTCTTGCTGATGAAAACTATGAAGAACAGGCCGTATCGCAGGCGACGTCCCGGGAAAAAAAGCCGGACAGATTTAAAGCCATTTATGAAAGTTCCATAAATGCATCGGATAGATCACTCCATACGGATATCATTGACATTGAAGAGGAGGACCTGGAAGCGATCCGGCGGGCGGTGGAAGCGGATGCGGATGACAAGATCGATAAATTCATGGATATCCTTTTTGAGATTTTTTACAAATCCAAAACCATGGATGAACTCACCGAAGTGATGGATTTTTTCAAAGGGGCTCTGGAATACGCTGTGCGTCATGGAAATTTTGTCTCCGCTCTCCGGGTCTTGAAATGGCTGAAAACGATTGGTGCCAGTGAAAAGATTTCTGATGGCATCAAAGAGCAGTTAAACAAGGTTATCTCCTTTGCCGGCAGCGAGCATATCGTATTTTTGATAGGCGAATACCTGGATACGGGAGAAAAAAAAGACACCACCTTGTTGATCGAGATGGTGGAGTATTTTGATAAAAATGCCATCCTGCCGTTTATGAGCCTCCTGTCTACCCTCGTTACCATTCATGCCCGGAAAGCGGTGATTGATATTCTGGTGCTGTTGGGCCCCAAAGATTTTATGACCGTTACCAAAGGGCTCAACAGTCCGGAGTGGTATGTGGTTCGCAATATTATTTATGTGCTTCGGGAAATCGGTGATCAGCGGGCGGTCGAACATCTACTGAAAAAAGTCAG
This sequence comes from Desulfobacterales bacterium, assembly GCA_963675805.2. Lineage (GTDB taxonomy): Bacteria > Desulfobacterota > Desulfobacteria > Desulfobacterales > Desulfosalsimonadaceae > SURF-3. The sequence continues at coordinate 763,888 of CAXXNU010000008.1, read as the reverse complement.
TCACCCGGAGCCCCGCGTAAGAATCGAGCTTCTCCGGACCCTTGCTGAACTGGGGGATTCCCGGGCGCTTGAGCCGATTTCGGCAAGCCTTGACGGGGAGGCGGAAGCGCAACTTCGCTATACAGCGATTCGGGCCATGGGCAGCCTCGGATCTGAGGCGGCGCGGCATATTCTGATGGATAAGATCCGTGACAAAGGATTTGATGCCAAAGATTTTAATGAAAAAAAAGAGTATTTCCAGGTCCTGTCCCGTTGGAAAGACAGGGAAATGATGGATTTTATGCTGGATATTCTGGCGAAAAAAACGCTTTTTGCAGGCGTGAAGGGATATGAAAAAAAAGCCTGCGCCGCATTCGGCATTGGCCTTATCGGAGGGCGTGACGCGCTGCCGGTGTTATATAAATGCGCAAAAACCAACAACAAACTGCTGCAGCAATATTGCCAGGATGCGATCAAGAGGATAGACAATGAATCCCACAGACAGGGCTGACTCGCCGAAAGCGAAAACACAACTCATCAATCAGCTTGCTGTTGTATTGCGATCTGCCGAAGTACACCATGTTAAAAATATCGCCGTAGGCAAGGCAGTGAACAGTTTGATTGCCAATTTGACTGAATTTCTTAAGCGAGAAGGCGAATTTATTCTGGAATTGCGGGGGGATTTCTTTTTTGTCAATGAATTTCGTATTCGTTATTCATCGGATGTAATGGTTAATTTCGACTATCTGGTGCGGCTGTTCCGCAATCTGGAGGTCGGCACCGTTATATTAAAATCCGGTATCGGGGTGAATGATATCATCAGCTTGACCGAATCTTTCATCAATGCACCGACCATTCAACCCTTTGAGGCCATTGGGCAGAAAATATCCCATATTACGACGATTGTTGTGGACCGGTTGAAAAAAATTGATGAGGAGGATCTCCTTGATGCCCGCAAAATGGTGAAGAAATCGTATTTCAATGCGGTGTCTTTTACCGAAGGAATAATGAATAAAATTCAGCAGGGGGAGAAAATTTCTCTTCGAAAATCAAAGCGTATGATTGTGTCTCTGGTGGACCGTATCATTGACCAGGAACAGATTCTGCTCGGAATGACGTCGATCAAAAATTATGATGAATACACGTATCATCATTGCGTGAATGTCAGCATTCTTTCCCTGGCATTGGGACAGCGCCTTGGATTAAGCATGAAACAACTGACGGAACTCGGTATGGTTGCCCTGTTTCACGATCTTGGTAAACTCGACATTCCAAACAGTATTCTCAACAAAAAGGGCAAACTCAATGATGAAGAATGGCAAGTTATCAAAAAACATCCCGTGAACGGGGTGCGCCTGCTGTTAAAGATGAAATACCTGGATTTTATTTCCATCCGGGCCGCCATTGTGGCATTCGAGCATCACATGTATTTTGATAACATTGGTTATCCCAAAGTAAAAAAGCCCTTTACCCTGGATCTGTTCAGCAGAATCGTCAGTATTTCCGATCAGTATGACGCCATGACATCCGCACGGGTGTATTCCAGAGTTCCCATGAGCCCGGATAAGGCGCTCAATCTGATGGTCAAGCAGGCCGGCACACAGCTGGACCCCCTCTTGCTGCAGTTTTTCGTCAATATGGTGGGGGTCTACCCCATCGGCACCCTGGTGGTGCTGGATTCAAAAGAACTGGGCCTTGTTTATGAAACCAATCCGGGATTTATTCACCGGCCGCGAATTATGATTATCGCAGATAATAAGGGCAATGAAATCGACGCTTTTTCCTGTGATTTGGCAGAAAAGAACAGCCATGGAGACTATCAAAAAAGCATCATCAAAACCCTTGATGCCAGTCAATGGAATATTAATGTGGCGGATTATTTATTATGATGCAGCAGTCAATCTGGTCGATTAACACATCTCGCCAGAAAAGCTGGAACTATTGGCGTTTGTAGGGATATTCCTACAAAAAAATCAGCAAAATACTTATTTTCAAAAAATATAATTTATATTAACCTAACTAATTTTAAACGCAGTGAGCCATAGTCAACCCAAGACAATCGATAAACAAATTATTTGTTAGCCTTATGCAAAGCCGGGAAAGAATGAGACCTGAAAAAGATCAGCGGCGGTGTCCGCGAATAGCATCGGAAAACAGGGTCGGTTATGCCCTGTATAATGAATTGAAGGTTAAAATTGATCAGGGCACCGGGCGGACCATCAACCTGAGCCAGACCGGCGTGCTTCTTGAAACCAGAAAAATTCTCGATGGCGCCTACATCATGTTGATGACCATCGACCTGGAAGGGAAAAAAGTAAAGGTAAAAGGAAGGGTCATTATCAGCCGCTACAATGACTTTTCCGGCAGCTATCTCACCGGTATCGAATTTGTCGGCCCCAAGGACGAGCAGCGGGAGGCGATTGTGGTATTTGTCAAGGCCTACCAGCACCGGAAACATCAGGAAGCGATCGAACGTGTCAACAGCTGGATGGATGCCTGATTTTTTTGTGAATAGAAGAATCAGCCGGCTCAGGTTTTACAAACCTCTCTGAGATACCGAAAGAGTGCTTTTGCGGCTTTTTGGGCGTGTTTCGAGGTTGCTTTTGGATTGATCGCATTTCGAGATAACTGACACAACCGCTGGCGCTCTGCTGCCGGGCAGCTTTCAAGGATTTCTTCAATAATTTCAGTATTTCCTGCCTTTATTTCATCCCGCCAGTGTTCAATCTGCTGAAATAAAGCAGCTTTTCCACGATCTCCTTCCTGGATATTTTGCAATGATGCCTGTATCAGATCGGCATCCACGGCCCGCATTAATTTTCCAATGTACTGCAGCTGCCGGCGTTTTGCGCCGTGCCGGCTCATCTGCCGGGCCTGCGTGACGGCACTCAGAAGATTTTCCGGCAAATTCATGCGCTTTAGCTGATCAGGGGACAAATTGGTCAGTTGCTCGCCAATTTGCTGTAATGCTTCCACTTCTCGTTTTTTCCGGGTTCGGCTGACGTTCGGGTCTGCCATGTTTTCATTTTCATCATTGTCTGATGCATTTTTTTGCTGAAATGAATGTTTCATTTTTTTCATCATCTTTGGCGGTTTTTATTTGAGCAATTTTCAGGTTCGTGTATATTAAAAAATTTTGACAAAAATAGAAATGTAAATTCATGGACAACAAATTTAATCTTCGCCTGATTAGTAAATTGGAAGCTGGAAGGATGCTGATTGCGTCTATTATTCTCTTTTGCTTCCAGTTTGCCATCATCGGATATGCTTTTTACAAAGATGCGGCCCTTGGGCGCACCTTTCTTGGCGCGTTTTTCGCCAATGCTCTGGGCGGTCGGGCTGCTGGGGTGGGCATTTGCATCGCGTTTGATATAAACCTTTATGTCAGTGTTTTTTATAATTTTTTTGTCGAGATAGTGATCGTCTGTTTCAGTTTCGCGATTTTCCTTTTTTCCTTTAATAACCAGTATTTCAAATTTCATTTATTCGAAAAACTGATCCGCACCTCGGAAAGAAGTGCCCGAAAATATGAAACAGTGATTGCCCGATACGGGGTGGCGGGGATTTTTTTCTTTGTGATGATTCCGCTGCCGGTGACCGGTCCGGTGGTCGGCTCTTTTATCGGCTATTTTCTGTGCCTGGGGTTACTCAAAAATTTCCTGACCGTATTCTCGGGGACATTTGTTGCAATTGTGCTGTGGGCGATCTTTTTTGATTCTCTGGTCGACCATCTCAGTAAAATCCAGGGCGTCTTGCTGGTCGTTCTCATCGGTCTGTGTGTTTATTTTTTCAAAAATATTCGTGAATGCTTGTCAGGCAGTAAATAACCGACCGGCTTTTAAAAAAAGAACACTGCCCGGGCCATGAGACCGGTAACCGTTATTTTAGACTCGGCGCATGGGTTGCGGATTTTTCGCACTGGGTTTCATCGGATAGGGTTTAATCGGGTCGAATCTTCATTTAGCTTTCTTTTTGCCTGTGGAAAGCGTATAAACGAGGTGTACCCATTCACGGGGTTAAATCAGATTTTCTTAGACTACTGTCCTGTGAACGCTTACGAAGATTTTGTGCTGATCGTGTAAAACAGGGGGACTTATGGGTATAAAAAACCAGGAAATATTTAATTTTTATTCACACCTTGCCGGTGTGCTGCTGTCTGTCGCGGGTCTGATTTTTCTGTTCCGGGTGGCCGGGACGTCAGCGCCGGCAGCCATCACCGCACTGATATACGGCCTTTCCGTTGTGTTTCTTTTTTCAGCAAGTTCCTTGTATCACGCGTTTAAAAAAGAAGAAAACGAGGTGTCATTCTGGCGGCGGATGGACCGGCTGGCCATCTTTTTCATGATTGCCGGCACCTACACGCCTATCTGTTATTTTTGTCTGGAAGGTTCCTGGCGATGGACCATGATTGGACTGCAATGGGCGTTGGTGGGATTTGGGGTTTGTTCCCAGATTTTTTTCCCCAAAGCGCCCCGAAGTCTTTATGCTGCCATCTATCTTATCATGGGCTGGCTGGCGGTTTTCCCCATCCGTCAGATTTTGACCAACATGTCACTCACCCAGAAAATCCTGCTGTTTTCCGGTGGCATCGCCTTTACCATGGGCGGACTGATTTACGCGGTCAAACGTCCCCGGTTGATGCCCGGGGTGTTCAGCTTTCACGAATTATTTCATGTGATGGTGCTTGTGGGCGGCACGCTTCATTATGCTTTGATATATCGGGTGTATTTTGAAGCCTTTGTTTGACGGCTTCGCAAAAAGTCCACATTCTTTGCTGCGCGGCATCCCTCTCTGTTACAGATTACGCTAAGTATAAATCATTGCTCGGGATTTGCGCGCCTTGCCAATGTTATTAGATTGGTGGCGCCTTTTTCTTTGCCGTTTAAATCTGACTTTTTTCGGTTTTATCTTATTTAATTTGCTCAAAATACCACCTGCCTGTAAAAAACGATTGGATGCGGAAGACGCTCTTTTTAAGGAAGATCTGCGCAAATATTATCTTCCCGGCGAAACCAAACCGCCGGACATTGGCGCTCCGTATCTGCTGCATCAGCCATATGCATCGACCGGTGTGCTTCTGATTCATGGTTTCATGGCTGCCCCTTATGAGGTGAGACAATGGGCGGATGATCTTTTTTCAAATGGATATACGGTTTATGCCCCCCGATTAGCCGGTCACGGAACCTCGGCCGACGATCTCGCCGCTAAAAATTACACGGACTGGACGGAATCAGTGGAAAGGGGCTATAAAATCCTGTCCGAATGTGTGGACGCGGTCCTTGTGGCGGGGTTTTCCACCGGCGCAGGACTTGCCCTGCACCAGGCGATCTTGCACCCCGGAAGATACCGTGCGGTGGTCTCCGTCAGCGCACCCATGAAATTTAAAGGATGGTCCCCCAGATTGTCTGAAACGGTGGAATGCTGGAACCGGGCTGCCGGATTTTTTCATCTGGATGCTTTTCAGAAAGCCTTTGCTGTGAATCATCCGGACAACCCGGAAATCAACTACCGCCGCTGCCCCATTCATGGATTCAACCAGGTCAAAACCCTGATGCGAAAAGTGTATCAGGGACTTCCCGCTGTCGATATCCCCGCCCTGATCATTCAGGGCAGCCATGATCCCAAAGTCAGCCCCCGGGCCGGCAGAATCATTTTTCAGCGTATCGGCGCAGCAAAAAAACAGTACGGGGAAATCGATCACCCCATCCACGGTATTGTCCGGGGTGCAGTGGGAAAGCGTGTCTTTGCGGTGGTAAGCAGCTTTCTGTCAAAGCTGGAAGCGTATTAAATTTCCTGCCCGGTCAGCTCCTTGAAGAGCAGTTCCGCGGTAAAAATGCCCGCAGCAATGCCGGGGCTGTTTTTGGTGGCGGACACATTATAGAGGTTGGGCGGGCAGTTTTCTTCTTTGATGGGGCCTTTCAGGATTTCGTCGACCGTAAGCCGGCGTCCGTAAGCGTTTGCCATTTCACCGCCCGTATGATTCAGGACATCAACAGAGGAAATGATTTTTGAAAACAGCACCCGGTGAACGATGCCGGGAAACACATTTTGGTCTAAAATATGGATGATATCACGGGCCAGTTGTTGTTTGAACCGGGTGACGGCTTCCGGACCTTTTTCGTGGATGCCCTTTTCCTGATGAAAATTTCCCGGGCAGAAAATCACCAGGGCGTCGTCAGGGTTGTTTTTAAGGCCGAACCCATTGGCGGAAGGCGACGCGATAAAGAGCATCTGGGGCGGCCGGGTGATGTCCGGGTTATCGTAGACGACCTCTTTTCCGTTCTGCCACCAGAAATTGCGACCTTGCATTTGGGCAATGCCGTCAAGCCCTTTTTTTACCGCCAGGCAGCAGGCCGGGATGCTGTGGGACGGGGTATAATCAAAATTTTCCATATTCCGTCCCAAAAGCCGGAACGTCAGGCGCGGGGAGATATCGCTGAACAGAAAATCGCAATCATAAGCGGTTTCGTCTTCGCAAACAGCCCGGACCACCAGATTATCAGCGGTTTTCAGGTGTACTGCTTTTTTCCCGGTGAGAACGACTCCGCCATTGGATGAAATGACCCGGGCCAGGGCATCGAAAAAGTGTTTAAATCCATATTTGGGATACCAGGCCCCTTCATGGTAGTTTCCCGTGCCGATGATATAGGCAATAGCGGACATGTCGGATTCATTCTCCGCGAATATGCCGCCATGACCGTATAAAATACGGCGGATGATATGGTTGATGCCGTGCTGGTCAAAAAATTCTTTTACCGACAGGTAAATGGTGCGGCCCAGTTTGATTTTCATCTCCATGGGAACGCTGCCGGTCATCAGGAATTTGGTGGCTGTCAAAAACCGGCCTTCATTGCCGGCATTGCGTCTGAAATGGGATTTATAGGTTTCAAACACACCGATCATATCATCAAACAGCCCGTCTATAGGGTTGCTTTCTTCCGGAAACAGGTTCTTAAGGGCGTTTCTGAAATTGTTCAGCCCCATGGGTACGCTGAAATCCACAAAAAAAGAATTGATCCCGGTTTTGCGCTGACCGATGAAAATCCGCTCAAATCCATCCGCTGCCATGGGAACGAACGGATTGGACCCTTTCAGATCCAGAAATTTCAGAAACCGGTCTCCGAGCATGCCGTCGCCGAATTCCCACACATACTGGGGGCCCATGGAATAGGGCATGCTGTTGAAGATCAGGCATCTGCCGTGGCCGCCGATATGGGTTTTGCTGGATTCCAGCACGGTAACATGGTGCCCGGCTTTTGCAAATACCGCTCCTGAAGCCATCCCGCCGATACCGCTGCCCACCACCACGATTTTTTTCGGGGTGCTGTTCCACAGGGACTGGTCTTTGGTCCTGAAAAAAGGCAGGGAGAGCTGCTCCCGGATTTCCCTGAGTCGGGCTTCGGACTTTTTTTTGGATACGTCAAGAATTTCGTTTAGTTTCATGGGATTTTGATTTGACAGACAGATTTATGATTTTCAGTCTCCGGGTATGCTTTGTGGACAAATTCTACAAATTTAAACAGCCAGATGACATCCGCGCCCGCCCGGTGACACACTGATTTTTTAATGGAAAATTCCTGGAAAAGATCCACACACCGTTTGCAAGGCGATTTTGCTTTGATTATTTTATTCAGATAGTATTTTAAATTCCGGATACGGATAAGGGATGGATCAAAGCCGGCATCCGAAAGGAGGCGATCTTTCCATCGATTGTCAAAGCGGGGCTCGTCCGAATAAACCATTTTTCCGGCAAGTTCGTCGATCATTATTTCCGCAACACGCCTGGGGTCTTCACCGCGCCGGACAAGCTCCTGTCTGCTGATACCGTGAAATTCACAACTTTTGAAGTTCCAGTCCGTCCACCCGGCCATTTTATCCGGATTCAGAAGAAAGGCAGCCACGGTTTCCGGGCTACTGCCCCAGGCCACTTCAATGGGATAGGAATCAGCACTTAAACTCGATGCCTCAAAATCAATGATATACATAATTCCCGTTATTCTGAACGTTCATTCCCCCGCCTTTCAATGGTGGTCCAAAAAACAAAAAACGAAAAAAAGGTGAGGGGTGCGGGTTTATAAGCAAAGGATGTCCGTGCTCAAATTTCAGAAAAGGCATGGAACATCGCTTAAAAATACCTGAAACAGGACCCCTGAAATTCTTATTTTCAAGCTGTCCCGTGGATTGCGGGCCGCCAGAGGCTATCCTTTTTTAAAATGCGGCGTCACACGTCATCTCCGAAACAACCCCCTGGCGAATTTGCTCGAATCGCTTCATTTCAGAGCGGTTCATTAAATCCCGCACTTGTGAGAGATCTTCAGCGATGCAGTTGGCATCCAGGGTTTTCAGAATTTTAATAATATCCAGTCGGTCGGATAAGCCTTTTTCAGTGTTCGGGTTTTTATTATACCGGCACAATTTCATGGCGATCAGAATTTCAGGGGTGACAATCTGAATATTTTTATCGCCTGCCGGCAGCAGATGGGTGGTCTGTCTGGGATGATTGAGAATATAACGGATCAGTTTTTTTTTGATCGGCTGGCTCTGAGCAGATAAAAAATCCACATAGATGCCGGTTTTCCGGTGTTTCATGCTGTGCATGGGCGAATCGGAATCTTCAAAAAGGGCATCCAACATTTGTCGGGTGTCTGACGGGATTTCATCGGACAGAAACGCATCAAAATCGGTTTCCGGCAGGAGAACGTCCACATCATAAGTCATCCGGGGCTCCACCGGATGCCGGATATACTTGGCCGCCGCAATGGCTCCGATTAAAATGGCGTCCGGATAGGTTTTTGCGATATCCGCCAGTACATTGTTGAAACGGCTCTGGGGGGTCGTTCCGTGTACATTGGCAAAAAAATCATCCGCCAGCACCTCGCACCGGTCCTGGTCGCATTGCAGAAGGTTTTGTTTCATGTCTTTTGCGGTTGTGGCATCCGTCATAGTTTATCAGTCGCACGGCTTTGGGGTTTCGGCGCGCCTGGTGATGTTTTTCGGTGAAGTTGCCGTACCATGTGTTTCTTTCACAGTCGCTGTGAAATGGTAAGGGTTCCAAGGTAGTGCAGGTAATGGCAAAAGTCAAAGAAGAATGCCTCTCAGACACAGCCATTTCTTCAGGGAATTCCGGTTAACAGGGACTATCCATTATTCCTTTCTTCACCCGGTCGTATCTGTTCCACAGATTTCGGCTTCTGCAACATCAGGCAGGACCAGTTTTTCTCTTCCGAAGTTGTCAGGCACTGAAAGTGGTGTTTCGTGTAAACAGAGAGCACTGCTTTGGTTTCCTCCGGCCGGATGCCGGAGAGCACTACTGGCGCGCCAGGGGCGGCATATTCCCGTATCATCGGAAACAATGTCATAATATCCGGAAACCGGAGGTTGGCGCAAATCATTGAAAATTTGTTGCTGCCCAACCCAAAAGGCTCGGCAATTAACAGCCGTTCGTCCAACCCGTTGATGCGGGCGTTTTCTTTGGCTTCTGCAAGTGCGCAGGGATCGGTATCAATGCCCACGCCCGTTTCAATGCCGAATTTCAGGGCGCAAATAGCGAGAATGCCGGAGCCGGTACCGATATCAAGCACCGAGGTGTCCTTAAAGTCGGCAATCAACCGCCGGGTATTGAGTGCATTTTCGATACCCTGTACTGACAGCCGGGTGGTCGGGTGCCCTCCGTTGCCGAAGGATGCACCTGGAAATATATTTATTATAATTTCGGCATGTTTTTTCAGAACCGTCATGTTATGGGGCTTCACCACCACCCCAGGGGAAATTTTTACCGGGCGGTTAAATGATTGTTCAACATAGGACGTGCCAAACGCATAGGTATATTGCAGTTCGCCTTCTTCGATCAGGGCGTGCAATGCTTTTCGAATGGATTTGCGGGAGTCAGCGCCATCAGCAAGCAGACGGTTTTCGATGGCACCAGGGGGTAATTTGCGTTCGTTCTCCTGGATCAGCGCCTGAATTTTCTGTTTGAGTGCTGCTGTATCTGGCAACGGTTCAGATCTTGCTGTTTTCATTTTTGGGCGCAAAGGCAACCATTTCGGTATCCACGCTGCCAAACAGGAGATCACTGGTGATTTTCAGGATTTCACGGGGGTGGTCCATGGAGATAAAAATCTGGGCCTGTCGTAATTTCTTTTTTTGTTTATCATCATCTGCTGAATCTGTAAGATTTTTTATCATCGGTGTCAGCACGATGGCCGGTCGCATTTTATCGTTCACTTTCAGTTCGGTCTGCTCGACCGCTGTGAATTCAATAAGATACCGGCTTTTTCCGCTGAACAGGTCGAACTGCCTTACGTCTCCTATTTTCCAGTCCTGACTTAATGCCAGAAAACCGGCAGAATAGGGCTCCAGCGTGAAGTTGGTGGATTCAAAATCCAGGGTTTTAACCCGACCCCGATGGTCCTTGCGAACGGAATGGATCTCGCCGTCCGGCAGAAAAACCATTTCGGTAATTTTTTTCCGGGAATTGGCTTTGGACACGGAAATGGAATATTTGGGCCGAAGCGTATCAGCGGCCAACAAGGTTTCGGAATCATATCTTACTTTATAAAGGAGATCGATCACTTTGGCAGAGCGGGCACTGGCCCGGATTTCATAAACACTGCCGTTCAAGTTCAGTTCGAGCTCAACGGAACCCGCTGGAATGCCGTTCCATGATACTGTATATGAATACAGACCGGAAACCGGTTTGAAATTTTCGCCTGGCGTGTATACCGGCGTTGAAATTTGCACCTGAGCCGGTGCAATGCTCGCGGCCCATGCCACCAGTGCCGGAACAACAACCAGCAATGCCGTTAAAAATAAAAAAACACGTATTTTTTTTATTTTATTAAACGCCATCTCAGCACCCCTGTGGTGTTGCATTAAGATGTCCGGAATGATCCGGTAAATTTTTTTCCATGAATAGATAATAAATAATTATACAACGTTAAATCTAAAAGTCAAGGGATTGGGCACTTGCTGCCAAGGTAGGTGTGTTCTGGCCCCAAAGGCCTGTTGTCATATTTAAAGAACGGCCACTGTGCCCGCCGATCAAATCTGATAGAACAAATTTACCGTGGCGTATCCTGCCAGGGTAATAGGCTCCAAGTGGAACTTATACATCTGAAAAAATCAGAGATTTTCGTCAAATACCACGGAGACCGTGAACTGGATATAGGGCGTAACCTCGTAATCGGTTTTCTGGGGAAACTCGATGCCCGGTGAAATTTCAAAGAACAGCCACTTTCCGTGGATTAACTGCCGGTAGGTAAATTCTGTTCGGTAAAGAGCCTCCCGGGTGTGCGGGGATTCAGGCCAGGAACCATACAACTGAAAGTAATAGCCGCGGCGGGTGGTCAATTCTTTAAAAAGGGTGATGGCTTGGGAGGGACGCCAACCTTCTTCTTTGTCTTCCCAGGTCAGGCTGGAGGTGAACCGCAACAGCCAATCCGGGCCTATTTTCCGGGACCACCGCATTTTGGATGTCTCGATAAACCCATCATCAGTGTACCAGTAAAATGTCTGGGTCAGCTGAAGTTCCCAGAGAAACCAGGGCAGCGTATACCTTCCGCGAAGACGGCCGAAGACCTGGGACGGTGAGCTTAAGCGGAGACCGAGATCAGCGTTCACCCGGCGGTCCTCTTTCCGGCTGATGATATAGCGCAGGGCTGTGTCCGGCTCTGAATCCTTCAAGGCATCGGAATAGATGCCGGTGTCTCCCGGTTCATCAGATTCAAATGAATCATCAAGCACCAGGTGGAACCGGTCTTCAAGACTGGGCAGCGCCACCCGGGCCTTGATGTCTGTCACCAGGCTGGCTTTGTCTTCTTTATGGTACCTAAGGCCGAGGCCGAGCTTCAGACGGGTTCCGTGGTTGTCGTCTTCAAGCCTCTCATCCCCGAAAAAACGGTCCACCCGCTCGGCTGCTCCGGAAATCCCGACGGACATCCGTTTTTGCAAGCGGTCCCATCGCTCGGGATCGGACATCCGCTTTATCCAGGTTGTTTTGGGGGGAAGCAGTCCGTCATCAGTACAGGCAGGTGCGTCCGTGGTAATCTGGGTTTCGGTGGGCGAGTCGCTGGTTTCAAGATTGCCTGTTTCCGTGTCACTCCATCCGTTGACCGGAAAAATCATCAGCAGAAGAAAAGATAGAGTCAGGAGCCATTGACGGCGTTTCATGGGTATGTTCGATCGGCAGATTGTTTCAGCTTGGGATGACAACTTAAATGACGGCTTACGGATACAAAAAATTATTTATTTTCAAAGGTACCCTGGCATCCGGTCATGGTTGCGTGTTTCCGGGTGAGGGGGTACTGGCGGCAATATTCCGGTTTTATTTCCTGAATGCGGCATGCATAGCGGCCTTTCCTGCCTGACCGCACCAGCCATGGACATATATCATAAAATTGCCCGGTCTCCGGCGTTACCCAGATTCTGTATTCGGGAGTTTTACTGCCGGGTGGATATACCACCTTTATTTTATCCAGTATGTCGGCTCGGCCGAGCATTTTCCATCGTTTATAGTCGGAGGCCGTGCAATCTTTATGATAGCTCAAATTGCGGCAGCAGTTTCCGCACTGGCGGCATTGAAAATCTCTCATATCCGTCCTGATCCAGATGCCGGGGGCGCTGCTGTTTGTGTCTGTTCCGGACCATGATTCGGTTTGAAAGACGTTACCGCATATCCCCCCTATCATTTCAAGGGAGAAGGGTTTTTCTGCCACTTTTTCAGCAAGGAGACGGGCAAGTTCCGCCAGGGTCAGTCGCCGGGCCTTGCTTTTTTTGCCCCGGGCCATCAGCACGCAGTCTGTTCTGCTTTCCCGGGCGACAAAATAATGATCGCCGATAATAACCGGGCACAGAGACTGAAACAAGTCAAATTGATCGGGGTATTGATAAAAATCGATTCGGATGGCTTTAATGGCCTGTTCCCGGGTCAGAAAAATTTTTTCCGATACGTCGGTCATGAGGATTCCGGCAAAAAATGTCCGTACCATGGGGCCAGCTTTGAGATGTCGGAAAAGGCGATGCGGATACCCGGGCCTTCACCCGACTCATGCCGCCTGACCCCATCAACCGTTATTGCGGAACTGGCGCAAGGGGGGCCGGTTCTCCTAAGGGCAATTGATCGGACGAGTGGTCAATGGAAACCACCCGGTTGCCGCCTTCATTCTGAGCGCGAACAAGGGCTTTGTCCGCCAGAAGAATCAGTTCCGCCGTCTCTTTTTCAGCGTGGGGAACAATGGTACAGGTTCCCAGGCTGATGGTGACGATTTTTCCTGTTGAGGACGTGCCGTGTTCAATGGCAAGGGCTTCTACCGCATCTTTAATTTTCTCGGCAAGAAAAGCGGCCTCAGACGCCGTGGTGTCTGGCAACACCGCAATGAATTCATTGGTCCCGTAGCGCGCGGAAAAGTCACCGGCCCGCTGAAGATTTTTACTGAAAATTTCAGCGGTTCCCTGAAGACATGCGTGGGCCTGCGGGGAACCGTACAGGTCGCGAAAAGCGTCAAAATTATCCACTGCTGCCAGAATCACAGACAATGGCAGAAGCTTCCTCAAATTCCGGTTCCACTCAATGGCAATAACCTGTTCAGAAAGGCTGCGGTTGGGTAATCCGGTAAGGTCGTCCATAAAAACAGATGTCTGGTTATCTGTGTTCCCTTTCAGAATCACGATAACCAGCAGCAGCGTGGTAATCACCAATGCGGATACCAGAAAATAATCCAGACGTTCAGGCGATGAGGAACCGCCAAAAGCGTAAAACAGCAGCAAGATTAAAAAGAGAAGAACGCCGTACAGTATTTTATGTGTAAGCTGCATCGCATTTGTTCCTCTATTTCGAATAAATATCCTTGTACTGTTTCCGTATTTCCTTTTTATCAAATTTTCCAACGCTGGTTTTGGGAATGGCATCCACGAAAATAACTGCCTCCGGCAGCTGCCATTTGGCAAATTTTTTGGCCAGATGATCAACGATGTCTTCTTTGGTAAGGGGCTGGCCCGCAGGGTCGCGGGGCACCACCAGCACCACGGGACGTTCTTCCCATTTGGGATGAGTCACGCCGGTGACAGCGGCTTCCAGTACAGCGGGATGCGCCATGGTTTCATTTTCCATGTCCACCGAAGATATCCATTCCCCGCCGCTTTTGATCAAATCTTTCACCCGATCGGTAATCTTGATGTAGCCTTCCGCGTCCATGGTACCGGCGTCACCGCTGCGCCAGTATCCGCCTTTGGTAAACTGATCTTCCGATCCTGGCGCGTTGTAATAGCTGCCGGTAATCCACGGGCCCCGAATCAGTATTTCCCCGGGAGACTTTCCGTCATAGGGAACCTGATTTTCCATATGGTCCACGATTTTTACATCCAGACCCACCACGGGATACCCCTGCTTCCGCTTTAAATCCCATTGATCTTCCTCGGACAGCTCTGCGGCCAGCCAGGGCTTTAATTTATTAATAGTCACCAGAGGCGTGGTTTCGGTGGCACCGTAAGCATGGACAATTTCCGCGCCGGTTAAGTTATAATAGTCTTTCATCAGGGTAAGGGAAGGTTCTGACGCGCCGGAAAGAAAACGGGCCCCTTTCAGATTCGGTTTCTGGTCCAGTTTCCGGATATATTCCAGCATCGGCATAAACAGGGCCGGAGCCCCCGCAGAAACCGTCACGCCTTCGGAAACCAGGGGTTCCGCAAGGCTTCCGAGGTCAGCAATATTGTACATGCCAGGCAGAACAAATTTGGCGCCGATGAGAAAGGTTGCCTGGGGCATGCCCCATCCCAGCGCGTGAAACATGGGCACCAGTTGATAAAAGCAGTCATTGGATGTCATTTCCGCGTTCGTACCAATGGTCATGGCATGAAGGAAAACATTGCGGTGGGAATAATACACCCCTTTGGGACGGCCGGTGGTGCCGGTGGTATAGCACGCGCCATACGCCGATTTTTCATCCAGTTCCGGCCATTCAATGTCCGTATCGGCGTCTGCCAGTAATTTTTCATAACTGTAAATCGGTGTAAGGGAGGTTTTGATTTCAGAAAGATCTTTGTCTGTGAGGATGATGTAGCCTTTGATCGTGTCACACTGCCCGGCAATGGCCTCAGCAATGGGGATCAGGGTTTCATCCACCAGAACAAATTTGGTTTCGGCATGGTTGACCACATAACTCAGATCCGGCGGCGCCAGGCGGATATTCAGAAGGAGGAGGACCGATCCGATGCCGGGAATACCGAAATAGGCTTCCAGGTGGCGGTGGGTGTTCCAGTCGAGTACACCAATCCGGTCACCGACTTCAGCGCCAAGGGCAGTCAGGGCATTGCCGAGTTTTTTGACGCGATCATAGGTACTTTGATACGTAAATCTCAGTTTGGTGCCGTCCGGGCGGATAGAGACAATTTCCTGTCGTCCGAAACTTCTGGCGGCATGCTGCATAATGCGAATAACATTCAGTTGGTAATCATCCTGGGATGTGGCGGGAAAGCCCATGATTGGGGGAATGCGCATGATTTTCCTCCTTCTTGAAATGCATTGGTTAAAAATTTCAGAATCAGAAAATGCAAGGTACAGGCTGAAAAGAACTAAAATAAGGATAAAGTAATTTCAGGGGAAAGAAAACAATAAAATTGTCATTCAATGACAACCAGACCCGCCACCCAGGACATGGCCCCCGTATCCGGCACGTCTGTTTCATTGGCGATTTTCGCGGGCCAGCCGGCGGCTTTCATCAGTTTTGAAACATTAATGCCGAATCCGGACATGGACGGTCGGGCGGTGCGGGGATGTCTGCATCCGCCCTCTCCGGACACCACGTTGCAGTGCAGATGGTCCTGGCAGAAAATGTCTTTACATGAGCCGCCGGCAAAGGCTTTAGCATCGCAATAGCCCAACGAAACAGCGGTCTCTTCCACCCGGGCGGCAATCTCATGGAGCAGGCGCATGATTTGCCGCCGCTCGGGTGAAAACAGGATGTCTGCGGGAAGGTCGATCCGGAAGACCACGGCATATGTTTTGCCGTTAAGGTATCTGGCCAGCCATTCCGGACCCGGAACATGGGGCGGGCAGCTTTGGGATAATCCGTAATTCCGGCATTTGGGGGAATGACAAAGGGATGCCAGTTGTTTTTCAACAGCGATATCGTCTGTTTGGATAACCGCTGCCCGGGTCGCGCCGGAGGCCATGGCCAGAGGAATCAGGCGGTGTATCTCCGGCGGGATCGGTTTCATGCTTCGTGTTTGTAAAACATGACCCCAATGGCTTCGGGTCCGGCATTGATGCCGATGGACGGTCCGAAATACGTGCGGAAAATGTCCCGACAGTCGAAATTTTCTTCAAAAACGGAGCGCAACCCGTTGACGAGATTAAGGTCCCGGCCGTGGGCAATGGCAAGGTTGATGGGATGTCCGCCGATATCTTTTTTAATAATATCCAGCATGGACAGGATCATGTTCGGCTGTTTACCGAAAAGTTTGGTTTTGACGACGAGCTTGCCGTCTTCAAATCCGAGTACGGGTTTGGCACCCAGAGTGACGCCCAAAAGGGCCTTGAAACCGCCGATTTTTTTTCTTTTTTTCAAATATTTGAGGGTGGGAATGGCCAGATAAGAGGTGGTTCGGGCGAGAACCCGGTTGAGGTTGTAAACCACGCTGCCGAATTCACTGCCTTTCTTAAGTGCTTTTGCCGCTTCGATCACTGCCACGCCAAACCCCATGCTGCAGGACCGGGAGTCGATGATTTCCACTTTGCATTTCGGAGCAGGGAATTCCTCGGCCACTTTTAAAGCGACCTTGTAATTGTCACTCAGGGCGGAAGAACAATGAACAATAATCAGTTCTTCGCATTGTGCGGTGAGCTGCATGAACTTCAGGGCGTAGTCCTGATAGGGAATGGCTTCCGTGTGCATGGATTCAAAGTTTTCATAGTTGTTGTAAAAATCCATGATGTTGATGTCAATGCCGTCTTTATAAGTTTTCCCGTCAAGCACCACATTGACGGGCAGAACTTCAATACCCAGTTCTTTGGCAATATATTCCGGAATGTCCGCCGTACTGTCGGTTAAAATGACACGCTTCATGATTTGGCTCCTGTATGGCTGTTGTCTTTAGGTCGACCTGATTGGTTGTTAATTGACATCTTTCTAATGGGTTTTTTAAGTAATGTCAAGTTGTTAAAAATCATTTTGCCGGTATGGACATATTTTTGGCGGGCAGTTGCCAGCCGGATACCGGCCCTAGGGCGCGGTCTTAAAATGATTTTTACATGGTATACAAATCATTGGACATGAATATCGGGTCTGTGGTCAGGTTGAGTCCAAGGCGGCGGATGCCTTCTTCATCTCCGGGAGAGGGCAGGTGGGTCATGTGCATTTCGCATCCCCGGAAATCTTTGAGTTTTTCCATGGCCAGCTCCACCGTGTGATTGCTGGTGGCACTGATGGCCAGGGCAATCAGGGTCTCCTGTAAATCTAGGCTCATGCTTTTTTCGCCGAGAATCTGGGTTTTCAGGTCCGTTACCGTATCGCAGATATTCTGGGGCAGGAGATGGATTTTGCTGGGAATGCCGGCCAGGTGCTTTAACGCGCGGGTGATCACACTGGAAGCCCCGTGCATGCGCGGGGAATTGCTTCCCGAGATAATGGTGCCGTCCTTGAGCTCGACCGCGGCGCCGAAAAAAACGCCGTCACTGCCCAGTCTCGGGTCCTGTTCCGCAGTAAGGGCGGCCTGACGTGCCGGCAGCACCACTGGCCGGTCTTCGGCGGAGAGATTGTATTCCTTCATGATTAATTCCGTGCGCTGAAGGGTTTTCTTGTCGCTCAGCCCTAAGGCATATTCGCACTGATACCGCAAATATCGGCGGATAAGCTCCTGTTTGGCCGCGGCCTTGGCTCCTTCATCATCCATAATGGCGAATCCCACCCGGTTTACTCCCATGTCCGTGGGGGATCGGTAGCAGCAGGTATCTCCGGAAATGCGCTCCAGAATGCGCCGCAGCACGGGAAAGATATCCACGTCCCGGTTATAGTTCACCGCCTGGGTGCCATAGGCTTCCAGATGAAAGGGATCGATCATGTTGATATCCGCCAGATCCGCTGTGGCCGCCTCGTAGGCGGCATTCACCGGATGCTTGAGGGGCAGGTTCCAGACCGGAAAAGTTTCGAATTTGGCGTATCCCGCAGAAATTCCGCGCCGGTTGTCATGGTAGAGCTGGGAAAGGCAGGTGGCCATTTTTCCGCTGCCGGGTCCCGGACCGGTAACGATCACCAGGGGAGCAGTGGTGGGAATATAATCATTGATGCCGTATCCTTCCTCGCTGACGATCAGATCCACATCCGTGGGATACCCTTTGGTAAAATAGTGGGTGAAAACGTCAATGCCCCGGCGTTCAAGCTTGTTCTTGAATATGACGGCAGCCGGCTGTTTTTCATACCGGGTGATGATGACCCCCCGGACCTTGACCTGCCATTTTTTGAGATCATCAATGATTTTGAGAATATCGGTTTCATAGGTGATGCCGAAATCCGCGCGCAGTTTTTTGCGTTCAATGTCGCCGGCATATATGCAGATCAGGACCTCTGCCTGGTCTTTCAACTCCTGCAGGAGCCGGATTTTGATATTGGGGTCATATCCGGGAAGCACCCGGGCCGCATGATAATCAAAAAGCAGTTTGCCGCCAAATTCCAGATACAGCTTGTCCCCGAACTGCTTGATGCGCTGCCGGATTTCCGCGGCCTGTTCTTTCAGGTAGCGTTCATTGTCAAAGATTGGTTTGTTAAGCATCCCGGTCCTCTGTGTCTTTGTGAATACCCATAGATGGTTGCAGTTATGCGATGTATTAGCACAACTTCACCATGATCACAAAAAAATTTTCAAACTTAATTTTAGATGGAAAAATACCAGGCGATTTTTGAGATTTCCCGGTCGATGCCTGCCCAGCTGAGCCAGAAATATCTTGTGGTGACATGATTGGAAGGGTCCCGGATAATGGCTCGAACGACAAAAGTCGGCTGATCCGGGCTGAAGATGTCCAGAATCGGATTTTTTACGGAAACTGATAAAAATTCCAGGTTGTTTATCCGGGTGAATTCGTCGCGCCATCGAATGGCCGTTTCCTCATCCGGAATTTTCAATCCGTTGTTTTTGAGTGCCTCCATTTGTTTTTGGGAAATTTCACGTGAGAGAATAAGGCGGACCCGGTCTTCAATATTTTGGGGTTCCAGAGCGTTCATCAGCATGAAACAAGGTGCAATCAGCAGCCATAGAAAAATAATGGCCGAAATTCCGAAAAATGTGATGATAATGTGTTGTCCGGAGTGGATCGGTCTTATTTGCAAAGGTTGATGCCGATTACATTAAGCAGATACGGAAGAATCAGGCATCTTTTGCTTTGCTCCGCATTCGCGTTTTTTTTCTTCTTCAGCCTCTTGGATCATCTCTGATAAGAGACCCAGGCTGCCGCACGCATCGCACCTGATTCGGAAAGAAGTATTTTTAAGCTGTTCGATCAGCTCCGGTTCTACATCATAGAGCTTGCCGCATTCATTACAAATAACCGCCATGAATCAATCCCGCTGGTTCCGTCCGGCCCATAAAAACCGAAATGACTGATAATAATATGAAGATAAAAGGTGTACCGATATTTGAAGGTAATATTAGCGTCATAACGGGTGAGCGTCAATGAAAATGCATGGCATTGCCATTCGATTTTGTAAAAATACCGTTTTATTCGCGGCACAATTCCCTGAAATTGCAGTAATTGCAGAAAACAGGAATGGTGGTTTTTTCAAAAAGCGCTTTTTCTTTGGGAATGTTCGATTCAATGTCCGCGCAATACGCATACATCTCCCGGGTTTCCTGTTTCACCGTTTCGCCGAAGCGATCCGTGTCCGCCCGGGTGACGTGCACTGTATCTTCGGAATAGTCCGGTTTGAGATAGGCGATGATGGGCTGGATTTTTTCCGGGGCGTGCTCAAAGTGATAACTGGCCCAGGCGCTGTACCCGATCATCTGTTTGGTATGTTTATCCGTATCCGCCTTGCCGGTTTTCCAGTCCATGATATAGATCATGTCATCTACCGGAAAGAGGAAGTCCACCTTGCAGTAGGCCTTAAGCCCATTGATTTCGGTCTGCCCGTATCCGGGAGGTTCGATAATCCAGCGCTCTTTGGTTTTTACGGCGTTTTTCAGAAGCCATGCAAACCGCGAACTGTCCAAAAGATTGGCCAGGTTGAGCCGCACGTTGTCATAGATGCCGTCGACATCAAGCCGTTCAATCTCATTGTAATAAATTTCAGCAAAAGGTTTTTTGCAATATTGCCCGGTGACATTGCGGGCGTAATGGTAAAACCGATCCTTATCGATTGCCTGGTGGGTTTTTTGAAGCCTTTCCAGGAGCGCTTTAATGATGTCGTGCACAATATTGCCAACTTCCAGCGGTATGGTGGTCATCTGCTTGAGCCGGTTGATCCGGTCTGCGCTGAATTCCGGATCGAATTTGGCGTAATAGGTGTAGTAATAGCGGCGCCGGCAGGTTTTAAAGGTGTCGTATCGCGATACAGACCAGCCGAGAATGGGCGTAAAGTCAAATTTTTTCAGCAACATTATTATTTATTCCGGTTTGAGAGGGTTACTTGATAATTTTAAAAAACACATTGTCCTGTGATGATCCGTCAACAATGAGCTCCGCTTTGAAGATGCCTGTTTTTGACAGTTTCCATTTCCACATTTTATTCTTATTTACCGGGATAAAATCAGACAGTTCAAAAACCACTTTTTGCTCATCCGGATCGATCAGCCGCAGGGTGACCCGTTTTCCGCCATATCCCCGGACAATAATCGCCATTTCCTCGTCGAGAGTAAACAAATCAGAGGGCTTAAATTGGTTGTTGCCAAGACTGATGATCCGGTATGTGCAGATGCCGTCCTTTTCAGAAAATTGCGTCGTGTCTTTTCGGTTGGTATCAGAAAACGGGAGTTTTTTAACGGCAGCGGTTTTGTGAATCTCCGGCAAGGGCTCGGTGGCCCCGGGCAGGGGGCGGTAATGGATGATCACACCCTCCGAAACCGTTGTATGGCCAACGATATCGTCGGCTCTGGCCTTGATGTGATGCAGAAAGCAGGTGGGTTTGGGCGTGTAGGCATATCGCCACCGGCCGTTTTCATAAGCGTCCACGGGCTGATAAGACATTCCGCCGTCCACGCTGATTTCTACCAGGCTGATTCCAGACCCACTGTCGGTGGCTGTCCCCTTAATGTCAATGGGAACGTTCTCGAAACGGGCGTGATTTCCCGGCGTGGTCACCGAAATTTCCGGATACGTGTTGTCCACAAAGAGGCGGTTGGATATTCCGTCGAGCGATCTGTTGTCTTCGGGAATTGTTATTTTCACGCGCAGACGGACTGAGCGGGCGGTCTTGAAAGATCCGACAAAAAATGATCCTGTGATACGTCCGGTATCCGGTTCAATGGCAACACTTTTTGAAATATCCCGGATAACAACACCCTGATCGTCTTCAAGGTGCGCGGAAATGAGTCCCGAACCGGGCAGTGCAATGCCGGAGAGGGTCAAGACGCTGCCGTTTTCAACAAATTCCCCTTTGCCGCCGGGCGGGGTTAATGTCAGGTCGAAAAAATCGGGAGAGGGCTGCTTCTGCGTATGGGTATCCGCAGGCTTCCGGATGTTGGTGGGATCCGGCGTTGTTTTTTTATCCGGAACTGACGGCGCCTTTTCATTTTTCGGTTTTTCCGCAAGGACCATTGGAGCCGTATCCGGTAGAGTGACGGTTTTTGAAATAGTTTGATCAGTTTGATCTTTGGGCCGGCCGGGGCTGTTTACAGCATTCTCAGGGACCGCGCCTGGCGGCACAATGGGTCGCGAAATGGGTCGCGAAATGGGTGGTGCAATAGGCGGTGCAATGACGGTTAAAACCGCTTCTCCGGAAAGAACTGTCGAAAATTCATTGCTAACTTTGCAGGAATAAACTCCGGCATCTTCCTTTCCAAGAGGTCCCAGGGTGATGCTGTCCAGAATTGCATAGGGGATATCCATGCCGTCTTTTTCCCACTGATACTCAAACGGGCCGGTGCCGGACACTCGTACGGAAAAAGTCACGGATTCACCGGATTTTCGGGTCTGGTCGGATGTAAAGCCCAAAATTTTTGGCGGCATTTGTATTGTGAGTGCCGCATCATCCGAAAGAACTGTCGAAAATTCATTGCTGATCTCGCAGGAATAAACCCCGGCATCTTCTTTTCCAAGAGGGTTCAGGGTGATGCTCTCCAGAATTGCATATGGGATATCCATGCCGTCTTTTTTCCATTGATACGCAAACGGGCCGGTGCCAGACACTCGCACGGAAAAGGTTACGGATTCACCAGATTGTTTCGTCTTGGCAATGGGCTGGGAAACGATTTTAACAGGGTCGCTGACAATGAGACCGGCCGGGTCTGACATGACGGAACCGGCATTATTTTTAACACGGCATGAAAAAAAGCCTTCGTCCTTTTCCCTTGCCGAATCCATGGTAAAGGATTGATCCGTTTCGCCGTTGATATCGGCTTCGTTTTTCTGCCACTGAAATGACAGCGGGGGAGTGCCCGTAGCCTCCACTGAGAAATTGATCGCATCACCGGGATTCAGGGTCCGGGATTCAGGGTGGCGCAGAATTACCGGAGGATCGAGAACCGGGATTTCAGGGGGGACCGATTCGTCTGTTTTGGTTTCTTTTGCCGGCGTGGGTTCTGCGGAAAGAGTCTGAATAACCGCGTACTGTGGCGCCTCAACAGCTTTTTCTGATATAACCGGCGCAGTAGCGGTATCCGGCTCAGCAGCAGGGGAACCCGTCAAATCCGTAAGATCCGGGTCTGCAGGACATGGGGAACCAGGGATTTCCGGGACTATCTCTTCCGCATCAGTTTCTTTTTCCAGTGCGGGTTCTGCGGAAAGAGGGTGATCAAGCGCGTCCTTTGGCACTTCAACAGCTTTTTCTGATATAACCGGCTCAGTAGCGGTACTCGGTTCAGCAACAGGGGAATCTATCAAATCCGTAAATTCCGGGTCCTCTGAATCTGGGGAATCAGGGATTTCAGCGGAAGGCGGTATGTCGGGCTCTGGCGGGGTGGATACAATCAGTTTTGCCCCGTTGGTGATGTCATTTGAAAATTCGTTTTTCACCTCACAGGAATAAATGCCTTCATCTTCTGTGGTCACTGCTCTGATGGTGTAGTTTTTTGAAGTGGCCCCGTTAATATTGATGTGGTCTTTCTTCCACTGGAAAGATAGAGGTCCAGCCCCGATGGCTGCCACTGAAAAACTGGCAGACATTCCCGGTTCAAGACGCAGGCCGGCAGGATGGTCGATGACGGAAACTGAATCTTTTACCGTCAGCATGGCGGGGCGGGTCCTGGCGTCTCCGGCCCTGTTAAAGACAAGGCAGGTATATGCGCCTTCGTCATTTTCGGAGGCGGAATCAATGGTAAAAGATTGATCTGTTGCATAGTCAATCGCTGTGCCGTCCTTTTCCCATTGAAAGTATAACGGCATGGTGCCTTCACCAATGACCGAAAAAACAACTGAATTTCCGGGATGAATTGTCCGTGGTAACGGATGATGGGTGATCACCGGAGGGGACGATTTTTCGGGCTCAGGGAATGATTCGGGCGTTTCCGGCCCTGCCGTGTTGCTGGGAGGGACCGGCGGGGGAAGATCAGGAGACGTGCTGACAAACGGTCCATCGGCTGGTTGTTCCGTATCAGAAGCCGGGAGCGGTGGTGTGTCCGCATCAGAAGGGGGGGGGATTTCCGCCTGAATCGGAATTTCTGACCCGTCTTGAATATCCGGATCATCTGGAACGGGGGCTTCGGGCGCCGTATAAACGACCTTTATGTGGGGTTTATACAGCAAATGTGTGCTGGAATAAAATTGTATATAATTGTCGTATGTCGCGCAGTCCGCCGTTAATACAATACCATAATTCGGCGTGCCGTCGATCCAGGACCGGACAAGGTCCGTGATGTCCCACAGGTAAAGGTTCGGAGATGTTCCGGGAATGCCTGGAATGCATCTGGATTCGTAAACATGAGAGGTCGGATCAAAGGCAATGAAATCGTCCGGATCGGTTTCATTCCAGTTTTCCGGGGCCGGGCGCGCGTGAAAAAGCCGGTAGTCCCAGGTGGCGCTGATATCCAAAGAAAAGACATGGAGCAAAGCGCTCGTAATCTTGGAATTTTCAGGAATTTCGGAAATATTAAATTTGAGCAGACTGACAATAACATCCAGCGTGCCCCCGGTTTTCAGGCATCCCACACGGAGTTCAGTATCCTTGGGAGCCAGGGGAGGGCTGTCCGTATTCTGCTTATAGATAGAGGTTTCTGCGGCCGGCAAAAGAATAAGTGTTTCTGTCCGGGTCTCAGAAGCAATAGAATATAAGGATCCGAAGCACAGAAGAAAAAAAATGACCGCAGAAAAAAATTTTGCAAAACGCCTCAAATTTTGTAACCCCATAGGATGATGCGATAACATGGTTTGGCTGGATTTGTTTATGATTAAATACTTTGGCGTTATGGTCAAGAAAATTAAGGGCATACCGGGCAAGATGAAATGAATTGACAATGCAAAGGCGTTTCTGGTGAGATAAGCTTTTTTAGTGAATCCCCGGCAGCAGCCATTGACGGAGTTGCCGCAATACTTGGATTTTTATTGTTTAAGGAAGAACAAATGACCCATATTACTGATAAAGCAAAACAATGGATTGATCGGGGCAAAGACCCCCGCAGCGCCCACTGGCAGGCAGCAATTGAAACCGTGATGGATAAATTTATTCCCTATCTTGACCCCGGCCGGCTGATGCCGGTGTCGTCTCTGGATGACGAAGCCCTTGCCCATTTTCTTTCTGCCATGGAAATTGTTGATCTGAGCCCGAATCTGCCGGCCGCTTTTCTGCCGCCGGAGATTGCGGATCATTTGACACCGCCGGCATCTGCCCCGGAACTGCACCACATTGAAACAGGAAAGCCGTCCTTTAAAATTCTGATTCAACGGCCGGGCGATGAAGCGCGTATTCTTTGCGCAGAAATATCCGCCCACGCCCACAAACCCGGGGTGGATATTTTCCAGTCCGGCGCCCTTCTGGGAACCTATAATTTTGAAAAGCAGGAAGATCTTTTTGCCGCGCTCACCAAAATTATTCGTGCCCATGTGTGGCAGCGGGATAAATGGACCTCCGAAGAAACCGAACGCTATACCCTGAACTGGTTTGAGAAAGTGCTGGATCTCAGAAAAAAAACCGTGTGCGTGGAAGCAGACCGGTCTTTTTTCCACAGTCCCACATTAATCAAAAGCAACCACATTGATGTTATTTTTGTGCTGATCGAAAAGATGATCAAAAAGCATCTGGCGGATTCAGATCATCCCCTGAAGGCGGATGCCGCCGCAATTTTGACGCAAAACGATCCGGCCACCGTGGAACCCCGGCTTGGAGATCTGATGGACAAAGTTGTTTTTGAATTTCTCTTTGTGATGAAAGAGTGTGAACTGGTGGATTTTGAAAACATGACGGACAAGGAAACCGAGCGGTTTAACCGGGAATCCAAACGCACCATCGGGCGGCTGGTGAAGCATATTCAAACCATGCCATCCTGAAAACCAGTGCGGCCCCACCCATTCCGCTGACCCGATCGGTCATAGGGGAACCCGCCTTTTCCTCACATCCCGGTTGTATATCCAATGAACGCCCCGGCTGCAAAAGATCCTGCCTTGATGCTGCTCGCGGCATCATATCCGTAGCAGAAATGCACCTGGCAGGCATGGGGCCGCCCTTCATAGATGGCACATCCACCGTCTGCCGTTAAATGGGGGCAGGCGAAAATCCGTCGCCCGTCCGCCAGTATAAGCGGGGCGGTCTCACCGGTTTCCGGAAACCGGCCGCAGCATTCATATATCTTGTCATCGATGGGGCAGTGGTCACATGGGTTCATGAGGGCAAAAGTAGGGCCGGTGCCCCGTAAAAGTCAATGGAATAAATTTCCCTGGTTTTTTCGACCGCGCAAACACAGAAAACAGCACAAATTGATGAACAGGGAAGCGGAAACCACAAAAATAAAGGTATTAAGAAAGAAAGCCCGCGGGGTAATGTGATAGGTGACATCCGTGGGAAAGGTGATCCAGTCCGCATTGTCAAACAGCAGTCCGTGAACGCCTTGCCGCCAGAATGGTTTGAAAAACGGCAGAATAGCCATGGAAGCGAGCATGACCATCGAGTTGACCAGACTGAACCGGCCAAGACGGCGGCGGTCAAAGCTCAGAAAAAATAGTGCTGCCGCGGCCACGGCCCCGGCCAGCATCATGTCCAGTATGGTCCGGACTTCATGTAGATGGACGATTTCCTTGGGGCTCCAGTCCGGATGCGCGAGCCTTCCGGTATGCCGGAGAAATCCCACCAGTTCATGGATATGCGGTTTTCCATAACCCGGTCCGGATACGGCGCATCTGCTGTGCCACTTGCAGTTAAGTTCATACCAGGCGGGAAAGTACGTCACCCAGAAAATCGGAAAATACACCGAAAGGTAAAAAACAGAAATGAAAAACGCGGTGAGCTGGATTCTTTTCATGGATCACGATGCCTGAGGAATTGAGTTGTCTGTTTTTTGAAAGGGTTTTACCCGGCCCGGAAAAAATGAATGATTTTTTTCCTACAATATGTAAAATTAGTGGGAAATGTCAAATAAGGAGGTCATGAAATGAACAACACCGTTAAAATCGGCCTGATTGTCATTCTCTTTCTGGCAGGCATTTCCATGGCGTTTTTTGCCGGTCGGCTCAGCACCCATCAGCCGTATCCCTCAGATTTTGATGCGCCTGTGACCGGATCCCGCCTATCGGCAACGCCTTCTGAAACCCCTGATTTTGCCATCACCACTGATAATCCCGGCACCTCTTTGCCGGTGGCCGTCACTGAAATGGACCCGGCCGTGGCCCGTGACGAAATCACCGGGGACCTCATCCCGGATGCCGATATCACGGAAAGTGCCCCCGTGGAAAGTTTCCGGCCGGACCCCTATGAGCTCCGCCGGATATTTCCGGATAATCGCGCCTTGCCGCCGGTGGACCGGGAAGAGTTTGAGGCAAAAGAGCGTGAAAAAGAACAAAGAAACCGCCAGTACGGCCAGATTGCCGCGAACAAGGCGACCCCCGCGGAAATCGAAGCCTATTACGCCGATCAGACGGCGCTTGCCGAAGACAGCGCGGTGGTTTTGACATTCATTCTTACGGAATATGCCGACCGGATGAGCCCGGAAGACATTCAAAAGCATGAATTTCTGCTGGAAAATTTTGAAAAGCGCCTGGAAAGAATTCCTGCCAAAAAAGCAGAAGCCCTGGCCCGATTAAAGTAGGCTGAAATAAGGAAAGGGCGCTGCAAAACCTTTCCGTATCCCTGCGGCTATGAACGCCATCCGTTTAAAATGGCAACCTTATGGTTGCCGCTGCCGGTGGAAAATTCTTTTCCCCGTGCAGTGGAGGCATGAAAGCTTTTCAAAAGAATCAGCAGGGATAATGAACCGTCTGGCGCGCCCTCTCCAAAAAAAATATCGTGAAAAATTCGGGTATAAGGCTGTTGAAAAACGTTATGAGCGCCGCAAATACAAGGCAAAATTTGACGAAAAAGCGGAGTTTATGCCTATAAATGAGCATTTTGAGGAGAATTTTAACGCTGTATTTGCAAGCGCAATAGTTTTCCAAAAGCCTGCTATAGCAGTTCCATCAACAGATCCACCAAATCCCACCCCCAATAAGGCCGGTTCATGTCCAGCCAGTTGTATCCTTCAAAATACCGCATTTGGCTCATGGCACGGTCGCTCAACAGGTCATTGATGTATTCCTTCATATCAATGCCCTGGGACTGAATATTCGTATCGTCAAACGACAGCACACAGGTGCAGTGGCTTTCGTTAAACGGCCGGTAATAGGGAATAAAATACCCCCAGTTGCTCGTACTGTCGTACAGGTCCATCAGATATTGTTCGTCTTCCTGCCAGTAAGCGTGAATGACATCCAGATCCGGCGGGTCGCCGATGGACTCGGGATAGAACCGTTCGTAGGAGTATCCGGAATAATTCCCGTCCATGGAAAACTGGGTATGGGCCAGTCGGTCGCCTTTTGCCAGGTAATAGTCGGATAGCATGGTATTGATGCTGCCGAAATTGGTATCATCAAACGTACCGGGCAGATCGTTCAGAATGCCGGAGTCGTCGATCCCCCATACTTCTCTAATTTTCCTGTGCAGGGGAAGGGAATGGGGATAATCCGCATACACATGGTCGCCGGAATCAATGGCTTCCTGGCCATCATCAAACGCTGAATAAATGGGCCCGGAATCATTCAGCAGATATGCCTTCTGCACCCGGGTTCCCAAAGCCTGGCGGATAAAATGATAATTGATTACCGAACCCGCACCGCCGGCGCTGCATCCGGTTACCATCAGCTTGTCGATGCGGTTGAAGTGGCGTTTAAACGGGCCGTCCGTCAGCCATTTCATGACCGCCATCATATTGGTGTGCCCTTTGTGATGCCACTCCAGCGCCTCGCCGGTTTCCGGATCAGTGTAGGTAGTGACTTTATCCCCCGTATGCACATCACCGGTGCAGTAGGGGATAAATACGATGGTCCAGTTTTTGGTGGGCAGGGAGTCCCACGGGTGATTCCGGAATACAAACGGAGACATCACACCGGCAATACCGCTCATGTAATCATCAGTAATGCCGTTCGGATTGGCGGCTCCGCGAATGCCTTCCTCGCCGCTGCAGCTGGGATAATCCCAGCAGGCGCCCCCGGCTTCGATGTAAATAAGTAAATTATTGGTGGTGTTGGACGGATTGATGAAAAATTTATACGGCGACCCGTTGCCGCAGACCGCCTCATTGGCAAACGGCGTGCTGTATTCATTCAACGTGATCGTGTTCCACTCCCAGTATTTGATATCGCTTTCATCGCATCCGGACACCAGAAAAAGAACGGTCATGGATAGTATCCATAGGATTTTGAATCCATAGCGCATGGGTAAACTCCTTTCTGGTTTTGTTCAGGTGGGGAAAAAAAGTCAGATTCCGACGGCAACGTACAAAAGTTCACCAATCTCATAAAATGGGCGATGCGTGCAAATCTTAAGTCATGATTTTTACTTAGCGTACCATGAAGAAAGAAAGGATGCAGCGCAAAAAAGAATTTGGTTTTTTTACGAAGCCGTCAAAGATGGAATTTTTTTTGAGAACCGGCATCACCCCCTTTGGCAACTTGTCTGAAATCCCATCAGCAGGTTGTTCAAAAATTAATCGCACACACTGGTACACGTCTGGTCTTAAATGCCCAGTTGGTGAAAATTAATTAGGGTATTGCTGTCAGGTCAAAAGGAGATGGCAAAAGCGTCAACGTACCGGAGGAAACTGCGGAAACCGTTCTGATTGATGAAGCGATCTTTAAATTTAGTGAACCACAGATTGAAGAAAAAATAAAGAAGATTTTTCCCCCTGTCCGCACTTCCCCGGTTTTGCCTTTTCATCTCCCTGAATCTATAGTATCAATAAGTTTCTTTCGAAAATTCAATTGATCCCCTTGTGCCAGAAAGGAGAATTCTGATGCCAAATTGTCCGGCAAAAGTTTCCGACACCAGCAGCTCAAAATTATTCAATTAAAAAAGGGCTGCATATGAGCGCACTGAATATAACCGCCGGACTGGTCACCCTTGCCGGAGTCTTTGCCTGGATCAACCACCGGTTTTTCCGCCTGCCCACAACCATCGGGCTGATGCTGATTTCCCTGGTCATTTCCATCGTCATCCTGTTTTTGGGCAAGCTTGGCATCCACTTTGATGCGGTGGCCGCCGCCGTTGTCCAGAGCATTGATTTTGATGAGACCCTGATGCACGGCATGCTGAGCTTCCTTCTGTTTGCCGGGGCCCTGCATATCAATATCAATGACCTGGCCCGCCAGAAATATGTTATCTTTTTTCTGGCCACCTTTGGGGTGCTCGCTTCCACGCTGATTGTAGGCAGTCTCAGTTTCTGGGTGCTGGAAATGATCGGCGTTAAAATGCCTTTCATTTATTGCCTCTTGTTCGGTGCGCTCATATCCCCCACTGATCCGATTTCCGTTTTAGCCATTCTGAAAACCGCTGGCGCACCCCATTCCCTGGAAACAAAAATTTCCGGAGAATCCCTTTTCAACGACGGGGTTGGCGTGGTCGTGTTTTTGATCCTGTCCGGGGTTGCCGCGGGCGGCCATGAGATCGGAATCGCCGATGTGATGACGCTGTTTTTTCAGGAAGCCGTGGGCGGCGCGCTTTTTGGCCTTGGTGTCGGATACGTCACGTTTTTGATGCTCCGGGGAGTGGACAATTATCAGGTGGAAGTGCTGCTGACCCTGGGGCTGGTGATGGGGGGATATTCCCTTGCCGGCGTCCTGCACCTGTCCGCCCCCATCGCTATTGTTGTGGCCGGCCTTTTAATCGGCAATCACGGCCGCATGCTGGGAATGTCCGAAACAACCCGTGAACATCTGGACGATTTCTGGGAACTGCTGGATGAGATATTAAATGCCATCCTCTTTGTCCTGATCGGTTTGGAAATTCTGGTGATTCCGTTTCAGATGTATACGTTCTGGGTGGCTTTGATAATGATTCCCATTGTGCTTTCCGCACGATTCATTTCTGTTTCCATCCCAGTGATGCTTTTGCGGCTTCAGCGCCGGTTTTCCCCCCATGTCATTAAAATTCTGACCTGGGGCGGCCTTCGCGGCGGCATATCCGTTGCCCTGGCCCTGTCCCTGCCGGCCGACGCCCCCCGGGATGCGATTCTGACTTTCACGTATGTAATCGTGGTTTTTTCCATTGTCTGCCAGGGTTTGACCCTGGACCGGTTGTTACGAAAACTGATTCCTGAAAAAATATGACTTTTGGCTTGGCCGGTTACCATTTTGCAAAGGTAAACATGCAAGACGACTTGCATGTTTATCCTGTTTGATGTTCATGCCGTGTTTCGTGGTTTCTTGGCTGATTTATAAACAACTATCCCGACAAATGGCGGTAATATTGAACCATTAAACAAACCTCTTTCAGGTGCCATCATTTTATTTTGGAATATTCGGCGGCACTTGCATCCGGATAGACGTGCCCTGGCCGGGAGCGGAATTGATCAGGAGGAGGCCGCCCAGGTGGTTGAGTTTTTCCCGGACATCAAACAGGCCAAATCCCTGGTGTGTGGCTGACTCTTTGAAATAGCTCACCGAATCAAAACCCATGCCGTCATCATGGATGGCCACACAAAACCCGGAATCTGAATGTTTAGCCCAGATGGTAATATTTTTTGCGCCCGCGTGTTTGATCACATTAAGAATCAGTTCTTTGATGTTCCGGTAAAGAATGACCTTGATTTTTTCATCCAGATTTTCCTCTTCATCGTTGAAAAATGTCCGAATGAAAATTCCGTGTTTTTGCTGTAAACTGCGGGCCAGGGCGCTGACTGCCGCATCCAAGCCAAAATCATAGAGCACCGGCGGGCTCAGATCCTGTGTGAGATTTCGGGTTTGCCGGATGATTCGGATCAGCTGATCCTGAATTTTTTGAAGGGGAGCGGAGGCTGTCGGATCACTGAAGGATCGTTCAAATGCGGCCAACTGCATCTGCATCACAAACAGTTCCTGGCCAATGGTTTCATGCAGAACCGAGGCCAGGTTGCGCCGGTGTTTTTCTTCCGCCATTGACATCCGGACGGATAAGCGTTTCAGTTTATCCTGATAGTCCAAAAGTTTCTGCTCTGTCTGTTTTAAACTGGTAATGTCCGTCACCACTATGGCGGCATGCCGGGGCCGATGGTTGTCATAGGTAACGTTGGAATTCAACCGGATCCAGCGAGACTCCCCGTTTTTTGTCAGATACGGATAATTTTCAGCCGGCGGCAGCCGTTCCCCTGCACGAATGGCCTTCAGGCGTTTTGAATACAGCTCCCGACCGGCATCGCTTATAAGGACCCGGGGGTTCATGCTCAGCAGGTCGTCCCTGGAATAGCCGGTCATGGAAATTAGTTCATCATTAACGCTGGTAATGCGGTCGGTGGTAAAGTCATATTCCATAAATCCGGCTTTTGCATGTTCCACCAGCAGCCGGTAACGGGTTTCACTAGTTTGAAGCACCTGCTCAGCACTTGCCCTTTCCGCCATGAGCATATCGACTTCGGATTTGACAAAACCGATGGCGTCATACAGGTTTTTGGGCAGCCTGCGGTCCGCAAAAAGATGGTGCGGCGGCGGCATTCCCGGTGTCTGCCAGTCAATGGCAGCAATGGATTGCAGAAAAACGTCGGAATATGGGTCAGCCAAACGCTTTTGAATTTTTTGGATAAAAGAAAAACCACGGCCGTTGGCGCGTGAAAGCACCTGGTTAAAGGCCTTCTGCAAGCGGGCCCGTATTCCCCTGCCGGATGCAGACAGGGAAACGGCACCCGGCTTGGGTAAATCCGTTTCAGGCTGTTCCGGAAGCTGCAGGGCCAAATCAATGGCCTGTTCATAACTTTTCACGGCAAGCACTGTTGCTCCATGTGCATGGAGCTTATTGAACAGATTGAAACTGATTCTAAAGATTGGCGGAAGGTTGTAAAACAAAAAAGCGTAAAAACGATTTCTATTGTTAAGAAAATAGTGAATATATTGTTTTCTGGCTTCCGCATCTGCGCCGGTAATGTCGGAATAGTCCTCAACATAGACGATGCGGTTCTGGCTGCTAAAATGTTTCCGTGTAAAATCATCAGCAGATGCCAGAAAAGCGGTTTCCGCGGCGGAAGAAGCATAGCCGCCGCATTGGACCAACATGATGGATGTGCCCAGCCTGGCCATATCTGCACTAAAAGGATCTCCCGGGCCGGTGCTGGAAAATGTTTTTGCATGGGTAATGGGCAGGCCGCAGTAAGGACAGTGGGCGGCACTCATAAACCATGACGGTTTTCTATTTCGTTTTTTGCGTAGGGGTGTCATTTTCACCGCCAGTGTTTGTTTTGCAGCTTGCCAATGCTGCCCGCTTATTACCATAATAGACCCGCAACAACAACTTATTTGGTCTGCATTTAAAGCTTGTTTTCACTAAAATAAGAAGGACGGGTTTGCTACCACTCCTTACATTTGTGACTCAGATGCTAAGGCTGGTTGCTGCGCGTGGCTCAGATAAAGGTGGTGCTCATGGAGCGGACATTACTGAAAAGGCCCATTTTTTGGAAGGGATCTGGTCTACGGGTCAAAAATCCGGACCGATTAGGCAGAAGAATACACGTTGATGTGGGCGGAGAAATATGGGTTGTTCATAAACAGGGACGTTCAGAACATGGTTTCCGGCAATGAGATTATGATTTCAGTCATCTGGTGATGCCCGGAACTTTCATCTCTGTCGACAGACGTTGCAGAAGAGAAGAGAATCGTTCAAATGTGCCATAGAAATTAGTTTCCGGGAGCAGAGAACGAATGAAATACAGTCTCTTTTTCATCGACCTGAATCGAGCCAGGGCGATCATACCGATGCCAAGCAGAAAAAGGCTTGCTGGCTCAGCAATCGGAAAAGTCGGATCATGAATTTTGTTATCAGTAAAATCAAGAATATTTTTTTCGGGATCTGATTTATCGTACACCCCATGATCGAAACCATCTATGGCACCAGGAAAGGAGAAGGGAGTGATCCCGGCCACACTGGCGCTGGAGATGTCTATGGCACTGAGCGTTTTCTCGTGGCTAAAAGTTATTTTGTCAGACAGTTGTAGGCTCCCAACTTGATTGGTATACCATGGAGTGACGATTCCGGCTGCTGGCGCATCCGGACTGAAGTCCCATACTATTTCAGCGCTGGCAATACCGGCCATAAAACTTGCCAAAAAACATAAAATTAAGCCTGACCAAAAATATTTTTTCATCGTTTGTCCCCCTTCGTAATTTTGTTAACAGATTGGTTTCATAGGCTGTCATTATTCTAGTCAGCGGACGCAAAAATTCAGGTATTCGGTCTGCAATAAAAAAAGCCGAGTTTCACCTGATGTGACCTTGACGATGTCACACTCGGCAACCCGGCTGTCTTTTTCAACAGGAGAACCTGAAATTCGAAAACAGCTGTACCTTAGTCTTGATTAAGACCCGTGATTTTCCGTCCCTGCTTTGCAACAGGTTTGGCTTTTACTGATAGAGAAATTCAACTGAAAAGGATGCTACGTACTGGGTCAGGAGACCGCTGGAGAAGGATTATAAATTATAAAAATATGATAAAATTATTTCTAAAAGTATGATGGCATGTCAAGAAAAAAAATCCTAATTATTAAAAAAAAATAAAAAAAGTAGGACCATTTTTAATAAACTGGATTTACATGATAAAGAACGATAATTGAAATGGTAAAAATCCAATTATTTCGGTGATGACAGACAATGCCAGTCCGAAATAAAAAAATGCTGCTGACGGACCTTTTGGTGTCGGAAGTGGATAACCAGATGAGTGCCTTATGCCGCAATTTATCGAAAAAAAATAAAAGCGACCAGGTGCATAGAGGAAGCGGCTTTCCAGCAAAAAATGTCAGTGTTCGGGTGTCAGAAGAATCGACTCTGACACCCGACACCTTAAACCTGCAATATGGAACCTGATAACCATTATAACAGTTGCAGGCCCCCTGAATTGGTATATTCCAGCAAAATCTTAGTGATAGGTTTCCCGCATGGCCTTTTTGTTGAGTTTGCCCACGCTGGTTTTTGCCAGCTCACCCACAAATTCATAGCGTTCCGGCACGCCGTAGCGTGGCAGTTTACCGCTGTCCGCAGCTTTCTGCATATGGGCTTTCAGGTCCTCGGCCGTGATTTTTCCCTGAAAATCGGGTTTGAGCACCACGATCATCATGGGCCGCTCCCCCCATTTTTCATCCGGCGCACCGATGGCCGCGGACTCGGACACGGCTTCATGCTGGCTCATGATATTTTCCAGATCCAGGGAAGAGACCCACTCACCGCCGCTTTTGATCACATCCTTGATCCGGTCCGTGATTTTCAGATACCCGTTTTTATCAATGTGGCCCACATCCCCGCTGTGCAGCCAGCCATTTCGCCACAGCTCTTTGGTTTTATCCGGCGCCTTGTAGTAACTCTGGGTGAGCCAGGGTGTCCGGAAAACCACTTCACCGGTGGTGACCCCGTCATGGGGAAGAGGGTTGTCATCCGCGTCCACAATTTCAAATTCAGACAAGGGAATGGGCAGTCCGGTTTTGACAATGATGTCCAGCATGGCTTCATCATCAATATTCAGTTTATCTGTTTTGGGCATTCCCAGGCTGATGACCGGGCAGGTTTCGGACATGCCGTAACCGGTGTAAACCGTAAGACCGATGTCTCCGGCGGCTTTGGCAAGCCCCCGGGGCAGGGCCGAGCCGCCAATGATGACTTTCCATCCAGACAGATCAAACTGTTTGACCGCCGGACTGGTGACGATCATCTGAAGGATGGTGGGTACGCAGTGGGAAAACGTCACTTTTTCGCCGGCAATAAGCTTGAGCAGCATAGGCGGATCATATTTTCCGGGATAGACCTGTTTCACGCCCAGCAGGGTGGCGACATAGGGGATGCCCCAGGC
This sequence comes from Desulfobacterales bacterium, assembly GCA_963675805.2. GTDB lineage: Bacteria > Desulfobacterota > Desulfobacteria > Desulfobacterales > Desulfosalsimonadaceae > SURF-3. The sequence goes on along the minus strand of CAXXNU010000008.1, from coordinate 728,297 downwards.
ATGAACGTGAAACATGGGGGTGAGCGGCATGTAGACATCATCAGACCGGAACCGGCCGATGCTTTCGTAGGCTCCGGCGGCAATGGCTACCGACAGGGTGTGCAGCACGAGCTGGCGGTGAGTGAAATGAACGCCTTTAGGATCTCCGGTGGTGCCGGTAGTGTAGAAAGTAGTGGCCCGGGTGTTCTCATCAAGATCCGGAAAATTGTATTCCGCGGCCGCCTGTGCCAGTAAGTCTTCGTAGACACCGTCAAAAGTCAGGCTGGTTTTCGGGGGCGCGCCGTCTTCGGAAATAATGATGATTTTTTTTACGGTTTCCAGCCGGTCCTGCAGACCTTCGAGAATGGGAAGAAATTCCGAATTGATTACAATCATCCGGGCTTCGGCATGGTTCAGGGTATACAGAATCTGGTCCGCGGACAGCCGCCAGTTCACTGTCTGCAGCACCGCTCCCATCATGGGAATGGCGAAAAACGCTTCCAAATACCGGTTGCTGTCGTAATCAAACACCGCAACCACATCGCCGGATGCGATGCCGGCATTTTCAAGGGCGCTGGCCAGCCGGTGGATGCGCGCGTTCAGGTCCTGATAGGTGAATCGCTGCTGGTCCCGATACACGATTTCCTGTTCCGGCGCGTAAATCAGCGGCGTGTTCAGCAATTTCTTGATGATAAGAGGGTAGTTGTAGAATTCTCCGGGCTGAAACATTTTTTTGGCCATTTTTCCTCCTTTGTAACGGTTTCTGATGAGTAAAAAGGGGTCGGCATGGCGTAAGCTGCCGGCCAGAAGCAACCCTGACGGCAAAGAAAAAGTTCAAATTCTTTGTTGCGCGGCATCCTTTGTTTCTTCATGGTACGCTAAGTACAGATCATCACAAAGGATTTGCGCGCCTCGCCAATTTTATGCGATTGGTGAGACTTTTTTCTTTGCCGTCGAAATCTGATTTTTAAGATGACATCAACTTTTTTTAAAAATTATCTGTTATGGTTATCCGGAAGTCTGTTTTATTCGGTCAATTTTTTTTACATATCCCTTGATGTCGCATTTGCGTTCCAGGCCGGCGGCATTCATGTAGCGGACTTTACCGAAAATGGCGCGCTCTTTCCAGGCCCGGTCGTGCTGGCCGAAGATCCATGCCACGCCGGCGAAAGAATTGGGGTCCCGGCCGTCCAGAAAATATTTATTGTTCAGCGTAAGCGCGTTTTTGAAGGCGATTTCGGGGTCGTCGGACCATTCCAGAATTTTTTTGCCCCAGTACATGCGCATATAATTGTGCATGAATCCGGTGTGCTTCATTTCGTCCATGGCCGCGTTCCAATAGGGGTCATGGGTTTTGGCGCCGTCCAGTGCGGACAGGCCATAGCGATGGTCCCGCCGGTCTTTGGCATGGTCGGCAAGTGTTTTTTGTGCCCATTGCGGCAGGCAGGAAAACGCATCATAGTCATGGGTAAACCAGACAAAATTAACGGCCAGTTCCCGCCTTACGATCAGCTCTTCGAGAAACGCCGCAGCGATTTCCGGATCAACTTTTTGATGGGTTGTTACCCGCCAGGCTAGATACACCGGGGAAATCTGGCCGAAGTGGAGATACGGGCTCATGTGTGAAATATCGTCTGTCTGGGGCTGGTTGCTGTTTTGGGTGTAGCGTGCCATGCGTTTTTCCAGAAAATCGTCAAACCGGCAGATGGCTTCTGAGGTGCCGCCTTTAAAAAATGCGGATACCGGTTGGACAGAGACGTCGACACTTAATCCGGACAGGAGGGCAGGGGGGGCTGAAAAATCAAGTGTGTCCATGTTTAGGGAAGAAATGGTTAAGGAAGGAATGGATCGGGAAAGACTGGTTGCGGGATGGTTCAGGGGGATTTCCGAAACTGGCTGGATAAACCTGTCCATCAGTTTCTGAATTTTCGGCCGCAGGGTGCGGGCCGCGTATTCGGCTTTTTCGGACGCAGTTTCCACCGGCACCACCACATCGGTTTCCACACGGATTACCGGGCAGGGTGCCTGTTTTGCCACATTGTTCCGCCACTGGCGCTGAATCCGGGTGTATCCGGTGTCGCAAATGATTTCAGCGGCATCCCTGGCAAGGGATAAGATGATTTTTTCCGGATCTCCCGCCCGGAGAATGAACCGGATGCCGCGTTTTTCAAGGGCCTGGCCGGTTTCGCACAGGCCTTCTGCCATAAACGTGTAATGGCGGAGATTGGCTTCCGGGAAATTGTGTGTCAGGCAAAACACCGCAAGCAGGGGAAGGCGATGCTGATTGGCCCGGAAGGCGGCAAATTCCAGGGCATGGTTCCAGTGGGCGCGCTGGGCCTGCTGCATCCAGTAAATCAGGCAGGCACCTTTTTTCGCGGGCTGACTGTTGAGCGGGGTGATGCGCGCCGGATTCATGCCTGCCGTATCGGTGCCCGCCGGGGTGTTGTCTGTGATATCAGCGTCAGGCATGGTTGCGCAGGCCGAGTTCCGCGGGGTGGGGGGTTAAATAGACCTGATTTTTCAGGTACGGCTGGTCGTATTTTTGAACATAATGGTTGAGCAGGGTGATGGGGACGATCAGGGGCAGGTAATGCTGTTTAAATTGATCAAAAATTTCCAGCAATTCCTGCTTTTCATCCGCAGACAGGTCCTTTTTAAAATAGCCCATAATGTGCATCAACACGTTCAGGTTTTTTTTGATGGTGGGGCGAAGGGACATGGCCGCGTTCAGGGCTTCAGCATATTGTTCATAAAGGGTATCCAGGGAACGGGCCTTGGCATCGGCCACCAGTTTGCCCATTTCCCGGTAATGGGCCGGGCTGTGGGCCATGATGAGCAGCTTGTGACGGGTGTGAAAATCCACCAGTCCGCCCCGGGTTTTTCCATTGGAAAGCAGGTCATGCCATCGTTTATACACAAAGATGCGTTCGATAAAATTCTCCCTCAGCACCGGGTCGTGCAGGCGGCCCTCGTCTTCTACCGGAAGCAGGGGGAACCGGTCCATAAACATTCGGGCAAATATGCCCGAGCCGCGTTTGGAGGGCATACCCGCCTCAGTATAGACTTTGACCCCGGACATGCCCGAGGACGGGGAGGCGCTTTTGAAAATAAATCCGCAAAGGTTTTCCCCGGCAAGCGCATCCAGGCGGGCGGCGGCCCAGGTGGTCATCTGTTCGGTCATGTCCTTTTTGGTTTTGCTGGTCATGAGCCGGGGATTTTCCGGTTCTCCCACCAGGCGCAGGGCTTCCCTGGGAATGGGCATGCCGCATTCCACTTCCGGGCAAACCGGCACATAGTCCACCAGCGATCCCAGGGTGTCGGTCAGAAAATGATCCCGGGTATGTCCGCCGTTGTAGCGCACCCGTTGGCCCAGGAGGCAGGCGCTGATGCCCAGTTTCAGTGTTTCAGTCATTTCAAGGGGTCTCCTTTTTATGCCTTATGCCTCAATTCCTGCACCAAAAAACAAAAAAACGAACCAGTACATACAGGAGGCGGTTTTCCAGCAAACGGTGTCAGTTTTCTGGTGCTTGTTTTTAGATGCCGGTAAAAGTGACTCTGACACCCAACACCTGCAACATGGAGCCCGAAACCATTATTTCAGACCTGGTCAATGGGCTGCGGGTTCCCTGCGCTGGGATGCTTATAAATTATGACGGAAAAGCACCGAAGAATCAATATGCTTTTCTGCCAAATCCAGCAGGTGCCGGTGATGGGTGAAAAAAATGACCTGGGTTTTTGCGGAAAAATCCCCAAGGGTTTTCAGGGCGGCCAGGGCCCTGTGGTCGTCAAAGTGAATCAGAATGTCATCAATGATAAACGGCATGGGCTCGTTGTTTTCAAGATATTCATCCAGCCCGGCCAGCCGGAGGGAAAGATAAAGCTGGTCCGCGGTGCCTTCACTCATGCCGTCCACGGTCACAATTTCCCGGCCCTGGTCCCGGATGCCGGCGATCACCGGCGTTCCGGCGTCGTCGAATTCCGCCCGGAGACTTTCAAAAGATCCGGCAGTGATGGTGGAAAAGAACGCGCTGGCTTTTTGCAGCAGCGGGGACTGGTTTTTTTCACGAAATGTGTCAATGGCCTGGTTGAGAATGGCGGCCGCGATTTTGTACCTGGCATAGGCTTCCACATGGTCTTCAAGGCCGCCCAGGAGGATCTGGGTGTCCTCGGCCAGTTGGGCGGCCCGGCTGCTGCCGTCCATGCCGGCCAGGATGGTCCGCTCGCTGCCGATGGTCTGGTCCAGAACGGATTTCTCTTTGGACAACCCATCAATCTGTTCGGCACTGGCCTGGATTTTGGCGGGCAGGGCATCCCCATTTTCAGACTCGCATGTCGCGATAAATTGCGAAAGCCCCATGCCCGCACTCATTTCCATCAGCCGGGTTTCGGCGGCCCGGATTCCGGATTCGATTTCCCTGCGCATGGCGGATCGGTTTTCAGCATCCGCCAGGTCCTGATAACGGCTGCATCCGGCTTCTTCGCACAGGGTGCGAAGCACGGCAGCTGCGTCTTCTTTTGTTTTGGCAGATTTTTTTAGCCGTTCATTTTCTTTTTCAAGTTGTCGTTCAAGAGCTTGTTTTTCAGACACCGCGGTGCGGGTTTCTTTGAGAAGCCGCATTATTTCAGCGGCCGCCTGGTCCGGAGAAAGTCCGGAAAGAGCCTGAACCGAGGGGCCGGCAACATCCACCAGCGCCTGCACCCGGTTTTTAAAATCATCCGCGTCCCGGTCAATGCCTGTGATCCGTTTTTTTAAAATATCGGCTTCTTTCAGTTTGTCGAACAATTGTTTGAGATCTTCAAGAAAGGCGGTTGCGTGCGCAGGCATGGCATCACGGTCCAGGCCCAACGGAGACACCGCTTTTTCCCATTGGTTTTGCCAGGCTTCCAGGTCTGCCTCATAGGTCTGGAAACGGATTTTCAGATCAGAAAGCTGGGCTGATTTTTGGGATTTTTCAGCAAGCCGCTGTTCCCGCGTTTCAGAACGCGCGGTTTCCGTTTCAATAATGTTTCCGGCCGGTTTCAGCATTTCTTTTAGGGACGTTTCCCTTGCCGGAACCGGTTGCCTGAGGACGGCCAGGGCCGCCTCAAGACGAACGCGGACCGCGTCAATTTTTTTGAGTTTTTCACTGGTACGGGCCATCCGCTGATTGATGTCGCTGAAACGCAGGGTGACATCATTGATCCGGTGCAGCCAGGCGCGCATTTCCTTGGGACTTGCGGCCGTGATGCCGGCGGCGGACCAAAGAACCTGCCATTTTTCTGAAACCGCTTTAAAATCGGTTGAAAGGATGGTTTTTTCGTTGGTCAGGCCGTGGATTCTTTTTTCAAGATTGGATTTGTCCGAAACCAGTTTTGCCAGGGTGGCCACACGATCGGCTTCCCTGCGCAGCCGGTCCGCAACTTCGTCTGCCGCGGCCATGGCATTTTCAAAACCGGCGCCCAGGTCTTTGGCGTCTGGATAATCCCGCAAAAATCCGGTAATGAGATCTTCCCGGGCATTCGGGGTTTCAATGATCCCGGAGATAATTTTCCAGATGGCGCCGCGGTGGTTCCGGGCGCTGGCAAGATCCTGTTCCGTGGGCACGGACAAGGAAAAATTCAGTTCCAGTATGGTTTTTTCCGTGTCCGAAAGGTTTTTTTCCAATGCGGCCAGTTCGTCCGCTTTATGGCGAATCCGGTTGGCAAGGGTGTCCAGTTCACCCTCAAAACGGTCAATGGTCTCTAATCCCGGCAGGGCCAGTTTCGACAGTGCCGCCAGAGAACCCTTCCAGAAAGGCTGCCGGGAGAGTTCGGATTCAAGGTTTTGGATGGACAAGCGGCACTGGGCGCTTTCTTCCAGGCACTGGATCTCAATGGATGCGTAATCAGCAGCCGTTTCCATGGCCATTTTAAGCTGAGACAGGTCTCGTCCAACAGGCAGTCCGGCCAGCTGATCTTCAAGCGTTTTGATTTGGTGGGCAAGCACAGGGATTTGTTCCTTGGTGCTTTCGATCAGGGTGATAATGCGTTCATACCGGCTGCCAAGGGAGGATATGGCAAGGGTATCTTTTTTGGTGAGACGCAATTTTTCGGCGTCTTCGAGCCGGACGTCATCTCTTAGCTCTTTTAAAATCAGAGCGGCCTCACGGCGAAGGATTTCCACCCGGTTCTGAAGCTGAATCCGGTCCCGGGCCGCTTTTTTGAAACCGCCCAGTTCCTGATACATTTGTTCAATATCCGCTGCACTGTTTAATACGGCATCGGATACATCAAGGCGGTCCATGTCCGCGTCAATCTGCCGGATGGCCGCGGCGGCGTGGTCATGATCATTCTCAGCAATGGTGAGGGTTGCCACTGCCTCCCGCCGCAATTCCCCGAAATTTTCCGGCAACAGGGGCGCGGAGGCGCAGGCTTTCAGATCTTGTATCAGTTTTTTTCGCCGGGCAATCAAGGGAAGCGACTGGGCGATGCGTTCCAGCCGGTTTTTTTCAGTCATGGCGTCGGCCAGTTGGTGATCTTTGATGGTTTTTTCTTTCAAGGCCGCTCTCAACGCCTTATCGTGCGTTTCCCACTCGGTTGTTGCCAGTTGAATCTCTTTAAGATGTTTCCGGTTTTCCCGGACCCTGGCAATCAGCTGATTGATGGCGGGATTTTTGCCGGACGGCTTGAACAGGGCATCGGCATTTTCCACAAGCCCGGTCTGCAGATTGCGCAGTCCGGTGATCCCGGCGCCGGCGGAAAAAATAAGTTGCCCGAGATTGCCGCCGCCCTTGATAATTTCCATGCCGCCCTGGACCAGATCCCTGTGGCCAATGCCGAACATGGTCGAAAAAAGGGATTCATCCACGTGGTTTAAAAATCCCTGAAGAAGGGATTCATCCAGAGTTTTTTTGTCATCTGCCGCCCGCAGGGTGTTTTTGGCGCCTTTTCTGCGGATAAACGCGAGCGTTTTACCGTCACTTTTGCGGAGGGTCATTTTGATTCGCATTTTATTGTGGGGATGCCGGAAATTATCCGGCGACCGGACCGGAATACCGTAAAAAGCGTTCCGGAGGGCGCGAAGCGCCGAGCTTTTGCCGGCTTCGTTGGGGCCGTAAATAATATGCAGGCCCTGGTGGCCGTCGTTGAGGTCAATAACCGTGTCCGAAAAAGGACCGAACGCGGCAAGATGGAGGGTTGTGATTTTCATCCGGCATCCTTTTCTTTCATCAGATGCGCCAGAAGCAGGGACCGGGCCTGGTCCAGGATCATGCGCTGCCATGCCGGATCATCGGTCTGCAACGGATCATCCCCGTGTTTGATTTCCGGCGGGAGCTTGGCCGCAAGAGCGGAAAGTTCGGCATCCAACAGTTGACCGAGGGCGTCCGCGTCATTTTTGAAGGCGTCAATAATCACGGATAGTTGCCCCACCGGGCTTCCCGATAAATCAGGCGCCATGGAGTGACCGGCGGGACGGGTCTGAATCCGGATTTTTTCAACCCACACGGTTTCCCGGCTGATGTCCGCGGCAGCGGATCGGATTTCATTTTTCCAGCGGTCCGGCTCAGCAACGAAATCCTCGATGGCCCGGCTGTCTCCGGAAAAAATAGCGCGCACCACCAATGGGGTGCCGGAGTGGTCGTCCATAAGGGAGGAAAGGCTCCTGGTAAACAGCTCCACAGCATCGTAGCCGTTTTCAAGGCCGGTGGTGTCAACCGGAAGTTCCGCCCAGCGGATCACATCCAGGGGGACGAATTCCATCGACACTGTGCCGGCGCCGGTCGCCGACACCCGCATGCAGCCTTTTTCACCGGTTTCCCGGATATGGCGGCCCTGAATATTGCCGGGAAACACAATCCATGGGTTTTCCTTTACAATTTCACGCTTGTGGATGTGCCCCAGGGCCCAGTAATCATAGGTTTTCGACGAGAGGTCATCAACGGTGCAGGGCGCATAGGAGGCATGGCCTTCCCGGCCGGTGAGGGCGGTGTGGAGCATGCCGATGTTGAAATATCCGGATGCGGGAGTCGGGTAGGCGGCCGCCAGATTTTTGGTGACGGCCGGGCCGGCAAAACTCTGGCCGTGAATGGCCACCCCGATGCTGTCCAGGGTGATGGTTTCCGGCGCGGCAGACGCGAAAAGATGAACACCCTCCGGCAGCTTCAGGTGTTTCGTGATTTTGCTCGCGGCGTCATGGTTTCCGGCGACGATAAAAACCGGGATTCCGGCATCCCGGAGCCGGCGCATGCGGGACACAAAATACAGGCCGGTGTTATAGTCTTTCCAGTCCCCGTCGTAAAGGTCGCCGGAAATCAGCACAAAAGACACGGCGTCATCAATGGCAAGATTGACTAAATTTTCAAAGGCGGCCCGGGCTGCCTGACGGATCAGATGGGTAGGCGCGCCTTCATAGGCGTTAAGTTTGTAAAGGGGGCTGTCCAGATGAATGTCCGCGGCATGGATAAATGTGATCATTTCGCGATTTCCTGAAATCCTTTCCGGGAAGATGGATGCAAAATTGAGATTGATTTTATACTCTATTCATTATTTGATGGGTTTTGCAATAAAGAGATATTGAAAGAGATGATGTTCTCAACACGTCGGAGCCACAGTGAACGCAAAAAATTTTTTCGCAAAACAGGTTTATGACAGCCGCTTTTTCAAAGAAGCCGCCCAAAAAGCACGGGATATTTCCGAAAACCCCGAGCAGCTGAATGCGCTGCTTGTCCAGGCGGATAAAAAAGCCCGTGAAAAAGGCCGCGGCGCCCTCGGGGAATCCTGGGACACCCTCATGACATTCTCGCGCATGGTAAAAGCCTACGCCGCCGGAAACTACCGGAAAGTTCCCTGGAAAACCCTGGTGGCCGTGGTGGGGGCCATTGTGTATTTTATCATGCCCCTTGATTTTGTGCCCGACATTATTCTGGGTCTGGGGTTTGCTGATGACGCGGCCCTGCTGCTCTGGATCATGCGATGGTTCAAAAAGGATATGGATGAGTTCCTGGTGTGGGAAGAAGAAATAAAGGGCATCAGGAATTAGAAATGACGAGTGACGAATTAGGAATGGAAAAGCAAAACTATCCCAGGAGCGGCCCATGCCCGCGACTTTAGAAATGATCTCGGGTATGGCCCGCTCCTGCAGAATTTTTCAGTATCAAGATCGGGATCGGAATTGAGGGGAATTTTGATATCTCTTTTGATTCTGGCAATTGAATTGAAACACACCTGATGAGCAAAAAAATAAAACAGGGGAGCCAATAGATGGACATAGAACTGAACGCGGTTGAGTTGAGAATTTTGGGGGTCTTGATTGAAAAACAGATGTCCACGCCGGATTATTACCCTTTAACCCTGAATGCCCTGACCAATGCCTGCAACCAGAAGAATAACCGGGAACCGGTGATGAAGCTGTCGTCAGAGGATGTTGAAACGGCCTTGAAATCCCTGAGAAATCAACATTGGGTCTGGCAGATCATGACCCATGGCAGCCGGACCCCCAAATATGAGCACAACTTGGAAGAAAAAACCGGATGCACGCCCCGGGAGCTGTCCCTTTTGTGCGAGCTGTTTCTGCGCGGGCCCCAGACGCCGGGGGAGCTCAACACCCGGACCGGTCGGCTCATTGAAAGTCACGGCATTATCGGCATTGAGCAGACGTTGAAAAAACTGATGGAACGGGACCAGGGACCGCTGGTGATGATGCTGGATCGCCAGCCCGGGCATAAGGAGAACCGGTATGCCCATCTGTTCTGCACGCCGGAACAGACCGAAGAAATTTACCGGCCGTCTGTGCCGGAACCTTCCCGATCATCGTCCAATGCTGCGAGTGAGCGGATTTCAGCCCTGGAAGCCCGGGTGGAGGAGCTTGAGACATCTCTGGAAGAAATGAAAAATCAGTTTTCTGCCTTTAAATCCCAGTTTGAGTGATGATTCCATTTATCAAAACGGGGTCCTTGGGTTCAGGTCAGAGGCCTTCGTCAATGCCGGAATAATGGCTGAAGAGTGCAAAGTGACTAAAGTCTAGAGTGAACTAAAGTTGCGGTAAATGCCTGCGGCATTGTTTTTTTTAATGCAAAAACAAGCCGCGTGATCAGCGCAGTCCAAAACTTACCCTCACTTTTGACTGAACTGTAAAAAATTAAATTTGGATTTTTTACGAAGCCGTCGAAAGGTCTTCCTTTAATTTCAATATAGCCAGTTCCTTGGCCTTGGCTTCCACTTCGATGGTGATGGTGAGATCTTTCCAGCAATTCGGGAAATCCGCCGGGTCGATATAATCATGGTGCGGGGCCGGGTTCTTCCCGGTCCATCCGTTCAGGGGGGAGGACAGGTGGAACAGGGGTTCCCGCTGCCAGGTGCTGAGCGCTGCTTCGGTGGTCTTTTCCACCCCCACTCCGTCCGGCAGGCAGCGGTGGTGATGTACGTCGTAAACTAAAGGGATTTCAAGATTCCGGCAGACAGGCAGGAGCTCTGCCGGGGTGTAAGTGCGGTCGTCATTTTCCAGGGTCAATCGTGTGCGAACAGCCGCCGGCAGTTTTTCAATTTCCTTTGCCAGCCGCTTCAGGGCGGCTGGCTTGTCCCCGTACGCCCCGCCCCCATGGATATTGATCACATCCGCCCCGACCCATTGGGCCACTTCCGCCTGATAGACCAATTCATGGACCGATTTTTCCGTAACATCCGGACGCGGAGAGGAAAGCAGAATGAACTGGTCCGGGTGAAACGTGGTGCGGATGTTGTGCCGGCGGCAAAATGCCCCGCATTTTTGAAAATCGGAAATAATGGTAGCGGCATCCGGAAGCTGGTAAATGTCATAACCGGCATCCGGATGGGTTTTCAGGGGAAGGATCTGGCTATTGATCCGGAAATCGCCAATGCCGTGGTCCCGGCAAAATGTGAGGGCCGACAGAAGGGATCGGGCGTTGTGCCGGCAGAGGGCGGCCAGATGGTCAAGCTGCCGGGGCCGGTCAAACCGGCTCTGAAATTTGGCAGTGGTGTGCCGGAATTTTATCGGCGCTTTTTTAAATATACAGCAGAGGCCGAATCGGATCATAGCGGCCGGCCTTAGGCGGGAGCTGAAAATTTTAATTCCACATCTTCCCGGTGGTCCGGGTCGATTTGCCATAGCATCCTGGGCTCGAGACGCATCATGCCGGCGACAAGGACATCCGGAAACTGCTCGATCCGGATATTGAAAAGGTTGACGCTTTCATTGTAGAGCTCTCTGCGGTCCGCGATCTGGTCTTCCAACTGGGACACCCGGGCCTGGAGCTGACGAAACGCCCGGTCCGCCTTGAGATCCGGATAATTTTCCACCACCGCGAACAGGGACCGCAGGGCAGAGGTAATGGCATTATTGGCATTGACCACTTCTTTGTCCGTGCCGGCGGTGTCCAGCATAGACCGGGCTTTGGTAACATTTTCAAGGACCCGCTGCTCGTGCTGCATGTATCCTTCGCAAACACTGACCAGTTTGGGCAGTTCGTCGTAGCGTTGTTTGAGCAGTACGTCAATATTGCTCCAGGCCTTTGAGATATTGTGTTTCAGGCTGATCAGGCCATTGTAGATGATAATGAAGTAAGTAATGAATGCCACCAGAATTCCCAAGAAAATAAGCAGAATCACATAGCCCATAATTTTTTCCTTTTGGTTTTAAGTACTGGATTGGTTTTTTAATCCGTGAAATCCATAAAATTGGGGTCTTAAACAAAAAAAAATGACAGGATTGCGCGGATTTTCAGTTTTTTTCACATCCGTCATTAAAAAAGCTTCACCAGATATCCCACACTCATTCCCATGGTGACCAGCCCGCCGGCCAGAAAAATCAAGGTCCGGAACATGAGCCGGCGCACCACATTTTTTTCCGAGTCCGCAATGATCAAGGGCAGCATGCCGAATCCGGGTTTTTTAATCACAACGGATTCCGATTGTTCCGGGCCGTTTGCCAGAGATTCGGCATACACCGTTTGCTCAGCGTCTTTGCGGGCAGCTTCCCACTCATGCCCGTCAATATGGCCGTCGCCGTTGATATCGTATTGGGCCATGGCCGCTGAATCCTGCTTGAGCCGGCGTAATTTATCCGCCAGAATTTCGGAAAATTTTCTGCCGTGTTTTTCAACGTGTGCCGAACCCAGCACATAGAGCCGTGTCCCCACCGGAATCATTTCCTCCACCACTTTGCTGTTCGGATCATGCATCTGCAGGGAAAGCGAGGGGATATAACTTCCCTGAAAGGATTGGGTGGTCAGGGGGACATTGAAAATTGCGCCTTCGGGTTTTACCAGCACCCGGCCAGTGTCGTCTTCAATGTAAAACGGTATTTTCCCGGAAGAAACGCTTCGGGTAAGGGCCCACCGGCTATTGTCCCCGGTCCGCTGATATTTATAATACCGGCACCGGTAATAAACACAATGGGTTTTGGTGGCTGAGGACCGCAGATCATAATAGAGCCGTGTCCTGCCGGATAATTCCACCATGCCCATGGACATGGACCGGATTTTGGAGGTGGGCGTGTTTTCAATCATCCGCCGGTAATACAGAAGCAGCAGGGAATAACAGAACATGAGAAAGCCGGCCAGCAACACCCCGGACCCGGCCACAGCCTTCCAGAAGACCTGGTGCTCGGCAATGCGGTTTGCACCGGCCATGAAAAGGGAAAATGGCGATGCAATGACGATGAGGCCCACGATGAGCTCGGGAAGGGATGTCTGAAAAAAGGCCGTGATTCGGGAGTAATTCACATCCGGCGGCGGCCGCAGTCCCTTCGTTGAATGGATGCCGCTGTTTGCGTCGGCACCAGCGGCGCCGGTCCCGCCAGCGGATGATGCGGCAGCGTTTTCCGATTCCTCGATCGTCTCCGTATCCAGCACAAAGGGCAGAAGTTTCTGGCTTGCCGCGGCCGTGATGTAAGCGGCATATCGTCCCAGCTCTTTTTCCACGGCGGATTTGTCCTGACGCCAGTCCGGGCTGGCGCCGGGCAGGAGGGAAATGCCGAAATATTCGTCTGTCACTGCGGATCGGGCCATGGCCATGGCCTGGTTGACCATGATCCGGAAATTGCCCCCTTTGCTGTGGGTCATTTTCTCGCCGAGCCCGAGATACGAAAACCGGGTGGAATCCACATACACCCCGGAAAAATATTTCGTTGAAGGTTCCGGATGGTTCAATGCATAAAAAACGGCTGCTGGTTTTGCGATGGAGATTTTTTTGAGTATGTCGTCAAATTGTTTGTTAATGGCGCAGCCGGTATAGGCCATGGCTGTCATGATCTGGCGGGCCGCGTTGCCGGAAAGATCCGTTAAAATTATAAGAAGTTCGGTCGTTGCATCGATTGTAAAAAGGGTTTCTTTTCGCCCATTTAAAAAGGACAGGGTATTGCCGGCCAGATGGATGTGGCGGGCGGCTGGAGGCAGCAGGCTCTGTTTGATGGCTGTTTTTTCCACAACGCCGCAGGGGATTCCGATACCTGCCAGATCCCTGGCACAGATCGCCAGTTCGTTGAGGTTGCGGGTGACGTTTAAAGCGCCGATGCCCTGGCCCGTAAGCCGCATCCGGATTTCGCCTTTGCTCAGGCCGGTGATGGTTTCCGCTTCACCAAGGGATTCCATAAGGATGCTGGAAAGCTTTGGCCGCCGGTTAATCAGAAGAAATCCCGTGCGCTGATCCGGATCAGGAAATTCTTTGTTTACAGATGTGATCGCGCTTTCGCTTGCTTGTGTGACTTTATTTTCAGACATATTGAATTTCTGAGTAGTTGAATTGGGCCAGGTATATGCCGAAGCCTTGTTCAGGTTTCAGAATTCAGGGCTCAGAAAGGGCATTGGGAAGCCTATGTTCTCTGTGTCCTCGGTGTTCTGTGAATAAAACAGTTCCTTTGTGCAAAAACGCAGCGTAGACAAAAAACAGCCGCTTTTTACGATTACATCAACCTCAAACCTTCAACCTTAATACCCTGATCCCCCCTATGCATGGTTTCGGAGTTTCAGAGAGATCGGGTGCGGGTGCAGATACGTCTGGGACTGAAGATAGGGCTGCCGGTATTTCCGGGCATAATGATTAAAAAGGGTCACCGGCACAATAAGCGGGACAGTGCCGGCACGGTATTTTTCGATAATATCAAGAAGCTCCTGTTTTTCTTCCGCAGTCATGTGTTTTTTGAAAAAACCCATCATATGCATGAGCACGTTGATATTTTTTTTGGCCGTGGTAGTGAACCGCAACGCTTCAATCAGAAGGGTTTCATACTGATCAAAAATATCTTCCGCGGGCATGGCATTGCCGGCTGCCACCAGTTTTCCCATCTGGCGGTAAATTTTTTGATCATGGGACAGGATCAGGAGTTTGTTTTCCGTGTGAAAATCAATCAGGTTCTTTATTTTGTAAGGGGGATGCTTTGCGGCCCGCCAGCGTTTCAGGGTGAACAGGGTTTCAATGAAATTTTCCCGGAGCTTGGGATCATGCAGGCGGCCGTCGTCTTCTGCCGGGAGCCGGGGAAACGCTTCCAGGAAAAGTCTGGCAAAAATACCGATCCCTTTTTTGATGGCCGGGCCGCTTTCCTGGTACACGGGAATCCGCTCCATTCCACAACTGGGAGATTTGGACTTAAATATATACCCGCAAAGATCTTCTTTTGTCAGTTCCTGTATTTTCTTTTTTCCCCATGTCCGCATCCGTTCGGTATGATCGATTTTTTCCGTCCGGGTCACCAGCCGGAGATTTTCCAGACTTCCTTCAAGGCGGAGGCTGTCCCGGGGGGTGCCCAGACCGCATTCCATTTCCGGGCATACCGGCACAAATTCCAGATATTCTCCGAGGGTATCCGTGATAAATCGGTCCTGTTTACTTTCACCATCCCACCGAACATCGTGACCGAGCAGACAGGCGCTGATGCCGATTTTAATTTTTTCATCCATGGTTTGTCTCCCGGGGTTTTAAAATGCGGGGGTGGCGTAAGACGCCAGATGGTTCGTTAATACAATTTTTTGGGGTGAAAGGCGAGAATTAATTTAATCTTTACGTTGACGTTAACGATAAAATTCTTTACTTTGAATTTATTTCAGTGTAAAAAAAATAAAAAATACGGTTCAGAATTAAAATCAGATTTTAATAAAAAAACGGACCAACAAAATATTTTATTTATGGCTGAAAATATCCTATATTTTAATCGCAGATTGCATCCCCTCTCACGTTTTGCTCCCGGAACGCGCATCGCAAATGCCAACCCCATCAAAGGAGGTCGCCAGTGGACTTTGATTTATCCAAACAGCAGGAAATGATTCGGAAAGAAGTCAGAAAATTCGCGGAAACGGAAATTGCGCCAGTGGCCGCGGACCTTGATGAGACCGAGACGTTTTCAAGTGAACTCACCCGAAAAATGGGTGATATCGGCCTTTTCGGCATGTTTGTGTCTGAAGCATACGGCGGCCAGGAACTGGACTATATCTCATACATCATTGCAGTGGAAGAGGTCGCCCGGGTGGATGGCTCCCAGGCCGCCACCATTGCCGCCGGGAATTCCCTGGGCATTGGTCCGATTTACTATTTTGGCAGTGAGGCACAGAAAAAGAAATATTTGCCCAAACTTTGCACGGGTGAGGGGTTGTGGGGATTCGGCCTTACGGAGCCCACCGCCGGTTCGGATGCCGGCGGCAGCAAGACCATTGCGGTTCCAGATGGTGATGACTGGGTGATCAACGGTTCAAAAATATTTATCACCAACGCGGCCTGTGAAATGTCTTTGGGCGTGACGGTGCAGGCCGTGACCGGGCAGAAACCGGATGGGAAGAATGAATATACCTGCTTTCTGGTAGAGCACGGCACGCCCGGATTCAAGGCGGTCCCCATGCACAAAAAAATGATGTGGCGGGCATCCAATACAGCGGAACTCTATTTTGATGATGTCCGTATTCCCAAAGAGAACGTTTTAGGACGTCAGGGTGAAGGATTTCATCAGATGCTTCAGACATTGGACGGCGGCCGGCTGTCCATCGGGGCCATGGGGCTGGGCGGGGCCCAGGGCGCATTGGAAGCCGCATTGAAATATGCCAGAAAACGGGTGCAGTTCGGCAAACCCATTTCAAAATTTCAGGCGGTTTCTTTTAAGCTGGCGGATGCGGCCGTTGAAATTGAATGCGCGAGAAATCTGCTTTACAAAGCCTGCTGGCTGAAAGACAACAAACGGCCGTTTCAGAAAGAAGCGGCCATGGCAAAACTATATTGTTCCGAGCTCATGGGGCGGGTGGCCAACAATGCCGTGCAGATACACGGCGGATACGGGCTGATGAAGGAATATAACGTGGAACGGTTTTACCGGGATCAGAAACTGCTGGATATCGGGGAAGGGACGTCAGAAGTGCAGCGGCTGGTGATATCCCGTTACATTGGCTGTTAATATAGGGAGGGCAATATGGCTGAAAACGTATTGAGTGTGGCAATAGAAAATCAGGTGGCGGTGTTCAACCTGAACCGGCCGGAAGTGATGAATTCCGTGAATTTCGAAATGCTATACGCGCTTCAGGATGCGGTGGAAAATGTCCGGTTTAATCCGGATGTGCGGGTGGTCGTCATTACCGGAGCCGGAGAAAAGGCGTTTTGCGCGGGTGCGGATTTAAAAGAACGGATTACCCTTACGCCCCCGGAAGTAAAGCAATTTATTTTTACCATCCGGTCCCTTTTTTCAAGCATTGAGTCGTTGAGCAAACCTGTCATTGCCGCAGTAAACGGCATTGCGTTGGGCGGGGGCACAGAACTCATGCTGGCCGCGGACCTCCGGATTGCCTCGTTCACTGCCACCATGGGGCTGACCGAAGCGCGCCTTGCCATTATTCCTGGGGCCGGCGGCACCCAGCGGCTGCCCCGGCTGATAGGCAAAGGCAAGGCAAAGGAGCTGATTTTCACCGGCCGACGGGTGGATGCCAAAGAAGCCCTTGATATTAATCTGGTGAACAAAATTTGCGAACCGTCATTGTTGATGGATGAGGCCAGAAACATGGCTGCCATGATCTGTGAATGTGGCCCCATTGCCGTGGAACAGGCCAAATATGCCATCAACGCAGGTCTTGAGACGGATCTTAATACCGGTCTCAGCATTGAGTCCAATGCTTACTGGATTACGATTCCCACAGAAGACCGGCTGGAAGGTCTGGCCGCGTTTAAGGAGAAACGCAAACCTGTTTACAAGGGGAAATAGGGAAGTTTCCAAGTTGCAGGTTACAGGTTGCAGGTTACAAGTTGCAAACCGATACAAACATGATTTGAAACATTCATCGGCGTCATATTTAAATAAAACGATTTTTCACGCATAAAATCCGGAGGCAATAATGACAGATACATCGGTGCTAAACCGCAAACACTGGGTGATGGAAGAAAAAAAACTGGATGAGCGGGTCAACGAGGCGATGTTTCCGGGGGGTGAAAAGGCTATTGCAAAGCTCCGGAAGCAGGGGAAAAAACCGGTCAGGGAGCTGATTGATCAGCTCATTGATCCGGGCACCATGTATTATGAGCTCAGCCGGATTGCCGGTTTTGGCATGGATTATCCCGGCGTCGCCGATGTCCCCTGCGGGGGGGTGGTTACCGGCATTGGCAAGATTAATGGCAACTGGACCATGATTTTTGGCAATGACAGCCGGGTGAAAGCAGGCACCTATTTTCCCATTACCCTCCGGAAACACCTCCGGGCCCAGGCCATTGCGGAAAAAAACGGCCTCAACTGCGTGTATATCGCAGATTCAGGCGGCGCGTTTTTGCCCATGCAGGCGGATGTGTTTCCGGATGACGGTCATTTCGGGTCCATGTTTTACAATATGGCGCGCATGTCCGCAAAAGGAATGAAACAGATCACCCTGAGCACCGGCGGGAACACCGCGGGGGGGGCGTATATTGTCTTTATGGCCTGCCAGTCGGTGATGATTGATCGGATGTCCTATTCTTTCCTGGGGGGGCCGCCCCTGGTGAAAATGGCCACCGGTGAGGTGATTTCCGCCGAGGATTTGGGCGGGGCCCGCGTGCATACCCATGTTTCCGGCGGAGCCGATCATTTTTGCCAGAGTCAGGATGACGCCATTGAACGCGTTCGGGAAATCCTTTGTCTGGAGCCGCCCCAGAAAATGCATCTTCACCGCTATGAAGAGCGTCCGCCCCTGGTTGATCCGGACAGCATCTATGATCTTTTGCCTGCGTCTATTAATCAGGCCATGGATGGCCGGGCCATTCTGAAAACCATTGCCGACGACAGCTATTTTATGGAGTACAAGGAAAATTATGCCCCGGGCCGGGGGGACAATATCCTGGCCGGAAAAATCCGCATAAAGGGGATTCCCACCGGCGTGATTGCATCCAATAAAATCGGTGTCATCTTTGAAGAGGCGGCGCGAAAGGCAGCGGAATGGATCGTCCGGTGCAGTCAGGAAAAAATTCCAATCATCTTTTTTCAGGGATCGCCGGGTTATATGGTGGGATCGGAATCTGAACACAACGGCATCGGGAAATACGGTTCCGACATGGTGCGGTCCGTTTCCTGCGCTCAGGTGCCCCGGATTCAGATGGTGATCGGGCCGGACAACGGGGCCGCCAACTACGGCATGTGCGGCCGGGCCTACCGGCCCAATTTTTTATTTACCACCATGCGGGGTCGTACCTCCGTGATGAGCGGCCGCAGCGCCGGCGGCGTGCTGCTATCCATCGAGGAGCGGAAACGGGAAGTGACCGGAAAGCCCATGACGGATGAGGAAAAAAACGCTTTTTTCCAGAAAATGATGGATAAATATGACGGTGAAGCCCATCCGTTTTTCTGTGGCGCGCGCCTGCTGAACGACCGGGTCCTGAAGTTTTCCGAAATCCGGGACTGGCTGGCCATGGCCCTTGAGGTCAGCATGCTCCAGCCGGTCGGCGAGCCGGCGTTTGGAAACGTGCGTTTTTAATGACGAATGACGAATGATGATTTAAAGGCAAGGGAAGGGGTGAATTGAAAACAGATAATGTGGTTCAAGAGAAAAGCTATGCTTTTGCGCTTAGAATCATCAAATTATATAAATATCTGAAAAATAATAAAAATGAATATGATTTATCGATACAGATTTTGAGAAGTGGAACCTCAATCGGTGCCAATATTGAAGAGGCGATCGGCGCGCAGTCAAAAAAGGATTTTATATCAAAAATTAGCATTGCATACAAAGAGACAAGAGAAACTCATTACTGGATAAGGCTTTTGCGGGACAGCCATTTCATTGAAAGCAAACAGGCGGATGCATTGCTCGAAGATTGTGTCGAACTTCAGAAAATTACCGGCACCATCCAGCGAACAGTTAAACAAAATAAAGAAAACAATTCCTTTTAATTCGTAATTTTTAATTCTTAATTCTTAATTCTTAAAAAAATGGGGGTTTTTATGGCACACTTAAAATATCCAAAAAAAGTGGTATTGGGTGACATTACGGTTCGGGACGGTTTTCAGCATGAGGAACAGTTTGTGTCCACCGATGCAAAGCTCTGGGTATTGGAAGAATTGATTCTTGCAGGCTTCCGGCGCCTGGAGGTCACCAATTTTGGAAATCCCAAAGGCATGCCGCAGTTCAAAGATGCGGACCAGCTTTATGAAAAACTGTTTAAGAGCAAAAAAGTCAAACACCTGATGGATGAGGTGGAAACAACCTCCATCACCATTCGGGAGCGGGCGGTGGACCGGGCCATCGAGGCCAAAAAACGTGGGGTTGGTCCGGACCGGATTCTCTTTATGGTATCCACCAGTGAAGCCCATCACAAGAAAAATTCCGGCACGTCCCTGGCCGAATACTGGAAGATGTGCGAACATTATATTCCCAAAGCCCATGCCGCCGGCATGAAAGTGTGCGGCACGGTCAGCACCATCTGGGGATGTCCCATCGCAGGGCCGACGGAGCTCAGTAAAGCCGTGGAATTTACCCAACGGTGGCTGGATATCGGCGCGGATGATATTGAGCACGCCGATCATGACGGGTCTGCCCCACCCGACAAGGTGTATGAATATTTTTCCATGATTCTGGACGCCATTCCCGACCCTTCTCTGCATATCGCGCATTTTCACATGACACGGGGATGGGGGCTGGCCAATGTGCTGGCCGCGCTTCAGGCCGGAATCACCCATTTTGAATCCACCCTGGGCGGCACCGGGGGTCAGCCGGCCAATTTTGTAGACGGTGTGCCCGTGGCCGGAACCGGATCTTATTATTACCAGGATCCCACCATCACCGGGCTGGTTTCCACCGAAGACATGGTGGTGATGATGGATGAAATGGGAATCGACACCGGCCTGGATGTGGATCGCCTCCTTAAGACCGGTGCCATGGTGGAAAAAATTCTTGGCCGGCGGCTGCGGTCCGAATGTGTGCATACGGGCCGCATTCCCAAGGAGCTGACCGGAAGGGCGTAGGCCGGGATTTTTTCCCGTCTTTCTCGGCAATACATATTTTTACCACTGAGAACAGAGAGATCACGGAGAAAAACAACGTGTAAAAATTTTTTCTCTGTGATCTCTGAGAACTCTGTGTTTTTAATTTCAGCTGAAAAAGGATAAAACCATGTCCAAAATACTCTGGCAGCCTTCAGAAGAAAGAATCCGGCAAAGCAATATGTATCGCTTTATCCGTTTCGTGAACGACCGTTTTGGATTGCAGATTGATGATTATCCCGGGTTAAATAAGTGGTCCGTGACCAACATCGCTGATTTCTGGGCCGCCATGTGGGATTTTGCGGAAATTAAATGTTCAAGGTCCTTTGACCGGGTAGTGGATGCTACGGACAGAATGCCGGGCAACAAGTGGTTTGAGGGGGCCCGGCTCAATTTCGCCGAAAACCTGCTGCGATATCGGGACGATCAGACAGCCCTGGTTTTCAGGGGCGAATCCAATCCGCCGGTCCGATTGACCTATGCGGAACTTTACAACGAAGTGGCCCGAGTGGCGGCATCCCTGAAGCAGTTGGGGGTGGTTGCCGGAGATCGGGTGGTGGGGTTTATGCCGAACATGCCCCAGTCCATCATTGCCATGCTGGCGGCCACCAGTCTGGGGGCGACATGGTCCTCCTGCTCTCCGGATTTCGGCATCAAAGGCGTGATGGACCGGTTCGGCCAGATTGCCCCCAAGGTCCTGTTTACTGCTGACGGATACTGGTTCAAGGGAAAAGCCCTGGATTCCCTGGAGCGGATTAGCCATATTGTAAAACAGCTCCCGTCTGTTGAAAAAATGGTGGTGGTTCCCTATACACAGGCCCGGCCGGATGTCTCCGGGATTGACCGGGCCGTTCTCTTTGACGATTTTAAATCTTCCGAGTCCGGTCTTTCCATTGAATTTGCGCAGTTGCCGGCGGACCATCCCCTGTATGTGATGTATTCCTCCGGCACTACCGGTCTGCCCAAATGCATGGTCCAGAGCAGCGGCGGCATTCTTATCAACCACATGAAGGAATTGCTCCTGCACACAGACTTAAAGCGCGATGACGTGATCTTTTATTTCACCACCTGCGGGTGGATGATGTGGAACTGGCTTACCAGCGCA
The DNA here is from genome assembly GCA_963675805.2 of Desulfobacterales bacterium. Lineage (GTDB taxonomy): Bacteria > Desulfobacterota > Desulfobacteria > Desulfobacterales > Desulfosalsimonadaceae > SURF-3. The sequence continues at coordinate 706,830 of CAXXNU010000008.1, read as the reverse complement.
TTGTCCGTGGGCGCCACCGTGGTTTTATACGACGGTAATCCGTTTTATCCCGATCCCGGCGTTTTGTGGCAGATGGCCCAGGATGAGAAGATATCGGTTTTCGGCACCAGCGCCGGATACATCACAGCGCTTCGGAACACCGGGCTGCGTCCGGGGGATCAATATGATCTGAGCGCGCTTCGGGCCGTGCTTTCCACCGGTTCGCCCTTGTCTGAAGAAGGATTTGAATATGTGTATGATGCCATTAAACCCGATCTGCAACTGGCTTCCATCTCCGGCGGAACGGATTTGAACGGCTGTTTTGCCCTGGGCAATCCCATGGCGCCGGTGTACATGGGCGAGCTTCAGTGCCGGGGACTGGGGATGAAGGTGGAAGCATTTGACGAGAGCGGAAAGCCCGTGACCGGTCAGCAGGGGGAACTGGTCTGCACCGCGCCGTTCCCGTCCATGCCCATTTATTTCTGGGATGATCCGGACGGCAAAAAATATTCTCATGCCTATTTTGATGTGTACCCCAATGTCTGGCGGCACGGGGATTACATTGAAATCAATGACCATGGGGGGGTGAAAATTCACGGCCGGTCGGATGCCACGTTAAACCCCGGCGGTGTGCGCATCGGAACGGCGGAAATCTACCGTCAGGTCGAACAGATGGATGAGGTTGAAGACAGTGTGGTCATCGGCCAGAACTGGAAAAACGATGTCCGGGTGATCCTGTTTGTGAAAATGGCCTCGGGCGTTGCACTGGACGATGACGTTAAAAACAGGATCCGAAAATTGATCCGCGCCAACGCGTCCCCCCGGCATGTACCGGCCAAAATCATCGCCGTGCCGGACATCCCTTACACATTGAATATGAAGAAAGTTGAACTGGCGGTGAAGAAAATGATTGAGGGAAAGCCGGTGCTGAACAAAGACGCCCTGAAAAACCCAGGCGCCCTGGATTTTTTTGCCGGGATTGAAGAACTGCAAACCGATTAACGGGGTGTTGTTTGTTTTTGGTCAATTATTAAAGAAACTGTCACTCTAAGACAGAGTCTCAAATGTCAGGGAACGCTTCGCGCACCCTGACCTACGGTAAAGAGGCGTTTTTCGCAGATCAGGGTGCCCCGGCTGGTTGGGACTCCCTGACCCTTTAGCATCGCGCTTCATCGCGGGTCGGTACGTTTTCCCGACAAATTGAAATAACCATCGATTAAAACCAAGCATAGGAGGTATCATGAATCCAGATGGCAGGCAGGACACACCAGATAAAATAGAAACGCCCATAGACTTGAACGATACCGACCTGGCCCGCTATATTGTCAATCTTTTTCAGCGCATTGTGGTGCATTATTCCCTCTGGTTTTCCGAAGTCCGCCACCAGGTGGGACTGGAGAAGGCCCTTCCCGTGCTGGAAGAAGCGACCGCCCGGGGGCTTTCCATCCAGATGAAACGCCTGTCCAAAACCCTGGGGTTTGAACTCAAAGATGATCTGCCGGCCGCGCTGATGGATATGCCCAGAGAGCCGCTTCTGGAACTCATGAACACTGTGTCCATTAATTGGCTGGTCAATGACGGGGTCTGGTTTCAGGCAATGGAATTCACCCATGGTATGAATGATGCCAAGCGGTGCAATGATTCGGCCTGGGGAAAGTTTTCCCCGTTTGAGGCATGGACCATCAAGAAATTTTTGAACATGCCGGAGCGCCCCGGACTGGAAGGGCTGAAAAAAGCCCTTGGGTTCCGGATGTATGCCAATATCAACGTCCAGTCTACTGTGGATGAAGGCCCGGACAGCTTTGTGTTTCAAATGAATGACTGCCGGGTCCAGGCGGCCCGTAAGCGAAAGGGGCTGGATGACTATCCCTGCAAATCCGGCGGCCTGGTGGAGTATACCTATTTTGCCAGGGCTGTTGACGACCGGATAGAGACGGAATGCATCGGGTGCCCGCCGGATGCCCATCCTGAAGAATGGTATTGCGCGTGGCGGTTTTCATTGCAGTCGGAATCCTGATACGAAGGCCAGGTTTCTTTCCTGGCTTGAATCATTGGTGCAAAAATCTGTCCGGGTATAACTGTAATCATTTAATGCCATTTGATTAAATGATTACAGTTTTGTTTTTAAAGGCAATTGGTTTTTAAACAGATAAATTGAATTTAAAGGCAATTTATCGTATCCTGAAAATCAGTCATTGCCAATTTTGATAATTTTGGGATTTAAAGCCCATGGGAGAGATTTTAATGAATTTTACGGAAATTCTGTTTGAAAAAAAGGACCGCATCGCAACCCTCACATTGAACCGGCCGGAAATCCGAAATGCCATTTCAAGCATCGACATTATCGAAGAGATTGAAACCGTCTGCCGGATGGTGAATGAGGATCCGTCCGTCAGTGTGATGATTGTGACAGCTGTAGACCCTGCCTTTTCCGCCGGGGGCAATGTCAAAGACATGGCTGCCAAACAAGGCATGTTTGGGGGGTCTCCGGCCAAGGTAATGGAAAATTACCGCGAAAACATTCAGCGCATTCCCCTGGCCGTGCATGAAGTGGAAGTGCCCACCATTGCCGCGGTCAATGGCCCCGCCATTGGCGCGGGATGTGATCTCGCGCTCATGTGCGACATGCGCATTGCATCGGAGAGGGCCAAATTCGGGGAAACATTTTTAGCCGTCGGGTTGATTCCCGGGGATGGAGGGGCCTATTTTTTGCCCCGGGCCGTGGGCATGGCCCGGGCCTGTGAAATGACCTTTACCGCGGAAATCATTGATGCGGAAAAAGCCCTGGATATTGGCCTTGTAAATGATGTGGTTTCCCATGACGCACTCCTGGAGCGCGCAATGATCCTTGCCGAAAAAATTGCCAGCAAGCCTCCCGAAGCCCTGCGCATGGCAAAACGCCTGCTCTACGCCGGCCAGACCATGACCCTGCGACAGCTGCTGGACCAGTCTGCCGGATTTCAGGCCCTGTGCCATCACACTGAAGACCACATGGAGGCCCTGTCTGCCATGTTTGAGAAACGGGCGGCGAAATTTTCCGGTAAATAATTTTTTTATTAGCCGCAGACCCACGCGGACGAGCGTATTTTTTTAATCTGCGTCCATCCGCGAGTGTCTGCGGCTGATTCATTTTAATCATTCAAGGACTGATAATGGAAACAATTATCCCTTTATCTTATTCACTCTCTATAGAACCGGATCTTGAAAAATTTAAATTCTCCGGAAAGGTGGAGCTGACCGTCGAGGCCCGTGAACCGTCAAAAGACATTGAACTCAACGTGCTGGAGCTGGATATTTGGGAGTGCCGGGTGGCTGTTGCCGGCAGCAGCACGGCATGTGATTTCACAGTTGATGATCGATTGGAAATCCTGCGCATTGCATTTCCAGAACCGGTAAGCGGTCAATTTTCAGTGCTTATCTGCTACGGCGGCATCATCAACGATAAAATGGCCGGGTTTTACCGGAGCTATTATAAGTCCGGGGAACAATCCCGCCTTTTGTGCGTGACCCAATTTCAGGAATCCGACGCCCGGCGGGCCTTTCCCTGTTTTGATCATCCGGCGGCCAAAGCTGTTTTCCGAATAGAACTGATCATTGACCGTCATTTGACAGCCATTTCCAACCAGGATGTGGAATCAGAAACAGACATGGAGAACGACAAAAAACGGGTGGTTTTTCTGGAAAGCCCGAAAATGTCAACGTATCTTGTATTTTGGGGCATTGGAGAATTTGGATTCATCAACCATTCTGAAGACGAGCGGGTGCGGGTGGCCTATTTGCCGGGCATGGCGCCCTATGTTGATTTTGGCCTGGATTTTGGCAAAAAAGCCCTGGCCTATTGCGAAGCCTATTACGATATCCCGTATCCCCTGTCCAAAATGGACCTGATTGCGGTGCCGGATTTTGCGTTCGGCGCCATGGAAAACTGGGGCGCCATTACGTTTCGGGAAAATCTACTGCTGTTTTATCCGGGGGTCACCTCCAGGGCCGGGGCTGAACGCATTGCTGAAGTCATTGCCCATGAAATTACCCACCAGTGGTTCGGCAACCTGGTGACCCCGGCGGACTGGAAATATCTGTGGCTGAATGAGAGTTTTGCCACGTATTTCGGTTTCGGCATTGTGGATCATTATCATCCGGACTGGGATACCTGGTCCGGTTTTCTGCTGACCCAGACCAGTCCGGCTCTTGCCCGGGATGCGTATATTGAAACCATTCCCATTGAGATTCCCGGGGGAGAGCATGTGGTTATTAATACCTCTACCGCACCGATTATCTACTGCAAGGGCGGCAGCATCCTGCGCCAGATTGAGGGGTATATCGGCACCCAGGCCTTTCAGAAAGGGCTGCGCCAGTATCTGAAAAAATTTGCTTATGACTGTGCTGCCAGTGACAATCTGTGGGAATCCCTTGAATCGGTATCCGATGCCCCAGTGTCGGACATCATGGCATCCTGGGTGGGGCAGCCGGGTTTTCCCGTAATCACTGCGAGCCCCCATGAAACAGGGCTGAAGCTGACCCAGCACCGGTTTTCCTATCTGGAAAATGCGGATGCCCAGGCCTGCTGGCAAATTCCGGTGACCCTTCGGGTTTATGAATCCGGCGGCCGGGTGCATGACATGCCAGTGCTGATGGATGCACCCACCCGGGTGGTGGAGCTGGACCCGGATCTTCAAAAAAACATGGCCATGTATAAGATTAACGCGGGCCAGACCGGCTTTTACCGGGTTACCTATTCGGATGAAGAGAATCTGAATCAACTGGGGGCTGCTGTCCGAACCCAGACCTTGCCGCCGGAAGACCGGTGGGGGCTGGAAAATGATCTGTTTGCCATGATGGCGGCGGCTGCCGTCTCGCCGGGCCGGTATCTTGATTTTCTGGAACATTATGTAACCGAGACCGCTTTTCTGCCGCTCATGAACATAGGGGCCAATCTGCGTGCGCTTTATGGTCTGGCCGGTGACAGTTTTCAGGCAAAAATAAAAGAGCAAGGATGTCGTCTGGCGGAGAATCTGCTGTCTGACATCGGATTTGAACCGCAGCCGGATGAACCCCATACCACAGGACCCCTCAGAGATCAGTACCTCTGGCTGGGGGTGATGCTGGGCAGCGGCCCGGTGGAAGAATTTGCACGGAACCAGTTCGCCCGTCTGCGTGACGGCATGACCGTGCATCCGGATATTGCCAGAAGCATACTTCAGGCGGCCGCATTTCATGGTCACAATACTGTCTTTGAATGGATGATCCAGCGGTTTGAAACGGTTGAAAGCGAACATGACCGCACCAATATCTTGTCTGCCTTAGGATGCTTTCGCGACAAGGAAGTGATCTCAAAAGTTCGTGATTTTACGTTGACCCGGGTGCCGCCCCGCAATCAGTCGATTCCGGTGGCGGCCATGACGGAAAACCCGGCGGCGGCAAAAGAACTGTGGAATTGGTATAAGACCGAAAAATCTGTTTTTGCCCAATTTCACCCCCTGATCCATGAACGGGTGTTTACGTCCATTGTGCCGGTCAGCCTGGATTTAAATGCAGATGATGTGCGCTGGTTTTTGTCGGAAAATCAAATAAAAATCAATCCGGATGTGGTGTCTCTGACTCTTGAGCGGCTGGCCATCAATCAGCGGTTGAGACAAGAATTGACGGCATTGTAAAAAGTCCAAATTCTTTGTTGCGTTGCATTCTTCGTCTCTTCATAGTACGCTAAGTACTAATCATCACTCAGGATTTGCGCGCCTCGCCCATTTTATGAGATTGGTGAACTTTTATACTTTGCCGTCGAAATCTAACTTTTTACGATTACATCAAAATTGAGCACATAAAAAAGCATATGAAACACACATACCACGGAGGGCGGTGAGACTTTTTCCCCGGGCTCTCTGCGACTGCTGGGGTAATTTGTTTTAAAACCCTGCGGTTTTTATCGAATCCTGAGTTTCTTGACAGATTTTTTCAAATTTGAGATTGTTATCGTATCTGTTCGCCTGTCTTTTTTATTGTTGTCAAATCACCTTTCTTAAAGGAGGTCTCTTATGGATAAAATTCTTCGTATTAATATGAGTGCACCTGGAAAGCCTGAAATTAAGATAGATTCTATGGGCGATTATGCAGGTCTTGGCGGCCGCGGCCTGACATCTGCTATTGTGGCAAAAGAAGTCCCGCCTATGTGCCACCCGCTTGGCGCGGACAACAAGCTGATAATTGCGCCGGGGATTCTTAGCGGCACGGCCGCGGCCATGTCCGGCAGGATTTCCGTGGGCTGCAAGAGCCCGCTCACCGGGGGTATCAAGGAAGCCAATTCCGGCGGGCAGGGTGCCCAGGTGCTGGCCCGGCTGGGATATGCCGCCATTGTGATTGAAGGAAAGCCGGAAAAGAAAACCCTTTATAAAATTTTTGTCAATAAAGACGGGGTCGACATCGCTGAAGATGATTCCCTTAGAATGCTTGGCAATTACGATACCGTGAATCGGATGAAAGCTGAATTCGGGGATAAAATTGCCTGCGTTTCCATTGGCCAGGCCGGTGAGATGATGCTCGGGGCGGCGTCAGTTGCCTTTACCGACATGGAATTACGGCCCTGCCGCCATGCCGGCCGGGGCGGTGTTGGCGCGGTCATGGGGTCCAAGGGCATGAAAGTGATTGTCCTGGATGATGCGGGTATGAAAATGCGATCTCCCAAAGATCCGGAAAAGTTCAAGGCCGCTAACAAAATTTTTGTGGAGGGGCTGCGCAAACATCCGGTGACCGGAGAAGGGCTGCCGGCTTACGGCACCAACGTGCTGGTGAATGTGGTGAATGAAGCCGGCGGATTTCCCACCCACAATTTCAAGTCCGGTCGTTTTGACGGGGCCTCCAGAATCAGCGGCGAAGCCCTGGCGGAAATGGAAACAGAGCGGGGGGCCAACCCCACCCACGGCTGCCACCGGGGCTGCGTGATCCAGTGTTCCGGCACGTTTTTTGACAAAAACGGCAATTTTTTGTCCAAACAGCCGGAATATGAAACCGTGTGGGCTCACGGTGGCAATTGCGGCATTGATGATCTGGATGCCATTGCCATGCTGGACCGGCTGGATGATGATTACGGCCTGGATACCATTGAAATGGGCGCCACCATCGGTGTGGCCATGGAAGCCGGACTGGCCGCATTCGGTGATGCGGAAGCCGCCATTGAACTGGTGAAAGAAGTGGGGAAGGGCACGCCGCTGGGCCGCATTCTTGGCAGCGGGGCAGGGGTTACCGGAAAAGTGTTCGGCGTGGAACGGGTGCCGGTGGTGAAAAATCAGTCCATGCCCGCCTATGATCCCCGGGCTGTTCAGGGAATGGGGGTGACGTACGCCACCAGCACCATGGGCGCGGACCACACGGCAGGCTATTGCGTCACTGCGAATCTCCTGGGCGTTGGCGGTACCGTGGATCCGTTAAGTCCTGAAGGGCAGATCGAACTTTCCAGAAATCTTCAGATCGCTACCGCTGCCATTGATTCCACTGGTATGTGCTTGTTTATCGCGTTTGCCATTCTGGACCAGGAAGAAACGTTTAATGCCATGGTGGATATGATCAATGCCTTTACCGGTCTTTCCATGACCGCCGAAGATGTGTCGGCCCTTGGGAAAAATATTCTTACCATGGAAAGGGATTTTAACCTTCAGGCCGGGTTTACGGCCAAAGATGACCGGCTGCCGGACTATTTCATCAAAGAAACCCTGCCGCCCCATGATGTGACCTTTGCGGTAGCCGATGCGGATCTGGACAGGGTGTTTGATTTTTAAATGGCTGAAGGCATCGTTACGGTCAGGTTCAAGGGGGGGGATAAGGCTTTTTCTGTTTTTCAGGGCCTGCTGACCCAGGGATTTGAATGTCCTTTGAAAACCTGTGGGACGCTTAAGCATGTCCTTTGCCGCCAGCTTGGTATTTCTGAATCCTACCTGAACGAACGGGTGCAGACGATATTTTTGAATGGCCGGGCAGTGGATGATCTGGTCGGCGAAGTCGTTGGAAACAATTCAAGAATTGCGCTTTCCGCAGCCATGCCCGGCCTTGTCGGCGCGGTTTTCAGAAAAGGGGGGATGCTCTCGTCGCTCCGGAACCCCCGGGCGGGAACGACCCAGGATGCGTCTTTGGAAAACCGGTTGGGACGGGTTACATTAAAACTGTTTAACCTTATTGCGGCGGAACTGGGTCCGGAGTTTTTCAAAAACGGGATTTTGATCAAAAAAGAGCAACTGATCCATTATCTGGGCTGGAAGAAGGATCTCTTGCACAAGGCCTGCCCGGCGGCGACGGTTGACGGCAGGCAGGTGGAGACAGACGCGCTGGCATCTTCTCTGGCCGGGGCGGAATATGTCCGGCTTTTTGTCGATGGTGATGAATAAATCATCCGCCGCCCACTGGCGGGAATAAGCCGATTCTGTCGCCGTCCTTAAGCGGAGTGGTGCGGTCTGCATGACGGCCGTTTAAAAAAATCAGTTTGACGGATGGGTCCGGTATATTCATCCGGCGAATGACATCAGAGACCATGGCACCTTCAGAAATTTTACGGATGCAGTTCTTATTTTCCGCGTCTTTGGGCAAGTATTTGGCCAGGGTCGCATACAGGTGAATTTCGATTTTCATGATTTCATTTTACAGGATCGGCCGGGTCATTAAAAGCAATAATTTGGCAGGCAGCAAACAACGAAACAGGCAATGAATTCCGGGTTGGAAAACAAAGTTGGTCCTGCCATCCGGCGTTGCGCCCGGATGGTTGAGGTTTCTGCCGGCGATTCTGCGTTAGGGATTTCAGAAACGGACGCTGTGCAAATATCGCTTCAACAGGGTTGTCCGCTGGCCGGTGTTTATTCTATGGCACTGGCGGAAGGGATCTGGCCCATAAGGTATATTCGCCATCGCGGATCTCTTGAAACAAAGGATCAGCTTTCGTTGGCAAAATCTACGGTGGCTGTTATCGGGTGCGGCGGGCTCGGCGGCAACGCGGTGACAATGATGGCCCGGGCAGGTATCGGCACTATCCGGATTGTGGACCCGGATATTTTTGAAGAGAGCAATTTAAACCGGCAGACATTTGCAACAACCGATACCCTGGGCATGCGTAAAACCGCCGCCATAGCGGCGGCAATCCGGGCAGTGAATCCCGCTGTCCGGATCATTCAGTACCCTGAGGCCCTTGATTCTGTCAATGCATCTCAAATTTTGGACGGTGCAGATGTCTGCGTGGACGCCCTGGATAATCTTCCGGACCGCCAATTGCTTTTTGGCCAGACCCGGCAACTGAAAATACCCCTGGTTCATGCCGCCATAGCGGGTTTTGAAGGCCAAATCATGATATTTTTTCCGGATAAAAAGAACGGACACAGTCTGTTTGATAGCGCCGAAAGTGCCACGGCGGAATCCGTTTTAGGGGTCCTGCCGGTAACGCCGGTGTTTTTTGCTTCCCTTCAGGTGATGAAAGTGATTCAAATTCTTTTGAAACGGAATATGCCCCATGCCGGGCAGATGTTATACGCGGATATGGCGGCCGGTACGTTTGACTATTTTGATTTTGGTGCGGGTCCCTGATGACCGTTTCATTGAATGTTGCCAGGGTGATCGAAAAAGTGAAAAGGGAAAAATCATGTTCTATAAAAAAGATGCTGAGGGATACAAAATGCCGCTTGCCGGTGTTGCCATGAAAACCATTGTGTACGGCGAAAAAACATTGATGACGGAATTTGTGCTGGACGCCGGAATCCATCTGCCCCGGCATCGTCACCCCTATGAGCAGACCGGGTATCTGGTGAGCGGCCGCTTGAAGATGCATATCAATGGAGATGAGTTCATGGCCGGACCCGGTGATGCCTGGTCCATCGGCTCGGACGTGGAACACGGGGCCCATGCCATTGAAAAATCGATTGCGGTTGAAATTTTTTCACCAGTAAGAGAGGATTATCTGCCGTAGATAATCCGCCAGCGTGGCAAAACGCTTTTGTCTGAGAAACCATTAAAAACCGGAAAAATAAAAAAAAAGGAGGACAGAAAAATGAGAAAAATCATACTGGTTTTAACCCTGAACGCACTGGTATTTTTTGCGGCGGCCACAGCCTTTGCCCATTGTGAAATTCCCTGCGGTATCTATGACGATCCCCTTCGTATCCAGCTTCTCAGGGAGCACATCACCACCATGGAGAAATCCATAAAAACCATCCAGGCACTGGAAAAATCCGTGAGCCATCACGCCCATATGCTGATCCGGTGGGTGGCCAACAAAGAAGATCACGCCAACAAATTTCAGGAAATAGTGACCCAGTATTTCATGACCCAGCGGGTGACACCCCAGGATAAAAATTATGCAAAAAAAATTCAGGCCCTCCATGAAATGCTTATTTTTGCCATGAAATGCAAACAGACCACTGACCTGGAGCATATTGAAACCCTGAAAAAGCTGGTGGATGAGTTTGAAAACCTGTATTTTGAAAAAAAGTAATGCTGGCGACGTGTTAAAAATTTTTTTACGCTACACACTATCTTTGTTTTTCATATTTTCCCGATCCTGAAACAAACGGGGCGGAAAGATAAAAACTTTCCGCCCCATTGTTACCTGTCCCCATTGTTACCTGTCAATATGATATCGCTGCTATATATTTAGGCTTTCACGGGCCTGCGCCTTTATCACGTAGCCGATGGGAAGTTTTGAAACTGCTTTTAATTATTTTTTCGAACCCGTCCGGCAATGCCTATAATAAATATCAAAACGGAAAAACCCAAAAAACAAGTATAACCGATTTGGCTGTCTCTGGCAGATGCGATAAAGCAGGTGTCATCATCGTCGTTATTATCTTTTGCTTCAGCCGCGATGATGCCCGCCACTTCCGCGGCCACTAACTCATGGGATTTTGTGGTGGGATGAATGCAGTCGAAAAACAAAAATTCATCAAATGAGCCGTTGAAACTGGCAAAATCCCAGTCACAGTTTTCATCCACCGTTAAATAGGTGGACGTCGAATCAGCAAACACATCATCTGCGATGATGGAATTCAGGTAGGTAAACGCATCTACCGCATAGACAGTGGTATCTGTGTTGGCTGTGGAAAAATCCGAGAGAGCGGATGAAAGAGTAGCATTGAAGCCGGCGACAACAGTGGCAACCTGGGCCTGAACGGTGGCGTCTTTTGTATTGAAGGCAGGCGTTTTTGCCAGATCCGGCAGATTGATCACCAGGAAATTTCGGGCCCCGTCCGCATAAAGCATTTCCATCTGCGTGATGATGCGACCGACAGTCTCTGAAATGAGCGTGTTCGCGTCATTGGTATAATATTCCTGCCTGAAAAATTCAAGAAGGTCATTGCCCCCGATCCAGATGGCGAACAGGGTTTTTTTCGCGTCGTAATCCGGTGATTCAGCCAACCAGGCCGCCACCTGCCCGGTAAGCCCAAGGTCCGGGAGCAGGGTTGCATCAATCAGGGCCTGGATATCCCCACTTTCATGCCCGATGCTCATGGCCCCGCCGATGGCGTTGTTGTCCAGGGTAGCGTTCCACTCATCACTGAGGTAGTCCAGCCAGATATCGCCACCATAAGGAATAGCACCATCGTTTGTCCATGATTCGGGAATTGTGGCCGGGCCGCCGTACGCGGCAATCTTGACGCTGTAAGTGGACAATCCGCCATGATCTGATAGGCTGTCACCGAACGCGACAATACGGTTATAGGCGGATGCCCATGAATTTGTACTGACACATGCAATAAACAGAAATACCAAAAGTAAACACCGTTTTTTCAGTTGAAAATTTTTTCTCATCTTTTTTTCTCCTTTTTGTAAGTAACGGTTTCGTGCCTGAAAAATTTATGCTTGCGGCAAACAACTAAATCAATAGAAAAAGTCAGTATGAAACAGAAAAATTGATGCTGCCGAATTTTTGGGCTTTTCTTTGGGTTTCATACTCTTTGGACCGGAAAACATAGGCAAAACTGAGCTGGGCCCGCCCCTTGCTGAGGTTAATGCCAGTCATGAAATCGCCCACCACCGGTTTTTTGTCGACGCTGTGACTGTCCTTAAACGTATTGCCGTCCAGAAAAATATTGTGCAATACGGCCCGGCCTTCTGCTGAGAAAAACACCTGTGCCCCGATTTTCTCTTTTGAAAACCGGGCATCTGAATCATCAAAAGCACCATTAAATGAGCTCGCCGTCCGAATGGGAAAAAATCCGAAATCCCCCGGAATATTCCAGCCCAATCGCCAGGCAAGACCCAGGTTATAGTAAATCAGGGCGTTGCCCAGCCCGCCGCCGGTATTGAAAATCAGGTCATGGCCAAATCCTGCTCCGGTTTCGCGCTTAATAATTTTTTTTTTGTGTTCATAAACCAGTTCCAGGACCGGCTCATTCTTCAGCTGATTGTGCCAGCCTTTGGGTTCAATATCATCAAAAACCCGGTGAACCGCTTTCTGGCATTGCTCGGCATAGGAATCCGGCCCCACTAAACCGAGGGAAACTTCAACCGTGTCCATCTGCCGGTCCAAGCGGCTGTGAAAGCCCACGGAAATATAGGAAATGCCGGCATAGGGGCGGTCGTCTTCCACAATCTCCTCAGATTCAATATCTTCCGGTGTATAAATATTCTGGCCGAATGAAAACGTGATGTTTTTCTTCCGGTCCGGGTATTTTTCAAAGGGAACATGTTTGAGAAGGGGATACAGCCAGCGGTGGGGCCAGATGTGGCTGGGGTATTGATCCTTGATGCCGGAACTCCAGGTCAGCTTCAGGCCGCTGCTGTACTCTCCGTCTCCTCCGGTAAAATAATCATTTTCAAGATACAGGCTGAATGTATGCAGGTTTTCCTCATCCGGGCTGCTTGCTGCGGCAACCGATGAGACGGAAAACCAGATGAAGAAAGAAAAGAAGAAAAATTGCAAAACCGTCAGGATTCTTGAAGGGGTGTGAAAAAGATGAATCATTAAATTTCCTTAGCAGGTGGTACATCAGATTCTGTGCTGTGGGTATGAATGACTTTTTTGGTAAACCATGTTTTAATGACGGCATGGACGAGCGTTGCCAGGGGAATAGCGAAAAAGAGTCCCCAGATGCCCCACAGACCGCCAAAAATCAGTAAAGACACGATAATGGCAACGGGGTGCAGATTCACCACTTCCGACAGCAGCAGGGGAACCAGAATGTTGCCGTCAATGACCTGGATAATAGCATAAGCGATGACCGCTTTTGTAAACTCCGGGCCAATGCCCCACTGGAAAAAGGCAATCAGCACCACCGGAAGCGTCATCACTGTGGCGCCGATATAAGGGATCAGGACGGAGAGGCCGATAAACAGAGAGATCAGCATGGCATAATCCATTTTCAGGATAGTGAAGGTCACATAACTGCCGGACCAGACAATGAGGATTTCCCAGATTTTTCCCCGGATATAGTTGCTGATCTGCTGGTTGACCTCGTTCCAGACCTCATTGGCAAGGTCCCGGTTGTCCGGCAGAAAAGATTTGATCCAGTTCAGGATGAGTAGTTTATCTTTTAAAAAGAACAAAACCAGAAACGGCACCAGCACAAAATAGACAAGGACCGTAATCAGGCTTTTCAGGGATGCCACTGAAAAGAAAAGAACCGCCTGGCCGATCCGGGTGAGTTCGGATTTGATGAACCCGATCATGTTGTTGATCTGGGTTTCTGAAACAAACTCCGGATATCGATCGGGCAGCAGCAAGAGCTCTTTCTGCACGTTGGTGATCATGGAGGGCAGATCTGTAAAGAGCTGGCCAATCTGCCGGGAAATCAAGGGAAGCAGGCCGACGAGGAGTAGCAGGGCGCAGAAGATAAAGATCAGAAAAGCGAATAAAACAGAAATTTGCCGGGGGATTTTAATTTTCTGAAGTGTTGCCACCACCCCTTCCAGCAGGTAGGCAATAATCAGGCCGGCAAATACCGGGGTCAGCATGTCGCCCAGATAGACAATAATGAGAAATCCGGAAATCAGCAGCACCCAGAGGATAATGATCTGGGGATCGGAAAATCGCTGATTGACCCAGTTGCGGAACATATTAAGCATGGTTACCGTCCGGATGGCATAAAGCGCAACGTCTTACATAGAAAAGGGTTGTTAAATACGGCTGGCAAGCCAGTTGTCAAGATCATTGAGCACTTTTTCCCTGTCTGTTGCTGTCTCGTTGTAGATTTCATGAAAAAGCCGGTCATAGAAGTGAAGGGTTTTATCTTTCACTGTCAGGGCCTTGAAAAACTGCCGGGATGTTTCAGAATCCACCAGCCGGTCATCACCGGCCACCTGCATGAGAACAGGGATCTGGATATTGGCGGCGTTTTGCCGGGTCGCGGCCATGGCATTCAGAAATTCGGTAAACCAGCGGGCGGTGATACTTCGGTGCACCAGAGGATCGTTGGTATATGCGGTCACCACACCAGTGTCATGACTTAAAAAATCGGAATTCAGTTCATTGTCAAAGGTCAGGGCCGGCATGATCCGGGAAAGAATTTTTGCCACAGTGCCTTTTATCAAGGGAACTCGCATGCCGGGATTGAGGCCGGGAGAGGAGGCAATCACGCCGTGGGCGATATCCGGAAAAATTTCCGCACATCGCAGCACAATGAGGCCGCCCATGCTGTGACCGAGAAGAAAGCACCGCCGTTGTTCGGGAATATCATTTCCGGCAATGGCAACAAATTTTCTGAAATCATTCACATACTGGTCAATGGTATCCACATGGCCCCGGCGGCCTTCGCTCTGGCCGTGACCCCGGTGGTCCATTGCCCACACGGAAATTCCGGCGTCTGCCATGCGCTCCATTACATGGGCGTACCTTCCGGAATGTTCGCCCAGGCCGTGGGCGATCACCAGGCGCGCGGATTCATTGGCAGCTGACCGGTGCCGGTAAAAAAGAGAAAGCCCGTCATCTGACTGAAAATTGTGCTCGGTTTCCGCCAAACGATTCATACGGTGCCCCCCGGTATAATGCATGAGATTAAATGCCCAGTTTGGAAAGGAATGTGCAGATGGAATTGACCGTGTTGACCAGTCGCGGGTAAGAGGCATGGAGTTCCCGCACGGATGATGACAACCCCTCCATGGAGATTTTTATCAGGTCCGGATCAATGGCTTCTTTGGTCGCTTCATGGGCTGAAATTTTGGTAAATCCTTTTATGCTCTCAGCCGTTTCTTTTTCCGTTTTGCTGAGTTCGTTAATTTCATCGTTTAACTGGTGCAGCAGATCAAAATATTCCGTCTTTTTATCTTCCGGAATATTCGGGGATAATTTGACTTTGGATTCAATTTTTTCAAGAGTATGTTTCAGCATGGGCGATACCTGTGTGTCATTGATAGATGGTCGATGTTAAAATAATCTTCCGAGAAATCTCTTTAAACAACATTATTTCGCGCAGAGCCGCAGTGCTCGCGGAAAGAAAATCCCAGCGTCTCCGTGGGATCAAAAAAGTCAGGCAGGTGGTCTCGTTTGCGGACACGGCGGTAAAATTTTTATTTTAAGCTTATTAACAGACAATGCAATAAAGATCAATTGAATGTGGGCAAAAGCTAGGGCTTTTGCTGTCTTTGAGCAGTTTTTGGATATTTACTGGATGGTCAGGTGGGTGACGAATGCTTCCGGGGTGATGGTTTCCAGCGAAAGTAACGATTGAATCAGGAAACCGTCCAGAGCGGCGATAATGAGTGATGAAAGGGCTTCGGCATGGGGAATGTCCGGGTCCAGTATGGCAAAACCCTCCACGATCATCTGCTTCCATTCCTGATATTTTTTTTTGAACCGGTTTTTTATATCATCGTTATCGTTTAGCGCCTGATGAACAAGATAAAGGTGGAGCCGGCCCCGGGTGTCAGCCGCCAGGATCCGTTCATACAGAATTTTGAGAAGATCCGCCCAAGTCGCATCCCCCTTGTTCTCTTCAATAATGGCAAACAAATTGTCTGAGATTTGATTGATGTGAGCGTCGGTAATATCAAAAATCAATTCATTCTTTGACGCGTAATAGTAATAGAGGCTGCCTTTGCTGATGCCCGCTTCTTCTGCAATATCGGCAAGGCTTGTTTTTTCAATGCCTTTTTGCACAATCAGGCGGGCACCAGCCTCGATGATCTGCTGTTTTTTAATGGCCTGTTTTTTCGTTTTTTTTCTTTTGTCCAATGCGGGTCCTGTCCGGTTGATTTCCGGTTAAAAAAGGCCACGCCGCTTATTTCACGGGCGCGGCCTTTATATATTATCCGAATAGGCTAGGCGCTGTGAAGAATGGCGGCCAGTTCAGGCAGCCCTACACCTTCCAGTACTTCCCGGGTGGGTATGCCCTGATCATCAAATCCCCGCAGTGCGTAGAATTCACCCAGCATCATATCCATATCCGGAAGACTCCCTTCCGTAGGACCTTCCTCAAGTACCGTCATCAGGCGTTTTGGCAATCTGTCGTCCTCTGCCCTGGCGCCAAACAGGTTGGTCAGGCCCCGCTTGAGGTACCAGATACGGCGGCCAATGGCCAGGATTTCATCCAGGGTATAATCAAAGCCGGTAACAAAATTGACCATATTAATGGCCTGGGTGGCATTGAGCGGCATGCCGCCGAGATTGCAGAAAATGGCGCAATTGGAAAAAAACATGCCGTAATCCTGGGCCGCTACATTGAGCTGGGCCCGTTCTTCACTGCCTTCGGGAAGGTCGGCGGAGAGTTCCGGTATTTCAGGAATAAAGATCATCCCGCCTTCGGCTTCAAAGGTGAGACTGGCTTCATGGCAGGCGCCCCGGGGAGAAATGGCATACGCCAGTCCATAGCCGTGGGCGCTTCTTGGATCGTGCATAGGGGCTTCCAGGCCTTTGACCGTGGTCAGAAAATCAGCCGCGTTTCCGCCGATCTGTGCCGCCGCTTTCTGGCTGCCCTGGCCAAGGACCACGCCGAATCCTTCCTGCCTGGCGATTTTTTCCACCATCTGGACAATGGCTTCGGCGTTTCCCCAGGTAAGGGCAATGCCTTCCGTATCTTTCTCTGAAATCAGGCCGTTTTCGAAACATTCCATGGCAAAGGCAATGGTGGAACCGCAGGTAATGGTGTCCATGCCGTAGCGGTTGCAGATCTCATTGGCTTTGGCAATGGATTCAATGCTGGAATTCAGGCACATGGTGCCAAAGGTGGCGATGGTTTCGTATTCCGGACCAGGGCCTTTTTCCATTTTAAAGGGTCCGTCTTTGACCTCGGCATTTTTTTTACATGCCACCCCGCACCCGTAGCAGGTTTTGTGGCCGGCAAAAATTTTTTCCTCGATAACCGTTGGGCCGATATCGTCAATGTCATCCCATTCTGTGAGCTGCCAGTTTTTAATGGGGATGTCCCCGTTGATAATGCCCACATCCATATGGGTGGCGGTGCCGGCCGCGTGAATGGCGGCAATACCGATGCTGCCTTCATAGATTTCCTTGAGATCTGCCCTCAGCGCGTCAAGCGCTTCCGGCTGGGCCACATCAATTTTACCGGTGCCACATACAAAAATCGCTTTCAGGTTTTTGGACCCCCATACCGCGCCCATGCCGGTGCGGCCGGCGGCATGGCCTTTGTTATTAATCAGGGAAGCAAACCGGATGCATTTTTCTCCGGCCGGACCGATGGCCAGTACCTGACCGGCTTTTTGGGTTTCCGGTTTCAGATCCTCTCGCAACCGGTCCGTGACGGTATATACATCCATCCCCCAGTAAGGCGCGGCACTTCTGATTTCAACAGTGTCGTTGTTAATAAACAGATAGGAGGGGGTCTCGGCTTTGCCGGTAATGATAATGCCATCGTAACCGGCAAATTTCAGATACGCGCCAAAGAAACCGCCCACATTGCTGTCACCCCAGTACCCGGTCAGGGGGGATTTGGCGCAGACCGTCCATCTTGCCACGCCATTCATTTTGAGCCCGGTTAGCGGCCCTGTCATCACGATAAACGGGTTTTCCGCTGACAACGGGTCAAAGTCGGGATTGTCTTTGATCAGGTCCAGATATATCTGGGTGCTGAGACCCAAACCGCCGATATGGTGTCTGGCAAAATCCATATCCAGCGGTTTTTTTTCAATCTGGCCGGAAGTTAAGTCAACATAGAGGATTTTTCCAGTATAGCCGCCCATGGGAATTTTCTCCTGATTTTGAAGGGTTTTAAAAATGGCATTACTGCCAAAAAGTCAATCCGCGACGCAGACCTGAAAAGGCTGCGTCACGGAAAGGTTCAGACAAAGAATCAGCCGGCCGGGGGGGTGTAGGATTTGGTAATGTTATACTGGCCGAATCCGTTCGCTTCCAGATATTGTGGATACATGGCATATGAGGGTTTGATGGCTGGCAGCAGCTTTAATACTTTAGGGATTGGGCCTTTTGCCACCATTTCTTTACGGGTAAGGGCTTTGGTCAGGTTGACCATACCGAACCAGAACCGGTGGGCAATATCAGAAGACATGGACATCTCAACAATGGCTTTGGTATCAGTATCATTCGGTCTTACGTCGACTTTATCACCCGAGCAATCAACCACAACGGTTAAATCCGGATCACTGTATATGAAGCGAATAACCATTTTTGCTTTGAGAAGTTTGTCTGCGATCAACGGGGTGTCAGCAAGCAAATTAAAGAAACCAGCGATTACTTTTTCAAACTCTTCCGAGCTTTTGAACATACCCATGATTGTTTTCTCCTTTTTTGATTGTCGATTAAGTGCATTTAATATGCATTTTGAATATATGGTAAAAGTGATTCTTCGTCCATTTCCCGGGGGTTATAAAAGGAAGACCCGTCATTCAGGGCGCCTTCTGCAATGGCGTCCAGGCCGTCTTCAGGAACACCGACATCCCGCAGGCGAAGGGGTAAAACCCCAAGATCATTTAATCTTTTTGAAAGGTTCCTGACTGCGGCAATCGCCTGTCGAGCCGCTTCATCCTCGGACAGTCCGGTGGTGTCTTCTCCCATGACCGGAGCCAATCGTGCCAGTTTGGTTTTAATTTCCTCGAAATTGTATTCCATTCCAAAAGGGAGAAATATTGCATTGGCTACGCCATGGGGCACGCGGTAAAGGGCGCCGGTGGCATGGGCCATGCAGTGCACACATCCCACCATGGAATGGGTGAAGGCAATGCCGGCCATGGTGGACGCAATGAGCATGCCGCCCCTGGCTTCCACTTCGTCGCCATTTTGGGTCGCGTTTAAAATGTGCTTAAAAATAAGTTCAATGGCGCCGGCGGCAAATGCGTCCGAGATGGGAGATGTCTGGTGGTTGACGTAGGCTTCAATGGCATGGGTCAAGGCGTCCATCCCGGTGGCTGCTGTCATTTTTGGGGGTAGGGAAAGTGTCATTTGAGGATCCAGAACCGCCAGATTCGGTAGAAGAAATTTATCCGGAAATAGGAGCTTCTCTTTGTTATCCTCGTCATAGATCACGGCGACCATTGTGACTTCACTACCAGTGCCGGCGGTGGTGGGGATGACCACATGGGGTTTGAGGGGCCGGGTCAGGGTGTGGGCGCCGGAATAATCATCCACCAGATCCCCGCCTTCTGAAAATAAAATGTTGGCGGCTTTGGCGGTATCAATAACACTGCCCCCGCCAATGGACATGATACCCTCTGCGCCGGACGCTTCGATCTGATCTGCGCAGGACTGAACATCCTTAAGCCGTGCGTCCTGGGCCACATCCAGATATTTTCCGGTCACTTCAAAGCCTGCCTCCGCAAGCCCGTCCGCCACTTTCTGGACCAGGCCCAGATCATTGATGACATGATCGGAAACAATAAAATATTTTTGAATGCCGATAATATCCAGTTCAGGCTTCAGGTCCGTAGCGACGCCGTCTTCATAGACCACTTTGGTGGGATTATAAAATTCGAAAAATTCAGGCAGCATGGGCAAACTCCTTTTTACAGGCTAAAATGGTACGGGTTAAAATTAAGTCGGCCAACCAGTTTAGTTTTTTTAATTAGCACACGCTTACCAGTCAGTCAATAAAATAAATTATATAAATTTAAGAGGTTATATATATCTAAAATTATGAAAAATTTAAATCAGTCTCGTTGTAAATGCAGTAAACATGGTTTTCTACTACAATTGATGTTCTATAAGCATATTAAAAGTTTGAAAAAACAATCAACATTATTTACATACAGATTGTTTTTTTTATGATATTTTAATTTTTTCACCATAAAATGAAAGGATTCTGTTTTGAGACGTCCATGGTTTATTCTCATGATGCTGCTGCTTGTCTCGGTTTTTTTGACAGCCAATAGCTGGGCCGCCGGCTGAGGATGTTCCGCTCCGTCACGGAGCACTTCCCCGGTGGGGAAGGGCGGTATTGAAAACCGGGTGGAACAGATGACGTCCGATGTAAAATCCTATTTTGCCGCTTTAAGAGTGGGCGGTGTATATGACTCCCGGGTGGGGGCGGCGTCCGGCGGCAGTGATGAAGACAGTGACACCGCTCTTGCCGCTACCCTGACTGCCGGCTGGCAGGTGCCGATGGAAGGAGATTTTGGTTTAAGGCTGGATTACAGCGGGTACGCGGATTTTCATCAGGATTTTGACGAGTATGATATTATTGACCAGAGTATATCTCTGGAGCCCCAGTATACCCTTGGTCAGATGTCTTTCAGTGTGCCGGTGGCCTTTAACTATGCCATGGAAGATGGGGACACGGATTATAATAAATATACTGCATCCCCCACTCTGACCTATTTGTTTCCCGATAACGAACAGGCGGTTGCTGTCTATGCCATCGGGTCCCTGATTGATGACCGGGATGATCCACTGGAAGACGAATTCGGCAACCTGTTATATGACAGTTTCGGGGACACCCTCCTTGATGAGGATGCCCAGGCTTTGGGCGCGGGATGTGCGTATCTGTTGTTTTTTGACGGCGGCAGCCGCATTCGACTGTCTCTGGATTATCAGCATTCCGTCTATGATGCCAGGGTGATTGATTATGACACGGTGTCATTATCCAAGGACGATCGGGAAGATGATATTGTCGTGGCCGGACTGGACGCCCAGTACCAGCTGACGGATGTTTTTGGCATTTATGCCAACTATTCCTTTATCCATTCCAATTCCAACGTCAGTCTATACGAATATGACCAGAATATTGTGGAGGCAGGAGTGGCGTTGAAATTTTAATTTTAAGATAAAAATTAATTTAAAAAGGCGCCGCGGGCATTGCCCGCGGCGCCTTTTTTATCATTCATGCTTTCCAATAATGGAAATGCTGCAGATATTCTGAAACGGAAATCCGCCCAGGTTATGGGTCAGCCCCAGTTTCGGATTTTCAATCTGGCGTTTGTCCGCGCGGCCGTGGAGCTGCAGATACATCTCATAGAGCATCCGCAGGCCGGAAGCGCCGATGGGGTGGCCGAAACATTTCAACCCGCCGTCCACCTGGCAGGGAACACCGCCGTCCAGGTCATAGAATCCGTCCATGACATCTTTGAGCGCTTTGCCGCGCTCAGAGATATGCAGATCTTCATAGGTGACAAATTCCGTAATGGAAAAACAGTCGTGAACTTCCATCATGCTGATTTCTTCCCTGGGATTTGTCACCCCGGCTTCTTTGTATGCCTGGACGCTGCACTTGGATGTGGTCATGAAATGATCACCATCCCAGTCGTTAAAGGCGGTTTCTTCGCCGCTGGAAAGTGCGAGCTGCAGGGCTTTGACCGTTACAAAATCCTTTTTACCCATTTTTTTGGCGATCTCCGGGGTGGTGACAATGGCGCAGGCAGAGCCGTCACTCACGCCGCAGCAGTCAAAAAGGCCTAAGGGATGCGCGATAATGGGGGCGGCCATAATCTGGTCTTCTGTCACTTTTTTCTGCAGATGGGCTTTGGGATTCAATACGCCGTTGGCATGGCTTTTGGCAGACACATGGGCGATGGCCCGTTTTAAATCCGCATCCTTGACTTTGTATTTGGCGCAATAGGCGGATGCCAGCTGGGCGAAAGATCCGGGCGCGGTGAGGTTGGGCCACCACTGCCAGAGAAGGGTTCCGGTGCTGGAACCACCCCCGGGAAGTCCCCCGTAGCCCGTGTCTTTGAGTTTTTCAACCCCCAGTGCCAGGCAGATATCATAGGCCCCGGAAGCCACCGCATAGCAGGCCCCCCGGAAGGCTTCCGTGCCGGTGGCGCAGTAGTTTTCGACCCGGGTGACCGGAATTTTGGGAAGCCGCAAAGTGACAGACAACGGCATAGCGGTTTTGCCAACGTTTACCTCATCCATGCAGGTGCCGAACCACGCGGCCTGGATATCGTTCTGCTCAATACCGGCGTCTTTCAGGCATTCTTCATATGCTTCAAGCATGAGTTCTTCGCCGCCCACATCCCATCGCTCACCGAACCGGGTGCATCCCATGCCGATGATGGCGACCTTGTCTTTTATTCCTGTAGCCATAGTTGTTCCTCCTGTTGATAAACGGCCGTTTTATTATCTAAGTTTAAACAGTTTTCCGATCAGCTGGGATTTCATCACATCTCCGTCAATGGTGAGTTTTCCGGAGGTAAAGGCTTTCATGGGATCCAGCTTGCCGGATATCATGTCCACAAAATCCGTGTCGCCGATGTTTAAGGTGCAGGTGGGTTTATCTGTTTTGCCGGTATCGATGGCGCACGTGCCGCCTTTGACCGTGACGGTCCATTCGCCACCGGATTTTCCGGAAATGTTATACTGAAATACCGCATCCACACCTTTTGCCGCATCCGGTTGGAACGCGTTCGGCATTTTATCGAAAATATCTTTGACTGATAATCCGCCGGCAGATTCTCCGGTATCATCTCTTTTAGCGCTTTTGTCAGCCGGGGGGCTCATCAGGTCGAACAGGGCGGCATTTAAATCGTTAAACTCCTTGACACCGTCCATGTTGTTGATCTGGTCCATGGATTCAAGGATCTGTTCCGGGGTGGGCGGGTTGTCCGCGTCTCCCAACTGAACCCCCTGATTGGTGAGAATGGCGGCCCGATTGAAATATCCCATGCCGGCATTGAAAATTTTGCCGGATTCACTGCATTCATCACTGCAAAGGTAAAGCACCAAAGGTGAAACAAATTCCGGTTTCATTTTTTCAAAAATTTCCGGCGGCATGATGTCTTCGGTCAGCCGGGAGCCGGCCAGGGGGGCGATGGTATTCACATGAATGTTGTACTTGGCACCTTCGATTTTCAATGTATTCATAAGCCCCACGAGCGCCATTTTGGCAGATGAATAATTGGTCTGGCCGAAATTGCCGTAAAGCCCGGCAGCGGATGTGGTCATGATGATCCGGCCGAATCCTTGTTCGCGCATAATTGTGAAGGCTGGTTGGGTCACGTTATAGGCTCCGTTCAAATGAACTGCCTGGACCGCTGCCCAGTTTTCCGGGTCCATTTTAATGAAACTCTTGTCACGGAGAATGCCCGCATTGTTGATGACAATGTCCACCCGGCCGAAAGCGTCCACGGCGCTTTTAACAATATTTTCGCCGCCTTCGGGAGTGGCCACATTGTCATAATTGGCAACAGCTCTGCCACCGAGGGCCTGGATTTCTTTTACCACCACATCCGCCGGTGCGCTGGACCCTTGTCCGGAGCCATCCCGGGCACTGCCCAGGTCGTTTACCACCACTGCCGCGCCGCGACGGGCCAGTTCCAGGGCGTATACTCTTCCCAGTCCGCCGCCTGCACCGGTAACAATTGCCACCCGGCCGTTAAAGTTGATCTTGTTCATTTCTTCCAGCGCGCCGGGAACCGGTGCGGCTTTCCAGAAATAATTCACAAATCCTCGACCTTCATCGTCTGTGCGTTTTCTAAATTCCATCCGCACCGGAAGACCGACCTTGATCTCTTCAAGGGTGCAGTCCGTGAAATCTGCCATGAACCGGCCCCCGCCCTCGAACTGAATCATGCCGTATTTGTGGGGCGGATCGACCGAAACGGCCAGCAGGTCGCCGGTGAAGGTTTTGATTTTTGCGGGTATGTCCGCAAATTCATAATCATCCTGGCTGTGGCGAGCCACACATACCGGGTTCACGCACACCTGGGTTTTGGGGAACTGGGGTGTTCCGCATTCCCGGCATTTTCCCCCGACCAGGCCCAATAGCATTTTTCGTCGCCGCCATAGGACTGTCATGGCCGTCTGGGTAGGGGCCTCCGCGCGGATACCCATCTCCGGGTGGATCAGACCCCGGAATTTCAAAAATTTCAAGTAATTGTCCGTGGTTTCCTTGTTGTCCAGGGTTTGTTTGAATTTCTTTTTTCCGGTAAATTTTTTGATGGCATCAGTCACTTCAAATAAAAACGCACTGCATCCCTGTCCGAAACTGGCCATGAGGATTTTATCGCCGGGCTTGGCGTCATCTAAGGCCGCAGTCATCATCAGGAAAGGATGGGCCGTACCGGTTTCGCCGCACACCTCATGAAGGTTATCGATGACTTTTTCAGGGGCGGCACCCAGTTTTTTGGCGATTTTTTTATGTTCCGCCTTGAAGAAGCACGGATATACAAGTTTATCCACATCATCCATCGTGATGTTTAGCTTTTTCAGTAATCCGTTCACCGCTTCCGGAATAATTTTGGAGTACCCTTCATCCCGGATCCAGCGTTCTTCCCAGGTATAGTCGAATTTTTTCATGGCCCCCCGGTAATGGTCCACAAAATCATAGGACACGGAATAAGAGCCTTTGAATTCGGCAATAACATCTGTATCGCCCACGGTGAAGGCCGCGGCCCCGTCGCCAAACCACATTTCATAAAAATAGGCCGGCTTGGTTTCCCGTTTGTCTGAAGCCGCTACCAGGATGCTTTTGCGCTCTCCGCCTTTAACAGAATCAATGGCGGAAAGCAGGGCATTGGTGGACGCTTTCTGGGAAGATGTAAAATCTGAGGTCATGATAGCGTCCGGCAGGTTCAGGGCCGTGGAAACGATGCCCGCGTTCTGGCGGTCGGCAAAGGGCAGGGTGGTGGAAGCCAGAAACAGGCCTTCCAGTTTTTGCTTGTCTACGTCTTCCAGACAGTTCCGGGCAGCTGCCACGGCCATGGTAATGGCGTCTTCATCCCAGTAGCACATGGAGCGTTCCCCCTGTGCCACCATGACAATGGCCGGGGCAAACCATCCAATGCTCTGGAATATGGCCATCCGGTTTAATCTTAAGCGGGGGATATAGGCGCCGTAAGATGTGATTCCAATCATTTTTCATCTCCTCTATGGTTGCATCTGTTTATTTTTGATCCCACAAAATTGGTCAGTTTAGTTTAAACAGTTTTTCAATAAGTTGTGATTTCATCACATCTCCTTCAATTCTCAGCTTACCGGATGTGTATGCCTGCATAGCCGGCAATGCGCCGCCTATCATGTCGACAAAATCACTGGCCCCTATTTTCAGGGTACAGGTAGGTTTTTCATGGGTGCCCTGGTGAATGGTGCAGGCGCCGTCTTTGACCGTGCAACTCCAGTCTCCCCCGTCCGGGCCGGAAATGTGGTACTGAAAGACCACATCCACGCCTTTGGCCGCGTCCGGGTTAAAAGCGTCCGGCATGGCGGCAAATATTTCCGCGGCAGATGCCAGTTTTGCCCTGCCGGAATCTTTGTCGGATGAGGCCGGGGCATTAAAAGCGTTCATGGCATCCCCCACCTGTTCATTCAGCTCAAAATAGACTTTTCCGTTTTTAAGTGAACTGATGGCATCCAGGTTATCCACCACGGTTTCAATGTCCGGCGCATTTTCACCGTCCCCGACCGTGGTGCCGGGACCGGTCACGACTGCAACCCGGTTGAAAAATCCCATGCCGGCGTTGTAAATGTTGCCGTTTTCTTGGCACTCTTTTGAGCAGAGCAGAAGGACCAGGGGCGAGACGAATTCCGGTTTCATTTTTTCAAAAAGCTCGGGCGGCATAATATCCTCTGTGAGCCGGGAAGCGGCAATGGGGGCCACGGTATTGACTTTGATATCGTATTTTTTGCCTTCCAGTTTGAGCGTATTCATAAGACCCACCAGCCCCATTTTGGCAGATGAGTAATTGGTCTGGCCGAAGTTGCCGTATAACCCGGCTGCCGAGGTGGTCATGACGATGCGTCCGAAGCCGTTTTCCCGCATGATTTTGAATGCCGGACGGGAGACGTGATAAGCCCCGTTAAGGTGCACATCCAGCACTGCCTGCCAGTTTTCAGACGTCATTTTTACAAAGCTCTTGTCTCTTAAAATACCGGCATTGTTGATCAGGATGTCCACTTTGCCGAACGTATCCACAGCGGTTTTGATGATATTTTCACCGCCTTCGGGAGTGGCCACATTGTCATAATTGGCAACCGCTTCTCCGCCAAAGGCGTTTATTTCTTCCACCACTTTCTGGGCCGGTGTGGCAGAGCCGCCGCCGGAGCCGTCTCTTGCGCCGCCCAGGTCATTGACCACCACTTTTGCCCCGCGTTTTGCCAGTTCAAGGGCATACACCCGCCCCAGGCCGCCGCCGGCGCCTGTAATGACCGCCACCTGGCCGTCAAACCGGATTTCTTTTTTGGGAATTTCACCGAACTCGAAAAGACCGTTGGTAATGATGTCTTCTCCGGTTTTGACGTTAACGGTTTTCCATACGGCATGATTGTCATCAGTTTTCCAGATCTGGATTTTAATCGGATCGCCGGGATAGAGTGGCCGGGAGAAACGGCATTTCAGGCGCCGGACCTTTTCCGGTTCACCGGGCGTCAGGGAATTTATCAGTGAGCGGCAGGAATAGCCATATGTGCAGAGACCGTGCATAATGGGTTTTTCAAATCCTGCCATTTTGGCAAATTCCTGGTCCACATGAAGCGCAAAGACATCTCCGGAAAGGCGGTAGAGGAGCGGCTGATCCAGGGAAGGGGTTTCTTCAATTTCAAAGTCCGGTTGGCGGTCCGGATATTCAAAGGGTTCCTTTGGCGCATCGTCTCCGCCAAAGCCTCCGTCAAACCGGGAGAAAAGGGTGATGATGCTGGTAAACAGATTTTTTCCGTTGGAGTGCCAGGTGTCGCTCTCTCCCACAATCAGGGCCCCTTTTTTTTCGCCTTTATCATAAATCTGGGTGATTTTTCCTTCAGTGGTCAGGGTACCTTCCGTGGGGATGGGCTGGTGAAAGATGAGATCCTGTTCGCCATGAAGAATACCGGCCAGGTTAATATTGGCATTGGCGGCATAATGCGACAGGAAATCAAAAATAGTGGCAATTGAGAATGTGGGGATGACCTTAAGATTTTTTTCATAACAATAATCCAGGTCTGAAAAACCGGCACCTACGCCCAAAGCATACAAAATAACATCTTTCCATGTGTATTCTTTGGAAACCGGGCCAATCTTTTTCCCGATGGAATCTAGATTAAGCGCCATTGGCTAATCCTCCTTGTGTAATGGGGTTAAATTTTGGATGAGTGGAAAATGATCATACTGAAACCAAAAGACCGATTTTGCATCGGTGATATGCTGACTCAGGGAAGGGATCAAATATGTTGGTAAAAAATTTATCATATTGATAAAATTATATATTTTCTTCAACTATTTTTCTAATCAAATTGTTCCAACAAATGATGGGGAAAATAATAGGCCCTTTTGAGAGCGCTGTCAAAAGTTTTTTTCCATTTATCCGTCATGTGCCGTTCGCATCCGGTTTTTTTATCCATCATGTGGCCCATGCAAAATATCGGACACCTTGCGGCAAACAGATAAGAAGGAATTTTTAGCGGAATCACCAAACGGCTGAAAAACACTATTGACTTGTGCAGTTGTAAAATATATTGATGTTTCAAACAAATGATTCCATCATTTGTTTGAAACATCAATTTGTATTATCCGTTTTCCTGTTTTCGCGGTTGTTTTGTCATTCGGTTGGCAGCCGTCATCGGACATGAAAAGACGGTTGATTTGAAAAATACAACATTAAAAAAAGAATATACAAATACGTGACGGATTTTGGAGGTGATATGTCAGGAAACGGCGCTTTAAACGGATTGACGGTGCTTGATTTGTCCCGGCTGCTGCCAGGACCATTTTGTTCCATGATTCTGGCGGATCACGGGGCCCGGGTCATTGCCATTGAAGACAGGCGCTATGCCGCCGAAGCAGGCATCAATACGTCGGTGCTGCGCAATAAGGAGCATATCACATTGAATCTGAAGTCCGAAACCGGCCGGAAGATTTTTTTGAAAATGGCGGAAACAGCCGATATCGTGCTCGAAGGGTTCCGTCCCGGGGTCACCCAACGGCTGGGCGTGGACTATGCAGCGGTTAAAAAAATAAATTCGAAAATTATTTACTGTTCCATTTCCGGTTACGGTCAGACCGGACCGTATCGGGACACGGCCGGTCATGATGTGAATTATTTAAGTATGGCCGGTGTGTTGGATTTAATCGGGGCCAAAAATGCCCCGCCGTCCATTCCCGGGTTTCAGATTGCCGATCTCGCCGGCGGCGGCATGTACGGGGTAATCGGCATTCTGATGGCGCTGCAAAACAGGCACCAGACAGGCAAAGGCCAGTATATTGATATTTCCATGACCGACGGCGCCCTGAGCCTCCTTTCTCTGGTTTTGAGCATCCGACAGGTCACCGGGATGCCGGTAAAACGCGCGGATTCCATTTTATCCCACCGTTACGCCTGCTACAATACCTATGAGACTTCGGACAATCGGTATTTATCCATCGGCGCGGTTGAGAACCGGTTTTGGAAAAATTTGTGCGATTATTTTGAAAAGCCGGAATATGTTGCCCTTCAGTATGATGATGTCAGAAGAGAGGAAATTATCGAATTTCTGATGAAAAAGTTTTCTGAAAAGCCGCTGGACCACTGGTGCGATGTTTTTGCCCGGCTTGACATTTGCTGGGGACCGGTCCGGAATCTGGACGAAGCGTTATCAGACCCCCTGTTTAAAGAACGGGAAATGGTGGTTGAGCTAACTGATCCAAAGGGCGGAACCCGCCAATTTCTGGGAACCCCTGTAAAACTGAGCAAAACCCCTGGCTCCGTGCGCACCCTGCCACCGGGCTACGGTGAAAATACGACGGCCGTTCTCAGGGAATACGGCTATACGGATGATGAAATAGCGGCATTTGAACAGCAGGGCATCCTCTAAATTTAATAAAAATTTACAATAGCAAGGCGGATAAATGGCATCTTCTCTTGAAAAGGCAAAACAGAATCCAGACTCCATGAAGGCCAAAATTCTCACGGCGGCCCGGAAAATTTTCGGTGAATACGGGTTTCACGGAACAACCACCCGGATGATTGCAAAGGCGGTGAAGATTGATATTTCCACCTTGTATTATCACTGGGGGGAAAAGGGCGATCTGTATGAGGCGGTCATTATGGATGTGACCGAAGGCATGCGCCAGAAACTCATTGAAGTGGAAAAAATGATCAAGGGCCGGCCTCTGGAGGAAAGAATCCGCATTGCTTTAGATGAGATGGCGGATTATCTGTTTGAAAATCCGGAAATATCCAATCTCACCCTGTTCCGGTATTTCACCAAAATGCGGCACGGCAGTGTGCTGGATTTTAAGGTGCCGGAATACATTTCTGATATTGCTTTTTCCATGGGGCTTTCCGAGGACCGCAAAAATGTACCGTTTGACGCGAAAATGAAGGTCTTGTCCATCATGAACGCCATCCACAATTTTGTGTCCGGTGAAAATTTTTTCCGGCCCATGATGCAGGTCAGCCGCGAAGAGTATATCCGCGCGGCCAAAGAGACCCTTAAATTTTTTAATGTGTCCGCATTTTCCTGAAACAATGGCGCAGAAAATATCCGGCACCATTGATTCAGGGAAATATCAGCCCGGGCATTACCTCATGCATTGCGCCTGAAATGCGAATAAAAACCCGGAAAATGGGGAGGAAGCACAGGTTTCGGGTTTTTCGCGCTAAATTCCTATGGCATCTGCTCAGTCCTGAATCATCAGAAACAATGGTTCGATGAATTCCGGGTCTTCTGTTTCCATTACCTGAACAATATGTTTGTGCATTCGTTTTTTGTGTTCGCCGAAAATGCCCCGTTTTTTGGTGAAGGTTCTGGCAAATCCCAGTGATTCGGCCATAAGTTCTTCCTCGTTGGCGCATGATTTCAGTATGACATGGCTCTCCGCAAGCTCCGCCGCACCAGCCCGTTTTCCGGTCAGCTTCATTTCATTGAATTTGTATTCCGGCACGGCTTTTCTCACAAACGCGACCATGCCCGGCAGAAAGGGGATGCCCAGATCCACTTCCGGAAAGCAAAAATATCCCCGGTCGGATTTCATGAGCCGAAAATCACAGGCACAGGCAAGAATGGCGCCGTTGCCAAAGGCGTGCCCGTTGATAGCGGCAATCACCGGCACCGGCAGGAGCAGGAGTTTTGTAAATACCTGATTCATGCCGTACATGAATTTTTTGATGTTGTCGAAATTCTGTTCCCCAAACTGTTTACCCAGCCAGTCGATGTCCACCCCGAGGGACCAGAATTTTTCGTCCGCAGAGGTGATGACGGCCGCGGTGACGGCGTTATCTTCAATGATTTCATCTAAAATTCGGGTGAAACATTGGGCAAATTCAAGATTTTGTCTGTTTTCACCGTTGTTGAGTTTGATGACGGCAATGGTGTCGTCTTTTTGCCATTCAATAATTGCCATGATGGTGTCTTTCTCCTCAGGTTTTTTTGTTTATTCGGATTTATGTGATATTGAGCTCTTTCATACGGTTTGATATTTTTTGCTGGATGGCCAGCAGATCCTCCTTGAGGATTTGCAGTTCCTGCATGCGTTCGTCAATTTCGAGCAGCTTTTTTTTGCCATAAGCGAATGTTTTTTTCAGTTGCTGGGCTTCTTCCATATTGAAGTTGGCCAAACCGATCATCTCTGCGATTTCTTCCAGGGAATATCCCAGGCGTTTGCCCCGGAGAATGAGCTTAAGCCGGGCCCGATCCCGCTTGTCATACACCCGGTGGTTTCCTTTGGTTCGTTTGGGCAGAATCAGGGACTTTTCTTCGTAAAAACGAATCGCCCGGGTGCTGATATCCAGCTCATCAGCCAGTTCTGAAATGGTGAACAATACATTGTCTTTTTTTTCTTCCTCTGTCATTTCGGACCTCATCGGATTGTAAAATTTTGGCGGCTGACAGGACAATCTGCCCAGCGTTTCACCGGCGTTAAAATCAAAGGCAGGGTTCCCCACTGACGGCGTCGGGACTGATGATGCGGGTGATGCGGCATGGAACGATTCTGTTTTTCAACCGGTGATCCCCTTCGACCAGGACCCTTACATAATTTGAACTCACGCCGGATAATTTTTTCGTTTTCGCATCGCGTTTGTTTTCGATCAGTACATCAAGGGTGGTGCCGACCATTTTTTTATAGAATTCCGTTTTCTTTTGTTTTCCCAATTTCAGCAGATGGTTGCGTCGATTTTTGATTATCTCCGGCTTGACATGATCCGGATAATGGCTGGCTGCTGTTCCCGGCCGGGATGAAAAAGGAAAAACATGAAGATAGGTGACCGGAAGATCAGCGATGAGAGCAGCGGAATTCATAAACGCATCTTCTGTCTCTCCGGGAAACCCTACCATGATATCAACGCCGATGGCAACATCAGGAATGGTGTGGTGGATTTTTTGGATGAGTTTTCTGAAAAATAGCGGATCATAGGGCCGGTTCATTTTTTTTAGAATCTGCGGGTCCCCGCTTTGAAGCGGAATGTGGAAATGACGGCACATGATGGGGGAATGGGCCACATATTCCAAAAGCGCGTCCGTCAGCTCCACCGGTTCAATGGACGAGAGTCGAATTCGGTCCACAATCTCGGACGTTTCAATTCGGATGAGCAGATCGAGCAACGTATTCGGAGGTGAAAGGTCCAATCCGTATTTTCCAAGATGGATGCCGGTTAAAACGATTTCATTTCGTTTTTCCGCAGGCAGTGACGCAATCATGTGAAGCACGTCCGCGGGCGGCACGCTGCGGCTGGGACCCCGGGTGAAGGGAACAATGCAGTAAGTGCAGAAATTGTCGCATCCGTCCTGAATTTTGATAAACGGGCGGGTTCTGTTTTCAACCACCGGCACAAGAGAGTGAACCAGGCGTTTTTCTTTGCGGATGTCATGATGAAAAACCACAGGATATGATTTTTTTATTGTGGCTTCAGGCGCTTGAAGAATTTCTGCAATCCGGTGTTTTTCGCAATTATCGATGATATAATCCAGGCCTTTGATTTTTTTTAAGGCATGGGGCTCGGATTGGGCATAACAGCCGGTGGCAATAATGATGGCGTCGGGATTCTCGCGGATTACTTTGCGGATGGCCTGCCGGGACTGCATAGCGGCTTTGCGGGTGACGGTGCAGGTGTTGATCACAAAGACCTCTTTCTTGGGGGCGGGGCGGTTCTGAACCGGTTGCTCCAGAGAATGAAAACTTGCGGAAATGGCTTCAGAATCAAACTGATTGACCTTGCAGCCCAAGGTAATTGTCTGCACGTTAAAAGAATTTTCAGAGATGTTATTCATCAATCCACCCGCCGGCCACCACGGTATCGTTAACATAACAGACCGCGCCCTGACCAGGAGTAATGGCCTGCTGCGGAGATTTAAAGCGGATCACAGCCCCATTGTCATCTGTGGGGATGAGTGTTGCCTCGGCTGCCTGATGTTGATATCGGATTTTGACGAAAACAGGGAGCGGGGTTTCCGGTTTTTGGATAAACCAGTTAATGTGCCGGATTTGAAGCCGGTCTTTATCTAACTCTTTTTTGGGCCCCACAATCAAACGGTTTTCGCAGGTATTAATGCCGATCACATAATAGGGGTGACTGGCCGGGCAGTTGATGCCTCTGCGCTGGCCAATGGTAAAATGATAGAGTCCGTTATGGGTACCGATGTCATTTCCGCCGGTGTCGGTGATGGGACCCGGTGATCCGTCTATTTTCGCGCGGTTGGAAATAAAGCGGGCATAGTCATTGTCCTGGATAAAACACACATCCTGGCTTTCTTTTTTGAATACCGGTGTCAGATGGTGTTTCTCTGCCACATGCATAACGGCTTGTTTTGTCATGTCACCCAAAGGGAAGCGGATAAAAGGCAGCACGCTTTGGGGCACCATGGCCAGAAAATAGGTCTGATCTTTAACGGGATCCATGCCTTTTTGCAGCACCCAGCGATTTTCATTTTGGCGGATTCTTGCAAAATGGCCGGTGGCGTAATAGTCAACCCCCATGTGTTTTGCCTGATCGAGAAGAACACCGAACTTAATGGATGGGTTGCAAAGCAGACAGGGATTGGGGGTCCTGCCCCTGAGATAGTTGTCTACAAAATAATCCACGACTGTCTGCTGAAATGCCCTGCGGACATCTACCAGGTAAATGGGAATGTCCAGCTGTTGTTGAATGGGAAACAAAGGATGATCGGGCGGCAGTTCGCCAACGGATGTTTGCGGGCCGGTCGTTTCAACGGCAGTATCCAGTGACAGAGGATCGCAAAAAGGGATTGGCTCATACCCGTTTACAAAATGCAATCCCACCACATGACGGTACTTTTTTTTTAAAAGAAACGCAGCAACCAGCGAATCAATACCGCCACTGATAGCAATTGCAGCTTTTGGTTTCATTCATCAAACAGGGATTCAGTCGTGGGTTGGATTTTCATGGCGCGGGTCAGACATGTGGGAATACACAGTTCACAGACAGTGCATTTTTTTTTGTCAAATTTAACATACATGTCCGGGCGGCTGATGTACAGGGCCTGGGTCGGGCAGACCGCCGTGCAGGCGCCGCAATGGATGCATTTATTTTCGTCCCGGGTGATTTCCTGGGAAGCATTTTTTACGATGACTCCCTGTTCTTCGAGGTACGCCACTGCATTTTTTAAGTTCTTTCTGGAACCGGACAGCTCCAGCACCATAATTCCTTCTTTCCGCGGAAGGATCGTGGCTTTTAAAATATTGAATGTGAGATCATAATATTTGGTCAGATGACAGACCACGGGTTTTTCAACTTCACGGCCGGGAAAGTGAAGCATCAGTATTTTTGAATACAAAGTAAACCTCCTGTGTGAATGCCGTTTTAAGGGCTATGAACAGGCTGCTCAAATACCGAGGTGATGATAACCGTTTTTCAAAGCCTGTCCGGTTGTTACCGGTTTTTGTATTAAATGCGTATCAATAAGTCAATCAGTTGCTTTGAGAAATTTTTGCGTCAACACAATAAAAAAAGCGGGTGCCTTGTTATCCGGCCCCCGCTTTGGAATAGTGAAATTGAAAGGATTATTTAAAATGGACTGAACCTGATTTCAGGTTGATAGTGTCAGAACATATACCCAAGGGACACTTCAAAGAGCGGAATAAATTCCTCATCACTGTCTTTTTTTCCGTTTTTATTGAGTTCCGTCTGATCCCAGTTCACATATCCTGCGCCAACGCCAATGCGGGCGTCCATGTTTTGTGCAAAGTCCTTCTTCATGAATGTGTCAAAACCCAGGCGATACCCCAGAATCAGGCCGTAAATGCGGCCGATTTCATCAACGCCATTATTTTCCGTGTCATAGTAGGAGCCGGCAAGGGATATGAACGGTGAATTTCCCTCTTCTTGAAGGTAAAAGGAACAGCCTCCGGCAAAGCCGTCGCCATTCAACAATACCTGAAGTGACAGCTTTGAAAACCGGACTTCAAACCCACCCCCGAATTCAACGCCGTCATTGCTTGCGGCAAGCCCGATGCGCGGCCCGAACCGAAGGGTGCGGGATTTTTCAGATACTTCCGGTTCCTCCACCAATGGGCTTTGCTCCTGGGCT
This sequence comes from Desulfobacterales bacterium, assembly GCA_963675805.2. Taxonomy (GTDB): domain Bacteria; phylum Desulfobacterota; class Desulfobacteria; order Desulfobacterales; family Desulfosalsimonadaceae; genus SURF-3. The sequence goes on along the minus strand of CAXXNU010000008.1, from coordinate 672,116 downwards.
TGGGCCGTTTCTGGGGTCGCAACCGCCGTTGCCGTTGCAGGGACCGGTTCTTCCAGGGCCGAGGGAATTTCATAAAGACCGAACAGGGATTTAATGTTTTCAGCCGGGGCATTTTTCAGAAATTCGCCCTGGGTTCCTTCAAAATCGTAGACAGCATGCTGGGTTTCGTTGCCGCCGGCCACGTTAACAAGGGTCGTATCCAGAGAAAAAAGACTGCCCACATTACCGATGATGCCGTAGATAACGAAATCAACATTCAGTTTATTCCCCACTTTTAAAGCGCATCCCAAATCCGTACAGGTGCTTTCCATTTCAGAGACATTTTTGCTTTTTAAAATGTCCGCGACCTCCTTGTAATCAGTCACTTCAAACATATCAAGGCGATCCAGTAACCGGGCATAGGCTCCGGATAACATCTGGCTTTCGGAGATATCGGAAGAAGCTGTGTCCGGATGAAACAGTAAAACGGCGCATGTCGGTTTTTCGCTGCAATCGCCTGGCTTTATCAGAACCAACAGGAATAATATCGATAAAAATGTGAATATTATTTTTTTTTGGCTCATTTTAGGTCGCTCCTCCCTTGGTATTGATGGCGCTTTAATATTTTAAGTGATTAATATGATACGGAAAAAAATAAAATTGACCTGAAAAAAATCAGTTTACTTTGTATACCATTGTTTTGCCTCTAATACAATGATTTAAATTTTTGGACGGTCGATTGGTTGATATTAGAAGGGATTTATCAGCCATTTTCGGGGCGGTTCCATTTTGTTAGAATTGGCAGACATGGTCACAATTTCAGAACAGCAGAAGGAAAATGCAAAAAAATGCCCCGTAAAAAACGTTTTAAAAGCGTCTTTGTGCGGGGCATCTGGCCAAGGGATAGGGAATTGCTATTCCGGAATTATTTATCCGTGGATTCCTTGATCATCATGGTAGCGGGATCGATAAGCAGTGAAGGGGTGCTATTGTCCTGATTGTCTAGGGCCAAGCGTTTTACCTGAATTTGGTCTTTCAGTGGCAGCAGTTGGATGACCATGTCAAAAAGCGGGGCTTCACTATCGGTATCCAGCTGCTTGAGCAACGTTACCGGATCATCGGCCTGGTGCCGGTGGGTACGGATGGAGAACCACACCGTAAAGTGATTTTCCAGTGCAAAATTTTTTAATGCATGGAGGTCAGACGGGATGGCGTTCTCAATGGCAAGGCCGTCCAACACGATGATTTGGGGTGTAAAAATATTTTGAGTTCTCAGTTCCTCGATTCTTGCTGTTAATTTCGAGAAATCAAAACTTTCCGTCTCAAAAGTCATAATAAAACGACGGGTGAGCAATTGGTCCCATAATTGTTTCGACTGTTTGCGGTCGTTGGCCTGGGTGAGGCTCAAAAATAGTTCCGAATACCACAAATTGACCTTGTCCACCGGGTCTTGAACGCTGATGTGCAGTACATTTTTGTCTTTGAGCAGGCAACTGATGGCGATCTGCACCAGAAAAGCAGTTTTTCCCACACCGGCCCGGGAGGTGACAGCGCCAAAACGGCCTTTTTTGTCAGCATCGTCGGTGTCATATCCCAGAAAACTTAAGGGATCTTTCAGAATAAGTTGGTTTTTCAGCATATATCGGGTCCTTCGTGTTGAATTTTATCATTAATCGGCAATTTTCAGCGATCAGGTGCCGGTTTTAGTTTTTTTTTCATTTTTTTTTTCAAGGGTTTCCAAAATACTTTTGGGGACCTGTTTGTAGGTGGAAAATTCCATGGTAAACTGCGCTTTACCCTGGGTCATGGACCGCAAGGTGGTTGAGTATCCGAACATTTCAGAAAGCGGGACCTGGGCTTCGATGGTGGTTATCTGGCCCACATCATGGGAACCGATAATAATTCCCCGTCGCTGGTTCAGTGAGCCCATCACATTGCCCTGGAATTCGGCAGGCGTTTCAATGACCACTTTCATGATGGGTTCTTGGAGAACGGGTTGGGCCTTGAAATAGGCCTGAAGAAAAGCCCCCCGGGCGGTCGCCTGGAACGCCATTTCCGAGGAATCCACGGAATGGGCGGCACCGTCATTAATGGTGATCTTGACGCCGGTCACCGGGTATTCCATCCATGGGCCTTTAGCCAGACAGGAGACAAAGCCTTTTTCACACGCCGGGATATACTGGGTCGGAATGGCGCCGCCGGTAATTTTATTTTCAAACACAAATTCCGCATCAGCCACCGGTTCCATAATTCCGGCAATGCGACCGTACTGGCCGGAGCCGCCGGTCTGTTTTTTATGGGTATAATCAAAGGGCGTGACGGCGGTGATCGTTTCACGGTAGGCCACACTGGGTTCACCGGTAATAATGTCGGCTTTGTATTCTCTTTTCATGCGCTCGATATAAACATCCAGATGCAGTTCACCCATGCCGGAGATAATGGTCTCTCCGGTTTCCTTGCTGATAAAGGTCTGAAACGTTGGATCTTCCTTAGTGAAGCGATTCAGGGCCTTTGCCATGCTGGTTTCCGATGCATTGTCTTTGGCTTTAATGGCAAGGGAGATCACGGGTTCGGGAATATGCATGGAGGTCATGGAAACATTCAAACCGGATGTGGTGAACGTGTCGCCGGAAACACAGTCCACACCGAAAAGGGCACCGATATATCCGGCTTCGATTCTATCCACCTCTTCCATCTGATCTGAATGCATTCTGACAATCCTGCCGACCTTGATTTTTTTTCCGGTTCTGACATTGATGCAGGAGTCCCCCTTTTTTAGTTCTCCCTGATAGACCCGAATATAGGTCAGCTGGCCGAACTGCCCGTCTTCCAGTTTGAAAGCCAATGCCACGAGGGGATCTTCTTTTCGGCCGGAAAGGTGAACCGGGGCTTCGTTTTCATCCAAATTCAGTGCCTCATTGTCAACCTCCAGGGGAGAGGGCAGGAAATGATTGGCGGCATCCAGAACAAGTTGAATGCCTTTATTTTTATAGGCAGATCCCATGACCACCGGTGTCAGCTGCTGGGCGATGGTGCCGGTGCGGATGGCACTGATAAGGAGGTCTTGAGGGATTTCAGCTTCTTCAATGACCGCCTCGGTTAATTCATCGGAAAACATGGACGCCGCGTCCACCAGTTCTTCACGCTTTTCCATAGCAGTGTCCAGCAGGGCGTCTGGAATATTCTCAATCCGGATATCATCCCCGAATTCTCCGTCAAAGTAGACGGCTTTCATGGCGATCAAATCAATAATGCCCTCCAGATCGGCTTCAAGACCAATGGGAATCTGGACAGCCACGGCATTGTGATTGAGTTTTTCCCTAAGCTGATCGATGACCCGGAACGGGTCGGCACCGCTTCTGTCGCATTTGTTAATAAAGGCGATGCACGGGACCTTATACCGTTTCATTTGCTGATCCACGGTAATGGATTGCGACTGCACACCGCCCACGGAACATAAAACAAGGATTGCGCCGTCCAGCACACGCAGCGCCCGTTCCACTTCGATGGTGAAGTCAACATGTCCGGGGGTATCGATAATGTTGATTTCATGATCTTTCCACTGACAATAGGTGGCTGCGGACGCGATGGTGATGCCACGCTCTTTTTCAAGCTCCATGGAATCCATGGTGGCACCGACCCCGTCCTTTCCCCGGACTTCGTGGATACGGTGGATTTTTTTGGTCAAATATAAAAAACGTTCGGTCAGGGTGGTTTTGCCTGAATCGATATGCGCGCTGATGCCGATATTTCTTACTTTTTGCATTGTCTGTTTCATGTTAAATCCAGTGTTCATAAACTCAGTAAAAAGGATGATGGTTGTTTGGTCAAAAATAAATCTTATAAAAATATGGTTTTTTTAAGACGATGTCAATATAAAATATTCAAAAGTTCATAAATAATTACTCATTTTTCGCTGGGAAATAGAATTATTGCTATGGAAGATTGTTCAATGATGCGGAGCCGTGTGAAAGCAGAAGCCGGTAGATTTTAAAAATTTAGATGGAGTGCGGTATATAGCGATCTTATCTGCAGGTCGGGCATGATGTGTTGTTATTTTGTTTGTTCCCGGATCGCTCGCCGGCTTCACCGGAGGCCAAAGCTGCGTTCCGGAGGTTGTAATTGTAGCTCCAGTTGGTTGCGGCGGCAGAATTTCTTTCTTTTGGTAAGGGATAATAGCAATTACTTCTGCGGGGAGAAAGAATCGGTAGTGCAGGGAAAACACCTGGATGGGAGGTGTCATAAGGGATTCTGATAATTTTAGTGGCACCGGTTTTATCCATGTTGAGACCTGGTAAGCATCTGTTGGAGGAAATTTTAAAAAAAGCGGTCTTCAAGGGAGAGTGAGTATCGCCGGACCAAACAGCAAATTTGCCACTAACTCGAAGAAACGCATTTGTCATATAGCTGTTAAAACTGCCTTGACCATAGATATAATCATAGGTGTATATATGTTCATTTTGTCTGTATTCGTAATTATTTAATATCCAAGAAACTGCTTTTACTTTATCATCGTGGATTGGGTCTTTCCCTTTAATCTCTCTTAGAAAAAATTCCGGCGGAGATTTTTGAGTTGTATAATCGGAAATGGATATATCGTGACGGCTAAGATATTCAACGGGTGGATAAGGGCCCAGGATAGAATCATAATGGTACTGAATCTCCAGATCAGAATCCAGGATGTAATGATCCACCAGGGTGAAAGGATAGTTGCCGTCAGCCGGGGTATTGATTTCAGGAATTGAGAGTTCGCTGAAGTACCGCGCCTGATCTTCATCTATGTATTTGTCTGTGAGAAAGGTCTCAGCGGTGATGTTCATATTTTTGTGGGAAAGAAAAAAAATGCCGTTTTGAATTTCCGACAACTCAAATAATTGGGCGTGAGCCGGGCAGGGGGGTGAGAACAAAGAGAAATTGAATAAAAATCCATAAAAAAGCAAAGCAATCAACGTACCGGTCAGCTTGTATGGCATGATCCCCTCATTATTTATTTGACTTTTATTCAAGTACGGCAGGAAAGCGTTTATTTTTAATCGTTCGTCCTGGATAACTGGTGTTCGGCCCGAACTAAAATTAAATAATATATGTTATTTTTACTTATAAAAAATCCGATGAATTGTCAATAAATTGTTTGGGATCTGTCCTGGTATCGATTAATGAAAATTAATCGTGTCCGGTGAGTCCGTCAGCCGGTCCAGAATGAGACCAAAAAAAAGATGGGTTGCCGACCCAAACATCCATCCCACGTGGGTAAGACAGGATTCACAAATAGAAATCCGCCATTTATAGCCTTTAAACCATGAAAATTCATCGGTAAATGGTCCCGTGTTGAGGCATCCGGGAGCGGATTGGAAACAACCGATCTCAAAAAGAAGACCGGCAGGGTTGGCAAAGGTGTGCTGATGGGCGTTTCCGACGGTGATGGATGCGCTGCGGGTGGTAATCCTATAACCGCAGCGTTTGCATCTAAGAGAGCGTTCGATAGGTGTTGTTTCTTTTATCTGTGTTTTGGCCTGAATTAAAATGTCCGTTCTGGTTTTTTTTTTATTTTCGACAACAGTCCGAAAAAACTTTAAAAAATTAATATTATAAAATTTCGGGAATGTGGTATCCATATTCAAACCGAAAAATCTTGCTGGGTTGAAAAATGACCGTGCCATGGCCAGCGCACGAGTGTTTTTTTTTAAAACAGTTTATCATAAACGCGATCCAATATCACAGTTTAATTTTTTTTCCCCGTGATTGCCAGGTGATTGATTTTAAAATTTTATTGCGGTCCGGGGAGGTTTTCTGGTACACCCGGCATCGTTTCTTTTCCATGTTTACGGGCGGTTTTATATACTGCCTTTTCCATTTTGGCTCAGGCCTTTATTTTTTGTCAGGGGTGATTTTTCATGTGCGGCATTAGCGGTATTGTTTCCTCAGATGTATCTCCATGGGAAATCAACAGACGTCTGGACGCCATGAACCGAATTCTGGAGCATCGCGGGCCAGATGATTCAAGAACAGAACAGTACGCCACCGGTGGCAGATCCGTTGGCCTCGGGTTTGTGCGGCTGTCTATTCTGGATTTTGAAACCGGCATGCAGCCCATAAAATGTGATGCGGATGACACGGCGATCCTATGCAACGGCCAGATTTACAATTATATTGAACTTAAAAAAGTGGTGGCAGACGCACCGTTTATTTCAAAAGGAGATATGGAGGTGGCGCTGCATTTATACCGCGCCAAAGGAATTGATTTTTTCTCATACCTGAATGGCATGTATGCCGGTGCCATACTGGATCCTGGAAATCGCCGGCTGTTGCTGTTCCGGGATCGTTTCGGCATCAAGCCCCTTTATTATTTCGCCGGCAAGCGGTCGTTTGTTTTTTCATCTGAAATCAAGCCCATTTTCGCCGGATCCGATATGCGTCCCGAACTAAACGCCCGGCGCCTTGCGACTTATTTTACCTACCGCTATATCCCCGGCACTGAAACGCTTTTTGAAGGCATTCGCCGTGTTCCGCCGGGGGCGTATCTAAATTATGACCTGGCCACCGGGAAATATCAGATCCACCGATACTGGGATTACCGGCTGGACAGGGTGAACCCGGATATGTCCACCGATGCGGCGGAAGATCAGTTTTATGATCTGTTTTCTGATGCCGTGAAAATCCGTCTGCGCTCAGATGTGGAGGTCGGATCTCTTATCAGCGGCGGTATTGACTCCTCAGCAGTCTCGGCCCGGGTTGCCGATTATCAGCCGTCGGTACCTCTGTTTTCCGTTGCGTTTGAAGAAAATCAATACAATGAGCTATCCGCTGTGAACAAATTTTTAGCCCGTCATCCGGCAAGGTTCGGCTCTGCGGTGTTGAGCACCACGCTATGCCGGAAAGATGAGTTAGAACGGCTGCCACAAATTGTAAAATCCCTTGAAGAGCCGATTTCTTTAGGCACCCTGATTCCCACGGATATGGTCTGTGAGATGGCAGCCAAACAGGTGAAAGTGGTTCTGACCGGAGAAGGGGCGGATGAAATTTTTGGCGGATACCGCAAATTTATGATTGAACAGGCAGCGGTCCGGTTTCAGCATTCAGCGCCAGAGCACCAGCAGGCCCTTCTGCAGGCGTTTCCGGAATTGAAAAGATATCTTGTCCAGCGAAAAGACGACCCGGGAGCGCGCTACATTCAAAATGAAATTTTATTCGACCCTGATGAGGTGGTTCGCCTCACCGGCTGCCATTTGCCGGGAAATTTTTATGACGTCGATGCCATACCAGATTTTGCCGGCGTAGAGGACCCCGTGAACCAGTTCATCGCCTATGAAACCCGCTTCAGGCTGCCGGATTATGTTATTTTGCGGCTGGATCGGCTTTCCATGAGGCACTCCCTTGAAGCTCGAACTCCGTTTCTGGATTATCGTCTGGCTGAATTTGCCGCAACCCTTCCCGTTCAACTTAAAGTCAATACCGATGCCATCAGGGAAAAATTTATCTGTGGCCGAACATATGCAAAATTTGATATATTGGATCGGGAGACCGCGTATCGCCGGAAACAGCCGTTTACCATTCCCATGGCGGACTGGTTGTCGGCGCCGAAGACCCTTCCTGATTTTCTGAAAGATATTCTTTGGGGCGATGCGATCCGTCGCCAGGGGATTCTTGATCCGGATTATGTCCGGATACTTGCCCGTCAGGTTTCCGCCCGGGGAGTTGGCCCGGAAACACTGGTTTCATCGGCTGATCAGGTTTTTGCCATTATCATATTCACCTTGTGGCACGAGGCATTCTTTTCCTGAGGTATCGTCAACAGTACTATGGGTAGATGGTATTTTTAAAGTATGAACGAAAAAGTTGAAAAACTGGTCAACCAGTTTACCCTCCGGTATATCGAGGCGTTGTCTGAACTAAAAAACAGGGGGCAGCGAAGTTACGGATTTGAATATGAATTTTTGCCGGGCCGGGAGATAACCGCCGAGGATGTCCAGGCGGTGGCAGATCTTCTTGAAAAAAAAGGATGTCGCACAGGCAAAGATATGTTTTATGGGAACAAGGGCATGGGGATAGCCTTTGAACCGGGGGGGCAGATTGAATACTGCAGTCCACCGTTATACCCGCACGAGACTTCATTGTTTGAAGAGTTGCTGCGATTTATCCGTAAGACAAACACAATGATCCGGGAAAATCTGGGGATTGAATATATTGGCACTGATTTTATGCCGCACCGCGCAAATGCCCCTCTTTGCCTCACGTCCGAGCGCTATGTGAAGCTGCATGAGAGACTGGCAAGGGTTGGCACCCGAGGGCTTGAAATGATGAAAGGAACAGCGTCCATTCATCTGCATGTGATGATCTCGGATTTTGACGATATTCTGCCCTTGTTTAATTTAATATGCCGGCTTTCCGCGGCTGATGAGTTTAAAATGTCTGCCCACCGCCGCGATATCTGGATGCATACGGATGACTGCCGTTGCGGCACGCCGCCTTGCTGCAATGAGCGTCTGGGGTCATCGGATGCGCTCATCCGGCGATTGATCGATTTTGCCCTCCATGCCCATGTATTGGGGGAAGATGTACCCTTTGCCTGTTCATCAGACTTGTCTTTTGATGCGTTTTTGTATCATATGACAACACTGTTTACGGATGTGCGGTTTAATCTCAAGGGCCCGACCCTTGAACTGAGAACCATGGACAGCATGCCAATAGAAGCCTTCCGGCACCGGTGGCATCTGTTTGTTTCAATGTTAGAAAAAAGAGTTTCTGAATATAGCTGAAATGAAGGAGTGTGATATGATCAAAATTGATATTTATACATCCAGAACCTGTCCTTACTGTATACGTGCCAAGGCCCTGTTGAAAGGTAAGGGCGTTTCATTTACTGAATTCGAAGTAGACGGTAATCCTGAACTGATAGCGGAATCTGTCAAAAGAAGTGATGGTATGCGGACGGTTCCGCAAATTTTTATTGAGAATTATCATGTCGGCGGATATGATGATTTAAATCGTCTGGATCAGAACGGTAAGCTGGACGCGATGCTGGGACTTGCTGAATAAATCAATACCGATAGGGGAGACGTTGTTTATGGCGATAAATAAGCGTAAGAACACCAGAAGTCAGGTATGGCCGGACACAAAGGTTACGTTGAAGGTTGTCGAAGATTACGGGGGAGGGTCCCGTTCCAACTTGGTTATATCGGGCAGAGTTCAAAACCTGGGGTCGAACGGATTGTTTGTCGAAACCGATGAGTTGGTGCAGGTTCCGGCCAAAGCCGATATTGTTATTGATTTTGATCCCCAGTCAGATTCGCCTGTTTTTAAAATTCAGGCTTCCGGGCAAACCGTTCATGTATCAAAAGGCGGAATCGGGGTCCGGTTTACCAATATTGATTTAAACAGATTGCAGAAATGCATTGTTGCGAAGATGAATAAGTTGGCGGATGATGCCAACTATCAATCATAGGGGGGAATAAGTCTTTTATCTGTTTTCTTTGAATGTCCGGCTTACGTTAATGCGGTCGATGGCGCAGCCGATGATGAAGGGGAACGTCACAATCAATTCAAACAAAAACCCGATGGGGATGGTGATTACTATCAGGGGGAGATTGACAGTGTAGAACTTTATTTTTTTGAGGGTTTTACAGGTGTGTATCATTATCAGCGAATTTGTAAGGGGTAAAGAATTATAAAACCGCGATCTTTAAAGACCGCGGTTTTGTTATTTATGGTGCCGAAGGCCGGACTTGAACCGGCACGGGCGTAACCCACTACCCCCTCAAGATAGCGTGTCTACCAATTCCACCACTTCGGCAACGGGTTGTTGGTTGTTATTCTGCAGTCGGTGCTGGGGACTCCTGGGGTGCCGGTGATTCAGCTTCACTTGGTATTGCGTTGTCGGTTGCTGCTTCAGCCGGTGTTGTATCATCCGGCAATGTGTCCACTGGTATGTCCGCAGGCGCTGATCCGGTCGCTGATTGGGTCGCTGATTGGGTATCCATGGCGGCCGGCGTATCCGTGACAGCCGGCGGCAGTGCCTCTTCATCAGGCAGGGCCGGAATCGATGGCTGTGTCTGCTGGGTTGTCGGTTTTATGTCTGATACAACTGAGTCTCCGCCGCTTTTTGAAAGATAGGCCAGGGACAAAGAGGTGATCATGAAAACGACGGCCGCTACAGTGGTCATCTTTCCCAGAAAGGTTGCCGCACCCGTGGTGCCAAAAAGTGCCTGGCTGCCGGCGCCGCCGAAAACAGCCCCCATGTCCGCGCCTTTTCCTGTTTGTAAGAGAACGATCAAAATAAGCGCGATACTGACAATTACATGTATGGTTACGATTAATGCGGTCATAATCTCAATTAAATAAAGAATTAAAAATGAATGATTTTACTGAACGTTTCCGGTTGCAGGCTCGCTCCGCCGACAAGCGCGCCATCCACATCCGGAAGGGCCATCAGTTCGGACACATTGTCCGGTTTGACGCTCCCTCCATATAAAACCCGGGTTGATTTTGCAAGCATATTTCCAAAACTTTTTTCAATCAGATCTCTGATGTAGGCATGGACTTCCTGGACCTGCGCGGGCGTTGCGGTTTTCCCGGTACCAATGGCCCACACGGGTTCGTATGCAATAACAAGCGCAAGGTGCTCATCCAGAGTTAAGCCTTCTAACCCGTTTCGTATTTGTTTGTCAAGTACGGAAAATGTTTTTTCATCTTCCCGCTGAACCTCGGTTTCTCCCACACACAAAATAGGTATGAGACCGGCCTTGCCGGCCGCTTTTAATCTGCGGTTCACGGTTTGGTCGGTTTCTCCGAAATACTGACGCCGTTCCGAATGCCCGATAATGACGTACTGGCATCCTGCTGAAACCAGCATGGGAGCGGAAATCTCTCCGGTAAAGGCCCCTTCCTTTTCCCAGAAAAGGTTCTGAGCCCCGAGGGCGATGGGGGTATCTCGGACGATTTCAGATACCAGGGCCAACGCAGTAAACGGCGGCGCGATCATGATGTCAACGGTGTCCTGGTCTCTGGTCAAGTCGATCAGCTGTTTTGCGTAATCGGTTGCTTCGGCCCCTGTTTTAAACATTTTCCAGTTGCCTGCAATCAGGGGGGTGCGATGAACCATAATCTCTACTCCTTGTTGATAATTGCTTTTACAGCTGTTTGCCGATCAGTTCTGCGAGATCCGCCATCCGTGTGGAATATCCAGCCTCATTGTCGTACCAGGAAAGCACTTTCACCATGTTATCGATAACATAAGTGGTGGGCGCATCCACGATAGAGGAGAGGGGGCAGCCGTTGAAGTCACTGGAAACCAGCGGCAGTTCACTGTAACCCAGAATGCCGGCGAGAGGACCTTCCGAAGCAGCTTTCAGGGCCGCATTGATGTCATCAGCACGCAATCCGGTTTTTTTGATGGTCACCACCAGATCCACCACTGATACATTGGGGGTCGGCACCCGGATGGACAGGCCGTTTAGTTTTCCATTCAGTTCCGGCAGAACCAGGCCGACGGCTTTGGCCGCACCGGTGGTGGTGGGAATCATGGACAATGCCGCGGACCGTGCCCGGCGGAGATCTTTGTGCGGAGCATCCAACAGGCGCTGATCGCCGGTATACGAGTGAACAGTGGTCATCAGACCCGCGACAATGCCGAACTCATCATTCAGTACTTTGGCAATGGGCGCCAGACAATTGGTGGTACAGGATGCATTAGAGATAATATGATGGGTGTTGGAATCATAAGTGTCTGAGTTGACACCCATCACAATGGTAACGTCCGGATCTTTGGCCGGGGCTGAGATGATGACTTTTTTGGCGCCTGCGGCGAGGTGTTTCCCGGCGGATGCCTGATCCCGGAAAAGCCCCGTACATTCAGCGGCAATATCAACATTATATTTCTGCCACGGCAGGTTTGCCGGATCTCTTTCTGAAAAAACCGCAATGGATTTGCCTTCTATTTCAATGGCATTTTCTTTGGGAGTCACTTCAACATCCAATTTTTCATGCACCGAGTCATAGGTCAGGAGATGGGCAATGGATGCCGGGTCCATTAAATCGTTGACCGCAACAATCTCGAGTTCAGGACGTTTCAAAGCGGCTCGAAACACCAGTCTGCCGATTCGTCCCAACCCATTGATGGCTATTTTTGTTGTCATTTATATCCCTCCTTTAAAATGTTTTTCCGCATAAGGATGGCGTCCTCGTGCGTATCTGAATAATAATCTGAATGGTTTGCTTCTATGTAAAATCCTGTTTTTTGATAAAGGCCGATGGCCGCCGCGTTCAATTGTCTGACTTCAAGAAAGACGGTCCTGGCATGGCAGTTTTTTGCAATGGCAAGACAATGACGCAGCAACTGAAGGCCATATCCATTTTTGCGATGGGCCGGTGCCACTGCTATTTTCAAAATATGAATGTCGTCAACGACAAAACGGAAACAGAGATATGCTACAATCTGATCTGTTTTACAAGCATTTTCCCGCCACATAACAAAACCCCGGGAATACTGAGAGGCGAGTTCCGCCATAAAAGAAGATCGTGCCCAGGGCCGCTTGAATGCGGCGATTTCAATATCCAAGATCGCGTCAATATCTTTTTCCGTCATGGCGGTAACCGTGAAATCCGGCATGCGTCAGGTTCTTTTTTCCCCTTTTAAGATACTACTGGCCAGAGAAATGCTTTTTTTCCCGTATGTTTCAATGGTTTTTGCCATCTGTTGAAGATCCATATCTTTTTCCCGGATATTGATGGCTTTTAACAGTACCGGCAGGTTCACGCCGGAAATTACCTCAATGCGTCCTTCTTCAAGAAACGTATAACTTAAGTTGGACGGAGTTCCGCCAAACATATCGGTCAGAATCAGGATGCCTTTGTTGGAGTCAACGGATTTGATGCTGGTTGAAACTTTTTTTCTTAGTTTATCCACCGGTTCGGCGAGATCTAAAGATACCGAAACAACGGACTCCGGTTTTTTGGTGATAATCGTGGTAGCGGTTTCCACAAGTACGTCTGCAAGCTGACCGTGTGCGACAATGACGATGCCAATCATAGAGAGTCCTGGTTTTTACGTTTTGATATCAACATCCCGGTGATTAATGTCCGCGGGCCGGCCGGGTTTGTTGATATGATTGTAGATAGATTCGGCGATGACAACCGAGCGATGCCGGCCGCCTGTGCAACCAATTGCAATTGTTAAATAAGATTTGCCCTCTTTTTCATACAAGGGAATTAAAAAATCAATAAGATCTTTCAATTTGGCCAAAAAAGTGTGCGTGGTATCATGGCTGAGGACATAATTTTTAACCGGTTCGTCCAGACCGGTAAAATCTTTAAGTTCCGGAATAAAATACGGATTGGATAAAAAGCGGACATCCAGAACCAGATCCGTATCATGCGGAATGCCATGCTTGAAGCCGAAAGACATTACCTTAATGCGCATGGAAACAGCATCGACCATATTCTGCGCGAAATTAAAAATAACGGATTTCAAGGCATGGAGGTTATAATCGGTGGTATCAATAATTCTTGAAGCGGCTTGTTTTAATGGCTCAAGCAATTTTTTTTCTTCGCGGATGCCGTCAAGCAGGGATTTGTCACGCACCAGGGGATGATGCCGTCGGGTCTGGCTGAACCGTTTGAGCAAAACCGTTTCTTCCGCTTCAAGAAAAAGAATTTCAAACTGATGCCCTCTATGCTGAAGATTTTCAAAAACAGCCGGCCAGGCTTCCAGAAATCCTTTCTCCCGGATGTCCATCACAAACGCAAGGCCTTTAATTTCCGTATCCCGGTGAATCGGTATTTCAAGGAATTTGGGAAGGAGTTCCACCGGCATATTATCGACACAGTAAAAACCCAAGTCTTCAAAGGCGGCAATGGCGGTGCTTTTACCGGATCCGGACAATCCGGAGATGATAATTATTTTTTTGTTTATCATTGTTGTCGATGATCAGATGATTCTGCAAAAGCACTTAAGTGTTGGGTATGGTGCCGGATATCGTTTAAAGCGGTTGATTTCAGATGAATAAAACAACATCCGAACGGACTGACAGCAGGGTGAAAGATCTTTAAAAATCATCATCAATGTCCTGGATCAGGTGAATAACATCCTCCTTTTCGGTAGCGGCCATCAGTTTTTCCCTGAATGAATTTTCTTTTAACATTTTTGAAATCCGGGCCAGTAACTTCAGATGAAGGTCAGTTGATTTATCAGGCGTCAGCAGCAAAAAGAAAATATGCGTCGGTTTTTTATCAATGGCGTCGAAATTTACGCCTTTCCGGCTCAGGCCCACCCCGAGGATGAGGGCTGGCAGATTTTTCAACTTGCCATGGGGAATGCCGATGCCGTTACCGATGCCGGTGCTGCCGAGATGCTCGCGTTCAATGAGCACCCGTACCAGTTCTTTGTGTTCGAGATTGGTCAATTCAGCCACCGGTCGGGTCAGTTCTTCCAGAACCCCTTTTTTATCAGTGGCTTTTAGATCCGTACAGATATTTTGTGGGTCTATAAAATCAAGTATTTTCATTTTATCTTAGTTCAGGCGAATAGTTAGGTGGTGACGATAGTGTCAGGTGGTCGGCTGGATCAGCCCGAGATCGCCGTCATTTCTTCGGTAAAGGACGTTTACCTTGTTGGTGATTGAATTTGTAAATACAATGAAGTTGTCTGACACCAGATCCATCTGAAGGCTGGCTTCTTCCACATCCATGGGTTTAAACTCGATATTCTGGATTTTGATGCGCGGTTCGCCGGCTTCCTCAAGCGGAGCGGACGCTGGCGTTTCAGCGGCCACATCCCGGTCCCGGGTTTCCGACCGGGAGCCCTGGCGATGGTTTCTGATTTTTTGTTTGGTCTTTTTAATCTGTTTCTCCAGTTTGTCTAGGGCCAGATCAATGGATGAATACATATCGCCGGTTTTTTCCCGGCAGTTAATGTTTAAGCGGTCGCCGATAATTTTAATCTCCGCGATATGGCGGATTTTTTCAACGGACAGCACGACATTGGCTTCAGCCGGGTTTTCGAGCAGCTTATCAAGTTTGTTGAGCTTGTTCTGAACATACGATTTCAGGTGGTCGGAGGGATCAATGTTTTTAAATGTCACCGATATTTGCATAAAAGACGTCCTCCTCAATATTGTTTACGTTTGCTAGAAGGAAGAATTCCCATCATTTCCCGGTATTTTGCCACGGTTCGCCTGGCGATGTGAATATCCTCGGCTTTTAGAATTTCAGTAATTTTTTTATCGCTGAAGGGCTTTTTGTGGTTTTCTGTTTCAATGAGCTTTCTTATTTTGTCCTGAACGCTGGCAGACGCGATGGATCCGCCATTTGAGCAGTTAATGGAGCTGTTAAAAAAGAATTTGAGCTCAAAAATTCCCTGGGGCGTGTACGCATATTTGTTGGTGGTCACCCGGCTGATGGTGGACTCATGCATTTCGATATCATCCGCCACATCCCGAAGCACCATGGGTTTGAGATGGGCAATGCCGTGATCGAAAAAGTCCCGCTGGAATTTTACAATGCTTTCCATGACATTATAGATGGTTTTCCGGCGGTGGTGGATGCTTTTGATCAGCCATTCCGCGGATCTGAGCCGGTCTTTGAGATAGGTTTTTGTCTCTTCCGCTACTTTTTCCCCCCGGCGTACCGCTTTTTTATAATAGGAATTGATGTGCAGTTTCGGGATGTCATCGTCATTGAGCAAAATGAGATAATTATCGCCCTCCTTATACACATAGACATCGGGTGTGATATAAATCTGCTGGTCGTCATTGAACTTGTCCCCGGGTTTCGGGTCAAGGCTCTGGATGATTTTAACCGCGGCCACCACGCTGTCAATGTCGCATTTTAATGCCCTGGCAATGATTTTGTATTGCTTTGTCTCCAGTTCTTTCAGGTGATTTCGGATAATATCGTCAACCAGGGGGTTCTCAACCTCCAAAAACGCGGTTTGGAGCAGGAGGCATTCTTTGAGATCCGACGCACCAACCCCCGGCGGATCAAAGGTCTGGATTTGTTGTATCATCTTGCGGATTTGGTCGTCCGGATGCCCGCCGGCTGATGCGATATCCTCCACAGACGCATCCAGATAGCCGTCCTTGTTTATATTGCCGATAATGAGGCTGCCGATCTCCTCTTCTTCGGCAGTGGGCTGGGTCATCAGTAGCTGCCACCGGAGGTGATCGGCCAGGGACGTTTTGCTTGTGGTAAATGCTTCGAGGTCCGGCGCATCTTTTTGTTCGCTTTCAAAATGGATTTTGCCGGTGGAATTGAATTCATCCAGATAGTTCTGCCAGTCGAGATAATTATCAAACTTTTCCTCTATGGAGACTTCTTTGGTGGTCAACCGTTCAGTTTCCGGTTTTTCGACCTCCTCATCCCCTGAAACAGTGTGCGCGTCTTCCAGGGTGGGGTTGGTCTCCATCTCCTGCTGGATCATTTCCACCAGTTCAAGCCGGGAAAGCTGCAGGAGCTTGATCGCCATCTGAAGCTGAGGCGTCATTACCAGCTGCTGCTGGAGCCGAAGATTTTGCTGAAGTTCAATTGCCATTGGTTATAATTTAAATTCCGTACCCAGGTAAATTTCTCTTGCCGTGGGACTGGCAGCGATTTTCTCGGGAGTGCCGGATTCCACAATCTGCCCTTGGCTCAGAATATAGGCCCGCCCGCAGACACCCAGCGTTTCCCGGACATTATGGTCGGAAATGACCACCCCGATGTTGCGCCCGGCAAGATGGTTGATGATATTCTGGATATCAATCACAGCAAGCGGATCCACGCCGGCAAAAGGCTCGTCCAGAAGAATAAAAGACGGATCCGTGGCCAGTGCCCGGGTAATTTCCAGCCGTCGACGTTCGCCGCCGGAAAGCACCGCTGCTTTTTGCGAGGACAGCCGCTTAATGCCGAGTTCATCCAGCAGGATATCTGCTTTATGCAACTGCTCATGCCGGGGAATCGGCAGTGACTCAAGAATTGCCATCAGGTTTTCTTTTACTGTCAGTTTTTTAAAAATGGACGGCTCCTGGGGAAGATATCCGACCCCTTTGCGGGCGCGTTTATACATAGGATAATCTGTTATGTTTTCAGAATCAAGAAACACATCACCGCCATCCGGTCGTATCAATCCCACTGCCATATAAAAAGTTGTGGTTTTTCCGGCGCCGTTGGGCCCGAGAAGACCCACGACTTCTCCGCTGGTGATCTCAAGACTCACATCGTTGACCACCCGATGCTTGTTATAAATTTTTACAAGATGATGGAGAGCGAGGGTTGTCATTTCGGGTCAACGTGCATTAATCAGTTTCTGAATTATTCGCTTCCGGTTGAAATACCGCATTCACTCTTTTTTCGGTGGTGCCGTCAACCAGTATCTGGCCGCTGTCTTGATTGATGGTGATTTTGGTGCCGGTGATATAGTTGGTATCGCTTCGCAGTTTGACCTCCGTGCCGCTTAAGATCATTACGCTGGTGGCGGCCACATAGACCGCCTGTTCACAGGTGGCGGTTTTGTCCTCAAATTCAATAAATACGTTGCCGGATGCAATCACTTTTTTCACACCGGAATTATCGGTATTGCCGATCTCGATGGGTTCAGAGCCCCTATCATAAAATACCTGCAGCTGATCAGAGGTAATCTTTTTTCCGTCATAAAGCGCGATCACATGTCCTGAAAAAACAACATGCTGATTGTTCTGGTTCGCGGTCAGTCGGTCCGCGGTGATGTGCAGGCTGGTAAGACCGGCCGGCCGGGTTTCCTGGGCAGCCAGAGCCGCTCCGGGGATGAGCAGGAGGGTTCCTGCGCCTGCCCCGAAAACGGCAAGCAAACATATCAGCAGGATATCAGCGGTTTTTTTCAATGAATGCGCCTTCAACGTTTCCACTACATCTGATAATCTGTGAATCAATATTATACTCCAGTGTATCGGCTTTGAACCATTGCGCGTCGCCTTTGATTTCGGTCGGTGTCTGGGTGGCTATTATACGCGAGTGATGATCATAATTCAAGCGTTCGGTTGTCAGGCGATAGGGCTTCATCAGAGCAATAATATCGCCGGAAAGGGCCATGTTATGGGTCTGGGTATCTAATTCACCGCTGTTTGCCGTCATGGAGATATTCTGGTTGTTTTCTCGATAAAAAATAACCGAAATGTCCTTCAGTTCAGCGATATTCCGGGCAGAATACAAACGGGCGGACGCCGCCTCAAGGGTCCACGTTTTAATTCCGTTTTCTGTTGCCACGTGTTGAAAATGATTAATTGAAAGATCAGCTTCCGTTTTTTCCGGAAGGGTCGGAGGGGCAACATTTTTCATGGCTGCCCGGTGCCTCATAAAAATGATCATCAGGCCGCCAATCAGAAGGAGCAGGCAACCGATAACAAAATAATTGATTGTCCGGGATCTGTCTTTTGAATTCAGTGGCAATTTTCAATCATCTTTTCAAGCAGCTGTTTGTCATCCAGAATCATTTCACAAACTTCTCTAACAGCCCCCATCCCTCCGACGCGGCTCGTGATGATCCTGGCCGCATTTTTTACAGCGTCATGGGCATCGGCAACCGCAACGCTGACGCCGACTTTTCGCATCAGGGAAATATCCGGCAGATCATCGCCCATAAAGGCGACTTCAGTGCTGCGGCATCCGGTGGCGGCTAAAATTTCGTTCAGGATTTTTCCTTTTTCCTCAACACCGTCATAAATCATGGTAATGCCAAGATCCCGGCACCGGGTGTGAAGGGCTTCGGATGTGCGGCCCGTCACAATTCCCACGGCAATGCCGGCAGATTGCAGCATCCGTATGCCCAGGCCGTCTTTGACATTGAAAATTTTTGTTTCGATGCTGTCGCCGGAATAAATGATTTGTCCGGTAGTTAATACACCGTCCACATCCAAAAGCAGTAATTTGATGTCAGCAAAAATCCTTGGATTCATCGATCAACGTATCACTTTATATAATAAACTTTAAGTTTTTGATATTTATTAAAATGTGCCGGTTGACTGCAACGCATTTTCTATGGCTTTCAGCTCAGTCAAAAGCTGTTCCATGTCCGCCAGGCGCATGGCATTGGGCCCGTCGGAAAGCGCTTTATCCGGATTTGTATGGGTTTCAATGAACAACCCGTCCGCGCCTGCGGCAATGGCGGCCCGGGAAAGGGTGGGAACGAATTCCCGCTGTCCCGCGGATGCGGTGCCTGCCCCGCCGGGCAGCTGAACACTGTGGGTGGCATCATAAATGACCGGGCAACCGGTTTCGTGCATGATCGGGATGCACCGGAAGTCCGTAACAAGATTGTTGTAGCCGAAAGAAACCCCTCTGTCGGTTAAAGTAATCTTTTGGTTGCCGGTGGATAGGATTTTGTTCACCACGTTTTTCATGTCCCAGGGCGCTAAAAATTGCCCCTTTTTTACATTAATCGGTTTTCCGGTGCGGGCGGCCGCCACCACCAGGTCTGTCTGGCGGCACAAAAATGCCGGTATTTGAAGAATATCCAGGCTGTTTGCGGCCGTTTCAATGTCACTGACTTGGTGAACGTCTGAAATCACGGGGACATCAAGTTCCTTACGGATGGCGGCGAGAACCTCAAGCCCTTTTGCAATACCAGGGCCCCGGAATGAATCAATGGCAGTTCGGTTGGCTTTATCGTAAGACGCCTTGAACACGAAAGGGATCTCGAGCTCCCGCGTGATTTTGGCCAGCTCGCGGGCAATATCAAAGGTCGTCTGTTCATCTTCGATCACACAGGGGCCGGAAATCAGGGCAAAGGGCCCGGGACGACCGATGAAAAACCGATTATTGATGGGGACAGGGTTTATCATTAAAACTCCTAATACCTCATTGGTTTTGTTAGAACAGTGCTCCGGAACCGTTTTATGGGGTCCGTCTGATAATTTCCGGCCGGAGCAACTGGCATTCATTTTTTTTGTCCTACCAGCCGGCTTTTTCATCATTCGCTTTCAGGTTAATGCACCTGTTACCCTGCGTCTGTTCAAAAGTCAAGCTGGTAAAATTTCGCTAAATAAGGCCTTGCCAAGCATGGGTATACCTGTTAAAAATAAAAAATTTGTGTTGGCCCGCCATGGGGCAGGCGCTGAAACGCCGCACCGGAGGTTTGTATATGATGTTTAAAAAACGGGACAAGGGTAAAAACCTGAAAAGATGGCTGCTGATTATACTGGCTGTGGCAGTGATTGTCCCTGTTGGTTATGTATGTGTTGCCAAACTGGAAGGGAAACCGCCGGCTGTTGAGCTGAGCTTTCCCTCTGAAACAGTGCCGTCCCAGTTTACGGTTAACGGGTATGCGGAAGACACCCGAAATGGTATCAAGCAGCTTCGGATCAGCGTATTGCAAAACGGCAAAGATGTCGTGCTTCGGGATGACAAGTTTCCCTCAGCCGGGTTAACGGGTGTGGGGACGGTTCAACGGTTCCCGATCACCCTTGATATCAACGCACGGAAACTTGGATTGTCAGACGGACCCGCCATATTCAAAATTCTGGCAAGAGATTATTCCTGGCGCAACTGGTGGAAGGGAAACGAGACTTTTCTCGAAAAGGAGATTGTTTTTGATACCCGGTCGCCAGCGATTTCGGTGCTCAGCACCCAGCACAATGTGGCCCCCGGCGGGTCCGGACTGGTCATTTATAAATTGTCCGAGCCCTGTCGAAAAAGCGGTGTTGTTGTCGGAGAAGATTTATTCCCCGGTTATTCCGGGCATTTCAGCGAAAATGACATTTATCTCTCGTTTTTTGCGGTTCCCCTGGATTTCGAAAAAACAGATACCCTGCTTGTCCAAGCGGTTGACGCGGCAGGGAATGAAGCCACCAGCGGTTTTTACCATCATGTCAGAGCAAAAGCGGTTGTCACGGATACCATCAATATTTCTGAGAATTTTTTAACCATGAAACTGCCGGAGTTTTATTCGGTGGAAGGATTTCCGGCAGACGCCTCCCCTGCGGATCAGTTTGTCTTCATTAATACCACATTGCGGGCGCAGAACAACGGAACTATTCTTGCCAATGGCCGGAAAACGGAAAATCAGATTTTCTGGAACGATGCTTTCGGGCGTATGCCGAATTCTGCCCGGCGGGCGAATTTCGGAGATCGACGGGTCTATAAATTTCAGGATGAAGTGATCAGCCACGCCACTCATATGGGGATCGATCTGGCCTCTGTCAAACATGCACCGGTCCCGTCCGCCAACCGTGGCCGGGTCGTGTTTTCCGGTTTTGTGGGAATTTACGGTAACCTGGTTTGCGTTGATCACGGATACGGTCTGATGAGCCTCTATGCGCATCTCAGCAGCGTGTCTGCTAAAGAAGGGGATTTTGTTGAAAAAGGCAGTGTCATCGGGTATACCGGCATTACAGGGTTGGCCGGGGGCGATCATCTGCATTTCGGTATGTTTGTGGATCATATGTTTGTCGATCCGGTGGAATGGTGGGACGGATCATGGATCACCAATAACATTACCGCAAAAATCGCATCGGTTCAGTCCATGATGCCATAAGCGTTCTGCTGACAAATATAAGGTGAAGGTGTTGTCAATGTCGAAATTCAAAGTCAATAAGACCTATAAAGAGATAAACGACAAAATTCGTTCCGGCAAAGTGGTGGTTGTCAGTGCCGATGAAATGACGGAAATTGTTGCTGAAAAAGGAGCTGTGAAAGCGGCTCAGTCCGTTGATATCGTTACCACAGGCACTTTTGCGCCCATGTGTTCATCCGGCGCATTTATCAATATCGGGCAATTCGTTCCCACCATTAAGGCGTCTCATGTCTGGTTCAACAATGTTCCGGCGTACGGAGGACTGGCAGCGGTGGACTGCTTTCTCGGTGCCACCGAGCCCTGTGTGGAGGACCCCCTCAACAAAGTCTGGCCGGGTGAGTTCAACTACGGCGGCGGCCATGTAATCCATGATCTGGTGGCTGGGGAATCCGTTCACCTGAGGGCGACCGGGTACGGCACATCCTGCTATCCCAACCGGGAAGTGGAAAAAGACGTCCGGCTGAAGGATTTGCGCCAGGCGACCCTTTGCAATCCCAGAAACGGGTATCAGAATTATAATTGCGCGGTGAACTTTTCCAACAAAACCATTTATACTTATATGGGGACGTTGAAACCAAAAGTGGGAAATGCAAACTACTCCACATCCGGGCAGCTCAGTCCACTTTTTAACGATCCGTATTATAAAACCATCGGCCTGGGCACCCGAATTTTTCTGGGGGGCGGGGAAGGGTATGTGACCTGGCATGGCACCCAGCACAATCCGTCAGTTGAACGGACGAAAAAGGGAATCCCGAAAACCCCTGCCGGAACTCTCTGGGTCATGGGGGATTTGAAGCAGATGAAACCCGAATGGATTGTGGGTGTCAGTTTGCGCGGGTATGGAATTTCTCTGGCGGTGGGTCTTGGGGTGCCGATCCCTGTTTTGAATGAGGAAATGGCGACGTTTACCGGTGTGGCGGATAAAGATATTGAAGTACCGATCGTGGATTACGGCAAGGATTACCCCAATGGTGTCAACCAGAATTATGGTTTTGTCACCTATGAACAGCTGAAAACAGGAACCATTCAATTCAACGACAAAGAAATCCCTACGGTTCCGCTTTCCAGTGTGGCCAAAGCGCGGGAAATCGCTGGAATTCTGAAGAAATGGATCCAGAAGGGCAGATTTATGCTCGGCGAACCCCAGTTCACCCTGCCGGTGAAGTGATTTTTGTTCCCATTAAATTTTCCAGCGAGGCATACCCGGATTGAACGCAAAAGCTGATGTGAAAACCGCAGTTTCAAAAAAAGAGACAACGCCCAAAAGCAAGCTCCGTGAAAACGTTGAAGCGATTCTGATTGCCATTGTTCTGGCACTTTTTATACGGACTTTTGTGGTCCAGGCATTTAAAATTCCATCTGGTTCCATGGAGCCAACCCTCCAGATCGGCGATCATATCCTGGTCAATAAATTTATTTATGGCGTTAAAATTCCCTATCTCAGAAAAACCATTATTCCGGTCTCCGAGCCGGACCGGGGGGATATCATTGTTTTCAGGTATCCCGAAGATCCGGACAAGGATTTTATAAAACGCGTGATTGCCGTTCCCGGGGATACCGTTGAAATCAGAAGTAAAATCATTTATGTGGACGGGGCCGCGGTCAAAAATGACGTGGGCGTGCATACGGATTCCCGAGTCCTGTCCGGTGCCATCAACCACCGCGACAATCTAAAGCCGCTCACGGTACCGGCGGGTAGCTATTTTGTGATGGGCGATAATCGGGACAACAGCTATGACAGCCGATTCTGGGGATTTGTGGAAGAGCGATCCATTAAAGGCAAGGCTTTTATCATTTATTGGTCCTGGGACAGTGATGCGTTCGGCGTGCGCTGGGGAAGAATCGGCGATCTGTTAAAATAAGCGTTTGAGAACAGGACAATTCAGCATGACATGGAACAGAAAAGATATTCTCGATATCGAATCTTTGACTGTTGATGAAATTCGGTCAATTCTGGATACGGCGGACGGGCTGAAAGAGATCTCCCAACGGTCCATTAAAAAAGTGCCGACCCTTCGCGGAAAGACCGTTATTTTGTTTTTTTATGAACCCAGCACCCGTACCCGGGTTTCATTTGACATCGCCGCCAAACGGCTCTCTGCGGACGCTATTTCCATATCGGCGTCCACCAGCAGTCTGGTGAAAGGCGAAACCCTGATCGACACCGCCTGCAACCTGGAATCCATGAATCCGGATGTCATTGTCATGCGGCATTCCAGTTCCGGCGCGCCATATTTGTTGTCGAAAAAAATTGCCACTCCAATCATCAATGCGGGGGACGGCACCCACGCCCATCCCACCCAGGCGCTTCTGGATATGATGACGGTCCGCGAATATAAAAAGGATTTAAACGGGCTTCAAATTGCCATTATCGGCGATATTACCCACAGCCGGGTGGCCCGATCCGATATTGCCGGATTTACCAAAATGGGGGCACAAGTAAGGATTTCCGGTCCGCCCACCATGATTCCCAAGGGCATTGAGACGCTGGGAGCGGATGTTACTTATGATATTGACGAAGCCATTACCGGCGTGGATGTTGTGATGATGCTTCGGATTCAGAAAGAAAGACAGCAGCGATATCTGTTTCCCAGTGAACGGGAGTATGCGAACAGGTATGGACTCAGCATGGCGCGCCTTGAACGAGCAAAGCCCGATGCGCTGATTATGCACCCGGGACCCCTGAACAGAGGGGTTGAGATTTCACCGGCTGTGGCGGACCATATCAATTCGGTGATTCTTAACCAGGTGACGAACGGGGTGGCCCTGCGCATGGCGCTTTTATATCTGGTGGCAGGAGGGATGCGAAATGCGACTGATTATTAAAAACGGGCATCTTCTGGATCCTGGGAATCTAGATCAGGTTGCGGATGTCGTCATTGAAGACGGCGTGATCAAGGCCATTGAAACAAATTTTTCCCATGCATCCGACCAAACATTCAGCAACGCCCGCGTTCTTGACGCAAAAGGATGCTATGTGGTTCCCGGCCTGATTGACATGCATGTTCACTTGAGGGAGCCGGGTCAGGAATATAAAGAAACCATTGAGACGGGTTTAAAGGCAGCGGCGGCAGGCGGTTTCACTGCGGTCTGCTGCATGCCCAATACTCTGCCGGTGAACGATAACCGCCAGATCACCGAGTATATTCTTAAAGCTGCGGAAAAGTGTCATTCTGCCAAAGTTTATCCGGTGGCCGCCATCAGCCGGGGGCTTGAAGGGAAAGAGCTCAGTGAATACGGCGAACTCAAGGACGCCGGTGCTGTTGCGGTTTCGGATGACGGTATGCCAGTGGTGGATTCTCAGCTTATGCGAAGGGCTTTGGAATACGCCAGCGGTGTGGGCCTGAAAGTGATTTCCCACAGCGAAGATCCAACGCTTTCTGCGGGTGATATGAATGAGGGGCCCGTTGCAACCCGGATCGGCCTAGCCGGCATTCCCAATGCCGCTGAAAGCATTATGGTGATGCGGGAAATCGCGTTGTCTGAACTGACCGGCATACCCGTTCACATCGCTCATGTCAGCGCCCGGGAGTCTGTGCATGCCATCCGTGATGCGAAAAAGCGGGGAGTTCCGGTGACCGCGGAAACCGCGCCCCATTATTTTACCCTGACCGATGCATCAGTCGCGGAGTATGACACCCATGCTAAAATGAATCCGCCCCTTCGTTCAGCTCTTGACCGGGATGCCATCCGCGAGGGGCTGGCAGACGGCACCCTTGATGTCATAGCCACTGATCACGCCCCCCATTCCATCCTTGAAAAAGAGGTGGAATTCGACCGGGCGGCAAACGGTATTATCGGCCTTGAAACCTCTCTTGCCTTGAGCCTTAAACTGGTGGAGGCAAAAATTCTGCCGTTTGATATGTTGATTGAAAAAATGGCCAAAAATCCGGCCCGCATCCTTGGTTTGTCCCGGGACATGGCTGTCGGCGCGCCAGCGCACCTGACCGTTATCGATCCGGAAAAACCATTCACCTATGATGCGGAAAAAGGATTTTCCAAAAGCCGGAATACCCCGTTTCAGGGGTGGGAACTCAGGGGCCGGGCGGTTTATACCATTGTGGACGGTCAGGTTGTATTCGAATGCCAATAATTTGTTTCTGATAAACTTGAAATGACACTAAAATCAGCGCACATCCTCGTCGTTGACGATGAAATCAGTATGCGGGAGTTTCTCGATCTCATGCTTTCCAAAGAGGGGTACGAGGTGACGTGCGCAGAAAACGGCCGCACCGCCACGGCAAAAATCGAAAAAAAAAATTATGATCTGATTTTATGTGATATCCGCCTGGGGGATATCAGCGGTCTGGACGTACTGCGGAAAGCCAAATCCGTTCATCCGGATACCATTGTGATCATGATTTCCGCCTATGCTACCGCAGAAAACGCAGTCGAAGCCATGAATGAAGGGGCCTATGATTATCTGCCCAAACCTTTTGACAACCGGGAACTCAAGCAGACCATCGCAAAAGCCTTGTCTCTGCGAACCCTTACCAATGAGAAGAAAAGCATTGATAGCGAGCTGAAAAAAAATCTGCATTTCGGTATGTTAGTGGGTCACAGCCCCCGGATGCAGCATATTTATGAAGTCATTCAACAAATTGCGCCCACCAAGACCAGTGTTTTGATCACCGGGGAGTCTGGCACCGGCAAGGAACTGATCGCCCGTGCCATCCATCAGAAAAGCAACCGTCATGATAAACCGTTTGTGGTGATTAACTGCAGCAGCATACCGGAATCCCTGATTGAAAGTGAAATCTTCGGTTATAAAAAAGGGGCGTTTACCGGGGCCACTCATGATAAGAAGGGGCTTTTTGAGGCAGCCAACTCCGGAACGGTTTTTCTCGATGAGATCGGTGAACTGAGCCAGCCCATGCAGGTAAAGCTTCTCCGGGTGCTTCAGGAAAGAGCGTTCAAGCCGGTGGGCACTAGCGAGGACGTATCGGTCGACATCCGCATCGTATCCGCCACCAACAAAAAACTGGAAGAAGAGGTCATTAACGGCAATTTTCGGGAAGATCTTTTTTATCGGATTAATGTGGTGGAGATCAAAGTCCCGCCGTTAAGAGAACGAAAAAGCGACATCCGGGCGCTGGCCCAGCATTTCCTGGATAAATTTTCCCGGGAATCCGGAAAAGAAATTACCAAAATTTCCTCCTATGCCGTGGATCTGCTGCAAAAATACAATTTCCCCGGTAATATCCGGGAACTTGAAAATCTCATTGAACGCAGTGTGGCCCTGTCTAGCACGAACATAATTTTGCCGGACAGCCTTTCCCTTTCCATTCATAAACGACGGTGGATTGAAGGGGTCAAAGACCGGCGTTATGATGTGGATGATGTGGAAAAAGGGGTCGCTTTGGACACGATATTAGAAGAAATTGAAAGGGCTTATATTGAGAAAGCCATGAAATGCACCAATGGAAATAAAAATTCCGCTGCCGACCTTCTGGGCATTACCCTCCGTTCCTTGCGGTACCGCTGCAGCAAATTGGGCGTTGACAAGTCTTTTGATTGACCCCACACTCCCATGTCTCCTGTTGATCTTATTTTATTTCGATTTTATCCATTATGATCAGTGTTGATAACTTATCCAAAAGTTTCGGGGCCAGTGTTCTGTTTGAAAATGCCTGCTTTAAAATCAACCGGCGGGAACGGGTGGGCCTGGTGGGCCGGAACGGACACGGTAAAACTACCCTTTTCAGAATTCTTTCCGGCCAGGAGGAAGCTGATAGCGGCCATATCGCCATCCCCAAGAATTATCGTATCGGTTATGTGAAACAGACCATTGATTTTACGGAAAAAACCGTATTCGATGAAGGCGTCCGGGGGTTGCCGGAAAATGAAACCGCCCACCACTGGAAAGTGGAAAAAATTCTGGCGGGGCTCGGCTTTTCCCCCGAAGATCTCGAGCGCCCCCCGCAGGATCTTTCCGGCGGGTTTCAGGTTCGGTTGAATCTTACCAAAGAACTTCTCGCCGAACCGGACATGCTGCTTCTTGATGAACCCACCAATTATCTGGACATCACCTCTATCCGCTGGATTAAGCGCTTTTTATCACAATGGCCCCGGGAAGTATTTATTATTACCCATGACCGCGGGTTCATGGATTCCATAGTCACTCATGTGATGGGCATCCACCGGCGGAATATCCGTAAAATTGCCGGCAATACCGAAAAATATTACATGCAGATTGCCCAGGAAGAAGAGATCTATGAAAAAACCCGAATCAACGATGACAAGCGTCGCAAGGAAATCGAGGATTTTGTTACGCGGTTTCGCGCCAAAGCCAGACTCGCCGGCCTTGTACAGTCCCGGGTGAAAACCCTGAGCAAGCTGACCCGCGCTGAAAAACTCGAAAAATTTAAAAGTCTTGATTTTTCATTTCGCAGCAAGCCGTTTAACGGCAAAGTCCTTGCCCGCATTACCGGCCTCGCCTTTGGCTACTCGCCGGACCGGCTTTTGATTGGCGGACTTGATCTCGTAATCAGCCCAAAAGACCGGATTTGCGTGGTGGGCAGAAACGGGGCCGGTAAAACCACATTCCTGAAACTTCTTGGGGGTATTTTTGAGCCAAACGCCGGTGAGATTCTGTATCACCCGGAAGTGGTGGCCGGCTATTTTGAACAGACCAATGTACAAACCCTGGATGAAGAAAAAACCATTGAAGAGGAAATTCTCTACACCAGCCCGGATATTGACCGACAGTTTGCCCGTAATATCTGCGGCGCCATGCTGTTTGAAGGAGACCAGGCGCTTAAAAAAATCAATGTGTTGTCCGGCGGTGAAAAAAGCCGGGTCATGCTGGGCAAGGTGTTGTGCAGCCGCATCAACCTGCTACTTCTGGATGAGCCCTCCAATCATTTTGACATGGAATCTTGCGATGCCCTGCTATCAGCCATCGACCAGTTTGACGGCGCCGTTATTATGGTCACCCATAATGAAATGTTCCTCCATGCTATTGCTGAACGCCTGATTGTCTTTAGGAACAGCGGAGTGAGTGTTTTTGAAGGGGATTATCAGCAGTTTCTGAATGTCGACGGGTGGGATGACGCCCTTGAGGATGATTTTGGGAATCATTCCGGCAGAACCGAAAGGGATGCGAAAAAACCTGAAAAATTGAAAAAAAAAGAAGTCCGTCAGCTCCGTTCCGCTGTCATTGCCGAGCGGGGCCGGGTGCTCAAGCCCCTTGAATCCAGGATCAGCCAGCTTGAAAAAGCCATAGACGCGAGTGAAACCAAGTTAAAATCCCGTGAGCGGAAAATGCAGGTGGCTGCTGAAAATGCCGATGGCCCGCTGATCGCGCAGTTGTCCCAGGAGATTCACCAGTGTCGTCTCGATATTGACCGAGATTTTGCGGAATTTGAAAGACTTTCAGAAGATGCGGATGCCCTGCGAAAAACCTATGATCATCAGTTGGCGGCCCTGGATGAAACTGAATCCAGCACTACTGATTTCCACTAACATGCAAGTTGACACCTTTTTTCATTAAAGCTATAGATGAAAGTGAACGAGGACACTATTTCTCAGAAAGAACGCCTGATGGATCACAAAAATCGTTTCCAGTTAATCTGGGCTACGGCCCTTATCCTAATGGGCGTGGGTGTATTTTTCCGCGTCCCTGTAGTGGTGGAAAAAATGGCCGGCGCGTTTGATACCAACGCGGGGCTTTATTTTTTCCGTTTCAGTTTTTATCTGATCGCCGTTATCCTTATTGGTGGGGGGATAAAAAAAATCCAGAAAATATGGCCATCGGACAAGGAATGAGGGGCTTTCCCAAAGCGCCTTCATTGTGGTGTAACGATTATCGGAGGATGACAACATGCCCTCAACTACCGGTATAAAGACGTCGAAATCAAAAATCAACAACGGGACCAATGATATCCAGTTTCTCAAATCAGAGGTGGCGTATCGGACAAAACTTCAGGAAATATCCAATTCGATTTACGCGGCCGCCAATCTGGATGTCATTCTGATTGATTTAAAAGACGATATCCTCGAATTGGTCAATGCGGAGCGGATCACGATTTATTATGTGGACGGGGTCAAACGGGAACTGGTGTCTCGTTTTAAATCCGGCAATGAGGTCTCGGAAATCCGGGTTCCCATTTCCAACGCCAGTATTGCCGGGTATGCGGCAGCCCATCAGAAAACCGTCAATATCAAAAATGTATATGATGAATCGGAACTGGCGGAAATTGATGAAGAGCTCAAGTTCAACAAAAGCTGGGACAAGAAGACCGGATTTCATACCAAACAGGTTTTTGTGGCCCCGATTGTGTTCAAATCTTTTGTCCTTGGCGTCATCCAGCTGATCAACAGAAAAGACGGCAATTCTTTTGATAAAGAAGATGAAGAAAATGTTTCCGAACTGGCCGATATTATTGGCATTGCCCTTTATAAACAAAAAAAGATGGCAACCAGCCGGAAGAGCAAGTTTGATTATCTGCTGCAGAACCATATCCTGACGCAAAAAGAACTGAATCAGGCCATTGCTGCTTCCCGGGAAAAGAAAATCTCTATTATCAAGATTTTGACGGATGAATTTAAGATTTCCTCCAAGGATATCGCCGAAGCCCTGAGCCGTTATTACGATCTTCCCCTGATCCAGTATAGTGAAACCCTGCCTATTCCCGGAGAATTGCTTCGGGGGCTCAAGGTCGGGTTTATGAAAAACAATGTGTGGGTGCCCATCCGGTCAACCGGGGAAGAGGTCCTGATTGCCATTGACAACCCCGAAGACATGCAACGGGTGGATGAAATCCGCGCTTTGTTTCCCGGACGGAAGATCAAGCTGGCTTTTGCGCTGAAAGATGACATCCTTAAAATTATTAATCTTTTTACCACCGATGAAAAAGAATTGTCATCCATTGATGAGATTCTTTCCCAGCTTCATTCCGAAGAAGATGAGATTGAGGAAGAAACTGCGAGCGTTTCCGAAGAAAGCAGTGCCGTGGTGCAACTGGTCAATAAAATAATCCTGGATGCCTACGCCCGGGGAGCTTCGGATATCCATCTGGAGCCCTATCCGGGCAAACAGAACACCCAGGTCCGCATCCGGGTGGACGGGGCCTGTGCCCTGTACCAGACCATCCCGTATAGTTTTAAAAACGCCGTGGTCTCACGCATCAAGATTATGTCGGATCTGGATATTGCGGAACGCCGGAAACCCCAGGACGGCAAGATCGCGTTCAAAAAATACGGGGGCAAGGATATCGAACTCCGGGTGGCCACGGTTCCCACCCAGGGCGGGGCTGAAGATGTGGTCATGCGTATTCTGGCCGCCGGCGAGCCACTCCCCTTGAGCAAAATGGGATTTTCCGAGCACAATTATGAAAATTTTATCAGTGCCATCACCAAACCCTATGGTCTGATTTTTGTCTGCGGGCCTACCGGTTCCGGTAAAACCACCACTTTGCATTCCGCGCTCTCATACATCAACCGGGTCGAAACCAAAATATGGACGGCGGAAGATCCCGTGGAAATCTCACAAAAGGGGTTGCGTCAGGTTCAGGTGCACCCGAAGATCGGCTTTGATTTTGCTACAGCCATGCGTGCTTTTCTCCGGGCGGACCCGGATGTCATCATGGTTGGTGAAATGCGGGATCACGAGACCACCCAGATGGGGATTGAAGCCTCTCTCACCGGGCATCTGGTATTTTCCACCCTGCATACCAACAGCGCGCCGGAAAGTATCACCCGGCTGCTGGATATGGGCATGGATCCGTTTAATTTTGCGGATGCCCTTTTGGCCATCATGGCCCAGCGCCTGGTGCGGACCCTTTGTAAAAACTGTAAAAAATCGTTCAATCCGTCCAAAGCGGAATATGATGAGCTGGTGCGGGAATACGGCCCGGAATTGTTTAAAAAGAATATCAACATCCCCTATACCAGCGACCTTACCCTTTACAAGCCGGAAGGCTGCGATATGTGCAATAATACCGGTTATCGCGGCCGCATGGGAATTCATGAGCTGTTAATGGGAACCGATCGGATCAAAGAAATGATTCAAACCCGGGCCACCATGGCGGAAATTCGGGAGCAGGCCATCGCAGAAGGAATGACCACCTTAAAGCAGGACGGCATTGAGAAAGTGTTTGAAGGGCACACGGATCTCTTGGAAGTGCGCAAGGTGTGTATTAAGTAACCCGTATGCCATGATTGTTTTGGGCACCATCCCAGGCACCCAAATATAACTTGATCCCGAAACCTGTACTGAGCCAACGATTGCTATGAACCCGTCGCTCAGATCAAAGTTCAATTCCAAGATATCTAGGGCGGGGCAACCCGAACCCCATGGGCCTGAGCCGTAACGATGGTTTCATGCGCCATTTTACAGATGCCGGGTGCCGGATGTCAAAATCGCATGCCTTAACACCCGGCACCAGATCCGGGAAAATTGCACCTGTTGACCACTGTTTCATCGTCTTGTGTTTTGTGCAAAAAGGAAGGGGAAAGGTTTACCCCATTGCCACTCTTTTCATTCTTTTCTCTCAGGTAAGCATAGCTTACAAACTATTGTCCCTCTTTCTAAAAAAAATAACATTAGATATTAATTAGTTAATTTATTTTATAAAAATAATATTGACACAAAAATTAAAATAAGTAATACATACTTACAATTGAATAATGCTTACATCAAAGACGATTATGGAAAAAAAAGTAACCACTCCCCCTTCAGAAAAACCGGTGCAGCCCGCAGCGCCCCCCAGCCGGGTGAAAATTGCCGGCGCACTCAAGGTTCTCTTGCGGGACAAGGATTTTAATTCCATTACCACGGCGGAAATATCCCGGGTGGCGGGCGTGAATGAAGCTCTTATCTATCGTCATTTTGCGGACAAAAGAGGATTGTTGCACACGGTGCTGGCGGATTACCTGAATGAATTCGTGTCCAATCTCACGTTTGACCTTAAAGGGATTAAAGGGGCGGTTAACAAAATCCGGAAATTTGTCTGGGCGTCTATCCATTATTATAATGAAGACCGGGTGTTTTCCAAAATTCAGCTCCTGGAGGTTAGAAATTTTCCCGGATATTTTGAGTCGGAAACCTATCAGATTGTGCGCCAGTATGCCGCGTTGCTTTTGGATATCATCAGGGAAGGGATAGAGGAGGGCGCGATCCGAAAGGATATCGAACCGGGTGATATTCGTCAGTTTATTTTAGGCGCCATTGAGCATTACTGTCTGCCGGCCATCATTTTTGGCGATGGGATTGATAATGACCGGATGGCGGACCATCTGTGCGATATTCTTTTTGATGGCATTATTTTGAAAAATTGAGTGATAAAAAAATAAAACAGCTTTTTTGAACAAAGGAGCAAACCATGAAAATACTCAAAATTGACCATATCGGCATTGCGGTGAACAATACGGAAGACGGAAAGAATTTTTGGTCCGGCATTTTAGGACTCGATTTTGAAGGGGATGAAACCGTTGATACCCAGAAAGTTAAAACCGCTTTTTTCCCGGTGGGCGAAAGTGAGGTGGAACTCCTGGAATCCACAGCGCCGGACGGCCCCATTGCCAAGTTTATTGAAAAAAAAGGACAGGGCATCCAGCATATCGCCTTCCGAGTGGCCGACATCGAGGCCGCCCTTGCGGAACTGAAACAAAAAGGGGTCAAACTCATTGATGAAACCCCCCGCATGGGCGCCGGCGGTGCCAAAATTGCGTTTTTGCATCCCAAAGCCACCGCCGGGGTGCTGGTTGAACTATGTGAAAGATAAGGAGATACCCATGAAGGAAAATCCCGATATATCAAAATGGCAGACCCTTGCGGAAAAAGAACTCCGGGGCACGCCCGTGGCATCCCTCACCCGCACGACCCCTGAAGAAATCGACATCAAGCCTTTATATACTGCTGAAGATTTAGAAAATCTGGAATTTGTCAATATCCTTCCGGGTGTTGATCCCTTTGTGCGGGGCGTACGGGCCACCATGTACACGAATCGGCCCTGGACCATCCGCCAGTATGCCGGTTTTTCAACGGCCAAAGAATCCAATGAATTTTACCGGCGGAATCTGGCGGCCGGGCAAAAAGGGCTTTCCGTGGCCTTTGATCTCCCCACCCATCGCGGCTATGATTCCGACCATCCGCGGGTTATCGGGGACGTGGGAAAAGCCGGCGTGCCGGTGGATTCCGTGGAAGACATGAAAATCCTGTTTGACGGCATTCCTCTGGACAAGATGTCGGTGTCCATGACCATGAACGGTGCGGTCCTGCCGGTGCTGGCCGGCTATATTGTGGCGGCCGAAGAGCAGGGGGTTAGCCAGGAAAAACTCATGGGTACCATTCAGAACGACATTTTGAAGGAATACCTGACCCGTAACACCTATATTTATCCGCCCGAGCCGTCCATGCGGATTGTCTCGGATATCATCGGATATTGCTCAAAACACATGCCCAAATACAATACCGTCAGTATCAGCGGGTATCACATGATGGAAGCGGGTGCCGACTCTGTCCTGCAGACCGCCTTTACCATTGCCGACGGCATTGAATATGTCAAAGCCGCATTAAATGCCGGGCTGGATATTGACGATTTTGCCCCGCGCCTGTCTTTTTTCTTTGGCATCGGCATGAATTTTTTTATGGAGATCGCCATGCTCCGGGCGGCCCGGTTTTTGTGGGCCGATCTCATGAAACAGTTTAACCCTAAAAATCCCAAATCCCTGATGCTGCGAACCCATTGCCAGACATCCGGCTGGAGCCTCACCCAGCAGGACCCATACAATAATATTATCCGTACCACCCTGGAGTGTCTGGCCGCAGTTCTGGGCGGCACCCAGTCCCTGCACACCAATTCCTTTGACGAGGCGGTGAGCCTGCCCACGGATCTCTCGGCCCGGGTAGCCAGAAATACCCAGATCATTGTTCAGGAAGAATCTCAGGTAACCCGGGTGGTGGATCCCCTGGGCGGTTCCTATTATGTGGAATCCCTGACACAGTCCATTATTGAAAAAGCAAGGGCCATTATCGATGAAGTGGAGGCGCTGGGTGGCATGGCAAAAGCCATTGTTTCCGGGATGCCCAAGATGCGCATCGAAGAATCGTCTGCCCGTCGCCAGGCCCGCATTGACCAGGGAAAAGACGTGATTGTCGGCGTTAACAAATATCTGGTGGAAGACGAAGCGCCCATGGCAGTCCGGGAAATATCGTCTGAAGTCCGCGATCAGCAGGTGGCGAGGCTTAAAGAGATCAAGGCGAATCGGGACCAACAGGCCGCGGAAAAAGCCCTGGCCGCTGTTACCAATTGCGCCGAATCCGGGGGTAATCTGCTGGAGGTCACCATTGACGCGGTCCGCAAACGGGCCACACTAGGAGAGATATCTGATGCCATGGAAAAAGTATTCGGCCGGTATGTGGCCACCACCCAATGCATATCCGGCATTTATGCGTCGGAATATCAGGACAGTGAGGTGATTGCATCTCTTCGAAAACGGACCCAGGCGTTTGCGGAAAAAGAAGGCCGCCGACCCCGGATGCTGGTTTCCAAAATGGGCCAGGACGGGCACGACCGCGGCAGCAAAGTAGTGGCCACGGCGTTTGCGGATTTCGGGTTTGATGTGGATATCAGCCCCATGTTCCAGACCCCGGAAGAAGCCGCGCGCATGGCCGTTGAAAATGATGTGCACGTGGTGGGGGTTTCCAGCCTGGCGGCCGGCCATAAAATACTGGTGCCGGAGCTGATTGCCGCCCTCAACAAAGAAGGCGCGGAAGATGTTCTGGTGGTGGTCGGCGGCATTATTCCGCCGTCTGATTATGAATTCCTCTATCAGGCCGGGGTATCCAAGATATTCGGTCCGGGCACGGTGATTACGGAATCCGCCAATCAGGTGCTGAACGCGCTGGAGAAGCGATCTTAGCAGATGATGATGGAAACCGATCCTGAATTTTATGTGGCCGGTGTCCGGGCGGGCACCCGCAAGGTCATCGCCAAAACCATCACCCTGATCGAAAGTTCACTGGCCGCCCACCAGGATTTGATTGCAAAGGTCATGGATCGTCTGCTGCCCTTTGCCGGGAACGCCATCCGTTTAGGGATCACCGGGGTGCCGGGCGTGGGAAAGAGTACCTTTATCGAAAGCCTGGGAAGCCATTTGCTGGATCGCGGCCACCGGCTGGCCATTCTGGCGGTGGATCCCTCCAGCACCCACAGCGGCGGCAGCATCATGGGGGATAAGACCCGGATGGAAAAATTATCCGTTCATCCGGATGCATTCGTTCGTCCGTCGCCTTCCGGCGGCACCCTTGGCGGCGTGGCCCGCAAGACCCGTGAATCCATGCTGGTCTGCGAAGCCGCCGGTTTTGATGTGATTATGGTGGAAACCGTGGGCGTGGGGCAGTCCGAGGTCAGTGTGGCCGGCATGGTGGATTTTTTTCTGCTGCTCATGCTGGCCGGGGCCGGGGATGATCTCCAGGGCATCAAGCGGGGTATTCTGGAACTGGCGGATGCGATTGTGGTCAACAAAGCAGACGGCGACAACATTGACAAAGCCCGTCAGGCCCGAAAAATTTATGCGGAAACCATGCATCTTTTTTCACCGGAAACCCCGGAATGGACCCCGAAGGTGCTGACCTGCAGCGCCCTTGAAAATAACGGCATTGCGGAAATATGGGACACCGTGTGTGACCATCACGGTCGACTGGCGGCTTCGGGGTCCCTGGATCAGAAACGAAAAAAACAGGCCCTGGCCTGGATGCGGACCCTTTTGGAAGAGGGGCTCAAAGACTGGTTTTATCAACTGCCGTCGGTAAAAAAACTGGTACCCGAGATGACATGGGCGGTGGAAAAAGGGACCATCACCCCGACAACAGCGGTAAAAAAATTAATGGCATTGTTAAACAAATAGACGCTTGATGAATTGCTTTTTTTATTACATTATTTTACGATTCTGAAAATCACAAAGATTTATATATGCCTTGAGATGAAAGGACGGAAAAAATGGCTAGTGTCGCGGATAAAATCAATGAGTTGAAAATCTTGAAAGAAAAAGCCAGTCAGCATGGCGGCGAAAAAGCTGTTGCCAAGCACAAGGAAAAAGGCAAGCTCACCGCCCGGGAGCGGCTCACCGCCCTTTTCGATGAGGGCACATTCCGGGAAGTGGACATGTTTGTCAAGCACCGTTGCGTTAACTTTGGCATGGAAAATATCGACATCCCGTCAGACGGCGTGGTGACCGGTTACGGGCGGGTGGCCGGTCGGCCGGTGTTTGCCTTTGCCCAAGATTTTACATCTAGGGCCGGATCGCTCGGGGAGATGCATGCAAGAAAAATCTGTAAAATTATGGACATGGCCCATAAAGCCGGCGCGCCGGTGGTAGGCATGAATGATTCCGGCGGGGCCCGGATTCAGGAAGGGGTGGATGCCCTGTGCGGATACGGGGAGATTTTTTACCGTAACTCCCTCTGCTCCGGTGTCATCCCCCAGATTTCCGCCATTATGGGCCCCACTGCCGGCGGCGCGGTCTATTCCCCGGCCATGACGGACTGGATTTTTATGGTAAAAAATACCAGTCATATGTTTATCACCGGTCCGGAAGTCATCAAATCCGTAACCGGTGAACAGATCACGTTTGAGGATCTGGGCGGGGCCATGACCCATAATGAAAAAAGCGGGGTGGCCCATTTTGCCTGTGAATCCGATGACGACGCCATCCTGCATATCCGGGAACTGCTCGCCTATCTGCCGAGCAACAACATGGAGGACCCGCCGATTCAGGCCACGGATGATGATCCGGCACGATTGGCGCCGGAACTCGATACCCTGCTTCCGGATGATCCCAATCAATCCTATGATATGAAAACGGTGATCCGCCATGTGGTGGACAACGGGGAAATCTTTGAGCCCCATGCCCATTTTGCCAAAAATATCATTGTCTGTTTTGCCCGGCTGAACGGCAAGCCCATCGGCATTATCGCGAACCAGCCCATGTTTATGGCCGGGTGTCTGGATATTGACGCCTCAGATAAGGCCACCCGGTTTATCCGGTTTTGCGACGCCTTTAATATTCCCATTCTCACCTTTTCCGATGTCCCGGGTTACATGCCCGGCAGCGACCAGGAATGGGGCGGCATCATCCGCCATGGGGCCAAACTGCTCTGGTGCTATTCCGAAGCCACCGTGCCCAAACTGCTGGTGATTGTGCGAAAGGATTACGGCGGGGCCTATATTGCCATGTCCTCCAAGCATCTGGGCGCAGATTTTGCCTTTGCCTGGCCCAATGCGGAAATCGCCGTTATGGGGGCGGAAGGGGCGGCCAACATTATCCACCGAAAGGAGATTAACAGCGCGGAAGACCCCACGGCCAAACGCAAGGAAAAGATTGCCGAATACCGGGAACTGTTTTCAAATCCCTATTGCGCAGCCAACCGCGGCTATATTGATGACGTGATTGTGCCCAGCGAGACCCGGCCCCGACTGATCGAAGCGCTCGAAATGATGTACAACAAGCGCCAGACCCTGCCGCCGAAAAAACACGGCAATATTCCGGCTTAGTGAATGGGGCAGGCGCTGCTTGTCATACAATCCAATTTTACAAAAACAGGGCATTAAAGAGGGTTTCATGACGGATAAAGACCGAAAAAATAAAAAGAAAATAGCGGTGATGGCCGCGGTGGCCAATTATATCAAAACCGAACAGGAAGCCTTGATGGCCTCTCAGATGTCGTCACTTCCGCCGAAAGAGCCGGAAAAGACGCCTCTGGTGCTCAACTTATGGGGTATCGGCGGCCGGCAGCAGCAGATGCAGATGCGGCAGATGATGCAGATGAAAGCGTTTCACGGCGCCCGTTTGAAAATTTAACAAAACCTTGAACCCAATAAAACGTCACAGGATATAAACGAGGAGAATCCAAATGAGTGATCATTATACGGTGAAAATGCAGCCCATCAGTGATTATGAAAACCGTCCCAAGGCGGAAAATCCGCTGAAGATTCAGGATCTGACCCTGCGGGACGGACACCAGTCCCTGTTTGCCACCCGGGGCCGCACCGAAGATATGATTCCGGTGGCCGAAATGATGGATGAGATCGGCTTCTGGGGGGTGGAGGTCTGGGGCGGGGCCACCTTTGACACCATGCACAGGTTTTTGAATGAAGATCCGTGGCAGCGGCTGCGCACCCTGAAACGGTATTTCAAAAAAACCCCGTTTTCCATGCTTCTCCGGGGGCAGAACATCGTGGGATACCGCAATTATGCGGATGATGTGGCAAAAGCATTTGTGGAAAAAGCCGCGGAAAACGGCATGGAAATATTCCGGACCTTTGATGCGTTAAACGATTTCCGGAATTTTGAAACCGTGGTAGCGGCCATCAAAGACTGCGGCAAACATTTCCAGGGCTGCATCTGTTATTCTCTTACCGAGCCCCGCATGGGCGGTGAGGTTTATAACCTGGATTATTACATCAAAAAAGCCAAAGATCTTGAAAAAATGGCGGCCGACAGTATCTGCATCAAGGATATGGCCGGCCTCATGGCCCCCTATGATGCCTTTGAATTGATCAAGGCACTGAAGGAAACCACGAATATCCCCATTCATCTGCACAGCCATTTCACATCGGGCATGGCGCCCATGACCCATTTAAAGGCGGTGGAAGCCGGCGTTGATATTATTGATACCTGCATGACCAGTTACGCTTACCGCACCTCCCATCCGGCGGTGGAGCCGTTGGTGATGAGCCTCATCGGCACCAACCGGGATACCGGTTTTGATATCAAGAAACTGGCGGACATCAACATGGTGCTGGAAAAAGAAGTGCTGCCCAAATACAAGCATCTGCTCGACGATTCCAAGGTATCCATTATTGACATCAATGTGCTGCTGCACCAGACCCCGGGCGGCATGCTGTCCAACCTGGTGAACCAGCTTCGGGAAATGGATGCCCTGGACCGGATTAATGAAGTGTATGCGGAGTTGCCCCGGGTGCGCAAGGATCTTGGGCAGATTCCCCT
Organism: Desulfobacterales bacterium; assembly: GCA_963675805.2. GTDB lineage: Bacteria > Desulfobacterota > Desulfobacteria > Desulfobacterales > Desulfosalsimonadaceae > SURF-3. The sequence goes on along the minus strand of CAXXNU010000008.1, from coordinate 632,668 downwards.
GGTCACCCCCACCAGCCAGATTGTCGGCACCCAGACCGTCAATAATGTTCTGTTTGATGATGATGACGAAGATTACAAGATGATCACGGCCCAGGTAAAGGATCTGTGCTATGGTCTCTATGGCAAAACCGCGGTCCCCATTAATTCCAAACTCCAGAAAAAAGCCCTTAAAGGCTACGAGCGGGGGACCAAGCCCATTACCTGCCGGCCCGGCGAAGTGCTGGAACCGGAACTGGAAAAAGCCAAAAAAGAACTGGAAGGGCTGACCACGGATATGGAGGATATTATCCTCTACACCCTCTATCCGGTGACCGGGAAAAAATTTCTCATGTGGAAATACGGCAAAGAGAGCCCGCCGGACTCTGTAAAACCCAAAACCCTGGAAGATGTGAAAAAAGAACAGGAACTCATTGCCAAGGCCAAAGCCGGCAAACTGGTGGAAAAAACAGATAAGGAAGTTCCTGAAAAAAGCGAGCATGCCCGTACATTCAATGTTTTTGTTGATGACGAATTCTATGAAGTTAAGGTGGATGAGCCGGACGGCCCGCCCATGGTAACCTATGCACCGCCTCAGGCACCGGCGGTACCTTCTCAGCCCATGCCTCAGACGCCGGCAGCGCCAGCCCCCAGGGTATCAGCGGCACCCGCGCCCAAAGCACCGCCGGCGCCCAAGCCAAAAGCCCCGGCATCCGAGTCCAAGCCCGCGCCCAAAGCGGCGCCGGCCGGCGGTGACGGTACGCCCCTGACCGCCCCCATGCCCGGTATGATTGTTTCCTACTCCAAAAAAGTCGGTGACACCGTTGAAAAAGGAGATCCCGTGGTGGTTCTGGAAGCCATGAAAATGGAAAATTCCCTGCCTGCGCCGGTGAGCGGCACCATTCAATCCATTAATTTCAACAGTGGTGATTCGGTGTCCAAAAACGATGTGCTGTGTGTGATTGGATAGGGTAGGAGTTGCAGGTTTCAGGTTACAGGTTGCAGCGATGTCAACTTGAACACAAAGCAGTGTTTTTTACCATTGCTCAAAAAAAGATAAACAGCTGGAGAACGTTTAATGAAGATTCATGAATTTCAGGCAAAACAGGTTTTTCAAAAATATCAGGTGCCTGTCCCCCGGGGAGACGTGGCTGCGGATCCGGCCAAAGCCCGGGAAATTGCTGAAGGGATGGGCGGCTTTCCGGTCGCGGTCAAAGCCCAGATCCATGCCGGGGGCCGGGGCAAAGGGGGCGGGGTAAAGCTGGCCCGTTCCCTGGATGAGGTGGAGACCCATGCCAACGCCATTATCGGCATGAATCTGGTCACCCACCAGACCGGGCCGGAAGGCAGAACCGTCAAACAGGTGCTGGTGGAAGCCGGCGTGGATATTGAGAAGGAGTTGTATTTGAGCCTGATCCCGGACCGGGAGACCGCTTCTGTTCTCATTATTGCCAGCGAAGCCGGCGGCATGGATATCGAAGACGTCGCCGCCAGCACCCCGGAAAAAATCATCCGGGTGACCATCAATCCCCTTACCGGTATTCAGCCGTTTCATTGCCGCAATGTCTGCTATGGTCTGAACCTGCCATCCGAAACAATCAAAGAATTTACCAGGCTCTTAAAGCAGCTTTATCAGTTGTTCGTTGAAAACGACTGTTCCCTGGTGGAGATCAATCCGCTCGTGATTACCCGGGACAAGAAGGTCCTGGCCCTGGATGCAAAAATGGATTTTGACGACAACGCCATGTTTCGCCACAAGGACCTGCAGGCATTCCGGGATCTGGACGAGGAAGATCCCCTGGATGTGGAAGCCTCCAAATACAACCTGAACTATATTAATCTGGACGGCACCGTCGGCAACATGGTCAACGGCGCAGGTCTTGCCATGGCGGTCATGGACACCATCAAGCTGGCCGGCGCGGAGCCTGCCAATTTTCTGGATGTTGGGGGCGGGGCCACTGCCGAGATGGTGGAAAACGGGTTTAAGATCATTCTGTCCGACGACAAGGTGAAAGCCATTCTGATCAATATTTTCGGCGGCATTCTGCGATGCGATGTGCTGGCAAAAGGGGTGGTGGAAGCGGCGCGCAATACCAAAATCCATGTGCCCCTGGTGGTTCGCATGGAAGGCACCAATGTGGAGGAAGGCCGCCGGATTCTGGCCGAATCCGGGCTTGAACTGTTTACCGCCGCGGATATGAAATCCGCCGGCGACATTGTCGCCAAAATTGCTGCCGCATAAAGGGTTAACCTGACAAAATGACAAAGGAATAATTTCAGATGAGTGTTTTTGTAAACTCCGATACACGCCTGCTTGTTCAGGGAATTACCGGCAAAGAAGGGCAGTTTCACACCCGGCAGTGCGTGGCCTATGGCACCCGGGTCGTGGCCGGCGTCACCCCGGGCAAAGGCGGCACGGACATGGACGGCATCCCGGTTTTCAACGGTGTGCGGGAAGCGGCCCGGGAAACCAATGCCAATTGCAGTATGATTTTTGTCCCTCCTCCTTTTGCCGCGGATGCTATCATGGAAGCGGTGGAAGCCGGCATTGAGCTGATTGTGGCCATCACCGAAGGGATCCCGGTGCTGGACATGATGAAAGTGAAACAGATGCTGAAAGGATCGGGTTCCCGTCTGATCGGTCCCAACTGTCCCGGTATTATCACACCGGGGGAAGCCAAGATCGGCATTATGCCGGCGGCCATCCATCAACCCGGCGGCCCTATTGGTGTCGTGTCCCGGTCCGGCACCCTGACCTATGAAGTGGTGTTTCAGCTCACCGGAAAGCATATCGGGCAGACCACCTGCATCGGCATTGGCGGTGATCCGGTGAACGGCACCAATTTTATTGATTGCCTCGCAGCGTTTGAGAATGATCCGGACACCCGAGGGATCGTAATGGTCGGTGAAATCGGGGGCCGGGCCGAAGAAGACGCTGCCAAGTTTATCAAGGAGAAGGTCTCCAAGCCGGTGGTGGGGTTTGTTGCCGGACTGACCGCTCCCCCGGGCCGGCGCATGGGCCATGCGGGCGCCATTATCAGCGGCGGCAGCGGCACGGCAACGGCAAAAATCGCCGCCTTAAAAGACGCCGGCGTGCATGTGTGTGAAAATCTCGGGTATATCGGTGAGATATGCGCGGATGTGTTTTCTTAAAGGCTGATTTCTTATATATTTTTATCATCCGGAGATTCAATGATGAACTGGTTTTCTGAATTACTCCAATCGTCTGTCGGCAAGAAACTGATGATGGCGCTGACCGGAATGGCTTTTTGCCTGTTTCTGCTGATTCATCTGATCGGCAATTTAACCGTATATGGCGGCAAAGACCTGTTCCTTTCCTATGTGGAACATCTGCACGCTCTAGGTCCACTTATCCGTGTGGCGGAAATCGGGCTGCTGTTTTTTGCCGGTGTTCACGTTTTTACGGGGCTGCTGCTGTTCTGGCAAAACCTGCAGGCCCGACCCATGCGGTATCAGGTCAATAAAAATGCAGGCGGCCGAACTCTTGGTTCCGCCACCATGCCTTATACTGGTGTGCTGATCATCGCCTTTGTGGTGGTGCATCTGTTAAATTTCCATTTTATCGATCACAACGAGCAGACCGTTTTTCAGGCCATGGAGGCAACCTTTGCCATGCTGCCTTATGTAATTTTTTACGGCCTGGCAGTCATTGTGGTGGCCGTTCATGTAAGCCACGGGTTCTGGAGTCTTTTTCAGACCCTTGGCGCCCATCATGTAAAATATATGCCGGCCATCAAAGGGCTCGGCCTGATTTTTAGCCTGTTGATAGCGGCCGGGTTCGGGTTCATACCGGTATATGTTTCTTTTTTTATGTAATTTTAGCCACCAAGTGAAGGAATATCTATGAGTGCGGATGTCAAACTGGATGCCAAAATTCCGGACGGGCCCTTGGCAGAAAAATGGGATCGTCACCGGTTTAATTTAAAGCTGGTCAATCCGGCCAATAAAAAGAAATTTACCATTATCGTGGTGGGCACCGGCCTTGCCGGCGCGTCTGCAGCTGCCACGCTGGCGGAACTGGGATATAACGTTCATAATTTCTGTATTCAGGACAGCCCGCGCCGGGCACACAGCATCGCGGCCCAGGGCGGCATCAATGCGGCAAAAAACTATGCCAATGACGGCGATAGTGTGTGGCGGCTGTTTTATGATACTGTTAAAGGCGGGGATTTCCGGGCCAGAGAAGGAAACGTTTACCGGCTGGCCCAGTTGAGCTGCAATATTATTGATCATTGCGTGGCCCAGGGCATTCCCTTTGCCCGGGATTACGGCGGACTCCTCGACAATCGCTCCTTTGGCGGGGCCCAGGTTTCCAGAACCTTTTACGCCCGCGGCCAGACCGGCCAGCAGCTGCTTCTGGGCGCCTACAGTTCGCTCATGCGCCAGGTGGCGGCCGGCAGGGTCACCATTTACCCCCGCCGGGAAATGCTGGATCTGGTGCTGGTGGATGGAAAAGCCCGGGGCATCGTGACCCGGAATCTTATCACCGGGGAGATGGAAACGTACAGCGCCCATGCCGTGGTGCTGGCCACCGGCGGATATGGCAATGTATTTAATCTTTCCACCAATGCCATGGCATCCAATGTCACGGCAGCGTTCCGGGCCTATAAGAAAGGGGCGTTTTTCGCCAACCCCTGCTTTACTCAGATCCATCCCACCTGTATTCCCGTGCATGGGACCTATCAGTCCAAGCTGACGCTCATGAGCGAAAGTTTAAGAAACGACGGCCGGGTCTGGGTGCCAAAAAAACCGGGTGACACGCGCAAGCCCGCAGATATTCCGGAGGCAGAACGCGATTATTATCTGGAAACCAAATACCCCAGTTTTGGTAATCTGGTGCCCCGGGATGTGGCCTCCCGAAACGCCAAGGAACAGTGCGACCTGGGCAAAGGCGTGGGGGAAACCGGCCTTGCGGTATATCTGGATTTTGCGGACGCCATCAACCGGTACGGCCAGGATGTGATTGCCGGAAAATACGGCAATCTATTTGAAATGTATGAAAAAATTACCGGCGAAAATCCTTACAAAACCCCGATGATGATTTACCCGGCCGTGCATTACACCATGGGCGGGTTATGGGTGGATTATAACCTCATGAGCACGGTTGACGGATTGTTTGTACTTGGCGAAGCCAATTTCTCGGATCACGGTGCCAACCGCCTGGGGGCCAGCGCCCTGATGCAGGGCCTGGCGGACGGATATTTTGTGATTCCCTACACTATCGGCGGATACCTGGCCGGGACACCGCTTCCGGATGTCAATGCGTCTCAAAATCCGGAATTTAACGCCACAACAACCGCAGCCCAGGCAAAAATCGACAAGCTGCTTTCCATTCAGGGCAACCGCACGGTGGCTGAGTTTCACCGGGAACTGGGACTCATCCTATGGGAATACTGCGGCATGTCCAGAAATGAAGAAGGCCTTGCTACCGCCAAAACCCAAATTCAAAACCTTCGAAGGGAATTCTGGGAAGATGTGCGGGTGCCCGGCACAGGCACAGATCTGAACCAGAGCCTGGAAAATGCCGGCCGGGTCGCGGATTTTCTGGAATTCGGCGAGCTCATGATAGACGATGCATTGGCGCGCAAGGAATCCTGCGGATGCCATTTCAACACCGCCTATCAGACCGAAGAAAACGAAGCCAGACGGGATGACGATAATTTTTGTCATGTGGCGGCCTGGGAATACACCGGAGACGACACTCCTCCGGCGTTTCACAAAGAACCCCTCGTATTTGAAAATGTTGAATTGTCTCAGAGGAGCTACAAATGATATCAAAGACAATTAACCTGACCTTGAAAGTCTGGCGCCAGGGCCGCCATGAACCCATCGGCCGGCTGGAGACCTACCAGGCAAAAGATATTTCCACGGATATGTCGTTTCTTGAAATGCTCGACGTGGTGAATGAGGATCTAACAAAAACCGGCAGGGAACCCATCGCGTTTGATCATGACTGCCGGGAAGGTATTTGCGGCATGTGCGGGGCGGTGGTGAACGGCCGTGCCCATGGCCATGAAAAAAAGACCACTTTATGCCAGCTCCACATGCGGCATTTCAAGGACGGGGACACCATTGTAGTGGAACCCTGGCGGGCCCGGGCGTTTCCCCTGATCAAGGATCTGGTGGTGGATCGCAGCGCTTTTGATAAAATTATCACTGCCGGCGGGTATGTGTCCGTGAATGCGGGCGGCGCACCGGATGCCAATGCCATTCCCATTTCAAAAGAAATAGCGGAAAAAGCATTTAACGCAGCTGCTTGTATCGGGTGCGGGGCTTGTGTGGCCGCGTGTCCTAATGCGTCGGCCATGCTTTTTGTGAGCGCCAAGGTGTCTCATCTCGCCCTTTTGCCCCAGGGCCGGCCGGAAGCCGCCCGTCGTGCCCGGGCCATGGTGTTGGCCATGGACGCCTGCGGCTTTGGCAACTGCTCCAATGAGACCGAATGCGAGGCGGAATGTCCCAAAGGGATCTCTATCGTAGAGATTGCCCGGCTCAACCGGGAATTTTTCAAATCAGAATTTTCTTGATTTTACCGGCTGAAATTGCTGTAAGGAAAAATCAGTGAACCGTTGAAAATTTCATTTAACAGGCAGGTATTGATGCGGCAGGGAGAAATTGCATGAAAAAAACCAATGTGGCGGGAGTCAGTTCCTTGTTGGCAGGGGTGGCAATGTACGCATACGTGGCCCTGGGTAATTTCATGGGCAAATCCGGAAATCTTAAGTCATACAATAAGCAGAAAGACGCAAGTGACCACAGCTCCCTCTATGATGTACTTCATGAGGACAATTTTGACTGGATTGAGAGCATCCCCTGGGGAAAAGCCCGGGAAGCGGCAGATTATGTGGTTACCATGGACCTGTGGCTACTGCTCGTTATTGTGGGGGTACTTCTGCTCTTGATCGGTGGCATTTTCATCAAAAAATGATTCCCTCCGACCCGTTGCCAGATTAATTTCGAAAAAATTAATTTCAAAAAAATCAGACGCCTGAAAGATCACATTGATCTTTCAGGCGTTTTTTGGTTGATCAGTGGCCGAGTGAGTGTTGCAAAGCCAAATTTGACAGTCCTTTAAAAAGTTAGATTTCGACGGCAAAGTATAAAAGTACAAATTCGAGGCGCGCAAATCCTTCGTGATGATTTGTACTTAGCGTACCATGAAGAAACGAAGGATGCAGCGCAACAAAGAATTTGGGCTTTTTACGATGCCGTCAAATTTTATATTTGTTTTTGCTTTTTGAGGGCGGACTGGAGTTTGGCCCCAAGGTCTCCCATGGCCCCGGAAGCTGAAGGTTTACTGGGGGGAGCAAATTTTTTCCAGTCGTCCGCATCTCCTTCGGCGGCAAGGGAAATTTTCCGTTGTTCCGAATCAATGGCGTCTACTTTGACGCTGATGGCGTCATCCGTTTTGAGTTTTTCGATTTCAGCGGCATTGGGGGCGCTGTTTATTTTGGATTTGGGAAGGAGCCCGGTAATGCCGGGTTCCAGGAAAATAAAATACCCGAAACTCTCTTTTTTCTCAATCCGGCCGGTAACCACCTGGCCGGGCTGATACTTTTGCCGGATGTTCAGCCAGGGATCTCCTTCCGCGTCTTTGAGGCTCAAAGAAATCCGTTTGTTTTCCGGGTCAATGTCCTTGACCGTCACGGCCACCCGGTCACCAGGGGAGACCACGTCTTCTGCCCGCATCACCCGTTTTACATAGCTCATTTCACTGATATGCACCAGACCTTCGATGCCGGGGGCGATTTCCACAAAGGCTCCGAAATCGGCGCACCGGGTGACTTTCCCGTCTGTTTTGTCTCCGGGTTTAAATTTTTGGAGCACGGTTTCCCATGGGTCGGTAGTGGCCTGCCGGACAGACAATGCAATCTTTCGGGTTTCTTTTTTAATGTCGATAATTTTTGCAGTAAGCGGGTCGCCGATGGAAAAAATTTCCCCGGGGTGGCCGACCCGGGACCAGGCGAGCTCGGAAATGTGCACCATGCCTTCCACACCAGGCATAATTTCCACAAACACACCATAAGGCTTCATTGCGGTGACTTTTCCGGAAATCATATCGTCAACCGCTGCATTTTCAAAAAATTCCTTTTTAGCGGCTTCCTGTTCCTGCTCCAGCAGTTCCCTTCGGGAGACAACAATGTTCCGGCCCCGCTGTTCAAAACGGGTAATCAGAAAATTAAAATTCTGGCCCACGTATTCATCTTCATTCTCGATGTATCGGGTGTCCATTTGACTGATGGGACAGAAAGCGGATTTTTTCATGATATTCACCCGGAAACCGCCTTTGCATTTTTCCGTCACCCGGCCTTCTACGGGAATCCGGCTCTGGAAGGCGTCCTGCAGCAGCCGGTCCCCGCCAGCGCCGGATATGGATTTGGACAAACGAATATCGCCATCGCCAATGGCGATCACATAAAGATCCAGCCGGTCCCCTTTTATGATGTCCAGTGTCCCGTCGTCGTTTAAAAATTCACTTTTTTCCGCCACGCCGTCGGTTTTGGTGCCGGTGTTGATAAACAGGTTCTGGTCGCCGACAGCGATGACTTCGCCGCTGATCCGGTCGCCCACCCGAAGGTCTGGCTGGTCTTTCATATAAGATTCAAAAAGCTCGGCAAAATTTTCTTCTCCATCGTTTTCCGGGGTTTCCGGTTCAAATACATCTTCCGGCATGGCAATTGGCTCCTTGCTGAAATTTCTTGTTGACGGGCGATAATCCGGTCATCATGATTGTTTATAATTGAGCCACATTTAACAACATGTGATAGCGGTTGCAAGCAAATTACCAAAAATATCGGAGCTGACATCATGACAAAAAAATTGATTTACGGTCCTGTGCCGTCCCGGCGGCTTGGTTTTTCTCTGGGGGTGGACCTGGTGCCCTATAAAATCTGCTCTTATAATTGTATTTACTGTCAGATTGGTCCCACGCCGGAAACAACCCTTGTGCGCAAACCTTATTTCCCGGGGCAGGTGATTCTTGATCAGGTGGCCGCCAGCCTCAAAAAAGGCGTTCAGCCGGATTACATCACCCTGGGCGGTTCGGGTGAACCCACCCTGAACAGCGATATCAGAGGGATAGTCCAGGGCATCAAAGCCATGACGGACATTCCTGTGGCGGTAATCACCAACGGATCCCTTCTGGGGGACAGGACCGCAAGAGAGGATCTGGTTGCGGCGGATGTGGTGTTGCCGTCGCTGGATGCCTGCAGCGAGGATATGTTTGCGAAAATCAACCGGCCCCATCCGGATTTGGCGTTTGAAAAAACAGCGCGCGGTCTGATTGAATTTCGAAAAATATATCCCGGCCGGATCTGGCTGGAAATATTTATTGTTAAAGGGGTCAATGACACTGCCGCCGCCATGGAGGGTTTTAAGCACTGGACGGATCAATGCGAACCGGATAAAATTCACTTAAATACCGCAGTGCGGCCCACAGCAGAACAGAATATCGGCCGGGTGGCTGAAGATGATCTGACCGATTTGTGCAAACTTTTAGGGGACCATGCCGAGGTGGTTGCGGCGTTTAACAAGCACCGAATGACGGATGCGCAAATGGATACGGAACAGGAAATTTTGGACATGCTGGGCCGCCGGCCGTGCACCCTGGCGGATATCGCCGGTGGGCTGGGCCTGCATCAGAATGAGGTAATCAAGTATGTGGAGCCCATGGTCACCAGTCAGGCCCTTGAATTGGTAAGGATTGACAGCACGGTATTTTATCGCAAATTGTAAAAGGTCACGTTGACATGCTGGCGTCCCCATTCCAGGGCCTCGGAATGGGAGCTGAAATAAAGATCCAGCCGGGTGGGGCCTTTGATGGCGCTGCCCCGGTCTTCCACGACACCGTAGCCGTATCCCGGTACATAGAGCCGGGTTCCGAACGTGTAATACCGGGTGTCTGCGGCAATGGTCCCGTCCCTTGAAAACCAAAGCCAGGGGAAAATGATCCGAAAAGGGACCATCCAGGGCTTTTTCAGACTATTGACGGAAAAAAGACCGGGCACGGGCTCGTGGGGTTTGGTACCGCTGGCCGTCAGTCCGGAATAGGGCAGGCCTTTGTATTTTCCTTTACTGATGTATTTGTTCCAGAAGTTGAGCTTCAGATATTTCCAGCTACCCCGCTCCCAACAGCAGCATTTACCGCACCCGCAGTAGGCTGTGACTTCCATTGGCTTGACGGTTTTCCGACTGCATCCGAAACTGCTGGCAATGAGTGTTGCGAGAATAACAGCGGTTAAGAAATATTTCATAAGTTTTTGTTCCGTAAGTTCTAACGCAGGGTACCCGCAACCCATGCGCCAGGTCTGTAATAACGGTTTCAGGTTCCATGTTTTAGGTGTCGGGTGTCAGGTGTCGGGTGTCAGAGCCGCTTTTCCTGACACCTGAACACTGACACCTTTTTCTGGAAAACCGCCTCCCGTAAAAACTGGTTCATTTTCTTGTTTTTTTGTGCAAAAATTGAGGCATAAGGCACTAATAATTCATGATTTAAACAAAAAATTTACCCCCAGACCCCGGGGATTCGGGTACCGCAAAATTTGCAAAGATCTCCGTTGATGTTGTTTTGTGCCATAAAATACCCTTTGCGTTCAATCAGCAGTTTGCCGCAGCCATGGCACCAGGTGTGGTTGCCTTCATGACCGGGCACATTGCCCACATACACATATCGGATTCCGCAGTCCATGGCGATCTGCCGGAATTGGGTGAGCAGGGACACCGGCGTGGGCGGCAGGCGGTCCAGTTTGTACTGGGGGAAAAACCGCAAAAAATGCAAGGGGTGATCCGGGCCCAGGTGATCAATGATCCAGCGGCACATATGGCTGATCATTTTCGGATTATCCACATATTCCGGCACCACCAGGGTGGTCATTTCAAAATGAATGTTTTTTGCATGAAGGGTCTTAAAGGTGTCTAAGACCGGTGCCATCCGTCCGCCGTTTAACCGCTTATAAATGGCGTCATCAAAGGATTTCAGATTGATGTTGGCCGCATCCAGGACGGTGCAGAGCTGGGATAACGGCTTCGGGTTAATGTATCCATTGGATATCCAGAGATTGGCAATGTTTTTTTTTCTGGCCCTCCGGGCGGTGTCTATCATGTATTCAAACCAGGTAACCGCTTCGGAATAGGTATAGGCAATGGCAACGGCATTCTTATCAACAGCGGCCGCGACCACCTGGTCCGGAAAAAGCTCATAAAAGCGCGTCGCTTCGGGTGTTACCTGGGAGATTTGCCAGTTTTGGCAGTTCAGGCAACGGAAGTTGCAGCCGGCTGCAGCAATGGAAAACGCCCGGGAGGCGGGTTTAAAATGAAACAACGGTTTTTTTTCAATGGGGTCGATATTGACTGAGCAGGCGTTACCGTAGGCCAGGGTGTAAAGGATTCCGTCAATGTTCACCCGGGACCGGCAGATACCACGGTCTCCTTTGTCCAGCAGGCAGTTGTGGGGGCAGATGCCGCACATCAAGGTTTTGTCGGAATAGGGCACTGCAAAATCGGCCGGTCGCGACCATTTCCAGGGCTGGTCCGGGGCGGTGTGTTTAAAAATGCTGCCCGAGATATCCGCCTGGGTTTTGGCGCTTGCGTGATCTGCCGCTGAAAATGCAAGGGTTCCCGGCAGCAGGCTCCCGGCCAGGGCGAGAGCGCCCGTATGAATAAAATGTCGTCTGGAAACAGGTTTCATCGGATCCATCCCAATACCATCAGACTGGTCAGTTTCATAGCCACCAGCACGGCAACGGTCCACAGGATGCCCACATAGGGGATCAGGAAAACGCTGGTAACCAGCGTACCCAGTGCCGCGCCCATGAGATCCGCGGAAAACAGCCGGATTACCGCGGGTTTTCCGCTGCCCGAAAGATAAAGGGCGGCAGGAAACTGAGCGCCGCAGACCAGAGACACGAAAAAGCCAAATACAAGAAATGACGTACTGGTTAAATGCTCCGGAAAACGGGTGATACCAATGAAAAATAAAATCATCAGGCCGGTCAGAAAAATTTCCCCGGCTATTAACACCGGTTTTGCCAATTTTTTCACGTGCTGGACAATCAGGGCGCCGGGCAGAAGGCCTGCCAGAAATACCGTGACAATCAGTCCGATCTGCAGATAAATATAGCCGAAAAAGATCTGAAACGCAAATATCACGAGAATTTCAGCACCCATGGTAAAACCACCCGTGGTGTAAAGCACGAATTCTTCTTTTGAGATATAACATAAATACAAGATGTTGATGGCAGCGAGCAGTATTACCAGAATCGCCGGAGAGGCCTCAAACACGCTGAACCATTCATCCAGAAGGATCCTGACCAGGTGCGGGGAAAAATCCGTGTTCACCGTCCCGCAAGGCAGCAGTTCCTGAACCTGGTTTTTCAGATCATTGATTTTTTCAAAGGGAATTTCGCCGTAATAATAGCCGCTGATATAATCGGTGGAAATGGATTTTTTTGCCAGCAACACCGGAATATCCGGATTCAGGGTGACGCCTGCGCACACAAAAAAAAGGCGGTTTCCCGGAATCATCAGCACGTGGTCAAACACACTGCGGGCCGTGCCATAAAGAACAGACACTTTTTCCAGTTCCCTGTCGCTGATATAGCTGTCATAGCCTTTTACGGAAAACGACAGCACCCCGTCATTCGTCAGCCGGGCTTTTGCCAGAGCGAAAAATTCTTTTGTGAAAAACCGGTTGATCTGAAAGGTGTCCGGCTCCGGAAGGTTCAGGATGATTGCATCATAGGATTTTTTGGTGTGTCTGAGATAGTGCCGGCCGTCCTGGTGAATTTCCGTGATTGCGGGGTGATCAAACAGGAGCCCGAACCGGTGCTCCACCCGGGTGAGGGCCGGGTCGATTTCTACATAGTCAATGCCGTCAACTCCGTGTTCAAGGGCTTCCTGCATCATCTGCCGATCTGCCGAGATCAGGAGAATTTGGTCCGGGTCCGGGATCTGGGCAAGGGGGTAATGGACCGTAGTTTCTGCCGCGCCCGGGCTCTGGGAATAAAATACCGGTCGTCCGTTTTGAAAAAGAGTGGTCTGCTCCCGGTCCTGAACCACCCGAAGGCGGCCAAATGGGGTCTCCTGATAAAAAGCAAGGCTGCCTGTGCGGGGCGCAAGAGACGGCATTTCAAGTATCATTGCCCCGGCAAGCGTCATGAGCGCCACAAGTGTCCCTGCAACGGGAACAGGCCAGGCCGTGTCCGGGTAAGCGGTTCGGTACAGGCAAAAGAGGGCCGCCACCAGCGGCAGGTGGCCGGCGGCCAGCGCCTGAAACGGGGTGGCAAAATAAATCAGGACAAATGAAAACAGGGCCCCGCCGCACACATCTCCCAGATTGTCAAAAATGTAAATCCGGGTGCCGGAATACTGCGGGATGCGAGTTCTGATCACCACCAGGCTGTAGGGAAGCACAAACCCGATGAACAAAGCATAGGGAGCCGTGGTGATAAACGTGTAAATCAAGGTGGGATAAAATCCCACGGAGCTGCCGCTCAAAAATACCAGCTCATACATCCGGCGGATGCTCATCAGCTGGACCGGGGCCAGGATGATGAGCGCTATAGAGGCGGCCCAGAGTTTCCGCACCGAGGGCCTTCTTCCGAATGGCCGGGCCAGAAGGGTGCCAAGGGCGCCGATAAACAGCCAGTTGAACAGGATGAGCGCAATGACCAGTTCGTTGCCGTTTAACAGGCAAAGAAATTCCCGAATGGTCAAGAGCTGGGTGATGACCGAGCCGATGCCCGTGGCAATCACGACATCCCGGATGCGGCGATCAATCCCCGGACGGGTGGGCTTCTTCAAAATACTGAACCTGATACGTCATGACCTCAAGATTCGATCTTTGCCAGGCATCCGGTGAAAGACCTGCCTTGGCGCACAAATGGCTGAGAAACGCCTTTTTATCCGGCAGCTGGTCCCACACCTGGGGCAGAAAGGTGGCACTGTAAGGGCCTTTCCGGATAATCAGGCCGTCCACCCCCGGCCGCAGTTTTGCCAGCAGATCTGCGCTGTCGTTGTATTCAAGGGGTTCGGGCCGGGTGAGCAGGCTGATTTCAATGGCCACCTGATCCAGCTCATCTTTGGACAGGGGCGGAAACCGGGGATCGTGAAACGCGGCATTGATGGCATTGTCCCGTACGCCATCAATGATGGATTTATCCGGCAAAAGATTGCCGATGCAGCCCCTTAACTGGTCATTTATTTTAAGGGTGACAAAGGTGCCCCGCTGTTCATTAAAGATTGTTTTTGAAAGTTCATTTTCCGGCACGTTCGCGTTGGCTAACGGTGCATGCAGTTTATCCGCAATGGTTTTCCGGGCCACTTTCAGCAGTACGTCTCCCTGTGATTGATCCATTGGCTGAGATCCTTTCTCAAAATTGGCGGTTTTGTTTTCGTAAAATGCAATGGCCGTATATCCGACCACCCGGTCTTTGGGGCCGGCGGTATCCCCGCTGTTGGCGTAGGCGAGCAGCACCGGAGACCACCTGTGCTGACGGGCAAGGTGAAGAATCGTCTGTATGGGAAGGATGCCGCAGGCAACATTTTCCTCACGGGACAGGGCGGCTGCGTCCAGCGCAAGAATTTGCCGGATGGTTTTCTGATCTTTTTGTTTTGCCGCATCATAGGGCAGGTAATGGGAAAGGTCAGAGCTTGCCACCAGCAGGGTCTCCGGATCGCGGATTGGGTCAATGGCCGCAGCCAGCTCAAAAGAATCAGTGTTTCCCGTGGTGATCGGCACAAGGTCAAATTCATCAAGAAAATGCTGCAACAGCGGAAGCACCACTTCAAGGCTGTGTTCCCGGTCCATGGACAGGGGCAGGGCGTGAAACAGGGCCGGTTGCTGCTGGATGAGCCTGGCTGCGTCCGGAGAAATTGGAATCTTTCCCAGGGGCGTTTGAAAAAAAGACGCATCAGGAATGGCGCTATCGGAAAATCCGATCCGGTGATCCGGCCCCATAAGAATAATTTTTTTTATCGTCTGATTTTTAAGGGCCCGCCCGGCATGGGCCGCCACCGGGCCGGAATACACATATCCGGCATGGGGAAGGATCAGAGCGGTTAGTTTCTGGCCTGGAAGGATGGATGGCGAGTCATTAGCAGCCTCTGCCGCATATTTTTCAATGAGATCAGTAAGCGCTTGCGGGTCATTGGGATAGAACCTGCCGGCAAAGACTGCCGGTCGGAGGGCGTCCCCGGCAAAAGACAGCGCAGAGAACACCATCAGCACACAAATGATTACAAAATATCCAAAAATATGTTGCCGGCGTAAGGATCGCATGGGATGTAAATAAAGCGGACCAAAAAGGGTTTTTATAAGAAATACAATACTATGGTGAAAAATTGCTGTCAAATAAAACATGACAATGGTATGGTAATTGAAATTTCAACCTTTATTTTTCGGAAACGCAATGATGCAGAAATTTTTGATTATCCTCAAGTTTTCCCGGCCGTCAGATTTTTGCGGGTTTTACGAACATTTTATCACAGGCCAGGTGGTTCTTCCGTCGTCCGATCCGCTGTCAGTTGACTCAAAGGTAGTTTTGAAACTGCTTATTCCGTTGATTGAGGGGTCTTTTGTCGTTGGCGGTACGGTTGTTTCCGCTATCGGAGAAATGCCCAAAGATGCCGGCATGAGGGTAGCGCTGGATAATAATTTCAAAACCATTGTTTCAGATATCCGCGCTTTTTTTCCCGGAATTGAACTCTACGGTCATCTGCTGGATCTTGAAATGCCGGACCCTGAGATTTTTGACTTTCCAGACGTTTTCAAACCGGACGAGTTGAAAACAGACGACTCTGGAACAGACGAATTTGATCAAAAGGAGCAATCTGACACCCGGAATTTTGAAATTGAATCAGCACCTGAATTCGAAATAGAGATGGAAAAACCTGAGCCCTTAATAGAAGAACCCCCGGTCATCTCTAAGACAAAGGAAGGAACTGGAGAAGAAGAACTTGCCGGCATTGAGATGCATATTTCCGAAGAAGAGATTCAGTTGCTTGAAGATTCGTCTTTTGCTGCAGAAAGCCCCCAGGAGAACAGGGAGGCAGTGGCAACTGCCAGCCATGAACCGGATTTTGATGAGGACCTGATGAATCTGAGGATGGAAAACGAAGATTTTCATGTCGCTCCAAAGGTGGATATCTCCCATGTGCCGGATTTTCAACTGATGGATGAGGACGCTGAGGAGGCGTTTCAAAAGAAGCAAGATCCGGCATCCGATTCCCGGGGCACGGGCAGGGATGATTCGGCCGGACCTTATGAATCGTTTTATCTGGCCGATGATGTTCCCGCAGCCGAAGGCTTTGTCATGGATATGGATCCGGTCGATGCGGAAAGCGGTGGCCTGTCATTTGATGAAGGCAATGGGGTGGCGTTTGAAGAATTAAGATTAATGGTGGATCAGGATGAATATGAATTTGATCTTAAACCGGAACCTGAAATAAGCACCCGAAAAATTCCCGAGAAAAAAGATCTGACCCCGGAAGAGCGGGCAAAAGCCGAGCCCGTGGGGCAGTTTTTTATGAACCTGACCAAGGCCATGCTCCGCAGTGGGTATTACGCCCCCGGCCATCCGGGCGCGGATTCCGCCAAAGCCGGGCTATATGAAGAATTTATGTCGGTTTTGAGGGATCAGCGGGAAATCATGATTGCCAATCATTCCACCCGGGAAGGTGTTGACCTCATGCTCACCGGCATCCTGGACGAACCGGTGAGCATCCGTGTGCTGGTGGGCGTCGGCGTTGCAGAGCTTTTTGCGCCCAAGCTCAGCGATTATTGCGAACGCAAACAGCTTCTCAGTTTTGCCCTTAAAAAAGAGATCCCGCCGGACCATTTTTATCAGTTCATCGATATCATGAGTGATCCCAAAGTGGATGACCACCAGGGGGATGAGGCCGGTCGCTTTCTGACTGCTGCTTTTATCGAACGTGGCATCACCGATATTTCCACAGTATTTGTGGATGACATGGTGAAGCTGGAAACCGATCTTCCCTGGCGGGTGGAGATGGCGATCCATCGTCTGGCCAAAGACCTGAAGGTTATGCCGCTTTTCAAAAATGTTGACAGCGATGCCATTAAAAAAATGAAGCTTCAGACGGTGCAGGATATTATACGGCCCCTCAAACATCCCACCTACCTGAATGATTTTTTGGTGAATTGTTATATTATCGCAAAATACGTCACCGACATGCCGGCGGAAGAAATCGAAGAGATCGTGGTGGATGCTTTTTCCATCAAACTGTTGATCCCCACTTCCCAGTTTACGTTTAAAGAACTTGAATCCCTGAAAAAGCTGAAGTTAAAACATCCGGAGAGCGAGGTCATCGACCGCCGGCTGATGGGCATCAAACGCATCCTGAAGCTGATTTCACGACGGGTGGTAAAGGAAGAGGAAAGCGGTGCCCAGAATTTCCTGCAGTATTTATACCGGAATAATATCCTGAGTTTTAATGAATTGCCTGCGGATGTTCAGTTTATTATCAATACAATGAAGATGGCGGATGATGTAAGGGATAATTTCCTCAAATATTTTGACGGGATCAAAAATGTTACCGCGCCGCTGGATGCACTGGTGTATCTGAAGTGTTTCCGCCGGACGGTTCCGGTGTTGATTGACTGGGAAGAATGGGAGACCATCAGCAAAATTACTGGTGTTGTCCGACAAATGTCCGCCAGAGCACCTATGAATACAGAAAAAGTGCATTCCGGGCTGAAAATAAAAAGATCCGGCGGAGATGAGGATTTGGCGGACGCCAGCATGATGATGTCCCTGGAAATCGCAGACCGGCCAATGGCCTTTATTTTCAAAGATATTACGGACAAGCTCATTGCCGCGTATGAGCATGCGGATCCGGACACCCGTAAAACCATAGATAAAATTATTGACGGTTTCGGAGCCTTCGGCGTGGACATTATTAGTCGAATGCTGTCGGACAGCAACAACCGGGATGTCAGAAAAAAGTCCTTTGACATGATGAAAAGCAAAGGCATGCGCGCCAGGAAATGGGCCATGGATGCTCTTTCGGACGTGAAGCGACCATGGTATCTGCACCGGAATGCCATGATGATCATTGCGCATGTTAGCGATTCTGAAGAGGATTTTTCCGTGGTCCGCAATTTCCTGGCGCATTCAAATCCCAAACTCCGGGAGGAAGCCCTGAATATTGCCGTTGCATTGAAACCCCACGATGCCGAGACGATTCTCTTAAACGCCATTCATGATTCGGACCCTAAGGTCCGGTGGCGGGCCATGCGTTCTTTGCCTGATTTTTCCCCGATTTCGGAATCTTCCATGAACGAACTTTTAAGCATTGTTGCACGGCCTGTACCCAAAGAAACCGCGGATGGGGAAAAACATATCCACCAGGTCGTTCAGATTATCAGTGCCATCAATGCCATGACGTATATTCCCATGAGCCGAAAAGTGGAAGCAGAAATACTGGCTGTGCTGCAACCCATCACTGAAGGGAAAAAATCCCTGTGGCACCGTGTTAAAAAAGCGGTTGCCAGCCAGGACGAATTACCAATTTTAAAGGCTGCCATCCCCCTGCTTGGAAGAATCGGCGGTTCCCGCTCCGGCACTGAACTTAAGAAAATCGGCCGCTTTCATCCAGACCTGGCATCCCTTTCAGATAAGGCGGTAGCGCAGATAAAAACACGAAATATGGAAGAGAAGAGATAGAGGCGGGCAAAGATCGAAAACCTGATCCTTTGGGGCCTGTTATTCCGATTTTAAAACCTGCTCCTATGGGCCAGCTCAGAGACCTTCGGTTAGGCCTGACAAATTGCTCAAAGAGTGCAAAGTGACTAAAGTTTAAAGTGAGCTAAAGTTTTGGTTAAAACCTGCGGCATTGTCTTTTTTAATTTAAAATCAGGCCGCGCGATTAGCGAAATCCTTAATTTTAGGCACTTTAGATCATTTTAGTCACTTTTAACTTTTTGCTATTTAAAGGGAAGTATCTCCTTTTAATGGCTAACCAAGGCTGGGTCCTGCGGACCAGGTTTTTTACTTTTGTGCAGCAGCACAATACTTTTTTCGGGATAACCGCTGCTTTTGGCCACTACCGGACATTTGACCATAAAAATAAAAAATATTTCCTTGTCCGCGTCGGACAGGGATTCGTAATTGCCCTGGCCCTTGGAGATGACCACATCGGCGGCGTCAAAAGCGTCCCGGAATTCATTCGAACAGATCTCAAGCAAGGTGCCCGGCGCGTCCGCTCCGTTGTCAATGACCCGGACCAGATCCGTGACGCCGGTATCTGCCGCGTCTTCGCGGGTGACGTCATTGATAATGGGGGCTCCCCGCACGGCATAGGTGATCTTTTCCAGGGGCATCTGTTCCATGAGAAGCCGGTCAAATACAATTTCGCCAGCATTGTCGCCCAGGTACAGAATTTTTTTCGCCGTCTGAACAGCCTGCTCAAACCCTTTGATATTTCCCTCAAGGGGCTGGCAGATGGCCTGCTCCACGGTTTCCAGAAGGGTTTCCGGCGTGATGCGGGCATTGATCCCGAAATCAATGATATTGCCGGCAACAGCCATCCGCACGGCCATGTCAAAAGGATGGGTTGCCGCAAAAATGCGTTTTTGAAATTCAGGGTAGAGATCCTGTACAAAGCGGTTGAATTTTTTTTTAATCTCCTTGTACGGGTCGGGATGCCCGGACAGCTCGCGCACGCGCTGATACACAATGCGGCCCATGGCCGGCGGCGGCTGGTTCAGGTCAATTGCTGAAATTTTCTGCAAAAGATCGCGCATAATGCGTTCGTGCAGAACCGGATCATCAGAAATCAGCCGGGCTGCTTTAAGGGCCTGCTGGAAAAAGCAGGGAATGCATTCAAGATAAGTTTTCATAGTTAAAAATTATCCGGTTTTTCAAACACCAGCAGGAGCGGCCGCCGGTCATCCGGGTCTTTTGCCCGGGAAAGGCCGTTATTGTCCAAAATTACGTAAATATAATCTTCATCCATGCACAGGCCTTCGGATTTTCCATAGGTCATGTCCGCGTATCGAAAGTCCGAAAGGGTTTCAACGTTTTTAAATGACCAGCCGGCGGACACGGACAGATGATGGTCCGCATCTCTTTCCAGCCGGGAAACGCTATACGCATTGCGCTCCAGAACATATATCGCGTTTTGATAAAAACACAACCCGGAAAAATCTTTGCTGACTCCCGGGGGAAAGGAAAAGGGGCTTTTTTCACAGGAGTAGGCGATGATATCCATTGGATGGGTGGCCGGATGGATCTCGATGATCCCCCGTTTCTCCCGTTCCGCACACAAGAGAAACGTGTTTTCCGGGGTGAGGCAGATGCCTTCCAGGCCGGCATTATGAATCATCAGGAGACCGGCCTCTCGGGCATATGGTTTCAGATCCGGCGTGATCCAGCGAGCCGGACTGCCGTCTGCCGGAATGTTAAGAACGCGGGAACGGGCTTCACTGGCAAGAAAAAAATTACCGGTGGAATCACAGGTGATGCCCTCAAAATCGCATCTGTGCAGAGATGAAAAAAACGGAAGGGGAATCTTGACGGCCGGCACGGCGGTGGCCACAGCCCCTTGAAGGTTTAGTCGGTAAATGGCATGATCACGCTTATCGCAAACCGTGTAAAGATGTCCCTCGCGAAGGGTCAGACCGGACGGCTGGAAATTTTCCGGCCCCTCTACATAAAACACCTGATGCAGCGTTAAGCAGGGGGCGGCGGTGCGGCTGAACGCGGCATGAGGGGGGATTAAACAGATGAATAGAAACAGAGCGGCCGGTAATTTCAAAATTTCCCTTTCAGATAACCGGCACCGGGTGTTTGAAGAACGCGCTGCCATGAGCCATACATGGGGTTGGGAAGCATAAACCAGCGGGTGCCCCAGTTTCCCTTAAATTGCAAAGCCAGTTCCTTGCGTTTTCCCGGGGTAATGTCTTTTTTAACATCCGGAATAAAATCTCCCAGATCATCGCCGAAAAGCATTAAAATACGGTATTTATCCGCGGCAAAGGCCCTGCGGTTCGCTTTTTCAGCCCCCCAGTCCGGGAATGCATTTTTCAGCAATACATGGTTTTCATCAATGCCTGTGATGCCCAGTGCGTTTAAATTTTCCAGGGTGTCGATTTTTTGAGGGCATGAAGACAGATCCTCTGGTCGCGGGACGCACTCCCGGTTGGTAATAAAAATCACGGCAACTCCCCGGGACTGGAGAAAACGGATAAAATCCACCGCACCGGCAATGGGTTCTGCCGATTGTGTGGCAAGCCATTGATCCCATGTTTTTTGCTGAAAAGCTGTATGGTCTGCGACCAGTCCGGCCTGATAAACGGAGCTGTCCAATACAGTCTCATCAATATCAAAAATCACCGCCGGTGGAAGGTCTGAATAATTGCTGCTCTGTTCAAGGGCTGCGGTCCATTGGGTGTCGCTGAGAGCCCTTTCAATGGATTGCCGGGCAGCATTATAGGCCTGATGGGTGCAGGCCGGGTATTCCGCGGATGTCCGGACCCAGAGAACGCTGTTGGTATTGGGAGTGGTTGTTGCGGCGCATCCGGCAAGCAGCAGAAAGACGACAATGCAGCATATTTTTTTCATTATAACCTATGAAAGAAGATTCTTATGTGGAGGGAGGTTTTCATCAACCTGTAACCCACGAAAGCTTACCTTTTTTTTAAATGAAGATAAACCCCATTTTCAAGAAACACCCTTATCAAATAGTTTTAATTGAGGTTCTTCGGTGGTTGTCGGCTTTCATGTTGACTCCCCTAACCCTTGCTGTAATAAATAAGCGATTACCGGTCAGTGCTTTTCAGTCAATTTGTGTTTTGAACCCTGTGATCGATTACGATATTTGTTAAACGGTAAAGCTGCACTTGATGTTGTTTATCCCCCAGGGAGGCAGAATAGCGTCAATTGTTTTTTACAAGCGTCGTGGCTCCCTCCAAGATGCTGCGCATTAAGGATTTTGTGAACATCAAATTATACATACTCGCCACACTCGCTATTCCGACGCTTATTGCCGCCGTCATTATCACGGCCTTCTGGAACCGGCAGGCCATTGTGCTCACGAGCGGCCAAATCATAGGGGTGGAAAAAACATGGACCATGTTTGATGAGGTGTATTACGAGGACCGGTCCGGCGCGCTGGATATTGTCCAGGCAAACCATGTGGACCGGATCGTGCGGGCCGGGTTTACCGGACCGGAAGACTGGCATATTATTTTAAAAATTGAAATAGCCGCGCACGGCCATTTTTTTGGTTTTTTGCGGTCGTCGGTGTTCTGGTTGAGCGGTCTTGGTGCCGGTATTTTGCTGGTGCTTTTTTTTCTGTTTCGCAAACGGATAGTTCCCCGCACTCACGAAACGCCGTCGGAATCGGTTCGTCAGGATATTCGCGCCATTTATATCTCTGCTGATCTCCCGGATTTCAACAAGGTCCTTCTTTATTTCCTGAATCTCTATTTGCTTCAATCTGGCGCCGGCAAAGAGGACCGGTACGTTTATCATAAGGTCGACGGCAAGGGCCCCTTGGGTACCACGGTATACGAGTTCAAGATTCAGCAAAAAGGCCACTGGCTTTCCAGAAAAATATCCATCGGCCCCATCGGCGAAACCAGCGGCGCCCGGAGCAAATGTTTTTACGTTATTTTTGATGATCATTTTGTGGTCAAAATGCCGCCGGAGGGGGTGACGGATTTTGATGCGTATGTCCGGAGCATTCAGTCCGACCGTCGCATTGCAACGGCCCTGGCCCCCCGGGAGTGCCTGGTGCCGCGGCTGTCACTCATTTTAAAGAAAATTCCGGCGTTTTCCGAAACCTTTGACCGGCTGCACGGGGATGATGAGTCAAAAACCATGGCCACCCTGAAACTGCTCCCGGAACTTCGCAACTTTCTGAAGATCGGGGGCGGTTATACATTTTTTATGGATTTGTCCCGTCATTTTTTTCTGGGACATATTTTAAACCAGTGCCATGCCGTCCGGGGGGGCATGGCCCATGAAATTGAGAAACATCAGGAGCTGATCTGGCTGCCCGCTGCTTTTGCGGACAGGTACGGCGAAGGCGCGGCGGATCTCTGCTTCAGGCTCCAAAATTTGTATACCCTTTTTGACGAACAGATAAAGGACGCCACCATAGCTGCGTATCGGAAAAAAACATGGTTTGTTGCCATGCTTGCCCATGGGTGCGGGAACATCGCATCCCCCCGGATTCCCCCGGAAGCGGCGGCTGCGTTTGAAGCCGCAAAAGACCGGCATGTCAACACCATCGATGACTATCAATCCCGGGCCCGCACCCTTGCCGCGACGCAGACGTATAAGCAGAACCGTGCGAGAATCCAGAGTATCTGTTCCCGCCTGGCGGAACTGCTGGCGTGGCTGTTTTTCAAAGAGGTGGCCATTCGGGACCTGAAACCGGACAACCTCCTGGTCGTGGGTGATCCTGAAAAATATCCCCGATTTCTGAGCACGCCCCACGAGTTTGAGCTGGGCCTGATTGATGTGGAACTGGCTGCCTGTGTGGGGGAAAACCACTCGGAAAAATCCGGCCGGCCCATGGAACAGCCCCGGATCGGCTGGACCCCCTCTTACGCCACACCTTCCCATATGTTGACCAATGAGGTACTGCAAGACCTGTATGGCGATACCGCCTTTATCCTGAAACTGCAGGACTGGCATGCCGTAGTTGCCATGATCTATCAGACCGCCACCGGAAAAAAACTTTTTGTAAGATCCGCGGACAAGTTGTCCGCAATGGGCCGGGATCTTCCCCGGTATCTGGGGGACCGCGAAAAACTCACCTGCTTTGCCCGTAAAGGAAATCCGGAGTTCTGGAAGTGCGCCGCCGGCGAATTCGCGGAAAAACTGGACGCGGACAAAGACCGGCTGGCCGCTGTTCATGTGGAAGTGTTCAAAAATGTGCGAAAAATGTTTGCATCGGCGGCGGACAAAACAGAAAACCGACTAATCCGCCGTCAGATGAGGGAAATACCGGCCACGATATCCGCCCGGGATCTGATACGGCTGATGTTTGATTATGTCCGTGAGTGTATGCGGGTATAACTGCTGAACGGATCGGATGCTATTATAAGAGGGAAAACCACATCCTATGGACCATGGTTTCTGCTTTTTTTATCTTTCATCACGGCCTTGCACAGTTTTCCGAAATTTTTGTCTTTTTTCCTTTTTTCCGCATATGACAGGTCATTGAACGCGGTCTCTTTTTTCATCCGGATAAAATTCCGGTACCGCTCTTCCGATATCTGGCCCGCTTCCAGGGCTATCAGTATAGCGCACCCCTTTTCATTGGTATGAGAGCAGTTCTTAAAGGCGCATTGACCGGCCAGATTCGCTATTTCGGCAAAGGTATCGTCTATTCCCGTGGACACCGCGATACTGCCCAGTTCCCGCATGCCCGGGGTGTCAATGATCATGGCGTAATTTTCCAGGCAGATAAGCTGCCGCCGAGTGGTGGTGTGCCTTCCTTTTCCGTCTTTTTCCCTGACCGCACGGGTGTCAAAGGCTGCTTCACCGGTCAGGCGGTTTAACAAGGTTGTTTTTCCGACACCGGATGAACCCAGCATGCAAAAGGTTTTTGCTGGAATGAGCAGACGAGTGATCTGATCCATGCCATCCC
Organism: Desulfobacterales bacterium; assembly: GCA_963675805.2. Lineage (GTDB taxonomy): Bacteria > Desulfobacterota > Desulfobacteria > Desulfobacterales > Desulfosalsimonadaceae > SURF-3. The sequence goes on along the minus strand of CAXXNU010000008.1, from coordinate 608,053 downwards.
GGGTCACGCTGCTGAATTCAATAATCGGGATATCGGGCATTAAAGACCGGATTGCTGATATTTTTTCCACTCTTTCAGCAGGTGTTGCAAGATCGCTTTTGCTGAGCAGCACCACCGGACGGATTCCCCCGTCATTGACCATCACCAGGTATCTTTCCAACCGTCTGATATTAAAATCCGGACCAAAGGACTGCATGATGAAGGCGGTATCGATATTTGCGGCAATCAGCTGAAAGTCTGTTTTTTTACCGGCGGTTTTTCTTTTCAGGAGTGATTTTCTGTCAATGATGTCCCGGATCACCGCAAAGGCGTCATTGTCATAAAACTGGGCATAGACCCAGTCGCCGACGGTCGGAAAGTCGGCCGGGGAATCGGCATTGTACAGCATTTTTCCGGTGACTTCGGCAAAGACATCGGTTTCCCTGTTTCTGATCAGAAAACTGTCTTTGCTCACCGCGGTGACCCGGGCGATTTCACCGTCCCTGATTTTTAAAGGATCGATTCTGTCTGAAAACCAGCTGTCAAAGCCCAATCTGCTTAAATTCATTGGCGGAATTTACAACATTTCCCGGTACGTCATAAACCGGTCCTTGACCGTGGCCATCTGGGCGGCGTCCGGATAGTTGTTCCGGAGCTTGTAGCATTTTTCAAGCCGAGACGACAGGGGCGGATGGGTGGAAAACCAGGACCCCTTGGTGGTGGCAGTGGCTTCTTTCTGCTGGAGCATTTTCAGCACCCGGACCAGTCCGTTAGGGTCGTATCCCGTGCGGTAGGCGCCTTCCATGCCGGCGGCATCGGCTTCATACTCCATGTTTTTGTCAAGGCCTTTGTCAAATAGCACGGTCTGCAGATTTCCCACCATATCGCGGAACTGTTTGCCTTCTTCCCCGTCCATATTGATGGTACCGATTTTGGCGGCACCTTCCAGGAACTTGGCCCGCCGCACGGAACCCAAGGCATGCTTATGGGCTACATGGCCCACTTCATGGGCCAACACGCTGGCCAACTCGGCCTCGTCCTGCATGCCTTTAACCAGGGAACTGCTCAGGAAAATAATGCCCCCGGGACAGGCAAAGGCGTTGTATACGGGCGAATCAACGACCACAAAATAATAGGGGATTTCCGGGCGGGTGGAATTTTTCGCCACTGCTTTCCCCAGGGTAGTGACATATTTTTGTAATTTTTCATTTTTCACCGGCATTCCGTAATATTGAAAGCCTTCAAGGGCCAGACTTTCGCCGATGGTATATTCGGATTGATAATCAATGCCCTGAGCACTCTGAACAATGCCGGTGAGGCCTTCCAAAGCCTGCTTGGCTTTGTTGAGATCCTTGTTTTTCCCTTCCGGATCAAGGGCCTTGAGCAGGTCAAAGGCATATGCCGGAACTGAGAGAAAAAAGGCAAACGGGCCGGCCAGTTTAAGAAAATGTCGACGGGATGTGAGTTTTTGCGTTGAATTATTTTTTGGGGTCTGCGTCATGGTATCCTCCATTATTGACGGCTTTGCAAAAAGTCCAACTTCTTTGTTGCGCTGCATCTTTCGCTGGTTCAGCGTACGCCCAGTGCGCATCGTTGCTCGGGATTTGCGCGCCGCGAATTTGAACTTTTTTCTTTGCCGTTTTACTCCCTTTTTTATCGTGTGGATAATTATTGGGCATATTCGCCGACGTTTCCCTGTTTTAGAAACTGGTCAATGTCGTTTTCCGTTACTGCCAGAGACGTCACAAAATCCAGCGCGTCCTGGGTCTCCTGAGGGGTATTGGTGCTCTTTGCGTATTCCCTTGCTTCCGGAGACAGCCCCCGGATGCTGCGGGAGGAATCCGCGGCGTCTGCGCTGATGTCGCTGCCGGTGAGGCCGCCGAGAAGTCCGCCAAGGCCCCCGCCGCCACTGTCAAGGTCTTCCATTTCCGGTTTGTCTTCAGATACGCGGCCCCGGTAAATCCAGCCTGTCTGGTTGCCGGCGGCGGACACCTGGTACCACCGGCCTTCCTGAACGACAAGGGTTAATTCGGTGCCGCGCTTCAGCTCGGCAATGGTGTCTGCTGCGCTGGACGCCCCGGATTTGAGTTCCGCGCCGTCTGATGTGACATATAAGGTGGTGGCGGCAAAAACCGGAAGCGTCGCTGCGACTGCCGTCATGAACAGTAAAATAAATAAAACATGGCATTTTTTCATCTAAGCACCTATTTAAAAAAGTTTTGATTTCATAATGATGCAATTGTCAAACTCTTTTGACAGCATTTTTGCCCCTGTATGCACCAATAAAAAATTTCTGGCCATATTATTTTTTTATCCCGCAGGAACGCAGAGGTGCTGAGATTTTTTGCTCTGCGAGCTCTGCGACTCTGCGCGGGATATTATTTTTTTGAGTTGCACTTCTCGGAAGTTAAATTTAGACGGTAACGCACAAAGGATTTGGCCTTTTTGAGAAACCGTCAATAATAATCGCCCACCAGGGTAAACGCCCCCCAGTATCCGGGGTGCGGGTACCGGGTTTTGACATGCCGGGCCGCCTGTTTCAGGCAGTCCGCCTTGTTTCGGTTCATGTAAAGCCGGTAAAATGTTTTGATCATCATGGCCGTTGAAACATCGCTGACCCGCCACAAGCTCGAAATCACTGTATGGGTGCCGGCATAGAAAAACGACCGGTTGAGGCCCACGACATCATCCCCGGCGGAAATTTTGCCGAGTCCGGTCTGGCAGGCGCTTAAAAATACCATGTCTGCGTCGATGCGCAAGCCGAAAATTTCACCTGCTTCCAAATTACCGTCAAACCCGGTTTTTGTAAAGTGTTTATCGTCTGATTCCGCCAGTTTAATGGCCGAAAGAAGCGGGTTGACAGGATCAAATTCTCCGTGGGACGCAATATGAATGATATCGAATGCCGGAAAATTCTTTACGACCCAGCTTTCGGTGGCTTTTTCTCGGGTCAGGATGGTCACTTCCGGAAAATTCCATTGAATGGATCCCACTTCCTGTTCCGCAAAGGGCAGATCCAGAATCGGGTCTCCCAGGTCCGGATTGCCGATGGCCAGCACCCTCGGGCTCCGGTAAGGCCTGGGCATCCGTCGGCTTAAGGTATATTCCAGGACCGCGGCGCTGGGGACGTAAAACAACGCATACTGATCCAGCAGAAATGCATTTTCTCCCAGAAGGGTGGCAAAGGAAAGATAGTGCAGGGCGCCGTGCGGACTGACCCCCACGGTATGCACGCCTTCCAGGTACGGCGCGACTGGTGCGAAAACAGTGGCGTATAATTCCCTGGCATGCTTTTCATAAGGCTCGATGTTCTGGATAATGCGCCGATAGTCCAAAATCTGTTTCCCCAGTGCCTCCCGGTTTGCGTCGGTCCGCACCAGGGTCAGCCGGTTTTCCGGAACAGCGTCGTCAGATTTCAGAATCCAGCAGAAAATCTCATTTTCCAGCAGGTAATAGGAGAGCAGGGCCGTTCCCGGGTCCAGGTAGCTGATTAGTTGGTCGAATTTTACCGGCGGAACGGAAACCATGGCCGCCAGCTGGGGGTTTTGGAGCTGGATGTCAATCATCAGATTCTCCAGCACATGCTCGCGGTTTTTTAAGGTTTTGCCGTAGGTGTCTTTTTCCGCGGCGGTTTCCGCGCCGGCCAGCAGTTTTCGCACGGTTTCGATTTCAGACCGTAGGATTTGCTGCTTTTCGTAGAGACGGCGGTCTTCATCCGAGCTGAACCGGATTTGTCCGCCGCCCAGAAGATCGATAAAATTTCGGGCCCGGGACCGTTCGGCAATTTCAAAGGCCTGCCGGGGAAGATTTTTGTCCGCCAGAAGCTTTACCAGGGTTTCATATACGGACAGTTTGTTTGCGATGAAATTTTCCCGGAGCTGTTCCACCCGGATGTCGCCGCGGAGCTGTTCAATGATCTCAATGGCTTCCCGCAGCAGCGTTTCCGCGCCGTCCAGGTCCCGGGAATATGCGATCCGGACCCGGGCCAGGCCAAAAAGGGCTCGCCACTGGGTCTCCCTGATCATCATGGATTCAGAGAGAGTTCTTGCGGTTTCAAAGGCGGTTTCAGCGGCCGGGTAATTTTCCAGGGCAAAAAGCGCAAGTCCTTTGCCAAGAATGGCTTTGGCCGCGTTAATGCGGTTCCCGATGGATGTCGATATCTCATAGGCCTGGTCAAACAAATCCGCAGCTTCCCCGGGCCGGTCAAGTTTGAGCAAGGTCAGGGCTTTGTTCCGGTAGTCATAGGCGATTCCCCACTTGCTGCCGATTTCCGTGTCAATGGCAATGGCCTGATCAAAAGTGTCCACAGCTTTTTGAAAATCGCCACGATCCCGGTAGATCAGGCCCATATTATTCAGGGTGGTGGCGATTTCATCTTTTCGGATTTTAAGGGACCGGGCATTAATTAATGCGTTGTCAAGAACCGCGAGTGCCTTGTCATAGTTCCCCAGGGTCCACCAGATCAGCCCTTCGGTATTTTGAGAAAGCACCCGCATCAAGGGAAAATCTTCCTGCTCGCTAATGGCATGACACTGGCGCTGATAGGAAAACGCTTCTTCATATCGTCCCTGGAACCAGGCGTTGTTGGCCTTTTCAATGAGTATTTTGGCTTTCATCATGGAAAGATCAGGCGCTTTTTCCGCGATCAGGGCGAGGCTTTCTTCGTAGCAGCGGTCTGCTTCCGCAAAATTGCCAAAAAGCCGCCAGCACCGGCCGATATTGAGCCGGGATTCCGCTATTTTTTCCACATCACCGCTGGCTGTATAGATTTCAAGGGCTTTTTCATAACTTTGAATGGCCGCGGCATACTGGTTCAGCCGCAGATCATAGACCCGGCCGATGTTTAAATGCTGGGCCGCCAGCAATTCGTCCTGATTCAGGGTGCGGCTCAGGTCGGCGGCCGCCTTGAACCGGCTGAGGGCCGTGTCATAACTGGTGGCGTTTTCAAGCACAACACCTAGTTCCATGACCGCCCGGACCAGGTCTTCATTCGGCGGCAGCGCGGACATGATTGCCACGGCCCGTTCGATGATCGGCACCGCCTGTTCGTAGTTGTCTTTTTTGGCATGCATCAGGCCAAGACGCAAAAGGGCTTCCGCATGGTCTTTGGTTTCAGGCGCCATGTCTCCCAGCAGATCCGCCAGGTCACTGGCAAAGCCAAGGGCCTGATCCATATGGCCGGCAAGATAAGCGCTTTCCCTGCCGTACTTATAGAGATCCGGAAGGTACGGGTCGTACGCCGGGATTTCACCCGCAATGGCAATGGCGTTTTCAAAAAAGACCGCGGCGGCTGAATAATTTTTTTTATCAAACGCGGTTCGACCGTTTTTGACGTATGTCACAAAATTGCTTCGGCTAAATTTCGCGGCGTCTGTTTTGTCCATTCCCTGATAGCCCAGAAACAACAGCCCGTCGGCGGATAACTCATCATTCATTGTGCCGGAAGGGTTGCCGGATTTGAGTGCGGCCATACCAGACGTTTCCGCGTAGGCGTCCAGTATGTCAAAAGCCGGAGAGGGAAGGGGTTCTATTGTGTTGGCAAAAATCACGGACGGACACCCGTAAATGGAAAAGAGGTGCCCTAAAAGAAAAACAGTGTCCGGAAGGGCGGAATTTTGGAGTGAACCGTCTGGTTCCGTCTTTTTCTGTGTTGTGGACATATTCTCTATTATAGACAAGGACAGGGCGTTGGACCGGGCCAGCAGCTTTTCCAGGGCAATCCGGTGGGCATCATCCGGGTGGATGGCGAAAAAGTTCCGGGAAACCCTGCCGGGTTCGGTGGGAACCGTGGCGGAAAGCACGGGGCCGCCGGTCAGCAGGAGGGTGTTGACACTGGAAAGTGCTGCTGAAAAATGGTCCGGGTCAAAACGGCGGTCGCCCGCGTCGCTTGCAATGTCGTATTTTTGGGCAACAGCCGCGGGAAAAGGCATCTTTGGCACGGCCATTAATTTGGTTTTGAACGGTTTTCGGTTGTTGATGCATCGTTCCAGGTGTTTGGCGCTCAGGGCAAAGGGATGATCCGCGGCAAAATCTGTGGCAAAGGGGTTTTCACCGGCAATATAGGGTGTTGTCCAGTTGATTTCTCTTTTGATGATCTGCTTCAACTGATCCGCATTTTGGGCGGTAAATCCTGACATGTCATCCCGCGTGATGACAAAAATGGCGCAGGGAAACCCCTGGCTGCCGATTGGGACGATTCTTGCCACGGCGTCGTCATCGGTCAGGATTTCGGATAAATCCATGAGATCAAACGTTTCCGGCCCGAGCAGGGTGATAAAATCCGGAGGCGATGCCAGGGGGCGGGCATAATAAGCGTCCCGGCACAGGCCAAAATACTGGCGGACGGCATCATCATAGGTTTTGGAAAGTTCCCGGGCCTGGTTTTGGTCTGTTTCAGCGGGGTTTTTGTCGTTCTGAAGCCGCAGGTTGATATCCGCAAGCTGCATGGCGGTGTTTTCAATGTGGATGTCAAGGGACATGAGAAAAACCGCCAGATCCCGGATGCCTTTATCGGCGATATACTTAAATGGCGCGGGCAGATTTTCATTGTCCGGCCCCATGTAGTCGGCGAGCAGTGACTTTTCATCGTCCAGGCGCTGCTTGATAAACGCCCGGCGGTCTTCATCCGCACCGGCCAGTTCTTGTTCAAGTGTCCTGATGGCGGACAGGCGGGGAAAAAGTGCTTCAAAAAACGATTTTTCCGGACCGTTTTGGGGCCGAATATAGGGGGCCAGCCGGTGAAAACGCTCCAGCTCGGATATTTTTTCACAAAGATGAAGGGCTGCCTCCGTCTCATCCGCCGCCAGCTGTTGCAACACTAAAGGCGCAAAACCGGTGGTAAGTTCGCCGGGCAGGCATCCGGCCCGGGACAGGGGAACGGTTTCAAGCACGGAAAGCGCCTGTTCAAGATCCCCCAGCCCTGCCAGGGCTCGCCATTTGAGGTCCGGAAAAACCCCGATATCCGAAAGAGTAAGAGCGGTGTCATAATTTCTAACCGCGGTTTGCCAATCGCCCAGTTTTTCGGAAACCGCAGCCAGGTTCAGGTGAAGGGACGCGGCAATCTCAAGATCGTCCCGGTTGCGGGGCGGGCTCTGTTTTTCAAACAAAGCGATCCCTCGGGTGAAATGGCCCACGCTAACTTGCTCTACGGTTATTTTTCGAACCATATCTTCCATGTTCGGTGCCGCTTCCGGGAAATCCGGGTACAGGAAATCCCCTGCGCCGGCATAAAAAACACCGAGCAGATTATGGCAGCGCATCAGCAGGGAAAAACCGGTCATATCCGTGTTTTCGTTTAAGAGATCAATCACGCGGCGGTCAAGGGATTGCAAAAGATTCAAATCGGTTTCAGTCAATACCGGATCATTCCGCCGGGAGTACCATTGATGGCCCGCGGCAGCCATGTTCATGAGGTTTTGGGCAGCGCTCACCGGGTTTTTAAGTTTCAGGCAGAGATTTGCGGAGTCGGCAAACTTTTTAAACGCGACGGAAAAATCGCCGGCCGCGTTTTCCATGAGTCCGGCCCGGTGATACAGGAGGGAGACGCCAAAGAGGTCGTTTTCACGGATTTTATCCGGATCAGGATAGTTTGCCAGCTGGTTTTCAAGCATGGTCCGCGCTGTTTCAAGATCGCCGAGTTCCAGCTGAATCCGGGAAATAAAGGTTTTGGCCAGCCGTCTTTCCTGGATTTCGGAAAATCCCTTGGCGGCTTCGGTGGTCCCGGCCGCGTCCAGGGAGGTGGAAAGAGAAATGTCAATCAGGGCGGTTTTCTCTTTTTCGCGGGGGGCCGGTACACCATATTGTTCGATCAGGGAAAGCACCTCTTGAAAGGCGTCCGCCGCCTGTTCGAGCAAACGGGTGCGCTGGTCTCCCGTGACCGTTCCGGCCAGCATATAGCGGTTGTAAGCCGCGGATCGCCGGTTGCGGGCCAGGTTGGCATAATTTTCCGATCGTTCATTGATGGAAAATACCTGGTCAAAAATTTCCGCTGCCGCTTCAAAATCCTGGTTTTCCTGATATGCCAGCCCCAGACGGTCGGATATTTCCGCCTTGAGTGTCACCAGGCGTTCCGGAAACGCCATGGCCTGCTCGATCTGACGGGTAAGGTGGTCCAGATTCCTTTCCGCGTCGGTAATGGGAAGGCTGCCGGGAACTTCTGAAACCGCCTGGTTATATTTTGCCGCCAGTTCCGCAGCGTCTTTGTTGATGGATCTCTGTTGTTCCAGTAATTGCGACATTCCCGCTTTGTAGGAAAGCCATTGGACCGACGGCGGAGCGGCCGTCGCAGCCGAAAGATCCGCGGCCCGCAAATTCTGCGCGGACTGGCGCCGGGCCAGCGCATCAGACAGCGCCTGGGTTGTCTCATGGTTTCCGGCCGGGGTGATGATCTGATTGTTGATGTATTGCTTCAGCTTGTCAAAGGCATGGGCCGGGGCCAGCGGATCAATGTGGCGGTCGATTTCATTGGCTGCCCGGCGGAACACATCAATGGTCCGGGCGATCTCGTTGTTCTGGAACGCACATTCACCGTATCGTTTTAAAAAAACAATCCGGGTGGTGGCGTCTGAAAACGCCATCTCCCGTTTTTCCCGGAGGGCATAAAAATCATAGGCTTTTCCATACTGGCCCATTAAGTAATAGATGTTGCCCAGGTTTAATTCCAGGTTGGCGGCATTTTCTGAATTGCTTTCATTGTCCGTTAAAAAATAGGCTTTCTGGTAGGCCATCAGGGCCAGCTCAAGCTGTCCGCGACGGTTGTATACGGTTTCCAGCACTTCATGCACATATCCTAAAGTTTGGTGAAAATACGCGATGCCGCTGTTGTAGCGGATGGCCTTTGCAATGAGTTTCCGGGCTTCTTGGGCCGCGTCTTCCGTGTTCAGATAGGTCAGGCAGAGTCCGGTGCAGTAAATCCGGACCGGGTTTTCCGGATCAGCGGTCATGTCTTTCCGGTATCGGGCCAGCACGGTTTCAATGTCCCCGGAAACCGCCGCGCATTTGATGTATCCGCGGTGCGCTTCGACAATGGTGTCGTCATAGTCAATGAGTTCTTTAAACAGGCTCCGGGCCGAAGGAATCTCTCCCAGCCGATAATAAAATTCCCCCGCTGAAATATTTTTGCGGATATATCCCTGCCGGGCCAGCTGATAGATGCGGTCGCCGGCATCCCGCAAACTGATCTCCTGTTCATAAAGATCAATGGCCCCACGGAAGCGTTCTTCCCGGTATAATATTTCCGCAAGAGATAAACGGGCCGCCGCGGTCTGGGTGGTCAGGGCGGGATAGGCGTCCAGCACATTCTGATATGCGGCCTTTGCCTGAACCAGGTCTCCGGATGCGTAATAAAGATCTCCGATTCGGTTAAGCGTCCCCATGGCAAGCGGTGGTGCGGCCCTTCTGTTGTTTGCGGCCAGTTGATTCAACTCCTGGATTTTTTCCGCTGTATCCGCCGCGGCAAAGTCTGCCAGGACACGGCCGATGATATGATCCACGGCCATATCCACCCACTTTCGTTCTTCCGGGTAACCGGTAATGATGGACCGAAGGGTATCCACAACCGGGTCGCCCGGAGCGGTTATTTTGTAAACCCGGGCTTTGAGAAACAGGGCGTGCGCTTTCTGGCCTTTCTCCGCGGTTTCAAGGGACAATACCCTGTCCAGCCGGTCTAATGCCTCTGTCATGGCGGGTAAAGAGCCGTCCGATTCAACCAGCAGGGCCGCACTTTCAATGTCGGCTTCGGCCGCAATCATTCCCGGATGCATTTCCCCCAACCGGTCCAGCAGCCCGATGCTTTTATCGAGAAGGTCTTTTTTTTCTCCTGTCCGGGTCGCGGCCGCTGTGGTTTGGAATTCGATCGTTATCTGACGGATGGCAGACAGGGCGGATTCCGGGAGCACGTCCGCATAATTGGTACGGACAAACTGGAACGCGCCGGATGCGGACACCGGAAGATTCAGTTCCTGAAAGAGGTTTCCGGCCTGAAAAGCGGCTGCTGCCGCAACGGCGGCCTGGTCGGGGAATTTTTCAATGACCCGGATGCAGGCCAGCAAAGAAATATACGGATCATAGGGGATGCGGCCGGCAATGATCTCAGCAATGTTTAGCTGAGCGGCCGCGGTTTTTGCCGTGCGGATAAATCCTTCTTCCTGAACCGCCCAGCAGTTGCTGACCCCGGCCCGGGAAGACAGAAAGTAAATCCGGCCCGCGGCGGGATAGGGCTTAAACGCGACCTGGCTGAGCGGGGTAACCGGGAACGGAATGCTGTCCGGCATCTCTGTATTGATTCTGCAAACCACAGAGCGGTCTTCGGGCGTAATTTCCCCGTCATGAGTGGTGTCCGAGCCGATCCTTGAAAAATAGAGCATGCGGCTATCCGGATGCCATGCGGGAAACATGTCGATGGCCGGGCCCCGGGTGATTTGCCGGATGGTCTGGTTGTCTGTCTGCAGAATGAAAATATCGCCGGATGCGCCGTCCCGGGTGGAGACAAATGCCAGTTTTTTACCGTCGGGAGAAAGCGCGCCGGTCATGGCATCTCCCCCGGTCATAATGGCCATTGGCGGTTTTTTCCGGTTTTTCAGATCAATTGCAAACAGGCTCCGGGGCTGGTTGCCGGCGGCCCGGTGAAAATACAAAAACCGGCCGTCCCCGGAAAAAAAAGGACTGCCGTCTTCAAATGTTCTGTCCGTCAACCGAAGCGGCCGGGCGTCCGCGTCCTTCGGGTCAATCTGCCGGTCAATGAGATAGATGTCGCCCTTTACGTCAAAATCCGTATCCACATATGCCACATACCGGCTGTCCGGGGAAATGGCCGGCGATGATTTTACCGATGATCCGCCGGCCAGTTTCTCCGGCAATATCACCTCTCCGGGATCGGCTGACGCCAGCCACAGGGAAACGGGCTTATTGTCGCCGCTTGCATAAACAATATAGGCGCCGTCCGCGGAAACCGCCATATCCAATACAGCCTCGGTGCGCGAGGTAATCTGAATCGGATCATTTGTCAGGTCTTGCCGGGAGGTATCATCTCCTGCCCGGGCGTCCGCAAAACCGGAATTCATCAGGATGACCAGCACCGGCAGCAGGAAGGGAATTATAAAAAGGGCCGGCAAACCGGAAAAGCGGTAATGAAAAGGTGTCTGTTTCATGATGCATCCTTTTTGATCTGCCATGTTCCATCCCTGTCCTGAATTTTTTCACCGGGCCGGGCCTTTTCCGCGTTTATTTTTGCAAAAATGGTTTTGACTTCTGGAAGGTCGGATTCCCGCAGGTCTTCATTCATGTAAATCACGCGCATCATGATTTTTTCGCGGGATTCATTGATTTTTTGAATCACATAGTCAAATTCTTCGGCGGAATAGCGTTGTGCAAATTCCTTGAGATCTTCCGGAACAGCGTCGCGGTCCATGGCAAACGGCTCAATCAATCCCTGGTTGTTTTCCCCGACCCAACCCAGCCGCTTGAACCGGTCCAGATCATCCGCATGAAAATCAAGGATCTGCATGGCCTGGATGGTCTCTTCCTGTTCCCGGCTCTGTTCAGGCGGCCGGTTGATATTGCCGCTGGAATCCACGCCCCGGACCGACGCGGCCAGAAGCATCTGAGAGTCCAGCGCGTTATAGGCGCCCAGTACCTGGTTTTCCAGGGCGGTACGCTCGCTGAGCATCTCGACTTTCACATCCGCAAGGGTGCATCCGGAAAAAACGGTGAGAAAAAGAAAAATAAGATGTTTTTTCATGGAAAAGTCCTTTTATGATCATTCAAAAGAAAGGGTTTCAGATTGTTTGTCGACGACGATCCGTTGTGCAGAGGCTTTTTGCAGGATTTCAACCACCGGGGCCATGCCGGAAAGATGCTGTTCGTATTTTTTCAGTCCCGGAATCCTGGCAATATTTAGCCGCCGGATTGCGGGCAGGGCAATGTCAATGCCTTTGATGGCAACACTGCCGGTGAGTGTTAAAAAACCGTCCTTGATTTCCAGGGTAATGTTTTTGGGAGACCCGTTTTTCAGAATCCGCCGCTGGGTGATAATGGCTTCGTTGTTTTCAAAAGGATCTAACGCATAGAGCAAACGTTCCATGGCACGGGAGCCGATCCGGGTGAACGCGATGGTAATGTCGGCGCGCTCGAGCAGCTCTTCCAGGTGATCCGTGAGCGGAAAATCCGCATAAAGGGCGCCGCTGATATCGGCCTTTGAATAATCTTCTTTTGAAAATGCCCGGGGAAAGATCTGGGCAAAATTGATTCCGGAAAAAGTAAGGGCTGTGTTCGCTTTGAATTCAGCCGCATCTTTTACCAGGGCGATGGAACCGTTCACCGTGCCGCCCAGAAGATTGAACTGAAAATAATCCAAATCCGGCAGGCCCTCAGCGAGATTCAGCATGATCACGGACTCACCGATCACCAGGGGGAACGGGGCTGCCGCTATATCGGCCTTTTCAAACGAGAGCGCAGGATTGGGGTTCATCCGTTCATGCAGGTAGCGGATATGCCGGTAAACGTCATTGTTCCGCAAGACGTCCGGCCCCTGTGCATTTAAGTCAAAAACACGGGATGAAAGACCGGCATTGTTAACTCCGGAAGCCTGCTGATCAATCGGTCGGATGGCATATGATTTTGTAAAATCGATATTGGCGTTCATGGTTTCAAGCAAAAGGGTTTCCGGCAGGCGGAGATCCAGATCATTTGCCGAGATCAGGAGACGGCCGGTGGCGGACTGATCCGGTGTCAGTTGAAAAAGCGCCTCAAGCGCAAGGGCGCCGTCAAGGTCGATATCGGAAAGCCCCGGAATCCCGGCCTGTTTCAGCATTCCGAGGTCAGGAACCGTGAAGCCGGCGGAAATATCCGCCGCCAGCGTAGCGATCAGCACCGGCAGTCCGGGGAACGGCGTTTTTGTGATGATTTCGTCCAGATGGTCGACAGCCGCGGCAATGGTTTGGCGGATGCCGGCCGGTTGAACGGTAAACGACTGATTGAGATCAACGGATGCGGCATATGTGTGGTCCGCGGCCAGGGAGAATGTGCCGGCCACGGGCGCATCGGCTGTCATGCCGGGAATCCCGGTGACGCTTCCCGCGGCAATATTGCTTGTCAGTTTCCCCTGGCCGGAAGCACCCTCAAGGGTATAACTCACGACCGGATGACCGGAAAATTCATCCAAAATTATCGGAACCGCTTCGGCCCGGGAAATTTCAACGCGGCTGTTGTCAAGGGCCAGTGAAACATTCAGAGAATCGATAAACCCCAGGTGGCCCTCCAGCAATTTGGTTTTCAACGCACTTATTTCTGTTTCATTCGGTCGTCTGCCCGCCACCTGCACGGAAAGCAACGCATTCCCGGTCCCCGCAAGCCCGGCAAGAATCTTTTCCGGCAGTTTTTCGGCAAGCGCGCCCATGTCCGCGGTGATCCGGATTTCCGCGTCAGCGGCGGTGGTTGCCGTATCTTTCGCATTGGCGGTGATGGATAGGGTGAGCGCGTCTTCCGCATCGGCCCGGACAATGAATTTTGCCATGTCCAGGGTCAGGGGAGCCATCTGTTGGACGGACAGATCTTCCCACGCCAGATGAATGGCCGCGCCGGTGTCCAGGTGGCCCCACCCCTGATTTAAAAGACTGATGCTCCGGGCCTTTACATCCAGATGGTTCAGCGCGCTGTGAATCGTGTCCCGGGAAGAAAGATGGGTATCCAGTTTCAGGGATTGGGAAATGTCACGCACCTGGAGGAGGTCCGGGAGGGTCACCCGATCAATGGTCAGCCGGTTTGCCAGAGACACATCACCGGAAAATCCCGTGGTTGTGCCGGGTGCCGCGGCAAAATGCCGGAGATCCGCGGTCAGGCCATCCAGATGGATGCCGGAGAGGGAGACAGCCTCCCGACCTTTTCCGGAGACCACCTGGTCGGCGGCCAGGGAAAGGGACGCGGCGGCAGTGGCCGGAAACAGATCCGTCAGATGGCTTTTGAAATGCGCAAGGGCGGCCCGGCCGCCGGAAACCAGGAGCATGGGCTGCTGGTCCGCGGCATCCGTGATGCCGATGTCCGGCAGAAGAAGGTTCAATCCGTCAAGGAGAACATCTGATTCGCCGGTGGGCAGAAAACCCTGAAGGCGTAGGGTATTTAATGCGATAAATGCTTTTTTGCCGGCGCTGCTTTCTGTTTTTAGAGTTTCCGGAATAAACGGGGCCCCAAAGGTGATAAGCTCATCCAGGTCCAGATACAGAGAAGAAACCGTCAGGTCCACCTGTTTTTGTTCCTGCTGAAACTGATTCACACGGCCGGATGCCTGGATGCGGGTATTGTCAAGAAGGGTGATGCCGGCGGTGGACAGCTCCAGGGTTTCAGCGGGCAAGTCCAGGATCCCGTTGAGATGAATGCCGACATTGCCGGGGCCGATGGATTTTTCGTCAAAGAGTCGGCCGGAAATGGCAAGATCCGTCCCGGACAGGGTGGCGTCAAACCCGAGGGGATGGTTGGGATCGGTTCCGGCCTGCGCGGCAAAGCGGATTTCGCCGGAAATATCCGTGGGCATGGGGAAACCGGGAATCAAAGGCCCGACTGCCGCCATGATAGCCCCCAGATCCAACCGGATGTCGCTCCGGATCTCTGATTTTGTCATGTCTGCCTTCACATCCGCAAGGATGCCCGGGAGATCTGCATCAACTGCCGCGTTCAGGGCACTGATGGTCAGCGTTCCGTCCGGGTCGAACAGGTGATCAACAACAGCGGAAACCGTGGAACGGGGGATCGCGGTGGTGTTAACGGAAATATCCACGCCCGCATCCAGCCGTACGGGCGCGGTTTTCAAAGACACCGCATCCAGGGTAATATCCAGATCCGAGAGAAGGTATGTTTCGTTTTTTTTGCGGTCTTCATAGCGCAGGTTGATGCGGGTGAACCGGATATCCGCGGCAATATCCCGGATAAACGACGGAAGGGCCGGGGGCGGTGTTTTTTCCGGCGGCACCGGGTCATCAGGATGGTCTTTTTCCTTTTCTGGTTCCGGTGCCTTCTTAACCGTTTTTTCAGTTTCCGCAGGCCGGGCCGGTGCTTCCGGCGTATCGTTTTTCCGGCCTATTGTGTTGATGTTTAAACGACCGTCAGCCAGGCGGATAACATTGACACTCAGACCGGAAACTGCGAGTTCAAGGCGGATTTTGCGGCCCAGCAGGTCTTTGATGTCTGGTCTGATTGTTAAATGGTCAAGGGAAACCAGGGGCAGTTCTGAGAACGCGGGCAAATCCGGAATAAGCAGGTGGTTAATGCGTATCCCGCGGGACCAGGACCAGGCGGCTTTTTTGAACGCCACCGGCCGGCCCAGGGACTCAGAAGCGGTTTTGCGGATAATGTCATTGGTCCAGTCCAGGGAAACCGCTGCCGGCAGAAATACCAGGATCAGCGAAACCATCAAAAGAAGAACAAGCGCAAGGTAAAGGGTATATTTCAGCACCCGTGCCGGCCAATGGAGAAAATACGCATATTTGAATGAAGTGGTCATTTATACTTTATAAAATATACCCCTTCGCCAAGTCCTGATACGCCGAAACCTGCCCGTTTATCCAGGTCTCATCCTTTTTCAGCTCCATTGCCATGATCCGGGCCACCTGGGGCGCCATTTCCATGCTGGCCCGGGCATCCAGGAGCAGGGCCCGGGTGCGCCGTGCCAGAAAATCCTCCACGGTTCGGGCCATTTCCCGGCGAACGGCCCAGACCACTTCGCCGGTAATGGTGGTAAAATTATTATGCAAGCGCTGCTTCAATTCCGGCTGGTCGTAAATCATATCGTTGATGACCGGGGCGTCCGCGCCGTAGATGGCCAGATCGCCGAATTTTTCCGCATGATTGTGGTATCCGTGAATCTGGAGATCAGCGGTCACGGATTTTTTCTCATCCAGACGGGCCACCATGGCGGCATGGTCAATGGTGTCTTCCGCCATCCGGCGGCAGGTGGTCCATTTCCCGCCGGTAATGGTGACAAGACCGGACCGGGAAATATAAATGGTGTGGTCCCTGGAAATGGCCGCGGTATTGCCTTCCTCTCCCTGGCTCACCAGGGGCCGGAGACCGGCGAACATGCTCAGCACATCAGAGGCCACCGGATCTTTGGTCAGATATTTGGCCGCATGGGACAAAAGGAATTCAATCTCTTCGGAAAGGGGCCGGGGTTCGAGAGAGGCTGATTTTACGGGCGTATCCGTTGTCCCGACAATGACTTTGTCGTGCCAGGGGGTGGCAAACAAGACCCGGCCGTCTGCAGTGTGGGGCACCATAATGGCACTTTCACCGGGAAGAAACGATTTGTCCAGCACAATGTGAATGCCCTGACTCAGGGTGAGCATGTTTTTAGCACCCGGATCATCCATGTGAATAATGTCATCCGTGAATACCCCGGTGGCATTGATCACGCCCTTGGCCCGAAGTTCAAATTCCTGCCCGGTTTCAATATCTTTTGCCTGAACCCCGGCCACAAATTCCTTTTCCTTGATAAGACCTGTGACTTTCACATAATTGAGGACCGTACCGGATTGGTTGACCGCGGTCTGGGCCATGTTGACGGCCAGGCGGGAGTCGTCAAACTGGCCGTCGTAATAGATCACGCCGCCGCGAAGGCCTTTGGGCTCAACCGTGGGGAGATATTCCAGGGTTTTTTCCTTGGACAGGAACTTGGAATGGCCGAATCCGTGCCGTCCGGACAACAGATCGTAAACTTTCATGCCGATGCCGTAAAACGGGCCTTCCCACCAGTCATAATTGGGCACGACAAAGGGGAGGTTGTGAACCAGGTGCGGCGCATTTTTCCGTAAAAGGCCCCGCTCTTTCAGTGCTTCGAGTACCAGCGACACATTGCCCTGCTGCAGGTAGCGAACGCCCCCGTGCACCAGCTTGGTGCTGCGGCTGGAAGTGCCTTTTGAAAAATCATCCTGCTCCAGGAGCAGGGTCCGGTAGCCCCGGGATGCGGATTCAATGGCTGCGGCAAGCCCGGTGGCTCCGCCGCCGATGATGATCAGGTCCCAGGGTTCATCCGTATTTTTGAGTCGTGCGAGCATCTCTTCCCGGTTCATTATTTCCCTCCTCAAATCAGTTTTGTTCCGGATGAATTCCGGTGTTTTTGGGGTGAATGGATTTTTTATTTATATATCATTATTTACCGGAAAGCAAAATATCTGGTTGTTTGCAGTGTGCCCGTGAGGGCATATGATATAACGCCTTACGGCGTCACAACGCGCCAGAGTACCCGGGCTTGAAGAGGATAACCAGATAAAGTTATTTGATAATACAGTGGCGAGCAGCGCAATCAGTCAGCTTTTTACGAAGCCGTCAAAATTAATACGGTCGGGCGGCGGCGAAGGGATTCAGGAATTAAGAAACCTGTTTTTACAGGCCATAATCCGGGTAAGTGCGGCTGCGCCTTTTTCCCTGATTCGGGGATCCCCTGTGATCCGGCCGTGGATCTCATGAAACGCGGTTTGAATGTCCGGGCCTTTGTGGCAGATCAGGGCCAGATCAACATCGCTTTCCAGCATTTGGCCGATGGCGTCCGTGACGGAATAGTAATTTTTAACGGCCCCCATGTCCAGATCATCGGTCATGACAAGACCGGTATATCCCATTTTTTTCCGAAGCAGATCCCTGGCAATGGTAGGGGACAGGCTGGCCGGCCACTGGGGATCGATGGCAGTGTAGCGGATATGGGAGAGCATCATGCCTGCGACATTGGCGTCAATGGCGGCCTGGAAGGGGATTAGATCATATTCGGCCAAATCCTCCATGGAGGCGTCAAACTCCGGCAGGTCGAGGTGGGAATCCAGGGTGGTGCGGCCAATGCCAGGAAAATGCTTTGCTACCGCAATAATATTATGGTTCTGATGCTGTTCAATCACCACCCGGCCCATGGACGCCACATGACGCGGGTTTGATCCGAAAACCCGCTGTTTCATGATGCTCTCAAAATTATCCGGTGCCACATCCATGACCGGGGCCATGTTCATGTTGATGCCGAGAGCGGATAACTGGTCGGCCATATCCCGGCTGAAGGTTTCAGCCGCGGAAAGGGTGCTGAGTTCCGTGATGGGGGGAAATTCCCTGAATGCGGGTTCCCGAAGCCTTGCCACGGTGCCGCCTTCCTGGTCAATGGCAATAAAGAGGGGCGGCTGGCCTGAGGATTGCGCGTATTCCTGCGCATCCCGGCAGAGGCGTTTCAGCTGGGCCGGGGCTTCAATATTTTGTGCAAACAGAATAATGCCGCCGACCTTCAATTCCCGGATCAGGAATTCCAGGTCCGGGTTGAACTTAGTGCCCTCAAATCCGACCATCAACCGCTGGCCAGCCATTTGGTGATCCGTCAGTTCCTGAACAGCGCGCATGAATTGCTCGTTGGGGGTGTTCGGTTGGTTATTCTGCATCGAAAACCGGGTCCTTGGCCGGGAATCAAGACGTAAACGGATTGGTCCGCTTTTCCGTTCCCACGGTGGAAGAGGGAGTGGGGCCGTAATCATGACCGGGCAACACTTTGGTATCTTCCGGCAGCGTGTAGATTTTTTCCCGGACAGATGTCAGCAATTGATTCATGGACCCACCCGGAAGGTCCGTGCGACCCACAGCCCCCACAAACAAGGTGTCGCCGGTAAACACATGGCCGTCCCCATAGATGCAGATGGAGCCGGGGGTGTGGCCGGGGGTATGCAATACTTTCAGCCGGGTTTCGCCCACTTCAATGATGTCATTGTCTTCCAGAATGCGGCTGGCTTTGGGTGACCCTTTGCCGCCCATAAAACGGGACAGGACCCGGGAAAGCAGGCGGGTGACCTGGTCGGCGTCCGCCCGGTGGATGCATAGCTGCGCACCGGTGGCCTCAATGATTGCGGCGTTGCCGGAGGTATGGTCGGAATGGCCGTGGGTATTGATGACATGGGTGATGGTGTATCCGGCGGATTCGACTTCTTTCATAATTTTTTCCGGATCAAAGGCCGGATCAATCACCGCACAGGTGCGGGTGGCTTCATCGCCGATCATGTAACAGAAATTGGCCATCTGGGGGAGATATATGACTTTGATTTCCAAATCAAGAGCTCCTTTCTATGCCTGGCCGGGCTGATACGAACATAACGGCTCTTCGGCCAGATAATCGCCCGTGGCTTCATAGGCCCGGGCCCGGCACCCGCCGCAAACCGCTTTGTATTCACAAGCCCCGCACTTACCCTTGAGATTTTTATAGTTTCTCAGATTATTGAATATTTCAGAGGATGTCCATATTTCGGCAAAGGATTGCCGGGTCACATCCCCGCAATTCAGATCCAGAAACCCGCAGGGCTGCACCACCCCAACATGGGAGATAAAACAGAATCCGGTGCCGCCCAGGCATCCCCGGGTCACGGCATCCAGGCCGTGGGTCTCCCAGGAGACGGTTTTGCCTTCAGCCCGCGCCCGTTGGCGCATGATCCGGTAATAATGGGGCGCGCACGTGGCCTTGAGCTGAAGCCGGGTCTTGTCTTTCTGATCGTAGAACCAGTTCAGGGTGGATTCATATTCCTGGGCCGAGATCTCCTGATCAATGATATATTTGCCGCGGCCCGTGGGCACCAGCAGAAAAATATGCAGGGCAACAGCCCCGAGATCTTCGGCCAGTTTCAGAATTTGCGGAATCTGGTCGTAGTTGAGTTTGGAAATGGTGGTGTTGACCTGAAATTCAATGCCTGCCTTTTTGGCAAATTCAATACCGCGCAGGGCCCCGTCAAAAGCTCCTTCCACCCCTCGGAAGCTGTCATGCCGTTCACGGGTGGCGCCATCCAGGCTGATGCTGATGCGCTGGATCCCGGAAGTCGCCATCTGCCGGGCGTTCTCTGCCGTGATCAGGGTGCCGTTGGGGGCCATGACCATACGAAGGCCTTTGTCCGTGCCGTATCTGGCAATATCAAAAATATCCGGCCGGAGCAGGGGCTCTCCGCCGGTAAGAATCACAATGGGACGGCCCACTTCAGCGATTTGGTCAAGCAGGCGGAAGGAAGCGTCCGTATCCAGTTCTCCGCTGTAGGACTCCATGGTGGCCGAGGCCCGGCAATGGGCGCAGTTTAGGTTGCAGTTGCGCGTGGTTTCCCAGGCCACCAGACGCAAGGCGGTGTTGTCATGTGCCCTCCCAGTATCTTTTTTTCCGTGGGGGTGTGCGCCAGGCTGGTTGGTCGGATGTTTGCCCGGATGAGCAGGGTGTTGTGATGTCAATGAAATCGTCTCCTTTGATTCTTAAAGCCTGCTGGTTTTTTGAACCGCTCCCTCACGGTCACGGCTCAGATAAGGACGCGGCATTCAAACTTTCAGCTTTTTTCTTTCACCTTCGACCTTAAACCTTCCAGCTTATACCTTCCTTAACACCTTTGCCGCCTCGATGGCAAAATAGGTCATGATGACATCCGCGCCGGCGCGTTTGATGGAAATCAGGGTTTCCATCATCACCTTTTCGCCGTTGATCCACCCCATTTTTTCCGCTGCCTTGATCATGGCGAATTCACCGCTCACGTTGTAAGCGGCCACGGGCAGGTCGATTTCGTCCCGGACCCGGGAAATAATGTCAAGATAAGGCAGGGCCGGTTTGACCATGATGATGTCTGCGCCTTCTTCCACATCCATGGTCACTTCCCGGATGGCTTCCAGGCTGTTGGCCGGATCCATCTGATAGGTGCGCCGGTCCCCGAATTGGGGGGCGGAATGGGCCGCTTCCCGGAACGGGCCGTAATAAGCAGAGCAGTATTTGGCGGCGTAAGACATAATCGGTGTGTTTTCAAACTGGTTTTCATCCAAAGCCTCCCGCAGTGCGGCAATCCGGCCGTCCATCATGTCCGACGGGGCCACCATGTCCGCGCCAGCTTTGGCGTGGGAAACTGCGATGCGGGCCAGAAGATCAAGGGTGGCGTCATTTTCTACCACGCCTTTTTCAACAATGCCGCAATGGCCATGATCTGTGTACTGACACAAACAGACATCCGTTACCACGGCCAGATCCGGCAATTTGTTTTTCACGGCATTTGCTGCCCGCTGCACAATCCCGTCCTTGGCATAGGCCCGGGTGCCCAGGGGATCTTTTTTGGATGGAATGCCGAACAGCATGATGGCTGGAATGCCAAGGTCAAAGGCATCTTTGGCGATTCTGACTATATTGTCGGTGGACAGCTGAAAATGGCCAGGCATAGAGGGGATGGGATTTTTGACATTTTTTCCGCCAATGGCAAATAAGGGCAGCATCAAATCATCCGGAGTCAGCACGGTTTCCCGCACCATGCGCCGAAAGGCGTCGGTTTGTCTCAGCCGTCGTCCTCTGTAATCTGGAAAAAGCATCGCATTGGTCCTTTGTTCAGATTTTAAAGCGTTATTCAGGAGGCAGTATTCAGAAGAAGGATTTCGCCGCGGGCTCGGTCAGTTTATTTTTCTTGCGGACTTATTCTGTCTTCTGTCTCCTGTTAAATTTTTTCCCCGGAAATCTCTTCATCCGTCAGATAGCAGGCTGGATCGGGCGCCCAGATATCGCCGGTGGTGGCTTCGGCCCGGACCCGGAAATTGCCGCCGCAGATGGAAAGCCACCGGCAGTCTGCACAGCGACCCTTGACATGTTCTTTTTTGTTTTTAAGCTGTTTCATCAGGGGATTGGACAGATCCGTCCAGATTTCGGAAAAGGGCCGCTGCCGAACATTCCCGAAACTGAGGTGACGCCAAAACTGGTCCGCGTGCACTTCCCCATCCCAGGAGATGCAGCCGATGCCCCGGCCGGAATTGTTGCCTTCGTTCATTTTCAGAAGTTCCAGCACCTCGGCGGCGCGTTCCGGATCTTCCTTTAACATCCGGAGATAGACATAGGGGCCGTCCGCATGGTTGTCCACCGTGAGCACTTCTTTGTCGATGCCTTTGTCATGGAGGCGCCGGGTCCGGTCCATTATCAGGTCGACTGCTTTGCGGGTACCTTCAAGGGATAGATCGTCCTTGACCAGTTCCGATCCGCGGCCTGAATAGACCAGATGGTAAAAACAGATACGGGGAATATCCATTTTTTCGAGCAGGTCAAAAATTTCCGGCATGTCTTCCACGTTAAACCGGTTGATGGTAAACCGCAGTCCCACTTTGATTCCCGCAGCCTGTGAGTTTCGGATGCCTTCCAGGGCCGCGTCAAACGCGCCGTCCACGCCCCGGAATTTGTCGTTAATTGGTTTCATGCCGTCGAGGCTGATGCCCACATAAGACAGGCCGATGTCTTTCAATGTTCGGGCGGTATCCCGGTCAATCAATGTGCCATTGGTGGAGATCACCGCGCGCATGCCTTTTTTGACAGCATATTCCGCAAGCTCGGGCAGGTCCTTTCGCATCAGGGGCTCGCCCCCGGAAAAAAGAATCACGGGCACGCCCATGGCGGACAAATCATCCAGCACCTGTTTGCCTTCTTCAGTGGAAAGTTCATTTTCCTGAAGCGTGGCTTTTGCCTGAGCATAGCAGTGGATGCACTTCAGGTTGCATTGCCGGGTAATGTTCCAGACCACCACCGGTTTTTTGTCGATGGAGAACTGGAGCAGATGGGACGGGAGGTCTTTGGACTGGCGGCCGTAGCGGAGCGCGTCCGACGGTTCCACTGTGCCGCAGTAGAGTTTGGATATTCCAATCATGAAAAGGGGGTCTCCAGATGTCGTTTAACAGTATTAGATTAACAGGCTGAAAAAACATGGGGAAAAGCGCCTCAATGGCGCCGTCCGGATGCTTTGCAACGTCACTGTTTGGGTTCCAGGCGAAAAATCCTTCTGAATCCGTTAAAGGTCGCCATGTTCCTTAAAATCCGGCGGACTGAAGGTAAAGGGCTGTTCAATGTTTTTTTTGGCAAATTCTGCCTTTATGGTTTGATTTAAATAATTCTCCGGATTGGTCAAGGCCTTTTTTGACAGAAAAAACCGGTTCCGGTCGGTTTTTTCCCGGATCAGTTTCAGACCGTATTCAAAATCCTCAGTCAGTTTGTCGTAAATCGTGGTGAAATTAATTTTTCCGCCGGACAGGCCCTGCAGCAGAAAATCAATGGCATCATCTTCAAGAAGGACGTTGATATCATGTTTTCGGTAAAAATCGAACTCTATTTTTTTGATTTTATCGTAAAGGTATTTGATTTTTTCAACAGCATTACCGATTTCCGTCACATTGGCGCAATAATAGTCGGCAATTTTTTGAATGCGGTATTCGGTCAGCGGCATGTCGTGCTGGTTTTCCAAGATGATCCGGTTTTCATTGAGATAAGCGACGATCATCTGACAGGTTTCTTCGGACAGCGACTGGAACAAAGCCCGCCGGGTTTCGTCGGCTTCCGGATGCATCCATTCGGAGAGCATTTCTTGAGCATTCTCAATCACCGGCACGGTGGCAGGAAATCGTCGGATGCGGGTGGACGGGAGCCGCGTTTCAAAAGGGATCAGGGCGTTTTCAATCACGCTGATCAGTCCCCGGGCTCCGGTATTCTCAGCGTGTGCTTTGCGTGCCAGCAGCCGGAGGGTGTCTTCAGAAAACAGGATATCAACGCCATAGGTGGCAAAATCCAGTTTTTTGTTGAGCAGCACCGGATTGTTCGGTGTTCTTAGTATCTTCAAGAGGTCCGCCTCTTCCAGCGGCTCAAAAACCGCCTTTACTGGCAGCCGGCCGATGAATTCCGATTCAAATCCATAATTGATCAGATCCTCTGCCTTAACCTGACGGATCAGATCCGCCCGGGAGAGGCCGCTGTGGGAAGGCGCGCCAAATCCGATTTTTTGGCTGGCGGTCCTTTTTTTAATGATATCCTCAAGCCCGGAAAAAGCGCCGCTCATGATAAACAGGATGTTTCTGGTGTTGATGGTGCGTTTTTCCCGCTTGCCGGTTTTCCGGAACTGCTCCACCTCCTGGATCATGGAAATGGGGTCATGGGGCACTTTCATTTCCACTTCGGTTTCTTCCATAGGCTTTAGCAGGGCGCGCTGGACCCCGGCCCGGGATACATCCGCGCCGATGAGGTTGCCGGAGGCGGCGATTTTATCGATTTCATCAATGTAAATAATGCCGTGCTCCGCAAGATCAATGTCATTGTCGCTTTCCCGCACCAGATCCCGGACCAGATCTTCCACATCCCCGCCCACATAACCGGTTTCACTGAATTTGGTGGCATCCCCTTTGACAAAGGGAACGCCAAGTTTGGCGGCGATGAGTTTGATGATATAGGTTTTGCCCACACCGGTAGGCCCCAGCATAAGCACATTGCTTTTGATGCCCCCGGAAAGATTCAGATGTTTTCCCTTATCCGACTGCTGGTATTTGATGCGGTTGAAATGGGTGCATATTTTGGTGGCCAGAATCTGCTTGGCCGCGTCCTGTTTGATGACGTATTGGTCCAGATAGGCGATCAGTTCTTCGGGTTTTAAGTCAAAATGAACACAGCCCCGCTTTTGTTTGTCCGTTCCTTCCGCATCCAGGTGGTCGGTCAGGGGCATCATCACCGGAGAGATCATTTTGACCTGATCCCCGTATTTCTCGCTCAGAAATTTACTGATTTCTTTTTCGATTTCCTGGGGGTTGGGTATCTTTTCATTGATTGTCTTCATGGTATTAAAATTATAATCAGTCCCTTATTGTATTGCAAGCCCGCCTCGACAAAACCGTAGGGGCAACCTCCAAAATAATTTTTGCGCAGACTTGTTTTTTTATGTTTTTATTGATAATCATGAATATAAAAGGTAATTCAAATAATAGTTATTAATTTCCAAAAGGCAACGGCACTCGCAATCATTTATCTGTTCTTCACCATCATTCTCTCCTGCATCTCAGGCTCTGCAACGCTCGAAACAACCAAAAACTTTAAGACAAGGAGGCGATTATGAGCAACAGTGTGTACAAATTCATTGAAATGGTAGGAACCAGTCCAACGTCATGGGAGGAAGCGGCAAAAACCGCAGTGGAAACAGCTTCCCAGTCCCTCAGAGACACCCGGGTGGCGGAAATTAAAGATTTGGACATGAAACTGGAAGAGGGCAAGGTCGCATTATTCCGGGCAACAGTGAGACTTTCGTTTAAGTATCAGAGTTAACCTGCGGCCGGTTTTTTTAGGGGTTTTTCTGAAAACCGGCCTCCCTGAAACAGAAAAAGGGGCGTGCCTGAATTTGCCGCCCCTTTTTTGTTTCTATGCCATCCATAATTTTAACCACTTCAGTTCACTTGCGTCACTTTTAATGTTTGTCAATTTGATACCAACAGGTTCTTCTGGAAGGCCAACCAGGGCCTGGTCCTTTTGGTTGATATTTATTCATTCAATGGAAAACCACAAATAATGGCACAGGATCAAAGAAGCTATCAGAAATCGTTTATTTTGGATATGGACGGTGTTATCTACACCGGGTCCCGCTTGATTCCCGGCGCAAAGGATTTTGTCGACAGACTGATCCAAAAAAAATACAAATTTTTGTTTTTAACCAACAATTCCTATCATACCCGATGGGAACTGCGGGACCGTCTCTCCGGCATGGGCGTGGAAGTGGACGAGGATTGTTTTTATACATCCGCCATGGCCACGGCCAGCTTTCTGAGGGTTCAACGGCCGGAAGGCTGTTCTGCGTATGTCATCGGCGGCAAAGGTGTGGTTTCGGAGCTTGAGAAGGCCGGCATTATCATTACCTCTAAGAACCCGGATTATGTGATCATCGGTGAAACCGAGGAGTATGATTATGCCCGGATTATCGAGGCAACCCTTTTGATTCAGGAAGGCGCAAAATTCATCGCCACCAATCCGGATCTTACCGGTCCCAGCCTGCGCGGCCCCGTGCCCGCCTGCGGGGCACTGGTGGCGCCGATTGAAAAAGTGACCGGGGTGTCCCCATATTTTCTGGGAAAACCCAATCCGGTGATGATGTTTCTGGCGCGCAAAAAACTGGGCGTGCATTCCGCCAATTGCTTTATGATTGGCGACAGGATGGATACAGACATTATGGGCGGGTTGGAATCCGGAATGACCACCTGTCTGGTCTTGTCCGGCGTAACTGACAGGGAAACCACGAACCGGTTTCCATATCAGCCGGATTATGTGTTCAATCATCTTGGAGAAATTGATCCGGATGCTATTGTGTCCAGACGAAACCGGGTAGAAACCGAGGGTTAGCAGAACCCTTCTTTCCGCCGGTGGCATCCGTATTTTATCTGATTTTGATTGTTTCGGGGCGTGCGATAAATCACAAATCAAGAGCTGACATAAGTTCCCTTTCTTTTCCGGTGTTAATTCAATCCAGATGGCATTATTTTTTTGATAACGGGGATGGCCGTGAAGCGCAAAATGGCATATCCCCCAACCACCAGATATTGCACCTTATTATTGTTTAATAATGCGATAAACGCTTTAAATATTGACTCAGAAGTATCATTTTCCCCATGATATGCTGATTTTTATAAAACCCGAACCTGGACATTTTTTTTGGAACAACCTTTTTCGGCCTCCCATGGCCATTGCGTTTATTTACAGGAGGGAGCGATGAAATTAGCTGTTTATGGCGCCGGATCAATAGGGACCGTTCTTGGCGCCTATATCGCAAAAAGCGGAAAGGATATCGATCTCATCAACCGCAACCAGGACCATGTGAAGGGGCTCAGGTCGAAAGGGGCGCAAATTGTTGGCACTATCACCATGGGGGTCCCTGTAAACGCTTTGCTGCCAGAAGAAATGACATTAAAATATGATATTATTTTTTTGTTGACCAAGCAGCTGGAAAACAAAACGGTTGTAAAAGGGCTGAAAGCGTTTCTCAAAGAAGATGGGGTTATCTGCACCTTGCAAAACGGGCTTCCAGAGATATCCGTTGCCGAAGTTATTGGCGAAAAAAGAACCTTCGGGTGCTCTGTCGCCTGGGGCGCGACATTGAAAGGCGATGGCATTTGTGAACTCACTTCAGATCCGGACAGTCTCTCCTTTAGCCTGGGTACCTTAAGCACAGCCCCTGATATTCAAAAACTCCGTCAGATCAAAGAGATATTGGAATGCATGGGGACTGTTGAAATCGAAAAAAATTTTATCGGATCACGATGGTCAAAACTTTTGGTGAACAGCTCATTCAGCGGAATGTCTGCGGTTTTGGGGGCCACTTTCGGAGAGGTTGCCAGGAATAAAGCCTCACGTTACTGTGTCCAGAAAATCGGCAAAGAATGCATAGATGTGGCAAACAGGGCAAACATTAAAATCGAACCGATTCAAGGCAAAGATATTCGCAAGCTTTTAGATTATCAAAGCAGCGTTAAACAGAAACTGTCCTTTATGGTTATTCCGCTGATGATCAGAAAACACCGCTTTCTGAAAGCCAGCATGCTTCAGGATCTTGAAAAAGGGAAACAAACAGAGGTGGATGCCATTAACGGGGTTGTCTGTGAATATGGGAAAAGATACGGTGTCCCCACGCCCTATAATGATCTGGTCATACACCTGGTTCATGACATTGAGAATGGTAAGCTACGGCCGGTAATGGACAATATCCAATTTTTTGAGACATTGCGGAAAAAAAATAAATCTCTGTAAAGAAGGACGTACGCCATGAAAGAGATAGATATGACTCCGTATCAGCCGTACAAAAAAATAGGGAAATCCTGTGACTTGCGGAACACAACGGATAAAAGAATCATTTGACCCTTAATCGACCACGTTGATCCAAAAGAGCCAGATTTTCGCCTCAGAACCATCCGGCACAATGATATTGAGGCAGTGGCGGAGCTCTGGCGTGCATCTTATCCGGAAGTATGCGGCTCAGTCCACGAATGGATTCTGCATTCCGATGAATATGAAACAAGGGCTGCCTTTTCCGAGAGCTGGAATGAAGATTCCGTCAGGCGGCCTCATGCCGTCATTGTCGGGGAAGACATGAAATTAGAAAGAATCATCATGTCAAGTATATATACCAAATGGGACCAGAACCTGCAGGTTGAGGCAAGCTTTATCGCGATCCATCCCGACTATCGAAAAACTTCCATGGCCGCGACCATCTGGTCAAACCTGGCTTCATTTTACAAATGGCTGGAGGATTCCGGAGCCGAGTATGTGACCGTATTCTGCGAGACATGGAATAACATAACGCAATATATCTGGTTTAAACGATTGGCCTGGAAAATCGCTGGGATTTTTCCCGGCAATTTCACCCGATGGGCCGGCGGCGATAAATAATACAGGGGATGCACCATCCATTTTTACCGGTTTTTAAATAACGGTGATAAGTATTCAACCAAACCGGAAGAATGGTAACTGCTGCCGGAAATAAAAGACCTGTTTGATTATATGGAAAAGATCAATGCCCAGTCCGCCGAAGAAGGGTTAGAGAATTTGGCAACCCAGAGTGTGCAGACAATGTGATCCTTTGCGTTTTATTCCCGGATCAAAGGCTGGATGCTGCATGACATTTCTTGTTAATATCTGAAGTTCCCTGAATTGCTCCGACCACAAGATGTGGATTTTCAAATTTTGAGTAAACTGGCAAGGCTTGCTATCAGCAAGCTGGACAGGTAGCCAGGATTTTACGGTGAGCATAGCTATTGTATGTTTCAGTGAGGTAAAGGCTTCGGCGTTGAACACTGCAGAAGGCTGTATGGATATATTTCAAATTGTTTTGCTTTTTTTTAAGTTAAGCAGTGTTAAATATTTGTGGTTCTATATTTTTTAGAGATCATAAAACATCAACAGTACTCTTCCTTTTTCTTTCCATTTGATTTATAATTTTTCTTAATGGTTAATTTATAAAAACGAAAAGCATTAAATTTGAAAGGGCAGTCGATTTGCATTCAGCGGTCTACGAGAAAAAGTGTCTGTTTATGATGCATGTTAAAACGGTTCTGCTCCTGATAGCGCTGTTGTGCATCACCCCCGGTTGCACCAACGATTCTTCGGAAAATGATGAGAATACCGGAACTATATCATTTGATCTGGCATTTCCAGGAGCAGTTGGCCAGGAATGCAGTGATTTGGGAATTGTCGAGATCCGATGCAATGTTTATGACGGTGAGCAGAGCCAATCCAGCTACCTCACTGGTGAAACCTTCATCTGCTCCAATTTTTCCGACAGCATTGCCAATGTATCTGCCGGAAATGACAGTCTGATTGTGGTTACGGGAAAAGATTCGGAGGGGAATAATCTTTACTATGGCAAAGTGGCTGAAATTATGGTGACCTCCGGCCAAACAGTTGATGCAGGTGTCATCATAATGAGCCTGGTAAATATCACCAATTCTTTGGGTATGAGCTTTGTTTATATTCCTCCCGGGACCTTCATGATGGGAAGTCCGGCTGATGAGACAGGGCATATCAGCAGCGGTGTAAACAGTGAGGTGCAACACCAGGTCACCCTGACTCAAGGATTTTACATGCAGACCGCGGAAGTGACGCAAGGACAATGGAAGTCAGTAATGGGATACAACCCGTCTTATTTCGAGAGCTTGGGTGATGACTATCCCGTTGAAACGGTATCCTGGAGTAATGCACAAGCGTTTATCGATGCAATCAATGCAATGGGGGAAGGAACTTATCGCCTGCCGACTGAAGCTGAATGGGAATATTCTGCCCGAGCCGGAACCACCACTCCTTTTGCTTTTGGGACATGTTTATCCACATCGCAGGCCAATTATCAGGGCAACCATCCCTATGGTGATTGTCAGCCCGGGATCAAAAGGGAACAGACAACGAAGGTAGCGAGTCTGGGAAAAAACGTCTGGGGATTGTATGACATGCATGGGAATGTAGAGGAATGGTGCGAAGATTTCCTCGCCGGTTATCCGAGCAGACCGCTCATTGATCCCGCAGGCCCGGATTCAGGTGTCCGTCGGGTACTTCGCGGCGGAGACTGGTTGAATGGAGAAGGGGCCTGCCGATCAGCTTCCCGCCATGGTATGGCCGCAGACTGGCGATGGCATTATACGGGATTCCGGATTGTCTATTCCCCAAATTAGCAAAGTCCGAAGAATAACCGGTGTACACACTATCGAAATAATCATGCCTTATCATCTGCCCAGCTTAAGGTGATGCGGCATATTGAAACCTGTCGTACCGCGGAACTTGGCGGGCATGTGGAGCAATGCAGCCACTGCGGGTTTGAACGCATTTCGTATAACTCCTGCCGAGACCGGCATTGTCCCAAATGTCAAACCCTGGTCAAAGAAAAATGGCTCAACGACAGAAAAGCCGAACTCCTGCCTTGTGGATATTTTCATCTTGTCTTCACCCTGCCGCATGACTTGAATCCGATCATTCTGTGTAACAAGAAAGTCGGGCTCGATATCCTGTTTGCGGCGGTCAACCAGACGATTCAGGCTTTTGCGAAAGATCCCCAATGGCGGCTTTGCGGACAGCCCGGATTCATTCTGGTGCTGCACACCTGGTCCCAAACCTTACTGGATCATTTTCACCTGCACTGCCTGATCCCGGGCGGCGTTCTTTCCTTTTCAAATGATCGATGGATATCCGCCTCGGATTCGTTTCTGTTCCGGGTGACATCCCTGGCCAAGGAATTTAAAAACGCTATCTCACCCTGTTTAAATCCGCTTATCAAAAAAACAAGCTGATTTTCCCCGGCAATACGGCAGTCTATAAATCCGGGGAAACCTTCAACCATCTGGTTCGAGCAGTTTCCAAGCTCAAATGGATCACGTATGCCAAACGTCCTTTTGCCGGTCCCCAACAAGTGCTCGAATATCTGGGCCGGTATACGCATCGGGTCGCCATATCGAACAATCGGATATTATCCATTGACAACGGCAAGGTTGTTTTTACCTATAGAGACCGGTCGGATAATAACGCACCAAAGGCAATGACCCTGGCCGCCGACGAATTCATCCGCCGTTTCCTGCTTCATGTGCTCCCGGAGGAATTTATGAAGATCCCCTATTTTGGATTCTTATCCAGTAAACATAAAAAACAGGCGATCCCGCTCATCCGAAAGCTCATCGGCGCCAATGTAAAATTACCAGAGAAAAAGACCGAGACGGTCATTGAAATGCTTTTTCGGTTGACGGGTGAAGATATTACCTGCTGCCCGGAATGCAAAACAGGGAAAATGAGAACCGTTCAAAGGCTCACCCCACGTTACTGGAATTCAACGTAACCGCAACATATCGCTAACGAGCAGGATAAAAATCGCCAGATGGACGATAGGGGACCCGTATGCCCAAATCCCGGATGTCGTCAATCTCAAATTGAATTTGAATCCATTTTTTATTGTCGGAGTTCGGAAATGATCGGTTTTTCAGGTCGGCAGCAGCGATTTCCATTTCAGAGAATGCTTTTAATCGTCGAAAGCAACCCCTCCTCCGCCATGCAATCCCCATAGACCGGCTACGCTGGTTCAGTTCAACATTTTATCTATCATTGCAAGATGTTAACAAATAAATTGCCTGCTCCACGCGGTCGATTCCTATCAGATCCTTGCCTTACCACCCGGCAACGATAGATAAAACGCTATTTAATGTATGCCTCACTGGAATATTGATTTAAACGGCGAGCACTGCCAGATTCATGGTGCAAAATATCAGAAAACAATACCAATTTTGTATAAACATTTTGAAGCAGCTTGACCGAAATAAATTGCCTAAAAACATAATTTGTATCTGAATGCATAACCAGCAATCCATATAAATCATATACTAATAATCCTTGACGAGTTTGGAATTGTTTGATATAATTATATAAGTATGATTCAATGCCAAATAAATTGAGTACTTGCCTCGTTCCATTACTGATTATGAAAATTTTAATGGTTAAATTGTTTTTTCATTTTAATAAATCGGCAAAATCACAAAAAAAATAATTTAATTTTATAATTGCGCGGCAATTTTCCAACCTAATAAAACTTGATATGGCTCATCAGATTCAACTTCGCTCCAGATTCTTCCTGTTGTGCCATGCTTCCACACTTTCCGCGCAGATTCCAAATGTGAGAGGAAGGTAACCATGTACATGTTTGATTCATTGAAAATCAATGTTTCCCAAGTCGTCCATGAAACTATTGATGGAGAAACAATTCTACTAAATCTCGAGACGGGTAACTACTACAGTATGGATCAAATGGGAGTCGTCATCTGGCAGCTATTGGAAAATGAGATATGCGTAAATGATCTTATTGAAGCACTAAAAAATCGTTTTCCGGATCAGGATAGTGAGATCAGCGCTTCAATTCCTGATTTTATTGCAGAACTTATCCAGGAGGACCTTCTCATCATCCATGAAAGGCCAACTGCCTGCAATGATAGCAGACAATCCGGATGGAACCCTTTGGATACGCTTGAAAAAATTGAATACTCCGTCTATTGTCCTCCCGTCTTGAATAAATACACGGATATGCAGGATTTGCTTCAACTGGATCCCATTCATGAGGTCAAGGTAGACACTGGCTGGCCTACGGCCAAACCGGATAATTTAGAAAATAAAACTGCAAATTAAGCCGTTAATGAAACAATTATAGCGAATGCATGGCATGGACAAACGAGACGTTAATGTGTTTGCGACTCCGGAACAGGAGATGCTTCTCAAAGCATCTCTGTTAAAAGGAGACCCTTCGCTCATCGCATGGCGGGAATGGAGAGCGTCAGTCAATATCGAAGACCACATGGACAACGGCTCTTTCAGGCTGCTGCCCCTTCTTTACCAGAATCTCAGAAAGCACCATGTTGAAGACCCTCTTATTGACAGACTCAAGGGGATCTATCGGCAAACATGGTATAAAAACCAAAAGCTATTTTATGAAACCGGTAAAATTCTGAAATATTTTCATGATGCCGGGATTCAAACCATGATTGTGAAAGGTGCGGCCCTGTCCGCACTTACCTATAAAAACCATGGCGTCCGCCCAATGTCCGATGTGGATGTCATGGTTCCTTTCTCCCAGATTTTAACGGCAACAGAAGTTCTCAGGCAAAAAGGATGGGCGCCATGCATTTATCCTGAATCCGAAGAAACCCTGAAATACCGGATTTCTCTCCAATACAAAAACTCGTGCAATGACGAGTTTGACCTGCACTGGTTCCCTTATATTGAGTTCAACCGTAAAAAACTCGATGATGACTTGTGGAATCATAGTGTCCCGATCATGCTTGCAAATGAAGAAACAACTGCTCCCTGTCCTACGGACAACCTGATTCATGTAATGATCCATGGAACATGGTGGAACCCCGAGCCTCCGATCCGCTGGATTGCAGATGCAATGTCAATTTTTAACGCATTCGGTGTTGAACTGGACTGGGAAAGGTTTGTCAATACGGTAAGAATTAACAGAATCGCTTTGCGCATCAGGGACGCCCTTGTCTATTTAAAAAATACATTCCACGCGGATATTCCAAATCACGTCATTAAAACCATTATTGATATGCCGACTTCAATAACCGAACGCATAGCCTACTCATACAGCCTGAGAAACCCAAACATCATTACCGAAAAATTCGGTTATATCCCGATTTTATATTTGGATTTTCTGCGGATAAACAGTGATGCCGGGTTGCTGCAGTCGACAATTAACTTTCCAAGATACCTTCAATATAATTATCAAATGGATCATCTTTCAGACGTATTTTTTTATCTGACCACCGCGCTGGTCAGAAAAGCCAGAAAAATCCTGTTATCCGGTAGACTGGGAAGTGTCTTCTGAAGAAATCCTGGCCGCGTGAAAAGACGGTATAAAAATTTAAACGCCAAAGAGGCAAAGCGTGAAGAATTCCGAACAAGAAGAAACCCTGTTTTTTTTCTTTGATGTGGCAGCCTGGCGATATTATTATTCTTTTTTTCATAAATACTATAAAACAATTATTTTGACAGCCGTTGTATCTGCCGCCCAAGGTGTGATGATTCTCCCGATCCTGCTGCTCATACGTTACGCTTTTGACGATGCAATTCCCAATGGAAAAATTGTTTACCTTATTTGGATTTGTTTGATAATTTTTTTTATTCGGCTAATCAATTCGGCTATTTCTATATGGCTGAAAGCAATCAACATAAATATCATTCACGGAGCCCTCCGTTCACTCCGCAAAGATATTATCGTAAGGCTCTATTCATTTTCACGGCAATTTCACACACAAGAAGACCAGAAGATTTTACAGGCCAGAATCGTCCAGGATACAGAACGATTGAGCAATATGAGTAATACGCTCGTATCCCTCCTTCTGCCTTCTGTTTTTACCAGTGTTGTTCTCAGCATAGTGCTTCTTTTTCTTAACTGGTATCTGTTTATTTTTTTAATTCTGCTCTTACCTGTTCTCTTTTTTTCAAATCAGTATATGGGGAAACTTTCCCAAAAAAGGGTCTTCCAGTTCCAACGCTCTTTTGAACGTTTCAGTAAAGGCATTTTCTTTGTTCTCCGTTATATGGAT
Organism: Desulfobacterales bacterium; assembly: GCA_963675805.2. Taxonomy (GTDB): domain Bacteria; phylum Desulfobacterota; class Desulfobacteria; order Desulfobacterales; family Desulfosalsimonadaceae; genus SURF-3. Next base: position 573,730 of record CAXXNU010000008.1, on the reverse strand, counting down.
TTGACAAAAATACAGGCTGCGGAAAAACAGGAAATTGCCCGGCAAACCGAGATACTTGATGAACTCAAATCGAGAACAGTTAAAATGTTTTTGATCAATGCCATTAACGGCAATTTACAATCCAGTATTACAGGGCTATCTGCTGTTTTGATAATTATTGTCGGCGGCACCGCGGTTGCAAATAATACCATGACACTCGGCGGACTTCTTTCCTTTTATCTTGCAGCGTCATTTATGAATAACCATATCAGCTCAATAACTTCTTCATTTTCTGAAATTGTAGCGGGAAACGAATCACTGGTAACATTAAAAAATCTAAGCGCAACCAATAATTTAGAACCTTACCACGGATTAAAAAAAATCAATGTCAACGGATTTTTGTCTCTCAAATCAGTTTGGTTTCAATATGGGACGCAACCGGTTCTGGAAGATGTTAATTTACAGATCAAACCGGGAACCAAGATTGCAATTATTGGAAAAAACGGATCCGGAAAAACCACCATTCTCAATCTGATCTTAGGCTTTTATGCACCCTATAAAGGTGAGTTGATTGTTGATACATACCCTTATAACGATATCGACATGAAGCATCTGCGGCGCTCTATTGGTGTTGTGATGCAGCACCCGCCTTTGTTCTCCGGCACTGTTTATGAAAATATCACATACGGAGTTTCGGATTCCGTTGACGAAACAGACGTAATTCAGGCTTCAAAAAAAGCACTAGCACATAATTTTATTCAGAATCTTCCAGACGGTTACAGGACGCAGATCGGTGAAGACGGGATACTCCTTTCCGGAGGAGAATGTCAGCGATTGGCTATAGCGCGGGCACTTATCTCGCAGCCCAAGCTGCTCGTTCTTGATGAACCGACCAACCACCTGGATTCACGATCCGTAGAAGAACTTATGGAAAGTCTTGACCGGCTTTCTCAGAAACCGGCGATTCTACTGATCAGTCATGATAAAAGTGTTATCCGATTTGCGGATATTGTTTATCTAATGGAAAATAAAAAACTTCAACGATTCTATCCTGATAAAGATCCTGCATATTCAAGTATTGTAGAAATGTCCGGGGCAATTTATGGTTAAAACACAAAAATCAGAATCAGAACAACTGAATTTTTTTGAAAAATGCTATGAAAAATTTCTCCAGGCCACTGATGCTGTGGGTGAAATCAAGCATTTTTACCGGGTCGGCGGATCAACTATATGTTTATCTTTTGCCGGAAATGAACTTATTTCGTTCCTTGCGCCGGCTTTGGAACACCTGCGAATTAACGAAGCTGTTTCCGCTGATCTTACTCTCCACATCTGGGACAGCCACTCCACCGGTATCGACATGGTACCGCCTCCTTGCGAACGAAAATGCTTTACGGACCGCGGTGATATCTGGGGATTTCACAGCAAAAGAATCAAAACGGCATTCCACTGGATCGAGTTTTCCGTAAATGTGATGGATCTGGACTCCGGCAAAGGAATTTTTTGGGTAGAAAATGCTGACTCCTTACCTTTCTGGGTATATGCCTCTCCACTGCGTACGCTCCTGCACTGGTGGATGGAAAAAAAAGGGCTGCAACTTCTCCATGCGGCTGCAGTCGGAACTCCTTATGGTGCTGTTCTAATAACAGGAAAAGGCGGATCTGGTAAATCAACCACTGCTTTGTCATGTCTGCAAGCAGGATTTTTCTATCTCGCGGATGATTATGTGATCATTCAGCTTGATCCTGTCGCTCAAGTTCACAGTCTCTATTGCACCGCAAAACTGGACCCGGATCAACTGAACAGTCTGCCTGAATTTCGTAAGTATGTTGACAACCACGAAAAACTTGATCAGGAAAAGGCAGTCATGTTTCTCCACCCTCACCTGAAAAAACAGATTATCCCGAACATGGTGTTGAAAGCGGTATTCATGCCAATGATCACGGATAGGGAAACCACAGTTCTGACGCCGATATCCTATTGGAGAATTCAGCGTGCCATGTCATTTACCACCATGTCTCAGCTCCCCGCAGTGGGTTACCACACCCACGAATTCATCAACAGGGTATCCCAAACCATTCCCAGTTATTCCCTTGAACTGGGTTCTGATATCCGCAAAATTCCTAATTTGATCTCCGAATTTCTCCAAAAACCTTCCATGGCGCAAAACGAAAAACATGACAAAAAATCAATTCCGGCTCATTCAAAATCCTTGCCATTGGTTAGTGTCATTGTGCCTGTTTACAATGGAGAAAGATTTATCCGGGAAGCCGTTGAAAATATTATCGCCCAAAACTATCCGCCGATAGAGATCATTGTCGTTGATGACGGTTCAACGGACAAAACAGGTGAAATTATCAATCAGATACCCAAAGACATTCGTTATTTCTATCAGGAGAATGAAGGGCCTGCATCTGCAAGGAATCGCGGTATTAGGGATGCTTCAGGCGAATTCATTGCTTTTTTGGATGTAGACGATATCTGGCCCGAAAACAATCTGAACATCCTTGTCGAACATCTGCTCAAGAAGCCTGACATACTGGTTGTCCGGGGATATGCGCAATTGATAGAGGTCTCACCCGAAACAGGGAATCAGAATTTTATCGGAAATCCCAAAGAATCTTTTGCCGATTACATTGGTGCAGCATTATACAGAAAATCTGTCTTTCGTGAAGTGGGACTGTTTAACCAAGAACTCACATGCGGTGAAGATACGGATTGGTTCAAAAGAGCATCTTCCCGCAACATACCGATGCAAAGGATTGAAGAAGTTACTTTGCACGTCCGACGGCACGGCGCCAATATGACACTGGACAAAAAATTTATGCAGGTCAACAAGCTTCATATTTTTAAACAAACACTGGATACCGTTCGTGCTCTCCATCCTGATCTTAAAGGGGTAACCCGTTGACGGCACGAAATAAAAAACAGGGACTAAAAAATGAATGATAAAAGATATTTTGTGAGCGTTATTATTCCTGTTTATAACGGCGAATCTTTTATCATGGAAGCTCTGGAAAGTGTTCTCCGGCAGGATTGCCTGCCTAAAGAAATAATTGTCGTTGATGATGGCTCCACTGACCAGACGGCCAAAATTCTGTCTGATTTGCCGGGAGGCATTCGATATTTCAGACAGAAAAACCAAGGTCCGGCATCTGCCCGGAACAGAGGCATACTAACAGCCAAAGAACCCATACTGGCCTTTTTGGATATCGATGATCTATGGGTTCCCAACAAACTATCCACCCAGATAAATTACATGGCCCAACATCCCGAGATACAATATACAATCGCCAATTTTAAATACTTTCTCGAAAAAGGCTGTGATCCGCCGCCCGGCTTTAAAAAAGAACTCCTTGAAGGCAGCCATGTCGGCAGGCTTATGGGAACACTGGTAGCCAGAAAAACAGTTTTTGATCAAATAGGACTTTTTGATACAACATTTAAAACGGCCGAGGACGTGGACTGGTTCAGTCGTACAAATGACCGGCAGATTGCCATGGCCGTTTTACCCCAGGTTCTACTGCATAAACGGGTCCATGACAAAAACATCTCCCTTAATGCTGACAAAAACAACGTAAACCTGCTTAAGGCATTGCGACAATCGGTTCAACGGAAAAAACAGACAACCGACAGCCAAAAAGAGGAGCGTTAATGAATCATCCCACCATCAGTATCATCATACCGGTTTTCAATACAGAGCGTTACATAGAAGCAGCTATTCAATCCATTTACGATCAAAAATATACCCCTATGGAAATAATCGTTGTTGATGACGGCTCAACCGATAACAGCGGCGACATAGTCAGGAACTATCCCGACATCATTATCCATAAATTCCGGAATAATAAGGGGGCTGCGGCAGCGAGGAATAAAGGTATCCGGATGGCAACAGGAACTTTGCTGGCATTTTTGGATGCAGATGATATCTGGGCCCACAACAAACTATCACTGCAATGCCATGCGATAAAAAGCAATCCAAAACTTGATATGATATTCGGTATGACAGAGCAGTTCATCAGCCCTGAATTGGAAACAGACCCAAATAACCGGAGACTAAGAGAAGAGTTAAAGGAAATGCCGGGCTACCTAATGGGATCAATGCTCATCAAAAAAGAGTCTTTCTTGCACGTCGGATTCCTGAATGAAAACCTGCAGCTTGCTGAATTTATAGACTGGTTCGAACGAGCTAGGGAAATGGGGCTGAAACACAAAATGCTTTCGGATATTGTCCTGCAGCGACGTATTCACTCAACCAACCAGGGGATAACAAAACGAAATCACCAAAAGGATTATATAAAGGTCTTAAAAGCCGCCCTGGAACGAAGGAGGAGGATTGCAGGCGAGAAGTAGTTAATCACAAATCAATCAAAAGCTGTGAACAGATCATTTGTATGATATTTTAATCTGAGGTGATCGGTGCGAAAGTATCTAAAAAGAGCTCAAAATTCAATAATCAGGCTATTGGCTATGCGCCGACCATCCATACCGGATTGGAAATTAGCCAACGAACTTCCTTCGGAACCGAATATTTCTTTTTCTCCAGGACTGCTGGAGGGGAAAAAGGTGCTTATCACAGGTGCCGGGAAAAATATCGGAAAGAGTATCGCACATATTATGGCTGAACATGGTGCCCAAATATACTTTACTGACCTGAATGTCAAGCGATGCAGAAGATTGGAAAATGAACTGTTGGAGAAAAGTGCTAAAAACAGAGGCTTTGTTGTTGATTGTTCAAAAAGGAAAGGATTAAAAAAGCTCCTTACAATCCTGAAAAATGAATCCATACATATTGACATCCTGGTAAATAATGTTGGTGTTACACCAAAAATAAAGCCATTTAAAGAAATTGATAACAGTGAGTGGCAATAAATATTTAATGTCAACGTCTTCGGCCCAAGTTATCTGACAAAACATATTGTTCAGTCCATGATTGAAAATAAAATTCATGGAGCAGTCATATTCATTACTTCCATTCATCAAGATACGATTTTTGGTTCTTCAAGCTACAGCAGTTCCAAAGCGGCACTGGCCATGCTGATCAAAGAACTGTCAATGGAATATGCCAAAGATAATATTCGAGTAAATGGTATTGCACCCGGATGGGTTAATGAGAATGAGCATCAGGCTTCTTTTTTTCATGAATCCATACCACTGCACAAGAGCTCAATAAATCCATGTTACATCGATAGGGCCGCTGTCTATCTTGCTTCCGATTACTTTTCCAGATTTACGACCGGTTCAATTTTAAAAATTGACGGCGGGTTATCTCTGCACAATTATTTGACAACCAAACAGAATTTTTAGATACAACTTTGATGCCATTGTAAAAAGTGACGGGGCAATCTATTTTACTGATCCGCCTTATGGCATCACTCCTGAGATGCAGGAACAAACGGTTCAGGGGGTTTATCGCATTTCTCCGGACTGCAGAGAACTGACACTTCTTACAGATGAACTCTCTCGTCCAAACCGACTTGCTTTTTCAGTCGATGGGAAAAAAATATATATCTCGAACTCGGAGCCGGAAAAATATATCCGCGTCTATGACGTCCACCTGGACGGGACATTGAATAACGGCCAAATTTTACAGGACATGGATATTGATGTCCCGGGTCTTCCTGACGGAATGAAACTGGATCATGTCGGTAATATTTATTGCACCGGACCCTCAGGTATTTGGGTGATTGATCCGTCCGGTAAGCATCTGGGCACTATCGTTATGCCGGAAATTCCATCCAATTGTGCTTGGGGGGATACCGACTTGCAAAGTCTTTATATTACGGCTCAAACCTCAATTTATAAAATTCGCGTCAATGTTCCGGGATATAAAGCATAGATAATTTCCCTTTAGGATCGGTTTCTTTTAAGATAATGATCAAAACTTCTGGAGAATCTTCATCAAGCGCAGACTGGTAGGAAAACCGACAGTATTCCAAAATTTTCCTGCTGTGAAGCATATCGATAACTTTACGTAACGATGCTTGTTTTTTCGATTGATTTTGGTGGGTTATGTTGATTTTTAAGATTTCATGTTTTCCTGTCTATGTCAAGTTTTTTCGCCTCCGGCACAATGGCGGCGCGACGAGAATGGGTCCTTCTTTAACTCGTCGGAGGAGCGCCGCCTTTTGAAAGTTAACTCTGTCGTTCGATCACTTTTTCTATTGCCTTCTGATAATCACGCTGAACCTTTACATTGGATACCCTGGCATATCTCTGCGTCGTCTTTATCCGTGTGTGCCCCAATAAATCCTGTATGGACACAAGGTCCGCATCCGCATTCAATAGTTGGGTGGCCATCGTATGACGAAGCTGATGACACTAGGCTTTTATGCCTGCCTTTCCCGCGTAATACTCCATCCGCTTCTGAATGCCCCGGACCGATATCGGTTTGCCACGATGGGTTTTCTCTTCAACTAAAAATACCCTCTTGCTTCTGGCAGGCGGTCGATTCCGGAGATACTCCTCCAGCATGTTTTTGGCATCTCTGCTTAGATAGACAACACGACCCTTACCCCCTTTACCTTCAAATACAAACAGCTGAGAGCGAACAAAATCAATGGCGGGAAGCGTCACCTTCGCGACTTCCTCCACGCGCAGTCCGCATCTGAGCATCAGCATGAATATGGCCCGGTCACGACGGTTTTTGATAACAGAAAAGAGCCGGACAACATCTTCATCCATGAGATATCTGGGCAAGGGACGTGATAAACGAAGGGCATATCCGCGCTTGACCGGGTTTACCATCCGGACCTGTTCTTCATCGATCAGGTAATTGTAAAATCCACGGATACTGTCCAAATGGCAGTTGATTGTTTTCGGGGCCAGACGCCGGCGCCGCAGATGATCAATATAGCTTAACAGCTTTTTATTCGATACCGATTCCACCGGTATATCAATCCACAAAATAAATTGTCTCAGGGTACTCATGTAGTTTTTGACTGTATATGTCGAATAATTCTTACGTTTAATAAACCGCCGGTAATTGAGAATCGCATTGGTAAGATCCATTGATCCCTCCCTTTTCAATCTTTTCCATGGCTTTAAAATATTCCTCTTTCCGGGTGACATTGGTCAGCAGGGCGTACCGCCGGGTCATCTCAATGCATTCGTGCCCTAAAAGATGTTGAAGACATTCCAGCCGCATGCCGGCATTCAAAAGCTCGCTGGCAAATGTATGGCGCAGGCAATGAAGGGTGTATCCTTTGTGGGCCAAACCGGATTTTGTAATATATTTGACGAAAACCTTTCTTGCCCCCGTATATCCAAAGGCATCCCGCTGCTGGCTGTAAAATAAATACGGTATGTTCGGATCATGTTGCTTCAGCCAGATCTTTAAGGCTGTGTGAGCATCATCACTTAAATAGACGACACGCCCGGTCCGGGTTTTAGACGCCTCTATAATATCAATTCGCTTTTCTTTCATGTGAACATCTTCGACCCTGGCATTGAGCAATTCGCCAATGCGCATGCCGGTGCGAAGCAGCACTAAAATCATGGCCCGGTCTCTTGGCTTTTCAATGACAGACAAAAACGTCCGGATATCTTCCGGTTCAATGGCTCGTGGCAATATCTCAGGCAGTTTAATCCGGAATTTCTTTCTTAAAAGATCAAAGCTTACAACGTCCTGATCAGCCAGATATGCTAAAAAGGCGTACAAGTCTCTGAGAATAGTGGCGATGGTTCCCGGCTTTAAACCACGATCCTGCCTGTGTTCTATAAAACCACTCAAATCATTTCTGGTAGCAGTTGTAATGCAACAATGGCCTGTTTGTTTCAGGTATGTAATGAAAAGAAGGATATTGGTATAGCTGTTTCGTATGGTTTCCGGACGACAACAACGGCGACGCTGATCATTTAAATATTCTACGATATATGATTCGCCAAAGAGTTCGTTTTCGGCAATTTTTTTCTGACACCGTTGAATGGGAACAAGGCTTTTTTGGTCGTCAGTGAATGATTTTTCAATAAAATGATCGGAATAATTTCTGATCGGGGACCGGCGGGCTTCATATGGACGGTTAATTGACTCTGATTTTTGTCCTGGGGTTTGTTTACGAAGAAATTTTGCGTTTTTTATGGATAATTGTGGATGGCTCATATCTACCTCCTTTTTCTTTTTCCTGAAAAAACAAGTAGATGATGACTTTTTATCCTTTTTCAGTCAATCACCAAAACGTTACGTACAGTCGATAATTCCCGACAACATTGCAGCGACAAGCACCTGTGCACCTTGGCAATAAAAGCCGCAACAATAAATGTTTTTTCATATTTTGGAATGCTCCAACATATGTGGGGCATGCCAATTTACAAAAGCTGAGATCACAGCGTGTAATAGCATTTTTTTTATCTTACGCCATTTTTTAGATTTGTATGATTCAAAATATTCCACAAAAAGACGAGGAAAGAAGTCCTCCAGACTTTTAAAAAATAAATCACTTCAATTTCAGTTTAACGGATTTTTGCAGGGACAAACAAGTCCTGTTCCAACTGATCCGACTTCATGATCTGGATGATTTTATTGTTGATAAAGCACAGCCTTTTTCTGTCATAAAGTTCGCAGGGTTTGTTGCTAAAACAGGACCCTTCAGACCCTAAACATTCTTTTTTTTTAAAAGAATCCAAACGCATTCAGTGAGATTAATGAACGCCGTCAATATAAATGCGAGTGATAACCACAGAATGGGATTTTTTAACGGGGGATAGATCGGAGATATATTCTCAAAAAAGAAAAAGGCGACTGTCTCACAGTCGCCTAAATCTCTAATCTTAATATGGTGCCGAGGGGCGGAATCGAACCACCGACACGGGGATTTTCAGTCACCTGCTCTACCGACTGAGCTACCTCGGCACGAAAAGTATGTGTTGTATTATGCAAAACAGATTTTTCTGTCAAGGCTTTTTTATCACATATCGCCAAACAAATGCTGAATCAAGGTGCAGGCGGCAATGGATGCGGTTTCTGCGCGGAGTATCCTGGGCCCTAATGAGACGGAAAGGAAGCCGCAGGCTGCGGCTGCGGTGATTTCCTCATTTGAAAATCCCCCTTCAGGCCCGAGAAACACGAAAATATCCAGCGGCGTGCGGGTGATTCCGGCAACTGTCTGGGTAAAGGGGTCTGTTTCATTTTCAAAAAAAATAATTTTTGCATGGGAACTTTCCGCCGTATCAAGTGCCTCACTAAAATGAATGGGCGGCAGAATTTCCGGGACCAGGGTTCTGCCGGATTGTTTTACGGCTTCTCTGGCAATCTGTTCCCACCGCTCGCGCCGGGCATCTGTTTTTTTCCGTTCCGGATTTGGAACAGAAAATTCCGTGACCACGGGTATCCAGCAATGGATTCCGAGTTCCGTTAAATGCCGGACCAGCATATCCATTTTTTTATCTTTTAAATATCCCTGGGCCACGGTAATTTTAACAGGTGCCTCGGTTGCCGGCAGGCACTGCCGCACAATGGACACCTGAACATGATTTTTGGCACAGGCCGCAATCTCCGCTTCATATTCAACCCCGGTGCCGTCAACGAGCAAAATATGGTCTCCGGGTTTTAAGCGAAACACACCTGCAATATGATGGGCTTCCGGCCCCTTGATAACCGGAAATTCCTTTATCGTTTCTGACGGCTCAATAAAAAATCGTTTCATGGTTATTTTTTGGTTTTCAAACAATGGGGTCCAATTTAACGAAAGCTGGAAACTTTCAATGGTGACAATTTTATATATCACGCCCAAGCTTTGGAATAAACCGATATTTCAACCAAAGGCGAGGGACCACGGGCTTTTTGAGGTTCAATTCCCTTGACACCATACCCCCCCTATGATACTAAAATGTCAAAATATTTTCTTGTATTTGAGCGCTATTTATCCATGCCGATCGCCGGTTTGAACGACGCCGGATCAAAAGGAAATCCAATGCCAAAAAATCATGAATCCGAGCATGATGGTCAAAAAAAAGATAACGCGGACAACGAGATTATCGAACTTTCAGAGATCGCTATTGGCATTACTCCTGAAGACGATGCCATTGTTGAGTTGACAGAAGGATTAATTGATGAGGCATTTGTCGGATTTACCGGTGCAACCAGTGAACTGATCGAAGAGGATTCGCAGATGCTGGATCTCTCGGGCAGCCATGGCGACACAGCCGATGAAAGTGATACTCGCCGGGAAACCAGCGATGAAATGGATGAAAGTGACGATGATATTGAGAAAGACATCATCGAGGAGCTGGATAATTATTTCGGCTCGGAAGATGATGTGGTTCCGTTTGAACGGATCCGGACCGGAGAAATACCTGATCTCACGCCGGCGGATCGGCTGGATGACCCTGCAGGCAGGGACGGTGCGCTTGAAGACGCACCGGCAGAGGTTTCTGATGATTTAAACAATATGGCCGCATCACAGCTGGATGAGGCGCTTGAAAGAGTTATCCGGAAAATGTTTGCAGAGAAAATTAACAGAATCCTTGACGACGTTATCGAAAGAACAGTGACTGAAGAAATCACTCAGTTAAGGGATTATTTGCTCGGCATGACCGGGAAAAAAAAGTAGACGCCACCATCACAGGTGGGTGATTGAAACTATGGAGTTATCCTCAGGGGGTTAATTTTAATCCCCCTTTTTATTTAATTTTAACGGCTTCGCAAAAAGTCCAAATTCTTTGTTGCGCTGAATCCCTCGCTGCTTCAGCGTACGCCAAGTATCCAACCCTGGCAGGATTTGGGAGTTGCACGCCTCGCCAATTTTATGAGATTGGTGAAGCTTTATTATTTGCCGTCTAAATCTGACTTTTAACAGTTGTATCAATACTTTAAAAAGAATTAAAAATTTTACGGGAATCGAGAATGGAGTCAATGTTAAGCAAAGGTTATGAACCGCATGAAGTAGAAAAAAAATGGTATGAACACTGGGAAGCCGGAGGTTTTTTTGCGGCGCCGGACCAGGATGACCGGCCGGGATATGCCATCGTCATTCCACCGCCCAATGTAACCGGTGTGTTGCATATGGGGCATGCCCTCAACATCACGCTTCAGGATATATTATGCCGCTACCGGCGGCTTCGCGGGGATAATGTGTTGTGGATGCCCGGCACGGATCATGCGGGAATCGCCACCCAGAATGTTGTGGAAAGAGACCTGACCGCCGCAGGCATTGATCGGCATCAGCTGGGGCGGGAAAAATTCATTGAAAAGGTCTGGGAATGGCGGAAAACCTATGGAAGCGCCATTATCAACCAGTTGAAAAAACTGGGCGCGTCCTGCGACTGGCAGCGGGAGCGGTTTACCATGGACGAGGGCCTGTCCCGGGCCGTTAAAAAGGTTTTTGTGGCCTTGTACGAGCAGGGCCTGATTTTCCGGGGAAATTACATTATCAACTGGTGTCCCCGCTGCATGACCGCCCTGGCGGATTTGGAAGTGGAACATGAGGAACATGAAGGGCATCTTTATCACATCATGTATCCGATTTCAGGCACGGACAACGGGCCGGTGGTGGCCACCACCCGTCCGGAGACCATGCTCGGGGATACGGCGGTGGCGGTTAACCCGGAGGATGAACGGTATCAGAATCTTGTCGGAAAAACAGTGGATTTACCCCTCACCCACCGCCAAATTCCGGTGATTGCGGATGCGTATGTAGACATGACATTCGGCACCGGCGCCCTTAAGATCACACCGGCCCATGATCCCAACGACTTTGAAGTGGGCCGGGTGCACAACCTGCCAAGCATCAAAGTGATTGGTGATGATGGAAAAATGACGGCAGACGCCGGGAAATATAAAGGCCTGGACCGGTTTGAATGCCGGAAGGCCGTGCTGAAAGATTTAGATGCCCAGGGGCTTCTGGTAAAAGTGGAATCTCATGATCACGGGGTGGGGCATTGCTACCGGTGTCATACCGTGGTGGAGCCGAATCTTTCCAGGCAATGGTTTGTCAAAGTCGGTCCCCTGGCGGAAAAAGCCCTGGCTGCCGTACAGGATGGCCGGACCCGGATTGTGCCGGAAAAATGGGAAAATGATTATTATAAATGGCTGGAAAATATTCGGGACTGGTGCATTTCCCGTCAAATCTGGTGGGGCCATCAGATACCGGCTTGGACATGCACGGCCTGCGGCCGGCTGATTGTGGCCGAAGAAGCGCCGGCGCGCTGTCCGGAATGCTCAGGAACCGAATTAATGCAGGACCCGGATGTGCTGGACACCTGGTTCAGTTCCGCTCTCTGGCCTTTTTCCACCATGGGGTGGCCGGATAATACGCCGCTTTTGAAAACGTTTTATCCCACGTCTGTGCTGGTCACCGGATTTGACATTCTTTTTTTCTGGGTCGCCCGGATGATGATGATGGGTCTGCATTTTATGGATGATGTGCCGTTTCATGATGTCTACATCCATGCGCTGGTCCGGGATGAACATGGCAAGAAAATGAGCAAATCCACCGGCAACGTGATCGATCCCCTGACAGTGATTGAAAAATTCGGCACAGATGCCCTGCGGTTTACCCTGACCGCCTTTGCGGCCCAGGGCCGGGATATCAAGCTCTCTGAAAAGCGTATTGAAGGATATCGCAATTTCATTAATAAGTTATGGAACGCTGCGCGATTTTCGTTCATGCACGTTAAGGAAGATTACCGTAATACTGATTTTTCCGGACTGTCCCTGCCGGACCGGTGGATTCTGGATCGCCTGAAAACCGTTTCCCAAAATATGTCAGCGGCCATTGATACGTATCGGTTTAACGATGCAGCCAATGATTTGTATCAGTTCGTGTGGCATGAATTTTGCGACTGGTACCTTGAACTGATCAAGCCGGCCCTTTATGGCAATAAAGGGGAGGCAGAACAGCAGTCATCCCAAAAAGTACTTTGGCGGGTGCTGCACGACACCCTGATTCTGCTGCACCCGATCGTCCCGTTTGTCACTGAAGAAATCTGGCATATTTTGCCGGGCGCGGACGGCTCCATTATGCGCGCCACATTCCCCACAGATGATCCCGCGTCAAAAGACATCTCTTTTGATCCGGATGCGGTCAGGGATATGGGGTTGATCATGGCCGTTATCACAGGTATCCGGAATATTCGGGGAGAAATGAACATAGCGCCGTCAAAAGCCCTGGAGGTAATGGTGCAGACATTGGATGATAGTTTGACGGGACTGCTGGAACAGAACCAGGAGTTTATCATTGATCTGGCGCGGCTTGCGGCGTTTTCTGTCCATCCCATGGGAGAAAAGCCAAAAGGCACGGCGACGGTGATTGTGGAAGATGCCGTAATTTCCGTTTTTCTGGAGGGGATTATTGATTTCAGTCAGGAAGCAGCCCGTCTTGAAAAAGAAATTGCCAAAATTGATGCGGAAATCGATAAGCTGGATAAGAAATTAAACAACCCGGGATTTGTGAACAAAGCCCCGGACGCGGTGGTGGCAAAAGTCCGGGACCTGCACCAGGAATTTGCCGATAAAAAACTCAAACTGGCCGGAAATCTTGAGAAACTTCAATCCCTGCAGTCCGGGACCCAATCATGAACCGGGAAAACGGGATGCTTCATACCAGCCAGGTAGATCATCTGATTGATCTTGCCATTGCCGAAGACATCGGATCCGGTGATATCACTACCTGCCATTTGCCAAACCCCTGTGCGCGGGGCAGAGGGGAGATCGTCGCCAAAGAGCCGCTGGTGATTGCCGGTCTCCAGATCGCCCGGAAAATATTTGAAAAATTTGAGCCGGACGTTGTTTTTTCCTCCACATTTGCGGATGGCGACACTGCCGGCCCCGGAGACGTGATTGCCGAAGTGTCCGGCGCCATGCAGACCCTTCTAATCGGCGAACGGGTGGCACTCAATTTTTTGCAGCGGATGTCCGGGGTGGCCACCAATGTCCGGTCGTATGTTTCCCGGCTTGCGGGCACTTCTGTGCGGCTGGTGGATACACGAAAAACCATTCCGGGCTGGCGGGTGCTGGACAAATATGCGGTGCGGGTGGGCGGGGCATACAACCATCGGATGGGCCTCTATGACGGGGTGCTGATCAAGGACAATCACATTGAAGCTTTTGGCGGCATTCAACAGGCCGTGGATCACATCCGCCGGCACGTATCTCATCTGGTGAAAATTGAAATTGAAACCGCTGACCTCGCGGAAGTGCGCCAGGCCCTGGATGCGGGTGCGGATGTCATTATGCTGGATAACATGGATTTAGCGACCATCCGGGCTGCGGTTGAGCTGATAGACCATCAGGCCATGGTAGAGGTGTCCGGCCGGATCAGCAAAGGCGATTTTCAGGCCCTGGCAGATGCTGGTGTGGATATCGTATCAGTGGGAGCCCTGATTCACGGGGCGGTATTTGTGGATATCAGCATGCGGATTGTTGCCGCATGATTTACCGAGACCGGAAAAATCCTTATAGCAATCCATGATTCCGATCCGCGATACCATCCCGTCCCAGAATTATCCGGTGGTCAACACGACCCTCATCGGCATTAACATTGTGGTATTTCTTGTTCAGATGTCCCAGGGGGCGGGGCTGGAACAGTTTATTTACACCTACGGCCTGGTGCCCGGCCGGTTTTCCATTCCGTATATTTCTTCACATTTTACTTTTATCCAGCAGGCTTTCTCCTTGATATCATTCATGTTTCTCCACGGTGGCATGCTGCATATCATCGGCAACATGTGGATGCTGTATATTTTCGGCGACAATGTGGAAGACCGGCTAGGGTCCTTTTCTTATCTTATTTTTTATCTGGCCTGCGGACTAGTTTCCGGACTTTTTCATTTGTTTTTGAATTTCCATTCTACCGTTCCCACCATCGGCGCATCCGGTGCTGTCGCCGGGGTGATGGGCGCTTATTTTATCCTTTATCCCCATTCCAGAATATTAACCCTGATTCCCATTATTTTTATTCCCTGGTTTGTTGAAATTCCAGCGGTTTTTTTCCTGGGATTCTGGTTTTTCCTGCAGGTGCTGAATGCGGCTTCAAGTCACGCAATGGGCAGCGACATTGCCTGGTGGGCGCATGTGGGCGGGTTTGTGGCTGGAATTGTCAGCCTGAAGCTTTTTAATGTACTGCCGGAAACTGGTTTTTCCAGGGGGGGGAAATCCTCTGCCTTTCAAAAGAAAAAAACCCCGCGCCTGCATGTCATTAAATCTGCGCCTTTCCACAATGGGAAAGAAACAACCAATGAAATCAGTATTACGCCGTACGAGGCAGCCGCAGGTTCCCGGAAAATGGTGAACATTCCCTGGGGGTTTTACAACCGGCTCTATAAGGTAACGATTCCGGCCGGTGCCCGGGACGGAATGATTCTCCGCCTGAAAGGCGTCGGGGAGACCCAGGAAAACAGTGAAAAAGGGGATCTGTTTTTAAAAGTGCGGATTCAGCAGCCATGGTAAATCTTTTTTGACAAGGAATCTTTTCGGCCGTGGGATCCAACAGACCGGTAAAAAGGGCAGGGGCTTTCCGGCAAGCCCTTACGGAAGCAGCAGATAGGCTTGGTTGCGGCCGGATTTTTTGGCCACATACATGGCCTGGTCTGCCCGGCGCATAAATTCGATGGTTGTTTCTCCGGATTTGTATTCCGTCACACCGATGCTGACGGACAGGTTTTGCTGGATGTTTTCAATAAAAAGTTCGTTTTTTACCAAATTATTGATGCGCTCTGAAACGGCCATTGCCGCCTTGCAGGGGGTTTCCGGAAGGATCACGGTAAATTCTTCCCCGCCGTAGCGGTAGGCACTGTCCATGGTCCGCAGGCACGACTGGATCAACTGGGCAATCTGGTAGAGCACTTTGTCGCCTTCCAGATGGCCGTGGGTGTCATTGTAATCTTTGAAATGATCCACATCAATCAGCAGCAGGGAAAGCGGTCGCTGATACCGGTTATACCGGTTGATTTCATTTTCCATCTGGGCATAAAAATGCCGAGAATTGTAAAGCTGGGTCAGGTTATCGGTAATGGCCAGTTCCCTGAGTTGTGCCAGGGTGATATTCCGCTCCTGGGTCAGTTTTTGTTCCCGCAGCACCCGTTTCAGCCGCAGGAGAAGTTCTTCAAACCGAACCGGTTTGAAAACAAAGTCGTCCGCGCCTTTATGGATGGCCTCTTCATAGGAATAGTCGCCGGTATAACCGGTAATGACAATAACATCCGCCTCAAAACGGTCCTTGATGATCTGGGTCATTTCAAGACCGTTCATGCCATTCATCATAATATCGGTGATCACGACTTCGACGGGTGATTTTTCAAGCAGGGCCAGCGCCTGTTCCGCACTTTCCGCGGTGTACGTTTTAAAATCCATCAGGGTCAGGAATTCATCGATAGAGTCCCTGACAGCGTCATCATCATCAACAATCAGAATGCTGGCAGTCATTTGAATTTTTCCGGTGAATTTTTCTGGGCAATGAAAATGCGGGTATAGCTTTAAATTACTGTTATTGACATGTATTTACAAGCTTGATACAGATTACTGTTTTTGTAAACAAAGAAACTTGAACGTTCATAGGTCTTAGATAACATAGCGGATTTTAATGTGTCAAATTTCTTTTAAAATGAGTGTTGACTCATCTTTAGAAATACCGGCAGCCTTCCATCGGCAGACGGAACCATCAACCATTTTTTGTGATATTTATGAAAAATATACGTAATTTCAGTATTATTGCCCACATTGACCATGGAAAGTCCACTCTTTCCGACCGGCTGATACAAACCACCGATCTGGTGTCTGAAAGGGATTTCAAAGACCAGATGCTGGATACCATGGATATCGAGCGGGAACGGGGCATTACCATCAAAAGCCAGACCATTTGCCTGCCCTATAAAGCAATGGACGGCAAACTTTATTATCTGAATCTTATCGATACCCCGGGGCATGTGGATTTCAGCTATGAAGTGTCCCGGGCGCTGGCTTCCTGTGAAGGGGCTTTGCTGCTCATTGATGCCAGCCAGGGGGTGGAGGCCCAGACCATCGCCAATATGTATCTGGCAGTGGATCATGATCTTGAAATCATTCCGATCATCAACAAGATTGACCTGCCGTCTGCGGAAATTGAAATGGTGCGGGAACAGATTGAAGATGATCTGGGGTTGGATTCTTCCGCTGCCATTCTCTGTTCCGCCAAAGACGGCAGGGGCGTGCCGGAGATTCTGGAAACCATTGTCACCAAACTCCCCCCGCCCGCGGGCGACCCGGACGCTCCCCTTCAGGCGTTGATTTTTGACTCCAATTATGATCCATACCGTGGCACGATCATTCATTTCCGGGTGGTCCATGGAACCATCCGCACCGGTGATGAAATCATGTTTATGTCCAACAAGGCCCGATATATCGTCGAGGAGGTGGGGATTTTTCAGATTGCCCGGATTCCACAGAAAGAACTCTCCGCCGGTCAGGTAGGATATGTGATTGCCGGAATCAAAACCGTGAGCGACACCAAGTGCGGGGACACGATTACCCTTAAAAAAAATCCATGCGCCAAAGCACTGCCCGGATTCAAGGAAACCAAGCCCGTGGTGTTTTCTTCCATCTATCCGGTCTCCACGGACGACTATCCCGAGCTGGTGATGGCCATGGAAAAACTGAAACTCAATGATGCGTCCCTGGTGTTTCAGAAAGATTCGTCTGCCGCTCTGGGCTTTGGGTTCCGGTGCGGGTTTCTGGGGCTCTTGCATCTGGAGGTGGTTCAGGAACGCCTGGAAAGAGAGTACGATCTGTCGCTGATCATTACCGCCCCGTCTGTGGAGTATGAGATCGAAATGACCGACGGCACGGTCATGATGATCGACAATCCGGCACTTTATCCGGATCCCGGGAAAATCGCCATAGCCCGGGAGCCTTATATCAAAGCATCGATTATTGTGCCGGACAAATACATGGGGCCGGTGATGAGCCTCGCGCTTGAACGCCGCGGAATCAATACAGATTATCAGTATTTTTCAAGCAACCGGATGGAAATGGTGTTTGAACTGCCCCTTGCGGAAGTGGTGTATGATTTTTACGATAAGCTGAAAACCGTGACCCAGGGATACGGCTCGTTTGATTATGAAATGCTGAATTACCGGGATTCGGAACTGGTGCGGGTGGATATCCTGGTAAACGGGGATCGGGTGGATGCGCTTTCCCAGCTTGTGCACAAGGACAATGCTGTCAGCCGGGCGCGGTTTGCCTGCGAAAAACTCAAAGACGAAATTCCCCGCCAGATGTTTAAAATTGCCATTCAGGGAGCTATCGGCGGGCAGGTTATCGCGCGGACCACCATCAGCGCGTATCGCAAGGATGTGACCGCCAAGTGCTACGGCGGGGATATTACCCGTAAGCGAAAACTTCTGGAAAAACAGAAAAAAGGGAAAAAGCGGATGAAGATGGTGGGGGATGTGATGATTCCCCAGTCCGCGTTTTTGGCGGTTCTAAAAAGCAAAGATTAATTCGCCGGGGAAAAACCGGCGAATTAACCTTATTTGCCCACTGGCTATCTTTCGTTGATTTCCATCTGGTTAAAGAAAAACGCGATTTCCACGGCTGCGGTTTCCGGCGCGTCGGAACCGTGAACGATATTTTTTTCAATATCCGTGGCAAAATCCCGGCGGATCGTGCCTTCGGCCGCTTCCTTGTAATTGGTTGCCCCCATCAATTCCCTGTTTTTTTCGATCACATTGTCTCCTTCAAGCACCATGGGAACAATGGGGCCGGATGTCATGAATTCCGTGAGGCTTCCAAAAAACGGGCGTTCCTTGTGGACCGCATAAAATTTTTCCGCGTCTTCCCTGGTGAGTTTCACCATTTTCATGGCAACGATTTTAATGTCATTTTTTTCAAACCGTTTGACAACTTCGCCGATCAATCCGCGGCTGACGCCGTCCGGCTTGATAATAGATAATGTTCTTTCCATTTTAAGTGGGTTCCTTTCTGATTGAATTTTTTTGTTCTGAGGGGAGATATCAGAAGGCATCCGGCAAGTCAAGGATCTTGGCACTCACGATGGAAACCGCCACATTGTGTTAGTGTTTGGAAATATGATATTTTTTAAAAGTATAGGAAAAAAATAGAAAAACGCCACAGGTGGCGCCGGTAAAATTTTATTGACAAGATGGGGATGGATGATTAATTTCCTTTAAATTTTAATCGTTAGTAATTTTTTTATTAATCAGAAAACACCCTGGAGGTTATCATGTTGGAAGTAACGGAAATGGCGCAACAGCAGATTGCGGAATTTTTCAAGGATAAAGAGGTTCGGCCGATCCGGCTTTTCCTGAATCAAAGCGGCTGAGGCGGACCGTCTCTGGCACTGGTTCTGGATGAACCGAATGATATGGACGATGTGTTTGATTTTAACGGATATAAATTTATTGCCAATAAAGATCTTCTGGAGCAGGCTCAGCCGGTAACAGTGGATTTCAGCGGAATGGGTTTCCAGATCAACTCCAATCTCCAGATGGGGGGCGGCTGCTCAAGTTGCGGCTCCGGTTCCTGCGGTTAGGCAGGCATCATACCATTCATATGCAGATCAAGGCAACATCGCACGCGGTGTTGCCTTTTCTTTTCCGGTAACTAAATTGAAAACGCTCAATTCAGGTGGTAGCCACATGCCCCCTGTGCGAGGGGGAAGTGATGGGTGCTGGTTATCTGAACGCCATGTGATAATACCAGAAGATTAATTCCGGCCCGAAAAAAAGATATGACATTGCACCAACCGAAAGAAACGGGCCAAAAGGAACCGCAAATTTCAGATTTTTTTTCGCAAACAGCATGAGTGTGATGCCAATCAGTGTTCCGGTGGCAGAGGCAATGAATATGGTGAAAAAAACGCCCTGCCATCCGGTAAATGCGCCGATCATGGCAAGCAGCTTGATGTCACCGCCGCCCATGCCTTCCTTGCCGGTAAAGAAATAATAGCCCCAGGCCACCAGAAATAAAATGCCGCCGCCCATGAGCGCCCCGATGGCAGCATCCTTAAGGGATACGAAATCCACAAAAAAAGCGGCAACGAGCCCGATGGGGATGCCCGGCAGGGAAATGATATCCGGAATAATTTGATGGTCAAGGTCAATGTAGGTGATCACCACAAGGGTGGCGATAAAGGCAAAATA
This sequence comes from Desulfobacterales bacterium, assembly GCA_963675805.2. Classification (GTDB taxonomy): domain Bacteria; phylum Desulfobacterota; class Desulfobacteria; order Desulfobacterales; family Desulfosalsimonadaceae; genus SURF-3. The sequence continues at coordinate 553,678 of CAXXNU010000008.1, read as the reverse complement.
GATGGGAAAATCAAGGGAAATGCCGAACCGGATCATGGCGGCCACCGCCAGCAGTCCGGTCATGAACTCCACCATCGGGTAACGGAGGGATATGGGCGCTGCGCATGTCCGGCATTTTCCGAAAAGTACAATATAACTGATAATGGGTATATTGTCATAAAACCGGATGGGCGTGTTGCACTTCGGGCAGGCGGACGGCGGGTGCACGATGGATTGGGATTCGGGAATCCGGCAGATGCAGACATTCAGGAAGCTGCCGATACAGGCACCCACTATGAAAGTGACGATCAGATAGGGTAATGGGGGCATCTTATTTCCTTAGCATTTTCCAGACGGTTGACAGTTTGCTGCGCGTGTTTAAAAACCTAAATCAACAAGCAGATATCATAGATCGGCATTTTTAACTTTACAAATGATTTATTCTTTTTTTAGTAATGGTGAACGTTTCTGGATTTTTTGATTCCGTAACCAGGTTTAATCTAAATAAAATTTTTGACGATGCAGGTGGAAATATATGGCTGAAACAGACAAAGACGATCTTGTAAGCCTCTTGGAGGACAGCGACGGAAATATCGACATTCCGGAGACCATGCCGCTTTTACCTGTCCGGGATGTGGTGATATTCATTGATATGGTGCTGCCGCTTTTTATCGGACGGGAACGGTCGGTCAAAGCCGTGGACAAGGCAATGGGGGAAACCCGCCTGTTGTTTTTGTCCACCCAACGAGATCCTTCCATTGAAGATCCCAAGCCGGATGATATTTACCGGGTAGGCACCATATGCCGCATCCTGAGGATTCTGAAATTGCCGGACGGCCATTTCAAGGTGCTGGTGCAGGGCCTGGAAAAAGGGCGAATCAAACGATATGTCGGGAAAAAGGCGTTTTTCAATGTAAAAGTGGAAGTGATCAAAGACACGCCAGTGGAAGAACTCCAGCTCGAACACCAGGCCCTGATGCGCAACATTCGGGAAAACTGTGAAAAAATCCTGTCCATTCGCGGTGAATATTCCAGTGAAATCGGCATTTTGCTGGATGAGATAGAAGATCCCGGAAAATTGGCGGATTTGGTGTCTTCGAATCTGAAGCTGAAAATCGACGAAGCCCAGGGCCTGCTTGAAATTTCCGATCCCATTGAACGGCTGCACAAGGTGAATGACTACCTTTCCCGTGAAGTCGACCTTTCCATGATGCAGGCCAAAATTCAATCCGAAGTCAGGGATGAAATTTCCAAGAATCAGCGGGATTATTTTTTACGAGAACAGGTCCGGGCCATTAACAAGGAACTGGGAGAGTTTGACGACAGGCTTGAGGAAATTACCGAATATCAGAAACAGATCAAAAAAGCCAAACTTCCCAAAGAGGCGGCAAAAGAGGCGGACAAGCAACTGCGCCGCCTGGAACAGATGCATCCGGATTCTTCAGAAGCATCGGTGATCCGGACCTATCTGGACTGGATTCTGGACTTGCCCTGGAGCAAAACAACCAAAGACAAGATTGACATTCCAGCGGCCAAAAAGACCCTGGACAAACACCATTACGGCCTGGAAAAAATAAAGGACCGGATCCTTGAATATTTAAGCGTCCGCAAGCTGAATCCCAATAAGAAAGGGCAGATCCTCTGCTTTGCCGGCCCGCCCGGCGTGGGAAAAACATCTCTGGGCCAGGCGATTGCAAAGGCCATGAACCGAAAATTTTTCAGGGTTTCCCTGGGCGGCATCCGGGATGAGGCAGAAATCCGGGGCCATCGGAGAACTTATATCGGTGCCATGCCCGGCCGCATTCTGCAGGGGCTCAAGCAATGCGGAAGCAGCAATCCCGTGTTCATGATGGATGAGATTGATAAGATCGGCTCTGATTTCCGGGGTGATCCGTCTTCCGCTCTTCTGGAAGCACTGGATCCTGAACAGAATGCCAATTTCAGCGATCACTACCTGAATCTCCCCTATGATTTATCCAATGTCCTGTTTATTCTGACCGCTAATGTGGTTGACACGATACCGTCGGCGCTTTTGGACCGGATGGAGGTGATTCATTTGTCCGGGTATACACTTGAAGAAAAGATCGCCATTTCCGAATCTTTTCTCCTGCCCCGGCAAATCAGAGAAAACGGGCTCAAGAAAAAAGATCTCTCCCTCAGCCCGCAGGCTTTGAAACAGATCATTGAAGAGTATACATGTGAATCCGGCCTGAGAAATCTGGAACGGGAACTAGGGGCCATCTGCCGCAAACTGGCGCGAAAAATCGCTGAAGATGAAAAAGGGCCGTTCCGTATCACCCGGAACAACCTTTCCCAGCTGTTGGGGCCGCCCAAATATATTCCAGAAATGGATCAGGAAGAAAGCCAGGTAGGGCTGGCCACCGGATTGGCCTGGACCTCGGTAGGGGGAGAAGTGTTGTATATTGAAGCCACCCTCCTCGAAGGAAAAGGAGATCTAATTATTACCGGTCAGATCGGTGAGGTCATGCAGGAATCAGCCCGTGCCGTTGTTTCCTATACCCGGGCCCATCGTACCGATTTTGGCATTCCCAGGGATTATTTTGAAAATCTTGATATTCATATCCACGTTCCGGCCGGAGCTATTCCGAAAGACGGGCCTTCCGCAGGCATTGCCATGGCAACCGCTCTAATTTCTGCAATTACCCAGCGGCCGGTGGACACGGAAGTGGCCATGACCGGCGAAATTACCCTGCGGGGTCGGGTGCTGCCCATTGGCGGCCTGCGGGAAAAATCTCTGGGTGCGCTTCGTTCCGGTATTAAAAAAATTATTATCCCCGAGAAAAACCGAAGTGATTTATCGGAAATTCCCAAAAACGTGAAGCGAAAAATCAAATTTTTCCCGGTTTCCAATATTACAGAGGTGCTGGCCATTGCGGTGGGGGATAACCTGAAGGCGCCGGCGCCCGCCAAAACCCGCAAACGGAAGCAAAAACAGACCCAGGGGAAGTAAATGATAATTCTGGCGGTGGATACGGCGTCAACGTCCTGCAGCGTATCGATTGTGGACGGGACATCGGTTCTTTCCGAGTATATGGTGAATCACAAAGACACCCACTCCCGGTTTGTGATGGAAATGATCCATACGATGCTGGCGGCTTGCCGGCTCAGGGCGTCTGATCTTGACGGGATTGCCGTTACCACAGGCCCTGGCAGTTTTACCGGTCTCCGCATCGGTTTGAGTACTGTCAAAGGACTGGCACTGGCCATCGATAAACCCGTGGTTGGCGTAAACTCCCTGGAGGTGCTGGCGCGTCAGGTTGGCGGTCCCGGGTCTTATTCCCTGGTTTGCCCGATGATGGATGCCCGCCGCAGCGAAGTGTATGCCGCTGTATACCGGTTGTCGGATGGCAAAATGACCTGCGAATCCGAACCCCGGGCGGTCCGTCCGGAAAAAGCCCTGCAGAATATCACATGGCCCTGCATTTTTGCGGGTGACGGCGCTGTTGCGTATCGGGATCTTATCACATCCACCTTGCCGGAACTGGCGATTGTTGCCGATGGCGGTGACCAGTTTATCCGGGCGGCCACCATCGGCCGAATGGCCATTGAGCGTTTTATGGTCCGGGACATTGATGACCTGGGTGCTTTGAAGCCCGTTTACCTCCGACAGTCTGATGCAGAGAAGAATTTACAACACGCAGTTGCCACTTAACTTGTTTTTCCTGTTTTTATTGACAAATTAAGCAAGAACCAATAATTTATTTCGATTATTCAAATAGAGGCTTGTAATCTGGAGGGAACCATTGACGGATCATTCCACAAAACAATTTTTCAGGGCAGAGCCCCAGAGTCGGACGGCGTTTCCAGTCGCCCGGGCCGGGTGGCCGATTATCGCGGCCGCAGCGTTTGTCACATTTGTGCTGGCATTGTGTGAGCTGACCGTGCTTGCATTGATCGGCATTCTGGCAACATTGTTTATCTGTAATTTTTTTCGCGATCCGGACCGGGTCACGCCGGATAAAAAGGGGGCGGTGATTTCCCCGGCCGACGGCCGGATTGTTTTTACCGGAGTCGTGGACACCAATCCGTTCACCGGTAAATCGGCCTTAAAAATCGGTATTTTTATGAATATCTTCAATGTTCATGTGAACCGGATCCCTTTTTCCGGAAAAATCAAAAAAATATCTTATTATCCTGGAAAATTTTATTCCGCAGACAAAGAAAAGGCATCCACAGACAATGAACATAACGCTGTGGTTATTGAAACAAAAGACCATGGCGACATCGGTGTTGTTCAGATTGCCGGCCTGATTGCCCGGCGTATTATCTGTTACGCAGGCGAACGTGACGATGTGGTCAGCGGTCAACGCTTCGGGATCATCTGTTTCGGGTCCCGGGTTGATGTGTATCTGCCGCCGGAGACCACATTGGAAGCGGGTAAGGGAGATAAAGTAAAAGCCGGCTTGTCGATTTTAGGGGTTTTGCCGTCGCTTTAACTGGTTGCTGGAAAAAGAGAACCTGTTCACAAGGCAGATACCCCCCGGGCGCTGATAAAACACGGGCATTGCCGATGGTTGCGGTAAAAACTTCATTATAAGATAAATAGGTCAAATCTTACGTTTTTCCAACGATGGGGCCCCCTCATGCCCGATATTTTTTGCGTGGGTTCCCGAAATACCATCAGCCGCACAGTCAAGGACCGTCCACCGAATTTTTGGTTTTGAAAACAACCCGATGATTTTTTTCGGTTAACGATTTGAAAATTTTTTACAGCATTTATTTTTAGGTGAGGAGTTTTAAGGATGACAAAAAAATATGATATTGCCGTACTGCCCGGTGACGGAACCGGCCCGGAAGTGGTTGATGAAGGATTGAAAGTGCTTGCGGCCGCCGCCGCCAGATATGATTTTCAGCTGGATCTTACGACATTCAATATTGGTGGAGAGCATTATCTTCGCACCGGTGAAGTGCTGCCTGATAATATCATTGCAGACCTGTCCGGCCGGGATGCCATTTTTTTGGGAGCCATTGGTCACCCGGATGTTAAACCCGGCATTCTGGAAAAAGGAATTTTGCTGAGTCTCAGATTTGCTCTGGATCAGTATATTAATCTCCGGCCGGTTAAGCTGTATGAAGGGGTGGCCACACCACTTAAAAACAAAACCCCGGATGATATTGATTTTGTGGTGGTCCGTGAAAACAGCGAAGGCCTGTATGCCGGGGCCGGCGGGACTCTGAAAAAAGGAACCCCTGATGAAGTCGCAATTCAGGAGTCCATCAACACGCGCAAAGGGGTGGAACGCTGCATCCGGTATGCTTTTGAATACTGCAAAAACCGCAACCGGCGAAAAAAACTCACCTTGTGCGGAAAAACCAATGTCCTGACATTCGCCTTTGATCTGTGGGAGCGCACCTTTTACGAAGTAGCCAAAGAATATCCGGACGTTGAAACCGATTATGCCCATGTGGATGCCATCTGTATGTGGATGGTCAAAAATCCGGAATGGTTTGACGTGATTGTTACGGATAATATGTTCGGGGATATTATCACCGATCTGGGCGCCATGATTCAGGGCGGCATGGGGATTGCCGCCGGCGGAAACATCAACCCGGAAGGCGTGTCCATGTTTGAACCCATTGGTGGCTCCGCGCCCAAGTATACCGGTCTTGGAATTATCAATCCCATTGCCGCCATTTCATCGGCGCAATTGATGCTCGAAACACTTGGCGAGACCAAAGCGGCTGCGGGGATTGAAGCGGCAGTCAAGAAAACCCTGAAGGATGATTTAAAAGACGTGGGTGCCGGGAAAATGGGGTTTACGACCAGCGAAGTCGGCGATATTGTAGCTAATTATGTCAAAGACGGTTTAGGAGTGTAACGTTCATGCAGGTACCCATCACCAGAGAAGGCTATGAACGCCTGAAAAAAGAACTGGTAAATCTGAAATCCGTTGAAAGACCGCGCAATATCAAGGCGATTGAAGAAGCCCGGGCCCACGGTGATTTGTCTGAGAATGCCGAGTTTGATGCGGCCAAAGAGCGTCAGGCCTTTATTGAAGGCCGGATTCAGGATTTGGAATACAAGCTGGGCAACGCGGATATCATTGATCCGGAGAAACTCAGCAAAGACAATGCGCGATTTGGCTGCATCGTTGTGCTTGAAAATATGGATACCGGGGATGAAGTCCAGTATCAGCTTGTGGGGCCGGATGAGTCCGACATCAAGCAGGGTCGGATTTCCGTCGGGTCTCCATTGGGGCAGGCGATCATCGGGAAGGCAATCGGTGATGAAATCAGCATCATGGCGCCGGGTGGAAAAAGAAATTACGAATTAATAGAGATTCTTTAATGAACGGTCCGATTCCCGGCAGCGTGCCGGATGCATCGGTCCCTGGGAGGAAAATATGGCCAGAGTGACGGTTGAAGACTGTTTAAAGCGTATACCGAATCGGTTTATGCTGGTGCATGTGGCGACCAAACGGGTTCGGCAGCTATTGGAGGGAAGTCCCCGGCTGGTGAAATCCGGCAATGAAAATGTGGTTACCGCACTTCGGGAAATATCCGCGGGCAAGGTTTTTTTGAAAGAGGAGCCGGAAAATACCGAATAGAAAATGCCCACGCCGCTTTTGAAGTCCGTGAATCGTGATGTGGGAAAAGCGATTCATGATTATGAGATGATTGCTCCTGATGACCGGATTCTGGTGGGGGTGTCCGGCGGGAAAGACAGCCTGGCCCTTTTATTTGTTTTAAACGAGCGTCTTTCCCGAATTCCCGTCAGGTACCAATTAATCCCGGTCTACGTTGATCCTGGATTTGAAGGTGGCTACAGCCATGCGCTTGCGCGTTATCTCAGCGGCATGGGGTTTGACCTTCGGGTTGAACGAACGGATTACGGACCGCTGGCGCACAGCGCTGAAAACAGGGAAAATCCCTGCTTTTTGTGCGCACGCCTCAGGCGAAAGCGGATTTTTGAGATCGCCCGTGAAACCGGTTGCAGCAAGGTGGCGTTCGGACATCACAAGGACGACATTATTGAAACTTTTTTTTTAAATGTTTGCTACGCCGGCAACATTTCCACCATGCGGCCGGCCCAGTCTTTTTTTGACGGCAAAATTACTGTTATCCGCCCCCTGGCCTATGTTGATGAAGACCGGATCCGGCGGCTGGCAAAAAAAGAAGCGTTTCCGGAATTCATCAGTTCCTGCCCCCGGGCGGTGATGTCAAAAAGAGCAGAAATCAAAGAGATGTTGGACAAACTGTACCGTTCCAACAAAAAGGTAAAGGGAAATGTCTTCAATGCCCTGAAGAATGTAAATCCCGACTATTTACTATAACACTGAATTTTATGACTGAAACGATGCATTAACTACCCATCTGCGTCCGTGCGGCGCAGGAAAAAATATGATCATGAAAGACATACAAAGCGAACCTGATTATCGAAACATTGCCATCAATAAAGTCGGCATCAAGGATTTACGATATCCGGTGACGGTCCTGGACCGGAACCGGGGCAAACAGAACACCGTCGCTTCTATCAATATGTACGTGGACCTTCCCCATGAATGCAAAGGCACGCACATGAGTCGTTTTGTTGAGATGCTGCACTTGTTCCGTCCCAATATCGCGCTCAAGACTTTCGCGGAAATTCTGACGCAGATGAAAGAGCACCTGAATGCCGAATCCGCCCATATCGAAGTCTCTTTTCCCTATTTTATCGAGAAAAAAGCACCTGTCACCGAATCCCCGGGACTGATGGACTATACCTGCCGTCTGGTCGGATCCATTAATTCTGAGAGCCGGGTCGATCTGATTTCCGAGGTCATTGTGCCGGTGACCTCGGTGTGCCCCTGTTCCAAAGAAATCAGCCGGAATGGTGCCCATAATCAACGGGGAATGGTGCATTTACGGACCCGATTTAAGAAATTCATCTGGATTGAAGACATGATTGAACTGGTGGAAAGAGCGGCCAGCTGTGAAGTCTATTCCGTATTGAAACGCTCGGATGAGAAATACATTACGGAAAAAGGCTATGACAATCCGAAATTCGTAGAGGATATTGTGCGGGACATTGCCGTGGAACTGAACGCGGATAAAAATATTACCTGGTTTTCAGTGGCTGTGGAAAATTTTGAATCCATTCACAACCATAATGCCTATGCCTTCATTTCCAGCGGTGAGCAGCCCCGTCTGTAATTTTTTAGCTGGAGAAGCCCGCATATCAAGCGACATGACAAGTCCGTTGCGACACCTGCGTAATGAAGAAGGTATTTTGCCGGTGGTATAATACGGATACAGTTCGCTGGAAAGCCCCTTTCCTTATGCACTGATTCATTCTTTTGTATTTTATTTAAAAGGGATAAGGCACTCTTTGCCAATCACCTCTCCTCCAGGCCGACCGGCGCTGGGATCAGTGCTTTCATGGCGTCTACAACCGGAAGAGCGCTTTTCCCCGGCGTATTGACGTACACCACAAAGGGATACAACCCGCCGGACTCTGAGACAAGGAATCCCGCCCGGGTGGAAATTCCGTTCAGGGTGCCGGTCTTGTAACACGCATTGTCATCACATGTCATCAGCCGGTGCCAGGGTCTGAATTTCCTGAGAACGTCTAAAAACCCCCGGGCCGTGCAGCGGTTGTTTCTGGAAATACCGGACCCTTCCACAACAGACAGGGCGGCGGCCTCAAAATTTTCGCTGATAAAGTGTTGAGCGGCTTTTACCCCTTTTTCCATGGTCGCCGGCGGACCAAAAGCAGCAGCCCCGGCCGCCAGCAGCAGCTGGTTGGCGATAAAATTATTGGAGTATTCCATCAGCCGGGCAATGACGTCAGGTAACGGATAGGGAGAAACATGCCGGTAAATCAGCAAGCTCTTGCTGGTTTTATCTTCCTTTTTGCCGAGTCGGAAGTTACCTGACATTGTTATCCCCTGATCCGCCAGAAAAGAATGAAACATCTGGCCCGCATACCGGGTGATCTCATCGCTGTTGTTGGTCAGCAGGATACGGCCGGAAGAGAGGCCGGATGCCTTTATTTTTTCCCGGGCCAGAGCCACTAAAGGGGTCTGGGGTTCCGCGCTGACAATGATCTGTCCGTGAGTTTTGAAATTCACCGTGTTGAAATTGACGCACAACGCCCCGTTGGGCGCATCATAGGGCTCAAGAGACCCCTCAACCGTGCCGGGAATCCTTAACGGTTTTTCAAAATACGTATCATCTAAAATGATGTCATTTAAAATATTGTCACTGTCTTCTGAAATTTTTGATTTCAGTTCATGCGCGATTTTTTCGATTTCTTCGGAAATCAGAAGCGGATCGCCATATCCCTTGATGGTCAGATTTCTGTTTTGATCCATAAAAAATTCAGTGACATACCGAAAGTCTTCTCCGAGATAATGAAATGCCACCAGGGACGTGAGAATTTTCAGGGTGGACGCCGGAATCCGCGGGGTGTCCGCATTTTTTTCATACAGAATTTTTCCGTCCGGACATGCGAGAATCGCGGCATCCTGACCGGAGAGCAGGCGGGAGAGGGGGGTTATGTTATTTGATGCTGAATTGACAGGGTGGGAGAAAAAAAATACTACCAGGAAAATGCAGGCGCCGGCTTTTAGCAATTGAAGGACTGAACGGGCTTTATCCCAAAAATTCATCAGCAGATTCCATCCCTATTGCCTGCTTTCCAAAATTAATGTCACCGGGCCGTCATTAATTAACGACACATCCATCATGGCTCTGAATTGGCCGGTCTGGACGGGAACCCCTTTTTCTCTTATTTTTTCGGAAAAATATTCGTACAGATCGTTCGCTCTCTCCGGCGGGGCCGCCTGGATAAATGACGGCCGGCGGCCCTTTCGGCAGTCTCCGTAGAGGGTGAACTGGGAAACCACCAGGATGGCGCCGCTCGTATCTATCACCGACCGGTTCATTTTGCCGTTATCATCCTCAAATATTCTGAGGTTCACAATTTTATCCGACAGAAAATCCGCGTCAGAGGCTTCATCTGAAACAGATACCCCCAAAAACACCAGCAGGCCGGCACCAATGTGGCTGATTTCTTTGTTGTCCACCGACACAGCGGCAGATTTGACTCTCTGAATGACAGCTTTCATAAATGGGTTTACTCCAACCCCGTGTGCGGTCAGGGTGGGTTTTTCTCTTGTGACAGTTATACAAGACAGGAAGTTGAATGCACTGCGGATTTTTTTTGGACGTTCACCTGTTTTGTTGCGGTTATCCAAATGAGAGAGCAAATTCACTGTGCAGCCACGGCTTATTTCCTTGACACATCAAGGTTTTGTAGCCTAATTTAAAAAATTTATACATCACTTTCAGGCTCAGATAAATACAAAATTTTCGCATACGCCGAAAAAACAGAATACATTTCCGTCCCAAAGGAGTGCTCTAATGGACAGTCACATGGAAAATCAAATTGATTATAAAAAAACCCTGAATTTGCCGCAAACCAAATTCCCCATGAAAGCGAACCTTGCCAACCGTGAACCGGAACAGCTTCAAAAATGGGAAGCAGACGGCATGTATGAGCAGATCCGCAAGGCGTCGGAGGGCCGGCCGCGTTTTATCCTGCATGACGGACCGCCCTATGCCAACGGCAATATTCATATTGGCACGGCCCTTAACAAGATTCTCAAAGACATTATCATCCGGTCCCGGCAAATGAAAGGATTTGACGCGGACTACATCCCCGGATGGGATTGCCACGGTCTTCCCATCGAACATAATGTGGACAAACAACTGGGGCCGAAAAAAAAAGACATGACCACCACCGACATCCGCCAGGAATGCCGGGCCTATGCTGAAAAATTCGTGGGCATTCAACGGGAGGAATTCAAGCGCCTTGGCGGTATGGGCAAATGGGATGATCCTTATCTGACCATGGCATTCCGGTACGAAGCGATTATTGCCCGGAAATGTCTGGATTTCGCCCTTGACGGCAGCCTGATCCACAGCAAAAAACCCATTTACTGGTGCTGCAGCTGCAAAACCGCGCTGGCGGAAGCGGAAATTGAATACGGCGACGAATCTTCGCCGTCTGTTTTTGTAAAGTTTGCGCTGGTCGACGATATCAGCAATGTGGCGCCGGAACTGGCCGGAAAAAAGGCTTTTCTCGTCATCTGGACCACCACCCCATGGACTCTGCCTGCCAATCTTGCGGTGGCCCTGCATCCGGAGTTCAGCTATTCCGCGGTGGAAGTCAAAACCGGGGATGCGAAAAACGGTGACGTTTATATTTTGGCCACTGATCTGGTGGCTGCCTCCATGGAGCAATTCGCAATTGATGAGTATACCGTGCTGGCAAAAATCAACCCCGCCGATCTTGAGAACAAAAAATGCCGCCACCCCTTTTGCGACCGCACGTCTTTGGTCGTCCTGGGGGATCATGTGACCCTGGAAGCCGGCACTGGTTGTGTTCATACCGCGCCGGGTCACGGCCGCGAGGATTTTGAAGTGGGAAATCGTTACGGTCTGGAGGCCTATTCCCCGGTGAATGCGGACGGTTGTTTTACGGATGAAGTGGACGATTTCGCGTCCACATTCGTTTTCAAGGCAGATCCGGAAATTATTGATAAACTGGACAGGGAAAACAATCTTCTGGCATCCGCTAAAATTACCCATTCTTATCCCCATTGCTGGCGGTGCAAAAAACCCGTGATTTTCCGGGCCACCCCCCAATGGTTTATCTCCATGGACAAAACCGGGATTCGCCGAAAAGCCCTTGACGCCATCGATACTGTGTCGTGGATTCCCGCCTGGGGCCGGGACCGGATTTATTCCATGATTGAAAACCGGCCGGACTGGTGTGTGTCCCGGCAGCGGTCCTGGGGAGTTCCCATCACGGTTTTTTACTGTAAAGACTGCAATGAGATTCTGATCACCCGTGAAATCGCAGACCGTATCTTTGACGCGTTTTGCGAGCACGGCGCGGACATCTGGTTTGAAAAAGACGCCTCCTTTTTTATTCCGGAAGGCACTGTTTGCGGGTCCTGCGGCGGGGGGGAGTTTGTCAAGGAAACCGATATCCTGGATGTCTGGTTCGATTCCGGCGTATCCCATGCCGCGGTGCTGGAAGAACGGCCCACCCTCGGGTGGCCCGCGGATTTATACCTTGAAGGCAGTGACCAGCACCGGGGGTGGTTTCACAGTTCCCTGCTCACCGCCATCGGCACCAAGGGGCGGGCACCGTATAAAACCGTTTTGACCCATGGATTTGTGGTGGACGGTAACGGCAAAAAAATGTCCAAATCCATCGGTAATGTGATTGCACCCAAAAAAGTGATAGACCGGTATGGCGCTGAAACCTTGCGGCTGTGGGTTTCGGCATCAGATTACAAGGATGATATCCGTATTTCGGAAAATATTTTAAAACAGTTGAGCGACGCTTACCGCCGCATCAGAAACACCTGCCGGTTTATTCTGGGCAATCTTTTTGATTTTGATCCGGAGAAAGACAGGGTTGATACTTCCGCCATGACGGATTTGGACAAATATGCCCTGCATACGCTTCAGGAATTGATTGACCGGTGCCTGAACGCTTACGACAGTTTTGATTTTCATGTGATTTACCATTCACTTTACAATTACTGCACGGTCAGTTTGTCCGCGTTTTATCTGGATATTTTAAAAGACCGGTTGTATACGTCAAACCCGGAATCTCCGGCCCGCCGGAGCGCCCAGACCGCCATGCACCAAATTGTGGATGCCATTGCAAAGCTCATGGCCCCGATCCTGCCGTTTACCTCTGAAGAAATCTGGAGTTACCTGCCGGATGTATCGGGACGGTCTGCGAGTGTTCATCTTGAAGAATTTCCGGAAGCAGATGACCGCCTGAAAGACAAAGACCTTGCTGCAAAATGGGAGCAAATTATCGATATTCGCGGGGAAGCCACCAAGGTACTTGAAAATGCCAGAGTCAATAAAATTATCGGACATTCCCTGGATGCGTCGCTGACATTGCGCACGTCGAGCGAATTTTATGACATTCTTGCGCCCTATGAGAACGATTTACGGTCTATCTTTATTGTTTCAGAGCTGATCCTGGAAAAGTCGGATGCGCCGGAGACACGGGATGAGGCATTTACCCCCACGGATATCGAGGGGCTTTCCATCAAGGTCCAGGCAGCCACCGGAAAAAAATGCCGGCGCTGCTGGGTCCATGACCACAGTGTTGCCGACCATCCGGAAAGCACGGAAATCTGCTCCCGGTGTCAGACGGTGCTGGACAGTATGGCATAAACATGATGAAACACAAGTATCTGATGCTGGCCGGTATTTCCGCCCTGGTGGTTCTGCTCGATCAGGCCACCAAATGGCTGATTTCCACAAATATGTCCTATTATGAACAGATTCCCGTGATACCGGGGTTTCTGAATTTGATTTATATTCACAATCCGGGCGGGGCATTCGGTATTTTTGCCCGAAATCAAAATGGGCTTCAAACCTGGCTGTTTGTCGGCATTGCAGTGGGTGCCATGGGCCTTATTTTGTATCTCTATAAAAATACCCCGCGGGAATATCCGGTTCTGTCTGTGGGATTTGCCCTGATTTTCGGCGGAGCTTTGGGAAACATGATCGACCGCGTAAGGCTGGGCGAGGTGATCGATTTTATTGATGTGTTTGTTGGGCACTATCACTGGCCTGCCTTTAACGTGGCAGACAGTGCCATTACCATCGGCATGCTGATTTTTGGATTTTATATTCTATTCCGAAAGGTGCCGTTGTAAAATTCCCCGGGTATCTGGTCCAGTCCACGAGCCACTTTTTTTGCTGCAATTTTTATTCTTATAACAGGCGAATCCAATGCATCCGGTATTAATTGATTTCGGCGTGTTTAAAATTCATACCTATGGTTTTTTTATCGCCCTGGCCGTGCTGGCGGGGATGTTTGTTTCCCGGCATGAAGCCCGGCGCATGGGAATTGACGCGGACAAAGTCGTGGATGTGGTTTTTTATGTGGTGGTGGCCGCCATTGTCGGCTCCCGGTTGTTTTATGTGCTGACCAACATTGATGTTTTCGTATCCGCCCCCCTTGATGTGTTTAAAATCTGGAACGGCGGGCTCGTTTTTTACGGGGGCTTTATCGGCGCGGCCGCTGTGGTCATTCTTTATTTGAGGATTCACCGGCTGCCCCTGGGCAAAATGTCGGATATCGCGGCGGTGGCTCTTCCGCTGGGACATACCCTTGGCCGGATCGGCTGTTTTTTCGCCGGATGCTGTTACGGAAAAACGTGCAGTCACCCATGGGGGGTTGTCTTCCGCCATCCGGACTCACTGGCCCCTTTATATGTGCAGATTCACCCGACTCAGCTGTATTCCTCCGCATCCAATTTTCTGATTTTTCTGCTGCTCTTTGCCCTGCGTCGGCACAAGCAGTTTGATGGCCAGCTTTTCTGGATTTATATTCTGCTCTACGGTGTCAACCGGTCGATCATTGAAACCTTCCGGGGGGATGACCGGGGGGCGATGCTGTTTGACGCGTTATCCATTGCCCAGGTCATCGGCATCAGTTCCGCGGCGGTTGCGGTTCTGATGCTGATTGTTCTCGGCCGGAAATATGCCAGATCCTAATCATGCCGGAAATTACCTACCAGTCCGTCACGGATTACATTGCCAAAAACCAGGCCGGATCTTTTGATCCGGTGGTTCTCATTCACGGCGAGCCGTTTTTGTATGAGCGGATAACCCATGTGCTGGTCAATGCCCTGATTCCGGATATTGCCCGGCAAAAACACGGGTATGAGGCGATCAACCACCGGGAAGATGGCCGCCTGGCCGATGTGATCGAACGGATGAACACCTATTCCTTTTTTTCCGGTACAAAAGTGATCGAGCTCCGGGAGGCCACCGTATTTGTCGCCGGCCATAACCACGGCAACATTCTGTCCAAAATAAAACAATTGCAGGAAAATAAGGATTATGAAAAAGCAGCTGACCGTTTCTTAACCCTTCTTTCCCAGCTTCAGGCGGATCTTTCGGATTTTCCGGAAGATATTTCCGATGAAAAGATAGCGGAAAAACTCCAATTGCCAGAAGAAAATATAGCAGACATCGAATGGATAAAAAAAATCTGCGGGTTTTGCCGGGAGCGGAATCTTCCGGTGCCGGCATCCGGTGATGACGCCGACATCCTTAAAAATGCCATCGAACGGGGCTTTCCAAAGAATCATTTTTTGATTATTACTACGGACACGGTGGACAAGCGCAAGGCCCTTTACAAAACCATCAAAAAATACGGCACCATCATCGACTGCGCTATTCCCAAAGGCAACCGGAAGGCCGATCTCGATGCCCAGCGGGCCTTTCTGCGGGAGCACGTGCGCGAAATGCTTCAGCGCCACCATAAACAGATAGACGGGGCCGCATTTGAACAGATTTTCAGTATGACCGGATTTGATGTGCGGGCATTTATGGCCAGTGTTGAAAAACTGGTAGATTACGCCAGAGACCGGGATCGAATTTCCATACAAGACGTGCAGGCAGTTCTTGTCCGGACAAAAATTGATCCTGTCTATGAACTGACTGGTGCTTTGGCCGCGAAAGATGCCGTTAAGACTCTTCAGTATATTTCATCGCTTCTGGATTCCGGATTCCATTATCTCCAGATTCTGGCGGCCATGATCAATCAGGTGCGAAAACTTCTGGTGATCAAAGATTTTCAGGAAAGCCCCCAGGGCCGAATCTGGCAGCCGACCATTTCCTATGACCGGTTTCGTCAGACCATCATTCCCCTGATTGTTGCGTATGATGACACAGTGCTTGAGAAAGTGCGGCTGCACCAGTCCGCCATGCGGGGGGAAGAGGTGGCCGGGACAGACAAAACCAAAAAGAAGCCGTCCTCGGATCTGGTGATAGCTAAAAATCCGAATAATCCATACCCGGTTTTTCTGCAGTTTCAGCATGCCGGAAAATTTTCCCGAAAGTCGCTGCTCGCGGCTGTTATGGTATTAAGCCGTGCCGATGTGCAACTGAAGACCACCGGCCGAAACCCCTTAACCGTTCTTGAACAGGCAGTATGGGGTATCTGCGGGCCCGGTTCGCCGCCCTGAGATCGGAAGGCAGCCCTGTGCCAAAGTTGGTTATGCCGTTAAAACGAAATGTTGATGAATATATTGCCGCGCTATCCGCATCAAAGCGTTTGGGCGGGCAGGTGGTTTTCCAGAAAGCGCTGCCACCGCGGCCTCCTGTTTTTTTTCCCCTTGACGGGTTTGTTTCCGGCCCGATTCACAAAATGCTTGAAGATTGCGGTATCACCCAATTGTATTCCCACCAGCACAATGCCATCCAGGCCATTCGTGACGGCCGCCATGTGGTCACCGCAACGCCCACGGCCAGCGGAAAAACGGTTGTTTACAATATTCCTTTTTTTGAAACACTCCTTGAAAACCCAAATGCCCGGGCCATTTATCTTTTTCCCCTGAAAGCCCTGGCCCAGGATCAGCTCAAATCTTTTCAGGCCATGGCGTCCTGTCTGCCAACGGCTAAGGCCACCGCAGCAGTGTATGACGGAGACACCACGGCATGGCACCGGAAAAAAATCCGCCAGCATCCCCCCAGTGTCGTTTTAACCAATCCTGAAATGCTGCACCTGTCTTTTCTGCCGTATCATGACAAATGGCGGGTATTGTTTGAAAATATTGAAATGGTGGTGGTGGATGAAGTCCATACTTACCGGGGTGTGCTGGGCTCTCATATGGCCCAGATATTCCGGCGGTTTCAACGGATCTGTGACGCGTACGGCAGTCAGCCCCGTTTTGTGCTCTGTTCCGCGACCGTTGCCAGTCCCGCCCGGTTGTGTAAATCCCTGATTGATCTTCCCGTGCACGCGGAAACAAAAACCGGGGCGCCGTCGGGCAAACGGCATATTGTGTTTATCGATCCTGCGGACAGTCCTTCTCATACGGCGATTTTATTGTTAAAAGCCGCCCTGCACAGGGGGTTGCGCACCATTGTCTATACCCAGTCCCGAAAGCTCACCGAACTCATCGCCATGTGGGCGGTGCAGCAGAGCGGTAAGTATGCCGGAAAAATCAGCGCCTACCGGTCCGGGTTTCTTCCTGAAGAACGGCGGGACATTGAACGAAAATTATCCTCTGGAGAACTGTTGGCCGTAATTTCCACCAGCGCCCTGGAACTCGGTATCGATATCGGTGATCTCGATCTGTGCCTGCTGGTGGGGTATCCCGGGACCGTCATGTCCACCTGGCAGCGGGGCGGACGGGTCGGCCGCAGCGGTCATGATTCGGCAGTTGTATTGATTGCCGGGGAAGATGCCCTGGATCAGTATTTCATGCGGCATCCAACGGAATTTTTCAACAAGGGGCCGGAAGCGGCGGTTATTAATCCGGACAATCCGGATATTTTAAAAAAACATCTTGCCTGCGCTGCCGCGGAACTGCCGATTGACATCACGGAATCTTTTGCGTGCCAGCCGGCCGTGAAAAAATGTATCGGCATTCTGGAAGAAAGCGGTGATCTTCTCCGGAGCGAGGACGGCACCAATCTGTATGCGGCACGGAAAATGCCCCACCGGGACGTTGATTTGCGGGGCAGCGGCAGCCGGTTTGCCATTGTGGACCATGACACTGGCGAGAACAGGGGAGAAGTCGACGGGTTCCGGGCGTTCCGGGAAACCCACCCCGGCGCCGTGTATCTGCACCGGGGCGAAACCTTTTGTGTGGACACCTTTGATCCCGGCGCCCAGACCGTGACGGTGCGCAGATCGCATCCCGTGTACTACACCCGGGTAAGGGGGGATAAAAATACCGAAATCATCGAAGTATATGCGGAAAAAAAAGTCTATTCCGCCATGGTCCGGTTCGGCCGGCTCAAGGTAACGGATCAGGTCACCGGGTATGAAAAAATTCATATTTACGGTAAAAAACGGATCAATATCGTACCCCTTGATTTACTGCCGCAGATTTTTGAAACAGACGGCGTCTGGATCGAAATTCCGCGGCTGGTACAGACGGCCGTGGAAAAAGAAATGCTGCATTTTATGGGCGGCATTCATGCCATGGAACATGCCATGATTGGCGTTTGTCCGCTGTTGGTGCTGACGGACAGAAATGATTTCGGCGGCATCTCCACTCCCTTTCATCCCCAGGTGAACGGGCCGGCGGTTTTTGTATACGATGCTTTTCCGGGCGGCATCGGTCTGTCTCGGGAAGCCTATTTTCGAGCGGAAAAGTTGCTGGAAAAAACCCTGCAGGCTGTTACTTCGTGCCCGTGCGAAACCGGGTGTCCGTCTTGCGTGCATTCCCCGAAATGCGGGTCCGGCAACCGCCCTATTGATAAAGCCGCCGCCATTTACATCCTGGAACAGATTATTGACGCCCGTCATCCGGGCGATGCGGATGCGACGGCACCAACGTTTACTCGAAAGGCATCCGGTCCATTGAAAACCCCGGAGCCGTTGTCTGTTAGCAGAGAAAACATCGGCTATGGGGTATTTGACATTGAAACCCAGAAATCCGCCCAGGAAGTCGGCGGATGGCACCAGGCCAGCCGGATGCGGATCAGCTGCGCTGTGGTGTATGATTCGGGAGCGGATGACTATTTTGAATATTTTGAAAAAGACGTCCCGCGCTTGATCGACCATTTAAAACGCCTGAAACTGGTGATCGGTTTTAACGTCAAACGGTTTGATTATCAGGTCCTTGCCGGGTATTCGGATTTTGATTTTCTCACCCTTCCTACCCTGGATCTTTTGGAAACCATTTATCACCATCTGGGATACCGGATTTCGTTGAATAATCTGGCAAATGTAAACATTGGCACGGAAAAATCCGCGGATGGACTCCAGGCCCTGCGCTGGTGGAAACAGGGACGACTGCGGGAAATTGCCGATTACTGTAAAAAGGACGTTGAGATAACCAAAGACATCTATCAGCTGGGCCGTAAAAACGGATATCTGCTTTTTAAGAACAAGGCCGGCCAGTCCGTACGGGTACCGGTCAACTGGTAAATCGATACGCAGATCCACTGATTGAGGTGATCAACAGAGTTTTCTTGCCAGGGTATCTCTTGCAGTGGTATATTTTCCTCACCTTTTCATCGGATTGGTCATAACGCGTCATTCACCCGGATAGCCTATGCAGGTATCACCTGCCTGCGGTGCACCACGGACATACGGGATTTAATATAGGGTGTCGTTAAAATAGGGGATCAGTGCGAAAAAAACATTGTTTGAAACTCTAAACCATGATATATTGCTGTTTTAACAATTCATAAATTTTTTACATAAAATATGCGGAGGACGGAAGATTGCAGGAGAAATCCACATTCAAACAATTGCGGGAAGATGAACGTGAAGTGCGTAAACAGCTCATTATCAAGGCTGCAATGGAACTTTTTGAAGAAAAGTCCTTTCATGAAATCGGCATGCGGGATATTGCCGTCAAAGCCGGGGTTTCCGCCGCATCCATTTACCGCTATTTTCCCAGCCGGGACGACCTCTTTGTTGAAGCGCTGATTCAGGACATCAACACTATTGAAAAATTATTGCAGCAGCGGGTGAAAAACGGGGACAACATGGAAACCATTACCCTTGCGGTGGTGGACTACATGGTGGACAACGAAGCCACGTTCCAGATGATGTGCCATTTCATGATCCGTGGGGAGCTGAATCCCCAGGCATTGAAAAAATTCAACGGTGTGCAGCGGTATTTTTTAAATATGTTTGACAATGTGGTGAAACAAACGGATGATGCCGGGAACCTGCGGCTAAACACCCAGGCGTTTTTCGCGTCCCTGGCCGGCGTGGTGCTCACTTTCCGCAATTATCCGGGACGGACCGCCGAAGAAAAAAGAAAAGCCATTCACAAACTGGCCCTGATCATTATGCGGCAGGGCTCTCTGGAGGCCTTGGAAAGGGCATAAAATTGGAAAGGCATTAAAATTGGAACGCGCCTGACGCCTCGATGAGGCGTCATCTGCCGGTTTCTATGTTTATGATTCTAAGACCGAAAACCTGGTCCTTTGGGCCAGGTTTTTTTGTTCTCGCCCTGATTTTTCTAACAATTTTTCTCATAGGCCCCCATGGCTTCCCGGTAAAATTCCATTTCCGCGTTTTGGTATCGCGGGGAAAAGTGAAACAGGGTAAAGCGTTTCACGCCGGCCATGCCGGCAATTTCGCCGGCCTGTCGGGCGGTCAGGTGGCGTTTTGCCGAGGCATGGTCCGCGTCTTTCTCCAGAAAGGCCGACTCTATGAAGAGCTGATCCGCCTGGCGGACCAAATCTACTATTTTTTCCACGTTGGCCGGGGTGTAGGCTGCATCCGCAATATACCCGATTTTCTGCCCGGCTGAGATGATCGTAAGTCGCTCTATTAAATCATTAAATGTAATATTTTTTAGGATAGTTATAACTTTTTCATCAAGTATAACATTAGAAAGTGGCAGGGAGCGCTGATCGTCATACACAGCCTGTTTCAACCGGTGCAGCCAGGGGCCGGGGGTGAGTCCCATTTCATCGAGCACGTCTTTGCGGATATTAATTCTGAATCTTTCCCTGAGCGCAAATCCAAGGCTGGGGATGCCGTGATCGAGCTCTATGGTTTTCACTTGAAGTCCGGATTCTTCATGGATGATCCGGTCGGTTGCCTGATGAACCATGGGCGCGCCGGTTGGCTGGAACCGGTTTTTGCACGCATATTCCTGGGTGCGCAGGGCATTCCCGTCTGTTTCCGTGGCAAAAAGGATCAGTTGATTGGAAAAATTATCCACCAGGTTCCAGGTGTAACCCGACAGTTTTCCCTGAATGTTTTTCAAAAAACCGGATGGTCCGAAAAAATGAAGGATTTTTTCCCTGCCGAGAACGATCCGGAGCAGCCGGTCAAATCCGGCAAAATGATCCATATGGGTGTGGGAAATAAAAACGTGGCTGATTTTGAGTATTTCCCTGGAAGCCAGGTGATGGATGTCTCCCAGGTCAAAAGCGATGGCCCGGTTCTCAAAAGAAAAAGGAACCAGTAAACCCGGGTCCCCTGACGCGTCGTTGATCAGGCAGGGGTTGAATGTGGGCGGCATCAGGCAGTCAATAGTTTTTGCACCTGCCGGTTGATGCAGGTGTAAATTTCCTCGTCAGAACCGTAAATATCGACGGTGTCTTTGTGGTTAATTAATTTCTCAATGACAAAAGCCGTAATGTAAAGGCTGACAACATTCGGATTGTCAACAATATGCCTGAACGGCGCGATCTGGTAATCAACATCAAAATCATCAGCATGCATCAGTTTTTCAATACATCGGGAGATCTGTTCCTCCACTGAATTCTTGTTGGTGGTTTCCACCAGCTTGCTTTCCACAAGTTTCATGGCAATATGGTTGCTTACTTCTTCGGGTTTCTCCGCCACGGCATTAATGGCTTTTCTGCGCTCGAATTCTTTGGATGATGCGATTTTTGATATGATTTTGGATTCACCAAGATTGCTGGGTCGAAATCTTTTTGACATGGGGCATTTCCCTTTTAGATACAATATTTGCGATTTTTTTTGAAGATGGAAAATAATAGTCTTACGCGCTTGTGATTTCAAGTAAAAAGTCGTAGAAAGCGCATCCCGGTAAATATCCATCCGGCCGGTCATTGCGTTTCACGACTCAGGCATGCTCAATAATTGCCTGAATGGTTTTTTTCCCGTTCCAGTGGTTCCATTTCAATTTAAAAACAAGCCTTTCAAAATGGGTCATATCCATTTTGTCCTTTTCAACATTGAACCAGATGGCATTCAAAGGTTTCCGGGAGCCGGAACGAGGCTGTCGCAAGGTCAGACGTCGGTGTTTGCCCCCCATCACTTTTGAAAACGCAACAACCACATGTTCTGTGCAAAAAAGCGGTTCAGGATTGTCCTCGCCAAAGGGCGCAAGCGAGGAAATTTCATCGACCAACGCATCTGAAATTATATCAAAGTCAATGCGGCTGTCGATTTTAACCTGCGGGATTGGGAAATAATCCTCTGTGGCGGTGGCGACGGCTTCTTCAAAGGCCTGTTGAAACAGGGTAAAATTTTCTTTTTCAATGCTGAGGCCCGCGGCCATGGGATGTCCGCCAAATCCTTTCAGGTATTCGGCGCACTGACACAGCGCCGCGTGAAGGTCAATGCCCGGGATGCTGCGGCCGGATCCCTTGCCAATGCCTTCAGTAAAAGAAATTAAAATCACCGGCCGGAAAAATTTTTCCGCAAGTTTTGATGCCACAATGCCCAGCACCCCTTCATGCCAGTCTTTTTTTCCCAGAACAATTGTCTTTCTGTTCAGTTGTTCAGGTGCGTCATTCAAAAACGTCAGAATCTGGTGAAAAATTTTTTGTTCCACGTCCTGGCGTTTGGCATTCATTTTATTCAGCTCTGCGGCGATCACAAACGCTTGATCCATGTCTTTTGTAGTGAGAAGTTTTACGGCCAGCCGGGCATGATCCATGCGGCCGGCCGCATTCAGGCGGGGGCTTAATTTAAAAGCAATGTCCTCGGCATCAATGGTTGTCTGATTGGCGCCGCTGGCGTGGATTAAAGCGGCAAGGCCTGGCCGGGGGGCAGTAGCAATCAATTCCAGACCGGCTTTTGTCATCACCCGGTTTTCCCGGATCAGGGGCACCACATCCGCAATGGTGCCAAGGGCCACCAGGTCACAACAGGCCTTCAGGTTCGGTTCGGGGTGTTGTGTCCAGAAATTCATTTCCCGGAGACGTTTTCGAAGGCTGATCACCAGGCAAAACGCCACGCCCACGCCGGCCAGATAATCGGCACCTGAGGCGCAGTCGCCCCTTCTGGGATTCACCACTGCCGCGGCCCGGGGAAACGGATTGGATATGGCATGATGGTCGGTGACGATGACATCTATCCCGGCCCGGCCCGCGCAGTCCACCGGATCATGGCTGGCAGAGCCGCAGTCGATCGTAATGACGAGATCATAAGCTTCAGGAATAATTTTTCCCTGAACCTGGCACAGATTCAGGCCGTACCCTTCAGTAATGCGGTGGGGTATGTAATAATCAACATTTGCGCCGGCGGTTTTCAAAAATTCATATAATAAAGTCGTTGCGGTGATACCGTCCACATCATAATCACCAAACACCATGGTCTTTTCGTGGTTTAAAATGGCTCGGCAGATCCGTTCAACCGCCTTGTCCATATCCGCCAGGGTATCAAAGGAATGAATTTGTGAGAGATTGGGGTTTAAAAATTCATCAAGGGCCTTTTTTGATAACAGGCCCCGGTTTGCCAGTATTCTGGCTATGACCGGGTGGCAGCCGGTGAGGTTCTGAATGTTTTGCACCACCTTCGGATCCGGCGTGAGAATTTCCATTTGTTTTTTCATAAAAGGGCATATAGCGTATGCGGGTCCCTGAAACAATGATATTTTCGCATCAATTTTTACTGGTAACCCGAATCAAGCGGTGCTATGATTCAGTCATCCATCAGCACTTAACCTATGGATATATTTTGAATACCACATCAAAATTGTACATTATCGACAAAAAATCAGTGGGGTTTGTGAAGTTTATTTTTGAAGCCTACGACGGGATTGCCGTGGTTGAAACCATTGACCGCAGCAGGTCGATGATTAAACTCCATGTGGCGCCGGGGTGCGAGGCGGATGTAGATGATTTAATCCGTGCCCTGAAAAAAGACATTGTGATTGAACCGGTTTGCCTGGCACCTGAAGACCAGACACCATAGGACCAGACACCCGATGACCGGATATAAGAAAATCCGGCACCCGCAAAAGAGATAGAAAAGAAAACAACGGATTCCATGAAAAGAAAAAAGCTGTATATCAACACCATTGGCTGTCAAATGAATGTTTATGATTCCGGAAAAATGGCTGACATGCTGAATGCTGACAATTATGTTCTGACCGATGACTATGCAGATGCGGATTTGATCGTTGTCAACACCTGCGCCATCCGGGAGAAAGCGGTGCAGAAAGTCTATAGTTTTTTGGGGCGGCTCAAGTCCCTGAAAAAAAAGAAACCCGGGCTGAAACTCGTGGTTGCCGGGTGCGTTGCACAGCAGCAGGGGGCAAAACTGATTGAGCGGTTTCCCCAACTGGATATCGTTCTGGGCACCCATGCGGTCCATCAACTGCCAGCACTCGTCCGGAGTCGTGACACATCCCTTACGCCCGTTGTGGCAACGGCAATGACAGATCAAATTGATGATCCTGATGCTGGTGATATCCCGCCGGTCCGCCGCGGGGATGTGAGTGGCTTTGTCACTATCATGCGGGGGTGCGACAACTACTGCACCTATTGCGTGGTGCCCTATGTCCGGGGGCGGGAAATCAGCCGCCGGCCGGAGACGATCATCGCTGAAATTGAAGGGCTTGTGGGTACCGGCATCCGGGAAATTACCCTGCTGGGGCAGAATGTCAACAGTTATGGTGTTAAGGAAAAACTGACCTCCTTTCCTGAACTGCTGGCCATGGTCAACAAGATCGATGGTCTGGAGCGCATCCGTTTTGTCACCTCCCATCCCAAAGATCTCTCCGACGCCCTGATTGCATCTTTTGGAAGCCTTGACAAATTATGCAATCACATTCATTTGCCCGTGCAATCCGGTTCAAACAGGATGTTAAAAAAAATGAACCGCAAATACACCCGGGAATCCTATCTGGAGAAAATAGAAACACTCCGGTCCGTATCCCCCAGAATTGCGCTTACATCAGACTTTATTGTGGGGTTTCCCGGTGAATCTGACGAGGATTTCAGGGACACCCTGCGCCTGATCGAACAGGTCGGGTTTGACAGCGTGTTTGCCTTTGAATATTCTGACCGGCCCGAAGCCCCGGCGGCCCGGTTTACGAATAAAATTGACCCGGCGGTCAAACACCGCCGGCTTCAGGAGCTGTTTTCCCTTCAAAAGGAGATTACCCGGCAAAAGCATCAGGAATTGGTGGGCCAAACTTTTTCCGTGCTGGTGGAAGGAGCGAGCAAAAACCATCTCAAAAAACCGACGACAGCATCTCCCGTTGAACTGACCGGCCGTACGTCCGAAAACCGGATTGTCAATTTTGACGGGTTGCTGGAATGGGGGATTGACATTGACCGGTTAAAAGGACAAACTGTGGATGTGGAAATTACCAAAGCCTATTCAAACTCGCTCTGGGGCGTATTCGTTCAACATCAGGTAAAATTGACAACACCGGAAGGAGGTCATTCTCATGTTGCATAAGATGGCCATCGGCGGACTGGCCATGGACCCGTCATCCAACGCGCCGATCCTTATTTTGAACGCCGTAGACAAGGATTTTTCCATTCCCATCTGGATCGGACTTCTTGAGGCGGCATCCATTGCCTCCGTGCTGCAAAATGTATCTTTTGACCGGCCCATGACCCATGACCTGTTTAAAACATTTGTCGATACCATGGACGTGAAACTAACCCGGATCGAGGTGTGCGACCTTAAAGACAATACGTTTTATGCCAAAATATACTGTGTGGCAAAAGATCGCGAGTTCATTCTGGATGCCCGGCCCAGTGACGCCATTGCCCTGGCCCTTCGTTTTGAGGCGGAAATATACGTTGATGACGTGGTGGTGGATAGTTTGCGGGGCAAAGACGGGGAATATGAAATTGTGGATGAGAGCGATCAGGGCAAAAAATGGGAGAATTATTTAAAAAATTTGTCTCCCGACGATTTTGGGAAGTATAAGGTGTAAAGGACTTTAGGTAGAAGGTAGAAGCTTAGATGATTGATCTGCACACCCATACAATTTTCAGCGACGGGGTTCTGATACCGGCGGAACTGGCCCGCCGGGCCGAACACAAAGGCTATGAAATTATCGGGATGACCGATCACGGGGATATGTCCAATATTGATTTTGTCATTCCGCGGCTTGTCTCCGCAGCCGAGGCCCTGAATCAGGTATTAAATATAAAAATCATCCCCGGCATTGAAATCACGCATGTCCCACCGGCGTTAATTGCCGCAACCATTTCAAAATCCAGGGAGCTTGGGGCAAAGGTTGTGATTGTGCACGGCGAAACCATTGCGGAACCCGTGGCACCGGGCACCAATCAGGCAGCCATTGCGGCAGGCGCGGATATTCTTGCCCATCCGGGTCTTATTTCCGAGGCAGATGTCCGGGCGGCCAAAAAAAATAATGTGCTTCTGGAAATTACCGCCCGCAAAGGCCATTCCCTGACCAATGGCCATGTGGCCAGACTTTGTGAAAAGCTGGGTACAAAAATGGTCATTAATACGGATTCCCATACGCCGGGGGATTTAATTACGGATGAACAGGCGAAACAAGTGGTATTCGGGGCCGGGCTTTCTGGAGAAGCCTTTGCGGACATGCAGCAGAATGCAGCGCGGCTTGTTTCCACACCTTGAAAAATTAGGGCCTGCCCGGCACTGATTTTTGCAGCAAGAACAGTGATGCAAACATATCTCGCGCAGAGCCGCGGAGCTCGCAGAGAATTAAATCTCAGCGCCTCAGCGTCTCCGCGGGATAAAAATAGTATGAGCAGATATTTTTTATAAGTGCATTGAGCCAAGAAAAAATCGACCGGAGCAAATTATTTGCTTGACAAAGATTTTAAAATCAAGGAACGTAGCAAAAAAGCAAAATTACAACCATTCAGCAAAAAAACATTTAACAGAGTGTAAAAAAAAGAAAAAATGAAAAATATCACCGGCAGATTCTTTTATTTTTGGTATTTTAGCTATTTTTATTTTTATACCAAGGGTCTGCCTGTGCGATAGAAGAATTTAAAAAGAACTAAAAACCGCGGGCAGACCAAGGCCCGCGGTTTTTTTTTATGTAAAAAAGCCGTGGAGAAAAAGATCTTCACGGCTTTTTTGTTTTATAACCTCATTTCTTAGAAGGAGACTTGAAAAATGACCATCATCGGCAAACAGATTCGCATGGAACGGATTATGGACCGGAACTCGGGCAGAACCCTGATTGTTCCGCTGGATCACGGGGTGTCTGTCGGCCCCATAGACGGAATCACGGACATTAAACGCACCGTGGCACAGGTGGCCGAAGGCGGAGCCAACGCCATTGTGGAGCATAAGGGGCTGGTGGGGGCCGGTCATCGCAGGGGCGGTTCAGACATTGGTCTGATCGTTCATTTGTCCGCTTCCACGTCGCTCTCTGTTTATCCCCATTCCAAAACCCTGGTCTGCAGCGTTGAGGAGGCGCTTAAACTCGGCGCAGACGCTGTTTCCATTCATGTCAACATCGGTAATGGCCAGGAAAAGGAAATGCTCAATGATTTTGGCCGGGTATCCTATGAATCCCGTAACTGGGGTATCCCCCTTCTGGTCATGATGTATCCCCGGGGCGAGAAAATTAAAGATGAATACGATGTGGAAGTGGTGAAACATGCGGCCCGCGTGGGGTGCGAAATGGGCGCTGACATTGTTAAGGTTTCGTATACCGGATCTCCGGAATCCTTTGTCAAAGTGGTGGAAGGGTGCACGGTGCCGGTGGTGATTGCCGGCGGCGCGAAAATGGATTCGGACCGGGACATTCTGGAAATGGTAAAGGGATCGGTTGACGCCGGCGGGGCCGGGGTGTCCATCGGCCGAAACGTATTCCAGCATAAAAATCCTTCGCTTATGGTAAAAGCCATGGCGTCTATTCTGTTCGAAAACGCGTCGGTGGATGATGCGTTAAAAATTCTTTCGTAAGCAGTCATCTTATATCGAAGAGGGTTAATCTCATGCGAAAAATCTGGATAAAAATCGACCCCTGGAACAAGGATCTGGTGACCACCGCCATAGAAGGGGGCGCGGACGGCGTGATGGTGCCGGCCGGATATACGGAAAAAGTCAAAGCCCTGGGCCGGATTGAAACCATCTCAGCAGACGGCGATATCCGGCTTGGCGAGGATGCGGTTTTATTTAAAATTGAAAGCGGTGAGGACGAAGAGCAAATTGTTTCCCTGTGCCGGGAGAATAAAAAAGTGATTCTGGAATGTACGGACTGGTCTGTGATTCCTTTAGAGAATCTGATTGCCAAGGGCGCCGGAAACGTGGTCGCCCGGGTACACAACCTGGAAGATGCCCAGACCGCATTCGGTATTCTGGAAAAAGGTGTGGATCATATCCTTTTCTGCACGGATGACCTGATTGAACTAAAAAGTGCCTTAACCGCCCTGCGTGCCAAAACAGATCTGATTCCCTTGGATGTGGCGGAGATCCTGGAAATAAAATCCGTGGGAATGGGAGACCGGGTGTGCGTGGACACTTGCACGGAGATGAAACCCGGAGAAGGCATGCTGGTGGGAAACGCCAGCAGCGCTCTTTTTCTGGTGCATGCGGAAAGCATTGAAAACCCTTATGTGGCGGCCCGGCCGTTTCGGGTCAATGCCGGTGCAGTGCACGCCTATACCCGTGTGCCCGGCGGCCGAACACGCTATCTGTCGGAACTCGCTGCCGGAGATCCGGTATTGATCATTGATTTTAAAGGAAACGCCGCCACCGGCATTGTGGGACGCCTGAAAATTGAAAAACGGCCCCTCATGCTGGTGAAAGCCAGAATCGGGGACAAAGAGATCACCACGATTCTTCAGAATGCGGAAACCATCCGGCTTACCAGTCCGGAAGGCGCCCCCATGTCCGTGGTGAACCTGCGGCCTGGGGATCAGGTGCTGGTTGCGGTGGAAGAAAGCGGCCGGCATTTCGGCATGAAAATCGATGAAACCATAACGGAAAAATAATACAGGGAAACAGGTGCTATGAACGGCAATGAGAATCCGCCCAATTCACCGGAGATCAAAAGCTTGCGGGATGCCATCAACACCGTTGATGCGTCGATTCTGGATCTTATCAACCAGCGGCTTGACATTGCAAAGGCCATTGGTGAGATTAAAAAGCAAAACAACGGATATGTATACGACAAATCCCGTGAAAGTCAGGTTATTCAGCGGTTGAATACACTGAACAAGGGACCGCTGAAACCCCAGACCCTGCATCAGATTTTTACGGATATTATTTCCGCATGCCGGGAAATTCAATCTCCCATTCGGATTTCCTACCTCGGTCCGGAAGCGACATTCACCCACATTGCGGCCATGGAGCTTTTTGGTCATTCGTCCACATTTATTCCGGAAACCAGCATCCGGGAGGTGTTTATGGACGTGGGCCGGGGGAAATGCGACTACGGGGTGGTACCGGTGGAAAATTCCATCGAAGGGGCCATTAATCATACCCTGGATCTTTTTTTTGAATCGGATCTGAAAATCTGTGCGGAAAAATATCTGAATATTTCTCATGCCGTCCTGTCAAAATCGAGCACCATCGAAGATATTGAAGTGATCTATTCGCATCCCCAGGCCCTGGCCCAGTGCCGGGGATGGATCCGAAAGCATCTGGCCAATGCGGTACTCGCGGAAACCCGCAGCACGGCCCATGCCGCCCAGAAAGCTGCGAAAAAAGATAACACCGCGGCCATCGCAAACAGCGAAGCAGCCCATATTTACGGGCTCCAGATTCTTGAGTCCCATATTGAGGATTACGCCAATAATATCACCCGGTTTCTTTTGATCGGCAATGACGCGCCCCCGCCGACGGGATGCGATAAAACCTCGCTTATGTTTGTCATCTCCCATGTGCCTGGGGCTCTTTATAAAACCCTGCAGCCGATTTCAGAGGCCGGTATCAACATGTCCAAGCTTGAATCCCGGCCCACCAAACATGAGAACTGGAGCTATTTCTTTTTTGTGGATTTTGACGGGCATATTGCAGATGAAAAAATCAAACATACCATTGAAAAAATGCAGCCCTATTGCAAGTTTATCAAAGTTCTGGGTTCTTATCCCCAATCCCGGGAAGAGACTTAAAAAAATGATGAATTACGAAACATGAAGTGAGGAATTTCAAACAGCATGCAAAAAATCAAAACGGCCCAAATTAAGAATACCTCCGTCACGGTGCCGGGGTCCAAAAGCTATACCCACCGGATTCTGATTGCATCCGCCCTGGCTTCCGGCCCGTGCCGGGTCCAAAACTGGCTGGATAGTGAAGACACCCGTTTTACCATGAACGCGTTGCGGCAATTGGGGGCAAGCATCGAAAAGACGGATGAGAGCCTTCTGATCCACGGCTGTGCCGGATGCCCGGGTCCCTGCGGTGATCCGGTTTATCTCGGCAATTCCGGAACGTCCATGCGGCTGCTGACTTCAGTTGCCGCCCTTGGCAGGGGGCCGTATCTGTTGACCGGGACAGAGCGCATGCATGAGCGTCCGATTCAGCATCTTCTGGACGCACTGGCGCAGCTTAACGTTTCCGCTATATCCGTGAATTGTAACGGCTGCCCGCCGGTCGAAATCTCCGGCGGTCCTGTTTCCGGCGGAAGTCTTGAAATCAACTGCAGTCTGAGCAGTCAGTTTCTTTCCGGACTGCTGCTGATCGGACCCTGCACAAAAAACGGCCTCCGCATCAAAATCACCCATGGCCCGGTATCCAGACCGTA
The DNA here is from genome assembly GCA_963675805.2 of Desulfobacterales bacterium. Classification (GTDB taxonomy): domain Bacteria; phylum Desulfobacterota; class Desulfobacteria; order Desulfobacterales; family Desulfosalsimonadaceae; genus SURF-3. Next base: position 523,304 of record CAXXNU010000008.1, on the reverse strand, counting down.
CATCGATATGACGCTTGATATCATGAACCGGTTCGGCATCCAGGTGGAAAGGAAGGGATATGATGAATTTACGGTGCCGGGCGGGCAGACATATACCCACGGAAATTATACCGTCGAACCCGACGCATCCCAGGCCGGGTATTTTTGGGCGGCTGCCGCCATTACGGGCCATGCCATCAAAGTCAGGGGCCTCTCCCGCCAGTCCCGACAGGGAGATGTCCGCTTTGCCGAAGTCCTGGCTTCTATGGGCTGTGAGGTGAGCCATGAGGCGGATGGCATCCTGGTAAAAGGGGGTAAGCTTTCTGCCATTGAGGTGGACATGGCGGACATGCCGGATATTGTACCCACCCTGGCTGTCGTGGCGGCCTTTGCTGACGGGACCACCCGGATTAAAAACGTGGCCCATTTAAAAGCCAAGGAAAGCGACCGGCTTTCAGCTGTGATTACCGAGTTGACGAAAATGGGGATATCGGCTACATCTGAAAAAGATGATCTGATTGTTACTGGCGGACGGCCTCATGGTGCAGTCATTGAAACTTACAACGACCATCGCATGGCCATGTGTTTTGCCGTTGCCGGGCTGGTGGTGCCGGGGATTGAAATTGTCAATGAACAGTGCGTTGAAAAATCTTTTCCCGCATTTTGGGATGTGTTTGACGGGTTGTATACGTAAGGGCAATCGTTACGGTCTGCGTCCGCGCCAGGACCTGCGAATCGATCCTGGAAAATATCATCCACTTTGTTCTCAGGGGGCAGGGCAGAATGGGCATGTCGAAAGAGGCGGTGATCGCTCAAAACAAAGCGTTTGTGTGTCCGGATAAAATCAGGATTTTCAATGAGATCGGCATTGACCTGGTGATCGGCCGCCGGGAAGGGCCGTATATCTATGACCTGGACGGGAAAAAGCTGATTGATGTGCACATTAACGGCGGCACTTATAATCTGGGCCACCGGCATCCCGAGGTTGTGGATGCCCTGCGCGAGGCCACGGAAATGTCCCTTGATATCGGCAATCATCATTTTCCGAGCCCGTTGCGTGGAGAAGTGGCGGAAGCCCTTATCCGGCTTTGTCCGGGGGATATGAAATACTGTGTTTTTTCCAGTGGCGGCAGTGAAGCCGTAGATATTGCCGTAAAATCGGCACGCCACGCCACCGGCAGGAGAAAAGTTGTCTCTATTGACAACGGCTACCACGGTCGTACCGGCATTTCCGGGGCTGCTGGCAACGCCAAAACCGCTGCCTTTTTTTTAAGTGATGCTCCGTCGGATAATGTCACCGTGCCCTTTAATAACCTTGAGGCCATGGAAAATGCACTGAGCCAGCATGATGTGGCCGCGGTGCTTCTTGAAACCATTCCCGCCACCCTCGGCTTTCCGCTTCCAAAAGATGATTACCTGGCCAAAGTCAAAGGATTGTGCGAAAAAACCGGCACACTTTATATTGCGGATGAAGTGCAGACCGGGCTTTCCCGGTCCGGAAAAATCTGGGCAATTGAAAAATTTAATGTAATACCGGATATCATCGTCACAGCCAAAGGGCTTTCCGGCGGTATGTACCCCATTGCCGCGGCAATATTGAATGAAAAGGCCGGCGTCTGGCTCACCCAGGACGGGTTTGCCCATGTTTCCACCTTTGGCGGGGCTGAAATCGGCTGCTATGTCGCCAGAAAAGTGTTGGAAATCATCAGCCGGCCTGAAACCCTGGACCATGTGAACCGGATTTCAGACTACCTGGGAAACGCCCTTTCCAGCCTGAAACAAAAATATGCATTTCTCACGGATGTCCGCCAGTGTGGACTGATTGCCGGTCTTCAGTTTGAAGGTGACATGGGGGCCGTGATGATGTCCCAGGCCTTGTACGAGAACGGCGTGTGGGCCATGTTTTCCGGCTATGACCTGTCCGTGCTTCAGCTTAAACCCTATCTTTTTACGGATGTTCCCTTGGTGGACACATTGATGGAAAAGCTTGAAAAAGCCATATGCCAATGCACGACAACGGACAGGCATGCCATTTGATGAATGTAGATCAACAGGCCATTGCTGAGTTTGAAGATGCCCTTGATCCCGCATTTCCAGAAAAAAGCGGGATTGTTCCTGAAATTTTGGGCTATGGTGAGATTTCCACCACCTTTTCTGTCCCGTCAATGCCGGATATCGCATTAAAACGCATGCCGCCTTTTGCCGATCCGGATCAGGTCGCGGCTTACAAACAGACGGTGCTGGAATATGTGGCCCTTTTAAGGAGTGCCTGCGATATCCGGGTTGCGGATATCGCTTTTTTTGATTTTAAGAACCGGTTTAATGAATCGATTCTCTATGTGGCCCAGCCCCGGTTTGATGCGCCGGCCATCGGACATCATATGCTGCGATCCGGGACCTGCGAGGTGCTTCAGGAAATCATGCTGCCGGTTTTGGATAGCCTGGTCCGGATTTTCCAATTTAACCAGGAAAATGAAAAGCACCTGTCCATCGGTCTGGATGCGCAACTCTCCAACTGGTGTTTCTTAAAATCACAGCACGTGACGGTGCCTGTCTATTTCGACATCACCACCCCCCTGTTCCGCAGGGGCCTAATTGAACAGCTGGATACGGATATTTTTTTACAAAGCTGCCCGTCTTTTCTGGTATGGCTGGTTAAATGGCAGTTTCTCCAGGAAGTTCTGGACAGATATTATGATCTGCGGCTGGTTTTAATTGATCTAACTGCCAATTTTTATAAAGAAGGCCGGGCGGATCTGATTGATGATGCCCTGATGCTCGTCAATTCCTGCCTTGAAAAAAAGAATCTGGCACCGGCGATTCCATTTCTGGAAAAATCCGAAATTAAGAGGTATTATAAAAACGACGCGTTCATCTGGTCTTTGTTTTTATCCCTCAGACGGTTTGACCGGTATATAAAAACAAAAATTTTCAGACACCGGTATAATTTTATTCTGCCGGGCCGGATTAGTCGATGACTCAATAAGGACATCTTCTATGTGCGATACCCATGTGCTGATAAAAGACAACATGGTTTTTTTTGCCAAAAACAGTGACCGGGAGCCCGGAGAAGCGCAGCTGGTGGTCCGCGCTCTGCCGGTATTAAACGATCATGCGAAGAAACTTAAAACAACCTATATCACCATTGATCAGGTTCCCCGGCGGCACGGGGTGGTTTTGAGCAAGCCTTTCTGGTTGTGGGGCGCGGAAATGGGGGCCAATGACCGGGGCGTTGTCATCGGCAATGAAGCCATTTTCTCGCGGGCCATCGAAAAAAAACGCGGACTCATCGGTATGGATCTTGTCCGGCTGGGACTTGAAAGAGGCGATACCGCGAATCATGCATTGGCTGTTATCACGGAACTCCTTGAAAAATACGGGCAGGGCGGTGTGTGCGGATACCGGGATCAGCGCCTGCGCTACGACAACAGCTTTATTATCGCCGATCCCGGTCAGGCCTGGATTCTGGAAACCGCGGGCCGGTTCTGGGCCGCTAAAAAGATTAAGACGTTTGCCGCTATTTCCAATTGTCTGACCATTGGTGAGGATTATGATCTTGCGTCAGCGGATCTTGCGGACCAGGCCAAAAAACAGGGATATTTTAAATCCAAAGGCCTGTTCAGCTTTAAAAAAGCCTTTGATACCCGGCTTATTCCTTTTTTTGCCGGATCCCGCCACCGGCTCAGCGCAAGCTTAAACTGCCTGCAGCAGACGTTTTCAGCGCCCCAAATCAACATTTTACAGACCATGAACAACCTGCGGACCCACTATGACCAGGGCGCATCCCCGTCTGCCGGTTCCAACCGGGACATCTGCATGCATGCGGGCGGGCTTATCCGGCGGAGCCAGACCTGCGGTTCCATGGCAGCTCAGCTGATGAAGAACCGCCCGCCGCTCCTTTTTTTCACCGGCACCTCCGCGCCCTGCATGTCCCTTTTCAAGCCGGTGTCATTTGACCCGGACATTGATTTCAGCGTCCTGAACAAGGATGAAAAAACAGTGGCCGGTTCTTTATGGCAAAACCATGAATACATTCACCGCCGGCTTATTTTCATGGATAAAAAACGCCATGTGCTCCAGGAATCCATCGGCGCAACCGAAAATGAGATGCTGTCCGTGTTTGAACGGAAAAATTTTATGCCGGCAGCGGAAGACTGGAGCAAAGCGGATGTGATGGTCCGGAAATGGACAGACCGTTGTTTTCATGAATACCGCCATCACACCTTTCATTATCCGTCTCTCAGCCGATACGGACGGTTCTGGAAAAAAATCAACGCACTGGACGGGCTTAATATTTAACCGCAGGTCAATCCGAATTCTGACCGGGCAAAAATGTCAGGGACCCCATCAACCGGATTCTTATTTTTTGGTCCACATAACTTGCCGCCGGATCGCCGAACACGGATAAATCCAACCTGAAGCATTTAAATGCCGCTGAAAATCCAATGGCCCCGCCCATTTTTGGAAACGGCAGATCGCTTCGAATATCCCCCAGGGTGTCTGTTTTGGCGATTACCGGAATGGTCACTCCACACCGGCCTGCAAAACGTTCTGTAAACTGTTTTTCCATGCCGGCACGCACGAACCAGAAGGTCGCTTTTTTAGACTCCTGCCCGCCGTAATGTCCGTAAATCAGTTCATTGTCAAGAGCCAGGCGAAGGCCGTTTTTCGGCACGGAATAGCCAAAGGTGACCGACAGGGGCAGAGAAAAGCCAGAATCTTCGTCTTTTCCGCGAGGTGCGGTTTCAGTAACATGAATGTCAGCAATATTTTTGACCATCAGGCCGACGCGGTGCCCCTCTGCAAACCGGTAAGCAAGACCCGCGTCGATGGTCTGGTAATCCACCCCGAGCTGAAACTGTTCGTTCCCGGAACCGCCGGTTCCGCAGAGATCCGTGTCTCATGTCAGAAAAATATAATTCAGCCCCAAAGACAGGTTTTTATTTTTAAACGGGGCAAATGCAAAAGATAGGCGGTTATCATAGGTGCTGGAATTAATTTTTCCGGAAAAATGATCCCCCGCATCCACCATGGAAAGATCGAGCAGGTGGGAAGCGTAACCGTTCCACTCACTCTTGCCGCTGTCTCCCCGAAAACGGAGCCGCCGGATATGACTGATGCCGATTTTAAAATTGACGGCTTTTAAAAAATCGAGGGGCGGAGAAACAACAAGCGCAGCCGTGCTGAATGAAAACGGGCTTTCCATGGATATAAAGGATGAGAATGACTGGGTTGGGGGGATATCCGTAAGACCGGCCGGGTTCCAGTAAACAGCGGAAGCATCATCGGAAATGGATACAAATGCGCCCCCAAGACCCGTGGCCCGGGCGCCAACCCCCATACTGAGATCCGAACCATACAGTTTTTCAAAGTTCACATCGGCCAAGGAGGATTTTACCGGCAAAAAAAGGGCAATGTGAACAAGAAAGAAGATAATTAAAAATTTCATATAGACATCAAAAATCCGCATACAGAAAAAACGTGAGTTCGCCGGTTTTTATTTTTTCATGGGGAGTTTCGGGAATGGGTCTGTCCAAAACAATTTCAGATGCGTCATGCATGATTTCAAAGCCAATATGGACCTTCCGCGTATTGGCAAATTCGCATCCAAGTCCTGCGCAAAACCCAGGTTCAGACGTTGAATAAAAATCCCCGGCCGCCGCATGATATGCCATGCCGCATTTAACGTAGCCGGACAGGGCGGCATCCGGAAAAAAAGAATATCCCACAAAGGCTTGAAGCGGAACCTGAATATGACGGGCATCGCCAACCATCAGAATAAAAGGCCCCACGCCCGCGCCGGCCCTTAAACCGTTATTCAGTTGATAATAGGGCTGAATGGTCAATCCCAGCGATGCATTGTAAATATCTCTGTTCTTGCCGGTCGCTCCCAGAACATGTTTGTAGGAATCCTTGATATCATCCACTCTGCTTAAAAACGCATATCCGGCGGCCAGGCGAAGAGAACCGGAGTCACCGGCCAGCATTACTGATGGAAAGGTCAGATGCAAAATCAAGGCGATCAGAAGAAAAGGAACTTTCATTTGGCAGGTCTTTGCGGCACGGCTGCACTTTTAAAATCGTTGAAACCGGCTGGTATTTTTGATCCGGGCAATAATGTCAGGGTCCGGGAGAAATGGTGATGCCGGAGAAACTGGCGCCGGCAGCAGATTTAGTCCCGGCAGCGGAATATCTCTGATTTTTTGATTAAAAGCCATAATCATCAACTTTTCAAGGTTGATGACATCTTCAATATTATAGGCCAATAGCGTTTCCAGGGCCCGGGTGTTGCCGGTCTCGCGCCAGAAATTCCATAACAGAACGGCAAAAAAACCGTCCACCCCGTCGAGATCGCCCCGGGAAATTCCCAGTTGTTTTTCACAGCTTTTCAATCCCCCGGCATATCCCAGGCTCTTTAGCACATAGCGCAGATCAATATGGGCCTGCGCCAGCTTGATGTTAAAAAACCGTTCAATAACCGGCACGTCAAAGGTCTTGCCGTTATAAGTGACGATCAGCGGGTAGTCGGTGATGTCATCCTGAAATTGATCAAGATTTTGCCCGTTTACATAATACCGGATGCGGGCGCCGTCATAAAGCGATATGGTGGTGATTTCCGGGTTTTCAAGCCCGGTGGTCTCAATGTCAACATAGGCTGTCGCGTGACGGAAATCGGCAAACATTCGCCAGGCATCACCGGGTTTGAGCCGCTCTGCAAAATAAGCGGCATTGCCGTCCGCAAAATGGCGGATGGAATTGGCCAGTTCCTCTGTGTATGAATAGAGCGGTTTTTTGTTTTTAAGGGTATCGGCGGTAATGCAGTCGGAAAGATCCTGCCAGGTGATGATGTTTTTTTCCCAGAACGCCTGCTCTTTTTTGGCCCCGATATTATAAAGATGGCAAAATGTGTGCTGAAGCATGGGCGGCTATTTCACATCCAGAATGGTAACGTCAAAATAAAGGGTTTTTCCGGCCAAAGGATGGTTCAGGTCAATCACGACCTTTTTATTGTCAACTTCCGTGATTCTGCCCCGGATAATCTGGCCTTCCGGCGACTGGGTCTGGAGCATGGCGCCGACGCGTCTCGAATTAACCGGAACCTGTTCGATCTTGAGATCAATAATCGCTTCTTCAAGCAGGGGCCCGTAACCATCTTCCGGCGGCACGACAATTTGTTTCCGCTCCCCCTTTTTCATGCCGCACATCTGGTCTTCAAGGCCGGAGATGATTTCGCTGGAACCATGGGTAAATGTCAGGGGATCAGCTCCCACATTAGAGTCGATGACTTCCTTGTCTTCAAGGGTCAGGGTGTATTCAAAGGTGATGGTACTTCCTTTTTGAATGATCATACAATCTCCTGTTCTTAGAAAAAAATAATTTCAAAATTTTAACCTATCATATCTGCAATTTGTTTTAAATCGCAAATAACAGCATCGGGTTTGAGTGTTTCCAAATGTATGTTAGCGTTGCCGGTTCGCAAAGACCGCTGGTCGCCGGCAAAAAGGCAGGTTTTGAAACCGGTTTTCCGGGCCGGTACAATATCTTTTTCCACGTCATTACCTACATAAAGGGTTTCTTCAGGATCAAGGCCTTTGGAGAATAAATTTTTTGCGGCGAGATCAAAAAGAAACCGGGATGGCTTGGCATACCCGTATTTATAGGAGTAAAAAATAAGATCGGGATCAAACCCGAGTTCTTCGGGAAATCCGTCCAGAAACAGGTCAAACAGATGAGGGGTAAAAAACTGGGCATTGGAAATAATTCCCATGGATATATTTTTGTTTTTCAGCGTTTGGATGATATCCTGCAACCCGGGCATGGGATAGACCGGGTTAACGATCATTTCATACGCCACGGCAAACTGCCGCACCATTGCCATATCTTTGACGTTCAAAACCTGTTGCCAGATTTGGTCAATCCGGACTTCCGGAAAATCAACGCCCTGCTTTTTCCTGGTTTCGTGATCCGATAAAATTGCCTGCACAAGCTGACGGCGCAGTGTTTCAGGATTTTTTGAAATATTATAGTCACTCAGCAACGCCTTGATAAGCGTTGCCAGGTCCGGGTTTGTCGAAAAGTCGCCAATATCGCCGGAAGCACTGATAAAAAGAGTGCCGTAGATGTCAAACAGCACGGCCCGGACCGGCGTCGCAAGGGTGGTTTCCGGCGTGACCTGCGCAGGGATCGGGACAAGGGGACGGACCCAGGGGGCCATCATCTGTTTGTAAGCGGTTTCAGGCATGAACCTGCTGGCCCCCTTGGTCTTTTAAGGACCCCCATTTGAGGAGGCTGAACCCGTCTGGATTTAAAAAAATTCGGGCCAACTTCTGTTTGTCAAGATGATGATCGGGAGTAAGATTCACTGTCTGTTCGTACGCTGACAACAGTTTCCGGCCATAGGCAACCATTCCGTAGCGGGACAAAACAATATCTTTGTTAAGGGAAATGATTGTGTCTTCGTTCTCTTTTTTGGCTATCTCTCCTATGAAAGGGTTTAGTTCGCGAACCCGGTGCCTGAATCGGTTTGCGGACAATATTTTTAAAATCACCTGTTGCTGAAAATCCTCATCCAACCGGGCAAAATCAATCCTGTGGTCGCAGGTCATTTGGTAAAACGCTTCGTCGATTGTGGAATTCGGCATATCAACCCCGAATAGTTTCGCGTTTTCATGGAGGCAGGTACGCCAGCGATCATAAAACCGACGTTTGTCGATCCAGTCCAGTGGCACTGCCAGGTAGTCATACAGATGGTCCAGGCAAATGCCAGACTCGATAAAATCGGCACAAATATCCGGAATCAGGCGGCCTAAAAGATTTTTTCCGGCAATCCAGGGTTCCAGAAATGAAAACCCGAATCCTTCGGAAATGCTGGTGGTAATCATCTGCTCCGCGGATGAGACCAGGTCCGGGAAAGGATAGTGTCGGGACGCGTCAAACAAAACCCGCAATTGGTTACGGACAGAAAAATCTTTCCAGCTCTGATAGGCCAGGCGGTCCTGGTCGCTGTTCGGGGGCAGGGTGACCGCGAGCAGTCGATCGTCCGGGAAAAACAGGGAAAGGAGAAGGGCCTCTCCAATGTTTTTTCGGCGAATGGCCCTTATCGGGTAAAGAATCATTTTCTGTGCGATTTTGTGTGCACCAGAAAAATCAAACGGCTCAATGGCATTTGGCAGATAATGCAGGCCGGATGTTTTGAGGCCGGATTGTGAGAGCGCATGGTAATCCCTTGCATTGATTGTAGCATAGTGGCAGTTTGGGGGGTAAGGGTCCTCTTTGAAATAGGCGGTAGGCCGGCCGTCTTCAGCAAAATCATGCACCTGAAGAAACAACCGGATATCCTGATCCTGAAGTGCGCCGAGCACTTTCAGAAAATGCCTGTTTTTGGCAATTAATGGATTATGTACATGCAGAATGTCGCATCCGGACGGCCAGTGATCAGACAGGGCGTGTGCCATTTTTTGGGCGATCGTTTCAGGCGCAAGCCGGTTTTTTCCGGGCGGATCATAGCCGATTTCCGGAATAACAATGATCTTTGCAGGAAAATCATTTGCCGGGGCTTCTCCTGTCATTACCACTATATCGCAATCCTGTTTGATGGCTGCGATCTGACGGCGGATGACCGTGGTAACCCCGCCGGGTCTTAAGTGATAATGAACAAAAGCGATTTTCATGGGAAATATTATTTCAAAGGGTTGGCGGCAGCTGAGGGCGCGTATTGGGTGGGGTCCGGGACGCCGGCTTCGATAAATCCTTTTTTGCGCAGCAGGCAACTGTCGCAGCTTCCGCAGGCCCGGCCATCCGGGTCCGGGTCATAACAGGAATGGGTCATGGCATAATCAACATTCAGAGCCGTGCCGGTAAGAATAATCTCTGCTTTTGTCATGTGTTGCAGCGGCGCAAGGATGCGGATTGTGCGCTTGCCCTCCACTGATGTTTTCAGGGCCAGGTTGGCCATTTTTTCAAACGCGGCAATGTATTCCGGCCGGCAATCCGGATACCCGCTGTAATCTAATGCATTGACACCGATAAAAATGTCCGGTGCATCCATTACCTCGGCCCAGGCAAGGGCATAAGACAGAAAAATAGTGTTGCGGGCCGGCACATAGGTAACGGGGATGCTGCCTCCCATGGCGTGAGCGTCCCGGTTTTTCGGTACCTTAATCGTGTCGGTCAACGCCGATCCCCCGAGTTTTCCGAGGTCCACGCTCACCTCATAATGGCCTGCCGCGCCGAGAGCAGCGGATACTTTTCGGGCAGCGATGAGTTCATGATGGTGCCGCTGGCCGTAAAAAAAACTTAAACAATGGCATTCATAATTTTGGGATTTGGCAATGGCAAGCACGGTGGCGGAATCCAGTCCGCCGCTGGTAAGGACAACGGCTTTTGGGGAAACGGGTTTCATCTATTTGCCTTTCTCTTGTTCCGGCCAGAGAATTTTGTGAAGCTGCAGTTGGAGCCTTACCGGCAGGCGGTCCGAAAGAATCCATTCAGCGAGTTTCCTGGGGGCCAGCAACGGCGTTGCCGGCGAAAAAAGAACAGGCCAGGGAAAGCTCTGCGGCCATTTTTCGTGCAGCAGGTTTTTGGCAAATTCATAGTCTGCCCGATCCGTAATCACAAACTTAACCTGATCGTTTGCGCTGAGCCTGTTTAAATTTTCAAAATCATTTTTATCTGATTCCCCGCTGCCCGGACATTTCATATCAAGAATTTTAATGCACCGGCTGTCTACCATGCGGATGTCTCTGGTGCCGTTGGTTTCCATCAAAACAGTATATCCGGCGGAAAAGAGCGCATGAACCAGTGCCGGTGTGTTTTTCTGGCAAAGGGGCTCGCCGCCGGTGATTTCAACGAGCCGGCACTGGTATTGTCGGGTCCGTTCAAGAATATCCCCGATGGAGAGAATGTCCCCGGACTCATACGCATAGGTTGTGTCGCAGTAAGAACATCTGAGATTGCATCCGGTAAGACGGACAAAAACACAGGGCAACCCGGCATACAGGGATTCCCCCTGGAGGCTGTAAAATATTTCATTGACCGTTAAAACAGGATCTGCGGGCATCTGAAAACGTTCGGTTTAGGTTTTTGTCAAAGGGTTCAGCAGGTAGAGAACTCGTAACCAAACACAGGGTTCAAAGTAAAAATTGATTGCAACACAATAACTGGTAATCGTTTAAAGGGTGCTTCAGATGCGCGGCGCCGGGCACATAGGTGTACTCGTCGTACTTCAAGTGACCGGGAACAAAGCAGGTGAGGTTCCCTGTGAACGATTACAAGATCTCAGACCGGTATGCCCGCTTTATAGCAGACACCGCTGCCCTGGATCTGAAAAGCCCCTGCGGCTGACGGAACAAGAACGGAGGCTCCTTTTTGGATCTCCATCACATCATTTTCATTTTTTTCTCCGGTTATCTGCAGGCGTCCTTCCGTGCATAGAAGGATTTCCGCACTGTGAAGACGGTGAGCCAGAAACCTCTGGCTCTTGTCCATGGCAATTACGCTCAGGCGGAATTCTTCGGCTGGCACCAGATAGGCGGCTTCGGTGTCGGATGCCGGAACCGGATGTAAAATGTCCGGTTCAGTTTCAGCGAAAGTCAGCACCCGCAGGAGTTCCGGTACATCCACATGTTTGGGGGTCAGCCCGCCGCGCAGCACATTATCGGAATTGGCCATCAGCTCAATGCCCAGACCTTCCAGATACGCGTGCAGTTCCCCGGCCGGAAGATACAATGCTTCGCCGGGAGAAAGATGGAACAGATTGATAAACAGCGGGGAAATCACCCCGATATCTGCCGGATAATGGGTTGCCAGTTTTTTTATCCAAAGACAAATATCATCCAAAGATGTGCTTTGGTGGGTATTTTCCAGCACCTCTGAAATGACCGCTTGCTTTTTGATGTCCGGCATGGCCATCAGGGTTTGAAAAAATTTTCTCAGATTGTTTTGTTCTAAAAAGGCAATCTGTTCGGACAGCCCGTGTGGACACCATTTCCGCATCAGGGCTGCCGCGGTTTCGGGTTTTCTGAACCCTTTCAGTCCGGTGAACCGGGTGAGGGCGCAGATGCATTCGGGTTTGTGATTGGGATCCTTGTAGTTGCGCTCAGGCGCATCTAATTGCAGGCCGCTTTTGTTTTCCTTTTCAAAACCGGTTTTTGCCTGATCCCTGGCCGGATGGGCCTGGATGGATAGGGGCTGTTCAGCGGCTAATACTTTAAAAAGATAAGGCAGGGCTGCCGGATACTTTTCCATCACCGCTGGTCCGAGGATTTGTTCGGGAAACCGGCGGATGAGATCCGGCAGGGGAATCCAGCGGTTTTCAAAAAAAACCTGGGACGGGCCTTTGGGGTGGTCCCCCATCCAGAGCTCGGCCCATGGCGCTTCGGTGGAGGCTTCCCCCATAAGCGACTGAATAGCGGTGTGAGACCCCCAGGCATATTGTTGAATGGGGTTTTTGAGTTTTAGCGGCCGGGTGATTTTCATGGATTAATAAGTAAATTGTCCGTTTTCATAGATCACTTTCTTTTTGCCGGTCGAAAGATGGGCCGTGACCTGTTTCTTTTCCGTATTAACAATATCCCAGTGAAGGGCGGAATCGTTGAATCCGAGATCTTTTTTCATTTCCCGTGTCAGTTCGGATGGTTTGCCGCTATAAGTGTCAGAGTAAGATGCGCCCAATGCCACATGGCAGTTTCCGTTCTGGCCGCCATAGTTTTCATCAAACAGGGTGTTGGCCATAAACCGGCTGATTTTTGAAAATGTTTTGTCGGTCAATGAAAATTCTCCGAGTCGGCAGGCCCCAGCATCCATTTTCAGCTGTTTGTTGAGGAAATCTTCTCCCTGTTCGGCCGTGGCGGTTACCGCTTTTCCGTTTTTAAATTCAATGCGGATGCCGTTGACGTAATTACCGCTCCGGTAGGATGGCTGGTCCGCGTAATATTTTCCGTTGGTACCCCGCCAGTCCGGAGACAGAAACAGTTCAAAACTGGGAATATTATGGCCGGAAACGCCGATCCAGCGGCGCTTGTCGCCAGGGGTGATTTCAAGGTCCACGTTCCTGGATTCAATGTGGTATTTGGAGACTCGCATCCGGTTCAGCCATTTTTTCAGGGTTTGGGCTTTTGCATAAACCGCCTCCCATTGCTTGACCGGGTCCACCCGGTTCAAAAAACAGGCTTTGATAATCTGGTCAGCGTATTCGGTCACCGGCATGCCAGCGTGTTCGGCAAGCTCGGTCGTGGGATACATACCCAGTGTCCAGGAAAACAAGCCGCTTTCCTCCCGCTGATCCAGGATTTCCCGCAGCGATTTGCGGGCTTTCAGGGACTGGGCAATTTTATTGGGGTCAATACCGCCAAGATGGGTGAGGGATTCCGGGCCAAGAACCGCAATGGCGCCGTTTAAATGCTGATATAATTCCGATTCACCGGGTGGAATGAACATGAGCTGCTGCTTTCGGGCCAGGGTATAGAAATTTTTTTCCATCCTTGGTGTCTGCATCAGGCGCTGAACAGGATGCACGCCCATCTGGATCAGTTTTTTATGAAGCACCTCTACCAGCGGGATGGCCGGAAGATCATACCGAATAACCACGATTTCATTTTTACCGGCTTTTCCTTTTCGGGCGGTTTTGAGCCCCCATAACAGGACATCCGCGTATCGGTCCAATTGTTTGTCGTTAAGCATTAATATATTCTCCTGCTGATGGTTGACAGGGATGGGTCAGATTGAAAGCTATGGATGGTCTTCTTTTAAAAAAAGACGGTGATATTCGGCATCTTTAAGATATTTTCGAAGCAGCCGGTTGATCAAGAAATAAATTTCCGCCAGTTCTTCTTCTCCAAGTTTCGGGACAAGGTGCTTCATGAGCTGGTCATCGGAAAACATCTGCAGATGGCAGATAACGGAATCCTCATCGGTTTGCCGGTCCCAGCCGAACCCGGGAAATCCGTCAAACTTTTCAATAAACTCGTGTGAATATTTTTTCATTTAATATCAATTGTTTACAATATTTTTAGGGCGGTAGTTAATAATTTCGGTGTATTTCGTCTTTTGCAGATATTGACACCTGATTTATTTTACTCCATCATACAGAGCATTATTACTGATACCGTCTAATATCAAACAGGATCCCTCACGACTGCATTTTATTTAATATTTCAGAACATAGAGAAAAATGAGAATAAGGTCAAGGCGTCAATTTCTCTGACATTTTATATTAAATCATTTTAAAACCCATGATTTTGGTAATATCTTAACGAAACAAGGAGGCAGCATGGATTGGAAAACGGATTCGGATATCAACGGTTCAGAGGAGCAACCGTATTCTTCATTTCAAAGCAACAAGTCCGGCGGATGGTTCGACCGCATGGAGCTTCCGATTATCCTGATCGGCGCGGGCCTGATTGCCATCGTAATTCTCTTTGTGCTGTTCATGCCCAGAAAAAACCAGGTCTCTATGGATGATTATAAACATATTGTTTCCCGCCTGGACCAGATAGAAAAGCGGATTGATGACCTGGTCCGCACGGATCGGGATATTCGCGGATTTGATCCCGCGGAAAATCCGGTGCAATATCAGCAACTGGTGAACTGGATAAAATCAAACGCGGAAGTGATTACGGAAACCATGAAAAAGATGGACGCCATTGAGGAAAAATTGTCTGATGCAGCGGATCTGAAACCAGCGCCACTGTCCCTGCCAACAACTGAAAAAACGACTGTGAAGCAGAAAAAAACGATTCCTGCGGCCAAAGCACCAGCACCAGAGCCCGAAAAGCCGGCAATCACCAGTGAGCCCATTGAAGCGTCTGCACCGGTCCAGATAAAACCGCAAACCGCGCCCAAACCAGAGCCCGCATCGCTTCCCAAGGTCTCAGCGCCTGCGCCTAAAAACATCCCGCAACCAGTGCCGAAAGCCACTCCAGAGCCGACCACCGAGATCAAAGTACAAAAACCGGTTAAACTGATTTTTCATCGTGTGGAAAAAGGAGAAACCCTGTATCGGATTTCAAAGCAATACGGCATCTCCGTGCAGCAGCTTCAGGAACTCAATGACATGAATAAAGACGAACTTTTGATTCATGTGGGACAGGAGTTGATCGTAAAAAAAGAGAAGCAGTAAAAGCAGATTTGTAACTACTCTGCGATTTTCACAAAATATTTAAATCACTCGTTCGCGGCGCTCACTTGAGATCACGGAGGTCACAGAGTAAAACAGACACGGTTTTTTCTCTGTGACCTCCGTGATCTCAGTGGTTTCAAACATTCCCTTTCTTTAAGAATACGCCTGAGAAGCGTCAGCAGCTTTTTTAAAGCATTGGAAATTAAGCGTTCAGGCACTATGCACTGCAGAGGCTACATAATACGCAGGGCATGCTGTTCCGGCAGCCCTGCCTTGTAAATCTTTTTAACTGTATCTGCGATATTGTAAGTGACAAACCGAACAGCCAGTTCGTTTTTTAAAGAATCCCATATGACGTATTTTGCCTGGCAGTTTCCATCCCTGGGCTGCCCCACGCTGCCGGAATTAATGATATATTTATTGTCCGGGGCAAGCTGATAACTTCCAAGGGCAAGGGGCCGCCGAACAAACCGACCGTTTTCAAGAATCATAATTTCCAGATCATGGGTATGGCCGATGAAACAAAGGGCTTCTTTCATCTGCAACAAAGCCTGTTTGATCTCGCGATCAGTGAGCTCAAAAAGGTATTTTGTGGGTGATTCCGGCGGAAACCCGTGGACAATGCGAAGATTTTCTTTCACAATAGCGTTGGGGAGTTTTTTAATATACGCGATGCTGACGGGAGATAGCATTCCAATGGTCATCTGGATTGATTTTCTGGCCACGGGATTGAATAAGGGCAGGAAATCAGGCCGGGTCGCCCCGAGCTCATGATTCCCGGTGACCGACGGAATGTTCCGGGCACGCAGCATCTGGATGACTTTTTCCGGTTCCGGACCGTAGCCGATATTGTCTCCAAGGCTGAGAATCTGATCGCAGGCCTCCTCGTCAACGTCCTTCAGCACTGCTTCAAGGGCGGTGGCGTTGCCGTGAATATCGGAAAGAATGGCTGTTTTCATGATCTGTTGGTCTTTAATCGGAATCAGAAGCCAGACAGTTTCTGCCTTTTCGCTTGCATTCGTACATCAGTCGATCCGCACGGTTAATGATGGTCTGTTCCGTGTCATTTTTTCTCACCACTGTTGCGCCAATGGATACGGTAATGCCGACCTGTTTATTCTTGATGCTGATCGATGATTTCTCGATCAGTTTGCGATAGCGGTTGCCGATTTTATCCAGTTTTTGGGGATCAACATGTTTGATAATGCCGACAAATTCTTCTCCGCCCCAGCGGCCAAAAACATCAAAAGGGCGGGAAGCCCCCCTCAGCGTATTTGCCACTGTCCGGATGATCCGGTCCCCGGCTTCATGGCCGAAACGGTCATTAAAATTTTTAAAATAATCAATGTCTAAAAAAAGAACACCAAAGCGCTGGCCCAGGCGTCTAAACTCATGAAAATTCAGATCCAGTTGAGATTCCATGTGTTCCCGATTGGGAAGATTTGAAAGGCTGTCATGAAAAGCGATTCTTTCAAGTTCTTTGACTCTGGTTGCAACGGAATCAAACTGACTGGTGTCAGTGAATATTTCAGCACATCCGGTGATGGTGCCATCCTCCGCCTTTAAAGGGATGGTGTTTATTTTAACGGAAATCCGGTGACCGTCTTTGTGATGCAAAAAAACATCACCTTCCCGGGGGATACCGTCCATAATTGTTTTGGCCAGGGGGCAAAGCTGTTGGCACAAGCAGGTGCCTTCTTCATCAATGTGCATTAAAATATTATCATAGCAATGCGAGCCGATCACCTCGGATGCCTGGAAACCGGAAATCCTTTCTGCGGCGCGGTTCCAGTAGAAAAGTTGTCTTTTCCGGTCGGTCATGTAAACGCCGCAGGGCAGATTATCTAAAATATTCCTGTAATTATTCGCAAGCGCGGATTCGATTTGCATGACCTGATGCCCTTGACTGCCTGCAAGAAGTTACCCCGGGAACACTGAACCATGCTGCCCGGGGATAATGCGGTGACAGGTTAAAAAGAGGATGAACAACTATCCGACTTTGACGCCGGTGATGTCCTGATAGAGTTGTTTGTTTACCGCATATGTCAATCCGTCATCAAAATCAATTCTGCCTTCTTTGTACAGTTCTGCCAGAGAGAGATCCAGCGGGGTAAATTCCTCACACCCGGTCTCCATCTGGGCACGGATCTGATGCAGTTTGCCTTCCCGGATCAGGTTGGCAATGCGGTTGGAGTTGGTGAAACGTTCCAGGGCCAGCACCTGCTTGGTTTTGTCCCTGGAAGGAACCAGGCGCTGGGCCAGAGACAGCAGCAGAGAATCAGCCAGCAGCATGGTAATCAGTTTTTGCTGGGATTCCTGAAACATGTTGACTGTTGTCCGGATAACAGCGGTTGAATTGGCGGCATTCATGGTGCTCAACACCAGATGACCGGTGCTGGCAGCCCGCAGCGCAATTTCAAAAGATTCCTTGTCCCGCAGTTCGCCCACCACAATTACATCCGGGGACTGACGGAAAACGGCGCGCATGCCTTTTTCAAATGATGGCGTGTCTCTGCCGATTTCACGCTGGTTGATATTGCTTTTTTTATGTTTATGGAGGTATTCCACCGGGTCTTCAAGGGAAATGATATTGCAGCGCCGGGTGGTGTTGATGATATCGACCATGGCACATAGAGTGGTGGATTTGCCGTGGCCCGCCGGCCCGGAAATCAGTATCAGGCCCTGTGGCTTTAACGCATAATCCCTGATCCATTCCGGCAGCCGCAAATCCTTGAGTGACGGCAGCCGCTCATTGAGCCGGCGAATGGTGATGGAAATGGAGCTACGCTGCCGGTAGAAATTGATTCTGAATCGGCCAAGATGAGGATAGGTGATGGCGATGTCAAGATCATTGGTTCTGAGAAACTTTTCCCAGTCTTCATCCCGGTTGGCAAGCAATTCGCGGGCATATAATTCACAGTCCGCAGGTGTCAGAGACACGGTGGCCAGTCGCTTGACCTGGTTGCTTATTTTAACGGATGGTGGCACACCGGCAGTAAACAGCATATCACTTCCCTCTGTTTTGACAAGATAGGAAAGGAGCGCTTCAATCTTGGGTGATGTCTGGGTTTCACTTTTATCTTCAAGTGCTATGCTTTCAACCGTTTTTCCGTTAATACCATCTTCAAAGCTCGATGACAGGAGGCTCAGGGCGGCTTCCATCATGAAGAAGGGAAGAATGACCGGCTTGATTTTGACACCCATGGTAAATTCCAGATCGCTGATGGTCATAAAGTCCTGAGGGCTGACCATGCCCAGAGTCAACGTATTCCCCTGATACGAAATCGGTAGAATCTTGTATTGTTTAATTTTATCAAGGGGAATCATGTTGATGGTGTCCTGAGGGATATTCTGCTCGAAAATATTAATGGCAGGCACACCGAACTTCTGAGACAGAAAATCCAGCATATCATCGGTAGACACAAATCCCATTTTAATCAGCAGGGACCCGATGGGCATATCCACCTGGGAACGCCGGGTCAGTGCCTGCTGCAATTGATCCGGAGTAATGAGCTTTGAATCGATCAGTTCCTCGCCAAGAAGGCCTTTGGGTGTGGGCTTGCTTTTTGTCTGTTTTGCTGGATTCGCCATTCGCTGATCTCCTGGACAGGGTTAAGCCTGTAATATCATGAAAAAATTAAAAACAAAGGACCGAATTTAAACACTTTAATGAATTACAAATGTTTTTATTACCATTATTCTTTGATTTATTTCAATAAAAATAAACCCCACGACCGATATTTCAGATAATGATTCCGGTATCTGAAAGACGACTGTCAACTTTTTGAAGAAAAATCCTTAAACGTTGGCCGCATAAATTCAAAAGTTTTGCTTGTCATCTTTTTCGGTTTTTTTTAATTTCAACCGTCAGTATCAATATAACCTGAACTGAATGCTCGGTTCAGGTATGACAACTTTCGAATCAATTATGGAGGTTTTGTTTGAAAATCGGAATCATCGGTACCGGTGCGGTCGGTGGATATTACGGCGCGTTGCTCGCCAAAAGCAGTTTTGACGTACATTTTTTACTGAGAAGCGATTTTGATCATGTAAAGCAAAATGGCTTGCTGGTTGAATCCAAAAATGGCAATTTTGAACTGAAAAGGGTAGCGTGCTATTCCAATCCCCGTGAAATGCCGGCATGCGATATTGTTATTGTTGCTTTAAAAACCATTCACAATCATCAGTTAACGGAAATTCTTCCACAGGTGTCAAAACCGGAAAGCATTGTGCTGTTGCTTCAAAACGGCCTGGGCGTTGAAAAGGAAATCACTGATATTGTGCCCCAGGCAACGGTGATGGGTGGCCTGTGTTTTCTGTGCAGTAACAAAGTCGGCCCCGGTCATATCCGTCATCTTGATTACGGCAGCATTCGCATAGGGCAGTATGAGCAAAAAAACCAGCCGTCCGGAATCACCGGTGAACTCAAAACGATATCGGATATTTTTTCAAAAGCCGGTATATCGGTCCAGCTTGAAGCATCCCTTGGCAAAGCCCGATGGGAAAAACTGGTCTGGAATATGGCCTATAACGGCCCCACGGTGCTACTTGATGCGACCACGGATTTAATTATGAAAAATGAATCGGCCCGGTCCATGGTGGGGGAAATTATGCGGGAAGTGATTCGCGGCGCCCGCGTGTGCGGGTATCATATTCACGATGATTTTGTGGATCTCATGCTTTCAGCGACAGAGAAAATGGTGGCATACCGGCCCAGCATGAAGCTGGATTATGACGCAAAACGCCCTCTTGAGATTGAAAGTATTTACTGGCGCCCCATCCGTGCGGCGGAAGCAAACGGTCAGGACATGCCCAAATCCAGAATATTGGCCAGCCAGCTTGATTTTCTGGATTGGAAGAATCGGAAATGAATGGGTATTTAAAAATAAAAATTATTTATTCAGCCATGATTTTTTAAACCACAGAGGCCACGGAGGTCACGGAGGATAAACCTCCTCTGCTTTGCTCGGTGATTTCAGGCGAGCACCGCGAGCGGGTATTTTCAATTCCTATCCATAAGGCAAGAAAATCCATCATTTTAATTTTTTTGGGGGGGTTGCCGCTGGGCGGAGATGTTTTTTTCGCGGGCTCAGCGATTCCGAGCGAAGTTATAATTTCTTTGTGTTCTCCGAGAGCTCTGTGGTATTATTAAGCTTTCATCCCAACAGAACCGGTAATCTTGATTCAAAACCATAAGGAGAAATAAGAGCAACTATGTCCGGAAATACATTTGGCAAACTATTCTGCATCACCACCTGGGGCGAATCCCATGGCCCGGCCGTCGGCGTTGTGGTGGACGGCTGTCCGCCCGGTATCGAGATGAATGAAACGATTATCCAGAGAGTGCTGGACCGTCGCCGGCCGGGCAGGGCGGCGACGAGCACGGCCCGCAAAGAAAAAGACCAGGCGAAGATCCTGTCCGGGGTCTTTGAAGGTTTCACCACCGGGACACCTATCATGATCATGGTGGAAAACCAGGATGCCAAATCTGGTGTCTACAATTCCATTGCCAATGTATACCGCCCTGGCCACGGCGATTTCACCTATCAGGCCAAATACGGCATTCGTGACTGGCGGGGTGGCGGGCGATCATCAGCCCGTGAAACCGTTGGCCGGGTGGCAGCCGGGGCCGTTGCAATGGAAGTTCTGAAACGTGAAAATATCGAAGTTCTGGCCCATACTGTAGCTCTTGGCAGTATCACAGCAGAAAAATTTGATGCTGAAACAATCTATCTAAATCCGTTTCTATGCGCTGATCCTTTAGCTGCTGAGAAAATGACAGAAGAAGTGGAAAACGTCAAAATAGAAGGGGACTCTTTGGGTGGTATTGTTGAAATCCGGGTAAAAAATGTGCCGCCGGGCCTCGGAGAACCGGTATTTGACAAATTGGACGCGGAGATCGCAAAAGCCTTGATGAACATTGGCGCGGTCAAAGGCGTTGAAATCGGCGCCGGTTTTAACGCTGCCGCCATGCGGGGATCTCAAAATAATGATCCCATCACGCCAGACGGATTTTTAACCAATAACGCCGGCGGTATTTTGGCCGGCATATCCAATGCCGATGAAATTATTGTCCGGGTAGCTGTAAAACCCATCCCTTCCATCAGCATTGCCCAGAACACCATTGACGTCAACAATCAACCCACCCACATCACCATCAAAGGTCGCCATGACATCTCAGCCATTCCCCGCATCAACGTGGTGTGCGAAGCCATGATGAGTTTAGTGCTTGTGGACCACTTGCTAAGACAGCGAACGTCTTGAAATATTCTATTCGAAATGATTGAATTGTATTTGTTTCTTGTAAATATAAAATCTTTTTTCGATAAATAGTGAAAATTCATCCAACCCCGAAAGAGGAGAAAAAATATCATTTCTCTGCATATGCAAGTAGGCGCTGGTATTTTCAATCCCAACCATCTTGAAAAATTTTTCCAAAAATAAAACCGCCTTTTGGATGTCTCCCGTTAAATAGCTGTTTTTAGCAGCGCCGATATATGCAATTTCCAAATCATATTTTTTTTGATTTTGTGCAATACAAAATTTGTAAAAAAACTCTGCTCTCCGGTAATGGCGGTTCGTGCTTAGGGCCTCTGCAATGCCCAATAATGCATTTTTGTTATTGCGATCGTTTTTGTATAGGTTCCTGAAAATCTCCAGTGCCTGCTCAGAATTTTTCATGCGCAAAAAACAAATTCCCTGCAGGTATTTTAAATTGGGGCTGCTGTTGTCTATTTCACTGATAGAAAGGGCTTCTTCCCATTGTTTTTGTTTCATCAATGTTTGGATCAGAAAGTAGCGGGCGATTGTATATTTATCATTGAATTTAAGAGCTTTTTCAAAAAAATTCTTTGCGCTTTCATATTCTTGCTGGTGAAAAAAAATGAGTCCGATATTTGTCAGGGCAGATGTTTTTTCTTCCACCGGCTCATGCATGTATCCTTCCAGGCTTTTAAAATAATAGCTCAACGCTTTTTCCGGATGTTGCATGCCAAAAACAAGCCCCATGGATTGTTTTGGCCTGGCATTTTTTGGTGCTTTTTTCATGGCATCCATCCAGAGCAATCTATCGGAACGCCAGTCTAAATTTCGGGTATAAGTGGCCATGCCCACCAGAAAAATAAGCCCGGTGATAAAAAAGACCAGCATGCCAACCATGAATTTACTGCTGGATCGGTAACGGCTGATAAGTTGAAAAAATCCCGAAGCTACAGGTAAAAAAAGAAAAAGGGAAGGCAGGTAATTGCGATGCTCAAAAATCATTTCAAGGGGTAAAAATGATGATTCAACTGAATGACCAATCAGAAAAAATAAAACTGCCATTCTGACCAGAAAAGGAATTTTTTGATAAAAAAAGCAGATCCAAAAAACGGAGACGACCAACGCAAGATAAAAAATTGTCATTGTCGGAGAAAATATACCAGTGGAGATAATTACTTCATGTTCAAGGGAAAATCGGTGCGGAAGCGGGTATAAGATCAGTGAAAGATAAAATAAAATAATTTTGGGCTGTGTTATCAGACGTTCATAAGGGGTGAAAGGCCTGCGTTCGTATAGTTCCTGCAATGATGAAGCGCTGGTGGTAAAGAAAAAAGCCAGCAACAAAACAGTTATCACGGCAGCTAAACTAAAAACGAACTTACGATTTAATAAATTTTTATAGTTTCCGTTTTGAAAAAGGAAAAATTCCAAAATCAGTAACAGGGGGATAATCACAAGGCCATTTTCTTTTGAAAAAAAGGCACATATGGTAAAAAATATGCAAGATAGACTGTATGCACCTTTTTTCCATTGAAGATCAACGGTTCTTGCTTTGATGAAAGCGACAAAAGCCAAGATCGAAAAAAAAGTGCATAACATGGCCATTCTTTGCACAATATAGGTAATGGCCTGAATTTGAATCGGGTTTATAGACCATAAAAGGGTTGCTAAAACAATGATGAAATGTTTCTCCCTCGTGGCTGTCTTTACAAGTGCGGGGGTGCTGAAAATTTGAATCATCAGCCACAATAGCATAATTGTGTTTATTGCGTGCAAACCGATATTGAACAGATGATAGCCAAAGACATTTTTACCGGAAATATAAGCGTTCAAGGCAAATGACAAACAGGAAAGAGGGCGATAAGTCTGTTCACTGTTTCCTGCTCGGGAAAAAAAGGCGCCTTTTATGGATTGGAATGTCAGATCGGTAATTTGTATTTTGGAATTATTGACAATGTTATGAAAATCATCCAAAATCCATGGAGAATTCAGTGTGTTGGAATAAAGAATAAGGACAAGAAGGATAAACAGAAAACCCGAAAGACTGTAGGATTGATCCTTATGGGATGACATGGAAAAATGGCTCACTTTTAGATTTGTTATAGGAACTGAAAAACGAAAAAAGCAAAAGAGATGATCAAATTTGATACAACCGCAAAAAGACAGAATTAAACGGCAAAAAAAGCACGAAACGTAGCGCATAGAATCCAATCAATGATGAGCGCTTTACGTGTGCTGAAGCAGTGACAACGAAACAAAGCAATAGCAACTTTTGCGAAACCGCCCCAAAAAACCATAACAGACAAATGCACCCAGACACCCCCCAAAAAAAGAACCCGCCTTTATCTTGCCTGGGTGCATCCGTGGCTAAATGATTTAATGCCGGGATACGTCATCAGATCAATCTCATTTATTTCTCCGCTGCAATGGCCGCCTGGGCTGCTGCCAGTCTTGCAATGGGCAGCCGGAAGGGGGAGCAGCTCACATAGCTGAATCCATTTTTGAAACAGAATTCAACCGATGCCGCATCCCCACCGTGTTCTCCGCAGATGCCGATTTTGAGATTCGGCCGGGTGGTACGACCTTTTTTCACTGCTGTCTGGATAAGCGCGCCGACACCGTCAATGTCTAAAGTCTGAAACGGATCATTTTTCAGGATCTTTTTATCAATATAATCTCCCATAAATCCGCCCATGTCATCCCGGCTAAAGCCGAATGTCATCTGGGTGAGGTCATTGGTGCCAAAAGAGAAGAATTGAGCCGCCCCAGCCATTTTGTCTGCCAAAAGCGCGGCCCGGGGGATTTCGATCATGGTGCCGTATTGATAGTCGATTTTTTCAAGATCAAATTTGGTAATGATTTCCCTGTAAATCCGGTCCGTGATCACTTTCATCACATCCAGTTCCCGCACGTCACAGGTCACAGGCACCATAATTTCAGGAAGGGCTTTTTTATCGTCTTTGATGAGTTCCGCAGCAGCCTCAAAAATAGCCCGGACCTGCATCTCGGATATTTCCGGGTAGGTGACGCCCAACCGCACTCCCCGGTGGCCCATCATGGGATTGCTCTCATTCAAGAGTTCGCTGCGTTTTAAAATGGTGTCTTCATCAATACCAAGGGCTTTTGCCAGTTCCTGTCGGTTGGTCTGGTTGTGGGGCACAAATTCATGCAGGGGCGGGTCCAGCAGGCGAAAGGTCACTGGCAGACCGTCCATGATTTCCATGGTTTTTTTGATTTCATCCTTTACAAAGGGAAAAAGTTCATCCAGGGCGGCCCGGCGTTCCTGTTCAGTGCTGCTCAAAATCATTTTTCGCAGGAGAAACAGGGGTTTTTCAGAGCCTTCACCATAAAACATGTGTTCGGTGCGGAACAGGCCAATGCCTTCCGCCCCGAAACTTTTGGCGGTGGTGACATCATCCGGGGTTTCCGCGTTGGTGCGGACTTTCATTGTGCGAAAGTTGTCTACCATTTCCATAAATTTAGCCAGGCGTGGATTTTCCGTGGCATCCATCATGGGCAGTTCGCCCTCATATACCATTCCCCGGGTGCCGTTTAAGGTAAACACATCGCCTTCAGCAAAATCTTTTCCGTCAATATGAATTTTCCGGTTGGCAAGATCAATTTTCAGGGCGCCGGCCCCCACAATACAACATTTTCCCCATCCCCGGGCCACCAAAGCCGCGTGACTGGTCATTCCGCCCCGGGCAGTAAGAATGGCGGCGGCGGCCCGCATGCCTTCCACATCCTCGGGATTGGTTTCTTCGCGTACTAGAATGACTTTTTTGCCCTGGCGCTGCCATTTCACCGCATCTTCCGATGTAAACACAATCTGGCCGAAAGCACCGCCAGGACCGGCCGGAAGGCCTTTGGCAATGGCTTCATATTTGGTTTCAGCTTTGGGATCCACCAAGGGATGCAACATTTCATCCAACTGGGCCGGTGATACACGGGTGACAGCCATTTTTTCGTCAATCAGGCCTTCAGCCAGCATGTCCATGGCCATGTTCAGGGCCGCCAGACCGGTGCGCTTGCCGTCCCGGGTCTGGAGCATGTAAAGGGTGCCTTCCTGGATGGTGAATTCCAGGTCCTGCATGTTTTTAAAATGGGTTTCAAGTTTCTTCCGGATATTTAACAGTTGTTGATACGAATCCGGCATGGCCTGTTCAAGGGAGGGGAGATGGTGATTCTGATCGTTTTTGGTATCTTCATTAATGGGATTCGGCGTGCGGATGCCGGCCACCACATCTTCACCCTGGGCATTGGGCAGCCATTCGCCATACAAAAGGTTTTCACCAGTGGCGGGATTGCGCGTAAACCCAACGCCTGTGGCAGACGTATCGCCCATATTTCCGAACACCATGCTTTGAACGGTTACTGCCGTTCCCCATTCATCCGGAATGCCCTCAATGCGACGATAAGAGACCGCGCGTTTGCCATTCCAGCTTTTAAATACGGCCCCTATGGCGCCCCAGAGCTGTTTTCTGGCATTGTCCGGAAATGCCACCCCCAGGACTTCTTTGACTTTTGCCTTGAACTTCTCGGAAAGCAGTTCCAGGTCATCTGCCGTAAAGTCCGTGTCCCCTTGATATCCTTTGTTTTGTTTCATCTGTTCCATGATGTGTTCCAACTGAAGCCGGATGCCTTTTCCTTCTTCCGGTTCAATGCCTTCGGATTTTTCCATGACAACATCAGAATACATCATGATCAGCCGGCGGTAGGCGTCATACACAAAGCGTGGGTTACCTGTTTTTTTAATCATTCCGGGAACCGTGTCCGCAGTGAGCCCCACGTTCAATACCGTTTCCATCATTCCTGGCATGGAGATACGGGCCCCGGACCTGCAGGATACCAGAAGCGGGGATTCCGGATCACCGAATTTCATTCCCATGATGGCTTCAATATGTTTTAACGCGGATTCCACCTCGTCATTTAAATGGGGCGGATAACTGGCGTTGGATTCAAAATAATATTTACAGCATCCGGTGGTGATGGTAAAACCAGCCGGCACGGGAAGCCCGAGTCTGGCCATTTCCGCAAGCCCCGCGCCTTTTCCGCCCAGCAGATTCTTTTGAGATTTATCCCCATCCGCTTTTCCGTTGCCGAATGTGTAAACATATCCTGCCATTTTTTGTTTATTCCTTTCTTCGATGGTGTTAAAGAGTCATAATTGAATAATTTAGAAGAATTAACATACTTTTACGGCGAGTTTTGGTCAAGTAAAAATTCTCAATATCTAAATTCCGGATAAGGCATCGATAATTCAACGGAAGCAAACTTTGGGATTGCGATTTTTCAAATTTAAGGTACAATCAAATTTCAAATTAAATCATGGGCAGTTCGTGTGACAAAAATTGTCATTTTTTTACTTAATTTTGTCACGCTGTGCCCAAATTTTTGTTCGATCCATCCCGCTGATTTCATAAAAATTTACTTTTTTTCAATAATTAAGGGTTTTTAAAAAAATAAAGGCAAAGTTTTTAATTTTGGCATACACATTGCTTTCTATTATGTGCAAACACGGAAACAGAATCAATCAAAATTGTAAACGCAATTTCTTATCAATAGAAAGGGGGGATAACAAAATAAAATTAATTGTATTAAGGCATCACCATGTTCGTTAACACAACCATGTAATGCGGAAAACCAAAACCAACGCTTATTTAAAAAAGGAGAACTATTATGCTTCAGAAATTAAGAGGAAACACCAAAGGTTTTACCCTGATCGAACTTATGATCGTTATCGCCATCATCGGTATTCTTGCTGCTATCGCCATTCCCAACTTTATTGCTTATCGTAACAAATCCTTCTGCTCATCCGTGGAATCCGACGCCAACAATATCGCCAAATCCGTTGGCGATTATTTTGCCATTGCCGCTCACACTCAAATTGCCCAGGGCAACCAGTCTTTTGAACCGGATGTCAATCCTTACACCCTTGATGCAACTGATCCCAACGTGGCCATTACCATTACCGTAACTGATGCGTCCGGACGCTGCCCTTCGGATTATACAACAGCGAATGATGTGGACTCCAATGGCAATGGATGGCTTGATGCTACCACCTATCAGAAAGTTATATCTGACTAAATCGGTTGTTTAATTCAACCAGTTACATCATTAGTACCCCAAAGCGGAATGATTGGTTTCATTCCGCTTTTTTTATGAATTACTCTTTTTAAATTATTCAGCTCGCCTGTTGGTTTAAAATATTATATGATTATTTTTTGACAAAATATAAAATTTTGTAGATTTTTTGAACCGGGTAATCAACTTGATATTTAAAGATTAACTTATCAATGCATATCATCTTATCTCAATGAATATGAACCGCTCATCAATTAATGACCGGCATTTATTGGCACTGATTCTGATTTCCATTCTGCTTCTTTTTAGCTACTGGAATAGTTTCCATGTGGAATGGCAACTGGATGATCCTGCAAATATAACAGACAATTCAGGATTGCATATTGATGATCTGGGCGCCGATAGTTTGTGGGAAACGTTTTTTGCCAATAAAGGAGGGGGGAGGTCCCTTTACCGACCCCTGCCGTGCCTCACTTTTGCCCTGAACTGGTTTATTGGAAAAGATAATCCCTTTGGCTACCATGTGGTAAATTTTACCATCCACGCTTTAACCGCCTGGGTACTTTATCTGGTTATCGTTCGCCTGCTTTTAATTTTTGGGCAAAAGGGTTGGGAGTCGAAAAAATATTCTGATTTTTTCTCTAAACCTGAATCCGTGGCACTGCTTGCCGCTGTTTTATGGGCGGCAAATCCCATCCAGACGCAGGCCGTAACTTATATTGTTCAGCGTATGGCCATGATGGCCGCGTTTTTTTATTTGTTAGGGATGTATGCATATGTCAACGTCCGAATATCTCAATCATTGATCCGGCGATTATTTTTTGCGTGCTTTTGTTTTTTTTGTTTTTTGGGAGGGATCGGTTCAAAGGAAAATGCCGTCCTGATGCCCGCATCCCTTCTATTGGTGGAATGGATATTCTTTCAAAAAGCAAGGCTTGGCATTTTTGCTCGGCCCAAAGCCCTGATTATTGCATTGGTATTGTTTTTCGTGAGTTTGCTGGCTGTTTCTTTTAGTATTTATTTTTCTAATGGAAGGGTTTTTGACTTTCTTTTGAACGGTTATGATGTTCGATCCTTTACCCTGCTGGAACGCACTCTCACCCAGCCCCGGATTGTTTTGAAATATCTGTCTTTAATTTTTTTTCCATTTCCGGATCGTCTTTCCATAGCTCATGATATTACTTTGTCTTCTTCTTTATTTGATCCGTGGACGACGCTGCCGGCAATAATCATTATTCTGGCTTTGATAGCCGGTGCGATTTTTTACGCACGGCGCTATCCCCTGTTGTGTTTTGGGGTGTTGTTTTATTTTTTAAATCACATGGTGGAATCCTCTGTTTTGCCGCTGGAATTGGTTTTTGAGCACCGAAATTATCTGCCCTCCGCATTTTTGTTTTTACCTTTTGCCGCAGGGTTCTGTCATGTTCTGAACAGGCTTCAAAAATATGGATCCATCCATACTGCCTGGATAGGACTGATGATTGGTGTTATCGTTGCCCTTGGGATTTTTACCTTTGAACGGAACAAGGCTTGGGCAACACCGGAAAGTCTGTGGCGAGACGCTGTTTTAAAAGCTCCCCGTAATAATCGAGCCTATGTTTATTTAGGTGTTGAACTTGCGTGGCGAAAAAATGCCACCCCTGCTAATTTTCGCCATGCCATGGTTTTGTTCCGGCACAGTCTGGGTCTGGATATGCATCGCAAGATGGACCGGGCCAAAACCCTCGGCAATATGGCGTGGGTTTATTATTTTCAGGGAAAAGATGAAAAATCGGTTGACACGTTCAGGCAAGCCATTGATGAATTTCCGGATTTTGATAAAAACCGAAGGGATATAATTGTACCGCTCATGAGTCTTGGAGCATTTGATGAAGCAGAAAGCCACGCCAGATTTTTGGTCGATAGTTTTCCTGGTGACCCTGAATATTTGAATATTTTAGGACATATTTTGCTGTGGCAGGAAAATTTTGAAGCCTCCCTGAGATGTTTTCGGACAGCCATGAGAAATGAACCTGAAAATAATGCAGATTTAATGTTTCATCTGGGCGTAGCCCTTACCCGGGCCGGCGATCTGGCGAGAGGGGACTGGTTTTTGCGTCGGTCGTTGCAACAGTCCGTTGCCCATCCCCTGAAACAGCTTGCCAGAATAGAAAATCGTGTTCGCGCCGGGGATCACGACACAGCCGGACGCATTGCCGGTCAAATGATGGATACCATGCCTTTACCCGCCATTTTAAATTTTTTAAATTCACTGCCGAATTACCAGTCTGTTCCGGTTGATATTGATATTGTTCGCCCTGTTGTTTTCAGTGCGATCCCTTTCTGGTCAAAAGAAAAAAAAATTGGCAGAAATAGCTGTGATATGTAATCCATCTGTTATCTGAAATGTTAGAAAAAGGGAGATCATCTTATGATCAGGAGAAATAGAGGGTTTACACTAATCGAACTTATGATTGTTATTGCCATCATCGGTATCCTGGCAGCCATTGCCATTCCCAATTTTATTGCCTATCGTAACAAAACCTTTTGTTCTTTGGCAGAAACAGATGCCGAACATGTTGCCGCAGCCATTGCTGATTATTTTGGAAATGCAAGTAGGACAAACACCCCACAAATTGGGGATTTGACACTCAGCGTAATTAATCAGGTGACTATTATCGGTGCTGATCCTAATCATCACATCACCATACAGGTAACGGATATCAGCGGGCGATGTCCGCTCGACTATCAGAATGCAGACCAAAACTGGGACGGGAATAATGTCTATCTTAAAGAAATTCGTTAGCCTTTAAAATTTTTTTGATCTATAAAAAAGCTATCCACTTTAATTTTGTTTATTATTCAACTTTCATGGATTGCTTATGGGTTTCATCATAAATAAACACAAATACATCACACCCCTTCCTTACCCTTATTATTACCTGCCGGTAGCTGCTTTGGCCCTAACCGGGTTTTTTGATTCCATCTACCTGGCGATCTCCCATTATCGCAATTACGCGGATATGGGGTATCACAGCTTTTGCGCCATTTCAAAGGCCTTCAATTGTGACACTGTATCACAGAGCCCGTATTCAATCTTTTTGAATGTACCGGTACCAATCTGGGGTATCATGGGATATGGCTTTTTTCTGTTTCTGCTGGTTTTTGCCTGGCAAGATCAAGCGAAAAAAAAACGGATCTGGACCCTGCTGATGATAATAAGTCTGGTGTTCAGCATATACAGTGTCATTCTGGCTTTTATCTCCTCTTATCATATCCGCAGCTATTGCATTATGTGCATATTCAGCTACGCTGTGAATCTGGCGCTACTGTTTTATGCATGGATCATCCGTAAGCGGTTTATTTGTGAGCCATTTTTTAATGCCGTGAAAAAGGATATTCAATATCTATGCACTTATCCCAAAACAGTCGCACCAATTACCTCTGCTTTTGCTGCCATTTCCTTATCCATGATCCTGGTTTTTCCGCCATACTGGCAAATGAACCCGCCGGAACTGTCCAGAGATATTCCCACCGGTTTTACTGAAGACGGCCATCCATGGATCGGCGCGGAATCACCCGAGCTTGAGATCATAGAGTTTTCCGATTACCGGTGTTTTCAATGTAAAAAAATGCATTATTTTTTACGAAGACTGCTTGATACCCATCCTGACAAAATTCGCCTGACCCACCGTCAGTTTCCCATGGATCACACCATCAATCCCTTGGTCACGGAACCGTTTCATGCAGGGGCGGCCAAATTGTCCATACTTGCCATTTACGCGGGTAAACACAATAAATTCTGGGAAATGAATGACTATCTGTTCGCGTTGTCAAGAGACGTCGAAGCGCTCAATATGAAAACCATTGCGGAAGATGTGGGGCTTGAATTCGAATCCGTGCATGCGGCTTTTCGGGATCAGCGAATGTGGAATGAATTATGGCATGATATACAGGAAGGTATTGAAAAATATGAATTGTCAGGCACCCCTGGTTTTGTGATAGACGGGCAAATGCATCTGGCCCAAATCCCGGCGGACATTTTAAAGCCCTATCTTTGAAAAAGAAATTGCTGGTCTGAGATTTGAATTTTCAAAAATTTAATTTAATCAATATTATCTGGAGTATTTTAATCAGCGGTTTGGTTCTTTCCATTCTTCTGATGAACATTGTGCCGCCGGTGAGCCGGGATGCCCTGACCCATCACCTGGCCATTCCGAAACTTTATTTGAAAAACGGCGGAATATATGAAATTCCTCATTTAATTTTTTCCTACTACCCTATGAATCTGGATTTACTGTATCTGGTTGCATTGCATTTCAAGACTGATATTTTGCCCAAATTTATCCATTTTTTCTTTGCATTGACAACCACATGGATGATTTTTTATTATTTAAAGCGCCGGATCAATACTACTTATGCGCTTCTGGGAAGTCTTTTTTTTCTGTCCATTCCCGTCATTGTCTATCAATCGACTGTTGTCTATGTGGATTTGGGCCTTGTATGTTTTTTATTTGCGGCCCTGATTTTTATTTTTCAATGGATCGAAAACCATTTTCAGATCCGACCGCTGATCATCAGTGCAGTTTTCTGCGGATTTGCGCTGGGTACCAAATATAACGGACTCGTGGGATTATTTCTGCTGGGCGTGTTTGTACCTTTTGTATACTCCAGATATCATTCAAAGGATACATTTCATAGGCGAAAAGCCATCGGCTTTTTTTTGTTGTATGTCTTTATTTCGCTGATTTTTTTTTCACCCTGGATGGTTCGAAACGGTTTATGGACCGGGAATCCCGTGTATCCCCTGTATAACAAACTATTTGATCCGGATTATCAAAAGTTTGAGATTCCTGGCGATCAGGATTCTGGTATTGCGCCTCAGATGTCTCATTTTCTTATTCGCAAACACCTGTATAATGAGTCAGGGTGGGAGATCGCCCTGATACCGTTACGGGTATTTTTTCAGGGAGAAGACGATGATCCGAAATATTTTGATGGACGGGCAAATCCGTTTCTACTGCTTTTGCCAATGTTTGCGTTCCTCGGAATCCGTTTTGATTCCCGGCAAATTCAAACTGAAAAATATTTAATGCTGGGATTTTCCACTCTCTTTCTTTTGTTCGCCTGCGCCCAGACCGTGATTCGAATCCGGTATTTTGCACCCATTTTACCGCCATTGGTAATCCTTGCCATGTATGGGCTAAACCAGATCGGTCAATACCTGTCCCTTCAAAACCAAAAGATGTCTCTTCCCATACAAAAAATAGTGATATTCGGAATCGTTTTTATCATGCTCGGGTGGAATGCGGAATATATCCAGAAACGCTTTAAGTATGTCCAGCCCTTGAGTTATATGACCGGCCAAATCAGTCGAGATGAATATATTCAGAAATATCGGCCGGAATATGCATCCATGCAATACGCCAATCGTAATTTGACGGATCAGGATCGTATCTTAGGGGTTTATCTTGGCAACCGGGGTTACTATTCGGATATTGATATTGTATTTAGTGTTTTGTTGTTGGAAAATCTTGCTGGAAAAGCTGAATCTTATAAAAGTATCACCTATGCGCTTCAAAAACGGGGAATTACTCATTTGCTTGTAAACGTTGAATTGTTTAATTCAAATATTAAAACCTGTGACTTCCAAACGCAAAAGATGCTTAAGGAATTTTTTGCAAAAGGTGTAGAAACAGAATTTTATCAAGATAACAATGGGTTGTTTCGGGTTATTTAAACAAAGGATCTGTCTTTCCCGTGTGGATTGAGGTTGAATCATCTAAAAATTTAAAAATAGAGCCGAAAATTATTTCTGAAGGTGCAATCGATGCAGAATCCAGCCGATCATAAAAATAAAAAATTCGCCAATTAAAAACCATAACCGAGAAGTGATCGCAATAGTTGTTGACTCATTCGCAGGCAGACCGGCTAATATCAAGAAACCAGTCAAGGCTCCTTCGCGGATACCAAGCCCTCCGGGCGATATGAAAGCTGCAATTCCAAGCGTTACAGCCAAAGGGAATCCCAATCCAGAAAAGAAGGGAATGCTTGAAATGGCTAAACTTGCAGACAGAAAATAAAAGCCAATTGCCCAAAGTACCCAATACCCGGCAAACCATGGGATCGTTTTGAGTATTTGTTTCGCTGATAATTGCACTAAAACCATTTTTTGCTGTAGTATGGCATTGTGGACTTTCAAAATGAGCTGGTGCAGGAAAGGGCTAAATATAAAAAAACATAGCCCTATTAACAGGCTAATTATTATCATTCCCAAAAGACGAAAACCGTCAAAATACATCACTCCGATAAAACCAAGAAGTAATCCAGTCAAAAGTGCAACTAATTGAGCGTCCAGCGAAAGAACAGATAATTCTTTCATATCATATTTACCCTTTGCTGATATATATGCAGATCGTCCGATAATCATCCAAATTTTTCCCGGGATATATTTTCCAAAAATTGACAATCCAATGCTTGCTATGCACGTATCAATCCCGGTATGGAAATTTGCTTGTTCTAAAATTTTTTTCCAGGAATAAGCGTGTCCGATAAAACCGGAAAAGAGGAATATTAACGATATTATTAACAATAAGAGTGAATCGATTTTGGGAATAATTAAATAGTCAGCATTATACAACATGACGCATAAAAAAATTAATGAAATATAGATTAAAACATTATAGAGATATTTCCTCAAAGTTATAGCAGTCCTTGAATTAAATTTTTTCAAAAAACTGGCTTAAACCACTTTTTTGAGTTCCAGTCACGCCTGCTCACAGTAAGCAGGCGCTTTTCAGCCATTGGCCGAATGTTTTCTTTTTTGGTTATAATAAATTTCAATGGGCCTATAAAGAATTCTTTTAGTTACATCAAATTTAATGTATAAAAAGATGATTTTGCTACAGCATAATTCCAATAACTATCTTTGCGGCTCATGTTTTGGACAAAACCATGCCATCGGAGACACGCTTTAAAAATCTTTGCTGGCATTTTGGGATGCCTCGGTCGCTTTGAATCATTAACCCCTTGTCTGTCTTGCGTCTAATTACATCCTTGTTTAAGGCCATAATAGCCGGATGCCTTTCAAGCGAATCAATTAATTCCAGCCAACTATGACGCTTAAAAAAAGATCAATAAAAACTCTCAGAAAATTCCATTTCTTCTGATTTGCCGGAAAAGGTTTTGTTGTTAGGGAATAAAAGACTGGCCAATTTAAAAAGATTCGGTTATGTATATTTAATAAAATTTGTCCTCAAAATATAATTCAAAAGAGATTGGTATATGTATTTAGTTATAATTATTCCCTGCCTTAACGAAGAAGCTTCCATCGAAAATGTTATAAAAAAAATTCCAAATAAATTTTCAAATATAGATAATCATGAAATCATAGTTATCGATGATGGGTCAACAGACAAATCAGTTGAACTTTCACTCAAATGCGGTGTACGGGTAGTATCCCATGATATCACTAGGGGCGTTGGTGCAGCATTTCAAACAGGTGTTCAGGAAGCATTAAAAGCAAAAGCCGATATACTGATAAATATTGATGGAGATGGCCAATTTGATGCTGAAGATATTTCTAAGCTCATTGATCCAATCATTAAAAATGAAGCTGATTTTGTAACAGCTTCACGTTTTAAAAAAAAGGAAATCGAACCTGTTATGCCGCTGATAAAAAAATGGGGCAATCGTCGCATTGCCTCTTTAGTCAGCATGTTGACCGGCCTCAAATTTTTTGATGTCTCCTGTGGTTTTAGAGCTTATTCCAGGGATGCACTTCTAAGTTTAAACTTATTCGGTGAATTTACATATACGCAAGAGACCTTCTTGGAATTGGTTTTCAAGGGTTTTCGAATCAAAGAAGTTCCTGTCGTTGTTCGTGGTGTTCGAGAACATGGTACTTCAAGGGTTGCTAAAAGCATTACTAAATATGCGTTAAATACTTCAAAAATTATTTTCAGAACATTTCGCGATTATCGGCCATTAAAATTTTTTTTCAGTATAGCAGTAATCTGTTTTTGCTTCTCATTGCTTCTAGGTTCTTTCTTTTTTGGGCATTATTTTGTTAAAGGAACCTTCACCCCGCACCTCTGGGCTGGCATGACTTCTGCCTTCTTGTTCGGTACAAGCATTTTGTTTTCCGTAACAGGACTTATGGCAGATATGCTCGACAGAATCAGAAGGAATGAAGACACTATTCTGTATTTTTTGAAAAAAGAACATTTTTACGGTAACACAAAATCAGACAATATCATAAATTATCAAAATGACCGTTCAGAGTTATAATTACAAGTGGTATACCCGAATGATGCGCTGGTACCGCTTTTCTCCCATTTCATTCGGATTGCTAAATCCTTTAATTATTTCGGCTTTAAAAACTAAATATTTAATTAATGCAGTTAAAGTTAAACACTACTGGCGTATTCACCAGCATGAAGGAGAAAAGTGGTTCGCTGAAACCCCTTTGTTTTTTGGTTTTGCGCTAAGCCGATCCGGTACATCTTTTCTTGGCAACCTTTTAAAGCATGAAGCATTAAATTCATGTGTTGAGCATGAATCAAATATATTTGATTTTATATTTTTCGAAAAAGCAATATATTCACAGGAACATGCCCTTAAATATATTCAAAATTACCGGAAATACGAAATTTTTTATAGACTTAAAGGCTGGAATGTCGGGACATATGGGGAAATCAGTCCCCACTTGAGGCAACATTGTGTGGCCTTACAAAATGTTTTTCCAGAAGCAAACTTTTTTCATCTTGTCCGAAATGGTCGTGATGTTGTTTCATCGCTAGTCGCCCGTGGCAGACTCAGCAACAAAGATCCGATACTTTATCGCCTGAAACCGCCCTACGATGATCCTTTTCGCGGAAACTGGGAAGCAATGAATCATTTTGAAAAAGTTTGCTGGCTATGGCAACGGGACAATCGGCTATTAAGAGAACGCATTAATAATACTATTAAATTTGAAAACATTATTGAAAACTATGATTATTTTAATGAACGTCTTCTTTTGCCTAATGGACTGAGTATTTCTAAACGTATTTGGCATAAATATGTTGGCAGTCCGGTAAATCCGACTCCGAATTCCCGGAAATCAAAGTCTCATGACTGGACACAGGATATGTACAGATCTTTTGATCGAATATGTGGCGAAGAGATGGCTGCGTGTGGCTATCAAGGATAATTTTTCTAATTATTAGTGAGAAATTTATCGCAATGAAGCTTTTTTGTAATAATGTAACCTGATTTAAGTCACATTCCTAATAGCCTTGATATTACCCTTGCTTTTTCTATTTATTGTTTTTTAAAAAAATATTTATGCTGAATAATTTTTTGCAGTGGCAAGATGTTATAATTCATATATCCAATGACATCGGTTTTGCATTTGAAAATGAAGCAATGTACAAATTTTCCGCGTATGCCTCTGAACTGATTGAATTAAAAAAAAAAATAAACCTCACTGCCATAACCGAACCGGGAGAAGTTGCTGAAAAACACATTATTGATTCGCTGATTCCCGCAAAATATATCCCTGAAAATTCGTCGTTGCTGGACCTGGGCACCGGCGGCGGATTTCCCGGCGTACCATTGAAAATTTTTATGCCGACCCTGTCCGTCAC
The DNA here is from genome assembly GCA_963675805.2 of Desulfobacterales bacterium. Taxonomy (GTDB): domain Bacteria; phylum Desulfobacterota; class Desulfobacteria; order Desulfobacterales; family Desulfosalsimonadaceae; genus SURF-3. The sequence continues at coordinate 486,254 of CAXXNU010000008.1, read as the reverse complement.
GCTGGTGGACAGTGTGCGGAAAAAAGTTAATTTTTTAAAATATGTCATCGGAATGTTGAAGCTTGAAAATATCACCGCGCACCAGTTGCGGGTGGAAAACCTTGCGGATCATCCGGATTTCACGGGCCGGTTTGATGTGGTGATCAGCCGGGCATTTACCGCCCTTGAACGGTTTTTGCAAATGGCCGCACCGCTTGTTAAATCAGATGGTGTCATCATTGCCATGAAAGGCCGGGAGGTGGATAAGGAAATCATGGTTTTGAAAAATTGCCAGATTGAACCGGATGTCTACAAAATCAACAACTGCCGGTTAAAATTACGGGTTGAAAAATACCGGCTGCCGGTATCTCGCGATGAGCGGTCTCTGGTGTTGGCACGTCAGATCTGAAGGGATCAGGCATTACGACAAGCCAACCCCAGAACAAACAATTGTTGATTTGCTTATTTTTTACCGGTGGATTTGAATTTAAAAGGCAAGAGAATTTGCTCGCATTCCAAAGAGTTGAATTCTGGATCTTTATGAACCAGGACGGCATCATTAAGGACGGCGCAAGCACCGATCCATGCATCGGCAAGCGAAAGCGCATGATTTGCTTTTATTTGAGCCGCTTGCTCGAGCAACGGCGGACTTTCATGAACCCAGTGAACCGGAAGGTGCATGCATTGTTTATAAGCCAGCCGTCCTTCCGATTCGCCCTCATCCTTCCAGACTCGGTAAAAAATTTCCATTAATGTAATGAAGCACCCAAAACAACGCACCTTCCCGGTGGATGCCAACTGAAGGATTTTCGCCACCTGGTCCGCACCGGCTTCATTATCACGAAGGGCCAGAAAAGCTGAAGTATCAAGCAAATAACGCTTCATTCCAGCAAGCCGTCATTTTTTCGGTCCTGGAGAAGTCGCGATACAGAACCCCCTTTCCCGCGCCCGCGAAATGCTTTGATTGGGTCTGCGTTAACAGGCACAACCTTGATTCCGGTATCATCAACAATCCACTCTAGTTTTTTTGATGGATCCAGATGAAAACGCCGCCGAATCTCTGCTGGTATAACGGTCTGTCCTCTGGCTGTAATGGTGCTTTTCATTGTTACCATTTCCTTTTGAATTACTATTCGACGTTCTTAATAATTCATTATGCGTTGCTTGCTTGATATTGTCAACAGACGTTTTCAGTGGCCTTTTCATTAAAGGCGTTTACAAGACAGGTAGCAGAGGCGGTGTCACCTGAATTGATAATTGTTGATCAAAAACTTTAAAATTTAGGCTTGACTATCTCTTCTCTGCCACTTAAAATTGTCTACCATACGGTTGGCTTGAAGTTTTTTTCTCATGCTTTTTCAGTTATTTTAACAGAGGAGGGTATTTATGAAAAATTTTAAACGGTCGGTTGTTCTTTTGACGATTATCGGATTTATTCTGGGGTTTTGTGGTAATGTGATGGCTGCGGATGAAGACGGGAAAATCAGTATCAACACGGCCACCCTTGAAGAATTGACCCAGTTAAAGGGCATTGGCGAGAAAACGGCTCAGAAAATCATTGATTTTCGAAAAGAAAACGGTCCGTTCAAAGACCTTAAAGATCTTGAGAAGGTAAGCGGCATCGGACCCAAAACCCTTATGGATATTATGGATAAGATCAAGTTATAGCTTCTCGGTTTTATAAAATACAATAAGAAAACCCCGCACGGGTCAAGGCCGGTTGCGGGGTTTTCTTATTGCAAAGAAGGGAAAATCAAAAGAAGAATTTCAGACCTAAATACCCGGCACTGTCACATTTCTGGGATTTCGGCCGGGGTTCAAAATCAATTTCAATATACCGGTAACCAACGACAATGGCTGCCTGTTCTAATACTTTCCAGGTACCTTCCGCGGTGATTTCAATCAATTCCTCAGTATCTTCAAAAGAAAGGGGCTCCGGTGACATGAAAAAACCGGCGGAAAGGGTTACCGGCACCTTATTCAGTCCGCTTTTGGAAAGGTCATAGCCCACATAACATGCAAATCCGGCATTCAGCACATCCGCATCGAAATGTCGTTTTTCCGCCTCGCCCCAGATGCCCTTTAATCCAAGACCGGCGGTCAATCCCTCCAGAAGCACCTCATCGCTGACCATTGCTTTTACGGAAAGCAGTTTGTAGTCATCATTGTCGTATAAGCCTGAAATTCCGGCGATTAACAGACTGTCCGACACATCAACATTGAGATCGAGCTCCGCTTCCAAAGCGTTTTGATTGGTTACCAGCTTGAAACCGTAGTCCGCAGCCAGTGTTGCGCAGGGGGAAAAAACCAAAATGCCGGCAGCAATCGTTAAAATCATTAAAAAGGGGTTGCTTCTCATCCTTATATTGCTCCTTGAGCGTTCCTCGAATGATGGGTTCTTAAAACTCTGTGAACGCGAACATATTTTCATGTACCATCTCTTAGGGATTTTGCGGAAATTATGTGATATTGGAGATATTCTTCAGATATTAATGGAGTGGTATCGGCCGGAACAGGAAACGCCCCTGGCAATCATCATCTGAATCCGCTCCAGCAGACGGCATTCATCCGAACATTTGGGCAGGCTTTTCCGATGAACGCACTCTTTGCACGGACTTTTAACCAAATAACCAATTTCAAAATCAAATCTGTCTCTTTTAATCGTCATTTTTTTTCGCCTTTCAAATGTCACTAACCATATCACAGCCGCTTTTTTATTATCAAGCAGAATTCCAGCGAATTTATCGTTTAACGGTCGGAATCAGCGGAAAGCTGGCAGATGACTCATTGTGAACCTGACATTTAAATGATGCTTGACACAGTTGGTGTTTCTCATTAACAAAAGCCCTTTGTTTTGCATTTTCCATGGGTTCGTTTGAAATTTGGTTACATGTCCGGCTGAATGTCTGGCGAAACACAATGCTTGAAAATCCCCGCAGACGACTTATTATATTTTACTTGCACAGCAGAAAGCCACGCCCTCTGGGCGTGGTCAGAGTTCAACGGCTAAGCCAGTTGAACATTAATGGCTCATAAGCTACTCCTTTTTAGGTTGTCCCCACAACTCTAAAGAAAGGAGCAAAATATGAGCCGATTTAAGAAATTATCACATACAGTTTGGCATTGCCAATATCATTTTGCGTGGACTCCTAAATACAGGTTGAGAATACTCGAAGGTGACGTTGCCATCGAGGTGGCAAATTGCATCCGGTCTTTCAGTGAGCATAAAGGATGCGAAATTAATGAACTGAATGTACAGAAGGATCATGTGCATTTGGTAGCGATGATTCCGCCGAAGATATCAGTATCAGATTATATGGGAATCATAAAAGGCCGAACAGCTATAAGAGTATTCAATAAATTTAAAAAGTTAAAGACCAGGCCCTATTGGGGTAATCATTTTTGGTCCAAAGGTTATTGTGTTGATACAGTTGGCCTGGATTCCGAAAAAATATGCAAATATGTAAAGTATCAAGAAGCCCAGGAACGACGATCAGAGAAATAGAAATTTAAAAGAGCAAAGAGTGGGGACAACAATCAGCCTCGCCCCCTTTGGGGGCAAGAGGCAAACTTATCCCCTTTTAGGGGTAAACCCAAAATCACCCCCTCCGGGGGTGGATTCTTTATTTTACCACACGAAGAAAAAGCAGGAGAATTTACAATGGATGTCATAAAATCAATATCCAGGCGCATCTTTCTATGGACGTTTTTTGTGATGACGATTCTATGCGCCTTGATATGTGCGGCATTTTATTCTGGCAAGGTTTTTCTTTTAAGGGTTCTGCCTATCGACGTATTAAAAGACGCCGCAGCCCATTCCGACGCACTGGATGCCGGTCTGAAGGAAATGCTTCCGTTGGTGGACATGATCAATGCTTTTTTTGTTCCGTGCGCGTGTGCTGTTTTTTTTCTGTTTATGCTTGTCCTGTGGGTGATTTTAAGAGCATCTGCCAAGCGGGCACTCAAAAAAGCAGCTGCTGCAGAAGCGCCGGCGCCCGCCCCAGCTAAAAAAGAAAAGAAAAAGAAACCGGTCGAAGACGTTCTGGCTGAGCCCGTGATCAGCAAAAAAGAGATAGCAGAGACCAACAAGCGGTATTACCTTCATCTGCTTTCCGTTCTGCAGCGGGAAGGCCGGTTAATCGATTTTTTTACCGAAGACCTCAGCCTTTATGAGGACGATCAGATCGGCGCTGCGGTCCGCAGCATCCAGGATAATTGCAAAAATTCTCTTAAAAAACATCTCAATCCAAAACCGGTGATGGATCAGAATGAAGGGGAAGCCATTTCCGTGCCGGCGGGTTTTGATGCCAATACCATCAAGCTGACCGGGAATGTCAGTGGGGAGCCGCCATTTCAGGGTGTTTTACGGCACAAGGGGTGGCGGGCGGCGCGTCTGGAACTGCCGGCGCTTTCCGTGGTAAAAGACCCGTCTGTGCTTGCCCCGGCAGAGGTAGAAGTGGTTTAGGGCCGGTTATATGGAACACCATCAGTTTTTTCAGGAGTAAACAGTGCATCATCCAGAGTTTATTATCGGTATCGACCTCGGTACTACCAACAGCATTGTTGCATATACGTCAGTTGACTTGCCGGAGGGGCAGGCGCCGGAGATCAAGGTGCTATGCATCCCCCAGCTTGTAGCAAACGGTGTAGTTGAAAGCCGGCCGATTCTGCCGTCTTTTATTTATTTGCCTGCAAGCCATGAAGCGGGTGCTAACAGTGTTTCCCTGCCGTGGAACCCGGATAATAATAAAATCGTGGGTGAGTTTGCCAGGGACCGGGGCGCTGAGGTGCCCCAGAGGCTGATTGCATCCAGCAAGTCCTGGCTCTGCAATACCATGATTGACCGCAACAAGAATATTCTGCCGTGGGAAGGGCCGGAAGACATATCCAAACTTTCGCCGGTGGGGGCATCCTCCCTGATTCTTCAGCATATTCGGGATGCCTGGAACCATGTAATGGCGAGGGAAGATAATTCCCGCCATATCGAGCACCAGGAAATTTTTCTGACGGTGCCGGCATCTTTTGATGCAGTGGCCCGGGAATTGACCCTGCAAGCGGCCCAGCAGGCCGGGCTTGCTCATGTGACCCTGCTGGAAGAACCCCAGGCCGCTTTCTATTCCTGGATTGAAGCATCTGGAAACGCGTGGCGAAAAAAAGTAAAAACAGGGGACCGGGTCCTGGTCTGCGACGTGGGCGGCGGCACCAGTGATTTCAGTCTGATCCATGTCAGTGACGCCGATGGAGAACTGGCGCTGGAACGGGTGGCCGTGGGCGATCATCTCCTGGTCGGTGGGGACAATATGGACCTGGCCCTGGCCTATGGGGTGGCCGCCAAAATGGCCGCATCCGGGACCCGCCTGGATGCCTGGCAAATGCGGGGTCTGGTACACAGCTGCCGGCAGGCAAAGGAAAAAGTATTGACTGATCCGTCGGTATCGGAACATCCCATTACCATTCTTGGAAGAGGGTCCCAGCTCATCGGCGGCACTATCAAGACATCGGTTTCACAAAACGATATTGAAGCCGCTGTATTGGACGGATTTTTTCCTTTATGTGAAATCAGCGATTCTCCGCTAAAATCCAGAAAGCTCGGATTGCAGGAAGCCGGGCTCTCTTATGAATCAGATCCCGCGGTCACCCGTCACCTGGCCAAATTTATTTATCAGCAGAAGAAAGATTCGGATAGCGCTGACGTGTCGCCCACTGCCGTGCTTTTCAACGGCGGCGTCATGAAGTCTGAAAAGGTGCGGGCCCACATAAAAGGCATTATTGATTCCTGGGGGCCAAATAACGCATCCGAATCAGTCAGGGAGCTTAATCCTGATGATTTTGATCTGGCCGTCGCCCGGGGGGCAGCTTACTATGGGTTGGCCCGCCGGGGCCGGGGTATCCGGATTCGGGGCGGCCTCGGCCGGTCCTACTATATTGGTATTGCGGCGTCCATGCCTGCGGTGCCCGGGATGCCGGCGCCTGTGAAGGCCTTGTGTGTAGCCCCCTTTGGTACTGAAGAAGGGACAGATATCCACTTACGTGAGCGTGAATTTGTGCTGGTGGTGGGGGAGCCTGTCAGTTTTGATTTTATGGGATCAATCAGCCGGAAAAAAGATGCTGCCGGTGAAATCGTCGAAGACTGGCAGGCGGAAATCGAAGAAATCACCTCCATTGAAACCGCTCTGGACGGTGAGCCCGGGCAGATGGTACAGGTGACCCTTGAGGTAAAGGTAACGGAAATCGGCACCCTTGAATTATGGTGTGTTTCCACTGAAAACGACCAGAAATGGAAGCTCGAATTCAACGTGCGGGAGCAGGAATAGGGTGAGGGCTGAAAATACCAGATACATCGTCGGCATTGACCTGGGGACGACCAATTGCGCGGTATCTTTTGTAGATCTCGCGGGAGCGGCCAAAAAAGAAAAGGGCATCCGGGTCTTTCAGGTGCCCCAGCTCACCGGCCCGGCGGAAGTTTCCGCCCTTTCCGTACTGCCATCTTTCTGCTACCTGCCCGGCAAATATGATATTTACGAAGATGCCATCCGTCTGCCCTGGCGCAATGCAAAGCCCGGGTTTGTGGGACGGTTTGCCAGGGATTACGGGGCAAAGATTCCTTCCCGGCTGGTGTCGTCCGCGAAAAGCTGGCTGTGCCATGCCAATGCCGACCGGCGGGCCAAAATTCTGCCGTGGGGTGCGGGAAAAGATGTGGATCAAATTTCACCGGTGGAAGCCACGGCCGGTTATCTGGATCATATCAGGAGCGCATGGAACCATTCAAAAGGGGATGATGATGATCAGTATCTTGAGAACCAGAAGGTTATCATCACCGTGCCGGCGTCTTTTGACGAGGTGGCTCGGGATTTGACCATCGAAGGGGCCAAACTGGCCGGCTTGAATAATGTCACGCTGCTGGAAGAACCCCTGGCGGCATTTTACAGCTGGCTGATTCCGCATGAAGCAAACTGGCAGGATCATATTCAACCCGGCCAGTTGGTACTGGTATGTGACGTTGGCGGCGGGACCAGCGATTTTACCCTGATTACCCTTCGCGAAACCAAAGGATCTCCACGGTTTGAGCGTATTGCCGTGGGCGAGCATTTGATTCTTGGCGGGGACAATATTGACTTGGCCCTGGCCCGGCATGTCGAAACCCTGTTCAAACAATCCGGGCATTTGAGCGCGGACCGGTGGAAAACCCTTTGCCATTTGTGCCGTCAGGCCAAGGAAAATATTCTGGACAAGGGGCTGGATCACGAAATTATTACCATGGTAGGGGAGGGCAGCAGCCTCATCGGCGGCACATTAACCGCACGCCTGTCGCGATTCAGACTGGAGGAGATTGTTTTAAACGGGTTTTTCCCGGATGTGAAACATGACGCGCCCGCCGGAAAAACGGTTCGCAAGGGGATTTCCGAATTCGGCCTGCCTTATGAAACCGAACCGGCCATTACCCGTCACATCGGTCTGTTTCTGGAAAAACACCGGGATGATGTCAACTCTCTGCTCGACAAACCCCCGTTTCCTGATTTTATTCTTTTTAACGGTGGTACCCTGAAATCCGGTCTGATCCAGAAACGCATTCAGCAGGCAGTGACCCATTGGTTTGAACAACATCCCGACGCCCACCCCGTGATCCTGGAAAATCCCTCTCCGGATCTGGCAGTGGCCCTTGGCGCGGCCTATTACGGCCTTGTAAAAATCGGAAAAGGGGTACGGGTGGGCAGTGGCAGCGCCCGGTCTTATTATTTGGGGTTTGAACGGAAAAACGGGGCTGACCCGCAGGCAAAATCCGCTGTATGCCTTGTGGAAAGGGGACTTGACGAGGGCAACCGAATCAGTCTGCCAGACAAGAAATTTCAGGTGTTGACCAATCAGCCGGTCAGTTTTGATCTTTACAGCTCCACCTTTCGGTCTGGTGACCGGAGTGGCGATGAAATAGCCGTGGATGATACGTTGACGCCGCTGCCGCCGATTCAGACCGTGATTCAGTTCGGCCAGAAAGGGATCAAAAAGGAAATTCCGGTTCAGGTGGAGGCGGAATTCAGTGAATCCGGCGTTCTGTTTTTGTGGTGCCGGTCCGTGTCCACCCCTCATCGCTGGCGGTTGCAGTTTCAGCTTCGGGATATGCAGGGCAGCACTGATGTTTCAGATATGGAAGTGTTTGACTCCGCCGTGATCGAATCCGCCGCTGCGGCCCTTGTGCAGTCTTTTGCCCCGGACGCTCCGGCCGCGGATCTGATCGGATTGGTAAAAATTATCGCCCGGATCGTGGACCGGCCCAAGGAAAAATGGCCCTTATCCTTTATCCGTCGCCTGGCGGATGAACTCCTGAAAATCAGTGATGCCCGTAAATTATCCCCTGAGCATGAAATCAGATGGCTTAATCTGACAGGATACTGCCTGCGTCCGGGTTTTGGCGACGGCATGGATGAACAAAGGATTCAGGCGCTGTGGAAAATTTATCCCCAAGGCATTCATTTTAAAAAAAATCTTCAGGTTTACAATGAATGGTGGATTTTGTGGCGCCGTGTTGCCGCAGGCCTGCCGGCGGGGAAGCAGCGACAGTTCTCCCAGGACCTGCGGCCGGCGTTGCTGCCCAAAAAAGGCGGTAAAATTCGAATTTCCGTTCAAGAGCGCACGGAAATGTGGATGGCCGTCGCCAATATGGAACGGCTGACGTTAAAGGATAAAATTGAATTTGGCAGACAGCTGCTTTCCGAGTTCCACCCCAAAAAGAGCCGGCCGCCCCTGTTCTGGTCCTTGTCCCGTATCGGTGCCCGGGAGCTGCTTTATGGTCCGGTGGACCGGGTGGTGCCGGCGGCCGAAACAGCAGACTGGGTGGATCACCTTCTTGAAATGCCCTGGAAAAATCCCGTGCCCGTGGGCACGGCCCTTGCCCAGATGGGACGGAAAACCGGCGACCGGGTCCGGGATCTTGGACCGGAAATAACGGACCGGGTGATTCGCTGGCTCATAGAACACGAGATGCCGGAAGCAGCGGAATTTTTAAAAACTGTCAGGCCCCTGCAAACTGTTGAACAAGCCACTATTTTTGGCGAATCCCTGCCGTCCGGGATTATTTTGCATGACACCTGATCTGATAAAAAGACTAAAAAACATGACTGATAAAAACCCAAAGGAATAAAAAAATGGCAGAATCCGAAGAGATTGTCTCCATTAACGTGACCGTGGGCATTCCCGTGTCGACGCTTAAAACCATTGTTGAAAATGCCAAAAAAATTGCAGGACCGGATGAGAAAGGGTTTTACCGGGTGGATACCGCGGAAAAAGTGAATGAAATGGTAACCGGATTTTTAAAAAAATACGGTTTTGATGAGTATGTCAGCGATATCCGTAATTACGAGAATTAACGCTTAATTTATCCGGGGAGGCGTTTTTTCATTTGAAACCTTTGATTATCGCCCATCGCGGCGCCATGACCGAGGCGCCTGAAAATACCCGGCCGGCATTTGATAAAGCCATCGCGCACCGGGTTGACGGCATTGAATTTGATGTACAAATCACCGGCGACCGTCAGCCGGTCGTCTTTCATGACGCGTCACTCCGTAAAATCAACGGCAGCGTCAAAAGCATCGCGGACTTTACCTACACGGAGCTGCGCCAGTATGACTGGGGCGGCTGGTTTTCCAGGGCTTTTCAAAACGAACCCATTCTCACTCTGGAGCATGTGCTGACAACCTATGGCCCGCGAACCCGGCTCATGATCGAAATCAAGCCTTCGCCGCGGCGCGATGTAAATTCCCTTTATTGTGAACTGGCTTCCATTGTGGTGGAACAAGTCCGGAACCTGATTTCCAAAGACCGGATTTCTCAAATGTATATCCTGTCCTTTGATCCGGAACTTCTCAAATCCGCCTTTTTCAGTGATCCTGATTTGAATTACGTCTTGAATCTGGACACCTCACTCATTGACCAGAACTGCCTGAACATTGATCCCGCAATACTCTGCGGGTATTGTCTGGAACATACCCATGTCAACCATCGCTTTGTTGAAAATGTTCATGAAGAAGGGAAAATGGTCATGACCTATTCCTGCAACCGTCCGGAAACCCTTGAACAGCTGCTGGATCTTTCCGTTGATGTCATTATGACGGATGAGCCGGGACATGGCATGTGGAAAGAATTTGATTTATAGCCGATTGTCTAATATATTACCGATATTTGTACCGGAGGGGACCAAAACCACAGGTAAGCATCCGGACGGTATTTACAGATTCATGATGAACCTGCTCTTGGGAGTCGCGCAATGAAATTCTATTTAGAATGTTTTTTTCTGATTCTTTTTTTCTGCTCCGCCGCACTTGCCGCGGATGTGCCATCCAATGTCACCCTGACCGCCACCGAGACCACGGTTAAGGTTGACTGGAACGGGGACACAGACGCGGATAATTATTTTGTATACTGGGGCACGTCATCCGGCAACCTTGATAACCGGGTCACGGTGGATGATTCGCAAACAGACTATACAATTACTGAGCTTGAAGCAGGGACTACTTATTATGTCGCGGTGTCTTCCAATGACAATTCCCAGGAAAGTGACTTGTCTTCTGTGAAGTCCATCACCACGTCCTCGGATACTGGGGTTCCCGAGATACCGACCGGTTTTTCAATCACCGGCCTGAACGCGGTTATGGAGAATTCGGCGGCGTTTCAGTGGAATCAGAACACGGAAACCGATCTGGACTACTATAATGTTTATTATGGCACTGCATCAGGTTTGTACACCACGGTTTTGGAAGCGGTTGATGCGGATGCCTCTTATTTCAACATCACCGGGCTTCAGGAAGCCGCAAGGTATTATTTTACAATTTCCGCTGTTGATGGTTCCGGAAATGAATCTGATAAAGCGGATGAGGTGATTGTGGACACCCTTCCCGATACCCGGGCCCCGAATCCGCCGGACGGCATTTCAGGAACTCTGAACAGTGCCAATTCGATTACGGTAAGCGTGGCGGACGGCAATGAAAATATGGCAGATTTCAGCGGAACGGTATTATATTACGGCGCTACCGCCGGGGTATTGAACGAGCAGACAGACCTTGAAACCGGTTTCAGCTATACACTCACGGATCTCCCCATCGGCAGTGTCTGGTATTTTTCCGCGGCCGCATATGATGCCAGTGGCAATGAAAGCACCCGAACCGCTGAAATATCCGTTACCGTGGAAGAAACTTTCCGGTTTCTGAACCAGCCGGAAGACTTTGACGGCGGATGCTTTATCCGGTCGGCAGCCGATCCCGCTGATCAGAAGGCATCACAGGCAATGGGGATTTTAACAGTGGTCAGCATTGTTTTGATGTTTCTGTTTTGTCTCCGCCGATGGCTTCATAGGGTCACCCTTCTGCTTTTATCTTTATTGGTGGTTGTGGCGGCGGCCGGCGATTGCCGGGCGGAGGCCCCGGAAATGCCGGGAAATAATATCCTTGGGGTCTCCGCGGGATATTTCCTTCCCCTGGAATCGGATTTTAAAGATTATTATGGCGAAGACACGTTTCCGGTTTACGGATTTTATGAACGGTTTTTTTCACAATTTATCTCCATTGATCTTGAAGCTGGTTTTTTAAAGGAAAAAGGAAATCTGCTGACCCAGTCCGGTGAAGAGACGCGCATTCGTACCAAGCTGACCCTGGTACCGGTCTCCGCTTCGCTCAATTTCAACATGACCCTCATGCCCTATGTGGTCGGATACATCGGCGCCGGCCCTGATTACTGGTATTGCCAGGAAGAAGTGGATGATAGCGCTGGATATGATGAAATTGAAGAATGGACCGGCGGCTTTCACGGGAAAATCGGAGTCAGGCTGTACAATACGGACCCGAACGTCGTGGGTACGGGTGCGCTGCTGGAAGCCGGTTATTCCCAGATTGACCGTTTTGGCGACAACGACACGGACATCGGTGGCTGGTCCTTTAAATTCGGTCTTTTCTACCATTTTTAAACGGTGTGAAAAGGAGGAACCATGAAGGTCGTTTTTGACATATTGTACAATTCGGTGTATTCCTCCGATCCTGCATCGGCCGCCGGCCGCATGGAATCGATCACGCCATGCCTGCCCGTTGATACGGAAATCATATCTCCCGTGCCTGCCACACTCTCGCAACTGGGCCTGGCCCATTCAGCGGACCATATCAATCATGTTGAAAAAGACGGCATTTTTGATATCGCGGCCCTGGCCGCCGGGGGCGCCATAACAGCCGCGCGCATCGGCTTGAAGGAGCCGTGCTTCGGTCTTATCCGGCCGCCCGGACATCATGCGTCAAGGGATGCGGCGTGGGGATTCTGTTATTTTAATAATATGGCCGTGGCATTGCTGACCCTGCATGCCGAGCATTTGATCCAAACCGCCTTTGTCCTGGACATTGACCTGCACTATGGTGACGGCACGGATAATATTCTGGGCGAGTGTCCCTGGGTTGAGACCTTGAATCCGGCCAAAAACAGCCGCAGCCGTTATCTTGAGGAAGTAAAAGACGCGCTGGCAAAGGTTCAGGCGGATATCATCGGCATCTCCGCCGGGTTTGACAATCATCAAGAGGACTGGGGCGGATTGTTGGCCACGGAAGACTATTTTTCCATCGGCCGCATGGTAAAAGACGCCGCCCGGTCCCGCAATGCCGGGTTTTTCGCGATTCTGGAAGGTGGCTACAACCATTCCGTGCTGGGCCGGAACGTCTGCGCGCTGATGAATGGCATGGAGATCAATGATGCGAATCGGGCAGGGATATGACGTGCATCGCCTCAGAAAGGGGCGGCCGCTTTTCTTGGGCGGAGTAGAAATACCTTTTGAAAAGGGACTTGACGGCCATTCCGACGCGGATGCGCTTCTTCATGCCTTGTGTGACGCGCTGCTGGGGGCTGCCGGCATAGGAGATATCGGCCGGCATTTCCCGGATACCGACCCGGCGTTTAAAAATATTTACAGTATTGAGCTGCTCAAAAAAACATGGGCCATTGTCTCTCAACCAGGCCGTGCCATTATCAATATCGACGCAACGATTTTGGCCGAAGCCCCTAAAATCTCCCCCTATGCGGATCAGATGAAGCAAAGCATCGCTGATGCTTTGGCCATATCACCGGATCAGGTGAACATCAAGGCCACCACCACGGAGGGTCTGGGATTTGTCGGCAGGGGTGAAGGCATTGCCGCCTTGTGCGTGGTACTTATTGATTGACCTTTACGGAAAAAAAGAGTTTATTTCGGGCATATGCCAATATCCTAAAAAACTGATGTTTTTCACCTTCGCGTCTGCTGTAAAAATGCTGTTCATTTTCGGTTGGCGTTGACAAAATTTATTTCAAAACAGACAAAGTGATTTTTATGAATATTTCCATTTACAACTCATTGACCCGGACAAAAGAATCGTTTGAACCCATTGAACCCGGCCGCGTGAAGATGTATGTATGCGGACCCACGGTCTACGACTCCTGCCATATCGGACACGCCCGGTCCGTGATTGTGTTTGACGTGATCTACCGGTATCTGACCGCTGTGGGGTATGAGGTGACGTATGTCCGCAATTTTACAGATATCGATGATAAGATCATCAACCGTTCCAACGAACTGGGCGTGTCTCCGGAATCCCTGGCCGGAAAATATATTGATGAATTCCATCGCGATATGGATGGGCTGAATGTACTGCGTCCCACGTTAGAACCTTTGGCCACGGAACATATTCCCCATATTGTCCGGATTATCGAAATCCTGACGGACAAGGGATATGCTTATGCCGCAGATGGTGACGTGTTTTTTTCCGTGGATGCATTTAACGGGTATGGCAAACTTTCCGGCAGAAAACTTGAAGACATGATGGCCGGCGCCCGCATCGATGTGGATCCGCGCAAAAAAAATCCCTTTGATTTTGTGCTTTGGAAAAGCTCAAAACCCGGAGAACCAGCCTGGGACAGCCCATGGGGCAAGGGGCGGCCGGGATGGCATATTGAATGTTCCGCCATGAGCAAGGATTATCTGGGGGCCAGTTTTGATATTCACGGCGGGGGAAAGGACCTGATCTTTCCCCACCATGAGAATGAAATCGCCCAGTCCGAAGCCGCGTTTGGACAGACTTTTGTCAAATACTGGGTGCATAACGGATTTGTGAACATCAACCACGAAAAAATGTCCAAATCCCTGGGCAATTTTCTGATGATCAAGGATATTGTCAAAACGTATCATCCTGAAGTCATCCGCCTTTTTCTGCTGTCCCATCACTACCGCTCTCCTGTGGATTTCACCGACCAGGCTATCCGAAATACAGCCGCAGGCCTTGATAAAATTTATGCACTGCTGGAACGGGTGGAAAAATTTCTCGGCGGTCTGCCGGATTTAACTGCCGGGACAGGGCTGACCGCGCCGGCCCTGGAAAAAGATTTTCTGGCCCTTTTTCATGATGCCATGAACGATGACTTCAACACTGCTCAGGGGATCGGCGTGCTATTCGACGCCGTGCGACATCTCAATCGGCTGCTGGACATGGAAGAGAAATCTGAAGCCGACCCCGATTCGTCCAACCGCGTCCGGATTGCCGCTGCCTGCGGTCAGATCATGAAGATGGGAGATATTCTGGGTCTTTTCAGCCTTTCTCCGGCCGCTTATTTTGATTATAAAAAAAGCCGGGCAATCAACGGTGATGCCGTGGACCCGGCGGAAATCGACGCCATGGTTGCCGAAAGGCAGGCCGCCCGGAAAGCAAAGGATTTTCAACGGGCGGATGCGATCCGGGACCGGTTGAAAGAGATGAATATAGAAATTGAAGACCGGCCGGACGGCACCATCTGGCGGGTGGTCTCCTGACGATTGCCATGCCCCCCTTTAAACTCGTCTCATCCATGACCCCCAAAGGGGATCAGCCCAACGCCATTGAGGTCCTCAGCCGGGGCATCCGGGAAGGAAAACAACACCAGGTCATGCTGGGGGTGACCGGGTCGGGCAAGACCTTTACCATGGCCAATATCGTTGAAACCGTCCAGATCCCCACCCTGGTTCTGGCGCCCAACAAGACCCTTGCCGCTCAGCTCTATAATGAATTCAAAACCCTTTTTCCTGAGAATGCGGTGGAGTATTTTGTCTCCTATTACGACTACTACCAGCCCGAAGCCTATATCCCGGTATCTGACACGTACATTCAGAAAGATTCTTCCATTAATGAAATGATCGACAAAATGCGGCATTCCGCCACCCGCTCGGTGCTTTCCCGGGCGGATGTGCTGGTAGTGGCCAGCGTTTCCTGTATTTACGGGCTGGGGGCACCGGAAGATTACATTGATCTGCGGATAGAACTAAAAACCGATATGGATTTTTCCCGGGAAAAGCTCCTGGCCCGACTGGTGAAAATTCAGTACGAGCGCAATGATATGGATTTTTACCGGGGGACATTCCGGGTGCGCGGGGACCGGGTGGAAATCTTTCCGGCCTATGAAGAGGATACTGCCATCCGCATAGATTTTTTTGGTGACATCATCGACAGTATGGCGGAAATCGATCCCCTTACCGGACGGACTAAAAAAGTTCAGCATCATCTGTTTTTGTATCCGGCCAGCCATTATGTTACCCGTGAGCGCACCCGGGAGCGGGTGATAGGGGATGTGAACGCGGAACTGCTGGACCGGATAGATTATTTTACCCGGGAAAAAAAATTCATCGAGGCCCAGCGCATTGAAGAGCGAACCCGGTTTGATCTGGAGATGATTCAGGAAATCGGCTACTGCAACGGCATTGAAAACTACTCCCGTCATCTTACGGGTCGCCAGGCCGGAGAGCCGCCACCCACGCTGCTGGATTATTTTCCAGACGATTTTCTGCTTTTCATTGATGAGAGCCACATTGCGGTTCCTCAGTTGCGGGGCATGTATAATGGCGATCGGTCCCGTAAAGAGACCCTGGTAAACTATGGTTTCCGTCTTCCGTCTGCTTTAGACAATCGTCCCCTGAGGTTTGATGAATTCCGGAAACGGGTGACCAAGGTGGTGTATGTGTCTGCCACGCCTGCGGATTATGAAATGGATGTCAGCAGCGGCGCAGTGGTCGAGCAGATTGTCCGTCCCACAGGTCTGCTTGATCCGGTTATCGAATTTCGGGACGCCAGGCATCAGGTGGACGATCTGTTCGAAGAGATTCAACGGTGTATTGAAAAAAAGGAACGCGTGCTGATTACCACCCTGACCAAGCGGATGGCCGAAGATCTTACGGATTATTACGCGGATCTGGGCGTTTCCGTGCGCTATCTTCATTCGGACATCAAAACACTGGAGCGACTCGAAATTATTCAGGACCTGCGCAAAGGCGAATTTGACGTGCTTGTCGGTATCAATCTGCTGCGTGAGGGACTCGATATTCCGGAGGTCTCCCTGGTGGCCATTCTGGACGCTGACAAGGAGGGCTTTTTGCGTTCCGCCCGGTCCCTGATCCAGACCTGCGGGCGCGCTGCCCGAAACATCAACGGCCGCGTGCTGATGTATGGCGAAACCATCACGCCGTCCATGCAGCATGCTATTGATGAAACCGTGCGCCGCCGGAAAATTCAGGAGCAGTACAACCGACAAAATAACATTACGCCGGAGACCATTATCAAGGAGATCTCGTCCGCCCTCATGTCCCGGTTTTATCCCCGGTCTGACGGACTTTATCTGCAGGTGGCAGAAAATCAGATGCCGTATCATGAATACGACAATATTGAGGCCCGGATTGCTACCCTTGAAAAACAGATGCATGCCGCAGCCCGGGAGCTTGAGTTTGAAAAGGCCGCTGAGCTGCGGGACCAGATCCGGGAGTTGAAAAAACTCGTTCTTTTTGACTTTGAAACCGCAGGCTGATCGGTTGCATTCATGACTACGGAGGTTTCAGACAGGCTGAATCTGGTTTCTTCGGACCCCGGGGTCTACCTCATGAAAGACCGGCAGGGCCGGGTGATTTACGTTGGCAAGGCATCCAACCTGAAAAAGCGGCTGTCGTCTTATTTTCTGCGCACTGCCCATCCGGATCTCAAAACCGGGGTGCTGGTCAAAAAAATCGCGGACTTTGAAACCATTATCACCGGGTCGGAAAAAGAAGCCCTGCTGCTCGAATCCACCCTGATCAAGCGCCACAAACCCCGCTATAATGTGATCCTAAAAGATGACAAACGGTATCCATCAATCCGTATTGACGTGAAATCCGATTACCCCTGCCTGGAGGTCGTGCGAAAGCCCAAAAAAGACCATGCCGTCTATTTTGGCCCGTTTACGTCTCCGGGAGCAGCCCATCAGACCATTAAGCTGATCAACAAGACCTTCCGGCTGCGAAAATGTGGCCCCGGACCGGTAAAGCCCCGCACCCGGCCCTGCCTGAATTTCCAGATGGGATTGTGTCTGGCCCCCTGCTGCCATGACGTGAACAAGGCAGACTACCACGCCATTGTCAATGAGGTGCGGATGTTTTTGAACGGTCAGGTTCATGAGCTGGTCAGAAAACTCAAACAACAGATGCTGGCGGCGGCGGAAGCGGAGGCATTTGAAACTGCGGCGCGGTTGCGGGATAAGATATGGGCGTTGGAAAAAACCGTTGAACAGCAAATGGCGGTTTCAACGGATTTTGTGGATCGGGATGTGATCGGTGTTGCCCGGGCCGATCTGCTGGCCCTGGCGGTGGTTATGCACATCCGGAAAGGTGTGCTGCAAAGTGTTCGCCATTATTATTTCACCGATGCCATATCATCGGATCACGAAATTGTGGATGCGTTTTTAAAACAATATTATCCGGAATCCAGTTATATTCCGCCGGAGATCTTAGTGCCGGTGGACATACCGGATGCAATGATTTATAATGACTGGCTTTCCGGCATCAAAGGGGCAGGGGTGCATGTGCTGACGCCCCGGCGGGGGAAAAAAATGCGTCTGATCCGGATGGCGGCTGAGAATGCCCGGTCCCGATTGAACAAGAAAACAGAAGAGACCGCGGCCCGGACAGCGCTTCTCGACAGCCTGCAAAAACTGCTGAAACTCCGGCATCTGCCCCTTCGCATCGAATGCTTTGACAACTCCGGCATCATGGGCCGCCATCTTGTGGCCGGCATGGTGGTGTATACCCAGGGGGTGCCGGACCGGAAATCCTATCGCAAATATACCATCCAAAATGTGGATCTTCAGGATGATTATGCCGCCATGAAGGAAGTGCTGGAGCGGCGGTTCAAAAAACAGGACCCGGACCATCCGCTGCCGGATCTGCTGATGGTGGACGGCGGAAAAGGCCAGCTCAACGTTGCCTGCAGCGTGCTGGAATCCATGGGCCTGACCGGGGCTTTCGATGTCATCGGAATTGCCAAAAAAGATACTGCTAAAGATGAGCCCCATGACAAGATTTATAAGCCCGGACGGATGAATCCAATGAATTTTGGAAAACAGGTGGGGCTGCTCTATTTTCTGCAGCGTATCCGGGATGAGGCCCACCGGTTTGCCATCACCTTTCACCGGCAAAAAAGATCAAAAACCGCTTTGCATTCCAGCCTGGATGCCATTCCCGGCATCGGCAGGAAACGCAAAGCAGCGTTAATGAAAAAATTTTCAAGCATCCGGAAAATCAGGGCAGCGACCGTTGACGAGATTGCCGGCGTGCCGGGCATGACCCGGCCGGTGGCGGAAAATGTGTATGCCTGTTTGAATCAATTACCGGAAAAGGATGCGGAATTATAATGCTGTCTGAATGAATGTTAAAAAGGCCCTGATCTAAAATTTTTTTGAGTGGGCGGTCAAAACCAGGTCTCTGGCGTGGATTTTTTATTCCGAAATTAAAACTTGGTCCTATGCGCCAGGTCAGAGTCCTATGGCTTTGCCGGAAAAATTGCGTTTAGAGTGACAAAGTGCCTAAAGTTTAAAGTGAGCTAAAGTTGCGGTAAATGCCTGAGGCATTATTTCTTTTTTAAATAAAACAGGTCGCGCGATTAGCGCAGTCCAAAACTTTAGGCACTTTAGCGCACTTTAGGCACTTTTAACTATTACCGACTTAAGTTAAACAAGCCCTTTTTAGGGTCAAGCCGAGGCCTGGTATTATGGGCCAGGATTTTTACTTTTCCGGAATCCCTCAGCTCAGCTTTTTCAGATCTGCCACCAGCTCACGCACTGCGTTTGCGGAGTTTTCCAAACCCTGTCGTTCGTTTTCCAAAAGTTTTATTTCGATGATTTCTTCAATTCCTTTGGCGCCCAGTTTGACGGGAACCCCGATAAACAGTCCGTCAATCCCATATTCTCCTTCCAGATAAGCGGCACAGGGCAGTATTTTTTTCTTGTCTTTTAAAATGGCTTCCGCCATTTCCACGGCCGCGGAAGAGGGGGCATAAAATGCGCTGCCGGTTTTCAAAAGTCCCACGATCTCCCCGCCGCCTTTTCGCGTCCGGTCAACCAGCGCTTCGATGCGGTCCGCAGACATCAGTTCTGTAATGGGAATGCCGGCAACAGTAGAATAGCGGGGCAGAGGGACCATGGTGTCGCCATGTCCGCCCAAAACAAAGGCATGGGTATTTTCAACGGATACATTCAGTTCCATGGCGATGAAGGCCCGGAACCTGGCGGAATCCAGAACCCCGGCCATACCAATCACCCGGTTTTTGGGAAATCCGCTGGTGTCAAACGCCACATGACACATGGCGTCCAGGGGGTTGCTGACAATAATGATAATGGCCTCGGGTGACAGTTTTGCCGCTTCTGACGTGACGCTTTTCATGATGTTCATGTTGGTCTTAAGCAGGTCATCCCGGCTCATGCCGGGTTTTCGGGGAATGCCGGCGGTAATGATGATAATATCCGAATTTGCGGACGCATCATAGGTGTTGGACCCCTGGACAAAGGCATCATGTTTTTCAACGGGTGCGGCTTCCATCAGATCCAGGGCCTTTCCCTGGGGAAGTCCGTCGGCAATGTCGATAAGCACCACATCGCAGAGTTCTTTTTCAGCCAAACGCTGGGCCGTGGTGGCGCCCACATTGCCGGCGCCGATAACAGTAACTTTTTTATCCATCGGTCTCTCCTTGTGAAAAGTTTATGATTTAAAATGAGTGAAAATAAACATGTAAGTATGCATTACTTATTCATTAAAAAATGTCAATAATTATTGATATACAATTTTATATTGTTGAAATATAAATATAATTTTAGCATTTAATTTATGTAAGCTTTGCTTACATTTAACAGGATAAAAAACCAATGCCGATCCATTTTCCTGGTCATCCAAAGCATCAGAAAGGGCTGCAGGGTGATGGGCAGGATTCCCGTGACCGGCTGAAGAAACCGACAACCTTGACAAGGCTTATTATTACAGGTATTTAATACAGAACAGGATTGGGCAACGCAACCCTATATCAAAAACGCTCAGATATAAACTGGAAATTCCATTGATCTGCTGGTCCGTTCGTAAAACAAGTTTTCGTTAATGAACAGTGAACGCGGAAGGAGTGCAACCATCCTCACCATGAATGAGAATCGGACTGTTCAGCCGTCGGCTTCACGCCCGGGCGGACTCAAAACGCGGACCATCACCAAAGACCTGACCACCTGCCTGGTTCTGATCGTGGTCATTGTTTCCGCTATTGCCATTGTTTTTAATTATTTTTACGCCGCCAACAAAGAAGAACAGCGCCTTCAACACATCGCAGACGAATACCAGTCCTATCTGAAAGAAAGTCTTGAACTGCCTGTCTGGAACCTGGATCGGAAATTTTCAGTCAAAATTGCTGAATCCTATTTTAAGAATGAGCTCATTGAGAGCATTCAGGTCACGGAAAAATTCCACGATTCAGATGTCGAAAGCGATAATAAAATCATTTTTAATAAATCCAAATCCACTGATCCGGAACAGATTGTCCGTGAGTCCGGCATTTACCACAACGGAAAAAAAATTGGCGAAGTCCGGCTTGGTCTCACCCGTCGGGTTTACAAAGACACGCTACGGCAGCTTCTGATTTCAAATACCCTTACGCTTGCGGTGGTGGTGGTATCCCTTGTTTTTCTGACGGCTTTTTTGATCCGTCTGTTTGTTAAAAAACCCCTCAATTCCCTGATGCAGGGGATTAATCAGATCTCCCGGGGCAATTACGGATATCGGTTCAAACCATTTCAACAAGCTGAAATTCAGTCCATTATTTCGGATTTCAGATTTATGGCGGATCAGATCCAGCACCGTGAAAAATCCCTGGCTGAGATCAATCATCAATTGGCCCTCGAGGTCAACGCGCGGAAAAAAATTGAATCTCTTATTCGCAACAGTGAAGCCCAGTTGCGGGCAACATTTGAAGCGTCGTCCAATGGCATTCTGGTGACAGATAATAACGGCCGGATCATCAATGCAAACGATCGGTTTTTCAAAATGTGGAAGATGCCGCCGGAATTTAGGGAATCGACCAGTGTCTCCCCGCTCACCGAATTTATTCTGGAACAACTCAAGAAACCGGAAGCTTATCATTCCAAATTTTATAAAAACGGAAAAGAAACCTTTGAAGAACTGCAGTTAAAAGACGGCAGAATTTTTGAGAAGGTCTGCTGCGGGCTGATTTACAGCGGAAAAAATTTTGGTTCCGTAATGAATTTCAGAGATGTAACGGATTTGAAAAAATCCATCAAAGCCTTGCGGGAAAGTGAGGTTCGTTTCCGCCAGCTTTCTGAAGCAGCGCTTGAAGCCATTGTGATCCATGACAATGGATTAATACTTCAGGTGAATGAACGGTTTTTAAAAGTATTTGGGTATGCGCGTCAGGAGGTTGTCGGAAAACTGCCGTTTATTGAAATTATCGCACCGGAATCAAGAGAAATTTTTGAACTGGATATGGCGTCTCGACGGCAAACGTTTCTCGAGATTGACGGCCTGCGCCGAAATAAGGAATCTTTTCCTTTGATCGTTCAGACCAAAGAAATGGCATACTACGGCAAAACGGTTTTTGTTTCGGTGCTCCGGGATGTTTCGGACCGGAAAGCAGCGGAAGCGGAAACCCGGACATTAAAGGAAAAACTGGCCAAATCAAAAAAAATGGAGGCACTTGGCCTGCTGGCTGGCGGCGTGGCCCATGATCTGAACAATATTCTGTCCGGCGTGGTCAGTTATCCTGAGCTGCTGCTCATGAAAAAAGGGCTGGACGAGAAAACGCGCAAGGCATTGAAAGTGATCCAGGATTCCGGCCAACGCGCCGCCGCAGTGGTGAATGATCTCACCACCATATCAAGAGGGATTGCCAGCAACAAAGAAGTGCTGAACCTGAACAGTGTGATCAAAGAATATCTCATTTCTCCGGAATTCGCAAAACTCGACCTGAAAGCAGCGAAAATCGAACTGAAAAGTGATTTGGCCCCGGATCTTTTGAACATCGAAGCGTCCCGCCTGCATATCCGAAAAAGCATCATGAATCTTGTGCAGAACGCGGCGGAAGCCATTGAGGCCGAAGGACGGATTACCATTGCCACCACGAACCGGAATGTGACACAACCGCTCAAGGATATTCAGCCCGGTACGTATGCGGTGCTTTCCATATCAGATACCGGCGCCGGTATTTCCAAGGAAGAAATCGACCGTATTTTTGAACCTTTTTACACGAAAAAAATTATGGGACGCAGCGGCACCGGGCTGGGGCTCACCGTGGTCTGGAATACGGTTCAGGATCATAACGGCTATGTGGTTGTGGAAAACAAACAAAATTTTACAACTTTTGACATGTATTTTCCCGTGACCCGAAAAATGACCCCGGTGCAGATTAAAAAAGTGTCTGCCGGCGATCTGAAGGGAAACGGAGAACGTATTCTTTTGGTGGATGATGACCCGAATCAACGGGATATCACCGGTGAAATGCTGAAAGCCCTTGGTTACCATGTTGCTGCCGCAGACAGCGGCGAAGCGGCCGTTGATAAAATCCGGAAAAACCCGTTTGATTTAGTGGTTCTTGATATGATAATGCCAGGTGGCATGAACGGCCTTGAAACCTATAGAGAGGTATTGAAAATCAAGGCCGCACAAAAAGCCATTATTGCCAGTGGCTTTTCAGTGAATGACGACGTAAAAGCCGCCCAGAGACTTGGAGCGGGTCAGTTCCTTAAAAAACCTTTTGCAATGGAAGCCCTTGCCCGGGCAGTGAAAAATGAATTAATTAGAAATTGACAGCATGTCAGGTAAAATGCGTCTTTATTGTTTTATTTTTTGTGTATTCAACCCATTTATTATGCTATATACCATCCATCATATTGAATTCTAGTGACATTTATCCGGGGCATGAACATGGATCTTGGTGACAAAATAAAAAAATATTTTAATGAGGCTGAACTCTATTTTTCCCACGGGCTGCTGGCGGAGGCCCTTGAAAAGTATAAAGCCGTGGAAGGCCTTGTCAAATCAACGCGAAGTATCCGCAATCGGGACGGCATCCTGAAAAAGCTGAAACGAAAAATTGAAGAAACCGATCAAAAAATAAAAAAAATAGACAGAATCCAGCCCACCGCCCAGGTGAATGAAGACGCCCGGTCTCTCATGAAAGAGATGTATACCTTTGATGACCCCGAGGCCAAGGGTTCTGCTGCCCTGGGCGGCGCGGTGGCGCTGGCCAAATTCGGTCAGTATGACAAAGCCATTGAAGAGCTGAACCGGTTGCTTGAATACGACAAACTCCGCCTGGAAGCGGCAAAGAACATTCTCTGGTGCTGGGTGCAGCAAAATTATGGGGAATACGCCGTCTCTCTATACCAGAAATGGCGGAAACAAAAGTTCTTCCCGCCGGAAGAAGCAGAAAGCCTTCAGGCCTATTTCAACGAATTGATGGACAAGTCCGGCCTTGAGCAGGAAATCGATGAGCTGGAATCCCAGCGCACCATTGAACCGGATTCAGAAGTGGAAGATGATGAAATTCTTGATATCAGCGCCGTCAAGTTGATTCTGCCCAGAGGTTCACGCAAAGGAGAAAAGGTAGAGCTGGAAATCAGCTTTCAGTCCGGCAAATACATTCAGATGATCATTCTCCGGAAAGAAAAAGAGTTGCTGGAGAGTATCAGCCCGGGCGATTTGCTGAAGAATATGATTTTTTATTCGCCGGTGGCTATTTTCTATGGTGAAGGGTTTGTCTCAAATAAACATACAATTGATGCAGGCCCCAAAAAGGGAGACTTTATTCTTGAAATCAAAATCATCAAAATTGTTTCTTAAAACCGCGGTTTTCTGATAGGATCGGGTAAAAACTGATGCTGCGCATAAAAAAATCGAAGAAAAGTTTTTTGGAGACGGCTACATGGCGGTAATTAATCTCAAGAATCGGCAGATCGAATGCAAAATCGTATTTTACGGACCGGGCCGCAGCGGCAAAACAACAAATCTTGAATATATCCATAAGGCGTTTAAAAAGCAGGTGACCGGCAAAATGATTTCCATTGACACCGAAGGGGACCGGACCTTGTTTTTTGACTTTTTGCCCATCGGGCTGGGCAAAATCAAAGGGTGTGATGTAAAAGTCCAGCTTTACACAGTGCCTGGCCAGGTGAAATACAAGGCCACCCGGCAGCTTGTTTTAAAAGGCGTTGACGGGGTGGTGTTTGTGGCGGATTCCCTGGCGGTGCGACGGGAAAAGAACATGATATCGCTGAAAGATCTTCATGAAAATCTTCAGAAAATGGGTCTGAATATCCGGAAATTACCATTGGTGCTGCAATATAATAAACGCGATCTGGAGGACAAGGGCTTGCCCGTCATGCCGCTTAAGAAAATGGAACACGAACTGAACCGGCAGTTGAAAGTACCGTCGTTTCCGGCCAGTGCATTGTCCGGAAATGGCGTGGGCAATACACTGACGGCCATCCTGAAACTGACATTGCAGTCTTTGCAGAACGAATTCAAATGGGCGCAGTAGCATATCATGATCACTTCTAACGTCGCGTTAAAGGGGAGCATAAGTTTTCTTGACCTCGGCGAACTGCTCCAGTTGCTTGGCGGATCGGGCAGCACGGGCATTCTGAAACTTATCCGGGGCCAGGGTGAACGTATCGGGTATATTTATATCGTTGACGGCAATCCGGTTGATGCGGAATTTGAAGATATTAAAGGACAGGCTGCGCTGAATGATTTTTTCGGATGGCTGGATGCGGAGTTTGAATTTTACAATGAAAAAATTTTGCGGCGCCGATCCATTTCAAAAAACCGGATGGAGCTGATTCTTGACGGTTTGCGCATGCTGGATGACGGGTTGATCGAAAAGCTGGGACAGTCCGCCCCCCAAAAAGTCATACCGGAACGCAGAGACGAATCCGGCGTTCCGATAATCAAAGGCCCGCTGGTGGATTATCTCTATATTGTTGATGAGGACGAGTTTTCCCAGGGGCAGGAAATTGTTGCGCAGGAAAAATTCGGAAACTGGCTCTGGGTCATCCTGGAAGGTACGGTGGAGGTGGTCCGGGTTTTGCCGGAAGGCCGGGCGCCGATCAATAAATTGACCGAAGGAGCCTTTATCGGTTCCATTAATGCGTTAAAAAAGAAACGATATGTCCGAAGCGCCACGGTGACAGCCATCACCGATGTTCAGCTCGGTGTGCTGGATTTTCATCGCATCCTTGAAGAATATTCCAAAATTTCGCCGACTCTCCAGGATGTTTTTACTTCCATTGAAAACCGGCTGGTCCAGATAACCACCGGTTGCACAAAAGCGTATTTGAGAAACGACCGGCTGGTCCAGAACACCAAAGATCTGGTTCCACTGGCCTATCCTGAAAATGGATATGATAAAATCCGCAGAATAACAAAAGGCCAGGCAGTGGTGGTTAAGTCGCTTCATAATCAAAATACCCACTTATGTCTGTTAAAGCCCGGGGATTTTATCGGCGATATATCATTTTTGAATACTTCCCATGAGCCGCATTCAGCAGACGTTTACGCATCCGATGATCTGGAAACGGAAACCATTGATCTGATTGACCTGAAAGAAGGGTATGATGAATTGTCCGATGCAATGAAGAATATGGTGCAGCATACGGCCAATTGCTTGTCCGTGACTTCCGGCCGTCTCATGGAAATTTTAAAAAATGCCGGCACGGCTGAATGATTATTGATTCTTTCGCATTTTATTTGTACAGAAGGTAAAGGATTCAACCTTTTGAAACAATCAAAAATCATTTTCTCAGAGTTCAACATATTTCTCGGAAATAAGGAGTTGCCAGATGGGAATTAATAAACGCAAACATGAAAGATTTGATTCACTCAATCTGCTGTCCTATGTCACCCTTGACTCGGATGGGAAAGAATGGAACCAGGGAATGGGCCGGACACTGAACATCAGTGAGAGCGGCCTGCAGCTGGAAACAAATGAGCCAATCCAGACCAAGTATATCTTGCTCATTTCCATCGGAATAGAGGATGAGTTGGTCGATATCAAAGGAAAAGTGGTTTACACCAACCGGGGCGCGGCTAATATGTTTGAAGCCGGTATTGAATTTATCGAGGTCAAACCCGAAGCAATGACCCTTTTGAAAAAATATATTAATGAATTCAATAAACAATATAATGAATAATTTGTTGTTTTTTTTTGAAAGTAACGGATTAGGTTTTCAGCCAATAGAACCAATGATTATTAACCCAAGGATTTTTGAATGACGGATACAGCCATCTTTGAAACGGATTTCTCAGACCTTCACCTGATTAAACGCGGCAAAGTGAGGGATATTTATGATGTAGACGATAAAATGCTGCTGATCGCAACAGATCGTATATCCGCTTATGACGTGGTAATGCCTGATCCAATTCCGGGAAAAGGTGAGATTTTAACAAGGATTTCCCTGTTCTGGTTCAATGTTATGGCGGATATTGTAGAAAATCATCTGATTACAAGCGATGTCGCAGCGTTTCCCGCGGCCTGTCGCCCCTATGCGGATGCCCTGAAAGGCCGCAGCATGCTGGTCAAAAAGGCAAAACCGCTGCCCATTGAATGCGTTGTTCGGGGATATATTTCCGGATCCGGCTGGAAATCCTATCAGGAAGACGGAACCGTCTGTGGTATTTCCCTTCCGTCCGGGCTGAAAGAATCCGAGCAGCTTCCCGAACCTATTTTCACCCCGTCGACCAAAGAAGAGCAGGGGGCCCATGATATCAACATCAGTTTTGATGAGGCGGTGGGCATCGTCGGAGCGGAACTGGCTGAAACCGTCCGGGATCTGAGCCTTGCCATTTACAAAAAAGGGGCATCTCTGGCCGCTGAAAAAGGGATCATTATTGCGGACACCAAATTTGAATTCGGCAAATTCGGCGATCAGCTGATTTTGATCGATGAAGTGCTGACACCGGATTCATCAAGATTCTGGCCCAAAGAAACCTACCAGCCCGGGGGACCGCAAAACAGCTATGACAAACAATACCTCCGGGATTACCTGACATCCATCCAGTGGAACAAAACCCCGCCCGCGCCATCGCTGCCGGATGAAGTGATCGTCAATACCCGTCGCAAATACATGGAAGCCCTGACCTCCCTGACCGAATAATTTTTATGCGGCTCTCTGTTGATTCCACCGATATCCGTCAAATCGACATTAGCGATATTGACTGCAATGATACGGATTTCAGAATCACCACGGATAATCGTTCCAGGGCCATCCCGGACGATCTCTTCGAATCCATCCGAAATGTGGGGTTGCTGACACCGCCGGTGCTGTTTCAAAGGCCAGGAACTCCGGAACCCGGCAAATCCTTTTCCATTATTTGTGGATTCCGGCGCATTGCAGCATGCATCCGTCTGGGATCGCCAACCATTGCGGCGCGCGTGATGCCGGCGGATTCAAACGAGTTGGCGCTGACATTGCTTTCTATCGCTGACAACACCAGCATCCGGGAATTAAATGTGGTTGAACAGGCCCTTGCTGCCGCTAAATTATCCGGTTTTGTGAGTGATCCAACAGTGCTCTTCCGGGAAGCCGCAACCGCTGGTTTGATCCTGAATCCCGGACTTCTGGCGAAACTTCTCAAAATCAACACAGCCTTTGATGAGCTCAAGGACCTGCTGGCTGCGGATATTATTCCGCTCAGTATCGGGCTTGAACTGACAACCCTTGAAAAACCGGACGCTCTCGGCCTTGCCCGATTATTCGAAAAATTAAACCCCACGCTGAACCATCAGAAGGAAATCATCCGGCTGGCAAAAGAAATTGCCCGACTGAAAGGCTGTGGTGTCGGCGATATTCTGGACGATAATCCGGTGCGCGCCATTGTGACGGATACAGATATGGACCGGAACCGGAAAATCAAACGCCTTCGCGCCTGTCTCCGGCAAATGCGATATCCTGAAATTGTGCGGTTTGAAGAACAATTTCTGGATCATCTGACCCAGCTCCATTTGCCGGATACCATCCGCCTCATTCCGCCAGCGGAGTTTGAAGGAACGGTTTTTTCCATTCAAGGGCGGTTCACCTGCCGGGAAGAATTTGAAACCATGATGCAGGCCCTTGATCGCCTTCACGGTCATCCTGCGTTTAACCGCATTTTAGATAAAAATTTTGAAAATCACTGAACTTTATATTGATGCGGCGGTCCTTGATTTTCCGGTAACGCGCCATATCATGCGCCGTCTGAATTTGAATTCGCATGTCATTGACGCTCCGGATGACATGTTTCGCGAGATTGCAGCCTCGGATTCTCCGGTGGACCAGGGAAAAAAAATTCTTTTTCTCACCCAGAACCGTGGCCGGTTCATCCGGCAGTGTCCGGGAACAGAGTATTACACCTGCTGCAACTACATGATTCTCCATGTGGGAACCTTCTGCACAATGGACTGCGCCTACTGCATCCTCCAGTCTTATTTTCATCCGCCGGTGCTCCAGTTTTTTGTCAATCATGACGACATGACAGCCGCGTTGGATCACTGGTTTTCCGAAAATCCGGAGATCCGCATCGGCACCGGCGAATTCACGGACAGCCTGATCTGGGAGACGATTTATCCTTTGTCAGAGATGCTCATATCCAGATTTGCCCGCCAGAACAGGTCCGTGCTGGAACTCAAAACCAAAACCGTCAACATTGATCATCTCCTCAATTTCGCCCATAACCGGAAAACCATTATGTCCTGGTCGCTGAATACGTTCCGTATCGTAAAAAGCGAGGAGCGGGGCACGGCCAGTATTCCGGCCCGGTTGGCAGCGGCGGCAAAATGCCAGGCAAAGGGCTATCCCCTGGCCTTTCATTTTGATCCGCTGGTGATTTACCCGGGCTGCGAAGCAGACTACCAGGAGGTTATCGAGCAGTTGTTTAAAACGATTGCAGCGGACAATATCGTCTGGATCAGCCTGGGATCGTTCCGGTTTATGCCGGATTTGAAACCCATTGTGGAAAAACGCTTTGCGCAGTCAAAAATTGTCTACGGTGAATTTGTGAAAGGCATTGACGGAAAAATGCGGTATTTCAAACCCCTGCGCATCCGGTTTTACCAAACCATTGTGTCCTGTATCAGAGCGTTGGCACCGGATGTGACGCTGTACTTCTGCATGGAAGATGATGAAGTGTGGAAAAAATCTCTGGGTTTTATGCCCCAGGACCGGGGGGGGCTTCCCGGGATGCTGGATGCCTCAGCGGTGCGGCATTGCCATCTGGAACGGTGATGAAAAACCCGTCTGAAAAACTTGCAACTCATTTACCATATCGGCGATAACAGGTCCGGGTTTTATATTCCAGGTTTCCGGTGGCGGGCGTCAGAATCGCGGTCCCGGCATCTCATTTCTCGGCTGGTTGTTATGAAATCCGGTCAAGGGAACCGGACGATCGCACCAATTCAACATCCCCGGCCGGCAACCAGCAGGTCCGGTCGTCCGGGAGCTGAACCTGAATCCAGGCACCACGGTTTTCAAGCACGGTGAATTCCGTTCCCGCATGCAGCGGATTGGTAAAACTCTGCTCATAGGAGACGCTGTTGCCTTTTCTGGCCACTGATTCATCACTGACCACCACTCCTTCAATGGTATTTTTCCAGGCAGCATATTCAATGGCAAGGGAGGCGGCAAACATCACGGAAAGCACACCGGTAACTGCCGCGGCGCCCCGGAAAAACGGGCGTTTGACAAAAATCCGGATTCCCGCAAACAGC
Source organism: Desulfobacterales bacterium (assembly GCA_963675805.2). Taxonomy (GTDB): domain Bacteria; phylum Desulfobacterota; class Desulfobacteria; order Desulfobacterales; family Desulfosalsimonadaceae; genus SURF-3. The sequence goes on along the minus strand of CAXXNU010000008.1, from coordinate 456,225 downwards.
CATAGCAGGCAAAAGGACCCGAAAAAAAGAAACAGCCGGGTTTTAAAGGACAGATCATAGTGCCAGAAAAAAAGCGTGGTTAAAATCTTTGTTTCCTGCTTAACGTCAATCTTGTCCTGTCGCATCTGCCGGGCAAATGCCAGGTTTTTCTGAAGGTTGATATCATTGCCAATATATTGCTCGGCTTTTTTGTAATTCAAAATAGCCCGGCCGATGTCTTTTGTTTTAAAATAAATATTTCCGATATTGTAATAGAGTTTGCCGTTTTCAACGTTCCCATGGTCGATGATTTTCCGGTATCGCACAAGGGATTTCCGGTACAGGTCCGCGGCTTTTTCAGGGTCGGATGCCGCTGCCTGATTGGCGCTTGCAAACAATTGATTGGCTTCATGAAATAACTGGGAAATCTCTGTATCGGAGAGTCTTTGGGCGGCGTCCGCAGCACTGCACCCATCGGATAGTATCCCAATGTTCACAACAGTAAGAAATATGGCAATGATAATGAATCGGGCGGGTCGTATCATTTGATGATCTTTTCCAGTTGTCCGGCAATTTTCAGGGTTTTTTCATAAATTTTCGATGGCTCAGACATATCGGTCTCGATTGCGGCGCCGGCGTAACGGCCGGCCTCACACACAGTGAAGATGGTTTCCAACTCCGACAACAATTCTCCGGAAACGCCTTTTGCTTTGAGAACCGGCGCCACATCCGCAAATACCATCGCCCGGAACGGCAATCCCAACCGCACGCCGAGATACTGCCGCAGGGCGTTCAGGACGGCATCGGGGGGCAATGCGCTGGCATCTGATTTTCGGATTTTTTTAAGGTTTTTCCGCAATTCGGAATAGGCCTTTTTCGCATACAAATTTTTTGCGTCAGTCTGTTTTTTTCGAATCATAACCGCCGCCAGCAGCACAGCGAGATAGAGAACCGGGGGAATGGCCAAAGCGCCGATCCCGAACGGACTCCGGATCAGCTCTATTCCGGTACGCTGATCCGTCAGCGCGTCAATATCTTCGTAATTGTACGCAATGCCCCGGTCCCAGGTTTGCACTTCACTGCCGTTTGATAAAGGCGCCTGCCGGCCTTCCGCATCCATTGCCGTTATAATCCGGGTGGACCGGACCCTCAGGGGGATGGGGTCGGTTTTAGCGATTTTATAAGTGCGGCTTTGGGTGTCAAAATAGGGCAGTTCAATGGCCGGAATTTCCGTAACGGATGCATCCAGCGGCCGCAGGGTCTGGGTAAAGATTTTTTCAGATTGATAAATTGTTGCGGTGGCGCGTTCTTCCGGGATCTTGAATCTTTGGCGAAGCTGTTTCTGACGGCTTAACGGCGGAAGGCTGATGGAATCAAGGTATTCGGGTCCGCTCAGGGTAAGGGTCAGTGTAATGGGATCTCCCACATTAACCTCCACCGGCGCAGCAGAGGCGCTGATGTGGAATTCACCCACATGGCCGGCAAAATTATCCGGCCGGCCTTCCAGGGGCAGGTCCCTGACGTTCAGCGTCAGACGGTTGGAGGGAACCACCACCTTTTGATAAACCCCCTGCCGGGTGTTGAAAAAATCAGAGAAAAAATCATCATTAAAAGGGTTCCGGCCTCTGTTGTTGCGATATCCGGTCAATACGTCGCAGGCCACTGTGGCTGTTCCAAAATCCGGGCGCCCGGATTTTTTCGGAATCAGCACCATGGGAAAAGAGATGGTGGTAAAAACCTCGCCATCAAGGGTTTCCCGGTTTTGTTCACCGATCACTTCCCCATTATTCAGGGGGATACGATAATATTTTTTGGCCGGCTGCTGCTCAATTCCCGGATCAACAATATAAAACCAGTCCGTGTTACTCAAGACAGGAATCGTAAAATCAGCCGTACGCACTTCCTGGCGCAGGTAAAGTTTCGCCGTGAGCGTCACAGGCTCTCCCACATAGCAGGCATCTTTGGACAGAAAAAGCCGGAATTTAACATCATCGGTTTCTCCGGGAGCAGCCACCTGGATCCGGATGGGGCGGGTTTTCACCGTCGTGCCGTCGGCTTCGATGGTAATAGGCGGAATGGTCAGGGTTCCTGTCTGGAGCGGCGTCAACTGGTATGAAAATACATACCCCCGGCTGGTATTGCGCGTCATTTTGCCGTTCACAATGGTGATAGACGTGCTGTTGTTCTGTGAACCGCCCTGAAATGCCACGGAAAATCCTTCCACATCCGTCAGGTCCGGCTGCCGGGGCTGATCGCTGCCGGAAACCCGGATGTTCAGCACAAACGGTTCTCCCTGGTACACGGATGATTGCTGAACCACTGCCTCTGCCTGAATGGCGGCCCCGGCCGTGCCGCTTAAACCAAACCAGACCGAACAGAACAGCATAATGGCATTAATGATTATGACGTTTTTCACCAACCAGTCCCTATCCAATTACCAGTCTTTATCAACTTCTCTGAATTTTCCCGTGGAAACGGGCATCCGCTGTTTTTGGTTCTGCTTTTCCTCATCCAGAATGCTGTCCGGATCATCCGCCAGTTCAAAAGCCTGCACCTGATTTTGTTTCTGATCCTGTTCTTTATCCTGGGACTGAACCTGATCTGAAGCCTCTTTCTGGTCACCAGACGTTGGTTCCGTTGTTTTGTCGGATTCCTTGCCGCTTTCAGGCGCACTGTCCGGCTTTTCCTGGCCGGCCGGTTGATTCTGGGCAGCCCCTTTGCTGTCCGCTCCCTGCTGGGCTCCGTTTTTCTGGTTTTGACTCTCCGTCATGGCCTCAAGCGCTTTTTTCAGGGCATCCAGGGAGCTTTTCTGACGATCGGCGGCATTCTGTATATCATCATCCGCTAATTGAGTGACGGCGTTTTCCTGTTCCTCAACAGATGTGTCCAGATACGGCTTTGAGGGATGAACAGACGGTTCTCCGGTATTTCCGAAACCCGCAGCAGGTGACGGTTTCGCCAGTTCATTGGAGAGATCAAGGGTCTCCTGTTTTAACTGGCTCTGGGCATCGGCAAGGTCTGAATGGCCCTGGGCAGCAGGACTTTTGTCTTCCGCTGTTGTGCGCTGCTCGCTCTTTTTGACAAGATCTGTCTGCTTATCAATCAGAGCCTTGATTTTTTCTGCGGTTTTGCGCATGGCTTCCTGCTGCTTTCGGGCAGCGTCTTCCTGTTGTTTTATTTCATCGAGCACAGATTTCATCATCAGCCGGACCAGTTCAATATTTTCCGCAGCTTCCGTCAAATCCGGATTTAGTTTCAATGCCTCCTGAAATGTTTGAATGCTATCGCCATAGGCTTCGAGAGTCTTGTTCAGATCACTGTCTTTCTGGCGCTCGCCCTCTCTGAAAAAACATAAGCCGGCGTTAAATCGTGCGTTGGCCTCAAAAGCAATATCTTTGGTTTTTAAAGCGGATTGCTGGAAGGCGTCTCTGGCGGCGGCGTAATCCTCTTTTTTATAAAGGGCGGCCCCTTTGTTGAAAAGAATCTGGGCCGATTCCGGATCAAACACAGCGGCTTCTTCATACGCATTAAGGGCCCCGTCATAATCACCGTTTTGGAAAAGCGTGTTGCCTTTTTCAACCAGTGTGCCCTTGGAGGCAGCCATCACCGGGCCCGCGAATCCCGCCAGATGCGCTGCCCAGGAAAGGGTCATCAAAACAAGCAGGTATTTAAAGAATTTCAGCATCATGGTTTGATCCTTTTCCGCTCACTGATCAACATTTCAATGGAAAGAATCAAAAATGCCGCCGCAACGAAAATCTGGAATTTTTCTTCATACCGTTTGATGGTTTCCGATTCCAGGGCCTTTTTATCCGCCGTGGCAATCAGCCGCGCATAGACATTGCCAAGATCAATGGCGCCGGTCGCAACATTCAGATATTTTCCGCCGGGTGTGGCATTTACCATTTCACGCAGGGTGTCCGCATCCAGCCGGGACCAGACTTCCTGTCCCTTGTGTTTAAGAAAGGTTTTGGTGCCTGTGTCCGAGGTAATGGGAATCCGCTTGCCCTCATTTTCATCTCCAAGGCCGATGGCAATGATCCGGATCCCTTTTTCACCCGCCGCCTTGGCCGCCTCCACCGGAAAACTGTCATGATCCTCGCCGTCTGTAATCAGAATAATATCCTTGAATTCCTTGACTTGGTCATCAAACACATCGGTCATGATTTTTCGGATGCCATCGCCGATCATCGTTCCCCCACGGGTGATGCTGTCGGTTGAAATATCTTTCAGCATCATTCGGAAAAAACCATAATCCAATGTCAGCGGGCATTTTACCGCGGCTGTTCCGGCAAATGCCACCAGTCCGATGCGATCCCCTTCCAGGCGGTCGATACAGTCAAGAATCGCAAGTTTGGCGCGTTCCAGGCGATTGGGATACAAATCTTCCGCCAGCATGCTTTTCGAAACATCCAGCAGGAAAACCACATCCCGGCCTTTGCGCTCAATGGTTTCCGGTTTGGGATTCCATGCCGGCCGAGTCATGGCAATAACAAGAAAAATCATGGCAAACAGCACTGCCGCTGATTTCCAGAACCGCCGCACGCGGCTGACGGATATGGGAATCCGGTCAAGGAGGCCGGCGTCGATGAACCGCTGCAGTCCAGCCTTCCGCTTGTAAGCGGCATAGGCATAAACACCGGCCAGAACCGGAATCAACCATAAAAAATGGAGCATGTCGATGTTTCGAAGGATCATATCACTTATGGCAATTTTCTGAAAACCGTTTGAGACAAAAGCACTTCTGCGACGATCAACATCAGCCCGACAAGGGCAAACGGCAGAAAGGCTTCCTTGTAATCCACATATTTGACCGATTCAACGTCGCTTTTTTCCATTTTATCAATTTCTTTGTAAATGGCGGAAAGGGAGGCCGCGTCTGTTGCTTCCCAAAAAAACCCGCCAGTTTCTTCCGCGACCTGTTTTAAGGCGGTGGTATCTACGGAATGTCCCACCGGTACCTTGTAAACGCCAAAAGGTGTTTGGATCGATTGCATGGCGGAACCGCCGCCGATGGCAATGGCATAGACTTTGATACCCCATTTTGCTGCGAGATTGGCCGCTTCCAGGGGATCACGTTTGCCGGCATTGTTCTCACCGTCTGAAAGCAGAATAATGATCTTGCTTTTGATATCATAGACTTTTTTATTTCCGGTCTGCTGGCTGGCAAGGGTGTCGTCAACTTTTTCCAGCCGGGCCGCAGCCAGGGCCAGGGCGTCGCCAATGGCGGTGCCGTCTTCAGAACGGACCTGAACCAGTTTCACGGTATCCAGAAACGGCTCCAAAGCGCCATGGGCCAGTGTCAGGGGACAAATGGTGTCCGCATACCGGGCAAAAGCAATGATGCCGATGAGATCATTGGGCCGCCCCGGAAGATCCCGGCCATCGCCCAGGGCAAAATTTTTAAACACATCTTTGACCACATCCAGCCGGGTCATCTGGCGGCCGTTGTATTCCATTTCCGCGGCCATACTGCCGGAGCGGTCGATCACTATTTCAATGGCCACCCCTTTGCTGATGTCCACCACTTCTTCGCGTCCGGTCTGGGGCCGGGCCAGGGCAATGACAAGGCAGAGCAGGGCAATGAGACGAATGGCCATTGGCAGGCCATACAACCGTTGCCGCCAGGAAAGTCCCGCCCTTGCCGCGTTGGCAATGGTTGAAAACCGGACAGCGCTGTGTCCGGCGGTGTAACGGAGCAAAAAGGGCAGTGCAGGTATCAGAACGAGCAGTAAAAACGCGTATGGCGATTCAAAATGCAGCATAAAGCGTCAGTCCTTATCCCGGGTACCGGTGATGAATGCCTTGCAGCTGTCAAATGTTTGCTGAATATCCCCGGTTTCCGGCTGAAATCTGGCAAATTTTACCAGATCGCAATGAATCAGAAAATCCTTGAGCAGGGATTTCTCCGCTGTGTTAAAGGCATTGTCCGACTGAATACTTCCAAGAAATTCTTCGGTGGTCTGCTCAGGCGCTTTCAGGTGAAACCGGTTTTCGATGTATTTTCTTAAAATATCGGATATGCGCTGGTAAAATTCCTTGATTTTTCCCTGGTCCACGAGATTTTCATCCACCAGTGCCCGGAGTTCGGCAAATGCCTGTTCATGGGGGGGAATTTGCAAAGCGACAGTAATGCCGGCCCGCTTTTTAAAATGACGAAAAATAAAAAAACCGGCGATCCCTGCGATAAGGAGAAACCCCACACTGCCGGCGATCCAAAACCAAAGTGCATGGGATTTGGGCAGCGCCACCGGCGGTTTGATATCGTGAAGGGCCATCTCTTCAAAATTTTCCGGGAGCAAGGAATTGACCGTCACCTTAACGGGCTCGGTTTCGATTTCATGGACCGGATCATCCGGATGGTCTTTTTCCTTAAACCGAACCGTCATGGCCGGAATGGTGTATTCACCGGACAAAAACGGCTCGAGCACATAGGAACGGCGGATGCGTGAACGATTGTCTGCGGTCAGCTCCGGCGGTTCGGTCTGGTAGCTGACAATGCCAAACTGGTCCAGCTTTTCTCCGATCTCCGGGAGCATGATGTCCCAGGCCTCATCAAAAATAACGGTCAGGCTGAGATTCAACTGCTCAGCAATGGTCAGTTCCTGTTTATCAAGATCCAGTTCCACGGTAACCGGCCCGCGGGTCACGGTCTTGTGAATTACGGAATTCCCGGCCGTGCCGTCTGTTTTTTCCGGCCCTGGCGTCTCATTCGACGGACTGCAGGCGTAAAACAAGGCCCAGAAAAAAACCAGCAGAATCAGGATCCGGCGATTTTTATTATGATTTCTAAGTAAGTTCATCGTAAAAAATTCATATCTCCCGCAGAGCCGCAGTGATCGCAGAGAATAAAATCTCAGCGTATCTGCGCCTCTGCGGGATAAAAAATATTCCCGACAGAGTTTTCTTATGGGGCAACCAACGACGAAAATATCATCATTAGCTTTTTATAAATTTGTCAAAATCGGGTGAATCTGTCTTTCTATGTTTGTCCTGGTTTGGTTTTTTGTGGCTGTGGTTCTCCGCCGGGCCGGCCGTGTCAGTGTTTCCGGAAGGAGGGCCGGAAAAACCAGACTGATGAATAACCACGTCATATTCGTCTTTCAGTTGTGTCATCAGCTGCTGCCGGATGTCATTTGCCTTCCGGGCATAGAGGGTCTGATAAACCTCGGTTTTAACATCCTCAAAAGCCGGTTCGGGATTTTCTTCCGTACTGAAAGTTTCCTTGTTGCTCTTAAAAAAGGTTTCCAGATCTGTCGGGGTGATGGTAATTTTGTCTGCCAGTATTTTTTCCACATACAATTGGGACAGCAGGCTCTTTTTCTGCGATAAAAGCAGGTTTTGTATCTCCGGATCATCCGCAAGTCCGGATTCCCTGGCTTTTTGATAAAGCAAAGATTCTCCCACCATCTGACCAAGAATCATCTGTTGGCTGTCAGACGATGATAGCTGATTGAAAAGTGCTTTTTTCTGGTTCAGCCGCTCTGCAGGGGCGAGAGATACTCCTGACATGCGCATCTGCTGGTCAATAACCCTTTCAATGTGACGGTCCAGATCAGCTTTGGTAATTTTCATGGTGCCGATTTCAGCAAGCACTGTTTCACCCGCATCCGGGGGCGCGTCGGACAATTCCATACCGACACGATCGGCAAGTTCATGGCGCAGGGCCGCGAATTTTCCCATAGATTCAAGGCAGTCCTGAATTCGTGAGGCAATTTCAGGTGCAATGGACGCTGTTTCGCCAAAACTCTCGGACCGGTAATAAGCGGCAAGGGCCTTTTCATAGTCCCCGGCATCCTGCCGCAATTTTCCGATCCGATACCAGATAAGTGCGGTGTTTTCTTTATTGGGTGCCGCAACAGCGAGATACTGCTCCCATGCCAGGACGGCCGCATGGTTGAGTCCCTGTTTTTCAAGTTTGAGTGCCAGATTTTTTTGTTCCTGGGCCGGCAACATGCCATTTTCTGGGGTTGCTGAAGCCTGGTGAGCGCCGGAGCGGGTAAGAGAGATAAAGATATTCACACAGACCGCTGCCGTCAACAGCACAAGCAGCACCGGCAGCCATATCGGGAACTTATTTTTGACGGCCGCACGATTGGCCGGCAGGTCAAAGTTGAGTGTCTGGTTTGTGTTTTCCTTTGACATCCTGTTAAAAATTCCTGGGTTTTGAATTCTCGATAATTGGAGACGGATGCGCTATCGCTGCAACCGTCTTTCCCGGGTTTTAAAAAACCGGACAAGGTCCACCACATAATCCTTATCCGTCATGATTTCGATGTGGTCCACATTCATGGACCGGAACAATTTTTTCAGCGTGTCTTTTCTTTCCATGCCCATGGTTTCGTAGTTTTGACGGATTTTGCGGCTTCCCGTGTCAATGAGAATAAGTTCTCCGGTTTCCGCGTCTTCCAGTTCAATCAGGCCGACATCCGGGAGCGCGATTTCCCTGGGATCAGTAATGGATACGGCGATCAGATCATGTTTTTTACTGAGCACCGTCAATTGTTTTTCATACCCCTGTTCCAGAAAATCAGACACCAGAAACACCACGCTGCGTTTGGTGATGACCCGGCCCAGATATTCAATCCCCGCGTTAATGCTGGTTTTTGCTTTTCTTGGCTGAAACTCAAGCAGTTCCCGGATTAATCGGAGCACATGGGTGGTGCCTTTGGCCGGGGGAACAAACATTTCAATCTGATCCGTAAACACGATCAGGCCGACCTTGTCGTTGTTTTTAATGGCGGAAAAAGCAAGCAGGGCGCAAAGTTCGGCCGCCACCTCATTTTTGATTTTGCGGGTGCTGCCGAAAGACCCGGAAGCGGAAAGATCCACAAGAAACACAACGGTAAGTTCCCGTTCCTCCACAAACAGCTTGACATGGGGCTCGCCGGTCCGGGCGGTCACGTTCCAGTCAATGGAACGGATATCATCGCCGATGCGGTAGGGCCGGACTTCATCAAATTCCATGCCCCGGCCTTTGAACACACTGGCATATTCACCGGCCAGGGAGTCATTGACTGCCTTGCTGGTATAGATTTGGATGTACCGGATTTTTTTGGCGAGGTCTCTTGAAATCATGGAACGTCGACCGTTTCCAAAATCTGTTCGATAATATCTTCGGATTTTTTTTCTTCTGCTTCCGCTTCATAGGTGACAATCACCCGGTGACGCAGAATGTTAACGGCCACGGTTTTGACATCCTGGGGTGTCACATACCCGCGCCCCTCAAGCAGGGCATTGGCTCTGGCGGCCATGGCAAGAAAAATAGTCGCCCGCGGGGAAGCGCCGTACCGGATCAACTGGCCCATGTCCAGCTTATAGATTTCCGGATGGCGGGTGGCTTCGATCAGGTTAACAATGTATTCCTCAATTTTTTCATCCATGTATATTTCATCGTTCAAACTTCGCAAACGACGGATGTCCTCAGGCGACACCACCGGCGTCACATCCACTGCCGGCGCGGTGCTGGCCATTTTTTTCAGGATTTCATGTTCTTCCTTTTTGGTGGGATAAGAGATCTTGAGCTTGAACATGAACCGATCCACCTGGGCTTCGGGCAATGGATAAGTGCCTTCCTGCTCAATGGGATTCTGGGTGGCCATCACCAGAAACGGATCATCCAGACGGAAACTTTCATCACCAATGGTGACCTGCCGTTCCTGCATGGCTTCGAGCAGCGCGCTCTGCACTTTTGCCGGTGCGCGGTTAATTTCATCGGCCAGCACGATGTTGGCAAAAATCGGGCCTTTTTTGGTGGTGAAGTCGCCGGTTTTGGGATTGTAAATCAGGGTGCCGATGACATCGGCGGGCAGGAGGTCCGGGGTGAACTGAATCCGTTGAAAGGTTGCCTGAATCATCCGGGAGAGGGTGGTAACAGACAGGGTTTTGGCAAGCCCCGGCACACCTTCAATCAACACATGATTGTTGCAAAGAAGGGCCAGCAGCAGCCCGTCAATGAGTTTTTCCTGGCCCACAATCACTTTGTGCATCTCGGCACGGATCCGGTTGATTACACTGCTTTCTGATGCCACCCGTTCGCCAATCTGTTTTACATCAACTGCCATAGCCGTCTCCTTGATCAGAACACGTGAAAATGTTGTTTAACTTATGTTTAACATGGAATTTCTGTAACCGTTACATGGATATCCGCTGAAAGCACATTCAGGGGTGAATCATTCCGGCAGACGGATTGGAAATCACAGCAGACAATGCAGCGTTATTTTCACAAACCATAAGACATGCCGGTAGTAACAGATTCAAGTTACAAGTTACAGATTCCGGGTGTCAGAATCGCCTGCCCTGACACCGTCTGCTTATACCGCTATATTTTATTCTTCTTTGTACAGAAACTGCCGGATAGCCCAAGCAAGCGCTTTGTGGCAATGCAACCGCCTGAAGGCCAGATAGTTACATAAAAAGGCTGCAAAATTTGCAGTTACGGTAATCACTTTCCAGGTTTTGTCAAGCCCGTCGTCATTTGCGGCCCGGGATTGTCGGTTGCTGGCTGATCCAGTTACACGACTTATATACCAGCAAAGATTAAAACACGGTTAAAATCAGATTAAAATTTTTTAATTTTTGAAAAAAGAAAGAATCAGGAACTGAGGCGGGGAACCTTTAGTGCACAGGCCAGGCCTGCAATAATGGCCTTCCGTGGCAAATTTCAGGCTGCAGAGATTTTTGGTGTCAGCATCGCTTTCTTAAATCCCCCGCAATTGGATGAAGCCAGAAAGACTCCTGGACATAGAATATCAAAGGTTCAACATTGCATATAGAATAAGGAACGGGTCCAGGTCATGAACCATGCTGTATTCAAAAGAAATTAAATGACACAATGAGGTTGCGGGAGATTCAAATGCGTCAGGCGCATGTTAATGGTTTCTGGCCCCGGCAGGAAATCACCGGGGTATAGGTAAACCGCCGGGGATCGAAAAAAAATTGTTTAAAAACATCGTAAAATTCATCAAAGCCGCCGTTAAACTCTGAAAAATCATATCCGGACTGCCGGGCAGCCACTTCCGCCTTGGTGATCCAGTTAAAGGTGTTCGCCTGGTTCATTTCCCCGAAAAACAGGTGGTGGGCCTGCATATCCATGTCAATGGCCTCGAATCCAAGATCATAGAGATAGCTGTACAACTTCCGGCCGGCATAAGGATCAAAATTTTTATCATTGACCAGAACATCCATCAATCCGTTCAGGCTTTTCAAAAGGGCTTCCGGTGCCTCGAAATGACTCAGACAATTATGATCCAGATCAATCAGACAGATGATACCCCCGGGGTTTAAGATCCGGGTGAGATTTTTTACAATGTCAAAACTGTCGCTTCGGTAATATTCGAGCAGAAAACGCACCCAGATAAAATCAAATCCGCCGAGATCATCCAGCGAATCCCGGACATCCCGGCAGATATAATCAACGCCGTCTCCGGAAAAATTATTGATGGCTTCTTTGATCCGTAATTCAGAGCTGTCAACACCGACCACGGTGCCTTCCGGCCCCACCAGCTTCTTCAGAAAAAAACTGGTTTTGCCGGCACCGCAGCCGATATCCGCCACATGCATGCCTTTGCGGATCCCTGCCCATCTGGCCTGGTTTTCCAAGGTCGCGCGATCGGTTTTAAGATCCAGCCGCAGGGCTTCCTGTTCACTTTCCATCAGATACTGATAAGCACGCATGTCCGTCATATAGTGGGCTTCCTTTTGTGTTCCCGGGACTGTCTGTTAAATGAGATAGTTGAAGTTTTTGAAATAATCATCCGTGTGCTGCATATCCAGAATCCACAACACATAAGTCTTTTCATATTTATAGTCGTTTTCCGCGACATATGATTCAGGGTACACCAGAACGGGGAATTTTTTTTCCTTATATTTTTCCGACAGATAATAAATGGCGGTCTGTAAGAGAGCAGGGGACAAGTCCTGCTGATCGGTAATAAAAATGCTGATGCTGTTCGTGAGATCCGACATGTTGACCGCAAAATTGGAAATATTGAGCATGAGCACGGCTTTCACCGCATCTTCCTGTTTTAACGTATACAGCCGGCGCTCCCGCTTCAGGCCGATACCAGCGTACTCGGCCGCCAGGTTATGACGGACCGCCATTTCCTCGTCATCCGGAATCAGATCAAGGGCTTCCAGCATCAGGCCACCCGAGTGGTGTTCATAAAAAGTCCCCAGCGTGTCCAGATCAGCGGCCACGGTTTTATCGAGACTCCAGCCTTCCGGCAATTCAGGATTTGACGGAATGGATTTCCGGTAATGAAAATAGGCAAACGGATCCACGGAACAGATTTTGGGATCCTGAATATTTTTGGCAACCCCCCCGAAAAAATGATTCGGAAAATAATTCTGGGGACGGAAATAGCAGATCAGATAATCCATGTGGCTGGAGAAGAGACGGTGCGAGTCATAGGCGTAAGATCCGATCTGATTCAGTATCTGGATGCCGACTTTCAGCTGGTCCTTGCTCATCACAGCTGCCAGATGCTGGATCAGCCATGTTTTCTGGTAAAAACGCAGCATGGACATGTGACCGAGAATCTCATTTTTTTTCTGCCATGTAAAATGCCGGGCGATATTTGACTCACTGGAATAGAGTTTTTCATAGGTCGCCCGGATCTTCTTTTTGTTATCATGGATAAAAGAATATTTTCTCGGATACATGAAACCGCTTCTGAAGAAAAACTCCCACAGGGCATCCATGTCAATATCATTGCAGATATAAAAATTCTGATTATCCGTCTGATGAAGCATGGACAGAAGTCTGATGTGGTCCTCGGCCTTCATGTCCAGAAAAGCAATACCGCACCGGATGACCCGTTTGTTGTTTTCGTCTTCAAAGGGTTTGCGATATACAACCTGAGCCCGGCAGGGGAAGCTGAAGCTGTTGGCAAAATTCAGATTCATGCAGGGGATAATCATTCCCGGAAGCAGTACGGCATTTTTTTCGCTGTCCTCCACGCACAGGCCGGAACCGGAAATATTTATAACTTTCAAAGATACGGGCTTTGCTGTAAACGGATGCCGGAATCCGATATCCGGCGACGGCACCAGTTCCAGGCGCTTGCTCCTGTAGACACGGGGGTTGAACCGTTGGATGGTGTCATGCACCGGCTGCAGAATCGCCTTTTTCTTCTTCGAGGAACCGGTAATCTTTAATATCCTGCATTCCCCGCTGTAGAGCGTATCGGCTTCATTGGATATCACCAGATTGATCGGGTTTTTCAGATTAATCCACTGAAACGGCTCGGATGGGGAATGAGCAATATGGATTTGCAGTGACGTCGGGCTGAATTCTTCGAGGGTGCCGGAAAAAATGACACTGTTCTGGATCAGCCTGGCATCGATGTTTTCACAACCAAAGCGTTTTGATTGCCGGGAACTGGTCTGCGAAGATTTCTCGGGAAGCACCAGGCAGATGCCCCGGGTGCTGATGCTTCGAAAGTCCGCCGGTACTGAGGTAATCGTCTGCCCGTCGTTAATAACAAAATCCTTAAAATGATAGGCATTCAGAAGATGTTTGACATTGGGATGATCCTCCCACAGGCAGGCCAGATATTTGCCGAATGTGGGCTGGGGGAAGGCCGTAAAAGAAATGACCTGTTTGTCACGGATGTGCTGAAAATTGACAGAGACCTTGCCGTCGGTAAAATGGATGTGATTCAGAATATTGATAAGGATTTTACGCCGGATGGTTTTTTCGGTGCGGAGAATTATATCATCCGGGGGAACTTCCTGGAGATCCGTATCAATAATACGTAAAGGCGTTTCCGATTTTTGGGGATTGTTTTCCGGAGCATCTTTTTTTTTGACTTTTTCGATATAGTCCATTTGCTCGGTTCGGAAGCCTCTGTATGGCATGGCCACATATAAGACCGAATGGTCGATTGGATAATTTACCTAATTTAATATTTTTTTTATCAATAAGTCAAGAAAAAAACATTTTATTCCAATAGCTTCGACACTCGAATCGTCATCATTGAGCGGATCAGGCGATCTTGGAAATTCACTTGATCCTACCTATTTATTAAAAATACATAATATCAAACAGTTATTGGATTGACAGTGCAAACTGCTTGACTTTTAAATCTAAGAACATAAAATATTTCCATGATTCACGCTTTTCCTGATGCACTTCATCTGCGCTTATGCGTTCAACAGTTTTGCGGACGACCGTTTTCCGCAGTTCACTGATATCCTCATGACGTACAGGAATATTTATGCAAATCATCACGACTCACCGCAGCGCTGATTTTGATGGTTTTGCGTCTGTGATTGCCGCAACGATTTTATATCCTGATGCAATTCCGGTATTGCCCAAGACATTGAACCCGAACGTTCGGGCGTTTTTGTCCATTCACAAAGATCTTTTTGAAACCAGAACCATCAGCGATATCGACCTTGCCGAGGTGACGCGCCTGATTGTGGTGGATACCGGCAAATGGGGACGGCTTGAGAAACTCAAGCCCCTCAGAGAAAAAACAGATCTGGACATCATCGTATGGGATCATCATGAAAATCCCTGTGATATGAAACCATCTGCCATTCACCAGGAGAGTATCGGTGCCAACATCACCCTGATGATCCGGGAAATCAGAAAACAAAAAATCAAGCTTACCCCCATGCAGGCGACGCTTTTTTTAACCGGATTATACGAAGACACAGGGAATCTGTCTTTTCCCTCCACCACCGCGGAAGATGCCTATGCCGCCGGTTATCTTTTAGAAAACAACGCAGACCTCAATATTCTTGCCACGTTTCTTCAGCCGGCGTACGGGGAAAAACAGAAAAACATTTTATTTGAAATGCTGAAAACCGCGCCCCGGGCCAAAATTGCCAATTATACGGTAAGCATCAACACCATGCACATTGAAGGACATGTCAACAACCTGTCCCTGGTGGTCAACATGTACCGGGATATTCTGAATGTGGATGCCGCCTTTGGCATTTTTGTTCATGAAGATAATGAAAAATGCATTGTGATCGGGCGCAGCAGCGTCGAAGATATCAATGTAGGGTCGATCATGCGGAGCATGGGAGGGGGCGGGCATCCCGGCGCCGGGTCTGTCATGGTAAAATCCGTGAATCCATCCGCTTTGAAGGAATGGCTGTTTGAATTGCTCAAAGGCAATCAGCAGGCCTCGGTGCTGGTATCGGATTTGATGTCTTATCCGGTGTGCAGCGTCACCTCGAATACACCCATGGAAGATGTCGCGGATTTACTCAAGGAAAAGGGGTATACCGGGCTGCCGGTGGTGGACGATGAAAAACTGGTGGGCGTCATTTCCCGGCGGGATTTTAAGAAAATTAAAAAATCCTCCCAGTTCAAAGCACCGGTAAAGGCGTTCATGAACACCCGGAATATCACCATCGGACCGGACAAAAGCCCCATGGAAGCTGCCCGCATCATGGTAAAACATGATATCGGCAGACTGCCGGTAGTAAAAGACGATAAAATCATTGGCATTATGTCCCGTTCGGATGCCATGATTTATTTTTACGATCTGCTGCCGGATTAAAGCAAGATGCTGAAAAAATGATTGGGGTAGGGCAAAACAGCTTTGAGACCAACCGTCACTTCTTCATTGCCGGGCAGGTGTCAGGTTTCGGGTGTCAGGATAAATCTCTGAAACCAGGCAGGCGGTATCTTTAGCTTCAGATTATGACATAACGTTGATGTAACCTTAAAAAGCCCGGATTCAGACAGCACGGAACCCGGTCTTTTTTGCGAAGCGTTCAAAGTTTTGCGATTTCACGGGCGCCCGGCCTTTTGCGGTGCCCGTTTTCCTTATGCCGCGGCCAGAACAGCCGCCACCAGTTTTTCAATACCCGATGCCACTTCTTTGATGCCGGGACCGAGCATATAGGCCGGGGTGGTGAAAAGATTATTGGTCTGGTCAACATGGATCTGGTCCACGCTGCAGATGTGATGAATGCCGCCGATTTCCTCGATGGTGTCAATGGTTCCCAGATCGTTTCCAATGGTCACTTCCGGGGTTTTATCTTCGAGAATTTTGGTGAGAATGGCCGGAGAAATGCAGATGGCGCCCACGGGTTTTCCAAGCGCCGACAGGTCCCGGACGATCCTTGCAACATCCGGATTGACGTCCGCGTTTTTTCCTTTGAAAGCAAAATTGGTCAGGTTTTTGGCTGCACCGAATCCGCCGGGAATGATCAGGCCGTCCAGATCGCTGGCGTTCACGGTTTTGATGTCTTTGATATTCCCCCGGGTGATGCGTGCGGACTCCACCAGAACATTGCGTTTCTCATCGCTGACCTGTTCGTTCAGATGGTTGACCACATGATGCTGATCAATATCCGGGGCCATGCAGACGGCCTGTGCACCGTTGCGGTCCACCGCCAGCAGGGTAATGACCGCTTCCTGGATTTCAACCCCATCATAGACACCGCAGCCGGAAAACAAAACACCAATTTTCTTCATCTATTTTCTCCCTTTTTTAGTGAACGGGTGCATCAGTGGAATCGGGATATATCTTATCTGTAATTTTGCCGTCACCGTCGAGCATGAAAACAAAAAAATCATTTGAAAAAGCGTCCCGGGTCAGATCGCCGTATAAAACTGCCTGGACCTCGTATTTTTTTCTTTTTTGGGTGGGCAGGTGAATCAGGCAATCCTGGGCATCTTCCTTGCTCCGGAAGGCCGGGATATAGGATACCTTGGTTTCCGCGTCTTCAAGACCGAAAAAATGTTCATTTTTGCCCGGATCCTGGACAATTACAAAAATCCATGTTTCGTTGCTCAACTGATCTGCCATTCTTGAATCACCTATCGTCTTTGGGGGGATGGTTGCTGTTACCGCAAAATCAGGGCGGCTGTGGTACCCTGCGTGTCCGCATTTACCGCCATCCGCGCCGATGAAAATATCAATACAGTGGTATGAATCATTCCTGTCTATCAAAAAATATGGGCAAATGCCACATTTTTTTCATATTTAAAGGGCCATCAGACGCAATTTTTACCCCTCGGTTATTGATAAAACCATTTCCCACGGTGTTGTCTTTTTGTTGCAAAAAATATTAAAGCCTGAATTTCGCTCAGTTTATCAACGGTGAAGCCATTGCATATCATGCCGATCTCTTTGCTCAAAGAGTGACCGTCGGACATCTGGCATGCTTCCACCCCCGGATTGACACCATTCGGGTAATACGGTAATTTGAAAACCATAAAATGCAAAATATTGCGGAATCGGGGGCGCCCGAGGGAACACAGATGAAGACAAAACCAGACCGGCAGGAGCAGATCACGATGATGGAGCACGCGGAAAAAATCGGACTGCTGGCCGATTCCCACGGCAACCTGATGTCTATCAGGCGCGGTGTCCGGCGCTTATATCAAGCCGGTGTACAGGCCTTGATTCACCTTGGAGACATTTTTGATTCCCAGGACAATGATGATCTGTATGAGATCTATACCGCTGTCACCCGGGCCAATATTCTGGCGGTAAAAGGGAATAATGATTTTCAGGTGGAAAATCTGTTGGCAGCAGGCACTGGTTTTGATATTCTGTCAAACGAGAAAATCAAAATTCTATCTTATTTAAAGCATATGCCCATGCGACTGGAAGATAACAACATTTGCTACGCGCACTCGCTGCCGTTTGATTCCATCCGCTCTTTCTACGAACCAATTGATACCGGAACAACCGAGCGTGCTGCCGATATCTTTAAAAAAACAACTTATTCCGTCCTGTTTTGCGGCCATTCGCATGACAGCATCATGTTTCGGTGGGCGGCCGGTCGGGTAACCCGGGAGCCGATCCCATCGGACGAAACGATTTTCTTTGATGCTCGCGAAAGATATATTATCATTGTTGGCGCCAGTGATAATGGTGAATGCGGCGTTTTTGACAAAGACCGCCTCTGTTATCAGCGAATTCCCATCACCGGCTGAAATGCCGGCGGTCAATACCCGGATTTTTCGTCGGAAAATTATCAGGATAATATAAAATGGCTGAAGCTGACACCCTGGAAAAAACAAAGGCCCTGGGTATCTGTCTTGGGGCGTCCACCATTTCTCTGGTTCAGGTTGAAAAAAATCATCCCGCCGTCAATGGCGAAAATCCGGTTCGGGTGCTGAGCTGTCAAACCATTCCCCATGCAGGAAACCCGAAACATCAGCTGAAAACCGCCCTGTCCGCCCTGAATTTGCCGGAATTTCAAAAAATAGCGGCCACCGGCCGCCGGTTCCGGCACCTGGTCAATTTCCCGTCCCTGTCAGAACCCGAAGCTGTTGAGTGGGCCTACCGGTTCGTCAAACCGCCCGGAATTGATGCGCCGGCTCTGGTGTCTGCCGGCGGTGAGACCTTTATGACCTATGTGCTGAACCGCAGGGGCCGGATTTCCAATGTCCTGACCGGCAATAAATGTGCGTCCGGCACCGGTGAATTCTTCAATCAGCAGCTGCGGCGCATGAATGTGTCTTTTGAAGAAGCCATGCACTGGTCCGCGGTGGCGGACCCCTATGCAGTGTCCGGCCGGTGTTCCGTTTTTTGTAAATCAGACTGCACCCACGCCATTAACAAGGGTATTCCAAAATCCCGGGTCACCGCCGGTCTCTGCCGCATGATGGCGGATAAAATTCTGGAACTTCTGAAAAAAATCGAGAAAAAAAATATCATGATCGTTGGCGGCGCCACCCGGAACCAGATGATGATTGAATACCTGAAACAGGAGATTCCCGGTCTTCAGATACCGGAATACGCCGTCGGTTTCGAAGCCCTGGGCGCCGCCTTATGGGCGCTGGAGACAGAATCGGCCTGGCATGCGGACCCGGCCGAGCTGTTCGCCAGTCATACGAGTTCTTTTGATACGCTGCCGGACCTGAACCAGTTCCAGGATCAGGTGGTATTCAACACCATGGCCAATGATCGGCCGGAACCCGGAGACGTCTGTATTCTCGGACTTGATGTGGGGTCCACCACCACCAAGGCGGTGTTGCTGCGTGCATCGGACAATGCCTCCCTGGCGTCGGTTTATCTTCTGACCGATGGTGATCCGGTAGGGGCTGCCAGAAAATGTTATCAGGCGATCTCGGATCAGGTGCGCGAAACCACGGATCTTTCAGAAATCTCCATCACCGGTCTGGGCGTCTGCGGCTCCGGCCGCCAGATTGCAGGCCTTCATGCCCTGACAGACGGCGTGATCAATGAAATTATCGCCCATGCCGCGGCGGCCGTGCACTTTGATCCGGATGTGGACACCCTGTTTGAAATCGGGGGCCAGGATGCCAAATACACTTATATCACCGCCGGCGTGCCGTCGGATTATGCCATGAACGAGGCCTGTTCCGCTGGCACCGGGTCCTTTCTGGCGGAGGCGGCCCAGGAAACCATGAATGTACGGGTGGAAGACATCGCGGATTTTGCCCTGAAAGGCACCTGTCCGCCGAATTTCAATGACCAGTGCGCAGCCTTTATTTCTTCTGACATCAAGACCGCTATTCATGAAGGCATTGACTACCACGATATCATTGCCGGACTGGTTTATTCTATCTGCATGAACTACAATAACCGGGTCAAAGGCAACCGGCCGGTAGGAAAAAAAATATTCATGCAGGGCGGGGTCTGCTACAACCGGGCCGTACCGCTTGCCATGGCCGCGTTGACCGGCAAAAAAATTATTGTGCCGCCGGAACCCGGCCTCATGGGCGCATTCGGCGCGGCGTTGGAGATTAAAAAGCGGCTGGACCTGGGGGTGATGGCGGAAAAACCATTTGATCTGGATCAGCTGGCCGCAAGGGACGTACAATATGGTAAATCCTTTGTCTGCGGTGGCGGAAAAGAAAAATGCGACCGCCGGTGTGAAATCAATATCATCATCCTCGAAGGAAAGAAATATCCGTTCGGCGGTGCCTGCAACCGGTATTACAACATTCGGTGCCACCTTGAATTTGACATTCAGACCCTGGATCTCGTCCGGTACCGGGAAAATCTGATTTTTAAAAACCTGGACAGCCCCGGGCCTGAAACCGCCGGCCCTCCAAAGCCCACGGTGGGCATTAACAAAAGTTTTCTAGTCAACTCTCTGTTTCCGTTTTATCAGACTTTTTTTACGAATTTGGGGATGGATGTTGTTTTGCCGGCCGCTCCTTCCAAACGCGGCCGGGATCTGCGCAATTCCGCGTTCTGCTATCCAGCGGAACTCTCCCATGGATTTTTTTATTCCCTGCTCGAATCCAGCCCCCGGCCGGATTATCTTTTTCTGCCCCATCTGCGGTCCATTCCCATTGAGAATAACGGGTCTTCCGACGCCCAGGCCTGCCCGTTTGTTCAGGGAGAGCCCTTTTACCTGAAGACCGCTTTTAAAACATTTTTGGACGATCTCAAGCAACAGGGCACCCGGTTGCTGACGCCGTTTATGGATATGAATAACGGCATTGCCAGCGCATTTGAAGGCATGATGGAAAGCGCCGCGGAAATGGGAGCCTCCCGAAAAACGGCAGAATCCGCATTTCACCGGGCGATTTCGGTTCAGCAGGCATGTTATGACCGGATGAAGGCAAAGGGGCGCGAGGTACTGGCAGGGCTTGCCGCAGACCCGGAAAAAACTGGGGTGGTGATTTTTGGCAGACCTTACAACGCCATGGTGGAAGAAGCCCACATGGGCATTCCCCACAAATTTGCGTCCCGGGGGATTCAGGTGATTCCCTTTGATTTTCTCCCCTTTGAAAATGAACCGCCAAAACCCGGGATGTACTGGGGCATGGGTCAGATCATTTTAAAGGCGGCCCGGTTTGTGGAAAAGCATCCCCAGTTGTTCGGGGCTTATATCACCAATTTTTCCTGCGGCCCGGATTCATTTCTGATTTCTTATTTCCGGTCCATTATGGGCCGCAAACCCTCGCTGACCCTGGAACTGGACAGCCATACCGCGGACGCGGGCCTGGAGACCCGGATTGAAGCGTTTCTGGATATTGTGCATCAGTATCGGGAAATCCAGACAATATCGGCGGCTGCCGCGACACCTCCGTTATCCGTATTTCAGCCGGCAAAAACTTTCATGCGCAATGGAACGCCCGCGGTAACCACCTCCGCGGGCGATATCCTGCCCATGACCGATCCCCGGGTGACCCTGCTGATCCCTTCCATGGGGCAGATTTCCACCCGTGCCCTTGCGACTGTATTCCGACATGCCGGCTATCATGTCGCGCCGGTGACGCCCGCGGATGAATCCACCTTAAAGCTGGGCCGGGCCAATACTTCCTGCAAAGAATGCCTTCCCCTGATCCTCACCACCGGAACAATGCTGGATTATGCGTTTCACAAAAAAAAGGCAGATGAAATTCTGGTGTATTTCATGCCCTCCGCCAGCGGTCCCTGCCGGTTCGGCCAGTATGCCATTTTTATGCAGGACCTGATCCGGCGCCTTGAGCTGCAGGATGTGGCGGTTTTTTCCCTTACATCGGACAACACCTATTCCACCATGGGCAAGGGGTTTGACAACAAGAAAGCCTGGAGCGCTATAGTGTGCGCGGATGTCATGGAAGACATCCATTCCCTGCTGCTGGCCAATGCAGAAGACAGACAACAGGCGGAAATGATATTTGAAACCGCGTTTTCCGCTCTCCTGAAAGTGATTCCAAAAGGCAATTTTAATGATCTGTGCCGGGAACTCGCCTATCAGGTTTCAACACTCGCGGCCATTCCCAAAAAAATGCCCTGGAATGAGGTGCCCCGAATTCTCCTGACCGGAGAAATTTTTGTACGGCGGGATGATTTTTCCCGTCAGAAACTGAACGAAAAAATGGCGGAAATGGGTTTTGCCGTGATCTGTTCGCCGGTGGCAGAATGGTTCCGGTATGCCGATTTTATTGTGGAAATCAATGGGAACTGGTCCGGCCTGTCGCCGGGACAAAAACTCCGGTTTCTGCTGCGCCAGACATTTATGAATCGATATGAGAACCGGCTCGCTGCTGCATTTTCAAATTCCGGTATTATCCATGCCAGACCGGTCAATGTTCCGAAAATCGTCCAGACCGCCGCTCCTTTTATTTCTGAAAAACTCTCCGGCGAAGCCGTGCTGACGGTTGGCAGTGCCATTGATGAGATCGCGACAGAGGTCTGCGGCGTCATCGCCCTGGGTCCGTTCGGATGTATGCCCAACAGATTGTCTGAGGCCATTCTCACGGAAGCCATGAACCGGGATGTCAAACTCCGGAGCAATGGTTCTCACACGAATCTCTCCAAAATACTGGAACCTTTTGACGATCTGCCGTTTCTGGCCATTGAAACGGACGGATCACCGTTTCCCCAGCTCATTACCGCAAAATTGGAGGCCTTTGCCCAGCAGGCCCGTCGGCTGCATGAACAGATGCAGGCAGTGCATTGAATTTAAAATTCATATCGAAAAACGATTGCGTTTGTGCTATGGAAATAATTCTATGAAAACCGTTAAAGTGAAAAAAGGATGGCCATTTAAAAAAATTGCCGGAAAACCGTCTTTGCGGACGGTGAGCCGTCCGGCAAAAAAATATGTGGCGGCCATGCCTGTTCACATTCCGTTTGTCAAACCGCGGCTTCTCGTTTCCGAGGGCGACCGGGTGAAAATCGGCACCGCCCTGTTTGAAGACAAGCAAAATACCGGCATCAGGTTCCTGTCCCCGGGCGGGGGGATCCTTGAAAAAATCGTTTACGGTCCCCGCCGGGTGATCAAAGAAATACGCATCCGCCTGGATGACGCGGAAGCTGCCGAGTCTTTTGATTCGTTCACTGCATCAGACATTGACGCCATGTCCCGGGACATTCTCACCGGGCATCTCATGAACGGCGGCATGTGGGGATTTCTCCGTCAACTGCCGTTTCGCAACATTGCTGATCCTGAGGCAAAACCGCATGCCGTCTGGGTGCCCCTGGGGTCTGCGGACCCGTTTCAGCCGTCGGCGTCCGTCTACCTGAAAGACAATAAACATTTTTTTGATCTGGGCATCAAAGCCCTTGGCCGACTGGCCGGGACAGTTCATATCGCCTGGCATGACAGCGGTTCAAAACCAAAAAAAAACAATCCGGATGTTCAGCCGGATGCTCAAATAGATATCCGCAGAGATATTCGTCCGACCCATCGGGTCCGGGGCGGTTTTCCGGCCTCTGATGCAGGGGTGGTGCTGTTTCATACCAAACAATCCCCGGATGAAAACCGGGACTGGTTCATTGACGGCCAGGATGTGGTCCTGATCGGGAAATTTTTGCAGACCGGCGTCTACCCCACCGAACGGACGGTAGCGTTTTCCGACGGCACGGCGGAAAACAGCTGTCACATCACCACCCGCGCAGGGGTCCGGTTCAGCGACCTGGCTGCCCCGGAAACTGATATCGCCCATCCGCTCTGGGTGACCGGTGGGCTTTTCACCGGTTATACCGGCAGCGGCGATAACTTTCTGGGATATTATGAAACATCCGTGATGATCATTGAAAAATCCCATGCGAGTGAATTTTTCGGTTTTGTGCGGCCCGGATGGTCAAAGCTTTCCAATTCCCGCACGGTTTTGTCCGCCCTGTCGTCCAGACCGCTGGCCGTTGATTCCGATATGCACGGAGAGGAGCGTCCCTGCGTGAACTGCGGATACTGTGCCGCCATCTGCCCGGTGGATATCATGCCCCAGTATACTTACAAAAGCCTGTACGCAGATGAAATAGAGGATGCGCTGGGCCATGGTCTTCTGGACTGCGTGGAATGCGGATTATGTTCGTTTGTGTGTCCGTCCAAAATTGATCTGACCGATTTCTTCATTTCCGCCAGAAAACGCTACCATAAGGAGCTGCAACAGGGTGTTTAAACAGCTGGAAAACGGCCTTCGACGGGTTTTTGAAAAAAACAGCCGTCATTTTTCCGAAAACGGAAAACTGCACAAACTCCGGCCCCTTTTTGAGGCAGTGGAAACCATCTTTTTTATTCCGGCCATCCCTGCTGAAAAAGCGCCGTTTGTGCGGGACGGCATTGATTTAAAACGTTTTATGAGCATTGTGCTCCTGGCGCTAGTGCCGCCCCTGTTTTTCGGTATCTATAACACCGGATATCAGTCTGTTGCCGCATCCGGCGGGGAACTGCGCTTTTTCGATATTATCACAAGCGGCCTTTTTACGGTGATGCCGCTGATCATTGTCTCCTATGTGGCAGGTTTTTTCTGGGAGATTCTGTTTTCCGTGATCCGCCGGCATCCGATCAGCGAAGGATTTCTGGTGACCGGTCTGCTTTATCCCATGACCCTGCCGCCCACCATGCCCCTGTGGCAGGTGGCCGTGGGCATATCCTTTGGGGTGGTGATTGGCAAAGAAGTATTTGGCGGAACGGGCCGCAATATTTTCAATCCCGCGCTGACGGCCCGGGCCTTTGTCTTTTTCGCCTATCCGGCCCAGATGTCCGGCGACGCGGTCTGGGTGGCGGTTCGGGATGCCGGAACCGCGGCCGTTACCGGCGCAACGCCCCTTGCCATGACTACATTAACCGGATCATTCAACTCTCTTGAGGCCATGCTGCAGGATGCCGGATTTACCCTGACCCGCCTGTTTGTGGGAAATTATCCGGGCAGTGTGGGCGCCACTTCCGCGCTCTGCTGTCTGATCGGGGCTTTGCTGCTGATTATCACAGGGGTTGCCAGCTATCGCGTCATGATCGGCGGGATCGTCGGGCTGCTCGCTACCAGTTTTCTGATCGGCATTTTCAGCAGCGCGCCCCTGAATCCCTGGGCAAACGTGAATCCGTTGTATCATCTGGCCGCCGGTGGTTTCATGTTCGGCATTGTCTACATGGCAACAGACCCGGTGTCCGGCCCCGGCACCACGGTTTCCAAATGGGTGTACGGATTTTTCATCGGCATGCTCACGGTGTTGATCCGGGTATTTAATCCCGCGTTTCCCGAAGGGGTGATGATGGCAATCCTCTTTATGAACCTGTTTGCACCGCTGTTTGATTTTATCGAGATACGGCTGCATATGGCGAAAAGGATTCCCAATGTCTGACGGCTTTGCAAAAAGCGTAAATTCTTTGTTGCGCTGCACCCCTCGCTGCTTCAATGTACGGCAGGTACGTATCATTGCGAGGGACTTGCGCGCCTCGAATTTGCGCTTTTGTGCGTTGCCGTTAACAACTGTTTTTTTAGGTTTTAGTGATGTCTGACCGGATGAAATCCATTGTGTTTGCCCTGATGCTCTGCCTGGTGTGCAGTTCTCTGCTGACTGCGGCATCCACCCGGCTGCAGCCCATGCAGGAAAAAAATTTTCAGATCGACCGGAAAAAGAACATTTTACGATCTGTCTCCCTGATCGAACCCGGCCGGAAGTATTCGAACGATGAGATTGAAAAGTTATATAAAGACAATATATTTCAGTATTATGTGGACGGAAAAGGGACCATTGTAAGCCCTGAAACCGTGGAAAACCCTGAACTCTCGGGCCTGCTGCCGCTGTACCTGGCCATGGACGCGAACAACCGCATCCGTTCCTACATTATTCCGGTGGAATCCAACGGACTGTGGGGAAAAATTCACGGTTACATGGCCCTCAAAGACGACGGCGCCACCATTGAAGGCTTTACGGTGTACAAACACTCGGAAACCCCCGGCCTGGGGGGCGAAATTGAAAACCAGTGGTTTCAGGAAAATTTCGTGGGCAAAAAAATCGTGAATCCGGAAAATCAATTCGTGGCTGTATCCATTGCCAAAGGCAGCGCCGCGGATAAGGTGACAAAAGAAAAACTGCCCAATTATGTGGACGGCATCAGCGGCGCGACCCTGACCGGCCAATACCTGACCCAGGGGCTGCACCGGATTCTGAAAAAATACGAGCCGGTTTCCCTGAACTTCCGGCAGAATGCCCTCCAATGCCGGATGCAGACCCATGAACCCTGGTGCGAAGAGAACGCTCATGAATAAGACCCTCAGCATATTCTGGCGCCCCATCTGGAAGGACAATCCCATCAATATCCAGATGCTGGGCATCTGCTCGGCCCTGGCTGTGACAGTACAGCTGAAAACCGCCTTTGTCATGGCCCTTTCCATGACATTTGTGCTCTCCTGTTCCAGTTTCATGGTGTCGGTGCTGCGAAAACAGATTCCCAGAAACATCCGGATCATTGTGGAGCTGTCCATTATCTCCACCTTTGTGATCCTGACGGATGAGTTTCTGCGGGCCTATATGTATGATATCAGCAAACAGCTTTCCGTGTTTGTAGGTCTCATTATTACTAACTGCATTGTTCTGGGCCGGTCCGAGGCGTTTGCCCTGTCCAACCCGCCGCATCTGGCATTTATCGACGGGGTAGGGAACGGGTTCGGGTACGGATCAGTGCTCCTGATCGTGGCCTTTTTCCGGGAGCTTTTCGGCTCCGGAAGTCTTTTCGGGATTCAGATTATTCCCGATTTCATCTACGATGCCGGCTATGTGGACGCCGGGTTCATGCTGCTGGCTCCTGCCGCGTTTATTATCATTGGCCTGCTGGTGTGGCTGCAGAAGGCCGTATCCGGAAACAAGGAAATGGATCAGTAATGGAAAACCTGATCGGCATATTTCTAAATTCCGTCTTCACCGGAAATATCCTCCTGGCCTATTTCCTGGGGATGTGTTCCTTTGTGGCGGTCTCCAAAAATATTGACACCGCCATCGGGCTGGGATTTGCCGTGGTCTTTGTTCTCACGGTCACCACGCCGGTGAACTGGCTGATTTACAACTATCTGCTGGCACCGGGGGCCTTATACTGGCTGGGGTTTCCCAATCTCAATCTCAGCTTTCTGAAATTCATCATGTTCATTGCGGTCATCGCGGCCATGGTCCAGGCCATCGAGATGATCATTGACCGGTTTTCCGCGGCCCTGTATGCGGGACTGGGGGTTTTTCTGCCGCTCATTGCCGTGAACTGCGCCATATTGGGCACTTCGCTCTTTATGGTGGAGCGTAACCATACATTCATCGAATCCGTGGTGTTCGGGTTCGGTTCCGGCGTGGGCTGGCTCATGGCGATTGTTTCCATGGCCGCCATCCGCATCAAACTGCGCTACGCCAATCCGCCCTATGGAATGGAAGGATACGGGCTGACCATGATCGTCACCGGTCTGATGGCCATGGCCTTTATGCTTTTTTCAGGAATCGTATTTTGATATTCGCCCTCAGCATAACCATATTTACCGCCGTTATTCTGGTTCTGGTCTTTATGCTCCTTTTTCTGGAAGCCAAAGTGGTGCGCAAAGGGGACCAGACCATCATCATCAATGATGACACGTCCAAGGCGGTTACGGCCAGGGCCGGCACCTCCCTGCTGGCGGCATTGTCGAACAGCGACATTTTTCTTCCATCCGCCTGCGGCGGCGGCGGTTCCTGCGGCCAGTGCCGGTGCAAAATAGAAAAGGGCGGGGGGGACATTTTGCCCACAGAATTGCCCCACCTGACCCGCATGGAGAAAAAGGAAAATATCCGGCTTTCCTGTCAGGTTAAAGTGCGGGAGGATATGAAAATTGAAATCCCGCCGGAAATCTTCAGTATAAAAAAATTCGGCGCCACTGTGGTATCCAATCATAGCGTGGCCACCTTTATCAAGGAACTGGTGCTGGAACTGGATGATGGCGAAACACTGGATTTTGAAGCCGGGGCCTACATCCAGATCGACATTCCGGAATATGAAGTTAAATTTGCGGAATTTGATGTGGCGGATCGGTTTGCCGCGGCCTGGGAAAAATTTAACCTGCGGCAGCTGAAATCAAAATCCCGGGAACCGGTATTCCGGGCGTATTCCCTGGCCAGCCCGCCGTCGGAAAACCAGCGTCTGCGTTTCACCATCCGGATCGCCACGCCGCCGCCGGGAAAACCGGACGTGCCGCCGGGCGTGGGGTCCTCCTATGTATTCGGCCTGAAGCCCGGGGAAAAAGTAACCCTGAGCGGACCTTACGGTGATTTTATGGCCAAAGACACAGACCGGGAAATGTGTTTTATCGGGGGCGGGGCCGGCATGGCACCCATGCGCAGCCATATTTTTCACCAGTTGAACGCCCTGAAAACCGACCGGAAAATCACCTTCTGGTACGGGGCCCGGTCAAAGGAAGAGATATTTTACGAAGAAGAATTCCGGACCCTGGAAAAAGAAAATGACAATTTTTATTTTTATATCGCGCTTTCCGATCCCCTGCCCGAAGACCGCTGGGGGGGCATGACCGGCTTTATCCATCAATGTCTTGAAGATGAATATATAAGCACCCACCCGGACCCCCAGGAAGTCGAATATTACATTTGCGGCCCCCCGCTCATGCTAAGCGCGGTGCGGAACATGCTGGACAGCTACGGCGTAGAACCGGAAATGATTGCCTATGATGATTTCGGTTAAACTGATGATTTTGGTTAAAAAAACTACGTTTTTTTAATAGCACTCTGCAGCATCTCTTTCAACCCGGCCAAGGTGCCTTTCCAGACAGCCTCTTCTCCGGCCATCAGGGCCACGATCACGTCCTTCTCGACGCTCACTTCCATGACAAGCTCTTCGTCTCCGATTTTGAAAACCGCTTCCCCCCATCTTTCCGCCGGCATTCCCGTGGCTTCGCAGTCATAATCCGTGCGCACTTCCGCTGTCATCCGAATATCGCTCATATCTGGCTCCTTTCTGTATTTTTCCCTGTTTATCAGAATTGATTTTATGTTAAATTAGAAAATACCTGCCGTATTTTCAAGAAAGGAAACAGGATCATGGAAAATAAAATAAATCTGCTCGCTGAAAAACTTGCACGGGGCCGGAAAAATATTGTTTTCACCGGCGCGGGCATTTCCACGGAAAGCGGCATTCCGGACTATCGGAGCAAAGGCGGTATCTGGGACCAGTTCCGGCCGGTCTATTTTGATGAATTTATGTCATCAAAAGCCGCCCGCATCCGATATTGGGAACAGAAATGTGAAATGAGCGAGCAGCTTTTTGCAGCCAGCCCAAATGCGGCCCATCGCGCGGTAACGGAATTGTATCAGATGGGACGTCTTGATCTCGTGATCACCCAGAACATTGACGGCCTGCACCAGAAAGCCGGTATGCCCGAAGACCTGGTGATTGAACTCCACGGCAACACCACCCGTATCCGCTGCATGTCCTGCCAGAAGCTCGCGCCGGTGGAAGAAACTTTGGCCCGTATCAAAAACGGCGAAAAAGCCCCGCTCTGCGCCTGCGGCGGCTATTTGAAACCAGATACCATCTCCTTTGGCCAGAATCTTCGGGAACAGGATCTCAGCGCCGCGTTTTCCGCTTCCCAGGCCTGCGACGTGTTTCTGGCCGTGGGCTCCACCCTGATTGTGAACCCGGCCGCCACCATGCCGGACATCGCCCGTCGGAACGGTGCGTTTCTTGCCATTGTGAATCTTTCTGAAACTCCCTATGATCAGCTATGTGACCTTTTGATTACCGCAAAAGCCGGAGAGATATTGCCGGAAGTGGCACGCCGGGTCAGGGAGCATGTCGCTTAAGGCAGCGGTCACGGTAAATTTGTTCTATTCAATTTGATTGGCTGGCACGGTGGCCAGCCCTGCGACACACGCCGTAGGGTCGGCCACCGTGCCGACCGTCATTATGTCAAAAGGTTTGTGGTTACGGGTTTTGTGGTTAGAACAAATTTACCGTGAGGCACGGTTCCAATCTCTTGCGAATCTTAAAACACTGTGTTATTAAAAGTTTTCCTCCAGCATCCTGTAAACGTTAACGTGACTTCCGGGACCTGATTATGGAACAAGATTTTCATTACTACGCTATCTACCGGCTGGCAGCGCTTGCCGGTTTTTCAAAATCAGACGCCGCCACTATCAGTTATGCCTCCCAGTATGTGGATGATGCCACGGAAAGCGAACCCATCCGGCCGTTTGAAGACCAGTACTTCGACACCGCCCGCACGGCCCATTACAATCTGGAAGGGTTTTCCTGGAATGTTCAGAAAAAAATTTATCTGCCATTTCATTTCCTGCCCGCTGCTATCCGGTGGTCCTCGCCTGGAACCTTTACCTACATCACCAGCCCGGCCAGCGGCGAGCCTTCCGAACTCGCCACTTTGCTGGTTCAGGATGCGCTTTCCGAAAAAGACCGGCGGATGCGGCTGATCCGCCTGGGTATGGCCCTGCATACGGTAGCGGACACGTTTTCCCATTTTGGTTTTTCCGGCAGGGACCACGCGGAAAACAATGTGGGCAGTATTTGGCACCGTAATGATCAGGAATGGGAAAAACAATTTTTTCATTCCTGCGCGGATGTATTTGTCCCGCGCATCGGCCACATGGAGGCGTTTAAGTTTCCGGATCAGCCCTGGCTGCTCTGGCGGTATGAAAACAAGGATGGCCATTGCATCACCCGGAACAACACCCATTGGTGCACCCGGGCCGCAGAACTGATTTATGAATTTCTGGCGGCGGCCAAAAGCGGAAAGAAACCGGACCGGCGACTTGGCCGGAAATTTCCGGACGACTACAAAATCATGAGCGAGCTTTTCGCGCAGAACGGCAGCCTGGAAAACCGTTGCGCCCGGTGGCGGGATTATACCATGGCACCCCTGTACGACCCTCACCAGTGGCGGCGTCAGGCGATCCGGGGGGATGTAAAATGGGACCACCTGTCCGCCTCCGGATTCCGGCATCACGCAGCCAGGCTTTCCGGTAAAAAAGGATTTGAAACCTCCAAATGGGCTTTTTTCCACCGGGCCGCGTTCCGGCAGCGGGCCCTGGTGCTGGGATGGCTTAACTGACCGTCCGCACACAAAAAAAGTATCAGGATATTGAAAAACGCAATGAGCGCGGAGAATACAAGGCAAAATTCGATGAAAAAGCCGAGTTTATGCCTATAATGAGCACTTTGAAGAGAATTTTAACACCGTATTGTCAAGCGCAATCGTTTTTCAATTCCTGATATGAGCGATTTCTACCACCACCACGCTGACGCCTACTTCAAACGAACGGTTTTTGTTGATCCGTCCTCCTTTCTGATGCCCTTTGTCCGGGCCCTGCCGGAAAACGCCGCTGTTCTCGATATCGGCTGCGGTTCCGGGCGGGATCTGTTGTGGCTCAAAAACCGGGGATTTTCCCCCATTGGTCTGGAGCGGTCCCCGGGCCTTGTTCGCCTGGCCCGCCAGCATTCCGGGTGCGAGGTCATTTGCGGTGATTTTGAAACGTATGATTTTTCTTCGCTTTCATTTGGCGCCATCCTGGCGGCCGGGTCCCTGGTTCACATTCCCCATCACCGGCTGGTACCGGTGATGGGGAATATTTGCGCAGCCCTCAGGCCCGGCGGTATTTTCTATATCTCACTAAAAGAGGGGCAGGGTGCGAAAACCGACCACGTCGGCAGAACCTTTTATCTGTGGCAGACACCTGCGCTTATGGAAATTTTTAAAAAACAGCGCCTCCTTGTGCGCCACCAGTCCCATACCCTCTCGGTTCTTAATTCAAAAGATCCGTGGCTTGGATTCGTGCTTATGGCCGGCTAGTTATTTTTTTATTGACCTGACGCTATCAATTTTATACTAACACCAGAATTCGATTTTCTCTCACTCTGCCGACTAATCCAGCTCCTGCATCAGATATTAATTTTGGATTCAATCTCAGCTTGTGTTCTATGAAAAGCATAGAAGAAAAAGTATCAGACGTCCGTTTAAAAATACGCGAGAGCCAGTCCCGGCGATTTTACATGCTCCGGATCATCGGATGCGCATGCGGATTTTTGGCCGTCAGCACAACGTTTCATCACCTTGACGTTCCGGCGGTCTGCTGGCTTTACGCCATCATCGGATGCTTTCTATGGCCGCACATCGCGTATTTTATGTCAATCCGCAGCAGGGATATCAACAGTGCCGAGAAGAGAAATTGCATGGTCGAGACATTTCTTGGCGGGGTTCTGGTGCCATTGATGTCCTTTAACCTGCTGCCCGGCTTCACGCTGTTTGCCATGTTGAGCATGAATAATATCGGATTCAGCGGGGTGAGATTCTTCGTAAAGGGGGTCGTGGGGTTCTTTTTCGGAATTTTGGTTGTTATACCGTTCACCGGAACACAAATCATTTTTAATGCCAATGCTTCCGTTATTTTATCCTGCATCCCGGCATTAATTTTTTATCCGCAGCTCGTCGCATGCATGGCTTTCGCCCTGGCACGGGATCTGAACAAAACCCGGGGAACCCTTGAACAGCAATACCGGAAGCTGGCTGAGGCCAATATCAAAATCAGGGATCAGCGGGATCTTCTGGATAACATTTCAAAGCTGGACGGCTTGACCGGAATCCCGAACCGGCGGCATTTTGACGAATATCTGGAAAAACAATGGCAAAGCCTGCTTCGCAGCAATTCCGTGCTGTCCGTCTTGATGATCGACATTGATCATTTCAAGGAATACAACGACAACTACGGTCATGGAAAGGGAGATGCGTGCCTGAAACAAGTGGCAGAAACACTTTCCCGATCCGTTAAGCGTCCCAATGACATGCTGGCCCGGTATGGCGGTGACGAATTCATCTGCGCCCTCCCGGGAACCGACAGTGACGGCGCGAAAAAGATTGCCGAAGAAATGCGAAATAATATCATATCCCTGGCCATTCCCCATTTTCATTCATCTGCGGCAGATTATGTGACCATCAGCCTGGGGATGGCCACCATACAACCTGCCATCAGTGTATCTGTCCGTCGCCTGCTCAAAGCAGCCGACCAGGCGCTGTACAGGGCGAAAAACAACTCCCGGAACTGTACCGAATTCCTGAAGAGCGCTTAGCCGGCGGCGGGTTGCGCGAAAATATGAATAATTATTAAACCGGTCATTAGATAAAGAAACTTCGTGATTTCGGACCCCGGATAAAAGCATTTTGGGGCAGGCCCGATCCGGAATCCGGCGTTTTCCGGATTCCTTCCGCTGCAGCACGCCTGAGATTGCATGATTACGTGTCGTGACCAAAACGACGATCCACTCCAACAAAACAATAAATAATCATCATCAGAAACACCAGTCCCACCCCCAGGGCAAAAATCTCGGTGATCACAGAGCGGCGGAGAAATGCGGCGACTCCCAGCATGACCGTGATAATCATCGCAAGCGCAATGATTTTTGAAAACATACGCCCTTTTAAAAACCACGGCACCAGCACCAGGAAAACCGCCCCGATTCCGCCCCACTTGATCCAGGTGAAGATAAAGAGACGCCCGAGAAATGGTTCCGGGTTTCCGGTTTCAAGCCCCGCGGTTATGGCAAAAAGCTGTATGTTTTCCATGGCATCCGCACCCAGCACCATCAGGGAAAGGGCCGCACCAATATAATACATCCGTTTTTCCGACAGCTGGGCGCATTTGACACTGAACACCATCAAAAACAGGGCGTACAGCACCATGTAAATATAATCCAGGCGATTTCCCAGATTCATGGCATCCACCAGGTCCTTGCGGACAGCCCCGTTTGTCTGCAAAAACATCTGCAAAACCTCCACCCGGGTCTGCACAAACTCAAATGCAATAACCGGTGTAAAAAACCCGTCCGGCAGCCGGGAAGCGGTGAACGGAAAAACCATCAGCAATATGAGACTCATGCCAAACACCAGTAAACCAATATAGCCGACGTTTAAAAAAGGCCTGTGCATGGGTTTCCTCGCTTATCACCTGATCCGGATTATGGTTACCCTCGCTTTAACCACCCGATCGGCAGCACCAGGGGCACCCGTTTTCTGTAGATCAGATACGCTTCGCCAAACATCTCTTCGAGATAAATCTCCTCTTTGTCAACCAGCACACGAATGAGCACATACATGAAAACAGGCGCGGTCAGTCCCAGCCAGGTATTGAAAAACAGCATGATAGCTGGCACGAAAAAAACAACCCATGCCGCATAAACCGGATGACGGCACATGCCAAAGCTTCCGTTGGTGAGCAGCTTTTTTTCTTCAAATGCCCGCATAACGCCCACCAGTGCAGACAGATAGAACGGAAACCCAGCCACAATCAGCAGCACACCCGCCATGACCAGATATTTATAGGGCACATAAGGAATTTTAAAAACCGGATCAAAGAAGATACTGACAAGCACCAGGATCAGGCCATAAATGACTGACAGAATAGTGAACCGGGACCCGACGCCATATTTGGTCATTTCCTGTGACATGGTTTTTCCTCCTTCCTGATCCGGATCGATGACCAAAATGCCGCCGTTGCAAAAACAGAGGCCGCATTTAAAAAACAGAATGCCGGCTTTGCGCCAAAATGAAAACCAATGTTGTCTACAATAGGTTAAAAAAACGATATTTTCAAGCGCGGGAGCGCGGGAGGAAAATACTTTTTCTGCTTATCCACTTCCCTCAAGCTGAAACCCAATGGCGACAATCATTTCCTTTACGGCCGGCACGGTGGCCTGCTCTGCGAGGCATGGCGGAGATTTCGTAGGGGCGGCCACCGTGCCGACCAGTCGAACTTGAGCGAGGTGGATAACCAGAATATTTTTTACCTTCCCATCCGGCATCGTTTCTAGTATAAAAGACTTTCTGCGCATATTTTCATTAAACGTTTGCGCATAGTGTGAACTGCCTGACCGTCAATCAATGCAGACGGTACAGCTTTTCCGCATCGCCTTAAAATAGAGGCAAAGAAAACATGAACTTTATCCTCGGCATCAGCAATATGGTGGCAGGGCTTGTTTTTATCGGCCTCAGCGTACCGCTCGTGAAGCGCAAAATACCCATGAACCATTTTTACGGGTTCCGGCTGAAAAAATCATTCACGTCCGACGAAAACTGGTACGCCATCAACCAGTACGGGGGCAGGCAACTGATTTTCTGGTCCGTTCCGCTGCTGGTCCTCGGTGTTCTGACCATGCTTTTCCCGGTCCCGGAAAATGGTCTGGTTGTCACCCTGATCGGCTGCGCGCCCCTGATCGTTCTGGTACCGGCGTATTTGAGTTATCAGTATGCAAAGAAATTGTAGGGGAACGCGGGCAACGCTGTTTCGATTATACTCATAAAAGAGTTAACCTTTTTCTGCTTCGAGGTTCCGGGACTTAAATAGAAAGTGATATGACGGATAAAATTACACAAAAACTCTTAAAACTGAAAACCGATCATAACCGCAACCGTTGGACCCCGCTTACCCGCAACCGTGCCCCGCACAAGCCATTTCTAATGCTCTCCGTCATGGATCATTTTGCCCAGGGCCTGATTACAAGAAATTTCATCGAACCCTCTTTTGACCTTGTTGATACGTTCAACACCTACTGGCAGGCCATTATGCCGTTGGGCACCAGAACCACCATGGCATATCCCTTTCCCCGACTCAGGAATGACGGCATCTTTCATCTGGTCAATGCCCCGGATTTTAAGGACAGAATCGACCCGAATTCAGTTACATCCATGAAAAAACTTCGGGAAGTCTGCGCAGGTGCCGTGCTGGATGAAAAACTATATGCCCTGTTGTGTGATTCGGAAAAAAGGGAATACCTGCGGGCAGCCCTCATCAATCACTATTTTGCCGAAGAAATTCATTTTAGGGTTCTTGAATGCGGGAATATCAATGTCAGGGCATTTGAATACAGCCGGAACCTGCTGCGCCTGAATGAAACCCAAACGCCGTTTGAAGAAAATTTTCTAAACGAAAAGGTCCGGGATCAGGGATTTCGAAAAGCCATTGTCTCTCTCTATGATCACCGGTGCGCCATGTGCGGCATCCGGATGCTGACCCCTGACGGTCATACCGTGGTAGAAGCCGCCCATGTCAAACCCTGGAGCCAGAGCCATGATGACAAGCCCACAAACGGCATGTCTTTGTGCCGGCTCTGCCACTGGTCTTTTGATGAAGGCCTTATGAGCGTAAACAAAAATTATGAAGTCATGGTGTCAAAGCGAGTGACAACGGAAAAGAATTATCCGGGCCACATTTTGACTCTGTCGGACAGGGGGATTTTTAAACCCGAAGATATTGCCTTCTGGCCGGGGCAGGAGAATCTGGAGTGGCATAGGAAAATGAAGTTTATAAATCGTTAATTCATTTATCAAAGCAATCGATGCTGAATTATTATTTTAAAGATACGATCGAATCCTTTTTACTCAAAAGTAAAGAGGAAATTATGGGTTCTATTTCCATATCCGATCAATTTAACTCTACCATAGAGCAAAATAAATCATGGGAATCACAGATACCCATCCTTAAACAAGCGCTGAATGGTTACAAAGGGATCATTTTTTTTGAATTTTCCATACCCAGAATGGGCAAGAGAGTTGATACGCTTTTGATCATCGAAAATATTGTTTTTGTAATCGAATTTAAAGTGGGTGAGAAAAAATTCCATCAATATCACATTGATCAAGTTTGGGATTATGCCCTTGATTTAAAAAATTTTCACAAACCAAGTCATCATGCTGTTTTGGTCCCCATTTTAATTGCCACCGAAGCAGAACAATCGTTAGTCGCGATTCAAACAACATCTCATGATGATGATTTAATTCATCCGATAAGAACCAGTAAATCAGATTTAAGCGAGGTTATAAAAAAAACCCTGGCATTTTTTTATGACAGCAACAAGAGTTTAAATGGGAATGAATACGCCAGAGGAAGTTATTATCCGACGCCCACAATCGTTGAAGCTGCAATTTCTCTTTACAACAGTCATTCTGTCGATGAAATCACCAGAAGTGACGCATCCGCTAAAAATTTATCAGATTCGACTGATGCAATTTCCGAAATCATTGATTATGCGCGAACTGAAAGAAAAAAGATAATTTGCTTTGTGACAGGTGTGCCTGGAGCAGGAAAAACACTGGTTGGATTAAAAATTGCGACATCTCATGCAGACCATGAAAAAGAAACCGCGAGTGTTTATCTTTCAGGAAATAAGCCCCTCGTTGATATTTTACAAGAAGCTTTAACACGCGATAAAGTTAAAAAAGAAAAAGCGCTGGGTAATAAACTTACCAAAACCAAGGCTAGATCAAGTGTCAAAGCATTTATCCAAATAATACATCATTACCGAGATGCATATTTGGTGGACCCTAATCCTCCCTATGATCATGTGGCAATTTTTGATGAAGCGCAAAGAGCGTGGGACAAAGAACAGACCATAAGATTCATGAAGCAAAAAAAGAACAAGCCGGATTTTGATTGTTCTGAGCCTGAATTTTTAATTTCCTGCTTGGATAGGCATGAGGATTGGGCTGTTATCGTCTGTTTGGTTGGAGGAGGCCAGGAAATAAATACAGGAGAAGCTGGAATATCTGAATGGCTGAATGCGATTAATAATAGATTTCTAGATTGGGAGGTTTTTATTTCACCGAATTTGAGAGATTCGGAATATTCAGCGAGAGAATCGATTGAAGAGTTAAAGCAAAAAGTGAGGGTGAATTTTAACCCTGATTTACACTTAGCCGTTTCTATGCGTTCATTCAGGGCTGAAAATTTATCTCGATTTATAAAAAATATTTTGGATCTAAAGCTTGATGAAGCAAAGACAACGCTTTCAAATATATCCGAGAAATATCCAATCGTTTTAACGAGGGATTTAAAAAAAGCGAAACAATGGTTGAAAGAAAAAGCCAGAGGAAGCGAACGGTATGGAATGGTTGTCTCCTCTCAGGCCCAAAGATTAAAGCCCTTTGCAGTAGATGTTAAATCTCCTATGAATCCAATTTATTGGTTTCTCAATGGAAAAGATGATGTTCGGTCTTCTTATTATTTAGAAGATGTGGCAACCGAATTTCATATACAGGGCCTTGAACTTGATTGGGCCTGTGTGATGTGGGATGGGGATTTAAGATATTCAGAAAATGGGTGGCAAACATTCTCTTTCGTTGGCAGTAAATGGCAGAATATTCGTAAGGAAGAGAGAAAACGCTATTTGGTGAATGCGTATCGCGTGCTTTTAACACGCGCCCGGCAAGGAATGGTAATCGTTGTTCCTGAAGGAAATTCTGAAGACCATACAAGAAAATCCGAATATTATGATGCCACATATGCCTATTTGAAAAACATTGGAATCAAATTGATTTAGAAAATCTCCTGTTTTTTCTAAAATGATGTTGAGTTGAATAAAATGATGTTGAGTTGAAAGCCTGATGAAGTTTATCGACGTAACCGCGGCCATCATCAGAAAAAACGGGAAGATTTTGATCGCCCGGCGCGCAAAAGGTCACCATCTGGCCGGATTGTGGGAATTTCCCGGCGGCAGGATTGAAAATGGGGAAAACTAATGGAAACAAAGCGATGAAGACGATTCAGCGGCAATAAGGTGAATTGATCCACCCCACGACTGCGGGCCAGCCAACAGCCCGCTGCACACAGATAAACTTGTTAGCCAGACATTAGCCTTTTCTCATTTGCTCAAACAGTCTTATAGTCTTATTGACTTTTGGTGCAGCAGTCCCTAATATAGGCCTATAAATAAGGTTCCAATATTACCACCCAAAAGGAGGCCATATGTTGCAGGCAAAATTCAGCGTTGAAGAAACGCAGGTCCAGTTTTTGAATGATTTTAAACTCTATGGATTTAAGGATAAAAGCGCTATGCTTCGTGAGGCTATAGAGCGTTTCAAGAAAGAAGTTGAACTTGAAAGTCTAAGAAAATCCGCTGAATTATATTCTGAAATTTATTCTGAAGATGATGAGTTCAAAGAATTGACCGAAACTGCATTAAACGGATGGCCAGAATGACAGTGCTGAAAAGAGGGATGATTATTGACGTCAATCC
Organism: Desulfobacterales bacterium; assembly: GCA_963675805.2. Lineage (GTDB taxonomy): Bacteria > Desulfobacterota > Desulfobacteria > Desulfobacterales > Desulfosalsimonadaceae > SURF-3. The sequence goes on along the minus strand of CAXXNU010000008.1, from coordinate 417,594 downwards.
TGATCCGATAAAAGGTTCAGAAACCGGAAAAATCAGACCTTGTGTAGTTGTGACGAACGATATTTATAATGAACGAGTCCCGGTTATCCAGGTTGTTCCAATTACAGAATGGAGTGCAAAAAAAGCTCGAATAAAAACCAATGTTGAAATTTATCCTTCCTCCGATAATGGTTTATCTAAAAAATCGGTAGCAGACTGTTTGCAGACACGTCCAATAGATCATCGTCACAGGCTGGTCAAAATTCGGGGGAGATTGTCAATAGACAAAGTAGAGGAAATTAACCAGTCTTTAAAGGTTGTTTTTGAGCTTAATGCATTGCGCAAAACCCCCAGAGGCTTGTAACTCGTGGGATACCATACCGATTCATTGGTTTTTCTGCACTTGGCTGACCGGACCCAAAGAAAAAGCCAGCCTGAACCATACCATTGGCGAAGCCACAGCAACGGGGGGTAATACGCGGATGATCCATTTCCGGGAAGGGCTGCGCGGGCAACTCTGGCAGGGTCGGTTTGCATCTCATGTTATGAATGAAAAAAAGGCATAAGATAATCATTATACTGGTTTGATCGACAGAGCCGCTCATTAACGTGTTAGCAGCGTGATAAGAAGGGATATTCAATGGGATTCTTTTCAAAACTTTTTGGAAATGAAGATAATAGCGAAAAACCGGAAAAGAAAGTCATGGTGCAGCATCGCAAGTTTATGGGGCTCGTGCTTGACGAAGAGGGGTTGCACACGCCAGATGGTGTGCTGACGCTGAAAGCAATCACAAGAGCGGACATCATCCGGAACCGTACGCCCGAATACGGCGGGAGTAGATATGATATATCAGGGGAAAAAATTGCCGCCGGCACGTTGATCGGCGGCGCTATCGCAGGTCCGCTTGGGGCCATCGGAGGGGGGCTTTATGGTTCGACCCCCGTGCGAAAGAAAGGGAACAACGCTATCATGCGCACGACATCCGCTACCCTTATCTTCGAGTCACCGGCCCTGGCATACTCTACCAAGGTTTCGCGGGATCAGGTGGAGGAGGCGCAGGCCTTTGTGGATGCCGTTAAGGGGGCGGCAGGACGGCGACGGCTTCGCAAACTCAACCGATAATCCGGGATGTAAATCCGGTAAATCCGGGGACACCGCACCGGATTCACCAATTTTTATGAGGTTTTATCTCTGCGTTTTCCCCATAGGCCTTTATGGACACGGGATTCTCTTGTTTTTCTCTGCGAACCCTGCGAACCCTGCGAACCCTGTGGTTCAAAAAGAAAACCAGGACGAAGAAATTTTTTTTTCACCGCGCCTCAGCGGCCCTGCGGAAGGCAAGCGGTTTTTTTGGTCTGTTTCCCATGATTTTTTACGGTTGCACCAAAAGTGCTGTGGCGGACAAATTTTTTACAAAGCCGGCAGGGGGCTCAAAGGAGGAATTCAACTTATGGCTGTTATAACGAAATTTTTTGTGGTCAGGAATGGGCTGGAGCTGGACAAGGTCTTTACTGAAAAAAAGGATGCTGAAGCCTACGATAAAATGCTGGATGCTGCTGAGCAGCTTGCGGAATTTATTAAAAAGGGGAACCTCGAATGCGGGCTGAATGATGAATCCATAAATGAAATTTCCGTATTTCTGGCTAAAAACGGCCCTGAAGTCACCCGTATTTTAAAAACAGTAAAGCCGATCGCCAAAGCCCGAGGAAATCAGGAAACCGCGAAACCCATAGAAACCCAGGAACAGGGCGGGAAAAAACAGGCAACTCCGAAACAGTCCGGAAAAAAAGATAAATAGCCTGATACATGGATCATGTGACAAAAAAAGAAGCTGATGCCTACGACCGGATGATTGATGCTGCCGGTTGTATTTCCGAGCTGCTGGAAACAAGCGGCATCGCCATTGATGAAGATGATCTTGAAATGTTGTCCATTTTTATTGCGGATAATGCCCGTGCTGTAATGCAGATACTGAAAAAGTGTCGATGAATCGGTGGGATCATGCTTTTTACGGTTTTATCAGGATTGATAAAGGAACAATCCCGGAATGATCTTTTTTAACGCATTCCGGAGCAATTTGATTCAGGTTTTTGATGTGAAAAAGTATCGCATCCTGACTTGTGAGTTCAGTCTCTTAATCCATAACGTTTTTTTTTAATCACGCCCCATAATGACATTCATCGACGTCACAGCAGCAGTGATCCGGAAAAACGGGAATATTTTGATCGCCCGTCGCGCAAAAGGTCACCATCTCGCCGGACTCTGGGAATTTCCGGGCGGCAAGATTGAAAACGGGGAAACCCCGGAAGCATGCCTGAAAAGGGAGCTGTTCGAAGAATTCGGGATCGAGGTCCGAATAGGGCGCTTCATTGTTGAAAGCTGCTTCAGCTACAGTGAAAAGAATATCCGGCTGCTGGCCTATGAAGTAGAATATCTGGGGGGTGATTTTTCCCTGAACGCGCATTCCGCTGTTTCCTGGGTTGCTGTGGATCAGCTGGCAAATTATTCCTTTGCACCGGCGGATATTCCGATACTGGAGAAATTAGATTCTCAGGAGCATTGAAAAACAAGCCCCTTATTGGAGAATAAAGATGAAGAAAAGACCTTTTTTCAAAAAGACTTTATTCTGGCTGCCTGTTTCACTGATCAGCATTTTGTCGATCCTTGTCTGTTATCTTGCCTATGTTTATGTCCCCCCTGAAGACCGGACGTTTAAATCTCCTTATCTGGAATCCATTGATTCCGGGTTTATCCATACTGACGAATTTAAAATACATTACACTCAGGCAGGGCAGGGCGACCCGGTGATTTTGATTCACGGCAGTTGTGCCTGGATGTACAGTTTCCGGAAAAACATACCGGCACTGGCAAATAAATTTTGCGTTTACGCGTTGGATATGCCGGGAAATGGCTATACGGTGCCGCTCTGTGATAACCCGGAATATGATTTAAAGATGATGAGCAGCGCCTTGTTAAATTTTATGGATAACAAACAAATTAAAAAAGCCTCACTGGTGGGCCATTCTTCGGGCGGGGGATGGGCACTGCATTTTGCCGGTCTTTATCCCCAAAGGGTTAAAAAGCTTGTTCTGATCGATTCCAACGGTTTCGATATCCCTGAAAAATTATTGTTCAGGCTGTTTTATATTCCGGTTGTCGGGGAGTTGTTTTCAAAGTTTTTTACTTACAATGATGTCCGAAAAGGATGTGAAGATGGCTACTATGATAAATCTCTGGTCACGGACGATATCATCCGGGAAATGATGACGCCATTGACTTTTTTCAGTAACCGAAAGGCACAATACCTCTCCATCCGGAATCAGGACTGGGGGGATACCGAGCGTTCAATGCCTCACATAACACTCCCGACGCTGGTCATATGGGGAAAATACGATCAGTATCTGGATGTTGCTCTGACTGAGCGATTTAAAAATACAATGCCGGATGTTGAGGTCGTTGTTATTGATAAATGTGGACACTCGGCCCATGAAGAGTGTCCGGACACAGTCAGCAAGCTCATTCTTGATTTTCTTCAGCCGGGGAGTTGAAAGACGATTGCGTGTGGACATACTGCAACAACGTATTTGCCTTTTCCGGATTCCGGGTCGCGTCAGCTTTGATTCCTTGCCCGGAACGACGCACAGCAGGAACGGTGGGAGAGGCCATGAGGGATGATCCTTATTTTAAAAACATGGAATTTGAATAAGATGAGCAATTTTTTCAAACCTTGTTATCATCGCTTTGCGATAATAATCCGGATATGTCCCCGGATGTGCCATGACTTATAATTTTAGTTATCTGGGTTCAGATCTGTTCGGCAAAAGATGGTTTTGGTTTTCGCTGGCCGGCTTTTTAATATTTATTGTATGCGGAGTATGGATATTTTCCACCCCGAATTATGAAATCATGTATACTCACCGAACGCTTCCCGAGGTTCACACCGAAAAGTTAATTATGCACTCCCATATTTTAGAAATCGGGAATACCGGCACACAAATACAGAAATTCGTCAATGTAATATTTTCCAGCGATGCGATTAAGGCCGCGGCGCTCAGACCGAAGGTTACAAATTTTGGAAAAGTCGACCGCAAGATTGAAAACCGGGAAACGAGTGACACCACGATGATCTGTCTGGGTTCGATGAAGCCGGAAATGCGTGTGGAAATCCAGCTGTTGTATATCTACAAAACAGGTGAAATTCCCCTGCTGTGGGATGAAATTTTCAAGGGGATTAAAACTGCTGAAGGCAATATGGTAGAGGGGGATCCCCGCTGGACCAGTCTGGGCAGGATGCTCTATGCGTTGTTCGGTTAGCGGATCAGGCGAAATTACGAAAATTCCGGGCATGCATTCTTACACAGGATTACGGGAACGAGACAGTTTACCTTTATAAGGCCAATCGGGTTTTGATTCTTGTGGGGTATTCTGTTAAGAATCAGATCATGTCCGGGCGTTTGAGCATGAAATATCCGGATGCATAGTGCAGCATAAAGATTAACAGGATTTGGGGAGGAAATTGTGACCGAAGAACTATATCTTAAATTGCAAAAGCATCTGGACAAGCAGCCCGGAGGGTTCCCGAAAACACAGAGCGGGGCGGAAATCGATATTCTCAAGCGGTTTTACACACCGGAACAGGCGAAAATTGCATTGAAAATGACCTCCATTCCGGAATCAGCGTCAAAAATAGCCAGAAAATTAAAAACAGATGAGAAGAAGATCGGAGAAAGTCTGGAACAGATGGCCAGAGAGGGGCTTTTGTTCCGGGTTCCTGCCCCTGAAACCCCTTTGTATATGCAGCCCAATTTTATTATGGGTATTTATGAGTGGCATGTGAATGCGGTTGACCGGGAGATTGCCCAATATGCAGATCATGTATATGACGGCCTTTTCAAGCACCACTGGATCAAGCGGAAAACCAAGCAGCTGCGGGTTGTTCCGGTTGATCAGTCCATTGATCATAAAGACACGGTCCGGGGATATGACGTGATCCGTGAGCTTGTCCGCGGTTCCGGAAACGGGCCGTATGCCGTGGCACCCTGCGTTTGCCGTGTGGAGCAGGTGAAAAAAGGCAATGGAGTCAAGCGCCCCATGGAGACCTGCCTCACATTCGGCATGGTTGCCCAATATTATATTGATAACGGCATCGGCAGGGAACTGACCGAAGACGAGCTCATGGAAAAACTGGCTGAATGCGAAAAGGCGTCTCTGGTACCTTTTGGCACAAATTCACAGTCAATAGTCAATATGTGCATGTGCGACAAGGATTCCTGCCAGATCTTCCGCCATTTGCGTATGCTTGAAAAACCCGCCGAAGAAGTGCATGCGGCCTTTTCTGCAGCGATTGACGCTAAATTATGCAATGGCTGTAAAAAATGCACTGCAAAATGCCAGATCGATGCCATTGTTGCAACGGCTGTTCAGGTTCAAGCCGGCAAAAAACCAAAAATTCATGCCATTGATCCGGACCGGTGCATCGGATGCGGTCTTTGCGTGGGTGTCTGTCCCCAGCAGGCCATTTCCATGCAGCCCCGGGACGTGCTGCCGGTTGTTCCGGAAAATGCCCTGGCCATGAATATCGCCATGGCAAAGGAAAGAGGCCAGCTCCAGGGTTACGTGCCCTATAGCATCGTCAAATGGCTGCTGAAATTGAAACTTGGCAAGGAAACGGCCGATAAAGTCATCAATATGTAAGGGCCTTGGGAAGAAATCATTATCCCATTTCAAACGTCAGGCCGGCATTGGCCGTGAGGCGGTCAATCAGTTTCTGCCCCATGGCAGTGGCCGGGGTCCAGAAACCGCCGGATACCTCCTTTTTTCCGATATCACTAAACAGACACACAGCCGCTTCCCCCAGCATTTTAGAGGTTGATCCGTAGCCGGGGTCCCGGTCGCCTTTTACCGTCACCCGCAGTTCATTGCCTTTGGGATCTTTACCGATGAAGTACAGTTTGTAAAAACCGGATTCCCGTTCTTCCAGGGACGGTCCCTCACCGGGTTTCGGCAGCAGGGTCTTTTTCATTAAAAAGCGCGTCGGTGTAAAATAACTGCCCGCCAGGAATGCCCCCAGGGTACCGGCAAATGCCGCCGCCCGGATGCGGCCGGTCAGGCCGCGGCCCATCATCATGGCTTCATCATATCTAAACGCCGTGCCCCAGGCATGCTCCATCAAGGCATTGGACCGGTGCACCACCCGGGTATTGACGGCGGCCATCACAAAAGGGGCCACCCAGCTTTCCACATCCGCATCATATTCAAACGTGGACACATTGGGCTGACGAACGCCGCTCTGCATCCCCTCCGGGGCAAGGGCATAGGGATTTTTGGCGATTTTCGCCACCTGCGGATCGCTGCGCACTTCTTCGATAACATTTAACATGCTGGCCACGGTACCGCCGCTCAACTTGCCGCGAATGGATTTGACCCGCATTTTCACATCCGTCATGGGATGGCCGAACCGTTTTTGGGACAGGGTCTGCAAAAACAGCACCCCCAGATCCGAAGGAATGGAATCAAATCCGCAGGCATGGACGATGCGGGCGCCGGACGCTTCGGCGGCTTTCTGGTGCGCGTTGATCATACGATGCATCCACTGGGTTTCACCGGACAGGTCGCAGTAATCCGTGCCATTGGCAGCACAGGCGGCCACCAGGGAAGAGCCGTATCTGGCATAGGGACCGACCGTGGTCACAACAAGCCGGGTGTTTTTTGTCAGGGCATTGATAAACGGTTCGTCAAACGCGTTGCCGACAATGAGCGGCAGTCTGTCGTCCGCCTTTAAATCCCTGTGAACCGCTTCCAGCTCTGATTTGTCCAGTCCGCCCAGGGCCAGCCGGATTTGCCCCGAGGCCCCGTATTTCGGCCATAAATAACCGGCCAGCAGCCTGCCGACAAAACCGGCGGCCCCCCACAACACGATATCCACTTCCGGGATATTCGACGATTTCTTTTTGGTCATGGCATGGTCCTTTCACCTGAAAATTATTGTCTGCAACACTTATCATAGCCCTGAATGGATCCAAAAACCAAGGCTTTTTCCATTGTCATGGGCCGGATTAAAGAGTTATACATGGAGGAGGTGTTGACTCTCACAAAACGCCAACGTCGAGCGGTTCTGTGATTTTCAGAAAACATTGAAACCACCCGTTCGCGATGCTCACTTGAGATCACGGAGAAAAGCAGACAAGGTCTTGTCTCCGTGACCTCCGTGATCTCAGTGGTTTAAAAAATAACAGCCGGATAAATACAATGTTAAACTTTATTCCCAAAGGAGACCCAAATGGCAGGACGGTTAACAGGTAAAAACGCGATTATCACCGGTGCATCCAGCGGCATTGGCCAGGCGGCTGCCATTCTTTTTGCCGAAGAAGGCGCACACCTGGTGCTTGCCGATGTCAATGAAGACGGCCTTCTTGCGCTGCAGGAAAAGATTGCCGGTTCCGGCGCAAAGACAGTGATCCGCAAAACCGATGTGTCCGCGGAAGACGACATCAAAGCATTGATTCAGCTTGGCCTGGATACATTTGGCAGCATTGATATTCTGGTCAACAATGCGGGTATTTCCGGCGGGCTGGACCCGCTGGAGGACCAGACCGCGGAAGAGTGGCACCGGGTATATGACATCAATGTGATGGGGCCGGTTTTTGCCACCAAACATATCATCGCCCACATGAAATCCAGACGCCGCGGTTCCATTATCAACATCGCGTCCGTTGCCGGGCTTCTTTCCGGGGCCGGCGGCAATGCCTACAGTGCGAGCAAGGCGGCCTTGATCAACTTCACCCGAACGTCGGCCTGCGAGGCGGGCGCATTTAATGTGCGCATCAACGCGGTCTGCCCGGGACTTATTGAAACCGCGATGACCCGTCCCTTTTTTGACTGGGCCCGCAGCACGGGCAAAGAAGACCAGGTAGGCAAATACTGCGAGTTGAAGCGGGCAGGGGACCCGGAGGAAGTGGCCCGGGTGATCCTTTTTCTGGCCAGCGACGACGCCGGCTACATGACCGGTCAGGCCATTGCCGTGGATGGCGGCATTACCGCGTCTTTGAGCCTGCCGGGAAGGAAGATATGATTAGATAGGTACAAGGTAGAAGGTGGAAGGTTGGAGGTTTAAGGAGTGTCGGCTTCGGGGCAGTGCGTGTGCCCAACGCCGGAATGCAGGCGAATTTTGACGCAGTATTAGCCATAACCGGTCAGAGGCTTTGGATGATCTTGTCCTGAAATCCCTTAAGCACCTGCTCAAAATCAAAGGTATCCGGCGCCAGTATAATTGAAAATAGCGCCATGCCTTCCACGAATGCCACCGTCGCGGCACTGACCTGCCTGGCAACGGCCGGTTTTTTGATCAGCGTATTCAGCATTTCCGCCAGTGTATCGATCCATTCCCGGTAAGCCTGCTGAAGGATGGTCCGGATAGTCGCATTGTACGCGGCAATTTCCCAGATTTCGATAAAGACTTTTGACAGTTTTTTGTCCAGGGTGATCCGTAAATTCATGAATTCGAAAAAATCCTGGATCAGTTGTTTTTCATCAATGGACCGTGACTGGTTTTCCTCCAGCCATTTCACAAACAGGGATTTATTATACGCAATCACATATTCGATGTACTGGACCAGCATGTCTTCTTTGTTTTTAAAGTAATAATGAATCAGCCCGTGGTTAACTCCGGCTTCACCCGCAATGTCTTTAATGGATGTCTTATCAAAAGGTTTTTCAAAAAGACACTGGTGAAGGGCATTAAGGATTTTCTTTTTCGTGTCGGGCCGGTCTTTTTTATCGGGCATGTGAACGAGTTCCTTTGCGGCTGAATAAAAAAGGATTGACTTTGACAGTGGTGTTTTTTAAATTTTAGTTAGTTAACCAACTAAATACCAGAAGAAATTTTTTCCGTCAAGCAAAACAAGTTTAAAAGCATCGGAGGTAAGTCATGGCTGAGTATCAATCAACGGATTATCAGACCAAAAGCTGGTGGCTGGAGTCGCTGCCCCAAACCATAACGCCGAATTCGCCGTTAACCGGAAAAGACAAGGCGGATGTCGTGGTGATCGGCGGCGGATATACCGGGCTGTCCGTGGGGTATCATCTCAGGCAGCTGCAGCCGGGCATGGACGTGCGGGTGATTGAGTCCGAGGTCTGCGGCTACGGAGCTTCCGGCAGAAACGGCGGGTTTTCCATGACCCTGTTCGGACTGACCAAGGGGATTACCACGTTCCGGTTTGATGATAAAAAAGCAAGGGCCGCCCATGCGTATATGGAGGGAGCGGTTGACTATCTGCATGATGTGATCACCGGCAATGATATCGATTGTGACTATGAGCGCAGCGGATACCTGCTGGTGGGCACCAGTCCGGGGCAGGTCCGGCGGGTGGAGCATGATTTTAAAATCATTGAGCGCTGGGGGAGCACCGGCATTGAGCGCTGGGACCGGGCGCGCCTGGCAGAAGAATTTAAAACCGATTTCTACAAGCTCGGATGGTTTGAACCCCGCTGCGGGATCATTCAGCCGGCAAAACTGGCCCGCGGCATGAAAGATCTGGCCGAATCCGCGGGCGTGACCATTTATGAAAATTCACCGGTGACCAGTTTTGCCAAAACCGGTGCCAGCGGGTACACAGTAAAAACCGACACCGGCGAACTGCACTCCGAGTACCTGGTATTGGCTACCAATGCTTATTCCATATTGTTTCCACAATTAAAATCGCTTCAGCGGCCCATTTTTACCTATATTGTCATGTCTGAACCGCTGACAGATGCACAGATGGAGAGCATCGGCTGGCAGTGCCGCGCCGGTGTTGAGGATGCGCGCGACCTGATCCATTATTACCGCCTGACAAAAGACAACCGCATTGTCATGGGCGGCGGAGATGTGGCATTTACCTACAATAATGACCTGAGCATTGATTTAAACCACCGGATTTTCGATCATCTGGAAAAGCACGTCATAGAGGTATTTCCCCAGTTAAAAAACCTGAAATTCACCCACCGCTGGGGCGGTCCGGTGTCCGTGACCGTGGATATGGCGCCGGTGATCGGCTATCTGGGGAATGATAAAAAAGCCATTTTTTCTCTGGGGTGCATCGGCCACGGGGTTTCTCTGACCACCTACAACGGCCTGACCATCGCGGAGATGATCACCGGCCGGCAGTCCTCCCGAACAGACACATTTTTTGTGGGCCGGAAAACCCTGCCCTGGCCGCCGGACCTGATCACATATGGTGCGGCCCATGCAGTAAGGGGGTTTATGCGGCTGGAAGACCGGCTTTATTACAAGTAATTTTTTATGGCGTTAAAGCAGTCGTTTTTTCGGCCAGGCTGTTAATTGCCGGGGGCCTGCTGGTGACCGGGAAGAATGTTCATTTTTGAACGCATGCCGTCGGAATGGCCCAGATTGAAATCAGCGGAATTGTCCACAAGTCCCGGCGGGCCGGTAAACCCTTTTCGAAATCCGCGGTCATAGTCCTCAATATTGTCTATTTCTGATCGGTTTACCCGATACGTGCGCCATGCCTCAAGACGGGTGGAAAGGTCGCTTAAGCCAAAGTGGTTTTTCTGAAAAACAGCAATGCTGCCCCAGTAGGCTTTTTCAACCTGCCCTTGCGCCTGGCCGTTTTTCAGAAAGAAGACGCCGGTGTCTCCTTTTTGAAGACAAGGGTCAAAATCCTTGAGCCCGCCGCGCGTGACGAGGGTAAACGTAAAAACGGTTTCAGGACTTTTTCCCTTTAGAAAGCAATCGGCTGCGATGGTAACACGGTCCCTCTCCGTTTCTTTATCAACTTGCATAACTTCGGCCATCACGATCAGGTCTGCTTTTTCATATAATTCCGGCAGGGTGATGGTCCGAATTTGTGATGCGGAACTGTCGGTGCAGAGGATAATTAATAAAACGGCTGTCAGGAAGGATATTTTTTTCATAATATTTCTCCTGTGATTTTATATCATTAAGAACTTATCATGGTTTTTTTGCAGCTTCACGTAAAAACAGCTTCAGCTTTGGTGCGGCAACGGTCTGAAGAAGTTTCATCTGTTTTAATATCAAATGTTTGTTGTTTGACACCCGGCGTGATTTTGCGTAATCTGAAAGCGAAAGAACATAATTTTTCGTAAAAAATGTTTTTCTGCTGCCGTTTTATTTAGCCGGACAGTTCACTCAGGAGGTGACCCATGAACCCCCCGCCTGCACAGGCTGCCTTAAAACAGCCGGAACACGCTGAAAAAAATTATTTTTCCGCTTCTTTGACCGTGCCCACCGATCGAATTACTGCCATCCGGGAACAACTGCTGCATACAAAATACTCTATCTGCCTGGAACGTCCCATGCTGCTTGGGCAATTTAAACGATCACAGCAGGGGCGTCGGGCCGCATCCGACCACCCCCTGATCCGGCGGGCCCTCGCCATCGCCTATGTGCTGTCAAACAGAAAACCCAAAATTTATGACCACGAGCTGATTATCGGGAACATGACCTCCAAGCGGGTGGCGGCTAATTATTATCCCGAAGGCGGATCAATCAATATTTTAGAAGACCTGTTTCGCCTGGAAAATCGCCAGATCCCCTTATATCTGTCGACCAGGGAAAAATGGAACCTGGCCAGAATTGCTCTCACCACCAGTCTGAGCAGTGTGGGGGCCAAAACCCTGCTCCGGCCCGGGCGGTTTCGCCATTTTCTCGATTTTTTCCGGGCCAAGCGGTATTTTATCACTGAAGAGGCCGGCATTGCCCATCAGGTTGGCAACTACATGGATGTGGTGCTTCACGGGCTCTGCCGGTCAGACCAGGTCGCCCGACGGTGTCTGCAAAAGAAAACATTAAATGACGGCAGTCCGCTGTCTGTTGACCAGGAAGCATTTTTCAATTCCGTTTGCATTGTCATTGACGGGATTTGCCGAATGGCCAAAAACCTGGCAGACGTTGCGGAAATGAAAGCAAATGCCCCCGGGCTGCCGGACGGGCGTCGCCGTGAACTGCGGGCATCGGCGGCTGCCTGCCGACATGTGCCGTATTATCCGGCCCGGACATTTTCAGAAGGGCTTCAGGCCTGCTGGCTGGTGCATGTGGCAATGAATCTGGAAGATTTTGAACAGGGCATGTCCTTCGGCCGCCTGGACCAGATCCTGTATCCGCTGTATTGTGGGGACATTAAAACCGGGCGCCTAACGCCGGTCACCGCCGCTGAAATCATGGCCTCTTTTCAGCTTAAAACCTGCGAGACCATGCCGCTGTATTCCCAGCGCATTGACCAGTATTTCAGCGGCAATGCCGTGGCCCAGGGAATCACCGTGGGCGGGACGGATGCAAAAGGCAATGATGTGACCAATGAACTGTCCGGCCTGATTCTGGATGCGTTTGCCCAGATCCGCACCCGGGAGCCGGCACTGCATGTTCGCGTTCATAAAGAGACCCCGTCGTGGTTTCTGGAAAAAGCCGTGGAAGTCCTGCAGCTGGGGTGCGGCAAGCCTTCTTTTTTTGGCGACCTGGCCGTGGTGGCCGCCCTGGAGTCCGCCGGCATGACCACGGAACATGCCCGGGACTATGCGGTGATCGGTTGCGTGGAAATGGCTTCCCAGGGCCGTACGTATAATTCATCCGATGCCTGCCTGTTTAATCTTCCCCTTTGCCTGGAACTGGCGCTGAATCAGGGCTGCCGGTTTATGAGGCGAAATTTGCTGCGGCAGCGCTTCGGTGCCCCTACACCGCCGGTGGAACAGATGAAAACATTTGACGATGTGGTAGCCGCGTTCAGGCGCCAGGTGGAGGATGCCGTGTCAGAAATGGTCCGCGTCATTTCCTGGCTGGAACACACTTACCGGACCGTGCGTCCCACGGCCATTAATTCCATTATGACCGACGGATGCCTGGATAAGGGCAAAGACGTGACCTGGGGCGGCGGGATGTATGATCTGACTTCCATCCAGACGGCCGGCCTGGCCGATGCCGGCGACTCCCTGTATGCCATTAAACGTTTGGTGTTTGAGGAAAAGCGGATGTCCTTTTCGCAATTAAGGGATATATTAAAGTCCAATTATGCGGGCTACGAACCCCTGCGACTGGAACTGGTGAACAAGTTCCCCCATTACGGAAACGGGAATGCCGACGTCGATGCCATGACCCAGCTGGCGGCAGACATTTATTCAGATGCCATCCGGGCCCATAAAAATACCCGGGGTGGCCGTTATGTACCTGGCATTTATTCCATGACCTGCCATATCGGGTTTGGGCGAAACACCGGGGCCCTGCCCAGTGGCCGGCATGCCGGGGCCCGCCTTTCCAACGGGTTGTCCCCCATTGACGGACTGGACCGGAGCGGCCCCACCGGTGTGCTCCGGTCGGCGGCCTCCCTGGACAGTCACAAGTGGGCCAACTGCTGTGCCCTGAACATGAAATTTGACAAAAAGATAATCAGCGGCCCGGCCGGTAAAAAATCATTATCCGGTATTTTTCGCACATTTTTTGACCAGGGCGGGATGCAGGTGCAGGCCAATGTGCTGGATGCGGACATGCTGCGCGAAGCCAGAAAAGACCCCAAGGCCCACCCCGGGCTGGTGGTTCGGGTGGCGGGATACTGCGCCTATTTTAATGATCTTCAGCCGGATGTGCAGGATGAAATCATCGAGCGGACCGCCCATGGAGCAGGGTAGCCTGAAAAAACACCGCCGGTTGAATCAAAATCATCCGGCAATTTTTGCCGTCCAGCATTTCTGCCTGCACGACGGGCCCGGGGTTCGCAGCATTGTATTTTTCAAAGGCTGCCCCCTGCGATGCGCGTGGTGTCAGAACCCCGAATCCTGGAAAACCTTTCCGGAGGTATCATTTAAAGCCCATCTGTGTATTGCCTGCAACACCTGCGTGAAGGTTTGCCCCCGGCAGGTCATATCCGCACCCGGCATCCGGGATATCTCAGCATGTGACCTGTGCTTTACCTGCGTGGATCAATGCCCGTCCGGGGCCATGGTGCGTTTCGGGACAGATTATACGGTGGACGCAGTCATGGATGCACTGCGGCCGGAATTTCCCTATATGCAAAATACCAGGGGCGGAGTGACCTTTTCCGGGGGCGAGCCCACGCTTTTTCCGGAATATCTTGTGGATCTGTCTGTTCAATTGCACGAGCAGGATATCAACACGGCTCTCGAAACCTGCGGGTATTTCAGTCCGGACTTGGATTTGCGATGTTTATCAGATATCGACCTGGTATTGTTTGACATCAAGCTCTATGATGACGGTTTGCACCGGGAGTTTTGCGGCACGTCCAATTTAATGATCAAAAAAAATCTAAAACGATTGGCAGCTCAGGCATCAGAAAAAGCCGGTCCGCCTGTCTGGCCCCGTATGCCCCTGATCCCAACGGTAACGGATACGGCCGACAATTTGACGACGTGGGCGGATTTTCTCAAAGATATCAGGCTGTCATTTCTGACCCTGGTGCCGTATCACAACCTGGGCTCGTCCAAACGGCAGTGGCTCAACCTGCCTTCGGCACCAAACTACCCGGCCATGACCGATGAACGTCTGCAAAAGGCAAAGCTGCTGCTGGAAGACAGGGGGATAACTTGTTTTGCGCCCGGGGAGGAGGCGTGGGAGAGGGCAGGGGTTTCTGGTTAGTTGGTTTTTTCGGTTTCAATTCAAAAATAAAATAAACGCCTGTATCAAAAAGTATAGCGCATGACACAGGAAGATAAAGGGGTTACCCGGAGAATGATGGAAAATGAACACCAAAGATGAAGATATCGCGAAGGGAATGTTCCATAACTGAAACATTCCCTCCGCGTGAACGATAAAGTTTCCTGAGCGTTTTGCATTTTGAGCGAAATGGAAATTTCTCTTATATCGAGGGTGATGGGATGTATGCGAAGCGATCACTTCTCGTTTAGAATATCATCCATGACCGATGATCCGGTAACAGTAGATTGACCGGAAATCAGGGCATCCAGCTGTTGTTTGTAGGACTCAGGGTATTTATTCTGATCCGCCTGAAGCAGGGCCCTGGCATACCTGCCGGTGGATTTGAATTCCCGGTAAATATTCTGATAATCTGAAAAAAAATGCTGCATGTATTCGATAATATCCGGATCAAATCCGGCGGCATCAATTTTTCGTATGTCTGTTTCCGCAGAAGACCGCTTCAGATCCGCAATTTTCAGATAGGCATCGTAAAAGGCCTGATAAGCCTCATATATTTTTTCCCTGGCAGCATCAGGTAAACCGCTGATGTCGCCGATATCTGTTTTGATGGCATCGTCAACAACCGTATTCAGATTCACGTGATGGGTATCTTTCATTTTGTTTATTCTCCTTTTATGGTAAAAAATAGGTCTGTTATCGAAGGTGTCAATACCCGCCGGTTTTTGCTCATGTGTCGCGGTATGTCATGACCAAGGGAAATTCAAGAAAGATAATGCCGGACCGGCAATTAGGATGCTTAACTTTTACCATGGAGGCAGCAAGTGCCGGATTATGTAATTGCTGACGTGCCATTGCTGACGACCTGTGACTCATAAACCGGACCGCAAAAATTTACCGGTGGACGAGACCATTACCCGGCGAACCGGTGTGGGCGTTAGTTCTGTAGTCAGCGGGTGGCAGTCTTTTCTTGTTCACTTTCTGAAACAGATGGGGCCGTACCTGCAGCCCGGAAAAATTATCACTTTCCAGCATCTGCGCGATCCGGAAATACTTCGGTTTGAGGAAATCGTGGATACCATCCGCACTTCCGGGAAGGTCTGCGGTGTTTATCTGCCGCCCAGTGTTCGCAATCAAATGCTTTATACCAACCAGGGCAGGGATATACCGGCGAGTGAATCCGAACCCGCGGATGACGGGGCTGTTTTGTTCACCCGCCCCCTGGTTCATGACACCATTGTCAATGTACTGCTGGCCCACCGGCCGTGCACACCGGCCGTGGATGTATATGACCGGGGTGCCTTGCTGGCAGGGTATGTCTATGATTCCATTGAGGACTGCCTGTCATCCGTGGAAAAAATTATTCAGACCCACCTGAAATAAAAACCCGCCGCTTCAGAATCTCAGGGTGTTTTCGCTCCAGCTGCCCTGTGCTCCGGGGTTTTCTGCCTGTCTCATGCAGACAATACATAATGTGGCTGTCGGCTGCACTTTCAGACGATTGATTTCAATATCCCAGCCGCATCCTTCACATATGCCGAATTTGCCTTCTTCTATGCGCCTCAGCGCATGCACAATTTGTCGGGCATGTTCCCGTTTCCGCTGCTGGGTTTGAATCACCCATTGCTGCTCATATTGCATATTGGTCAGATCAACATCATCCATGGGTCCGTGAAAGCTTCCGCAAGCATCCCGATCCGCAAGCAGCGGTCGCATTGCCGGTGTCACCTCCTGCAGAAGTTCGTTCAAAACCCTGTCAAAATAGGCCAGCATTTCACGTTTCATAAATTCCTTTCTCCTTTTTTTTTCTCTAATGCACGGCGTAATGAAAAAAACCGGGGCTGTCCGTTTTGACCGCGCCAACCCGGCTGACAACTGAGAATGCACTGATTAAAGCAGGAGAGTGTTACATTAGTATCTTAAAAAAATGGATTTTGCATGTAAACTTTGTGAACTCTTTAATAAAGAATCTAAATTTTCAGCATCTCCTTGGGCTGGCCGGTGCAGGACAGGACGTTGTCCCACAGGCAGGATTTCGGGTGGATACGTTTTCGCAGGGAGATGGTCATGGGGATGGGCAGGGGTTGTCAGAGGAACTTAAAATCGATTTCTACAAGCTCGGATGGTTTGAACCTCGCTGCGGGATCATTCAGTCGGCAAAACTGGCCCGCAGCATGGAAGGACTGGCCGAATCCGCTTGAAAAGCACGTCATAGAGGTATTTCCCCAGTTAAAAGGGCTGAGATTCACCCACTGCTGGGGCGGTCCGGTATTCGTGACCATGGATATGGCACCGGTGATCGGTTATCCGGGGAATGATAAAAAAGCCATCGGTTCTCCCGCACACGGTTCTCCGGTCGGTAGTTCACCTCTTTGAGGATTGACAGACCGGCCATCGAATCCCGAATATCCGAGCGCAGGAGCGGAAACACATTTTCCTTGCATATGCGGCAACCTCGATAATCGCTCAACTTAGGTCAAAATTATAAACTTATTTTCTCTGTGGACTCTGTGATCTTAGTGATTAAAAAAGAATAGGCGTGCCAATTACCCGACAGCAGGGCAGGGAAATTTGGGTCAATCTCCTGAAAAAAGAGTTGTTTGAAGAATTTGGGATAGGCGTCAGAACAGAGAGGTTTATACCTGAAATCCGTTTCCCTCAAGTTGCTAAAGAAATGAGGTAATCATTTCATTTCCGGCAGACACCCGGCAAAAACCCCTCTATTGGCAGGTACGACATTTTGGCTTTACAGCGACAATTTGTCGTTAATTTATAACATATTGTTTTTATGATAATTTATTTAAAAAACCGGAATCGGCGACCTTTTGACATGGTCAATCGCAAATACCCTTACATGTATTGTCTGGTATTTTCACGACGCATTGAATGCTAAAAATTAAAACAATTTCAGTTAGATAGAAAAATATGGATAAAATCTCAACATTGGCAGCATAATTGCAGAATTAAATTTCAAATACACAAATACAACAAAACGGTTAATCATTTCATTTACCGATCGAGGTGACAATTATGAGCAGGGGCCTGCATCCAATAATTAGTTCGAAAAATAACAAAACAACTTGTCTGGAAAATTCGCTGCGCACAGATATGCCATCTTCATCCCAAAAATCACGGCTGGGAAAAGTTATTCTTCTTAATGACCCGATGAAATCAGCAAAAAAGGACCCGATCCCTGAAACCCGGCTGATCAAACAGCATATCCGGGAGCAGAACGAAGAAGCCCTTGTCAGGACTTTTTGCGTCAGTATTGAGAAATATGCGCGCCAAAAAAAATTTACCATCGCGGAAAAACTCAGAGAAAAATTGATTGAATTAGTTCCCATGGCATTGACGGAAATTGTTCAGACCGGGGAAATTATTGAGCGGGAAAAAAGCCAGGCATTGGATCCGGAAAGAATGAAACCCTTTGCCGATCTTTACAGGCAGTTGTCAGAAAGCGAGGCCATCGCGTTATTTTCTGCACTCATACACATGGAGGTTCCCTCCAACAAACCGGTCTTTGAACAGTGCCAATTTGACAACCGTCTCTATTTTATACAATCCGGACGGTTCATTCTTGGTTATTTTGACATCGCTATCCGGCAGCATATTGACTGTGCCATCATTCAAAAGGGAGATGTCGTCGGTTCAGACGCATTTTTTCATCTCTCCTGCCACACCACAACCCTGACGCCTATCGAAAAATCCGGCATCAGCGTATTGCATAAAAACGATTATAATAAAATCATACGTGAATATCCGGGAATATCCTCCAAACTGAAAGAATTTTGTATTGGTAGAAAGAAAACCTTCAATATTGGAAAATCGGAAAGTCAGGCACGCCGGCAGTATAAACGCTACCCGGTCGATATGAACGGATATTTTAGCATGAGTAAAGAGCATGGCGGGGTTTCCGGACTAACAACAGCCATGAATGTCGTCGACTTTTCAGCCGGGGGGCTTTGTCTTATAACCCGCAACATGAAACCGGAAGCCGCCGCCGAACTCCATCAAAGCTGGATCAGCATATTTACTACCAGCAAAAATGGCAATTCCGGAAAAAATATCAAAATCACCGGAAAAGTTGTTTCTGTAAGGCAATTACCGTTTGATGAATGCGCTATTCACATTCAATTTAAAAAACCGATTCCTGAATCAGTGCTCAAAAATATTACCTAAAAGAAATTATGACATGGTATATCCGGGTGGAAATTTCTCGTTGAGAGTGCTCTCTGCAATTACCTGGTCAGCCCCGGCAGAACTGGCAAAATATCCTCTCGCACCGGCAGATATTGCTTTGTATGTGTTCCCACGCGGACAAATGGAAACGGGGAAATGTCTTGTTCCGAAACCGCTCCGGACCTTAAGAAATACGGGCTAAATTTCCAGCATCTCCTTTGGCTGGCCGGTACAGGACAGGACGTTGCCCCACAGTCGGGATTTCGGGTGGATGCGTTTTCGCCGGGAGATGGCCATGGGGATGGGCACATGGGTAAATTCGTTGTACCAGTGGCTGACCACCATGTCTGTTTTTCCGGCCATGCCGGCATGGACCGCGTGATGCCCCAGCAGCAGGCAGAATCCTGAATCATAGGGGTTTGCCGGCATACTTCGGATCGTGTAGCTGGGGTCGATGTATTTTAACGTAACATCCATCCCGATAGTTTTGAAGTGGCCCTGAATCTGTTCCTTGAGAAACAGGCCGATATCCGCAAACCGGACATTGCCCGATTCATCCCGGCCGCCCGTTGATTCAATCAGGTCCTGGCCGGCCCCTTCACCGACCACAATGACCGCGTGACGGCGGCTTTCCAGCCGTTCCTGCAATGCCTTGAGAAAGCTTTTCATGGAAAACCGCATCTCCGGAATCAGACAAAAATTCACATCCCCGTTGGAAAGGGAGGCAAAGGCCGCGATAAATCCGGACTCCCTGCCCATCAGCTTGACCAGGCCGATACCGTTTCTGGCCCCCTGCGCCTCGGTGTGCGCGGAATAGATGGCCTCTCTTGCCTCGGAAACTGCGGTGACAAAGCCAAACGACATGTCCGTAAAGGAGATATCATTGTCAATGGTTTTGGGGACCCCGATGACACTGATTTTAAGATTGCGCCGGGTGATTTCTTCGACAATGGCATGGGCGCCGCGCAGGGTCCCGTCACCGCCAATGGCAAACAGGATGCCGATGCCCATGCGTTCCAAGGTATCCACCATATCGGAAACATCCTGAGGCCCCCGTGAGGACCCCAGAATCGTGCCGCCCATCTGGTGGATGTCCTTTACTTTGTCCGGGGTAAATTCCACCGGCGCATGTCCGTATTTATGAGAAAGCCCTTCATAACCATAGGGAAAGCCGAACACGGTTTTCACACCGTAATGATAAAACAGGCCCATCACAATCGCCCGGATCACGTCGTTTAATCCGGGGCAGAGCCCGCCGCAGGTCACGATTCCGCATTTGAGCTTGGACGGATCAAAAAATATCCTTTCCCGGGGGCCGGCAATTTCAAGCATGGGCGGTTTTTCGCCCGCTTTGAAAAAGGGTTCGAGGTAATCCGGATTCGCGTTCAGCACAATGTGTTCACTGTCGTCGATAAACCGTCCGGTCAAGGGCGACGCAATCCGGGGGGTGCCCAGTTTTCTTGTTTCCAGATCGATGATGTGATCTTCCATGGCGGGTCTCCAAATTTTTAGTGCCTTACGGCTCATTTCGTGCACAAAAAACAAAAAAGTGAACCAGTGCATACGGGAGGCGGTTTTCCGGAAAAAGGCGTCAGTGTTCAGGTGTCCGTTTTTGAATGCCGGCAAAAGCGACGCTGACACCCGACACATGAAACCTGCAACACGGAACCGGAATCATTTTTACAGGCTTGAACCATGGGTTGCGGTTCCCTGCGCTGCGTATATTTGAAAACCATCATATCAGTGCTTTTTGAAAAAAGAAATGCGGAATCGTTCATGAAAAGACCATGCATCGGGAATCCGGAGGCACTATAGAATATTCTCTGACTTTTCAGACGGATAAATTAAAAATCTGCATATCCACTTGGATCAAGTTATTCATATGGCCTTGCCTCATGGTCGTTTGTAGTGTGCCCGTGAGGGTATACATATAACGCCTTACGGCGTCACTACGAGCCAGAGTAACCATGCAAGCGAAGTGGATAACCAAAATTAAAAATTTTTGTTCCGTGAATGTGTGCGAATTTTCTATGCGTCCCCGCTTCCCTATCCTTCCCGGGTGGCAGAGGATTTTTTTGACTCGATGGTCGCCGGTTTGTCCCGCCGGTCATCCACCTTCAGATCAATGATAACGCGCCGGGCGCCTTCGGACACTTGCGTGGCATGGACTTTTTTCACCAAATCGAACAGGGTGTCCAGATCCGGCACTTCAATGGCCGTGCTCATTGAACCGACCTCATAGGGGCAGCCGGATGCTTTGATGGCAGCAACACCTTTTCTCACAAAGCGCCCCACATGGGGGCCCTCTTCAATGGGATAAACCGATAACTGGGCGATCATTTTAATTTCCTTTCTGAATTGTATTTATTCAGCTATTGCCTTTTAAACCACAGAGGCAAAGGAGAAAAGACTTTGTATGCTTTCCTCTGTGACCTTCGTGATCTCTATTGAGCATCGCGAACGCGTGGTTAAGATATTTTTTAAAAAACTTTGATTAGCAAAACACTCATCAGCCCTTGTGAATTCGGTTCCGGCCGGCTGTTTTGGCTGCGTAGAGCGCGCGGTCGGCTTTCTGGATAAGAAGGCTCGGATCGGTATTGGCAATTGGCTCCACGGCCGCCACGCCCAGGCTGGCGGTTATACAGCCGGCAATGGGAGATTTTTCGTGGGGTATATTCAATGCTTCAATGCTTGACCGCATGGTCTCTGCCACCGCAAGGGCGCCGTCAAGGTCCGTAAACGACATGACACAGGCAAACTCTTCTCCGCCAAACCGGGCCAGAAGGTCAGTGCTGCGGGTGACGCACCTGGCCAGCACCGTTGCCACCTGCTTCAGGCATTCATCGCCATCAAGGTGGCCATAGGTATCATTGTATTGCTTAAAAAAATCAATATCGATCATGATGAGGGATACCTGCTCGCAAATCCGCATGGCAATACGCCAGTGCCGGTCCATAAATTCATCAAAATGGCGACGGTTGGAAATACCGGTAAGGCCGTCCACCGAAGACAGATTTTCCAGAATCTCGCGCTGCCGCTTCAGTTCCACGTGGGTTTGAACCCGGGCCCGGACCACCGGAATGCTGAAGGGCTTGGTGATATAATCCACCGCACCCATTTCAAAACCCTTAATCTCATCCGCCTCTTCGTCCCGGGAGGTAATAAAGATCACCGGTATGGACTGTGTGGCGGGATCCGCCTTGAGTCGCTGGCAGGCAGCGTATCCGTCCATTTCCGGCATCATCACATCCAGAAGGATCAGATCCGGCAAATCGTTGTTTTTCAGAAGATCCAGGGCGGCTTTGCCGCTCATGGCGAAACGGATATCATAGTCATCCTTTAACACTTCCCGCAGCATTTTGATATTTGCCGGAACATCGTCCACAATGAGAACGCTGGGCCGGCTGTTCAGAGATGTGAGCATTAATTTTCTCCCTGGCTAAAATAAATCTCAGGATGTTGTTTCCCGGGATAATGTGATGTCGTCAAGCAGGATTTTGGCTGCATCAAAATCAAGATCAGAAACGTGTTGGCGGAGTGCCTGCCATTTTTCGCGGATGCCGGGTTCAAAAGCATCAATATCAAGGGCGTCGAGATAATCCTCGGCGGAAAGATCATGCTGCGCAAGCATTCGTTTCAAGGTGGACAAAACCTCATTAAAATCGCCGGGTTCGCCACCTGTATCATCAGTGCCTGAGGCCGGGGCAGAGGGCAATTCATCCATGATTTTTGTTTCTTTAAACGCTGCCACTGATGCCATGACCTGGTCATGCGCATCGATAAAATCAGTTATCAGTTGATCGGAGACGCGGTTTTCCGGGGTTTTAAGCACACTTTCAAGTTCTTTTGCGGCCTGATGAAGTCTGTCCATCGATAAATTCCCGCTAACCCCTTTCACTTCATGGACAAGGGCGCGGGCTTCGGCTTGCGCACCCTTAGATAAAAATGCGTTGATCTTATCCGGTGTGCCAGCATAACGCTCATGAAAATCCAGCAACAGCGATCGATACAACTTTAGGTTGCCGCCAAGACGCTGCAGGCCGGATTCCGCATCGATTCCTGCAATCGGGGGCATTTGGGCAGCAGGGAATTCTGAGGAGGGCTGCGGCATGTCTGCTGAACCGAGTGCTTTGCTTCGTCCGGCAACTGGCGTGATCCATTTTAACAGTACTGAATAAAGAAAGTCCGGATCAATCGGTTTGCTGACATAATCATTCATGCCGGCGGCGATGCACTTTTCCCGTTCCCCGCTGACCGCATGGGCGGTCATGGCAATAATCGGAGCGTAAGGGGCCGCCGGAGGACTGTTTTCCTGCAATTCCCGGATTCTTTTTGTTGCGGTGTAACCATCCATCACAGGCATCTGGATATCCATCAGAATCGCGTTGTAAGCGTATTTGGAGGCCCTTTCCACCCCAATCTCGCCGTTTTCGGCAATGTCGACATAAATTCCTGCCTGTTGAAGAATTTCAATGGCGACCTGCTGATTAATCGGATTATCTTCCACAAGCAGAACTTCACTTCCGGCCAGCGGCAGGATGTTTTTACTGATTTCGAGAGACCGCGGGGCGTCCTGATTTAAGTCGGCATCCGGGGATTTTCCGAAAACCTCCATGATCGTATCAAACAGGAAGGACTGGTTCACGGGCTTTACCAGAAAACCATCAATACCCGCTTTTTGTGCCAGTTTCATGACTTCTTCCCTGCCATAGGCACTGACCATGAGGATTGACGGAATTTGTTTCGAACTCGTTTTTTCGCGGATGCACCGGGCAGTTTCAATACCGTCCATTTCCGGCATTTTCCAGTCCATCAGAACGAGCTTGAAATCGCGATCCGCTGCTTCGGCCGCGTCAATTTCGCTTAATGCTTCCTTTCCGGAAGCAGCTTCGAATATCTCAAAACCAAAGGTTTTTAGATTGGCAACGAGGATTTCCCGGGAGGTGGCATTGTCATCCACTACCAGCACAGGAACCCCTTTGAAGTCTTTGGAATATTGCATGCATAAATTCCGGGCCGATGCCCGAAGTCCGAATTCGGCGGTAAATGTGAAGGTGCTGCCGCGGCCGGGGTCGCTTTCAACCCTGATGTCACCGTTCATCATTTCAACGATGGATTTGCATATGGACAATCCCAGTCCGGTTCCCCCATAGCGACGGGTAATGGAACTGTCCACGTGGGAAAATGGCAAAAAGAGCAAATTAATCTGCTCTTCTGAAATACCGATGCCGGTATCCCGTACGGCAAAGGTCAGACAGATGTCTTTCTGTGTTCGTTTGGCAATTTTTACAGAGACCACGATTTCGCCATTTTCCGTGAACTTGACGGCGTTGTTGACCAGGTTGATAAGTACCTGGCCAAGGCGAAGGGGATCTCCTTCCAATGCGTAAGGGACGTCCTGATCCACATTGAACAAAAGTTCGATGCCCTTTTTTTCGGCTCGCAGGCTGAGGAGATTGCCCACGTTGTTTAATACATCCTCAAGGTTGAAGCCGATTTGTTCCATAGTCAGCTTGCCGGCCTCTATTTTTGAAAAATCCAGGATATCGTTAATTATGCGCAACAGGGAATGGCCTGAAGCGGAAATTTTTTGAAAATAATCGAGCTGCTTGGGTGGGAGTTCGGACTTCAATGCCAGGTCGGACAGGCCGATAATGGCGTTCATCGGGGTCCGGATCTCGTGGCTCATGTTGGCGAGAAAATCACTTTTGGCTTTTGTGGCGGCTTCGGCCTGTGCCTGCGCTTTTTCCAGGGCGTCATACAGACGGGCATTGTGGATGGCAATGGCGATGGGAGCCACATAGCGGCTGAATTTTTCTATATCATTTTCCGAGAGCATCATCTGGTGTTCAATGCCGAACAGGGATACGCAGCCGATACATCGATCCTGAAAAATCAGGGGCATCACCAGGCAGGATTTAAAAGGGCAGATATCATAAACCGTCCGGTCACCGTCAAAATTCAGTTTTTCCCGGGTGATATCCGGATAATAAAGGCGTTTCTGGTTGAGTGCCGCATAGGTGGTGGCACTGTTTTGTTTTTTGATGGAAATCGGCACCCCAAGCCATTTGGGCAGGCGATCGCTGGGCATTTTGGGGTTGTAAACTTTGAAAAAATTCAGGCTCTGATCTGTCTCATCCAGAAGCTGGATGGTGAGTGCATCAAAGGATCGAACTTCCAGCAGAATATCAACTA
The DNA here is from genome assembly GCA_963675805.2 of Desulfobacterales bacterium. GTDB lineage: Bacteria > Desulfobacterota > Desulfobacteria > Desulfobacterales > Desulfosalsimonadaceae > SURF-3. Next base: position 392,623 of record CAXXNU010000008.1, on the reverse strand, counting down.
CGGATTCCATGAGTTTATCGAGTTTCAGATTGGAATTGACGATCTGAGCCACTTGATTGATATGGGTCTTTTCCTGGGTGGCTTCCTCCAGCATCTGGTTCTTTTTTTTCAATTCATTTCGGGTATTGGCAATGTTTCGGGTCTGCCGGTACGAATTTAACCCCACAATCGCAATAAAAACCACCAGCACGCTTCCAAAAATGATTGAGGTCAGCGTACTGGATTCCGGGACAAAGGAGAAACCGACAAAAAGGCCGCAGAGCAGGGCACTTCCTGCCATTGCCAAAAGCCCCTGCAAAAACAGGCGGATGCCGCCGGTAGAGATGTTGTCAAGGCTGGATATGATGATGAAGGCCGTGACCGGTATCAACCGGAAGGAGATGATCGGCAGCCAGAAGCCCGCCAGGAATCCATCCAGTATAAGATTGCGGTACTCGGCCTGCTTGCCGTCTTTACTGATTTTGGTATGAAAATAGGCAACCTGGGGCCAGATAATCCCCACAAAAATCAGGCCGGTCCAGATGATCGGATCTCTGGACTCATAAAGCACGGAGATTAGGCCGATCGTGTAGAGGAAACAGCCAATTGCCCGGATCGGAAAGTTGAAGCGCGCCAGGGGATGGGTCTTTTTTCGATGGAGTTTTTTCAGGGTTTGAATCACATCGGTATCCTTCTTTGATCGATTAATAGCCGGGATACTTTCTTAAAATTCAGCGATATTTAATATGCTAAAAAAGATATTGAAACAAGTGGAATATGCGCGCATCAGATTGAATCTGGCCCTGGCAATTGACCTGCCAAAGTGATTGGTACAGTCTGAATTCTGCCTACAGCCGGTTGCACGGAATCCGGGCCAGCATGTCTTCAATGGCATCATCGATCCGGTCTGAAAACTGTTCCATGGCAAATTCTTTTCTGCAGGACCTGCAGACTACCCGAGTCTGTTGTCAGGTGCGTTTCAGCGTCATTTTTTCGTTGCAGTCCGGACAGAAGATGCCGGGAATGATTTGATTGAACATGATGGGGTGCCCTTCGTCCGTGTCGAGTTTAATCCTTTTAAATCAATCTGGTTATGTGCTTCGCAAGTTATTCATATGGCCTTGCCTCATGGTCGTTTGTAGTGTGCCCGTGAGGGCATACAATATAACGCCTTACGGCGTCACTACGAGCCAGAGTACCCAGGCTTGAGCAAAGCAGATAACCAGATAAATCAATTAAAAAAATATAGTGGACAGGTTTTCCTGCTTCTTGGCTGAAGCCACGAAAATACGGTTTTCAATGAAAACTCCGGTTTTTATATGTCAAACGATTCTGTTCAACGCCTTTTCCGCTTCATCTGCGCTTTCATAGATATGGGGGGCCACATTTCTCCGGGCAAGAGCGTCTTTCAGCTTCATTCTCAGAAACGCGCTGGTGGTGTAGCGGGTGACGCCGATATAGCAGTCCCGGACGAGTTTTTTGACCATGTCCGTGTAAGGGTCCACAAGATCCGGCCGGATCGTGAAGTTATCATAATTGACAATAGTGGATACTTTCCGGTTCAGGGGTTCCACCATCCGGCGCACCGCGGTATCAATCTCCAGGATGGTTTCCATGGCGTCGACGGAAAAGCCTTCAAAATTAACGAAAAACAGATTGGCTGCCGGATCATAGCTGAGACGGTTTTCCAGGGGGATCGTGAGCAGCGTATTTTTAAGGCCCATGGGATCTTCGGTGAAAATTCGCCGGTCCATGGTTTTCAGATCAGGTGAGATAACCGGCCTAAATTCCATGTAAGGCAGGATGTCTTTTTCAGGATTAATGCCCGGTGCGACTTCAATCAGTTCAAGACCCCGGGGGGTAAGGGAAAACACACACCGCTCGGTTATAAACAGAACCGGCTGGTTTCTGGAGATCGCGTAATCCCCGGAAAAAGTGATCTGTTCGACATCGTTGACGAATTTTTTCACCCGGCCTTCGGTGTCTATTTTCAACAATCCGTCCGCCACACTGATCTTCAGGCCCCGGGCGGTAAATGTGCCCACAAAAACAACTTTTTTGGCATTCTGGCTGATGTTGATAAATCCGCCAGCCCCGGCCAGTTTGGGACCGAATTTGCTCACGTTGAGATTGCCATGGCGGTCCGCCTGGGCCAGGCCCAGAAAGGCCAGATCCAGTCCGCCGCCGTCATAAAAATCAAACTGGTAGGGTTGGTCAATCACCGCCTGGGTGTTGGCGCCGGCCCCGAAACTCAGGCCGCCGGCAGGCAGCCCGCCGATGATGCCGGGCTCAGCAGTCAGGGTCATGTAATCCAGAATTTTTTCCTCTTTTGCCACCTGCGCGATCCCTTCCGGCATGCCGATCCCCAGGTTGATCACAGAATTCACCTCCAGTTCATAGGCGGCCCGGCGGGCAATGATTTTTCGGACGTCAAAAGGCATGGGGGCAATGGCATCCGCGGGCTGGATTATTTCGCCGGAATAGGCAGGGTTGTATTGTTCGGCGAATGTCTGCCAGTGATAGACGGGTTCGGATACGACCACACAGTCCACCAGAATGCCGGGAATTTTGACTTTTCTGGAATTCAGTGAACCGGCTTCGGCAATTCGCTCCACCTGGACGATGACAAAACCGCCGGAATTTTTGGCAGCCATGGCAATGGACAGGGATTCCAGGGTCAGGGCTTCTTTTTCCATGGTGGTGTTGCCGTCCGTATCCGCGGTAGTGCCCCGCAAAATTGCCACATTGATGGGAAAGGTCTTGTATGCCAGATATTCCCGGCCATCCAGCTCCATCAGTTCCACCATCTCTTCGGTGGTGATGGCATTCAGTTTTCCGCCGTCATTGCGCGGGTCCACAAACGTCCGCAGGCCGACGGTGGTGAGCGTGCGGGGCTTTCGGGCGGCGATGTCCCGGTACATATGGGCGATGACGCCCTGGGGCAGGTTGTAGGCAATTATTTTGTTGTCAATGGCCAGCTTCTGTAGTTTCGGGACCAGCCCCCAGTGGCCGCCGATCACCCGCCGGACCAGGCCTTCATGCCCGAAATGATTCAGCCCTCTCTGGTCCCCGTCCCCCTGGCCGGCGGCGTAGACCAGCGTCAGATCCCGCGGCTCGCCGGTTTTAAGAAATGTTTCTTCCAGGGTGACGGCAATTTTTTCGGCAAATCCAATACCGACAAAACCGCCGGTGGCAATGGTGTCTCTGGATCGGATCAGCTGGACAGCAGCTTCCGCGGAAACCACCTTGCCTTTTCGCATGCGCGACGGCGGCAGCGAACTCAGCATGGGATGGCGGCCGGCAGCAGAAGACAGTGACGGATGACTGGTCATTATTTTTCTCCCGGGTTGATGGATGAAAACGGTTTTTGCCATTCCAATCCGGATCGGACTTATTCCTGATTCCCCATAGTGGGCATTAAACCATTCTTTTTCAAATTATTTTTTGATATCTGAGTTTATTACCTGGATTTCTGTTTGAGTTTTATCCTTCGTGCACGTATGATTTTTGCAAAATAAAGGAGATTTTTATGAAAAAATATACGATTCTGTTTACAGGACTGCTTTCTGTCATCCTGGTCGGTCTGATACTGGGGAGCACCGCCTGCAAAATGCCCCGGTGGCAATACGCCGGAAACATGCCCCCGGGAAAGCCCACCCTGGCCGGGGAAGACCTGGCTTATGGATACCGATTGATTCAGATCGGCGAACCCTTTCCGGATACCCCTTTGAATGTCCCGCCGGCCCCGCGGGACCGGGCGTATCTGGGTCTGCCATCTGACGGGATGTTTTCTGTTTCTGATATAACCGCGGATCTGGTGCTGGTGGAAATGCTGAATGTTCACTGCGAGGACTGCCTGAACCGGGTGGAAGCGTACAACGCCCTTTTTCAGGACATTGAAGCGGATACGGTCACCAGAGACCGGGTTAAAATGATGGCAGTGGGGGTGGGCAATACAGGTAACGAAATCCAGCGCTTTTCTTCTGAATACCATGTCCGGTTTCCGTTGGTGGCGGATCCCCAATTTACCCTGCATGCAGCAGTGGGGAAACCGGTTACGCCGTTTTCCATTCTGGTCCGGTTGCAGAAGAAACCGGATGCAGCCGTGGTGGCACTTACCGCACATGGGGGTGATACGGATTACGCGAAGCTGCATCAGGACATGGCTGCCCTGGTGACGTTAGATGTGAGCGTGCTGCGCGAAAGACGGTCTCAGGCTCTTGCAGACCGGGTGACGGTGGCACCGCCGCAATCTGAAAAAGAGATAACCAGCCGGATCAGGGATGCCATGATGCGCATTGCCGGAGAGGGAAACGATCTTGCGGATTTCCAGAAGCTTTTCATTGCGGACCACCATGTTTACGCCGGTGTGATCAAAAACGGGGAGAACGCGCAAACACTTTATGCGGAAGTCATCAGCCGTCCCACCATTTGTGAGGTATGCGAGGATGTCCATTTTTTCTACGTTTTCAATGAAAAAGGCGCGGTGGTGGAATTTGTGCCGTTGCAGCTCACCAAATGGGGAAACAACGAATGGACGGCGGAAGATATTGAGATCATGCGCCAGCGGCTGATGGGACGGTTTATTTTTACGCCGTTTTATTTCAATCCGGAACTGGATGCGGTGAGTTCAGCCACCATCACCTCGGCCATTATTTTTGACAGTCTTTCCGACGGAAAATCGATTTTTGATTCTCTTGGCAAGAGATAGCCGGATGAAAATTCTGCATGTGATTGGCCAGCGGCCGGAAAGAACCGGGAGCGGCATCTATCTCCAGGCCGTTGCCCGGGAAGCGGCAAAAGCAGGGCATACCAATTATATGGTGGCCGGCGTGCCGTCAGACACGATTCCGGATTTAAGCTGCATTGGCCGAGACTGCTGCCGGTATGTGGAATTTGAATCCGGCGATTTGCACTTTCCGGTCACCGGCATGTCCGATGTCATGCCCTACCGGAGTTCTCTTTTCATTGAATTAAAAGGCGAGCGTCTGGACGCCTACAAGACGGCGTTCTCCAAAGTGCTTCAAACGGCCGTGGATCAATTTCAGCCGGATATTATCCATTCCCATCACCTGCTGGTTTTGACGGCCCTTGCCCGAAAATGTTTTCCCAAAATACCGGTAGTGGCTACCTGCCACGGCACGGATCTCCGGCAATTCAACAACTGTGACCATCTGCGGGATTTTGTAAAAACACACAATGGCCGGCTGGAACGGATTATTGCCTTAACCCGGGACCAGAAAGCTGACATCATCCGGTTGTATGACATCCTTCCCTCAACCATCGCTGTTATTCCCGGCGGATATGATGACACCATTTTCTATCGCACGCCAAAAATTTTCAGCGGCACGGTCCACATTCTTTACGCGGGCAAATTCAACCGGAGCAAAGGGGTGCCCTGGCTTCTGAAATCCCTTGCCGAAATCCGGGACCAGGACTGGCACTTACACATGGCCGGCTCCGGCAAAGGACCTGAATATGACGGGTGCATGGCCTTGATACAACAACTAGGGGAAAAGGTGACTCATCACGGATATGTGTCCCATCACCAGTTGGCTGCGCTCATGAAAAAAGCCCACATTCAGGTGCTGCCGTCATTTTTTGAGGGGCTGCCGCTGGTGCTGTTTGAGGGGCTGGCCTGCGGCTGCCGTATCATTACCACCCGGCTATCCGGGTTTACGGAAATTTTCGGGCAGTTGAAACGTGACACCGTGGACCTCATTGATCTGCCGCCTCTTGCGACCATTGATCAGCCGCATGCCAAAGACGAGCCTTTGCTGGAAAAAGAATTAAGCCGAAAAATCAGCCATATGATCCGCCGGGTGAAAGACCAGCCGGATTATGAGGATCACCAGGCGGAAAAAATCGCCCGGGATTATACCTGGCCGAGGATTTTTCAGCGGATTTTCTCTGTTTATGAAGATACAATAAGAAAAAGGAAAAAAGTGTGAAGTGACTAAAGTGATCTAAAGTGCCTAAAGTTTTGGACTGCGCTAAACGCCCGATTATTTTTAATAAAAAAGACAATGCCGAAGGCATAAACCATAACTTTAGCTCACTTCAAACTTTAGTTCACTTTTAACTTTTCCGGTTTGTCCGGGTTAGGTGAAATTAACGGATGTTTTCCAAAATTTATTTTAAAGCGCTGGTTTTGATCACACTGATCGTGGCCGTTTATACGGGCGTGATACTGTTTTTCGTTTCACCGGAAATCGAGGAGCGAACCATTTACCTTGAAGAAAGTACCGGGAAGGCTCATCTTCAGGAAATTGTTGCGGTGGTTAGTTCCACTGCCAGAGAACTAAAGAGTTACGAACAGAATTCCGTTGCGGTAAATAAAGAAAAACTGAAAAATATTACTGACGTTGCCTTCACCCTTGTGGAAGAACTTGCAGCATCGGCCCGGCCTGGGGCAGTCAAAAAACACATCCATGCCGAAGTAATAAAATTTCAGCAATATCTGTCCCGGCTATACCAGCTCGATCACCAGCAATTTTCTTTTCCGAACAAAGAAAAATTTATCCGGGAATTTATCCGGTTATATCGATATGATGATGACGCCGGTTACTTTTTTATCAACCGGGGCACGACAAATGTCCTTCATCCTATCAAACCGGAGCTGGAAGCGAAGGAGCTATTGGACTTACAGGATGCGGACGGTAACTATTTTATCCGGGAATTCCAGGAAATCATTAACACCCGGAAAGAAGGCTTTACCAGTTATAAATGGCTAAATCCGTCATCCGGCACCATTGAAGATAAACTGAGCTATGTTTTTTACTTTGAGCCCTTTGACTGGATTATCGGTACCGGCGTGTATTTTAAGGAGGTGACGCGACAAAAACAGCAACAGGCATTGGACTATGTCCGCAATCTGAGATTCGGGGAGGATGGATATTTTTTTATCACCGATTATGATTCCGTGCTGCTCAGTGATCCCTTCCTGCAAGGCAAGGATATGTCCGCAGCGACTGATGCGGACGGCAATTTAATTTTTCCCCCTATGGTCCGGGCGGCCAGGGAAAATGGAGAGAGTTTTCACACTTATTTCTGGAACAAATTGCACCATGCAGACGGCTGGTACAAAAAATTAACGTTTGTCAAGCACTTCCCGGACTGGGCTTGGGTCATTGGTACGGGCATCTACCTTGACAGTGTCGAGCGGGAAGTTGAAACCAAAAATCACGAGCTTGTCAAAAATTTGCGGAACCGACTGACGAACACCAGAATCGGGGATACCGGTTATATTTATATTTTTGATTCAGCCGGGAATATGATTATCCACCCCAACTCCAATATTGAGGGAACCAATTTCATCAAGCTTGAAAATCCGGGTAAAGGCAGTTTTATCTTTGACGATCTGGTCGCTGCGTATCAATCCGGCGAAAACGTGTTGTATTATAAGTGGGATAAGCCCACAGACAAGGGCAATTATGTTTATGACAAGGTTTCATGGATTGATTACAACAAAGATTTTGACTGGTATATCTGCAGTTCGGCGTACATTGCCGAGATCAATTCCACCGCCGGCCGGCTGAAAAAATACCTATGGCTTACCTCTTTCATACTCCTTTTGATGGTGCTCTGTATTGGTGCCGTTTACTTCAAAAGACTGCTTAAACCCATTGAGATTCTTTCCCTGCAGGCAGCCCGGGTTCAGGAAGGAAAGCTGAGCGTGAGAAACCGTATCCGCGGCAGCAGCGAGATTGGGACCCTGGCGCAGACTTTTGACAGCATGCTGGACACCATTCAGGACAACATCAATTTTCTGGATAAAAAAGTCAGTGAAAGAACCCGGGATCTGCAGGAAACCGTGAAAAAACTGGATTTCCTTGCTTCCTATGATCCCATGACGGGAATTTATAACCGCCGTAAATTTTTTGAACTGGCGGCTTCCAGATTTGATGAAGATAGGGATGATCTTTATGCCGCCATGATGGATATCGACAAGTTTAAAAAAATCAACGATACCTATGGCCATGCCATCGGTGATTTAGTGCTGAGCGCGGTGGCGGCAACAATAAAAAAACAGCTCCAAGAAGATGCGCTGTTCGGCCGGCTCGGAGGGGAGGAATTCGCCATTATCAGTCATTATGCTTCCTGGAGGGAAATGGAAACGCACATTGAACAGATTCGGGAAAGCATTGAAAAAATGGAGATTCAAACCGAAAACGGCGACATCATTCGGTGCACCATCAGCACCGGGGTGGCGAAGAAGGAACACACCCTAAAAGATCTTGATGAATTTCTCAACCGGGCGGACGAATTCATGTACAGGGCAAAGGGCATGGGACGCAACAGAACCATTTTTCGGGTAAGCGACCATTCCTGAGGGTTTTGGTAAATGCGCACCGCATTTCGCGGTCATGTCGGGCATTTTCGAATTGAAAACAATTTCGCTTTATACTGGTTATCGGTTCAAGGTAAGCAACCCCCCTTTCATGGACCGCCTGCAAAGGCGTCAGGCAGGAAGTTGAAAGACCTCTGCCAGTTTTTCAAACTCCGGTTTTGCAAACAGCATTCCCTGAAAATAGTTGATCCCGGCGGTTTTCAACCATTCATACTCATTTCGGGTTTCAACCCCTTCCGCGATAATATCGATGCCCAGATCGATGCACGTGCGGATAATGCCGCAGACAATGGCCTGCCGGGGCCCTTTGCTGTGTATCTGCCGGATCAGGTGCATATCCAGTTTAATGATGTCCGGCTGAAAATCCGCCAGCAGATTCAACCCGGCATATCCGGCGCCAAAATCATCAATGGCAAAGACAATGCCGGTTTTTCGGTATTCATTGACGATCATCAAAAACCGGTCAAAATTGTGGATAATTTCCCGTTCAAGAATTTCAATCACGATCTGATTGGGATGAATGTTGAACGCTTCGGCGGTTTGCAGAACCGAAGACAGGGACGTGGGGGAGGATTCAATGCTGAGCGGCAGAAAGTTCAGATTCAGGCGGGTTGACAGCCCGCATTGCGCGGCCATTTGAATGGCAGTAATCCGGCATTGTTCATCAAATAAGTGCATTTCCGGCGGATTGATTTTCTGGAGCACAAAGCCTGCCGGTTCATTATGCTTTCCCCGGATGAGTGCTTCGTGTGAAAAAATAAGATTTGCCTGAACGTTGATAATCGGCTGGTAGGCAAAAGAATACCATCGGTCTTTGACTTGACCGGGCCAGGTGGTTTCCGGGATTAGGCCGGGTGGAAAAATGCCCGGTGGCGTAATGGAATAGGCCATTGATGTGGGGGTTGCCGTGTCACTGAGCCGGGCCCTCCAGCTTCCCTGTTTGAATGCGTTGAGCAGCTTTTTGGCGCGGCCATGGCCCAGATTTTCAAATGACGCGCCTTTGCCGAAAAAATCGCTGGCCCCGAGGATCGTGTCGGCTTCTTCCGGTGAAATATCTGAATACGCCATGGTCCAGTCCCCGAAAACCCTTTCCGGAATCGCCTCGCGAATGATAACGGTAACGTTCCTGTGGCGGTCGTCCCGTGAAATTTCTTCAAATAACCGGTCCACTGTTTCACTTTCGCCTTCAAGCACCTGAAAGAAACTACCGTCAGAGTATAACAGAATGCCGGTAATGCCCATTTGTACGTTTTTTTTGCGGGCATTGATCAACATTACGGACAGTTCACTGCGGCTGAAAATATGTTTGGCCGTGCTGCAGTAAATCAAATGAATCAAGTGTGCCATTATCCACCTATGCAATACAAATGATTGACCGGGAGTGTCGCGCGAATTCTTGTCTGAATCAGGGTTTGATTACTATCGCACATCAGGAAAGAAATATCCAGAGGGATGATAGGATAAGAAAAACGCGATATTACTTTTTAAATTTTAAAATAAAAAGTAATAATAAAAAAAGTAATAAAAAATAATTGACAATGTCTTTCTGGTGTTTAATTTTTTAGCATGCGTAAAACCAAGTTTAAGCGTTTTAAGGACTTTAAAAATAAACACCTCAGGAGGGTAATAAAATGGCAAAAGTAATCGGAATAGACCTTGGAACTACCAACTCATGTGTATCCATCATGGAAGGAGACAAGGCTGTCGTCATCAATAATCAGGACGGCGGCCGGACCACTCCCTCTGTTGTGGCGATTTCAGACGGCGGCGAGCGACTGGTGGGGCAAGTGGCAAAGCGGCAGGCCATCACCAACCCGGTGAACACGGTATTCGGCGTAAAACGGCTCATCGGAAGGAAATTCAAGAGTCCGGAAGTACAGAAAGACATTAAAAACCTGCCCTATGCCATCCAGGCGGCGGCCAACGGCGACGTCCGGATCAGCCTGCACGGGAAGCAGTATAGCCCGGCAGAGATTTCATCTTACATTCTGTCGGACATCCGGAAATCCGCAGAAGCCTATCTTGGCGAAAAAGTGACGGATGCGGTAATTACCGTACCGGCGTATTTTGATGACAGCCAGCGCCAGGCAACCAAGGATGCCGGAAAAATCGCCGGCCTGAATGTCCTGCGGATCATCAATGAACCCACGGCCGCGTCATTGGCATATGGTTTGGATAAAAACAAAGAAGAAAAAATCGCCGTGTTCGATCTGGGCGGCGGCACCTTTGACGTGTCCATCCTGGAGATCGGGGACGGTGTATTTGAGGTCAAGGCCACTAATGGGGATACCCATCTGGGCGGGGAAGATTTTGATCTCCGGCTTATTGACTATCTGGCCGATGAATTTAAAAAAGAACAGGGCATTGACATCCGAAACGACAAAATGGCCCTGCAGCGGCTTAAAGAAGCCGCGGAAAAGGCAAAAATGGAACTGTCCACTGCCATGGAAACGGATGTCAATCTGCCGTTCATTACCGCGGATGCCGGCGGTCCCAAACACCTGAACATCAAGGTGACCCGGGCCAAACTGGAAGCCCTGGTGGCGGATCTGCTGGAAAAGCTGGTGGCACCCTGCAAAACCGCGTTAAAGGATGCGGGTCTGTCCGCTGCGGAAATTCAGGAAGTGATTCTGGTGGGCGGAATGACCCGGATGCCGGCGGTGCAGCAGTATGTGAAGAAAATTTTTGGCAAAGAACCCAACAAAGGCGTGAATCCGGATGAAGTGGTGGCCCTTGGGGCCGCGATTCAGGGCGCGGTGCTCAAAGGCGACCTCAAGGATGTGCTGCTGCTCGATGTAACGCCACTGTCTCTGGGCATTGAAACCATGGGCGGGGTTATGACAAAACTGATTGAAAAAAATACCACCGTACCAGTGCGCAAAAGCGAAATATTCTCCACTGCTGAGGACAATCAGCCGGCCGTGTCCGTGCATGTCATCCAGGGTGAGCGGGAGATGGCCGCGGACAACAAACTGCTGGGTAAATTCGAACTGGTGGGCATTCCGCCAGCCCCCCGGGGCGTACCCCAGATTGAAGTGACCTTTGACATAGATGCCAACGGCATTGTTAATGTGTCGGCCAAAGACCTGTCCACGGGCAAGGAACAGTCCATTCAAATCACAGCGTCTTCCGGACTGTCCCGGGAGGAAATTGACCGGCTGATCAAGGATGCTGAACTGCACGCAGATGATGACCGCCGGAAAAAAGAACTGGTAGACGCCAGAAATGCGGCAGACGCACTGATCTACAACACGGAAAAAACCCTTACTGAAATGGGGGAAAAAGTGGCACACGCCACTCGGGCGGAAGTGGAATCTGCTCTGAACAGCCTGAAAGAGGTCATCAAGAGTGACGATGCCCAGGTCATTATCCGCAGAACCGAGGCACTGAATCAGGCGGCCCATCTTCTGGCCCAGAGCGTGTACCAGCAGCAGGGGAGCGGCAGTGGTTGTGCCGGCGGCACCTGCGGTACCGGTGGGCACCCGTCCGGACAGAACCCGGCTGGCTCGGCAGAAGACGATGATGTGGTGGATGCCGAATTTTCGAGGGTTGCGTAAGCCTTTCCGGATAAACCGGAAAGTTAAAAGCTCAATAAGCAACTAATAACTCGGCGGCTGTCTGGTCTTTTGACCAGGCAGCCGCTTTTTTTTATTCTGTATCGAAAACCAGGTCTGTTGGGCCAAGGCAGAGGCATCAGATGATATCGTCGGATTATCTGGTTTATCAATTGCATGCGCGTGATTTCTGCAGTATGATAGCTGATAGATTGCAATGAGAGCTATAAAATGAAAGCTAACACATTAAAACGTTTGATGAATATCTGGCCGCCGTTTGTGGGGGCGGGGATTAAGGTGGTGCGGATTGCCGACGATTTCCATGAGCTCAGAGTGGCGCTCAGGCAGAAATGGTTCAACAAAAACATTGTCGGCTCCCATTTCGGGGGCAGCCTTTACGCCATGGTGGATCCGTTTTATATGATTATGCTCATGAATATTCTGGGCAGGGACTATATCGTGTGGGACAAATTTGCCAGTATTGATTTTATCGCGCCGGGCAAAGGCACGGTAACGGCCACATTCTCCCTGGACAAGACACAGATTGAAACCATTAAGCGTGAAACCGCTTTGTGCGACAAATATATTGCTGAGCTGCCCGTGGATATTAGAAATGAAAATGATGAGATCGTGGCAGCGGCAACGAAACATATCTATGTGCGGTTAAAAAAGCGGGTATGCCTGACAGGTGACCCGTAAAAAAAGTGAATGCCGGCTTCAATGACCTTTCAGGCGTGACGCAGCAGGGGAATCTGAACGAAAAAAATCAATGAGGATTTCATGGGTAAAACAATTGCCATTACCGGCGTGAACGGCTATGCGGCTTCCACTCTGCTGCCCCTGCTTGAAACAGCTGATGACATCGACAAAATTATCGGAATTGATGTCCGGCCATGGAAAGGCGGGTTTTCAAAGGTTGAATTTTTTCGAGAGGATATCCGAGTTTCGAAGATATCCGGAATCCTCGAACATACGGACGTGGTCTGTCACCTGGCAGCGGTCGGGGAATCAGTTCATGACAGGCGGATAGCAGACGATATCCACATGAATGGCTTGGAAAATATTTTATCCGCCTGCGAAAAAAACGGCATCCGAAAAATTATTATCGGCGGATGCACTTCAGTTTATGGTTTTCTTCCACCTCCTGCCACTTTTTTCTCTGAAACAGATGCCGTTTTTGATCGTCCGGCTGATAATTATTTTACCGAAACCGCGGGAAATCTCGAAATGCTTGCCCGGGAATTTATGCGCCGTCATCCGGACGTCACAGTGACTTTCATGCGGATAGCGCCGGTAACTGGGCCGAATATGGATAATCTGCTGGAAAAGGCCCTGTGCATGCAGTTTTCAATGCTGCCTGCCAAAAATGGCGGCTCCTTGCAGTTTATTCATGAAGACGACCTGGGCCGTGCGCTTTTTACCGCGGTCGGCAAAGAGATTCCCGGCATATACAATGTCGGGGCAAATGATGTGCTGCCCTTAAAGTCGTGTTTTAAACAGGCGGGCGTAAAGATGCTACCTTTGCCCGCATGGCTGTCGGAATTGGTAGCAGAGCTTGGGTTTCGTCTGCGCATCTACCCGTTTGGCAGGGACTACATTCGTCTCTTAGGGAAATCCATTTTTGCGGACAATGAAAAGTTCCAATCCGCTGGCGGATGGCAGCCTGCATATGATTCTGAAGCCGCGTTTTCGACCTTTGTTAAGGGCAGTATCGAAAGAAAACAGCAGGATAATCACCTTCAGGCGGTGTTATCCTGGATCATCAAAAGCGGCAAACGACTGAAGCCATTTCTACCGGTGCTTGCAACCTTTCGCATCGGCCGGGTACCGGGATTGCGGGCAATGGTGCCATGGCTGAACCCGGCTAAAAACAGCATTAACTATCTGCCAGTGAATGAAAGCATAACGGTTGATGGTAATGTCCTGCCGTCACAGGTGGTCCATGACCTGATTGAAAGCGCAGCAATACATGTGATCATGGATAAATGCGGGTGCCGGATGCTCCGGAATTGCCAGCACTATACCCAGGATATCGGATGCCTTTTTATGGGCGAGACTGCCTTGAATCTGCCGCATGGTGTTTGCCGCCGGGTATCCAAAGAATCAGCCCATGCGCATGCTGCGAGGGCAATGGCGTTGGGGCTTTTGCCGATGACCGGAAAGGTGCGGATCGATAATTTTATCTACATGACCCCGGACCGTGGCAAGCTTCTGAGCCTTTGTTTCTGCTGCGATTGCTGCTGTATTCTCACGTCTTATAAACATGTGCCAGGCCCTTATCTGGACGGTATAATCCAGCCGATCAACGGACTTACCGTGGAAGTGACAGATGATTGCGTGGGATGCGGTGTCTGCATTCAAACATGCGCCTTTGATGCTATCTGTATTATTGACGGCAAAGCCGTTCACAATTCACAGTGCCGGGGATGCGGGCGGTGCGAACGATTTTGCCCTGAAAAAGCGGTTACAATCACCATTAAAAACACCGGATATGCCGATGAAGTGAAGGAAAGAATCCGGTCTTATGTTACCTTTTAGAGGGCAGGTTTAATGTTCCGGGACTATAAATTTTCAAAGCTGTTTTCTGCACCGCCGGATGTGAATCCGGAAGACGACCCGTTCAATCCGGACCTGATTGAAAAAATTTATCCCGTCGTCAAATTTCTGTCCAAATACTTCCGTCCTGAGTTTACCGGCCTCGACAATATCCCAAAACAGGGCCCGGCGCTTCTCGTGGGCAATCATGGTATTTTTGGACTGGATGCGCCGGTGATTTTCATGGGAATTTATGAGGCCTGCGGCCGCATGCCCCGGGGACTTGGCGACTATCACCTGTTTCTTGATCCGGTTTCAAGGAAATTCTGGACCAGCCTGGGGGGACTGTCCGGCACCCAGGAGAACGCCATCCGGTTTCTCAAAGCCGGCCATCTGGTGAATGTGTATCCCGGTGGTGCCCGGGATGCCATGAAAAAACCGGAGAACCGCTATAAACTGCACTGGGAGAAAAGCTTCGGCTTTATCGAGGTCGCCATGAAAACCGGCGTACCCATTATTCTTCACATGGGCATTGGCACGGACGATACGTATCGGATTCTCCGGAATATTGATCTGTTTGGCCGGATTTTCGGCCATTCCAAATATGCCATCCCCCTGCCCATGGGCTGGGGGCTTTTGCCGCGGCCGGTAAAGTTTCAGTATTATATTTCCCGTCCCATCCATTTGAAAGGCGATCCCGGGGACGCGGCAGATCAGGCCCTGGTCAGGCAAAACCACCAGCGGGTGTGGAATATCGCCAGAGGAATGCTGGACGCCGGACTGAAACGCCGGAAATCCCTGTGGTGGGGGTAAGGGGTTGGAAGTTCAAAGCTGAAAGCTGAAAGCTCAGGGCGGGAAACAAGAGGTTTCGGGTGTCTGGTTTCATAAAATTTTTTCTCATTGCAATCCTGCAAAACAAAAAATTTTGAAATAAATTTTTTTATCAAAGCATTTTCCATTTTTCTAAATCCACATCATACCCCAGGCTGGCCAATGTGCACAGGGCCTTTGCCAGGTCCGTCATGCCCGAGCGGCGGCCGGAAGAGGCATCCATCGCCAGCGCACAGGCGGGCAGTTCGTTTAAAATGGCTTTGATCAGACCGGTCAGCACGGCCCGGGGCCCGACTTCGACAAAAGTGCGGATGCCATCCTGATACATCTGTTGAATTTCCGTGGTAAAATTGACCGGATGAGTCAGATGGCTGGCAAGGATTTTTTTTGCAGCCGCTGTCTCTGTAGGGTAGGGCAGGGCGGTGGTGTTCGAATAGACCGGTATTGATGACGGCAAAAATGCTGCCTTTTCAATTTCCCGTTCAAACGGTGCGGCAGCCGGCGCCACCAGCCGGCTGTGAAAGGCGGCCGCCACCGGCAGGCGGGTGGCGCGGATTTTATTTTTTTTACACAGGGATTGCATTTGTTCAATGGCATCAGTGGGGCCGGACAACACCCCCTGGTCCGGACTGTTCCGGTTGGCAAGGATCAGGTCCAGGCCGCTTTTCCGGATTACATCGTCAATATCCTCAAGAGTCGCTTTTACCGCCAGCATCCCGCCTCTATCCCCGGCGGCGCCGGCTTCAGCCATGAATTTTCCCCGGGCCGCAGACAAAAAGTAAAAGGTGGTTTTGTCAAACCGGCCGGCAGCACAGAGGGCGGAAAGTTCGCCGTAGCTGTGGCCGCAGGTGGCATCAGGCCCAATGCCGAATTGTTCCAGAATATCCATCATGGCCGCACTGACTGCCCCAATGGCCGGTTGGGCAATGTCTGTGGATCGCAGGGCTTCTTCCAATGCTGTTTTCTCATTTTCCATGCCGGAAAGGACCGGATACATATAATCGTTTAAAGGCCGGGTGTGCTGGAATGCTTTTTCCGCTTCTGCCACTGCCCGGGCCATGTCCGGAAAAAATTGCGCCAGATCCCGGCCCATAAACAGATACTGGCTGCCCTGGCCGGGAAATGCAAATGCCACCTTTCCCGGACAATTCCCTTTACCATAAAACACCTGCCGGGTGCTCCAGAAGGATTCCGGATGGGCATCGATGTTTTCGAGCGCCGCCTGGAGGATATTCACAGGATTTTCTCCAGATTCAACAATTAGCAGCAGGCGCACGGCGTTCCGGGAGGAGAATACCTCCCGGGTGTTTTTGGCAATCCGGGAAACGTCCATAACATCTGATGTGGCAAGGCGGGTTTTGAGATCCGCCAGGGTATTTTGAAGATGGT
Organism: Desulfobacterales bacterium; assembly: GCA_963675805.2. Taxonomy (GTDB): domain Bacteria; phylum Desulfobacterota; class Desulfobacteria; order Desulfobacterales; family Desulfosalsimonadaceae; genus SURF-3. The sequence continues at coordinate 375,985 of CAXXNU010000008.1, read as the reverse complement.
CCCGGGTATCTGCGGACACCGCCAGAATTTCAGGGGCGGTTTTCCAGTTTTGCGCGTACTCCTGACTCTGAAAATTCATTGAATATATTTACTCCATTTTTTCAATTATATAAATTATAAAAAATAATGTAATACTTTATGTTTATGGACGGTAATGACTGGATTTTCCAGAGGTGTGAAACACGTGTTATTTTTTCAGCATTTCACGAATCTGTTCCAGCGGCACAGGCGCAAACCTGCCCGCCGCCGTTGGCAGGGTCCTGCCGGCGGCAGCAAGATCGGTTGCCAGGCGGTGTCGGCGCAGTTCCGCGCAGGCTCCGGTTAGAAGATTCATGGAAACAGTCTCAAACGTCCGGTTGTCCGGTGTCTCTAAAAATGATCCCCGCACCCATTCATTAAACGCGCCCATGGACGGACCGCACCATACCTGATAATCTTTGGTCTGGTCCGGATCGCCGGAGATGGCCCATTTGGACGATTTTCCCAGATAGGAACGAAATAACAGGGCCATTTTCCGTTTGGGGCTCGTTTCCGCGGCGTCAAGCTGGCCGGGATCATAGGCGTCAAAAAAACGGCAGCATCCTTCCCATTCCCGGTCCATGGAATTCCGGAAAATTTTGGTTTCAAGCTCGTTTTTCACTGCATCCGGAAGCTGGTCAAGGCCGTCGTATGAGCGATAAATGTCAAAAAGCCGGGCCGCTCGCTGGGCAAAAAGCGTGCCCCGTTTTAACACCTGCACTTTGATCCCCCGCTCAAACATATTGGCGGACGGTGCCATCATCACATCCGTCTGCAGGGCAGCCGCCAGCATGGTTTTGACAGCAGGGGATGTGCCGGCTTCCACGCAGGACTGGTTCACCGATCCGGTGAGCACATAATCCGCACCCATGGCAAAGGCCGCGGCAGCAGCCTTTGGCGTGGCAATTCCGCCCCCCAGGCCAATGCAGGGTATGGCAGCGTATTGATATTTTTTTGCCAGGGCATCCCGGAGGTCCATCATGGACGGCAGCAGGGAAACAGCGGCCCGGTTGTCCGTATGGCCGCCGGAATCCGCTTCCGCGCTCAGGTCTTCCGCCACGGGAATATGGGCGGCCAGTTCAGCCTCTTTTTCAGAAATGAGCTGACGGTCCCGTAACTGGGCGATCATTTTTTCCGGCGGCGGCGATAAAAACCAGGACGCAATTTCAAGACGCGAGGTTTTGGCAATGATTTTGTTCGGACACACCACATCGCCGGACGCGTTCCGGTGAATGCCTTTGAGGCGGTAATGGAGGAGCGGCAGCGTGAGTTTCAGATAACCTGCCGCGCTCATCGTCCGGATGCCGTGTTTTAGATAAAGGTTGACCGTGGCGGTTTCAAGATCCGTGTTACCACTGAAAACCAGGTTAAACCCAAAAGAGGCATCCGGCCCGGCCTCGGTTTTCACCTTCACTATAGCGGCTTCGAGATCGTTCATGGACAGCCCGGCAGCGCCAAAAAAACCAATCATCCCAGTTTTTACCGCGGCAAGGACCAGTTCTGCCGACGCAATGCCGTGGGCCATGGCCCCTGCAATCATCGGATACCTGAGGCCATAACGGTTTTTAAACTCAGGGCTGCCCAGATGTTCCGGCAGTAATGGCGGAATATAAGAGAGCAATTGGAAGCGGTCGCCGGCGTTTTTTTTTGCCGCTATTGGTCTGTTTTCAGATGGTCCGGTTTCAGAATTGTCATTTTCAGAAATGATTTTTCCGGCGTTGCAGACTGCGGTTTTACCGGCGGCATCCACCGCAAACACGGGCTGTGAAATAGTGATAATGGCCTGATGAATGGCGGCAGAATCGGATTCCGGAGGGTTGCCGGCCGGTTCAAAAAATAGGGACTGAGACTGATGCAAGAGGCTACTCCATATCTGAATGTAGAAAAAAATCCCGGATAATTTCAAAATATGTCCGGCCGCCCACCATCATCAGGCTGTTGTGGTCCGCGTTGGGGATGATGTGCAGTTTTTTTCTTGCCGCCGGGGACCGGTCATGCAAATCCCGGGCATGGGATAGCGGAATAATCTGGTCGTATTCACCGTGAATGATCAGGGTGGGGCCGGCAAAGCAGGAGAGTTTTTCCGCGTTGGAAAATACCGCCCGGTTGCTGAGGCCGATCCATTCCGGATTGATGCCAAGCCTCATGAGAAGATCATGGGTATGGGCAAACCCGCTTTCAATGACAAGCCCCGCGATCTGATCCGGGCGGGCCGCTGCGAGTTCGATGGCCGGTGCGCTGCCCAGAGACCGGCCCATGATCCATAGCGGTCCGGTGCGCTGATTTTGCCTCATCCATTCGGTAAAATAATCCAGCACCGCATGGGCGTCACTGAACATGGCGGCAATGGTCGGATTTCCCGTGCTTCGGCCGTAGCCCCGGAAATCGGCCACCATGAAATTGAGTCCGAAATTGACGTACACCGGACCGATATCGTCATAATCTTCAGCAATTTCGCCGTTGCCATGGAAAAACAGGACATGGGGCATTGCCGGATCTGTCAGATAACATCGTGCGCCGACCTGGTGACCGTCTTCTGTGTCAATGGTCAGATTTTCAGCAAACGGCGGTATGGGCCGGCCGGATTCTTTTCGGGGATGAAAAATAAACTGCAAAATCTCCGGCCGGTCCAGAATGGAAAAATCAGGTTGCTGTGACATATGAGCTCCTTATCCGGGTGAAAACAAAAAAGCTTGATATTCAGGGGCGCCTTCGGTACACACAACCCTGACGGCGGTGTAAAAAGTCCAAATTTTTGACCATCAAAATCTGAGTGCCGGTGTATTTCATATCATTTCTTTTTTTATATTTCCACCTTTTCAGGAGTGCAGGTGTCAGAATATGCAGAGAAAAAAAGTGTCCATTGACTGTTCGGAAAAAGGGTTTACCCTGATCGAACTCATGGTGGTAATTGTTATTCTGAGTGTATTGGCGGTGTGGGTGGCCCCCAAAATCATGGGCCGGCCGGATCAGGCCAAACAGGTGAAAGCCCAGGTGGATATCCAGAGCCTTGAAACCGCCCTGAAACTCTACAAGCTGGATAATGGCGTTTATCCAACCACCGATCAGGGACTTGAAGCCCTGGTAACCAAACCGGATACCGGAAAAACCGCCAAAAACTGGCGAACCGGCGGATACCTTGAAAAAGGCCAGGTTCCCAAGGATCCCTGGGGCAATGAATTCATTTATATCAGCCCGGGCGCCCACAGCGATTTTGATATTACGTCCTATGGCGCGGACGGGGAACCCGGCGGTGAAGAATACAACCAGGATATCAACAACTGGGAAATCGAATAACCCCGTTTGAACATTTTCCGGCACATAAAAAATCCCGGCAACCAGGCATTTACACTCATCGAACTGATTGTCGTCATTTCCATTATCAGCGTGCTGCTCGCGTTTTCGCTGCCTCGTCTGGATGTTTCCTTTTTCTCGGACAAGGACCGCAAGATTTCCACCTGGATTCTCCTTCAGGTCAAATCCTTAAAAGAACAAGCCGTCCGGCAGCAAACGCTTTTTGTTTTGAACATTGACTTGGACGCCCGGGAAATGTATACATCCGTCGGCCCCATGACCGATGAAACCCCCAAATCGGACACATTCCAGGTGCCCTCGGGGTATGAAATAATGGATGTGGAGTTTCCGAACGGAGACAAAATTACCCGCGGGGTCGCGGAAATCTATTTTTACCGGAAAGGATATTCGGACAAGGCCCTTATCCATATCCGGGACAACGACAACAATCAATATTCGTATCTGATTGAACCGTTCCTTCCCCATGTTGCCATTTCTGAAGAATACATTGAATTTTAATCGCCGTGTCCGCCTTTCATTGGGGTGCCGGAACGGATTTACCCTGCTTGAAGTGATGGTATCTGTTGCCATCATTGCCATTGTGCTGGTCAGCATTATCCGACTTCAGGGCCAGACCATATCCATGAATGAAACCATCCGATTTTATACCCTGGCCCCCATGCTCGCGGAATCCAAACTGGCAGAAATCATCCTGGCAGGGGATTTTGACCTGTCCGACATCGGGGACTTTGGAGAGGATTATCCCGGCTACACCTGGAAGACCTCTATGGAGGACCTGGAACTCGATGTTTTTGAAAGCCCTCTCATCAAAATGAAAAAAATTGATATCGCCATTGATCTCAATGACGGAGAACTGAAATTTTCCCTGCGGCAATTTGTTCACGCGGATTCCGGAGCCTATGATGAGTAAATTTGGTTTTTCTGCCCGGACTCCCGGCAGCATGGCCGGATTCACCCTGCTTGAAATCCTGATTGCGGTGTTTATTTTTTCCGTTGTCATGTCATTAATATTCAGTACATTTAACGCGGTCATTTCCCGGACCGACGCCATTAAAAACGGGATGGACGGGTATGAGATGGCCCGCACCTGCATGGACCGGATCACTGCCGATTTAAGCGCCATCTATATCGAACAGAAACCCTTATATCAGCCCCCGGATTTTGACGATCCCCCGGACCCCTATGGCGTTTTCGGAAAGGTGACCTTTGCCGGAAATAAAAGTTTTTCATGGCTCCGGTTTGCCTCTTTTGAGCATCTGCCCATGACCCGGCAGCCGGAAAAAGGGATCAGCGAAATTGTCTATTATGTCAAGGAAGAGGGGTATCCGGAATCCGAGTACGTGCTGAAGCGGTCTGACGTGATTCATCCCTATGATGAAGATTATGTGTTTGAAGAAAAAGACAGTGATCCGGTGCTGTGCCGGGATATTGAAGAATTCGTCCTTGTGTTTTACGACAAGGACGGCAATGAACGGGAAACCTGGGATTCGGATTCTGATTTTTTAAAATATTCAACCCCCTATGCCATTGACATTAAATTAACCCTTAACAGCGGTCAGGGGGAGGGCACGTATGCGTTTTATACCAAGATCAATCTTCCGGTGGTGAGAGAAAAATCCGAGTAACCTATGAAAAACCTCCCGCATCAAAATCACAAAGGGGTTGTGCTGATTCTCACCCTCACCATTATCGCACTGCTGGTGACCGTGACTTTTGAACTCAACCGCCAGATGCAGGCGTCCGTCCTTAATTCCGCCATTGTAAGAGACCGGATGGTACTGGACCACATGATCGCCTCCGGGGTGGAGGTGGCAAAAGGCATCCTGATTGCCGATAAAAATGAAAGTGACATTGACTCTGTCCAGGAGGACTGGGCTAATCCGGAAAAGATTGACGCGTATCTGGCGCAGATACCGTTCGAAGACGGGGAAGTCGGCCTTTTGATCAGCGATGAAATGGGCCGGGTCCAGGTGAATGCCCTGGTACAGTTTCCCGAAGGAAAGGACTACAACACGGTCCAGCGGGATTTCTGGCTGCGATTTATGGCGCTCATGCTGACCCAGCAGGAAGTGGAAGCAGACACCGCTGAATTATTTGCCGATGAAATTCCCGAACCCAGCGCCGTTATTAACCCCATCAAGGACTGGCTGGATTCCGGAGACAATGACACCATCACCGGCTTAAACGGTGCTGAGAACGAATATTACCAGGACCTTGACCCGCCGTACAAAACCCGGAACGGTCCGTTCCGGCACGTTGAAGAGCTGATCCGGACCAAAGGCATTACGCCGGAGCTTTTTTATACCATGGACGAGCAGGTGATGGGAATTTCAAACTTCATGACCGTGCACGGCGTCTCCGCGGCCAACGACAAATTCACCTATGCCGGAAAAATCAATATCAATACCGCGGATATGCCGGTCATTGCCGGACTGCTGCCCCTGGGCCATGAATTTTTAGCCCCTGAAATCTATAACTACCGCGTTGAAAAATCAGAAGACCAGTTTCTCTATGACCTGAACAGCCAGACCTGGTACAAAGAAGTGCCCGGATGCAGCGAAGTGGATATTGACGCGGAACTGATCACCACCCAGAGCGACATCTTCCGGATTGAATGTTTTGCCACCCTTCATGAAGTACAGAAAATCGCCACCGTTATTGTGGAACGGCAAAAAAATGAAGATTCCGGCAAATGGTTTTGCAAGACATTGAGCTGGCAGTATGAGTAAAAATGATTATTCTTTACTTTATTGCCGGGAAAAATTATATATTTCCAGTAATTTGATTCAAGGACTGAAAACGCGGTAAAATGGTGCCATGAGCAGAAAAATCTTTTCACTGGATATCCGGGATACCGGCATATCCGCGCTGCTGATTGAAAACAGCCTGAAAGGGAGCCGGATAGAGGCCCGGATGCATGTGCCGTATGCGGATATCCGTCACCCATCCGATACGCAGGATGAAGATCACACAGCTCCCGGCCCGCTTGCAGGGGCACTTTCCATTGTTGCCGAAGCCATGGATCTTTCCGGTGCGGAAACCATTGTTTCGGTTCCGCCAAAATTTATCTCCTACCGCAACTTTCAGGTGCCGTTCAAGGATCGGAAAAAAATCCGGCAGGTGCTGCCCTTTGAACTGGAACCGGTGCTGCCCTTTGCGGTGGATGACCTGATCATTGATTTTCAGATCATTCATCCGGCGGAAAAAACAGATATCCTCGTCAGTGTGGCCCAGAGGGATGAAATCCACAGTATTCTGGCCGCGCTCCGGCAGTTCGGCCTCGAACCTTACATGCTGACCCCTGGCGGACTTTCCACGGCGGCGTGTCTGGCTGAGTGCCGGGAAGCGGACCCGGATTTTATTTTTGTGGACGTGGATGCTGAACATGCCACGGTATTTATTGTGGTGTCGGGCCAGGTGCATGTGGCCCGCTCATTTTCCGCCCGGTTGAGCGACCCCCGATCCAGGGCCAAAAAAGTGGCGGACAATATTTTCCAGGTCATTGCCGCGTTTGAGTCATTGTTTCTCAGGGATTTTACCCTGTCCAGGATTTTTATTTCCGGCCAAAACCCGGACATGGAGACTTTCAGCCGGGAAATCCAAGACACCCTGGGCATTGACGCGTTGCCTGTGAATATGCTTGATGCGGTGCAGACGAAGCTGAATTTCACCGACGATGCAGAGTTTGCCCCCGGGCTCATGAACACCGCAATGGGGCTTGCCACTGTCGAAATTTTGGGATTGCGCACCATCAATTTCCTGGGTGAACATTCCATTGTCAGACGATACTGGGAAGAATACAAAAACGATTTCATCAAAACCGGGCTTATCGCCGCTTTTGTGTTTGTGCTGCTCATGTTCAACGTTCTGTTTGAGGCCCATTTTCTGCAAAAGGAAGTCAATCAGCTCAACCGCCGGATTGCCTTTATTTTCCAGTCCACGTTTCCGGAAGTCGGCAAAATCATCGATCCGGTCGCGCAGATGCGGACCCTGGTCCGTCAGGAGCAGGAAAAAAACGTGTTTTCCGGAAAAATTGACCAGGAAGTGATGAACATTGATATTTTAAATGAAATCAGCTCCCGCATTCCTGCGGAACTTGACGTCGAACTGACCAACTTTGTGCGCGGCGAAGACAATCTGATAATTTCCGGACATACGGATTCATTCAATAATGTGGATGACATGAAAAGCCGGCTGGAACAGTCTGAAATTCTGAAAAACATTACCATTAACGCGGCCAATCTGGAAAAATCCACCAACCGCATTCAGTTTAAGCTGAAAATTGACCTGTAGCGCTGTTTGCAGCATTGCCCGGAATTTAGTGGGGCAAAAGATTGAATGTTATTGTAAAAAGTCAGATTGACGTGTGCGACTGAGGGCAGGATGAAAAAAATTTCATCGTTAAAATTAAACATGAACAAGCGGGAAAAAATCGCGGTCACCGGGGCGGCTGTTTTTCTGGCGATTTTTATCGTGACCCAGTTTATTGTGACCCCGGTGTTTGAAAAGCGCAATGAACTGCGCCAGCAGGTGTCCGACAAAAAGGACGCCCTTCTGGATATGCAGATTTTGCGATCCGATTATATGGCTGTTCAGCAGCAGACCGCGATTTCCCAGCAGGGCCTGAACCGTCGGCCCGCGGATTTTACCCTGTTTTCTTTTCTCGACCGGCTGGCCGGGAACACCGGTTTGAAGGATCACATTGCCTATATGAAACCCTCCACCAGTGTGAAAGAGGATTCCGGTCTGAAAATTTCACGGGTGGAACTGAAACTCCAGGATGTGACCATGAAAGACCTCACCGAATATTTATTTCAGGTGGAGACGTCGGAAAATATGGTCATCGTCCGGCGGCTGTCGGTTACCAAAACCGGAAAGGACAGCGGTCTGGTAACTGCCGTGCTTCAGGTGGAAACGTTTGCGTCATAACTAACCCGGGACCAACCAGATATGCAGAAAAAGCTTCTCTATACAGGATACATCCTCATCATTACGGTATTTTTTTTATATTACCTGTTTCCGGAAGATGCGGTAACATCCTATGTGAATCATAAACTCAACAGCCTGTCACCGGATATCGGTATCTCCATCCGGAAAATGACACCGGATTTACCACTGGGCGTCAAGCTGGTTTCCCCGGATGTGACCTTCCGCAGCCAGCTCGTTGCCGGCGCGGATGTGATGGCCATCAGACCGTCCTATGCGTCTCTTTTTTCGGCCAATAAAACATTTCTTGTTCACGGCGATCTTTATACAGGTAGCCTTGAATCCGTGGTACACGTTTCCGGATTGGCGCAAAATCCAAAATTTGACACGGAAACCGTATTTACCGGCATCCAGATTTCAGGTATACCGGCTGTCCAGCAATTTCAATCCTACCGGATTTCCGGCATTGCCAGCGGAAAAATTGTGTTTTCCAACCGGGAGATGCAACCCGGCAAAGGCCGTGCGGAAATACTGGTCACCGACAGCGGGGTCGAATTCACGCCGGCCCTGTTCGGGCTTGACGCCTTGACATTTCAGACCATCCGTGCGGAGGCGGAAATCGCCGGCCAGCGGATCATGCTTAAAAACATCAACATCGACGGCAGGGATATTCTGGCCACCGCCACCGGGTCCGTTATTCTGCGGCAACCGGTCACTGCGAGCACCATCAATATCACCGGGGAAATCAAGCCCCACCCCGCGTTCATCAAAAAACTGGGCAACCTTTTTCCCACAGAGATGTTCTCGCGCAACCAGACAAAAACCGGAGGACTGCCTTTCCGGATTACCGGATCCCTGGAGCGGCCGAATTTTGCACTCAGATAAGAACGCCGGATAATTTTATGTCTTCAGACGACGCATCCATTTTTTGTGAAATGAACTATGTTTAAAAACCTTTTTTCCATCGTCAACATCGCACTGGTCACGCTGCTCGTATTTTTCAGCGTCACCCTGGGCTACCGGCTGCTATCATCAAAACTCGGGCAACTGGCTGAGCCGGACCTGAAAAACCTGGTGAAGGCGGGCACCGCTGCCGCTCCTGACCGGTCCTCCCTTGACCGGCAGGGTCGAAAAAACAAAGTCAGCTATCAATCCATTACGGATCGGGATCTTTTTAACACCAAAGCGGATGCCGCCGCGAAACCGGCCGATGATATTTCACTGGAAAATCTGAAAGAGACCAGCCTGAACCTGAAACTCTTCGGCACCATTACGGGCAACGACAATATTGATTACGCAGTGATTGAAGATACCCAAAAACGCAAACAGGGACTATACAAAAACGGGGACACCCTTCAGAATGCCGAAATCAAGATGATTTTAAGAAAAAAAGTTGTTTTGAACGTAAACGGCAAAGATGAAATCCTTTCCATGGAGGATGATAAAAAAAATGTTTCCCGAAGACCTTCCCCCAGGTATAACGAAGAACCTCCCTATGACCCTGACATGGAAGAGGAGGCCTATGATGTGGAAGAGACCGTGTCCATTGACCGGGAAGAAATCAACAATTCCCTTAAAAATATCAATCAGCTCATGAGTCAGGTAAAAGTCCGGCCCCATTTCAAGGACGGCAAACCCAACGGCCTGTTGCTCAGCCATGTGCAGCAAAATTCCATTTTCAAGGATATGGGACTGCAAAACGGTGATATTGTAAAAGGGGTGAACGGAAAAGAAATTCAGTCTGTTGACGATGCCCTGAAATTTTATGATAATCTGAAATCTTCTTCTTCGGTGGAGCTTCAGATCGAGCGCCAGGGCGAACAGTTATCAATCAATTATCAAATCGAATAAAACACAGGCAACGTTAAAATAAAAACAGGTAAGAATGAAATGATACAAATCCGGAAGATCTTTATGCGAAGTATACAAAACACCGCCATGGTCCTTTTGCTGATGGGCGCCGTATGTTTTGCCTGCTGGCATCCCGGGGGCGCCTTTGGGCAGGAAACAGCTCCTGATGCGTCTTCTTCTGAGGGGCCGCCCCAGGAAAGTTTTATCTCCATTGATTTTAATGATGTGGATATTGAAGTCTTTATCAAATTCATCAGCGAGCTTACCGGCCGGAATTTTATTATCGACCGCCGGGTGAAAGGCAATATTTCCGTAATTTCCCCCACAAAAATATCCGTGGAGGAAGCCTATGCGGTATTTGAATCCGTTCTTGATGTGCACGGATTCGCCACCGTGGATGCCGGAGAAGTTACCAAAATTATCCCGTCGCCCTATGCCCGCACCATGAACATCGAAACCCGCCTGAAAAAAGAAGCGGACGCGCCCAATGATAAAATTGTGACCCAGCTCATTCATTTGAATTATGCGGATCCGAACGAGGTCAAACAGTTGTGCGCCCCCCTGGTGTCCAAAAGCAGCGTGGTTTTGGCTTACGCCCCCACCAACATGCTGATTATCACGGATGTGTATTCCAACATCAAACGGCTGATTCAGATTATCGACGCCATTGACGTAACCGGCATCGGGCAGTCCATCTCGGTCATTCCCATTGAGTATGCGGATGCGGAAGAAATGGTTAAAATCATTGATTCGGTGTTCAACGCCCCCGCAGCTGCGGGGCAGCCTCCCCGGCGGGGTGGTCAGAAAGACGTGACCCTGGTATCGGATCAGCGCACCAATATCATTATTGTGGTGGCCAGCGAAACCAGCACGGAACGGGTCCGGGAACTGATTCAGATGTTGGACAAACAGATGCCCAAAGGCAGTGAAAAAATTCATGTGTATTATCTTGAAAACGCCAAAGCCGAGGAGCTGGCCACCGTGCTCCAGGAATTTCCTACCAAGGATTCCGGGGGCGCCGACCCGACCAAAGGAAAACAGCTTGCGCCGGTGATATCGCAAAACGTCAAAATCACCGCGGACAAAGCCACGAACAGTTTGATCATTGTGGCGGAGAAAGATGATTACGATGTGCTCAGGGAAATTATCCGGAAGCTGGATATCCGGCGATCCATGCTGTATATTGAGTGCCTGGTCATGGAAATCAACAAAAACCGGTCCCTGAACCTTGGCACGGAATGGCAGGTGGGTGGCGAAGGCAGCTATGACGACTATGACGGGGCCTGGGGAGGCGGGTTTTCCGGCGGTGCTCTTGGCGGAGATTCCGGCTATATTTCAACCGCCCTTGCAGCAGGCACCGGTTCCGCGTCCGTATTGCCCCCGGGATTTTCCGTGGGGGTTTTCGGGGAAGCCATCACCGTGGGCGGCATTGTATTCCCTACCATTGCCGCTGTTATCAATGCCTATAAGAAAGATACGGACGCTCATATTCTGTCCACCCCCCAAATCCTCACCACGGACAATGAAACCGCTAAAATCACCGTGGGTAAAAATGTACCGTACCTGACCAAAGCATCCAGCGGGGATACCAATTACAGCAACTATGAATACAAGGACGTGGGCATCAGCCTTGAGATTACCCCTCAGATCAGCAAAGACCGTCAGATCCGCCTGGAAATCGCCCTGGAAACCACCAAACTGGAATCCACCACGGACCAGTTTCAGCCTACGACCCTGAAACGGACTGTCGACACCACGGTTGTTGTGGATGATAAAAACACGGTGGTCATCGGCGGTTTGATCGATGACGCGCTCTCGTCCACCAATTACCGGGTGCCGTGTCTGGGCAGCATTCCAGTGGTGGGGTGGCTCTTCCGGTCGGTGGGCAAAGGCAAGGAAGAGACCAATCTCTATATTTTTCTGACGCCCCATGTGCTGGAAGATGCTCAAGAGGGCAATAAAATTTACGAAGAGAAAATGTTTCAGATGGACCGGCTGGAAGAGGGGCAGATCAAACTGTTTAATGAAGAAACCTTTTTCTCCGTTCCAAATATGATTTTAAATGAATAATTATGATCGGCCGGACAACTAATGCTCAATCGATTATCAGAAATACTGGTTCAGGAATTTGATGTTTCCGAAGAAACATTCGATGAGACCCGGAAACTCTGCCTTGAACAGAACGCCATTCTTTCGGAAATGCTCGTCAAAAAAAAGGTAGTGACCGAACACCAGCTCCTGGATGCGTTCAGCCGGCTTTACAGAATTCCGTTTATGCCCAAGATTGCCATTGAAGAGCTGGACACAGACTTTACCCGGAAAGTATCCATTCAGTTTCTGAAAAAATTCGGCATGGTTCCGGTCCGACACATCTCCCATCTGGCGCTGCCGGCAGACCTGGCAGAAACGTTTACGGACCCCGGGCAGCCTGTGATTGTCATCAACGATCCTTCCCAGTTTCAAGCCCTGGATGACATCATCAAAATCCTGGAATGGGAAGATCCGGCCCAGTTGCTTTCCACCCGGGAAGCCATTTTCTCTCTGATTAATACCGCTTATGACAGCAGCCGGGACACGGCCGAACAACTGGTGGCGGACATGGAGGAAAGCGGTGTCGATATTCTCAGTGAAATTGAAGAAACTGCCGATCTCCTGGACGACACCAGTGACGCGCCGATTATCAAACTGGTAAACCATATTATTTCCCAGTCCGTTAAAAGCGGCGCCAGCGACATCCATCTGGAGCCTTATCAGCACACATTTAAAGTGCGCAACCGGGTGGACGGGGTGCTGTACGACCTTTTGTCCCCGCCCAAATGGATGCAGTCGTCACTGATTTCCCGGATCAAGGTCATGGCCAAAATGAATATTGCTGAAAAACGGCTGCCCCAGGACGGCCGGTTTGAGGTCAAAATCGGGGACCAGAATATCGATATCCGTGTTTCCACCATTCCCATTACCCATGGCGAGCGACTGGTGCTCCGGCTGCTCAACAAGTCCGGCACCCTGTTTGAGCTGCCGGAACTGGGCTTCAAAGATGACAAACTCGCAACCGTGGAGCAGCTGATCCGATCCTCCCATGGCATCATTCTTGTAACCGGGCCCACCGGAAGCGGGAAAACCACCACCCTGTATGCGATTCTGTCAAAAATCAATTCCCCGGACATCAATATCATCACCATTGAAGATCCTGTGGAATATCAGCTCAAGGGGATCGGCCAGATTCAGGTGAATCCCAAGATTGATCTCACCTTTGCCCGGGGCCTGCGCTCCATTGTGCGGCAGGACCCGGATGTCATTCTGATCGGAGAAATGCGGGACCAGGAGACAGCGGATATCGGAGTTCAGTCCGCACTCACCGGGCATCTTGTGTTTTCTACCCTGCACACAAATGATTCCGCATCCGCCATTACCCGGCTCAAGGATATCGGTGTGGAACCATTTCTGATTTCCTCGTCCGTGATCGCCGTGATCGCCCAGCGGCTCGTGCGGGTGCTCTGCAGCGATTGTAAGGAACCGTACCACCCGGATGACGAAACCCTGAAGCAACTGCGGCAGATTAAAATCAATGAAGATCTCGGGGCGGCACACCTGCCGGTGAATGATGAACAAATCACCATATACCGGTCCGTGGGATGTCCCAAATGCTTTCACAGCGGATACAAGGGAAGAATCGGTATATATGAAATTATGGTCATGAATGAATCCCTGCAAAACATGATCTTGAAAACCCATGACTCCCATCAGATAAAAAAAGAAGCTGCCCGCCAGGGGATGACATCCCTCTATGATGACGGGATTCAAAGAGTGCTGGAAGGCACCACCACCATCGAAGAGGTGCTGCGGGTGACCCAGACCTGATACCGAATTTTTCAACCGTCGGGACCCTTCATCTCCTGGGTCAGACCGGTAATAATGGCTTCAGGTTGCACGTTACAGGTTGCAGGTTACACGTTGCAGGTGTCAGGTTTCAGATAGATGAACTGCTTTTTCTGACACCTGAACACTGGCACCTTTTTCTATAAGGCCGCATTTTCAATGCCAGGGCTTCATTTTCCCGTTTTTTGACGCGGGAATCGAAAACCAATGCAATAGAAAGTGTGGCGTCCGGACCCGGATCAAAATGCGTATTTTTTTATTCTGCCGCTTCATGAAAACCATGCTCCAGGCACGCTTGTTTTATGCACTTGCTTTCTCTCTTCTGATTTTTGCTCCTTGCAAAATCCTTTTTGCGGAAACCGTCCTGCCCCCATTGTCTGCTGATGCCGTCATGGATTACGCGGACCATCTTTTTAAAAACCAGGATTATGCGGAAGCCGCAGGGGAATACAAAAAATTCAATTATTTTTTTCCGGGTGATCCAAGGGCGGACCGGGCGGATTTTCAGGTGGGCATGTGTTATTTCCACAACCGGTCTTACGGCCCGGCCTTAGCGGTCTTTACCCGCATTCTGGATGAAAAAGGCGCTGCCGGCACCGGCATTTCCAGCGCTTTTATGATCAGCCGCTGTTACGAAAAAATCGGTAAATACCGGGCAGCTGCTGAAAATTTGTTGTTTCTTGAAGCAATTTTTCAAAAAGAAACCGGCAAAGCAGGCGAAGCAGACCCGGAGCTCCTTGACCGGATCTATTATCAGCTCGGGTGGATATGGATGACGGCGGGCGATAAAGACCTGGCTGTCCTTGCCTTTTCAAAAATACGGCCGGACCATCCGGCCGTCTGGCAGATCGGTGACATTCAGGCAGACCTTGCCGCCTGGGAGCGGCTGCCGCAAAAAAGTCCTCTCACGGCCGGTTTGCTGTCCGTCATTCCCGGCGGCGGATATCTTTACTGCGGACGATACCAGGATGCGCTAACCGCTTTTTTCATCAACAGTGCCCTGATTTACGCGGCCTGGGAATGCTTTGACAAGGAGCTTTACGGTCTGGGCGGCATCATCACGGTCATTGAAACCGGCTTTTACGCGGGAAGCATTTACGGCGGAATATCCAGCTCTCATAAATTCAACCAGGCCCGTGAGAATGAATTTGTCCGGGATTTAAAAGAGAAATATCACCCGGGAAAAGATTCACCGGAACGGATGCCGGCTCTTTCTGTGATGCCAGATGGCTATGGCATTCGGTGTGCCATGATCTGGAATTTTTGACGCCTACCGGATCAACTGATTCATCTCAAAAATAGGCAGCAGAATGGATAATACGATAAAAAGCACAATAACGCCCATAAAGAGGATAATCACCGGTTCGAGCAGGGTGCTCAGCCCCACCACGGTGGTTTCCACTTCATTCTCATAAATGTCCGCCACTTTGTTTAAAAGGGTTTCAAGCTCCCCGCTCTGCTCCCCCACCTGAATCATCTGAATGGATATATGCGGAAACAGGCTGTTCATCTCAAGGGATTTTCCGAGTCCCCCGCCTTTTTCAACGTTAATGGCGGCCTGCTCAATAGATTCCGCAATCAATCGGTTTCCCACAATATTTTTTACAATCCCCAGTGCCTGAAGCAGAGAAACGCCGTTTTCCAGAAGCGTGCCCAGGGTTCGGGCAAACCGGGCCACCGAAAGTTTGGTTATGAGATTTCCGAATCCCGGCAAAGACAGCTTCATCTTGTCAAACCAGTAACTGCCTTTGTCGCTTTTTTTCAGCCGGGAAACAACCACAAACACCAGCAGCACCCCCAATAGAATTATCCACCACCCGGATTTGAAAAGCTCGCTGGTGGCGATGAGAAAGCGCGTGGGTGCTGGCAATGCCTGCCCCATGTCACTGAAGATGGACGTAATCCGTGGCACCACGTAAGCCAGCAGAAAATAGAGGACCAGAAGCCCCAGAAAGAACATGAGCACCGGGTAGGTGAGGGCGGAGCGGATGCGATTGTTCAGGGCCTGCTGTTTTTCACTGATATCGGCCAGACGTTCCAGCACCAGCTCAAGGGTGCCGGAGGTTTCACCCGAACGGACCATGTTAATGTACATATCCGAAAACGTATCCGGATAAAGAGCAAGCGCTTCAGCAAAACTGCTGCCTTCTTCAATGGC
The DNA here is from genome assembly GCA_963675805.2 of Desulfobacterales bacterium. Lineage (GTDB taxonomy): Bacteria > Desulfobacterota > Desulfobacteria > Desulfobacterales > Desulfosalsimonadaceae > SURF-3. The sequence continues at coordinate 359,838 of CAXXNU010000008.1, read as the reverse complement.
GTCTTTGATCTGGGACAGAATCCGCTTGAAAATGCCGGAATCCGCCTGGGGAATCAATGTGCCGATGGCGGATACCAGCGGAAATCCCGCGGACAGCAGGGTGGCCAACTGGCGGGTCATCATGGCGATTTCCGCCTGTTTGACTTTTTTGGAAAAAATCCGGGAGAGAGAGGGGACACCGGTTTTTTTGCGTGCACCGGTTTCCTCAATTTCTTTTATGGATGTCGGGTAGATGCCTCCGGCCCGCAGCTTCTGGCGGGCCGCCGCCATGCTGTCCGAATCAATAATATCGTGAATTGTTTTTCCTTTGGCATTGAGCGCGGTGTATTCGTAGATCGGCATGGTAACGCTACCCGTATTTGACTAATTTGGCGGCGGCCCCTCGCACGGCAAAAAAACATCCCTGCAGGCGGCCGCTGAATTATGTTGATGTTGCTATTGACAAATAAATAGAAATATTTATAGATTATGGCAAACTGAAATATTTATAAAAATCGGGGTTTGCGGTCAAGAATGTTTTCGGAAACATGGATTGCGTATTCCCCGTTTCCGCTCTGAATAAAAAATAGTCTGCATTGAATACAATCAGAAATCAAGAAATTTGAAAGGAGTTTCACATGTTAAAAGTCGGATTTATCGGCTGGCGAGGCATGGTCGGGTCCGTACTGATGGACCGGATGAGAGAGGAAAATGATTTTAACGGATTTGACGCGCTTTTCGCGTCCACCTCCCAGGCGGGGCAGGCCGCGCCGGATGTCGGACTCAAGACGCCGCCGCTTCAGGATGCGTTTGACATAAAAACTCTTTCAGATATGGATATCATTGTTACCTGCCAGGGGAGCGGCTATACCAAAAAAGTGTATCCTGAACTCCGGGCCGCGGGATGGGACGGATACTGGCTGGATGCGGCGTCTGCCCTGCGGATGGAACCGGACAGTATTATTGTGCTGGACCCCGTGAACCGTCATGTCATTGATAAGGGACTTGAAAAAGGCATTAAAAACTATATCGGCGGCAACTGCACTGTCAGTCTCATGCTGATGGCCATCGGCGGTCTGTTTAAAAACGGCTGCGTCGAATGGCTCACCTCCATGACCTACCAGGCTTCCTCCGGGGCAGGGGCTAATAACATGCGCGAGCTGATTCGCCAGATGACCGCTCTCGGCGCCGCCGGCAAGGACTGCCTGGCTGATCCGGCATCATCCATTCTTGAACTTGACCGCCTGGTAACGGAATCCATGAGAAGTGACGGCTTTCCCACGGAAAATTTCGGCGTCCCTCTTGCCGGCAGCGTAATTCCCTGGATTGATTCCCCCATGGAAAACGGCCAGACCCGCGAAGAATGGAAAGGGTTTGCGGAAACCAATAAAATACTCGAAAATAAAACACCTATTCCCATTGACGGTATCTGCGTGCGTATCGGCGCCATGCGCTGTCACAGCCAGGCCCTGACCATCAAACTGACAAAAGATTTCCCCACCGGTGAAATTGAAAACATGATCGCCGGCGCCAATGAATGGGTGAAACTGGTTCCCAACAATAAGGAAGACACCATTAAAAAGCTTTCGCCGGCCGCCGTTTCCGGAACGCTTGCGGTCCCGGTGGGCCGGATACGCAAATTAAACACGGGTCCGGAATTTTTGTCGCTGTTTACCGTGGGTGACCAGCTTTTGTGGGGGGCAGCGGAACCCATCCGGAGAATGCTTAACATCGTTCTTGCCCATCTTAATGCAAAGTAGAATACTTCTAAATAGATGAACGATGCATATCTGTCAGCCGCCTGTCTGATTGTCGGCAGTTTAATCATCTGTTTTCTGCTTTTCCGGAACCGCCAGCTCCGGCTGAAATATGCAGCCGCATCCGGAAAAGCGGAAAAAAATAAGCACCTGTACAGCGCCATTTTTAATGCCGCTGACGATGGTATCGCCATTTATGATCCGGATACGGGAAAAATCACCGATTTCAATCCCGCGTTATGCGACATTTTCGGTTACCAGGCAGAGGAAATCTATTATCTGAATATTGAGCTGCTTTTTTCCGGTGAATCGCCGCACTCCTATGAAGACGCCCGTCCCCAGATTCAAAAGGCCCGTGACGGGGTCCCGCAAACTTTTGAATGGCTTGCCACGGATTTTTCCGGAAAAAAATTCTGGATTGAAATTCGGATAAGGCGAATTGTCATTTCCGGTAACCCCCATTTGCTCCTTTTTGTTCGCAAAATCACGGAACAAAAAAAAATCGAAGAACGCCTGAACCGATTCATCAATATTGTTGGCCAAATCGGTGAAGGCGTGGCCACAGCCGATTTAAACGGCACCATCACCTATGTCAACCAGGCCTGGGGAGACATGCACGGCTATGCGGCCAGCACCCTGGCGGGGAAACACCTGAGCATCTTTCACAGCGAAGAGCAGAATTTCAGCGAAGTGATTCCCCTCAACAAAAAAGTACTGCGCCGGGGATATTACCGGGGAGAAGTCGGCCATCAGCGGGCGGACCAATCGTTATTTTCAACCCATATGGCCGCCACCCTTCTGAAGGATGATAACGGCCGGGTGGTCGGCTTTATTTACGTAGCAACGGATTTGTCCGAACAAAAAAAAGTCGAGGAAGCGCTGCGTGAAAATGAAATCAAATTCCGGCATCTTTTCAATCTTTCTCCCCAGCCCATTTCGCTCACGGATCTGAACGGAACCATCCTGGACGTCAATCAGAAATTCTGTGAAAAAATGCAGTATGCCCGCAATGAGGTGGTCGGGAAAAACACGCTGGATATCGGTTTTCCGGCCAAGCACCGGCAGACGTTTGTTGATCAATTGATCGAGAACGGCGAAGTTTCAGGATATGAGATTACCCATCAGTTGAAAAACAAGGAAACCATTCAGGTCCAGCTCTATTCCAAACTGATCCGGATAAAGGGCCAGTTTACCAACCTGACGGTATTTCATGACATCACCGCCCAGCGAAAACTCGAAGCCCAACTGGTGCAATCCCAGAAACTCGAGGCCATCGGCACCCTGGCCGGGGGGATTGCCCATGATTTTAACAATATCCTTTCTGCCATCCTGGGTTACATTGAACTGGCAAAAATTTACGTGGAGCCGGCCACCAAAGTGTTTTCCTACCTGGACGAAGTCTTCAAGGCAGGCAACCGCGCCAAGGAACTGGTCCGACAGATCCTTTCCATCAGCCGCCAGGCAGAACAGAAACGCAAGCCTGTTAACATTAACGTCATCGCCAGGGAAGCCCTGCGCATGCTCAAGGCCACATTGCCATCATCCATTGAGATCCGCGAAAATCTCGACTCAAAAGCTTTTATGATCGAGGCAGACCCGGTTCAGATGCATCAGGTGGTGATGAATCTCGTGACCAATGCCGGCCAGTCCATGCGAGAGAAAGGCGGAATCCTCGAGGTCTCCATTGAGGAAGCGAATTTTCCTGCCACGGTCCGCAAAATGGATCAGGAAATAAAGCCGGGAAAATATGTCAAGCTGACCATCAGCGATACCGGACACGGGATTTCGCCGGATGACCGGAAGCGGATTTTTGATCCGTATTACACCACCCGGGCACAGGGCGTGGGCACTGGCCTGGGCCTTGCCGTGGCCCAGAGTATTGTCAAAAAACATGGCGGCAATATTTTATTCTCCACCCAGATCGGCAAGGGAACGGAATTTTATATTTTTCTGCCATTGCTGGAGAATAAAGACATTCCCGGCGACATGGATGCGGCTGAAAATAAAACGCTGCTTCCGGTGGGCAAGGAATCCATTCTTCTGGTGGATGACGAGGATACCATCATTGAAACCGGACGGGAAATGCTCGAATATCTGGGATATACGGTGGATGCCCACAATAAAAGCGCCCATGCCCTGAACGCATTTAAAAATTCGCCGGAAAAATTCGACCTGGTGATATCGGATATGACCATGCCGGAAATGAATGGCGATGAGCTGGCCCGGAAAATGATTGCGCTCCGTCCGGACATCCCCATTATCATTTGTACCGGTTACAACCCCCGAATCGATGAAAAGGCCGCTGCCAGTATCGGTCTTAAAGCATTTATTTTCAAGCCGTTGACGTTTCAGAAACTGGCCACGACCGTGCGCAGGGTGTTGGATGACGAAAAAAATAAGCTGGATGACGCCAAAGAATAGAGGGGCGCTCAACCCGCCGGAAAAAGTTTCACGATAACCGTGCGGTCCGCCCAAAAAGTCCGGCTTATCAGGCTGATGCGCGTTTTGAAAAAGCCGGCGACGCTGTTTTCGCCGGCATCGATACCGTTTTGGAGCCCCATCTTAAAAAAAAGAAAGCGTAAACAGCGCCATATTCCCGGTACTGTGAATAATCATGGGGGTTATCAGGGATTTTTCAATTTCATAGGAAAGACAAAAAACAATCCCCCCCACAAGCTGGGGCAGGGGAACGCCCGAACCGGTCTGATGGGCCGCCACAAACAGGCCGGTGCTGACCAATAGCGCCGCCGCCACCGCCCACCCTCGCGAAATAGTGGCCAGCCGCCCTTTGACATACCCGTACACCACCCCCCTGAAAAAAATCTCTTCCGCCACCGGCGCAATTATGCCGCCCACAATATAAAGCAGCACCACCTCAAGGGTCCGATCCGGCACCCGGCCATGGAAAAAATGAACCGGATTGATCCCCGCAAGAAACAGAAGGCATCCGGCAATGGCGCTCACTCCGGCAAATCCAAGCGACCAGATGATTCCTTTATTCAATCCATGCAAAACCCGATTTTTGGACAACCCGATGGCCGCCGCACCCTTATCTGTATCTGACAGATAAAAAAGGGCAAGGATCAAAAAAATCTCCAGACACCGGGCCATACCGGTCTGAATCAGCGCGCCGGCGGGAACATGGGAAAGCGCGGCTTCCACCCCGACGATAATGCCGAGCGTGGCAAGCAGTTGAATGGTGCTTACGCGCGTTATTCGCGTGGTGGGGTTTGGGTCCATCCCAGCCTCTTTAATGCTTTATAGGCGTACCATTGCACATACCAGTGGTCACGGGATGTGATCCGCCGGAGTATTTCGTTTTTTGTTCTGTTGCTGTTTCTGAACCTGGACTGCTGCCCCAGGCTGTAAAATGCCATACAGGCGACATTGGGCTGTGGATCGTCCAAAAGCCGCAGAATAAGATCGTAAGATGCCTGAGAACGGTCACCGGCCAGAGATTTGGCCAGCCAGTAGCGTTCCACCGTCTGCTCACGTGTCAATGAACCCTGCACAAGTTTTTCCGGATCACCATAGTGGCTGATGGTGAGATCCTGTTCTGAAATGGCTTTCAGCGCAAGAACACGGTCTCTGGAATGATCGGATGCCAAAAACCGGACAATGTCCTTTTTATCGATGTCCTCCGGCTTCTGATGGGAAAACAGTACCGCCGGCAGGCTGAATACCGCCACGCACAGGACAGCGGCGGCGGCAAACCGCGCGGCAGGGGAGGGGATAAAAAAAATACCTGTCATGACAGCGACATGCAGCAAAAGATAACACAGCAGGGGGGAGGCCCCGATCAGGCTTAAAAAGGTGATCCGCCGTAAAAATGCCGTATCATCTGTTTTTTGAGAGATGGCCGCCAGAATTTCTTCCGGGTCTTTTTGAAATTCCGCAAACCGGCAGGTGTCGATCACCTTGTTTTCCTGCTGAAACGTCAACCGGCCATCGTTATGATGCACGATAAGATCAACCCCTGATTTTTCTTTTACCGGCAGATAATCCTCCTTGACCAGCAGCCTTATCAGCGCCGGTGAAACAGCGGAATCCGCATCTGTGATGTGGCAGGATTTTAACAGTTTCTGATTCAGGCTCTTGAAGGTCTCCGCCGGATAAAGGGTGTATTTATAATAGAAATCATTGATGGAGCGGCCCACCGGATGGGTCAGCAGCAGATTGTCCCGAATGGCCACAAAAATATCTTCATCCGCCACCGGTGCCCAGACCGCGGCAATAGCAGCAATACTTGCCAGATGAACAGCACCCACCCGCAAAAGAGGAAATGGGAGGCCGGCATATGAAAAGCATCTGACGGATACGTAAAAGACTATACCCGCAGGAATGACGCATGATAGGGTAAGCCCGGGTGCGAAGTTAAATTGAAAGGCAAAAAAGAACAGGGTGCCGGCCACCAGAAAGATTAACGACGCCCGGAATCTTTGAAAGTACCGCAACCACAAAACTGCCGTCAACAGAGTGATCAGTGAAAGTCCGGCTCCGATGGTCATCGAAAAAAACAGGCCGCCGCAGAGAGCGGGCATCCATTTCTGAAGACCCGGCATGACATGGGCATTCGGAACGATCAGGTATCCGGCATCCCTGAGCAGCTGAAGGGTTTGGTAAAGGGATTGATTCGAGAAATACACCAGAATGCTGAAGCATACCTGCGCGGCGAAAACCCCTGTTAAAAAGATGAATACCGGATAATAATATTTTTTCATGAGGGATTCAGAGAACCGTCGTCCAGCCGCCGCCGGTCAGCCACCCAGGATGTCGCGGACCGCATCCATGGCCAGGATATACCCGTGCGCGCCGAAACCCGTGATCTGGCCGGCTGCCACATCGGCAACCAGAGACGTATGGCGGAATGACGCTCTTTTGTAAATATTGGACAAATGGATTTCCACCACCGGAACATCCAGAAGCAGGAGTGCGTCCCGAATGGCAACACTGGTATGGGTGTAGGCGGCGGGATTGATGATCAGGGCATCGACCCCGGTCTGGGCCTGCTGGATTTTTTCAACGATTGCGCCCTCATGATTGGATTGAAAGACCTCCACCCCACAGCCGGTCCGCTCAGCATGGTCCATTATCCGGTGGTTAATTTCCTCAAGAGTGGCGGTGCCGTATTTTTCAGGCTCCCGTTTCCCGAGCATATTCAGGTTCGGGCCATGTATGACAAGTATTTTTGGTGACATGCCGTTATCCCTTATACATTTTATCTTTTAAAGACTGAATGGTTTTTTTATAGTCACCGGTACCGAAAATAGCAGAGCCTGCCACGAAAACATCCGCGCCGGCTTTTGACACATCGTAAATGGTTTTTTCATTTACGCCGCCATCCACCTGGATCAGGCAGGCGAGAGATTTTTCCGAGATCATCTGTTTCAGCCCACGGATTCTCTCCAGGGTGTTTTCAATGAAAGACTGCCCGCCAAATCCGGGGTTGACGCTCATCAAAAGGACAAAGTCGACGTATTCCAGCACCCATTCCACCGCATGAAGCGGCGTTGCAGGATTTAACACCACGCCCGCCCGGCAGTCCGAGCATTTGATAAGATCAACCGTCCGGTTGAGATGAGGACAGGTTTCCACGTGAACGGCAATCAGGTCCGCGCCGGCAGCGGCAAATTCCGGAATATACTGATCCGGGTTGTCAATCATCAGGTGAACATCCAGGGGCAGTTCAGTCACTTTTTTCACGGCTTCGACGATAAACGGTCCCATGGTGATGTTGGGTACAAAATGGCCGTCCATAACGTCAATGTGAATCCAGTCCGCGCCGGCAGCTTCCACGCTGCGTATTTCATCGCCCAGGATGGTGAAATCGGCGGACAGGATAGAGGGTGCAATCAGGTTCATTTATAGTTTTCTCCATACGGTTCAAATTTTTACGATTACATAGAATTATCGTTAATCAAAAATCTTACTTAAAATCAATTCATCATTTTTGTAAACAAATATAACAGACAGAATATGGGGGGGAACAGCCACCCAGATTTCCCGGTCCGGTGCCATTAATTCATCGTAGAGAACAACCGTCATTCCATAGGCCCGCAGTTCAACGCGGATATGCTGCTTTAAATATCCCGGAACCAGCCGGTATCGGAACAAAATATTTTCTGTTTTTCCGCTGTCGGGCTTTTTTGCTGAAGAGGCGGTTTTACGGTTCACCGTGAGATGCAGCGGCTGATTTTCAGTGTAATGGAAACCCGCCAGCGGCTCCTGGGCAAGCACCGTATTGGCCGGCCGGTCTTGCCGGTATTCGGTTTGGATGGCATCCACCTTCAGATGATTTTTTTCGGCCGCCAGCACCGCCTCATCCAGATGCAATCCACTGAGATCCGGCATGACAAACTCAAGGGGCTGTGGCCCCCGGCTAACCAGAATATCCGGTGCCGCTTCCCGATCAATTGTTTTTCCGGATGCCGGATACTGTGCAATGACGTGATCAGGGGGCATTGTCTCATGGTAGGTCCTGGATACAGACCCGGTAACCAGGCCGTTTTCTTCGATGAAGAACCGGGCCTGCTGAAGAGACAGGCCTTTTAAATTGGGCATGGACAGGATCCGGTCCCCCTTGGAAAGGGTGATCCGGACATTCCGGCCTTTTTTTACAATTTCTCCGGGAACCGGATCCTGAAAAACAATGCGGTTTTGGCCAATCTTCGCATGGTATTCCGATCCCTTGACCCGTACGTTCAGTCCCAGTTCTGTCAACATCTCCAAAACATGGACGATTTCTTGGCCGATGAGATCCGGCACCACCACGGGGTCTTCGGTTTTAATAAAATAACTGACCGTAAAATAGGTGGTGACGCCGGTGATCGCAAAGAAAACCGCCATCAAAACCATGAGTTTGGGGATGAAGCGTATCATTCGGTCCTTTTCAAACAAACGGCAAAAAAGCCGTCCATATCGTGAACATGGGGAAATGAACGAAAATACCCATCTTCCGAGATGAACCGGTGGGGATCAAAGGGCAGACTGCCACCCTCCCGGCGTATTTCAAAATGGGGATGGGTGGTTAAAAAATCTTCCACCACCTGTTCATTCTCCTCCGGTTCAATGCTGCATACCCCATAGACCATGGTGCCGCCGGGTTTCAGCAGCAAACTCACGGCTGCCAGCAGCCGACGCTGGGTGGCGGCGCATTTTTTAAGATGGGACGCGGACACCCGCCATTTGGTGTCCGGATTTCGCCGGATCACACCAATGCCTGAACACGGGGCGTCCAGCAATATCCGGTCAAAATCCGCGTATGGAAACTCCCGGGCCGGTTCAATAAAATCATGGGCCCGGGTGGTAACGATCTTCAGGTCCAATTGCGCCATGGCGGTACGCAAGTGGTATAGCTTTTTGTCATCGCGGTCCGCGGCAATGACCTGGCCGCGGTTTTCCATCATCTGCGCGATGTGCCCGGTTTTACCGCCCAGGCCGGCGCAGGCATCCAGGACGGTTTCCCCCGGCCGGGGGGCCAGGAGATGGGTAATAAGCTGCGCGGCTTCATCCTGCACCTGAAAAAATCCTTGCTGAAATGCGCTCAGTTCCTGGATCGGTTTTTCCGGGCTGTCAAAAAAAAGACCTTCCGGCCCGTAGAGGGTGGTGTCAATCGCGCGCACATGGGGCGCCAGCATGGTTTGCAGGTCCGATCGTTTAATTTTCAGCGCGTTGCACCGGATGGTAATCGGCGGCACGACATTAAAGGCAGCGCACAACGATTCGCACGTTTCACTGCCGAACCGGTTGATCCAGCGCTTAACGAGCCACCGGGGAAAGGAGGTGGATATGGCGATCCGTTCTTCGGGAATGGCCGGGATGTTTTCAAAATCAAGGGCATCAGGATTTCGGGCGGCATTTCGCAACACGGCATTGACGTATTTTACCACCCATGCCGGTGCGGCCTGTTTTGCCAGTTCCACTGAGGTGTTCACGGCAGCGGAATCCGGCACCCGGTCCAGAAAAAATATCTGATACACTCCCATGCGCAGGATATTCAAGATCTTTGGATTGATTTTTTTAAACCGGGTTTTGGAAAACCGGCGGATCACCCAGTCAAGGGTTTCCCGGTTGCGCAGCACCCCGAAGATCAGGATATTGGCAAACTTCCGGTCCCGAAAGGACAATTGAAGCGACGAATCATCGAGAACATCGGTGATGATACGGTCCAGATGGGAGTATTTTTTCTGTGAAACCGTCTCGATCACCTGGAGCGCGGCTTTTCTGGGAATATCGGTCATTTTATAATTGAAAAAAAATAATTGGCGGATGTTTTGGATTTTTTTTAACTCAAGACATTATTGGTGACTGTCCGGACAGCAGGGCACAGCAAACTCATCAACAGGCCGAATATCTGAATGCCTGCTTTTTTCAGGAGAATACAGTCCCCGGCGGAATGGGACATCCTCTCAGGAAATCACCGATAGTCAGGCGCTTGCCGGACGCCCCCTGAATTTCAAGAATGGACAGGGCGCCGTCGCCGGTGCGCACCCGCAGCTCCCCGGTAAACCCGTTGATGACCGTGCCGGGCGCTTCGGAAGATGAAGGAGTAATCGCAACGGCGGGCTGTATTTCCGCATTGAATATCTTTAACCGCCGCTCATTAAAATCGGTAAATGCCCCGGGCCAGGGGGACATTCCCCGGATAAACCGCTCGATCTCCTGAGACGAACGAGACCAGTCAATCCGGCCGTCTTTTTTGGAAAGCAACGGCGCATAGGTGGCTTCGGCATGGTTCTGGGAGGTGGGCCGCAGCGACTGATCTTCAAAACCTTTAAGTGTTTTTTTCAGCACTTCAGCGCCAAGAACGGCCAGACGATCGTGAAGACTCTCCGCGGTATCATCCGGCTCTACAGGACATTTTTTCGCCAGCAGGATTTCCCCGGTATCCAGCCCCTTGTCCATGAGCATGGTGGTGACGCCGGTTTCTGTCTCGCCGTTGATAATGGCCCGGTGAATGGGGGCCGGTCCCCGGTATTTCGGAAGCAGTGAGGCATGCACATTCACCGCGCCCAACACCGGAATGTCAAGCACCCGCTTGGGAAGCACATGCCCAAACGCCACAACCACCAGAAGATCCGGGGCCATTTCAGCCATTTGTTCATAAAATTCATCGGTCTTCACGGACACCGGCTGGGCCACGGGATAGCCGAACCCCTGCGCCGCGGTTTTCACCGGCGGCGGCGCCAGTTTGCGGCCCCGTCCTTTGGGCTTGTCCGGCTGGGTCACCACAAGAGAGACTTTGCATCCGTATTCATTCAAGGCGTTCAGGCAGGGAACCGCAAAATCCGGGGTTCCCATGAATATTACATTAAAGGGTTGTTTCACTTTTCAACGCCTTTATCCGTTTCTTTTTGTACATCTGTCGTTTTAAGGCACTGATCCGGTCAATGAAAAGAACCCCGTTCAAATGATCGATTTCATGCTGAAGAATAATGGATAACAAACCTTCGCCGTCAATTTTTACCGGGTTGCCGTCAAGATCCAGGCCCTCGGCCGTCACCCGGGTGTGACGCTTCACATCCGCGCGAAAATCCGGCACACTCAGGCATCCTTCATTTTCCGATGTCATGGACCCTTCACTGAACGTAATCTCAGGATTAATCAATACCCTGAAATCCCTTTTCTGATCATCGGCTTCCGGATCGTACACAATAATACTTTTGTCAATGCCCGCCTGGATGGCCGCCAGTCCGACGCCCGGGGCCGCATACATGGTATCAGCCATATCCGCCACAATCTGCCGGATCTCATCGTCTATCTCGGTGACCGGTTTTGTGGGGTTTTTCAGAATCGGATCCGGATAGGTGATTATATCGAGTATTGCCATAATGATAGTTTCGCCTTGGATGTTAATAAAACTTAAGAAGTCAGATTTTGACGGCAAAGAAAAGTGTGGACTTTTTAAGAAGCCGTCTAAAAGTTGGCCAGAATGGCGCGACCAGTTTCGATATCTTTTTTTATCTGGCTGGAAAGTTCATCAATGTTTGAAAATTTTTTTTCATCCCGGATGCGTTTGATGAAATTGACCCGGATATCATGACCATATAAATCTCCTTTGAAATCCAGGAGATGCACTTCAATGGTAAACAAATAGTCATCAAACGTCGGGCTGTAACCGATGTTGGCGACCCCTTTGGAATGGCTGTTCAGGCATTCCACTGTCACCGCATACACCCCGGTTTTGGGGCAAAGTTCATCGACGATTTTGATATTGGCCGTTGGAAACCCCAGCAGCCGCCCCCCGCGGTTCCGGCCCGCCAGGACCGTGCCCCGGATCTGATAATACCGGCCCAGGAGTGCCACCGCATCCTCCACATCCCCGGCCATGACAATTTCCCTTACCCGTGTGCTGCTGATGCGGCCCTCGCCATTGTGCGACACCGGTATCCAGTCCGTGACAATGACTTCATATCCCAGCCGTTGGGCGTTACTCTTGAGATAGGCGATATCCCCCTGGCGATTTTTGCCAAAAGCATAGTCCCGGCCGATGACAATGGCCCGGATGCCGATTTTTTGAACCAGAATATCTTCCAGAAACCGGTCTGCGGGCAACGCGGCAAATTCCATGTCAAACGGGATGGTCACCAGCACATCCAGACCGGTTTTGGCGATCAGTTCGATTTTTTGTTCATACAGGGTGATCAGGGGCGGGGGGTCGTCTTTTTTCAGTACCTTGACCGGATGGGGCTCAAACGTAATGGCCACCGAGGTTCCGCCAATGGATTCCGCCTTTTCAATGACCTGATGAAAAATCGCTTGATGCCCCTTATGGACCCCGTCAAAATTTCCAATGGTGACGACGGGATTGATAAAGGGTTGTTTTATTTCATTTAAATTTCTGTATACATCCATGATAAAAATTACCGAATTTATTATATTGCGCTTGACAGATTTTTTTTTAGCATATATATAAAAACTTCTTTGAAATCAATGCTTCTTTTGTTTTTAAAGATGTGCCGAAGTGGCGGAATTGGTAGACGCGCTAGGTTCAGGGTCTAGTGGGCGTACGCTCGTGGAAGTTCGAGTCTTCTCTTCGGCACCACCTTTTTTAAAAGCCGTGTCCTTTAATCAATATATTCATTGATCTGATAAAGGCACGGCTTTTTTTTGTGAAAAGGAAAATGATCATGCAGCTGCAGACAGAACGGGAACAGGTGGTGGCTTTTTGCCGGAAAATCAGTGCGAACGCTTTTGCTGCCGGCACCAGCGGCAACATCAGTATTTTAAACAAACCCGCCGGTTTGTTTGCCATCAGTCCAAGCTCCATGGATTATGACAGAATAACGCCGGAAGATGTGGTGGTGCTTGATCTTGACGCGCACATTGTGGACGGGGCGCGCCGGCCGTCAACGGAAATTGACCTTCATCAGATGTGTTACCGACACCGTCAAGATATCGGCGCCGTGGTTCACACCCATTCACCCTGCGCCACCACCCTGGCGATACTGGGGTGGGATCTGCCGGCAGTGCATTACATGATCGCCCTGGGCGGTGATTCTATCGTTCCCTGTGCACCGTATCACCTGTTTGGCACACAGGAGCTGGCCCGGGCCGTTGTTGAGACATTAAAAGGGCGGTATGGCTGCCTGCTTGCCAACCACGGCGTATTGGCCGCCGGTCCGGATATCGGGCGGGCCTATGCCCTGGCCGAGCAGATTGAATTTTGCGCGGATGTGTATTTAAGAGCCAAAAGCGCTGGAACACCAAACATTCTGAGTGATGCACAGATTGCCGATGTGATGGCAAAGCTGGATGCCTATAAAAAGCAGGAATAATTTCCCGTGACAACCATGGTCTGACATGACCGGAACAACCGGTCAGGCACCTCGCCCATAGCTTGCCACCGGCACGTCATCTTGCTAATTCATTCCAGAATCACCCTTACCATACAATCAATCTACCTGATTGTATCCCTGAAACCGAATTTTATGTCAAAAAAATAAGATACCGGCTGACCCGGTGGAAAGCTCCACAGGGGCGGCCGGTATCTTGATCGTTTACATACCGCCTGTGTTTTCAGAAAAGTCTATAAAAGCGCGCCCTGGACCGTTTCAAAGCCGAGACGATCGATCATTTTTCCCAGGCGTTCGCCTTTTTTCGCATTTTCCGCGTAATACTGAATCACCTGGGCAATCTTTTCCAGGGCCTCTTCATCGCTCAGCTCGGTTGCGAGCTCCTGGGCAATTCTTGGCGTAACACCCACGTTTCCGCCAATCACCAGGGTCCACCCATTGGCTTTTCCGAACAGGCCGATATCCCGCACCCAGGATTCCGCGCAATTGATCTGACACCCGGATACCGCCATCTTAAATTTTCCCGGAAGCTCCATGCCGTGATATTGATTATCCAGCTTCAATCCCATGCCCAGAGCGTCCTGTTGGCCGAGTTTACAAAACGTGGTTCCCGGGCAGGCCCGGACACTGCGGACACACAGACCCACTGCTGCGCCAGGCGGCATAGCAAGGTCTTTCCAGGCACTGTCAATATCTTCTTCCTTGAGTCCCACAATGGCAATACGCGTGGCGCTGGTGATTTTCAATGCCTGGGCCTTGTATTTTTCCGAGACATCCGCAATCTTCCGCAAAAGTTCCGGTGTGACAACACCGCAGGGAATGTGGGGGGCAATGGCATACGTTTCCTTGTCTTTCTGAAGAATGGCTCCTTTTTCTCCGAGTTTCAGCATGGCTTCTCCTGTTTCTGGTTAATTTGGATTAACGTTTATTCGTTTCGGGATTATGAAAATTTCTTTCCAACGGCCTGGCCGTAGTCCTGACATGCCTTGGTGCCGTCCGCCTCGCCCAGCACAGCTTCTTTCAGAGACAACGCGCCAAGATCCACCATATCCATCTTAAATACATGGAGCATGGTATCAAAAAGCATGGTTGCCGATTCGCCGCTGTGGGTGTAAGAACCGAACGCGCCGCCGATTTTTCCCCACAGATTGGCCTTTTCAGCGATAAAAAGAAATTGTTTCATGCCGCCGGTCATATCCCGGTGGTAGGTGGGACACCCAAAAATAAACCCGTCAAAACCCTCAAGGTCTTTTGCTGTTTTGATGTCACTAACTTTCTTAAGTGTCGCCTCATGTCCTGACAGCCGAACGCCTTCCCCAATGAACTGGGCCATTTTCTCTGTATTGCCTGTTCTGCTCGCATATGCCACAAGTACCTTTGCCATAAATGGTCTCCTTTTCAGATTGAACGCATTAAAGATTAATAAAAAACGGTCACAAAAAATTGAAATGATTATTCCACATACATATCAAGTTTTATGCCATCTTTCTGAACGGCTCCATAATTTTTAAAAACCTTTAATTTCAGCCTGTTAAACATCAAACGGCAATCAAATGGCCTTTCGGGTAAATGTTGCATTCAATCAAATGAGACATATTGTTTCAATGAGACAGATAAAAATGGATTGTTCACTGCTTTGCCGGCGTCCCGTTTTTGGAGATACGCTGGAGAATCAAACATCTCTGAAGTCTCCTGCTTCTTCTCTAAAACCCACGGCTGGTGATGCAACTTGCATAACACACATCCATCACGCCGGCAACCGGTTAAAGCACTCCGATAAGCCGCAGTCCGTCCCGAAACAGAATCAGGGAAAAACCGCACAACACCAGCCCGAAAAACCGCAGCACAAAAATATATCCGTTACCGGTTAAAAAGGATTTTGACTGGCCGGCCAGGACCGCCACGGCAATTTTTGCGCCAACCAGCATAACATAGAAACCGCAGATAAACCCCGCCAGGGCATCCATCCCGTGCCCGGCCGCGCGAGTCATGATGGGTCCGCCCACGCTGAACCAGAAAAGATAAGGATGCGGGCTCAGCACATTGGCCAGCATCCCTTTTGCCAGGGATGCCGGCGCCTTTATTTCTTTTGCCAGATCACCTTTTTTTGACAGAATTCCCTGGATTCCCATGAGAAAAATCACCCCGCCGCCCACTAAAGAAATAGCACCCAGAACACGATGAAACGCAGCCAGTTCGGAAAGGATGAAAAACGTCACCAGAAGCAGCGGCAGATCGGTCAACAACGGCGCAATGGCCACTTTAATGCCAGATGACATATCATGGCGAAACGTTTCGGAAATGACCAGAGCCAGCAGGGGGCCCGGGGCAAATCCCGAAGGCAGTCCAAGCATGATGCCAAGAATCAAAAAATGCAGCATGTGGTCAAACCCTGCCGCTGCTTTGACCGAAAACCAGGGCCCCGGCAATCAGATGGGCGGTGCGCAAGGGTTCGGGGATGTTGCCGTAAAGGGTAAACTGATCCAGCACCGCCACTGCCTGATCCCGGGTCATTCCTGCCCGCTGGACAAATACCCCGCTGATCGGCTCCATGGCGCCCAACCGGTCAATTATTGCCCATTTTTCAGTGCCCCCCTGAATATGCGCCAAAAGCGCCGTGCGAATGGTGGCCATATCCGGTTGCTTTCGGGCCACCACCAGCACCGGAAGATTTAGTGTTTCATGAAGGGCAAACACATCCACCACGTTGAACCCGGCCAGGGTGATCCCCTGAAGCATCACCAGCTGAATGTGCTCCCTGAACTTTGATCCGGAAATTAATGCGGCCACACGATCTGCCGCGTCACCCCCGTCTTTTTCCACATCCCCGATAAGCACCCCGTCAAATCGGGGGCCCGCATAGACCGCGCCCACAATCGGGACTTTCCCGGCATGATCCCTGGAAAAGGGCGCGTCGTCAAATCCAATGACATTGGAAAATCGCTGCTGCATCGTTAGAATTTTTCCACGGGCAATTACACCGCCTCAATGGTGGAGGGCGGTTTGGACGCGATATTGAATGTCACACTGACCACGCCGGGCACGGTGGCAATCATTTCCTGCCCCAGTTGTTCCAGGGTATCAAAAGAAAGCCGGGTAGGGGTGGCGGTGCGCGCGTCCACGCTGTCCCAGCACCGGATTTCAATCTGGAGACCGAAATCCCGCTGGCCGTCCCGCATGCCGGTCACCCGGTCTTCGTGGAGAATGGCCATGTATTGGAAAGCGCCGCATCCGGCAAGAATCCGTTCCACAACCGCTGTGGCTTTCCGGACCGTATCAATGCGTTCCGGTGTGGCTTCCCCGATAACCCGGGCCGCAAGGGCCGGACCGGGAAAGGGAATGCGGGTGAACAATGCTTCAGGAAGCCCCAATGCCTGTCCCACTTTTCGCACCCCGTCCTTGCGAAGCTGAATCAGGGGCTCGATGATTTTGTACCCAAAGGTTTTTTGGGGGTCAATGCCGAGCTGTTCAAACACGTTGTGCTGGCGTTTGATCCCGGCCACGGTCTCATCGATATCCGTCAGGATGGTTCCCTGCAGCAGATGCCTGGCGCCGCTTTCCCGGACCAGGCGGCCGAACACCTCCCGGTAAAAGGTCTGGGTGATGGCTTCGCGTTTGGCTTCCGGATCGGTGACCCCTTTGAGTGCTGCAAAAAATTCGTCGCGCGCGTCAACGATTTCCACGGTGACGCCAAGATCCTGAAAAAAACCGACCACCTGTTTGGCTTCGCCCGCCCGCATCAGTCCGTTTTCAATAAACACCGTCTTCAGGCGATCTCCCAGGGCCTGGTGACCAAGCAGGGTGACGGTGGAGGAATCCACGCCGCCGGAAAGGGCGTTGATGGCCCATCCGTCTCCGACGCTGTTTTTGATTTCCGCTACTTTTTCATTGATAAAATCTGTCGTGTCGAGTGACTGT
Source organism: Desulfobacterales bacterium (assembly GCA_963675805.2). Classification (GTDB taxonomy): domain Bacteria; phylum Desulfobacterota; class Desulfobacteria; order Desulfobacterales; family Desulfosalsimonadaceae; genus SURF-3. The sequence goes on along the minus strand of CAXXNU010000008.1, from coordinate 342,389 downwards.
GCTGTAATTTCCGTTGTCAAAAGATGTCTCCTTTTTTTCTGATGTAAAAATATTTCTGTTGTTTGATCATCGTGGAAAAACCGGGCCATCACGGACCCTCAATGACTGTCACGGCGGTTATCGGCCGGGAGTGCCTTGCCCGGTTTTTCAAAAAGGGTATCAGATTCAGCTATTTTTTCATTTTATGGTTTATTGGCTCGCAATAACAAGCATTTAATCCGGATACAGGGTGTTGAATGCCTGATTCCTGAATTTCTGTCCAAAAAAGCAGAAACGGAAAAAGTAATGCTGACATCTGGAACCAGACTCCCGCATCATGGCACAGGAAACCTTTTTTTCGACCTGGCCCGTGGGCTGCGGATTTGTGTCGCGCTGGCACGATTGTTATTTCGCTGTTGCCCCCCCCTATGCTTTACTGTGATGCTTTTTCAGATGCGTCACCGCAAACTGTCCAAATCTTATTGCTGAAAATCTGCGCGCCGCTTTTCAATCTGTGAGGTAAGCAACAGCACGAACGGAATGGCCAGAAGGGACAGCCCCGCGGATATATTGAAGGTATTCACCAGTCCCACCCAATCCGCTATGATACCGATTAGAAGAGCGGTCACAGAATCCGAAATAAACGTGATGGTCATGTAAATACCCGTCATAAAGGTTTGGTATTCGGTTTTCTGATCCATGACAAGAGCCATGGTCACGGGCCCGGCAGACAGCATGATAAACCCCAGGGCCAGCAGAACGGGAAACACCCAGAATCCTTCTGAAAAAATAAAAACCAGCATAAACAAAGGACTGAGCAGGGTAATCCACAAAAGGGTGGTGCCCCGGCCCAACCGGTCGGACAAGGTGCCGGCCAGAAACGTGCCGCCGGCCCCGGCCAGTTCGAACACGGAAAGAGAGAGCCCGGCAAACCACAGGCTTTCGCCTTTGACATTCAAATACGTGGGAAGAAAATTGACCACCGCGGATTTCATGAAGGCCCGGAACAAAATAATGCCGGCAATGCACAAAAACAGATTCAAATGCCGGTGAAACACTTCGCCGAACACGGAAAGACCTTTTTTCTCCCTGATGTCCTGATGAATGGGAATGCGCCGGAACCGGACAAACAGCCAGGCGGACGCGGCAAGTCCAAAAGGGATCAGCCGGTACGTGCCCTCCAGGCCCCACAATGACACGGCCCCGAGAATGACCACCGGGCCAATGGTTCTGGCGATTTCACCACCCACCATGTAAAAGGCCATGCCCCGGCCGATTTTGTTTCCGGAAAAGCGTTTGATCATCACCGGTCCGGGCACATGAAAAAAAGACGCACTGATGCCCATGATGAACAGCAGAATCATGACCATGGCGTAGTGGGGCGACAGCCCCAGAAGGCTCATGCAGGTGGCGGTGACAGCCGGTGTGAAAATCACAAAATACCGGATTTTGAGGCGATTTAAATGGATGCCGATAACGACATTAAACAGGGATGGCACCCGCTGGCAGAAAACAAACAAACCGGCAAAAGCGTAAGAGATTGACAGTTTGTCGATCAAAAGCGGCAAAAGCGGCGCCAGAAACGAAGAATAGACGTCATGAATAAAATGGGCCGCAGACACGGCCGTCACATGCCGGGTGTGAAAATGTTGCCAGGCCTGGACATCGTAGTTCTTTTCACTGGTCATGGATAAAGATTCAGCCACAATAAGGTTGTCAGCCGCTGTATCGCCGGTGCCGGATTACAGCAAAGGGGAGGGGGCGTTCGCTCCTATTACCTCCGCGCCATCGATTTTTCATATCACATGAAAGAATAAAAAACAAAATCCGGTTGACGTTTTTTAGTCCTTTTTTTAAGCTTATGATCATAATAACGCGCATCTAAAAAACACCCCGAAAAAAGGATAAAAAAATGTATTTTAAACAGATTACCGTACCCGGCCTTGGCTGCAATTCCTATGTTATCGGCTGTCCGGGTGCCCGGCAGGCAGTGGTGGTGGACCCCAAACGGGATGTACAGGAATATATGGATATTTCCCGGGACGAGGGGATGAAAATTACCCATATCATTGAAACCCACGTTCATGCGGATCATGTGTCCGGCAACCAGGAACTCAAATCCCGCACCGGTGCCCCCATTTACTATGGCGCGGGCACGCCGGTCACCTTTGACCACAAAGAGCTGAAAGAAGGGGAGATCATTGAATTCGGCATGGTCAAACTGGAAATCGTCAATACCCCGGGCCATACCCCGAATTCCATTTCCATCCTGGTAACGGACAAGGCCCGCTCTGACCAGCCCGAGCTGATTCTCACCGGGGATCTTTTGTTCGTGGGATCCATTGGCCGGCCGGATCTTGCCGGTGCCGAGGTCCTCGAAGAGCAGGTGAAAAATCTGTATACTTCCCTCTATGAAAAGCTGGGCCGGCTGCCGGATTATCTGGAGGTTTTCCCGGCCCACGGCCAGGGGTCCCTCTGCGGCAAGGGATTAAGCGCAAAAGCCAGTTCCACCCTGGGGTATGAACGCCGCACCCAGCCGGTCTTACAGTTTTCCGGATTTGATGAATTCCATGCGGACATTGCCGGCGCCTTTCCGGTGCGGCCCAAAAGCTTTACCCATATTATCAGCACCAATGCCAATGGCGTGCCGCTTTTGGAGCGCTGTCCCCTGGAACAGACCCTGAATCCGGATCAGTTTGACAGCCTCCGGGCCCAGGGCGCCACCATTATTGATACCCGGGACACGGCCGCCTTTGGGGGGTTTCACATTCCCGGGGCCATCAATATCGGGTTTGAAAAACAGATGGCGAACTGGATCGGAATGGTCATTGATCCGGCGGACAATCTGCTGCTGGTGGTGGATGACCGGGAACGCTACGACCAGATGACCACCCAGCTTCACCGCATCGGGTATGACAATATTTACGGCTACCTTTCCGGCGGCATGGCCGGCTGGATTTCCAGCGGCATGCCCATTGACAGCCTGTCCCCCATCTCCGCCCATGGCCTGAAAGCCCAGATTGACGGAAAACAGGCGGAACGGATCGTGGATGTGCGGACGGCGGAAGAGCGGGCCCAGGGCTTTATTCCGGATTCCCGGCATGTGCCCATGACCGACATTCTGGCGCACAGCCTGGACGTTCCCAAAGACAAGGAAATGATTCTGGTCTGCGGCACCGGCTACCGGGCCAATATTGTGGCAAGCCACTTAAAGCAGGAAGGGTTTTCCCATGTCCACAGTCTGGCCGGCGGACTGACCGCCTGGCAGAACGCAGGATATGGCCTGAACTGATCAACGTCCTGTGCCACGGCTGAGCATCCTGTGCCAACCGGACATCCGATCCCGGGACCGGTGCGCTGGTACTAGAAGCTGGTCTGTTTTTTCAGCAACTGCCTGTGACAATAACCTGGTTTATTCGACCAAAAATCCATGGACTGGACCACGGTAAATTTGTTCTATTCAATTTGATTGGCTGGCACGGTGGCCAGCCCTACGACACGCATCGTAGAGTCGGCCGCCGTGCCGACCGTCAATATGTTAAAAGGCTCATGGTTATGGACTTTGCGGTTAGAACAAATTTACCCTGTCGACCGGAAAGCGATTTTTCTGGAATTATGACCCAGTAAGGCTTAAAATCAGGAATAAACCAGGACGGACGAAGATCCCGCAGCGCGCTTTGTTTGCAAATAACGCTTGATTGGTGCGGTTTTTGCCCGGCCTCTTACCTGGCATTGGCCTATGGATGATCCGGACAGAAAGGAGCCGCCATGAAAAAAACCCTGATAGCATTATTTTTTGCGGTGTTAACCGGCTTTTCTGTTACCGCGCCTTCCCATGGCGATGAGTGCTATGATTGTGCCTATATTTATATCGACATGGAAGACTACGGCGGATTTGTTGAAGTGTATTATGTGGACTGTGACGGACGAACAAGGGAGAAGCGGTTTAAGCGCGAATCCGGTCATGTATTGGTTGATACGGACTATGCGGTCCTTTTGATAGCCGATCCGTACAACGATTATTATTTTCTCGGCTGGGGAGATGATGATCTCCGGCGGCATTCAATCAACATCTCCGTATGCGAAGACATTTTCCTTGTGCCCAGGTTTCAAAGAATCCACGGGTGCTGCGACGATGATGAATACAGCTGTTTTATGGATTGTTTGATTTTACCGGCAAACCCGTGAAAAGCCGGGAAGGGTGTTTCCGCAGAAAGTCCTGAATCGGATGACCACTTGTTGAATTGATCAACGCAGTCGTGGCAGGCGCCATGGTTTTTCAACAGCCTGCGCAATGCCCGCTATTTTTCAATAATATAGTCAATCGTCGTGTCCCGTCCGCGTCTTTTCAGTTGGATCGAAACCTGGTCCCCGGGCGAAAGCCCTTCATAAAAGGTGAGAGCCTCATCCACGGTGGCAATTTTCTGGCCGTTGATGCCGGTGATCATGTCGCCAATGCGCAGTCCGATCTCTTTTAAAACAGAGGTCGACTCTATGTTGGTCAGAATGAATCCTTCGGGCTCTTGTTCATTATAGACCGGTTTTACGCGTACCTCTTTCACCAGGGTGTCGAGATCGGTAAAGGCATCGTTGATGCGGGAAAGTTTCAACGGAATCGGCTCACCCGGCGTATACACCACGCGGTCTGGCTGATCTCCGAATTTGGTTTTTCCGATGGATGTAGCGGGTGGTTTCGATTTTTCATTTTCTTTCGCTGAAGACTCAACCTGATCAGGTATCTTTTCAGTAATTTCATTTTCAAGAGGGGGAGTGGTCGAAAAATCGAATTCAGGATCAGACAGAGTATTTTCTGTCTGCGCGCCGGATATCCTTTCGATCGTCAGTATTTTTTCCATGCCATTGACTTCCAGAACAACCGTATCCTGATAAATCCCTGTGATTGTGGCATTCAGAATGCGGTCTCCAACCTGGTAAAGGCGCTGCTCCCCTGATCGGATGGTTTCGATCACGGCAAAAAGACCTTCTGGGCTGCTTTCACCGGACGCAATGATTCCCCGGAGTTTAAGACCTAAATCTGCAATTGTATCTGGTTTGCTGTTTGTTCCGGAGGCTTTTGCTGGATCGCGGCCTTCAGGAACTTCCGGAGTCTGCGGCACTGATTGTTTATGGCTAATGGATGAGGCGGGGGATTTCGTTTCTCCGAGTGGCGTCTCACGGGATGGATTAAAGGTCTGTTCAACCGGCGTTGTTTCATCTTTCTGGAAAAAAAAGGTTACCCATAGATACAGGCCTGCAAAACCGGCAATGAGGACGGCGAATACCAGCATATTTTTTTTCATGATGCATTATCCCTAAAGTTTATTCAAAGACTTCTCCCTGAACCCGTATTCTGAACTCCGGACGCCGGGGATGATCCGTTTGAATAAACAATGTATCTCTATAAATACCCTTTTGTTTTCTCGTATTTGTTACTGTAATCTCATAGGCTTTGCGGCCGTCTTGGAGTATTTCCCTGAAGCTGTGGCTGATATCCATTCCTTTCTTCGGTTTGATGCCCGTGATGGCAAACGGAAAATCCGGTTCCGGAATAACAATGGAGGTACCTTTTAAATCACTGGTATACGATCCGGTCAGCATAATTTTAAACGGATCAATGGCTGCAATCTGTTTGATCGGGCAGGAGACATCAATGGTTATTTCGGGATTCGAAGGATCATTTGTGAGGGCGCGAATGGTGCCGCTCACCTCGGTGCCGCCCCGGGTGTCCGTGATGATTAAGACGGAAATTTTTCCGGTAAGGCCCGGGGGAATCTGCCGGGAGTATGTTTTGACAAGACAGCCGCAGCAGCCTTCGGCTTTGATGATTTCAAGGGGTTCGGAGGAATTGTTTTTTAAAATAAAATCATGCTCTACATAGTCAAACTGCAAGGCCGGTTCAAACGTATAACTGCTGTATGGCTGTTCAACCATGGATTTGGAATATACGGTGTAATCAAGGCCCCGGTAGAGTAAACTCTCACGCGTTTCTTTGGCCGTAAACTCCTGTTTTTGATTGATAAATCCCAACGCAAGGCACGCAATCACCAGTCCTGCAATGACTGTCACCCCGGTACCGATCAGTTTCTTTTTCATCATCGGTTCTGCCTTTCAATTCATATTGATAGAAGTGGTTTCAAAACCTCAGATCAGCTTCGAGATCCCGGCCTCCGGCGGGATTTCGCCCCTCTTTTAAAAGAGCAGGATGCTCAACAAACGCGGGTTCTCGAAAAAACGCAGCATATTGGGCACATGTGAGTATTTAAAAAAAACCGCAACATAGATATCAAAGCTTAGATGGGGTTTTGAAATGGCTTCTAAGCTCTGAAGGATCACTTGTTGTCCTGACCTCAGGCATCCTGACGGCTGCGATGGGTAACATCCAGTTGATGCGGCTGCGTATTCGTCCCTATATGCCATTAACGCGGGTTTATGTCAACCGGTATGGCGTTTTCTGCATTTTGGATAATCTCCAAAAATTTAGAGAGATACTTTTAAACAGGCTAAAAACAGGTTCGCAATGATCGCGTGAAATTGATCTCTTCGATTCTAAAAATCCTCTGGAACCACCGGTTAGAAAATTTTTGTTTTTTACGTCAAAGGGCATGCCAGCGGGCGAGACACTGCAGAATCGCTGAACCTTAGCCTTTCCCTATGATATTTATGGGTTATGACAATTAATCCACAATATAGGCAAAAGAAGACCAATTAATACGTGTCTTTTACCCGTACTTTACAGGTAATATTCAGGGATTGAATCCGGATGAAATGTATGAGAATTTAAATTAATTATAATTGATCAGGGTCGTCGTAAACAAACCATTATTTAATTAAAGGGGGGGAGGATCAATGAAAATGAAAAATTTTTTTATGATTTTAGCACTTGCAACATGCACGCTTTTGATGGGCTGCAGCAGCGGTTTTGACCTGCACAATCCATGGGCCGATGAGTGGGATGTCCAGATAATCGGGGATTCGATTTTTGACCTGTCCGGAGATATTCACTATGTGCTGGAATATTACTCCGGAAAAAGCTATAAGGACCGGTCTGCCAGCGGCGCGAAAATTTCCGGTATCTGCGGTCAGTTGGACAAAGCGCTGAGCCGTTCCTCGATTAAAACGATTATTGCGGACGGTGGCGGTAATGATGTGCTCATCGGCGGGCCGGATTGTGATTCAGATCCGTTGACCCAGGGATGCATTGATACGGTGGAATACGTGGCCGACACCATGGAAAATATGCTGGATGACATGTATATCGAAGGCCTGAATGACTGTGTATGGCTGGGATATTACCACCTGCCGAGAAGCGAAGCGGAAAAGAACGAGGCGCTGGATTTCTGCTATACCCTTTATCCGGCCGTATTCGGGTCTTCAGGGGTGGATGCCTTTCTGGTCGACCCCAGGCCTTATATTACTGCAAGCCATGTAAAATCAGACGACATTCACCCGAACTGGGACGGTTCAGTGATCCTGGGCACATTAATCTGGGATGAAATGGTGGCACAGAACACCTACCGGTAGACTATCGATAGACCGTCATTTTTCTTGCTGTTTCTGAAGCGTTCAGCAAAGAGACAACGTTGCCAGTGCATTTCCTTGCCACTAGAATCCAGGGAAATGCGCTGGTTTTTTATGCGCCGGATCTGCCGCAATGAGGCGGTTTTTAAAACTCCGCCACATTGAATTGATAAGAACCTTCTTTCATGCCATAATCGGTGACAAATGAAAAAAACACCCTTTATCATCACTTGCATCTTTGCCATCCTCTTTTTTTCCGGGATTTTTCTGTATTTCAGCATTCATGAGGAACCGATCCAGGGAACCCGCCCGCCGCATCAGAAGGATTCACAAGATCCGTCTTCCCCCCCGGTAAAAGAAATATCCCGTCTCACCAAAGACAAAATAAACGAGATTAAAAAATTCAAGGAAAACAAGCAGAAAAAGGAACGGGAGATGGCATCTCTGGAGAATTCGATGGCCCATCAACCGGAAGATTCTCATGAGAATAAGGGCTTAAACGATATCGAAGAGATCCGGCAGCGGATCTATGATTTAAACATTGAACATATGACGCAGATCGAGCGCCTCGATGATCTGGTCCAGACAGGCGAAACAGATACACGAAAGTTATGGGGAAATGACTGGGCCAGTGCCGATGACTGGAAAAAGACCCAGAACGGGTTCCGTCTTGGAAAAACAGATGAAGGACAGCTCGTATTTTACCCGGACGATCAGACGGCCAAAACCTATTCATTCTTTGAGACGCCCCAGGAATATACCTATGATGAGGAAAACCGGGAGTTTGTCAATGAGATCGATTTTTACGGCAAGACCATTTACAACGTTGCCAAATTTATCAACGACGATGTCCTGGTCATGATGACCATCAGTGGTGAAAAAGTGGACATGAATATTTACCAGAAAAACGCCGGTGATCAGTGATTTTTTTCAAATTTTTTCAAGCCGAAATGCCGGCCTGAAACCTACCGGATGGAAAGCAGGTAGGATCGCAGATTAATTTTCTTGTTTTTAATACCCAGTTTCTTGCGGATATTATCGCGATGAAATTCCACGGTTCTGGCGGAGACATTCAAGAACTCCGCCATCTCTTTGGTGGTTTTGTCCTGTTTAATCAAGTTGATGACCTGAATTTCCGAGGGGGTCAGCTTGTGCAGGCTGTCCGACAGTCCCCGCATAAATGGCGATGCAATATCTTCTAGATTGCTTTCGATAATTTCAAGCAGCACTCGCTGGCGTTCTTTCATGGGGGTTGCCTTCAGGCGGGCGATATAGGGCTGAATAATCTCCCTGATATTTGCGAGCATCTGTTTTTCCAGGTCTCGTTTGTCGTCTTCACGTTTTTTCAACAGCACTTTCATGGCAATGTTGGTTTCTTCCAGTCCCTGGGTCCGCTCTTTCACTTTTTCTTCAAGCGCGTCATGCATTTTCAGCAGATTGAGTTCCGCTTGTTTATTCTCGGTGATATCCTGAAGCGTTTGAATAGCCCCTGTGATGTTTCCCCGTGAATCTTTTATGGGTGCCGCGGTGAGTGAAATCCACCGGCCGCCTGAAGCGAGCTGCGGGAAAAAGGCTTCCACTTCATACGCCCCTTTGACGCTTTTTGAAATTCTGGCTTTATTGCTAAAAAGCCTGTTGATAGCGCTCTTGGGCGCTTTGTCCAGCACCAGGTCGGCAAGACACGGGCGTTCTTTGGAGTAAAACGGTTTCCAGTGATCATTGGTGCCGATGACCTGATTGGCTTTCAAACCGGTTAACTTTTCACAGGCTTCATTCCAGTGGGTGACAATATGATAGTCATTGATGACAAACGTCGGGATCGGCGTCCCCTTGATAATCTCGCGGAATCTCTGTTCACTTTCCCTTAATACCTTTTCAGACAGTTTTCGCTCAGTCACATCCCTGGAAACGCCCCTGAAGCCGATCGGTTTTCCATTTTCATCCCGCATTAACGTGCAGGTGGTTTCAATATAGATCAGGGACCCGTCTTTTCGAATGAGTTTATGATTCATTCCTTTGCCGATTTCACCGGTCCTGTAGACCTTGTTGAACATTTTATACATCTTATCAATATCATCCGGGGCTGTGTACTCCCTGAAGTTCATCCCCATGATGTCTTCACGGCTGTAACCGGAATGTTTGACCAGGGCGTCATTAAAGAAAAGCAGGTCTCCGTTCAGGTTGATCTCAAAATAAAAGTCTTCAATATTCTGGATCATGGTGCGGTATTTTTCTTCGCTTGCCGCCAGGGCATTTTTTGCTTTTATGTGTTCGGTGATATCCCGGGCAGATCCCCACACGCCTTTGGGGAGGTCATGATCGTCATATATAAGTGAATTTTTATATTCCAGAACCCGTATCTCGCCGCTGGGAATCTTTATGGAGACCAGTCCTTCGTCTGTCTTATTTTCGAGTATTCTGTTTAAATAATCATCAAACCGCGCACCGTATTCTTCCGGAATCAGGTCCCTCAGGTTCGCATGGGCAATTTCTTCCGGTGCCCCGCCCATTTCAGTGACGTAATGCGCATTGGTTTCAATAAAATTGCCCTCCAGGTCATGAATAAAAATAAAATCAAATACGTTCTGAAAAAGATCCCGGTATTTCTTTTCACTGTTTTTGAGTTCCGCTTCCATTTTTTTGCGGTCCGTAATATCAAACACCTGGACCACGGTAAGAATGCGATCCGCAAAGGATTTGGTCACCGCCACACTGATTTCAACCATTTTCGTGGTGCCGTCCTTGCTCCTGGCCGTCACTTCGTACCGATACGGAAGGATTTCTCCTTTTTGCCGCCGGCTATACCGGTCTGCCACTTCATTCCTGTTTTCCATGGCAATATAATGGCGAAAATCACTGCCGATGATTTCATCCAGTTCATATCCGATGATGTTGATCAGTTCGTTGTTTCCATACACCACATGATAGTTGTCATCGATAATGAAAATGCCCACATGGGAATTTTCCACAATGAACCGGTAAAGATTGATTCCCTGGGTCAGTTCAATGTCAATGGCTTTGTAGAGCGCCATCTGCTTTTCAAGCTCTTCGACCCGCTTGTTTAATTTATTGGATACATAGTCATCGGTCATGGGCAGTACATCCTTAAAAACGGAAAATAAATAGTGCGCTGATCGCACGGGAAGGCAGGCGATACCGGTGCGGCGGGTGTAAATGGTCCAGCCGGCCGCAAGACCCATTGGATTGGTCGTTTGGTATCATAGGTGGCATCATAGGGCACCTCCGATGGCAAAACCTTGGGTATGGCGCTCATGCGCCTTTTTAGTTAGCCTTTTTCTTTTTTAAAAAAACCAGGGACAATCCGTCAATACTTAATTTTTCCCCGTATTTTAACAGTAAAAAACCAGAAATAAAAATATCTGCCGCCATATTCGGTTCATTTGCAGGGAATAGGGCAGGGGGAGGGAAACAAACCGGCCCAATTCCTGAGTACCTTTACCCTGTATTTCCCGCTTTCAGCTTTCAGCTTCTTCCCTTCAAGCTTCAACCTTATACCTTCTACCTCCTGCAACTTTTCCCTTCCTTTCCATCAAATACTTTAGTAGATTTTTTTTGTGTGCGAAAAATGTCATCTTACGACAGGTTAGTATTCGGAAGCCCTATCTGGGTCTTTTTTGCCAAAAGGCCTTTCACTGTCAAACCGGGGCATAACGGCCGAAGCAGAATCGGTCGGGAAGATGTCCGGCATTTTATTAATGCGGCATCCGAATTGGCCATTCATGATGGGACACCCAAATACTCAATATTCATAGCAGGAGTCCGGCATGAAGTACGATCTTACCTATATCCAGGAAAACTGCTCAGGTTGCCTTTGCTGTCAACTGGCATGTTCCCGGGCATATGCCAAATTGTTTCAGCCGTCTGCCGCCCGCATACGGATTGACACCCGGGGGTCACAATACCGGGTATCGTTTACCGATGCGTGCGTCGCATGCGGTATTTGCGCGGATCATTGCCTGTTTGGCGCCCTCGTCAAAGTTCCCCGGGAGGCGGCGGCATGATCAAGGGCGGATTTGCCGGACGGATTCTGCATGTGAACCTGAGCGAAAAACGGGCATGGTCCGTGCCCTTAGACCCTGCGCTTGCAAAAGATTATATTGGCGGGTTGGGGATGTGCATCCGGCTGGCCGCGGACCATATTCCTTTGGGCGTGGACCCGCTGGCCCCGGAAAGCGTTTTCGTCCTGGGCGCCGGCCCCCTGGTGGGAACGGACCTGCCGTCGTCTTCGCGCATGTATGCGGTGGCCAAACTGCCGGCCAGCAATACTGTGGGCTGGTGCGGCGCGGGCGGGTATACCTTTGGCGCGCAGTTAAAGTACGCGGGGTATGATCATATCATCGTCTCGGGAAAAGCCGATACCCCCGTATTCATAAGTATCAACGATGACCGGGTTGACATCCGGAAAGCAGATGCCCTGTGGGGAATGGGCGTGGATGAAACCTGCGAGTCGCTTTCCAGCACTTCCGATGCCCCGACCGGTGTAATGGCCATCGGTCCGGCCGGTGAAAATATGTCCGTCATTGCCATGGCGTTTGTGGATCGTATTTCCACCCTGGGCCGGGGCGGTTTCGGCGCGGTCATGGGCGCAAAAAATCTAAAAGCCATTGTGGTAAAAGGCTCCGGCGGTGTCCTGGCTGCGGATAGGAAGCGATTCAACACGCTCAGCCGGTCGATATTCAATTCTATCCGGGAGTACCCGTATCTCAAAGAGTGGCAGGATCTGGGCATGCTCAAGTCCTTTCCCATGGTTTCGGCGGATATGTACAAGCGCATGAAACTCAGGCGAACGGCCTGCGTGTCCTGCTCTGTGGGATGCAAGGAAGTGGTTCGCATTCCGAACGGCCCGTTTGCCGGGCTGACCAAACACACCAGTTCGGCCATTAATCTCTTCACCCCCATGATGTACGGCATGAAAGATCCGTGGCAAGCGGTCAAACTGGTTTCCGACCTGGATGCATACGGGGTGGATATGTTCGAGTTTTTCGGCCTCATGCAAATGGCCGGCAGACTGGCAGCCGCAGGGATGATCGCGCTTGCGCCTGATGAACCGGCCATTGATCTGACCTCTTTTGACTCCATGTCGGCCTGGGCCAAACGGATCGCCTTTCGGCACGGAACAGGCGATCTTCTGGCAGACGGATTTACCGCGGTCATTCAAACGCTTGGGCCTGACGCCAAAGACCATGCGCCCGCGCTGATCAAAGGCATCCATCCCTATGCCGGTCCGGGTGCGGCTTTGCCCTGGGACCGGTTCGGAACCATGGAACTGGGCCAGGTGCTGGACCCGCGGGGCCCGCACGTGGGGTCCGGCGGATCGCCAACCTATTTTGCGCTGCGCCCCCTGGCGGTGTTTCCAAAACACTTAAAGCGCATGGGCGTTTCGGAAGATGCCGTGGACCGCATCCTCGGGCCGGACCGGGACCAGCTGCATGTGGGGCGGCTCTTGCGGTATTCCCATGCCTGGTTTGCCATCCTGGGATCTCTGGGTATTTGCGCAAGAGGGCAGGTGAACCGGTTTTACAATGCGGACCTGTGCGCAGACGCCTATGAGGCGGCCACCGGCATTCCCACGTCAACCGACGACCTTTGCAAACGGGCCGACCGGGTCTGGACGCTATTTCGGGAGTTAAACATCAGGCACGGCCTGGATGCGTCAAAGGAAGCCCTGCCCGAGCAATGGTTTCGCGACGCCGGCTTCAAAGACTACCTCACCGGAACCCCCCTGACCATTGAGCAGGCCGAAAAAATGAAAACCGACTATTTTGATGAGTGGGGATGGGAGTGAATTTCAGAGGGTTCGTTGTCTTGGTAATGAAAGCTCCTGCTTAATTAATGCAATGAAATTTTTTAAAAGGCGCAAGGGCAGGCTTGATCCTCGGACGTGAAAAAATTGAAATATAGCGTCTGTAAATAAATAGGTATGGTGTTTTCTTATTTCTGAAAACACTTTTATTTTTACAGATAAATAAGTATATAATTCTTCTCCGCGGAGAAAAGTGTCTTTGCGGTAAATCAGAAAAATAAACGGTTATAATAACAAAGGGAGTATTCGTATGAGTTTATTGCTTAATCCGAAGAAATACAAAGACAGAAATTATCCGGACGAGCGGTCAAAGGAGATCATGCTCAAGACCATTGAATGGTTTGAAAACAAAGGCCTTGCAAAGCAGAAAGAACAGTTTCACGCCCATGAATTCTGCGAAGATTTTCAGAAGTTTGTCACGGAAGAGGGGATTTTTGAAACGCTTTTCCTGCCAAAGGGATACGGATCAGATCCGGATCAGTATTATTCAACCTACCGGATGTATGAATTCTCAGAGATCTGCGGATTCTATGGTGCTGCCTACTGGTATACCTATCATGTATCAACGCTTGGCCTGGACCCTGTGCTGCTGGGCGACAATGAAGAGGCAAAGCACAAGGCGGCTGCCCTGCTGAAGGAAAATGCCCTGTGCGCGTTCGGCCTGTCTGAAAAAGAACACGGTGCTGATATTTATTCTTCTGAAATGACGCTGACGCCCCAGGCGGACGGCACCTACCTTGCCAACGGCAGCAAATATTACATTGGAAACGGAAATGTTGCCCTTACGATCACGGTTTTTGGCAAAATGGCAGACACCGGGGACTATGTCTTTTTTGTGGTTGATTCCCGGCATCCGAACTATGAGTGTGTTAAAAATATCGTTGATGTGAACCAGCAGTATGTGGCTGAATTTGCGCTTCACGATTATCCGATCACGGAAGCAGACATCCTGTCAAAAGGACCCAAAGCATGGGATGACATGCTCAACACCATTAACATCTGTAAGTTCAATATCGGTTCCGGCGCCACCGGCATTGTGACCCACTCCTTTTATGAATCCTTAAATCACGCGTATCACAGAAAGCTCTATGATAAACGGGTGACGGATTTTGCCCATGTAAAAAGGCTTTTCATGGACTCATGGCTCAGAATCATGGGGATGAAGCTTTTCGGCCTGAGGGCAACGGACTTTATGCGTGTTGCCAATGAAAATGATAAACGCTATCTGCTTTTTAACCCGGTAATGAAAATGAAGGTCTCCATTCAAGGAGAGGCGGTTCATGAACAGCTTTGGGACATCATTGCCGCAAGAGGCTTTGAAAAGGACATGTATTTCGAGCAGGCGGTTGCCGAATTAAGGGGATTTCCCAAGCTGGAAGGCACCCGTCACGTGAACATGGCGCTTATTGTCAAGCTGATCCCGAGCTATATGTTTTTTCCGGCTGAATTTGAAGACATCGGCAGAATCACAGACAACCGCAATGATGACTTCCTTTTTAACCAGGGAAAAACAAGGGGATATGCCAAGACAAAATTCCATGACCACATGAAAGCATACAACAGCCTGGCGCACCTGCCCAACGTCAAGGTATACATGGAGCAGATCCAGGCATATAAAGAATACCTCATGGTTTCCGGTGAAGGCCTGATGAAGCAGATGATGTCCTTTGATTATCTCCTGGCCGTCGGAGAGCTCTTTACCATGGTGGCATACGGCCACCTGATTATTGAGAGCGCAAAGATTGAAGGCGTGAGTGATGCGGTGATGAACCAGATGTTTGATATGTTCATCCGGGACTTTTCCGCCTATGCAATTGAACTTTACGGAATGCCCCAGAATACGGATGCTCAGCTTGAAAAGATTCAGGAAATGATGATCAGGCGGCCGGTTCCAAATACTGATGAGTTTGAAAAAATATTACAGGAAGAAGTATACTCACTGGTCGATGTGTATCAGCAGAATCCATAATTCCTTGTATGTTCATTCATAATAAGAAAAAGGGATGCCGCTTGTAACGGCATCCCTTTCTTCTTGATGGTTAAATCGGGGGGCACCCTATCAATGAAGCCGGGAAATAAATAAATGTCCCTCGATTCCAAATGACAGAAACCGGGAAGGAGAAGGGTATGAAAGATTTTATTGCAGGCATTGAAAGCTTTTGCAGAGATTTTGCGCGCAGATATCAGGACACGCTCACATGGAAGTGGGACAACCGGTTCCCGGCGGTGCTCACAACCTTTGAAACTGAAATGGAAGCAAACCTTCAACCTTTTCTGAAACAGCACCTGAATGCCGTCTGGGATAATTCCAACACGGATGATGCCCCGGATGCCGTGCTTGACGCGATCAGTCATTTCGGCGGCCTGATGCCCGGCCAGCTGATGTTCACCTCGGAACCGGACCGGGATATTCTGCTCTGCTTTGCCTGGTGGCCATGGGGTAACGGCAGTACCATTTCCATACGGGTGGCCGCGTATCAAAAGGCCATGTCGGATGAAGACGAGGCCTTGTTTAAGAAAAAATTTGAAGAGTGGTTCGGAATCGGGTAAAACAGCCCCAATCCGATCGTCCTTCAGCCTTATGCCTTATACCTGTCTTTAATTCAGCCTTCCACCTGCTTTTGATTCAAAGTTCGATGTTGGACGTTCGATGTTCGATGTTCATTCCCTTCAGCCTTATACCTTCCACCTTCAACCTGGTTTTAATTCAGCCTTCTACCTCCTGCATTTTTTCCCTTCACATCCAGCAGAATTTCTAGTACAAATAAATTTCTGTGCGAGAAATGTGTCATATGCTCATTTATCGTTAATCAGAGGCACGCTAATGACTGATAGACTCACCGGCACCCCTCTTAACATTGAGCCTGCGGAAGAAATTGAAAAAGAGTATTTTGATGAGTGGGGATGGTGTGAATTTCAGACGGTTCGTTGTTCAGGCTGTGGGAGCCGATATTTAAATATCGCGTTGAGGTTATATTCTCGAATCCAAGATTCTTTTTAGCCTGATAGATGTGGCAGAAATCAAAACTTCTTGAGCATTCCCTTTACCCGGCTTATCGTTTTAAAATTGCTTTTTAAAAGATTATGCCTTATTGTTAAGTTAGAAATTCAAGAATTCCAACAAATAGTTCTCATGAATAGTTCATTGTCATGAACACCAAAACCAGGGAGAAGCGACATGCCACTCGTAAAAATAAAAGATAAATTCCAGGTGACCATTCCGGCAAGTATCAGAAAGGCAGCTGATCTTGATATTGGCGATTTTTTAGAAGCTGAAATTCGGGAAGATGGGATTTTATTAATCCCCAAAACAATAACTGACCGCAACGTTCTACTTAAAAAATTCAGGACCGCTTTTTCTGAGCCTGTTCAGGACAAAGCTTTTGCCGGTAAAAGCGATGAATCGCTGATGAAAATCGCCGATAAAGCCGTTAAAGAAACCCGCACCGCTAAAAGATCAAAAAAATAAATGAAAAATCTGGTCATTGACTGTAACGTTTTCATTTCTGCATTTATCGGAAGTGATGCTTGTTTTCAGGCGCTTGATAAAGCTTTTTCCGGTAATCGGGTATGCTATTCTGACGATACACTCAAAGAACTTTTAGAAACCCTCAAACGGCCAAAATTTCGGCATATCCGCAAGGCCGAACGCATTAAGATGACGCTGCAAGTATTGCATTCCCTCGGAGCCTTTTTCACGCCTGAGCCCCGCGGGATTATATTGCCAGATCCGGATGATGCAATATATTTGGACTTGGCATTAACCGCTCATGCGGAAATTATTATCACAGGAAACAAAAAGCATTTTCCCGAAAACCTGTGCAAGGGCATTCAAATCTTATCGCCCAGGGAATTTTTGGAATATGAAGCATCCCCATAAAAATCCATCGAGGTTATCAGCCGCCATAACAAGAGGAAAGCACTAACCAAAGCATGCATGCTGCAACGGGAATTCAGAATGGATTACTGTCAGGTTGCTATTGCATTATTCATTCTTGAATTACATTGCACTAGTGCATGTTTTGATGGTATGCCTAGCAAAACGAAATTTTATTTATATCTTCTATTGAACTGCTACAATCTATTAAATTCCCATACCCACCGACATATACCCTACAACATGAAGTGCCTATTAAAAGTTGACATACATGTTGATTCCTGAGATACATAAGATTATGAAAAGCAATGTCTTATTCCTTTATTCCTTAGTACTTGTTCCTTTCCCTTAAAACCGTAAGCTGAGAGATATGAGGAGGAATCCTACTATGAAAAAAGCCCTGTCTGTTTTTGTATCTGTATTAGTCTTTGGTTTGATTCCGGTTTTTTCTGTATCCGCTTTTAATGTTAACATCAATGTTGAGATTTTAAATCGTGAGAATATTACCAGCGATACAGATTGGATTACGATTGATCTTTCGCAATATTCGCCTTGGGAGCTTGGCATAAGGTCGCTGTACATAGCCATGTATACCGGATTACGCGCAGATTGCATCGGTGATGGCGTAGATTTTGGAATAAGACCCTTTAATGATGACTACAACTATAGAGTTCTACGGATGAGTTCCATCCACGGCGACCCAACCAATACGGATGATTATGTTCAGTACGTTTGGCTTCCATTAAATTCCAGCAATAAAATTCAATACCGTGCGCAAGACCTTGGATGTGCGGTATTGGATTATGTCGCATTAGTTGTCTTGGGATATGATTAAGAAGAAGAACTTTCAGTTCTATTTTTGCATCATCGGGTAAGTGGGAGGAGATTGCCAATAATGCTTCAGCAGGGATCTTATAGGCTCATCGCTTGCTGCAGAAAGTTAAGAAAAGCAATAATTTTGTCCTGGAAGACAGTCAATAACCTAAGTTGCTATTGCTATATGCACAGGTGGGAATGGATTTGACTGTGCACACTTCTATTGAACGGCCAGTTGAACTGGAATATCCGACCAAAAAATTTTGATATTTCGACAGCGCTTTCTGGGAAACACAAGTAGCGGGTTATAAATAGTCACAGGTCTTCTGACATTAACAAAACAACTATTTCTGCCGCTTTTTTGAAACGGACTTTCATATTAGCAGGATCTCTAAAGTACTCATCGAACTCGATTGCCTCAACACCATCATTCATCTGTGTAGTCGATGCTGAAAAACCCCATGCTAAAATATGGGGACCAATTTTTTGGGCCAGCAAGCCGCAATACAATCTAAAAAATAAAGACGCAAAAGTCTGGCTACCCACCGGATCAGCTTGCTGAAGTTCATTCCTGCTGCACTCAGGATGGCATTGACACGGTCTCCTTCAATACCTTTCAGACGGTTTCTATCCATTCTGTGTTCTCGCTTTAAATGCCCGATGCCCGGCTCAACCGCAGCCCGCCGCTTCATCCATCGCCACAGGCTCCTGGCTGTTTTACCTCTCCGAACCTTATCAACATGAACCTCAATTTCACCGTGGTAATCGTGACCTCGATATCCTCGGTCCACAAACACATATTCCGGTTTCTTACCTATGCGTTCTACCTGAGATAATGCACCGCTGAGAGTATGCCCATCATATGGATTTCCATGAAGAGCCATGGCTCCAACAAACCAGCCGCCTTTGCTTGTGGCGGCAACACTCACCTTGCAGCCAAACTCATATCGTTTATGGGCCTTCCCTTTGCTGATGCACTCGACTTCAGGGGCGTGGACACTGTAAATTTTGTTTTTTTCATTTTTTGTTCGATTGTGCACTCTTGTTGCAACATCCAGCAATGAAGCCAACTGATCATCTGGATCGGTCTTTTTTCTTTCAATGTCACGGATCACTCGACCAAGATACGTCTTTAGTTTCTTTGTGCATTTAGCCGCACGTTTCATCTGACGGGCATGGGCATATCGACTTTGTTTCGACAATAATTTTTTGGCATTACGGTTGTAATTCTGGCGAAGGGGGATGTTGCGTTCCTTTGCCGCACTGACAAGCTTTTGTCTTGCACGATCGTAAAGCCTTGCATCGGTCGGGAATCGAACCTCCTTTTCCTGAACTGTCGTATCCACGTTGACTCGTTTAAGCTGGCTTGATTTTACTGCCTTGAGTTTCAAACCAGCCTCAATCGTTTCCTTCAAAAGTTCTTCTGCACCTGATTCGCCAATCCGTTTTCGCCAGCGGGTCATGCTTGAAGCGTTGATGGGTAATTCATGTTCAAAATGGCTCATTCCACTCAAATATTGCCAGTATGGATTCTCTACCCAGGAAGAAACCACGGCGTCGTCACTCATGCTATGCGTGTATTTCAGGTAGTGAAGGGAAATCATTAATCGAGTGCTTACTCCGGGTCGACCATTATCCGGACAATAAGTGTCTCCGAATAATTCATCCATGCGGTCCCAGTCGATGACTTTTGCTAATTTGACCAAAGGATGGTTCGGATCGATGATTTTCGTCAGCTCTGGGCGAAAGAGCTCCAACTGCTGATTCGTTTGGGGTGATTTTTTGGGCTTCATGCTAAAAAAATTGCAAGCTTTGGGTGGTTTGGGGTTAAAAAGATTGCAATTCTTATAGCATAAATTTAATAATTTATCCAATTATTTCTAATAGATATTGTATTTTTCAGCATCGACTGTGTAATATACTCATAATCCTCCCAAATTAGAACGCTGTTGGTGTCTGTTAATTTTGCTCTGATCCCAAGTAGAGGTCTATAAACGCAGGAAAAGCCGCTTGTTTGAGCAATACCATATATTGGAACTTCTACTGTTAAGTATGTATCAGCATCCTCAACGTTTGTGACTATTTTTTTACCTGACAACTTTGGACTTTTAAGAATACCATCTATTATGGCTTTTTTACAAATTCCACCAATATCAATACAATTTTCTTTCATATAGTCAATGACCACCGGCAAAGCCGGTGGCTTGAATGGTGAACCGCTCAAAGCGGTTATAAAAACTTGGGCCACCTAAAGGTGGCGAAACCTAAAACAAAGTCAGTTGGTCAATCTTGCGATCGTTTTCTTCCTGCTTTTTTATATAGCTACGAACAACAGCTTCATCTCTTCCTGCTGTTGATACAAAGTAACCTCTGGCCCAAAAATTTTGACCAACAAAATTTCGACTGCGCCCAGCATATGTTCTGGCGATATGAATGGCGCTTTTGCCCTTTATATAACCTACAACTTGGGAAACTGCATATTTTGGCGGAATTGAGATCAACATATGGACATGATCACCCATCAGATGACCTTCTAATATTTGAGATTCTTTATGAAGCGCCAATTCTTTCAAAGTATCACCAAGATATTTCCTCAATTCTCCATAGATCACCTTTTTACGGTACTTCGGAATCCAAACCAGATGATACTTGCAATCCCATTTTGTATGGCTTAAACTTCTATAATCATTCATTGAAAGCCTCCTCTTTATGTGAGCTTTGGGCGGTTCACATTCCGGAGGCTTTCTTTTTTTCCCGTAATTGTCAAACTCTGGGAGTCTCCCCGGCAAAGCCGGGGGTTTACCCATTTAAATTAGTAATTAGCTCATCATTTGTTTCAGCTACCTGAGCTATAACGGCACCCACAACACCAAATAATGCCCCAACGTTTTGCTCCGGTCCACTATAGTATGCAATTTCCGGAATTCGGACATCTTCATTTATGTATATTTTTAACATCTTCTTATAATTTGCTTCAGTTAGCTTAGTAGTAGAAGCGCATCCACAAAACAACATACACAAAAAAAATAGAATTAATAAGTTTTTCATTTTTAATCTTTTTTTAAAGTTGCTTGAAACATAAAATTAACTGCACTTTTTCAAAGTATTTCAAAAATGAAGCAACCCCCGCCACCACCACCTCCACCTTTTTCACTACTACTGTCATCGCTACTCTTGTCATCATTATCATTGCTGTCGGCGTCAGTGTTGTTATCATCATTTGATGACGCTTGTTTCCCTTGAATAAACAAATCAGGATCATCGGATGACAAGCAATCGATATAGAAATCACAGGTTCCATGGGATTGATGAACATGAAAGTTTATATAAATGGGAAGTTCTCCGTTTGGAGGGATTTCGATATCATTAATTGTGATTGTCTTCCAATCTTTGTCCAATCGATAATACCAGGATTGACTATTCTTAATGGTTCCTGTAGCACCTTCAGCACCAAATTCGACCATAGCTTCGCCACTAATTATCGCTTTAATTTGGATACGCAAATTTACAATATTATCGGGTTCTCCTGTCAAAACAGTTTCAATTGTATTAATATGAGAATTTGTGTGTAAACCATATTGTCCGTGGTGGCTGACATTTCCTTTCTCGAATTCTGGCTCGAAATCAAATACGACTGACCAACCATAAGGTATATCGCCACTAATAGTTCCTTCATTAAAATTACCTTCAAAATCTTCGATAATATAAGTAAAATCATTTTCGGCTTGTGTCGCTTCATCTAATTCATATTTTACAGTTCCAATCGACTGATCATCCTGATTGTCATAAATATTATTGTCAATCTCTGATGAAACCTCTGTCCCCCAGTCATTGAACATAGCATTCTGATAGTTTTCGCCCAAATAATAGAAATCGTATGGGGAGTTGTCATGGAGTATATTGCCACCAAAGGTATCAACATGGACTGTCTCAACACCATTTAAGGTATTTCCACTTATCAAATTATCTGCAACGTATGTATCTTCGAAAATATTGTATATGCCTCTTTCCGCATTGCCTGAAATAGTATTGCCAACAATGCTTACATTTCCGTTTCCAGCCTCACAATGAACTCCCGAACCTCCGTTTTGAGAAATCTGATTATCGTATAATTCTATTGATGTTCTATCCGCGTTGATATAAATACCGGATTCTGTATTTAAAATTATCTGATTTTGCTTGATGGTCGGTTCTGCAATTCCCTTATGAGAGAACATGTCATTGAAAACGTCATCGGCAATGATAGAAACTCCATAGGATCTATTTCCCTTAATTATGCAACCAGTTAAGTTTCCTGCTACACGTCCTATTTTAGAAATTGTGCAGCCCCACATCGAACTTCCTGATCCATAGTAAGCTATCCCGACTCCTGAGTTGTTTTGGATCGTGCAGCCGGAAATATTTGGTCCCGCAAAACTATCATCACATCCTGATGCTATTGCCACTATACGAATACCTTCTTCCGAGTTATTTTGTACGGTACACGATACGATGTCAGGACTTTGAGTACAATAGATACCCTTATTGGCATACTCAACAACACAATTATTCAACTCGCTGTCGGAACTTCCAGAAAAAAAATCAATTCCATACCAGTCTCCTGGTGCGGGTGTTGTCTGGTCTGAAGTGAAAACGATGGGATTATTCTCGGTGCCTATTGCTTTAAGAGAACCAAAGGATTCAAGTTCTTTGCCCTTTGCAAATTTAACGATAACTCCTGGTTCGATGGTTAAAGACTCACCCTTTATAATTTCAACATTTCCATGGATGATATAAGGTGACCCCGCGAGGTTCCATATCCCGCTTATTTCTCCTTCAGGAATAGTGGTGTCAGCTTGTGCATTTAAAGTAAATAATAATATAAATATCTGATAAATTATAAGAGACATGGGCTTTAAAGACAATTTTACCATAAATCACCTATCGAAAAAATTTAAATAAAAAGGGTGGTTGATGAACTCAAATTCAGATATCCATTCGTCTTTAACCCATAATACAATTCGATTAATCATTAATCATAATATCCCGTGTCCGGAACACTTTAGCTGCTCGATCCCCAAGAATTCCTCGCCTTGAAACAATAATAATAGGTTGTGCCGAAAGTTCCGGACGTATCGTTAAAAGAGGTCCTAGTTAAATAGTCGAATCTCGCGGGCCTGTCGCCCTCGAAAACCAGGTTCGTGGCTCGCCATACTTCATAGACCATAGCTCCGGATACGGCACTCCATGTTTACAGCCATTTTACCAGACACATTGTCGTCTGTGGCAGACACGCCTGCGGGGGCTGGAATTGGAGATGAAGCAGACCCTAATTATTTTAACCAAGTTTAATTCATTTGTTTATCATTTTAATGGTTCCATAATGATAATCGTCATACCCTGAGTCTTTTGATAAAGTACCGAACCATCCGCCTAACGACCACCATGTACCGTTCCAGGAAGAGATGTCGATCTCAAAGTGCCAGGAATAAGCATCTCTATATTGATTGGTATGTTGTTGCGTCATCTGTAGATTCATTATAATTTTGTTATCTATAAGTATCGCTGAACCATCCATAACGATAATTCCGTCAATATCATCTGGTGATGGCTCAATATAACCTTGTACAAGATAATACTTGTCACCCATATGGGTTACACCAGTTGTAAGGGTTGCTTTTATGTCTTCGGTGTTTTCACCCTTCTCATTGCCTTCTACTGTCAGTTCCCATTTTAATTCACCAATATAATTGCCAGCGTGAGCGGTTCCAATCACACCCACAAAAGCTAAAAAAAAGGCACAGATGGTTATTGTTTTTGCGGTCAATCGTTTCATTCTGTCCTCCTTACTATCTGAGTATTGTTTTTATCGTCTTTTTAATGCCCAACACTTTTTCTTATTGGATATTTACTGTTACACTATCATAGTAAGCCTTCTCGATATCCGATGAACCATTCATAAGCATATCAACACCAAAATAAAGTGTGTATGAACCATTTGGTAACCCGGAAATATTCAGTACTTCAAATTCCCCAAGATTAAACAGAGGACCTTGATGACTATATGTTAAACCGGACGCCCACGAACCGTCAGCTGGCTGATAATGGAACAACCCGAATGGCGTTGCCGCTACCAACCACCAATCGGCATTATCGCCTCCATATCCACTGTAGGATAATTCTATAGTAAAAGATAGAGTGTCGCTTGAGGCTATATTTATAGGACCATCCGATCCATTCGTCTTTATATCAGGCACAATACCAGCAGTATCAATAATCAGTAAAATATAATCCACACCGGTTTCATCCTCAACGGCTACAGTAAGGTTTTTATTTCTGTTAAGGTCTGGAATCAAGTTCATGCTCCCCCCATCAACCAACGGAAGCTCCGATAAATCTAAAGTAAAAATCTCCGCATCACCAGGGGACCAGGTGCTGTTTTTTAAGAATCCAGGATCAGCAATTGGATTAGTAGACCCGCAATCTCCGGGTTCATATTTTCCAAAATCCCTGCCATAATTGTTAAAACCTGAAAAAGATGTATAGTCTGCAGCCGTATACAATGAAAAACCATCTGAAGCCATACTTGATTGAACTACATCTTCAGTGCCAGCTTTAGCGCTGATCTCCAAAGTTGCTCCAATAATGTTTTCAGGCAGATTATAAAAAGTATGCATAACCAGGGTATCTGGGTTGCCATTTATTCCGGGTATTTGATCAAACCACAGCAATTCTGGATTTCCCATTTCTGCAAGGAATTGAGCATCTGGTATTGGTGATTCAGCAGGCATTTCAAAGTTATCAATTTCTCCTGCTTGAAATATAAATGTAGAACCATTCTCATAAGCCAGTGTAAAATTATCATAACTGGCGGATAAAGAGGCAGTGACGGCAATTTGAACACTTTCAAACGGAAAAAGAAGGCTTAGATCATTCATCTCAGCAAGTTTTGAATTATCATTTGCATCGTATAAAAAAACATCCATCAAACCATCAGAGTCAATTAGCACCCTCAATCGATACCAGTGCCCAACGGAAATATTCAAGCTGGTTTTGTCAATCTCTGCTCCGTTATTCCAAACCGAAAATCGTTTACTGTTAGCTTCCAGTCCAATTATACAATCATGTGTAATTGACTCATCATCAAGAAACAGAAGGCCTGCGGTATCAGCATCCCCATCAGTATCATCAATACGAACCAGAACGTCTATTGTAATATCAGACCATTCATACACCTTCCCTCTTTCTGCAAAACTGCCTGCTCCCGGATTAGGATCGACTCCGCTGTTGTAAATGCCTTGATACACATAGTCATCGCCTGACTTTTTTACATTATTCCACCCAGGACCCGCCGCCCAGTTATCCGTTGTATAAGTAGAATCGTTAAAGTTATCGAAAAATGCTTCTGAATTTACTGGTATGAAAATGGCGAGGAATAATAAAAGGACTGCAAACGGTTTAAAAAATTTATCCATTCTTTCTCTCCTAAACAAAGAATTATATCAGAATATAATTTGGCATAGGGAGCAAATTATATTGAAAAATCTGATGGATAATGGGTAGAGATAATTGTCTGTATTACATAAAATTCTATGGATGTCAATTCGTTAGAAAATTTTACCCCTCAAGAGTCAAGACAGTGGTCTATATAGCTTAGCGACAGTATCCCAATATCTTCCTGCTGTAAAGAATATCGATAACATTGGTCGTCCCATAGATGCCAACCATCTGTGCACCTTTCGATAGAATCTTTTCAATTTTCGGCCAGATTTCATAACCTTCCTCTATAGGGTACTTAAGGCTGAGTATCTTTCTTTTTCTCAAACAATAAGGAGGTAGGTCATGAAAGTCTCTAATGCAGCAAAACTTTATCTGGAATATCACCGTTCGCATTCCAAGGAAAATTCTTTGAGGGCATATGTCTTGATTCTTTCAAAATTTTGTGAAGATTTTGGAGAAGAGAACATGGAGGATTTAACGACAGACAGGATTCTCCCATTTTTGAATCGTATTACCGAGGGGAAAAAGCAGCAAACAAAGCAAACGCGTTATTCCCAGCTTTTGGCTTTTTTCAATTTTATCAAAAACAACTTTGATGATGATTTGAAAAATCCTTTCGATACGCCAATGATAAAAAAACTTTTCAAAGCCAAGGCAACGTTCCACTGGGACATAATTGAAAAAGAAACCATCGATGAAATAATATTTCGGACCACGAAACCAAGGAATCGTTTGATTCTTGAACTGATGGCCAGGGGCGGAATGAGGATTGGTGAAGTGCTGAAACTGACACCTGCTGATATCATTGATCGGAGGCTTACTTTAAGAGACCCCAAAAGCGGCAGGGATTATGAATTTATTTTTATCCCTAACCGGATAGCTGACCGACTTAAAGATTATATCAGAACAAAAAACATTCAGCCGTATCAGAGAATTTTTCCGATATGTTATGAAGCTGCCAGAGAAATGGTCGCCAAGGCCGGCAATGTGGTCGGTATTCATCTTAGACCTCATGATTTAAGGCGCCATGCCGCAACTTATGCCAGTCGCTCCGGAGTTCCGATTGAAATTGTCTCAAAAGTGATATTACGGCATTCAAATCTTTCAACAACCGAGCGGTATCTTGGTAAAATAACTGATGTGGCAGCCATGAAATGGATTGATAAACTGTATGCATAGACAAAAAACAGGGTGGAATAAAGATCTTTCCGCCCTGTTACATTTATGAGATATCAGGCCAAAAGGTGAGGAAATCAAGCACATCTCAAAACTGGCGATACGTCTGTAATATTCTCTCTTTTCTAACTCCGCTCGGACCAAATTAACCCAAATCGGGAAACCTTACTTAATTCATTCGGAATTCCGGGAATTCCGGGGACATCGGGAACAAATCCCGGTCGGACCAAGTTAACATCTTAACAATAAAGTAGATACATATTAAAAAGGCCTTCAAAACCGCTTAAACGCATCTTTTTTACCCCAAAAAGACGGTTTTAAAAAATCGTACCGATATCACGCCATCCGGTCACGCGAAAACCGTCTCGGATCAGGGTCCGGGCAGCATCACTGAAGAATCAAGCCATCAAACCCTTTTTATTCCGCAACAGTGCCATCAGGTCCGAAGGATGCCGAAGCAGCAGGTCGGCTCCGTTTTCCGCCAGCTCTTCTTTAGGGCGAAATCCCCAGCACGCGCCTGCGGCCGGCATTCCGGCACGACGGGCGGTGATCATGTCAATTCCGGAATCGCCGACAAACATGCAATCTGATGGCGAAACCCCCATTCGTTCGGCGATCTCCAGGGCCCCGGCCGGATCGGGTTTTTTGGGTACTTCCGGCCGATGGCCGAAAACAATTTCAAACGGCCAGGAACCCAGGAGGGCGTCGACGCATTTTACGGTCATGTCTTGGGGCTTGTTGGAAAGCACGGACAGCCGGATACCCTGCCCGCAAATAAAATCAAGCAGTCCGGCGATGCCGTCATAAGGACAGGTATGAATGTTCCAGTTTTGCCTGTAATCCTCTCTGAAATCATCATAGCAGGCCGAGACCGTGGCCTCGTCCCGATGGGTTTCCGGCAGGGCCCTTGCCATCAGGGCAGTGGCTCCGTCCCCGATGAACCGGCGAAAGGCATCCATGGCATGGGTCGGAAATCCGTGCCGGGATAAGACCCGGTTAACAGCGTTTCCAATGTCTGCCAGGGTGTCGAGCAGGGTTCCGTCAAGATCGAATATAATAGCTTTAAGTGTCATAGTTCAATGCAAAAAGCATCCCGGTTATGAAAATCGGGTTTCGGGCCGGGATGCGTCAGGGCCCAGAAGGAAAATTCCCCATTTTCGCTCTGGATAACCGCGCTGACACCCACCTGGATGGGCGGATTGGCCGGCAGAAGTTTTTTAATCGGAATATCTGCACTTATTTCAAGAACACCCGGCTGCGACAGGCGGCGGGCGGGCAGGGCGGAGATGCGGGTTTCCTCGGCCATGTTTTTTCGGTAACCGGAAAACCGGAATATGTTCCAGCACCCGGATGGAGACAGATTCATTTCCCAGTAGGGCGGAAAATTTTTTGCGCCGATAAACAGTTCAAAACAGGTTTCGTTCCACAATCCGGTTTTTCTCACAGCGCCTTCCGCGGGACCTGGAATGAGAACCTGATCAAGATCCCCGGAAAGGACATAAGATACGGAAAGAAGATGGGCCGCGCGACTTATTTTTCCGTTTATGGCAACTTCATTCCCTGTCTTTTCCGGTGCAAAAGGATTCAGTTGAAACGTTTGTTCAGGCATATCATTCCGTAATCAGCAGTTGTCCTGGAAACTTTCCGGATTCTTAGATGATATCGCAAAAAGTCAAAAAATGGTATGACGTGATTTCATCGCGAAGATTGCTGTCTATACCACACCGGTCAGATGATTCGCAACGATCGTTTGAATGCTTTGCGATGGGCAGCTTTTCAGGGCCAAGAGCAAATTTGACGCTGCGTTCGCAGCACGGCCGACATAACCATGTGTCTGGAAAATCAGTAAAAAAAGTAAACGATTGTGTCATCGATTTGTTTGGTATACACTTTCAAAAAATTAAACGGATCAACAATACTCCCGACTGAGGCATCATGAGTGGAAAAAGAACATTCAGACGATTTTTTGCAGTCTGCTTAAGCGTTTTAGCCTTTGTTGTTATTGCCGCTCTCCTGTTCATCCGGATCCGATATGGGGGCGGGACAGCGGATTTTCCCGACCGAACAGCAAAACCGCTGTTCGCATTTGATGTGGTGGAAAAAGTTGCCGATCTTCCCAAACCGCCTGGCAATCTGGCGGTTTCATCAGATGGCAGACTATTCTTTTCCTTTCATCCGGAAGGCCGTTCGGATATTCGTGTTGCAGAGCTGGTGGACGGCAAGGTTGTGCCATATCCGTCAATTGCGCTTCAGGGGGCGTTTCAGGGCGCCGGAAAATCCGAAGTTTTTTTTGATACGGTTTTGTCGGTCAGGATAGACAGCCAAAACCGTCTCTGGACCCTGGATCTGGCCAATCACGGCCTGGGCCAGCCGCGCCTGCTCGCCTTTGATCTTAAAACGGACAGGCTTGTTCATCAGTTTGATTTTCCCAAATCGATGGCCGGTCCGGGGTCTCACCTCAATGACTTTCAAATCGATCCTGCCGGTGAAACCATCTATATTGCCGATGCGTCAATGTTTGCGAAAACCCCGGCCATTCTGGTTTACAACATCAAAAGCCGCCAGTGCCGAAGGGTTCTGGAAAAAGATATCTCAGTCATGCCGGAGAACTATATTCCGGTTGTCCAGGGAAGAAAAATGAACATCTTCGGATTGTTCGCCATCCGCCTCGGCGTGGATTCCATTGCCCTGGATAAATCCGGGGAGTGGCTGTATTATGCCCCTGTGACAAACAATTATATGTACAGGATTGAGACAGGATTTCTAAAAGACGCGTCCCTGTCCGCCGCCCGGTTAAGCAGCCATGTGGAGAAATTTGCCTTAAAGACCATGAGCGACGGCCTGACAATGGATGTGGCCGGCAATATTTACATAACCGATCTCGAGCATTCGGCCATTGTCCGGCTCCGGTCAGACGGAACGCTTGAAACCCTTTTAAAAGATTCGAATATCCGCTGGCCGGACGGGCTTGGATATGGGCCCGACGGCTGGCTGTATATTACCTGCAGCGCGCTTCACCAGGTCATCGGCAAGACGCCAGGTTTTATGAAGTCCCACGCACCGTATCAGATATATCGATTCAAGCCGGGGGTGCCGGGCATTCCGGGACAATAATCTTTTCTGTATATCCACTTCGTTCACGTTGGCCCGGTCGGCACGGTGGCTGACCCTACGAAACCTTGGCAACGCCTTGTAGGGCAAGCCAACGTGCCTGCCGGTCGGTAGATGATGCTCTCTATTTTGTATCAACTTGAGGCAAGTGGATAACCAAATTTTTTAATACCGGAGGGCATTGTGAAAAAAAGAGCATTGTTTTTATCCATTATTCTCGTCGATGCTGAAAAATACAATATCTATTAGAAATAATTGGATAAATTATTAAATTTATGCTATAAGAATTGCAATCTTTTTAACCCCAAACCACCCAAAGCTTGCAATTTTTTTAGCATGAAGCCCAAAAAATCACCCCAAACGAATCAGCAGTTGGAGCTCTTTCGCCCAGAGCTGACGAAAATCATCGATCCGAACCATCCTTTGGTCAAATTAGCAAAAGTCATCGACTGGGACCGCATGGATGAATTATTCGGAGACACTTATTGTCCGGATAATGGTCGACCCGGAGTAAGCACTCGATTAATGATTTCCCTTCACTACCTGAAATACACGCATAGCATGAGTGACGACGCCGTGGTTTCTTCCTGGGTAGAGAATCCATACTGGCAATATTTGAGTGGAATGAGCCATTTTGAACATGAATTACCCATCAACGCTTCAAGCATGACCCGCTGGCGAAAACGGATTGGCGAATCAGGTGCAGAAGAACTTTTGAAGGAAACGATTGAGGCTGGTTTGAAACTCAAGGCAGTAAAATCAAGCCAGCTTAAACGAGTCAACGTGGATACGACAGTTCAGGAAAAGGAGGTTCGATTCCCGACCGATGCAAGGCTTTACGATCGTGCAAGACAAAAGCTTGTCAGTGCGGCAAAGGAACGCAACATCCCCCTTCGCCAGAATTACAACCGTAATGCCAAAAAATTATTGTCGAAACAAAGTCGATATGCCCATGCCCGTCAGATGAAACGTGCGGCTAAATGCACAAAGAAACTAAAGACGTATCTTGGTCGAGTGATCCGTGACATTGAAAGAAAAAAGACCGATCCAGATGATCAGTTGGCTTCATTGCTGGATGTTGCAACAAGAGTGCACAATCGAACAAAAAATGAAAAAAACAAAATTTACAGTGTCCACGCCCCTGAAGTCGAGTGCATCAGCAAAGGGAAGGCCCATAAACGATATGAGTTTGGCTGCAAGGTGAGTGTTGCCGCCACAAGCAAAGGCGGCTGGTTTGTTGGAGCCATGGCTCTTCATGGAAATCCATATGATGGGCATACTCTCAGCGGTGCATTATCTCAGGTAGAACGCATAGGTAAGAAACCGGAATATGTGTTTGTGGACCGAGGATATCGAGGTCACGATTACCACGGTGAAATTGAGGTTCATGTTGATAAGGTTCGGAGAGGTAAAACAGCCAGGAGCCTGTGGCGATGGATGAAGCGGCGGGCTGCGGTTGAGCCGGGCATCGGGCATTTAAAGCGAGAACACAGAATGGATAGAAACCGTCTGAAAGGTATTGAAGGAGACCGTGTCAATGCCATCCTGAGTGCAGCAGGAATGAACTTCAGCAAGCTGATCCGGTGGGTAGCCAGACTTTTGCGTCTTTATTTTTTAGATTGTATTGCGGCTTGCTGGCCCAAAAAATTGGTCCCCATATTTTAGCATGGGGTTTTTCAGCATCGACTATTCTCAGTTTGTTTGTTGTTTTCGGATGCACTGACAAAGCAAAAGAAAAATATGAAACCGCCCAGTTTGAAGAATTACAGACAAACTTTACGCATGCCAAAAAATTATACACGACCATCATCGAAAAGTATCCCGACAGTGAGTATGCCGATAAAGCCAGGGACAGACTGGAAATAATAAAAGATAAGCAATAGATATCAGGCCTTGACGTCATATGATTTGCGGGCATCGACCTCCGCCCCCTTCTCAGGAGACATGTTATGCCATATGCAGACAATAAGGGAGTGAGCATCTATTATGAAGAGAAGGGCGATGGCTTGTCATTGATCCTTACCCACAGCTTTTTCTGCTCGAATAAGATGTGGCGCCCCCAGTATGAAGCGTTGTCCAAACACTACCGGGTTATCAATGTTGATATCCGGGGCCACGGGAAAAGCGACAAAAATGATGAAGAAAATTCTGAATTCGATCTTTACACGCTTGTGGAGGACAATATAGCGGTACTTGATGATCTGGGTATAGAGAAGGCGGTATGGGCGGGACTGTCCATCGGGGGAATGATATCACTGCGGGCATGCCTGAGCTACCCCGAAAGGGTTCAAGGCCTTGTGCTGGTTGATACCGATGCGGATGCGGAAACGGTTTTCAACAGGTTCAAGTATTTCAGCCTGGTTAATTTTTTCAGGTTGCTGGGCGATCCCGAAAATATGCCTGAATTAATCAAAACCATGATCTCCAGGGTGGTTTCAAAAGAGATGTTCAGTGCAGCCTGTTTTAAAAGAAATCCTGATCTGGTCAAAGAATGGAGAGAAAAATTTGCAGGCGCCCATATTCCGTCAATGGCTGCTTTCATGGAGGTTCTTTGCCGGAGGGACTCGGTTGTGTCCAGGCTTCATGAGATCAAGGTACCGGCCTGGATAATCGTCGGGCAGGAAGACAAAGCGCTTCCCCCGCGGTGCGCGAAGAAAATTCATGAGGGTATCGCTGGATCAAAGATGACGGTACTTCCGGGATGCGGCCATCTTTCGTCTCTTGAATCTCCGGAATCGCTGAATCGGATTATGCACGATTTTCTGATGAATTTAGATAAAGCGTCTTAACCCTGTTGTGATGTTGTTCCCGGATCTCAGGTTGTGACGTTCCTGCCATTTCTTTTTATAATCAGATTATAATCAGAGCTTATGAAAGTATTTTTTCCTTTCCATCCCTGATAGCATTTTTATGCTCGGGCTTATGTTCAGGTTTTACCAGGCGACTTTTTTTGATAGCTGTGCATATAAAGATGCTTATCTTTATGTAGTTGATCAAAACTTGCGCTGTGGGAGGCAAGGAAAGGGACTGGTGGAATTATGATTTTGGAAACTATGGTCGTCTCGCGTCGTTTTTGCGGGCCTTCAAATTCCGGAAACGGGGGGTATGTGTGCGGACGCATTGCAAATCACATATCAGGCCCCGCTACCGTCCGCTTATTTTCACCGCCACCACTCGAAACCAAGCTGCGAATTGAAGCCGAAGACAACGTTGTTAAACTTTTTAATGAGTCTTTACTGGTTGCAGAAGGGCATAAAGCGCAATTGGATTTAATGCCGCCATTATCGCCATCGATTTCCGAAGCAAAAGAGGCCTCAAAATCTTATTTGGGGTTTACGGACCACAATTTCCCGAGATGTTTCGTCTGTGGTCCGGCCAGGAAAACCGGTGACGGAATGCGGATTTTTGCCGGCCCGCTAAAAGACAGCCCTGTGCTTGCCTCGCCATGGATTGTGGATAAGTCGTTAGACAGAGATTCAAGGATACCTGATGAATTTTTGTGGGCCGCTCTCGATTGCCCGAGCGGATTTGCGGTGTTGCCTGTTTCAGAAGGCATGACGATTGTTTTGGGGCAGCTTAGCGGGCAAATATATGGCAGCGTTATGGCAGATGAAGAATGTGTCGTCATCGGCTGGCCGATTCAAATTGAGGGCCGGAAACGCATATCAGGGTCTGCTGTGTATTCAGCGTCGGGAGATGTTGTTGCCATTGGCAGGGCAACCTGGATCGAAGTTTCTCAAAAAGCGTTCCCCCCGGAAAAGACAGCGTAAGTCATATTTCTCGATCGCTATTGCAAAATCTTTAATAACGATACAAAAAGTTAAAATATGACTTCAAGTGCACTTTGCTATAAAGTCCGGCGAAAAAATTGTTTTGGCAGAGTCAGTTGACTCTGCCGTTTATCTAAAAAATCAGCTTTTTTTCTTTGATTTAAATTCAACAACGACATGGCCGACACCATTGCAGTTTATGCCGGTATCGAAACATCCCAGTCTTTTAAATTTGAGCTTATTGGGATCGATCTCCGCATAGATAAATTCCTGGGCGGCAAATGTAGCTAAAGCAAGAGATTGCAAAAGATATATGCAAACTTTTTCCGGACCCTGGTCTTTTGATACAGAACCATCCCCGTTAATAACTATTTTTTGTCTCGCCTTGTGCTGGCAAATACAACCGTGAGCCTCGATCACTTCAAAGGTAAATTCAGTGTTCAGCAGATTGGGAATTTGAGGTAAAATTTCTATGTTTCTCGGGTTGGTTTTAAATACATCCATCTGTTCATCTGAAAAATCCAGATAGGCTTGGGTCATTTCCAATAATGCGTCGTTATTACTCATGGTTTCCTCCCTTTTTCTTGACCGTCCGTACGGTCATTAAAAAATCAAAAAAATATATTACTTCATGCCATTCAGCAAAATACTGAAAATATCGCTGCTCACACGGTTAATGTCCATTTTATCCTTTAAAATCATACGATGCAGACATAACCCATCGACTAAAGCGAGCAGGGTGGTTGCAATGGCTGAGGAATCAGCATTTTTCCTGATTTTTCCTTGTGCCTTTGCCGCGTCAACAATGGTTGAGATGGCCTTTTTGTAATTTATTAAAAAAAATTGTAATGTTTTACTGTATTCACTGTTGTCCTTTTGACTAACAGACCGTCTCCAGATATCGATATAAACAATCATCAGCTGTTCTAATTCATCGCCGAGTTTTGCACCTTCTTGTAGAAGCCGCTGAAGCTGCATTACGGGATCATCAATATCTTTGATTTTGAGGGCAAGAGCGGCAGACCACTCAGAGAACAAAACATGTACCGTTTCATTTAAGAGGTCTTCTTTATCTTTGAAATAATCATAAAATGAACCTTTACCCATACCCGCGCATGAAGTGATCTCTCGAATGGATGTGCTGTCAAATCCTTTTTGGGCGAACAAATTCATCGCTGTTTTTGCGATTTCTTTTCGTCTGGCTTGTTTGTCGACAATTTTGGGCATTGATTAACCTGTATAGTTTATTATGACCGACCGACTGGTCATAATAAAATATATTTACCTTTGTTTGTCAAGAAAAAATAACGCCATGTCAGAAGGTCATCATCTTTCCGGGCATCAACAAAAAATAATGGGCACCTCCTTCACATTTTCAAAAGGTATTTCATAAACAATGAATTTTTTTTCGAGCCGCCTCAGGATGCATTTTTTAATTTGACACCGGGCCTGGCAAAAGATATGGTTTGCATACAAAGGATATTGGTATGCAAAAAACAATGAACAGGTCACATGTGATTTCAGACAAACCCTTACCGGACTGCACTATTTTTTTACTGGCCAAAGCGTATCAGAAAGCGCACGGTCAGTTCAGCCAGCAGCTGAAACCCTATGGGCTGACCAACTACCAGCATCTGGTGCTGGAAGGGCTCTGGTATCAGGACGGTCAGACTGCCGCGGAACTGGGGAAAATGCTGGTGTTAGATAAAGCCACGCTTTCAGGGGTGCTGGATCGCCTGAGTCATGCGGACTGGATTGTCAAACAGCCCGACCCGGAAGACCGCCGCCTCACCCGGCTGTATCCGTCAAAAAAAGCGAACGACCTCAAGGATGAACTTATTGAGCTTCGCAAACAGGCCAACGAAGAGTTGCTGTCCGGGTTCACCCTGGAAGAGCAGCTGTTGTTTAAACGGTTTTTATGGGACCTGATGTAAGGGAAGCGGAAAAAACGAATATACGCGTCTTGCTTGTCTTTTGATCCGTATTCTTTGTTGCATCAAAGGTCATATATCTGGAAGGAATCGTTGTTAGTATACCAACGGATGATATAATCAAAATAAAGACACACACCACAACCGTCAAGGAGGAGCCATGTTATTTCACCCGAATAAAGAAAAATATGAAAAGCTGGACGCGCGATCCAAGGAGATCATGCAAAAGACCATCGAATATTTCGAGAACAAGGGAAAAGTCGAATTATTGGAGGATGACCACAAATGTGTCTGGTACCGCGATTTTCTGGATTTTCTCAAAGAAAACAAAATATTTTCAACCCTGCTGACCCCGCCCAAATATGCCATCGATGACCCGGACGCCCGCTGGGATACCTACCGTAATTCCGAATTCAGCGAACTGCTGGGGTTTTACGGCCTGGGCTACTGGTATACATGGCAGGTGACGATTCTGGGCCTGGGCCCCTTGTGGATGGGCAACAATGAAGAGATGAAAAAGAAAACCGCGCAACTCCTGAAAGACGGCGGGATTTTCGGTTTCGGATTGTCTGAAAAACAGCATGGCGCAGATCTCTATTCTTCCGACATGGTCCTCACACCCCTGGCCGAAGGCAAATATGTTGCGGACGGCGGTAAATACTATATCGGCAACGGCAATGAAGCCGCGCTGCTGTCCACATTTGCCAAAAACTCGGAAACTGATGAATATGTATGGTTTGCGGTTGAGACGACCCATGAAAACTATGAGTGCATCAAAAACGTGGTCAACTCCCAGATGTTTGTTGCGGAATATGCCTTGCACAGCTATCCGATCACCGACGGGGAAATCCTGTCCACGGGTTCCGAAGCCTGGGACAGTGCGCTGAACACCATCAACGTGGGCAAATTCAACCTGGGATGGGGATCCATCGGCATCGCCACCCATGCCTTTTACGAAGCCATCACCCATGCGGCCAACCGGAACCTTTACGGCAAATATGTCACCGAGTTTCCCCATATCCAGCAGCTGTTCACTGACGCTTACACCCGCCTGGTGGCCATGAAGCTTTTTGCCGGCCGCGCCATTGACTACATGCGCACCGCGTCCGCCGAAGACCGGCGGTACCTGTTGTACAATCCCATGGTTAAAATGAAGGTGACCACCCAGGGCGAAGAAGTCATCAACCTGCTCTGGGACGTGATTGCAGCCCGCGGGTTTGAAAAGGAAACCTATTTTGAGCAGGCCGCCCGGATGATTCGGGCCCTGCCCAAACTGGAAGGCACGGTACACGTCAACATGGCGCTGATCGTTAAATTCATGGCCAATTACCTGTTTAACCCCGGCGAATTTCCAAAAATCGATCCGCAATTCGGCACGGAGCATGACACGTTCCTGTTTAACCAGGGCCCGACCCGGGGGTTGGGGAAAATCCAGTTCCACGATTACAACCTTGCCTATGATACCTGCAGTCTGCCCAATGCAGAGGTCTTCAAGTCCCAGATCGCTGCTCTCAAGGATCTTCTGATGAATGCGTCCCCCACCAAGGAGCAGACCAAAGATATTGATTTTCTGCTGAACATGGGCGAGCTGTTCACGCTGGTTGCTTACGGTCAATTGATCATTGAAAACGCAAACCTCAAGGATACCGATGATCTGCTCCTGGACCAGATTTTCGACTTTATGGTGCGCGATTTCTCCAAGCATGCCCTGACCCTGTATTCCAAGCCCAGCAGCACGGATGCGCAAATGGAATACGCGCTTAAAATGATCAAAAAGCCGGTTGTGGACAATGACCGCTTTCAGCATGTATGGCAAAAATACGTGCTGGCGCACAAAGACGACTATGAAATGAAACCTTAGATTCACCGGGTTTTTTTCTTCAAAACAGAACGCCTTAAGGCATGATCTGCCTTCAGGCGTTTTTTTATTGGGAAATGGGGTCGGGCCAAGTCAACTAATTGATAACAAATGAAATAATTCTTAAAAATGCTTTTCAAAGCTGCTTAAACCCGCCTTTTTAATGCCAAAAGGCGGGTTTAACATTTACCGGCAGCGTGTGGCAGTTATCGAGCAGGTGTTTGAACGCCTTAAAAAAAATTGTAAGCATTCACAGGGCACCGCATCTGCTTTGTTCCCGGGCACTTGAAGTACGACAAGTACGTCTGCATGCCCGGCGCCTCGCATCTGCGGCACCCTGCAAACGCTTACAGGCCAGTGGTTCAAGAAAATTTGAAAATTTTGACCCCGTGAATCTGTATTTTGCCGCGTCTGATGTTGTGATCACGCAGTCCGGAAATGGCAAGGTCGCCGAGCTGTGCGCTTTCGGGATCCCTTTTCTGGCGGTTCCGCTGGATTTTCATTTTGAGCAGGAATATGTCATGGCCCACCCTTTGGATTATTATGATGTCCCGCGATTTGAAAAATTTTGATAAAGAGGTATACTGTTTTCGGAATTCAAAAATTACCACCATAAGAAGCCTGTCCCGATCAGGGGATAAAAGTGATTGTGCCGGGACTCTTCACAAACGGAGATGACAGTTATGCCCATGAACAACAGCGAAATAAAAACCCGCCCGTTCGGCAACACCGGTGAAATCGTCACCTGCGTCGGCCTGGGCGGGGAAGGTGTGCTCCGGACCACCGGCAAGGCGGATGCGGCCCGGGCCGTGATCCGAACAGCCATTGCCGAAAATATTACCTACTATGACTGTGCCCGGGTGTATGCTGACAGCGAACGTTATTACGGCAGCGTCTGGGGCGATGCCCCGGATGCCCGGGCGGGCATTTTCCAGGCCAGCAAATCAGCCGGCCGGGACAAGAAAAGCGCGCTAAAGGATCTTGATGAAACCCTGGCCCGGATGCAGATCGATCATCTGGATTTGTGGCAGATTCATGATGTGCGGACCCATGACGATCTTGCCCGGATCGCAGGCCCCGGCGGCGCTCTGGAAGCCTTTATAGCCGCCAAAAAAGCCGGGAAGGTAAAATTCATCGGAGTAACCGGTCATCATGATCCCATGATCCTCACCCAAGCCATAACCGATTGGCCCGTGGATGCGGTGATGATGCCGGTCAATCCCGTGGAGGCGGCTCTGGGTGGTTTTCTCACGCAAACCCTGCCGGCGGCAACGGAAAAAGGGGTTGCCGTTATTGGAATGAAGGTTCTGGGAGCCGGTCATTACATCAATGAAAAATTGGGGGCATCGGCACAATTGCTGGTGCGGTTTGCGCTGGCCCAGGGGATCAGCGTCGCCATTGCAGGATGCGCAACCCCATATGAAGTTGCCGCCCTTGCAGAAGCCGGGCGTATTCCAGAACCCCTGGACAGGGCCGGTCAAGACCGGTTGATTGAGATGTTCCGGCCATACGCCGGGAGGCTGGCTTTTTACCGGGGGGTGATCCCGTCAATTGTTCCTTGATCTCCGGTCTGATTTTGGTGTTATTTCCACTAGAACAGTGTATGCCTGGTCCATCATAGACGCAAGGCGCAACGTTGAAGACATCCTATTGGAAAGATTGACGGGTCTTTAAACGGACAACCGATTTTTGCGGCGAACCCAAGGGCATCTATGCATTTTTAAGCATGCAATAATCCATATGCTCGCACACATGGTCGGCAAACCCGACGCCGGCTTCTTCATACAGATTGTACACCGCGTCACTCCCGGCGTCTTCTAAAAGGTGCATTTCATCTTCGTAGCGCACCGATGCGGTAATCTGGCCGTTGTATCCTCTTTCTTTCATCTGCCCAATGGCAAATACGCCGGTTCGGGGATCCGGCAGGGCCAGCATGACCAGACAGACACTGCTTTTGGAAGGTTCGACCCGTTTCCAGAAATCACTGTCGCTGGCATCTCCGAAAAATACCCGTCTTCCCGCTTTCTGGTGGGCGTCTACTTTTTCCATGTTAAAATCAATACCGATCACCACATCACCGTATCGGCGCGTTAATTCATCATAGGCGCTGGTTCCGATACCGCCCATACCGAGAATGGCGATCTCTGCCGGGCCCGGATCAATGGGTTCGTCTTCCGGCAGACGGGTCAGGGTCTCAAAGGCTTTCAGGCGGCCGGCAAAACGGGCATAAATTCGGTGAGAAGCCGCATTCAGCGGGGCGGCGATGATAAATGTCAGGGATAGGGCAATGGCCATAACCACCAGCCATTCACTGCTGATCCAGCCGCTGGCAACGCCGATTGAGCCGACAATAAGACCAAACTCACTGTAGTTTGACAGGCTGAGAGAGGCAATTAATGATGTGCGGGCCCGCAGCTTGAAACGCGTAAGCAGGAGAAAAAACAGCCCGGTCTTGAGTGGCATGACCAGGGCCAGGAGCAGGGCAACCATGACCCCGGTGACGGTGGGAGAGCCGGAAATGCCGATATTCAAGAAAAAGCCGATTAAAAAAAGGTCTTTAAAGCCAAGCAGCCGCTCGGCCAGCTCCGGTGCCTTGGGATGGGCGGCAAAAAGCATCCCCACCACCAGGGCCCCGAGGTCGCCTTTTAAACCGACCAGTTCAAATCCATTATAGCCGGCAACCGTCATCAGGATACCGAACAGCATCAACAGCTCGCCGTGGCCGCACATGGCCATGAGTTTTCCAAGAACCGGCCGTGCAATAAACAGAAGCAGCACCAGCGGCCCGGCCCACATGGAAGGGATTTTTCCGGTGGAAGCAGCCAGAAAAACCACGGCAATGATATCCTGCATAATCAGAATGCCGATGGCGATCGCCGCATGCCGGGAGGCCATTTCATTTTTTCCTTCCAGCACTTTCACGGCAAACACCGTACTGGAAAAACTAAGAGCAAACGCAACGAGCAGGGCGGTCTGCATGTTCAGCGCGTCGAAAAGGGGAACCCCCAGAAATCCGAGCATGACGATCAAAACACTGAAAACACTGACCGTGACCGCCATGTGAATGGAGGTACCGGCCCACACCTCGGGTTTGGCCAGGCTTTTCAGCTTCAGTTTCAGCCCGATGGTAAAGAGCAGCAGGGTCACACCGGCATCCGCCACGGTCCCCAGCAGCTCACCGCCCGCAACCCCCATACTGTTGAGCGCAAAACCGGCCAGCAGATACCCTACAAGAGGCGGCAGGCCGACTCGGCTGATGACCGCGCCAAAGAGAAATGCCGCCAAAATCCATAACGGGTTCATACATCACACCTTCGTAAATCATGAATCATTGATATGACCATAAAAAATCAAATCTGGTTATCCACTTGGCTCAAGTTGATCAAAAATATTTCCAATCCTGCAATCACCGGCAGGCACGGTGGCCAGCCCTACCTGGCTTTGTGAAAGCTTTGTAGAGTCGGCCACCTTGCCGACTGATCTGGCTTGAGCGAAGTGGATAAATTGGCAAGGCGCGTAAATTCCGAACAACGAATTCGGATGTTTTGCAAAGCCGTCAATCCTTTGACCGTGAGCCATGCTCGCTGTATTTGAGCAGCCGGGTGCCCTGCAAGCGCTGATAAATAAACCGAACATTACTGCAAAATGGGTGCTTGTGCAACAGCCTGATAAAAATTTTTAGGCAGGGCAGTGGCGGTGTGGTTTTCCAAAAAAGAAAAAGCGGCTTTTAAAAAAAGTCGCTTTTTCTTTCTGATTAAATTAGTGCCGAAATCGAGGAGAAATCGAGGACATCATACTTATTTACGTCCGAAACGCATAGACACTTCCTTGCATCCTGGTCGCATCCAATCAACAATTTTTGGCTTTTGTAACGGAAAACTGGATAAAGCGTTTAAAACCTGCTAAAATTCTCAAAAATTAACAGGGCAGGTTCCAGCGGACGTATCGATCAACCATTGGTACCAGAATCCTCACCCTGCGCAGCCCAGAGAGCACTTTCCTTCCCCTGAACCCAACGGTGTCATGTAAAGGAGGCTTTTATGGAATTTTTATTTTTGTCACGGCTTCAATTTGCCGTGGCGACCTTATTTCACTTCATTTTTGTTCCATTGACCCTCGGCCTGTCTCTTTTAATTGCCATCATCGAAACCCGTTACGTGATGACCGGAGATGAAACCTATCTTCAGATGGCAAAGTTCTGGGGTAAAATGTTTTTAATCAATTTTGCGCTGGGCGTGGTCACCGGATTGACATTGGAATTTCAGTTCGGCACCAACTGGGGGCCGTTTTCAATCTTTGTGGGCAATATTTTCGGCCCCATCCTTGCCTTTGAAACCACGTCTTCTTTTTTTCTGGAATCCGTATTTCTTGGCATCTGGATTTTTGGCTGGAACCTGGTTTCAAAAGGGTTTCATGCATTCTGCATGTGGGTCGTATTTGTGGCCTCAACGCTCTCGGCCTACTGGATTATTGTTGCCAATGCCTGGATGCAGCACCCCGTGGGGTATAAAATGGTTGAAGGCAAGGCTGTTTTAACCGATTTCACGGCTGTTTTATTTCAGGAATTTGCGATCCTGCAGGTGCTTCACGTCCTTTCCGGGGCGTATGTCCTCACCGCCTTTTTTGTCATGTCGATCAGTGCCTACCACCTCCTGAAGAAACAGCACACGGACTTTTTTAAGCGGTCCTTTTCCATGGCACTGGTATTTGGTTTTATTTTTTCGATTTTTACGGTTGTTGAAGGGGACCTGCACGGGTCTGATGTGGCGGAAAAACAGCCGGCAAAGCTGGCTGCCATGGAATCGCTCTGGGAGACCACCACCCGGGCACCGGTTTACCTGTTTGCCCTGCCGGATGAAAAAAATGAACGAAATATCATCGAAATCGGCGCCATTCCGGGGCTGTTAAGCCTGCTGTCTTACAAAGACATCAATGCGGAGGTCAAAGGCCTTAAAGACTTCCCCCGGGATGAACGCCCCAATGTCCTGATTACCTCTTTTGCGTTCAAGGGCATGGTCGGGCTGGGCACCCTGTTTGTCATTTTGACGTCCTGGGGCATGATCCGCCGCAAAAAGCTCACCCAGAGTCCGAAATTTCTGAAAATCATGATGTTATCCCTGCCTTTACCGTATCTTGCCAATGAACTGGGCTGGATCCTGACGGAAGTGGGCCGGCAGCCGTGGGTGGCCTATGGACTATTGCGGATAACCGATGGCGGATCGACCCTGCCGTCCGGCCAGGTCTTTGTGTCCCTGATGGGATTTATTCTGGTTTACGGGCTGCTCGGTGCTTTGGCATTCTTTCTCATGGCCCGTTACGCCAAAAAAGGGCCGACTTCATAACACGCGCTTTTTATTTCCAATGGCCTTTGGATTCAAATAAAGAATCCACCCCCGGAGGGGGTGGTTTTGGGTTTACCCCTAAAAGGGGATAAGTTTGCCTCTTGCCCCCAAAGGGGGCGAGGCTGATTGTTGTCCCCACTCTTTGCTCTTTTAAATTTCTATTTCTCTGATCGTCGTTCCTGGGCTTCTTGATACTTT
Source organism: Desulfobacterales bacterium (assembly GCA_963675805.2). GTDB lineage: Bacteria > Desulfobacterota > Desulfobacteria > Desulfobacterales > Desulfosalsimonadaceae > SURF-3. The sequence goes on along the minus strand of CAXXNU010000008.1, from coordinate 299,510 downwards.
ACATATTTGCATATTTTTTCGGAATCCAGGCCAACTGTATCAACACAATAACCTTTGGACCAAAAATGATTACCCCAATAGGGCCTGGTCTTTAACTTTTTAAATTTATAGAATACTCTTATAGCTGTTCGGCTTTTTATGATTCCCATATAATCTGATACTGATATCTTCGGCGGAATCATCGCTACCAAATGCACATGATCCTTCTGTACATTCAGTTCATTAATTTCGCATCCTTTATGCTCACTGAAAGACCGGATGCAATTTGCCACCTCGATGGCAACGTCACCTTCGAGTATTCTCAACCTGTATTTAGGAGTCCACGCAAAATGATATTGGCAATGCCAAACTGTATGTGATAATTTCTTAAATCGGCTCATATTTTGCTCCTTTCTTTAGAGTTGTGGGGACAACCTAAAAAGGAGTAGCTTATGAGCCATTAATGTTCAACTGGCTTAGCCGTTGAACTCTGACCACGCCCAGAGGGCGTGGCTTTCTGCTGTGCAAGTAAAAGGAGCTTTTGTCATGACAATCGAAACAATCTGGTTTTGCATATGGGGATTTTTGTGGGGGATGTATTTTGCAACCGATGGCTTTGTGCTGGGCATCGGTGTATTGTATCTGCACTCGGGAAAAACCGATACCGACCGGCGGATCATGCTGAACAGCATCGGACCGGTCTGGGACGGGAATGAGGTCTGGCTGATTACGGCCGGGGCCATCACATTTGGCGCGTTTCCGGTTGTGTATGCTGTCATGTTCACATCTCTTTACACACCGCTGATGCTGATCCTGTTCAGCCTGATCATCCGCGGCGTATCATTTGAGTTCCGCAGCAAAATGGATTCGGAAAGATGGCGGGGCCTCTGGGATATCAGTATTTTTGCCAGCAGCCTGCTGGCGGCCGTGCTTCTGGGGGTGGCCTTTGCCAATATCTTTAAGGGGGTGCGGCTGGGCCAGGACAATCTGTATCAGGGAAATCTGCTGGGTCTGCTGAACCCATACGGCCTGGCCGGCGGCGTGCTTTTTTTGCTGATGTTTGTTCAGCACGGCCTGTCGTGGCTGCTGATAAAAACAGAGGGCGCCTTGCTGGCACGATGCAACGCCCTTGCGGAAAAAACCTGGTATGCCCTTGCCGCTGCCATTGTGATTTTTTTAATCCTGACCGCTTTGTTAACAGACCTTTACACAAACTATAGGGAAATGCCGTGGCTGGCAATTTTCCCCCTGCTGTGCGTGCTCGGCCTGGTGGTGAATTTCATTGCCATTAAAAAAGGCCAAGGCGTGCTTTCATGGGAGGGGTCGGCCATGATCATTCTCGGGGCGGCCTGTTTCGGGCTTGGCGGTTTATATCCGCGCCTGTTTCCCTCATCCATCAGTGATCAGTACAGCCTGACAATTCACAATGCCGCCGCTGATCCCGGCAGTTTAAAAATCATGCTTGGGGTTGTGTGTGTCTTTATTCCGCTGGTTCTGATGTATCAGGGCTTTGCCTATCATCTTTTTTCTAAACCGGTCACGGAAAGTGATATTCAAACAGAGGAAGCCTACTGATCGGTTAAACTATGAAGGATCATCCCATGACTGCGGAAAGCTCCCCTTCAATGCCTTTAATGCCGGTCATCTTTGTTTCTCACGGTCCGCCGTCAATTTTACTGATGGAGACACCGGTCCGGTCTTTTTTAGAACAACTGGGCAGGCAAATCCCCCGTCCGGATGCCATCCTGTGCATATCCGCCCACTGGGAAACGATCCGGCCGACCGTCACCGCCGGGGTGCTGCCTGGCATCCTCTATGATTTTGGCGGGCCGCCCCGGTTATTTAAGCAGACGTATCCGGCGCCGGGATCTCCTGAACTAGCAGATAAAGCCATTGAACTTCTGGATGCCGCCGGCATTGCCGCAGGAAAAAATCCGGACCGGGGCCTGGATCACGGGGCCTGGGTACCACTTAAACTGATGTTTCCGGATGCTGACATTCCGGTTGTTCAGCTTTCCATCCAGACGGAAGAGATCACCACCCACCACGTTGAACTTGGAAAAGCACTGCAGCCCCTGCGCCAAAACTGCGTGCTGATTCTTGGCAGCGGCGGAGCGGCCCATAACCTGTATGATATTCAGGGTCACCGGATCGATGATCCCCCGGTGGATTATACAGCCGCATTTGATCAATGGCTTTTTGAGCGGCTCACATCCGGCCAGATCCAGCAGGTAATCGATTATCAGCAAAGGGCGCCGGCGCCGGAACAGAGCCATCCCTTTCCTGCGGAACATTTTCTGCCGCTGCTGGTCTGCCTGGGTGCCGGCCTTGACACAGAACAAGCAGCGCTGATTCACCGGGGATTTATGTATGGCACCCTTTCCATGGCTGCTTATCAATGGGGAATGGGGCAGGGGAATGGGGCAGGGGAATGGGGCAACGCCAAATTGGGGAAGTGACCTCAAATCGGGAATTTCGCCAGTGCCCTTAACAACTGAAACTAAAACAGGGGAAAAGACATGTCTAAAGCAAGAGATACCCAGAAATCAGAAAAGAAAAAAGCGGAAAAAAGTCTGAAAGAAAAACGTAAAGAGAAAAAAGAAAAGAAATCTCAAAAGGACAGGATTTAATTCATTCAAAAATTGATTTTGAAGGATAAGATAACTGCAAAGACCCGATGCTTCGATAATGCAAAACTAAAAACAACCAGGCACAACTGTGAGACAGGAACACAACCCGGCACTTCACAAGAGCTTTAAGGGCCTTCGGCCCTCGTTGCCTGTGAGTTCCACGTATGGCAGGTTGACACGGAGTGAATACATCTATGTCTAGAGGGCAGGGCCTTGCGAAGCCCCAGGGTAAATTTCTCTTAGGAGCGTTGGCCGTTGCTGTCCTGGTCTTAGTGGGATCACAGGCCTCTGCGGTGGCAGGCTATTTTCTCGCGGTATCAGCGCTCTTAATGATCATTGTCGCAATGCATATGGAATCCATCTGGCCAACGAAAGCGAGAAAGGAAAACTCACTGGTATTCGCATTATTCTGGGGATTAATGACAGGCGCGATTGTGCCTTTTCTATTCACTACCTTTCTGGAAGGCGGCGCGTCTGCGGTATATGAGATTTTTACGACGCCGCCATAACCGGGCGAACCGCCGGGCGCCAAAAGCGGAGGACAAATTCGGTAACACCCATTTATTGGCTTTTTCTCTTGTTTTTGATTGGTTACTGGTTATGCCATAAATTGCAGGAAAAAAACTGGAAAATATCAATCCGATTCATGCCGGGCAGGTGTGAATTAAATTCCAATCGGTTATGTGAAAATTAGAATAACGGAATCTGCATATCCACTTCGTTCAAGTTGGTCTAGTCGGCAAGGTGGCAGACCCTACGAAACCTTCGCAACGTCTTGTAGGGCTGGCCACCGTGTCTGCCGGTCGTTAGAGGATACTCTCTATTTTGTATCAACTTGAGTTAAGTGGATAACCAAATAACGGAAATAAACGCCGCAAATTGAAGGTGGCGGAAACCGTATTTAACTGAAATACCGTATGGTCAATGGCTTTCGCCGGGTAACCGTCTGGTATTTTTCCGCGGGATATCCCAGTGCGATGACGGCATAAGGGGTTTCATCCGGCGGAAGGCCGATGGTTCTGCGGATTTTTTTGTCATGTTCCATGGCACTGACGGCAAAACCGATGAGGCAGGTGCCAAGTCCCATGCTGTGGGCACCCAGCAGAATGTTTTGCGTGGCCAGCAGGGCATCTTCTGCCGGGCAGGAGGCGCCATCCTTTGATGCGACGACAATAACGGCGGGTGCGCCGTGAAACAGCAGGTCTTTTCCGTCCCGTTCCCATTCGGTCAGGGCTTGTTCGATTTTTTCATAATAGTTCTGAAAGTAGTCCTCCAATTCCGGTTTGCCGATTAGGCAGAGAGCGGATCTTAACCATTTATTCTCCGATGTCCGGTTCAGGCGCTTAAAAAACCTGCTGATTTCATTTCCAAAGGAGAGAACCGCCGCCCTATCCGGCATGAGGGTAAAGGTCCACATCTGGGAGTTGGTGCCGGACGGCGCGGTAATGCCGATTCTGACGAGATCTTCCAGCACGGATGCCGGCACGGGCGTTTCTTTGTAGTTCCGGCAGGACCGCCGGGACATCATCAGGTTTACGAGGCGCTGCGTGTCCTGTTTTCCCGGCGCGGACCATTTGTCGTCTCTTGAAAAGTTTTGAAACTGTGTTGCCGCGGGGTCGAGCCCGGTGACGGTGACCGCGGCTGTGGGGCAGACGGCGGCGCAGTGGTCACAGTTTAGAGACTCCGCTCCAGACACCACCGCTTTTTTATCTCGGATCTCAAGGGTTTCGCTGGGACAAACCGTGATGCACAGGCCGCATCCGGTACATTTCTCAGCATCTATAACCGTGGTGACGGTCCGATCGATACGCATGGGCACATCCTTCTTTTCAATGGTTGCTATCCCAAAAGCTGTTTCTGGAGTTCCGGCATGGTGATGCATTCCTTGATGCACACATTCCAGGCATTGTTTGCAGCCTCGAATATTTCCTTTTTATCCATCGGAACATGGGCGATCCCGTTGATGGTGCTTTCTTCAATACAACCGTTCGCGACCAGGTCGTATCCTGCTTTTTCCGCCAGCCCCAGGACCCTGTCGTTTTCCGCCTGGTAAAAGGGGTTATTGAGGATTTCAGACAGGGGGCGGTAAATTTCCGATACAATATTAAAACCGTATGGTCCGCCGGCATTGGCGATGTAATGAAAATTTGCGGAAAACGCCCCGAAATGCTCAACCTCTGGAAAACCGCACACGCCGATAATTAAAATGTTATGCGTATGTTTATAACCGTCCCGGGGAGGATGAGTGGTTTTTCCATCGTCTCTTTCAATCAGAAAGGGCTGAATCATGGGCAGGGTTCGTTCAATAAACTTTTTCATTAAAGCGATAATGCCAAAGTGATACAGGGGGGAGGCAAACACCAGGAGATCGGCGTCATTGAATTTTTCCATGATGCCGGCCACATCGTCGTTGAAAATGCACTTGCCCGGGGTTTTGGTCCAGCAGGTAAAACATCCCTGGCATTGATTGATTTTCTTTTCCCGTAAATAAATGGTTTCAACGATTGCCCCGGCTTTGACAAAACCGCTGCAAACCGCTTTTGTCAGGATATCTGTTTTGCTGGTACCTTCTTTTCTGGGGCTGCCCTGAATGACCAGGATGTTTTTCGCTTCTCCGGGGGACATTTTTTTATAGTGCTGTTGATGGCTGAAGCATAGGGCGGATGGGATGCTGGCGGTCATGGCGTGTTCCTCCTTCTGGGGTTTTCTTTCTTTTTTGCAGGGATTCTGCCGTGTGCTGCATGTTTTTGATCCGAAGGTGTATCTGGTATCTTGCTGCTATATAAGCAAAGTGCGGGGTGAGGGTCAAATATTTAATTATTACATATTTTTCCGGATTCCGGCTAAAAGACAGCCGGAATGACGAGAGAGGATGGGTTTCGGTTTATGGTTTAAGCTCTTTATTTTTTTTATGAAAAAATCTTGATTTCTCATAAAATGTTATTACAATTGTGACAACAACGGAGGGAAAAAATGATCGCATTAAAAGTTAGAAAAATTGGAAACTCTCTTGGTATTGTACTTCCGAAAAAAACTTTACAGAGGCTGAATATCGTAGAAGGAGAAACTCTTTATTTAACGGAATCCTTTGAAAATGGGTATCGGATGACACCGTACAATGAAAATTTTTCAAAACAGATTGCAATTGCCGAAGAAATTATGCGGGAGGACAGGGATCTTCTGAAAGAACTGGCAAAAAGATGACGATGACGTGGATAGAGCTGGAGACAGTTCTTGCTATTCATGATTTTCAGATCAGTGCGCATGGCGGCGCACCAGGTGTCAAAGATATCGGGCTCATTAAAAGTGCGTTAAATAAGCCGAGGCATATGCTGAATTATGGATCCGATGATGTTATCGATCTTGCTGCGGCATATGGATTTTTGCTCGCTAAGAATCATGGTTTTGTCGATGGAAACAAACGGACCGCTTATGTTGTTACCAGGCTTTTTTTAAGACTTCACCATATGGACTTTAAAGCGTTGCCGGTTGAGCGCGTCTTTGCATTTGAAAAGCTTGGTAAAGGCGATTTTTCTCAAACGGAATTTACAAAATGGTTAAGAGATAATTGTTATCCATCTGAACGTTCTGAATCCGTATGATCCGCAATCAAAAAGAAACCTCCCCCTTTGCCATTCCAAACGTCCGGCTGTTCCTTGCGTTTAAGGTGTTATTCAACTCCCGGTTTTATTATCCGGTTTTCACGATTCTGTTTTTGGATTTTGGGTTAACCGTTGCCCAGTTTTCCATTCTCAATGCCATGTGGGCGGCCACGATTGTCGTGGCCGAAGTCCCGTCCGGCGCACTTGCGGACATTATCGGGCGAAAGAAATTGCTGGTGTTTGCCTCTGTGACCATGATTGTTGAAGTGGCTATTATCAGTTTTATTCCGACAACAAACCCGGAGTTTGTATTTGTTGTTTTTCTGGTGAACCGGATATTGAGCGGACTTGCGGAAGCCGCGGCCAGCGGGGCTGATGAGGCGATTGCCTATGACTCCCTGGCGGAAAAGGGGATGCGGGATCAATGGGGAAACGTGCTGGAAGTTCTGGTGCGATTTCAATCCATTGGGTTTATTCTGGCCATGAGTGTGGGGGCGGCTGTTTACGACCCCCATCTGATGAACACCGTGTTTCGTTTTTTCGGGGCAGATATCCATGTTACGCAGGATATGACCATGCGGTATCCCTTGTACCTGACGCTGATTCTCGGGGTATTGGCTGCTGTCACCACCCTTCAACTGGAAGATCAAACGGAAGGGCCGGGCATTCCGGCAAAAAGGACGCCGGTGAAAGAAGCATTCGGACTCACATTAAAAGCAGGGGAGTGGATCGTTCAAACAAAGTTTGTATTTGCCGTTATCCTTTTCGGCATGATGTTTGACGGCATTATCCGGACCGTTATAACCCTTTCCAGTCAATACTACCGGATGATTGCACTGCCGGAATCCACCTTTGGCCTGATCGGGTCGCTGGTGGCCATGCTGGGATTCATTGTCCCGAAAATCGCCAACAGACTGGCACAGAATAAAGGGCCGGGCCATGCCATTGCCGTTACGGCCGGATTGTCCCTGACAGGGCTCACCGGCATGAGTCTGTTCTGGCCCTATGCCGGTTTACTGCCGGCTCTCGTCACATTCAGTGCTATGTACTTTGCGGGATTTTTCGTCAGTTTTTATATCAACCAGGAAACGCCGTCTGACCGGCGAGCCACCGTCTTAAGCTTTAAAGGGCTTGCCTGCAACATCTCGTATGGCGTTCTCGGTGTGCTGTATGCCCTCTTGCTAACAAGCGAAAAGCAGGGCCTCACGTGTCCGGATATAGAGAATGTAGTTTTTGTGGACACGTTTTTCTGGTTTCCGGTCACGCTCTTGCTCTGGCTTTGTGCGCTGCTGGTGATTTATTTCGTTTTTCTGAAAGAAAAAAAATCTATTTAATAACATATCGCTGGTTGATTACTTAGATTTATCTGACCGAGAATTATGAAAGATCGTCAATGATCTTGCCGATTGTCTGGCTCATTTGATCAATATAGGTATTGCATATGTGAAAAATTGCATCTGCATCAACATCAAAATAATGATGGCTGATAATATCCCTTAACCCCTTAGCCTTTTTCCAGTCAACCTGTGGATATTTCGGCAAGAGTTTTCCGGAAGTAATTTTATCTATGTTTTTGAGATTTTCCCCAACAGCAATAAGCAACATACAAATGCTGTCAAGCTTTTCCATGCCGGCAGGTGTTTCTGTAAAATCTTCCACAGAGTTCACCGGCTTAAATCGTTCAGAAATAGTAAGGGTCGCCTGAAGAATCTGCTGCAAGACTTCAATTGCGAGCCCGTTGTCAAACATAAACAGCCTCCTGGTCAATCTTTTGTCTCAGAAAAGCGTTCATCTTATCCCGGTACCGGACAATGTCAACGGGTCGATGTAACTGTTCTTCAAGATCCTGTTTTATGCCAATTAAATAAAACAGATCCGGTTCTTTGAGTTCAACAACGATATCAACATCACTATCAGAAGACATGACGCCTTTTGCCACCGATCCAAAGAGACCAAGTCGAAGAATTTGATATTTTGATTTATTATGCTCTTTGAAATGATGCAATGACTGGAGGATCTCTTCTTTTTCCATTTTTTTTTCTCACCTAAAAAGTTCCGGACGGGTTGCGTATCCCTCAGGATAATAATATATAATATTATAAAGACTATACTGATTTTGTGAAATACAGACAAGCAATAAATGAATGGGAAATATGGAAGCAAAAGAAACGGAGTCGGACCAGGTCAGCCGGGCAATAACAAAAGAAGCATTACAAAAGTCATTTAAAAGAATCTTCAACCCGCTTGTTTCAAAAAGCGGGTTGAAGATGCGTCAGGTTTTTCAGCCGATCATTCCCTAAAAAGCGTCAAGAATCTCATTCAACACAGCACTGGGCCGCATGGCCCGGGTTGCTTTTTCATCAGGCAGCATAAAGTAACCGCCCAGATCAACCGGCCGGCCCTGGGCCGCTGAAAGCTCGTCATTGATTTGGGCTTCATTTTGGGTGAGCTTTTCCGAAAGGCCGGTAAAGCGCGCTTTCATGTCGGCGTCATCATCCTGTGCCGCCAGAGCGCGGGCCCAGTAAAGAGTGAGATAAAACGTGCTCCCCCGGTTATCCAGCTCATTCACCTTGCGGGAGGGCAGTTTGCCGTTTTCAAGGTACTGGGAAATGGCCTGGTCCAGGGTTCTGGCCAGGATCGCCGCCTTTTTATTGCCGGTTTGTTCGGCAATCATTTCAAAAGACGGGACCATCGCGCAGTATTCACCTAAAGAATCCCACCGGAGGTGTCCCTCTTTGACAAGCTGAACCACGTGTTTGGGGGCGGACCCGCCGGCCCCGGTTTCGAACAGTCCGCCGCCTTTTAACAGGGGAACGATGGACAGCATGCGCGCGCTGGTGCCCAGCTCAAGAATGGGGAAGAGGTCGGTGAGGTAATCCCGGAGCACGTTGCCGGTGGCGGAAATCGTGTCTTCGCCGCGGCGGACTCTTTTAAGGGTGTATTTCATGGCCTGTTGCGGGGACATGATATGAATTTCAAGGCCATCGGTATCGTGTTCCGGCAGGGTTTGTTCCACATATCGAATAATCTCCCGGTCATGGGCGCGATTCTCATCCAGCCAGAAGACCACAGGATGGCCGGTATCTCTGGATCGTTTCACTGCCAGCCGGACCCAGTCCCGGATGGCGACCGCTTTGGTCTGGCACATGCGAAAGATGTCCCCGGTGTCCACGGTCTGCGAGAGCAGGGGGGTTCCGTTGTCATCGACCACGCGGATCGTGCCGGGCGCCGACGCTTCGAAGGTTTTATCGTGGGAGCCGTATTCCTCGGCCTTTTTTGCCATCAGCCCGACGTTTGACACCGTGCCCATGAAGGCCGGATCAAACTGGCCATTTTTTTTGGCGTCTTCGATAATCTCCTTGTACATAGTAGCATAGGAGCGATCCGGCACCATGGCAATGCAGTCCTGAAGCTGATTGTCGCTGTTCCACATTTTGCCGCCGTCGCGCACGATGTTGGGCATGGACGCATCAATAATGATATTATTGGGCACATGGAGATTGGTGATGCCTTTTTGGGAATCGACCATGGCCAGATCCGGCTGAAGCGAACAGGTCGCCTCAATATCCGCTTCGATTTCGGCCCGTTTGTCTGCCGGAAGCCGGTTCAGCTTTTCATAAAGATCTTCCAGTCCGTAATTGACATTTACACCGATTTCTTTGAGCGTGTCAGCGTGCTTTTCAAAAGCATCCTGGCAATAGACGGAAACGCAACCGCCGAACATGATGGGATCCGAGACCTTCATCATGGTGGCCTTGAGATGCAGAGAAAGCAGGAGGCCTTCTTTTCTGGCGTCTGCCATCTGCCGGGCGTAAAATTCACGCAGGGCGTTGACATTCATGTGGGTGGTGTCAATCACTTCTCCGGCAAGCAATGGGAACGGTTCCTTGAGAACGCAGACATTACCCGCCTCATCAACAAATTCGATTTTCACATGGCAGGCGCTTTCCACGGTCACGGAGGTTTCATGCGCATAGAAGTCCTGGTCGTCCATGTGGGCCACGCGGGTTTTGGAATCTGCGGGCCAGGGTTTCATCATTTTGTGGGGATGCTTTTTGGCAAAACGCTTGACGGACGCTGCGGCCCGCCGGTCTGAATTGCCTTCCCGGAGGACCGGGTTGACGGCGGAGCCGAGGACGGCGGAAAACCGTTTTTGCAGGGCTTTTTCCGCTTCTGTTTTGGGCTCTTCGGGATATTTTGGAATATCATACCCCTTTTCCCGCAATTCGTGGATGGCCGTCTGAAGCTGGGGAATCGAGGCGCTGATGTTGGGCAATTTGATAATATTGGCATCCGGTTCCTGGGTCATCTTACCCAGTATGGCCAGGTAGTCCGGGATTTTCTGGTCCTGGGTGAGATTTTCAGAAAAATTTGCGATGATCCGTCCGGCGAGTGATATATCCGCCAGGTCTATGTCTATATCCGTTCCTTTGGTAAAGGCCTTCAGAACCGGAAGCAGGGCCTTTGTCGCCAGGGCAGGGGCCTCATCGGTATACGTCCAGGTAATTTTTGCCATTGGTTAACCTTTTGTTTGAGTGTTACGCCCATGCAGTTGAAAACAGGGAGATTACTTCGTCGTTCGCTTTTCACTCCTCGTAATGCCAGGTGATGAGTCGAAGCGGATGGCATCAATGTAAAGTCGATAACCCGAAAAAATAAAAAAGGTTTGCGATGACATTTCACAAACCTTGATATTTGATGGCGCGCCCGGCAGGATTCGAACCTGCGACCTACGGATTCGTAGTCCGGCACTCTATCCAGCTGAGCTACGGGCGCGTAAAATTTGTTTTGTCATAAGCCAAACAAGAACCGATGTCAATTCTTTTATATCTTGACGGGGTATCTATTTTTTTATATGTCGCTTTTTTGTGCGTATCAAGATTTTTAACCGCAATGAAGGCGTTTTGGTTCTGAAACAGGTCGGCATCAATAAAGAAACTGCACCCGGAAACAACAGCACCGGTCGCGATCATTGTTTTTTTATGGAACGTGCCCTGGCAGAAGCCGGAAAAGCGCTGTCTGCTGATGAAGTGCCGGTGGGCGCCGTCCTCGTTGACAAGGGCGGCAACATTCTTGCCTCCGGATATAATCAGCCGATTTCCCGGCACGATCCAACGGCCCATGCGGAAATATTCGTGCTTCGTGCCGCAGGCTCTAAAACCGGCAACTACCGTTTTCCCGATACCACCCTGTATGTTACGGTGGAGCCCTGCATCATGTGCATGGGTGCCATTATTCATTCACGGGTCGCGCATGTGGTCTTCGGAACGCACGATCCCAAATGGGGGGCTGCCGGCTCTTTGTATGATTTTTCAACAGATGCGCGTTTGAATCACCAGGTCCGGATCACCGGCGGTGTCCTTCAGGAAAAGTGCCGGGACTTAATAGTGGACTTTTTTAAAAAAAAACGGTTATAGTTTCGAATAACGCATTCCCGTCATTTATTGAGCGGATATATCGATTAAACTTTTAAAGGAGCATCAATTGGCTAATATTGTAATCATTGGAACCCAGTGGGGAGATGAAGGAAAAGGCAAAATCGTGGACCTTTTGGCAGAACATGCTGATTATGTGGTCCGTTTTCAGGGCGGCAACAATGCCGGCCATACCATGGTGGTGGACGGCGAGCAATTTATCAGCCACCTGATTCCATCCGGAATTTTACAGGACAAAACCTGCGTGATCGGCAATGGCCTGGTGGTAGACCCTGAAGTGCTCCTTGAAGAAATTGATTATCTCACCGGCAAAGGAATTGCCGTGGGGCCGGATCAGCTCAAGATCAGCGAAAAAGCCCATTTGATCATGCCGTATCATAAATCCATTGATGCAGCCCGGGAAAACGCGGCATCCAAAGATACAAAAATCGGCACCACCGGCCGGGGCATCGGTCCCTGCTATGAGGACAAGGCCAACCGGTGCGGCATCCGGTTTGTGGACCTCCTGAACACCACCCGGTTTGAAGAAAAGGTCCGCGCTGTGTGCGCGGAAAAAAATTTTTACCTCACCCGGTATTTTTCCGAAGACGCTGTGGATGCGGATGCAGTGATCGAGAATTATAAAGTGTTTCAAAAGCGTCTGGCGCCCTATGTCACGGATATCTCCGTCTACATCGATAAAGGCATTAAAGACGGAAAACAGATTCTTTTTGAAGGGGCTCAGGGAACCCATCTGGACATTGATCATGGTACCTATCCGTTTGTGACGTCATCCAACACAGTTTCCGGAAATGCCTGTTCCGGCGCCGGCGTGGGTCCAAAAAAAATATCCGGCATTGTCGGCATTGTAAAGGCCTACACCACACGGGTAGGCAAGGGACCGTTTCCCACGGAACTGTTTGACGCTATCGGCGACAAAATACAGAAAACCGGGGCGGAATTCGGCGCGACCACCGGAAGACGCCGCCGGTGCGGCTGGCTGGACACGGTGATATTGAACAACGCCGTGCGCCTGAACAGCCTGACCGGACTGGCCGTCACCAAGCTGGACGTGCTGGATGATCTCGATGAAATTAAAATCTGCATCGCCTATGACTGCAACGGACAGAAAATTGAAACTTTCCCCGCAGATTTAGATGTGCTGGGTGAATGCAAGCCCATTTATGAGACGTTGCCGGGATGGAAGCAAAATATTTCCAAAATCCGAACCTATGAAGACCTGCCGCAAAACACCAAAAATTATCTTTCCCGGATAGAGGCGCTGACAGAAACAAAAATCGACATCGTTTCCGTGGGACCAGGCCGGGAAGAAACAATTATTCTGAACAACATTTTTGATTGACATTATAAAAATTGTAAAATAAATAATCCAACCAACAGTCGGGACGTGGCTCAGTCTGGTAGAGCACAGCGTTCGGGACGCTGGGGTCGCAGGTTCAAATCCTGCCGTCCCGACCAAACAGATAAAATAACCGGTTAGATGCTAACCGGTTTTTTTATTCCCGACAATCAAACCGGACCATCATCAAACTGATCAGTCATCTTTTTTTCAATGGCCCATCTTTCATCATCCTGATAATTTCATTGTATCAACGGGTATTGCCGGTCTCGTGGTGCGGTCTTTCTCATATCATATGCCCGGTTCCCCTGATCTTGCGGGTTTTGCAAATATTTATAAAAATGATTGAAAACAGACGCCTCAGAATGGTAACGGTATAACCTAAACGCCACTGATGCGAATTTTTTACACACCCTTAAAAAGGAATTAAACGAATGCCGATGCTTATCCACCATTCTCTGAAAATCATGCTTATAGTTATCCTCACCATATGCTTTGCCGGCCCGGTGACTGCCGAACAGGATGCCCCGGAAACAGCCCCGGCAGCTGATTATGTGGCCAAAGTCAATGGTGAAAAAATCTCCCAGCAGGACATGGACCGGAAGTTTAATCTGATCCGGCAGCGGTATGCCAGCATGGGCGTCCCTCTGGATGAATCCAAAATCGATGAATTTAAGGAAAATATTTTAAATTCCCTGATTGACCAGGAAGTGCTGCTGCAGGAAGCCATTTCCCAGGGCATTAAACTTGATCCGGAAACCGTCAAAGAGGAACTCGCTGATTTTAAAAATCAATTTGAAACAGAAGCCGCATTTCAGGAACAGATTGAAAAAATGAGTTACAGCGAAGAGATGATTTTATCTCAGATTGAAGAGAGCAAGATTATCCAGAAATTTATTGAAGAAAAAATCATGCCCACCATCGTGGTCACCGAAGAAGACGTGAAATCCTATTATGACAATCATCCTGAAGAATTTGAAATGCCGGAGCGGGTCCATGCCAGTCATATTCTGTTAAAGCTTGAACCCAATGCCTCGGATGCATCAAAGGCGGAAACCCGGCAGGAAATGGAAAAGATCAAAGCCAGACTGGAAAGTGGGGAAGATTTTGCTGAACTGGCGAAAGCCAACTCAGACTGCCCCAGCAAGGAAAAAGGCGGAGACCTGGGGTTTTTCAATCGCGGCCAGATGGTTAAGCCGTTTGAGGATGCCGCATTCGCGCTGGCGCCCGGTGAAATCAGCGATATTGTGGAAACCCGGTTTGGTTTTCACGTCATTAAGTCCCATGAGAAAGAAGCCGCCGCAAAGCTTGCATACGAAGACATCAGTGAAAGACTGGCGGAAAAATTAAAAGAAGACAAATTCAAGGAAATGTTTCCTGCCTACATTGAATCCATCAAAGAAAAATACACCATTGATATTCCCGGCAGCGAAAAAAGTGAAACAACAGCCTCTGAAAAAACCGAATAACGCCTAAACTCAATTCAGGTAAGTGCTTATTTCTTAGGTAAAGAGGAGATGACAAATATGAAAAAGATGAAAATCGTTGGTACCGGCCGATACCTGCCCGACAGAGTGGTGACCAACGACGATTTGGCCAAACTGATGGACACATCAGATGAGTGGATTCGCCAGCGAACCGGTATTGAAGAGCGCCGGTGGGTTCCGGAAGAAGGCAATGTCGGCGCCTCGGATCTTGGCCTGGAGGCAGCAAAAATAGCACTGGACCGGGCCGGCTGGACACCTGAAGATCTGGATCTCATTATTTTTGCCACCCTCAGTCCGGACATTAACTTTCCCGGATCCGGGTGTCTGCTGCAAAGCAAGCTGGGACTGAAATCCACTCCAGCGCTGGACATTCGTCAGCAGTGCACGGGTTTTCTTTACGGCATGGAAATAGCGGATGCATATATCAAAAGCGGCTATGCCAGCCGTATCCTGTTTGTGGGCAGTGAGGTGCACAGCACAGGCCTGGATTTAACCACCCGGGGCCGGGATGTATCGGTTATCTTCGGGGACGGCGCCGGGGCGGTCTGCCTGGAAGGGGTGGAAACAGAAGAAAATGTCGGTGTTCTCGCATCCAGCCTCCATGCCCAGGGGGATTACGCGGATGCCCTGATTCTGGAGGCCCCGGCATCCCGGCTGAATCCCCGGCTGACCAAAGAGATGTTTGATGATGCCCGGATCTGGCCAAAAATGGACGGCCGGAATGTGTTCAAACTTGCGATTACCCGGCTGCCCCAGGTTTCTCAGGTAGTGCTCGAAAGGGCCGGATTGACCATTGACGACATTGATATGGTCATCCCTCATCAGGCAAATCTCCGCATCAATCAGTCATTTCAGAAGTCACTGAATCTGCCGGATGAAAAAATGTACAACAACATTCAAAGGTACGGAAACACCACGGCCGGAACCATTCCCATTGCCATGGATGAAGTCATTGAAAAGAAACTGATTCCGGAAAAAAATGCCACCCTGCTGTTTGCGGGCTTAGGCGCGGGCGTCACCTGGGGGGCGATGATTTACCGGTTTTTTTAGCCGATTGCCGAAAAACTATTACGCTTGCCACTGCGGCGTTAAAATTTTTCTTAAAATGCTCATTTATAGATACAAACTCCGCTTTTCAGGCAAATTTCGCCTTGCATTGGTGGCGCTCATGACGTTTTTCGACCAACCTGCTTGAAACACTTTAATAATTTTAAGGTTTTCGATCAAATAATATACCCAGATAGCATTTTCGAATAGGATCCCGGCTGTCAAACCGATAGCCGGGATCTTCATTTTTCAGGGCAATCTCTTTCCGGATGGACCCGGCCATGGTTTTTCCCAACTCCACCCCATATTGATCAAAGGGATTGATGCCCCAGATAAAGGCTTCAAACACGGTTTTTGCTTCAAAAAAGGACAGCAGCCGGCCGATATTTTTCGGAGACAGGTCCTTTAAAATCAGGGTGGAAGAGGGACGGTTGCCCGGAAAAAACTTTGCCGGATTGTCATCATCTTTTCCTTCGGCAAGGGCCTGGGCCTGGGCCATCAGATTGGCCCACAGCTCCTGGTGGTTGGTCACGCCTTTTGATTTTCCGCTGTAGCGGTCAAAACACGGACTTGCCACCCCGATAAACTCGATGGGAAACGGCCGGCCCTGGTGGGCCAGTTGAAAAAAGGAATGCTGGGCATTGGTGCCGGGTTCCCCGAAAACAATGGGGCCACAGGAGATGTCAAGAGACTTGCCGGTTTCGGTCACGGATTTGCCGTTGCTTTCCATGGAGAGCTGCTGAATGTGGGCCGGCAGTTTGGACAGGGCTGAAGCATAGGGGATCAGGCCCTGGGCCGGATAGCCCAGAAAATTATTGTTCCACACGCTTACAAGGGCAGCCATCAGCGGCAGGTTTTCTGCTTCGGCCGCGGTCTGTGCGTGAATGTCCATTTCTTCGGCGCCTTTTAAAAACTCCTCAAACCGGTCATACCCCAGATACAGGGCAAGCGGCACGCCGCCCACCGCGGATGTGACGCTGTAACGGCCGCCGATAAAATCAAACATGTGAAACGATTTTAACACCGGATTGGCCGGGTCATCACCGGGGCTGCCCTTGCTGGTGACGGTGACCACATGATTTTTTTCCTGAAGACCGTTTTCAGCCAGAAAAGCACGCACCTGATTCAAGTTTGCCAGGGTTTCGGCAGTGGTGTAGCTTTTTGAAATGACAATCCACAAGGTGGTTTCAGCCGGCACCGTGCCGGCCACGGCGCCAAAATTATCAATGTCCACATTGGACAGAAAGTGAAGCCGGATGCCTGTATCCGCCTGGCACGCCAACGCGGTCGCCACAAATTCCGTTCCCAGATAAGAGCCCCCAATACCGATGACAACAGCATCCGTGAACCGGCTTCCGTCCGGAGCAGTAATCCGGCCGGCAAGCACATCACCGGAAAATTCCCGGATTTCATCCCGGATGCGCCGGATATCCGGCATGATGTCATTGCCGCCCACAACAATGGGGTCTTTTGAAAAACTGCGGGTGGCGGTATGCAGGGCAGCCCGTTTTTCCGTGACATTCACGATTTGTCCGGAAACCATGTCCTCGAACCGTTCCTTTACCCTGCGGGCCCGGGCAAGGTCGACAAGAACCTTCAGGGTCTCGCCGTCCAGGCGCTGGCGGGTAAAATCATAAAACAGGCCCGCTCCGCGCAATGAAAATTCTTCCAACCGCTCCGGTTGCCGGACAAGGTGTTTTAAGTGGTTTTCCGGAAGGGCCATGCGCCCGGCGCAGACCGCTGCCTGGTTCCATTCTGGTAATAATGTCAACGTATTTTCCGTCATTTGAGCCACCCTTTAAATGGATTTGATTGTTAAATTTACAACCTGGTCTTCGGGGCCAGGCAAGAGACCTCAGGCAATGCCGAAAAAATTGCACATAGAGCAAAGTGACTAAAATTCAGGAATCCGTCAATGCCGCCAGAATTTCCTGAAACACCTGATCCGCGGCCACAGGATCATCCCGATGACAGGCCCCGGCAGCCCGGTGCCCCCCGCCGCCGTGGGTGAGCATGATTTCTCCGATATTAACGGTGGAACTGCGATTGATAATGGATTTTCCCACCGAGAAGATCGTTGCCCCGGTTTCCCTGTCAAGACGCACCAGAAGCGACACATTGCACTGGGGATACATGGCGTAAACAATAAACCGGTTGCCCGGATAGCGGGTTTCCTGGTCTCTCAAATCCAGCACCACCACGTTGTGATGCACCGCGGCACAGGATTCGATCTGCTTTTTATAGTCTTTTTCATATTTGAAATAAACATCAGAGCGCTCCCGCACATCCGGCAGGGCCATAATCTCATCAATGGTCATTTTACCGCAGTAATCGATTAAATCAAATTTAAACTGTTCTTCGGAAATGCGGAATTTCCCCCAGTTTTCAACGTTGGTGCGCTGGTCGATCAGAAAATTTAAAAGGGCCCATCCCGTGGGGTGCAGAATATCCTCCTTTGAGAACTGGCCGGCATCCGCAATATCCACCCATTTCATCATATCATCAAAAAGCTCTGGGAACCGGTCTTTGCCGCCATAATAGTCATACACCACCCGGGCCGCGGACGGCGCGTCCGGATCAATGATGTGCCGCTCATTCTTTTTATTGCGCATGGTTTCGGAATAATGGTGGTCAATGGCCAGGTGCACCCCTTCCACATAGGGGAGGTTGGTGGAAATGTCCCGGTCAGAAACCGCCACCTTTCCCAGCTGCATGTCGCTGGGATGGTCCACCAGTTTAATTTCACTCACAATATCCAGATGCTTCATCAGCACCGCGCACACCAGGCCGTCCAGGTCGCCGCGGGTGAGCAGCCGGTATTTATTTATGTTTGCCATATGGTTCATTCCCTGCTATTGATTTTTCGGTTAATATGATAGATTCATTACAAATCAATCTGTTTATAACAATTTAAGACGCAATTTTCAAAACAGTTCTGCATAAAAAAAGAGGCAGGTGGCAGGACTATCACAACAAAAAAATTTCATCCATAGAATAAAACCAAAAAAGACAGCCACCAAATAGGATTGGAGCGTAAATGACAGCCCCTGCAAAACGTATCATCCGGACATTGCTGGATAAGGGTGTTCTGATCCCGAACCCCGAAAGCGTTGAGATCGGAGACGATGTCAACCCGGATAATATTTCCGGAAAGGGTGTTATGATTCATGCGGGATCTAAAATTTTTGGGAAAACTACCCTGATTCTCAAAAACACAGCCATTGGACGGGAAGCACCCGCCACCATTGATAACTGCCAGATCGGGCCGGATGTTACGCTGGCCGGTGGTTTTTTCGCAAATTCTGTTTTTTTGAAAGGGGCATCTGTCGGGTCATGCGCCCACGTGCGGGAAGGCACGGTTTTTGAGGAATATGCCACGGCCGCCCACAGCGTCGGTGTAAAACAGACCATCCTGTTTCCCTGGGTCACCCTGGGCAGTCAGATCAATTTCTGCGACTGTCTCATGGCCGGGGGCACGGGAAAAAAAAATCACAGTGAAGTGGGCAGTTCGTATATTCATTTTAATTTCACCCCCCAGCAGGACAAGGCAACGCCGTCGTTGATCGGTGATGTGCCGGCCGGGGTTATGCTGGATCAGGCACCCATTTTTCTGGGAGGGCAGGGCGGTCTGGTGGGTCCCTGCCGCCTGACCTATGGTGTGACGATTGCCGCCGGCACTATATTCCGAAAAGATGAACTGCGCCCAAACCGGCTGATTTTCGGTGGTGCGGCAAAAAGCGGAAATATTGCTTATACCCCGGGGGCATACAGCAATGTGCGCCGGATTTTCAGCAACAATATGGTTTATATTGCCAATCTGATGGCCTTAAAACAATGGTACCGGCACATTCGCTCTCTGTTTATAACTGATCTTAACGGAGATTTTCCCGCGCCATTATTTGACGGGGCCCTTGAAAAACTGGATCGGGCACTTGATGAGCGCATTACCCGGTTGGAAGGATTTATTCACAAATTAGATAGGTACCATCAAGCCCAGCCTGAAAAAACCCGGGAACACCGCCGCGGGCTTTGTGAAAAATGGCCGGAAATAAAGGCACGTCTTGCTTCACACCGCAATTACAGCGGAGATGAAGCTCTTTTAAAATCATTTATTAAATCTTTTCAGGACCACGCCAGAAAAAAACCAATAGATTATTTGAGCAGTGTTCAAAATCTGGGTGCAAACCATAAAGCAACCGGCGTCCAATGGCTTCAGAAAATTGTGGATGAGGTGGTCAAAAGCGGAATGAAACTGGTGGAAAGCAAAGGAATCTGACAATCAATGGAAAAAAAATTATTCGGCACAGACGGTATTCGCGGAAAAGCCAACCAGTATCCCATCACTCCGGAAGTCATGATCAAGGTGGGGCGGGCCATTGTCCGGTCCCTGCCTGACGGAAAGGATAAAAAAAGAATCATTATCGGAAAAGACACCCGGATATCCGGGGATATGATTGAAAGTGCCATTGCCGCCGGCATTTGTTCCGCCGGCGGGGACGCGTTCCTTGCCGGCATCATCCCGACACCGGCCATCTCATTTTTCACCGCGTCGGAAAATTTTGATGCCGGGGTGGTTATTTCCGCGTCCCACAACCCCTATGAAGACAATGGCATTAAAATTTTCAACCACCAGGGATTTAAGCTTTCCGACGCTATTGAGAGTACCATCGAGTCTAAAGTCTTGGATGAGGTTTTAGACTCTAACAAATCGTTATCAAATAGAATAGGGGTAATAAAAGAATTTAACTCCCCCAATGATAAATACATTGAATTTTTAAGAAAATACCTGCCACGCAATTTTGTTTTAAAGGGAATGAAAATCGTCCTGGACTGCTCCAACGGTGCCACTTATGCGGTGGCCCCCCGGTTATTTGAGGAACTGGGCGCAACGGTGCGCACCATTTGCACCTCCCCGAATGGCACCAATATCAATGACGGCTGCGGTTCGGAACATACAAAAAACCTGTGCAGCGCAGTAATTGAACAGGGGGCAGACATTGGGTTTGCCTTTGACGGGGACGGAGACCGGCTCATTGCCGTGGACAGTAACGGACAAACAGTGACCGGGGATCAGATTCTTGCGGTTTGTGCAAAGTTTATGAAGGATAACGGGCGATTGCAAAACAATATGGCGGTCAGCACGGTAATGAGCAATGTGGGACTGCGGCAAACCCTTAAAAAACTGAAAATCAATCATATGATGGCGGATGTGGGGGACCGGTATGTTCTGGAAGCCATGAAACAGCACAAGGCTGTCATTGGCGGAGAAGATTCAGGGCACATGATCTTTCTGGATCATCACACCTCAGGAGATGGCATTTTTACAGCGCTTCGGCTGATCCGGATAATCACGGAAACCAATCAGCCCCTTTCAGAACTGGTGAAAATCATATCCATTTACCCCCAGGTGCTGTTGAATGTGCCGGTAAGCGAAAAAATCGATATCTGGTCAGTGCCGGCAATCTGCGATAAAATTAATGAGGTGGAGAATCAATTAAAAGAGGAGGGAAGGGTACTGGTCCGGTATTCAGGCACCCAGCCCCTCTGTCGGATAATGGTGGAAGGACCGGATCAGGATGACACCCGCCGGTTCTGTCAGGAAATTGCGGATGTGATTGCGGAAAAACTGGGCACTAAATAATAAGAAAACCAGGTGTCAGGTGTCAGGAAATAATCCTGAACACTGACACCTGGATTCTTTTTTGATTTATTCTCTGGCGCCACCCAGGATATGGAGCAGCATCAGAAAGAGGTTGATAAAATCAAGATACAATGAAAGCGCGCCGATGATGGCGCCTTTTCGGACGACGCCGGCATCCAGGCCTTCCGGTTGGGTCAGGGCCATGTGTTTCAGTTTCTGGGTGTCATATGCGGTCAGCCCCACAAAAACAAACACACCGATATAACTGATAATCATTGCCATGGCAGAACTTCGGATAAACAGATTAATCACCGAGGCAATGATGATGCCGATAAGCCCCATCATCATAAAACCGCCTAGAGACGTCAGATCCCGCTTGGTGGTCATGCCATAAATACTGCACCCCACAAAGGTTCCGGCGCAGACAAAAAATGTAGACGCGATAGACGTGCCGGTGTAAGCAAGAAATATAAAGGAAAGCGTGACCCCGTTTAATGCCGCGTAAGTGACAAATAAGGCTGTAGCAGTGGATGCTTGAATTTTTTGAACCCGTGCGCTGAGATAAAATACAAGGCCGAGCTCCGCAATAATCAGGCCGAAAAAAAGCATCTGGTTGCCAAATACCAGATTTGTAATGGCAGGTGTGTGGGCAACATAATAGGCAATGACACCGGTGAGGGCCAAACCAATGGCCATCCAGTTATACACGCTTTGGATAAAGCTGTTTACCCGAACCTGTACCTGAGTGTCCGCACGGCGTGTGGAAAGACTTTCAACCATTGATAACCTCCTGTAAACTTGACTTTAAATTTATTGATAAAAACTTGGTTTTTATTTTCCTTAAGTATGATTTAATCAGTAAAATAACACATAAACCGCGATTTGCAAGAGCTACCGGATACTGAATACCCGAAAAACCATGACACCCACCCAACTGTACGATCATTTAAAAGAACTGGCTGCAAAACTGGATATTACCGTGGCGGAGCAGAACATGAGGGTCACAGGGGTCAATGCCAAAAGCGGGCTGTGCATTGTTAAAGAACAAAAAATGTTCATTATGGACAAGCACTTAAACGTGCGTGAAAAAAATGAAGTGCTGGCTGAATGCCTCAGAAACTTACCCCTTGACGATATTTATGTAATGCCTGGCGTGAGAAAATATCTCGATAAAACATAAAAACCAGTGCCCGGGCAGATAATCCCAACCCTCCAAAAAACCATCGGCTTTAAATGGAACCGCACTTGAAAAACCTCAAGAAAGATAACAGGGGTCTTGCCAGATCCATCCGGAACGGCTGCCTGACTGCCTTTTGCTAAAAGTTTACATAATATTTCTTATCAGACGTTAAAAAATTATATTATTTTTCATTGACCAATGACCAGCCAAATCGGCCTGGTAATATCCACCAACACGGAAAACCTGAATTGTATGACGGCCGATACTTGCAAAGGGATTCGTAATCCGCTAAACATCATACACAATGGCCTTGCTTGAATTTTTTAAACCCAAAAAGCCATACGGACGGACGAATTGATCAACACACCGGCTGAACGAACCGTTTACACGGTCTCCCAGCTCACTGAAAAAATTAAATCAGTACTTGAAGATAATTTTCCATTTATCTGGATTTCTGGAGAAATATCGAATTTTAAATTACCCGTCTCCGGTCATTTTTATTTCACCTTAAAAGATGACTTTGCCCAGATCAGTGCGGTGATGTTTCGGGGCCAGAACCGGAATCTGAAGTTTTTGCCGGATGACGGCATGCGCATCACGGGATTTGGCCGGATCGGTTTGTATCAGCCCCGGGGATCGTATCAGATCATATTGGAATATATTGAACCGGCCGGCACCGGCGCCCTCCAGGCCGCCTTTGAGCAGCTTAAAATGAAACTCAGCCATGAAGGCCTGTTTGACGCGTCTCATAAAAAGCCCCTGCCGTTTCTGCCCGAAAAAATTCACCTGATTACCTCTGCCACCGGATCAGTGGTCCATGATATCATTCAGGTGCTTGACCGCCGGTATCCGGATATGGACGTTGTGATTCTGCCGGTAACC
Organism: Desulfobacterales bacterium; assembly: GCA_963675805.2. GTDB lineage: Bacteria > Desulfobacterota > Desulfobacteria > Desulfobacterales > Desulfosalsimonadaceae > SURF-3. The sequence goes on along the minus strand of CAXXNU010000008.1, from coordinate 276,288 downwards.
GTTCAGGGGGATGCGGCAATAGACGAAATTACCGATGCTGTTTCCCTGCTGAACCGCCTGCCGGATGCGGAAGTTGCCATTATTGCCCGGGGCGGCGGATCGCTTGAAGATTTAAGCGCCTTTAATTCGGAAGCCGTTGCCCGGGCCATTTATGCGTCTCGCGTTCCGATTGTGTCAGCGGTGGGCCATGAAACAGATTTTACCATTTGTGATTTTGCGGCCGATCTTCGCGCGCCCACGCCGTCTGCCGCTGCTGAACTCGTGGTTCCGGTGAAAAAAGACCTGATCGCCCGTCAAAAAGCCCTTTTGCGCCAGCTTGAGTCTCAATTTGCCAAAACCCTCGCTCATCGGTCCATGATAGTGAGTCACCTTTCCCGTCGTCTTGTTCATCCGAAAAAACAGCTGGAATATCTCAATATCCGTGTGGATGAGATGGTTTTAAAATTAAACCGCACCTTTTTTCAGTCCCTGGAACGGAAAACCCAGGCCCTTGCCTGGCTTACCAGCCGCCTGAAAAAAGAATCGCCTGTCCTGCAGGTGAAGCGCAGCCATGAAACCGTTACCGGACATCATGAATCCCTCTTGTTTTTATTCACATCTCTGGTAAATAAAAAAAAACTAATGGTAAATGCCCTCACCGGCCGGCTGAATGCTTTAAATCCTGCTGCCGTGCTGGACCGGGGGTACAGCATCACCCGGTCTTTGCCGGACAAGACGGTCATTACGGATGAAGCCGATGTTACCTGCGGCCAGGAGCTTGAAATTTTGCTGGCAAAAGGCCGTCTGACCTGTCGGGTTGAAAAGGAAAAATCCAATGGCGAAAAAGAAAACATTTGAAGATTCCCTGGCGCAGCTCGAGGATATTGTGGAAGCCCTTGAAGACGGTGATCTGCCCCTGGAGACGGCCATTAAAAAGTTTGAAGAAGGGGTTCGCCTGTCCAGATTCTGCTTTGACAAACTGGCGGAAACAGAAAAAAAAGTCTCGCTGCTGCTGGAGGACCAGACCGGTGCGCTGTATGAAAAGCCTTTTTTTGACGGCAGCGCCGGCGATACCAGCGGCTCAGCAGAATAACAAAAACCAAAGAACCAAGATCTTGGGGAAATTGATACCGTGCCGGATGCCAATCCACACCATCATTTTGATCTGACCGGGTACCTGACAGAAAAACGCGCCCTTATTAATCATGCACTGACGCAGATTTGTGAGAAAAATTTAAGCGACAACCGGCTTGATGCCGCCATGAAATATTCTTTAATGGCCTCCGGAAAACGGTTGCGCCCCATCTTGTGCATGGCGGCTGCGGAAACTGTGGGAAACGCAACCGATGCAGTTGTTCGTACCGCCTGCGCCATTGAAATGATTCACACCTACTCCCTGATTCATGATGATCTGCCGGCAATGGATAATGATGACATGCGCCGGGGCAATCCCACCTGCCACGTGCAGTTTGATGAAGCCACCGCTATTCTCGCCGGAGATGCCCTGCTCACCCTTGCCTTTGACATGTTATCCGCAAAATCCTCTGAAGAAGCATCGAACGATACCATCATTCTCAACATAATTCATTTAATTGCCGCTGCTTCCGGCCACAAAGGAATGATTGACGGCCAGATGCGCGATATTGAAGCGGAAAACACCCTCCCCTCTCTTGATGCTTTAAAAAAAATTCATTATTTAAAAACCGGCGCCCTGATTGAAGCGGCAGTGGTGTCCGGCGCCCTATTGGCCGGGGGGGACATCAAAGCCATTGAAAAGCTCCGGATTTACGCCAACAATATCGGCCTGGCCTTTCAGGTGGCCGACGACATTTTAAATGTGGAAGGCGATGCCGCAACCATGGGCAAAGCCACAGGGACCGATGCTTCCCGAAACAAAGCAACCTATCCTGGCATTCTGGGACTGGAAAAATCCAGGGAGTTCGCCGCCGAACTGGTCAACAAGGCCTTGCATGCACTTGCGATCTTTGGTAATAAGGCGGATTCCCTGGCCGCTATTGCCAGATATGTTGTTCAACGAAAACGCTGATTGAAATCTCATATTAATAAGGAGAAAAACAACTTTGAGCATGCTGGATCAGATCCATTCCCCGGCGGATTTAAAAAAAATTCCGCGCAAGGAATTGCCAAAACTCGCTCTCGAAATCCGGCAGATGATTGTGGATGTGGTATCCAAAACCGGCGGCCATCTCGCGTCCAGTTTGGGCGTGGTTGAGCTGACCATTGCGCTTCACTATGTTTTTGATGTTCCCAATGACAAAATCATCTGGGATGTGGGGCATCAGGCCTATACTCATAAATTGCTGACCGGCAGAAAAGAGCGGTTTCATACTCTGCGCCAGCATGGGGGAATTTCCGGATTCCCGAAAATATCGGAAAGCCCTTTTGACGCTTTTTCCACGGGTCACAGCAGCACCTCCATCTCCGCGGCCCTCGGCATAGCTTGTGCCAAGCGGATGAAAGACGACCATTCCAAAGTCATTGCCGTCATAGGCGACGGTTCCATGACCGCGGGGCTGGCGTATGAGGGCCTCAACCAGGCCGGGGGCATTCACAAGGACATGATTGTCATCTTAAATGACAATGAGCTGTCCATCGGCCCGAATGTGGGCGCCCTCTCCTCTTTGCTGAGCCGGACGTTTTCCGCCAAATACCTCCAGGATCTGAAAAAGGAGATGGGCGAGTTTCTCCGGTCCCTTCCGAAAATCGGTCCGGAAGCCTATCATTACGCAAAACGTGCTGAAGAGTCCTTTAAAGCCTTTGTAACGCCGGGCATGCTGTTTGAAGCATTTGATTTTGATTATTTCGGCCCCATAAAAGGGCACCGGTTGAACCATCTGATTGACATTCTGACCAATATCAAAAGTATTGAAGACCCGGTATTGCTTCATGTCAGCACCCAGAAAGGAAAAGGATACGCGCCGGCGGAGAAAAATCCGGTCTATTTTCACGGGGTGGGATGCTTTCAGGTGAAGACCGGTGACCGGGTGGTGTGCAGTTCCGCGCCAACCTATACGGAGATTTTCGGCGATACAATGATTGAGCTGGCCCGGGATGATGATAAAATTATCGCAGTCACCGCCGCCATGCCCGAAGGTACCGGCCTGGCGAAATTTTCTCGGGAATTTCCGGACCGGTTCTATGATGTGGGTATTGCGGAGCAGCACGGCGTCACCTTTGCCGCGGGCCTTGCCACGGAAGGGATAAAACCGGTGGTGGCGATTTACTCCACCTTCCTGCAGCGGGCCTACGACCAGATTCTCCATGATGTGTGCCTGGAATCCCTGCCCGTTACGTTCGCGGTGGACCGGGGCGGTATTGTGGGAGAGGATGGCCCCACCCATCACGGGCTTTTTGATCTCTCTTACCTCAGATCCCTGCCCAATATGGTGGTCATGGCGCCCAAAGATGAAAATGAGCTGCGCAGAATGCTGGTCACTGCCATCAACCACAATGGCCCGGCGGCCCTGCGGTATCCTCGGGGCGCCGGCGCAAACGTGGCCCTTGATCCAGAAATAAGGCCCCTGCCCCTGGGCAAAGGTGAAGTACTGGCCACCGGAGATGATCTTCTGATTCTCGCCATCGGCACAACTGTATGGGACGCGCTTTCTGCCCACGAGCTACTTCTTGAAAAAAATATTTCCGCAACAATTGTCAACTGCCGGTTTGTCAAACCCCTGGACCGGGACTTGTTATGCGATCTCGCCAGAAAAATCCCATATATCATCACCATCGAAGAAAACGTGCGCCAGGGCGGATTCGGCAGCGCTGTTCTGGAGCTGTTCGCAGACGAGGACATTCCGGGCATTCATATCAAACGGCTGGGTGTGGGAGACACGTTTGTCGAACACGGACCGCGGCATCTGCTGCGCGCAAAGCATGGTATTGATTCCGCAGCCATTGTTGCTGCAGCAGCGGAATTGGTCAAAAACGCATCCTCCTGATGCACTGGCTTAGGTTTTATGTCCACGCCTGCTAAAAAACGCCTTGATATTCTTGTTTTTGAAAAAAATCTGGCACCGAGTCGCCAGAAGGCCAGTGCGCTTATCATGGCGGGCAATATTCTGGTAAACGATGTGCGGATGGACAAGCCCGGCGTCTTGGTAGCGGTGGATGCGCACATCGTAAACAAGGGCGCAGATCTTCCGTTTGTCAGCCGGGGCGGTTATAAAATTGACCACGCCATCAACACCCTTGGGCTGGATGTTTCCGGCATGACGTGCCTGGATGCGGGTGCCTCCACCGGGGGGTTTACAGACTGCCTGCTTCAGCGCGGGGCCGACCGGGTCTATGCCGTTGACGTCGGATATGGCCAGTTGGACTGGAAACTGCGTCAGGACCCCCGGGTCATCGTTATTGAGCGCACCAATATCCGGTATGCTGACAAAACCCTGTTCCCGGAATTGTTTGACCTGATCAGCATTGATGTATCTTTTATCTCCCTTAAAATCGTTATTCCCGCGATAGTGCCGTTTTTAAAAAGCAGCGGCAGAATTCTCGCCCTGATCAAACCTCAGTTTGAAGTCGGCAAAAACCAGGTGGGCAAAGGCGGTGTGGTCAAAGACCCGGCATTGCACACCGCCGTCATTCAAGACCTTTCAGAATTTTTCACCCATCATGGCCTTGCGGTGGGCCCGGTGATCCCTTCCCCGATACTCGGTCCCAAGGGAAACAGGGAGTTCATCGTCTCTTTAACGATGGCCCCCTGATGGTTCATGCGGTTTGTGAATTTTGTGATATTTTTGGCAGTGCCTGTTTCGGTTTGGGGTTGATTTTTTATAAGTTACTATATAGAAGTGTTAAATTGTATCTTTGGACCAACTCAATAAATCTTGTAGAGAGGAGTTAAAATACCGAAATGACAGAAAAGACAAGAAATGTTGCATTTGTTGGACAAGGCGGGGCAGGAAAAACATCCCTTGCGGAAGCCATGTTGTTTAATGCCGGCGTCACCACCCGACTTGGCAGCGTGGATGCCGGAAACTCCGTACTGGATTTTGAACCGGAGGAACTGAAGCGTAAATCCACCATCAGCACCGCTTTCCATCAGTTTGACTGGCAGAAAAAAACCGTCAGTCTGATTGATACACCGGGTGATCAGAACTTTTTTTCCGATACAAAACTATGTCTTCAGGCGGCAGACGGCGTCGTTCTGGTCATCGATGCCATTGACGGCGTCAAGTTCCAGTCGGAACAGGCCTGGGAATATGCGGAGCAGTTCAACCTGCCCGTATGCATTTTCATCAACAAAGTCGACAGAGAAAGAGCGGATTTTCTGCGGGCATTTCAGGACGCGGTGGATATATTTGAGCCAAAGCCCATCATTCTTCAGCTTCCCATCGGAAAGGAAGAAAATTTTACCGGCGTGGTGGACCTTCTCAGCAAAAAAGCCTTTGCCTATGAAAACGGCAAGGCAACACCCTGTGATATTCCGGCGGACATGCAGGAGATGGTCGACACCGAGCATGAATCCCTGGTGGAAAACATTGCTGAAGCCGATGATGAACTGGTTGAAAAATATCTGGAAGGCGAAGAACTCTCAGATGAAGATTTGAAGAAAGCCCTGCTCAAGGGAACCGCGAGCCGGACCTTTGTGCCGGTCTTATGCGGATCCGCCACCCAAAATATCGGTGTGGATCTGCTTTGTAATTTTATTGTGGACGCCATGCCTTCTCCCTTGAATGTGGCGTCGAAAATAGCTGTTGAGGAGGGTACTGACAAGGAAGTAGAAATTCTGCCCAATTCGGATGATCCCTTTCTCGGTCTTGTTTTCAAGACCATTGCCGATCCCTTTGCCGGCCGGCTCACCCTGATCAAGGTGCTTACCGGAAAACTCGGCAGTGACGGCAACTTTTACAATCCCAACAAAAGCGCCAAAGAGCGATTCACCCAACTATTAAAAATCACTGGCAAAGAGCAGAAACCGGTAAAATCCGCCGGCCCCGGGGATATTGTCGCGGTGGCCAAACTGAAAGAGACCACCACCGGCGACACCCTTAGCGAGCCCGGCAGCAAACTCATTGCCAAAGCCGCCACCCCCATCGACGGCATCATCACCTATGCCATTGTCCCCAAGGCCCAGGGAGATGAAGAGAAAATATTTTCCTCGCTTGCCAAGCTCATGGAAGAAGATCTGGCGCTGAAACTTGAACGCAGCGAAGAAACCCATGAAACACTGCTTACGGGCATGGGACAGGTACATATCGAAACCACCATTGAAAAACTGAAACGCAAATATGGTGTTGAGGTCAACCTCACCATCCCGAAAGTGCCCTACAAATGCACCTTCAAGAAAAAAGTCCGGGTCCAGGGGCGGCACAAAAAGCAGACCGGCGGCCATGGTCAGTTCGGCGACTGCTGGGTGGAATTCGAGCCACTTCCCCGGGGTGAGGGGTTTGAATTTGTGGATAAGATTGTTGGCGGGGCCATCCCCAAAACCTACATTCCGGCGGTTGAAAAAGGTATCATCGAGGCCACTGCGCGCGGCGTTCTTGGCGGATTCCCGTGCATCGATTTCCGGGCAACCCTGGATTTCGGCTCCTATCACTCAGTGGATTCTTCGGAAATGGCATTTAAAGTGGCCGGCTCCCTGGCATTTAAAAAAGCCGCTGAAGAATCCGGCATGAAACTGCTGGAACCCATTATGGAGCTGGAAGTCATCACCCCGGAAGATTTTATGGGGGACATTATGGGCGACCTGAACAGCCGCCGCGGCCGGGTGCTCGGCATGGACAGCAAAGGCAAGAACCAGATTGTCAAGGCCCTGGTGCCCATGGCGGAAATTTTGACCTATGCGCCGGATATGCGCTCCATGACCGGTGGCCGGGGCAATTTCACCCTGAAATTCGTGCAGTACGACGAAGTGCCCGCCCAGTTGGCCCAGAAAATTATTGATGAGGCCGCCAGCGAAAAAGAATAAATTTCACTTCGTTCAATTTAATTTTTAAACAAAAAAGCCGGTGCTGTTTCTTAAAAACAGCACCGGCTTTTTTGTTTGGTAAAATTCAAAAGAATATCAATCAAAGACATGATTAGCCAGGCACCACTGGTAGGTCATGGCAAGGCCTTTTTCAAGGGGGATGGTCTGCTGCCAGCCCAGGCGGGTGAGCAGGGACACGTCCAGAAGTTTTTGCGGCGTGCCGTCGGGTTTTGATCTGTCATAGACAATGTCGCCCTTAAAACCGGTAACGTTTCGGATAATTTGTGCCATTTCGGCGATGGTCTGGTCCTTTCCGCATCCAACATTGACCAGCGGCGTGACATTCTCTGAAACCAGTTTTTCATAAACCGGCTCATCCAGAGAGATAATATGCAAGCAGGCATCCGCCAGATCATCCACATGGAGAAATTCCCGGCGGGGGGTGCCCGTGCCCCAGACTGTCACGGTTTTTGCACCGCTTGTCTTTGCTTCGTGAAATTTCCGCATCAACGCCGGCAGCACATGGCTGGTTTCCAGATCGAAATTATCGTTGGGGCCATAGAGGTTGGTAGGCATCAGGGCAAAATAGCGGGTGCCGTATTGCCGGTTGTAAGACTGGCACATTTTAATGCCCGCGATCTTGGCGATGGCATAAGGCTCGTTGGTGGCTTCCAGCGGTCCGGTAAGGAGATGGGATTCTTTCATGGGCTGGGGGCATTCTCTGGGATAAATACAGGATGAACCCAGAAATATCAGCCGGCGGACACCGGTTTGCCAGGCTGCATGGATGATGTTGATCTCAATGGCCAGATTGTCGTAAATAAATTCCGCGGGATACGTGTTGTTGGCCAGAATGCCGCCCACTTTGGCCGCGGCCAGCACCACAAATTCCGGTTTTTCTTTTTGAAAAAATGCTGTCACATCCGCCTGCTGCCGGAGGTCGAGTTCCGTGTAGTGCCGGGTCAGAAGATTGGCATATCCGTTATTGTTGAATTTTCTGACCAATGCCGACCCCACCAGCCCGTCATGACCGGCAATATAAATTTTAGATGTTTTTTCCATTGCGCTCTCTTTGTTTTTGCTAATCCGGTATTCTTTCCCGACAAATGGTCCGTCCGGAGGTCTCTGAAAAAAATTTCAGCCTTATGCCTTCAGCCTTCAACCTTATACCTAAAATCACCTACATCAACGCTTCACAGCTTGACGGAATGGGAAATCCATTGCGCGAGCAGATGGCTTCACGGGCTGATTCCGTAATATCCTGGGCCACCATTTCCGCCACCATCTCATCAAATGAGATTTCCGGCACCCACCCTAAATTATTTTTGGCTCTGGACGGATCCCCCAGCAGGGTTTCCACTTCCGTGGGCCTGAAATAGCGGGGATCCACGGATACCAATACCCGGCCTTTACCGAGACTGGACAAAACATGTTTCACCGGAAGCGCGGAAAGGGTTTCCGGCACGGCGATGTCCTCAATCACCCCTTTTTCATCAATACCTGTCCCTTCCCATCGCAGTTTGATGCCGATACAGGCAAATGCCTTATCGCAGAATTCCCGAACCGAATGCTGCTCACCCGTGGCAATGACATAGTCCTCCGGAGCCGCCTGCTGCAGAATCAGCCACTGGGCCCGGACGTAATCTTTTGCATGGCCCCAGTCCCGAAGGGCATTCAAATTACCGAGATACACCTGATCTTCAAGACCCAGGGCTATCCGGGCTACTGCCCGGGTGATTTTCCGGGTTACAAAGGTTTCTCCGCGAATTGGGGATTCATGATTAAACAAAATTCCATTGCACGCATAGATGCCATAGGCTTCCCGGTAATTCACCGTGCACCAGAAGGAATAAAGCTTGGCACACGCATAGGGAGACCGGGGATAAAACGGGGTTTTCTCCGTCTGGGGCACTTCCTGAACTTTTCCATACAGTTCCGAAGTGGACGCCTGATAAAAGCGCACCTTCTCGTTCATACCGAGAATCCGGATGGCCTCGAGCAGACGCAGCGTGCCCAGGGCATCCGCGTTGGCCGTGTATTCCGGTGATTCGAATGACACCTGCACATGGCTCTGGGCTGCCAGATTATAAATTTCATCGGGCTGGACTTCCTGCACAATGCGCACTAAATTGGTCGCGTCTGTCAAATCCCCGTAATGCAGGACAAACCGGCGGTCTTTCTCATGGGGATCCTGATACAGATGATCCACGCGATGGGTATTAAAAAGGGATGACCGGCGTTTGATGCCGTGCACTTCAGAATAGCCTTTTTCAAGGAGCAACGCCGCCAGATAGGCCCCGTCCTGGCCCGTAACACCGGTAATTAATGCTTTTTTTGTCAAAATGATTTTTTCCTTTATCAGTTGATGGCATCCTTTTATGCGGTCCTGGTCGCTGTCATCCAGCATGTCAGGGACCAGACAATTTGCTTAAATATCAGTCTATCCCGCATTGTTCAAGGACATTTTAACGGGGTGGCCGTAAAATCCGATTACCTGCGGGTATCAACACCCTGATGATTTCCTGAAGCTTTACAAATCGCTGTTACACGCGATTCCTCGGCAGTCAATAACGCCCTATGCATTCGAGCATTAGATATAAAAAAGTGTCATTTCGGACGTGATCCAGACTGGACAAAGGGTTTAAGGCCTGATAAATTTTTTAAATCCACTATCAACCGTTTTTAGATTATAAGGAACGCATATGGACATACATACTCACCGGCAAATTGATAACGTCTTTTGCGGCACACCCGTCATGGTTGCACCAGATATCTCCCGGATTGAACTGAAAACCACTGAAACCATGCAGGTAGATGACTTTGGGCTGGTACACGGGGGATTTATTTTCGGGCTGGCGGATCATGCGGCCATGCTGGCGGTCAATGATCCCAACGTAGTCCTTGCCGGTGCCACCGTAAAATTTTTAAAGCCCGTCAGAGCCGGGGAATCCGTCACCGCAGAAGCCACCACCACAGATAAGCAGGGGAAAAAACACGTGGTACGGGTTACCGTGTATCGGAAAGAAGAACCTGTGTTTTCCGGAGAATTTACCTGCTTTGTGCTGGACAGACATGTGTTGGCATAAGGCGGCGTGAAAAACTTTAAAAACCCGGCGCCTTGATAACCCCTCATCAATCAAACCATTCATGAATATTCTGGACAGTTGATCATCACTCATCCAAAACCGGAGGCCCCCATGAAAACCAAAGTTGCCGCCAGAATCGAGCGGCTGCGCGAAAAAATGACCAGGCAGAAGATAGATACGTTTCTTGTGCTGATCCAGGAAAACCGTCGTTATCTGAGCGGCTACACCGGAGAAGACACCCAGTTCGACGAATCCGCCGGCGCGCTGATTATTTCTCAAAAATCACTGGCACTGGCAACCGATTCCCGATTTGAACTCCAGGCCAAAGCCGAAGCCCCCCTCTATGATTTGGTGATTTACCAGAAAGGCCTGGCCCGGGAACTGCCGGCGATTCTTTCCCGTTTCAAAACAAAACGCCTCGGCATTGAGGGGTTGCGCATGTCTTACAATTTTTATGTCAAACTTGGCGAGGAACTGAAAGCACAGGATCTTGATATTGAAATCAGTGATACGTCTCACCTGATGGAAGAGCTGCGGGTGGTTAAAGATGATGAAGAAATTAACGCCATCAAACGGGCGGTGGAAATTGCGGAGAAGGATTTTCAGAATTTTATAAAAAATCTGAAACACGGCATGAAAGAGAGCGACGCTGCCTGGGATCTTGAAAAAAGAATGCGATCCGCTGGCGCCCAGGCCCTCTCATTTCCTGTTATATCCGCTTTTGGCGAAAACAGCGCCCTGCCCCACGCTATTCCCGGCGATCGGACATTAACAGCGGGAGAGCCGCTTTTGTTTGACTGGGGCGCCAAATTAAACGGTTATTGCAGCGACATGACCCGCACAGTGACCGTTGGCCAGCCCGATTCCCGGTTTTTAAAAATTTTCTCCATTGTCTACGATGCCCAGCAGAAAGCAATTGACGCCATCCGCCCCGGTGCAAGCTCCAAAAGCATCGATGCAATCGCCCGGAATCATATTGCGGAAAAAGGATTTAAGGATTTTTTCGGGCACAGTCTGGGCCATGGCGTGGGCCTTGCCGTGCATGAATCCCCGTCCATCAGTCCGGTTGAAGAGCGAGACACGATCCTTTCCGAAAATATGGTGTTCACGGTGGAACCCGGCATTTATCTTCCGGACTGGGGCGGCATCCGCCTGGAAAACATGGTGCGGGTCACCGAAGGCGGTGTTGAAGTGTTAAATCAATTGCCGGTGAATTTGATCAATGAACGCGATATATGATCGTATCGATCAATACATCAATTACTTGATTGTGGAAAAAGGCCTTGCCGACGCCACAATTGAATCCTATTCAGGGGATCTGAAAAAATTTGCTGATTGCTTAAAATCCGAAAAAGTCGGGAAAATAGACGCGATAGACACTGCCGTGATTTTGAAGTACCTGATCCGGCTACGGAAAGAAGGACTCACCGCCCGGTCCCGGGCGCGGCATCTGGTGACGCTCAGGGGCTTTTTTAAATTTCTGATTCAGGAAAAAGCCATTAAAAAAGATCCTACCCGGATCGTTGATCTGCCCAAAACCGGCATCAAACTGCCGGATGTGCTTTCAACTGACCAAATCCTGATGATCATAAACGCGCCGGATGCCGCCACCCACCGGGGCGTCAGAGACGCTGCCATGCTGGAACTGCTGTATGCGGCCGGTTTGCGGGTCAGTGAGCTCATCCATGTCACCCTGCAGGATGTGAATATGGAAATGGGATTTGTGCGGACGTTTGGGAAAGGGTCCAAAGAGCGGATCGTGCCCATCGGCAGCCAGGCCAGAGAAAAAATAAACGCCTATGTGGCCGACTCCCGGCCGCGTTTACTGAAACACCATGTCAGTAAATTCCTCTTTGTGGCAAGGGCCGGAAAACCCATGACGCGTCAGGGATTCTGGAAGCTTTTGAAAAAATATGCTGTTCAGGCAGGCATTGACAAAAAAATCACCCCCCATTCTTTCCGGCATTCCTTTGCCAGCCATCTGCTGGAAGGGGGCGCTGATTTACGGGCAGTTCAAATGATGCTCGGACATGTGGATATTTCAACCACCCAGATTTACACCCATGTGGCCAGGGATCACTTGAAAAAACTCCATGAGAAATTTCATCCAAGGGGGTGATGTACCAAAGGGAGGATATAGAGACGATGAAAGGCTGCATTTGGCGTGAGCCAAAAAATCATAAAGCGGGATATTTTGACATACCCCTAAGATTCGGATTTGGCAGCAAAACAATAAAGCGCTGACAGACCCGGCGCGCTCCAGGTTATTGCCTTGGTTAGGCATTGGTTATGCCGCTGACAGAACCTTTTGGGCCAGCAATCCGTTAAAACTGACCCCCATGCCTGAATCTGAAATTCGTTGAATCTGACCGGTGGTTTTGTGATGGGTATTCTGGTCAGGAAATTCAAATGTCAGCGTCACCGGCAGGCCGGATTCCAACTTTTCCAAAACATGTTTCGGACACTCGATAAACACACCGCCAGCGCTGATATTATTGATAAACCCATTAAACAATTTGCCGCCCACCAGATACTGAACATTCATGAGGCAGCTTTTCCGCTCATGCTTCCGAGTGTTGAGGCTTTGTATTCTCTCTAAATCATCCAGCAGTCGGCACCGTTGCTCAAAGGGCATTTTTAAAATAATATCAATAATTTTTGCAGTAACTGCCGCAATGGATTTTTCATTTCGAACAATTCTTGCCATTCTAACCTCTCAAAGATTCAATTGAATTTTTCGCCTTTATAAAATTAATGCAAAAAATGGACCTATTAGATAAATCATTATTTTTTATCAACATCAAAATTCTTACCATTTACATCAATACAAAATAGTAAAGAAAATCGACAGCTCCAATTTCCGGATTCGAAGACTTTTTTTGTGATGCAATGACCGGCAGGCACTGATGGATATAAATTCAGCAAAATCGAGTGTAAAAGTACAGAGATCAGCACAGCATCGAGAGATGTCGGAGAAATTGACACATGGGGCAAAAAACGCCCGATTCTTGATTTTTTTACAGGGATAATGGGGTAACGTACTAAAAAAAAGAAGAAATCAGCGATTCCACAAAACACCCCCCCTGCCCGCCAAACCCGGCCCGTCCCTGTTTCTCCGGCGCTTCCGGGCTTTGTGTCTCAATGACACTGCCTTCCGGATAAGGGGCGCCGTTTGACACACCGATGGCATCCAGATCAAACCCGGCGCTGCCAACGGTGGGGTATGGATCATAAATCACATGACCGAAAGCGTCCTCATCCCTGCCGTCACCGACAATATCCACAATCCGAATGCAGGAAATCCTTGACAAGTCCAAGATTCCGGTCTGAACGGCTGAAGTTTGGGAAAGATCTGAAAGGTCAAACGGGGTGCCATAACCCTGCCTGAATTTACCGGCAACGTTGTTGATCAATGTGGTATCAATGCTCCCATATCCGCTTACCGGATCAGGCGTCAATGAAACAGCGTCAAACCGGAAAAAATCCTTGCCATTGCTGGATACTTCCACAAATGCCAGCTCAAGATTAAAATCATTGAATGAATTTTCGAATACGGCAAAATCCCAACCCACGCCGTTTTCAACCGGCGGATCAAACGTCAGGATAATGCTGCCGCCGCGGCCCAAAGAAACGACATCAAAGGAAGATCCGACCGCCGGCCCCAGGGCGTATTCCGGGGTCTGCCATACCGGGTCCACATCAGTTCCGGGTTCGTAGATCTGATACCCGTCCGCCCAGCCAATCAGTGCGGGATCGTTCATAGATATGGCGGTGGACCCCGACTCGCCGGCTGCCGGGGAATAGGATACCGCACCCGTGTTCATAGGAACAAAAAAAGACCCCAAAACCATCAAAAAGGCAATTAGGGCTGGTGTCCATCGATGGTTTTGATGTCGTGACGTCCGGCTTGAACGGTTTATCGACAGGCCGGGGCGCCAGCCTAAAATAAAATCATGAACTGTGAGTGGTCGATTTGTCATCATCAATAATTCCACCGGAGGCCGCCATAAATAGTTCGCTCCGGCATGGGATAATACTGTTCGCTGTAACCGCTGGTTTCGTAAAGTTCGTTGAACATATTGTGAACCCCGGCAAAAATCCTGAGATTACGGCGTTTCCAGGTTAGTTTGCCATCGCAGACAAAATAATCATCAAGCTTCCGGTACCGATTGTTCTGCAAATCATTCCCGTCATAACGGGAACCTGTGTAGGTTCCGGATAAGGACAGGGAAAAATCTTCGATCATTTCCCAGTGCATCCCGGCGGCCCCGCTGTGCTCAGCAACCAGCGGAATGACCGTATTCTGTATGTCAAATTCAGCTTTGGTGTAAGTGTAGTTTGCCCACAGACGCAGATCCTCCAAAGGATACAGGGAAATGTCCGTTTCTATGCCCTGCCGGATGGTGGTGTCGTCATAATTCCGGTTAATGTCGCTGTAATAGATTTCATCATCGATCCGGATGTCAAAAAGTGCCACTGTGCAGGATAAAAAATCGCCAAACCAATGCCTGGCGCCCATTTCCGCATGGTTGCCTTCCTGGGGCTTCAGGCTGTCTTCGCTTTCAGCAAATTCATCCACATTCGGAACGCGAAAACTGGTGGCATAGGTGATAAAAAAAGAGGTCATGGAAGAGATGGAATAGGTCATCCCTAACGCATAGGCCTGATTGTCCCATTCAGATTTTTCAGAATCCCCATTTATCCAGTATTTACCGCTTTCAAAAACTTTTCGAGTGTCCGTGCGGAACCGACCGCTGTAATGGTTATAACGGGCCCCGGCAGTCATTTTCAAGCCCTCAAGAAGCGTCCATTGATTGTTGATAAAGATGCCCACACTTTCAGTTTCACTGTTTTTCCGGGGGCCGTCCGGCCGATCCTCCCGATAATATTCGGTTTTGTAATGATCCAATCCCAGCTGAAACATCTGAGAAAGACCATTAAGAGAATAATATTTCAAATAGTTGAAATCGAGCTGCCGGGTGTCTTCATCAATTTTGTCCTTCTGGCTGCTGCGGGAAATCTGGGGAGAGTAGCCAAGGATAAAGTCGTTCTCCCGAAACAAAAACCCCCGCTTAAGGCTGATGCTCCCCCATTTTTCTAAATCCATATCCAGTTCCAGCCGGGCTTTTGCTTCAGTGGTTTCACCCTCATCCTCCGGATAATCCGTCTGCCTGCGCCGGCCTGAATCGCTGATATCGGCACGGCCAACCGGACCGGGCAAACCATAATCATCTTCATAAAATGATCCGAAAACAGTGACGGAGACACGATCGGCCAGCAGGCAGCCGGTGGCGGCGGATACGTCTTTTTTGCGGAAAAACCCGTTGTCCCGGTATCCGTCTGAATCATGCCATCCCGCGTTCAGATTGACGGATACATCCCTGATACCTGCGTCAAGGGAAACCCGGTTTTCAAACGTATCGTAAGTTCCATAGGAGCCGTAAATTTGAGCGGATGGCGACCCGTCTGATTTTTTGGTGATAATATTAATAACGCCGCCAACCGCACCGCTGCCGTAAACCACGGAGCCTGCCCCCCGGACAATTTCAATGCGCTCAATCTGTTCAAGGGGCACTGAAGACAAGGATGCCCCGGATTGGTCCGGGCTGTTCAGCACCAGGCCGTCCACCATGATGATGACATTGCTGGCAGCCGTATCTCCCATGCCCCTGAGATCCAGAACCGCCTGCTTGTCATTACCAAATAGGCTCCTTACGGTGATACCGGATTCCTGGGCCAGCAGCTCGGTAATGCCGGTCCCGGCATAAGCTGATATATCTTCACTGGTAATGACCGTAACATGGGCGGGAATATCAGACACCGCATCTTTGCGCTTTCCTGCAGTCACCACAATGGCGTCCAGCTCAAAGCTTTCCGCTTCCGGCCGAGAGCCAACGGTTTGTTCGGTTTCGTCCGGATTTTCTTCATCCGCCAAAACCACGCCGCAAAAGAAAAAAATGACAAGAATGGCGCCTAAACAGACAAATGGTGTAAAAAAACGGTTATTCATGAATAATCAACTGAATAAAACACGTATCATCATCGTCATCGTCATCGTCCGATTCATCAAAGTTATCCATGGCAAAATATGCCGGGGTGTTCATGCCGTAATCCCCTGTATCTGTTGAACTTAAAGAAAAGGTCAGTTCCTTGACCATACCCAGGGCGCTCAAATCCACCCAGGTCCAGGTATCCACGATATTTGTGCCGTCAGCAAGTTTGAATGATACGGTGCCGGTAGTTTCACCTTGTGCGTCGAAACCGGTAACTGTGAGCAGAAACCAGTCGTCATCAGTAAATTTTCTGGCAAAGTCATCCCCGTTTTTCATTGAATAATACGCATAATTGGTATTGGTGAAATATGCGCCGGAGACAGTCTTTTCCGTGTCCAGGGTGATTGTCGGAGGGCCTTGCGCAAACGCGCTCACATAACAGACCGCATAAATTTCACTATTATCTTTTCCGCTGCCGGTAATGGCATTGTATTGAGCCGCATACCCTTCAACAGTGGTATCGGTTAAATTGGAATAGCTAAACCCGTCCCATGACATCCATTCTGCGTTATAGTTATTGCTGAAAAAAACGCCATTGCTGGAAAAACCGCCGGATTCATCGGACCCGTCCCAGAAACTTTCCGGCGCAAGAATGAGATTTTCAAAATCGGCAGACTGGGCCGATGCGGCACAGACACAGACAACAGAAATAAGCACGCAGCTCAAAAATAACAATCGTTTCATAACCAACTCCTTTGTGAGAATAAAAAATATTAAAACTCAAAACAGCAAAAGGGAAATCCACGGATCAACCATTAGATCCGGAGATTTCCCTTTTTTATCCTTAGATCAAATCATGTCTTTTTAACCACGAAAAGACATTATATGGCTCAAGCAGGTCTTCTGACTTCTGGATCGCTTTACTTGCCGCGCCTTCCCGCAGATAGTTGCAGTGGCAATTCGCGGCGTTCATCCCCATTTACAGCGGCGGGCCCGTCCCTGAATTTCACAGGGTTCCCTATTATGCTTTGAAAGCACTTGAGCAATTAAAACTAAATATTTAAAAACAGCACCTCCATAAGTCAAGGAAAATTTTCATCACCCCATCACGGAAACCCATCATCCCCCTCCTCTTCCGAACTTTTGGTATATTTTAAAAATGAGTTTTTTATTGCACCATTCGAGTGATTCAGGTTAAAAGAACACCATTTTGCAGCACAACAGCTCACGGCTGATTCAAAATAACCACTCTTTTTTTGGTGACGCCGAAGAAAGGCTTAAAAATCCCATGAGGCGATGGCAAGATGGTAGACGTTTTTTCAGGACCGTCACCTTAATACCCTGTTTGCACATCAGAATGGTTTTTCATACCCCATGCATATTAAACGTCTTGAAATCATAGGCTTCAAATCATTTCCAGACAAATGCACCATTGATTTTCCTGCCGGCATTTCAGCCATTGTCGGACCCAATGGCTGCGGAAAAAGCAATATCATTGATTCCATCAAATGGGTTATGGGTGAGCAGAGCATCAAACAGCTTCGGGGAAAATCCATGGGAGATGTTATTTTCTCCGGCACTGAAAAGCGTCCGCCCCTCAACATGGCCGAAGTTTCAATGACCCTTTCCAATGACACCTCCGCCAATACCGATGACAGGTTTGCCCAGTTTACTGAAATCATGATAACCCGAAGGCTTTATCGTTCCGGGGAAAGCGCCTACCTGATCAACAAGCAGCTGTGCCGTCTGAAAGATATCCACCATGTCTTTCTGGGAAGCGGCATGGGCGCGCGGTCCTGCGCCATTGTCCAGCAGGGAAACATCGGCGCCATAACGGACGCCACGCCCGAGGAACGCAGAACGTTTATTGAAGAAGCCGCAGGCGTCACCCGCTACAAGATCCGAAAAAATGAGGCCATCAGCAAAGTCACCGCCACCAACCAGAATCTGCTGCGGCTGGATGATATTATCGACGAAATCAAAAAACAGATGAACAGCCTGCGCCGCCAGGCAAGAAAAGCTTTGCGGTACAAGGATTTCCGGGATGGTCTGAAAAAATCCGACATGCTGGTATCGGTGTATTACCATGAACACTTTTCCGGGCAAATGGATGACGCCCAAACCCTGTTGTCCGAGCTGAAAGGAAAAAACACATCCCATGCCTCAGAACTGAAAAAATTAGACAGCGCCCTTGAAAAAATTAAATCCGACCGTGTTGCACGGGAACAGGTAATTTCTGAACGAAAATCCGAAAAAGCAAATGCAGAGCGGCAAATTGAAACCGGCAAAAATGAACTCAGCTACCTGAAAAACGAAGAAAAACGTTTAACAGAAGAGATAGGGGATCTTGAAACAGCCACCCGGAATCTGGCATTTAAAAATGAAAAAATCGACGATGAGATCGCTCAAGAATCCGTTAAAATAAAAAATCTGGAAATACGCTACGAAGAGACCCGGGTCGATTTAAACGCCCAGGTGATGTCCACGAGCGGTATCCGGGAGGCGCTCGGGGAACGCCAGAAAAAGCTGGATGCCCAGAAAAAAGCGCTCATGGCCCTGATGACCCAGAAAGCCAAATTCCAGAGTATTTTTCAGAATGCTGCCAAAAATAAGGAAAATCTCCGTCAGCAGCTCCAGCGGGTGCAAAAAGAGGAAGCAGATATTGCAAAACGGATCAAAACGTTTGAACAAACGGTTGCCGAAGCAGAAGTCGCCCTTGCGAAAATAACAGACGCCGCTGAAAGCGTTCAGCGGCGGATTGATGAGGCAAAACAGCGCCTGAACGGTCAGATCGAAATACTGGGCAATCAAATCAAACTGGTCAATACCCTTGCCGGCGAACGCAGCAGCGTAAAATCCGAATACCTCGCGCTCAAAAAAATGGATGACAACTTTGAATGGTATAAAGATGGCGTCAAGGCAGTGATGAAACAGCTTGCCGGCAAAGATTCAGACCACCCCCCTTCCCCCAGAATTTCCGGAATTATAGGTATTGCAGCAGATGCCATAGAGCCGGCACCCGGGTATGAAATTGCCCTGGAAGCCGCCCTTGGCGAAGCCCTGCAGTATATTATGATCAACGATCAGGCCGCCGGTGTTGCGTCCATCCATTATCTGAAAAAAAGTAATACCGGCCGAAGCGGATTTATTCCCATTGCAGCTCATCCGGCTGCTGTCCAATCATCCCCCCTTTCAGAAGCGCATCCCGAGGCGGCCGAGCATATGGATCGCGCGCTTCTGATCAATCATGTGAAAATCAAAAGCGGCTCCGACCGCATGCTTTCCCGTCTTCTGAAAGATATTGCCGTGGCCGACGATTTTGATGCCGCCCTGAAAATGTGCGCACCGGAAAACGGGTATGCTAAAATTGTGACCAAAGACGGTGATATACTGACGTCGGACGGCATAATGGTAGGGGGAAGTCAGGACAAACTTTCCGGTATCTACATGAAAAAACTGGCGCTGAAAACCCTGGGCAGCCGGTTGGCCGAACTCGACAGTGATCTTGAGGACGCCCGCAAAAAACAGGTGGATCTGGAAACTGCGGTCAAACAGCTGGAAGTTGACATCCAGAAGCTGACGGTTCAGAAAAATGATCTTGAAAAACAAACACGGGATGCGGAAAAGCAGCATTTTCAGGCGTCGGAAACCCTGAAGCACACCCGGGGGCATTACAAGGTCATCTGTCTTGAAAGAGACAAACTGGTGGGTGAAAAAACCGACATTGATGAAGAAATCGCCGCCCATGACGCAGCGCTTCAGGAAATCATTGAACAGGAAACAGGCCTGGAACAGGCAATCCAGGAGATGTCGGATGAGATCAATACCTTAAATCTCAAGCTTAACGATCTGAGCCAGGCGGAAATAGAGTTGAAACTAACCCGGACCCGGCTCAGCGCGGAAATTGAAAATGCAAAAAAGACCCTCAGCCGGTTGAAAGAATACCAGACAGACGGTCTTCACCAGATGGAACAGATAACCAACGACATCCTTGTCAAAACCCAAAAAAGCGCCCAGGCAGCCAAAAAAATTGTCGAAGCAGACAAAAAACTTGCCACGGCCCGGGATTCATTGAACACCATCGATCAGGAGTTGCGGAATCTTGATACCGGATACCAGGAGATCGTTGCTGAAATAGACCAGACAGACAGCACCATTCAGTCCACCAAAACCCTGATGGAAGAAATCCAGGGTAAAATTCATGCCCTTGAGCTGGAGCTTTCAGGACTGGGAATCAAGCGGGAAAACGTGGTGAACCGATTTCTCGAAAGATATTCCCAGTCGTTTTCAGATTGTCTGAACGAGCACCGGGAAACCGTTCTCTCAAGCCATTTTTCCATTGAAAAAACAGAAGCGGAACTGGCCGCATTCAGAAAAAAAATCGACCGGATCGGTGATGTTAACTTAGGGGCCATTGAAGCCTATGACGAACAGAAAACCCGGTATGAATTTCTCGTCCAGCAGCGGGAAGACCTGGTTCAGGCCATTGAAGATCTGCAAAGTGTCATCAAAAAAATCAACCGGATTACCCAGAAACTATTCATGGAGATGTTTGAAAATATTAATACCCAATTCAAGGCCATGTTTCCGAAACTCTTTTCCGGCGGCTCTGCCTGGCTTGAACTCACCCAACCGAACCAGCCCCTTGAAACCGGCGTGGAGCTGATGATCCACCCTCCCGGAAAAAAGGTAAGCCGCTTAAGTCTTTTGTCCGGCGGCGAAAAAGCCTTGTCCGCCATTGCGTTTATTTTTTCCATCTTCCTGATCAATCCCGCGTCTTACTGTCTGCTGGATGAAATTGACGCGCCGCTGGATGAGGCAAACACCAACCGGTTTAATGAACTGCTCAAAATTATCGGCGAAAAATCCCAGATTGTCATGATCTCGCACAACAAACGCAGCATGGAATTTTCCGATATGCTTTTCGGCGTAACCATGAGTGAAAGCGGCGTTTCAAAGCTCGTGTCCGTTGATATTGAAAAGCTGTCCGCGAAAAAGGATCTTGCGCAATGATTTTGACAGGGGCACCATTTTAATCTGCCAATGAGAACAAAGAGGATCTGATGCTTGAAAAAATCAACTTTTTTTACGATATGATATTGCGCTTTATTTCAGAAATCCCTGTTTCGGAATTTCTGTATGAAATTGCCGGCGCCTTTTTTATTGTGGTGCTTCTTTTAGTTTTTCGGGGTATTCGAAAACGCCGCAAAGTAAAGCACCTCCTCTCCCGTGAAGGGCTTTCTGATTCCGAAAGCGCAAAAGACATTATTCACGCGCCGGACGCGCCGCTATACCCTTCTGAACTTGATATTGCCGACAGTTATCCGCCGTCGGAACCTGTTTTACCGGAAGCTGATGCGGTGAAGGAAACCGCACCGGAGGTTGCGCCGCCGGAAAAGGTGCAGCTCAGAAAAAAAGAGCCCCCGAAAAAAGAGGCACCGGAAAAAGAAACGCCAAAGAAAAAAGAAGCGAAACAGGAAAAACAAAAAGAAAAAGAAAAGAAAATTACCCAGGCTGCGCCGAAAAAACCGGTCAGCTTTATGGAACGTCTCAAAAACGGACTCTCAAAGACCCGAAATTCGCTTTCCACGCGGTTTGATGCGGTTTTTTCGGGAAACCGGAAAATTGACGATGATCTGCTGGAGGAAATCGAAGAAGTGCTGATTACTTCCGATATTGGCGTTCCCACCACCATGGCGCTCATGGAGCGCATCGGAAAAAACGCGGATCAAATTGCAAACGCGGATGAATTCAAGGCCGCCCTTAAAAAAGAAATGCGCACCCTTGTGGATTTTGAAGCCCCGGTTGAATCCATGGAAAAACCCCATGTGGTCATGGTCGTGGGTGTTAACGGGGTCGGCAAGACCACCACCATTGGCAAACTGGCGGCCAAATACGCTGCTGAAGGCAAAAAAGTACTTTTGTCGGCCTCAGACACCTTTCGCGCGGCAGCGGTTGAACAGCTTGAAATCTGGGCGCAGCGGGCAGGCGCCGATATTGTCCGGCACAAAGACAAATCCGACCCGGCCGCCGTGGCGTTTGACAGCGTGGAAGCCGCAATGGCAAGAGATATTGATGTGGTGATCGTGGACACTGCGGGCCGGCTTCACACCAAAGTCAATCTCATGGAAGAACTGAAAAAAATTAAACGCAGCATCGGAAAAAAAATCCCGGCCGCCCCACATGAAATCTTTCTTGTGCTGGATGCGACCACCGGCCAGAATGCCGTTTCCCAGGCCCAGTTATTCGATGAGCATATTGATCTCACAGGAATTATTCTCACCAAACTGGATGGTACGGCAAAAGGCGGCATCGTTCTCGGTATTTGTCACTCGCTGAAAGTCCCTATCCGGTATATCGGTATCGGTGAAGGCATTGACGACCTGCAGAAATTTGACCCCGCCCTTTTTGTGGATGCGCTGTTATAAAAACCCGATTACACCAGCGAACTGTGGTTATGATTTCCGTACAATGTTTACACTTTTCAAAAAAAAGCAGGCGATTGCTTCAAAAATCAAGAAAAACTCCGGTATTTCTGCCAAAAAGAAGCGCCGGCGCAAGGGTTTTCGCTATGCCGGGATTTAGTAATAAAAAAATTTTCTATAGTATATTTTAAATCATTCCGGAAAAGGGTTTTCGACCGCTTTCAACTATCTGAAATATATCATATTGTTGGTTTTAAAATACATAAGTATTTGATATTAATATAAATATTTTAAAAATTAATTTTTTATTCTCTTCGATTCGCTGAAAAAAGCCATGAACTGGCACCCCCCAGAACTATAACGCCTGAATTGTATGGGAACAATGGCTTTATGAGTACTAAGAAACCAAAACCCCAGTGCCAAGCCTATTAAGAAGATATTTTTTTTAAAAAAAGTCACAAAATAGCGCTTTATCTATTGACAAGCCCCAAAACCTTCTTTAACGTTCGAAATAATCAGGGTTTTTCAATAAACCGCAAACTTTAATTTACTGGGAGGGAACAATGACAAAGGCAGAATTGGTAGAAAAAATGGCCAAAGAAGCAGGTATTTCGAAAGTTGCCGCATCAACCGCACTGAATTCATTCATGGACGGTGTTACAAAAGCCTTGAAGAAAAAAGACGGCAAAGTAACGCTGGTGGGTTTCGGAACATTTGCCAAAGTTCGCCGTAAAGCCAGAACCGGTAGAAATCCGCAGACAGGTGATCCGATCAAAATTAAAGCGCGCAATGTAGTGAAATTCAAACCCGGCAAAACATTGAAGGACGCCGTGTAATCACAGCTCTATATCGCTTGAAAAAAGGCCGGATGATTTTACGAAAAACCATCCGGCCTTTTCTATTTCTATGCATTCCCAAAAAACGGGACGGATTTACCGGATCGAAAAATCCGTAAATTTTCCCGTGTAGATTTCCTCTGTTATGTTAATCCCTGAAACAGAAGCCATGGGCGGCCCTTTCCGGCACCATTGAATCAATTGATCCACCGGTCCGGCCGCGCCTTCGAACACCGCCTCCACGGTTCCGTCAGGACAATTCCGCACCCATCCGCCAACCCCGAGCCGCTCCGCAGCACGACGGGTTTCCATGCGGAAAAAAACGCCCTGCACCCGGCCGCTGATCACCGCATGAACTGCTTTTTTTTCACTCATTCGTCACCACCTGCCATTTCTTTTAGCTCAGATTCACCAATGATTTGAATATTTGCCTGTTTTGCTTTTTCCAGCTTTGACCCCGGCGCCTCCCCGGCCACCAGATAATCTGTCCTGCCGGTGATGCCGGACCCCACGGACCCGCCCCGGGATTCGATCAAAACCTTTGCCGCCGCCCGTGTCATAGAATCCAGCTTGCCGGTTAAAACAAATGTTTTTCCGGCAAACGGATGCGTCTTCAGGCCGGCGGGCATTTTTTCTTTTTCAATCACAACGCCGGTTTTGAAAAGCCGGTTAACCGTGTCACGATTTCGTTCCTGGGCGAAAAAATCCGCAATGCTATCTGCAACCACGGGGCCAACGCCCTCAATGGCTTCAAAATTACTTCTTTTGGCCGCCATAATGGTAGATATATCATCAAAGGCCGCGGCGATTAAACGGGCGATATGCTCCCCCACATGCCGAATCCCCAGCCCGTATAAAAACCGGGCGAAACTGATGGTTTTGCTCTCTTCGATGGCGTCCACAATATTTTGGGCGGATTTTTCCCCCATGCGGTCCAGATCTTTCAGCACATCAACACTCAGGTCAAACAGATCCGCATACGATTGAATAAGGTTTTTATCCACCAGTTGATCGATGAGCTTAGCGCCGAGCCCATCAATATCAAAGGCGCCCTTGGCGGCAAAATGCTTGATGTTGCCTTTGACCTGGGCCGGACAGTTGATGTTGATGCAGCGGGTCACCGCCTCCCCCTGGATGCGGACGGTTTCCGATCCGCAGACCGGACATTCAGACGGCATAACAAACGGAGTTTCCGTACCATTGCGTTCGGATTCAATCACTTTGACCACTTCCGGAATCACATCCCCGGCCCGCTGGATAAAAACCATATCCCCGATGCGAATGTCTTTTTTCCGGATTTCGTCTTCATTGTGCAAGGTGGCCCGGCTGACCATGGCGCCGCCCACATTCACCGGCGCAAGATACGCCACCGGCGTCAGCGCCCCGGTGCGCCCCACCTGCACCTGAATATCCGTTATCCGTGTCCGTTCCTGAATCGCCCTGAACTTAATCGCAAGGGCCCATCGGGGGCTCCGGGAGGTCGCACCCAGGATCTGCTGATCCCTGAATGAATCGACCTTGACCACGACACCGTCGATTTCATAGGGCAGATCCGTTCGCTGTGCATCCAGGTTTCGATAATACTGAATCACCTCGGCAATCGATGCTTTTTCAAGGATCAGAGGGTTCACCCGAAAGCCAAGAAGTTTCAGTGTTTCGAGGGTTTCGGCCTGGGAATCGGTTGCGATGGCCGCGGGATCACTCACGTTGTAGACATAAATTTCCAGAGGCCGCCGGGCGGTTTCGGCTGAATCCAGCTGCCGCAAGGAGCCGGCGGCCGCGTTTCTCGGGTTGGCAAAAGCCGGCAGATTCTGGCCGGTGCGCTCATCATTCAGTTTTTTGAAATTATTTTTGCTGATAAATATTTCACCGCGCACTTCCAGTTTGTCCGGAATATTGAAATCGCTTTTCTTTTCCAGCCGGATCGGCACTGTTTTAATGGTTTTGACGTTGGCGGTGATCACTTCCCCGAAAACCCCATCTCCCCGGGTGGATGCCAGAACAAGCCCGCCGTTCTCGTAGACAAGCTCCACTGCCACACCGTCAATTTTTGGCTCGGCCGTGTATTTTATGGTTTCGGAAACAGTTAAGGTTTTACGAATTCGTTGATCAAAGCTTTCCAGATCCTGCTCATGAAAGCCTTTGTCAAGGCTCATCATGGGAACAGAGTGGGCCACCGTCTCAAACTTGTCAAGGGGAGGCGATCCCACCCGGGTGCTGGGGGAATCCGGGCGAAAATACCGGGGCCATTCGGTTTCAAGGGCAATCAGTTCTTTCATCAGCCGGTCATAGGCTGCGTCTGAAATCACCGGATCGTCCAAAACAAAATACCGATGGTTATGCTGATGAAGCTCCTTTCTCAGAAATTCTATGCGTTTTTCAATTTCTGGATTTTCCTTTTCCGGCATGGGCATCCTTTTGAAACATCAGATTTAGGTTATTGAACCGGTCATTGCCATACACCACGTATGGCTTCAGCTACCTCAGTCCGGCGTTTTTTAAAAACCTGCGCACCAAAACCCGGCTGCCATGTGAACGATGAGAGTTCATCCGACACCACCAGCACACACCCGACGTTTATTCCCCTGAATCTGCCGGCGGCAAAAAGTGCGGCAGCCTCCATTTCAACGGCCAGGGCCTTTTTTTTCTGGTATGCCATGACTTTCTGCGTTGTCTCCCGGAAAATGGCGTCTGTGGTCCAGACAGGGCCTTCATGAAACGGGATGTGCTTGTCGGAAAACGCGGTTTTTAATGCCGCCTGAAGCGAAACAGATGGATGTGCCTTGGAAGCCATTGGATTAAGGTAATTGGGAGAAGTGCCGTCGTCAACAAAGGCCATGTCCGGAATAATTACGTCGCCTATTTTTACGTCACTGGAAATGGCGCCGCACCACCCCCAGAAAACAACTTCCGTAACATTCCAGAAGATCAGGGACTCCAGGAGAATGACCGCATAGGGGGCGCCGATAAAGGGGCCGGCAAGGCTGAGATGCGGATGCCGGTCATAGCCAAAATAAAGCCGGCTCATCAGAATTTTTCGGGCATGGCTGTCAGGACTTTTTAACATGCCATGCAATTGATCCAGATCCGGCTGATTGGCCACCATCACGCAGGTCTTGCCCAGCAACGGGGGCTTTTTACCCATAATCGGATTGACAATGGCGTCCGGGGTGGTCATTTTTGTTCAGTTAAGTTCATGGCACTCCCTGCGGGCAGAACCGCGGAGCGTTTCTGTTCTGTTTTTTACCTGAAAACGCTTACTTCATGGGATCCACAAGATTTGTCATTTCTTCGCGGATTTCATCAATCACCCCAAACAGCCAGTCCACATCCTCGATGGTGAGCCGCCCGGCTTTTGCCGGCCGTCTTTCCGTACCATCTTTTTTCATCAGAATACGCGGCCCAATCTGCAACTTGGGTTCCCCTTCCCCGTATTGATTAATGGAAACCATGAGTCCCGTCTCTTCGCATTTCCATTCTCTCAGCATCTTGTCTTTATCCGGATCATAACCAGCCATATTATAAGCCTCCGAAGCGTAATTTATTGTATTATGACGTTTAAGTTTACACACACCGGTCAATCATTAAGATATCAGGTGGAAATTTTAGAAAAATCTGCCAGCAGGGCAAACAAGCCGGACATACGGCCAAGCAGGGCCAGCCGGTTTTGCCGGACGCGGGCATCGTCTGCCATGACCATAACATCATCAAAAAAACGGTCTACGGTTTCCCGCATGGCAGCGATATCCGCAAAGGCCTGGTCAATGTTGCCCGTTTCAATGTGGTCCCGCACCTTTTTTTCCACCGCCTGGTACATCTTAAATAAATCTGTTTCCGCATTCTCTTCAAACAGCGCGGTATCCACTTGTTTTCCTATGGTCTCTGCCGCATCCGCTTTTCTGATGATATTCACCACGCGCTTGAATGCAATGGCCAACACTTCAAAATCCGGCGCTGTTTTCAATTTTTGCAGCCCATGGGCCTTCTGCCAGATCGTCTGAATGTTATCATCTGATGCGGCCAGCACCGCGGCCACCACATCCCTGGCAATCCCGTCTTCTTCGAGCAGATGGGCCATTCGTCCCTTTAAAAAGTCGATAATTTTATCCGCCTGTACCGTGCGTTCAGCATCCTCTTTCGGACCAAAAAAATTCAGGCTTTCGCGAACAAGGCCGGTCAGTGAAAAGGCAAACTGGCGGTCAAGGGCGATCTGGATGATCCCGTTGGCATGGCGGCGGAGACCATAGGGGTCAGACGCACCGGTGGGAATCAGGCCGATGGAAAAACACCCGCAGATGGAATCGATTTTATCTGCAATGGCAAGCACCGCTCCCTCCACGGTTTCCGGCAGCGGACCACCAGCATAGGCAGGCCGGTAATGTTCTTCAATGGCCGCGGCAACACTGTCCGGCTCATTCTGAACGTGGGCATATATCCGCCCCATAATGCCCTGAAGCTTGGGAAATTCAATCACTACATGACTCACCAGATCAGACTTGCACAGGCTCGCCGCCCGCAAAATCCGGTGGGTGATGTCCTGCTGAAGTTCCTGAAGGCCCGCCAAAAATCCGGATAGCGCTTCAACCCGGCCGGTTTTGTCATACATGGAACCCAACTCAGCCTGAAACAAAACGGCTTTCAATTTTTCCTTTTTTTGATCCAGGGTGGTTTTTGCATCCGCGTCAAAAAAGAACTGCGCATCTGCCAGGCGAGCCCTTAATACCCGTTCATGGCCTTTTGC
Source organism: Desulfobacterales bacterium (assembly GCA_963675805.2). GTDB lineage: Bacteria > Desulfobacterota > Desulfobacteria > Desulfobacterales > Desulfosalsimonadaceae > SURF-3. The sequence goes on along the minus strand of CAXXNU010000008.1, from coordinate 248,291 downwards.
CACCAGCCCCATGTCTTTGGCCTGGGTGTTGTTGATGGCAACAAAGTAGGGCATGAGACGGTCTTTACTGTCCACCACGGCAAAATATTTCTGATGTACCCGCATGGCGGTGATCAGTATTTCCCGGGGAAGCAACAGAAATCCATCATCAAATCGGCCAATGGACACGGCCGGGTATTCCACCAGATGGGTCACGGTTTCCACTAGTTCGTCATCCGGAATCACCTGCCCCCCGATTTTTGCGACAGCTTGGTTCATCTGTTCAGTCAGCAACTTTCGCCGCCGGGGAATGTCCGCCAACACGAACGCATCGGCAAGGGCCGGGAGATACTCGGACGGCGATGACAGCTTGATCTTTTGGGGCGCCATAAACCTGTGACCAAAAGTATACCGCCCGCTTTTCACATCCCCCACGGCAAAGGGAATCACGCCATTGCCATACAGGGCGCAAATGGAGTGAATCGGGCGTGTAAAATGAATTTTAAGATCCGCCCAGCGCATGGTTTTAGGAAAATTGATGGCCAAGATGACCTCCGGAAGCATCTGTTTTAAAACCGACCGGGCCGAATTCCCGCGCTCAGTTTTAACCGCATAGACATACGCTCCCTTTTCCGTTTCCCGCACTTTCAGTGCCCGGGGAGAGACCCCGATCTTCTCGGCAAATTTCTTTCCCGGCACCGTGGGATTGCCGTTTTCATCAAGGGCGATTCGCGCCGGAGGCCCCTGTGTTTCAAGGGCCAGGGCGGTTTGTTTTTCCGCCACATCATCCACCAGTATCGTAAGGCGGCGGGGGGTGCCAAAGGTATGCACGGCCCCGTGGGCGATACGCGACGTTTCCAACTTCTTTTTAAGAATCGACGCAAAAGATGCCAACGCCGGCTGAATATATCCCGCGGGGATTTCCTCGGTGCCGATTTCAACCAATAACCGATCCATAATTTCTCCTGCTGCTTTTAAAAACCTATCTGATTATCTGATTAAAGGAAATCCCATGACTTCGCGCTGCGCCACATATCCTTCCGCGCAGGCGCGGGCCAGGTTTCGGATACGGGCAATGTAACCGGTTCGTTCGGTCACGCTGATGGCGCCGCGGGCATCCAGAAGGTTGAATGTATGGGAGCACTTCAGGCAATATTCATAGGCCGGCAGCACCAGCTTTGCGTCAATGGCCCGCCTGGATTCCCCCTCAAATGTGGTAAAAAAATGAAACAGCATATCGATATCCGCCACCTCGAAATTATAGGTGGACTGTTCAACTTCCTGCTGATGATGAACATCCCCGTATCTGATGGCCGCGTTCCATTCGATGTCAAACACATTGTCCACGCCCTGGAGATACATGCAGATCCGTTCAAGTCCGTAAGTTACTTCAACGGGAACGGGATGGACATCAATGCTGCCGGCCATCTGAAAATAAGTAAACTGGGTAATTTCCATGCCGTCCAGCCACACTTCCCAGCCCAATCCCGCAGCGCCGAGAGTGGGTGATTCCCAGTCATCTTCCACAAACCGGATATCATGATCCAACGGATCAATTCCCAAGACTTTCAGGCTGTCCAGGTAGAGCTGCTGAACGTTCTTGGGTGACGGTTTCAGGATAACCTGAAACTGGTAATAATGCTGGAGCCGATTCGGGTTTTCGCCGTACCGACCGTCTGTGGGCCTGCGGGACGGTTGCACATAGGCAACATTCCATGGCTCGGGCCCTAAAGCTTTCAATAAAGTGGCCGGATGGAATGTTCCGGCCCCTACCTCCAGGTCATACGGCTGCACCAGCAGGCATCCCTTTTTTGCCCAGAATTTTTGAAGTCCTAATATGACATCCTGAAAATACATGGTCTCATCCTTGTTGTTTCAATAGATCAATCACTTTATGTCGTGGGTTCAGCATCCGGCGGAAAATATCAGTCCGTTTTGCCCGGAAGCAGTCCGTCTGAATCAATGGTCACATCCAGCAGTCCGGCAGCATCAATCTCAGAAAGAATGGGTTCCCAGGCTTTTTTAAGCCCAGGGATCTGTTCTTTGGCCCCCAGCGCCCAGATACATCCGCCGCCGCCCGCTCCGGTAAATCGGGCGCCGCACCCGTGATCAACGGCCGCTTTCACCAGGCGGTGACCGGTATCGTCCAGCACGTCAGGGGTCATTTCAACTCTGATGGCGGTTTCACGGTTCATCAGCCTCACCGCTTCATCAATGTCAAAACAAGAGAGTGCCTCAACAAAGGCCCGGGTCAAATGAACAATTTCCACCCAACGGCCTCTGTGAGCGCCGCTGATAAACTGCTTCACCCACCGGCTGTTAATATTCCTTGACTCATGGGGTATGCCGCAATACGCCAGAAGCAGATGGTCGGACAAGGATTTATATTGATCCGGCCCCCCTACCGGCCGCCTTGAGTATGGACGCGATGACCCGATGCCTTTCCAGTACCAGGCGTTAACCCCGCCGAACACCGCGGCCAGCTGATCCTGAAGACCGCATGGAACGCCGGCAACACTTTCTTCAATGCCATGGGCCAGCAACGGAATTTTTTCAAACGGGAGAACCGGTTTTCCGGCTTTTTCCAGAAGTTGATGAAACACCGCCACCAGGGCTACGGCTGCCACCGACGACCCTCCAAGGGCACTCCGGGGCGGCGATCCGGATTCTATCTGAATGTGAATGCCGTCTATGTAAAAATAAGCGGCAATGGCAAACATGAGCCCCAGGGGATGATCAAAAGGCACGTTGTCAGCCATAAATTCAGCACTGTCAAAACCTTTCGAAGAAATCCTGATAACCCCCTTTTTATACGCCTGAATCGACACCCGGGTGCGCAGGGAAAGTGCCATATTAAAGGTGCAGGGATCAAGATAAGACAGGGGGTAATAAAAACTGCTGATATCCAGGGTTCCTCCCATGTCAATCCGGCATGGTGCAGTGGCTGACAGGGTCTCTGAATGTAATATGTCGTAAATTTTATTATGCATGAGTTTAAAAAATGCCGAATGCTACAGAGGAACTGTGTCTCTTAGATTTCTTAAAAACTTAAGACTTTTGGGTTCCCTGCCGACATGAAAGACAACGAATTTTTCAAGCAAAAGAAGACTCTCCCTCAGCGCCGGACCATTAAACTTCAGGCGTTCCGCCTTGGTCAGATCATTGGCCTGAATCCACGTGAGCTGCTTCAGTGTGCCCCTGGCCAGTGTCATGCCGGTAAGGGCATTTGACGAACATCCTTTGCACAGTATCCCCCCCTTTGCAAGTTCAAAAACAAGGGAATCCCCCGGTATTTCATCCACGCCGGTCCGGCATTGATTACATTCTGAAAAATCAGGGGAAAACCCGGAAAAATGTAAAAACCGCAATTGAAAAATAATACTCAACTGCCCATGGCCGATGCTGCCGGAATCCAATGCGCTCAGGCAATAGCGAAGCAAATGGTAAATATCAGCCTGCGGCTTTCCATCTTCCAGCCACAGATTGATGAGCTCTGCCCAATAACTTGCATAAGCGGTTTTGATGATGCTTTCCCGGATGCCGGAAAACGGATTGTCGAGTTTCGCAGCCTCCAGAACCGGCATCCCCTGCCCCTTTGGCGGCCGGCAGTCAATATCCAACAGGGCAAAAAGCTCCAGCAGCCCGGCGAACCGTTTGCGGCTCTTTTTGGCGTTTTTGGCAATAACGGTTAATTTGCCCTTTGACACTGTCAGAAAAGTCACAATCAGGTCATAGTCGCCATATACCGACCGGCGAAGCAGGATGGCAGGGGTGGAAAAGGTCGGCATATTTCCGTCAAATACCCAGTAATATGGTGGCAACCTGAAAATAAATCAGAACACTGATGATATCAATCGAAGAGGTGACAAACGGGCCGGTGGCTACTGCCGGATCAATGTGCATACGGGCAAACATCATCGGCATGAACGATCCGACAAGGGCGGCGACAGCCATGGAAGAGAGCACGCCAATGGCCACGGATATGGCCAGGGCATCAAGGCTGTAATGAAACCGGACCAGGGTACCCAAAATCAGGCCGTAAAAAAGCCCCAGAATAATGCCGATGGCCAGCTCTTTTGAAACCACACTCCACAAATGCCGGATATTGATCCTTCCAGTGGCGATACCGCGCACGACAATGGTTGAAGACTGGATGCCGATATTGCCGCCCATACCCATAATGACCGGAATAAATAACGCCAGGTAGGAAACCTGCTTTAAACTTTCTTCAAAATAACCGATGATAAAAATCGCCACAATACCGCCCAGGAAACTGGCAAACAGCCAGGGGAGCCGGATACGTGTGCTTCGGACAATGGATTTGGTCTCAACGAATTCTTCGCCGACCCCTGCCATTTTCAGGATATCTTCGGTGGCTTCTTCCCGGATAACATCAATAATATCATCAACCGTCACGATCCCCACCATTTTCTCATCCTGGTCTACCACCGGAACCGCGAGAAAATCGTATCGCGCGACAATCCTGGCCACTTCTTCCTGATCCATGTCCGTGGTAACAGAAATGACGTCTCGGGCCATAAAATCTCTCAACTGTCTGGTCGGCGGTTCCACCACGAGCTGACGAAGGGAGCTGACCCCCACCAGATGGCCGTTTGCATCCACGACATAAATATAAAAAGGCATTTCAACATCCAGGTATTCCTGGGACTGAAGCGATTCGATCACTTCCTTTGATGTCATGTCCTCCTTCAAGGCGATGAAATCCGGATTCATGATGGATCCGGCGGTGTCGTCCTCATACCGGAGAAGCCCTTCAACTTCTTCAGATTCGGTTTTTTCCATCATGCCTAAAACAGCTTCCGCTGTTTGCGGTCGCAACATCCGGATGAAGGCCACACTATCGTCTGAAGGCATGTTTTCGATAATTTCAGCCAGTTCCGAAAGTGAAAGATCTTCGATAATATTCAGGCCGATATCTTCGTCCAGTTCGCTGATAACGATGGCCCGCTTTTCCGGATCACGAATCAGGCGAAACAGCCGCCGCTGGCTGGACGCAGACAGGGAAGAAAAAACCGACGGCAGATCCGCCGCATGGACCTTGCTGACAATTTTGGCAAGCCTCTGCTCAGACCCGCGCCGCATCAGGCGCTTGATGGTTTCCGTTAAAATTCTGTTGCGTTCGACTAACATATTGGCGTTTCTTTTGGATATAGCGTTGATTACGGCAAGTGAAGGGTGACGTATTCCCCATTTTTAGCGGGAATTTCCACCAGCCGCCCATTGAGCAAAATTTCAACGCCGTGGGCATTGCTGAGTAGGATATTGACCGCTGAAGCCGCTTCCAGTTCTATGTGGTCCATGGGATGGAGTGAATACTGCGCAGGCGCTTGATTATCAACAATGATTTTCAAATCAGTATCTTCCACCGCATCAATCTGGAGAAAGAGTTTATCCGGCAATCCGTCGCAAGAGGGGGCGCCAGGCATCTCCGTTTCCGTGGGGGATGCGAATTTTTCGATTTGTTGTCCTTCTTTTTCGCAGGAGATGTCGTCCACACGGTCACCTGCGCAGAATAGTGCACCATATACCATGTAACTTGATATTACAATGACAATGACAATGATCAACAGGCCAAGAACTGTTCCCGCACGTAAAAATGTCTTTCCACCCCGCTTGAAAAAAGAATTACGAGGCGTTGTTTCTTCATATGCCGCCCGGCTGATGAGATACCGTTGCACAATATCATCCGCATCCACCCCGATGTATCCCGCATATGCTTTGAGTATTCCTTTGACACGTGCGGCATCCGGCAGCTTTTCATGGTCTTCAGATTCTATCACTGAAAGCTGATGCGCGCTGATCCGAAGATTTCTGGCCACTGCTTCAAGCGGGATACCCATCTGTTCACGAAGGGATTGGAGATATCGTCCGAACGCGGCAAATGATCTGTCTGAATTAAATATCCTGTCCGTCACGTCACGCTTTCCGAAAAATTTTACCTGAATGCTGCGCGGGCGACCTGTCCTGCCGGCACTGGCAACGGCAGGCCCCTCAGCCTCTTTTACCGAATAATTTTGATATAGGCGGATTCCCGGAGTTCATCAATCCATGACTGGAACTTTTGATTGACGCTTTCTTCATAAAGCAGCTGCCGGATTTCATCTTTCATCGCTTCCAGGCTGCGGCCGCCCTGGTCGTCAATATTTTCCACATAGAAAATCTGAAGGCCCTGATCTGTTTCTGTAATTTCTGAAAATTCCCCGGCAGAGAGCCCTTTTACCGTGGTTTGAATATTTTGGGCAAGATCTTCCAGAGAAAAAAAACCCAGCCCGCCGCCGTCGCCGGCATTGCCGGCCTCTGAATACTGCCGTGCGGCATCCGCAAAGGACATTCCCGATTCAAGCTGCTCATAAATTGTCCGCATCTGGTCATATTTTTCCGGATCAAGGATCAGGATGTTTCTGAGCAAATATTTTTTCTTTGCCCCATATTTCTCAGGGTGATCAGTATAATATTTTTCAATATCCGCATCGGTGATGATGATTTTAGATTTTATTTTGTAATTTACCAGTTTGTTTCTTAAAATCTGACGCTTGATCTCCGCCCGGTATTCCGTCATGGTTACATTGCTTGCAGCAAGGGCCCGGCGCAGATCCTCATCAGAGTAGTAATTCATTGCCTTAACCTGTTCAATGGCATTGTCCACATCTCTTTCATCAACAAAAATACCGGCGCTCCTGATTTCCTGATCCGCCAGCTTTTCTTCAATCAGGTTGTCCAGCATCTCCGAACGGACTTTATAGATCTCCTCCTGCTCCCGGGAGGCGGATAATCCTTTTGAAAAAATTTGCGCTTCAAGGGGCGCAACCGCCCGATTCAGTTCCGCAAGCCGAATAATATCATCATTGACCACTGCCACAATCCGGTCCACCACCTGGCTGGAAAATGCTGTTTCCGAAAACGATGAGGTTACCGCCAGAAAAAGGACCCAAAAAAAAATTATTTTTTTTCGCATGAGAAGATGCCGATCTTGGAAAATATTAAATGGTTACAGTATTAATTAATTGAAATTATTAAAATTATATTAATTAACACACAGGGCTATATCCATCAAGATATTTTTAACCTGGGAAATAATTCTCCCAAACCCCTTCCCTTCAAGAAAAACCTTCAGACCATTGTCCGGCATAAACTGATACTGCCCGGGATTTTTCTCTACCAGTTCAAGCATTGCAAACGGCCGCTGCTGGTGGAGTTCGGAAAACCAGAGAAACAGCAAATCTTCTTTCACGTCCAGTTTTTTCACCCCCGCTTTAACTGAAAGGATTTTCAGCATAATTTTCAGGAGTAAATTGCCGGCTTCCGTCGGCAGATTGCCGAACCGGTCGATCAATTCTGATTTAAAATCTGCTACCTCTTTTAATTCGTTCATTTTTGCCAGTCGCCGGTAAGCCATCAGCCGCTGGTCCGTGTCTTCGATATATGTTTCCGGTATAAACACCGATACCGGGATGTTGATCTCTGGCTCCAGTTTTTCCACGACCCGTTCCCCTTTGAGTGTCCGGATGGAATCCTCCATCAACCGTAAAAACATGTCATACCCGACAGCGGCAATGTGGCCGGACTGGGACACACCGAGTGCGGCCCCGCCGCCTCGTATCTTCAAGTCATTCATGGCAATCTGGAAACCGGCGCCCAGGCCGGTATGTTCCATCAGCACCCGAAGTCTTTTTTCCGCATCCCGGGTGAGAGCCGCTTCCTTGGAAATAAATAAATAGGCATATGCCTGCTCATCAGAGCGCCCCACCCTGCCCCGGAGCTGATAGATCTGAGCCAACCCATATCGCTCCGCCCGGTTGACAATAATGGTATTGGCATTGGGAATGTCCAGGCCGGATTCAACAATGGTGGTGCACACCAGCAAATCTATCTCCTTGTTCAAAAACTGAAACATGGCTTTTTCAAGCGCTTCTTCCCCAAGGCGGCCATGGGCAACGGCCAGGCGCACCTCTGGAACCAGCTCTTTCAGATATTTGGCGATGTTCCAGATGGTGTTGATGTTATTATGCACAAAAAATATCTGGCCGTTGCGCTGCATTTCCTTGCGGATAGCCTCGGCTGCCACCACGGGATCGAATTCTGAAATATATGAAACGATGGCCTGGCGATGTTCCGGGGGTGTCTGGATAATGGTGATATCCCTCACGCCCATGAGAGACATATGCAAAGTTCGGGGAATGGGAGTGGCGGTCAGGGACAACACATCCACATTCTTTCTCATTTTTTTTAATTTTTCCTTGTGTTTGACGCCGAATCGCTGCTCTTCATCTATCACGGCCAATCCCAGGTCCTTGAACGCCACATCCTTTTGCACCAGCCGGTGGGTGCCGATGACAATATCTGTTTTACCTTCTTTCAGCCGGGTTAGTATATCCTGCTGCTCTTTTCGGGTACGGAACCGGCTTAAACAGTCAACAATAACCGGATATCTTTCAAATCGCTGGGAAAAAGTCTGATAATGCTGTTCTGCCAGAAGGGTGGTGGGCACCAGCACGGCCACCTGCTTGTTGTCGGTGACGGATTTAAACGCGGCCCGCAGAGCGATTTCCGTTTTGCCGTATCCCACATCACCGCAAACCAGACGATCCATGGGAGATTCGGCTTCCATGTCCGCCAACACATCTTCAATGGCTTTCAGCTGGTCAGGGGTTTCCTCATAGGGGAAACTGGCCTCAAAATCCTGAAAATAATTATCCGGTGGGGTGAAGGCATGGCCTTTTATGACTTTTCGGGACGCATAAAGGGCAAGCAGTTCTCCGGCGATTTTTTCCACGGATTTTTTGGCTTTTTCCCGAACCCGCTGCCAGGCTTTTCCGCCCATTTTATCCACCACCGGCGTAATGCCTTCAACTCCCATGTACTTCTGGGCCATGTCCAGGTGATCCACCGGCAGATAAAGTTTATCTCCGTCCCGGTATTCAATTAATAAAAAATCATTTTCAATCCCTTCAAACCGGAGTTTCTCAAGCCCTTTGTAAACACCGATACCGTGATCAATATGCACCACCAGATCGCCGGCATTTAATTCACCCAAATCCAGCAGGACGGTTTTTATGTCACTGATTTTCTTTTTCGGCCGCCGATGGTGCTTTTTCGCGCCGAAAATTTCCACATCCGTGATGATGGCAACAGATTCATCCGCCCAGACAAATCCGGCCGAAAGACTTCCGGAACAAAGATAAATACCCTTTTTATGATACAATACCTTGTCCATGGGCCCGGCTGTTTCCCTGGCGTATATTCCGTAGGGCGCAAGTAATGACTGGAGTCTCTTGATTTGAGGCGCTGAACTACAGGCAATGAAAACAAGAAAACCAGCAGATTGTTTTTCTTCGATCCACTCCGACAACGGTTCCAGAATGTGCCGGTCTTTTTTGCCCTGCAAGAGTTTGGCGCTGAGTTCTGCATTGGTTTGAACCGCACATTGCATCATTAAATCAGTGTCAGTGGATTCCGGCGTTTCAATACCCCCGGTTCTGATTTCCTGAAAAAGCAGCCGCTGTTTTTCCCCCACCATTATTTTAACATCATCCCAGCGCAGATAGAGCTTTTCCGGTTCCACGCACGGCCGCCCGTCTTCCAAAGCGTTCAGATAATTTTTTACAGCAAGGCCTTCTGCTTTTTCAGCAGCCCTTTGGAGCCCTGGGCTGTCAGACAATATCCACAAGGCATTTTCAGGAAGATAGTCAAAAAACGTATCAAGATGCTGAAAGACCAATGGCAACAGACTTTCAATTCCCGGAAAAACACCTTCTTTACGAATCCGGTCGATAAACTCCGCTGCCGTTTCCGGGGACAAATTGTTTTCCGCTGAAAGCCCACGGACATTTTTAACGATTTGAGGGATGCGGGATTTTTCAAGAATGGTTTCCCGGGCCGGCAGAATAATAGCTTCATCAATGCTTCTGATTTGTCGCTGGGTGGCTGAAGAAAAAAAACGGATGGAATCTACCGTTTCTCCAAAAAGTTCGATACGCAGGGGTTCCGGGTACATGGGAGAAAACACATCAAGGATACCGCCGCGAACGGAATATTCGCCATAATCTTCGACAAGGGGTACATGCCGATAACCGCCGGCATGCAGTTTGGAAACAAGGGCATCACGGTCAATTTCCTCGCCGTGCATAATCAGCTCTGCATAATCACAAAGGACCTGCCGGGGTATCAGGCGCTGAAGAAGGGTTCCCACCGGTGTCAGCACGATTTTCGGGGTATTGTTCGTCGCCAGATCATAAAGGGTATGGATGCGGTTGGCAGCGGTTTCATTGTGATAGGAAATCCGTTTGAACGGCAGAATATTATAAGGCGGGAAAAATACCACTTCCGGCATTCTCGGGTGGTCAAAAAAACTTAGATTTTCAGCGAATTCTTCGCATGTCTTGCCATCCGGCAGGATAACCACCTGGGTGCGCTGAATTTCATGGCTCAATCGGGACACAAGATATGCCCTTTCCGGGGTGCCGATACCAAAGCACTGAAGCGAAGAGTCTCCCTGTTGCACCGATTCGATAAGCTGATTTATTTTTTTACCACCACCGATCCTATTCATCGTATCTACTGTTTGATCCTCATAAGGTTGATTTAATTTCCTTCTGAACGCCTCAGGCATTGACCGGATACATCGGGTGTGGCCCGCCATTTTTCCCACGCTCTATCGGCCCTTTAAACGCATAAAAACAGCTTGACGGTCCAGATAGAGCGTGTTAATGAAACATGATATTTTTAAGTCTGTCAAGCAGCCGACGTAGCTCAGCCGGTAGAGCAGCTGATTCGTAATCAGCAGGCCAGCGGTTCAAATCCGCTCGTCGGCTCCATTTTCCAGTTGAACGATTCTTTTGAACGATCCTTGTCCTTAAATGAAATTGTCTTTCTAACAAAACTTTATCTCATATTACAATCGACTTTTGTTTTTTCATTGCGATGGCAGATTGTTCATCACAGGCCCCTCCGCATTTGCTCAGGGCGCACATACCGGCGTTTTTATCCCGAACTGCCGGCTCAAAAATGAAACCGTCATATTTACACAGACTTAAAATATAAATTTTCTTGACATGCACGTCATATATCTTTATTTATAATAATATTAGTTATATTTGAACCATACAAAATAAATTTTGAATAAAATGAAGAAGATACGTATCATCCTCTTCATTTTACCAGATGCGCAAATAAATCAATAAATAACATGAACTTATCAAACGATTCAGCTTTAAAAGACGAAATTAAAGAAATTTCAGACAAAATTGATACCATTATCAGGACAGTCAACGAAATTTATCCCATGAATCAGGCAATGACATCAGAAACAGACATCGAACCGGATACGCAGAACGGAAATTAGACACCCCGTTTTACACACGGTCACTATCCAACCAGCCTAAGCAGGAGGCGCAATGGCATTAACAAAAAATAAAATTGTTGAACATGTTAATGAACTCGGATTTACAAAAAAGAAATCTGTGGATATCGTAGAATCTCTTCTCGAAATTATAAAAAACAGCCTGGAAAACGGCGAGGACGTGCTGGTTTCCGGTTTTGGCAAATTCTGCGTAAAACAGAAAGCAACCCGGCGGGGAAGAAACCCGGCAACAGGGGACGACCTTTTGCTGGATGAAAGAAATGTGGTTACGTTTAAATGCTCCGGTAAATTGCGCGAAAGTATCAATAAATAGAAGCTTCCGCATTCCGGAATTGTCCAGATTCGCTGACATCCGAGTAGCATGGCGGCCAACAGAGTTTTTACAGATTGATATTATAGGCCTTCATCTTATGCAAAAGTGACGGATGACTTATTTCAAGCAGTTTTGCCGCCTGGGTCCGGTTCCCTCCGGTGGCTTTAAGGGCCCGGCGGATAAGCGTCTTTTCTAAAATTTCCTTTCCAGTCCGGATCGAAAACCCATTGAAAATCGCTTCCATCGTTTGGCATGTGTCAGGATGGCCTGCGATGGCCTGCGGAAGCTGATCTTGGGTGATAACATCTGTTTCAGCCATTATCACTGCCCGTTCAATAAGATTTTCAAGTTCCCGGACATTGCCGGGCCAATTATGCTGAAGCAAAAGCGACATGGCCGCCGGTGCAATGCCGGTGATTTTTTTGCCCAGCTTAACGTTAAACCGATCAATAAAATAATCGCACAGCAGGGGGATATCTTCGGTCCGGTCAATGAGCGGCGGGATACGTATCGGCAAAACATTTAAGCGATAAAACAAATCCTCCCGGAACTTTCCATCCTTCACTTCTTGCTCAAGATTTTTGGACGTTGCAGCAATTACCCGCACATCAATCATTCTTGCCTGGGTATCGCCAACAGAACGCACTTCATTTTCCTGAAGCACCCGCAAAAGTTTTACCTGGAGTGAAAACGGCAGGTCTCCCACTTCATCGAGAAAAATTGTGCCGCTGTTAGCGGCCTCAAATAATCCTTTGTAATCCTTGCTTGCGCCTGTAAAGGCACCTTTTTTGTGTCCAAACAGCTCACTTTCAAGTAAAGATTCAGGTATTCCACCACAATTAACCGGAATAAAAGGATTTTTATTTCTATTTCCCGTATAATGCAGGCCCCTCGCAATCAGTTCTTTTCCCGTGCCGCTGTCTCCATTAATCAGAACCGTGGTATCATATTGCGCCACTTTTTCTGAAAGCCGGAACACCGCTTTCATAGACCGGCTTTTGGCAATCATTTTGCCGAAACTGGATTTATCCGCAATTTCCCTGATCTGTTCTTTTAAGAGGACATTTTCCGTTTTTAATCTTTCCCGTTCATCCGCCTTCTGAAGTGTAAGCAGCACCTCATCGGTTTTAAACGGCTTTGAAATGTAATCATACGCTCCGAGTTTCATCGCTTCCACTGCTGTTTCTATACTGCCGTAGGCAGACATCATAATGACATTGCTGTTTTCAAGCTTGTCCGCAGCGGTTTTTAAAAACGTCATTCCATCCATTTTCGGCATCCGGATATCACAGAAAATAAAATTATAATGGGTTTCTTCAATTTTGCCCAGCCCGGCCATTCCATCAGAAACCGCATGAACCACAAAACCAGATTCTTCAAGCAAGGCCGTCAGCATATGCCGCATATTCTCTTCATCATCAATAATCAGAATGCGTTTTTGCATAAGTCCATGTTCCTAAATTAAATGAAACCTATTCCAATAAAAAAAGAGGCAGCAGGATGCCAACCATCGTTCCTTTTCCCTGCTTGCTCTTGACCGATATCCGTCCCCTGGCTTTGTCGATAATCATATAACTGACCCAAAGGCCAAGTCCGGTTCCTTTTCCCGGCTCCTTTGT
>CAXXNU010000008.1:0-227500 GCA_963675805.2 Desulfobacterales bacterium | reverse complement strand
AGCCAGAAACCGTGCTACGTCATTATCATCCGTATTCACCCAAAACTGATAATAATCATAGGGTGATGTCCGTTCCGAATCAAGCCAGACCGCCCCGCTGGCGGTTTTGCCCATTTTCGCCCCGGAACTGGTGGTAATCAGCGGAAAGGTTATTCCGAAAGCGGTTTTTTGTAATTTCCGCCGCACCAAATCCACACCTGCCACAATATTACCCCACTGATCACTGCCCCCCATCTGGAGAAGGCAGCCGTGGGTTTCTGCCAGTTTCATAAAATCATACGCCTGAAGCAGCATATAATTGAATTCAATGAAGCTTAACCCTTCCTCGGATTCAAGGCGCAACCGATAGCTCTCCGCCTTGATCATCCGGTTGACCGAAAAAAACCGGCCAATATCCCTTAAAAAATCAATATACCCCAAACCAGTCAGCCAATCTGCGTTATCAACCATTACAGCACTGTGATCTGAAAAATTGATAAAATTCGACAGTTGTTTCTTTATACCGATTTTATTAAATTCCACATCGTCTTTAGTGATCAGTTTTCGCATTTCCGTTTTACCGCTGGGATCGCCGATCAGACCGGTCCCCCCCCCCACAAGGGCAATGGGGTGATGGCCGTTTCGCTGCATATGGGCAAGCGACATGATCGGCACCAGGCTGCCCACATGAAGACTGGACGCCGTGGGGTCAAACCCGATATAACAGGATGCTGGGCCGCCTTCAATATAGTCATGAAGCTCATCTTCATGGGTCATATTTTCGATGAAACCGCGTTCACGAAGTATATCAATCACATTCATGCGCTCAAATTCCTATTTATTGGCGTATTCCACGGCCCGGGTTTCACGAATGACCGTTACTTTGATCTGACCGGGGAATGTCAGCATTTCTTCTATTTTTTTAACAATGTCTTTACTTAACAACATTGCTTCATCATCCGACAGCGTTCCACCATCCACAATCACGCGCAATTCGCGGCCGGCCTGAATAGCGTAAGAATTGGAAACCCCTTTAAATGAGTTGGCAATGCCTTCGAGTTCATCCAGGCGTTTAATATAATTTTCCAAGAGCTCTTTTCGAGCCCCGGGACGGGCTCCAGAAAGGCTGTCTGCTGCCTGAACCAGAAGATCATAAACAGACTCCGGCGGAACGGCTTCATGATGCGCGGCGATGGCGTGAACCACTTTGGGCGATTCGCCATATTTTTTGGCCAGCTTTGCCCCGATATCCGCATGGGCGCCATCCACTTCATGGTCAACAGCTTTTCCAATATCGTGAAGCAACCCCATCCGTTTGGCCAGTTTTACATTCAAACCCAGTTCGGCGGCCATGACTCCGCAGAAAAAACCCACCTCAACGGAATGCTGCAAAACATTCTGGGCATAACTGGTGCGGTATTTTAATCGGCCCAGAACCTTGATCAATTCATTGTTTATACCATGAACCCCAAGGTCAAAGGCCGCCTGGTCCCCCGCTTCTTTAATCTCAACCTCAACCTCTTCGGTTACTTTTTTAACAATGTCCTCAATGCGGGCCGGATGGATCCGCCCGTCTTCAATCAACCGGATCAGAGATAAGCGGGCAACCTCCCGGCGGACCGGATTGAACCCGGAAAGGATCACCGCTTCAGGAGTATCATCAATAATCAAATCAATACCGGTGGCGGCCTCCAGCGCACGAATATTTCTGCCTTCCCGGCCGATAATCCGCCCTTTCATTTCATCATCCGGAAGCTGAACAACCGATACTGTGCGCTCTGCCACATAATCCCCGGCGTAGCGCTGAATGGCGGTTGCCATTATTTTTTTGGCTTCTTTATCCGCGTTTTCTTTTGCTTCAGCCGTAATTCGTTTGACAATCTTTGCGGCATCGTGACGCGCTTCATTTTCCATTGACTGAATCAAAAGCTCTTTTGCGCCCTCTGCCGTAAGACCGGATATGGCTTCCAACTGTTTTTTCTGCGTTTCTATTAGCTCATTATAACTTTTTTCCATGCCAGACAACTTACTGTCCCGCTTGTTCAGTTCCTTTTCTTTTCGGATAACCTCTTTCTGCTGAAGTTCCACCTGCTCATTCTTCTTTTCCAGGTTTTCTTCTTTTTGCTGAAGGCGATTTTCCAGCTTTTTCAGTTCCGCCCGGGCTTCAACAGTTTCAGCGTCAAAATCGCTTTTCATTTTAAAAAGACGGTCTTTAGCCTCTAGCTGAGCTTCCTTGACAAGGGCTTCTGATTTTCGCTCAGCCGTTTCGACAATCATCCGGGCTTTATCATCGGCGTCTTTGATTTTCTGTGAAACAATACGTTCACGGTAGAAATACGCACCGACAAACCCAACGGCTGCGCCGACAACCATTAATAAAATATATGTTCCATCCATTTATTTTCTCCTGCACATGATACGTTCAATATATGATAAGCCCTCCGCAATGGCGGCACTATCCAAAGAAACAATTTTTTTTGATAAAAAATGCTGTAAAGAAGAATCAGGGAATAACAAACGGAGTAGCAAGGCACCATTGCCGGGGACGAAGCAATAGCGGATAAAAATATACCCCCGCCCGAAACCGTGTCGGATAAACCTTGAACCTGACTGTCAAGGTGGGCGCCTTATAGTTTTTTCAGGCTTTTCCGTACTAGCGGAACTTGCACACCAAAACCAGCGAAGGCCCCCTTAATGTTAGTGTTGGGTCAAGGGACATCATCCAATCACGAGAACAGCAGGGGTAAAAATAAACATCAACTTATCGTTACTAAGGTATGTCTGTTTCTCTTGTTAAAAACCAGTGAACAAAATGCAAGTCTAACGGTTTTCTATCATTTCATCCAGTTTTGACGTCCGCGTTGAAACAGTCTCCAAAAAGTCCGTATGACTGTTTGCAAGCTCAACATACTGCTTGGATATATTTAATGCTGTCATGACAATGATAGCTAATTTATTGGTTTTTAACGCGTGGGAAGGGAATTGTTCTTCAACTTTGTGGAGTTCGGTCATTAAATACCGCAGTACCTCTTTTAAACTTTGACGGTTCCCATCGGACTTAAATTTAAAGGTTTCACCT
This sequence comes from Desulfobacterales bacterium, assembly GCA_963675805.2. Lineage (GTDB taxonomy): Bacteria > Desulfobacterota > Desulfobacteria > Desulfobacterales > Desulfosalsimonadaceae > SURF-3. The sequence goes on along the minus strand of CAXXNU010000008.1, from coordinate 224,442 downwards.
AAAATTTCTATTTTTATTACCTGCTCCACAAGTCAGCTACTGTTTTCCCAACTATAAATTTGTTTTTACCCGGCATCATTTATATTGTCTAATTTTGCCAGAATGTTATCAACCTTAGAACGAATCAGTGCTTTTTGTTCCGAATGTTTGTTTTCTGCTTCAATCTTTTGTTTAAGTTCCGTCTCCAAGTTTTTCACTTTGTCGGAAAGTTCCTGATTCAAAGCCTCCATGGAACTACACCGTTTAATTAAACTGCCAATCTTCTGTTCGATTTGATCGAATTGGAGCATCACATTATCGTTATCCAATTTCTACCTCACTTGTTTGATTAAGTTATAATATTTGCAATGTTTTAAAGTCAAGATATTTTCATGAATCCAGCAGCATGGCTTCTATGTTGCGCAAATCCTGCAAGGTGTTCACCCCCATTACTTCGGTTGAATTTTCACAAATTTTCAATCCGATTTTTTTGTGGTGGCAGCTGGCAATATGAACGATGTCTGTAAGGTAAATTTCATTTTGATTGTTATCAGGGGTCACAGCAATCAATGCCCTTTCCAGAAAATCTTTTCTTACACAGTATACCCCTGAATTTACTTGGTTAATCTGTTTTTCATGGTCAGCAGCATCAGCTTCCTCCACAATTTTTGATACACCGCCGGTTTCACTTTGAACCAATCGACCATATCCATATGGATTTTCAAGACAGACTCCCAACACGGTGATATCATTATTCTGATTCACATGCTCGTCAACAAGGGTTTCAATGGATGATTTGCTGATCAATGGCACGTCACCGGACAAAATGACGACATGCGAACAATTTTTTGACAAAAAAGGCAGTGCGCACTGAACGGCATGACCGGTCCCTTTTTGAACTTCCTGGACGGCAAATCGCACTTTCGCCGTTTCTAAGACAACTTTGGTAACGCTCTCTGCCTGATGGCCGACAACAACAACAATATCTGATTCGTCAACCACTTCCAGGGCAGTATCCACCACATGGATAATCATGGGACAGCCTGACAAGGGGTGAAGCACTTTTGCTTTATCCGATTTCATGCGGGTTCCTTTGCCCGCCGCAAGGATGATTATTCCCAGACTATTTTTAATGTGATTCATCTGTGACCTTCCACACCGGTTGTGAAATTTTAAAAAAAAAGGACAAACCAGAATATGATTTGTCCTTTTCTACTTTTGCAGGTTGACTTTTTATGTGTTGATATTGTCAAAAACAATCGACAACAGCATTTTAATATGGGTGATTTAAATAAATTTCTATAAACCCCTGGTCTCTGCGATCTTGATTCTTTCGAGGGCACGATACAATGCTGCTTTGGCCCGCTCGAAGCTGAGATTATCCGCTTTTTCCTGGGCCAGCCGCTGTTGTGCGCGTTCAAGAGCTGCACGTGCCCGGTCAATATCAATATCACGACGTCTCTCAGCCGATTCTGCCAGTATAGTGACGCGATCCGGAAGCGCTTCTGAAAAACCACCGCTGACAAAAATTACTTTTTCTTTGCCGGAAGAATCCTTATAGGTTATGCGACCGGGCTTCAATGAGGTCAAAAATGGGGTATGCCCTTTCAGCACACCAAATTCACCGAGTGTTCCAGGCGCCATAACAATCTGAACATTTTCGCTGACAACATTTTTGGCCGGGGTTACGACTTCCAATTTTATTAATTCAGCCATGAGTTTCCCCTAATTTCTTAAATTAGATTATGAAGACATTTTCTTTGCTTTTTCCCGGGCCGCTTCAATGGTTCCCACCATATAGAAAGCCTGTTCCGGAAGATCATCGTGTTTGCCTTCACAAATTTCCTTGAATCCTTTGATGGTATCAACGATCTTTACATATTCACCGGCAAGACCGGTAAATGTTTCCGCCACATGGAATGGCTGTGACAGGAAACGCTGCATTTTTCGGGCACGGGAAACGGTAATTTTATCCTCATCCGAGAGTTCATCCATACCCAGAATAGCGATAATGTCCTGAAGCTCTTTGTATTTCTGAAGAATCTGCTGGACTTCACGGGCAACCTGGTAGTGCTCATCGCCGATATAGGCTGGATCCAGAATCCGGGAGGTGGAGTCAAGGGGATCCACCGCAGGATAGATACCAAGCTCCGCAATCTGGCGTGAAAGAACAACGGTTCCGTCAAGATGGGCGAATGTGGTGGCCGGTGCAGGGTCTGTCAAGTCGTCAGCAGGCACGTAAACACACTGGACCGCTGTAATCGATCCCTTATCGGTAGACGTAATCCGTTCCTGCAGACCGCCAAGATCGACTGCCAGTGTCGGCTGATACCCTACCGCGGAAGGCATACGTCCAAGCAATGAGGATACCTCAGAACCGGCCTGGGTGAACCGGAAAATATTGTCGATAAAAATCAGCACGTCCTGGCCTTCAACATCTCTGAAGTATTCAGCACAGGTCAAAGCGGAAAGCGCTACACGGGCGCGGGCTCCTGGCGGCTCCGTCATCTGGCCGTAAATCAATGCGGCTTTCGGGAGAACGCCTGAATCCTTCATTTCATGGTAAAGGTCATTCCCTTCACGGGTTCTTTCCCCCACGCCGGCGAACACGGAAATACCACCATGATGCATGGCAATATTGTTTACCATTTCCATCATGATAACGGTTTTACCGACACCGGCACCACCAAACATTCCCATTTTACCACCACGGGGGAACGGTACCAGAAGGTCGATAACTTTGACCCCTGTTTCAAGAACGTGCACGGATGTATCCTGTTCAGTCAGTTTGGGGGCCTGACGGTGAATCGGCATCATTTTTTCATGACTGACTTCCCCGAGTCCGTCCACGGGTCTGCCGACAACGTTCATCACCCGGCCCAAAGACGCCTCGCCCACTGGCATCATAATCGGTTTGCCGGTATCTTTAACCGGTTCACCCCGAACAAGACCGTCTGTTACATCCATTGCAATGGTGCGGACAATATTATCCCCTAAATGCTGGGCGACTTCAACAACCAGATTGTCAGGTTCGTCGTTGATTGTCTTGTTGGTGATTAAAAGTGCCGTAAGTATCTCAGGCAGATTGCCCTGTGCGAATTCAACATCGACAATAGGACCCATTACCTGTGTAATCTTACCTATGTTTTCTCCCATTTGAAAGACCTCCTAAAAGACTATATAATGCAAGTATGATTTTGCGGGTTATCCCTTGAGCGCTTCAGCACCGCCGATGATATCCATCAGCTCCATGGTAATTGCAGCCTGGCGGGCTTTGTTATATGCCAACGTCAGACTTTCGATCATGTCGTTACATGCCTTGGTTGCGTTATCCATTGCTTTCATGCGGGCCGCATGCTCGCTGGTGGATGTTTCAAGCAGTGCATTGAAAATCTGAATGTAAATATTTTTCGGAAGCATCTCATTCAACAATTCGTCTGGGGACGGCTCAATGATATGTTCCGCAAGATAAGGCTGATCCTTATCCACTTCAACATCGGCAGATTCGATGACCGGAATGGGCAACAGTTTTTTGATAACCGGCGGCTGAGAAGCCATGCCCCGAAAATTGGCATAAACGACATAAACTTCGTCATAACTGCCATTCAAAAAACCGTCAATCAACTCCTGACCGGAGGTGGATGCCATATTAAACCCTATCTTACCGCCGACAACTCCTAAATATTCTTTTGTTATCTGAAATTTGCTGTTGCGGCACCGGTCTCGCCCTTTTTTTCCGAAATTGGTGAATGAAACTTCAATTCCCTGACTCATCTTTTCATTCATCAGTTTTTCAGCGGCTTCCATCAGATTAATATTGAATCCGCCGCAGAGTCCACGGTCAGAAGTCATTAAAACGATGTTCACGCGGTTCACTTCATCACGGGGCGTTAACAAGGGACTTGCATCATCTCCTGCTTTATCAGCAATATTACCCAATACCTCAGAAAACTTTTCAGCGTAAGGCCGAAATGCCTCCATGGCGGTCTGAGCGCCGCGTAACCGGGAGGTCGCCACCATGTTCATGGCTTTGGTAATCTGCCGGGTCTTTTTGACGCTAGATATTTTTTGTTGTACTTCTTTTAATGTCGCCATATGTTTACTGCCCTTATCAGCAAGATTTGTTCAATTATTGGTATGGAATAACCGCTTACTTAATGGTATCCTTGAACTCATCACCGTATTCGGCAAGTGCTTTGTTCAGCAATTTTTCCATTTCATCTGATATTTTTTTCTCTTCGGCAATACCGCTGAAAATCTGGGGAAAGCGATTTTCAATAAACTGGTAAAGGCCTGCTTCATATTTCTCCAGAACATTCAGCGGCAGTTCATCAAGATATCCCTTGGTACCGGCGAACATAATGGAAACCTGTTTTTCAAGGGGCAGCGGCTGATACTGGGGCTGCTTCAAAATTTCAACCAGGCGCGCACCGCGGGTGAGCTGCTTTTGTGTGGAGGCATCAAGATCAGAACCAAAAGCGGCAAATGATTCGAGTTCACGGTATTGGGCAAGGTCCAGTCGCAATGTACCGGCAACCTGCTTCATGGCTTTTTCCTGTGCGGCACCGCCAACGCGGGAAACGGAAAGGCCGACATTAATGGCCGGCCGAACACCAGCGAAGAACAGACTGGGTTCCAGATAAATCTGGCCATCGGTAATGGAAATAACGTTCGTCGGAATAAATGCGGAAACGTCACCAGCCTGTGTTTCAATAATCGGCAGGGCGGTTAATGAGCCGGCGCCGAGTTCATCGTTCAATTTGGCAGCACGTTCAAGCAGACGGGAGTGGTTGTAAAAAATGTCGCCAGGAAACGCCTCACGTCCCGGCGGACGACGCAACAACAGAGACACCTGACGATAGGCCACCGCCTGCTTGGAAAGGTCATCATAAATTATCAGGGCGTGCTTTCCATTATCGCGAAAGTATTCACCCATGGAGCATCCGGCATAGGGGGCAAGATACTGCTGGGCTGCCGGGTCAGAGGCACAGGCTGAGATAACCGTGGTGTATTCCATGGCACCGTGTTTTTCAAGAACCGAAATTACCTGGGCAACGGTTGATTTTTTCTGACCACAGGCAACATAAATACAATAGATATCCGTATTTTTCTGAGCCAGAATAGCGTCAATGGCAACAGCGGTTTTACCGATCTGCCGGTCGCCAATAATCAATTCACGCTGACCGCGACCCACCGGCGTCATGCCGTCAACCGCCTTTAAACCGGTGTAACAAGGCTCGTGTACACTTTTTCGGGCGATAACACCCGGGGCCACCATTTCAATACGGCGTGTTTCAGTAGCCTCAACCGGGCCTTTGCCGTCAAGCGGCTGACCGGCGGCATCCAAAACACGTCCTAAAACAGCTTCCCCGACCGGTACTTCTGCAATACGCCCGGTCCGTTTAACGATATCCCCTTCTTTGATGTGGATATCTTCGCCCAACAGCGCAACGCCCACGTTATCTTCTTCAAGGTTCAGCGCTAGCCCGAGAACACCACCAGGAAATTCAACAAGCTCCAATGCCTGAACTTTTTCAAGGCCATAAACACGGGCGATCCCATCACCGATTGACAAGACAGTACCGGTCTCACTGAGTTCGATCTTCTTGTCAAAATCCTGAATCTGGTCTTTAATAATCTGACTTATTTCTTCGGCTTTAATTTCCATTAGACACTCTCACCCCTTTTTAATGATTCTCTCATATTTTGTAATTGTGTTCTGATGCTTCCATCCAACACAAGGTCTCCTATCCTCGTTACAATTCCGCCGATCAGACCGGCATCTGTCCGGGTTTCCAGAAGAACATCCTTTCCGGTCATCTTGGAAAGAGAATTTCGGATCTGATCAAGGGTTTCTTCGGTCAGGTCGGCGGCCGTTGTGAGATCCGCCCGAACAATCCCTTTTAACTCATCAGCAAAAACGCTGTAGTTCCGGGCAATATCCCGCAGAAAACCAATCCGCCCCTTGTCGAACAACAGTAAAGCAAATGATTTGATGACTTTGGATACGCTAAGCTTTTCGATGACGGCCAGCAGAACATTGCGACGGCTGGCAGCATTGTAAAGAGGATTGCTGACTGCCTGTTCGAGCGTTGGTTCTTTGTCCATCAGGCCGACAATGGTATCCAGTTCCTCCCGGTAGGTTTCGGCATTGCCATCTTCCTTACCAATCAAAATCAGTGCTTTGGCATATCGTCTCGCAATCGCTGAACTTCTCACTTCGTCACCACCTTGGTTAAGTATTCATCCACAAGATTATCCTGATCCTGGTCAGTTATATTCTTTTTTAATATTTCTTCAGCCTTTGCAATGGCTTTTTCAAGAACTTCCGCCTCAAGCTGATGTCTTGCCTGCTTAAATTCATGATCAATGGTCCGCCGGGCCTGCTCTTCCAATTTTTCCGCTGCGGATGCGGCTTCTTGAAGGATCTTGTCCCGCAATGCTTGGCCCTGCTGCCTGTATTGATCAATAATTTTTTCTTCTTCACCACTCAGTGTGGCGAGTTTTTCTTCGTATTCCGCAAGTTTACTTTCTGCGGCCGTTTTTTTGGCTTCCAGCTCCTTAAGCTGTTCACGTATGTTTTGAATGCGATCATTCAAGAACTGGGAAGCGGGTTTGCGTAGCAGAAAAAATAAGGCAATTGCCAGGACGGCAAAATTCATTACACGGTAGGTATCGGTTGCGGCCCAGCCGCCACCGTGGGCAGCGCCATGGTCACCACCGGCAGACGCCAGAACGACATCAGCGGCTGCGAAAGTCAAAAAAAGCGCTGCAGTTAAAACAACAGGAAAACGGTTCTGCATCCATCTCATTGGTTTCATTAAATTGCCCTCCCTAAGATGCGCCGGCTGATATCTTCAGCAAAACTGTCAACTTCCTTGAGAAGCGCCTGCCGGGCATCATCTGCCTCTTTGGTGATTCTTGCCCGGATGTCCGCAAGGTCCTTGCGGGCTTTTTCATTAATTTTCTCTATGATTTTAGACTCTTCATCTCTGGCTTCATTTTCCAAGGCTTCTTTTTCCTTGAGTCCGTTTTCACGGGCCTTTTTGATGCCGGACTTGAGCGCCTGATCCTTCTCCCGCACTTTACTTTCAGACTCGTCAATGCCGTTTTCGAGTCCGAAAATTTTTTCGTTTCTCTGGGCAAGGATCCGCCTGATCGGTTTGTATAAAACAGCATTCAGCGCCCATATCAGAAACAAAAAATTGATAATCTGGATTACTACAGTACCATTCAAACTTACCATAAAAACCTCCGCCCGAAATCGCTGTCACTTAACAAATTTATATTGTTGATGTTACCACATCTTTTATTAATTTAAACAACAGGCATTATCACTGATGAATGGTGTTGTCAAAGTATTTTTGCAAAATTATTCGTTTTTTATATGCCGGTTGTGGCCGGCCGATTCAACGTTTGCCATCCAATCCCATATTTGATAATTTTTCAAGTATTTTCCTTCATAATGAAACATTATTGTTTCACATATCGACGGATGCTGACGTTCATCAACAACCCGATGCCGAGAAAAATCGTGAAGATCGATGATCCGCCATAACTGACCAGCGGCAGCGGCATACCCACCACCGGCATCAGTCCCATCACCATGGCCATATTCACAAATACCTGCAAGAAAATCATGGCGGCAATGCCCACACACAGGATAGTGCCAAATGCATCCCGGCAACCGCTGGCAATGTTGACCGCAAACGCAATGAGCAGCAGAAACATGAACAATACCAGCACAGACCCGGCAAATCCCCATTCCTCGGCAAGCACTGAAAAAATAAAATCCGTATGTTGTTCCGGAAGGAATGATAATTTTTTCTGGGTTCCCTCAAGATAGCCTTTTCCAAACACCTGCCCCGACCCCACCGCTATTTTGGACTGCCGGATATGGTATCCGGCTCCCAGCGGATCACTCTCCGGTGAAAGCAGGGTATGGAGCCGCTCTTTCTGATAAGGCTCCAGAATTTTCCATCCAGCCGGTATCGCAAGCACCACCACCATGGACAGGACAATAAATGTTTTGCGCTCAACTTTTGTAAAAACCGTCATCGCCGCGGCAATCAAGAGGATGGTTCCGGCGGTTCCCAGATCAGGCTGGGTGGCCACCAGAAAAAACGGAATCGAAACGAGCACCATCGGTGTTAAAAGTTCCCGTAATGTCAATCCGGTTTTCTGTGCGTTGTGAGCGAAATACCGGGCCAAAATAATGATAACGGCAATTTTGACCGGTTCCGAGGGTTGCAGATTGAGCGGCCCCAGAACCAGCCATCGGGTGGAGCCACCGGCATGCCTGCCGAAGAAATGAACACAGATAAGAAGCACCAGGCTAATGATGTAAATGGCCGGTGCCCACTTATCTAGATGTTTATAATGGAACCCGGATACACAGGCCATGATACCAAACCCAAGCCCGATCCAGACAAGTTGCTTATAAAATATGGAAATCTGTGACGCAGCGTCATCAACGTGAATGGCACTGTATAACAGAATCAGCCCCACCAGACAGATCAGGAATGTGATGATGAAAAGCCCCCAATCAAAATGGCTCAATAACCGCCGGTCAACCATGGCTTTCGCAACCCCCTGCCAAATGCTGAAGGCTTCTGCCGGGACGGACGAAAAAAAAATAAAACTCTGTTACCATAATGAAAATTAGTCAGAAATGATGAATAAAAATTTTAAAATCGACCTCGGGGAATTTTCCGAGAGGTTGCCCTCTTTTTTCATTTCGCCACATATGATATCCGTATAAAAAAAACGAATAAAATTTCAGATCGCCACAAAAAAAACACAACCATCCCGGAGGATATGATGTCAAGCACTGTTTATTTTAGCGATTTTCACGCCACCTACAAAAAAAATTTTCTTTCAAAATTAGATGGGCTTTTGACGGCTGCCGGCCTGGCAGACCGGGTCAAAAAAAGAGATTTGACGGCGATCAAACTGCACTTTGGAGAACTTGGGAACACGGCATTTATCCGTCCCGTGTATATTCGGCAGATTGTCAAAACCGTCAAAGCCGCCGGCGCTCATCCGTTTCTCACCGACGCCAACACCCTTTACGCCGGGACCCGGGGAGACGCGCCCCATCATCTGGTCACGGCCATCCAGAACGGTTTTGACTATTCAGTGATCGAAGCGCCGTTGGTGATTGCCGATGGCCTTCGGGGACGTTCGGAAACAGAGGTCATCATCGGCCAGAAACAATTTGAAAAGGTGTTTATCGGCACCGAAATCATCAATGCCGATGCCCTGATTTCGGTAGCCCATTTTAAAGGGCATGAACTGTCCGGCTACGGCGGGACTATCAAAAACATCGGCATGGGCTGCGCTTCCCGTCACGGCAAGATGGCACAGCATTCGGATGTGGCGCCCAAAGTGAAAAAGAAAAAATGCATCGGATGCGGCGAATGCGTAAAACATTGCGCCCAGCACGCAATATCTTTGTCTGAAAAAAAAGCGCAGATTGATCCGGAAAAGTGCATCGGATGCGGCGAATGCATTATTGTCTGTGAAAACAATGCGATTCAAATCCAATGGAATCAGTCTGTCCCCGTATTTCTGGAACGGATGGTGGAATATACAAAAGGCGTATTGGATTCAAAAACCGGAAAATCCTTTTTTATTAATTTCATAAATCACGTTTCTCCGGGATGTGACTGCCTGCCTTACAACGATGCCCCCATTGTCGGAGATATCGGTGTGGTGGCCGCAACCGACCCGGTGGCCATTGACCAGGCCAGCGTGGACCTGGTCAACAATGCGCCGGCGCTCCCCAACACCTGCCTGAAAACCAGCCACGGCCCCGGAGAAGATAAGTTTAAAGGGGTGTATCCCAAAATTGACTGGGCTTACCAGCTTAAATATGCCGAAACCATTGGCCTCGGTTCCCGGAATTATGAACTGGTTACCATTAAGTAAGCCATCCTGGTTCCGGATAGCCCGGTTTTCATGGACTTGAAAAATTATTCACATTTTTTAAACGATGCCTTTGGGAAAAAACAGTAAGGGCACTGTTCCGGAGCTTCTTCACCGTAATGCACATAGCCGCAGATTTTGCAGCGCCATGCGGTGGTAGCCTCGTCGTCCGGCTGGTTGATCTCGGCAGGATCCCTGGTCCAGTGGACCGGCAGATCTTCAAGAGGCGGCATCACGGATTGATAACTGTTTAACACAAACCCGGAGACAATCATGCGCTGAATTTCACTGGTGCCCTCATAAATGCGGTAGAGTCGGATGTCCCGGTAGAGTTTTTCAATGGGATACATTTTTGTATATCCGTAGCCGCCGAAAATCTGCAGGGCCTCATTGACCACTTCCAGGGCCTTTTCCGTGGCGTAAAATTTGGCAATAGAGGCTGAAATGGTGGGATCCATACCGTTGTCTGCTTCCCAGGACGCTTTCCAGACCAGCAGCCGGGACGTTTCCACTTTTTGGTACATTTCCGCCAGTTTGAACTGAATGGATTGGAAATTGGATACTGGTGTGCCAAATGCCCTGCGCTTTTTGGCGTATTCCAGGGCATATTCCATGGCCGATCGGGCCGCTCCCACGGCAAATGCACCAATGGCGGCCCGGGTGCGCGAAAATGTCTTCATGGCCAAGACAAACCCCTTGCCCGGTGGGGCCAGCATATTTTCCTTGGGGACCCGCACGTCTTTGAAATTGATGCCCACCGTATTGGAGCACCGCTGGCCCAGTTTGGGGATGGCCTTGCCCACGGTCACCCCTTCCCAGTCTTTTTCCACCAGAAACGCGCAAATGCCTTGGTGGGCGGATTTCGGATCGGTGGTGGCAAAAATGGAAAAATAATCCGCCAGTCCGCCATTGGTTACCCAGTATTTGGTGCCGTTTAGGATATAATGATCTCCGTCTTCCGTTGCAGTGCAGCGAATGCCGGAGACGTCTGATCCCATCATGGGTTCGGATGTGGCAAAACTGATCAGTTTGAATCCATTTGCGATTTTGGTGAGATATTTTTCCTTGGCTGCTTCGTTATTCGAAAGGATCAGAGGCTCCATGCCTAAGGAATTATCAAATACAGAAGTGGCAATCCCCGGACACGCGGCAGCAATTTCTTCGGTAATGATCACCCCCTCGGTCATGCCGTATCCCTTGCCCCCGTATTGTTTGGGGATATCGCCGTTCGTGAGTCCTGCTTCAAAGGCTTTTTTCAACACATGGACCGGGGTTTCATCAATTTCATCATAGTAGGCCGCCACCGGCAACACATTTTCCAGGGCAAATTCCCGGGCTTTCAATCTTAATTGTTCCTGCTCTTCGGTTAAGGTAAAGTCCAGCATGCACGCACCTCCCTGTGATTGGATTTCCGGTTGATTTCCATTTTCTTCGAACCGTTTTAGCGACTAATTATACTCTATTTGACACTTTTTACAAAACAAAAAGGCAGCGGCCCTTGTCTGTGCCGCTGCCTGCAGTCTATATCAAATTCTTAGATCACATTTTGATCATTTTTTTTAAATTTACCGTGCCGGTATTTAGATCCAGAGCAGATCCTCACCGATCAGATCGTCATCAAGTTCCTCCAGTACCTGCTGAAGTTCCGGCAGGATCTCTTCATATTCTTTGACTTCGATGCATATTCTGTTCATAATCTCACCTCCGTAGCAGAAGGTTACAGGTTGGAAAGTCAATGGTTCTTATTTTATTTGTTGTTTTGAGACTAAAACCCATTGCCGGTTAAGCTTTATATTGAAGTTAATACCGAACCGGGCGTCGTCAAGGAAAAATTTGTCAGAAAGCATTTTAAAACCCATTTTAATATGAAATTGCAGACCTTATTTGTTCTGCTGTTTTTTGATTTTTGCCCACATGTCACGCAATGTCACAATCCGGTTAAACACCGGATGATCCGGGGTAAAATCTTTTATATCCGCGCTAAAATATCCCAGCCGTTCAAACTGACACCGGTACCCGGGGTCCACCGCCCCAAGGCCGGGTTCCAGTTTGCATCCTTGCAGAACTTGAACGGAATTTTCATTCAAAGCTGATTTAAAATATTCCGCAGCGCCCGGATTTTCAATGGTAAACAGATTTTCATAGAGCCGCACCTCGGCATCCACCGCATGATCGGCCGATACCCAGTGCAGGGTGGCTTTTACCTTTCTGCCGTCCGGCGCATCCCCGCCCCGGGTTTCAGGATCATAGGTGCATCGCAATTCTATCACCCGGCCAGTATCATCTTTGATTACATCCGTGCAGGTGATAAAATAGGCATACCGCAGGCGCACTTCACGACCCGGCGCAAGACGAAAATATTTCTTGGGGGGATCTTCCATAAAGTCATCCTGTTCAATGTACAAGACTTTGGAAAACGGCAGCGCCCGGGTGCCCATGGTGCTGTCCTCGGGATTATTGACCGCTGTCACCTCCTCTGTTTTTCCTTCCGGAAAATTTTCAATGACCACCCGCAGCGGATTCAGCACCGCCATCATCCGGGGGGCATTTTTGTTAAGCACCTCACGGATGCTGAACTCCAGAAGCGCCACATCCACAACACTGTCCCGACGGGCCACACCGATGCGTTCACAGAAATTTCTGATCGATTCCGGCGTGTACCCCCGACGCCGCAATCCTGAGATAGTGGGCATGCGGGGATCATCCCATCCGGAAACATGGTGATCGTCCACCAGGGTGATAAGTTTCCGTTTGCTCAAAACGGTATAGCTTAGATTGAGTCTTGCAAATTCTATCTGCTGGGGATGATACACTGCCAGGGCGTCCAGCACCCAGTCATAGAGATCCCGGTTGTTTTTAAATTCCAGGGTGCAGATGGAATGGGTGATTTTTTCAAAGGAATCGGACAAACAATGGGCAAAGTCATACATGGGATAAATGCACCACTGGTCTTGGGTCCGGTGGTGGGTCAGCTTGCGGATGCGGTACAGGGTCGGGTCCCGCATGATAATATTCGGCGCCGCCATGTCGATTTTGGCCCGCAACACGCACGCGCCTTCTTCAAATTCACCGCCTTTCATTTTTTCAAACCGGGCCAGATTTTCGTCGACGGTACGGTCGCGGTAGGGGCTGTCGATGCCCGGCTCCTTTAATGTGCCCCGATGCTGGCGGATGGCTTCCGCACTCTGATCGTCCACATATGCTTTGCCCCGTTTGATAAGCTCAACCGCGCAATCATAGAGCCGGTCAAAATAATCCGAAGTATAATGAAGATGGTCTTTCCAGTCAAAACCCAGCCAGCGAACGTCTTCCATGATGGAATTGACATACTCAACGTTTTCCTTGCCCGGGTTGGTATCGTCAAAACGCAGGTGGCATGTGCCGTTATAGTCAGCCGCAAGCCCGAAATTCAGACAAATGGACTTTGCATGACCAATATGGAGATATCCATTGGGCTCCGGCGGAAACCGGGTGACCACACGGTTATCGTACTTGCCGGTTTGTCCGTCTTCATCAATAATGTGCCGGATAAAATGAGAAGGTGCGGTATTTTCATTGTCTTTATTGGCAGCAGGATCAGTATTCGTGTTCGGGCCTGACATTTTTTTTATCTCCTTTATTCAGTAGTCGCGGTTGCTGACCTGTCTATCATATTTTTCAGATAAGAAACAATCATTTCCTTGGCAATGGGGCCGGCCCCACTGGACCCATGTTTGCCGTGCTCCACCAGGACAGACACCACGATTTCAGACTGGTCCGTGGGCGCGTATCCCACAAACCACGCGTGAGAATCATAGGACGCGGCCTGATTCTTTTTTTTGGATTCTTTCTCGGTTTTTTTGGAAACCACCTGTGCAGTGCCGGTTTTGCCGCTGATATGAAACTCCTTGTCATAAACATACCAGTGGCCCGTGCCGTGCTTGTCGCTGACCACTTCGTCTAATCCCTGACGGACAAGGGCCAGTGTCTTTTCCGACACCGGAAGTTTTCCGATAATTTCCGGCTGCCGGGTTTTTAAAACATGGCCGCCAGCAGTCTCTATGGTTTTATAAATCAATGGTCGAAAAAGGGTGCCGCCGTTTGCCACGGCACCGAACATAACCGCCAGCTGCAGCGGGGTGACCAGATTATACCCCTGCCCAATGGCAATGGACAGGTTTTCCCCCCCCTGCCATGAAATCCCGGTTCGTCTTTTTTTCCATGCCGCCGTGGGCACGAGCCCGTCGGATTCCATGTCCAGATGAATGCCGGTGCGGGACCCCAGGCCGCAGCCTCTTGCGTACCAGGCCAGCCGGTCCACGCCGATCTTGCGGCCCACATGATAGAAAAAAACATCACAGGACTGGGCCAGCGCGTCTGTTATATTCATTTTTCCATGCCCTTCCCCTTTCCAGCAGCCATAGGACCGGTTCCCATACTGATAACTGCCGGGACAGTAAAAGGTAGTGCTTTCATCGATCATTCCTTCTTCCAGGGCGGCAATAGCCGTCACAATTTTATAGGTAGAGGCCGGGGGATAGACCCCGGAGACCGCTTTATTCATCATCGGGCGATCCGGATCAGATATCAGCGCTTCCCACTGATCTTTTGAAATGCCGTTAACAAAATCATTCTGGGAAAATTTCGGACTGCTTGCCATGGCAAGGATATCGCCGGAGTTGGGGTCCATGGCAACAATGGCGCCGGCCTCGTCTTTGAGCAGTGTTTCAGCGGTTGACTGCAACGCATAGTCAATGGTCAGATATACATTGTTTCCCGGTTCCGCCGCCACCGTATCCAGCACGTTGACAAGCTGCCCTACGGCATTCATCTGTATAATTCGGCCACCGGGGACCCCGCTCAAATGGGCGTCAAAAGATTTTTCAACACCATACCGCCCAATAAAGTCCCCGCTTTCCTTGTAACGGTAAATTTCTTTCTGAAGTTCCGATGCGTTGATTTCCCCGAGATAGCCGATCAAATGCGCAGAAAGCGCGTCATAGAGATAATTGCGGCGGGCGTTGATATCGATAACGATGCCGGGCAATTCAAACCGGTGGGCGGAAACAGACGCCAGGGCATCCCGGCCAATATCCTGTTGCAAAAGCTGCGGCTGGTATCCAGATACAATTTTCTTCTGGCACAGGCGCTGTCGAATCCCATCGCTGAACGCAGGCACATACTTCAGCAGCTTTTCAATGGTTTCCTCAACAGGACGGGCATCATTGGGAATTATTTGCAAATCAAAAGACGGCCGGTTTTCCACCAGCAAAGTGCCGTTTCGGTCAAAAATAAGCCCCCGCACCGGCTTGATGCGCTGGATACGAATGCAATTATTTTTGGACATGGTAAAGTAATGGTCTCCCTGGATAATCTGCAGATAAAACAACCGCAGCGCCAGAATGCCGAACGCAAAAAAGACCACCATCATCACGCCAAAGAGCCGCCGACGGAACCACTCATTGTCCACATTGTAAAAATATGACTGGGTGTTCTGGGATGTCATCAATCGATCAGACCCTGCTTATGAAACTGATGCTCAACCTGATGGAAATTCGATAAGCCAATTGACGCGGAAAAAAGCAGCATCTCTATATTTTCTCCCTCAGCCCCCCGGTAATCAATTGATCGACCTCATTAAAGACAACATTAAAAAGGCCATAAAAAAACGGGCCGCCGATGAGGGCCCAGAAAAGCGCAACCGCCAATACACGCCCCGCGTTAAAAGACAAATGAACCGCCTGCGTCTGAAGAGAAAGAACCAAATTAAAGACCACGTTTTCCAACAGCACGGCCAGCAGCAGCACAATCTGAAACAGCACCTGATTTTTAAAATGAAAATATCCGGGCGTGTTTCTGAAACAGGCAAAAATCATCAGATAAGTAATAATATACACCCCGCCGCTTCCGCCGGAAAGCAGATCCATCAGGCTGCCCGCTATCAGGATGACCGGCATAATGCCGGCGCTGGATCTGAACAGTGTGAGAAAAACGATCAAAGGAACAAGCAGGTCAAACTGGGCAAAAAATTTCGGGAAAACAGGTAAAACCGTGGTCTGAAGACAAACCAGCAGAACGCTGAAAACAAGGTAGACAAAAAAATGCATTACTCTTCCAGATTATCGGGCCTGACATCCGGTGTATCATCCGGTGTATCATCTGGCCGGACCATATTTTGTGCGACCATCACTTCTTCGATCTTTGTAAAATCAACATACGGCGTCACCTCCACTTCCTGGAACAGGCCGGCGTTCCGGCGGACAATTTTTGAAATATGGCCCACGCGGATCCCTTTGGGATAAATGCCGTCGAATCCCGAGGTAACCACCACGTCTCCCACCTTGATATCGAGTTTGCGAAGGGCGTAATCAAACCGGCAAAGGCTGCCGGCCGTTCCCTGGACAAGACCCCGTGCCCGGGTTCTTTGTACCAGAGCATCCACTGCGCTGTTCCGGTCGACGATCAAAAGCACCTTTGCACTGCTCCTGCCCGCTGAAAGCACATAGCCCACCACCCCCTGGGGCACAATAACCGGGCAGCCGGCCGTGACACCTTCATCCGTGCCTTTGTTGATAATTACTGTTTTATACCAGGGAGACGGATCTTTAGCGATGATTTCAGCAGCCGACAGATGAAGGGAACTTGTTTTTTTCAGCTCGACAAATTCCCGGAGCCGGTTATTGGCAAGCTCCATTTCCCGGTACTCATTTTCCCGCGCCAACGCGGCGGCCAGGGCTTTTTTCAATGCGTCATTTTCTTTTGAAACCGAGACCAGTTTAAAATAATGGGACCAGACATCATCCGCAAAACCGATGGAATGGGAAAACACCGCCTGAAAAGGGGTGGCGAAAAATAAGGCCGTTCGGGTGGCGGCATCACCCAGGGAAGACTTTCGCAGGTAGGCAAAGGAAAAAACAATAATGTAAAGGGCGATGAGTGCCACCGCCCCCACCGTTACCATCGTTTTTTTGGAAAACATGGATTAATCGATAACAACCTGTCGAAGTATTTCAAGGCTGTCCAGGGTCATTCCGGAGCCTAATGCCACGGTGGACAGCGGGTCTTCGGCAACGGTAATGGGAAGACCGGTTTCTTCCCGGAGCAGTTTATCCAGGTTCTTGAGCAATCCGCCGCCGCCGGTCAGCACAATGCCGCGATCCACTATATCCGCGGCCAGTTCCGGCGGTGTCTGTTCCAGAGCAATTTTCGTGGTTTCCACAATGGCGTCAATCTGCTCTGAAATCGCCACCCGGATTTCTTCTGAATCAATCGCCAGAATTTTGGGAATACCGGAGACAAGATCCCGGCCTTTTACCTCGATGGTCTCATAATTCTCTGAATCCGGATAGGCATTGCCGATGGTGGTTTTAATGATCTCCGCGGTGCGGTCCCCGATCAGAAGATTGTATTTCCGCTTGATATACTGCATGATGGCGGCATCCATTTTATCCCCGGCCACGCGGATGGAGCGGCTGTAGACAATGCCGGCCAGTGAAATCACAGCCACCTCCGTGGTTCCGCCGCCGATATCCACCACCATATTACAGGTGGGCTCGGTAATGGGAAGGCCGGCGCCGATGGCCGCCGCCATGGGTTCTTCGATCAAAAAAACTTCCCGGGAACCCGCGGACTCCGCAGCCTCCCTTACTGCCCGCTTTTCCACCGGCGTGATCCCCGTGGGTACCGCAATCACGGTCCGGGGCCGGATAAAAGACCGACGGTTATGCACCTGACGGATAAAATGGCGGAGCATGGCTTCGGTCACGTCAAAATCCGCAATCACGCCATCATGCATGGGTCGAATCGCAACAATGTTGCCCGGTGTGCGGCCCAGCATATTTTTGGCATCAATCCCCACTGCCAACACTTTGTTTTTCATCCGGTTGTCTGTCCGGACGGCAACAACAGAAGGCTCGCGCAGGACAATACCCTTGCCTTTCACGTAAACAAGGGTATTCGCAGTGCCAAGGTCAATGGCAAGATCATTTGAAAATGCGCCCAGCAATGAATCAAAAAACAATGCTCTATCTCCTAATTTAGGATATCTATCATGAATTTCAGGGTAATCGATTTTACCAGCGCCACGCAGACGAAAGAGATGAAATAACTGTATCGGCTACCAGAATTAGTCTTCTATTACAAGATAAAAATCCTGTTTGCCGCCCTTTATCCAGCAGAGACGGCTTTTTTCAAAGCGCCCATCACCTGGTTGTGGATAATCGGCCGAAACGCCCGGATCCGGTCATTTTCCCGGGACGGATGCACGCGATTGGTTAAAAGGACAACCACAATCTCCTGTTTCAAATCCATCCAGAAAGAGGTTCCAGTAAAACCCAGATGCCCCACCGAAGATTCCCGACTGAAAAAATCACCGCTGCTTGACCCGGAAGGCGACGGCACATCAAAACCAAGGGCTCTGCCCGCACGCTCATTTTTTTTCAAAAACCAGCGCACGGTTCGGGGCTGGAAAATACGGTGGCCGGTATTTCCGGAATACACGCGCATCAATTCGGAAAGAAGGGCATACACGGCATCCGCCGTGCCGAACAGACCTGCATGACCGGCCACACCGCCCATCACATGGGCATTGTCGTCATGGACCTCGCCGCACAGCATTTTGTGCCGCCAGGGGCATTGTTCCGTGGCCGCATAATCCCTTTTGGGGATACACCGATCATGCCGGATAAAAAAAAGATCGGACGTATTTAAGGGATCATAGATATTTTCCCGCACAAAGATATCCAGACCCGTGCCGGATATCTTTTCAATCACCCATTCAAGAATCATGAACCCAATATCAGAATACTGTGTCACCTTTCCTGTTTCATCAACCAGCGGTTCGGATACCAGTTTTTGTCTCAACGCATCTTTTCGCCGGTCTATTGGCAGGTTTTTCAACGCCCGATAATACGGCCGGTAATCCGGCAGTCCGCTGGTGTGATACAGGAGTTGGGATATCCGGATATCCGCCTTATCGGTGGCGGAAAATTCGGGCAAAACAGTGCATAGGGCCTGGTCAATAAAGAGCTTCTCCGCCTGGACCAGCAGCATGACTGCCAGGGTGGTGGCCAACGGTTTTGTGAGAGAGGCCAGATCAAATACCGTCTCCAGAGTGACCTTCCGGTTGGCATACATATCGGCAATGCCATAAGCCCTGCGGAAAAAAATGTTGCCGGCGCGGGCCGCCAGAATCTGGGCACCGGGAAAAATTCCATCGGATAAGGCCTTTTCCATGCATTGATCAACAGATGTCGTCATACTTATTTGGCCGTCTAAAAATATGCCGGATACGATTTACCGGATGCAATTTACCCGGATGCGTTTTTCACGGATAAGGAAAACAGGGATTCCGTAAACGCCAGCCGTGCTGTGCCGGTGTCGAGAGTAGCGCGGATGCCTAGCGGCACGCAAAGATTGGGTTCATCATGGCCCACATCAAAACCTGCCAGGATCGGAATCTCAGCAGTTTCAAAAATATCATTGAATATTTCATATAGATCATCCGGGTCGCCACAGTTTTTAAATGATCCCAGAACGATTCCGGCAAGCCGGTCAAAGCACCCGGCCATTTTCATCTGAACAAGCATCCGGTCAATCCGGTAAGGCAGTTCACCCACATCTTCAAGCAGCAGAATGTGTCCGGAAAGATCCGGCATGAACGGCGTCCCTATCAGATGGCACAGCGTGGCAAGATTCCCGCCAATGAGTTTTCCGGATGCGTTTCCGGCTTTAATAACCACCGGATGTTCCGGAGTGATGGATGGAAGTTCGGTATTCAGCAGCATGCGGGAAAAGGCCTGCCGGGTGGATGGAGAAGATTTCCCCAGAGATGCCACCATAGGGCCATGAAGGGCCGGCAGCCCGATGCCGGAGACCATCCCGGTTAAAAGCGCGGTAACATCGCTAAATCCGATCAATAGTTTTGGATGGGCGCGGACAAGATCAAAATCAATCAACGGCAGGATCCGGAGTGCCCCATATCCACCCCGGGCGCAAATTACCGCCGTGATCTCCGGGTCCGCAAACATGGCATTGAACGATTGGGCACGAAGCGCATCCGGTCCGGCAAGATACTTCTTTTTTTCAAAAATTGTTTTTGAATACCTGACCCGGAAACCGAGCGTTTCAAGAACCTCCAGACCGGCCTGAAAGGCCTGATCGTCAAAGGGGCTGGAGGGCGCAAGAATGCCAAAAGTATCGCCCGGCTGAGGGCGGGCGGGCTTTATGACACCAACCGGACTAATGGCTGCCTTCAGAAGATTTTGGCATTTTTTTTTCAACAGCGGCCCGGATAAAATCCCTGAACAGCGGGTGGGGATTCATGGGCCGGGATTTGAATTCCGGATGGAACTGACAGCCGAGAAACCAGGGATGATCTTTGATTTCAACAATCTCCACCAGATCCTCTTTTGGAGAGAGCCCGGTAAAACAAAGGCCTTTCTCTTCCAGCGTTTTCATATACGCATTGTTGAATTCATACCGGTGCCGGTGCCGTTCGGAAATCTTTCCCGTCTGGTAGGCCTGGTATGCCAGGGAATCCTTTTTCACCAGCTTGCACGGATACGCACCCAGGCGCATGGTGCCGCCTTTTTCAGAATCCACATCCCGTTTTTGAACGGACTGGCTTTTTTCGTCAAACCATTCCCGCATCAGATAAATCACGGGCGAAGCTGTTTCTTCGTCAAATTCCGAACTGTGGGCATCTGAAATGCCTGCCACATGCCTCGCAAATTCGACAACCGCCAGCTGCATCCCCAGACAAATACCGAAATACGGGATTTTATTTTCCCGGGCATATTGAACGGATAGAATTTTCCCTTCCACGCCCCGGGACCCGAATCCGCCGGGCACAAGGATACCGTCCGCATCAGTGAGTATTTCCTGGTAATTGGCTTCGGTCATGGTGCTGGAATCGATAAAAAGAAGATCCACCTTGACATGGTTGTCAATGCCGCCGTGAAACAGGGCTTCATTCAAACTTTTATAGGACTCGGTCAGATCCGTATATTTTCCCACCACTGCGATTTTAACGGTATCAGACGGGTTGTGGACCCGTTCAATCAGCTTTCGCCAGGGTTCAAGGCGCGGAGAGCCAGTCCATACATTCAGCAATTCCAAAATTTTCTGATCCAGGCCCTCCTGATGGAAGACCAGGGGCACTTCATAGATACAGTCCACATCCTTTGCCGTGATGACGGCATCCTGGCTGACATTGCAAAACAGAGCGATCTTGGCCTTGATATCGTCGGATAAAAAACGGTCCGTCCGGCACAGCAAGATATCCGGCATGATGCCGATGCTTCGAAGCTCTTTGACACTGTGCTGGGTGGGTTTGGTTTTAACTTCCCCGGCAGTGGGAATATAGGGCACAAAGGTCAGATGAATATAAATGACATTTTCCTTGCCCACATCGAAACGGAATTGACGGATGGCTTCCAGAAACGGAAGACTCTCAATATCGCCGATGGTGCCCCCGATTTCCACAATCACAATATCAACATCATCCACACCGGCCGTGATGCTATTTTTAATTTCATCCGTGATGTGCGGTATGACCTGAACCGTGCCCCCTAAATAGTCACCGCGTCTTTCTTTGGTTATCACGGAATTGTAGATTTTTCCGGTGGTAAAATTATGATCCGCGGTAAGCCGAACGTTTACAAAACGTTCATAATGCCCCAGGTCAAGGTCGGTTTCCGTGCCGTCGTCCGTGACAAACACTTCCCCGTGCTGAAACGGATTCATGGTGCCGGGATCCACATTGATATACGGGTCCAGTTTGAGCAGAGACACTTTAAGGCCCCGGCTTTCAAGCAAGGCACCGATGGATGCCGCTGCCAGTCCTTTTCCCAGGGATGACAGCACCCCGCCGGTAACAAATATGAACTTTGTTTTTCCAGTCATCTATCTGTCCGTCCTTGAAATTCTATTCTGTTTGATTATTCATAATTATTCATAAATCTGTTTAAATTCCATGATACGCTGTTCAATGTCACTCTCTTCTATTGCCGAATCCGGATCATTGATCGCATCGTGTGCCTGATTCAAATAAATGGATTTCAACTTTGCCAGACCGAACATATCATCTGAAAA
Organism: Desulfobacterales bacterium; assembly: GCA_963675805.2. GTDB lineage: Bacteria > Desulfobacterota > Desulfobacteria > Desulfobacterales > Desulfosalsimonadaceae > SURF-3. Next base: position 202,464 of record CAXXNU010000008.1, on the reverse strand, counting down.
ATCGGGATTGACCAAGACTTCAGTGACTGTCATTGTCCGGATCCGGACACCGTCTTTAAAAAACGCAATTTCAGAAGGATACCAGGCCCCGGAATGGCGGGTCCAGTTCCGGTAAAGGATTTCACTATACTTCGGGTTCTCCGGATCACCGGAAGACTCGACAATCCAACGCATCGGCCGGAACGTCTCTTTGTCCAGCCAGATCTGGGGGACCGATTCATCCGGATACTGGGCACCAATGATCAAACAGATGGCATGGTCGTATCGTCCCAGGCTGGTGACGGAAAAATTGATACCATAAGACTCCAACTTTTCAACCATTTCTTTTCGGGATCGATACAGGAAAATGTCCTTGTACCGATCCTCCCAGGTTTCACCTTCCGAAACGATTTTTCCGTCAACCACAGTCAGGGCCTGATTGGCCGAGACCAGGTGAATTCGGGTCAGCTCCTCGCTGGTGATATCGGACCGGAAATTGCCGGGAAGCTGGTAACGAATGAGTTGCGCGTAGGCTTTTTCCCGGGGTGCCATATATCTGGCAGCCATCGATTCGGCAGACGGATACGGATCTGATCCAAAAAGTCGGCCCATCAGAGAGCCGGCCAGCATTGCATTCAGCAAACCAGCGGAATCTTCTTGTACATCGTCTTGCGAGACGTCTTTCGGCGTTTCTGCGTGGTCCTGGTCCGGCCGGCCAGTCAAGCCATTCAACGGCCCCTTGCCCTGCCCCTCCCACGGACCGGCGGGCTCGTGAATGGCCTGATCCACTATGGAAATCTGCTGGCGCACCAGGAAGCGGCGGGGCAAATTGGTTGCGGAAACCATGAGCTGAACAATGTGTTCCCCTTTCAAAACATAGGCGTCTACCGCTGTCACCGCCACCAGCATCAAAACGACGCCACACAGAAGTTTCAGTCTAAGAATGCCGGACCGGTTCATGGTTTGTATTTTTTCTTGTTGTTTTTCATCACTCAACCTACGATAAGCGCCGAACGGAAGCCCATTTGTCACCCATTAGCCGGTAAAAACATTCTCCGCCATACGGGCGCTGGCGCCCAGTTCTTCTTCAATGCGGATCAGTTGATTGTATTTGGATATCCGATCGCTCCGGGACATGGAACCGGTCTTGATCTGCCCGCCGGTGACGCCGACCACCAAATCAGCAATATAATTGTCTTCGGTCTCTCCGGAACGGTGGGAAATAACCGTGGTATATCCGGCCTGTTTGGCCATTTCGATGGTGGTAAGGGTTTCAGAGACCGTGCCAATCTGGTTGAGCTTGATCAGGATGGAATTACAGATGCCGTCGCTGATCCCTTTGGCAAAGATCTCCGGATTGGTCACAAACACGTCGTCTCCCACCAGTTGAACGAACCGGCCCAGCTTTTCCGTCAAAAGGGTCCAGTTGTCCCAGTCCTGCTCGGCCAGTCCGTCTTCAATGGAAAAGAGCGGATATTTGTCAATCAGAGCCTGATAATAATCAATCATTTCAACGGCGGTTAATTTTTTGTTTTCAGACGCCAGAACATATTTGCCATCCACATAAAATTCGCTGGCCGCCACATCCATGGCAAGGCCGATATCTTTGCCGGGTTCATATCCCGCCCCTTTTATGGCATCCATGATGACTTTAATGGCCTCTTCATTGGATGAAAAATCCGGAGCAAACCCGCCTTCATCGCCCACTGCCGTGTTCATGCCTTTTTCCTTGAGCAGCCGTTTTAAGCTGTGAAAGGTTTCCGCCCCCATGCGCACGGCTTCCGCGATACTGCCGGCGCCTGCGGGGATGATCATGAATTCCTGGAAATCAAGACTGTTTGCGGCATGAGCCCCGCCATTAACGATATTCATCATGGGCATGGGCAGAAACCGGGCATTCAGGCCGCCGAGATATCGGTACAAGGGAAGCGCATAGGCATCTGCCGCGGCCCGGGAGGCTGCCATGGAAACCCCGAGCATGGCGTTGGCCCCGAGCTTGGATTTATTTGGGGTTCCGTCGAGATCAATCATTGCCTGATCCAGCAAAAATTGTTCCGCCGCGTCCATGCCGACAATTTCCGGGGCAATCACGTTGATGACATTGTCCACGGCTTTTTGAACCCCTTTTCCCAGATATCGTTTTTTATCCCCATCTCTTAATTCAAGGGCTTCTCTGGTGCCGGTGGAGGCGCCGGAAGGAACCGCGGCCCGGCCCATGGCACCGCAGGAGAGGGTGACGTCCACTTCAACAGTTGGATTCCCCCGGGAATCAAGGATCTCACGGGCGCTTACATCGCAGATATCAGTCATTGGGACCTCCAGTTTTTTATGTGTTATTGATTTTTATATGTTGTTTATTTATTGGCGGCATGAATCGATGATGATTTGTGATGATCTTGACAAAAATCGAACGAATGATACGATTATTCCCAAGGAGTGTCAAGCGCTCAAACATTCTATATTGGAATCTATTTTTCGACCCTGAAGTGCAGGACGGACAGTGATGAAAAAAACCAACTTTTACACCATGGCCCACCTGGTGGCAGCCGCCATTCGAATTCATGAATACCGCTGTGCCGTGCCGCCCACCACACAAGATATCTGCGCCATCCTTTCCATTTCCCTGGAAGAAGCAAACCGGCTGTGTCACAAATTAAATGACCTGCAAATTATCGAAACCCTGCAGAAGCCGGGCGGCGCACGCCTTTTTATTAAAGACCATCTGAAAATTGAAGATATTCCGGATCAGCCGGACAATATCAATTTGCAGTCTGAACTGGAACAGTTCAAACGCGCACGAGAAGAACAGATGGCAAAGATCAAATCCATTCAAACGGAGCATGCGGAAAAGAAAAAAAAGCTTCATGAAGAACTTGATAAAAAGCTTAAAAGTATTTCAAAAAATTAACTATTTAATCAAACTAAAAAACCCCTCAACCCATGGGATAGGACTGCAATAATGGTTGCAGGTTTCTGGTGTCCGGTGTCAGAGTCGATTTTTCTGACACCGGAACACTGACACCTTTTGCGGGAAAACCGCCTCCTCTGCACGCAGGTTCATTTTCTTGTTTTTTGTTGCAGAATCTCAGGAGACAGACACAATAAAAAATTATCTGCTTTCGGATATTTCCGAGATAAAGCGGCTCACATTATTGTACTGACCCTTCCGGTAGCCGGCGGACGACAAATACAGATAGTGCTCCGCCCGGGTCATGGCCACATACATCAGGCGGCGTTCTTCCTGAATGTCTGTTTCCGAGTCTTTGGATTTCCAGTGAGGCAAAAGATTCTCCTCGCACCCGGCTACAAAGACCGCGTAAAATTCAAGCCCCTTGCTGGCATGCATGGTGGAGAGGCTGACGCCGTTTTCAAAGGATTCATCGTCATTTTTATCTTCCTTGATGAGAGACGCGTCTTCCAGGTATTCCAGCAATGTTGAGTATTGGGACGCCGAATAGATCAACTGCTCCAGGTTCTCCACCCGGGCGGTATAATCGCCCCCGGTTTTGGCGTATTTCTGAAGATAGGCCAGGTAGTCGGACCGGTCCATCACTTCCCGGACCGCCGCATCCGGGACCATCAAGCGGATGTCGTCCAGGAGGCCGATCAATTCCTTGAGAGCACGGTACACCTTATCCGGCAGCACTTTTGCCACAATCGCCTGGCGCACGGCTCCCTGAAGACTCATTTCCCCTTCCCGCATGGCGTTGATTTTTTTTATGGTTCCGGGTCCGACCCCGCGCTTCGGAGTATTGAGAACCCGTTCAAACGCCGCGTCATCTTTTTCAAACACCGCCGCCGTGAGGTAGCAGGTGATGTCCAAAATCTCCTTTCGTTCAAAAAATCCTTTGGCCCCCAGCATTTTATAGGGTATCCCGGCGGACCGGAACGCTTTTTCAAAGCTCAGAGAGCAGAATTTGGTACGATACAGCACCGCCATATCCGCAAATCGGATGCCCGCGGCATTCAGGTGCCGGATTTTTCGGGCCACCCAGCCGGCTTCTTCATCATCACTGTAAAAATTCAGGATATCAATAACACCGCCGTTTTTTTGGGAAAAGCATTCCTTGTCAACCCGGTGCCGGTTGAAGCGGATCAATTCATTGGCCGCGGCAACAATCTCTTCAGCGGACCGGTAATTCTGCTCCAGCCGAAAAATCCGGGAACCTTTGTAATTTTTTTCAAAACCGATAAAATGGTCCACATTGCTGCCCCGGAATCCGTAAATGGCCTGCCAGTCGTCACCGACACAGAAAAGGTTGCCGTTGCCCAGAAGGAGCCGGGTCAGTTCTTCCTGAAGATTGTTGGTGTCCTGGTATTCGTCCACCAGAATATAGGCAAACAGGTTCTGGTACTGACGCTGAATCTCCGGATGGTCCCGCAGCAGGTTGCGTGTCAAAAGCAGAATATTGTCAAAATCCACGGCATTTTTTTCAGACAGCACCGCCTCGTAGTCCCGGTAAAGTTCCCGGAGACTGCCGTATCCCATGCGGCGCTGGGCACTAAAATAGGCATCCGCGTTACCGGAATTCTTGGCATTGGAAATATGCGCCCGGATGGCATAGAGGTATTTTTTATCAATATTGCGGTTGATCAGGATGTCTTTGACAATTTTCTGCTGCTGATATTCGGAATAAATCTGAAGGGGCGGCTGAAATCCCAGCACCTGGCAGTGTTTTTTCAAAATTCTGAAACAGGCGGAATGATAGGTACGGACCCAGGGAAACCGGTCCGCTGACATGCCGGTAAGCGCTACCAGCCGGGATTTCATTTCTTCCGCTGCTTTATTGGTAAAGGTGATGGCCAGAATCCGCTCCGGCGCATACCCGTTTTTAATGAGATAAGCGATTTTGGCGGTCAGGGTCCTGGTTTTTCCGGAACCGGCGCCGGCGACCACCAGGGCCGGCCCTGTGCACTCTACCGCGGCTTTCTGTTCCGGAGACAACGCCATTGTTGCTGGGGAATCGGTCATTTTATCCTTTTATTTCCAAAATTATTTTTTCAAACTTTAATGGGGTGATCACATACCGGCAGCCAAGCAAATACACCCAACCGAACAGGGCTTTCCATGGGCGGAAAAACTACTGATATAATTGTTTGAAATGCTGAACAAGGTATTTGTTGATACAGAGGTGATTCGTCACCATGAAACGCTTTTTACGACACCGTCAAAACTGAAAGATGGGCCAATGTAATACAAAAGCGGCTGGACAGGTCAACAAGAATCTTTTAATTTTTACCTGACGTCTCTATCGGAATAGTGCCCCTATCGGACTGCCCCACGGACATCGCGCGCCTGTCTGTTCCAAAACGTGTTGCCTGTAAGGCAAAATCCTGTTATCAAGATAGCTTTACATCGTCGCCATTTTCATTGCCGGACACATGATATTGGGTTTTTCAGGAGACGCAACGCATGACAGCAAAACCAGCCTCGCAAAATAAATTTCACCCAGCAGGAAACCCTTTCTGGAACAGAAAAAAAACCATTGCTTTGATCAGCGTTTTTTTTATCCTGCTGCTGATCGGTTACTGGATTTTCCCCAAAGACACCGGGGACAGCGACTATATATTTGATAAATCCTACAACATCAGTCTTGAAGACGTCAAAAAAGCCCGACGGTCCCTGCCCCGGATTGAAACAGACGATGGCCGGCATCCGGCATCGGTGGCCGCCGATCCGGAGGGTCACCATGCACTGCCACCCGATGAACCGGGACTCGACCTCCGGCAGATTTTTGGGGAAGGGCTGATCAATTCCTATACCACGTTGAAATATTTTAAACATCTGGAGCATATGTTCCGAAAAAGCGAAACCCTTGGCGAACATCTGGATGATATCCGAAAATATTTATTTGAGCAGTTTTCCAAAGAAGAAGCCCGGATTCTGTTTGATACTTACGAGAATTACCTGCATTGTGAAATGGATCTCATTGAAGAATTCCAGAACCTGACCACCGCAAAATCCACAGAGGAAGCCATTGGCATCCTGAAGCAGATCCAGGCGTTCCGTCGCGACCGGTTGGGAACCGACCTTGCGGACAAGCTGTTTGGCGCGGATGTCAAGGCAAAGGAATACGCCTTCCGCCGGGCGGATATTGTGGGAGACGACACCCTCTATGGTGCGGCCAAGGAAAAAATGCTCAAAAAATTAAATGAAGAGATGTGGGGTGAAGACGCTCTGGCCATTGAAGAACACCCGAATGATTACAACCGGTATCAGGAAAAACTCCTGATCTATGAAAAAGACCTTGCTGACATAGGGTCTGAGGAAATGCGGCAGGCAAAGATAAAGGAATTCAGAACCCAATTTTTTGCGCCGGAGGTGGTGGCCCGTCTGGAAGACGTGGACCGCCAGATCGCAACGGAAGCCCAAAAGGAAAGCGACTACCGGGACAAGGAACAAAAGATTCTGGAAAACACAGGACTTTCTGAAACCGCAAAAAGTGAAAAAATCCAGGCCCTGCGCCGGGACATCTTCGGAGACGACGCCGACGCCTTCAGCCGCAGGGAAACCATGCGGCTGGAGCTTGAAAAAATGATTCAGGAGAATGAAAAAAAAGAGTAATCCTGATGCAACCGTAAAAAGTCGGCATTAGACGGCAAAGAAAAAAGATTCACCAATCTCATAAAATTGGCGAGGCGCGCAAATCCCGAGCGATGATGAGTATTTAGCGTACGCTGAAGCAGCGAGGGATGCAGCGCAACAAAGAATTTGGACTTTTTGCAAAGCCGTCAATCTTTTCCCATCAGTATCCGGGAAAAAAATACCAGCAATACCAGCAGGCTTGCCGCCACCGCCAGGTTTCCATACCGGCTGTAGATGCTCATCTGATCTATTTTTACAAAATCGCCGGTAACCCGTTCTTTTTGAAAGAGTCGGCTTTGGGCGGTTATCCGGCCGACGGGGTCAATGATTGCCGAAATCCCGGAATTGGAGGTACGCAGGAGAAAGCGTCGGTTTTCAATGGCCCGCAAACGGGCCGCATTCAAATGAATATAGGGCATGGGAGAATCTCCAAACCATGAATCATTTGAAATGTTTACCAGAACCGCTGCCCCGTCCCTGACCGTCTGCCGGATATAACCGGAATACAGGATTTCAAAGCAAATGGATGCGCCAATGGCCCCATTCAGCGTTTTCATGACCGCCGGGGTCCGACCGGCCAAAAAAGCATCCGGTGCCGTATAATACGCCCCGAGAAAATCAACGAACCAGGATGTTTCAGCATAGGGCAACAGAATATGCTTGTCATACCGGAGCAGGCGCCCTTTCCCGGAAATAAAATAAGCGGAGTTATACACCCCCCCATGATCCGGATCATTTTTTAAACCGCCGGAAATCAACAGCGTTTTTTCCCCGATATCGCGCATCAGCGCCAAAAAAAAAGCATCGTTCAGGCTGGATGCCGAATTCAGGGTGGTTTCCGGCCACACGATCACCTGCTCCGGGCATGGAATGTCTGCTTCCTTGTCCTCTTGTTTATTCCTGTCTGCGTGGACGCCGGACATGTCAAGATAAGATGCCAGACGCTGGAAAAACCCCATGCCACTCCAGCGCTCACCCATGCTGAAATTTCCCTGGACCAGCACCGCGCAGGCCCGTCGTCCCTCTTCCTTTGTCTGTTCAACAGATGCGGTGACGCGTCGAATCTGTTGTTTTCCATACATCACAGGTAAAAAAACAATTAAAAAAATCAAGGCCACCGGAAAAACTGCGTTTAAGGCAGAAATCCATTGGCCATTGGGAGATCCGGCGGCTGGTTGACGGGCATATGATACCATCATCCGAACGGCATAAACCAAGAGGGCATTGACCGCTGCTGCTAAAAAAATCACCCCGTATCCGCCGATGATGTCGGCAACCTGAATGAACGAAGAAAAAGGAACCAGGGCATCAGACATACCGCCCCAGGGAATGAGAAAGGGAAACAGACTTTTCAGGTATTCCGCCGCAACCCAGAGGGCCGGGACCCCAAAAGCGTAGAATAAAATATGATCCTGCCGTAAAAACCGGTAACATGCCCCGACACCGGCATACACCAGAACCAGAGGGAAAATAACGCCCATCACGAAAAACAGGACTGCCCTGGCAGCGGGCACGTCATAATGGTTCACAAGGGTCAAAAATACCCAGTACCCCATGGTGAGCCCGTGGAACACACTCCAGAGCGCGGCGTACAGAAAATTTCGACGTTTGGAATCCGCGGTTTCCAGGGCATAAAAAAAAGGGGCCAGTGCAAGAAAGGAGGCCCCCCATAGATTCAGTGGTGGAAAAGCAATCGCATAAAGCAGGGAAGAGACCAGAATAAAGAAGAGGTTCGAGGACCGATGCGACTTTTTCGGAATTTCCGGCAGGGCTCTCATCCGCAGAGAACCGATTACCGGCGGCCCACGCCAAAATACTGAAACCCCAGCTCAGCCATCTGCCTTGGCGAATAAAGATTTCGGCCGTCAAAAATCACGGGTTCGGAAAGACATTTCTTGATGGTGTGAAAATCCGGATTCCGGAATTGGTTCCAGTCCGTGGCAACAGCAAGGGCATCAGCGTCTTTCAGCACATCATACTGATCATCTGAAATTTCAACCAGCGGATGAGCGCCCAGCAGGTTCCGGGTGTTGTTGCCGGCGGCCGGATCATAGGCTTTCACGCGCATACCGGCCCCTGTCAGGGTTTCGATAATCACCAGGGAGGCCGAATCCCGGATATCATCTGTATTGGCTTTAAAGGCAAGCCCCCACAAGGCGAGCGCCCTGCCCTTCACACCGCCGGCGGACTGGAAATAATCCAGAACCTTTTCGGCCACCCGCTGTTTCTGACGGTTATTGACACTGTCCACGGCAGCGAGCAGCTCGGGGGTGTAATCCCGGCTTGCCGCCGTTTTGATCAGGGCGTTGACATCTTTGGGAAAGCAGGAGCCGCCGTATCCGACCCCCGGATAGATAAAATGATAGCCGATCCGGTGATCCGACCCGATGCCGATGCGCACGTCTTTGATGTCCGCCCCCACAGCCTCGCAGATATTGGCTATTTCATTGATAAAAGAAATTTTGGTGGCCAGCATGCAGTTGGCCGCATACTTGGTCATTTCAGCGCTTTGCAGTCCCATGGTAATAAATTTGTCCCGGCTGCGGGCAAAAGGCGCATAAATTTCCTCGAGCAGCGCAACGGGACGGGGAGAATCGCTGCCGATGATAATCCGGTCCGGCTTCATAAAATCGCTGATCGCATCCCCTTCTTTCAGAAATTCGGGATTGGAGACCACATCAAAATTAATGTCCGCATTCCTTTGGGCCAGTTCCGTTTGGATGATTTTTCGCACCTCATCCGCCGTACCCACGGGCACGGTGGATTTATTAATGATGATTTTATAATCATTCATGTGCCGGCCCACCTGGGCGGCCACCTCAAAAACATAGGAAAGATCGCATGATCCGTCCGGGTTGGGCGGGGTGCCCACACAATTAAAAACCACCAGGGAGTCCGCCATCCCTTCCTCGATGCGGGTGGTAAAACGCAGCCGTCGGTCCGCCAGGTTCCGCCGCACAATATCCTCAAGACCGGGCTCGTAAATATGAATCCCGCCGTTTTTCAATGTCTCGATGACGGCATGGTTGATATCCACGCAATATACAGAATTGCCCATTTCCGCAAAACACGCGGCTGTCACAAGCCCGACATATCCGGTGCCGACAATGCAAATATTCATCTGATGACTTCCCCCTGAATGGAAATTAAACTTGACGGCTTCGTAAAAACTCCAAATTCTTTGTTGCGCTGCATCGTTCGTTTCTTCATGAAACGCTAACTACTAATCATCACTCAGGATTTGCGCGCCTCGCCAATTTTAAGATTTGGTGAATTTTTATACTTTGCCGTCGAAACCTGACTTTTTGTGATTCCATCAAAATTCGATTAAGTCTTATTGCAAAAGAATTTGGGGAAAGACAATACCGCATCCGGCATGATTTGAAAAGTTTTTTTGACGACTTTGTAAAAAGCTTTTGTGGTAACGAACCACCGCTGTGTCAGCAAATAACTTATCTATCACTTCAATTAAAAGAGGCTTGCGTTCGGAAAATGATGCCCCTATAGTTTTCTTGTGAGCCGGCAGGCATAAGATAATCTTCAAGCATTCCAAGCAATAACCGGCCAAAATTTTATGGGTTTTTAGATACGGATCAACGATATGGAGGGATTTACCCAGTTATTGATTCAATTCAAAGCGCTTCTTGTTTCCTCGTTTCACCTGTTTTCAGAAGCCGGGCGCGCCTCTTGGCCGTCTTTCAAAAAGGTGCTGCTGGTGATGGGCGGCGGCGGTCTTGGGGCCGCCAGCCGATACAGCATCAGTCTGCTGAGCGCGAGAGTGCTGGGGACACATTTCCCCTGGGGAACATTGGCGGTCAATCTCACGGGATGTTTTCTGATCGGTCTGTTATTCGCCCTGTCAGACCGGGCCCGTTTCCTGACACCGGACATCCGGCTTTTGCTGATTACCGGGTATATGGGAGCGCTGACCACATTTTCAACCTTTTCCCTTGAAACCGTAAATGCCGGACGATCCGGAATGGCACTGATTCCCCTGGTCAATATCCTTGTCACCAATGCCGGCTGCATCGGGTGTACGTTTTTGGGGATATGGCTGGGCGGCCAGAGATAGGAGGGGATATGTTAAAATACCAGGCCATTGAGATTTTTACCAGCGAAACGGCCCGCTTTCGGAACCAGCCGGCCGCTGATGCCGTTATCCAGTATATCCGGGATTTGAAAATCGCGGCCCGCTGTATTGTCACCCGCGGGATCGCCGGATGTTATGAAAGCGGTGAAATCACCACGCCAAAACTCGAAGTGCTTTCATACAACCTGCCTCTGAGGATTTACATTGTCCTGCCGGCCGGGGAAACCGATCAGGTGCTGGCGGACCTGAACAACATGATGAGCGACGGCATAATTGCCCTGCATGATCTTCATGTGGTCGGTTATCGGGCGCGCAAGGCCTTTTTCCCGCCGCATATAAAAGTCCGCGACGTCATGACCCCCTCACCCAAAAAAGTGTCAATCACCAGCCCGCTGCGGGAGGCGGCGCAAATCCTGATCTCATCTGTTTTCACGGGACTGCCGGTGGTCGACAATAAAAACCGGCCTGCCGGTGTTTTAACTCAGGGAGACCTGATCCTGAGGGGCGGATTGCCCTTGCGGCCGGGACTCCTGGCGGAGTCGGACGAGGACCGTCTGGAATCCGCCCTGGCCGGAATTTCCCATAAAACCGCCGGAGAAGTGATGACAACGCCGGTGATCAGTATTGCCGAAAAACGGAAATTATCTGAAGCCGTGGATTTAATGCTGGATAAAGGCATCAAACGGCTTCCGGTGGTGGACAAAGAAGGAAAACTGTGCGGCATGATTTCGAGACTTGATATTTTCAGGACCGTAATGCACGAATCACCGGACTGGAAATCCTTTCAGGCCCAGAAAATCGTGGTGGATCACCTCAGCACCGTGAAGGATATCCTGCGGCGGGATACGCATACCGTTTCTCCAGACACGTCCATCGACGCGGTCATCCGGGTTATTGATCAAAACGATATCCAGCGTGTGGCTGTGATTGATGGGGACGAAAAACTCCTGGGCATTATTTCGGACCGGGATTTACTGGTATTTTTCAAACAGGCGCCGGAAGGCATCTGGGGAATGCTGGCCAAGGTCAAAAAACCCTTTTTTCAGGACGCCTGCCCGGGTGACTTTCGCGAGTGCCTGTTAAGTACAAAGGCCGGTTCCGTGATGACCACCGATCTGATCACCGTCCCGGAAGATATGCTGATCGAGGACGCCATCCGCCTGATGACGGAAAAGGCCATCAAGCGCCTGCCGGTAATCGACGCCGACGGCCGCTTTAAAGGCATGATCAGCCGGGATTCGCTGCTGCGCACCGGTTTTTTGGGCGTGCAGAGTGTATAGTGTCTGAGCAACTCCCCTCCCCTTTGGTGCTTTTATCCTTGTTGCCGGTGACATCTCACCGGTTTTAAAAACCCGGAACAAGGCTTAAGTTCGCTTCTTCCGGGTTCGTGATTTCTTGATTTTCGGCTGTTTATTTTCCTGCCATCAAATTTTCTGGGTTTTTTAGATATGGCACCCGGTCAGATATGCAGCCACTTTTCCCGAAGCTGCTCGGATAATTTCTTTACCAGGGCAAACCCTTTTTCCACGGTCTTTTCCTTATCCGGGTTGACCAGGCAGCAGGTGGCCGGTGAAATCAGGCTTTGAGCAAGCATCTGATCCATATCCACCCCTTTGTCCGCCAGCCGTTTCCACACAGACTCCAGCTGTTCGGCAAGAGACGCCAGATTCTCCGCTTCAAAGGGCTCAAAATTGGTGGGTACAATGCCCCAGGCCAGAATGCCACCCCGGTCCAGAAACCGCTTAATGGACTGCACATAGGTGGGAAAAACCTCCCGGTTGGTATAAACATCCAGAGACAAAATATCCAGGTCCTGGCTGAGCAGAAAATCCCAGTCCGGATTACCGCATAAATGAACGCCCCGGGGCCGGTCGATCATGTCAAAAAATACTTCCATATCGGCTTTGGCTTTTACATCGCCGTAACCGGACATGGCAGAAAAGAGAAACTGAAGCCCGGGCTCGTCCACAAACATAAACGCGTTGTGGTTCATTTTTTTAAGGCGGGCAAGCTGGACATTGACCCGTTTGGCCATAAATTCCAGCATAAACGGCCGCACCGTATCGTCAAACAGGATGGGCCGGTCGTCCTGGTCCACCACATTAAATCCAAAACTGATCGGGCCTTCCAGCTGCCCCCGGATGGCCGGCCGGTCTGCCAGATCCAGCGCCAGAAACCGGTGGTAAACCGCTGAATATTGAGGGCTGATATCAAAAATGTTCGGTGAATCAAAATGGGCCATGACATCTTCAAGTTCATCAATGAACTTGTCCATGGAAAATTTAAGGGTCTGTTTTTCCATATCCAGCACAATGCCGGGAAAATGCTCGGCCGCCTGAACATACATGTCTTCATAATAATTGAGTCGCGGCAGCTGCGGCCAGTAGGGGATGTCTATGGTGAGCGCGATTTTCATGGCACGGTCCACATCCGTGTGCGGCATTACAGCCATTGCCGTGGTCAATAAATTTCCGGGAATTGGCATCGTCGTCTCCGTTTCTGATTTTTAAATGCCTACTCAGTTGTTGCTTTTCACTTTATTCCGATTTTAAAACATAGTCCTTTGGGCCGGGTCAGAAACCTTTGGCTATGCCTGACAAATTGCTCAAAAAGTGCAAAGTGACTAAAGTTTAAAGTGAACTAAAGTTTCGGTGAATGCCTGCGACATTGGCTTTTTTTATTTAAAAACAGGCAGCGAAATTAGCGCAGTCCTTAACTTTAAGCACTTTAGATCATTTTACTCACTTTTTACTTTTATCTGCTTAAGGTAAGGCCCCTTTTAGGGGCTAACCAAGGCCTGGTCCTTTGGGCCAGGATTTTTACTTATAGATTTTCAGCCTGAAAGGCACGAGCACACTCTTTCCTGAATCAGGAGACCTTAGAACAGGTACCGACGATGGACAACTCCTCCGGATCAGGGGGAGATTCCACGTCACTGTAAAATATCTTTTGATCTTCCATGGCCGATCACGCTTTATGGTCTGACATGCGCTTGAGAGTGGCCAGCAGGGACTCATATTCATCCTCATATGCCAGCAATTCATGCATAATGGGCGGTTTTGTGGAGTGTGCGGGAAGGCGCTCTTTTGTTTCCCGGATCAGGGTTTCCAGTTCCGTGAGTCGTTTGTTGATCTCGTCGGCATTTATCTGCATTTTTTCACCCCTGTCTTTTGAAATATGGCACGAGAACGGATTGGTTCCATTTTCTGAATTGTTTAGAGTTTACCACAAATCAGAGTATGAAAAATTGATTTAAATCAAATTTGAATGAGTTATGTGGAAGCTTTTGACGGCAGTCTTGCCGCTGGTTGCAACAATAAAAAATTCATGGCCAAAATATTTTTCATCCCGCAGGGACGCAGAGGCGCTGAGATTTTTTTCTCTGCGAACGCTGCGGCTCTGCGCGCCATAGGATTTTTTCAAGATGCCCTGATTTGGAAATCGGATCAGGCCGGCCAAAAAACCGGGAGCAGCCATACGGACACCAGCAGCGCGATAATGGTGACTGGCACCCCCACTTTCACATAATCCATGAATTGATATCCGCCGGGACCCATTACCAGCAGATGGGCCGGATGAGACACCGGGCTGGCAAAGCTCGCAGATGCGGAAATGGCAATGGTCATCATCAAGAGATGCGGTGATATCCCCAGGGTGGACGCCGTATTCAGGGCCACCGGCACCATGAGCACCACCAGCGCTGCCGTGGGAATCACCTGGGTTCCCAGAACAGTGACAATGAAAAGTGCCGCAACAATCCACCTGGGCCCCATGTCCCCCACCATGGAGATAAGACTTTGGGCCGCAATCTGGGCCACGCCGGTTTTCTGGACCGCCACCCCCAGGGGCAACATGCTGGCCGTCAGAAATACCACCCGCCAGTCAATGGCCCGGTAAGCTGCTTCAATGCTCAGGCAACCGGCAAGCACCATCAGGCTGGCACCGGTCACCGCGGCAATGGAAATGGGAACCAGCCCTGAAATGGCGCTGACAAGCACCGACAGCATAATGAAAATGGCAATGGGCGCTTTTTGCAGCGCTGGCGACTGTGTGGCGGACTGATCCAGCACCAGAAAATCCGGGTCTTTGGCCACCGCTTCAAGGCTTTGCCGCTGACCATACACCAGCAGCGCGTCTCCGAATTTAAGCGGCATATCCTGAAGACCGGTGCGCCGGGGGCGCCCTTTTCTCCACAAGGCCAGCACACTCACGCCATAATGTTCACGAAACCGAAGGTCCGCCAGGGTGCGACCCACCAGGGTGGTTCTGGGCGAAAGCAGCACCTCGGTGATGCCGATCCGTTGAGATTCAAGTTCAGCCATCAGGCCTTTGGATTGTGCGTTCACTTCAAGATCCTGAAGCCCTTCCAGCACTTCGAGGTCTTTAACAGACCCTTGCAAAAGCAAAAGATCTCCAGCGACAATCTTTTCATGGGGCGATGGCACACACACCCATTCCTCCCCCCGGAGAATGCCCACCACCGTGAGCCCAAACGCATGTCCCAGGCGTCCCTCCACCAGATCCCGATCGGCAAGAACCGAGCCTTCCGGAACGCCAACGCACATCAGATGCGTACCTTCGCCGGCCAAAGCCGCTGCATCATCCGGGGAAACCGGTTTAATCCGCTCCAGAAGACCCAGTTCCGAGATTTGGTTCAGAGCCGGACCGCTGCCCTGAAGCACCAGCCGGTCTCCCGCCGCCAGCCGATGGCCACGCACATCCGTAATGCGGTTTTGGTTTTCCGCCACAAGGGTCAGTACATGCACCTGATACTCACGACGCAATCCGATTTCGGCAAGGGTTTTGCCCTCAAGGGACGAGCCCTTGTGAACCTGCCCCTCGATCATCTGAAGGCATTGGTCCACCCGGTCACCCAGCTCTTCCATGGATGCCACCTGCAAATGATGGCTGCCATGAAACCGCCGCAGATGTTCCGGCTGCCCATGCACAATCAGGGTATCGTGAACCTGAAGACGTTCCGCCGGCCCAGGTGCAAGAATCATCTGCCCGTTTCTCTGAATCGCCACAACGGAAAGATAAAGGGCAGAACCCAGGCGGCTCTCGGCAAGGGTGCATCCGATCAGGGGAGAATGGATCGGGATGGTGGTAGTGAATAAATGGGCTTCCATTTCATAGGGGGTTCCGGCAGAGGCGCCAGCCGCCGAAGAGGCGCTGGAGCGAACCGGCAAAAGCATGCGTCCGAACAGGACCATAAAAAGAATACCTGCCAAAACAATCGCGCCGGTAATGGGCGTAAAATCAAAAATGGCAAAAGGCTCTAAACCCGCATCTCTTGCCATATCCGTCACCAGTATATTTGGCGGGGTTGAAATACCGGTGAAAGGCCCCCCCAGAAGGCATCCCAGTGCCAGCGGAAGCAGCAGGCGGGATGGGGACCGTCCGCTTCTCCGGGCAAGTTCCATGATCGCGGGAAGCAGGATGGCGGCCACGGTCACTGTATTGATAAGGGCCGACAGGATGCTGGCGACGGTCATGATGGCCGCCACCAGGAGGGCTTCGTTCGATTTGGCAAATCGCTGAAGCGGCTTTCCGATCTGATGGGCCACGCCGGTGCGCGTCAGACCCGCGGAAAGGATAAACATGGCCCACACAGTCACCACTGCGGGGCTGCTGAAGCCGCCCAGGGCTTCCTCCGTGGTGATCAGCCCGGTCAGGGCAAGGGCCGACAGAACCAGAAGGCCCACCAGATCAACGGAAATCCAGCCTCCGATAAACACCACCAGTGCCGCAGCCACAATGACCAGCAGCAATACCACATGAAGCGTCACGTCAACTCCTCATTATTATTCAGTATTAATTGGCCTGTCCTCTGCTTTCCGGCGAAAACATACCAGAAACAGATTTAAAAGACCATTTTTTCTCACTTAAGATGATGAATATTTGGTATTATTATTCCTCTCACCGGATTTATCTCACCGGTTTTAAAGATACACCATTCAAAACAGGAGGACTGGCCATAAAACGTTTTATTCTGATAACGGGCATGATTTGTTTTTTGTCGTTTGCCGCGCCTGGATGTGGTGACGCACCAGACAATGACGCCAAAGCACCCGGCAAAATGGCAGAAAACACAGTCAAACGCCTTGAATCCGAAATAGAGAAAGCCGAAGAAAAAGCCGTGCAGGCAAAAGAAGATATCCAACAGGCTGCTGGAGAGATAAAAGATGCCATGGAAAAAAAGGTGGCATTCGCCACGCAAAAAACTGTGGATGCGATTGATACCGCAGAAGAGACCATTTCCGCAGCAGCAAAAAAAGGCGCTGGAACAGCAACAGCGGCCATTGAAAAAACCAGAGAGGCGGCTTCTGAAGCGGTAGATGAAATCAAGAATCAGGTTTCCGAAACAACAGATGCGGCCACAGCAATGGTGGCTGATCAGATCAATGCCCTGGCCGGCGTGATTGAAATGAAACACGCGGACGCTTTTGACAGCCACCGAATGGGCATTGTGATTTTCAACCATCAAACCCACTATACTGCGGCACCGGACGGTTACGGCCTTGCCTGTGGCGAATGTCACCATGATGCCAGCGGAAATCCCCTGGAGCTTCAGGAAGGCGATGCGGTACAGGGGTGCATGGCGTGTCATGACAAGGCAGGAAAGCCAAAAAAGCCCTCAGAAATGTCAAAGGAAGCGTGGGACGCCATGCAGCTTGAGTATTATTATGGCGCCATTCATGCCAACTGCATCAATTGCCACAAAGCCGGCGGGGCCGGCCCGGTGAAATGCGCGGACTGCCATCCAAGGCCTGAAATATAATTTTTTGTAAAATCGGTTCTGTAAAAAATAAATCTCCCCGCAGCAAGCTACGAGGTATCTTCCTTTAGAAATTTTTCATATAAAGCGCTGCAAGCAGCGGGGAGTCAATGACCAACGGCAAAGCCGGTGGCTTGAATTGTGAACCGCTCAAAGCGGTCATAAAACCTTGCGCCACCTAAAGGTGGTCGAACCTAAAATAAAGTAAGTTGGTCAATCTTGCGATCGTTTTCTTCCTGCCTTTTTATATAGTTACGAACAACAGCTTCATCTCTTCCTGCTGTTGATACAAAGTAACCTCTGGCCCAAAAATTTTGGCCAACAAAATTTCAACCGCGCCCAGCATATGTTCTGGCGATATGAATGGCACTTTTGCCCTTTATATAACCTACAACTTGAGAGACTGCATATTTTGGCGGAATTGAAATCAACATATGGATATGATCACCCATCAGATGACCTTCAAATATTTGAGATTCTTTATGACCCGCCGGTTCCTTCAAAGTATCACCAAAATATTTCCTCAATTCTCCATAGATCACCTTTTTGCGGTACTTCGGAATCCAAACCAGATGATACTTGCAATCCCATTTTGTATGGCTTAAACTTCTATAATCATTCATTGAAAGCCTCCTCTTTATGTGAGCTTTGGGCAGTTCACATTCCGGAGGCTTTCTTTTTTTCCCGTAATTGTCAAACTCTGGGAGTCTCCCCGGCAAAGCCGGGGGTTTACCCATTTAAATTAAAGACCGGGTTTCCCAATTTTAAACAACCTATTATCGTTTCTTGCTCACAGTTTCTTCAACAGCTGATTGGCTGCGGTCAGCAGCGGATCCCAGACCGGGCCGAATGGCGGGGCATAGGAAAGATCGGTCTGGCTGAAGGTTTCCACGGTCAGCCGGGCGTGCAGGGCGACGGCCGCAGCATTGATCCGGTGGGCCGCCCCTTCTTTCCCCAGCATCTGGGCTCCGAGCAGGCGCCCGGTGCGTTTGTCCCCGATCATGTAAACATGAATGGGAACGGAGCCGGGATGGGCATGGGCCCGGGACCGGGATTTGATGACCACATCCACGGGATCAAACCCCGCGGCCTTGGCTTCTTGCATATTCAGGCCGGTGCGGGCCATTTCCAGATCAAAAATTTTGAACACGGCTGTGCCCGCAACACCGTCCATTTCCTTGGGAATGCCGCAAACATTATCCGCCACGGTCCAGCCCCCCCGATTGGCCACCAGGGCCAGGGGAATCCAGGTTTTTTCACCGGTCACCAGATGATAGGCGTCAGCACAGTCACCGGCCGAATAAATATTCGGGTCGGACGTTCGCAGATGCCGGTCCACGGAGATGGCGTTTTTCACGCTTAGTTCAAGACCGGCCACGGCGGCAAAATCACTGTTGGGCCGGATGCCGATGGCCACCAGCACCATGTCGGCGTCCAGGGAATTTTCCTGGCAGACCACGGAAAGCCCGGCACCGCTGGATTCGATTTTTTGCACGCCATTGCAGAGATGAATCCGGGCGCCCCGGGATTCCACCTCCTGCTGTACTGTCTCCGAAAGTTCCGGCGCGGTCCAGGATACCAGGGCCTTGCCGGGTTTGACCATGTCCACCTCAAGCCCCCGTTCCCTCAGGGATTCGCACATTTCCAGGCCGATGTATCCCGTGCCGATGATGACTACTTTTTTCACGGGTCTTTCATTGAGCCAGGCTTTCATTTTCCGGCCGTTATCAAGAATTTTCAGGGAGAAGACACCGGGGAGATCAGCGCCTGCAAAATTCGGCGTGACAGGGCTGCCTCCCGTAGCGATGAGCAGCTTGTCATAGGGGAAGGTAAATGCCGTTCCCTGATCGGTTGTTCCGGATACCTTTTTTTCTGCGGGATCAATTTTTGTTACCTCATGCCCGGTTTGCAGATTGATCCCCTGTTTTTCCCTGAAAACGTCTGCCTGTCTGACCACCAGATCTTCGATGGGTTTTTCCGGCACCGCGATATTGTAAGGCATGCCGCAGGCGGAAAACGACACGTCATGATTTTTCTCCAGCACCGTCACATTCATGTCCGGCATCAACCGTTTGGCCCGGCTGGCCGCACTCATGCCGGCGGCATCACCGCCGATTACCACAAAATTCATAAGATCTCCTTTTTAAAATTCTAAAACTGTTCCAGCCCCGCCGGGGATGTATTTGTCAGGATACTGGTCTGCGATTTCCTGAATGTGCTGGGTGCAATGGGTGGGACAGATGCGTTCAAGATCCCGGACCAGATCAAAATCGTCAAATCCGTGCAATCCGCCAACCAACGTGGTGACATTGCCAAAGGCCCGGGCGGCTGTGACAATTTCCCGCACCCCGGGATGAGAGCACCCGGCCACCACCACCACTTCATCATTTGGCAGACAAAGGGCCATGGAATGTTCAATGCCTTTTAACTGACCGGCGGAACAGATGCGGTCGGTGATCCGAACAGGGGCATCCACCCGAATCAGGTTCTGCATCGGCGTAAAATGGTCCCCTGCAATGTTCAGGGAAACCGGCACATACACGGGTATTTCCGGGGTGTCATGCACCACGGCCATGCCGCCGATATGATCCCAGTGGTCATGGGAGATAAACACCGCATCCATGTCCCGGACATCAACATCCAGGGCCTTCATGTTATGGCGCAGAATGTCTGCATGGGCACCGGTATCGAACAGGATTTTTTTCCGGTCAAATTCTACCATACAGGAAAATCCCCAGTCCGGGGTCAGATTTTTTTCCCGTGTCGTATTATCGTATAAAATCAGAATGCGCAGTTGCGTTTCCAAAAGATTTCCTCCTCCATTCATTTAAAACCAATGCGGACAACCCACAACCCATGGGCCAGGTCTGCAATAATGGGTGCGGGTTTCAGATTGAAGGTTGCAGGTGTTCAGGTGTCAGTGTCGACTTCCCTGACACCTGAACACTGAAACCTTTTGTTGGAAAACCGCCGCCCGCATTCACTGGTTCATTTACTTTTTTTTTTACGCAGGATTGGAGCCTTAAGGTACTAAATGACCACAGAGACGGCGGAGGGTATTTGCCCTTCTTTGAGACTTCCGTATCTCTGCAGTTAAATGAAAAACATCGTTTTTCACAGGCCGGACCGGCCCGGTTACCGCCGGATCTGTCAGGTGGGGCAGGTATTGTTTTCCGATCCCTTTGCCACCCAGGCCAGAAATCGCTGAAGCCATCCCTGTTTTTCAGGTTTCAGCGATTCCCGGGAGGTTTCCGGCGATGTATTTGTGCTCCTGGTTTTTGGTTGATGTTGTTTTTGCATGGGATGGTCCGTCCTATAATATTGCATATTATCTGGTTATCCACCCCGGTCAAATCAAATCGGTCGGCACGGTGGCCGACCCTACGATGTTTGAAGACCTTGACCGATTTTTAGGATAAGCCATTGTTTCTGCCTGAAATAAAATAATAGTAGCTATTGTGTTTCAAATTTAACGAACTTAGCGAACAGAATTATCGCAATTTCTGCAATGCCTGCTCTGCTGCCACGGTAATGGGTTCCGCGCTGGGTTCGGAAGAAATATCCGGGTTACAGGCGGATGTGAAGGTGGTCAGTTCCGGAATGGTTCTGCCGCCCAGAATAAATGCGGTGACCGCGTCAATCTCCCGGGCCGGTGCAATATCATGGCTCACAATCTGCCCGCCGATGAGTTTCTGAGTTTTTTTATCAAACACCAGCTTGATCTTCCAGGGTTTCATGCCCGGAATCATGCCGTGTTTGCTCCGGGAATCCACTGTGGCGCAGACGGTTTCAAATCCTTCCCTGGCCGCGCATTCCTCGCTCAAACCGGTGGCGGTAATGGTCATATCAAACATTTTGCAGCCGCCCGCATCCACGACCCCTGGAAAGGCAATATCATATCCGGCCAGACGCTTGGCAGCCAGCCGGCCCTGCATGACCGCAGGGCCCCGGAGCTGACCGGGCGTGGGCTTGCCCGTGATAAAATTCACCTTTTCAACGCAGTCGCCCCCGGCCAGGATATCCGGATCCGAGGTTTCCTGGAACTGATTGACCTTGATGCCGAAACGGCCCATTTCAAGACCGATGGCTTCCGCAAGCCCTGTATTGGGCCGGACCCCCACATTCATGAACACCATGTCCGCGTCCAGGGTCTTTCCGGATGCCAGTTCAACCCCTGTGATGCGGCCATCCTGGCCCGCCAGTTTTTCCACTTTTTCCCCGGTCAGGATATGGAGGCCGTTTTCTTCAAGATAGGTTTTCACGCCATCTGCCATATCCTTGTCCAGCATGAGCGGCAACGGCCGGTCCATGAGTTCCACCACGGAAATAGTGAACTGACCCGGCTGCTGGGCCGCCAGGAGCGAAGCGATCTCCATACTGATAAAGCCGGCACCGATAAAAATAATATTTTTGGGCTTTTTTCCCGCAATGTACGCCCGGATGGCCCTGGCGTCTTCCAGTCCCCGCAGGCTCATCACCCCTTCCAGGTCTTTTCCTTCAATGGGCGGCACAAACGGACTTGAACCCGTGGCCAGAAAGAGCTTGTCATAACCAAACTCCCGGCCTTCAGACACCTGCACCGTCTTTTTTCCGGTGTCCACGGTCGTCACTTCGTCCCGCACCACATGAATCCCTGCCCCCTCCAGCATTTTATCAGGCACCACAATGGATTCTCCGGCAGCCAGACCGGCCACCACATGGGGAAGCGCTCAGCGGACAATAAAAAATTCTTCCTTGCGGATGACCGTAATATCAACGCCGGGCATGAGTTTTTTGGACAGCATGGCTGCCGGACCGCCGGCGCCGCTGCACCCGATGATTACCAGTTTTTCGCCTTTTTTCATATATCGCCTCCTTGTAATATGGTTGTTGTGCCGTATGTGAACACTCGTTATTATGCAATTTTTATAGAGTATATGCTCAATTTAATCAATAATGAAATGACAGGTGGATGGATCCGTAGACTTCGGGATCTTTTTGCGTTTCAAATGATTTGGACCGGCAGACATAGGCCGTGGTCAGTTTGATCTTCCCATAGGCCATTCCCACGCCGCCCATGAAAATACCGACCACCGGTTCTTTGTCCACACTGTGGCTGTCCCGGAAGGTGTTGCCGTCCAGAAAAATATCATGCAAAACAACCTGCGTGCACCCGGAAATGAACAAGTGAACACCAAACCGTTTTTTTGCGGCACTGCCGGCAGTGGATGTTAAATTCCCATTAAAGCAGGTGGCGGGCTGAATGGGAAAATTGCCAAAGTCACCGGGCACATTCCAGCCATATCTCATCAGTATGCCGGCATTATAAAACGTCCGGACATTGCCCAGGCCGCCGCCGGTATGAAAAATGGCCTCTCCGCCGAATCCGTTTGCCGGGACGGCACGGTATAATTTTCGTTTATAATCATAGATCAGACAAAATACCGGCTCATCTTCGAGCTGATGATCCCATCCATTGGTGGCATCACTGTTCAGAATATCGTGGCCAAACGTCTGCACCTGTTCCGCATAGGAGTGCGGGCCGACAATGCCGGCGCACAAACCGAATGTGTGCATGTGGGTAAGGGTTTTGCGGTGAAACCCGATCTCCGCATAGGTGATGCCCGCATAGGGCCGGTCATCCCGAATCAGTTCCGAAGATTTAATATCCTCGGGGGTATAGATGTTCTGGCCCAGGGAAAACGTGAGCGCCGCCTCCTGGCCTGCCATATCGTTAAACCCCAGCCGCCGGACTACCGGATACAGCCACCGATGGGCCCAGGCGTCTGCCGGCAGCCCGGCAAGGCCATATCGGCTCCAGGTCAGTTTCAGCCCGCTGGTATATTGATCATCGGAATCCGCAAACACGTCGTTTTCAACATACACGCTGAATGACCGGCATCCGGTGCCGGTGTCCGATGTTTCCGCAAACACCCTGTGACTGACGGCAAAAAGCAGCCAGACGGACAGGGCAGTGTAAAAAATACCGCGAAAATGCCAGTGGATTCGATTGTTCATTGTCAATAATCGGTCTGTTCCATATGGATCCCTGGTTTCGAATGCGATACCGGGGCAAATTGATAATTCTCGTTTGAGTGCAAACTAAAGGCTGTGGAAAAAATAAAATGTCTCATTTTAAAGGTCTTTCGCTTGATCTTCTTTGGTGCGATAAACGCACCTAACGCTATATGCTTATTTTTTGGTACAGTTTTAAAATTAATCATTCAATCCCCGGCAACCACAGGCGCTTGTCTTACATGGCGTCTCGATATTGTCCTGGTACCGGCTGCCGTAACGACGGGCCTGGCATAACCGAACCGGATATGCAGGTAGACATAATACTCCACCGCCCCTATACCGGTAAATAAATACCCCAGTAATTCCAGCCCTTCTTCGGCCATATTTTTGGCGCATCGGATGTATTCCTCACCCATCAGTGGTTCCCATAAATAATTACTGCCAAATAATCTTGAAAAAACTAATACGGTTAGCAAACCGCAGAGAAAAATACCGGAAGCCGGCAAATTCATGAATTCCCTGACATCCGAGATAAAATTTCCTCTGTAGCGGTATGCAACACTGCCAAATCCAATAGCCGCCACCAGGCACGGGACTTTCCAAAAGCCGTGCCATACATTGTCAAACATGGCATCCAGCTCCCGGATAAACATCATACAGAAAACCCCGGCCAGAAGAATGCCAAAAGAGCGTCGCGGGAAGCTCCGCACCCCTGCCAGCAAAAATACTCCCACAATACCGACAAGAATCAGCTCCTGGGCGTATTCCGTATAAGACGCTTCAGTAAATTTTTGATGCTCATATTCAATGGGCCAGCGGACATCCGCATAAACAATCAGACAAACACCCAATGTCAGCAGCATGTAAATGCCGAACTTCAGGATATTTTGTTTTAATGTCATTTTAATAAATTCCCTATAAAATCAAAACACTATCCATAACTCAGCAACGACTTTCGAAAAAAGGCGGCCATCTTGCATACAGCCGCCTTTATCGCTTGCCGTGAATCCGGGAGATTAAACGCCCAGGGTCGCCGCGGTCTTCTCCGCCTGAAGGTGGGATTGCCACCCCTCGCCCCAGAGATCCGGAACGGTTTCTTCCACCGGAACAATGGATTCCCAGGACACGTTCATGTCGGTGAAAATCTTTTTCAATTGTTCCTCATCCTGGGCCCGCCATATGCAGTATCGCAGGCCCTTGTCTTCGTTAAAATAGGTTCTTTCCCATGTCGCGGCTTCCACATTCGCCAATTTCCGCCAGTTGCCCTGGACCACTTTGCAGTCAATGCCCGGATTGTGGTGCACGGCCATAAATTTTTTCCAGCTGCCCATAAAATGCCTCCTTTGCCAAGAATGATTGAAGTGGATGATTAAACTGGATGATTCAATCGGTGATTCACTTCATTTTAATCAAAAAGTATTTCACCCCCTTTCGGTTTTATCGGTTATGCCTCTTTCAGCGACCTCGGCCGGCGCGCCGTTAAAAATTTTGCAATTTTTCAAGCTGCTCCTGCAGCAAGGATTTGAACCGGTCCAGGGTGGCGGGACAGGCCTGCATGGGAATGCCCATCCAGTCGCAGTAATCCAAAAATTCTTCCGGATGTTCCGCCATATAATCATCAAGATATCCGATGCTGTCCAGTACAATGGCGCCGCCCGTATGCCGGGGAAAATTTTCATTGGCCAGGCCCTTATCCCACCCCTTGAACACCAGCTTGCGAAAACGGACCCAGCCGGGGGTCATCCACCATACTTTTTCGCCCCCGGCCATTTCCAAAGCGATTTTCTGCCGTTCCGGTTCACTGGCAATCATATCCATGCAATGGGTGGCATTGATCCGGACCACATTTGGCCCCTGCTCTTCGATAATGGTGTCCATTTTGCGAAGGGGTTCGTCTGCGTTCACGTAGCAGAATTTGCCCCCGTAAACCACAATCACCTGATCCGCCACTTCCTTTGCCTTATTGATTCTTTCAACCAGCTGCCGTTCCAGTTCATGAATATCTTCATGAAGTCCGGGCGTGGTAAAAAACAGGTGGTCGGTATCCAGAAAGCCTTCCGTTTGCAGACGGTTCAATTCCATACGCAACGTACCGCACGAAACAATTGCAGTATCTTTAAAAGACAAATTTTTCATTCACTTCCTCCTTGATAGGTTCAGATTCAATCCACCAGTGTGTTTAATGCGCCGGCAATGACCGATTCCGGCTGAAGACCAATGAATCTTTGAATTTCTTTATTGTTTTTAAAAATCACCAGGGTGGGAATACTTTGAATGCCCAGCTTGAGCACCACATCCTGATGGTTATCGATATTCATAGCCGCCACAATGGCCCGGCCGTCAAAGGTCCGCGCGATTTGCTCCAGAATGGGTTCCTGAGAGCGGCAGGGGCTGCACCAGGGCGCGTTAAAATCGACCAAAGAAATGCCTTTTTGAATCAAATCATCATATTCTTTTCGGGATCTGAGGGTCACCACTGCCATAGCGCCTCCGTCATTACCATTGTTTCAATCATAGTCTGGAAAACTATTTCACTGTTTTACAAGACCTATGCCAGCTTTTACTTTTGCTGGATTTTTCGCTCTGCTATCTCTGTTTAATATTACAACCTGTTGATTTTTAATTAATTTTAATAATCATGAGTTTTCTTATCCGTGTCTTGACAAATCATGAGTTTAGGATAAATTAAAAAGTAGCGCTACTTTAACAAAAGTTGGCGCCACCATAACGCTTCCCCTGAAACAAGGAGCCGCCATGACGCGCAAACTGCCTGACACCCTGGATCCGGATTTTGAACCTCTTTTGCTGGAATCAATGGCAGATGGGGTATTCACCCTGAACAGCAGCGGAGAATTCACCTATTGGAACCCGGCCATGGAACGAATCACCGGTTACCTGGCTGCGGAAGCCATTGGCCAGTCCTGCGCCCTTCTCAATTTCAACCGGTGTTTTCGAAAAGCCTGCCCCACGGGCATCCGGGAATGCGGTATTTACAAGCAGGAGCGCATAGAGGGGAAAGAATGTTTTCTGAAGCATAAAAACGGCCATGATGTGCCGGTGATCAAAAGCGCCCGGATTCTGAAAGACAAAAAAGGACGTGTCCGGGGCGTGGTGGAAACAGTAACGGATTTAACTGAGCTCCACCAGGCCCGGAAGGAAGCCGAACAGGCCAGCCGGCGGATGGGAGAAATTTACCGATTTGACAAAATCATCGGAAAAAGCAGCGCCATGCAGCGGGTATTTGCCACCATCCGGGC
This sequence comes from Desulfobacterales bacterium, assembly GCA_963675805.2. Classification (GTDB taxonomy): domain Bacteria; phylum Desulfobacterota; class Desulfobacteria; order Desulfobacterales; family Desulfosalsimonadaceae; genus SURF-3. Next base: position 175,777 of record CAXXNU010000008.1, on the reverse strand, counting down.
CGCAGCCGCCAGTGACGCCACCATTCTGATTCAGGGAGAAAGCGGCTCCGGCAAAGAACTGGTGGCCGGGGCGGTGCACTACAACAGCAACCGGGCAGACATGCCGTTTGTCACGGTTAACAGCAGCGCCCTGTCCGAATCCCTGCTGGAAAGCGAGCTGTTCGGCCATGCCCGGGGCGCATTCACCGGCGCGGTGCGGGACCGGACCGGCCGTTTTGAAGAAGCGGCCGGCGGCACCCTTTTTCTGGATGAAATCGGGGACCTGAGCCCTTTTATCCAGGTAAAGCTGCTGCGGGTGCTCCAGGAAAGAGAATTTGAACGGGTGGGAGAATCCAAAAAACGCAAAGTGGATATCCGCGTCATTACCGCCACCCACCGGGATCTCTATCAACTGGTGACGGCAGGCCATTTTCGGGAAGATTTGTTTTACCGGCTCAAGGTGTTTCCCATCCACCTGCCCCCGCTCCGGCTGCGCAGGGAAGACATTCCGCTGCTGATCAGCCATTTTATCAAAAAACAAAACACCAAAACCGGCAAACAGATTGCCGGTGTTTCCCAGCAGGCCATGCGGATTCTCTTGGATTATAACTGGCCGGGCAATGTGCGGGAACTGGAAAATGCCATTGAACACGCGTTTGTGCTGTGCGAGGAAGGCCATATCGATCTCTTTGACCTGCCCGTGGAAATCCGGCAGATGGAATATCGGCTGGAAAACCGGCCGGTGTATAAACCGGCGACACAGACGGATGCCCTTGGCAACGCCGGTCCGGTCCGACATTTACCCCGGCATCCGGCCCCCCGCGCCCGCCGGCAAAAACCCACCCGGGAACTGCTCATGGAGACCCTTGCGGCCAGCGACTGGAACAAGGCGGAAGTGGCCCGGCGACTGGGGTTCAGCCGGGCGGCCATCTGGAAATACATGAAAAAATGGGATATTCCGCTGACCCCGCCGGAAGCGTAAGAATCTATTTCCAAGAGATTAGACTTTGGGATGGCTCTAAAAAAGGCCGGCATACCTGACATTGCAGAGCGTTGAAAGTGCAAAAAGTTCAGGACTGCTCAGATCGCGCGGCCTGTTTTTTCATTCTAAAATCAAACGCCCTGAACTACCACAGGCAGATAATTTTTTCACCATCCCGCAGTTCCCCGCGCACTTTTTCCATGTGCCGGAGGGTGGCGATTTCCCGCTCTAATTCAGATGGTAAAAAACCGCTCCGGATTGCCAGTTCGGCAGAGGACAGGCCGCCGGTTTCCGAAAGAATCTTTAAAATTTTTTGCTGGCTTTCGGTCAAAACAACAGTGCCGTTTTTGTCCGAGCAGGATTTTGCCGTAAACACGGCCCAGGGGTCGCAGGCTTTTGCCGGGGTGAGCTTGTCAATATAACAGTCCTCACACAGCACCAGGCCGTGCATTTCTCTTTCTTCTGCCTCTTGGATGGGTTGGCTGCATTGTTCGCACTTCATTGTATCTCCTGATTCTGTAAAATATTTTTTTCGATTTGGACAGCGATGGCGTGCCTTGCGCCTCCATAACTTTAGCTCACTTTAAACTTTAGTTTGCACGCTTTGAGCAATTTGTCAGGCATAGCAGAAGGTCTCTGACCTGGCCCATAGGAGCAGGTTTTAAAATCGGAATAAACCGGCGCACATGGGTGGAAAAGGTGTCAGTGGTCGGTGTCTGCCGCTAAATGGTGAAAAAGACGATCCTGGAACCCGACACCTGCAACCTGGAACCGTGATTATCGGCCTGGCAAGCAGGGTACGGATTTTCCCCATGGAATAGCGGCAGGGATCTGGTTCCCCGGACTACCGCAAAGCTGACGGCGCAATGCCGATCATGTGTTTTATGGTGCTGAAATTCAGGGCCCGGCCAAAAATTTTATTCATGGGATACCGGATGTCATCGCCAAGGGCCCACAGCGCCTTTTCCAGCAGGAAATGGGTGGTGCCGCTTTGCAATAAATGAGACATAAAAAAACAGCCGTAACAATACGCCAGGATTTTTCGTGCGTGACTTTGCTTCAAATCCTTTTTCTTCAGCCCCCTGACCTTTAAAATATCCCTCAGGCTGCCTTTTCTGTAGATTCCGCCCATTCCGCAGCAGAGATTCTTTTCTCCGGTATGCGCGAGCTCCTCGCAGTCATAGCCCACGGCTTTTGCCAGACGGTCAATAGCCCTCAGGTATGCATCGCCAAAGGTATGTCCGTAGCAGGAATGAAAAATAGAGACGCGTCCTTTCTCTTCTTTTTTCTGAGGTTCGATTTGGCGTTGAATGGTGAGGCGGCCGTTCTGAATCTGTTCGTCCAGATATTCATAAATGGAAATCACCGGGAATGGAAATTTTTGATCCAGATGCCCGGGCATAAAGTTGCAGAACATATCCTGGCAAGATCCGCACATCACCACCAGCCGGTTAAAACGGCATTGGGACAGCCGGTCGACAAGATCGTCCGAAACGCGCCGTCCTGCGTCAACAAGGCCGCTTCTCATTGCCGGAAGACCGCAGCAATCCGATACGCCGCCGAATTTTTTCAGCCTGGAAAGGACGGTGGAATTGGCAATATCATAGGGGAAAATGCGGGTGGCGCAACTGCACCAAAGCAGATCGCCGTCCCCGCAATCTTTGGGACGGCTCCATTCGGAAATGACGGCATTTTCCGTGTCATCGTGTGCAGAGTAGAGATCCCGAAACAGATTATGCCCCCAGCCCTGGCTTTCCATCCCATTGACCAGATACCGGAGGGAACTGGGGGTGGCTTTTTCCCTGCGCCGTCTTTCCTCATGCCGTTCAAGCATCAGGGCGGCAGGATGGGCGTTCACCGGGCAGCTGTAATCGCAATTATAGCAAAAAACGCAGTGATCCAGAATGAATTCGCACGCACGGACATCGCCCAGGCGCATTTTTTTAATTGTATCAATAGCCTGGGCCAATGTCAGATCATTATAAGGGCATTCATAAAGGCACCTGCCGCATTCAACACAGCGGTCAACATCATAGGTGTGCATCTGCTTTATCTCTCGTTGCCGGCAGCGGATGTGATTTTACGCCCGCCCACGGCGGCAGGATCACCCGCGTACCCTAACTTTTTGAAATCCATCACCCCATCGGGACGATGACAGTCAAGGCATGACAGGGCGTCCCTGGCCGGCGCCACTTCGTGATTGATCCGCCAGCGCATGCAGGTATCCACAAACAGCACCTTTCCGCTGAATTTCATACCTGCTGCGGCCATACCCTGCTCTGCGGCTTTTACCCAGTCAAAATGCGTAAAATACCCGCCGTGAAAGAGCTTGGGCACAATCAGGTAGCCATATTCAGCATCCGCCGGCTCCACCCCGCGCATGTTCTTGAACGGCGTAATCCGGGCCGATGCGTCATGGATATCGCCATCCGGGGGATTCAGGCAGTTCATGTCGTCAAATTTCACCGGATCGCCTTCCAGATACCGACGGTGTTTTCCGTTATACCATAAATACGTGGGGCGCACATTCTGTTCTTTGACCAGCAGCCCTTTTTTGCGGCTTAATAATTCCTCCCGGTTTTCGGTTTTGGAGATCAATTTATCCCCGTCCCCGCTTTTGGACCAGTCCCACATGGTAACCGTGGGAGACACCTTGGCAAACCGCGGAATGTGGCAGGTCTGGCAGGCAATGGCATCGCAGTGATCGTTGAGCTGATCCATGAGCGGTGAGGCCGCATCGTGGGGTTTCGAATCATGGCAGTCGGTGCAGGCGACCACGCCTTCGCTCACCGCAGAGGTGGTGCTGCTGCCGCTGATACGATGGCGATCGGTCACATGGCATTCCTGACAGGTAAAATTGAGTCCTCCCATGTGCACATCATAGGAAGGAGACGGTGAGGCCAGATTGTTATCCATGTCCCCGTGTTTCACATTGTTTCCGCCCCCGCCATACCAGTGGCAGGCCCCGCAATTGGTCCGGCCGGGCATGCCCACGCTTTGGGCCGCGGCCGCCAGATCAACATCCTTGTCCGGCCAGCCACAAGTGTTGTTTTTTTTGGAAAAAAAGGACGGGTCCGCGTGGCAGACCAGACAGTCCACGGATGCCGGATCCGAGAAATCGAATTCATGATTGTTCCAGCCATAACCTGCGTGACATTTGGTGCAACTGCACTCATTGGAAATAATGTTCACTCAGAAATTATTCATCAGATTGATTTTGCCGATGTGGGTATCGGTTTCATGACCGATCAGGTAAGGCGTGGGCCCTTTCCATAGCCAATGGGCAGTTTTCATGAAATCCGTTACCTGATCCATGTGACAGCCCATACAGTCCCGGGTCACATCATTGGCTGTTTTATAGTCACCGGACACCAGACCGGAATGATCCATGGCCCATGCCGGCGCGGCGGCCATCATCACAACCAGTAAAAATGTTCTTAGAGGATTCATCTTTTTTTTCCTTTCACAATTCATGGGTAGATATTTTATTCGCGCCTGTTGCGGGTTATTCAATTGCTGCGACACGATGGATGCCGGTCACCTGCCGGCAGCGCTGGAAAACTGCCAGGCCCGAAGAGCGGATTTGCGGCTGTGCTCTCCGGCCACCAGCAAGCGGTTGACAAAGAAAAAAATCATGTGGGAAAACCGGGAAAACGGAATCATGACCAGCATGATTTCGCCGCTCAGGATATGGAGCGTCACCATGTGCTGATAATTCCAGATGTGGTGATACGCCAGAAACCCGGTCAGAAACGGGGCAGTGGCCACTGCCAGCAGCATGAAATCCGCGGGTCCCGTAATAGCACGTACCCGCCGCACAACGAACCGGCGCAACAGAAAAAAAACACCGCAGAACAGAACAATCAGTGTCAACGCATCCGTGATTCGCTCCGAAGCTGACACAAAAGACATCCCAAAGGCCGTATCCAAAAGTACATTGTGGGCGGTTACCAGAAAAGGGGTGATCAAAAGGCAGACGTGAAAAATAAAACTGATCACCGCCATGCAGGGAGTTGCCCCTAAAACAGAAACCCGCAAAAACACCAGACCGTCGCGCAGCCTTCGGGAAGTTCGCTTTTTGATTGGGGGCGGCAAAATCTGCGGCGGTGTTTTCCGTTTCCGGGTCAGCCGCAGCATCCGGCCCCATTGAATCAAAATGCCGGCAAAAAATATAATGAATGCGGCCCAGACCAGAGGTCCCCGGATCAAGTGTTCCAGGCCTTTCAAAGATAGCAAATCCATAAACGCCGTCATGATCCAAATGGCTCCTTCGCGTACCGCGCTTCATATCCTTTCTGCACAATGGTCCGCTGGATCTGGTTTCTCCATTCCATGGGAGGCTGCAGCTTCATGATATCGTCCAGCCGGTTCTGCTCGCTGAGGCGTTTGTAAATCTCATACCAGGCACAGGGGATGTCCGGGCTGATTTCGCAGCTTTCGCCGTTGGTTCCGCCGCAGGGACCGTTGAAAAGTCCTTTGGCACAGCGGGTCACCGGGCAGATCCCGGCGGTATATGCCAGCACACAGTTCCCGCAGGCCCGGCATCGCTCCTCATACAATCCAATATCGCGATCCACACCGATGGCGATGGTATCCACGGCAGGAAATACGGGAACGTGGGCAAATCGTTCCGCAAGGAGCTGGACACCCGCCCCGCATGCCATGGACAACAGACAATCGGCCTTTTCCACCAGGGGGGCGAGCTCTTCCAGATACTGTTCGTTGCACTGGCGTTCCACCGTACGGGTTCGGATCCGCCGCAAATCCTTCATCCGTTCAAATCGCAGCAAAAGCTCTGCCTGGAGAATCCGGGTCTCTTTCTGCCCACCCGCGAGACAGACGGAAACACAGCCACCGCAGCCGACAATGAGAATATTCCGATAGGGTTTTGCATAACTGATAATTTCATCCAGCGGCTTGGGTTTCGCCTTGATCATGTCAATCTCCGATAATCATTTCATAATCCGGTGGGATAGTCTCTTGGGGGCGGTGGCATTCACTGCACATATTCGGTCCGGACGAGCGGCTGGCCGCGGATTCCTCATTGTGGCAGCCGATGCACTGCCGGTGAAACGCCCTCATGGGGCCAATGGCGGCATTCGGCTTATGGCAGGCGATACACCGGATGTCCGGATTGTCCTCATAGAGTTCCCCGGGATCCAGTATGTTATTTCTCTGGTCATCATACACATGATGGCACACGAGGCAGTCATAGAGAACGATATGCGCTTCATGGGGAAACCCCACGCGTTCCCGTAAACCGTTTCTGCCGCATTCTTCGATGGGACACGGCTTTTGCAGAGAAAAAATAACAACTCCCGCAACCAGAAACCCGCAAGCCATTAAAATACATTTTTTCTTAAAGGAAGTCATCGCATAACCCGGACGTGGAATTTACAAAGTATTTATCATAAAATGTCAGATGAAAAAATGCAATCCGCTTTCTTTTTTAAGTTTTCCACGCCCGGTCACGCCGGCATTTCCGCTTTCAGCCCCTTATTTGGCACCGTTTGTCCGTCTTTTTTTCGCGATAATTTCAGCGGCCTTGATCAGGGGATAGGCCGTGGGGGGACCGGTGAGCAGGGGATGGGTGCCGATCTGGGCGGTCAATAAAGCGTCTACGGTCATCCGGTTCTGAATGATAAACCCGATCAGGTTGGTCAGTTCGCCCGTGGATTTGCCGCCCATGACGCCGCCGCCCAAAATGATCCCTGACTCCTTGGACACAATCAGTTTCACAACCTGTTTATGGGTATCCGGCAGGGTTCCCGGATGCCGGTCCATCCCTTCAAAAGTACCGGTCAGGATATCAAATCCCCGTTCCCGGGCCAAATTTTCAGTCACCCCGGCCGCGCCAAAGGCCTGGTCTCCCAGAGCAGTGCAGAAGATGGAGATCGTCCCGCCGAACAGGCGCACCGTAGACAGCTTAAAAAGATTCATGGCCGCGATTCTGGCTTCCGCGCAGGCAGTGGACGCCAGCATGGTGGGCTTGGATGTCCGGGTGATGAAACTGCTTTTGGCCGCGCAGTCACCGATGGCAAACACATCCGGGTTTTCCGTTCTCATGTATTCATTGACCCGGATGAACCCCATTTTATTGATCTCAAATCCGGCGTTTTCCGCAAGCGCCGAATTCGGCCGGTACCCGATGGACAGCACCACCGCATCCGCGGGCAGGGTTTCGCCATTGTCCAGCTGAACACCGGTAACATGGGTGTCTCCATTGATCTGGCGAACACCGACCCCGGTCTTCAATTTAACCCCGCGGCTTGCTAAAATTTCTTCGGCCCGAACGGCAAATTCCGGATCAAACGCGAGACTCAGCACGTGGGGCAGCTTTTCCACCAGAGTGACCGTTTTACCGGATTTCGCCAGTTCATCCGCCACTTCCACGCCAATGAAACCGCCGCCAATGACCACCACATCGTGAAAATTGCCGGCACCTTGGGTAAAACAATCCAGATACTCCTTATCCTTGGGAATAATAAAGACATTTTCAAGGCTTGCGCCGGTCAGCCAATTCGGACGCACGGGCGTGGAACCGGTGGCGATCACCAGCTTGTCAAAGCCGATACTTTCCCCTGCAGCGGTGGTGCATTGTTTGTTTTCCGGATCAATTGCCGTAATCTCGGCCATTTTCAGCTCAACCCCGGCATTTGAGAGCCCGGCATCCGGAATCTGATTCTGGTCGCTGCACTCAAGGGTTCCAAAGATATACGGAATGCCGCAGGGCACCAGCACGTCTTTTTCCTTCCGCACCAGGGTCACGGATTTTTCCGGATAAAATGATTTTGCCGTGGTCGCCGCCACAATACCGGCCGCACTGCCGCCAATGATCAACACATCTGTTTTTTCCATTGTTGTGTTCCTTTTCTGTTTTTATATTTTTATTTATTCAGCTATTTATTTTTCATGATCGATCTTCTATCTTCACCGTATGCTGCGAAATCTGCTGTGGGCTTTTGCAACCAACAGCCGTCGTGCATGGACCCCTCTTTTGCCGCAAGGCAGTTTTGTATTGCCGTCAGGCGGCCCGGTGCTGAATCCGAAACCGCCTGCCGGCAATGGCAAGGAAGATATAGCGGGAGGTATGCCAAGCTTCCTTCGTAATTTTCAGTTTTTTTGTTTCACGCTGGGAAACGCATTTAAATCGGTATGGGGAATAAACATGGCGGATGTAAATTCATCCATAAACTGATTGTTGCTGGAAAAATCCACATAGGTCATGCGGTTGGATATATCGATCGCCTCTTTCCGGTAGGTTTTGGAAAGCAGCGCCATATAAGCGCCGCCGATGGAACTGTTGCCGAGATACTGAAATTTGGACCGGTCGATATCCGGCAGGAGTCCGATGGTTACGGCCTTTTCAAGATCAAGGTACTGCCCGAAACCGCCGGTGATAATCAGCCGGTCAATCATGGAAAAATCCATGCCGGTCTGGTTCAAAAGCACTCTGAATCCCGCATATACCGCGCCTTTGCTGCGGATCAGATTGTCAATATCGGATTCCAGAAAAAGAATATCCTTGTCCACGGATGTCTCATGGGCATACGCCAGGATATAAGCGGTTTCATCCCCGTCCTTCGTGATTCTGGGGTGGTCGTCGTCAACGTTGAATTTTCCGGTGGGTTGGATAATACCGGTTAAAAACATTTCCGAGAGCAGATCAATCATACCGGAGCCGCAGATACCCCGGGGAGGTACCTCCCCCACCACGGAGAATGTCGGGGCCAGGGTGTCCGGATCGATGGTGATTTTCTCAATAGCCCCTTCCTCGGCCCGCATGCCCCAGCGGATGCCGCCGCCCTCAAAGGCCGGCCCCGCAGAACAGGAAGCTGTCATCAGCCATTCATTGTTGCCCAGCACGATTTCACCATTGGTGCCCACATCAATAAACAGGGTCACCGGCGCTTCCCTGTGAAATCCCGTGTAAATAAGGCCGGATACGATATCGCCGCCCACATACCCGGCCGGACCGGGCATGACAAAAACCGCCGCCGTCGGGTTGACCTTCAGCCCCACATGACCGGCTTTTAAAATGGGAAACGATGAAATAGACGGAATATAAGGTTCTCTTCGGATATACCGGGGTTCTATGCCCAGCAGCAAATGGATCATGGTGGTATTGCCGGACAGCACCACATTGTCAATCTGCCTCCGCTCCACACTCACGCTGTCAATGGCTTCATTGATCAATCCGTTGATGGTGGCCAGACCCATGCGGGAAAGTTTCTTCACCCCGTCTTTTTCCGCGCATACAATCCGGTTGATCACATCATCCCCGCAGGCCGCCTGCCGATTGTGGCCGGATGTGGCAGCCAGCACGGTTCCGTCCGCCATATCCACCAGATACACTACAATAGAGGTGGTCCCGACATCAATGGCCACGCCAAGGGATGTTTTTGGGTGGCTGCCCGGCTCAACGCTCACGATTTCACTGGAATTTCTTTTCTCGATCACCGAGGCGGTCACTTTCCAGTTTTCATGGCGAATGGCCGCGGCCAGTTCCCGCATGACCTTGAGCCCCACGCTCATCCGGGTGGTGTCACACCCGCTTTTGGCAAGACACCGCAGGAGCCGGTCCAGATCACTGATGGAATCGTCAAGGGTCGGAATCGTCAATTCAAGGGGATAATGGGTCAGCATGGGCGTGATTTCCGGAACCAGCCCTTTCATGCGTTCGGTTACTTCTTTGCCCATACCGGCAATTTTCAATTTCCGTTCAAGGGTTTCCTCGGGAATCCGCACCACGATATCGCTGTGCACGGTGGTCTGGCAGGCCAGAACATACCCGTCCGCTTTTTCCCGATCTGTTAAGAGCGGCGTTTTTTTGCTGTTCCCCTGCCCGGATTCCAGCACCAGCTTGCACTTTCCGCAGGACCCTTTTCCGTTGCAGGATGCATTCAAAGGGATGTCACCCGCCAGGGCCGCGTCCAGAAGGGTGGCCCCTTCAGAAACCGATACCGCCTTGTTATCCGGCTGAAAAACGACCTGGAATGTTTGCGGCGACGGTTCTGCAGAGGCGTCGTCAATGCCTCTGCCCCCGCGCTTTTCCATGAACCAGATGGGGCATGAAGACCTGAATTTGCAATGGATTTGAGGATCACGGCATTTAATGCACTCTTCACACAAATAGATGTTATGCTTCATGCACATGAAGCGGGTTTCCCGGTCCGGATGATTAACACATTTTCCCATTATTGACTCCTGATTCAAATTTTTGAATGTCATTTTTATAAAGCGGGTGAACCGACTGATATGCCGGCAATCGGTTCACCCGCAGTTGAAAAAGGGAACGTCTAAAGGAGGTAGAGATTCAAGCGTCCCTTTGTCGCTTGCTTTTTTGTTTGTTCAGCACACTCTGAATGGCGCTTTGCAATGTTTCTTCGGATTGCAGTCCCACAAACCGCTGCACTTCCTTTCCGTTTTGGAACAGAATTACCGTGGGCACACTCTGAATGAAAAAATCCGCGGCCAGTTTACGATCGGCGTCCAGGTCCATGATTGCCACCGCGGCCTGATCGGTAAACCGGTTCTTCAGGGAACGGATGATCTTTTCCTGAATCCGGCACGGTGCGCACCAGCCCAGACTGAAATCCACAAGGGCAATATCTTTACGGATAATTGTCTGAAATTTTTCAAGTGTCATGGCGATACCATCGATTTTTGGCAAATCCTGTCGTTTAATGATCGTGGATAATTCACGCAAGGTGATCAGTACTCCAAGTTCCGTGCCACATTTCCGGAACACCCCCCGCCCCATGCCATCGCTCCTATATTTTAATTTTTTTAAATTTTCAACATATTGAAATTATGTACTTTTTTTAAAACAACAAATGGATTTCAAAAAAAATGTCATTGACCGGGTGCCATCTTACCTGTTACCAAAAAGTAACTGAAGTAACGAAAGTAACGTTACTTAACGTTGATAGAATCGTAAAAAAATCAGATTTCGACGGCAAAGTACAAAAATTCACCAATCTCATAAAATTGGCGAGGCGTGCAAATCCTGAGTGATGATTTGTACTTAGCGTACCATGAAAAAAACGAAGGATGCAGCGCAACAAAGAATTTGGACTTTTTACAAAGCCGTCAACGTTTTTTAAACGCCCTCTTTATTACAAGGCATGGAATGACAAAACCAAAAGACATATGGGACAACCAGTTTGCCAACCTGCTGCTGGACTCCATGGCCGAAGGGGTATTTACCTTAACCGCGGCCGGTGTTATCCGATCCTGGAACCCGTCCATGGAAAAAATTTCCGGTTACCCGGCGGCGGAAGCCATCGGCCGAACCTGCCGCCTGCTGAAATTTTCCAGCTGCTTTGACCGGTCGTGTCCAAAAGATGTCAAAGCATGCGGCATCTTCAAAAAAGGCACCATGGACCCCATGGAATGCCGACTGGTGCATAAAAACGGCAATTTCGTATCGGTCATCAAAAATGCCCGCCTGGTCAAAGATGAAAACGGCAGCGCCATCGGCGTGGTGGAAACCGTTACCGATCTGACAGAACTGACCCTGGCGCGGCAAAAAGTGGAAGAAGCCCAGCAGAAACTTCTGGAGCTGCATCAATTCGGCAACCTGATCGGTAAAAGCCGGGTCATGCAGGATGTGTTCAAGGCTATACGGGCTGCGGCCAACAGTGATGCCACGGTGCTTATCCAGGGAGAATCCGGCACCGGAAAGGAACTGGTTGCCGGCGCCATCCATTACAATCACGACCGATTTGCCCACCCCCTGGTCACGGTCAACTGCAGCGCCCTGTCTGAATCCCTCCTGGAAAGCGAACTTTTCGGTCACGTTAAAGGCGCTTACACCGGCGCGCACACGGACCGCAAAGGACGATTTGAAGAAGCAGACGGCGGCACGATCTTTCTGGATGAAATCGGCGACATCAATCCGTTTATTCAATTAAAACTGCTGCGGGCGATTCAGGAAAAACAGATCGAGCGGGTGGGGGATTCCCAAAAACGATTTGTGGACATCCGCATTATCACGGCCACTCACAAAGATCTCTACCGGCTGGTGGAACAGGGACGTTTCCGGGAAGACCTCTATTACCGGCTGAAAGTGTTTCCCATTCACATACCGCCCTTGCGGAACCGCAAAGAAGACATTCCGCTCCTGACCCGGCATTTTATCACGCAGTTCAACCAGAAAACCGGCAAATCCATCAAGGATCTCACATCCGACGCTCTGCGGGTATTTATGGATTACCACTGGCCCGGCAATGTGCGGGAACTTGAAAATGCCATAGAGCATGCCTTTGTCCTGTGCACCAATAAACACATCAGTATTTTTGACCTGCCCATTGAAATCAGACAAATGGACATCAGACCAATGGACCTCCGGCCCATAGACTTTCAGCCTGATCTTGATAATAGCGACAGCCCCGCCCCCGGCCTGCCCCTTCATCCGGCCGGCAACCGGTTGCCCAAAAAAATAACCCGGGACAATCTGACAAAACTGCTCTATGAATGCGGATGGAACAAAGCGGAAGTGGCCCGCCGCATCGGCAAGAGCCGGACATCGGTGTGGAAATACATGAAAAAATGGGACATTCCGCTGGAGATGCCGGAAGACCCTCAATGAGAGAAGCCTGCCCCATGTGCCCGGATGATAATAACGGTTGCAGTTTTCAGTTGTCGGGTGGCGGGTGTCGGGTGTCAGAATCGTCTTTCCCACCATTTAGAAATGGCCGCCTGAACACTGACACCCCTTTTGCCCCTGTGCGCTGGTTCATTTTTTTTTGCGCGGGAATTGCAGTCTCAGGCACGAAATGCTGGACAGACTCATAGAAAAAATAAAAAAATGATTGTCTGCTTTGCTCCAAAAGCGATATTTTCGGTATTACGGACCGGGTTTGGGATCTGCATCGATGGCATTTCCAATGCCGATACTGATTTGATGACTGAAAATGCAGGAGTTAAATAGAAAAACAAAGGGAGAAACCAATGATCATTGACATGCATTATCATCTGGATGAACGGATGGAAACCATGGATCATCTGCTGGCGCAGATGGCCCAGTTTCAAATTTACAGGACCGCATTGATCGCGCCCATGGTGGACCCGTTTCATGTGGAAGGGGTGGCGGACCGCCTGGCCCGCTTTGTGCGCAACCTGCTCACCGGTTTCTGGCAGCCGCTTGGCAAAGTCGCCTACGAAACCACCGTCACCAAAAGCGGCCAATTTTCCATTCTCGGCAAAACATACAATATTGATCGTCTGCCGGATAACCAGGTGGTGGCCAATGCCCTGGCCGCCCACCCTGATAAATTCTACGGCTGGATTTTCATTAATCCGGCGGACACGGATGCCCAATCCGTCATTGAAGAATACGCGGACAGGCCGGGCTGGATCGGGGTCAAATGCCATCCGTTCTGGCATCAATACCCTGTCAGCATTCTGGATGACGTCGCCGCCCTGTGCCGTGTCAAAGAACTGCCCCTTTTGATTCATTTGGGCGGGAAAAAAGAAAACGGTGATTTTACCTATCTTCCGGACCGCCACCCGGAGCTTAAAATCATCTATGCCCACGCCGGCGTGCCCCACTATCACAAGCTCTGGGAGGATGCGAAAAACCGGCAAAATGTTTTTATTGATCTTTCCAGCCCCTATCTGGACGAACCCCTGCGCCGGGCTGCGGTGAATGCCATGGGACCCGGAAAATGCCTGTACGGCACGGACGGACCGTTCGGTTATCCCGGAGAAGATAGATTATACGACCACGGGGCGATCCTTGCGGAAATCGACCGCCTGCCTATTCGGTCGGCGGAAAAAGACAAAATTCTCTGGAAAAATTTTGCGGATCTGGCAGGACTTTGAGAAGGGACTTCCCAATAAGCGTATCTCAAAAAAATCTTATCGCGCGAGGAGCCGCAGCGCTCGCAGAGGAAAAAATCTCAGCCCCTCATCGTCCCTGCGGGATAAGAAACATGACGGACAGGAATTTCTTATTGGTGCAAGCAGCAGCATAAATGCCGTCACAAATTTATTTACGAAGCCGGCAAAGCATGGTTAAAACAGGGAAAACGTATACGCCGCATGGACCCCGATATCCGGGCTGTTGTCAAAAAAGAACAGGTTCTCAATGATGCCGAATTCCAGAATCCCGATGCCCAGCCGCTGCTTGAATCCAACGGTCAGCTCTACCACAGGATTGTCCAGTTCCGGATAATCCGCAGCCGCGGACACCGTCTCAAGATGTGCCAGCAGGGAAAAATCATCCGACCACGCGTATTCCAGGGAATTCATCATGGAAAATCGTTCTTTTTTGAGCGCCAGTTCCCGGGTGCCGTCGGAACCATAATAGATGATCCCCAGACCGTGGTATCCGCTCACGCGGCCGGCATTCCAGGAAAATGTGGTCTGAAAGGACAGATCGATCCCTTCCTGTTCCCATCCATTTACCTTGATATTGGACGTTGGCAATTTGGCTAAAAACCGGACCCCGACACCCGGACCGGCATCCCGCAGGCGGTATGATCCACCCACCACAACATTCCCCAGAAAAATGCCGGACACATTATCGCTCTGATCAATGATTTCCCCATCCGGTGACACATAGAGCAGCGACGTGCTGTCCCGCTCCCATTTATCCCGCCGGTGCTGGTTGATACCGAAAGCGTCGTGAAACCCCTCGATTATCCGATCCAGGTTTCCGCCGGAGTGGGTAATCACCGGTATTTTGGCCTCCAGGCACATTCGGTCGGTCAATTTGAAAGAAACCCGGGGAATCACGGAAATCGATTCAAAATCCACCAGAAAACTGCCGTGCTGAAAAGGGTATGTTTCCGGATCCTTTTCCCAGTCATAGGGTTCTTCGGCATCCGCTTCAATATTGAATGTCCAGACGTTGAGCCAGCGGACTGAAATAGTGGTCTGGAGCCGCCCTTCCGCGTGGTCATTGGGCGCGATAAACATGGGCGTTTCCCGGAACATTTCAGCCGGCCCCAGCGCGGGCAGATGAAACGGTCCCATTCCGGCAGCCAGGGCCGGCGCTCTCCAACCGATCGCCATTAAAAAAAACAAGGTTGGCGGATATAACCAGCGGCAAACGCATCTTTTCTGAAATATGCCCACGTTCCCGTCATTCCTTTTTCTCATTGCTGCATCAAGATTAACCGGCCAGCCCCGGCCGGAGAAGTCTTTATATCGTCCCTGCCTTACCCCAAAAATCAGGAACCCTCAAGAAATCTTCTCAAATTATTTACAAACAGATTTTACTGTATTATGGAACTAAAAATTTTCAAATTACAAAGGAGGACCAATGAACTCAGGAAAAGTCGGCACACGAATTAAAAAAATCATGGTCGAAAAAAATATCAGCATCGAAGAACTGGCCCGGCAGTCCGGGCTGAATCAGGACTATTTGACCGGGCTTGAGGGACAGGACCTGTTTCCGTCTTTGGGACCGCTCTTAAAAGTTTCACGGGCCCTGGGAGTGCGGCTCGGCACGCTTCTGGATGATCAGATCAGCCCGGATCCCCTGATTATCCGAAAAGATGATCCCAAAGAGGAAATCCACATGCTGCCGGACAAGGACAAGCCGGTGGCCCTGAAGTTTTTTTCTCTGGGCAGGGGAAAAACCGACCGCCACATGGAACCGTTCTATATTGAAATCCTGCCGGAATCCGCCAAGGAGAAAAAACTCTCCTCCCATGAAGGCGAAGAATTCATTGTCGTGGTGGCCGGCGAGATTGAAGTCATTTACGGCCAGGAAACCCACATTCTGAAATCCGGGGACAGCATCTACTACAACTCCGTTGTGCCCCATTGCGTGAGCTGCCGCAGTGAAACAAAAGCCGCCATCTATGCGGTGCTGTATGTGCCGGAATAGGTCAAAGGTAGAAGGTAGAAGGGGAAAGCTGAAAGTTCGAACTGAAAGGCAAAAGCAGCCAGCAGAAGACCGTTGAATAAAAAAAGTTTTTTTATTCAGCCATGATTTGTTTAAACCACATAGGCCACGGAGATCATGGAGAAAAGACTTTGTCTGCGTTCCTCATCTTATCTCTGTGCTCTCGAGTGAGCACCGCGAACGGGTGGTTAAAATATTTTTTGCAGATCGCTGAGTAGTTACTAAAAAACTATTAAACCGGCTATTACATAAAGAAACTTGGTCATGCCGGACTTGATCCGGCATCCAGTGTTTTCTGGATTCCGGCTTTCTCCGGAATGACTCTTTTTGAGATTTTTTATGGCCGAAAAACTATCATAAGATAACCGGAGTTGATCGATGAATTCAGAATTGCTTCAAAACCGAACCCTCGGCCAGATCCTGGACCAGGCCGTGGCAGACCATCCCAACAATGAAGCCATTATTTATGTGGACAGAGACTACCGCCAGACGTACCGGGAATTTTCCGCCACCGTGGACCGCGTGGCAAAAGGCCTCATGGCCCTGGGCGTGGAAAAAGGCGAAAAAGTGGCCGTCTGGGCCACCAACATTCCCTACTGGGTCACCCTCCAGTTTGCCACGGCAAAAATCGGTGCGATCCTCCTCACAGTAAATACCAATTATAAAACCGCGGAACTGAAATATCTGCTCAAGCAATCGGAAACAGAAAATCTTTTTCTGATCAATGGGTATCAGGACACGGATTACGTAAAAACAGTCTACGACCTGGTGCCGGAACTGAAAGCCTGCCAGCGCGGATATCTGGTCAGTGAAAATTTTCCGCATCTCAAGCGGGTCTTTTTTCTGGGACATGAAAAACACCGGGGCATGTACACCGTTCCGGAGGTGGAAGCCATGTCCGTGATGATCAGTGATGCGGACTACCAGGCCCGCCAGAAAAGTCTTGATCCGGAGGACGTGGTCAATATGCAGTACACATCCGGCACCACGGGATTCCCCAAAGGCGTCATGCTGACCCATAATAATATCGGCAACAACGGGTTCTGGATCGGCGAAAACCAGCAATTTTCCCACAAAGACCGTGTCTGCCTGCCCGTCCCCCTGTTCCATTGTTTCGGCTGTGTGCTCGGAGTGCTTGCCGCCGTATCCCACGCCGCCACCATGGTGATCCTTGAATCCTTTGACCCGGTGAAAGTGATGGCGTCCGTGGAGCAGGAACGATGCACCGCCCTCTATGGGGTGCCCACCATGTTTATTGCCCTGCTCGACCACAAGCTGTTTGACAAATTTGATTTTTCATCTCTTCGCACCGGCATCATGGCGGGCTCTCCCTGCCCCATCAATGTCATGCGCCAGGTCATCGAAAAAATGTACATGACCGAAGTCACGATCTGCTATGGCCTCACCGAAGCCTCCCCCGTGATCACCCAGACCCGGATCGAAGATGATATTAAAAAACGAACCGAAACCGTGGGCCGGCCCATGCCCGGCATTGAAGTCAAACTGGTTGACCCGGAAACCGGCATGGAAGTGGGCATTGGAGAGCAGGGGGAAATCTGCTGCCGGGGATACAATGTCATGAAAGGATATTACAACATGCCGGACGCCACCGCCAAAACCATTGATGCGGACGGCTGGCTCCACAGCGGAGATCTTGGCGTTGTGGACAATGACGGCTATATCTCCATTACCGGCCGCCACAAAGACATGATCATCCGGGGCGGGGAAAACATCTATCCTCGGGAAATCGAGGAATTTCTCTACAACATGAAAGAGATTCTGGACGTCCAGGTGGTGGGTATTTCCAGCCGGAAATACGGCGAAGAGGTGGGGGCCTTTGTAATATTGAAGGAAGGCAGCGACTGCCAGCCAGAAGACGTTCGGGATTTCTGCCGGGGCCAGATCAGCCGGTACAAAATCCCCAAATACGTGGCCATGGTGGATTCTTTTCCCATGACCGCGTCAGGAAAAGTTCAGAAATATATTCTGCGGGACAACGCGAAAACATGGTTCCCGGAATCCGGGGATTGAGAGGGATTTCAGGTTCCATGTTCCATGTTGCAGGGTGCAGGGTGCAAGGTGCAGGTTACAGGTTACAGGTGTCAGGTGTCAGATGTAGGTGTCGGGTGTCGGGTGTCAGAGTCGTTTTCCCTGACACCTGATACACTGACACTTTTTGAAGAAAAACCGCCTCCTGTATAAAAGAAAAACTTTTAGCCACGGAGCGCTCAAAGAAATCATGGCATGGCGCTCCCGCTGTTGGTTTTTTCCCTCAGTGACGCAAAAGGCGCAGGGGACTTTTCTCTGCGCCCCTGCGCCCCTGCGGGAAAAATTATTTTGAAACATCAGGCGGCTATGATAAACCGTCCCTCTGTTTCTGCTATGCTCTGCAATCTTTAAACTATTTTACCAGCATCATCCAAGATCGAAGCGGTCCAGATTCATGACCTTGTTCCAGGCCGCCACAAAATCATTCACAAATTTCTCCCCGGCGTCCTGGCAGGCATAAACTTCCGCAATGGCCCGGAGTTGGGAATTTGACCCAAAGATCAGATCCACCCGGGTGCCGGTCCATTTCAGCGCGCCGCTTTTGCGGTCAACTCCCTCAAAAACGTTTTCATCTTTGGTGGCTTTCCACTCCGTGCCCATATCAAGCAGGTTCACAAAGAAATCAGTGGTCAGATTTTCGGGCGTCCGGGTAAAGACCCCATGGTCCGAAGACCCGAAGGTGGCATTCAACACCCGCATGCCGCCGACCAGCACCGTCATCTCGGGCGCGGTCAGGGTCAGCAGCTGGGCTCGATCCACCAGTAATTCCTCGGCCGATACGCTGAACGTGGACTTGAGATAATTGCGGAAACCGTCTGCCATTGGCTCAAGTACACTAAAGGAATCCGCGTCGGTCTGCTCTGCGGAGGCGTCCGTGCGGCCCGGTGAAAACGGAACCGTGACATCGTAACCGGCATTTTTCGCGGCCTGCTCCACTGCGGCGCACCCGCCCAGAACAATCATGTCCGCCAGGGATACTTTCTTGCCGCCGGACGCAACGTTGTTGAAATCTTTCTGAATCCCCGCAAGAATATCCAGGACCTTTTTCAACTGGTCCGGCTGATTCACGGCCCAGTCTTTCTGGGGGGCCAGCCGGATGCGCGCGCCATTGGCGCCGCCGCGCATGTCAGACCCCCGGAACGTGGAGGCCGATGACCAGGCCGTATAAACCAGCTGGGAGACGGACAGGCCGGATGCAAGCACTTTTGCTTTCAGGTCGGCGACGTCTTTTTCATCAACAAGCGCATGGTCCACTGCCGGCAGCGGGTCCTGCCAGATCAGTTCTTCCTCCGGCACCTCCGGACCCAAATAGCGTGACCGGGGGCCCATGTCCCGATGGGTCAGCTTGAACCAGGCCCGGCTAAACGCATCCGCAAACGCCTCAGGATTTTCCAGGAAGCGGCGGGCAATGGGTTCATAGATTGGATCAAACTTCAGGGAAAGATCCGCAGTGGTCATCATAGGCCGATGTTTCTTGGACGGATCATGGGCGTCGATCACCATATCCTCGTCTTCCACATCCTTGGCCAGCCACTGGTTGGCGCCAGCCGGGCTTTTGACCAGCTCATAGTCATATTTGAACAGCACCTTTAAATACCCCATATCCCATCGGGTCGGATACGGTTTCCAGGCCCCTTCGATACCGCTGCTGATGGTATCACCGCCTTTGCCGCTCCCAAAACTGCTCTTCCAGCCCAGGCCCTGCGACTCAAGGGGAGCGGCCTCAGGTTCCGGTCCCACATGGGACGCATCACCCGCGCCGTGGCATTTGCCAAAGGTATGCCCCCCGGCCACCAGGGCCACCGTCTCTTCGTCATTCATGGCCATGCGGGCAAAGGTCTCACGAACATCATGACCGGAGGCCACCGGATCGGGGTTGCCGTCCGGACCTTCCGGGTTCACATAGATCAGCCCCATCTGCACGGCCGCCAGGGGATTTTCCAGATCCCGTTCGCCGGAGTAACGGCTTTTGGGATCTTCACTGGTGGCGAGCCATTCGTCCTCGCTGCCCCAGTAAATGTCTTCTTCGGGTTCCCAGACGTCCACCCGCCCGCCGGCAAACCCGAAGGTGGAGAGCCCCATGGACTCAATGGCACAATTGCCGGCAAGGATCATGAGATCGGCCCAGGAGATTTTCCGGCCGTACTTCTGTTTGATGGGCCAGAGAAGCCGGCGCGCTTTGTCCAGGTTCACATTGTCCGGCCAGCTGTTAAGGGGTGCCAGACGCTGGGAGCCGGACCCTGCCCCGCCCCGGCCGTCGCCCATGCGATAAGTTCCCGCGCTGTGCCAGGCCATCCGGATAAATAGCGGCCCATAGTGGCCGTAGTCCGCCGGCCACCAGTTCTGGGAGTCGGTCATCAGTGCGAAGAGATCTTTTTTTACCGCCGCAAGATCGAGGGTTTTGAACTCCTGGGCGTAGTTGAAAGATTTGCCCATGGGATTGCTCTTTTTATCCTGCTGGTGCAGAACCCTGAGATTGAGCTGGTTTGGCCACCAGTCACGGTTCGACGTGCCGCCGCCGGCAACGGGATTGCCTTTTTTTCCTGTCACCGGGCATTTGCTTTCATCGTTCATAGTGTTTCCTCCTTTTGTTGTCTGAGTTTAAACCGGGCTGGTCTTACGATATGAGCGGCCATGTAAAAGCGTCACTCAACGCCCTTTGCCATGCAGTCGCCGCATATACCGAAAAAATCCAGCCGATGGTTCAGAATCTTGAAACGGGTCTCTGACGCGACCTCCTTTTTCATTTGATCCAGACTTTCAAGATGAGGGTCGACGATCTTTTTGCACCTGATGCAGATAACGTGAGGATGGGGATAGGGTTTATTGCCGTCATACCGGTTGCTTCCGTCCGGAAATCCGAGTTCAAGAACTTCACCCAGGGTTTTGACTAATAAAATATTTCTGTACACCGTGGCAAGACTCATGGTCGGGAACGCATCTTTGAGCTGCTCATAAATGCCTTCAACACTGGGATGGCCTTCACTTTTAGCCAAAATTCGGATGATCGCCAGCCGCTGGGGGGTTATCTTGTACCCGTTTTCCTTCAGCTTCTGGACGATGCCCTCAAAACGTTCGTTATGATCTGCCACGTAAAATTCTCCGGTTTTAAATGATAATAATTATCAATTAACAATAGTTTCCATTAAAATCAAACAATATTTTTGCTGCTTTCATAATACCAGAAACTTGAGAAAATATTTCTGACACATCGCCAACATCCCTGCCAAAATCACGACCCCGCCGATCAGAAAATGAATCTGCCGGGTGGGCAGCGCATAGGTGATTTTTGCGCCGCACAGCGTGCCGGTCATGGACAATATCACCATCATGGGAATAAACCATTGCCATCCCGACAATGCATCCGCTGGAATCTGGAAAAACATCAACCCTGCCCCCACCAGGGTGGAGCATAATGTCATCAGCATGGCTGTGCCGGTGGCCGTAAGCACCGGATAAGACAGAAACAGCATCAGGGAAATGGCATATCCCATACCGCCGCCAATGCCCAGAAAACCGATCTGAAAAGCCATAATCCCCACCCCGGCGTAAACAAAGTGCGGCCGGATGCCCTTTTTTTGAAACGCGGTGCCATTTGTCTGGCGGTTTTTGCTGGTTATGGCGACCGGGGAGCCTGTTGAAACCACGGTCTCGGGTTTGTTTTTAATGCCTTTCACAATAAATAATATCCCGATGAACAGGGTAATCACCCCGGCCGACCCCCGGAACAGATGGTCATTTCCGGGAATAAAAAGTCGTCCCAGAGAAAACCCGGCCACAATCCAGACAACGGCAAAAACCGCCAGTCTGATCCCCTGACGGACATCCAGACAATTGTGTTTTTTCGCGATGATCGTCATGACCAGCGCGTTTGCGCAATCTACCAGCAGACTGGAGAACAGGGTCAGGTACAGATCAAGCCCGCACAGGATGAAGAGTACCGGCACCATCAGAGGCCAGGCAGTAAATCCGATGGCACTGGCCGCAATGCCGATAAACAGGGACAAAGGAACGAGTAAAAGGGTCAGAACAAGAATGGGATTTTCCTTTCATTGACAATGGTGGTTATCGTTTGCCGGATTCCCCCACAGCGGTCAGCGCAGTTTTAAACGCAATGGGGCCGATAATCTGGCTCACGGCAATCACCGCCAGGGCAATGGTATTTAACTGCACCCCGATTTCCGGAAACTGGCGGGAGGCCAGCTGGGCCAACCCAATGGAAACACCGGCCTGCGTGACATAGGTCATCCATGCGTGTCGATTAAATACGGGCGGATCATGGCTCAATGTCCCGGCCAGCCAGCTGCCGGCGAACATTCCGGTCAAGCGGACACCGACAATGCAGAGCGCCAGCGGCCAGCAAAGGGCCAGGGAATTGAGATTCAAAGAAGCGCCGGCCAGAGAAAAAAAGAGCACATAAATGGGCAGGGAAGTGCGTTCCAGGCTTTCAATAAAATGAGATCCAAACCGGCTGAAATTCTGGATAAAAAACCCCGCGGTCATACAGATTAAAAGCGGCTCCAGATGCAGGGAAACCGCAAACCGGTCCTCCATGAAGCCATTAAACCACATGGACATCCGGGCGATGGCAAACGCGATAAACAGCAGAAAAAGCAGAAAGTCATACCCGACCCGATCCATGTAAACCGCCACCCCCTTGCCCACCAGGCCGCCGATCAGAATGGATACGATCATCTCTATGATCAGCCCGGAAAGCGCGGCCGCCTCAAAGCCTCCGCCCCCGGTCAGTAAAATCCGGGATATGGCCATGGCAGTGGTAAACAAAATAATGATCAGCACATCCTTGGCAATGGCAACCGCCAGCACCATGTCCGTAAACGGCCCCCGGGCCCGGCATTCATTGATAATGGCGATGGCAGACGCCGGAGAACGGGCCACGCAAATCACACCGATCAAAATCCCCAGCACCATCAAAGACGCGGGATCAAGATCCGCGGTCACCTGAAAATATCCACCCGCCTGGGTCATAAACCCCAGGACCAGGGAAAAAACAATGACCGTGAGAAAAATGATATTTAGTATAATGGATTTGCCCTGTTTTTTCAAACCGGCAAGCCGCAGTTCCCCCCCAGCATTCAAAGCAATGAAGCTGAGCGCCAGATCGTCAATAAGCCTGAAGCGCATCACCATTTCAGTGCTTAAAAATCCCGTCAGATAGGGTCCGGCCAGCAGCCCTGCGAATATATACCCGGAAATCAGCGGAAGCCTGGCCTCTTTTAGAATCCGGGCAAGCACATGGGCAGAAAGCATCAGAAATCCAAGTGAAAATATAATCACCCCGGTCTGCTGCCGTCCGGTTTCAATTTCTACCTGCTTGAACCACCACGCAAAAAGAATCATCACGCCGATTTTAACGACATACAACCCCACGGTTCCGGTATTTGATGAAGATTTGACCATTACGCGTCTTTCCCGTGCATTGCTTTTGCCGGCATCTTTTTTACCAGACATTGGTTAAGCATTTCGTCTCAGCACGCCAGCGAGCATGGCCGGACTGAGCAAATCGTTGGCCACCACTGCCAAGAGCGCAATGCCGACCACCGTGGCAGTTACATCCGACTGAAAAGCCTGATAAAAATCATACAGAATCGCCAGCGCCAGCCCCCCCTGTTCAATCAGGCCCAGACCGATAGTGGCCGGGTATTTCTCGATACCGCGGCACAGGGAAGATATGGCGGCTCCGCCAATCACTTTGCCGGCAAACCGGAGGCCGCAGTAGCCCGCGCCGGCGGCTAAAATCCAGAAGCCGGCAAAATGCCAGGCGCTCCCCAAAAATACCAGCAGCAGCAGATACAGCGGCTTTTCAATGCTGACAAAGGTATTGTAGAGCTTTTCCTTTTCACGGGTGATGTTGACCATGGATGCGCCCACAAAAAAATTGGCGATCAAAGGAGAAAAATTGATCACCATGGCAAACCCGCTGGTAAACACCGTCATACCGATGGCAATCATCGCGAGCTCTCTTTCTTCTTTGCGCCGGGCAAGAAAAAGATTAAACAGGACAATCAGCCCCACAAAAGAGAGGATGGCAGTTACCGTATCACCCCCGAATATCACCGATTTTCTGGCCAGCGTGCCGGTGCCGGAGAAATAGATATACACGGGCAGCAGCACCAGCATGGCGACCAGGCCGTCGATGCTTGAAAGATATCTCAAAAATTTGATGGTTGGCTGACGGCTGTCCGTACCGCGCAGGGAAAAAAGTGACAACGCCGTCTGCGCGGTGCAGGCGGCCGCCCCGGCAAGGGCAAGGGCAATGACCACGCGGACCGGGTCGTCGAGGTCGAAAAAAACCGGCAGCATCAGATACCCCCCGACAAACACGATCACCAGCGTCACCGCACTTTCCAGGACAGCGGCTGAAAAAAAATACAGGGGAAACCGCCTTAATTTGGCAATTTCAAACTGAAAGCCGAACAGCATGCCGATCCATCCGAGCACCAGTGCGGACAGCGGGGCCAGCCCGTGACACGTTTCACAGTCCAGGATATCTAAAAAATGCGGTCCCAGCAGCAGGCCCAGAAAAAGAAATTCCATGCCGGTCAGATAAAACTTCCGGGCAAACAGGGGGATCCGGAATTTCTGAAACGACAAATGATAGCCGCTGAATACCAGAAAAATCACCAGCAAAAATGCCAAAATAATTTTCATGAACTCACTTTAACGGGAACCGGTTCTGAAATCCAGAAAATAGTATTTTGTTCGTCCGCCAACGTTGATCATGCTTTACTTCCACTGCCTGAAAGTGATAATCTCAAACGCATCCGTAACCAACTTCTCACCTGCATCAACATAAAGGAGACGACATGGCTGTTCATCCCCTGGCCGGCCAAAAAGCCCCGGCACACGAGCTTGCCAATATTCCCCGTCTGGTTTCCGCCTATTACGTGAATCATCCCGATCCGGAAGATCCGTCCCAGCGGGTCAGTTTCGGCACATCCGGCCACCGGGGATCATCCCTTAAAAACAGCTTTAATCAGGCCCATATCCTCGCCGTGAGCCAGGCCATTGTTGAATACCGGAACAGCGAAAACATCACCGGCCCCCTGTTTATGGGCATGGATACCCACGCCCTGTCCGAACCCGCCCTGGCCTCGGCCCTGGAAGTCTTTACCGCCCATGGCGTCACGGTGATGATTCAGGAAGATTTGGGCTACACCCCGACCCCGGTGATTTCCCATGCCATTCTGACGTTTAACCGGGGAAAAACCACAGGTCTTGCCGATGGTGTGGTCATCACCCCATCCCATAACCCGCCCGAGGACGGGGGATTTAAATACAATCCCCCCCACGGCGGACCAGCGGGCACGGACGCCACCGCCACCATCGAAAAACGGGCCAATGAACTGCTGAGTGCCGGCGTGGACCGGATTTCCAGAATGCCGTTTGAAAAAGCCCTGAAAGCGGACACCACCCATTTTTATGATTACATCACCCCCTATGTGCAGGATCTTGAAAATGTGGTGGATATGAAAGCCATTGCCGAAAGCAGCATCAAGATCGGGGTGGACCCGATGGGCGGGGCCGGGGTTGCCTTCTGGGACCCCATTGCTGTTCGGTACGGCATTCCCATTGATGTCGTCAATCCGCGGGTAGACCCGACCTTTGCCTTTATGACCCTGGACAAAGACGGCAAAATCCGCATGGATTGCTCCTCTTCTTATGCCATGCAGGGATTGATCGACCTTCGTGAAAAATATGACATTGCATTCGGCAATGATACGGACGGGGACCGCCACGGCATTGTGACCCGGGGCGCGGGGCTCCTGAATCCGAACCACTATCTGGCCGTCGCTGTCTGGTATCTGTTTCAGAATCGGCCCGGGTGGCGGCCGGATGCGTCCGTGGGCAAAACCCTGGTCTCCACTGCCATGATCGACCGGGTGGCGGCATCTTTGAAAAAAACCGTCACCGAAGTACCGGTGGGGTTTAAGTGGTTTGTGGACGGTCTGCTCAACGGAGGATACGGCTTTGGGGGCGAAGAAAGCGCCGGCGCGTCTTTCTTGCGCATGACCAGCGACGTCTGGACCACGGACAAGGACGGCATCATCATGAACCTGCTGGCGGCTGAAATTCTGGCAAAAACCGGGAAAGACCCGGCAGAAATCTATGCCGGCCTGGAAGCGCGCTTCGGCCGCTGTTTTTACAGCCGGATGGATGCGCCGGCCACCCTCGCCCAAAAAGCCGTACTCAAAAAATTGTCCAAAGACCAGGTGCCGGCCAAGACCCTGGCCGGAGAGCCCATTACCGCCATCCTCACCCATGCCCCGGGCAACAACGCGCCCATCGGGGGCCTCAAGGTGGTGGCGGAAAACGGCTGGTTTGCGGCCCGGCCCTCCGGCACGGAAGACATTTTTAAAATTTACGCGGAAAGCCTGAAAAGCGACACCCACCTCACAAAAATTCAGGAAGAAGCCCAGGCCATGGTCAGTGCCGCATTCAGCGCGTAAATGGCAACCGGTTAAATAATGTAAAAACTAAACCTGATGCAACCGTAAAACCTGAAACCAATGGAGGTAAAAAGATGAAGCGATTTTTCCTGGTCATGATCGGATGCCTGATGACCCTGTCATGTGCCGGATCCCGGCCGGACACCCTGGGGATCGCCGACGGCCGGCTGGCAAAGTGTCCGGACAGCCCCAATTGCGTAAGCAGCCAGGCTGGGGATGAAAAACACAGCGTTGCCCCGTTTACCTATGACGGCAGCAGAGAGGACGCTTTACTTCGGTTGAAACAAGCGGTATCCGGTCTCAAACGGACCCAAATCGTGGAAGAACGCGACGACTATCTGCGGATCGAATGCACATCCGCCCTCTTCCGGTTTGTGGATGACGTGGAATTCTATTTTCCCGAAGAAAATGTGATCCACGTGCGGTCTGCGTCCCGGCTCGGATATTCCGATCTCGGGGTGAACCGCAAGCGGGTGGAGACGCTGCGGGAGCTTTTCAACCGGCAGTGAAAACGGGGCACACCAGCTGATCGATATACTGCCTCCGCATCTTTGTTTCAGACGCGGATTGCACGGATTTACGCGGATTTTACTTCTTTTTCCGCGAACAGGAAAGCCACCGCCCCATCCGTGAAATCCGCGACATCCGTGTCAAAAAAGCCTTTTTCAAGTGTGGGCTATAAATTTGTGACCGGCTCTTAAACCATTGTAAAAAGGGATTCTGCATTTACCGGACATTACCTGATTTGAAAAAAAATTTCGTAACTACTCAGCGATTTTCAAAAAACATTAAAGAAAACCACCCGTTCGCGATGCTCACTTGAGATCACAGAGACCACAGAGAAAAGCAGACAAGGTCTTTTCTCCGTGGCCTGTGGTTTAAAAAATAATAGCTGAATAAATACGCGACCTTTTTTAAAATGACACCCGGAATCAATATCGCAAAGCGGGCTAAAATCACCTATAAAGTGCATGAATACACCCACGACGCATCCGTTGAATCCTATGGCCTGGAGGCGGCTCACAAGTTGGGGGTTGCCGAAGACCGGGTGTTTAAAACCCTGGTGGTTTGTCTTGATATGAAAACATTGGCGGTTGGTGTCCTTCCGGTTTCATCCATGTTGAGCATGAAGCGCATGGCCAAAGCAGCCGGCGCAAAAAAGGCGGCAATGGCGGCCCAGGCTGATGTTGAACGATCCACCGGCTATGTGCTGGGCGGCGTGAGCCCCTTGGGTCAGAAAAAACCGCTTCAGACCATTGTCGACGCATCCGCTGAGAACCACGCCACCATTTATGTGAGTGCGGGCCGCCGGGGCCTGGAAATTGAATTGCGTCCTCAAGATCTGGTAACGCTTGTCAACGGTAGTTTTGCTGATATCTGCCAATAAATTTTCTATGTTAATTCTGCAAGCGAATTCCACCAGCTGATCAATGTGCCGCTTCAACCTCCCTGTTTTCAGACACGGATGGCACGGATTAACACGGATTTTTCTTCATTTTCTCGGGAATCCATCATCCCATCTGTGAAATCCGCGACATCCGCGACATCCGCGTCAAAAAAACCTTTTTCAAGTGCAGGCTGGAGATTTGTGACCGGCTTTTAAAGCTGCCTAAAACAGATTCTGTAATTTTTTGGCATTGCCGGTCTTGCTAAAAAAATTCAGAAATTTTCAGAGCTACCTTTTTAAAATAAAAATCATAGGATTATCCGGTGGCTATTCTGAGTGGAATCCATGTGTGGAGTTACGCCCGGAGTCCTTCTTCTCTGAGCATATCCAAGACTTTAATACACTTAGAACTTATCCGTAAATAAAATATACTTTTCCTATTTTTTATGTTACGATGACCTCCATCATAAACCCTTGCGATGGAGGTCATATGTCGAAAATTCAGTCATGGGAAGTGTCCGATGCTTTTTGGCAAAGAGTCGAACCGCTTATTCCGAAGCCGGAGCGTGATCCGAGTAAGACTTACAAGCGAAAGTCTGGCGGAGGCAGAAAACCGATACCGTCGCGGCGGATTTTCGAAGCTATTATGTACGTGCTTCGCACCGGCTGCCAATGGAAAGCTTTGCCCAAGGAACGTTTTGGCAGCGCAAGCGCCATCCATACCCATTTCATGAAATGGATGTGTGCCGGATTTTTTGTTGCTTTGTGGCGTAGCGGGCTTGCCGACTACGACGAAATGGAGGGCATCGCCTGGAGCTGGCAAAGCATAGACGGGGCCATGGTCAAGGCCCCGCTGGCTCAAGATGCAGTTGGTCGAAATCCGACAGACCGGGGAAAAAAAAGGAACCAAACGCCATTTGCTGGTGGACGGCCGTGGTGTCCCGTTATCGCTCGTCGTGACAGGAGCCAATCGGCATGATGTAACGCAGCTTGAACTTGTATTAGAAGAAATCGTCATTGAGCGACCTGAAGATATTGAGCAGCATCTGTGCGCTGACAAAGCATACAACGGCAAACCGGCGTTGCAGTGCATTGTTTCCAAGGGTTACATCCCCCACGTGCAAACGCGGGGCCAAGAAATTGAACAGAAAAAAACCAACCCTGGCTGGAAAGCCAGGCGATGGGTGGTTGAGGTAGCTCATTCATGGTTCAATCGCTTTCGCAAAATTCTGGTCCGCTATGAGAAGCGAGAGGATACCTATTTGGCACTCCTGCATATGGCTGCCGCAATCATGGCCTACAGGAAAATAGGTATTATTTACGGATAAGCTCTTAATTTCATAGTCTTGGCAGACATCAGGTATCTTTGATCTCTTTGGGCCTCCACTGGGTTTTTCCTCAGTAACAACCGTGCATGAGTGAACCATTGCAGTGGCTATTACAAAAGGGTCTGCTCCAGACTTCCTGTTTTTTAGGTCCACTAAATTGTCGTGGCTTTCCAATACCTTTATTGCGCTTCGCTGAATTTCTTCATTTAAGGGGTAAAATATTTCTTCATAGTCATTGGCCCATTTAAGCAATTCATCGTCCTGTGACTTAATTTCTTCGAGCACATCTTCGGTAGAGGCAACAATCTCAGATTCAGCCAATTCCTCAAGTTTCTCCCATGCGCTAGGAAAAACATCTCTTGGGTAAACCCTACGCATAGCAGTTAGTGAACAAGTGTCAATTATGTATTTAGCCATTTGATTTAATACCTAATTATTCTAAACCTACAACGTGACTGATTTTCTCTATGTGTTTTAATTTTACCCCAAGATAATCTGATGCGTCACTTGTGGTTATTCGGTTGGTGTTAAATGCGTCCAATACCATACGTATGTAAGGTTTCCCTGTTGCGCTTACAACATTTGTTGAGGGTGGCACAAATCCACTCTTTTTCTGAGGAATTGATTCAAGAACTTTTTGATAGTCCCTTCTTTTCTCTAAGTAAAATTCTCTTGATGTTTTCCCTAAAATCAATAATCTCCGGAGAATAACTTCACGACTAACTGCAAATGTTTTGGACAATGATGAAATCTCAAAATCATCCCAGTCTGTGCCAGAGTGATTTTTGACTATCGAGTCTGATAATATATGATTTTGGGGAACTAATGTGGCCCCGGCCACATGATTGCAAAACGCTTCAATTTTAAGAGATTTTGAATCTGGATTTTGAATTTGCTCTAGATCACATAATCCGCTTTCCCTCAGCATAATATGACATAACTCATGAATCATACTAAAAATTCTACCTGAATAAGAATCTTTTCTGTTCACCGAGATAACAGGAAGAGGAAACTTGGCAACTGAGTAACCTCGCATTACAAAAAGTGGAACTTGGGTGGCTTGAAAAACAAGAACGCCAGTGTTTTCAATAGATTCACGCCAATTATTAAACGCAATTCTGTTATTCTTCCACTTGGCTTGTTTTCCCATAGAAATATTTAAAATCTTTCTTATTCTTAAAGCCTCTTGTTCTGGGTCGTTCTTGATAGATGACTTGTATTTGAACAATGTCGGCTTATCGCCAAAATCAAACATAAGGTCCAAATAGATTCCTCTGCGATCAAGCGAATTTCGAATGTCAAATATTAGTTCAGGGGATAAGCCTTTATCATCTTCTGGAGACAATTTTCTAAAGTCATGCACGGGAGGTTCAAACACTTCTGGAGGCTCTTTAAGGAAAAAAGCAGCAAATGTCTGTTTGTAAACATTCGCAACTTTGCGGAGCTGTTTGATTGTAGGGCGAACCTCACCTGATTCCCATGAAAGAAGCCTGTCTAGTGAAACACCAATTTTTTGAGCAGCTACACTTTTTGGCATTCCACATGAATACCTTCCCCATCTAAGCAACTCTGGTTTTATTAATGCATCTGCACTTCTGGCCAAGATTCCATCCTCTTGAATTATTGATAAATATATGACAAGCCAACAATGCCCCGCCATTCGGCTGGAGACCGCTTAAAAAGTCGGTCGTTGTTTTCTATTATCCATAATGCCTATCGCTGAATATGAGGTAAAATGCTGCTGTTCGGCAGTAAAATTCAGCCGAATTGGACATTCTTGCGCACTATTAGAATAGGGTTGTCTTTTTGAAAAATATTACAATTACAATTTTTGCTTATTATTTCAATAAGAATTTGTGATATTGTAGGATTTTTAGATTTTGATTGACTGAATAACCCTGGAATCAATGCAGGAGGAAGGAAGATGAAAAAGATGATAAGTTTTTACTTCATTGTTTTGGGCTGTGTCTTTTCTCTTGCCTGAAACCGGACAAATGAAAATCCTACACCTACCGCGCACAAAAAGGCGAAACAAACAAAGGCGGTGCGCATGCTGGTGATGAAAGCGGGAATCGTGTCTACCGTCACGGCGTGGTCCCCCATAAACAGGGACAAGATGGCGGTAATCAGGGTCATGCTGGCCAGCATGCCGGCCCCCCGCATGGTGGCCAGGAGGCTCGCGGCAATGCCGTAATGTTCCTGGCCCACACTGCTCATGACCGCCGTGGTATTGGGTGATGAAAAAATGCCGAATCCCAGGCCCACAGCCCCGAGAATCAGGAAAATCATGACCATGGGGGTATCTGCGGTAATAACGGCAGCCACCGCCAGGTCCGCAGTGCAGATCACCATGCCGATGGTGGCAATGTAAGCCGGCGGATACCGGTCGGCCAGACGGCCGGCAATGGGAGAGGAAATGGCCTGAATCACCGGCTGGATCACCAGGATCAGCCCGGCGGTCTGGGCAGGCAGGCCTTTCACGGATTGCAGGTAAATACTGAAAAAAAAGAGAAACCCGAAACAGGCCGCATAATTGATCCAGGTGGCGATATTGCTGAAGGTAAATACCCGGTTGGTGGCCAGAAGATGCATATCCAAGAGCGGCGATTGGATTTTGGCCTCAAAAAACAGGAAAACCACCAGGAGCACCCCGCCGGCCCCGGCCAGCCAGAGCGCCCCGTGCACTTTTTCCAGCCCGGCCGCACCGGTGATCAGGGCAAACAGGGCCATCATGTAAATCAGGCTGCCGGCCCAGTCAAACTTTTGGCCCCGGGCCCCGGCCCACTCCCCTTTCAGTTTGACCACCGTCAGGAGCAAGGCGGCCAGTTCCAAAGGGACGGCGGCATAAAAAATCCAGCGCCAGCCAAAATTGGTAATCATGATTCCGGCAAGGGTCGGGCCGGCGGAAAGGCCCATGTAGACGCAGGCAATAATGATGCCCATGGCCTGGCCCAGCTTGTGGCGGGGGATGACCGAGGTAATGATGGCCATGCTGGTGGCGGTGATCATGGCCGCCCCCACCCCCTGAAAAAACCGGAGCACAATAAAAAACCGGATATTCATGCTCATGGCCAGAAACAGGGTGGCCACGGTCATGATGGCCGCACCGGTGATGAATATTTTTTTCCGGCCGTGAATATCCGCAAACCGGCCTGACGGCAAGAGCAGAAGGGTGACCGCCAGGATATAGACCATTTCAATCAGCCCCAGGTGGACCGCGCCGGCATTGAATTCCCGGCCGATCGCCGGCAGGGCCACGCCGGTGGCAGACATCATGAACGGGGTGAGGAACTGCACCGATGCCACCACATAGAGTATCAGAAACGGGGATGGTGTCTTTTTTTGAGAATCAGGGGGTGTTTCCATTCACCACCCATTATACCCGGCGGTCTTTTGTGTCAAAATATTTAACGGTATTGACCATCATTGGCCGAAACGATGATCAATGCCCGTTTTTTCAATGCTCCATAAATAAAATTCCGAGACACGGTTACCCTGCATCCGGCCCATACGGTGAATTTGTTTTGTCTTTTTTTTAAGGCAGGCACGGTGGCCTGCCCTTTCTACGAACCGGTCAAGGTCTCAAGCGTCGTAGGGACGGCCACCGTGCCGTCCTATAAAATGAACACAGGCCTTTGGTGATAGGATTTCTGGCAGAACAACTTAACCCTGCATCCGGCCCTATGTTCCGGCCCAATTTCATTGACCTATTCCCAGTCAATTGATATATCCGGATGACATATAGATGGCGGAATTCACGCCAATTTCGACACATTACCCGAATGAAACCTTCAACTTCATGATTAATCTCCAGCAAGGAACATCCCTGATATGACGTCACCCACTTCACCGCCTAATGCTATCCGCCGCATGCAGCTCACAATTCAGGGAACCGTCCAGGGGGTGGGGTTCCGGCCGTTTGTGTTCCGTTTGGCAGAATCCTTTGCCCTTTCAGGGTGGGTCATCAACTCCGCCCAGGGAGTGGTGATTGACATTGAAGGGCCGAAAGACCGGGTGAATGCGTTTCTGCTGGCCATTGAAACGGAAAAGCCCCCCCTTGCCGCTATTTACAGCCTGGAATCGTGTTTTCTGGACCCGGTGGGATACACGAATTTTGAAGTGCGAACAAGCGATCCGGGCGGGAGCAAAACCGCGCTGGTGCTGCCGGATATCGCCACCTGCCCGGACTGCCTGGCGGAAATTTTTGATCCAACTAACCGCCGGTACCTGTATCCCTTTACCAACTGCACCAATTGCGGCCCGAGATTCAGCATTATCCGGGATCTCCCCTATGACCGCCCGGCGACCACCATGGCGGCATTTGACATGTGCGACCAGTGCCGGGCTGAATACACGGATCCCCGGAACCGGCGGTTTCATGCCCAGCCCAATGCCTGCCCGGTGTGCGGCCCCCGGGCTGCGTTTCTGGATGCTGCAGGCAATTGTCTTTCCGAACATCAGCCCGCTCTTAGGGATGCGGCCGAGGCCCTTAAAAACGGGCAAATTGTCGCCATAAAAGGGATTGGCGGGTTTCATCTCATGGTGGATGCCGGCAATGAAACCGCTGTCCGTCGCCTGCGCCTCAGAAAACACCGGGAGCACAAACCCCTGGCCATGATGTTCCCGGCCACCAATGAAATGGATGCAGTGGACGTCCTGTGTTATGCCGATGCCCTTGAAAAAAGGCTGCTCCGGTCCCCGGAGGCCCCGATTGTGCTGCTCCGGTCCAAAGGGCCCGGCGCGGCATTTCAACACCGGGCCATCGCCCCTTCCGTGTCCCCGGAAAATCCCTATTGCGGGGTCATGCTGCCCTATACCCCCCTGCACCATATCCTGATGCACCTGGTGGGGTTTCCGTTGGTTGCCACCAGCGGCAACCTGTCCGAAGAGCCCATCTGCACGGATGAAACAGAGGCGGTCCGGCGGCTTGCCGGCATTTGTGATTATTTTCTGGTGCATAACCGTCCCATTTCCCGGCATGTGGATGATTCCATTGTGTGTGTGCGCAGCGGCCGCCAGCAGGTGCTGAGGCGGGCCCGGGGATTTGCCCCCCTGCCCCTGGTCCTGCCCGACGCGCTGCCAAAACAAAGCAAAACATGCGTGTGCACGGGCGCGCACCTGAAAAATACCATTGCCCTGACCAAGGGGAAAAACGTGTTTGTGAGCCAGCACATCGGGGACCTGGAATCCCCCAAAGCCCTGGATTCCTTTAAATGCGTGATCGCCGATCTGCAGCGCCTCTGGGAGGCCCCGGCCGAATCCATGGCAACCGACCTCCATCCCGGCTATGCCTCCACCCGGTATGCGGAGAGCGCAGATGTCCCGGTCATCCGGGTGCAGCATCATCATGCCCATATTTTATCCTGCATGGCGGAAAACCACCTGACCCCGCCCGTGCTGGGCCTGGCCTGGGACGGCACGGGATACGGGCCGGACAACACCATCTGGGGCGGTGAATTCCTGAAAGTTACCGACCACGGATTTGAGCGGGTCGCTCATTTCCGGACCTTTTCCCTGCCGGGCGGGGACCGGGCCGTCAAGGAACCCCGCCGGTCCGCGGTTGGCCTGCTCTATGAAATCATGGGAGACGGGCTGTTTTCCGCTTCCGATCTGGCGCCTTTGGCCGCGTTTTCCGATCAGGAACGGCAATTGCTGCCAACCATGATCAAAAAACGCATCAACACCTACACCACCTCCAGCCTGGGCCGTCTTTTTGACGCGGTATCCGCAATTCTGGATATCTCCCGCATCAGCCAGTTCGAAGGCCAGGCCGCCATGGCCCTGGAATTTCTGGCGGAAACCGCACACACGGATGCGGTGTATCCCCTGCCCCTGATCCGGCCGGAAACTCCCGGCCCGGTAATTGTGGACTGGGAACCCATGATCCGGGAAATTTTAGATGACGTGGCAGCCCGCGTTTCACCGGCCCAAATAGCGGCCACATTCCATAACACTGTGGCCGAGGCTGGCGTGGAAATCGCCCGGTTGGCCGGGGAAACCCGGGTGGTGCTAAGCGGGGGATGTTTCCAGAACCGGTATCTCACGGAAAAGACCATTGCCCGGCTGTCGCAAGCCGGTTTCAGCGTGTACTGGCATCAGCGGGTGCCGCCCAATGACGGGGGCATCTCCCTGGGACAGGCCGTGGCGGCGGCTATGAAAGGCTGAGGGTGCATGACACAAAAAAAGCGGGGCCCGTTTCCGAACCCCGCCCAAAAAAGGAGAGAACATGCGATAATGTCCGCTTGTTAATTTCATTGTAAAGGGTCCAAAAAATTCGTCAAGAAAAAAATACCTGTATTTATTTAGCCATGATATTTTTTAACCACGGAGGCCACGGAGATCACAGAAAAAGAAATTGGTCTGTTTCCCTCTGTGATCCCTGTGATCTCAAGTGAGCACCGCGAACGGGTGTTTTAAATATTTTTTGCAGATCGATGAGCCGTTACAAGTAAACAACCTATCCATTCTGACGTGCAACCAACAAAATACCCATGCTGGCCACCTTCTGATGTTATAATTTCCTGAGCAGCAGATCCGTGATGTGGTCGGAAATCGTTTCCAGATCATTGTGCGCGGGCCGGGCTCCGGGCAGGTAAATGCGAAGGGGCTTGAGCAGGAAGTGGTAGGCCACCAGGGACAGGATGGAAATTCCCGTCAAATGGGGATCTTTATCCGGCGCCAGCTCTCCGGCCAGGGTCATAACTGCGCCGGCAAATTTTTTGAATACCTGGTCCCCCAGAAGGCGGAGCCGGGTTTCATCTTCCTGGCTGTCCAGGATTTCCCGATGGATCAGCTTGCTGAAATCCGGGTCATTGATGATAAACTCACAAATCCGCCGGACGAACAGCCGCAGTTTTTCCCGAACCGGCAGGTCCATGGCCAATATTTCGGACAGCATGAACTCCCTGGACACAAAGGCCTGCTGAATGGCTTGAATGTAGAGGGTCTGCTTGTCCGGAAAGTGATGGTATAAGGACGCGGCAGTTATGCCGACGGCTTTTGCAATCTGGCGCATGGATACGGCAGAATACCCGGATGCCGCAAACAACGAAATGGCTTTTTCCAGAATATCCGCTTTTGTGCTGGATGATTCTGTTGTCATATCAAATATCTCCGGTGGCCCGTTTCAGCCGCATAATAGCCAGGCCAAAATCATATACCGCATTTTCATAATTGACCCGGCTGGTAATTCTCAGGGTTTCGGCATTCAGAACGTCCGTATTGGTGCCCACCCCTTCCTGGTAGCGGTTTCGGGACACACTCAAGTTTTCCTCTGCCTGCTTCAGGGCGTCTGCTGCCACGTTTATCCGGGCCTGGCTTTCCTGCATCTTCAGCCAGGCATCCCGCACCCGGAGCCGGATAACGGATTCCAGGTTGCGCCGCTGCTCCCGGACCGCATCCGCGCGGCTGAGGGCGGCCCGGCTTTTGTGCCTGGCAACGTTGCCGTCAAATACATCCCAGGACAAATGAATGCCCGCGGACCACAAATCCTCATGCACCTGGTGGCTGTTTTCCGTATATTCCGTGCCCCCGCTTAAAAACACCTTTGGCCCGGTGGCTGCTTTGGTGGCGGCGGCTGTTTTTTCAAGGGCGGTCATTTTCTCAGTCAAAGCCTCAAGTTCCGCCCGCTGTTCAACCGCTGTTTTCACAAGCGCCGGCAAAGACGCGTCGGGTGCGACAAACTCGATGGGCTCCAGTTGAACCGGCCCATCCAGGGGACGGCCCAGAAGCCGGTTGTAAGCGGCCCGGGCCGTGTCCAGCTGATTGCGGGCGCTCAATTCCGTCTGCCGGGCATTGGCGAGAGATACCCGGGCCGCCAGGAGATCATTCTTCGCCACCATTCCCTGATCATACATATTTTCGATATCGTCCGCAATGGCCGCCAGGCTGGCCACATGACTTTCCGCCACCGTGAGCTGCTTTTCCGCCAGCAAAACCGAAATATAGGTTTCCGCCACCTGAAGCCGGAGATCCCGAACCCGCACCTGTTGCTCATAGCGGGTGGCATCGAGACCGGCGGTGGCGGCATCAATGGTGTGGGAAATCTGAAAATGGGTGTACACCGGTACCATGAGCCGGGCCTGATAGGTCAGGAATTCATCTTCCGCGGTGATGAGCGGGGCACCGTTAAAAAATGCGGCCGGCTCTTCATTCAGAAACGTATATCCCGAAGAAAGGTGCAGGGTCGGCAATCTTGCGGATTTTGCGGCCTGCAGATCGCTTCGGGCCGCTTCAATGGTTTTCTCCCCGGCTTTAAGAGAGTGATCCGCGGCAAGGGACGCGGCCCAGGCCGCTTCAAGGGTCTCTCCCGCAGCCGGGATTGTCACCACCAGATGGGCGAGCAAAAAAACGGTCAACATACCACATACATTCAAACAGCGCATAGGGGTTAATCCTTGTAGATGTTTTTACCTGGATTTTGCATGAAATTTGATACGAAAAAATAATAAAATTTTTCACAAGCCCTTTATTTTCAGATGACAAAATAGTTCTTATAAATTTTCATGCAAAATTCAGGTTTTATTTCGTAATGCCAGCTTGAGGCGGACTTTTTCAAAGGCATTTTCAACCAGGGAATAAACGGCCGGCACCACCACCAGGGTGAGCAGGGTGGAGCTGAGCATGCCCCAAATCACCGCTACGGCAAGGGGAGCATTGGTGTCCGCGCCCGCGCCGTATCCAAGGGCCGCGGGCAGCATGGCGATGACGACGGTGAAAGAGGTCATGAGCACCGGCCGCAGCCGGTTGGGACAGGCCTCCTGCAGGGCCTGGTCAATGCCTTTACCCTGCTCCCGGAGCTGGTTGGTGAGATCCACCAGCAGAATGGCGTTTTTGGCCACCAGTCCCATGAGCAGCACCAGGCCCACCATGGAAAAAATGTTTAACGTATAGCCAAATAACCAGAGACCGAAAACCCCGCCGATAATGGCCAGGGGCTGGGCCACCATAATCACCAGGGGCTGGATGAATGAATTGAACTGACTGGCCAGGACCATGTACACCAGCAGGATCGCCATGACAAACGTAAAGCTGATGTAATGCACGGTTTTGGCAAATTCCGCGGCCCGGCCGGTCATTTGAACACCATACCCGATGGGCATAATCCCTTCTGCCAGTTGAAATACTTTTTTCATGGCATCGCCCAGGGATACGTTGGGGTTGGAATAAAAATCCGCTGCATACTGAAGATCATACCGGGAAATCACGGCCGGCCCCAGAATTTTCTGGACCTTGACCACGGTATCCAGGCGCACCAAGTCGCCGGACCGGGAACGCAGATAAATCCGCCGGAAATCACCGGGCTGGGTAATGCTGCCCTCCGCGGCTTTCAGACGGATATCGTAGCGCTCGCCGTCCCCCGGTTCATCATTGTATTTGGCAATGTCCAGGCCGCCCACCAGGGCATTCACCGCATAGGCAATATCAATGCCGGCAATGCCCAGTTCCGCGGCCCGGGTCCGGTCGATCATCAGTTTCAGCTGGGGCAGATCCAGTTTCAGGTCCAGGTCCACCTGGCCGATATCCGGGTCCGCCAAAAGCCGCTGATGGAGCTGACCGGCGCAGGCGGCGACTTTTTCCAGTTCCGGTCCGGTGACTTTAAACTGCAGCTTTTCATCCCGCTGCCCGCCCACGGCGGAAATCTGATTGGGAAACGCCTGAATACCCGGAATATCCGCAAACTCTTTCCGTAATAAGGGCAGCAGTTCATACTGCTTCCGGTCGCGCTGGTCCATGGGGACCAGGCGCACGGTAACGGTGCCGGAAGAGACCTGGCCCGTGGCGTCTGTGCCGATGGATGAGAGATACCCTTCGATTTCATCATAGGTTTTCAGGATTTTTTCAATTTCCGCGAGCCGCTCGTTGGTGTACGCCAGGCTGGAGCCTAGAGGGGTTTTGAACGTGATCTTAAACTGGCCCTTGTCTTCATCCGGCATGAATTCCTTGCCCAGCTGGCCGAACAGGGGCAGGGCCAGATACACGATAATCACGGTAATGATCACAACCCCCAGCCGGAAATTCAGTGCAAACCAGAGCGCTTTGGCATACAGCCATTCCAGGGACTGCAGCAGCTTTTCCCAGACCTGATAAAACCGGCTGTGCTGTTTTCTGACCACCAGATACCGGGAACACAGCATGGGGGTGAGGGTAATGGAAACAAACAGGGAAACCATTACCCCAATGGTGACTACCACGGAAAAGGCCTGAAAAAACCGCCCGATAATCCCTTTCATGTAAATCACGGGCGCAAAAATACAGGCCAGGGCAAAGGTGGCCGCCAGCACCGCGAACACCACCTGGTTGGTGCCGTTCAGGGCCGCTGTTTTGGGGTCGATTTCACCCCGTTCCCGCTGCTTGAAAATATTTTCAAGCACCACAATGGCATCGTCCACCACAATGCCGATCAAAAGCAGTAGCCCGAGCATGGTCATTTTGTTAAACGTATACCCGGCAAAATACATGACCATGATGGCCCCGAGCAGGGACACGGGAATGGCCAATGAAATAATCAGGGTGGACCGCAGGCTTTTCAAAAACGCAAACAC
This sequence comes from Desulfobacterales bacterium, assembly GCA_963675805.2. Classification (GTDB taxonomy): domain Bacteria; phylum Desulfobacterota; class Desulfobacteria; order Desulfobacterales; family Desulfosalsimonadaceae; genus SURF-3. The sequence continues at coordinate 136,177 of CAXXNU010000008.1, read as the reverse complement.
CACAAGGGCTGCAAACAGAGTGCCGAAAAGCAGATGCTCCTTTAATGCCGTGACCGCCTCCCGGATATAGTCCGTGTCATCAGCGGCAATTTTGATGAACAGGCCCGGCGGGAGCTGGGGAAGGATATCCGTTTCCAGCCGTTCCCGGACCGCGTCCACAATGGCAACGGAATTGGCGCCGGTGACCTTGACAATACCCAGGCTGACGCAGGGGGTGTCATTAAACCGGGACAGCTTTCGAAAATCCGCCAGACCGTCTTCCACCTCCGCCATCTGGTGCAGCCTCACAGGAGCGTCGCTGCGATAAGCAACAATCAGGTTGCGGATGTCTTCCACCCGGTGAAACTCGATATCCAGCTTGAGCAGGTCCTCATGATTGCCCCCCACCAGAAACCCGCCCGGCATCTGGATGTGTTCCCGCCGGAACGCGCCGATGATTTCCGGCACGGTTATGGACAGGGCTGCCATGCGGTCCGGTTTCAGATGGACCCGGATGGTGCGCTCCCGTTCGCCGCCAATCCGCACTTCGCCCACCCCGTCAATACTCTCAAGTCGTTTTTTCAGTATATTTTTGGCATACAGATTGAGCTGCTGCAGGGTCCGGTCCCCCTGAAGGCTGAGCCACAAAACCGGGGTGGTGCCGAATTCCAACTTGGCAATCACCGGCGGTTCCGCGTCTTCCGGAAGATCCCGCAGCACTTCATTGACTTTGCTCTGCACTTCGTTAAACGCCACATCAATGTCTTTGTCCAGATGAAACATAACCATGACAACGGATACACTGGGCGCGGATTTGGACTGGATGTGCTCAATTCCCGGCGTGGAGTTGACCGCGGTTTCAATGATATTGGTCACAGTGGCGTCGATGATGTCCGGGTCCGCCCCCACCAGGGTAGTGGTGATGGTGATATAGGGAAAATCAATGTCCGGATATTCATCAATCCCGATTCTGTTGTAGCTGACAATGCCGAATAAGATAATCACCGCGCTCAGCATAAAGGCAAACACATGGCGCCGGATGGATATTTCCGGAATATTCATTGGATCTTCTCCTGCACCCGGACCCGCGTCTGGTCCGTGAGATATCCCGCGCCCAGAACGGCGATGGTCTCGCCGCCGTCAAGGCCCTCAGCGATTTCCACCCATTCTCCATGCCGGTTCCCGGTGGTGACCACCCGTTCCCTGGCCATGTCCTGTTCAATGATATAGACCACTTCGCCCGCGGGCCGGCGGATAATGCTTTTGTCCGGCACCATAACCGCATCCGGCCGGGTAGCGACAATCACGGTGCCGTTAACCGATGCACCGGGCCGCCACCCGCCGGGGTTGTCAAGGTCCACAAGCACTTCAACCGCGCGGCTGCCGGCATTGACAGAAGGCCGGATTTTGGTGATGCTGCTTTCGATGACAGCGTCCGGGGCGATGGGCGTGGTAAGGGTCACAGCCTGGCCTTTTCTGAAATTCGATGCCGTGGATTCGGGAAACGGCAGAACAATCCGCAATTTTTCATCGCTGGTGATTTTAAACAGGGGTTTGCCCGTGTTCACAAAATCGCCGGTGGTGACAAACCGCTGCTCAATCCATCCGGACACCGGGGCCAGGCAGTGGGTTTTTCCCTTGCGGCGTTTGGAATCCGCCAGGGCGGCGGTGGCCGCGGCCAGCTGATTCTTTAATGACGATAACTGAACCTCGGCGGCATCCATGCGGTCCTGGGGGATGGATTTTTCACCCAGCAGGTTCTGGTATCGCTCAACGGTTTTTTCCTGGTTGGCAATCAGGGATTTCAGCCGCTGGACATCTGCTTCTTTGGCATCTTCCGCCAGGGCATAGGCCTGATTGTCAATCCTCGCCAGCAGGTCGCCGGCGGCGACATACTGGCTGATGCCGGCATGGATTTCAACGATCACGCCGGTTTCTTCCGCCGAAACCACCGGCGCAAACCGGGCCTCAATACGGCCCACCGCTTCTTCAATAACGGATATGGGCCGGGTTTCCACCGTGGATACCGTCACCGGCGTGGCATGGACGGCGGTCTCTTCCGCTTGCGCCAATGTGAGGGATATCAGGCACAGGCATCCGGCCGTGACGATCTCCCTGAATAATCTGTTGAGCATGTGTCCCCCTGAAAAACATCGTCAAAAAGAATTATCAATCCTGCCAACCAAACGTTTGTTAGGCGATCCTGCCAAAAAAAAATGACTTCGTCAATTTTTTATTCATTCCCCTGAAAAAAACCCAAACGGCCGCCTGGTGCGGGCGACCGTTTGGGCCAACAAATAAGTGCGCTGAAACAGTCCTAATCCAGGGGCACTATCCATCCGTCGGTATCCGGGATCACACCATATTGGACGTCGGTAATGGCGTTAAAAAATTTCTGGGACCACTTGCCCACCTTGCCGTCTCCCACCGTCATGGTTTTGCCTTTGTAATAAATCTCTCCCACCGGCGAAATGACGGCTGCCGTTCCCGAACCAAAGACCTCCTGGAGTTTTCCGGATTCGTGAGCGCTGATGAGTTCATCAATGCTGATACGCCGCTCCGTGACCGGATGTCCCCATTTTTCGGCCAGCAATTTCACCGTATCCCGGGTAATGCCGGACAGAATGCTGCCGCTGAGAGCCGGTGTTATAATCTCGTCGTCAATCACAAAAAAGATATTCATGGAACCGACTTCTTCGATATATTTCAGCTCCACCCCGTCCAGCCACAATACCTGTGTATATCCCGCATGATGAGCTTCTTCCCCCGCATATAGACTGGCCGCATAATTGCCCGCGGTTTTCACCTCCCCCATGCCGCCGCGCACGGCCCGGACATGCTTGTCCGTAACCCAGATTTTAACAGGATTAAATCCTTCCTTGTAGTAAGCCCCCACCGGACTCATAATGATAAAAAACCGGTAGGTATAGGACGCCCGCACCCCGAGAAACGGATCCATGGCAATGATGGTGGGCCGGATATACAATGACGTGCCATGGGTGGACGGCACCCAGCGCTGATCTACCCGCAACAGTTCCTGCATGGCTTTCAGGGCAAAGGCTTCGTCCAGGGGCGGTATGCAGAGTTTGTCCGCAGACCGGTTGAACCGTTTAAAATTTTCCTGGGGCCGGAAAACCTGTATCCCGCCGTCTGCCGTCTTGAATGCTTTCAGCCCTTCGAAAATAGACTGGCCGTAATGCAGCACCATGGTCGAGGGATCCATCACAATGGGCTGATAGGGTTCGATGCGCGGATTATGCCAGCCGTTTTCCGGGTCATAATCCATATTGAACATATGGTCTGTAAAAATCGTCCCAAACGCGAGATCCCCATCCTTTGGCAACGGCTTCAGGGCATCGGCCTTTTGTATTGATATTTCCATAACCTTCTCCGTTAAAAAGCATTTGATAAAAAATATGAATCAATCCGGAAACGCCCGGATTACCATGACAAACACCAGCAAAAAATAAGAGCACAATCTGTTTTGAAAATCAAGACGTACGCGCCCGGAAATGGTAAACGTTTTTTTGCTTTTTTATTTTTTACGCTAAAAAATTTTTTTAATGTTTTTTTCCGGCATGTTCAAGAAAAATTAACTTTAACGTTAATTTTATTCAGTGGTTTTGGAAAGTTCCATTATTGACCCTCACCGCCCCCCCTCCAAAAAGCGGCTCCATCCTTCCCGGAGGGTTGATCAAAAGCCTTGACAAACCGGTTATTATCCATAATGTTCTTTATGGCCGTTTTCGGCTACCATGCTGCAATAACAGGATATATTTAACCCAATGGATCAAAAAAGCGACGGAATCATGAACCAGAACATAATTAAAATAAGATGGCACGGCCGGGGCGGCCAGGGGGCGATTACCGCCGCCAAAATCGTTGCCAACGCGGCCTTTGTCTCCGGCTATACCGGTGTTGTGATGGCGCCGACATTCGGCACGGAAAGACGGGGCGCGCCCGTACTGACATCTTTACAAATCTCAAAGAAAAAAATCTACGACCTGTCCCCCATTGCCCAACCGGACATGGTGGTGGTCCTTGACCACCTGATTGTCGAGGAAGTGGATGTGGCCGCCGGCCTGAAATCCGGCGGGCTCATCATCATCAATTCTCCGGCGCCACCGGATAGCTTTGACTTTAACGGCATGAAAGTGGCGACCGCCGATGTCACCCACATTGCTGCCGAAGCCGGGCTTCCCGCGGGTATTGTCAACACCGGCATCATCGGTGCGTTTGCCAAAGCCAGCGGCCTGATTGACATGGACACCCTCACCCGGGCCATTGAAGATGAATTCGAAGGGAAACACCCGGAGAAAAATTCACGGGCAGCCAGAGTGACCTTTGAGAATACAATTGTTGGAGGCTTATAAATGAAAAAGGACAAATTCGGTTGCCATAAGTCCCACAGTGAACCCGGCCCCGGAGACGGCGGCCGCACCGGTTCCTGGCGGGTCAAACGCCCGGTAATTGATCTGGATAAATGTATTCCGGTAAAACGGAACAAGCCCGCCTGCTTTACCTGCTGGCTTTTCTGCCCGGACAGTGTCATTTCCCGAACCATACCGCCGACCATTGACTATGAATACTGCAAGGGATGCGAAATATGCGCGGAGGAGTGCCCTGTGGGAGCCATTACCATGGTTGATGAAACCGAGTTCATAAAAAAGGAGAAATAACCCCATGCATGTTATTGAATCCGGTAATGTGGCGGCGGCCAGCGGCGTCAAGCTTGCGAAAGTGCAGGTCATTGCCGCCTACCCGATTACGCCCCAGACCCCGCTTACGGAAAAACTGTCTGAATTTGTGGATGCCGGGGAAATGGATGCTGAATATATTCCAGTGGAAAGCGAACACAGCGCCCTTGCTGTCTGCATTGCCGCGGCCAGCACCGGAGCCCGTGCCTTTACCGCCACCAGTGCCAACGGTCTGCTGTACATGAACGAACAGCTTCACTGGGCCGCCGGCGCACGCCTGCCCATTGTGATGTGTGTGGTCAACCGCGGCATCGGCGCCCCATGGACAGTCTGGAATGATCACCAGGATGCCATTTCCCAGCGGGATACGGGATGGATTCAGGTTTACTGCGCTGATCATCAGCAGATTATCGACACGGTGCTCAAAGCCTTTTATCTGGCAGAAACCGTGAGCGCTCCGGTGATGGTTTGCTATGATGGTTATATTCTGTCCCACACCTATATGCCCTTTGATGTGCCGGATCAGGCGCTGGTGGACCAATTCCTGCCGCCCTTTTCACCGGCATACGCCCTCACCCCCGGCAAGCCCGCTAACCTGAATACCGTGACCCTGCCGGACGTCCGTCCGGATGTGCGCGGCGACATGGCCCCCGGGTACATGGAGATCCGGCATAACCTGCATACGGATATGCGGGATGCCATCGGGGTCATGGCGGATATCAACCAAAAATTTGAAACAATTTTCGGCCGCAACGGCGATCCGTATATTGAAGCGTACCAATGCGAAGACGCCGACTTTGTGGCCATTTGTCTGGGATCGCTTTCCTACCATCTCCGGGATGTGGTGGATATTCTGCGCAATGACGGCATTTCTGTGGGTGTCATGGGACTTCGCCTCTACCGGCCATTCCCGGATCAGGCCGTAAGAGAGGCGCTTTGCGGCCGAAAAGCGGTGATTGTTTTTGAAAAAGCCTTAAGCTACGGCAATCAGGGCGCGCTTTACGCAGACATCAAATCCGCCCTATACCCGGCTGAACAACGGCCGGCCGTGCACAACTACATCCTGGGCCTTGGCGGACGGGAAATCAAAACCGATCAGCTGGTCGAGGCCCTCCGGAATTCATGCACCCGGCCCGACACCATCGGGGATACGCCCCAGTGGATCGGGCTGAAACTTTAAAAATCCCGGACCGGTTCCGAAATCCCCGCGGCATTCAACCACAGGGGCTTTTATCATGGTCCACAATACATAGAGGTACACCCTACCGACTTTTTACGGAGACGATGTAAATAATGACTGAAAAAACAACCATATTAAATCTGCCGGAAGATGAACTGGTCCACCCGGGCAACCGGGCCTGTGCCGGTTGCGGGCTGAGTATTGTCTATCGCATCGGCCTCAAAGCCCTGGGAAGAGACACCATCCTGGTGGTGCCTCCGAGCTGCCTGACCGTTCTCCAGGGGTTATACCCCATTGCCGCCACCCAGCTGCCGTGCCTGAACGTCACCTTTGCATCCACAGCCGCGGCCGCCACCGGGGTGCTCGGCGCTCTGCGGGCCCAAAAAAATAAAAACACGACTGTCGCGGCCTGGGCCGGTGACGGCGGCACCAGCGACATAGGGCTCCAGGCCCTGTCCGGGGCCTGCGAACGCGGGGAAGATCTCATTTTCATCTGCTATGATAATGAAGCATACATGAACACCGGGGTTCAGCGGTCTGGCACCACGCCCCAGGGGGTCATCACCACCACCACACCGTTTTCCGGCAAGGCCCAGAAAAAAAAGGACGTGCCGTCCATTATTGCGGCCCACAAAATTAATTATGTGGCCACCGGGTCCGCTGCCTATCCCCTGGATCTCTATGACAAAATCGTCAAGGCAAAAACCATCAAAGGCCCCAAATACATCCATGTCCACACCCCCTGCCCGGCCGGGTGGGGATTTGATCCCCGGTATACGGTCAAGTTGGGTAAGATGGCGGTGGAAAGCGGACTGTTCGATCTTTACGAAATTGAAAACGGCGCGTTCCGCCTGACCGGCGCATCGGAAAAACTGCTTGGCAAAGACCGGAAGCCAGTGGCGGACTATTTTAAAACCCAGAACCGGTTCAAAGCGTTAAGCAACGAACAGATCCAGACCATTCAGCGCGAAATTGACGAAAAATGGGCCAGCTATAATCAGCCGAAAGAATAAACCGGAAAAATAAAATCAGCAAATTTTCATCACATGAAACCGCGCCCTCGGGCGCGGTTTTTCTGTTTAAATGCCAGAACCTCCATTGACAACCAAAATATTTTGCTTCGCCTTTGAAACAAATTATCAGATTTTTTGAAAAACTGTTTTCTCAAAGCTCCAAAAGTGATAGAAAATAAACCAATTTAGAAAATCAGAAGCCGACGGTAGTGAAAAAATGTCCAGCAGGAGATGTGCAAATCCCTTGCCCCGGTCCGGCGGGGTAGTCAGCGAGCGATGACGCAGCAATGGGAAGGGCGCGGCACCGCATTTGGATATCGATCCATGCCGTCACCCAAACATGAACTCAATTTCAAGGATGGCGCTATGAAAAACAATGAAGCGTGGTATGAGTATCCCAGCAACCTGGTAGATCTGTTTGAAGACAGTGTAAAAAAATTCGCCGAACGGCCGTTTGTGGGAATGAAAAACGCGGATGGTGAATATGAATTCAGCACCTACGGGCAGGTGGCCGAACGGGTGGACAACCTCCGGGGCGGACTGGCCCAGCTGGGCGTGGACAAAGGGGACGCTGTCGGCCTGATCATCAACAATTCCGAAGCCTGGACCGTGATTGCCTTTGCCACTTATGGGCGGGGGGCGCGCCTGGTGCCCATGTATGAAAAGGAACTCAAGAAAACCTGGCGCTATATCATTGAAGACAGCGGCATCAAAGTACTGTTTGTGGTCAATGAAGACGTTTATAACCAGGTAAAAGGCTGGGTGGATGAAATCGAAACCCTTGAAAAAGTCTTTATTATCTACGGCGACGGGGACACCAGCATGGCCGCGGTAGAGGAAATGGGCCGGAAAAATCCGGCGCCGTCCGTCAAACCCCATTACAGCGAAATCGCCTCGCTGATTTATACGTCCGGCACCACCGGCGATCCCAAAGGCGTGCTGCTCAGCCACGGTAATTTTACCACCAACGTCCGGGCCGCGTCCAGGATGTTTCCCCACGCTGATGAAAACGTGGTCACCCTGTCCATTCTGCCCTGGGCCCACAGTTTCGGCCAGACCGCAGAGGTTTTCCTGGGCACGTATATCGGCGGTTCCACCGGCATTATTGGATCGGTGGATACCATTGTGGATGACATGGGGAAAGTGCGCCCGACAATGCTGATTGCCGTACCCCGGGTGTTCAACAAAGTTTATGCCAGCATCCACAACATGATGCGGGAAAAAGGCGGGCTTGCGGAAAAACTGTTTAATGCCGCCAAACAGGAAGCCGAAAAAAAACGAAAAACCGGCAAATCCTCTCTTAAACTAAAGATTTTAGATAAGGTGGTATTTGGAAAAATCCGGGCCCGGTTCGGCGGACGACTCAAAGAGGCGGTTACCGGAAGTGCTGCCATGAATCCGGAAATCGCCCAGTTTTTTATCGACATTGGCATCCCCACCTATGATTGTTACGGGCTCACGGAAACCACGCCGGCCATGACCATGAACTCCCCGGCGGCCAACAAGCTGGGCACAGTGGGCCGGCCCATTGAAAAGGTTACCGTGGAGATTGACAAATCCCTGACCGGAGAAGACAGCGATGATGGTGAAATTATCTGTTACGGCCCCAATGTCATGCAGGGATATCACAACAAACCGGAAAAAACCGCCGAAGTGATTGTGAACGATCCAAAACTTGGCAGAGGGTTTCGCACCGGTGACCGGGGCCGGCTGGATGAAGACGGGTTCCTGCACATCACCGGCCGGTTCAAGGAAGAATACAAGCTGGAAAACGGCAAATATGTGCATCCCGCATCTCTGGAAGAAGACATCAAGCTGAACGACTACGCCCTCAATGCCATGCTCTACGGGGACGGCAAACCCTACAACGTGGCCCTGGTGGTGCCGGATTTTGACGCATTAAAACCCGTGGCCGAAAAGATGAATCTTGGCGGGAAATCTCCGGAAGCCCTGATCAAAGATAAAAAGATTCAGGATTTCATCAGTCAGGAGATTACCGCTCACCTCAGAAAAACCTATGGCGGCTATGAAATACCCAAAAAGTTCATTTTTCTGCCCAATGATTTTTCTCTGGAAAACGGTATGTTGACCCAGACCATGAAATTAAAACGCAGAAATGTGTATAAAAAATATCTGGATCAGCTGGAAGCGCTTTATAAGTAAGGTGGGAGGTATTAGGTGTAAGGTAGAGGGTTGAAGGTAGAAGGTAGAAGGCGGGATTTTCACAACCCATGAGACAAGAAGCACTCACGGTGTCGGCGCCGGTTCCGCCATGGCAAGGCAAGAGGCCCAAACCCATCATTGGGGTGGTGACGCCCTAATGACTGCCTGACCACCCATCCGAACGGATCTTGTTGAAAACAAAAAAACCCATGAAAAAAACGGCCTTCGGGCCGTTTTTTTCATGGGTTGCGCCAAACCTTAATTTTTCAGGGCAGTATTCCGGATATTGGCAAATTTGTGGGTAATATCGGGCAACTCCGTAAAACCGGGAACTCTATTCGTGCAGCACCGCCAAAATCACTGCCTGGCCCGTTTTGGCGGCAATGAGGTGCGGCGTTGTGGACAGATAATACACGCTGTCGCCGGGTCCCAGATCAAATGCATCGTCACCGATTGTCACGGAAACGGTGCCTTCGATCACGTAAATAAATTCTTCCCCCTCATGAACGGACATTTCCTGATCCGGATTTTCTTCCAGGGTCACCGTCAGCGCTTCCATGTGCCGGCCTTTGACCTCCGGCGCCATGCTGTAATAGGTATACAACTGCCTGCCTTTTGCGGAAGATGACCGGGAAACCACCTTGCGGTCATCTTTTCGGGTAACCGAATAAAGTTTATCGCCAACGCCGGATACCAGACGGCTGAACGCGCTTTCAAGGGCACGTGACAGCTTTACCAGCGTACCGAGCTGGGGCTGGATATCGTTGTTCTCGATTTTCTTCAGGAGATCCACATCAAATCCGGTCATATTGGACAATTCTTCATAGGAGATTTTCCTGGCCTCCCGGAGCCCCCGGATGCGGTCTCCAATGGCCTCTACACTGATCTGGTCCGGCGTCTCTATATCTCCGGTCAGCATTTCATAACGGTCCGCGGTTTTCTCTCGACTCTGGTCTTTTGCTTTCATTCCGGTCTCCTGTGTGCTGAATTTTCTGCGCTTTTGGGTCAATCTTGACGTTAAGGAAAAGTTTACCAGAAAGGACCCTGGGGGTCAAACATTTGATGCTTCGCTACTTGTCCAAAAACACATCGCCCGCCATGTTACCTTCGGGGAAGAACGATTTTTCTTTTTTCCGGATCTTTCTGCTGCCGGAAAAAAATCGCCATATGGCCGATCATCCCCACCAGTTGCGCGCCGGTTTCCGCCTCCACAATTTCAACAATCGCGGTTTTCTCGGCTTTTTCTTTGAATTCATTGAATTTTAATTTAATCAATTCATGGGTGTCAAGGGCCTCGTCAATGGCCTTGATCAGCGAATCGGACATCCCCTTCTGTCCGATTAACACCAGGGGCTTTCTGCCGTGGGCAAGGCCCCTCAGATATTTTTTTTCAAATCCTTTCAATTGTTCCACACTGCCTCCACGTCGATGATCTTTTAACCACTATGCTTTCTGTAATAATCTATTCTTACCCTTGCCAATTGCCGACCTTTTTCCAACAAATAATCAAATGAAAAACAAATCGCAATGAATTTAAAGCCGCCGGATACCGATTGTGCGTTTCTCGATATCCCGTCCGCCCGGACCAGGACCGGGTTAAAATAATTTTCCTGACATTCCATGTTGCATAGCGATCCGGTGGGTGATAGTCATTAACCAATTAAAACAACAACCATTGCAAAACCCAAGCGGCGCCATTGCCGGAAAAAAATGTCCCAGACCGCAGTAAAAAAAAAGAATGACGGCCCTTATATTGTCTGCCCCTTTAAAAAAGGACGGCCCAAAAAACATATCACCGTCTGCCATGAATGCCGGCACAAAGGCAGGTGCAAGCCGTATCTGGACTATATTCAACCCAGCCTGTTTTAAAAAATACAAAAAGGATGACCCATGAAATGGTTTGACAGTGTTGATGAGGTGGCACAAAAATTGGAGGATGTGGATTATATCCCGTCAAGAGAAATTGCAACCGTGGTATACCTTGCCACCGCTACCCAAAAACCGATTCTGGTGGAAGGACCGGCCGGCGCCGGAAAAACCGAACTCGCCCGGGCCATTGCCCGCAGCCTGAATCTTCGGAAAATCCGGCTGCAGTGCTATGAAGGCCTCGACGAAGCAAAAGCCCTGTATGAATGGGAATATGCCAAACAGCTCCTCTACACCCAGATGATCAAAGAAAAAATTAATGACCTGATCTCCGCTTCCGCTTCCATTTCCGAAGCCGTGGAAAAAATTGCCGAACAGGAGAATGCGTTTTTTTCCGAGCGGTTTCTCCTGGCCCGGCCCCTGCTCCAGGCCATTATATCCGATGAACCGGTGGTGCTGCTGATCGACGAAATCGACAAATCGGATCCGGAATTTGAAGCGTTTCTGCTGGAACTTTTAGGGGACTTTCAGGTGTCGATTCCGGAAATCGGTATCTGGAAAGCCAATCATATCCCCATTGTGATCCTCACGTCCAACAATTACCGGGACATGAGCGACGCGTTAAAACGCCGTTGCATCCATCTTTATATTGATTATCCGGAAAAAGACCTTGAAAAACGCATCGTGGAGCTGAAAATCCCGGAGATTGAAAAACGGCTCGCCGGGCAACTGGTAGACGCAATCAACCACATCCGGGATCTGGATCTTAAAAAACGTCCCTGCATCTCTGAAACCATTGACTGGGCAAAAGCCCTGATGGTGCTTCAAATCAACGATCTGTCCCCTGAAGTGCTGTCTGACACCCTGAATGTTATCTGCAAATATCAGGTGGACACCAAAATGGTGCGGGAGAGCATGGACAAGGTTTTTAAATAACCCGCCGCCGGGAACCCTTCACCCCATGAGCCCGGTCGGTAATAAAAAAGCCAGGTGTCAGGTTTCAGTGTTCAGATATCAGATTCGCACTTCCCGCAACCTGTAACCACTTTTTCATTTTTTTATTTTTTGCACAGCACTGGGAGGACGAGGCAAGAGTGCTCAACCTGATCTTAAATTTTGTGGCCGCCTGCCGCACCGCTGATCTCCGGGTATCCACCGCCGAAGTGATCGATGCAGTGGGACAGCTGGAACTTGTGGAGGTGCTGGCAGAAGATCAGTTCCGGGCCACCCTGCGGACCAATTTTGCCAAAAGCCGGAGAGAACAGCGGGATTTTGACCGGCTGTATGATCTTTTTTTCCATGACATGCAGCCGAATGCGGAACTCACCCCCGACTATCCGGGCGGCAATGAAATGCACAAAGCCCTTGAAGAGATGCGTCACGAGGCGGGTGACGACGACATCAGCCAGGCCATTTTTGATTTTCTGGCCGGCAATCCCATTCCCTATCTAAAAGAAATCCAGCGCTTGGAAACCCAGGAAGAAAAAAATTCCAAAGCACTGAAATCCAACCTCAGCCAGTTATCCAGCCGGCTGGAAGTAATGCTCCGGATCAATCGGGTGCGCAACCGGCTGCTCCAGTTTCAGGGAAGCAATCAGGATGCCGGCGCGCCCGGAAAAAATCAGGGCATGGCATCCCATCTCATGGAACGGCTGGAGGTGGCCAACCGGATGCTCACCCAGGAGACCACCCCCTACAACGACGGCCTTAAACAGGTCAATACCTATGACAAGCAGTATTCCGGCCTGGGCGAACGCCCATTCGCCAATCTGACCCAAATTGAAATTGAACAGATGCGTACGGTGATTGACCAGCTGGTGCGAAAAATGAAAGACATCATGAGCCGGCGATATGCGTCCCGCAGCCGGGGCAAGCTGGATGTGAAAAAAACCCTGCGCATTGCCCAGCGGTATCTTGGCGTACCCATTGAAATCAGCTACCGAGAGCGACCCCTTCGAAAAACAAAAATCGTGACCCTGTGCGATGTGTCCGGGTCGGTCTGGTCTGCGGCCCGGTTCATGCTCAACATGATCTATTCCATGCAGGACTGCTTTTCCGATGTCCAGAGTTTTGCGTTTGTGGGCGGGCCCACCAATATTACGGATATTTTTGAAAAGCATGAAATCAACAAGGCCATTGAAAAAGTCATCACAGACACGAATATCAATTTTGACGCCCACACGGATTACGGCGAGATGCTGACCCAGTTCCACCGGGACCATCTCCACCTGCTGACCAAAAAGACCACCCTGATTATTGTGGGGGATGCCCGCACCAATTACCACAACCCCTGCGAACGGCTTCTGGACGAGATGCGCGCCAAATGCCGACGGGTCATCTGGCTGAATCCGGAGCCGGAACAATTCTGGGGCACCGGCGACAGCGAAATGAACACCTACAAGGCTTACTGCCATGAAGTACGGCCCTGCCGGAACCTGAATCAGCTGATTTATTTTATCGAAGACCTGGTCTTTTGAGTCTGACTTTTGCATTTCCTCTCATATTTCCTTGGCATTATCTGCCTGACGCATTATAATCTTCAAAGGATTCTCACACAAAAATTGTGGCCTTCATTTGTCTTAAGCGGGCTCAGAGTCATTAAAATCCTCACGGGCCGCGGTATATGAAAAAAATGCCCAAGGAACCAATATGACCACTGCTTCCAAAGCCAGGTTCGAAAAAAAACGCCTGAACACCCTGTATCGCCAGCATCGGGTGGCTTTGCCGGGGAATCTGGCCGTGGCGCTTTTCGTTGTCGCCCTATTTTACCGCAAGATTCCGGCACGCGATCTTTTCATCTGGTTCCTGGCCATGGCAGCCGTGCTGCTGATACGTTTTCTGATATTCCATAACTACAACCAGCAGGCGGAAGACGCTATCGTCCCCGGAAAAATTTTTGTCAAATGCGCCCTTAGCACGTTTGCAAACGGCATTTTATGGGGGGTGTTAGGGGTGTATACCTATTACCATGTCCCCCTGATCTATTTTTTCTTTGCCCTGATCATTCTCGGCGGCATGGTGGCGGCCGCTGCTGCCACCAACTCGGTTTCCATACCGATTTTTTTCGCTTTTACCCTGCCCATCATTCTGCCGGTATGCCTTGTCCTTTTGATGACCGGCCAATTTGAACGGATTCTTCTCGGCCTGCTCACCCTTGCCTATCTTGGGGTCATGTCCCAGTCCGCCCGGCAACTCAACAAGGTCATTCTGACATCTATCCGTTACCGGTATGAAAATCTTCAGCTGCTCAACCACCTGAAAAAAGAAGAGATTCAGACCCGAAAACTAAACGCCCGACTGGCCCTTGATATTGAAAAACGTAAAAAAGCAGAAGAAGAAAAAGAACGCCTGATCCTCCGGCTGCAAAAAGCCCTGGATGAGGTCAAAACCTTGAGCGGCATGATCCCGATTTGCGCCAACTGCAAAAAGGTCCGGGACGACAAGGGATACTGGGATCAGATTGAAACCTATATTCATAAACATTCGAACGCGGATTTCAGCCACGGTATCTGCCCGGAGTGTGCAAAAGAACTCTATCCGGACATTGATTTAGAAAATGATTAATTTAAAAACACTTATTGTTGATGCTTCCAGCGCTTTTTACCGGCTTGAACGGTTTAAAATCGGTGACTTCTGGGGTCCTGTGGATCTGGGACTTTTTTTGAGCAGAAAATACAACAGCCTCAATATCGGCGCCGGGCTCTGGGCCGGGTCCATCATTCCCGGGTCCAACCGCCTCATTTTCACTGGATTCTCCCCGTGCTGGGGTGGTTTTTACATCTCTTCCATGGGCGGGGCCGGGCTTGTTTTTGACAACCTGGGCGTCAACATGCTCTCCGTTGTCGGTAAAGCCGCCCAACCCTCCATTCTCTACCTGAACCGGAACCACGGGGAAGAGGTTCAGGTGGAAATACTTCCGGTCAATCTCTGGAAAATATGGAATGAAGGCCGGCGCGGCGTGTATTCGCTGATGGATGCGACCCTTGACCGTTTCGGCGCGCGTTATGAAAATGACCCCCGGATTCTTGCCACCGGACCGGCATCCGCAGCCACTGATTTCGGGGCCATCTGTTCAGCGCCGATCACCGATCAGAAAATCAGCATCATTGACACCTGGGCAGGGCGCGGGGGATTCGGGTCCAAGCTCTTCAATGATCATGGCATTGCCGCGGTGATTTACGGCGGCACCCACATGGACGAAGACTTCCGGGACCGCAGCGTGGCGGACAAGTGGTTTATTGACAAATACCAGATGAAACTGGCGGCCAAGGACCTGGAGGCCACCACCAAGTACCGGTTTGACCCGCAATTTGATACCGGCGGCACCTTCGGGGTCAACTTTGCCACCCTTGGCGGCAATATGCTGGCTTTCAACTATCAAAGCATTTACATGACCCACGCAGACCGTCTTGAAATGCACCGGAAATTCATTGTTGATCACTATCTGAAGCAATTCAATCAGGAAACCATACGCCCCAAAAAACAGCGAACCTGCGGCGAACCCTGTGCGGCAGTGTGCAAAAAGTTTCATGAATATTATAAAAAAGATTACGAACCCTACCAGGCCCTGGGCCCTCTTTGCGGGGTTTTTGACCAGCGGGCCGCTGAAAAGCTGAACCATCATGCGGACATGTACGGATTTGATGCCATCTCCGCCGGCGGCGTCGTCTCCTGGCTCATGGAGTGCCTGTCCAAAGACATGATCCGGCCGGAGGCTTTGGGCATCCTTGGTCGTCCTGTGTTCAATTTCCGGGGATTTGATGTTGTGACGGATTCCATGCACAACGCAGACATAGGGGTTTCCCTGCTGGATGCCATTATTGAAAAAAAAGGCATGCTTGATCTTACAAGAGGGGCCCGGCAGTTCGGCCGGCACCTGGCTCCGGAAAAAGGCCGGCAGATGCTGGATCTTTTTGTTTACTGCGGGTTTGGCCGGAACCGCTGGATGGTGCCGAACCAGTACTGGACACCGGGCGTGCTCGCCCCCATGGCGGTGATGGGGAAATATTACATGTATTACGGCCAGGAATTTCTACCCCCGAGACGCCTTGGGGCCCGGTGCGCTGAACGTCTTCAATCGGAACTGATAATGGATAATCTGGGGGTGTGCCGCTTTCACCGGAGCTGGGCCGAGGAAATGATCCCGGCGATCATAGAGGAACTCCAGGGCGGCAAAACCCGCTTTCTGGAAAACAACCAGAAAACCGCTGAACGGATCAACAGCCGCAATGCATCGGTATTGTGGGAATCCGAAAGAAGCATGGACCTGGTATTTACCTTTTTAAAACGAAAAAAAGACATAGACGGCGCAACTGATCCGGAACTGCTGAAATGGATCGATTGTTTTGAAAAAGACAAACACGAGGCCGCCATGTCTTTCTGGTATGAAATGCACAAAGGCATCCAGGAAACCCTTAAAAAAATCTGATCCATAAAACCAGATACCACTGAGCCCATGAAAATTTCCAGCAGCCACTTCCCGACGATCTGTCTTTAAAATCAACCATGACCTATTCCAAAAACAAAAATACCCCCCGGATCAATTATCTTGTCCCGTTCCTGTCATGGCTGCAGGGCTACAATGCGGAAATGTTGCGCCATGACAGCCTGGCCGGCCTTACTGTGGCCGTCATCCTGATTCCCCAGGCCATGGCCTATGCCATGCTGGCCGGACTGCCGCCGGTTTACGGTCTTTATGCCGCGGCCGTCACCCCGATGATCGGCGGGCTCTGGGGAAGCCTCCGCCAACTGGCCACCGGCCCCATCGCCATCACCAGCCTGCTGGTGTTTGTGGCAGTTTCTTCCATGGCCGCGCCCGGCAGTCCGGAATACGTTGAACTGGCGCTTCTGCTCTCTCTGATTGTGGGGACCCTCTATCTGGTGTCCGGTTTTTTGCGGCTGGGACAAATGATGTCTTTCATTTCCCACTCCGCCGTCAAAGGATTTACCGCGGCAGTGGCCGTCATCATAGTCGCGGCCCAACTCCCTCATTTGATGGGGATTGAAGTCAACCGGCACGAATATATTGTCTTTATGCTCGTTGAAATAGCCGCCAATCTGCACAAAACCCATCTGCCCACATTGGTGACCGGATTTTCCTGTTTCCTGTTCATCTACACGGTAAAAAAATATCGGCCCGCTTTTCCGGCTGCGCTTACCGCCCTTTTTGCCGCCACACTTTTCATCTTTTTTTTCAGACTGAATGAGACTGGCATTGCGGTGTTGGGCCAAAACCCGGCCGGTCTTCCCGGGTTCCATTTTCCGCCGGTGGACCCGGAAACCGTGAGCGATCTTATCGGTCCGGCCATGGTCATTGCGCTGGTGGGGTTTGTGGAAACTTACAGCATTGCAAAAACCATCAGCGCGGAATCCAGGCAAAAATTAGATGTGAACCAGGAATTGATCGGTCAGGGGCTGGCCAATCTGGCCGGTGGATTATTCCAAAGCTTTCCGGTGAGCGGATCATTTTCCCGGACCGCCGTCAATTACGCTGCGGGCGCAAAAACCGGGGTCGCCAGCATCATTGCAAGCATGATCGTGATGGTGACCCTGATGTTTTTAATGCCCCTGCTGACCTATATTCCCAAGGCCGGCCTGGCCGCGGTGGTGGTGGGCGCGGTGCTTACCCTGTTTCATCCGGCCCAGGTGTTCCGTCTCTGGAAAATCAACCGGGATGACGGTATTGTGGCAGTCACGGTATTTTTGCTGGCGCTCCTGGTCAAACCGGATTATGCCCTGCTCATCGGCGTGGTGGTTTCCCTGATTTTCTTTTTCTGGAAAACCATGCATCCCCGGATTGTGGAAATCACTAAAGACCCGGAATTCAATCTGTTTGTGAACGCGGACACCACGGGAAAGCCGGGCTGCCCGCAGATTCTGCATATCCGCTCCGACAATGTGATTTTCTTTGCCAATGCTGAATATACCATGGAGCACATCCTGGAGCGGGTGGAAACCGTTGATACGCCGCTTAAATTTCTGCTGGTCGATTTTCAGGCCGTCGCCTTCATCGACATCACCGGCATTGATGAACTCCGGCGACTAAAGGAAGCACTTCATGCCAAAGACATTCGCCTGGCGATCCTTGAGGTTCACGACCCCGTGATGGAAACATTTATCTCCTCCGGATTTTATGATGAAATGGCAGAAGACGGCATGGTCGAAGCATCCGGCCTGACATCCGGCCATGGCAAAGTGCTCGCCGCCCTGTTTCAGGAGATTGACCATGAGTACTGCCGCCGGATCTGTCCATACAAGCTCTTTTATGAATGCGAAACAGTGAAATAGCCATGGGAACATGCAAAGATAACCGCAAACATCTCAGAATTGAATTTACAACCGAGGTTCAACTCTGTTTCTATCGCAATGACCAGTCAGGACCGGGGGTAAAGTTTACAAGCGGTATGGAATGGTTTGCTTTTTTTCAATATATGAACATCACGGCAAAAAAAATTTTAATTGCCTGATTTGAAAAACGAAAAAAGCGATAAGTGAACCGCCCCGCGCGCTCAACCAACTTCTTTTCCCCTCCCTCTTTTGAAAAACCCCGCCTTGACTTATATGGATTCATCCTTACTGTTATAAGAATTTTTCATTATAACCAAAAAGGAGATACTCATGGTAAAAGTTGCAAAAGACATGTATGTCAGCGTTGAATATACCGGCACCCTGGATAATGGAGAGGTGTTTGATACCAGTCAGGGCCGACAGCCCCTGGAAATTCAGATGGGCGCCGGACAACTGATCAAAGGATTTGAAGACGCTCTCGATGGCATGACTTTAAACGAAAAAAAAACCTTCACACTGGCGCCGGACGACGCCTATGGCGAGCGGGATGAGTCCCTCACCCGGGCATTTCCCCGCAAAGATGTGCCGCCGGAGATGAGCCCCCAGGTGGGCCAGACCGTGGCCCTTCATGACGGCCAGGGCCAGCAGATACCCGCAACCATCGTAGATGTAAACGACGAACATGTGACAGTGGATTTAAACCATCCCATGGCCGGGAAATCCCTGACCTTTGACATTGAGGTGGTGAGCATCAGCGAAACACCGACCCAGGTCTCCCCGGGATGTGCTGCGGGTTGCGACTGTTCCTCCGGATGCGCCCACTAGCCGACCAGTAAAACAAAACTGCATTCAACCAACGCATCAGCTGATAAAATCGGGGTCATCATCACGGCCTGCTAAAAAGATACAGCATCAGAAATGAACAGGCGTTATTTCCGCCCCTCTTCACGGCGCTGAAATACGCCTGTTCCCTTTTGTATGGAGTGCAGAAGAAATCCCGGCAAAACCCGGTCTTTGGAAAATCCAGCGGTCCGGCTTTGACTTTTTCATGTTTTCCGATTAATACAATCGTACTTATTCAGCTATTATTTTTTAAACCACAGAGATAACAGCGAGCACGGTGAAAAGACCCTGTCTGAATTTCTCTGTGATCGCTGTTATCTCAAGTGAGCATCGCGAACGGGGGGTTTCAATATTTTTTGAAAATCGCCCGGAAGTTACAAAAAATCATGTTTTTTAATAGCAACATTTAAGCGAAGAAAATCACCCATGCACCCTGCGCCCGTTTCCCGCTCAGATGACCCACACCCGATGATTGAGGTTCAGAATGTCTACAAATCCTTTAAGCATGTGCATGCGGTCAGGGGAATTGATTTCAGGATTTCCAAAGGTGAGTCCGTGGCGATTTTAGGCCCCAATGGCGCCGGCAAAACCACACTCATGGAAATGATCGAGGGCATCCAGCAGCCGGACCAGGGGGATATTTTCATCAAGGGCAAAAAATGGAAAGGCAATGAAAAGGAACTGCACCGGATCATTGGTTTGTCCCTGCAGGAAACCCATTTTATCGATCGGCTGACGGTGTTTGAAACCCTGGCCCTGTTCGGGGGATTTTACGGCCTGGGGCGGGACCGGGTGACTGAGATCATCCGTATCATCGGTCTTGAGGCGAAAATAAAAGCCTATGTGGTCAACCTCTCCGGCGGCCAGCGGCAACGGCTGGCTTTGGGCATCGCGCTGCTTAACAACCCGGAAATTCTCCTGCTGGATGAGCCCACCACGGGTCTGGACCCCAATGCCCGACGCGAAATCTGGTCGATTCTCAAAAATCTTAAAAAACACTCTCATACTTCCCTGGTGCTGACCACCCATTACATGGAAGAGGCGGAACAGCTTTGCGAGCGCATCATCATTGTGGACAACGGCCGGATTCTGAAACAAGGCACCCTGGAACAACTGGTGGAAGAAGACAGCGGCGAGCGCATGATCGACTTTGCGCTCAATGAATCAACAGGGGCGACACCCCGCCAGTGGGCCGCGGCAGGATTTAACATCCGCTGGGACACCCCGGGGATGAATGGTGCGATTGCCTTAAATGCCATTGAAACACAACTTCCCGAATTTTTGCAATTTCTCAAACAAAACCACCTGAGCCTCCGGCATCTGGAATGCCGTCGTAAAACCCTTGACGATATATTTACCTCCATGACCGGACGACGCCTGAATGAATAAAACACCTGGAAGAACAGACCGAAGAACGACGGTGCAAAAAAAATGGACCTTCACCTCCGACCGAATCAATTGACCCTGCTGATTTCAGCCCATTTCAGAGAAATCATCCGACAGCCGGCCGTGATTTTCTGGGGCATTATTTTCCCCATTCTCATCGCCCTGGGGCTTGGCATTGCCTTTACCCGGCAGACTGATATTGTCCGCCATGTGGCAATTATTGATGACCCTGCGACACCTGTTGAAAATGGCGAAAACACCTCCCGGGAAAGCGTTTCCCTGATCGATGCCATGCTTGACAAACATGGTGAAAAAATTGCCGGCACAGACAGCGCGACGCCACGCTACCGGATTACCATCGCCGATGACACGTTGGGAAAGACCACGTTTATTTTTGAAAAATCAGACCGGCGACAGGCCATTGTGCGGTTAAAACGGGGAAATCTCGCGGTGATCATGGATGAGCAAAACGGCACAATCCAATATCATTTTGATCCTGCCAACACGGACGCTCAGTTTACCTACCTCAAGCTGTCGAGACTGTTCAACCGGACCCGGGAAGAGGCTCCGGAATACCGTCAAACCGTCCGGCCCCTCACCCTGCCCGGCACCCGGTACATTGATTTTCTGGTACCCGGACTGATGGCCATGAGCATTATGATGTCGTGCATGTGGGGACTGAGCTACGGCATGATCGACAAACGCGCCAAAAAACTGCTGCGCCGCATGGTGGCCACCCCCATGAAAAAATCCTATTTTTTAATTTCGCTCATGACCGTCCGGATTGCCATGAACCTGATTGAGTGCACCCTGCTGTTTATCGTGGCCTGGATTGTGTTTGACATCACTATTCAGGGCAGCATTCCCGGGCTTTTCGCCATTTTCCTGACTGCCAATATCGCGTTTTGCGGCATTGCGATTTTTGTTTCCTGCCGCACCGCCAACACGGAAATCGGCAACGGCCTGGTCAATGCCGTGGTCATGCCCATGATGGTGCTGTCCGGTGTTTTTTTCAGCTACCACAATTTTCCGGACTGGACGATCGGATTTATCCGGAAACTGCCACTCACCATGCTGACCGACGGTCTGAGAAGCATTTTTATTGAAGGGGCAGGTTTCACGGAGGTGCTCATGCCGGCAGCGGTGCTTTTGGCCATCGGCGGCTTCTTCTTTTCGGTGGGGCTGCGGTTTTTCAAGTGGCATTAGGGAGGAATAATTGCCGAAAAACGCGTTAAAAAAATATTTCGGGTTTGATGAATTCAAAAACGGTCAAAAGGCGGTGATCGACAAAATCCTTGCCGGGCAATCCGCCGGCGCCATCTTTCCCACAGGCGCAGGCAAATCCCTTTGCTATCAGCTTCCCGCCCTGATGCTTCGGGATATGACCCTGGTGGTATCGCCGCTGCTGTCCCTCATGAAAGACCAGCTCGATTTTCTGATAGGCCGGGGCATTCCCGCGGCCCGCCTGGATTCCACCCTGGACCGTGAAACGGTCAACCGGATTTTTGACGATGCCAAAACCGGCCGCCTCAAAATTCTGATGGTTTCCGTGGAACGTTTTAAAAACGAGCGGTTCCGGTATCACCTTCAGAATATGCGGGTATCGCTCATGGCCATTGACGAGGCCCACTGTATTTCCGAATGGGGACACAATTTCCGCCCCGAATACCTGAACCTTCCCCGTTATCAACAGGAATTCGGCATTCCTCAGGTGCTGCTGCTCACCGCCACCGCACCGCCCGCGGTCATTGACGACATGTGCGAAAAATTCGCCATTGCCCGTGATAACGTCGTGGTCACCGGATTTTACCGCAGCAACCTGTTTCTGAAAGTCACCCCCACGGCGGAATCCGAAAAAAAAACCCGGCTGCTGCGTCAGATACAGAAAGCGCCGGATGCCCCCACCATTGTGTATGTCACCCTTCAGAAAACCGCTCAAACCGTGGCGGAGTTTCTGCAATCACACGGCATTCAAGCACACGCCTACCATGCCGGAATGCAGAACAGCGATCGGGAGACCATTCAAAACCGTTTCATGGCCGGTGACATCGCCTGCATTGTGGCCACCATTGCCTTTGGCATGGGCATCGACAAAAAAGACATCCGCCGGATCATTCACTATGACCTGCCCAAATCCCTTGAAAATTACAGTCAGGAAATCGGCCGGGCCGGCAGAGACGGCAATGTCTCCCTTTGCGAAGTGCTCGCCAATCTGGACGGCGTAACGGTCCTGGAAAATTTTATCTACGGCGACACCCCGGACAAGGATGCTATTTTACAGCTTGTTTCCATCATCCGGCAGAATGAGGGATTTGTCTGGGAGTTCAAATTATCCCGGCTGTCCCATGCCCTCAATATCCGCGTTCTGCCGCTGAAAACCCTGCTGGTCTATCTGGCAATGGAAGGCATCATCCGGCCGAGAGCCACTTACTTTGATGAATATGCCTTTAAATTGATGGCTGATCCAGCAAGTATCGTGGAAAAATTCACCGGCGAACGGCAGCAATTTGTGTCTGCGATTCTATCCCATTGTCACACCCGTAAAATCTGGACAACAGTGGACATTGATGCCATCGGACAGGAATATCCCGCTGAAAGACAACGGATTATCGCGGCCCTTGAATACTTTGACGAAAAAGGGCTGATCGAACTCCGCACCCGTCAGTCAGTGGAAGTTTATGACATTCTGAACCAGGCCTTTGACCCGGATGCGGTGGCGGAAAAAATGCACCGCCTGTTTGTGAACAAAGAATCCCACGGCATCCGCCGCATCCATCAGATGGTGGCCTTTTTCCAGACCCGGACCTGCATCAGCCGCGCCCTTGCCGCTTATTTCGGGGAACATCTGGAAAAAGAAAACTGCGGGCATTGTTCATTTTGCAAAAACGGGCCCGTTTCATTGAAATTATCGGATGCCGCACAACCGCTTCATGACCATAATTTTAAGGCCTTGACCCGCGACTTTTTAAAAGCATGTGAAAACCAGTCGAATGCCTCCGCCCTTGCCCGATTTCTGTGCGGCATCACCACCCCGGGATTTTCCCAATATAAAGTCAATGCCATACCGAATTTCGGCGCGCTGACCCGATATCCCTACCCGGAGGTCAGAAAGTGGGCATCTGAAAATTTGGCAGCCCGATGAATCAGCCGTTGCCTATTACCGGCCGATAGTGTAGGGAGTGAACCATATCCTAAAACATTTTTAATATTTGGAGGCATTGAATGAACGGACAGGAACAAATCCAAAACATTAATTTTACCATCGACAAAAACACCCTGTTTCGCGAGGAATCCATTACCGACATGAAAGTCGGCTCCATCCGGCGGCTGATTCCGGTAAAACCGGACGGAACAACTGATACGGCGAGAAATGAAACCTTCATCGGACACACCCAGCTCATGTCCCCGGAAGGCCCCCTGCCCATCCAGTCCGAGCTGTCCGCAAAAACCCTGGAAGAAGCCATTGACGTATTCCCGGCGGCCATGAAAGCGGCGCTCATGGAGATGGTGGAAAAAATTCAGGAGCTGCAGCGCAAGGAACAATTGAAATCCGGCAGCACAGATTCCAGAATTATCGTGCCGGGACGGTAGGGAAAGAAGGTATAAGGTAGAAGGTATAAGATGGCAGGCTAACGGGATTTTATGTCATGGAAGATGTCATTAAACGGGCGGCCGCCAAATGGCATCTCGATGTTCAGGCCATTCGCCATGATATTGTCGTCTGCGGCAGCCCGGACCGGTGTGAATCCCGCTTTGTCATTGAAACGGCTGACAACGGAATGTATCTCATGGAGAGCCTGAAACCGGCAGATCTCCGCCGCAAAAAAACCATCATCCGGCACCTCGCCTATCTCCATGAAAACAACCTGTCCGGTATCACCCCCTATATCCGAAACCGGGACGGCACTTATATTACCGCCATGGATCACCGGTATTTTCAGCTCTCCCGGTTTGTCGAAGGAGTTGCCCTGAACCGGCCCGATTATGTGTTTGAAAAATGGCGGGGGCCGGTGCTTGCAAATTTTTTAATTGATTTGCACCGGGTTTCCCGGGAAATGCCATTCGCGCGGGATAAGGGAAGCTTTTCCATTGTCTGCTTTATCAACGCCCTGTTCCGGAAAATTGCCACCCATGAACCGGCGTTGATCAAAAAAATCCAGCCGGTGATGGATTTTCTGGCAAAAGATTTTTTCAGTGCCCATGGCCGGCTGCCGAAGACCTTCTGCCATGGCGATTTCCATGCTCTGAATATCATCTGGTCCGACACCGGCATTTGCACGGTGATCGATTGGGAGTTTTCCGGTATTAAACCCGAGGTTTATGATATGGCCAACATGATCGGCTGTATCGGCATTGAAAATCCGGAGGCCCTGGCCGGAAATCTGGTGACGGACTTTATTTTCCGGATCAGGGAATCCGGGATGATTTCCACCCCCGGCTGGCATTGTTTACTATCGTTTGTTGTGGCCACGCGGTTTGCGTGGCTCTCCGAATGGCTGCGGCACCAGGATCAGGAGATGATCGACATGGAAACCGATTATATGACCATCTTACTTAATAACCGCCATGAATTAAACGACATATGGAAAATCTGAAAAACACTCAGGTTGGGATAAGGAAACCATCATGAAGCACATCCCGCGAATCTTCAAACAGATAATTATCATTGCCCCGATCCTCTGGCTCCTGGAACTGTTTCAGAACCGGCTGTACCATACGGCTACCGGCCAATGGGGATGGATCTATCCCAATTCCCCTTATCACTGGTTCACCTTTGAAACCCTGGGCAACTGGGCCTTGTCCGTGGCGGTGATCTACATTGTCTACCGTATCTGGTTCATCCCCCGATACACCGGCGCCCTGACCCGCATACTGATTATCGGCCTTATGGGGGCGGTGCTGGAATTTGCCAACGGATTTTTGTACCATCACTTTACCGGCAGTTATTTGTTTGTCTGGGAGCACTCCCGTCTCAAATACATCGATTTTATCGCGCTGCCCATGTGGTGGGTCAATGCGGCGGTGTATCATTTTCTGAGCCTGAAACTGGTCAATCTGCACCGTTAGAAAGGTAGAAGGTAGAAGGTAGAAGGTAGAAGGTAGAAGGTAAAAGACAATGTCAGCGACGCGACCGAGAGGAAGCGATTGTTGGAGATTGAAGGCTGAAGGTAAAAGAAAAAAATAAAAAAGGAAAACAATGAGTTTACGGCTTGCAGTTCATCTGACACTTCATGTTCTGATTCCAGGGGCGGTGGCGAATCTGGGATTCAAAAACCAGTGGAAAAAAGCCTGGCTCATCATGCTGGCGACCATGGCTGTGGATCTGGATCATCTGCTGGCCACGCCTGTTTTTGATCCGAACCGTTGCAGCATCGGATTTCATCCCCTGCACAGCGCTGCCGCCATTTGCTGCTATCTGATTCTGACGGTCATTCCGCAGTCCCGCATTATCGGCGCAGGGCTTCTCATTCACATGGGGGTTGATGCCCTTGACTGTGTCTGGATAAACGCTTTATGACATCCCCTACCTCACGCATTATTGTCTTCCGTATTGCCCTTGCCGCGGCCGTTTCCGGGATCACCATTCTTGCCACCTCCCCCGTTTCCTATCCGGTGGTGGCGGATGTCAATGACAAGCTGAACCATGTGCTGGCATTTCTGGTGCTGGCCTGGCTCACGGACGCGTCCTTTCCGGACAAACAATTCCCCCTTGTTCTGATTTTCCCGCTGTTCGCCTATGGGCTGGCCATTGAAATCATCCAGTATTTTCTGCCATTCCGGATGTTTTCCTGGTATGATGTGGCAGCAGATGCTGCAGGACTCGGTTGCTACAAGATATTCCGATATTTCTGGCAAAGAGCCCCCGTGAGGGCTTCCACACACAAAGAACCCTGAACCATCAGACACAATATGAATGTTAGCACCTTACTCCTCTGGCTGTTTTCCGCTGTATTGATTCTTGCCGGCTTGGCCGGACTGATTCTTCCGGTGATTCCCGGGCCGGTGATTCTGCTGGCCGGGCTCGTGCTGGCAGCCTGGGCGGAAAATTTTGTTTTTATCGGTCCAGTCGTCATCACCGTTCTGACCTTGCTGGCCCTTCTGGCCCACGCCCTGGACTTTATCGCGGGGGCTGCTGGCGTCAAACGGTTTGGAGCCAGCCGGGCTGCTGCCGTCGGGGCGGCCGTAGGCGCGACGGTTGGCATGTTTTTTGGCTTTTTCGGTATCGTCGCGGGACCGTTTATTGGTGCAGTGGTCGGCGAAATGAGCGTCAACCGGGAAATCCGGGCCATTGGACTGGCCGGATACGGGGCCTGGCTGGGAATGATCATCGGGATCGCCGCCAAGGTGGCCATTGGGTTTTCCATGGTCGGCATTTTCCTGATCGCCCGGCTCTGGTAACCGTGTTGCCGTTTCCTGCCTTATCAGGTTTCAAAATGTAATAATTATGTATCCCTGTTCCTGATATGCGCGCATGGACGGGTGGCCGTTCATATCATCCAAAAGCGCCAGATTCTGATTTTTGGCTGCTTCCAGTGTTCCCAATTTTCCGGAGCAGGCCCGGCACACGCCTTCCACCAGGCCGGCGGTTTTCACCTTTTCCCATAATGTGTTGAGGGGGTGATCCGCTTTCGCCAGCTCCGGCAGGAGTTTTACTGCGGCCCCTTCGATGATGATTCTGGGTGTTTCGCCTTTAGCATCCATATCAAGGGCGTTCAGCAATACGTGAATAAAACACATGGGATCACCGTTAAAGACAAACAACGCGTTTTTTGTCATGTCAGCACCTCTTCTTTAGCTTCATTCGTTTTCGTATTTCCGCGGTATCAATTTTTATGAAAAAACTCTGACGATCTTGCCGGCAATTGCCAAAAACGTCAACGGCTATTTGGAATACCGGCGGGCGAAGCGGAATAACCCGACCGGAGGCCGAGCTTTTATTTGACAAAATTTTTAAAATTGAAGTAGATATAAGCTTATCTCTTTTCCCGTTTTAGTTGTGCGACACCGCCTGTTTTCCCGCTATCCGGCAATCAGGCACCGTTTTCACAACCAGCATTGCTTTCAATAAATAAGGATTTATGAATAAAAATGAAAACCATAGTTAACATCAGCCTGGGGCCCAGCAAAGACGATTATGACTTTACCCCTCGATTTATGGGTATGGATTTTCGGGTCATTCGCCTCGGCACGGACGGCAGCGTTGATATTGCAGCGGACCTTCTCCAGGAATGGGATTCCAAAGCAGATGTTATCGGTTTGGGCTCGATTCAGTTTCCCTTTACCATCGGCAAAAAACCCGAATCCCAGGAACAGACCAAAATTCTGTACCAGCTGGGAAGCAAGTTGAGCACCCCCTTTACCACCGGCGATTCCCTGCGCAGTGTGGGCCACGAATGGACCATCCGCCACCTTCAGTACTCCTTTGGAAACAATTATTTCAATAACAGCCGGGTGGTCTTCTTCTCCGGTATGATCAACTCCAGCACCGCCGGCGCCATCAGCGAATACACCACCAATCTCAAATTCTGCGATCCGATTCTGGAACATGGGATTCCCAAATTCCTGACCTCCATCGAAGATCTGACACTTTACGCCAATGAGCTCCACAGCGTACTGAAATGGGTTCCCAGCCGCCAGTTTTCCGAGTTTACCATGCCGCTAAGGGTCTATAATGAATTTATCGTACGCCAGGCCGTCCAGCAGGCCCATATTGTGGTGGTGCCATATTATAATTTTCATCAGTATCTGAGGAATTGCGGCGTTAAAGAACTTTCCGGAAAGACCGTCATCACGGCCACCGCCTATGATGACCGCCTAAAGTTTCTGAAAGAACGCGGGGTGGATGTCATCATCGATTCAACCCCCAAAATATTGGAAAATGTGGTGGGCGTCAGCGTCCTGGAAGCGATGATCATGGTGGCACTGGACAAAACACCGGAGACCCTGACCCGGGATGATCTTCTGGAAGTCATCTCCGAGCGGCGCATGGACCCCCGGGTGATTTATCCGTCCGGTGAAAAAAAACGCATTAACCGGTTCGCCTTTGTGGTCCATCCTCTGACCCGGGACTATTTAAAAAAAATCAAGCCCGTCAACTGGATATCGAAACTCCGGCCCACAGCCAAACTGGACACGGTTGAAAAACTGATGGCCTATTCCCCGCCGTTTGTTTACTCCAAAGTCACCGGCATCAAATCCCCCTCTGGTGTGGAAGCTGAAGGATGGCTCATCGCCATCGGCGCCACCCCGCAACAGATGCTCGCCCACAGCCCGGAGTTCATCAACTCCCGGCTTTTAAAAGCCACCCATATTGCCAAAAAACTCGGTGCCCAGATCATCGGCCTGGGTGCCTTAACCAAAGCCATGGGAGATGCCGGCGCTACGGTGGCAAAATTTTCCGATCTGCCCATCACCACCGGAAACAGTTACAGCGCCTCCGCTGCATTATGGGCCACCGCGGAAGCGGTGCGCCAGATGGGACTCATTGAAATGGCCAAAGGGAAAAAACTCAAAGGCAAAACCATGGTGATCGGTGCCACGGGCGCGGTGGGATCGGTCTGCGCCAAATTGCTGGCCACTGCGTTCAATGATGTTTATATGGTGGATAACCATGACGCGAAACTGCTGGCCCTGCGGGAATCTATCCTGAATGAAATCAAAAATGTCAACGTCCACATCACCACCCGAAGCGATAAATATCTGAAGGATATGGATGTCATTGTGACCGCGTCATCGGCATCGTCAAATGAAAAAATCCTGGATATTGAAAAGGTGAAACCGGGTTGCGTGATTACGGATGTCAATCGTCCCCTGAATTTCACCATCAAAGAAGCCAGACAGCGGCCGGATGTCCTGATCATCGCATCCGGTGAAATTGCCCTGCCCGGCCAGCCGGAAATGAAAAATATCGGCCTGCCGCCGGGGGTGGCCTATGCCAGCCTGGCGGAAGCCATTATTTTAGCTCTGGAAGGCCGGTATGAGAATTTCAGCGTGGGGAAAGATATCAGCTGGGAAAAAGTCAGCGAAATCTACAAGCTGGGATTAAAGCACGGAATGAAACTGTCCGCCATTTCCGGTCTTGAAGGGGTATTGAAACATGATGATTTTGTCCGGGTCCGGGATCTGGCAAACATCGCCCGGCGTACAGCCAGCAAAACCCTTGCCCAGGCGATTGAAAGCGATTAATGCCTTATAACTTTTCCGGTTTATCCGGCCGGAAGATCCTCCGGAAGCTCGCCACACTGCCGCCGTCGCAGTACCCCTAATGTTTTTGTCATGGACATCACTGCAAACAGCCCGGAGGCTGCAGCCAGTTGGTAGATATAATGCGGCGCCTGCCCGCCCTGGGCCGGATCGTCGAAAATATCATGAATCAGCAGGTATCCCCCGGGCAGAATATGCCCGGCCCACGCGTTGTAATCCGTAAAAGCCGCGGAAAAAGTGTGGCCGCCGTCAATAAAGACCATGCCTAAAGGCGTTGCCCAATGGCGGGCCGCCAACGCTGATGCCGCCAGCACCGGCACCACCGTGTCCAAAAGTCCTCCCTCAATCAGGGCCCGCCGAAACAGCGGCAGGGTATCCATGCGGCCCTGCCGGATATCATAGGTTTCCGGATCAAAATACCCTTCTCCGGGCTGCTGCTCCTCGGAACCGGCATGGTGATCCACGGCAAAGAGGGTGCTGTTGGTTTTTTTGCACGCCGCGCCAATATAAAGGGTGGATTTGCCGCAATAGCTGCCGATTTCAAGGCATGGCCCCAGACGACTGGCTTCCAGAGCCACCGCATAGAGGCACTGCCCTTCTTCCGGGTCCAGAAACCCTTTGGTCCGTGCAATCAGGGTTGGGTCAATTTCCAATGGTTGTGTCGATTGCTGATCATTCAATGTAGACAGAATCCTTTTTATTACTTTCACGACAGCCCGGGAACTTGATCACGGCATGTCATCATAGCCTTTCACCAGCACTTCCCGTGCCTTTACCCCATCCGACGGGCCCACGACGCCCTCTTCCTCCATGATTTCAATAATCCGGGCCGCCCGGTTGTATCCGATTCTCAGATGCCGCTGGATCATGGAAATGGACGCCTGGCCGGATTTGGTGACAAGGGCCACGGCCTCGTCATAGCGATCGTCATATTCCTTATCCTCTCCGTTAGCTGATTCTTTTTCCGGCGCTTCCAGAATTTCGTGATCATAATCCGGCGGTTTCTGGGCTTTTAAGAATTCAATGACCCGCATCAACTCATCTTCGGAAATATAGGCCCCGTGGATCCGCTGAAGCTTGGCTGTCCCCGGCGGCAGGAACAGCATATCCCCGTTTCCGAGAAGGGTTTCCGCGCCGTTGGAATCAATAATGGTCCGGGAATCGGTCTTGGATGACACCTGAAATGACAGCCTTGTGGGAAAATTGGCTTTAATCACACCGGTGAGCACATCCACGGACGGCCGCTGGGTGGCAATGATCAAATGAATTCCCGCGGCCCGGGCCATCTGGGCCAGACGGGCCAGGCCGACCTCCACGTCCCGGGACCCCACCATCATGAGATCCGCCAATTCGTCAATAATTATGACGATATACGGCAGTTTTTCCTTTTCCGGCAGCATATCCCCGTCTTCTGCGTCCTCCGCCGGTTTTGCTTCTTCAGCTTCTTTTTCAATCTTGCGATTGTATTGCTTAATATTGCGCACCCGACTTTCAGACAAAAGCTTATACCGCCGTTCCATTTCCCGGACCGCCCAGAAAAGGGCGTTGGTGGCTTTTTTCATGTCTGTCACCACCGGCGTAATTAAATGGGGGATGCCGTCATACACCGAGAGCTCAATCCGCTTGGGGTCAATCATGATCATCTTCACGTCTTCGGGCAGGGATTTGTAGAGCAGACTGCAGATCATGGCATTGAGGCCCACGCTTTTTCCGGTGCCAGTGGCCCCGGCAATCAATAAATGGGGCATATCCTCGAGATTGGCCACCACCGGGTTGCCCACGATATCTTTTCCCATGCCAAGGGTCAGTTTGGACTTGGACTGGTGGAACGCCTGAGAGCTCACGATATCCTTAAAGACAACAATTTCCCGCCGCGCATTGGGCACTTCAATGCCGATGGCCGCGCGCCCGGGAATCGGGGCAATAATCCGGATGCTGATGGCCCGAAGCGCCAGTGCCAGGTCATCGGTCAGGTTTACCACTTTGTTGATTTTCACGCCAGGCGCGGGTTTTAATTCAAACCGGGTGATCACCGGACCCGGCACCACGGTCTCCACTTTTCCCTTGACCCCAAAATCATCCAGTTTCTGCTCCAAAAGCCTGGACTGGAATTTCAGGTTTTCATGATCCACGGCCGCATCAATCTGTACTTCCGGATCATTTAAAAATGAAACAGACGGCAGCTTGATGCGGCTGTCAAACCGCATGGATTCGAACTCCTGCTGCTTGAGAACCGGCACCGACCGCAGGGGTTTGGGCGGCAGGGTTTCCTTGATGACAATATCCCGTTCCCCGCCGTCTCTGCTGATTGTATCGGGTTGTTCAGGTGCCCTGGCATTGGATTTTCGAAACGGCAGGGATAGTTTTTTTTCGGTAGTGTCCTTTTGAACGTCCTTTTTTGGCTCGAATTTTTGCCCGGAAGTGACAGGGGCGTTCCTTTCCTTGTTTTTAGGGGACCGCAGCCGGATGATTCCATTTTTCATTTTTTCCGCAACAGACCGTAAAAATTTTTTAACGTACATAAAAACGGCCAATCCCAGTCTTCCGGCATTCCGGATGACCGCGGCGACAGAGATGCCCGTGGCCAGGATAAAACCGATAATGATAAGAAAAGACAGGATGACCACCCCGCCGGTCCAGTTGGCATAGGTGCGGAGAAAAGACTTTACCGGCAGACCGATCATGCCGCCGGCGGTGAATTCGTTTCCAAAAAGCACATAGGCGTCATTGAAAAACGATAAAAAACTGCCCATGGCCACCGTCAAAATAATACCGCCGACCCCCATGACAGACAGGGCCTGGCCGGACCGGTTTTTGGAAAACTCCAGAAATCCGATAAAAAACAGAACCGGTATCAGAAACGCGCCCAACCCGAACAGGCCGATCAAAAGACCGGCCAGGTGCGCGCCGACTAGGCCGAAAAAATTGTCTATTTGCTCAGGTGTTCCGACATGGTGGATGGAGGGGTCTGCCGGGCTGTACGTGAGAAGACTCACAAGAGTAAATATAACTATAAAAATTAATATTATGCTAACTAATTCTTTACGCATTACTTTAGCTATTTAAACGATTCCGTTGAGCAAAAGATAAACATGAACAGCCAGATACCATCATCCAATCAAATCAAGAGATTACGCTTTCGGATGCCCATCCCGGTTTCAAACCTGCAGAATAAAGGGCAATATCACTGGTTTTCGCTTGATTGTAAAGCTGAAATACTCCCGTAAATCCCGGTAAAGCCGTTTCCGCAGGACTTCCACGCGGTCTTTGGGGTCCAGAAGATTGATTTCTTCGATAATTTCTAATATGACACAGGTGGCGTCATCAATAATATGGCCGGTTTCATGGGCAAACACAAATCCCCGGGAAGTAA
This sequence comes from Desulfobacterales bacterium, assembly GCA_963675805.2. Taxonomy (GTDB): domain Bacteria; phylum Desulfobacterota; class Desulfobacteria; order Desulfobacterales; family Desulfosalsimonadaceae; genus SURF-3. Next base: position 103,186 of record CAXXNU010000008.1, on the reverse strand, counting down.
TCTCCGGCCCGTAAACAACAAATCCGGTCTCCTCGTCCAGGGCCAGGGTCACCACCACAAGACCCTCCTCTGACAATAGCCGGCGTTCTTTCAGCACCAAGCGTCCCACGTCCCCCACGCCTTTGCCGTCCACCAAAATCCGGCTGGTGGCGATGGTCTCCCCGATGCGCCCACCGTTCTCATCCAGTTCAATGACCTGGCCGTTTTCCGCCAGCAGAACATTCTCTCCAGGAATGCCGGCTTCTTTTGCCAGCTGGGCATGGTGATATAAATGCCGGTATTCCCCGTGGATGGGAATAAAGTAATCCGGCATGGTGAGATTTATCATCTCTTTGAGTTCGTCCCGGAAAGCATGTCCTGAAACATGAATTTCCGATACCTTTTCATAAATCACCTCCGCCCCTTTTCTGAAAAGATTGTTAATGATTTTGGCAATGGCCTTTTCATTGCCCGGGATGAATTTGGAGGAAAGCACCACTGTGTCCCCAGGTTCCACTTTGATATATTTATGGGTGCCGGTGGACATGCGGGTCAGGGCGGACATGGGCTCTCCCTGGCTGCCCGTGGTCATGATAAGAATTTCATCGGACGGATACTGCTCGATCTGTTCAACATCAATCTCCATGCCGGCAGGAATATGCAGCATATTCAGATCAAGGGCTGTTTGAACACTCCATTCGATGCTTCTGCCGTTAAAAACAATCTTCCGGCGGCCGGTTTTGATAATATCCACCACCTGCTGAATTCGGGCGATATTTGAGGCAAAAAGGGCCACAACCACCCGGCCGGGACTTTTGGTAATGATTTTCTCAAGGCTTTTGCCCACCACTTCATCGGAAACCGTGCGGCCCTCTTTCTCAACATTGGTAGAATCAGACAAAAGGGCAAGCACCCCTTCTTCGCCCAGGCGTTCAAACGTCCGGATATCAGTCATCATGCCGGGAATCACCGTATCGGAAAGCTTGAAATCACCCGTATGAACGATGCACCCTACCGGGGTTTTCACGGCCAGACCGATGCCGTCCACCACACTGTGATTAACCCGGATAAATTCAAATTCAAAGGGATCGATGCGAAGCCTTTCACCTGGCGCGATCTTATGCAAACAGGCCGTGGCCAGAAGATCATGTTCCTCCAGTTTCCGCTGGAGCATGCCCAGGGTAAATTCCGTGGCATACACCGGGATATTGATCTCCCTAAGCAGATAGGGAAGCGCGCCGATGTGGTCCTCATGGGCGTGGGTCAGAATAATGCCGGCTACCCGGTGCTGATTTTCCCGGATATACTGCATATCCGGGATCACGTAATCCACCCCCAGCATGTAATCTTCGGGAAACATCAGTCCTGAATCAATGACAACAATGGTGTCGTCATATTCAAAGACCATCATATTCATGCCGATTTCCCCGAGTCCCCCCAGGGGTATGATTTTTAACATGATTCTGCTTTCAGGCCATAACGCCGAGCTGTTCAAAAATGGCGTCAACCAGGCGAATCAGCCAGCGGAACTGATCATCCGTGGCATATTGAATGCAATCGCACCGGACCCGGTTTTTGGTCCGCACCAAAAGTTCAACCGCCAGTGACGCCGGCTGAAGCTGCGCGGCAAAAAACAGGGGATGGCATTCCTTGTGCGAAGCCTGCAAAGGATCATAAAGATCCGGGTCCAGCCCAATCCAGTAAAGATCCCCCATTTCCGCCGGCCCGAAATGGGCATCCAGATATTCTTTTATTTTTTGGTGGTCCGCCGGCCGTAATTCATCAATAACATACTGTTTCATATATCAATCAATACCATCATGAATTTCTTTGCGCAAATCATGGACGCATATTTTTGTTGGGCGTGTCAGAATACAATGCGTGTTCAACCGCCTGAATCGGTGACCATTGGTAACACGGGGGGCCACCACCTGACAAGCAATAAGACAGGTGATTCTGCAATCGTTTAATCTGACGGGTCGCTGAGAAATTCGCCCAGGTTGCCCGACGATGAAAACGTCAGGGGCTGCCACGGGGAAATCCGGGAGAGATGGGTCTGTTTCAGCATTTCGGATTCAAGGGACCGGGACACCTGAATACAATCCAGAGCGGCGGTACTTTTGATCCGGACCACGCGGAGGGTTCTCGGGTCCGCCACGCCGGTGGTCCGGGCACAGGCGGCCAGACATTCTCTGTCGGTTTCAAAATGAACCGGGATGGCGGCCTTCTCCGGTGAAATGGCGGTAATCGCATTGACATAGGTCTTTGCCACATCCATGCGATCCACCAGCCGGCGGGTGGTAAAATCCGCCAGTCCGATGCCGTTGGCATTGCCATCTGATGCCGGCGACAAATCCCGCACAAAGATGCGTTTCACATGGGGCGCGGTAAAAAAATCCCCCACAATATCCCGGTGCCGGCCGGTAACGTTGGAGTCCATGCCAATGCCGGAAATATTTTTCCCGAAATGATCAATAATCAGAATATCCAGCGGGTCAAAGGGAATGTGACCCATCATGCGAGCGGCTTTCCGGAGCAGGTCTTTTTCCCGGGTAATCAGGTGATCCGGGGGAAGGGCCGCAATTCCTGCCAGACGGCCGGCGCTGTTTTCCAGCAGCCCCACGCCAAAAAGCAGGTTCAGGTGCTTCAGCAGCATCCGGGCGGCTTCTTCAATAATGCCAAAACCATGATCCACGGCATACTGGTGAAATGCGGCGGCGCCCTCTTTTTTTCCCAGACCGATGGTCATCATTTTACACAGTCCGGAGGCAATTTCCGCTTTGAACTTGGTGTGCGGCTTGATCCGGTTGATCAGCACCTGGTAATCCGCGGCAAGCGCTGCTTTGGAGACAAAAAGGGTCAGCCCGCCCGGATGGACCGCAACGGCTTCGGTGTCCATCTCCCCGATGACCGGAACTCCCATGCTTTCCGGAGTGATGCCGCAGGCCGCCAGGACTGCCGACTGTCCTTCCGCGGTCCCGCCCCCGTGACTGCCCATGGCCGGCACGATAAAGGGCTGAAACCCGTTTTTCTCAAGATAGCGAAGACATCGGTCCACCACCACCGGCAGATTATCAATATGCCGGCTGCCCACAGCCACCGCCACCCGGGCGTTTTTTCCGGGTTTGGGTAATTCCGGCAGGCTACGTAAAGATCGATCCACTGCTTCGGAAACCTGGGAGACTCCCGCATCGGCAGATTGCTGCCGGATATATGCCATTTCCGGAAATTCAAAGAGGCCGTGATGAACCATAAGCCGCAACAGGATGGTCGAAAGGGTTAATCAAAACAGGACGACGCGGCGCAGAAACGCCGCCATCAAAGGGAAAGGAAGGGGCTTTCCCGCCGAAAAAACGACGGGAAAGCCGTTACAAACTGGAAAGATTAGGTTTCTTCGATGGTGATGGCGCCAGCTTCACAAACTTCCACGCAGCTCTCGCAGCCCAGGCACTCTTCCGCGTTTACGGGAACGGACTTGCCGTCCTGCATTTCAAAAACTTCCACCGGGCAAACATCTACACATTCTTCACAACCTTCACATTTGTCAGCATCTACGATAGGATTAAAAGCCATTTTTTCCTTCTCCTTTGTTAAATATTTTACACATTACAGATATACCATCTATTTTGCATCATTAAATCATTACACCGCATTAACGCATATCACCGATGACTCTATGGCAACACGCATCCTGAAAAAAATCCCTTACCGCAATAATATTGGCGAGTCAAGGATTCTTATATTTTTTCGGGTTATATCTCAATAAATCCCATTATGGTGTTGAATGGGCCGATATCAGGGCGTTGAGAGCCGCTTTTTGCCAATACTTCCCGTTCTGACATCCGGCGGCAAAGGTCAGCGGGACTGACATGGGGCAACCCATATAAGTGGAAACGAATTTTCTTTTCCGTGCTCGCGCCGGCGCCGGGATCAGGCAGCGTGATCTGGTCTGAAACCGACGAACCGGCCCCGGTTTCCCAGGGAGTTACGGCAAGATCGATCAGGCCCCGGACAAATGCAGGGATTATTGCCTCCGGCAGCCGGCCCGGGATCTGCTCAAATGTCCGGACTTTTTCAAAACCGGTTATTTTATCCAGAACTGTTTCCATTGCACGCCGGCTATCAGTCACCAGCAAAGGATACTCTGAAGCCATTGTTTCAAAAATCCGGAACCAGGCGGCAATTCTTGAGCCGGTCTGATGGGCGCCAAAATCATTTTTCAAGAGATCGTCCGCGTTCCTGCCCGCATCATCCGATTCCCCGGTCATGCGGGCGAATAAATCCTTTTCCGCCGATTGGGAGCTTGCCAGCTCCAGTGAGATTTCAGTCTGCTTCACATCCAGCTCCTGGGCCATCATAAGAAACAGCCGGGCAAGAAACAGGGGATCCGGGGCCGGGGCGTCTTTTTCCACGTCCTTCAAAATATCGGTCCGGATCTGGGCACTAAAGGATTCCTGGGAAAAACCGCTTTTAAAAAAATCCGACAAGGACGTTTCCGCGCCGTGATGGAGTTGGCCCCAAGCCTTAAAATCTGCCAAACAGCGCCGCAGCGACTCCTGGTCGGCCGCATAGGGTACGCGGATGTCGATGAGGCCGTCGGCTGCCATCTGCCGCAGGGCCGCGGGCTGATCCTCGCCAACCGGCTGAAGAACCGTCACAGGGCCTAAAATACCGCTGAGCATGGCGGCCTTTGGCCGGGGAATATAGGTAAACGGAAAATAAATCGGTGTCATACGGGTCTCGCTCTTATGGTTAATCAGTCTATTGTTTAATGCCTTGTGCCTCAATTCTTGCACAAAAAAAGAAAATGAACCTGTGTATACGAAAGGCGGTTTTCCGCCAAAAGGTGTCTGTGTTAAGGTGCCCGTTTTTAGATTCCGGTAAACGCAACTCTGACGGCTTCGTAAAAAGTCCAAATTCTTTGTTGCGCTGCATCCTTCGTTTCTTCATGGTACGCTAAGTACAAATCATCACTCAGGATTTGCGCGCCTCGCCAATTTTAAGATTTGGTGAACTTTTATACTTTGCCGTCGAAATCTGACTTTCTACGATTACATCACCTCTGACACCTGGAACCTGCAACGTGGAACCTGAAACCATTATTACAGACCTGGTCCATGGGTTGCGGGTTCCCTATGTTGGGTATACCATCAGATCTTATCATCCTGGATATTCACCCCGAGCGCCCGCAACTCCTCCCGGATCCGGTCTGCTTTTTCAAAATCGCCCACGCCGCGTGCGGCTTCCCGGGTTTCCATCAACTTTCTGACTGCCGGATCGAGGGCCTTCGGGCTGAAATCAAAAATCCGGATCACCTCATCCACGTTTTTGAATTCATCAATCAGCATCCGGGCATTGGCGGCACTGATCCCGCGGTCTTTTATTAAAATGTTGATCTGTTTAATGATGCTGAAAAATTCACTCAAGGCCCGGGGAAAATTTAAATCATCGTCCATGGCGGAAATAAATGCATGCTTGATGTCATAGGCCAATTGATCGATTTCCGGATAATCATTTCCATCGGAAATGCCCATTAAAGCATGAACGCACGCGTCAATCCGTTTCAGCGCCCGCCGGGTCTGGATAAGCAGCCGGTTTCGGGAAAATGCAACCGGCTTCCGGTAATGATTGGACACCAGCCAGAAACGGATTTCACGGGGCGAAAACCCTTCGGCGACCAGTTCATCCAGGGTGGGCAGGGGTGCTTTTTCACCGTTGCCCACTTTGTTCTCCGCGAGCACCCGTTCGCAGTGAATCCAGAATCGTGCCAGGGGTTTTCCGGTCACTGCCTTGGCAATGGCCAGTTCATTTTCATGGTGCGGGAAAACCAGCTCCCGGCTGCTGGTATGGATGTCATAGGATTCCCCGAGATATTTCATGGACATGGCCGCACACTGAATATGCCACGATGGCCGGACATTTCCCCATTCGGTCTTGATATAGATGCCCCGCTTGAGTTCAGAGAGCCGGGCCCGCTTCATGAGGGTGAAATCCCGGGGATTGTTCTTTTCGTATTCATCCAGGTCAACGGTGGCGCCCAGTTTAATTTTATTCAAATCAATGCCGGACAATTTGCCGTATTCCGAAAACCCGCCGATATTAAAATACAGAGAGTGAAATTTTTCATAGGCAGCGCCCTTGTCCATCAGTTTTTTAACCAGGGCCACCATGTCGTCAAAATGCTCGCTGGCCCGGGGATATTTTTCCGCGGGTTTAATGTCCAGCCGCTTCAGGTCCTGTTCAAACAAATCGATATACTTCTGGGTGAAATCCGCAAGCGCCTCGCCGGCGGCCTCCGATCCCTGGATGGTCTTGTCGTCGAAATCCGTGATATTCATGATGTGCCGGACAGTGTACCCGCGAAATTCCAGATACCGGCACAAAATGTCGGAAAACAGAAACCGCCGGCATTCTTCAATGTTCATTCGGGAATCCGCAGTGGGGCCGCAGGAATAAATCGACACCTTTCCGGGCTGAAGGGGCTCAAACGGCTGCTTGGAGCGAGTCACCGTGTTAAAGAGATAAAGATCCGCCTTTTTCTTCCGGGCAAAAAGCGGGGTGCTCAAATATCTTTCCCCGCTGTCCGGGAAAATAACCACAATGGTGCCGTCGGTCATTTCCGCGGCTTTTTCAGCGGCAATGACCATGGCGGCACCGCTGCTCATGCCCACGAACAGCCCTTCCTCCCTGGCCAGGCGCCGGGTCATTTCAAAGGCGTCTTCATCATCAATATTGACGATCTCATGGATCAGGTTTTTTTCAAAAATCTCCGGCCGGTAAGCTTCTTTCAGGTTTTTCAGGCCCTGAATTTTATGTCCCAGATAGGGCTCCACCCCGATAACCCGGATATCCGGGTTATATTCCCTAAACCGCCGGGCCACCCCCATCAGGGTACCGGTGGTGCCAATGGTGGCCACAAAGGCGGATATCTGCCCGTCGGTCTGACGGATGATTTCTTCCGCAGTACCTGTATAATGTGCCATCCAGTTGGCTTTGTTGTTGTACTGGTCGGTCATGAAATACCGGTCCGGATCTTCGCGGACCATCCGGTACACTTCCTCAATCGCGCCATCCGTCCCTAAATGGCCAGGGGTCAGCATAATTTCAGCCCCACGGGCAGCCAGAATTTTGCGGCGTTCCTCACTCACGGCCTCGGACATGGCCAGAAGCAGACGATAGCCTTTTATGGCACAAATCATGGCAAGCCCGATACCCGTGTTGCCGCTGGTGGCCTCGATCACTATTTTATCCCGGGTCAGTTCCCCGGATTTTTCGCCGTCCTCGATCATGGCCAGCGCCGGCCGGTCTTTGATGGACCCCCCCGGGTTCACATATTCAATTTTGGCTAAAATCCTGACGTTCGGATTGGGGTTTAATCGCCGGATTTCCACCATGGGGGTATTGCCGATGGCATTGAGAATCGAATGCTGCATTGGGTTTTCCTTGTATATGTTGACCGGCACACCGGATCAGGCAGACAAACTGGCGTCGGGCGTATGTAATTTTTTTTCAAGGTGCCGTAAAATATTTTTTTTCACTTCCAGGGGATCTGCCGACGCATCCACCACCACAAACCGGTCAGGGAACTCCCTGGCAAGGGCCAGATATCCGTTCCGGACCTGTTCATGAAAGTGAAGCGTTTCGTTTTCAAACCGGGTCTCGGATTTTGACCGGGACCCATCAGAAATCTGGTTCCATGCCCGGCCCAGCCCCACCGCCGGCGGCAGATCCAAAAGATAGGTCACATCAGGCATCAGTCCGTCCAGCACCGTTTCATTCAATTGCCGGGTGAGCCCCATATCCATCCCCCGGGTAAACCCCTGGTACACGGTAGTGGAGTCGCAAAACCGGTCGCAAATCACCACTTTGCCGGCAGAAAGCATGGGCCGGATGAGTTCCCGCACATGCTGGGCCCGGTCCGCGGCATAGAGCAGAAGCTCGGTCACCGGATCAATCTCGCGATTTTCCGGATCCAGCAGTATCGCCCTGATTTTTCTACCAATCTCCGTGCCGCCGGGCTCTTTTGTAACGACATACGCTCTGCCGGATTGCCGGAGGTAAGCCGTGATATAATCAATCTGAGTGGTTTTGCCGGACCCTTCGATCCCTTCCAACGTAATGAGCATCCATTTTTCCCATATTTGACGGCTTCATAAAAAGCCCTAATTCTTTGTTGCGCCGCATCCTTTGTTTCTTCATAGTGCGCTAAGGGCAAATCATTACTCAGGATTTGCGCGTCTTGCCAATTTTATGTAATTGGTGAACATTTATACTTTGCCGTTGAAATCTGACTTTTTACGCTGGCATCATGATTAATGCCAGCCATTAAACCGCAAGGGACGCTTTTGCCCTTTTGCTTTTATCTCAGCCTTGAAATCCGCCTTAAGACCTGCAGGCACCATCTCGCCTGAAATGCACCGGCAGGGACAGCGCCGCACGATCCCCCCAAACGTGCTCGCCCTGCCCCTATAAGCTTATAATCCTTGACTTTTTTCGCCGCTCAGGTTTTATACTTTAAATTTATGATGTCTTCAAGGGATTATTCTGAATCATCATCCGTATCTTGGACAGACAATTGGTGACCCGCCCGATAATCAGGGATTGTATGACACATTTCGACCAAAAATCACGGAAAAACATCCAGAGCCGGCTTATTTTTTTTTTCTGTCTTTTCCGTTTGATTATTGCCGCTCCATTCGACGCGGCGGCTGAAACACCGCTGTCGGGTCAGACCATTGTTTCCCCAGGGGCCCCCTGGCACCTTGTTGCAGACCGCATCACCTATGATCAGAACACCCGCGTTTACACGGCGTTCGGGGATGTTCAAATCTCCAACGCGGACAACACCCTGTCTGCGGACACCATCACCTACAATCATGACACCATGCAGGCTGAATCCACCGGCAATGTCAGGCTTATCTCGGGAAAAGACACCCTGCGCGGAGACCGGATCATCATCAACCTTGACACCGGCATCGGCACCATTGAAAACGGCGTTATTTTTGTAGAAAAAAGTCACTTTTACATCCGGGGGAACCGGATTCTGAAAACCGGTGAAAATTCCTATTCCGTGGACAATGCCCAAATCACCTCCTGTGACGGTGAGGTTCCGGACTGGCGGATTACCGGGAAAAAAGTGGATTTCACCATCGAGTCTTTCGGCACAGTGCAACATGCCACCCTGTGGGCCAAAAAACTGCCGGTGCTGTATGTTCCGTTTCTCGTATTTCCGGTCAACATCAATCGACAGACCGGTCTGCTGCCGCCCCAGGGGGGATATTCCTCAAGAAACGGCATTGAATATATCCAGCCCTTTTTCTGGGCCATTGGGCAAAGCTCGGACGCCACTTTTTACTATCATCATCTTCAAAACCGGGGAGAAAAATTCGGCGGTGAATACCGGTACGCCCTGAGCGATTTTTCAAAAGGAAGCTTCATGGCCGACAGCCTGGATGACCGCAAAATCGATGACGGCACGGGTGATACCAGTGACCGCTGGGGGTATTCCAAGGACCTGTTTTTAAGAGAAAATTCCGACCGCTACTGGTTCCGGGCCAAACTGAACCAGAAACTGCCCCGGGACATGACCGCTAAACTGGATCTTGATGTGGTCAGCGACCAGGATTATCTCAGGGAATTTTCATCCGGCTACACCGGATATGACGATACCAAAAAATATTTTGAATCCGAGTTCGGACGCGACATTGATGATGAAAATGACCCGGTGCGGGAAAATCATCTCAACGTTAACAAGATATGGCGTAAGTACAGTGTTAATGCGGATCTTAGGTGGTATGACAATGTCATCAAACGTCGTCAGAGCGACACTGACGACACATTGCAGCAGCTACCCGCCATAACTTTTGATGCACTCAAACAGTCGGTTTTCACAAACCGTGTTTTTATGGGCATGAATTCCGGATACGCCCATTTCTACCGCCGGGACGGCCTGACCGGCCAGCGGCTGGATCTTCACCCGCGCGTTTACCTGCCCATGCATTTTAAGCATTATTTTACATTTGAGCCTTCCGCAGGGGTCCGCCAAACCTTCTGGTATCTCGACCGGCCGGAAGACGATACGCCGGATCTGGATGAATACGACTACCAGCACAGGGAACTCTATGATCTGGCCGCCGAACTGTCCACGGATCTCTCCAGGGTGTTTCCCATGCCCGGCGACACCTCCGGTAAAATAAAACACACCCTGACCCCCCGCCTGGAATACAGCTATGTTCCGGATGTCAGCCAGGAGGAATATCCGGATTTTGACGACACGGATCGGATTACTGCGGAAAACCGCCTCACCTTTTCCATAACCAATTATTTAATTTCCAAGACTCTCAACCGACCCGCCGCTTCCGAACTTTCACAGGCGGTTTCAGATGAATTGCCTGACGAGTATTCAACTCATGCGTTTCTCTGGTTTAAAATCGAACAGGTCTATGATTTTATAAAAGAAAATGAACCGGATGAAAAACCGTTCTGCCCCCTGACCGCGGAGCTCTCCCTCACGCCCGCCAACCGGCTCAGCCTGCGTGCGGAAACGGAATGGGACCATGACAAGGGCCATTTCACCCTGTTCAATACCTACTGCAGAATCCGTTCCGGCACGGGCGATTACCTCATGGTTGACTACCGGCATATTCGCGGCACCAGCCAGTCCGTAAACCTGGCCTTTCAGACCGCCGTCACCCGAAGCATCGGCCTTTTTGGAAATTATGAAAGGAATATCGAAACTTCCGAAGATATTGAAAAAAAAATCGGAACCCGGTATAATGCTCAATGCTGGGCGTTGGATTGTTTTTTCAAGGAAGACGACGACGACCGGAACATCGGATTCATGATCACCCTGAAAGGACTGGGAGAATTCGGCAGCGAGTTATAAACCGGCAGCAAATCGCGGCACCGGCAAAACCCAAAAAATAATTACATAACTACTTGACTTTTTATAAATTTGCATTTATTTAAAAATGATATTTGTATCATTGGCGCCCACGGGTGCTCCCAGGACCACCCAACAAGGTCGTCCAAAAAGCGCATTGAAGCCAAACAGGTCATTTAAACAGAAAGGTCATTTAATAAGACTGATACACAGGGGCCCGGGTATTTGCGAATAAGATAGACACATCAAAGCGATCCCCTTTTCGCAACCCGCACGGTTCAGGTAAAACGCGTCAAAAAAAAGACCGATCACAAAACAAATAAACAATAAAATAAAAAAATAACAAAGAAAACGGACACCACCGATCACAGGAGGCGATATGAACAAACTGGAGCTTATTTCAGCACTGAAAAAAGAAGCTGATATTTCCAAATCTGAAGCAGCAAAAATTGTCCAGATATTCTTTGATTCCATGTCTGAGGCGCTGATCAACGGCGAAAGGATTGAAATCAGAGGCCTCTGCAGCTTTTTTGTGAAAGAATACAAAAGCTATGTCGGCCGAAATCCGAAAACCGGTGAAAAAGTGCTGATCAACCCGAAAAAGCTCCCGTTTTTTAAATGCGGAAAAGAACTCAGAGAACGCGTGAACAGATAAATACGCTTTGAATAGACGGAAAATGTTGTGCCCTTCTTCTCACCTCTGGTTGATCAAAAACGGCCTGCCCGGCTTTTAAGTGCAGCGCTTTATTGCGGCAATCTTCCCCACGCGTTCCTGTTTACCGGAATTGACGGAATCGGAAAAAAATCAGCGGCCATGGCGTTGGCCATGGCCGGCAACTGCGCCCACCGGCTCACCGGCAACACGGTATCCCCAAAAACAGCGGCCGCACCGGACGAACTCCATTTCTGCGGGAAATGCCCGGCCTGCAAAAAGATCCTCTCCGGCAACCACCCGGATATTCTCCTGGTTGCTGCCGACGGCCCCATCATTAAAGTGGACCAGGTACGGACTTTGTGCGCCCGGCTGGCATTAAAGCCTTATGAGGCAGACACACGGTTCGCCATTATTCCGGATGCGCACAAATTGAACCCGGAAGCCGGCAACACCCTGCTGAAAATTCTTGAAGAACCGCCCGGACAAACGGTTTTTATTCTGACAGCATCCCAAGGGTCGGATATTCTGCCAACGATTGTTTCCAGATGCCAGCAGATCCGTTTCCATCCCCTTTCCCTGGAATCTGTTCAGGCATACATTCAACATACTCACGACGTGGGCGAGGAAACCGCCGCCGTCATGGCAGCCATGGCCGGTGGCAGCACGACCCGGGCCGACGCCATTGCCAAATCCGGGTGGATGGCCAGGCGAAACTGGATCATTGACGAACTGGAAGCGCTACCGGAGCTGCCCGTCAATTTGTGTCTTGCTTTTTCAGAAATCCTGGCTAAAAACAGGCAATGGCTCTTTACGGCCTTTGAATTAATGAAAAACTGGCTCCGGGATACGGTTGTCTGCCAGTACGCGCCGCACCGGATTGTCAATCAGGATTTATTGGAACAACTATCAATCAGGTCAAAACAAGCAGACGTCAAACAACTCTTGCAAAAAATCAAAGCCATTGAAAAGGCGGAAAAAGACATTCAGTCCAACGCCAATCTTCGGCTGACGCTGGATTTGCTGGTGCTTTCGCTTTCCAAAGGATAAAATGATCAATGAATAATGTTATCGGCATTCGTTTCAAGCCGGCCGGGAAAATTTATGATTTCAACGGCGGGGCGTTTATACTGAAAACCGGAGATCCCGTTATCGTTGAAACGGAAAACGGCCTGGGATTCGGCACGGTGGCAATACCGCCCCGGCAGATTGAGGAAAAAGACGGCGCGCCGCCGCTCAAAAAAGTGTTTCGCCCGGCGACGGAAAATGACTTTCATCAGATTCAAAAAAATTCTGAAACTGAGGCCAGGGCGCTGGAATACTGCCATCAGTGCGTCAAAGAACTGAATCTCAGAATGAACCTGTTTAAAACGGAAACCAATTTTGACGCCAGTAAAATCACCTTCTTTTTCACTGCCGACGGCCGGGTGGACTTTCGCAAGCTGGTAAAAATGCTGGTCAAGGAATTCCGGTCCAAAATTGAGATGCGGCAGGTGGGCATCCGAAACCAGGCCAAAATGTGCGGCGGGGTGGGCCGGTGCGGCCGTGAACTCTGCTGTTCCGCGTTTATGACAAAATTTGACCCGGTGTCCATCCGCATGGCCAAAAAACAGGGATTATCCTTAAACCCCACCAAAATTTCCGGGGTCTGCGGACGACTCATGTGCTGCCTGACATTTGAAAACGATGCCTATGAAAGAAAAGAAAGACCGAATAATCGCAAAGGACCCAGACAGCCATGACCTCACCGACGCTTCCTTTTTACATCACCACCCCGATTTATTATGTAAACGCAAAACCTCACATCGGTCACACCTATACCACGGTAACGGCTGATGTGGCCCGGCGATTTCACTCCATGCTGGGGGAAGAGACCTTCTTTCTGACCGGCACGGATGAACACGGGGATAAAATCGTTAAGGCCGCGGAAAAGGAGCATATCACTCCTCGGGCCTATGCTGACCGGATCAGCCGCCTGTTTTCGGACCTGTGGCCGGCGTTTGCCATCACTAACGATTATTTTGTCCGGACCACGGATCCCGGACACATTGCCGTGGTCAACCGGATTCTCCAGACCATCTATGACCGCGGGGATATCTACTTTAATGAATATGAGGGGCTTTATTGTTTCGGGTGCGAGCGGTTTTACACGGAGCGGGAGCTGGTGGACGGAAAATGCCCGGATCATGAAACCGCGCCGGAGCTTATCCGGGAATCCAATTATTTCTTCAAAATGAGCCAGTACCAGGACTGGCTCGTCGACCATATCCATCGTCACCCGGATTTTATTCAGCCGGAGCGGTACCGGAACGAAACCCTGGCGTTTCTGCGGGAACCCCTTGAAGATCTCTGTATCTCCCGCCCCAAATCCCGCCTGGAATGGGGCATCACCCTCCCCTTTGACGCCAATTATGTCACCTATGTATGGTTTGACGCCCTGATCAACTACATATCCGCCATTGGATTCCCGGACGGGAAAAATTTCAAAAAATTCTGGCCCCATGCCCGCCATATTGTGGCAAAAGACATCCTCAAGCCCCATGGCATTTACTGGCCCATCATGCTGAAAGCAGCGGGAATTGACATTTTCAATTCCCTGCATGTTCATGGCTACTGGAACATTGACGAAACCAAAATGTCCAAATCCCTTGGCAATGTGGTGGATCCATTGGTCCTCCAATCCGCTTACGGCACGGATGCGGTCCGCTTTTTTCTGATGCGGGAAATGGTGTTCGGCCTGGACGCCAGTTTTTCGGAAACCATTCTGGTGGAGCGGATCAACACGGATCTTGCCAATGATCTGGGCAACCTGTTTTCCCGGGTCCTTTCCATGTTTCATAAGTATTTCAATGGGATGGTGCCGGAGGTTGTCCCGGAGATCCGCAACGGCAAAAAGGCGGACCTGTTTGACGATTCCCGGATTGCCATTGACGAATTTACATCGGAAATGACATCTTTTAAATTTCATAAAGCCATCGCCGGAATCTGGCATTTTATTTCCAAAATGAACAAATACGTGGTTTCAACTGCCCCATGGGAACTTGCCAAAGATGAAAACCAGAAAGACCGGCTGGGGGAAGTGATTTTCAATCTGCTGGAAGGCCTGCGCGTTATCGCCGGGCTGATTTCCCCGGTCATGCCGGAGACATCCGCCACCATGCAAAAACATCTGGGAATCGATGCCAGCCAGCCCTTGTCCACCCTGGAGCGGATCAGTGAGTGGGGAACCATTCCGGCCGGGGCGGTGCTTCCCGGTCCGGTCACCCTGTTTCCCAGAATCGACATGAAAAAAACAAAAACAGGCACTCACAAGACCCAGCCGGCGAATAAAAAAGCCAACAAAAATAACGACGCCCTGAATCAGGCTCCCCAAGAAGCGGCGGTAAAAGCGCCATTGCCCGCCCTGAAACCCGAAATCCAATTTGATGATGTGATAAAGCTGGATTTGCGGGTAGCCCGTGTAATCCACGCAGAAAATATTCCCAAGGCCAACAAACTCCTCAAACTGACCGTGGACCTGGGTATGGAACAGCGGACCATTGTGGCGGGCATTGCCAAAAGCTATGCCCCCGAGGAAATTACAGGCAAACAGATTATTGTGGTGGCCAACCTCAAACCCGCCAAACTGATGGGGGTGGAATCCCAGGGCATGCTGCTGGCGGCGGTAACAGATGCCGGCTGCGGTGCGGCAATTCTTGACCGGGACCTGCCGCCGGGCACACCGGTAAAATAGACGCCCCCTGGGTTACTTTTTACTGTGAACGGAAAGAAATCATGCGCATGGAACCCATCACCCTGTCCTGGAACCCGGAAAAAACCGCCAGCGTGCTTTTCAGGCGGGACAATGCCGAAAAAACGGCTGGCCCCTGTCTTGTCATCTGTCACGGCGCTTTTGAACACAAGGAAAATTTTTTCGAACTGGCGACCCATCTTGCCGAACAGGGAATTTCCGCACTGGTCATGGATATGCCTGGCCACGGAGAAAGCTCTGGAGAGCGGTATCACATTGATATGGACCTATGGGTCCGGGCTATCCGAACAGCGGCTGACTGGCTGGAAAAAGACCCGGAAGTTGACGGAAACCGGATTGGCGCGTTCGGATTTTCTTCCGGCGGCACCGCGGTGCTGGAAGCCGCCTTGGTCGATCCCAGAATAAAAGCCCTGATCACCCTGGATGCCACTGTCAGAAATTATCTCGAATTCTGGGACACCCTGGTATTCAAGCTGCTGAACAATGTGGGTAAAATTAAAAGAAAAATCACCGGCCGTGACCTGCGCCTTAACATTCTTGCCGAACTCAAAAAAGTCACGGTGGCCTACGATCCGGCCGTCAACCAGGCCGTGATCTCCGATGCCGCCCTGGTGGCGGCCTACAGCCATTTTCCCCTGCCCGGGGCCGCGGCCACGGCGTTTGTGGATACGATCAAGCGCATCCATAAAATTGCCGCACCGACCCTCGTTCTCCATGGTGAAGAAGATCAAGTGGATCCGCCGGACACCGCCCGGGTTATTTTCAATACCCTCACCTGTGAAAAAGCCATTGAGTTTATTCCCCAAAGCGGTCATTGCGGCCATCTGGACACCCATAAAAAAACCATCATGCAGCTTACGGCGGACTGGGCGCTCAAACACCTCTAACCGGCCGGCAAGGAATTGATTATGAGCGATTTTAGCGGGGATAAAGAAAAAATCACCCTCAGCAGCAAACCCAACCACCCCTTAAAAGACCGGGATATCCACGAACAACTGTTGATAAAAGACCGGGCCATTGCATCCTCTGTCCACGGCATCGGCATCGGAGATTTAGAAGGCAACATCATTTACGTCAATGACGCGGCCCTTCGTATGTGGGGAGCGGAATCTCCGGAAGAAGTTCTGGGTCGGTCGTCCCTGGAGTTTGCCAAATCCCATGAAGAAGCCATCAGGGTGATGCTCGCAGTGCTCGAAAACGGCAGCTGGGAAGGGGAGATCGAAGGCCGGCGCAAAGACGGATCCCCTATTTTCGTCCATTTATCCGCCAATATTGTTTATAACGATGACGGGGAACCCATCTGCACCATGGATTCGTTTGTAGACATCACGGACCGGAAAATGATGGAGGAAGAGCTCCGCATCAAGGAATTTGCCATTGCCTCTTCTGTCCACGGCATCGGTATCGGCGATCTTCAAGGCAATATCACCTATGTGAATAATGCGGCTTTGGAAATGTGGGGAGCTGACTCCCTCGAAGAGGTAATCGGACGGTCCGCCCTTGAACTTGCCCAGTCCCATACCGAAGCCCTTAAGATCATGCAGGCGGTGCTGGAAAAAGGCCGGTGGGAAGGGGAAGTGACAGGTCATAAAAAAGACGGCTCTCCCATCACCGTATTTTTGTCCGCCAATATTGTTTACAACGACCATGGCGAACCGGTCTGCAGCATGGACTCGTTTATCGACATCACGGCCCGGAAAAAAATGGAGGAAGAACTCCGCATCAAGGAATTCGCTATTGCTTCTTCCATTGATGCCATTGTCATCGCAGATCTCGTGGGCAATATCACCTATGTGAACAGCGCATTTCTTAAAATGTGGGGCGGCGACGATCCGTCTCAGATCATCGGCAAATCCGCCATCAGCTTTGCGAAAGACCAGACGTTTGCGGAAAACGCATTTGAAATCGTGCTGGACCAGGGCGGCTGGTATGGCGAAATCGAAGGAATCACGAAAGACGGCTCCATCATTACGGTTCTTTTCTCCGCAAACCTGGTAACCAATGCCAACGATGAGGCCATTTGCATGATGGGCTCATTTGTGGATATCACGGACCGGAAAATCGCTGAAAAGAAACTGGAAATCATCAACGAAGAACTGGAGGAGCGGGTCGGAGAGCGCACCCGGGAACTGCTTTTGGCCAACCAGCAGATGAAAAGAGAAATTGAAGAACGAAAGCAGGTGGAAAAATCCCTCCGTCATAAAGAAGAAGAGCTGCGTCAGCAGTCGCTGGATCTTCAGGAAACCAACACCGCCCTCAAAATCCTGCTCAAACAGCGGGAACAGGACAAGGAAGACCTTGAAAGCAAGGTGCTTTCCAATGTCCGGGAACTCATTTTGCCCTATGTTGAAAAACTCACAAACACCCGCCTGGACAATAGCCAGAAAACCTATCTGGAAATACTGAACGCCAACATCAATGAAATTATCTCGCCGTATCTGAAAAAACTGTCCGCCCAGTTTCAAAATTTCACGCCCATGCAAATTCAGGTGGCAGACCTTGTCAAAGCCGGTAAAACCACCAAAGAAATTTCGGAAATTCTCCGCCTGTCAGATCGGGCCATTGAATTTCATCGAAACAACATCCGCAACAAACTGGGGCTGAAAAACAAAAAAGTCAATCTGAGATCCTACCTGATGTCCTTATCCCAATAGCAGCAAGGTGTCCGAAACCAGCATCCGTCTCGCATTCAGATATTTATGCTACTGATCGGAACCGGCCGGCGAAAAACGGTTTGACAGAAAACCCGGGCCCGGGTAAATATAGTTTTATCAGTTAGAATTGGAAAAACACTATCGTAAAAATGACGCGTATGTTGAGTCGGCCCCTTAAAATAGCGGACCCCTATCGCCGGGACAATAAATGGCGAACCTACCAGTCCAGTCTCAAAAAAAGACAGACCCTGCGCCGGTCCTTTCGGCGAATTCCGTTTTACGCCCTTGCAGCGGCGTTTCTCATTTTACTGACCCATGCCCTTTTTGCCCTGCTGGATAGAACCCTTGCGGTGCCGGAAGCCGATTATGCACATGTTCTCACCGAACAATTTGAAACCTTTGACAAAAGCAGCCTGCAAACGATCTTTAACCGTATTCCCTTTGACACAAGCGCTGAAAACCGCTTTGAACTCACCACCGCGGGCACCACTTACGGGATCCGATCCAGCCTGAACCCCGGGCTCCAGGAATTTATCCTGGGTCAAATTGACCGAAAGAACTCCCTGTATTTCGGTTTTGTCGCCATGGACCCCGCCTCCGGCCGAATCCTGTCAATGGTCAGTTTCGATAAAACCGGCAATGATGCCAATGTCTGCATTCAGCCGGAATATCCGGCGGCCAGCCTTTTTAAAATCATTACCGCTGCTGCGGCCATTGAAAAATGCGGATTCGACTGCACCACACCGGTCACCTTCAATGACAACAAATACACTCTCTATAAAATCCAGCTCAAAGACCGGATCAACAAATACACCAACCGGATGACCTTTGCGGAATCCTTTGCTGACTCGGTCAACCCGGTATTCGGAAAACTCGGCAAAAACCGGCTGGGAAAATCCGCCCTTGAAAGTTATGCCAGGGCCTTTGGATTCAATCAGCCCTTTGATCTGGAAATTCCCCTCAAAGCCAGCGTGATTTCCATCACAGATACCCCTTACCACTGGGCCGAAATTGCCAGCGGTTTTAACCGGGAAACACAGATTTCCCCCCTTCACGGGGCCATGATGATTGCCGGCATCGTGAACAGCGGAACCCTGGTGGCGCCCACCATTATCGATGAAATTGACAAATCCGGCCAGGTCATTTACCGTCGCCATGCCCGCACCGCGGCTGATGTCATTGCACCGACCACCGCGGCCACGCTGAAAAAAATGATGCACGAAACCGTGCGAACCGGCACCGCATCCAAATCTTTTGCCCGAATTAAAAAGGACACAGTCTTGTCCAGGCTCGATATCGGTGGAAAAACCGGATCCATTAACAACAATGCCAAACGCCTGAAGTATGACTGGTTTGTCGGATTTGCCGAAGAAAAAACCGGCGCCAGAAAAATCGCCCTGTCCGTGCTGGTAGTTCATCAGGACTACATCGGTACCCGGGCGGCCCAGTATTCAAAAATAGCGATCAAGGAATATTTTAAAAACTACTATGCAACCAAAAGCGATTCTACCGAAAAAGCAGCCGCTCTTTAAACAGGCCCTGCGCAAGATAAAGGCAGCGGCAGGCTGCCGTTTTTATTTTGGGAATCATCCCTCCACCGTGCCGGCAGGATCCGTCATCCTTTTTCCCTGCGACGGAAATACCTTGAACTGCGGTCTGGTGGGCATTGTCCGGGTAAAGAAAAACAAATCTCCGGCAATGGAATTTTCCATATCCAATTTTGACAACCTGGTTACCACCCTATCCGCGGCGGGTTTCCATGCTTCTATCGCAGGGGATACCCCTCTGGAAGACGCCTATCTGGGCGGCGCGACGGCAATTAACGCATTGCTGCAATCCGTTGAATCCCTCAAACGAACCGACCATTTTTTTACCGTCTATTCTCAACCGGAACTTCAACAGCAGCTGGACCGTCTGCATACAGCGATCGAAACAACCGTCCAAACAGAAGCCGAAAATCTGTTCGAGGTGATGGGCCGGCTGCCGGCCGGCGAGGTGGAAATCATATCCTCCCGCATTGAATCGCTTAAAGACACGGCCTGGACATTGCGCACAGACATTCTGGACAATATTTCCAAAATCAGGTTTCTGGTTTCAGCACCGGATGAGGGTCTGTCCCCGCTGGCCTTTGAAACCATCAAAAATATCAATGAGGCGTTGAACAATATCGACCGCCTGGAGGTCCGGGGCCGGGATTCCGCCGGAATCTCTCTGCTTTTCACCCTGGATGCCGGCACCTATGCTGATTTTAAACGCCTTATAACAGACCGGAACCTGATCGAATCGTTTGAGAGCCGCCTGAACCCGGCGGTTCTTTTAAACGGCAGCATCAGCACCCGGCATTCAAGTGCGGCGGATTCAGAAATTCCAGCGACAATCGGGTTTACCTACAAAGTTGCCGCTGAAATCGGACGTCTGGGGGACAACATTGCATTTATTCGCGCACAAATCAAAAATGACCCTGTGCTGCAGGCCCTGCTCACCTTTCCCCACATCCACCATACCGTATCCGCCCACACGCGGTGGGCATCCGTGGGAGCCATCAGCGAGGCCAACTGCCACCCCGTGGATAACCAAATGCTGCCGCCGCAAACCAAGCCCCCCGGCATTCTGCATGTCTGCTTAAACGGGGATATTGATAATTTTCTGCGTCTTAAAAAACGCCATGAAGATACGGGCGTACAAATCCCCCAAGACATCACCTGTGACACGAAAATCATTCCCGTTCACATTGAAAATTTTCTCAAAAAAGGATACCCCCTTGCTGAGGCGTTCCGGCGGGCGGTGAACGACTTTGAAGGCTCCCATGCCATTGCCATGCATTCGGATCTGGCGCCCGGAAAACTCTTTCTGGCGCTCAAGGGCAGCGGCCAGGCCATATTCATCGGCCTGGCAGAAGATCATTACGTCACTGCCTCGGAAATCTACGGCCTGGTGGAAGCCACACCTCATTTTATAAAGCTCGACGGCGAATCTATCAACCCGAATCCTGACGGACCAGGGGTTCGGGGCCAGATCTTTGTTCTGGACCAGGACTCTGCCGGCGGTCTTGACGGCATTTCCGCCATGAGCTATGACGGAACGCCCCTTCCCATTGGCCCCGAGCATGTCCGCAAAACCCCGCTGACCTCCCGGGACATTGATCGCCAGGATTTTGATCATTATTTTTTAAAAGAAATCTCGGAAGCCCCGGCATCGGTTCGAAAAACCATTGAAAACCGCTGGAAAATGGATGATACAGAGACCCAGCGGCTCATTATTTGCCTGGACGAAAAAACCATTCCCCCCAAAATCGACACCGATTTCCGGACCGGAAAAATCCGGCGCATTATCTTTATCGGTCAGGGAACCGCCGGGGTGGCAGCCATGGCCTGCGCGAACATCATGCGGTTTTATCTTGCCGGAATGGACATCCGCATAGACGCCTTGAAATCCTCGGAACTCAGCGGTTTTGTCATGGGCAGCGGCGACGGGGGCCATTTTTCGGACACACTCCTGGTCCCCATCAGTCAGTCCGGCACCACCGCGGACACCAACCGGTGCGTGGATATGGTCAAAAATCAGGGCGCCCAGGCCATTGCCATCGTCAATCGCCGGGATTCGGATCTTTCCTTTAAAACCGACGGCGTGCTGTACACCAGCAGTGGCCGCGATATTGAGATGTCGGTGGCCTCCACCAAGGCATTTTATTCCCAGATCATTGCCGGCGCCCTTCTCGGGCTCTATTTGGCCCAGATCTCCGGCCGGCGAAGCAGCGCGTTTGTGTCAAACGAGATCCAGCAGATGATTGCCCTGCCCGGACACATGGAAAAAGTGCTCGCCCTGAAACCCAAAATCGAAGCGTCCGCCCGGCGGAATGCGACCCTGCGCACTTATTGGGCGGCTGTGGGCAGCGGCCCCAACAAGGCGGCCGCCGACGAAATTCGTATCAAGCTCAGCGAGCTTTGCTACAAAACCATTTCCTCCGACTTTGTAGAAGATAAAAAACATATTGATCTGTCTTCAGAACCTTTGATTTTTGTTTGCGCCGCCGGCACCCGGCAAAATGTATTGGGCGACATTATCAAAGACACGGCCATCTTTCACTCCCACAAGGCACTGCCCATTGTCATCTGCGACGAGCATGAAGACCGGTTCGATCCGTATTCCAACGACATTCTCCATGTGCCTTCCGTGAGCGAGCATTTCGCTCCGATTTTAAACACCCTGGTAGGGCATCTCTGGGGGTATTACGCGGCCCTGACCATTAATGACGGCTCCCGGTTTCTGTTCGGTTTCAGAAAAGAGCTCCGCCAGACCATTGATCAGTTTACCGCGGACGGACTGGATATTTATGAAATTGCCCTGGAAAAATCCTTCCGGGAACGCATTATCCGGTTTTATCATGAGTTCAGAACGCGTCAGGAAGAGGACCGGATATCCGCCACCATGGGTATCAAGGCCGCCACCCACCTGATTCTGCTGTTGAAATATCTGGGGGGCAAACTGCCGCTCACGGATTTTGAAATGGATTTCGGCATCAAGGGCACAGCGGCCAATATGTTTAACCGACTTTTCGAATCCATTGGTGAAGTCATCAACTGCCTGGCACGGCCGGTGGATGCCATCAAGCATCAGGCCAAAACCGTTACTGTGGGCACCAGCCGGATCGAAGAAAAAGCCGAAGGCCTGCTGTTTGATCTTCTGGCGGAAAAAGCATTTACCCTTGCCCAGCTGACCATCAGCAATATCATGGTACTCAAAAATATCCAGCGAATTGTTTCCCGCATCAACGGCACCACCCTGTACCGTATTGCCGGCATCAACCTGCTGGGCGAGCCCACGGAGGATACCACCATTGAACTTCTGGAAAAGACCGGTTCATCAGCTGCCATGATATCCCGGGCAGAGCAGGACCAGCGCCTCAAAGGAACCAAAAGAATCATTGTCCGCCGGGGAAATGTCTATATCGGCAAAGGCCGGAAAGACGACCGGAGCATTCTGGTCATCCCCCTGATTTCCAATGATCCGGCCCGTCCCAACACCATTGAGTTTCTGCTGCTCCTGGACATTGCCCTCAACCCGGCGGCCTCATTGCCGGAAAAAGTCAAAGCTTTGGGCGGCAAGCATGAGCATATCAAAAACCTGGTCCAGGAAAACAATATCGCGTGGGAAGACAAATTCCTTGATCTTGTTGACATGGCGAATCTTTTTGGGTGGTCCGCAGAAAAAGTGGCGGAAGCAATTATCCAGGCGCTCAACTAACCCGGGGAAACTTTAAACCATTCGTCGAGTGGATAATAAAAATTCAGGTCCCATGTTGCATGTTCCATGTTCCAGGTTTCAGGTTTCGGGTTTCAGGTTGCATGTTCCAGGTCTTGGGTGCCGAATCTTTCGTGGGGGCCGCCTTACGCCTTAACTGACACCTGAACACTAACACCTTCTGCTAACGTCTACCCACGCGTCATTACGAAAATAGTCCAGTCCTCTGCCTAATCCTACAGGAGATCACTGGCCAGGTCCGCCAGTTCTGAGCGCTCTCCTTTTTCCAGGGTGATATGGGCATACAGGTTCTGTCCCTGCATTTTTTCAATCAAATAGCTTAATCCATTGGACAGGCTGTCAAGATAGGGGTGATCGATCTGGAAAACATCCCCGGTAAACACCATTTTCGTTCCTTCGCCGGCCCGGGTGATAATGGTCTTGACTTCATGGGGGGTCAAATTCTGGGCCTCATCCACAATAAAAAAGATCTTCACCAGACTCCGCCCCCGGATGTAGGACAGCGGGGAAATCACGAGTTTTTCTTCGTCCAGCATCTCCCGGATCTTCTGATGACGGGCATCATTTTCCGAAAACTGATTCTGAATCACCGCCAGATTGTCATAAAGCGGCTGCATATAGGGATCTAACTTGGCCGGGATATCGCCGGGAAGAAATCCCATATCTTTGTTGCTCAACGGCACAATGGGCCGGGCCATTAAAATCTGACGATAATGCCGGCGTTTTTCAAGAGCTGCGGCCAGCGCCAGCAGGGTTTTTCCGGTCCCGGCCTTTCCGGAGATGCTGACAAGATGAATGTTCGGGTCCGTGAGCGCATTTAATGCAAATATCTGTTCCGAATTTTTCGGCAAAATACCATAAGCCGGTATTTTATCCACCCGCCGCAGGCGTTGCATCACCGCATCATATTTTGCCAGGGCTGATTTTCTGCCATTTCTCATCACCAGATATTCATTGGCGATCATCGACTGTTTCAACGAAATCGCTTCTATATCAACATCACTGGAATCCTGATACATTTGATCAATGATGTCGGAAGGCACGTTTTCTTCCAGCCGTTTCCCGGCATACAGGGTATTGATATCCCTTACATGGTCACTGGTATAATCTTGGGCCGGCAAACCCACCGCTTTTGCTTTCATGCGAAGGTTCACGTCTTTTGTCAGAAGTACCACCCGGGTGTCGGGTTTATCCTTGGCCAGGTGATACGCGACATTCAAGAGGCGATGATCATGTTTGTGGCTGGCAAAATTATCCACCAGGTCCGGATGAAATCCCTGCTCCAGCTTAAGCATAATTCTGCCGGCATCCGGACCGATCCTGACGCCCCCGTTAAACAGCATGTCCCCGCTCAGGGAATCAAGTGCCCGGACAAATTCCCGGGCATGGAAATTGATGGTCTCATTGCCTTTCTTGAATTGATCAAGTTCTTCGAGCACGGATATGGGAACCACCACATCGTTGTTTTTAAAATGGTAGATGCAGGAACTGTCGTGAAGAATAACATTGGTATCCAGAACAAAGCATTTTTTGGCATCAGACATGAGCGGCAGGCCTTTCGAAATTGAAATCCGTTGAGGGAGGCCCGGCGGGATAAAAATAAGTCCCCGGCCCGGGAGTCATCGTGCGGACTCTTTCACAATAGCAAGAGAATGTTACAAAACTATGACGTCAAAAAGACGAAAAGAACTTTCATCCGGATCGGGGAAAATAAGCATCCGCCGAATTTTGCTTTACCGTATCAATTGGCCGCGTCGCTGGCCATGATCTGACCGATTTTCTGGGATAATTCCTGGATACTGAACGGTTTCTGGATAAATCCCCGGCACCCCCGCTTCATGATCGCGGCCGCCTGCCCGTCAATACTGTACCCGCTGGAAAGAAGAACCTTCACATCCGGATCAATGGCTTTTAAACGATCAAAGACATCCCCCCCGCCCATTCCAGGCATGATCAGATCCAGCACCACCAGACCGATCGTGTCTTTTTCCGCCTCATAAGTGGCAATGGCTGCCTGCCCGTTTGCGGCTTTCAGAACATTGTATCCCAGGGTCTGAATCATTTCCTCGGCAACGCTCAAAATGATTTCCTCGTCATCCACCAATAAAACGGTTCCGGAACCTTCCTGGATTTCATCATTGATCAATTGTTTTTTTTCAGCTTCCATCACCGATGCGGGCAGATACAAATTCAACGTGGTGCCGTTGCCTTTTTCACTGTAAACCGTGATAAACCCGTCATGATTTTTGATGATGCCATAGGCTGACGCCAGCCCCAGACCGGTCCCCCGGCCCCGCTCCTTGGTGGAGAAAAACGGTTCAAACACCCGCTTGGCAGTTGCCTTGTCCATTCCGATACCCGTGTCCGTAATTGAAATCTTGATATATTTCCCGGGTTCAACATTATACGGGCCCGTCATCTCAGCGCTCAGGACTTCATTAACGGTCCGGACATACAGATCACCGCCCTGGGGCATGGCATGGGAAGCATTAACATAAATATTGAGCAGCACCTGGTCAATCTGGCGCTGATCCACTTCAGCGGTAAACAAATCTTCAGCAAAGGACTCATGGATAATGATTTCCTTCCGGGTGCGGCCGAAAAGCCGGTTCTGGTTCCGAATCAGCTCATTCATATCCGTGGGCGTCACTTCATATTTGCCGCTTCGGGCGATACCCAGCATTTGCCGGGTCAAATCCGCGGCCCGGAGAATATAATCTTCTATTTCCTTGAGATGCTTGTATTCGGGGTATTGATCATCCTTGTTCAACAGCAAAAGTGACAGACGCCCCTGGATACCCATCAACAGATTATTGAAATCATGTGCGATACCACCGGCAAGGGTGCCCAGAGACTCCATTTTCTGGGCCTGGGCCATATGGTAATGATAGCGTTTCATATCCGAGATATCCCGGAGGATCAGCAAAATTCCGGTCACATCCCCGGCATGGTCCAGATACCGGGACGCGCTGATGCTGACATCCAGAAGCCGACCGTCTTTGGTGTAACGCTGGGTTTCAAACCCATGAATCGGATGGTCCATGTCCAGAATTTTTTCCAAAAGATCGGCAAAGGATTGTTTTAACGGCCTGGGAACATACCGAATTCTGGCAGCACCCATTTCAGGAAGGGTCCATCCGAAGATTTTCGTAAACGCCGGATTGACGAACTGGACCTTGGATTCAATATCCAGCAGCATGATGGCATCGGCTGATGAATTCAGCAGGGACTGATACAGTTCTTCCGCCTTGTGGGCCTCGTTGTAGAGCTGCCGGTAGCGGAGCCGGCTTTTCTTAAGAGCGTCTTCGGTTTTGCGGTAGGCGGATATGTCCCGCAATTCCACCACCCGGGCACGGGAACCATGATAAACAACATTTCTGGCATGAATTTCCACGGGCAGGCGGTCCCCGTTTTTCCGAAGGATGGCAATTTCATAGGCCTGTTCATCATCA
Source organism: Desulfobacterales bacterium (assembly GCA_963675805.2). GTDB lineage: Bacteria > Desulfobacterota > Desulfobacteria > Desulfobacterales > Desulfosalsimonadaceae > SURF-3. Next base: position 76,554 of record CAXXNU010000008.1, on the reverse strand, counting down.
GCCTGAATTTTTTTTATCACCTGGTTCCGAAATTCCGGCACACAGAGACGGATGCCGTCTCTGCCGATAATTTCATCCCGGTCATACCCGGTCATGCGGCACAGTTCCGCATTGCATTCCCTGACAATACCCTCCTGGTGAATAAAAATGCCGGAAAAGGAAAATTCATTCAGCTGCCGAAACCGATCTTCACTTTCCAGCAATTTTGTTTCCGCCTCGATTCTCGCGGTCACATCCCGGCCAATGCCGCAGAAACCCTCGGGATGACCCGCCTCATCCGTCATCAGGTAGGCGGAAAGCTCCAGAGTCCGGACCTCTCCGCTTTTGTTTAAAATTTTATAATCCCTAATTTCAGCGGGTTCGCCGGTCTGGTAAATCCGGTTGAAAATCTGATACATACGCCTGGCCGTATCCGGCGGCGCATACTGCCGGTTGTTCATCCCCATGAGCTCTTCGGGTGTATATCCCAAGAGGGTGCACAGGGCGGGATTGAAGTAGATCATATCCCCTTTCAGATCCACTTCAAAATAGACTTCTTTCATGCTGTTGAAAATGGTCTGAAACCGGTGTTTGTCCGCCTTGAAAACAGCATTGGCGGACTGCAGGCGCTGAACTTCTGATTCGAGCGCTGCAACGCGTGCGTTTAATCCTTTTTCACCGGGGGATTCCGGCATAAAAGCTTCCTTTTCTGAACTTGGGTTTCATCTTCCGGAAACATATAAAATTCTAAACCGGACTGAATTTAGACTAATTTCATGTATGTGTCAAGCAAAGGAAATCTATCTGAGCACAATGAGTGCATCAACGGCGACCGGATCTGCCCCCCGGCAAAGCAGGGGATTGATGTCAATTTCCGTGATTTCAGGGTGAATTTCAGGCAGCCGGCTCAATACAGATAATATCTTTGCCATGGCGGACATATCCACCGGGGGCATCCCCCGGTAGGCCTTCAGAAGCTTCCGGCCGGCAAGATCCGCGGCCATTTCTTCTGCGTCCGTCTCCGTCAACGGCCCCACCCGGTAGATGATATCGTTCAGGGCCTCGGTAAAAATACCGCCCATGCCAAAGGCCACACAATGCCCAAACTGTTCATCAAAGGTAATGCCCGCAAGGAATTCCCGTTGGCCCTTGATCATTTCCGCCACCAACACCGGCACCGGCCGATCAAGGGCTTTTTGCAGGGCATCCACGGCGGCGGCAACACCGTCCCGGTCAGAGATATTGAAAACCACCAGGCCCTGGTCGGTTTTATGAAAAATGGTCGAATCGCAGGCTTTGACTACCACAGGAAATCCGATCTGCTCCGCCGCCGCCAGGGCGGATTCCGCATCCTGGCACAAAATCTCACGGGGCACCGGGACCCCGTAAGCGGCCAGCACCTGCTTTGCCTCAAATTCATCCAGGGACTTGCGCCCTTCGGCCGCGGCCCGGGCAAGAATTTCAGAAACCTGGTCATTGACTGCCAGCTCCGGAAGAGCCTCAGCCGGTGTCCGGTCCTGCACCTGTTTGTATTTCACGAGTGTTGCCATGGCCCGGGCCGCTTTTTCCGGTGAATCAAACACCGGCACGTTGCTGTCCTCATATTCCCTGGTGTATTGATCCACCCGGTCAAAAAACGCGGAAACCGTCATGGGCATGTTGTTTTTAAAGGGCATCTGCACGGACTCGGATAAATCCCTGGTGGTGCTCTGAACCAGGTCTTCCAGGCTGGTCCCGGGCATGAGATCGGAAAGATGGGGATACACGGATGTCATCCATCCCGTGGACATAGCCCCGTGCATGATAATCCCGTCCACCTCCCCGGAGTTCATCACCAAATCCGGAATATCCCGGGTCATCACGTCCATGTCCAGGGCAAATGTCAGGTCCACGGGATTGCCGCAGGGGGCATGTTCCGGAATCAATGGTTTGATTCTGGTTTTAAGGGCTTCTGAAAACAGCGGCACATCACATCCATTGGCATCCAGCGTGTCCGCTATGGCGGACCCGGGGCCGCCGGAATTGGTGATAATCCCGATCCGGTTTCCCCGGATGCGCGGCTGAGTGGCCAGGGCCCAGCCGATGCCGTATAAATCTTCCACCGAATACACCCGGATAATGCCGGCCTGCCTGAACAGGCCGTTATAAAGGAAATCCTTGCCTGCCATGGCCCCGGTATGACTGCTCCCGGCCCTGCCGCCGGCCGCTGAGCCGCCGATATACTGGGCGATCACCGGTTTGTGGGGCGTAATTTTCCGGGCCACGGCAAGAAACCGCCGCACATCGCGAACGGTTTCAATATACATGGCAATGGCCGTGGTATTGTCATCTTCTCCCATATATTCCAGGGCGTCGATAATACTGACATCCGCTTCATTGCCAAGGCTCACCGCCTTACCCAGGCGAATACCCCGTTTTTTCAAATAATCAACGGTCTGGGCCACATAGGTGCCGCTTTGGGAAATCAGGCCCAGGGGACCGGACGGGCCGGTAATGGGGGAGACCGAGGTGTTCAGGTGGATATCCTGGTTAACGATGCCCATACAGTTGGGACCGACAAACCGGATATGATATTTTTTGGCCAAGGCTATTAATTCCGATTCCAGAGCGATGCCCGCTGCACCGGCTTCCTTAAATCCGGCAGTAATCACAATGGCGTATTTTGTGCCGATCTGTCCGAATTCTTCAAATACCTGAAGCAGAAACCGGGCCGGCAGCACAAACATGGCCAGATCCGGCGCTTCGGGCAAATCCAGCGGGGACTTATACGCCTTGTGCCCCAGAACGGTTTCCTCGGTGGGATGCACCGGTAAAAATTTTCCCTGAAACCCGTCTTTTAAAATACTTAACGCGTGCATGGTCCCCATTTTCATGGGATTGTTGCTGGCGCCGACAATGGCGACGGATTTGGGATTCATGAGTGAATGAAAAAAAGATGTGGGCATTGGCTGTCTCCTCAGAAAATAGTACCTGATATGGATAGTAGTTAAAAAAAAAATAGATTATCAGTCTGGAAAAATCCTTGCAAGAAAAAATCGAACGTTCGTTCTTTTTTATAGTGTAAAACCATCTGCCTGCTGGCTATATATACGGCAGATTTGTTCTTTGTAGTTTGTTCGGTTGATACGGGGCCCCCCTTCCTGAGGTTTTATCGTCCCCCTGCAGAACAAATTTACCCTGCCGAAAGATATCAAATCATGGCATTTCCCAAAAAACTCTGCTATGAAGTGGCAACAGAAAATAAAAGCCTTTTACCAACGCCAATAAGGAGAAAAACCACATGTCATCAACCGTTTCCATTCAAAAATATACTTCCAGTCCGGATTCACTGAAATCAGCCATTGACCTTGCCAATGGATTTAAAAACCTGAAACCATCAGACCGGGTGGTCATCAAACCCAACCTGGTGGCCTGGGATGATCAGTTTCCCATCGCCCCCTTCGGAGTTTTCACCACCACCCGGCTGGTGGAGGATCTCATCATCTGCCTCAAAGATTTCGGATGCAGGGACATCACCATCGGCGAGGGGTCCGTGGTCATCAAAAAAGGTATCGGCACGGATGAGGCCTTTGCCGGCCTGGGATACACAGCCCTTGAAAAAAAATACGGGGTCCGGCTGGTGGATTTCAACAAAAGCAAAAGCAAAGTGTTTACGTATCAGGATGACCGGGAACTGCTGATCGCTGAGGAAGCCGTGGCATGTGATTTTTTCATTGATTTTCCGGTGCTCAAAACCCATGGCCAGACAAAAATATCTTTGGGCATGAAAAATCTCAAAGGATGCCTGAAACAGAAATCCAAACGCCAGTGCCACAACCCGGAATCCGGGCTGGAATTTTCCTTTTCCCATGTGGCAGAATTTGTCAAACCGGCACTTACCATTATCGACGGCATCTATGCTCTTGAAAAAGGAGCCCTGCATTTTGGCAACGCCTATCGCAAAGATCTGATCATTGCCTCCACCGACATCCTGGCCGCTGATCTGGCCGGCGCAAAACTCATGGGATATGACGGCGCTGACATTGCCCATTTTCAGTATTATGCCGAACGCACGGGAAAATCCTTTGATATAGGGGATTACGAAATCAAAGGGGAAACCATCGACGACCATATACAGCCCTTGAAATGGGACTGGACCTGGACTCAGGACAACACCGGCCCGGGCATTTTTGCCAAACTGGGAATTTCCGGCGTGGCGCTCCCCAAATACGACGACACCCTGTGCTCCGGGTGTTCTCCCATCGCCAACATGAGCAACATTCTCGCCCTGTCCGCGTTCAAGGGCGAGCCCCTGCCCAAAGTGGAAATTTTAAACGGCAAAAAAATGCAGGCCCGACCCGGGTACGACAAGACCGTTCTTCTGGGAAACTGTATTATCCGGGCCAACAAAGACAACCAGAACATCAACCAGGCCATTGAAGTCAAAGGATGCCCGCCCGCTGAAAACGATGTGGTGGATGCCATGAAGGCCGCCGGCCTGGAGGTGAATACTCTTGCCTACCACGGGTATCTGAAGCAGCAGGGCGAAAAATACAACGGTAAGGACGGCTACGACCCGGAATTTTTTACCGCGTAAAAGGGGAAAACGTGAATCCAGACCCCGTGGCGCCGTTTAAAGACGCCATCCAAACCAGCCGCCACCGGCTTTCCGCACTTTCAGATGCCGGGGAAAAAATTTTCGGGTATTTCTGCACCTATACGCCGGTGGAAGCCCTTCATGCTGCGGGTTTTGTTCCCGTGCGCATCACCGGCGGATATGGGCCCGTGGAAAAAGCGTTTCAGCATTTACCGGATTTCATCTGTCCGTACATGAAACGCGCCCTTGAAAAGTCACTGACCGGTCATTATGATTTTCTGTCCGGACTGGTTCAGGGATACTCCTGCGATGCGGCCTGCGGCATGGTCAACATCTGGAAAGAGACCGCAAAAATTGAAACGGTCCATTCGGTTCCCCTCCCCTACAACGACTCTTTGGAGTCAAAAAAATTCCTTGCTGCTGCCTTTGATGAACTGATTGAAACGCTGAATACCGCCGGCGGCTGCTTCAGCCTGTCTGCTTTATCGGATTCCCTTGATCTCCATGAAAAAATCCGTTCCCTGCAGTACCGGCTTTACCAAAAACAGTACAATGGGGCATCCGGCTTTTCCGCCGCAGACTTCATGACCATTATGGATGCCGGCGGTGTGACAAAGCCGGAAGACTATCTGGTAATGCTTCAAAAACTCACTCAGGGCCTGACCCGTCAGATCCAGTCACTTCCGGCGGGCGTGCCGGTTCTGGTATCCGGCAGCATCGTGGAGCGGCCGACAATCATGGACATGATCGCCTCCGCCGGCGGCCGGGTGGCAGCGGATGATCTGTGCAACGGCCTGCGCCAGATTTTGCCCGTGGCCGGTGACGGCAAAACCCCCATGGACCGATTAATTCACCGCACCTTTCACCGCTTTCCGTGCCCCTCAAGAAGCCGGGCAGTGGACCGGTCCCGCCGGCTGCTGGACATCCTGCACCAGTCCCGCGCAAAAGGGGTGATTTTCATCGTCCAGAAATTCTGTACCCCGCACCTTGCGGATATCCCGATGCTGTCGGATATCCTGAAACACAATGGATTTCCCTGCCTGACCGTTGAAATGGATGAAACCTGGGAAATGGCCGGCCAGGTCAGAACCCGACTCGAAGGCTTTTTTGAAATGATCGGGTGATGGGGAGGGGGAAGATGACAGAAATGGAAAAAATCGGAAAATCCAACAAGCGGCTGAAAACCGCAAAAGAACTCCAAAAAGTGGTGGCAGACTATTATCTGGAATGCGCCACTGCCAAATCAACCGGCAAACCCGTGGGCTGGATGCCCCCCATGAACGGGGCCATTGAACTCTTCTACGCCATGGATCTGCAGCCGGTGTTTCCAGAAAACTGGTCCCCTGTGTGCGCGGCCTTTGGTCTTTCCCCCAAAAACTTTGATGTGTCCGAACAGATGGGCTATTCCCGGGATCTTTGCGGATACCTGCGGAACATTATCGGCTATGTCAACGGCCTGATGAATGACAAGTCATCCCTGTTCGGCGGGCTGCCCGAACCCGATCTTCTTCTGACCCCGGGCGGGGGTTGTGTGCCGGTGATGAAAATCTTTCATGCCATTGAAAAACGATTTCCCTCGGCCAGGGTTTTTTCCGCGGATCTTCCCCAGGTGGCGGTAGAAGATATCAAAGCGCATCATATAGAATATGCCGTATCTGAAATGCACCGGCTGGCCGATTTTCTGGCGGACGCGACCGGCCACCGTCTGAATATGGACAGGCTCCGGGAGACAGTGGAACTTTCAGACCGGGCCTGTGAACTCTGGGATGAAATCATGACATTCCGGCGGCATATCCCGGTGCCCTTTTCCGCTGCGGAAATGGGCATCATGTTTGTAATGGTCACCCGACAGGGCACCCGGACCGCGGTGAATTTTCTAACCCGGGTCCGGGACGAGATCAGGGCGAAGGCTGAAAAGGGTGCCGGTGTCATTGAAAATGAAAAAATCCGCCTGTTCTGGGACAATATTCCGCTCTGGTACAATATGGGGCTTTTTAATTATTTTGAAAAATATGGCGGCGTGGTGGTGGCGGAAACCTATTCCGCGGCCTGGTCTGTGCGCATGGATCCGGATGATCCCATCCGGTCCCTTGCCCTGAAAAGCCTGATGTCGTATCCCCTGGTCTCCTGCGTTTCCATTGAAAAACGAAAGGAAATGGTGCTCAAAGCCTGCCGGGATTACGCCATTGACGGGGTTGTTTTCCACCGGAACAAATCCTGCCTGCCCATTACTCTGGGACAGATGGAAATCCGGCGGGAACTGGAAGACCGGCTCGGTATCCCGTCGGTGATTATCGACGCGGATCACATGGATGAACGCAATTTTTCCCTTGCCCAGTTCCAGACCCGGGCGGACGCATTTATGGAGATGCTCCTGGAAAAAAAATCAGCCGCGCGGTTTTAAATTAAATTTTTCAGGGTCAGCCACCGTGTCGGCCCATCCGGGCCAGTCAAAACACCCTTGTCATTTCAGTCCAAAAAAGCTATCTCAGGCCAGTCTTTTTTTAAAAAAATAACAACCGGAGTTTTTAAGAATCAGCATGGAATACAAGATTATCTTAAAAGACGCTTTTAAAACCTTTACCGGCGATCAGGACAAAGTGGTCTCGCCGGAACAGACCCTTGCCGCGGTGCGGGAAAAATTCTCCCGCCTGGATATTGATATTCTGAAAGATACCGTGCGCATTGACAACGGACGGCTGGATATCCCGGTCTATTTCAGCGTGTGCGGCCGCGACGCGGCACGGCTGACCGGCACCACCAAACAGATGGGCAAAGGCGCCACCCCGGCCCAGGCGGAAACCAGCGCGGTCATGGAACTGGTGGAACGGTTCAGTTTTTACAATTTTGCGGACAATCCCCGGAATTTTGTTATCGACACCTACAGCAACCTCAAAGACCACGCCATGCCCTTTGACATGATTGCCCAATCCGTGCATGACCAATCCGCGGATCTGGCAGTCGCCCGGAAAATTTTTTCCGATCTGCCTATGCGGTGGACCTGGGGATACCACCTGACCGATAAACAACCGCTGCTCGTGCCTTTTGACTGGTTTTTCGCCATTAATGAATTCAACGGCACCTCCGCGGGCAATGGTGTGGAAGAAGCCCTGTGCCAGGGAATCTGCGAGATTGTGGAACGCCATGTTTCCGCCATGGTGTGCCGGGAGAAACAACCGGTGCCCGGTATTCTGCTCGAATCCGCCAAAGACCCGGCCGTCCGGCAGATGCTTGAAAAATATGACAAAAACGGAATCCGCCTCTATGCATCGGATTTCACCCTGGACATGGGCATTCCCACGGTGGGGGTCATGGCCTGGGACCCGTCCACGTTCCCGGAAAAAAGCGAAATCGTCTGGACCGCCGGCACCTGCCCGAACCCGGAAAAAGCTTTCAGCCGGGCCCTTTCCGAAACCGCCCAGCTGGGCGGGGATTTCAACACCGGCTCCAATTTTGTGGCCTCCGGGCTGCCCAAGTACCGAACCATTAAAGATGCCCGATACATTACCCACCCGGACCGACAGGTGAACATCTTTGATCTGCCGGATATTTCAGATGTCAATATCCGGGTTGAAGTGGAAAACTGCCTGTCTCGGTTGTCTGAACGGGGATTTGCCGTGATTAGCGTGGCCACCACCCATCCGGAACTGGAAATACCGGCGTTTTACACCATGATTCCGGGGGCCCATTTCCGGGAGCGGGCCGCAGGAACCAGCGTGGGCATGTTCTCCTGCAAACTGATCCTTGAAAACAATCCCCCGCCTGCTGCCGCCCAGCAGCTTGCAGACATTGCAAAACGCCTGCCGAACGCCTATTACGTCCCGTTTTATCAGGGACTGGCCCACCTGAACCTGGAAGATCCGGAAACCGCGAACCGTTATTTTTCCCGGGCCCTGGAACTCGATCCCCATCCCCAGGACCTGGCCAGCGTTTATTCCTACATGGGGGTGTGCCTGAAAGATATGGGGGATTATGAATCCGCTTTGAATGTTCTGGAAAAAGGTGCTGCCGCGGATGATGAGCGCACGGATATCTACAATCTTATGGGGTTCTGCCGGTTTATGCGAAAAGAGCACGAACAGGCCATCCGCTGCTTTGAAAAAGTCATTGCCCTTGATCCCTCGTCTGCCATTGACTACGCCAATATCGCGTCCAATTACCGGGACATGGGGGATGTGGAAAACGCAGTCCGTTATTATCAGATTGCCTTAAGCATTGACCCGTCCATTGAGTTTGCAAGGACCAACCTGGAGAAACTGGCCGGGAAAAAATGATGAGGGAACAAAAAGCGCTGTGAAGCATTTCTTTCTTTGTAAGAGCGGGCCGTGCCCGCGATTCGATTTTTAAATAATCACGGCGTATTTTTGCGGGCATGGCCCGCTGCTGCCAATTACATCCACACCGCGTTCCAAAACGGATAATCTCCCGCCCGTTTCACAAGGCCGGCCCGAATCGGATTGGCGATAACATACCGGGCCGCCTGCCTCAAATCTTCATCCGCCCGCAGGGCATGATCGTAAAACGCCCGGTCCCAGAGAGGACCTTGCCTTTTGAGAACCCGGTTCGCCATCCGGGCACTCGCGGCTTTGATGCGACCGACAATCGTGCTTAAAGATCGTTTTTCGCCAAGTTGGATCAGCCAGTGGGCGTGATCCGGCATCAGCACCCAGGCAAGCATATGGGCCTCATCAAGAACGGCGTGATCCTCAAAACATCTGGCCGCGGCGCACCCGGCTCGAAAATCATGAAAAAAAGGGGTTCTGCCGATCGTCACGGACGTGACTAGATAAACATGGCGGGGCAAGGATATCCGACCTTTTCGCAAGGATTGATGTCCGGGCCGCTTTTCAGGGGGCACGGTCTGTTTTAGGGATTTCTCAGGGGTCATGCGTTCACGGGTATATCTGTTTTTCGTGGATCTTCTTCGTGGCATAGTCATTGTGTTTATCGCAAAGCGGCCTTCCCCACGCCGACGTCCGACAAGGCTTTTGGTTTGTGACAGCGATTCACATTTCAAATTGTATGTGGATTTTCCTGCGATATTTATAAAAATCAAGGAATTTATTCTTACTTTTCTTTGGCGGGCAAAAAAAAGTAACAAAAGAAACCCGCCCTGCAACACAGTTTTCCTCGCTCCAGCGGTTTCCATGGCGGGACCAAAAACTCGCTGGGATTTTGGAAAAGCAACGCGTCAGATTTCAATAACATTCAGCAGAATTCCCTTCACCCGAAACATTGATACCGCTCAGACAGTTTGCTCCCTTCTTCCATGGAAACCGCCTCCGCTCGGCTGTGTTGCAATGGGATCAAGTGACCGATATTTGCACTTTAACTGCTTGCTGACACGCGCAGCTCGGAAAAAAGACAGCACCGGCGACCATCCGAGCCGCGACCGTAAGGGAGCGATAAAAAAATATGTTTTGGCACGAACCCCACCCCCATTGCAACGCAGCTTAGTGAAATCTTTTCCTGGCAAAAATTTCACAAAGGAAACCGGAGGCCAAGTTGCAGGGTACCTTTTGCATTTGTTCATTTTCTTGGATGGCGTCGCAAAAAATCCAATGGAAGAGGATAGCGAAATGGAACGCGCAGGGCGTGCGGGGGGACCTTTTTCATTCGAAATTCTTAATTCGTCATTCGTAATTCCTTAATATATCTTCCCGGCACCGGCGTCACCCGGGGCAAATTGTCCAGGGGATTTTCATCCACCAGCAGGGGGCATCCGTACACCGACTCCAAGATATCATAGGTGAGCACGGCATTCGGGGGACCCACCCGAACCAGGCCCCCGTTTTTCAAGAGCATCAGGGTGTCCGCGTACATGGCGGCCAAGTTCACGTCATGGGAGACCATGATCACGGTCATGTTTTTCTCCTGTTTCATTTTTTCCATCATGTCCATGATCCGCAACTGGTGGGCAATATCCAGGGATGCCGTGGGTTCATCCAGCACGATAATATCCGGGCTCTGACAGATGGCCCGGGCAATGAACACCCGCTGGCATTCCCCGCCGGAAAGCTGGTTCAGGCGACGGCGGGCCAGATGGCGCACTTCGGTAAATGTCATGGCCTGGTCCGCAAGCCGAACGTCTTCAGCAGATGTCAGCCCAAAGGTGCCCAGATGGGGAGCCCGGCCGAACAGCACCACATCTTCCACCACAAATGGAAAATCCGTAGGGACCTGCTGGGGCACAAAGGCAACCTGCCGGGCCAGGTCTTTGCGAGGGATGGCGCCAATCGAGCGCCCGTCAACAGCCAGAGTGCCGCTGAGCGGCCGGATCAACCCGGCAATTAGTTTCATCAGGGTGGTTTTGCCGGACCCGTTGGGACCGATGACAATAAAAATTTCTCCTTTGGGCACGCTGAAAGATAATTGATCCAGCACCCGGGTGCCGTCATAGGCATAACTCAGATGCTGCGCGTCCACTGCCGAAGGATTGGCCAAATCATTCATGGCTGGGTCCTTTTTAAGAGAAAAATAAACACCGGTGCTCCTACCAGGGCCGTGATCACGCCGGCCGGCATTTCCCCCTGTCCGGGAAGGGTCCGGGCCATGAGATCACAAAACACCAGATATGCGCCCCCGCCGAAAATACAGGCCGGCACCAGCACCCGGTGATCCGCGCCGAATAAAAGCCTGAGCAGATGGGGAATCACGAGCCCCACAAAGGCCACAAGGCCGCAATAGCAGACCGTAACGCTCACCATAAACGATGTCACCACGAGCAGGGACACAGACACCCACCTCACATTGACCCCCACGGAAAGGGCCATTTCCCGGCCCATGAGCAGAAGATTCATGGTATTGGCGCGCCAGAAAACAACCAGAAAGCATGGAATCAGCAGACCGGCCATGATCAGGGCCTCTTTTTTCCCGCCCGCGGACAAATCCCCCATCAGCCAGAACATGATATTATGAATCCGGGCATCCTGGGTCATGGAAATGAGAAACATGATCACTGCCGAACAAAAAGCGTTTACCATAACACCAGAAAGAAGCAGGGACTCTCGTTTCATCATGGTTCGGCCTGAAGCGATCACGAGCACCAGAAACAGGGTGACCATACCGCCGGCAAAGGCCGCCAGGCTCACTCCGGGAAACCGGGCAAAACTGAGCAGAATGCCGATGATGGCGCCAATGGCAGCCCCGCCGGAGATGCCCAGAATATAGGGCTCCGCAAGCGGGTTGCGCAGCAGGGCCTGAAACACCAGCCCGCCCAGAGACAGGGCCGCCCCCATCAACGCTGCGATCACCACCCGGGGAAAGCGGATTTCCCAGATAATGGTATAATACAGGGACTGGGGATCGGTCAGCCGTGACAGAATTTCCGAAAAAGGGATAAACCCCTCATCCGACGACCCGAGGCTGATGCCGAACATCATGATGACAGCCAGAAGGGCTATCATGATCCCGGAAACTGCCATGATTTTTTTCAGTATCAGAGCCATGGTCCTTTTATTCAGCCATATTCGCATCCAGTTCCGGATGAATCAGGGTTAACAGCGTTTCCAGCCCGTCGAGCAGCCGAAGGGTCGGCCGGTCAAACAGATCGGAATTCACCAGATGAATACGATGGTTTTTCACCGCCGGAATGGCGGGCCATTTGCGCCATTTTGCCATGACCTGATCAAACACCTTTTCTCTGGCCATGGACGTGATAATAAAAACCTCCGGCGCCCCCACAATGACCTCCTCCGTGGAATACCGGGGATAACCGGTCTGAGAGGCCGCCATGTTTACACCGCCGGCAATTTCAATGAGTTCGTGAATAAAAGTATCCGACCCCACGGATACCACCGGCGATACCCCGATCTGAAAAAAGACCAGCGGCCGGGACGCCGCAGTTTCCGAGAGTTTGCGCGCCCTTTGAATCCGGGCATCCATTTCCAGAACCAGGCGGCGGGCGGCATCCTCCGCCGAGAGCAAAGCCCCGATATCCAGCACCGTGGCCCGGATGGTGGCCATGCTTCTGGGATTGACCGCATATACCGGAATGCCTAACGCTTCCACCCGGCGCACCGTTTCAAGGGGATTGCCGTCCTGGATGCCGATACAGAGATCCGGATTCAGGGACGCAATTTTTTCAAGATCCAGGGCCACATAGGAGCCCACTTTCGGCAGATCCCGGGCAGGCGCCGGATAATCACTGAACAGGGTGGCCCCTTTCAGACGGTCTTCACACCCCAACGCATAAATGATTTCCGTAATGCTCGGGGCAAGGGATACCACCCGCCGGGGAAATTCCGGCACACGCATCGTTCTGCCGGACTGGTCCGTGCGCATTTTCCCGGCAGCCTCACCGGCAGCCTCAAATGACAGGACAAAAATCAGAATCAGGCAGACGGCAAGCGGCTTGATTAATAATTTATACCGCATGAATAACCGTTTGAGTAGCTAAGATGTCAGGTGCCGGGTGTCAGGTACCAGATGGCAACATTCCGGCATCATTAAAAGATTAGATATCTGGCACCCGGCTGCCAGAACGCGTCTCTAAACAAAAAAATCCTTAAGCCTCAATAGCTTAAGGATTGCACCCGTTTTCTTCATCCTTGTATATCCGGACATGCCGGACCCGGAAGCGCATCCGCTGCCACGGCGGAGTGCTTCCCCTTTAACTGATTGACCATTCAATTAAAGACTTTTCGCCCGGCAGGTCTTCTGGCTTGTGAATCATCCTAATAACCGCGCCTTCCCGTTCGGATTATTGCCGAACAGTGGCATTCAGCGGTGTTCGTCCTCACTTACAGCGGCGGGACCACGACGGATTCGCACCGTCTTCCCCTTTCAAAGATGGCAAAAAAACTGTTCCGGTTTTTCTGCCGCCTTTTCTGCCAACATCGGCACCCGGCGAAAAAACATAACTTTTTAAACTTCTACTTCAATCCTAAATTTACCGGTCCATGTCAACCGCAAAAAACTGTGATCCAAACATAAACCAATGTTTCTCTTGAAAAAAATCATATAATGGCATATTGTTATTAAAATTATCGCCATCTCACGCAACCTGGCAGCCAGCCTGACACTGGAACGGTGATCACCCCATGCAGGAAACAACATATGTCATCTTCACCCTTGATGCCGAGCATTACGCGATATCCGTTCATTTTGTCGAAACCATCATCCGGGCCGTTCAGTTGACGGACGTGCCGGAGGCCACCGAACTGCTTTGCGGAATGCTGAACATGGGCGGACGCTTTATACCAATGGTCGATATCCGGAAACAATTCGGCCTGGCGCAAAAACCACTCGCCGTATCGGACAGAATCATGGTTTGCCGGGTGTCGGACTATACCGTGGCCTTTGGGGTGGATGCCATCAGGGACGTGACCGCGCTTGCGGCAGGCCCCCTTTCCTCATCAGCAGTGATTTATCCCGGCATGGAGCAATTTCTTTCCGGCATTGCCGAGTATGAGGGCGACAGCATTTTGATTTACGACATCGACACCCTGTTTCCTGAAAAAACCATCCACCGCATCGAAAGCGAATTGAAAGGGATGGAAGCCCCTGTATGACCCGAGATATTCCACAACATATGCTCGCTGAATTGAGCCGGCTGGTGGCTGTGCATACAGGGCTTCATTTTCCGGAAAAAAAATATCCCTCCCTGGCAAAGACGATGACATCCGTTGTCAGGGATCTTGGAACAGACATTCATCAGCTCGTCCAAAGCCTCTACGCCTCCCCACCCCAGGAAATCATGGACGCCCTGACCACCCGCCTGACCGTCGGGGAAACTTATTTTCTCCGGGACAAAAACTTCTTTCAGATTCTCCAGGATCATATTCTCCGGGGCATTACCCAGCATCCGAAACGGCACTCCAAAAAAATTGTTTTCTGGAGCGCGGCCTGCGCCACCGGCGAAGAGCCCTATTCCATCGCCATCATGATGGATCAGATGTTGCCCGCCCTCAGGGACTGGGAAATCATTATTTTGGGGTCGGACATCAATCCCTCGGCCCTCACCAAAGCAAAAAAAGGCATTTACTCCAACTGGTCATTGCGGGGTACCCCTGAAAAAATCATTAAAACCTATTTTACCCCCCTGCCTGGCAATTATTTTGCGCTGACCCCCCGCATCAAGCAAATGGTGAAATTCCAAAAAGTTAATCTAATGGCGGACCACTACCGGCCACTGCTTGATTTTTACGACACCATTGACATCATTCTCTGTTGCAACGTGCTCATGTACATTGAGGATACCGCCAGAAACCGGGTGCTTCGGAAACTCTCGGGGCTCCTTGTGGACAATGGATGGCTGGTCACGGGTCCCGCGGAATCCGGTTTTGTGAATCGGCCGGAGTTCTCTCCGGTCCGGTTTCCCAGCGCCCTGTATCACAGAAAAGGCCCCCCGCGGCAGATGCCGGAGACCGCCCCCATCAAAACCCGGTCCCGAAAACCGGAGGAACGGCCCCACTTCAGAACAACAAGCGAGAAAACACCCTCCCCAAAGGGCAAGCTCGCCCGCCGTATTACGGACAAGGCACCTTCCCGGCGAGCTCCGGAAACCCCCAAACATGACCGGTACCAGGAGGCGGTGGATGATTACAACCACGGCGACTATTTCCGAGCAACGGAAAAGCTGCTGACCCTTTTTTCCGAAAACCACAGCAACCCCCCCGGTTTTTTAATGAAAACCGAATCCATGATCCTCCTGGCAAAATCTTACGCCAATATGGGGCAACTGGCGCCGGCACGTGAATGGTGCGAAAAAGCCATTGATACGGAAAAACTGAACCCGGAAATTTATTATCTGTTGTCCACCATTCTGCAATCCGACCGGAAAATCGATGAGGCCCTTAAAGCCCTCAAGCAATCCATTTATCTGGATCCGGAATTTATCATGGCCCATTTTACGCTGGGCATGCTCCAGCTTCAAAAAGATATGGCCCCCGAGGGCCGCAAAAGCTTGCAAAATGCCCTGGCATTGCTGAATATGAGAGATCCGGAAGACATCCCTCCCTTTTCCGAGGGCATGACCGCCGGAAGGTTGATTGAAACCCTTAAATCCATGCAGATCAATGAATCTTAAGAATTTAGACACTGAACCGCGCCGCCCCTTCAAGAAAGACGCGCCGGCCACAAAAGACATTCTGGCCGAGCGGGCCAGACAACTGGCCCGGCGATCGACCGGTGACAGACGGTCCGCGGATATGCTGACCGTGGTGGAATTCCGCATGGCCCATGAAACTTACGCCCTTGGACTCAACCGGATCCGCGTGATTCATCCTTTGAAAACACTGACCTTTATCCCCGGGGTGCCGGACTTTGTCAAAGGCGTTATCAATTTGCGGGGGGAAATTGTCTCCGTAGTGGATCTCAAGATTTTCTTCGAGCTCCCGGACGACGGCGTCACCCGTTTGTCTCAGGTGATTATTCTCTCAGACGATGACATGGAATTCGGTATTCTGGCAGACGAAATTCTGGGAATCAGCGAAATACCCAAATCCGCGCTGCAGACGTCCCTTGCCACCCTCACCGGCATCCGGACAGATTATCTCAAGGGCGTAACCGGAGACGGCAGGGTTGTTCTGGACGACGCAAAGCTGCTTTCGGACAAAAAAATGTGCATCACCGTATAAACGATTATAAAGATTCAGACACAGCAGGAGGAAATGCAACATGATCCGGTCCATATCCAAAAGCATCATGGCAAAACTGATCATCCAGTTTCTGATCGTGGGGCTCATCCCGTTGATCGGCATGGGCACCCTGACCTATTATCTGGCCAAGGATGCCATGAAAACGGAAGTCTTCAACCATATTGCTTCCGTCAATAGCATCAAAAAAGTCCAGGTTCTGGAATTTTTAAAAGACCGGATGAAAAACCTCACCCTGCTCTCCCGCACCCAGCATATCCGCACCATGCTGGAAAATAAAACATATCAGGAGATGAGCCCGCTGTTCGAATATTACATGAAGGCGTTCGGCTACAGCGATATCATTCTGCTGGGAGATAATGGAAAAACCATTTACTCGGCCGCGGCCAACACGGAATACGATCCGGACAGCGAAGTCAATGTGGCGACCGAACCGGCAACCCGGATGCTGTGGGACAAAATCATCGAAAGCGAACTGCCCACCATGACGGATATTCTGAAATTCCAGGAAGATCTTCCGCCGGCCTTATTCATGGGCGCGCCGGTGTATACGGACACGGGTGAAATGGGGGCTGTCTTGATCTGCCAGATTAACGCCGCCCGCCTGAACGTATTAATCGCGGAGCACACCGGCATGGGTGCGACCGGCGATACTTATATCGTGGGTGCGGACCTGCTGATGCGTTCCAGTTCCCGGTTTCTCGGAGAAGATATCATCCTGAAACAAAAAGTCGACACCCAAACGGCGCGACAGGCATTTAAAAACCAAGCCGGCACGGAGGCCGGTGCGGATTACCGGGGCATTGATGTACTGAGCGCCTTTTCCCATCTGAATCTTGCGGAAAAGATCGGCACGGACTTCGACTGGGCCATTATCACGAAAATTGATGAAAAAGAAGCCCTGGCCCTGCTCCATAAACTGGAAATGAATACCTACTGGGGCATGGGGATTTTGATTTTTCTGGTGGGAATTGTGGGATTTATCCAGTCGAAAATGATTGCCAAGCCTATCAATGAGCTTTCCTACCGGATTGTGATGCTGAATGACGGCGATTTCACCGCTGAAGTGCCGCTGACCCATCCGAACCGGTCCGATGAAATCGGGTTGCTGCTAAGGACATTTAACGAAGGCAGCCGAAAATTCAGGAGCCAGATGAAAAACCTTCTGGAATCCACCAATCTTCTGGTAGCATCCATCAGCCGCATCTCCACCACCGCGTCCCAGCTTGCCACCAGTGCCTCTGAAACGTCGAGTTCCATCAGTGAAGTCACCACCACCGCCGAGGAAGTCAAGCAGACGTCCCAGGTGGCCAGTGAAAAAGCCGAATACGTGGCCCAAAGCGCGGACTCCACCACCCGGATCTCCTTTGCCGGCAAACAGGCAACGGAAAACACCATGCTCGGCATTGAACGCATCCGGGAAGAAATGAACCATATTGCGGAAAGCACAGTGCAGCTCAGCAGCCAGACCAAAAGCATCGAAGACATCATCAATACGGTGTCAGATATCGCGGATCAGTCCAACATTCTGTCCGTCAATGCGGCCATCGAGGCGGCCAAAGCCGGCGAGCACGGCAAAGGCTTCGCCGTGGTGGCCCAGGAAGTGAAAACCCTGGCCAGCCAGTCCAAAGAAGCCACCAACCAGGTCCGGGAGATCCTGGGTGATATTCAGAAAGCCACCGCAGCAGCAGTCATGGCAACGGAACGGGGCACCAAAACCGTTGCCGAAGCCGTGGAACTGTCCGAACAGGCCGGGGATGCCATTGACCGGCTGTCCAACCGGGTCACCGAATCCTCTGAAGCGGCCATGCAGATTACCGCTTCCAATCAGCAGCAGCTGTCCGGCATGGATCAGCTTTCCCAGGCCATGGAAAGCATTAACGACGCCACTCAGCAAAACCTGGAAGGTGTTAAACAACTGGAAGACGCGATTAAAGGCCTGGAAGAAATGGCCAAGACCATGAAATCCTTTACCGCCAGCTATAAAATCTAATTGTTCGGGCCGGAAACGATGAACCAACAGGAATTGCACAAGCAACTGCTTGAAGCCTTTAAAATAGAGGCCGAGGAACGAATTGCCAGCATGTTTTCCACCCTTACGGCCCTGGAAAAAAGCACGGAACCGGAAAGCCGCGCCAAAATGCTGGAAATTGTGTACCGGGAAGCCCACAGCCTAAAGGGGGCGGCCCGGTCCGTGAACATTATTCCCGTTGAAACCCTTTGCCAGGCCATGGAAAGCCTGTTCAGTGACCTGAAGCAGGAAACCATCGTTTTCACCCCTGATATTTTCGACACCTTTCACACCAGCGTCGGTATGATTGAAAATTTCCTTTCCACAGAGGAACACACCCGCGCGGAACTGGAAAACACCATCGAAGAACTGGCCGCCCGGTTAACCGCTTATAAACAGACTGCCCCGGAAACACTGTCAGAATCGGAAACACTTTCAAAATCGCCGGGCCGGGCATCTGAAATTGGCCAGCATACCCCGTCGAAAAATCGACCGCTGGCAATGGAAACGGATGAACCGCGAGCGCCGGACGGCAGAGTGCCCGCCAGCAAAACCCCGGAGGTGCCCAAAAAAACAGCCGCGCTGAAAAAATCCGTGACAGAGCCAGCAGCAGAGCCTCGCATCCCTGCTGCCTCGCCCCCCGCCAGAGCCTGGTCCACGGATACGGTCCGCATCTCCACCGCCAAGCTGGATTCTCTGCTGTTAAAGACCGAAGAGCTGATTACCCTCAAGCAGATCATGAACCAGCACCTGGAAAAAATTCATGACACCTCCCTGGCGATTGAAAAATGGAAAAAACTGTCTGAAAAGTCCAGAAAAGAGCTTCATGACATCCGCCGCCGCATCGCCCGTTCGGGACAACTCGACCGGTTCTTTGATTTATACGATATGAACCACGACCAGATAAGAGATACCGACCACCAAATCAACGAACTGGCCACGGCGTTGGATCATTCCAGCCGCCTGCTCGGAGCAATGGTGGACGACCTGCTCGATGAGGTCAAAAAAACATCCCTCCTCCCGTTTAATACCCTGTTTGCCATCCTGCCCCGAATGGTGCGCGACATTTCCCGGGACCTGGGAAAAGACGCGGATCTCGAAGTCTCCGGCGGAGACATTGAAATCGACAAACGGATTCTTGAAGGCCTGAAAGATCCGTTTCTCCACCTG
Source organism: Desulfobacterales bacterium (assembly GCA_963675805.2). Taxonomy (GTDB): domain Bacteria; phylum Desulfobacterota; class Desulfobacteria; order Desulfobacterales; family Desulfosalsimonadaceae; genus SURF-3. Next base: position 57,221 of record CAXXNU010000008.1, on the reverse strand, counting down.
ATCCGAAACGCCATCGACCATGGTATTGAAACACCGGAAGCCAGGTATCAGAAACAAAAATCTGGCTGGGGCAAAATACGCGTGTCGGTCTTTCAGCCGGAAAGCAACAGGGTGGAGATCACCATCGCCGATGACGGCAATGGCATCGATCTGGACCGGATACGAAAAAAATCTATAAAATCTGGAATGTTATCATCAGAGCAGGCCGAGGCCCTGACAGATGCGGAAACGATTTCTCTTATTTTTCAATCCGGCATTTCCACCAGTCCCCTGATCACTGAAATCTCCGGCCGGGGCCTGGGCATGGCCATTGTGGCGGAGCATATTGAACACCTGGGCGGTCTGATCCGGATTTCATCTGATCCCGGATGCGGCACCACGTTTAAAATCGAACTGCCGGTCTCCCTTTCCACATTTCGGGGCGTCATCGTATCGGCTTCCGGCCATGACTTTATCCTGCCCGTGGCCCATATTGAACATACCATCCGCATCCGGCCGGAAGAAATCCGGACAGTGGAAAACAAATCCATTATCACCCTGAACGGACGGGCGACCTCCCTGGTCAGTTTGTCAGATATTCTGGGCCTGCCCCACGCGCCGTTTCCGGAAGGAACCGCGGAAAATTTCACCCTGCCGGTGGTTATTTTCGGCAGCAGCGAACAAACCATTGCCTGCATTGTCGACCATGTGGCCAATGAGCAGGAAGTGCTGGTGAAAAACCTGGGCAAGCAGCTGAAAAAAGTGCCCAACATCAGCGGCGCCACCATCCTGGGAGATGGCCGGGTCGTGCCGATCCTGAATGTGAATGAACTGATCGCCTCCGCTTCGGGTCAATCCATTTCCCGGGTTCTTGAGCGAAAAATCAAGACAAAGAAAAAAGAAACCCAAAAATCCCTGCTGATTGTTGAAGATTCCTTTACCTCACGGACCCTCTTGAAAAATATCCTGGAAGCCACCGGCTACCGGGTCGCCACAGCCATTGACGGTGAAGACGGTTTCCGGCAGCTCAAAACCGGTGCTTTTGACGCGGTCGTATCGGATGTGGAAATGCCCAAAATGAACGGGTTTGATCTCACCCGGAAAATCCGCACGGATAAACTGCTGGCAGCAACGCCGGTCATTCTCGTCACCAGCCTGGATTCCCGGGAAGACCGCGAACAGGGAGTGGATGCCGGTGCGGATGCATATATTGTGAAAAGCAACTTTGACCAGAGCAATCTGCTTGAGGTATTGAAAAGATTGGTGTAGTTTTATATTCCAGTATCATGGATGGGATTTGCCCGCGTCTGCTGCCGATTGAAAACTGAAACTGAAAGGGAAACATTCATACCCCATGAAAAAAAACTTTGAAGTACTGCTTGTGGAAGACAGCCGCACCCAGGCCCTGAAATTCCAGCTCATGCTGGAAAGCCACGGCTACAATGTCCGGGTGGCTAAAAACGGCCTGGAAGCCATGAACATGCTCTTAAACAGCCAGACCTCCATTGTGATTTCTGACTGGATCATGCCGGAAATGGACGGCTCTGAATTGTGCCGGGCCATTCGGAAACATGATTTCGGCAATTATTTATACATCATCCTGCTGACGGCCAAAGACTCCAAAAACGATATTATTGAGGGGCTTGAAGCCGGGGCTGACGATTACCTGACCAAACCGGTGGATGACGCGGAACTCATCGCGCGGCTCACCACGGCTGAGCGGGTTATCCGGCTGGAGTCCTCACTCAAGCAGCGCAACAAAGAAATCGCCCTGCTCTCCATTACCGATCCCCTGACCCAGGTGTTCAACCGGGGGTACCTGAACGAAAATCTTCCCAAGGCGTTTAAACGCGCTGTCCGCTATCACCAGCGGCTTTCCATTATTATCTGTGACATTGATCATTTTAAGGAAGTCAATGACCGCCACGGCCATCAGGCCGGCGATCAGGTACTCAAAAACTTTGTTAACGAACTGAACAATTCTCTGAGAAAAGACCTGGACTGGATGGCGCGGTATGGCGGGGAAGAATTTATTCTTGTGCTGCCGGAGACCGATTTGACCGGTGCCACCACTGCGGCAGAGCGATTTCGCAAAAATGTCCGGGAAATGGTTACCCGCGCCGGGGAAAAAGACATCCGGATTACCGCCAGTTTCGGCATTGCCGCCCTTGATCCCGAGGGAGACAGTTCGCTTCTGACCACCGATGATCTCATCCGGGCCGCTGACCAGTGTCTTTATCAAGCCAAGGACCGCGGCCGGAACACATGTATCGGGACCGCCCTATGATTCGCGTTTTAATTGTTGATGACTCATTGACGACCCGGGAATTTCTCAAACAGGTGATTGAAGCGGATCCTGAGCTTGCGGTGGCCGGAGAGGCCAAAAACGGCCAGGAAGCAGTGGAAAAGGCCGGCACGGACGCACCGGATGTTATCATTATGGACATCCAGATGCCTGGCCTGAACGGTTATGAAGCCACCCGGGCCATCATGGAAACCTATCCCGTGCCCATTGTCATTCACAGCACCCTGGTGGCCCCGGAGCAGACGGAAAACATCTTTAAAGCCATGAAAGTCGGTGCCGTGGCGGTATCCCAGAAACCCCCGGGTTTCGGGCATCCCGAATCAAGGACATTGGTTGAAAAACTGCTGCGCACGGTCAAATTAATGTCCGAGGTCAAGGTGGTGCGGCTCCTGAAGCAAAAGCCTCGCCCCGCCAAAACCGTGACCCCTTCCCGCATTCTGCACGGCGCCGGCGGGCAAGACCGGATCGTTGCCATTGGCGCGTCCACCGGCGGCCCCCCCGTGCTTCAGACCATTCTCTCGGATCTCACACCTTTTTTTGATCTGCCCGTGGTCATTGTTCAGCATATTGCTGAAGGATTTTTGGAAGGGATGGTGGAATGGCTTTCCCGCACCACTCATTTATCTCTGTCCATTTCGCGAACCGGGGTGCCGGTGGAGCGCGGCCATGTTTATTTCGCACCGGAAGACCACTATATCGACATAACGGCTTCCCGCCAATTCAGGGTCTATAAAATTGATCCTCTGGAAAACCGCAAACGGCCTATTTCCCATCTCTTTTCTTCGGTGGCAAAAATTTACAAAAAAAACGCTATTGGCGTGCTGCTCACCGGAATGGGCAATGACGGGGCCGAGGGGCTCAAGGAAATGAAGGATCAGGGGGCCATGACCCTGGTGCAGGACCATGAGAGCGCGGTTGTATTTGGAATGCCCGGCGAGGCCATCAAAATCGGGGCTCAGACATTTCAGCTGAGCCCTCCGGACATTACCGCATTTTTAAATAAGGCAGCCCGAAAAACAGCAGCATGAACGGTGACAGGTTCATAAAAACATGACAGGATCAGGTACCTATCATATTCTGGCGGTTGAAGACAGTATGACCCAGGCCCTGCGCCTGGAAAAAATATTAGAAGGCAACGGGTTTTCCGTGACCATGAAACACGACGGAAAATCCGCCCTTGACTGGCTGGCCGCAAATACCCCGGACATGATCATCAGCGATATCGTCATGCCGGTGATAGACGGTTACGCCCTCTGCCGACAGATCAAAAACCGGCCGGCCCTTAAAGAGATTCCCCTGGTGCTGCTCACCAGTCTCTCGGACACGGAAGACGTATTCAACGCTTTGTCCTGCGGCGCGGACAGTTTTGTCACCAAACCCTACAATGAGAGTGTTCTGATCGCCCGGATACAGACAATTATCCAGAATAAAGCGCACCGGGAAAACCTGAATCCGAAAAACGGCATTGAAGTTTTTTTCAACGGTAAAGTCCATCAGATTCCCGACAATCCTTACCAAATCATTGATCTTTTGTTTTCCACCTATGAAAATGCGGTGCAGCGCAACTCTGAACTGGAACAGGCGAACCGGGAAATCTTAAACACGCAGAAACAATTGTCCAGAGCCAAGGTCCTGGCCGAGGCCGCCAACCAGGCCAAGAGCGAATTTCTGGCCAGCATGAGCCATGAAATCCGGACCCCCATGAACGGCATCATCGGCATGAGCGACCTGCTTTTGGATACGGATCTTTCAGCGGAGCAGCACGAATATGCGGCCACCATTAAAAGCAGCGCCAACGCCCTTTTATCAATCATCAACGATGTGCTGGATTTTTCCAAAATTGAAGCGGGAAAATTCACTCTGGACACGGTTTCTTTTGATTTGCGGGCCGCAGTGGAAGAAGTCACCGAGCTGCTCTCCATCAAGGCGTTTGAAAAAGGCCTTGATTTTGCCTGTACCGTTAGCCATGAAATCCCGCAATTTCTCATCGGGGATCCTGGCCGCTTTCGACAGGTGCTCCTGAACCTTGCCGGCAATGCCATTAAATTCACTGAAAAAGGCAGCGTCACCATCTCGGCAGGTCTTTATGAACTCTCGGAAAACCGCGTGACGGTGGAACTCACCGTGACGGACACCGGCCCGGGGATTCCAAAATCCAAATTGGACCAACTGTTCAAGTCATTTTCACAACTGGAAGATTCTACCAACTGGACCCATGGGGGAACCGGTCTGGGACTGGCCATCAGCAAAAACATTGTGGAATTAATGGACGGCGCCATTGGTGTGCGCACCCAAGCAGGAAACGGCGCCACCTTCTGGTTTACCGCGATATTTGAAAAAGACACCTCCCGCGTCAATCGAATGCCAGAACTCCCGCCGGCCCTTTTATCCAAAAACATCCTGGTGATAGTTTCCGGCGCCATTCACCGACAGTCAATTTCCGAACTTTTAAAGACACTATCCATCCGCCATGATGAAGCGGCCACCCCTGAAACAGCCCTGAAAAAACTCCTGGCTGCCCGATCCACGAACCAACCCTTTCATATCGTCATTGTGGACGACCGTTTTCCGGGAAATACCGCAGCAGACTTCTGCCGAACCATCAAAAACCATGAGCATCTCAACACCATTGATATTGTCTGCGTGACGGAAAAAGGCAGGCAATCCGCCAATAAAGTCATTTTTCAGAATTTTATTTCCAGATACCTGACAAAACCGGTAAGGCGCGACGCCCTTTATGACTGTCTTGCGGAATTATCCCAACCCGATCAAAAAACCGGGTCATCCCGCCGCAGTCCGATTCTCAGCGACGATCTGAAAGGGACGCGCGAAAACACCATTGCCATCCTGCTGGTGGAAGACAATCGGGTCAATCAGATGGTGACCCAAAAAATTCTGGCCAAAAACGGTTATCAGGTGGATATCGCTCAAAACGGCATCGCGGCCATCGCGGCCCTTGAAGCAAAAGCTTATGATCTGGTGTTGATGGATATCCTGATGCCCCAGATGGGGGGATATGAAGCGACCCGCCACATCCGGGCGAACAAAACCGGCGCCATCAACCCGAAACTACCCATCATCGCGCTGACCGCCAGCGCTTTGGCCGAAGACGAAAAAAAATGTCTGGCCGCCGGCATGGACGACTATATTCCAAAACCGGTGAAACCCCAGGAACTGCTGGCAAAAATAAAAAAATGGCTGACCGCCACCGGGGCATTGTAGCCGGTGATTTTTTCCACAACCCATCGTCCGTCCGGTGGCTGGGCATACGCCGGCAACCCGCCTTGACCTCAACGGTTTTTATTGTTAAGAAAAGAGGAATTTGATATGCAGATCACGCTTAGCTCTGCTGCTGACTGACAAGTGCGTAATCGCTGTCTCGGGTTCTCGTCCAGCTTTTCACAGGAGAATGATATGTACCGCGAAAACTACATCAATTCGCTTCGCGCGGAAATGGTGGCCATGGTCAAGGATAACCTGACCCCCGTGGCCAAAGAATATGGCTACAGCGAAGTACCGCTGGAATCCACCATCAAATGGCGGCCCATGGTTCTGATTCTCGGCAATTATTCTTCCGGGAAATCCACCCTGATCAATGAATTCTTGGGGGCGGACATTCAGGCCGTCGGCCAGGCGCCCACGGATGATTCTTTCACCATTATCACCTATGATGAAGCCATTGAAGACAGTGAGGCTGTGCATGTCACCCAGGAGCGGGACGGCAAATTTCTGCTCAACGACCCGGATTATCCTTTTGAAATACTCAAGAAACACGGCCAGCGGTTTTCTGCCCATTTCCGGCTGAAAAAAGTCAATTCCCCGTTTTTAAAAAACCTTGCGCTGATTGATACCCCGGGCATGCTGGACAGCATCACCGAGCGGGATCGGGGCTATGACTACCAGGAAGTGATCGGTGACCTGGCCCAGCTCGCGGATCTTGTTCTGGTGCTGTTCGATCCCCACAAGGCGGGCACGGTGCGGGAATCCCACACCAGTCTGAGGGAAACCATCACTACCCGGACGTTTGAAGACCGGGTTTTGTTCGTCCTTAACCGGATTGACGAATGCGCCTCCCTGACGGACCTGCTGCAGGTGTACGGCACCCTCTGCTGGAACCTGTCCCAGATCACGGGACGGAAGGACATCCCGACCATCCTCTTAACCTATTCCTCCCGGGCCGCAAAAAACGCTATTCCTTGTGAAGAAAGCCAGCGATTTCTGACCAATCTTGAAAACCAGCGGCAGAAACTCAAAAACGCCGTGCTCGACGCGCCCCGATACCGTCTGGACAATCTGGCGACTTTTGTGGAGACCCATGCCGAACGCCTGGATCACCTTTTGGAAGCCCTTTTTAGTTACCGCAAACGCCTGCGGCGCTTCAATATTCGATTCTCCGCCATTGGACTGCTGGTGAGCCTGCTAGCAGGCGCAGGGGCTGTTTTTGCAGGCGCCTCCGCTGGGTTGCTCGGCGGATTTTATGACCCGATTGCCATGGGCGCCGGGGCCGGTGCGGCCGGCCTTTTTTTTGCTTTCTGGCATTTCGCGCCCATGCGCTATTTTAAATCGATTTTCCACCGCAATTACTTAAAAAACATTGATCGCCTGATCCCCCTGGACACCCAGACCCGCAGGGACAGCTGGGCCGCCGTCCGGAATCTGGCCTTTCGATACCTTAAAAAAACCAACGGCAAATTTCCGTTGCGAACGGTCCGGCAGCAATATGCAGCGGTTCATGACATATTTACCAACGGCACCCGGGACATCCGGAAAGCATTGAACGAGCTTGCCAACATGTCATCCAAAAACATTTCCGCGGAAAATGATCAAGCCGGCATTGACGATGACACGGGCGAGGAACCGTTTCAGAATCAGGGGCCCGGCCCTGCGCCGACCCCCTCCATGTCTTAAACAGGCTTGTTGTGAGCGACATGCCGGATGTCATCACCGCCATCACCCGCCAGAAAAAAAATCAGAACCGCTTTAATATTTTTATTGATGAGGCCTATGCGTTTTCCCTCTCCCGGGAACTTGCCCAAAGCTTGCAATGCGGAGACCATTTGGACCCATCCCGCATAGACGCTCTGAAACAGGCAGATGCCCCGGAACGGGCCTTTTCCCGGGCCCTTTATTTTTTGAATTTCAGACCCCGCAGCCGGACCGAGGTTGAAATTTATCTAAAAGACAAGGGCTTTGCAACAGAGGCTGCAGCAAATGCCATTGCCCGTCTCAAAGATCTGGGCTATCTCAACGACCGGGAATTTGCGCGAATGTGGATTGAGCACCGAAGCCGGTTGAACCCGAAAGGGGCTTATGTTCTGAAAGGGGAACTCCGTCAAAAAGGGATCAAAGAAGCGATTATCCGGGAATTGCTGGAACCCCTTGATGAACGGGAGCTTGCATGGAAAGCTGCGGCCCCGAAACTTCGCCGGATGAAAACCCTCGAAAAAAAGGACTTTATCAAAAAATTAGGGGGGTTTTTAATCCGCCGGGGATTTTCTTACCCTATTTGCCGGGAAATCTGCGACCAGGCCTGGGACCATCCATATCCAGCAGAACATCCAAAGGACTAAAAAAAGACGATAGATGGTAGTTGCCTAATTTCTTCGAAAGAGCCTCATGAGCGATTGCTATATGCCCAGGTGAATAAGGATTCGGCTGAGCACACTATTAAAAAATAGCCTATGTTATGGAATTCCCCTTTGAGAGCTATTCTGCTTATATGAGTTTATGAGGTTTCCCCGATCATTGACACATCAACAGACACGCTGAGGCGATGTGGCCCGCCGCCGAGAACCGTGCCTTTTACCGGCGTTACATCGCTGTAATCCCTCCCCCAGGCGAGAGTCAGGTGTTGATCCCCGGTGACGAGATTATTCGTTGGGTCAAGGCCCACCCAGCCGGACCCCGGAACATAGAGGGCCAGCCATGCATGGGAAGCATCGGCACAGATAAGTTTGGGTTTGCCGGGGGGCGGTAGCGTGTGCAAATATCCGCTGACATAACGGGCGGCAAGCCCCAGGGAACGAAGGCAGGCAATCCCTATATGGGCAAAATCCTGGCACACGCCTTTTTTGATAGCAAACGCTTTTTCAACCGGTGTCGCGGTCGTGGTGGCCTGGGAATCGTATTTGAAATCAGTGTATATCTTATTCATCAATCCCATGCCAGCCTGGAGAATCGGAATCCCCGGAATAAAGAAGTCTTTTGCCCATTCTACGAATCGATTGCTCACCGGAATCATCGGGGAAGAGAAAACATATTGAAACGCATCCAGATCTTCCTGTGTTTGATGTTTGCGCACCGTATCCTTGACCTGTTCCCACGGCGGGGTCTGTTCAGGCCGAATCTCAGGTGTCGGGTTCAGAAAGACCTGGCTTAGCGCAGTGATCTGAAGATTTTTATGAGGCTTGTCAACCGTTGTGGCGATTACACTGTTTCCAAAAAAATCCTCATGCCGGGAAAAAACGGAAGGAGCCGGTGCCAGGGTGATGGTGCTTTCTAACACTTTCTGTTCCGGCGTATTTCGGGGGGTCAGAAAAAGTTCATTGTGGGATAAGGAAGCAAAATCCGCATAGTCATAGATGGTAATATGTGAAATTTTATATTTCAATACGTGGAGTCCTTATGGAAAATCGGTTTTTTGCCATGATTTCATCACGAAAATTGCCGAGTTGTTTTTCTGTTTCAACACGGCTGAAGTAGTGCTGGTTAATCAGGTCGGCAAATTCCTGGATGCCTTTTTTCAGATCTCCAAGCAAGCGGTTAATGACATCAAATGATCCTTTCCGGCTGATTGCCATCAGTTCATCGATATCCGCCAGTCGCAATTGAGTGGACAAGCTTAATGCAATTTTTTCCTCCATGGAGCGCAAAAAACGGGTATTACTTTGCGGAAGCGCTTCCACATGGTCCATTAATGACGCCAACTGAAAACCGATGGCTCTTGGGTTGAGTTCATCCAGGAGCAGCAAATCCACAATCGGTTCAAGGTGAAACGTCGTACGGTAACGGGCATGATAGGTGATGGTGCAGTCCGCTACCTCCAGTAATGCCTCAAGGTCATTACCATCAGGCTTGCCTCTTACAGAAAAAAGACTTTGCAGGAGGCTGATCATGTAACCGGCCCGTTCAATCCGCCGCCCCATATCCATGAAACGCCACCCCATACCACGGGTCATGCTCTCCAGTGCCAGTCCTGAGAAAGCCGACATGGTCAGAATGACCTCATTGACCAGTTCATATGCTTCACTGATCTGGATCAGATGACCTGGGTGTTCATCCACAGAACCGATTTCCATACGCCCTAAAATATGCCAGGAATCATTTGATAGTTTATCCCGGACACTCGCGGCTACCCGTTTGACATTTTGCAGGGCATTTTTAATGCTCCCGGGGCGTTGTCCGTTATACAACGTTTCCTGGATTTCCAGTTCCCACTTTCCCGATGGTATGCCGGCATAGGATTTGAGAAATTCGGGTGAGAGCATTTCCAGACTTCCCAAAATTCGGCACAAAAAAAGAATCTCTTCAATCATTTCCAAAGGGATTTCGCTGTTGAGTCGGCTTAAAAAACTGCGGATGCGATTGATACCGCAGAAGAGACCGTTTCCGCGGCAGTAAAAAAAGGCGCTGGAACAGCAACAGCGGCCATTGAAAAAACCAGAGAGGCGGCTTCTGAAGCGGTAGATGAAATCAAGGATCAGGTTTCCGAAACAACAGATGCGGCCACAGCAATGGTGGCTGATCCGATCACTGCTCCGGCCGGCGTGATTGAGATGAACCATGCGCAAGCCTTTGACACCCAACGAATGGGCATTGTGATGTTCAGCCATCAAACCCACTATACTGCGGTACCGGACGGTTACGGCCTTGCCTGTGGCGAATGTCACCATGATGCCAGCGGAAATCCCCTGGAGCTTCAGGAAGGCGATGCGGTACAGGGGTGCATGGCGTGTCATGACAAGGCAGGAAAGCCAAAAAAACCCTCAGAAATGTCAAAGGAAACGTGGGACGCCATGCAGCTTGAGTATTATTATGGCGCCATTCATGCCAACTGCATCAATTGCCACAAAGCCGGCGGGGCCGGCCCGTTGAAATGCGCGGACTGCCATCCAAGACCTGAAATATAATTTTTTGTAAAAATCTGAATTTGATCTTACAGACATTGTCAGATGTCCTGAACAAATCAGGCACAGTAAAAACCGATCGGCAAAAGACATTGGGATAAACAAAATGATAAAAACAGATGAGCAGTTCGTTGAAGCTAACGGCATCCACCTCGCGTATGACACGTTCGGCAACCCGGCCGATCCGCCGGTGCTTTTGATTATGGGACTGGGAATGCAGATGCTTGCATGGGATGAGCTGTTTTGTGAACACCTTGCAACAAAGGGGTATTGGGTAATACGGTTTGACAACCGCGACATCGGCCGGTCAAGCATACTGGATGCGGCCGGGACACCCAGCATATGGCAAATAATGTCCGCAGGATTGTTCCTCCGGCCTTTATCAGCTCCTTACCGGCTGAAGGATATGGCTGCAGATACTTTAGGCCTGATGGATGCACTGGATATCCGGGCGGCACATGTCGTCGGTGCGTCTATGGGCGGGATGATCGCCCAGGAAACAGCCATTCGCCACCCTGAACGCCTGCTTACGATGACGTCCATTATGTCGACCACCGGAGACACCGGGCTGCCAAATGCCAGCCTGAAAATGCGCCTCCGCCTTTTGAAACGCTCACCGGTTGAAAAGCATGCTTATGAGGAGCACATTGTAAGTCTATTTAAGCTATTAAACGGTACTTCTTATCCGTTTGACGAGGCAAGATATCGCCAGCTGGCAGCAAACGTTTTCAAGCGCGGTATTCATCCAAAAGGAATTGCCCGGCAGCTGGCGGCAGTCATCGCATCCGGGAGCCGTAAAGAAAAACTGGGCGCTGTTAAAACGCCGGCCCTGGTCATTCACGGCGATGCCGATCCTCTCATTCCTGTGGCTCACGGCCAGGCAACCGTAAAGGCAATACCTGATGCCAAACTGCATATTGTACACGGCATGGGCCACACAATGCCGGAAGCGGCGTGGCCGGAAATTATCGATACCATCGTCAGTCATGCCGGCGGCGCAATGGAATCGCTATGAATGAGAGGACTGACAGTAACCGCTTGATTGATTTTTATCGATATCGCCAGAAGGATCTTCTTTACATCTATAATCCAGTTTCATGATACGTATAATATTCTCTTATGTTGCCAGTTTAATTATGTTTTTTGATTTAACACTTATTTAATTCCATTTGCTTCAAATAAAATCTGAAAAATCCTCTTAATTCCTCTAATTCACTTTCAAGCCTACCGATCTTTTTCAATCGTAGGCTGTTGGCCCCATTTAATTTAGTGATGGTTGAAAAAAGCTTCTCCCTCCATTAAAAAAGGAAAACCCGAAGCTGCACCTTCGGGCTTTAAAGAAGAGCTAATGCGAACAGCCAAAAGCTCAACGACGTATATCCTTTCTTATTCATCCCCCGGTTGTTTGCAAGACCGGAGGGATATCGATTTTGCTATTGATCATATGTTGCGGGTTAATATTTTGTATCTGTAGATCCTGCTCAGAGATCCAGGATATAGTGAAATTGGGTTATCTGATAAAACGGTATTGTTAAAATCACGGGAGGAATACAGTTGAGAGCAAATTGACCATAGAGTCAATTTTAAAATTCATTCGCCCAGCAATTGAAAAGAGAATGAAAATAAAATTGAGAGCCGAGATAATTATTTTAAGAGCCGACTCAATATTTCATCCAGGAGTATTCCGGATAAACAGAGTGTAATTTTTTGTTACTTTAACCTTTTTGGGGAGAAATCGTTTCACATGCATTCCGCAATGCATATTATTTTTTTGCGCTTCGCGGATTTTTTAGGATTGATTTCATAAAACGGTCCACGCGTGTTTTGACGATGGGAAAATCTTCGCCACGGTCGTCAACGCAGTCTCCGTCAATGGTAAGGATAGGAATGCCTGCCTTTTTGAATGTTTCGTTCTCCATGATTGAGCCGCCATGAAAGTGGCGGCACGACTTGGGGTAGTAAGCGATAATGCCGTCAGTGTCGTCCGGAATCTCATCAATGGCGATGGCCGTGCGGGCTGTGATGGATGAGAATGCCGGATGAAGAACCGTTCGGCGTGAAATGGCACGGATGGGATCCGCGAGGTCCAGGGGCTCCCAATAGGCAAAGTTAATTTGCGAGCCGCATAGGTCGATCTTTTCATCCAGATAGTTCATCAGGGGGGTCTTAAAGTAAGGCCTCAGATGGAACCAGACAATGCGGGGCTGGGTACCTTTGGACTTGGGCTCCACGCTTGCCTTGTAATCTATGCAGCGGGATTTATAGACATCCACAATACGCTCGGTTCCCCAGGTCTGCATGAGGTTGGCGGCGTAGTCGAGTTCACGCACCCCTTTTTTTGCTGCAGTTCGCTCGTGCAAGGTCACATCGTTGCCTTCTTCGAGCCAGGCCCGGGCTTTATTGGTCCACCGGATAACCTGGCGAAGCTTCTCGTTTTCAAGACGGAGCCCCGTATGCTCGGTGATAAAGTCAATCATCTCATGGAGTTGCCGGCAGACGTATTCCACACCTTCTTCTACGCGCTTGAGGTCCTTTTCAGACCCGCGAATCGACATGTCGTAAAGACCGTAGGGGATGTCCAGGACAAACTCGGGACGATTATAGTGGTGGGAGGCCAATTCGGCGTATTTTGCAGAAGGATCGCATAGATGGGTGGAGGTAATGAGGATATCGGGCGTGGGAAAAATGTTTTCAATCACGCCGCCTGCCACCGCCTTCATGAAGGAGCAGATGTCCCCGGAGAAGTTATGGGCCTCGGCCGTTTCAATGCGCTCCCGGGCCATTCCCGACATGGCAAGCTGGGAGGCGACCATTTCTGAGGTGAAGGGAAGCAGGTCCATGGCGTACATGATTTCGGTTGGTACAAAAAGACTTCGCCACGCCAGATGATGGTATTCAAACTCACCCTGGATGTTGAAATTGTATGCGTTGAAGAACTGCTCGGTGTTAAGGTATCCCCTTTTTGCGGAAGGGGAAAGATCCTCGAATGCCTTGGGAAAGGCCATCTTCACGGCATCTTTCGGTGAGATACCCTCAAGTCCCTTGGCACATAGTAAGTTCTCGATCTGGATTTTTCGCTGCTCCGTGTTCTCTTTTATAACCTGTTCTCTGTTCATCGGTTTTTCTTTCTCCGCTTTTTGAGTCGCTTGATAAATGACTGGACTTCACGGGCGTTGACCTCAGAGCTGATGTCGCCTTCCAGGACCTTCACGGGGACGTCAAGAGGGATGTCATTTTTTAAGAGGGCATACTGCATCTGCATGTTGGCACAGAATTTCATGGAATAATAGACAACCCCGTCCACCCTGTAGTCTTTCACCATGGCCTGGATCTCCTCAATCGCTTCTCTTGCCTTATCATGTAGCATACGCGGGCATGGTGCTTTTTTAAGGTAAAGGGCGGCAAGCTCATGGCAGGGATCTTCATGGGGGACGCGTTCTCCGGCAAAAAGACGCAGGCCAGTGCACATGTGTTCCACAACGCAAAGTCCTCCTACTGTCTCGATGGTCGGGATCAAGGAGCTGTTGCCGGGACCGCCGATGAGCATGATGCGTGGGGCGCTTTCATCTCCGGTTTCTCCCTCTTTATCTTGAATGAAGTTTTCCAGAAGGGAGTTGAAGGACTCCCGGGGTATCTCAAAGGACTTTTCGATCAGCGCAGCGACCTCTTTTCCGGTGACAGCAGGTGCTTCCTTTTTTCGAAGCGTATCTATTTTAGCGAAGTGCATTCGTGTTGTGGCATATGTTTCGATGGCATTTTTCAGGGCGTCTTCGGTAATGGGGCCAACCTGTTCTTCCAGTGTCTCCTTCATATGCTTTATTCCACCGGCAAAGAAGGCAATGCTTGAGTCGGTGACAACTTTCGGCACATCGATGAGGTGGAGCATCCTCGGTTTGATTTCTTCCTGTCTGTAGCCCCAGCCGTCGGCAAGGCGTCTCATGCACTCGCAGGAGTGGGCGATAACGACTCCTGAAAGGGAGTCGTAGGCCCCGGTAAGGGCTCCGCCCATGCACGATCGGACGTAGGAACAGATTGAGTCTCCAAGAACGACATCCTCATGTTCGGCGCCGGAGTCCGATTTGACACCGACGGGAAGGAAGCCTGCCGCATGGATTAGCTCAACAGGGGTGTATGCACAAAACCATCCAATTTTTTTCACGGGCCTAACCTCCAACCATTTCGGCTCGTGTCTCATCCATGATGCCTGCGGGGGTGTTCTCGTAGGCTTCGCAGGCGTAAAGGGTCTGGATTACCTCATCCCCTTTCAATAGATGCACCAGGTCGCAAAGCACCCCCCTGTTGCAGGATAATTCATCTGCCCGGTCGCATTCGGTAAAATCGGAAGTGATCTGCTGAATGGTTTCAAGCCCCCTGAAAGCGCCCCTTCCTTCCACTTCGGCCCGGGCGAAAAGGGCCATGCCGATGGCGCCCATCACCTTGTGGTGCATGGGGATATTAAGTTCCACCTTTTTTCCCTGAGCCTCGAAAAGGAGATCTTCCAGAGATTTTTTTACGCCGATGTTTGAGGCGACGCCTCCCTGGAAAGCGATGGGCATTTTAAGGCGTTTTTTGTTAATGCCAAGAGTTGAGTAGAAGTTCATGGCAAGGGAGCGGTGAAGGCCTGCAATGATGTTCTCCTTGGTGTTGCCCTTGGCCTGTTCGGCAATGAGGTCGCGGCCTACGAAGACCGTGCACATGCTGGAAAAACTATAAGGTTTTTTCGCCTTTAGACCCGTTTCTCCGAATTTTTCAATGGGGATACCAAGGCGGTCGGCCTGGGCGTCGAGAAAGGCTCCGGTACCGGCCCCGCATTTTTTGTTCATACCCGCATCTTCCAGTTCCCCGTCCTCGATGTACATCACCTTGGAGTCCTGGCCTCCGATATCAAAAATGACCTGGGTGTCGGGCAGCAGATGGAGAGTCGCCTCAGCATGAGCATCCAGTTCCGTTTCGTAAATATCAGCGCCAATCATCGCCGCGGAGATTTCGTGGCCGCTACCGGTGACGCCGGATCCAAGAATGTCGATGTTGTCAGGGAGTTTTTGGGAAAGGCTGGAAAAGGCTTTTTTGATGTTGTTAATAATGTCTCCTTCAGTGAGGGTATAGTCAGTTTCAAGGACGATGCCCGTTTCGTCAACAAAAGCGATGTTAATGGAAATGGAGCCGGCATCCAGGCCGATGTATCCTCTGACAGTATTGCCCCAGGAACCGGAGACCAACGGAAAAGATAGGGTACGGTTTTTATCACGGAAGTATTTGAACGCTGGTTTTTTTAGCTTCTTAACAAAAGTGTCGATTTTCTTCAATGGGGACGGAAGGGGCAGGGTTGCTGCCTCGATTTTGATCCAGAGATCGGAAATGGTCGTGCTAATTTCAACGCGCGAGCTGTCATCACAAACACATGAGGCTGTATATTGATCGGTGATTATTTCTAATCGTGTCTCGTTTTTCAGAATGTCTATGACTGGGACCACGGATTCCCAGGCGTCATGGACCCGGTCTCTGGCTTTTTGATGAAACAAGAAGGGCACCCGGTAAAAAATCTGCTCCGGCTTTGATGGCAAATAGCCAAATCCAGGATTCCTGTTCTGTGAGATTGAATCAATGTTTAGCATGCCTTTTCTCCTGTTCTTTATTGGGTTTGCCGGAATCAGGTAAAAGAATCTTGCATCATGTATTTTGTGATAAACGATGTATGGCTCATCCGGCGGTCAAAATAGTACCTACAATAAATAGACTGTTTCCCGTTCTCATCCCATTTCTTGCCAATTGTTATCAAGTTATTAATAATCTAGCATAAAACTCCATCAACCCACCAACCGAAAGGTTACAAGCATAATGCTAGTTAAAAGCTAGTGCTATCTTGTGAAGGCCTGTTTTTAATATAAAGAATGAACTTTATATGCTTTTGATATCAATCTTGTCCTGCAGAGCGATCAGGAGAAATCGTTCTTTATTAAAAAAATCACAGGAGGTAATTGCAAACCTATCAAAGAAAATTTGTTTTTCTGTTTTTTAAATAACTTTTTGAAATAATATAGAAAGAAAAGGGATCTTTTAAAAGTAGATTAAATTTAGGGAATACTTTAAGGACGCCGAGGGAGAGGCCCAAAAATGTTCCCCGTCGACTTTTTTCCGGAAGGATCTGCTTTTTTATACTAGTTTTAGCTCAATTTATCATGATACGGTGACGGAAATATTAAAGGCTTCGCAATAAAATCTTCTCACCCCTTACTCCGGCCATGAAACCGGGCCGTGGCCAGCATGAAGATGGCCGTGCCCATGGCGGCAAGAGAAACAAATTCCGGCCACAGCACGTCCAGGCCCGCACCTTTTAAGAACAGTTCACGCAGGATTTCGATGAAATACCGCAGGGGGTTGATGCGGGTGATGACCTGGACCCATTGGGGCATGTTTTCAATGGGATAAAAAAAGCCGGACAGCAGAATAAAAGTGACCAGGAAAAACCAGGACACGAAAAGGGCCTGCTGCTGGGTGTCCACTAGGGTGGAAATGAAAATGCCCAGACTCAGGGTGGTAAGGATGAAAACAGCCGCCATCAAGGCCAGCAAGGGCAGGCTTCCCGCAATGGGCACTTTGAACCAGAGCACGCCAAAGGTCATGGCCACGGCCATTTCGATGAATCCCAAAACAGCAAAGGGGATGGTTTTTCCGGCAATGATCTGCCAGGAAGACAGGGGGGCTACCATGAGCTGTTCCAGGGTGCCCACCTCCCGCTCTTTAACAATGGCCTGGCTGGTAAGGAGCATGGTGACGATGGTCAGCAGAATGGAAATAATGCCGGGAATCATGTAATACACGCTTTTCAGTTCCGGATTGTACCAGGCCCGGCCAACGGGAAAAATATAAAGGGGCCGGGATGCCGCCATGAGCGTATTTGCCATGGCAGGATCAGCTGCATGGTCCTGCATGAATGCGAACAGAATGCGATTGCAATAGCCGGCGGCCACCACACCGGTGTTGGAGTTCTGTCCGTCCACCAGTATCTGCACCTCCGGCGGGGTACCGGTTTCCAGGTCCCTGCCAAAATGAACCGGAATCACCAGGGCCAGGTCTGCCCGGCCAGCGAACAGATGCGCTTCTGCCCTGCCCGGCCGGCAATGATCGCGGCGCACGTTAAAATAATCCGTATGGGAAAACCGCTCCACCAGGTTCCGGCTCAGGGCGGAATTGTCCTGGTCGCAGATCAGGATATCCAGGTTTTCAATATCCGTTGTAATGGCATATCCCAGAACAAACAGCTGAATCATGGGGACGATAAAAATAATGCGCAGCATATTGGGGTCCCGGAACACCTGCCACAGCTCTTTTCGCACTAGATAAATGACTTTTTTCATGGTTATTCCTTATGATACTGGCGGATTTATAACTTGAGGCGAAACCGCCGGATCGCCACCGAGATAAATAATACCCCCACCGCCAGCATGGCAAGAACCGACGGCCACAGCTCGGCCGGACCATTTCCCTTGAGCATGATGCCGCGGATGATGACCAGAAAATGGGTGGCCGGGATGACCTGAGAAATCACCCTTAGCGGCAGGGGCATGGAAGCCACGGGAAACACAAATCCTGAGAGCATGACAGATGGCAGGAGGGTGGTCACCAGAGACAGCATCATGGCCACCTGCTGGGTGGCCACCAGGGTGGAAATAAGCAGACCAATGGCAAGGGCCGTGGACAAATACACCAGGCAGGCGGTCATCAGGTATGTCCAGGACCCGAGCATGGGCACGGAAAACCAGACGCACCCAAACCCAATGATAAACACGGCAATGCCAAAAGCCAGGACCAGATAGGGTATGGCCTTGCCAAGCACCACTTCATGGGGCTGGATGGGGCTGACCAGGATCTGCTCCATGGTGCCGGTTTCTTTTTCCCGGGCAATGGTAACAGATGTGAGCAAGGCCCCGATCATAATGAGCAGAAGGGCCACAATGCCGGGCACCACAAAATGGGATGAGATCATATCCGGATTATACAGAATGCGGGTTTTAACCGTGACCGGCAGGGTTCCGGTGCCCGCGGCCAGGGCCTGCTGCCTGAGCAGGGACTCCAGGTAATTTTGGGCCAGGGTGGCGGTGTTGGCGTCCGTGCCGTCGGCAATCACCGCCACTGCTGGATTTCCCGCGCCGGAAAGATGGCGCACCAGGTTCCGGGGAATGATGATGGCGGCCCGGATGGCACGGGATGCAAACAGATCTTCTGTTTGGCGGGGGTCGGTATACCGCACCTTGACCGCAAAATAGGGGGACGCGGCCACACTCCGGATCAGGGCACGGCTTTGGGGGGTGCGGCTCAGATCGCAGATTCCCAGGCGGATGTTTTTGACGTCCATGTCAATGGCATAGCCGAACACAAACATCATAAGCACGGGCATGATAAACAGGATCGCCAGGGAACGGCGGTCCCGGAAAATATGAATGAATTCCTTGTGCACAAGCGGCGTTAAACGTGAATGGCTCATCGGTCCACCAGGTGAATGAACACATCCTCTACCGAGGTCATGTTGTATTTTTGTTTGATGTCAGCCGGCGAGCTGATTTCCACGATCCGGCCGGCATACATGATGGAGAGCCGGTGGCAGTACTCCGCTTCATCCATGTAATGGGTGGTGACAAATACCGTGGTGCCGGTGCCGGCCAGTTCCGAAATCAGGTCCCAGAAATAGCGGCGGGCAATGGGGTCCACCGCACCCGTGGGTTCATCCAGAAACAGAATGGACGGCTCGTGAAGGATGGCGCAGGCCAGGGCCAGACGCTGTTTGTTGCCGGGCGGCAGGGAACCGGTCATACGTCCCATCAGGGCGGACAGGTTCAGCATCTCTTCCAGGTCCGCCACCCGTTGGGCCACCCGGGACCGGCTCAGGCCGTACACCCCGCCGAAGAAAGACAGGTTTTCCCGGACTTTGAGTTCATCGTAAAGGGAAAACCGCTGGGACATATACCCGATGCGGGTGCGGATGGTTTTGCGCCGGCGCACGATGTCCAGGCCATCCACGGTGCCCGTGCCGCTGGTGGGGGCCAGCAGGCCGGTGAGCATTTTAATGGTGGTGGTTTTGCCCGCGCCGTTGGCCCCTAAAAACCCGAAAATTTCGCCCCTGGCCACATCAAAGGAAACATGATCTACGGCAACAAAATCGCCAAACGTGCGGGTCAAATCCTGGACGGAAACTGCTGCTGCCCGGCTCGGTTTGGGCTTGGCAGGGGTTAATTTCTGATCAGGGCTGAGGATATCGTCTGTCATGAAACTTTGTTCCTGTAACGTTTAAAGTGCCTCAAGTTGAAGTTACCCTAACTTGTAGTGACGCCGTAAGGCGTTATATTATATGCCCTCACGGGCACACTACAAACGGCCTCCCATGAAAAGATAGCAACAGCAAATTGAGTTCCATCATTGAATGCATTCTGCATATCCACTTTGGTCAAGTTCGACCGGTCGGCACGGTGGCCGACAATAGGAAACCTCCGCCATGCGTCGTAGAGCTGGCCACCGTGCCTGCCGGAGTTAAAATGATGGTTTCCATTGTGTTTCAATTTGCGCAAACCGGATAACCAGATGGCTTTTCTCGGTTTATATTTTCTTACCAGGCCTCTGCTTCAATCCGCCTGAATTGCGGTTTGCGCCGCAATCATGGCCACAAACACGTCTTCAAGGCCGGCGTCAACGGGGTCCGCGGCTTTGATTTTAATTCCAGCGCTGGCGGCCTGGCGGCGCAGATCCCCCATAGTCGAGTTGTCATCACCAAAAAGACTGATCCGGACATGGTTGCGAACAATGCGAACCTGCTCGGGTCCCAGTTTTTTCTTAAACCAGTTGGCCGCCGCAACGGAATCGGCAGCGCGGATCGCATACACCGTGCCGGAAAACCCCCGTGCAATTTCAGGGGCCGTGCCCGTGGCCAGGATGTTTCCCCGGTGCATGAGGGCAATCCGGTCGCATTGGGCGGCTTCATCCATGTACGGGGTTGAGACCAGGATGGTGGTGCCTTCTTGTTTGAGTTTGCCCAGGATGGCCCAGAATTCCCGCCGGGACACCGGGTCCACGCCAGTGGTGGGTTCATCCAGCACCAAGACCCGGGGGGTATGCACCAGGGCGCAGGAAAGGGCCAGTTTTTGTTTCATGCCTCCGGAAAGGGCACCAGCCCGGCGGTCCACAAAGGATGTGAGCCGGGAAAACGCCAGCAACTCATTGGTGCGGGAGATCCGCTCGGACCGGGGAACCTGGAACAGGTCCGCGAAAAAACGGAGATTTTCCCCCACGGTCAAATCCGGGTACAGGGAAAACCGCTGAGGCATGTACCCGATCATCCGCCGGATGTCGGCGGGCCGGTCCTGCACGGAAATATCATGGATATGGCAGGTGCCATGGCCCGGGTCCAACAGGGAAACCAGAATCCGCATCAGGGTGGTCTTGCCGGCCCCGTCCGGTCCGATCAGGCCGAACATTTCAGCGGCATCCAGGGCAAGATCGACCGAAGACAGGGCGGATGTTCCGTTATACTGTTTTCTGAGCCCTTGTATGCGAATGGCTGTCGCGGTCATGACTTTAAAAAAACCTCCACCGGCATACCGATTTTCAGCACCGGGTCACTGGCATCCAGGGTAACTTTGACCGCATATACCAGTTCAGAGCGGGCCTGGCGGGTCTGGACGTTTTTGGGGGTGAATTCCGCTTCCGGGGATGTCCAGGCCACCGTGCCCTGAAACGGCCTTTCCACTGCATCCGCTTTCACGGTGACGCTTTGGCCGATGGTGATCTTTCCAAGGTCTTCGGCGGCCACATAAATGTTTACCCAGAAATGATCCAGATCCGCGATTTTATAAATCCGGGTTCCGGGCATGGCGGTTTCACCGGGTTCCATATATTTCTCCGAAATGGTGCCGCTGATGGGCGAGATGACCTGGCCGTCTGCAATCCGGCGGTCCATGAGGGCAATTTCCGCCTTGATCCGGGCTTCTTTGGCATCCAGCATCGGCTGCTGGGCCCGGGCCACCGCCACCTGATTTTTTGCCACAATCTGCTGAGTGGTCATGTCATCCATCTGCTTCTGGGTGGCCGATCCCCTGGCGTGAAGCTTTTTGATGCGGTTGTACTGGATATCCGTGTTGGCCAGGGTCTCTTCGGCCCGGGCGATTTCAGCGTCCGTGGCCAGGCGGCTGGCGGCAACTTCACCCAGGCCGGCCACCAGTCCCTGGCGCTGGAGTTCCAGTTTTTCTACGTCAATGGTGGCAAGCAGGTCGCCTGGAACGGTTTTTTCGCCTTCTTCCAGGGTCAGGCGGGTCACGGTGCCGCTGGTCTGGGCGCTGATGACCACTTCCGTGGCCTCCAGGGTGCCGGACCCCAAAAATCCGGGTGCCTGCTCTTCCTGGCATCCCGTGCCCACAAGCATGAGGATCAATATTAGGGTGCTCCCGAGAGTCGTCCGAAGAAATGGTTTCATGGTGTGGTCTCCCCTATGGTGTTGGTATCTGATGGAATATCTGTTTTGTCCGCCGCTTCATTCGTCAGTTTATCGGCTGGTGCATCTGCCGATTCAACATTCAGGCCCATGGCAATCAGATAATCGCTCCAGGCCAACCGGACCCGGGCACGGGCCGCGGCCAGATCTCCTTCGGCGGATTGGAGATCGGTGTGGGCATCCAGATAATCGGTATTGGTGGCAATGCCTTCTTTAAAATGGTCTTTCCGGGTCTGGTAGTTCTCCCGGGCAGTGGTTACCTTTTCCGCCATGATGTCTTGGCGGCAGCAGGCTTCTTCATAAGCCAGGCGGGCGGTGATGCGTTCCTGGCCAATGCGGTCATCCAGGGCCTGGCCGGCTTTGGCCAGCTGCTGGGTTTCCGCCAGGGCCGCCTGCTCCCGGCTGCTGCGGCGGTCCATATCAAAAAGGGTCCAGGTTGCAATCACGCCTGCCTGACACCAGGCGTCCCAATCCGGATCATTCCCCACAAATCCGGGCCAGCCGTAATGGGCGGACGCGGTCATTCCCACCCGGGGCAGCCGGCTGCCATGGGCGGCCCGGACACGGGCATCGGCGGCCGCCATCCGGCGGTCAATGACCTGCTGTTCTTGACGGGTGCGGGGCATGGTGAAGGCCATAGGAATGGGCCAGGGCGGCGGGTTTTCCCAGTCCACGACAATGTTCACCGGGGTTTCCAGGGCCGTGGACATATCCTGTCCCATGCTCCGGGCCAGGGCGGCACAGGCACGGGCCACGGCATTGCCGGCTTCCACCACGGCAAGGTCGCTGTCCAGTTTGCGCATGCGGATGGTCAGCAGCTCTGCCTTCAGGATCATGCCGGTTTCCAGGAGGTTTTGGGCATCTTCCAGATGGCTGGTGAGGCGGACCACTGACGCCTGGGCGATTTTTTCCAGTTCCCGGGCTACTGCCAGGTTATAAAAAGCGGTAATCACCTGGCGGCGAACATCCCGCCTTACCAGCTTTACCTGAAGGTCCGCGCTTTCCAACCCGGCCCGGGCCGCTGCCACTTCCGCTTTGACCACCCCGCCGGTATACAGGGGCTGGTAAACAGACAGGGAAAAATCAGCGGTTGCGTCGTCACCAATCTGGATTTCCCGGCCCGGTATGACAAAGGGGGTTGCCCCCTCCCCGGTCTGAAGGGTAATGGGGTCCTGGCGGGTGACCATAGTTTCGGACTGATACCCGGCACTGGAGTTGAGATTCACCTCCGGAAAATAGCCGGCCCGGGCCTCATGGATATAAAAACGGGCCTTGTCCCTGACATATCGGGCCTGGGCGATTTCAGGATTTTTGCTAAGGGCAATATCTAAACATTCATTAAGGGTCAGGGGCTGGGACGCATTGGCAGCCGAAGCGTCGGCAAGAACCGGGACACTATAAAAAAGGGCTAAAACAAACGCCGTTATCACCATACAAGATGTTCTTATATTGCGCGGTACCGGATGAGCGGTTTTAGGCCTTATTTTCATTTTCAATTCCTCTTTTGTTGATGCCGTAGAGCACCAGGTCAATAATAGCTGCCTTGCGGCGTTCCATAAAGGCTTTCTCGTCTTGGGGTTTGCCCCAGATATGTTCGAGCAGGGGCCGGGCCACAAAATAAAACACACACATGCCCACCACGCTGATGGCTGTCTGCATGGGGTCCACCGGCCGGATGAGGTCGGCCCGGACCGCTTTTTCAATTAACGGGCCGATGAGCCGGGGCGGACTGATGCCGGTTTCCGCAAAAATTCGGTCCACCACGCTGATAATGTGGCGGCCGCCTTCAAGGACTTCGGATACCATGAGCCGGGGCAGTTCCGGCCGGGTGCTTAAAATGTCCATATAGGCATTGATAAAATGGCGGAATGCGGTTTCCGGATCGGCCTCCGCGTGAAACCCCGCTTCCATGCGGGAGAACACATCGGAAAAAAAACTGAACAGCACCGCTTCATAAAGCTTTTTCTTGGACCCGAAATGATAATGCAGCAGGGCCTGGTTGACCCCTGCCTGTTCGGCAATCTGCTGCATGCGCGCCCCCTTGAACCCGGCATCTGAAAAAATAAAGGTGGCGGCTTCCAGTATTCTGGCCGGGGTATCCTGTTTTGTCATGTGCCCTCTTTTGCGATAATTTTTTTAACCAAAAAATTTAATTAACTGGTTAATTAAATACATGTGCGCAATTTATCCGTCAAGGAGTTTTTTGATGAAGGTATTTTATCTTACAACGAACAAAAGAGGTCTCGCCCGCGGAGTGCTCCTTTTGCACCTGGTCCCGGTTTTTCAGCACCAGGCCGGCATTGGTCTTTTGCACGGTAAAGGGGGTCGTGGCAGCCACCAGAGCAGAGTGGGAATAATTGATTGGCAGACAAATCCCGAACGGCTGGTTAAACAAGATCCGCTGATAACGCCGCAGATGCAAAAATAAAAAAAAAGGGATACCCGACTCGGGTATCCCTTTTTTTGCGAAAAAAGATATTTTACTTTTGGAATTTCTTTCGCCGACCGGCCAGACCGATTCCGAAAAGGCCGGTGCCTATCAGAAGAATGGTGGCAGGCTCTGGAACCGGGGCTGCGGCAACCGCGATATTGTCTACCTCAAAAGCCCTTTGAGTAGAATTGAGAACAAAGCTGTCAAAGGTGAGCCCGATAATGTTAACGTATCTATTCGTTCCCGGATCGGTCCAATCGCCATACGCGTTGGAGTCCGCAACCTGGGCGCCGGAAACCGTGCCAACGAATGCGCCACCATCAAAAAAATCAATCCAGTTATAGATGTCCATTGATCCCCAGTAAATTCCAAAATAGTCCGCCTTTCGATCCAATTCCACGGTCGCATTTCCCCCACTCCCTGTTTTGGGCACGGAAAGGTACTTAGAGGTATCGCCGGAAGGGGCTGCATAATATCCGACCTGCGAATCGCTCACGACATGATAGTTACCAGCAATGGAAGTGAATATTTCGGGCATTTCCGAATCAATGGTCCACACCTGGGCATCGGTTCGTTGGGTCGTGAGACCGTATGTGCCTATATTAAGGTTTTCATAGCTGATGCTAAGGGCCGAAGCTGTTGAGATGATCCCACAGCTTAAAAAGAAAGCTATTATAAATACAGTAAATTTTTTCATGGTGATGCTCCTTATATTTCAAATTTGCATTATTTTTTTTAAACTCATAAATCCTTCTGATTAAATACCTTGCATCAATGGTGCCAAATTTTAATCTATCGAATTCATTATAAATAATAATTAAAAATATGGAGGCATAAAAATATCCGACAGGCAGCTTGAGCCCCATTTCCGGATAAATATTTATAACATACTGTAAAAACAGTGTATTATTTTTTTACGGAAATATTTTTCAAATTTTTCGACTGCCACAATGTCGGAGTTCTTTACACCGCCCAGGAGAGTCATCGCATCATCATTTTTGCCTGCGATTGACAACCAGTACAATGAATAAAAAAAAGGGTGTTGACGAACCAGGAAGTGACGAAAAAAATCAGAAGCTAAATCAATTGATAATATTTCATAAACACTTTTTCGAACATGCGTGATGAGGCCAGGCGTTTGAAAATGGGTGAAAGTCTCTGTTCGATTTTTCCGACGGTATATCTTACTTTTGGATTGGGGTGGTTGATAATCTTTTCCACCAGCAAGGCAAGCAAATGCGGGTCTGCACCGTTTCTTTCTTCATTTTCCATTATCGACAAGGCTGTTTTAAGCTGTTTGGCATAAGCGGAGTTTTCATTAAAATGTTTAGCAACGGTCCGGTTGTCTGTAACATCAGTTTTAAAATCTCCGGGTTCAATGAGCACTATGTGGACGCCGAAAGGTTTGACTTCAATTCGCAGGGCTTCGCTCAGGCCTTCCAGGGCAAACTTGGAAGCACTGTAAATCCCTTGATAGGGAATTCCCATGAGGCCACCGATAGAGCTGATATTGATGATATATCCGGATTTTTGCGCGCGCATTTTCGGGATGACCGCCTGGCAGACCCGGAACGCACCGAAAAAATTGGTTTCAAACTGGTTTTGCATTTCATCCATTGAAATTTCTTCAATGGGGCCGGCGCAGATAATGCCCGCATTGTTGATGATAATATCAATGCGTCCTTCTTTTTTGAGGATATAAGAAACCCCGTCCATCACAGAGGCGTCATTTCTCACATCCATGGGAATCATTGTAAAAAATGGGTTTTCCGGATTATTTTCAGGCCCATCCAAATCAAACACGGCAAACCGGCTGGTTCCATAGACGCGGTATCCGGTTTTTCCCAAATGCAGGGCGCATGCCCTTCCAAATCCTGAAGATGCACCGGTAATCAGGACGACACGACCGGGCGCGCTGGTTTCCTGTTCCATGTCAGACCTCATCGCAACGGTTGGGGGAGTTCACATTTTCCTTGTATATGCGGCAACCTCGATAATCGCTCAGCTTGGGTAATATTAAAAATTGACATTACCAGATGCCAGTTTCAATACTGTTTGACACAGGCGTTTATTCTTTACTCCCGGCGTTTAAAAATAAATTGATCAATCAAATAAAAAAAGAGAGCCAGTACCAATGCATATAAAAACAGATGATGGTTTTTTACCGGAACAAGCAGGGCAACAAACGCCGCAGCCGTAATCAGCGCTATGATTGGCTTCCAGTAATTTTTCCACAGTGGAGAAACAAAAGAGACGATATCGTTCAATCGTTGTTTGATCTCGCGGGTGCGGTCTTTTTTATTGAACCGGATTTCTGTTTTATTCCACCCGGAATGTTCATCCGCACCGCATTTCGGGCATTTTTCATTGCCTGCGATGGAGACAGTGCCGCATTTCGAGCAAATGTGGATATCGGTTATACGCTGATCGTTCATTTATGATTTTTACGCGACAGGATTACCCCACGACAGGATTACCCCATTGTTATCTTGTTTGTTTGGTGGTAAGATACATATACATTGCATGAATTGATTATGAATAAATCATCCAATTTTCAAGAGGTTTTCAATGCCGGATAATCGCAAACATGATATGGGACCGGGCGGGAATTGCATTTGCCCGAAATGCAATAAGGAAGTCCCGCACCCGAAGGGAACACCCTGTATGGATCTTCGATGCCCTGAATGCGGGGCTAAAATGCTAAGGAAAGATTCATTTCATCACCAAAAGGTTCAGGAAAAGAAAAAGAAATAATTCATACAATATCTTGATTTCCTGTTTTGCAAACAGGCAATTATCTAATGAACACAGCAATGGATAATGTATGACCTCCTGGTACCTGCCCGCCCTGCTCGCCCTGATGCTGCTTGGCATTCAGCGCTTTTTTTATAAAGTCGCCGCGGAAAACAAATATCCCACGGAATGGGTCACTTTTTCATTTATGGCCACCGTCACACTGATAAGCGCGGTGGCATACTTTTCCGACGATCCCACTGCACCCGACATGGGCTTTTTACTGGTCGCGGCCTTGATCAACAGTGCGTCTTTTCTTGTAGCCACGGTATCTCACATTGAAGCGCTGAAATACGTTCCGGCGAACATCGCCTACAGCATCATCCGTTTAAATGTGGTGGTGGTGGCAGTTTTTTCAATTGTTTATTTCAAGGAGCACGTTTCCCTGCTGCAGATTCTGGGTCTGATTGTTGCCGTTGTCGCCATGATCCTCCTGACAACGCAGATGGGAGCCGACACACCGGCATTAAAACGGCGGCGAAAGGGGGCCGTGTTCATCGTTCTGGCCGTTCTGGGAGGGGCCGCGGCAAGCGTTTCATCCAAATTTGCGGCAATGTATGCGGATAAATTTGCCTTTATGGCCATGTCGTACCTGTTCGGGATGATCGGGACCCTGGGAATCAACAAGGCATTGTCTTATAAAAGGGCCACACAAAAAAGATTGGTTGCTGTGGGGTTGGGTTTTCTCATGGGCGGATTTAATTTTGCGGGATTCTACTTGTTTTTATATGCCCTGGAACGCGGTCCTCTGTCCCTGATTGCCGCCATTGTGGGCATGCATTTTGTCATCGCCATCATCCTTTCCGCGGTTATTTTTCATGAAAAAATTAAACCGGTCGGTGTTGCGGGAATTGTCCTGACAATCATATCGATGGTGTTGATACGCATTTGATGGTATTCCCGAGAATCCTGAATCAGAATAGAATTGTCTTCAACCGGGGGTAAGATTCATTCGGCCTCGGTTTTATCATTTCAGGACACTTACACTCGCCCTCCAAAATATTGCAGGATGCCGGAATAAAGAAGGCTGAAGCCCCGTTCCGGTATTCTCCACCGGGGAAAAATTTTATATTGCTGCCGGTTGAGGCGACCCCGGTTGTAAAATAAAAAAAGGCACCCCAAAATAATTTGAGATGCCTTTTTTCTTTTGTGAAAAAGTTATTTAGACAACAGTAACATTAACTGCGGCAGGACCTTTTTGACCCTGCTCAACAGTAAAAGTAACTTTATCGCCTTCATTCAAACTTTTAAAACCGTCTGCATTGATGCTGGAATGATGAACAAAAACATCCGTTCCATTTTCCTGCTCAATAAAACCAAAACCCTTACTTCCGTTAAACCATTTTACAGTTCCATTGCTCATAGTGACTTCCTCCTTTCATAAAATTTTCTTCGTTCCAGACTTCGGGAGGCCACTATTTATAATGGATATTCCGTTGGGTAGAAACCGGCCTGAAAAGTGAACCAGGCCATTAAAGATTACCCATAATATAGTCAGCCTGATCGCCATGTCAAATTAATATTTTAATAAAATCAATAATTTTTGATAACATCTTGTTAATATAACAACTAATCGGATGTGAATTTTGCTGCTGATCTACCGGGGGCTTATACGGCATGCATACAGCTGATCAATTCTTTGACGTTTACTGTCGCGATGCCGGAATTGATATCAGACATGGCGTAGGGAATGACCAGTTCGTTATTATGGATTAATGCGCCACAGGAATAAACAACATTGGGAACATATCCCTCGCGTTCCTTCTCATTCGGTGCAAGCAGCGGTTCTTCCAGACGGGCGATCACTTTTGCCGGATTTTCAAGATCAAGGAGGATGGCACCGATACAATACTTGCGCATCGGCCCGACGCCGTGGGTAAGTACGATCCAGCCTTCGTTCGTTTCAAGCGGTGAACCGCAGTTGCCGATCTGGATGAATTCCCATGGATATTCAGGCTCCTGGATGATTTGGGATTCCTGCCAGAAATGGATATTGTCCGAAAACATGATATGATTATTTTCACCATCCTGGCGCGAGAGCATGACAAATCGTCCGCCAATTTTTCGCGGGAAGAGCGCCATGCCTTTGTTTTGAGCCGCCTTGCCGTTGAGCGTCAATACGTTGAATTTGATGAAATCCTTTGTTTCGATCAATTGCGGCAAAATCGTCTCGCCGTTATAGGCGGTATAGGTGGCATAATAGGTGACTTCCTGGTTGTCATCAAAAAATTGAACGAACCGGGCATCTTCAATGCCTCTGCTCTCGTTTTTCGATACCGGAAAAATCACCCGTTCGGATATGCGGTGATCCGAATGAAAACTTACCTCATAATTGGAATTGGCCAGCCACCACATGATCTCAAAGGTTCTGTTCTGATCCGCCTTGGGAAACTTCGGTTTTGCCCGCAGCAATCCGATTTTTTTCAACAATTCGGTATATGTAAAGTCTTGAGACAGCTGGTTAATGATATAGGCGGTTATCTCAGTGATGGCCCCCATCTCGTTTAACTTACGCTGGAATATAGTGCGCTTATAAACCGGGTCTAATTGGAGATCCGGTGTTTCCACAAATTTACTGATCGGGTCAAAAAGGCACTTATTGTTCCCGTCCAGGACGCCGCTGCGGAATACGATCGAAGAAATATGGCCTTCACCGGTCGCCCGGAGGCTCATGATAAACCGCAGATTGCCTTTTTTAAAACGGCCCTGATCCGGATGCGCAACAATGGAGGGGTTAAAAAGTGCGGCCGATTCAATGGAATATTCTTTTGTAAAGTAAGCACCGATAAGATCCCTTTGGACCGGGTTGAGCACCGTATCTTTTGGGATATAGCGCTTCACTGCATTTAAGTGCCGGTCAAAAACATGCCCGATATCTTCGTGCCGGCCGGAAAAGTCCGCCATTACGTCTGCCATTAGATTTTGGGCGGCCGTATCCGACAAGCGCATTATCCGGTTAATTATTTTCGGGATGCGGCTCCGGGGGCCGGGAAGATGAAGCTGGGTGATCACCCGTGAGGAATCCCTGCTGATTTTATTGGCTTTTCTTTTAACTTTCAGTATGCGGCGCTTTTCAGGGTGCATATTACCGTGTCCTTCATTTTGATTGAAATCTTATGCTATCCGCCGGAAAGAATCTACAACGGCGGCCGGGAATTTGAAAGACAGAGCGCGACTAATTCATCAATCAGGGCCGTACCAACGCACATGACCGTATCCGCGCCACCCCAGTATATTTTGACCGTACCGTCGTCTTCGGCCACCGCGCCGCAGGTAAAGACCACATTGGGCACATAGCCGGTGACCTCCCATGGATCTTCCGGCTGCAATATCCACTCGTCGGAAACGCCGATAATGTTGGCCGGGTCTTCTATGTCATGCAGGGCCGCGCCGAGTCGGTATACGGTTCCGGACATGGTCTTAAAAACACCGTGGTAAATATGAAGCCAGCCCTTGGCGGTTTTAAACGGCGGCGCACCGGGCCCGATTTTCATTTCATCCCAGTGATAGGTAACCGGTTTCATGATCACCCGGGAATCTCCCCAGTGCACAAGGTCCGGAGAATAGGAAATCCAGATCGACCAGGGCGAAATTTCCGAATGGGGCCGGTCCAGACGCACATACCGGCCGCCAAATTTTTCCGGAAAAATGACTACGTTGCGCAGATCCGCCTGGGTGATCAGGGCAATCCGCTCCACTTTTTCAAAGTCTTTAGTGCGTGCCAGGGCAATCCGCACGCCGTGCCGAGAATATGCGCTGTAAGCCAGCAGGTACTCTCCTTCCACCGGACAAATTCTGAGATCTTCGACCCCGAATGCTTCGTATTCGGCAAACACATTTTCCGCTGAAGGGACAAGAAAAGGTTTCGAATGAACCGTAAATGAAAAGCCATCTTCACTGTCGGCCCGGCCGATAATAGAACGCCCGTTTAGCAGATGCGAACGGAAAAGCATAATATACCGGCCGCTGTGCTTGACAATACCCGCATTGTGAACAGTGGCGACCGGATACGGCACATCCTTTCGTGTCAGGATGGGGTTGTTCTTGAAACGGGTTATGATTGGGTTCCGGATTTTCATCGTCATCTTTGCTAATGCCTATGTAAAATTGTTTCATAGACGTTTATATATTCATCAATCATGCGATCGACGGTGAAATGCCTTTCCACATGACGGCGACAGGCTACGCGGTCAATATCGGCAATCCTCCCAACGGCCTCAACGGCCTCGTCCACGGTGCCCACCAGATAACCGGTTTTACCGTTTTCAATCAGCTCGGGCATACTGCCCCGGTCAAATGCGATCACGGGCGTGCCGCAGGCCATGGATTCAATCACGGACAGACCGAACGGTTCATCAAATTGTATGGGGTGCAACAGCGCGCAGGCTTTGCCGAGCAGCCGGTTGCGTTCAAGGGGCTCAACACTGCCGACATAAAGAACCTTCCCGCTTTTTGTTAAAGGGGCGACATATTTGTCATAGTAAGCTTGGTCCTGGATGATTCCCGCCATTATCAGTTTTTTATTGCAGGCTTTTGCGATTTCAATGGCTTGCCGGGCTCCCTTGTCATTATGAATGCGGCCAAAAAACAACAGGGTGTCATCCGGAGCCGCCTGAAAATCAAACTGCCGGACATCTATGCCGTGATAGATGGTTTTGATATAATCCAGATCCGTTGACCGGTCGGCATCACTGATGGAAACGTAGAACACTTTTCCGTTGTATTTCCTGAACACCGGCAGAATACCGGGGGAAGAAAACCCGTGAATGGTGGTCACTACCGGAGTGGTGGTCAGGCCGGTATATGTCAGGGGCAGATAGTCGAAATGGTTGTGGACGATGTCGTATCCATTGGCATTTTCAAACAATTCGGAAATATGGAGGCATTCCCAGACCTTTGGTATGAGTGTGCGGTCTTCTTCATACCCCCCCGGGCAGACGGCATGCAGGGTGCCGCTGGTCAGCGAATCCGCCGTTGCAAATAAAGTGACCTCATGGCCTTGAGCGACCAGGCCTTCGGTTAAAAGGGAGGCTATGTTTTCCCAGGGACCATAGTGCCGCGGCGGTGTACGCCAGGCAATGGGCGATAGCATTGCGATATGCATGGCGGATCCTTTTTATAATCGGTTTTCTGTGCCGACGGAAGGCATATTAATACCTTCGTATGCATCTCCCGGTCTGCAGGCCTTCCGGTGCGAAAATGCCTCTGATCGCTTATCTGACTTCAATTGATCCACAAGTTGCTTGACTTCCTGAACCCTGTCAATCGGTGAGATAAGAACTGCATCGGAAGTTTCAATTACGATATAATTTTCAAGTCCGACTGCTGCAATCATACGATGGGTGGCCTTCAGATAAGAATTCTTTACGTCATAAGTTAACACATCTCCTTGTATGACATTCCCATTTTGATTTTTTTCACCAACCTTCCACAGGGCCGCCCATGATCCTAAATCATCCCAACCTGCTTTTAAGGGCAGGATTGCGCCTTTGCCTGTTTTTTCCATAAGGGCATAATCGATAGATTCATTTGGACATATTTCAAACGCTTCAGCGTCAAGACGGAAAAAATCAAGGTCTTTCTTTCCTGAATGCAATGCCTTCTCACATGCCTCAACAATTTCTGGCGCGTATTTCTTAAGTTCCTCAATTGCTTGAGATGCTTTAAACATAAACATTCCGCTATTCCAGCAAAAAAGTCCGGACTTGACATACGCTTCTGCGTTTTTTTTATCCGGCTTTTCGATAAACTCCGCTATTTTAACTACTTCCCTATCTTCAGGGTCACTCAGCCGATCCCCTTTTCGAATATAACCATAACCGGTTTCCGCAATTTCAGGCACAATTCCAAATGTTATAAGATAATCCGCTTTCGCGAATGATTCACCGGAAGACAAAGCCTCGTGAAAAACAGAGACATCCCTGATGATATGATCTGCGGGCAATACCAAAAGTAACGGGTTTAAACCCTGGGACAACATCCGAAGCGCCGCAACGGCCAAAGCCGGTGCGGTATTTCTACCCACGGGTTCAAGAAGTATCGACTCTGCCGTAATTTCTATTTCCCGTAACTGCTCCGCCACGATAAACCGATGGTTGTCATTACAGATAACCATCGGGTTACCCATATCTTCAAGACCTGACAATCGTATAAGGGTCTCTTGCAGCATCGTTTTTTCATTGATGATTTTTATCAATTGCTTGGGATACATGTCCCTGGAAAGCGGCCAAAGCCTTGTCCCTGAACCTCCCGCGAGAATAACCGGTACTATCATAAATCTCCTCCATGTATATTTGAATCGGCAACCCTTCGATCACAGAACTGAATCGATTGATTGGGACGATGACTGTTTTAAAATCTCGTCGGCATAAAGCTTCTGCAATGTCATCAGGGAAAGCAGCCAGGCAAGGGATGATTCGGCCCCTTCATTCTGATTGATGCCGTCGGCCATCAATCCGTCTCGGCAGCCGCCGGTTTTGGGGTCATAAAGCGGCATATTCAGGTCATTCTGTCCGAGAAACCAGTTGAAACACATGGTCGCATTCTCAAACCAGCAATGATCACGGGTCACATTAAACGCTTCGACACAGGCTTCAATCATGGCATTGGCTTCAAGCGGCTGCTGATCAAACCGAGCTCTGGGGCCGCCTTTTTCATACCATCCGTTGCTGCCGATGGGCGCGAAGTGTTTGTCTTCGGTCTGGATGGTCAGCAACCATTTCAGGGATGTGAGTCCCATCTCGATCATTTCCTTATTCTGTAACCGGTGGCCGGACAGCAGGAGGGCGTGGGGCAGTTTTCCATTGGCATAGTTCAATGCATCCTCAAGCCAGGGCCAATCATCGGTTGCATGGCTTTTAAACTGATCAAAAAGCCTGTCGCTCAGAACGCCTCGGATTCTCCGTACCTCACTGTCTCCGGCAAATTTTAGCAGGTAAGCATTCATGCCCACCAGGCAAAAAGCAACGGCACGGGGTGATAAAAAATTCTCGGCAGCCCCCAGCGCCTTTTTGAAAAGCGTGGTGCTCATGGCGAGATGTCCGGGATTGTCAAGAAAAGAGACCGCTTTACCAAGGCACCAGAGCGCTCTGCCATGCGAATCCTCGGACCCGATCTCCTCCATCCACTGCCGCGAATACGTCAGGAAATTTCGAAACCGCCCCTTTTTTTCATTAAATGCATACAGAAGAAACCCGAGATAATGGTTAGTCAGAGAATCAAGCCCCAGCCCGTTTGTCGGGAGGTATTTCTGACCCATGGCAGCCACCAGAAGTGCTCGGGCATTGTCATCCGTGCAGTAACCATGGCTGCGGTCGGGAATGGTATACGTCGCGTGCTGCAACATGCCGGTGTCATCAGTGAAGGCTTTCAGATGATCGAGTTTGATTTCCGGAAGCTCAAAATTTGTTATGGCCTTGATGTTCTCAACATAGGAATGCCGGGGACGAGGTTTTTGCGTACGGTTTTGCCGGACCTCACTGAAAACCTGAAGATATTTCCGGGCGACTTCTTTCCAAACTGCCTCGCGGGTGAATACATAGGCTTGTTTGCGCATGGCGTGCCGGTCAATCTCGTTGTCCAGAAGGTCGATGATTTGTTCTGCCATGGCATCCGGATTATGAAAGGGCACGATCCTGCCGCGGCCGTCTGCCAGCATTTCGGTGGCATACCAGTATGGGGTTGAAATAACGGCTTTGCCGGTTCCCATGGCATAGGCAAGGGTCCCGGAGGTAATCTGGGCTTCTTCAAGGTAAGGAGTGATATAAATATCGGCAATGCCGAGGAATTCACACAGCTCTGTGAGTTCAACAAACCGATTCCGAAAAATGACATGCTTACCGATACCGTGCTTGTGCACGAGCTGCTGCAGCATGATCCGGTAGGCATCCCCATGCGATTTCAATACATTCGGATGCGTTGCCCCCAGGATAATATAGATGATGTCCGGGTATTTTTCGATGACGGCCGGAAGCGTCTGCAGTACATTTTCAATCCCCTTGTTCGGGGAAAGCAAACCAAAGGTGAGCAGCACCTTTTTGCCTTCCACACCAAATTTGTCTTTGTTGAAACTCGGATCGATAAACGGTGCATCCGGAATGCCGTGGTGGATAAAGACTATTTTATCTTCAGGTACGGCATAAACATCTTTCAGAAAATCAACCGCCTTGTGACTCATTACCACCAGTTTGTCGGACAAGTCGGCCAGTTTCTTCATGACGGCACGATATTCCTGCGCCGGATCTTTTAAAACCGTATGCAATGTCGTCACCACCGGCATCCGCAGATCAGCCAACAGTTTCAGCAGATGACTGCCGGCCGTCCCGCCGTAAATCCCGAATTCATGCTGCACACAGACAATATCCGTCTGGCTGATATTCAAAAACTGGGATGCGACACTATAATCTGACAATTTGTTTTGATGAATCTCAAAGCGGACTTTTTCCGGATAGGGATATCCCCCGGGTTTGTCGTTTATGGCCGCCGCCCAACAGTTCATATCTGGCGCTTCTGCGGATAAAGCCTCGACCAGGTCCGTGGTAAAGGTTGCAATCCCGCACTGGCGTGGCAGATAGTTGCCGATGACGGCAACGGATTCGATCCCTTCATAATACTTAATAACCGATGTCATTGCACAGTCCATTTCACTTTATATTATCTTTCATTTACCCAAAACAGGCTCATTTTTTTGTTTTTTTTGCTTTCGTTTCTCCTTTAGAGTTTGTTGACCTTTTTTCTGTTCCTCTCGTTTGCCTTTATCTTTTTTACCTTTGTCTCCCATTTTTGCCTCTTTTCATTTTATTAGATGTTTTTATTAAATAAACGTTCATAATGGTGAAATTTTCTTTTTTGGGGGTTTTTCGGCAATCATGGCTGCCGCGGTCATGAGACAGCCGGCAACGGATGCTGCATTTTGAAGCGCAAATCGCGTTACCTTGGTCGGATCGACAATCCCGGCCAGCATAAGGTCCTCATATCCCCCAGTTTCAGCATTAAACCCAAAACCCCCATCACCTTCCATAACACGCTGAACCACCACAGAACCCTCAAAACCGGCATTATTGGCGATTTGCCTGACAGGTTCCTCAAGGGCACGTTTTATAATAACAACCCCAAGTTGTTCTTCACCGGGAAAACGGACGGTTTCAAGAACTTTCAGCGCACGGATATAAGCGACACCGCCACCAGGGACAATGCCTTCTTCTATCGCCGCACGGGTGGCATTCAGTGCATCCTCGACCCTGTCCTTTTTCTCCTTCATTTCAATTTCGGTATGCGCCCCTACATTGATGACAGCCACCCCTCCGACCAATTTTGCCAGCCGTTCCTGAAGCTTCTCTCTGCCATGATCACTGGTCGCATCATCTATCTGAGCCCGGATTTGTTGCATGCGCATCTTCAGGGTCTGGTGATCACACCCACCACCAATAATCGTCGTCTTATCCTTATCAACAAGGATGCTTTTGGCTGTACCCAAGTCTTGCAAGGTAATTGTTTCCAGCTTGAAGCCAAGCCCCTCACTGATCACACGCCCTCCACACAGGATCGCCATGTCTTCCAACATCGCCTTCCGGCTATCACCAAAACCGGGGGCCTTAACCGCAACACAATGCAGCGTCTTTCTCAGCTTATTCACCACCAGGGTTGCCAACGCCGTTTTTTCAACATTTTCTGCAATGATCAGGAGGGGTTTTCCCGCTCTTGCGACCTGTTCCAAAAGTGGAAGCAGGTCTCGCATGTTGCTGATCTTTTTTTCATGAAAAAGAAGATAGGCGTCTTCAAGTTTGACCATCATGGTTTCCGATTCAGTAACGAAATAGGGGCTCAGGTAACCGCTTTGAAACTGCATTCCTTCCACGACAGTTAAGGTTGTTTCCATGGCCCTGGCTTCTTCTATCGTAATCACCCCTTCTTTGCCTACTTTTTCCATGGCCTCAGCGATAAGCTCGCCAATAGCCGGGTCATTGTTGGCAGAGATGCTGCCGACCTGCAGAATATCTTTTTTGTCTTTGGTTGGTTTGGACATCCTTTTAAGTTCTTCCACCACCAGTTCAACGGCCCTGTCAATACCGCGCCTTACAGACATGATGTTCACTCCTGCCGTCACGAGCTTGGAGCCCTCCCGAAAAATGGCCCGGGCCAGGATAGTGGCTGTGGTGGTGCCGTCACCGGCGACATCGGATGTTTTGGACGCCGCTTCCTTGACCATTTGCGCACCCATGTTTTCAAACCTGTCTGCCAGTTCAATTTCCTTGGCGACGGTAACGCCGTCTTTGGTAATTTTAGGGAAACCCCAGGATTTATTGATAAGGACATTCCGTCCTTTCGGCCCAAAGGTCACCTTGACTGCATCAGCCAGAATGTCCACACCGCCCATCATCTTCTCTCTCGCCTTTGCGCCGTGTTGAATCTCTTTTGCGGTCATTTCCGATTCCTTTTTCAATTATTTATTTCTGATTCGATTATCGATGGACAAACACGAAAAGTATAAATTATTCACTTCACCTTTTTGTGCATACGCCTTAAGGAAAAACCGCTGATGGAACTGACCACGGGTTTCAGCATATCATAAGGGGTTTGGCCTTCTGCCAGACCGCCAAGGAAATAGACCCAGCCGCCTGATTTGACCGCAATCCTTTCGATGCCGTTTCTACCTATCTCGTCCCAATCACACGCAACAATGAAGTGTTCGACATCCAGGCCCTTGAGAATCTTCGCAGCCTCAGGCGTGAGATAAGAACCCAATGTCGAAACCACCACCGGTTTATCCTGATCCTGGAGCAGGTTGTAGAATGCGAAATAATCAAAAATGCCATCCACCACTAAGATCGTCCGGAATTTCCGGATATATGGCGCTGCCTTTTCAATGCCATAAAGCCAGCCCTGGGGGGAAAGAGCTCTTTCGCTGGTTTGTTGTTTCAGCCAGCGAACGCCCCGATCGTCTGGTAGTCTGCCGATAAATCCGGCCAAACGGGCATCACTATTATAAATCGGAAACACAATCCGTCCGGCCAGAGAATCACTGTAATTTCTTGAAAATATATTTTTTTGCGAAAAATCGATCTGGCGGCTGTAGTATCCATATTCCTTCACGGTCCCATCGTTCAAAAATCGGATCAATCTGGCGTCGGAAAAAGCTTTAAAGGCCTCAAAATCCTTTTCAAATCGAGGGATGAAACCGGTTATGAGTGACCTGCCCCGGTCCTGTTCATCACTGTAGGGCGGCGCATAGCCGATATTGAATTTGCCTATTGCGTATTTCCCAACGCCCCGGCAGGCAAGATAATCCCAAATGGGCTTGAACCGTTCTTCATTTGAAATCAAAAGGTCATGATAGAAGCTTGCGGCATCATCCAGGGCGGCAACCATTTTTTCATCAAGCGTCTCCGGTTCGATAAAACAGACCGTA
Source organism: Desulfobacterales bacterium (assembly GCA_963675805.2). Lineage (GTDB taxonomy): Bacteria > Desulfobacterota > Desulfobacteria > Desulfobacterales > Desulfosalsimonadaceae > SURF-3. The sequence continues at coordinate 18,701 of CAXXNU010000008.1, read as the reverse complement.
TCATCGGGATTCGGTGTTTCATCCGGTTCAGGAATAGACGGACTGATGACCTCATAAAATCTGAAATCCTTCACCCCCAGATACTCCGCCCAAGCGTGCTGAGCGGTTTTGAACCGGCATTTCTTCCGCAGCATGATCAGGTCGTAAATGTCCCAATCCCCCTTACAGGCCCCAAAACAATGGAACCGGACTTCCTCATTTTTGTTCACATATACCTTAAAATTGTCCTGGGTGTCAGCGTGGAATGGGCACACGGCATTATACCGATTCTTTCTGACACGCCTGAACTGAATACCCAGCAGTGTTTCCGCATAGGCAATTATGGCTTCGATGTAGGCTGCTGATTTTATGTCCTGGCTGGTTCTCATCGCGCATCCGGTTTTCGTATGATAACATCGCGTTTTTTCAGTTTACGGGCCGTTGCTTTTCCTCAGAACATATCCCTGGGGCATATCCCGTCATTCCTGTCATGAATCGCACCAGGCCATAACTGAACCAACACAATAGACGCCGCCCGATCGGCTGGCTGCGCCATTGATTTTGAAAAATCCGCTGTGCTCCTGTATTCATCGCCTGTTCCAGGCTGTTCCTTAGTTTTCTGGCAAAGTCTTCATCGTCAACAACGACATTTGCCTCAAGCGCCAACAGGAGACTGAGCGGGTCGAGATTTGAGGATCCTATCGTCGCCCAATGTTCGTCAATTACAGCGACTTTGGCGTGCAAGAGGCTCTTGTGGTATTCATAAATCTCCATCCCGGCATCGAGGAAACTGCCGTACAGGGCGTGGGCTGAATAATGCATCAATCGATGATCCATCATTCCCTGCAGCAGCAAAATCACTCGAACCCCCCTGCCGACCGCATCTAAAAGTGCATGCCGAAAATTCAATCCGGGCAAAAAGTAGGCATTGGCAAGAATAATTTCTGATTGTGCCTGTTCAATTGCCTGGAGATAGGCATTTTCAATATCACGGCGGTGACGGATGTTATCGCGAACCAGAAAAGCGCAGAGCATGTTCCCCCTGGTTTCGATTATGTAAGGTTGACTGTCATTATCGTGGCACCAGGCATAACGCAGACGGATCCAGGCCACCCGGGACCATACCCGACATGCAGAATCATGAATTTCCCTGACCATCGGTCCTTCCACACTCACAGCGTAGTCATACCGAGACGATGTTTGACCCGGTATATTCATATCATCGATAATATTGATACCGCCGACAAATGCAATTTTCCGGTCCACGGCCACAATTTTCCGGTGCAGCCGTCGCAATCTCCGGCGCCGAAGCGTCCAGGGCGATGTCCTGGGCCGGAATTTCATTATCATGACGCCGGCTGCCTCAAGGTAGGCAATCATGCTTTTCGGCAACCGGTTCGAGCCGAATCCATCGATCAGAACGTGGGTTTTTACGCCACGGAGGGCCGCCCGTCTGAGCGCTTCCGCAATACGCCGTCCGATATTGTCGTTTTCAAAAATATAACTTTCCAGATAAATCTCATGCACCGCCCGGTCCATTGCCGCTTCGATTGCCGGAAAATAGGCTTCGCCGTTTTGCAGCAGGCGGACCTGATTGTTTGAAATCAACTGGGTAACAGCAGGTATGCCCATTTTTTTAACTTTCATTCTGCGTTTGCCAAGTACATTGATGAAACCGGCATCCCCCATTAATCCATCAGGGTTTTGGATTTTCTTTTTTCTGCATATCCACTTCGGTCAAGTTGGCACGGTCGGCACGGTGGCCGACCCTACGAAACCTTCGCAACGCCTTGTAGGGCAGGCCACCGTGCCTGAAGGTCAGTAGATGATACTCTCTATTTTGTATCAACTTGAGGCAAGTGGATAACCAAATTCTTTTTTTACATCAGGTCGATATTGGAACGGAGTTGGGAAATCTGAATCCCAAGTCCGACACATTGTTTGCCGGCCAGACACATATCGTCATCTTCCGGTTCCAGTTAGGTTTTCAACTCATGCGTGCCGTTCTTCAGGTTTACCACCCATGCTTTTTTTCATTATTATACTCGACTGTAACATCCATGCCGCATTCGCCGATATCCGGATATATAAATTTGATTTTTTGACATATTTCGTTCTTGTTGGTCATGACTGGTCTCCTTTGTTTTTTGATCATTCCAAGAATGCTAAAACTCTGATACCCCAACAGGGCTTTCCCTGCTTCTGTATTTACCCGGGCGATGCAGCCGCCACTGCCGGTGCGATTGCAGACAGCATGTTTCTAAGCTCCTCTCCCTGGACGCTTTCTTTTTCAGACAGGAGATTGGCAAGATCATCAAGCACGGCTCTCCTGTCAGAAAGGATGCTGCGAACGCGCTGATGGGCTTCCTCGATGAACCGGGAGACCTCTTCGTCAATCTGAGCGGCTTTGGCTTCGCTGTAATTTTTACCGGAAGAAAAACTTTCCGGGAGGAACATCGCCTGGCGCGGGCGCTCATAGCTCACCAGCCCCAGGCTGTCGCTCATACCGTATTCCGAGACCATGGAGCGAGCAATGTCCGAGGCTCGCTGCAGGTCGTTCTGGGCGCCGGTGGAGATTTCATTGAAAACCAGCTCCTCCGCCACCCGACCGCCCAAAAGAACAGCCAGCCGATCCAGAAGTTCCGAACGCGTCATTAAATATCGGTCTTCCGTGGGCTGCTGCTGGGTATATCCGAGGGCCGCAATCCCGCGGGGGATAATGGATATTTTATGAACCGGGTCGGCATGATCCACAGACTCCGCCACTATCGCGTGACCGGACTCGTGAAAAGCGACAATTTCTCTTTCCTGAATATTCATTACCCGGTTTTTTTTCTGAAGACCGGCAACCACCCGATCAATGGCCTCGTCAAAATCCGAAAGCTCTACCACTTCCTTATCATTTCTGGCTGCCAGCAACGCAGCCTCGTTGATAATGTTGGCCAGATCAGCGCCCACAAATCCCGGAGTGCGGCCGGCGATCATGCGAAGATCTATTTCCGGACCCAGTACCACATTTCTGGAATGAATTTTCAGGATGGCTTCCCGTCCATTGATATCCGGCCGGTCCACCAGGACCTGCCGGTCAAACCGTCCCGGCCGAAGTAAAGCAGGATCCAGAATTTCAGGCCGGTTGGTGGCGGCCATGATGATGACCCCTTTATTGGTTTCGAATCCATCCATCTCCACCAGCAGCTGATTCAGCGTTTGCTCCCGTTCGTCATGCCCGCCCATAACATTCATCCCCCGGGCTTTACCCAGGGCATCCAGTTCATCGATGAAAATGATGCAAGGCGCCTGACTGGCTGCCTGTGAAAAAAGATCACGTACGCGGGCTGCTCCCACTCCGACAAACATCTCTACAAACTCGGAACCGCTGATGGAAAAAAACGGTACCCTGGCCTCCCCGGCCACGGCCCTGGCCAGAAGGGTCTTGCCGGTCCCGGGAGGACCGACCAGCAGCACCCCCTTGGGGATTCTCCCCCCCAGTTTCTGAAATTTCTCCGGAGTACTTAGAAATTCAACCACTTCCCGGAGCTCTTCCTGGGCCTCATCAATTCCCGCGACATCGGTGAAAGAGACCTTGGTATCACTCTCCGCAAAAATTTTGGCCTTGCTTTTACTGAATGACATGACCCCCATACCTGACCCCATCTTTTTCATGGTAAATCGCCAGATCAGAAAAAAAAGGCCAAGGGGAATGATCCAGGCAAAAAGGATGCTTAATAATCTGCTTTCATACCGTCCGGAATAATTTACCTGGCGTTCGTCCAGTTCCTTCACCAGTCCGGGATCATCCACACGAACGGTCTTGAACGTCTGATCAGTTGATCCCTTCATTGTTCCGGTTATATTTTCAGGACCGACGATCAATTTATCAACGTTCCCGTCGGCGATGGATTGTTTCAATTGACTGTATGGGATCGTCTCCATTTTACCGGAAAAAAAGAATGTCTGGAAAAAAGAAAAAAAAAGCATGATTATCAAAAAATACCAGATGTTGAAACCCTTCTTCAAAGGCCCCACAATCTTATTTTTGGGATGATCACCAGCACCGAAGAGAGACCGAAGCTTATCCATGAGAGTGTCAATCGGATTTTTATTTTCATTCGAGGTCATTTTTACTTTCCAGTATCTTTATCCAATCAGAACAGCTTATTTTTCAAATCCTGAAATGCCCTCACGATATCTAAAATCGCCGCGTGCATACCATCGGCGCCGGAAGCTTTTTCCAATATCTCTTCCTTTCCGGCCGTGTCCTGAATCCCGGATTTGATTTTTTTAAATTTTTGAGCATGTTTTTCAAACTCCAGGCGATGCGCTTCTTCCATGTCTTTGAGCGCATCGGCATTAATCTGCCGGATCAATTCATCGGCCTCGGCCATTAATTGATCGATACTTTTGGGATCGCGGTTTTTGGGCATGATATTTTCCTCTCTTCTGATTTAGTTCATACTTTCTGGCCGTTCTAATTGCGGCAGGGATGTGCGAATCGTATTTTTAGAAATCCCCGAAATTTTCTTACCCATGTTGTCGGGGCAGATCCCCGCAAAGGGTCGATCCGGATCCAGGAGGAAACTCGTCAAATCATGAGCAAATGTTGATGCAATGTCGAGGTGGGGAAAATGTCCGCATTTCGGATACGTTGTCAGGGTAATTCCGGTGGACTGCGCCATCATGGAACGACCGTGCGTTACCGGCAGGATGGGATCATCCTCTCCCCAAAACAGGGCAATGGGGGGCAGCTCGTCAACCTCGCACACACGCAGTTTTGTCTGCATATACTGGCCAGACAGATTAATGACGCCCGCAACCGAGCGCTGAAATGCCCGATGCGTTCCGGGGACGCCCATCACCTTGACAAACTGCTTAATTTCATCAGGGTCCCGATTGCCGAAAATGGCCGGGGAAAAACGCATCAGTATCGGAATGATGCGGCGAACAACCAGCGGCGTCAGCCGGGGGCCCAGCACCGGAAATGTCACATACTTCAGCCATATGCCGACCTCTTTGCCCAAACCGCCCGGTGCCAGAAGCGCCAGACGGTCGATCCGGTTCCGGCCTTCCAGAAGCATCCACTGGGCAATGCCGCCGCCGAACGAATGCCCGCATACATGGGCTTGATCGATGCCGATGGCATCCATCCAGGCAAGTATCATTTGCGCATACCAGGTCAGCGTATAGGGAGCGTCCGGCCGGTCCGACAGTCCGCTGCCGGGAAGATCTATCATCATTACACGAAAATCATCGGCAAGAAGGGGGGCCACCTTTGCCCAGACGCGATGGGTGTCCTGAAAGCCGTGAATGAGCAGAAGCGGCGGACCCGATCCCATTTCGCTCCAGGCGATGGACACACCGTTTACATCTGTTTGATGGGCGTCGCCGATCATCTCCATATATTTTCCTTTTTCAGCCATGAAATACCTTAACGCCTATGCGATAACTCCAATTCAATCAGTCCGCCGTTCACTTTTCTCTTTAAAATATTGCCGGACTTTGGCCGCGACCTGACGATCCGTCATCTTGTCAACTGTTTCAACGCCCGCGATGCGGCCACCCAGATTCGCTTTTTCAATCCGTTTTTTCAGCTCGCCTTTCGCCTCACCAGGCCCCAGTATCAGAATCGACTCCGCATCCCGAATGCACGTAATGACGGCATCATAGTAAATATGGCGCGTTCCCGTTAACCGCGCTTCTTGCCTGTCATCCGCCTGAACTTGCTGTGCTTCATAAGGGCCCTTAAGGGGTGAATCGCCCAAACGGCGTTGCTGCTTTTCCGCCTTTGATAGGATCACTTTTGTTTCTTCACCTTTTTCCGTAAGGATAAGGATCACCGCCTTCCGATAATCCATCCATAAACCTGCCTGTGTTCCCATCGATTTTTCCTTTCACTTAAACCCTTTTATAATATGCTCTTTAAACACTATGTTGCCGTCGACAATCCGTCATTTCCCTCTGGAAAGGGACTTAACTCCCAGTGTTTCGATCAACCGGTTGATATCGGTGGTTTTGAGGTTCATTCCCCCCTCTGAGACCGGCAGCAATATAATGTGCTTTCCCTGAAGCGCTTCCGCGATTCTCAGCTTCACAATCGCTTCACCGCCCGTCCCTGCCAGGGCGTTATTCATTTCCCGGATACCGGTTGCTTCCGCAATACCTTCAGCCTGAATTGCCTGAGCAAGAAGCTGCTGCTGCTCCGCATAGACGTCGGCCTCGATTTTTGCCTTGAGGTACTCGCCGTCGGCATCGGCCACCATCTGGTTGACGTCTCCTTTGGCTTCTTCCAACTTGCGCTTGTATTCCTCAGTGGCAGCGTGCTGGGCCGACTTGTTTTTTTCTACCTGTTGATCAGCTATTTTTTTGTCCTCAATGGCCTTTGTGTATTCTGTGTTGAAGCGGTAGTCATTGGTCAGCACTTTCTCGATGATGATGCCCATGGGACCTAAGATATCCTGTAGCGCCTCCCTGGCCTTGCCGGATTGGGTTTCGCGTGCTTCGGCCACATAAAACGCCTCAGTTTTCAGCTCGCCGAAAATATCCCGGGGTTTGCTTCGGGCCACCGTCCGCACGATGGACTCCCTTAACGTATCATCGTCCCGGGCTACATACTGAAGGATGTGAGGGGCTTTATCCGCATCAATACGATAGGCAACGATTACATCGAGGCCAATGTCGTTACCATCGATAGTTTTAAACACGAGGTCGTCCCGGGTCCTGCGGTCGCCCCGCATTTGCGAAAACGTCATCTCCAGATTCTGGAGTTTGGTGTCGAACACATGCCAGTCGTTAATGAACGGAAGGAAAAAATACGTGCCGCCCGGCGCGTAGATGTGATTCTCGACCCCTTTTTCTCCCCATAAAGCGACTTTGCGGGTTCTGACGCCCACTTCCGTCAGTCCTGTGCTATGGGGCGTACAGGCGCCTGTGGTGAGGGCGGCCATTATCAGTGCGATTGAGATTATGACGCGCTTCATTATTTGTCTCCTTTGCGAACATCGAATAATTGCAAGGCATTTTCCAGATTCAACGGGTTGACCCCTTGCGGGCCGTCACTGGGCAGGATGATCGTATCAAGCCCCTTATATACATCGGCCATTTTCAGAGCCACCATTCGCTCGGAGCCGATCCCTTTTAAAGCATCGTTTTTCAGCCGCACCTTTTCAGCTTCCGCCAGTTTCACCTGCAAATCCGCATTGGCCTTTATCTTACGGGCGTAAAGATCCTTTTCAGCAATCTTTCGGGTGACATACGCCTTGCCGTTCTCAATTTCGACAGCGGCAATCACCATCCCCTCCTGCACGATTTTTTTCAGCTCAGCCTCTTCTTTTGCGGCCCGCGCTGCGGACTGGTTGGTAAAGACCATCTGATCCTGGAGTTTTTTCGCCTCGATGTTTTTCTGAATTTCCGGGCTGTATATAAAATACCGCACCAGCACCTGGTTCACCGCAATGCCTTTGACCTTTAATTCATCGTTGAGTTTTTGTTTGGCTTCCTCTGCTTTTTGGACCCGCATCGGGCTATTGTAAAATTCTTCGGTGGTCAGTTTTCCCAAAGCCTCCTTCAGGGCAGGCTCTGCCTTGGGGATAATGCCGTTGTCCTCGAAAAGCGTACCCGGACCGATGGTGGTAAAAACCAGGTAAGGATCACTGATGTGGTAAAGTATGGAAACGTCCATATCTACGAAAAACCCGTCCGATGTCTGGATATGCGCTGCCCGGTCTTTCCTTGCCCCCATTGCGGCGGTTTCCGGGAAATTGGTCAGTTCCAGTACCTGAATACCCTTGGGCAAACGATACATCTGCTGCAACCCAAAAGGCAGAACAAACGATAGGCCGGCATGATAAACCGCCTGCTGGACGCCCCGGTTGAGACCTACCCGGACGACTTTGATCCCGTATTCGTCAGGCTGCACATAAACGAAACAAAGGTTATAGAAAATAACGGCAATTGCTATTAAGGGGAGCAGGATGTGCAGTCCTCCGAACATTCTGAGATTAAACGGAGGAAGACTGAAACGCTCTTTTAATTTTTTTAAGAAATCCGATATTGGATCTATCTGGTCGTTGGTCATGATTTCTCTTTCCTTGTAAAATGAGGTTCAATCGATTTTCGAATCAGCAGCCGGCAAATAAATAAACACTGAAATTCCCTGATCGACCTTTAATTTAACTGAAGTTTTATCTAATAAATATATCGTTCGCATATCCGGCGATAATGATACCCGTATATTGACAGCGTTATCGCCACGGGCATTAACCTGGGCCTGCGGATCAGGGTCCAGAGCATCAGCTGCCAGTATTGAAACCGTTCCTTTCCCAGCACACCGAGCCGGAAAGCGGACCTGAAAAATGAAAGGAATCGCTGAAGATTTACCGGCTGCTTGATTTCCGGGGCCTTCAGCTCCATGAGAAGCGTTTTGACGCGCCGGTAGTAGTTTTTGGGCGAATAAATCTGTTTCATGATGGATTGATATCCGGCCTGAAGCCTGTCCATGCCCATTCGAGGCATGATATTGGTTGTCCCGTCCACATTGTCTCCGGAAAATGTTTTAATGATCCGGCTCTCCCGGGAAAGCCGGTCAAAAAGCCGGGTTCCCGGCGGGGCCTGGAGCAATCCGACCATGGCGGCGACAATTCCGCTTTTTTGAATAAAATCGATCTGGCGCTGGAAAATGGATGGCGCATCGCTGTCAAAACCCACAATAAACCCGCCCATCACCTGCAAGCCTGCGTGGTGAATGATTGCGACGCTTTCAAGGAGGTCCCGGTTTTTGTTCTGGGTCTTGTGGCATTCCGTAAGACAGACCTCATCCGGCGATTCGATGCCGATAAAAACAGAATCGAACCCGGCTGTTACCATCAGGCCTAACAGTTCCGGGTCATCGGCGAGATTGATGGATGTCTCCGTGAAAAACACGCATCCTTTTTTATTTTTTCGCCATTCAATCAGGGCAGGAAGCAAATGTGTTTTAAGATAGCCTTTGTTTCCAATAAAATTGTCATCTACGAAAAATATGCTGCTACGCCAGCCAGACGCATAAATACGGTCCAGTTCTGCGATAATCTGCTGCGGTGTTTTTATCCGCGGCCGGTGGCCGAACAGGGCCGTTACATTGCAGAATTCACAGTTGAACGGGCATCCCCTTGAAAACTGAATGCTCATGGATGCATAGCGTTTTGTTTTGATGAGATCCCAGGAAGGCGGCGGGGACTTGCTTAGATCGCAGAAACCGGAAGCCCTGTAGACCTTTTTCAGATGTCCGCTTTGCAGGTCCGACAGAAAAACGGGAAGCGTCAGTTCTGCTTCATCAAGAACAAGATGGTCCACACCTGGAAATTGATCCGGTTCAGCAGTAAACAGCGGTCCCCCGGCAACGATTTTTAAATTTGCAGCAATGCAGCGATTGATAATTTGTCCGGCTGATTTCCGCTGAACCGCCATCCCCCCAATAAATGCCATATCCGCCCATAACAGGTCGTTATCCGTAAGGCTCTCCACATTGACGTCCACAAGACGCCGGGACCATTCTTTCGGCAACATGCTTGCGATGGTGAGCAGACCCAGGGGGGGGAATGCCGCTTTCTTTCCGATAAAACTTAAAGCGTATGTAAAAGACCAAAATGTTTCCGGAAAGTTTGGATATATAAGCAGTACATTCATTTATCAGTCTCCTTTCCCCCTTTTTAAGGGATAAATCGGCTTCAACTTTTTTCTTATGGAATTAACAGCCACCATCCCTTCCGCATCAGTGACCGTAAAAATATGAATTTTCAGCGGTTCACTTAAAAGGCTCTTTGTTCCAAGCAAAACGGAGAATCTGTCGGATTGCATATGATCATCAAGATGCCGGCGGGTTTTCCATTCTGAAATCAGATTGAAATTATTCTGATTTTCGATATCGTTGAAAATACCGTAGCTCAGAGCGTTCCTTGCTTCTTCCGGATTCGCAATTAAAGCGAGAAGCGTTTGCAAAACTTCTTTATGTTTTTCCGGAAGCACGTTCATGATGATTCTGACGACGATCATTGTATACCCCTATCGGCAAGGTCGGTCTTAAGATTTTTCAAGAATATCAAGTACGATGTGCTTTCTTGCCTTCGCCGAAACAGCATTGAGGATGGTTCTTAATGCCCCGGCAGTCCGCCCCCGTTTGCCGATGATCTTACCCAGATCCGCTTTGGCCACGCTGAGTTCAAGTATAGATGTATGCCCCTTTCCGACTTCCGTCACGGATATGACATCCGGTTCATCAACCAACGCACGTGCTATAATTTCAATTAGTTCTTTCATGGTGCGCCTCCTGTTGCGGTTTGAAGTCAAATGGAAGAAAATAATAACAGCAGCCGAGACGGATCGTTAACTACAGTGGCGTTTCTATTTATGCCATTATAAGTATTCAATCTCCATGCCAGAGCGCAAACACCTGCTGTTTATTATACATATTACTGATTTTATTAAGTAATAGGATTCGAAAAGATCATCGAAAACAGGCAGGAGCTGCCATAAAAAAGGTCATACCTGCCCGAAAGGTCATATATGATCTTTTTTATAGATTTGGGGGGGATAAGAGACAAAAGACAAGAGCCGAATCAGGTATGTGCTTTTTGTCTTTGGCGAGAAACTCGTCGGCTACATCGGGGCCAGTGCATTAGGAGTTATCACTCGCATGATGGGCCTGATCCTCGCCGTAATCGGAACGCAAATGGTGATAGAAGGACTGCATGGAGCCTTTAATCTTTCCGGGTAATGCACGACACGAACCGCGACCGCTGAGAGTGTCCTAATGGATTCACCAAATGGCGTGAACAGGTGCAGCGCTGGTACTTCACTGGTGATGCTGGCGGAAGATCAATTAACATGAATCAGTCTAAATCCAAACTTGGCTTCAACGGGACATGGGGCTTGCTGCTTTTTTCGGGCGTCCGATACTGCTCCGCCACGTAAGAACGGAGAGTCGTCATCACTGAGCGGGGAATAAGTTATCTTTGGTTCAGATATCTTGAAGCAGCGTTATGCAAGCGGTAAAATCGACACCGGGAAATTTAGCCGAAAAAAAAGGATCTGAAATGATCATGCCCCATGAAAAGGCTGAAAAAGCGACTCCGTAAATGCCCAAAAATCAGGCCGCGAAACCCAAACAGAAAAGCAGATTGGCGAGGCTTTCACTTGCCGCTTTGGGGGTGGTTTTCGGGGATATCTGCACCAGTCCGATATACGCCATTCGGGAGTGTTTCCACGGTGAATACGGTATCGATGTAAGTCATGCCAACGTTATGGGAATTCTTTCTTTGATGTTCTGGGCGCTGGTATTGATCGTGGGCTTAAAATACCTGACCTTTGTTTTTCGTGCCAACAACCATGGAGAAGGCGGTGAGATTGTTCTGATCGCCTTGATTCGTGGTAAAAATAAGCGTTCCGAAAACCGACGAATGATGTTATTAAATGTTTAACCTGCGAAAGCAATTGGCGCAACAAAGACGATGTTAAGACCTGGAGACATGTCTATCGACGGAAACGACCTATTAGAAAACATCTGAAACCTATCCCATGTTTGTTTTCATACGTTTTCCTATTTCTTATTGTGATGAAAATTCCTGACCATCCAACTTTAAATCCTTTTCAAATCATGCTGATTATTCAGCCGTTTCCATTGCCCGGTCATACTTTCCATTGCGAGCCAGGCCGTTTAACCGGCAGCGTTTTAAAAACGTCTTCTGAGCAGTGGCCAGATTGTCTTCCTGACCTTTCCAGGCCTCAAGCACTGGTGCCTGCAACGCGCGCCCATAAGAAAAACTGACTTGCCACGGATGCGGGCCCATCATGTTGATGGCATTCAGATGGTCAGTGGCGTCTTCCGCACTCTGCCCACCGGAGAGGAATACGATTCCAGGAACAGCCGCCGGCACGCAGCGTGTCAGGCAACGGATCGTAGCCTCTGCAACCCGCTGCACGTTTTCCTGACGCGCGCATTTCTTACCGGCAATAACCATATTCGGCTTTAGCAACATACCTTCAAAAATCACATGGTGGGCATCAAGTTCGGTGAATACTGCCTCGAGGACTCTGGATGTGACAACTTCGCAGCGTTGGATGTCGTGGGCGCCACCCATAAGGACTTCCGGTTCCACGATCGGCACAATATCCAATTCCTGGCAAATCGCGGCGTAACGCGCCAATACATGAGCATTCGCACGAATACCGAACGCTGTGGGGACATCGCTCTCGTTGATCTCAATAACCGCCCGCCACTTCGCGAACTCAGCCCCCATCTGTTTGTACTCAACGAGCCGATCCCGCAGGCAGTCAAGCCCGTCAGTGATTTTTTCTCCAGGGTACAATGCCAGCGCATTAGCGCCTTTGTCCACCTTGATACCTGGTATAATACCCCGGTTCATTAGTAGCTGGGCAAAGGGAATGCCATCTCGAGTGCCTTGGCGAAGCGTTTCGTCAAAGAGAATGACACCTCCGATATATGCTTCTATCCCTTCGGTTGTAAAAAGGATTTCGCGGTACTGTCGGCGATTTTCTTCGGTGGACTCGACTTTGATCGAATCGAAACGCTTTTTTAGGGTGGAATTGCTTTCGTCCGCTGCCAGCACGCCCTTCTGTTTCGAGACGATGGCTTTTGCTACAGATTCGAGTTTATCTCTGTTCATGGGTAATTCCCCTTCTCGTTTAGTTTCGTCATAAAGTATCGCCGCATTACCAGCCCAAAAAGACCGGGCCACATAACATAAAAACCAACCATAATGATAGCCCGGCCTTTAAGGTCGGCGCTGATGCGATTGTTCGCAAGCCTTCAATTATCGTTTTTAAGTCCGGCTCACTTCTTGGTTTCTTCCTTAATCCCTTTCTTTCCGCCAGTCATCGGGCCTTGACCAGGGTTATTGCCCCTGCCTTTGCCCTTACCCTTACCATCTTTCGGGCCCTGCCCTTTGGGTCCGGTTCCATCTTTATTCGGCATATTAATCACCTCCTCCCTGTTGGCAAACGATAGCGACCGCTAATTTGTCGCCGCCTGAATCCGCCTTGTTGGCTATCTGATCTTTCTATGGAGCTTTACCTTGGTTTGCTATAGCTTTCGTTGCTTGCGCCACAGCTTCTGGGTTCCCCAAATAGTAATGTTTGATAGGCTGAAGCTCCTTATCCAACTCATATACCAATGGTATTCCGGTAGGAATATTCAGCGCTACAATGTCTTCGTCTGAAACATTATCGAGATACTTCACCAGTGCCCGCAGACTGTTGCCGTGAGCCACGATAATTACTCTTTTTCCCACCTTCACGGTAGGTTCAATAAATTTGTGCCAATAGATCAAAAAGCGCTCGACTGTGTCTCTCAGGCACTCTGTTATTGGCAAATCGCGATCATCCAATTCCCTATAACGCAAATCATGGACCGGATATCGTTCATCCGTTTTCGCTAAGGCCGGAGGCTTGATATCATAGCTTCTTCGCCAAAGGAGTACCTGTTCCTCTCCAAACCGCTTTGCGGTCTCTGCCTTGTTCAACCCTTGAAGAGCCCCGTAGTGACGCTCATTCAGCCGCCAGGAACGCTCAACAGGAATCCACATTTGATCAAGTTCATCAAGCACCATCCAAAGTGTGCGTATGGCGCGCTTCAGCACTGAGGTATAGGCAATATCGAAGGAGAAACCCTCAGATTTGAGAGTCTTGCCGGCTTCTTGAGCTTCCACCCTGCCATGGCCGGAAAGATCAACATCCGTCCACCCCGAAAAACGGTTTTCCCTGTTCCACACGCTTTCACCGTGGCGCAATAGCGTCAATTTTATCATCCTATCACCCAATGTTATTCTTTGGTAACTTTCACACCACCACAAATAGCACATTCTCCATTCTACCACGGCCACCCGTGCCCATGATAATCAGATCAACATCTTCAGACATAACACCGGTGATGCGTCAGCGGTAAACGATCCCACCATCGATCATTGGTGCCTGTCCGGTCATATAGTCAGAATCCGGACCGGCCAGGTACGACACGAAAGAACGACATCCCAGGGTGTCAATCGGCAAGCCACCGTCTGATCTGTTGATATACGTCGGGATGATTGAGCAATTCCATGTGATTGATGCCATACCCCACCCATTGCCGCTTCTCTGGAAACGACAATGTCAGGCTGGGTTTTTCATGCTTTCCCAAAGCGCTGCCCACCTGCACGAGTCCGTCGCCTAAAAACCGGTCTCTCACGTCGCCCACTGTCTTGCCGGTGGTCGCGGCCATCGCGAAGCACAAAACATCTTTCGGCAGCGGAACCGGCCGCCGAATGTCTGATGAATGCGCAAAGCGGTCGCGTCCCTGCCAGTGGTCGTCTATTATGTAGCCGAAACGAAGATCGGTAATGCCGGCGCTGCGGATCTTCCCGATGCGGGCGAGGGGTTCAGTATAGGGTGTTTTTCCCAAAATGACATCCACCCAGTTGCCGCCGCGCTCGAGAGGGGCGCCATGGTGCGGTGTACCGAGGAAGACAAGCTTGCGCAATTTTCGCAGCCAGCCGTGGCCGGCAATTTCACCATAATAGCAGGCACTGCGGGACACCAGCCCGCCCATGCTATGGCCCATGATCACCAGTTCTTTCACCGGCAGCGACCAGATCTTCAACAGGACTTCGATCAAATCGGCAAACCCACGGCCGTTGGTGGAAATATGCAGACCACTGTTATAGTAAAGGTAAACCGGTGTGTATCCCCGTTCGCGGGCCAGCAAAGCGCCGTGGTCGTGTCCCTGCCGGTTCCATTGCAGATCACTCATGCATAGTCCATGAACCATCACAAGGACCTTCCCGGTGAGCGCAGGAATGGATTCTGTCATCGCTTGTGTTGTCAGTTCCAGGGGGCGACCCTCCCGGCGCATGCGCATGGAAATTGCCAGCGGGTTGCGGGTGGCCGCCATGTAATCGCCCAGCACCCCGTTCAGCGCAGCCAATACCGCTTCGCGCTCGAACGACGGGCGACCTTCGCCCAGCAATGGAGAGAGTTGACTAAGACCGGCATCAATCCCGCCGCCCACCAGCCCG
The DNA here is from genome assembly GCA_963675805.2 of Desulfobacterales bacterium. Lineage (GTDB taxonomy): Bacteria > Desulfobacterota > Desulfobacteria > Desulfobacterales > Desulfosalsimonadaceae > SURF-3. The sequence goes on along the minus strand of CAXXNU010000008.1, from coordinate 3,684 downwards.
GTAATCGTGCGGATGCTTCGATAAACCCATCCTGTCACGCCGGTGGTCCGGTGTTGCTCAGGCGGGCCGCTAATACCTGGTATGCGGGCGATATTTTTGTGCATGGCCTCTACCAAGTCCGTCAGCCCTAAAGTGGCGTCTATGGCCAGTCGGCTGAACCCATGAAGATCGTGCAATTTCGATCGATTGATATCCTGCTGCATCATTTGGCCAGAGAGCTTGCAAAAGTAGTCTTTTGCCTCACGATTCGGGCTCAACAGGGCAAGCGGGATTTTGACCAGTTCGCCATTCTTCAGCTTGATGATTGCATTGCGCCTCAAAAAACCGCGGGTTTCCAGGGCAACCCACTCGATTTGTGCAATCCGGATAATTTTCCGGGGATGAAGGGGCAGGAGAAAACTCTGGACGATCGCATCTGATCTGATTTCAAGCCTGTTTTGATTAAAGATGAAATAGCCGATCAAAACAGCAGGCAAAAAAGAAAACACAGCAAGGTTTTTTATGCTGATCCCCGCCATGAAATGGGCGACCCCTGAAATAAAGAAAAAAGCCGTCAAAACGGCCCAGTATATTTTCCAGTGCGGTTCGAAATGTTTCATTTCACCCATTTGTTATCATATCTTTTTTCTTTTCGGTTTTAAAAACTCTGGCGGGTTTTCATGTTTGCTGTCATAAATAACCGGCTTGATGGAAATTTTAGACGGCTTCGTTATCTCAAAAAGATGATCCAATTCATCTTCAAAATATTTCAAAATGGTGTCCGGATCAGGAACCAGCCCTTCATCCGTCACTATACCGATACCAACCTTGCCGGCATAGCTGAAAATACTGATCCCCATGCCCACCCGCCCGGCTCTGGGGACCCAGCCGATAAAATTATCCACCTTCTTTCCCGAAAAATAAAGCGGTGTCCGGGGACCGGGGACATTGGTCATGACCGTGGTCGCCTTATTCCCGAAAAAATTGGAGACGGTTTTGGCAATGGCAGCCGATGATATGCCCAGCGCACTTAAAACCATGAACGCGACAATCGCGTCCGGCGATTGCTTCAGGTGATCCATTCGTTTTTTAACTTCCCGCAGACGAAAAATCGGGTCTTCGATGTGCACCGGCAGGGCAAGAAAGACCAGGCTGAATTTATTGCCCAGTTCAAAGGCAGTCCCGGGTTCCCGGATGTTGACCGGAATGGCCGCCCGCAGTTCAATTTCCTGAACCCGGTCCCCTCTCATCATCAGATACCGCCGCAAGGCGCCGGCCACCGAAGCAATCAACACATCATTGATTGTGGCATCTACCGCCAGGCCGATGGTTTTCACTTTTTCCAGTGCAATGAGATCCGACCAGGCAACGCACTTTCGAACGCCCAATGGCCCTTTGAAGCAGGTTTTGGGATCAAACGGCATTGTCGTCAGCCTGGCCAAAACTTTTGCCGTGTCCACAGACCGGCTGGACGTTCTTTTGATGAGCTTTTTGATATAGGAGGGCTTTGAAAATACTTTTGACCACTCCTCAATCAGTTTTCCGCTGATTATACCGGTTTTGTCAATGACGCCGGACACATTCGTCATCAATTGTCCGAGCGGGATAAAAGAAGGCGGTGTCCATTTCTTTTTCTTTTTGGCGCTTTTATTGTCAAACAAAGGGATACCGGGTTCTTTGTCAGTGGTGGAGAGAATAACGTAAACCAGGGAAATGCCATCGGCAATACAATGATGAATCCGAAAAAACAACGCGGATCCTTTATTATAATTCTCAATAAGATGGCATGTCCACAGGGGTTTGGCTCTGTCCAGGGGTATGGTCATCAAATCACTGACCATCTCTTGAAGTTCCTTTTTGCCGCCCGGGTCCGGCAGCGCCACCCGGTGAAAATGGGACCGGATATCAAAATAAGGATCAAACTCCCAACTGGCGATCCCGTAGCCGGATAATGGCATGACCACACGCTGTTTGAATCGGTTAAAAGCACACAACCGCTCTTCCAGGGTGGAACAGGCATCGTCATAATCCAGTTTTTCTTTAAATTCCATTATTCCGGTAATGACCATCAGATTCGTGGGATGATCCATGTGAAGCCAGAAATTGTCCGCGTTGGTCATTGTCTCAGTCATTATGCGCATCCCTATTTTCGTTTTTTCGACTTGATATCAATTAGTTGAAGATTGGTATTTAACGGATAGCGCTTACCCGGGCCTTTTCATACCGGCAAATTTCCCGGCAATATCCTCAATTCCATTCAAAGCAGATACCTCTGCCTGATTCAGATTAATCAGCGCGGATATCCCGGTTTCCCTGACAATAATTTTTTTAATCATTGTTTCATTCAGTTTACCGGGATCGACCTGGACCATTTTGATTTCATCATTGTCCGGGTTGGCGGAGAACACCCCGCCCGGCAGATAAATACACCCGCTGGAAAAATCCACGGCATAGGCGATAATGCCCGGAACCAGGAAAAAGAAAAGTCCGATTCCATCAAGGGCTACGACGCCTATGTCAAGACGCCCGCCGTTCTGCCCCCTTCTTTCGGGATGCAAAAAATAGCCGCAAGCCGATAGTTGCAGGAGCAATGCGATGAAAATAAAAATACTGAAGATTTTTTTTACCATGATTGTTTGTTTCATTTTTCCGTCTCCCGTATGGAACGGCTGTTGCTGCATTCATTCCGCGTCAAGATGCGACCATCCGTCCACCGGATTAATGTGTTCAGTCTTGTTTTCTTGCCAGAACCAGCAGGGCGATGCCGCCTGCCAGCGCGATACCGCCGACAACCGGCGGCAGGGGAATCGTTCGGGTTTTATCCGCCGTCATTTCAATGGGGCCGATATCAACGACCTTTTCGCGGGTTGTGTAACTGATTCCCTGATACCCGAAAGCCGCGATCCCGATACCAATCAGCACGATTGCCAGAATTAGGGTTGTTTTCATCTTGACCTGCCTTTAACGCGAAAGTTTTATTGAGATATTTTACTGACTAGGTGATGCGCCGGCCCCCGATGACATTGACCAACACGACGATAATCGCAATCACCAGCAGGATATGGATAAACCCTCCCATGGTGTAACTGCTCACAAACCCCAACAGCCAGAGGATTACGAGTATTACTGCAATCGTCCACAACATGAGCGGTTCTCCTTTAAATTTGATTTTTAAGAATGGCCGGTATTGTAAGCCCCGGCCGGCTGTCTTTTGGAGGTATGCTGAAAAAATCAGCATGTGGAACCTGAAGCATCTTTTACTTGTCCATCACTTTCTTGATCTGGCCGACCTTTTCCTGGATTTTTCCTTCCAGATTTTCTTGTTTGCCTTCGGCTTCCAGGTCGTCATTTCCGGCGATGATGCCGGCCACCTGTTTGGCTTTGCCTTTTACCTGGTGCATCTTGCCTTCCGCGTTGTCTTTTGTGCTTGATTTCATGGTCTTCTTCCTTGTTGGTTCAGGTTACGTGCATTGGTGCAGTAAATTATTCGTTTTATCGTTTTCTACCTTCCGCCCTGGGTCATTTCTGCTCTTGCCTGCTCAATGGCCATTTCAAGATCCTTGATAGCATATTTAAGATTGTCGCCGTCCATGGAGGCCCTTCTTGCCATGGGCGCAATCGCCTCAACTCCCTTGGATGTCAGATCGTTGGAAAGATAGGTCTGAATTTCTGTCACATCAGACAAATAGGCCCTGAAAGCTTCTT
>CAXXNU010000007.1:0-1387922 GCA_963675805.2 Desulfobacterales bacterium | reverse complement strand
GTTTACGCGGCTGGAAGCTAAGCCGGGAATTGTTTGTTCCCTGATTCGGGGATGAATTCGGCCCATAAACGGAGAGAACTGGCCCGTGCCTGCGGCAAGTACCTCCTGGTCGCCCGCCTGGCCAGTGCAGCCGAGCTCCGGGAAGCGGTTTTGACGAAACGAGGACGTTATACCGTTATCAAAGAGAACCTTCATGCAAAAGAAGTCATCATCGGTGATGGAGAACGGCGACGGCGACATATCCTCTGTTACAACCCGAAAGAAACCGAGCGTCAGTGCCGGCATCGGGAAGACATCGTTTTAATGCTTGAAGAGTAAATAGCAAGGCGTCCCGAAAATAAGGCCTCGGCCCAGTGGGCCATTGGACTGCTTGCATCCAGGTGTTTCAAACGATATTTGAGCGTGTCAAAGAGCAATCGCCTTCGGATCGACCTGGGCAAAATCCGCCAGGCCGCCCAATATGACGGCAGATGGGTTCTGGAGACCAATGCTGACCACATCAGCATAGAAGATGCCGCCTGCGGATACAAGGGCCTGGTAATCATTGAGCGGTGCTTCGGGTCTTTAAAGAATTCCCAGATAAAGATGATGCCGATGTATCATTGGTCGCCTCGCCGGATTGAAACCCATGTTCGGATTTGTGTTCTGTCACTTCTGATTGAACGCATCGCCGAGCTCTAATGCGGTATGCCCTGGCATCGAATCCGGGAAGCATTATGCACCTTGCAGGTGACAGAATTTTTTAAATTAAATTATCGGTTCTGCTGTCGTAACGAGATCACGTCTGATGTGCACAACATTCTGAATACTCTTAAAATTTCCATCCCAAAACGGGTTTTGGACATCGAAAAGCCAACGTAAAACGACCTCATTTTGTAGACAAACGCCTGTTTTTTAAAATCCGCGTTGACGTCCTGCTATTGTGCCCTCGTGCGGAATCGTGTATTTACAAAAATCAAACGGCAGTCGAGTACGCATCATTTTTTGAAAATGGTTCGTCTCAACTTTGAAGCTTTATTCATTGTTGTCTGAGTCAGACTTTCAAATAATCTGCCATCATCGCTTGAAATGATGAATAGTTAGGCTGTGCTGTGGAAATGCGAAAGACGTTTTATCCCTTCCTCTTTCCGCTTTTCTCTTTCCCTCTATCGCCCATTCCCAGCTTATCCATCCGGCTGTACAATGTGGATCGCTTCATATTGAGGATTTGGGAAGCGCCGTTTTTCCCACTGATTTTTCCGCCTGTTTTTTTTAAGATATATTCAATATAGCGGCGTTGGAGATCGTCCAGGGTGGGCATGTCTGAAAAAGGATGGGCGTCACCGGGATCGGATGCCGGTCCAAGGCGTAACTCCAGGAGGCCTCCTGTTGAGAGAATTACTGCCCGTTCGATCACGTTGATCAGTTCCCGGACATTGCCGGGCCAGTGATAGGCCATCAATGCGGTTTCATTTTCTTTGCTAAGGCTTAAGTCCGCCTGGTTGTATTTTTTTTTGTATCGGCTGAAAAAATGTCGCGCCAGAAGCAGAATATCTTCTTTTCGCTCCCGAAGCGGGGGAATCTCGACAGGCACGATGCTGATCCGATAAAACAGGTCTTCCCGGAAATTACCTGTTGCAACTTCTGATGCAAGATTCCGGTTGGTGGCGGCGACCAGTCGGAAGTCTGAGCGGATGGGCCGGCTGCCGCCGATCCTGACAAAGGTTTTTTCCTGAAGCACCCGCAGCAGCTTGGCCTGGATGGCTTTCGGCATTTCACCGATTTCATCAATAAATAAGGTTCCCTGATGAGCGAACTCAATACGTCCCCGTTTTTGTTTATCAGCCCCGGTAAAAGCGCCTTTTTCATAACCAAACAATTCACTTTCCACCAGATTTTCGGGCAGGGTGGTGGGATCAATGATAATAAACGGCTTGAGTTGCCGATGGCTTAACTGGTGAAGGCGTTCAGCCATCAATTCTTTGCCCACACCGGTTTCGCCCTGAATCAAGACAGTTGAGTCCGAGCAGGCAATCTGTTCGATATTGGTCAGTACTTGCGCCATTTTCGGGCTATTTGCCAGAATGGCCTGTTCCTGCGGTGGTGTCCCGGAGACAATGACTTCAAGGGGAACGGCCGTTGCATCGGCAATCAATGCCTCAATTTTTCGAACGTGGTCAATATATAGATTTAAGTGGCCGGCCAGTTTTTCGAGAATCGATACATCCAGAAAATCAAAGCAATCATCGATGTAGGAGTTGTCATAGTAGAGAACACCGTATGGTTTGTCCTTTAGTCTTAACGGGATGCATACAAGGGAGAATACGCCATGGCCTTTCAGTTTTCGGTTGGCGTTTTTTGACCGGAGAATACACGGTTTCCCCGATTTAAAACACTGACGGACAGCTTTCATGTTATGCGAAAAATCGGGATGTTGTGTATCGGATACGGTTAAGTTCCGGGATGCCCTTAGCGAAAGTGATTTTAGGGTTTGATCCCTGCTCCAGAACAGCCCGCCTTTTTCAGCCCGCAGCAACCGGTTCATGGTAGCCACCATGCGATGAAAAAAGTCATCCATGCTGAGGGATGGGGCCAGTTCCGCGATGGCCGCCAAAAGCTGTTCATTGTCTATCACGGGGGCAGCGCTGGAATGCTGTCTCGCTTTATGTTCATGAAGCAATGCGCGGATGCCGTCCGGGAAATAATCTTCCCAGAATCCGGATAATCCTTTTCTGGCTTGGGCTGCAAGGCTGACAGCCTGTTTTCGATTACCGTTTTTGAGCGCCATTCGGGCCATTTCAATCCGGGTTTTCGCCAATTGGACGGGATCTCCGGTTGATTTCAAATAGGATTCGCTGTGTTCCAGAAAGATTTTTTGCACGTTTATCAGGCTGCTGGAGGAATTTTGGTTAATGTGTGTGTCGCCACCAATGAAATTAAGATAAATGTTGATTTGATTCCGGGGGACATTCATATTCTCAATAAATTGAGCGATCAGGCGAAGCAGGACGCCGCGGATATGAATACTGGGATCTCCCATCATGCGGAGGATGCTTTGATGAAGTTCTTCCTCTGAGAGTATGGAGTGCCCCTGTATTTTTAAGTCAACGACCATCTCAAGAAGCCATGGCGATGAAAATTGATAGACGATGTTGGACTGTTTGCCTTTTTCAGCTACTTCTTTTAACAATCGGCTGGCCGCTTCAAAGCGTCCTTCAAGATAATAGAGGTACGCCATATAGCCCTGTGCAAAGTACCATCCGAAAATATTTTCACAGGCTTCGCTTTCCTTGATAGCGCTTTTAATGTGGCTGGCGGCTTCTTTTTCTTTTTTGGTCAGCAGCAGAATCATTCCCAGGGACGCCCTTAAAGTCGCCGCATACGCATTGTTTTTTGTTTGCCTGGCGCTTCTCCAGGCACTGTCGAGATTACCGATGGCTTTGTGAAATTGGCCCAGGTAAGCAGCGCAGTACCCATAAAAAATGGGGGCGGAAGGGTTGGTCACATGGCTCCCGTGGCGGGTTTCAAAGGACCGGAAACCGGTTTCAAAATACTCCATGGCTTCCTGAAACCGGCCCTGCATATAATAAAAAAGCGCCAGAAATTCGGCCGCCCGGATAAGGATATCCTCATCGCCTAGCTCGTTGACAATGCTTTCGGCATTTTTCATTAATGTCACCGCCTCATGGCGGCGATTACCGATATAAAACATTCGTCCAATATGAAGGTCAATCAATGCCTTGGCGCGCAAGTCGCCGATCTGTTCGGCCATGGGGGCCGCTGATTCCAGGAGGTGATAGGCTGAAATAAATTCTTTTCCCATGGAAAATGTCAGGTCTGAATATGTCAGGACGCTGTCAATAAACTGGGCGATGCGCTTCCCCGTTTCCAGCTGCCTGCTTAGCCCGTTTAGTCCGATTTTATAGAATTGCAGGGCTTTTTCATGATCATTTTTTTCAAGGAACTTTTCAGCCAGGGTTATTTCAAAGTATCCGCCTGACTCTCGGCCGGAGCGCAATAGCAGGTTGGCATGGGTTTCAGCAGAGACCTGATCCATCAGGTTCTGCCGGTTGAGTTGGTCAAGAATAAAAGATACCCGTTTTTTTGTATTGATTTGTGACAGGATGCTCATGGTGTCTTTCGGTAGCGCAGGGGAAAGGAAATGCAGATCATCTTCGGTTTTTTGCAGAATGTCGTTCTTCGATTTTCTTAGGAGATCAAGAAGGCTGCTGGGCATCAGCGGTGCCACGGCGTTGGCAATATCCAGCGATATGGGGGTTCCCACAACTTCAAACACGGCAAGGAAATTCATTTGGTCTCTGGAAAAATCAATATGGTTTTTCGGCAATAGCGGTGCCCTCCATGCGGAATAATGTCAAATACTTTACGAATAACGGGTTGAAAAGCACAAGTCAAGGAGACTGTTCAATATATCGGCATTAAATATCGATATATCGACACTCTTGTATGATTTTTGAAATTCGAAAAGTAGCTGTTTTTGAATATATATCTATTAATAACAGTTAATTATAGATTTTAAGGATTTTTAAAAATAAATGGTATTTTTTTTGCATGTTTATCAATATGAATGCAGAGATTTCATGGAACTGTAACTGCCGTAAAAAAGGAATTCATTATGTTTGAATCACTAAAACAGGCTTATCTGCCGGACGCCGATTTTCCCGAAAGAAAAATTAATGCGGATAAATGCATCCGTTGCGGACGTTGTTATGAAGCATGTCCTGCGTTTGGATTTACGTGGGAAAAAGGGGAGATTCCTCAACCCATCGGTTACGGGGGCTTGAAAGAAGCCTGTTTAAACTGCGGAAACTGCACGGCCGTGTGCCCGGCAGATGCGATTGAAATTACGGGAAGCTATAATGTCCCTGCAGGAAGATATAAGACGCAACTTTTAAGGAAAGTAACGACGCCGGATCCGTTAAAATTGAACGGTACAAAACCTTATGATGAGTTTCGTTCGGAATTAACGGAAGTGGAACATACTATTTATACCCGGCGTTCCAACCGTCTGTTTAAGAGCAAGGAGGTCCCGCGAGCGCTCATAGAGAGAATTCTTGAGGCCGGACGATTCGCGCCGTCCGCCGGGAACGGGCAACCGGTTAAATTTTTGGTTATCACAGACCAGAAAATGATTCATGAACTTGAAAGAAGAGCCAACATTTCCCTTCGAATGTTTAAAAATCTGTACCTTATAAAAAATGGAAAAAAGTCGCTGTGGAAAAAAATCGTATTTACCCTTTTAAGCTGGCTCATGGTAAACAAGCTGGACCCCCGACCGATGACGGCCATGGAAAAAGCCGATAAGAATAATAATATCATGTATTTTAATGCACCGGTGGCTGTTTTTATTTTAAAAAACACCCATGGCATCAGCAATCCGGATCTTGATGCAGGGATTTGCTGCCAGAATATGGTCCTTGCCGCCCATTCAGTGGGTCTGGGGACCTGTATTATCAGCCTCCCCATCGAGCCGTTGAATCTGCCGCTGATGGCCGGATTCAGAAGAAAAATGGGCATCCGAAAACCGTTTGAGGCAGTCACCAGTATTGCCATCGGCTATCCCAAAGGAAAAATCGACGGAATCGTAAAACGGGATACGCCGGAAGTTACGTGGATAAATTAACAATCTCTAAAATTGGAATGTAATGGTTCCCTGCGAAAAAGACATCAATCCGGCATGTTATATACAGAAAAAAGCTGGAGATGATCCGGAGCTTCCGATTCTGACATTTGAAAACCAGGGGTTGGCGGATGAAGTGGTCACTTACGGAGAGTTGGTTCAAAAGGGAAACCGGTTTGCCGGTTTGCTCAAGTACCAAGGCATCGGCCCGGGGGACGTCTTTGCAACCGTTATGGAGAACCGTCCGGAAGTGATTATTTCTTTGTATGCGGCACTTGCAACGGGTGCCGTGCTGATGCCTCTGGACCCTAAAAGCAATTGGGAGAAACTGGTGTATCTCTTGCGGCACGGTCAGGCCAAAGGAGTGTTTTTTTCATCAGCAGTCAGTGAGAATATGGACAAGGTCCTTTCTGTTCTTCCCGGTATAAAAGTCTTGGGAATAACCTATTTGCAAAACCACAGGCGTGTCCGGAAAAATGATCTGCAAGTTATTTTAGAGGCGTTTAAAGGCGCTGAAATCCCTCCGGAGAGGAAGTGGGCCGATAACTATGCAATGATTCTTTATACATCCGGCACCACCGGAATCCCTAAAGGCGTGAAAATCAGAGCGAGCCGGCTCTATGATTACGCTGCCACAGCGGCGGATATTTTTAAGTATCTGCCGAAAGATCGCCTTTATACGGGGCTGCCGTTCACCCATGGCAATGCCTATTCAATCACCATCATCCCCGCTCTGTTTTTTGGTATTCCGGCGGTGATTAGTCGAAATATCGACACAAGGCGTATTTGGGATATTTGCCGCCGCTATGAGTGCACGATTTTTTCGCTACTGGGAGGGATGGCGGCTGAGGTGCATGCCCGCCCAAAGCATCCCGATGATGCCTTTAACCCGGTGAGAAAAGTTATCAGTGCCGGGATGCCGCGGAATATCTGGCGGGCGTTTGAAGATCGGTTTAACGTAGTTATTCATGAATGGTACGGTACGCTGGAAGGCGGATTCGCCCATAATCCACCGGGTGTCGGTCCGGTGGGGTCTTTTGGAAAGCCTGAAGGAACATACGTTGAAATGAAAGTGGAAGGAAAAGGGGACAAACCATGCGAGGCTGATGAAATCGGTGAACTGATGTTCCGATTCCGAAATCAAAAGAATGATTTTGAATACCAGTCCATTCCGCAGGCGGATGGTAATATTAACGAAAACGGGTGGTCTCTTACCGGGGACATGGTGCATCGGGATTCGGAGGGCTGGTATTTCTTTGATTATCGAAAAGATCAGGATATCCGGCGTTATGGTGAGTTTATTGCGGCACGGGAGGTTGAAGGTGTGTTGCTGGCGCATCCGGAAGTAAAAGAAGCATGCGTCTATGGCATCGCGGCATCAAGCGGGGCTCCCGGGGAGCATGACCTGGTGGCGGCCATCATTCCGAAAACAGATATAACGCCGGATGTGTCCGGTATTGCAGCATTTTGTGCTGCAAAATTAAGTGCCGCGGCGGTCCCGTCATATATTCAACTGGTGGACGCCATACCGAAAACCCGAACGGATAAGGTCGTCCGGCGGTTGTTGATAGAAGCATTTGAGGCGGAAAGCCCCTCTGTCTATTGTTTTAATCGTTAAATAAGGAGACATCATGGTATCGCTCTCACGGTCGGAAAAAAAGGAGCTTTTAGCGAAAGAACCATTGTTTGATGACTTTACCTGCGGTTTGCGTGCCATGGGCGCCCAGCCAAAAGGGATTATTAAAGAGTGCAGGGAAGTGATGGCTATTGGCCGGAAGTTTGCCCAAGAAGTGGTGATGCCGAATGTGCAGGAGCTGGATCTGAAAATGACCGAAGATCACGATTTCCTGCCAATGGATTTTGTGAAAAAAGCCAACCAATGGGGCTTGTATACTATGTTCATTCCGAAAATATTCGGCGGCCGGGGATATAATTTTTCCGCCTTCGGGTATTTTATGGAAGAAATTGCATCTGTTTGTCTTTCCATGGGCAACCTGGTCGGTGTGCATTACCTGGGCGTGAGCATGCTGGTGTCATCCTGGAATATTCGATTGATGAACAAGATTTTGAGGGAGGTGGTCGACGGCGAGAAAACGGGGAAACCATGCCTCATGACCCTTGCCATGACGGAACCGGATGCCGGGACGGACTCTCAGAATACGGAATTCATGAACACCGGCAATCTCCAATGCCATGCCAAAAAGGTCGACGGCGGGTATGTTGTGAACGGTACGAAAATATTTATTTCCTGCGGTCATCTTTCCACATGGCACATGGTTCATGTCTATACAGATATCGACCGGGCGGCCGACAATACGGTGATGCTGGCTGTTAAAACCGGGGCAAAGGGCTTTTCCTTTGGAAAAACCGAAAACAAAATGGGGCAAAAAGGTAGCATTGCCAGTGAGTTGATTTTCAACAACTGTTTTGTGCCGGATGATCAGGTGTGTATTGATAACCGGCAGATGACCGGTCTGAAAAGAAGCTACAAAGAGACCAACGCGCAGATTTTTGCCTATATCTGGGGAGCGTCACGGGTCGGTGTCGGGTATTTCGGAACCGCTACGGCAAGGGGGGCATATGAACATGCGTTGCGGTTTGCATCCGAGCAAATCGTCGACGGCAAGCGGCTCATCAATCATGAATGGTGTCAAGGCATGCTTGCTCAGATGTATGCGAATGTCGCAGTGTCGAGGGTTTCCTGCCTGGAGGGGTTTCAGGCCAATGCCATGCACGGTTTGTGGAAGTTGATGAACCTCAAAATCATTTATTACATGGTAAAATACACTCCGGCCATCGTGCTGGACAAAATTTTCATCTGGCTGAGTGAAAAACCGTTTTTGACGTGGGTGTTCCGGAAAATTTGTTTTGATTTTCAAAAAGATGAAGAAATCAACCGGGTTGATGGATGGGGATCATTAATCAAAGTGGCCGGCACCGATGCGGCAGTTAAAAATTGTCAGATGGCGTTGGAAATCATGGGGCAGGCGGGAATCCGCCATGACCGGGGTGCGGAAAAGATTTTCCGGGATTCCAAACTGCTTCAGATATATGAAGGCACCAACCAGTTGAATCGATTAAATGTTTTTAAACGGCTGATATCAAAATCGGTTAACAATGCGGAGGTTTTTTCCGCATCCAATGTTTAGGAGAGAAAATGAATAACGACATCAATATGCTTCCCGCATTCCAGGCCATGGGCGCCAATATCGCGGACCCTGAAAAAACCGCCCTGGTATTTGTCAACAAGGACGGCAGTGACATGGAGGTTTCCTATCAAGATATTTTTATAAACGTGAACCGCCTGTCTCACGCTTTAATCAAAAACGGCATCGGCAAAGGGGACCGGTTTGTGGTGTTGATGCGGAATCATCCGGAGTTTATTTACTCACTTTTTGCCGCTCTTTCTGTCGGCGCTGCCATCGTGCCGGTGGATCCCCGATCAAAGGGCCGCAAGCTTTCCTTTCAGATTAACAACACCCAGTCCAAAGGGATACTGATTGAAGATGATTTTTTAGATAGTTTTGAAGAAGTGAAAAATGACATTACCCGTACCGCTGTTATCGGGGTCAACTATAAGTCCCACCACCGGGTGCCGGTAAACAAAAACTATCCTGTTCTGAATGAGGTTTTTGAATCCGGCAATACCGGGCTCCCGGATGGCATGGCCCCGCTGGATTTAAATGCGCCGGCACAGATTATCCATACATCCGGTACCACCGGCGATCCCAAAGGGGTGGTGTTGAAAGGGGACCGGTTTTTCATCTATGCGATGATGGCGGACTTGATTTGGCAGTATCAGCCGGATGATATTTTGTATACTGGCCTTTCCCTGACCCATGGCAATGCACAATCCGTTACGGTGATCCCGGCGCTGGGAAAAGGGATTAAGGCGGTTGTCAGCGAACAGTTTACCAAAAGCCGGATCTGGGATATCTGCCGGAAATACGGCTGCACCTCCTTTTCGCTTCTGGGCGGCATGATGGCCGGTATCTACAATGAGCCGCCAAAGGAGAATGACGGCGACAACCCGGTCCGGAAAGTTATCAGTGCGGGCACGCCAAAAGCCATCTGGACGGATTTTGAGACCCGGTTTAACGTTAAAATCCATGAATGGTATGCCGCGGTGGAGGGCGGTATGGCCCATAATCCGCCGGGATTCGGCCCGGTGGGCTCTTTCGGGAAACCGCCGGAAGGGATGATTGAAATCCGGATTGTTGACGAAAATGACAATGATGTGCCCATCGGTGAAAAAGGGGAACTCATCAGCCGGATGTTGTCCGGCAAGACCGAAGTCAATTATCACGGAAAAGAAAAAGAATCCGAAGAAAAAACCCGCGGCGGATGGCTCCGGAGCGGCGATATCTGTCATCAGGATAAAGACGGATTTTTGTATTTTGATTTCAGAAAGGGGGCGGACTCCGCAGGCAGGGGGATTTCGTTCAGCCGGACCTGGTGGAGAAAATCATCGGGGTCCATCCAACCGTTTCTGAAGTATGTGTTTACGGCATCCCCGCTTCTTCCGGCGCGCCCGGCGAAAGCGACCTGGTGGCCGCCGTCGCACCTTATGAGGGGGATAAGGTTGCCATTGAAGAGATCCGGCAGTCTTGTCTCAAGGAACTTGAACGCAATTGTCTGCCGTCATATTTTCAAATCGTGGATGCCATCCCCAAAACCATATCTGAAAAACCCCTGGACCGGATTCTCAAAGATGAATTCAATCTCGACGATGATAATGTGATTCCTTTTTAATCAACCGGTGAACCAGTCAAACGGAGCGAATCATGATCGCAAATAATAATAAAGAACTAAAATTGTTGGGAAAGGCGGCAACCGAATTTGCCAGAAAGGAGCTGGCACCGGGCAGGGAAGAAAACGACAAGTTCCCCTTTGGGCCTTTTTTTGATTCTGTTCTTGAGAAAGCCTATGTTTTGGATTTTTTTCACGCCATATTGCCTGAAAACTACGGGGGGATCGGTCAGGGCATCAGCGCTCTGTGTATTGTGCTGGAAAACATCTGCCGGGAAGACAGCAGTCTGGGCGGGATCATTCTCACGACATGTGCCGCCCATGAAATCCTGCTGGCCGCCGGAAGCGATGAATTGCTGAAAAAACTCACCGAAAAAAAAGAACATGTCAATGATTTTTTGATGGCCGTTCCTGTGTTTACGGACCCGTCTGATATTTTACCATCGGTAAAAGCGGAAAATAAGGGCGAGCAGTATCTGCTCAGCGGATCGCAGGGGTATCTGGTGCTTGGCGGGATGGCCGGGCATGCACTGATACCGGCAACTATTGCGGGCAGCGATGGGTTTTCTTTTTTTCTGGTGAATTTGAAAGAAGAGGGGATTGAAACCAGCAAGCCGGTTTACAGTCTGGGGCTTCACGCCTGTCCTGCGGTGGATGTGTCTTTTAAAAATGTTCCGGCAAACCTTGTGGGAAAAGCCGGCGAAGGGAAATTGTATTTTGACAAAATGACCGCACGCCTGTCCGTTGCCTCGGCTGCCATGGCGTTGGGAATGATGAAAGGATCGTTTAAGGAAGCACTTGGTTACGCGCAAAAGAGATCCCAAGGGGGCAGGGAAATTTTCAACTGGTCGGAAGTGCGCATGATGCTTGCCAATATGGCAATCGATATGAAAAATGCCGAACTGACGGTATCCCGGGCCTGCCAGGCCCTGGATGGAAATGAGCCAGGATGGGACACCGTTTCCATCGCGGCTGCCATCAAAATTCAGGAGATGGCCTGCAATCTGACCACCGATGGCATTCAGGTGATGGGCGGTGCTGGGTATATGAAGGATTTCGGACAGGAAAAAAGATTCCGGGATGCAAAGCATATACAGGCGTTGTTCGGCATGACACCGAGGAAAAAATTGAAATATTTCGAAAGCATCATCTAATAAATTAAAATGAGGGGTAATATGGAAAATGTTTACATCATCGGACTGGGCATGATCCGCTTCAACAAGTATCCGGACAGGGGCGTCCGGGATATGGCCCATGAAGTGACCCGCCTGGCATTGAAAGATGCCAGTCTGGAAAAGGAAGCACTTCAAGCGGCCTTTTTTTCAAACACATTCTGGGGAATGTTCGACAATCAGCATTCCATTCGCGGAGAAGTGGCGCTTCGATCCATGGGCATTGAAGCGATTCCGGTCACCAATGTGGAAAACGCCTGCGCCGGCGCCTCCACCGCGTTGCATCTGGCATATACCGGGATCCGGGCCGGCATGTATGACGTGGCCCTGGCCCTTGGGTCGGAGAAGATTACCAATCCGAACAAGGCGCTTTCCCTGTCGGCATATGCCACGTGTATGGATGTGGGTAATTTTGAAGCTCAGTTGAAACTGATGGAGGAAGTCAATAAACAACTCGATTTTAAAGTCCCGGAAGGGCAGACGCCGCCGGGCGAAGGCCGCAGTATTTTTATGGATGCCTATGCCATGGGGGCGCGCTGGCATATGAACACCTTCGGCAGCACCCAGGAGCAGCTGGCGGTGATTTGTGCTAAAAACCACTGGCACGGGTCACTCAATCCCATGTCCCAGTACCAACAGGATATGACGGCCGCGGAAGTACTGGCGGACAAACCCATCGCCTATCCGCTGACCCGGGCCATGTGCGCTCCGGTGGGGGATGGCGCGGCAGCGGCCATTGTTTGCTCGGAACGGTTTTTGAAGAAAATGACCGGGGCGCGACCAATTAAAATCCGGGCATCGGTCCTGGGAACCGGAACGGACCGGCCGCTGGATGGCGAGGATATCGGCGAGCGGCTGGTCAATCAGGCCTATGAAATGGCCGGAGTCGGACCGACGGATATCAGCCTGGCGGAACTTCATGATGCCACAGCATATGGTGAGCTGCATCAGACCGAGGCCATGGGATTCTGCCCCATGGGCGGGGGCGGACCCTATGCCGAATCCGGGGCCACTAAGCTGGGCGGCAAACAGCCGGTGAACACCAGCGGCGGTCTGGAATGCCGCGGTCATCCCATCGGCGCCTCCGGTCTGGCCCAGATTTATGAGTTAGGCGTTCAGTTGCGCGGTAATGCCGGAAAACGCCAGGTGGAAGGCGCCCGGCTGGGGCTGGCGGAAAACGGCGGCGGCAATATCGGGGTGGAAGAAGCGGCCATGTGTATCCACATTTTGGAGAAAGTTGAGTAAAAGGGAAAGCTGATATCGCCCCATCTTTTTTGTTGGCAAGGGATCGCAATAGGCTTCCTATGGCTTCCCCCTTGCCGCCGCGAACCTCGGGCATTCTCATCTTTCTATGTATTTCATGGAAGGATGATTCGTTAATAACGGAGTTTTTAATGAACAAAAAGACCATCCTCATCACCGGCGCGGCATCGGGTATCGGGCGGGAAACCGCTTTGTTTTTTGCCCGAAAAGGCTGGTTTGTGGGAATTGTTGATGTCAATGGAACTGGTTTAAAGAACCTTGCGTCTGAAATCGGTTCCGATAGCTGCTTTTCAGGAATCATGGACGTCACGGATCCGGAAAGCGTGAAAACCGAAATCGATGCGTTTGCGGCGACAACCGGCGGGCTGCTGGATGTGCTGTTGAATAACGCGGGAATTTTAAAGTTTGGTCTTTTTAAGAATGTTGATTTAAAAGATCATCTTCAAATTGTTGACGTCAATATCAAGGGCTGCCTGAGCTGCGCTTATTATGCGTTGCCATATCTGAAAAAAGCACAGGGGGCCCGGATCATTAATATGTCATCAATCTCTTCCTTGTATGGGGTGCCGGAACTTAGCGTCTATTCCGCCACCAAGCACGCCCTGTCCGCTTTGACCCAGGCATTGAATATCGAACTGGAGCCATACGGCATTCATGTCTGTGATATCAGGCCGCCCTATGTCAGCACTCCGATGCTGGATGGCGGAGAGAGCACCAAAAGCATGAAGGTGATGAATTTTTTGGGTGGTCAGATAAAACCGGAAAAAATCGCCAGAATCGTTTGGCAGGCGGCTTGCCGCAAAAAGCTGCACTGGAATGTCGGGTTGACAAGGCTGATGATATGCCAGTTTATTGTATTGCCGTTTTCCAAACGATTTTCCGTAAAACTGCTGACCATGCCAAAATTGAGTAAAGAGGAAATCTAATGAACATTCTGGTCACCGGCGCGTCGGGCTATATCGGCGGGCGTCTGGTCAAAGCCCTTTGCAGAAAGAAATGGGTGAATACAGTAGTGGGAACAGATATCCGGGAACCCGCATACAAGCACCCCAAATATATTTTTGAGATGCGGGACATCCGCAAACCCATGGACGATATTTTTGAAAACCGGCAGATTGACATCGTGGTACACACGGCATACGTGCTGCCGCCCATTCACGATAAGGGTCTGATGGAAGCGATCAACAAAGGGGGAGCGAAAAATGTCCTGGCCGCATCCGCCAAAACCGGAGTGAAACAAATCCTCTACACCAGTTCCACCACCGCGTACGGTTTTTATCCGGACAATGACCAGCCCCTGACCGAGGACAGCCCCTTGCGGGGAAACGATGACTTCACCTATGCCAAAAACAAAAAAGAGATTGAAGCGGTTTTCAAGGAATTTGAATCCGCGCATCCGGATATTGCGGTATCCATTGTCCGGCCGTGTTTTGTGGTGGGGCCGGGTTTTTCAAATCCCATGGCTGAGCATCTCCAGAAGAAACTGGTGATGATGCCGGCAAAAACCCTGCCCTGGCAGTTCGTCCATGAAGAAGACCTGATCAATGTGATGGTGCTGCTGCTCGAAAAACGCATAGTCGGGGCGTTTAACGTCACTGCGAAAGGGACGATCACTTTTCCGGAAATGGTGAAAATGCTTGGAAATATCCGGATTCCGCTTCCCTGGCCGATTATTTATCCGTTAAACAATCTGGCCTGGTATCTGCGACTCACATTTATGACCAAATGCCCGTCTCCGGTTATGCGACTGATGGTACATCCTTGGATTGCCAGTTCGGAAAAACTCCATCACGCCATCAACTACAAATTCAAATACGATTCACGAAAAGCGTTTGAAGCTTTTGTCAGATCCGTGAGGAAATAGAATATCAGGCGCTGCGCAGGTTTATAGGAATAAATACGGACAAGAAAATCTGTAATCACTGACAAGAAAATCAGTTACAGACCGATATTATTTTCGCACACAACAGTGTAATTTGATTTTGGTGGGTTTGAGCTAATTTTTTCTGCCTCCTGCAAGGTATGCTGACATTGATTATTTCAGTGTCAGCATATTTGCGTTTCAGGCGCCATTGTAATTTTTTTTCGGGCTACCGATTGGCCTTTTTTATTCCCAGCCGGTCCATGGCAATGATCATTTTGCAGATGTTGGCCGACCCTTCCACCATGGTATAGGTGGGCGCATCCCGGTAAAACCGGGCGACCGGATATTCTTCAGAATAGCCATACGCCCCCAGAATCCGCATGGCGTTTTGAGCGCACCGGGAGACGGTTTCTCCGGCAAAGTATTTGGCCTGGGCCACATCCAGGCCATTGTTTAAATTCCCCTGGTCTTTTTGCCATGCGGCCCGGTAAACCAGGAGGCGTGCCGCCGAAATGTCTGTGGCCATCTGCGCGATGAGGTCCTGGTTCATCTGGAAACTGCCGATGGATTTCCCGAACTGTCTGCGCGTGTTGCAGTATTTAACAGATTCATCAAGAAGGGCCTGGGCCACGCCCACTGCCCCGGCGGCCGCGGAAATCCGGGTCTGGTTGAGGGATGAAAATACAATCCTGGCACCGTCCCCGGGGCTTCCCAATATATTGTCTTTGGGTACCCGGACATTGTCCAGAAACAGCTCGCCCGTTGGGGAGGAATGGGACCCCATTTTTTCAAGGCGGGAGGTTTTAATACCGCTGAAGTTCTTGGGCTCAATGACAAAGGCGGACAGGCCTTTGCTCACCTGTTGCTTGTTTGTATAGGCATAATAGATCAGAACATCCGCAATATCCGCATTGGAAATCCAGGTTTTGGAGCCGTTGAGGAGCCAGTGGTCGCCGCGGTCTTCTGCTTCAGATGCCATTCCCATTACGTCAGATCCGGCATCCGGTTCCGTGATAGCAAATCCGCCCAGATATTCGGCAGTGACCAGTTTTTTAATGTATTTCTGTTTCAGAGTTTCATTGCCGTACCGGTAAATGGTGTAGGCCGAGCCGATGCACTGCATGTTGACCTGCACCCGCAGGGAGCTGGATACTTTGGCGATCTCTTCGGTTACAATCACTGCGGACAGCCAGTCCAGATTCTCCCCGCCGTATTCCTCCGGAATGCACATGCCGAAAAACCCCAGTTCGCCCATGGGTTTGATGGCTTCTTCATAGGGGAAATAATGGTCCGCATCCCATTTTGCAACATTCGGCGCGATCTGTTTGGCGGCAAATTCCCGCACCGCCTGCTGCAGCATTTTATGCTGCTTGGACAGCTCAAAATTCATAACATTTTCCTTTGTAAAATTTTTTATTTTTTTTATTTGAACAGCTTGGCTGTTCCGATAAAAAATGTTTTAAATATTTAATTTTTCTTAAAAATGGACTTATAACGGCTATGTGTATAAACAGTATTTCGTCATTTTGCATTTATGCTGGCCTTTGAGATTCCATTTTTAAGAAAAATTAATCGGCCATAGTGAGCCCGCCGGAAACACTCAACACCTGCCCGGTTATGAAGTCTGCTTCTTTAGAGGCGAAAAAGACAACCGCCGCGGCAATATCGTCCGACGTGCCCATGCGCTTTAAGGGAATAATTTTGTCCATGCCGGAGAGTACTTTTTCCGCAAACGCATCTTCGGCTTTCATGTCATTCAAAAGCGGCGTGGGGGTTGGCCCCGGGCAGATCACGTTGACATTGATTTTATTGCGGGCCAGTTCCCGGGCCATGGTTTTGGAAAAAGAGATCACCGCGCCCTTGGCGCCGGCATACACCGACTCCCCCATGCTGCCGACCCGGGCCGCATCTGAGGCGATATTGATAATTTTGCCGGCGTTGCGTTCTATCATGTCTTCTGCCACCGCATAGGTGGTGTTGAGCACCCCCTTGAAATTGATGTCAATCACCCGGCTCCAGAAATCGGTTGTGGTTTTCATAAACGGTTTCATCCGGTCCCACCCGGCATTGTTCACCAGAATATCCACATGCCCGAAGGTTTCCTTTACCCCGGCTATCATGGCCTGAACCGAGGTAAGATCGGTAATGTCAGTTTTTACCGCAATGGCCCGGCCCCCGGCATTTTCAATGTCTGCTGCCACAGCCACGGCCTCGTCAATCAATAAATCGGCAATGGCAATTTTTGCCCCCTGACGGGCCAGGGCTTCACATATTCCCCTGCCGATTCCCCTTGCCCCGCCAGTGACGATGGCCACTTTATCCGTCAATTCAAACATGGTTTTTTCTCCGATAAAATATTGATTTTATGATAAAAAATTCCATGGCAAAGAAAAAAGTCCCAAATGCAAGGCGCACAAATTCTGAGGAATGAGGCGTAGCTTGCTACGTTGAGTGACGAAGAATGCAGTGCAACACAGCAGTTGGGCTTTTTACGAAGCCATCAGGTTCTCCCAGATGGTCGATACCCCCTGCCCCCTCCCCACACATAACGTGGTGAGCCCATAACGGGCAACTGGATTTTCTTCAAACAGCTTGTCCAGAAATGCCACCAGCCGGGGACCGGAGGCGGCCAGGGGATGGCCGTAGGCAATGGCACCTCCATAGCAGTTGACCCGGGGATCATTCCAATCAAGTCCGAGCCGGTCCAGGCAATACAGCACCTGCACGGCAAAGGCCTCATTGATTTCCACAAAATCCATGTCATCCATGGTGAGCCCGGTCATGTTGAGGACCTTTTTTGTGGCAGGCACCGGCGCCGTGCCCATGATACGGGGATCCACTCCGGCCACGGCCGATGCCACCCATCGCATACGGGGGCGAAGTCCCAATGCTTCGGCTCTTTGCCGGCTCATCATGAGGGCGGCGCAGGCCCCGTCATCTAATCCGGAGGCATTCCCCGCGGTCACCCGCCCGTTCTCTTTGAACGCCGGCTTGAGTTGGGCCAGTTTTTCATAGGTGGTGCCGGGCCGGGGATGCTGGTCTTTATTCGCCACCATCCGCGTGCCGTCGGCCAGTTCCACGTCAATGGGGATGATCATGGCGTGAAATTTGCCGGCGGCCATGGCGGCTTCCGCCTTTTTCTGGGATTCGGCCGCATAGGCGTCCGCCATTTCCCGGGTGAATTCCGGAAACCGGTCGTGAATATTTTCAGCCGTCAGCCCCATGACTAATGCGGATTCATCCCCCATGACATCTGCTGCCCGGGGATGGTGCACCCGCATAAAACCCATGGGCACATGCCCTAAGTGCTCCACACCACCCGCGATCAGGCAGTCCGCCATGCCGGACATGATGGTGGTGGCGGCAAACCCCATAGCGGTAAGCCCGCTGGCGCACATCCGGTCAATGGAGCACCCGGGAATTTCCCAGCCCCAGTCTGCCAGCATGGTGATCATCCGGCCGAGGGTGCTGGCCTGTTCCTTGACCTGGTTGGTTACGCCCCAGATGCTGTCCTGGATCATGGAAGGGAGAACCTTGGGATTGCGGTTGATGAGTGCCTTGAGGAGCGGCACGGCCAGGTCTTCGGCCCGGGTATTCCAGAAAATACCTTTTTCTCCGGCCCGGCCAAATGCCGTTCGCACGATGTCGACTAAAACCACCTCGTTGAGCTGCATCTTTTCAGAATTCCTTTTAAAAGCATTATGGCGTTCTGTAATCATACCAGCCCTGTCCGGTTTTCCTGCCCAGATGTCCGGCCTTGACTTTTCTCCGCAACAGCAGGGGGGGATACCACCGAGGATCGCCGGTTTCCTGATACATGGCCATGAGCGCACCATAGGTCACATCCAGTCCAACCATATCACCGGTTTCAAAAATTCCCATTTTCCGGCCCGAGGCCAGTTTGAGTCCCTTGTCAATATCTTCAACGGTGGCCACCCCTTCTTCCACCAGACGCATGGCTTCCATGGAGGCGGGCAGGTTGATCCGGTTGATCACAAAACCGGCCACGTCCCGGTGAACCATGATGGGGGTTTTGCCGACTTGTTCCACAAATACCTTGCCGGCTTGGAAGGTGTCATCCGCGGTCTGCATCCCTTTGATCACTTCCACGGCCATCATCATGGGAACCGGGCTGAAAAAATGCAGGCCCAGCACTTTTTCAGGCCGGGATGTGACAGCGGCCAGCTCGGTGATGGGGATGGCGGATGTATTACTGGCAATCAGGGTATCCGGACCGCAGCAGGCGCCCAGAGTTTGAAAAATGCTCTTTTTGATGTCCATTTTTTCAAATACCGCTTCAATGGCAAGATCCGGGGCAAGCCCGGATGGCAAGCTGTCAAGAAGAGTGATGCGGTTTAACACGGTTTCGGCGTTTTCCGTGAGCTTGCCTTTTTCAATGAATTTGCCCACAGACCAGGCGATATTTTTTTTGCGCTGTCGAGTGCTTGGGATGACATGTCGTGCAGCATGACACGGATGCCGGCCTGGGCGCAGACCTGGGCAATGCCGCTGCCCATGAGGCCCGCGCCCACGACTAAAACGGAATTGACTGGCATGAAAGTTCTCCTTTTATCATTTTACCGGAAACGGGAGAATTCCGGCTTGCGCTTTTCCATAAACGCGTTTCTGCCTTCCAGGGATTCTTCTGTATCATAAAACATGCTGAGTCCTCCCACGCCCAGGTGGGTGACACCCACCACCCCGTCGGTTTCCGCATGGAACGCGTATTTGAGCATTTTCAGGGCAGTGGGGCTTTTCTCCAGCAGCTCGGCGCACCATTGGTCCACTTCTTCATCGAGTTTTTCAGAGGGCACCACCGCATTTACCAGTCCCATGTCAAGGGCCTTGGCCGCCGTATACTGGCGGCACAGAAACCAGATTTCCTTGGCTTTTTTTAGCCCCACGGCCCGGACCAGATCGCCGGTACCGAAGCCCGGATCAAAACTGCCCACTTTTGGGCCTGCCTGACCGAATTTTGCGTGCTCCGCGGCAATAGAGAAATCGCACACCACCTGAAATACATGGCCCCCGCCAATGGCATAGCCGTTGACCCTCGCAATCACCGGCTTGGGAATGGTCCGGATCAGGGTGCTGACTTGCTGCCAGCCCACTTCCAGGGGCAGGGCGGCCACTGTTCCGGAATATCCGCCCGGTTCCCGGATGGACTGGTCTCCGCCGGTACAGAAGGCCTTATCCCCGGCGCCGGTGAGCACCACCACGCCGACAGTCCGGTCTACCCAAGCGTCGGTAAGGGCCCGGGTAAGCTCATACACCGTGACTGGGGTGCAGGCATTGTATTTCTCGGGCCGGTTGATGGTGATACGGGCCACGCCGTCTTTTTTCTCATATAGGATTTCGGTAAATTCCATGAAGGTCTCCTTTTTTCAGGTTGCTGTCGCAAGTAATCGTTCTTTTACAAGGGTTTCCAGTTCCGCCCGGTGGTTTTCCAGAATATGCCGGTACACCGGCGGGTCAAATACCTGTTTGACCGTGGGAAGGGAAATGATGAGATACCGGTGCGCCCCCAGAAGCTGGAGAATAAATGTTTCCGGGTGAACCGGCTTGAATAGGCCCTTCAACTGGCCGGATCGGATGATGGTGGCCAGTTCTTTGAAATACGCCTTGAAAAACCATTTTTTGGCTGTTTCCGCCCGTTTGGGATTGTCCAGCAGCTCCCGCATCAGAATGTTGACGCGAAGGGGTTTTTTTTCGGAATGATCGCACAGCAGTTGCACGAACCGGAATATCTGGGCCTCTTCATCGCCGGCAGCGGTCCGGATGGCTTTAACTTCAGCGGTCATTTCAGCTGCCAGTTTTCCGAGAACCGCAGCGTATAGTTTTTCTTTTGTGGGGAAATGATGCAGCAGGGAGGACTTGGCAATGCCGATGCCTTCAGCCAGATCCCGGATGCTGGTGCCGTAAAATCCTTTTTCCGCAAACAGGGTTTCGGCGATATCAATTAATTTTTCGGCTGTGGCATGCGGTTGTTGTGGTTTCATCAAAATTTTCCCTGGGATTGGATAGTGTTGTTACCTGATATCGAACTCAATAGGTAATTTGACTCTACCGACCGATCGGTAGGCAAGTCAAGATTTTTTATGCTGTTTTTTTCATGGTGACCGGATTGGGCATTGTGTTCCGACACTCAAAAAATATCTTTTATGTTTGTAAAATCCTGTAATTTGGACTAAAAAAACAAGCGAGGACAATTGATGCGGGATAGACCAGTTTGGGAATGATTCGTTTTGAAAAGAGGATGGCGCAAAAATGGAAAAACAGATGCAGAAAAAGATAGTGATTGGTTTCAGTGTGGTGGCAGTTTTGCTGGTGCTTTTTTATTATTCGGCGCCGGAGTGGGTGGCGACATCGGGGTTGTCTTTGGAGCGGTGGCTGGCAGGACTTACGCCAGGTGCTGTCCAGACTGAGCAAGCGGATTTCGTCTATCTTTCGGGCGGGGCCTTATCCGATCAGAAAACACCGCTGCTTTTGATTCACGGTCTTGGCGGGGATAAGGACAATTATACCCGTCTCTCCAGATACCTGACGGATCACTACCGGGTGGTGATTCCGGATCTGCCGGGATTCGGAGAATCCACCCGGGATGTGACTGCCAGCTATGGGATCGCATCCCAGGTAAAGCGGCTCAGGGCGTTTGTAGAAAATATGGGGCTCACTTCCTTTCATCTGGCCGGTCATTCCATGGGCGGGGCCATTGCCGGGGCCTATGCATATGCTTATCCGGACCAGGTCAGAAGCCTTTTGCTGATTGCGCCCGCCGGGGTCCGTTCGGCCCTGGATTCAGAACTCTTTGAAATGATGAAAAAAGGAGAAAATCCATTTATTGTTGAAAATATGCAGGATTTTGAGGTTCTGATGGATCTGGTTTTTTATGACAGACCCTTTATTCCGCGGCCGGTAAAACAATTATTTGCGACCACTGCCGCCCAAAACCGGCCGATCCTTGAGAAAGTGATCTCGGATCTCATGGCCGACCCATTCACCCTCGAGCATGCGGTGGCCGGATACCCGGGGGCTGTGCTGGTGATCTGGGGGGAGAAGGATCGGGTCGTGCATCCGGAAGGGGCGGGGATTCTGGCCCATGGCACGGGCGGAGTGGAAATGGAACTGCTGGAAAACTGCGGGCATATGCCGATTTTGGAGATGCCGAAAGAAACCGCTGCGCTTTACCGGTCGTTTTTGGGGCGAGTTGCGCATGCGAATTAGTTTTTTATCTCGGATTTTTGTTTTTTTTGGCAAACTTTTTTAAATTTCAAAAAGTGTGAAGTGATCTAAAGTGATCTAAAGTGCCTAAAATTATGGACTGCGCAAAATGCGCGATCATTTTTAACATAAAAATTGAAAATGCCGAAGGCATTAACCATAACTTTAGCTCACTTCAAACTTTAGTTCACTTTCAACTTTTCCAATTTATCCGGTTAAGTGGTTAGATGATTAGGTGTGGGTGGACTCAGGAGGGTGGAAAGAGACGAAACACGAGACCATTGATTGTTTTGAAATGTTTATCCATTGTGACCAGTTCTGCGCCTGTTTCCAATGTCTGGGCTGCAATCCAGATATCATTTGAAGGAATGGGCGTCCCCTGGCTTTTAAGCTGCGCGGCAATTCTTGAATACCTGTCCGATGTAATTTCAGACAGGGGTGGTATTGCCACTGACGGATGTGAAAGAAAGCGGTTTAATTCTTCCATGTTTCTGGAAAAGCGTGAACCATTGCGAAATCCAAACATCAATTCCCCCAGTACAATGGGCGATATCCATAATTTTTTAGCCTGTATGATGTAATCAACGAGTTCGGAATGTCCGAGTTTGAATCCGACATAAGCGCTTGTGTCCAGAATCAATTTCATTTCCACAGATCCTCATCGATCTGTTCACAGGACTGGATGGAAAGTTCGAATTCAGCAACCTCTTTCCGGGTCCAGTTTCCAGCAAGCTGCTTTAAGGAAGATGCCGGAGGCTCTGACGCTTTGAATTCTTTGTAAATGATTTCTTTCATTACCTGGTTTAAGGATTGCCCTCTGGCTTTGGCGATTTGCCGAATGATTTGCTCAATTTCGGGCTCAATATTCCGTATTGTCAATTGTCCCATGACTCACCTCCTGATTTTTTTTACCTCATTATATGAGGTATCTGGATTGATGTCAAGATGGGGGAGTGGCTAGGTGGTTAAGTGATTATGTGATTAAGTCAACAGATCACATCATAAAAAACGGGTCCACGTCCACCGCCACGGTGACCGGGCCACCGGAAATATTTAATCCATTGTCAAATATCAGGGTCCGGGCAAACCGGTGCAGGCATTCCGCGCTCGGGGATTTTAAGAGGAGCTGCCACCGGAAGCGGTTGGCCTTTTTGGTGATGGGTGCTTCGATGGGACCCAGCACATGGATGTGTTGGGCAAAGTCCGGGTGGTCTTTTTTGAGCCGGTCGCACATGGCACCGATTTCCCGGGCCTGGCGTGCGGTTTTTTTCATGTCCCGGCCCGAGATTTTCAGCTGGATCATCCGGGCAAAGGGCGGGTATCCAAAGGCTTTGCGAAACGCGATTTCCTGGTTGTAAAATGCCATGAAATCGTGCCGGGTGGCGGCAATGATGCTGAAATGATCCGGGTTATAGGTCTGAAGCAATACCTGTCCGGGCTGGCTTCCCCGACCCGCGCGGCCCGCCACCTGGGCCAGCACCTGAAAGGTGAGTTCGCCGGCCCGGAAATCCGGAAAACTTAAAGACAGATCCGCGCAAATGATCCCCACCAGGGTGATATGGGGAAAATCATGGCCTTTGGCCACCATCTGGGTGCCGATGAGGATATCGATTTCCCGGTTTCGCAGGCTTTTTAAGAGCTTTACCAGGGTCCCTTTGCGGGCCGTGGTGTCCCGGTCCATGCGCGCCACCCGGGCTTCTGGAAACAATCCCTGGATAACGGTTTCGATTTTTTCCGTTCCCATGCCCAGTCGCTTGATGCTGGCGGACCCGCAATTTCCGCACACCGCTGTGGCGGGCAGGGACCAGCCGCACAAATGGCATTTATAGGCATTGTCTTTCTGGTGCAGGGTGAGGGTGATGTCGCAGTTTCTGCATTTCAGCGGCTCCCCGCAGTTTCCGCACACCGGGAAACTGGCAAATCCCCGGCGGTTCAGAAAAAGCAGCACCTGCTCGTTCCGGTCCAGGGTGTCTTTAATGGCCTTTTGCAGATCCATGGTGATAAAGCGTCGGATTCCCCGAAAGCCCTTGTGTTCCCTGAGGTCCACCACGTGAATGGGCGGCATTTCCTGGGCAAACACCCGTTTGGTGAGGGATAGTTCGCAAAATTTTCCATGACGGGCATTAAAGACCGCCTGCACAGACGGGGTGGCAGATCCCAGAAGGGCCACGGCCCCTTCCTGCCTGGCCCGGACAATGGCCATGTCCCGTGCATTGTACCGGAACCGGCTTTCCTGCTTGTAGGAGGTGTCATGTTCCTCATCAATGATGATGAGGCCGATATCCGCAAGCGGCGCGAAAATGGCGGACCGGGCCCCGATGACAATGGGGCATTCGCGGTTGCTGATCCGCAGCCATTGGTCAAAGCGTTCTCCGGTGGAAAGGCCGGAATGGAGCACGGCCACGCATTCACCGAACCGTGCCCGGAACCGCCGTTCAATTTCAGAGACCAGGGCGATTTCCGGCACCAGGACCAGTACGGTCAGATTTTGGTGGATGGCTTGGGCCGCAATGTGCATATACACTTCGGTTTTACCGCTGCCCGTGACACCGGCCAGAAGAAAGGCGTTAAAACCGGTGCCCAGATGAGTGATTACCTGAGATACCACCTGTTCCTGTTCCGGGGTAAGTGCCGGGGGGTAATCCGGGGCAACGGATTCTCCGAATGGATCCCGGTAAACGGGTTTTTGAACCACTTTAATATATCCGTCAGCTTCCAGTTTGCGCAAATGCGCATTGGCCGTGGGAACGATTTCTTTTAAGCCGGGGGTGCTGATTTCCTTGCATTCGGCCAGGGCATCCAGAATTTTTAATTTTGGGGCGGATAATTTGGCGTCTGGCTGTTGGGTGCTTTTTGGGGCTTTTTCCGCGAGTTGGATAAATCGCTCGGTTTTTTGCCGGCACACCGGTTGTTTCAGCTCTCTTTTTCGGCAGATGAGACCGTTTTTTTCCATTTTGCAGATGAGAGACGATGGGATTTCCCGGTTCAGTTTTCTGCCAAGCTCGGGCAGGGTGCAGGAGGCTGTTTCAAGGGCGGATAAAATTTCTTTTTCAGGCGCGGGCAGAAGCTCTCTCGAATAAGAGTTGCCGGATTCCGGGAGCATGCGGATGGAAATCTGCTCATTTAAGTTGATGCCGCCGGGGAGCGCTTCTTTGATCACTTCTCCCAGGGGATGGATGTAATAGTCGGCCAGCCATTTGAAAAACGGAATCATGGCCGTGGGAAACAAAGGGATCTCGTCCAGAATTTCAATAATATGTTTAATGCCCGGAATGTCGTTGTTTCTGGCTGGCCCCAGGACGTAGCCGGTGATTTTTCGCCGGCCAAACGGCACCAGCACCCGTTTGCCGCAAGCAACAGCATCTTGGAGCGCGTCGGGCACGGAATAGGTGTAGGTGCTAAAAACCGGCAGGGAAACCGCGACCTCTATGAAGCGATCAGGGGATATTTTATTTTCCGGATGAGAACGCTTGTCCGTCATGGGATTGGAAGATCGGTCCTTGGGTTGGGCTCGGGTTGAATATTATTAAAAGGATATGAATTCTTTTGGATAATCCATCAGGTCAAAAGTTTCAACAGGGATTTCCTGAAAAGAAAATCTGAAAAAGAAAATCTTTGATTCCAGCGGTTTTTCCGATATCATAATGATCTTAAATAATGATAAATGTTTGGTATTTATATAAAATAAACTTTAAAAAACTGCCCTTTCGGGGGAAAATGAAAGCGATTTTTCCAATTCTGTTTCTCATTATGGGGCTTATGATCCAGGCCTGCGCAGGCATGGGGGCGGTTTCGGGCAATCACCAGCACCGGGCCCTTCTTTTGGCGCTTTCGACAAAAGGCCGGGACATCTCGTCCTATGCCTATGACTGCGTGGTTCAGGGGAAATGGATTAAGAGGATGTATTTTCAGTTTGAAAAAAACGGGCGCCCGTTTTACCGGTTTCGCGAAGACCTGATCCGGGGCGGCCGGCGGTTTGTTTATATTTACAATGCGGACGGGGCCCATGATTACCAGTATTATCCGGATGATAACAAAGCATTCCAATGCCCCACCAGTGGCGCATGGAATGAATCCAATTATGACCGGGCCAGAGACTGGCATTTTGATTATCAGGAGGGGGCCATCATGGGCCAGGAAGTGATCCGCGGGCAAAAATGCCGGCTGGTGAAACTGCAGAACAATATTTATGCAATATCCGATGAAACCGGGGTGCGCCTGGCAAAAATGAATCAAATCACTGACAAGACCCCGGCCATGGTGTATGAAAATTTTGAATTTGATTTGAACGATGATGTGTTTGAAATTCCGTCCGGCGTCCGGATAATCAACCGGAAAGAGTGTTTGTTTTAGTTGTTTTGGATGGTTTGACACACCCTTTACGATTTGGCATCCATTGAATTGGCTTGAAAAAATATCAGCAGTCTGTAAGATGGATTTTGAAAATAGAGTGAGCGTTCGTTATTTTTAACAAATAAATTTGGCAATACCTGAATGAAAGGAAAATCAATGCCTGAAGAAATATATCCGGACCTGTTCCGAATCAAGATACCGCTTCCGGACAGTCCGCTGAAATATTTGAATTCATACATTATCAAAGGAAAAGACCGGCACCTGATTGTGGACACCGGCCTGAACCGGAAACGATGCAAAACCGCCATGCTGGAGGGGCTCGCAAAACTCGGTGTTGACTTGAATGACACGGATATTTTTATTACCCACCTTCATGCGGATCATTTCGGGCTGGTGGGGGAGTTGGTGACTGATCGTACCACGGTCTATTTTAACCGGCCGGATACGGAACTGATCGAGCATTGGGAAGGATTTGAGCCCATGATCCGGTTTGCAGCAAAAAATGGATTTCCCGAAGATCTGCTGCGCCAGGCCCTTTCCCAGCATCCCGGATTCAAATACGGCACCGACTGGATTCCATCGCTGAATATATTAAATGACGGCGATGTCCTGGAAATCGGGGTATATCGGTTTTCCTGCGTCCAGACCCCGGGCCATACCCAGGGCCATACCTGCCTGTATGAACCGGAACATCGGTTTTTGGTTGCTGGCGATCACCTCCTGGAAGACATTACCCCCAATATTCAGTGCTGGTCCGAAGATACCGATCCCTTAAAAGAGTATATGGAAAGCCTGGATAAAGTGTACCCGCTTGCCGTGGATCAGGTGCTGCCCGGCCACCGGCGGTTGTTTGATAATTACACTGAGCGGATAGACCAGCTGAAAGCGCATCATGAGGCGCGGCTTCGGGAAGTGATGGATATTCTGGCCGGCGCTGAACCCATGTCCGCCTTTGTGGTGGCATCAAAAATGACCTGGGATATTGTGGCGGCTTCCTGGGAGGATTTCCCCATTGCCCAGAAGTGGTTTGCCACAGGCGAGGCCCTCTCTCATCTGCGGTATCTTGAAAACCGAAACATGATCCGTCGGGCTCAGAATGCGCCGGTGGTGCTATTTGAAAAATGATAGTATTTATTCAGCCATTATTTTTTAAACCACAGAGAGCGGGTGGTTTCAATATTTTTTTAAAATTGTTGAGTAGTTACAAAACATATTCAGTCAGAGGATGATAGATGAATGAAAAAAATACTCCGGAAGCCGGCAGTTCACCCCGTGCCCTGTCAGAATACCAGTCCAAAAAATTGCTGGCGCAATACAGCATTCCCATAACCCGTGAGATGCTGGCCAAAGACCGGGATCAGGCCATGGATGCGGCCGGTGAAATCGTATTTCCCGTGGTTTTAAAAGCCTGCGGCCCGAGCCTGATGCACAAAACAGAAGCCGGCGGCGTGATCCTGAATCTGAACAGCGCAGCCGAGGTCGGCGCAGCTTATGACCGCATGATGGCTGCCCTGGCTTCGGCGGCAAAGGAAGATCTGGAAGGGGTGCTGGTGGCGGAAATGCGTTCCGGCCAGCGGGAGCTGGTTATGGGCCTGAGGCGGGACCCCCAGTTCGGCCCGTGTGTGATGGTCGGTTTTGGTGGGGTGATGACGGAAATTGTACGGGATACTGTGTTCCGGGTGGCGCCCTTTGACCAGGCAGAGGCAGAAGACATGATCTCAGAGCTGCGATCCCGGCCCATGCTGGACGCGTTCCGGGGGGAAGCCCCAGCGGATATGGAGCGCCTTTACCGGTGCCTGATGGCGCTCGGCGACATCGGGTTGGCCCATCCGGAGATTGCGGAAATTGATATCAATCCGCTTAAGATTGACTCCATGGGGCAGGTTATAGCTGTGGATGCGCTGGTGGTTTTTTCGTGCCCACCATAAATGGTTAATTTGCCAGATATCTGCGTTATGCTTAAAATTTTATCCTCGAAATATTACCCATATGTCTGCGGTAAAATTTTTCGCAAGCCTTGATCTCTGATAAATTTCCTTATTTCTGGACGGGCACGCATCAACAATTTGATTCCCAGATTTTATTTAAAACAGGCAAATTACATGCATAAGAAAATTGAACAGACAATTCTTTACCGAATGATGAATCCCCGTCACATTGCCATGTTCGGGGCATCCAACCGGTTTGCGGCCATGGGCACGAACCTGCTGTCTTCCATTCAGGCCCTGGGGTTCAAGGGAATGATTTATCCGGTGCATCCCAAAGAGAAAACCGTGCAGGGGCTGACGGCCTGGGCATCCGTGGCAGATCTTCCGGAAGTTCCGGATCTTGCCGTTATCGTGCTGCCCACCCGCCTGGTGCGGGAAACCCTTGAGGCCTGCGGGAAAAAGGGGATCACCCAGGCAATCGTTGTTTCCGGGGGATTCAAGGAAGTGGGCGGAGAAGGGATTGCCCTTGAAAAAGAGATTTGTGCTATTGCAGACAAATATGGCATC
This sequence comes from Desulfobacterales bacterium, assembly GCA_963675805.2. Lineage (GTDB taxonomy): Bacteria > Desulfobacterota > Desulfobacteria > Desulfobacterales > Desulfosalsimonadaceae > SURF-3. The sequence continues at coordinate 1,359,185 of CAXXNU010000007.1, read as the reverse complement.
CGGTTTGTGGGGCCCAACTGCATCGGCGTGGTGAATCCCCACCACCGGTTCAATGCCACCTATTTTCCATACCAGCAGGCACCGGGTTTTATCGGCATGGCCTCCCAGAGCGGCAGTTTTGTTACCCAGATGTTTGATTATCTGGCCAATTCCGGGCTGGGATATGCCGCCGGCATCAGTGTGGGCAATGAGGCAAACGTTGATTTGGTGGATTGTCTGGAATATCTGGGGGCCTGCCCTCATACCCGTGTGATCAGCCTGTACATCGAGACCATCCGACGGGGTCGGGCATTTATCGACATGGCCCGGTCCATTGTTCCCCATAAACCCATTGTTGCCTATTACGTGGGCGGTTCCGAAGGCGGGAAAAAAGCCACGTTTTCCCATACCGGGGCTTTGTCCGGGCCGGACCGGCTCTATGACGGCGTATTTCGTCAGAGCGGGGTGATCCGGGCCGGTTCCATTGAAGAGATGTTTGATTTCTGCATCTGCTTGGGCATGTGCCCTCTGCCGGCGGGGAACCGGGTCCTGATCCAGACCCACTCCGGCGGTCCGGGGGCGGTGGCCGCGGATGTGTGCAGCCGGGAAGGTTTGGTCTTAAATCCCATTTCCGATGCGACCCGGAAAGAATTGAAGCCCTATGTGCCCCATACCGGCAGCACGGGAAATCCCGTGGACATCACGTATTCCAAAAATAGCATGGACTATTATATGCCCATTCCAAAGGTGCTGGTTCGGGATACGGCATCGGATGCGGTGCTGGCCTATGTGTTAATGCCCGGCCATTCCATTCGTCGGGCCATGGAGAGCTTTGGCATTACCGGGGATGCGGCCCGTGAGCAGTCCGGCACGTTTATTGACGAGCAGACCAGGCAGATGGCGGAGATGATAAAAGGGTTCAGCAAGCCGTATATCGGGTTCTCCTATTATACCCGTGAAAACCGGTTTGTGAAAAATCTTCAGGACAGCGGGGTGCCCATTCTTTCCAGCCCGGCCCGGGCGGCCCGGGCCCTGGCCGCCCTGGTCCGGTACACCCGGTATCGTGAAAAAATAGTTTCCGGCAATAAGTATGGATAACGTTCAAAGTGACTAAAGTTTGAAGTGAGCTAAAGTTATGGTTAATGCCTGCGGCATTGTCTATTTTACTTAAAAAATGGGTTGCGCGGTTAGCGCAGTCCTTAATTTTAGGCACTTTAATTCACTTTAGCCACTTTAAACTTTTTGGGATCTCAATGAAACTGGCCGGAACAGAGGCATCCCAAAGCCAAACCCTTCAGACCAGGTTCTACTTTTCTTCTTCCGGCAGTGCTTCCCGCTTGGCCATGGGAATATACGAAGACTGGTTCAGGCCCATGTAGATCTGGCGGGGCCGGGTGATTTTCTGCTCTTTATCGTCCATATGTTCTTTCCACTGGGCAATCCAGCCCGGCAGGCGACCGATGGCGAACATCACCGGAAACATGTTGGTGGGGATGTTCATGGCCCGGAGCAGAATACCGCTGTAAAAATCCACATTCGGATACAAATGTTTTTCGATAAAATAGGGATCGCTTAAGGCCACTTCTTCCAGCTGTTTGGCAATATCCAGGAGCGGGTCGTTGATTTTGAGCTTGGGAAGCACTTTGTCGCAGACTTTTTTCATGATTTTCGCCCGGGGATCATAGGTCTTGTACACCCGGTGGCCAAACCCCATGAGCCGGAAAGAGCTGCGTTTGTTTTTGGCTTTTTCCACCACCTCTTTGATGCCGGCGCCTTTTTGATGGATTTCCGTCAGCATTTCGATCACCGCCTGGTTGGCACCCCCGTGCAGCGGCCCCCACAATGCGGCAATACCGGCGGAGATGGAGGCATAAATATTTGCCCGGGCGCTGCCCACGGTTTTTACGGCCGACGTGGAGCAGTTCTGCTCGTGGTCCGCATGCAGAATCCAGAACGTGTTCAGGGCTTTTACCACGTCATTGTCCAGGATATAAGGATTCACCGGGCTGTCGAACATCATGTTCAGAAAGTTGGCGCAATAGGTATAATCCGCCCGGGGATAGATAACTTTATGGCCTCTGGAGATTTTGTATGACAAGGCCGCGAGCGTCCGGACTTTGGAGAGCAGGCGGATGAACACTTTTTCAAAATCTTCCTCGGTGGTGATGATTTCAGGATAAAAACTCCGCAGGGCATTGACCATGGCAGACAGGATGCCCATGGGATGCGACAGCCGGGGAAAATTGGAGAAAAAGATCTGCATGTCCTCATGCACCATGGACTGGTCGTTCAGCATGATGCTGGTCCGGGTCAGTTCTTTGCGCCGGGGCAGATGGCCGTTGATGAGCAGAAAAGATGTTTCCACAAAGGACGATTTTTCCGCCAGTTGCTCAATGGGAATGCCGCGATGGCGAAGAATGCCCTTTTCCCCGTCCATAAAAGTGATTCTGCTTTTGCAGCTGCCGGTGTTTGCAAATCCCGGATCATAGGTGATGTAGCCGGTTTCATGTCTGAGCGCCCGGATATCAATGGCCTTTTCGCCTTCTGTGCCGACAATGACCGGCAATTTCAGCTCTCTTCCGCCAATGATCAGTTTGGCATATTCTTTCATCGTACTGTTCCTTCAGGTTGTTTCAGTCAAAACTGGAGATACATTGAATTGTTAACGAATTTTAGACCATACGGCAATTGGGCGCGATGGTCAAGAAGGATTGCAGGGGGTCAGTTTGATAATGATTTTCTGTAAACCGTCCCTTTTTGGATCATTTCCCCGGCATGATCGATGGTGGCGGGGGTGATGTCCTCACCACCCAGCATCCGGGCGGTTTCCATCAGCCGCTGTTCCGTGTCCATGGGGGAAATCCGGGTGCAGGTGCGAAGGTTTTCAACGTGTTTGGATATTTTAAAATGGTGGTCTCCGAAAGCGGCGATCTGGGCCAGGTGGGTGATGCAGATCACCTGGGAGGCGGCGGCCAGGCGGGACAATTTTTTCCCCACAACAGAGGCCACTTCGCCGCCGATGCCGGCGTCCACTTCATCAAAAATAATGGTGCCGGTGGATGCGTCCGCGGCAAGAACGGATTTCAACGCCAGGATCACCCGGGAGAGCTCACCGCCGGAGGCGATCTGGGACAGGGGTTTGACCGCTTCGCCTACATTGGGGGCGATCATGAAGCAGGCCTGTTCCGCCCCGGTTTCCGAGATAACGGTTCCGTTGGCCGTCAGATAGGGGGAGGTTTTTGCGGTGGCGGCGGTTTTCGTAAACGTGATGTCAAATCGGGTACCCGGCATTTTGAGGGCGCTGAGCTCGGATTCGATGTTTTTTGAAAACACCGCCGCCAGCTCCCGGCGCTTTGCGGACAGTTTTCCGGCAAGATGCACCAGTGCTTTGTGCTGCCGGGCCAGTTCTGTTTCTGTGTCCGCGATCGTTTTGTCCAGGGTGTCGTGATTTCTAAGCTGTGCGTCAACGGTTTGTGCGTGTTGGAAAACCGCGTCCAGGGTGCCGCCGTATTTGCGCTTGAGACGATTGATCACATCCAGCCGGGCATCGATTTCCAAAAGCCGGCCGTCATCAAAGGCCAGTTGATCCAGGTACGCGCCAAGTTCCCGGCCGATGTCTTCCAAACGGAAGGCGGCATCGGAAAATTCCGTGCACGCGGCATCCAGGGTGTCGTCCAGCCGGGCCGCGGATTCCAGCTGTCGCCGGATTTCTCCCAACGTTTCGGCGACAGCGCCGTCTCCGGTGTACAGGGTGTTGGCGACGCTGGCAACCGTCTGGTAAAGGGCTTCCGCGTTTTTAAGCCGGTTTTGCTCCTTTTTTAACTGGTCATCTTCTCCCGGTGCCAGGACTGCGTCGTTAATTTCTTTTTTTTGAAACGCCAGCAGATCCATCTGTTCCATGGTTTTTTGGCGGGATGCGGTGAGCTCGTCCAATTTGCGGACGAGGGGCAGGATTTGGTGGTAGCAGTCATAAACCTGCTGCCGCAGGGGCAGAATATCGCCAAACTGGTCCAGAATGGTCAGGTGGCGGGCGGTGTTTAAAAGCTGCTGGTGCTCATGCTGGCCGGAAATGGCGGCCAGGTTTTCCGTCACCTGGTTCAGAAGCTGCATGGTACTCAATCGGCCGTTGATATAAATGCGGTGCCGGTCGTTTTTTGAAATAATCCGACGGATCAACAGTTCTTCCCCGGATTCAATTTCGCAATCCACCAGAAGGCCAATGACCGGACTGGCCGGCGGCAGGTGAAACAGGGCTTCGATTTCCGCGGTGTCCGAGCCGGTGCGGATCATTTTACTGGTGGCCCGGCTGCCCAGGAGCAGATTGATGGCATTAATAATAATGGATTTGCCGGCCCCGGTTTCCCCGCTCAGAATGGTCAGTCCGTCGGAAAAGTGGATGGTCAGATCATCAATAATGGCAAAATTCTTAATGGACAGTTCAGTGAGCATAGGGGGTTGGTATCCGATGATGTGGCATTGGTCCGGCTAATCGTTGTGGGTGCAGGGGGCGATGGTGTTTAATATGCCGGTCAGGTGTTGTTCGAGCACGGTGTAGGAGTAAAACCGGCGGGCCACATCATAATTGTGGCGGGTCATATTTTCCCGCAGAACAGAATTTTTTAAAATTTTCCGGGTCTGTTCCACGGCGTCCCGGGTGACATATCCGTCCAGCTCGATAACCTTGAATCCTTTGGGTTTGATATCCAGAGAATAGATGGAATAGGAGTTCACCACAATGGGTTTTGAAAAATAAATGGCTTCCAGAAACGCGTTGCCGAATCCCTCGATGGTGGACGGATAGGTGACCAGATCCGCATGGGGATAGATGTCTTCCAGGGTATAGATTTTTTCCCCTTTTTTGGTCCGGCCCCGTTTTTCATTGATGCACCGGGATACGAAAATGGTTTTGACGTTCAGGAGCTTTGAATATTCCCGAATCCGGTTTTCGTAGTCATACCCCTCGTCCCCGGAGGCATGGGAAATCACCAGCTTGGCATTCAGCCCCAGGCGGCTTACCAGCTCAATGGCGTGCTCGATCCCTTTTCGTTTGATGATCCGGGTGGGCTGGAGAATGAAATATTCATCATCTGCAATTCCAAGGGACTGCCGCACATCCGCGGCAAAGTCGTCTAAAGGCTCCGGGGGATGGTCAAAATCCATGACATTGGGCACAATATAAGAAGAAATACCGGTGCGGAGCCCCAGTTGTTCGTCGGCCACGGAATTGATGACCACATGGTGAATGGAGGACATGCGGGGCGGAAATGCCATATTTAAATAATCCCACACCGCATTGGTCAGAAAGCGGGTCCGCTCCCAGTAAAAATCGTGATGATGGGCAATGACCGGCATGCCGGTTTCCATGATTACTTCCGTGAGCGCCACCCCTAAGGGAATATTTAAGGGGATGGTCAGGGCGTTTTCCACCACCAGCATATTGATGTTGAACTGGCTGATAAATGCATAAATGTCATCTTTGATGATGCTTTTGATATCATGAATTTTTTGGGTGATGGATCGTTTCCGGGTGCGGTTGTCAAACACGTTTTTATAGATTTTTCGGATATCCGGATGGCTGAAATGGGATTTTTCAGACAAAAAAGACACTTCCGGCGGCGTATCCAGCTCCCCGGCAAAGTAAAAACATTTGAAATTCTGTTTCTCAAAAATCCGGGCCCATTTCATGGTTTCCAGAGACACCCCATCCGTGCCGGCAATGCGGGTCGAGACAAATCCCACACGCTCCCGGTTGGTGCAAAAAAAACAGGTGCAGTTTGGGTCATGGGCCATTTTTGTCATCCTTTCTTTCCTGAGCACGGCCATCTGACGGCCGCGCGGATACCGATGGTATTACCGCGTCCGGATGATGAAAATAAATTGACTGCCCGACAGAAGAATCATACATTACCGGTCATTATAGTTTGATAATTGAACTTGTCAAGGAAACTGAAAAGCCGGCAGCCCGGGCGCGACAGACCCGCATGCGCCGTGCATGGATAAAGCAGAAATGGATAGAGCAGAAAATGATGGATGCGACACAGCAAGAAAAATTAACGGAACCGACGCACCACCTGCTGGGGGGGGTTAAAGTTGAATTACGAACTGTGGATACGGCGGATCATGCGCGGCTGGCCCTCAGCCGCATCCGGCCGCGCAGCGAAAAACCTCTGCCCCTGCCGGTCATCCTGGTCCATGGCTCGTATTCCACCCGCAGTTTCTGGGTATCGGACAAAGGTGTGGGTCTGGGGGTATTTCTGGCGGATCAGGGGTTTGATGTCTGGATTCCGGAACTGAGAGGACACGGGCGGTCCCCCAAAGGCGCGGATTTTTCCAAAATTACCGCGGAAGATCAGATTCGGCATGATCTTCCGGCGGTCCAGGCGGCGGTGTTCGCGGCAACGGAAAAACCCGCGTTCTGGATCGGCCATTCATTTGGCGGACTGTTCATCCTTGCCGCTTTGTCGGTGGGATGGTTGGATCAGAAAAAAGTACAGAGTATTGTGAGTTTCGGAAGCCAGATCAGCCATGGGGACCGGTATTTGAAAATCCCGCCCGTGGCATGGGCCTTGTCTGCGGTGCTTCGTTTGGTGGGCAATTTCCCGGCCCCCCGTTTTGGCCTGGGGCCGGAAATCGAATCTGCCGGCACCATGATTGAAACCATTGACTGGAAAAAATTTCGGGGCAGATGGACCACTTCGGAAGGGGTTTCCTACTGGGATGGTCTTGAAGACATCACCGTGCCGGTCATGACCTATGCGGCGGCCTCTGACAAAAACGACCCGCCCGCTGGATGCCGGAAGATTCACAAGCGTCTCGGCAGCACGGACAAGATGTTTATGGTGCTGGGCAAAGACACCGGTTTCTCAAGAGATTACGATCACGTGGGGATGGTCGTGAGCAAGGCGGCACAGGAGGAGGTGTGGCCGGATTTGGTGGGGTGGCTCAAAGACCGCATCTAATCTGACAAAGCAAAAAGAGCAACTACTGCGTTGTGCTGCATGCGCCATCCATTCAACGTACGGGAAGTACGTCTCATGGATGACGCATTTGCACGCCTTGTATTTGGCACTTTTTTCTTTGTCAGAAACAGATAAAGGAAAAGGTATATTTGGTTTCCCGGGGTGGGCCGGGGGAATGCATCCCCCTGTTGGCAAAAAAACATTCTCTCGCGCAGAGCCGCAGAGCTCGCAGAGAAAAAATCTCAGCGCCTCAGCGTCCCTGCGGGAAAAGAAACATAAATATGCCATCGCCGGTTTCCACGGGGTGTGGAAAAAAGAAAAAAATCATGAGGCACGAAACCCATGATCGATAAAATAAACAATCAAACCGGCGGGGTGTTTTTCCGGGCGGTGGTGCTGCTGTTTCTGATTCTGGTGGCAGGATTCGGGGGACTGGTGTTTTACGGGTCCAAATCCATTCATGATCTTTTTGAGAACAACCGGAAACTTAAACAGGCCATTGCCGCGCTTACCCGGGAAGACCAGATCGGGTACGCAAAAGTGGTGCGCCAGGAAACAATTGACGGAACCCTCTACACCACCCTCAAATTTGTGGAAACCGCCCGGGACAATCCGCTCGAAACCGTGCTGGAGCAGGAATACACCATTCCCGGGGATGTGGTTTTTTTTGACGCCCTGATTGTAATGTTCCATAATGATGCGGTTCTGTCCGGTGAAAAACGTGCGCTTTATTTATGGCGTCGGGTATATGGTGAAACCATGGCGCCGTCCCAGGGGTTTCCCATTGAGACAGCCGCGCAAACCCCGCGGCGGTATGCGGATTTTCTGGCGCAACTGAAGCTGCCGGAGCAGGCGATGTTCTGGGAAGCTATATGGAAGCTGGCGGATGATCCGGATTTTTTGAAGCGGCACGGCATTGGGGCGGTTTACGGCAATGTGGTGTACAAAAAGCTGCGGCCGGGGCTGATTTATGTGTTTAAAATCAGCGCCAACGGCCGGGTATATCCGGAAACCGTCCCGGATATCTGACAATCTGGCTTTCGGCGGCACAATGGCGTTCCTGTCTTTTTTATCATGAACTGAGCGCTCAGTTTAGGTGGATGAAAGAAAAATGGTATGGCCGAATCCTTAAAAACCCGAATCCACCGGTGGATGTATAATTTTTATCCGGTCTACCGCCGGACCGGGGCCAGAATTGTTTACATTGATGATTCCTGGAAAGAAATCCGGATTGCCCTGCCGTTAAGGTTCTGGACCCGCAATTATTATGGCACCATTTCCGGTATCAGCATGTTCGGGGCCGTGGACCCGATTTACATGGTCATGCTGATAAAACTCCTGGGGCCGGAATATGTGGTCTGGGACAAGGAAGCGACGATTTATTTCAAAAGCCCCGGTAAAACAACATTAACGGCCCGGTTCTTAATCGAAGACAGGGAGCTTGCCTTGATCCGCAAGTCGCTGACATCTGAAAAGTCGCTCATCCGAAAATACCGGATCAATCTCAAGGATGCGGGCGGGGAGGTCTGCGCAACGGTTGAAAAGGTGATTCATATCAGAAAAAGCCGGGCTCCGCGTTTGAAGGCGTAGTCCGGTAAAATAAAAACAGCAGCGGTTACCGTCAGATGTTGACTTGTTCTGTAAACCGCACCTATGATCAATTATTGATGAATTTGTAAAAACGTGACCGGGCCGCCGCCATCTTTGGCAAGCGCCCACTTTATAGTCGTTCTGAAAACTCAATCAGGAGAAAAAAATCATGAAAACTAGAAAAATGACAATCGCGGTTTCAGTGCTGGTATTTTTGCTGGTGCCTTTTTTCAGTGGCAGTGTTTTTGCGGAAGCCACCGGCGCCATGGATCTGGTGAGTATGCTGACCAGCCAGCTGGGGGTGACCGAACCCCAGGCCAAGGGCGGGGCCGGATCGTTGTTTGACATGGCCAAAGGCATGCTTCCCGAGTCCGACTGGACCCAGGTGGCATCTGCGATTCCGGGCGTGAAAGAGCTTATCGGCGCGGCCCCGGCCGTGTCTGAATCCACGTCTAAAAAGTCTGATAAACTGGCCGGGTTGGCCGGCGGTTTAGGGGCCGTAACCCAGGCGGTGGAGAGCGCAAACAAATTTGCCGCGGTCACCGACCAGTTCAAGCAACTGGGGTTGAATTCGGAGATGGTTTCCCAGTTTGTGCCGGTGATTCTTTCTTTTACCGAATCCGCCGGCGGTGCGCAGGTGATGAATATCTTAAAATCCGTATGGCAGTAGAAAAGGTGATGGATGACGGAAAACGGTGTAAGCACATTGTTCAGCGATGACACAATCAATGATATTTTTCCCGACCATCTGGCGGACCGGTTTTTTGATGCCCTCTACGGGGACGCGGCGGAGGGCGCCTATAACATCGCCTTGAAATTCAAGGAACACACCGCTGATAAGCTGATTTTTGAATTTCATTTAACCCAGCGCCCGGAAAAATGCCTCCGGTGCAGTCTCACCTATGGACTGCCCAAAGTGTTTGCCCGGCATCCGGTGATTGATGTGGACGGCGTGGTCCGGAAAATCGACGCGCATCTGAACGGCCGGGGAAAATGCGGCAACTGGCAGCTTGGCCGGACAAAAGAAGTCTCTGCCGAGCTGCATATCATTCCGCTGACGATTTTCTTGGAAACGCCATAGCCGCTTTCCAAACGCGTGCATCAGAGTCCGCAGAGAAAAGAATCTTAACGTTTCAGCGTCCCTGCAAGATCAGATTAGAAAAGCGCTGCGCCCGCCCGAGCCGGCGGCGCGGCGTTTTTTTTTGTCAACACGGGCAATGCCCCCGGAAAATGGAATACAGGATGGAACCGGGAAAAAATGAGAAAAAATACCAGCGTATTCTGGAAAGTCTGGAAGACGGGTATTATGAAGTGGACATTGCCGGCAACCTGAGTTTTTTCAACAATGCCCTTGTCCGGATGCTTGGCTATCCAGCCGCGGAATTGACCGGTATGAATTACCGGCATTTTATGGACGCGGAAACCGCTCAGCAGACTTTTCAGACGTTTAACCGGGTGCATGCCACCGGCAGTCCGTTAAAGGGGGTTGAATGGAAAATCATCCAAAAGACCGGTGCCGGCCGCTATCTGGACGTATCGGTGGCGCTCCTCCGTGACGGTGGCGGAAAAATTGCCGGTTTCAGCGGATGTGCGCGGGATGTCACCGATCGCCGCCTGACCCAAAAATTCCTCAAAGAAAGTGAAGAACGCTATCGCCTGATTTTTGAAGCCGCGCCCATCGGGATTTTTCAATATGATACCAACGGCGTTATCCTGACATGCAACCCGGCGGGCGCCGCCATCAGCAATGCCTCCATCGGTAAAATGGTCGGATTTGATCTTTTGAAAAATGTCAGTGATCCGGGCTTCAGAAGTGCCGTTGCGCAATCCCTCACCGGAGTGCCCGGGCGATTCGAAGGGCAATATACGTCGGTGACCGGCGGGCGCACCAGTTACATTAAGGCGAATTTCGTGCCAGTGTTTTCCGGCAATGAAACCATTGCGGGCGGCATGATGGTGGTGGAGGATCTGACTGAACGAAAGCGTGCCGAAGATGCGCTCTTGCGGAGCGAACAGGAGCGGGCCGTTCTTTTGGCCGGGACCAACGATCTGGCGGTGCTGCTGGATGTGGCGGGCATTATTATCAATACCAATGAACAGTTCGCAAACCAGTTTGACACCACCATGTCGCAAATGATCGGCAAACGGGTGTGGGATTATTTCCCGGAACCCAACCGTAGCAACCGAAAACACCATTTCCATCAGGTGCTGGCCACGGGGAAAAGCGTTGAGATAGAAGATGAACTGGAGGGGACCTGGCATTACGCCAAAGTTTGCCCGATGACGGATGCTTCCGGCCAGGTGGTCTGGGTGGCGGTTTTTATCCGGGATATCACGGAACAAAAGGCGGCTGAGGCCGCTTTGCGCCAAAGCGAAGCCAGATACCGAAGTCTTGCGGAAAACAGCCCGGGCATGATCCTGCTGATTGATCCGGATGGCATTTGCCGGTATGTATCGCCGTCTGTTGAAAGGATTCTGGGATTTTCCCCGGAAACGGTGCTGGGAGCCAAACCGGATGATTTCTTATCCGCAGAAGATGCCGCAGTCGCCCTTTCCATGGCGGCCCGGGCATTGAATGGTGAGGCGATTCAAAATTTCGAGGCGCGGGTTCGCAAAAAAGACGGCACCTTTGCCGTTGTTGAGTGGGAAGGGTCGCCCATTTACGAAGAGGGCCGCATCGCGCATGTTCAGTTTCTCGGCCGGGATATTACGGATCGGAAAATTGCCGAAGAAAAATTAAAAGCATCCCGCCGACGGCTGCAGGAGCTTTCCATGCATCTTCTCTCCAGCCGGGAACAGGAACGGGCGGGAATCGCCCGGGAAATTCATGATGACCTGGGCCAGTCCCTGACCGCGATAAAACTAAACGCCTGCTGGCTGAAAAACCAGATTCCCGGGGACCGGACGCTGCTGATCGAACGGACCGAGGATGCCATCCGCCTGGTGGATACAGTGATTCAGACGGTGAAACGGATATCCGCGGATCTCCGCCCCGGATTGCTGGATGACCTCGGGCTTTCCGCGGCGGTTGAATGGCAGGCTGAAAGCTATAAAAAGCGGAGCGGCATTGACATTCATGTGAACGTCACGCCTGAAGAGATTGTCCTTGATGAGGCGTTTTCCATCGCGCTTTTCCGGGTGTTTCAGGAATCGCTGACCAATGTGATCCGCCATTCAGGTGCCACGGAAGCATGGGTGGCCTTATCGAAAAAGACAGATGCCGTCACCCTTGCGGTGACGGATAACGGGGTCGGTATTACGGAAAACGCCCTGGCCAAAAAAGAATCATTCGGACTGATCGGCATGCGGGAGCGGATTCATGCCCTGGGGGGGAACATCCGTGTTTTTAAAATGCCGGCCGGCGGCACCCGGGTGTCCGTGCATGTGCCGTTTTCAAAAGGTATTTAACGGCTGGCGGACCCTATTGCACCAGCATGTTTTTTATGGCGTAATGGATTAATTCCGCATTGTTCTTCATGCCCATTTTCTGCATGATCCGGGACCGGTAGGTGCTCACGGTTTTTTCGCTCAAAAACAGGCTTTCGGCAATATCTTTCACCGTCTCCCCGGCAGCCAGCATGCATAATACCTGATATTCGCGGTCAGACAGGGCCGCATGCGGCGGCTGATCATGGTCGGACAGCAATATGTCGGCCAGGTTCTCGGCAAAATCCGGGCTGAGGTATTTTCTTCCCTGGGATATTTTCCGGATGGCTTTGATCAGCTCCGACGGCGCACTCTCCTTGTTCAGGTAGCCGGCGGCCCCGGCTTTCAGCACCCGGATGGCATATTGCTCCTCCGGATGCATGCTGAGCACCAGCACCTGGGTGGCCGGTCGCTGCCGTTTGATCTGCTTTAATGTGTCCAGCACATTCGGGCCGGGCATGGTAATGTCCAGCACCACCACATCATAGGCATTCATCTTCGTTTTCTGCAGGAGTTCGGTGCCGTCGCCGGCTTCTTCAACCACTGCCATATCCGGGGTATCGGCAATGATCTGTTTCAGTCCTTCCCGGACAATGGAATGGTCGTCGGCAATAATCAGTTTAATCATTTCGAGCACCTGCCTGAGGGTTTAAAATTTTTTGCTTTCGGATCATCACCGCCTGTATATCCAAAAAACATCCGATGCAGTATCCGGTTTTTGCTGATAATGATGTCAGTTAAAGATTATTTTTTTGTCAGTTTTTGTCCTACAAAAAAAGAAAATTGCTGTTTGTCAGATAAACACTGACACAAAAATCAATCAAAATCCTACAATTTTTTCGTGTTTCTCCTGATATTTTTTTCAATGATTTTTTGTTAAATTGCCGCTTAAAATTAAAAAGTTTATTTATTTTTTTCCGTGGGAATCGAAATTTGTCTTTATTGCGAGGTGTTACATCAAGATGGGAAAAATAAAAAATTCAGCAGTGATTTTATCGGTACTGGTCACCCTGATTTATGCCGCTGGATGGGCGCTTTTTTCAGTGTTGTGCGCCAATCCCGTGCATTTTTCAGGGACGGGTATCCTCTCCGCACTGCTCTACCTGGCTGCCACGACAATTCTGGTATATTTTTTAATCAGCCGGCAGATGCGCCGGAACGCTCTTCTGGTTTCCCGGCTGGCCCTGGCAGATGAAACCCTGGAAAGCCAGGTGAAGCTGCGCACGGCTGAGCTGGAAGACGCATTGAATAATAATAAACGGTTACAAGGGATTATTCCCATCTGCGCCAACTGCAAAAGCATCCGCAACGGTTCGGGGGAGTGGGAACAGATTGAGAGCTACCTGAGAAAGTATTCCGATGCAGAGTTTTCCCATGGCCTTTGCCCGGTTTGCGACAAAATACTATACGGCGACCGGCGTGCGCATTTTAAGGCAATCGCTGGAAAGTACGCCTGAGACAAGGCTCTTTTATGGCAGCAACAAAATTTTTTAAGCTTCCGTTTTCAGTCTGTTTCCTTGCTATTTCCGTTAAGCTTTTAGCCTTTGGCTTTTAGTTGTTTGCTTTTTAATTCATACCGTCTCGCTGTCCTTACACCTAACACCTTACACCTTACACCTAACACCTTACACCTTACACCTAACACCTAAAACCTTTCATCTCCCAGCTTCTTCTGCAAACTCCCTATATTCCGACGGTGTCGGGATTTTTCCGGTCACCGCACACACGGCCGCCAGCCGGGCGGAACCCAGATACACCCGGGTGTTGTCCCCCATGCGGTGGGGAAAGTTCCGGGTGGACGTGGACATCACCGTGGTGCCGTCCGCAACGCGCGCCTGGTTGCCCATGCAGAGGGAACACCCGGGCGTTTCCAGACGCGCACCCGCAGTGCCAAGAATACTGAACAGGCCTCGGTTTTTAAGGGCCAGCATATCAATGCGGGTGGGGGGCGTCATCCAGAGCCGTACCGGCAGGTTTTTCCGGCCGTCCAGGATTTTTGCCGCTTCTTCAAAATGGGCCGGGCCGGTCATACAGGAACCGATAAACACCTCCTGGACCGGGGTGCCGGCGACCTCGCTCAAGAGGCGCACATCATCCGGATCATTGGGGCAGGCCACAATGGGTTCCCGGATGTCGGAAAGGTTGACATCAAGCGTGGCGGCAAATTCCGCGTTTGCATCCCGGGTGAGCAATTCCGGTTTTTTAAGCCATTTTTTCATCTCGGCGATGCGCCGGCCCAGCGTATCCGAATCTCCATAGCCCGCGTCAATCAGGCTGTTTAAAATGCCGATGTTTTCCCGCAGGTAGTTTGCCACGGCGTCTGTGGACAGGGCAATGGCGGCGGCAGCTGCGGATCGTTCCGCGGACGCGTTGGTCAGTTCATAGGCCTGGGCCACGGAAAGTTCGGGCCCGCCTTCAAATTCAATGATCCGGCCGGAAAAAATATTTTTTTTGCCTTCTTTTTTGACAGTCAAAAGGCCCTGCTGGATGGCGGCATAGGGCACGGCATTCACCACATCCCGCATGGTGATACCCGGCTGCAGAGTGCCGGAAAATCGGACCCGCACCGATTCAGGCATGTCGAGCGGCATGAATCCTAAGGCCGCGGCAAAAGCAATGAGCCCGGAGCCGGCCGGAAAGCTGATGCCGATGGGGAACCGGGTATGGGAATCGCCGCCCGTGCCCACGGTGTCCGGCAGCAGCATGCGGTTGAGCCAGGCATGGATAATGCCGTCGCCGGGCAAGAGGGAAATGCCGCCCCGGTCTTTGATAAAGTCGTGCAGGGTTTTCTGCATTTCAATGTCCACGGCTTTGGGATAAGCGGCGGTGTGGCAGAAGGACTGCATCACCAGGCCCGCGGAAAATTTGAGACAGGCCAGTTCCTTGATTTCATCCCGGGTCATGGGGCCGGTGGTATCCTGGGAGCCCACTGTGGTCATTTTGGGTTCGCAATATTCGCCGGGCAGAATGCCGGCGCATCCGCAGGCCCGGCCCACCATTTTTTGGGCCAGAGTATATCCTTTTGCCGGCATTGTGCAGACCGGCGGGTCCTGAAACAGATCGGCCGCGGCAAGCCCCAGGGCTTTTCGGGCTTTGTCCGTCAGGGTCCGGCCGATGATGAGCGGAATTCGGCCGCCAGCCCGGACTTCATCTAAAATCACATTGGTTTTGAACGTGAACCGGGCCAGTTCTTCGCCCGTGTCCGCGTTCACAATACGGTTTTCATAGGGCAAAACCGTGATGGTATCGCCGTGGCGGATTTTGGTGACATCACATTCAACGGGCAGGGCCCCCGCGTCTTCCAGGGAATTAAAGAAAATGGGCGCAATGGACCCGCCGATCACCACGCCTCCCCGTCGCTTGTTGGGCACGTAGGGAATGTCTTCGCCAAAATGCCAGATCACGGAGTTGGCCGCGGATTTTCGGGAAGATCCCGTTCCCACGACATCCCCCACAAACGCGATGGGCAGATTGTTTTTCTTTAATGCGTCGATGGTCTCCATGGTGTTGTCCGGGGTGCGGGAGGCAAGCATGGAAAGGGCATGCAGGGGAATGTCCGGCCGGCTCCAGGCTTCGCCGGCCGGGGAAAAATCATCTGTGTTGATTTCACCGTCCACTTTATAGACCGTGAGCCGGATTTCCGCCGGCAGGGTAGATTTTTCCGTAAACCACAGGCCTTCGGCCCAGGTGTCCACCACCTGCCGGGCCAGGGGGTTGGTTTTGGATTTTTCAAACACCGTGTCAAAGGCGTCAAAGATCAGAATCAGTCTGGACAGGCCCTCTGCCGCGTCCTGCCCCAGATCCGGATCATCCAGCAGCTCGATGAGAGGTGAGATGTTATAACCCCCGCCCATGGTGGACAGCAGAAAAACTGCTTTCTGGCGGGAGATGAGTGGGCATTGACTTTTGTTCGTGGCAATGCTGGAGAGGAACTTGGCCTTGACTTCCGCTGCCTCGTCAACACCGGCCGGCACCTGGTGGGTAATGAGATCCAGCAGCAGATTTTCATCCTGCCCCACCGGATACTGCAGCAGTTGGACCAGTTCCCGCACCTGGGGTTCGGTCAAGGGTTTCGGCGGGATGCCCAAGGCTTCCCGCTCGGCTTTATGGTTCAGGTATTCAGCAATCATTCATTGATGTCCTTGGTTTTTAAAGTAATTGAATTTTTGAACAATTTTCGGCCACAGTGCGGAAACAACACAAGGTGTCGGGTGTCAGGTTTCAGGACGCCTGCCGCTGACACCCGACACCTGCAACCTGTAATGTGCAACCGATAACCCGGGTTCAGTCGGCCCGGTTTGTCTGCGAGATTCTCCAGGCCCCTTCTAAATAGCCCGTCCCGCCCGATAGCCCTGGTGCACCGCGTCAAAGGCCATGCCGATGTTTTGGGCGTCACCGATCACGTCGCAGGGGATGTTTTTGGATGTGATAATTTCCTCAAGCGTGTTGATCGGCCGGGACCCCACAGCCAGGACCACGGTGTCCGCCGGGATTTCCTCGGTGCCCTCCGGAGCCTCGATTTTAATGCCTGTGGATGTAATTTCGAGCGCTTTGGCCGTCACTTTGGATTCCACACCATAGCGTTTCACATCCTGAAGCATGCCCCAGCGGGTGGTTTTCCCGAAATCCTTGCCGATCTTGTCGATCATTTCAATAACGGTAATTTTCTTGGTGCCCCGGGTGGCCATTTCATAGAGCACTTCCGGGGTTTCGGCCTTGTTCACAAACAAAAATTTCAAAACGTCGGCGGAAAGGGTGCCTTTTTCCGCCAGAAACAGGGCCGTTTCCACACCCACGGCCCCGCCGCCCACAATCACCACCCGCTTTCCGGTATAGACCCGGTCCGCCAGCACATCCCAGGCCTGAACCACATGAGGCAGCTCCACCCCGGGGATGGGCGGTGTCATGGGTGCGGCACCGGTGGCCAGAATAACATGGTCGGGTTGTTCCGCTTCGATCACGGCCGCATCCACCACCGCATCCAGATGGATATCGATGTCCCGGTAATACACCTGGGTTTCCAGGTCATAGGCCAGTTCAATAAATTCCTCCCGTCCCGGAGGGGCTCCGGCCAGGTGAAGCTGCCCCCCGAGTTCAGTGTCTTTTTCATAGAGGCTCACCTGGTGCCCCCGGTCGGCTGCGGCAATGGCTGCGCTCATGCCGGCCGCGCCCCCGCCGATGACCATGACTTTTTTGGGGGTGCGGGCCAGCGTACAGGCCCCCTCGCACTCATATCCGGCCCGCGGGTTGCACAGGCATTCCACATGTTTGAGTTTGAACAGATTGTCAAAACAGCCCTGAGCGCAGGCAATGCAGTGCACAATTTCCTCTTCACGGCCTTCCTGGGCTTTTTCCGGCAGATCCGGGTCCGCGATCAGGCTCCGGCCCATGGCCACCATGTCGCACATGCCGTCACTGATGATTTCCCGGGCCGTGTCCGGATCATTGATGCGGTGGCTGGCGATCACTGGCACGTTCACCACTTCCTTGATGCCCCGGGAAAGATAGGCAAACGCGCCCCGGGGAACGGCTGCCGTAATCTGGGGCACCCGGGCCTCATGCCATCCCACATTAACGCAGATAGCGTCCACCCCGGCCTGTTCCGCCAGGGCCCGCGCGTATTCCCGCAGTTCGTCCCGTCCCTGGCCGCCGGGCATGAAATCATTGCCGTTCATGCGGACAATGATGGGAAAGTCGGATCCCACCTGGTCCCGGATGGCGCGCACGACTTCCAGGCCGAAGCGCATCCGGTTTTCCAGGGATCCGCCATATTCATCCGTGCGCTGGTTGGTAAGGGGGGAGAGAAATTCGCTGATCAGATATCCGGTGCCGCTCAACACTTCCACCGCGTCAAACCCGGCTTTTTTGACCCGCCGCGCCGCCTGGGCAAAGTTGTCGATAATCTGAAGAATTTCATCTTTTTCCAACGCCTTGGGGGTTTCCCCGGTCATGCGGGAGGCTACCGCGGACGGCGCCACCGGCTGCTTGCCGTTTAAAAAGAAAGAAAAATTGTACCGGCCCGCATGATTGATCTGGACGCAGGACCGGGCGCCGTTGTCTTTGATTGCGTCCGCCAGCCGGGTAAGTCCGGGGATGAAATCATCGCTGTGAGCGCCGATATTGGTGGTGTTGCCGGACAGGTCGTCTACCGTGGCATAGCCCACGCAGATCATGGCCACGCCGCCGCGGGCGCGTTCCGCGTAGAATTCTATAATCTGGTCCGTGACTTCAAAATTATCCGCCATGCCAAGGTGCATGGCCGGCAGATAAATGCGGTTTTTCAGCTCCAGCTGATTGATTTTAATGGGTTCGAACAATGGATCTTTCATGGCGTTGATTCCTTTTTATGATGGATTTTAAGAAAAATTTTTGATTGTAATTAATATGCCAACGCAGGGAACCCGCAACCCATAGGCCAGTTCTGTAATAGTGGTTTCAGGTTCCATGCTGCAGGTGTCAGGGTCGCTTTTTCCGGCATCTAAAAACGGGCACCTGAACACTGACACCCTTTGCTGGAAAATCGCCTTTCGTAGACACTGGTTCATTTTCTTGTTTTTTTTCGCAAGAATTGGGGCATAGGGCATTAACAAAGGGGCGCTCGGAGAATTCAGATAATCCGGTTGCCCGTGTCAGGGGAAAAATGATATGGGAAAGTGTGAGGATTTACAAGTTTAAATGTTGTCAGCAATCACAGGCCGCCCCATCTGCAGTGCGATTGGTCTGTTCTCAAACAGGTCAGTATATGCTGCCCGCCGATGCCTGGCATCTGCGGCGTCCTCCTGTAACCGCTGACGGGGTGAGGGGAACTGGGCGGACTCGCCAGGCCCCTAGAATCAGTTATCCAGGGAAAAACAAGAGGGAGACCAATGGAAAAGGGGTATGTTCAGATATATACGGGAAACGGCAAAGGCAAAACCACGGCCGCCCTCGGTCTGGCCATGCGGGCAGCAGGCGCGGGACTTCGGATATTTATTGCCCAGTTCATGAAACAGGGGATTTTTAGTGAATTAAAGGCGTTGGCCCGGTTTGACGATCTTATCACCATCGAACAATTCGGTACGGGAAAATTCGTGATGGACCCACCGGGTGATGCAGATCTGGCAGCAGCGGGAAAAGGGCTGGAGGCGGCCCGGGCCGCCCTGTCATCCGGCCGATATGATATGGTGATCATGGAAGAGGCCGCGGTAGCGGCGGCCATGGGGCTTGTGTCAACCGATGAGATGCTTGACATCATCCGTACCCGGCCGGAAAAAACAGAATTGGTGATCACGGGCCGGAACGCATCGGACGCCCTGATCGCGGCAGCGGACCTGGTGACCGAGATGCGGGAAATCAAACATTATTATCAGGCCGGAGTGGCGGCGCGGCAGGGGATAGAGAAATAAAAAATTGAAACTTTTTTATTTCTCCAGCACATCCACGCCGGAAACCTCCGTGATCAGCCACTCTCCGTTAACTTTTTCCAGGGTAGAGACCATTTCATGGAATTCCCTGATCCGTTCCCCCGAGCCCGTGAGAGCGTTGAGCACCCCTGTCAGGCTGACCACGGCGGTTTCATCTTCCGGAAAGTCGAACCGGAAATCATGAAATTCAAGGGAAATTGTCTGGTACCGGGCCCTTGCGTACAGCACGTGGGGGGAAATGTCCCGGTTGTCAAAAGATCTGTCAATATCATAGGATGGGATCTGGATGCGAACGGTTTTGGAAAACATCTTTTCAATCTGATGCGCCTTTTTGGCGGCAATAAGATTGTGTTCATTGCCGTTTTTTTCGGCCAGTTCCGCCAGCGCGTGGAATCTTTTTTTGATTTTTGCTTCATCGCCTTGAAAAAACAGAAAAAAAGCAAGAATTGCCCCAGCCGCCATCAGCAGGGCAAAAATCCCGTGTTTGACATTTACCATAAGGGGGCTCCTGTAATTCTGTGAATCGGGGTTTGCCCGAAATCATGAGTGTTCATGGGGACGTTCCGGTTGTCCCCCACCACGTAAACATGGCCCTCTTTAACCGTTCGCGGGGCCAGGTTCCAGGGGCGCCGTTCTGATACATAGGGTTCAGCTATTTTTTGCCCGTTGATCATAAGATACCCTTCTTCAAATGCCACGGTTTCGCCGGGAAAGGCCACAATCCGCTTCAGCAGCATGACCCGGGTGCCGGAGAGCCGGATGGTCACCACATCAAACCGTTCAGGCGGGGAAAAAATATAGTTCAGGGCAAAGGAAAAGTTAATCTCCCCATCCCGGTAGGTGGGTTCCATGCTGAATCCGGTGATCCGGAAAGGGATCAGGATATAGCTGAAAATAACAAACGCACCAATTCCCACCGCAAGAACGCGGATCAGAAATTTCCGGTTCAGTTCCGGAAACAGAAATTGTTGGATTTGTTTTCGGCTCACAGGTTTTCCCCGGCCGCCGGCGGCAGCATGATTTCATAGGTT
This sequence comes from Desulfobacterales bacterium, assembly GCA_963675805.2. Classification (GTDB taxonomy): domain Bacteria; phylum Desulfobacterota; class Desulfobacteria; order Desulfobacterales; family Desulfosalsimonadaceae; genus SURF-3. The sequence continues at coordinate 1,338,797 of CAXXNU010000007.1, read as the reverse complement.
TTTTTTCCCCCCATGGCCGCTGGGATTTTCCCGGGCACATACGTCCGTTCGGCAAACATCATTTTCCCCCTATGATCCCACAAAAGTACCGCGGAAGACCGGGTGCCGTAAATATCGCTGGAAACAAACACCGGCGACAGCATCCGTTCCCAGCTAAGCCCCACGCCGGTGTCCGGCAACTCGCGATCAGGCGGCCGGGTAGTGTCTGTCAAGAGGGAGAAAACAGCTTCCGGGTCCAGTGGTTGTTTTCCACGGCAGATGGTTTCAAGGCCGGCTGTTATTTTTCGGGTTTTTGGCCACACCGTATCCAGCAGGTGGTTGCTGATGGCATGAACGCCGGGCGGTATTTTGACAATATCCTGCTTTTTGTTGGAATACCACCAGAGTTCGCGGACATCGCCAGCCACCAGGTTGAATCCGTTGTATTCTTTTCCGGAATCCCGGACAGCGCGCAGATAATCCGCGGGCGATTGGTCTGAAATCAGAAAATCACTTACCAGGAGACCCCGGGAAGGGGCGCTTTTGTTCATGGCTGCTGGTTCCCGGAAATTGGTAATGGCTGCCATGCGTCCGGTTTGTGTGACGCCCAGCCAAGTGCCGTTTTGCTCAAGATCCCGGCCGGCCAGAATTTCCGGATGATCCGGCCAGAAAGAGAGGGGGGCCGTGGGCCGGTGATAAAATTCATCCCGATTGGCCGCAACGATCAGCGGGTAGCGGGGATGGGCGCGGATGGCAAGGGCAATCAGGCACATGGGAGGGACGGCCCTGCGGCATGGGAAGGGATAGAAAAAGGGTGACCCATGGCCGATGGTATGATGTAAAAATAACCCGATATCCGGCCAAACGGATTCCATCTTGCATGTGGTTTGTTCTTGTGTTTTAAAGTACCTTTTGGTACAAAAAATATTTTATCCGCCATCATGTTGTTGCTGTTATTATTGAAATAATCAGTTATCAATGGAACATAAATTAAAATAGATTATCCAAATTTATAGCAGGGAGGAATTGCATATGCAAGAGGCAGTCATTGTCAGTAGCGCGCGAACCCCGGTGGGTTCATTCGGCGGCAGTTTGAAAACCGTTTCAGCCATCGATCTGGGTGCGTTGGCCATTCATGAAGCCGTTAAACGGGCCGGTCTTCGGCCGGTGGTGAGTGATGGCATGAAAGCAGCAGCACCGGATGCCTTGAAAGACCAGGGCAGAATCGATCTGGAAAGCAAGCAGAACGACTGGGATGACAATGCCACTCCCGTTGTGGTGGATGAAGTGATCATGGGCAATGTGCTTTTGGCCGGTCAGGGCCAGAATCCCGGCCGCCAGGCCATGATCCGGGCCGGCATCCCCAAGGAAACCCCGGCCTTTACCATCAATAAGGTTTGCGCATCCGGTCTTAAGTCCATCGCCCTGGGCGCGTCCGCCATTATGTGCGGAGAGGCGGACGTTATTATCGCCGGCGGTCAGGAAAGCATGAGTTCGGCGCCCATGGCGCTTCCCAACGCCCGGTGGGGCCACCGCATGGAAGTGACCGGCAAAGGCGATGTCTATGATCTCATGGTCTATGACGGTCTCTATGAAATTTTCTACGGCTATCACATGGGGGTGACCGCGGAAAATATTGCGGAAAAATATCAGATTTCCAGAGAGGAGCAGGATGAACTGTCCCTGCTCAGCCATAACCGGGCCCGGGCCGCCATCGCGGACGGCACCTTTGCCAGAGAAATCGTTCCGGTCGTGATTTCCGGCCGCAAAGGGGACGTGACCGTGGATACGGACGAGCGGCCCATGGAAACCAGCATGGAAAAAATGGCCAAACTGCGGCCGGTGTTTAAGAAAGACGGCACGGTCACCGCGGGCAATGCCTCCGGCATCAATGACGGCGCGGCCGCCGTGGTGATGATGAGCGCGGCCAAAGCCAAAGCGCTGAATCTCACCCCTCTGGCAACGGTCAAAGCCTTTGCCGGCGGCGGACTGGACCCCGCATACATGGGCCTTGGTCCCATTCCGGCCATCCGCAAGGTGCTGGCAAAAACCGGCATGCAGATCACTGACATGGATGTGATTGAACTGAACGAAGCGTTTGCATCCCAGGCCATTGCCTGCATGCGGGAACTCAATATTCCCCTGGACAAGCCCAATCAGGTGGGCAGCGGGATTTCCCTGGGCCATCCCATCGGCTGTACCGGCGCGCGCCAGATGACCACCTGCCTCAACCTCATGCGGACAAACCAGGCAAAAACCGGTCTGATTTCCATGTGTATCGGCGGCGGTATGGGGCTGGCCATGATCATTGAGGCTTAAGAAGAAGCCTGGAATGATTGTTTGATAAGAAAATGGAGGCATAAAACGGGTGCCATCCGTATCAGACTGGTTTCAGTGGTCGGGTGTCAGATATTTTTGCGAGTCAGATGGTGACGGCTGTGCAAAAAGGCCAATTTTTATGGCGCGCCGCATCTCAGCTGCTTCAACGTAGGACAAAAACCTGGCACCCGACACCTATAACCTGCAACCTGAAACCTGCAACCATCTTTCAAAACCCTCCCGCCCGGCGGGAAACATAAAATTTAAGGAGACTTGAAAACATGTCTATGTCAGTCATCAGCAAAAAACTGGGAACGCTGGTTCTCATGGGGGTTCCGGCCATCATCGGCGGCGGGATTGTCTATTTTGCCCTGGGCAACTACACCGCCCTGATCATTTATGAAGTCCTTCTGGGATTCGCCGCGCTTGGATTTATCAGCAAATAAGGACACCGCTTTCAAAATTTAAAGTCGTCAACCTCAAGTGACGGTTTCCCGGTTTATCCGGGTCTATATTTTTTATAAACGCATCAGCGACGGGCTTTTATTCATTGAAGGATACGGCAGGACGGGTGTTGACCGTTTTTGGCCAGGAAAGGCGATATGAATCAGGTGGAAGAAAGAAAAAATGAAATTAGTATAGAACAGGAGATGAAGCAGTCGTATCTGGATTACGCGATGAGCGTCATCATCGGAAGAGCGCTGCCTGATGTCCGGGATGGTTTAAAACCGGTGCATCGCCGGATCTTGTTCGCCATGAGCGATCTGAACAACGACTGGAATAAGCCGTATAAGAAATCCGCGCGAATTGTCGGTGATGTTATCGGTAAATATCATCCTCACGGGGATTCAGCCGTGTATGACGCCCTGGTCCGCATGGCCCAGACCTTTTCTTTGCGATATCCCCTGGTTCAGGGGCAGGGGAACTTCGGGTCTGTTGACGGGGACCCCCCGGCCGCCATGCGGTACACGGAAGTCCGCATGATGCGCCTGGCGCACGAAATGCTGGCGGACATTGACAAGGAAACCGTCGATTTCACCATCAATTACGATGAAAGCCTTGAAGAGCCGGAGGTACTGCCGGCCAAGGTGCCGAACCTGCTGCTCAACGGGTCATCCGGTATTGCCGTGGGGATGGCCACCAATATCCCCCCCCACAACCTGACCGAACTGTGCAACGCCATTAAATCCCTTATTGATAATCCGGATATTGAATTTGAGGAGCTCATTACGCACCTTTCCGGCCCGGACTTTCCCACCGGCGGGATCATTTACGGCAACCAGGGCATCATTGACGCCTATAAAACCGGGCGGGGCAAGATCCGGATCCGGGCTCTGGTGGATGTGGAGCAGGACACTAAAAACAAATCTGAGACCATTGTGGTCCGGGAAATTCCCTATCAGGTCAACAAGGCGAATCTGATTCTGAAAATTGCCCAGCTGGTTAAGGACAAGCAGATCGAGGGCATCCGGTATGTGCGGGACGAGTCGGACAAGGAGGGTATTCGCATTGCCATTGCACTCAAAAAAGACCAGATTCCGGAAATTATTTTAAACCAGCTCTACAAACACACAGCCCTTGAAAGCAATTTCGGCATTATTTTTCTGGCGGTGGTCAACAAGCGGCCCCAGGTGATGAGCCTGAAAGAAATCCTGGAGCATTTTATCATCCACCGCAAGGAAATCATTATCCGGCGGACCCGGTATGAACTAAAGAAAGCCGAGGCCCGGGCCCATATTCTGGAAGGTTTGATTGTGGCTCTGGACAATCTGGATGAGGTGGTCAGTCTGATCCGGAATTCCAAATCCCCGGCCGAAGCCAAAGAAGAGCTGATGCGGCGGTTTGATCTGTCCGAGATTCAGGCCCAGGCCATTCTGGACATGCGCCTTCAGCGCCTCACCGGGCTGGAAAGGGATAAAATCAAGCAGGAACATATTGATATTTTAAAAGATATCGCCCGGTTCCGGGAAATTCTGTCCAGCGAACGCATTGTGCTGAATCTTATTAAAGACGATCTCACGGAAATGCAGGAGCTCTATGGTGACGCCCGCCGCACAAAAATCGTGGCCGAATCCAAAGAAATTACCCTGGAAGACATGATCGCGGAAGAGGATATGGTGGTCACCATTACCAATTCCGGCTATATCAAGCGCAATCCCATCACCATGTACCAGCAGCAGCGCCGGGGCGGCCGGGGCAAAACCGGCATGGGCACCAAGGACGAGGATTTTGTGGAGCACCTGTTTGTGGCTTCCACCCATCATACCTTTTTGTTTTTCACGAACCTGGGCAGGCTATACTGGTGTAAAGTGTATGATATTCCTCAGGGCAGCCGCACCAGCCGGGGCAAAGCGATTGTTAATTTTCTGAATCTGGGCGAAGGCGAGCGGTTGGCCACGGTGCTGGCAGTGCCGGATTTTGTACCGGGCGAACATGTGATTATGACCACCCGGCAGGGAATGGTCAAAAAGACGGATATCATGGCTTACAGCCGGCCCCGATCCGGCGGCATCATTGCTGTCAATCTGAAGGAAGGGGACGAATTGATCGCAGCCCGGGTGACGGACGGGACCCAGAACGTCTTTTTATGCTCTTCCCAGGGAAAATCCATCCGATTCCATGAATCCGATGTCCGGCCCACCGGCCGGACAGCCAGCGGCGTCCGCGGCATGAACCTGGCCGCAGACGATCACCTGGTGGGCATGGAAGTGCTGACCCACGGCCAGACGCTCTTTACCGCCACGGAAAACGGATATGGCAAGCGGACCCTGATCGATGAGTATCCGGTTCAGAAACGCGGCGGCAAAGGAGTGATCACCATTAAAACCAGTGCGCGCAACGGCCGGGTGGTCACCATTCTCGTGGTGGGGGATGATGATGAAATCATGTTGATCACGGACATCGGCAAAATTATCCGGCTCGAGATTTCAGGGATATCGGTTATCAGCAGAAACACCCAGGGTGTGCGGCTGATGGTCATGGAACCGGAGGAGCGTTTGGTGGGCGCGGCCCGGCTGGCGGAAGAAGAGGAAGATGAGTCAGATGAAGAATAAAATGGACGCTGCGTCTGCACGAATCGGTGTGGTGGGGGCAGGCAGCTGGGGAACGGCGCTTGCGAGTCTTCTCGGCATGAAAGGTTATCCGGTGAAATTGTGGGCCTATGAACCCGAGGTCAGAGACGACATTGCCCGGTTTCATGAGAATAAATGGTTTTTGCCGGAGATCCCGCTTTCCGAAAATATTGATCCCACCAATGACCTTGCGGAGGTGGTTTCAGAGAAGGATCTGGTGGTGGTGGTGGTGCCCTCCCATGTCATGCGGGAGACGGCGGAAAAGTTTGCGCCGTATCTTTCGGAAGACACTGTACTGGTGTCGGCCTCCAAGGGCATTGAAAATAAAACCCATCTCACCATGACCGGCGTACTGGAAGCGGTTTTGCCGGAATCGTTTAAAGACCGGCTGGCGGTGATTTCTGGCCCGAGTTTCGGCAGGGAAGTGGCCCGAAAAGTACCCACCGTGGTCACGGCGGCCGCCCCGGATGCCGCAGTGGCCGTTTTTGTGCAGAATGTGTTTGTGACCCCGTTTTTTCGGGTTTACACCAATGACGACATGATGGGGGTGGAACTGGGTGGGGCCGTGAAAAACGTCATTGCCATTGCTTCGGGCATTATTGACGGCCTGAATCTGGGGCTCAACACCCGGGCCGCGCTCATCACCCGGGGGCTTACGGAAATGCGGCGGCTGGGGGTTCGCTTGGGCGCCAATCCCCATACGTTTTCCGGGCTGGCCGGCATGGGGGATCTGATCCTGACCTGCACCGGGTCTCTCAGCCGGAATCACACCGTGGGCAAACTGATCGGTGAAGGCAAAAAGCTTGAAGACATTTTAGCGCACATGAAAATGGTGGCCGAAGGGGTCCGCACGGCAAAATCCGTGCGCAATCTCTCCATCCGGGTCAATGTGGAAATGCCCATTTCCCATGCGGTGTATGAAGTGCTGTATGAAGATTTGCCCCCGAAGGAGGCCTTGCATCAGCTGATGACCCGGGATCTGAAGGATGAGTTGGAGGACATTCGTTAAATCCGGTTTCGTATTCTCATCAATATTTGTGCATGACGTCCTGCCGGATGGTGCCACCGCTCTAAGAACTGCCATATGGAAAAAAGCCATATGATGGGTGAATAGATGAAAACCGGATTTTAAATATTCAGTGTTTTCAAAAAATATTTTAACCACCCGTTCGCGATGCTCACTTGAGATCACGGAGATCACAGAGGAAAAACAGGCAAGGTCTTTTCTCCGTGATTTCCGTGATCTCTGTGGTTTGAAAAATAATAGCTGAATAAGTACACCGGATTTACAATGTTATCTTCAAGAGGAAAATGAGCACCAGGCCGACACACAAGGGGGCGGGGCACCGAGAGCGGCTGCGGGACAAGTTTATGGCGTCGGGGCTTAGCGGGTTTCACGACTATGAGGTGATCGAACTGCTCCTGACCCTGGCCACGCCTCAAAAAGACTGCAAGGACGCGGCAAAGGCGGCTCTTGAAAAATTTGAGTCCCTGCATCAGGTATTTGAAGCCTCGGTCAATGATCTGTGCACGGTCAAAGGGATCGGCCCGAAAAACGCCTTCGGTCTCAAGCTGATCAAGGCGGTGGCGGACCGGTATCTGGAGCAGCGGATAGTCCGAACCGATCCCCTGAGCAACTCCCGGGCATTATTTGACTATTTGTACCATTCCATCGGCGCCAAAGACCGGGAATGTTTCATGGCCCTTTTTCTGGACGCCAAAAATCGGGTGCTGGCCGCTGAAACCCTGTTTACCGGAACCCTCACTGCCAGTTCGGTTTATCCCCGGGAGGTGATCCGGGCGGCCCTGGACCGGAGGGCTGCGGCCGTAATTTTTACCCACAACCATCCGTCCGGCGATCCGGACCCTTCACCCGCGGATTTTGCGGTGACCCGGCAACTGGTGTTTGCCTGTCAGGCCGTGGGCATCACGGTTCATGAACACATTGTGATCGGTGGAAATACCTATTTCAGTTTTGCGGATCAGGGGCATATCGCCCGGATGAACCGTGAGTATTCAGAGAAACGTTAAAAAAAGCGCGGTCTGCCATGGAACCGAATCCGGAAAAACCCGATTGCTTTGGTAATCTTGATATTGTCTTTCCCATGCGTTCGCATGGGTTGCGCGCTTCTCCGGAAACCTGCATCATGTGTCCCCATAAGACCGAATGCCTGCGGGCCGCCATGAAAAATCCCAAAGGCGCTGAAGTGCGCGAGGAAATGGTGGACCGGGCCTATGATTCCGGAAATATGGGGTTTTTGCAAAGGTGGTCAAAACGGAAATATCTTTACAAAATGAAAAAGAAAGGATGATGTCATGCGTTCGATTAAGGATTTAGAAGTCTCCGGAAAAAAAGTGCTGGTGCGGGTAGATTTTAATGTCCCCATGGACGCTCATCAGAATATTACGGATGACACCCGGATCCGGGCGGTGCTGTCGACCCTGCGCTATGTCCTGGATAATAATGGCATCCTGGTTATCATGTCTCACATGGGCCGGCCAAAAGGGAAAAAGGTGCCGGAACTGAGCCTTGCGCCGGTGGCCAAGCGCCTGGGCCGGCTCCTCAGGGAGAACGTGCAAATGGCCCCGGACTGTGTTGGGCCGGATGTCAAAAAAAGGGTCGACGAGTTGGAAGCCGGGGATATTCTGCTTCTGGAAAATCTGCGGTTTTATCCTGGGGAACAGGCCAATGACGAGGAGTTTGCCCGGGAACTGGCATCCCTGTGCGATATTTACATCAACAATGCCTTTGCCGTTTCCCACCGGGAGCATGCCTCGGTTTCCGCCATCACCCGGTATGCTCCCCAGTCCGCGGCCGGTTTTCTTCTGATAAAGGAGCTGGAATATTTTCATTCGGCCATGGACAATCCCCGTCGGCCACTGGTGGCCATTGTGGGCGGGGCTAAAGTGTCCGGCAAGCTGGGGGCGCTTAAAAATATGCTCGGCCGGGTGAACAAGTTCATTATCGGCGGGGCCATGGCCAATACATTTCTGAAAAGTCAGGGTGTTGATATGGGCAAATCCATGGTGGAAGCGGATCTGGTGGCGGAAGCCGGCGATATCATCAAACGGGCGGCCAGCGAAAACATTAAATTTTATCTTCCCGTGGATGCAGTGGTGGCCCGGGAAATTGATCCCAAGGCGGAGTCGAAAATCGTCCCCATTCAGGAGATTCCCGAGGACTGGATGGCGCTGGATATCGGCCCGGCCTCTTCACGGTTGTTTGCCGAAGTGCTGGATGACGCCAAGACCATTATCTGGAATGGTCCCATGGGGATTTTTGAGATGGATGCGTTCAGTCGCGGAACGGTGTCCATGGTTCACAGCGTGGCCAACAGCTATGCGCTGACCATTGTGGGCGGCGGGGACACGGATGTGGCGGTGCATTCTGCCGGCCAGAGCGACCGGTTTTCCTATATTTCCACCGGCGGCGGCGCGTTCCTGTACCTGATGGAGGGCAAGACCCTTCCGGGAGTGGCGGCCCTGGACCGGGTGTCCTGATATCAATCTGATAAAATCCCACGGGCGCGGCAGGTCATGACCTTTGGACCTCGCCCGCCCCGGAGTTTCAGGGTTGGATGGGGGGATGACGGCGGCGCGTTCTTTTATTATAAAATATAAAATTCCGATTTTGCTATGCCTTGCCCTGGCGGCAGCGGGGGTGGTTTTCAGGAGCCACCTGGCCGGCCTTTATTTTTTTCTGACGGACAAGGAAGGCATCAAGGAATTTATCAGCACCCGTCACACGGCGGCGCCCCTTGTGTTTATGGGAATACAGGTGCTGCAGGTGATATTCGCCCCGGTTCCGGGCGAAATCAGCGGTTTTGTGGGCGGTTACATCTTCGGCACCACGTTCGGGTTTATCTATTCAAGTATCGGTCTGGCCATGGGATCGGCCATTAATTTCTGGGTCGGCCGAATCCTGGGGAAACGGTTTGTCCGCCGGGTGATCCCGCCGGCAAAGCTTGAAAAATTTGACCGGTTTTTTTCGCATCAGGGCCTTCTTGTTTTGCTGGCCCTGTTTGTTTTTCCCGGGTTTCCAAAGGATTATCTCTGTCTTTTTCTCGGTGTGACGACCCTGCCGTTTACCGTTTTTATTCTTCTGGCCGGATTCGGGCGAATGCCGGGAACCCTGATGCTCAGCCTGCAGGGAGAATTCCTTTTCGCGCAAAATTACGCGGTATTCGGTGCTGTCATGGTGATTGGTCTCTTGATTATCGGAATAGCGGTCCGATATCGGAAAACTATCTATGCCTGGATCGGATCAAACAATAAGGGATAATCAATTATTTCAATTGACTATTCGCTGGAAAAATGGTAGATAGATGGTTATATTCTGGCTTTTGGAAATTTTGGAAACAGGATGAGGAGATAAGGATTGCAGTTGTACTGGAAAGTGAGAGAAGAGTTAAGCCTTTCGGATCGCCTGCGGCGGTCTTATTACATGCTGCTCAGAGATGAGCTGGATCAGTTCCTGTTGAATAAGGCATTGACAGAATCCTACAATAATTTTTGCGAGCGGAATCTGCCGTATCCTTTTGTGGAACGCCGGGAGCTGAAGCCCCGGGCCCGAATCCCCAAAGAAGAGTATGAATGCCAGAATTCATTTCTGGTGATTTTTCTGGAAGACATCATTCCGCCGGAACATAAAAAATATATCCGGTTTTTCGATTCCAACCGAACCAATAAAACCAATCTGTTGCGATCCAAGACCCTTTCTCTGGATTCGGATTTTGACCGGACTCAGAAGTATCTGGATTCGGCCCATTTTTTTGACGTATTTGATGAGCTGCTCACCGTGGACTACGCGCTTTTGCTCCAGCGGGCCCCCACCAGTCAGAAACGGAAGAACCGCTACAATATCTCCCATTTTCATGTGCGTATTGACTGGCCCATCACTGAAGCGGCTGAAGACATGGCCCGCCATCTCCGGTATATTTCAAAGGATCTTTATGAAAAAGGGGACAAATACGCGGAAGATATTCAGAAAAAGTTTTTTGAATATTACTGCCTGCCGGAAATGGTGGGGGGCCGGCGCACGGCCGCGGTGGTGGCGGCCCAATATTTCCGGCGGATTCCGTGCATCTCCTCCATTTATGTGGCCAGCAGTGAATCCCGCGCCCTGATCCGCTGCAATGAACGGGGGGTGTCCAAATCTGTTCTCGTAAAACTGAGCAGCAAGGAAATCAATGACATTGCCGACGCCAACAGTCTGCCGCCGGCCATGCTGAAAAAAAATTACATGGTGGCAAAAGAAGGAAAAAGCGGGGTGTTTATTTTTAAAGCCACTTATGCCCCCACCGCCCATGCCCTGCTCCCGGAAGGGGGGAAACTGCGGGAGATCATGCCGGAGCTTTACTGGCTGACGGTCAATTTCCAGCATCTTTTGCCCAAGCCCGGTGTGTGGGACTGGGCGCCGGTGCCCATCAATCTGATTTACGCCTGACGGCTGCGTAAAAAGTCCAAATTTTTTGTTGCGCTACATCCCTCGCTATTTCAGCGTACGCCAAGTACGCATCATTGCTCGGGATTTGCGCGCCTCAAATTTGGAGCTTTTTTCTTTGCCGTCTAAATCCGACTTTTTACGGTTTCACCATGCCTGATTTTTTTTGTGAAAAATTTATTCCAGCGATTTGATCATGGCCGTCTCATCGCAGTCCGGAAACTTGACGCAGTGGATGCAGTCGGACCAGATTTTCAAGGGGAGGTCGGCTTTGTCAATTTTAATGAAACCGAATTTCTCAAAAAAACCGGGCTTGTAGGTCAGGGTAAACAATGATTTGATTCTATATTGTCTGGCCTCTTCAAACACGTTTTCCACCAGTTTTCTGCCAATGGATTTTCCGGCGACAGTTTCCAGAACAGCCAGGGACCGAATTTCGGCCAGGTCCTCCCAGCAGAATTGCAGGGCGCAGCAGCCGATAATTTTCCGGGTGTTCTGGGGCTCGGTGTACACGGAAAAATCCCGGACATGATCATAGAGCTTGCTCAACGGCCGGGCCAGGAGTTCGCCCTTTTCCCCGTAATATTTGAGCATGGCGTGGATGCTTTTGATATCTTCGATGGTGGCTTTTCTTATCATAGAGGCGTTTTAACGATTATCGGTCGTGAAATCAAGGTTTTTATACCGGCTAGAGAGACGGGGACACGTTATCGGCTTTTGGGGCGGTTGGTCTTGAGAAAGAGCGCGGTCACGCCTTTTTGATGATCAGGGGGGGGTTGCCCCGTGTCCGGATCAATGGGCACATAAACCGTGTTATCCGGCACGTCGAAGTATTCATGGGGCTGGTTTTCCAGGGCGTTTTGCATAAATGCGACCCAGATGGGAAGAGCGGCCCGGGCCCCGGTTTCCAGTTTCCCCAGCGTCGTGTAATCATCACATCCCACCCACACACCGGCGGCAAGAGACGGTGAAAATCCCACAAAAAGGGCATCTTTGTAAAGGTTGGTGGTGCCGGTTTTGCCGGCAACCGGGTGGCGGATGGCCCGGGCGCCTTTTCCGGTGCCTTCGGAAATAACGCCTTCCAGCATATTGCAGACAATGGCCGCGCTTTCCCGGGTCATGGCAATGTGTTTTTCCACATCCGGCTGCCATATTTTCTGGCCATTGGCATCGGTCACCGAATCCACGCCATGGGGCTCACTGTAAATTCCCTGGTTGGCAAATACCGCGTATGCCGCAGTCATTTCCATGAGGGTCACTTCGCCGGAACCCAGGGCCAGGGAAAGATAATGCGCCAGTTGGGACGTGATGCCCAGTTTCCGGGAAAAATGGATGACATTGGTAATTCCCATCTGGTCCAGAAGGCGGACGGCCGGGATGTTTTTGGAATGGGTGAGGGCTTTTCTCAGGGTGATCTCTCCCTGCCAGGTGCCGGAAAAATTTTCCGGCTGCCACGGCTGGTCTTTGGATGATCCGGGAAAAGAGACCGGTGCGTCAAGGACAAGGGATGCCTGGTGCATTCCCTGTTCAATGGCATAGGCATACACTATCGGTTTGAATGCGGAGCCTGGCTGACGGCGGGCGGTCGTGGCCCGGTTATAACGGCTGGTGCCGTAATTGGTGCCGCCGGTCATGGCCAGAATGCGGCCGGTTGCCACATCCATGGCAATGAGCGCGCCCTGGGGAGGGGCGGTCAGTGCCGGGTTCTGCTGCCGTCGTTTTTCAAGGGCCGCGATGCCTTCGACCATTGCCGCATCCGCATCCGCCTGAAGCTTTGCGGACAGGGTGGTGTAAATGGTCAGCCCCTCGGTGTAAAGCTTTTGGGGACCGATTGCATTTTCCAGGGTGTCTTTTACATAATCCACAAAATAAGGGGCCGGTGACGCAGTTTTGTGCGCCTTCGGCACAAAATCGGTGCTTACGGCCGCTTCATATTGGACTGCGGTAATAATCCCGCAATCCAGCATCTGTCGCAGCACAATATTTCTTCGCTGGACCGCCAGCTCCGGATTGACCAGCGGGGAGTAGGCGGACGGAGCCTTGGGCATGGCCGCGATCATGGCGCACGCAGCAAGGTCCAGTTGGGTGACAGATGTGCCGAAAAATTTTTGGGCCGCGGATTCAACACCATAGGCCCCGCTGCCCAAATAGATCTGGTTCAGGTAGCGTTTCAGGATTTCATCCTTGGTATAACGCCGCTCCAGTTGAATGGCCAGCAGGGCTTCTTTGATTTTTCGTGTCAGGGTTTTTTCCGGAGACAGAAAAAGGGTTTTGGCAAGCTGCTGGGTAATGGTGCTGGCCCCCTGGACAAAACCGCCAGCCCTGACGTTTTGAACAATAGCTCGGAGGATCCCTTTCAGGTCAATGCCGCCATGCTCGTAAAACTGGCGGTCTTCTGCGGTGATAATGGCCTGTTTAAGGTCATCCGGAATTTTTTCGAGCCGAACCGGGTCTCTTTTCTCCCGGTAAAGTTCCGCCAAAAGTACGTTGTCCGCGGAATAAATCCGGGTGATGGCCGGTGGCTGGTAGGTTTCAAGGGACCGGATTTGCGGGAGATCCCGGATCATGAACAAAAAAAAGCCGGTGGCAGCCCCGCAGACAATGGCCGCTAAAATCAGGATAAATCCGGTGATATAAAAGCGTTTGTGCATAAATTTGAATAGGTTGGTTTGTGGCCCGGCCGGTTTGTTTTTACTTGACAGCAAAACCGGATTGGTGGTAACACACCCTTAATCTTACAGGCGCGTAGCTCAGTTGGCAGAGCGCTACCTCGACACGGTAGAAGTCGTTGGTTCAAGTCCAATCGCGCCTACCAGAAATATCAAGGGTTTACAGCATTCGCTGCAAACCCTTTTTTTGTTTTTTTGGTTTTGATTGTGCGAAATTATCATCATGCCATCATCTGGCGGTAAAATACCTATTTCACCACCAGCTCAATGGATATGGTGTTCTGGGATATCTCATAAATATTGATGCCAAACGCGTCAAAGGTTTTGAGCATCAGGGCATCTGCCAGATCCTGCGCGGTATTGCCGTATTTGACCGTGAGAACCGCTTCATCCGGCGTCATTTCCTTTGTATGCTGGCCGGTGACCCCGTCGATGGTCTGCAGTTCATTTCTGAAAAGCACCAGATAGGGAAGAATATCGCGGCCGGCGATCCGCAGGGTAATTTCGCCGGGCGGTAATATGCGCACATACCAGGCCGCCATCATCTGATCCGCCAGGTTGGCTCCCGCCCGGGTGCCTGCCGCGGACAGGGCTTCGCGGCTTCCGGCGTCACTGTCCCGACTGACGCGGGTGTCACTGGCCTGGGCCCGGGCAATCTCCTGCCCGGAATCCGTCATCAGCGCCCGGACTGTTACGATTCCCTGAAAGGTCAACACATTTTCGCCCATCCGGTTGGCCATTTCCCGGGTAACAGCGCTGCCCGTCACCACGATATCCGCGTTGAGCCGGCGGCCCATTTCAACGGCCTGTTCATCTGAAAGGGGCAGGCCAGGCGCCAGATCTTCAAAAAGGTCATAGGGCACCATGGCTTCGTCAATCACGGAAAATTCTTTTTTGGCGAAGAGTTGTTTCATGGCGCTCGCTGCCGCATCCGACGGTAAGAAAGACTGTTTATTTTGCCACCAGTAGTGGGGGGCAAGGTCGTTTGCCTGCTGCTCGGTGATCAGGAGCAGGATTGTGGGCAAATTTCTGGCGGATACCAGGATGCCTGCATCTCCCAGAGCGGCTTTCAGTTTGGCGGTTGACACAGTGACTTGCACCAGCACCTGGTAGTTTTTTTCCGTGTGGATTTCCTTGAGCACCTTGTAGTTGGTAATTACCGGGTTGCGCTGGGCAGCAATCAGATTGGTAATGATATCAAATTTTTTGGTCAGAATATCCGTCGGCGTCATTTCAATAACGACCTTTTCAACGGCCGTCTGCAGGCATTGGGTGACTGCCGCGGAACGTGCCGCCAGAATGTCCGTATAGATCCGGCTGGCACCCATGGCCAGAATTTCCTTTTCACCGTCCGCCGGTTCTGCCGGGCAGGGCCGGGCGGCCATGAGGCAGAGAACACACAGGGGAAAAATAATTTTTAGAAAAATGGACTGTTTTTGAATGGTCAATTTCATGAGCGGGAAACCTCCGGATGATGGATGTCAAAAGGCGCTGGCCGGGACCACCGGTCGTGCTGACCGTGCCTGACCGCACCATACGGGTCAGGCATTTCTGTTTAAAGTGTACTCCGCTATCATTAACAGTGTTTGAGCCGTTTCAGACACCGGGAAAGAACCGATGATATCTTTTGTCCGGCGGATGTGTTCCCGGGCAATTTCCCGGCAGTAGGCAATACCGCCGGTGTCGTGCAGCAGGCGGATCAGCCGTTCAAATTCAGATTCCGTAAACGCTTTATCTGAAATGATTTTTTCAAGCCATGCCCGGTCTGCTGCTCCGGCATGAGCCAGGGTGTGGATTACCGGAAGGGTCAGTTTGCCTTCCCGGAGATCCGCGCCCACGGTTTTGCCTAAAGTTTTCGAGTCTGCGGTGTAATCCAGAAGATCGTCCGCGATCTGAAACACCATGCCGACGTGATAACCAAAATCCGAAAGTTTCTGTTCCGTCTCCGGATCCGCGCCGGCAAGGATGGCCCCGGTCTGGCAAGCGCCCTGAATCAGAAAACCGGTTTTCCGGCGGATGACATCCATGTATTCGGCTTCGGTCAGGCCGGGGTCGCCTTTTTTGACGAGCTGGACGATTTCTCCCTGGCACATGCTTTCCGTGATCTGCGCAATCACTTTTATGATTTTCGGATTTTCGGTTTCCGCGGCAATATACAGGGCCCGGGCAAGGAGAAAATCCCCCACCAGTACGGTGACCGGCGCTCCCCAGAGGGCATGGGCCACGGGTTTTCCCCGTCGGATGGCGGCCGCGTCCACCACATCGTCGTGAAGCAGGGTGGCGGTATGCAGAAATTCCACAATGGTTGAAAATTTGTAGATAAACGGGTCTGTGTACCCGCAGAGGCGCGCGCAAAGAAGGTTCAAAAGGGGGCGAATCCGCTTTCCGCCGCTGAATATAAGGTGTCCGGCCACTTCGCGCACCATGTCGAGATGCGGATTCAGGTTCTGTTCCAGGGCGTTTTCAATGAGGGTTAAATCCGGCTGCATCCGCAGGAGGAGCTGTTCTTTCAGACTGGTCATGTCCTGTTACCGTTTTTTGTTGCTTATTTTTTCTCCCCGGAGATCATACTCAAGGGCGTCCGTTATCCGCACGTCGCAAACCTCTCCGATGGCCGCATCCGCCGCGTCAACATAAACCATGCCGTCCACCTCCGGGGCCTGGAACATGGTGCGGCCGGCATACAGACCGGGTTCCAGGGCTTCTTCCACCAGCACCGGAAAAATCCGGCCGATATATTGCTGGTTTTTGGCAGCGGACAGTTTTTGCTGGGCCCGCATCAGCTGGTCTTGCCGGGAAGTTGCGATTTTTTTCGGCACATGGCCGGAAAGGCGGTGGGACGGCAGGCTCTCGTCATCTGAATAAACAAACACCCCCAGATGGTCAAATTGAATCCTGTGCACAAATTCCATCATCTCCTCAAAATCGCCGTCGGTTTCACCGGGAAACCCTGTCAGCAGGGTGGTGCGCAGGGCGGCATCGGGAATACGCCGCCGGATATTGTCAAACAGCCGGACAAGATCCGTTTTATCATAGGGCCGGCCCATGCGTTTTAAGACCGGGCTTGCAGCGTGCTGCACCGGTATGTCAAAATAGGCGCAGATATTTTGGTGGGACGCCATCGTCTCAATGAGATCATCGTCCGTGGTGTCCGGGGAACCGTATAAAAACCGAATCCAGACGTCCGGCGAGATGGCGGCCAGCCGTTCCAGAAGCCGGGAAAGGCGGGTACCGTCGTTCAGGTCCCGGCCAAAGCAGCCCGTGTCCTGGCCAATGACCACCAGTTCTTTAAACCC
Source organism: Desulfobacterales bacterium (assembly GCA_963675805.2). Classification (GTDB taxonomy): domain Bacteria; phylum Desulfobacterota; class Desulfobacteria; order Desulfobacterales; family Desulfosalsimonadaceae; genus SURF-3. Next base: position 1,322,020 of record CAXXNU010000007.1, on the reverse strand, counting down.
GGCGGCAACCAGATGCCGGGCTTCCTGTTCAATGTCCGCCATGCGTCGGCTGCGCAGCCGGCCCCGGAGCCGGGGAATCATGCAGTAGGTGCAATGCCGGTCGCATCCTTCCGTGGCCTTGATGTAGGCCATGCCAACCGTGGACGGCATCCGTCGGGTCAGGTGGTCCTGAAGGGGGAGATCCGACGGCGGTAAAAGCATGCACAGGCCCGGTTTTGCCTGCTGATTCAAGGCCTCTTTTATTTTATGGTACGCACCGGTGCCCAGAAAAATATCCACTTCCGGCAACGCGTCGGCCAGATCTTTTCCGAATCGTTCCGGAAGGCACCCGGTCACCACCAGCCGGTTGCACTGGCCGGTTTTTTTGAACGCCGCCAGTTCCAGAATTTCATCAATGGATTCATCCACCGCGGATGCAATAAAACTGCACGTATTGACAATGATAATGTCCGCCGCCGCTGGTTTCGGGGTAAAACGGAAACCAGCGGCCGAGAGCTCGCCGGTCATGATTTCGCTGTCCACCAGATTTCTGGCACATCCCAGATTGCTGATGTAAATGGTTGGTGTTCTGTTAATGGCGAATCACTCCCCGGTGAATCTGGGCTTGCGTTTTTCACCAAATGCGGTGAACGCTTCAAACAGATCATGGGACGGAATGATGTTGGCGCTGGTGGAGGCCACATATTTCAGGCCGTCATCAATGGATTTGCCCACGCCGTAATTGAGCACTTCCTTGGATGCTTCAACCGCCAGGGGAGAATTTTCCGCAATGCTCAGAGCAAGCGCTTCCGCCCCCTTCATCAATTCCTTGTAATCAGAAAAGATCTCATTCACCAGTAAAATTTCCCTGGCACGCGTGGCATCAAAATGCCGGGCCGTAAAGGCCAGTTCCCGGGCAATGCCTTGTCCCACAATCAGGGGAATCCGCTGGAGCACCCCCACATCCGCCACAAATCCGACCGCTGACTCTTTCAGGGAAAATTCCGCATCTGCGGAACACAGGCGGATGTCGCAGGCAGTGGCCATATCCAGGCCCGCGCCGATGCAGTAGCCATGGATGGCAGCAATGACCGGTTTTCGGCACCATTCAATGCAGCTCATTGTATCCTGAAGGGCATGAATTTTTTTAATCAGGCGCCATTTGATGCCGCCTTTTTGCTCCTTGTCCATTAATTCCGGCAGTTCCATGGCCATTTCTATCAGGTCAATGCCGCCGGTAAAACAGCTTCCTTTGCCGCTGATGATCACGGCACGGATTTCCGGATCCTGATCCAGATCCGCGAATATGGGAAGGGTTTCCTTCCACGCCGGCGGATTCATGGCATTTTTCTTTTCCGGCCGGTTTAGATAGACCCATGCAATGGGCGGTTTTTTTTCCACAAGGTAAAATTGATATTCACTCATGCGTCCTCCTGTATCCGCAGGGATATAATTTCATTTATAAATAAATAGTTAAAATTTTTGACAGGTTATATTTCAATGTCGTTTAATATCATTCTTTAAATGGAAAATAAAGTATGAATAGCAGGCTTTTTATAGTAATATCTGACGTGCAGGCAAGGGAAACATGAAAAAAGATTTAAGGGACGGACCGTGAAAAAAATGCCGAGGATATATTTATGGACATATTTGGTGATGCTTGCGGGCGTTATTCTGCTCTCGGGCGGGAAAACGGTTTTCGCTGACATTTATCAGTACCAGGATGCAAACGGCAACTGGGTGTTTACGGATACGCCGCCGGTGCATGATACAGCGGAAGTGACGAAAATGGATGGCATGATTGAAACTCACGACGCGCTCCGGGATTTGCAAAAACTGCTCACCGATCAGTATCGCCCGGAGAACGGCGTGGACGCCGCAGCCATGGCCACGGTTACTGTGACAACCCCGGTGGGAACCGGTTCGGGTTTTTTTATTTCAGACACCGGCTATCTTCTGACCAACCGGCATGTGATTTATGGGGATGAGCGTCACGCGGAGGCAGTGGAAGCGGCCATTACACGAATTGACACTCAGGTGGACGTTGCGGAAGCGGATATGGCGATTCAGGCCAGCCGGCTGGACAAGGAAAAAGCGGTACTGGAAGAAATGGCCGCGTTGCTTGAAAAAATGCCGGACGGATCTTCCCGCAAAGATGTGTTTCAGCAGCAGTATGAAGAACGGCTCGACTATTACCAGGCGGTCAAAAAAGCGTTTGAACAGCAGAAGGCGGATTTCGAACGTCGAAAAGACGAGTATCATTCAGAAAAAAATGATTTTGAGAGCCGGCAGGCAGTGGCCGGCGTGACCCGGAGCTTTCAAATTACCCTGAAAAACGGGGAAATCCTCTATGCTTATCTGGTCCGGTCCAGCACCCGCCACGACCTGGCCCTGCTCAAGGTGAGCGGCTGCAAAACCCCTTTTATTCCGGCCGCGGACCGCAGCAAAGTGGCCCATCGTCAGCGTGTCTGGGCCATCGGCAGCCCCCTGAATATTTCAGATACCATGAAAGACGGCACGGTGTCGGGGTTTGCCAACGGCTACATCCAGACCAATGCCCAGATTTATCCCGGCAACTCCGGCGGCCCCCTGGTGAATGAGAATGGAGAAGTGGTGGGGATCAACACGTTGAAAGAGCTGACCCGGAAGTTCGAGGGCATGGGTTTTGCCATCCCCATTGACACGGCTCTTGCGGAGTTCAGCGATGTGCTGAAATGATCCGCACGCCGCCTGGTTTGATTGACAAAGCACGGTTGTCGGATACCCCTCCCATGAAAGAATCAATCCGGAAATTCATCAACACTCCCCTTGTCATCGGCAATCGCAAAATTGATGGCCGCCTGGTTCTTGCCCCCATGGCCGGGCTGACCCATGTGGCGTTCCGGGAACTGGTGGAAAGCTATGGCGGGTGCAGCCTGCTGTACACGGAAATGTGCAGTGCCGGGGCGCTGCCCCATGAAAACCGGCAGGTGTCTCCGGTGTTCCGGTGGCGGGATGCGGAGCTGGACCATCTGGTGTGCCAGATTTTCGGTTCAACTCCGGATGCCATGGCGCTTGCCGCCAAACGGGTGGCAGCAGAAGGCTTTTTCGGCGTGGATCTGAACTTCGGGTGTTCCGTGGCGGCCATCTGCAAAAGAAACTGCGGGGCCGCCTTGCTCAGGACCCCGGATCTGGCGGTAAAAATTGTCCGGGCGGTCCGGAAGGCAGTCACTATTCCATTGACGGTCAAATTCCGCACCGGGTGGGAGGACCGGCCGGATGCGGCCGTGGCACTGGCCCGCCGATTTGAAGACGCGGGCGCGGATGCGCTTATTTTTCATCCCCGCACGGCCCCGGACCGTCGGTCCCGGCCGCCCCGGTTGGCGTATATCGGCCAGGTAAAGCAGGCGGTGGACATCCCGGTGTTCGGCAATGGCGAGGTATTTACGGAAGATGATTGTGAACGAATGATTGAAACCACAGGATGCGACGGGGTGTCACTGGGCCGGATCGCCGCGGCAAAACCCTGGGTGTTTGCCGCGTGGCGTTCAGGCATGATCCCTGATCCGGAGCGCCACCGCAAGAGTATGCTTCAGATGATGACACTTCTCGCTGCCCACTATGAGCCTGTGTCGGCCCTCCGGAAATTTAAAAAAATTGCGGTGTACCAGGCTGCCCTGTTCCGGTTCGGCCACAGTTTTTTCAAAAAAATCCGGAACACGGAAACATTTTTAGGGGCCGCTGCTGTTGTGGACGCTTTTTTTGACCAGCAGCCGGAAATGAGCGTGCGGCCCAATCTCAATCTGTTCCAGTAATTTTTTTACAACGCTGGAAAAAAGAACAAATACTTTACATTTTTTTTAACCTGTGGATATAGCTAAATTAAACCTCCCTGATCACGTCCGGTTGGCGTATCAGTGAAAAGGATGCCGGAAAGATGCGCACCGCTTTTTTTCGGTATGATTCATAAGTTATGGTCGAAGTTATGTATGATATGAAACGTATCAATCGCACGGATAATCAGACTGGAAATACCGCCCAGGGGCCGCCGTCCATCCGCGAAGAGTTTGAACGGCGGGAAGCCTCGTTTATTTCTCCGTTCGGCCAGTTGTCCGCCCGCTCCAGAGGCCGGACCCGGCCGGAAGACCCCTGCCCAGTGCGCACGGTGTATCAGCAGGATCGGGACCGGATTGTTTTTTCAAATTCATTCAGACGGTTAAAGCATAAAACCCAGGTGTTTTTATCCCCTCTGGGGGACCACTACCGCACCCGCCTGACCCATACCCTGGAAGTGGCAGAGGTGGCACGAACCATCAGCCGGGCCATGCGGCTCAATGAGGACCTGGCGGAAGCCATTGCCCTGGCCCATGATCTCGGGCATACGCCTTTCGGGCATTCGGGTGAAACCGCGCTCAAGGAAATTTTTTCACCGGATTTTTCCCATAACATCCAGAGCCTGCGGGTGGTGGATATTCTGGAGCGGCATGGCAACGGACTGAATCTGACCTATGAGGTCCGGGACGGAATTGTAAAACACTCCAAGGGATTTGGAAATATTCTGCCGACGAACGACACCGAAAAGGCCTGTACGGTGGAAGGCCAGATCGTGCGGGTGGCGGATATTATTGCTTATCTGAATCATGATCTGGATGATGCCATCCGAAGCGGGGTGATCACCCGTGTCCAGCTGCCGGCATCCTGCCCAGGGGTGCTGGGAAAATCCCATTCCGAAAGGGCCACCACCATGATTCGGGACCTGATTTACACCAGCCGGCTGGATCAGGACCGGGTCGAACTCCGGCTGAGCCCGCCGGTTTTTGCCGCCATGACGGATCTGCGGGAATTCCTGTATGAAAAGGTTTACCGGTCCCAGCGGGTGCATGCGGAATTTATCAAAGCCAAAAAAATGATTTCGGAAATCTATTCTTATTTTCTGGGTAATCCCGGGGATCTGGATAAGCGGGTCAAGAGCATGGAACTGGATATGTTTTATGGCGACAAGGTGCCCAGAGAGCGGATCATTGCTGATTTTATCGCCAGTATCACGGACCGCTATATTTTGAATCTCTATCAGGAGCTGTTTGTTCCCGCCCCTCTGGTGTAAAGGAGCTGTTGTTGCCGGATTCTTCTTTTTTGCCTGATACGACCACCCGGTTTTTTGACGCGCTGGCGTCTCTTTACACGGATATGGACCAGGCGTATGATGAGATTGCCGAAGCTTACAGGTTTCATTGCGACGGGTGCGCGGAAAATTGTTGTCTGACCCGTTTTTATCACCATACCCTGGTTGAATTTTTATACCTGCGCAAGGGGTTTGCCGGTCTTAGTGAAAATCAGCAAAAAGATATTCTGAACCGTGCAAAAGCCGTCAATGAAGCCGTTCTGCAGGCGGAAAAAGCGGGCGAAACCTCCCGGGTAATGTGCCCGTTAAACGCCGGCGGGCGCTGCATCCTGTATTCATATCGGCCCATGATCTGCCGGCTGCACGGTATTCCCCATGAATTGCAGCATCCTGCTCGCGGCAGCATCCAAGGGCCCGGGTGCCATGAATTTGAGGTCCATTGCAAGGGGCGGGGTCACAGGGTATTTGACCGCACACCGTTTTACCGGCGGATGGGAAAACTGGAGCAAGACGTGCGCGAATATACCGGTTATTCCCTGAAAATTAAGAAAACCGTGGCCCAGATGCTGGTCACGGATGTGGAAACGATTTTATGAAATATGTAGAAGTCAAGGATCTTACCGAAATTGCCGGCGATGGCAGCTGTGACGCCGGCCAAAGCCCTCAGACGGCGGATCGGGGCCGCATGCTATCTGGGTCGGATACGTTTGCCTTCCGGTGTCATCCCGGCGTGTCTTGTTTCAACCGGTGCTGCCGGAACCTGAATTTCTTCTTAAACCCCTATGATCTCATCCGCCTGAAAAAAAATCTGGCGGTTTCCTCCGGGGAATTTATTGACCACTACACGGATGTTATTGTCCGGCCCGGGCATTTTTTTCCGGATGTGATGCTGCGTATGGCCGACAATGCGGAAAAGACCTGTCCTTTTTTGTCAGATGCCGGCTGTCAGGTGTATCCGGACCGGCCCCATACCTGCCGGGCATTTCCCGTGGAGCATGGACTTTATTTTGACGCCGCGAAAAAAGAGACCCGGCGGGTTTCTTTTTTCCGGCCCCCGGAATTCTGCCAGGGCCGTTTTGAAAAAAGCGAGTGGACCCTGTCCGCCTGGGAAGCGGATCAGGAAGCGGCGTTTTACAATCAAATGACCGGGCAGTGGGCGGAGGTGGCCCGGCTGTTTCAAAGCGATCCGTTTGGGGGCCAGGGGCCGGACAGCCAGAAAGGGAAGATGGCGTTCATGGCGGTTTATAATATCGACGCGTTTCGGGATTTTGTGCTAAACAGCAGTTTTCTGAAACGATACAAGGTCGCGTCCCCGCTTCGCATGAAACTGAAAACCGACGATGTGGCCGTTCTCAAACTGGGCATGGCGTGGATCAGGATGTTTTTGTTCGGGATGCGGGCAAAAGAGATCTCATTGAAAAAATGACGGTTTTGTAAAACAGCACCAAAAAATGCCGGGCCGGCAGTCAGATTGCTGATGCCGGCCCGGCAGGGGCGCTGATCCTCAGGTGGATCGGGGGGAGGAGAATCAGCGGTCGGTAAACGCTTTTATTGTTTTACATAACTTTAAGCCGGCGCACTGCTTCTTGCGAGTTTCCCTTTTGGGGCATATGCCGGCATGCCGCTGGATGGGCCGGCGCCCACCGGTGTGTTGGAATAGGATGAAATCTCGAAATCCGGATACGCATTTCCGCCATGTTCGGAAAAATCAAGCCCTTCCATTTCTTCTTCCGGAGACACCCGCAGGGTCACGACCATATCCACGGCTTTGAACAGGATAAAGGACGCGCCAAAACTCCACAAAAACGCTGCGCCGACACCCAGAAGCTGAACGCCGATGATGGACGCTGATGTGCCGCCCATGTTGAATATACCGGCGGCCAGGGTGCCCCAGGCACCGTTGACCCCGTGAACCGAGATCGCGCCTACGGGATCGTCGATTTTGATTTTTTCAAAAAACAGTACCGACAGGACCACCAGCACACCGGCCACTGCGCCGATGAAAACGGAACTGGCCGGCGATACATTGGCGCAGCCCGCGGTAATCCCCACCAGTCCGGCAAGAGCCCCGTTCAAACTCATGCCGACCTCTGGTTTTCCGAATTTGATCCAGGATATGATCATCGCAAAAATCGCACCAGCGGCCGCCGCCAGGTTGGTGTTGACGGCGATCATGGCAATGTCCGTGGTGGCGGCGGTGGTGGAGCCGGCGTTAAACCCGAACCAGCCCATCCACAAGATAAAGACGCCGAGGCCGGCCAGGGGGATGTTATGGCCCAGAATCGGCCGGGTCCGGCCGTCTTTGGTGTATTTTCCCAGGCGGGGCCCGAGCACGATGGCGCCGGCCAGGGCTGCCCATCCACCGATGGAATGGACCACGGTAGAACCCGCAAAATCGATAAATCCCAAACCTTCAAGCCATCCGCTGCCGTTAAAAAGGCTTCCCCAGGCCCATCCGCCGAAAATGGGGTACACCACGGCGGTGATAATGACACTGTAGCACAGGTAGCCCACAAAATTGGTTCTTTCCGCCATGGCACCGGAAACAATGGTTGCGGCGGTGGCGGCAAACACACACTGAAACATCCAGAAAACCAGCACCCAGGGGTCGCCGCCCGGGGTAAAATCACTCAGAAAAAAACCGGACGTCCCGATCCAGCCGGAATTTGACACCCCGAACATGAGACCGAAGCCCACGGCCCAGAAGGCCAGAGAGCCGATGGAAAAATCCATCAGGTTTTTCATTAAAATATTGATGGCATTTTTGGCCCGGGTAAACCCCGCTTCCACGAGGGCGAATCCGGCCTGCATAAAAAATACAAGAATTGCCGCGATCAGGGTCCACAGATAATTCGCATGGCTCTGCACCGCATCGATGGCCGCCTTGTTTGTTTCCACCGAAACGATTTCATCCCCGGCCCATGCCGGCAAGATGCCGGTGACAAAGAGAATAATTAAAAAGCATAAAGTTTTCATTGGTGGTGCCTCCTGTGATCCGTGTTTATAAAGATTGGCAATAAGGAATAATGTAATTTATTGTTAATATTTTTGTGCCGGTTGCTCTGGATTCATATATTACAAGGGACGTGCCACGAATCATGGCAGACACGGACTGAAGGGATAATATCTTGAAATTAAATACTAAAAAAAATTTTTCAGAGAAAAAATCGGGAGAGTGGGAATTAAAAAATATTACAATTTTGTAATTTTAAGGGTTTTATGGTACAAATTTGTAAGGCATGCCTCTGAATGATCATATTATAGGTCAGCCTGAGCCCATGTCTTAAGAAAATGGTTCTATAAGGAACCGACCGGATTTGAAGACAATTCAAAATTTGGCAACATGTTAAACGTGAAGGGAGGCCGTGTGGCCTCCCTTTTTGTCCGATTTTATGATGTAATTTCAGGTTGAATCCGTTTACGCGGGCGGCAGCAGTTTTCGTAAAAGGTCCTCGCACGCCATGCGGGTCATGAATTTTGGCACCGGGTACAGGGGATGGGCTTCTTTTAACGCCCGCTCGGCGATGAGGGGAATGTCAGATTTTTTTAGTTCGTTAATATAAGTGGGAATCCCCATGTCTGCATTTAAAGTTTTCACTTTCTCGATAAACCGGTCGGCCAGCAGGGATTCCGGATCGTTCTCGGTTCCCAGTCCGCCGGCAATGGCCAGCCCGGCCAGTTTTTTCTCTGCCGCATCTTTGCAAAACTCCAGAACATAGGGCAGAATAACGGCGTTTGCCAGCCCGTGGGGCACGCCGTAAAGACCGCCCATGTTATGGGCAATGGCGTGGACATACCCGATATACGCCCGGGTAAACGCAGACCCCGCATAAAAGGCGGCAATGGCCATATGGTTCCGGGCGTCCAGGTCTTTGCCGTTTTGGTAGGCTTTTTCAAGGTTTTCAAAAATCAGCCGGGTGGCATATTCCGCGCATTCATTGGTATAGGCGGTGCCGTTATGGCCGATATAGGCCTCCACCGCATGGGTCAGGGCATCCATTCCCGTGGTGGCGGTAATATGCGGGGGCAGGCCGATCATCAGTTCAGGGTCCAGAACCGCCATTTTCGGAATGAGCTTCAGATCATTGATGGCAAATTTCTCGTGGGTTGCCGGATTGGTGATGACGGCGGCAACAGTGGTTTCAGACCCGGTCCCGGCAGTGGTGGGAACGCAGAACAGGGGCGGAATCGGTAGAATCACCCGGAAAAGTCCCTTCATGAACCGGACCGGCAGGTAGGGGTTCCGGATTCTGGCGCCGATGATTTTGGCGCAGTCAATGGGGGAACCGCCGCCAAAAGCGATGATGGCTTTGCATTTGTTTTCCTTGTATATTTTTCGGCCGGCCTCGACGTTTTCGATGGTGGGGTTGGGCTTGACATCGTCAAAAACCGTGTATTGGATATTTTTTTCTTTTAATGCCGCAAGCAGCCCGTCCGGCAGTTTCAGATCCATCAGCATCCGGTCCGTTACCACCAGCACATTCCTGATGCCGCGGGCCTTGATGTTTTCAGCCAGCCCTTTCACGCTTCCCGGACCAGTCAACAGGGCCGGCACCCGGAAGGGTAAAATCACGGCAACCCATCGCATGATAAATTGGAAGATCCGATAAAAACCCTTTTTTAATTTCCAGCCCATGCTTTTCTCCTGCGCCGATTTTTCTTGTTCAACTTTTTCCGCGGCCGCTTTGTCCGTAAACATTTCAATGGCGTCCACCGGGCACGCGGCCGCGCAAAATTCACATCCGATACATTTTTTGGCATTGTCCGCGGTCAATTCCGGGTATGCGTGCGGATTTTTGACGGTCGGTTCCCCAAGAGTGATACAGTCCACGGGGCAGGCATCCACGCAAACGCCGCAACCGTTACATTTTTTGGCGTCAAAAACCGGTTTTTCCCACGCTTTGCGCTGAATGCGCGGCACCCCGCCGCCGGAGGGGCCTTTGACCGCCCCTTCCGGGCATATTTTTCCGCACGCCCCGCATTCAATGCATAATGCGGCGTTGATCCGGTGAGGATGTTTTTTTTCACCTGATGCCGCGCCCGTGGGGCAGATATTCGCACAGGCAGTGCATCCGCTGCACACGTCTTCCGTGATGGAATATGCCATATCAACTTCTCCTGTTTATTGCGTTATTGCAGGGAGGCAGTGGTGTTGATCCGCGCCGGGTCCGGTTTGCCCGTGTCGGCGTCCCATCCGAACTGCTCCCAGTATCTGCGCATCATGGCCTCAATTTCAATGGATCGGCCCTTGTTGGCCCCTTCCGCCTGGGCTGGCCGGCCCAGGGCCCGTTCGCTGATTTTCAGTTTGTCCGGCTCAATGCCGTGTTTGACGTTAAACGCCTGCTTCAGGGTGTGGATGCCGGCGGCTTTGTCAAGGTATTGTTCCGGCGTCAGGGTCCAGCCGGCGGCGGCATTCATCCAGTCAAAAATCCGGATGCGCTTTGCGCCGATAAAAGCGCCGAACATACACACACCGGCCGCGTTGATGAGGGTCATATATTTGCTGTTAATCGCCCCGATCTCGGCCTGTTTGTCAATGTTTTTGTATTTGCTGCTTTTCAGGTACAGGGGGGGGATTTTGGGGATTCCTTTGACCACTTTCCACAACTGATACATTTCATAGTAGAGATGGGATCCCAGCGTATGCCTGCCAGGGGTCGGTTCCACACTGTAGTGAAGGGCAAAACCGGGATCATTTCGCGAATCATGCATGGCCGGTTCCTGGCCGCCCGCAAGAACAGCGTAAGGCTCGGCTTTTTTCCCGATGCGCGTCACGGCCTGTTTTACGCCGTCGGCCAGCACATGGCCGAATCCTTCCCGTCGCACCATTTTTTCCACTAAAGATACAATGGCGTCCGAATTCCCCCAGGTCAGCCCGAGGCCGTCGGTATCGCTGTTGGTAATCACTCCGTTTTCATAACACTCCATGGCAAAAGCCACTGCGTGACCGGCGGAAATGGAATCCATGCCCGCCCGGTTCAGCACCTCGTTCAAATGGAAGATGGCTTCCACATCTTCGTTCATGCAGAGCCCGCCCAGCGACAGCACGGTTTCGTACTCCGGTTTGTGGGTTTCGCTGTATTTGCCGGTGGTGGTGCAGATCCCACCGCATCCCAGCGGGCATGAATAGCAGTGGTATTTGACCTTTTCACAGTGGGTGAACACATCCGGATTGGACGAATAGCTTTTGGAGATCCCCCAGTCCTTGCTGCTGCCCTTCCAGTTTTTTATGGGCGCGTCCCCCATTTCAGGGGACATCTGATTCATGGAAACCGTTCCCCATTTTGTCAGAAGCATTTTATAGAGCATTCCGTCCATGGTGAGTACGGTGGGCATGATTCGCATCAGTGCACCCAGAAAAGCCGTCAGCGGGCCGCTCACCAGGGGCGGCTGGAATTGGGCCCATCGATTGCAGAGCCGGCTGAGCCGCTTCATTTCATAGGGATCATGGGCAATGATCCGTTTGGATCCCGCAAGCACAAGCGCCTTCAGCCGCTTGGCCCCCATGACCGCCCCCAGACCGGAGCGGGCTGCCATGCGGCCTTTGTCCGTTGAGATGCCGGAAATCAGGGAGACCGACTCACCGGCTGGACCGATGCAGGCGACTTTGGGCGTTTTCCCTTTTTTGGACGTTTTCCGGGAAAGAACCGTCTCGGTTTCAACCGTGTCCATGCCCCAGACATCGGCGGCGTCGCGCAGTTCCCGGACATGGTCGTCAATGTAGAGGTAAACCGGTTTCGGGCTGATACCTTTGATAAAAATGCCGTCATATCCGCATCGTTTAATGGCCGGGGAAAACGTGCCCCCGCAATTGGCGTCCCCCCATCCTCCGGTCAGGGGTGATTTTCCCACCACCATCCATCGGCCGGTAAACAGGCTGCCGGTCCCGGTAAGGAGCCCGGGCAGAAACCCCAGCATATTTTCCGGCCCGAGCGGGTTCGCGTCTTCCGGTATTTCCCTGTACAAGACATAGGCGCCAAGGCCCATCCCGCCCAGGTATTTTTCATACACCGCATCCGGCAAAGCTTCTTCCCGGATGTCTCCGGTCGTCAGGTCCACGTGCAGGATCTTGCCCATGTAGCCTTTATGTTTCATCCTATCCTCCATCAATTCGGGGGCACCTTGTCTGTGTTTTTTCTCGGCCCGGGTTGATGCGACCCCGGTCGTCTGCGAAATCTGTGAAATACAAAAATATTATGAGTAATGGAAAAAGGTTCTGAATTTAATGCCTGAAAAGGCATGAATCCGGGAGATGAAAGATGGGCGCAATGACAATTCATTTTTTTCACGGCTCATAATGGGTCCACATCCTGAGCACGTGAACCACTTTTTCGTCATTGTAAACGGCGTAAATCAGGCGGTGCTGAATGTTGATCCGTCTGGAATAATACCCTTTTAAGTTGCCTACCAGCTTTTCATATGCAGGCGGTGCGTGAAACGGATTTTCCGCCAGCAGCAAGAGTAGGGTTTGGGCCTGGTGCTTTAATCCGGCCTGTTTCAATTTCTGCGCGTCTTTAACCGCTTTTTTGGACAGGACGACCTTCCACTTCACCAGTCCAGATCCTCGAACAAGGTGCCATCTTCTATGGGCTCTTTGGCCGCGTCGTGGATGCTTTTTACAAGTCCCTGGAATTGATTCAGATATATTGTTTCTTCAATTGCCTTCCAGTCTTTTTCTCCCAAGATGACAAAATCCTCCCCGTTTCTTCTTTTTACCCTCACGACCTCATGGTTAAGAATCGATTTGTCCACATAATGCTTTAATTTTTTTCTAAATTCGTTTGCTGTTGTCTCTTCCATGCACAGGATTCCCTTTTTAGCGTTATTTTAAACAACAGTACTTGGTTTCAGTACTGTTGTCAAGGGGGCTTTTTTTGAGTTTGTCAGCCGGTGATTACTGCTCAGGTATTTTAGAAGAAGGTGTCTGCTTTTTCAACGCCCGCCAGCGGTCCAGGCGGTCTTTAACAATTTTTTCATAGCCCCGGGTGGTGGGGGTGTAGAAAATTTCATTTTGCAGTTGGTCCGGCAGATGGTTCTGGGGCACAAACCCGTCTTTGTAGTCATGGGCGTATTTGTAGTCTTTGCCGTATCCCATTTTTTTCATAAGCCCGGTGGGGGCGTTGCGGATATGCAGGGGAACCGGCAGGGCCCCGGTCTGTTCAATGGTTTGAAGGGTTTTTCCGTAGGCGGTGTAGATGCTGTTGCTTTTGGGGGCCGTGGCAAGATATGCGGCCGCCTGGGCCAGGGAGAGATCCCCTTCGGGGGACCCCAGAAAACGGTAGGCTTCCATGGCGGCCATGGCAATGGAAAGGGCCTGGGGATCGGCATTGCCCACATCTTCGGACGCAAACCGGATCATGCGGCGGGCCACATACAGGGGGTTCTCCCCGGAAGAGAGCATCCGGCCCAGCCAGTAAAGGGCTGCATCCGGATCGCTGCCCCGCAGACTTTTGTGAAACGCGGAAATCAGGTTGAAATGACTTTCCCCGGATTTGTCGTATTGCAGGGCTTTGCGCTGGAGCGCGCTTTCCACATCAGACAGCGCCACTTCCCGTTTGTCCCTGTGACCGGTTTTTTGGGGCAGTCGGGCCGAGGCGAACACCGCGGAAATTTCAAGGGCGTTCAGGGCCGAACGGGCGTCTCCGTCGGACAACTGAACAATGTGATCCAGGGCATGGTCGCTGTAAACAAGCCCCAGCCGGCCCAGACCGTTGTCCACGTCATCCAGGGCCCGCCGGAGCAGCATTTTCATGTGGTTTTCCTGCATGGAGGTGAGGGTGATGACCTGGCACCGGGAAAGCAGGGCCGGAATGACTTCAAAGGACGGGTTCTCCGTGGTGGCGCCGATCAGGGTGATGAGTCCGGATTCCACATGATGTAAAAACGCATCCTGCTGGGCCTTGTTGAACCGGTGGATTTCATCTACAAACAGGAGGGTCCGGTTCCGGTGAAGGGTGCGCTGCTGTTTGGCCGTGTCTATGACGTTCCGGATGTCTTTTACCCCGGAGAGCACGGCGGAAAAATGGGTGAAATGGCATTTTGTCTGCCGCGCAATGATGCGGGCCAGGGTAGTTTTGCCGCAGCCGGGCGGTCCCCACAGGATCATGGAAAAGATCCGGTCCTCTAAAATGGCACTCCGGATGAGCGAGTCTTTTCCCACGGCCTGTTCCTGCCCGATGAAATCGTCCAGGACGGCTGGCCGCATCCGGTCCGCCAGGGGCCGGGACCCGGCCGTGGCTTTTTCCGCCTGGTGTTCAAACAGATCCATAGTGGCCGCGTCGGTTTTGTTGCCGGGTGTTGTCATGAAAAAATCATTTTCTGTTGATTCATTTTTCGTCACTGATCACAGGGGGTCGGAAATTTCTCCGTCCTCCCATTCCCTGTAAGGGGGTTACCGGGGGCTGGAGATAAACGCAGACGGACGCGGATAGCCCCCCATCCGTATTTATCCGTGGGCATCTGTGTCTCAAAATATCCGGTCGTTGCCGGGATGGGTTTCAGGTATTTCTGCGTTTTTTCCGGGGTCGGTCGCTCAGTTTTTTCTTCCAGAAAACCCGGTCAGAAGATTCCTTGCGCTTTCTGAAAAACAGTCGCACCGGTGTCTGATCCAGGCCGGCGGCCTCCCGGATCTGGTTTATCAGATACCGATGATAGGAGAAATGGATGCCGTCCGGAAAGTTGACAAAACAGATGAATGTGGGGGGCTTGGCGGATATCTGGGTGGCGTAGAAAAATTTGAGCCGCCGGCCCTGATAAAGAGACGGCTCGGTTTTTGCGACCGCCCGTTCAAAAATCTTATTCAAGGGACCGGTGGAAATCCGGGTGGTGTACTGGCTGTATACCGCGTCCACCATGCTGAAAATTTTCGGCACCCGCTTTCCGGTAAGGGCCGAAACGGGGAGCACCGGGGCGTACCCCATGAATTTGGCATCCATCCGCAGTTTTTCCGTAAACCGTTTCAGGGTCTGGTCGTCTTTTTCAACAATATCCCATTTATTGAGCAGAAAAATACAGCCGCATCCCCGTTCATAAGCGTATCCGGCGATTTTAATGTCCTGATCCGTGACCCCTTCGGCCGCATCGATGAGAATCAGGGCGATATCGCACCGGTCAATGCTTTTAAGGGCTTTGAGGATGGATATTTTTTCAATTTTTTCATACACTTGTTTTTTTCGGCGAATACCTGCGGTATCGATGAGCAAGTACCGGCGGCCGTCAATCTCGCAGGCCGTATCAATGGCGTCCCGGGTGGTGCCGGGGATGTCGCTCACAAGGACCCGGTCTTCACCCAGAATCCGGTTGATGAGTGACGATTTTCCCACATTGGGCCGGCCGATGATGGCGATGTTGACCGTGTCGGTCTCTTCTTCCGGATCTGACGCCGGCAATGCCCGGACCAGGGCATCCAGAAAATCCGGCACCCCGTATCCGTGCTCCGCGGACAGCGGAAAAAGCGGATCAATGCCCAGGCTGTAGAATTCGCCGATGTTTTCTTCTTTTTCATACCCGTCGATTTTGTTGACGGCATAAAAAACCGGGCAGGTCTGCTCCCGGACGATTTCCACCAGGTCCCTGTCAAACGGTGAAACGCCGTTTTTGCCGTCCAGCAGCAGGACAACCGCCGTTGCGTCGCTGACGGCCTGCCGGACCTGTTCACGGCTCAGGGCAGAAAAGGCGTCATCGTCGCCGGTGGAAAATCCGCCGGTGTCGATGACAGAAAACGCCACATCATTCCACACGGCAGTGCCGTAATGCCGGTCCCGGGTCACACCGGGAAAATCATCCACCAGAGCGTCTCTTGTGCGGGTAATCCGGTTGAACAGAGTGGATTTTCCGGCATTGGGTCTGCCGATAATTGCAATAATGGGTTTCATTCAGATTTTATAGATAATCCGCTTTTCCGTGATGATGATATCCACGTATTTATCGTGGGATTCCATGGGAATCAGCGGCGCCATCTGCTCTTCCGTGGCACAGGAAACTTTGCGGGCGGTGATGGGCAGCTTTGAAATGATACGGTCATACCGCCCGTTTCCAATACCCAGACGCCCGCCTTTTTCATCAAATGCAATGCCCGGTATAATGGCAATGTCCACGTCATCAATCGGCACGGGTTTGCAGCGGTCCGGGTCCGGTTCCAGGATGTTGGCCGGCCCGATGCGCAGGTCTTTTTCAATATCGCTGATTTTGTAAAGCCGGGTGCCGTTTCCGTCGCCGTTGAAAAGGGGCAGCACAATGTCTTTGGCGGACTGGCTGCAGCGCTTTAAAATATTGGCGGTGTTCACTTCGTGCGGCTGGTTGATATAGAGAAGGGTTACCTCGGCCTCTCTGAAATTGGCAAAATCAAACAACTGATCCTCGATCAGTCCGTATTTTTCAAGTATTTCCTGTTCGGGAAGCGCGTCCAGCTTTTCTTCCACCTGACTGCGAATTTCCTGCTTTTTAAGTTTAAGATCCTCCATCACATCACTCCATCTGAATTGCTTTAATATGTCATATCATGGATAAATTCCATTAATATATTTTTCGTATTTTTGTTTATGGCATAAAAATGATAAAATTGCAATAATGATTGACGGCACCCCTTGGCCATGATAATTTTTTATATTTTGATACTGAATGCGGAATAGATAAATATGCAGTAATATAGGACCGATATGCTGGAAATCAAGTACGTCAGGCAAAATTTGGACGAGGTGTGCAAGTCCCTTGAAAAACGGGGGGATGCGGCGGATCTGGAGACGTTTCAGGCGGTGGAGACCGCCCGCCGGGAAATTCTGGGGGAACTTGAAAATCTAAGGCACCAGCGCAATGTGGTTTCCGGGGATATCGCAACACTGAAAAAAAGCGGCAAAGACGCGGAAGACCTTGTGATAGAGATGCGGGAGGTGTCTGGCCGCGTCAAAACCCTGGAAAAGGATCTTGCGGAAAGCGAGGAAAAGGTCAATGAGATTCTGATCCGGCTGCCCAACCTGCCCCATGCGTCCGTTCCCGTGGGAAAAGATGAAGCCGACAATCCGGTGTTGCGAAAGAACGGCATGCCGCCGGTATTTTCGTTTGACCCCGAAGCTCACTGGACCATTGGCGAAGCATTAAAGATTCTGGATTTTGAGCGGGCCGCAAAAATCACCGGCGCCCGTTTTCCATTGTATCTTGGTGCGGGCGCGCAACTGGAACGGGCACTCATCAATTTCATGCTGGACGTGCACATCACGGAACACGGGTATACTGAAGTATTGCCGCCATTTATCGTCAACCGCAAGTCAATGACCGGCACGGGCCAGCTTCCCAAATTTGAGGAGGATTTGTTCAAGCTGGAAAACCGGGATTATTTTTTGATCCCCACCGCGGAAGTGCCGGTGACCAATATTTATGCCGATGAGATTCTGAACGAGGACCAGCTCCCCATTTATTATACCGCTTACACACCGTGTTTCCGGTCCGAAGCCGGCTCCTACGGCAAGGATACCCGGGGGCTGATCCGCCAGCATCAGTTCAACAAGGTGGAAATGGTCAAATTCACCACACCGGAGTCCTCCTATGATGAGCTGGAAACCCTGCTTTCAAATGCAGAAGATATTTTGCGCCGACTGGAACTCCCTTACCAGGTGGTAAGTCTCTGCACCGGCGATCTGGGGTTTTCAGCAGCTAAAACCTATGATATTGAAGTGTGGATGCCGGCCCAGGACAAATACCGGGAAATTTCCTCGTGCAGTAATTTTGAGGGATTTCAGGCCCGGCGCGCGGGCATCCGGTTCCGCCGGAAAGGGAAAAAAGGCACGGAACCGGTCCACACCTTGAACGGTTCCGGACTGGCCGTGGGGCGGACCCTTGCCGCGATCCTTGAAAATCACCAGCAGGCGGACGGGTCGGTGATCGTTCCGGAAGTATTGCGGCCCTATATGGGCGGCCGGGAAAGGATCGCTCCTTAAAGGGTCCCCAAATATTCAATTTTATCCAACAAGCGTTTTTCGAAAGTTTCCATTATGAAGCCACACGATTTTCCCGACCATATCCAACCCTATCTTGTTCCTGAAGCATCCGGAGCGCTGATTTACCGGTGTCTCGGCTGCAATGCGGAATTTGGCATTGAAAAACTGCTGTATATCTGCCCCCATTGCCGCAGTGTACTCCTGCTGCATGATCCGGATTTTGACCGGCTAAAAAAAATTTCCGGTGCCACCTGGTGTCAGATTTTTGACTACCGCAGAATGCTGAACATTCCGGCGCTCAAGGGGATTTACCGGTATCATGAATTCATCGGCCCGGTCATGCCGCTGGACGCGGTGATCTATCTGGGCGAAGGCCATACCCCGGTGGTGGAAGCCAACCAGCGGCTCCAGGAAAAAGCCGGATGCCGGATGTATTTTAAAAATGACGGCCAGAATCCCAGTGCCTCTTTCAAGGACCGGGGCATGGCCAGTGCCCTCAGCTATCTTCAGTACCTGATCCGTCAGGGGCATGTGTCTGATGTTCTGGCCATTTGCGCCTCCACTGGTGACACGTCTGCCGCCGCAGCCCTCTATGCGTCTTACCTGATTGATCATGTAAAATCTGCGGTGCTTTTGCCCCAAGGCAAGGTCACCCCTCAGCAGCTGGCCCAGCCCCTGGGCAGCGGGGCGGCTGTGTTTGAAATTCCCGGGGTGTTTGATGACTGCATGAAAATTGTGGAAGCCCTGTCGGAAAACTATCATGTGGCCTTGCTCAATTCCAAAAACGCCTGGCGGATTCTGGGCCAGGAATCCTATTCCTATGAAATTGCCCAGGATTTTGAATATGATATGGCGGACATGGCCGTGGTGGTGCCCATCGGCAATGCCGGCAATATTACCGCGGTCATGAGCGGATTTCTGAAGTTTTACGAGACCGGCATTATTGATACGCTGCCGAAAATTATCGGGGTCCAGTCCGAACACGCCAACCCGGTATACAAATATTACCTGGAACCGGACGCGGAAAAACGTCAATTTACGCCGGTGCATGTTCGGCCGAGCGTGGCCCAGGCTGCCATGATCGGTAATCCGGTGTCCATGCCCCGGGTGATTTATCTGGTGGAAGAATACAACAAAAAAGCCGGCCGGCAGCATGTGTTTGTGGCGGAAGTGACCGAGCAGGAGATTATGGACTGCCAGCTGATAGCTAACCGCAACGGCCATGTGGCATGCACCCATGGCGGGGAATGCTTTGCCGGTCTGATCCGGGCCCGGAAACGAGGCATTGTTTCCGGCACGGAAACCGCGGTGCTGGATTCCACAGCCCATGCCCTGAAATTTTCCGGATTTCAGGATATGTATTTTTCAGACAGTTTTCCGGCAGAATATGAAGTGGTTCCGGATCCAAAGCTGGTGAATGCTCCGCAACAGGTGCGTCCGGCGGATCTGAAAGCGGTGCCCGAGGCGGGTAAACCGCTGTCAGGAGAAGAATTGTCAATTTTTGTGCGCCGGATTTCAGAAGAAATTGCCGCCATGCTGCATCTTGAAAAGGTGTAAGGCGTATGAAGGTCAGGAATGCCGCTTTTAGAATCGGTTTTACGGCATGGCTGGGCGCATGTCTGCTTACGGCGGCTGCCCATGCCGCGTTTCTTGAGAAAAAATTTGCCGTGCGCCAGGACCGGGGCCGGGATGTGCTGTGCGATGTCTACACGGTTAAAAAAAATGATTATGTGACCAAACTCTTCAAGCAGCGAGGGGAAATTGCCTACCGGGATTTCCCCATGTTTCTGGAAATTTTTAAACGCCTGAATCCGGTGGTCAAAAACATTGATCTGATCTATCCGGACCAGCGGCTGCTGATTCCCTTGCGGATTATCGAACCGAACACCCTGGAAGGCCAGGAAACGGGCACCGTCACCATTCCGCTCATCACCATCACCAATATTCCGCGCCAGTTGCAGCAGAACTCCATGAATTACGTGGTGCAGCAGGGAGACAGCGTGTCCACCCTGATTGCCAAAAAATTCGGCCGCTACAGTAGCCGGCCCTATGCAGAAGCCATCCAGATTTTCAAATACCTGAACCCGGACATCAAGGATCTCAATCTGATCCGGGTGGGCCAGACCATCAACATTCCGGTGCCCGCGATCCGGGATGAATTGTGGTATCCGGAGATTTTTGACGATGCCGGGGACCTGAAGGTCCCGGAAGAATCTGAGACAGCAAAAATTGAAGTGGCGGATGTGCCCCTGGCCACGGTTGAAGCAATTCCCCCGCCCCCGGAGATGGAAATTCCCGCCCGGGCCGAGGCGGTGGATACGGTGGCCCCGGAGATAACGCGTCCGGATCCGGTGGAAGAAATCCGGCCCGAACCGTTGTCTCGACTGTTGCCGGCAATGGGGTTGGAAAAAGACAGTGCCCCTGTTCCTGTCCCTGCGGCGGCGCCGTCGCTGGTTGAGCCGTCGCCGGAAGAACCTGAAGAAAAAACGCCGCCACCGGAATCGGAACCCGTATCCACCCCTGTGGTGCCGCTGCCGTCCATATTCAAAAAAGCAGCCGCCATTTTCGGCGCCGAGCTGCTGGATACGGGCAGCTATTTCTTCCCCCGGCCCGGCGGCCCGGATCTTTCCCTCGACCTGACAGCGACACCGGTGATGGAATTTGAAACCGGCCGGCGGATTCTGTTCGGCAGGGAGGCCAGCCTTTCCCCGGCTGATCAGCAGGTGGTCACGGCTTTCTGGGACAATGTGCATATTGTCACCATGAGCTATGATGCCTCCCTGCGGGAGCTCTTATATACCATCTGCCAGATTATGGGCAAAGACGGCTGCGGTAATCATTTTTCAGCGGAAGACCGGGGTGTCCGTGTGACCCTCAGGGGGGAGTTGATTTACGATAATCCCGCCGGTTCCGGTAAAGTATGCGTCACCCTGATCAAAAGCCAGAATGAGAAAATGGCCGGTGAAATTTATCATTATCTGGCGGCAAAACAATTAAAGATCTCCGAATGGATCGACACGGAAAATTATTTCGGCCCGGTGACGCAGGTTTTGGCCCGGGAGCCGGCGGCCGGCGATACCATCCTGCTGGGCGCCGGGCGGCCGCAACGGTTTGTAAAAGATTTTGCCGCGGCATTTGGCATGAAATATCAGGAAAATGTGGAAATTTCTTTTCCCTATGCCGGGTTTCAGGTAAGCGCCCGGTCCAACCTGCTGACAGTGTCGCCGGGAACTGATTTTCTGGTGGATTTCGGTGATCTCCAGGGAGATGCGGTTGCCGCCATTGAAAAAACCGGATTTACGGTGCTTCAGATTCCCGCGGGAATGGATGGGGCATCCATTGCCGATGTTCTGATTGGCCGGATGCCGGTTCAACAGGAGAACAATCCGGTTTTTGCGGGTGCGGAAAGGTCTGTGGCCTATAATGCCGACGTTCAGGTCGCCGGCCGCCTGGTGACCGGTATATTTGGCAAGAGAGCCGTAAAAATGCTGATCACCGATATGACGTTTCACGATCAGATTATGTCTTTTCTGGCCCGAAAAGGGATCCGGGTAATGAAAATCAGCGGGAACCCGTGATGCGGTAAGCGTTCACAGGGCATCACGCCGGGGCGTGACTTTGTTCCCGGGCACTTGAAGTACGACGAGTACGTCTTCGTGCCCGGCGCCTCGCATCTGCAGCACTCTACCAACGCTTACAGACCAGTGGTTTGAGAAAATTTGAAAATTTTGACCCCGTGAACAGGTACATGATGTGAATGCAGGCGGAAAAAAGGAGCAGCAAATGGTCGTGAAAAAAAAATCTACCGCAATTTTTGCCTGGGTGCTGGTGTTGTCCATTGTGACACTGGGGGTGATGACGGGCGGGGCAGGCTGCGCTTCCAAGCAGAAAATGCTGGAAAAGCAGCGGGCCGAGGCCATCCGGGATCTGGGGGAAGCCTATCTGGGCCAGCGGGAATATACCCGGGCCCTGAGAGAATTCCTCAAAGCGGAAGCGATTTATCCGGATGACCCCTATCTTCATAATAATCTGGGGGTGACCTACATGGCCAAAGGCAACCTGGATCTTTCCGTTATGCATTTCAAAAAGGCCCTGGACCTGAAACCGGACTATGCACCGGCCCGGAATAATCTGGGTTCCGCCTATCTGGAGCAGGAAAACTGGGAGGCGGCCATTGAATGTTTTGAAACCGTTAAAGGCGATCTGCTGTATGGCACGCCCCACTATCCTATGACCAATCTGGGCTTTGTTTATTTTAAGCTGGGCGATTATGAGAAGTCTGTCTATAATTATAAAGAGGCTTTGGAAATTGCGCCGAATTTCCCCATGGCCCATCATGGACTGGGGCAGGTGTACATGGCCATGGGCAACTATCCGGAGGCGGTGAAATCTCTTGAAACCGCCGTGGAAAAGGCGCCGAACGAGGCCCGGATTTATCTGGATCTGGGAAAAGCCTATAAAAAAGTGCATGAATACAACAAGGCGTATGAGACGTTCAAAAAGGCAGCGTCTTTGGCGGACAACGACAAGATGCGGACGGAAGCCGAAACCGAAGCCAAAAACGCCTGGGAACATTAATGTCTTGCGCCTCCATCCCTGCCCAAAAAACAAGAAAATGAGCCAGTCTACAGAGGGGCGGTTTTTCAGAAAAAGGTGTCAGGGTTTCCGAATATGTCAGGCGGGATTATTTCAATGTGTCAGCCGAGAAAATTCTTTCTTCCTGCGGGGCCGGACCCAATATCTCTGTTTTGCCGAATAAATTGATGCAGATGTGGTCAATCAAAGTAATTTTTTTGCGGGCCTCGGGTATATTGATGCTCAAAAGATGAACCCCCTTGAGCATCAGCACCTCGGCATTGCTGGCAAAAAGGGCTTTTTCATTTTTTTCGGCCCGGGCAATGCTTTGCAGAATGGCGTTTTTTTCCCGTATCAAAGCCGCATAGAAATCCTGCCCGACATCGGCATACTCAAAAAATTCCAGCAGAAAAGTAAAGGCATCATCAAAAAAAGCGGATTTTCCGTACATTTTTTGGATGGCGTCGCAAAGAAAAGAACACGCTGCACTCGACAATCGGGCGCGGACGTTGCGCAGCCGCACCCGAAGCCGGTTTTTGTCAATAGGGTCACCCACCACATGTTCCAGCAGCGCGGCCAGGTGCGGATCAATTGCTGTGGTAATGTTAAACCGACTGACCAGCTGACCGGCGCTGGACTGGGTTAGATGAACGGGGAGGCTGCCCCGGCCGTCCGGGAAGGTCACGGGAATGGCCGGGTTCTGAGCGATCAGCCAGCCAGTGGCGGCGTCCATATCTTCCGGGGTGAAGGCTGTTTTCTGTAAAACAGGTTCCAACGCCGTCTGCATTTCCAGGTCCGGAAAGAAAATCAGCTCAAAAACGGTTTCCGCATCCGCGTTTTGGGGATCGTCAATGATCCGGCGGAATTCTTCCAGAGATGGCGCGGAGAATGTGGAATCGATAAAGTGGGTGACTGCATCCGACAGGGTGATGCCGTGCCGGATCAGTTCCAGTATGGCTTCTCCGAGGGCGGAATGGTTTGCTGGGTCTTTCATTTTTCTCCGGGACTCACCTTTGAAAAGTGTTTTAACCGTTTTGAACGGGAAACCCGCAACCCATGGGCCAGATCGGTAATACCGGATCAGTAGTAACGGTTTCAGGTGCCATGTTGCAGGTTTCAGGTAACGGGTGTCAAGGAAAAGACGATTTCAAATCAGTGCGTTCTGGAAAGCCATTATTTTGTGGGGCACCCCGGGGATACAGCGGAAAAGCTGCAAAGCTTCTAAATTCCCTGTGGGACAAACACAATTCGAGTGTGGTTTTGGCGAAAGGCGATTTCATATCCTCTCCTCTGCCGGGCTTCTTTATGCAGGTTATTAATAACTTGACTTTTTGCCGCCTTTACTGCATTTTTTTAATATTATAAGGTAGTTTCATTAATTTCTGGTGTCCGGGAGAAAAAGAATGATGTGCGACGGTGTATTCAAGCGTTTACCGATAGTTTTTCTTATTGCCGCCTTTACTGCATTTTTTTAATATTATAAGGTAGTTTCATTAATTTCTGGTGTCCGGGAGAAAAAGAATGATGTGCGACGGTGTATTCAAGCGTTTACCGATAGTTTTTCTTATTGCCGCCCTGATCGGTTTTGCCGGTTTTTATCCATTATCCCTGAAAGCGGAAACCATCCAGTTTCAAAATGCGCCGGACCCGGTCCCGGAAACCGACGCAACGGCTGAGGAAATGGCCGCTGAACCAGTTGCCGAAGCAGCCACCGAGATAGTTGAGGGATACGCGCCGCCCCAGGTGGAAGCCCCGGATCCTGAAATCCTGCGGCTGACCGCGGAAGGCATCATGTATTACCGGGGCAAGGGCGTTCCCAGAGATTATCTCAAAGCAGAAAGCCTGTTCCTGGAAGCGGCTGAGCTCGGGGGAGCCGCTGCCCAGTATACCCTGGGGTATATGTACCAGACCGGCCAGGGCGTTGCCCAGGATTGGCGCCGGGCCCTGGAATTCTTCAAGGCCGCCGCGGAAAATGATTATTCTTTGCCCCAGTATAGTTATGCCCACATGCTGTATTACGGCCAGGGAGTTGACCCGGATCATGCGGAAGCCGCCAAATGGTATTTAAAAGCCGCGGAACAGGAGGATGCGCTTCCGGTTCACTATTACAGTGTCGGCGCCATCTATGACAATGGCGAGGGGTTCACCCGGGATCTTGAAAAGGCCGCTCTCTGGTATGAAAAGGCCGCAACCGAAAATTACGGCGCGGCCCAGCATAATCTTGCGGATATGTTTTATAACGGCGACGGGGTGCCCCGGGATCATCAGGCAGCCCTCAAGTGGTACCGGCTTGCGGAAGCCCAGGGTTTTGTTCAGTCCGCTTTCAGCATCGGCATGCTGTATTTTAACGGCGAAGGCGGGCTTGCGAGAGACTATGACAAGGCCGCGGAATGGTTTATGAAAGCCGCTGAAAAAGATTTCCCACCGGCACTTTATTGCATGGGCGTGCTGTATGAAAAAGGGTTCGGTGTGGAACCGGACCCGCTGGAAGCGCTCAAATGGTACCAGAAAGCGTCGGATAACGGTGACGCAAAAGCCTTATACCGGATTGCCATGATGTATCTGAACGGCAGTATGGGCCTTGAAAAGGATGAAGACAAGGCAGTGGCTCTCTGTTATCAGGCCATTGCGCAGGGTTCCAGCGAAGCGACATTCGGGCTTGCCGTTATGTATGAAACCGGTGCGGGTGATCTTGCAAGGGACCTGAAAAAAGCAGTTGAATTATATCATCAGGCAGCGGATGCCGGTTATTTTAAGGCCATGAGTCGGCTGGGCATTTTATATGACAACGGCATCGGCGTGGACCAGGATTTGACCGAGGCGGCCCGGTGGCATGAAAAAGCAGCCGAAGCCGGCAGTGTCTATTCCCAGAACCGGTTTGCCGGTATGTGTTACAACGGCATCGGGGTGCAAAGGGATTTCGAAAAAGCGTTCCAGTGGTATGAAACAGCCGCCCAAAACGGCAATGTATCGGCCCAGTACAGCCTGGCGCTAATGTATTTTAATGGCCACGGGGTGGCCAGAGACGACATCCGGGCCTATGCCTGGATGACCCTTGTTGCGGTGCAGGGGGAAGAGATCGCATCCCGCCAGCGAAGTATTGTCAAAAGCCGCATGTCATCCCAAGAGCTTCTGGAAGCGGAAGTGTTGTTTAATCAGCTGTATCAGAAAGTGCTGCTCTAAAAGGTTGCTGAAAAACTATTGCGCTTGCCACTGCAGCGTTAAAATTTTGCTTTGCATTGGCGGCCCTCATGACGTTTTTCAATAACCTTGTAATCTGCCCGAAGGGGCTGATTTAACCACAGAGCGCACAGAGAATACGGAAAAAATAGGTTATTTTTTTCAATGACCCCGCTCTGTGCTCTCAGTGTTCTCGGTGGTTTCAGATGAAACCGGCCATTGATTCTGACAAAAAAACGCCCTGTTTCAGTGTGACAGCGAAACAGGGCGTTTTGGTTTTTGCGTACAAGGGATCATAGAAATATTAAATCGAGCGCTCGTTCTATTCTGTTTGACATTTTTGTGACGCCGGTTTACATAGGAGAAAACCGTATTTCCCCTTTTACAGGCAACCCACAAGGAGACCCCCATGCCATTATTTACCGTTGATCCGGATAAATGCAATCGAGACGGCATCTGTGTTGATGAATGCCCCATGAAAATTATAGCGTTAAAAGATAAAAATGCTGTGCCTGTGCCGGTGCCCGGCGCAGACGATTTCTGCATCCATTGCGGCCATTGCGTGGCCGTCTGCCCCACCGCGGCCCTCGCCCTTGACCGGATGACGCCGGAACAATGTCTTCCGGTAAAAAAGGAATGGGTGCTGGATTCCGACCAGACGGAACATTTTTTGCGCTCTCGCCGCTCCATCCGGACTTACAAAAAGGGACCGGTGGGCCGGGAGGCCATTTCCCGGCTCATTGATATCGCCGCCCATGCGCCATCCGGCCATAATATTCAGCCGGTGCGATGGCATGTTGTTTACGATACGGAAGAACTTCACCGGCAGACCGGCATGGTGGTGGATTGGATGCGGTACATGATCAAAGAGCAGCCGGAAATGGCGGCCAAAATGCACCTGGAAATGGTGGTCGGTGCATGGGAATTCGGTGTTGATGTGGTCTGCCGGGCCGCGCCGCATGTGGTCGTGGCCCATGGCCTTCAGTCTGACCGGACTGCCCCGGCCGCCTGCACCATTGCCATGACATACCTGGAACTGGCGGCCCCGTCCCTGGGACTGGGCACTTGCTGGGCCGGATTTTTTTCCGCCGCCGCCATGTTCTGGCCACCATTGCAAAAAGCGTTGGGGCTTCCGGAAGGTCATATGTGCTATGGCGCAGCCATGGTCGGATATCCCGAATACAAATATCACCGGATGCCCGCGAGAAATACACCTCAGGTAACCTGGGTGTGAAAGGAAAAATGATGGACACGATTTATGAAAAGCTCAGACAGCGGCTGGATGATATGGCCACCGGGTATCCGGCCACGGAAACCGGGTTGGAAATAAAGATTCTCCGGCAGATATTTTCCGAAGCGGACGCGGAACTCTTTTTGATGATGACGCCTATGCTGGAAACGCCCCAAAGTGTGGCGGAAAGGCTGAATCTGCCGCTTGAAAAAACAGCGGCACATCTGGAAGATATGGCAAAGCGGGGGATTTTATTCCGGCAGCGTAAAAACGATAGGGTCCGGTACGGTGCCATCCCTTTTGTGGTGGGGGTTTTTGAGTTCCAGTTAAATTCCGTTGATGAAACCCTGGCCCGGGATCTGGATGCCTATTACCATGCGGCGCTGGGAAAGAGCTTTCAGTCCTGGAGCACGCCGGTGATGCGCAGTATCCCTATAAACCGGGAACTGGTCAGCGAATGGCCGGTAGCACCCTATGAAGACGCTATGCAGATTATTGATGGCCAGAAGAAAATTGCTGTTGCCAATTGCATCTGCCGCACCACCGCCAAAAAAGCGGGGCAGGGATGCGATCGGCCCCTGGAAGCCTGTTTTCTTTTCGGATCCCACGCGGATTATTATGTGGAAAATAACATGGGCCGGTATATTGAAAAGGACGCCGCCAAAGAAATCATCCGGAACAATGAGGCCGCCGGTCTGGTGATGCAGCCTTTCAATTCCCAACATGTCGGCGGCATGTGCAGCTGCTGCGGGTGCTGCTGCGGCATGCTCCGGTCTCTCAAACTGCAGGATCATCCGGCGGCGGCCGTGAAAAGCAATTATTTCTCGGAAATAGACGAAGACGAATGCGTGGGGTGTGAAACCTGTGTGGACCGTTGTCCCATGGAAGCCATTAGAATGAAGGATGAAAAAGCGGTGGTTACGCTCAAGCGGTGTATCGGATGCGGGCTGTGTGTTTCCACCTGTCCGTCAGACGCCATCCGGCTGAAGAAGAAATCCGAAGATGAGCAGTATGTGCCGCCTGAAACTGGGATGGAAACTTATATCCGGATTGCCCGGGAACGAGGAAAGCTGTAATCCGCTGGCGTATGAAAGCCGAAGTTTGCTTAATAAAAAGGACGGCGTGCTTCGCCGGACTGATCTTGATCCACGGCGATTTCCTTGAAACTGAGCACCAGGACCACCCTCCGGTTTAGATTTTTTTAATGGTGTCAGAAACCACCACTTCAACGATCCGCTGTGTCACCTGCGCTTCCAACTCCCGGTTAAGGTTGCCAAGCTCGGCTTTCGCGCCTTTTTTTCCGTAAAATCAGTTACCATGACAAAAGAGCCGATGACGGAGTTTGATTTGTCATACAATGGCGAAGTTTTGAACGGGCAATCGATCTGCCTGCTTTCCGGCCGGGTAAAGGCGATGTTATAGGTTCCTTTTTTCCCCTGTTGCTTGAGTTCCAATCTGTTTTTGACCATTCCCGCCCCAGAGTATTCATAAAATCATAAAATATCACGCCACCGAAGCGCATTCTCGACCTGTATGACACCCTCTGAAATCACCCGGATTTTGCAGTCACCCGACTGTTTTTGCCAAATCGCGCAATGCCTTTCTATTTCAGCGTTCCCAAGGTTTGTGTAATTACAAGAATCAAACTTAAGTTTGAGGTGTGCAATTTTAGTAACAAACTGTGCATTTTTTTGCATCTATCGCGTGTAAAATCTATCAACTATAACTAAATTATTAGTTATATCAATTAGTTGTTTTTTTGGCATGTCAATTGCAAATTTTTTTCGTCAACCCAGTTGTTATTACGATTTAAAATTACTTTTGGAAAGGCTTCCAATTGAGAGATTTCAATCATTTTAGCGTTAAAATTGGTAAAAATAGTGGAGGTTTATTAATGATAGATTTTATAACTAAGCGATTTTCGGGTTTTTTAATAATCGCTGTATTGTTATTTATCTTTTTTTTGCCTTGCGTCGTCCATTCAAGCCAAATAAGTTTAACTTGGGAAAAACCCGATGACAGCCGGGTTATTGGTTATAATATATACTATGGAGAAACCGGGACCAATTATAAATCTGTTCCTGCACAAACGATTAGCTCGGCAGATCAGACGACTTGTTTCATTTCAGATCTGGATGAGAGAAAATTGTATGAATTTACTGCGACCAGTTATGATTCGGAATTTAATGAGAGTGATTTTTCTGAAATAATAAGTTTTTTTGTAGAACCTGACCCCGTTAGTGACCCCGACCCCGTTAGTGACCCCGACCCCGTTAGTGACCCCGACCCTGAACCCGACCCCGATCCCCTTAATGACCCTGATCCTGACCCAGCAGTTAGTGACCAGCAAGATGCTTATTTTTCAGATAACAGTGGTGATGGGGTAGGGGTTTTTAGATATTTCTATTCATCAACATCATCAATTTACTTCAAGAATAGCCTTTCGGGGGGATTTGCGGACATAAAATATAGTTTTTCCAATCAGAGACTTTCAACGGAACCGATCGTCTTTAAGGGGGATTGGGATGGTGATGGCAGGGAAACTGTCGGTTTTTTCTACCCGTTAATCGGAAAGTTTGAGCTTAAGAACAGTCATGATGGAAGTGATTCAGACATTGATTTTTTCTTCGGTCCCAAATCTTTTGGAAACTTGATCCCCATTTCCGGCGATTGGAATGGCGATGGCAAAAGCGGCATTGGATTATATGATTGTGAGAGTAGTATTTTTTATTTAAAAAATGCATTATCCAGCGGCAATTCAGATTTTAAAATTCAGTTCGGAAGCGCCAATCGCCTGCCAGGGTATGGCTACTATCCCATCTGCGGTGATTGGAACGGTGACGGGATGGACACCATTGGTCTCTATTGCTTAGGAACGTTTTATCTGAAAAACACCTTAAATGGCGGCTTTGCGGATCGAAAATTCAATTTCGGCCCCCATGAAGATTTTGGTAACGGTGATATTCAACCTATATCTGGTGATTGGAATGGCAATGGTTTAGACGGAATTGGCGTTTTTGATAACCGTTATTTTGGCAATACTTTTTATCTTAAAAATACATTAAATGGTGGTTTTGCAGATGAAAAATTTAATTTTGGCCCCAGTGATACCCTGACTGTTTTGGCTGGAAATTGGGGAAAAAACTAATCCTGAAGAGATGTTTACGCCACCATGGCATTATGATGCTTTGTTTTATTATCGTCACAACATTGCCTTCTATAGAAAGTTAGAAATCGAGAGGACATGAACAGATAACAGATACAGATGGTGCAGCGCCAATCCATCAATGCTGGCAACCGAATAATCCTGGCGTCATTTTTCACCTAACCGGTCCGATCCTGAGACGGAGTTCGACCCTGAGAAAGATCGCCTCCTCCATTCCAAATCAAACTCAAATGTTTTGCGATTTAAAAGCGGGGGTGCATTCAGGCACGCCGGCAAGGTCGAAAAAAGATTTAAAGAAGAAAGCGATATCTCACTTACGAATGCTTCAAAAGAAGCCTTAAAGGGTGGCCAAGTATTTCAATCATCCCAAGATATTATATGCGGCCTAATTTCTATATTTAATGGCCGGGTTAATAATCATTATGGTGCGTTCGGAAAACCGGGAAAGGGAACGGATCGGGGTCTCGACCCGGTCTTTTTTATGAAGCCGGTCCGTCCGGCCGATGGTGGAAACTACCTCTTTTCTTACTTTGCTTTTTTAGTTATCGTTTTAAACGATCTGCAGGTAATCGTACTTTCCTGACTTATTTAACCGCACGAACATAGGGTTTTTTGGGATGACGTTTTTGAACTAAACCAGGAGTTCAGGTTCTGCAAAAAATAAAGCTAAATTCTGAAAGGCACCATTTAAGAATTGAATGATTTTAAAATCAATAAGTTATATTGGAAATAAAGCTAAATTGACCCTTCAACTGTTCAACTGCTGTCGAACGGAGTTCCCCAAGATATTATCCATCAAGTCGATGTTTGATTTTTTTAAAGAGTTTCGAACTAATTTTTCAGATACGATCAAGTAAATAATTATAAATACGTTCGATTTTATTCCCAATGTTTTCTATGGTGTAATTTGCTTCAAAATATTTCTTGGCCATATTGCCCATGGCTAATCTTTTTTCGGTGTTTTTCTTAAACCAAATTGCTGCTTCAGCAAGTTTTTCCGCATTAGCCGCTGAAACCTGCAAGCCGGTAAATCCGTGTTGGTTTACTTCGTTTACCCCTGATCCGCTGATTGCTGTTGTGATTAATGGCAAGCCGAAATACATAGCCTC
This sequence comes from Desulfobacterales bacterium, assembly GCA_963675805.2. Taxonomy (GTDB): domain Bacteria; phylum Desulfobacterota; class Desulfobacteria; order Desulfobacterales; family Desulfosalsimonadaceae; genus SURF-3. Next base: position 1,290,747 of record CAXXNU010000007.1, on the reverse strand, counting down.
CAACAGCACCAATCCAAAGGCTTCGGTTCTCTCTAAAGAGGGCAGGCAGAAAATATCGCTATCCTTGAAAAGTTGAACCAATTTTTTTTGGCTAAGTTTTCCCGGGAGAAAAACTTGACTGGTCAACCCTTTTTGGTCTACACGGGCTTTAATTGTATGATATCCCGGACCGTCTCCAACAAGGACGAAATGCGTATAAGGCACTTTTTCTGCTGCATCGATCAGATATTCAAATCCCTTATAGTAGGTGAAACGTCCAACACTGAGAACCGTGAAGGCGGGTTTTTTTGGGGATTTTTGGGTGTTGATGTCAATATTCAGGCGATCCGGATCAAGACCTAAAGGAACAACACGACATTTTTGTAACCATTTTCGAAGTGCTTTGCTGTGGTTTAAATATGTCTTTGAGGTGCATATAATGCTGTCTGCTTTTTTTAGCAGAAGTTTTTCAAGTGGTTTGTAAAAATTGTAAAGGTATGCCATTTTTCGATCAATTTTCGATGCCACGACATCCGCATGCCAATGCAGAACAATCGGACAGATTTTTGGTGAACAAATCAGCCAGAATGCGGAAATATTCGGGAGGTGCGCATGTATGATATCCGGTTTGAAACAGCGGATCACTGAACGTATTTTTAAGGTGAACTCCGGCGCGACTGGTACATACGCCAGTTGGCCGAAGGTTCTGACCCGAATGACGGTTACGCCATTGATTATTTCAATTTTAGTGGGTTTTGAAAAATCGGTTTGATGGCTTAGAACATAGACATGATGTCCATGCTTTACCTGGGTATTGGCAAGGTCATAAACAAAATTTTCAATCCCACCCGGTTCCGGGGGATAAAACTTAGAAATGTGTAGAATTCTCAAAATTTAACACGTTATATTTTTTAAAGTATTTTACAATAATCGCGGTTTAGCAATTAAGAGTAGGTGTATTTGTCAGAAAAATTAAGGCTGGACAAATTCATGGATTCGAAATAGTGTTTTACAGATAATCAACACCATAACCGGTATAATATGTCAAGTCGGCATCATTTCTTAAATAAAAATTATCAGGATTGTCTGGTGGTCGTACCCGCCTGGAATGAGGCTAGAAGCATACAGGATCTGGTTCGGTCCATCAAAAAAAAATACATTATTGATGTACTTGTGGTTGATGATGGAAGCTCGGATTACAGTGCTGATTTAGCAAAAGAAGCTGGTGCCGAAGTGCTTCAGCTGGCCATGAACATGGGAGCCTGGACGGCCACCCAGACTGGCTTCCGCTATGCCCTTTCCCATCACTATCAGATTGTGGTGACAATGGATGCTGATGGTCAGCATTTTGCTGATAGCATTCCGGTACTGCTGGAAAATTTAATCGCCCGGGAAGCGGACGTGGTTATCGGCGCAAATCCTCAACGGGCCACAAAAAACCGTCAAATATCATGGGCTTTTTTCCGGTTTTTAACTGCATTTGACATTGAGGATTTTACGTCCGGCCTAAAAGCCTATAACCGGCGCGCAATGAATCTGATGCTGCACCGTAAAGCCCATCTTTTTGATTACCAGGACCTGGGCGCATTACTTTTAATGCGCCGTTACGGCTTGAAAATCTGTGAAGTGCCGGTCCTTATGCAAAAAAGAGAGTACGGCCACTCTCGGATATTTTCCAACTGGTGGCAGGTTTTTCGCTATATGATATTGAGTACGGTTTTGTGTGTTTCAAAATATCGAAATTATTCAGTGCGTTCAGGTGAGACTGAAAATAATGCAATTTTATAAAATTATTACAGCAATGATCGGAATTGTTACCGGCATAATAATTCTTTATCTGGTCCGAAGAGACAAGCTGTCGGTTAATTATTCTCTCTGGTGGGGAGGCATGGCAGGGGCGCTGATTCTTTTCGGTCTGGTGCCCTCTCTGATTGATATAATCGGTCGAAAAATAGGGATTTATTATCCGCCGATTCTCATTGTGATCATTGCCATCTGCCTGATTTTCATAAAACTGCTGTTTATGGATATTCATCGCTCCAGGCATGAGCAGCAAATCAGAGTGCTGACTCAGCGCCTTGCCCTTTATGAAAAAGATCAGGGGAAATAGCAGGTTATCGAAAAGTTAAAGTAAGAATGGGTGACGTGGTTGCAAAAATAAGCGATTAGGACTCTTTCAACGCTTTGTCCGTCATTTGCAAAATTGGCTCCAGTAAATACCCTATAATTGTTCTTTGTTCCGTTTCAATATAGCACACGGCTGGCATACCCGGATACAGATATGCGCCAATTTGCGTTAACTCTTTTTCAGGTACTTTGATATGAGCAAGATAATACGGCCGTTCACCACCGGAGGAATTCCGGGCCATTTGATCTGCGGAAATATAAATTATCTCACCCATTACAGGTGGAGTCGTCCTGCGGTTAAATGCTGAAAGCTGAACCCTTGATTTCTGGCCTTTTTTCACATGTGTAATCATATTCGGTCGAATCTGTGCTTCAATGATTAATTCAGCATTTTGGGGAACAATATCTAAAATCGGTTGGCCGGATTGGATAACCCCGCTATCTTCGGAATGAATTCGCATATTAATAATTTCCCCAGCAATGGGAGCTTTTACTGTTAAGCGTTGCATTGCATCTTCATTGGGGCGGAGCTTTTCTTCCAACTCAAAAATTGTTTCCTGAATTTTACCTAATGAGGATATCGCTTCTTCCTTGTACTTGTTGCGTAAATTAACAATTCGTAATTTGAATTCTTCTATTTTCTGTCTCGTTTCAGCAATATCTTGTTTTAACCTTCCCTCTCTTCCTTTTGTCTCAGCCAATTGACGTCTGAGTGTCAAAATTTGTGATTTATCGAGATAATCCTCGTCATATAATGCCTGTTTGGCTTGAATTTCTTCTTCTAGAGTTAATCTTATCTCTTCTTGTGCCTTCAATTCTTCATTAGCCCCTTCAATTTGCTGCCCTAACTGAGTAATCTGTGAGTTCAGAAGAGAGATTTGGTCCGATAAATCTATTCGCCGGGAAATAAAAATATCCTTTTCTTTTTGAATGGCATCATAGACATCTATTACATTGCTATTTTCTTTTAACATTGGTGGCCACTCAATAGATTCAGCCAAATTGCTTTCCGCACGCAAACGGGCCATTTCGGCCATTTTTGTCCAAATCTGGCCTCTTAGCAACGATACCGAAGCGTTTACTTCTGCTCGTTTTAGAATAATAAGGGGCTGCCCTTTTTCAACAATATCGCCTTCCTTTACTAAGATTTTGTCAACTATCCCCCCTCCCAGATGCTGGACTGTTTTTCGTTCCTGTGAGATCCCAACGGTGCCAGGCGCAATGACCGCACCTGAAAAAGGTAAAAAAATTGACCAGGCGGTTAGCCCTCCAAAAAAAAGAACAATCACAAGGACGCCGCCAAAAATTAATGGTTTTGGGTTGGTTTTTAAAATGGTTTCTTCATTTTTGTTCTTTTTATTCAACATACTTAAATTCTCTCCCAAAAAATGATGTTGCTTTGCTCATTCTTCAGCGAAGCACTATAATGTTATACGGATTAGTTTAAAATAGTGAATCCATGTCGTGAGGTCGCAGCAGATCGTTCATCTGGCATGAACCGCTTTTTTTGAATGGATTTATCAGTTAATTTCTGAAGATACGCCTGATGCCGACGGAGGGGAAGCGGACTGAGAGGCGCTTTTTCCTCCGGTCAGTAATCGTTGAAAAATATCCTTTTTAGGCCCAAAAAGGGCAATTTGACCATTTTGCAACATAAGAACTTTATCAGCAGAATTTAGCAGACTTGGTTTATGTGTGACAACAATAACGGTTGTTTTATTTTGTTTTAAGTGCATTAATGCATTGGCCAGCGCTTTTTCGCCGGCATCATCAAGATTTGAATTCGGTTCATCTAAAATGACTAATTTGGGATTTCCATAGAAGGCCCGGGCAATTCCAATTCTCTGGCTTTGCCCACCAGACAAGCGAATTCCTGTGTTCCCGATTTGCGTATCATATCCATTTGGCAATTTTAATATCATTTCATGTATTCCTGCCAGTTGGGCAGCTTCGATTACTTTATCCGGATCAACGTCTCCCATTCGGGCAATATTTTCGCTGATGGTTCCTGAAAAAAATTCTATATCCTGAGGGAGATAGCCAATATGTGGACCCAGTTGCTCCTTATCCCATTTGAACACATCTGCTCCATCCAAATTAACGGTTCCCACAGTAGGAGGCCAGATACCCAGTAAAAGTCGGCAAAGTGATGTTTTACCGGATCCGCTGGGACCAATAAGGCCCATTTGTTCACCAGCTTGAAGTGAGAATGAAATATTATTTAAAATGATTTCTTCATCAATTTTGAGCGCTGCTCCTTCCAGCACCAACTGACCTTTTGGAGGCGGTAATGTCATTTTTTTCTGAAAATCAATATTTTTTATCAAAGAATCCAACCTTTTGTAGGCTCCCCTGGCATCAATGGTCTGACGCCATGTACCCATTGCCTGCTCAACCGGATTAAGAGCCTGCCGCATAATGATTGAAGCTGCAATGATAATTCCTGCGGATGATTCATTGTGAATAACCAGGTATGCACCCAATCCAAAAATAAGAACCTGCATGGCCGGTCTAAAACTTTTAGATACAGAATTCATCAAGCCGGAAAACCGGTTGGCTTCAGTGTTCAGACGCAAGGCTTCACTGTTTAATTTTCGCCAATATTTTTCTACCCCATCAAGCATACTCATGCTGTAAAGAGTTTCAGCATTACGCATGCTGGTTTGTATTAACTCTTGTTCCATGAATGAAATTGCTTTTGATCGGTCAAGACGACTTCGCGTTAAAAGCTCCTGTAACAGAGCAATTATAAAGAGAAGAATAGCTGAAGAAAGAGCAAAAAAGCCCAACAAGGGATGCATCAAATAGATGATGATGATATAGATAGGTGTCCAGGGCGCGTCAAAAAAAGCAAAAATAGCATTGCCTGCAAAGTAATTTCTTAGAATTTCAACGTCTTTTAAACCTTGAGTGTATCCGGTCCGTTTAATCCGGCAAGCCCCTTTCAGCATTTCTGTCAGGACAGGGTGGCTTAATGAATGATCCATTGCCAAGCCAGCCTGAACGAGCAGTCGAGATCTGAAGAAATCCAATAATCCTAAAACCAAAAGTGCCATGATAGCCCCGATAGTGATTGTTATCAAGGTCGGCATGCTATAGCTTGAAAGCACTCGGTCGTAAATCGCCAACATATAAATCGGGAAGGTAAGCATCAAAAGATTCACAAACAGGCTAAAAAAACCTGCAAAAAAGAAATATTTTAACCATTGTTTAAGAAATTCTTTCATAATTGCTCCCAAAATTTATTTGCAAAATCCAAATCATAAATCTCAAGTATCCCCACCTTAAAATTCTGGATAATCTTTGAATTTCAATTGTTTTGATCTGTTTTCGTAATTTCTTTGTTTATTTTCGTATTTTTGTGATCAGTTATGTCATTCGTCGCCGATGGGTTTAATATTTGTGATAGCGTCAGGTCGTAATTTCGCAATCCCATGGAATAGCTGAGGTTCGCAATCCCTAAATAATAGTCTGCAATGGCCTGGTTGCGATTGACCTCCGCTCGGGTAAGTTTCCCCTGAATATCAAGCAAATCTGAAATCGCTAACATTTTGACCTGAGATCTTTTCTGGGCTCTCTGATAGCTTTCTTCCGCAGCCAAAAGTGCTGTTTGTGTTAAACCAACACGTCCGCCCGCCTCCTGAAGTTCTAAAAAGTTCATTTTGACCTGTGCCGTGATTCGGTCTTTTCTATCTTTCCAGTTTTGCCTCAGACGGTCAATTTCATATGTCGCCTTGGAATGTTGATATAATTGTTGACCGCCCAAATTAAACTCCCACTGCAACTGAACCATTGCTGTCCAGTATGAATTTTTTTGATCTCGATCATACAAATCACCTGTGACGAGCATCTCGGTATTTCTGTAATCATTATCGCGAAAAAAATAATCTGCGCTTGCGATAATTTTCGGACTCAGTTGGCCAAGTTTGATCTTTTGATCTTTTGTAGCCATTTGCAGACTCATTTTGGCTATTTTCATTTCTGGTCGGTTGGCATACGCATAGGCGATACAATCGGCTAATTTGACTGCAGAATCCGGCGATTCAAAACGCAGCTGCCCATGATAATCTACCGGTGTTTCAGCAGGAATCCCCAGCAATGTATTCAAAATGAGATTTTGAACTTTGACTTCATTCTCAACCTGCGTGAGTTGTTGAATAGCATCCGCCAGATCGACTTCAGACTGAAGGACTGACAAATACGGCGCCATATTTTCATTAAAATAAGCATTGGCAGATTGCACATTGATTCTCAACCTCTCCACTGCAGAACGAAGACTTCGAACATCTTCTTTTGCTTTTAGCAGTTCCAGAAAATTGGTTTGAATTTCAAGCACCAATTCCATTTCAGTCTGTTCTTTGGTGGCTTGCGCCAATTGCTTATTTAAAATCGATTTCTGGTAGCCATTGAGTATGGTAAAACCTTGAAAGAGGGTTTGGGAAAGTCTGATGTCAAAAACACCGATATCCTGATCAATATAGTCCTGATCCACCGGGCCTTCTGAATTGATACTTTGAATTTGCTGGGCATAGGTCTGAGTAGAGAGTGTCGGGAAAAAATTTCCTCTTTGGCTGCCAATTTCAGAGATAGCCTTTTTAATCTCGAAATCGGCTGCCCTGATTCGGGGATTCCCCGCCAGTCCCTGATCTATGCATTCCGGTAAGGTCAACGTCATCGGACTTTCAGTCCTGTCTTGCGCCGTTGGTGAATTATAAAAATTATGCTCCATGCCTTTTCCTGCAGCGTTGCATGGCAACAGAGAGCTAAGGAAAATTACTGAAAATAGTAAGCGTAAGAAATACATTGATTTTCTATCCATCTTTAATTTCAATATTTTTTAATTAGAAAACGTTAAAGCGAAAAAAGCATATATGGCATTTTAGAAATTACCTGAGTTGAGCGATTGTCGAGGTTGCCGCATATACAAGGAAAATGCGTTTTCGCTATAATAGCTTATGCGGTGACGCATTTGACGCCGTAGGTGCGGTAAGATCGGCAATCCCGAAGGGTTTTAAATTTTGAACCTTAACATTGATCAACACCCTTAATTTAAAATAAAAAAAAATTGTTCAAAATTTCAAACGCTCAATTTAGGAAATTAATAAGTTGCCTTTTGGGCTACAGGTTGAATTTTATGCCGTTGATTGAGTATTTCATTTTTGTCTCCAAATTGAACCACTTTCCCATCCTGCAGGGTAAGAATTTTATCTACACTATTAAGAATCTCAAGCTTGTGTGTCACTATAATACAGGTCGTTTCGCGATTTTGTTTCATCATTGTTAGCATATCAGATAATGCTTTTTCTCCCAGTTCATCCAAATTTGAATTGGGTTCATCCAATACCAGTAGCCTGGGATTACCATAGCAAGCTCTAGCCAAAGCGATTCTTTGCTTCTGTCCTCCGGAAAGAAAAACACCATTCTCTCCGTATAATGGTGTATGGTACCCTTTCGGAAGGTTTTCAATGAATTCATGGATCTTTACAGTTTCTGCCGCCTTTTTGAGCGTTGCTTCATCGATTTCTCCCATTCGGGCGATATTGGCAGCAACTGAAACTTTCAGCAATTCAATTTTTTGAGGTAAATATCCAATATTTTTACCTATTTCATCATGGTCCCAATAAAACAAATCCACTCCGTCCAGACGGACTTTGCCTCTGAGTGCAGGCCAAATGCCAACAAGAACTCTGCAGAGCGTTGTTTTGCCTGCGCCACTTGGACCAATGACGCCCAATATTTCGCCAGGTGACAGAGAAAAAGAAATATTATTAAGCAGCAACTTTTCGTCTATCTTAAAAAAAAGATTCTGAACGGATAATTCACCTCGCGGAACCGGGAGGCGCATTTTTTTCTTTTGATTTTCAATAATATAAATGAACTGAAAAAGACGCGCATAGGATGATTTGGCCTTTAACATAAAATTCCAACTGGCCATGATTCGCATTACCGGTCCAAGGGCCTGTCCCATAATAATGGAAGCAGCAACCATTAATCCGATATCTAGTTCGCCCCTCAATGCGTAATAAGCCCCAACGCCATACATAAGTACCTGCATAAAAATTTGCAATGGTTTGACAATATTTTGTAAAATTCCAGCATACCTGCTAGCTATCGTCTGATCGCTAATCAATTGTTTATTTTTGCCTTCCCATCGCCTGCAGACATTACTTTCCATTCCCATGCTATTGATTAATTCGGCGTTTCTCAAATAGCCATTTACTTCAATGATATTCTGGCCATAAATACTATTGGCCCTTGCAATCCTTTGATGCGTCAAAAAATTTTGAAAAATACTGAGACTGAAAATGACAATCGCTCCCACCAGTGCAATGAACCCTAGTGTTGAGTGAATGAAAAAAATCAAAAGTAAATAAAACGGTGACCACGGAATGTCAAAAATTGCATAAACCCCCGGGCTGTTAAAAAAAATATTTAATGTGGTCAGGTCATTCAAACCTTGGGAGTATCCTTTAACCGGGTATGCATTCAATTTCAGCATCGTTTTAAAAATTGCCCCGCCAAAATGACGATTTAAATCAATGCCAGCCACACTTAAGATTTTGGTTCGCAGATAATTGAATAAACCCAAAATGACAAACGCGAATAAAGCAATCATCGTAATAGAATACAATGAGGTCTGGCTGTAGCTCGCTACAATACTCCGATAAATGGTGAACATATAAAAAACAAAGGTGAGCTGAAGAATATTTATGAAACAGCTGAATAATCCAATAAATACAAAGTATTTTTTCCATTTTTTCAGGTATGCATACATTCTTTTAAAATTCCACTGACACCATTTTCTCTATTTTATTTAAAAAAAATAGAGTTTTTATGCCGCAAATAATGCTGGATATCTTCAGGGGTCCATAATGCCGGATCATTTATCTGAGATCTATTTTTTTTGACAAGCGTTCTTTTATTTTCACCGAATTGATCAAAAAAAATATATATACCTAGCAGAACCAAAGGACCAAGCAAGGAGTAAATTAAAAGAATGCCGATGGCTATGACTAAACCCGGAGTTAACATAATCGTGTCGAAAAGATTAATGATTCGTATTGGCTTTGATGGGAAGCACAAATATAGCGTCTAAATGATTTTTCACCGAAAGGCCACATTGATTGGTCTTTTTTTGTTTTTTTTAATACCCAAATAAGCGGATTTCGGAATGGTTTGCTATATCAATAATTGATGGGTGCAATAGCACCTGAAGAAGCATTTTAGCAATAAATAAATTTTGTCTGAAGAAAATTCATAAAGACTCTCTGGATTTATCTGAGAGACGCAGGAGGTTTCCCACGAAAAAAATTAATATAGGCATAGACCAGGGGGGATACCAAAAATAATTGTCGGCGTCTGATAAGATGGAATAATTTGCCAAAAAACCGGAAAGGGAGGACTATTGGTAAAAGCAGCGGATAATGTTTCTTGGTAAAAATGAGTGTACTGATCGTTTCATGGTAATTAATAGCTGATAAATATTTGTTTTCATTTATTTTTGGATTGTCACTACTGGTGCCCCCCTTATGATAAACGATGCTATGTTTGCACCATGCAATTGAATACCCTTTATTTTGGGCACGTCGGCAGAAATCTAGCTCCTCATAAAATAAAAAAAAGTCATTACAGAGTAATCCGATTGAATCGATAACGCCGGCGGCGATAAACATGCTAGCGCCGATGATATAATCAAGAGCGGGTAACGGATTGAGTACAAACAATTCGCGAAGAGACCTGTTCCTATAGGCAGGTTTGATAATGGTTGTAAGCGGGTTATACCGGCAGCCGCCGGCACATTGCAGAATTTTCGGGTCATGCGAAAGGCAGATACTGCTGCCCCAAACTCCGACGGCAGAATCATTTTCTGCGCAGTCCAGAAGGGTTTTTAACGCCTGTGCGTCAACGGTGGTATCTGGATTCAGGAGCCAGAAATGGGAGAAGGTTTTTTGCTGCAAGGCCCATGAAATGCAAAGATTGTTGCCCCTGGCGAAGCCAAGGTTCTCTGAACTGTGAATCAAAACAAATCTTGGTTGTAATGGATGCGGTTTTTGTCTTCTATCGCTGCTGATATCTGCAGCGGTGAGAATGAGCCGCTCGCGATCTTTGGTAAAGTACGTTTCGCTCCAGTTCTCTATTTTTTCTTTTGAGCCGTCAGTGGAACCGTTGTCAAAAATCACTAATGTATCAGGGCACAGTTGCATGGAAAGGACAGATTCAATGCACGCAATGGTATCGTTGAACGTATTCCAGTTGACAACAATACAGCATACCTTTTTTTTCATTAATCTAAATTTTGGCGATATAATGGGGTTCAAATACGAATTTTTCTCATTGACACATTCATGCTAATAAAATAATCAAGCAACGAAGAATAATTACAATTCTTTAAAATCACAAGGGCTAATAGAGTGAATGCGGAAAAAAACGGTAACAGTTTGGATTTATCAGGCAATTTTTCCTCCTTCTTATTAGTGGAATTGAAAAAAATAGCCCAAGCACCTGGCTGCCATCGGATATGCTCTTCAAAGTGGCGGCGCCTGACCTAGAATTTCCAATTATCTATTTAGAGGGAAAGGTGAACGGTTTTTGCTGAAACTAGGCAGTTTTTTTGAGACCAGGATCCGGAATTCGAAATGCCTGAGCCCATAGTCGATATTGTCCTGCCAGTTTATAATGCACTTTCTTGTGTCAAGGCTTGTTTGCGGTTTTTAGATAAAAACACACCGTCTTCTCTGTATAGGTTGTACATTGTAGATGATGGTAGTGATCATCAGACCTCCCTTTTTTTGTCAGAATACGATAGGACACATCCTGAATCTGTCTTGATCACCCATAAGGACAATATGGGATATGTGCAGTCCTGTAATCAGGGGATGATAGCAGGAAATGCTTCTTATGTTCTGCTTTTAAACTCTGATGTGGTTGCCTCGCCCGGTTGGTTGGAAAAATTGTTGGCTTGCGCAGCATCTGATACTTCCATCGCGGCCGTCAACCCGATGACCAACTTTGCCTCGCAGATTAACATAAACATGCCACCGGGTTCAAATTTTCTGGGATTAAATCATTTGTTTCAAAAACGATCTCCAAGTTATCCGGATGTGGTGACGTGTGTTGGGTTTTGCTTGCTGCTCAGAAGGTCGGCTCTTGAAAAAGTCGGTTTGTTTGACCCGATATTTGGCAAGGGCTATTGTGAAGAATCGGACTTGTGCATGCGCTTGACAACAAATGGTTATCGAACTGTTTTGGCCGATAATGTATATGTCTATCACAAAGGGAGGGCATCTTTTACCACAAGAGATACGCAATATCACCGGAATCGCAAAATTTTTGATGATCGCTGGGAAAAAGCGTATAGTATTCAATTTAAACGTTTTTTGGAAAAAAATCCTCTGGCCCCTATCCGTTCATTGGTCAGAGGGCCGGAAAGGCTTGCCCCCCGAGAACTTTTAACCCCTGTTTTCAGATCTGCTTTACAGGCATGGCAAAATAAAAATTTTATTCAGTCGGCACGTATAATTTTACAAGGGGCGTTGCGGTTAGTAAGCTATAAACGCCAGAAACCACAAAAAAAATTAGTTGATATGACTTCCCGGCCTGGCCGGCTGCGTGTGACTTATTTGTTAAGGGACATGGTCGTGGCCGGTGGCGTATTATCCGTGATTCAACTGGTCAATGAATTAATATTAATGGGAGTGGAGGCCAGGATCGCAGCCCTTTATGAAGATCCGGCCATTTATGATTGGTCATATTTGTATACGTCTCCCATGATTTTCAGAAATGAGCAGGACCTGATCAAAAATTTACCGGATACAGATATTATTGTAGCTACACTTTGGGTGACCGCTGAATGGGCTGATAACATACAAAAATCCGGTCGGGCGGCCAAATCCGTGTATTTTGTCCAGGATTTTGAACCCTGGTTTTTTGGTGAACAGCAGCAAGAAATGCGTTCCAGGGTGCTGGCAGGGTATCGTAAAATCCAACAGCGCATTGTAAAGTCCGATTGGCTTCAGGCGCTTTTGGCGGATCATTATCTCAATTCCCAAAAAATTTCATTGGGCTTGAATTTGGAGGTTTTTTATCCTCGTTCAGTGACAAAATCAATTCGTCCTGTTGTTTTGGCCATGGCAAGACCCGGTACTCCTCGTCGGGGTTTTGATATCTTGGTAAAATCATTGACAACGCTTAAGCTCAGATTGCCGGAAGTGGATATCCATTTGTTCGGGGCCAGAAATTTAAGCAAATACGGACTTCCGTTTGAATATCAGGATCATGGCCTTGTGTTTGACCAGAATACCCTGGCCCGCTTGTATTCATTAGCTGATGTTTTCGTTGATACATCTTATTTCCAGGGGTTTGGCCGGTGCGCTCTGGAGGCAATGGCATGTGAATGTGCGTGTGTGCTCACAAATGTTGGAGGCGTAAATGAGTATGCCAGAGATGGGATAAACTGTTTTCTCGTTACGCCAGGGGATACAGAAGCAGCTGTTGAGAGTATTCGCAAGATTTGTATTGATATGTCACTAAAAGAAAAGTTGGTGAAAGCGGGTAAATTGACAGTCAAAAAATTCGGACATCGTCGCGAAGCTCGACGGACACTGGAATTTTTTCAAGAAATAATATGATGCTATCATCCATAACGTCTATTGCTGAAAATTTTGAACTTATTTTGTACAAGACCCAGGCAGATTTAAGAACTGAAGCTCGCCGTTATTATATCAGTTACCTGCTGTGGATAGTCGAGCCGGTGCTCGAGATGATCGTCTTTTTTATCGTTTTTGGATTATTCAGAGAAAGCGCGATTGAGAACTTTGTCCCTTTTTTATTAATCGGATTGACTGTCTGGAAATGGTTTGCAACAGCAGTGAAGCACGGCGCGCAATCCATCATGAACAGTCGGGCGACAATCCATCAGGTTAATTTGCCAAAGGTTATATACCCTGTTATTGATATCCTTTCCGATACATTTAAGTTTTTTATCATATTTTCAGTATTATTGGTATTCTTGTTTTTTTACGGCTTTGAAATAACAATTAATTATATGTATCTGCCGTTTGTGATTTTTACACATTTTCTTTTGATCGCAGCATTGGGGTTTTTATTAGCCGGGCTTGTACCGTTTTTGCCGGATTTAAAGATTCTCGTCGAAACATTCCTGCGTTTCGGCATGTTAATATCCGGAATTTTTTTTTCAGGGGAAAAAATCACCCCAGCATATCAGTCTTGGTTTTATCTTAATCCCATGGCAAGCATCATTGAATCTTATCGAGATATTTTGATGTATGCCTCTCCCCCTTTATTTAGGGCACTGTCTATAATCTCTCTGGTGTCATTATGTTTGATAGTAGCATGTTGTCAATTGATTATGTATTTTGATAAGCTCTATCCTCGTTTGACGAATCAGTAATAGCGGGAGAATCGTAAAAATCGATTCTATAGCGCCAAAAAAGGGCGTTACACCCAACGTGTAATTTCGTTGTAATGATGGGCGTTTGATATATATTGCAGCGCCAATGGGATGTACCAAAACACAGAACCTGGATTCTTTATGACGCCCTCAATCTTAACTGTCTAAACATAATAAAAATATGCAAAAAGTAATGGAAGCAAAAAATATTGGTTTTTATTATTCCAAGAGAAAAGGCTATTTCCGAAATCAGCATTATTGGGCAATAAAAGATGTTTCCTTTGATCTGTACAAAGGGGAAAGCCTGGGGGTCTTGGGCAAAAACGGTGCTGGAAAAAGTACATTATTGAAATTACTGGCAGAAATATACAAACCGGATGAAGGGGTATTAAAAAACTATGGGTATTCCACTACGTTACTATCTGTACAGGCCGGATTTATTCCTTATTTGACCGGGAGGGAAAATGCCTTGTTGAACGGTATGTATTTGGGGTTAAAAAAAAATTTTATTCTGGAAAACATTGAGCAGATCAAGTCTTTTTCTGAGTTGGATACATTTTTTGAACAACCCATCAGTTCTTATTCTTCTGGCATGCGCGCAAGGTTAGGATTTTCTATTGCTTTCCAGCTGGATCCTGACATATTGCTGCTGGACGAAGTGCTGGCTGTTGGTGATGAATCTTTCAAAAAAAAATCAAGTAACGCCTTGAAGGAAAAAATTCGGTCGGAAAAAACAGTCGTGCTGGTTTCTCACTCCCCCAATCAGATATTGAAGCTTTGCAGTCGCGCTGTTCTGATTGACGGCGGCAAATCAGTATATACTGGAAAGCCAAAGGATGTATTGGACGTTTATCATAGCTCTTATTAGAGATGTTCAATGTAAAAAACAAACTGCTTATTTTCTGCACACATTAACATAGGAAAGTAATCGATGTTCGATTTCTGGGAAATTATTATAAAGGATATCTTCGAGATAATCAAACCAAAGCATATTATTGAAATCGGTTCGGACACGGGCAAGACAACAATCAGTTTGTTGAATTATGCACAAGACAATAATGCTAAAGTCCATGTGATCGATCCTTTTTTTAAGTATGATATCCACGAATTCAAAAAAAAGTTTGGGCCATCTGTTGAGTTTTATCCCACCCTGAGTTTGAATGCCCTGCCGAAGATTCAGAAAAGCGATGCTATATTAATTGATGGCGACCATAATTGGTATACTGTTTTCAATGAATTAAAATTAATTGAGAAAATGTCAATTCGCAACAGTACCCGGTTCCCGTTTATTTTTTTGCACGACATCGGATGGCCCTATGGCAGAAGAGATCTCTATTATAATCCGGAAAATATTCCAGATGCCTTTCGAAAACCGTTCAAATGTTTGGGAATGTCTCCTGATTCCGCTGATTTAATTCAAAGAGGGGGTCTTAACGCGCATTTAAATAATGCAATATATGAGAATGATCAACAAAACGGGGTGTTGACAGCCATTGAAGATTTCTTAGACGAATCCGTGCTTTCACTGAGTTTTTACCAAATTTCGGGATTGCACGGGTTGGGTATTTTGTGGGACAAGCAACTATCAACTCATCAAGAAGTGATAGATAGAATAAAAGCATTAGCGATTTCGGATAAAATTTCTTTGCTCGTTGATCGGCTTGAAGAGTCCCGACTGCGTTTTAAAATCGAACGAGATGATGTACTAATAGAAAATAAAACGCTTAAGGGGGATGTGGCCGCCGGGCAAAAAAGATTGTCCGCTCTGAGCGAGGAAAATGAATCTGTGAAGGCAACAATTGCTCAGCTGAGAGCAGAGCTTGTCAGAAATCAGGAAGAACTTGAAAAATTAAGGCAACAGCATGAAGAACATCAGAATCTCTCCCGCCAGGCCCTGGAGCAGGCGAATAATCGTTTTGAATCACTTCAAAAAGAAGCTTTGCGGCTTACCTCTGATATTAAAAAATCAAGTCATGCGCAGAATCATTTAAAAAAAATTCTGCGAAAAATTCAGTCAGATTATGGGGCAATCAAAAATTCGATGCGATGGAAAGTCGGGGATTCGATTGTATCTAAAATTGAATTTTTTATGGGAAGACGCCATCAGCCAAAGGCGATGGATCATATTGAAAAAATGTTCCAGGAAGCGACGCAAATTGAACAAAATTACCGTGGCCAATGTGGTTTTATATCCCCAGGTACCAATTCCGCCGTTTCTATCACACAGTCAATTATTCCCATCCCATTAAATAGCCTTGCCAAGGTAGCCTATATTGTACTGAATAGAAACGGCGCAGAGCACCTGAGGAATTTTTTTAAGACCTTCAAAGATAACATCAAGTATAAAAACTACGAAATTATCATTGTTGATCACGGGTCTACAGATCAAAGTGCTGAAATTGTAAAAGAATATCAGTCGAAACTTACAATAAAATATATTCAGCTGGAAAAGAATTATTCTTTTTCCCACTCAAATAATTATGCAGCCGCTCAAACCGATGCAACCTATCTTGTTTTTATCAATAATGACATTCTTTTTGATGGCGATCCAACGGAGGTCCTAATTTCAAGACTGTGTGACGGTCAGGTGGGCATGGTTGGAATCAAGCTGGTGTATCCGAGTACCCATTGCCACTCTCCGGGGCAGATTCAGCATTTGGGCATAAAGTTTCATGAAGACAGGGAGTACGGATTTTTTCGGCCAGTGAATGCAACGGATTTTATGGGGGCCAGTTTGGCGAATCAGTTCGGATTTTATCCGGCGGTCACAGGCGCGGCCATGATGTGCCGGAAAACCGATTTCCAGGTCATCGGCGGATTTTTTCATGAGTATAATTATGGGTATGAAGATGTTGATCTATGCCTGCAGTTCAAACGGATACTGGAAAAGGGCAGTCTTGTTGAGTACAGCCAGTGCCTGATTCATGATGAAAGTGCGACCCAGAAAAAAGATAGGTCTGATGAAATCCAGAAAAGACGTATGGAAAATATTCAGATCCTGAGACGCCGGCACGGACATTGGATCAAACGCCAGGTATTGTTCGATATTTTACAGGCCCGGCATTTTTATTCCAATAAACCGCTGGTTATGGGATTTTGTGTGACTGAAAAAGGCAAGGGGACAAAAGCCGGAGACTATTTTACGGCCCTTGAGCTGGCCGGTTCCTGTGTCGATATTTTTGGGTGTACGGCAACGTTTCTGAGCCGCACCGAAGATGACTGGTACGATACCACTGGTATCGATGTTTTGATTGTGATGCTGGATAATTATGACCTCTCGAAAATTTATAATGCCAAAGCATCTTTGTTGAAAGTCGCCTGGGTGAGAAACTGGCATGACAGATGGGCGGGCAGAGAGTGGTTTGATCGTTATGATCTTTATTTATGTTCATCCCGCGCAGGCCTTGATTATTTGTCAGGCCGGAATGTCATGGGCCATGTTTTCCCAATCGCTGTAAACACGGAGCGCTTTCACCCGATCAGTCGTATGCCAAAGCAAAAGTACCATTCAGATTGTTGTTTTACAGGCAGTTACTGGAATGCCAATCGTGAAATAACGGAGTTTCTTGATCCTGCGAAAATGCGATGGAATTTCAAAGTGTTTGGCTCGGGGTGGGAGAATCATCCGGTTTTTGCCAAATATAGTATGGGATTTGTGTCTTATGAATCTTTGCCGGAAGTGTATGCGGCGACAAAAATTGTCATCGATGATGCAAATCATGTGACTAAGCCTTGGGGAGCCGCAAACAGCAGGATTTTTGATGCCCTGTCAGCGGGTGTTTTGGTTATTACCAATAATAAGAAGGCATCAGAAGAAATATTTGGTGGGAAATTGCCCGTCTACCAGTCCTCACAAGAGCTTCACGCGCTGCTGGATGACTATTTAACCAACGAAAACAAAAGACGGGTTTTAACTTCGGAACTCCGTGAGGATGTGTTAAGGAATCATACATATCTGAACAGGGCGGTGTCTCTCAAAAAAATTCTTAAGAGTTTTGCCCGGTCAAAACTTTTTATAGCAATAAAAGTGCCCGTTCCGGACTGGAGCCAGGCACATGAATGGGGGGATTATCATTTTGCCCTGGCACTTAAGCGCTGCTTTAAGCAACTCGGACATAGTGTCAGGATAGATATCTTGCCGGAGTGGGACCGGGAAGAGACGCTAAGGGACGATGTGGTTTTGGTATTGCGGGGACTGAGCTATTATGAGCCGAAGCCGGGTCAGGTTAATCTGATGTGGAATATCAGTCATCCGGACAAGGTGGCGGATGCTGAGTATGAGCAGTATGATCATGTTTTTGTGGCATCTGAAATCTGGCAGCAAAAGTTAAGTCAGCGGTTGACCGTGCCCGTCAGCCTTTTGTATCAATGCACGGATTCGGATCTTTTTTTCCCGGAGACCAGTCCGGAGGTTCCGGAACATGAATTGCTGTTTGTCGGGAACTCCAGAAAACAATACCGGCGGATTGTAAAGGATTGTATTGCGATGGAGTTGCCGGTGGCTGTATATGGCTCAAGATGGCAGGGCATTATTCCTGAACATTATTTGAAAGGGGAACATATTCCCAATGATACGCTTCGGCATTACTACAGTAACAGCCGGTTTGTGCTGAATGATCACTGGGACACAATGCGCGAGAACGGATTTATCTCCAATCGGATCTTTGATGCGGGAGCCTGTGGCTGTCTGGTAATAACGGACAAGGTTAAGGGCATTGAAGACCTTTTTGGCGATTGCGTGATACAGTATGAATCAGCATCGGACTTAATTGACATCATTGATTTTTATACAAAAAATCCTGAGAAACGAAAACAGCAATGTGAAAAGGTGAGAAACATCATTCATTCACGGCATACGTTCAGGGAACGGGCAAAAACCATACTCCAAACCGCGGCCTTGTTGTTGCCGGAAAATATATCTCCACTGGAAAATGGTTCGGCTGTTGAGAAAAAAACAGATCAGGAGGAAATGAAGAAATATGAAAGTCCGCATGTTCGAAAACAGAGAAATATGAAAATCAGTATACTCGGAATGGGTAAGTCGGGGACAACGGCCTTGTTTTATGCAATCAAGCAATGTCTTGATAAAGACACACGGCTGTTTTTTGAACCGGAGGATTTTTACACTGCCTGCCAGCAGGTGTTGCAGGCAAAATCCGGGTTGATTAAATGGCTTTTCGGGGAATTTAAAGATACATTTTCAGAAGGTTTGGTCCAGCTAGACAAAACAGTTCTGATTGTTCGAGATCCGCGTGATATTTTGGTGAGTCGCTTGTTATACAGGGTCAGGGACATGGGGTTTGTTCACGACAAGCAAAAATATAATAGGTATATGGACCTCTTGAGAAAAAAAGAACGGGAACCGCAAACGGTTTCTGTGTCACAACTCTTTGATCTTCAGGATGAGCTGGATAACGGCGCTCATCCATACGGCAACCCCAAAGCATTTCTGGGAGCCAAGCGTCAGTTGCTGAAATTCTGGGAAAAACACCAACAGGATGTTTTTTGTCTGAAATACGAGGACTTTGTCAGAGGCGATGTAACGGCATTGTCAGCGTATCTGGAATGTGATATTGATCACGACATTTCAGTTGATAAGCAGCATCGGCGTGTGGTTCGATCCAAGAAGAGCGGAAACTGGCGGGAATGGTTTACACCTGAAGATGTCGCACACTTGAGGCCAATATGTAGTGATCTTATCGATATTTTTGGTTATTCCGAAAGCTGGGATCTGGATATGCCGCAGCGTCTCGATCCGGCGTTTGGATCGGATTATGTCCAGAGAATAACGGATGACGTCAGAAAAAAGAAATCAGCCAAGGGGTAATTTACCCAAAAACCGTGAAATACGGGGTATAGGGAGTGTTCTTAGTTTCAAAACAAGGCGTCGCATGGTTTGCATAAGCATAGGGGCATCTGAAATAACGAATTCAGGGGGAATTTTTCAGCAAATTTAGGATAGGCACTGGCTATATGTAGCCAGTGATGCCTGTAAATGACCATGGATGATCCGGAAAAAATAATGCAGGATGTGGCCATGGCGCTTGTTTTTCAATGAACATGATGTTTTTCGGCAATTGGCATAACTTTTGCTTAAAATATTAAGTTAAATGTAACGGTTATGCCAATGGGGCTGTGAAGCCCGAAAATGATTTTGTTTTTTGGGGATGGCGGTGTCGCTCCGGGAGAATGAGCATTCACTCGCTTAATCGAGCGTGTTTGCCCGTCCACCACCCCGTAGACACCGGGCCGGGTGGTTCCGGATCGCTGATGACACAGGCCTGGTGATGAAAAGAGATAGGGCCAGGGGAAATCCGCGCACGGGAGTTTCGAAATAGCCTGTACGCTGAAAAAGAATTCTGACGAAGACCGAAGAAGAAGGATGTGGGCAGATGAGATCGGCGGGGGGAAATAGTGGCAGATTCTATTTAAAAAAGGAGCTGGCACCGGGCGTTTCTGATGACACGTTTTCCTCTGGACTGACCGGCATTGAGGCGATCTCGGGGAACGGGGGGCGGTGATAGCGCGGGTGCGGCAGACTTAATCGGCGACGACAGATCCGTTTGAAAAGATACGAATCAAATCATGAAAAACAAGTCGATCAACCAAACAAATGATTGTATTTTAATGTCATAATGAAATTTATGCTTGACATGACAAGACTACAAGATTAATGATAAAAGGAATAAATTAAGTAAACAGCGATCAATCCGGTCAGGCAGAGAGTATCATACGGAGCTTCTTGGCGAAAGCTGCGGTTCAACTTATGTTTTTTGGGGCTTGTGAATCGTTACATACCGGTCACCGCTCATTGGTTGATACCTGAAACCCTTTATAATGTTGATTCGTTGATGGTATTTGTTTTAATCAAATTTTATAAGTGGTAATAAATGCGCGAAAACAGTTTCGGAAATTTAAAAAGCAGGCCGAATGTTAAGGACCAGAGGAGATTTGAGTACAGAAGTTTTGAAATAACCTATATGCACAAAGTGAACCGTGACTAAAAACGAAGGAGGAGTATTATGGCAGATGGAATAGGTGTATTTTCTAATGGCAGGTTTTATTTAAAGGAGGACCTGGCACCGGGCGTTTCTGATTACAAGTTTTCCTTTGGTCCGGCCGGCAGTGAGGCGATCGCAGGGGACTGGGATGGGGATGGTGCGGATTCGGCGGGTGTTTTCAATGCCGGTGCCTTCTACCTGAGAAACGATCTGTCCGGTGGCACATCGGATGAACAGTTTTTCTTCGGTCCGAAAGGCGGCCAGGCGATTACGGGTGACTGGGACGGTGACGGTGTTGATGATGTCGGCGTGTTCAGTAACGGCACCTTTTACCTGAAAACCAGTTTTTCCGGCGGTGCGGCGGACATCAAATTCTCCTTTGGCCCGGACGGCGGCCAGGCGATTGCGGGTGACTGGGACGGCGACGGTGTTGATGATGTCGGCGTGTTCAGTAACGGCACCTTCTATTTGAAAGACAGTTTTGCCGGCGGTGCCGCGACTTACAAGTTTTCCTTTGGTCCGAATGGCGGCCAGGCGATTGCCGGCGACTGGGACGGTGACGGGGATGATCAGATCGGTGTGTTCAATAACGGCACCTTTTATTTGAAAGATGATTTTTCCGGCGGCAAAGCAGACACCAAGTTTTCTTTTGGTCCGGATGGCGGCCAGGCGATTACGGGTAACTGGGCGGATCCGGTTGCTCCTGTTGTTACCAATTATGTCCTGACGCCTGACACGGATAATGTGGCAATGGATGCCGGGGATATTACCACCGGTGTCGGCCAGGTTGGAGCCGGTACATTCACCAATAACGATACCATTACCGGTGTTGCCACCTCCTCCCTGAATCTGACACTGGACGGCGGAGCCGGTATTGCAACGGTTGCCGGTGTGGGCAATGTCAATATTTCGCTGCTCAGTTCGACCCTGGTACAGACCGGGAACTGGACAGGGGTCGGCTCAATTAATACCACAGCATTTGCGGATGGCCTGACGCTGACATTAAACAACCTGGACGTGGATACGGATCTGTCCCTTGGCGGCGGTTTTCAGACCAACCTGATCGCCACTTTCCGTGATACGGGCGGTGCTGAAGATTCGGTTCAGCTGAACCTGTCGGGTGTGGGCAAGGCCGGACTGCCGGCGCTGATTGATGTGGGAACATCCAATACGATGGAAGATGTCATCATTGAATCCACTGGTACGAATGTGGTGGATCTTGAAGCCGGAACCGGCGTGGCAACAGTGACCATTTCCGGTGACGGCGAAAATGATATTAATTTTGTTTCCATCGGGGCGGCGGTGACGGTTGATGCCGCAACCGCTACCGGGAACCAGGCATTTACCTTTGCCGATGGGTCCATTAACAGTGCTGATACGATTCTGGGCGGACTGGGAACCGGCGACTCTGTTTCCTATGGGATTCCGGCCGGCGTGACCGATCCGACCATGCACGATGTGGAAACCCTGAACACGGTGTTTATGGGCGCTGGCTACTATGACGGGGCCACAACCACGGGTCTGGAGAACATCACGGTCGCTGAAAGTGCGTTTGACGCCCGGTTTGAAAACATGAACCCGGAACTGGCAACCATTACCCTGTCCGGAGAGCAGGAAGAACTGCTGGTGGATTACAGCGGTGCCACCCCGGCAGCAAGCCTGACCGCCACCTTTGATTACGGTGACGCAGATACCTCCTTTGAAGGCGTGGATGTGGACAATGTCCAGGCATTGAGCCTGAATTTTACCGGAGCAGAAGGGCTTCAGGGATCCGGTGCGGTCATTGAACTGGATGAAGACGCGACCACCGCCCTTTCCATCACAGTGACCGGCGATGGTAACTGGTCCACTGCTATGACCATGGACGGGATCACAGACATTGATTCCCTGGAAACCCTCAATATTGCAGCCTATGAAGACGGTCTCATAACGATCGACAATTTTGAAGTGGACAGTGACCAGGCGATTCTGCCGCTGAGCGAAATCAACCTGGTGGCGGATTCTGATGGGGATATTTACCTGTCCGGCTGGGACGGCGGCCTGAGCCAGACGGTGAGTACCGGTGGCTCCCCGTCTTACAGCGTGACAACGTCCAACAATGCGTTTTCCTTGAGCGCGCTCACGATTACCGCGGGTGACGAAGCCAATGCAACCATTTCCGATGATATTTATACCATCGGCGAGGTGGATCTTGTCAATCTTCAGGCTTCCGGAGATAATTCATCAGTCGATATGTCGGATTTCTACGTCTATGACGGCGGGATCGCCACCTTAAACGTGGTGGCTTCCGGTGATGGTTCAGACGCGGGAATGAGCAATGTGGAAGTATATAACGGTGATATCGGAACCATTCTGGTCCAGGCCAGCGGTGATGATTCCAGTGCCGAAGTCGATAACATTTCGGTTTTTAACGGAGATATAGGCGCCGTGTCAATCATTGCCTCGGGTGACAGCTCGGACGCAGAGGTTTCGGATATTAATATTGAAGGGTCTGACCTGGATTCTCTCGATATCATCGCCTCCGGCTATGATGCGAGCGCCTATATGTACAGCCTTTCTGCTGACGGTGATGTCGGCCCGGTCAATATAGAAGCATCCGGCGCATCTTCATATGCATATATTTCTGATTATGTTTATATCGGAGGAAGCCTTGAGGAACTGACTGTTACGGCAAGCGGATATGAGGCAGAAGCGTATGTTGAATCATCCATTTATGTTGGTTCCGGGGCAGCTGGCGGCAATGCCGGCCCCATCACCCTGACCGCTTCCGGCGATTATGCAGAGGCCACCCTTGGTAGTTATTTGTACGTAGAAGGCAATCTGGAGGAACTGACCATTACGGCCAGCGGATATGAATCTAGTGCATATGTCGATTCAACGGTTTGGGTGGGAACCGGCACAGACCTGACCACCCCGGGCGGAGATCTGGGGTCTGTCAGCATTACCGCCTCCGGCGACTATGCCTCTGCCTACCTTGATGATTATCTTTATGTTTACGGTGATGTGGGGACCATCGAGCTGGAAGCATCAGGGTTTGATTCGACTGCCTATGTCTCCGACACGGTCTATATCGAGGGCGATCTGGATGAATTGTCCATCACCGCCAGCGGCAATGACGCAAGCGCCTATCTTTACGATGATCTGTATGTCGGGTCCGGGACCGATGGCGGAGATATGGAAACCCTGACCATTGAGGCATCCGGAGATGATGCATCTGCATATATTTCCGGGTCTGTCTATGTCGAAGGCAGCCTGGATGAGTTGTCTATCATGGCCAGTGGGGCTGATTCCAGTGCCTGGATTTACGAGGATGTGAGTGTGGGTACCGGTACGGATGGCGGAGACCTCGGGGCTATCAGTATAGTGGCGTCCGGTGATTATGCGGAAGCCTATCTGGAATCAACCCTTTATGTTTATGGCGATGTTGAAACCATTTCAATCGTGGCATCCGGCTCTGAATCTTCAGCAGAAATTGATGATGCAGTTTATGTTGAAGGCAGTGTGGGTGACATAGAAATCATTGCTTCCGGTGATTATGTCACGAATGCAAGCCTCTACTCGTTGTATGTCGGTACAGGCACCACGGGTGGTGATGTGGATTCCATCAGTATAATTGCTTCCGGTGATGATTCCACTGCCTCTATGTATTATGCTGAGATTGATGGTAATTTGGGTTCTCTGCGTGTGGAGGCCTCCGGTGACGGTTCTGAAGCTAATATAGAGGATTATTTTTATATTGCAGGCGATCTGGGTGAGTTGACAGTGATTGCCAGCGGTCAGGATTCTTCTGTTTCGCTGGACAGTACCCTGTATGTTGGCACGGATTCGGGTGGTGACATCGGCAGTATCTCTTTACTGGCCTCTGGTGCGGACAGTTATATTACAGTTGATACTATTTATGTGGAAGGAGATGTGGGTGACGTTACGGTGTCTGCCACCGGTCAGGATTCATCTATTGATATGTCGTTGACATATTCTTCCAGCGCGGATGTGGATATTGATTCTGTGGTCCTTGAAGCTACGGGTGTTGATTCTTCAGTGGATGTCTATTTCAATCTGGACGGAAATAATGGCGGATCCATTGATTCGCTCACAATGACCGCCAGTGCGGTGGGCGCGGATGTCTACGCGGATATTGACGCTGGCGACGGCGTGGATGTTATTAATCTGATGGCCACAGATCCCTTTGCAGAGATTGAACTTGACATTGATCAGGATGAATCGGTGGGCAATCTGAGCTTAAGCGGGTCCGGTGATTTTGATATTGAATACGCCACCGAAGGACCTGTGGGGGTCTACGGCAGCACTGTAACCGGTGATATCGATTTTACTGCCAATTCAGCTTCGGAAGCGATTTTTATTTCCACCGGGTCGGGCAACGACACCATCAGCCTGACCTCGAGCATGGGGGATAACGTGATCAATGCCGGCAATGGAAACAATACCATTGATATCAGCAATCTCATGGGCGCGGGGGACAACACCGTGACCACCGGCTCCGGCACTGACGACATCGTCACCGGTGACGGCGATGATGTGATTTCCGCAGGTGCGGGTAATGATACCATCCAGGGCGGCATGGGAGTCGACACCATGGATGGTGGCTTGGGCAATGATATCTTTGACTTTACGGATTATAATTTTGATCTGGACACCCCGTTTGCCCTGGCAGAAGTCACGGATGTCATCTCCGGCGGATTTGTCAGCGGCGGGGACACTATCGATGCGCTGATTGCCGGCACCATGGCCAACTACACGGAATTTCTGGCACCGGAAACCTCCCTGTATGACCTGCTGCAATCCGCAGATACTGCCCTGAACGGCACGGTTACCAGCTATTTCGGTGTGTTTGATGGCGACGGGTACCTGGTGGGCGATGGTGATGGCACGGGTATCACAGCGGTTATCCAGTTGACCGGTGTAACGGATATGACCTGGACGGATATTGTATAATAGACTGAGTGTCTTAACATTTAATTAATTAAAAACCAAAAAGGCCTGACCAGGAACGCAATGGTCAGGCCTTTTTACGTGATGCCGGCTGATGTCGGCGGCATTTAAGACAAAAACAGACCAGGACACACATTAATATGAAAGTTTTTCGGACGTTCAGATCCGGAAGTGTATAATTTGCAAATCATAGGTAGATGGGATAGGACATGACGGAAAAAACAGGAAATACGCAAAACAGAAAAAGAATCGCCCTGCAGCCGATTCATCAGGCCATTGAAAAAGGGATGCTGGAGCTGGCCCTGACTTTGTGCGGCCAGATTCTTCAGCAGGCCCCCAAAGCGGCCGAGGTTATTTTTTTAAAAGGGGATTGCCATGAGAAAATGGGGGAATTGGATGCGGCTGTTGCCGCATTCCGGGAAGTCTCCCAATTGGTGCCCGGCAATGTTAAACCTTTGTTCCGGCTGGCCCGGATAGCGGCCAGAAAAAACCGGCCCGCAGAAGAGATTGAATATGCCCGCCGCATCTTTGATGCGGATAAGACGAACCAGCGGATCTACCGGCGGATTGTCGAATTATACATGAGAATGGATAATTATGTGGGGGCCCTTGAATTTTTGGAACACCACGACGGCGATCCATACCCCCGGGATCTTCAGGCCCAGCGCATCAAGTGCCTGGCAGAACTGGGCAGAAATCAGGACGCCATGGCCCTGGTGTACCGATTACTGGAGCAAAACGATTTTCCGGATGATACCATTCTGCAGGGGATCAGTGTTGCTGATGAAGCCGGTGAACTGGAGAATTTTATTGGTGCAATGGAAAAAGCGGTTGCTGCACATCCGGAACGATCCGTTCTGTACACAGGAATCGGCAAATGCCTTTTTAAGCTCGGTCGCGGGGCGGACGCAAAGGCGGCATTTGAAAAAGCCCTGGAACTGAAGCCTGACGATGCCTCCACCTGGCATGAAATGGCCATTATACAAAGACAAAACGGGGATGTGGAAGGATCGCAGCAGTCCATGCTCAAATGCCTTGAATTTGATCCTTACCACACCAGCGCGCTCCGGGTGTTCGGGTACGACCATAAATACGCATATGGCGATGACATGTTTAAGCGCCTGTCCATGGTATCTGCGCGCATGGAAGAATATGAACCCGTGGGCCAGGTCCAGCTTCATTATGCACTGGGCAAAGCCTACGAAGACGTGGAGGATTTGCCGAGCGCGTTTGCCCATTATACCAAAGCCGGGCAGATTCAGCAGCGAATGACGCCGTATTCGGACAAGCGGATGCGCAGTGTGTTGTCAACCATGCGGCAATACTTAAAAGCGGAAGATTATCAGGCGGCAGCGACAGAAGGTAGCCCTACGGATAAGCCGGTGTTTGTGTTCGGCATGCCGCGTTCCGGCACCTCACTGCTGGAGCAGGTCATTGCCAGTCATCCGCAGGCCTATGGCGCGGGTGAGCTCAAACTGGGCAGTGCGGTCATCAATTCTATCAAGGTCGGGCGTATCACGCTGGAAACCCGCCATGAGGGGATGCAGCAGATCCCCATGGACAGCAAGGGGCTGAGTATCCGGCAGCGGGGAGACCGGTACCTGGAATATGTGGAGTCCCTTGCCGGTAAGGAATATAAGCGCATCGTGGACAAGATGCCTGGTAATTTTAACTGGGTGGGACTGCTGGCAACGATTTTGCCCAATGCATACTTTATCCATTCCCGACGGCATCCGGTGGAAATATGCCTGTCTGAATTCCGGATCTATTTCCCGGACGGTATTAATTTTTCTTACAATCTCAGGGATCTGGGGATTGCGTACCGGCTCTACAATGAGTTTATGCTCTACTGGCAGGAGGTGCTGCCGGAAGGCCGCATGCTGCATGTCCGGTATGAAGATATGGTCGCGGATTTGGAATCCGAGACAAAACGGATTCTCAACTACATTGATCTGCCCTGGGATGATCAGTGTCTGCGGTTTTATGAAACCCAGCGGGAAGTGAAAACAGCAAGCGTTACCCAAGTCCGGAAACCGATTTACACCACATCAGTGAATCGCTGGCGCAAATATGAGCCATACCTGAAACCCTTGCTGGACGAATTGGGACCGTTGGTCAAAGAATATGAAGATGAGCTGGGAAATCGGCTCAGCAATGATGGCAGGAATGATAACGCGAATTGACGCGGATACAATAACCGGGGTGAAAAACCGGATAGTTAAGGTGAAACCACACGTTTGCTCCGGGATTTCCGGAAACATCCGGATGTCCCGGACCGCCCCGGGGAAGCCAAGCAGACGGTTTTTATGATGATATAAAAAACTACTTCTCCAGTCGGTAGGAAACGACATGGTCCAGGTGGAAGCCCGCTGTGGCGGTTTTTCCGTAAACCATCAGCAGTCCGTTGTTTACTTTCCAGTCATATCGGATAACATCTGAAATACGAACCACATCCGGCGATTTCGGGTCGGTTTCCGGGTGCAGGGATGACAGCGTCACTTCGCAAAAAGAATATGCCGGGTTCGTGTTTTGCTGTGGTGTCAGGCCGGCCTCGAAATAACGGAGTCGATCCAGGGGGAAGATACATTGGCCGTCGCTGAGCTGGATGATCAGCATGCCGCTTTTGGTGTTAATTTGAAAATCATGTATTTTATTAAATGTCTGTGTTTCTCCAAACGCACTGATAATGGTGGTTGTTGAAAATTTCGCGGGTCCCATGGGGTTTCCTTTTCATCCGTATGAGTGTCGGAATATTTTTTGCGTTGTATAATCAATAACATCGGGTTACCGGTACGTACGGAACCAGTGAACAAAATCAAGGTTCACCACCGCCGCCTGCTGCCGGCCATTGACCTTAAGAAAATTATTTGCCGTATTCAGTTCAAAATTTAAAAATTCATAAATGGTCAGGCGTTTTTCCTGCTGATTGGCAAGGCGCAACACCACCTCGCACGAATTTTTTCTGCCCGTTTTTGTCGAGTCGCCAGCACGTTGCATCATGCCCACAAACCGATCCCAGTGCCATCCCGCTGAAAATGACTGGTTTTGTAGCTGTATCAGTAAGTTGTCCCGGTCAAACGTTACCCGCGTGAAGGGATCAAAAACGGTTTCCATCCCGTCGGCTGAAATAATTACGATGGTTTGTGTCATGGTGTATCTCCGGGTATCTGTGATGGGTGTCTGTCTTGTATAGTGAGTTTTTAAACGTATTCATAGAGATACCCACTAACTGGCACTGGCGTCATCGCACCAGGTATATTCATGATGTCTCCGGTTGGAGCGCCTGGCGAGCCGTTTTTGCTGGTAGCTGGTATACTTGATGCTTCTCATTATTTCATAGCACATCGAACAATTGCGTTCTCTGCAGTCCATTTTGCAGCTCCCGATGGTATCAAAAAAAGTATCGGAAAACAGCTGCGGTGAAACATGGCCCACATTGCGCGCCAGATATACCTGATACCCGGCACCAATAAAGTCGACAATATTATAGGGCTGGTTGTTCAGGAACGCCTCCATGAACTGGGTGAGTGCAAAAGCGATAGAACTCCGGCAGCGAGGCAATTTGACAACCTCCATGTAGGGCATCAGTTTTTTTAAGCGATCAATGGTCACCCAGTTGGCTTTGAAAAAATACCGGGGATCAGCGGCGATTCTGGGTTTGGTGCAGAAAGCGTCCGGCATGGTAAAGCCTCTTGCCAGGTACCATCGATGACCATATGGATTGATTTCGTCGGGGCAATGGTTCAGGCAGCCTTCGAAGGCGATGACTTTCTGGGCATAACCGGCTTTGGCGTTTTTTTTGAGCTGCTCCGGATGCCGTATAATGTTGACCGAGGGATTGTGCAGGGTTACGCCTTCCCGGTGTTCTTCTTCCAGTTCTTCCTCTGTCATTCGGTTGGAGAGGCATGAGCCCTGAATCATCAGATCCGGGAGTCTGTCCTTTAACCGTTTGATGAGTTCTAAATCTGCTACTACAACACTTTTTATGCCGCGCGGATAAAATTCCCGGGCAAAGTTATCGACAACAACTTTGTAATTATCGTGCAAAAGATAATTCAGCAGAAGCGTGAGCGTAAACCGCGTATTTTCATTATTCCATGAGATCATCCGCATGGTCAGCCGTCGGGCATCATCAAGGGAAAGGTCGGATCGGATCGGCCGTCCGCTGGCGCAAACCTGCGGGTTGTAATGCGGGAAATGGAGGTCATAAATGTATGGGCGGTAGCGGCTGATTGCGGTAAGATTTTCCTGGATGGAATCCATTTGATCATTGGCCGCAATGGCAAGCGGTGAAAATCCAATGGTTATTTTTAATTTTGTCATTTTTCCGTGTCTTTGTTTTGCCCTCACAGTGGTTTTGTATGTTTAACAAATGGCCCGTTTGGTGAAAGCTGCAGTGACCGTAGTCATTTTTTACTGGTTGACGGGAAAAAATTGCTGATGCGAATGTATTTTATAGGA
This sequence comes from Desulfobacterales bacterium, assembly GCA_963675805.2. Classification (GTDB taxonomy): domain Bacteria; phylum Desulfobacterota; class Desulfobacteria; order Desulfobacterales; family Desulfosalsimonadaceae; genus SURF-3. The sequence goes on along the minus strand of CAXXNU010000007.1, from coordinate 1,260,819 downwards.
TTTGCAAGCGTTTAAGATTTATATAATGCTTAGTCATACAGATGTCCAAAGTCAATATCAAAATCTGCCGGATGCCTTTACCGGAAAAGGTTCAGCGGGAAATGGGGTGTCTGGGATAAAAAGTATAACGATCGGGTCGATATCTAACCTATAATACGATATTTTCAAACTGTTCGGGAAGAAAATCCGGAGATAAATCTTGACCATACGGCGTTTAATGAATAAAAAGAACAATGTCGTTGAATTGACCAAACAAAATCAAGAGGAGTTCAGATGTTTTCCAAGATTGAATTATTAGACAAGAAACAGCACGCCGGCCTGATTTTCAAGCCGGCAGAGGATTTTCGATTTGCCCGCGACTTAACCAGCGCCCCGGTGAGTTTTGGTGAGCTGTCCAGAGTATCAAAATATTATCCGATTCTTTTTCCTCTGGACAGTGTCATCCCTCAGGCGTTACTGGCATTCAAAAAAGGCGAAAACCTCTATATCGATGTGAATGGACAGTGGAATGTCCCTTATGTCCCGGCACATTTACGTCGGTATCCGTTTGTTCTGGCAAAAGATCAGAGTTCAAAAGCGTTCATCGGTATTGATCGGGACGCCCCGCATTTTCAAACAGAGGAAGGAACGCTTCTGTTTTCAGAAAACGGCGAACCATCGAAAGTGCTATCATCCGCCATCGAATTTTTGAAACAGTTTCAGATGGAAATCGATGCCACCGAAAAACTCCTTGCACCGTTGGAAGAACACAATGTGCTGATCGAAAAAGAACTGCATATTGAAGTTAAAAATGACAAGTCGGTGATTCGGGGGTTTCGGGTGGTGGACATTGAAAAATTGAATCAGCTTGAGGAGAGCCTGTTGGGGCGTTGGGTAAAAACAGGTCTTATGGGTGTGATCTATGCACACATACATTCTCTAAACAATCTTCAGAGTAGCTGGGCGAATCTGGCTGTATCCGGCGAGAAAATGAAAATGCAATAGGTAGTGTTTCTGAAACAACCGTAAAAGGTTGATCTCAGGTAGCATAGGGAAAAAAGCGCCACCACTCTCATGAAACTGGCAAGATGCGCAAATCCTCAGCAATGAGGGGCGCTGGGCGTACGTTGAAATAGCTGAGGATGCAGCGCAGCAAAGAATTTTGACTGCCAAATAAGTGGTCCATCATTTCAATCACTGATGGATCAGTTATTTGCTGATACCGTGGTGATTTTTTACCATGAAACGCTTTTAGCGAAGTCGTCAAATTTGAGTCTTATTGTTTTTGTCTGGTTTTACTCTCCAGTTTTTCCGCAAACTTTTCCGCATCAATCACAAACCGTTCATGGGTGCCGCTGCAGATGGCATCCATGCCGTCGTGGGCGTCAAATTCAAATTTCAGGCGTTTCCCAGCCACTTCCGTCAGCCGGACGGATACCGTTACATTGAATCCGGGGGGTGTGGCAGCGGTGTGATTCAGATGGATTCCGATGCCCACTGTCTGGGTGGACGGCCAGTCCATGTGGGGGGTGAGGGCCTGGATGCAGGTCCATTCAATCAGGCCGACCAGAAAACCCGTGGCCAGGACTTTTGGCATCTCCTGAAATTCAGGGGCTTCGGCAAAAAGGTGGGGCACGGTTTTGGTGTCTGGAACCGGGTAAGTGAATTGATGGGTGATGCCGGCGTTTAATGCGTCTTTCATCTTGGCTCCTTTTTTACAGTGAAAAAGATACGATGATACTATGCATTGGACTAACGCAGGGAACCCGCAACCCATGGGCAAAGTTTGTAATAATGGTTTCAGGTTCCATGTTGCAGGTTTCAGGTGTCGGGTGTCAGAGTTGCTTTTCCTGACACCTGAACACTGACACCTTTTGCTGGAAAACCGCCTCCCGTATGCACTGGTTCCCTTTCTTTTTGTGGAAGAATTGAGGCATAAGGCACTAACGATGGTGTTTCCAATCATCATCTATAATGGCATATTTTCACCGGTCGTCCAATCTTTTAATCCATCTTTTATTACAGGATGGCCGCTAACCCTCATTGCCGGAAGGTTTGCTTGACAAAGACCGCGGGGACGGATAATTTGCCGCAAACCGTTAAAAAGGAAATCATATGAACGAATCCGCAATGACCGCGTTCTTTATTTCAAAAATCGGGCAGGAGCAGGGTTTAGACACCCGCCAGGTGCGGGCAGTGGCCGATCTCCTGGCGGAAGGGGCCACGATTCCGTTTATCGCCCGTTACCGTAAAGAAGCCACCGGCAGCCTGGATGAAGTGGCAGTGACCGCTGTCCGGGACCGGCTGCATCAGCTGCGCGATCTGGAAGACACCCGGGCAATGATTTTAACTTCTCTTGAAAAACACGGGCATCTCACCGACGATCTCCGGGAGAAAATCATGGCCGCGGAAACGGCTACTGCGCTTTCAGATATTTATCTGCCGTATCGGCCCAAACGCCGGACCCGGGCCACCATGGCCCGGGAAAAAGGTCTGGAACCCCTGGCCCTCATGATTTTTGAACAGACCGGAACCGATCCTGAGCAGGCAGCCGAAGCCTTTGTGGACCCGGAAAAAGAGGTGGTATCCGTGGAAGCGGCCCTGGCGGGCGCCCGGGATATTATCGCGGAAACCATCAATGAAAATGAGACGGCCCGGGCCCGGATACGGGAGCTTTTTTTTACAAAGGCAACGATATCCTGCCGGGTGATTGCGGGCAAGGAGGAAGCCGGGGCGAAATTCCGGGACTATTTTGACTGGCAGGAACCTGTGACAACCGTCCCTTCCCACCGCATGCTGGCCATGCGCCGGGGAGAGTCTGAGGAAGTTCTGATATTACGGATACTGCCGGATGAAGAGGAGGCCATTGGGCTGATTGAAAAACTGTTTGTCACGGGTCACGGAAAGGATGCGGAGCAGGTTCGGCTGGCGGCAAAAGACGCTTACAAGCGGCTGTTGTCCCGGGCCATGGAAACGGAAGTCCGGCTTTACGCCAAGGAAAAAGCCGATCAGGCGGCCATTGCCGTGTTTGCGGATAATCTGCGCCAGCTGATGCTGGCTCCGCCTCTGGGGGCCCGGCGGGTGATGGGCATTGATCCGGGATTTCGCACCGGATGCAAGGTTGTGTGCCTGGACCGGCAGGGCAAACTGCTTCATCATGATACCGTGTTTCTGCATATGTCGGAGACCCGGCATCATGAGGGACTTCGGAAAATTCAAACACTATGCGAACAATGGAACATAGAGGCCATTGCGGTGGGCAACGGCACGGCCGGCCGGGAAACACAAGCCGCCGTCAAATCCATGGCCTTTTCCCGGCCGGTGCCGGTCATCCTGGTCAATGAAAGCGGGGCATCCATTTATTCCGCGTCTGAAACGGCCCGGGAAGAATTCCCGGACCTTGATCTGACAGTGCGCGGGGCGGTTTCTATCGGCCGGCGCCTGATGGACCCCCTGGCGGAACTGGTGAAAATCGATCCCAAATCCATTGGTGTGGGCCAGTATCAGCATGACGTGGACCAAATCGCGCTTAAACAATCTTTGGACGACGTGGTGATGAGCTGTGTGAACGGCGTGGGGGTCGATCTCAATCGGGCCAGCGGGCAGCTTCTTGCCTATGTATCCGGCCTGAACGCCGGGGTGGCGAAAAATATCGTATTGTATCGGGAAAAAAACGGATCGTTTGCGTCCAGACAGCAGCTCCTGGACGTTCCCCGGCTGGGGCCGAAAGCCTTTGAACAGTGCGCCGGGTTTTTGCGGATTCCCGGCGGTGAAAATCCTTTAGATGCTTCTGCCGTGCATCCGGAAAGTTATCCGGTGGTCGATGCCATGGCAAAAGATCTGGGCGTGGCTGTGGAAGATCTGATAAAAAGCGCGGAAATTCGGCGTAAAATTGATATCCCAAAATATGTTTCCGATACTGTGGGCCTGCCCACATTAAATGATATCATGGCGGAACTGGCCCGTCCGGGCCGGGATCCCCGGGAAAAATTCGAGGAATTTGCCTTTGCCGAAGGCGTGGAAAAGATAGAAGATGTCATCGCCGGCATGACCCTTCCGGGGATTGTGACCAATATCACGGCATTCGGCGCGTTTGTGGATATCGGTGTGCATCAGGACGGGTTGGTGCACATCAGCCAGATGGCGGACCGGTTTGTCAGGAACCCGGCGGATATCGTCAACGTGCAGCAAAAGGTCCGGGTCACGGTGCTGGAAGTGGATATTGAACGGCGGCGGATTTCCCTGTCCATGAAAGAAAAAACCGGGAAGAAAGAAATTGGGAAAAGCGGTCTGGGGAAGAAAGACGCTGGAACCTCAGATACGGGGAAATCCCAAAAATTTTCTAAAAAGCCGGCAAAATCCCATAAATCCTCGCCGGCCGGTGCACTGGCAGAGGCCTTGCGCAAAAGCGGGCTTTAACAGTTTTTAAAACCACAGGGGGCACGGAGATTTCGGAGAAACCGGGTTTGGTTTCATTCTCTGTGTCCTCTGAGAACTCTGTGGTTATTGTTTTTTCTGTAAATTTTTCTGAAAAAAATTTCTGCATCCCTGCGGAAGAAAGAGCGTTTCCATTCATTACCATTTCATAAAATCCTCGCGATTTTCTCTGTTTTCTGGTATTTATTTATATTTAAAAGTAAAAAGTCATACCCGAGCCACAAAACAAAAGGAGAATTTTTAAACACACTCATGCCTATGAAAAATAAGCCAACATCCGGTGCTCCGGGAATTAGAAGCAATCCCGCCGGCGGGCGAGCGGAAAAAGCCGAGGCGCCCCAGGCGGCGGCTGCCGACATAACGCCAGAAGAGAATGACTGGTCTGTCCGGCAGTTCAAAGTGCCGCCTGCAGACGGCAAAACCCGGTTTCATGATTTTGATCTGCCGGAGGTTTTGATGCACGGCATTGCAGACCAGGGGTTTGAATACTGCACGCCCATTCAGGCGGAAATTTTGCCCAGCGCCCTTCTTGGAAAAGATGCCTTTGGCAAGGCCCAGACCGGCACCGGAAAGACTGCGGCCTTTCTGATCGCGGTGATGACCCGCCTGCTGAGCCAGCCGCTTTCCGGTAAAAGAAGTTCCGGCACTCCCCGGGTTCTGATTATTGCTCCCACCCGGGAGCTGGTGCTTCAGATATCCGAAGAAGCCCGGCAGATCGGTAAATACAGCGATCTTAACATTATTTCCATTTTCGGTGGCATGGATTATGACCGGCAGCGCAAACTTCTGGCCGGGAAACCTGCGGATATCATTGTGGCTACCCCGGGCCGGCTTCTGGATTTTCAGCGTCGCCGGGATCTGAATCTCAAAAAAGTGGAAGTGCTGATTCTGGATGAAGCAGACCGCATGCTTGACATGGGATTTATCCCGGATGTTCGGAAAATCATCTACAGCACCCCGCCCAAGGAAAAGCGGCAGACCCTGCTTTTTTCCGCCACGTTAAACGACACCATTATCCGGCTGGCCAACAGCTGGACCCGCGATCCCGTGACCGTAGACATCGAGCCGGAGCAGATCGCCGTGGATACTGTGGACCAGGTGGTGTATATCGTGACGGCCAAGCAGAAATTCGCCCTGCTGTATCATGTGATTGCCCGGCAGGATCTGGAGCGGGTGCTGATTTTCTGCAACCGCCGGGATGAAGTGAACCGGCTGGCCGAGATGCTGACCCGTTACGGCATCTCGTGCTCGATTTTGACCGGGGATGTGCCCCAGAAAAAGCGGGTGGCGCGGCTGGAAGGCTTTAAATCCGGGAAAATCCGGGTGATTGTGGCAACCGACGTGGTGGCCCGGGGCATCCACATCGAAGGCATGGATCATGTGATCAATTTCCGGCTGCCCCATGATCCCGAGGACTATGTGCACCGTATCGGCCGCACGGGCCGGGCCGGGGCCATGGGCACGGCTATCAGTTTTGCGGACGATGATGACGCCTTTTACCTGCCGGATATTGAAGCTTTTATGGAGCGGAAGCTTGATTGCATTGTGCCGGAGGATGACTGGCTCATCATGCCGGCGCCGGTGATGCCCCGAAAAAAGAAAACCTCCCGGCGTCCTTCCCCATCAGCGGCGAGGGCAGGTGCGGAAAATCCGCCAAAAAAGAAACGCCGCCGCCGGCGGCCGGATTCCGGGACAAAAAAGAAAACCGACCCGTCGGAAAATAAAGGATAAAAGCACAGAGATCACCGAGTATACAGAGATTAAAAAGTTTTTTATGGTGACGAATCACCAAAGTATCAACCAATAACTTGTCCAGCATTCCAATCAATTAGGGATGAGTTATTTGGAAGTAAACTCTGTTATCTCAATGATTTCTGTGCTTTTATAGTTGATGATCCATGGCAATTTTAAGCATTCGAAACATGAGCATGGGGTTTGGCGGCCATCTCTTGTTTGACCGGGTCAGCCTCCACATTGAAGCCGGGGACCGGGCCTGCCTGGTGAGCAGAAACGGAGAAGGAAAATCCACCCTTTTAAATATTATGCATGGGACGGTAACACCGGATTCCGGGGAATTTTTTCGCCAGCCCGGCCTGCGTTTGGCCTGTCTCCCCCAGGAAATTCCGCCGGGTATGCAGGGTACGGTTTTTGACCAGGCAGCACAAGACCTGGAAAGTTTGCCGGATGCCGGGGATTTGACCGGGAACCGTGCCGCGGATGAGACCCTGTGGCAGCAGCAGGCATATGTCCGTGAGATACTGATGCGGCTGGAACTGGACCCTGAAGCCCGGTGTGAAAATTTTTCCGCAGGCCTCAAGCGCCGGGTGCTGTTGGCTCGAGCCCTTGCCGCAAATCCCGATTTGCTGCTTTTGGATGAGCCCACCAACCATATGGACATCCCGTCCATTGATCTTCTGGAATCCATGCTGGTCAAATTCAGCAAGACCCTCGTGTTTGTCACCCATGACCGCCGATTTCTGGACAAAATCGCCAACCGGATTATTGAAATTGATACGGCCCACATCACCTCCTGGACCTGCGGCTATCAGGCTTTCCTGCAGCGAAAGGCCGCGCTGGCAGATGCTGAGGCAGAACATCATCATCAGTTTGACAAGAAACTGGCCCTTGAAGAAACCTGGATCCGGCAGGGGGTGCAGGCCCGACGCACCCGGAATGAAGGCCGGGTGCGGGCGCTTTTCAAAATGCGCGAGGAACGGCAGAACCGGCGGACCCGGACAGGCCTCGCCAAAATGGCCATTCAGGAGGCCGAACGCACGGGCAAGCTGGTTCTGGAGGCAGAAAACGTTTGTTTTGCTTACCATGAAAACCCGGTGATCAAGGATTTTTCCACCACCCTCCTGCGGGGGGACCGGGTGGGGATTATCGGGCCCAACGGCAGCGGCAAAACCACCCTTTTGGGAATTCTGCTGGGGCGGATATCGCCGGAAAGCGGCACTGTGCGGCACGGGATCAATCTTGAAATATCTTATTTTGACCAGACCCGGGAGCAGCTGGATCCGGAGAAAACCGTGGCCCAGAATGTGGCGGACGGAAAGGATTATGTGGATATCAATGGCCGGCGGCGGCACATCATCGGATATCTCAAAGATTTTCTGTTTTCTCCGGACCGGGCCCGCAGTCCGGTGAAAACCCTGTCTGGCGGGGAGCGCAACCGGCTGCTCCTGGCCCGGTTGTTCACCCGGCCGGCCAATTTGCTGGTCATGGATGAGCCCACCAATGATCTGGATATTGAAACCCTGGAGCTTTTGGAAGAACTGCTGCTCGAATACAGCGGCACCCTGCTGCTGGTAAGCCATGACCGGGCCTTTTTGAATAATGTGGTGACCAGCACCCTGGTGCTTGGGCAGGAAGACGGCCGGGTAAAAGAATATATCGGCGGCTATGACGACTGGCTGCGGCAGAAAAAAGAAACCTTGGATTCCGGAAAAGCGTCTGGCAAATCATCGGAAAGCAAAAAAACCGTTTCTGCTTCCAGATCTTCAAACAGGACCTCAAACGGAAAACTCGGATACATGGAAAAGCGGGAGCTGGACGGGTTGCCCCGGGAGATAGAAGCCATGGAAAAAGAGCAGGCGGATATTTTTGAAAAAATGGCATCTCCTGATTTTTACAAGACAGACGGGGCTGAGATCGCCCGGATCAAGGCCCGTCATGATGAACTGGAGCAATTGCTGGAAAAAGCCTTTGCCCGCTGGGAGGCGCTGGAGGCAAAAAATTGTTAAACATTGCAAAAATCCCCGTACAGACACGTCTTTAAATCCGACACAATTTCATCCACGGACTCATAAAACACATCCGATCCCAGGGTAAAATGGGCCAGAATGTTGTTGAGGCCGGCCGGGATATAGGGAAAAAGTTTTTTCAGGTTCATGAACCGCCACTGGTGAACAATAGAAAAATCCTCGGGCACCACTTTTTTGATCAGATCCCGGTACAGCAGGTCGCCGTTCGCGCCTTCTTTTTCCTTTAAATTGTGAAAGCCTTTGCCAATGGCATAGGTCAGAATATTGCCTAAACCGATAAGATCCAGGCTGAACGGATTTTCCACGGAATCAAAATCATAGTCAAAATCAATCCACACGTAATTTCCCGTGGTTTGTTCGATGATGAGGTGGTCATTGCGGATATCGCCGTGCTTGAGTCCGTTTTGATGCAGCAGCCGCAAAGCCTCAAACGCCGCCAGCAGTTTTGTCAGAATTCCCGGCAGCACTTCTTTGAAATAGAGGGGATGATCCAGGTCGATGCCGTGCAGATACTGGTAAAAATTTTTCCCATTTACAATATCCAGCACCCGCACATTATTGCCTTTTTCATCATGAAACGCAGTGCCGTGCATGAAATGGGGATGATCCTTGACCAGTTCCAGTACCCGGGCTTCCTTATCCGGGTGCCGGAAACAGGGTATGCGCACATGGCCGATCCGGGTTTCAAAGGATTCAAAAAACGAGAGCTTGATGATTTTACGCTCCCCGGTTTCCAGATCCACGGCTTTTTTCACCCAGAATTTGGGCTCATCCAGGCCGAACCGTTCTTCCCGTTCATGACCTTTGATGAGAAAGCGTTTTCCGCCCACATAAATGATATCGCCATAGTCGATACCGAAAAAATTGGAAGTATCTGTAAATATTCGTTCTTTCATTAAATATGCGTTCTTTTAGCGGTTCTGCGGTTGTCGGTGCCGGATACGGGTTAATTCTTAAAGAATATATTGTTTGGCCAGTGACTTCAAGACATATGCCGGCGTGTTCTTAGGAAAACGCTTCTTTGGCTGAGGTTGTTGAAAAATTTGAACCTGTTGCTATCATAGAAATCCTGTGTTAGTTGTTTTTTATTGACGGCGACATCTTTTTTAAGCAAACAATCAGAAAAATGACATGGGGCCGGGACGCATTCTGACAACGAAAAGGTTCGCCCGCAGGTTTTGTTTCAGGTTTTCGGCCCGTATGCGGCAACACGCTCGAGGCTTTTTTGCGCTCACCAATGGAAAAAATCCCTTTCGCCAATCAAAAACAATACCATTCTTCCAACGGCTGGCATCAGGCACTTTTTGAGTCCGCTCTGGACGGCATTGTCACCATGGATGGCAGTGGCCGCATTGTCGCATTGAATCCGGCGGCGGAAAAAATGTTTGGATATCAGTTTGAGCAGGCTGCCGGCCGCCGGGTGTCCGATCTGCTTATTCCCGATTCATTCCGAAAATCCCATGAAAAAGGCCTTTTGGGTTTTTTGACCACCGGCAGAAAAGCCATCATGGACCGTCGGGTGGAGATCAAAGCCATGCGCTCGGATCAATCGGTTTTTGCCGCCGAACTCTCCGTGATTTCCGTCAACTCCGGTGCGCCTCCGCTTTTTGTGGCCTGCATCCGGGAAATCCCAGAGCAGAAACCAGCGGACCTGAAAACATCGGAGCCGCATCAGGATCAATATGCGGTCAATATTAAAAAAACACTCATGCAGACGATCCTTGCCGTCACCCGGATTGTCGAGATTCGTGATCCCTATACCGCGGCTCACCAGCGGCGGGTCGCCCATCTGTCCGCCCGCATGGCAAAAGCCTTGAATTTTTCTGATGAACAGATTGACGGGGTGTATCTGGGCGCCTTGATCCATGACATCGGAAAAATCGCGGTGCCGCCGGAAATCTTAGCCCGTCCGGGCAAACTTCTGGATGAGGACAGAAATTATCTGAAAATTCACTGCCGTAAGGGGCATGAAATTCTGGAACCCGTCAATTTCCCCTGGCCGGTGGCGGAAATCGCCCTTCAGCATCATGAGCATATGGACGGAACCGGCTATCCCCAGGGATTGCGGGGAGAAGAAATTTTGCTGGAGTCCCGGATCATCTGTGTTGCGGATGTGGTGGAATCCCTGACTGCTCATCGGCCGTATCGCCCGGCGTTTGCTCTGACAGAAGCACTTGAAGCGGTCAACAGGAAAGCCGGTCGATGGTATGACAAGAATGCAGTGGCCGCGTGCAATGACCTGTTTGAAGCGGGTTACTCTATTGATGCCATTGACATGGATGAATTGACCGGTATGGCGGCGCTGTCCTGATCTTCTTCTTACGATAGGGCAAATCGGCAACGTCAGGAATGTGTCAGGGAACGCTTCGCGCACCCTGACCTACAATTTTTATTCCATTTTTTCCATATTGCCGTATCAAAAAATCGGTTCACGGCAATCTCATAGTGTTCCGGGGTACGGGCTTTTTTGATTTGTTTGACGGCCTTTTTATCTTCTTCAAAAGCCAGACAAAAACTCATCATCAGTCCTTTCATCCGGTCTGTTAAGTGGGACGGGCCGTTCAGGGCGCGAGCGTATTGATCATAGAGGTCGTCGTGAAAGGCCCGCATTTTTTCTGTTTTATTGTCCACTCTGTATTTTCCAGATTTGATAGCTTTGGGCAGAAACGGATCCACCATGGCCCACCGGCCGATCATCCAGCGGTGGATCGCTGGAAACCGTCGGGACAGTCGAACATAATCATCCGCGGACCGAATATCCCCATTATACACCACCGGGTGACGGCTCATCGCCATCGCCGCTTCAAATGCGTCCAGATCGGGCACGCCGTCATACATCTGTTGGCCGGTGCGGGCGTGAACGATGATTTCCTGGAGGGGATATTCATTAAATACCGGCATCAGACGAAAGAGCTCGTTTTTGTGTTCCCGGCCCAGCCGGGTTTTGACGGACATCCGGCCTTTTAGTTTGGGGATGGCCGTATCCAGAAACTGCCGGATGGTATCCGTATGCGGCAATAGCCCGGAGCCCCGCTGTTTTCGGGCCACCTGGGGGTAGGGGCAGCCCAGGTTCCAGTTGATGGTGTCATATCCCAGATCCGCAAGATAATTGGCCAGATGCGCAAACCCTTCGGATGATTTGCTCAGAATCTGGGGAACCACCGGCATATCGGGATTGTTTTCAGGCAGCAGGGTCCGCACGTATCGGGGCCGGATTTTATTGGTGCCCACGTCATTAACAAACGGCGCCACCGCCAGATCAAATCCCTCAAAATGCCGGGCAAAGGTGTTGCGATAAATATGATCCGTCCCGCCACGGATGGGGCCCATGTAAAGAATGGGGGGATGCGGTGTTGTGTCTGTTGGGGACATTTCAGGTAAGTGGAAGAAAGCTTAAAATAAAAATATAAATAAAATGTTAAGGCAATAAGTCTTAAAAAACCATTATCTCGCGCAGAGGCGCAGAGTTCGCAGAGAAAAAATCCCTGCGCCTCAGCGCCTCTGCGGGATCAAACTATTAAAAATATGGCTGTCCGGACGCGATAGATAATCAGGCAAGATCCCTCTGCGCCCTTCGAGATCTCTGCAGTTGAAATAATTTTTTGGTGAAAGTGCATGGTGCAGTCTTTTCTGCAGCCATCAATTTATTTCACGTGTTTTATAAAAGTTAACCTCGGGCCATTGTTCCATGCAGAAGTTGAGCTGCCACTCGCTGGTGGTGAGAAACGCAAGACACCCTTCCGCGTCATGGGCCAGGTTGTTTTTGTATTTTCGTTCAAATTCCGCCATTTTTTTCTTGCTGTCGCAGGAAATCCACCGGGCCACATTAAAATCCACCGGCTCATAAATGGCATCCACCCCGTATTCCGTTTTGAGGCGGGCCATGGTTACCTCAAACTGAAGCACGCCCACGGCCCCCAGAACATAATGGTTGCCGGAAATGGGCCGGAAAAACTGCACCGCCCCTTCTTCGGAAAGCTGAATCAACCCTTTCTGGAGCTGTTTGGCTTTTAGCGGGTTTTTCAATATCACCCGGCGGAAATGTTCCGGCGCAAAATTGGGAACACCGGAAAATTTGAGCAGCTCTTTTTCGGAAAACGTATCCCCGATTTTGATGGTGCCGTGATTGTGGATGCCGATGATATCGCCAGGGTATGCCTCTTCAATGTTTTCCCGATCCTGGGCCATAAAGATGGTGGCATTGGCCAGGGTGATTTCTTTGCCGATACGGTGATGCATCACTTTCATCCCCCGGGTGAATTTGCCGGAACAGATGCGCACAAACGCAATCCGGTCCCGGTGGGCCGGGTCCATGTTGGCCTGGATTTTAAAGGCAAATCCGGAAAACGGCGGTTCATAAGGAGAAACATCCCGGCTGACAGCCCTGCGAACGCCCGGGTGGGGGGCCATTTCCACAAACGCGTCCAGCATCTCCCGGACACCGAAATTGTTGATGGCGCTGCCGAAAAATACCGGCGTCTGGCTGCCGGTGAGAAAATGGGCCATCTCAAACGGGTTTGCCGCCCCTTCCAGCAGTTCAATATCATCCCGCAGTTCATCCGCCTGGCTGCCCAGAAGACCGTCCAGGGTCGGATCGGACAGATCGTCGATGACGAGTCCGGCCATGCCCGCTTTTTCCTGGCCAGGCTCGAAAAGATGCAGTTTTTTCTGGTATAAATTATATACCCCCTTAAATCGCTTGCCCATGCCGATGGGCCAGGACAGGGGCGTACATTCAATTTGGAGTTTTTCCTCAATATCATCCAGGATTTCCAGGGGGGTGAGCCCTTCCCGGTCCAGTTTGTTGATAAACGTGATGATGGGGGTGTTGCGCATGCGGCAGACTTCCATGAGTTTTTCCGTCTGGGGTTCCACGCCTTTGGCGCTGTCAATCACCATGAGCGCACTGTCCACGGCAGTAAGGACCCGGTAAGTGTCTTCGGAAAAATCCTGGTGCCCGGGGGTGTCCAGCAGGTTGATTTCGAAATCCCGGTAGTTGAATTTCATCACGGATGAGGTTACGGAAATGCCGCGCTCCTTTTCTATGGCCATCCAGTCGCTGGTGGCGTGTCGGGCGGCCTTTCGGGCCTTGACTGACCCAGCCTGCTGGATGGCCCCGCCGAAGAGGAGAATTTTTTCAGTCAAGGTGGTTTTGCCGGCATCCGGATGGCTGATGATGCCGAACGTGCGACGACGGTTGATTTCTTTTTCGTTGTAACGCTTCATGGGGTGTATAAAAATTCCTGTTTATGTAAACCAATATTAACCTTCTCAATGGTCTTCTTCTTCCAAACATGTCCCTGTCTTTGTCATTTTTTCTTTTCCTGGACCGGATTCAACGGCTAACTGCCTTGAATACAGAAAATAAACGAGAAAGAGGGATAAAGAAAATAGCGGAAGGCGTTTTTCAAAGACCGGCACCATAGCAGTATCAACCCTATTTGTAAAGCAGATAAAACAGTGGCCTGGCGGCCCGTCAGATTCTTGTGGCAATGGGCGCATCATTTGTGATATAGGGACCTTGCAACTATAAAAAAACGTAAGCGTTCGCAGGGCATCACGCCGAGGCGTGACTTTGTTCCCGGTCACTTGAAGTACAACGAGTACGTCTTTGTGTCCGGCGCCTCGCATCTGCAGCACCCTGCAAACGCTTCCAAATCAATGGTTTAAGAAAATCTGAAAATTCTGACCCGGTGAACGGGTGCAAAAAAATAAGGGATAAAAAAATATATGCCGCAGACCATCCTATCGACGTTTTCTTTGACTAACGTTGCCGCCCTGGGGGTTATTCTGGCAGTGGTGGTGGGACTTAATCAGATTGTTATGGGACCGAAGCGCAAAACTTCCGGCCCCAACCAGCATCCTTTATTTGGCCTGTGGACCCGGCACATGCCGAATGTCATGTGCTATCTTCGGTTTCCCCTGGGCGCCTGGATCGTCTGCGTGTTTTATTTTGAGGCGCTGCATCATCCGGTGGCAGCGTTTACCTTTCATCTGAGTTTTGCCCTGATTTGCCTGTTTGATTCCCTGGACGGCCGGTTTGCGAGAAAATGGGACGCCATTACCGAGGACGGCAAATCCCTGGATCCGGCTGCGGACAAATGGGTGGTGTTTTGTCTGGCGGCGGCGGCGCTCATGTTTGGAGAATTCCGGTGGTGGGCGCTCGTGATTGTTTTTGCGCGGGAAATCATCAGCATGTTGCAGCGATTGCGGCTCCGGCGAAAGGGGCTGGACGCCAGCGCCCGGTGGCTGGGAAAAATCAAAACCGGGGTGCAGTTTACCGTGCTCTATATCATTCTGCTCAGATCATCGGTGCTTCCGGAAACCATTGTGTTTGAGCCCCTTGCCCGTCTGTTCCCAGCCAATTTCATATTGTGGGGCATTATCCTGTTGTCATTTTCAACGGTAATTTCTGTCTTTCCTTATTTTCAATCTTTTTCTTATGTTAACGATTATACCAAATCCCAGTTCAAGGAATCTGAACGGGCCTGGTATATTGTCATGATTCCGAATCTCTTTACCATCGGCAATTATCTGTGCGGGGTGACGGCGGTGTATTTTGCCATGCCGGAAGTGGAGGTGGAATATCGTCCCTTTGTCTGTCTGTTCTGGGTGCTTGCGGCGGCGGCATGCGACGCATTTGACGGGCCCCTGGCGCGCAAGCTCCGGTCTCATTCGGATTTCGGTGCCTGTCTGGATTCGTCCACAGACCTGTCCACCTTTGGATTGGCCACGGCGGTGATTATTTTTCTGCGATTTTCGTTTATCAAGGGCGGCAGCTCCTATCTCGGGCTGGTGGTGGCGCTCATCTATTTCACCTATGTGCATCTGCGGCTGGCGCGGTTTACCGTGCGGCTGCAGAATAATCCGGACAAGAGCAAGAAACAGGATTTTGAGGGGATGCCCTCGCCGGCCGGGGCGTGCGCGGCGCTCTTGTGTTTTACGTTTTTTGATCATATTGGCCTGTTAAGTGTGGCCGTGGTGCTGGTGTCGCTCCTCATGTACAGCCGGCTGGATTTCATCAGCCATTCCAATGCCGTACATCATCCCCTGTACCGGTATTTTCTCGTTCCCCTGGCCCTGGCCGGATTTCTTATGTTCATTGTGCTGATTTTTCAGCAGCCGTTTGTCACCTCTCATTTTGCAAGGGAACTCAAGGATTATTTCCGGATCTGTTCCTGGATGCTGGTGGCGCCGGTATTCGTATATATTGTCGATGGATTCCGAAGAACTTACCTAAAGGGGGCTCTTCTTTAACGCTTGACTAATAAAAAATCTATCAATACAATAAGTTATGTTGAATTAGGCATTATCGTGGCATTTCCCTCGCTGAATATTGGTTGCCGGGCCGGACAGAAGCGTTCCTGCCCGGTATGATTGCCAACCAGATAATATAAGAGAGACAAATATGACCGAAAACAGGTATCGTGTAGTGCTTACCGGAAAAGTAGCGGACGGGAGGTCGGAAAGCGACGTGGCGTTAAAAATGGCGGCGCTGTTCAAAACGTCACCGGACAAGATCGGCATGCTTTTAAAAAAACAGGGAGCGGTCATTAAAAAAGATATTGATCTGGCCACCGCTAAAAAATACGCTGGTGCCATTTTGTCCACCGGTGCCCTCTGCGCCATTGATCCGCCGGAAAAGCAGGCGGCCGTCAGCCAGACAAGGGATGCGTCGGCCGGGTCCGGGCAGCCGGGCGGTGCTGTGGTGGCCGCATCCCACAAGGACCGGGCCGAACCCCGGGTAGTGGTGATTCCGCTATCGCAAAAACCGGAGGACCGTTTTACCCCCCGGCCAGCTTCTAAGATATCCGGTGCGTCCGGCGATATTGACTTCAATGTGCCGGATGTCGGCGCTGTGCCGCTTTCGCAGATCACGGCAGTGGCGGCTTTTTCCGAATCCAGCATGCCGGAGGAGAGCACCCGGTTGTTTGTTTATATTAAAAATCAGCCGGCGCCGTTTGTCTGCGCCATTAACCATATCGCGTATGAGGATTTTCCAATTAAGGTTTTCCCCAAGCATATCGCGTCTTTCAGAGGCTTTTTGCATTTTTTGTGTAAGGACAATCCGTCCATCATTCTGGAAGAAACCACGCTGGATTTTCTGTCCGGCAGCCAACCCCAGGTGCTGGATCCGGGAAAGGTCATGAAGCTGGCCACGGGACTGGGAATGCTGATTGAGTCCGGGGATGTGGATGCCCAGACGTGACGGTTTGGTGAAAGGCCAATACGGGAAACCCGCACCCCATGTGACAGTTCCATACTAACGGTTTCATTTCGCAGGTGTCGGGTGTCAGAATCGCTTTTTCCGAAACCGGACACCTTTTGCTGAAAACCATCTATACCTGTGCACCGGTTCATTTTCTTGTTTTTTTAGAAATTGAGGAGCAGGGCATGAACTGATTGCGCTGTCGGTCGTTTTTCCACAATCTGTTACAAAACGCGGCCGATTGCCAGGGTGATTTTGAGCCCGCCGTGGTTCAAATCACGGGAAACGGTGTTAAAGGGGATTGCCGCCAGCAGGTGTTTGTCCGGCAGAAGCAGGGCGACTTTCCAGCCTTTGAAATCAGATGTCAGCTTTGCGCAGATGCGCCCGACAGTTGTTTCAGCCACTTTCCGGCTGCCCAACCGCCGGCCATAGGGCGGATTCAGAACGATCAGCCCGGTCTTTGCGGAAACACCCGATGATGCAGAGAGGTCCCGGGGCCGCAAGGCAAAAAAATCCATTTCTCCCACCCGGATGGTGGTTGACAGGTGGCGGACGTGAACGGTTTCAGCAAGTTTTTGAACTGCCGCCGCATCAGTGTCTGATGCGAAAATCACCGGGTGCTTTACGGGAATGATGCTTTTTTCCGCTACCTGCCGGATATGCTGCCATTGTTTCGCCTTAAATGCCGGCCAATCCATGAATGCGAAGTCCCGAAACCATCCGGCCGGAATGTTTTCGGCCATCATGGCGGCTTCCAGGGAAAATGTACCGGAACCGCACATGGGATCGATTAGGGGGGCCGCCGGGTCATATCCTGCCAGCATGAGAATTGCCGCCGCCATGGTCTCGCGCACCGGCGCCCTGCCGCCATGTGTTTTCACGCCCCGTTTATGCAGCAGGTCTCCGCTGCTGTCCATGGATACGGTGAACCGGTCATTATGGACCCGGACAAATATCTGCTGCGCCGGCCCGGAAGTCTCACGATTTCGGCCTGCTGAACCTCCTATCGGTGATTTTTTCCGGGCCATGCTGTTTTTGAATCGTTCTTCAATGGCTTTTGTATGGATCAGCCGGGACTGTTTTGACGTGACATTCAGCATGCAGGTTGCCTCCGGCGTGACAAAGAGTTCCCATGGCACCTGATCCAGTTTTTTTTCAAGCTGCCGGAAATTGGCGGCAGTAAACGTGCCCAGCCGCATCAACAGGCGATTGGTCGTCCGGAGGGTGAGGTTGGCCAGATACAGGTCGTGAAGACGTCCGGTAAATTCGATGCCGCCGGTGGCAACCACCGCATCCGTAGCGGGGATTCCGGTTCTTTTAAGCTCATCAAGACACAAGGCTTCAAGGCCCGGAAGGGTGGCGGCAAAGAAACCGTGGGGCTTGGCAATGACATGCCGTTTGATCCGTTTTTCAAGATTTTGGTTTTCGATATTATGATTTTCAGGATTTTGGATGGGGTCCACCGGCGTTTTATGGTATCTTTAAATTGTGTGCGAAAAGCTCGACAATGAGTTATTTCCGGTTATATTTGAATCTGAAAGCAAAATAAAGCATAACGTTGGAAAATTGTTTTTAAAAACCTGAGGAAAAAGCCATGGACACAATCGTTTTTGGTACGTTTACCGTGCAGGATATTATCCTTGCGGGTGCCGTTGTCATTGGTATTTTTATTGTTTTCTCTGTGTTGCGGCGAATGCTGAGAAAAAAGAAAATGCCGGTGTACGCGCAGCCGGTCTGGTGCTCGGAGTGCGGATGGCAGGGGCAGGCCAGCAAGCATGCGGGACGCTGCCCCAAATGCAATGCCCCGGTGGGGGATCAGAAGGCGCAGAAATACAAAAAATGAACATTAAAAAAATCATATCCGGTGCCCAGACCGGCGCTGACCGGGCCGCCCTTGATTTTGCCATCAACAACGACATCCCCCATGGCGGATGGGTGCCAAAGGGAAGAAAGGCTGAAGACGGAATTATTCCGGCACGTTATACTGTCCAGGAAGCGCCGACCGCAGAGTACAGCCGCCGCACGGAGCTCAATGTGCGGGAGGCGGACGGCACATTGATTCTCAGCCATGGCGCCCTTACCGGCGGGTCTCTTCTCACGGAAAAGCTGGCGCAGAAATATCATAAACCCTGCCTCCATATTGATTTTCATCAAACGCCGGAATTCCAGGCCACCGTGGATATCATTCACTGGCTGGGGGCGCACCGCGTCCATGTTCTCAACGTTGCCGGGTCCCGGTCCAGTACCGATCCGAAAATTTATGAGGCCACCACGCGGCTTCTGGAAGCGGTCTGGTATCTTGCCATGATAGAGGACAATATGCCGGAGATGGTCCACCAGCTGCACAGCCCGGAAGACGCCGGTCCTGTGCTGCCGGTGTCTGTTGCCGAGGCCGTGTCCCGTTTAATTGATGAGCTTCCGTTAAAAGATAAAATCCGCATGGCCCAGATGACGCAAGCGGATCTGGATTATCTGCATCCGTCTCTGGGAATGTACATTAAAAATAATTTTAAAATGGACAATGAAAATGACGCACTGATGGCATCCTGCCGGGAACATTCGGAAGACGGAGAGTTAGACGTGACGGGCGCTGTGCGCTTTATTATCAGGGCCTTATGGCATCAATTAAGCAGAACCCACCGGCTCCGGCGGGTGAAATAGGGCAAGCAGTTGCAGAGCATTTAAAACCGGATACCAATACGGATAAACCGGAAAAGTTAAAAGTGAACTAAAGTTTGAAGTGCGCTAGAGTTATGGTTAATGCCTTCGGCATTTTCAATTTTTATGCTAAAAATGATCGCGCGTTCCGCGCAATCCATAATTTTAGTTAATCCACGTTTTGAGTTTTTAAAATATTTTGCCAAAAAATACAAATTTCAGAGATAAGAAGCTGAAACCGGGTCAGCAAAAAAGGAAACGGAATGGGCGTTAAAATAAAAGATAAGTTGATATTATTATGCATTTTTTTTACCGGGGTTTTCATGCTTTTGGCGGCGGAATGTTCGATGGCGCAGGATTCAAACGAACACTGCATTGCCGTGATGCCGTTTATTAAAGGCAAACATCCGGAAAACATTGAAGAGACCATGACCTGCCCCTATTCCAGTTTTTGCTTTGAAGAGCAATCACTGCTGACGGATGCCGATGATACGCTGACCCGCATGCTGCAGGGCGTATTGACCCGTGATTTTGCCGGCCGGGTTATTCCTCTGGAACAGGCGGAAAAGACATTCCAGATTTTAAAGATTGATCATGCCAAAGACACCCCTGAAAAAGTGTTGCTGAATCTGGGTGAGGCATTAAAAGCAGACTATATGATGGCGGGAAATGTCTGGCGGTACAGGAAGCGGGTGGGAACTGCATTCAGTGTGGAACGGCCGGCGTCCGTGGCCTTTGCCGTGTATCTGGTGGATATGCAGACCCGTCGGCTGATCTGGCAGGCCAGTTATGACGAAACCCAGCAGGCCCTTTTGGAGAATCTTTTTAATGCGAAGGATTTTTTCAAGCAGGGCGCCAAATGGCTGACCGCCGAAGAACTGGCCCGGTACGGCATGAACAAAATGTTTCAGGAGTTTCCTCTGAAAGAATAACTCATCCCCGCAACGCCTCGATGGGATCCTCCTGCGCTGCTTTCCAGGCCGGGTAGCTGCCGAAAAAAATCCCGGTAAGCGATGCGATGAGCAGGGGCAGGACAACCGCTTCTCCCGTGATGACCAGTTCCCAGGGAGCAACCAGTCTCATGATAAAAACCGTGATCAGGCCGGCCGCAATGCCGACGATGCCGCCGATGAGGGTGAGCAGGGCCGCTTCGGTTAAAAACTGCACCAGAATATGTTTCTGCTTGGCCCCCACCGCCCGCCGGATGCCGATCTCCCGCCGCCGTTCCGATACCGTCGCCAGCATGATGTTCATGATGCCGATGCCGCCCACCAACAGCGATATTGAGGCAATGCCGAAAAGCAGAAGGTTGAACAATTCATTGGTTTTTTTTGCCTGCCGGAGCAGCTCCAGGGGGGTTACAACCTGATATCCTTCAATATCTTTATGGTTGATTGCGAGGATTTTTTTAATGATATTAGATGCTGCAGGCACATTTTCCGTGGTGTCGATGGCAATGATCAGCTCGGTCAGATGATCCGGCCGGTTTTCCCCTGCCGCTAACAGCCACTTTTCACTGCCCGCTGGAATGAGTATCATTTCATTGTAATTTCGCACGGACAGGGCAGCACCGGTGGGGGACGCAACGTCATGGCGGCAAAGGATGCCAATGATTTTAAACAGGTGGCTGCCCACGCGGATTTGTCCGCCCACGGCCCCGCCGGCGCCGAGCCGGGCAGATACCTGGTCGCCGATGACACAGACCTGGTGATGAGAGGTAATGTCCCTGTCGGTGAAATGCCGGCCGGATCGCAGGTTCAGGGTTAAAATATCAAAATAGGACGGGGTGCAGGACACGATCTGGGGAGTCATTTCCGTGAACGCGCCCACCACGGATACCGGGATTTCCTTTAATGTGGCTGTGGCCGCAACATAGGGGCACCCGGCCGCTATCCGGTCCCGGTCCTCGACGCTTAGACGCCAGTCTTGGGTTCCGGTGGACTGCTGTTTTTTTTCTTCAGAGAGTTCAACGGATTTGACATAAATATTTTTGGTCCCCAGCCGCTCAATCTGGCGCAGGGCTTCGGCTTTGGCGCCTTCTCCCACGGCAATAATAACAATCACCGCCATCACCCCGAAGACCACGCCGATGATGCTTAAAAAGGACCGCAGGCGGTTGGCGCGCAGGGACAATGTGGATATTTTGAGATAACTGATTGTTTTAAATAAATTGACCATCTCGCAAAGTCATTGTTCGGCCGGCCCAGGCCGCGATTTCATGATCATGAGTGACCAGAATCAGGGTGGTGCCATTCCTGTTAAGGTTTTTTAGCAGTTTCATAATGGTGGTGCCGGTAGCCGAATCTAAGTTTCCCGTGGGTTCGTCCGCCAGAATGATTTTAGGCTGGTTGACAATGGCCCGGGCAATGGCCACCCGCTGCATTTCTCCGCCGGAAAGTTCATGGGGATGGTGCTGCATCCGATCGGCCAGTCCCACACTTTCAATGGCCTGAACCGTCTTTTTGTGAATGTTTGCCGGGGCTGCCAGCGCATATAGAAACGGCATGGTGACGTTGTCATACACATTCAGGTTGTCGATGAGATGGAAACTCTGGAATACAAAACCGAATGTGCGGCCGCGGATTTCTGAGAGCCGGTCATCTGAAGCGCAGGAAATATCAATGCCTTCCAGAAGATAGGTGCCCGCGGTGGCCCGGTCCAGGCATCCCAGGATGTTGAGCAGCGTGGATTTGCCGGACCCGGACGGCCCCATGACAGCAATAAAATCCCCGGCATGCAGCGAAAACGTAAGGGCGTCGAGCACATCAAGGGATCGTCCGCCCATGGCATAGGTTTTGGAAAGATTCGTGATGTGGATCAGAGAGGCGGATGCGGGCATGGGCATTTGGGGGGCAAATCACTTCAGGGTCGACGGTCTGGCGATACTGACTCGGTCAAATTCTTCTATTCCGTCCAGAATTTCAACAAAATCTTCATTTCTGCGGCCAAGTGTCAGGTATTTTTTTTCAAATGTCCGGTTTTCCGTCTGAAAGCAATAGCACCCGTCGTTTTCCTCAAATACCGCATAAAGGGGAAGTGTAAGGGCGTTTTCCACTTTTTCCGTAAGAATATTGACCCGGGCGGTCATGCCGGGCCGGAGGTCTGAATCCGCGGTGGTCACGGCAACGGTCATTTGAAAATATTTGGCCCCGGAATTCCCCCCGCGTTTGTCTGATGCCAGGGCGCCGATAAACGATACGGTGCCTGCCAGTTTTTTTTGGGGATAGGCTGCCACCGAAAGGGTGCAGGGCTGTCCGGTGCTGACCTTGTGAAGATCCACCTCCCGGATGCTGGTTTTCACGATCATGGAAGAGATATCCGGCAGATACAGGATGGGCTGGTTCTGGAGTACCGTGTCTCCCACCCGGGGTTTCCGGTGCTGACCGTCCCGAAAGGTTTCGTATAAAATGACAATCCCTTCCGACGGCGCGGTGATCGTGGTTTCCCCGAGCTGTTTCTGGGTCTGTTCCAGCCGTTTGTGAAGATTGTCAAGCCCGGCCGTCACTTCATCCAGAGCGGATTTGGCCTGGGCAATTTTGTGCACGCTGCCTTTCCGCGTCTGGTCCAGGAGCATTTTGGCGTGTTCCACATTGGCCTGATATTCTTCAAGCAGTGAGGGGTAAACATGGGTTTTGTAATTGATGGATTTTTCCCGGGCACTGGCCAGTTTTTTATCGAGCTTTTCCACTTCCGTTTCGGATTTGGCGATTTCCGTGGGCTGGTCATATCCTTTGGCCCGGAGCTCAATAAGGTCTTTTAAATAATTGCTGTATTTTGTTTTTTCCGCGGCAATCGTGTCAATTTCTTCCTGAAATTTGGCAAGCTGAAGCGGGCCTTCGCCGCTGCGGTATTTTGTCAGTTCCAGCTCCGCTTTGCGGACGTTGAATTGGGCCGTATTCAGTTCTTTTTCCACCTGGCTTTTTTCCCATTCAAACAACTGATTTTTGGCGTCGGCGGCCGCTTCAAGGCTTTTAATGTCACCTTTGAGCCGAAGAATTTCTTCTTCAAAGGGCAGCGGGTCCAACTGCACCAGAAGATCGTCTTTTTCCACCCATGTACCATCCTCAATGAGATGGATGATTTTGCTCTGTCCGCCTTTCAGTGAGGACGTGACCATGTTGGACCGGGCCGCGTCCAGAGTGCCGATGGTATTCACGTCAATGGCAAAGTCCTGTCGAACGGCCATGACAGTGGTGGCCGGGGTGATTCCTGTGCCCGTGCGGACGAATCGGGAAAAGACCAGAAAAGCGGCAACAAAAATCACCGTGGTATATAAAAGCTTTGATTTCATTGGCGCATCAGTTGTTTGCAATCAGGGTACCGATAGTTTTTCTCAGCCGGTACGTGCCGATAATGTGATTGATCCGGGCGGACAACAGGCTGAGCCGTGCCCGGTGGAGTTCGGTTTCCGCTTCGATCATGTCAAAGTTGTCCGCCATGCCATTGTTGAACTTGATCCGGGAAAGTTCCAGCTTTCCCATGGCATTGTTGATCTGTTTTTCAATAATAGCAATTCTTTCCAGTGTCTTTTCTAAAAAATCAATCTGATTTTTCACGTCCTTGGCAAGCTGGTCTTTTTTGTTTTCCAGATCCAGCTCCGCGGAACGGACATTGATCAGGCTCTGGCGATAGGAATTTTTTTCCGCGGTGCGGGAGAAATCCGTGCTGCTGGTGAGATATACCCGCCAGGTATCTTCATCCAGTCGCAGCAGATCATCATTAAAGCCGTCATCCGTGCCGGTCCGGGTGTAATCAACAAACACGGAGAGATCCGGCAGCAGGTTGTTTTCGGCGATTTTTGCCGCTCTTTTTCGCTCGTTCAGGCTGTCCAGAGCGCTTTTGACTTCAATGCTGTTTTGAAAGGCAATATCTTTGATTTTATTGACATCCAGTGCTGTTTCCGGGGACGAAACCGGAATATCGGCAATTTCAATGGGCCGGTTCTGGGCGACGGAAAGAATGGATTTGAGATTGTTATAGGCTGTCTGAAGGCTTTCTAAAGAATTGGTGAGGCTGACTTCCGCGTCTTTTTCTTTTATCTGGGCCCGGTAAACGTCAAGGGGCTGGGCCAGTCCGGCATTGGTTTTGATCTGGGCAATGAGCGAATGCTGTTTGAAATTTTCCGCCAGCACCCGGTTCATGGCCACATTTTTTTTCTGTTCCACAATATCATAAAAAGCACTCACCGTATCGAGAATAATGCTTTCCTGGGTCTGGATCAGGGCACGTTCGGACGCGCGGACGGAAAACTCGGCAGAGGCGATCTGCTGGGTATTGACAAGTGTTCCAAAATTCCGAAACAGCGGAATTTCAAGGGAGAGGCCCAGGGAACTGGCATAATCCTCACTTTTGGAAACATACGGTGACAGGGATACCTGCATGCCGTGGTAAAAATCTTTGGTAAACCGAAGGCCGGAATTGAAGGACTCGTCGCCGTCTGTGATGCCACCGCCGGCATAAGGGCTTATTTTGATGTCAAAATCTGACATCCGGGTGCCCAGGCTCAGCCGGGTGGATCTGAGGGCGTTCTGCGCGTTAATGATGCTGCGGTTGTTTTCAAGGGCAATGGTGATGCATTTTTCAAGAGATAGTTCGAGGGCTGATCCATCTGCGCGGGCTGCCGTGCCGAATCCCTGGAAGAGCGCGAGAATACAGGCAACAAAGGGAAGGGCCTGTTTTGTAAGGCGTGTCTGGATTTTTGGAGACGATATCATTTGAAAAAATAATTGATTCATAGCAGATGCACGGGACTTCTCTGAGCGACAGAATGGAAGATCTTGAAGAACAATGAAATATCAGGGAATGCGCGTTAAGGTTTAGATTACTCCATTCGGCCCCGGAGCCGGATGGAGTAATCTAACGTCTTTTTTTCTGCTTTAAAAGTGTCTGTTACAGTCGTGTTATCGAGCCATTTATCTTTTGAAGTTTAATGTCCACGGATTATTAGTTGCAACCATTGTGAACGCATCCGAATCTCCAGACGCAGTCCCATTGTAGACGGCGCCGGCTTGATAAGTTAAAGTCAGGTTTGTTCCGTTCAGCGTCCAGGTTCCAATATCGCTTGACTCGCTTGTCGGTCTATCTGTCCATGTGTATACAGTATAAGTTGAAAAGGAGCCATCCTCATTAAAAGTGAAAGTACCTTCTGATGTGTGCCCTTCAGAGTGATTTCCGTTTTTATTCCACAAACCTAAAATGGTTCTTTCCGTCAGCTCTTCTCCAGTGCCGCCATTATTATTTCCGCCATGGTCATCATCATCACTGGCATTGCTCACGGCAGCGGCCGTCCCGCCAGCCACTGCGGCGGCGCCCACCCCCAGGCCGACAATGGCGGCCGTGGACCAGCCCACGGCGCCGGCGGTAATGACACCGGCGGATGTGGCGCCGGTGGCCGCCGTGGCGGCAGCTAATGCAGTGCTGGATGAAACTGCCCCGCTGGCGGCAGCGGATGAGGCAGAGCCGGCCGTCGTGCTCGCGCCGGTCTGACCGGCAGCCTTTGATGAGCCGTCATCGGTCAGTTCATAATAGAGAAGGGCCACTACGCCGAAACGGGCCCCGGATTCCACCATGTCAACGGTCACATTGTCGGAAAAACCGCGCAGCTCTTTTGTGGGTTGTCCCACTTCCATGCTGACTTTGATCTCTCCCTCTTTGGGGACTTCCTGCCAGTCGGGAATGCCTTTGGCCGGATTTTTGGTGACCGTGAATGTCTGGCTGCGTACCACCTGTTTTGCGGTGTTTACCGCCAGAAAGAGATATTCAATCTGGGTGGTCGACTGGGACGGGGCCGGCAGAATTCCGGCATATTCATTCTTTCCGAGCATGTTCATGGGCACGAACACGAGATCGGCTTCCCCGGCTGCCTTGAAATAGCACCGCACCAGGTTGACACCCTGAGGGTCTTCCACCTGTGCCTCCAATCGGATGCGCTGATCCGGAACAAAATACTCCGGGGACTCATGTTTCATGGATGTTGCGGCCTGGGCAACGGCGGGAAAAAACAGAGGGGCCAGCAGGAGTGCCATCAGGCACAAAGACAAAACCGCGGCCGGGGATGTCCGGCAAAGATTTTTATGGGATTTTGTTTTTTTTGCTAAAAAAATCATCAATACAACTCCTTTAATCAAATTGTAAAAAATTTGGTTATTTCGGAAGGGGGAAAACTTTGAATGTATACATTCCATGGTTGGTCCCGGAACTGGTGTCCAGTGTGAATTCTTTGGAATTTCCGGAAACCGTGCCGATCCAGGTGGAGGATGCCTCAAAAGACATAAAAAGGGTCGTGCCATCCAGAGACCATTCGCCAAAGCCGCTGCCGTCGGACTGTCCGTCCGCATCTTCGATGGTATAGGCATGGGTTCCATTGGCGTTAAAGTTCGTTGTTCCTGTTCGGCGTACGCCATCGCGTCGTTCTCCGGAAAATCGCCAGTTACCGAGGATGGTTGTGGCCGTCAGTTCTTCGGCTTCACCGCCGCCCCCGCCACCGCCTCCACCACTGGCGGCAGCGATTCCGCCTCCCACAACAACCGCAGCACCAACACCCACACCAACGATTGTTGCGGTAGACCATCCGGCTGATCCGGCGGCAACTGTCCCGCCGGAGGTCGCACTGGTGGAAGAGCTGGCCGCGGCCAACGCGCTTTTGGATGAGGAATCCGCAGCAGCATGATACAGCATCGCCACCACCCCGAAGCGGGCACCGGATTCTACCATGTCGATGGTCACATTATCGGAAAACCCCCGCAGCTCTTTGGGCGGTTTCCCCAGTTCCATGCTGACTTTGATGTCTCCCTGTTTTGGCACTTCCTGCCAGTCTGGAACTTTCTTGGTCGCATCTTTGTAAACTCTGAAATTCTGTGTGCGGACTACCACATTGGATGAATTGACCGCCAGAAACAGGTATTCGATTTGGGACGTGCCGGCCGCCGGAGCGGGCAAAATCCCGGTATATTCATTTTTCCCGGCCATGGTCATGGGCACGAACACCAGATCCGCTTCCCCGGCTGCTTTGAAATAGCACCGCACCAGTTTAATGCCAAGGGGGTCTTCCACCCGGGCTTCCATCCGGATGCGCTGATCCGGAACAAAATAATCCGGGGCTGTGTGTTTCATGGTAGTGGCAGCATCAGCGTTTGGAATTAATAAAACCGAAGCCAGAAATAAAGTAGCCAAAAAGAAACTAATAGTTAGAAAAAGTCCTGGGTTACTGAGATCTTTACAATTAGTTGTTTTATTATTAAATTTTTTCATATTACTCCTTTCTAAAATATTGGATTTATTTATGGCGTTAATTGGGGAATATTTTAAGTACCTTATTTTTTTTATATTTGGATATATTAAATATCCGGCTCCAGAATATGACCCAAGAAATTATTGTGGGCAGTTGACAGTAAAATTCCAAAGTGTTCCGCTGCCACCGGGGCAATTTGGGAAAACTTTAACCGTTACGTTAGAAGATTTGCCGGAATATGAGATGGGCTCTGTCCGCGTTCCACTGGTGCCGACACAGCCTGTGTCAAAAAGGATATTCCCCTCATAAGTTACAATCATCCTATCTTCTTGACTATATGTTTCATATGAAAAATTAAATGTTCCGGATCGCTGGCCAAGATTTATTGTGTGTGTTTCAGGTGTGTCTCCCCCAGCGGCTGTCAATGTACCGCATTCGACCAGGTTACCATTATCACTATCACCCCCACCGCTATTATCATTGGTTGCGACAGCGGTTCCACCGACAGCTGCAGCAGCACCTAAACCGATTCCAACGATGGTTGCAGTCGAATAACCAGCGGTTCCGGCTGTGATGGTTCCGGCGGATGTGGCGCCGGTTGAAGCGGTTGCAGAGGAAATAGTTGCTGAGGATATATGATGGTACATCATTGCAACCACGCCGAAACGGGCACAGGATTCGACAACATCAATGGTGACATCGTCGGAAAATCCCGCAAGCTCCGTTGTTGCTTTGCCAATCTCCATGCTCACCTTGATTTCCCCTTGCTTGGAGATCTCCTGCCAGGCTGGGATACCTTTATTTGCATTTTGAGTAATTGTGAATATCTGGCTGCGGATGATCTTTTTATCAGAGTTTACTGATAGGAAAAGGTATTCTATCTGAGTAGTGACTTTGGAAGGAGCGGGAAGAATGCAAGCATATTCATTTTTGTCGTCCATGATCATCGGAACGAATACCATATTCGCTTCACCGGCAGCTTTAAAATAACACCTTACCAGATTGATGCCCGCCGGATTTTCTACTTCCGCTTGGAGTTGAATTCTCTGGTCGGCAACGAAAAAATCTGGTTTTGTATGTTTCATTGTGGTAGTAGATTTTGATGATATCGTCGGATTCCTTTCGTGCTCGGGAATTGTGTCCTTTTCATCAAATAATTTTTTTTCAGTTTCAGCGTCAAGCTTACCTGAAATTGGCAGGTGGTTGTCTTCTTGAAATTTTTTCAATGCTTCCTTGGTTTTTATGCCCATAATTCCATCAATCGGCCCTGAATCATATCCCTTTTCAGATAACATTTTCTGGGTATCAAAAACGGAGTAACTTTGGGTCGCTTCAACAGAAGCAGTTCGCCCACAAAGAATCTGAATTGACGCAATTAAAATAAAATAGGTTAGAATTTTATTTAAGTTTCTGATCGTCATTATGCTATTAGACTTACCTTTAGCTTTAAAAGGATTAATATTTAAAATGCCGGTTAATTTTTGAGGAGCTCGAAGCTTTCCCCAAAATGTTCATTTAAAGAGTTTTTATTTGCCAATATACCTTCATGCTGTTTCCAGTAAGTCGGGATTTGAATCCCGACCTCCGCCACCTTTAAAAATTGACGGTATCTGATATTTTTTATTTCCCTGAGGTCCATTAAGCATTTAACTGATGCGACGGTGCATGTGTGGTAAGCCTATTTCGGCAAACAGCAATTAAATTTCCGGATATGGTTAATTACCCTCAATTTTAATTTCCATTGCCTGGTCCAGCAGGTTGTCATATTCGATCTGAACCTCTCCCTGGGGCAGGGTTTTCAGCATTTCCTGGACCAGCCAGGCAATGCGGGCGGATCGGTCCGCGCCGGCATGGGCCGCAAGGTTTAAAAGTGCATTAAAGGGATCGATCTGCCACTGGCGGTGGGCGGTCCGCCACTGTTCGCTCCGCCAGAGCACAATGCCGGTTTTACAGTCAGTGAGCCGCAGGGAGCAGGAGACCACAATGGCATCGTAGACCCCTTCATGGATAGAGGCAGATTGATCAACCTGGCCTTTGAACACCGCGTCCGCGTTCAGGGCCTCGCTCAGCCGCTGCAGACTGATTCCCTGGAGCTGGCCGGCGGTCTGGATGCCCAGATCATCCATGACGGTTTTAACCTTGTCTACGGCAATACGGCGGTAGCCTTTTGTCTGAAGCTGTTCATATACACTGTCATAGAGAAAGGTTTCCAACTCCGGCTCCAGAGAAAAATTATCCATGGGCAGCACCGCGATAACCTTTGGCTGATGAGCCGCAAACTGGTGATGCACTTCCCAGTATTCCTGATCCTGCTTCTCCGCAGCAAAAATAGTATTTGAAAATGTGAGCACCAAAAATACATGGCACGCCAAAAAAAGAAAAAAATTTTTACAACCCATTCAATTCACTCCTGAAAAACGATTAATCCGATGCCGGGCACTAATTCAGGCGCACCCCGCTGCCGTCCTGCTTCAAGGGGGCACTCCGGCTGGTGCCGCCATAGGTGGATATTAATTCAAACAAGGCTTTGCCGATGGCCATATCCAACGCATCATCGCCTGCGCTGCTGTCCCAGGTGCCCACCTGGCCCTTGCCAAAGGTCTGGCGGATGGTGTGCTCGCCTTTTCCGGAGGAAAGATATTCCCCGGTCTGGGCGTTCTGGAGAATCAGGTCTACGCGCACGGTGGTGTCAATGGTCTTGGCTTTGGACATGGCGCTGGTCTGAGCATAGGTGTTGACATTAAACCGGGTGACCGCGCCCGAGATGAAATGCTCGCACAAAAGGATGCGGTGGGCTTTTTGCATTTTATCGGGGCTTTTCACGATATCTGCCTGGCTCAGGGTGTCATAGTCAAACAACCGTTTCATTTCTTCCCATTCCACCACCCGGAAATACCCGGTGCGCAGCAGATGGGAGGAGAGAAATTTGGCGGAAGTGTCCCATAGCTTGTCCGCGGAATAGGTGCTTTTGTTTTCAAAGCCGGCCACCGCTACAAGGTCTTTTTTGGCCGGCGGAGGCGGGATGCGGGTCCAGTCAATGGACGTGATCCGGGAGTCCCCCGGCAAATACGGGCCCGGCGGTGTCTGATTTGACGCGCATCCGGAAAGGAATGTAAAAACGGTGAAAAGAATGAGGCTGATAACCATCTGAAATTGAATTTTGACTTTCATAAAATATGGATTCCCTGGGTTTACTCTGTTAAAAAAATTTTATGGTTTTTCATGACCTGTTTATCGAATGCTTATATCACACATGGTTTCCGTGCATCAAGAACGTCTCCGCGGTTACTTAACTTGTAACAATGGCAGGTCGGTTCCCTGCATCCGGAAGTAAGGATGCTGCTGTCCGTTGGTCAGCCGCGGCACCTGACGGGCCACGTACTGGAAAACCTCATTGAGGGAAATATAATCATCCCTGTCGTAATTCGCCGCGCCCTGCATGGCATCAATCATTGTGTAGGTGAACGCACCATGACCGGGATACTTGGGGTCCAGCTTAAACTTGTCCGATTCCATGGAAACCTCGCCCGCCTTGGACGCGGACAGAATGTAGAGCCCGCTGGCCGCGTTCATTGCGGCGGCCAGGTCTTCACTTTCCGCACCGCCGCGCATGCCCACCTCCAGCGCGCCGGAATGGCAGGTATCCATGGCCACAATGATTTTATTTACGTTTTTCGACAGAATTTTAATGGATTCCTCAAAATCGGACATGCGCAGGCCTTTGGACAGAATGGTGTCAAAATCCGAATCCGCGGGCATGAAATAATAGGAGCCGGACTGGCGGTGTTTGGTGCCATGGCCGGCCAGAAACAGGAAAATCACATCATCCGGTGCGGCTTTGCCCAGGTGTTCGGTGATGCCTTCAATAATACTGTTCCGGGTGACCTGATCATTCACCAGTGTTTTAAAATGGACTTCAGAAAAGGATTTCCCGGCCTGATTCTTGAAGAATGATGCCAGTTTCAGGGCATCCTGGTCCGCGTATTTCAGGTCAATGGCTGAACTCTGGTATTTTGAAACACCGATGGCCATGCCCCACAATACGGGTTTCATGCCGTTTTTTGCCGAAACAGATACGGGTGATGATTCGGTCCACGCGGATTCCCCCCGGGTGACTTCAAGGGATTTTCTGGAAATATTGCCGTGGATGTCCGCCGCTTCGATGGCAATGCTCCGGGTGGCGTCCGAGATCGGCATGTCGTAAAGAAAATGACCGTTTGCGGAAACCGGCACTTCCGTATTGTTGATGCGCAAAAAGAGCAGAGCGCTTTCATCCTTGATCATGCCTTCCACCGTGGTCGCTTTAAGCTTTGGCTTAATCGCCACCTGAAACCCCCGGGTGACGCCGGGGCGCAGAAGGACAATATCCGGCGGCGCGCTGTCCTGATCCCGGTCCACCGCCACTTCCTTGGAAACCATTTTGCCGGCGGTATTGACCGCCATCACCAGAAACCGATTTTCGCCGGGACTAAGGGTAACGGGGTGCAAAAACCGGCCCTCCGGATCATGGCGCACTTTTTCGCCGTTAATGCGCACTTCCGAAATACCGGTGGGATCTTTGGCCAGTCCTTCGATGGTCAATTCCTTTTTTCGGGAAACCGGCATGAATCCGCGGGTGGGCGGCGGGTTCAGGATCACGATTTCCGGCCCGCCGGACTGTTTAGGCGGCGCAGAATCGGCGGCCGGTGACGGAGCAGGTGCCTGGGCAACTGTCATGCCGGCATCTGCCGGCGCAGCATCCGGTGTTGTGACGGTAACCACTTGTTTGGGCATGACTTTGGGTTTTATCGCCGGCTTTGGCGCCACTGTATTTTTGTAGCTGGCCAGTTCTGTTGACTCTTTGTCTGATAACTGGGCAGGCACTTTTTTTTGAATGCGACGGGCCATTTCCTCGGAAAGCTTTTCATAGGTGGAATGGGCGGCTTTCTCCGCAGACCGGTCCGCACTGGAAAAGGAAAGGCTGTCCATGTCAATGGTGCGGCCGCTGGCGGCATTCACCAGACGATAGGAAAAAGAGGTAACGGCTTTGTTCAATGACATGTTGATGACTGTTTCTTCACTGACCCGCGTTTTGGCCTTGGCGCTCAGGATGAATGCCGCGCCTTTGATGGCCGCGGCTTTGCGCATTTCGCTCATGCTGCCGGTGCGGGCAGCGGCCACATCGTCGTCGGAAAGGCCGCTGCCGGCGGACAGGTCATCGGACGTGAGGACATCCAGGGCGTTATTCAGCAGCTCCTTGGCAATCAGCATTTCCGTTGACTTGATCATTGCTGCGGCGTCACCGTCCCCGGATTCTTCGACAATATTGATCATGACTTTGGTTGGCGCTGCCGCGTATAAAACTGCCGTGAAAAGCATCGCCGCCATAACACAGAGACTCATGATGATCGTTTTTTTCATTTCGGACCTCCTTGATAAGGCCTTATGGGTAAAGCCCACCCTGAGGGTCTCAGGGCTGTAGGGATAAAAAATCAGTTAACAATGGTATAAACCAGCCGTTGCTGGGAAATCTTCCGATCCCGGATGGCCTGAAGCCGCTGATAAAAATCAGATACCCGGGCCGTATCCTGTTCATTAAAGGAGAGAAACGGATTCTCCGCGCTGAAAGACGCGTCAAACAGGTTCAGTGGCATATCAGAAACCAGGGCAACCACCGTTTCCTGGCCCGGCGGGCCGAACACCTGGAGGTCAAATCCCATCTCGTCGCTGGGAATTGAATATTTCCGATTGGCCTGAATGAACTGGCCGGACACAAAATGATTGGGGAAAATCTGCACTAGCTCCTTCTGTGTGGTATAGCCCAGGATCACGGCATAGCAGGGTTTTTGGGATTCAAAATGGAAACTCATGGTGCTCCCGATCCGGTAAGTGGTTTTGTCCGTCCACAGGGAAAAATCACGCGCGGTTTGGCCGTTGTTAATGGCAAAAATGGCTTCCGTGAGAGTGCCGGGCAAGGATTTAGCCGGTGGTTCCGCCGGCGCCAGGTGCGTTTCGGTGGTGTCCGTGAGCTTTTCTTCCGGCGCGGGTTTGATCTCTCCGGGCGCCGGGAGGGATGCTGTTTTGGTCCCTGTGGCTTCCGGCCGGACATTTGCAGTTTCTACGGGATCGGAGACCGGTGGGCCAGAGCCGTCGGAGCTGATAAAAACAATCAGCAGCATCACCAGCAAAAACCCCACCGCCCCGCCGGCGATCGCTTTGATGTGTTTTTTATAGAAGGGGAGGCCCCCGGGCATCTGGGGAGCGACAACCGTGGCGTTTTCATAGGGGATGGCGTCGGCCATGACCATCGTGCCGTCATCCACCATGGTGGCATCGTCTAAGAGGGTGGCGTCGTCGCCTGCGGCCGGTGTCGGGGAGAATTTGCCGCTCTGATAATCTTTCAGATCCCGGATCAGGGCGCCGCCGTCGCTGTAACGGTTTTCCGGATTCTTATCCAAAAGCTTCATGATAATGGAACCGATATCCCGAGGAATATCGGTTTTTTTGGTTTCCGGCCGGGGCGGAATTTCATGGGCCTGGGCGTAATAGATGGATGTGGTATCCTTGCCCTGGAACGGGTGGGTACCGGTGGCCATTTCATAAAAAACCAGGCCCAGACTGTAAAGGTCGCTGCGGGCGTCCACGGTCTGTCCCTTGATTTGCTCCGGGCTCATGTACCGCGGGGATCCAAGCACCGTGTTGGGGGCGGTCAGGTCGGTGTCTGTCATGTCTTTAGAGATACCGAAATCCGCAATAATGATTTTTCCCTGGCGGTCGAACATGATATTGGACGGCTTGATGTCCCGGTGGATGACATGGTGGCTGTGGGCATAATGGAGGGCTTCCGTGATTTCGATCATTATCCGGACGCTCTCATCAGGGTCCATGGCCCCCTTTTCCTTTATTTTCACGTCCAGGGTTTCCCCTTCGATAAACGGCATGATGATGTAGGCGAAATCATCGCTTGAGCCGAAATCATAAATATCAATGATGCCATAATGGTCCAGGCTGGCCGCCAGTTTGGCTTCCCGGTAAAACCGGGACTTGATCTGTTCATTGGCCACCAGTTCCTGGTGGATGATTTTAATGGCTACTTTTTTATCCAGCGCTTTGTGAACACCGAGATAGATTTTCCCCATGCCGCCGGCCTGGATCAGGTGCTTGATTTCGTATTTATCTCCCAGGGCTTCCTGAATTCGGGCCTGGTTTTCGTCTTTCACCATATCAAATTCCTTAACGGAGTTTTTCCAGGGCTTTCTGGTAGTACTCGTTGCTTTCCAAGGGCATGACTTTTAAAACTTCCCGCCATTTGGCGGCGGCTTTTTCATTCTGGCCGATGCCTTCATACACCAGGCCTTCCTGAAACAGACGCTTGGCTTCAGACTCCAGGGCGCTGACCGCCTGGGCCAGCAGGGTCCCGGTGTCCCGGTAATCGGGCAGCACACGTATCACTTTTTCAAAGTGCCTGATAGCGCGGGCATAGTCTTTTTTGTTGAAATACGTTTTGCCTTTTTCATAATCCGCGGAAACAGTTTCCGCGAGCTGTGTTTTAAGATGGCCGATGGCATGCCGGACATGGGCGGTTTCCGGGGTTTCCACGCCGGATGCCAGCACCTGTTCCCATTCCGCCAGAGCTTCGTTGTAGCTGCCCTGATCATAATATCGCTGGCCTGCGTCAAAATGTTCCTTTATGGCGTTTAATTTTTTTTCTTTTTCCAACGAAGCGATTTCATTTTTCCGTTTTTCCGTTGCCATGGCGGTTTCAATTTCCGTGGCAACCGATGTCACTGACGGGTCATCCGGCGCCAGATATCGCGCTTCGGCAACAATTTCCGCCGCCGTCGCGTAATCCGCGCGGCCCATGGCCTGCCGGGCCCGGGACAGGATGGCGGCCACCCGTTCCCTCCGAATTTTGGCTTCTTCCGCGGCCTGGCGTTTTTGCTCTTCAAGTTCGAGAATTTTTTCCCGGCTCTGCCCCAAATAACTGAGGGCGGTTTCGTTTTCCGGATCGATCCTGAGAACCGCCTGAAACCGGACCAGGGCTTCGTTGTAGTTGCCGGCGTCAAACTGTTGTTTTCCGCCGTCCAGGTATTGCTCCATGCGGTGCCGGCTTTCCAGATCCATCATGGCGGCGGTTTTTTCCTGTTCCGCTGGCAACAGGGATGTTTCAGGGGCTTGTGTATCTTCGCCGGAGGAAAAGGCAAAAATGAGAATCAGAAACACCAGAAAAAGTCCTGCCGCGCCAGCCATAACGCGCTTGTCTTTTAAAAGGGCAGACACATTTTTTTTCTCCGGGCCTGGGCTGCCTGCAAGAAAATCGGGGCTCCGGACAATGGTCATGTCTGAGGCGTCCACGTCCTGGAGCAGCACGGTGCGGTCATCCGCTTCGGGGATTGCATCGGAAATCGGGGGAGCATCATCCAAAATAATTTCCAGCCGAAAATCCCCTACCTGCAGATTATCCCCGTTTTTCAGGGTTTGGGACCCGGTTTTTACATTGTTGACCCGGATGCCGTTCTGGCTGTTTAAGTCTTCGGCATGCCAGATGCCGTCCCGGCAGAAAATGCGGCAATGCTCCCGGGAAACCCGTTTGCTTCTGAGTGCCAGATCGCACTGCTCCGCGCGGCCCACGGTGATATCCGCGTCTTCAGAGAATTCTTTTTCATAAAAGGACTGGGCGTTTTCAAAAACCTTAAGTTTCAGCAATCGTTTATCTTCCTTGTATTTCATTGAATAATTTTAATGCCTGAATATACTGGTCGCTGGTTTTGTCCCGGGAAAGTTCAAGGACCAGTCGGAATTCGTGGGTTGCCTCATTATAGCGCATGTATTTGTAGTGCAGCATGCCGTTCTGAAAATGGGTTTTTACTTTTTCCGCAAGTTCCCTTTCCGCCCGCAAAAACCAGGTCTGGGCGTCCGGATGATTCGGATCCAGAACAACGGCCCGGTTCCACTCGGCCACGGCCCGGCTGGTGTTGCCGGTGTCATAAAAAAACATGCCCTTTCGGAAATGCTCGTCCGCTTTTTGCCTGTCCGTTTCAGAAACCGATAATCCCAAAGTGTCGCTACTTTCCGCGGTTTGATGCGGCTGGGTGCGCAGCGGGGGCAGGGGGGGCAGGTCATTGGCACCCAAACCCGAAACCGGCCGGGTCATTTCGTTTGTGGTTTGGTCCGCAACTTTCGGTGGGTCGTCGCCGGGCAGGAGCATCAAAACAAAAACAGCCACGATCACCAGAAACGCTGCAATCAGAACAAGGCGCAGGGGCAGGGCGCTTTTCGCGCCGGATTGTTTAGCCGGCGCCGCCGGTGTGCCGGATTTTGCGAGCGAATAGAGGGTGGTGCCGATGCGGAACTGGCTTTTGTCCTTTAACGCGGTTTTCTGGACGGGCTTGCCTTTGACAAGTACCGGGTTGGCACCACTCAGATTTTCAATCACCACCTGTTTGGGGGTCGCTTCCAGGACGGCATGTTTTCTGGAAACGGTCTTGTCGGCAGCGTTAATACGGATATCGCAGTCCTCGCCCCGTCCCATGATGTATTTTCTGCCCGGGGACAGATCGATTTTTTCCCCTTTTTCAGATCCCTCCAGAACAATCAGTTTAAATACGGCATCTGTGGTCGGTGTTTCAAGGTGATAGGCGTTCATTGGGCAACATCCTCAAAAACCAGTGTTACATGGTTTTTTTCATTTACGGTATTCATGCGTTTCATTTGATATGTTTTTCCGGCAAAGGTCAGGGCCCGGGGAGTGGCATCATCCGTGTCCATCATCTGGGAAACGGCCGGGATGATATCTGTCTCCAGGGCTTCGATAACATGCATGCCGGGCCGGCAGTCTTTGGTGCCGAGTCCGGGCGAAAAATTATTAGAATATTGCACCAGGACATAGTTCTCCCGGTCAATAACACACCAGGGCGCTTTCAGGTCTTTAAGCGAAGCCCCGGATGCGTCGGATGAAGGCGGAGATGGAGATGCCCCGGAAGGGAAAGGGCCGGAGGCCGGATTGTTTGGAGGCGATTGCTGAAAGTTCCGGGCTTTAGAAACCGCGTCGCTGGTTCGGGGAGCGGCAGCCGGCGCCGCCGAATAGGAATCGTGGGAAGCAGAAGCGGCACTTTTCCGTGCCAGCAGACGATCAAAGGCACGCTTGAGATCTTCCAACTCTGCGTAAGGGGCCTGATAGGCAAGTGCTGCAGCGCCGTTTTTGATGGCGATTTCCGCGGCTTCATAAAGGGATTTCATGGGATTTAAAAAAGACCGGGCCAGAAGATGCGCCATGATAAATCCAACCCCAAACAGGATGGCAATCAGCAAGATGGCCAGAAATCCCATGCCAGCGGCCGCATCTGTCCCTGTTTGCTGCCACGCAAACCTGAGAATGGCCGCACCCATGATCTGGTTTTGCTGGATCACGGGATAAAAAATGATTTTTTCATCCTGTCTGCCGTCTTCAATTTTTAGCTTTGCGTCTGCAAACGCTTTGGAAAGACCGGCCCAGTCCACATAATCTCCCTGTTTTTCCCGGGGAGCGATGATTCTGCCGTGTGCGTCCACCACAAAGGCATAAACCACGCCATCTTCCATGCGGACCGGGGCAGTCCGGACCTGGGCATACTGTTCATCCGCCAGAAACGGCCGGTTCATTTCCCCGAGATACCGGGTCAGGAGAATGCCGGCTTTAAGCTTTTCCTCACGGGCAATTGCTGCGGTTTTCTGTTTCAGGGGGAAATATCCGATTAACACAGAGATCAGCATGATAACGGCAAAAATCAGAAAAAGACTGATTTTGATATTGTTGATACTGAAATGCCTGATCGCGTCGATTTTTTGAAGGGCGGCATCATCGCTTTCCGGCATGTCTTGGGCTGCGGTCCGGATGGTAAAAGGTTTGATGTCGATTTCAAAATGGTTATCAAAGGTTTTTTCACTGATTTTCCGGCCCTGAAAAAAGATGCCGTTGGCGCTGCCCTTATCCATGACGGAAATGCGGTCTTGGTCAACCGTCAGCAGGGCATGGGTTTTTGACACGGCACTGTCTGAAAGGACGATATCCGCATCTCCGGACCGGCCTAATGAATAGGTACCGTCCGCCAGATCAAGGGTTTTTTCCGGCACTCCGTTTTTGAGAATTTGAATTTTCCTGATCATGAGTCGCTTTTTTCTCTTTAGTTTTATCCAACAACCATTTTAACAACATACGGCCCGAAAATAACAATAAAAATTATGGGAAAAATAAAAATCATCATAGGAATCAGGAGTTTCTGGGAGGCCTGAGCGCCGATTCGTTCAGCGTTCAGGAACCGTTCCGCGCGCATCCGTTCCGCCTGGGATTTGAGGGTTTCGGCAATACTCGATCCCATTTTATTGGCCTGTACAAGGATTGACACGAAGGAGTTGAGTTCCATCAGATCAACCCGATTTGCCATGATTTTTAATGCTTCATCCCGGGACCGGCCCAGACTGATGTTCTGATCCATGAGATAGAGTTCCACCACAAAAGGGTCCTTGTCATGCCGGTAGACATCGCAGACTTTCTGTACGGCCGCGTTAAACGAGAGCCCGGCTTCCACGGACAGGGAAAGCATGTCAATAATATCCGGCATACTCAGCCGGATGGCTTCCTGGCGCTGTTTTTTTTTTTCAAATAGCCATAAATAAGGATATCCCAGACCGATAACCGCCGCCATAATTATAGCAAATGCGCCTTGAAAATAAATGTAGGCCATGCCCATAAAAAGCAACATGGTGGTTATTTGGAAGCCGATCATGTCGTTGCTGTCCACCTGGTCTTCAATACCCGCAGTAATGGTGTATTGCTTCATCCGGTTTTTATAGTCTGGAAGGGGCAAAATGTCAGCCAACGGCGCAAAGATTCGATAAAAAGGCCTGAACATCAGGACAAACCGGGCGGCTTCCGGGATTTCAAAATCATCCGCCCCCTGGGTTTGGGGGTCGGCCATCTGGCGGGCGCCCGCTGCCAGAGAATATACCAAAAACAGGATGGCCGTAAAAAAAAGTAAATAACTCAACGGCAGTATAAAATTCAGTGGGCTCATAACAGTTCTCTTTTTCGGTTGGATATTCTATTCATTTTGACGATGCGCTTTATTTTGTCTATGAATCCATGGTAACCCGCAGCACTTCTTCAACGGATGTTTCTCCGGCGGCCATTTTTTCGAGGGCCGCCTGCCGTAGGGTGGTCATGCCATCCTCCACCGCTGCCGTTTTCAGGACCCGGGCCGGTTCATTGGCCAGAATCAGATCAATGAGCCGGTCGTTGACCTGGAAAATTTCAAATATTCCCATGCGTCCATGATATCCGGTGCCGGAGCATTGCTCACATCCCACGGCTTTATAAATGGTGAACGCATCCGTTTCGATGTCCAGAACCTTCAGGATCTCGGGTTCCGGCGAATTTTCTGTTTTGCAGTGCTCGCAGAGCCGCCGCATGAGGCGCTGGGCAATTACCGTGATCTGGGCGGATGCCACGAGATAGGGCGGAATGCCCATGTTTACCAGCCGGTTGATGGCCCCGGCCGCATCATTGGTGTGCAGGGTGGAGAGCACAAGATGACCGGTCATGGCCGCTTTTAAGGCGATATCCGCAGTTTCCGCATCCCGGATTTCACCCACCATGATGATGTCCGGATCCTGCCGAAGAAAAGACCGCAGGGCCGCGTTGAATGTAAGGCCGGTGTCAGCGGAACAGCTGACCTGGGTCAGGCCGTCGAGTTTGTATTCCACCGGATCTTCGGCCGTCACAATATTGACAGTGTCCGCGTTCAGGGTTGTGAGTACAGCATAGAGAGTGGAAGATTTCCCGCTGCCCGTGGGACCGGTGACCAGTATCAGGCCCGTGGGATTGCGGATGACACTTTCAAGGATGCGGGCGTCTTTGGCATTCATGCCCATGTGGTCCAGGGTCAGTTGCTTTTTGTCCCGTTCCAGAATACGCATCACGATTTTTTCACCATACAGGGATGGCAGCGAGGAGACCCGGATATCCACCATCCGGTTAGCTATCAGGCCGAAACTGATGCTGCCGTCCTGGGGCAGCTGATGTTCGGCCATATCCATCCGGGAGAGCATTTTCAGGCGGTTGATGATGGCGTCCTTGAAAATCGACGGCCATGACCAGGCGGTCTGCATGACCCCATCTTTGCGGTATCTGATCCGGAATTCGGATTCCCGGGGTTCCATGTGCAGGTCGCTGGCTCCGCTTCGCACCAGATGGTTCATGGCATGCTGAAGCAGACGGATCAGGTGGGCGTCGTTGATCAGGCCCATGACATCTGCCCGGTTGGATTTGAGCAGATTCAGGGACTGGAGCGCGTTTTCGACCAATATTTCGATTTTTTCCGAAACCGGTTCAGCCACGTCGGTGTGACCGGCATAATATTTATCAATGGTTTCCAGGATGGCTTTTGAGTGGCAGCAATAGGGCCTGATCCGAGAACCGGTTACAGCTTCCAGCCGTCTCAGGCAGGTGTCATCCTGAGGCATGGCCATGACCATATGAACATGGTCATGTTCATGTTTAATGGGGAACACCATTTCTTCCCGGGCCACAGCCGCCGGCACCAGTAGGGCAATGTGGTCAATATATCCTGGATCAAAGGATACAAAGGTGGGATCAATGGCCTGAATGCCGGTGATTTCCTCGAGAACGGCATTCACCTGGGCCATGTCGCAAAGTCCTTTTTCGATCAGCTGATCGGAGATCAGCCGCTGCTCCATATCCGGAACCGCGCCGATTTTGATTCCGCGGATCTGAAAGGCTTTGAACAGTTTTTTATTGAAATTTAAGGTGGCAACGGGATTCAATCTGAAAATGTCTCCTTATTCCAAAGGGGCTAGTCGTTTCCCACCTGCAGGGTATACCCGTTTCTGAATAAATAGGTAAAGTCCCCGGAATACTGGGAGTTCTCTAAAGCCATGGCATTTTTCAGAAACCAGAGCTCCAGATCGTCATTCCAGTCGGCCCGTTCCTTTTCTTCCGGCGGAATGCCTTTGATGCGGTCAATCTCCTCGCCATCGCGGTAAAGGATCACTGTGGGCAGCATCTCCAGGGAAAACCGGGAGGGGTCATCACTGACCTGCCAGTGAAACATGGCAAATTTGGCTTTGCCCCGGTATTTTTCCGCCAGCCATTCCAGGCGGCGCTTCATGTCCAGAGACTGCCAGAATTCGGTGTTGTAAAACAGGACAATGGCCGGTCCGCCGTAGATCATGATTTCATCATGATAGGAATGGTGGTTGACGACGACAAAGGGAGAATTTTTTTCTTGAGGAATATAATGCCGGCTATCCGGGGAGCCTGCGCAGGCCGACAGTAAAAGTGCTGAAAAAATGCTTAAAAATGTCATTATAACGTATCGTTTCATATCCAGATTCCTTGAATGGCGGATGAGGCCTGTTATAAGTTATACGATAAGGATTGATCTTTGGTCCTTGCCTGGTCTATATTAAATTTTAGCCCGTTATTAAGGCATTAGCTATGGAGTTTTCAGATTTTTATAAGGATTCTCTAATTTATGATAAGGATTTTTTAAATTTTTGTAAGGGTTTTCCAGCTTTTTATACGGATTTTCCAGGTTATTGTAAGGATTGTCGGCGTTAGATTGTTGATGCGTAATGTTTCCTTGTGTGTTCCCGCCACCTAAATTTACCCCCGGCTGATTTTTGGTTGTGGGTGGGGTGCTGGTTGGGATTGTCCCCCCTGACTGAGTACTTCCAGATGGCGTTTTGGGGCCGGGATTTTGGAAAACAGGCCGGCGAAGCCCCGGATTTGCATTCCACACTCCATGAATTTCATTAATGAGTTGCCGGTTGGATTTTCCGTCGGGATTGATTCCTAAGCGAATGGCTTCTGCCTTGATTTTATTGCGTTGCCACTGAGCCTGATGGTCAAGTTGCTCATCCAGCCGGTCAAAAGCATCGTTCATGTCACTGAAAAGCCAGTCAGTCCACCAGTTGCGCACCCGGTCAGTATTGACCGTCAGGTCCACGCCGCTGGTGATTTTTTCTCCCGGCCCGATTTCCTGTTCGTGCTTCCCGGAAACCTTGACCCCCCAGTCAGTTTTGGCGATAATGTCCTCAATTGTCCGGACGATCGCCCACTCGCTTCTGGGATTCCATTCCGGATCATAGAAATCATCAGCGGAGCGGCTGAAATCCAGCCCGATCGTCTGCTCTGCTTCCCCTTTGAAGCCCCCGACCTGTGGGGTTTCCGCCTTTTGCCCATAACTGACTTTAACGATTGGTTTGTCCCATGTGCCGTCAATGGAAAGCGTACCGGATTGGGAAGCCACCCCACCGGGCATT
This sequence comes from Desulfobacterales bacterium, assembly GCA_963675805.2. Lineage (GTDB taxonomy): Bacteria > Desulfobacterota > Desulfobacteria > Desulfobacterales > Desulfosalsimonadaceae > SURF-3. The sequence goes on along the minus strand of CAXXNU010000007.1, from coordinate 1,218,242 downwards.
TTTTTTTCCACTTTGATTTCTTTGATGAGAATAGGGGCTTTGGGGTCATAGGTCACCTCAACGGCCCCGACATCTTTTTTTTCCATTTTGAGTTTTACCGGAAGATCGCTTTTGCCGTCCCAGGCTGCCAGGTCCATGACATTATACTCCAGGCTGACCTTTCCGGTTTCTTCGGTTCCTCCCAACGTAATTTCATAGGTCATGCCGGCGGAAAGTCCGGTCTGGTCCTCGAATTTTTTGGCACCCGCCCGGATTTTTTCAATATTATCCCGAAATTTCTGTTGGATTTGGTTTTGCAGGCCCGGCAGATTCTGTTGGATGACCAATGTCAAATCCACTTTGGGATTAGGGGATAGAATGATGTTTTCCCAGTTGGTGCCCGCATGGGCAGATGGCGTAATCGCCCAACACATCCATGCCGCAACCAGAGACGCAGATAAAAATGTTGCCTTCCATTTTTTCATTGCCGACCTCCTTTTTATCCTTGGTGTTGTTTATTCCTGGTGTTGGCGTCCCAAGGGATTATTGTTTGATAAGGTTTGCAGTGAAATTTCCACGATCTCCACCATCTCTTCCACAAAAAATGCCGTCTAATATAAATGTCATAGCCGTGCCATCACTGCTAAGGGATGCGGTTCCATCGACATCCCAATTGAGGCAATCAGGATGAGTCGGATCATCGCAAGGCACATCAAATTGAAATTCTCCATTGATAACGCTTCCTGAAAAATTGTCAGTACTTGTTTTTCCGTCATGGGCCATTTCCATGCGTCCGTCTATTAGATTACCGTTTTTAGTGATAACCAAATTTACTGAAGCCCCTTGAAAATTATCCCCTTCACTGATAAATGTTCCTGTGCCTTTCCAGGTGCCGACGAAATCATCTATGGAGTATTTATCAGGATTTTCCAGCAGTGTCCCACTGCCTGTTATATTTCCCTGACACTCCGGAGGATCTCCGTTATCGTAGCTATTTCCAGTAAGAACCAGCGTATTATAGTCGTCTGAGAATTCGAATATCGTGTGAACTGTCCAGTCGTGTTCTGAACCTCCCAACCAATCTCCAATTTCATCAAGAACTATCGTGTTATTATTTATTGATATTTCATAAGTAATACGAGAATCATCTGCAATAAATGAATATGAAGACGAATTCCCATATAAGGGAATGTAAAAATAAAATTCTTCTTTAATGGTCTGATCATTACCAAACGTCATGGCTACTTCATTATGTTCACAAGGAAAGTCAACAATCACTGAGTAGGTGCCATAAAACTTGGAATTATCTGAGGGCTGCTCATTACAATTCTCATCCGCCTCGCCGTCACAATTTTGATCAATGCCGTCGTCACAAATTTCAGATGCTCCGGGATGAACACTTGCGTCATTGTCATCGCAGTCTACTTTGGTACCGCAGTTGGCTTCAGCAAAGAATCCGTCCCCGTCGGCATCGGTGCAGGGATTGCAGACAGCATCACAATCCGGATCATCGCAGTCGATCAACCCGTCACAGTCATTGTCTTTGCCGTCATCACAATCTTCAGCTGCCCCGGGGTTGATTCCGGCATTGGTGTCATTGCAGTCCGGATCGCTTCCACATCCGTTTTCCTTGTAATATCCGTCCTTGTCCGCATCCGTGCAGGTCTGGCAGACATTGCCCTCATCCACGGACCCGTCACAGTCATTGTCAAGACTGTCGCAGATTTCAACAGCTCCCGGGAAAATATTGGCATTTCGGTCATTACAGTCCCCCTGGTTTTCTGAATACCCGTCCCCGTCATCATCCACATCCGCGGGCACCGGCTGACAGGCCGTGTCCTTGCCGTCGCAATCCTGGTCCCTCCCGTCTCCGCAGATTTCCATGGCTCCGGGATATATGTCAGCATTCCGGTCATTACAGTCAATGGCGGTGCCGCAGTCGCGTTCCGCATAATACCCGTCACCGTCCGCATCTGTACAGAATTCAGAATTCCGCTCCATCTGAATCACGCCGATATCATTGGATCCGGCATGAATGGTAATATCCTGTTTCTCCCCATGATAGCGTTCGGTGCCATCACTGCCCAGGCCGGAAACGATAAAGTACCTCCCGGTGCCTGCGGAAATATTAATTTTCCCGACGCCTTGATCGCATGCAAACTGCTCTGAGACGGAAAAGGTTTCCAGTGCATCGGTGACATTGACAGCCACTGTGACAATCCCCCGGGACTGACAGTCATCTGAAAGAGTGACCGGGGTCGCGGAAACCAGGGTTTGAGATGTTTCTGACCCATAATCCTTCACAACCCACTTGGAGGCCTCGATGTTGTCGCCAGCATCCGCCGGCCATTCAATCCGGAAACTCACGGTGCCGGTTTCGGCAGAATTATTTCCAGAGCTGTTGTTGCAGGAGGCAATAAAACTCATTATAAATAAAACTAAAAAATATAGCAGAAGATTGGTGCGATAAGATTTTCGGATACAAATAAAAATCAGATTCACTGTTTTCCTCGTTAATTGTTTTGATAGTTAGTGGATATTTTAATTTCCGCCACCATAATGAATACCATTAACAGTCGCCTCAACCAACTCCCGGTCACCTTCACCTGTGGATGGTATAATCTTTTTTACATATCCTACATTTTTAGCAAACCATCGGTAGGTAACCGAACCTTCGTCATCAATTTTCATTTTCAAACAATCTTTAAATGTACCGGCTGGAACTGTAACATCTTCAACAGCCACAATTTTTGTATAAACATTATGTTGAGGATAGGAGATCCCGTCACCGAGACAGGTATATTTATTAATATGTACCCATGGAGGGTTGATAAAATCTCCATTTTCACCATAAAACTTTATTCCCTCGTTATCACTTATCCAGTACTCATAACCGCCGTGACTATCAATTGTTCTTACATCATTAACTCTAATGACATTCACACCATTGACTGTTTCTGGTCCCATAACTGTTTTTATTTGGTAAACTTGCATCCCTGTTAAACCCTCAGAGCGGTCATTATAAGACCATGTATCCCCTGTGTTTAGTGGGAAATACAAAGAGAAATCATAATCTGAGCATGTGCCCCCGGCCCCTATTCTTTCAGCAGACCACGTTCCAAGAGGATCACCATCAGATTGAGCGGTTCCATTGATAATTTTATTTCCACCGTTTGAAACAGTTCCAGACATAGTAATTGTTATTGGATTTTCATTTCCATCGTGTGCGCCAATTGTAAAAGTGCAAATACTCCCATCAAGTTCACCAGCATCTTTATCATCTGGGCTTATATCTAAGATTAACTCAAGATTTGTTCCGTTTTGAGTTATTGTTGCATAGAGTTTTTCTGTTTTCCATGACGCATCAATTGCCCAGCGTCCCGTTAAATCAAAGCACTCCTCATCAATATTCCCGTCACAATTTTGATCAATACCGTCGTCACATATTTCAGATGCTCCGGGATGAACACTTGCGTCATTGTCATCGCAGTCTACTTTGGTACCGCAGTTGGCTTCAGCAAAGAATCCGTCCCCGTCGGCATCGGTGCAGGGATTGCAGACAGCATCACAATCCGGATCATCGCAGTCGATCAACCCGTCACAGTCATTGTCTTTGCCGTCATCACAATCTTCAGCTGCCCCGGGGTTGATTCCGGCATTGGTGTCATTGCAGTCCGGATCGCTTCCACATCCGTTTTCCTTGTAATATCCGTCCTTGTCCGCATCCGTGCAGGTCTGGCAGACATTTCCCTCATCCACGGACCCGTCACAGTCATTGTCAAGATTGTCGCAGATTTCAACAGCTCCCGGGAAAATATTGGCATTTCGGTCATTACAGTCCCCCTGGTTTTCTGAATACCCGTCCCCGTCATCATCCACATCCGCGGGCACCGGCTGACAGGCCGTTTCCTTGCCGTCGCAGTCCTGGTCCCTCCCGTCTCCGCAGATTTCCATAGCTCCGGGATATATGTCGGCATTCCGGTCATTACAGTCAATGGCGGTGCCGCAGTCGCGTTCCGCATAATACCCGTCACCGTCCGCATCTGTACAGAATTCAGAATTTCGCTCCATCTGAATCACGCCGATATCATTAGATCCGGCATGAATGGTAATATCCTGTTTTTCCCCATGATAGCGTTCGGTGCCATCACCGCCCAGGCCGGAAACGATAAAGTGCCTCCCGGTGCCTGCGGAAATATTAATTTTCCCGACGCCTTGATCGCATGCAAACTGCTCTGAGACAGAAAAGGTTTCCAGTGCATCCGTGACATTGACAGCCACTGTGACAATCCCCCGGGACTGACAGTCATCTGAAAGAGTGACCGGGGTCGCGGAAACCAGGGTTTCAGATGTTTCTGACCCATAATCTTTCACAATCCACTGGGAGACCTCGATGTTGTCGCCAGCATCCGCCGGCCATTCAATCCGGAAACTCACGGTGCCGGTTTCGGCAGAATTATTTCCAGAGCTGTTGTTGCAGGAGGAAATAAAACCAATGGAAAATACAATTAGGAGACCAATGAATATATTGGTTAGACAGGCTTGAGCCGCCCGGGGAAACATCAGGTTCACTGTGTATACCTCGTGTTGACTGAAATGAATAATTGTTAATCATTATGTTTGCCATGATATCAATTGATAGTGCCATAAATGATAATGCCACAAAATTAAATTTTCACAGATAAACTAATTTTTTTCACAGATAAAAAAGAATGTATAGGTGTTTGGCAAATCATTCCATTTATTATCAAAATTACTCTTGGTTCTCTTGACAAGGTAATCTTCACCTGATGCGGTTGAATTACTCGGTTCACCAGGCGACCAGTTGGTATAACTCCAGTTTTCACCGGTCACCCACTCCCATGCACCTTCCGTATTTTGGTCGGTGCCACCTATCCATAGGCCGTATTCAGCCGAAAGGCTTGTAGAAATAAAATCCTGCTCAGCTTGCGACGTGATAGTGGCCAAATACCCCCCAATGCTTTCACAATAGGCTTTTGCGTCAGTCCATGTCATTTTGGTTTCAATAATTTTATAATAATGTCCATTTCCAGCAAATTGTATGAAGCCTTGTGATTGGCTCTGGCAGTTTGAATGGTTAGCACAATCTGGATCATCGCAGTCGACCAGTCCGTCACAATCGTTGTCAATGCCGTCGTCGCAGATTTCAGCGGTACCAGGGTTGACGGCGGGGATATTGTCATTGCAATCCACCTGAGTACCGCATCCATACTCCCGGTAATAACCATCTGAATCGGCGTCTGTGCAGGTCAGGCAGACATTTCCCTCATCAACGGACCCATCACAGTCATTGTCAAGACTGTCGCAGATTTCAACAGCTCCCGGGAAAATATCGGCGTTCCGGTCATTACAGTCCCCCTGATTTTCTGAATACCCGTCCCCGTCATCATCCACATCCGCCGCATCCGGGAGGCAAGCCTCGTCCTTACCGTCGCAATCCTGGTCTACGCCGTCCCCACAAATTTCGGCAGCTCCCGGATTTATGTCCTCGTCCTTGTCGTTGCAGTCGATGAGCGTTCCGCATCCGCTTTCCATGTAATATCCGTCTCCGTCCGAATCGGTGCAGGTCAGGCAGACATTTCCCTCATCCACGGACCCGTCACAGTCATTGTCCAGACTATCGCAGATTTCAACAGCTCCCGGGAAAATATCGGCGTTCCGGTCATTACAGTCCCCCTGATTTTCTGAATACCCGTCCCCGTCATCATCCACATCCGCCGCATCCGGGAGGCAAGCCTCGTCCTTACCGTCGCAATCCTGGTCTACGCTGTCCCCACAAATTTCGGCAGCTCCCGGATTGATACTTAAATCATTGTCATTACAATCCTGAGTGCCCCCACATCCGTTTTCCTTGTAATATCCGTCCTTGTCTGCATCCGTGCAGGTCTGGCAGACATTGCCTTCATCCACGGACCCGTCACAGTCATTGTCAAGACTGTCGCAGATTTCAACAGCTCCCGGGAAAATATTGGCATTTCGGTCATTACAGTCCCCCTGGTTTTCTGAATACCCGTCCCCGTCATCATCCACATCCGCGGGAACCGGCTGACAGGCCGTGTCCTTGCCGTCGCAATCCTGGTCTACGCTGTCCCCACAAATTTCGGCAGCTCCCGGATTGATACTTAAATCATTGTCATTACAATCCTGAGTGCCCCCACATCCGTTTTCCTTGTAATATCCGTCCTTGTCCGCATCCGTGCAGGTCTGGCAGACATTTCCCTCATCCACGGACCCGTCACAGTCATTGTCAAGATTGTCGCAGATTTCAACAGCGCCCGGGAAAATATTGGCATTTCGGTCATTACAGTCCCCCTGGTTTTCTGAATACCCGTCCCCGTCATCATCCACATCCGCGGGCACCGGCTGACAGGCCGTGTCCTTGCCGTCGCAATCCTGGTCCCTCCCGTCCCCGCAGATTTCCAAAGCGCCGGGATATATATCCGCATTCCGGTCATTACAGTCAATGGCGGTGCCGCAGTCGTGTTCCGCATAATACCCGTCACCGTCCGCATCTGTACAGAATTCAGAATTCCGCTCCATCTGAATCACGCCGATATCATTGGATCCGGCATGAATGGTAAAATCCTGTTTCTCCCCATGATAGCGTTCGGTGCCATCACCGCCCAGGCCGGAAACGATAAAGTACCTCCCGGTGCCTGCGGAAATATTAATTTTCCCGACGCCTTGATCGCATGCAAACTGCTCTGAGACGGAAAAGGTTTCCAGTGCATCCGTGACACTGACTGCCACTGTGACAATCCCCCGGGACTGACAGTCATCTGAAAGAGTGACCGGGGTCGCGGAAACCAGGGTTTGAGATGTTTCTGACCCGGAATCCTTCACAATCCACTGGGAGACCTCGATGTTGTCGCCCGCATCCGCCGGCCATTCAATCCGGAAACTCACGGTGCCGGTTTCGGCAGAATTATGTTCAGAGCTTTTGCCGCAGGATGCAATGGCACAGATGGTAATCAGGCCTAAAAAGCCTATTAGCATATTGGTAAGATGGGCTTTGTTTGTTTGGGAAAATATTGGGCTCATCTGGTTCCGCGCTAAGTTGATTGAAAATAATCCATTAGGTTTGCATCTATTTTGTTGAATGCATGATTATTCATTAATATTAAGGACACACCGGAGCAGAGGAGAGTTTTTCTCCCCAGAATCTGCCACCTGCTTCATAATCACCTTTTTCAAAAGCTACTTCTTCCCAGGTTCCATTTACCGTATTTCCAGATATTGTCCCATTTACAAATACATCATCATCAAACGAGAAAGAAAAATTATCCCCATCTATGGTTCCTGAGAAGAAATTATCATCCGGACATAAAAATTTGCCTGTAAAAGTGCTTCCGGACTGTTCAAAATACCAATAATCTGGTTCGTCATCTACGCCTACCTCTTCTGGCCTTGAGGCATAGTCTGTTGTGGCCCAAAGCTCCCAGTATCCGGTGAGAGAGGTTTGCAGATTGTATTTTTGAAAAGTCATAGTGAAACCTGTAGTCGACAATGTAAGGCGATCACCATTAATCGTGTAGTTCAAGGTGCCTGTTTCGTCATCATCATCAAAACAACCGGCATGGTTGCCATCGCTTGTCTTTGTCGTAAAGGTTATTGTATTCTCTGTCGCAATGTAAGTTTCTTCATAATAACACCAAAAACCATCAGCATAATCATCTTCTCTGTAGGTTGATTCTCCACCTTCATAGATAGTGAGAGTGCCAACGGAATCGTCACTTGCCAATGGTTGCCCGTTTTTCAGTATTTGAACCCATCTTCCAACTAATTGTGAATTATCAATTATACACCCTTCATCCGCCTCACCGTCACAATTTTGATCAATACCGTCGTCACATATTTCAGATGCTCCGGGATGAATGCTTGCGTCATTGTCATTGCAGTCTACTATGGTACCGCAGTTGGCTTCAGCAAAGAATCCGTCCCCGTCGGCATCGGTGCAGGGATTGCAGACAGCATCACAATCCGGATCATCGCAGTCGATCAACCCGTCACAGTCATTGTCTTTGCCGTCATCACAATCTTCAGCTGCCCCGGGGTTGATTCCGGCATTGGTGTCATTGCAGTCCGGATCGCTTCCACATCCGTTTTCCTTGTAATATCCGTCCTTGTCCGCATCCGTGCAGGTCTGGCAGACATTGCCCTCATCCACGGACCCGTCACAGTCATTGTCAAGATTGTCGCAGATTTCAACAGCTCCCGGGAAAATATTGGCATTTCGGTCATTACAGTCCCCCTGGTTTTCTGAATACCCGTCCCCGTCATCATCCACATCCGCGGGCACCGGCTGACAGGCCGTTTCCTTGCCGTCGCAGTCCTGGTCCCTCCCGTCTCCGCAGATTTCCATAGCTCCGGGATATATGTCGGCATTCCGGTCATTACAGTCAATGGCGGTGCCGCAGTCGCGTTCCGCATAATACCCGTCACCGTCCGCATCTGTACAGAATTCAGAATTCCGCTCCATCTGAATCACGCCGATATCATTGGATCCGGCATGAATGGTAATATCCTGTTTCTCCCCATGATAGCGTTCGGTGCCATCACTGCCCAGGCCGGAAACGATAAAGTACCTCCCGGTGCCTGCGGAAATATTAATTTTCCCGACGCCTTGATCGCATGCAAACTGCTCTGAGACGGAAAAGGTTTTCAGTGCATCGGTGACATTGACAGCCACTGTGACAATCCCCCGGGACTGACAGTCATCTGAAAGAGTGACCGGGGTCGCGGAAACCAGGGTTTGAGATGTTTCTGACCCATAATCCTTCACAACCCACTTGGAGGCCTCGATGTTGTCGCCAGCATCCGCCGGCCATTCAATCCGGAAACTCACGGTGCCGGTTTCGGCAGAATTATTTCCAGAGCTGTTGTTGCAGGAGGCAATAAAACTCATTATAAATAAAACTAAAAAATATAGCAGAAAATTGGTGCGATAAGATTTTCGGATACAAATAAAAATCAGATTCACTGTTTACCTCGTTAATTGTTTTGATAGTGTTTTACAAGCTTGACATTGCACCGGCTTTTTCTTCATGATCATGGACACACCGGAGCAGAGGAAAGTTTGTTCATCGTGAAAGTACCGCTGTATGCTAATCCAGGGTCTCTCTTTCTTCGATATTGAACCCAAGTTCCAGTAATCGTATCGCCATTAATAGATCCATTGACATAAATGATACCATCCGAATCATTATGAATTTCAACTATTTCGCTGAAATTTGTGCCATCAATTTTTATTTCACTAATGGTAGGATTTAAGCCATCAGAATTAGGACATGCATATTTTCCGGTAATTGTATTTCCTGTTTGATCATAGAATCTGTAGCCAATATTTTGTGATCCCACTGGAAATTTTTCGTTGGTAGTCTCTTCAAGCACTGTAACTATTTCCCAATATCCGCTTATGTCAAACGCAGGGGCCGGCTTAATGGCGCCGCACCCTTCATCCACCTCACCGTCACAATCCTGATCAATAGCGTCATCACAAATTTCATCGGTATCTGGGTTGATACTCGCGTCATTGTCATTGCAGTCTACTATGGTACCACAGTTTGCTTCAGCAAAGAACCCGTCACCATCCGCGTCGGTGCAGGGATTGCAGACAGCATCACAATCCGGATCATCGCAGTCGATCAACCCGTCACAGTCATTGTCTTTGCCGTCATCACAATCTTCAGCTGCCCCGGGGTTGATTCCGGCATTGGTGTCATTGCAGTCCGGATCGCTTCCACATCCGTTTTCCTTGTAATATCCGTCCTTGTCCGCATCCGTGCAGGTCTGGCAGACATTGCCCTCATCCACGGACCCGTCACAGTCATTGTCAAGACTGTCGCAGATTTCAACAGCTCCCGGGAAAATATTGGCATTTCGGTCATTACAGTCCCCCTGGTTTTCTGAATACCCGTCCCCGTCATCATCCACATCCGCGGGCACCGGCTGACAGGCCGTGTCCTTGCCGTCGCAATCCTGGTCCCTCCCGTCTCCGCAGATTTCCATGGCTCCGGGATATATGTCAGCATTCCGGTCATTACAGTCAATGGCGGTGCCGCAGTCGCGTTCCGCATAATACCCGTCACCGTCCGCATCTGTACAGAATTCAGAATTTCGCTCCATCTGAATCACGCCGATATCATTAGATCCGGCATGAATGGTAATATCCTGTTTCTCCCCATGATAGCGTTCGGTGCCATCACCGCCCAGGCCGGAAACGATAAAGTGCCTCCCGGTGCCTGCGGAAATATTAATTTTCCCGACGCCTTGATCGCATGCAAACTGCTCTGAGACGGAAAAGGTTTCCAGTGCATCCGTGACATTGACAGCCACTGTGACAATCCCCCGGGACTGACAGTCATCTGAAAGAGTGACCGGGGTCGCGGAAATTAAGGTTTGAGATGTTTCTGACCCATAATCTTTCACAATCCACTGGGAGGCCTCGATGTTGTCGCCAGCATCCGCCGGCCATTCAATCCGGAAACTCACGGTGCCGGTTTCGGCAGAATTATTTCCAGAGCTGTTGTTGCAGGCAGAGATAAAATTGATAAAAAACAAACCCAAAACAGCGATAAATATATATAGATGACGGGCTTTGACTGCCCAAAAATATTTACGGATCATTGCCGTCCTTTATCTTTTTTATACACGATGAATCTCTGGTACTTGCATTACCATCTGATGGTTGTGTCTGCGATCTCAGGAATATGGAGCGGATAGGTTCTGGATTCACCCTCTTGAAGCGTTCCTTCCTTATGGATAGACTGATCGTCTCTGAAGAAAGCCCCGCCATCGAGGTTAATTACATACTTTCCTTCATTTGCCTGCGTGGATACACAGGTAATCACCAGATCACAATCGCCTGGTGCAAAGCCGGATTCAGTTTTAATGCCGATATTCCCGCTGTCAGGGTTTTGACCAATATCTTTATTCCCAACAATTACTTGAAAAGAATCCCCCACCGGCGGGGCATCATCGCCCCAGGAAATGCTGGCCAATGCATTCAAATTTTCACCATCACCACTATCACTGCTGGATACGGCAACGGCAGTTCCGGCGGTTGCGGCGGCAACGGCAGTCCCGGTAGCCACTACCGCCGTAGTGGAAAGTCCTGCTGTAGCAGTTACCGCCCCCGCACTGGTTGCCCCAACGCCGGCTGCTGTTGCTGTTGTACCCGCACCTGTTGCCCCAGCACTCGCTGCTGCACCTGCACCAGAGGCTCCTGATCCTGCTGCTGTGCCCGCACCCGTCACTCCTGCCGCCGATCCTCCGGAGGATGCCATGGCCGATGCTGAATAGATTCCGGACACCATGCCGAACCGTGCCGATGATTCAACCACATCAATTGAAATTGAATCGGAAAAGCCAGGGACGGTTTCCGGTGCCTCAGCCAGTTCCGTATAGATAGCAATATCGTCTCTTGAGTCAATTTTCTGCCAATCTGGAAGGCCTTTTTCATTGTCTCTATATACGTGAAAGGTTTGTGTTCTAACTACCTGCTGGTCCATATTCACAATGAGAAATAAGTATTGAAAGCTATCCGTAAAATCCGCGGGTGCCGGGAGGATGGCTTTGTATCGATTTTTTTTAAATTTTTCTGTATGTACAAATACAAAATCAGCTTCCTCGCTAACTTTGAAATAACATCTGACGGTTTCCACCCCTTTTTTATCGATGACTTCTGCCTCCAGTTCAATCCGTTTTCCAGGCACAAAATAGTCAATTGGTTTATGGGTGACTTCTGTTACTGCAGATGGTTTCTCCCAGAAAAAACCCGAAACCGGTGAAATAAAAAAAGCGCCGATTAAAATAAAAAAAGTGAATAAAATCAAAAAAATCTGTCTGCCTTTCGGATAATTCATTTTTTCTCCTCATTCTTTTAACTCTAATAAATTCATTTCATCGAAAAACATATCACATTATTTTTTTAGGTTGCTTGATAGTGAAAGAGACTGTTTCACCATTTCTTTTGTTCCGAATTTTTCGTAAAAGTGAATGATGGTGTTTTTGTATCCATGAGGTAGCTTTTTAGCGACCTTTTGGAGGATAAAGCCGGGGATACCACCGTAAAATGGTTCGGCGATAGCACCGGCGATGGCTCCCAGCATTTGCTTTCTTTCCTTTTTTTTGGAAATAGGGGGCAAATGTTCATGCCCACTACGAATCTATGATTTAAACTTTTCACTTTCCCCGGATTAATCGGCGGATGAGGATTGTATGGTCAAAATTTGTTCCTCGATAACCGGTTTTCTCGCTTCAGGATTTACTCTTATCCAAAGCAAACGCTTTGGGTAGTCTCTTGAATACATGACGATGACCGGAAGAACGCCACTTTCATCAAGATACGCCGGGTGAAGGGAACGTCGCCATTCCATGGGCTGAGCCTGGGATATGCTGAGCCCGGCTGTATTTTCGCCGCCGCGCAGAGCGGAAGTCACTGCAGAAAGGGCGATGCGCAGTTTCTCTTTTGCCGGGTCGCCTTCCCAGGACAGGGCACCTCGCATCTGCCGTACTTTTGACTCAAGTATTTTATTGAGAATCCCCCAATGGTCAGGTTTGTCCGCAAGCAGTTCTGATCCAGTCCATTCCCCGGCCGTGCTCAAAATTTCATTTTGGGCAGTTTGAACACGGAGGGAAAGAAGGGAGGACAACTTATCCGCATTCGTGCCTGATAACGGGGCAGCCGTTTTGCTCAGCAATATTAGATCAAAATCTGTTATTTGAAGCGCTTTGTCCAGTCGTTCAACTTTTAACACCAAAAGAGTGTTTATCCAGGGATTGAAAAACGCTGCGATCCATGCACTCTGGTCTATCTGTGAGGACAGTGGGATTGCGGGATCAAAAAAAGCACCGGATCGGCCTGGATCTCCTAACACGGATTCCGCATGTTGTTTCCATTTTTCAACGGCATCCTCGGATGCCCAGATCTCCATGGCGGCATTTGCATCCAGAATTGCGAGATTCTGGAACGTGACAATTAAACTATTGATTTCCGGGATGCCTTCTTCTGATTTGACTATAGTGTTAGAGCTGAGTAATAAGATGCATATGGCAATCATCTGACACAAAACTTGTTTTATTTTATAATGCGTTGGTTGCATGATTGTTATCCTTTTTCAATAAGATCCATTATCATTAAGCAATAATATCTTTTTCGTTTTAATGTCTTTCATTTTTAAAAGAGACACGTTCGGTCCCATTCCTGATTGTCGCCGGGAAGCTTTGCTGGCTCGCTACAGGCTTCGAAGCCCTAATTGTCATTTAACCAGGGGTTTTCCAGGTTAAGGTAAGGATTTTCAAGATCCAGATAAGGATTTTCAAGATCCGGATAAGGATTTTCAAGATCCGGATAAGGATTTTTTATTCCATGGTTTTTGTACCACTCGTCTCTACGATCATTTGCCTTTTCCTTAAGCCCTTCCGGTGTCAATTCTTTACAGGGAGAATTTTTAGCAATAGACGTGATCCAGTTATAACTTGTATAGATAGGGTTATGATCTAACCAGTCACTCGTTCCATTGTATAGGGCAGGAGTAGCAATCCCAAAGAGAGCTTCAATACGATCTCTGTAGCGACGAGCTTTTTCCGTATCAGATGGGCGGGGGGGGGGCCATTTTGATGGATCAGGATAAAGTCCACTTACTTTTTCTGCTGCAATGGCATCCGCCATGGCCATAATCCTTAATCTTTCCGAGAACCCGCATTTTTCACCTTGTTCCTCTGCGATTTGATAAGCAAAATCATGCCACATCGCAATGGCATCCAGCGCATCTGTTGGAGGAAGGTCGCCAATTGAGCCTTTCGTGCCCCCGGACCATCCCGGACCATACCAGTTCCCATACGGCCATGGTTCCTCGCCAATGACATGTGTTAACCCAGTTTTAAGCGCAAACATCGGAATTTCCGAAATTGTATCCGGAATATCTGAAAGTGGAATCATACGTCGTTTGATAAAATCATCAACAAAGTCATAGGCTTTATCCTTAACATATTCCATGACCTGGTCGGTTGCCTGATTTTTCAGCGCATCAATAGTTTGTTGGGGATCATCAATGAATTGTTCGACCCATATCAGAAGCTCGGCCATATCGGTCAAATCCAGCCTTTCTATTAGCTCTGAAGCGTCTATGTCGAATGCCATGCCTACGGATGCACCGACACCAAAGGCTACACCGGCCCCAAGCTCAAATTTGACTTTTCCGTCAAAACCGATGGTGACATTAGCGGTGCCTGCCGCCAAAGCACCGGCATGTGCCTCTGCGAAAACATTGACACTGGTTTTTACACCAAAGATATTGGCTTCAAACGTCGCCTCGGCACTGGCGCTCACATAGGCGCCGGCCTTGGCATCGACACCAATGGAAATGCCGTTTTTATCAATATGCGCATTGATCTTGCCTTCTGCGCCGAGCAAGGCTTCCAGCTTTGCCTGCCCTTCGGCAGACAGATTTATATTGTCATCGCCGACTCCGTATTTTTTAGATTTCGCTTCCAGCTCTGCCGCAAGGCCAACTACCGCCTCTATGTTTGCATCTAAGCCGTCTTCTCCAATACTGACGCTACCATCAGCGCTTGCTCCCATATCAACAGCACCGGTGACTGTGCCATAATCGCTCTGATGGGAATTTTCTAAAGTATAACCGATTTCGCCGGAATTTTCATACAGTGGTATATTGTCATCCGCAAAAGCGGAAGCGCCCAAAGTCAGGCTTAAGAGCAGTATTAGTGAAAATGTTATTGATAAGGAATGCTTGTGAGAAACTGACAGGCATCTATTTTTCATATTATCCTCCCGTTCACGTAAATTTTGGCTCATAAGAATAAATTGTTATGCCTCTAGTTTGGCAGGGAGGACATGGTTTGGCTCTCTTTTCCCCAACCAGGGTCGCCGCCGGCAGCTATGGTTTCAAGGTCTGCAATAAATTGACGGGCACGTTCGCCCGCAGGTCCCGGTTTGGCTCCCACCTGGGTCAGCATTAATACCCCCCGTCTGTAATCGGTTTTGGTAATAACCAAAGCCCGGCCCAAATTGTAGCGGGCTTCTTCATAAAAGGGGGCGGCCATTAATGCTTTTTCAAAATACGTGAGGGCTTCTTTTGCCTGATTCTGTTTTGCTGCAAGAACACCTAAATTGTTTAATGCCTGAGCATTATCAGGATCTTTGTCGATAGCTTGTAAGTAAGCTTTTTTTGCTTCATTGTTTTTTTTCTCTTTTTCAAGGATCGCACCATAAATATACCAGGTTTGCCCGTTGTTTTTAAATTTTTGGACAGACTCTTCAGCCATCTTTTCTGCTTCCCGCAGTTCGTTCTGGTTCAAAAGTGCAACAGCCATATATCCTGAAACCTGGGGATTTTCCGGATATTGTTTTATTAGATGCTTCAGAATGTCCCGGGCTTTTGACCATTGCTTTTTTAAAATCAGCAGCCGGGCCTGCTGGATTTTCAATTCAGAATTTTCAGGGAATTGTTTGATCAGGTCCGGCAGGCTTTTTGCGGCTTGCTCCAGACTTCCCTGATCAATCAGCATGGCTATGATATTGGCCAATTCGTCAGGATCATTGCCAACGACGCGAATAAGCGTTTCCCAGGTATCTTGCCGGTCTTCCGGCAGGTTGGATAGATCATAGATGCGGATGAGGTTGAGAAAGGATTTTTTATTTGTCGGATCAAGTCTGAGAGTGGCCAGGTTAAATTCAGCGGCTTTTCTGAGCATTCCTAATTCGAGAAAAATGGTGCCTAAATTTGAATAAGCGGTTGCCGAAGAAGGGTCGACATCAATGGCCTGCTGGAAGGTTTTTAACGCCTCTTCCAGTCGCCCTTGTTTTAAAAACGCAGACCCCAGGTTGTTGAACGCCATGGCATGACTGGGATCAAATGACACCGCCTGCCGGAAATATGCCTCCGCTTCACCTGGATTCCCTTTCAGCAGCAGGATATTCCCTATATTGTTTGCCGCCGCCGCTTTTATTTTGAGTGAATCTGTATCGTTCATGCCCTTTGCGGCCTCCAAAACCTGCTGAAAATCAGTAAATGCTTTTTCGTTTTCCTGTTTCTCAAGACGATCAATGCCACGATTGTAGATCGTCATAATTTTATTGAGAGGGTCCGGTATTTTTTCGCCAGAAAATGCATAACAATCGTAAGGGGTTATCAAAATTACACATAGAACAATGAACAGGATAACTTTCATCTTAAACCGTCCTTTCTATTTTTTTAGTGATTCCATGCTTAGGATAATAAGGATCAGAAACGATACGAACAAATAATTGGCATGTTTTGCTATAAAACCTGCTTTTAAATATATTTTACCAAAATCGATGGCTGCGTATATTAAATTTTAACTTTGGTAACTTTTAGCATGAAAAAGAGACCGGTGATTTCCATCAAACCCATTAGAGCAAGAATCATCCATCCAAGAGTCGTCGTGTATAGAAGTGAAAATACCTCTTTATTAATGGTGTTTAGTATCACTCCAATGACTAAGGGCAGAGCTGCGAGAATCCAGGCCTGGGTTTCTCCTTCTGCCGTCATCGTTTTGATTTTGAGCTGAAGCCGTTTTCTGTCCTGCATGGTTTTGGCCAGGGTGTCGAACCGTTCGGGCAGATTGCCGCCGGACTCGATGAGCAGGAGACTGGCATTAACCATGATCCGGGTGTCTGTGGAGGGCATGCGGTCCGCCAGGTGGCTGAGGGCATCCTCCAGGCTGGCGCCCAGTCGTTGTTGCCGAAGCACCAGGTCAAATTCCTGGTTGATGGGGGGCGTGCCTTCTTTAACAAGCATTTCAATGGCCTGGGTAAGGCTAAGTCCGGCCCGCAGGCCGTTTGAAATCATCAGCAGGCCGTCGGCCAATTGTTCCTCAAATTTTGTTTGTCGTCGACGGCGCAAAAAAGAAATAATCAGGCGGGGCAAAAGATAGGCCCCCAGTCCGAGTAACCCGGCAAGTAAAATTCGGATACCCAGCTGATCAGTGACAGAATCAGACAGGTTGTAGAGCCGTTTTTCCGGAATGGGGTAGTTCTCCGCCGCCCGGGCCCGGGCCTCCTCAAACGCGGATTCCGTTGTCCGGTCAGTCATGGCATACAATACTGAAAGATTTAGGTGGGCCTTGCCGTAATGGGGCAATATTTTTACGGCTTTTTTCAGGGCGGTTTCCGCCTTTTCAAGATGGCCAATTCCGAGATATGCCACCCCCAGTTCGTTAAACACCAGCGGGGAATCTATACCGCTGATATCTTCAAGCAACAGGGCGGCCTGGGAATGATTTCCTTCCTGGTTCAGGGAAACGGCTTCGTCAATGGTCAGCTTCTGATCAAGTTGAGAGATTTTGCCCGGGGCAAAAAAACCCAGCACCGTGAAAATAAGTATGAGCGCCGTTAAAGTTCGAAAAATGGCGGCTTCACTGATGTTGTAAAACATATCTGCAAGGTCGGCCTGTATCCTTCGGACGTAGGAATCCTGGGCTTCATCAGTGGAGCCCCGGCCGCAAAGCAAAAAAAAGGTCCCACCCCCGAAGAGCAGCATGAAGACAGCCAAAAGTAGGATTTTCAGAAACATAGTTACGATCCAGTTTTGAATTGACAAAAATCAGCAAAAATTTGCTGATTTTAA
Organism: Desulfobacterales bacterium; assembly: GCA_963675805.2. Lineage (GTDB taxonomy): Bacteria > Desulfobacterota > Desulfobacteria > Desulfobacterales > Desulfosalsimonadaceae > SURF-3. Next base: position 1,200,630 of record CAXXNU010000007.1, on the reverse strand, counting down.
GAATTAATTGCTTTTCCAGAACACTTCTCTCGGAATATGCAGGCCTCTTTCGCTAAAACGTTCAATGCATTGCGGCACATAGCCGGTGGAAGCAAATTCGCCCACCACCTGGTCTTTTTCTTCCCCCCGCTGTTTAAAAATAAACACATCTCCTAAGCTGATCACCTCTCCCTGCATGCCATCCACTTCAGACACCTGAATCACCTTGCGGGTGCCGTCTTTAAACCGGCTGATTTGCACAATGAGATCCACAGCCCCGGCGATCTGTTCTTTGATGGCCTTGACCGGCAGCTCAAATCCTGCAAACATCACCAGCGTTTCCAGTCGGGAAAGGGCTTCGCGTGTGGAATTGGCATGAATGGTGGTAAGCGATCCGTCATGCCCGGTATTCATGGCCTGGAGCATGTCCAGGGCTTCCGCTCCCCGGCATTCACCGATGACAATCCGGTCCGGCCGCATGCGCAGACTGTTTTTAACCAGATCCCGGATAAAGACTTCTCCTTTGCCTTCAATATTGGCAGGCCGGCTTTCCAGGGTCACCACATGGGGCTGGCGGAGCTTGAGCTCAGCGGAATCTTCAATGGTTATGATCCGCTCAGTTTCCGGGATAAAACTGGACAGAATATTGAGGAGCGTTGTTTTACCGGACCCGGTGCCGCCGGATATCAGAATATTCAGCTTGGCCAGCACCGCAATTTTCAAAAATTCCACGATTTGCTTGTTCAGAGTGCCAAAACGGATGAGATCATCTACCACGATCTGATCTTCGGGAAATTTTCGAATGGTCAGGCACGCCCCCCTTACCGCTAAGGGCGGGATAATGGCATTCACCCGGGAGCCGTCTTTGAGGCGGGCGTCCACCATGGGGGTGCTGGTATCGACTTTCCGCCCTAAAGGCGCGGTGATTCGGGAAATAATATTAATAAGGTGCTGTTCTGAAAAGAATTTTTTATCAATGCGGGTCAGCCGGCCTTTTTTTTCAACATAAATTTCATTCCAGGCATTGACCATGATTTCAGAGATACTCGAATCTACCAGTAAATCCTCCAGCGGCCCCAGGCCCAACGCTTCCTGAAGCACCTCTTTGAGCACCTGGTTGCGCAGGTTCCGGTCCTGCAGCCCGGATTCCTGATCCAGAATTTCGGAAATTTTTTCTGATACGGACTGCCGGAGAGTTTCCGCCTTTTCCGTATCCTTTTCCACTTCGGTATCGAGTTTTTTAAAATCAATGGATTCCAGCAGTTTTTCGTGAACCGTGCGTTTTAAGGCATCCAGATCAAGGGCAGGGGTGCCTTTCGGCAAGTTTTTCGGCACGAGGGTTGCTGGCATTTTCCGGCACTGCCCGACAATGGCGTAGACGAGCTGGTCCAAGGCCTGGGTAAGGGGATGGCGGGGCAATTTTTCCGGATAGGTGCCCTGGGCCATGTGAGCGTCCGCTTCCGGATCACAAGGGATGATCGCTTCCGGCTTTTTTTTCAAAAGTCGCGTGACCGCGTCGATATTGGCGGCAGTTGTTTTGTCCGCGCGGTTCATGATTACGCTGATCCGTTCTTTGGGGAAATTCCGGCTGCGCAGAAGCAGGAGGTCATTTCCGGTCTGGACCAGGGCCAGGGGTTCCGGAGTTACCGGCAGAAGGATGATGCTGGATTTGTCGCACACGGTTTCGGCCACCCCGTCAAATTTGATGCCGAAATCAATGATGACAAAATTGTAAACAGACTGCAGGCAGTCGAGCACCTGGCCCACCCGTCGGGGCCTGTAGAGGTCATCACTCACGGGACGGAGGCCCTCGGCCAGTTTCATGGTGAAGATGCCGGAGGCGTGGGGGGTGGCAAATCCCCGGAGCAGGGCCGGATTCAGGTTGTCAGCCATGGCCAGAAGATGGTCCATGCGTTTGACGTCTTTGAGTTTTAAAAAGTATTCCACTGAATTTGAAAAGGGCTGCCCGAAATCAAGAAGCAGAATTTTTCCTCGGGTATCCAGGCACAGGTCCACTGCCAGGTTGGCGGCGATAAAACTTTTGCCGACCCCGCCTTTTGAGCTGTAGAGTGAGATGATATGACCGTTTGTGGACAACAATGATGTTCCTTTGTCAAATTAAGGTTGGGTTACCATCATGTCAGCGGGCCTGATTCCGGAGACGTTCCAGCTCCTGCTGCTTGAAATTTTCCTCCACTTTTTTTTGCATTTCCGGCGTTGGTGCTTCTGCCTTGAGAATGCGGGGCGTGACAAAGATAATCACTTCCCGGGAATCAGTTTCACGACGGGTGCCTTTATTGGCTTGAAAAAGTGACAGCCCGTCGCCGGGGGGCGATGCGGAATCCGCTTCCAGCTCTCTCTGGCCCACCAGCCCGCCTAAAGCCATGCTGTGACCGTCCGGAACGCTCAGCACCGTGTTGAGGTTTGTGTTGCTGATAACCGGCGCGCCGCCGGGACCCGCGCCGGTGATGGCACTGGACTCCACCTGGATGACGCTTACAATGTTATTGTAATAGTCGATTTCCGGCTTGAAGTTGAGGGTGACGCCCACTTTTTTAAATTCCACGGACATGGTGCCGCCGGGCTGGGCAATGGAAACAGGGATTTCCGATCCCGCAAAAAACTGGGCCGCTTCCCCGCTTTTGGTGATAAGGGTCTGCTGCATCAGGGACCGGCCCCGGCCGGATTCCTGAATTTTCCGCATTTTGGGAAACAGGTTGGAAATGGTGCCGGTAACAGACCCGGCAAGGGACGGGGAAGATCCGGACGCCCCGGAATAGGAACCGGATGCCCCCAGTAATCCTCCGGGGTTCCAGTGGATGCCCACATCCCGAAGGGCAGCTTTTTCAATTTCCATAATATTGAGAGCCATTTCAATGAGAACGGATTTGGGCGGCGGTGGGGGGGGCGCCGGTGCGGCGGCCACCGCTTTTGGTTTGGGAGCGGGTTTGTGAATCGCAAGCGCGTTGATAATGGATGGGGAATAGGCTTCCGCGATGGTCTGGGCCCGTTTGGATTCGGTCTCGCTGGCCACGGTACCGGTGAGCATGAAGTTGTTTTTGGTGACCGTCACCCGCACATTTTTCATATTCTGGGCGGCCAGGGATTTTTCAATTTCTGATTTAACAATATCTTTCATGACCGGGCTGAATTCCACCAGATTCACCACATCCGGCATGCCGGCAATGACTTTTTCAATGCGTCGCATGGCATTCTGGGTGAACACTTCTCCTTCCACAAAAATCCTGCTGCCGATGACCCGGACATCCACCCCTTCAATATCCCGGATCACCTCTTTCAGCTCATTGGCCATATTGTTGATTTCACTGCTTTTAACAATTACCTGGATTTCCGCTTTTTCATTGTCTGCGGCCCAGATGAAAATGTTGCTTTGGCCTGGTTTTTTAGCATTGATCAGGACCTCCTGTTCCGCGGTTTTGACAGCGCCGCATACATCGGGATCACCGATGGCGATTTTTTCAACCACAAACCTGGTTTTTAAGACCCGGCTTTCGCCGGCGGAAATTTCGATCCGGTCCGGAAGCTCGGCCAGGGCAATGGCGGCCGGCTGGAGCAGAAAAACACATAAGAAAAACATTAAAAATCGTTTGGCCAGTTGTGCCATGAGTCTGAACTCCTGTGAAAAAATGGTTAGTCCCCGTATCGGGAGAAAGCTTCAGCGCCCCGGATCTCTACCCAGGCCGGGTTTGCCCGGGGGATAACGGTTTTTTGAATGCCCAGAAAATCCTGCGCAGACAGGGACGGCAGATTTTCAATTTTCCCCTCGTCAAAACTGGACCGCAGGGCCGCGGAAAGGGTGCCGATCTCCTGAGCCAGGTTCAGTCTCTGGACTTCCGCCGGGGTCAGGGCCACGGTCAGGGTTTTGATAGGTTCGTTTTTGAGATATCCGCTACCGCCTTGAGTATCGCTTTTGTAGAGGCTGCCCGTCGCATCCTGATTCATGTCTCCCGGGTCGGCAAAGCGGCGTTTGCTTGACTTCTGGTTAACCGCCAGCACCAGGATATTTTCCAGAACGGTCCGGGTGATGATTTCTTCGCTCACACCCCGGCCCTCTTCAAAAGAGCCGACTTCAACGGTCACCAGCAGATCCACCATGTCGCCGGGCTGAATCAGCTCGCCCACCGCGGTCACATCCGTCATAAAAACACTGAATGCCCGCTTGCCGGAAGGGATTTTCGCACTGATGCCTTCGGCTTCAGTGGTGACGAACATGGATTCCAGAATCTGGGTGCCTTTGAGCACCGGCACGGTAATATTTTGGTTGATGACCCGGCTATAATCGTTAAATGCACCCGGCTGGACGTATTTCTGGGGAACCTGGGTGAGCGTCACCATGTCCGAATCAATGCGCCGGCCTTCGGGGATATCCCGGTTGGCCACCACCACCTGAATCGGGGTGGCCATTTCAAGAATGGCTTTTTCCCGGCTGTTCATATAAGAGAAAAGCAGTATGACCGCAAAAACAGATACCACCAGTGAAATCAATAAGGCCTTGGCATTGGACATGGGTATACCTCAATTTTCTAATTTAATTTTTCGGAAAAGTTTTCCTTTGTTGTTGTATTGGCTTTTGTAGGGGCCTTGATAAGAACCCACATAAAATTCAATTTTATGGTCTATCCCAATGGATGGTTGACCGATAATTTGTTTCATTTTACCGGGAATATCTACAAAATAATCGTTATTGCGAATTGTTTTGGGTTTAAACTTACCGTAAATATAATCATCTATTGCAACGCGCATATCATAACGCAGAGTTTCAATGGCAAAAATGTTTTTAACCGCCAACTCCTGAGTAATTAACAGGCCCATTAGAATCATTGCTAAAAATCCCATCATTAAAGCAAGCTCCACAATTGCCTGACCATTTTGATTGCCAGCGATATTTCGGCAGATTTTTTTTAATTTACCAGAAGAATATGGTGTAAAATAAGTCATAAAAATCTTTTTGTGGGGCTATCTGGCAAGCACAGCGCGGTAAAAAGGCTGCTGCCGGTAAACATCCCCGCCAGCCGGACGGGCAGCCGCTTTGGCAATTAATGGGGGGGTTTGACCAAAAATTGTGTCGGCTACCCAAAATGGCTGAGGCCGGAGAAAAAGCTCATAGTTAACAAAAGTAGGGGTTGTTTTTCTTATTTTTTTTAATATGCTAAATTTCCCAGTGGTTCGGGATGTTCTTTTTGAATAAGATGCATAACGCCCATCATGACTGCCAGAGTGCTTGGGGCTATCCGGGGGGGGCGGGTCGGACCATTTAATCGTCCGAACCGGACTGCCCTTTGAAAAACTCCGGCGGAAATATTTAAATGAAACCCGGGCAAGAGGAGGTTCTATCAAAACAGTGAGCTTTTTTGTATCGTGACTAGGATGAGAAGGTCTTAAGATGCTTTGGGGAAAGTTCTTTTTTTTGACGTGCTGTGCGGTTTTTTCAGCATCATCAGCAAATATTTGATTGCTTCGCAGTTGATATTTTTTGATATGATCGATAACCCCGTTGCTGCCATTATAGAAAAAATTTTTAGCCTGGAGTGCTTCGCCATAACTGTACCAGGTACCGGACTTGGGGGATAAAAAATTTTTTATTTTTTTAAATTCGTTTTCCATTTCCCAATTCAGATCGGCGATTTCATTTAAGCCCGCCGCCTGAACTGCCGCGGCAGAAAGCGCGCATGCGTCTACTGTGGTTTGCAGCCTGATTTTTGTGTACACCAACTGGCTGACATTGACGATCATAGCCATCATCAAAAACAGCACCGGAAGCAGCAAAGCGATCATTACTGTAATGGACCCTTTTTGCCCATTATGGATAAATGGTTTTTGAAGTATCCGTGGCAAAAATGGGGCTCGCTTGTTCATTTCAATAAGGAAATGCGTTGTCATCATTATATTTTGAATTTTTAAAGAACGGCGATCGGTGAACAATAGTAAATTGTCCCTGCCCCTGAAATATAAAACGGTCAAGACCTGCCGGGATTGGAAAATCTCTGGTGACCACTATATGTTTTTTTGTGAAGTCAATACGACGAACATCAGGATCAATGGACTTGGCTACAGCCCGGGCCTGGGGCTTTTCTTTAACTTCATAAGTCCGTGCTGCTGAAAATCCGGAAAAAATGACGCGCTCATGAGCTATGAAAAACTGAACAAACAACATGTAAATTCCAAAAAAAACCATCAAGCCCATCAACGCGAAGGCAAATTCTACAGTAGCCGCGCCGCGCTGATGGTTAAGGTGATGTTTCGGGAGCCAAATTTTTTTCATGGAGATCATCTGGAGCGCAAATTGAAACAGGGCGGGTAACAATAAACCCGCCCGTTTAAAAAACAGGTTAACGAAAAACGTTCTTTTTTAGGTGCTTGGAGATGACGCACCCGTCATCCAGCCTTTAATTGTCTGAACTGCCGTTTGAAAAAAATCTTCAAGAGGAGCCCTTAAAACATAAGCTGCAGCAACCACTACTGCCACTACCAGGGCGATAACCAATCCGTATTCAACGGCAACTGCTCCCCGTTCATTTTTCAGATCACGCTCAAAAGTTTCTTTTAATTTTGTGCTTGCTTTGACATAGATTTTTAACATCAGTTCATTTAAATTTTTTCCCATTTTCCCCTCCTTTAAAAGTAAAAAAAGAAACGTGATGGTGCCTTTTGCCATTTTTGATTCAGGATTTTTATAATTCAGATATCACGATACCTAATATATTGGTAATTATCTAAAAACACAACTATAAATTTGGAAATTGCATCACCAGATTCTCAAAGAACTGGATAACCTTAAAAGCCAATTCTCTGAACATGAACTCCACTCCAAGCATTAGTCCGGTAGCAATAACCATTGTCAGAGCGTATTCAACAGTTATGGCTCCCTGATCTGATTTGCTGTCAGAGTTTCGATTGTTCAATAGCTTGGCAATAGATACGGTATAAAAAGTCATACAATTGTTTTCACGTCATCCACGGGTTTTATGATCTGAAGCGTGATATTGTCGGTGGCACCGTTGGCATAAGCCTGGGTCAGCAGAATATCCCGGGCGTAAAAAATGGAGGACTGGGCGAGCACCGTGCGGATAAATTCCGCATCCACCATATTATAGAGCCCGTCACTGCAAATCAAGTAAATATAGTCTTTGTTGACGGGTTCGGTTGTAAAAAAGAAGTCCACCGGGCTATTCTCTCCGGTAATGGCGCGGGTTAAAATGTTTTTTTGGGGGTGGACCAGGGCTTCTTCCTGCGTAATCTGGTTTTTTGAGAGCAGGTCATTGACCATGGTGTGATCATGGCTTTTCTGGATCAGGTTCCGCCCGTCAAAGCAGTAGACGCGGGAGTCTCCGATATTTGCGTATATGACCACATCTTGCAGGAATAGAATGATGGCCAGGGTGGTTCCGCAGACGGAGGTGATGTTGTCTTGTTGTTTCCGTAGATAGAGGGCCTCATGCGCGTCTGCAAAAAGGGCGGCGATGAGTTGTTCCGCATGGGATTGGGATGCGTCGGAAAGAGCGGAGAATTGGCTCACCAGGGAATCAACCACCGTTCGGCTTGCCAGTTCGCCGAACTCATGCCCGCCCATCCCATCTGCCACGCAGAAAAGTTCGCCGTCAATGGCATTATTTCTGATGTGCCCCGCGCAATCTTCATTCTTTTGCCGGAGCTTACCGGGGTCGCTGCAACTGGCGAAGAGATTTCTCATTAACCTTGTATCCGCGTATGATGAATTTGGCCCAATTTCTGATCATACTAAATTCCTATAACAAAGATCAACACTAAAGATGAAGCAGTTGTTTTTTGCATGGACATTCAAACGGGCATTCTCATAATTGAGCGGAATGGTTCCTTTCAGGGGAGCGTTGAACTCGATAATTTACAGGTTGTGTCAGTAATGTTTTTCGGCTAAGGGTCTCCTTTTTTTGGGATTTAGCGAGGGCGTTAATTCTGTAGGAAAAACCTTACAAAAAAATCAGGAATATTCTGATGGAAAAAACAATTTATATTTGCTACAAGAACATCCTTAACATCCCAAAGCGGTACGTTGTCGGCCAAAAGATTCAGATCATTTTTTACCTGGACAATTCACATCGTGTGATACCTTCAGAAGATCCAATCCCCGTGCCATATAAAATTTAAATTCAGTATTCTGTATTCAAGGAGAGAGAATGAACGATCATCATTGTAAACAGATTTTCGCAGTGGTATGTGCACTTGTCCTTTTTACTGGCGCATTTTGCATTAACCCGATTCCGGTTTTTTCCTGGGGGAAAAATTCCGCAACAACAGACGTTACGCATGAATCCATTGATTATTTTGTCCCGGGAAACCGGATCCAGCTGGACGCAACAGTGACCGATGACAAGGGGACTGAACTGGTCCGATGTTATTTCAGGGCGAAGGAAGAAGCGGATTTCGTGTTTGTAAAAATGGAAAATGTTAAGAAAAATCACTACCGGGCCATTCTTCCCGCGCCAGCCAAATATACCGATACACTCGAATATTTATTTCTTGTTGTGAATAAGAATAAACAGGTATTGAAAACACAGATATTTCAGACAAACAGGAATGATGAAAAAGGTATTCCGGACTGGCAGGAAGCCAGTTCTGTCGGTTCAGAAAAAGACATTGCCGTCTACACTGAATTGTCAACAGCGCCGGAAACAGTTCCGGGATTTTCCGATTCCATGTCTGTCGACATTGTTGAATCATCGGTTCGCTTCGGAATGGTGGCCGGCATTTATTCCGCATCTGCCATGGCATCATCCGGAGGCTCGGCTGCCGCGGCAACCAGTGCGGGGACCGTCACGGCGGGGTCCGGGATGTCCACAACCGCTATTGTGGCAGCCGGTGTTGGTGTGGCCGCAGCGGGTGCAGGTACTGCCGTCGCCGTATCCGGTGGCGATGGTGGTGGTGGCGGTGAAAAAGTGAATTCCATTGCCAGTGTATCCTGGGGCGATGATGACGCACCGGTAGGCGATGCCTTTCAGGTGATGGTTGGGGATAAAGATATGGGTGCCAATCCCACCAGTGGAGACATCGGTGTCAAAACAGAAACCGGATTTCCGGTAGGTGATTGCGATTTGACGATTAGCTGCATATCTGCTCTGGGCCTGGAAGGGGAATATGTTATTGAGCTCAGCGGTGGCGCCTTTTTCAGGGATGATCAATCCATCTATAAAACCGGAACATTGAAAGAAGGCGAAAGCGTAATCTATCCGATTCATATTGCGGACCTTGCGGACACCACCGTCAGGTGGTGATTCATGTGTCAGCAGTGCCGGTCATAATAAAATAATAAATTCCCAGCAGATAACACACAGCGAGGTGCATAATGATCAAGACGTATCGAAATTCAAATAAAGCCTGTCATACTCATATATTAATGAGTCTCTTGTGTTTATTTTTAATCAGTTTCATCCCGGCCTGCGATAACAGCACTGGCAATGATCAGGATGCGACCGGCACTGCCAGCTTTCAGATCCAGTGGCCGGCTGACGAAGAAAATGGCATCACTCCTTCCGAGTGGCATGCTGGTTCCAATGGTTCCGGATCAGCCGAAATGCTTACCGGCGCGGCAACTGTAACGGTTTCAGAAGACTGCCATTCCAGAGGGATTGATAAGGTATCCGTCGAGGTCATGGATGCGTATGAGCATCCTCTGGTTTCCAAACAATTTGCCTGCAACGCAGGGGTGGGGAAAATATCCGTGCCCGTCGGCAGTGGCCGGATATTTTTCATATCCGGCCTGGGGGGTGACGGAGCGGTGCGCTATTATGGAGGGAAGAATGGTGTTACCATTCGTGCCGGGTCCAATGATATTGGCATTATCCAGATGGAACGGAGCTCTGAGTTCTGCACGGATAATGACGGGGACGGATATTACGCGGAACGCGACTGCGGCACAGCCATTGACTGCAATGATAACGATAAAAACAGCTATCCGGGCGCTATTGAAATCTGCGGAGACGGAATCGATCAGGATTGTGATGGAAGTGATAGCCAATGTTCTGGCGACAATGGAGTTTATTATGGCGATTTTGCTGTTACAGAACTACGCTATGATGATGATTCAGACTGGGATCAGAAAATATTGGAAATTTTTGGTTCCGGATACCGTGTTGCGGATTGGAATGATCTTAAAGCTTATTACAATAATGGCGGCAACTTGCTCTCTCTGTATGACGGCCTGGGCCTTACTGACTATGGCGCCAGTGCCTATGTAACAAGAGATGGCGATCCCTCCTATTCAAGCACACGATATTATTTTGCCTCACGGCATGAAGGGACGCGACCTTCATCTTACCTGGCCCATGATAATCTCGGGGGATACACGCTGAGTCTTGGCTCCTGGTATGGTACAAATAAAATCATGGCGATAAAAAAGGATTTGAATCAGGGGGCAAATGATGATGGAGCGACCATTTACTTTGAAGATTTTGAGAAAGATCCTGATTTCTCAGCGGTTATTTCTACAAACGCTGGTAAAAGTCAAGTTTACTGGACCGGCGAAGATTATTATGCGCAAACATTTGATCAAAACAACGATTGGTGGTGCATTGGACACAGTCCGTCATTTACTACTTTTTCCACAAATAATGATTTTACAGTTGAATTTGATTTTAACCCGGTGACCATGGATTGGGGCAGTTACCCTGGAATATTTTTTCATGGATCAAAAATTAATAATAAAGATGACTACCAAACCAATAATGAAAACGGCAGCCTTTTTAGATTCTGTATTGCATATTCAGATAGTAATTACAGGAAATTAAGATTTCTTTTTTCAAATCCATCCGGAGACAATTTATCTTATATCACAAAATCAGTCCCAAGAGATAATGAGTGGTACCATGTCCGTATTGCCTATCATGCCGCAACGGCGACTGCTGATCTTTTGGTTCAGAGTGGGGATGGGACAAATTTTTATAAGGCGGAAAATGTTTCAGCGCCAATTTCAGGGACATTTCAATACTTATCTATCGGGGATATTCAAGGGACGACTGCATATGGAGATATGTCGGAAATTAAAGTGGATAACATATCTATAAAACGATGAGACTGTTGCAGTTTTCAGGATAAAATGAATCCTGTGCCGTGTCTTGAATTTTGAATTACTATTTATTGCCTTTTCTTCGTTACTTGAAGATCTCTGAGGGTCAAAAAAATCTGACTTGAAAATTGACAATCACCCTATAGTTTACGTTGCGGGAAGGCGAAAGTGTAACCTATCCGATTCATATTGCGGACCTTGCGGACACCACCGTGAGGTGGTGATTCATGTGTCAGCGGTGCCGATCGCATATCATAAATTTCCAGCAGATAACTCATAGCGAGTTGCATAATGATCAAGACGTATCGAAGTTCAAATAAAGCCTGTCATGCTCATATATTAATGAGTCTCTTGTGTTTATTTTTAATCAGTTTCCTTTCAGCCTGCGATAACAGTGCGGGCAATAATCAGGATGCGACCGGCACTGCTAGCTTTCAGATCCAGTGGCCGGAAGATGAGACCATCTGTGTCGCAGCCTCACAATGGCTTGTCAGCGCCGATGGTTATGGATCATCGAAAACGGGTATTACGGCGGCAGCTGTCACGGTTTCAGAAGACTGCAGCTCCAGAGGGATTGATAAGGTATCTGTTGAAGTCAGGGATGCCGCTGAAAATCTGCTGGTTTCCAAAGAATTTTCCTGCAGCGCAGGGGTGGGAAAAATCTCCGTCCCGGTGGGTTCAGGCAGGATGATTTTCATATCCGGTCTGGGCGGCAACGGAGAAGTCCGCTATTATGGCGGAATATATGACGTTACCATCCGTGCCGGTTCCAATGACATCGGCGTGATCCAGATGGAACGGAGTTCGGAATTCTGCACGGATAGTGACGGGGATGGATTTTATAAAGAAAAAGACTGCGGCACGGCCATTGACTGCAATGATAATGACGCGACCATATTCCCGGGTGCCATCGAAATCTGTGGTGATGGAATCGATCAGGATTGTGATGGCAGTGATGCGGCGTGTACATCCGATCCGGATGAGGGCAGATACTACGGCGATTTTGCGATCACGGAATTAAAGTATGATGATGATTCAGATTGGGATCAGAAAATATTGGAAATTTTTGGTTCCGGATACCGTGTTGCGGATTGGAATGATCTTAAAGCTTATTACAACAATGGGGGCGATCTGCTTTCTTTGTATGACGGCCTGGAATTGACTGACTATGGCGCCAGTGCCTATGTAACAAGAGACGGGGAGCCCTCGTATTCAAGCACACGATATTATTTTGCCTCACGGCATGAAGGGACTAAACCTTCATCTTATCTGGCCCATGATAATCTCGGGGGATACATGATCAGTCTTGGTTCCTGGGATGGTACGAATAAAATCCTGGCGATAAAAAGGTCCCTGAGTGTTCCGGATACCCTCACCAACTCCCTGGGCATGGACTTTGTCTATATTGAACCCGGCACTTTTATGATGGGGTCTCCCACGGACGAGCCGAGCCGAGACAGTGATGAAACGCAACATCAGGTGACGCTTACTAAAAGGTTTTACATGCAGACCACGGAAGTGACCCAGGGCCAGTGGACGGCGGTGATGGGAAGCAACCCCTCCTATTTTTCCAGTTGCGGGGACAATTGCCCGGTGGAGCAAGTGTCTTGGAACGATGCGCAGGATTTTATCATGGCGCTGAATGCCATGGGTGAAGGCGCATACCGCCTGCCCACGGAAGCGGAATGGGAATATGCGGCCCGGGCCGGTTCCACCACCGCCCTTGCTAACGGCGGGATCACTGAATTATATTGCGATCATGATCCCAACCTGGATGCCATGGGTTGGTACTGCGGGAATGCAGGAGGTACGCCCCATCCGGTGGCCCAGAAGCAGCCCAATGCCTGGGGTCTGTATGACATGCATGGTAATGTTTGGGAATGGTGTCAGGACAGGTATGGAAATTATCTATCCGAAGCGATGATTAATCCGGAAGGCCCTTCATCAGGAAGCTCCCGTGTCTGGCGGGGCGCGGGCTGGAGCAGCGACGCGCGTAACTGTCGTTCGGCTGTACGATACTACCTCAATCCGGACGTCAGATACAACAATCTCGGGTTCCGGCTGGTGCGTGCCCCAGTTCAGTAGGTCAGTATGCCGTCTTTTCTGTTGAGCTCAAGCAGGTTAAACGGAGTTTGCCCCGCCAGCAAAAGCCGCCGATCGGGTCCGAAAGCGTAGCCGGAATCGGTCGTGCGGCGATCACGGCAGAACACTTACCACCAAAGGCGGACCGGATTTTTTAAAATTGAGCCATAACCGGGGCTGGTAGGAAGGTGCTGGATAGCTTTTCCGACGGTCCCGGCAGCTGCCGGATGGTTGCCCCATGGACAAAATCCCGTCCCGGAAACGGGCAAAAAGCAGAGACAGTGCTGATTCTGGTAACTGGAGCGGATGGCCTGGTGACGATTTCGGCAGTGTATTTAACGGATATAATGTGGTTGAGAATTTCCGTTAAAGCAATCAGCCAAATCAGTTGTTATCCTTTTTTTTTAGATACTTTCTGGCGTCCGGGTTGCCAAGGTCTGCGGCGGTGCCGATATACTCCATGGCTTTGACGGATTCGCCCTTGAGCAGGTAGGCCCAGCCAAGGCCGTAAAGGTAGTCGCCGTTGTCCGGCGCCAGAAATATGGCCTGATTCAGGACGTCAATGGCCTGGTCGTATTTGCCCATGGAAGAATAGGAAACACCCATGTTAAACAATGCGTTGCTGTTTTCCGGTTCGATCTGAAGCGCTTTTTTATAAAACTTTATTGCTTCCGCATCGTTTCCATAGGTGGCATAAAGCAATCCCTTGTCCAGCCAGAACGCCGCTGTGTCTTCTTTTCTGGGGGCCGGTTTGCGGGGTTTTCCCGTGTCCTGAAGCAGGGTGGGGGGGGATTGGGAAAAGGAATAATCCGTGGCATCGCCCCTTTGATCCGCCGGCCCGCCCGGGGCAGCGGATGCCGCGCCTGCCTGTTGAAAGGCCGCGACAATAGACCGTATATCATCTGTCTTCACGATATATTGGTTGCTGAGTTTGCCTTTGTCCAGATCAAAGGTGTAGACCAGGCTGCCCAGGTTTTCCATATTGAAAGGCATCCTGGCCCCCGGGTCCGGGATCATGGATTGAACGGATTTCAGGTATGCCCCCAGATCGATCTCCATCCGCATGAGGGGTTCGGCAGTGGGTTGTTTTTCAAGGGTTTTTGCCATTGCCATGAGTTCTGATAGTGTTTTGTCATCCGGCGCGGCAATCAGCAGGTCCCCCATCTGGGTGGCGCGGAGACGGACGCTGAAGGTTTTCGGGTCCCGGCCCGGCACGGCAAAGGGGATTTCACAGGCAATGCCATGGACTTTGTTACCATTTATCGTGCTTTCCTGGGTTTTGGAAAAAACATTAGTGATCTTTGTTTTCGGTGTCTGCTGGTTGTAGACAGCCGCCATTTGACGGCCGTAATCCATTATCCAGGGCAGGTACACGGACTCGAGAAAATCCGGATCGTTTGTCGAATCATTTTTCAACACCGCAATCATTTCAATGGCCATGCCTGCGTCGGTCAGTGTGAGGCCGCCGGCCATTTCGCCGGTAAAATAAGCGATCACCTTTTCCATGCTGGCAAGATCAAGTCCAATGGTTTTATAAAACTCGCCAAATGCCGTATTAAAGAAATCCAGCATTCCCTGTATATCGTAACTGGCGGATGTAAAACGGATATCGCCGGAAGGAGAATAGGTCGCCATCCGGCTGAAACGGCTTTCCCTGCCGCAGGTAAAGAGTTTGGCCAGTGCTGTCTCTTTGAGGGCCAGGGCATCAGAGAAGATCGTTAATTCGGACTCTGAAAGGTCCATTCCCATGGAAAAGAATTCAAGCTGTTTGGCGATATGAATAAAATTTTTCAACAGGTTATTCACGTCTTCCGGAGAGACATCCCCGGAAGTGCCTTTTTGCGCCGTCATTTTGCTTTCCAGATCCAGGAGCATCTTCTGGATCTGGGTGTCTGCTTTTATCAAAAGCTGACTGGCAGCGATTGTTGCAGATAAAAAACCGGTGGGCTTTTCCCTGGCCGCTTCGGCAAGCTGGTATGCCATCTGATCCGGAACAACCGCGCCGGCTTTCGGGGGGAGCGGCACCAGGTAATGATCCATTTTGGACACTGCGGTGTAGGAGATATGGAAATCATCGTTTTTCCGGACATACGGAACAAGGGCTGTCATCACCGGTTGTGCGCCGGATGGCATGTCCGTATAATTGATTGCAATAACAATGGGACGGTTGGGGTCGATCCAGTCTGTGCCAAACAAGAGGGACCGGAGAAAAAATGACGGCAACGCGGTCGGCTGGCTGTTGTCTGCTGCCGCCAGTTTGTCGATGAGATCAAGGGCCTGCGAAAGACGGCTGATTTTGACGACGATGTCCGGCCGGCCGCTTTCTTGCGCTTGAGCGGATGCCGGGATGCCGGATGTGAGGACAATGAAAATAACTATCAGGGTGAAAATGATCGAATGTCGATACATGGCGTTTTCCTTTACTTCCGGATCGGGTTGCATGGGAGGGATAACTTTCTATAATAGTTGTATAAAAGCGTGCAGAAAAAAAGTCAACGCTCAATTCAGGTATTAATGGGTGGTTGCGGCTTTCCCGGGCCGGGGTGGCGCGCGGATGGTTTTTCCGGTTCATTGATTTTTTAAAATATGCTACTCTTTCATCGGCGCTAATCAACAGACGACCTGCAACCGAATACAAGTATACGATGAACTGCCCGAAATGCGACATTCCGGTTAAATCCTATTTTACGTTTTGCCCCCATTGCGGTGCAAGGCTTCAGGGTATTTTTGCGCCGAGCACCGTTCGGATTTTTTTATTTTTTTTGATGGTGGGGGCCTTGGGTGCTGTCGGATATATGATCTATTTTAAGAATCCTCCCCACCCATTGCCGGCGAGGAATAGTGATCAGGGTGCAGGGTCCGTTAACATCCCTGAAGAGAGCGGCTCTTTTTTTTTCCGGGTACTGTCCGCGCCGCGGAAAAACGATTCTCCGGCCATGCAGGTGTCTTTCGGGGAAATTGTTTTTTATGATATCGCGGGCAATATACGCAACCGGACAATGGCGGCAATTTCCCAGACCGGCTGGGTCGCCATTCCCACAAGGCTCGGCATTGGGGGGCACGCCTGGCGCATCCGGTTTCCCCGGGGCGACGGCCTGGAAATTGACGGCGGGATTTTGGGAGACCAGGACGACGTGGGGCTGTGGCAGGCTCACACCACTGGCCAGATGTCCGGCCCGCCAGTTTTTCCTGCGGCAATCGATGCGCCCATGATCTGGGTGGCCATGGGATCAGACAGACGCCGCACAGTGACCGGCCTGCGGGTTCTTGCCGAGCAACAGAATTTTTATCATGTGATCTTTGACGAAGAAATCGATGCGCCCGGGGTACTTCTTCAGAACCGGAAAATTGTGGGGTGGACATTCGGGGGATCGGCTGTCGGTGCGTATCTGTGGAAGGGGCCGGATGAATCCAATCTGGTCTACGAGCTCAGTGTGGCGGATTTTTATCGGCTGACATTTCAGAACAGCCGGGAAGAGCAGTTTATGATTGCCTATTCTATGGAAAACATGCCGCTAACAGATCAACTGGCGGCATTTGCCCGGGGGTTCCAGCAGGAGCCGGTGCTTTTTCGCGACAACACCCCGGCCCATCTCACCACAGGGGCTGTGGTGGAAAAAATGCGGGCCCTGATTGCCGATCTGGTAAGAAATGGCCAGTTTTATCATGTTCTGCCGTTTCTCGACAGCCGGGTGCTTTCGGAAAGCGGTGATGTGTTGTTTTTGATGGATGTGCTGACCTTCGGGGCGCAGGTGGGCACCCCGGAGGCAGCCGTTGATATTCTTGAAAACGTGCTTTTATATCCGGGTAATTTTGATGATGCCGCCCAGGGTCGGATGCGTGAATTCCAGAAAACTCTGTATGACAAATGGCTGAACCACCTGATTAATACCGGTGACTATGAGGAGGGGCTGGCGGTTTACCGGCGGGCGGCGGAAGCGGTTGGGCGGGACTCCGAAATCCTGATGACGGGCGTTCGAATGGCGCTCGTGTTTAATGACTGGAAAAGAGCAGAAGCTATCCTGGCGTCCGGTCGGGTTCCTGCTGAATTCACCGAACGGATCAGGGACCTGGAGGCCCGGATTGCGGAGTTAAAGTTTCAGGATGATAAAATCGTGATTCGGTTTCCGGCGGGGTCCGGCAAGGTGTCATTATCCGCTCGGGTGAACACCCGGGCAGACATTGAATTTCTGGTGGATACCGGTGCGTCAATGGTCACCATTCCCAGTGCAGCCGCCCGGCAACTGGGCATTCATGTCTCCGCGTCCACGCCAAAAGAACGGCTGGTGACTGCCGGCGGCGTGATCGAGGCGCCCCGGGTCACCCTGGATGCTGTCACCATTGACGGGTGGACGGAACGTCATATTTTCGCCTATGTGGTGGATATTCCGGAACAGCCCGGCATCGGGCTTTTGGGGCTGAATTTTCTGAACCGGTTCCGTATGGATCTCAATACCCAGGCCGGTGTGCTGACCCTGGCCCCCCGGTAATATTACCGAATTCACCTGCATATCCGGTTCCGTCCGGCCTTTTTGGCTTTGTACAGCGCCTTGTCCGCCGCTTTGATGACCTGCTCCGGGGTGGCATGTTTTGTTGAGGGTTCCGCCACCCCGATACTGATGGTAATGGTCACCTGTTTTTGCCGGGGCGAAGGACCCAGGCCGCGTTTCACCGGTGTGCTTTTTGCCCGGGATTTCAGGCGCACGACGAATTTGTTGTTTTCAAGGGCTTTTCTGAAGTTTTCAAGATGGGGCACGCTCGCCTGGACGGTTTTCCCCGGAAAAATAGCTGTAAATTCCTCCCCGCCATACCGAAATACTTTGGCTCGTCCAGAAATTTGTTTCAGGCGGTGGCCGACAATTTTCAGGACATCATCACCGGTTTTGTGGCCGTAGCGGTCATTGAATTTTTTAAAGTGATCAATATCCATCATGGCAATGGCATAGGTTTTTCCCAGATTCATGAGGCTTTCATTGAGCCGTCGCCGACCGGGCAGGCCCGTCAGTTCATCATGGTAGGCCATAAAAAATGATGATTCAATATTAACGACCACGAGCGTCAGCCCGGCGGCAAAATGGAATACCATGGTGGCCGCATCCGGCCGGTTGGCCGCGGCCGACAGCAGAACCGCGGTAAGTCCCCCGATGTATCCGGAAAGCAGAATGTCCCTGCTTTTAAGAAACCGCAGGGATAAATAAATCAGGCAGAATAAAAAAGAGAAAATCGCCGGCAGAGGAAATTCAGGCATGACCAGTGATTTGAGTGTGAGAAATGACTGGACCCTGTCTGCAATGTCCGCCAGCCGGATTGATGCAAACGGAAACAGGCCGTCCAGTTTTGAAATAACAGTCAACGTCGAAAAATCCACCTGGCCGCAGAACAGGCCCGCCAGCACGATTTGGAGCACGATCAGGGGAATGATCACCATGCTGGAAAATGAAAAAATAGTGCGTTTAATCAGGCCAGCACAGAGGGTCATGTTCAGGGGAAACAGGAAAAGATAGGCTTCATAATAGGTGTTGGCCCACTGGCCCGGGGAAAAGCGCAGGGACAGGAAATAGGAGAGCGCCAGTATGCCGGCGCCTGCCAGAAGTCCCATATCAGTATATCGCCATCCCATGAGGCCCGCGGCAGCGAACACCGCATAGGGGAGCATCGGCAGGAGGATCAGCAATGCCTTCAATTCTTTTGTGCTCGTGAGCAGCGCCTGAAGGCCGGGCCATTTCCAGACAATTATCAGGGAAATCCCGATCAGTACAACAGGGACCATCAGTTGAAAAAAGATGCGTTTAACCGGATACATTTAATGAAATACTTTTATTTAGGGTATAAAGGTGTCTGCAGGTTGTGGAAGAAGAGATCCATGCCGTTTTTATTACATGGGAAAAAGCGCATTGGCAAGTATCTGGTGAAGAATGCCGCGGGTGATGTTTATTTTTTTTAAGCCCGCCGCGGGAAGCCGGCATCGGCCTGGAACTTGAAAAACTGAAAATCATGCATAGGTTATGTCTTAATTTTTAAGATGTTCAGTGATTTTTTAAAATCGGTTGCGGGAACGCAAAAAAGGAAGACAAGGAGTTGTGTTTTATGACGGAACTGAAAACAACCATGGATATTTTCAAACTGCTCAACCATTCCAATTGCCGGGATTGCGGGGAAAAAACCTGTCTTGCATTTGCCGCTGCTGTATTTAAGGGTAAGCGTCGGCTGGCGGATTGCCCGCATCTGGAGCCGGAAATCGTCAAAAAATATGACGGCAAGACAACACATGCCCAGTCAGTGGAAGAGGATATGGCCGACGCCGTGGAACAGCTCAAAGCCCGGGTGAAGGAGATTGATCTGGCCGCGGCAGCGAAAAGAGTCAACGGACGATATGCGAAAAACAAGCTCACCGTCCGGATTCTTGGCAAGGATTTCAGCGTGGATGCGGATGGCCGCATGTTTTCGGAAATTCACGTCAACCACTGGCTGGTGATCCCTTTTCTTTACTATGTACTGGAAGGGGGCGGCACACCGCTATCCGGAAAATGGGTGCCTTTTCGGGAACTGCCGGACGGCCAGATTCGAAATCCCCTGTTTCAGCGCCGTTGTGAAGAACCCCTGAAAAAGGTGGCAGATGACTATCCGGATTTTTTCGCCGATCTGCTGGGTATTTTTGACGGCAAGCAGGTGGATAATCTCTTTGATTCAGACATTTCCATTGTGCTGTATCCGCTGCCCCTGGTGCCTATGCTCATTTGCTACTGGAAGCCGGATGAGGGCATGGCCTCCAGTTTTCACCTGTTTTTTGATGAGACGGCCGCGGACAATCTGGGCATTGATCCGCTGTACACCCTGGTGGCCGGATTTGTGCGCATGTTTGAAAAAATTGCGGGCCGGCACGGCTGGCAATAGATCAGAAATCATACCCCAAAGTCAGGGCGGTGTCCGTGTTGATGAGTTTTCTGCCGTAACCCAAGGAATAAGCGGTTCGGTAATCATAAGGGTTAATCCGCCGGCGGTTTTTCACCGATATAGACGGTGGCAATGCCAAAGGTCAGCCGGCGGTACTTGATGCGGGTAAATCCTGCCTGCTGCATGATATTTACGAATTTTTCCGGCGCGGGGAAATGAATCACCGAGGCCGGAAGATAGGTGTAGGCCTTCATTTGACGGGAAAACAGGGCGCCGATCCGGGGCAGGATGCGCTGGAAATAGAACAGGTAAAGGGCAAGAAAGAATCTGTTCCCCGGTGTTGCCAGCTCCAGCACCGCTGCTTTGCCGCCAGGCTTCAGACACCGACGGAAAGAGGCCAGCGCGGACTTCCGGTGCATGATGTTGCGGATGCCGAATGCGATGGTGACAGCGTCAAAGGACTTTTCAGCAAAGGGCAAGGCAAGTGCGTTGCCGGCAATTAAATGGGTTTTGTGCGGATGGTTTATCCGGGCGATTTTGGCGCGGGCAACGCTCATCATTTCAAGGGAAAAATCCACCCCCGCAACCATCCGGGGCGGGCTGCTCTGATTCAGGAGTTCGACCATCACATCCCCGGTGCCACAGGCCACATCCAGCACGGCCGCATTTTTGGGGAGGTCCAGGGCCGCGATCATGGTCCGCCGCCAGTAGACATCCTGCCGCAGGCTGAGCAGCCGGTTCAGAAAATCATACCGCGGCGCAATGGTATCAAACATCGTTTTGATAAAATCAAGTTCCATATTGACAATCTGGATTTATGCATTAATGTAACGCCATAAAGTTTTGGCATGTCCGTTTTCTTACCACAAAACCAATGCTTGTCAATTGTTTTAGACGTCGCTGGTATTTTAAATATAGCCGGAATTGTTATGCATTCTGTCGATCTGAATCGGGTGGAATGTTTTTTTATATGAGAACGTAAAAGGTTAGAAACCGATATAGGCTATTTTGGAAGATAAATGAGTGCAAAAAGAGATTACTATGAGGTTCTCGGCGTCAGTCGTGACGTTGACAACGGTGAATTAAAAGCCAGGTACCGGAAAGTCGCACTAAAATATCATCCGGACCGGAACCCCGGGGATCAGAAAGCCGAAGATCTGTTCAAGGAAGCGGCCGAAGCCTATAGTGTGCTGTCCGATTCCAAGAAGCGCCAGATTTACGATCAGTTTGGGCACCGGGGGCTTGAAGGCATGTCCGGCGGGTCTGGGGGCGGGTTTGAAGACGTGTTCTCCAGCTTTGGCGATATTTTTGAGGATTTTTTCGGGTTCCGCACCGGACGGAGTTCCAGGAGCGGTGCCCGGCGGGGAAATGACCTGCGCTATGACCTGAACATCGAGTTTATGGAAGCGGCGTTCGGTCTGGAAACAGAGATCGACGTGGAAAAATATGAAACCTGCCCCACCTGTGGAGGCAGCGGCGCCAAACCGGGTACATATCCGGAAACCTGCGCCCAGTGCCGGGGCACCGGTCAGTTTGTCCGCACCCAGGGATTTTTTTCGGTGAAAAGCGCCTGCCCGGGCTGCCGGGGAACTGGTCAGGTTATTACGGATCCCTGCCCCGAGTGCCAGGGACGAAAACAGATCATCGTCAAGAAGAAAGTGTCGCTTAAAATTCCCGCGGGCGTGGACAACGGCTCCAAGCTTCGCCTGACCGGGGAAGGAGAACCCGGCACCATGGGCGGACCGCCCGGGGATCTGTATGTATTTATCAGCGTCAAGCCCCATGGGTTTCTGAAACGTCACAAAAATGACGTGATTTGCACAGTGGAACTCTCTTTTGTGGAGGCGGCTCTGGGCGGAGAGGTTCAGGTACCCACGCTGACCGGCGAGGAAACCCTTAAAATTCCCAAAGGGACCCAGTACGCGGATACCTTCCGCCTGACCGGTCAGGGCATACCGTCCCTCCGGTCGAATGTCCGGGGGGATCAGATTGTGCAGGTGGATCTGAAAACCCCGAAACATCTGAGCAAGAAACAGGAAGAGCTGTTAAAGGAATTTTCAAAGCTCGAATCTGACAAGTTGACAAAGAAAATCAAGCGGCTTTTTAAGGGTGGGTCTGCCCGGGCTGCAAAATAGAGGGTTTTTCCCGGAACTGGCAGGATAGGCAGTGGCTTTTTAATGCAGTCAATGAACTGAAGAATACAGGACACTCAATAAAATGTATGAATTGAAAGTGGTTTCCCGGTTTGCTGCCGCCCACCAGTTAAAAATGGTGGCGGAAAAATGCGAAAATCTTCATGGCCACAACTGGCGGGTGGAAGTTTATATTGCCGGCCAGGAATTAAACAGTGCGGGCGTGTTGATGGATTTCGGTGAAATTAAAGTACATTTGCGGGAAATTATTGATTCTCTGGATCATAAGTTTTTGAACGAACTGAATTTATTCGATGACGGCAACCCGTCATCGGAAAATATTGCCCGATATATCGCGGAAACCATGCAGTCCAAAATTTCAGTCCCCGGCGTGGGGGTTTCCCGGGTGGGTGTGTGGGAATCTGAAGATTCCTGTGCCACGTATGTGGTACCTTAACATTTTTGGTAAACCGCCATCAGGTCGTCCCTGGTGATCAGGGGGACAACATCCCGCACCCGTTCCCGGATAGCGTCCATACCGCCTTCCTGCCGGTCCACCAGGACCACCACCCGATCCACAATCAGACCTTCGGCCCGGGCCCGATCCACGGCTTTGATGGTGGAGCCACCGGTGGTGGCCACATCTTCGACAATGGCCACATGGTCTCCGGTCGCCAGATCCCCTTCAATCCATTTGATGATGCCGTGATCTTTCCGGTCTTTCCGGATGGAAAATGCGTTCATCGGTTTTTTTCTGATTTCGGAAACAAAGGCTGTGGCCATGGCAATGGGGTCCGCGCCAAAGGTGAGGCCGCCCACGCCCCGGATGTCCAGATCCCTGACGGCCTCAAACACAAGGTGGCCAATCAGATACATGCCCCGGGGACTCAGGGTGACAGGCTTGCAATTGACATAAAAAGAGCTCATCCTGCCGGATGCCAGTTTAAATGAGGGCGCTTCGGTGTATTGAAATGATTTTTCGGACAAAAGCCGGGTCAGTTCATTTTTGTGGTCCTGCTCCATAGGGACATTCCTTTCTTCCGGCGCCGCTTGCCGACCCCGGCCATATACCGGCAAAAACCGGCAAAAATTGTTGATTGTATGGGAAATATTCGATAAATAAAGTAACCCCCACTGAGTGGAAGAAGCATTTTATGGGATCAGTGGGGGGAGCAAGAAAAACTGGAAACAGCACTCCTTGACTCGGAAATGAATTACCAGTAAAACCGCACGAGGTCAATGAAGAAACGACCCGATCAATGAAGAAAAGAATGGTTATATCCGTTTTGTCAGACCCAGGGACCGGCCCATGATTTTCGGTTCGCAAAAAGCCCCCGTCATCCGAATGTCCAATGTTTCCAAGCGGTATGGAAAAATGGAAGCTTTGCGCCGGTTGTCGCTCGATGTTTACGAAAATGAATTCATTTTCGTCTCCGGCCCCTCCGGTGCCGGTAAATCCACCATGATCAAACTCCTTTACGGCGGAGAAATGGCATCATCCGGCGCCATCATTGTCGACGGCATGAATCTCGCCCGGATGTCCCGGAAACAGCTCCCCGCCCTTCGCCGCCGGCTGGGGGTCATTTTTCAGGATTTTAAACTCATTCCCACCAAAACCGTCTATCAGAATGTTGCCCTGGTGCTGGAGGTTGGTGGATTAAAACCCAAAGAAATACGTCCATGGGTCATGGAAGCATTGGAATACGTGGGCATTGGCGACCGCGCGGATGAGCTGCCGCCGGTGCTGTCCGGCGGTGAAAAACAGCGGGTGGCCGTGGCCCGGGCAATGGTGGGAGCGCCCAAAATTGTCCTGGCAGATGAACCCACGGGCAGCCTGGATCCGGATTCCGCGGCCCGGATTTTCAGTCTGCTCAAGGCGGTGCATCGCAGCGGGGCCACGGTGATTATCGCCACCCATGATCAGCAGATGATTAACCATCATAATGGCCGAATGATCCGCCTGGAAAAAGGCCGGATAGCAGTGCCGGAGATACCGGAAGCCGCAAAAAATCCGAACCGCCCGGAAGAACAGGAATAAGTGCCCATGCTGATAAATGCCCTGCGGCGTGCCATGACGGATATTCGCGACAATAAGTTTCTGCATGTGGTAAGCATTGTGACCATCGCCTTATCCGTATTTATTGTGAGCGCTTTTTCCCTTTTTTTCAATAATGCCACGGATTTTCTGGATGCCTGGCAAAAGGGTGTCCGCATTGTCGCTTATCTTGCGGACGATCTGCCGGCGGCGGACCGGGATGAGATCAGAAAGAATATTTTATATCTGCAGGGGGTATCCGCGGTTGAATTTATTTCCAAGGCGGACGCATACGAGGATCTTCGGCAAAAAATCGGCCGGCAGTCATCTTTGCTGGACGGTCTTGAAAAGAATCCGTTGCCGGATGCGTTTGAAATTACACTGGCCGATTCCTTCCGCAACCTCGTGGATATTGAAAACCTGGCAGCAACCATTGCCGCCCGGCCCCATGTGGAAGATGTGGAATATGCCCAGAAGTGGCTCCATCGTTTTAACGGGATCTATAATTTATTTAAGATCACTGGCCTCGTGCTGGCCGGGATTTTTTTTATCGCCACCTTCCTCATTATTGCCAACACCATCCGGCTGATCATGTATTCCCGGCGGGAGGAAATCGAGGTCATCCGGATTATCGGCGCGGACGAAGCATTTATCAAATATCCGCTTTTTATCGCCGGCCTGGCCCAGGGATTTCTCGGGGGCATTGCCGGCGTGGTTTT
Organism: Desulfobacterales bacterium; assembly: GCA_963675805.2. Taxonomy (GTDB): domain Bacteria; phylum Desulfobacterota; class Desulfobacteria; order Desulfobacterales; family Desulfosalsimonadaceae; genus SURF-3. The sequence goes on along the minus strand of CAXXNU010000007.1, from coordinate 1,175,730 downwards.
GCTTTATCTGGCCTATATCCTCACCGTGCCCAATTTTTCCAGGGATACGGTTTTTTCTTTTTTTGAAATCCGGTTCGTTTCAATGGAATTTGCCGTGGCGCTGATTTTTTGCAGCATGATGATCGGGTGGGTGGGATGCTATTTTTCCATCAGAAAATTTTTAAAACTGTAATCAGCGCCGGAATTCTGGTTTTCTGGCTTTTAGGGGCGGCCGCCGGATCAGGGTTTGAGAGCCGGGAAATCGGTGTGGTGGCAGTGGACCGCCTGAACATGCGCCTGGGAGCAGGAACCGGATATGCCGTGGTCAAGGTCCTGAAAAAGGACGATCAGGTCAGGGTGCTGGCTCATGACCGGGGATGGCTCCAGGTGTTTCATGAGTCGGATGTCGGGTATATTGCGGATGAGAGCCGGTTCGTCAAATTGTATACCATTCATACCGTCACCGACGGAAAACAGTCGGAGCTGGAGATCGCCGCAGCCCGGGCCCGGGAGATTCAGGAGGAAGTCAGGCGTCATACGGAAGAAATTGCCGATTATAATCGCCGGGAAAAGGCGATAGTCAAAAAGCTTCATAAAACCGATCAAACCCTCAACACGGTCCGGCAGACCCTGGCAGCCATAGAATCTGAACTGGGTGCGGTGGATGCCACCATCGCGAAAAAGCGGGGGGAAATAGAAGCGGCTGAAAAGCAGATTAACAAGCGCAGCGGGTATGCTCTGAAGCGGCTGGTAGCACTTTACAAATTGCACAAGCTGGGGGAGGCCAACTTGCTGGCATCCGCAACATCCCTCCAGGATTTGATGCGCCGGCGAACCGGGGTTGAGAAAATTTTGAATTATGATCAGTCTGTCATTGGTCGCCTGGCGGGGGAAAAAGCCCATCTCAGGGGGCTGATGACGGAACTGACCGCCGAGAAAAATAAAAAGGAAAAATTAAACCAAAAGGCGCGGGCCACCGCGGCTGCCCTGGAAAAGGAAAAAAAACAGAGAGAAGCACTGCTTGCGGAAATCAAACAGAAAAAAACCAGTCGGCTGGCGACCATCAAATATTTGCAGGATGCCGCCATTAAGATGGACAAAACCATTGACTCCCTTCGACGGGAGAGCGATGCCTCCCGGGAGGGCCATAACAATTTTTCCGCTTATCAGGGCTTGCTAAAAATGCCGGTTAACGGTAAAGTCATTTCAAAATTCGGAAAATATGTCGAGCCGCAGTCCGGGGCGTCCAATTTTCGCAACGGCATTGAAATTCAGTCCGGCCGCGGTGCCCCGATCCGGGCGATTTTTTCCGGGAAGACCATCTATTCAAGCTGGTTAAAGGGATATGGCAATGTGATTATTCTTGCGCACGGAAAGCATTTTCACACGGTGTATGCCCATGCCGAAGAACTTTTCAGAGCAAAAGGCGACACGGTGGAAACCGGAGAAGTGATTGCCACCGTGGGTGATACCGGCTCCATCAGCGGGCCGTCTCTTTATTTTGAGATCCGATATCAGGGCAATCCCGTTGATCCGCTGGAATGGATAAATAAAAGTTAAAAGGAGATTTTCATGACCCAGAAACAGAAACACCTGGTGAAAAGCGGGCTGCTTGTTGTTTGTGTCGCTGCCATCATCATATCCGCGTCCGTGGTGTTCGGTGTGGCAAAGCAGGACAGTGACACCTATGAAGGGCTCCGGCTCTTTTCCGATGTGATTTCCGAAATTGAAAAAAATTATGTGGAACCGGTGGAAACCAAGGAGTTGATCGAAAAAGCCATTCAGGGCATGGTGAGCAGCCTGGATCCGCATTCGTCCTTTTTGCCGCCGGAAGCCTTTGACGATCTTCAGTCCGAAACCAAAGGCGAATTCGGCGGTATCGGCATTGTGATCACCATGCGGGACAACCGCTTAACGGTCATTTCTCCCATTGAAGGCACTCCCGCCTACAAGGCCGGGGTCCAGGCCCAGGATATCATCATCCGGGTGGACGGGGAACCCACCAAAGGCATGATGCTCTGGGAAGCGGTGAAAAAGATGCGGGGCGAGCCGGGAACACCGGTTGAAATCAGTATTTTCCGGAAAGGAGAATCGGAGATTCTTGATCTAACCCTGGTCCGGGCGGTCATTCCCCTGGACAGTGTCCGGTCCCTGACCCTGAAGCCCGGTTACGGGTATTTATGGATCACCAATTTCAGGGAAAATACCACTGATGAAGTTGTGACGGCGCTGGAGAAGCTGGAAAATGAAAGCGATCCCCTGAAGGGACTGATCCTTGATTTGCGGGATAATCCCGGCGGGCTGCTGGACCAGGCGGTCAAGGTGGCGGATGTATTTCTGGATGCCGGCACCATTGTCAGCATTCGGGGCCGGGAGGGGGAAGCAGAAGATTCTTATGACGCCCAGCCTGGTGATGAGGCCAAGGGCTATCCCATTGTACTTCTGATCAACGGCGGCAGCGCCAGTGCGTCGGAAATTGTGGCCGGTGCGCTCCAAGATAACCATCGGGCCCTTGTTTTGGGCACCACCTCTTTTGGCAAGGGATCGGTGCAGACGGTCCGGCCCCTGCGGGACGGATATGCCCTGAAATACACCATTGCCAGATATTACACACCTAGCGGGCGGTCCATCCAGGCGGAAGGCATTATTCCGGATCTGGTGGTTAAGCGGCAGCTGCTGGATGAACGGGCCGGCGACGGATTTGACGCGAACCTGATCAAAGAAGGGGACCTGAAAAATCATCTGGCCGGTGATAATGAATCCGAGGTCATTGACGAAATTGGTGAATTAATTGACGGCGCTGAAGATAAAAACGATGACAAAGCATCGGACAAAGAGGAAATGACGGAGGCCGAGCGGATCATCCGGCTCCGGGATGCCCTGTACGAGCACAGCTCCACGGATTCCAATGCCATGCTTCTGGACTCCCAGATCAACCGGGCGTATGAAATTCTGAAAGGGTACGAGATATTCCAGGGGATGAAATAGAAAAAACTGGAACTATACTTATTGAATCATGTTAGACCCCATCAAAGGCGCAATCGGATTGCGCCTTTGATGGGTTTGAATCCCTGGTCCGGATAGTTGATCGCAAATAGGTAGAAGAAGAGAGTCCATGGCGGAAAAAAAGACATCACCAGCAAAGAAAAAAACAGCTGCTAAAAAAAAACCATCCTCAAAAAAATCCGGCGTTGTAAAAAAAACAGGCACTGTCAAAAAAACGGCCCCCACAAAAAAAAAGGCTGCAGTGCGCGGTAAAACCATCCAGAAATCCCGCAGTGCTATCGGGGACCGCCTGATTACCCTTTCGACCGCCTGTTTTTTTGTGGCGTTTGCCGTGTTTGTGGCTTACGTGCTGCTGCATCCCGGAAAAATCGACACTCCCGTCAAATCCCCGTCAAAATCCACGGAAAAAACAGTGCCGCTAAAAATTGCAAGATTTGAAAAACCGGATTTTGAAATTTTTCCGGCAACACCGATTCCGTCCCAACGAGCAGCCGCCACCCCCAAGGTGATGGAAACTACAAAGCGAAAAGCCCCACCCGTGACGCCGGATCAGCGGCCGATGCTGGCGATTATTATTGATGATTTCGGCTATGATTTGGCCATGGCCAAAAAATTTTTGGCCCTGGACCCGAACCTGACCTGCGCGGTGCTGCCTCACAGTGTCTATTTCCGGCAGATTGCAGAGTTGGCAAGGAAGTCCGGTCATGAGGTCATGCTTCACCAGCCCATGGAACCGGTGGAATATCCCCTGATCGATCCGGGCCCCGGGGCGCTTCTTACCGCCATGACACCGGATGAGCGGATCAAGCAGTTAAATGACAATATTGATCTGATCCCCGGCGTGTGCGGGGTGAATAACCACATGGGGTCCAAAACCACCACCATGTCCGACGAGATGAACCAGATTTTCACGGTGCTCAAAAAACGGGGTCTGTTTTTTGTTGACAGCCGCACCACAGCCGCCACCCTGAGTTTGTCTTCGGCGCGGCTCTTCAACGTGCCGTTTGCGGAGCGGGATGTGTTTCTGGATCATGTGCGCACCGCTTCGGAAATTCGCGCTCAGGTAGATCATCTGGCCGTCATTGCGGAAGTTCACGGCAAAGCCTTAGGGATCGGACATCCCTATGAAGTCACCTATGAGGTATTGAAAGCGGCGCTGCCGGATTTGAAAAAGCGGGTTCGCCTGATCCCGGCCTCTGAGATTGTGGAAGTATTTTAGCGGATCATCAAAAATAGCTTGCTATTTCGAAAGAGTGTGTTAAAAGACAATCCAGTATATGGGCCCGCTTTTTTGTGGCGGGCCGTTTTCGTTTCGTCTGAAGGAATTATCCATTTGTCAAAGTGGCATCCTGCAGTCTGGAACCATGAAAAATTTTTTATTAGGAGGATGTTGTAATGGCTAATGGCACAGTAAAATGGTTTAACAGTACCAAAGGTTTTGGTTTTATTGAACAGGAAGACGGCGGACCGGATGTGTTCGTTCATCATTCCGCCATCAATTCAACCGGATTCCGGTCTCTGAATGATGGTGACCGGGTGTCGTTTGAAATTGAGCAGGGCCAGAAAGGCCCGGCAGCGGTGAATGTGACCGTGGTATAAAGAAGTTAGATTGTTTAAAAAAAATTAAAAAGGCATCCCGCCATTCGGCGGGATGCCTTTTTTGCGTCAACCTGAATTTTGATTTAATGCCGGTCGACATTAATGCAATCGTAAAAACTCGGAATTAGATGGCAAAGAAAAAAGTGCCAAATTCGAGGCGCGCAAATCCCGAGCAATGATGCGTACCTATCGTACGCTGAAGCAGCGAGGGATGCAGCGCAACAAAGAATTTGGACTTTTTGCGAAGCCGTCAACATTGAAAGCGCTCAGTTCCGGGCCAACCGCCCCACCATGGCCACCCATTCTTCTTCGATCCGCGTCTCAAGAATGTAAAAACCGACAGACGTCAGTTTGTCCGCCACCATTTTTTGTTTGGATTCGATAATTCCCGAGCAGATGAAAAAAGCTCCAGGCAGCATCACATTCTGAACATCGTCTGCCAGCTGCACAATAATTTCCGACAGAATATTGGCGGCGACCAGTGAATAGCGGCTATTGAGATCATGCGTCAGATTGCCGGTTTTAATTTCGTATTTTCCCTTTGGAATATAGTTTCTGGCGAGGTTCTGCCGGGCCACGGATACCGCCATTTCATCGTTGTCAATACCGGTCGTGGCTGCGGCTCCCAGCTTTGCTGCGGCAATCATGAGAATACCAGAACCGGTGCCGATGTCCAAAAAGGTGTCTTTCGGTCGGATGTATTTTTCGATCAGGGCAATGCACATGCGGGTAGTGGGGTGGGTGCCGGTGCCGAAGGCCATGCCCGGATCAATTTCCAGAACAATCTCTTCTGGCCCGGCCTGGTAAGTGCGCCAGGACGGCTTAATGACAATGGTGTCTGTAATTTTTTCCGTGAAAAAATACTGCTTCCACGAGTGGGCCCAGTCCTGTTCATCAATATCATGATAGGCAAGCTGGGTTGTTATCTGGAAGGACTGGTGTAAAAGGTTCAGTTTTTCTTCCAGCATCCGGCATCGTTCGGCCAACTGCCCGTTTTTAGGGAAATAGCCGATCACCGCATGTTCCGTGTGAACCGTAATGTCGTTTTCGGCCCAGTCGATACCGGATTCCGTGCCGGGGGATTCAACAATTACCCCCTGGAGGCCGAAATCATAAAAGATTTCTGAAATCAGATCCGATGCCATGGCAGGATCCCGCGATTCAAAGGTGATTCTGGCTTCTACCCACTTCATGGCCGGCCTGCTTTCCAGTCCCGGGGGCGCAGGATTTTTTCCAGTTCCACCAGTCCCTCGGTTTTTCCCATGGCAATCACCGTGTCGCCGCTGTTGATGACTGTTTCAAAAGACGGATTAAACAGCATCTCATCGTTGGGTTTTTTGATGGCAATGATAATCAGGTTGAATTTCTGGCGGATGCCGGAATCCTTGAGCATCACATTGACCAGGGGGGAGGCCGGATCCACCGGAATTTCTTCCATCTGAATGTCTTTTCGGTTGTAGGCGAACACCAGATCCAGAAACGTGGTGACCGACGGCCGCAACACCCGCTGGGCCATGCTGACCGCGCCGATATCATAAGGGGATTCCACGCGGTTGGCGCCGGCGGCCAGAAGCTTGGATTTTGCGGCTTTGCTGCTTGCCCGGGCCACAATGAAAATAGTGGGGTTCAGCTGTCTTGCCGTCAGGGTGAGAAACACATTGTCAATGTCTGTGGCAAGCGCCGCCACAAGCACCTTTGCTTTTGCGATGCCTGCATTTATCAGGATGTCTTCTTCTGAGGCATCGCCGGAAATATAAAGGACGCCGTCGGATTCCATTTCAGGGATCAGGCTTTCATCCTTTTCAATGATGACCATGGTTAGTGACGGATGGGCCTGAAAATGCTTGCACAGCACCCGGCCGATCCGGCCGTAACCGCAGACAATGTAATGATTTTTTAAATGTTCGATTTTGCGATTCAAGTTTCGTCTCCCCATAATTTCCCGGATGCGGCCTTCAACCATGAACTGAACCATGGAACCGGCGACAAAGAGAAAAAACGCCACACCGAAAAAAACCAGCCCGATGGTAAATATCCGCCCGTACTGGCTCATCTGATGGATTTCACTGAATCCGACGGTGGTAATGGTGATAATGGTCATATAAACAGCATCTGTCAGGTTCCATCCTTCAATAATCATATATCCGGCGGTGCCGATGATAAACGTTGCCAAACAAAGGGCAAGGGATATGAGAAGATGTTTGGTGCTTTCCATAGGAGCCGTTTATGTTCTGAAATCATCGGGTATGCCCATCAATCGGGGCAACTGTTTGGCTTTACAATAGGGGCAGTTCGATTGAAAGACAAGGGATTTTTGATTGGAGGGCGCTTCAGCGCATTTTGCTTTTGCCTGTTCCCGGCTTCTGAATGCTGTCTGTCTTTATTGCAATGGCCCTGATTCCTGAATACAAATGATGTTTCTGGTAAAGGGCGATGTTTTGATTGCTATTTTTTATTTTTTATAGTATGTTCTATGCTGATTATAAATCAGTGCCCGTAAACTCCGCGCACAAGCCGTCAGCCATGGTTTTCATTCTGATTTTTCGTCTTTTTTACCGGGGACAAATAGAAAGAACGGTCCGTCCCGCTGTCGGCGTCCATCATGATTTTTTTGGAAACGGAGGTCATGATCATGGCTAACCGCATTGACCGGCGAATGCACAAACGCTTCAAGGTGTGCGACGAATCCTTCGCCTTTATTGAAAATGGTTCCAAGATTCTATGTAAGATCAACAACATCAGCAAAGGCGGTCTCTCGCTGGTGACTATTGCCAACGGAGAGCATATTCCTGATTTTTTTGAGACGGATATATTCGTTACTGGTCGGGTGTTTTATCTGAGAAGTGTGCCGTCCAAAAAAGTGTCGGAAGCCTGTCTGGACAGTAAAAGTCTTTTCACCACATTTGTTAAAAGCCAGGTAGGGATTCAGTTCGGGGATCTGGACACCGAACAGAGCGCGCTGTTGGATAAATTTATACAAAAGCACGCCACCATCGAAGATATTTCAGAATGTTAATGTTAGGTCGCCCCGCTGAAATCCGCGGTTTTGACAGCGGACGGTGCTATAGTGCGTCAGGCGATCAAAAAGTCTGCCTGCAACTGTTTTAATCCTGTCTTTGCGTTTTTCGATTGTTCCCGCCATTGTTTCCCTTGTTTTCGCCGCAAGGGATCAGATCTTGTCAGTTCATGCCATCGTTTTTCATGCCTCTTGACACGAAAAAAATTTTACCGGTATACTCGAAATTCCAATTTATTGGAAAAATCGACCAAACAAATGATAACAAACTGTATTTTATGGATATGAATATATGAGAAAAATCGTATCCCGCTTTTTGGGCGGCGTCCTTGTTTTTCTGGCGGTTGTTGTTTTAATTTCCCCGGCATACGGACTTCAGAAGATCTCCAAAAGTCCCTATGTCGGGGCCATTGCGATCGATGCGGCTTCCGGACGGGTAATCGTTGAGGATCATCCGGATGCAAAGGGTTATCCTGCCAGTATGATTAAACTGATGAATCTCTTGATTGTTCTGGACGGGATACGGGCCGGGCATCTTTCTCTGGATGAGCCGGTCACGGTATCGGCCCGCGTCTCGAAAATGGGCGGCTCCCAGGTTTATTTAAAGGAAAAGGAAGTTTTTCCCGTTGAAGAACTGATTTATGCCATGATGGTACAGTCCGCCAATGACGCGGCCTTGGCCCTTGCAACCCATTATACGGGCAGTGAGCCGGTGTTTGTGGAGCTGATGAATAAAAAAGCCCGGGAACTGGGCATGAAAAACACAAAGTTTTATTCCGTGCACGGTCTGCCACCGTCACGCGGTGAAAAGCCGGATGTGACCACGGCCCGGGACATGGCTCTCCTTAGCCGTGAGCTTGTCGTGAACTATCCGGAAGCACTGAAATACACCGCAACAACGGTACGCAAGTTCCGGCTGGATGCGCCGGAACCCTTTGTCATGCGAACCCACAACCATCTGCTCAAGGATTTTGATGGGTGCGACGGCCTGAAAACCGGATATTTTTATGCAGCCGGTTTTTCCATGGCCGCCACTGCCCAAAAAAATAATGCCCGGGCCATTGTCGTGGTGCTGGGCAGCCTGTCCAGTAAAGAGCGGGACAAACAGGCCCGGGTATTGCTTTCCAAGGGACTGATGGACATATTGCTGAATTCGCCGGATGCGGTTGCGGAGACGGAAACCGTGGCGGCGCCGGAAACCCCGCCGGAAGAAGAACCGCATCCGGCTTCAGAGGGTGAATACATTCGTATTCCCAAGCACGTTTTTAATGTGCTGGTAACCGTCAACATCGTTATCATACTGGTGCTTGCCGGCGCCCTTTATTTTCAACGGTCCGGTTTTCAGCGGTCTGGTAGAAACCGCCTGAAATAAGCCAGTGCCCGGGTTGCGGTTCGGCCCGGGTTGTCATCAGGTCAGCAGCTTTCTGCGGCCGCTGAACCGGGTCCGCCCAGCGGCCGGAAGCATTTCTTCCCGGCACCGCATACCGGGCATTTCCATTCTTCGGGGATCTCTCCAAATTTGGTTCCTTTGGCAACTTTTCCCTTCCGGTCCCCCCGGTCCGGATCATAGATGCAACCGCAATTCACTGTCTGACACTGATACATTTCTTCAGGCTGAGCCATTTTTTTCTCCTTTACTATCGCGTGTTTTGTCAAGATTATGGTTTATCGGATGTGTGTGACATGTCCGAAGGAAGTGCGTCTTTGTGCGAGGTTTTGTTTCCCGCCGCCTGGCAGGCGTCCCGCATTCATGTGGAAATGCCGAGTTTGGGCAGCAGGTAAAGCTGCATAAAAAAGTACCCGCCGAAGATCAGTAGCAACAGCAAAAGTGTTTTCATTGGTTTTCCCTTGTTTTAGGTGTTGGGTGACAATTAACAAAAAATAATCACTACGGTGCGGTGCTTCAAGGAGAAAACAGTTTTTTTTAGGATGAAAGCGGACTTTTTGGATGATTAGAGTTAGCCGGCCATTTTCATGGGTTCGGGAAGACAGGTGGCGGCATTGTCTAAGTAAATGGGTGATGGATTGCGGAATCCCGTGAGCAGGGGCAGGCGGTGCAGGAGCTGAATATACTGGGCGCTCTGTTTGTCCGCGATTTTATCCAGCACCAGGGATACGGGAAGCTGGGTGATGGTCCGGACCGAATCCATGCACAGAAATATTCTGGGAATGCCTTTGTAAAGATTCAGGTAGGTGCCGGCAATGGCGGCAATGGATCGGGACAGGTGAAGATATTCGCTTTTGACCACCAGTCCCAGATGCTGGGTGTTGGACATCAGGTGGAGCACCACCTGCAGGCGGCGGTAGATCCCGCTGATTCCTTCCCGCCGGAGCTGAAAGACAAAAGGCGGTGTCAGGCGGAGGACGTTTTTGTTTTTAAGGGTCCGGGCCAGGGTGCATCGGATTTCCGCCTCCCGTTTACGGTTTTGTTCCGGATTGGAGCTGATATTGATCAGGGCGGTGGTGAGCAGTTCCACATCTGCCACCAGGGCGCCGGAAACATAGTCCCACAGGGGCTTCCATTTCCCCTGCAGATCCACACAATTGCCCCAGTCCACAAAATAAATGTCACCATTGGCATTGAACAATACGTTCCCGGGATGGAGGTCGCCGTGAAATTCCTGATAGACAAAGGTGTGCAGCAAAATGGTGTACAAAAACCGGGAGGCGATCATGCGGGCGTTTTTATTGCGCTTTTTCTTCGGGATAAAATTCAGGATTTGGGCGATGTTGGTAGCGTCTTCGATATATTCCATCTCAATGATGCGCTTGGACGCGGAAAATACTTCCGGCACATTCCAGATCAGGGAATCTTTGCTTCGGCGGGCAAACCGCCGCTGGTTTTCCGCCTCCTGTTCAAAATTCAGCTCCCGCTGAAAGCCGGTCACAAATTCATCTGCCTGCTGCTGAAGCGCTTCGAGAAAGGGGGCCAGTTTGGAGTGGGGGGCCCAGTAATGGCTGCTGATAATCGCCACCCCGATCACGGTCCGGCCCAGCAGGAACTCCCTGTCCAGGCCGTTGCGGGCGATTTTCACGATAATGGGTTTCAGTTCTTCCCGTCCGTTTCGGATGATCGGTTTTTTTGCCAGGTACACGGACCCGATGGAGCCGGATTTCAATGGTTTTTCAACATCAAAATCAAAATAGCATTCATAAGGTTTCTTGCCCAGACTTTCTTCAAAGGCATCGTATACCTCTTCCGCGCTCATGGGGGCCACGTCTTCCTGGAAAACCATCAGTTCTTTGGCGATTTCCCGGGGAAGAAAATCCGCGTTGGCCGCGGCCACCTGGGCCATTTTAATAAAAAACGGCCCGAACTCCCGCACCATGTTCGCCACAAGCTGTGCCTGGGTGTGGAAATCTTTGGGATCTGTCTGAAAAAATGGTTTGATATACCGGAGGGCCTTGATCTGGCGGCGGATAATCACGAGATCACCGCGCACAATGCTGACCCGCTTCAGCAGGTCATTGATGATGGTTTTGTTGAGCCGTTTGGTTTCCTTCAGCAAATTGATGATTTCCACCATCAGGGGCTCATAGCACCGGAGAATAATTCGGAGGATATCCAGGTTGAGTTCTGCCAGACCTTTCAGTTCGGGTTCGCTGAAAAGTTCGTCAAAAAAAATCCAGAATTCATTGACCACTACTTCCGGCACTTTGATCGGGCTCCGGAGAAGAATCTGTTCGATAACATACCGGATGAGTTTTTCCGTGGATTTTTCATTGGGGATAACGTTTTTGCGACGCAGAAACCGGGTGATGGACTTGCTGTGACGGGTCAGGGGATGGTCATACAAGGCGGTAAAAATATTGTCCAGAACGCCGGAAAGCTGATCGACGCTTACATTTTCGCGTCCTGCCAACAGCCGGGCAAGCGGAAACAGCGTCTTGGAAACATTAAAACTGTGATACGTATATAGACCGGTTTCTTTGAGCAAGGCAATGGTCTGATCCTGAAGCATCCGGATCTGGGAGCGTTTTTTCGAAGAGCCCATCAAAAAATCTAAGCCGTTTTGAGGTTAAGAAGCAAGAAGGCTGTAACCAATGCCCTGTAGTTTGCCCGCCATAGAATATCGGGGCTGAAAAAACAAAAGCGGCTGAAGCGATTTGTCGAAACATCGCTATCATGTGCGGGATAAAAAGTCAATGATCGATCGCCTCTTTTGCCGGGATAGGTCCACCGTCTTAATGCTGAACCCGAAATTCGTATTTTTTTAGCTTTCCTGAAAACACCAATGGGTGGCGGTAAGACGCGTTCTATGGTCTGATTAATCCGGGTCCTTTTGGCCCGGAGATATCACTTTATCTCTTATCCGTGTTTTCTTCCGATCCTTAAGATCCCATGGAAGTGTTACCGTATCCACAACCAATGATATGGGGAGATCCGCCGTGCCGAAAGCAATGGTAAAAGGTCCGAAAAGAACGGCTGCTGTTTTGGCATACGCGCTGTCGCCTTTTTGATTGTAATTGCCGGTAAACGCCCAAACCGGAAAATAGATCAGCCAGAGATCTATATGGCTGCGGGTGTAAACCGGGCTGAGCTGGAGCGTCGTATCATTGAGCATTTTATCTCTGTTATCAATGCCTACGATCATGGTGGCGCAGCCGGATAAAGAGAAGACTGCGCCGGCAAGCAATGTCACGAGCCAATACCGCATTTTCACTTTTGGTTCACCGCATCAATAAGTTGTTTTAAGCGGCCGAAGTTTTTCCGGTTAAAATCCACCACCAGGCGTGGCAGGTGGCGGATTTCCGGTTCATCGGCTTCCGCGGGAAGCGGGCCGGAAAGCCGCATGTCCCCGCCGGGGGTCAGCATGGTATTAAAATCAGATTTCATTGCGTTGACCCGCTCTTGATCAATGGGGGCACTCAGGCGCAGAACCGTCTGATTGTCGACATACCGGAGGCTGTGGTACCGGAAATAAAATCGGTTGATCGTTTCGGCTGCCGCGTCGATATCTCCAACCCGTTCAAACAAATTCAGATCCGGTTCGCTGATATAGCCGCCCGCCAGCAGGTGGTTTTTTACAAACCGGATCCAGCCGGACCAATAACTGCCGCCGGGGGTGTCAACCAGAATCAGGGGCACGGGATTGCGCTTGCCGGTCTGCACCAGCGTTAATGTTTCCATGGCTTCATCGTGGGTGCCGAATCCTCCCGGAAACAGCACCACAGCGTCTGATTCTTTGAGAAAAGCCACTTTTCTGTTGAAAAAATATTTATACACAATGTTTTTAGGGTTCCCGTCCACCACCGGATTGGAGTGTTGCTCAAAAGGAAGGCGGATATTGACTCCGAAGGATTGTTCCGGTCCGGCCCCTTCATGAACCGCCTGCATAATGCCAGGCCCGCCGCCGGTAATGAGCATGTATCCCTCTTGGGCCAGTTTTTTGCCCAGTTGCCGGGCCATTTCATAGGCCTTTTCATCCGGCCGGGTCCGGGCCGACCCGAACACCGTTACCTTTTTAAAATGACGGTAACCGGCAAAAACTTTGGTGGTATACCGCATTTCCTTGAGTGAGGTGTTCATCATTTTGAGATCCACGCCGCCCTCGTCCTCCTGGCCGGCTTTGAGTGCCGCGATAATCATTTCTCTTACGATGCGAGGTCGTTCGATGCCGCCGGCTTGTCGGATTAAAGCTTCAATGGCCGAATCAACCGGTCCGTTACTTTCCTTAAAATTGAGTTTCATGTGATTTTCCTGTGTAATGATATCTTTTTGTGGTCAGCCAGATGAGATACGCGGCCCCTGCGCCGGCGGCGGCAGCAGCGACATCCAGCCAGTCAAAGGTACCGTTCAGAAAATAGGATCGGGTAGTGTCCAAAAAAGGCAGATGCCGGAAACTGTCCGGCACCAGGCTGGCCGCGGTTTGTTTGTATTTTTGGCCCATTTCAAAGACGAAATTAACCAGAAACCAGCCCAGGCAGACGGATATCATTTTTTTTTTCGAATTTCCCATCAGCGCGGCGGTCATCAGGCTGAACGCGCACACATGAATAAAGGCCGGCAGTCGAGGCCCCACAGTGCCCAATGTAAAAGCATCCGGGACATGTAATCGGGTTTCCAGGCCAAAAAATCGCGTAAAATAGACATCTGCGGGGACCCGCGCCGTGACGTAGAACAGGCATCCTGCAACCAGCAGCAATAGACCGATAAGCAACTGCATTTGGTTGAGCACTAAGGGGGTTTTATCTGTTTCGGTCATGGGCCTGCCCTTTTAAGTGCCAGCGCGGCGGGTTTACTGGTTTCTTAATTGAAAGCCCTTAGTTCAGGTGCTTCCAGGTTTTTTTATTGATCCCTCGCAAACCAGACAGTATATTTAGTAGAAACATTTTGGGCTTGCGTCAATAATAGTATTTGGGATGAATTTTCACAGCAAAGGGGAATCATTATGAAGCGCGTTTCAAAGGGCAGTGTGTTGAAAGGCTTTCGGAAACTGGGGCTGTTATGCGTGATTTTAATCGGGTTTATGGCTATTGTGGGATCAGACAGTGATGATGCCAAAGATCTGGTGAACATCGATTTTGAAGAAGACGCTGAAATTACCTTGGAATCGGTCACAGTGGACGAAAATCTCCGTATCGCGGCGGCCGCAGGCGACAACTGCGCCACCACCAGCGTGAAAGCGGAGCTGAAAAAAATCGAAGACGATATTGACGATCTGGATCAGATAGACATCAAGTCCGTGGCTCTGCGGTATTTGGATGTTGAATACGCAGCCCAATGGTTCCCGTCATCCTTAAGCGGCCTGAAATGCAGCCTGACCATCAGCGGAGAAGAAAATACATCCATTGCGGAAATGGCCATCAATAATCCATCCGGCTACCAGAGACTTGATCTCACAGCCGAACAAATAGAAGTGATCAATTACTATCTGAAAAACCGGGCCAAGGAATTTACTTATTGCGTGGAGTGCGATAATGATGATTTGATTAATGATTACACCGTGCGTTATCAAGCGGAACTGGGCGTGACCATCAAGGGTGAATTTTAGGGCCTTTTTTCCAATTTCCGGGGAAAAAAAGAACAAGCAGGGGTGGCGGGTGGAGGATTGCTGTCAGAAGGTGTCGGTTTTCAGATGCTGGAAAATACGTTTTTGAAACCTGACACCCGGCACCTGCAACCTGCAACCTGCAACCCTTTTTATCGGCCTGGCTCATGGGTTGCAGGTTCCTGTAGCCTATGCGCCGTCGCTGTTTCTGAAATCATCCGCACTGATGTTATAGCGCCGCATGATCTGTTGCAGGGACTGGCGTTCCAGACCGCATTCCCGGGCCGCCTGGGTGACATTGCCACCGGTTTTTCGGAGTAGGCGACCGATATAATCAGCGTTAAATGCTTCGAGCATGGATTCCTTGGCATCTTTATAGGAGCGCGCCGCAACAGCGGCCGTCGGCATCGAGACTGCCGGGGCCGCTGTTGCTGTTTTGAACTTTTCGGAAAATCCGATATCCTCAGGCCGGATCTCATCGGTTTTGGAAAACATGATGCCCTGGACAATCACATTTTCCATTTCCCGGATATTTCCGGTCCAGGGATAGTCCATGAACATGCGCAGAAGATCCGTGGAAATATGTTTTTTCGGCCGGTTGAGCTTGGCATAGTGTTTGGAAAGCAGATGGGTGGCCAGAAGGGAAATATCTTCCCGACGCTCCCTGAGCGGCGGCAGTTTGATGGGCAACACATTGAGACGGTAGAAGAAATCCTCCCGGAATTCGCCATTGGCGATTTTGGCGTTTAAATCCTGATTGGTAGAAGTGATAATCCGGACATCCACCTTGATGGTGGCGGTGTCGCCCAGGGGTTTGATTTCTTTTTCCTGCAAGACCCGCAGCAGTTTGGTCTGAATGGCGGGGCTCACATCCCCGATTTCATCCAGAAAAATAGAGCCCTTATGGGCTTCCTGAAACATGCCCTGCCGGTTGCGGGTGGCATGGGTAAACGCGCCTTTTTTGTATCCGAAAAGTTCACTTTCCAGAATCTGTTCCGGCACCGTGGGGCAGTTTACCGGCACAAACGGGGCGTTGGCCCGGTCGCTTAAGGCGTGCACGGCCCGGGCGGTCAGGTCTTTGCCGGTGCCGGATTCCCCGGTGATCAGCACCGTGAGATCGGTTTTGGCCACCATGCGGATGGTTTCAAACACACGTTGCATGGCCGGGCTTTCCCCCACAATGTCCTGGAAAATATGGGCGCTTTCACACGCTTTTTTGAGCCGGAGATTCTCCTTGATCAGGGTGCTGCGTTCCAGGGCCTTTTCAATGCGGACAATCAGTGAATCCAGATCAAAGGGTTTGGTGATGAAGTCATAAGCCCCCATTTTAATGGCTTCCACCGCGGTTTCAATGGAGCCGTGGGCCGTCATCATCATCACTGTCAGATCGTGATGGCTTTGTTTGATCCGGACGAGCAGGGTGAGGCCGTCCATTTCCGGCATTTTAATGTCCGCCAGTACCAGATCAAAATGGTCCTCGTCGATCAGTGACAACGCGGCTTTACCTGAGGGCGCGGTGACCACCCGGCATCCCAGATCTGTCTCCAGGGTGCGCTTTAAAAGACGCCGCATATCGGCTTCATCGTCAACCACAAGTATGGCGTTGGGAGTCATCTGTTTATTTTCCCGATTCAGTTTTTTCGGTTAGCAAGGGTGTTTCCGGATTGACGGGGAGGGTGATGGTAAATTCGGTTCCCACCCCCGGTTCGCTGGAAACATCAATCTGGCCGCCATGGCTTTTAATGATGCCGTAGCTCACCGCCAGTCCCAGGCCGGTGCCTTCGCCCGTGGATTTGGTAGTGAAGAACGGATCAAAAATCCGGCTCAGGTTCGCTCGTTCAATGCCGTATCCGTTATCTTTGATGCGGATGCGCATCAGCCGGGCTGGCGGATCATAACTGGTTTTGATGATAACGGTGCCCTTGTTGTCTGTGGCATGCTGGGCGTTCATCAGCAGATTGATCAGCACCTGGCGGATCTTTTCTCCGTCCAGAATCATGGCCGGCGCTGCCGGATCGTACTCTTTGACAATGGTCATCGCGTTTTGCCGGAGTCGACGCTGGATAAACGTGAGCACGTCGTCAATCAGAAAGTTGATGTCGACCTTTTCCTGCCGGGGTTTGGGGCTGCGGGCAAAGTTGAGCAGATCTTCCACAATGGCTTTGCAGGCCTTGACGTTTTTTTCGATGATTTTGAGGTCTTCATATTTCTGGGACCCGGTTTTTTCACCGCGGGACAAAAGCTGGGTGTAGCCCAGAATAATTCCTAAGGGATTGTTGATTTCGTGGGCAATACCAGAACTCAGCTGGCCGATGGAGGCCAGTTTGTCCGCCTGGGCAATCTGTTTCTCAGAACGGGCCAGGGCCCGGGTGCGCTCGGCCACGCGTTTTTCAAGGGTTTCATTGAGTTCCAGCACCTGCGCATGGGCCCGGGTCAGGGCTTCCTGGTCCCCGGAGATCTGGTGATAAATCTGCCAGATCCGCTCAAAAAAGAGGGTGATGGATGCCACCAGAAACAAGAGAAACGTATTCACGCTGCCGCTGTAAGGCCGGATGGCCTGCCAGGTTTCATCCCGGCCCGAAATCAGCAGCATTTCCTTTAGAATATGGCCGGCGGACCGTGAGATGGCAAATCCGCATAAACAGTAAGATACCCACAAGAGATAGGTCCAGATGACGTTTTTTGGGGCTCGCCGGGTCAGGGCGCGCACATGGTAAATGCAGAGTCCGGAAAGCACGATCATGGCCGTTGCCCCTAAAACATCAACCAGCCAGATGGGCAGCACAGTCATGGTCATGATTCGATCCTTTGCGGAGGGGGCTGGTGATTTTTTTCCCGGGCTTCCCGGTTCAGGCGTCGCAGGCCGAGATACATGAAAAGGAGGGCCGGCACGCACCAGAGGTGATCCATCTTGGTCAGATAATATACGACCGCCGTCGCCGGAGAGTTTGTTTCAATGTGAATCTGCCAGGGACCGGTGCGGGTGACCCGGATCAATTCATGGAATTCATCGATCTGATGGGCGAAAAAAGCATCCAGGGTCCAGATGATGAATAAAAATGCGGCATACTGGATGTACCGCCATCCGGGGGTGACACTCAGACGGCGGGTTTTGATCCAGTAGATCAGAAGCCCCATGGAAAACATGAAGAAAATGTGGGAAATCTGGTGCACCACCAGACCTTCGGGGTCACCGTGGGTTTGGGTGGCACCGGCCGGTGTTGCAACAAAAAGTAAAATCACAAGGGCCGGGCCCATGCTGCGGTAAAAAAAGGCTGACAATGCGTTTTTTCGTTTATTCTCCACTTTTTTCCCCGGGAGTTCCGGCTGCTGCGGAATTTTCTGTGGCGGGTTTTTTCATCAGATCGGACAGCCTCATAGGGCGGCCCATGGCCTCGGCATCGGCTTGCATTTGCCGGGCCACGGCCGCAAAAAACGGGATGTGATTTTTGACTTTGGAAAAAAGAATGGCCGCCAGGATAAAGACCGGAATAAACGTGGCAAGATACCCGACCTCGCCAATGCCTGTCATGTGAAAATCCACATCCCCGAAGCGCTGGTCCATCCAGGCCAGCGCAAACGGCACCGGCCATAAAGAGGCCATGCCCATGGCCATCCGGGAGAAAAAGAATTTGCCGAATGCGTCATTAGCCACCTTGTTGCTGGCTTTGTAGGCGGCTTTGTCTTTGGCCGAAAGCGCTTTTAAAGACAGGTTGTGCATGCGCACCATTTCCCGGTTGTCCGTGTTCAGCCACGGCCGGTTCCAGCGCCAGATCACGGCCTGGGTGATTTGGCCGATCACAAGGCATATCATGGCCAGGCAGAAGGTGCCGAACAGATATCCGGCAATGGGCACCGGAAACACCCGGAAAAATGAAATCAGAAGCGCATCGATGTGGTGAAGCATTTTATTCACTGCTTTGGGATTTTTAAGTTTGCCGCAGGTGCAAGGAGAATGCTGCCTCGCTATAGTGAACGATGCGAGGCGGCATTTGACGCAGCAGATGCGGTGAAATTACAAATTCCTGCTTTAAAACGGCGGTACAATACTGAATCCCAGAAATCCCTTGGTGGTATACCGCAACCCAACATAGAGTGCCAGGACCACAAAAATGCGTTTTAGCCAGATATCCGGGATGTACTTGGATGTTCTGGGGCCAATCATGGAGCCCACAAAGACCCCTACCAGTTCCATGCCGACCAGGGACCAGTAGATGGGCACCCCTTTGACAAACATATAGGTGAAAATGCTCGTGACCATGCCAATGAGCACGGCCAGTGACGAGGTGCCGGCCACCAGAAACATGGGCAGTCCGGCCACGCTGGTCAGAAATGGCACAAACAGAAATCCGCCCCCCACACCCAGAAAAGACGCAATAGCGGCAATGAAAAATCCGCCGATTACGGGAATAATGGGCTTGAATTTGAATTCCACGCCGTAGAAAGTGAACCGGACATTTTTCAGGCTCCATTCCACTACCTTTACGCCACAATCTTCCGGCTTCAGGGTATCGCATTTTTCAACATTTGCTTTTTCAAACGCATCGGCCGCAGCCTTGGCTTCTTTTTTTCGGGCCTGCCCCCGGGGGGTGGTTTCATAAAACAGAAAACCGCCCAGCACCAGCACGATTAAACCGAAGTATCCAAGATAGGCTTTCAGGGAGATTTTCCCGGCGGTGAGAACCGGCACCAGGTAGCTGCCGGACACCGAACCGATGGCCAGAAAAATGGCCAGGGGCAGCACCAGACGGCCCATTTTATAATAGTTGAAGCTCCCAACAAGCGCGCTTAAGCCTACCATCCACTGATTGGATACCCGGATACTGTCGGTAAGCAAAGAGTTCAGGGAAGGGGACGTCTGCCGGAAGGTCTTGGCATAATCCGCCAGCCCAAACACCGTAATGTGGCCCACGCCGGACATGATACCGCCGAACGCACCCACGGTGGAAAAGATCCATCCCACCCACACGGCCCACAAAAAGGCGATGATGAGAGCAGGGTCCGGAGCCCCGGGAATGCCCAGAAAACCTGGGGCAGCAGTGGGATCGAGTTGTCCCGGTTCCGTACCGGCGGGAGTGGCCGCAATGGCCGCTTCCAGGGACTCGGCCGTGGCAATGCCGGTCACCAGCAGGGGGCCGGCCAGTATAACGGCCAGCATGCTGAATAGAATCCATTTGTTACATTTTTTGTTCACTGATTACCTCCTGTCGGTTGCAAAAGTTAAATGCCATTTTTTTAATGTCAGCGGTTGAAGTGTTATTGCGGCTACAAATGCAATGTTTATGCCACTTTAACCAAATGATCCTGGACCGAGGCAGGACGCGCAACCGGTTGTGCAGTAATAGAGACTGTCTGTTGAATTGACACAGTGTAAAAAAATGTACCCGCTCACGGGGTCGAAAATTTCAATTTTTTGTAAAACAGTGGTCTGTAAGCGTTTGCAGGGTGCTGCAGGTGCGAGGCGCCGGGCATGCAGACGTACTTGTCGTACTTCAAGTGCCTGGGAACAAAGCAGATGCGGTGCCCTGTGAACGCTTACAAAAAAATTACCCTCCCGGCCTCCCATCCGGCGGAGGAATGGATTGTAAAAAATATTCATATGCAATATTTTTTTTGCATATACTGCTATCAATCTAAATTTATTAGTTATTATTTAAAGCATAAATATTATATCACTGCAAGAAAATTATTGCGGACAGCTTGTCTGACTGCCAATAAAAAATGGCATCCGGCTTTTTACTGTTTTAAATATGAATAAAATCAAATTGTTGGTTTATGATTCCCCGGGCGTTGTTTAAGGAGGGGCGATAGAAAATGGTATGAATATTGCTTTATTCTCTTACTTGATTTACCGGGTGACCATCGCCAGACGATGTCAGCATATGATATTTTCATCTGATATTTTTACTTGGGCCGGCTCGGCGGAAATCCGCAAAACCGGTTCCATTCAAAGCTTCAGGGAGTTAAATTGATGAGTAAATACTATCTCTTTCATGACCAGAAAAAATGCATTGGATGCCAGGCCTGTGTGGCGGCGTGCAAAAGCCGGCAGAATCTTCCCCGGGGCCCGTTCCCGTCTCTTTTGGTGACCATTGGTCCCCAGTGGGTAGGGCCCCGGGCCCAGATGGCCTTTGCCTTTATGCCCTGTTTCCAGTGCGAGAATCCCTGGTGCGTGGCTGCCTGTCCTACCGGTGCCATGCAGCGGCGGCCGGAAGACGGGGTGGTTATCGTAGATGCCAACGTGTGCGTGGGGTGCAAAACCTGCATGTCTGCCTGCCCCTGGGGATCGCCCCAGTGGAACCCGGAAACCGGTAAGGTGGTGAAATGTGATTCCTGTTATGATCGCGTAAAACGCGGGCTTCAGCCCGCCTGTGTGACGGTTTGCCCCACCAAATGCCTGTATTTTGGCAAACCGGACGAAATTCCCGAAGTCCGGCGGGAGCGCTACGCCAAAGCCATGCTTCATGATGGTGACCACCAGAATTAGAATCGCATCCTTAATTATAGTTTACAATCGATAAAAGGCTTTAACCAATGACGGACCCCACCTGTAAAGTCAACGCGCTCGGTATTTGGCTGAAAAAAGAGATGGCGGAGGGAACCTTTGAAAGTCCCCGCACCCGGCAGCAGGCATCGGAAATATCCGGATTTCTGGCGGAAATTTCCCAGGGCCTTGCCGAGGAGGACCATATTACCGCTATGATGAAACGGGCTGATTTTCTGGCGTCATCCGGTGAAACCCCGGAAGTCAGGGCCGCCGGCAAAAAAATCATTGCGGATATTGAAGAGAATCTGGAAGTGTTTCTGGGTCATATTCAGACCCACACCTGCCCGTCCGGGGCATGCCCCATGCTGACGCCGGCCCCCTGCCAGATGGCCTGCCCCGCGGGCATTGATATCCCGTCCTATCTGACCCTGGTGGGCCAGGGCCGGTATGAGGAAGCCATTGACGTGATCCGAAAGGACAATCCCTTCCCCTGGGTCTGCGGGCTGGTCTGCACCCATCCATGCGAATTCATGTGCGTCCGGGCCCGGATGGACGCTCCCGTTGCCATCATGGATATGAAGGGCATTGCGGCGGAAAAGGCCATGAGCGCCCGGCAGTATAACAATCCGGAACCCAAGCCGGACAACGGGCACAAGGTCTGCATTATCGGGGCCGGTCCCGGCGGCATGACCGCCGCCTATTACCTGGCCCTGAGGGGATATCGGGTAACCGTGATCGAAGCCCTGCCGGTGAGCGGCGGCATGATGATGGTGGGGATTCCCCGGTACCGGCTTCCTCGGGAAGTCATCGATCGGGAAGTAGCCATGATCCAGGACCTGGGGGTGGAATTCCGGTTCAATACCCGGGTGGGCAAGGATGTATCTTTAGCAGATCTGGAGAAGGAAGGATTTGAAGCTTATCTTTTGGCTATCGGTGCCCACGGCTCTTACAAACTTATGATTCCCGGAGAAGATGATTTTCCCGAGGTGGTGCCGGCAGTGGGCTTTCTGCTGCGGGTGGCATTAGGGGATCACCGGACCCCGGGCCGCCGGGTGGCGGTGATCGGCGGCGGCAACGTGGCCATTGACGCCGCCCGCACTTCCCTGCGGCTGGGCAGTGAGGAGGTTACCATTCTGTACCGCCGCACCCACGATCAGATGCCGGCCCACCATGAGGAAGTGGTGGAAGCGGAGGAAGAGGGCATCCAGTTTTCATTTCTGACCATTCCGAAAAAAATTCACGGCGAGGACGGCCGGGTCACCAGCATCGAATGTGTGCGGGCCGAACTGAGCGAACCGGACGCGTCCGGCCGGCGCCGGCCAGTCCCGGTGGAGGGCAGCAATTATGAACTGCCCGTGGATACGGTGATTCCGGCCATCGGCCAGGAAGTGAACGGTACGGGTCTGGAACGGTTTGAAGAGATGCGCTGGACCCGCCGCAACACGATTCAGGCCAACACCATCAGTATGGAAACCCATCAGCCCCGGGTGTTTGCCGTGGGTGATGCGGTCACCGGTCCGGCCACGGTGGTGGAAGCCATCGCGGGCGGTAAAAAGGCGGCCCGGGCCATTCACCGGTATTTTGAAGGATTCCCCCAGCCAAAAATCCCCTATGCGCCCACCCGGCGGCGCCGCATGGATTTTTTCCAGGTGCCGGCGGCCTTGAAGGCGGATTTAAAAAGAGTGCAGATGCCGCTTTTGGGAAATGAGCGCCGCCGCATCACCTTTCAGCAGGTGCGGCTTGGCCTGGACGCCACCCAGGCCAATAATGAATCCCGGCGCTGCCTGCGGTGTGATGTGTGCATCCGTTGCGGCCGGTGCGTGGAGATTTGCCGGGACAAAATGGGCATCAACGCCCTGCAACTGGGATACATGAATTTTGATCATCCGGGTCCCACGGATCTCAAAATAACGGCGGAGCGGTGCATCGCCTGCGGGGCCTGTGCCACCAACTGTCCCACCGGGGCCATGCAGATAATGGACAAAGACGGTATCCGTATTCTTTCCTTATGTGGCACCGAACTGAACCGTCTGAAACTGGAGTATTGCCAGTCCTGCGGGGCAGTGGTCGGTCCGGCCCGTTACCATGATTACATTATGCGCCGGATCAAAGAGATCAGCCCGAAGCTGGCCGGAAAACGGGTGTGCCTGGACTGCGCCCGCAAAGAAACCGGCCGGCGGCATGTGGAAATGGCGCCGCCGGAAAACAGGTCTTAGGTTGCCGTTCGGCTTTTTTACCACCTGCAACGTGCAACATGTAACATGTAACCTGCAACCTGAAACTCGTTCAATTTTTTTGATAATCAACAGGGGGACATAACATGACATTCCGAAATGGTCAGCGAGTGGAAATTTACCAGAAGTCAGCCGATGAATGCTGGGAATCCTATATGGATGCGTTTGTCGGTTTGCATGGCATTATCACGGACCCGGACGCGGTGAAAAATGATCCCGACGCCCTGGTGGAAGTGAGTCTGGATGAAAAAGGCACCCACCGGTTTCCCCAGGACTGCCTGCGTATATTGGAAGATTAATATCAAAACGGCAAAGTACAAAAGTTCAAATTTGAGGCGCGCAAATCCCGAGCAATGATGGGTACTTGGCGTACGCTGAAGCAGCGAGGGATGCAGCGCAACAAAGAATTTGGCTTTTTACGAAGCCGACAAAGAGGAACCATGCCAGAGATTGTGTTAAACGGACAACGCCTTCAGGTGCCGGAAGACAAGCCGCTTCTGGAAATTGTGAGAGGCGAAGGGATTCGCGTCCCGTCGCTGTGCTATCACCCGGCCCTTTCTCCGGCCGGTGTGTGCCGGCTGTGCGCGGTGGAAGTGAAATTGCCGGGCAAAGACGCACGGATCCGGCTTTCCTGTGCGCTGCGCGTGAAGGAAGGGATGGAAATCCGGACCGATTCCGCCGCAGTCAGTGATGCACGGGTTGCCGCATTTCAGCGGCTGGTGCAGTATGCGCCCGAATCAAAAGTCATCCGCAGCATGGCAGCGGAATACGGCATTGACCTGGGGCCCGCGCCGGATGAATGCATTCGGTGTCGCCTGTGCACCCGGTTGTGCAAGGAGATTGTCGGTGCCGGGGCCCTTGTGATGAAAAAAGTCGGCGGTGTAGACATGATCATGCCCGCGGAAGGAAACCGGTGCATCGGATGCGGCACCTGCGTCAATATCTGTCCCACCGGCGCAATTAAGCTCAAGGATGAAGGATTTTTTCGCACCATCTCTATCCGGGATGAGGTGATTGGTCACAATCCTTTGGTGCGGTGCGAAGCCTGCGGCAACCTTTTCGCCACCCGGAAATTTCTGTCCCGGGTGGAAAAAACCACGGACGCCCATCCCCATGTCAAGGCCCATCATCAGTATTGCCCCACCTGCGCCAAACTGCTTTCGGACCGGATTCAGAGCGTGTCGCCCATAAAAAACGGCCAGCCGCTTCAGAATGCCATGGCAGTTGAAACGGTGGAGCCGATCCAGAACGCAATGGCGGTAAAAACAGTCAAACCGCCCGAAAATGGAGGAAACCTGTGACCCCCATCGTCTGTCGATCCGTGCAGGACGCCATCTTGCACGCAAAAAACCATGAGAAAAAAATCCGCGAGTTCTATTCCCATTGCCGGGACCGGGCAAAAGTGCCCGGGGTGCGCACCTTTTTTTCGGAAATGGCGGAAGAGGCCGCTGCCCACCAGAAATTGCTGGATGCCACCGAGGAAAACGAAAAAACCCGCATGGTGCCGCCGGATATTGATGATTTCCGGTTGAGCGATTTTATGGTGGATGTGGCGTTTTCGCCGGAGATGACGTACCAGGAAGCGCTGGTGATGGCCATGAAAACAGAAGACAAGGTCCATGAGTTTTATGAGTTCTGGCAGATCCGGTGCGGCTGCAAGCGGATTTCCGGGCTGTTTGCCCACCTGGCCGCGGAAGCCCTGAAACACAAAAAAAAGCTTGAAGCCATTTATGATTCGGAGATTCTGCAATGGGATTAGATATTGCATCAAAAATTGTACTGGAAATTATAACGGCATTGGAAAAGGAGAAAAACGAATGAAAAAACGCATTCACTTATTTTTAACGGCAGTTTGTGTGCTGGCCCTGGCCGCGCCGGCAGCGGCCTTTGAAACGGAATTTCACGGGGGCATGTGGCATGTTTTCGGCGGCACGGACAACGAGGCGACCCTTCCCCATTCCCAGAAAAGCGGGTCCACGGATTTTTTCAGCTATAACGGCATGTTAAACGATAAAGGCATGAGCAGCAGCATGTACAATGTGCTGGGGGAGAATGATTCCACCATTTTCGGGCTCACCAAGGCCCGGCTCCGGTTTGAAGGCAAAACCGACGACGGCCTGGCCAAGATGGTGTACGGCCTGGAAGTGGGCACCTATGATTGGGGGGATACCAAAAATAAATTCGGTCTGTCCGGCGACGGCGTGACCCAGGAAACCCGGTTTGCCTATGCCGAAGTGGCGGTTCCCGGCATCGGCGGCAAACTCCGGGCCGGTCTGCAGCCCACCAAAATTAATGATTGGGTCTGGAGTGAAACCGCCGCCGGCCTGACCTATCACTACCAATTGGATAGCCTGAAGACCATGGCCGGCTGGTATCGGGGGGATAATGACAACTCCACAGGTACGGGGGATGATGATTATGTGGTCCTGAAGATGGACAACAAATTTTCAGACACTTATACCATGGGGCTGTTTGGTGTTTATGCCAACCTGAAAGACAATGAAACCGCTGCCAAAGACATTTACGACAGCAATGTCTACTGGATGGGCGTCAATGGAAAATGCGGCCGGGACGCGGTGTTTGCCAGCTTTGACGCAATTTACCAGGGCGGGGAGATGGATTTTGAAAATCCCGCTATCGACGATATTGACCGGTCCGCATGGCTGGCGGATGTGACCGTGGGCGTGAATGTCAATGACAAATTCACCCTTTCCGGAAACGTCCTTTATGTCAGCGGGGATGATGATGCCTCGGACACGGATGCCGCCAACTTTGATTCCATTGACGTGGATGCGCAGGTGGGGGTCATTTTCTTTAAGGATACCATTCTGGCGGACTGCGACCGGACCATTTCCGACGCGCCCTACATTATGGACAAGGGGCTTATCAACTACGCCATCCAGGGCGAGTATCAGATCAACGAAAAAAACGATCTCCGCATGGCGGTCCGGTATCTCACCACGGCAGAAGATCTGGCCCTGAAACCCGGCGCCAGGGACAGCGACCTGGGATACGAATTTGATCTCTGGTATACCTACAAGCTGAACAAATACGTAGAGCTCAAATGCGATGCCGCCTATCTGGTGGCGGGCGATGCGGCTGATCACCTGGCTACGGCGGACAATTATGAAGGCGATGATCTTTACAAGGTCGGCGCGGGCATGGCCCTGAAGTTTTAAAACAGTTTAATGATAGGGGAAGCACCGGCACCTTCGGGTGTCGGTCTTTTCCGAGGTATTGTTTAAATAATTCATGACAGATAAAATGTTTGTCAGGCGGACAGAGCCGGTCCCGGTAACCCCCGGGCCGGTAAATGGCGGTGGAGATAAACCATGAAGAAAAAAGTTTACAGTGTCTGCGGCATGTGCACGGTGCGGTGCCCGATCCAGGCGGAAGTGGAAAATAATGAAATCCGGTTTTTGCAGGGTAACGTCTATGTTCCCGCTATGAAGGGCGGGATCTGTCCCCGGGGCGTGGCCGGAACAGCCCTGATCAATGACAATGAGCGTCCCCAGGAACCCCTGATCCGTGAAGGCGCCCGGGGCGAGGGAAAATGGCGCGCCGTGTCCTGGGATGAGGCCCTGGATTACGTGGCCGGCAAATTGTCTGAGGTGCGGGAGACATACGGGGCCCGGGGTATCGGTTTTTCCGACCGGGGCGGTCCGTTCCGGGATTATCACCGGGCCTTTCTGCGGGGACTGGGAACCCCCAACTACTGCAACCATGACACTTCCTGCGCCCGGAACGTACAGCACGCCTGTCTGTCCGTCACCGGCATGGGCCGCAAAGGAGTGGTTTATGATCTGAAAAACAGCCGTCATGTGGTGCTGCAGCTCCGGAATATTCTGGAGTCCATCAATGTGCAGGAGGTCAACAACCTTCTGGACGCCATGGACAACGGATGCAAGCTCACGGTCATCGACATCCGGGCCAATGTTTCGGCCAGCAAAGCAGACCGGTTTTTTATGGTCCGGCCCAAATCAGACTATGCCTTTAATCTGGCCGTGATTCATGAGCTGCTGTATGAGGAACTTTATGACAAAGACTTCGCGGCCGCGCATATCAAGGATCTGGAGGTGTTAACGGAATTTGTCCGCGATTATACGCCGGAATGGGCTGAAGCAGAAACCGGTGTGAGCCCCGCCGCCCTCCGATCCTTTGTGCGCGAACTGGCGGATGCCGCGCCCGCGGTGATCTGGCATCCGGGCTGGATGACGGCCCGGTATACGGATTCATTTTATGTCTGCCGCTCCATTTATATTATCAATGCGCTTCTGGGCAGTTTCGGGGCCAAAGGGGGCCTGCCGCTCGCGGCCAAACCCGGGGATGTGGATCGTAAAGGCTTGAAATCCTTTATGGATCTTTATCCCAAACCCGAAGAAAAGCGGGTGGACGGCGCAGGGTGGAAGTATCCCCATCTCGAATCCGGCCCGGGCCTGGCGCACCTGATGTACAAAGCCATGGAAACCGCCGACCCCTATCCGGTAAAAGCCTATATCGCCTATCGCCATGACCCCATGATGGGGTTTCCGGACCCGGACCGGCTCAAACAGATTTTTGACCATCTGGATCTTTTGGTGTCAGTGACATTTTCCTGGTCGGATACGGCCTGGAATTCGGACGTGGTGCTGCCGCTGTCTCCCTATCTGGAGCGGGAAAGCATTGTGGCGTCCAAGAATGGTTTAAAACCCCAGTTTTTTGTCCGGGACCGGGCCGTGGACCCCCGGTTTGACACCCGGGCGGACTGGGAAATCATCTCCGGCCTGGCCCGGCGCCTGGACCTGCCCGATCTGGTGTTTGACAGTATTGACGACATCCGGAATTTCCAGCTTCAAGACACCGGCGTGAACCTGTCGGATTTTGCCAAAAAAGGATTTGTGGCGTTATGCGATGAGCCGGTATATCTGCCGCCCAGGTTCAAGACGCCCAGCGGAAAAATTGAAATTATTTCTGAAAAACTGGAAAAAGAGGGGCTGCCGTCGTTAAAGCCCTATGATCAGACGGCCCGGCCGCCTGAGGGGCAGTTTCGTCTCACCTTTGGCCGGTGCGCCGCCCATACCCAGGGCCATACGGTGAATAATCCGATCCTGGGGGAACTGGTGCCGGAAAACGTGCTCTGGATCCATCCCGACCCTGCCCGTAAAATAGGCCTTAACAACGGCGGCCGAGCCCGGGTTTCCCGCAATGGGCATACTGAAGAGATCAAAGTCAAGATTACGGATGTGATTCATCCGGAAGCGGTGTTTGTGCTGCATGGATTCGGGCACCAGCTCCCGCCGGAAACCCGGGCGTTCGGCAAGGGCCTGGCAGACAACCGGTTGATGCAGGGTGGTCTGGATATATGGGATAAGGCCGGCGGTGCCATGGCGTGTCAGGAATTCTTCGTGACCGTGAGCCGGGCGTGATTGTCGGCGTGCAAGCTTGACGGCTTCGCAAAAAGTCCAAATTCTTTGTTGCGCTACGTCCCTCGCTGCCTCAGCGTAATCCAAGTACTCATCATTGCTCGGGATTTGCGCGCCTCACCAATTTTATGAGATTGGTGGCGCTTTTTTCTTTGCCGTCGAAATCTGACTTTTTAAGGTTTTATTGAGGTTGGATATTTTCAGTGTTCAGGTGTCGGCTTTTAGCTGTCGAAAACGGTGATATTGAGACTCGACACCTGCAACATGAAATCATTTTATTGCCGACTTTGCGGCTGGGGCGCGGGCTTTTTTCGCGTTGGAACAAATTTGTCTTGAGGTACGGCTTCCCGGCGGTTGCCAAGGGGTCATTTTTCATGCTACGGTACTCTTATTTCGATAAGTTTCGTGTTTTCAAACCCTTGCCGGAGATAATTTTATGGCACCACCGGAGCGTCTTTCCGATTCCCACCATCGCCGCATCCGTCTTTACGGCGTGATTTTTTTGGTCGTCGGGCTTTGTCTTTTCGTCTACAGTGGATGGAGCCTTCTGGAAATCTACAACCGCAAGACCCCCATGTTTCAAATGGAAGCGGTGTTTACCCCGGAAAAGGGCAGGATGTGGTCTCAATTTCTGGCCGGTGGGTCCGTGGCCCTGATGGGGGTGCTCCTGGTGATCAAGTCAAAAATGGGTGTGACAGGGCAGGGAAAAAGCCGTCAGCGGAAACATTAAAGTGCGGCTGAGGATTGAGCCGCGGCTGTATCCAGAATTTTTTCCGCTTCTTCCATGGTGGTGACGTTGTCCGCGTGATACCCCACTTCCATGGACGCATTGTCAAACTGAAAATGGCCGAGCAGGCCGGTTTCCCGTCGGACCCGCACCACCCGGGACATACCGGCCGCGATCATGGCCTCTTGAGTGGTTCTGACGTAATCTTCAAACCGGTCATCCTGAATTTCATATTTCCTGAGATCCGTGATACAGGTAAACCCTTTTTTCAGTTTTTTGCATTCTACCTGTACTTTTCGGGCAAGGGTTTGCATCTCCCCTTCGCCGTCGAGCTTGCCGATGGTGATAATTATCCGGTTTTTCGCTTTGTCTAGTATTACGTCGTGCATGACCTGTTGTCTCCAGAGGATAAGATTGTTCCGTGCGAAACATTTTTTTAGAAAATGAACATGGTTTTTCAACCAATCTACCGCAACAGGAATATTTCTGTCAATTAAGATTTGTAAAAGACCCAGGGCGCCTGTTTCTGGCATCCTGCCTGAACAAAACCGTCAGATACGATTATTCTGTCCGGCGGGCGGTCGGCAGATTTTTTCCGAATCCGCCACATAGGATTGCAGAATGTTGCGCCAGTCCGCCCGTGCGTTTAGACAACAGAGGTTCCCGAAATGGCCGCTAAAGGTCCGGTCAACAAAAACAATATCCTTGGGAAAGACCATGGTCATGGACTCGCTCATATGTTTATTGCCCAACGCATAAATCCGCTCGTAGATTTTTTCGTCGCTGCCAAAGGTGTAGTGTGACTCGGGGTGGAAGAATTCCTGGAGCACCCCCAAAAAATCCGCGGCCATGGCCGCGGTCATTACTTCGCCGTCAGCTCTGTGGACTCCCATGCACTTGAGGATGCCGCGTATATCGCCGTGGTTCTCAGCGAGAAACGCCCGTACCAGCTGGGCGTATCCCGTGCAAAGATCATCGGGGATTTCCTTCATGCAGCCAAAATCATATACAATCAGCCGACCGTCTTCTAAAAATGAGAAATTGGCGATATTGGGGTCGGCATGCAGAAACCGGAACTGGAAAAGCCCCTTTAAAATCAGATGGAGCAGGGTTTGTCCCCATTCATTTTTTAACGTCTGGGGGTAATGGTTGGCGGATGCCGCATCGGGAGGGATTCCCAATACCAGTTCCATGCCCAGGATATGCCGGGACGTGATTTCGTCAATGACCCGGGGAATGATAATCCGGGGATCATCCGCATACAGATTTGCCATGCGTTTGATGTTGGCGGCTTCCTGTTCATAATCCAGCTCTTCCATGAGCCGGTCCTTGAGTTCCTGCCATACCGGTTCCATATCCATTCGGGAAAACATGGAAAACAAGAGTTTCAAAAGACCCTTGAGGTTTTTCAGATCCGCCCGGATCACCGTGTCAATGCCGGGGTACTGAATTTTAAGGGCCACGGGCGCGCCATTCACGAGTACAGCCCGGTGCACCTGTCCAATGGATGCCGAGGCCATGGGCGTTTCATCGATATGCCGGATGTAGCCAAGACGCGGGCCGAGCTCCTTTTCCATCATGGCCCGGAGGTCGGAAAAGGGCACAGGCGGCGCGTTCTGCTGAAGGCTTTTCAACACCTGTACCACTTCCCTGGGAAACAGGTTTTCATGCAGGCTGATCATCTGGCCGATTTTCATGGGAACGCCTTTCAGTTCCCCCAGCAGTTCCTTGATCCGCAGGGCGTTTTTCATCAGCATGGCAGCCCGGTGATCGCCACGGGTGTCCGTGTCCCGGAAAAGATTGGCCAGGGAGTTCCCGGCCATGGACGCCCCCACCCGACCCGCCAGCCCGCCCAGGCGGAAAAGCCGCGATGCCGCGGATTTGATCAGTTCTTTATTGTCGGTCATGGGTTTCCTTTTTTTAGTGAACGTATCCGTCCCGCGAATACATGATTTTGGCTTGTTTTCCGGTTTTATATTGTTGCATTATAACGGCGGTTGGTGTTTTTTGTCCACCAAACTTTGAAAGACCGTAAAATCCTTTTATTAATAGGCTGAAGGCTGAAGGGAAGGAATAAAAAAAGATCAACTCTTTCGGTTCTTCGGCCCAAATTCCTTCAGCCTGTAGCAAGAGAATGAAAAACGGTACATTAGAAAAATCAGTTTTTCATAATCACTTCCAAACAAGTGCATCTTAAAAAAATTTATCCCGCGGACAGAGCTCGCAGAGAAAAAAATCTCAGCACCTCTGCGGCTCCGCGGGATAAAAAATATGTTGAACAGGAATTTCTTATTGGTTCATACAGCAGCGAAAATGCCGTCAAAAGCTATTTAAAAAGTCATTAAAAATAATAGGATATCCATGTTTCAAACCGCCCCCATCCTGTTTCTTCAGTCGTTTTCAAATAATGTTATAGATTTTTGGGTGGTCCTGATCACCTCGCTGGGCGGCCGGGAAGCCGCTTTTTTTGTGCTCGGGGTCGTGCTTTTCGGAACTGATCTGCGCAAAGGGTTTGTGCTGGTGCACATGGCCACCTGGGCTGCTTTTGCCACATCCTGGGCCAAAGATTTTTTCGCTCTGCCGCGGCCGTTTTATATTGATGCCGGGGTCCGGGCCATCGGCAAAGACCTTGCCCCCACCCCGTTCAAAGGCTCGGGAGCAAAGGCATTCTGGCAGCTTCCGGACCGGACCGCCATTGAATTTGCCCGGTGGTATTATGGCAGCAGATTTGGCTTTCCTTCCGGCCATACCAGCGGGGCCGTGTCCCTGTATGGGGGGCTTGCAATGCTGTTTCCACGGAAACCGGTCCTTGTGGCCTGTACCCTGCTGATGCTGCTGATTCCCTTTTCCCGGCTTTATCTGGGCCGGCATTTTATCGCGGATGTGCTGGCAGGGTATGCCCTGGGCGCGTTTTTTGTTCTCCTGGGGTATTTGGTCATGGTTAAATTTTCAGCGCTAAAGGATTTTTTGTCTTCTGCCGGAGACGGGTTGCTGTCACCCCCGGGCAAAACTGTTTTAGCGCTTTATCTGTTCGGCCTTCCCCTGCTTGCCATACTGGTTGTGCCCGGACGGGCAACCTATCCGGCCCTGCTGCTGGGGCTGAACCTGGGGTTTTATATCGTGCGGGCGAACGGCCTGCCGGATGATGGGGGAACGGTTTTTCGGCGCATTATCCGGGTCTGTATCAGCGCGCTGGTTTTTCTGATGATCCGGTATCTGTTTGATCAGGCCGTGACGCTGCTGCCACGGCCCCATCCGCCGGCCGCCACCATCCTGATGCTGATTGCGGGCATGGCGATATTTTTTGTGGCTGCCGTAGAAATCAATATCCGCCTGGGGTTGATGAAACGGCTGCCCGGACCGGAAAGCACGGCATGAATGGACGGTTCCCAAAAGAAGTATTCGGCCCCATGACGCTTTATTCCGGAAAGGGTTTTCTGGCGGATCAGGAAAGGGTGACCTCCAGCCGGTTGCCTTTTACGGAAGCGGGATAGGTGGCCACCGGTTTGGGCGCCGGACCGTAAATTTTGTTGCCGTTCTCATCATAAGTGGATTTGTTCACGCTGCAACATTGCACGGTGCCGGTGCCGGGCACCGGGTCCAGGCGGCGGTGGCCGATGTGGGTGCACCGGTTCCGGTAGGCCCGGTAGTTTTTGTCTTTCCCATACACCACCAGTACCCGTTTCGGAAGATTGCCCCCTTCAAACCGCAGCGCGCCGCCAGGCTTTTTCAGCACTTTTGCTTTCTTCAGATCAATGGTGAGTTTCCCGTCCGCAAAGGTCCAGCAGTCCGGTACCTGTGGTTGGGATGTGGCCGGAATGCCGAAAATCCGTTGAAAAAGACCACGCTTTAGAAATTGGATGCCCATCGTATTTTCCTTTTTTGGAGTGAAGCGTATCAGAAAAAAATCACCTATTAATCTGCCTGATTTTGTGATATTTTTCAAATTATTGTTCTTCCTGGCGATCATTATTTTGAACCTCCATGGAATATTATTCATGGGCAGGTGAGGAGATCCTGATGTCTGATCCGACAGCACCGCACCCATCCGAAATGTCCGGCAGCCTGCCGGATTCAATAGAATTTTTCCGGGCATTGTTTGAAAAATCGCCCGAACCCATGTTCATTGCTGATTCATCCGGCCGCCTCATTGCCGTGAACGAGCAGGGTATTGCGCTCATGGGGTATTCTATCAGCGAGTTTCGCGGGATGACCATGGCCGACCTGGTCCATCCCGAGGATTTGGCCCGGGAAGGCATTCCTCTGGAGGAATTGCGCCGGGGCCGAGTCTTGAAGCGGGAGCGCCGCCTGCGTCGCCGGGACGGCTCCTTTATTTTCGTTGAAAATCGGTTCCGCATGTTGCCGGACAGCCATATTCTGGGCATTACCATCGATATCACGGAGCGGAAGCAGGCGGAATCGGACCTGCGGCAGTCTGAAAAAAAATACCGCGATTTATACCGGAACATGCTGGACGCTTCCGCGGCCGTGAATCTGGACGGCGAGATCATAGAATTTAACGCGGCGTTTCGTGATCTGGTCGGTTATGATGCCGAAGCCATCTATTCCCTTGCCTATGAAGACATTACCCCGGCCAAATGGCATGGCATGGAAAAAGTAATCCTTGAAACACAGGTGCTGCAAAGAGGGTACTCGGATCTGTATGAAAAGGAATATATTCATCAGGACGGCCGTGTTTTTCCCATCGAGCTGCGCACCTACCTGATTCGGGATGATGCCGGCGCGCCCGCGGGGTTCTGGGCCATTATCCGGGATATCACAGAGCGAAAGCAGGCAGAGGCGGCGATTCGCCGGGAAATGGTGTTTACGGAAGACATCATTAATTCCCTGCCCGGCATTTTTTACATGTATGATGACACCAACCGGCTGGTGCGCTGGAACAAGCGGCTGGAACAGGACACCGCGTACCCGCCGGAGGAGTTAAAGGGCATTGATGTGTTGGCGTTTTTTACGGAAGCCCACAAGCCTTATATCATGTCCCGCATGGCCATGGTGTTTACCGAAGGGGAGTCATTTGCCGAAGCACCGCTCTTGACCAGAGACGGACGTGAAATCCCGTATTTTTTCACCGGCCAGAAAGTGGTTCTGGAAGGCAGGCAGTACCTTATCGGTGTGGGGATTGATGTGACCGAACACAAGCAGACCGCGGCGGAAAAAGAAACACTTCAGGCGCAACTGTATCAGGCCCGGAAAATGGAATCCATCGGCCGGCTGGCCGGGGGCGTGGCCCATGATTTCAATAACATGCTCTCCGCCATTCTTGGCCAGGCGGAACTGGCCATGCGGCATTGCCATCCTTCGGATCCCATCCATGCAGGTCTCCGGGTGATCGCGGATTCCGCAAACCGAAGCGCGGACCTTGTCCGGCAGCTGCTGGCGTTTGCCCGGAAGCAGACAGTGGCGCCGGTGTTGCTAAATTTAAACAAAAATGTGGGGGATATGCTGAACATGTTGCAGCGGCTGATCGGTGAAAATATCGCCCTTGACTGGAAACCCGAAGCCGGTCTGTGGCCTGTGAAAATGGATCCCTCCCAGATCGACCAGGTTTTGGTGAATTTGTGCGTCAATGCCCGGGACGCGATTTCCGGCGCGGGCCGGATCGTCATTGAAGCCCGGAATGCGGTCTTTGATGATGCCTGGTGCGCGGCTCATCCGCATTTCAATTGCGGAGAATACGTCAGGCTGTCCGTGAGAGACGATGGATGCGGCATGGATCAGGAAATGGTCGCGTATATTTTCGAACCGTTTTACACCACCAAACATGCGCGCGGCGGCAGCGGACTGGGGTTGGCCACGGTGTATGGCATTGTCCGGCAGAATGACGGGTTTGTGAACGTACGCACGGAACCGGGCAAGGGCGCTGCAATGGATGTCTATCTGCCCCGGTTTTCCGGTGACACGGAAAATATCGCCGGGGCCGGACCTTCGGAAACAGATAATCTCCCCCGGGGCCGGGGCGAGACCGTGCTTCTGGTGGAAGATGAGCCTGTCATCCTGGATGTGGGCCGGGAGATGCTGGAAGCGCTGGGGTACAATGTGATTCCGGCAGCCACACCAGGGGAAGCCCTTCACCAGGCGGCCGCACGTAAAGATGAAATAACGCTTCTGATCACGGATGTGGTCATGCCGGAGATGAACGGCCGGGATCTTGCGGAAAAAATCAGTCAGATCAAGCCCGGTCTGAAATGCCTTTTTATCTCCGGCTATACGTCTGATGTGATTGCCCACCACAACGTGCTGGACGATGGGATTCAGTTTCTTCAGAAACCCTTTTCCATGAATGAACTGGCGGCAAAGGTGCACCAGGTCATGACGGAAAGGTAGACGCCGGCCACCTTTTTACTCCTTTGGATGCTGGATCAACTTCGAAATTGTATATCCCTGTCAGAACCGCGCGCGTCAGCAAGCGCTATCCCCGCCGGGAAATGGATTCGGTTTCGTCACTTGATAAAGATATGAGAATATGCCAAAAAATACTATAGATACGGCATGGGTTTTCAGAAGTAATTGATCGGCTGATTTTTTAAAATAGAAAAGGAGTCAGGAAATGGGGTCAATTAACGGGAAAAGCAAAACAGCGTTTTGGGGATATGTTTTAGTTGTATTGCTGATGATGGGGGTTGCGGCATGTGGCGGCAGCAGCGGCGGGGGCGGCGGTGGAAACGACGATGACGCGGCGTCCACCGCGATCGGCAAAGACGGGGGCACGGTGGAAGACGTCACCGGCGCAAAAGTTGAGATTCCGGCCGGGGCCTTGTCTGAAAATCAGAATATTTCCATCGTCGCGTATCTGACCACCAGCGATCTTCCCCAGGGTGTTGCCCCTATGCTGGAGATGCGGGGGGCGATTCAGCTGGAGCCTTCGGATTTGACCTTTGCCAGGCCGGTGACCGTGACCGTGCCGACCTCCGAATATATGGAACCCCGCACCCAATTTCCCCTGCTTTACTGGGATGAAGCGAATAAGACTTGGGACCAGACGGAATTTATCGCCACCGTGGCGGACAACGGCATGTCGTTTTCCGCGGATGTCACCCATTTCAGTGTATACGGGGGAGGCGCCATTGAAGACCTGATTTACGGGGGCACCCTTGAGCAGTTTAAAAATGATTTTACCGCCTGGTTTGAAAAGGAATTCATGCAGGATAAAAGCCCGGTGGCTAAAAATAATGAATGCTACGAGATTTGCGGCGCTAAATTTGATCTCTCCTATAAAATCAATGAGGATGAGGGCGGGGACTACTGGTTTACCGGCGATGTCGAGGATTCCGATTTCATGGATAAACCGCTGATCATGGTGGACTATGATTATGACATAGTCAAGCAGGGTTTGGACAGCAAGGTCCGCATCACATCCACCATACATTATAAATGCGCAAAAGCGAACCTGGACGTCCTGGCGGCCGAAACAGCCCTGCAGTCGGGGGAAAGCACTACCGTGAATGCGCTGTTGACCTGCGGTGGCACCCCCTTGATCGGCAAAAACATTACTTTTTCCCACACCGGGCCCGGTGAGATCAATCCGGCAAATATCACCACAAACACCAGTGGCAGCGCGGCCGCCACATTTACGGCGGGCAACGACGATGCCGTGGTTACAGCGTATTATATGGGGTGTGAATTTGGTGACAACAGTTACACGCTGGAAGCGTCGGTGCCAATCACAGTCAGCGGCAGCACCCGTCTGAACATATTCATTGAATCCGATACAGAAGCCGGCGGCATGGTGATAACCACCACCGGCACCGTTCCATTGACCATCACCGCTGCCGGTGGGAATCAGGCGGCTGTTACCGGTATCGGCACCCTGACGGTGACCGGAAACGCCAGTGCCGGCGGCGCCTGCTCCGGTGTTGTTTCCGGATCCAACAATGTCAATGTCACCGGCACCCGGGATGCTGACGCCACCTATAATCTGGTTTTGACGCTGAACCAGAACGCTGTTTTAACGGTCACCTGCCCGGGGATGACGCCTGTTAATACGCCGCTGATGGGTAGTGACAGCAAAAATATCACCCTCAGTAAATCCAACGGGTATTCAGTGAGCGAGCAGGGGGATGATAACGGTACCACGTGGGAATCTGTGGTGTCGCTGGATAATTTTTAGCAGCCGGTTCACCGCCGCTCAGCAAGACAGGTCTGGTAATAGTTGTGAGCGGCCCGCCGGCTCACTTCTGTAGTTGCCCGGCAAAGTCTTCCGGGGTTTTTGCGGGAAGTGCGCAGGTGCGGTTTTCACACACAAAGGCGGTGGTGGCATTGCCTGCGGTTTTTTTGCCGGCAACCAGCGGGATCATGTCGGCAATGGCGGCGCTCTGGTTGTCGTCGGCCACCACCAGAATCCGGTTTGGGATGAAGCGCGCCCGGAATTGATCCAGGAACGGCCTGGCCGCGGTTTCTGCCCTATTTGAATCCGGGGTGATGAGGATGATTTCCTTGGGCGTGTCAAAATACCAGTCCAGGGCCAGCAGCATTTCAGATAATGCCGACGGGGTGGCAATGAGCCGCTGGTAAAAGGCTTTGAATGTTTTTTCTGCCCGCTCCCGGAACCCGTGGTCGGTGGTGTACGCATAGAGTCGCAGAAGATTTAGCGCGGCCACCGCGTTGCCGGACGGGGTGGCGCTGTCGTAAAACGGCTTTTCCCGGGCAATAAGGGCTTCATGGTCGCTGCTGGTGGTGAAAAAACCACCGTTTTCCCCATCTTCATAAAAATCTTTCAACACATTGTCCAGATCAAGGGCTTTTTCCAGCCACCGGATATCATGATCTGCTTCGTACAGGTCAATCAATGCGGCAATGAAAAACGCGTAATCTTCCAGATAGGCGTTGTGCCGGGCCGTTCCATCCTTATAGCTTCGGAACAGCCTGCCGCCGGTGTAGAGGTTGTTCAGTATAAATTGCGCGGCCGCCGCCGCCCGCCGGGTGTATTCCGGCCGGTCAAAGGCAAGGCCCGCCCTGGCATAGGCCGAGATCATCAGGGCGTTCCACGCGGTGAGTATTTTTTCATCCCGCAGGGGCGCCGGGCGTTTATTCCTTTGCTCGTACAGAAGTTTTTTCGATTTTTCGATAACAGCGGTCAGTTCATCTTTTGAGATGTATAGATCCGCAGCCGCCGCTGTCTGGTTTTTCGGGGTGTGAAGGATATGGCGGCCTTCAAAATTGGGTGTCTGGCCCACGGCATAATATTTTTTAATAATGTCCGCGCGCTCTTTGCCTAAAACCGCTTTCAGTTCTTCCGGGGTCCAGGTAAAAAACCAGCCTTCTTCCATGTGACCGGAAGGGGTCCTGCTGTCCGCGTCGGTTGCCGAGTAAAATCCACCGTCCGGAGACGTCATGTCTCGGACCACATAGTCGAGAATTTCATGGACCACCCGTTTAAAATTATTGTTAGCGGTGGCCTGCCAGGCCTCCAGATACGCCATTGAAAGCAGCGCGTTGTCATAGAGCATTTTCTCAAAATGGGGCACCAGCCAGCGCTCGTCCACGGAATACCGGTGAAATCCTCCCCCCACATGGTCATACATGCCGCCGCCGGCCATCCGGGCGAGGGAATTTTCGATCATTTCAAGAATATCCGCATTACCGGTGCGTCGGTAATACCGGAGCAGAAACCGCACTGGCAGGCTGGAGGGGAATTTGGGCGCACCCTTTAATCCGCCGAAATGGGGATCATAGTTCTGCCGGTAAAAATCAGCAGCTGTTTTTATTACTTTTTTCTCCGGGATATTCCGGCCGGGTGAAGCAGTCATGGCCTGGCGGATGGCCGCGGTGATCTGTTCGCCCGCGTTTTTAATCCGCCCGTCTTTGGCGCGCCAGGTTTCCATCAATTTCTGCAGAATGGTCAGAAATCCCATATGCGCCCCCCGGTCCCCGTCTCTTGCCGGGAAATAGGTGCCCCCGTAAAAAGGTTTGCGGTCCGGGGTCATCCAGACGCTCATGGGCCATCCGCCCCGGCCGGTCAGGGCCTGGACCGCGGTCATATAGATGGCGTCAATGTCCGGGCGCTCTTCCCGGTCCACTTTCACGCAGATGAAATGTTCGTTCAAATAGCGGGCGATGGCTTCATCTTCAAAAGATTCTTCTTCCATCACATGGCACCAGTGACAGGTGGCGTATCCCACACTTAAAAATACTGGCCGGTGGAGTTTTTTCGCGGTTTCAAAGGCCTCATCCCCCCACGGGTACCAGTT
Organism: Desulfobacterales bacterium; assembly: GCA_963675805.2. Classification (GTDB taxonomy): domain Bacteria; phylum Desulfobacterota; class Desulfobacteria; order Desulfobacterales; family Desulfosalsimonadaceae; genus SURF-3. The sequence goes on along the minus strand of CAXXNU010000007.1, from coordinate 1,136,080 downwards.
CACCGGATTGTGGGCGTGCTGGAGCAGGTAGGGAGAAGATTCCAGAAACAGCCGGTTGGTATATTTTGCCCATCCGTCGGCGCGTAGATGCCGGGTCCGGGGCTCGTAGGCCGGCCCCCGGAATGTTCGGGTCTGTTCCAGTCTTTCAGCCAGCACCTCATCATAGGGAAGCGCCCCGGGCAGGGGGGCGATAGAATTTGTTGCTGACGGTTCATTATTTGTTTCAGCGGAAAAAAATATCATGCGCACTGCTCCTTGATTCTGATTAAAGGGTCTGTCGCTTTGAAATCGCATCAGTTCATATCAATACGATAGGCATTTTTTTAAAAAATGCCACTTTGTGATATTTTTTTGTCTCCGCCGTCCGGCCGGGAGGATTTGCGGCTGGCAGGTTTTCATTGTGGATCCGGCGCGTTTAGGCTAAATGCCATTTATTGGATTTGTTCAGAGCTGTGACAAATGAAAAATGATGAACAGGGAGAGGATGGATGAAAAAAGGGTTATGGGTTTTTTCGGTGATCGTGGCAATTCTGATGTTTTCAGGCTGTCGGGAAGATTCTGATTCATCAAAGAAAGATGACAGCGTGCATCTCCGGATGCTGGATGTCCACAATACCTATATAGCGGCAGTGGATACGGAAATATCCGATCATATTGCCGACCGATTGCCGGATGCCGAAACCCGTATCACCGCCCGTATTGATCAGGAAGCCGGAGCCGCCGGCCGCTCGTTGAGCCCTTCCGCCCGGGAATTGCTGGTCAAAGGCATGCTCGAGGATTTTCGCAGAAATTACCATCAGTCTTTAATAAAGCACATGGGGCCGGCTCTGGGCACAATCTGCACGGAATTTCATGAAACCGCCGGCGCAAGTGATGAAAAAACCCGCAACAGCAGCCTGGAAAGCGGAGAGCTGCTTGATATTCAGAACGCTGTGGCAGACCGTTACCAGCACCGGGTGGCCCTGCCGCCGGGAATGGACCTGCCGGATGAAATTTTGAATGATGTTCTGGACAAATGGTTGCCCGAATCCGCCGCCCTGACTGCCACCGCATCTTTGCATTCGGCAGATGCCGTGTTTTCCGCAGCTGAGGATACTGACGCTTTTAATACGAAGATGAAAGCCTGGTTTGCCCAGTATGACGCGGAAAATGATTATGATGAATCCGATCACACGCCGGTGCCCGGGCATTTTCTGTATAAAAAATTTACGGTCACCAATACCTTTGACGGGAAAACCCTGCGCATTCATGAGCCTTATTATGAAGGCACAACCCTCAGAATCCGAGACAATGAAAAAACGATGGATTTTCCGGATATTGCCGGCCTGTCTCCCGATGGGGTGGAAAACACCTTTATCGCCGCATCCGCCGACATGGAGGGAAATGGAACGCGGCATCTGATAGTTTTCAAAAAATACGGAAAATCATCCTGGTATGCCTTTACCATTGGCAACGGGCCAGACTATGAAATGGTCCGTATGGATGCATTACCGGCTTTTTTTCGCGTGACCGACCTGGCTGCCGGAGACATTGATGCGGACGGGAGCGAAGAATTGATGGTGGCCGGCCGTCTTAATGCGGACGCCAGGAGCGGGGTGTTCGTTTTCGATGACAAAAATCACGCGTTTCATCAGGTAACGGAAATCACCTGTGACCGGTCTGGCGATTTGATTCTCCGGGTGGGGTGCGGGGATACCAATGCCAATGGATATGATGAAATCGGCGTGGTCTGCTACCCGGATGCGGATCTGGACGGTCGGAACGTCAAACTGCTCGAGTATGACCGAATGAATCGGACATTTGATACGCTGGTATCGGCGGAACTGCCGGATAACACCCCGGCGGATGTGGTCTTTGCAGACCTTGAAAGTGTGGACAAAATCGACATGTATGTGGTGCAGCTTGATCCGGACCAGACAGACACAGCCATGGGCTGGTCCCAGCCGGACCAGGCCGGCGGATCGGATGATGAATGCCGGTTTTACCAGGAGTCGGTTAACCTGCTGAATATTTACGCATTTCCCTATGATTTCAGCAGGGAAAAATATGGAAGCAGCCATGGGGGCGTGTCGGTGGTCAACCGGACCTGCGACCGTCAGTTCAATACCGGCACCGGGTATGACGGTGTTAAATGCTTAGCAGGCGGGTGCTGGTGTGACAAGGATTTTGCGGCAAAAGCCAAATACCTTTTTAAAACGGATCGGCCTATTTACGCCACTCCGTTCCGGGTGGCCCCGGATGCGCCAGCCCGATTGGATATCGAGGGAATTTCCGTGACCTATCGTCCCGGGGACACCCAGGCGGTGGACGTCGCAACAGCCTGTTACAGCAAGAGCCAGACATATACCCATACCCATAATGATAAAACCTTTGAATATGTTCCGGTGCGTTGCAATCAGGCCGGTCATGACGTGGTCTCCATGATCCAGGGCAATCACCTGTATGCGCAAGACGCCTATCCCCGCATGACGCCAGCCGCTTCCAATACCAATGGGGATGAACTGGAAACCGTTTACCGGGCAATCCACGATTATGGAGCCAGATTTTCCGGCGAGATCAAACGGCTGGCCACGTATGCCAATGACGCTGTGATCATGGCATTTGACCATCACTGCGTGCTCTATTCCGATCCCCAGGTGCTCTACGTCATCGGCGCGCCCCCGCCCCTGGGCGAGTGGACCAAAATTCTGTATGAGACCGGTTCCTGCACCGGCACGGAGCGTCGGGATCAAACCGGCAACGCGACCATCTGGGGACTTTCCGTTTCCATCGGCGAGGAGATTGGCGGCCCCGGCGGGGAAGGCGTGGATGAGGAAATTTTCGGCGGCGTTGAGTTCGGATCAGTGCAGTGCTCGGGCAATATCGAGATGCGTGCCACAGAAGAATGCCTCATGGTCACGGAAAGCGTGGAAAGCGGCGAAGATGCCATTGTTGGATTTAAAGCATTCATCACCGACAGTTATGCTTACAAGATCATCCGGGACAGATCCAATGCCGCCAATGAGGGAAAATACATCTCCGTGGAAATGCCCCGGGGTGAAAAATCCCGCCAGAAGCGTATTGCCTACCGGGACCAGATGTTTGTGGAAAACCTGTACGAAAATCTTGCTCAGCAGGGTCAGATGCCGGCCATCGACATCCGGGGCCTTTTGACCCATGACCCGGACAATATCTCCTCCTATCTCACGGAGGACAATATCCGGGATTTTTTTAATCACCCTGAAAATTATCTGCCCGCGGATTATCTCTATTCTCCCTTCTGGCATATGGACCGGAGCGCGCTAGTGCCTTCGGACGGGGAGGAAGAACTGAAGTACAGCAAGAGCATTGAAGAGGGAGCCGGGGATTTTGAACACGATGAGTATGAGGTATCCGGCAAGGTGATGGCCAAGGTCAAGGCCGGATTCATTGCGCATGGGTTTATTGAGGCGGAAGTTAAGGTCGGTCATGAATGGTCGTTTGAACATGAGAACCTGAACACGGAAAAGGCGGAAACATCCTATGAATTCCGGGCCAAAGGCAACGGCACCACGCCGACATACAACCGGGTAGGAATTTACAGTTTTGCGGTGGTGCCCGCCGGCACCGCCACGTCCGGAGACTCTAAACCAATCAACCGGGTAATGGCAGAAGATTTTGACGAACTGGAAGAATATCTCGAGACCCTGCCGGTGCTGGTCATCGATTACTGGCTGACGGACAACGACAATATTGAAAATCCGTAGAGGTTAATTTTGTCAGGCTTTTGGGAGTCAGGGACAACCCGCAGGTTTTCCCCTGACTCCCGGCGCCGGGCATCTGACAGCCGGTTAAACCACCATCAGCACAGCCAATCCCGCCATGGTGGCGCCCATCAGGATGGCCCCCACCCGCAGCCCGAACTTCCATCCGCCGGAATAAACGGCAATGCCGCTTTTTACAATACTGTTGGCCACCACCGCGATGGTGATGCCGATGGCACCAACCCCGTGCATTAGCTGTGCGTTCTTGACCTGCTCAATGATGGACAGGGTAATGGCATCCACATCCGCCAGCCCGGAAACAAGGGAGGCCAGGTAGATGCCGTTGTCCCCCAGATAGATTTTGGCGGTTTTTGCGGCAAACAGGATCCCCACAAAAAACAGGGCGAATTTGATTGCCGGTCCCAGAGAAAAAGGGTTTTTAAGGCTGATTTCTTTGGATGCGTTTTCGTCCCGGGGGGCGTCTTTTTTGGACCGCATCCATAAAACAGCCACAGCCAGGCATGCGGCCGCGGTCATGGTACCGATGGACCAGGCCAGTCGTGTCATCAGGGTCCAGTCCAGAATGGCGGTCACCACCAGGACCCGGCCGAACATGGTGGCGTTGGCAATGATGGTGGCAAATGCGCAGGCATTGATGATGGAAGGAGTTTGCTGGGCCTGGTTGGCCATGGCTGCCGTGACCGCAGTGGAAGAGGTCAGCCCGCCAAACAGGCCGGTTAGCCCCAGGCCGCGCTCCGCCCCGAGGAATTTGGTGAGAAAATAGCCCACAAAGCTGATGCCGGAAATCAGGATCACCAGAAACATGACTTTATAGGGATTAAATGCCCCATAGGGGTCCAGGGCCCGGTTGGGGAGCAGCGGCAGGACAATCAGGATGATGGCCAGAAATTTTAAGGTATCGGTCAGTTCCACGCGTTTCAGGCGCAGCAGGATTCTGGGCATCATCCGTTTCAATGCCAGCAGAATCGTGACGAGGAGCGCCAGCACACCGGCTTCGTGGGAATGGGTATGGCAGAGAAATCCCAGTCCGCAGCAGACAATGGCGGAAATTTCCGTGGTGATGCCCGGGTCCTGTTGGCCGATGTGAAAGTACATGGCGATAATGGTCAGCACAAGGCCGGCAATAATAACCGTTGCCACCGCCGGCATGACCGATCCGACCAGGGCCGCGGTAAAGCCGCCAAGAGATAAAATAGAAAAGGTCCGCACCCCGAGCAGGGTGTCCGGCAGTTCCGGAAGGGCCTGGGTGCCGCTTTCTTCCGGATCGCAGGCCTCCTTCAGTTTCGGGATCAGGGACCGTTCCAGGCCGATGAGCACGCCGATGCCAAGGGCGTAAACAATTTTCAGGATGATGGTCGTCGTCAGTTCCATAATTATTCACCATATCAGATGACAGGGTTTGATCAACTCCATTTTGAACGTTGCAATCCGGCCGGGAAAAGTGGTATGAGAAAACATTTTCACCATTCATCAGGGAACTTGAGAATGGCTGCCATTCTGATCATTGATGATGATCACAATATCTGCAATATACTTGTCCGGCTGGTCCAAAGTTTCGGGCACCAGACCGTGGTGGCACATACCCTGGCAGACGGGCTGGCTTCCGCCCGTGAGGCAGGTATGGATCTGGTCCTTCTGGACCTGGAATTGCCGGATGGGAACGGGCTGGATATTTTGCCGGATTTGCTTCGGTCGGCATCTGCGCCGGAAGTCATAATTATTACCGGCGCGGGCGACGACCGGGGTGCGGAACTGGCATTTAAGTACGGGGCATGGGATTTTATCAGCAAGCCCTTTCTGCTGGAAGAAGTTTCCCTGCCCATTGCCCGGGCCCTGCAGTACCGCCTGGAAAAAACCGCCAAAAAGGGCCCCCTGACGCTGGATCGGAACGGGATTGTCGGCGATTCGGACATCATCCGGGGGTGCCTGGACGATGTGGCCCGGGCCTGCACCTCGGACGCCAGTGTGCTGGTGAGCGGTGAATCCGGCACGGGAAAAGAATTGTTTGCCCGGGCCATTCATATCAACAGCAAACGGGCGGCACGACGTTTTGTCACCGTGGATTGCGGGGCCTTGCCCAAAAATCTGGTGGAAAGCATTTTATTCGGCCATGAAAAAGGGGCCTTCACCGGCGCACTTCGCCAAAGTGAGGGGCTGATCAAACAGGCCGAAGGCGGGACCCTGTTTCTGGATGAGATTGGCGAGTTGCCTTTTGGCATTCAGAAAGCGCTTTTGCGGACGCTCCAGGAAAAACGGTTTTTGCCATTGGGTGCGGATCGGGAAGTGTCCGTGGATTTCCGGCTGATCGCGGCCACCAACCGGGATCTGGACCAGATGGCGGCGGCCGGGCGCTTCCGCGAGGATCTGCTCTTCCGTGTCCGGGCCATTGAAATCCATCTGCCGCCGCTCCGGCACCGAAAAGAGGATATTGAGGAAATCGCGCTGGCCAAGATTCATCAACTGGCGGATCATTACGGCGAGGGGGCCAAAGGGATTTCCCGGGAATTTTTAGACGCCCTGGCCGCCCATGACTGGCCCGGCAATGTGCGCGAGCTGGTGAATGCCCTGGAATATGCCCTGGCCTCCGCCGGCACTGACCCCACCCTGCATCCCAAACATCTTCACCCCAGATACCGCGCGGAAATGCTGCATCTGGAACCGGCTCCGGAAAAGGGGGCCGGGCCCAAACCCATCGCATCCCCGGACCTTACGGATGATTTTCCCCGGATGGCAGAATACCGGGATGCGGCGGAAAAAACCTATCTGGCGACCCTTGTGGAGCGGGCAAATGGTGACCGAAAGGCGGCCTGCCGCATGTCCGGTGTATCCCAGAGCCGATTGTACGCGTTGTTGAGAAAGTACAACCTGTCCCTGACTGCGGATTAAAGTTGACGGCTTTGTAAAAAGCGTTTCATGGTGATCAACCACCACTGTACCAAGAAATAACTCGTCCATCATTTTAATCAATTATGGATGAGTGATGAGGAAACTTTTTACAGTTTTATCACCATTGATATTCCTAAAAACAAGAAAAACCATTCCTGTTTCCAGTAAACAGGAATGGTTTTTTTGTTTGCAAATTGGCATTCAATTTTCAAGTATTTGAAATTATATAATTATTTATAATTTAAAAATTTGGCACGTATATTGAATTGTGATATTCTAAACATTACCGGCACAACCCCATTCATTGCGGAAATCTGACATATAGCACTGTTTAATCGGTATAGAAGGAAGGGACCTGGAAAATGATGAGTTTGCCACTAGGAAGTAGCCACAAGCTGGACATTCGGCCCAACCCCAACGGAAGCGGGCTGAATATTTGCGTTATTGAAGAAAAAGGGGTTGTTTTTTTCAGCATGAAATTGATCCGGAGCATCGCGCGCATCCCTTTGCTCCTGTTTTTTAAGCGGTAAGCCGCTGGCGACGTGTTTGCCTGATCCAGCATCAGGCAGCGTTAAAGGTTGAATGTAAACTGAATTAAAAAAAGAAGGTCACCATTTTTCGCGGGCATTTTCCGTGAAAAATTTAATATATAGCCCGGGTTTCAACTGGAAAATGCCTCAGAAACCCGGGCATTCCAAAATAAAGCCAAAAATCGGATAAATCCCCGGACAGCAGAAAGCTGTTTTGGAAAAAATACAAAAGATAGAGGAGCAGGAAATTATGAAAAAAGCGTTGCAAATGACAAAAATGGCAGTGGCCACAGTCAAGGCGTTTGTGGAGTATCAGTTGTTTCACCGGAAAGATAAAAATGTTATTTAAGGATTAATTTCAACAAAATACCGGCGCCGGAACCGTGACTTTACCGGTTTGTCGCCCCTCGTTTTCCTCCAATGTTTGTTGATAGAAAAAAGCAGGGAGAATCGACTTTTTGATTGATTCCCCCTGCTTTTTTTGTGTCTTCCACCTTTGTATCACGATCCTGGCCACATTCGCACCACCCGCCATATATTTTTCTTTCAATATTTTCCGCCAGAACGTATAGTTTTAAACTGCATCTCCGATTCCGGAGAGCAACTGATATGTTGAAAGCGGGTATCAACTACAACCGATGCGATTGGCTTTTTTCAGAACGCTCATTGTTTTTGCCGCGGGATTCGTCCTGTTTGCGGTGCTGTATCATCAGCACCAGGTAAAGACCATTCATCAGGCGGTCCAGGAGCATGCCAGAATTGTCGCGGGATCGGTCTGGGACCTGAACCCGGTGGCGTCGCTGGAATATCTTCGGGCAGTTGCTGAGAACAACCATTATGCCGAGGTTGTTATAAAAAATATTGACGGCCGGGAATTCACCCGGGTGGCGGCGCCGGCCCCCAATCTGTTTGAAAAAGAGCTGATCCGGCTGAAGCTGATCCCCGAAAAATTTGTTTTCGCGGATATTTTTCACGGCAAAGAACGCATCGGCACGGTCACGGCCCTGTGGCTGGACAAATCGGTCTATGCGTATGCCTACGCGTTTCTGGTGGCCCTTTTGCTTTTTGTGGTGGTGCAGCTTTACAGCCGGATTTTAACGGCCAAAAACACCCTGGAAAAAAAGGTGGCGGAACGGACCCGCAATCTGACCCGGAAAACCGAAGAACTGCAGTCTGTTCAGGCACTGCTTCAGTATTCCGAGGAACTCCACCGGGTGACCATGGGAAGCATTTCCGACCCCGTTTTTATCACGGATGATGATGGCAATTTTACCTATATCGGCGCCAATGTTTCCCAGGGGTTGGGGTATTCGGTGGCGGAAATCGATGCCATGAAAACCATCACCGCCCTGGTGGGACGGCCCTTGTGCGCGGTGACGGATCTCAGAAAATCAGGTGAAATCAGAAATATCGACGTCCCGGTGGCTGGAAAGGACGGGGTCGTTCATTTTTTCCTGGTGAATGTCAAATATGTGTCCATTGATATCGGCACGGTTTTGTATGTGTTTCACGACATCAGCGATCTCAAAAGCGCGTATGACGCGCAGGCGGAAAGCGAAGAATCCTACCGCACCCTGGCCGAAAACTTGCCGGGGCTGGTTTATCGACTGTTTTTGACCGAGGGCAACCGGATTCAGCTTTTTAATCCCATGCTTGAACCCATGACCGGCTTTCGGGAGGCGGAAATTCCCGGGGGCCATATCTGTCCCCTGGCCTTTGGGATTGTGCCGGAAGATCGCGATCGTATTATTTCGGCGGTTTCCCGGGCCATTGATGAAAAAAATCCGTTTGATATGGAATATGCGTTTTCGCACCAATCCGGGGCGGTTCGCTATTTTCATGAGCGGGGGCGACCCGTGTTTGATGAAAACAATGTCCCGCTTTACATCGATGGGGTTATTTTTGATGTGACGGAAAACAAGGAGACGGTGATCAAGCACCAGGAGCTGGAAAAACAGCTTCGCCAGGCCCAGAAGCTGGAAGCATTGGGCGCGCTTGCCGGGGGCATTACCCACGATTTCAATAATATCCTATCTTCCATCTATGGGTATTCCCAGCTCGCCCTTCTGGAGCTGCCGGAGGATAGCACCGTTCGCGCCTATCTCAAGGATATGCATGCCGCTGCCAACCGGGCCCGGGAACTGGTAAAGCAGATTCTGACTTTCAGCCGGCAGGAACCCCAGACCCAGTCCCCGGTGGAAGTCGGCATTATCGTCAAAGAGGCATTGAAACTGCTGCGAGCGTCCATTCCCGCGACGGTTGAAATTCGTCAAAATATAGACCGGACCGCCGGCAGTGTCATGGCAAACCCCACCCAGATCCACCAGATTCTCATGAATCTCTGTACCAACGCCTACCATGCCATGCGTGAAACCGGCGGCGTGCTGGGGGTTTCTTTAGCCCGGGAGGAAATGACCGACGGCGCGGTGGTCAACGGGGTGTCCCTTGTGCCGGGCAGCTATCTGCATCTCGAAGTGTCGGACACCGGCCACGGCATGGACGAAGACATGCTGGACCGGATTTTTGAACCGTATTTTACCACCAAGCCCCGGGGCGAAGGCACCGGAATGGGGCTTTCCGTGGTGCATGGCATCGTCAAAAGCCATGGCGGGCAGACCACCGCAACCAGCAGCCCCGGCAAGGGCAGCACTTTTCACGTTTACTGGCCGGCCATTGCCGGGTCCGCCACGCCCATTGAGATGGAACCCGCTGCTGCCATTGCCCGCGGTCATGAAACCATCCTGCTCGTGGATGATGAAGCGCCCACCCTGATGGTGGAAGAATCGATTCTGGAACGTCTGGGTTACCGGGTGGACGCGTTTACAGATCCGCACGCGGCGCTGGCCGCATTCCGGGAAAAAACTCAGCGGTTTGACCTGGTGGTCACGGACATGACCATGCCGGAGATGACCGGGGTCGATTTTTTTAAAGCCGTCCGGGCCCTGCGGCCGGACATTCCGGTTGTTTTGTGTACCGGCTACAGTGAAATGATCTCGGAAAAAACCGCTGAAAAGATCGGTCTCAGCGCGTTCATTCTGAAACCGGTAGAGATCGGAGAATTCGCCGTATTGCTCCGGAAACTGCTGGACGGCAGAAACCGCCGCGCCGAATAAAGCCTTGTTGACGGTGTCGTCCGCCCGGACGTCCTGTTTTCACAAAATCCCCGAAACCGCTGACCGGCAATACCGGCGGACCTTTCACGCTGCGGGGTCTGCTTCGATGAGTAAGCCGGATCTTATTCCGGATTTTTTTCGAGAACCGTCTCAGCCCATACCATTGCCGCGATCATGGCGGGAAACCCCACAGTTGTCAATGACAGCAGAATGGCATGATAGATCTCTTCTGCCGTGCATCCGGAAGCAAGGGCTTTTCGGGTGTTGGACATGACCCCGCCTTTGGCCTGCTGGCCGATGGCAATGCCGATTTTAACCAGATTCTGAGATCTTTCATCCAGCGGGCCGTGTTCCCGGCAGGCGGTTGCCAGTGCTTCATATTTCTGGTGGATGTCTGAAAAGTTTTCCTGAAAGCTTTTAAATGGTTTGGGTAAAAACATGACGGGGTCTCCTTTTTAGTGGTGTGATGATTGTTCATAGCGGTTGACCGATGCGTTGAGTGCATCTCGTATTTCTTTTTTCCGTTTTTCCGGGGCCAGCACCACGGCGTCCGCGCCCAGCGACAGAATCCATCGCTTGACATCCTCCCATCCGGAAGTCCGGATATCAAGGGTCAAAGAGCCGTCGTCATTTTCCGTGATGGTCTGGCTGCGGAAAAATTTTCGTTCCCGGATGTATTTGGCCTGTTTTCTGGAAATCCACAGTTTGATATCCACCGGGTCGTCGTAAACCATGTCAAAAGAGGATTCCAGCAGTTTTTCCGGATCAAAATTGTCCGGATAGTCGAAAGATTCCGTGGATCTTTCGATTTTCTGAATCCGCTCCACCGCAAGGGTGCGGATGGTGTCGTATTTCGGTACCCGCACAAATACGTACATGCCGCCGTTGCTTTCAAAAAAATGCAGAGGCGCAATGAGATACTGTTTTTCAGTTTCCTGGGAAAACGAAAAATAGCTCACCATGCAGATTTTCCGGGTGAGAATGGCATCGGCCAGGGTGTCGATGATCGCTTCTTTTCCGGAATAGTCTTTTACGAATTTGGATGGGGGAATAAAGAGGGTCTTGATTTTGGAAAGCTGGGGAAGAATCTGGGCCGGCAGAAACGATCCGATTTTTTCAAACGCGGAAAGGGCTTCCGCTTCCAACCGGGTGCCTTTATAGAGCGCGGCCTCTCCTTTGAGCAGATACAGAGCTATCATTTCCGAAAACGTCAGACTGATTTCCGGTACTGTTATGTTCGGCATTTTTTTGACGTATTCAGCGGCCAGATGCCATCGTTTGTTCGGTTCATCCGGGGACTTGTCGTCATACACGGGAAAACCCATGCTTTGAAGGGTTTCAATAATCCGGTAGACGGAGCGGCGGTCCGTGCCGATTTTTTTGCACAATTCATTGATGGTGGCGCCTTCCGGCCGTGCAAGCAGGTCAACGGTTTTTAATAATTTGACTAGTTGTTTTTCTCTCATGGGCTGGTTTTGTAAAAATATTAAATGATATTGGTATTTTATCAATAGAATAAAGTGGTTTTTGTTTTTTTTAATAATATTTTCAATAGATTATAATAAAATAAAATTTTTTTATGAAGTGTGGCCAAAACCGCACACCTGGCGGGTTATGATTCCTCCATCAAGCTGAAAAAACCGAACCATTAAATAAAAACGGAGGGAATCATCATGAAACACCGAAATCATCAGGCAGTTATCACTTTATCAGATTATCAGCGTCCGGAGAAGCATAGAAACGCGGCAGAAGAAAAAATACCGCCCCAGAGTGACAGAGACATGGATTTTATTGAAACCCTGTTTCGGTTTCTGGGGACAAACCGCCACCGGGTCATCGCGTTTATCCGGATGAAGCTGGACCCGGCCCGGCGCAAGGCGTTTATCAATGAACTGGCTGAATGCGAAAATTTGCGGGACCAGGCCCGGTGTGTCCGGCGCTCGATTGGTCATTTGAAAGCCAAAGACGCCCGGGCCCTGATCATGGGCCTGCCGGAAATGATGCCGGAAAAAATTGACGCCCTGGCCTTTCACGGGGAAACCGATCCGGCCATCCGGCTCCGGAAGTTTGCCGAAATATTCGGGGTGTCGGATGCGGAATCCCTGTTTTGCGTGGTTTTTCTGTTGATGACCCGGGACTGCCCTGCCGGCGCCGGGGCGGCTTGCGGGCGGGCCGTATAGTGTCTGCTGTAACGTGGCAAGCGCCCCATCCATGCGCCAGGCCGTTAGAAATGGTTACAGGTTACAGGTGTCAGAAACGCCGTCCCTGACACCTTAAACACGGACACCTTTTGCCGGAACACCGCAACCCCGTCATCACTGCCCTATTTTCCAAGTTTGGAGACAAAAAGAGAAAGGGCAGGCTGCCTTGCCGGGGGCCTTATTCTCTTGAATGATACCCCCGCAACGCAGCCACCGGCAATATAACCCATTGACTTTTGGAATGTATTTGTTTATGGTGGTTTCATCCTTTTTCGTTAGTTCCCCCCATCCGGAAAATGGGGACATTTGCCCCTGAAAAGTTTTCTTTTTGTCAGCACGTTTCCCCTCTGACCCGTTTCACTGATGACGAAAAACCAAAATCCGACCGTTGCCGGAAATAGCGATTAAACCTGTTATTTTGCCAGTGCAAAGCAACAGGTTTCCGGTTGAATCTTAATTTTATAGTCAGGAGCAAAGGTGATGCGTCAAAAATATCTGATAATCCGGGATAGTAACCAAAAAGTGCTTAAAATCAGGGAATATGCGGTGGTTGATAAAAATCTGAAAAATGTGGCCACGGCCCATCTTCGGGCGGATGATTTTTCTCTGATCTATGAAGAAACCTATGCCAATGATGCGATTGAAAGCGCGATCGCCGCTGATGAAGACCTGATCCTGACCCTGCGGACCGAGAATTTTTTCCCGGCCTTCCATTATGCCGCCGAACTTGCCGAAGCAGTGACCGCTCTTTATGATGCCCAAATAGAAGACCGGAAAGAACTGTTTTTTGATGACATGGGATTGAACTAAAAGGACGTGGCTGTTTAATTCTGCATCCTGAAAAAATGCCCGGCCCGAAACAACCCCGTTAAACCGTCCCTCCTTCCCGCCAATGCGTGTGAGTGCTGCCATCCCCGCCTTTTTGCATCCATTTTCCCATTTCATTGAAATCCTGAATAAATGATTGAAATAAGAAGTAAAAAAAAATATATTACACATTTTAACCCCTAATCTTAACAATTGCAGCACAGGAGGTATGATGGAACAAGGGTTTCGCACGTTCGCGGAAGTGATCGCTTTTGCGGTGATGCGGGAAGAGGAATCGCATCGTTTTTACAAGGATTTGGCGGAAAAGACCGATGATCCGTTTCTCAAGCCGCTGTTTTCGGAATTTGCCAAAGATGAACTCAAACACAAACAGGTATTGCAAGACCTTGATGCCGGGGCACTGGACCGGATGCTGGAAAAAATTGCGGCAAAACAGGAGGACCTGGGGATTGCCAAAAACATGGAAAAGGTGTCGCCGGACCCCCGGATGCCTTTTGGGGATGCCCTGATTCTGGCCATGAAACGGGAAGACAAGGCGTTTGAACTCTATTCATTTCTGGCGGAAATCTGTGAGGATGATGATTTGAGCATCCTGTTTCTGGGGCTTGCCAGAGAAGAAGAACAGCATCGCACCAAAATTGAAAAAACATACCAGTCCCTGTTCGGCCCACAGATTGGCAAGGCTGAGTGAAGGCTGAAGACTGAAGACTGAAGACGAAAGGACACCTCGTGAAAGAAAAAACCCAGAAAAATGTGCGTACGGCGTTTATTGGGGAGGCCAAGGCCTATTTTCGGCTGCTGGCCTATGCGGAAAAGGCGGCGGAGGAAGGCAATCCGCAGATTGCGCTGTTGTTTCGGGCCATTGCTGAAGCGGAGCGGGTGCATGCCACGCGGAATCTCAATTTAATGAAGGATGTGGTTGTCAAAGATACAGATACCAACCTGGAAGCCTCTTTTGAGCGGGAAAAATCCATCAGTGAAAATGAATACCCGGATTTTTTGAAAGACGCGGAAGACGAGGGTGAAAAAGCCGCAGCCCTTGTGTTTTCCCAGGCCCGGGATGCGGAGGAATACCATGCCAAATTGTACGAACGGGCCATTTTCCAGTCCATGAAGGAAGATGTGAAAGCCTATCAGGTGTGCCAGGTCTGCGGTTACGTAACCGATAAAAAAGCACCCAAAAAATGCCCAGTGTGCGGCGCGCCGGAGGAGAAGTTCAAGGCGGTTGAACCCTGAAGCCGTGAAATGGATATCTTTGGTTATTCATTTCCCACGTTAGGAAAGCATTGAGACAATCTTTTATCGTCGGCAGACATGGTGCCCTGCAATGCATTGCGAATTTTTCAAAAGGGCGGCCACCGTGCTGACCGGTCTAATTTGACCTTTGGGACATAATGGTTAAGTTTTGTTTGAGCATAAGCTTAAAATGTGCTTTGTTTTTACCGGTAAAACGCAGGGTGCTTGCCATCTTAACAAATTCCGCCTGAAGATCAAATGGTCCAAGAACAAGATTCAGACAATGAGTTTAAGAATAACGCCACGGAAATAATTCTGGAGAGTATTTCCGACGGGGTGTTCACGGTGGATCACAACTGGAAAATCATGTCCTTTAACCGGGCCGCGGAAGAGATTACCGGGATCTCCCGTGAAGAAGCCATCGGCCGTCACTGCTGGGATGTGTTCCGGTCCAATATGTGCGAGAGGGACTGCGCCCTGAAACGGACCATGCAGGAGGGCAAATCGTTTGTCAGCAGTTCCACCTACATTATCACCAGTGAAAAAAAGAGAATTCCCATAACAGTATCCACTTCCCTCTTAAAGGATTCCCGGGGCAACATTATTGGCGGGGTGGAAACCTTCCGGGATCATACCCTGGAGGAAGCCCTTCGCAAAGAACTTTCTGGACGTTACCGGATGGGGGATATTGTGAGCGCCAGCCCGGAAATGAGGAACATTTTTTCCATTTTGCCCCAGGTGGCGGAAAGCGAAAGCACGGTGCTCATCGAAGGGGAGACCGGCACCGGCAAAGAATTGACCGCACGGGCCATTCACAATCTGAGCTTCCGCAAAAATCATCCATTTGTGGCCATCAACTGCGGGGCGTTGCCGGATACTCTTCTGGAATCGGAACTTTTCGGGTACAAGGCCGGCGCATTCACCAACGCGGTCAAGGACAAGCCCGGCCAGTTTGCCGTGGCCAAGGGCGGCACCCTGCTGCTGGATGAAATTGGGGACACCAGCCCGGCGTTTCAGGTTCGTCTTCTGCGGGTGCTTGAAGAACACGAATTTCAGCCCCTGGGCGCGGTGAAAAAAGAAAAAGCCGATGTGCGGGTGATTGCCGCTACCAATCAGGATTTGTTAAAAATGGTAGGAAACGGCACGTTTCGCCAGGATTTGTTCTACCGGATCAATGTGGTGCGTCTTCTGCTGCCGCCCCTGCGTCGCCGCATGGAGGACATTCCGCTTTTGGTGGATCATTTCATTGCCCGTCTCAACCGGCTCCGGGGAAAATCGGTTTCCGGCATCAGCCAGAAAGCCCTGGAAGTGCTCATGACCCATGACTTTCCGGGAAATATCCGGGAACTTGAGAATATTATCGAACATGCGTTTGTACTGTGCGCGGAAGGCGACATTCAGCCCGAGCACCTGCCGCCGGTGTGTGCGGGAGATGGTCAGCCGTCGCCGCCCGGCCCTCGGGCGGATGATGATCCGGTGCGGGCCGCGGAAATTCAAAAGATCACGAACGCGCTCGCGCGCAACAATTATAACCGCACCGCTGCTGCGGCGGATCTGGGCATTCACAAAAGCACCCTGTTTCGGAAAATTGACCGGTTGGGCATTTCCCTGCCCCGCACCGACGGCCGCACCCGCGGCTTGTGATTTTTCGGATAGCTGGCTGCATTCGATTTCCTAAAGAGAGATTCTCAAAAACCAGTATCGCACAGTGTCGCAATGATGCGATTCTTTAGTCGCTTTTTTGCGACTATTCTTTTCTTTTTTGTCTTGCGCGGTTGACCTTTTAATAATTTAACCTTTTGTAATTATATATAAATTTAAATTTAGGGGTTGATCGTTTACATTTGGCACAAGCCATGCATCTCTAATCGGTGCCTGCCGCTGGAAAACGGCAGACATCAATTGGAGCATTTACTTAATCAACGGTAAACAATTTTATGAAAGTAGCATTGACGGCCTGGGAAGACAGAATCTCACCGGTGTTTGACGCCGCGCGCACCCTGTTGATCGCGGAAGTTGAAAATGGCGAAATCGTCAAGCGACAGCATGTGTCTTTTTTTCCGGAAATGTCCTGGCGGCTGGCCGGGACCCTGAACGAGATGGAGATTGATGTGCTGATTTGCGGCGCTATTTCCCAGTTTCCCGCCGGCGTCATCGAAAACAGCGGGATTCAGTTGATACCGTTTGTCAGCGGCAATGTGGAAAATGTGCTCGACGCTTATGCAGTGGGAGATCAGCTGGTACCGGCATTTTCCATGCCGGGATGCGGATGGCGTCATGGCCGGCGGAAAGGCCGTCATGGAAAATTCGACACCCATAAGGAGGTGACAACAATGCCAAGAGGAGACAAAACAGGTCCGAGCGGGACCGGGCCGGGTTCCGGCAAGGGCCGCGGCGGCTGTAATAACGGACAAGGCGGCACGCAACCGGGTTCGGGCCAGGGCCAGGGACCGGGTCGTGGGCAAGGTCAAGGTCAGGGCCGCGGCCCCGGTAAAGGCCGGGGTCAGGGCCGTGGCAACAGACAATAGCCCTTATTTGTAATGAAACATAGAATTTAAGGAGGTGAAGAAAATGCCTGGATTTGATGGACAAGGACCCATGGGAGGCGGTCCCATGACCGGCGGCGCCCGGGGATATTGCAATGCCGGGTATGCGGGATATGACCGGCCCGTCGGCTATGGCCGCGGTATGGGTCGGGGCCGGGGTGCGGGAACCGGCTATGGCTATGGCATGGGCCGTGGATTCCGACGGGGATACGGCAGAATGGCTGCCCCCTATGCGCCGGCCATGGCCCGAACACTCCGCCCGGCGGACGAACTGAGCGATCTGCGGCAGCAGGCCAATGCGGTCCAAAATACCCTGAATGCCATCAACAGCCGCATTGCTGAACTGGAAACGGCAGAGTAAGCTGTCGTGGGCAGTGATGGCTGGTAAACAATCTGTCAACCTGATGAAACAACCGCTTCCGGCAGTCTGCGGGCTGCCGAAAGCGGATTTTTCTGTAAAACCATTGCCAATGCCGGCAAAGCAGCGGTAAGAAGGAAACCATTGGATATTTTGGTAACGCTTTTTTAAAAAAATAGATTGAATTGATCCAAAAACCGCGCAGAATAAGCAATCTGTTTTTTTAAAAGCGCGTCACTTGATTTTTATAATTACAGCTTCAGGAGGAGACATCAATGAAAATAGCCATAAGCGCAAAGGGAACGGATCTGGATGCGGAAATCGATGAGCGGTTTGGCCGGGCGGCCTATATACTGATTGTTGATTCGGATACCATGACCGTTGACGTTCTCGATAACACAGAAAATATCAATGCGGCCCAGGGCGCGGGAATTCAGGCGGCGTCCATGGTCAGCGGCCAGGGGGCCGGGGCACTGCTGACCGGTTCCTGCGGACCCAAAGCGATGACCGCCTTTGCCGGGGCCGGGGTGGCGGTGTACACCGGCCAGTTCGGTTCCGTGCGCCAGGCAGTGGAACGGTTTAAAAAAGGGGAACTTCAGCAGACGACCCAGGCCAATGTGGGAGAAAAATTCGGTGTAAATAATGGCGCCGGACCATCCGGCAGCATGTTCACGACCGGCGGCGGTGGCCGCGGCATGGGCGGCGGCGGCCGGGGAATGGGCGGTCGCGGAATGGGCGGGGGCCGACGGTGCATGGGCGGTTCCGGTCGCGGTATGGGCATGGGGCAGGGTGTGGGCCAGGGTATGGGAATGGCCGGCAGCGCGGTCCCGGGGTCAAGACCGGCCGGTGGAACCGAAAATATCGCGGATTTGAAAAAACAGGCTGCGGAACTCCAGCGTCAGCTAGATGCGATACAGAATAAAATTAAAGAGATGTAAAACATTCAACATCACCCTGTTATTTAAAAATAAAATAAAGACAAACACCCGCCATGGATAATTTTGATGATTTTGTAAACCAGCTTCAGGAGCAGATATTTGATGAAGCCCGGGAAGCTTATGGGGAAAAAGGATTTCACCGGTGGCGCAATCCCCGGTTTAACGGCAGAATGGATGACCCGGATGGATACGCTCGGCTTACCGGCGAGTGCGGGGATACCATTGAGATATTTTTAAAATTTAAAAATAACCGGGTGCAGGCAGCCTCCTTTTTAACGGATGGCTGCGCCTCCAGCGCCATTTGCGGATCCTTTGCCGCGGAACTGGCCATGGGCCGGGATCCGGACGAACTCACCGATGTCACCGGCGATGCCGTGCTGGCGGAAATCGGCAGGCTGCCAGAGGCAGATCTTCATTGCGCGGGCCTGGCCGCCGCCACCCTGCAGGAAGCCCTGAGCGATTATATGATCCGCATGAAAAACCAGGACAATCAAAAAACCAAAGAGCCATAAAAGGAGGATGGAAATGACCAAAGTGGCGATCATCCGCTGTGAAAAAAATGAGAACCGGTGCCCCCTGACCAATTGTTTAAAATGCCTGACCGAAACCAAGGAAGGATTTGCCGGATATGACGCTGCTGTGCCAGCGGGGGTGTTTACGTGCCGGTGTCCCGGGGACAATGTGGCGGACATGGCAAAAATCCTCAAATCCAAGGGTGCTGAAGCCATTCATTTCTGCACCTGCACCTTTGCCAACAAGACGGACAAGGGCTGGGTCAGCGGGCAGGGCGGATTCTGCGACCACCTGGATCACCTGATGGAAGTTGCCCATACCGCCACCGGCCTTCCCTGCGTCAAGGGAACTGCCCACCTGCCCAAAGATTATGACGTTGAAATCCGGAAATAATCCAATCCCGCAGTAACGGAATCCGCCATGTCCCAGAAGCCTGTACAAAAAATGTACGTCCAGGTCTACACCGGAGACGGCAAAGGCAAAACCACGGCTGCCCTTGGCATGGCCGTGCGTGCCGCCGGTCACGGCCTGAAAACTTACGTGGGCCAGTTCATGAAAGGCTGGCCCTATGGGGAACTGTCCGCATTAAAAGCGCATCCCCTGATTACCATTGAACAATACGGGGATGAAAACTGCATCCGCAAACAGGATGTTACCCGGGCGCATGTGGACCGGGCCTGCCAGGGCCTTGAAAAGATCCGCAGTGCCATGGCTTCGGGCAAATACGATCTGCTGATTCTGGATGAAATCAATGTGGCGGTCTGGTTTGGTTTGCTTACCGAAAAACAGGTGACGGATCTGCTTGACATCCGGCCGGAAAATGTGGAAATGGTTTTAACCGGCCGGAACGCGCCCGAAGCGTTTATTGCCCGGGCGGATCTGGTGACGGAAATGAAAGAAGTAAAGCACTATTATGCCCGGGGCGTTCTGGCCCGGGACGGCATTGAACGCTGAGGTTTTGCACATGTGGTCAAACAAGGAAAAATTATGTTCAGGTGGCTGGACCGAATCCCTTTTTTTGTGTTGATTATGCTGTCCCTGTTTCTGGGGCTGGCACCCTTTAAACCGGAACCCCATCTGGTGGAAAAGACGCGGATGCTGTTTCAGGGCGATCTGGTGCGGCCGCTGGATATGGTGGATCTGATGTTTCATGCCGCTGCCCCGCTGTTGCTGATGGTTAAAATTATTCGGCTCTATGTAAAACAATGATTTTTTGATGTTTTAATTTAAGCTGAATCAGGGTAAATCAGGAGAGGTAGCTTGATAAACCCTGAAAAAGGAGAGAAATAATGGCAGATGCGGCAGAAAATACCCTGGTGCCGGATGTCAGCGGACTGACAGTGCTGACGATGGAAAATGAGGTGATAAAATTTGAATCGTTGTGGCGCAACCGGCGGATGGTGCTGACGTTCTTGCGGCATTTCGGATGAATGTTTGCCCGGCAGCAGGCGGCTGCCCTTATGGATGTCAAAGACCAACTGGATGCGGCAGGGGTGGGCCTTGCGGCCATTGGCAGCGGAAAACCGGCCCAGGCCCGGGATTTTGTGGAATCCTTTTCATTTACCGGTGAAATGTATGTGGACCCTTCCCTCAAAACATACAAAGCCTTCAGACTGGTGCGCGGGGTGGGCCGCACCCTGGGGCCGTCATCCATTTTGCGCGGATTTTCTGCCATGAAAAAGGGGTTTCGTCAGGGTAAAAGCGCGGGCGACCTCTGGCAGCAGGGCGGCATGTTTGTGATTGATGCCGGCAGTCAGCCCGGTGATCAGATGCTGTTTGCCCACCGGAATCAGACGGCCGGAGATCATGCGGATCTAAATATGGTGCTGGCGGCCGCACGAAAAGCATAATCGGGCCGTGAAAGACAAGCATTTCTGCGGCTCAAGTTTTCTCTTCAAAAAACAAGAAAGAAGGTGTCAGTGGTCAGGTGTCAGTGGTCAGGTGTCAGGTGTCAGGTGTCAGGCCGGGCGATTCTAACACCTGACACCCGAAACCTGCGATCTGTCCCTCTTTTTACCGATGTCCTTCATTGGGTGCGGTTTTGCCGCATTTATGCTTTGAGCCGTTTTCAGCGGCTGGGATAACCAAAAAAAAGATAGAGAGTGACCCCTGGTTATCCGGTTTTTATCCCTGCCGGGGTTTTTCAGCGAGCAGGCCTCTCATTATTTCTTTTTCCGCTGTCCCCGGCAGAATGCCGGTAATGACAGCTTCCAGAACGGTGATTCCGTCATTGTTCGTAAAGACCGCTTTAGCTGTGGCCCGGCGGTTTTCGTCAGTATTAATGATGGTGAATGTGCAGGTTATCGTGTCCCCGAAATACACCGGCTTTTTAAACGAAATTTGCATGCCCGAAGCCAGCCATCCGATCTGCCCCCCGATTTCCGTGAGCAGTGAGGCCACCAGAAGCCCGTGGCAGATGCAGCCGTCAAATTTTTTGGCCCTGGCAAAGGAGAGGCTGGAATGAACCGGATTGTCATCTCTTGAAATGTCCGCAAACTGGGCCACATCTGCCCGGCTGAAGGTGCGGGATACGGAAAACGTGTCCCCGGTTTTCAGGCCTTGAATGGCTTTTATGCGTATGTCCGTCATTTCCAATGGTTTCTTTCGCAGCAATTGTAAAAAGTCGGATTTAGACGGCAAAGAAAAAAATTTCACCCATCTCATAAAACTGGCAAGGCGCACAAATTCCTATCAATGATGAATACTTGGCGTACGCTGAGGCACTGAGAAATCCAGCGCAACAAAGAATTTGGATTTTTCGCAAAGCCGTCTGTTTTGATTTATCATCCGGAATACTGTAAGCTCAATCAAATTTACACCATCCAATCCGGATGTCCCTCCTTAAAAATATAAACACGCCACACAGGGAGAATCAAGACAATCCATCCATTTTGGATCAAAAGGGGCATCAAATTTTTAGGGATGCAGATCTACCAAAAAAGGAGCGAAACCCATGACCCATCCAGATACCTTTGTTACGAAATCCACCTTGACCATTGAAAACCAGGCATACACATACTTCAGTCTGCCAAAGCTGGCGGAAAAACAGGACCTGGAATTATCTCATCTCCCGGTAAGTATTAAAATCCTGCTGGAGAATATGCTCAGAAATGAAGACGGCCGGCAAGTGCAGGCCATGCATATTGAGGAACTGGCCCGTTGGTCGCCGGATCTCCAGTCTCGCCAGGAAGTGCCGTTTATGCCGGCTCGGGTGTTGATGCAGGATTTTACCGGGGTGCCGGCGGTGGTGGATCTGGCGGCTATGCGGGATGCCGTGGCCCGGCTGGGGGGTGATCCCGCGCTGATCAACCCGAAAATCCCCGTGCATCTGGTCATCGATCATTCCGTGCAGGTGGACCGCTTCGGCAGCGCGGATGCATTTGGCGTGAACGCGGTTAGAGAATTTCAGCGCAACCGGGAGCGGTATACCTTTCTGAAATGGGGCCAGAAAAGCTTTGAAAATTTCAAAGTGGTGCCGCCGGCCACCGGCATTTGCCATCAGGTAAACCTGGAATTTTTAGCGCAAGTGGTGATGCAGGATGCCGCGGGTGACCGACGAATCCTGTACCCGGATACCCTGGTGGGACTGGATTCCCATACCACCATGGTCAACGGGGTGGGGGTTTTCGGCTGGGGCGTGGGCGGCATTGAAGCCGAAGCCGTGATGCTCGGTCAGCCTTATTATATGCTGATTCCCCAGGTGGTGGGGTTTGAATTAACCGGGGAACTGCCCGACGGGGCGACGGCCACCGACCTGGTACTCACCATCACCCAGATGATGCGGGAAAAAGGGGTGGTGGGAAAATTTGTGGAATTTTTTGGCCAGGGCCTTGATCAGCTGAGTCTGCCGGACCGGGCCACTATTTCCAACATGACCCCGGAGTTCGGGGCCACCATGGCCCTGTTTCCGGTGGATGACCAGTCCCTGAATTACCTGAAATTCACCGGGCGTTCAAAAAGCCATGTGCGGCGGATTAAGGAATATCTGATCGCCCAGGGGCTCTTCCGGACGCCGGAGACTCCCGCGCCCTTGTTTACCGATATCCTGCATCTGGATTTAAAGGACGTGATCCCTTGCCTGGCCGGCCCCCGCCGGCCCCAGGACCGGATCCCCCTGGGCCGGCTGAATAAATCCTTTATTGATGATCTGGCACACATTTACAGCAAAGGTGACTGCACAGCGGTGCGGGATGAAGAATGGGAGGGCGAAGGCGGCGCCATGGTGGACCCGGACAAGCTGACACAGCAGGTGGTGTTCCGAAAGCCTGTGGCAGCGGAAGGGATCTCCGTGAACCGGCCCTATCTCAGTTTTTTTCTGGATCACGGGTCCGTGGTTATTGCCGCTATAACGAGCTGCACTAATACTTCCAATCCTTCTGTCCTGCTGGGCGCGGGACTCATGGCCAAAAAAGCCGTGGAAGCCGGCCTTCAGGTGCGGCCGTGGGTCAAGACCAGCCTGGCGCCGGGTTCCAAAGTGGTGACGGATTACCTGGAGGCGGCCGGGCTCATGACGTACCTGAAGGCGTTGCGGTTTCATCCGGTGGCGTACGGCTGCACCACCTGTATCGGCAACAGCGGACCCCTTCAGTCGGATGTGGCGAAAGTGGTTCAGGATACCGACCTGGTGGTGGCGTCCGTCCTGAGCGGGAACCGGAATTTCGAGGGCCGCATCAATCCCCTGACCCGGGCCAATTACCTGGCCTCTCCCATGCTGGTAATCGCTTTTGCACTGGCCGGCACCGTCAACATCAATATGGAAAAAGAACCCCTGGGCCACAACCCGAACAATGAACCGGTGTTTTTAAAAGACATCTGGCCCTCGGCCCGGGAAATCAGGGAAGCCATGACCCATCTGTCGCCGGACATGTTCACCGCCCAGTACGGCAATGTGTATGAAGGAGATGAACACTGGCAGGCCCTGCCGGTATCTGAAAGCACCATTTATCCGTGGAATGAAAATTCCACTTATATCAAGGAGCCGCCGTTTTTTCAGGCCATGAATCTTGACCCCCCGGCCCAGATCCGGATTCGCGACGCCCGGGTGCTGGCGCTTCTGGGGGATTCCATTACCACGGACCATATTTCGCCGGCTGGCGCGATTCCGGGGGACAGCCCCGGGGCGGCCTATCTTGACGGCCAGGGGGTGGCGAAAGAGGATTTTAACTCGTATGGGTCCCGTCGGGGCAACCATGAAGTCATGATGCGGGGGACCTTTGGCAATGTGCGGTTGCGAAATCACCTGGCGCCGGGTACCGAAGGAGGATGGACCAAAAACCTGCTCACGGGCGATATCCAGTTCATCTATGACGCGGCCATGAGCTATCAGAAGGAAAATATTCCTTTGGTGGTCATTGCCGGAAAAGAATACGGCACCGGCAGCTCCCGGGACTGGGCCGCCAAGGGCACCCTGCTATTAGGGGTGCGCGCGGTGATTGCCCAAAGCTATGAACGGATTCACCGCAGCAATCTGGTGGCCATGGGGGTTCTGCCACTTCAGTTTGCGGACGGCGACAGCGCGGAAATCCATGGCATCACCGGTGACGAAAGGATTGATGTTTCTGAGCTGGGAAAAGATATGACGCCCGGACAGGTGGTGACAGTGTCCATAAAAAATGGAGATGGGGAAAAAACCGAATTTTCAACCGTCCTGCGGCTGGACTCTGCCGTGGAGATTGAATATTACCGCCATGGCGGGATTCTGCCCTATGTGATTCGTCAGATGATCGAGAAAAGCCGAGGAAAAAATTGACTATGAAAATTTTGATCAAAGAGAAACAGGAAATTGCCCAGGGAACCGTATTGTTTACATTTGACGCGCCGGGAGCCGGGCTGTTCTGGAAGCCGGGCCAGTATGTCTCGCTGAAGCTGGATCTCAGATTCCCGGATGAAAAAGGGCCGCAGCGCTATTTTTCCATTGTCAACCCGGACCCTGAAAACGGACGCATCCAGATCGCCACCCGGATATCTGACACCGGTTTCAAACAGACCCTTGACGCCCTGCAACCCGGGGAGGCGGGCGAAATTGCGGAAATCGCGGGAAAATTCATTCTTCCGGAAGACGCAAAAAGAGAGATTGTCATGGTGGCCGGCGGCGTGGGGGTCACCCCGTTTAAATGCATGCTGGAACATCTGATTTTAAAAAAAGAAAAACGCCGGATCACCGTGCTCTATTCCAATAAAAACAAGGCCACCACCGCATTTTATGAGGAATTTTCCCAAATGGCGGAACAAGGCTGGCTGGAGAGCCTCTTTTTTGTCATGACCCGGGACGACGCCTGGCCCGGCCCCAAAGGCCGCATGAACGCGGATTTTATCGCGGACAATATCCCCGGGTACCGGGAAAAGTATTTCATGGTGGCCGGGCCCCCGAATTTTGTGGCCGGCATCAGCCAGGCCCTGGGAGACCTGGAGATTGCCGATATAAAGCTCGAAAAGTTTTTCGGATATTAAGATGCGTCGATAATCTTTTTAAGCGCCTCTCCGTCAAGGGTTTCTTTTTCAAGCAGTATGGCCGCGCATTTTTCCAGCAGGTTTTTTTTGTCTGATAAAATGTCAAATGCGATTTTGTACTGGGCCGCAAGGAGCTCCCGGATTTCCGCGTCAATGATTTCCGCCGTGGATTCGCTGTATTCCGTGGCCCCTCCCATACCTGGGACGTTTAAAAACTGGGACTGGTTTTTGGGGGAAAAATAGACCTGTCCCACTTTGTCGCTCATGCCGTATTCCCGCACCATGCTCCGGGCGATATCCGTGGCCTTTGACAGATCATTGTGCGCGCCGGTGGAAATATCTTCAAATACAATGGCTTCTGCGGCCCGCCCCCCCAGCAGGGTGGCGATCCGGTTCAGGAGTTCGGTTTTTTTCATGAGGAACCGGTCTTCCGTGGGCACCTGCATGGTGTAGCCCAGGGCCGCGATCCCCCGGGGGATAATGGTGATTTTCTGCACCGGGTCTGTGCCGGGCAGAAAAAAAGAGACCAGGGCATGGCCCATCTCGTGGTAGGCCACAATTTCCCGTTCTTTGGGGTTGATCAGGCGGTTCTTTTTTTCAAGGCCGGCCACCAGGCGTTCCACGGCTTCCTCGAATTCCGCCATGGTCACCTTTTCCTTGTCCCGCCGCACGGCCAGAAGCGCGGCTTCATTGACCAGGTTGGCCAGGTCCGCGCCCACCATGCCAGGGGTCATGGCAGCGACTTTTTCCACATCCACACTCACGTCATACTGGATTTTCTTCAGGTGTACCTTTAAAATGGCTTCCCGGCCTTTTTTGTCCGGCCGGTCCACCAGAATCTGCCGGTCAAACCGGCCAGGCCGGAGCAGGGCGGGATCCAGAATTTCCGGCCGGTTGGTAGCGGCCATGAGAATGACGCCGATCTGGGGATCAAATCCGTCCATTTCCACCAGCAGCTGGTTCAGGGTTTGTTCCCGCTCGTCATGGCCCCCCATGTTGCCGAATCCCCGGGCTTTGCCCAACGCATCCAGCTCATCAATAAAGATAATGCACGGTGCTTTCTGTTTGGCCTGGTCAAACAGATCCCGTACCCGGGCGGCGCCCAGGCCCACAAACATTTCCACAAATTCCGAGCCGGACAGGGAAAAAAACGGTACCCCGCTTTCACCGGCCGCGGCCTTGGCCAGCATGGTTTTGCCGGTGCCGGGCGGTCCCACCAGCAGAATCCCCCGGGGAATCATGCCGCCGATACGGGTGAATTTCTGGGGATTTTTCAGGTAATCGATCACCTCCACCATCTCGTGTTTGGATTCATCCACCCCGGCCACATCGTCAAAGGTCACATTCAGGTCTTCCTGCACATAGATTTTGGCTTTGTTTTTTCCTAGGCTCATAAAGCCCGGCTGCTGGCCCATCATCCGGCGCATGATAAAAAACCAGAGTCCCACAAACAGAAAAATCGGCACCACCCAGGAAAGAAGGTCCCTGAAAAACGTGGATTCGATCTCGCCTTTGAACGTGATGTTGTTTTTGGCCAGCAGTTCGGAAATTTCCGGGTCCACCCGGACCGTGCGGAAGAGTTTTTCTTCCCCCTCCTGGCCGGGGGTGGTTTTCCCCTGAATCTGATTCTGCGTGATGGCCACTTCCGCCACCTCCCCTCTCTGGATCCGATCCAGAAATTCACTGTAGGGAATGGTTTCAATGGCAAACATGGAAAAGAGAAGATTGTGGATGATCAATACCACCCATATGCCCAGAAGCACATACCAGATGGAGAATTTGTGGTGTTTTTCCATTGCAGATCCTTTGCTTTTTCAATTATTTTAAAAGGGATGGAAGGTCATTATACCAACGCAGGGAACCCCGCAACCCAAGAGCCAGCTCTTTAAATAATGGTTTCAGGTTCCATGTTGCAGGTTTCAGGTGTCGGGTGTCAGAATCGCTTTTCCTGACACCTGAACACTGACACCTTTTTATGGAAAACCGTCTCCCGTATACACTGGTTCATTTTCTTGTTTTTTTGTGCAAAAGAATTGAGGCCTAAGGCATTAAAGCGTATTAATTTTTTCAATAATGGCAGCCCCCATTTCACGCGTCCCTGCGGCTGTATGCGGGGCATCAGCGGCTTTCAGGTCCGCGGTAACGTATTTGCCCTCGCTGATGACGGCGGCGATGGATTGTTCCAATCGGATTGCCGCTTCATATTCTCCCATATGGTCGAGCATCAGCACGGCGGACAGCAGCATACCGGTGGGATTGACCTTGTTTTGTCCGGCAATATCCGGGGCGCTCCCGTGGGTGGCTTCAAATACGGCATATTGAGTCCCCATATTGGCCCCCGGCGCCACTCCCAGGCCGCCGATGATGCCGGCCGCCAGATCGGAAATAATATCGCCGTACAGATTGGGCAGAACCAGGACATCGTAGTTTTCAGGGTATTGGACCAGCTGCATGCACATGTTGTCCACCAGCTTGTGCTCATAGGCAATATCCGGATGCTTTTGACTGACAGTTTCAGCGGCTTTCATAAACAAACCGTCACTGAATTTCATGATATTGGCCTTGTCAATGGCGGTTACTTTTTTGCGGCCGTGTTTTTCAGCATATTCAAAGGCAAAGGTGGCGATACGTTCCGACCCGGAAACGGAAATGGGTTTGATGCTGATACCGGTGTCGCATCCCAGCGTAATGCCTTTCTGTTCCCTTAAAAACTGCAGAAACGGGTTTTCTTCGCCGCAGGCGTTCATAAATTCAATACCCGCATAGAGGTCTTCGGTATTTTCCCGGATGATCACCAGGTCAATGGCTTCCGGATGGATGATGCGGCTTTTGATGCCCTTGTAATACTTGCAGGGCCGGACACAGGCAAAAAGGTCAAGATCCTGCCGCAGGCGGACATTGACGCTGCGGAACCCCTTTCCAACCGGCGTTTCCACCGGACCTTTGAGGGCGATCCGGTGGCGGCGGATGGAATCAAGTACCCGGTCCGGAAGCGGGGTCTTTTCTTTTTCAATCATGGCGGTCCCGGCATTTTGAATATCCCAGTCGATGCCAACGCCAAGAGCGGCCACACAGGTTTTCACCACATCCGCGATTTCCGGGCCGACCCCGTCGCCGGGAATTAACGTGACTGTCTGGCTCATAATATGGAAAATCCTTTTTATTCGCTTATTCCTTAGTCCCTGCTAAAAAATAAGAAAATGGAGAAATTTAAGGGGTACGGTTTTTCAGCATACGGTTTCAGTATTTCGGTTTCAGGATACAAGTATCAGATTTTTTAACAGACCTGAAACCTGAAACCTCTATCGCTGGCTTGCCCGCTGGTTTGCGGGGTTTCCGTATTGGTGAGTTAATCTTCAGAGTTATCAACTTTTACCGCTTTTCCATGGGCACAAATTCACATTCCGCCGGGCCGCAGTATTCGCCGACATAGTCGGAAGAGGGCCGGTACAGAACAGGTTTGGCGTCCGCGCCGCCGTATTGTTCCTCGATCACGTGGGCTGTCCATCCGGCAATGCGGGACACCGCGAAAACAGGCGTAAAAAGGTCCTCGGGAATTCCCATGTAATGGTACAAAGACGCACTGTAAAAATCCACATTCGGGTAAATATCCATGCCCTTTTTTTCCTTAAAGGCTTTTTTCCCTCGTTCTTCCAGGGTGATGGACATGTGATACCATTTGGTGTCGCCGGAACGCTCCCCGAGTTTTTTGGACATGGGCGCCAGGATACGGGCCCTGGGATCGCCGGTTTTGTAAACCGCATGCCCCAGTCCCATGAGCTTGCCGCCGGTGTCAAGGACGTCTTTGATATAATCGTCAATGGCGTCAATGGAATTGATTTTTTTCAACATCTGCATGACCCGGGTGTTGGCCCCGCCGTGCAGCTCGCCGGAAAGGGAGCCAACGGCCCCGGCTACCGCCGCATACATGTGGGCCCGGGTGGAAGCAATCTGCCGGGCGGAAAAGGTGGATGCGTTGAATGAATGCTCGGCATGCAGCACCAGGCAGGTATCAAAAAAACGGGCCGTGGTGTCATCCGGTTTCTCGCCGGTCATCATGTAAAGAAAATTAGCCGCATGGTTTAGCGACGGATCCGGGTCCACTGGTTCCCGTTTATTTCTGATCCGGTGCCAGGCCGCGACAACGGTGGCGATTTTGGCAATCAGGCTTTCAGCAATGCGCCGGGAATTGTCCATGGTCAGCGTTGCTGCCTGCGGATCATTGTTTGCCAGCATGGGAATGGCTGCCTGAAGGATGTCCATGGGCAGGGCGTCCGCGGGCCTGGTTTTCAGGGCGCTGATCAGGTTATCCGGGATGGCCCGGTTTTCCTTGAGCCGCCCGGCAAGATCGGCAAGCTGTGTTTCATCGGGCAGGGATTCATAGAGCAGCAGATGCACAATCTCTTCAAAACTGGTTTTGTCCGACAGGTCAAAAATGGGGTAGCCCCGGTAAATCAGCTTGCCGGCCTCTCCGTCCACATGACTGATCCGGGTGCTGGCGACGGTCACCCCCCGAAGGCCGGTGTTAATGATTTTTTTGGAATCTTCCATCGGTTTCTCCTTTTGTCTGAGGGCTTAATGGACCAGGAATTGAGTTTCATCTTAAGAATATAATACGGGAAATAAAAATTTCAAAAAATGCATCCGCCGGCAATATGGCCTGAGCGGTGATTACTCCGTGTTGGATCTCATCCGGATTTTTTTTATTTATTTTTTATGATAGTATCTTAATTCAATTATAAATTAAAGGAGAAACAGGTATGGACGGCGGCGAACGGATTGCACAGGTATTAAAGCATCAGGGCGTGGAATTTATGTTTACCCTTTGCGGTGGTCATATTTCGCCGATTCTGGTGGGGGCGAAAAAGGCCGGTATCCGGGTCATTGACGTCCGCCAGGAGCCGACAGCGGTTTTTGCGGCAGATGCGGTGTCCCGGCTGACCGGTATTCCCGGCGTGGCGGCGGTGACCGCGGGCCCCGGCGTCACCAATTCCATCACCGCCATCAAAAACGCCCAGATGGCCCAGTCGCCGCTGATACTCCTGGGCGGCGCGCCGGCCACGGTTTTGAAAGGGCGGGGGGCGCTTCAGGATATTGAACAGATCAAGCTGATGGAAACTTTAGTGAAATGGTCGGCAACCATTCATCAGGACTGCGATATCGGGCCGATTCTGGAGGAGGCTTTTGACGCGGCGGTATCCGGCATCCCGGGGCCGGTATTTATCGAGTGCCCCCTGGATCTTCTCTATGATCCAAAACTCGTGCGGGAATGGTATAGCCAAGAACCCATTGAATCCATGACAGTGGTTGAAAAAGTGACCCGCTGGTATCTTCGCCGGCATGTGGATAAAATGTTTGCCTGTTCCGCAAAAAGCCTTGAAATGGCGGAAAAAGAAGCGGTTGAACCGTTTTCTGTGGATCCGGAGGATACCGGTGCGGTGTTTGAAAAAATCAAACAGGCACAGTCGCCGGTCATGGTCATCGGAAGCCAGGCAACCCTCCGGCCCCGCATGCTGCACCGGCTGTCCGATCAACTCAGATCATTCGGGGTGCCGGTCTTTCTGACCGGTATGGCACGGGGTCTTTTGGGCGATCAGTGCCCTATGCAGTTCCGGCATGGGCGCAGCCAGGCCCTGAAAGAAGCAGATCTGGTTATCATTTGCGGCATGCCCTGTGATTTTCGATTGAATTACGGCAGAAGCATCGGAAAGCATGCCTTTTATATTGCGGTCAACCGGAGCAAAGCGGACCTGCGGCTGAACCGGAAGCCGGATCTGGCCGTGCTGGCCGATCCATGTACGTTTTTGCTGAAGCTGACATCAGACATTCAGTTTGACCGGCGGCAATTCGGTCCCTGGGTCGATCGTCTGAATCAACGGGAATCGGAAGGAGAAAAAAGAATCACGCACCATATGGACGCGCCAACCGACTACGCCAATCCCCTTCGTCTGTGTGCGCTAATCAATGAGGCCATGCCAGAAAACAGTGTCGTGATCGGGGACGGCGGGGATTTTGTCGCTACGGCATCCTATATCGTCAAACCCCGCAGTCCCCTTTCCTGGATGGATCCGGGACCTTACGGCACACTGGGGGTGGGCGCCGGCTTTGCCATTGCGGCCAAACTGGTTCAGCGGGAAACCGAAGTCTGGCTGCTTTACGGAGACGGCGCCGCCGGGTACGGCCTGATGGAGCAAGACACCTTTGTCCGGCATGGCCTTCCGATTATCACGGTCATCGGCAATGACGCCGGATGGACTCAGATTGCCCGGGACCAGACCGACATTCTGCATGATGACGTGGCAACAGTGTTGAAATACAGCGATTACCATAAAGTCGCGGAAGCGCTTGGCGCAGAGGGAATGGTGATCAGGGAGAATGCAGAAATCAGCCGGGTGCTGGAAGATGCCAGGAAGGCGGTGAAAAACGGCAAACCGGTGTTAATCAACGCCATGATGGGCCGGACGGATTTTCGAAAGGGGTCAATTTCCGTATAGTGTGCAGTAATCTCTAAAAATCAGATTTCTTCTAAATTCTTAATATCATCAATCCAGATGTCGGCTTCATTGCCGCATCGGCTGCAGACCGCCTGGCCTTTGATTTTATTGTGGGTGTGGCCTGCGTCGGCAGCTGCCGGGCTTTTTTCAGACGCGGCAGAATCTTCTTCCGGTATCAGCCGGCAGGTGATGGTCATTTCCGCTTCATTGCCGCAGTTTTCACATTCACAAACCTGTTTGAATTTTTTTTCTGTCATGGGTTTCCCTTTTTTAAAAAATGATGGTTTTATTTGATTTCGTACTCCACCGTATCATTTAGCGCCGCTTCCTTGTTGTTTTCCTTTTCCCGGCCGAAAACAATTTCTCCTTTACCGGCAATCGGGTGTTCGCTTTTACTAACATAGACCGGCGTGGCATTCTCAGGGTAGAGAAACGTGCCGTTGGTGCTCTTATCTCTCAGCAGAAACACGCCGTTGCGATTTTCAATGTAGGCGTGGGTTCTGGAAATCCATGAATACCGGACCACCATATCGTTGAAATCTTCACGGCCGATCGATATCATAGGCTTGTGAAGATCAATCACCATCGTTTCAGCCCCTCTTTTCAAGTGGAGGCTGGCGCTCATGGCCCGGGAGACCTGCCGGCAGTCGATCACCATGGTGGTATTCTGATCTTCATAAATCACTTCAAACAGTTCAAGTTCGCCGGAAATATTTTTGGCGGTGATTTTGGTAATGTACCGGGTGAAATGGCCGGTGTTTTCCGGCAGCTTGTCTATTGCCGCCCGGGTGGCGATGATCTGCCGGGGGTTGGCATAATCCACCACCCGGGCGGTAATATTGACCGCGTCCCCGAAGATATCGTCATTGTCAATCACCACCGGGCCGTAATGAATGCCGATATGGATGTTAATGGCCGGCAGTTTTTCGTGACAGAAAATATCCCCGGTCATGGCCAGTTGCATGGATTTGGCCGCTTCGATGGCGTTGTGGGCTGTGGGAAATGTTGAAATAACGGCATCGCCCACGGTTTTGACGACATTTCCCCCGAAATTGGCGGTGAGTTCCGACAGCAGATCCAGAATCCGGCCCACCACTGCCTGGGCGGCCGTGTCTCCCAGATGCTCATAAATAACGGAGCTTTTGGTAATATCGGCAAATAATATGGCTAATTGTGTGGTCTGCCGGGTCATTTTGGTTAATCCGAGTCCACCCGTGTGTAGAAAACGCCGTAATAGTTTAATGAATATTTCCGGTTAACGGTTTCGCTTCCCCAGATATTGTCCGCTGCCACCCGATCTCCATGGCCGTATTTGTCCGAGCGCATTTTGGCATAGGTATTGATGCCGATATTCACATCATAAGGGACATTGACGGGGCCGGGAAAGTAATAGGCAAGGATGTCTCCTTTTTTGACGATGAACGGGCTGTCAAAGTCTAAATACTGCTCACCGGGGGTTTCCGCCTCCACCCGCACAGGCTTGTTGTAAACCACCAGATAGTCATTGCCCACAGGCCGGAGGAGTTTGACGAGAATATCCGAGGAACCGGTGAAATATCCGCCGATGCCGTTGATCTGACCGCCGCTGGGCACCGGATGGGCCACATTGATGATGATCATGGATTCATCCCCGGAATTGGCCCGGTCAATCAGTTCATTGCCGATGAAATCTTCCAGCGCGATGTCTGTGAGAAAGTTCCGGTTTTCCTGCATCTGCTTTTTAATAAATTCCCGGACTGAGGCGGCGATATTGCGGATACGCGCGTCATTGCGGCCCTTTTCCGTGGTGATGATATTGAGCTGCCGGTTGAGTTCGGCAATATCTGTCCCCATATTTTGAATGGTTTCCTGCTGTTCGGCGATTTTCTGATCTTTTTGCCGCAGGGCGGACTCCTGTTTTTTGATGATAAAGTCCTGATCCGCAAGGGTGGTCTGGCAGGTGT
The DNA here is from genome assembly GCA_963675805.2 of Desulfobacterales bacterium. Lineage (GTDB taxonomy): Bacteria > Desulfobacterota > Desulfobacteria > Desulfobacterales > Desulfosalsimonadaceae > SURF-3. Next base: position 1,102,301 of record CAXXNU010000007.1, on the reverse strand, counting down.
TGAGTTCCATCTGGATGTTCTGGCAATTGGCTGCGCATCCGGTGGCGGTCAGTGTCGCCGTCATTAACAGAAATATCCATCTCATAACATTTACCTCCGTTCGGGGATAATTTGAATCCGGTTTTCTGAAAGTATCTGGGTATCCTGTTTTACAATAATCTCGTATTCGCCGGTGGCAAATCCCTCCACCGGAGCGGGAATGTTGACGGACATGCTGCCGGACCGGCCCTGAAGGATAACAGGAATTTCCATGGTCTGAACCTCCGGTTGCGTCACGGTGACGTTAACAACGCTGGCTTCCGGCAGATTCCGGTATTCAATGCACAGGCTAAGATCCTGGATGGAAACCGGGGCCTGGGAGATCATGTTTTCCCGTCCGCATCCGGCACTGATGGGATAAACGTCAACTGTGCGATTGATTTTGTCAAATAATTCACTGAAAATCAATTCATTTGGCAAAACAGCGAGTGCCTTTTCCAAAATGGCCACGGCAGCGCTGTTATTTCCATTTTTTTCAAGGTTGGCCGCCAGGAGTGCGATTTTTTTCTTTGCGGTTTCCCGGCCCGTATCCAGGGCCAGTGCCTTCAGGTAGTCATCGGTTTTTTCTTCCCAGTTGTCGCTGCGGTCCCCGTTTTCGACAAGGATGTCATACTGGGCGGCCTGTGCGTCCTTTTTTATTTCAGGAAAAGAGCGGCCCAGCAAGACCATAAAGTCTTCCGGAATCATCTGACGGGCGTTTTTGCGGGCCGCAATATCTGCCTTGACCTGGGTGGCGGCATCGTTTTTCAGATTTGCCAGTTTTTTGACGCCAAATGTTTTTTCCGCGGCGGTCATTTTCTGAAACAATTTTTCATAGAGCGGGACTTTCTCCGCAAATGACGGCAGCCGTTTGATTTTCAAAAGCAGGGTGAACAATTCGGCCCGGGTGTCCCGGCTTCTGATGATTTCCTGATAAAGAGTCTTAAAAGGGGGATGACTGGGGACAATTTCCATGGCCTGCTGCAGAAGTTGCACCGCACTGTCCGTCTGACCGCCGTCATCAAGATGTCGGGCGGTCTTTTCAATTGTTTCTTTGGCCGCTGGCAGGGTGGGATCGAGTTTGAGAGCCTTTAGAAAATAATCTGTTTTTTGGGATGATTTCGAGGCGTTTTCGCCCATGGCAATGAAAATGTCATACTGGGTGGTGAAAAGTTTCTTTTCATCCGGAAACCGTTCGGCGATCAGGGTCATAAATTCCTGCGGCATCGGCTGGTTGATATTTTTCTGGTTTTGGATGTCTGTTTCAATCTGTTGAAGAAGCTGTTTTTTAAGGGCGGCCGGTTCGGCGGCGGCATCCAGTTTGGCGAACAACGTGCGGTAGGCGGGGATCTTTTCCGCAAGTGATGGTGTCTGTCGGAGCTGATACAGGGGGATGGCCAGTTCCAGTTCAGCAATACGCCGGGCCGCATCTTTGTTCTCCGGGTCTTCATCCAGAATTTTCTGGTAAAAATAGCGCGCATTCTGGTTTTCCGGCACCGTGAATTGCCCTTGGGCGGCATGCCGATCACCGCGAATCAGCCATTCCAGGTGCGCCAGTGCCGGGTCGGCCGGATCGATGGAACGGGCTTTTGTGATCAGTTCAAGGGCTTTGTCACCGTCTTTTGCGCTATCCGCATTTAAGGCCAGGGTTTTATAGCGATCCGCAATGGTTTTGATCCCCTGTTTGGCCGACGAATCATTCGGATCGAGCTGCAGTACTTTTTGAAAATAGGCAAGCGCACTGTTCTCTTCGGGAATGGTCAGGCGGTTTTCCGCCAGGCTGATATTTGCCTGGATAAGATAAATCAGTTTTTGCAGCCGCAGATGATCCGGCGCATTTTTCAGGCCGGATTCCGCCCATACAGCGGCCTGGTTGAAATCCTGCTGTTCCATGAGATGCCGGGCTTTTTCATATATGGATTCCACGGCATCGATTTTCAGCATTTTGAAATATGGCGTATCCGTACTTTCAGTGGCCTTGTTCAGAATGGCCATGAGAAGATCATAGTCCGCCGCTGTGGGGCTCTCTGCTGTTAACACGGATTGTTGCTTTTCCACGGCCACGTAAAGCAGCCCTGTTACTGCGGCGTTGTTTTGCGGGTCCACAGACAATACGGTGTTAAAAATATCTCCGGCGTTCATGTACTGCCCGGAATCCAGGAACTCATCTGCTTTGCGGATCATGTCGTTGCCCGTATCCGGAATTTCCTGGCGGATTCGGGAAATGGCATTCAGAACACCTGAATAATCTTTTTTAGCGATTAAATCCGTGAGGCCTGCCGCCTCCATGCCATGGGAAGGTGATTTCTTTTTTGTATCCGGCGCGGCGGCCGCAGGAAGAGGACGGCGGGATGCCGGTGTTTCCACTTCAGCCGTACCGGATATTGCTAAGGCCGGCGGATCTGGAGTCTCCGGCGGGCCTTTGATGAAGCTGGCGATATGGGGCTGGATCAGAACCGCAAGGCCCACCAGAATGCAGCCGATGAGGACCCCGGTGAAAATATTGGCCAGTTTGATTTTTTTGGCGGGGCCGTGATGCATTACTACCGTGTCCGTCGGCGCGGTTTCACCGTCCAGTTTTCCAAGGGCTGTAAGCAGCTCATGAGCGGACTGAAAGCGGTCGTCGGCTTTTTTGGCCATTAATCGGTTGATAATCGGCTGGAATTCGGCAAATTTTTCGGGCAGCTCTGGCACGGGATCTTTAATGTGTTTGAGGGCCACAGCAATGGGGGAATCCGCGTTATACGGCACGGATCCGGTGATCATTTCAAAGAAGGTCACGCCTAAACTGTAAAGATCGGTGCGCCAGTCCACTTCTCCGGTCCCCTGGACCTGCTCGGGGCTCATGTAGTGGGGGGTGCCGATGCTGGTGCCGTCCATGGTGTAGCCGCTGTCCGTGGTGAGATCCTTGACGATGCCAAAATCCGTGAGCACGGCCGTGCCGTCCCCCCGGAACATGATGTTCTGGGATTTGATATCCCGGTGAACAAATCCTTTGTCATGGGCATGGGCGAGAGCAGAGGCAATCTGTCGGATGATTTTCAGAATCTGGGGGATGGACAGGGACCTTTTGATGTTCTGTTTGAGGTCGCCGCCCTCCAGGTATTCCATGATGATGTAATATTTGTTTTCATAAACACCCACATCATAAATGGATACAATATTTGGATGGCGCAGCCCGGCAACCACTTTGGCCTCTTTTAGAAACCGCTTGTCCGCCAGGTCATCGGCATTGGTTGGGCTAATCAGCTTGATGGCCACGGTCCGGTCAAGCAGCTTGTGCCGTGCCAGATATACTTCGGCCACCCCGCCGCGGCCGGCCAGTTTTCCGATTTCGTAGTTTGGGATGCTAATCATTTATCCAGGGTCAGGCATGGTTGAAGGGTTGTTAAGAATCATTGCCGGTTCATGGAGTCAGGTCTTGCCAAACAGTCGTTTCAGGCGGACAGCCCATTTGCCGAAAAATCCATCGGCTGGTAAATCCCCGGTATCAATGGGCACGGTGTCTGTTTCTACCGTTTTTTCCGGCGCATCCGCTCCCGCGGAAATTAAAACAGCGGTGACGTTGTCCCTGCCCCCGTTTTTCAGGGCGCTTTCGATCAGCCTGTCCACTTTTTCCTGTTCTTCTATTTCTTCTAAGGCCAGGTGAGCGGCGATGTCTTTGTCCGTCAGCTCTTTGGTCAGTCCGTCGCTGCAAAGCAGGATCTGTTCGTTTTTGTGAAATTCGAGGGTGATTTTTTCGACATTCACGTCGGCCAGGTCCGCTGCGCCAAGGGCCTGCATGAGAACATCCTGATAGGGATGTCGGGAAGACTCGCCGGAAGTGATAACGCCGGTGTCCACCAGGTGCTGAACATAGGAGTGATCTTTGGTGAGCTGTTTGAGAGTGGCGCCGTCCCAGAGGTAGGCCCGGCAGTCCCCCACCCACGCGATTTCATATTGGCCGGCATCCATCCGGAGGGCAACAACCGTGGTTCCCATTCCCTCCGGCCCCTTGCCTTCACGGGCAGCCTGTTTAATGGCGTGGTGGGCTTTGGCCAGAGATGTTTCAAGGGGTTTTCCGGCCTTGATTTCACCGGCAATAAAATCCACTGCGAGAGCGGATGCTTTTTCGCCGCCCCGGTGCCCGCCCATGCCGTCGGCAACAATCCACAGGCCCAGGTCCGGTTCGGTGCGCACCGCGTCTTCATTATGGGATCGCACATTCCCCACGTTGGTGGCAAAACCATATGTCAGATGATTCATATTCCTGCCCGGGCTGAGAGAATAAGTTGATTTGTGAGCCGTAATCTTTGTTACCGTAATACGGGATAAACTTCAACGATATTTATGGGTGTTGCCGCAGGGTTCTTTGTCTTTTCCACGCAAATGAAAACTTGACATAAAAAAATTTTTCACTTTATAATAACCAACAAAATAAAAACCTTATTGCTTTTCACAGTGATGCGATCCGTTGTCGAAAAGCGTCCGGAGAACAAGCCATGCAAAATGACCAGGTGTTGAAAATCGAACTGGCGATCAAGGATAAAGTACTGAAGACCTATCATTTCACCCAGGATGCCATTGACATCGGCCGGATTCCGACAGCGGATATTTTTATCGACAACTCCGGCATCTCCCGCCAGCATACCCGCATTGAACGAAGCATCGGCGGTCCGTATATCGTCAAAGATATGGGGAGCACCAACGGCACCTACCTGAATGACATCCAGATCAATGAAGCGGCCTTGAACAGCAATGACGTTATCAGTCTGGGTAAATTTTCCCTCTATGTAACCATTGCTTCGGATGAAAAACCGGTTAAAAAAAGCGTCAGCACATCTTCTGACGATTTTGACGGCACCACCGTGCTGAGTCCCGAGCAGCTGGCCCGGCTGCGGGCGGAAATCGTGAATGACGCATCGGACAGCTTCAGCCGCAAACCTGCCGGGAACCATCAAAAATCACGCACAGGCTCCAAAGACAAAGGCCCTTCTGCCAGCCAGATAGTCTTATGGGGGGCATTGGCCGTCGCGTTGATTATTATCGTCATATTGCTTCTGAAATAACAATTGCCATCCTGTGAACACCTACCAGAAAGAACAGCTGGATGCGCTGAAGATGATCCGGCAGCATCTGGGGCAGTTGTCCGCCGCGGAAACAGATGCCCTGAAAGGGGAAATCGCGGATTATCTGGATTTTCGAAACCGTGTGGCCGGGTTTCTGAACACCCATTTTGCGGCGATCTGCACGGAAAAATGCTATGCCAGCCGTCTTAGCGCCTGCTGCTCCAAAGACGGGATTGTAGCGTTTTTCGGGGATGTGGCGGTGAACGCCCTCACAGCGGAAGAGAAAGCGCTTGACCGGCTGCAACAGGCCATCGAGCAACCCGCAAACGATTTTAAATGTGTTTTTTTATCAGATACCGGGTGTCTGTGGCGGATCAAGCCCATTGTGTGTGAATTTTTTCTGTGCGATGACGCCGAGCGCCGGGTGTTTGACGGTGATCCGGCAGCCTTGAAATCCTGGGACGCATTGAAGGAAGAAAAAAAAAGATTTACCTGGCCGGACCAGCCGGTGCTGTTTGAAATCCTGGAAGCCTTTTTTATGCGCCGGGGATGCGTCTCCCCGCTCATGTATATTCACAACAGCCCCGGACTGTTGCGGATTAAAAACAATCGAGAGAAATAGGGCGGTTTTGCGTTTATCACGGGACGCCTGTTATTAGGCCATCCGCCTTCCACCTTGCACCTTCTGCCTTCTATTTTCACCTTTTACCAGTTAATTCAGCGTAAGCACTGCCCGCAGCCGGTATTTCAAAACCGCCCGCTGCCACCGGCGGATGTATTTTTTTTTCAGCCTGGCCCGGTTCTGGGGGGTGGTCCGGGCCTTGTCAAAATCAAGAATAAAAAGCGTGTCCTGATCGTCTGCCAGCACGTTTCCCGGATGCAGGTCCACATGATGGATCTGGTTTTCCACCAGGATGTCCACCTGCCGCTTCAGCTCATGCATAAGGGCGCTTGCGGTTTCCGGGTTTTTCCGGCTGATGTCGATCAGGGACCGGGCGTTTTGTATTTCCCGGGTCACGATCCAGGCGTGGTAGAAAAAATTTCCCTGAAAGGCAAACGCAATCGGTTCGGGAACACGGACCCCTATAGTGCCGAGAAAAACCAGGAGTTCGTATTCCGACTGACTTCGGTATCGTGAAAATTTGAGATACGTGGTATTGTTGAAATGCCGGATGAAGCCTCCCCGGGTATACTGTTTGACGACCACCGGACCAATGCCGTCGAGTCTGATGCTTGATACGGCGGCCCGGCCGCCCAAATCTCCGGCCGCTTTCCCGGCCGCTTTTTCAAAACAGGCGACCAGCCGCTGCTTGTGGCCATCCGTCAGCGGCAGGTCGCTGCCGATTACATAGGACCGGTAATGATGCATCCGGGTCATGGCCCGTTTTTCCCGTTGTTTGAGGGGTAATTGGTTAACGCCAGTTCAATTTTCTCCATGACTTCTTCTGGAGAAATGCGGCTCATTCTGCCGGGTTTGGTCTTTCGGGTAATGGGCAGATGCTCTTCTCCGGGATCATTGTATTTATCGATCAGCAGGTCATGATATTTGCGGTACGGCCCGCATCGTCGGGGGTTTGAGTATCCGTAAAGACCGATGGTCGGGACATCCAGGGCCACTGCCATATGCAGGGGGCCGGTGTCCGGCGCCACAATCAGTCGGCAACCTGCAATCTGGAGCAGGGTGGTGCGAATGGGTTTTTCAAGGGCTATCACCGGCGTTTTTCGGCACCGGCCGCAGATGGCGTCCGCATAGTTTTTTTCCAGCTGGCTGGGACCGCCGATGAGCATGGGCTGAAGATCCAACGCGTGATCCACAAAATCGATCACCTGGGCGTATTTTTCAGGGGCCCAGTCTTTTTCCCGGTGAGTGGAGGCGATCACAAAACCGGCCACCGGCCGCCGGAGCTGCTCGAAAAAAGACTGTTGCCATTTTTTTTCGTCATCCGTAAAGGTGAAATCCCACGCCACCGGATAATCTTTGATTTCCAGATAGTCCAGAAATTCAAAAAACTGATCCTGCACGTGGCGCATTGGGGCCGGCGGAATCCGCCGGTTGGTTACCAGCCAGTGCAGCTCCTTGGAGCGTTTGAAATCGAAACCGAGCTTATTTTTCGATTTTGTAAACAAGGTAATCAGGCTGACCTTGGCGCTTACCTGGGGAAGAATCACCAGGTCGTAAGCGTCTTGCCGCAGCCGTTGGAACAGGTCCAGCCAGTCCCGCAATGCCCCGTTCCGGTTAAAGGTGATGAACCGGTCAATGTTTTTCTGGTGTTTGACCATGTCATGGGACAGGGTCTGGAGCACCCAGGTGAGGTGGGCGTCGGGATATCCTTTGCGCAGACCGTTCACAAGACCCAGGGCGTGGACCGTGTCACCCAGGGCCGAGGTCCGGATCAGGCAGATTTTTTTGGCTTCTATACGGGGCATTTTTTTATCAATGGATATGGCCAGCGGCAAACATGCCGTTTGTCGGTAAAAATGCTTGATTTTTTGACATTCCCCTTGACTTCAGCCGGTGAATCTATATGATTTTTTCCAAAAAATCAATCGATTATCATATCAAACAAGGAATCTTTTCATGAAGGTTGAAATTTCCCTCGGTGAACTGGTGGACAAAGTCTCCATTCTGGCGATTAAACTGAAAAAAATAAAAAGTCCTGACAAACTGAAAAATATTCAGAAAGAATACGATCTGTTGTCTATCTCCATGCAAGGCGCGGGCATTGACGCGGCATCCGAGGAATTCAAACAGCTTGAGCAAATCAATCTTAAACTCTGGGATATCGAAGACCAGATCCGGCTCAAGGAAGCGGCAAAAGCCTTTGACCCGGAATTTATCGAACTGGCCCGCAGCGTTTATTTTACCAACGATGAACGGGCGGCCGTCAAAAAAGCAATTAACTTGAAATATGGGTCTGATCTGGTGGAAGAAAAGGAGTATGTGGATTATAAAACAAACTGATTAGTACTGGTACCCAAACAGCCGGATTTCTTTGGCAAATATTTTTTCGATTCTTTTTTGGTCCGGTTCCGTCAGGATTTCCCGGTAATGCCGCTTGTCTTTGCGGATTGTTGATTTGGCTGCCGGCAGCACAGGCACTTCGGGGAGGTTGAGCCGCTGGCTGATATGCGCCAGTTCCTGGTTGAGATTTTCAAACAGGCAGACCCGGTCCACCACAATGTCGTCATCAATGGTATATCTGCCATAACCGTAGTTATGGAGTACTTCCGGCATGCCGGAGGCGATGAATTCTGAAACACTCTGGTGCGGATTTTTTTTAAGACGCCAGTAATAAAAGGAAATCACCCGGTCCCAGGGATTTCTTTCAAAACAGAATTTATAATATTCCCGCCAGATGTCATCTCCTACGCGGGCCTTGATCTCAGCGGCGGGCATGTGGTGGTAAAACCGGTCTTTTTTCCGTTTCCTGGCAATATACCGGTAAATATCAATGAGCCGGTAATCCGTGATCGGCGCAAGATAATGCTGAGGAGACCGGTGGCCCAAAAGACGCCGGATATTTTCGTCTTCTTCTTCATTCGGGGTGATGATATCATCCGGTCCGCAGAATTTGGAAAGGGCGATCTCAATACTGGTGCCGGCGGTTTTATTGGTTTTAATAAATATAAATTTATGTTTGTGCGAAAGAATCATATCTGTTTAAATTCGGTAGTGCGCCGTTCTCTGGGGGCCTTGTTCGGTCAGGGGCCTGGGATGCGCATCACGGCTTTTGAAACCGGACCATAACACACACAAGGGGCCCCTGAAACAGATTTTTGATTTGAAGCCATGGTTTTGTTTCGATTATTACTGTTTTAAAAAATAATTATCGGTTTTTTGAGACGTTGCAGATTGTAAGGTATTGGTTTTGGGGCTTTTAAATGAGGGGGCGGCAGCCGGGCGGGCGAAAAGATGGCGGCAACAGCAAAAAAACTCAGATTGTCAGTGATCATCATTGCCAAAAATGAAGCGGACAGAATCGGCCGGTGCCTGGATTCCGTAAGGGCCATTGCCCATGAAATAATTGTTCTGGACAGCGGCAGCACCGACCAAACCGTTGACATTGCCAGGCAATACACGGGTCAGGTGTTTGTGACCGACTGGCCCGGATACGGCCCCCAGAAACAGCGGGCGCTTGAAAAGGCCACTGGCGACTGGGTGCTTTCCATTGACGCGGATGAGGCCTTGTCTGTCGAGCTTGCCGAGGAAATCCGGAATATCCTTGCCGGGTCCCCGGACACTGCGGGATATAAGCTGCCCTGGGCTGTAACCATATTCGGCCAAACCCTGAAACACGGCCGAAGCGCCCGGGCGCCGCTCAGGCTTTTTAAACGGGAAGGGGCCCGGTTTTCAGATGATCTGGTTCATGAAAAAATTGTTCTGCCCCCTGGCCGGGTGGCAACATTGAGCCATCCGCTTTTGCATTTCACCCACCGGGATTTCGGCCACTACCTTGAAAAGAACCGGCAGTATGCATGGCTGGGGGCAAAGAAGCGGTATGCGGCCGGCAAAAGAGGATTCGGCCTGACCGGTGCGGTTTTCAAAGCCCTGTGGACGTTTTTCCAGATTTACATCATCCGGCTGGGCTTTTTGGACGGCCGGCTCGGTTTTCTGGTGGCGGTGATGTACAGCCAGGGCAGTTTTAACAAGTACGCGGGATTATGGCTTTTGCGGCGGGAAAAGGCGCTGCGCCGGGGGACTGCGGCATCTTCGGAGGATAATTGAAGCGGTATCTTTTCTATGTCAGCCAGTTGTATGGCTTTGCTATTGTACGGCCGATTCAGAATATTATCGTGGGCCGCGGGGACCGGGTTGCCTGGTTTTTTGATGATCCTGAAAAATTGCGGCCCTACCTCCGGCCGGGGGAGATGTATTTGAAAACCGTGGCGGACGTCAAGCAGTATGATCCGGGCGTGGTTTTTGTCCCCGGCAACATGGTGCCGGATTTTTTTCCGGGGGTCAAAGTGCAGTTGTTTCACGGATTTCATGCCAGAAAACGCAGTGATGAAAGGGGGCATTTCCGGATCCGGAATTTTTTTGATCTTTACTGCACCCAGGGGCCGGATACGACCCGGCCGTTTCAGGAACTGGAAAAAGAATACGGTTTTTTTGAGGTGCAAGAGACCGGATGGCCAAAAATGGACCCGCTGTTCGAGCACCATACCCGGACAACGCCCAAAAAGGAACGGCCTGTGGTGCTTTTGACATCCACATTCACGCCGAGGTTAAGCTGCGCTGATGCATTGTTCGACAACGTGCGGCAACTGGCCGGGGCCGGGGACTGGAAATGGCTGGTCAATTTTCATCCCAAAATGGCAGCGGCGGTGGTGAAAAAATACCACTCCATTCAAAGCGATAACCTGGTGTTTGAAGACACCGATGATATCATACCGCTGCTTAAGGCCGCGGACGTCATGGTGTCGGACACCTCATCAGTGATTTCGGAATTTCTGCTCCAGTATAAACCGGTGGTGACTTTCCGGAATCGCGCGCCCGGGCAGCATATTTTAAACATTGAAACACCGGCAAAACTGGAAGAAAGCATCTCGCACGCCCTGACCCGGCCAGCGCCGCTCATGGAAGCGGTGAAAAAATATGCGGATCACATCCATCCGTATCGGGACGGCCGATCCAGCATCCGGGTGCTGGATGCGGCGGACCGGTTTGCGGCCAAAGGCCGGGATCATCTGAAGCCCAAACCCTTTAACCTGCTGCGCAGCCTGAAACTGAGAAAGCAGTTGGGATACTGGCGGTTTTAGCGCCTTATTCCTCAATTTTTGGGTACTCAACAAGAAATGGCGAGCCGGAAAGAGGGCGGCTTTCCAGCAAAAGGTGTCAGTGTTCTGGTCGCAGGCAGTCCGATCCGGACAATCGACAATTGCAAATTGCAACCCGATTTCTTTTTATCTCCCTTGCTCACGGAGGGCGGTTTTTCTGCGTCAGAACTACAGTCATTCAGCACTTTTCCGCCATCATCTGTTCAAACATTTCTTTTGTCCTGAGAACGGTGGCTGCCACGTTGAATTCATTCTGAATGCGGTCTTTCGCCGCCTTGCCCATCTGTTTTTTCATTTCCGGGTGTTGCGCCAGTTTCAGAATGGCATCGGCAATGGCCCGGCTGTTCATGGGCGGGACCACGAATCCGGACTCGCCGTCCGCTACCAGTTCAGGCAGGCCGCCTACATCCGTTACAATGGGAACGGTTTCCGAACTCATGGCTTCAATCACGGCCCGGGACAGGCCTTCCCGTTTGGTGGACGGCATAATGAATGCATCGCTGGCCGCAAAGATGGCGGGCGCATTGTTCCGGAACCCGGCCAGGATAAAACGGTCTTTCATGGGGCTCGTGTCGATTTTCGCACACAGTTTCCGGTCGTTTTCAAGCCGTCCCAGAAGCAGGAAAAAAACGGGCGTCTCCGGCGGGAGATAGCGGGCGGCATCCACCAGAAAATCAATGCCTTTGTGGGGCCGGTTCCGGCCCGCAAATGTGATGACAAACGCATTTTGTGGAAGATTGAATTCCGAGAGGTCCGCGGGTGCCTGCCGGTACCAGGCGATATCGTGGCCCTTATAGATGGCCACCACCTGGTGCGGGGGCACTTTTTTCCATAAAAACCGCAGTTGCAGGATGTGGTCCCGGACCGCCTTTGAAACGCAGACAATGCGGCAGACCCGGGGATGCAGGTGGGTGGTGAGCGATGACGGCGAGATAAAACTGATGTTCCCCACGGTGCCGCGGTAAGTGGCGATCTTGACATCCATGCCGCGGGTGGCGATCAATACGTTGGATGCCGCCTTGTTGTTGAAACAATATAAAATATCATAGGCGTGCCGCGCAAGATGCTGCTTTAAATAACGGATGCCGGCCAGGCTGAACCGGGTGTCCAGAATCAGGTCATAGACCGTCACGCCGGAACGGACCAGCCGGTCATAATGGTTGCCGGTGGGGTTGCACATCACGCTGATATCCACCCCGGCTTTTTTCAGGCCGATAAACAGCTCCGTTTCCGGCAGATCGCTGCGGTCCGTGATGCATAGCACTTTGTAAGTCATGGGGAGGCCATCCGGTCAGGGGAAGTTTCCCGGGTTAACTGCAATACAGCGGCCGTCATGATAAGATACACGCTGATGTTGATATTTCGGTGAAAAATGGTTTCCGTCACTGCAAACAGCATAAAGGAAAGAATCAGGATGATCCCGGCGTAGGCCATATCATTATTGGGCCATCTGGCTCTGGTGGCCGGTATGAATATCAGAAACGGGGACAGAAAAAGGGCCAGCAGCATCACCAACCCCGTGATGCCGTAGGCGGCCATATTGGTGAGATAATTGTTATGCGGGGAATAGAATTTTTCAATAATTTTGGGGGCTTCATTTTTTGCGACGTTTGCCTCGACGATGTCGTTGTATCCGTCTTTTCCGGTGCCGGTGAACGGATGCGCCTTAATAATTTTCCAGGCCTCCTGCCACATGGCCAGGCGCACCACATAGAGGCCGGTGCCTTCTCCTCTGTAAAAGGCTTTTGCCTGGGCAATGCCGGTCTGAAACCGCTGGTACATGGAAGATCCGGGCATGAAAAAAAGACCGGCCGAGAAAACCGCAATCACCGTGAGCAGAACGACGCGGTTGCGCACGGGATGGGGAAAACTTCCCATCTGGATAAAAAAAACCAGCGCAAGAAATGGAATCACAAGGATCGCTCCCCGGGATCCGGAGAGAAAACTGACCAGGATGCCGGAAAAGAGGGCGGCCACGGGCAGGACGACCAGGGCCGGATGTTTTTTATAAAAAAACCGGATGCCGCAGAAGCTCATGCAGCCGAACGCCAGGTTGAGCTGGCCGAACGGAATGGGGGAATATGCCCCGGAGACCCGCAGCGCTTCCACCAAAGGGATGGCAATAGCGTCCGCGGATGCGTAAACCCGAAATACATGATACACCGCAAAAAAGGCGCACAGGATGGCGGCCATTGTTGTGCCGTACCATATGACCCAGCTGGCCAGGCCCTTGCGGCGGAAGAGAATATAAATCGGAATAAAGGCGAGAAACCGGACTTCATGGTCCAGGTCCCATTTGAAACCGGCCCCTTCCCGAAACAGGCCGCCCGCGATGAAAAAGACTAAAGCGCCGAAAAAATAGAGAGCAAAGGTCGCGATGATGATTTTTTCGCTGCGATTGAAAACGAACCGGTTTCTGCCGGCAATCCATTCATAAATCCCGATGGCGGTCAGAACCGCCAGAATGGTGCTGGCGGAATGTTCCACCAGATTGCACGTCACTGGCAGCAAGAAGACGGAGAAAAGGGCAATGGTTTTTAAATATTGGGATGTCATGGGCGATGCGTTTCCTGAAAAGTGCAGTTCCACTAACGGTTTTATCCGGGGTCATAGTATGGATCCGGGGATTTTTCAATTCAAATTAAATTTTTTCGGCTGGGCATTTCAGATTCTACTTTATTCGAGGTTCACTACTGGACGATCGATCTTCGATGTTAAAAAGTATTTTGCATTTATCCAAATGCGAGAATAAATTCATCGTGCACCGTCCGGGTTTAATCTTGACATCTTTTTTGAAAAAACGGTAAATAATTCAATTACCTTGATGACGCGGACCGCTCTGCATGAATCGGGTACTGAAAGATTTAATGACATGAAACGATATTTTTTTATCATTCAATCCAATAGACATATTGAAAACTGAAAAAGGACGCGCACATGAACCCCTTAGCAAAAGAACTCAATGAAATTATCGAACAGGGCAATCCGCATCTTATGGAAATGATGGCGGAAGTAGGCAAAAATCTGTTTTTTCCCAAAGGCATTTTATCCCAGAGCGCGGAGGCCAAGGAAAAGGCCCACCGCATCAATGCCACTATCGGCATTGCCAAAGAAGGAAACGCCACCATGGCCCTGCCGTCGGTAATGGCAAATATTACCGGACTTCCCGCGGAACAGTCCCTGACCTATGCCCCGTCTTTCGGCATCCCCGCCCTGCGGGCCGCCTGGAAAGATGCCATTTATGAGAAAAATCCGTCCCTTGGCGGAAAAGCCATTAGCCTGCCCGTGGTGACCAACGGGATTACCCACGGCATCAGCGTGTTTGCCGATGTGTGGGTGGACCCGGGCGATGTGGTGATCCTGCCGGATATGATGTGGGGCAATTACAACATGATTTTAAATGTGCGCAAGCACGCCACCATCACCCATTTTAAGATTTTTACGGAATCCGGCGGCTACAACACGGATGCGTTTGCGGCAAAAGTAAAGGAAGAGGCGGCACAGCGCGATAAAATTATTGTGCTCTTGAATTTTCCCCAGAATCCCACCGGCTATACCCTGACGGTGGAGGAAGCGGACCGGATCGTGCAGGTGCTGACCGAAGTGGCGCAAGCGGGCACCAATGTGATTGCCGTGGCGGATGATGCGTATTTCGGGCTGTTTTTTGAGGACAATGTGCTCAAAGAATCCGTTTTTGCCCGCCTTGCAGGTGCCCATCCCCGGCTTCTGGCCGTCAAGCTGGACGGGGCCACCAAGGAAAATTACGTATGGGGTCTTCGTGTCGGGTTCATCACTTACGGATGCAGCGCGGAAAAGGACCTTGAAGCCGTTTATGATGCCATGGTTCGAAAAACCGCGGGCGCGGTCCGGGGCAATATTTCCAATGCCTCTCACCTGAGTCAGTCCATTGTGCTGGCCTCTATGAAGAGCGAGGCGTTTGCCGCGGAAAAAGCGGAAAAATACAAAATCCTCGAAGCCCGGGCCAAGAAAGTCAAAAAGGTGCTGGCGGATCCCAAATACAAGGACGCCTGGGACGTGTATCCGTTTAATTCCGGATATTTTATGTGCATCTGCCTGAAAACCGTGAACGCGGAAAAACTTCGGGTCCATCTGCTGGACAAATACGGTGTGGGGCTGATTGCCCTGGGGCAGACGGACCTGCGGGTGGCATTCTCCTGCCTTGAGGAATCGGATGTGCAGGTGCTTTTCGATACGGTGCTGCAGGGGGTGCAGGATTTAAGTTAACCCCGTAGCGCTTGCAGAGAAAAAAATTGCAGTGACGTTATGGCGCTGCGGGAAAACAGATAAAAAATTTTCTGCATATCCACTTCGTTCAAGTTGGTCCGGTCGGCACGGTAGCCGACCCTACGAAACCTTCGCAACGTCTTGTAGGGCTGGCCACCGTGCCTGCCGGTCGTTAGATGATACTCTCTGTTTTGTATCAACTTGAGGCGATTGGATAACCAAAAAAAATTTTTAATCATCTGCATCCTAAAACAAAGACACAGGCATGGCGATATTTAAAAGTATGCGGGAACTGGCCGGAAAAATGAAAGTCCGGATAGGTAGTTTTAATATCGCCCAAGCCGGAAAATGGAGCATCCTGTTTGTGCTGATCGGCGTGATTGCCGGGCTGGGTTCTGTTCTTTTCCATTATTTGTGCGGCCTGGGCAGTCATTTTTTCATGGATATGATGGCCGGGTACCGGCCCCCTGCACCATTGGGCGAAGAACACCTGTTTCATCCCACCAGCACGGTATTCAACCGGTGGGTGCTGCTGTTTTTGCCGGCCATGGGCGGGCTGATCAGCGGATTTCTGGTGTATCAGTTCGCCCCGGAAGCAGAAGGCCATGGCACAGACGCGGCCATTGACGCCTATCACAACAAGGGCGGGTTTATCCGGGGCCGTATTCCCATTATCAAAACCATTGCGTCTGCCATTACGCTCACCACTGGTGGGTCCGGGGGCCGGGAAGGGCCGATTGCACAGATCGGCGCGGGATTCGGCTCTTTTCTGGCCACCCGGCTCAAGATGTCGGACCGGGAGCGCCGGATTATGCTGGCTGCCGGTATCGGCGCCGGCGTTGGCAGTATTTTCCGGGCTCCCCTGGCAGGCGCCCTGTTTGCTGCTGAAGTATTGTACCGGGACCCGGAGTTTGAATCCGAAGTGATTATTCCGGCCGGTATTTCATCGGTGATTGCGTATTGCGTTTTTTGCCTGGTGTTCGGCTGGGGCGCCCTGTTTGAGTCGCCGGACGACATTGTGTTTCAGAATCCTCTGGAACTGGGGCCGTATATCGTCCTGGCCTTTGTTCTGGCGTTTACGGGATTTCTGTACGTCAAATCTTTTTACGGAATTACCGGCATTTTCAAACGCCTGAAACTGCCCAATCATATCAAACCGGCCCTCGGCGGGCTGTGTACCGGCCTGATCGGCTTTTTTCTGCCCACCACCCTGGCCTTTGGTTACGGATATGTACAGATGGTGCTGACCGATCCCATGAGCATGAGCATCATGGCCCTGTTTCTTCTGGCCATGGGAAAAATTCTCACCACTTCCTTTTCCATCGGCTCCGGCGGTTCCGGCGGGGTGTTTGGCCCGTCCGTGGTTATTGGCGGGGCCATGGGCGGCGTGGTGGGAAAAGTGTTTCACGACATTATGCCCGGTATTGTCACCCATCCGGAATCGTTTATTGTGGTGGGCATGGCCGGTTTTTTCACGGCGGTGTCCAACACCCCGATTTCTACCATTATTTTTGTCAGTGAAATGACGGATTCCTATCAGCTGCTGCTGCCGTCGTTGTTTGTCTGCGCCATTAGCTTTATGGTATCCGGCCCCTGGACCATTTATCAGAAACAGGTCAAAAACCGGGTGGCGTCTGCGGCCCATGCCGGCGAGTTCATGGTGGACGTACTCCAGATGATAAAGGTACAGGATCTGGTGCATCTGGTAAAAAAAGTGGAAACCATCCCCCAAAACATGCCCTTTCTGGAGTTCAAACAGTTTTTTTCCCGCACCAAACAGCATTATTTTCCGGTCATGGATGACAGCAGCCGCATGATCGGCATTTTTTCCAGCACGGATATCCGGGGAGTGCTTTTTGCGCCTGAGATCGAGCACCTGGTGGTGATGCAGGATATCGCCAAGAGCGAGGTGGTCACCGCCACCCTGACCGAGGACCTGAACAGTGTGCTTCAGAAATT
Organism: Desulfobacterales bacterium; assembly: GCA_963675805.2. Classification (GTDB taxonomy): domain Bacteria; phylum Desulfobacterota; class Desulfobacteria; order Desulfobacterales; family Desulfosalsimonadaceae; genus SURF-3. The sequence goes on along the minus strand of CAXXNU010000007.1, from coordinate 1,085,253 downwards.
CACATTCAAAAACATTGATTCCCTGCCCGTGGTTCAGGAAGATGACCGGGGTATTCTCATAGGCATGCTCAGCCGGCGGGATGTGATTGCCTTCTATAACCGGCAGATCCAGCGCCTGAGAAATGATCCCGCAGAATAAGCGGCAGGGGGAAATTTGATTCAATGGATGATACGATCCTGGCCAAAGAAAAGGTTCTGGAATTTATCCGGGAATATTTCAATCAGGTGGTCCCTTTCAACATGCTGGTGGGGTTGAACGTGGTTAAATTAACGCCGGCGGTGGTGGAAGTTTACACGGCCATGCGCAGCGATTTGATCGGCAATACGGTTCAGAAAATCCTGCATGGCGGTGTGGTGGCCACCCTGCTGGATGTGGCCGGCGGCCTGGTGGCCATGGCCCAGTCCATTGAAAAGCTCGATGCGCTGACCACGGAAAATGTGGAAAACCGCCTGAAAAATGTGGGCACCATTGATCTTCGGGTGGATTATCTGCTGCCGGGCAAGGGAAAGGAATTTACCGCCTACGCCTATGTCATTCGTCACGGCCGGAAAGTCGCGGTCTCCCGCATGGAGCTGGAAAACGAAAAAGGCCGCCAGCTGGCCGTGGGCACGGGCACCTATATTGTAGGGTAAATGTCCAATGCAGGGAATCCGCAATCTACGGGCCAAGTCTGTAATAATGGTTTCAGGTATCGGGTGTCAGAGTCGCTTTTACCGGCATCTAAAAACGGGCACCTGAACACTGACACCTTTTGCCGGAAAACCGTCTCCCGTATACACTGGTTCATTTTCTTGTTTTTTTGTGCAAGAATTGAGTTATAAGGCACTAATCGTAGAGGACATTCACCAGAAACAACCCTTGGGGCGGGGCCGTGGGGCCGGCCAGATCCCGGTTTTTTGCGTCCAGAATCTGCCTGAATTTTTCAGCCGTTCGTTTGCCAAGGCCCACCTCCATCAGGGTCCCTGCCAGATTTCGCACCATATAGCGCAAAAATCCGTTGGCGGTGATTTCAAAGACCAGAAACCCGTTTTCCGCTGCGGCAAAAGATGCCCCTGTTACCGTCCGGACGGTATGGTCCCTCGGACTGCCCGCGCCTTCAAAGGACTTGAAATCATGGGTGCCGATGATATGGCCGGCGGCCTGGTTCATGGCGGCAAGATTAAGTTGCTTCCGGATGTGCCAGGCGTACTGGCGGCCCACGGCAATGGGGGTTGGGTGATTGTAAATCCGGTAGTGATAGGTCTTTTGCCGGGCGGAAAACCGGGCATGGAAATCGTCGTCCACGGGTTCGCAGGCTTTAATGACAATATCATCCGGCAGCAGGCTGTTTAAGCCGGCAAAAAAAGCATGGGCCGGAATATTTGCTCGGGTTTTGAAACTGGCTACCTGGGCATAGGCGTGGACCCCGGCATCGGTCCGGCCGGAGCCGGCGATCCGGATTGTTTCCCGGGTCATGATGCCAAGGGCCTTTTCAATGGTTGCCTGAAGGGTCACGTCTTCGGCCTGGGTCTGCCAGCCATGGTAATTCGTGCCGTCGTATTCAATGGTGAGTTTAAAGGTTTTCATCCTATTTCATTTTATTATGTCTGGGTATATGCCGAAATGGCGGGGAGGATGCGCAGACTTTTTCAAAAGTGCTGTTGCTCCGGCCAACTACATTATAATATTGACAAAAAAAGCATATCAATTCAATAAGAGTTTGAATTCAGAAGAAAGGGTGAAGGAAACAGCCAAAAAGGGTAAACGAAAAGGCGAAATATAATGGAAGAGACAAAAAATATATGCCGGGGGTTTCGTGCTGCGGGAATAAGCGCCGGAATTAAGAAAAAAAATGCAAAAGATCTGGGCCTGATCGTGTCGGATGTTCCGGCGACGGCGGCCGGGGTGTTCACTAAAAACAAAATCAAGGCGGCTCCGGTGCTGCTGGATATGGAAAGACTCGCCGCCGGAACATGCCGGGCCGTGATCGTCAACAGCGGAAATGCCAACTGCTGCACGGGTGCGCAAGGGATGGCCGATGCCAGGCAAATGGGAAAAACCGCAGCAGACAACCTCGGGGTGGCTGAAGACGCGGTTCTGGTCTCTTCCACCGGCGTCATCGGCCAATATCTGCCGGTTGACAAGGTGGAAGCCGCGATTCCGGCTCTTTTGGACGCGTTGTCTGCGGACGGGTTCCTGGATTTTGCCGAAGCCATCATGACCACAGATACCCGGCCCAAGATGCTTTCACAAACGGTTCCAATCGGTGAATCATTTTTCAGCCTTACCTGCGTGGCCAAAGGCGCGGGCATGATTCGGCCGGACATGGCCACCATGCTCTGCTATGTGTGCACGGATGTGGCGGCAGATGCGAAAATGTTACAAGACCTGCTGACGGATGCCGTGAATCTGTCCTTTAACCGGATTACCATTGACGGCGATACCAGCACCAATGACACGGTCCTGGTCCTGGCAAACGGCGCATCCGGATTGTCGCTGGATGATGCAGCGGTGAAGTCTGCGTTTAAAAACGCGCTGGAGGCCATGCTGGTCGACATGGCCAAGATGGTGGTCAAGGACGGGGAAGGCGTGACCAAACTGGTGGAGATCCGGGTGAGGGGGGCTGCGTCTGACGCGGATGCCAGAAAAATGGCAGACACCGTGGCTCATTCACCGCTGGTCAAGACCGCATTTTTTGGTGAAGATGCCAACTGGGGCCGCATCATCGGCGCGTTGGGCCGGGCCGGGGCGGAACTCAACCCGGATGCCATAGACATCTTCTTTGACGACGTCTGTCTGGTGAGAGGCAGTCAGTGGCAGGGAGCAGACGCTGAAGCCGCGGCCACAAAAGTGTTAAAGAAACCGGAATTTGTCGTGGCAGTGGACGCGCACCTGGGATCGGGCGCTTATTTTTGCTGGAGCTGCGATTTTTCAATTGATTATGTTAAAATCAATGCGGATTATCGGTCATAAGCGTGGCGGCCTCGGAAAATTTTTACTGCATTTTCGCCGCTGTATGCACCAATAAGAAATTCCTACCCATCATATTCTTTATCCCGCGGAGACGCAGAGGCGCTGAGATTTTTTTCTCTGCGAGCCCTGCGCCTCTGCGCGAAATAAGATTTTTTTACGAAGCCGTCAATGTTCGGTGTCTTCCTTATGGCACTCACATACATTTTCGCCGCATTTATCGCAGACATAGGTTTCCCTGATAACCTGGCTGTCTGAATTGGACGAACTCCGCCGTTTAAAGAAAAAATACACGCCCACTGCTGCGACTGCCAGAATAATGATGTATTCCATTTTGACTTGCCTTTCCCATAATCGATTGTGGATCAGAACGGTTTTCAATTGATAATATAAACCCTGTTCCGTGGATTGACAAGTGATTGGCCCAGCTTTTAAGATCATTGCGAAGGTCATTGCATACAGATATCAATGGAACCCGACGCTTAAGGTGAGAAAAGAAAGAGGAATCAATGGAATTGGGATCAGATTTCCTTTTTTTCAGAGAGGATTTGTGCGATCGCTGTGGAATATGCTTTGAGCGCTGCCCTGTGCTTGAGCTTCCGGAAAACGATGCCCGGCAGGAAATAAAGGCGCTTATTCGCGGGGACACGGGCGCTTCTCTTGTACTTCAGAAATGCGTCACCTGCAATGCGTGTGACTTTGTCTGTCCCCATCAGGCAAACCCCTATGGGCTGATTCTGGAACATTACCACCAGGAAGGCAAAGCCAGGGGCTTGCCTTACATGGCCAAGTTTATTTTTCCGAATGAGCCCGAGAACATGTGGACCACCACACGGGTATTGATGGGCAAAGACGAGCTTTCACTGGTGCATTCCTGGGAGGAGAATCTGAAGAATCCCAGAAAAGAAGCACTGCTGACCGGTTTTTATAACAACCTTTTGCCGTATATTTCCCAGACATCACTGCTTGACGAACTCAAACCCGCAATTATGGGCAGTGACAGCATGTTCGGGATCGGGGAAGATGCCTACCGGATCGGTTTTCTGGAAGAAGCCGCACGGCTGGGCAGGCTTGCAAAGGAGAAATTCTCTCGCTTAGGCATAGAGAAGATGTATTGCTTCATGGTGGTGGATGCCTCAATGTTTACGGATGTTCTGCCCAAAAAATTTGGTATTTATTTTGATTTTGAAGTGGATCTTTTGGACAACTGGATACTGGAAAGGTTGAAGAACGGCAGGATTCCGGTAAAAAAAAAGGTGAACAAGATCGTCACTGTTCACGACAACTGCTGCGGAAGATATATGGGAGGGGTGCTGCAGAATACCATCCGCGACATCGCCGAGCGCACCGGATGCCGGGTAGTTGAAATGCAGCACATCCGGGACAATGCCCTTTGCTGCGGATGGGCCGGCACTGTGCCGACATTGTTCGGATCGACTTCGGGCAACCCTTTTCACACGCTGGCCAATCTCCTGCATAGCCTTTATCTCAGGCTGCAGGAGGCAGAGGCAACGGGTGCAGAGGCGCTGGTTGTGCCATGCCCCGGTTGCTGCGCCTTCCTCTCAATAATAAAGGTGCTGACCCATTCACCGATGGAGATATACCTTCCCATCGAACTGGCTCAGATGGCTTCCGGGGAAACGCCCGTTCACAAACACGAGCAGCGCGCATGGGACCTTCTGGCTGTCACCACAAACCTTGTTCTCAAATGGCCCTTTTCCGCCAAGCGATTTTTTCCTGCCCCCGTTGACATAGAAGGCCCCCTCCCAGCGGCCACCCGAGGTGATACATTGCGGATCAATTTATTGGGCCGTCTATATCACAGCAAGGCCTTTCAAAACAAAATCAGCCGGGCTTTGATCTCATCTGGTGTCAAAGCGCTGATAAACAGATACAGAACTTATCTGGCGACAAAATAACAGTATCGGCATTCGTTCGATGGCTGGAATGCAACTGCTCACAGTAAGCCGGCTTTGTATGTCTTGAAAAAAAATGGCTTAACCCAAATTGTAATTTGGGATAAAGTCCACTATGTGGCATCCCGAAAAACAGTTATCGTTACATAAAGGTCGGGTAGCCGGGAGCTGTTACCAGCTCCAAGCCCCCTAAGAACCGTGCATGCGAGTTTCCCAGCACACGGCTCAAGCATTCCAAAGGCCCTTCCTTGTCGGATGACCCGGCTGCAATGCATCACATAACAGCCTTTGCGATACGCACCTGAAGTCTTCTGGCATATATCGGCCTGAAGGCGCATCGGTCACCATAACTGACGCCGTCATTTGCTTTCCTTCATAAAAAGATTCTTCAAACTCTCTCGCAAAGGAACACCAGATGGACGTCTGCCTGCTTTCGCAGTCGGGCAAAGTCTGAACCCGTATCCGATCCGTTACAGACCGGCATTCGCTTTTTCCATCCTCCTGTTCCCGCATCCCCATGGGCTTGCCTTTGCAGGAAGCTTTCCCAAGAATGGGAGAGATACGGGGTTTCCGTGTTCGGCTTAAATACCCGAGTCGGTTAGGTGCCGCCCGTACACCGGAGGTTCAACATCTGCGACAGAGAACGATAAAACCCCTGTACCTGACCTCGTACCTTTTGGTCCAAGCCTGTCAGCACCTTTGGCTTGTTCACTGTGACGATGCTGCAGCGGTTCACTTATGTTCACCATACGACTCAATCCTTGCTCCTCTCCGCCGTGCGGTGCTGGCAGAGTTGAGGCCTTTTCATAAAGCCCTCTCCCGGGTTTCTCCGAAGGATACTTTGTCCCGAAAGCTTCACACCCGGAGATTGCTCTCCACGCATGTTCCGGTAGGATACCGGCAGCAGAATGCCGGGTTTTATATTGCTGTTAAACAATTAAAACAGCTATTTAAGCAACTTCACGTCGCGCTTATCGATAGTGTTCCCTGATGAAAAATTTTGGAATACTGTCGGTTTAGCTAAAAAGTCTGCAATTTCAATAATATGATAGTGCTATTATCAACCCCTCATCAAATAATCAGTAAGCCTCTTGGCATTTCCGATATTAAAATCAATTTCGAAAAATATAATTTATTTGTAATAAAATTTTTAATATACATTATATTATGTTATTTTTTAAAAAAAGGTTTCTGAAATTTGAATAAGCCGAACACTGAGTCCGGTTTTGGGATTATAGGTACTAATGCATGAAAAAAAGGTGCTATATTATTGCCGGTCCAAATGGAGCAGGTAAAACGACATTTGCTAATGAATTTCTTCCTATCGAGGCTGAATGTCTAAATTTTATTAATGCAGATTTAATTGCCAAGGGCCTTTCCCCTTTTCAGCCTGAAAAAGTAGCAATTCAAGCAGGTAAACTTATGATTCAGCAAATGAAGGAATTCGTAAATAAAAATAAATCATTTGCAATTGAAACGACTTTTAGCGGAAAGGAATATGCAAAAAAAATTCTAAATTGGAAATCACAGAATTATGAAGTGATAATCTATTATCTTAAACTTCCATCAGTTGACTTAGCAATTGAACGTGTGAAATTAAGAGTTACGCAGGGAGGTCATAATGTGCCGGAGAATGTCATAAGACGCAGGTATGATCGGAGCTGGAGAAATTTTCAAGAAATTTATAAAAATCTGGCTGATTCCTGGACAATTTTTGACACATCGGGCAAAATCCCAATAATTTTAGAAGAGTCAGGAAATAATTTATGAAGAAACATAATAAATATTCTGTCTTAGGGCTAAAAGCGTTGCAAAGAGCTGCACTAAATGTCGCTAAGGATGCAAAAAAAAATAATTATAAAATACCAGTATGGCGAGATGGTAAAATCGAATTCGAATTACCTGAAATTATCACTGAACAAAACAGCTTTACTGTGCTCAAAAGCCACCGCCCTTGAAAATTGCCGATTTGATCTTTCAATTTTTACTTTTGAATATAACAAATTTTTTTGTGCAAATGCCAATAATTCTGCCTAAAACATTTTATTTTAGAATTAAAAAATAGAGAAAAATAATAAATGTTCAACCCGATTTATTGTAATTGACAACAATTGGTTGGACTATGAAAAAGATCATAAACTCTAAAATTTTAGTAGCTTATTCTCAATGCCCTCGAAAAGCATATTTGCTGCTATGCACCAGAGAAAAAGGCTCTCCCCATGAATACGTAATTATTCTCGAGCAGCAAAAGCAAGCTGCACAAAGCAAATTTCTCAATATTCTCCGGCAAAAAAATTTAAATATCCGATCCTATAATCTGAGCAATCTTGAGGGCAGAAACGAATTTATTATTAACGCCAATCTTGAAGTTGAGCAATTAGCTGCTGAGTGTGCTGTACTAAAAAAGGTTAAAACTCACTCCAAACTTGGTCGATATAGTTATGAGCCGATAATTTTTGTTAGTGCACATACCATTAAAAAAGAACATAAGCTGGAACTATTCTATGTTAGTCATGTACTGGGAAAAGTACAGGGGAAAATACCAGTTACCGGCTATATCATCGGACTTGATGGAAGATCGCATAAAATAAAGATTGAAAACATTCAAAAAACTCTCTTTCCACTTCTTGAGCCACTAAAAGAATGGTCAATAGATAATGATCCCGAACCGCCTTACCTAATTTTAAACAAACATTGTACCACTTGTCTTTTTTACAGCATGTGTAAGAGCAAAGCCGAGCAGGAGGATAACCTTAGCCTTATAGACAGCATCTCTACGTACAAAACCGTAAACAAGTATGAGAAAAAAGGCCTTTTCACGGTCAAACAATTATCCTACACTTTCAAACCGAGAAAGCGCAATAAACGATTAAAAAATCCGCCCCCGATCACTCATAAACCAGAATTGCAATCTCTATCAATTCGTGAGGGCAAAATATACATTCAGGAAATGCCTAAATTGTTAAGGGAGTCGGTAGAATTTTTCCTTGATATTGAGGGGGTTCCAGACCGACAGTTTTATTATTTAATGGGCTTACTTTTATGTAAAAACAATATTATCGACTACCACTCATTTTGGGCTGACTTTCCCGGTAATGAGTCTCAAATATGGCAACAATTTATTGATAAAGCGAGTCAATATCCTAATGCACCGATTTATCATTATGGCAGTTTTGATTCTCGTGTATTGGATAAATTATCGAAACGTTATGGTACTGATGCCGATAGCTTAAACCACCGTTTGGTCAATATTAACAAATATGTTTTTGGTAAAGTATACTTTCCAACCTACTCAAACAAACTGAAAGACATTGGAGCCTTCATCGGTGCGACTTGGACATCTCCTAATGCTTCTGGTTTGCAATCGTTAATTTGGAGACACCTCTGGGATGAAACCCATTGCGATGAATATAAAAATAGCTTATTAATTTACAATAAAGAAGACTGCTTAGCGTTGAAGTCGTTGACTGATGAACTTTCCAAGATAGAACATTCAGCTAATACTTTGTCTGAAGTTGATTTTGTTAATCAGCCCAAACGACATGCAACAGAATTCGGTGAGAAAATTCATACTCAATTTGAAATGATACTTAAATTTTCACATTCTGATTATGATAAAGGAAAAATCAGTTTTAAGCAAGTCGGTAATAATGGAAAACAGAATTGTGAAGGGAAGAAAAAACCTGGTGCACAAAAAGGCCGTCAATCTTACCAAAGATTGATTCCCAAAACTAACAAGACCATACGCGTGCCACGCAGACGAAAATGTTTCAAACACAAAAATGAGCTACTTCATTCGACGGAAAATATTGCCGAAAGGACTATCATTGATCTCGTTTTTTCAAAAAGTGGGGTCAGAAAACAAATTACAAAGTATTTTGGAACGAAAAGTTATTGTAAAAAATGCCATCGTTACATCAATCCACGTCATATCAACAATCTCGGTAATCAATTATTTGGTCATAATTTTCAAGCCTGGGCTATATATCAGAGACTTTTTTTACGCTTGCCATACCGAATCATATCTCAAGTATTAGAAGATCAGTTCAATGAAAGAGTAAGTGAAGGCACAATTATACAATTTCAAAAGTACTTTGCCGATTATTATTTCGATACAGAAAATATTCTCACACAACACATTCTTTCAAATTCTTTTATTCACGTTGATGAGACAAAAATTAATATTCAAGGTGTTGATCAGTACGTATGGGTATTAACAGATGGGAAGCATGTAATATTAAAACTTACTAAAACCAGAGAATCTATTTTTATTCATGAGATTTTAGCTAATTACCATGGTATTCTGATTTCAGATTTTTATCCTGGCTATGATTCTGTAGAATGCAATCAACAAAAATGTTGGGGACATCTTATTCGCGATCTTAATAATGACCTTTGGGCAAACCCTTTTGACTCCGAATTCGGGATGCTTTTTTTAGGAGTGAGAAACCTAATAATACCAATTATGGACGCTGTGAAGCGGTATGGTTTGAAGAAAAGAAACCTCAGCAAGTTTAAGAAGTCGGTTGATATATTTTACAAAAAGGCAATTATTAACAAACATTACAAATCTGAATTGTCCACCAGGTATCAATCTCGATTTTTAAAATATCAGGACAGCTTATTTACTTTTCTTGAACATGATGAAATCCCTTGGCATAATAACATGGCAGAAAGAGCTCTCAGGCACCTTGCGGTACAAAGAAAAATATCAGGAACTTTTTTTGAATCTACAGCTCAGCAATACCTACTGCTTCTGGGAATAATGCAAACTTGCAAGTTCCAAAACAAATCGTTTTTAAAGTTTTTGCTTTCAAATGAGAAAGACATTGATCTCTTTAAACAGTCCAAGCGCAGGAAGAACACGAAAGCAGTTGGTCCCCTCAAAAAAATCATCACTTGATAATAAATGCCAATTAAGTCCAGTTTCCCTGCTTTTATATCAGATTTGGGAAATAAAAGATAATAACTCTTGAATTGAACCTTTCAATAGCTATGCAGCAGCAAACGCGCTTACATTCGTCGGTGGAAGTGTGCGTGGCCCAGCAGTTGTAGCGTCGGATTATCAGATCAATGATCTATGGTCTGCCATTGATAATAAATTAATTACAAGGGCGCCAGTCGTTTACTCAAGCAAGAAACAGGCTGTTTGCCGCTGCGATGCAGATGTAATAGGTGAAGGTAAAGAAAATTTTTGCGCGGTGGTAGTGTCCAGAATTTTTCGCACTTTTGATTTTGCCTGCCCTCCAATCTGACGGTTCGGGATCTTGCCGAGGGCCCGGGGCCGGCCCCGGGCCCTCGGCCACTATGCGATTGCCTTTACCTTCTCTTGTAATCTTTTCATGTTCATATATCGCCGTGTACCCCATTTTGTTCCTGCTACGTGACGAAGCCTGGCTGCCACAAGCATCAATGCAGATTGTCCGTCAGGAAATGCACCAACCACTCTCGTTCTTCTCCGGATTTCCCGCATCAGGCGCTCTAATGGATTATTCGTCCTCAATGATCGCCAATGCTGACTTGGAAAATCATAATAACTCAACGTCTCATGAGCTCCCTGGGACACCATGTCGGCTGCGTTTTTCAATCTCATCTTCTTCAATTTCCGGGTTACCGCCATAATCTTTTCTTCCGCCGCCTCACGATCCTCCTGAGCGTGGATCGCTTTTAACATGGCCGCCACGTCTTTGACTTTGGCTTTGGGAACCGCGGTAAACACATTGCGATAAAAATGTACCACACACCGTTGCCATTTAGCTTCCGGATAAAAATCTGCCAAAGATTCAACCAAACCTAAGCATTTGTCGCTGACAAACAGCTGAACGCCACATAGCCCACGGTTTTTTAGATACCGCAAAAACGCCTGCCAGCTTTCCTTGTCCTCTTTGGCACCTTCTCTAACACCCAGAACCTGACGATATCCGTGTTCATCCACGCCGATGGCAACAAGCACGCTGACGTTTTTTACTTCTCCTCCCCAGCTGCGTTTTAGCCAGATACCGTCTAAAAAAACATATGCAAATCTGCCGGTGATCGGCTCTTTTAGCCATCTATCAATCCGGCCGTAGACTTTTTTATTCAGATTACTGACCGTTGACGGACTGACACGTGTGCCCCACAGGGCCTGGGTGATATCCTCAACCCGGCGCACCGATATGCCGGCAAGATACATCTCGATCAATGCTTCTTCCACCGAGCTTTCGCGGCGCCGATATCTTTCAATGATCGCTGTCTCAAAAGTCAATGTGCGGAGTTTGGGTACTTTAAGATTTACATTCCCGGCCTTGGTTTCCAGCTTCCGATTGTAATAACCCGCACGAGTGTCTTTACGGGCATCGGTACGTTCATAACGACTGGCTTGACATAACCGCTCAGCCTCAGCTTCTAAAAGTGAATTCAGCGTTTCTTCCACGGTCCCTCTGACAACTTTATCCAGGTGCTTTGTCAGCTGATCTTGTTCAATTCGGATGATCTGGCCGGCTTTTACCTCTTTGTTTCCTCGTTCTGATTTGGTATTCTCCACTTGTAGCCCTCCTGATGGTTATCGTTTGAGTCTTTGGTCAAACCAAACCATACCAGATTGAGGGCTACTCTTTCAAAATGTGCGAAAAATATTATACGTTATCTGCGCGGTTGTATAGGCACGCTTGTAAGGATCAGCAGAGTTTCAGAAAATAAAGCCTGGCATCACAGCCTTTTGGGCGCCGCGCCGCCGCCCGGCAAAACGAAGTATTAAAATTTTTAAATTTCACTCCGTATCTGATAGCTCCCTGGAAATATTCTTAAATGCTTCTTCTTCAGCGATAAACGCATCCACAACATCCGGATCAAAATGTTTTCCTCGGGCAAGAAGAATCATTTCCCGGGCGCTTTCATGAGAAAAAGCGTCTTTGTATTTCCTTTTGCTGACAAGTGCGTCATACACATCGGCCACCGCCATGAGTCGTCCCGCCAACGGAATTGCATCCCCTGAAAGTCCGTAAGGATACCCGCTGCCATCCCATTTTTCGTGATGGGATATCGCCATATCATAGGCATATTTTAAATATGGGATATCCACTTTCCCCTGTATCATTTTTTCTGATTTCTGTATCGTTTGAGCGCCGATAACGGTATGCGTCTTCATTATGTCAAACTCCTCGGCGGAGAGTTTCCCCGAATTCGCCAGGATCCGATCCGGAATGCCGACCTTGCCGATATCATGCAACGGCGCTGATTTATAAAGTAATTCGATCGCCTGAGCATCAAGAATTTTTTTGTATTTTGGCAGGCGTCGCAATCTTTTCGCCAACGTCTCCACATATCGTTGGGTTCTGAGAATGTGGTGCCCGGTTTCCTTGTCCCTGGTTTCAACGAGGGTGCTCAGGCTGACGATGGCCACGTCCTGGGACATAATCAGTTCCCGGCTTCGCTGTTGGGTCGTGATTTCCTCAAAGCGGTATTTAATCGTATTTAATAATGCAAAATTAATAATTAATATTGCAACCGGCAGAACAGGAGAAAGAAAAATGCCATGGGTCAACAGGATCCAGTAGAATAGGGCGCCCGAAACAAATCCTGCAACCATCGTAAAGAGAAGACACCATAGCGCCCCGCCAAGCGCAAGGGCGACGGAAGACAATATCCCTGCGGCGATCATTGAAAGCAGTTCAGCCCCTGAAGCCCATACCGGCCGACTAATAAAATCACCCGCAAGAATGTTGCTCGTAATGCTGGCATGGACCTCCAGTCCATGAACCATTTTACCCAGCGGCGATAAATGCCGATCGCCCGTGCCGGACGCATTGACGCCGAGAAAAACGATTTTCCCATTAAAAGCAGCGGAAGATGTCCGGTCAGACAAGATATCCGCCGCAGATACATAGGAGAAAGGATTCTCCGTTCCCCTGTAGCGGACTAAAAAAAAACCGCTGCAATCCAATGGAATCTGCTGATTTTTCCAATCAATAGTAAAACCGTCTCCCCTGGCTTCAATCCCGACCTGATGGTTTCCGAATGACCGGATTAGAGATGCCATAGACAGGGAAGGATAAAGCCTGTTGTTATATTTCATTATCAATGGCACCCGGCGGAGGACGCCGTCACTGTCCTTCAATGCATTGATAAACCCGGATGTACCGGCCGCATTCATAAGCAATGGCAAGCTATGGATAGCGGCTTCAGGAGCCAGGAGAGGGCATTCCCGGCCAGGTGTTTGATCCCTGAAACTATATTTCAGGGGATGGAGAACTCCTGCATTTGCGGAACCCTTATTGGTAAAAAGAAATTGATACCCTAAAATACAAGGGGTTGAGAGAAGCGCTGTTTCAAACACCCGATCATTATCCATTTGCGGACTTATCTGCCTGGTATCAGAAAAAGACCTTCCCCATTCCCGTCTCATTTCATAAATGACGACCGGTAGGGAGGTCCGGTCAGGTTCAGGAAATATGATATCTACAGCGATGCCGGCCGCTCCATAACTGCCGATTTTCTGAACAAGCCGCGATAGAATGTACCGGGGCCAGGGCCACTGACCATATTCTGACAGGCTTTTGTCATCAATTCCAACGATTAGAGGAACATCGCTGGCTTGCGGGGCAGGAAGGTTCCGGGTCAGAATATCATATGACTTATTGTTGGCATACCGAATAAAAGCAGGAGAAAAAACAGCATAGACAGACAGCACAAAGGTAATCAGGCACCCGTAGATAAAAAGTTTGATATTGGGAGGAATATTCCAAAAAGATTGCCGGTTTTTTGAACTCAAAAGCGGTCATCCCTGGTATTTGGTGCATCGCCGTTTGTTATCGCACAATAACTTCCACCCGCCGGTTGCGAAGTTCCGCAACACCATCTTCGGTGGGAATCAGCGGATTGACTTCTCCAAGAGAGAGGGTCTTGATATATTTACTATCAATGCCTAATTTGACAAGCAGCTTCTGAATATGAGCCGCCCGTTTTTTTGAAAGCGCAAGGTTGTATTCAGAAGATCCCTTTTTGTCGGAAAAGCCATTGACGCGAATATCAGATGAGTTGCGTTCCTTAATGCATTTGATGATTTCCGGAATCAACGCTTCGGAATCCGGAATAAGATTCGTACTGTTTATTTTAAAGAAGAGATTAAATTTTTTGGGGACTTCAGGTTCAGCAGCAAGGGCTTTTCCAAAAATGCCCTGGATCTGATCTTCATCAAGAAAGATTGGAGGGGGCGGTGGCTCTTTTGCATTTCTAACGATAACCGCCTGTCCTGCTTCGGAAAGGATTTGCTGCCCTGCTTCGGTTTGAACGGCTATTTTCCCGACATGTCCATCCGGGTCCGGAAGCAGTACCGCAGTTGTCTGGGAAGGACAGCATTCTGTCAACAAACCACTGCGGCATTGAAACAGGCAAAATTCCGGATGGTTATATTCTGCCGGTGTCATCTTTTTTTGTATCTGTTTCGGCGAGTTAAATTCGATGGAGTGAAACCGGGAAATGGGAATATTTATCGGGGGCGTGCTATCCGGGTTGATACTGAGCGCCTCTTCATTAAATACTCCGTATCTCATGGAGTGGTTATTCAGATATATGTTCGCACAGGTAGCGCCGGGATAATGAACGAAGACAATGTGTTTTATTTTTTTTTCGTTAATTTCCAAGGCCAGCGGGCCAGTTTTATTCTTGAACCGGGCGGTGATAATTTGCCCGGAGAAACGGTCTCCATTGTTCATGACAAACACCGTTGTCTCTTTTTTTCGGGTTGTGTCCGTTGTGTTGTCCGGGGTGTCTATATGAACACTTTTGATGGTGTCTAATGGGAGGGAAACCTTCGGGCCTGTCCCCATCAATACCTCTATTTGCGAATTGATCAGAAGGCCGGTAAAAGAATCATTGTTGATTGTCTTAATCGTGCACTGATCCGGTTGGTCAGGAGCACATATAATATCTGAGATATAATCCTTTATAAAGAAAAGATCCTGGTAAGGTGCGCGTAAACCATAATATGGAGTCAGAATATCGCATGGCAGCACATCCCCGGCATTGCGCGTCACGGTATCTGCATAGCAAAAAGCAGCTGAAAAAATAAGATATAACAGCATGAAGCCTTTAATCGTTTTCATATATCAGCCTATTTTCGAGTAGTAGAAGCCATACTTATTTATACTCCCTTGACCTCTATCAAAACCTTGGTCCCCCGTGTGCCAATAATGCTTGAAGGGGTCTCCAGCTTGACGGAATCCGGAGAGAGCCGTCCAATCGCCCCTGAAATATAGACAAACGTCCCCTTCAGCATTTTCATAAAAACGGCGAATTTTTCTTCTTTTGGGTTAAACGCAAAATCTTTCATATCCAGTTTACTCTCAGGTCCCAAAGATATGATGGAGTCATCATTGAAAAGAATTCCGACCGTCCCGGAGGCTGATGTTTCAATGATATCTCCCTTTAATACAACAATTCCAATTACTGATGCGATTTTCTGCTCACCGCGCAAAACAGTGGCGTCCCCTTCCAGCGTTTTTATAATGCCAACAGGCTGTCCTTCGGCCTCTGCAACAGCTGGGACGAATAAGAGTATTAACAGGATAGATAGATATCGTTTCGGCATTGATGCCTCCTTTGGCAGGCTTTTAATCAGGGAGGGCTTTTTGAATGGGCAGCCTGCTTTTTATAAAGATTATTGCACCTTTTTGAATGGTGGTTTGATTGGGCAGTGATTTTTGATCTTTTAAAATAACAACTGTTTAGAATTCGATCCGGCTCAGCGGTAAATAGAAATTTAAAGAATTGATATTGATAAATATTGCATTTTACAGGGCGCAATGTCAATTTTAAAATAGTGTGAAACGGGTCGTCTTCACCCTGTCATAAGTTTAGGTACTTGAGATACTAAAACAGAATTTTCAGGGAATAAGGTATGCCTTAAGCAGTCCTCACCGTTAAAATCATCATCCCATTGCAACATAGCCAGTCCGGGAAATTTTTCACGGTATGTCAACATCCAGACCAGATGCAATGGCACTCCCGTTTTGTTTGGCTTAAACTTCTATGATCATCCATTGCAAGCGCATTTTTTAGACAGGAGGGTTTCCTTTGTTTGAATGATCACCGCTTATTCCGGCTGTTCAGGAACATTGAGCGTATTTTGGCCATGGCGGATAATGCAGATCGGATAATTAATTTTCCTGGCCAGCTTCAGTGCTTTTGGCATAAAAATGTACCTGGTAAGCGAATGTACGTTGAGCCGTGGCAAGGGATAACCCGGCCCAGTTAAGATCCCGACCGACTTCGCGGCCGGCGGCAACCTGGAAACAGGATGCATCGAAACCGTCGGGAATGGAAAGAAAAAATCCGATTCTAAGATCCGGGTTATCCAGGTTTTCAATGGCTGCCCCGAAGGTGCAGGACTGCCAGGGAAGAAAATCAATGCCGTCCAGGATCTTGGAGCTGGTGTCCTTGTCAGTGATCATCCGGGAAAAATCATTTCCGGGAACCTCGTTCAGAAGAATCAGCTGGCCCGGTTGACGTATCCCTGATGCGTTGACCTCTATGGTCAGGCAAAGCGGCGCCGACCGATAAATTACCTGGCAGTATCCTGAACTGCTGCCCGGAATCATGGCACTGCGAATCCGGAAAAGCTGAAACAGCCTGTTTCGAAGTTTTAAGCCGGATGATTGGAATTTTGGCCGGCACATATACCAGTCAACGATTTTTTCCATCAGCACCGAAAACCAGACCGGCGCCGGAAACCCGGCAATTTGCCAGGCATTGATGAGATTCAGGTGATACACCGATTCAATGATTCCGGGTTTTTGAAGACTTGATGAAACCAGTGACGGAAAAATCGTTTCGCGTGCGGTTTTCAGGACAGGCAACCCGAATCCCGCTGATTCTCCGGCAAATATTTTATCCTTATGGCAAAGGATCAGACCTTTTGCCATTTCTTTTGTTTTTCCCTGTCCGCTGAACGCGGAAAGTCTCAGGCATAAATGGTCGGAAAGGGGGAGCAAATGTTATTCCTCGAACAACTGGCGGATGTTATGGGGTTATAGATTTCCTGGTGCCCTGTTGCGCCTCAAACTGTTTATATGCCGTGGCAATTCGATCTTTTAAATAGGTTTCATCAAAATCAGAGGAAAAAACCAGACGGTTTTCACTTTCATACTGCCAGTCGGCATTTTCGTCCACCCCCATCACCCTTTCATATAAACGGGTTCCGGGAAGGGGGTAGGGAACGGTAAAGGAAATCTCGTCCAAAGGCAAAGAGAGTGCCCATTGAATCGTGATTTCAATGGTTTCAAGGGTCTCCCCCGGATATCCCACCATGAAAAAACCTGCTGTGCGGATATCGGTTTGGGCAAATCGCTGAATGGTTTTTTCTGCCACCTCGGTGGTGGTTTTCTTGTTCATTAATTTCAGGATATCATTGCTGCCGGATTCAAGACCGAAAAAGACCTTCCGGCATCCGGCATCCTGCCACAGCTTTATGTCGGATGGCGAAACCTTATCCACCCGGGAAAGACACGACCATTTCATATCCAGCTTTTCAGAGATCATCCGTCGGCAAAACGAGCGGGCATGTTCCGGGTCAAGACTGAAACAATCATCAGCAATCCACAGCCCGGTGTAACCATGATTTTTAATATCCCGGATTTCTTTAAAAATGAGATCCATGTGCCGCCGCCTGAAGCGATTGCCAAAAACCGGTTTTGAACAGAATTCGCAGTCAAACGGGCAGCCATAAGTGGTCATGATGCTGGCCAATGAGAAGGCTCCCCGATCCAGCCAGAATTGCTGGTACTGGCGGTGGCCATAATCGCTGCGGTCCGGGGAGGGCAGGCGGTTGATATCCTTTTCATCCATCAATTGCGGTTCGCTTTGAATGAATCCTTTTCCATCCGGAGACTTCAGGCAGATGCCGGGGTATTTTTCGGGATCGCTCACAAAATGAGGAAGATGGGCCGGCCGGCAATCTGATGCACAATAATCCCTGCAAAAATCCGGAAAAGAGGCGTCTGCTTCTCCGCGGAAGACTGCGTCAAAATCCGATAGAAAATGTCCGGGCTTTAAGGTGGGGAGGGGGCCGCCGCAGACCAGCAGCGCCCCGGGAAGTTTTTCGCGGATCTGTTGCGCCAGCATCATGGCATTTTCAGACATGGAGAGCATGGCATAAATGCCGATGATCCGGGGCCGGGAGCCGATGATTGTTGAAACTGCAGTTGCACGGCGTTCGAATGTGCAGTCAACGATTTTTGTATTCACCCCGCGCTCGCGCAGGCAAGCGGCCAAACGGGCGATGCCGAGGGGGTGAAAAAGCATGGCCTGGGGGACATGGGTGTAAAAATACGGATAGACCAGTATGATATCAGCAGGCCGGGATTGCCCTGCTTTTTTTGGACCTGCCTCTTTATTCGCGGGCAATGTGTCTTCTGAAGATGTCTTAATGATTGGATGAGCTCCCTGTTGTTTTGTTGTTTATTTTTAGGGGAAAAATAAACAATATCCTGTTTGTCGACAAAAAGCCAATCAGAATAAACCGCGATCATTTGCGTAAAGAGGTCATCTTTTTCTTCATTGCGGATCTGGAGAATGCGGTTTTTAAATTTTCTCAACGCTTCTTCAACGGCTGTTGCCTCCGCCAGACAGGCGAAATAGACGGTTTATGGATTTTGTGCCGGATTTTTATGAAGAATACGGATGAGTCTTTACTGGCATGAAATATTGCATTAGTGTAAAGTATGTCAATGCACCTCATCCAAAAAGCGGATGTCAATTTCTATGGAAATAATAATCTAAGGGCATAAGGGTTACCGCTATGAAATATATTACCCTGTTTTTTTTGATAATTTCCAGTTTTATTCCCGTTTCCGCGGTGGCGCTGGAAAAGGCCGGTCCCCGGATGGTCATCGTCGCACCGGTATTTGATGCCGGTAAGGTGGATCAGGGGACCACTGTGGCACACGATTTTATTGTTAAAAATACGGGCGATGCACCCCTTCTTATTTCCAGCGTTGCCACTGACTGAGGCTGCGCATTGGCCGATTATGACGAGGCCATCGCTCCCGGCGGGAGCGGTAAAATATCTCTGGCAGTTAAAACCGATGCGTATTCCAGCCCGATCCAAAAGGGAGCGAAAGTGGTATCCAATGACCCGGATAACAGTGAGGCGTTGATCCGGATCAAGATCCATGTCATCAACTATCTCACGGTCAGTCCGCCCAATGTCTATATCCGGAAATCAAACGGCGCTTTTACGGATGCCGTTGCCACCATTGCCACCGACCGGCAGCTCCCCCTGGAACTGGCGGTCGCATCCTTTACGATTCCTGAAAAAGTGCAATACGCCATTCATGAGATTATCAAGGGGAAAACCTTTAAGGTGACTTTTCATCAGATTCAGGAATCGGATGAAGCTTACAGCGGGCTGTTAATTCTCAAAACAAATTATACAGACAGGCCCACTTTGAGAATTTTTGTCCGAAGCCGATTTGATTAAAAAACCTTAAAATCTTCACCGGCCGGCGGTGCGAAGTGGTTTTGCCCAGAAACCACAACACTGCCGTCTTTTCCGGCTCAGGGCGTCTTATGGGTGCTTGCGCATCACCAAAAGGACCTCACCGACCCGGAAACCAAACTTGTACATGGTTGTTTCGTTTAAGAGCGTCCGGGGTTCCACAAGATACATCCGGTCATCCATTGTAAGATGGATGGTTCCGTCACCATAGGGCACTTCAAGGACATAATTCAAAAACATGCTGTTTCCGGAAATCCGCCCGGCTGCTTCTCCTATCACGTCACCCGCGGTACCAATATAACTGCCGTCCGGCTGACGGGCAAGTGTCCAGACACGCCGCTGTTTTTTGCCGTTGTCATAAATAAAATCTTCCTCCAGGGTGCCGGTGGCGCCTTCCCAGTAAGCCTTGATGTCCGCGTTGAAGTAACTGACAACCTTGCCTGCCCGGTTTTTGATAACGCCGTGAGCGGTAAGCTGGCCATTGAAGAAATCTTCCGGAATCATTTTTGGCGTGCGATCAGCATATTCACTGACTTTTACAGTCGAGCAACCTGCGAAAAGACCTGATATGATCAGCGCCGCCAGTATGACACCCTGAATTTTTTTCATAAGTTCCCCCTTTGTAATAATTGTGATCCATCCTTTGAATCAGTGTTTATACTTGATAAAATAATTTAGCGCCTGAACCGTAGTTAACATATTTCTAATAGCAATCCGCAGGTCCGCTGAAATTTTGAATTAATTTTTTTCAATAATATTTCAAATAGTTGTCCGGCCATTAAATTTTTTTCTTGTGTAAATCAACCAAAGTGTAAGCAAATGCCGTGTGTGCCTGAGTTTGGATCAAATACCGGTTATTTTAGGATAAACCAATTTATATACACAAGGAGAAAATAATGAGTTTAAAACAACAATACCAGGACAAGCTGGTCACCGCGGAACAGGCCGTGAGCACCGTGGCATCCGGGGACATTGTGGATTATGGGTATTTCAACGGCAAGCCCGTGGACTGCGACAAGGCCCTGGCGCAGCGGGCCGGGGAACTGGAAAATGTGTCCATTTACACGGCGGTTTCCCTGCCCCCCATTCCGGAAGTGATCAATCATCCGGAAAGCTTTATTTATATGGACTGGCACTGGAGCAAGCTCACTCGGATTATTACTGAGCAGGTTTCCACCTGCTATTATTCTCCCATCCAGTACCACCGGGCGCCTTATTATTACCGGCATCTGATCCCCAATGATCATGGCGAGCGTTCCTATGATTACGTGCGGAAAACCAAACGCGCCCGGAAATGGATTTCTATTTGCCAGGCGGCGCCCATGGATGAGCACGGGTATTTTAATTTTGGACCCCAGACATCCGCCTCATCCGCTTGCATCGATGCCGCGGATGTTATCATTGTTGAAGTCAATCCCAAACAGCCCAAAGCCCTGGGCGGGAGCGAGGAATCGGTTCACATTTCCCGGGTGGATTATATCGTGGAACAGGCCGGTGACGGGGCGGATCTTTTTGACGCCCCTTTGCCGCAGCCGTCGGAAGTGGACAAGAAAATAGCCGAAAATATCATGCCGTTTATTCATGACGGCAGCTGTATCCAACTGGGCATCGGCGCCATGCCCAATGCTGTGGGGGATCTGATTGCGGATTCAGATCTTAAAAATCTGGGCGGACACACGGAAATGCTGGTGGACGCGTATGTGAAAATGATTTCATCCGGTAAAATGAACGGGTCCAAAAAGAATATTGACCGTTACCGGTGTGCTTATACTTTTGCCATCGGCAGCAAGCGTTTATATGATTTTATCGACAACAATCCGGCGCTTACCGCTTATAATGTGGATTATACCAATGATCCGCGCATCATTTCCCAGAATGACAATATGGTGAGCATCAACAACGCGGTGCAGGTGGACCTTTTTTCTCAGGTCAACGCCGAATGCACGGCCGGCCGCCAGATTTCGGGCAACGGCGGTATGTGGGATTTTATCCTGGGCGCTACCTGGGCTAAAAACGGGCGCAGCTTTATCTGTCTGGCGTCCACCCATAAAAATCCCGACGGTCAGGTGGTATCCAGAATCGTTCCCACCCTTGATTCCGGCAGCATTGTTACCATTCCCCGGCAGATGGTGGATACCATTGTCACGGAATACGGCGCGGTAAGACTCACCGCCTACCCAACATGGATGCGGGCGGAAAAACTCATCAGCATTGCCCATCCGGATTTCCGGGACGATCTGATCAAAGAAGCGGAGAAGTGGAAGATCTGGCGTCGGTCCAATAAAAAATAGATCCAATAACGACGGCTTTTTTAAAAGCTGTTGACGGCAAATAAGATTTACCTGTCCATCATATTATTATCCCGCAGGCGCAGAGAAGCTGAGATTTTCCCTTTGCGAGCCCTGCGCCACTGCGGGAGGTAGGGTTTTTCAGATGGGTTACCTTGAAAGTCGCAGATAAAAAGGGCGGGTTGCGTTCTCTACATTCCGTATTCCGCCCGTTCGATCAGCTCGATCTGCATGTCCCGGTTCAGGGTGACAAAATAAGCATTGTAACCGGAGATTCGCACCAGCAGATTCCGATAGTTCTCCGGGTGCGCCATGGCATCTTTCAGGGTCTCCGAGGTCACCACGTTCATCTGCATCTGCATGCCGCCCAAATCAAAATAGGTTTTCACATAGGAGAACATGTCGGCCACGGTTTTTTCCCGGGAGTCTCCGGCGGCCGGCACCATTTTGACATTAAAGGCCATGTTGTTGGTGATGTTTTTTTTGTTCAGCCGGGCCACGTCCCGGATATTGTCCAGCAGGTTTTTCGAGGCATTGGGTTCCGGCGTAAGGCCGGGGGTAAAGGCTTTCCCCCGCAGCCGGCCTGAGGGCAGGGCGCCGGTGAGGGTGCCATAGGCCACATGATTGGACATGGACCAGAACCCCACCGTATACTTGCCGCCCCGGTAATGGGGTTTGGATCCGTAGTAATCATGGGCAAATTTGGCGATCCGGTCCGCCATGAGAACGGCTTCATCATTGCCGGAACCGAACAGGGCCACTTTTCGGGTGACCATGGCGTGCAGGGCCGGGTCGTTTTCAAAATTCTCATCCACGGCTTTTTTCAGCCGGGCAAGACTCACCTTTTTTTCATCATACACCAGTTTTTTGATCACCAGAAGCGAATCCGTAACATCGGCCAGGCCGATCAGTGCCGCTCCCGAGCTGTTGTACCGGGCACCGCCAACAGTCACGTCTTTTCCTTTTTCAATGCATCCGTCAATGACCGATGAAAGCAGCGGCGTGGGCCGGAGCTGCTGGTGGGCGCGGCCCAGCATTTCATTGTATTCGATGGATTGGTCAATGTTAAAGGCAAACTGGGTGGTGAAGGCGTTAAAAAAGTCATCAAAGGTTTTAAACCCGTCCGCTTCCGGGTTTTCCCTGTCTGTTTGTTCAGTATCTATTTTTCCCGTGTCTGGGCCGAACTTCCAGTCCAGCAAGGGGTGGCGGCCGTTGTTCATGGCCATTTCCAGGGCTGCCACCATGTTCATCATCTGGAAATTGGTATGGCCGATATGCTTGCCGGACAGGGTGGGCTCTACGCACCCGGTGGCGGACCAGTTGCGCAGGTCCTCTATGGGGTAGTTAAATTCGGCCAGAGATTCCATGATGGCGTTGTCATTGTGCATGGAAGGGGTGGCGGTGGTGATGAGATTGACTTCGCAGAGGCGTTTTAAATAGGTGTCGCTGTTCACCCCCGTCGAAAACCGGGCATTCACATTGGGGTCCCGGATGGACAGCATTTCCGTGACTTTTAAAAAGACATACGTCATATCGCACACCCCGTCATCGCCGTCCGGGGTCATACCGCCTAAAGTAATGGCCTGGTCCGATGAACTGCCGCCAAAGACCCAGTTGGCAATATCCGGGGTCAGCGGCAGGTGATCGGTGCAGCGCATGTAGAGGCATGCGATGAGTTCCACCGCATATTTGATATATTCTTTCTTTTCCGCACTGGTTGTCAGCTTTTCCATGTCCGCCGCAAAATAGGGCTGGAGCCACTGATCCAGGCGGCCCATGGACAGCCCGGCATTGGTGCTTTCCATGTGAAGTCCCACCCAGGAGACCCACACGGCGTTCACCGCCTCATCCAGGGTGCGGGCCGGTTTTTCCACCACCCGGTCACAAATGGCAGCCAGTTTTTTAAGCTCTGCCCGGCGTTCCGGATTTTTCTCGGATGCAGCACGTTCCGCGGCATGGCGGGCCAGGTTTTTGGAATAGCCAGTCAGCCCTTCCAGGCAGAGGATCATGGCCTCAAGGGTTGCTTTTTCATCGGAGGCGTCATCAAACGCCTTCATTTGCGCGTTTATTTCAGCGATGATCCCGCTGGTGCCAAGGCGGAGAAGTTTGGGAAAATCCGGAATGGTGTGGGAGATGGTGGCCTGTTTCCAGGTGAAATAAATGGCAAACCGCTCGTCGATCTGCTGGCACAGGGGGTTGTTGTATTCCTGCCGCACCCATTCCCTGAAATTGCGTCTGGCCCAGAACGGAAACACTTCATGGTGCAGGATGTCAAGGGTCTCTTCGGACACATCATAGGGGTTTAGCGTCCGGTGCGGCACCGTGAGGAGTTCCCCCCAGATCATGCTGCCGTGGCCTTCCGGATAGACCACCACGCCGATGTTTTTGGTGGTGGTAGTGCCGGCAATGAGATCGTTTTTCCGGATGAGAGGTTGTCGGTTTTCCATCAGGTATTTGTAAGCATGGGCTTTCCGGAGCACCGGATGCCAGGGATGGCCTGCTCTGTCTGTGTCCCAGCCGTTTTCTTTGTGCCAGTCCGTCACCAGTTTGGGCAGTTCCGGGCAGACCTCGGGTTTGATCGTGAAATGATCGTCCAGAAATTGTTTAACCCGGGGAAAATCATCAATGCTGAACTCAGACAAAAATGGGTCATCCAGGTAGTTGACATTCTTGTCAATGGTTTCAGCTTTCATCCGGTACTGGAACCGTTTTTGAAGGTCATCGCTCAAGGCTTTCTGGGGAACGGGCGATGCCTTTAGCAGGTTTTTGGCCGACAATCTGCGTTCTTTTTCCATGAGTTTTTTCTGTTTGCCGCTCAACAAAAGAGACAGGAAAAAAAAGAACAGATTGAGGTAAGACGCATTGCCTGTGGGGCTCAGTTCTCCTTTGAGAACCATGAATATCTGTTCCGTGGGCGTGGCGGAGAGCAGCCGGATCACGGCCTTTTCAGAATAAAAGGTGAGCAGGGTGTCTATGGGCGATGGAATGGTTTTAGATACCGATACCTTGCCGTTTTTAAAAATAACAGCAGCCGATACCGTTGCCGAATCTGTGCAAAATCCAATGGAAAAATCAATCCAGCCCTGATCGCTTTGCAGGTATTTTTTCAGTTTGGGCCGCAAATTAAAATTGGCGGCAAACACTTTCAGCAGTGTGTTTAACAACAAATTGGTGGGCGAAAATTTTATGGGGCGGATGGGCGATTGGAAAAAAAACATGGCAGGACTCCTGTTTTAAAAAAATAATGGTCAATTATCCGGTGTTGATGCCTCGTTCCCTGAAAATGGAATGAAAGGTTTCGATTTTTTCTCCCGCAATCCACTCGTGCATTTTTTTGTTGTTTTTAAACGTATCCGCGGTGCCGATTTTCTCATTTTTTTCATGCCACAGGGGATTGTAGGCCAGGAGCCGGGCCCGGCTGATTTCCTGATTGCTCAAAAAATCCGCAATAGCGGTGAGATTCTTTTCCGTTGCCGTAATATCCGGTATGAGGGGGGTACGGGCCAGCAGTTCAATGCCGGTGTCAGACAAAAGGCGGTGGAGCCGGGTGAAATTGTCAAGGATGCGGTGGTTTTTCACGCCGCAGAATTTCTGGTGGGCGTCCGGATCAAGAAGTTTAATGTCATAATAAATGGTGTCAATGTAGGGCAAAATCTTTTTTTCAAAATTCGAAAAATCAAACATGCCGCAGGTTTCCAAAAGGGTGTGGATGCCTTCTTTTTTAAAGGCCTGAAGCAGATCGGACAAAAAATCCATGTAAAGGGTGGGTTCTCCGCCGGACAGGGTGACCCCGCCGCCGGAATTGATGAAAAACGGTTTGTCCTTTATCACGGATGTGAGAATTGCTTCCGGCGTCATGACCCGGCCCACCAGAGACAGGGCACCGGAGGGGCAGTTTTGGACGCACAGGCTGCACAACGTGCATTTATCCCGGTCAATGAAAAATGCATTGCCACGGTCCAGGGCGTTTTCCTGGCACACATCCGAACACGTGCCGCAATCCACGCATTCGGTTTTATCAAAGGATATTTCGGGCCCGGGCTTTTTGCTTTCCGGATTGTGGCACCAGACGCAGGACAGGGGGCAGCCTTTAAAAAACACCACACTCCGGATGCCGGGCCCGTCATCCAGGGAATTGCCTTTGATATCCAGGATCAGTGGGGCTTTGGTGTTTTCAGGGGCCATTTTAAAAAATCTTTTTATTAAAAATTCTTGTTAAACCACAGGGCACGGAGATCACAGAGATAGGGGATGACAAATACAAAAAAATGATTTCTCTGTGTGCGCTGTGCATCCTGTGGTTAAAAAAGGTTCTGTGCCGGGAAAATTCGGGCATCAAAGCATTTGCAATTTTAAAGAATTTGGTTATCCACTTGCCTCAAGTTGATACAAAATAGAGAGTATCATCTACCGAATGGCAGGCACGGTGCCCTGCCCTACAAGACGTTGCAAAGGTTTCGTAGGGTCGGCCACCGTGCCGACCGGACCAACTTGAACGAAGTGGATATGCAGATTAATGAATTCAATCCCGATTCACCCCTCTCTGCGTCCCTGCGCCTCTGCGCGATATTTAATGTGCTCTTTTGTTTTCAAACGCTGAGGCACAATTGATATCTTGGATATGGAATAAAAACTTTTCATGTACCTCGTCCAGCATCCGCTCTTTTAACGCCAGGGGATTCTCATGCATGTAATCCAGCAGGGTGTTGTTGATGCCCGCAATAAATCCGTGCATCTGGCTCCACATGGCAATCATATGAAACCGGGCCGCGGTCTCGGTTATGCCGTTATCGCCGGAGGCCGCCATAATGGCTTTCATAAAAATATCCGATACGGTGAGGGCGGTTTCAAGCTCAATCCGGGCAGCCTTTTCCACCGGCGTTCCCACATAATCTTTGAATTTCGGCACATGCCAGGTGAACATGAGGTTGTAGATATTGGCCTGTTCAAGGCCGAAATTCAGGTATGCCCGGCCCATCTGTTTCAAGCGTTCCAGGGGGTCCGGATAGCTGGCAACAGTTTTTTCAAACCGGTCATACAATTCTGAAAATCCCCGGGTCAGAATGGCCAGATAGATTTCATCCTTGTTCTGGTAATAATTATAAATGGTTTTGGCGGACACCCCTAATCGGCTGCCCAGTTTGCGCATGGAAAAGCCGTCAAAGCCGTGGCGGCTCATGAGATCCAGGGCCTGCTCCAGGATTCTTTGCTTAATGAGTTCCACTTCGCGGACATTTTTTCTGGGCCGGGGCATGATTATCCTTTGGGTAGTTTACAGTGTTAAGGTAACGCTGTTGACTTTAAGAGTCAATATTATTTTTTGCCTGTTTTTTCCGGTGGCAGCATCTTCTCATTTGATTAACCCGAGGTTCCCTTATACTTTATACCTTTAAGCTTACACCTTATACCTTCAACCTTGTTTCATACCAAGAGGAGCGGACATGTCCAAACATGCCAGCGTATATCGTGAACTTCAGAAACACCTGAACCGCCAGCCGGTAGGATATCCAAAAACCGTTTCCGGCGCTGAGATAAGAGTCCTCAAGCATATTTTCACCCCGGAAGAAGCCCGGGTAGCCACCTTTCTGGATTACCGGTTTAAGGACCTTGACGCCATATTTGAAACACACTGCGACCATGGATATTCCAAGGATGCATTAAAGGAAATGCTGGACCGGATGGCGGAAAAGGGCGGCATCGGCTACCGGAAAAGAGACGGACAATCTTTTTACTGCAACATGCCCCTGGTGGTGGGCATGTATGAAGGGTTTAATAAACATCTGACCGATGAATTCCTGGCGGATTTTAATAAATACACGGCTTCCCCTTCTTTCGGCATCAGTTTTTTAAGCACCGCGGTCCCCCAGATGCGCACCATTCCGGTGGCGGAAAGTATCACGCCGGATCACCAGGTGAGCACTTTTGATCAGGTGGCGGCTCTGATTGAAGAAGCGCCGGGTCCTTTTGCCGTGCTGGAATGCATCTGCCGGAAGAAAAAAACCATGGAAGGAGAAACATGCCAGGTAACCGACCGAAAAGAAACCTGCCTGGCGGCCAATACCACGGCGGAGGCCGTGCTCCATCATGAGATGGGTCGGGCCTTGTCAAAACAGGAAGCCCTTGATCTGCTGGCTGAAAACACCCGGCAGGGGTTGGTGCTTCAACCGTCCAACACCCGGGAGATTGAATTTGTCTGTTCCTGTTGCGGATGTTGCTGCGGCATGCTGGGTATCCAGAAGCTGTTGCCCCGGCCCCTGGATTTCTGGGCCGCCAATTTTTACGCGGTCCTGGATGTCGACAAATGCATCCTCTGCGGCATCTGCGCCAAAAAATGCCAGGTGGATGCCATTGTTGTTAAAAAAAAGCAGAAGAAAATTGTGACCGTTCAGGTCAACCCGAAAAAATGCATCGGGTGCGGCAACTGCGTGGCGGCCTGTCCTGCGGATGCCCTGTCTCTGATCAAAAAAAATCAGGAGACCGTCCCGCCGGAAAATTTTGAAACCCTTGCCGACATTCTGATGACCCGCAAAAAAACTGCCTGGGAAAAGGTGGCCATGACCGCCCGCCTTATTTTGGGGTTGCCGCAATAACTGACCGATAACCATAAAATTGACTTGACACCCAACCGCTTGCCTCTTAATGTGACGTGTCATTCATAAAATGACGTTTTATTCATTTTATGCCTTTTTAAAAATATCACCGTAAAGAAAAGATAATGAAAAACACCCCTCTCTCCCGGCGGGAACGCCAAAAACAGCGGCAGCGCCGGGAGATTATTTCTACGGCCCTGGCCCTGTTTTCGGAAAAAGGGTATCACAATGTCTCAATGCACGAGATTGCTGAAAAGGCCGAGTTTGCCATCGGAACCCTGTATAAATTTTTCAGCAACAAGGAAGATTTGTACAAAGCGATTGTAACGGAACAGTCTGAAAAATTTCATGAGACCATGGATACGGCGCTTGCGGCGGCGGATGACGAAATAGAACAGCTGCAAAACTATATCCGGGCCAAAAATACCATTTTTCAGGAAAACCTGGCATTTGTCAGGCTTTATGTCGCTGAAAGCCGCGGCGTCAGTTATAACCTCAAGGCGGGACTGGATGTGGAGATGAGGGGAAAATACTACGATCTGTTGAGCAAACTGGCCGCAGTTTTTGAAACGGGGATGGAAAACCGGCGGTTTAAAAAAATCGCCGACCCCTACCATCTGGCCGTGGCCTTTGACAGCACGATTATCAGTTTCCATCTGCTCTGGCTGGACGCGCCGGAGAAAAGCGCATTTCCGGACAACCCTGATGAAATTTTAA
Source organism: Desulfobacterales bacterium (assembly GCA_963675805.2). Classification (GTDB taxonomy): domain Bacteria; phylum Desulfobacterota; class Desulfobacteria; order Desulfobacterales; family Desulfosalsimonadaceae; genus SURF-3. Next base: position 1,056,319 of record CAXXNU010000007.1, on the reverse strand, counting down.
ATATTTTTTTTAAGGGCCTGATCAATCAATAATCTGATCAATTAATAAAGGGAGAATTTCTGATGCAACGGAACACGAATACATTTAAACCACATGGCTGGGCCCGGGTAGTGGCGGGGATGCTGATGCTTCTATCGGGTATTGTCGGCCTGGGTGCCTGTGAAAAAGGCCCCGGGCAGAATACCCCGGGCGTATCTGCGCCGCCGCCGGAGGTATCGGTGGTAACGGTCGATACCCAAGCGGTGAAACTGACCACGGTGCTGCCGGGCCGGACGTCAGCCTATCGCATTGCCGAAATCAGACCCCAGGTCAGCGGCCTGATCCTCAAACGGTTGTTCACCGAAGGGGCCAATGTGACAGCCGGCCAGGCCCTTTACCAGATTGATCCGGCCCCTTTTCAGGCGGCGCTGGATAATGCTAAAGCCGCTCTCGGCAGGGCTGAGGCCAATTTGTCCGCTACCGAATTAAGGGTGGAACGCTACAAGGAGCTGCTGGCGGACAGGGCTGTGAGCCAGCAGACGTATGATGATGCAATGGCTGCCATGGCACAGGTGAAAGCCGATATCGCATTCTGGCAGGCATCGGTTAAAACCGCCCGTATTAATCTGGGATATACCCGGATCGATGCGCCCATATCCGGGCGGATCGGCAGATCCACCGTCACGGACGGCGCCATTGTCACGGCCTACCAGCCAATGGCCCTGGCCACTATTCAGCAGCTGGATCCGATTTATGTGGATGTTCCCCAGGCGACGACTGAACAGCTTCGCCGGCGGGACAACGGCCTTGATCGCGGAGCAGCAGGGCAGAGCATCGTCACGTTGATGTTGGAAGACGGCACCGTTTACCCTCATGAAGGAACGCTTCAGTTCTCTGATGTCTCGGTGGATGCGACAACGGGCTCTGTTATTCTGCGGGTGGTTTTTCCCAATCCGGAAAATGTCCTCCTGCCGAATATGTTCGTCCGGGCCGAGATTATTGAAGGGGTTAATGATCAGGCTATTTTAGTACCTCAGCAGGGGGTCTCCCGGGATCCCAAAGGGAACCCGTTCGCCCTGGTGATGGAATCCGGAGACAAGGTGGGGCAGCGTATGCTGACGATCGATCGGGCCATTGGCGATAAATGGCTGGTCACTTCAGGCCTTGTTGCCGGAGACCGGCTGATTGTCGAAGGACTCCAGAAAGTACGCCCCGGGATGTCCGTCAAGGTGGTGCCTTTTGAAACCGAAGCGCCGGCAGATAATACAAAATCCGATGACACGAATCAACGGTCGCATCACTCAACGGACGGAGGCAAGTAATGCTATCAAAATTTTTCCTGGAGCGGCCTGTCTTCGCCTGGGTCATTGCCATTATTCTGATGGTGGCCGGGTGTCTGGCGATCTACCATCTTCCCATTTCACAATATCCGCCCATCGCACCCCCTTCCATTGCCATCAGTGCGTTTTATCCGGGGGCGTCGGCGGAAACGGTTGAAAACAGTGTCACCCAGATCATTGAACAAAAGATGACCGGCTTTGACAAAATGCTGTACCTTTCCGCAACCAGCGACTCATCCGGTTCCTCCCGCGTTGAATTGACGTTTGCGCCGGGGACTGATCCTGATCTGGCCTGGGCGCAGGTGCAGAACAAGCTCCAGCTGGCCATGGCGAATCTGCCGCAGGTGGTTCAGTCCCAGGGGGTGCGGGTCAGCAAATCCACGCGAAACTATCTGCTGATCGTCGGCCTGACCTCTGATGACGGAAGCAGGGATGCCACCGATTTACAGGACTATGCGCAGTCAAACCTGGAGAAAGTACTCGCCAGAGTCCCCGGGGTCGGCGAAGTGGAGGTCTTCGGCACTCAGTATGCCATGCGCATCTGGCTGAATCCGGACAAGCTGGTAAACTACAAGATGACCATTGTGGACGTTGTCACGGCACTTCGGGCATATAATGTGGAAATATCCGCCGGACAATTCGGCGGCGCACCGGCAGTGGAAGGCCAGCGCCTGAACGCCTCTATTATTGTCCAAAGTCTGCTCAAGACGCCTGAAGAATTTGCCGACATTCCTCTGCGTATCAACCCGGATGGATCCATTGTAAGAGTCAGGGATGTGGGGTGGGCGGAACTCGGGACGGAAAATTACGATAGCACGGTTCAGTATAATGACCAGCCGGCGGCTGTTTTGGCTATCCGGCAGGCGGCCGGCGCCAATGCACTGGATACCGCCAACGCCATCAAGGCCAAGATGGAGGAGCTGAGCCAGTTTTTCCCCACCGGCATGCAGGTGATTTATCCCTACGACACGACGCCCTTCGTGAAGGTCGCCATCGAAGAAGTGGTAAAAACGCTTTTTGAAGCAATTCTGCTAGTCTTTCTGGTGATGTATCTGTTCATGGGGAGTATGCGGGCCACCCTGATTCCGACCATTGCCGTACCGGTGGTCATCCTGGGAACTTTTGCCATCCTGGGAATTTTCGGATTTAATATCAATATGCTGACCATGTTCGGCATGGTGCTGGCCATCGGTTTGCTGGTGGATGATGCCATTGTGGTGGTGGAAAACGTGGAGCGGATCATGAGCGAGGAAGGACTGCCTCCCAGAGAAGCCACGGCCAAATCCATGGAACAGATCACCAGTGCCCTGATCGGTATCGGGCTGGTGCTGTCCGCGGTATTCGGACCCATGGCGTTTTTTGCCGGGTCCACCGGTGTGATCTATCGCCAGTTTTCGATCACCATTATCGCCTCTATGCTCCTGTCAGTGGTAGTGGCCCTGATTCTGACGCCGGTTCTCTGCGCAGGCCTCCTCAGGCCGGTTGCTGCGGGCCATGAACCGGCCGATAATGCCGTGTTTTTCATGCGTCCCTTTTTTCGCTGGTTTGATCGGGTTTTCTATTATGCCAGGGACGTGTACCTGAAAGTGGTGGGCCATTCCCTGAGAAAAAAATTGCGCTACCTGGTCATCTTCGTGCTGATTGTGGCGGGCATGGGATTTTTGTTCAGGCGGATGCCCACATCCTATCTTCCGGATGAAGACCAGGGCATCCTGATGGTTCAGGCCCTGCTTTCCGGCGGCTCGACCCTTGAACAGACGGAGCAAGTCATGGGACAGGTACGTGACTATTTCCTTGATAATGAAAAAGACGCAGTGGAATCCGTTATGCTGGTTTCCGGCAGAAATTTTTCAGGTCGCGGGCAGAACGCCGGCATGTCATTTATCAAGCTCAAGGACTGGAATCTGCGCCAGCGGCCCGACCTGAAGGTGACCGCCATTGCCGGAAGGGCCATGGGGGCCTTTTCCCGAATCCGTAACGCCAGGGTCTATGCCTTTCCCCCGCCCCCGGTAATCGAACTTGGGATTGCAAGGGGATTTGATTTTCAGCTGCTGGATCGGGGCGGCATGGGGCATGACAAATTGATAGCCGGCCGCAACCAGCTTCTTGGCATGGCAGCCCAGGATCCTGTATTGACAAAAGTCCGGCCCAATGGCCTGGAAGACGTTGCCGAATACCGCATCGATGTGGATTGGGAGAAAGCAGGTGCGCTGGGCGTCCCGATTACGGCCATCCACAGCACGATTTCCGCGGCGTTTGGCAGCGCTTATGTCAATGATTTTATCCAGGGCGGACGCGTCAAGAGAGTGTTTGTTCAGGCGGACGCCCCCTACCGCATGCTGCCGGAGGACCTGGAAAAACTCTACGTTCGAAATGTCAGCGGAAAGATGGTTCCATTTTCCTCCTTTGCATCCGGCCACTGGTCTTCCGGGTCTCCCAAACTGGAGCGTTTCAACGGGTTTCCGTCCATCAATATCCAGGGGGAAGCGGCACCGGGGAGAAGCTCCGGTGAGGCCATGGCAGCCATGGAAGGATTTATCAAGCGTTTGCCCCAGGGATTCGGTTATGACTGGACCGGGCTTTCCTACCAGGAGCGGCAGGCCGGCACTCAGGTGGCCCCGTTGTATGCTTTTTCCATTCTGGTGATTTTTCTGTGTCTGGCGGCCTTGTACGAGAGCTGGCCCATTCCGATTTCGATTCTGCTGGTCCTGCCCCTGGGTGTTATCGGCGGCATCCTTGCTTCCAATATGCGCGGGATGCCCAATGATATCTATTTTCAGATCGGGTTGCTTACGACCATGGGACTCACCACGAAAAACGCCATTCTGATCGTGCAATTTGCCAAGGCCCGTGTGGATGAGGGATTGGGACTCATGGAGGCGACCCTTGAAGGGGCAAAATTGCGGCTGAGGCCGATTGTCATGACATCGCTGGCGTTCGGCTGCGGGGTTTTGCCCCTTGCGCTGGCAAGCGGTGCGGGTGCGGGCGCTCAAAAAGCCATCGGCACCGCCGTCCTGGGAGGGGTGGTAACATCCACTTTCCTGGTTACCCTCTTTTCACCGTTGTTTTATGTATTGATTTATCAGATGCTCGGCCGTCACCGGAAGCGTGACAAGGCTTCAAAAGCGGAAACAAACTGATCAGGGAATCCATATGATGAATAAGAAATCAATGATATTTTTAGGTGCTGTCCTTATCCTGGGCGGCTGCACAATGGCCCCCACATACAACCGGCCATCGGCGCCGGTCCCGGAAGAATGGCCCCAGGGCCCGGCATACACTGAGGCGCGGGCCGCGCAATCAGCACCGGTAGTCCGGACGCTTTCCCGCCAGGAATTTTTCGCTGATGAACAGCTACAGGCACTTATCGAGCTCGCCCTGGAAAACAACCGGGACCTCCGGCTGGCCGCCCTGAATGTGGAACGGGCAAGGGCTCTCTACGGGATTCAGAAATCGGAGCTTTTTCCGGTGCTGAATGCAGTCGGTGCGGGAGGTAAGGAACGCCGTTCAGCTGATCTGATCAGCCCCGGGGAACCAAGGACCGTCGAACAATACAGCGCGGGGTTGGGTATTGCGGCCTGGGAGATTGATTTTTTTGGCCGTATCCGCAGTCTCAAAGACCAGGCGCTGGAAGAATATCTGGCCACCGATGAAGCCCGGCGCAGCGCTCAAATAGCCCTAGTGGCTGAGGTCGCCAGTGCATATCTGACCCTTGGCGCGGATCGGGAAAATCTTGAACTGGCCCGGTTTACGCTGGACACCCAGCAGGCAGCCTATGATCTGGTGAAGCGTCAATATGAAGTCGGCGTCGCCACTGAACTGGATCTCCGCCAGGCCCAGATTCCTGTGGATTCGGCCCGGGCGGATGTGGCCCGGTTCACGCGGACCGTGGCACAGGATCAGAATGCGTTAAACCTTCTGACGGGTTCCAGTGTGCCGGAAGATAAGCTGCCGGCGGACCTTGAAAGCATCGAACCGCCCAAAGAGATTTTTTCCGGCCTGCCGTCGGCAGCACTTTTGAACCGGCCGGATATTATAGCGGCCGAGCACCGGCTGAAGGGGGCCTATGCCTTTATCGGCGCGGCTCGGGCCGCTTTTTTCCCGCGGATTTCCCTGACCACTTCCATCGGGACGGCCAGTGACGAGTTGTCCGGACTTTTCGGCAACCATACCGGCACCTGGAGTTTTGCGCCGCAGATCACCGTGCCGGTTTTCGATGCCCGGACCTGGGCCGCCTACCGGGTCAGCAAGGCGGAGCGGGAAATCCTCCTGACCCGTTATGAAAAGGCTATACAGACGGCTTTTAGAGAAGTAGCCGATGCTCTGGCCGTTCAGGGGACGCTGGACCAGCAATTAGCCGCCCAACAGTCGCTGACAAACGCGGTTGCGGAAACCTATCGTCTGGCGGACATGCGGTATGCAAAGGGGATTGACAGTTATTTAGGGGTTCTGGATGCACAGCGATCCCTTTATTCGGCCCAGCAGGTGCTTATCTCGCTCCGCCTGGTCAGGCTTGTCAATCAGGTGCGGCTTTATGCCGTCTTGGGCGGCGGCGCTGATTAACTGCGAGATGCAGATTGGGTCCGTTTCGTATTCTTGAATATTTTAAGGAAAAACAGATGACTCTTCAAAAAAAAATACTGGTGTTGGCTGATGGCTCCGAACGATCCATGCAAACGATAGACTATGTAAATGATTTTATCCCTGCTGATAAGAATTTGCGGATCGTTCTGTTTCATGTATTTAAAGGGCTGCCAAAAGAATACGAGACAGTTTTAAAAGCGCAAAATTGTGCAAACGAGTTGCAGCAATTAAAGGACTGGGAAGCAGGGCAGGAAAAGAAGATCCAAGCGTCGCTGGAGCAGATGAAAAATAAGTTGATTGCCGGCGGATTCCCGGAACATCAAATTGAAATAAAATTACATCCCCTGAAAGATGGCGTTGCACGGGATATTGTCAATGAAGCCAGAAACGGATACGGCGCGGTTGTCTTGAGAAGACGGGGGATGGGAGCGCTGAAAAGTATCATCCTCGGCAGTGTTGCGGTCAAACTGTTGCAAACTTTAACGTTTGTTCCAATTCTTATTGTTGGGCAAGCCCCTCCGGTCAAGAAGGTGTTGCTGGCCATGGACGGGTCTTTGCCTTCGATGAAAGCAGCTGAATTTGTTGCCGCAACGCTCGGAGGACGCGGCGGGTATGAAGTTTGTATCTTTCATGTAATTTTAGGGTTGGGAGGTGTAGATTTTGATTTGTCAGACGATATCTGGATACCTGATCAAATGCCTGAAAACTGCCTTGATGCCTTTAAATCAGAAGTTGCGCGCTGGTTTCAGGTGGTAAAAAGCAAGCTGACGGCAGCCGGGTTTGAACCGGAAATGATATCGGAAAAAATTGTTACCGGTGCATATAGCCGATCCGAAACCATTGTGAAAGAAGCGGAGGCCGGTGGGTACAGCACCATTGTCATCGGGCGGCGGGAGCTTTCAAAAGTGGATGCTTTTTTTATGGGGCGGATTGGTCACAAAGTGGTTTACGGCGGGAAAAATTTTACCGTGTGGGTGGTTTGACCGGTTTGAACAGCCGTGATTTATAGGCAGGGATAAAAAACGCCCCGCGAAAGGTCGCGGGGCGTTGGGGGCCCAATGGTGAAAATCACCATTTATTGAGGAGGGGCCAGGAGTCCTGCGGTGTTCAAGCGGCAAGGGAAAAAGCTTCAAATTCGCGGCGCGCAAATCCCGAGCAATGATTCGTACTATGCGTACGTTGAAGCAGCGAGGGATGTCGCGCAACAAAGAATTTGAACTTTTTGTGAAGCCGCTAAAATTTATATTTCAGATCCACATGATACGTTTTGGGATCCTGATCGATATCTCTTTCTTTGGCTTCATAGAGATACGCCGTGGCCGCCAGTTCACAATGCTTGGTCAGCTTGTAGCCAACGCCGATTTTGAAACCTTCAACATCCGTGGAGTCCAAAGCATCCCCCCAGTCACTGTCTTTTAACAGGGGCACGCAGGCGTCCGCACCAATGCTGGCATAGTCAACGCCGATTTTGAATTTGGCAATGCTGGCGCTCACACCCACCAGGTAGCCAATGTTTTCTTCTTCCGGATCAAGGTCGCCACCCTGGATGCTCTGGCCTTCTTCCCCTTCCGCGCCCATGTTATAGAAAACCTGGAGATGGGGGGAAATTTTGGCGGCATCGGTTTTGATATCGGCTGCCAGGTAGAAATCAATGATCTGCCAGTTGTAGTCCGCATCCAGATTGTCCACATTAAAATCTCCCAGATTGGCACTCATGATCTCTTTGGCATCATTATGGAAATTGTAAAATGCCAGGGCTGCTGTGGCCATGTCCAGGTTCGCGCCCACCTGGATGGCTTCCATCTGGGCCATGTCTTTGTCCGCGTAATACACATCATACCAGCCGGCGGTGATGAAGATCGGTTTTAAATCCATCATGCCGGTAAACCCTGCAGGCCGCACATCGCCGTCCCACAAAGCCCAGGTGGTTTGAAAGGGGTTTTTCTGCTGGCCGGCGATAAATGTGAAATTATTGAGGTTATGTTCTGAATACGCGTAATCCAGCCGGATATCCCCGGTTTCAAAGAACGCGCCATCGGACCAGGTGTCATTGGTGGACGTGGAATCCGACCCCCCCGTGGCAAGACCCGCGGCGATGGTCCAGTTTTCCGTGGTAGCGAATTTCATGCCCAGGCGAAACCGCTGGCGCATTCTGTCGGTGGGATCTTCATTGGACACATCTTTTTCCTTATACTCGTACCGGACGCGCAAATCGCCTTTCAGGGATAGTTTTTCAGTAAAATCCTGAAGGCTCAGATTGGCAGAGACCGATGCAGGGGCGCATAAATAGGCCCCCAGAAAACATAAAACAGTGAACAGACATACGGTGATTTTTTTCCGGTTCATTTTTTTCTCCTTGGTTGGTATTAATAAAAAATTTTTGTTAAATTGCTTTTTGCGGGCGTTCGTCATATGCATTGCATACATTGAAAGATGTAAATAGAGGGTGCGTGTGAACGTTTGATGGCGATTTTGTGAAGAAAAAAAGAAGTCTGTGTGACAAATGAGTGACAAGAACACGATGATGCGGGTCCAGAAATTTCTTTCCATGGCCGGGGTGTGCTCCCGACGCAAAGGGGAGGAACTGATCAGTGCCGGCAGAGTATCGGTAAACGGGAAGACGGTTGATCAGCCCGGCATGCAGATTGATCCGGAAAAAGACCGGGTGGCGGTGGACGGTCGCCCGGTGCGGACCCGGCAGAAGCGGGTGTATATCATGCTGAACAAGCCGGCCGGCTATATCACCAGCCGCAGTCAGCGGGGCAGAAAAATCGTGTTTGATCTGGTTGAAGTGGATGAGCGCTTAAATCCCGTGGGCCGGCTGGACAAGGATTCCACCGGGCTGCTGCTGCTGACCAACGATGGAGCCCTTCACCATCGGCTGATCCATCCGTCATTTGACCATGAAAAAGAATATGCCGTGGAAACGGCGGACCCGATCGAAGATAGGGCATTGGAAAAATTTGAAAAGGGCCTGATCGTGGACGGCCAAAAGACCCGGCCGGCCCGGGTGGTGCGGATGGATGCCCGAAACTTCAGGATCGTGCTTCAGGAAGGCCGCAAGCGCCAGATCCGGCGGATGGTGGAGTCTGTGGGCGGAAGGGTCGCCGCCCTGCACCGGATCCGGATGGGCACCCTGCTGCTGGGGGATTTGAAAAAAGGCCAGTGGCGGCACCTGACTGAGAAGGAAGTCAAGGCCTTGCGTGCCGCCTGCGGGTTTTGAAGACTTGGTCTTGCTATTTTTTAAAATCCACTTTTTGGTGTTTGATGTTGATGCCTTTGACAATAAAGGCCACATGTTCGCCAATGTTGGTGGCCAGATCGGCAGCCCGTTCCAGGCACCGGGAAATGATGATGGTCTGAATGGACCGGCGGGTGTTTAGAATCCGCTTTTCCGTGGCCGGCGTGCTTTTCACCATATATAGAATCATGGCCTGAAGGATTTCCAGGGTATACTGGTCCGCCTTGTCGTCCATCTGACGGATTTTAATGGCCTGGTCCGCATTTTCATCCACAAACGCGCTGACCGCCAGATCGATCATTTGATCCGTTGTCTCCATGAGCCGCTCCAGGGACGCCACAGGCTCCAACGGCGGATACTGGCTCAAAAACAGGGTTCGTTCGGCGATATTTACGGCCTGGTCCGCGATCCGTTCCAGCTCATTGCTGATTTTTATGGTCCCCAGAATCGCCCGGAGATCTTTGGCCATAGGTTGTTCCAGGGCCAGGAGTTTCAGGGCTTTCTGGTCAATCTCCAGTTCAAGGGCATTGATCCGGCGGTCCCCGTCAATGACTTCCTGGGCCAGGGTATCGTTTCGTTCAAGATAGGCAGTATTGGCGTTTTTGAGGGCCTGCCGGGAAAGGGCCGCCATGTTCAGAATCGTCAGTTTCAGGTCTTCCAGTTCTTTTACAAAGTGCTGTCGCTCGCTCATTGATGTCTCCTTCGTCCGTCCGGTATCAGCCAAACCGGCCGGTGATATAGTCTTCTGTCTGTTTCAGAGAGGGGCGGGTGAACATGGTTTCCGTGTCTCCGGTCTCAACAAGTTTTCCCATATAAAAAAACGCGGTGATGTCCGATACCCGCGCCGCCTGCTGCATGCTGTGGGTCACAATAATAATGGTAAAGTTCTTTTTCAGCTCATGGATCAGATCCTCAATTTTCTGTGTGGCAATGGGATCCAGGGCCGATGCCGGCTCATCCATCAGCACCACCTCCGGTTCCACCGCCAGCGCCCGTGCAATGCACAGCCGCTGCTGCTGGCCGCCGGACAGACCCAGCGCGGAATCATTGATACGGTCTTTGACTTCATCCCAGAGGGCGGCTTGGCGAAGGCTTTTTTCAACACTTTGCCTGAGTATTTTTTTGTCCCGCACACCGTTCACCCGGAGCCCGTAGGCTACGTTTTCAAAAATGGTTTTGGGAAACGGGTTGGGTTTCTGAAAAACCATTCCCACCCGCCGCCGCAGGTTCACCACATCCACGTTGGGCGCGTAAATGTCTTCGTTGTCCAGGGTGATGGCGCCTTCCACCCGGGTTCCGGGGATGAGGTCATTCATCCGGTTTAGACACCTAAGATAAGTACTTTTTCCGCAACCGGAAGGGCCGATGAGTGCGGACACCTCATTTTTGTTGATATCAAAGGAAATATTGTCAAGGGCCTTGAAGTCGCCGTAATAAAAATTGAGATTCCGGGTTGAAAACGTCACTGTATTTGTCATCTGTTCTATCCTTTTAAAACAATATCTAAAATAACGTCACTGATAAGATGGTAGAAAGCGTTTGACGGCATTTTCGCCACTGATTGCGCCAACGAGAAATTCCTGCCCATCATATTTTTTATCCCGCAGGGACGCAGTGGCGCTGAGATTTTTTCTTTGCGAGCTCCGCGGCTCTGCGCGAGATATGATTTTTTTTAAAATGTTGTCTCGGCGATTGACTCTGTGGTTTTATATGAATTTTCAAAATTTTAACCGCAAAGAAATTTGATCTTCTGCATATCCATTTTGGTCAAGTTGGCCCGGTCGGCACGGTGCCGACCCTACTTCATTTTTTGGCGGAGTGGATGCAGCAAAATCGTGCCTTATGCCTCAATTCTTGCACAAACGATAAAATGAACCTGTTGCATAGGGGAGGCGGTTTTCCATAAAAAGGTGTCCGTTTTTAAATGCCGGTAAAAGCGACGCTGACACCCGACACCGGCAACCTGGAACCTGCAACCATGATTACAGACCTGGCCCATGGGTTGCGGGTTCCATGCGTTGGGATTTTTATAATGCCGCCTGGATTAACCGGTTTCTGCTTTGTACAAGGAAACGAAAAAGACCGTGCCCGTGGGTTTATCGTCCGGCGGGCTTTTCAGCCAGATTTTTCCGCCCATGCCGGCCACTGCGTTGCGGCAGATGGCCAGGCCCAGCCCGGTGCCGCCGGACTGGCGGCTTCTTTCCTTGTCCACCCGGTAAAACCGCTCGAAAATTCGTTTCTGGTAGCGTAAAGGAATGCCCGCCCCTTCATCCTGAACGGCAAAAATAAAGGTATCTTTGTCGCGCTGTTTATCCTTTTCTTCCCAGGCAAATGCCGTAATGACCGTTTCCGGAGGACTGTAGCGGATGGCATTGTCCAGAATATTCCGAAACACCTGAATCAGCGCGTTTTCATCCGCCATCACCGGCAGCATATCGGTCAGTTGGTTGTCAAGCTGGATATTTTTTTCCTTGAGCATGGGCATGCAGGTCTCCGCCGCGGACCTGAAACAGGCCGCGCCATCAATGGCTGCCAGCTCGTGAAACGGCTTCCGGTTTTGCTGAAGTTTGGTCAGTTCCAGAAGATCGTTGACAATATGCGACATCTGGTCGGCGTTTTTAATAATGGTCTGCACAAAATGATCCGAGGATTCCGATGCCCTGAATTTTTCATCCAAAAGGGTTTCCGCATATCCCTTGATGGAGGTCAGGGGGGTTCTCAGTTCATGGGATACATTGGCTACAAAATCCTGGCGTACTTTTTCCAGGCGCACCAGTTCACTGATGTCATGGAACACCACCACAGCGCCCCCATCCGGAATTTTTACCAGATTGACATCATAGGTGGTGTCCCCGGTCATGCTAATTTTTCGGGCAATGGCCGCCTCGCCATTTTGCACCTCGTTACAGGCGGCCTGGATTTCAGGATTCAGAAACACCTCCATGGGCCGGCGGCCCACGCAGGTGGGAACACACTTGGCGATCCGGGTCAGGGCCTGGTTCACGGCTTTGATTTTTCCGTTTTTATCCAGCATCATCACCCCTTCGGCCATGCCTTCTAAAACCGCTTCCAGTTCCTGTTTCTGTTCTGTAATCCGGGCGATGGTTTGCCGGATTTTGGCAGACATGTCGTTAATGCCCGCGGACAGTCTTGTGAATTCCCGGCTGTCATCGATATCGATGTCAACATTATAATCGCCTTTTCCCAAGGCGGTGAATGCATCGATACAGGTTAAAACGGGTTTTTCCAATCGCCGGGCCAGGAGTACGCTGATCAAAGAGCCGATAATGAAAATGGCGAAAAGAAACCCCCAGAACTGATGGTGGAAACGCGCAAGCCGTGATTCCACCGTGGACAGGGGGATGGCCACCCGGAGTACGCCGGAGGGGGCGGCCGCCAGATTGATGTTTTTTGCCGCGTAAATCAGTTTGCGGTCCAGGGTCATGCTGTAACGGATGCTGGATCCCCGGCCGTTGCTCCGGGCGCTGATGATTTCTTCCCGGCCGGCATGGTTGTCCATGGATACGATGGCCTCAAACGGGACATCGGAGTCGGCAATGACTTTGCCACCCGCTGCAATCACCGTAATTCGGTAGTGGAGCTGATTGCTGAGTGTTTTGCAGGTATTATCCAGATCCCGGAGATCCGTGAAACCCGGATGTCTGGTGAGCATCCAGTGAATGAACTCAAGCTGGGTGTAGGCATTTGTCCGGGCCTCTGTGGTGATGTCCTTTTCCAGGGTTTGCAAAAAATAATAGGCCGGAACGCACAGCGACAGAATGATAATAATGGAAAACGACACGATGAGGCGTGTCCTGAAACGAATGTTTTTCATAAACTATTCCTTAAATCGGTACCCGATCCCGCGGACGGTCTCGATGGCGTCGGCGTAAACTTCGCCAAGCTTTTGCCGGAGCCGCCGGATATGGGTATCCACCGTTCTGGCGTATCCGTCGAATTGGTATCCCCACACCCGGTCCAGAAGCTGGTCCCGGGTGCGCACCCGTCCCTGATTCTGGATCAGTTCGAGCAGGAGGTTGAATTCCGTTACCGTGAGGAGAATTTCTTTGTCGCCGATCCAGACCCGATAGCTGTCGAGATCTATGGAAAGATCCTTGTATTGCACCTTGGTCTCTTCGGGCATCTCTTTATCAAACCGTCGGAGAATCGCCCGGACCCTTAGGGTCAGTTCCCGGGGGGAAAAGGGTTTGACCATATAATCGTCCGCTCCCAGTTCCAGGCCGACAATCCGGTCCACTTCTTCGCCTTTGGCGGTCAGCATGACAATGGGAATCCGTTCGGTTTTCGGGTTCCGCTTCAATGCCTTGCAGATTTCAAGGCCGTCCATGCCGGGCAGCATGAGATCCAGGATAATCAGGTCCGGCAGTTGCTCCATGGCCTTATCCAGTCCTTTGATACCGTTCTGGGCGGTCAGAACGCTGTAACCTTCCGCCTTTAAATGCCATTCGATCAAATGCAGAATGTCTGTTTCATCTTCAACGATCAAAACGGTTTTTGTCATTTTTTTTACCTGCTTTTTATAAATGGTGTTCAAAGGCTTACCTAAAGAATGATCATTACCGGCTGATGAAGACTGTGTGACATTTTGGTTACGAATGATGTCATTTGATTTTCAGCGTTTTGTAACACAATCGTCAAATTAAGAGATTACTATCAGCCATCTTCATGGAACAGGAAAAAAGAAGAATATCTGGTGTTGCCATAACACCGATTGTCTGGCGCGCTGTCCGGAGGTACCGGGCGGGCGATTCGCCTGTTCGATTTAAAAAATGGGTTTGACGTATTATAACAAAAAAGGAGGAATTAACAATGAAGTTCAAATTTTTCAAAGCAGTTATGGTTTTATTCGGCGTTTTTTGCATCAGCACCGCGGCCCTCGCGGAAAACCTGGAGATCAAGGGATCTACCACCGTACTCCCCATTGCCCAGAAAGCAGCGGAAGCCTTTATGAAGGTGCATCCGGATGTAAATGTTTCGGTGTCCGGCGGCGGCTCGGGCAACGGCATCAAGGCGATTATCGACGGCACCACGGATATTGCCGATGCGTCCCGTTTTATCAAAACCAAAGAAGTGGCCCTGGCCGTTGAAAAAGGCGTTTATCCGGTGCCCTTTGGTATTGCCTATGACTGCATCGTTCCCGTGGTCCATCCGTCCAATCCGGTCAGCAACCTGACCATTGCCCAGCTCAAGGATATTTATATGGGCACAATTAAAAACTGGAAAGAAGTGGGCGGAGAGGACAAGGCCATTGTGGTGATTTCCAGAGACACCTCTTCCGGCACCTATGAAGTGTGGGAATCCCTTGTGATGAACAAGGAGAGAGTATTTCCCGGCGCCTTGCTTCAGGCGTCCAACGGGGCAGTGGCTCAGTCCATTGCCAAAAATAAATTTGCCATCGGCTATGTGGGCCTGGCGTATTTAAATGATGACCTCAAACCCACGAAGGTGGACGGCAACGAGGCGACCATGGAAAACGCTCTGACCGGCGTGTATCCCATCAGCCGGGTGCTGTATATGTTCACCAAAGGGTGGCCGACCGGCACCACGCTGCAGTTCATCAATTTTGTTATGCATCCGGAAAAAGGCCAGAAGATTGTGGCTGAAACCGGGTATGTGCCGCTGTATTAATGAGGCAGAAGGTATAAGGTTGAAGGCTGGAGGGGAAAACTAAGGATTTGTGTTCCCCTCAGCCTTTCGCCTTGAGGCTAAAATATCGAACTTTCAGCTTCGAGCTTCAAATTTTTTATAGGTTTTTCCATGAGCACCCGACGTCAGATCAAGGCAGGCATCATTAAGTACATTTTCTTTGGGTTTGCATTTGTGTCCATCACCATCCTCTGCCTGATTTTATTTTTTCTGATCAGGGAAGGGGTGCCGGTGTTTGAGATGGTGTCGGTCAAGGATTTTCTTTTTGGCAACTATTGGTATCCCACGTCCGATCCGCCGGATTTCGGCATTTTTCCATTAATCATTGCCTCATTACTGGTCACTTTGTGCTCGGCTGCCGTCGCTATCCCTCTGGGCGTCATGACTGCCATTTATCTTGCGGAAATCGCTTCCCGCCGGGTGAAGGAGGTTGCCAAACCCATGGTGGAGCTGCTGGCGTCGCTGCCGTCGGTTGTCATTGGGTTTTTCGGCATGGTGGTAGTGGCTCCGTTTTTGCAAAATGTGTTTGATATCCCCACCGGCCTGAACTTGTTTAATGCGTCTTTGATGCTGGCATTTATGTCCGTTCCCACCATCTGCACCATCTCCGAAGATGCCATTGCCAGCGTGCCGGTGGAACTCAAGGAAGCGTCG
The DNA here is from genome assembly GCA_963675805.2 of Desulfobacterales bacterium. GTDB lineage: Bacteria > Desulfobacterota > Desulfobacteria > Desulfobacterales > Desulfosalsimonadaceae > SURF-3. Next base: position 1,040,854 of record CAXXNU010000007.1, on the reverse strand, counting down.
CTGGCGTTGGGCGCCACCCATTGGGAAAGCATGGTGCGCGTGATCATTCCCGCCTCCCTGTCCGGGCTGAGCACGGCGGTGATTCTGGGCATGTCCCGGGCCATCGGAGAAACCATGGTGGTATTGATGGTGGCCGGCGGGGCGGCCATGATCCCCATGTCGATATTTGATCCGGTCCGTCCCATGCCGGCCAGCATTGCGGCGGAAATGGCGGAAGCCCCTTTCCGGGGCGATCATTATTATGCGCTCTTTGCCACGGGCATGGTGCTGTTTGTGTTTACCCTGATTTTTAATTTTATCGCGGATTATTTGTCGAACAAGCACCGGCAGGTGGGGGCAAGTACGTTATGAGGTAGAAGGTAGAAGGTAGAAGGTTGAAGACGTAAAGGTTTAAGAAAGCAATACTGATATTTTTAAACCACAGAGGCCATTGAGATCAAAGAGAAAAGACCTTGTCTGTCCTTCTCTGTGAGCTCTGTGATCTCAAGTGAGCACCGTGAACGGGTGGTTTAAATATTTTTTTGAAGATCACTGAGCAGTTACAAATGGATAAATAAATTGAAAGCGTCCACAATGCAGAATGAATCCACTTTACAACTGGCAAATTATACCACCGGCCGCAGAAGATATTCCCAGTCCGTGATGTTCTATCTGTTCCGGGCAGCGGCGGTTATTAATGCGCTGGCCCTGATTATTATTCTGTTTTTTCTGGTCAAAAACGGATGGCAGGCCATCAACTGGACATTTCTCACCCAGCCGCCCATTGATTCCATGACCCGGGGCGGTATTTTTCCGTGCATTATCGGCACTGTCTATCTGAGCATCGGTGCCATGGTGGTGGCGTTCCCACTGGGGATCGCGTCCGCGATTTACCTGAACGAATACGCCCGCCAGGGCATGGTGCTGAGGGTGATCCGGTTCGGCATCAACAACCTGGCCGGGGTGCCGTCCGTAGTTTTCGGTCTGTTCGGTCTGGCCCTGTTTGTCACCTGGATGCAGATGGGGGTCAGCATCATGGCCGGTGCCCTGACGCTCGGATTTTTAACCCTTCCGGTGATTATCGGAACCGCCGAAGAGGCCCTGCGGGCGGTGCCGGACACCTATCGCGAGGCATCTCTGGGCCTGGGGGCCACCAAATGGCAGACCATCTACCGAGTGGTGCTGCCGGCGGCGCTGCCGTCCATGCTTACTGGCGGCATTTTAGCATTAAGCCGGGCGGCCGGGGAAACCGCGGCCATCATGTTTACGGCGGCCGTGTTTTACACCAAAAAAGTGCCCACCTCGGTATTTGATCAGGTGATGGCGCTTCCCTATCATATTTATGTGCTTGCCACAGCCGGCACAGACATCGAACAGACCCGCCACCTGCAATACGGCACGGCCCTGGTGCTGATCACCCTGGTGCTTGGCATGAATCTGATTGCCATTATCTACCGGTCCCGCCTGCGGCGAAATCGCTAAAATGTAAACTATAGACGGCAAAAAAAAGCTTCACATTCGATGGGCAAAAACCTCCGCAATGATAAGTGCTTGGTGCGCATTCTGGTTTTAAATACATTGTTGAGGGGAGTCATTTATTAATTGATATGGTATTATGAAATGCAGGGAAGAATACGTCGGCCCTTCTGGTTTATGTTTTTTGTATCTTTTGTTTCTGGGCTTGATAAATCTGAATATCTTTCGGGTGCCAGGGACGGAAACGTCTATTCGTGTATTTTAGCGCGCCCCGTGTGAGCATGGGCAGGGATTGAAAAATAAATTTCAGATAGGGTCCCCAATTACTGCGCCGAAGCAGGATGCCGTCTTTTAATAGAAAATAGAACTGAAGCCCGTAGACCGATATCAGTGTCGCTGGCATCCATATAAAAAGCAGGGACAGGGTCAACAGCCAGGTCCGTTTTTCAAGGGCTGAAAACACATCAAAGCAAACCGCCTGGTGCTCCAGCTCTTCCAGAGCGTGCCAGTCGGTGAAATCAACGGCGGTATTGGACTGGCCGCCCACCCAGAAGTGGCGGTTGACAATAAAATCCCGGCTGATGGCGGATGTAAAATGCTCAAACGCCGCCGGCATGGTCAGTTCCCATGCCGGCGGGGAAATTTTGCGCAATATTCCGACAAAAAATTTCTGGAATCGTTCAAACGGACGGATGGCCGGGTACCCGCATTTTTTCAGCAATTCATTGCAGCGCAGGTGCATCAGGGTGTGCCGACCCTCCTGACGGATCAGCCCGTCCATATCCCGGATCAGTTTCTCATCGGTGATATGATCCGCATATTTTCGGACAATATCAATGACGGTTCTTTCCGAGACGGGCACCACAATGGAAAGGGCGTTCATAAACTGCGAGGTGAACGGATCTTTCAGCCAGTATTTACCCACACCTGAAAAATCAAATTCCGGCCGCCGGGGCTCGATAACGATATCCGTTGGGGTTGAACTGTGTGATGTTTTTGGGTGTGCAGTTCTTTTTTTCATTATGTGCCCTTTTTTAGAATGAAACAAATCGGTTGATTTTATCAACGTTCATCTTGCTGATCCGGCCTGAATCTTAAAGCTCTCGGATCCATTATTTTGCGCCACAAGGGAGGAATAAGCGCCAGCACAATCATTCCCGCATACCCGCCGGGCAGCTGGGGGACCTCATCATAGTGCCGCAGCAACTGATATCGGCGACCGGGCTTGTAATGATGGTCCGAGTGGCGCTGGATGTTAAAGAGAAAATGGTTGGACAGCCAGTTGGAAGAATTCCATGAATGCCAGGGCCGGATCGGTTCATATTTCCCCGGTGCGATCTTGTTGCGCAACAGGCCATAATGCACCACATAGTTGGCATTCTCAACCAACGCAATCGCGATAACGCTCTGTGCAAAAAGATAAAAAATACCCATTGGGCCGAATATCAGGGCAATGCCAATGATAAAGGCCGTCTGGACCAGGAGCGCAACGACCAATTTATTGTGTATGCTCCAAACCGGCTTATTCTGATTTTTCATTCGTCCGGCTTCAAACGCCCAGACACTTTTAAATCCGCCGAAAACCGTTCGCGGTAAAAACGCATAAAAGGATTCCCCCAGTTGACCGGTTGCCGGATCTTCAGGTGTGGCCGCCCGCTTGTGGTGCCCCACCACATGTTCCATTCCGAAATGAATGTACAATACTGTACAATACAAAATTTTAGAAAGCATCGGCTCAAATTTTTCGTTTATTCGATGGGCCAGTTCATGGGCCGCACTCAGTCCCAGAACATTGGATGATATGCCGATGGAGAAAATAAAGCCGACCAGTTCCAGGGTCGATAAATTACCATAACTGACCACATAGGCGCCCCAGAAAAAAACGGCCAACTGAATCGGCACACAAAAGATGGTCAGAATTTTATACCGGTTGTCTGCTTCAAGTTTTTTTTCCGTTTCTTGTGATGGATTCAGCGTATCTCTTCCAATCAAAGCATCCAAAAACGGCCCGATGCCGAAAATAAGAAACGGGGTGATGAATGTATAAATACCGCCCAGCCAGTAGCCAAGATATACAGTGATCGGCACCAGATATACGAGTGAAAAGAAAAAAACATTCATTGTGGTTTTATTTTCCCGTTTTATCCCCTGAGCCAGGCATGATACTTGCCGAGCCAGTGTAAGATTTTTTGTGGTGCATGGGCTTTTTTCCAAACCCCGGCCGCGTACTTGTTGGCTTCTGCCATGGTGGGATAGGTGTGAATGGTGCCCAGAATTTTATTGAGCCCCAGCCCATGCTTCATGGCAAACACGTATTCCGCGAGAATATCGCCGGCATGGGCACCCACAATGGTGACCCCCAGAATTTTATCCGTACCGGGTTTGGTCAGCACTTTCACGAACCCATAGTCTTCGGAATCAGCAATGGCCCGGTCCAGATCATTGATGTCATACCGGGTGAGCTCAAATTCAATGCCTTTTTCTTTTGCATCGGTTTCATTGAGGCCCACCCGGGCCACTTCCGGATCGGTATACGTGGCCCAGGGAATGGCGCTGTAATCAACCTTAAATGACTTTAATCCGCCGAAAAGGGCGTTGACCGATGCATACCAGGCCTGATGGGCCGCCACATGGGTGAATTGATAAGGCCCCGCCACGTCCCCGGCACAATAGATCGTGGGGATGCTGGTCTGGAGAAATTCATTGGCCCAAAGGGTTTTCCGGGGTGTCAATTCCACCCCCAGTTCCTCCAGGCCGAAGCCGCTGACGTTGGCAGCCCGCCCCACCGCCACCAGGATGTCGTCAAATGCGATGCTGACATCCTGACCGTTATGATCACAGACCAGCGTTTTTTCACTGTTTTCAATTTTTACTGCTTTGGCCCGATGGCTGGTCAGCACGCGGACCCCTTCGCTTTCCAGTTTTGCCTTGATCAGCGCTGCCACCTCCGCATCTTCCCTCCCCATGATTTGGGGCATCATCTCCACCTGGGTGACCGTCGATCCCAGCCGGCAGAAGGTCTGGGTCAGTTCGCATCCGATGGGGCCGCCGCCCATAACTACCAGCCGCTCGGGCAGGTCTTTGAGTTTCCAGACCGTATCCGATGTGAGATAGGACACTTTGTCCAGACCGGGAATGGGCGGCACAAAGGGCCGGGCACCGCTTGCGATCACGATTTTTTTCGTGGTCAGGGGCTTGCCGTTAACTTCCACCGTATATGGGGACGTAATTTTTGCTTCTCCGGAAATGCATTCCACCCCAAGCTGGGTATACCGCTCCACGGAATCATGGGGTTCGATTCTTTTGATGACCTGATGCACCCTTTCCATGACCCGGCTAAAGTCAAACGCTATATTTCCGCTGTCAAACCCGAATTCTTTGGCCCGCCGCGCATAGGAGAGCATTTTGGCCGACCGGATCAGGGCTTTGCTGGGTACGCAGCCCGTGTTTAAACAGTCGCCCCCCATTTTATGCTTTTCAATCAAAGCGACTTTGGCTCGCACGGTGGCCGCAATATAGGCGGTCACGAGACCAGCGGCCCCGGCACCGATCACCACCAGGTTGTAATCGAATTTTTTGGGGCGTGGGGTGGCGGCCAGGGCTTTTCTGGATTTGATTTTTGCCGCTGTTTTTTTAGCGATCAATGGAAAAATACCCAAGAGCGCAAATGAAAAAACCAGATCCGGCGACAGAATGCCGGACAACGAATCAATCTGCGCCAGTTGAGTACCGGCATTGACATACACCGCAGTACCGGCCAGCATACCGATCTGGCTGACAATATAAAACACCCCGGTCCGGATGGGCGTGAGTCCCATGACCAGGTTGATCACAAAAAACGGAAAAATCGGGACCAGGCGCAGGGTGAACAGGTAAAAGGCCCCGTCTTTTTCAACGCCGTGATTAACGGTTTTCAGGCGGTCGCCGAATTTTTTCTGGACCATGTCTTTCAGTAAAAACCGGGCCACCAGAAACGCCAATGTCGCGCCGATGGTGCTGGCAAAAGAAACCAGCACCAGGCCGTACCAGAAACCGAAAATCGCGCCCCCGGCAAGGGTCATCACGGCAGCGCCGGGAAGAGACAAGGCCGCCACAAGAATATAGATTGCCATGTAAATGGCCATACTCATCATCTGATGGTCGGCATAAAAGGATGCAAGCGCTGATTGCCGGGATTTAAGATAATCAAAGCTTAGATACTGCCCAAGATCAAATCCGAAGAAAACAGCCACCAGGGAGGCGATGAGCAGCACGATCAGGATTCTGGAAAAGGTTGATTTCATTTTTCACCGTAATACCGGGACGGCCCTTCCCATGTTTCCCATCCACATTCTTTATAGATGCTTTTGCAGCTTTGCACGGTTTCCCCTCTGCCTTCTTCTGTTTTTTCTTCAATATCTCTGGGGTTTGCGCCGACTTCAGCCCAAAAGAGGGTGGCGCCGGCAAGCCCACCCAGGGTGCAGGGTTCATGGGTGCAATTGCCCAGGACCGTCCGGGGCATACCCAGACGTGTCACCGCCACAATCTGGGCCATACGCAGTTCGCTGATCATGCCTTTTTCGGCCATTTTCGTGCCGGGAATTGAAATGCGGCGGCCAGCGCCACTGTATGCCGGATTTAATGAAGCGGTAAACAGGATCATATCCGCCAGTTCTTCATTGGAGTGTTCCGGCCCCACCGGCTCCACGCAGGTGCCGACCGCCAGCCCGGCTTCCTGGAAGTTTTTCAAGGATGCGATCCTGGCGGCGGGCTTCAGGCCCGTATCTTTTCCTTCTCTCAGGCGTAAGGCATGATATACACCCGTGTATCCGGCGTCCTTGATTTTTCGGGCATCTTCCAGGCTCTGGTCGCCGATATTGGCGACCATCAGGGTATGGGGCTGTAAATGACGGCGGATTTCCTGGGAAAATTCAATGAACATCGAAAAGGGATACTGGGCCGTAATCATTACATAGACCGCATTCGCGCCATCGGCTTCCAATTGGCAGGCGTATGAAATGGCTGTTTCCACGCTAATCCGGGTTTCTTCTGTAAACACGCCGTTGATTTTCGCAAAAGAACAAAACAGGCAGTTGCAGGCGCAGGGGGCAAGGTTCAGTGCAAACTGGGCATGGATTTCAGCCTTGCTGCCGGTCAGTTCTTTGGAAATTCGATTGGCTTCCCCCATGATTCGAAAGCTTTCCGGGGAATCCGGCGGACAACTGAGCATCCACATCAGCTCTTCTTTATTAAACGCCATACCGTCTTGTGATTTTTTTAGCAGATCTTCGATGTACATCAAACGCTCCTTTTTTGCATAATAGATGGTTCATATTTTTTTTGAATGATTGATGGTTTTCAATGCAACCGCATGAAAGGCAACATGGCAGGGATATGGCCAGAATGAGGATCATAGCCGAAAAATTGATCATTATCGACCGTTTAAAGACCAGTCATAATCCAGATGCCTGACTTTGATATCATCCGATTTTTCAAGTAGTTGCCTTTTGAGTTCAGGGGCTGCGTATTTTTTGAAAAAAGCGGGAATATCATGGTTAAAATCTTCCGCAAACCATTTGAAAATGCGGCTCACATACAGCGTATTGCCATCGATGTAATTTTTTTTCGGATTGTTGATAAACGCACGGGTAACGTTATTTAGCTGCGATTCCAGCTGGTCCCCCTCATAGGGGACCGGGCTCAGCTTCGGGCATCCTTTTGACGCGCAGTTGACGGCAAAATGGACCCGGGGGTCTTTAAACGCTGGTCGGAGAATATCGTGCTCAATTTCATCCAGAGACAGCAGTTCCCCGTTGATCCGGCAGATTTTTTTCTTCCAGGGACTGGAAAAAAACGATCCCAGGTCCTTGATGGATTCAATTCCCGGATAGCCGGATAAAATTAGCTTGATGGTCCACGCATTGTAGGCGTTAACATAAAAGGCAAACCGATCATTTCGGGAAAGCTTTTCCGGATCAACCGCCGCCAGAACATCCAGATAGGCATCCAGCTTTTTTTCTTTGTTTTTTAGCCCCTGATAATCCACCAGGCCGTTTTTGACATGGCTGGCCAGTAATTCCGCAAATATACTGTTGTCAATACTGTGGGTTTCAGCCAGGGAAGCCGCCGCTGCTATCAAGAGGGCGCAACATAAGGCCATGAAACATAAAATTGTTTTTTTCATCAGCATCCTTCTTTATTTTAATTAATTGTAGTATACAATAATATACAATATTTTTTGGTATATATGAAGTCAAATCAGGGGTCCAATGGTGACAAAAAGTTTGTAAGCGTTCACAGGGTACCGCATCTGCTTTGTTGCCGGGCATTTGATGTACAAAATAGCATGTCTGCATGCCCGGCGCCTCGCATCTAAGGCACCCTGCAAACGCTTACCATGAGAGGCTCCAGAATGATTAAAATTTTTCACCCCTGTGAACAGGTACAGAAGTTCAGCAATGAAAACAAAAGACAATATGTCGGATGTCCGGGTTATTGTATTTACGCGTTTTCCTGTCCCGGGCCATGTAAAAACCCGCCTGATGCCTGAACTCGGCCCAGATGGCGCCGCCGAATTGCACCGGCGGATGACAGAGTTTACCGTCACACAGATTCGCCAGACCGGAATAAAGATGGAAATTCGATTTACGGGCGGTTCGGAATCTCAAATGCGGGAATGGCTGGGTCCTGACGGCAAATATACACCTCAGGGCACAGGCGATTTGGGCGCACGTATGGAGCGCGCTGTTGAAGATGCCTTTAACCAAGGGGGAAAAAAAGTGCTGGTCGTCGGGAGTGATTGCCCTGATAATCGTGCCGCAAATATGCTCAAGGCCGTAAAATTGCTGAATGACGGTCCTTGTGTCCTCGGGCCGGCCACTGATGGCGGGTATTATTTAATCGGGCTGTGTGAACCCCGTCCTGATTTATTTCGGGATGTGGATTGGGGAACTGAACGGGTTTTTAAACAAACACTGGAAAAACTGGACCAGTACACTGTTCTTCCCGCGCTGAACGATGTTGATGAGCCCGGTGATGTGCCGCCGCAAATTTCCGTGATCATTCCGGCAATCAATGAAGAAGACTATATTCAATCTTTGGTAAAAGCTGCACAGAATGGATTTTACACGGAAACGATTGTGGCAGACGGCGGAAGCGGCGACCGCACACAGGAAATTGCGTCTCAGGCAGGTGCCAGGGTGGTCCAAAGCCGCGTTGGCAGAGCGGTGCAGATGAATGTTGGTGCACAGCATGCCAAGGGTGATATTTTTGTGTTTCTGCATGCGGATTCGGTCCTGATTCCGGGGTGGGATTATCAGGTTCGCCATGTCATGAAACAGCCGCAGGTGACCCTGGGATACTTTGATTTTGCAATCAACGGTTCATTTCCCGGTAAAAAATGGATTGAGTGGGGCGCGAATGTGAGATCCCGTCTGCTGAAACGTCCCTATGGAGATCAGGGCCTGTTCATCCGGCGGAATGATTTTTTTGACATGGGGGGATTTCCAGAGGTGCCGATTCTTGAAGATGTCTTGTTTGTAAAAGAGGCAAGGCGTCGGGGGGGGACAGTTGGCACGGGTATCCCACTACCCACCTCCGGCAGACGATGGCTGAAATACGGAGTTATCAATACAACGATTTTTAATCAGATGGTTCTCGTTGCTGCCTGTCTGGGTGCCGATCTCAACAACCTGAGAGATGTTTACCGAAAAGGCAAAAATCCGTTGTCCGCACTTCTGAACAGGATTTGACGGCACGGTTATTTCGGTATGTCGTCTGATTGGGGATCAGGTATTTCAGCGCCGGCATTCACGGCAGAAAAAACCGGCAAGAAGACTGCCTGGAACGGGATAAGATAATGATTTTTTGAAAAAATGATATTTGGAGTGGCTTTTAATGGAAACAGACAAAATGATCCGGTTCAGCGTTTTTCTCGGGGTTTTCGTGCTGCTTGCGGCAATGGAAGTGGTGATTCCGCGGCGGCGGCTGACAACGTCAAAACCCCGTCGCTGGAGGGCCAATCTGGCCATTGTGGTTTTGAATCCATTGTCCGTGGCATTGATTTATCCGGTGCTGCCTGTTGGTGTGGCCATGATGGCCGCAGAACAGGGATGGGGTTTTTTCAATCAACTGGTCCTGCCATACTGGCTAACGGTAACTGTCAGTGTGGTTGCTCTGGATCTCGTGATTTATGTCCAGCATGTCATGCATCATGCCATTCCAACGCTCTGGCGTCTGCATATGATGCATCACGCGGATCTTGACCTGGACATGACCACCGGCCTGCGGTTTCATCCCCTTGAAATTATCATTTCCATGGCCATTAAACTGTCGGCCGTGGTGGCCCTTGGCGCGCCGCCCCTGGCCGTGCTGATTTTTGAAGTGGTGCTGAATGCCACTGCCATGTTCAACCACAGCAATATCCGGATTCCGGAAAAAGCGGATCGGCTCCTCCGGCTGTTTGTGGTGACACCGGACATGCACCGGGTTCACCATTCCGTGATCATCCGTGAAACCAACAGCAATTACGGGTTCTGTCTTCCCTGGTGGGACCGGCTGCTCGGCACTTACAAAGCGCAGCCCGCCCAGGGTCATACGGATATGGTGATCGGTCTTGCCCAGTTCCGTGATCCGGAAAAATTGTCTTTGCCCCGTCTTCTGATTATGCCGTTTGTGGAAGCGCCGGGCCGGGTGCCCATTAACCGGCATTGAGGCAACGTCGCCGTCCGAAAAAATCAGGTTGCCGGCATTCAGGACCGGAAAAATACCCCTTATCCAGCTGTGATTATCGGCCGGTCATGATTAACGGATAGACCCGCTGTAGAAAAACCATCCCAGCCCGACAAAATATAAAAATATACCCAGAAGGCTGTGTTCGATGGTGATCAGCACAAGGGAGCGGGTTTTTAAATAACGGTAGGCAAGGATCATCCCGGCAAACACGGAAAAGACCGGGGCGATGATATTGGCGTACCAGAGGTGATACAGGCCGAAACTTAAGCCGTTGAGCAGGATCAGGGACCGGGAACCCGGAAAAAGATTGCGGTACCGGTGAAAGAAAAAGCTTTTAAATATGATTTCCTGGGGCAGCGCCCCCAGAAGGGGATACATCAACGCAAAAGTCAGTGCGGCATGGGGCCGGTTGATGGGAAAGACGAACAACCGGTGTTCAAAAAACAGAAAGGTAAAGATTGCCAGAAAAAAAGCGACCCCTGTGAATGTGACAAGGATTTGTTTTATTGGGGAGATAAAAGGCCGGGCATTCCACAGGGCCGTGCGGTCAAACGTCCTGTCCGTCCAAAGGTAAATCAGGCAGCCGAGAGCAAGGAGCAGCAGGATCGGCATTAATTTGAACGCCAGCAGGTGGCGCAACCAGTATAATCCCACCGGTAAAACAAAAAAAAGGGCCGCACATTCAAACCGGAGGAGAATTTCTTTCCATTCAGCATCAAAATTTCGAATATAGGGTATGGCGTTCGCAAGAACCGCCGGTTTGCCGGATTCGCCCATTTTCACTTCCTGCCCGTTGTCTTGAATAAAAAGCGGTCAAAATAGGACTATTTAACACACTTTTAACCAAAAAGTAACAGAAATGTCAAAATAAGATTTTGGGGCTATTTTTTCAAATAAGAGAATCCTGAAAAATCTTATCATCCTCAGAGCCGCTGAGCCCGCAGAGAAAAAACCTCAGCGCCTCAGCGTTCCTATGGGATAAAAAGAGGGTGAACGGGAATTTCTGATGGGGTCAATCCGCGGCGAAAATGCTGCCAAAAGTTTTTTGATCGAAAACAGAGAGGGTGCTGGATTTACGGCGGAAGAGGGGCGAAATCATGGCGCAGGGATGTTAATGTGTGGACGGAGCTCTGGAACCACTTTTATTGAATAAGTGTTAGGCCGGTATCGGTTTTCGGCCGGCGGGCCGTCGCTAAAATGAGCGCCGTAAATGCAGACGGTGGAGAAGGGAGATGGTTTCCGGGGCGGGTTTCACTTCAAATGATTTCAATTTTTTATCGTTTATCGGCATTCGACCGTTGAAATAATCACAGGCCCGGTAATAAGCAAGATCCGTCAGCCAGTGTTTGATAAATTCGAAGTCAAATGCCAGTTTTTTGATCAATTCGGTTGGCTTTTGGATGCCAAGGAGCAGAGGGCCGAACATTTCAGAGGGGTCCCTGAAGCATTCCCAGTCGCAGTTCAGGCATTTTTTGTCCAACGGGGGTTCCTGACGGTTCAATTTTGTAAATTTCCCCAGGTTCTCATCTCCCCGGTATCCGCAGGGAAACAGATCCCCATGGTTTGCGTCGATAAAAAAGAAATCCATACCGCCCCGGCAGGGAAACGGGGCGGATTCGTCACCGGCATGCTGACGCTGAAGCGACAGCAGGGAACACAGGGGCGAGAAAATTCGGATTCGGGATCGGTACGCCGGAATGGTATCCATCAGCCCTTTAAATATCAAAACTTTTTCTTCCGGCGAAAAATTCACCACAAAATTGTCTGATGCTGCCGCATAGACCGCGGATGTGCCGTTTGTTGGGTTATTGTCGTATTCGGCACTCATGGGATAGCAGGTATTGATCATGGAAAATCCCATGCAGATCATCCGGTCGTAGAATTGTTCCAGACCGCGGGTGAAATTTCGGTAAAACCGCTCCAGATAATATTGCTTGCTTACTGTTTGCGGCGGGGGCGCCAGCGCGGCTTCCCCGCCGATGTTTCGGTTGATGCCCAGGTTGGCGGATGGATAGATACCATTGGAATGAAGAATGGGCAGGGCTTTTTCAATGCCCGCAAACACGCCGTCAAGCCCCCGCATTTTTTCATGGACGTGAGGCACTGCGGAATCAATACTGATCCAGAAATTTCTCACCGGGGTATCGGCCAGTTTTTCAGAAAATTGGTGGATTTTCGCCTCAAACGACGGGTGATCCGAATTTCTGAAGATAAACCCGTTGGTCCCCGTCCGGATATATCTGATTCCGGCCTGGCCGGCATGGCGCATCAGTTCGGCGATTTCATCAAAAAAAAGCAGCGGTTCGCCGCCGGTAAATGAAATGGCCTTGAAATGATGCTGAGCGGCATGATCGATCATTTCTTTAACCGAATCGATATCCAGGCGGGATCGCTGATAAGCATGGGTGACCCGCATACCGCATTGGGGACATGCGGCATTGCAGTGGTCCGCATATTGAACCACCAGTTGTCCCGGTATCCGGCCGCGAAGGATATGTTGAAAATCTTTGATAGGTATCATTATGATTGTCAGTCCATCAGGCCATAGCTGCGTAAGTTATGGCAAATCAGCCGGAGGTGATAGATGTTTTTCCGGATTTTTCTTTCCTGTTCCGGCGCAAATCCGTTTTCCCGGAACCTGGATTCCAGTTCATCCGCCATCAGATCGACAAGAGCGATCAGCTTGTCAAAAATCTGCGTCAGGGTGGTTTCATCAATAACGCTCAAAAAATTGCGGTCTTCGATCAGCCATCCGCAGATGTAGGTGTTAAATCGGCCTGGAGTGCTCAGTTTTTTGATTCGCATTCCAGAATTCCGGTCCTTGTTAAAAGCCAGCATGGGTTTCTCCTTTTCCTGTGTGTTCGCGTTATATCAAATGGTAAATCAATCCAAGGTTTGAAAGGAGAATGCCAGGAGAAAAAGGCGATTGTGTTCTGAAAAGCAAACGATTGGATGAAAAAACCAGACGTGGCCGGTCAGGTTTTGCCTTGCTCCTGGAAAAGAGTGGAGGCGGAGGGTTTCACCGGTCCGCGATACAGCAATCCCGCAATCAATGCAGTGAAAGGCGCCACCGTCACCAGCCCGAAACTGCCCACCAGGATGTTCAGTACCTCGGCGGCGACAAAAGGCGCATTCAGGATGTTTTCGGCGGGCAGGCCCTTGGCCATGAAAAGCAGGAACATGGTTATGTGGCTGCTTGAATAGGCGAGAAGAAGGGTGGTCGTCATCGTGCCGATGACCGCCCGGCCAACGCGCAGGCCCGACCGTATATGTTCAAACCAGCCGATTTCCGGATGTTTGCGTTTGATCTCATCCATGGTTGCGGCAATGTCCATTGCAAGATCCATGACCGCGCCGGAAGAGGCAATAAACACACTGGCGATAAAAATATCGGTCAGTCTGAGGGTATAATACCCTGAATATAATAAGGTTTCAGCAAATGGCCGGACAGCGCCGTGAAGCGCAAACCCCTTGGCAAACCCGACGGCCAGGCCGCAGGTGAGCAGGACGCCCATCATGGAACCCGCAAAGGTGGCAATACCACGTCGATTAAGCCCTCCGACGGAAAAGGTGACCACGCCCGTTATCAGGGCCACAACTCCCAGCCCAGTGGATAAGGGCGGATAATTGCTTAGTACAAGGGGGAAAAAAATCTTCCACAGCACCATGGCCGCAAAAATAAACGAGAGAACGGCCTTTAATCCCGTGACCCCGGCCACTATCATCAAGAGCAAGGCAAAAAGGCAGATCAGAACGAGTTGCATTTTTAGTCGGTAGTGGCCCCGGGCCATGCCGTGGCCGGGCCTGCCATTGATTTCATCGTATTCCACCAATATAATGCCGCCGGTTTCATAGAATTCGTCAAATTCCATTTTTCCGGTCAGCATATTGGTGACGGAAATTTCCTGACCTTTGTGGAGGCCGTCTAAAAGTCGGGCGGTCAAAAATTGGGCCTCGGTTTTGACGATCAGATTCTGGCGCACGTGACTGTTGTCCACGGCCGTAATCCGTGCCCGGGCGTGGATACCGCAGGGGGCCAGGGGGATGTGGGAGATTTCCAGAAAGGCAAGACCAATGCAGATGACGGCAATAATCAGTGAAAACAGCCATTCGCGCTTAATTGCAGACATGTTCGTCCTTCTTTGAAATTAAATAAAAACGGCGCCGCATGAAAAGCGGCGCCGTTTCTGTTATGGATCAGGATATGATTTTTTTATTTCTCCACCGGGAGGGCGTCAAGTCTCATGGCCTTGGCCAGTTTTTTGGCGATGTCCGTGTTGTCGTAGAAGCCCGCAAACTGCTCAGCGTATTTTCCCCTGCCCTGGGCAAAGACCGGTACCGGAACCCCTGTGTGGGAGTAAGATGTCCAGCCGATGCTGGCCTGTTCATTCAGGATGTGGGTAATGGTCACGACAATGGGATTATAATACCCATAAAGAAGCATGTTTTCGGCATCGGTATTGTCGTTTGCGCCGCACATGGATTTGTCGTAGGCATCTTCGAGCTTTTCCTTTTGATAATCGTTCAGTGTGTTGTAATCCAGGCCGAAAACATTTTTCATCAGGTTGAGCATTGCGGTATTTTTCGCTAAATTGTCAGGATCTGCCATATTTGGGCAAATGCTTGCCTCCCAGTTGGCCTTGTGACTGGCCCACTGGTTTTCCCCAAAAGACTGAAAGCTGCAGGTCTGGCCGAGGAGCTTGTCATAATAGGCTTTATAGGCGGTGGTGGCATGACCGACGGTCATGCCACCGGTTTCGTGATCGCCCGTGACCACGATCAGGGTGTTTTTCGGATGCTGGTTGTAAAACTCCAGGGCCGCGCCGACAGCATTGTCAAAATCCAGCATGTCGCCAATAGTGGCCATGGCATCGTTGGCATGACAGGCCCAGTCGATCTTGCCGCCTTCCACCATGATAAAGAATCCCTTTCCCTTTTTCTCATAAAGGTTTGCAATGGCTACTTCGGTTATTTCCGCAAGGGAGAGATTGTTCGGGTAGTTATTGATTCGATCAATGTCATAGGGCATGGCCGAAGCATCCTGCAGGAAAGGATTGATGCAGACGACTTTGTCCCTGGGGCTGGTTTTGAGATCCATAATCGTGGCCCGGGTATTGCGCACCTCATAGCCATTGGCGGACAGCAAATTCCAGATGTTATTGGCGGTATCGCCGTCCCGTTTTGGGCCTTCGGGAGAGGCGAAACCACCGCCCCCGAAAAATTCATATCCGGTATTGGCCAGCTGGGTGGCGACGTTGTTCATGTAGCCGCGGTTATCGATGCTCGCATAATAGGCCGCCGGCGTGGCATGATCCAGGGAAACACTGGAGATAATGCCCACTTTTTTCCCGCTTTCATGGGCCAGTTGGGCCACGCTTTTATAGCTGGTGACTTTGTTCTCATCCATGCCGATAACCCCGCTCAGGGTTTTCAGACCACAGGCAAAGGCCGTGGCCGAGGAAGCCGAATCCGTCATCAGGGCATGAGCATCATACGTGGTCTGCATGCCGGCCACCGGCATTTTGCTCATATTGAGCCGGTTTTCAGGCTTGAGCAGATCCGCGGCCGAGGTGGCGTCGCCGCCATTGATGGTGGTCAGATAGGCTTCTGTCGCTTGAATTTGGGAGCTTGACATGCCGTCGCCAAGGAAAAAAAATACATATTTTGCCGGGCCTGCCATCGCCGGCGTTGCCATAAACAAAAACACAGCGAATAATATCATTACCATCAGTTGATTCTTTAATTTCATTTCCATTTTTCCTTTCTTTGTTACGGGTTGTGGGTGTCATCGGTTTATGTGGATCACCTTCTGCGGTAAAACAGAATGGTGCTTGATTGATTTTTAAAATTATCCGCAATCTATTGATCAATTGTGGCAATATGGTGATTGGAATGTTCTTTTTTAGTGACTAAAAGGGCAGGACCAGGAGCGGGATCAGGTCTGTACTGAGTATCATATTCACATTCAATATCCGTCACCTGGTATCATATTATGAACCGGGGCCGGCGCTGCGTGAAAATTTTCTAAGCAAGGATGACTGCGATGTGGATGCTGATTTCATCAAGGGGTGTCGGAGATGGTGAATATCCGTATCGAGCTATAGTGTTTCATGTCTGATTGTTTTAAACGGGTCTTTTTTTATATTGAATTAAAAATGCCGCTCTGGTTTAATTTTCAGATCAGCAGTTGATCATCTGTGCTACGACATGACGAAACGATTGAAAAAAAATGATTCTGGGATTGGGAAGAAAAAAAACGCTGATTGACCGGAAGCCGCCGGAGCCCCCGCATTTTCTTGCGGCTGAGGATTTGTTTGTTCAAAAAGAGAAAAGAGAAATCTATGTAAAACACATTTACACGGTCTCTGAAAAGACGCCAAAATATGGACCGGTAATTTTGAGCCCGGGCATTTGCACGAATGCCAACCTTTTTCGGGTGGACACCCGGGGCCGTTGCCTGTCACTGGATCATGACCGATCTTTCGCCAATCTGCTGGCTTCCCGGGGGTTTGATGTGTACCTGTATCATCCCGGCTATTCCGACCGGGTGCACAACCGGTATGTGGGCCGCCACTGCCCGGAGAGCATCCACTACAAAAGGCGCTATCGGGTTCCGGCCGCCTACAACTACGGGGAGCTCATCAATGTTGAAGTTCCGGCGGTCATTGATTTTGTGCGTACCTACAGCGGCTGCCGGGCGATATCCTGGATCGGCTACAGCCTGGGGGGGATGGTCGCCTACTCATATCTGGCAAAATATCCAGCCAATCCGATCAAAAATCTGGTGACCATTGCCAGCCCCATGGCGCTCAACCAGATATTATTCCGGTTTATTCCGTTTATCAATTTTACATCGAGAATTCTGGGGTTTGAGGAAGATGCCCTGCTTGGCAATCTTTCCCAGAACCTGGTGCCCCTTACCCGCGGTATTCGGGCGTTGCCGGACTGGTTCGTCCGCTTCAACCTGATCAGCCCGTATCTGTTCAATCCGCTGAATATCAGCAACGCCACTGTCAGGACTATGCTTGGCAGCATTATCGAACCCATGCCCCGGGAACTTCAAAAATTTTTTTCCCGGTTCATCCAGACCGGCTATTCCTCCCAGGAGAAAATCACCAAATATCTGAACCAGCTGCGCCGCCTGCGAAGGACCCGGAAAAACTTTTTGTTTTTTTACGGCGCCGGGGATGTGGTCGCTACGCCGGAAAGCGTGTTTCTGGCCAGGGAGATGATCGCTCCCAATGATCCGGACAATCTCATCGGGGTTCCGTCCGCCGGTCATCTGGATATCATTGTGGGAAAAAACGCCATGGAACAGGTATGGAAGCCAGCCATGGAATGGCTTTTGGAACGGCAGTGATGGGGGGAAAAGCCACTCTGAAACCTGACACCTGCAACCTGCAACCTGTAACCTGTAACCTGTAACCTGCAACCTGTAACCTGTAACCTGCAACCATTATTACAGACCTGGCCATGGGTTGCGGGTTCCCTGCGCTAGATGATCAAAGGCTGCCCAGGGCTTCTTTTACGGCAAGGCCGATTTTTTCAATGGTCAAAGGTTTTTTGATGTACTGACCCGCTCCGAGGGCCTGGGCTTTTTTCACATCATCGGTTTCGGAATATCCGCTCACAATGATGGCTTTCTGGCCGGGATGGGTTTTGATAATGCGGCGGTAGGTCTCCTGCCCGTTGATGCCCGGATCCATGATCATATCCAGGATGACGAGATCCACGGTGTTTTTTTCAAGAAATGCCACCGCCGCCTCGCCGCTGGGTGCGGAAACGCATTTATATCCCAGGGTATCCAGGATTCTGCAGGATATTTCCCGCTGGCTGTCCACATCATCCACTACCAGCACGGTTTCACCGTTGCCTTTGTAGTCGTTGATGGAAAGGGGCGGCGCTTTTTGGAGCACCGCATCCCGCGTAATGGGAAAATAAAGATTAAAGGTGGTGCCGGTCTCAGCAGTTTGGACGTCAACGTACCCTTTGTGATTCTTGACCACATTCCAGACCACGGAAAGCCCCAGACCGGTGCCGCTTCTGCCCATTTTCTTTTTTGTGTAAAAGGGTTCAAAAATTCGCTCTAAATCATTTGCTGCAATGCCGGAACCATCATCTGATATGGATAAAACCGCAAATTCTCCCGGGGGAATGGCTTCATACCCCTTGATGGACCTTTCAAGACAGCGGTTTTCCGTGGAAATGATCATCCGGCCGCTTTTTTTGATGGCTTCCGCCGCATTCGATACCAGATTCATCACAACTTTCCGAATATGCACCGGAGACGCACTGATGTTCAGAAGATCCGCATTCAGATTTGTTTTCAGCGTCACGTCCGGATAATGATGCCGGATCATATTAAACTCCGGCGAGCATAAATATTCTTTGACTACTGTATTAATATTGAGCGGTTCATTGGCGGTGGCCACCCCCCGGGCAATGGTCAGGAGATCCTGAACAATGGCCGCAGCACGGAGCCCGGATTCCCGCATGGTTTGGAGGGGTTTTCGCAATGTGCTGTCCGGCGGCAGGTTCATGAGGATCAGTTCCGGATAGCTGACAATACCGGACAGCACATTGTTGAGATCATGGGCCACGCCGCCGGCCAAAAGGCCCAAGGATTCCATTTTTCGGGATTTTTCAAGCTGGTCCTGCAGGATTTTTCGTTTGCTGATATCCCGCGTCACCCCGATCAGAGAGATCGGCTGGTGGTTATCGTTGTAAATAAACCGGACGGATGCTTCAGTCCAGACGGTGGTTCCGTCCTTGCGTATTTGTTCCACTTCCAGGGTGCGGGATCGCGCGGGGTCATATTTTTGCTGGGCTTCGGACAACTCTTCCGTCAGTGCTTTCATTGCGATTTCTAAAGAATCAGGTGTTAAAATATCCTGGAGCTGAAACCCGGTAGCTTCTTCCGGCGTATATCCCAAAATCCGTTTAACAGAAGGGCTGGTGTAGGTATATTGCATGGTTTTGAGATCGAATGTCCAGAGATTGTCCGTGATGTTTTCCGCCAGCAGGCGATAGCGTTTTTCAGACCGCTTAAGGGCATCCGCGTTTTTTTTGCGTTCCGTAATATCCCGCATCACGCCGGCGAATCCCTCGGGGCGGTTCTTTTCATCATAGATCAGACGACCGGTAATGCTGCAGATAACGCGGCGGCCGTCTTTTGCCTTGAACGCAATTTCATAGTTGCTTACCCGTCCGGATTTTATTATCTCCCGGACTAATTCATCTCTGTCGGAGGGGTTAGCGTAGAATTCCACGATGGAGCGGCCGATCATTTCACGGAAATCATATCCTCCCACTTCATAGACCGACGGGCTGATGGTCAGGATTTTACCGTCAAGTTCTGTCCGGTAATACACATCCTGGATGGATTCAAAAATTTGCCGATACTGTTTGTCGCTTTCCGTAAGGGCTGCGTTGGTGGTTTGCAGTTGGGAAATGGTTTTTTCTAAAGTTGCGTTGGCTTTATTGAGGCGGCGGTGTATGACCTCGCGGGTTTTCTCCATAATAAAAGCCAGGAAATAGATGGTGAGATAGGCGGGAATGAACCGGATTTTGACAAATTGATCATAGGTGGCGAAAAACGGGGAACCCATGCTAAATACCATACAGGTCAGAAAAAGGAGGGCCAGGGAAAAAAAACTGCCTTTTCGGGTGCCTGTCAGAAAAATGGCCAGCAGCGGATAAGTGAAGGACCACAGATAAGTGGTTTTGCCGATGCCGCCGTAGGCAGTGAGGGATAAAAAGAAGAATCCGCACATGGTGATGCCTACCAGGCTGGTGCGATAAAAATCTTTTGTTTTTCTGAGATACAGGAAAAGACAGGCAATAAACAGAAAAAAAGCGGAATTCATGATGCCCAGACAGCAGTCCCGCATGATGAATTCAGCAGTGCTCAGGGTGAGCAGAAAAATCCCCCCGATAAATATCATGCTGTTGAGCAGAAAGATTTTCCTCAGCGTGTCAAGATCCGCATCAGGAGACAATCCGCTGGCAAAAAGATCCCACAGCCGCTGTCTAATTTTGCTCGTGGTTTTTCCGGGATTCTGGTTTTCAGAGGATCGGGGTGTTCCGTCCGGATCGGCTGGCATGATGCTATGTCTCCTTCTCGGCTAAGACGGGAACAGGTACCCTGATTTCTGCCCTTAAGGATTTTTTTATCGGCTCAACGCATTTTTTAGAATAATACCAGATTCGGGTTTTTTGTCAAATTGAATACTACCCCGCTCGATCGGCATCCATATGAACGGTCTATTAGCAGGGGCGCGGGTTTTCCTCGTTGGTTACGTATAATTTTTCCCATGCTGATGAAGCACCGCGGCCGGTTTACTCGTGACGAAGGGCATCAATGGGGTCCAGTCTGGCCGCCTTCCGGGCCGGGAAATAACCGAATACCACGCCCACGGCCCCGGAAAACAGCACCGCAACGAGGATAATTTCCAGATTCGGGATAAACGGGACATTCATCATCCGGGCCCCGGCCACGGCAGCAGTCAGTCCCAGCAGAATGCCCACAACGCCCCCGAACAGCGACAACACCACGGCTTCAATAAGAAATTGCAACAGCACATCCCGGCCCCGGGCGCCAATGGCCAGACGGATGCCGATTTCCCGGGTCCGTTCGGTTACAGACACCAGCATGATATTCATGATGCCGATGCCGCCCACCAGCAGACTTACCGCGGCCACCGCCGCCAGCAGGGCCGTCAGAATCCGGGTGGTGCCGGTAAGGGTGGTCATGACTTCTTTCATGTCAAAGGCGTGAAAATCGTCTTCATCATCCGGTCCGATGCGCCGCCGTTCCCGCATGAGCCGTTCAATACCGGCCTGCACCTTCTGGGTCATGGCGCTGTCCACGGCAGACACATAAATGGAGGAAACATCGGTATTGCCGGCGATGCGGCGCTGAAAGGTGCGCAGGGGAATCAGCACCAGATCATCCTGGTCCGACCCGAAGCTGGATTGTCCTTTCATTTCCAGCACGCCGATCACCTGGCAGGAGAGCTTTTTCAGCCGGATGGCCGTGCCGACCGGGTCCTGATCGCCAAACAGGGCTTTTTTCACGGAATTGCCCAATATACAGACCGCGGCCCCGGTTTTGATCTCTGAAGGGGAAAACATACGGCCAATCGCCAGGTCCCAGTCCTTGACCGCGAAAAAGGCATTGTTTGTGCCCGTGACCATGGTGGACCAGTTCAGATTGCCGGAAATGGCCTGGGTTCCCTGGGAGGCAATGGGCGCGGCGGCTTCCACCCCGGGAATTTCCCGGTTGATGGCGTCCACATCCTTGAGGGTAAATGGGTCCGCCGCCGTCCGGGTGCCCCCCGGCCCACGGAATCCCTGGCCGGGCCTCACATGGATCAGGTTGGAGCCGAGGCTTGCGATCTGTTCGGTCACCTGTGCCGTGGCCCCGCCGCCCAGGGTGACCAGGGTGATGACGGCGGCAACACCAATGACAATCCCCAGAATCGTGAGTGACGATCTGAGGGCGTTTCGCTGAATTTCCCGGCGGGCGAGGGATATGGTTTCCCGGATCATAATGGGTCCTGTTGATTGGGTTGCGGGTTTCAGGTTTCAGGTTACGGGTTACAGGTTACAGGTTACAGGTTTCGGGTTACAGGTTTCAGGTTTCAGGTTTCGGGTTACAGGTTAAAGATTACAGACCATTTTTACCAGGGCCCCCGGCCCTCAATATTCCCGGACGGCGCGGTGGCCGTCCCTACGAACCTGGAAATTCCGACAGGCTTGGGGACTGCTACCCGCTCGTAGGGCAGGCCACCGTGCCTGCCTGTTGAGGGCGGCACATCACCCGGCCTGCCTAATAGCATCCATTTCTCTCCGTCAAAAAGAGGGTTCTTTCATCCATTTGTGCCATGAAAACGGATAATCCCCCCATTTTTCAACAATTCCCGCCCGGACCGGATTGTTGACAATGTATTCCGCAACTTTATTAATATCTTCTTCATTTCTTAATGCATGGTCGTAAAAACCCCTTTGCCAGCATCTGTTTTGAACCCCATGTTTCATCAGAAGATTGGCGGTGTAGCTTTTCCAGCCACTGATCAGGGGGATAAGATTCTCCGCAACCGGAGAAATGAGCAGATGCAGGTGGTCCGGCATCAGGCACCAGGCATAGTGTTTTGTCAGTCGTCCGAACGGGCCGGAGGATAATGTGTCTGCGATTTTTCCGGCCAATGTCCGGTTGGAAAACAACATTCGCCGGTTATCGGTGCAAATGGTAATGCTGAAAATCCGGGATGGCATTTCATATTGTTCCCGGGGCAGGCGGATGTTTTTCCGTTTTTCAATCATTTGCTGTATTCTTGGTGGTTCCGGACGGCACGGTGGCCGTCCCTGCTTAGGGTTGCAAGTTGCAGGTTACAGGTTACAAGTTAATGGTTAAAGATTACAGACCATTTTTACCAGGGCCCCCGGCCCTCAATATTCCTGGACGGCACGGTGGCCGTCCCTACGAATCTGAAGATTCCGACAGGCTTGGGGACTGCTACCCGCTCGTAGGGCAGGCCACCGTGTCTGCCTGTTGATGGTGGCAACACGCTCTGCCTGCACCCTGCAACCTGCAACCTGCAACTTCCAATTTTGTCTCAGAATCTGCCAAATCTTATAGTCCTGTTTCTGCCCCACTCCCGGCCGCCTCAATCCGTCCGTCCAAAAACCGGATTTGCCGGGCCGCGAACATGGCCATGTCCGGTTCATGGGTCACCATGACAATGGTGATGCCCCGGTCCCGGTTGAAAGCGGTGAGCAGTTCCATGATATCAATGCTCATGGCCGAATCCAGATTGCCGGTGGGCTCGTCCGCGAGCAGCACCCGGGGTTCAGTCACAATGGCCCGGGCAATGGCTACCCGCTGCTGCTGGCCACCGGATAATTCACCAGGGTTGTGGGATTCCCGGCCCCGGAGCCCCACCGCGGCAAGGGCCCGGGCCGCCATCTGGCGGCGCTGCCTCCGGGGAACTCCACGATAAATCAGAGGCAGTTCCACATTTTCAAGGGCCGTGGTCCGGTTCAGCAAATTAAACCCCTGAAACACGAATCCCAGGTAATGCCGACGTAACAGGGCCCGCTGGTCCGGGCTCAGGTTGCCAACGTTGACGTTGTCAAAGGAAAATACTCCCCGGGTGGGCACGTCCAGGCATCCCAGAATATTCATGCACGTGGATTTGCCCGATCCGCTGGGTCCCATGACCGCCACGAACTCGCCGTCATCAATATAAAGATCCACATCATCCAGGGCCCGGACCGTGGCCGCGCCGGTGCCGTAAATGCGGGAAACCCCGGAAAATGTGATTAAATGAGAGGTTGTCATATCAGCATTGGTGCCTTATCGCTTCATTCCTTTGCAAAAGCACAGAAAATGGAGAAGCCTTTATGTGTTTGCGCCTTTCCGGCAACAGGTGTCAGTGTTCAGGTTTCAGGAAAGACATGCAGTGGCTTTTACAAAAACCGGCAACCTGTAACCTGTAACCATAATTACCGACTTGCCTCATGGGTTGCGGATTCTCCACATTATTTCCGAACGTTTCAATCTCTGACACTTCTCGCATCCACCACCAGTTCCATGCCCGGCCGGATTCTGCCGTCCGTGATTTCGGTCATGATGCCGTCGGTCATGGCCGTGGTGACGGCCACCGGCACGGGTTCATTGTTCTCAAGAATCCAGACCCGGCCCTGTTTTCCAATGGGTTCAGGGGTTTTGGGTTTTTGGGGCCGTCGGGGCCGGGGAAACAGTTTGGTCAGAACCGATCCGCCGGATGGTGGGGTGGCAGGGTCCACCGGCACAAACCGCAGGGCCACATTGGGCACCAGAAGTCCGTCCGTGACCTGGTTGACCACGATGTCGGCAGTGGCGGTCATGCCGGGCCGGAGCAGCAGATCGGAATTGTCCACCAGGAGCAGGGTTTCATAGGTGACCACCCCGTCCACAATCTGGGACCCGTAGCGCACCTGCATGATTTCCGCGGGAAACCGGCGGTCCGGATACGCGTCCACCGTAAATTCGGCGCTCTGGCCCTCACGCACCCGTCCCACGTCCGCTTCATCAACATCCACGTGCAGTTCCATCTGGGAAAGGTTTTCCGCCAGAGTAAACAGCACCGGGGCCTGGAGGGATGCCGCCACGGTCTGGCCGGGTTCCACGGACCGTACCAGCACCACCCCGTTGATCGGGGACCGGATTTCCGCTTTGGAAAGATCGGTTTCATCCGCATCCAGGGTGGCCCGGGCCTGGGCCACGGAAGCTTCGGCCACTGCCCTGGCGGCTTCAGCCCGGGCAAGGGCGGCCGTTGCCGCGTCCAGATCCTGTTCGGAAACCGCCTTGTCCCCGCCGCGCTGCCGCACGGAAATCAGGCGGTTCAGGGCGTTTTTCGCTTCTTTGATGGTGGCGTCGGTCTCCAGCACCTTTGCTTTTGCCGATGCCAGGGCGGCCCGGGATTTTACCACCTGGGCGTTCAGTTTGGACGTGTCCAGCACGGCCAGCACCTGACCTTCGGTAACCCGCTCGTTATAATCCGCCAGCACGCTTTCGATGATGCCGGAGAGTTCACTGCCCACATCCACCTGATTGATGGGCTCCAGATTGCCGGTGGCGGTTACGGTGATGGTGAGGTTGCCTGTCTCCGCGGGTTGGGTGGTGTATTCCATGTGGGTGCCGTTTTCCGGCCCCAAGAATTTGTAGGCCGCTGCCGCCACTGCCAGAAGAATGATCCCTGCCATGAAGACCCGTTTAACGATCCGTTTTCCGTTGGCCCCGGCATTCAGCCCCAGGGTTTTTTCAATGTCATCGGACGGCCCCCGGCCATTGTCCGGCTGGCTATTGTTCATAATGGTTGATGTCCTATCTGATGCCAGGTTGGATGACCTGTTTTATGTTTTGGTTTGATGTTTTTGCCGGATTGTCGCATTTAATCCATAAATTTTGTATCTACGCTGTAGCGGCAGCCTTCAGGCTGCCACTGATTCAACCTTCTACTTCTTACCTTCTACCTTCCGCCTTTGATCTTCCACCTTTGATCTTCCGCCTTCCGCCTTCCGCCTTCCGCCTTCCGCCTTCGGTCTTCCAGCTTCCACCTTTCAGCTTTGAGCTTTGAGCTCATTCCTTCCATTCCCACCCCCCGCCCAATGCCTTGTAAAGCCGGATCAAATCCGTGGCCACGGTCCCCCGGGTTTCCGCCACCTGGGTTTCAAAACTCAGAACCGACCGCTGGGCTTCAAGGACTTCGGAAAAATCCGCCATACCGGCCAGATAATACTCCCGGGCCAGTTCTTCGGCCCGCCGGGAGGCAGACAGGGCTTTTGCCAGGCTTTCCTGTTTTAATTGATCCTGAGTGTAGCTTGTCATGGCGTTTTTCACTTCTTCCAGGGCCACGAGCACAGTCTGTTCGTAGGCGATGAGATACTGCTCCTGAACGGCGCTCTGAATGTCGATGTTCCGGCGGATCGCCCCTGCGTCAAACACGTTCCAGGAAACCCCGGGGCCGATGCGCCAGAACCGGCTGCCGGCGGTGAAGAGATCGCTTGAATTCCCGGATTCAAACCCGATGGCCCCGGACAGGGCAAACCGGGGGTAAAGCTCGGCCGTGGCCGCGCCGATGCGTTCGGTCTGGGCCGCCAGATCCCGTTCGGCTTTTCGGACATCCGGCCGGCGGCGGAGGGTTTCCGCGGGAATGCCGGTCAAGGCGAGCTGAGGGGCTTTGGGGATGTCTCCGGGCTGGGCCAGCAGATCATGCATGGCCCCCGGTGGTCGGCCGGTGAGGACCGCCAGACGGTTTTTCGCGGCCTCTATGGCTGCTTCCAGGGCCGGAATCTGGGAACGGGTGCTCTCCACCTGATACCGGGCCTGGTGAAAGCTCAGTTCGTCGGTCAGCCCGGCCTCATATCGGAATTTTACCAGGTCAAAGGTCTCCTCCTGCACGTCAATATTGGTGCGGGCAATGGTCAGCCGGGTCTCAAGGGTTCGGGCGTCCACATAGTTTAATGCGGTTTCCGCGGCAAGGGAGACGCGAGCGTCATCAAAACCGGCTTCCGCGGCTTCCAGGTTTGCGTCGGCGGCTGCCACGGAACGGCGCGCGCCACCGAACACGTCGATCTCCCAGCCGGCGTCAAAACCCGCTGAAAAGGCTTCGCGGATATCGCCGGTGCCGCTGCTCCGGCTGCGGCTGGCGGAACCGGTGGCGGTAAGATCCGGGTAGTACTCGGCACGGCTCAGGCCCCGCCGGGCCCGGGCCTCATCAATGCGGGCCAATGCCTGTTTTATGTCGAGGTTCCCGTTCACTGCCTGTCCGACCAGTTCGGTCAGCACGGGATCATCAAATGCGCTCCACCAGTTTGCCACAGAGGCCGCACAGGCCGGTGCATCGGAATCCGGATCATGGCTGCCGGCGGCAAGTTCGGGCGGCACGGTCATCTCCGGCGGTGCGTAGTCCGGTCCCACCGCGGCGCAGGCAAAAAGCACCGGCAGAATCAGAATTGTCAGCAGGTTTTTCTTAATTCGAATCATTCTTGCGTGTCCCGCATCTCATGACGGCTTCGTAAAACGCTTGTGACGAAATTTTCGCCGCTGTATGAACCAATACGAAATTTCTGTCCATAATATTTTTTATCCCGCAAAGGCGCTGAGATTTTTTTCTCTGCGAGCTTTGGGACTCTGCGCGAGATAAGATGTTTTAAAGATGCATTTATTTGGAAGTTTTTCAGGGTTGAATTATCTAATGATCGTCATCCTCTTTGTCAAACCCGAACCGGTCGAAGGTATCCGCAAACCGGCGGACCAGTTGTTCCCGGCTCAGGCCCATTTCCGCCAGGGAATAGCGGTGACTGCTTTTATACTTTTTGGCTGTTTGATCGGCGTGTTTCAGTACCGCGTCAAACCCGTCTGACACGGAAAATCCGAATCGGTGGTAAAAATTTTCAATGGTTTGTTTCGGCTCAGACACCAGGTTGCCGTATGTTTCGATGGCATGGGCGGTTTCAGGATAATTGGCCAGTTGGGTGAGGGGGTAATCATACCAGTGACCGATCCCATCAATGATCCGTTCGGTGTGATAACGGTTTTCCGAAACATGAAACGTATTCATATTGTAGCTCATCCAGCTGACTGCCGACGGCACCGCCTCAAGGGGGGTGCGCACCATGCAGATGATTTTGGCATCCGGAAAGGCCGCGTAAAGGGAGTTGATTTTGCATGAAAACGCCGGATTTTTGGAAACATACCGTTTCTCAGGACCGAATACATAGAGATGCCGACGGATCAGGTCCTTGTAAAAGGTCATGACCTTGCGCCGGTAAGGTTCGGGCAAGGCGGTGTCAAAATGCGTGTACTTCAGCATGTCATCAAACGGGAACATGAACATTTGAAATGCGGATGCAAAAATATGGATCAGCGCAATTTCATCCTCTTCCGGCTCGAAATGACTGATGTGATGCATCTTTCTGGCTTCAGCAAATTCTTTGTCCTCAATGGCCCGGAACATCCGGTACAGCGGCTGACCGATTTTCCGGTCCATCCGGCCGAGCCACAGGAAAAATTTTTTTTGAACAATCGATGGCGCGAACATCATTTCCCATAGCAGCAAGGAGGTGTTTTGATCGTCTTTGGCAAATAAACGGTGCAGATGAGTGGTCCCGCTTCGGGGAAAGCCCAGTATAAAAACCGGGGATCTGACTTCGATGCCCCGATATTCATAGAAGAAAAGATCATCCAGCAGAAAACAGATCCGGTTGATAACCTGAAGGCCTATATAAAAAATGGGAAAAACGACAAGAAAGACGATATGCCGCAAAGACCACCGAATCCCGGTGGGAGGATAGGCAACAATGGACTTCACATACAGAATGACAAACAGTTTAAATTGAAACAACATCCGTTTTCCTTTGGCTGATTGATTAGGATGGTTCAGGGCATCATTTTGTCCGGCAGTGGTTTTTATGACAAGGGTAACATTCTGATGACTCCGGATTGGATGCATATTAATTCAAGTCGTGAGATTATTCAATTAAGTTACAAAAAAAATTACCAGCATTTCCGCATCTTAAAATCCCCTTCTTTTTGCGTTCAACCTGGTGTATGGTTATGTCTCCGTATAACCGCCCGTTTTTCCACCCATAGACCCGGGAGTATGCCAGTGACCGAAGACAGCCTTGAACTTTCTGAAAAGAATAATGCCGGAGCTGAAACAGCATTCGCCAGCAAAACCGATAATGCTGATGTCGTGGTGACGGTTTTCGCCGTTTCTGACGGCGGAAGACAATCTTCTGATCAACGACACCATTAATTTTATCAACCAGAAGGAAACGACCCATGAAAAAAACCGTTTTTTATATGTTGATCTGCTGGGTTCTGACCGGCTGCTTCGGCGTTAAAGATCAAAAACCGGATGACGGCCCGGGAAATTATCTGGAAATCGTCCTTGCCTTTAATCCGAACAATTATCCCTGGCTCCTGGGCACCAAATACCCACAGATGGCGGTCTGGGTTCAGGCGGATAGTCTTGCGCCGGAAACCGTTTTCGTGACCCGGGGCGCGGGAAAAGACAAATGGATGTTTGCGGACCGGCGGCCCGGGGCCCTGCCGGTCTGGTCCGGCATCCGGCCGGAGAAAGAGGACCCGGAAATTGATGCGGTGACCGGCGCCACACCGGGCGGGAACAGCCATACCATCCGCTGGAAAATCCCGAATACTTATAAGGGTAAAATTCTTTCCGTGTTTATCGAAGCCAATGTGTCGTTTGATTATAATGATTTTTACACAAAGGATAAAACCAGCCCCGGTTTCAGTGATGTGAATGGCCAGCCCTCCGTGGTGTGGCAGGCTGAATTTGCGGCTGACAATACCCCCCGGCAGCTCACCCCTGAAATTGCCGGCCACGGGCACGTGCTGGGCAAAGACAGCGACATCGATCCGGACATGACACACATCACCACCGCGGCAGCGCTTTTTGAGTATATCGAGATATCCTATCAGCCAAGAGAATGATGAAGGCGGGTTGGAAAGCGGGGTAATATTTTATAAGGAAATCAATGCTGCTAAATATTTTTGACACGGATTACACGGATGCACACGGATTTGATGATTTAATCCGCGTTAATCCGTGTTTATCCGCGTCTGATTCTTTGCTGTTATACAATATCATTATCCAGACTATCCCTCGCGCCGGGAAACCGCCGTTTGTAGTGACGCCGTAAGGCGTTAAATTCCGAGACAGGGCATGATTAGCCTTTCGGTTGTTGTAGAAGGAGCAGGCAGTTCATAAATAAAGGTTTTCCAGGAAGGGGTCAATATGGGTAAAGAATTTCATTATTATTTGACATATCTGATCGCTGCCCGGGCCGGCTGAACTGCGTCCTGGGGAAGGGGTATTGAAAAGATGCAGGCCGAGTGCCGGGCGACCGGTGTGCCTGAACCGGTTTTCAGCACGGATATGTTTGAATTGATGATAACATTATCAAATTCGCCGAACAACAGGTGAAACCATGAAAACCCGAAGCAGCATCATAGCCGTGAGCATGGGTATGATTATCCTGTCCTTGTTTATGCTGGTAAAGGAACCGGCATACGGCATGGCCAATATCGGCCGGCTGGGGTTGTTTATGAGAAATGCAGCCCCGGTTTTTATGGCTGCTGCCTGTTTTTTTATTTTGCTTGCCGCCACCAAACTGAGAATTTTAAGTATTATAGGTGTCGCCCTGGTTGCGGGATCTCTCGGGATCACATGGATTCTGGCGGAAAACACCGGGTATTCCATGGGTACCTCCGGATGGGTGAGCGGATTTTTGGGCATTATGGTGGTCATTCCGGCCGGTCTTCTGCTTTGCTGCCTCACCGGCCTGTTTTCTTTGATTGATTTGATGGAAAAGAGCCCGGAAAGTAAAACGCCGGTCATGATTTCGGCTGTGGCTGTTTTGGCGCTGGGCATTGCGTTTGCCGTGGCTGCGGACTGGAAGCCGGATATTCGTGACATCGTGAAGGGCATTAAAGATGACCGGAATAAATATAAACGGTTTCATTTGGCCGGACAACTGGCAGAGATGGAAGATCATGCCCTGCCGCCATTGCTGATTACCCTGCTGGTAGACGAAAATCCAAGGATTCGGGAAGCAGCGGCCCTGGCGCTGGGCGGAAAATCGGGAAACGCCGATGTATTGGGTCCGTTGCTTGCGGCCCTGGAACGGGAAACTGATAATGATGCCAGGGAATGGATGATCCGGTCCCTGGGCAGGGTGGGGGCGGTGGCCCATCCCGCGGATCGGACCGATGTCCTTGAGACGTTGATCCGGATGCTTTGTGCGGATGATGCCGACCTCAAATGGGCGGCAGCTGATGCCCTTGGCGCCATTGGGGATAAACGGGCCATTCTGCCGCTTATTGACGCGCTGGCGGATCGGGAAGTGGAATTTTATGCACACAATGCCCTGATCACCATCACCGGAGAAAATCCCGGCAGAGATCCGGAAACGTGGCGGAAATGGGCGGCCGGGTCATTGGAATGATTAGGGCGGGTTTTTATCCGAATGTCAGACAGTGAGATTCAGCAATCGTTTAAAATCAGGAGAGGATCATGAAAAAAGATCGGATCATCTTTTGGCGGCGGGCCGTTGTCTGGTGCGCCGGAATTCTGGCGGCGGCGTCGGTCTGTATGGCCGCGGTGAACACAACTGCGCCTGCATCCCCGGTAAAACTCGTGTTTATCCATCACTCCACCGGCGGGAACTGGCTGGCGGACCCGAATGGTGATCAGCCCTATGGCGGGCTTGCCGCGGCCCTGATGGCCAATAATTATTATGTGTCCGCCACCAATTACGGCTGGGGACCGGGCGGCATCGGCGATCGCACCGATATTGTCGACTGGCCCGACTGGTTCACCGGCGGAAATGCCGCCGCTGTTACGGCGGCATTGTATGCGGAAACCGGTCAAAATATCGGCGGTTTCGGCAACTGGAACCGCATGGTCGCGGCGCCGGACGGTGAAAACCGGATTGTGGTTTTAAAATCGTGTTTTCCCAATTCCGATCTTTTCGGCAGTCCCGCCGACCTTGCGGGTGCCGCACCCAATGATCAATATACCGTGAGCAATGCCAAGGCGGTGTATAATAATCTTCTGACCTATTTTCAGACCCGCCCGGACAAGCTCTTTATTGTGGTAACTACTCCGCCCCTGCTGGCGGCCGCCTATGGATCAGACTATCAACCCCCGGCCCGGCGGGCTGAGAATGCAAGGGCGTTCAACAACTGGCTGGTCAATGACTGGCTGGCGTCCTATCCCCTTCATAACGTGGGGGTGTTTGATTATTTTAACGTGCTCACCGGCCCGGACAACCACCACCGGGTGACCAGCGGCGTGGTGGAACATACCACGCCGGGCACCTCCGATTACGCATATTATCCGAGCGGTGACAGCCATCCCAGTTCCGCCGGGCATCAGAAAGCCACCGCGGAATTTGTGCCCCTGCTGAATCATTATTTTAATTTGTGGCAAACCGGAATCAGCAGCGGAGATACGGATGGGGGCGACGATGCCGATGAAGGGGACACCGGCGCAGACGCAGATGCTGCCGGCTCCCGTCTGGCCGCGTCTGACTTTACGTATAAAGGCGCATTCCGCCTTCCCGACACCGTCGACGACGGGTGGCAATACGGGGGCGGGGCCCTGACCTGGTATCCGGATGGCGATGAGGACGGCCCGGCTGACGGGTATCCGGGGTCACTTTTCGGGGCCGGTTATAATGTGGAAAACCGGATTTCGGAAATTTCCATTCCTGTGCCTGTGATGTCGGGTGCCAAAAATCTTTCAGACCTTCATTTTGCCGCCACGCTGCAGACCTTTTCAGATCTGAAAGGACCGCTTTCCGCTGTTCTTGACATGCCGCCCCAGTATGCGGGGATTACCTATCTTCCGGCCCAGGGCGATCAAACCGGCGGCAAGCTGTATCTGACGTTCGGGCAGCATTTTCAGGAATTCGATGCTTCTCTTCTGTGGTGCGACCCAGACCTGTCCGATCCCGATATCGCGGGGCCGTGGCTGTTCGGCGGGTATCCCAATTATGTGACCAATGACTATCTTTTTGCCATTCCCGAAACCTTTGCCACCACCTATCTTTTTGGGAGACGACTGGCCTCGGGGCGGCATCGGGAAGGCGTGTGGGGCGGCTTAGGGCCCACATTTTTCGCGTCGGCGCCATGGGCGGACGGCAATCCGCCGGTTCCGGGCACCAGTTTGTCAACCCCTTTGCCGTTGCTGCTGTATGGTGAAACCGTTCCGGGTCTGCCGGAAATTGTGACTGATGATTCCCGGAAAATGAGTGGTTATTCCGAAGCAGACTACTGGTCCGGCGGGGCCTGGCTGACTGCCGGGGCCAAATCGGCGGTGGCGTTTATCGGCACCAAGGCCACCGGCAAAAGCTGGTACGGGTTTTCCAACGGCGTGGTATGGGATTACGATTGCGCTGAGTCCAATACCTGTCCGGACGTGCCCGACTGGCCCTATGATAACCGGGGATACTGGGCGGATGGATATGAGGCCCAGATCAAGCTGTATGACCCGGCAGATATGGCGGCCGTGGCCCGGGGCGCCATGCAGACCTGGGAACCTCAGCCCTATGCCACCATCAGCCTCACGCCGTACCTGTTTGATCCGGATATCGACGTCACCCGGTATCGCCGCCATCTGGTGGGCGCCATGGCGTTTGATGATGAGAACGGTATCTTGTATTTTTTTGAGCTTCTGGCGGATGGAGACAAAAGCCTGGTGCACGTGTTCAAGCTGGAATCAGGCGGTTCCGGGGGCAGTGGGTCGGCCGGCGGTGATACTGGGTCAGACGATGACACGGCTTCCGGTGATGACAGCGTGTCAGATGATGACAGCACTTCCAGCGATGATACCGGATCTGGCAATGATGCCGGTTCCGGCGATGACAGTGGCGCAGGCGACGACACCACGGACGAAGGCGCTGAAACCTCGTCCGGGGGTGGTTCCGGGGGCGGGTGTTTTATCCGGGCGCTGTTCTAAGACGACAGCTTTATTCAGGATAGAATGAAATGGCGTGAGTTCATCTCCATTTTTTACGGCGATTTGACGGAAAAATCAGTGACCCGGGCGGCAGCGGGCAGGGGAGTGTTTTTTACGGTATGCGCTTTCACGAAGGCCATGGAAACAAGGGAAGCACTCTCAATCCTGTCTTTTTTTTATTTGCCGAAGGGCTTCCTCAAGCACCGGGAGCTGCTGACGGTGCTTTGGATTTTCGGATGTTTTTTTGAGTCTTATTAACGTTTCAAGGTTCAGGACGTGAAGGATATGGCCTCTGAATTCAATTTGAACAGTGTGGTCAATGAGGTCGTTATAGGTTTTCCCTTCTTCAATCATCGCCAATACGTCAATGGGGCCAAGGCGGGTAGATAGCAGTGCGTGCACAAACTGTGAAATGTCTTCGCTTTTGGGGCGGATGGTCTTGTCATCCGGCCGGCGAAAAACAGCGTCTACTGACGTTAAAAAATCAAAGAGCCGTGCAATGTTTTCTGCGGACCGGTCATGAACAATATCCACATCCAGGGTTGTCACCGGAGCCCCCTGGATCACTGCGGCAAGTCCACCCACCAGGATAAATTTTACTTCCGCTGTTATCAGCCCTTCAAGAATTGCCCCGAGATCTGCGTGCATCTGTTTGTTGCTGTTTAAAGGCATTTTTTAATTCCAGGATGGCGCGGGCTGCATTATCGTTTGCCAGCACCCGCTCTTCCGGTGACATCTTGAGAAAAAGCGCCACCAGTCCTTTGTCAACCGTTGGGATGCTTTTTAAATTCTTTTTCAACTTCATTTGACGTCAATCACCTGTGACAAGAGGGCTGGATGTTAAGTCGATTGCCGGTATTATGGATAAAAAACAAGATACCGTCAACAGGTTTGGCTGCCGGCGGAAAACCGCAATAAGAAAATTCGTTTCCATGTTTTACGGGAATTTGACGGGAAAATCAGTGACCCGGGCGGCAGCGGTAATCAATCTGCGGTCAAAGGTCACCATGGCATCATGATCCAGTGATCCGGAAAGGTGAATGGCATCAGCAAAATCCAAGCCCTGTTTGTGCCATTCAATGGCGGTGAAAATAACGTCCTGTTCCTGAACCGTGACATTGGGCAATCCGCACAAGGACGCGAATGCATCCGCAATTTCAAGGGGCTTAAATTGGTAGGCATAGCGGAGCACCCACTCGGATTCCAGCATTACGGAAGTCGTGAGAATGATTTCTTCTTTTTCAAAAAGCGTGCGGGATTTTTGAAATTGATCCGGATCATCTCCTGTCAGCAGACGCACCACCACATTGGTGTCCACTGATATCATGACGTTTGTTCCAGGGCGCCTTTTTTGATGGCTGCTTCCATTTCTTCCAGGGAAACGGATCGGCCGGAGTATTTTAATTTTCCGGCCACCTGGTCGATGGTGGTGGTTTTGAACGGTTGGGCGGTTTTTAAAATGATGCCGTCTCCCATGTCAATAACAATGAGTTTTTGGCCGGCATTCCAGTGATATTTGGCCCGGATGTTTTTGGGAACCACCACCTGACCCTTGCTGGATAGTTTTGTGATTTGCATGATCTGCCTCTATAAAATGTAAGACATATGTAAGAAATGTAAGGTGGTGTGGATGAGATTGCAACCTGTTTTTGCGAAATGAACTTTATTTTTCAGGATGCTCAGCGGTTCTTGGGGGGCAGGAAGCGCTTGATAATTTTTTTTGTAACCACTTGGCGTGCCTCATTGCTGTTTGTAGTGTGCCCGTGAGGGCATTTCATTTAACGCCTTACGGCGTCACTACGAACCAGAGTACCCAAGAGCCAGGCAGGATAACCAGATAATCTTTAATACCCGCGGAGGGAGGCGCTGAAAACCAGATTTTTCAGCGCCGGCTGTCCCGGGCGCTGCAAAAGGGTTCAAAGATAATCACGCGTCTTTTTCAGATTTCCGTCCGTTATAGTAGGCCATCACTTTTTGGATGTACTGTTGGGTTTCCCGGTAGGGCGGAATGCCCTGGTACCGGCTGACGGTTCCCGGCCCGGCGTTGTAGGCAGCCAGGGCAAGTTTGATATTCCCGTCATACTTGTCCATCATCTGTTTCAGATAGCGGGTGCCGGCATCGATATTCTGGCCCGGATGGGAAAGGTCGCTTACGCCCAGTGATATGGCGGTCCGGGGCATGAGCTGCATCAGTCCTCTGGCGCCTTTTCCGGATACGGCATGGGCTTTGGCGGAAGACTCGGCAAAGATAACGGCTTTTATAAGGTTCGGGTCGATATTGTATCGCTTTGATGCCGCGCGTATGATGGGATCATACACGGCCAGCGGGTGGCGGTTTTTCTTTTTGACAAAGGGCAGGGGATGGCCTGCGACCGGACCGAGGTCTTGCGGGAATCCGGTTTTCAGGCTGATCGGGTACCGGGCGCCGTCATCCGGCGGCACATTGAAAGTTATCACCATAATCCCCTGGAAACAGAAAAATAATGCGATAACAGCCAGTTGTATTTTGGATTGATTCAACATCACCCTCGTTTCAACCGCCGGTGCGCATGGCGTGGCCGCTGATTTTGCCTTTCAAAAGTATGTCCCCTACTGTTTATCGCGGGGAATGTCAAGAATTTTTATAACGCGGTGCGTTATGTGGCTTCGCGTGTTATAATGGTCAATGCGGGGTATTGCCGCCATCCACTTGTCCAATGGACAAAAAATAGGCTATCCGGCAGATTCCGGCGTATGTCTGCTTTGTAAATTCTTATGGGCATGAAAAAACGCTTGACTAGAATCAAATTCTAAAA
This sequence comes from Desulfobacterales bacterium, assembly GCA_963675805.2. Taxonomy (GTDB): domain Bacteria; phylum Desulfobacterota; class Desulfobacteria; order Desulfobacterales; family Desulfosalsimonadaceae; genus SURF-3. Next base: position 1,004,856 of record CAXXNU010000007.1, on the reverse strand, counting down.
TATGATTTTAGCCATGAAAACACCGAATGCCACTCACACAGCATCTCCTAAACGGCAGCGTGAAATCATCGCCGCGGCTCTGGCCTGCTTTACGGAAAAGGGATTCCCCGCCACCAGCATTGCCGATATCTGCAAAAAAGCCGGGGCCAGCACCGGCAGTGTTTACCACCATTTCAAAAGCAAGGGCCGATTGGCCGCCGCTATTTATCTCGAGGGCATCCGGGAGTATCAGGCCGGCATGATTGAAGCGCTGTTGGAAGAAGAGAGCGCCCGAGGGGGAATCATTGCGATTGTCCGGTATCATTTGATGTGGGTAAAACAGAATCCGGACTGGGCCCGGTTCCTTTTCCAGAAACGACACGCCGAATACATGGACGACACGGAAGAGGAAATGAAGCGGCTTAACGCCGTTTTGTTTCAGAACATGGCGGTATGGTTTCAAAAGTATATCAAAGCCGGAAAAATCAGGCCGTTGCCACATGACCTGATGATGGCGCTGCTGCTCGGGCCGTGCCAGGAGTATTCCCGGCAGTATATCTCCGGTCACGCCGCCACCGAAGTAACAACGGCGGCCAAAGTCCTCGGGGCGGGGGCCTGGGCGGCCCTGGGCATGAAAGACTGAATCGATTGAATAAAAAGGGGAACAATGAAAGCAACCTGTCCAATAATTGACGTGTGGATGCAGCATCCGAACCTGGAATTTATTAATCATCCCATGTTTGAATCCCTTCGCCGGTGGATGGGAATTGAAAAAGTTACTGAAAAAATACCGCTTGAATTTACCATTGATGCAATGGACCAGGCCAATGTCCGCAAAGGCATGATCTGTGCCTGGTGGGGGCCGCAGGGCCGGCTGATTTCCAACGAAGAGGTCGCTGAAGCGGTAAATCGTTATCCGGATCGATTCGTGGGCATCGCGTCAGTCAATCTTTACAAACCAATGGAAGCCATCCGGACGCTCCGGCAGCTTGTCCGTGAATATGGCTTTAAAGGACTGCGAATTGTCCAGTGGTACTGGAACCTTCCGCCCACAGATCGACGGTATTATCCCTTGTTTGCCGAATGTGTCGACCTCGATGTCCCCGTCTGTCTCCAGGTGGGTCATACGGGTCCGCTGTGTTCTTCCGAACCCGGCCGGCCGATTCCCTATATCGATGAAATCGCAATAGATTTTCCTGAATTAAAAGTTGTATGCGGTCATGTCGGGTATCCATGGACAACCGAAATGATCGCTGTTGCGACAAAACACAAGAATGTGTTTATTGATACATCCGCATACACGGCCAAACGGTTTCCTCCGGAATTGGTCGCTTTCATGAAAGAGAACGGGAAAAAAAAAGTTCTTTTTGGAAGCAACTACCCCATGCTGTTCCCTGCTAAATGCATGGAAAAATTAGAGGATTTGCAGTTGGAAGAAGACGGCACAGAGCTGTTTCTTTTTCGAAATGCTGAAAGGATATTCGGTTTATAATTGTAAAACATCGCAAGGAGGAAACGACCATGCAGGATCAACCTTATCACGATGCGGCGGAAACGGTGATCCGGGCCGGGAATATCCCATTTCCGGTGAATGAGACCCTGATCAACATTTTAAAAACCATTATGACATCCGACGAGGCCTGGTTCGTGACCCATTTCCACAAGCCCCTGAACCGGGATGAGATCAAAGCGACATCCGGCTTTGAAGATGCGGCGCTGGACGCCATGCTGGAACGCCTCATGGACAGCGGCATCCTCTCCGGCATTCCCAGCCAACGTACCGGCGTGCCGGTATACCGGGCCATGCCGCCCATCCCCGGCATATTTGAAACCACCATGATGCGGGGTGAAACCGGCGAAAAACAGAAAACCCTGGCCCGGCTTTTTGAAGCACTTTTTGAGGAATTTTCAGCAATGGTCCAGGCGAATTACGACGCCATTGCCCCTGCGTTTGCCGCCATTCCGCCCATGACCCGGATTATCCCGGTGGACGCCCAGGTCGACGATACCGTGGACACCATCCTGCCTTTGGAGGATGTAAAAAAATTGGTGGCCCGCTTCGACACCATCGGAGTGGCCGCCTGTTATTGCCGCCATCAGAAAGACCTGTTGGACCGGCCCTGTCAGGTAACCGACGAACGCAAAAACTGCCTGTTTTTCGGCAAAACCGCCAGATTTTTTATTGATCACAAATTTGCTGAACCTATTTCCAGACAAGAGGCCTTGAAGATTCTGGAAAAAGCGGAAAAAGACGGGCTGGTCCACAAGGCGTTTCATGAAAAATACGACACCGGGCGGGATGAAATGGCCATCTGCAACTGCTGCAAGTGCTGCTGTGAAACCTTCCAGATTTTTTATCGTGGCGGCGGACCGGCCGTTACCTACACTGCCTATATAGCCACCGTAGACAAAGATGCGTGTGTCGGGTGTGAGGCCTGCATTGACATCTGTCCCATGGAAGCCGTACGGATGATTGACGACATTGCCCAGGTGGATGAAGCCCGGTGCATCGGCTGCGGGGTCTGTGCTGGTCACTGCAATGCCGGCGCCATCACCCTGAAGCGGACCGGTCAGCGGGTGGTATGTGTGATGCCGGAAAAGCGTGTTGCGTAATGCTGCCTCCGGCAATTTCCGTGCAAAAAACAAGAAAATGAAGTGGTGCTGAAGGTTGCGGTTTCCCAGCGGAACGTGTCAATATGTCAGGAAAAGTGAATCTGTCACCCGACACCTGCAACCTGAAACCATTTTTATCGACCTGTCTCATGGTTGCGAGTTTCCCGCGCTGGTTATTTTGATGTTCCTGATAGCAGGGAGAAGGATACCTGATGATGTCTGAAAAAACTGAGTCCTCATTAATTGCCCGGGTGCTGCCGGATATTGTCGCGTTCGCGCTGGGGCTTGGGCTGGCCTGGTTTTTGAAATGGGAGACCCGGGATCTGGTCTGGAGCTTGTGGCTGTGCAGCCTGGTGCTGGGATATCTCACGCTGCTGACCGCCATCGGCGGGGCGGCGTGGATTGGATTTGCTGCCCTTGATAATGAAGAAGCGCCGCCCGGGGGGCGGCTGAAAGCCATGCTGGTGGGGTTGCCGGCGATGCTGTTTCTGATGGGATTTTTTTCCATTCATTTCGGCGGGTTTCATGCAGGTCATTCCGTGTTTCTGCAGCAGTTTTTTCCGGTGGAAGGGATGCCAAAGGATGGCTTTGGCCAGGCATTCATGAACCCCCTGCTGCTATGGAAACTGACCGTCACACATCTCATGGCCCCCTATGGGCTGTTTCTCATTCCCGCGATTCTTGCGGAGCGGCATCATCTGCTGACCCCGGTGGTCCGCATGAAAAAAGTCGTAGATGACGCCGGGGCGATGGCGTTGATTTCTGGCAGAACCGGGGGCCGGACCGGCAAAAAAGCCAACCCCATCGGAGAAGCCATGGGCCGGCCTTACATCAATGTGGTGCGCATGCATCTGTTGATTTTCTTTTTTGCGGCCAGTTATGCCCTCCACCTGGATTCATTTATCATCTATGCGGTGGTCTATTCGGTCTATTTTTTTCCGTGGCGGGAATTACATCGTATGCAGGCATAGGCCCCGGTGAATTTGTTCTCGCATTGGGATATGCGCAAAAAGATTTGTGAACATTTTTTCCTACCCCTGAATTCGCCTCTACTCAACATCCTTTGCCGTCTTCATAAAACACCACCCGGTTCCGGCCGCTGTTTTTGGCCTGGTAAAGGGCTTTGTCCGCTTTTTCCAGCATAGTTTCTTTTTTGTCTTCAAGGTCCGGCACACAGGCGGTGATCCCCAGGCTGATGGTGGACTGAATGCGGCTGCTGTAGTGGTAGAGTGCCGTGCTTTCGATTTCAGACCGGACTTTTTCGGCCAGATCAAGAGCGGCTCTTTTTTTCGTGTCTTTCAGCAGAAACACAAATTCCTCTCCCCCGTAGCGCGCGACAAAATCGGTTTCCCGCTGAAATACCCCGCTGAACACGTCTGCTATTTTTTTCAGATAGGCATCTCCGGCCAGATGGCCGTGTGTGTCGTTGATGGGCTTGAAATGATCGATATCCGCGATGATGACGGTCAAAAGATCCTTGTTCCGGGCCGCTGATTTCCAGACGATATTGAAAATTTCATCAAAATATCTCCGGTTGTAGAGTCCGGTGAGCACGTCCACCCGGCTGATTTTTTCAATTTCCGCGGTCTTCTGTTTGAGCAGGTATTCGTTTTCCAGGGCGTCCCAATATTCCCGGTTTCCCCGCAGGGCAATCATCGTCATGTAAATGATGAACAGAATGATCAGAACGACAAGGGTCGGATGAATGTTTAGAAAGTACATCAAAACAACTGCCGGCAGCAGCATCAGCAGGGTATACAGGGAGGATATGTACCATGAGGGGATAAACGCCACCACCCCGCCGGAATTGAGCCCCACAGTGGCGGCCAGCATGATGATTTTGGAGGAGATCCCTTCGGGTTGGATCATGAAATAGGCAAAACCGGTTCCCCAGGTCAGTGAGGTGGCGTAAACGCTGGCGAAAAATATGCCGTTGTTCACACGGGGGGGGATGCTTTTGATTTTATCAAACAGGTAATGGTGAGCAATCCGGAATACGGCGATAAATAGCATGGCAGACATGAAAAAAGCGGAAAACACGACATGATTTTTATAGAAATCGTCTGTTGCCAGCACGGCGATGGTAATGGCCAGATAAAAATACATGCCGATGGTGGACCGGTTTTTCAGATCGTCGATGACCCGGCGGTTGATTTGGTGCCGTTTGAATGCCATTACAATGCTTTTTTTGTTTTTTTTGCCCGGAAATTGAGGGGAAAGCAGTCAATTTTTACCTAAAACTAAATAATTTATCTGTTTTTTAACAGAAAGAAAAGAAAAATATGCTCACCTGCTGGTGATGGGGGCTTGCGCGTATCAAAATCGTTATCTGACCGGCATGGAGCTGTCACATCAAACCAATAAGAAAGGCAAGATACTGCCACGTTTTCAACCAGGTGGTGACATCGTTTCACCCGATGCCTTACGGAGAGATGACAAAAGATGAAAACATTATGTGATCTTGATAAGAAGGAAATTGAAAAAAATCTGAGCGCGATGATGAAGATGGTGGATCGTCCGGTTTATATTTGTAAGAAGTGCGCCCGGGCGGCCAATACAAAGGACCTTCTCTGCAAGCCGGTCAAAATCCAGCCAACAAATGCGTGATGCCACGCCACGATAGACCATTGTTTGTAGTGACGCCGTAAGGCGTTAAAAGTCCTTTGGCCCGGATTTTATTCTATTAGCCGTACAATGGTTTCCGGTGTGCCCGGCAGGCCGTGAACCCCCCGGTATTGGAGGAAGATACCGTCCGCTTCCCTGAACCAGTAATGTGCATGCCACAACCCTTTCAACAGGCTGGTCAGTCCCAGTTCCACTTTTATTGCCCTGACAGCTCCGCCCGGGGAAATGATTTGTTCGGTTGATTGTTTACGGGCCTCAAATTTAAAGGCATCCAGGGTGTCCGGGCGGATCATCCAGAATGTGGTTGTATCTTCCGGGCCCTCTATAAAGCATCTCAGACAGTAAGACAGGGGCTGGTACCAGGGATGATCGTCGATTTTAAAGCCTTTGATAAACGGCTTGTTCTCGAAGGTTCCTTTCACCCGGATCACGTCGTCGTCCCGGACCGCCGTGATGTCAGAATCCTCGCTTACATATCGCCATTCAACCGTGCGGCAGCGGTCGTCACAAATATTCTCGTAATATTCTCCGTTTCCGCGCACCCGCAGCACGTTGTTTTGAGAAACGGTTAATTCCCATGAAAAATCAAAGCGGTCATTGCCGGTGGTCTGCCGGTATTGATAATGTTCAAGCGCATGGGCTGAACAGGTCTGCATGAAACTCATGATAACTCCGAAAATGATGGTACAGATTATTTTTTTGGTCAGCATTGATAATAACAGCAAGTTTGCGGTTGAACCCATTGGATGTCTTATCTGGAAATCTCTGCGCAAAAAAGGAACCATTTACATTGGGCTGGCGGCTATTCACCAAAAGGTGTCAGTGTTCAGGTGTCAGGAAAAACGAATCTGACACCTGATATGGTTGCAAATTTGTCAAGAAAAAAAGTCTGCCGATCCCATAGAAGTATAGGTTTTTTCCTTTTTGTCATCGAGTGTTTGGATCGAGGCGGGGTCGGCTGTTACGACGGTTGATCACTCTGAAACCTGAAACCTTAAATTTGCCCCCCTTTATTGCCGGCCTAACGAATGGGTGATGGGTTGCGGTGTCACCGCATTGAAAAATTTAAATATTCTCCTGCAACACGTTAAACGAAAGGGTGGCGGCGGTTACCCGGCTGCGACCGGTATAGAAAAACGTCGCCATCCACAGGGCCTGCAAAAACAGGATCATGGTTGGGTTCCAAATGGATTGCAGCCCGTTCAAAATATTGTGTCCGGGATGCATGGTAACGGGAAACAGCCAGGCAATGGCAAACGCGTAAGCAATGGCGGCAACGCCCATGATCTGATAAGCGGATATTTTGCCGCCGCCCCGGTAATCTGCCCGGATAAATTCGGACAAAACCCGCCAGATCTGGGTGGCGGAGACCACACCGACAAAGGCGGTGACAAAAAAGCCCTTGAGGAACAGGTAAATACCGGCCATTCCGGTCATGCACAGAACAATGGAGGTGATGGCCTGCACCGGCAGCATGGGAGTGCCGTCCAGTCCGTCCGCATAAGCGATTTTTTTGGTTTTGCCGTAGAAAACGAAATAGAGATGGCTGAAAATTTTTTGGAAAAGCGGGGACATCCCGTTCAGGGGTTTGCCATAGCAGCAGCCAAAGCTGATGCAGGAGAGCCGGCCGATGCCTTCGCCCAGGGCAAACGCCGCGGCAATAGCAGCCAGCACGACAAGGACCTCCGGATGGTTGTGATTGGTGATGGCCGTGAAGCGGTTGATTAGCACAATGATCCACGGGGCGATAAGAAGTCCTACAAAGGAGGCCCCCTGAACGCTGAACGTGTATTTCTTTTTTTCAACAAACCTGGCGATCAGCCGGGAGGCGGGCACACAGCAGCCCAGCATGACGGCCGCCATGATCAGCAGGCTGCTGGCGGGAACGGCAACCGACCCCAGCAGAATGCACAATACAGTTGTGGCCAGCACATAGGCGCAGGCGGAAAAAAAGCCGTAATAGGTCAGGTTGAATCCGGCCCAGACGCCGTTTTCCATTTTTTTTACCGGAACAGCGGCCATGAACTGCCAGCGTTCTGCCGTGAGATGGGTAAATCCCCAGGAAAGCAAAACAGAAAGGAAAACGGCAATGCCAAAAATGAAAAGTTCATCCATGGGTTTATTTTCTCCTGAAAGCGATGGTGGACCGGACATCGACTTCCGTTTCCACAAGGGGTTGCCCGAATCCCAGGGAAAAACGGCTTTGGGCGTCGATCCGGTACATATTTGAAACGATATCCGGGCAGAACTGAATTTTATCTTTCTGAAAAATCAGCACATCCACGGAACTTCCCGGACGGTAAAGACTCTTGGGCTGGCCTTTTTCCAGAACCATGCCGGGCTTGACCGGCTGGGGGGCCCGGTACTGGAAATCACTGTAGCATTGGACGATTTTGCCGATCATCAATGCCACCACTTCAATCATGGCCACCAGGCCCACCCGGCTGCCTCCGGGAATATCCGTATCCATGATGGTGACCACCCGCTTGTTTTTGGACAACGGGGTCACGGAATGCACAATGGCCGAGGGATTGCAGGAATGGTAAAGGCCGTCGATTTCATAGATATCCAGGACTTTTCCGGTGACCGGGGCGTGGTTGTAATGATATTTTTCAGGGGTCAGGCGCAGTACGGCAAAATCACCGCCGGCAAAGGCGGCCGGCCATTGAGCAGGCAATTCGGGAGATTCCGCACCGGCACCAGGGCCTGCGCAAAACAGTTCATCAAAGGAAAAAAACTTTTCTTTCAAAAAAATCTGGGCCTGCCGTTCAAATGACCCTATGATCATTTTGGCGTCCGCCGGAGAGGCCACGGCTTCCGGATCAATGGACATGGGCCGGCGGTCCCAGTATTGTATTTTCCGTTCAAATATTTTTTCCGGTGAGTCCAGGGCCGCGGGCGGATCAACGCATTCTGCGAGATTGATGCCCAGTTCGCGGATGATTTTTTCCGCGCCGGTCAGCCGGCTGCCGCCGGCCATGGAATAATTGAGGTACCCGAGAATGGCGCTGGCCCGCGCCGATGCCGCGGCTTTGTATAACACCGGGACTTTTTCCCGGGCCGTGGAATAGATCAGGTTGATGATTTTGTCGGCAAACAGTTTTTCGGTCTTTACCGCGCCGGTTTTACGATGGATATATTGATGGATCATGGGGTTGCCGCCGTTTTTGAAAATTTTTGGGCCGCTTCGTCATTGCCGTGGATCACAAGAATGAGGAAACAGATGGCTTTCTGAATTTCGGTTGCTGAGGCCCGGTTATGGAGCAGGGCTTTTTTAAAGACTTTCACAAACCGGCATGCGCTCCGGTCCCCTATAATTTTTTTTAAGGCACGACGGTATGCGGCGCCCGTGCAGATAACGGAAAGGTCCACCCGGCGAGCTTCGGCCGTCAGGTAATCAAACGCTTCATCCATATGACGCTTTCGCAGGGTATTTCGGTAATACCGTTCAGCAGCTGTATTGAATTCATCCGCAGACATTTTCATGGGGTTGCTGGCGCCCGCCTGGTCCAGAATTCCAGTGGTGAGCCGGCCGGCGGCAGAACAGGTATCCCATGTGCTCATCCGCGCGCAAAGGTCGTCGATGGTGCCGGAAAGATCTCCCATTTCAATGAGGTCCGCGGCGTCCTGTTTGAGAAGGGCGATGAGCGCTTTTTTGTATTCGTGATGGTAGATCCGGAAATACCCGGGATACCGTCGGCTGGAGCGTGTCTTATCAGTTTTTTGGATGATTTTCTGGATAAACCGGTTTTTTGATTTTTTGTGGATGAAAAATGTGGGGATGCCGATGGCGGCGCCGAAAAAAATCTGGCGGCGCTCGCTTTCCAGGGTGGGGTCGTCTGGTATGGTCGAATGGCTGACCTGTCCGGTAAAAATATATTTAAACGCCAGGGCGGTAATCAGCATCTGAAGATTGGCGGCTTCTCCCATGTCATGGGTGATGTTTTCAAAAAGACTGTAATGCCGGCCTTCAAAACCGGAAAACCCCATGTCTGAAAACGGCCGGTTTTTATAGAGCAGGTACAGGGACATGCAGCTGTCAAACACCCCCAGATCGGCCAGGTCTTTTTTAAGACGGATGTCATTGCCCATGTTTCCATCCAGTGCCGGGCTCCGGTCCGTGCTTTTCACGGACATGAAATAATCGATCAGCCGGAAGTCGTGAACAAAATCCCCTTTCAGCCGGAGCAGGGCGCTCACGGATTTATCCAGCAGTTCCGGCCCAAAGGGCGTGACCGGCCGGCCAAATACCTTGAGATTGGCTTTTTTCTTCCACCGCCGCCAGATCATGCGAAGATGGGTGAAATCCAGTTCATGGGGCAGAAAGCCCAGGGCATTTTCCGGATGGAAATCCGAAAATTCCAGCCGGTACGGAGCGGCGCTGTAAGCGCCCACAAAGAGCGGCAGAAAGTGTTCCACCACCTTGATGGCAAGATCTCCAATATATTTTTCATCTCTTGCCGTGAACTCCGGGGAATGAGTTTTCAGGAGGCCGGATAGTTTTTGGCTGCCGATGCTGATATGGGTGCCGTTGTTGGCCAGGCTGATGTTGGAGATATTGGGCAGCACCACCAGATTCTTGGTGATGATATTGGCTTCCTTGAGTTTTTTGACCGCGTTTAACTGGCTCCGGGACATGACCTGGTGGCAGAGATTCATGTAAGTGTGTTTTTCATTGCCCCGGTTCCATCCGGACAGGCAGGGGCTCATAAACAGCTCACGGTAAAAGGAATCTGAAATCAGGCGGTTGAGCTGTTTTTGCCGCACCGGGGGATGGGGGGCAAAATAGATAAGGGCTTTCTGGTTGTTTTCCAGGAGCTCGAATTTGGTATTGGCATAGTCTATCAGGCACTGGCTGAGCAGGTACCGGGCCAGGGTTTCTTTTGCAATACCCTGCCCCTTCCCGGTTTCCGGCGCACAGGGCACTGGATGAAAAGTGAAAATTTCCGGCGAGGTGTTGTCGTTCAGAAAATGATCCAGATATTTTGCACCGATTTTCCGGACCAGGGGATCACAGGTCCGGTCTCCGATGGCGTCGGCCAGGGAGAGTTTCAGGAGATAGCTCACCGGTACCCGGATCCAGGATTCCTTGTCCCGGGTAACCATAAACCGGCTGATGTCCGGCCGCTGAGGGCCGGCGGGATCGGTTTTGTCCAAAAGCAGGTCATGATCGAAAATGCCGGCGGCATAATCATTTAAAACCCGGCGGGGAAACCGGACCCAGCTGTTTTCCCAGATATTTTCCGGATTTTGCTGGATATGCGCTTCAAAGGCCCGGATGACTTTGGCGGGGGTTTCACCGGCCGCGGCCCGGTTGAGGATATTCTGAAAGTAATTGGATTCCGTGATGCAGCAGGGCAGATCCACGTCTTCTTTTGGCCCGGAAACCGCGCATTGCAGTTCATTTTCGCAGCCCATGGTGACATCGGACAGCACATAGGGCCGATTTCCGGCCGGGCAGCCCTGAGAGTCAATGCGGATGCCCAAGGAGTGGGCAATTTTTCCCATATCCGGCCCTGACCGGGCATCCGGTGTTTTTCCGGGCGTGACAACATACAATTTTGAAGCAGCCGGTTTTCTCAAGCAACCCTCCGTTGAATGGGGATCAATGCCAGTCTATTGCGTGGAGTTTTTTTTAAATTGGGTAGTAATCCGCTAGCCACAGAGTTTTTCCAGTTCCGTTATCAGTAATTCCGCATTCGGGAATCGGTTTTTCCGGATCAGTGTGCATCTGAACCAGAAGAGAAAAATTAGTCCGCCGCAAAGAATAATAAAGCCCATGGGTCAGTCCTCTTGCTTTTGATAGAATATATAAGAGAATTATCATAGGGGCGGGATGTTGATATTTGAGGGCAGCAGCGTGACAATCCGGTGAAATTTTAAAGCTTAAGAAGTGCTTAGGGGTTCAGGTGACCAACCCAGGGAACCCGCACCCCCTGGGCCAGGTCTGTAATAATGGTTTCAGGTTCCATGTTGCAGGTTTTAGGTGTCGGGTGTCAGAGTCGTTTTTCCTGACACTTGAACACTGACACCTTTTGGTGAAAAATCGGCTCCCGCATAAACGGGTTCATTTTCTTGTTTTTTTTGGCAGGAATTAAGGCGTAAGGTACTAAAATGCCAACAATTAAGACCTGCGCGAAACGCGCGATCGTTTTTACTTCACTTTTAACTTTTCCGGTTTATCCGGGTAGGGGCCATTGCCATGGCTGCCAGCATTTTACGGGCAGCAGCCGGCCGGAAGATTTTTGAAAGGCCGTTGCTTTTGCTCATGATCATTACGGTTCCGATAATCAGCGTGGGACCATACTGGATGGCCCGCATCAGAATGGCAAAAGCCACGGCATCTTCAGCCGGGATGCCGTATTTTCCCAGCGCAAATACAATGGCTGCGTCATACACGCCCATGCCGCCGGGAGAGGCTGGAATGGCAAAGGCCAGCGCGGAAATGACAAAAACATTCAATGCCGCTGTAAGGGATATATCAAACCCTGCGATCCAGTAAATCGCGATGAACATTTCCAGGATGAATTGCCCCCAGACCAGGAGATTGGCAGTTGCCAGTTTCAGGGTGAGGGCGCGGTCAGGCTTTTGGGACAGGTGCCGGACGCTGTTTTGCAGCCAGGGCCAGGGAATTTTTGAAATGGATGCCGGATGTCTGCGAAAAAAAAGATGAACAGCCAAAAGCATAGCCCAGCCGGTTATTACGGTCAAAAGAAGCGGGAGCAGATACCTTGTAAGGTCACCGGCGGCGGCAACCAGCAGAATCAGTCCGAGCATCATATTGAGATCGCAGAATCGCTCCCAGAAAATCAGGGAGATGACCCGGGCAATGGATTTTCCGGAGATCACTTTCAGATACAGGCCCTTGATGGCTTCGCCGATGCGTGCGGGGAAAATGCTGTTTGCAAAGAATCCCAGGAAAACTGAAGATACGCAATCCTTATACCGGAGGCGGCCCTGGCCGATCACATGGAGTCTGAATCCAAGCAAGAGGAAAGAGGTCAGAAACCAGAGTATTAGTACGCCGGCTTTAACCGGGCTGTATGTTAAAAGGACGCTGTGCGTGGCGGAGAGATCCAGTCCGTAAAATAAAAAAGCAAGGCACCCGCAAAGAAGGCCTGCTTTCATAATTAATTTAAGAGTTGTGAAACCGTGTGAGCGATGAGAAGGAGGCATGCCAAAAGGATTTCAGGGTCGAGTTCAGGAGGCGAATTTGAAAATTTTTGCCGCAGAGGTCGAGGAATTGCGGGGGGCTGATGATGGGGCGGGGGTGGACCGATACAGTTCCCAACTTTTGTTAAACGCCGCTTCAAAAGACCGTGTTTCCATGTATCTTCGGGCGTTTTTTTTCATTTGTGCCATTTTTTCCGGCTGGTCGCAGATATCGAGCACCGCATCCACGAGGGCCTGGTCATCATGGGCCGGCACAATCCGTCCGGTTTCGCCATTGATGAGATTTTCCTGGGGGCCCCCGCAATCGGTCACAATGACCGGCAGGCCTGAGGCCTGGGCTTCGAGCACCACATTGCCGAAGGTGTCCGTGCTGGATGGAAAAATGAACAGATCACCGGAGGCATACGCTTTGACCAGGTCGTCGCCCTCCAGGTATCCGGTAAACAGGGTGTTGGTATACATCAGCGCCTGTTCCATTTCTTGGCGAAAGGGGCCGTCTCCCACAACGATCAGTTGCAGCTCCGGTTTTATCGGGCTGAGTTTGTTAAACGCCCGGGTCAGGACATCCAGGTTTTTTTCTTTGGAAATCCGGCCCACATAGATCAGTTTGATCGCGTTTTCAGGTACCTGAAAACGGGAGGTCCAGAATCCGTTCCGATTTTTTGGGTGAAATCGCCGGATGTCTATGCCCCGGGGGTAGAGCCGGATTTTGGACGGCCGAATGCCCCTTTCGGCCAGCTCAGCACCCGTGGCTTTGGAGGGCACATACACCACGTCGAGCTGGTTGTAAAACCAGATCATCAGTTTCCATGCCAGTTCCTCCATGGCGCTGTCCCCGGTCAGTTCTGCCGCGTACTGCGGAAAGGCAGTGTGATAAGTGCCGGAGATGGGGATGTCCAGGATGCGGGAGACCGCCAGGGCCGCAAGTCCCACCGGGCCGGGGGTGGAGGCCATGATATGAGTGAAGTTTTGCTCATAGCAGTATTCGAGCATTTTGAGCACCGGAGGATAGTGCAGTTTGATTTCCGGATATTCCGGAATTTCAAAACTGCCCACGGGGTTGAAATTCTCCGCCCCTTCAAGGCTGTGGTCCGGCGCGCAAGTGATCACGGACAGATTTTTGCCGGTTTTTTGCGCGATTTTCAAATGCATGCGAAGGGTCAAGGCCACGCCGTTGGTTTCATGCAGTGTGTCCGTGAAAATGGCGATGTTCTCATGTTTTTTGTCATAAGGGGCGGTTGCGCCGGCGAACTGATCCCGGCAGGATTCGGCAAAAGCGCGGTCCTTGGTGAACAGGCGGAAGGCCATGAAATAAGGCGCCAGCAAGGTATACACGGAACCGGCCGATCCGATGGTCTGGAAAATATTGAACAGTTTGGCTTTGGACAGGCTGTCCAGGGTGGTGTCCGCAAAGCTTTTCATCACATCTTCGGAAACATCGTTGACAAAGGAAAACCAATCCGTTTCTTTTTCCCAGGCGTCTTTGGCCGGGGTGGCTTTTAAAATTTTCTGGAAATCGGAATTCTTACAAATGGCAATTCGGGCTTTCTCCTCAATCAGATGCATCAGATCGTCTGTTTTTGAATGAAACCTTGAAAGACCGGGTTTTCTGGAAATAAGATAATCCGAGATCCGGGTCAGAATCCCCCGATGGTCGTCATGTGCGGTCAGGGCGCAGTCCACAAATCGCAGAAGTGTATTTTTATGCACAAACCGGTCCAGGGAAAATTTGGACTTATAATACTGATACGCGATTCCATAGAGATTGTGGGCCATGGTTTTGGGAGTGGCGGATTTGCCGCATATTTCCGCTTGTCCCTTCGTGATGCCGGCAAAAAAATCGTCTTTGGTGGTGGCTCCCGGAACAAAGGTATGCATGCGGGCGATGTTGAGTGACGAATGGTCATCCGACCCGGCGGTGATATTTTTCTCCCATGGCCGTTGGCCCACGGGTTTCAAATCATGTTTGTTTGCCAGCCGGTCCATGTGGTCCGGTGTCAGGTTTTTCAAAATGGTTTCCAGAATTTGATTCTGATACGCATCCCGGGACCCGTTCATTTCAAAATTGGTAAACAGGAGCAGCATTTTTTCAAAATAATCCATGCTGAGCTTGTTGTTCAGATCAAACAGGGGGTGCGCCAGCACGTGAAACAGGTGCTCCCGATTCAGGTAATCCACCAGGTCATAGACATTTTTCCGGTGATGGTTGATTTCAATGTGCTGATCTTCGGTGATGTCATGGATGAGCACATGGAGTTTGCACTGGTTTTCGGGAAAATAGGCAGTGGCTTCCTCGCTGATAAAGGTGTCCGGAAGATGGGCGATTTCCAGGCATCCGTTGATATTGTTGTGGTCCGTGATGGTCACGAGATCCATGCCGCGGGCTTTGGCAATGGCATACAGCTTTCGCTGGGACGTAAAGCTTTCCGGACAGTCGATTTTTTGTAAAATCCACTGGGACGGACGGGTGGAGGATTTTGAATGCACATGCAAATCCACTTTCACACCGGGTTGATTCATACTTTTCTCCTTGCAGCCGGGTTGGCTGGTTTTCTTTTTTTAAGGTTTTAATCAGGCTAAATGTAGGGATAAATTTTGACACGATCGTGTCAAATCAGTGGTTTGAACGTGGAATTTGGGTGACAGATGGGTGACGGAAAAAAATGGGGGGATGAATTCGTCTGGGAGGTATTTCTAAATTGGCGCGAGTATCTTTTAATCCATGCGCTGTGCGCGATGACAAGGGTTTCGGGTGTCAGGATGGCCTTTCCTGGCACCTGCTGCCGGAAATCCCCATTCCGTGATCACTTTTCCATTTTTTTGGTGTTTTACGCAGGAATTGGGGGATATAAAAAAACCGGAATCAGAAATTTCTGATTCCGGTGGCATAATTTTATTAAGTTTTGATTTCTTTAGGGATTATCCGGCGACCGATACTTCCAGAATGTTGATGTCACACCCCAACCTGTCGCAGGTCTGGTTCTGATCCCGGGTGTCGACGTGGCCGGCTTCTCTTTCCTCATCATTTTCAATATAATCATGGACTTTGACGGTGAAGTTCATAACGCACCTCCATCTATATATCTGCCGCTTGTTAACGGGCGGCGCTGGTTCAGAGTATGGCAGGTTTTGTTTAACCTGATTTAAGTATAAACATGGAATGAACCTTGGCAAGAGGGGAGGCCAAAAAAACGGCAAATTTTTTATCATTGTTCCGCTTTCTTATAGTTCAGCAAATCCCGGAAAATCGTCAAGGCGGCCTCCGCGCCGTGGCCGGAGGCGGTCACGATCTGGTTGAAGCCGCCCACCACGTCGCCGGCTGCGTATACGCCGGGCATGTTGGTGCGGTAGTCTTTTTGATTGATAAAGCCTTCCGCGGTCTTTTCTACCCCGATTTTTTCGGCAAGATCCACGGACGGCAGATACCCGACGGCAATGAATACGCCGGCTGCGTCAATGCGGGACGTCGCCCGGGTCAGGCTGTTGTAAACTGTCACCCCTTCAACGGACTTGTCGCCGAGGATTTCTTTGACTGTGGAATTGTAAAGAATAGGAATACCGGAGTCGATGAGCTGATCTGCCAGTGCTTTCTGCGCGTCCAGCTTGTCCGTCCAGTGGACTACAGTGACATCCACACCGATATTTTTAAGGTGCAGGGCTTCGGTGACCGCGCTGTCTCCCCCACCCACCATGACCACCTTCTGGCCGGCAAACAGCGGTCCGTCGCAGGTACTGCAATAGCTGACCCCCCGACCGGACAGCCGGGATTCCCCGGGTACGCCGAGATGCTTGTGGGTGGCGCCCGTGGCCAGCAGCAGGGCTTTGGTGATGAACCGGCGCTTGTTGGTGGTGACGGTCATGGGATGGTCTTTGGAAATGTCCATCACCTCTTCCCCCTGAAAAATCTGAACGTACTGGAGAGCATGGGAAACCAGGATTTCCACCAGTTTTTTCCCGCCGATCTGGGTGAGCCCGGGATAGTTTTCAACCATCGGCGTCAGGGCCACTTGACCCCCCAGGATGTCGCGTTCCAGCACCACGGATTTCAGGCCGCTGCGGGCCGCGTAAATGCCCGCTGAAAGCCCGGCCGGTCCGCCGCCCACAATGACCAGGTCGGTTTCGATTTCTTCGGCGTCATTGTCAGGGATAAACAGGGTCTGCTGCTCCATTTTCTGCAGAGACAGCATAAACAGCTCTTCCGGCTGGGCGCCCAGGGCAATCAGCATTTCATTGGCAAAGGTCTGGGGCACGGACTGGGCATCATAATCTCTGGCAATCTCCGGGTTGGCCTGGATGTCGATGATTTCAAGGGAAATCAGATTCGGCCGTTCCACGGCCGCTTTGAGGGCATGCACGGCCTGCTGGGGGCAGTAAGGGCATGACGGGCTGACAAAGAGTTTGATGGCCCGTTTGTCTTTAATCTGGTCCAGCACTTTCAGTGACTGATCGCTGATGCCGGTTTTTTTAAATCCCACATAGATCAGGGCTTCGACCAGCATCCGGCCTTCTTCGCCAATGGGGGCCCCGAGCCATCGGATATTGTAGTGTTCCGGGTCAATCAGCAGGGTCGGTGATTCAGCGATGCCCCATTTTTTTGCCTGCTCACTGGAGAGATTAAATTCATGAAAAACTATTTTTCGGCTCAATCGGGTGAAATAGGTGATCGCATTTCGGGCCGCGTCCGCATAGACGTCATTTTTTCCGCGCCGGGCAAAAAGAAAAATCGGGATTTCTGTTGGAATTTTTTCAAATACCTGTTTTAATTCCTTTTCGATTTCATTTTCAGAGGGTTCCGGGTGGTCGTGGGTCGAATCCATTGCACGTTCTCCTTTGATAGGGGTATCCGTATGGTTAGCAGTTGATGTTGAAACATACAATATTCGGCATTAATTTTCCAGATCAAGTACACGTGTTACTTTTTTTTGTTGCCCGGGGGGTTTTTGTCTGGAAAAGTAATTAGCATATCAGCACAATTTGAGTATTGACGATACCTGCGCCCTGCGCTTGCATTTACCGGATAATCTATTAATTTTAAATAAATACAAAGGACTGAGTATGAGCCATCATCACAATCATGACCACGACCACGACCACGACCACGGCGATCACCACCATCATGACCATTCCCACGGGACCCTGGAGATGACATTTGCCGAAAAGATCGAAAAACTGCTGGACCACTGGATCAAACACAATGAGGACCATGCCGCATCCTATGATGGATGGGCGGACCAGGCCAAACTGAATCACCTGGAGGCGGTGGCGGCCATTATCGAAGACGCCGCGCAAATGAACCGGACAATGAATGAAAATTTTGAAAAAGCCAAAGCCCTGCTTCATGATAATAAATAGGCAGCCTCGCTTAAGCCCAGCGCTGGATGTTCGTTTTTCTCATTAAGGGCTGTGGTAAAAAGAAAGTATCCCAGATGGCAAAGGATTTTGCTACGGAATAAAAGAGCAGCTAGATGGGGTATTTTATTTTTTCCACGGCCCTAAAGTCGTTGGATTAAATAGATGAAAACCGGCAACCGGCACAGGGTTTTGAATTCGGTAAATCTGTCTTTCACCGTCTGAACGGAGCCGATGTTTTCCATGGGTGAAAAATAGATGGTGCCTTTGCTGTAAAAATGATCCAGCCCGTTCCGGGTAAGGTCCAGGACCGAGGGCATGTGGGTTTCCGGAAGGTCCGCGCCATAGAGAAAATTGGCGGAAATTTCCAGCCGGGGCCAGGCTTTGTTGAGCGCCATCATCCGCTGAAACGCACGGGTGACTTTTTCCCGGGAGAGCGGCTTTTCAATCCGGGCCAGGGTGGCAGGGTCCGCGGATTCCAGGCCGATATTGATGAACGTTTCAAACGGCAGCTTGTCCAGCATGCCAAAAAGGTCATCATCCGCCCGGAACAGGGAATCCACGCTGCCGAACAGAAAAAGTTTCGGCTCCCGGATGGCCGCGTTTTTAAACTCAAAAATGTCAAATGACGCCCGGGCCGCCAATTCAATCAGGTCTTTTCCGGCAAACAGCGCATCGTGCTGGCCCAGGAAAACGGAATTATAGTTTGTGATATCCTTTCCGTAAAGCTCACGCAGCCGCATGATCTGATCGAGAATATTTTCTTTGGAGCGGCGTTTGAAGCCCCTGCCGGATTTGACCCGGCAGAATCCGCAGTTATACAGGCATCCGTCCGCAATGGTCACGGGAACCACATCATACTCCACATGCCGGGTGTCCGGCGGCAGCACCGACACCCGGCCGCCGATGATATCATGAAGCTGCCGGGCCCGGTTGGCAAGGGCTTCCGGACCCATTTTCCGGATACGCGCGATCAGACGAGCGGCGTCATCTGGCAGGACACTGATATCCATTTGGTCCAGTCGGTCTCTCAGGACGTCCCAGGCGGCAAAGGCGTTTTCCACTTCCGGGCTTTCAAACCGGTTGTGGCCGAAAATGCCGTTGCTGTCATAGGGCAGGCAGGGCACATAGTATTCTCCGGTAAAATCATAAGCCCCGGTGTATCCGCCCGCGGCAAAATAGGTCCAGTCGTTGCCCGGGCTGCGTTTCAGCCATTCGGAAGCATCCAGCCAGCCTTCGCCCCGTCCCTGAATCGTTTTGATTTCGCCGTTCAGGTTGAACTGAAACGTGTAGTCATCAGATTTTATTTCTGAAAATCTTCCATACCGGAACGGATAGGAAATTTTGATATATTTGTCCGCGCCGGTTTTCTCTGGCGTGATGGTTAAACCGTCAATGGGGTAGGTTTTCATATTTTTGCAGAATATCTTGAATATTTCCGTCCACGGATTTGTCCGCCTGAATGAGCACCCGCTCCCCGGCCTGGGCAATGGTCCGTGGTTCTTTATTTTCCGCTGTCATTTCAAGTATCCGGAAGGTTGCTGCCGGGCCTTTCGCGCAAAGCACGCGAATATCGTCGTGGATCTGGATCTTGTTTCTGACGGTCACCAAAAAGCGGTCGGGACGGATGATTTTTTCGATTTTTCCAACGAACCGGAAATCGCTCTCCGACGTGTCGGTGTCATAGTCCGGCACGATGGCCTCCGGGTCGTTTAAATAAAATCCCGTGCAATATCCCCGGGGCCCGACGCCGGCCAGGGTGTCGCGCCACTCCTCTGTGACGGCGTAGGCTTCCGGTGCCTGATACCAGGCGTCAATGGCCTGGCGATAGGTTTTTACGACCCCTGCCAGGTAATTCATTCCTTTCATTCGGCCTTCGATTTTAAGGGATGCGATGCCGGCGGCGATCATTGCCGGAAGATGGTCGATCATACACAAATCTCTGGAGTTAAACACATAGGCCCCCCGGTCGTCTTCCGCAACGGGCATAAACCGGCCGGGCCGAAGCTCTTCGACGACGGAATATCTCCAGCGGCAGGGATGGGCGCACATGCCCCGGTTGCCGTCCCGGCCGGCCATGTAACTGCTCAAAAGACAGCGGCCGGAATAGGCGATGCACATGGCTCCGTGCACAAATGCTTCAATTTCAACAGAAGTTTCATCCACCAGGGTTTTGATTTCATCAAGAGATAGTTCCCGGGCCGCGTTGATGCGGGCAACTCCCTGGGACGCCCAGAAAAGAACGCTTTGCCGGCTGGTAGTGTTGGCCTGAGTGCTGAGATGCACCGGAATTTGAGGGATGATAGCTTTTGCCTGCATCAGCACACCGGGGTCCGCAATGATGACTGCATCCGGCCGGATATCGCCCAGATGGCCCAAGAAAGCGGCAATATCTTTTTCTTCGGCTGTGCGCGGATAAATGTTGACGGCCACATAAACCTTTACATCTTTTCCGTGGGCATAGCGGACCGCTTCAGCCATCTCTTCAAGGGTAAAATTCCCGGAAAAATTGCGCAGACTAAACTCTTTGCCGGCCAGATATACCGCGTCCGCGCCATAATGGATGGCGGTCACCAACTTTTCAAAGTTTCCGGCCGGGGCCAGTAGTTCCACTTTTTTGTCTGATATATCCATTGAAACCATTTTTACTTGTTATCGGCATGGGGTATGACGGAAATAAAAGAGGCACTTTACTTGATGTTGAAGGGAAATTGCAATGAGAGACGTGAAAAAAAATGGCAGGGGCCATGTGGGGGACAATTCAGCAGGTGAGGTGAAACCCGGCGGCGATCTTTTTTCCTTCTTCGGTCAAGCGGTTGAAAAGGGTCACTGCCTGATCCGTCGGTCGGGCCATCAACCGGATGTTCTGTTTCAGCAGCAGTTTTTCGAGATCGGTATCTATTTCCATTCTGCCGGCACTGCCCGTGCCGAAGATGACGATGTCCGGTGTGGCATGGATCATGTCCCCGATGTCGCCCATGGATACAAGGTGGCCGGTGTGGCGCCGCCATTTTGGAATGACCCGGTGATGGATAATTTGAATGTCATGGCGAAAGATGTGGCCGTTGACATGGATTTCCCCGAATGAATAAGACTGAATCATCGGCACAGGAGCCCTTTGGTGAATATCAGATGCCCGATAGTCGTTTTATTCCGATAAAATAAACCCCGTCACGGAAAGTAAGTCAACTTTTTCTGTGACGGGGTTGTTTGTTTACCATTAGTTCAGGGTAACGGCAGCGGCCCGGCCTGGTGTCAGGCCATGCGCTAACTCAGGCCCTTGAATTGAACCGTGAGGTTAACGTTGATGTTCAGGCCGCCCTGAAATGCGACTTCTTTCAGAAATCCGGCCACGATATCCCGGAACGCCCCGTCGGACACTTCGCCGCTTTTAGCGACGAACGTGCCTGCCTTCCCCACTGTCCGTCCGATTTTCCGGGAGTTCATGCTCGTGGGTTTGATGTGTTTTTTGAGTCCCGGCACTTTTTTAACGGCTTCTTCCAGGGTGAACCGGTCTTTTCCGGTTTTACGGGTCAGGTCGTAGGTCTGTTCCGGCGTCAGGCTGAACGCTTCTTTTACCAGGGAATACATATATCCCCGGTCGGTCTTCTTTTTGGAAATCAGGTAGCCCAGGTCACATTTATCGCTGTTGCTGAGTTTGGCAAGAATACTGGCAACGTCCTGTATTTTAATTTCTTTTCCGGCGGCTTCGGATACTTTCTCCGTTATATCCGGAGAGCGTAGGGGTTGGCCGGCACGCAGGGCGTCAATAATCATTTCGCTGTTTGTTTTTTTTGATTTCATGAGAGCCTCATTATTTATTCAGGTTAATATAAAACAGATATCCATCGCTCCATGTGACGCCCGGACAGAAAACAAATCGGTATATCTAAAATCATATACCCCGCCGTAGGATTTCATAAGAAATATCACGGATTTTGCCTGAAACACATTAAGTCACATAGATTAATTTAGTTTACTGTACTAATTTGTAACGCATTATTACCTTTTGTCAAGGACTTAATTTTTTTTGTAAGGGTTTCCCTACAAAAAAATTTGATTACAACTGACTCAACATTGGCAGTCTTATCAGGTGAAACATTGATCTGTCTACAATGGATAGTTTCTTCTATTCATTTTTATGGCGAAGTTCGGCAAAAAATTTTCCCTTTTTCCGCTTTTCCGGGATTCCAAAAAAAGCGCGCCGTGAACCGGCGGGCAATAAGGTGGGTAAGCAAGAACGAACGTTCGCTCTTTTTGCCTTGACAGTTCCTGACAGCTGCGGTATCCAGATGTAGCATACAAAACTGACAGTTCTCCGGATTGAATAGGGAAAGTTTTTAGGACAAGACGCATTACCACCGATTTCACCAATCCTTTCATATTTTTCTGCTGAACCCTTGACGGTTCAAAACTGAAGGCTCAAAAAGGCGGTTACTGTATGGAATCATTAGATAAAATTAAAAAAATCGCAATCGATCCCTATGAATATGCGAGGAACCTGAAACAGACCGCCGGAAAACCGGTTGTCGGTAATTTCTGCTCATACACGCCCGAAGAATTGATCCATGCTGCCGGCGGGGTGCCGTTCCGCCTGTTCGGCACAAAAGGGGATATCCTGATGGCGGACGCCCACCTTCAGTCCTATTGTTGTTCACTGGTCCGGGGCGGACTGGAGGATGCCCTCAAAGGGAATCTGCAGTTTCTTTCCGGCACCGTATTTCCGCATACCTGCGATTCCATCCAGCGATTGTCCGACATTTGGCGCCTGAACGCGGGGTTTGATCTCCATATTGACGTGGTGCTGCCGGTCAAGCTGGATACGGCGAGCGCCCGCGCTTATATGGTGGATGTATTAAAGGGTTTCAGGTCCGACCTGGAAGCGGCGCTCCATGTTTCCCTATCCGATGACACACTGCGGCAGTCCATTCGTCTTTACAACCGGCTGCGGCTGCTGCTGGGAAAAATTTATGAAGTTCGATCCACCGATCCGGATGTGTTATCCGCCCAGGATCTCTATTATGTGATCAAGGCATCCATGGTGGCGGATCGCGAGGAATTCTGTGATCTGCTGACGTCTCTTCTGGACACGCTGGCAAGGAAAGTCAGCAATCCCACGGCAAACAAGGGTAAGCGGATTGTCCTGTCGGGTGGCATCTGCAATCATCCGGATATTTATCAAGCCCTTCAGGAATCCGGCGCTGAGGTCATCTGGGATGATTTGTGCACCGGCACCCGGTATTTTGAAGGACAGATCGAAGAAACCGGCGATCCCCTGTCGGCCATTGCGGATCGTTATATGTCCCGGGTAGTCTGTCCGGCCAAACATCTGAGCGTCACCGCCAGGGGCGAAAGCCTGGTTCGAACGGTGCAAACGCAGCAGGCCGCCGGCGTGATTTTTCTGTTTCTGAAATTTTGTGACCCCCATGCATTTGACTACCCGTATCTTAAAAAGTTTTTGGACGATGCCTGCATCCCCAGCATTTTGCTGGAAGTTGAAGAACAGCTCCCATCCGAGGCTCAGCTGAAGACACGGTTTGAGACCTTTGTGGATATGATTTAGTTTTGACGGCTTCGCAAAAAGTCCAAATTCTTTGTTGCGCTGCATCCCTCGCTGCTTCAGCGTACGCCAAGTACGCATCATCGCTCGGGATTTGCGCGCCTCGCCAATTTTATGAGATTGGTGGAGCTTTTTTCTTAGCCGTCTAAACCCGACTTTTTATGGTTACATCAGTTCTAATTACTTTTTTTGTTAAATATTAGTTTGGTTGTATTCTGTCGTAATTTTTTAACCTGTTTTTCGGAGGACCCATGGCCGAACAGACCGATAATGGAAAAAAAGCGCCCTCAAAAGATCCGGAAAAAGAACGCCGAAAAATAAAATCCGTGGCCAAAATGAAAGAAATCATGACCACCTATTATATAGAGGCCAAAACCGCCAAAGATAATGGGAAAAAAGTGGCCTGGATTACTTCGGGCGGGCCCGTGGAATTTTTGATCGCCATGGATGTGATTCCGGTATATCCCGAAAATCACGGGGCCATGATCGGGGCGTCCAAAATGGGGGTGGATTTGTGTGAAAAGGCCGAAGAAATGGGTTATTCCCGCGATCTCTGCTCCTATGCGCGATCGGACATCGCCTGCTCCGTTGTCAACGGCGGCCCCATCGGCGGACTGCCGGAACCGGATTTTCTGGTCTGCTGCAACAATATCTGCGGCACGGTGCTGAAATGGTATGAAGTGGCGGCCCGGTACTATAACGTGCCGCTGTTTATCCTGGATACGCCGTTTATTCATACCACGTTTTCCGAAGGCGCAAAAAAATATGTGATTGCCCAGACCTATGAATATATTGCGTTTCTGGAAAAGCAGTGCGGCAAAAAACTGGATTATGACCGGATGCATGAGGTCAGCCGGCTGGCAGTGGAAGGCCTCCGGCATTGGCAGGCGGTCTTAGACACCGCAGCCCACAAGCCCGCGCCCATGACCGCTTTTGACGCGTTTTTTCACCTGGCGCTGATTGTTACCCTTCGCGGCACTCAGGTTGCCGTGGATTATTATAAACAGCTGCTGGATGAAATGAACCAGCGCATCAAAGACGGCATTGCCATGGTACCCAATGAAAAATACCGGCTCCTGTGGGACAACCTGCCGGTCTGGTACCGCACCAAATGGCTGTCGGACACATTTGCCGCTCATGATGCCTGCCTGGTGGGGGATACCTATACCTCCGCCTGGAGCGGGGTCATGGACCTGATCGACGAGGACAACTTTATCGAAACCGGGGCCGTGGCCTATTCCAGCGTTTACATCAACGTGTCTTTGGATATGATGCTGGAAACCCTGAAAAAACTTATCCGAAAATATGACGTGGACGGCCTGGTCATGCACTCCAACCGAAGCTGCAAACCTTATTCCCTGGGCCAGTATGATCTTCAGAAACTGGTGATGAAAGAACTCAACCTGCCCACTCTTATCATCGAGGCGGACATGGTGGATGCCCGCAGTTTCTCGGAGAGTCAGATCGAAACGCGGATTGATGCGTTTATGGAAACCCTTAAGGCATGATTGGCCGGCTGGCAAAGATTAATATGAAAGAATTCAAGTGACTAAAGTTTAAAGTTTGAAGTGAACGAAAGTTATGGTTAATGCCTTCGGCATTGTCAATTTTTATGTTAAAAATAATCGCGCGTTTCGCGCAGTCCTGAACTTTAGGCACTTTAGTCTCTTCCCACTTTAAACTTTGTTAGCCATAAAACAGATACTTTTGATAAATCAATAACCAAAGATAAGGGTTAAAAAATAATGCTAACCGCTGGCATCGACATCGGATCGATTACGGCCAAGGCCGCCATTCTGGAAGACAACAATATCCTTGGCACCCGGGTGATTTTTACCGGGTATAATTCCAGTCAGGCCGGCAGGAAAGTAATCGAAGAACTGGCCCGGGACATACAGGTGGGCGTGAATGATCTGGATGCGACGGTGGCGACAGGCTATGGCAGAAACAGCGTGGATTTCGCGGACAAGGCCATTACGGAAATCACCTGTCACGGCGCGGGGGCGCATTTTCTAGATCCGGATGTCCGTTTTATTATCGACATCGGGGGCCAGGACAGCAAGGTGATTAAAATTGACGATGCCGGCCGGGTTTTGGATTTTGCCATGAACGACAAATGTGCCGCCGGCACCGGCCGGTTTCTGGAGGTCATGGCCCGGGCCCTGGAAGTGGATCTCGAAGGGTTCGGTGAAAAGGGCAATAATGCCACGGCACCGTCCAAAATCAGCAGCATCTGCACGGTATTTGCGGAATCCGAAGTGATTTCCCTGATTTCAAAAGGTGAAACCCGTGAAAACATTATTGCGGGCATTCATGAGTCCGTGGCATCCCGGGTGGCGGCCCTGGCCCGGCGGGTGGGGGTGGTGGAACCGGTGATGATGACCGGCGGGGTGGCCAAAAACATCGGTGTGGTCCGGGCCCTGGAGCGCAAACTGGAAGTTGCCATCCGGGTTTCGCCCCATGCCCAGGTCAACGGCGCCATCGGCGCGGCTGTTTTAGCCGGAAGGCTAAAGGGATAGTTCGAAGGTGAAAGCTCAAAGGTGAGGGTGCAAAACTTTCTACCTTCTACCTTATGCCTTCTACCTTATGCCTTAACCCTTCAACCTAAATAATTCTTGCGTCCAGTCAATTTTTTATGCCATTATGGGCAAATACTCGTAACCTATCGGAGGTGCTCATTGAGCGAAAAGAAGACCCCAATCAAATTTGATCCGGAGCTGTGTCTGAAATGCGAGACCACCGCCTGCCTCATGAACTGCCAGTACATTGATTTTGCCGACAGGGGGGAAGCCCGGGCGGAAAAGCTGAAAATCAATGACGGCAAAGACAGCCGGGTGCTCCATGAATGCCTGACCTGCTACGCATGCCAGGAATACTGCCCCTTTGGCAACAATCCGTTTTTTCTGATAGTGGATCGGCAGGAGGAACAAGGGATTCTGCCCGCGCCAAAGCCCATTGTGACAGAGCAGCTTCGAATGATGGGCTTTAAGGACCGGCTGGTAAAACAGGCGGTTGCGGGACCGGTGGTGGACATGTGCGCCTTTCCCATGCTGACCGGATGTGTGCGGGGAAAGCTTTTTGAAGGGGCGTCGGTCATTGTGGGCACGGATATTTTCTGCAATATCATGTGGCTTCACTTTGCTAAAAATTCCACGATCCGGGACCGGGTGCCCCGGGCCATTGGCAACATCATGCACTATTATCTTGAAGATGCCGGCATTTCAGAGCTGATCTGTTTTCATGATGAGTGTTACGGCACCTACACCAGTGTGGCCGATGCCTACGGCATTGAGGTCCCTTTCAAACCGATTCACCAGTTTGATTATTACAATCAGCGGCTGGATAAGCTCAAGGATCATATTAAACCGCTCAATGTGAAAATCGCCTACCAGCGGCCCTGTTCCAACCGGCTCTGCCCGGAAACAGACAAGGCTCTGGATGAGATTTTTGAAAAAATCGGGGCGGAGCGGGTGCCGCGCAAGCATGACCGGAAAACCGCCCTGTGCTGCGGCGGGGTGCCCCGGGCTCATCAGCGGGATGAGTTTGCCGATACGCTGGTGGAAAAAAATATCAATGATATGCTGAAAACCGGTGCCACGTACTGTGTTTTTAACTGCCCGTTCTGCATGGCCACCCTGGGCCAGGAAGTGGCGGAGCAGGGGCTCATGCCGATTCTGGTAAGCGATCTTATTCAAATAGCCTTGGGGGACTGATATGACATCTGATTTGATTGCCCGGCTGGGCAAAATTGTGGGGCCGCGGTTTGTTTCCGGAGAAGCGGAAGAACGGTATCTCTATTCCATGGACCAGGGGACCATGCCCCCGGCCGTTCCGGATGCCGTTGTGATGCCGGCAGACACGGAAGAGGTCCGGCAGGTGGTGGCGCTTGCCAATGAACTGAAAGTCCCGGTGGTGCCCATGGGGGCCGGGCTGGTCCTTTCCGGGCTGACCCGGGCGCTGAAAGGCGGCATTATTGTGGATATGAAGCGGATGAATCACATCATCGAAGTAAATCCCAAAAGCCGCTATGTCGTGGTGGAAGGGGGCGCCTCCCAGGGTATGCTCCAGGCCTATCTGAAAAAACATCATCCGGATCTTAAACATTCCATGCCGGACGCGCCGCCTATCGCAACCCTTGCGGGCAATGTCTGCATTCACGGGTCCGGGCACCTGTCCGTGTTGGGCGGGTCTCATTCCGATATGCTGACGGGCATGGAAGTGGTGCTTCCCACGGGCGAAGTTGTCCGCACCGGTTCCTGCAGTGTGTCCGACGGCTGGTTTGCCCGGTCGCCGCTGCCGGATTTGTCCGGGCTTTTTATGGGGTGGTCCGGCACCACTGGGATTGTCACCAAGCTGGGCATCAAGCTTTTTCCCAAATACAGGCATAATGACGTGCTGGTGTTTGTGGCCGAAGACGCGGATCTGATGCCGGAGATCATTTACCGGCTAACCAGTACCCAGGTAGCCGAAGACATGACTCCCTGGATGACGCCCAAGCCGGACTGGGCCCGGGGGTTTCTGCATATCAATATCGCCTATGGGGCGCACACCAAAAAGGAACTGATATTTAAACGGAATCTCCTCCAGGCGTCGGTGCGGGAATACGCGGATCAGAAGATCGCGGGCTTTCTTCCCCTGCCGCCGCCGCAAAAGGGACGGTTTTTGAAAATTCCGTCCCCGGATCTGGCGCGGTTTGCGGATTTGCGAAAAGGCGGGGGCTTTGAATATGTGGGCGCCATTATGGCCATTGAGAAATTTGCCGACGCCTACCGGGCCGGCCTTGAGATTGCGGAGAAGTACCAGGTCAGTTATTCTTTGGGCGCACGCATCATCGGGGCCGGGCATTGCATGATGTTCTTTTTTGCCTATGCATTCAACCGGGCCGATGCCGAAGATGTGCGCCGGGCCTCAGATGCGCTCGAAGCCACCAATACGGCGGCCCTTGAAATGGGCGGCATCCCCTGGAAAGCGGAAGAGCCGGCTCAAAAACAGATTATTGAAAAGATGGATCCGGAAACCTTTGCGCTGATGGAAAAAATCCGGAGCATATTAGATCCCAACGGCATCATGAACCCCGGAAACTGGGAGAAGAAATAAACCTGTTCACCACAGAGCGCACAGATGGCACAGAGATAAAATCTCAGTGGTCTCTGTGTCCTCTGTGGTTGTCTTCTTTTTAAGGAGAAAAAATAATGCAACACGAAGAAATCCTGCACCGATGCTTTCGCTGCGGCTACTGTAAGCTGCCCGGGAATTACACGGATATCAACTGCCCGGCATACCTTTCTTTCCGGTTTGAAACCTATTCCCCGGGCGGCCGGATGTGGCTGCTCCGGGCGTGGCTGGATAAAAAAATAGATGCCGGGGCCCGGTTTGCGGAAATCATGTTCGCCTGCGCCACCTGCGGCAATTGTGTGGAGCATTGCGCGTTTCCGGAATTCCGGGACCGAATCCTGTTGGCCTTTACCGCCGGAAAAGATGCCCTGCTGGAAGCGGGCTGTGCACCGCCGGCCGTGCGGGATCTGTTAACAAAGCTCCAGAATTACGGCAACGCCTATGGGAAACCGGTTAAAAAATACGGGGAGTGGGCCGAAGGGCTGGATTTGCCGGTATTTTCCGACCAGGAATATCTTTTTTTTACGGATGACGTGGGTACCTGGGATCCCCGGGGCCGGGACATGGCCCGGTCGGTTGCCCAGCTTTTGAAAACGGCCGGAGTTTCATTCGGCATTATTCCGGAAGGATTGCGCTCGGACGGCAATGATGCGGGGGCTATGGGCGAAACCGCTCTGCTTGAGGATCTGGCAAAAAAGAATATTGATGTCTTGCGTAAGTACAATGTTCAAAAAATCATCACGCTTTCCCCCCATAGTTTGAATACCCTGAAAAAAGACTATCCGGGTTTTGGGGGAAACTATCAGGTGTTTCACTATACCCAGGTGCTGGCCTTTGCCATGGGCCGTTTGACGTTTTCTGAAAATCCGCCGCCGGTGAAAATAGCCTATCATGACCCCTGTTATCTGGGCCGTCATAACACGGATTATGAATCCGCAAGAATGATGCTTCGTGCAACCCCCGGTGTCACCCTTGTGGAGATGGACCGGAGCCGCAAAAACACCCTGTGCTGCGGCGGCGGGGGCGGTAATTTTTTCACGGATCTCCTCTCCGGCGGGGATGATTCTTCGGCCCGGGTTCGGGTCCGGGAAGCAGCGGATGCCGGTGCTGATATCCTTGCTGTAGCCTGCCCCATGTGTGCGGTCATGTTGGAAGATGCAATGAAAGTGGAAAACCTGGATGCCTCCCTGAGGGTCATGGATGTGTCGGAGATTGTGCTGGAGCGGGTGGGGCAGGGGGATTGCTGAAAACAAAAGAGAAGGGAATGAAAAAACCTTTTACATCTGTTGATATGCGGCAACCTCGACAATCGCTTAATTCAGGTGGCAATTTGCCTCCATGATTTCCTGAAATACCCGGGCCGGTGCTGCATCGCAACGGACAGGAAAAATCGCCGCCAATATCTTTTCTGCGCCGCGTCTCTGCGCGGAACCGTTTTTAACTCTTGATATTTCTTGAAGTTCCAGGGACGTATTCAATCATGGTACAAGGCCTTTAATGAACCAGTTCCGTGATGACGTCATGGATATCCCTCCGAAGGCCGATGGCACAGGCAATCAGGGTGTTGGTCTGATCGTCGATGTGATAAATACAACGGAAGCGTTTTATTTTAAAAAATATGATATTTCCGTTCTGGCAGGCTGATTTTTTCCAGTCTACTCCTCATCTCCGCACAGCATCTCCCGCAATCGTTCGCTTAAAAACATAATGGATTCAATATCCAGGTGCTGAGTGATGGTGTGGTCGAATGAAAGCTTGGCTTCCGCCTCAAATCCGTCACCATCGGCCGCGTCCCAGAACATGAGCATCACCGGCACCCGGGGAAGGGGCGTAAACAGCATGGCCACATCACTGGTGGGAAATTCGTCGTGCCGGTCAATGCCGCCGATGGCCAGAGCCGCTTTTCGCAGGCTGTCCGCGTTGCCCTGGAATTTTTCAATGAGCGGTTTTTCCACGTGCTCTACCATGGATTTGACTTTGGACACGGTATTGGGGATTTCCACCAGATTGCGCCATTTGCCGGTGGGACGGGCGCTGCCGCCCTGGGCCATGTGAATATGAATAAATACCTGCTCATACCGGGTCAGGGCGGACCCGTCTGATTTTGTTATCCGGTCCGGGGTGATGATAATGTGTTCGTTAAAATAAGGGAGTTCCAGGGCCGGTTGTCCGTCTTTTTCCATAAGCCGACCGCCGATTCTGGCCGGCAGATCTTCAATTTTCATGGAAGCGGACCGCTCCTTTGCCCATTTGAGGGCATCCGCTTTCATGTCCCGCTTCAGCCATTTACCGGCCGCATACTGCTCGGCCAGTTCCTTTTCGCAGGCGGCCACCACTTCCGGCGACAGATGGGGGCAGTTTTGAATGGGATGCTGCTCAGACACCACCATGCTGGCAAAGGCCAGGCAGGTGGAGAAGCCGCAGTCACGGCAATTGGTTTTGGGCAGAATGTCCCGGTATAAGTCCACAACAGACAGGGCCATATGAGAATTTCCTTTTGAGTTTGGATAGTCAATTAAATACGGAAATCAGGTTTCGGGTGTCAGGTTTCAGGCATCAGGGACGATCCACTGACCTGACATCTGTACACTCACACCTGAAAACCTTTGGACTATAATTCCTAATAGTAATATCGATTTTGATTTTGTCTATTCAAAAAGGCGAATGCGATGCCGCAGGATTTTTATCTGCGGTTCAACCGCCGGTACAGGGATTTGTTTTTTTGATAGAGCCGGAGAAACACATTATAGAGGTTGTCGTAAATTTTACGGTGGGCAGGATCCGGCTGAAAGGTTTTTCTGATCCGGGTCAGTTTCGGAATATCGTCAAAGGTGATATAGCCGAGCCCTGCGGACGCGATAAACGCCGCTCCCCGGGCATTGGCCTGGCGGGGATCTTCTATTTGCCGGATTTCCCGGTTCAGCACATCCGCAAAAATCTGGCACCAGGTATCCGATTGGGCCCCGCCCCCGATAAAATGAATGGGCGTGAGCGCGCGACGGATAAATTTTTCCACGTATTTCAGACTCCACCGGGTGTTATACGCCACACCCTCCATCACCGCCCGGATCAGGTGGTCCTGGGTCGTGGTTTTGCTCATATTGAAAAATCCGCCGCGAAGGGCGGTGTTGTCCACCGGGGTCCGTTCGCCATTCAGCCAGGGCAGGTAAATCAGACTGTCGCTGCCGGCCGGCACAGCTCCGGCAATATCGTCAATGAGCGCATAGGGGTCGTCAGGCCGTGATCCCTTCAGTGCATTGTCATAAAACAAAAGATTGTCAAACAAATGGCTCAGACACCCGCCGGCCATATCCTGCTCGTTCACGGACTGGTATTTTCCGGGGATGGCGGTGGGAAAGGAGGCGATGGAATGGAGCACATCGGTTTTTTTGAACGGCACCACCGCCTGAATCCATGACGAGGTGCCCACGTACAAATGCCCGGCAAAATCACTGACCGCACCGGAACCGATACAGGCGCTCTGGTGGTCCGGAGAACTGACCACCACTTGTGTGGTTTCCGGAATGCCAAGGGATCTTGCCACCTCTCGGGTGACCGTGCCGAGAATGGCGGTGGATTTTTTCATGGGCGGCAGTTTTGCCGGATCCAGATCCAACAGAGCAATCAGTTTTTGGTCGTAGCGGATGTTGTGGATGTCCCGGATGTCCGATATCCAGAAAAGCTGCATGGAATCAAAAGATGCCGCAAATTTGCCCGTGAGTTTCAGGTTGAGATAGTCTTTGCTGGGCAGAAACATATGGGTATTTTGATATATTTCCGGAAACTCATTTTTAATGAAGAGCACATGGGCAATGTCATCCTTGCCGGACAGGGTGGGCCCGCCTCCGGTTTTGGGAAGCCAGCGCATGATTCTGAAGATTCCGTAGCCATCCACGCTGGGGAAACCCTTCATGAGTTTCTTAACATACGGTGCGCCCCGGGAGTCCATCCAGGTCAGCGCGTTCATGAGGGGGTCGCCGTTTTTGTCCACTGCCACGGTGGTGGAAAAGGTGCTGGAGACCGCCACTGCGGCAATGGCATCCGGCGGGACGCTTTGTCTGGCCGTAAGCCGCGCGCAGGCGGCAGTCAGTGCCCGCCACCAGTCATCCGGGTTCTGTTCCGCGCCGCCCCCGGGGGAAAAGGTGATGGGCGTTTTTTCGAATTCATAGTCTATGACTTTTCCGTGGATGGAAACAATGGCTGCCTTGATCCCGGAAGTGCCATGGTCAATCGAGAGGACAAATTTATGGGTATCATTCATTTTTATTTCTGTGGGGCATCAGTTTTGAAAATCAGATATCAATCGTCTCAATATTGCCGTTTTCATCAATTTGCTGCACTAACACACCGGAAAATTCATTGTGGCT
Source organism: Desulfobacterales bacterium (assembly GCA_963675805.2). Taxonomy (GTDB): domain Bacteria; phylum Desulfobacterota; class Desulfobacteria; order Desulfobacterales; family Desulfosalsimonadaceae; genus SURF-3. Next base: position 972,075 of record CAXXNU010000007.1, on the reverse strand, counting down.
GGTTTTGTCTTTTTTGTCCAGATGCATGACGGTTGTTATGAGATCAATAAAATCAAGGGGATTCACGCACCCTTCCGGCGGCAATACCCCTTTTTCGGTGATTTTTCCCTGCTGCAGGAGCAAAGCGCCGATGGCTGCGGGGATACCGGTGCCTTCTCCCAGCGCCTCGCTTTGAGAGGCCATGTGAAAGCGGTATTGCCGGTATTTACCGTCTTTTTGACCAGTGGCCACCACGGAGCAGCAGCCGCGCTGGGCCCCGAAATTGGTTTCCTTTAAAATCCGCTCCCGTTCCCGGAGAATGTATGCCATGGCAAAGTCATAGGGAACTACCGGTTGTCCTTTGACCATGACCGGTTCCCGACTGGCAAGACCCGCTTTACAGACATCCTTGGTCAGCGTGTAATACGCATCCGGCAGCACGGTTCCCCGATTGGTGACCTGGCTGAGGGAGATGTATGCCGGAATGGTGACCTGCTCCGGATGGGGATACGGGTACACCGGAATATCCTGGCCCAGGGCCGGAAAATCAAAGGTTGTCCGCAGGGCCTGCCCGTCCGGCTCAAAAAATTTCACATATTTGAGTTCTCCATCCAGAAACATGGGAATGTCGATACTCATGCAATGAAACCGGTGGCCGATAACGCCTTCCCCTTCAACCGGCTCGCCCCCGTGAGCATGGAAGATATCAATGGCCCGGGTCTCATCCAGCAGATGGTCCGCGGCAAATTTCGCCAGAATATTGGTGGCCCCCGGACTGCTGCCCATGCCGATCAATGCAGTGATTCCGGCTTTTTTCGCCTTCTCATGCCAGTTCAGGATCTCCAGGGTCACATCCACGTCGTCGCACACATCCACATAATTGATTTTTTGTGCAATCACCTGTTCCAGAATGGTTTTAACGGTTTTGTAAAACGGGCCGATGCAGTTCACCACCAGATCGCTGCCGGCAATGGCCTGCCGGATGCTTTCCGGGTGTTCCGCATCCAGTTGGGTGAAGGAGATGGTCTTGGACGCGGCACTGGATATGATGCTTTCCGCCCGCTGCCGGTTGATGTCTGCGATAACAATTTCCGAAAAAACTTCCTGCGCGGCCAGGGTTTTGACCGCCACACTGCCTACCGCGCCGCAGCCGCCGAGAACGATTACTTTTGACATTGGGTCATTCCTCCGAAGGGTAAGAAGTAAAAATGAACTTTGTTAAATTTAACTAAGTTCAGAGCTTAAAAAAGTCAAGTAATATTTTTTAAAAACTGATTATGATGTTTTAATTGAAGCGGTTATCCGTCTCACCGGGTTAAAGAGGCAATAAATTCATCGATGATTTTTTGAAAGATGTTTTCCGGCCGGTCGGCCACATATCCCATGACCTGGCTGTTGTTTAAGGTAATCATGCCGTGCATCAGGCTCCAGATCTCCACCAGCCGGAGGGTGAGGAGATCCTCCGGTGCATCCGGCCCCATAACCGCTTTTGCGGCGTCTAAAGCAAGGGCCGCGATATCCATGGAAATTTTGTATTCAACCGCAGACATTTTTTCCAGCGGCGTACCGATGTAGTCATTGTATTTCGGGGTGGGGCGGGTGAACATAATGTCATAGTATCGGGGGTGGCTCATCCCGAACGCCAGGTAGGCGTTGATCATTGCCCGCAGCCGTTCAACGGCGTCTTTGTGAAGCGCGGCGGCCGCCCGGAGGTTTTGGTCAAGCATTTCAAATCCGCGTATCACCAGATGGATATAGATTTCATCTTTGCCGGTGAAAAAGTTGTACAGATTGGGTGCGGTCATGCCGGTTTTTTTGGCAAGGCTGCGCATGGTAAGTCCGTCAAGACCTTTGGTGGCAATGATGGCCAGTGCTTTTTCAAGGATTTTTTCCCGGATCTGCCGGATTTCGGTTTTGCCGCGGGCCGTTTTCATGTAGAATTCTGCCTGGTTTAAATTTTAAAGGTCGGGTGAAGATTTGTATGGTACGATTTTCTGAAATAGTAATCCTGGTTTTTTTTGAATGCAATACCATAAATCGGCAAGGGTTTTAGAATATCCCCAAGCGCATTCGGTTCAGGCAACATCATCCGGAGAGGTTTCTCATGGCTTACCAGATCATTGATTTATCCAAACCCATTCAATACAACAAAAACGATCCGTTTTTTATGCGGGTGAAGATCCGGCATAAAAAGCATGGCCTGGGCCGGCTTTTGATCCGTGCCCTGGGGCTTCCCTTCCGGCTGTTTCCGGAAAACTTTACCGGCTGGGCCGATGACACCATCAAAAATATGGGGGTTCATGCTACCACCCATCTGGACGCCCCCTGGCATTATGGACCGGAATCCGGCGGTAAACCAGCCAGAACAATTGATCAGATTCCGTTGGAGTGGTGCTTTGGCGACGGAGTGGTGATTGACATGACCCATAAAAAGGAATTGGAACCCATTACCGCTGATGATATCCGATCGGATCTTGAGAAATCCGGTGCTGTTGTCAGCCAGGGAACCATTGTGCTGATCCGTACGGGACGGGATCAATACATGGGGACCAAAGAGTACTGGCTGAAAGGCACGGGCATGAGCGCCGGGGCCACCGAATGGCTGATTGATCAGGGCGTTAAAGTGATGGGGATTGATCAATGGGGGTGGGATACACCTCTGAAAGAACAGGTGCGGCAGTCCAAACAGGCCCATAGCCGGGAAATATTCTGGGCCGCCCACCGGGTGGGGATCAGAAAGGAATACTGCCACATTGAACAGATGGTCAACCTCGGCGCACTCCCGCCGTTTGGGTTCAAGGTGTCGGTCCTGCCGCTGAAAATTATTGGTGCATCCGCCGCCCCGGCCCGAGTGGTGGCGATCATGGAGGGTTAGCTGCACTGCCGGGTGCCCGGAGATTCTGATATTTTCCGCCACTCTGTAGGGTCTGCTTTTTTAAGTGTATCTTGTTGAAATTTTATAAAATTTTTGTTATAGTACAGTCCAAAAGTGGCAGAAAAACAGCATACTACCTTCAAAAACCCTGCACTTGCGGATAGGAAATTAATGTATCGGGGCACACTCAAGCAAATGGAGTTCGAAAATTTCAATCTTCCTTTCGGCGGAAAACTGAACAGCAACAATCGGTGGGTGAAACTGGCCAAGATGATTCCCTGGGACGAGATCGAGGAAGTTTATACTTCCCGTCTTGCGGGCACAGGAATGGGGGCGCCGGCCAAATCAGCGCGGATTGCGCTGGGCGCTCTCATTATCAAGGAGCATTACTGCAAATCCGATGAAGAAACCGTGCTGGAGATCCAGGAGAATCCATACCTTCAATATTTTCTGGGCTACCCGGAATATTCTGATGAAAAACCTTTTGATCCTTCAATGTTCACCCATTTCCGGGTCCGGTTCGGGTTGAAAGGGACCCAGAAAGTGAATGATATCATCGGCGGCAGAATCAAGAAGGATATGAAACAACCGCCACAGTCAAAAGAGAAAAAGGATGACGATGATGAGCCCCCGAAGAATTCCGGAAAATTGATTCTGGATGCGACCTGCGCGCCGGCGGATATCACCTTTCCCACTGACCTGAAAATATTGAACGATGCCCGAGTCAAAAGCGAATCCATTATCGATGACCTCCATGCCCCATTAAAAGGAACTGAGAAGAAACCGCGGACCTGGCGTAAAAATGCCCGCCGGGATTTTTTACGGGCAGCAAAAGCCAAACGGTTGTCCCATAAAAAACGCCGGAAGGCCATCCGGAAACAACTGGGGTATCTGGGCCGCAATCTTCGAAGCATCGAGGATTTATCCCAGAAGATACCGCTGGTCTGCCTGACTCGCCAGCAATATAAAACCCTTCTGGTGATTCATGAGGTGTACCGGCAGCAGAAACTCATGTTTGATAACGATCTCCGGCGTATTGATGACCGGATTGTGAGTATCCATCAGCCGCATGTTCGCCCGATCAAGCGGGGCAAGGCCGGTCGGGATACGGAATTTGGGGCCAAGATATCCGTCAGTTTAGCAGATGGTGTCGCATTTGTGGATCATCTGGGTTGGGACAATTTTAATGAAGGAGGTGATCTTCCTTCCCAGGCAGAAGCATACCGGCAGCGGTTTGGCCACTGGCCGGAATCGATTCATGCGGATAAGATATACCGGAGTCGAGACAATTTAAAATTTTGCAAAGAAAAAGGGATAAGGCTTTCCGGGCCTCTTTTAGGAAGGCCTCCCAAAGAGTCATTGGAGAACAGAATGATAGCCCGGGAAGATGAGCGGGACCGGGTATCGATCGAAGGCAAGTTTGGCCAGGGGAAAAGGCGGTTTAATTTGGGCCGGATCATGAGTAAAGGGCCTGACACATCGGCCTGCAGCATTGTGATGAATTTTCTTGTCATGAATCTGATGAAATGGCTGAAAGTCATTTTTTATGCCCTGTTTATTTGGCTGACAGATATGGCAGAGGGGGGCATGAACCGTTTTATGGGTTTAAAAAAGAATTTCGCAGCCGCTTTCACGTATCAATTGGCCATGCCATGTGCTGCAGCGGTGCCTCGCTGACAAACTCGCGGGAGGCCACGACAACTTTTGCAGGAAACCCTCTGTAGCTATCTGCTGTTTGCGCAAAATCGTCAAGACTGGTTATTGTATGGTGGACAGATGGCGGGAATTTTGCGACGAGCACAGCCTATTGAATGCTTCAATGGTGCGGAGGATTTTGGCAGTGCACACTTTATCGATGAAAATGTTTGTATGGAGATTTTTTACAGGGTCGGTTTTATAAAAATGGGTGGCTAATGAATTTGTATTCATATAACCACCCATTCATTTTGATTTAAATTGAATATTGATTAATTACGATAACCCTTATCCGGCACACTGTATTTACTTGCTCCCCAGGAATCTATGAATTTCACCCAATAATAATAGGTCCTACCGGCAGTTCCGGAAGTATCATCAAACGAGGTCGCGCCTAAAAAGCCTACCCGTTTGGACTTTCCACCTTCAGATACCAGCGAGGTGGCTCGCCAGACTTCATACAAAACTGCGTCGGAAACGGCATCCCAAATGAATTGAACTTTGTCTGAGAGGGTACCATCGGTTGCAGCCACACCCGTAGGAGGTGAAAGGGGTGATGACGCAGTGCCGTGGTAGCCGGTGTCAAATTTGGAGTACCGGCTCACGCCCCAGGAATTTCTTGATTTTATCCAGTAGTAATAACGGTTTCCGGATACGGCGGATGCATCGTCATAGGTGGTGGTTGTTGAGGTGCCAACCTTGGTCATTTAACAACCGCGTATAGGCTATTCTCTGTCACAAAGAAAATTTATCTCACCTACAGAAATTTTTTCGGCTCCTCCCAATATGAACTCTCCTGTGTACAAAATTTTATATAGTAATTGTTTTCGGGTCTTGATTATAATATTATCATAAAATATAATAAGTTGTATTTTTGACTAATCCAAACCCCGCATCAGCCTGGTTCACTGTTAAAAGTTGAGATTGAAGACTGCTCTCGCAATCAGATAAGCAAGGATGGAAAAAATGAATTTTAATTTAATTTCTGTTCTGGTTCTTGTTATGTCTGGCCTCTCCTTATATGTCGGTTTTTATCATCTCTTGACATATTACAGTGGCTTGCGAGACAAAACACTGATTTATTTCTCAGCAACCTGCTTGTCTGTTGCCCTTTACACTTTTTTTTGCGCCGGCCTGTATAATGCCGATACCGTCGCTCAAGGTATGGTCTGGCAGAGATATCAATTTGCAACCTTGGCAATTCTTTCAATCTTTATGATATGGTTCGTTTTTTCTTTTACTGATCAAAAATCCTACAAGGTCTGTCATTATTTTACACTTATTTTTATTCTTTTTTTTATATCTGGTTTTGTTGTCAGAAATGAAATGACTTTGTCCCTGTCAAACCCTTCACCAAAAACCATTGTATTCGGAGATTCTATTAAACTCGTCTATAATGAATGTAATCCCGGACTGATTTATTTTTTTCAGTATTGTGTAATGTCAATTGCCATTGCCTATATTACCTATCTTTTAATTAAACATTATAGAAATGACAGCAAAAAGCAAAGCCGCCCAATTATTATTGCAATGCTGATTTTTTTCATTACAGCGATTAACGATATCTTTGTCGGCAGCGGGTTATATCCATTTATTTACATTGCTGAATATTTTTTTCTGATTATCATCCTTACCATGTCATATGTATTGCTCAACCGTTTTGTCAGTTTTCATGTTGAATTGGAAGATGTGAATAAAAATCTGGAAAAAAAAGTGGACGAAAGAACGATTGCGTTGATGCATGCAAAAGACCAGATTGAAAAAGCATATGAAGGGGTTGAAAAACGGGTTGAGGAACGCACGGTTGAATTAAAACGGGAAATAGCGGAGCGGCTGCAGGCCGAACAGGAATTTCGACAACTGCGTAATTATCTGAAAGATATTATTGATTCAATGCCGTCAATAATTGTTGGTGTTGATTCGCGAGGAAAGGTTACCCAGTGGAACGATAAGGCGGAAGCGGTAACCGGCGTTTCTCCTCAAAACGCTTTCGGACGCAGTTTCCCTCAACTGTTTCCGCAATTTGCCGGCACGGAAGAAAAAATAGCCCAGGCTATTAAAGAGCACCGCATTCTGACAGATAAAAAAATCCAAACCGAGGAAATGGGGAGTGACTATTACTGGGATATAACATATTATCCGCTGGTGGCCAACGGAGTTAAAGGGGCTGTTATCAGACTTGATGACGTCACGGAATATGAAAAAAAGGAAAATCAGTTTCGGCAGGCACAGAAAATGGAAACAGTCGGCACACTAGCCGGCGGTTTTGCGCATGACTTTAACAATGTACTCGGCGGAATCGTTGGAACGCTTTCGCTGATAAAATACAAAATACAGAATGCAGATAGCCTTGGAAAAGCAACCATACAGGGCTATCTTAATACCATGGAAAAATCGTCTCAAAGGGCAATGAGCATGTTCCAGCAGCTTTTGACCCTTTCCAGAAAACAAGATATATCACTTGTCTCTGCAGATCTTAATGTCCTGGCCGGCAATGTGATGGAAATATGCAAAAATACGTTTGATAAATCGATAAAACTGGAACCCCATTTTCAGGAAAGCCCGGCCATGATACATGCTGATCCTGCTCAGATTGAGCAGGTAATATTGAATTTATGCGTGAATGCCTCACATGCAATGACCATTATGCGGGAAGCGCAAGAAGTCTGGGGGGGCAATCTAACGTTAACAATAGATTCCATTTTTGCAGACCATCATTTTATCAACACACATCCTGAAGCAGTAGAAAAGAATTATTGGGTCGTATCTGTCAAGGATACCGGGGTGGGCATGGATTCAAAAACACTTGCAAAAATATTCAACCCATTTTTCACCACTAAAATGCAGGGCATGGGAACAGGCCTGGGGCTGTCCATGGTTTACCGGATTATTGAACATCATAAGGGTTTCATTGATGTGTATTCGGAAAAAATGATCGGCTCAACATTTAATATATACCTCCCTGTGCTTGAAGACAATGCCGGTGAAAAAAGGACTGCACCGAAAGAGTCGGAAATCCCTCATGGTGAAGGAGTTATTCTTGTTGTAGATGATGAAGAGGTATTGCGTAATTATGCAAAAGACGTACTTGAAGAATGCGGGTATGAAGTTTTGCTGGCAAAAAACGGCGCAGAAGGCGTCGCTCGGTTTAAAGAGCACCATAACAGAATTAAAGCTGTATTTCTTGATATGGTGATGCCCGAAATGTCGGGCAAGGATGCATATTTAGAAATTAAAAAAATTGCCCCGGATGTAAAAGTTCTTCTTGCCTCCGGATTCCGGCAGGATGAGCGTGTTGAATCAGTACTCAAATTAGGAATCAATGGCTTTATTCAAAAACCATATACCTTAAAAAATCTTGCAAAAGCCATTCATGAAATAATTTATGATTAGTTCCATGTCCGTATAAGTTCGGTTGACATATTTTTTGGCGTTTCCGAAAAAACTTTTTATTAAATTGAAAATCGGGGGACAGTATACCTATTTTTCTGACAACCCACTGCACTATGATCAAAAAATCAGTATTGCTGGATTTTTCAAAAGTGCGCCATATCGATAACTTTACGTACCATTGCAGATTGTTTTCTTAAGCCAATTGAAAATATTTTGTGGCAGGATGAAATTAAAAAAAACCGAGCTGTTGGGCAATAAAGGCGGATATGGATTGGCTGCAGGCTGGCTTGAAATATCTGCTTTTCAGCCCCGGTACCGTATCAATCCTTCCTGCACCGTGGAGGCCACCAGGGTTCCGTTTTTTGAATAAATTCTTCCGTGGTTCAACCCGCGGGCCTTGGCGGCGTTGGGACTGTGAATCACATAGAGGAGCCAGTCGTCCATGCGGAACTCCCGGTGGAACCACATGGCATGGTCCAGGCTGGCCACCTGCATTTCCGGGTCCCAAAAGGTTCTGGCGTGGGGCCTCAAGGATGTGGAAACCAGTCCGAAATCCGATGCATAGGCGAGCATGTATTTGTGAATCGACAAATCGTCAGGCATGGCATGGATGGTTTTAAACCACACATACCGGTCCGGGGTTTCTTTTTTCGGGGCAAAGGGGTTGACAGGATTCACCGGCCGGATTTCAATGGGTTTGACGCACAGGATCTGGTTGCGGATGGAGGCGGGAATTTTGTCGCTGATCTGCCGGGCCAGGTCGATTTCGGACATCAGCTTTTCCGGACCCGGAATGCCGTCAGGCATGGGGTCCTGGTGCTCGAATCCGGTTTCTTCGGTCTGAAAGGATGCGGACATGGATAAAATGGCCCGGCCTTTCTGAATGGCCACTACCCGGCGGGTGGTAAAACTTTTTCCGTCCCGGATGCAATCCACTTCATACACCACCGGTTTTGCCGGATCTCCCGGCCGCATGAAATAGGCATGCAGGCTGTGGGCGCTCCGGGTGTCATCCACCGTCTGGGTGGCGGCGGAGAGGGCCTGGCCCAGGACCTGGCCGCCGAACACATTGCCAAACCCCAGATCCTGGGAATTTCCCCGGTAAATGTTTTCCTCGATTTTTTCGAGTTTCAACAGTGCCAGAAGTTCATCCAGTACATTGTCAATGGGTGTGCAGGTATCCATCGCAGGTCCTTTTCGGGTGTGTCCGTATTGGCAAATAGTGATTTTTTTCCGCCTGTGTTTCACCAGGCAATCATTATTAGTTTCTTATCTCTGATTTTTGTGTTTTTTTGGCAAACACTTTTAAAAATTCAAAACCTGTGGATTAACTAAAGTTAAGGACTGTGCGAGTCGCGCGATCATTTTTATCATAAAAATTGACAATGTCGAAGGCATTAACCGTAACTTTAGCTCACTTTTAACTTTTCCGGTTCATCCGAGGTAGGGATTGTTTGTAAATTAGCATAGCCGGTATTTGAATACAAGCAGGTTGGCAACTTAAAAAGGGCAGCGGACGGTTTGAACTGACAGGGTGAAAACAAAAAACCGCCGGATCTGAAAAGGATCCGGCGGTTTTTTATGAAAAGCCGTATCCGGCAGTGGGAACTCCGTGCCGGTTTGGAATTATAACTAGAATCTCTTGCGGCGGTTTTTTTTGCCCCGGGGTTTTTGATTGGCCTGGTTGACTTTTATGTCCCTGCCTTTGAAGTCTTTACCGTTCAACGCCTTGATGGCCTTGTCTGCTTCCGAGTTGTCCGGCATGTCTACAAAACCGAAGCCCTTGGACTGACCGGAAAAACGATCTTTGATGATGTTGACGCTTTCCACGTTTCCGAATTCGGAAAACGCTTCGGTCAGATCTTCTTCCGTGACATTGTAGGCAAGGTTTCCAACGTACATATTCATATGAATCTCCTTTGCGTGCGGCATGGTCGAGAAAGCGCCGTCCGATAACCAGCCACACAATTACCGGGGGCGATGGGCCAAAAAGTGGCCTTATATATGACGGCCGCCGTCCGGCGCCGCGCATAGCGGCATCCGGCAGACGGCCCGGCCCGGATTTTAAAGTGCTATTTCCGGGGATAAGCAAAATTGATGGTTTCAAAAAAAGCGCACTAAAGAGTGTTGTATTACTCAGCCATGATTAAACCACAGAGGCCACGGAGAAAAGGCCTTGTCCGCTTTTCTCTGTGATCTCAAGTGAGCACCGCGAACGGGTGATTAAAATATTTTTTGCAGATCGCTGGGCAGTGCCAAAACCATTCAATGGTTTTTATGCTTTTTTGTCCTGTTTTTTTCGTTTTGGCGTTGTGCTTCTTTTTCGGGCGAACTGGACCATGACATCCCGGCCGTCCAGTTTCGCGTTTTTCATTGATTTAAGTACCGCATCCGCCACCTGATGATCAATCTCAAAAAAAGAAAATTCCCTTAAAATTTCAATTTTCCCGATCTGGCTGTTGGTGATGCCGGTTTGATCGCACAGGAGCCGGGTAATGGCGCCTTTTTGGATATTGTCCATCTGCCCCACATTGATGAAAAAGCTCTGAGTCCGGATGTTCCGGTTTTTGGGGGGGCTTTCGGTGCGTTCATGATATTTTTCCCGGGGCCCTTTTTTCCCGGGTCTGTTTTCCTTTATCACCCGGCCGCCGGCGCGGGGCTTATGTTTTCCCGGAGCCCGGAGGCCGGATTTTTCCGGGGCATTGATGTCGCCGGCATTTTTATAATAATCGAGAAACCGGTTGAATTCCAGCGAAACAAACCGCTGAATCAGCTCTTCCCTGGAAAGACCGGCCAGGGTGGCGTAGACCGGGGTCAAAAATTTTTCGATTTCTTCGCCGTTGATATCCACCGCAACCAGGCGGTTGACCATGGCATACAGCTGTTTTTCGCAAATGGCATATCCGGAAGGGACTTTGGCGGCGGTAAATTGAATGCCGGACCGGCGTTCTACCTCCGCCAGTTTCCGCAGTTCCCGGGTGTTCATCAGGGCGATGGAAATTCCGGATTTACCGGCCCGGGCTGTTCGGCCGCTCCGGTGGGTATAGGTTTCCGCCTCATCCGGAAAATTGTAGTTGATAACATGGGAAATGTCTTCCACATCGAGTCCCCGGGCGGCCACGTCAGTGGCCACCAGAAGCTGGATGCTTTTGTTTCTGAATTTTGCCATGACTGCGTCCCGCTGGGCCTGGGATAATTCTCCGTGAAGGGCTTCCGCGCTGTACCCGTCTTTTGCAAGCTTTTCAGACACCTGCCGGGTCTCATTCCGGGTGCGGCAGAAAATAAGGCCATAGATATCCGGATAATAGTCGATGATTCGTTTCAGGGCCGGGTACCGGTCTTTTTCCAGGACCACGTAATTCAGATGGTCGATGTTGGCGGCCACACTGTTTTTTCTGCCGGCAGTGATTTCAACATGGTCGTTCATATAAGTGGCGGCAATGCGGGCCACTGCTTTGGGCATGGTGGCGGAAAACAGCCAGGTCCGGCGCTGTTTGGGGGTGCGCTCCAAAATGGCGTCCAGCTCTTCGGTAAATCCCATGTTCAGCATTTCATCGGCTTCATCCAGCACCACAAAAGACACACGCTCGATTTTCACCACCTTGCGGTTGATCAAATCCAGCAGCCTGCCGGGGGTCGCCACAATAACAGGCGCCCCTTTTTTAACCTGCCGGATCTGGTTTTCAATGCCGGCTCCGCCGTAGACGGAAACGATTTTCGCGTCTTTTGTGTACCGGGCAAACGCTTTAAAATCGGAAGATATCTGAATGCAAAGCTCCCGGGTGGGGCATAAGACAAGACCCTGGGTATGGGGTTCTGAAAAATCTGTGAGCTGGATCATGGGCAGGCCAAAAGCCGCAGTTTTCCCGGTGCCGGTCTGGGCAAGGCCCACAATATCCCGGCCATTGTTGATGATTTCCGGAATAATTTTTTCCTGGATCGGGGTAGGAATGGTAAATCCTATTTTTTCGATGGCTTTGGTAATCTGGTCATTAAGGCCAAACGTGTCAAAATTCATTATATTGTCTGCTTTTATTGGATAATTATGGGTTGGCATCAACCATACGGCCGGAAGCCGGTGTCTGCCGTGGCAATGCAAGGGCTTGGCGGCGACGCCTGGAAAAAGAACTGAAAGAAGCGGGCCGTCAGGCAGTTAACATGCCGGAATCGATTGAAATTATGCCGCGGCCCCCTGCCTGTCCACTACTTTTCGGCCGTGGGCGGACAAGATGGTTTTGCGCAGCCGGATGGTTTTTGGGGTGACTTCCACCATTTCATCGTCCCCGATGAACTGGATGGCTTTTTCCAGGGTCATGGGCGGCACCGGCGTGAGAATCACGGCGTCGTCTTTGCCGGACGCCCGCATGTTGGTCAGGTTCTTGGTTTTGCAGGGGTTGACATTCAGGTCGTTTCCCCGGCTGTGTTCGCCGATGATGACCCCTTCATACACATCATCGCCGGGCCGGATAAACAGGATGCCCCGGGCCTCCAGATTGAACAGGGCAAAAGGGACGGCCTTGCCCTGACGGTCGGATACCAGGCTGCCGGTAAACCGGCTGGAGAAATCCCCGCGAAATTTTTCATAGCCCGCAAAAGAGGAGTTCATAATGCCGGTGCCCCGGGTGTCGGTGAGAAATTCGTCCCGAAAACCGATAAGTGCCCGGGACGGTAGGGAAAATTCCATCCGGACCCGGCCGTTTTCCCGGTGTTCCATGCGGGTCAGGGCGCCTTTTCGTTTGAGCAGTTTTTCCGTGACAATCCCGCTGTATTCCCCTTCGCAGTCGATCAGAAGGTTTTCAGTGGGCTCCAGTTTCCGGCCATTTTCGTAGCGAAAAATCACCTGGGGCCGGCCCACGCAGAGCTCAAAACCTTCCCGCCGCATGGTTTCAATCAGAATGGCCATCTGGAATTCCCCCCGGCCTTTGACAATAAAACTTTCCTTGTCTTCAGCTGCTTCCACCCGGATGGAAACATTCATCAGGCTTTCCTTGATCAGGCGGGTATAAATTTTGCTGGCCTGAACCAGCTTTCCGTCCCGGCCGGCGAGAGGGGAAGTGTTATTGGTGAATTTCATGAACACCGTGGGCTCGTCTACCCGGATCCGGGGCAGGGCTTTCGGATTTTCACTGGTGCAGATGGTGTCGCCGATGTGCACGTCTTCGATGCCGGAAAGCACGATAATGTCGCCGGCATCGACCGCCGGGGCATCTTTCAGGCCCATGCCGCTGTATACCTGTATTTTGGTAACTTTTAAAGGAATCTGGCGCCTGTTTTCCTGAATGCAGACCAGATCTTTTCTGGAGGAAACAGAACCGTTGATGATTTTGCCAATGGCCAGCCGTCCCAGATAATCCGAATAGCTGAGATCAGACACCAGCATCTGAAACGGCGCGTCCCTGTCCGACACCGGCGCGGGGATTTCGCTGACAATCATGTCCATGAGCAGATGCAGGTCTTTCCCCGGTGTTTCGGGTGTTTTCATGGCAATGCCCTGCCGGCCCACCGCATAGAGGTAGGGAAATTCAATCTGTTCATCCGTGGCGTCCAGATCGATGAGCAGGCTGTAGATTTCATCCAGTACTTCCGCGGGACGGGCGTCGTCCCGGTCGATCTTGTTGATGACCACAATGATCTTGAGTCCGCTTTTCAGGGCCTTGTCCAGCACGAACCGGGTCTGGGGCAGGGGGCCTTCAGATGCGTCCACCAGCAGGATGGCGCCGTCCGCCATGGACAGGGCCCGTTCCACTTCCCCGCCGAAATCCGCATGGCCCGGGGTGTCAATGATGTTGATTTTGGTGCCGTTCCAGTTGATGGCACAGTTTTTGGCGGCAATGGTGATGCCCCGCTCCCGTTCGAGATCCATACTGTCCATGAGCCGGTCGTCAACGGCCTGGCCTTCCCGGAACAGTCCGCTTTGCTTGAACATGGCGTCCACAAGGGTGGTTTTGCCGTGGTCAACATGGGCGATAATAGCGATATTGCGGATGGCGGTATTTTCTATTTTTTCCATTTTTAAAACCATGAAACCCGTCATGTGCCACACGACGGGTTGCCTTTATGTTATGATGCATATCCGTTACAGATGGATCAAATTTTTAAACTTTTAACTATTACCTGATTAATATTTAAAAAGAAACACTTTTTTTTGTTTTTTTATGTTAATTTTTTGTTCCAGCTTGTAAGATGGTTTAACGGCTTAGAATGCTGAGATATTTAAAAGAGAACGTGATTTGTGGAAAACTTTGAACTCTCCAAAACGCCTGAAAAGGATTGAATGTGCCCGATCGTTCAGTGAAGCAGCGGTTTGGCATAGGGCACTTTTTGGTTGCGGTTCCATGAATGGAAAGGAATGATAATTTGCTGGTTTAAATTGTTTGCATAGCGTCATTTGCCGCTGGAATCAGGTCCATGGCCCGCTCGGCCAGGGCGGTGATGGTCAGGCTGGGGTTGGCCCCAATATTGGCGGACACGGCGGCGCCGTCCGTAACATAAATGCCTGGATACCCGAAAAGTTCATGGCGGGTGTCGATCACTCCGTCCGCAGCGGACGTGCCCATGTGGCAGCCCCCGAGAATGTGGGCGGTGGTGGCGGTATTGCCGATGCTTTCCGTCAGGATATTGAGCGGCTGTCCCTCGCAGACCCGGGCCAGTTCTTTCGCAGCCCGGTTGGCAACGGGCAGGAAGGTTGGGGCTTCTTTGCCTTTGACAAGCCGTGATTTCAGGCCCCGGCGAAACAGAAAAGATGCTTTTCTGCCGTATACAAGGGAGATTTGGTTGTCCAAATGTTGCATGACCGTTAAGACGGTCATGCGTTTGTTCCAGTTTTTGGCGGTCCAGTTGTTATACAGGGAGGACGGCCGGAGAAGAATGGTGCCATGGTTTCCGGGATGCCGAAATAAATGCCGTTGGGTGTCGGTTCGAAGGTATCCGCCGCCCCCATTTTTTCCGCGGTTTTTTTAAGATAGTCATCCTGAATGTCTTTGACCGGATTTTCCGTCACCCCCAGCATGGCGGCCGCGGTATCATAATGGGGCGCCAGCTCCGTTTTCCAGTCAATTCCAAGGCCTGCCCAGGCCGGATCATTGTAAAACGCATCTTTGGGTTTGAGCAGCACCGCGGCATAGACATGGCTGCCGCCGCCCACGCCCACGCCCCGGACCAGGGTAACGTGACGAAAAAAATCCTGGGAAAAATATCCGGACATGCCAAGGGCCGGCATCCAGTTGAGCCGCCGGAGATCCGCGTCCCCTTCCTCAATGTCTTCGGCCGTGACTTCGGCGCCCTGTTCCAGGACCACGACCTTGTATCCTTTTTCAGAAAGGCGAAGGGCCGACACGCTGCCGCCGAATCCGCTGCCGATGACCGCAAAATCATAGTCCATAAAGGTCTCCTGTTTAGCCCCTTTTTTTCAGCCAGTCCAGTATAAAGGGCCAGGTTACGTCCGGGGCGTGTTTCCCGCAGATGAGATCGCAATGACCCCAGTGGTGGCCGGAGTTTTCAAGGCTGAACGTCTGAAATGTCTTGTCCGGCGAGCCGGCTTTGTTATAGGCTTCTCTGATTGCTGTCTCCGGCACCCCGTAATCCCGGTCACCGTTGACAAAAAGGATGGGGATGCGCAGTTCGGTAATATGCTCTTCAAAATCAATTTTTCCGTCACTGCTGATGAATTTTCCCTGGGCCCCCCAACGGAAAAAGAATTTGATAACATTAAAACTGGTCCGGTCGAATCCTTTGGTAATCCGTTCCTTCAGGATATCTTCTTCAATGCTGCCGGGATACCAGATCTGCAGGGGGACGCGGTACCAGCTGTGATCCATCACATCCACCAGTCCCAAAGACACCAGGATGCCGATGGTATCAATGTAAAACACATTGGGCTGAAGTTTGGGAAACGGATAATATTTGCCAAGGGCCACGCCCAAATGGGCGATGGACTTCAGCAAACGGTTGCCTTCCGCCATTTGAAAGGGGCCGCCGATGGAGATAATGCCGGCCAGTTTGTCCTGAAACCGGGAACCGATACAGTAAGAAATGGACCCGCCCAGACTGTGGCCCATGTAAAAGAACGGTTTGCCGCCGGTTTTTTTGTAGATGGCATCAATAAACGCGGGCATGTCGTAATTGAGATACGTCTCAAAATTTTCAGGGTACTCGCTGCCATTGGCCCTGCTCAGGCCGTGACCCCTGAGTTCCACATTAAATGTGGTGAATCCGTTCTGAATTAAATAATTTTCAAGGCTTCTTTTCGTCAGCGTCCATGTATACCGGTTTTGCCCAAGACCATGAACCAGCATGACATAGCCTCTGGGCGTTTTGGATACCGGCGATTTTTCGATCATCATCAGATTCATACCGTCTTGGGTGGTGACTTCATGAATTTTCCGGTAATATTCTACACGCTCTTCGCCATTGACGGCTGCGGTGGTGATCCGGTCGGTTGCCATTCTGCGGTTGCTCCTTTGTGCGCCGTGGGGTTTTGCGGCATGAAAAAGATTGAATCATATTTTTTTTTAGAATTTGATTTTATTTATACGAAGAAATGTCATATCGCAAGAAAAAAAGCGGTCAGGACAATGAATGAGCTGGCGGCCTCTCTTTTGCCGGCGATGGCCGGATATTGACTTTAAAGGCATGATTTCAGTATTCTGAATTATTGAGAATCATGAACAGCCGGCTTCTGAATCCGGTGAATCGCCCGGACAGGCGGGTTTCAGGATGATGCGCACCCCATGAACAACAGGCCATTGAACAATGAACAATTTTCGCAATTATTGGATTATCTTTCCTATTCCTGGGCAGGGTACCAGCGAGCAAGAAAAGGGGTGAAAAAGCGGATTGTGCGGCACATGGAAGCGCTGGGGTGCCGGAGCATGGATGACTATATTGCCCGTCTTCAGGCGGATCCGTGCCTTCGATCCGAATGTGAGCGCCGCATGAGTGTTCCGGTGAGTCGTTTTTTCCGGGACCGGGAGCTATGGGAAATCCTTGAAGAAGAGATTCTGCCCCGGTTTTTTGACAAAAAGAATGTTCGGGTGTGGTCTGCCGGGTGCGCCGGTGGCGAAGAAGTGTATTCTTTTAAAATTCTCTGGCACCTGCTGGAGCAAAACCATCCGGATTTGCCGGCGCTTCAACTGGTGGGCAGTGATTTAAACCCCGAGAATCTGGCCCGGGCGAAAAAAGGGGTGTATCCGGCATCCAGTTTCAAGGAAACCAGGCAGGATATCCGGGACCGGTTTTTTGAAAAAGGCCTTTCCCGGAAATCATGGACTGTTAAATCTTTTCTGAAACACGGGATTTCGTGGCACCAACTGAACGTAATCCATGATCTGCCGCCGGAGAAGAATTGTGATATTCTTTTTTTGCGCAACAATATTCTGCTATACGCATCCGAAGGACTGAAACACTCTGGATTTGAAAATGCCGCAGCAGCCCTTAACGATGGCGGTTTTTTGGTCGTCGGCACCAAAGATTCCCTCCCCCGGGGAGGCGTTGGATTTAGAAAAACCCGGTTGCCGTATCTTTTCCGGAAGGTTGCCTGAATGCGGCGGGCGCACCTGCCGGGATAGTGCTATTACGGTTTTGGGCGGCGAGTTTTTATTTGAATTGTTGCCGTGCCGGGTGATATCATTTAACTGATACCAACCTGGCTTTTCCGCCCTGCGCCGGTTTGTCCGGTCAACATTCGGCAGGAAGCCGGGGCATTTGGAAACCCACCAATCGTAAGGAGGGGACCATGAAAACATCCAGAAGATCCATTGACAAGATCATTGAAGAGCAAGTTCTCCAGTGGAATCGCGCCCGGGCGGAAAGGAAAAATACCCCCAGAGGCATCAGCGTCGTGACCATTTCCAGAGAATCCGGAAGCCGGGGGGCTGCCCTGGCCGAAAAACTGGCGCAAGAACTGGGGTTTGATCTGTTCCATCGGGAGGTCATCAGCGAAATGGCGGATAGCACGCAGATCAGCGCCCGGATCGTGGAAACCCTTGATGAAAAAGGGCTCTCTGTGCTCGAGGATTCCATCGCTGCCATGATCCGGGATCGTCATTTGTGGCCGGATCAGTTTTTGAAACACCTGATGAAAGTGATCGGCACCATCGGAAAACATGGCCAGGCCGTGATTGTGGGGCGCGGCGCCCAGTTTATTCTGCCGCCGGAAGATAATCTCCGGGTGCGGGTGATCGCACCCATGCCGAAAAGAATCCGGAATGTTGCCGGTGAAAGCGGTGTCTCCGAAGCAGAAGCGCAAAAGTTAATTCTAAGGACAGATGCCGACCGGCGGTCTTTTTCCAGAAAATATTTTTACGCGGATGTATCTGATCCGATCCATTATGATCTGGTGATCAATACGGATCGCATGGATCTTGACACCGCCGTAAAAACCATTGTTGCGGCCCTGAATCAGTTGAATGCTACGTCATGATTATGATTTTATGCATCCTCAGATAAGGATAACCGGACCCGGGGATGACTGGCAGGCCACGCTGACTTTGAGGCGGGTGTCGGGCAGGTGTTCGGTAACTACCCGCAGGGCTTTCTCTGGTGTGTTGTTGGTTTCGCTGAGGTGGGCCAGGATCAGATGGGACATCCGGTCATGCATCACATCCATGAGCAGCTCCCGGGACGACTCATTGGATAGATGCCCGGTGCGGCCTTTGACCCGCTGTTTGACCGACCACGGGTAGGGGCCCTGCTCCAGCATGAGCATATCGTGATTGGCTTCAAGGATCAGGCAGGCGCAGTTTTTCAGATGATGCCGCACCATGGCGGTGGCGATTCCGAGATCCGTTGCAATGCCGATTTTACATCCGTTGCTGCTGACGGTAAATCCAGCCGGGTCCCCTGCATCATGGGAAATGGAAAACGGCCGGACGGAAAGATCATTGATTGAGAAGCCGGTGCCGCAGGAAAAGTTGACGATTTGGTTGAGTGCTCCAAGCTGGGCTGCCGCAAGGTCATGGGTTTTGGCTGAGATATACACCGGCAGGCGATAGCGCCTGGCCAGGATTCCCACTCCCCGGATATGATCGGTATGCTCATGGGAGACAATAATGGCGTCAAGGCGCTTAATGTCAAGGCCCCGGGCGTTCATGCGGCGTTCGATCTCCACGCCGGACAGGCCGGCGTCAATCAAAATGGATGTGACGCCGTCTGACGCATAGATGGAGTTTCCCTGGCTTCCGCTGGCCAGCATACATATCTGCATATTACTTCCCCGTGTGCCCGAACCCCCCGCTGTTTCGCTCGGATTCATTCAGGGTATCCACCAATTCGAGACGGGCGCTGCTGACCCGGCTGATGATCATTTGCGCGATACGGTCTCCCCGGGAGATCTCATAGGGAGACTTTCCGAAATTGATGAGCCCGATTTTGATTTCCCCGCGGTAATCCGCGTCAATGGTGCCGGGGGCATTGACGATGCTGATGCCGTGTTTGATGGCCAGGCCGCTGCGAGGGCGGATCTGTGCCTCAAACCCCACGGGCAGTGAAATGGCAAAACCCGAAGGGATCAGCAGGATCTCTCCGGGCTGAATGGTCACGGGCTGTTTCACTGCCGCGCACACGTCCATGCCCGCGGAATGGGGGGTCATATAGCGGGGCAGGGGAATATCCCCATCCTGGTCCGGACGCACCCGGCAGCACTGGATCACAAGGGTGTCAGGCATGGGAGGTCGATATGGTTTTTGGGGTTAGGGAGACTGAATTCTTTAATATACCGTTTTTCATTCTCTGATTATAGACTGACGGTTTTACGGCTGAAGGAATTTAGGCTGAAGAACCGAAGGATGTGATCATTTTTTATTTCTTCCTTTCAGTCTTCAGCCCGTTTGATAAATGGCGGTATTTTAGTGCCTTATACTTCAAATCTTGCACAAAAAAATAAGAAAATGAAGTAGTGTATACGGGATGCGGTTTTCCAACAAAAGGTGTCAGTGTTTAGGTGTCAGGAAAAGCGACTCTGACACCTGACACCTGCAACATGCAACCTGAAACCATTATTACAGACCTATCCCATGGGTTGCGGGTTCCCTGCGTTGGTATTTTCCCGGTCCCTTATTCGCTTTATTCCGGTTTTTTCTCGTCCGTCAAGAGGGCCTTCCGGCTCAACTTGATTTTGCCGTCCCGGGACACGTCAATCACCTTGACTTTGATCATATCCCCTTCCTTGACAATATCACTGACCTGCTTGACGCGGTAGTTGGCCAGTTCGGAAATATGAACGAGACCATCTGTTTTGGGTTTTATCTGAACAAAGGCCCCGAAATCGGTGATCTTGACGACTTTGCCTTCATAGGTGGCGCCGATTTCCGGATCCATGCCGATATCCTGGATCATCTGAACGGCCCGGTCGCCTTCATCTTTATTGACCGCCGCGACTTTGACAATCCCGCTGTCATTGATTTCAATCTGAGTATTGGTCTCGCTCTGGATGGCACGGATCATTTTACCGCCGGGTCCGATGACATCGCCGATACGCTCCGGATTAATCTGGATGCTGTATACATTGGGCGCATAAGGGGACATCTCCGCCCGGTGGGTGCTGATGGCTTCCTGCATTTTGGAAAGAATATGCAGGCGTCCCTTTTTGGCCTGATCCAGGGCTTTTTCCATAATATCTTTGGAAAGTTCCCGGATTTTGATGTCCATCTGAAGGGCGGTAATGCCCTCGCTGGTGCCGGCCACCTTGAAATCCATATCCCCGGTATGGTCTTCATCTCCGAGAATGTCTGACAAAACCACCGTGGATTCGCCGTCCGTGACCAGGCCCATGGCAATGCCGGATACCGGCGCTTTGATGGGAACCCCGCCATCCATGAGCGACATGGAGGCGGCACAAACCGTGCCCATGGAAGATGATCCGTTGGATTCCAAAACTTCGGATACGATACGGATGGTGTAATCAAAATTTTCTTCTTCGGGCAGCACTTTTGCAATGGCCCGTCGGGCCAGGGTGCCGTGCCCCACATCCCGGCGACTTGGTCCGGATATCCGTCGGGTTTCACCGACGCTGTAAGGCGGGAAATTATAGTGAAGCATAAAGGACCTGTGCTCCTCGCCGCTCAGGGTCTCGATCCGTTGCTCATCCGGACCGGAACCCAGGGTCAAAACGCCCAGCACCTGGGTTTCCCCGCGAGTGAACAGGGCGCTGCCGTGCACCCGCGGCAGCAGCCCCACTTCACAGTTGATGGGCCGGACTTCATCAAAAGCCCGGTTGTCAATACGCCGGCCGTGTTTGAGAATCATGTCCCGGCAGATATTTTTTTCCAGATCGTGGAAAATGGCGGAGACTTCTTTTTTGCGTTCCGCATAATCTTCGCCCAGGCTTTCAAAAACCTCGGATTTAAGCGCGGACAAGGCTTTGTTTCGGTCCACTTTTCCCGGCGTGGTCACGGCCTGGGCGATTTTTTCACTGGCTGCGGCCGCGATTTTTTCCGCCAGTTCCGCATCGGTTTCTTTGGGCGTGAAGGTTCGCTTTTCACGACCGGCGCTTTCGATGAGCTTTTCCTGAAGTCCGATGATGGGCTGAAGCTGTTCATGGCCGAAAAAGATGGCTTCCAGCATTTCCGCTTCGCTGACGATATTTCCGCCGCCCTCCACCATTACGATGCCGGTTTTGGAGCCGGCCACCATCACACTGATATCTGAAATTTTGCGTTCTTCAATGGTGGGGTTGACGATCAATTTACCGTCGATGCGGCCGACGCGTACGCAGGCCACCGGTCCTTCAAACGGGATGTCCGATATCATGAGAGCTGCGGAAGCGCCGTTTAATGCCAGAACATCCGGGTCATTGACTTTGTCCATGGACAATACCGTGGCAATGATCTGGGTTTCAAAGCCGTACCCTTTGGGAAACAGGGGCCGGATGGGCCGGTCTGTGAGCCGGGCGGTAAGGGTTTCCTTGTCGCTCGGCCGACCGATTTCCCGGCGGAAGTAATTGCCAGGAATCCGGCCGGCAGAATATATTTTTTCCTGATATTCAACCGTAAGGGGCAAAAAATCGACATCCGGCCGTTCTTCTTTGGAGGATACCACCGTGACCAGCACAATGGTTTCGCCATATTGGACCACAACGGCGCCTGATGCCTGACGCGCCACTTTTCCGGTTTGAATGCTGAGTGTTTCTCCACCGATTTCGGTGCTGAAAGAAAGTTCCATTTTAATTTAATCTCCTGATAACATAACAAGCTGACGTTTAAAAGGTCGCGCTTCCAAAGCCGCCTGAATGGGAATGTGAATAACCCTTAAACGTCGATATGCTGCATGCAGATAAGAAACACATCATTTCAAGGGGACAGATTTTTTTACCGACGGAGTCCGAGTTCTTTGATAACAGACCGGTAGCGGTAAACGTCTTTGTTTTTAACATAATTCAAAAGCCGGCGACGTTTTCCGACCATGATCAAAAGCCCCCTGCGGGAATGATGATCTTTTTTGTGAATTTTTAAATGTTCAGTCAAATGGGAAATCCGATCGGTTAAAAGGGCGATCTGAACTTCCGGGGAGCCGGTGTCGGATTCATGAAGCTTGAACCGGTTGATGGTCTCGATTTTTTTCTGCTCTGGGGTATTCACTGTTTCCTCCTCCAAATGAATATTTGCATCTTATGAAATTGGTTTCTATCATATTATGGATTGCAAAAAACACAACAATAATTATACCGTTCCCTGGTCTCATCCGGGCTGACAACGGCAAGAAGGCGGTTTGCCGCGTCAATGACCTTGATGAACCCGGTGCCCGCGATTCCATCTGTTGGTGGAATATTGGCAAAAGGGATCGGGGTTCCGTATTTAATTTTTTCCCTGATATCGTCGCCTGCCACATGCGCCGGCATATCCGGCAGCGCGTCAGACATGGTAACAAGTGTCCGGATGTCCGCAAGCGTTTTATATGATTCGATTTCTGTTAAAGAAACCGCTTCTGATATATCAAAACCGCCGCATGCGGTACGTCTGAGCGCTTTCAGATGGCCGCCGCATCCCAGTTTTTCGCCGATGTCCGCGCACAAACTCCGGATGTAAGTGCCGGATGAGCAGGTGACCTCAAAGCGGATGTCGGGTAAATCCATATCAATTATTTTAATAGATGATATGACCACTTTCCGCGGCGGTTTGACCATGGGCGCGCCTTTTCTCGCATATTTATAAAGCGGTACGCCTTTGTGTTTGAGTGCTGAATAGGCCGGCGGGCGCTGCTCGATCTCGCCTTCAAACCCGTTGACGGTGTCAAACACTGTTTGTTCTGAAATCTTGTCAACCGGCCGGGTTGCCAGAATGTTGCCGGTGGCGTCCAGCGTATCTGTTTCAACCCCTATGCGTAAAACCGCTGTGTATTTTTTCGGGCTTTCCAGAAAAAACCGGGACAATCGGGTGGCGCGATTGATGGTGCAGATCATGACGCCGGTAGCCATGGGATCAAGGGTGCCGGTGTGGCCGATTTTGCGGATGCCGGATAGCCTCTTGATTCGTCGGACAACGCCGGCGGATGTCATGCCTTGTGGTTTGTCAACGATCAAAATGCCGCTGGTTTCGTCTGCCATGGGTTTATGCATTCTGTTTACGACTGAATCGGGCATCCTCCTGAACGATTAAAGATTTTTCGAAAAATAAAAAATGGTCCGCTTTAACTCCGGAAGCGTTGCCTGAATGTCAAACCCGGCCGCATTTTGATGGCCGCCCCCGCCGAAAGAGGTGGCAATGGCCGCGACATTGACCGCCCCGTCCGAGCGAAGGCTGACATGATACTGACTGCCTTTCTTTTTACCGTGGCTGCGTTTCCGTTCAAACAAGAGCGCTGCCAGTTTGACATTTTCGATCTGCTTGGCATAGTTGATCAGCCCGTTTACATCATCCAGGGCCGTCCCCGTGGTTTTCAGCATGTTCTGGGTCAGGGTCATGATGGACATTTTGCCGTTATGGGACAGCTCAATGGAATCATACAGCATGTTCAGCAGCTTGACCCGATTCAGGGAAATAGTTTCATACACATGGTGGGCCACCTTGTGAGGGTCAGCCCCCATCAGTACCATTTTATGCGATATATCAAACGCTTCCGGTGTGGTGTTGGAAAACCGGAAAGAGCCGGTGTCCGCCATAATGCCCGTGTAAATGGAATAGGCCATGCCTTTGTCAATGGAAACACCCTCCCAGGCGGAGATCAGCCGGTAGATGATTTCACAGGTGGAGGATGCTGCCGGATCAATGTACTGGAGATCACCGAACCGGGTGTTGGTGGTGTGGTGATCAATGTTGATGATGATGGGAATTTTGGACACCCGGGTGGCAACTTCCCCAATGCGGTGAAAATCGGAACAGTCCAGAATCACCGCCGTATCAAATTCAGCAATATCGCCCACCGACCGGTTGATCAGATGCAGGGACGGCAAGAACTGGTAAATGGCCGGAATCGGACTTTCATTGTAGAGAGTGACTTTTTTTTTCTGCTCCTGAAGTGCCAGTCCTAAACTGATTAATGCCCCGATGGCGTCTCCGTCCGGATGGATGTGAGACGCCAGCAAAATGCGTTTACTCTTCTTCAGCTGATTGATTATTTTTTCGATACTCATTTTTTATTTTTTTTAATACGGCATCCATGTGAAAACCGTAATCGATTGAATCGTCATAATAAAATTGAAGCTCAGGCATATATCGCAAATTCAGCTCCTGTGCAAGACTATATTTAATAAATCCCTTTGCTTTTTTAAATGCGGCAAAAGCATCTTCCCGAGGGAAATTTTCAGAAATAACAAAATAAATCTTTGCAAGCTTCAGATCCGGCGACATCTTGACGCCGGTGAGGCTGACCGATTCCAGGCGCGGATCGCTGATGGATTTCTGCAAAAGAAGCGACATGGTCTCGTGGATTAATCCGCCGACCCGATCGGCTCTGGCAAAGGGTTTCGTGTTCATATGTTTATAATTTCCATATCCGTGTCGACAATTTCGGCTAATTGAAGATTTTCTATAAATTCAAAAATTTTGTCTATGCTTGAATTTATTTTCCGGCGGTCGTTGCCGGTGATGGAAAACCCGATTTCCGCCTGCTGGTGGACATCGTTTGAATCAACTTCCGCCATGGAAACGTTAAATGTGTTCCGGGTCCGGCGGATAATGGCTTTGACCACCTTCCGTTTTTCTTTTAGAGAATGGCAGAAACTAAGCCTGAATGTGATTTTGCCGATGCCGATGACCATCCTGCTTTCCAGTCTTTTCCCTTCGGTCTTCCGCCTTCAGCCTTCAGCCTTCAGCCTTCAGCCTTATACATTACACCGGCATCTCCGGCTTGACCTCTTCAAGATAATAGCATTCAAGAATATCGCCGATTTTAATGTCATTGAATTTTTCAATGTGAATGCCGCATTCATAATTTTGGGCCACTTCTTTTACGTCATCCTTGAATCGTCGAAGGGTGGCGATTTTCCCGTCATAGGTGACGATACCGTCCCGGATCAATCGGACCTGGGCCCCGCGCTGAATTTTGCCGCTGGTGACATAAGAGCCGGCAATGGTGCCGATACTGGGAACATGGAATGTTTCCCGGACCTCTGCCTCGCCCATGACCTTTTCTTCAAATTTGGCGTCCATCATGCCAACCATGGCATCCTTGATATCCTTGATGGCATTATAAATGATATCATAATACCGGATATCCACATTTTCTTCTTCCGCAATCAGGGCCACTTTGGCCGTGGGCCGGACATTGAAGCCTAAAATAATGGCATTGGAGACCGCGGCCAGCGAAATATCCGACTCACGGATCGGCCCCACCGCCGAATGGATGACACTGATTTTCACCTCATCAATGGACAGCTTGGTCAGGGAATCCTTGAGCGCTTCAATGGATCCCTGAACATCCGCCTTGATAATGAGGTTGAGATCCTTGACTTCGCCTTCCATGAGTTTTTCATAGAGTTTGTCCAGGCTCATCCGGCTGGTGCGCGCCAGTTCCTTGGCTCGCTGTTTCTGCATCCGGTGTTCGCTGACCTGCTTGGCGTCTTTTTCCGCGGCAAGCACGTTCAGTTCGTTGCCGGCATCCGGAACGCCGGAAAGCCCCACGATTTCCACAGGAATGGACGGACCGGCCTCCTTGATCTGAACGCCCATATCATCGTACATGATCCGGATTTTACCGTAGTACATGCCGCAGACCACGGGGTCCCCCACATGGAGGGTGCCTTCTTTGATCAGCACCGTGGCCACGGCCCCGCGGCCGGTATCCAGCCGTGACTCAATAATATGGCCGGCTGCCAGTTTGTTCGGGTTTGCTTTTAATTCGAGCACTTCAGACTGAAGCAGAATCATTTCCAAAAGATCGTCAATGCCGATCTGCTGTTTGGCGGAAACATTTACAAAAATCGTATCCCCGCCCCAGTCTTCCGGCGCCAGGCCTTTTTCCGCCAGTTCACGCTTGATCTTTTCCGGCTCCGCATCCGGTTTATCGATTTTGTTCACCGCCACAATAATGGGAACCCCGGCAGCCCGGGCATGGTCGATGGCTTCGATGGTCTGGGGCATGACCCCGTCATCCGCCGCTACTACCAGAACCACAATATCTGTTACGTGAGCGCCCCGGGAACGCATGGCAGTAAAGGCCTCATGGCCGGGGGTGTCCAGAAAGACGATATCACCGGTTTCATGTTTCACGTGATACGCCCCGATATGCTGGGTAATGCCTCCGGCTTCCATTTCAGTGATTTTGGAACGGCGAATCACATCCAAAAGGGATGTTTTGCCGTGATCCACGTGGCCCATGATGGTGACCACCGGCGGCCGCTGAAGCAGTTGCTCCGGGGTATCGGCTTCGGTTTTAATGATGGTTTCTTCTTCGAAAGTGGCTTTTTCAAGCTCGAACCCGAATTCCGTGGCCACCAGGACGGCGGTGTCAAAATCAATGGTCTGGTTGACCGTTACCATCATTCCCATGCCCATGAGCTTGGCGATCAGCTCATTGGCCTTGATGCCCATCCGTTTGGCAAGATCCGCCAGTACAATGGTGTCGTCGATTTTAATCCTCCGTTTAATGGCCTTGGGGGTTGTGATCTGGGTTTTCTGGCCGCCGGGCACCTGGGGCGCCTTGAATTTTTTCCGGCCTTTGCGGGACCGGCCAAAGCTTTTGTCGTAAAGGGCGGCCCCTTCCACCACTTCTTTGCGCTTTGGTCCGGCTTTGAGTTTTTTCGGTTTTTTCAGATCGTCAAACTCATCATCCGGCCGTTCTTTTTTCTTGCCCTTCTTTTTTGCCCCCGGTTCCACGGTTTTGCCGGGACTTTCCGGGGTTATTTGATCGGGCAGGGGGGCGGCTGGTTTTTTTCTGGCGCCCTTGGCGAATTTTTGATCGGCCTTCTGGCCGGCGTCTCCGGCTGCCGGTTTTTCGCTTCTTTCCGGCACCACGGGTTTTTCCGGCATACTGATGATTTTGGCCGGGGTCCCCTTTTTGGCTTTCCGTTTGGGAACCGGCCGGGGGGCCGGCGCCTCCTCCGGTGTTTCTTCGGCTTTCAGGGCGGTTGCCGCGGTGTCTGTTTCGTCTGTTGCCGCTGGTTGTTCCGGCGTGGTCTCAGCTTCCGGCGCGGCGTCGGGTTCTGCTGCGGGTTCGGCGTCTGTCGCTTTTGTTTCAATCGCTTCCGCCGCTGGTTTTTCAGAAATTTTTTCCTCGGGCGCTTCTACAGGGGCCGCAGCCTCCGGCATTTCTTCCGGCGTAGCCGCTTTTTCCGCATCCACGGCCGCTGGTTCCGGTGCCGGTTTTTCGGTTTCTTCCGGGGCTGAAGGTTCAGATGGCTCCCCGCTTTCTGCTTCAGCTGCCGGGATTTCCGGCTCCGGCGGCGGTACCACCCGTTTTCGCCGGCGGCGGATGACGTTGGGTTTTATCCGTTTGTCTTCAACAATTTCTTCCGGGGGTTTGGTCCCGAAAATCTCCTGTTTAATCTGTTGTGCAACGGATTCGTCCAGAGATGACATATGACTTTTAACTTCTATTCCCATTGTCTCCATTTTTTCCAGGAGCGCCTTGTTCTCCAGATTGAGTTCTCTGGCCAGTTCATATACTCTCAGTTTTGCCATCCATCCCCCTCGTTTATCCATCTAAAACCGGGATTGTTGTCTTTTATGTTATTATTAATCAATTTAATAATATCGTTTGCGTTATTCCGCTGGGTGATCATCTTCAGGCGCGGCTGGATCATCCTCCGCATCCTCCGCATCCTCCGCATCCTCGGCATCCTCCACAGGCAGTGCGGCGTCATCTTTTTCAGATGGCTCATTGCCCGGTCCCGGTTCTTCCGCTTCAGTATCGTTATCGTGTGGTTCTTCTGGTTCGGTGGAATCAGCGGTAAGTGCCTGCTTTGCTTGGTCGATCAGTTCCATTGCATCTGAGCCTGAAATTCCGGCCACTTCCGCAAGTTCCTCCGCAGAAACCTTTGCCAGTTCATCTACGGAAAAGAATCCTTCCTTGAACAGAATGCCGGCAAGGGTTTTGCTCATTGAGGGCAGGGCCATCAATGAGTCCATACCCATTTGAATGCTTTTTTCATAATCGGTTATGCTTTTTACGTCAAGGTTCCATCCAGATAGCTTTGACGCCAGCCGGACGTTCTGGCCGCCGCGGCCGATGGCAATGGACTGGGCTTCATCCGGAACCACCACTTCCATGCTGTGGTTCACCTCGTCAATGATCACCCGGGACACTTCCGCTGGCGCCAGGGCATTGCAAACGAATTTGGCCGGGTCCATGTGCCAGGGAATAATATCGATTTTTTCGCCTTTCAGCTCCTGCACCACGCTTTGCACACGGTTGCCTTTGATCCCCACGCAGGCGCCGATGGGATCAATATCCGAATCGCTTGAACTCACCGCTATTTTCCCGCGGCTTCCGGCTTCCCGGGCCGCGCCCATGATATTGACCACCCCTTCATTGATTTCCGGAACCTCGGTTTTAAACAGATTGATCAGGAACCCGGGATGGGTTCGGGACAGCACAATCTGCGGTCCCCGGCTTTCTTCAAGCACTTTCACAATATAGGCCCGTATCCGGTCGCCCCGGCGATAGCTCTCACCGGGGATTTGTTCCCGTTTCGGCAGCACCGCTTCCGCCTGTCCCAGGTTCACAATAATTTCATTGCGGGTGGTCCGCTGGACAATACCGTTGATGATTTCGCCCTGACGGTCAATAAAACTATTGTATACCGCGCTGCGCTCGGCAATCTTGAGCTTCTGAATGATGACCTGTTTGGCGGACTGTGCCGCAATCCGGCCAAAAGTGGTCGTGTCCATTTTGGTGCCCAGGCTGTCTCCGATTTCACATTCCGGGTCCAGTTTGCGGCCTTCTGTCATACTGATCTGAAAAGCCGGTTCCGTGACTTCCTCGACCACTTCTTTAAACTGGAATACCTCAAGTTCACCGGTTTCTTCATTGTACTGAATTTCAATGTCGATTTTGTTACCGAATTTCTTTTTTGCGGCTGAGCGCAGGGCTTCTTCCAAAGCCTTCACCAGAACGTTGAATTCAATACCTTTATCCCGGCTAACCTGCTCAATCACACGTTTCATGTCTGTTATAAGCATTTGTTATCTCCGTCATAATTGACAAGCCGTGCTTTAATAATGTCCTGAAAAGGAATGGCGATGGTGTCTGTTTCCGTTTTTATCTGAATTTTGACATCGCTTTCTTCGCCAACAATCCCGGACAGGATTCCTCTGAAATTTTTTTGACCGTTAATGGGGGTTGCAGTTTTTAGTTTTGCCAGGGCGCCTGTAAATTTTTCAAAATCAGCCAGTCGCGACACCGGGCGATCCACGCCCGGGGAAGAGACTTCCAGGGTATATGCCTCCGGAGTGTCAAGTTTCAGATCAAGGATGTCCCCGAGCTGGGCGCTGAGCGCCTGGCAGTCTCCCAGTGTGACGCCGCCGGGTTTGTCCACATAAAGCCGCAACACCCGTCCGCCCATTTCCCGCTGATATTCCACATGGATCAGATCCATTCCTTCCACATGGCAGATGGGGTCGGCAAGGGTCCGGACCACGGCGGGAACTTCAGCGGGATCCGTCATTGCCCCGGCAGTTTCCGCGGGGGCTGTCGCCTCTGCGGGCTTTTTACCCTGTTTTTTACGTTTTTTTGCCAACAGTTTGTCTCTTTGTTTTAAAAAAATAAAAAACGGGCATTTATGCCCGTTTCATCAAGCCCTTCCGATCCATTTACGCTTTATCCACCGCATTCAACCCGAATGGGCCTACAAGAACGTGGAGCGGGCAACGAGATTCGAACTCGCGACACCAAGCTTGGGAAGCTTGTACTCTACCAACTGAGCTATGCCCGCATCCTTAGCCGAGATAAATTAATGGAAAAATTACGGTATGTCAATATTAAATTTATGTAAGCGTTCACAGGGTACCGCATCTACTTTGTTGCCGGGCATTTGAAGTGCAAAATAGTACGTCTGCATGCCCGGCGTCTCGCATCTACGGCACCCTGCAAACGCTTACCGTGAGGTGCTCCAGAATTATTAAAATTTTTCATCCCTGTGGACAGGTACAAATTTATTTTAATGCCGGGGCAGTGAGGGGAAGGGCGGGAACAATACGGATTAGTCCAGCAGGGTCCGAATGGACAGGAGATCGGACTTGATTGCCTGGATCGTTTCTTCCGGAAACGGGGCCGTTGTCTGGCGGCGGCTTTTTCTTAAAAATTCCCGGGCGCCGGGAATGGTAAATTTTTTTTCGTACAGTAAATATTTAATTTTTAAAATGGTTTCAACATCTGCTTTTCGGTAAAGCCGCTGGCCGGATTCTGTGCGTTTGGGGGAGATGGCCGGGAACTCGGACTCCCAGAATCGGAGAACATAAGCGGCCAGCCCGGTGATTTCGGTTACTTCACCGATTTTGAAATACAGCTTATCCGGTATGGTGGTCCCTGATGGCATCTGGGTCTCCATGGTCGCAAATAACCTGTTTGAGGTTTGGGGCCGCGGGAAAAATATTTTGCCCAAAAGACCAGCAAGAGGGGATAAAATATTTTTTTCGCGGCCCTTAAATCGGCAGCGTTGCGTTAAACGCCTGAATTATCCGGTCCGTCAGCGCCTGATGAATCTGGTTTACCTGTCGATCCGACAGGGTCTCCGTAAAAGAACGGTAAACTACCCGCAGGGAAACGCTTTTCTTGCCAGCCGGAATCGGGTCGCCGCTGTAAACGTCCAGAATGCGGATATCTTCCACCAGCGGCTCCTTGAACAGTTTGACCATTTCCAGAATATCACCCGCCTGCACGGTATTGTCAACTATTAAGGTCATATCCCGGTCCGCGAACGGGAACCGGGGCACCGGAACAAATGTTTTGGTCTCCGGCAGCAGAGAAATAAACTGGTTGACGTTGATCTCAAACAGAAAGGCAGGCTGCTTGAGATTGAAGTTGTCTAAGACATCCGGTGCCGCTTCCCCGATAATGCCGAGCGGCGTGCCGTTATGGAGGATTTGCGCCGTGTGGCCGGCCCGGGTGTAAGTGCATCGGGCGGGATCCAGTTTTGAAAAAGCAACACGCGCAAGATCAAAATAATCGAAAAAGTCTTCGAGAACCCCTTTTAAATCATAGAAGTCGCATGGCTCGGGTTTGTCGTGCCAGGTCATGTCACGGCGGACGCCGGTCCAGAGCCCGGCCAGCATTTCTTTTTCCGTGGGCTGGGTGTCCTGGCCGTTGCTGATAAATATTTTTCCCAGTTCAAACAATTTCAGATTTTTGACCTGATGGGAAAGGTTTTTGCCCGTGGCATCCAGAAGCCCCGGGATCAGGGTGGTGCGCATGACCGCCAGTTCTTCTGAAATGGGATTGATAATGTCCAGCGTTTTCCGGCCATCGTCGTTTTCTGCTAATTTTAAGCGGTCGCCGGCGTCTTTGGCCATGAAGCTGTAGGAGATGGATTCGGAAAATCCGTATCCCGTCATGACATCTTTGATTTTTTCCTTTGTTTTGACCGATTGGCTGGGGAGGGTGGTGACGCCGGAAATTTTCGGAAAAGTGGTGTTGATATTATTGTATCCCCACAGCCGGGCCACCTCTTCCATGAGATCTTCCGGCCGGGTGACATCCACGCGGAAGGTGGGCGGCAGAACAGACAGGGTGTCCGTGTCCACGGTTTCCACCTTAAATTCCACGGATGTGAGATAGTCGATGATTTCGTTCTGCGCCAGCGCGGTTCCGAGATACGTGTTGGTTCTGGCAATGCTGAGGGATATCGGAGAGACAGACGACGGTTTCGGGTGTTCGTCGATAATGCCGCGGGCCAGGTTTCCGCCGCCGATGTCTGCCATGAGCTGGGCGGCCCGGTTGAGAGCGACTAGTGTGCCCTCGGGGTCCACGCCGCGCTCGAACCGGTGGGAGGCGTCCGTGTTCAGGGTCAGGCGTTTGGCGGTTTTCCGGATGGAAATGGGGTCAAAGTAGGCGCTTTCAATCAACACCCGGGTGGTGGTTTCTTCGATTTCAGAATTCAATCCCCCCATCACCCCGGCCACCGCCACGGGCTTTTCTCCGTCGCAGATCATGAGGGTGTCATCCGTGAGGATGCGGTCTTTGTCATCCAGGGTTGTAAACCGTTCCCCGTCGCCGGCGGCGCGCACCACAATCCGGTTTTCCGCAAGAACGTCAAAATCAAAGGCATGCAGGGGCTGGCCGGTTTCCATCATGACAAAATTGGTGATATCCACAATATTGTTGATGGGTTTTAATCCGATGGACAACAGCCGATCCTGAAGCCAGAACGGGGAAGGGCCCACGGTGATATCCGTTACCAGCCGGGCCGCGTACCGGGGGCAGAGATCCGGTGCCGCTATGGTAACAGAGGTATTCTCTTCAATGTGGTTTGCGGTTTCGGTTAAGGTGATTTCGGGCAATGTGACCGGCCGGCCCACCATCGGGGCAATTTCCCGGGCAACGCCGATAAAACTGAGGCAATCCGGCCGGTTCGGTGTGAGACCGATTTCAAATACCGTATCGGAAATATGTAATGCCTGGTTCAGGGGCGTTCCTTGTGCCAGTTCATCGCCAAGGACCATCAATCCGGATCTGTCCGGCCCGATTTCAAGTTCGGCTTCACTGCAGAGCATGCCATTTGAAACTTCTTTTCGAATGGTGCTTTTTTTGACTTTTAATCCCCCGGGCAAGACTGTGCCGGGCAGGGCGCAGGGAACTTTCATGCCGCATGCCGCATTGGGCGCGCCGCAGACGATGGCCAGGGTTTTTTCACCCACATCCACGGTGCAGACGACCAGTTTGTCCGCATTCGCGTGTGGGCGAGTATCCGTGATTTTTCCGACCACTACGGTGTCCAGGTAGTCGAACCGCTCGGTGACGGTTTCGACCTCAAGACCTGCCATGGTCAGCCGGTCCGCCAGTTCCGCCGGAGGCATGTCAAAAGGGATGTATTGTTTTAACCAGTTCAGACTGACTTTCATTTTAAAACTGCCTCAGAAATCTGTAATCGCTTTCAAAAAACATCCTAAGATCGTTGATGCCGTATTTCAGCATGGCCAGCCGTTCCACGCCCATGCCAAAGGCAAATCCGTTATACCGGCTGGTGTCATAGCCCACATTTTCAAATACCGCCGGGTGAACCATTCCGCATCCCAACACTTCGAGCCAGCCAGTGTTGGAGCAGACCTTGCATCCTTTGCCCCGGCACATGACACACAGGATGTCGACTTCCGCGCTTGGCTCGGTGAACGGAAAAAAGCTGGGCCGGAACCGCAGGCTGATCTGTTCATCAAAAATTTCATGGACAAATGCTTGAAGCACGCCTTTCAGATCGCCGAAAGATACGTTTTCATCCACCAGCAGTCCTTCCACCTGATTGAACATGGGGGTATGGGTGAGGTCGGAATCGCACCGGTAGACTTTGCCCGGGGCCACAATCCGGATGGGCGGCGCATTCTGTTCCATGACATGCACCTGAATGGGCGAGGTATGGGTGCGCAAGACAATATTGTCGGACACATAAAACGTATCCTGCATGTCCCGTGCCGGATGATTTTTGGGAATGTTGAGGGCTTCGAAATTATAGTAATCGGTTTCGATTTCAGGACCTTCTGCAATATCAAACCCCATCCGTGAAAATATGGCACAGATCTGCCGGGTAATGTGGGTAATCGGATGAAGGGTGCCCTGGCGGGCGGGCCGGCCGGGCAGGGAAACATCGATGGCGTCGATGCCGGCATTTTTGCTTTTGGCTTCAATGTCCGCGGCGGCGTTTTCAAATGCCTGCTCCAGTGCTTTTTTGGTGATAT
This sequence comes from Desulfobacterales bacterium, assembly GCA_963675805.2. Lineage (GTDB taxonomy): Bacteria > Desulfobacterota > Desulfobacteria > Desulfobacterales > Desulfosalsimonadaceae > SURF-3. The sequence goes on along the minus strand of CAXXNU010000007.1, from coordinate 937,878 downwards.
TTGCCTGTTTACCGGCTTCAGGCCGCTGGTCCGGCGGGAGTTGGGAAATGTTTCTTAAAAACAAAGTAACAAGCCCCTTTCTGCCAAGATATTTGACGGAAAGGGACTTGATTTGTTCGATGTCGTCGGCTTTTTCGAGTGCTTCTATCGCTTCAGCTTTGATCTGTTCGATATGGTTTTCCACTTTTAAATACTCTGCGGGAAAGGGGTTCTCCCATGTTATGGGGTTTTACTTAATTTGCCGCTGCTTTTGCGGCCAGTTGAGAAAATGCGCCCGGATCGGATATCGCCAGATCGGCGAGAATTTTCCGGTCAACTTCGATGCCCGCCTGCTTGAGGCCATGAATGAATTTGCTGTAGGACATATCATTCATCCGCGCGCCGGCGTTAATCCGGATGATCCACAGTTTTCGGAAGTCGCGTTTGCGGGCTTTGCGATCCCGGTAGGCATACATGAGCGCCTTATCAACGGAATCCGCTGCGGTACGGTATAATTTACTCCGGCCGGCGACAAACCCCTTGGCCAGTTTCAAGACTTTTTTTCTGCGTCTTCTTGCTTTAAATCCTCTTTTGATTCGCATGATCCATCTCCTTAAGATACTTCTATGTATTACCCGTTGGGCAGAAGGCGTCTGATTTCCTTCATGTTGGTGCTGTCGGCAACCTGCGCCTGCCGCAGAGACCGCTTCCGCTTGCGGGATTTTTTGGTCAGAATATGACTTGCGTGAGATTTTGAAAATTTATATTTACCGGTGCCGGTTTTCCGAAACCGTTTTGCTGCCGCCCTGTTTGTTTTAATTTTTGGCATATTTCTACTCCTGATAATAGTGATCAATGGGGCTGGATGGGGGACCGGATGGTTGATCGAATATCTGAACCATCATTATATTATCCAATCGGCTATATTGGCATATTGGCTTTCATTTCGGCCTTAAAGCCACACACAGCGGTACCACGCCCCTTACCATTTATATATTTTCTATATTTGTTGTATTTTAGCTGTCCAGTGAAACAGTTGAATCGCTATTAAGCAAAAAAATCGACAGAGATCAACTCTTTTTATTCGTTTTTTAAAATTTTGTATAAAATATAAATACATATGGCGCGGATACAGTATCCGCGCCATTTTGTGCGAATTGTTGATTGCAGCAAACCGCTGAAAGAGCCGTTGGGCTGACCATGACCCTGGTGCCGGTCCTGTTGCCGGGCGGTCTTAAAATTTCAAGAATGATCTTGAATAAATAAAGTTTATTAAGGAAATAACTTTATTTGGGGGCCAGAATCATGTGCATGGTCCGACCTTCCATTCGGGAATCCTGTTCCACCACTGCATAGTCAGTGGTTTCTTCGGCTATTTTTGCCAGCAGTTCCCGGCCTTTCTGGGTCAGGGTGATTTCCCGGCCCCTGAACATCACGGTCACTTTTACCTTATTTTTTTTCCCAATAAATTTTTCAATGTGGCCGATCTTGATTTCAAGATCATGGGTGTCGGTTTTGGGCCGGACTTTTATTTCCTTGATCTGAAAGGTGGTCTGTTTTTTTTTGGCTTCCTGCAATTTTTTGGTTTGTTCGTATTTAAAGCGGCCGTAATCCATTATTTTGCAGACAGGAGGGTCTGCATTCGGCGAAATCTCCACCAGGTCGAACCCGAATTCCTCGGCGGAAGATAATGCTTCCGTTACGGACAGGATCCCCAGCTGGTTTCCTTCCGGGTCGATGACCCTGACTTCTCTGGCTCTGATTTCTCCGTTGATCCGGTTCTGGTTGCCGCTTTGTCGTTGCTTAGCTATTCTTGCACCTCCTGATTTTTGTGTTAAAATAGAATACAGTTTACACGTACGGCAGAATACTGTATATCCTTTTATCTTCTAAATATAGCATTATATGTGAAAATACGCAAGCGAAATCAGCCGGAGCCGCCCCTGAAAATGGCTGATAAAGGATATGAAAGTTATAAAAAAATTTTTATATCACGGTAATATACGCAATACAATACTAAAATTAGTAAAAATATTTTTTTTCATAAAACTGCAAAATCTTCAACAATGAAACCGCCCGGATCAGGGCATGGAAGACCGCCGTGGAATCTGAAAATATCGAACCACTGGATGCATTGCACCCTTTTTGCTTCGCGTGTCACAGCGGGGTGCCATGTTTTAATGAATGCTGCCGGGATCTCAACCAGTTTTTGACCCCCTATGATGTGGTTCGCCTGAAAGCCCACTTCAAGCTGTCCTCCGCCGAATTTCTCGCCGCTTACACCACCCGGCATATCGGGCCCCAGACCGGTCTGCCGGTGGTGACCATTACGCCGGCCGACCGGTTTACGCGAATGTGCCCGTTTGTTACGGCGGCCGGATGCCGTGTGTATCAAAACCGTCCGTCTTCCTGCCGTATGTATCCCCTGATCCGGGTGGTTCGCCGGGCACGCGCGGACGGCGGAAAGACAATTCAGTATGCCCTTCTGCATGAACCTCATTGCAAGGGATTTGATCAGCCCCGGCAGTTGACGGCTGAAGAGTGGATGGACAGCCAGGGGCTTGGGCTTTATAACCAATACAATGATCTGATGATGGACATTATCAGCCTGAAAAATCAATATATGCCCGGTCCTTTGACCGGTTCCGCCCAGAAACTGTTTTATACCCTGCTTTATGACATTGACGCGCTCAAGGACGATTCCGGTCCGCCGGAGCTGGCGGGTGTTGATATTCCGGCGGCCCAGAGAAAAGATGATGCAGCGCTTTTAGAGGATTGTATGGATTACCTGAAAACCTATATCACGGCCCGGCAGCCGGAATAATACAGTCAGAAAGGAGAGTCAACAGGATCACGCCATGGAATTAAACAATAGAGTCGCCCTGGTGTTGGGCGGCATCAAGGGAATTGGCAAGGCCATCGGCCTCGCCCTGGCCCATGAAGGGGCCCGGGTAGCGCTGACCTATTATGACTGGGAAGAGTCCCTTGCGAAGATGCAGCAGGATTTTGCCGATACCGGGCAGGACCATCTTATCGTAAGGGTGAACCTCAGAAATACGGAAACCATTGAAAAAATGGTGGCCCGTGTCATCGACCGGTTCGGGCAACTGGATATTTTAATCAATAACATTGAACGGGGCGGCTGGCCCGTGGTGCATGGCGCCTACACCCGCGACCAATGGGATCTTGAGATGGAAATCACCCTGCGGGCCAAAAAATGGGTGTTTGAAGCAGCTTTCCCGTGGCTCAAAAAATCAGATGCCGGGTGTGTGATTAATTTTTCTTCCATCGCCGGTCTGGTGGGACGCTCAGGCCCGGCCAGTTATATCTTTAATGAAGGGTATTCTCTGGCTAGCCGGGGGGTGTCCCTGTTAACGGAGACCTGGGCCCGGCTGGGCGCCCCGGAAGTGCGCGTCAATGAAATCATGCTGGGATTTTTCGAAACCCGTCACGCGGAAAAAACAAGGGGATGGGGGTTGTTGACAACTGATCAGAAACAGGCACTGCTCGATCACACCCTGCTTGGCCGTACCGGTAAAATAGATGATGTGGTGCGGCTGGTGCGTTTCATATTAAAGGACGCGCCGTTTATGACCGGCAGTGTGATCCGCCTGGACGGGGGATATTGTATCGGCGGGGATACGGTGGCGCCCATGCCGGAGGGGGTGGAATGACAAATTACAAATTACAAATTACAAATTACGAATTATGAATTATGAATTATGAATGACAAAAGCAGGTGTCTTGTGCCGGCATTTTTTAAATAACTATTGATTTGACGGCCGGGCCTGATAAGGATGAAAATTTTTAAGTCACAGAAACAAATTTAATTATAGATACAAAAGGAGTTGCATTTTGACCGAAGCAAATGAAAATAACACGACGGCAAACATCCCCCCGGTTCAATTGGATGAAAAAAGCCGCTTTAGATTCAAGTGTCATAAAGGCGTATCCTGTTTTACCCAGTGCTGCCGGGGTATCAATATTATGCTGACACCCTATGACATTGTGCGGATGAAAAACCGGATGCAGATTTCATCGGAAGAGTTTCTGGCGGTGTATACCAAACCGGAGCTGTTGGAAAAAACGGATCTTCCCGTGGTCACCCTGAAATTGCTGGATGATGAGCAGCAGTCCTGTCCCTTTGTCCGGGACGACGGATGCCTGATTTATGCGGACCGGCCGACCACCTGCCGGTATTACCCGCTGGGCGTGGCCTCGCTGAGTTACAAGGAGCAGCAGGAAGACGGGTTTTATATCATGGTCAATGAGCCCCACTGCAAGGGATTTGAGGAGGACCAGGAATGGACGGTGGCAGAATGGCGCAAGGATCAGGGGGTGGACATCCATGATGAAATCAATGCGGAATGGACGGAGCTGATTGTGCGCAAGCGCTCCATTCCCAAAAATATCCGGCTGACGGAAAAGACCAAAAATATGTTTTTCACCGCAAGCTACGATATTGACCGGTTTAAACGGTTTGTTTTTGAAAGTTCCTTTTTAAGCCTCTATGATGTTGACCCAAAAACCGTTGCGGAAATCAAAGCGGATGAGGTTGCGCTCCTGCGGTTTTCATTCAAATGGCTCAAGTGGCTGCTTTTCAAAGAGGGAGAATTTAATTTGAATGAGACGGAAGCGGCCCAGCGTCGGGAGAAAATAAAAGAGGTCTGAATTTTTCCTGGAGATAATATAAAAAACCCGGAAGGCGGTGCCGCCGCCTTCCGGGTTTTTTTAGTGCCTTACTTCTGAGATTCTGTAACAAAAAACAAGAAATTGTTTACCTTTTTAAAAAAAGCGGGATTCATTTCTTTCTTGTTTCCAGTTTCCAGTTTCTGGTTTCTGCGGCGTAGCCGCCTTGGTGTCTTATGCCTCAATTCTTGAACAAAAAAACAAGGAAATGTACCAGTTGCATACGGGACGCGGTTTTCCAGCAAAAGGTGTCAGTGTTCAGGTGTCAGGAAAAACAACCCTGACACCCGACACCAGAAATCTGTAATATGGAACCTGAAACCGTTATTACCACCTATGCCCATGCATTACGGGTTTTTCCGCATCGGGTGTTAATAAGACGAATAATACAGGTCCTCCCAGAATGCGGGGGTGTTGATTCGCTCATCAATATCCACATTGAAAAAATTTGCCACCGGCGCCAGAATTTCCGGATGGCTGGCCTGGGTCTGGCGGACGGCGGCAAGAACGGTGTCAACGCCGTTTTTCATCATTTTGCCGAGAGGTCGCCGGCAGGGGCCGGACGGCATTCCCAGAATATTCATCAGGGTTTTCAGGGCCAGGGGATTTCGGGCCCGGCAGTCGACCTCGCCGAATGGGGTCTTTTCCCGGGTTTTGACCGTGACCAAATTAAACAGGGGTGCCAGTGCCTGAAAGCGCTTTTCCGCCTCCGCAGTCTCGCCTTTGACCAGGAGGGCCACCATTTCCGTGACTGATTTGGGCGCGATGTTGGAGACCACGGAAATAACGCCCGCGCCCCTGATGTCCGGATCTGTCATCATTTTGAATGTGATGCCGTCATCGCCGGACAGGATAACATAGTCCGGCCCGCAGCATTTTCTGGTTTTGCGCATGTTGTCCAGGCTGCCGGTGGCTTCCTTCACGGTCCTGACATTTTCAAAGTTTTCGGCCAGAATGGCCAGGTCTTCGGGAAGCAGTTGGGCACCGGTTCTGCCGGGAATGACATAGGGAATAATGTCAAGCGACGGAAACTGCAGGGCCACCGGGGCCACATATTCTTTTCGAATTTCCAGGGAACTGGGACCATTGTAATAGGGGTCCACCACCAGCACCGCATCCACGCCGGCCGCTGCGGCATGTTCCGTGGCAAAAAGTGTTTCCGCGGTGTTGTTGCTGCCGGTGCCGGCAATGCAAGTGCATTTGTTTTTTGATTTTTCAGCCACTTCTTTGATGACGCGGTTGTGCTCGTCCCAGTTTAATGTCGGGCTTTCACCGGTGGTACCTACAGCCAGAATACCGGTGATGCCGTTTTGGATCTGGAATTCCACCAGCTGTTCCAAGCCGTCATAGTCAACGGATGTTGCTGTAAAAGGGGTAATTATTGCTGTATAACATCCAGCCTGCATAATGCCTCCTGAAGAAAGGATTGCTGATTTGGTTTATTGCTATGAAAATAAACAAATCGTATCGTTACATCCGTGGGAAATCGTCTGCTTTGCCGCAGGGGTCAGGCTGATTTTCGCCGGGTCTGCGGTGCGTTGCACCGGGTTATTCAGCGCCGAAACGGATTCAGCGGATACGACTGTCGGAAACATACTGTTAACATGCTCTTTTTCATATCATTATTAAAAAAAGAAACCGATTGTCAATCAAAAAGCACGGCACCAGCCGGGGAAGGCCAATGTGTTTTCGGGGGGGTTTTTGCTTGACAACCCGGTACATAACTTTTTACCTTAGCCGAATATTTTTACGTTTTGAACTGAAAATTGTTCAAATAATCCAATACTTGAAATAACAAAGGAAATTGTCAGGCATGACGGAAAAAACAACACTTGAAGCATACATTGCGGAGCAGCGGGAGGCCATTCAGGGAAACCCGGATTGCGGCATGAGTCATTATAACCTGGCCACCGGACTGTTGAGCCAGCGTAAAATTGATGAAGCGGAAAAAGAATTTCAGGAAGCGGTCCGTTGCAGCCCTTCGCTTGCAGAAGCGTATGTTCAGCTCGGGGGCATCTGTCTGCAGCGGGGTGATCTGGATGGCTGTCTGGCATACAATCAGTCTGCCATCAACGCGCGGCCACGCTTTGCCGAAGGGTATGGCAACATCGGTTTTGCGCATTTTCAAAAAGGAGATGTCGATAAGGCCATTACGTCTCTTGAAAAAGCAGTGAAATTCAACAATAAGTTTATTCAGGCCTATGCCACCCTTGCCAATGCCTATCTTTTTAAGGGGATGGTGGATAAAAGCATCGAAACCAATCTAAAAGCCCTTGAAATTGATGCCAATTTTGCCATCGCCCACAACAATCTGGCCATCTGTTATCTTGAAAAGGAGGCGTATGACCTTGCGGTGGCGCATTGTGACAAGGCAAGGGCCCTGGGCTATGATGTCGCCCCGGAAATCCTTCAGGAAATAGACCAGCACCGGAACTAAAACGGGGCGAAACACCTGAAAAACCCTCGGAATAATTAACCGGCGCAGTTTTACCTTTTTTATTGACAAACCCGGCGATCAATTTTATAAAATTCCTTTATTCCAAAATATTGTCACAAATAGAGAAAACAGATAAATAGAAGCGAAATATCGTCAAACAGGTAAAGAAATAGTAGAAAACGGCAATTTATTCGTGTCAGTCTGGAATTTAATGTGCCAAAATAGATGGTAAAATTTTAACGAAAGGGAGGTAACGATGGCAAAACACGAAACCCCTTTGCTGGACCAACTGGAAAGTGGTCCGTGGCCAAGCTTTGTTTCCGACATGAAACAGGAAGCTGCAGCAAGGGCAAAAAATGAAAAGAATGTAGAATACCAGATTCCCCAGGATGTTGTTGAAGACCTGCTGGGCGTGCTGGAGCTTTCTTTCAAAGACGGCACCACCCACTGGAAGCACGGCGGCATCGTCGGTGTATTCGGTTACGGCGGCGGCGTTATCGGCCGGTATTGTGACCAGCCGGAAGCATTCCCCGGGGTTGCGCATTTTCATACCCTGCGCGTCAACCAGCCGGCTGGAAAGTTCTACAAAACCGATTTCCTGAAAAAACTTTGTGATCTGTGGGAATTCCGGGGTTCCGGGCTGACCAACATGCATGGTTCCACAGGGGACATTATTTTCCTCGGCACCACCACTCCGCAGCTGGAAGAAATTTTCTATGAACTGACCCATAATTTCAACCAGGACCTGGGCGGCTCCGGTTCCAACCTGAGAACCCCGGCCGACTGTATCGGACAGGCCCGTTGTGAATATGCCTGCTATGATACCCAGGATCTGTGCCACCACCTGACCAATGAATACCAGGATGAATTGCACCGTCCGGCATTCCCGTACAAATTCAAATTCAAATTTGACGGCTGCCCGAACTGCTGCGTGGCCTCCATCGCTCGTTCTGACATGTCTTTTATCGGTACGTGGAAAGATGATATCCGCATTGATCAGGACGCGGTTGCCGGATATGTTGCCGGTGATTTCAAACCCAACGCAGGCGCTCATGCAGGCCGTGACTGGGGCCCATTCGACATTCAAAAAGAAGTGGTCGACCTTTGCCCCACCGAATGTATGAAATATGAAGACGGCAAACTGTTCATCAACAACAAAGAATGTACCCGCTGCATGCACTGCATTAACGTCATGCCCCGGGCCCTGAGACCGGGTAAAGAAACCGGTTGTTCGATCCTTTGCGGTGCCAAGGCCCCGATCCTTGATGGTGCGCAGATGGGTTCTCTCTTGGTACCGTTCATCGAAGTCAACAAAGATGACGATTACCAGGCCATTAAAGATGTGATCGAAGCCATCTGGGATTGGTGGATGGAAGAAGGCAAGAACCGCGAACGTCTGGGTGAACTGATGAAACGTCAGGGTTTCCAGAAACTGCTGGAAGCCACCGGTATCCAACCGGTTCCGCAGCATGTTCAGGAACCGCGGACGAATCCCTACATCTTCTGGAAAGAAGAAGAAGTGGAAGGCGGCTGGGATCGTGACATTAACGAATTCAGAAAACACCATAAGCGATAGGAGGAGTGCAAAAAATGGCTTTTATATCCTCTGGTTATAATCCAGACAAGCCCATGGAAAATCGGATCACCGATATCGGGCCACAGCATTTTGAACAATTTTATCCGGAAGTAATTAAAAAGAACAAAGGCAAATGGCTGTATCATGACATTCTGAAACCCGGCGTTCTGGTTCATGTGGCCGAATCCGGGGACGAAGTCTACACGGTCCGCGTTGGCGGTGCCCGGCTGATGTCTATTACCCTGATTCGCGAAATCTGTGAAATCGCGGACAAACATTGTGACGGCCACCTTCGCTTTACCACCCGTAACAACATTGAGTTCATGGTGGACAGCAAGGACAAAGTCGACCCCCTGATCAAAGACCTTGAAAGCCGCAAATTTGACGGCGGCTCCTTCAAGTTCCCGGTTGGCGGCACCGGCGCCGGTATTACCAACATCGTTCATACCCAGGGATGGATTCACTGCCATACCCCGGCAACCGATGCGTCCGGTACGGTCAAAGCGACCCTGGACGAAGTGTTTTCCGATTTCCAGAATATGCGGCTGCCTGCCCATCTCCGGATTTCCATGGCCTGCTGCCTGAATATGTGTGGCGCGGTGCACTGCTCTGATATCGCCATTCTCGGATATCACAGAAAACCGCCCATGGTGGATCACGCGTATCTGGACAAAATGTGCGAAGTGCCCCTGGCCATTGCTGCATGTCCCACCGCGGCCTTGAAACCGAAAAAAGTTGATCTGGACGGTAATACGGTCAACAGTATTGAAGTTAACAGAAACCGCTGCATGTTCTGCGGTAACTGTTACACCATGTGCCCGTCTCTGCCCCTGGCAGACAAAGAAGGGGACGGTATTGTTCTGATGGTTGGCGGTAAAGTATCCAACCGGATCTCCGCACCCAAATTCTCCAAGGTCGTTGTCGCTTTCATCCCGAATGAACCCCCGAGATGGCCGACTATGACCGACCAGATCAAGAAAATAATCGAAGCCTATGCAGCCGATGCCAGAAAGTATGAACGGCTGGGCGAATGGGCCGAACGGATCGGATGGGAAAGATTCTTCTCCAAAACCGGTCTTGAGTTCACCCATCACCTGATTGATGATTTCCGTGATCCGGCTTACTACACCTGGCGCCAGACCTCGAATTTCAAATTCTAATATGCGCAACTGTCTGTTTCCCGGGATATTTTAATCCCGGGAAACAGCACCACAAAGGAATCAATTATGGAATTAGATGAGGCAAGAGACAAAATAGTTGAAGCGTTAACAAAAAAAGCCAAAACCAAATCCAAGTTTTATTTCAATGATTTAAGTGGGATTTTGGAATTAAAACCCAGAGAAGCCAAGAAACTGGTCAACAAACTGGTGGAAGACGGCACCCTGGTCTACTGGTCCAGCGGCAGCACCACCATGTATGGCCTTCAGGGCGCCGGGAAACAGGCAGCGGCAGAGCATGAAGATTAATTGATTTTATTTGCTGCTATCAAGCCTATCAAGCAATAGTGTTTCTGCAAAGCCGTAGCCGTAATGCCGGAAGATGATCCGATTGAGATTCCCAGAACGCTGATTGCCGCCTTGCGGGGGGGATCCGGAAAAACTATTGTTTCCATCGGTCTCATTGCCGCATTACGCAATTTCGGAAAAAAAGTTGTTCCTTTCAAGAAAGGTCCTGATTATATAGACGCAGGCTGGCTGGCCATGGCGGCCGGCCGGCCCTGTTACAATCTGGACACCTTTATGGCGGATGATTCTCTCGTCTGCCAATCCTTTTTGACCCATACCACTTCCACTGTCAATGACATCGCCGTTATCGAGGGAAACCGCGGTCTTTATGACGGGCTGGATGCGGAAGGGTCCACCAGCACCGCGTCCCTTGCCAAGTTGTTAAATACCCCGGTCATTCTTTGCCTGGATTGTACTAAAAGTACCCGCACCATGGCAGCAGTGGTCCTTGGGTGCCTGAACTTTGATCCGGATGTGAAAATCAAAGGCGTGATCTTAAATCGCGTGGCCGGCGCGCGCCACGAAACTATTTTGCGAAAAAGCATTGAAATTCATTGCGGCGTCCCGGTCATCGGCGCCATTCCCAAATTGAAAACCCAGGATTTTCCGGAACGCCATATGGGACTGATTCCAACGCCGGAACATTTGTGGGCGAAAAAGTCCATTGATGCGGCAGCCGGTGTGGTGGCGGCGCATGTCAACCTTGAGGATGTCCTTAATATTGCTCACACCGCGGAAAACAAAAGTTTTTCCTGCAGCGGAGAACGGCTTGCAACGAAGCAGCCAGCAGTATCCATTACCTCGGGTAAAAGAAAAAGTGAGGTTTCCCTGGGTGCGAATGCGCCAACCATTGGCATCATCAAAGATTCCGCGTTTCAGTTTTATTATCCGGATAATATTGAGGCCCTGGAAACCGCTGGTGCGCATCTAACCTATATCAGCCCGCTGAGCCAGGATGATCTTCCTTCTGGCATTGACGCCCTCTACATTGGCGGCGGTTTTCCGGAAACCCATGCCAGGGAACTGGCTGCTAATGAAACTTTTCGAAACGCTGTAAAGAACGCAGCGGTCAGGGGGCTCCCGATATATGCGGAATGCGGGGGGCTCATGTATTTGGGGGAATCCCTGGTGCTGGATCAGACGTATCCCATGACCGGGGTGCTGCCGATCGTGTTCGGATTTGCCAAAAAACCCCAGGGCCACGGGTACACCATTGCAGCCGTGGATCGCGACAATCCGTTTTATGCTACTGGCACCATCTTGAAAGGTCATGAATTTCATTATTCCAAAGTGCTGGAATGGCGGGGCCGGGATTCGAACATGATTTTTGAGATGCAGAAAGGTCACGGCATTGTCAATAACCGGGACGGCATCTGTTGTAAGAATGTTTTTGCTACCTACACCCACATCCATGCCATGGGGATGCCCCAATGGGCCGGGACCCTGGTCCGGCTGGCGCGTAAGTTCCGGGAGGAAAGGGATATGGGAAAGGTATAAGGTATAAGGTTGAAGGTATAGGGTGAAAACGCGGGTTGCCTGTTTTTGTGGCAACAAATGATAAAAAAACCGGGGATGCTTTTGCAGACATTCCCGGTTTTTTTGTTTTTAGAATGGTTTCGTCTTGATCAGACGTTATTTTTTTTAGGGTCTGGGATGGCAGTCCGCGCATTTTACGGGACCCGCACCGCCTTCTTTATGGCAGTCAATGCAGTTGGCATGCAGTGCTTCTTTGTAGTAATCCAGTTTCGCGGTTTCCCATTCTTCCCGGTCCATATCTGCCGGTTTTCTGGCATTTCCGGGCTCGCTATGGCATTCAAAACAGCCTTTTACCGAATCGCCTTCTTTCAGTTCAAGAGGCTGGCCACTGTCATCATGATGGCATTCGCCGCAGGCAATGCCGTATCCGTCCGGATCGGCGGTATAATGCTTTTTGTGGTGGAACATGACAATACCCATTTTGTGGGTGTCGAATGCTTCGGTGTTTTTCATTTCAATAACGCCGTCATCCGCACACTCTTCTGCATTGATGGATGCGCCGAAAAAGAGCACAACCATTCCCGCAAGCGCCAGTAATAACAAAAGATGTTTGCCCTTCATTTACTCATCCTCCTTCTGATTGGAAAGTTAAAATATGATAAACCGTATGATTTCATTCATTGTTTCGATGGTGTGACAATTATCAATAATTATGGCGGATGTCAATAGAAACCACATAAAAACAGTTCGGCTCTCAGATTCTTAGGCCGGCTAATAAAAAAGGCGATGCTGTTATATCGGCTGTGAATCGGTATCCGGGATTTGCAGGGTTCCGAGTTTTTTCGGATTAACTCAGGTGATTTGTGCGATCCCTGTCTCATAGCCATTTTCAGCCTGACTGTGAGGGCATATAATTGATCCGCATCACGGCTTCGCTAAAAGCCTGAATATCGCAATTGAGGAAGGTGGATAACCAGATAGAAGATCAGGGCCAGGTATTATTTGGCGGCTGTTGTTTTTTTATGATAAAGCGGATTCAGTCGTTACAATTCATTGAGGAGATGAAAATATTGTTCAAAAACATCAATGGATTTCAGGGTCGCCTGAAACATGAACCAGCTGAGGGCGAGAATGGCAAGGGTCAGTCCGGTTTTCCAGGCGAGTGAAAGGTTCGGTCGCCACCATATCAGGGGCAGTGCGAAAGGCCCCACGCAGCAGAGGGCAATGACGATAAATGAAGTGCGAAAATACCAGGGCATGACCTGTTTGGACAGGGCGGCGACCGCGGCCGGATCCAGAAATTCTCCGCAGTGCTTGCATTTTATCGCCTCATCCTGGATATCTTCCGCGCAGAACGGGCATTTCTTCATCTCGCCTGTCTCCTTCAGTTTTTTAACCGCCTGCCTCAAAAATCCCTATTGTCGGGTATATTTTTCATAAAGATCAAACAAGAATGCCACCCGGTCGGCTTCCGTGGAAAATCTTTTTTTACCGTAAGCCGCGTCAACCGCTTTATCCACTTGCTGGTGGGCTTTGAGCAGCGCCTGCGGCATGGTCAGGGGATCATAGAGGTCGGCAAGGCAGGCATCGGGAAATAGGTCCCGGGCATCGAGCACAGCTTGGGCGGCTTTTTCGACAGCCAGTTTTTGTTTGTCCGTGGGTTTTTCCGGCCAGGGAAAATTGTTGTACACGATGCCGGCGGAATAGCGATAATCACTTTTCAATCGTCCGCAGACGTTACGAGTCCAGGCGTTGTGCATGAGGGATGTAAAAATACCGAAATCAAGCAGAGTGGCGTCAGGTATTTGAAAATTCGCATTTCCACAAATAACATTGGCCGCAAGATAGCCAACCGGAATGTAGGTCCTGTTTTCAGAGGTATGTGCTGGTACGAGCAAATAATCTGTTTTTGATTGTCTTATTTCCGCAAACAATGCAGGTGTTGCCGCCAGCTCTCTTGTAGCGGCTTTGGTGCTGGCAAGGCGCATGGCCCTGACTTTTTCCACACGATGTTTGACATGCGGCATGGCATTTAAAATATTGGGAGGGCAATCCACCAGCCACAAACAATAGCGTGGCGTATTGTGTAGAAATTCTGTTGCATTTAAAAATGGCTTTATCCATGGCGCAGAAGCCGGCTCAAGATGAAGCAATTCTTTGTATTCTTGATGGGATAGCAAAAGATTGCCGCCATCTGCCGGTTTACTTCCATATAGCATTGGCGATACATTGCAAATCGGCGTGCGTCTGTTTTTAAGAATGGCGTTGGGCGCATCGATCAAATAAGGGTTGATGTTTTTTGCCTGAATAAGCTGAGGGTCGCCTTTTATGTTTTCATATTCGAATAAATATTTTGGAGAGGCGTTACTTATTGAAAAGCCAATAATTACGCAATGAACCGCAGCCATACTGCGTGATTCATTGTTCCATTGAAATGTGCGGTGGGCAAAATTAATATGAATGTGTTCCTCAAGCAAGATGGGCCAAAGTGCAGCCACTTGTTCACCCTGAGTAATGGAATTGGTTGAAACAAATGCCGCTGTTATATTTGGATTCACAGCCATCATATCCGCAGCTTTGATATACCAGGCACACACAAAATCAAGAATGGCAGGGCTCCCTTTGCCTTGAAAAACAAGAGTCATATCAGCTTTTTGACTACTACTTTGAAGGCTCTTACCTCCAAACGGCGGATTCCCCATGATATAAAAAAGCCGGTCCGCCGGAACAATATCGTTCCAGTCCAGGCGCAGGGCATTGCCGCAGACAATGGTGGCGCTGGTTTTAAGGGGGATGCGGACAAAATACCGGCCGAATTCCTCGGAGACTTTTAAATTCATCTGGTGATCCATGAGCCACAGGGCCACCTGGGCGATCTGGGCCGGGAATTCCTCGATCTCAATGCCGTAAAACTGATCAATATCCAGAAGCACGAATTTCTGCACATCAATGATCTGCTGGCCGCCTGGATTCAGAAGCCGCAATACAGCCAGTTCCAGCAGGCGCAGCTCCCGGTAGGCGATGACCAGAAAATTGCCGCACCCGCAGGCCGGGTCCAGGAATGTCAGCGTGCGCAGGTAGTGATGAAATTCTCGCAGCTTCTTTTCGTTATGTTTGATTTTTTCATATTGTTCCCACAGAGTATCCAGAAACAGGGGCTTGATGAGCTTGAGGATATTTTTTTCACTGGTGTAATGCGCGCCCAGGTTGCGGCGGGCGGTTTTGTCCATGATGGACTGGAACAGGGAACCGAAAATGGCGGGGGAAATCCGGGACCAGTCCAGGCCGCAGCAGTCCAGCAGACTCTGGCGCATGGAAGCGTCAAAGGATGCCGGCGGCAGGCTTTCCGCAAACAGTTTGCCGTTGATAAAAGGAAACGCAGAGAGCTGTTCATCCAGGTTTTTCAGGCGTCTTTCGTGGGGGGTATTGAGCACATGAAAAAAGGTGGCCAGATGGTGGCCCAGATCACTGCCGTCTTCATGGGTGCGCTGTTCCAGATATTCCTGAAACTCCTGACGCTGGAAGATGCCGGTGTCGTCAGCAAACATGCAAAACAAAAGGCGCACCAGGTAAACTTCCAGGGCATGCCCGGTATAGCCCACGTCTTTCAGTTGATCATGCAAGCGACCCATGCGTTCGGCCGCCTTGATATTGACCGGATCTTCTTCGCGGATGGCATGGACCTGGTAACCGGCGATAAAACCGAACAGGCGAACATGTTTGTGCAGGTCCTGAAGAGCAAATTCGTGCAGGGTGTCGTCTTCAAGGTTGTACAGGCGGAATCGGGCAAAGTCCGACACCATAATATATTGGGGAAGTTCTCTGTCCTTGAGGCCGGGGAAGTATTCCAGGGCCTGCTGATGTGCGCGGTCCAGATTTTTACCCCGGGATTTGTGCTCAATGAGCAGGGTGCCTTTCCAGAGGAGATCAATATACCCGTCCCGGCCATCGATTTTTTTCACGCGTTGTTCAAAAGTTGCCACCCGTCGGCGGGGCATATCGAAAATATGGAAAAATTCATTCCAGAAGGTTTTGGCTTCGGCATCTTCGGAAGATACGTCGGCCCACTCGCGGGAGAAGGCCATGGCCCGGGACTTGATTTCATTCCAGCTGATCGGCATGGTTCAAATTATCCGTGTGGACGGGGTTGACGGCGCATCTTTTTTAGGGCCCCGCCTATTAACATGCATGAATCTCAATTCGTGCCCAAAAAACAAAACAATCAGAGATAAGAAACGAATACCTGAAACCTTTAACCTGTACCCCTTGTTATTGATCGAGCTGCGGGCTCCCCTGGTTACTACTATACCCGCTGAATCGCTTTTTATGCTTTTGGTAGCTATTGATACGCGCTTGCCGCCTGCCCCATCTCTTTTTCCGAAATCCGGTAAACGGTTTTGCAATATTCGCAGGTGACGTCGATGGTCTCCTGTCCGGGCGAAAAAAGCGGTTCATCATTTGTTCGGATGAATTTCAGCAGATTTGCAATCATTTGCTTTTTGGAGCAGCCGCAGTTGAATGCCACCTTCTGGCTGGCAAGAGATTGAAAGCCCAGTTCGGCAAAGGCATTGCAAATATCTTCAGGGTCTGTGAGGCCCCGGGCCATCAGTGCTTTGAGAGGTTCAACATACCGGGTAAAGGCCGTGGTGAGATCAGACGGGGTTTCTTTTGACGTGAGCGGCAGCTGGTGGAGCATGATGCTCTGGTCGCTGTCTGAAGAGATAAAAATCCGGGAGTTCACCTGGTAGGAGCGTTCAAGGACCTGGTTCATGATTTCATCCATGCTTACCTGATCGAGGTCAATGGTGGACTGATAGGGCATGTCCGCATGGGGCTGGAATTTGATCAGCCGGACCGTGCCGGAAACCGCTGAAGGCAGGGGGCTTAACGCATCGGCATAAATCATTCCCCGCATCAGCCCTTGCGTATTCATTTCAATCTTGAGTCTGAAATACGGCTTTTCCGCATCCAGATAAAAGCAGAAATATTCACCATGTTTCAAAAGCCCCAAAAGCAGCTGAACGCTCAGGACCGCGGCCCGGAAATAGGGGAATCCGCCTTGCTGGCGAGGATTTTTTAAGGCCAGATCATAAATCAGCCGCTGGCCTTCCAGAAAATACAAGGCGAATTTTTTCTCATGATCAATGAATGTGTATAAGCGGCTATGGTCTATCATTAATCGGTCGTCTGGCGCACAGAATTTTGCGAAGCCCCGTAAGAAGGATGAATTATGAGCAGACAAGAACGCAATCCCGGAGGATTCTTTGCTGCTGCCCTTAAAGAAAAACCAGGGAATCAGGGGCTTCCTTCAATTCTTCAGCCCGGTCCCGGATTCTTTTTTCCATTTTGGTAAAATCCGCCTTAATGGCGTCTTCCGGGCACAATCGCATGCAATTATAGCAGAAAATACAATTGGATTCGAATTCCGGATACGGGGTGAAACTGATGGCATCCGTGGGGCAGACCGCCGAGCATTCTCTGCATTCTGTACAGGCATCTTCATCCACTTTCCGCTTCGGCATCTGGGATTTGGCTTTTTTGAGGGTGGTTTTTTTCATCTTTTCCGCGACATCCGGCGGATAATAGGCCAGCGTCGAAAGGTCGATGGCCCCGTCGCCGCCTGCGGACAATTTTTTTAACAGGCCGGCAATCAAATTCCGGAGAATGATATCATCGGATTCGTCCGGCCGATTCTTTCCCAGCGGGTCTTCCGTTTGCCACATCAGGGCATGGCGGGCCATGATTTTGGCTGCCCCGATAATCTTCATTTTTTTAGCTGCCAGGGCCTGGCCCATCTCATACAGGGCAATCCCGCTGCTGACGCCCCCCCAGGTAACAAAGGGCACTGCCGGCATATCCATTTTTTCCGGCAGTCGGGCAATAAAATCCATCACTGGCGGGATTGCGTGGGAAACATACACCGGTGATCCGATAAAAAGACAAGCATTGTTTTTGATGCGGTTGATTTTGGTGATCATGGCGGTTTCACTGAATTTTTTACTGAGATCGCATTCGATCACCTCGATCCGCTGCGACTGAAGGGCAGCGGCGATAGTGCGGCTGGCGTGACGGGTGGTGCCGGCTGGTGAGCAGTATACGACAAATGCTTTTTGAATTTTTCCTGTCATTGATTCGCTGTTAACCTTTTGTGTTTAAATTTGACCGTGCATGCGGCTTGTTTGTTTGTGATAATTCTGAACCGTTCGGTGGTATGAATTCCCCGAAATCATAGGGTGCTGGGGATGGATTCAATGATTTTTTTACACTTTTTTTTAAACGAAAACCCTTCCGTACCCACCGGCAAAACCTTAACTTATTTCAAAAGCGGTTTAAAGGATTAATTGAGATTTTTGATGGCAAAATGCCGGGCCGTGCTTTAACGCCGGGTTATTCTTCCGAATCTTTGTAAGTTGCTGAAATTGGCTTTTTGCCGAATATTCGGGCACCGAAAATGCTGATTTCATAGAGGATCATCAGGGGGATGGACATCATGACCTGGGTCACCACATCCGGCGGTGTCAAAATGGCAGATCCCACAAAAAAAAGCAGGATGGCATATTTCCGGTTTTTTTTTAAAAAGTCGACGGTTACCAAACCGATTCTGGCAAGAAAGGTTATCACAATGGGCAGCTCGAAAACAAAGCCGAAGGCCAGAAGCAGCTTGGCGGAAAAAGAGAGGTATTCCTTCATGGACGGAAAGGGCCGCAGGGTTTCTGTGGCAAACCCCAGAAGAAACTGGAATCCATAGGGGAACACGATAAAATACCCGAACAGGGCCCCGCCCACAAAGAAAAAGGATGAGATGATGACAATGGGCAGCATGAGTTTTCGTTCATTTTTATACAGCCCGGGCGCCACAAACATCCAGAATTCAAACATGATGACAGGAATGGCCAAAAGAAGGCCCGACAGCAGGGAGACTTTCAGAAAAGTGAAAAACGCTTCCGGAATGCCGGTAAATATCAGGGTGTCTCCCGCGTCCATGACCTGCATCAGGGGACGGGTGAGGATGGCAAATAATTTTTCCTTGAAACCATAGGATATCAGAAATCCGATGATAACGGCGATAGAACATCGGATCAGGCGTTTGCGGAGTTCCTCCAGATGCGAAGTAAACGGCAGTTTGTCATCTTCATGCATCTGATGGCGTCTCACTTTCTGCTTGCTTTGGCGGATCGGTCTTGTCTTTTGGCGCTGCCCCGGTTTCCTGGTTTTCCGCCTCTGGTGCTTTTTTCGCGATATCTTCCGGCGGCGGCGTTGCGTCTTTATTTTCTGTTTTATTTTTATCCGTCTTGACCGCCGTCGGGGGCGGGTCCGTCAAAACCCCCCGGAGGCCGTCATTGAAGTCGGTAAACGGTTTTTTGATGGTTTTCACGTCTTCGTCAATGTCCATGGAATCCTTGAATTCCCGGGTGGCCTTTTTAAATTCATTTAAGGCGCGGCCCAGGGATTTGGCCAGATCCGGCAGCTTTTTCGGACCGATGACAATCAGCGCGATGACGAGTATGATCAATAACTCAGGCACTCCGATGCCGAACATAATAGCAGGGCTCCTTTATTGCTTACGGTTGACGTGGGCGGCGATATGGCCGGCTTCTGGAAAAATCAGGGCTTTGCAAGCAAGCTTGCACGCACCCAGGCTTCCGGGAATGCAGAAAACGGTTGTTTGGCCGATGATGCCGGCGGTGGCTCTCGAAAGGATGGCCGCGGAATCAATATCCTCGAAGCTGAGCACGGCAAACAGGGTGCCAAAGGCGGTCAATTCCTTCGCAAACAAGGGACGAACGGCTTCAATGGTGACATCTGTCGGGTTTAACCCGGTCCCCCCGGTGACCAGCAGCATGTCCGGTCCCGTGTCCGCAATCACCTGCTCTACTGTTTCGGCAATCATAACGGCATCATCTTTGATGACCCGGTGGACGATGACCTCGTGTCCTTCTTTTCCGGCCCGTTTTTTCATCCACTGACCGCTTTTATCATCTGCTAGGGTGCGGGTGGTCGATACCGTGATAATACCGACACGCAGTTTTTTCAATGCGTTTTTCTTGTGTTCAATATGCCCCATGGGTTATTTTTCCGGCAGAACATCCACCCGGTCTTCACCGTCAAATTCCGCAAGCAGCACGTTGACCGCCTCGCCCAGGGTGGTTTTAATGGTCTGTCCGATGTAATTGGCATGGATCGGGAGTTCCCGGTGGCCGCGGTCGATTAATACCGCCAGTTCAATCCGGGCCGGCCGGCCGAAGTCCATGAGCGCGTCCATGGCGGCCCGGACGGTTCTGCCCGTGAACAGTACATCATCAATCAAAATGATTTTTTTGCCGTCAATGTTAAAATCGATTTCGCTTTTTCGCACCACCGGCTGGGCGCCGATCCGGGTCCAGTCGTCCCGGTACAGGTTGATATCCACGGCTCCGGTTTCAAGAGATACGCCCTGCTGCGCGAGAATGCGTTCCTGAATGCGCCGGGCAATGAAAACGCCCCGGGTGTGGACCCCGATAAGGGCCAGTTTGTCCATCTGCCGGTGGGTGTCAATGATTTCCTGGGTCATCTTGTCCAGAATGCGCGCCAAATCTTTGGCATCCAAAACCATATGAATCTTGCCCATGGGGATATTCCTTGGTAAGGGTTTTATTCCAATTTCAATTTCGGCAGGAGAGCCGAATGCATAATGGTCTCATGCTTAACACAGGATACTGTATACTAAGGATTTTGCAAAGATCAAGGGTTATTGAAAAACCGGGAGCGCCTTTGGCAGCCAGGGCATGGAAGCGGGAAAAAAGCCCTTTTGATGTCATCCTGAATCCAATCAAGCCCTTGTTTTTGCCAAACCCGTCTTGATTTTAAGGATCTTTTTTCTTAATCTGACAAAAACATAATTTGACCGAAATGATCTGAACGAAGCCATCTGATTGACAATGATAACAACAGACCAACGAGCGACTGCCTGCACCGGCGTCATCCTTGCCGGCGGGTTGAATACCCGGTTTTCCGGAAAAAATAAAGCATTTATCCGGTTTGGTGACCACCGGGTGATCGATCATATTTATGCGGTGTTCCGGTCCGTTTTTGACGAAATTATCCTGGTGACCAATCAACCCGCTGCATACCTTGGATTTGACCTCACCATTGTGACGGACATTTTTACGGCTCGCAGTTCGCTGACCGGCATTCATACGGGACTCTTTTACGCCCGCACCCCGTTTATTTTTGTCACCGCCTGTGATACGCCGTTTTTGCGCAGGGAAATGGTGGAAGTGGTTGTTTCCCGGATTCATGCGGAAGATGCGGTGGTGCTTCCGGAAACCGCGGAAGGTACGGAGCAGCTTTGCGCGGCATATTCAAAAATCTGTTTGCCTGCCATGGAACGGCAAATAAAAGCAAAAAAATTTCAGATCAAAAAAATGTTTAATAAACTCCGGGTGCGAAAAATTCCTGAGACTGTTTTGCGCAAGGTTGACCCGCACCTCATGTCTTTTTTCAACATCAACTCCGCCGAGGATTATAGAAAGGCACAGACGTGGGTTGAAGAGAGATGCGATGATGCTTTCCGAAGCGACGCTGAAAGGTCCGCCGGGGTGGTTACCACAGGAAAGAGAGACTGATGGATATTCAGGGGATGATCGATCAGATCCGGCAGCGGCCGGATTTTGATCAGGCCGGCATGGTGCTGGTGCACAACGGCGTGGTCCGGGGGACATCCCGGGATGGACGCAAGGTGTCCGGGCTGACGGTTTCCGTGGATCATGAGAAACTGTTTCGCATTATTCAAAAAGAAAAGCAGACCCCGGGAATTCTGGATATCCGGGTTGCCATTAACGAAGGCAGGCCGCTTTCAGTGGGGGATGATTTGATGATGCTGGTGGTGGCCGGTGATATCCGGGAAACCGTCATCCGTGTATTGGAACGCACCCTGGATGCAATAAAAACCACCGTGACCCGGAAAACCGAGTCTTTTTTGGAATAATGATATTTTAGAATGCATGTGTCCGGATCATGGGGTCGAAAAAAAAATATAAGCAGAAGATCGGTTTTGCTGACAACTGAAAACCTGTAACCTGCAACCTGCAACATGCAACATGGAACTTGAAACCTAAATTCAGGCCCTTTGTCCCTGAAACAGAATTCGTATAGCGTTGTCGTATAACCTTTTATAATGAAAGTGCTGAAAATGCCTGACTTTACCCATATGGATGAGAAAGGCCATGTCCGGATGGTGGATGTTTCCGCCAAAACCGCCACGGACCGGGTGGCAATGGCTTCGGCCACAATATCCATGACCGCGGATACCTTTCAAAAGCTTGTGAATAATGATATCCGAAAAGGAAATGTGCTGGAAACCGCAAGGATTGCAGGCGTGATGGCGGCAAAAAAAACATGGGACCTCATTCCCATGTGCCATCCCATTAACATCAGTCATGTTCAGGTGGATTTTATTCCGGATGAAAAGGCTTGTGCCATCCGCATTACGGCTGCTGTCCGCATCTGCGACCGCACCGGGGTGGAAATGGAGGCTTTAACTGCCGTATCGGTCGCGGCCCTGACCATCTATGACATGTGTAAAGCCCATGACCGGGGAATGGTTATCTCGGATATCTGCCTGCAAGAAAAATCCGGGGGCAACAGTGGCACCTTTGTCCGGTCTGAAACATAAAGCCTCGCAACCCGGGGATTCATGAACAGATTCTTTTTTCTCCTTTATCAGCAAGAGACGGACCGTCCGGATGGAATTTTTGTTTAATCATTTTTTGCAAACATACGGCTGGACAACGGCGGGCTGCTTTGGCGGGATTTTGCTGGGGTGGCTGATGGCAAGGACTGTTTTTGTCCGGCGGATCAGTGAGGAAAAAACAGGTGCCGCGATCCTTAACGAGTCTCTTCGCAACAAATCTGAATTTATTGAAACCCTTGAAAAAGATCTGAACGCCGCGGAGGCTGAAATAGATGCCCAGAACCACCGGTTTCTGGAACTGTCCAAAACCCTGGCCACTGCTGAAAGCCGTCTGGCACAGATGGAGGCGGTCAAGGCCCGGCTTGGGGACGCCACAGAGGAAAATCAGCGGCTCGTGGACCGGATATCCCGGCAGCAGCAGCGGGTTACGGAACTGGAAACCCTGATTGACAGCGAACGACAGATCGCCAGGGAAAAATCCGCCATGCTTGAAGAGATGACCGCCCGCATGACCGACGCGTTCAAAGCGCTTTCTGCAAGGGCCTTGAGCGAAAACAATCAATCATTTATTGATCTGGCCGGGCAGACCTTTTCCCAGTATGTGGCTGCGGCAAAGAATGAGTTCGACACAAAAGAAAAAGCGGTGAAAGAGTTTATCCGACCGGTGGCCGAAGCCCTGGATCAATATGACCGGCAGGTGCGGTCCATGGAAAAAGCCCGGGAAAAAGCCTATGGGGAACTCTCTCAGCAGATGGTAAGCTTGTCCCGGACCCAGGATGAACTTCAGCGGGAAACCGGAAAGCTCGTCAATGCCCTGCGCATGCCGCATGTGCGCGGCCGGTGGGGGGAGCTGACCCTGCGGCGGGTGGTGGAACTGGCTGGCATGCAGAACCGGTGCGATTTTTTTGAACAGCAGACCGCCCAAAAAATCGGACACCCATCTGGCGATGCCACCCGCCCGGATATGATCATTCAGCTGCCCGGTGAAAGAAAAATTGTCGTGGACGCCAAAGTCCCGATCATGGCCTATCTGGACTCCCTGGAAACCGAAGAACGGGACCGCACCGAGGAAATGCTGGCGCGGCATGCAGCCCATGTCCGGACCCACGTGAAACAGCTGGCGGCAAAAGAATACTGGCGCCGGTTTCAGCCTGCCCCGGAATTTGTGGTGCTGTTTATGCCGGGAGAGAATTTTTTCAGCGCGGCCCTTAACCAGGCCCCGGGGCTGATTGAAGAAGCGGCTGATCGAGGTGTGATTCTGGCGACTCCTACCACCTTGATTTCCCTTCTCAAAGCAGTGGCGTACGGATGGAAACAGGAAAGCGCCACGGAAAATGCCAGAATTGTCAGTGAACTGGGCAATGAACTCTATGAACGCATTGCAAAGATCGTCGACCATTTCAACAGTCTGGGCAGAGATCTGGATCGGTGTGTCAGCAGTTATAACCGGGCCGTGGGATCTCTTGAACGCCGGGTGCTGCCCACGGCCCGGAAGTTTGAAGACCTGGGCGTCATGGTTAAAGGCAGCGGGAATATCCCCAATCTGTCCCCGGTGGACAATAAACCGCGACGAATGGAAACAGAAGCGATAGACCCGTGAAAAAAAAACATCGTCGAATCCTGAAAATCCCGCAAAGCCATTGCCGGACAATCCTTGACGCGCCGCTTGTCATCTGCATGGTTTGTTTTTTTTTAATTTTTGGGTCGCCGGCTGTTTCAGGCGCTGGCAACGGGACGATGCCGACCGTAAAAAAGCTGCGGGTTGCGGATGTCCCGGGGTTTTCGGACGATCTGGACTATCATTTGCTGGCTGAAGCCGTGCGGGGCAGTCTGGCGTATTATCAAAAAATGCCGGCGGAAAAACCGATCCGTTTCGGCGACAGGCGTTTCAGTGCCGGACATCTGCGCCGGACCATGGCGCGGTTTCTTGCGGCCATTGAAAGCCAGCCGCCGTCCGCGGTGCTGGCGGCCTATCTTTGCGCTTTTTTTGATGTGTATGCCTATTATAATGAGGAGGGGGTTCATCCGGTCTTGTTTACCGGATATTATGAACCCATGCTCCGGGGCAGCCGGCAGCGAACCGGCCGGTTTCACTATCCGGTCTATGCCCGGCCGGATGATCTGGTGACCCTCGGCCCTGATCATGCCGCAAAAAATGACGGTATCGGCCGTTATGCCGGCAACACTTTTGTTCCCTATTACTCCCGCCGCCAGATTACCGTTATGGACCCGTCGGATTTCAGGGCGCCGGTGATTGCGTGGGTGGATGATCCCGTGGCCCTGTTTTTTCTGCACATCCAGGGGTCTGGCAAGATCCGGTTTGAAAATAATGACATTATCAATGTGCATTACCGGATTACCAACGGCCATCCTTACAAAAGCATCGGCAAATACCTGATTGATAAAAAGAAATTGTCAAAAGAAGCGGTATCCATGCAGACCATTCAGGCGTATCTCAACGCTCATCCGGCGGAAATGGATGCAATACTGAACTATAATCCACGGTATGTGTTTTTTGACGTTGCCGCCCGGGGAGCCGTGGGCTGCTTTGATATTGAGCTCACCCCTGGCCGGTCCCTGGCCCTGGATCGGGAGATATCCCCGGCCGCGGCCCTGATTTTTGTGGAGACACAAAAACCCGAATGTGATGCATCCGGCAGCATCGAGGGGTGGACCCGATTTTCACGGTTTTTTCTGAATCAGGACACGGGCAGCGCCATCAAAGGACCGGGGCGGGCCGATATTTTCTGGGGAAACGGCGGCTATGCGGAACTGGCTGCCGGTCACCTGCAGCACCCGGGGACACTCTATTTCCTGATCCTGAAGCCGGATTGATGCGTTGAACCACCGGCAAAATTGTTTGTTAATTTTTCACCTGATTCAGCACCAGCAGCATCCCGCCGCAAAATGCCATTCCCGCGCTGATAACAAAAAGCGTGGGCGCGCCCAGAATGTCAAAATAATATCCGTTTAACAGAAATCCCGCCATAATTCCGAAACCATAAGTCACGGCGTTGTTGATGGCCTGGCCCAGGGTCTTGGTGTCTTCGGGCGTGAGCTGGTCCATGTAGAGGATGCTGGCCACATGAAACGCACCGTAGGTTGCGGCGTGCAGCATCTGGGAAAAAAGGATCAGGACGGCGGAAGCGGCAAAATACAGGATCAGCCAGCGGATGACGGCAGCGGCAAACGAGAAAATCAGCACATTGACATAGGAAAAGCGTCTGACGATCCGTTCGGAATTGACCATTACAAAAATTTCGGCAATGGATGCCAACGCCCAGGTGATACCGATAAACGATCCGGAAAAACCGAGATTTTCCAGATGAATGGAAAAGAATCCATAATACGTTCCGTGACTGGCCAGCATGAGAAAGGCGGCCAGCATAAAAATGATCACCCGCCGATTGAGCATGGTCCGCGCGCCGGCAAAAAAATCAGATGTGCGGTCTTTTTTCACCGGCGGGACAGCAACAGAAATAAACGAATGTATCAGGGAACCGGCCAGAATCATCACAATAATGATGTCTGTTGAAAATGCGTCAATAATGCGACCGGTAATTACCACCACCATGACAAAACTCAGCGATCCCCAGGCCCGTAGCCTGCCGTACCGGGTTTTTTCTTTTGCCAGAAGATCCATGGAAAATGATTCCAGAAAAGAGATGATGGGCGCGTAAAAAAAACCATAAAAAGCCGTGATGGCCAGCATCAGCCAGAAGTCCGTGGTGAGCAGGAAGAGTGCCCAAAAAGCGGTGCTGGCAAAGTTGCAGAAAATATAGATGGGCCGCCGGATGTGAAACCGGTCGGCAAAGGCCGCCCAGATCATGGGAAACAGCGCGGTGGTCAGCGTTTTTGCAGATGAGAGCACACCGATTTCAAAACCGGAAAATCCTAGATGGTAACAGTACAGGTTGAAAAAAGGCAGAAACAGACCGAGAATGCCGAAATATAAAAAATACTGGGCGCCCAGAATGAATTTAACGGATTTCATAGACTATCAGAAAATCTTTATCGGTTTTCGAGCGATGCGTGTCCGCCGGAGGGGTCGCTTCCCAGCATCACCGCCAGCCAGTGGGTCTGTTCATTGCTTTCAAAGGCAATCTTGAGGATCATGGTCAGCGGCACGGACAGCAGCATCCCCACCGGACCCAGAACCCATCCCCAGAAGACCAGAGAAAGAAAAACCACCAGCGCGGACAGCCCCAGTCCGTGCCCCATGAATCGGGGTTCCACAACGCTCCCGATAACCACATTCACAATGACAAATCCCAGCGCGGCCAGCATGCAGTGCAGGGTGCCCAGCTGAATCAGGGCCAGCAGCACCGCTGGCACCGCCGCAATAATGGACCCGATGTTCGGCACATAATTCAGGAGAAACGCCAGAAGTCCCCATAAAAGCGAATAATCCACGCCGACCAGGGTGAGCCACCCCCAGATAAAAATCCCGGTGATCAGGCTGAATATGGTTTTTAACACCAGATACCGGTTCACGCTTTCCGTAAACTTGCTGAATTCCCTCAGGGATTTTTCCGGGGTTTTGAACCCGGCCCGGATTTTGTTTGGAAAACCGGATGCTTCCAGCAGAATAAAGATAACCGTGAGCAGGATCAGAAAGGCGTTGGTCAGGGCGCTGCTCAGGCCGGAAAGGGTTTTGGCGGCCATTTGCATGGCAGTGCCCGGATTCAGGTATTTTTTTAGCATGTCATCACTGATTTCAATGCCGAAATCGGCGAGCCACTGCTGCAATCCTGTGGATTTTGATACCAGGAGCTGGCGGTATTCGGGGAGGGCGTTGGTGAAATCATTGACCGAAGTGCCCACAAACCGGGCAATCAGATAAAAAATAGCCACCAGGCAGGTGATGATGAAGACAATGGCCACAACACTCGGGACCCCTTTGTTCTGGATCCAGAACAGGGGCGGCGTAAAAATAATGGCAATAAAAACAGAAAGAAAAAAAGGCACCAGTATGTCGCCGGCACTGCGCATGCCCGCAACAATGATAATGAAACAGGCAACGCCGACGAGCGCGCTGGTTCCGGTGGACAGGCCGTCTTTGGATTGCATAGTTTTTTGCCCCCTGATGCTGCGAATGTTGGGATGGTTCCTTCTCATCGCTTTTTTATCAGAAAGAAAAGGAATGGGCAATATTTTGAATAAAAACTTGATAAGTGAAAAATTGTTCTTAAATTTAAGCCAGTCTTTTACAGTCCGTGAAGACAGAGGGTTTTAACCGGAGATGCGGACGCTTGCCACCTGATGAACGCCACAGGGTGAATAAGGATTTGGTTCAGGGATATCTACTTGACATGGGGGTGGTTCTTGCTTAAATAGACGATATTTCAGGCTGCGCGTCCGTGGTCTGATCCGACAAATTTACAGTATTAAAGGAGTGTTGTATGACCAAACGATTGTTTCCCATGATGCTGGCGGCGATGCTGGTCGTTTTTTGCATTGCGACGGCGGTTCACGCAGATGAAGGCATGCCCCGGGCGGTGATTGAAAATGAGGTGTATGAATTCAGCGCCGTATACGAAGGGGTGGATGTGATTCACGATTTCATTGTCCAGAACAAAGGAGATGCGGATCTCGAAATCACCGACGTCAAGGCCGGGTGAGGGTGCTCAGCGGTTTCACGCCCGACGAAACCGATTCCTCCCGGTGGTGAGGACAAAATTACATTCAAGCTGCTGACCAAAGGATATGGCGGCCGCGAACTGAGAAAAAGCATCCGGGTATATACCAATGATCCGGAAAACAAACAGATTCGTCTTCAGTTGGCAGGCATGGTCAAAAAGTTTGCCACAATAAAACCCAGCAAAGTTTTTCTCCGGGGCGTTGCCGGAGAACCTGTTTCACAGACCGTGGAGATTATTCCCGGGGATGATGAAAAGTTTAAGATTTTGCAGGTGAATGCCCTCAAAGGCGGTGACTTTGATTTTTCACTCACGGAAAAGGAAGTGAATGGAAAACCTGGCTATGAACTGGCGGTAAAAAATATCCGGGAAACCGAAGGCCGGTATTTTGACAAGATTTTTATGATTACCGACAGAACCGACCAGCAACCCTTGAGCATCATTGTATCCGGGCAGATTCAAAATCCAAAAGCGTCGCCCGCGGAATCCGATGCCACGGAAGCCGCAGGCGAAACGCCACCGGCGGTCGAATAGTTTTGATAAAAAAGATCAAGATACTGACCTTTGACTGTGACGGTGTCATGTTTGACACCGCAAAGGCCAACCAGGCCTATTATAACGATTTGTTGCATCACCTCGGGCGTCCATCCATGACGCCCGAACAATTTTCTTATGCGCAAATGCATACGGTGGATGAATCCCTTGCCTCGCTTTTCAGTGATCCCGAAACCTATGCGGCCGCCCAGGCCCTCCGGAAGCAGACCGGGTACGCGCCCTATCTGAAGTATATGGAAATGGAGCCGGATTTAATCCATGTTCTGGAAACGTATAAAGGCCGGCTGAAAATTGCCGTGGCGACCAACCGGACCGATACCATGAACAAGGTGCTGGCGGTTCATGGGATTGAACATTACTTTGATCTGGTGGTTACTGCTTTAGATGTTTCCCGCCCCAAGCCGCACCCGGAGCCGCTCTTGCGGGTGCTGGAATATTTTGGGGCAGCGCCTCATGAAATGCTTTATGTCGGAGATTCGACCCTGGATGATCAGGCCGCCAAAGCCGCCAATGTCCCTTTGGTTGCCTATGATAATCCTTCTCTTGCCGGGGATTTCCATGTTACACGATTAAAAGAGCTCGAACAAATCATCGGTTTATAAACCCGCAAACCGGAGACAGTGTTCTTTATGACACAGCAAAAAACGGTTTACCTGATTGACGGCACGGCTTACATTCACCGTGCCTATCACGCCATTCGCAGCCTTTCCAATTCCAAAGGATTTCCCACAAACGCAGTGTTCGGATTTACAAGAATGCTGATCAAGCTGATCCAAGACAAATCACCGGAATATGTGGCCATGTTTTTTGACAGCAAAGGCCCTACCTTCCGTCATGAGATTTTTTCAGATTACAAGGCCAACCGTCCGCCCATGGCAGATGACATGGCGGTTCAAATTCCTTTTATCAAAGATGTCACCCGGGGATTCAATATCCCGATTTATGAAATGTCCGGATATGAGGCGGATGATCTGATCGGCACCGTGGCGCAAAAGGCGGTGACCCAGGGATTTTCAGTGATTATGGTCACCGGGGACAAGGATTTCGTGCAGCTGGTAACCGACAGGATCACCATCTGGGATCCCATGAAAGATGAAACCATTGACCACGAGACCGTGGTTCGGAAAAACGGTCTTGAACCCGGGCAAATGCTGGACGTGCTGGGCCTGGCCGGTGATTCATCAGATAATATTCCCGGTGTTCCGGGCGTCGGCCCGAAAACCGCGATTACCTTGTTAAAATCCTTTTCAAACATGGATACCCTTTATGATCGGATCCATGAGGTCAAGGCCCTGAAACAACGGGAAAAACTCCTGGCGTATAAGGATCAGGCCCTCATGAGCCGGGAGCTTGCAAAAATCAATACCCATACGCCCATTGATATTGATATTGCCGCTTTTCAACTGGATCCGCCGGACAATGAAGCGTTGGCAAAAATATTCAAGGAACTGGAGTTCCGGCAGCTCCAGAAAGCTTACCCGGTGTCAGGAGATGTATCGGATAAAAAATATCATGCAATAATGGACCCGGCCGCGCTGAAAGATTTGATTGCTAAACTGAAAACAGCGGAAATATTTGCCCTGGACACGGAAACCACGGCCATTGATCCCATGGTCGCACGGCTGGTGGGGCTTTCTTTTGCCGTCACCCCGGATGAAGCATTTTATATCCCCTGCGGCCATACGTATCCGGGAGTGCCCGACCAGCTGGATCTTGAATTTGTATTGGATCACTTAAAACCGGTGCTGGAAGACCAACACGACAAAAAAATCGGCCAGAACATCAAATATGATTGGACCGTGCTCTGCCGGCACGGCATAAATTTGTCCGGTGTGGTTGCGGATACCATGGTGGCGTCCTATCTCATCAATCCGGAGAAGCGGGCCCATAATCTGGACCAGATTGCCCTGGATTTTCTGGATCACAAGATGATCTCCTATGCGGAAGTCACCACGGATGAGGGGAAAAAGATCGGTAACTTCAGCGATGTACAAATTGATAAAGCCGTGCCCTATGCGTGTGAAGATGCGGATATCACGCTTGCGGCCTGGGAAAAATTCAGGCCGATGCTGGAAAATCAGGGTCTTACGCGACTGTTTGAAACAGTGGAAATGCCGCTCATTCCCGTGTTGATGCGCATGGAGATGGCCGGCATCCGGGTGGATAAGGAACGGCTCACGGAATTGTCCAAAGACCTGGCGTTGCAACTGGAACAGACTGAAGAGCAGATTTATGCCCTGGCCGGCGAAGCATTTAACATCAATTCCTCCCAGCAGCTGGGGAAAATTCTGTTTGAAAAGCTCAAGCTGCCGACCCAGAAAAAGACCAAAAAGAAAACCGCCTACTCCACGGATGTGGAAGTTCTGAAATTCCTGTCGGACCGGCATGAACTGCCGGCCATGGTGCTCCAGCACCGATCCGTTGCAAAGCTCAAATCCACCTATGTGGATGCCCTGTCTGAACTGATCAATCCGGAAACCGGCCGGGTGCACACATCCTACAACCAGACAGTTACAGCCACCGGCCGGCTCAGCAGTTCCAATCCCAATCTTCAGAATATTCCCATCCGGACGGAAGAAGGCCGAAAGGTCCGACAGGCGTTTATTCCGGAGCCGGGCTGGTCATTTGTGTCAATGGATTATTCCCAGATTGAACTGCGGCTTCTGGCCCATTATTCCGGCGATGAGATATTGATTGACGCGTTCACCAAAGACGAAGACATCCACACGCGCACTGCCGCAGAAGTGTTCCAGGCCCTTCCGGTGATGATCACCAGTGAACTTCGGCAGCAGGCCAAGGTGATCAATTTCGGGATCATGTACGGCATGAGCCCGTTCAGTCTTTCCCGGGAGCTCAACATCAGCCAGAAAATGGCAAAAACCTATATTGATCATTATTTTAAGCGGTATGCCGGCGTAAAACAGTTCATTGACGAGACCATTGAGACGGCGCGGGAAACTTTGATGACCTCCACCGAACTGGGGCGCATCCGGCTGCTGCCGGATATCAACAGTAAAAACGCCAATACCCGGGGGTTTGCCGAGCGCAACGCGGTGAATACCAAAATTCAGGGAACTGCCGCGGACCTGATCAAATTGGCCATGATCCGGGCGGATGCCGCCATTATCGAAAACGGCCTGAAATCACGGATGCTCTTATCCGTTCATGATGAGATTGTTTTTGAAGTGCCGCCGGAAGAGATGGAGACAATGAAAGATACCGGCCGGGAAATCATGGAAACCATCTGGTCGTTTAAAGTACCGCTTAAAGTGAATGTGGCAGTGGGTAAGAACTGGGCAGAAGCCCATTAATTGACGGCTTTGTAAAAAGCCCAAATTCTTTGTTGCGCTGCATCCTTTATTTCTTTATGGTATGATAACCTGATGTAATTAAATAGGATTTGCGCGATTCGTCAATTTTATGAGGCTGGTGAATTTTTTTGCTGTCTAAACCGGACCTTCAAGAAAAAGCAGACCACCGTGCCTGCCGGTAATGAAACGATAATCTTTGATTTTATTTGCGAAAGGGATAACCAGTTCTATTCTTTAACCGCATCCGCCTTTTGCGCGGTTTCTTGCACGGATGCTTCAACGGTTTTGTAGATGTTCCGAAAATGGTCATGGAAACTGGCGGGCGAAATGTTGCCCACTTCAATGAATTTCACAACAATCTCCTTGGCGGTTTTTAAAATCAGTTCATCTGTTTTGGCACTCATATGGTTCTCCCTTGCGCGGACGGGTTGGTGATAAGCTGGAGGTTCCATATCAAATCTCTATTCTAATCGCAATCCAATACTTGACATTCGCGGATCAAATTATTTAACATTTAACGATTATTTGTTTTTTCGGGTAAATGAAAAGCCCCTGGGTTTTATTCTATAAGGAGATGTGTCAAACAAAATGCTCAAAAACAATGCAATAAAAATCGGACGCAATGATCCGTGTCCGTGCGGCAGCGGTAAAAAATATAAACGATGCTGCCTCCACGCAACAAACCCCAAACCTGTGAATCTTGAGAAATTGTATCAGCAGAAATACGGCATCCGCCTGAAACAGCCGAAAGATATTGAAGGCATCCGGGCGTCCGGCTGCCTGGTCATTGAAACTTTAGATCTGATGGAAGCCAGCATCCGGCCGGGGGTTACCACGGAGCAGTTGAACACCATCGCACAGGAATTTGCGGAAAAACACCAGGCCATCTCCGCGCCTCTCAATTACCGGGGATTTCCAAAAAGCATCTGCACATCCATCAATGAGGTCATCTGTCATGGCATTCCCGAAGAGCGCGCATTGGTGGACGGTGATATTATCAATGTGGACATTACCCTGATTTACAAGGGCTATTACGCGGATGCCAGTAAGACCTATTTTGTGGGCACGCCCGGACCGGACGCCCGAAAAATCGTCAATGTGGCAGGGGAAAGCTTGAAACAGGCCATGACCATGCTGGCGCCTGGCAACACCATCGGCGATATCGGATGGGCCATCCAGCGGTATGCGGAAGATAAAAAGTGTTCGGTAGTTCGGGAATTTGTGGGACACGGTGTGGGGTTTGATTTTCATGAAGCGCCCCATGTGCCCCATTACGGGAAAAAAGGCGACGGGGTGGTGCTGGTGCCGGGAATGGTGTTTACTGTGGAGCCCATGATCAACCTGGGCAAAGCGGATTTGTTCGTGGCAGACGACAACTGGACCGCCATTACCGCGGACCGCAAACTCTCCGCCCAGTTTGAGCAGACCTTTGCCATTACCGAGGAGGGCTTTGAGAGTCTGACGCCTTATTTTTTGTAAGCGGTTTTTAATTTTTTTAACCCAAAAGCGGCTAACTATGACCGTTCAAGATATTCGATGGATTCAGCGGTTCAACAATTTCTGCAAAGCCTTAATGCAGCTGACAAAATTTGTTCAAAAAGGGGAACTGAATGAACTTGAAGAGCAGGGGTTGATTCAGGCGTTTGAATATACTCATGAACTGGCATGGCAAACATTGAAAGATTTTTTGGAATACCGCGGCAACAGTCAAATTTACGGTTCCAGGGATGCAACCAGAGAAGCATTTAAACTTGACTTAATTCATGCGGGTGAAGTCTGGATGGATATGATTCAAAAACGAAATCTGACGTCCCATACTTATAATGAAATAGTGGCGGGGAAGATCGCGGAAGCAATCAAGACTGAATACTTTGAGGAGTTTGTCGGTTTGAAGCAAAAACTGGAAAAAATCGCGGCAACAGAGCGCAAATAACCCATGCCATTCGGGCTTAGAGATCATATCATCGCGCGGGTCAACGGCGTTTTTACAAAATATCCTCAGATTGATCAGGTGATTGTCTATGGGTCACGGGCAAAAGGGAATTATAGAAACGGTTCTGATATCGACCTGACCCTGGTGGGTGATGACCTGACCCTGAAATTACGCAACAAAATCGAACTTGAAATTGATGACCTGATGCTCCCCTATACTTTTGATATTTCCCTGTATCATGATATCTCCAATTCGGATTTGATAGATCACATCAAGCGGGTGGGAAAGGTTTTTTATAAACCGGATAATTTTTCCTGACAATACCGCCCGGATATGCAGAGGGCGGCCGCAGCCCCTGTATATTGTATCAGTTCCGGAAGGGAAATGGGCTGATTGAATCCGCCCAGATGCGGGCCGGTAAGAATGGGGATATCTTTTTCCCCTTTTTTCATGCCGGCGATCTGGCGCGGGGCAACGCCCCGGCCGGCCAGAAATGTTTCAAATTCACTTTCACTCATCATATTCTGTTCCGCCACCCGCAGCACTTCTTCCATATACCGGTCCACCCCCATTTCTTCCGCCAGCCGCTGGCTGAACCGGGAAAGATCCATGGGAAACGCGCCTGTGAATTTTGATCCGGTAAACCCCTTGTAATAATTTGCAAAGATCGTTGAGACAATTGTTTCCAGGAAGTTCGTGTCAAAAAGATCCCTGGCATCCACCGGGTTGCCGGAAGGGTCCAGACCAACACGCGCCGGATCAATATTCCTGAAATAACTGCCGCTGATCAGGACCAGACTGAAAATATGGCTGCCGATGAGTTCATATAATTTGCGCGAAGAATCATTGAACGAAATAAAATGTTCAAAATCCCGGATCCCGGTGCTTCCGATATTGGGAAACCGGCAGGAGCTGAGCCACTGATCCAGACGTCCGCCCCGGGGCCATTGGTACAGGCCCTGGTCATCCCGGCGGTGCCGCTGCACCCGGTTGTGAAAAAGCGGGATGGGAGCGGTATGGATAATGCCGGCGGCGGCCAACCGTCCCAGAAGCAGGGCGTTGCGGTTTATGATTTCAAAAAACAGGTCCCGGGGCAAAAAAGCCTCCACCGGGTGTTCATTGGGGTACACAAAGTAGTCCGGCCAGGCCATAAAGCCGGTCGCCGGCAGCCGGGGATCAATATCTTTGTTTTCAGGGATCTCCTGCGGAATATCGGTCAGTTTGAACAGGAAACTGCCGTGGATTTTTATTGGATCAGGAATGAGAAAATGCTCATCTGGTCCGATGAAACAATGCCGGTGGCTGGCCAGAAAATCCATCCACCACCCTTCCTGTAAAAGCATGGCTGGATCTTCTTCCGGCCGGGACATTTTGATGACCAGGAGCCGGGCGTGGTTTTTTGAACCAACAACCAGGTTCCGGCCTTTCCATTCATAGTCGATTTGGTCACAGAAAGCCTCATCACGGGCGGCTTCGTCACCGGCGGAGTCGATACCATCCGAACGCAAACCGCAATCATGGAGTAATGTCTGCCATGAAACATCCGGAAATGAGGACGTGCAACATCTCGGTGCCTTTTTCCCCTGATTTTTCTTGTTTTCCAGGCAAGGCCCTTTGATGTGAAGGGGCAGGGTGCCAAGGGCCTGGGCCGCGGCCCGACAGGGTTTTTCGCGGTTTGTGCCCATTATCTGGATCAGGCGATCTCTTGCCTGTTTTGCGATGGTTGTGCGGCTGGTTTGGTGAATTATCGACCCTAAGGCATCTGCGGCTTTTTTGTAGAGGAAATAGGCCTGCCGCTGGGCCCCATGTTCATGGCCCGTTAGTACGCATGTCAGTGCCGTGACAGTGGACTCAGTGACGATTTCAGGCTGCTGGTCAATGATAAACTGAAGGTTGGATACCGTCATATAGGTGGCAACAAAATCACTTCGTTTTTCAATTAAATAGCATTCAGCCTCTTGCCGGTCCTTTTCCAGATTCCAGGAATACATTTTTTTAAGATCGCAAAAGTTAACAGTTGATTCGAATGATACAAACTTAATTTTTTAAACCGGAATAGAAAATAATGGCAATAAGAATGTTTTGCGGGGTGTCTGTTTTAATTTGCATCAAATCAAATATTTATGATATTAAACGCACTGTTTGCGTTCGATAAAAAATGTTCAGACGGGGAGGGGTAAAAAATTTATGGCAGTTTTACTTACCGGCGGGGCGGGCTATATTGGCAGCCACACCTGTGTGGTGCTTTTGGAAAACGGTTATGATGTGGTGGTGGTGGACAACCTGTGCAACAGCAGCCAAGAATCCCTCCGCCGGGTGGAAAAAATTACCGGCCAGCCCGTGGCTTTTTACCGGTCAGACCTTCGCGATGAAACGGCCATGAATGATATTTTCAGGCGCCACTCAATTGATGCCGTCATCCATTTTGCCGGACTGAAAAGTGTGGCGGAATCGGTTGATCAGCCCCTTGCCTATTATGAAAACAATATCAACAGCACGCTGGTGCTTTGCGCCGTGATGCAAAAACATGAAGTAAAGAATTTTGTTTTCAGCTCGTCTGCCACTGTATATGGCAATCCGGAAACAGTGCCCATTGATGAAAATGCGCCGGTCAGGCCTTTTAACCCCTATGGCCGGACCAAACTTTTTATCGAAGAGATTTTAAAAGATCTATATGTGGCCGATAATTCATGGAATATTGCTCTGCTACGGTATTTCAACCCGGTGGGTGCCCATGAAAGCGGACGAATCGGCGAAGATCCTGCGGATATTCCGAACAACCTGATGCCCTATGTCAGCCAGGTGGCGGTGGGAAAACTGCCGGAACTTCAAGTCTTCGGAAACGACTATGACACGCCGGACGGCACCGGTGTCCGGGATTACATTCATGTGGTGGATCTTGCCGAAGGACATTTAAAAGCCCTGGAAAAACTGAAGACCGGGCCGGGGCTTGTCACGTATAATCTGGGAACCGGAAAAGGGTACAGTGTGCTTGAGATGGTAACAGCCTTTGAAAAGGCGTGCAACCGTAAAGTTCCCTATAAAATCGTGAGCCGCCGGTCGGGTGATATTGGCACCTGTTATGCCGACCCGTCCCTTGCGGAAAAAGAATTATCATGGAAAGCCCGTTTGGGAATAGACGCCATGTGCGCGGACGCCTGGCGCTGGCAGTCCGGAAATCCGCAAGGATATCGTTGAGAAACGTTCAAATTGGTTTTGCTGAAATATCCTGGCTGTTTCAAGAAGATGTAACATTTTAATTAATTATGTTATTATCTATATATGACAATATCTTTAGACCAGAACCCGGAATCGTGTTTTCCGGCGCATATTCTTACCTGCACTCACGAAAATAAGATATGGCGGGTTGCCCATACCAAAAGCCGACGCGAAAAAGCGCTGGCCCATTACCTGGCCCGGGCCGGGATTGGTTATTATTTGCCGATGTTTATGCGGCAGCAGTCAAGCAGCAAACGTATACGCAGCAGTTTAATTCCGGTTTTTAATGGGTACCTTTTTTTTCAGGCAGATGATTTTGAGCGCCATAAAGCCATTCGTTCCAATCATATCGCCCGAATTATCGATGTGGCTGATGAAATTAAGCTTATTGCCGAACTCACACAAATTGAAAAAGCGCTTTCCGGATCAACAAGTGTTTACCCCTATGATTTTATCACACAGGGGCAGCGGGTTAAGGTGTTAAAAGGCCCATTGAAAGATGTGGAAGGGTTGATTGTTCGAAAAGAAAAGAATTACCGGCTGGTGCTATCTGTGGAAAGCATTATGCAGTCAATCTCCGTTTCCATTGACGCAGATTTTGTTGAACCAATAAATTGATTGATAATATACTGCTCAATTATCTTATAAATAACTGAAAATAAAATATATGTTTAAATGAATGTGTTACCCTTTTTCGTGTGGAAGCAAAACTCACATTTTCAGATGATGACTGGTAGGCAACACCGGAATCGGTTAAACGATATATCATTTCGCTGGAGCAAACCATTGCTTTGCTCATAAAAAAATGGAAGCACTGGAACAGCGAACAGAGCGACTCGAAAGTTCCGCTAATAAAAATTCTCAAAATTCCAGCAAACCGCCATCATCTTACAGCCCATTTAAAAAGCCGGAGGCCAAGCGCAAAAAAAGCAAGCGTAAAAAAAGCGCTTAAAAAGGGCATAAAGGCCATAAACAGGAACTCCTGAAACCGACTCAGGAAATTTTTATTTTGCCGGAAGACTTTGGCTGTGGATGCTACGCATTGCGGCCCGGAGTCTGATTCGGCAGATATATTCGTTATGGGTATTTCTGGAAGTCAGCGGAGTTGAACCGACAAAAAATCACGCGGAGCGGATGTTGCGATTTGGGGTCTTGTGGCGGAAAAGAAGCAAAGGCACCCAAAGAGAAAAAGGTAACCGCTGGGTGAAACGGATCTTATCGTTCAAACAGACTTGCCAGATGAAATCGCTGGCGTCCTTCCCATTGTTGTGGATGCGATTGATGCTTATTTTAAAGAACAGAAACCAAATTTAAGCTGGCTTGATTAGCGGAATTTTTTTATCCCCTGAACGTGTATAAAGAAAAATATACCTTGATAATTTATTTTTAATTGAATTATCAATTTATTAGGTATTTATGCGACCCTTCGGGGGCAGTCTATTGCCCCCGAAAGGGGTGGAATGCACCAGACCCGGAATTCAGAAAAAAACCTAAAACCAAACCGTCTGACCATATAAATCATAATCACTTAGCACTTAAAACATTGTCCCCCACCCACAAAATCCTGATTGATTTACTGAATAACAAATTCGAAGACGCCGGCCTTGCGGATATTTCCCCGGAAATCTGGCCCGAACTCGTCTCCGAAGCACGCCGGCATCGCGTTGCGCCGCTGCTTTACAAAAAAATAAAACACGCTGGCGCGGAAAATATAATCCCGGCAGAGACCCTAAACGCGCTACGCAAACAATATCTTGCCACCGCTGCCCGCAACACCATACTTTTTTCTCAACTAAATGAACTGGTTGCCATCTTAAACAGCAAAAGCATTCCCGTGGTTCTCTTAAAAGGCGCCCATCTGGCAGATTTCGTATACAAAGACATTGCCCTCCGCCCCATGTCAGATATTGATATTCTGGTCAAAGAGGAAGATCTCTCTGAGGCCCTACAAATTGTTTTTGACGAAGGGTATCAAGTGATGGAGAAAAGTAATGGCGAAAAAGAGAAAAACATAAAAAGCTCTCAATATAGTATAGCTTCTGATGCCAAACATTTTAAAACATTAATTCATTCGGAAACAAAATGCGTACTTGAAATTCATTGCAATATTACAAGCGAATCGAGTCCTTTTAGAATATCACCATCAGACCTTTGGTTGAATTCACAAAAAGTTGAGTTGAATGATAACTCAGTCTTTATTTTGTCTCCGGATGATCTTATTCTTCATCTGTGTTTGCACGCTGCATATGACGATCTGTTTGGCTATGGGTTGGGCGCATTATATGATATTGCTGTAACCATTAAATATTATCATAAAAGTATTGAGTGGCAGAGACTCTGGCACCGCGCTGTTCGATGGCGCACAGAACGATGCCTTGAAATTTCACTGTATTTTGCAAAAAAGTGCTTTGAATCAAGTTTTCCGGAAAAGATGCTTGAAGGTTTTCATATTGACAAGATGTTAAATATAGCAGAAAAGCGGATTTTCAGGGCATCAAAAATCAGGATAGTTGATCACCATCCTGTTAATAAACGAATCCGCAAAAAAGTGCGTGAAAAGATACCATATATCTATAAGGCGTTAATACCATCCCATACTTTTGGAGAAAAGAGACACCAGCAAACAAATCAACTAAGCGTTATATCAAACAACTATTTTTTGAAATATCTTAATGTTTTTAAAGAAATAGTAAATATTGTAAGAAGCGCTTTGCATGAGGAAAATTTTTTCCTTCATCTTCAACAGCGGGATAATGATGTACTTTTAAGAAAATGGTTGTCAGAATAATAATTCGCAACCCAAGCCTTGGATTACTTGAAACTTAGAAACCAAATGACTCGAGAACGCCCCAGCTTATCCAAAAAATCAATAATAAGAAAGCAGATTTTTTTTGTATGATTGGACAGCCTGTACCGTTTAAAATTCAGCATCAATGCATATAATCATGACCTGATTTTTTGAAAAT
The DNA here is from genome assembly GCA_963675805.2 of Desulfobacterales bacterium. GTDB lineage: Bacteria > Desulfobacterota > Desulfobacteria > Desulfobacterales > Desulfosalsimonadaceae > SURF-3. The sequence continues at coordinate 897,921 of CAXXNU010000007.1, read as the reverse complement.
TGTATAAGCAGTGCAGAGAAATCGAACCGGCATCCTTAAAACGCCTATCCCAGGCACCCGCGGATTTGTATAGGATGCTCCGGGTAAAATTCTCTGCTGACAACCAAACTATTGATAGACATATCTGATGCATTAAAAAACAGTCCACTGAAAAACCCTTCATTAAAAAGCAAGGACACATCATGCCTGATTTTGCTCTGATCGGGGCCGCAGGCTATATAGCTCCCCGACACATGAAAGCAATAAAAGAGACACATAATCAGATGATAGCTGCGCTGGATCCTAATGACAGCGTTGGGATTATTGACAGCTATTTTCCAGATGCCGATTTTTTCACTGAATTTGAGCGCTTTGACCGGCACGTGGACAAAATGCGGCGAAGAGGTCGGAAAATTGATTATGTATCCATCTGTTCCCCAAATTATCTTCACGATGCCCATATCCGGTTTGCTTTAAGAAGTGGCGCCCATGCCATCTGTGAAAAACCGCTGGTGCTGAATCCATGGAACTTAGACAGACTGGAAGAGCTTGAAAAGGAAAGCGGTTGCAGCATATACAATATTTTGCAACTTCGGCTGCATCCATCGATCATCGCATTGCGGGCACGGGTAAAGGCCAAAAAGCCCACCCAAAAATACGACGTGGATCTGACCTATATTACCTCCCGGGGGCGCTGGTATTTTATCTCCTGGAAAGGTGATCCGCAGAAATCCGGCGGCATCGCCACCAACATCGGTATCCATTTTTATGATATGTTGATCTGGATTTTTGGTGCCGTACAAAGCAATGTGGTGCATAAGATGGAGCATGACCTGGCAGCCGGATATCTGGAACTTGAAAATGCCCGGGTTCGATGGTTCCTGAGCGTAAATGAAGATTATCTTCCCACGGATATCGTCCATAAGGGCCAACGCACCTATCGTTCCATAACCGTCAACGGTAAAGAGCTTGAGTTCAGCGGCGGATTCACCGACCTGCACACGCTTAGTTACCAGGACATTTTAAACGGGGGCGGCTTTCACGCAAGCCAGGCACGCCCCAGTATCGAAACCGTTTATACGATAAGAAACGTCAGGCCGGTAGGACTCAAAGGCGATTATCATCCTTTCTTGAAATCCGGGAATTAATCTGATGGATTATACGGTTCACGAATCAAGTTATATTGATGCAAATGTTGCCATCGGTGCCAGCACCAAAATCTGGCATTTTTGCCATATATTGGCCAACACTCAAATCGGCGAAAATTGCACCATAGGCCAGAACGTTGTCATCGGGCCGGATGTGACTATCGGTAATCAATGTAAAATACAGAACAATGTATCGGTTTACAAAGGCGTAACTCTGGAAGACGGGGTATTCTGCGGCCCGTCAATGGTTTTTACAAATATTTACAACCCCCGGGCTGAAATACGCAAAATGGCCCAGGTGCGCCCCACATTGGTGAAACGCGGCGCCACCCTGGGAGCCAACTGCACCATTGTCTGCGGCGTCACCATCGGTAGATACGCCTTTATTGGGGCTGGTGCTGTTGTTATCCGGAGCGTCCCTGACCATGCATTGATGGTCGGCAACCCGGCCAGACAGATAGGCTGGGTATGTTTCTGTGGTGAACATCTCACGGAGACCATGGAATGTTCGGTCTGCGGAAAAAGATATGCGCAGGGTGATTATGGGCTGGTCTTAAAAAAATAAAATAAGACAGATTTCACCTATGACACAAATCAATTTCACTAATGCCATTCTTCCCAGGGATAAACTTTTGAGCCTGCGGCTTAAGGAGATCTGGCGGTACCGGGATCTGGTGGTTTTATTTGTCCGTCGTGATTTTGTGGCCAAATACAAACAAACTATTCTTGGGCCAGCGTGGTTCTTTATACAGCCCATGCTTCAGACCGCAATTTTCACAGTGGTTTTCAGCGGGATGGCCAATTTGCCAACTGATAACATTCCGCCCATATTGTTTTACCTGGCCGGAGTCACTGCATGGAATTATTTTGCCCAATGTCTGCGAAGCACATCAAACACATTTAGCCAGAACGCACATCTGTTTGGGAAAGTGTATTTCCCCAGGGCGGTGTCGCCCATTTCCGTTATTATCAGCAATCTTATCCAGTTCGGCATCGGAATGCTTTTGTTTGTTCTTTTTTATGCGTATTTTGCGCTGAAAGGTTATCCGGTCAGGCCGAATATCGTCCTTTTGTTGCTGCCTCTGATTATCATACTGATGGGCGTCATGGGACTGGGACTGGGCATGCTGATTTCCGCCATGACCACAAAGTACCGCGATTTACAATATCTTGTTGATTTCGGTGTGCAACTACTGATGTATGCCACTCCCGTGATCCTGCCTTTGTCCGCTGTGCCGGAGAAATACAAATTCGTCATGGTTTTCAACCCCATGACTGGTATTATTGAAACTTTCAAATATGGTTTCTTTGGGCTCGGCACCATGCAATGGATGTTGCTGGTATACTCGGTTATTTTTACCGTCATTGTTTTTCTGGTTGGACTGATTATTTTTAACAGAACAGAGAAGAATTTCATGGATACGGTGTAATGAAGCCGATCATCAGAATTGAAAATCTTTCCAAGCAATACCGCTTGGGAACCGTGGGCACCGGCACCCTGCGAAATGATCTCAAGCGCTGGTGGTGCCGCATCCGGGGCCTGGAGGATCCATTCTTAAAAATCGGGGAAACCAATATCCGGAGCTGCAAGGGAGAGAGCGAATATGTATGGGCCTTGAAAGACATCAACCTTGAGGTGAATAAAGGAGAAGTGCTCGGCATTATCGGCAAAAACGGGGCTGGAAAGTCAACACTTCTTAAAATACTTTCCAGAGTCACCGGTCCAACCACTGGCCGGATTGATTATAACGGACGCATTGGCAGTTTGCTGGAAGTCGGCACCGGGTTTCATCCGGAACTTACCGGCCGGGAAAATATTTTTCTCAACGGCGCCATTCTGGGCATGACCAAGGCTGAGATCCATGGCAAACTGGATGAGATCATCGATTTTTCCGGTTGCGAAAGATATATTGACACCCCGGTGAAACGCTATTCATCCGGCATGATGGTGCGCCTGGGGTTTGCCGTGGCCGCCCACCTGGAACCGGAAATTTTGGTGGTGGACGAAGTGTTGGCGGTTGGGGATGCAGAATTTCAGAAAAAAGCAATCGGGAAAATGCAGGATGTAAGCAAAAACGAGGGAAGGACGGTATTGTTTGTGAGTCATAATATGGCATCAGTCAAAAATTTGTGCACAAAAGGCGTACTGTTTGAAAACGGGCGCCTGAAAATGTTAGATGCTGTTGATAAAGTCATTGATGCATATCTGATGGTTCAAACTGATAGATCTAGTGTTTATTGTCCTGACGACAATATCGTCAAAAGGATCGAAGCCAGACAGATTAGAGACAGAATACAGATGTCTTTGATTTATGAAAGCCCCTCAACAGTCAAACAACCGTCATTTGGTTTTGTGATATATGATAATTATGATAGCCCTATCACCGGCACAAATCCTCTGCAAGCAGGGGTAACCGATTTCGGTCCCCCCCGAAAGACAGGCCGAGTGGATGTTTTATTGTCTTCTCCCTGTCTGGCAAATGGAACCTATCCTGTTTCTGTGTGGTTCCATGACGGCAATGCTTTTGGAAATCACGTGTTCAAGATGGAAAAATGTCTTTATTTGAAAGTATATGAAATGAATCACTCCCAGATTAGCGTAAATCCTGCCGCAGTAGGACATATCGTACCGGAATGCTCATGGTCGTTTAAAGAATCGCAGCCCGAAATCAATCTTGAATCCGGTAACAGGTGACTGAAACACATAAAACTATGCCTGAAGATAATAAAACTAAGTACATCCACCACAAAGAAGCACACAGCCTGACAGCCCCGGAAATTATTGTCCCGGTGATTATGAATGTTCTAAATCCTAAGAGTGTTGTGGACGTTGGGTGTGGAATTGGGACCTTTCTGCATGTTTTCAAGAAAGCCGGTGTTGAAGACGTTCTTGGATATGACGGAACCTGGGTGAATCTGGATCAACTATCGAAATACCTTTCGCCGGCTTTTTTCAAGAAGGTGGACCTGGAAAAAACGCTTGTCCCGGAAAGGACTTTCGATTTGGCTCTTTGCCTGGAAGTGGCCGAACATCTTCAGCCGGAAAGCGCCGACATTCTGGTTGAAACACTGACCACCCTGAGCAATAGAATTCTATTTGCAGCGGCAATTCCAGGACAGATGGGGCAAAACCACATCAATGAGCAGTGGCCGGATTACTGGTTGGAAAAATTCAACCGATACGGGTATTTATTTCACGACGTGTTGCGGCCCGTTTTCTGGAACAACCGGCACGTCCCCAGGTGGTACAAGCAGAATATGTTTATGGTGGTGAAAACCGGAGAAGAAAGTACTTTAAAAGGTTTTGAACGCTATTTTGATCCTTCCCTAAAAAGCTATGTGCATCCAGAATATTTTGCACTGCGGGTGGGTGATCTGGAAGATCTTCAGTCAAACATGGAAAATCTGAAAAACAACCTTCAGAGTATAAAATCCGGAGCAGAACCATTTTTACTTTACGTAAAAATGCTTGTAAAAGCCATAATGAAGAAGCTTGGACTTTACAAGTAAATGATTTCTGATTGATGAATCTATCTATCATCATACCTGTTTACAACGTAGAAAAATATCTCCCACAGTGCCTTGATTCTGTGTTCTCCCAGAATTTGAAAAACTGTGAAGTGATCTGCGTCAACGATGGTTCCCTGGATGGTTCAAGAAAGATCCTGGAGGATTATCAGAAGAAATATTCGAATATGGTGATTGTTGACCGGGAAAACGGGGGGTTGAGCGCAGCCAGAAACTCCGGCCTTCAAATCGCGCAAGGGGAATATATATACTTTTTGGATAGTGATGATTACCTCTTACCGGGTTCGTTGGAAAAAATGATTGGCTTTGCAAAAGATAACAAATTGGAACTATCGCTTTTCAACGGAATACAATCAACTGGAAAATTATATTACTCCTCAAGAGAAAAAATTGATCAATTTATAAGTGGCTTAGATTTTTATGAAAAGTTTTTTTCAATTAATAGATTTTTTCCTCCATCAGTCCAGTGGTTATATTTATATAAAAAGAAATTAATTGTAAGATTTGATACTTTTTTTCCAGAAAACAATCTTCAGGAAGATGAGCCTTATACGGTTAAATCTTTTTTCCATGCTAAAAAGGTTGGTTGTTTGAATGATTCAATAATATATCATAGGGTGCTCAGGCCTGGATCAATAACTCAGACATCTAATCTGCCTCATTTAGTAGACGCGAAAGAGGCATGGCAAAAATTGTATGAATATTTGAAAAATAATGGATGCACAACTAAAACATTTTACCGAAAAATATTCTATTTGTACCAAAATACCCTTTCTAAAATCCAGTCTAAAAAATTCAAAAAAAATAATGATAATTTTTTGAGTGCAGAAGATTTCTCAATCATGCGCAGGTGTGCAGTCGATTCTGAATTATATAAAATTTATTGGTATTACAGAAAAGGAAATAGATTCTACAAGTGGTATTCTAAAGGGGTAAAGTATAGCTTTCTTAAAAAAATTTTAAATAAAATTATTGTTATAAATTACAATTTAATTTCCCATGAGTAAAAATCCATTATTTTCAGTGTTGGTAGCGAATTACAATAATTCTAAATATTTACAAGAAGCTATAAATAGCGTTAAGCGTCAGACCTACAAGAACTGGGAAATCATAATAGTTGATGATTGCTCAACGGACAACCCTGAAAAATTATATGAAAATTTAGAAAAAGACCAGCGAATTAGAATACTAAAAAATATCTCAAATAAAAAAACAGCTTTTACATTTAAGAGAGCCTTGGAAAACTCATCAGGGGAAATCTGCGGTTTTTTGGGTCCTGATGATGCCTTGGAAGATACTGCTATAGAAAAAGCTGTCAAATGCCATCTCTGTTTGCCAGACTATGCTATAGTCTATACTTTAAATTATTTGTGCGATGAGAAATTAAGAGTCAAAGAACTCTTTAGATGGGGTGGTGTTTTACCAAACGATGAAAGCCAACTAACGGTTTCTGCTGGGAAAAAAATAACATCTTTTGCAACATTTAAAAAAAGTTTTTATGACTTAACAGATGGAATAAATATGAAATTCAATAGAGGCTTTGATCAAGATTTTTATTATAAAATGGAGGAAGTCGGCAAAGTATTTTGTATAGAAGAGCCTTTGTATTATTACAGACAACACAAAAATAATATATCTTTAAATGAAAACAATATCAAAGCCTGGTATTGGCTGTATATCGCAAATAAGGATGCATATAATCGGAGAAAAAAAAATACCCTTTCTATCAAAAATATCACTTATGGAGAGCTACAAAGGACATATTTGCATGTTTGCCTGTTGAAAATTGACCAGAAAATCAGGAATAGCAATTATAGAAATATCTTTTTTTATTATTGTCAAATTATTCGGTTGTGTGTCTGGGACAGAGATATGGAAATTTTAAAAAAACATGTATTTTTTTTAAAGCGGGCGGTCAAAAAAATAATTCCAAAATGAAAATACTTATCTGCAATACCACCGATACCGGAGGAGGGGCCGCAAAAGCAGCGTACCGGTTGCTTGAGTCATTGACCGATCAGGGGATTGATGCACGTCTTCTGGTGATGCACAAGCATTCCACAAACCCTCGAGTTTTAAATGTTTTTGACTTCCATGATAAAAAATCTGTTTTTGGCAAAAGTATCAAGTGGTTAGAATATAAATTGAAAAACAAGCTCAGAAAACAAAAGTGGGCCAGATACCCTGAAAGAGATCGCGTCATCCTGGATGATCTTTTTTTCAGCCATCTTGAAAACAGTCTTGAAAAGATCGATTTTGATATTCTTCATTTGCATTGGGTGGAAGGTGAATTTGTCAACTTCAAGGATCTGCGAAAAGTGGAAAAGCCCATAGTATGGACTCTTCATGGATGCTTCCCTTTTACAGGGATCTGTCATTTTTTTTCCTGTTGTGAGGAGTATTATAAAAGTCAATGCGGGCTTTGCCCAATACTTAAATCGGACCAGAAATATGATTTGAGTACGGAAATGTTTTTGCTTAAAAAGAAACGTTATGAATTTCTGAAATTGAATATTGTTTGTCCCAGCAAATGGATTGCTGACTGTGCCCGAAAAAGCAATTTGCTGGGGAAGCGACCTATTCACGTCATTCCAAATGGAATAGACACAAAATTTTTTAACACTATTGAAAAGATTATTGCCAGAAAGACTTTAAATCTTCCTGAAGAAAAAAAAATTGTCCTGTTTGGAGCGATTCAAGCGACTAAAGACAAAAGGAAAGGTTATTTGTACCTTCAGAAGGCGCTAAATATTCTAAAGAATCGGTTTAAACACGGAGAAACAGAATTATTGATTTTTGGTGCCATGAATTCAGTACAAGAGACGCCCTCTTTCTTTAAAGCCAAATATTTAGGTTACATCTCCAATGATCATTTTCTGGCAATCGCCTATTCCGCTGCTGATGTCATGGTGGTTCCCTCCACTCATGAAAATCTACCCTACACAATTATGGAAAGCCTCGCATGCGGGACACCTGTGGCTGCCTTTGATATTGGCGGCAACAGTGACATGATTGATCATAAAAAAAATGGATACCTGGCGAAACCTTTTGATGCTGAAGATCTGGCTCATGGTATCCACTGGTGCCTTGAGAACAACTTGCAAAACATGTTGGGGCAAAATGCCAGGCAAAAAGTTCTCGATAATTATGCAGCGGCTGCTGTAGCAAGGAAACATATTGAATTGTACAAGTCACTAATAACCATCAAAGACAAGAATTAAGAATCAGTTCAAGAGTATGGACAAGTCCAACTTAAAGCAGATCAAAAAATTCATCAAAAGAAATAAGGTATTATCCGTGTTCTTTTATCCCTTGATCTCTTTACATGGGGTATGGCTGAAGCATACCCAAATCCCATTTTCAGAATTCTACGATTTTGTTTTTGAAAAAGTGGAGGGTGGTAGCCTGATAATACGTATTGACAGTTTCAACGGTGTTTTTGAAATGTCTTTCAAATCCCACATCATGAAAAGATTGCTGCAGTTCAGGGAATATGAATCATGGCTGGCCGTATTAGCCAGGCGTGTTGTGGACCCCTCTAAAGATGTGATCGACGTGGGTGCCAATGTGGGACTGTTTACAGTTCTGAGCGCAGATTTGATAAACAATGACCGAACCGTGCTTGCCATTGAACCGGTAGAATCCGCTTTGGGTTATCTTAAAGCAAATATCCTCAGGAATAAAAAAGAGGATAAGGTCAAGGTCTATGAAGGGGTTGCCTCGGACAAAGTCGGGCATTACGAGATGAATGTGATTCCGGGAATGGAGGAATACTCATCTCTTGGTGATCTGGTACACCCGGAAATCGGGGACAACACGTCAATGAAAAACCGAGTTAACGGAGAAACCATTGACAATCTGGTTGAACGATATTCATTGGCTCCTGGTTTTATAAAGATTGATGCAGAGGGGGCTGAACATTTGGTGTTTAGAGGTGCTTCTGAGACATTGAAAAACCATCAGCCTGTCATTTTGTCCGAGCTTTCAGATAATTTGCTCAATACCCAAGGCGATACTTCAGCAGATATTTTTCAGTATTTGATGAGGCTGAGCTACAGCCTTTTCAACGTCGATTCGCTTGACCCTATTGATTCAGAAATATTTGAAGGAAATTTTCTGGCGCTTCCGGCTAATAAAAGAGGTTTGATAGCTGAATTGCAAAAAGTTTTAAAAAAATATGATTCCTGACCAACTTAAACCAAAAACACCCACGCCTGCTGTGTCTATCATCACCATCAACCGGAACAACGCCCCGGGGCTGGAAAAAACTATTCAAAGCGTTCTTGATCAGACATTTGATGATTATGAATTCATCCTCATTGATGGGGCTTCAGATGACGGCAGCAGGGAAGTGATCGAAAAATGCGCATCTCGATTTGCATTCTGGACGTCAGAACCGGACACCGGTATTTACAACGCCATGAACAAGGGGATCAGAAAAGCCAGTGGAAATTATTGTCTATTCCTCAATTCCGGAGATTATCTTTATGCCCCGGATGCTTTGGCAGAAATTATGAACAGAAAACCGGAAGCGGATATCGTCTATACCAATCAGCATCGATTCGGCCCTGACGGGGAGAAACTCACAATATTTCCATCCAAGTTAACTTTCTACTGGCTGTTTACGGAATATCTGCCTCACAACTGCATGTTGATCAAACGAAGTCTTTTTGAGCGGATTGGGCTTTACAATGAAACTTACCGGATCGTTGCAGACTGGGAGTTTTACCTGAAGGCGCTGGCGCAACCCAATTGTTCTTATAAATACTACAACATGGTGCTGGCTTCCATGGCGGACGGCGGGGTGAGTAACGCACCAGAGTATAGGTGTCATGTGGCTGCTGAACGAGATGCGGTCATTCGAAATGAATTTCCGCTTTTTTACGATGATTATGCCAGTCTTTATGATTTTCGATATAATTCTCTTTCCAAGAAAATAAAGCGGGTCTTGAAAAAGATACTGAGGTTAGGCAGATGACATGAGTATACTTTACCTGTTTTCTGAATATTACCCTTATGGCGATGAAAGCATGTCTGAACATGCTTTCATAGAAAATGAAATTCCCTACCTCAAGGACAAATTCGCTAAGATTGTTGTGGTCCCATCATATTTGACTGATCATGGAGTTTCGTCGCATTTTCTTTTTGATTTTGATCTATCTCTTGCAAAATTATTGAAAAAATCTTCAAGTTTGAAAATTTTATGCTGCGCTCTGATGAACAAATATACTTATTTGGAGATTATCTCAAAACCTTTAGCAATTATTAAAATTCATCATTTAAAAAGACTAATTTATCATACCGGAACCGCTCATTTGGCTAAAAAATGGCTTGATTCAAAAATCAAACGCGGTTTAGATCCTTTTGATACTCTCTTTTATACATTTTGGTGCAATGCAATTACGTTGGGCATAAGTTCGATAAATGATATAAAAGTTGTATCAAGAGCACATGGTCATGATATATTTCAGACTAATAATCGCTACATACCGTGTTACCCATTTGTGTTGAAAAAATTAGCCAAAATGTATATCGCCTCAGAGAATTCTGCCTTTTATCTTAAAGAAAGATATCCAAACTTTTCCAAAAAGATAGAGACTTGTTATTTGGGTGTAAGAGCTGCAGTTAATAGAAGCTCATATTCTAATGATGGAATTGTACGAGTGGTTTCGTGTTCGTATTTAATAAAAAGAAAACGTGTTGATTTGATTATAGAAGGTTTAAATTTTTATATTAAAAAGTATAAAAGAAAAGTTCTATGGATTCATTTTGGAGATGGACCGGAATTTGAGAAGATTAACAATTTGGCAAGCGCAAAAAAGGTTAAAGATTTCAACTATAAGCTTATGGGAAAAATTAATAATAAAAAATTACTGGAGTATTATCTGCATGAGCCAGTTGATATTTTTATATTATGTTCCGAAGAGGAGGGAGGTGTGCCAGTAGTACTACAGGAAGCCCAAACATATGGAATTCCAATAATTGGAACAAAAATCGGTGGTATTCCAGAGATAATAAATGAAAATGTAGGCGTTCTTCTGAGCGCAACCCCTTCTTCTGAAGAAATTGCTGACGCAATAAATTACATTATTTCGAACAAATCACGATATATTAAGATGAGAGAACATAGCGCTCAAAACTGGAAAAAAAATTTTAACGCAAAATCCAATTATCAACAATTTGCTGTGGATCTCAAATTTATACTTGTTAATAATTAGCAAAATTCGTCCATATTTTAATGAATTGAATATGCCATAGCAAAGTATAACTTATTTTAATCTAAGAAATTTTATATTTTTTAATATTAAAATCAATGACTTAAAAGAAATGCATGTACATTGATAGGTATCATTATGTGGATATATGGGGAAAAATTTTTTCATGAATAAATCGATATTTCACTTTGTAGCGACGACCCCACAAATCTATTCATCATTTGATAAGTTTAATTTGGAGTTGAGTAAAAAACTTTATGCGGAAGGGTGGCACTCTGTTTTTATTTTTTTAGATAATATTTTTCACAAACAAATAGAAGATGATTTAAAGAATACAAAAGCAACTATTATAATTCTTGACTCCCAAAAAAATAAATTTCAAGTATTTATTGACCTTTTTTTCCTTTATAAAAAATATCGGCCCCAAAAAGTTCATGTTCATTTTGTAAATTATTTAAGGGTTTTTAATTTAATTTTAGCTTATATTTTTCGGGCGGACAATTATAATACATTTCGTTCCTTGTTAACTCTAAACAATAAAAATGAATATATAAAACAAAAAGGAGTAATTAAATTTCTGCTCTTACGGTGTTTTTTATTATCTATGGTAGGTGTATCCCGAAAAATTTTTTGTAATTCTAATGCCATAAGAATGAAAATAAATGAATTTTCAGGAAGAAACTTTAATAAGATTGAGTGTCTTTATGTCGGAATAAAAGATATACATCAAAAAAAGTCTAAAACCAAGCTTAAGCAATTGTTACCAGAAATACAATTCGATAATCAAATCATAATTGCTAATGTTGGGGCATTTGAACATTTAAAGGGGGTTGAGACGCTTGTAAGAAGTGTAGATGTGCTTAAAAATAAATTAAATATAAATAATTTTCTATTACTTCATATTGGCGGGAATAGGACTGACAACGCAGAAAGTTATGAATATAATCGCTATATTTCCAATCTTTGTGAAAAGTTTAAAATTCAATCAAATATATATTTTTTAGGAAGAAGAAACGATGTTTATGAAATATTGCCTCATATAGATTTTTATGTACATCCTTCATTTACAGAAGGTCTTAGCCAGGCAGTTATCGAAGCATGCTCTGCTGCCTTGCCTGTGGTTGGAACTTATGCAGGGGGTTTGCCAGAAGTAATATGTGATAAACATAATGGATTTATAGTGAATATTGACGATAAAAATGATTTGGCAAAGAAGATGAAAGTGTTAATAGAAAATAAATGTTTAAGAAAAAGAATGGGATTAAATTCTTACAATGTTTTCAAAAAAAAGTTTGATATTGATCGACAATTGATTGAATATATAACAAAAATTGGTATTAGAAATGAATCCATTTGATATTGCTTTTGGTACTCTTGCATTGGGCAAAGAATACAGAATATTATCTATGTTTCTCGCAAGCGATTTGCTGCTATTTCATCCTGAGAGAAAACTCTACATCCTAACTGACGCGCCAAAAACATTTGCCCTTTTTCCAAATGTTGTTCCGATTAAGCATGCTTTTAGTGGTGTCAGGCGTTGTTTTCATGACAAACGATTCGTTATTGAAAAGGTTCTCGATAAACATGCAATTTGCGTATTTTTGGACGCAGATTGCAGAATTACGGCACAAATTGATTTTATGGAAATAATTAAAGACGATACATTTATTTTAAGTGTAATGATGGAGAACTTAGAGCAAAAGATAGAAAAAAAAATAAAAAAGTCAAACTCCAAAATTGTTTTGAATACACCTAAAAAAATAAATCAAATGTTTAGTAAACTGTCGCAAGAAATGAATGTTCAATTTTCAGAAATAAATCACATTTCTGAAGGATTTGTTGTTTTTCAAAAACATGTAGGAAATAAAGATAAGTTTTTGAAATTTTGGAATTATTTATCGGTTCACCTATCAATAAGGCTTTATGAATCAGGTGAGGGTAGTTCGATAGGACTTTCCGCTTTAGCTGCAAATTGCCCCATGAAACAATTGAATTATATTCCTTCTTGGTTGTTTAACGATGAATATACCTATTTTAAGGCCAAAAGTGAAGACCAAGAAATATTGGAAAAGCAAATGGCTTCGATGCGAAAATCTATTAATTTTGAGTTTAACCAGCAAAGGAATGTATTCGGTTTAATATTCATTATTCTAAGATATTTCAAAAATTTAATTAAAAGTATTAGAATTCGAATTTAATTTTTCAACGCCAAAAATTATTAGCTGATTTTATGATCTCTTTTATCATCATTGGCAAAAATATTGAAAAGACATTGGATTTGACGATATCGTCAGTCGTTAAATTTATTTCACTCAACAGAATTGTTTATTCCGAAATTATTTATGTCGATTCTGCATCAACAGACCAAAGTGTATTGGTAGCTCAAAAACATCCTGTAAAAGTCATTCAACTTGAAGGGAAAGTTAATGCGGCTCTGGGAAGGAATGAGGGTGCGATGGCTGCAAAAGGTGAGATTCTGTTTTTCATCGATGGCGATATGGAACTTTTACCGGAATGTTATCCCTATTTTTTCGTTTCAGAAAGCCAGATGGTGTATCCTTTTCTGTCTGGGAGTTATGCAAATCAATTTTATTCTGCGGATTTAAGAGAAGTCATTAAGAAAGAGCATCTAAAGCTAAGAGAACCTCCTGATAAATTCCAATATGTAAAAACAACAGGCGGCCTTTTCATCATCGAAAAAAAAATTTGGGAAAAGGTTGGTGGTATGGATACACGGTTATGCGCAAATGAGGATATTGATTTTGGACTCCAGATGCATTCGTCAGGTTTGGCGTTGCGTTTTTATCCAAATATTATTATGGCTATACACCATACTGTCAGTTATTATAACAAAAAGCGGTTTTCTGAATTCTTATTTACAGCAAGACTTTTATGCCAAGGTATACTGATTAGAAAGCATTTTTTTGATAGGAGATTCATGCTTTTTTTTTTTCGGTCAAGGTACTCGGCTGTTTTTTTGTTATTATCAATATCTTTTGCGTTAATATCGACTACCGTTAGTTTTATTTTAATGATTATTTATTTACTATTACAAGGGTTGAGATCCTATAAAATTTATAGAATTGAATCCAACTTCATTGCAATCTTTGTTTTTAAAATTATAAATGACCTTTATACCTTTCTTGGTTTCTTTCTTTATTTTCCCAACCACATCTCCGGAAAAATAAAATCCTGATGTTTTGAAATTTTTGAAGCAAGGCTAAAAGCAGGCAGATTAAATTGAATTTTTTTTTCATTTTTCTTTTATGGGTGTATTTTGAAAATACTTGTTGTCTGTAGCGGTAATTATAAAGATTTCAATTTTGAAATACATCAGGCCTTCATTGCTGATCAGATAAGGGTTTGCAAATCGATTGACAGGCAGATATGCTTTGATTTGTTTTGTGTTAAGGGAAGCGGCTACAAGGGATATCTACAAAATTTATCGAAAATAAATAGAAAAGTTGATCAGTTTAAACCCGATCTAATCCATGCCCACGGTGGTCACATTGGGCTTTTGTGTTGTCTGCAGCGCATAAAACCAGTGATAACAACTTTTCATGGATCAGACATTAATATTCCAAAAAACAGGGTGTTATCTTCTATAGCATCTATACTCAGTGCTGCTTCAATTTACGTGAGTGCCCAGTTGGCGGTAAAGTGTTTTTTTAAAAGTAAGCGTTTTTTTATTATTCCATGCGGCGTTGATTTCGATGTTTTTTCCCCCATAGAAAAAAACAGGGCTAAATTGGAACTGGGAATAAATTCTTCTCAGAACTATATCCTGTTCAGTTCATCATTTGAAAATCATGTCAAAAATTTCACCTTGGCTAGCAGCGCCCTTTTACTTATCCCTAAAACATCCATCAAGGAAATTTCGGGAAGAACCCGCCAGGAGGTTAACCTGTTGATCAACGGGGCAGAACTATTGTTAATGACGTCTTTTACAGAAGGCTCCCCACAGATAATCAAAGAAGCCATGGCCTGCAACTGCCCCATCGTGGCCACGGATGTGGGAGATATCCGGGAAGTTGTCAAAGGGACCAAAGGTTGCTTTTTAACCGGATTTGATCCGAAGGATGTGGCCGAGAAGATCAAACTGGCGCTGGCTTTCAAAGGCCGTACCAATGGCAGAGAAAAGATCGCACATCTGGACAACCGGTTTATTGCTCAAAAAATAATAAATGTGTACAAAAGTATTTTAAATAAATCTCAGGTTATTGGGCAATAGACGAAAATGATTTTTTTGAGATACTTGTATCAGCGGTCTATGGTGTTATATGCTACGTTGCTGATGGGTATCTCTTTGACTTTTTTTTCCCGCATCCTTCCGGTGATCTGGATTATATTTGGAACCGGCGTTGTATTTTTGTCCTTTTCATATATGTACCGGCTGGCCCGCCGCTGGTCCAGCCTGCCGGAAAAAATATTCCGGAAAAAAGTTTTCTGGACGGCATTATGGGTCCGGGTGGCCTATGTCCTGTTTAGTTATGTGTTTTTTACGATCATGACAGGTTTGCCTTTTGAATTTGATGCAGGTGATGCCAGATTATATGACTGGGAAGGAGCCAGACTGGCAGACTTTTTCCTGGCAGGTAATTTCGATGTGGGAGCACTGACATATTTAGACAAGCTTTCCTCTCAGGGTATCGTCACACTTATTGGCATCGTTTATGCAATTACCTTTGATTCAATAATCGCTTTCAGAATTGTCAATTCACTGCTGGGCGCCTGGGTTTGTGTGATGGTTTATGATATTACAGTGCGGTCTTTTGGGGAAAAAGCAGCAAAGATTTCAGCCATAATGGCGGTGGTTGCCCCTCCACTTATATATCATTGCGGCCTGCACCTGAAAGAGGCAGTCATTGTTTTTCTGGTGGTGTTTTTTATTAATACCGGTGACAGACTTTTGAGAGGAAAACACCTGAGATTAAAAGAAGTGATCCTTTTTGGGGGAGTTGCTGTTTTAATGTTTTTTTTCAGAAATGCGTTGGCAGTGGTTCTGATTTTAAGTTTTATGACCGCTCTTCTGTTGACCTCCGGTCGGGTAGGTCCCATTTTCAAAAGGTTTGCCATTGCATTTGTGGCTGCCCTTTTTGTCACGGTTTTTTTCAGTGTGGATCTGGCCCCGGAAGTTATGGAAGAAACATCACGCTATCTGGGATATAGCAGCTCACATATTGAAGCCCATATGCGTCTTTACGCAGCCAGGGGCAACAAGCTTGCGACGATGGCCTCGCAAGTGGTGTTTGCGCCGCTTGCTTTTATCGGGCCGCTTCCCACGCTGGTCAATACCCACCAGGACAATGCTGCCATGATGGCAGGGGCTTTGTTTTTCAGGAATGTGCTGGGTTTTTTTATGGTTGCCGGTATTTTGTTGATGGTCAAGCATAACAAATGGCGCAACCATGTTTTCTTGCTGGCTGTATTCTTTTCTTGGCTTTTTGTGCTGGCAAACAGTGGCTTTGCATTGCAGGAGCGATTTCATCTGATTCTGGTGCCAATTATTATTATTTTCAGCGGTGGTCTCATCGTCAGCGCAAATCAAAAGATGCTAAAGTATTTCAGCATGTATCTGGTGTTTATAGGTGCGGTGATTTTTGCCTGGAACACATTTAAACTGGCAGGCAGAGGCCTGATATGACCGCATGATTCATATTGTGGATTATAAGATGGGCAATCTGCGGTCCGCACAGAAGGCCTTTAAGCGCATTGACATTACTTCAAGGATAACAGCGGATCCGGATGAGGTTTTGACGGCCGAAAAGCTGGTTCTTCCAGGTGTCGGGCATTTTTCCCGGGCCATGAATATTCTGCAATCCACGGGTCTGGCAGATGCGTTGAACCAGGCGGTGATGGTACTAAAAACGCCTATCCTGGGCATTTGTCTGGGGATGCAGTTGATGACTGAGTTCAGCGAAGAAGGATTTTCTCATGGTTTTGGCTGGGTCAAAGGTCGGGCATCGAAGTTTTCCTTTGCCGATTCTATCTTGAAAATACCCCACATGGGTTGGAACCGTTTGCAGATCTGCAGTCAGAGTATGATTCTGGGAGATATTACAGAAAAGGATTTTTTTTATTTTGTGCATTCTTATTTTGTAAATTGTGCCAATCCTGAAAATGTGATTGCACAGACAGAATATGGTAATGTCTTTGTTTCGGCGTTTCAGCATGAGAATATTTTTGGCTGCCAGTTTCATCCGGAAAAGAGCCATGATGCCGGCCTGAAAATCTTAAAAAATTTTGCTGAGTTATAATGTTTTTACCACGGATTATTCCGGTTCTTCTTCTCAAAGGCAAAGGGCTTGTCAAAACTGTCCGGTTCAAGGATCCACGATATATCGGAGATCCGATTAATGCCGTCCGGATATTCAATGACCTTAAAGCAGATGAGTTGATTTTTCTGGACATCTGTGCATCCAGGGAAAATCGTGTCATATCCGTTGATCTTGTCACATCCATTGGTGATGAGGCATTCATGCCCTTTGCCGTAGGTGGCGGGATCAGTAATTTGCGACAGATGGAAAGTCTTTTTAGGGCCGGGGCAGAAAAAATCATCATTAATACAGCTGCGGTGAAAAATCCGGATCTGATACAACAGGCTGCGGAATATTTTGGCAGCCAGAGTATTGTGGTTTGCATGGATGTGAAAAAGACCTTGTGGAAAGAGAATCGTGTCTGGATTTTGGGGGGAAGAAAAAATACTGATATAGAGCCGGTGGACTGGGCCATGAAGTCAGCGGACCTGGGCGCCGGAGAAATCATGGTCAACTCTATCGACCAGGATGGCATGATGGCCGGGTATGATTTTGATCTGGTCCGGCAGGTATCGGATGCAGTTTCTATTCCTGTGATCGCCTGCGGCGGGGCCGGTTCTCTGGAGGATTTCAAGCAAGGATTTGAGCAGGGGAGGGCCCATGCCCTGGCTGCCGGCAGTCTGTTTGTTTATCATGGCCCGAGAAAGGCGGTGCTTGTGAACTATCCATCCAAGGCGGATATCTCAAGGTTGTTCGATAAGACGGAAATATAAAAGTGAGTTCTCAAGCAAAAACATATCAGGTATGCAGCAAAGGGATATGGGATACCTCCATTCCCGGGATCACCTTTGATGAAAAAGGGGTGTCCAATTATTGCCGGTTCCAGGAACTGATGATGGACACATATCCGCGGGGTGATAAAGGCCTGGCAGACTGGGAAGCCATAGTCGACCGGATGAAGGAAAAGGGAAGGGGCCGGATATATGACTGCATTGTCGGGGTCAGCGGCGGGGTGGATAGTTCGTATCTGCTGGTGCTGATGAGAGACTATGGATTGCGGCCTCTGGCAGTGAATCTGGACAATGGATTCAGCTCAGAAATTGCAGTACAGAATATATACAAGGTCACCAAGGCGCTGGATATTGATCTGGAAACCTATGTCATTGATTATGAAGAGGTGAAAGATCTGTTATACGCTTATATGCGGGCCGGGATTCCATGGATCGATTCCCCCACTGACGGGGCCATCAAAGCGGTGATGTATAAAATTGCCTTGAAAGAGAACGTGAAGTTCATCATCCGAGGCAATGATTTCCGGTCCGAAGGCAAGCAGCCCAAGGAATGGACCAGCGGGGCCGACATCATTCATATCCATAAGCAATTCGGCCGCGGGGTGCGACTGAGAACCTATCCCAAGTTGTCTATTGCAAGGATTGTTTATGCTGGTTTTGTTCGAAAAATTAAAGATATTCGCCCTTATTATTATCTGGCATATAAAAAACAGGATGCCAGAAAAATGCTTCAGGAGCGGTTTGGCTGGCAGGATTATGGCGGCCATCACCATGAAAACCTGTTTACCAAATTTGCCATGGCCTATTGGCTGCCAAGAAAGTTCGATATTGACAAGCGTCGGATTAATCTGTCCGCCCAGGTTTTAAGCGGGGCCATCACCCGGGAGCAGGCTTTGGCGCAAATCGATCAACCTTTTGGTACAGAAGAAGAAATGGCAGCACTTAAAGACTATGTTCTGAAAAAACTGGATATTTCAAAAAATGAATTCAAAAGCATTTGGGATGCGCCCAACAAAAAAGCCTCTGATTTTCCGGCAAATGACCGATTTGTCTACAGCGCTATCCAATATGCCAGACCACTTCTCAAGCGGATCTACGCTTTTGTTCCCATGTCTGTCATGGCCCATGATTTTTTCAAAAAAGACCAACACTGATAACCAGTGAGCAGTTATTAGTTATGATGCACCTATAATAAAATGATAAAAATTATCACCATCATCGGTGCCCGCCCCCAATTCATTAAAGCCGCTACAGTTTCCAGAGCAATTGCGCAACAGGCAAAGTCCGGGCAGTCAAGACCCATCAGAGAAAACATCATCCACACCGGTCAGCACTTTGATGCCAATATGTCTGAGGTGTTTTTCAGGGAACTGGAAATTCCCAAACCTGATTATAATCTGGGCATTGGCGGTGGAACACATGGGCAAAACACGGGCCGGATGGTTGAAAAAATCGAAGCGGTTTTGATAAAAGAAAAGCCGGACTGGGTATTGATTTACGGTGACACTGATTCCACATTGGCCGGGGCGTTGGCTGCATCCAAGCTGCATATCCCGGTGGCTCATGTGGAGGCGGGGCTCAGATCGTACAACCGGAAAATGCCGGAAGAGATCAACCGGATTGTGGCGGATCAACTCAGCACGATTCTTTTTTGTCCCACGGAAACATCGGTCAATAATTTGAAAAAAGAAGGATTCCCTCATCAACTATCCCAAACGGCATGCCAGCAAATCGAAAATGTCGGGGATGTGATGTATGACGCGGCCTTGTTTTATGGAAAACGAGCTGATGAAAAAAGCCCCATGATGGGCAAACTAAATATCAGGCCTAAAGCATTCGTGCTGGCAACCATTCACCGAGCTGAAAACACGGACAACCCGGAGCGGTTGCTTAACATCATGGCTGCCTTGAACCGGATCGCTGCTGAAATGCCAGTGGTCCTGCCTCTGCATCCCAGGACAAAAAAGAAACTGATGCTGGCGGGCTTTCCAGCGGTGACGTTCATTGACCCACTTGGATATCTGGACATGGTGCTGCTGGAAAAAAATGCCCGGGTAATTGTCACCGATTCCGGTGGGGTTCAGAAAGAAGCATATTTTCATGAAGTGCCATGTGTGACGGTGAGAGATGAGACCGAGTGGGTGGAGCTGGTTGAGGTTGGGGCGAATGAGCTGGCCGGTGCCCGGGCAGATAATATTATTGCAGTATTTCAAAAGATGCAGGACAGGCCAATTTCGGGCAGCAGGCTTTATGGGGATGGAAACAGTTCGGAAAAAATCCTTTCCACGCTTGCCCGATGTTCTGCATGTAATCACCGGCAAAGTAACAAATAATCCATGAGTTTTCTGATACATATCGATGAGCATGTGGATGCGGCGCAATGGAAACGTCTTCTCGCAGAATCCAATTATGCCAGTCCATTTCAAACAAAGCCGTTTTATGATTTCTGCAATGCAGCACCGGGTTATGAAGCCCATGTCTATGCGGTTGCAAATCAGGAAGGGGTTTATCACGCACTGTGTGTTGCAACGATCCAGCGGGAAAAAGGAATGAAATCCTATTTTTCCCGCAGGGCTGTGATATATGGCGGTCTGCTGCTGAATGAAACCAATGGGAATGAAGCCACAGCCCTTCTGCTTGAAACACTATGGAATCATATCAAAAAAAAAATAATTTTTATCGAGATCAGAAATTTTCATGATTACGGGGACCATGCGCAAGTTTTTAAAAAAATGAATTGGGAATATGTTCCCCATCTGAACATCAAAGTAAATCTCAGTCATGAAAAAATCGATGATCTGATGGCGACATTCAAGTACAACCGCCGCCGCGAAATAAAGCTGACCCGAAAGGCTGGCATAACCAGTAAGATTGCTGAAAATGAAAATGAGATATCCACAGTCTATGATATCCTCTACAGCCTGTATCATGAAAGAATCAGACTGCCGCTGCCCCCGCTGCAATTTTTTATCGATTTTTGGAAATCCGGTATCATGAAAGCATTTGTTGTCGCTGATAAAGACAAGGTGGTTGGGGGCGCCTTTTGTCCGTTTTTTGAAGGAAAGGCGATTTATACCTTCTATTATTGCGGCATACGCGATTATAAACCCAAGACATATCCAACCCATCTGGCAGTCATGGCGGCATTGGAATATGGCATGGATAACAATCTTGAATTTCTGGATTTCATGGGTGCGGGAAAACCGGATGAGGTCTATGGTGTGAGGCAGTATAAAATGGAGTTTGGCGGCACTCTGGTCGAAGAAGGTAGATATCGAAAAGTGGTGAATAACGCTTTATATGCCTTGGGGAAGCGGGTTGTTGAATGGAAAAAAAAGAAGAGATCAAAACAGGTGGATAAATGGCATATGGTAAGAAAAAACAGAAATCGGGATTTCTGGTAAGCTTTAAAATTCGACTGGCCCGCATCGTTGCTGCCGGGTTTCCCTTGAATTCAGTCAGGATCATGGCTTTAAAATGGTGCGGATTTAAGGTCGGTAATGACGTGTATGTCGGGACCGGCCTGGTGATAACTATGTTTAACGATGTTTCAAAATGTGAGCTTGTTGTCGGTTCAAGAGTGGCAATTGCTCCTCGTGTCACTCTGGTGCTGGCCAGTGATGCAAACTGGTCGCGGTTGAATCAATTGATACCGCCCGTGGAAGGAAAAATCGTGTTGAACGATGATTGCTGGATCGGTACCGGGGCGATTATTTTGCCGAATGTCTCTATCGGAAAAATGGCAGTCGTATCGGCAGGCGCTGTTGTTACCCGGGATGTGCCTCCCTGTACTATTGTTGCCGGGGTTCCGGCAAAAATTGTCAAGAAACTGAAGTAGCAGATTCAGATACCATGAAAATTCTGTTTGCGCTAGGTCATCCCGCTCATTTCCATCTGTTCAAAAATGTGATTGATACATTAAACAGGAAGGGTCATGCCGTTCAGATAATTATCAGTGACAAGGATATTCTTAAAAAATTGTTGGCGGAAAAAGGATTTGATTTTCAGACGATTTCAGACAAAAAACAAAATGAATCAATTTTTGACAAAGCGATAAAGTTACTCAGATCAACCCGGCGTTTATTGAAAATAGTACACGCTTTCAATCCAGATTTGATGGTCGGCAGCCTGACACAACCCGCTTTTGTGTCTTTTTTAACGAGGGTACCTTATGTATTTGTGGGTGAGGATGATATCACCTATACGTTTTTGCAGGGTTTGATTACGTATCCCTTTGTGACTGCGATTCTGGCACCGGAACCTACCAACGTCAGTATTTTCAAGTACAAAAAATATGGTTATAAAGGATTCCAGAAGCTGTCCTATCTGCATCCGGCAGTATTTAAATCGGATATTTCCGTGCTCAAGAAAAAACACGTCAAACCTCCCTTTTATCTGATACGTATCGTGAATTTGAATGCCTATCATGATGTTGGCATTGGCGGGTTGTCTGAACAAATCATGGACCTTCTGATTGAGAAAATGAAAGTCCATGGCGATATTTATATTTCTTCTGAAGTGCCGTTAAGCAAAAAATATGCAAAATATAAGGTGCCTGTGAATGCAGGCGATATCCATCACCTGCTTGCTTTTTCAGATATTTATATCGGGGATAGTCAGAGCATGGCGGTTGAAGCGGCTGTGTTAGGGACCCCCTCGATCCGGTTCAATGATTTTGCTGAAAAGATAAGTGTGCTCAAGGAACTGGAACATCGTTACCAGTTGACTGTCAGCATCAATTCCGGGAACCCTGAAATATTGCTTGACACGGTAGATGCAATGCTTGCAAGCAAAGCGTTGAAGCCGCTGTATAAAGACAGAAAAGAAAAAATGATAGCTGATAAAATCAATGTGTCTGCGTTTATGGTCTGGTTTATCGAAGACTTTCCTGAAAGCATGAAAGCGACAAGGCGCAATCCGTCTTTTCAGGAAAAATTCAAGGGCAGATTGAATCAAGCGTAACCCTGCAATCGCACCAGCAGGAAACTCAACAAGAATTCTTTGATGATGGATTTTACCCTGAAAAAATACGATCAACTGCTCAATGCTTTGCTTGGGCAGGGGTTTGTATTTCAATCCTTTGCCGCATTTATGCAATCCCCGGCATCCCGGGTCATCCTCCTGCGCCACGATGTTGACCGGCTCCCGGGCAATGCGCTGAAAATCGCACGGATAGAGTATAATCTTAGTATTACGGCATCTTACTATTTTCGGGCTGCTCCGAAAAGCTGGGATGAGATGGTTATAAAAAAAATCGCCGGCCTGGGCCATGAGATCGGATATCATTATGAAAGCCTAGCTACCTGCAGGGGCAATTCCATAAGGGCCTGGGAAGATTTCCAGATCAACCTGGCAAAGCTTCGAGATTTGACGCGTGTGACTACCATTTGCATGCACGGCAGTCCGTTGTCTCGCGTCAACAATTTGGATCTTTGGAAAACTAATGATTATAAGACTCTGGGAATTGTGGGTGAGCCCTATCTCGATGTAGATTTTACCAAAGTTTTTTACCTTACTGATACCGGAAGAAGATGGAACCATACCAGTGCTAGCATCCGGGACCGGGTGGAGTCTGGGTGTGATATAGTT
The DNA here is from genome assembly GCA_963675805.2 of Desulfobacterales bacterium. Lineage (GTDB taxonomy): Bacteria > Desulfobacterota > Desulfobacteria > Desulfobacterales > Desulfosalsimonadaceae > SURF-3. The sequence goes on along the minus strand of CAXXNU010000007.1, from coordinate 874,414 downwards.
GTTCAAAATACCGAGCATTTGATATTAATGGCCCGGCAGGGACATTTGCCCGATCAGATCATGATCAATACTCATCCCCAGCGGTGGTTTAATTTTGGACCAGGATGGATCAAGGAACTAGTGGGACAGCGTATTAAAAATGTTATAAAGGTTTCATTGGTTAAGTTACTGAGACGTTGATAGCCTGGCGGGGTTTGAAGTTTTTTGTTAAAAAGAGATACCTGACAGTTTCAGTTTTATCTTAAAATATTTATTCTCCAATAAACGACAGGGTTGTGATTGTGGAGGGTTTTATGCGGCGGTTTTACATCGGGTTAATTGATTTCCTGCTGCTCGTAATTTCATTTTTTGCAATTCATATGGTGAAGTATGGATCAGTTTACATTGAGAGCCGGCATGAATCTTTTGCTGTGAGTCTTGTCTTAACATGGATGATTTTGGCTGCTGTTTTTAAAAAATTTTTCCAGGCTGATCAAGGGTCTCTGAGTGAGGGGTTTCAGGTTATCGTCCTGAGCGCTCTGATGATGGCGGGCTTAATTTCTTTGTTTATCGTTATGGGGGGGCATATCGAAATATCCCGTGCCCTCATGTATGGCACTGTTTTTTTATATGCGACCCTGGAATTGGTAGTATTCTGGTGCAGTCGCGCATTTGTTAAGCCTCCTATGGCGGAGGCCTCATCCTTGACGCTGGATGATGAGACCAGTGTGAGATTCGGCCGATCCGCCCTTCTAATAACTGCTAATTTTTTCCTGGTTCTTTTTTCGATTGTGGTGGCAACATACCTTAAACGCGGCGAACTGAAAATCTCAGAAGCAAATCTTGATATTTTATTCATGTTTATCGGTGGGTGGCTTGCCACATCCCTGCTGTTGAGAAAGTTTTCAAAGTCGAATTTCAATTCCATTTACAACGTTTGGGCCATCAGTGTCAAATCCACCCTGGCTATGCTAATTTTTTTGGGACTGATTTTGTTCGGACTGCGCTATTATTATCTTTCCCGCGGTCAGATTTTTGGATCACTTCTGATATTTGCTGTTCTTGAATGGATGTCATTTTATCTTTATTACCGATATCGGTCCTACTCGCAAAAAAATGAAAGAGAGCAGGCTACGGCGGCTATTACCCTGAGGAACACGGCGGGGCATAATCATCTGAGAGTGCAGGAAAAAGAAGAAGTTTTCTGTGGTGATCCGGTGGATTCAAAAATTCGTCATGCACTCGATTTTTTTGAGCCAGAATTGTACGATTTTATTAGAGAAAATGTGGATATTTCTAAAATATCCACATCCCGGAGCGTTCTTATGTTCTCGGATACTATCTTTAATCTGGCGGTGTTGCCGGAGAATCGTTGCGAGCTGATTGTCAACCTTCATAAAATTAATGATATGCGCTATTTAAACAGGTATTTACTGCTGGTGCATGAAAAGTTGAAAGTACAAGGGTATCTTATTGGGAGAGCCCATACCCTGGCCACCCACCATTCCTTTTTTTTAAATCAGTTTTCAACTCAGCCATACCTGGCCCGCGTCATGTATGTCTTTGATTTTATATGGAACCGAATTTTACCCAAATTGCCCTTTTTTCAAAAGATCTATTTTGCTCTTACTAAGGGCAGAGACCGTCTGCTGTCCCGGGCTGAAATTTTGGGGCGGCTCTATTTTTGCGGTTTTCTCCCTTTTGCAGAAAAAGAGATTTCAGACCGATTTTACTTTGTGGCCCGGAAAGTTAAAACTCCTTCTAAAGATCCGAGTCCCACTTATGGTCCCTTGGTGACCCTTAAACGGTTTGGGATTAATGACAAACCCATTGAGGTCTTTAAATTCCGGACCATGCATCCTTACTCGGAATATCTTCAGGAATATGTTTATAAGCACGGTAATTTGGAGAAAGGCGGCAAATTTAAACACGATTTCCGGATTACAAGCTGGGGTGCATTTATGCGTAAATTCTGGATTGATGAGCTGCCCATGCTTTACAACTGGATTCGGGGGGATTTGCAGCTTGTCGGAGTGCGACCGTTGAGCAAACAGTATCTCGAGCTTTATGGATCAGAATTGCGGGAACTGAGGAGAAAGGTCAAGCCGGGTTTGCTGCCCCCGTTTTATGCGGATATGCCGAAAACCCTGGAAGAGATCATGGATTCTGAACGCAGATATATCGAGGCGTATTTGAAACATCCGTTCAGGACTCAGATTATTTATTTTTTTAAATGCGTATACAATATTGTCTGGAAGCGGGCGAGAAGTGGATAATGTTTGAAAAGCTTTATGTTTCGAATAGTTAAAAATCAAAGGGGGCAAGTGATTCTTTTTTAAGTGGTAAAAATAAAATACAAAAAGTGGTTAAGAAGAAAAAAGAGATTAAAAAAAAGAAATAAATTGATCTGCAGCTTTCGATCCAAAGATTACCCAGATTTGAGTGGATTAAAATTAATAAATCCGGGTTCAGCGCGGGTGTCATTTAAAAGCAGTGTTTTGTTTCAATAACCGCGCCTTGCGGAATGCTTCGTCCGCCCGATGGTCAATCCCCAGTTTTTTATAAAGATCTCCAGCGAGTTGGTGAAGATAGGGATCATCCGGAAACCAGTTGATCGCTCGTATGATAATTTGCAGGGCCTTTCCATAGGCATGATCCCGCAGGTAGAAATTCAAAACAGTTAAGAAATAATGTTTTACGGGTTGGGGCTCATCCGGAAAAAAATCCAGGGCTCTTAAATAAGACGCTTCCGCTTTTTGGTTTTCTCCAAGGGAAACAAAAAAATCCCCAAGCACCAGGTGGGGCAGGACCCTTTCCGGCAGTGCCTGGTGGAATTGGTCTGCGTCTATTTCGTGAAGCACTAATAATGCGAGACAGGTTTCTGTAATTGTTACATCCCTGGATATGGCCTGCTTCAGGATGATGAACCCCTGTTCCGGTTTATTGGACTCAAACTTCATGGCGGCATATTTGATGTATGCCGCCATATTTTTTTTATTGTAGTGTATTGCACTTTGAAAAAGTTTTGCCGCCCGGTCATTATTTCCCTGCTGGTGCATGAATACAGCAGCACCTGTCATAAAAAGACTGTTTGTAGGATCCAGCCTCAAGGCAGTTGTATAATGATTTAAGATCTCTGAATTATTTGATTGAAGCGAAGCCGTTGTTGCGGTCAGTTTGGGGTATTGTGGGTTGAGCAGGTCCAACGCAGCGGCAATTTTTGCTTTTCTATCAATCTGATCAAGGCTACCGTGCTTCATTTCGGCTCTTAGAGGAACATTGCGAAAGTCTTTAAGCAGATAGTGCGCGATTAGTGATCCGCCATGAATATAAATAATCCCAGTTGTCAGGCAGATAACAGGTATCAAAAAAGCAGCCGGCGACAGACGTACCGGCTTGAGAAAGGTCGATCCCACTCCGGCATGCATACGGTTACTGGCCGCGGAAACAGTCATGGCGAGCACCAGGAAAAAATAGAGTCCGTTGGCACCCACCTGCATATTAAAATCTACAAAGGAATGTATTAAAATGGCACTCACCGATGAGAGGCATCCGGCAAAAAGCAGGATGGAATAATAGTCCCGCCGTCGTATAAATAATCTGGATACTGAATATATTATGGTCAAAAGGCCCCATGCCATGAGCGCCGGTAAAATGATTCCCCCGGTTGCAAGAAATTCAAGATAGTCACTGTGGGCGTGTTCCAGAATGTCATTTCCGGGATGTGACCGGTATTGAGGGTAAATCTTTTCAAAAGTGCCGGTGCCGGACCCGGTTAGAGGAAAATCACGGATGATGTTTATGCTGTCTTTCCAGTAGATTAGTCGAGCGAGTTGAATCGTTCCTGATTGATCTATAAGACCCTCAAACCGCTTAAAGATCGCATCCCAGCCGGAAGTGCCCGTTAGAAAAAGGACAATGACCACAACAAAGCTGATAAACAGTCCGGCTTTTTTTTGCTTTGCCTTTAAAACGAGTATGCCGGAAAAGAGGATCATGGAAAGGGACAGGGAAATGATGCCTCCCCGGGAAAGACTCAGCAGAATGGCTAAGCCGATAAGAACAGCTGCGGTGCCGTAGAAAAAATGCCGGTGAACCTGTTTTCCGGTAAAAAAATCAACGATCTGTTTTTTGATGGATAGTCGCGTTATCAGGGGCCGGTAGGCCAGGAACATGGCCAGCACCAGGGGAAAAATCATTTCCATGAACCCGGCATAATGGTTACGGTTCACATAAGGACCCCTTGGTGAACCGGCCTGGCTGAGCTCCCTGAGCCAGAACAATTTGTTCTGGAAAAAGGGATAATCAAGACGTTGGATGAGAAAATCAAGGATTCCGACCAGGGCAAGTACTCCTCCAAGCCAGGTAATGACACTAATCGTTGTTTTTAAAAGACGTCTGTCGCTGAAAAATTGTACTGCAATCGTATAAAAGAGTACATAGGTGGAAAAGCGCAACAGTTCAACCATTGTGGCTCGCGGAAAAATTGAAAGCGGCATCCATTGAATCGGGCCGGAAATAAGCCCGGCTGAATTCTGATAAATGGCATATGTGGTTGGTGACAGAAGATTGACAAGATTTCCGGGCAGAGGGATGAGTTGAAGCAGAATAAAGGCGTTTACTAAGGCGAGCGGTCGCAGCCCCGGCACCTGATAATATTTTTTCTTTCCAACGGAAATAAACAGCAATATGGCGCTTGTGCAGACCAGCAGCTCCATGATCAGGTAAGACCAGGTTTCCACGGTGCCGAACGCCAGCGGGGCAAAAATCAGGGTACCGAGAAAAAGGTAAAATGCTGTTTGTTTCATGATGTTTTGTACCTTATCCCTCACCTCCTGAGAAAAAGAGCAAGAAAATGGATAAGTGGTTGCGGGATTTGGTTTTCCATAGAAGGTGTCCGTTTCCAGGTTTCAGAGAAGGTGTGGGGTGGCTCCTATAAAAACCTGCAACCTGCAACTTGCGACCTGACACCACCATCCCCGACTTGGGTCGTGTGGTGCGGGTTCGCCGCATCAGGCCCTTATCCAATACCCATCGCCTCACCGCTCAGAACAGCGGCCGGATTGGCAATCACCAGCCGATCGGCCGCTTTTTTGCCCAGTCGTCTGGCAGCGGCGTCGCGGGCGGCGGAAAGCATGGGCGGTCTGATTTTTTCCCCGTGGGCATCTGATGCGATGATATCCACGTTTCCGGAATCCATCAGAAAATATGCGCACAATTGAATATCCCTGCCGTAATCGCCAAGAATACTTGCACCGGTGATCTGGACATGAATGTCTTTGCTCAGGATGTTGAGCAACGTTTCCGGCGACCGGATGATGGAATAATTCCGTTCCGGATGGGCGATAATTGGCCTGAGCCCTTTTGTGATCAGCCACTGGAGAATATTTTTTGCAAACGAGGGCAGATGATCATGGGGAAATTCAATCAGCACATACGATGTGCGGTTCAGGGTATGGCGGGAAAAAAGGACCGGTGTCAGTCCGGATGCGGCTTCCGCTCCGGGAAAAACCTGAACTGGAATGTTTTTCTCCTGCAGCAGAAGATTGAATTCGTTTACCCGGGTGGCAATCACCTCCGGTGAAGGCCCGGCGTCTGTCACATGCGGCGTGGCGATGATCTTTCCGATGCCGTCATGAGCCGCGATTTTTGCCATTTCCAGAGATTCTTCCACCGTTTGGGAGCCGTCGTCAACGCCCGGCAGGATATGGCAGTGGCAGTCAATCATTGGCAAGGGCATTGACAGGGTCGTCACGATGGCGTTTCGTCATTTTTGTAATACCCGTATGTGCCATAATACCCGGCATAATAGTAGTTTTCTTTTTTGATGTCCACCGCATTGACGATCAGACCAAGCAAACTGGAATTGATATTGGTCAGTATGTTTTGCGCCCGGGCCACGGAATCATAGGTAGAATTTCCCGACCGCACCACCAGAATGGTTTGCTCCACCACTTTGCTGATCAAATGGGCATCGCTCACATTGAAAAGCGGCGGCGAGTCAATGATCACAAAATCATATTGCTCCCTGACGGTCTGTATGAATTTGCCCAGCCGGGAAAAGGTTAACAGCTCAGACGGGTTTGGTGGCACTGGTCCGGCCGGCGCGATATCCAGGAATTCCTGTTTGCCTGAGGGCATCGTGATAATGTCGGACTTGTTGGACAAATAGGTGCTGAGGCCGCTGGTATTGTCCAGGCCAAATATTTTGTGAATCCGGGACCTGCGCATGTCCGCATCCACCAGCAGCACTTTTTTTTCGGACTGGGCCAGGGCGATGGCCAGATTCAGAGAGGAGACGGTTTTCCCCGTGCCCTGGTTCATGCTGGATATCAGAATAATTTCCGGCGACCCTTCTGGCGAAGACAACAACACACTGGTTCGGATGGCTTTATATGCTTCGGAAATGATGGAGCCGGGTTCTTCCAGAACAATGGTTTCAATATGGGTATGGGCATCTTTTTTTACCAGGGGCACCATGCCCAGAATGGGAATGCCGAGGCGCCTTTCCGCGTCTTCTGCGGTTTTGACCGTATTGTCCATATAGTCAATGAAAAAGGCCAGACCGATACCAGCAATCAAACTGAACAGAAAGCCCAGCATCAAGGTTCGCCTGGGGCCTTGGGTAATGGGCGTTTTGGGGGTGTCGGCATTCTCAATTACCCATACTTCAACCTCCTGCTGGGTTTCAGTGATATTGAATTCCTTGATCCTGGACAGCAGCCGGTCGTAAAGCAGGCGGTGAACTTCCACATCCCGGCTCAGAATTTCATACTGAATGAGTTTGTCATTCATGAGCGCGGCGCTCTGCTTGGCTTCATCCAGAAGCTGCCGCAGGTTCTGCTCTTTCTGGCGGGCCAGTTCATAGCGGTTTTTCACCGATTGCACCGCATCCCGGACTTCGGCGTCCAGGGCGTCTTTCAGGGCAGCCAGATCTTTGCCTGCCAATATCATTCTGGGATGTTTAGGTCCCAGGCTTTTCGAAAGCGTATTGATCTCCTGTTCTTTTTCAATGATTTGCTGCCGCAGGGTGCCGACAGTGGGGTTTTCCGCCACAAAAGGCAAATTCAGGGCCTCCTGGGGGGAAATGCGCTTTATTTCCTGGTGCACGGCCTCCAGCTCATTGACATTGGCCTGGGCCTGGGTCAGGCTGTTGCTGATCTGGGCAATTTTCTGGGGAAAAATGGCTTCCTGGTCGTTGACCGTATAAATATCGTGCTGTTTTTTATAATCTCTCAGCTTTCGTTCGCTGGCTTCCAGTTTGGCTCTTTCGGAATCTGCATTGGATTTCATCCATTCCAGGGTCTGGGCCGTGGTTTCCATTTTCATTCCCATGAGAAACTGTCGGTACGCCGCTGCCACCGCATTTACAATGGCGGCGGCAAAATCCGGGCTGGTGGATGTAAAGCTGACACTGACAATATTGCCTTTTTCCGTATCTCCGGCGACGGAAATACCGTGTCTGATTTTTTGGGCCAGGGAGTGGAGGGTTTGCTGTTCATCCGTTTCAGCGGCTTCCGTGTTTTGAGGGATCAGCCGTTCCGGTTCCGGCGGGGGGACTTCAGCCGGCTTTTTAGTGCCTGAAAAAAGAGCCTGAAAAAAATTCAATGTACGGTTAACAAGTGACGGCGATGGTTCACTGTCATGAAAATACCGGCTGTATGTGTCGTCCAGGTTGAGGACCGTCACCACCTCTTCCGCCACTTTGCTGCTGGTGATGAGCTGGGTCTGGGTATTCAGAAAATAGGGGTCATAACTGAACGGATAACTGGAAATAAAGGCAGGGTCATAATTTTTTTTGATCAGCAGTTTGGCGGTTGCCTTGTACACCGGTGTACCGGAAAACGCTTTGATCAGTACAAAGGGCAGACAGACCAGAAACACCAACAGAATAAGGTTTTTACGCCGGAAAAGAACATTCAGGTATTTTCTTATCTGAATCCCATCTTCTTCAAAGACGATATTTTCATTTTTTGGGTCCATTGTTTGTCCGTTGGCTGCCTGTTTTTAAAAATAACTTTCCGGCACAACAATCACATCATTGGGCATTACCGGTTCATCCATGTTAACGTTTTTCAGGAGCTGTTCTGTTTCATCTGTTTTCCGTATGATTTTGATCCGGCCGGGGGCTGCTGTTTTGCTGAAGCCGCCGGCTTTGGTCAGGGCCTGGATAACAGTGATGCCTTCTTCATAGGTGTAGGCAGCCGGGCTTTTGACTTCGCCGGTCACATAAAAAACTTTCTTGGGCGGAATATAGACATTGTCTCCATTGATGATGGAAAGATCATCGGAGACGCGTCCTTTCTCCATCAATTCATTCAGGTTGACGGAAATGGTTTCCTGGTTTCCGGTCTCTATATCGATTCTTCGGATAATGGCCTCGTTGGCGGCATTTCCCGTGATCCCGCCGGCTTTGGAAATAAGTTCAAGAAGGGTGGTCTGGCCGGAAAGTTCATACAGGCCAGGGGAGCGGATGTTGCCGAGAATGGTGGCTTTGAGGTTCCTGAATTCTTCGATAAATATGCTCACCTGGGGATTGATGAGATAGCCGTCCGCCAGCAGGAATTCGATTTTTTCCGAGAGTTGATCAACGCTCCGGCCTGCGGCCCGGACCTGGCCGATTAAGGGAAAGGTGATCATGCCGTCTCCGCTGATCCGAACAACGGATTTTAGATCCGGCTGGCCATAAACAGAAATGGTCAGCACATCCCCTTCACCAAGAATGTAGTCCTGAGCGAAGGGTTGTGCCTGCAGACAAAGGCCCAGAACCGCAGAAATTATCAACGTGTATAGGATTCTCATCATTCTTTTGGTGTATTCGGTCAATTAACGTCGTTTGTTCTTAAATACCATAAAAATCCGCTGAAATAAAAACATAAAATCTGGTTATCCACTTGCCTCAAGTTGATAAAAAATAGAGAGTATCATCTACCAACCGGCAGGCACGGTGGCCTGCCCTACAAGACGTTGCGAAGGTTTCGTAGGGTCGGCCACCGTGCCGACCGGGCCAACTTGACCGAAGTGGATATGCAGGAGATAAAATAATATCATAGAAGTTAAGCATTTTTGAGAAAGAATCAAAAATCAGGTTGTGTTCAAAATAGTATACTTTTTCTATGTTTCAGAATTTGAGTGTGCACAAAAGTTTACTTGTGATGCGTGTCACAAGTAAACTTTATTTCCGCAGATATTGCTGGCTTTAAATTTTAGATATATGATTTTATATAATATTATCAATTCTCTCAAAGAAATAAAAATGTATTTTTTATGAGTATATGCTTGGTTTCTGGATTGATTTTTCAGGGCCACGATTCAGATAAACAACCAATGCCTGTGTATATGGATTTGGACTTTATCGTTAGGGGTTGAAGCAGATAAGATGGCCTGGTTGTGCATTTCAATGTCGGCTACAAAAACAGGCTGGCCCGGACAAACACGGTATGGTCAAAGTAGTCGTGTCCCGGATAATTGGAATCATGGTCCGTGTAAATATAGGCGGCGTTCACGGAAAAATGATCAAAAAGCTCGACGGTAACAGAGGGAGACACGGCAAATTCCAGGTCTTCCCGGTTGGTTTGCAGCGCTTTCCGGTCAATCCCCCGGCTGTTTTTGAATTCATCGTAGAACAGGGACGTGTCCAGGTTTAAATGGATATTTGGAATGATATTCCAGCTGAACTTGAGTCCGGCAAAGTGGGCCAGGGTATAGTCCGCGTAAAAGTTAATCAAATCACCATAATCATAACGGTGCTCAAGCACTTCATCATACCGGCGGTAGGCGTTGATGGTCAGGTTGGTTTTTTCGGTCAGGTTGTGATCGATCTGTATAGCGGCCATCCAGTTGTCTGAAGTGATATCAGAGATGTTGACATCCGTGTCAATCATCGGTGAATCAACTGGCTTCTTTTTGCCATAACCGCCCTTTATCTGACCGCTGGATTTTCCCGTCATTTCCCAGCGAATTCCTGCGAAATACCGGTGCTCGTGACTGTCTTTGGATGATGAATCGTAATCAATATCCGCAAAGTCATATTCGACAAACACGGATGTTTTTGCCGTGAGCCGGAAAAAAAGATACGCTGCATAGGAATCATCCGTTCGGTCGGCGTCCCGGTTGAAATCATCTTCGTAGTCCAGGCAGAATTTGGAATAATCCAGACGCAGTTGCAACTTTTCTGTCGCGTCTAACGTGCCTGCGATGTTAAACATGTTGGATCGGTATTTGTCATCCGTATAATAAGCGCGTTCTGAAAACGCGTCATAGGAGATTTTATACTGATCAATGGCGCGAACAGCCAGTTTGTTGCCGGAATAATAATGCAGCATGGCATCCACCCGATGGGTCAACCGGTTGACGGAATCCTGGCCGGTGAACTGACGGAGCGTATCTTCGGCATCGTCAATATTGTCGTCGTCAATAATGCCCGCTCCCAGATCCGGGTCCTGATAAGCATTGATATTTTGGTCGTGGTAAATTTCAAGCTGGGGGCTGTAAAGCAGATAGGCCTGGAACCGCTGGAAGTGGGACGGGTTGAACGGCTCAATGGCCAGCCCGCCGGGGGAGGCATTCTGGGTGACGATTTCCACACTGCGTTTCATTTTACTGGGGAATGTGGCCCATATGCCGGGGGTTAAAACGGTTGCCCAGCAATCCTCCACATTATTGTCCGTTTTGTAGAGGTTGGTGGTAAAGGTCCGGTTGGCAGACAGAAACCCGTGAAGATAGCGGTGTCTTTTTTCAAAAATATCTCCGGTAATCCTCACGTCGGTCTTCACAGCCGCATGTGCAGTCTGGTGCACATCAGATTCAGCAAAAGAAACAACAACCGTGCTGTCGATGTCCCCGTCCCCGTCAATGACATTGTTGGCATCCACACCGTTGGCATCAATCACTTCCTGGGTGGCCTTGTACGTTCCCGTGTAAATCCATGTTTCACCAACATCCAGCACACCCGGGGTCTCCGCGTCATCTTCCGGGCCGTCAAGGTCTTCCAGCAGCGGATCAGAGATGCTGATTTTGCTCAGGGACAGGTTGCCAGTGTTTTCGATCCGGATGGTGTAGGTAATTGTTTCCGGTTCGTCAATTTTTTCGATATTCGCTTCTTTGGTTACCGTAAACTGCGGGTTCTGTATGACATTAATGGTTGCGGTCATCTTTTTGGCGGGTGTTTGATCAAAATCCACCGTCACTGTGCTGTCGATATCGCCGTCGCCATCGATTGCATTATTGGCATCCACGCCGTTGCCGTCAATCGTTTGCTGGGTAACTGAAAAACTGCCGGTATACGTCCAGGTCTCATCAACGTCCAGTATACCTGGTTTTCCGGCATCAACGGCCGGTCCTGAAAAAGATTCCGGCACGGCTCCGGAAATTATAATGCCGGTTAGCGGGGTATCCCCGGTATTTTCCACCACCAGTTCAAACGTTGCCGGGCCGGGCACATCCACGGATAGCGGTTCAGCACGGTAGGTCATGGAAAAAGAATCAGTCGTTTTGCCCGGCGCTTCAGTTTCTTTTTTTGCCTGTTCTGTTTTTTGTTCCTCTTTTTTGTCACTATCACCCGCAACGATTACAGCCGGAATGGCAGTAGCGGCTGCGGCAACGCCTGCTGTTCCGAGAGAAGCGGCTGCTTCTCCGGGGAGAGATGAATTGCCGGTCCCTGCTTCAATTTCAGGGATAAACCCCGGTGCCGGTGTCTCGGGAAAAGCTGAGCGTGGTAACAGAAAGCCGGTTGTTAATGAAATAATTGAAAAAACGAGTAAATATGTAAAGTGGGCAGAGCAAAATTTCATGGGTTTGCTATTTACCAGCCTTTGTTTGATAGAGGGGATCATAAAGAGATCGAATGGATACGTCGCTATGAATTTTTAAGGGCGGATAGGGCTGATAACACCCCGGCCGGAATTGTCATCCAGCGTCAGATGGTCTACGCCAATAATGATGTATGCTTCCTGGGGCAGGTCATGACTGATGTAAGCATGTCCGTATTCCGCGTGCTTTGGGCATGCTTTTAAGGTCGTTGCCAGAGAGATATCGAGACGGTCCGCGGTTTCAGCAACCAGCACATTGCTGGCTTCAGCCTGACATAAATGGAACATGATATCAAACTCGGAAAAATCTTCATCATCCATCAGGCTTTTGCAAATCCGGATGATCAGGTCCATGTTTTCATTTTTAATGTCCTGGTTTTCCTCTTTTTCCCCCGGTTCCTCTTCCCCCAGCTCCATAAATCTCAGTTCTTTTACGAAAAATTTTAAGATCAGCTCGGGAGTGTAATCGTAATCATCACGGATTTTTTCGGAATCAAACAATGCCGCCGCTGGCACATCATTGCGCAGTGCATCCATCATCACCTGTTCACAGGACAATTTTGTGTCAATGAGGGAATTAATAATACGGGTATATCCGTATCCCAGGGATCTGGCTTTGACAATTATGTCAGATGTCGGGACATTATTGTCATTTACAAGGACCAAAACCGCCATCTCCAGATCATTTTGTTCAAATGCGACATCCAGTAAAGATGTCCAGTGGGGATCGTCTGGTTTGGCAGAAGCATAGACTGATAATGTGCCACTAATCAGAATGAAGGATATTACACCCAGAAAAAATTGTCTGGTCATTTGAAATTTCCTCATCAAGTTTTGGGAGATTGACTAATTCATAACCAAAAATTAAAGAAATTTAAAGGTTTTTTTAGGGTAATTCAATAATTTAAGAAAATTGTAATAATGTCATAACCAAAGAATGATGGCTAAAGCATAATAAGCGTACAGGTGACGTTAATATCGGATAATCCGAAAATTTTATTGAATGTTTTGGAAGAATTATGCAAAATTTATTCCAAATATCAGTTGATATCGAATTCATTGGTATTTGTTTCGTCTGCACTGCAGGTCAGTTTGCACAAAGAGGTTCTTGTCCGAAGGGGTAATAAGCAGGGCTCCTGTTTTGTGCTGCCACAGATCGAGGCAGTCTAAGATATACCGGTAAGCAACATGATAGTTGGAGCAGATATTATAATTTGATCGATACTGCATTAATATGAAACATAACTGTCTCGGTTATAGTGTCTCGCATCCGGCGTCTGTCATGGCAATCAGAAGAAGATTTTAACTGCCGGTTAAATGGAATTCACCAATTTGGTTATTTGTTTCCGGTTTTTGGGTGCCTTAGGGATAAAATTATTTTTTAGCAGTCAGTTGGCTTTTGGGAAATCATAATCTCAAAGCCGGTCTGAGATTCGAATAATGGATAGATAACAAAACAACTTTAGTTTATTGCTTGTATGACTCAAAAAGAACGATGTAATTTAAGGTTCAAAGAGGCCGGGTGGCAAAATTTTGCAATGTTAAGTCAAAAAATGTCATTTTTGGGTTTGTCTGCATGATGGAAGAATCAATCGTAATTTTAGATGGAGTTGAAGCATTTGCTATGGTAAGGTTCTTTGAGTTGAGCGTGGAGTTGGGAGAGGCGACACTTCATCTGGTTTTGGAATAAATATTGCATTAAATTTAATCCTTATGTGAAATATAATCCCATGCAAGCTTCAGCTGTGTATTTGTCCTTAAGGAATTCAGGGAAAATTGTTACAGGTTTTTCTCCATGACCGGCTTTGGGCTTCTTGAAGGTGTAAGCTGGGGGAAATATGAAGCACTATCGTCTCTGAGGCTGAACCAGCCTCTGGGCGGTTTGCTGAAGTTTGATAAGAATATTAAGCCAAGGAGTTAAATCTATGAATAGTGTTGCTCAAGAGTGCAACTGTCGGCAGAGGTCATGCTCTCAGAACAGGGCTGCCGCTAATGTATGCAGGGGAGCTTTTGGCTCTATTTTTCGGTTCCTAAGTGTCCTGACAATTTGGATGATCACAGCCATTGGCCTGTCTTTGCTTGCTTCCCCGGTTCAGGCAGATTTTATTATTGAGCCGATCACCTGGGATGTGGTGGGCCTCGACCACAATCGTCCGGAAACCAGCGGGCCCCAGTATTTCCCGGTAGGGGTCAGGGTCCGCAATACCGGTGCAAGCTCGGTCACCAACGTGGAGGTGTCCATGGATTGGGCAACCGGTTCCGATGCCACGTATATTAAAAACCGCGACGGTTCCCTGACGACGCTATCTTTTGATGAAATTCCAGTCGGTCAATACGTCGATGCCTATTTTGAAATCCAGTTGACCCGCACTTCGGATGCCTTCACTAAATCCCGTGAGTACACCATCACGGCCACCGAGACCGGCAACCCAAGTAACACGGCATCCACCCCTGCCGGCCGCCAGATTTATGTCGAAGGGCTGGTCTCCCAGAACCGGAATACAACGACGTCCATCCGCTATGGGCAGGACAAAAACAATTTACAGTTGCTCGGTGGCGGTGCGACTCTTGCTCTGGCTGTGGGTGAGACCTACTTCATCGAGCTGGTTACCCAGACCTCCACCGCTTACGAGGAAATTCAGTCTTTTTTAACGCTGTCAAACACCATTTTTCAGGTGCTGGCGGTGGAAACCACTTACGGCGACCAGACCGCGCCAGTATCGCGGGTGCCGGACCCGAACCCGAGTCTCTGGGGTGATGGCTGTCTTTGGGATAGCGACCCGGACAGCCCCAACTACAATTCCTGCCTGTCGTCCGGAAAGGTCGGCGGCGTTGTCACTACCCTCTATCAAATTAAGATCATCAGCGGCGGCGGCGACTCGGTCGGCCTGGAAGCCCTGATCTACGACCGATCCGGCGGCAGTTTCCATTATAACACGGATTTCAGCCAGTCACCGGGTGATCTTGTCACCTACGATCCGACAGATTCCTTTCTTTCCAAACGTTTCATTCCGGACACCATCGGTCCCCCGACCGCGAACGCCCGCCTGAGTTTCACCATCACTAACCCCAATCCGGTGGAACTCTCGGGGTACAGTTTTTACGATCTGCTTCCGTCGGGCGTAGAGGTTGCCTCGCCGTCAAATGCCTCCAGCACCTGCGGTGGCACCGTTACGACGGGCACGGATGGCGGCACCGGGCGTGATTATATCGATTTTTCCGGCGGTGCCATCGGCGCCATCGGCAGCTGCATGGTAATGGTGGACGTCACCGCCGATACTGCTGGCACATACACCAATACATCGAACAATCTCTTTATCGGTACCACTGATACGGGCAACAGCGCCACGGCGGATCTGGAGGTGAGTGCCACTGCACCACCGGTGCTGGTTTGTGATGAGAATGCGACGCTGGCTCTGTGGACATTTCCTAGCGGCAGCAGCAGCACAGCCCCCGTTCCAAGCAGCGGCTCCCAAACCCTTACGGCAACGGCCGCAGTCGGTTCTGGTATCGCCACCCCTAGTATATATGGTAAAACATACACTTCCGATGGCACTGAAAGTTGGATGGCCAGTCCATTGACCGAAAATGCAACGCTTGCAACTGCTGTCGCTAATAACGAGTACTTCGAATTTACCATCGACACGACGGGGTTGGATTCCATTGGGTTGAGCTTTGCTGGTTTCCAGCGCCAAACAGCGGGTGCCACCAATTTCCAGGTGTATTACGGAACGGCCGGACAAAACTCAGCTGGCGCCAGTGGAAACCTTGCCTTAACCAAGCAGAATCAGTGGTTTTATTTAAGCCCGATTACCCTTTCGACTCATCTCAATCCTTCCGGTAACACGGTTTTTCGAATATATGTGTACGGGGCAAGCGGAAATCAAGCAAATAACCGCGACGCTGTTATTGATGATGTCCTTTTCACCGGCCTTTACTGCTCTGAACAGCCGCCGCCGGCTCCCACCGGCGAGCTTCCGCCGATCATCGAGAAGACCTTCTCCCCGGATCCCATCGGCGTCGGACACGAATCCACCCTGACTTTTACCATCACCAACCCGAATGCGACTGCGCTGTCGGGCATCCAGTTCAGGGATGAACTGCCCTTTGGCGTTGCGGTGGTGCCGGAAACTTTCGATAAAGGCACGTGTCTGGCCACGAGCGTGTGGAACACCAATCCCGACAATAGCAATGAACTGGTTCACTCGGGCGGAACCCTTGCCGCCCATTCTTCCTGTACATTGTCGGTGGATGTCACCTCGTCCACGGTTGGCCTGAGCACAAACATCAGCAGCCTGATTTATGCCACCGAGTCGGGCTACAACAATGACCTGGACGACGGCATGGCCCAAGACAACCTTCAGGTGCTGGCATCCCCTATCATTGCCAAGGATTTTGACCCAGACCTGGTGTTGCTTGGCGTAACACCGGACGATGTCTCGACCCTTACCTTCACCATCACCAACCCGAATCCGGATGATGGTATCAGCGGCGTGGCGTTCACTGATTCGCTCCCCGCCGGCCTGGATGTCGCCGATACGCCCAATGCCACCACCAGCGGCTGCGGTACACCGACTTGGTCGCCGGCCGCCGATGATACGTCGCTCTCTTTCTCCGGTGGCTCCATCGTCGCCGGCGGCACCTGTACTTGCACAGTGGATGTGACCGGGCCGGCAGGCGTTTATGAAAACGAAAGCAGCGCGGTTTCGCACACGGTCAATGGCGTTTCGGCAACCAACGGTGATACGGCGTCAGCCTCCCTTGTGGTTGATCAGCCGATTCCCGGAATCAGCATCCGCAAGCAGGTGGGCCTGAATAATTCTTACGATCCGATTGAGGAGGAATACCCGGGCCCCTGGTACACAAGTATGGTCGTAACTCCCGGAACAACTATCTACTATTTGTTTATTGTTGAAAATACCGGGGAAGTGCCTTTATCCAATGTAAAAGTCGAAGATCCGCCGGGACCAACCCCTCCTGCTGTTGAGGTTTGTTCGTGGGTTGACCCGCTGCCGGTAGCGTCAGCAGCTAATGACGATCATATTGTTTACTGCATTGTTTCTTCAACCGCGGCTGAAGGCGGGCCTTTTGTTAACGTCGCAAAGGCCACCGGTGAATATAGCTCGACAGATTACACAGACCAATCAGAGGCTCAGTACAGCGGTGTAAATCCGACGGCTGTAACCATGGGCAATGTCGAACTTGTCTCTATAAACGTTTCTAATTTTCTGGGCGGGATTAACGTTCCCGCTTTGGACACGGCCGGTCTGCTGAACCTGCTGCGCGCCTGGGACCCGGATGCTGCCGAAGGGCTTGAAGGCGCGAGGCGGGATCCCCTTTTGGCGGCCCTTTCGGCGTACCTTGATCCGGATGGCGACGGCCAGATAGTGGTGCTGCGATGGGAAACGCTGGAAGAGCGCGGCACCGTCGGCTTTTACGCCGAACGGTGGCAAGGCGACGACTGGGTGAAAATCAACGCGGAGATGCTGCCCGGCCTGATTGCCGCGCCCATGGGCGCCCAATACTGGCTGGCGGACCCGGGAGCAAGGCCGGGTGATGGTTATCAATATCGCCTGATCGAGGTTGAGGCACGGGGGACCACCCGCGAATACGGCCCGTTCGATCTTCGGGTTGGAAAATAAGTATATTGGCAGGAGGCACTAATATGAATCCCATAGGGAACAAAATGAAATATATAAGGCAATTAAAGTTGGTAATGGCATGGGCTTGATGCTCGCCGTAGCTTCTCCGGTCATGGCCGCACCGGTGTCGAGGCTCAGGGGAACCCACACGGGATCGTCTGGCAGGAATGGCAGCTGCTGGCCCAGAGTCTTGTGGCCCGCGCGCGGTTCCGGAAAGATTAGCACTCGCAAAGGAAGGGCGCCGCGCTCCGGCCACCCAGCTTCGTGCCCGTTCAGGTCGAGACCGACGCCCCTGGGAACGGTTGTGGCTGTAGTTCTATACGGATGAGCCGGGCCTCTACAGCCTTGATCTAAACGATATTTCTGGTGCGATCGGTATTAAGGCCTGCTGCAGGCGGTGGCCAAGAGCGGCCGGCTGAGTTTTCATGAAGAATGAAGAAACCCGCAGTGGCAATGTATTTTGCAACATTTTGCAAAAGCGGGCATCCGAAATTTTGAACTGAAGGATAAGCGCTTATGTTAGAAAATAGCATAGCAGACAGCCAACCAGCAAAGGCTGAACCCCAGAATAACCGGATTCGGTGCTCGGGGGCTGGCTGGCGCGAGGCGGTGAAAAGTTTTTATCTTGCATTTGTGAGGATTAGAGAATGAAGCAGAGGGGATATCATTTAATTAACCGTTTTTGTCAGGATCCGTTTCAAGGGGCTATAGTGAAAAAGCGTGTCCCAAGGAAAAAGATCCGGCACCGGAATATGGGCAATGCAATGGATCAAAACTCTGCCGGCATTGTTGGCCGCATCGGATTGATAATCGGCGCGATGATAGCAATGCTCTTTATAACGACCACCGGGGTTTTTGCGGTAACGGTAATTTATGATACGTCTGGAATTTCCTCCTTTACTGTTCCAAATGGCGTCACAAGCATTACCGTAAGAGCCTGGGGCGGCGGTGGCGGTGGCGGTGGACGTAGAAATACCGGTGGCGGCGGCGCAGGCGGCGGCGGCGGCGGCGCCTATGCTGAAGCCGAAGTGACGGTCGCATCCTGTCAAACCTATGACGTTGTCGTGGGAGACGGGGGCGCGGGCGGCCCGACGGGAGACAATAACGGCAGCGCCGGCGGCGACAGCTTTTTTGAAGATGGGACAACTGTTTTGGTTCGTGCAAGTGGCGGTGCCGGGGCCGTTGGCGCCGCAGGGGGTGCCGGCGGATCTGGCGGTGATACGGGAACCAGTGTCGGGTCACTGAAATATTCCGGAGGAGACGGGGCCGCCGGTACCGGCAGTGCTAGCGGCGCAGGCGGCGGTGGCGCCGGAACCACTGGTAGTGGCGGTGATGCGAGCGGCACCACGGCAGGCACCGGAACGGCCGATCAGGGGGGTAATGGCGGTGCCGGCAGAGGGGGAAGAGGCAACGGAAATTCGGGTGCCAGCTACGGCGGCGGGGGGGGCGGAGCGAACCGTAATGGCGCAGGGGGTGCCGGCGGTGCCGGTCGCGTTGAAATCGAATACACGTTGCCGGCTGCGCCGTCATATACCATCTGTGCAGACCCTGGCAGTGATACAGGACCAACGGCAGGTGTTGTCAACAGCTACTTTCCTCCTGATGACGGAACCTATGGGTTCACAAGCTGCAGCATTGGCCTTGGGACCCGCCGCGGTGCGGCCATTGACCTTGAAGAGGGCGACCTGGTGATGGTGATGCAGATGCAGTGCGCGGATATAAACACGCCCAATACCGCCAATTATGGCGGGAATGACGGCACCGGCCGCGGCTATTCGGATCCATCCGGCAGCTGTTTGGCCGGTCAATACGAATATGTGGTTGCGGGCCCGGACACGGACAATACAAGCCTGGATTTAAGCCTGACGCCTCTGGTTGGAACGTATGTTCAGGAGTCGGGCACCACCGCCGACCGGCGTACTTTCCAGGTCATCCGGGTTCCCCAGTATGGCGCAGTTACCCTTACCGGCGATGTGACCGCGCCTTACTGGGACGGAAATACCGGCGGCGTGGTGGTCATGGATGTCGTGGATGAATTGGACTGGGACGGTAATACCATCGATGTTCTCGGCCGCGGTTTTCGCGGCGCAGGGGCGGTGCAATGGGCCGGTAGTACCGACACCAACGACCCGCCGGATTACCGGCTCTTCTTTGACGCCTCAAATGTTCTGAAACACTCCCACAAGGGGGAAGGCATTGCCGGCACACCCCGATATGTCCACAATCAGGACACCGGGAATCGGGTGGATCTCGGCTCGAGTTGGGGAGGTTATACGGACGGTGATACGGCCCGCGGCGCCCCGGGCAATGCCGGTGGTGGCGGCGACAACCGCAACGGCACGCGTGATAATGGCGGTGGCGGTGGCGGCGGAAGCGGCGGCACAGGCGGATATGGCGGTTACGGCTGGAAGAGCGGCGGGTGGGGCGGTGTTTTCATTGATGGCACCGATTTCGACCTGCGTGGCATTGGCGGAGCGGCCTTTGCCTCGCCGGCCCCGAACCGTGTGGTCATGGGCGGCGGCGGTGGTGCGGGCGGTACCAACAATGACGGAAACACCAATCCCCGCGCCAAAGGCGGGGCTGGCGGCGGTATCGTGATCGTTCGGGCCGGCGACATGACCGGCACCGGCACCGTTGATGCCCGGGGTGCTGACGGCGAAACCATGCCCATCAATGACGCCGGCGGCGGCGGTGGTGCCGGCGGTTCGGTGGTGCTGATGGCCTATGCTGGAGACCTGGGCACGGTGACGGTGAATGTGACAGGCGGCGATGGCGGCGACAGCGCACTTACAGGATCAAATGTCGCCCACGGCGGCGGTGGCGGCGGCGCAGGCGGGGTGGTGTTCCGTTCCGGGACTGCCACGGTAAGTCGTTCCGGGGGTGACAACGGCATAACCAGTACGAGTGATAACCCTGTTGGAGGCGCAGCCCATGGTGCGACCTCCGGAGGCGATGGAAGCAACACCGTGATATCTGACAGTGATTTTTTTGTCCGGCCGGGCGCTCTGTGCCCGCCGACGGCGGTGGTCATGGGCCGGGTCGATCTTGCTGCCGTTGATGTGTCGGACTTTCTTGATGGTATCGGCGCTTACGAAAGCGGTCAAAAGGACCTGCTGGCCATTCTTCAGGCCTGGGATCCGATGGCTGCGGATGGGTTGTCAAACGCCGGTTCCAGAGAAATTTTGCAGGCACTGAACACCTATCTTGATCCGGATGGCGACAATACGGTGGTGGTCTTTCAATGGGAGACGCTGGAAGAACGGGGGACCATCGGTTTTTTTGCCGAACGCCTTCAAGGCGGCGTCTGGGTGCGGATTAATCATGAAATGCTGCCCGGGATGATCGCCGCGCCAATGGGCGCTCAATACTGGCTGGCCGACCCAGGGGCGTTGCCGGATGATAATTATCGATACCGATTGATCGAAGTCGAGGCGCGTGGGACCACCCGCGAATATGGCCCGTTTGATCTTACGGTCGAAAACGCGTTGAAATAGCACGGAGGACAGGAAATGAGTACGACTTACGATATGATGAAGAATAATATGATTCGCTGGACCATTGCAATCATTTGCTTGCTGATGCTCGGCATCCCTCAGGCCATGGCTGCGCCGGCAGCTTCGGGACAGAAAAATGATAGTGGATCGGTATGGGAAAAGTGGCAGCCTCTGGCCGAGGGATTCATGGCCCGGCGCCAGGTACCCAAAGGATTGGAACTGGCTAAAGAATTCCGTCGGCCATCGAGCACGCAGCTTCGTGAACTCAAACTTCCTGGGGCTAAGACGAAGGGCCTGGATAGTTTGAAGCCCGGAAAGGCAGCATCGGTGTGGGTCTACACCGGCGCAGAAGGGCTTTACAGTATACCCCTTACAGATTTGGCCGCTGTGACGGGCATCAATGTCAACATGCTGCGAAGTGCTGCCAAAAGAGGCTGTCTGCGTTTTTTGAACACGGATGAGCCTGTTTCTTGGTACTTTGACGCAGCCCACAACCGGCTGCTCTTCGCCGGGGAAAAATACGATACATTTTATGCTGAAGGCAATGCCTACCAACTGCAGCAGACCAGGAAATCTGACCCGAACCAAATGATTGAAATTGGTCACTCAAAAAACGATAAATCAAAGCACAGCAATTCAGAAAATGATCTATCGGCCGGACTGCAAACCCCGTTCCTCGATGTGCTTGAGTTTGAGAAAGAAGGGGATCTGATCTACGCATTGTGGCTGGGTCCGTCAAACCCGGATGCCCGATACTGGTTTTGGGATTTAATGTATGGACAATATAAGCCGAAAATTGAGGTGCCGTTAAATATTCCGAGCCCGATGGATTATGGCACAGCGAGAATTCAGGTTCAACTTCATGGGTATACCGACATTTATCCTGGCGATGATCACCAGGTGACTGCTGAATTAAATGGATATGCGATTGGGACGGTCATCTCCTGGGACGGCTTGAATCCGGCGGAATTAATAGCCGACGTTGACCAGGAACTGCTGAATCCCGATGGCAATAATATATTGACCTTAAACAGTAACCAGGGAGGGCAGTTACTTAAGTCTGTATCGGTAACATACGATCACCGGCCGGTGGCGGAAAACAATCAGCTCTGGATGCGAAATGTTGAGGGAGGAAGTCAGGCGGTGGTTGGGTTTATGAGTTCTGACATCCTCGTGATTGAATCACCGGTGCGCGACTCGTTCATGCGCAGCGATATCAACATCTATCAGGATGAAGACGGAAAATGGGCTGTCTCTTTTGAAGCAACTCAGGGGAGTGACTATCTGGTTGTCGAGACATCAGCCTTACGGTCACCATCGATGGATGGCCGTCAGCAGGTGAACCTGACTGCCCGGGGAAATTCAGCCGATTACCTGATCATTGCGCCGCGCGAGTTCGCTGGAACCGCCCAGGCACTTGAGGAGTATCGTGAAGAAAGCCACGGCATCGCCAAAGTGGTGTGGCTGGATGATATTTACAAGTCTTTCAGCGCCGGTCGCCAGGATCCGTTTGCCATTGGCCGATTTATGGACTATGTCCGGATAAAATGGGCACAGGCCCCGTCTGCGGTGATCCTGGTCGGAAAAGGCTCAATTGACCGCAAGGACTGCATGGGATACGGCGATAATTTTTTACCGGTTTTGATGACCGCAAACCCATGGTCGCTATGCGAGTCAGATGCTCGTCTGCTCGGGTTTGAAGATGGCGTGGCTCCCTTTGCCATCGGCCGGCTGCCCATTACCAACGACTACGAAGGACTGGATTATGTGGACAAACTTATTGCACATGAAACGCAGGTACGCCGGGGAGTTTCAAACCGGGCTGTGGTTGTGGCGGATAATCCGGATGAAGGCGGCGATTTTCACGCGGATGCTGATCAATTGGCCATGCAATTATTTGACATGGGTTTTACCTCCGTCCTGAAATTTTATCATTCGAATGATATGGTTCGAACCAATATGATCAATTCGGAAATATGGGAGTCGAGTTTTATTTCCTATTGCGGGCATGGCAGCACGACACAAATTGGAAATTCCCGAGAGAATTTCATTCTTGCCAATGACGCTATGGCGCTGGAAAACAATAAATATTCTGTTTTTGCCGCATTGACCTGCGCCGCCGGGTCCGATGCATTGCCGGGAACCCGTTCTCTGGCAGGTGCATTGGTCTTAAACCCCCATGGAGGGGCCATTGTATCTCTGGCACCCACCGGTTTGTCTTCGAATGAAGATGCGCATTCACTTGGCAGTGTTTTTATTGACAACCTCTATGGCGGATACAGCACTGTCGGGAATGCCCTGGCTGAAGCAAAGGAACAGACTGCAGGGCGCATTGAAGATTTCATGGCGCCGATGTATTCAATTATCGGCGATCCCGGCGTTCGTGTGTATTAAACTATCCGTATCGATTCGGCGGACAGTTTGATCGCATCGTGATGAAGTTGATACTATCAAAAAATAGACCATATAAATTTTTTTTAAGATAAAAGGGTATGAAGAACATGGCAGGCAAAAACGCTTCGGACAGCAAATCAAGTGCGGCAGACCCTTCCATGGCGCAGGATGATTTAATGGCGGGTAATGGCAACAAACGCCCCTATTCCCCCCCGCGCCTTCTGAGCAGTGAGCCGCTTGAATTGGCAGCAGGAACTTGCGATCCACCAACAGCTGCACTGGGTAAGACATATAATCCTGGAAATCTTGTTAATCCTTGTACAACTCTCGGCAGTTGAAGTCCGGGATCAATGGATAACATGTCACGATGCTGGGGTGCTGATGCCATCCTCATACAGCTTCCGATGGCGCTGGTATTAATTGATGGATTGAGTGGTGAACAGCAAAGCACCATTGCCCGGAATTATGCGTCATTTAACGCTGATGCGGATGACGCGTCGTGCCGGTGCGATGTGATATGCCATGCGGCCCGGCTGTCACAGCCTGTCGGCCTGCCCGCGGAGCGTCTTACGAGAAATGGACAATACGCACCGCTACAACGACGGACCGGTGATGGGATAGAGATAATTGGCTTCAATTTTACGGGGTCTTTTGTTCGAGGCGGTCCGGCACCGGTCCATTCAGAATTGTCGGTCGTAAAGGAAGAACAGCTTGCATGGCCGAGTGTCCTGGAGAATTTTCTGCGTATTCTAATGGCCCATCTTGTCCTTAATCAGGGCGGGGTTCTGCTGCACAGCGCCGGGGTTCTGTATCAGGATCGTGTTTATCTGTTTTGCGGTCGGTCCAATGCCGGCAAAACGACGCTGGCGCGCAAAGCAGCCGCGGCCGGTGCCCGGGTGCTGAGTGACGACATCAACCTGGTGATCCCGGAAGAAGGCGGCTATCGGGCCCACAAGGTGCCGTTTACCGGTGAATTCGGCCGGCGGGTGGAAAATCTCTCAGGTTGTGGGTCCTACCCGATCGGCGGTCTGGCATTGCTGGAGAAGGCGCCGAAATTGACGACTGCTCCGTTGCGCCCTGCCGAAGCCCTTGCCGGACTGCTCACCGGATGTCCGTTTGTTAACGACGATCCCGAGGAGATCCCTGTGTTGATGGATATATTGACCAACTTTTTTCATCACAGGCCCGTCATCCGGATGGGCGTAGGCCGGGGCGATGCTTTTGAGACGGTGATGACTGAATTTTTGAGGAGTTGTGACAATGCCTGAAATTAAAAATAATGAAAAGATTCATCTGTCCGGCCGTGTGCGTTTTCGCGCCATAGGGGATGAGGGCGTGATGGTGCATCTTGAAAACGGTCGCGCCATGGTGGTGAACGAGGTAGGGATTTTCATTGTTGAAACCCTTGGACGTCAGGATATGACTGTTGCAGAACTGGCCGAAAAGGTGGCGGGTGCGTTCGAGGTGGATATGGACCAGGGCAGGGCCGATGTGGCCACATTCCTTGATCAGTTGCGGGGCGAGCAGGCCATTGAAGGTGGATGAGAATGCTCCGTGATACGATACTGCGAACGGTCCGTGCCCGGCGATTGCTTCACGATGTCACCCTGGAACTTACCTACCATTGCAATTTGAATTGTTTTTATTGCTACAATAACCGTGAAAAACAGGGGACACCGCTTTCCCTTGCTCAATATCGGACCCTGCTGGAAGACCTGGCAAGGATGCAGACCCTTTTTCTGATGTTGACCGGCGGGGAGCCGATGATTCATCCCCGCTTTTTTGAAATCGGGTCAATGTGCCGGGAACTTGGCTTTGTGGTCCGCGTCCGCACCAACGGTCACACCCTTTTTCCCCGTAATATCGATCGATTGATTCATGAGGTGGATCCCTATGTGGTGGAAGTGACCCTTCATGGCGCCACTGCCGAAGTGCATGACCGACAGACCCGTGTGCCCGGAAGCTTTGACCGGTTGATCCAAAACCTGCGACATACGAGGTCGGCCGGCCTGCGCTGCTCGATGGTTGCCACGCCCACCGCCTGGAACCAGCACCAGATCGAAAAAATGATCTCGCTGGGGGATGAACTGGATGCCCCCCTTCATTTCCAGGGACCGGTGGGGCCGAGGGACAACGGTGATACGGAACCGCTGTCCATCCAGCCCGATCCGGAAACCTGGTACCGGATTGCTGCGTTGGTTGAAGAACGAAGTGCGCGAAAAGAAACTGACGGTGAGGAGGGAATGAAGACTGATAGCACCTCCGGCCCGGTTGATGAAATACCTGCCACCTGCCGTGTCGGCATGGTCGGTGTCGATATTGATCCGTTTGGCAATGTCCAGGCCTGTATGCATTTACAGGAAAGCGCAGGGAGCTTGCATGAACAATCCATCGAGGAAATTTGGAACCATTCGCCATTGTTTGCCCGTGTTCGTCAGCGGGCCATTGCCGCCGCGGCGGAATTAGGGGGGAAAAAACCCCGGCAGTTTGGCGCCCCACTGTTTTGTCTGGGGGTGGCAGAAAATTGCACAAAATGCTCAAAGAACGTCGACTGCTCATGAATACAGGTTATATGAAAATGTTGATTGGCCCTGATGGATTCATCGTCTCGGCGCTGGCCGAGGGTGAGGAAATGGTTTTTCAGGTGGCCGGCAACTGCATGGAACCCGCCTTAAAGCATCAGGCATCGGTGCGACTGGAGCGATCCGGTTTTTTTATCCCCGGAGATGTTGTCGCCTTTTATTGTCCGAATCTGAAACAACTGCTGATGCACCGGTTATTAGGGTATGTGAGACGCCGTGGCGCATGGAAGCTTATGACCATGGCTGATCAGCGTAAACGACCGGATTCACTAGTGGATGTATTCGCAGTGCTCGGTAGGGTGACGGCCCGGGACAATCAAAGATACCGGATACCTCTATCCGTAAGGCTGCGAGCGATGTGCCGTTATGCAGAGTGGTGTTTTCGTCTTATTGCCCGGCGGTTAGCCTCGTAAATTAAATTTTGGCCCTGGCATTGGCTTTCTGATGGCCGTCCAGGGTGAACTGGAGTGTTAGAGTGTTAAGCCAGGCTGTGTCCAATGCTTGGAATTCCATTGATGCCATTTATTCAGTCCTGAAAAAAATTTATTCTCATCCGCCCCTGTTTTATCCTTAACTTTTTTTCTCACCAAAATTTTTTGGTCAATCCATATAAGCCTGAGCGTCAAGGGTGCAGCATCTGAGATTTACATCATCCTCCGTTATTAATCGTTTCGATACCACCGTAGTTTATGATTTAGCAGATTCAGCTTAATTTATAGGCAACCTGATTTTTTGAATTTGATACTGATGATTCAGGGCAATGAATTTCCGGGTTTTTTTGGGATAGTATCCGGTCTTATTGACATGCCGTCATTCCTGTATTACTTATTTTCTTTAAACTCAAAAATGCGCAGGCTGGTAATATAGCAATGAAAGAAGTCCATTCCCACGAACGACAGCAGTTTGAAAAACTCTTCAAGCAGGAGAAGATTGACCGGTTTGAAGACCGGTTTGCCGTGCTTGAGGCATTCCTGCAGACAGAAGATCATGTCACCATAGACTCCCTGTGGTTAAAGTTAAAAGAGAAAAAGATCGCGCTGTCCAGTGAATTTATCGAAGATACCCTGGAATTGATGTGCCGGTTTGGCTTTGCCCAGAAAAACCGGTTCAACGATGGGGTGGTGCATTATGAGCACCGTCATCTGGGGCAGCATCACGACCACATGATTTGTACCAAATGCGGGAAAATCATTGAATTCAAAAATGATCAGTTGGAGCATCTTCAGGCCCAGGTGGTGTCTGCCTATGGTTTTCACATGTTGCAGCACCGGATGGAAATTTACGGCCTTTGCGCCGATTGCCTGAAGACCCGGGAAAAACAGATGCCGCTTATGATGGCCAAGCAGGGTGAACGGGTGGTGATCAAGGAATTGGTGGGGGGCAGCAATGCCCGCCTGCGCCTTTTAAACATGGGTCTGCGCGTAGGAGATGAACTGGAAGTGATCACCAATAACGGCCAGGGGCAACTGGTGGTGGCCGCGGATTTTCAGCGCTATGTGCTGGGCCGGGGGATGAGTCAGAAAATTATCGTGGGACCGAAGGACTCATAAATTAAGAATTAATTGCGATTTGCGAATTATTAAGTTTTTTTAAGATGAAGTTGTATGAATTGAATTAGGGTAGCTGATAACGAATCCTGTTTTTGACAGGCGAAGGAATATAAATGCGGCTGGATGAGATGAAAGAGGGGCAGCATGGCCGGATAATCCGGATTGGCGGTGAAGCCCGGCTGCGGCGGCGGATACTGGAAATGGGACTGACAAAAGAATCTGAATTTTATGTTGAAAAATATGCGCCATTAAAAGATCCCCTGGAATTGACGGTCCGGGGATGCCATGTGTCCCTGCGGGTCAAAGAAGCCGCGGAAATTGAAGTGGCGGTGCTGCCGGGCACGCGGCCAAAACCGGAACCGGCGTGTCGTCCGGACCGCTGAATAGTCGCTGCATAAATATGGCTTTTTTATCGGATGTCCCTTTTCAAACCCGCCTTCAAAATTCCCTAACATGATGATGTATTAAAATTACCTTTGCTTTCAGAAATACAAGCGGATCAGGCCGGAAATTATGGAAGAAAAACAGCTCCGAATCGCTCTTGCAGGCAACCCGAACTCCGGGAAAACCACCATTTTCAACAATCTCACCGGCACCCGGCAGAAAGTGGGCAACTGGCCCGGGGTAACCGTGGAAAAAAAAGAGGGGGATATTCACAAATTTGGCCGGGATATCAAAATTATCGATCTGCCCGGCACCTACAGCCTCACCCCGTTTTCCATTGAAGAAATCGTGGCCCGGAATTTTATTTTGGATGAAAACCCCGATGTGGTCATTGATATTATTGATGCTTCCAATCTGGAGCGCAATCTGTATCTGGCCAACCAGCTTCGGGAACTGGACTGCAAGGTTATTTTTGCCCTGAACATGGCGGATGTGGCCAAGGCCCGGGGATTTAAGATTGACGCGGAAAAATTGTCCGAACTCCTCGGGGTGCCGGTGGTGTTCACCGTGGGCAATAAAAATGAGGGGCTGGACAATCTTTTGAAAACTGCCATTGATCTGGCCGCCACTCCCCTTGATATTCCTGAAGAACGGCGAGTGCGCTACAGTCAGGACATTGAGGCAGCGGTGCGGGAGATGCGGGATTTTATCCGGCAGAAGGATGACGGCACTTTGCCCTATGATGTCCGCTGGACTGCCGTGAAGCTGCTGGAAGGGGATACCATTGTCAAGGACCGGTTAAAGGAAAAGCTGCCGGCCGCAAGCCGCACTATTCTTGAAAAAGCAGAGCAGCTGCGGGCAAAATTGGCCAAACGCCTGGATGATGATCCGGAAATCGTGATGACCGATGAGCGGTACGGGTTTATCGCCGGCATCATCAAGGAAGTGATGTCTTCATCCACCCGGCAGCGGATGGATATTTCCCGCAATATTGATCTGGTTTTGACCAACCGGTTTCTGGGGTTTCCGATTTTTATCTTTTTTATCTGGGCCATGTTTCAGGTCACCTTCACCCTGGGCGCCTATCCCATGGAATGGATTGATGCCGGGGTAGGGCATGTTTCTGCAGTCTTTGCAACCATACTTCCGAATGGGCTGTTAAAGGATCTGGTGGTGGACGGCATCATTGCCGGCGTGGGGGCCATTGCCATTTTTCTGCCCAATATTCTGCTCTTGTTTTTCTGCATCGCGCTGTTTGAAGATACCGGATACATGGCTCGGGCCGCGTTTTTGATGGACAAGATCATGCATCTCATTGGTCTGCACGGTAAATCATTCATCCCCATGCTCATGGGCTTTGGATGCAATGTGCCGGCCATAATCGCCACCCGGTCCCTGGAAAGCAAAAAAGACCGGATTCTGACCATTCTGATCACACCGTTTATGTCGTGCTCCGCCCGACTGCCGGTGTATATCGTGCTGGCCGGCACATTTTTCGCGGCCCATGCCGGTACGGTAATTTTTATGATCTATCTCCTCGGTATTTTGATGGCCATTGTGTCCGGCCGTCTGTTCCGAAGCGCTTTGCTCAAAGGGGAGGATGCACCGTTTGTGATGGAGCTGCCGCCATACCGGGTGCCCATGCTGAAAAATCTGCTGATTCACATGTGGGACCGCAGTAAAATGTTTTTAAAGAAAATGGGCGGCATTATTCTGATCGGTTCCGTGGTGATCTGGGTATTGTCCAGTTTTCCCCAAAATCTTCAGTATTCAATGGATTATGATGCCCGAATGGATCAGGTAAAGCAGGCAGCCGCTGGCGAGGCCGGTCTAAAGGATCCGGAAATCGCCCGGCACATCGCAGCACTGAAATCGGCCAAGGTTGCCGAACATGCGGAAAAATCTTATATCGGCCGCATCGGCAAATTTATCGAACCGGTGTTTGCCCCCCTCGGTATTGACTGGCGGGGCAGCGTGGCCCTTTTAACCGGTTTTGTGGCCAAGGAGATTGTGGTCAGTACCATGGGCGTGCTTTACGCGGCAGACGGAGACGCGGAATCCGATGCCCTGCGCAAAGCCCTTAAACGATCCGGCATGACGCCTTTGGCCGCCCTTTCCATGATGGTGTTTGTGCTGTTGTATGTGCCGTGTCTGGCCACTGTCGGGGCCATCACCCGGGAAACCGGATCAATGAAATGGACTTTTTTTAATCTTGGCTATACCACCGCCGTGGCCTGGGGAATGTCGTTTGTGGTGTATCAGGGCGGCCGGCTTCTGGGCTTTTAGTTCACAAGAAACGGGCACGCCGGATGCCGGCGTGCCCGTTTCTTGTGAATTTTTTGGAGGAGAAGCACATCGTCAGGTCCCGCGGAGCGATTCATCAGCGGGGATCGGCGCAATGTCGAATGTGATTTTATTCCCTTCCACGTCCGCTTTCACAAGACTGGCTTCCGTGATATCGCCTTTTAAAATCTCCATGGACAGCGGGTTTTCGATAAACTGCTGAATGGTCCGTTTCAGTGGGCGGGCGCCGTATACCGGGTCGAATCCCTTTTCCGCCAGAAAATCCTTGGCCCCGTCAGTGAGCTGAATTTCGATATTGCGGTCTGCCAGCCGTTTTTCCAGCCGCGTGAGCTGAATATCCACAATTTGCCGAAGCTGCCCATGGGTGAGATTCTGGAAAATAATGGTTTCATCCAACCGGTTTAGAAATTCCGGTTTAAAGCTAGCCCGCAACGCCTGGAACACCTTTTTTTCGATCATTTCGCGGTTGGTGTCCGTGATGTCCTGAATCAGGTGACTCCCCACATTGGATGTCATGATAATCAATGTATTTTTGAAATCAACCGTCTTTCCCTGGCCGTCCGTGAGCCGGCCGTCATCCAGAATTTGCAAAAGTACATTGAAGACGTCCGGATGCGCTTTTTCAATTTCGTCAAACAGAATCACGGAATAGGGTTTCCGCCGGACCGCTTCGGTGAGGTAACCGCCTTCCTCATACCCCACATATCCCGGAGGGGCGCCGATCAGACGGGCCACGGAGTGTTTTTCCATGAATTCGGACATATCCACCCGGATAATGGCCTGTTCACTGTCGTACAAAAATTCCGCAAGGGACTTGGCCAGCTCGGTTTTACCGACACCCGTTGGCCCCATGAAGATAAATGAGCCGATGGGCCGGTTGGGGTCCTGGAGCCCGGACCGCGCACGGCGCACGGCATTGGAGACGGCGGTGACCGCCTCATCCTGCCCGATCAGCCGTTTTTTCAGGCGGTCTTCCATGTGCACCAGTTTTTCCCGTTCCCCTTCCAGCATTTTGCTGACCGGAATGCCGGTCCATTTGGAGACGATTTCTGCAATATCTTCGGCATCCACTTCTTCCCGGAGCATTTTGCGGTTGATCTGAAGATCCGCCAGTCGCTTATTTTCCTGCTCCAGCCGGTTTTTCAGCTCTATACGGCGGCCGTAGCGCAGCTCCGCCACTTTTTCAAAATTGCCTTCCCGTTCGGCCTGCTGTTCTTCGATGCCGATCTGATCAATTTCGGATTTAATGGACTGAATGGCGCCAATGACCTCTTTTTCGTTCTGCCAGTGAGCGTTCAGCTCATGAAAATCCTCCTTTAGCGATTCAATATCCTTTTCCAATTTTTCAAGACGGTCTTTGGATGCGCTGTCAGTTTCTTTTCTTAAGGCCTCCCGTTCGATTTCCAGCTGGGTGATTTTCCGCTGGATTTCATCAATTTCAGCCGGCTTGCTGTCGATTTCAATCCGAAGCCGGGAGGCGCATTCGTCAATCAGGTCAATGGCCTTGTCCGGCAGAAAACGGTCCGTGATATATCGGTCGGACAGGGTGGCGGCGGCCACAATGGCCGAGTCCTTGATTTTGACGCCGTGGTGCACTTCGTATTTCTGCTTCAGCCCCCGAAGAATGGAAATGGTGTCCTCTTTGGTGGGTTCTGCGGCCAGGACCGGCTGAAACCGGCGTTCCAGGGCCGCATCTTTTTCAATGTATTTCCGGTATTCAGAAATCGTGGTGGCGCCGATACAGCGGAGGGTGCCCCGGGCCAGGGCGGGTTTGAGCATATTGGAGGCATCCAGCGACCCCTGGGACGCGCCCGCCCCCACCAGGGTATGCAGCTCATCAATGAAAAGTATAATCCTTCCTTCGGCTTTTTCCACTTCCTTGACCACTGCTTTAAGGCGGTCTTCAAACTCGCCCCGGTATTTCGCGCCGGCAATCAAGGTGCCCAGATCCAGGGCAATCAGGCGGCGGTTTTTGAGGGACTCAGAAACATCCCCTTCCACGATCCTCTGGGCAAGGCCCTCCACAATTGCGGTTTTTCCAACGCCGGGCTCGCCAATCAGTACGGGGTTGTTCTTGGTTCTTCGGGACAGCACCTGGGCAATGCGCCGGATTTCATCATCCCGGCCGATCACCGGATCAATTTTCCCTTTGCGGGCTTCTTCGGTCAAATCCCGGGTATATTTTTCAAGGGCCTGGTATTTGTCTTCGGGGTTCTGGTCGGTGATTGTCTGGCTGCCCCGGATTTCCATCAGCACCGTGAGGACCTTTTCCTTGGTAATGCCGAACTGTTTGAAAATCTTTTCAATGGTTTTTTCTTTGCTGTCCAGAATCGCCAGGAAAATATGCTCCACACTCACATACTGGTCTTTCATGTTGGCTGCTTCGTCAAACGCCTTTTCCAGTATTTTTTTGCTTTGAGTGGATAAATAGGCGTCCCCCACCGCCCCCTGGACCTTGGGCAGGGATTCAATGGCAGACCTGGACTCCCGCGTCACATCATCCGGGGCGATGCCGATTTTTCGCAGAATAGATCCGGCAATGCTGTCCGGATCCGTCAGCATCACATACAGAAAATGCACCGGTTCAATCTGCTGGTTATTGTATTTTGATGTGACAGCATGCGCTTCCTGAATCAATTCCTGTGATTTCAAGGTAAATTTATCAAAACGCATGAAACCTCCTTTGGTCGCCTTTTCGCTTCTATTTTTTTAAGTGAGTGATGATTGCAACTGTTTTTAATCCAGAGAAAGAATAATCACTTACCCGCTGGTGTCAACTGCCGGTGGGGGGTAGCCGGCGGGGCCAGGGCAGGGTCCGAATTTTTAATTGACCTTGTGATAGGCTTTCAATACTATAAAAACTAATTGAATTTAAATAATATGCTTTTGAGTTGGGTGCAATTTTTCCGTTGATAATGCACTGACCGGCAAAACATCTGTTGTGTGGGTGGTAAAACACTCTTCAGATGGTTTTCTGGCACAAAGGATGGTCCTTCTATGTCTGCCCAGCAATCTCCGTATGCCCAGTATCCGAAAAATGAAATTGCCTCGATTATGAAAAGAATCGAGGAGTTCAATTACCTGCAGGATATTGATACCATTCTGGATAAAATTCTTGAAGAGGCGCGCAGCCTCTGTAATGCGGACGCTGGTTCGATTTTTATTGTTGAAGACAACCAGCTGCGCTTTGGCTATGTGCACAATGATTCATTATTTGAGAAAGATGCTGCCAATGAAGAGATTTATGTTGACTTCACAGTGCCTGTCGATGACCGGTCCATTGTGGGGTATGTGGCCCTGACCGGGAATACCATTGTTATTGACGATGCCTATCGACTTCCTTCCGGCAGCCCGTTCGCTTTTAATGCGGAT
The DNA here is from genome assembly GCA_963675805.2 of Desulfobacterales bacterium. GTDB lineage: Bacteria > Desulfobacterota > Desulfobacteria > Desulfobacterales > Desulfosalsimonadaceae > SURF-3. The sequence goes on along the minus strand of CAXXNU010000007.1, from coordinate 840,903 downwards.
TACGACCGGAAAGCCGGATATCGCACCCGGTCCATTCTGGCGGTACCTCTCTACACATTTCATGGCCGGCTGGTTGGCGTGATGCAGCTTATTAATGCAAAGGATGAAAAGGGTCTGGTGCAGCCTTTTGCAAAAAAAGTGCAGGATTTGATTCCGCTTTTGGCCAATAATGCGGCAGTCGCCATTGACCGGGGCCGGATGAATCGGGAAATGATTTTACGGATGGTAAAGATGGCGGAGCTCAGGGATCCTCTGGAAACCGGGGCCCATGTGCAGCGGGTGGGGGCGTATTCGGCTGAAATCTACCACCAGTGGGCATTGACCCATGAAGTGGATAAGCAGGAAAAGAACCGCCAAAAAGACCTGATCCGTCTGGCGGCCATGCTGCATGATGTTGGCAAAGTCGGCATTCCGGACACCATTTTGAAAAAACCGGATAAACTGACGGATGCAGAGTTTGAAATGATAAAAATGCATACGGTTTACGGAGGGCGCCTGTTCATGAATCAGACGTCCAGTCTGGACCGGATGAGCATGCAGATTGCCCTGAACCACCATGAAAAATGGAATGGAAAAGGATACCCCGGTAAAATTCCTGATATCATGCAGCCGGATGTCCGGCTGGGCATCCCTAAAAAAGAAGATGAAATTCCAATGGCCGCCCGGATTGTTGCCCTGGCGGATGTCTATGATGCCCTGACATCCCGACGTTCCTACAAGGCATCCTGGAGCCGGGAAAAGGCGCTGGATGCCATATCAGCCGGATCCGGGCAGCATTTCGATCCCGTGCTGGTGGAAAGTTTTTTTCAGATTCTGCCGGTAATATATGCTATTCAGAACAAGTACAGAGAGTAACATGCACTCGGACTTGCGGCCAGATAGAGCGATCATGACCCGAAGCGGAGTCGTCTGATGGAGAAAGAAACAGCCAAGCTCTATGATCTCATTGACTGCCAGGATCAGGAAGCGGTTTTTGCGGAAATAAAAACGATTATTTCTCTTCTGGATGCCGACCGGATAATGGATCGGTTTCAGCAGGTCTATCAGGATATTGTTCGCTTGTTTAACGGAGAATACCCCGGCTACCGGGCGTCCAATACCAAATATCATAACCTGGAACATACAATAATGGTGACCCTTGCCACGGCCCGTCTCATTCATGGGAGCATTGAAGCCGGGTTCCGGTTCACATCCGGGCACATTCTTTTAGGACTCCTCGCGGCCCTGTTTCATGACGCCGGTCTGATTCAGACCCGGCAGGATAAAAAGGGCACCGGCGCCAAATACACCATCGGCCATGAAAAACGAAGCATCCACTTTATGCGTAAAAACCTTGAAAAAAAGGATTTTTCCCGGCAGCAGATGGACGATTGTGCCCAGCTGATTAAATGCACCAATCTCAACATCGATGCCGCCGACATTGTTTTCAGTTCGCCGGAAATCGAAAATATCGGCAAGATTGTGGGGTCTGCGGATCTGCTCGCCCAGATGGCGGACCGGCTGTATCTGGAAAAACTGATTTTGCTGTTCAAGGAATTTGAGGAAGCCGGTATCCCGGATTTTGATTCGGAGATCGAGCTTCTTGAGAAAACCGAAGGGTTTTATAAAAATGTGACCCGAAAACGCCTGACCAATGGTTTTGGCAATATTGCCGCCAATATGGTCAATCATTTCAAAAAGCGATGGGATATTGACCGGGATCTCTATTTCGAATCCATTGAAAAAAACATCAGATACCTGAAAACCATCTTAAAAAACGGAAAAAATAGTCAGCTGTTTTACCGGAAGTATCTGCGCCGGGGCGGGCTGCTTGAAAAAATCGGGAAAGAGCGCGATTCCTGAATTTTTTTGGGGAAAAAAAGAACACCGGTTTCTTAAGATGATGCGGTGAGCAGTCACCGGATCATCTGGTGTTACCATTGATGAAACGCCGGTGCCAGCCGCAGGCTTTCATAGAGGGCAATGCCTACGGAAGTGGAAAGATTCAGGCTCCGGATGCTGCCCGTAATGGGAATATGGAAAAAGGCTTCTTCGCTGAATTGCTGCCGGATGTGCACCGGAATGCCCCGGGTTTCAGATCCGAAAATCAGATAGAGATTTTCGGGTTTCGGCAGGTTCCAGAACGGGCGTTTTCCGGATTTGGAAAACAGAACGATTTCTTCGGGCGTCGGCCGGCATGCGGCATGAAATTCCGCAAAATTATCCCACACAAAAAGTGTCACATCCGGCCAGTAATCCAGTCCGGCCCGCTTCACTTCGCGGCTTTCCAGAGAAAACCCCAACGGTTTAATCAGGTGCAGCGCAGCTCCCGCGCCAATGCAGGTTCTTCCGATATTTCCGGTATTCCAGTGTATTTCCGGCGCAATAAGAACCACATGACGCTCAATCATGGCAGAGATCCGATAACCGCATTTGAAAAAATCAAAACGTCCTGGGCTTACAGATGATTTCTTTGATGCGAAGGTCGAAAAAATTGGACTGATGGGCGGGTTTGATGACCAGGGCGGTATCCGCGCCTCTTGCCGTACCGCCGATGGCAATAATGTCGCTGCCGGTCAAGGCGCCGGCGTCAGCCGCCATAATCGCAATCTCCACGGCCACTTTGGTGCCGTGACCAAAAAGCCGCAAGGTGTCGGCAATCAGCAGCACCGGGTAGCTGCCGGTATATTTCTTGGCAATTGAACGTTCCACTCCGGAAAGCGCATGAGTGGCCTGGACCACCCGAACTCCTTCCACCTCCAAATCTTTTTTGACGTCCTCTTTCATGGTGTTTTGAAACGGTTCCCTGAATCCGCAATGGTAGGCGACAGCTGTAATTTTGAACCCTTTAAAAATTTCCATGACTTTGTATGCGGTCTCGCCGGTGGTGGATGCCACCACCACTTCATTTAACCCGAGTTCTTTTCCGCGTTCATGGGCAAACTCAAGGGTCTGCTGGGTATTGCCTTTGCCTGGTTCCTCGAAATGTGTGGGTAAGGTTCCCATGCTCATCTGTCAGATCCTTATTAAGGGTTTGTATTCATGCAAGAGACGTATTATAGTGGGTTTGGTCTTAAAATTTGAGTAACTATAGGATATACTGATTGATTCAGTCAAGCTAAAACCCGGTTGCACCGGTTGTGCCGTTTTAAGGAGGATAACATGATTGTTGACGCGCATACCCACATATTCCCGGCATCCGTCTGCCGTCGTCGTGAAGATTTTTTTGAAGGAGAAGCACCGTTCAGGTTGTTGTATGATTCGCCCAAGTCCCGGCTGGTAACGGCGGATGATTTGGTGGGGTTTATGGATGCGCATGAAGTGGATAAATCAGTGACCTTCGGATTTCCCTGGAAAAGAAGAGACTATTATCAGCAAAACAATGACGCGGTGCTGGAAGGGATGGCCCGGTTTCCGGACCGGCTCATCGGGCTTTGCTGTGTGGATGTTTATGATCCGGAAGCAGTCGCGGAAGCGGAGCGATGCCTGGATGCCGGCATGGCCGGTGTGGGGGAACTGGCATTCTATCAGTCCGGCATCGGACCGGATGACCTGAAGATGCTTGAACCGGTTATGGCGCTGTGCCGGGAAAAAAGTGTGCCGGTGATGATTCACACCAACGAGCCGGTGGGACATCTTTATCCCGGAAAAACCCCGAATACGTTGGCCCAGATTTACAACATGGTCAAAACATTTCCGGACAACAAAATTATCCTGGCCCACTGGGGCGGCGGGATATTCTTTTATACCCTGCTCAAGAAAGAAGTGACGGATATCCTGAAAAATGTGTATTATGATACAGCGGCGTCTCCGTTTTTATACAAAGAAGATATCTATCAGGCGGCAAAACACATGGCCGGTCTGGATAAAATCCTTTTTGGGACGGATTTTCCCCTGATCAAGCCGGAACGGTACTTCAGGGAAATGGACGCCGCCGGATTGACCCGGGATGAAAAAGACAAAATTTGCGGCAAAAATGCCGCCGCCCTTTTTAATATCCGGTAAAAAGAAATGTGCGGGGGCCAGTTTGCGAGTCAGCCGCTGAATACGTCCAAACCAGGCACGTGTCCTTTTAAGAAAATAGTATGAAAACCATTTATCTGCAAATTCAAAAACAGGCCATCCGCATGGCGGAAAATTATCCCATGGCGGATTTTTATACGGATTATCCGGATCAGGTGAATTTTTCTGCCAGTTTTTTCTCGTCCGATGCCGTGGTCTGTGAGCTTCACGAATTTGTGGCTGAGAACATTGAAGATGATTTTGGGCACGGTCTGGATCATGTTCGGAAAGTGGCCAAGGACGCGGGCACGCTGTCAATGATTGAAGGGGAATTGCGGGAGGGCATTGTCCCGGGCCGGCCTGAATCAGACCACCGAATGCGCATGGCCCAGTGCGCCGGTCTGCTGCACGACATCCGGCGAAAGCACAAAAACCATGCCAGAGAAGGCGCCCTGTTTTCCAAAAAAATATTGGGACAATTCTCTTTTTCGCCAGCGGATATTTCTGATATCTGTTTGGCCATCGGCAACCATGAGGCTTTCGGGCAGACACAAGCCTGCCTGAGTCCTGCCGGCGAACTGCTGTCCGACTGCCTCTATGATGCGGACAAATTCCGGTGGGGTCCGGAAAATTTTACCCATACCGTCTGGGCCATGGTGTCCTACGCCAATATGCCCATCCGGAAATTCGTGCACCTTTATCCGCGGGGCATTGCGTTTCTGGAAAAAATCAAGGCCACGTTCCGAACCCCCACCGGCCGGAAATACGGACCCCAGTTTATTGACCTCGGGCTTCGCGTGGGTGAGGATATTTATCAGTACATTCAGACGGAATTTTCGGAATTTCTATAACCTTTATTTCCGTGTTCCGCAACTCCAGTGAAAAAGAACAAGAAGACGAAGAAATTACTGCAGGTTCCTGGTTTCCCGGTAAAAGGTGCCAGTGTTCAGGTTTCAGAAAAGGCAGGCAGCATCTCTTCTAAAAAATTCGGAACCAGCAACCTGCAACCATTATTCCCGACTTGATTCATGGATTGCGGGTTCCCCGCGTTTGGTTTTTTTCAAAGTCTGAAACGTGCCTCATGCCGCCGGCATTCCCCGTCGCTTTCTGGAAGAAATAGCGGAGATAATCGGGGTGTTGAAAATAAGGGCCGAGCTTTCCTCTGACCGCTTGATATCGATTTGAATGGATTCCCTGTCGATCTCAAAGTACCGGGAAATCACCTCCACCAGATCTCGTTGGAGATCACCCAGGGTGTCCGCTTTGATTTCGAGTTTGTCCGTCAGCAAGGCAAATTTAAGGCGCTTTTTGGCGATATCCTTGCTTTCATTCTTATTCATCAATTTTTTCAGCAGCGTATTGAATTTCATAGCGGGTCCTTAATTTTTACGGCTGAATTTGGAGCCGATTTTTTTCCAGAAGCTTTTTTGAATCATGGGGTTTTCAACAGGCAGGTCCGGGTGCCCGTCAAGACGCAACGCGATGCGCTGGAGCGCCATGCCGGCTTTTGAATCATCCTGTAATATCAGGGGGGTACCGGTATTGGTGGCCACTACCACTTTTTCATCCATCTCAATTAACCCGATGAGATCAATGGACAACACATCCACCACGTCTTCATGGCTCAGCATGTCGCCGTTTTCCACCATTTTGGGCACAATGCGGTTCACAATCAGTTTCGGGGTGATGGACTGGGCGTAGAGCAGACCGATAATTCGGTCCGCGTCCCGGACCGCGGAGACTTCGGGCGTGCAGACCACCAGGGCCTCGTCTGCTGCGGCAATGGAGTTTTTGAACCCCTGCTCAATGCCGGCAGGGCAGTCCAGCAGGGTGACGTCGAATTCTTTTCTCAGTTTATTCGTCAGCCATACCATGTTTTCAGGTTTGATCACATCTTTGTCATCACTCTGGGATGCGGGAATCAAATACAGATTGTCGATCCTTCGATCCTTGATGGCCGCCTGTTTGATCTTGCATTTTCCCTTGATGATGTCCACGATATTGAAGACAATGCGATTTTCAAGCCCCATCACCACATCCAGGTTTCTGAGGCCGATATCCATGTCCACAATAGCGACACGTTTGCCCTGCACGGCAAGAGCCGCGCCGAGGGAGGCGGTAATGGTGGTTTTTCCCACGCCGCCTTTACCTGAAGTTACCACAATGACTTTTCCGTCCACACTTCACCTCATTGGTCCTAAAATTGCCGTTAATAAATTAACCGGTGGTCAAGAAATGCTATCGGACCTCCGGCCATGCCAACCGCCTGAACGGATTTTCCTTTTTATAATCGTCCACCACAATGGCACTATTCTCCACAGATGCAAATTCCGGATAACTGCCTGAGGAACCAGCAATGCCGGCTGCCACAAATCCGCCGATCTGGATCTGGGTGGGTCTGAATTCCAGGGCCATGATAATGGCGTCTTCATTGTCCGGCTGGCCTGCGGATGCTTTGCCCTGAAGACATCCCAGAATGATGATGTCACCGCCGGCAATCACTTCCGCGCCCGGATTGAGATCGCCGAGAATGACCAGATGTTTTCGTGCCTGAATTTTCTGTCCGGACCGAACCCGGCCGGCAATGATCAGTCCGTCGTTTCGGTAGTGGTGCCAGGCATTTCCCATATCCTGCTGCCGTATCCGGTTCCGGTTGACGGAACGCTTCGGCGGGGTGGGCTTGGTGACGTGTCCCACCTGAAACTGGGCTTTGAGGTAGCTGCCCAGATCCGCGATCAAACGGTCGTGGCTGTCCTGATCTTCCGTGCCTGTATCAATGATTACCCTGGCGTTGATGGCCAGGTGCTTGAGTCGCTCAAAGGGTTTGTTCAGTTCCGTTTTCAACTGTTCAACCGGAAGGGTCGGATCGACGGAAACCCAAAGGCTGTCGCCAACGCCTTTCAGTCTGACCGGTGGGTCCTGGTTTTGATTCATCAGATCAGTTTGGGAATTTTTTTGAGATTAATAAAATGCCATATATTTTGTGTATACATATATTAAATATACAACATATATGTCAAGTGAGAAAAAAACGGGGCCTTAAAAAAAATATTCGAAGAGAAGAAGTTGATGGGAAAAAAGTATGAGCGCTGATCCTCTTTTCTCGGTTCCAGGCATAGACATCGGAATCAGGATCAAATTGATTTTGATCCTGATTCCGATTCTGAAGAAGAGACAACTCCCTGAGGCAACCAGACAATCGGAAAGATCTGGTTTTGCAGACCGTTATAATTCTGTGTCCACCGGTCAGCGGCGTGCCGGCAACTCCGGATCGCCGCTGACTGATGACAGATTCGCTGAAAAAACAGTTAAACCGCAAAAGATCCGTCCAGCATGTCAACCGCGGCACCGTTGGTTTCTCCGATGGCGTTGAATTTGCCCATGGTCACCGGCAGGAGGCTGCGCATGAAAAATTCTGCGGTCTTGAGCTGACCGTAATAAAAAGCGGCATCTTTGTTCTTTTCCGCTTTGGCCCGCATGGCGGCCCAGTCATCACTGCCTGCCAGTTTCGTGAGTTTTTCAATAGCAACCGTGGCCCGCCACAGATGCATCCACGCGAATGTCACATCACCGGTCACATCCAGGAACGGATGGGCAAAGGCGAACGCGTTCAGGATATTGTCGGACATGGCGGTTTTGGCCAGGTACAAAGCGGTTTCGCTCAGTCGGTTCAGGGCCGCCTCAAAATTGTCTGTCAGATGGCTGAGGGCGGGAACGCCTTTGGCGTCGGTAAGGGTTTTCTGCATCAGGCCCAGAAAATCAATAAAGGGTTTGCCCTTTTTCATGCCCAGTTTCCGGCCCAGCAGGTCCATGGCCTGAATCCCGTTGGTGCCTTCGTAAATCATGAAAATCCGGCAGTCCCGCATGAGCTGCTCTACCGGGTATTCCTTGATATAGCCGTACCCGCCATAAATCTGAACCGCGTGGCTGGTGACCTCAAGGGCTTTGTCCGTGATGTAACCTTTGATAATGGGCGTCAGGATGGCGGTAAGATCTTCAAATTTTTCTTTTTCCGCGGGATCAGCAGCCATCCCTTCCAGATCCTGCACATAGCCGCCATAGTAAATCAGGCTACGCATGCCGTCCACATAAGCTTTCATGGTCATGAGCTGACGGCGCACATCCGGATGCTCGATAATGGCCACATCCTTGGCGTCCAGATCTTTTCCGGCGGTCAGGTGCTTGCCCTGGATGCGCTCCCGGGCGTAGTTCAGGGCGTAAATATAAGCGGCCGTGGACACGGCAAATCCCTGAAGTCCCACCAGCTGGCGTGCTTCATTCATCATCAGGAACATGGCGCGCATGCCTTTGTTTTCCTCGCCAATGAGTTCGCCGACGCAGTTGCCTTTGCCGCCCAGGGTCAGGGAGCAGGTGCAGTTGCCGTGCAGACCCATTTTTTCTTCAATGCCGGTGCAGACCACATCATTGAATTCACCAAGACTGCCGTCTTCATTGACCCGGTATTTGGGAACCAGAAAAAGGGAAATTCCCCTGGTGCCGGCCGGGGCCCCTTCAATCCGGGCAAGGACCGGGTGGACAATATTTTCCACCATATTGTGCTCCCCGCCAGAGATGAAAATTTTGGACCCGGTGATGGAATAGGTGCCGTCCGGATTTTTTTTGGCTGTGGATTCCAGCGCTCCCACATCTGAGCCGGCATTGGGTTCGGTAAGCAGCATGGTGCCGGACCACTGGCCGGTGTATATTTTTTCCAGGTACAATTTTTTCTGTTTTTCCGTACCAATGGTTTCGATCATCTTGCCGGCCCCGTGGGTCAGGCCGTGGTAAAGCATGAAGGCCGGATTGGCGCCATAAAAATATTCATTGGCCGCCAGAGATACCGCCTTGGGCATGCCCTGGCCGCCCCACTGGGGGTCATCCACCATGCCCAGCCATTCCCCTTCATTGTAGAGTTTAAAAACCCGGTGGTATTCCTCCGGCACCCGGACTTCGCCGTTGTCAAACACACACCCTTCATCGCTCAGCTGCTGGGTGGGCAGAATGGCCTTGATGGCCAGATTTCTGGCTTCAGACACGATCATGTCAATGGTTTTTTTGTTGAATTCCTGAAATTTGTCGTTTTTTGCCAGTTCCGCCACGTTAAGCTGTTCGTGAAGGACAAAGTCCACATCTCTCCGGTCTGCTATCATTTGGGCCATGGGGTTTCATCTCCTTTATCGGTTAAATGGGTTGTGTGATTCGTATGGGTTGAAATATCAGCCAGATAATTCGATCAGGAATTTTCTGGTTTTTGGCTGAGAATTTTTAAAATAATCATGCGGTAAAGTCAAGGGGCTTGAGGGGATTTTGACGGGCCAGGCCGGGGATTGAGAGCGGATGATTCTGTTGAGGAATTGAAAACGACCGGATTGATCATAAGTGGATGTTTTTGAAGACCAGACGTCAGATGTCAGAAAAGGCGATGCTGCCACCTGACACTTGTAACATAAAGCATGACACCTGAAACCATTATGAACGATCTGACGGGGGCGTTGCGGATTCCCTGCATGAAAAATTTCTCTGCATCCCTGCGCTTCTGTGCGGGAAAAGCAAATCCCACGCAGAAGCGCAGCAAATTGATATAAGGATCAATCTGTTTTTATTTCATCCAGCCTTTGATTTCAGAGGCCTCATAATCCTCCTGTTTCAGGGAAAGATCCAGATTGATCAACAGACCGGCATGTTTTTGGGCTTCCGGGTCATTTTTGATGTCCTGATGAAGGGATCGTGTTTTTTGAACACTCTCCAAAGCATTTTGAAGGACAGTGCCCAGCACGGCATCCGTGATCATCGGGCCTTTGAAAAAACGCGGTTCCATGCCGTTTTCCGCCACTTCTTCCGCCATATGGGCCAATTGTTTCATTTTGGTGAATGAAAAATCCATAATCTGCCAGCCAGTGATATTCTCGTTCTGAAATACCCAGGCATTCCGCAGGGCCTGGAGCATCTGGGTATATTTGACTTCCACCACATTCTGGAATTTTTCCACAAATGCTGCGGGCAGTTCGTTCGCTTCGCCCGGCAGGGTATCTGCCTGTTCCGGTGTCAGTTTGTCATGGGTCCGCTGAAATTTCTGGGCGTGCGTCTGTGATTCCCACGCTTCCCGCTCGAGCACCCGCCGGATATGGGGATCGGTCACCTGTTCCGCTTCTTTCATATAATGGGGAATGAGTTTCTCTTCATAGGCCACATAGGACTTGAAAATGGTTTTACGACTCGTGGGATCATAGGGATAGGGGGCGGGATTCAGGTCCGGCTCGCCGCCCAGCTTGCCAATGATCATGCCCAGCCAGTGCATGTGCCACATTTCTTCTCGGGCCCGTGACAGAAGACCGGCGCCCAGGGGCGTGTCTTCCCCTTCCAGATAGCTGTGTACCAGATACCGGATAATGGCCGCATGTTCGTCCGCAATATCCCGGTTCAGCATTTGAATGAGTTTTTCGTTTTCCATGATCAGTGCTCCTTTGGTCATGGGTTTACAATGCAATGTCGGAAAATAAAAAGCCGGAAAAACACCCAGAGGTGATTCCGGCTGAATGTTGATGATAGCCTTTGGTTTTTTAGGGCGTGACAACTGCGCTGTCAAAGGTGACCCAGTAACCTTTATCATAGGTGTCAATGTTGAGCGATATTTCTATTCCGCCGGTGCGCCCGTCTGCCTGTCCATAAGCATTGGGATCAGCCGTAATTGTCACTGGTCCAAGGTTGAGAATATGACTATTGTATTCCGGCGGCGTGCCTACCTCATCATTAATGGTTCCGCTGAAACTGTTGAAATTTGCTTTTATATCCCCCTCAATATAATCAAAACCAAATCTCACGGATTTTAATTCCCGATTGCCCGGGTCATCAATGTTTTCAAAGTCCACTTCAAAATAAAATCCATTGGCATAAAAATCTTCTGTTGGATCAAAAAAACCGTCATTATCATTTGCTGCGGAGGATTCAATTTTTCCTATTTGGACATTGGTCCAGTCTTCATCCCAGGTGGATGTGGTGGGATTCGGATCTTTGTAATCGTAATTGCTATGATATCCCAGTTTCAAGGAGTCGATTTCCGTAAACGTATACGCCTGAATATTAAACCAGGCACGGGCAGTATCAATTGTTCCGTCAGATGTGATGTTAAAGCTGGAAAAGCCTGTGGCGTAAATTTCCGTCATCTCTTCATCATTCATGGCCCGCAGTTCGGCAAAACCGGCAGTTGGCAGGATGCCGGCAATAAGGGCGATAAAAATAAATAAAAAAAGAATTTTTTTAAAATACATTGGCAGTGGCTCCGTCTTAAAAAGGCGGTCATTATTCTATTCGTGAAACACTGTTTACAATATAAGACCTGATTATTTTCCACAATTACAGGCGGAAAGTCAATAGAAAATAAAGAATGTAAACTCAGTCAGATATCCCTTTTTCGGATGGCAATGGCAATGCACACGCCAGCGCCTCCCCAGGTCAGGGAGAGTCCGAAAATCATCATCAAAACAGCACCGGTTGTCATTAGAAACGCACCTCGTTTGTATAAAGTTCTTCTGAGCCTTGCCGGCCGATCACACCGGCTGCTTCCATTTTACCGTTGAAAGGATGAGACTTAGTCCAATCGCCGCACCCCACACCCCCCAGCCAAGGGTCGCCAGGGCAGCTAATGAATAATCCCCATAGGGCGTCCGGATGTCGCCAATTAGGTTCTGGACGGCGGTCACGCCCAGCACGATCGGGGTGAGCACCTTGATGCAGAAATTCCACCATACCCCCACATTAAAATCTGAAATGGGATGCATATGATCCTTGACCGTGCGGAGGCTGAAAAACCATCCCAGCAGGATTACTTCAATCAGGCCGGCAAACACAATATTAAAATTGTTGATAAAATGATCCACAATATCCAGGATCAGCAGTCCGCTGCCTGTGGTAAATACTAAACTGAGCAGCCCGGCGACCAGGCAGTAACCGGTGACCACTTTTTTTCTGCTGAGGCTGAATTTGTCCATGATGCCGGAAACCACGGTTTCACTGATGGATATCTCGGATGACATTCCGGCGCAGACCAGGGAAAGGAAAAACAGGACCCCCACCACTGTCTGCATCACCGGAAGCTGATTCACCGCTTCCGGCAAAGTGGCAAAGGCCAGGAACACACCGGAAAGCTTTGCCGGCAGCGCCCCGCCGGACTGGTGCATCATGAAACCGATAATCCCGAAAACTGTAATCCCGGACAGCAGGCTGAACCCGCAGTTGACAAAACCCGTGATGAAGGCATTGTTTACAATATCGGATTTTTCAGGCAGATAGCTGGAATAGCAGATCATAATGCCGAAGGCGATACTCAGGGAAAAGAAGATTTGTCCGTATGCCGCCACCCAGACCCGGGCGTCCAGGATCCGGGAAAAATCCGGTTTGAACAGCAGCTCCAGGCCCTGGGCTGCGCCAGGCAGAGAAACGCTCCGGATTAGCAGCACCAGAAGCAGCAGAATAAGAATCGGCATAAAGATTTTATTGGACAGTTCAATCCCTTTTTTTACCCCGCTGAACAGCACCAGAAAATTAATGGCCCACACAATGAAAACGGTGCCTACAATGGGCATGCGAAATCCGGCAAATTCAGACGGGGAAGCGGTCAATCCGAGGAAGTTTTCCGTAAAAAAAGTGATAGTTTCAGCGCCCCAGCTCTGGAATAATGAAAACCAGATGTAATTGAACGCCCAGGCGATGATCACGACATAATAGATGGAAATCACGAAACTGATGGCCAGCTGCCACCAGCCCAGCCATTCCCATTTTTTATTGATCCGCGCGAAAGCGAGCGGGGCCGATCCTTTCATTTTGTGACCAATCCCGAATTCCAGGATTAAAATCGGGATGCCCGCAGTGAGCAATGCAAAAAAATAGGGGATCAGAAACGCGCCCCCGCCATTGTCATAGGCCATGTACGGAAACCGCCAGATATTTCCCAGCCCGATGGCGGATCCCACTGCCGATAAGATAAAGCCGCTTCTGCTGCCCCACTGTTCCCGTTTCATTTGCGCAAAGATCCTTGTGCGTCTGCAGATGAGTTGACAATCAATGATTCAAAATAGGTGTCAAATTTTTTCTATTCTACTGATATTTAATTATTTTTCAAGGGTAAAGGATAAAAGACAAAGGACCCGTCATTGCAGCGGCATCGGCCGATCAATCCAGAACAGCTGAAAAAGCTTGCTGATCCGTGGATGAGTCGCTAATGTCTGGTTAGTCGAGGTAAAGGGTTGTGCAGGAATATGCTGAAAAAAGAAGAAAACCCGTGATGGCTGAATGATGCAAAATAAGGGTGGCATGCAGTGAAACGGATCGGTTTATACGTCAAAAGAGAGGCTGAGGCCATCAGCAAGGCGGACGCACTGGAGAAATGGCTGGCCTCCCAGAATATTTCCGTCCTGCGGGTCCAGAGTTTCGCACCGGATGAACAGGAAAAACAGGAAGTAAGCGCTGACGGCAGCTCACTTGAGGATCTTGTCTGCGTGTTTGTGCTGGGCGGGGACGGCACGTTTCTAAGCGCTTCCCGGTGGCTGGGGTCCCACAAGATTCCCCTGATCGGAGCCAAGTTCGGTGATGTGGGATTCCTGGCGGAAATTGCCGCTGAAAATCTCTTTGCGGCGGCCCGCCGGATTTTGGAAAACGACTACGTGATTGCCGAGCGGTCCCGGCTGCTGGTGAAAGTTTTTCGCAATGATGAAGAGATCACCGAGGAAACCGTTTTAAACGACATGGTGATCAACAAAGGGGCCCTCGCGCGGCTGGCAAATATTGAGACCTATATCAATGATCATTATCTCACCACCTACCGGAGTGACGGCCTGATTGTGGCATCCCCCACCGGTTCCACCGCATACTCCCTTGCGGCCGGCGGCCCGATCATGCATCCGGGCGTACAGGGCATAATCATTAACCCCATCTGTCCGTTTACCCTGACCAATCGGTGCATGATCCTGCCCAATACGGTCAATATCAAAATCAAACTGGCCAAAAAGACGACGGATATTTTTATCACCTTTGACGGTCAGGAAGTCCTGGAAATTACGGACCAGGATACGGTGCTGATTTCAAAAAGTCCGCATCCCTTAAAAGTGATTAATTTTCCGGATCAGAATTATTTTGATATTTTAAAGGCAAAACTGCTCTGGAGCGGTGGCCCCATGTGATGGTTTTTCCCAGCCAGGCGTGTTTTCCCGTAAAAAGCGGTTGACGGCATATTCGCCCCTGTATGAATCAGTAAGAACCTGAGTTGAGCGATTATCGAGGTTGCCGCATCTACAAGGAAAATGCGTTTTCGCTATAGCTTATGCGGTGACGCATTTGACGCCGTAGATGCGGTAAGATCGGCAATCCCGAAGGATTTTCAATTTGGAACCTTAACATTGATCAACACCCTTAATTTGAAACAAAAATAATTTGGTCAAAATTGAAAACGCTCAATTTAGGAATAAATCTCTGCCCATAATATTTTTATCCCGCAGGGGCGCGGAGGCGTTGAGATTTTTTTTTCTGCGATCTTGGCGGCTCTGCGCGATATCAGATTTTGTTAGGATGCGCTTATTTAGAAGTCTGGAGTACTGAAAAGGGATCGGCCGCGTTTTTTAAGTTTGATTCTGGCGACATTTTCCGCAATCCGCGTCACTGCGGACAAATCATTTTGCATGGCAATGGTCTGTTGATCCGGCACCATGCCGGTTTTTTTCCCCAGTTCCTTGATCTTTTCCAGCAGTTCAATTGCCTGTGCCCGGAAAAAAAGGCTGAGAGAGATCAGGGTATCGCTTTCCATATCTGTTTCAAGGATTGCCGCCATTTGCTTGGAAATTGCATAAAGGGCCTCCATCGTGCATTGCAGTTGTGCCGCGGCTTCAACAAGCGTGTCATCTGGCCTTTTTGATGCCCGGTTTAACTGATCGATGAATTGGGTGAACAAAAAGGTCAAGCCGCCGGCCATTGGTCCTGCCATCAGGGTGTCTTCAACCGTTCTAAAGGGCAGCACTATTTTTTCATAGGCCTTTCCCTCCTCCCCAAGGATCTGTTCCTGGGTGACCCGGCAGTTGTCAAGGTGGATGCCGCCATGGGGGCAGGGATGCAGAAACGGAAACTCAAGGGGCGGGGTGATTGCCAGGCCGGGCGTAGTTTTTGATACAATAAACGCGGTGAACTGCTTTTTGCCGGATGTGGTTCCGGTAGCGGCCACCACGACAAAAAGATCCGCCATGGGTCCGTTGGTAAGATAGGTTTTCTCGCCGTTTAATACATATCCGTCAGATGTTTTGTCTGCCGTGGTCGAAAGATGTTTGGGATGGGCGCCCACGTTGGGTTCGGAAACCGCAAAGCACGCGATTTTGCGCCCTTGGGCCAGTGGCGGCAGATACTGTTTTTTCTGGTTCGCCGTGCCGAAAGCCGCAATGACCCAGGACGCAACGATTTCATGAAGCAGCCAGCTCATGGCCACTCCCATATTTCCGCCCGCTGCTGTCAGTATTTTCCCCGCATTGACCAGGGTCTGGAAGGATTTGCCGTGTCCTTTATGGGCCGTGGGGACACAAATGCCAAACAACCCCTGCGCTGCCATTTCCTGCCACAGATCCCTGGGAAAATCGGTCAATCTATCAAGTCCACGATACCGGGCGACCTTTTCAAGGGCAACGCGCTGGAATTTTTTTTCAATGCTGCTTTTAGCAGGATGGTTGTCTTGATTCATGGCTATTGTTTCCGTGTATTTGATGGTAGGCTCTGACGGCTGGCGTTGCGGCCCATGGCACGGTCCCATCCTTTGAGCTTGGAGAAACCCAGGAGGGAAAAATAGATGAATCCCGCGGCAATGACAATGTGGGGGTCGCTTACCCATTCCCCGGACCCAGGGATACCATAGGAGCGTCCGTGGCCGGTAATCCCGAACTCCGGCAGCGGCAGAAAAAGAGTGGCAAATACCGCCAGTATATACCAGAAGATTGACATACCCCACAGCCCCCGCTGATGTGCCTGGCCGTCATTGTCAAGCCGGCGGCCAGATAAAACGGCGACAAATTTCGCGCCAAGCAGCCAGAGAAACGCCATAATGACCCACCAGGATTTAAATATCCAGGCCCATGTGCCAACGAAAATCAGATAGAAAAGCCCCAGGCCGCCGATGCGGGAAAGGCGACGGGATAGTGACTGGTCGTATGCCATGACAGCGCTTCCGAGAAAAGGGGAAGAATGAATAAGAATGAATTCCACCAGCATTACAAGCATACCCTGGGAGACCATTTCACGCCGCCAACCGGTCGGGTCCAGCCATACCCGGAGAAAAAGCCCGGCGGTAATCAGGTCAGGAAGTGCCGCGGCAAGCTGTACGCTGTAATCTCCGGTCCGCCGGAGTGTATCGGAGAATGTATGGGGGGTTGGTAAAACCGCCATTATTAATGCTCCTTTTTTCAATATTTGCGTAAGCTTCGGGATTTTGTCAATATTAAAGGCAGTAAACATGATGATGCGGATATAGCCCGGGGCGGATGATCCAAAAATTAAAAAGATTCAACATCAACAGGCTGATCAAGTAATGGATGAATGAAGTATTTGTTGCGATGCAACTGAAGAAACTGTAGATAACTTGTTGATTCCATCTTTTCTATTGACCAAGATAGGGGGACTCCCATGCTGCCGGATCACCAAATCATGCCGAAACCTGCCCGTTTGATCAACCAACTGGGCGAGCGGTTCCATCAACAGGCAAACACCATGACCCGTCTTGATGAAAAAGAACTGCTGGATTTGGTATCCCGCCGGCTTTTGCTAAATGATTACGGCGACGCCTATTTTAAGGAAGGTTTGCGGCGGCTGATCGATTCCATTGAAAATGATGCGGAACTGACATTTCTCGGCAAAGTTCTGCAGCGAGCAGCCATTGAAAGAAGCCTTGAAAACCGGCTCAAATTTGCGGCATACAGAAAACAGCGGCCCGGGGTGTTTACCCGGAAAGTCAATCCACCCATCATTATTCTGGGGCTTCCCAGAACCGGTACCACGTTTCTGCATCGGCTCCTGGCCCAGGATGACCAGAACCGGGGACTGTATTTCTGGGAGCTCATCCGCCCGGTTCCGTCCATGAACGGCCGGGACAATCGCAGGATGCTTGCAAAAATAGAATACAACACCTACCGCCACCTTTCTAAACAGTTTGATCATATTCACGTGGTTCGGGACGACGAGTTTGAAGAATGCATTGTGATGCTGGCCACGACCTTTCAAAGCGGCGTGTATTATATGCTGGCGCCCCTTTACACCTATGTACGGTGGTGCATGCAGGCGGACCGGCGGAAAAGCTATGAAGAATATGTCCAGTTTTTAAAAATTTACCAGTCCCAAACCCCCCGCCGGCGACTGGTTTTGAAAGCACCCGCCCATACCGGTTCCATGGCGGATATCAAACGGCTGATGCCCGATGCCATGTTGATTCAGACCCACCGGCATCCCGTGGACGTCTGCAACAGCGTAAACAGTCTTGCTTATAGCGCCCACTGCAATGTGGTCAAGCGTCTTGACATCAGAAAAACCGCTGACTGCAATCTGGATTTTCTCGCCACGGAACTTGACCGGAACCTGTTTACCAGAAAGTATCACGGCATCAACCCCCATGATGTGATGTACGAAGAGATCCTGGCGGACCCTCTGGCGGTGGTCAAAAAATGCTACGCGACCTTCGGGCTTGAACTGTGCCCGGTCGCCGAGGAAAAAATGAAGCAGTTTGTCCGGCAAAACCGCCAGCATAAACATGGAAAGCACAAATATGCGGCCGCGGATTTTGGCATCACCGAAGCCAAAATTGTCGAACGGTTTGAAGTGTATATGAATTTAGTAGGATACGAGGCATAGCCGGAGTGCCGGATAAAAAATCCATACTCCTGATCCATCCGCCACTGGCCAAGCCCTGCGAACCCCCGCCAGGCATTGCCCGTCTGGCCGGCGTCCTGAAAGCGGGCGGCGTCGACTGCCGGATATATGATGCCAATCTGGAGGGCATTTCAGCTCTTCTGGGACAGCCGGTTGGCGAACCCATTCATGGACCGATTCATGTACCCGATTATAAGACAGACACCTGGTCGAAACGTGCGCTGAAGAATCTTGAAGAAAATCTCCGGGCGCTGAGCTCATGGCAGACCTATGCGTCCGTGGACCGATACAAGCGGGCGGTGATGGATGTGGGCCGGGTGCTTCACATCGCCGGACAGGCCGCCGGCGTGAACCTGTCTTTGTCTGATTATGCAGATCCTCTTTTTTCCCCGGTGCGGGTAAATGATCTGCTGGGTGCGGCGGAACACTTTGAGAAAAACCCCTTTTATGGGAGTTTTAAAAACCGTCTGAATGCGCTGTTCCTGGAAAGTGAGCCCGGAATTATCGGTTTTTCAGTTAATTTTATGAGCCAGGCCCTATGCGCCTTTGCCATGGCCGGGTTTGTCAGATCCCGGCTTCCCGCCGTGCAGATCATTTTCGGCGGCGGCCTGGTCACGTCCTGGATGCATATTCCGGGTTTTGAAAATCCGTTTAAGGGGCTGGTGGATGACCTGGTTTGTGGGCCGGGAGAAGATTTTTTGCTGAATATCTGCGGGGAAGATAAAAAATCAGGGTCCGCAGGCATGTATGATTTTTCGCCTTTTGAGATGGACCAATACCTTTCACCCGCCCGGGTGATCCCGTTCAGCACCTCCCGGGGATGCTACTGGCGAAAGTGCGCGTTTTGTCCGGAAAAATATGAACACAGCCGGTATCAGCCCCTGAATGCGGGGCATGCCGTTGAACTCGTAACCGCGGCGGCTAAGGAAGCCCGGGCCGGGCTGATTCATTTTACGGACAATGCCCTGTCCCCGAAATTTTTGCGCCACGCCATTTCCCATCCGCCCGGGGCCTCCTGGTATGGGTTTGCCAGAATTACGCCGCATCTTGCCGATCCGGATTTTGCGAACGCCCTGAAACAATCCGGATGTGTGATGCTGAAACTGGGGGTGGAATCCGGGGATCAGCGAGTGCTGGACGCTCTGGACAAGGGCGTTGATCTCCAGACAATATCCGCGGCCCTGCAGTCGTTGAAACAGGCCGGCATTGCCACCTATGTGTATCTCCTGTTCGGGACGCCGGCGGAGGATGCGGCCCGCGCGGAAAGAACCCTATCGTTTACAAAACAGCATGCCAGTGATATTGATTTCCTGAATCTGGCGATTTTTAATCTGCCGGCATACAGCAGAGAGGCTGAAGCCCTTGACACCACCGAATTTTATTCCGGGGACCTGTCCCTTTACAAGGATTTCATCCATCCCAAAGGCTGGACCCGGGACAAAGTGCGCCGTTTTCTGGCAAAATCGTTTAAAAAAGAGCCCGCCGTCAGCGCCATTCTTGCCAATGATCCGCCGTTTTTCACCTCCAATCATGCGCCGTTTTTGGTCATGGCAAAACACTGAAAAATTGTCCGATTGACAGCTCTGTCCGCATTCTGGTATCAACCGGTCAACATTGAATTTTTAAAACAACAGTAATTTATATTTAAAAGGAGAAGGAACATGATAAAACTCGAAACCACCATGGGCGATATTGTGATCGAACTGGATGCTGAAAAAGCCCCGAAAACTGCGGCCAATTTTCTGGAATACGTGAATGCCGGTCATTATGACGGTACCGTTTTTCACCGGGTCATCAATGGATTCATGATTCAGGGCGGCGGCATGACCGAAGATATGAAGGAAAAACCCACGGGCGCGCCCATTGAAAATGAAGCAGACAATGGATTGAAAAATGCGGCCTATACCGTGGCCATGGCCCGGACATCTGACCCCCACAGTGCCACGGCCCAGTTTTTCATCAACGTGAAAAATAACGATTTTCTGGACCACAAGAGCAAAACCCCGGATGGCTGGGGATATACGGTATTCGGCAAAGTGGCCCAGGGTCACGGGGTTGTCAACAAGATCAAGGCGGTTCCCACCGGCCGCAGCGGCATGCACGATGATGTGCCGAAGACACCGGTCGTGATCAATAAGGCATCGGTGGTGGAAGGGTAGGGGCTGCGCCAGATTGGTTTTATTTTGAAACCACTTCTAATGAAATTCAAGGTTTCAGGTGCCAGGTGTCAGGGAGACCGAAGCAGATTTTGACCACTGGCACCTGAACCCTTTTTTTATTCATTTTTTGATTCCTGCATTCTTTTGTGGAAATCTTGCCGGGGCGGAGTTATGGAGTATCGGGTTCCATGTACTTTTTGCCCTTGGTCTAAGTTTCTACTTTTCTTAGCGGTAAGAAAAGTAGCAAAAGAAGCCGCCCTGCAACCCATTTTTCCTCGTCCCGCCGGGTTTCATGGCGGGATTAAAAACTCGCTATCGTATTGTCATTCAAAGATATTTATCCTTTAGAGCTGTTTTCAGGCGTTCCGGCATCCCGGCTCTGACGCCGCTCAAACAATTTGCTCCCTTTCTCCATGAAATCCCGGCGCTTCTCGGATGGGTTGCAATGGGAATCTAACGTTTATCCTCCCAATGAGCAGGCGTGGGAAAACGAATATCGAAAAAGAAAATCATAATGAACTGCACGCATTGCCAGGGACAAATGGAAACAATCATAGCGGCTTTTCATGTCGACCGCGAAATTTATCATCTGAATTCAAGATGGGATCCCATGGCGTCTAATGCTGAAACAAGAGATTAAAAACTCCTGCCCAGATGATAAAAACGATAATCGCAGCCGGGACAGCAGCAATGGCAATTTGAACCATTAACCAAACAAGATTGGTAAATGGTATGTCAATTTTTTTAATTATGATTTCTACCTGATCTCTTTTTCTCGCCTTATGTTCAGCATGCCATTCTTTTTCTCTCTCAGCTTCTTTTGTTTGAGAAGGAAACCGAGAAATATTCTCATGTTCTAATCTGCTCCCACAATTAGGACAAAACAGTTCACTTCCAATTATTGGATCATCTTCATTGAAAATTGAATCACACCCGGAGCAAAATAATTTTTTCACAGCAGTCATAGCAAAACGCCTAACGTGTTTTTAGACTTGATGTTTCTATTTTTAATGACTTATGAATTCGGTCCAAACTATTAAAATTCAGGGCTAATAAAAAACGTACCGAAAGTCGGGTTCAGATCTTGTGTGTATGTCCCTGTCTTATTCCTGACACCCGACATCTTAAACCTGAATCCCCTGCAACCTGCAACCTGCTTTCCCTAATCCCTCGTCAACTGCCGGTATTTGATCCGGTGGGGCCGGTCGGCTTCCGCGCCCAGGCGGCGTTTCCGGTCAGCCTCATAATCCGAGTAGTTGCCGCTAAACCAGACCACCTGGCTGTCCCCTTCAAAGGCTAAGATATGGGTGGCGATCCGGTCCAGAAACCACCGGTCATGGCTGATCACCACGGCGCACCCGGCAAAATTTTCCAGGGCTTCTTCCAGCGCCCGCATGGTATTGACATCCAAGTCATTGGTGGGCTCGTCCAGCAGAATCACATTGGCCCCCTGCTTGAGCATGCAGGCCAGGTGCACCCGGTTGCGTTCCCCGCCGGAAAGCAGGCCCACTTTTTTCTGCTGTTCCGTTCCGGTAAAATTGAAGCGCGCCACATATGCCCGGGAATTGACCTGCATGTCGCCCAGCTGAATTTTTTCTTCCCCGCCGGACACTGCTTCCCAGATGGTTTTATCCGGGTCCAGGCTGTCCCGGCTTTGGTCCACGTAAGCCAGCGAAACCGTGTCCCCGATTTTAAGGGTTCCGGAATCCGGTTGTTCATGGCCGGTGATCATCCGGAAAAGGGTGGTTTTGCCAGCCCCGTTCGGTCCGATCACGCCGACAATACCGCCCGGGGGCAGCAAAAAGGTCATGTTTTCAAAGAGCAGCCGGTCCCCGAAGGATTTGGATACATTTTCCGCTTCCACCACCACGTTTCCCAGTCGCGGCCCCGGCGGGATGAACAGGGAGAGGTCTTTGGACCGTGACACATTTTCCGAGGAGAGCAGTTTTTCATAGGCGCTGATCCGGGCCTTGGATTTGGTCTGCCGGGCCTTGGGAGACATGCGGATCCATTCCAGTTCCCGTTCCAGGGTTTTCTGTCGCTGGCTTTCGGCTTTTTCCTCATGCCGCAGCCGCTCCTGTTTCTGTTCCAGCCAAGACGAGTAATTGCCTTTCCAGGGAATGCCCCGGCCCCGGTCCAGTTCCAGAATCCAGCCGGCCACATTATCCAGAAAATACCGGTCATGGGTCACGGCAATGACGGTCCCTTCATATTTTTGCAGGTGACGCTCCAGCCAGCCAACGGTTTCCGCATCCAGGTGGTTGGTAGGCTCATCCAGCAGCAGAATATCCGGCTTTTGCAGCAGCAGCCGGCAAAGGGCCACCCGCCGGCGTTCCCCGCCGGAGAGAATTTTGACCGGCGTTTCGCCGTCCGGGCACCGCAGGGCATCCATGGCCATTTCCAGCCGTGCGTCCAGATCCCAGGCATCCGCGGCATCCAGCTTTTCCTGCACTTCTCCCTGGCGGGTGATCAGTTGGTCCATTTCATCGTCAGACATGGGCTCGGCGAATTTTTCATTGATCCGGTCGTATTCCCGAACCAGATCCACAATCTCCTGAACCCCTTCTTCCACGATCTGGCGCACGGTTTTGGCCTCATCCAGCGCCGGCTCCTGTTCCAGGAATCCCACACTGTAGCCCGGGCTTAAGGCCATCTCGCCGTTGAATTCCGTGTCTTTTCCCGCCATAATCCTGAGCAGGGTGCTTTTGCCGGCCCCGTTCAGGCCCAGCACGCCGATTTTGGCGCCGTAGAAATAGGACAGGGAGATGTTTTCAATAATAGGTTTTTTATCGTGATATTTGCTCAAGCGCATCATTGAGCAGATAATTTTGTCCGGTTGCTGGCTCATAAGGCATCCTTTCTGTTGAAGGGCTGGGCAGCTCAATGGGCCGCCGGTTTGATCAATTTTTATATCCTTTTATCCTGAAATCCGGATTTTTGTCCAGAAAATATCAGATGCAGGATGATGTTTCATGGCCCGGCAAAAAATAAAACCCGGATTTCGGAAATGCAGTTTTCAGGACTTCCCATGCCAACTACCGCCAGATGCCGCAAATATTTTAAAACTTGACTTTAACCTAAAAGCCGTTATTATCTCAGGTAATCTTTAAATGGCCCGCATGAATTGGCGGGCCGGTTTCTTTCCAAGGGCACACCGTTTTAATAGTGGCAACCTGAAGTTTGGAACTAAGAGAACTTTATGAAAGGAGGATGTCACTATGGCGAATGGAAAAGTAAAATGGTTTAACGAGAAAAAAGGTTTTGGCTTTATCGAAACCGACAGCGGCCCGGATGTATTTGTTCATCACTCGGGTATAAATGCCAGTGGTTTCAAAACCCTGCATGACGGGGATAATGTCACTTTTGATATCGAACAGGGCCCGAAAGGCCCGTCTGCAGTCAATGTCACGGTTGTCTAACTGACATTGACCGGTAATGATATACCGGTAAAAACATTCAGGGCGAATCCGGATTTTCCGGATTCGCCCTTTTTTATTTTGGGTTGCCTTTAGGGTCAACTATCCCTCCGAATAACCGCACAAAGCATCCACTTTGTCTGTCAGCCGGTCCAGCCGGTTTTCAAGGTCCAGCCGTATCTTTTCAAAATCTGCGTCACTCACGCCTTTCGGAATAAACACCGGTTCATCAAAATCCACCATCACCCGGCTGAAAGGTTTCGGGAGAATGGTTTTGTCCCAGGCTTTTTTCAGCGTGATCACCCGGGTGCCGGAGCAGGCCATGGGAATGAATACCGCGCCGGTCTCCTTGGCCAGGGCCAGCATCCCTTTTTTCATTTTCCGGGCCGGTCCCCGGGGGCCGTCCACAGGGGTACCGCAAAGCCTTTTCTCTTTGCTGGTGTTTAAAAATTGAATCATGGCGTCCAGGGCCTGGCCGCCGCCTTTGGAGGAAGATCCCCGGATGGGGGTGTATCCCAGGCGTCCTGCGATTCTGGCGGTCAGTTCGCCGTCCGCGCTCCGGCTGATCATGATGGCCCGGGCCCCGAGATTGCGGAAAAAATAAAATAAAAAAATGGAATGCCGGTGCCAGGAACCAGCCACCACATGCCCGGAGCGGTCACCTTTAAAATATTTTTCATACACTTCCCGGTTCAGCACCTGGACCCTTACCGTACCGAACCAGATTCTGGCCAGCAGGGTAATGAGTGCGGCATTTATTTCCAGTCGGATTTTATCCTTCCAGGTCATTGTCGCTTCGGGCATCGCATATTATCCTTATGGTGTGGTGAATGGTGTGGGGCATGATCTTGCTATAACAGTTTGCCTGCCGATGCAATCAATTTACACGGAATGCGCCCTTTAAAAGTTTTAAATATTGGCCGGGGCCTGGCCGGGGTGTTGTATTTTTTCAGGATTTGATTATACTATGTGGAAAAACATGTCTGGAACATTTTCTCTGTAAAAAAACCATTAAAAATGAAGGAGAAAAGTCATGATCTGTTCATTGTCCAACCTTACGGAAAAAGACCTGCGGCAAATCAATCAACTCGAGGAAGAAATCAAAACCCCTTTGCTGGCGTTTTCATGCCATGATGTTCAGGCAGCAATTTTATCGGATGACGCCCTGGCCAAGGTGGAAGACCTTGAGCGAAAACTGGGGCTCAGTCTTCTGGCGGTGAGCGCCTGATCAATAAAAAGCCGTTTCAAAACTTCATTTAAGCTCGGATATCGGTGGTGCGGTCTTTCTTAAGATACTCACCAGACCCATCAATTGTGTTTTTCGAGCGCCCGCGCTTGCGGGTGATCGTAATAGGCGAAAAAATGAAGCGAAATCCCTTTGCTGGCGGGAATTGCGAAACGGGTCTGAGTGTTTGAAACGACTGCGATGGTCATGTCGCGACCGGGTGCTTCGGGTGCGGAATTTTTTATTCAGGAGGTGTATGGTGGCTGAAGACAACCTTTTTTCTCCCTTTCAAATCAAAAACAAAGTATTTAAAAACCGGATCGGGGTGGCTCCCATGACCCGGGCCTCTTCCCCCGGGGACAGCATTCCGCGAAAAGACGTGCTGGAGTTCCTGGTGCGGCGAGCCCAAAAAGAGGTGGCCCTGGTTTATACGGAAGCCATTGTGACAGATTACGAGAGCGCTCAGGGATATCCGAAACAATCCCGCCTGCTGACCCAGCGGCAGATCGACGCCTGGCGGCCGGTGGTCCGGGCCATTCAGGAAGCGGGTTCGGTGGCGGTAATGCAGATGTTTCATTGCGGCCGCATGGCCTGGCCGGAAATCAACCCCGCCGGTCGGGTGATCGCCCCCAGTCCGGTCACGACAAAACAGGAAAATGCCCTCACGGGACAATCCTATACCGTGCCGGATGAAATGAGCCGTTTCGACATCCATCATGTGATCAACGGATTTGTGGAAACCGCAAAAGGCGCGGTTGACGCCGGGTTTGACGGTATCGAAATTCACGGGGCCCATGGCTATCTGATCAGCCAGTTTTTGTCTGGATATTCCAACCAACGGACAGACGGATACGGCGGTTCGGTGGAAAACCGGTTCCGCTTTGCCAGGGAAGTGATCCGTGCGGTGAAACCAGTGGTGCCGGAAGACCGCCTGCTGTTTTTCCGGATTTCAAACTGGGGCGTGGCGGACGCTTCCGTGTCCCTGTTTGAGTCAGAAAAAGAATGGCAGGAAACGATTCGGTTGCTGGATGCGGAATCCCTGGATGCCATTTCCGTGTCCACCATGAATTATTCGGACCCCGCATTTGGGACGGACAAAAACATGGCCCAATTGACCCGTGCAGTGACGGACAAGCCGATGATTATCTGCGGCGGCATTTATGACCGGAAAACTGCGGATGATGCGCTCACGGATGCAGATATGGTCCTTTCCGGAAAGTCTCTTTTGCTGAATCCCGATTGGGTGGCCGATATCCGGGGCAATAAACCCCTGAAACCGCGGACCGGTGCCGAAGCGGATGCGGCTTACACGGATGAGCCGTTGCCATAGTTCTAAAGGAGGTGATTTTATGAAAACATGCAGCCTGGATTTTTTCCTGGAAGCTGTAAAGCCATGGATTGACAAGGAGTATATCCGGAGCGCCCATCTGGACCCGGAAGGAAATTTCGTGCTGAATTTTTCCGATGGCGTGCGAAATGTCTACCAGATTGAGGACTGTAACAGGGATCGGCTGGAAAAAATCCTGGCGGACTTAAAGGCCAAGGGGATTGCGATTCTTTGAGAAAATTCAGAACCGGCCCGCCTTCAGTGAGAACTAAAAATATTAATATTCCGGGTGTGGGGGCGGTGCTTCTCGAAAAAAGCGGCCGGGCAAAACACATGAACCTGTCCATCCGCCCCCTTCGCGGCGTGCGTGTGGCCGTGCCCAAACATGTCTCTTTTGCAGCGGCCGAAGTGTTTGTCCGATCAAAATCCGGCTGGCTGATGAAGCATTTGCCAAAAATCAAAGCCGTGGAAAAGGAAATTTCCCGTCGCCGCAAGGATATGCCAGTACCTCTGATGGATATGTCCGCCGCCCGGCGGATTCTGGTGGACCGGCTGGACGCCCTGTGTGAAAAACACGGATTCTCCTATCACCGGGTTTTTGTTCGAAACCAGAAAACCCGATGGGGGAGCTGTTCCGCGAAAAAGAACATCAGTTTGAATGTCAATCTGGTCCGCCTTCCGGAGGAATTGATGGATTACGCTATCATGCATGAACTGGTGCACACCCGGGAGCTCAACCATGGCCCCAGATTCTGGGGCCTTCTGGAAAGTTTTATGCCGGGCGCCAAGGTCCTGGACCGGGAGCTTTCCCAATTCAGCTTTTTGCTGGTTCGCTGAAATTGCCTGGAAATGGGGCTGATTCGCTGTGTGTGAGAAACGCGAATTACAACCCCGGCTATGATCAGTTCTTTTTAAACGGCCGGAAATGAAAGAATAAAACATCCGACTGAAAAGGGCTTCGTTTTAATTCATACTTCAAAAGAAAACAGCCGGGGTTATCAGACCCGGCTGTTTTCTTTTTAGCTATGCGCTTTTTTCTGCGATATATGATTGATCAGTCGCCGCCACCGATCCAGGGACCGCCGACCGGCAAAATGATGCCCACTTCGTCAAGGATGATTTTGGCCATTAAATACCAGGCTGTTAATGCACATACGATCAGATCCCAAGCCGCGAAGGTGCCCACGGCTTCCATTCCATAGAGTTCTTTTAAGTCCAGACCGATGAAACCGATCACCAACGTGCCGAAAAGAAAGATTAACGCCGTATGGTGCCTGAGGGTGGCAATAAAAAAGATGATGGTGAAAAAGGTCCAGACCACAAGATACATGCCAAGTTCATGGGCATTAAACTTGAGTGCCGGATAGGCTTTTACAATGTCGGGGTTTGTGCCGAAAATTACAAAAAAACAAAGAGAAATCCAAAAAGCCCCGTAAGCGGTAAACGCACCGAAACCGAAATTGTTGCCGGTTTTGAACTCCAGTAATCCGGCAATCAGCTGGGCCGTCCCTCCAAAACACAAGCCGATCCATAATACAGGGCCCAATCCAACCCAGCCGAGATTATGGAACTGCAGGATTAGTGTGGTCATGCCGAAGCCGCCAAGGCCCACAACAGCTGGATTTCCTAATTTAACCTCTTCTGTCATCTGAATTCCCTCCAAGGTTGAGTTGTTAAATGGTGTGGGTACTGCTGCTGCTGATAAGACGTTCAGATAAAAAGCTTTACGTTCATAATCAGTTCAAACCGTATTCCATATGAATAACGAAATGCCCGGATCAGACCATTCTTCCAACTGATTTTTCAACGATAACCCCCTTTTGCATTGAAAAATTTTTTGATTCTGGGAAGTGATTTTTCGAACAAATATTAACATGATACCATAACTGAAACAAATAAAAAATAAATTCAAACCAATTTTCGGTTTCCAGACTTTGCTTGCACTTTCGGCCGATATTTATTCTTATGATCCTCAAATGGTTAATTTTTTTCACCCCCATAAAAATAACATAAATCGTAATTCCTTGAAAGGATACACCAGATCCCAATAGTCATGATGGGAAACAAGTTGGCCCTTTTTAAACCGGAAGACCGCCATCGAAGCCGGTCCCGGTTTTATTTTGATCCCGGATTCCTTTTTTGCCCCTATTCCTTTGTGACACGCCAATTCCCATTGAATCTCCGGCCCCTATGGGCTATGATGGCATCCGTTGGTTTCCGGTAGAACAAAAAAAAGGAGCATGCATATTTCATGGCCCTATATTCCAATGTCAGCACAGGCTGGGCGAGTCTCGATTCAATCATCGATCATTTGCGGCGCGGGGACAATGTGGTCTGGCAGGTGGATGCGATTGACGATTATCAGCGCCTGGTCACCGCATTCGTCAACAGCGCCCTGGCCGCCGGCGAGCGGGTGGTCTATTTCCGGTTCGCCCGTCATCTGGCACTAATGGAGGAACGCGGGAATTTAAAGGTTTACCGCCTCAATGTGGACAAAGGGTTTGAGTCCTTTTCCACCCAGATCCACAATATCATCACCCGGGAAGGCAGAAATGTTTTTTACGTATTTGATTCCCTGTCCGATCTTTTGCATTTCTGGGCTACGGATCTCATGATCGGCGATTTTTTTTCTATTACCTGCCCGTATCTTTTTGAACTCAATACCATCGCTTATTTCGCTATTCTCCGGGACCGGCATTCCTTCAAGGCCATTGCCCGGATCCGGGAAATCACCCAGGTTCTTATCGATGTTTACAATTACAAGGGCCAGGTCTGCATCCATCCGGTGAAAGTACAGCACCGGTATTCGCCCACCATGTTTTTCCCCCACATAAAGCAGAAAAAAGAGCTGCAGCCGGTGATCAACAGCGTGGACGCCACTGAGTTGTTCACCCATCTTGCCAGCCAGAAAACCGGAGTGGCGCACCGGCATCTGGATTACTGGGACCGCCTGTTTATGCAGGCACGAAACCTGGAGGAGTCAAACGCCCGGCCTGAGGAAAAGCTGGACATGGTGGAACAGCTTAGCCGGCTGTTGCTTACCCGTAACAAAAAGCTGCTGGCCCTGATCCGGGAGCATCTGAGCCTGGAGGATATGCTGCGGATAAAGGTTCGCCTCATCGGCACGGGATTTATCGGCGGCAAATCCGTGGGTATGCTGCTGGCCCGCAAAATTCTTGACAACGATGATACCTTTTCCTGGAAGGATGTGCTGGAGCAGCACGATTCCTTTTATATCGGTTCGGATGTGTTTTATTCTTACATTGTGCAGAACGGGTGGTGGAAACTGTTTATGGCCCATAAAACCCCGGAGGGATACTTTGACCGGGCCGCGGAGCTTCGGGAACGTATGCTGAACGGTGTTTTTCCGGAAGAAATTACCGAACAGTTCCAGCTCATGCTGGAATATTTCGGCCAGTCCCCCATTATCGTGCGGTCTTCGAGTCTCCTGGAAGATGCTTTTGGCAGCGCGTTTGCCGGAAAATATGAAAGCTGTTTCTGCGTCAATCAGGGCCCCCCGGAAAAGCGCTATGAAAAATTCGAAGAAGCCGTGCGTTATATTTTTGCCAGCGCCATGAATGAAGACGCGCTGGCTTACCGGCTGCAGCGGGGGCTGGACCAGATGGACGAACAGATGGCGCTTCTGGTGCAGCGGGTGTCCGGGGCCTATCACAAACACTATTTTTTCCCGGAAATGGCGGGGGTGGGGCTTTCCCACAATCCATTCGTGTGGAAAAAAGGCATGGATCCCAAAGCCGGCATGATCCGGCTGGTATACGGGCTGGGCACACGGGCCGTGGACCGGGTGGAAAATGACTATCCGCGGATTATTGCCGTAGATGATCCCCTGGTCAAACCCCTGGCCGGCATGAAGGATATCCGCCGGTTTTCCCAGCATTCCGTGGATCTGCTGAATCTTGTGGAAAACCGGATCGAAAGCGCGCCTTTTGACGATCTGGTGGGAAAAAATGTGCCGGCCCATATTGATCTTCTGACCACCCGGGATACGGAAGCCATGCAGGCCCTCCGGGACATGGGCCGGCCCGAAAAAGAGCAGCGGATTCTGACTTTTGATCCGTTTTTAACGGATACGCCTTTTATTGACGTGATGCGCACCCTGCTCAGCCGGCTTAAAAAAACCTACCGTCATCCGGTGGATATCGAATTTACGGTAAATTTCAACCAGGCCGGCGAGATTCAGATCAACCTGCTGCAATGCCGTCCGTTCCAGACCATCGGTATGGGTGGCAGGCAGCCCTTGCCGGAATCCGTGCGGGATGAAGACACCATCATTAAGATGGACGGCCGGTTCATGGGCGGCAACATTGCCCAGCCGATTTATATGGTTGTTTTTGTCGACTCGGAACCCTATACCCGGCTGTCGCTTTCGGAGAAATACAGTGTGGCCCGGCTCATTGGCAAATTGAACCGGGTGATCGCGGACCGGGAAAAGACGCCCACCCTGCTTCTGGGGCCTGGCCGCTGGGGAACTGGCACCCCGGCCATGGGCGTGCCGGTGCATTTTTCAGAAATCAATCATATCGCGGCCATGGCGGAAATCAGCTACCGGGACGGCAGCCTGATACCGGATTTGTCCTTTGGCACCCATTTTTTTCATGATCTCATTGAAACCCAGATTTTTTATATGGCCATCTACCCGGAACAGGCGGAGGTGCATTTTAACCGCCAGTGGTTCCTGGACCAGCCGAATCTGCTGGAGACCCTGAGTCCGGTGGACGGGCATTTATCCGATGTCGTCAGGGTGGTGGATGTCCGGGATACGGGCATGATGATTCACTCGGATGTGGCCTCCCAGCGGGTGCTGTGTTACCTTGCGGGGAAACAGGGCTCGGAATAATCGGATTTTCCGGGCTTCCAATAAGTGCATCTTGAAATAACAAAAAGCCCGGCGCATAAATGCGCCGGGCTTTTTATATCTTTTTTGTATAAAAAACCATAATAAACGATTCAACCGGTTTTTATCAATATTTTCTTTGGCCTCCAGCTTCCAGCCTCAAACCTGAAACCTGAAACCTGAAACCAGTACCGCCTACACCACGCCATACGCCAGCATGGCCTTGGCCACTTTGGTGAATCCGGCGATATTGGCGCCCATGACGTAGTCTCCGGGTTTGCCGTAGGCTTCGGCCGCCTCGATGCAGGATTTGTGAATGCTTTTCATGATGATCTGGAGCCGGTTGTCCACTTCTTCCCGGGTCCAGGACAGCTTCAGGCTGTTCTGGCTCATTTCAAGCCCTGATGTGGCCACGCCGCCGGCATTGGCGGCTTTTCCCGGACCATAGAGCACGTTGTTCTGCTGGAAAATTTTCACTGCTTCCGGGGTCGACGGCATATTGGCGCCTTCGGCCACGCACATGCACCCGTTTTTCACCAGTGCTTCGGCGTTTTCTCCGTTCAGTTCGTTCTGGGTAGCGCAGGGCAGGGCGATATCCACTTTGATGCCCTGTTCCCGGATCACGTCCCAGACGTTTTTGCCTTCAACGCATACGGACTTGTATTTGTCCGCATATTCTTTGACACGGCCCCGCTGAACATTTTTCAGTTCCATGAGGTAACAGCATTTATCGTTATCAATACCTTCCTCATCAATGATGGTGGAAGAGGAGTCGCACACGGAAATGACCCGGCCCCCCAGTTCATTGACTTTTTCAATGGCATACTGGGCCACGTTGCCGGAGCCGCTGACGGCCACGAGCTGGTTTTTGAAATCCAGCCCCCGGGTTGCCAGCATTTCCTGGGCAAAATAGACCGTACCGTACCCCGTGGCTTCCGGCCGGATCAGGCTGCCGCCGTATTCCAGGCTTTTGCCGGTCAAGACGCCGGTGTGTTCATTTCTGATTTTTTTATAATACCCGAACATGTAACCGATTTCCCGGCCACCCACGCCAATGTCGCCGGCGGGCACGTCGGTTTCCGCGCCGATGTGCCGAAACAGTTCCCGCATAAAGGCCTGGCAGAACCGCATGATTTCGCCGTCGGATTTGCCTTTGGGGTCAAAGTCCGATCCGCCCTTGCCGCCGCCCATGGGCAGGGTGGTAAGGGAATTTTTAAAAATCTGTTCAAATCCCAGAAATTTGATAATAGACAGGTTGACGGACGGATGAAACCGAAGGCCGCCCTTGAACGGGCCGATGGCATTGTTGAACTGG
Organism: Desulfobacterales bacterium; assembly: GCA_963675805.2. Taxonomy (GTDB): domain Bacteria; phylum Desulfobacterota; class Desulfobacteria; order Desulfobacterales; family Desulfosalsimonadaceae; genus SURF-3. Next base: position 808,741 of record CAXXNU010000007.1, on the reverse strand, counting down.
ACCCGGAATCCCCGGTTGACATTGACGTCGCCCCTGTCATCCACCCACGGCACCCGGAATATGACGGCCCGCTCCGGTTCCACGATTCTCTCATAGATGCCGGCTTTTACGAATTCCGGATGCCGCTTTGCAGTCGGCTCCAGGGTCTCCAGAACCTCGGTCACGGCCTGGTGAAATTCGTTTTGACCGGGGTCCACCTGTTTGACTTTTTCAATTACGTTTGTGATTACGGACATGCATTCGCCTCCTTCGAATTTACAATTTGAGAATGATACTTTGATAAAATGTCTAAAAATTGTTTTCAGACGGCAAAGAAAAACCCTCCACCAATCTCATGAAATTGGTGAGGTGCGCAAATCCTCAGCAATGAGGCGCACGTCGCGCACGTTGAAGCTGCTGAGGGTGAGGCGCAACAAAGAATTTGGGCTTTTTACGACGCCGTCACTCTTTCACAATATAAATTTTGCCCACAGACGCCGGCGGAATCTGACCGTACCAGTTTTTCCGGTAAAAATGAAAATCAGCCGCTGTCACGCCGTCTGTGCCGGCAAATTCGCTTTTCAGCTCGTCCAGACTGTCATATCCGGCCCCAAAAAAGGGCAGTTTGGAAAAATAGGGGCGGGCCGCGCCCATGTCTGCCACCACGGCAAAATGAACGGGGAACCGGGGATCGCCGACCACCATCAGATATTTTTCTTTTGATCGGGCAATATGGTAATCTTTTGGAATATTATCGAATTTGATTTCAGAGAACTCCGCATCCAGTATTTCAGCGGCATCCCCAGCAGAAACATCCTGGAATGACATGAAATCCGGCGCGTTGAAAAATCCCAGGGTGTACAGGGCCACGCTGAAGCTCGTCACCTGTTCGTAAATGGGACGGTTGCGTTCACACAAAGACATGATTTCTTCCATCTTTTCGGTCACCAGAACGCCGTCATAATCCATTTTTACCATTCGCGGCGTAAATGTTTCGGCTGCCGCACTTCCTGCTGATTCATATTTCAGATTCTTCTGCATGGGAGAACCTCCTTTTTAGGTGCATTTTTTCGAACGTAATCCTTCATCTGTCCTTCGGTAATATGGAAATGCAACGGTTGTGCCAGAAGCCGGTAATATGTTGTCTTGGTTTTTAACTAATTGATAAATAATCAGATATTTAAGATAGCAAGGGATTTCCAAGAAAGGAACGGCAACAACCGGGTGCCATGCAAAAGCACATGCCAGGGGTGGGATATGGGGGCATGCCGGCGGATTTTAATTTTAATTATTTGAAATTGAAGAATATTTTTAATTCTGTATAAAAGTTGAACAGGCATTCAGGGTTTGAACAGGACTTTTTGAAAAAATTCTATCTCCCGCAGAGACACTGAAGCGCAGAGAAAAAATCTCTGCGCTTCAGTGTCTTTGCGGGATAAACAAAATATATAGACGGGAATTTTTTATTGATTCATAGCGGCGGCAAGAATGCCGTCAAAAGCCTTTTGTGATTAAATCAATCTTTTTCTTCGTGATTGTTCTCCCGGTCCATCTGCTTTTTGATGCGGTGGCGCAGGGTGTTTCGGCTGATGCCGAGCATTTTCGCGGCCTGCACCTGGTTGTCCCCGCATTCGCGAAGGGCTGCCCGGATCAGGGTCTCTTCCACCAGTTCGATGATATTGGCGTGGATATCCTGGTCGGACAGGCGCAGAATGTCCGGAATAATGTTTTCCAGTTTTTCCCGCAGCCGCAAAAGCAGCTGATTCCGGTCCTGATCCATGGTTTTCCTGTCTGCCGCTGGCTCCGGAATCATGAGGTCTTTTTCCGCAATCACATTACCCGCGGACAGCAGCACGGCCCGGCGCATGCAGTTCTCGAGCTCCCGCACATTGCCCGGCCATGCGCAGCTGGTGAGTTTTTTAAGGGCGCTGTCTTTGACGTAGCAGCGGGCGAGATGATACTCTGACGAAAACCGCTCCAGAAAATACTCCACCAGAAGCGGGATGTCTTCTATGCGCTCCCGCAGGGGCGGGATGTGGATGGATATGACCTTCAGCCGCCAGTAAAGGTCCTCACGGAAGCGCCCGGCTTCCACTTCCTTGCCGATATCCCGGTTGCTGGCTGCCAGAATCCGGACATCCACGGGAATCACCCGGCTGCCGCCCACCCGCTCGATTTCCTTCTCCTGAATGGCCCGGAGCAGTTTGGCCTGAAGGGAGAGTGACATTTCCGTGATCTCATCCAGAAACAGAGTGCCCTGGTCGCATCGCTCAATTTTGCCCATGACCGTGCGGTCCGCGCCGGTGAATGCTCCCCGCTCGTGGCCGAACAATTCGCTTTCAAACAGGGATTCCGGAATGGCTGCGCAGTTCACCGCGATAAAAGGTCTGTCCTTTCGGCGGCTGTGATGATAGATGGCCCGGGCCACCAGCTCTTTGCCCGTACCGGATTCGCCGGTGATGAAAATGGAAACGTCTTTTTCCGCAATCTGGCCGATGAGCTTGTAGATTTCCTGCATCTTGCGGCTGTTGCCGATGATCTGGAGGGTGCTTTTGGTCTTGGAAATGGAGGGCGGTGCGGGGTCCGCCACCGGAAACCCCACCACATCCTTCATCTGGCGGTTGACGGCCAGGGCTTCACCCACAATGCGCGTGAGATCCATCTGGTCAAAGGGCTTGACCAGATAATCATAGGCCCCGCGCTTCATGGCCTCGATGGTGAGATCGGTAGTGCCGTAGGCGGTCATCAGGATCACCGGGGTCTTGGAATCGATTTTTTTGATTTTGTCAAGGGCGTCCAGGCCGTTCATTTCCGGCATTTTGTAATCGAGCATCACGAGATCGAAATTGCCACGGCCCATTGTGGAAATGGCTTCCCGGGCGCTGGTCAGGGCAGTGACGTCGTATCCCTTGCGCAGGAAAAACCGGCGCAAAAAATGGAGCAGGCCCTCGTCGTCGTCAATCAGCAGTATTTTTTCCATTAGCTCCGTCACTCAGTTTATCGTTGGGTGTGTTGTCCAATGTATCGAGGGGGGTCGCCGGTGAATTCGGCAGAAAAATGGAAAACACCGTGCCGCTGCCGATGTCGCTTTTCACCCGGATCACGCCGCCGTGGTTGCGGATAGTGGTGAGCACAAGGGAGAGTCCCAGGCCGGTTCCCGTGGCTTTGGTGGTGAAAAAAGGCTTAAAAATATTTTCCGTCTGATCCGCTGCAATGCCGTGGCCGGTATCCGAAATATCAATGCGCACGCACGGAATGTCCCGTCCGGTAACGGCAAAAATATCGTTTACCGCCGTTACGGTCAGGGTGCCGCGTTTCGGCATGGCGTCCAGGGCGTTGACCAGGAGATTGATCAGGGCTTCGGCCAACAGCCGCCGGTCACCGGAAACCATCGGCAGATCGTTGGCAAGATCCACCGTAAGCACGCATTCCTGGCGGTTGACCTGAGGCCGCACCATGATCAGCAGATCGCTGATAAAAGGCTTTAATTCAATATCGGAAAGACGAAGATCCTGGGGTTTGGCAAAATCCAGAAACCGGTTGATGGTCGCTTCAATGCGGCCGATCTGATTCATGGCGATATTGAAATCTTCTTCGTAATCCGGCGAAATTTCAATTTCCGCCTGCACCGACTCCAGAAAGAGTTTAATGGAGGTAAGGGGGGTGCGGATTTCATGGGCCACGGCGGCCCCCATCTGGCCCATGGCGGCAAATTTTTCAGCCCGTTCGGCAATGCGCCGGGTTTTTTGGAGGATCAGATCCGCTTCCTTGAGTTCCGCTTCCTGCTGCCCCACTTTTTCTTTGAGCCGGGCATGCCGCTTCTGGAGCCGGTCGGCCATGTCCGTGAGGGCGTCATAGAGCATGCCGATCTCATCGGTGCGGTCGAATCTTTTTAGGGCTGCATCAAATCGGGAGTCCGCGATCTGGCCGGCGTAGCGGCTGAGTTTGCGGATGGGGGCCACGATATGATAGGCAATGAGGGAGGTGAGCATGAGGGCGCTGGCGATAAACACAAGCAGGGTGAGATAAATGACATTTCTGAGCCGGTCTGCCGCCGCCATGGCCTCGTCCCGGTCCTGTTCCACCACGATAAACCAGTCCGTGCCCCCCACCGGCAGAGACGCCCCCAGCACCGCAATGCCGCGGTAATCCAGATAAGCCTTTTTGCGGTCGGTTTTTTCAAAAATTTTGCGGAAACTGTCGGATTGGGAGATGTTTTCCGTCAAAATCCGGTGCGGATCCTTATGGGCCAGAAACCGGCCGTCCCGGTCCACCAGATAGCATTCGCCGGTTTCGCCTAAAGACACGTTAAGGATGAAGGAGATGACTTTTTCGGTGCCCACATTGCCGTAAACCGTGCCGGCCAGGGTGTTGGCCGGTCCCTTCACCGGGGCCGCAATAAAAAAGGAAGATTCTTTTTCATCCACCGCATAAGTGATGTCCGAGATAAAAAGATCGCTGCGCATTCGCCAGGCTGGGTCCCGGACCAATTCCGGCAAACCGGTTTTTTGGGGACTTGCGGCCATGATCCGGTTCTCTTCGGAAATGACCATCAGGCGCTGGTAAACGCCGTATTTTTCCCGGATCAGATCCAGGTAGGGCCGGATTCGCGCAGGCTTCATGGACCGGACGATTTCGGTTTCCGCCACCATGGAAACATCGGCCACGCGCTCCGCCAGCCAGCCTTCCAGGAGCGCGGCCTTGTCTTCGGCCACATTTTCAAGCTGGCGCACCACCATGCTGATGATCAGCTGTTCGGAAAAATAAATGGAAAAATAGCCGATGATCAATACCGGCACCAGGGTGAGCACCAGAAAAATGATCATTACCTTGGCCCGCAGTGTGAGGGGCCTTTTTTTTTGATAAGCAGGCAGATTCCGGAGCGGCGTTTTCATTGACGGCGGTTCCCGTTATTTTTTTCCATACTGTGGTCAGAGCGGCTGGGCCGCATTTAAGCACTTATATTTGACTGAATCGGAAAAAACTTCAACCCCAAAAAGCGGCTTTTGCAACCCGCGATTCAGTTTGAAACGGCACTTCTTCTATTTCGAGAAGCGTTTTTTTCATGGGCCGGCCGCCGCCGAATTTGCCGATGTGGCCATCCGATCGAATGACCCGATGGCACGGGATGATAATGGGAAAAGGGTTGGTGGCCATGGCCGTGCCCACGGCCCGGGCGGCTCCCGGCCGGTTCACGGATGCCGCAATGCGGCCGTAGGAACTGACCCGGCCCCGGGGAATGGCAAACACCGCCCGCAACACCTGTTGCCGGAACGGCGTGCAGTCATCGATCCGGAGCATGGCCAGGTCTTTGGTTGAAAAACCGAAATTCTTTCTGTCAAGGGAGGTTTGCAGGCGGTCCGCCAGTGCATCAATGTCAGCACAGGACCGGTAGGGGATTTCCGGAAGAAGTGCGCTGCGGGAGGGTTTTGCTTCAGCATCCGTCCTGGGCAGGCGGATTTCCCGGACCCCGGGCGGGCCGGTGTCATCCGACCAGATGACGGAAACATTGCCAATGGGCGTTTTTACAATTTTTTGAAATAACCGGAAACAGATAGTTTAACCCCCTAAAACAGGACGGATGATTTTTTCTACGAGAAAATAAAAAAAGCACGCACTGCCAAGATAGAGCAGCATCACGAAAAATGCCGAGAAAATTTTCACGTGAACGGGTCTTCTGCAAACCGTTTGATAAGCCCCGTATGCGGCCAGGCCCAGAATGATTTCCGGAATAAGGATATAAATTGCCACATGTCCGATCATCAGAACATCCTTTGCATACCAGGATGGCAGCAGCCAGAGCGTGGCCTCGGACCCGCCGAAAAGAAACAGGGCCCCAAGCCCTGCAGCCCACCGGGCAGCAATTTCAGAAAACCGTTCCCGGATCTGCCGGCTGAGAAAGATAATAATAAACAGGGGAATGGTCCAGAGCCCGGCCATATATCCGGCAACCGTCCCGATTTTGAAGCACCCGTCATCCGGGAATACCAGAATATCCAGTTGGGCGGACAGGAACCAGTCCGGAAACACCTGAAATATGCTTAAGATAAAGGCAAATTGCCACAGGTTGATCCAGTCTTCATGATCCCGGAGCCGCGCCCACAGCGGCAACGCAAGATTATAGACAACCACCAGAAACAGCAGCCGCGGCCCCACGGTAAGGGGGGTGAAAAACAGGATAACAATGCCGCACAAAAGCGTAAAAAAAGCGTGAAAAACCAGCGCCTCTTTTTCGGAGGGGTTCATGACGTCTCCTTTTGTGACGGACCGGGATTCAGGGGACACGATGTATTGATGCAGTTCGGGCACCCGGAAAACCGCAGATGAACGACCCAGAAGCCCGCAAGAACCAAAAAGTAGATACCCCCCTGGATTGCCATATCATATTTAAAAATAAAGATCACCGGCAGGCAGACGCGCAGGGCATAAGCAGAAGAGGCCCAGAAAAGCTGCGCCAGACCAAAAGACTGGTCCTTTTTGCCAAAAAAATGATGCACGCAGCTTCCTTCAAGGGGAATCGGGCATGGTTTTCCGTAATAAATGCAATAGCGGCAGGTTCCCGCATAAATAACAGGATAAGACACCGCCCACAGGCCCAGATATGCCAGCACTGCCACCCGGCTGTGCTGCCAGATGACGGCCAGGCCGATCAGAAACAGCAGTCCCAGCAGGATGACGGTGATGGGATTATGGGAAACGGAAAATCGTTGGATAGTTTGTTGTCGCCCGGGGCGGATCATGTCATCGATTCCTTATAGTTTCCCCCAAGGTTTCAACGGATGAATACCGGGGGTAAAAATCAAGTTTCTGTTTGGCTTTTTGGTTGGATGCGACAAAAGGATACCGGATATAATCCAGATATCCCCGGTTGACCTCGATCATTGGAAACCGTATCCGCCACAGCGCTTCGAGTACCGGGTAAATGAGCCAGGGCGGCAGGGACATGGTTTTTGTGCCCAGCATGGCGGCAATTTCCCGCACCGTGAGGGTGCCGTCAGCGGCAATGTTAAACGCGCCGGCACGGTTCAACTCTATTGCCGCAAGGCAGGCGCTCACAAAATCATCTTCATGCACGAACTGCACCGGCGGGTTTGCCCCGCGGATATTCACGGTCACCGGCAGAAAAAGCATGCGTGACACATAGTTATTGACATTGGGACCGAAAACCGTGCAGGGCCGGAGAATGGTGACGGTCATGGCCGGATGTTCGGATGCAAAGGCCTGCATCATCCGGTCGGTTTCGGCCTTGTAAAATCCATAGGGAAATGTTTTGTTGCCCCGCAACGGATGGTCTTCCGTGAGAAGCGGCGGATTGTCCGGATGGGCGCCGTAAGCCAGCGTACTGCTCGTGGTGATAAACTGCCGGACACCGGCGGAAAAGGATTGCTCCAGAATATTGGTGGTGCCGCCCGCGTCAATGGCATGCATTTTTTTTAAGTCATGGATGGGTTTGACCACAAAGGCCAGGTGCAGCACGGCGGTGATCCGGTGCCGGATCAGGATTTCTCTGACCGTTTCATCCCGGATGTCTTTTTGGTAAAATATGATTTTTTTTGAAAGCTCAGCATCCGGCGGCACGATATCGATGCCAACAACCTTGCCGATATCCTTTTGCCGGACGAGTTCTTTTGCCAGACGGGAGCCCAGGTAACCGGATATACCGGTAATCAGCGTATTTTCCATCTAAGAAACATCCACTTCGCTTTCCAGCCGTTCAATTAATTGGGGGACATACGCGTTGTCGTCAATGGTGATGGCAATGGCGTTTGCGGGACAAATTTCCACGCACCGGCCGCACCCCCGGCATACTGCCTGATCAATGATTGCATGCTCTTCTTCAAGACGGATGGCGTTTACAAAACAGATATCCCGGGCGCATTTTCCGCAGCCCACGCACGCGTCCGTTACCTGCACGGTAATACCGGGCACACGGTGAACCTTGTTGCCGATTTCGGGTTTTACCGTGGGCAGAATTTTCCACAGGCAGCAGCAGGGACAGCAGTTGCAGATGGTCATGAGGCGTTCGCCGGGACCCGTTTTCAGCCATACAGTGTCGAGCTTGTTTTTGCCGATCAGGTGCACCAACCCGGCGTCCCGGCATTTTTGGACATGGTCCAGGGCCGCTTCCATGGTAACCGGCCGTCCGAACCGGGGATTTATCTCCCTTGCCGCCTCTCCCAGGAAAAGACATCCCAGATTGATGGGATAATCCTTGCAGCCCGTGGAATCCCGGCAGATGCAGAAATCCATGATCCAGTGAAATCCTGCCTGCCGGATGAAGTGATCGACAACTTCGGAAGGTGCGGTCACGCTTTTCGGCGGGGCCACGGCTTCATTAACGGGAATGGTGCTGCCTGTAACAGTTTTGGCTGTAACCGTATTGTCTTTAGGCAGATAAAAGATGTCATCCCCGTCAAACAGGGCGTAATCGATTAGGCTGCCGATCACCGGGTACCGGGTCATCCGGGCCCAGAAGAAGCGCTGGGAAAATGTTTTATTGATCAGGTATTTTATCCAATAGGGAGTGGCCATGAGCGGATATTTTCCTTTTGTCCCGGTTAAAAAATCCTTTGTTGATAGGCGTTCACAGGGTACCGCATCTGCTTTGTTCCCGGGCACTTGAAGTACAACGAGTACGTCTGCGTGCCCGGCGCCTCGCATCTGCGGCACCCTGCAAACGCTTACAGGCCATTGATTTAAGAAAACTTATAGATCTTGATCCCGTGAACGGGAGCCTTTGTTTTTTGTCACGGTGTTACCGTAGTCGCCGAACTGACCAAATCCTTAAATTTAAGCCTTCAGTCTCTATCCCTTTCAGCTTTCACCTTTGAGCTTCCACCTTCCACCTTCCACCTTCCACCTTCCACCTTCTACCTCCTAACTCTTTCTAACCCTTTCTACCCCTTTGGTCCCGCGCTAACCACCTGTTGGGACACAAAATCGATATATTTTTTGAAATTTTCAGTAAACAGATTCGCCAGATGCCGGGCTTTGGCATCATAAGCGGATTTGTCCTGCCAGGTGTTTCGAGGCATCAGGATGTCCGCGGGAACGTCCGGGCAGGCGGTGGGAACCTGAAGGCTGAAAAAGGGGTCCTCAGCATATTCCACCTCCTCCAGTCGCCCATCCAATGCGGCATTGAGCAGGGCCCGGGTATATTTGATGGAAATCCGCTGTCCCACGCCGTAAGGTCCGCCGGTCCATCCGGTGTTTATCAGCCAGCATCGGGCATGGTGTTTTTCAATCTTCCGGGCCAGAAGCTTGGCGTATTCGCTGGGATGAAGCGGCATAAACGGCGCGCCGAAGCAGGTGCTGAAGGTGGCTTTGGGTTCGGTGACCCCTGCTTCCGTGCCGGCCACTTTGGCTGTGTATCCGGAGAGAAAATGATAGGTGGCCTGGTCCAGGGTCAATTTTGAAATGGGCGGCAGTACGCCAAAGGCGTCGGCGGTTAAAAAGATGATGTTTTTGGGATGATCACCGATGCCCTCCCGGACAATGTTGTCCAGATGGGTGAGCGGGTAGGCGGCTCGGGTGTTTTCCGTGATGCTGTCGTCACTAAGATCCACCAGCCGGGTCTCTTCGTCGCAGACCACATTTTCGAGAATGGTGCCGAATTTCCGGGTGGTTTCATATATCTCCGGTTCCGCTTCCTTTGAGAGCCGGATGACTTTGGCGTAGCAGCCCCCTTCAAAATTAAAAATGCCGTCATCGCTCCAGCCGTGTTCGTCATCCCCGATCAAAGCCCGCCGGGAATCTGCGGACAAAGTGGTTTTTCCGGTGCCGGAGAGGCCGAACAGCAGGGCGGTGTCGCCTTTTTCCCCGACATTGGCGCTGCAGTGCATGGACAAGACATTTTTTTGGGGCAGAATATAATTCAAGGCGGTAAAAACGGATTTTTTGATTTCGCCGCCATAGTAAGTCCCGCCAATGAGCACCAGCTTCTGGGAAAAATTGACCAGGATAAAGGTTTCAGAATGAATGCCGTCAAGATGCGGGTTTGCCAGAAATTTGGGCATGGCGATCACCGTGAACTCCGGTGTAAAATCCGGCAGCAGGCTGCGGTCCCGGACCCGGATCAACAGATTCCTGGCAAACAGGGACTGCCAGGCGTACTCGCTGATGACGCGCACGGCCAACCGGTATTTGGGGTCCGCGCCGGCATACACATCCTGAACAAAGAGTTCCCGGTCCTGCATATAAGCTTTGACCCGTTCAAAAATATAATCAAACTTTTCCGGATCAAACGCGATATTCACGTCTCCCCAGTTAATGGTGTCTTTTGTCAGGTCGTCTTTGACAATGAATTTATCGTTGGGCGCCCGGCCGGTGCTGATGAGTGATTGGGGAGGGCGCACGATGACAAGGGGGCCGAGATGGGACATGACCCCTTCCCCCCTTTTGGTGGCCTGCTCATAGAGCTTGGGAGAACATAAATTCCAGTGTACTTTCTTGACGTTCCGGATACCCAGATACTCGAGGCCGGGCTCCAGTCTTTTCAGTTCATGGAAAGGTTTCATAGCGCCTCCTGGGATGGATGTGGCAAAATATGAACCGGGCGGCCGCGGGCATGACCAGATAAATGCCTGGAAATGCGGATGTCGCGGAAAAATAAACCACTGCCCGCCGGTTCCGTGAGTCGGAGATGAAAGAAGATAATCAATATTATTAATATATTAAATTCTCTTTTGCAATCCCCTTTTCATAAAATGGCCCACATCCTCATGCAAATAAATCTGAAAAACGCTGACGGCAACCCCGGCTGGCGGGACCAAAAAACCCTTTACCCGGAAAACCGGGTAAAGGGTAAATGGGAGGTAAAACAATGAAAAAAATTAGCACTTATTTTTTTTCATGTCTATGACCTTATAATAACCATTGTTTCGGGTTTGTCATGTTGGACGGCTTCGCAAAAAGTCCGGATTCTTTGCTGCACTGCATCCAGCACTGCATCCAGCGCTGCTTCAGCGTACACCAAGTATTCCGCCTTGGTGGCGGGACTCGGGATGGGTGCGCCCTGCCAATTTTATACGATTTGGTGAAGCAATTTGCTTTGCCGTTTAAATCCGCTTTCTTTGGTTGCATTTTTTTAATGTTATTAATTTTTCCGCGCCTTCCGGCGGGTCGTCGATTTTTTCGCGGCTGACGTGTTGGGAGGTGGCGCGTCGATGGTCTTTTTTCCCATTTGGTTACGCGCTTCAAGGGCCAGATCCCGCACTTTGGCAATATCCTCATCGGAAAACACGCCGTTGACACCGGAAATGGCCGCCAGTTTCATGCCGTGCTTGAGCCCCATTTTGTAAATGGCTTTCACTTTTTCCCATTCAATATCCCGGCCGATGGTAAATACTTCAAATCGGCGATCCAGGGCCAGCACAATGGTCTCGGCCAGGCAGGCATACGCCACTTTGGGGGGAAGGCCGATATCTTTCATTTTTGGATTGCCGGGCAGCAGGATTTCACCGGATTCGATCACCAGCACATCCGGCCGCTTGGCCACATCCTTGGGAGAAAGGTCCAGGGGCCGGGCCACATCCGTGATCACGCATCCGGGTTTGACTTTGGTAATATCAAGGACTTTTTTGCCCATGCCCGAGGTGGACGTGACGATCACATCCATGTCGCCCGTATATTTATCCGGGTTGACAATGGTGTGCAGCTTCACGTTGGGGGTTTCCTTGAGGATGGATTCTTTCAGGGCCAGAAGTTTCACGATATTTCTGCCGCACAGGTAGACCTCTTCAAAGGCCATGGCCAGGAGACGGCAGCAAACTGAACCGATGGCGCCGGTGGCGCCGAGCACCATGGTTTTTCCTTTGATTTTTTTCCCGGCTTCGATTTCGATAAGCCCCATCCGGCGCACCGCGTCCGCTGCCGCCCAGAGGGCGCCGGAAGCACTGTAACTGTTGCCAGTGGTAATGGGGATGGCGGCTTTTTTGGCCACTGTCATCCCGGCATCCCCCACTACTTTGGTGAATGCGCCGAGTCCCATAATCTGGGCGCCCAGCCGCTTTGCCATGCGGGCGGCCATGAGCAGCCGCTTATAAGTGAATTCCGGAGAGTGGGTCATCATCTGCTTGGGGGTTCCGCCTACCGTAATCAGCCAGCCCTCGGCTTCCACGCCGGTGGGGGATTTGATGCCGGTCACTTTGGAATAGACCCATGGCGGGGCATAGGCCACGACTTTTTCCACCGCATCCACGGCGCCGGGAATGTTGACAAAGGGTTTGACCGCCTTTTCCAGCTTGAACTGCTCCTGGGACAGGGGATGGATGACAAAGGCAAAACGGGTTTTGTGCCGGGGTTCGCCGGACGGATAGACCACCCGGGGCCGCAGCCCGGTATTGGTTTCCGTCATCAGCTCCAGCATTTCCTCATCGGAAATCTGGTGTTCTTTTTTGCCCAGCGCAGCGATGACCAGGGCCTCCTGCACATTGACCCCCACCACGCGTTTCAGCAGTTTGGGGGTGGTGTCGATGATGACGTCCACGCCCTGGTTTTTCAGAAATTCGATCCGGTCATCATAGGCCGTGGTGGTGATGATGGTTTTCCCGCCCAGCTCTTCCGGGGTGCAGTCCCCCACGTAATCGTAAAAGTTGGGGTAGGGCACCACAATAATGTGGGCTTTCTGCATGGCTTTATGGATGATGTGCCGGTTCCATTTTTTGAGAGGGAAGGCGGAAGCGGTAAGTCGTTTGCTCGGAACCCATTTCAAAAGATCATGTGCCCCCTTGGCGTAGAGTTCTAAGTCCTTGAAAGAATGGATGAATTTGGAAATTCCATTTTCCAGAATCGGGTCCGCAAACATCATGTTTTCCGTGAAATCAGACATCACACTGGCCATGTGAAAATTGAGCATTCCGGAAAGAAACAGCACCCGGGCGTTGTTGAAATAGCCGGTGTGTTCGAATTGAAGGGACCGGATGGCCCATTCATGGGCCACTTTAATCAAATGGTCCCCGGTGGTGACCGGCGCTTTCAGGCGGGAGCGGAGCCTTGCAATTTTATTGGAATCATCATCTTTTACATAATTCAGAAGACCGGCCGCCGCATTCGCCAGCCTGTTTTTTTTCTCTGGTTTCGGCAGTTTCACGCTGCCCAGGCCAAAGGCATCGGTCTCCGCATCCAGCTGAATCAGCAAGTCGACAGCTTTGTCATAATCACCGTTGGTGCCGATGCGTTGGATTTTAAATTTCTGTCCCATGAACGTCGTCTGGAACTCATAGTTGTTGGCGCTGGATCCAAGACTGATGCTGACTACCTGCTTCATTCAAAGCCTCCTAAAAAATTTAGATGGGGTCGGTATTCTGAAGTCGTAGAGATTTATTACTTTGGCGAGAATAAATAGTATCAGAAATGGAAAAACACACAAGCATTTATTTTCCCCGCTTAAATTCATTCAGCAGGGAAAAAATCCAGAACCGGAATGCGATTATCTGGGTGGTATTGCGGCTTTTGGCACTGAGACATTTTTTAATGTGTCGATCCGTCGGGTCGTTTGGCGAATGGGCGATGGCTTTCAGCTGTTTAGTGCCTTCATACGGTGCCAGCGGTCAGGTGTCAGGAAAAGCATGCAGCGGCCTTTGAAAAACCGGGAACCTGCTGCCATTTCCACCGGTTGCGGATTCCCCGCATCAGTCAGTGTTCCCTCCCAGCGGCTTATTTGCCGACCTGCCGCTGGTATCCTGGGACGGTGCATATTTATGGCGCAGATCTTCCAGTCCGGAACGGATGCGGGCCATATCAATTCCTTTGGCCGCGTCCGCCAAAAACCGATGTGCCTCGGCAAACCGGTTGTTTTTTGCCAAAACCAGGAGGGTGGCCTCTGCTTCTTCCAGGAAATGGGCGATGGTCCACTCAAGATGGGTGTTGTCCGCCCACTGGGTGGATTTGTAGATTTCAATATTTTTTTCCAGCATGTCCCGCATGTCCCGGACAATAAAAACCGGAGACGGCATCATCCGGTTGCAGATCTGGAATTCCTGAAACGCGATCAGGTCTGATTTTGCCAGATCATAGCATTGTTTTGCCAGATCAAAGTCAACATGAATTAATTCTTTGTAGAGGCCAACGGTCCTCTGGCGGTCGTTCAGATAATGGTTGATGGCTGCCACATCGTGGAACAGGCCCGGACTTCCCTGGTTATTCTGGATGAGACCGGTTTTCCGGTTCCGGATATCAACAAGGGTATTGTGGGCATCCGGGTATTTTTCGCCCAGGGCCACCCAGTCGATGAGGGCAAACGACAGACGGACCCCATAGAGGGATGGTTTGTATTTCAGGGCATTGTCATGAAACCAGATATGGTCCTGAAGGGCTTTTTCATACGCTCCCTGACGGTGAAATTTCCGGGCCCGGGCCAGTACCTTTTCCGGGTCCGGCGGGCGATCGCACCCCCAGAAAAACAACAGGCATAGGGTCATCAGGGCCAGAGATATGTTTAAAAGTGTTCTCAATTGTCGGTCATGGGGTGATGGTTTTGTTTTTTGAGCCGGTTGATAAACCGGATAACCGGGATATTGTAGTATCGTATTTCGCAAAAAGGTGCAATGAAAGACAAAAAAGCCGGATGCGCCAATGGCACATCCGGCTTTTTCAGGGGGATAAAAAGTCAGCACGGGAGCCGGAACTCGGGCCTTTCCGCTTTGAGCTTTATGCTTTGCGCTTCTTAATCACCACTTCCTCACGGTCGCGGCTCTGATTCATCTTCCGCCTTCCGCCTTCCGCTTTCAGCTTTGAACTTTGGGCTTCGCGCTTAATTATACAGCGCCTCAATCGCGTCATTGTATTTTTCAAACACCACGCGCCGTTTCAGCTTCATGGTCTGGGTCAGCATGCCGTTTTCCAGGGTAAAGTCATCCGCGATGAACAGGAATTTTTTCGGGATTTCATAGCCCCCGTATTTTTGTTTCAGAAACTGGGTAATTTCATCGGCCAGCATATCTGTTACCTGCTGATTTGCCACCAGGGCGTCGGGGTCAGTGGGCAGGCCGTTGGCTTCGGCGTATTTGCCCAGCACCTCAAAATCCGGAATCACAATGCAGACATTATACTTTTTGCCTTCCCCGGCCAGCATGGCATTGGCGATATTGGGCAGCAGCCGGATGTCTTCTTCAATGGCGCCGGGGAATACGTATTTGCCGTTTTGCAGCTTGTACTGCTCCTTGATCCGGCCGGTGATCCACAGAAACCCGTCTTCATCCAGCCGGCCCCGGTCACCAGTGCGGAATCCGCCGTCCACAGTCATGACAGCCCGGGTTTCCTCGGGTTTGTTGTGATACCCGTGCATGACGTTGGGGCCGTAGACAATGATTTCTCCGTCATCACTGCCGTCTTCCACCACGGACTGGTCGATCACTACCTTGACCCCTTCAATGGGCCGCCCCACGCTGCCGGATTTAAATGCAGAAAAACAGTTCATGGTCACAGCCGGGGAGGTTTCGCTCAGCCCGTAGCAGTCAAATACCGGAATGCCGATGTCGGAGAAAAAGTTGGAGATGTCTATGTTCATCAGGGCGCTGGCGGTAAGGGCGCCTTCCAGCCGGCCCCCGAATTTGTCCCGGATTTTCTGGAACACGATCTTGTCGGCCAGTTTGACTTTAAGATTAACTATAAAACTGGATTTGCCTTCAGCTGCCAGCTCCCGTTTCTTTTTGGCATTGCTCACGCCCATTTCAAACAGGGCCTTGGCCGCGCCGCCGGTTTCATTCATTTTTGCCCACAGGCCGTCATATATTTTGTTGAATACCCGGGGAACAGCAATCATAAACGTGGGTTTGATCAGCGCCAGATCATCGCCCAGGGTGGTCACGGATTCCATGAATCCGATGGAGCCGCCCACCAGCATCCAGTTGTAAAGCTCCGCGGTCTGGCCGTAAGAATGGGCCCAGGGCAGAATGGAAATGCTGCGGGAATCTTCGTTCAGCACGTCCTGATACAGCCGGTTGCCGCCCACGGCATTGGAGGTGAAATTGCCGTGGGACAGCAGCACGCCTTTGGGGTCGCCCGTGGTGCCGGAGGTATAAATCAATGCCGCAATATCATTTTTTTTGGGTTTGATGGACGGTGCCGGATTTTTTTTGCCCAGGTCTTCGAGTTCGGCCATGGACCCTTTGCCCTCGGCTTCCACCACATAAATTTGTTCCAGTTCGGGCAGCTTTTCCACAAGGGGGGCTACTTTTTTGTAGATTTCCGGTTTGGAAACCATGAGCAGTTTGACGTTTGCGTCTCTGATGATATATTCCCAGGTTTTTTCCAATTCCGCTTCATACATGGGCACGAACCGGGCACCAGCCCCGTAAGCGGCAAAAGCGGTAATGGCCCATTCCGGCCGGTTGTTGCCGATAAAACCCACCACGGTAAGCGGGCCAATACCCTGCTGTACCAGGCCGCCCCGCAGGTTGTTTACCCGCTCGCCCATCTCGCCGTAAGTCATCCATTCAAGATCGTCGCCCGCCTTGTTTTTTACGCCAAACAGCGGGTTGTCTTTAAACGCTGCCACGCCGTTTTCAAATAACTCCACCAGATTTTCCGGTGTCGGTAAATTCGCCATTATGTAAACTCCTGTGTGTTGGGCCGGATAAAAAGATCCGGAAATTAAAGGGGATAAAATTTTTGCGTTTTGTAATATTATGCAAAAATCGTACTATTATTCATTTTTTTTATCTAATGCTTGGATATTTATTGATAAAAATTAATAGCAGCGGTTGCTTGCCACTTTGGGAAATACAAAACCGGGGCTTTTCTGCCCCAATATTTTCAGAATCGCCCCAGAATAGCAATTGTTTAAGAAGGTTAGTATCTGAAGTCAATTGAAATTTATGATTCAGACAAAAATGCCCCAAAATGGGTTTTTCATGCGCCATGAAAGCCGGCGGGGGGGCCGGTGCGGTAGGAGCGGGCCATGCCCGCGAACTTTGCCATGTCCGGGTAAATAAATTTTGTCTGGAAACAATATGTCGAATCGTTTATTATCATCCTGTTTT
Source organism: Desulfobacterales bacterium (assembly GCA_963675805.2). Taxonomy (GTDB): domain Bacteria; phylum Desulfobacterota; class Desulfobacteria; order Desulfobacterales; family Desulfosalsimonadaceae; genus SURF-3. Next base: position 791,780 of record CAXXNU010000007.1, on the reverse strand, counting down.
AAAGGTAAATCTGGTCCGGAAGCAGGACAAATTTTCTCACTTTTAACGGAAATATGATTTTTAACGGTGGACAAACACCAAAGAAACTGAAGGAACGCCATGAAACTGCGAAAGATTACCTCCCTGACCGCATTGCTCTCATTTGCCATTCTCATGCTGACCAGCATTATCCTCTACATTGTTCCGCCGGGCCGGGTGGCTTACTGGGCGGAATGGCACTTGTGGGGACTGTCAAAAACCCAGTGGGACAATATCCATATCACTATCGGGATTCTTTTTTTAATCACGGCGTGTCTGCATATTTATTACAACTGGAAACCCATGGTGTCTTATCTGAAAAATCAGGCCCGGAAGATCCGGATTTTTACCAGGGAATTCAATGCCGCCCTGGTGTTGACCCTTTTTGTCACTCTGTTCACCTATTTTGAATTGCCCCCGGTGTTCTGGCTGATTGATGCCAATACCGCCATTAAAGATGCTGCCTCCCGAAAATATGGCGAGCCCCCTTACGGGCATGCGGAATTGTCTTCGCTAAAATCGTTTTGCGCCAAAATGCAGCTGGATGTGGAAACCAGCCTTAATCAGCTGAAAGCAGCCGGTATGATAGTTGATGATGCCGGGCAGTCCATCGCGGAAATCGCCGCACGTAATCAACAAACCCCTCAGCAGATTTATCTGGCTATGCAGCCATCTGTTAAAGCTGATATCGGTGCAGATGATTCCGGCCGAGCGGTCCTGCCGGACAATCCTCCGGCCGGGTTCGGCAATCAGGTCCTTTCAACAATCTGCGCGAAATATCAGTTAAACCCGGACCATGTGCTGCAGGTCCTGTCCCGGGAAAATATTATTGCGGAACCTGATATGACCATCCGGATGATTGCGGGCAACAACACCGTCAGTCCCATGGACGTGTATTTGATACTCAAAGCGGCGGCAAACGACCGGTAGAGTTGAGTCGCCACGCGCATGGCAAGAAGCAAATTTGCAGGAAACAGATCACCAGCAAAAGGAGGGTGCAATGCATTCAGTCAGAAAATGGGCCATGGCATGTTTGATGGTAAGTTTACCCTTGTTTTTGGCTTGCGCCAAAAAAATTCCCGAGCAGCGGTTTGCCGCTGAAAACCCGGCATATAAGCTTCTTATCACCGGCGTGACCAGTGAGTTCAAGGCAGATATTATTCAGCGCATTATTGACCGGTACAAGGGGCAGGGCAATGTGGACCTGGTGACCCTGGACCATCTGGACCGGTTAACCTGCAATGATTATGATGCCATTCTGGTCATGGATTCGGTCCGGGCCTGGTCGCTTTTTAATTTTTCCTTAAAATCCTTTCTGGAACAAACCCAGGACTGCGGGAATGTGGTGCTGCTCTATACCGCGGGCAATCCAAACTGGAAATACCAGTATCATGAACTGGACGCCGTCACTTCTGCCTCCCAGATGGATGATCAGGACCGGGTGTTCAATGAACTGACCTATGCCATTGATCTGCTGGTGCTCGGGGAGTGATTGAAAAGAGGATGGGGTGATTGAGAAGAGCAAAAAGGACAACCGTTATTCTGTTTATCTTCTTCGCTTATCGGGTGCTCTCGTTCGTAGTGACGCCGTAAGGCGTTAAATCATATGCCCTCACGGGCACACTACGAACGGGACATGAATCAATTGATCGCATAAAACAACTATTTTGAGAGAAGCAGGTAACCGTAAACCGAATTCCAAAGAGCAACGTATATGAAACTTTCGGACAATGAGATCAGGGACATTAACCGGTATCTGGAAGAGGGCAAACCCCTGCCGGAAAAATACCGGTTTTTGTTGTTTGAAGACAAGCGGGAAATGGAACGCTTAAAGCAGTGGTGCGCGGATATCAATCAGGCCCAGTCGGATAGTTGCTTTGATTATGTGTTTGTGGACCAGAAAAGTTTTTTTGAATTCCGGCCCAAAAATTTTGCGGCCCTGGTGACGGGGTTTACGGAATATAAGTGATGAAAAATGACAGGCAATCAGGCAACTGATACTTCCTTATTATTATGGCTTAAGTTCCTGATTTTTTATTCTGTAAGAGCGGGCCATGCCCGCGATTGTTGAAAAGATCGCGGGCATGGCCCGCTCTTACAGCTTGAATGATGATCCGGCCCTTTCTATTTGCTGAAAACAATATGACAACCTAACGATAATGTGGAGCATTTGAATGGAACCGATCGACACCGAAGCAACAGCAACCACCAATGATCTCAGTGTTCCGGGAATCCTGGAAGCTTTCAAAATCATTGACGGCGTGTACAAGCAGAAAGAAATTGATGCGGCCATTGGATTGAAAGAAGAAATCACCCCCCATTTGATGGCCATTCTGGAAAATCTGCTGGCGGACCCGCAACCCTATATTGAAGACGACAGCCTGTATGATCACATCTATGCGGTCATGCTGCTGGGGCATTTTAAGGAATCCAGCGCCCATCAGGTGATCATCGATCTTTTCAGCCTGCCGGGTGATGTGCCGGACCAGCTGTTCGGTGATATCTGCACTGCAGATCTGCCCATGATTTTGCTGAAAACCTGCGGCGGTAGTGTTGAATCGATTCAGAAAATGATCCTGAACCGGGAGATTGATGCGTACTCCCGGTTGTCCGCATGTCAGGCCCTGGCCTATGCCGTACTCGAAGGGTATATCGCCCGGGAAAATGCCCTTGCCCTTTTCAATACCTTATTTACCGGCCAGGAGGCGGAGAAAACATCCGATTTCTGGTCCTTGCTGGCCATGATGCTTCTTCATTTATATCCTGAAGAGAGCATGGCGGTGATTACGAAAGCCTATGACGATGAACTGATTTTTTCCGACGAGGTCCCTTTCAGTGAATTTATGGAAGCCATTGCCCTGGGCAAAGATAAATGTCTGGAAAATCTAAAAGAGGAACTGGAGCAGTACAGCCTGGACGATATTCATGCCCGCATGTCCTGGTGGGCCTGCTTTCATGAAGAAGAGGCGTTGCTGCCACCGGCCCGGGTCCAGGATGGTGCAAAATCACAAAAAGTCAAAAAGAAACACAAAAAAAAGAAACGCAAACAGGCAAAAGCTTCAAAGAAAAAGAACCGGCGATGAGATGGAAAACGGTGAGATGAAAATATTGTCATGAACAAATCTAAAGTTTAATTTCGGATTTGTCCAATGGTCTTCAAAAATCTCCTTGAGTTGATCTCTTCGTCATTATAGATTTCCGGGAAGCGATCACAGGGCACCGCATCTGCTGTGTTATCGGCCTGCTCACGTACGACTTGTACGCTACGCAGGCCAATGCCTTTCATCTGCGGCACCCTGTAACCGCTTACAGCAAAGATGGGGGCGGAAAAATTCTATGATACCTGTGACCGATTGCGATTTTTGATTTATTTTAATGATTTTCAAGCGAATCGAATCTGTCAGGCAGGCATGAAACCCTAACCGGTAAACCAGAAAGGCACAAAACGTTGGAAAGGCTCTCAACAGATTATATCCGGAAAGATGTGGCGGACTCAGATATTATTTTTAAGCGCGGGGAGCGGCTGTTTGAATACGGGGCCTGCATCAACCGGGAAGCGGATTTTAACACCGGCCGGTTTGTTTATGAAGTGGACGGCAATTACGGCGATTACACCATTGAAATTGATTTTTCCCCGGATGAGGTAAAATGCTTTTGTGACTGCCCCTATCCGGGCTTCGGGTGCAAGCATACCGTGGCCGCCAGACGGAGCCAACCGGCGAATATGGGCCTGTAAATGCCGGGGGCAGTGGCGGAGAGGCATTGTTCAGCAATCAATCCCCGGAAAAAATGGAGACCGTGCTGAATTCCGGTATGGCCTTTATTGGCGGGCTGATGGAAATGGCCACCGGCCAGAAAATGCAGCCGGTGGGCGATGATGAAAAAATGATCCGGATTGATCAATCCACCGGTGAAGTGACCCTGAAATTCAGGCTTCCCGGCTTTTAACGCAAAGGACGCATCCATGATCAAAGATTTGGAAATACGGCCGGTCACCAATCCGTTTGCCATGAAGCAGTTTGCCCGGGGAAATATTTTGTCGGACCCGGAAGATATTGCCCGTGTCCAGATTCAGCTGTTCAGTGCGGTGGCGGCCTTTACCCGAGAGGAATCGGACTGGAAACAGTTATCGGTCCGTATCGACGATGCGCTGATTAAAGACCGTCTCCGTACAAGGCTTTATCCCTCCGGCATTATTCCCTATTTCCAGCATCCGGTGGTGGTGGTCTTTAAAATCACCGGTGAATACTGTTTTTTGTTTGAGCTGGCAGGATTGAAAAACGGGCGAACGCAGCTCAATCTGCCCATTGCGTCCAATATGTCCCACGGGTTTTTCATGGATTTGCTCAACGGTGCCATTAAAAAGAATCAGGACCTGGGCAACCCCGCACTGCCCTATGACATCCTTACGCAACTTTTTAAAATTGAGGGATTGCGTTATTATGGCGTTACCCTGCGGCAGCCCCCTGACCTCGTGGGGGATGATCTTCTGGTCATCAGTGAAAATCCTTTTGCCGGTGAATTTCGCCTGCCGCTGAAATCCTTCCGGGACAGGGACATCCGGTGCAATGTCCGATGCGTGATCGACCGGGAAACGAAAAAGGAAGTCAAGACCATTCCGGATGTGTTTTTCATCTGGGAAGTGCTTCAGGATATTGCCAGGGCATGGCCGGAAGACAAATCCGCAGCGGCGCTTGTTGATCTGGTTGAGAAGGCGCTGGCGGTGCTCAACGTCCGTGGGGTCACCAAAAGGCAGTGGTGTGTTGACCGGCGGAACACCCTGGACTGCATGCCCATCGGCTGGAGCATTGAGGAGACCGGGTGGGACAGCCGGGAACAGCCCGGGGCGGTCAGTCTGCCGCTGGTCGGCGAAAAAGATGATGTGATCCGTTTTGTGGTCACTTTTAAGGGGCTGTCCGAAGCGGCTGCCAAAGATATTGAAAGCGCTTACAAGAAGGAATCGTTGTCCGGTTCGCTGAAAAATATGTTTACCCTGAAAAGAAAGACGGACGGTGTTTGCGAGGCAGCATCCCCCAAAACCCCTGCATCCCCCATAGCGGTGACTTTTAGAAAAGCCCCCAGAGAGGTGTCCCGGGCGATTTTAAAAGCAGTTCAGAGTCATTTGAGCATTTCCTGCAGCGAGTTGAAATACACCATCCAAAATGAAATGAAGCGCATGAAGCTGGAGCAGACAGTGGCCGTTAATCAGCTTAGCATTGAGCTCGAAAAAAAAGGGCCTGCCGTATATATTCCGGAGATTTCCGACGAACAAATATATAAATTTATCATCGAGCGCCGCACCGACGAGAATACCGAAAGCTACGGCGTGATTCAGGTCGATGAAAACGATGAAGAAATCCGGCGGTTTTCCATCTCCAAAAGCCGGATTATACGGTAGCCGGCGGGTTGCCTTGCAGCAGGAAAACGATGCTTTGCTTTGTGACCTGGACTAAAATAGGCAGCCGGAAACTCGCTTTTCCGGCTGCCTTTTCAGGTATATGGCAGGTTGCAGGTTACAGGTTGGATATACCTGACATCTGGTGTCCTCTCTTTTCTTCAGTCTTCAGTCTGACCTTTCAGTTTCGAGCTTCCACCTTCAGCCTTTGAGCTTTGACCTTATACCTCCTACCTTCAATCTTCCACCTTATGATTTATGCTCATAAACATGTACATCCCGCTGAGGGAAGGGGATGCTGATACCGTTGGCATCAAATGCTTTTTTCATTTTTTCGGTCAGGTCAAAATAAACCCCCCAGTAGTCTGATGCTTTCACCCAGGGCCGCACCACAAAATTAACGCTGGAATCGGCAAGTTCCACCACCGCCACGAGGGGGGCAGGATCTTTTAAGAGCCGGCTCTCCGCCGCCAGCACGTCATTAATGACCTGCCGGGCTTTGTCAATGTCATCCCCATAACCAATCCCCATTACCATGTCCACCCGGCGGGTCCCTTTGATGGTCCAGTTGACGATGTTATCTTCTGTCAGTTTGGCATTGGGCACAATAATGGTTTTATTGTCCGGAGACGTGAGAATGGTCGTAAAAATGGATATTTCCTCAACAGTTCCGGCCACGCCGCCGCCTTCAATATAATCGCCCACCTTGAAGGGTTTGAAGATGATCATCAGAAAACCTGCGGCAAAATTGGCTAGCGATCCCTGCAGTGCCAGGCCGATGGCAAGACCGGCGGCACCGACCACGGCGATAAATGATGCCGTCTGAATGCCGAGCTGTCCCAGGGCCGCGATAATGACAAAGGCGATCAGGGCAATATAAGTTAGGCTGGAGACGAAACGGATAATGGTGGGGTCGATTTTGCTGCGCTCCATTAACCGGCCGACAATTTTGCTGACCAGTTTGGCAATAATGCGGCCGAAAAATAGAATGAGCAGGGCAATGACAATCTTGAGGCCATAGATGGTAGTGAGTTCCCATATTTTTTGTAAGATCTCTTCCATGATTTTCAGTCTCCTTTATTGTGGGGGTTAATAGATTGGATGATGAAGAAGCAATTTTACGTATTTTAACCATAGGGCCGCCAAAAGATCAAAGGGAAATTCCAGACCGGGTGATACCGGTCCCTGAAGTTGAAAAGAAAGAGACCCCCATTCCCTGACCTGCAGTAACAGCGGCCGATAGGAAAAGGTTTTGGGAAGATTTCGCAGGGTCGGCTTCTGCTTCTGCAATCAGCAGCCGGTTGACTGAATTCTTATAATGGTTTTTTGCGCTGAAGGCAGAGGGTGTCAACCGGTGGCGGAAAACCGAAGTGGTCACATAATTTCTTAACGGATGCGATGCAGCATTTGTCCGCGGTTTTGAGGTCTTCAATGGTTTGTACAGTGATGCCGCATTGGGAGGCAATGCGTTCAATGGAATCCCGGGAGGCGGAAACGGCGGCGACAATGCGCACGGTTATCGGACAGACCGCGCAATTCCGGTGGTAGGCGGCGCTGAAATCCGGATCGGACAGTTTATCCGTGAGATAGTTCCTAAATACCTTCACCGGTCATGACCTTTAATTGATTTTTGTCGGTCCGGGCGAGCAGTTCCTCCCGGTACTGAATGGTTTTGCTGATATATTTGGAAGGCACTCGGTCCGTATTTTTCCAGAAAGCGTGATAAAAAATAATATAATCTTTAAAACAGAAAAAATACAGAAACCGCACTGGATCGCCGGAAAGAGTGATGCGAAGTTCGTGAATGCCGTCTTTCAAAATGTCCGTATACGGCCGTGGCAGGGTCGGTCCCATTTCTTCGAGGAGTTCCAGAAACCGGAGTATTTTGATTTGGTGTTTGGCCGGCAGAGTGTCGATAAAATCGGAGATGGGGCATATTTTCAGTTGCGCGTCACAGTAAAGAATGGTCCATTTTTTCTGTTTGCTCATGGCACCTGTGGGTTTCCTGGGTAATTCAGTATAGCCCCATTCCGGACGGATCGACCGGGCTCTATGTTAACTATATAGATTCATTCGCATAATGATTTCTTTAAGGCAAGAAAATAAGGAGAGAAAGATAAAAACCGGGGGACGGTTTTGCACCGCCACCCGGTTTATTGATAGGTTCGGTCCTGGAACAATCTTAGAATCAGGCGGACTTCTGGCCCACCCGGTGAATATTGGAAATAAAGAGTTGCTGCAGTTTTTCCTGGTCCGCGGCCGTGACTTCGGTTGGCAGTTTGGATAATGCCAGGGCACTGGCTTGATCCACGAGTTCGGAAATAAACCGGGTCTTGGCCTGGACGATCTGAGTCGATGCCTTCAGTTTTTCCGCCTCAATAATATTTTTGCTTTGGGCCTTTGCATTTTCAATGATTTCCTGTTTGGTGCGCTCGCCATCGGCAATGATCCGTGTTTTGATCTCTTCAAAACGGATGCTGCTGTCTTCAATCATTGCCGTGGCTTTTTTGATTTTTGCTTCCAGGGCATTTTTCTCTTTCTGAAGCCGGTGAATCTGATCCGCAATCTCATCTTTCTGGCCATTCAAAAAGTTCATCAAGGGTTTGCGGCCATATTTGACAATGATAAAGGCAAGAATGAAAAAGTTGACCCAGAGCATGACCTCGTCATAAACCGGCCGCCACTCGCCACTTGAAGCGCTGGCCGGCGCAGCGGCAAAAACAAGTATCACAACGGCTCCGGCGGCCTTATATAAGAAGCGGCCGGCGAGCTTTCGGTATGGAAACATGTCATTATTCATTGGCCAGCCTCCGATCCAGCACTTTTTCCATGATCATCACGGCCAGTTTTTCGGATTCCGTTTGGATATCCTGTCTGGCTTTGGCGATCTGGCGGTCAATAAATTGCTGGCTTTCCTGTCTGATCGCAGTAATTTCCTCTCTGGATTTTTCAAGAATGTTGTTGGCCTGGGTTGCGCCATCCTCTTCCAGTTTCTTTTTTTCCTGGTTGGCGGTGTCAATGGCCGTCATTTCCTGAATACGGACCTGTTCATTGATTTCCGCAAGCTCGGTTTCTGATTTTTCGATATGTGCGGAAATCTCGTTTAAATGGTTTTCCCGTTCCACCATCACGTGGCTGAGGGGCCGGAACATGATCCTGTTGATCAGAAAAAGGAAAATGAGAAACGAGACCAGCTGGATAATCAGCGTTTCATTAATTGATATCAGTGCGATGTTGCTGACAATATGCATCAGTTGTGTCCGTAATAATGATTATACTGAAATTAAACAACAAACAAAAGAAGCAACGCGATAACCAGAGCGTAAATACCCGTGGATTCTGAAACCGCCTGACCGACCAGCATGGTCCGGGTCAGAAGACCGGCTTCCGCGGGATTGCGGCCGATCGCTTCGCACGCTTTGGCCGCGGCCAGACCTTCGCCCACGCCCGGGCCGATGGCGCCCAGCCCCATTGATAATCCTGCTCCCAGAAATGCTGCCGCCTGAACAATGTGAATACCTTCAATAGCCATGATTAAACCTCCAAAATAATAATGATATTGTGATCGATATTTTCAGTTAAAAAATATTTAAATTAAATGGGTAATCAAAAAAATAATCTGCTTTGGTTTCAGTGCCTGTTTTCCAAGGGCCGATGGTTATGCCACAAAAATCAGGATCAGCGAAATAACCAGCGCATAAATACCGGTGGATTCCGCTACTGCCTGCCCGACCAGCATGCTTCGGGTCAATGTGGCAGTTCCTTCTTCATTGCGGGCGATCCATTTTACGGCGCTCTGCCCGGCAAAGCCTTCTCCGATCCCTGGGCCGATGGCGCCGATTCCCATGCATAGCCCGGCGCCCAGGAGGGCCATGGATGCGGCAATGGATTCAGCCGCCGGAAAGCTTTTAAAAATAAGAATACAGGCGATTAATAATCCATAAATAGCCGTTGTCTCGGTGACGGCCATGCCAAGCAGCATCACATTGGTCACTCTGGTGGCGCCCAACGGCTGCCGGGCAATGCCTTCACAGCCGGATTTTGCCACCAGTCCTTCCCCGATCCCGGAACCGATAGCCCCCAGACCGGAAGCCAGGCCGGCGCCAAGGATTGCCGCCCAGGTGGGTGACACTGGTTTGCCGGAAAAATCAATAAATAATAAAATCAACGAGGTAACAAGGGCAAAAATGGCCGGGCTCTGGGCAATGGCAGAACCTGCAAGCATAATCGTTGTAATCCGGTTTTTCATTCCCGGCTGCCTTTCAATGCCGATACATGCCTCAGCCGTGGGCAGTCCCGATCCGATCCCGGACCCGATAGCACCGAGTCCCATACATAATCCTGCTGCGAGATAGGTTGCGATCATCAGAGGAGAGATAACGGAAAAAGAGGGAAACAGGAGCAGCATGGCGATAATCAGCGCAAAAATCGATGCGGTTTCCGCAATGGCCTGACCCACCAGCATGGTTTTGAACAGGTCGCCTGATAATTGCGGATTTCTGGCGATCGCCTCATTTGCCTTTGAAGCCGTGTATCCTTCACCAATGGCCGCGCCGATGGCACCGAATCCCATTGCCATGCCGCCGCCCACAAAGGCGGCGACTTTCATCCAAACTTGAATATCGTCCGTCATGATTTATTTTACCTGTACCGCAATATAAACAATCGTAAGCATTGTGAAAACAAAAGCCTGAATGGCGCCGACAAAGATCGTAAAGAATGCATTCAGAAACGGCGGGAGCAAAACGCTGTAGACCAAATGCGATACCACGAGAATAATAATGGACCCGCCCATGATGTTGCCGAAAAGCCGGAAGGAGATGGAAACCACTTTTGCCAGTTCGCCGATGAGATTCAGCGGCATCATGAAAAACATCGGCTCAAAATACTCCTTGATATACCCCTTGAATCCTTTTGCCCGGATGCCAGCAAAATGGGCGATGACAAATCCCATCAGTCCCATGCTGAGCGGTGTGTTGAGATCTTTGGTGGGCTCTTCCATAAACGGGAGCATGCCGCACCAGTTGGATACCAGAAGAAACATAAACAGGGCGCAGATCAGGGGACCGTATTTTTTTCCCAGTTCCTCGTCCATGGCGTCTTCGGTGAGTCCGTAAAGCTGATTGATGAAGAGTTCGCCCATCACCTGCACCGGACCGGGAATGATCCGCCGGTTTTTTGACGCCAGATAGCCGAACAGCAGGAGAAAGCCGAAAATCGCCCATGTCATGATAATGACGCCGATGTTGAAGGTCATGTCATGACCGAAAAACGGGACAATGAGTTGTTTGATTCTGCCTAATTCTTCCATAGTAAGTTTTCAGTGCTATTTTTTTTTCGTGTTGAAAAATAAACCTGGCTGATGAAGCTGTCCGCCAGGATGACCATCTGGATCATGAACAGGCCAACCACGGTGGCCCAGAGATTGAATTGTTCCATTTTCATGGATAGAAAAAGGGGCACCGCCAGCAGGCCGTAGCGGGCGACAATCCACAGAAAAGAAAAAACCGTGGCCTTTTTTCGGGTGACTCCGATCCGTGAGGGCAGGGATTCCGCCATGAGGATAAAATTGATAATGCTGAAAATGGTCCCCAGGAGTAATCCTTTTCCCGCAGGCTTATAGCCGAGTAAAAGAAGCCCGATCCCGGCAACCAGGGCGAAAAACATGGCCATGGAGCCGTATCTTTTCTGGAGGCGTTTAATCTGTTCCACTGGTGCGATCCTTTGATTGGCTGGATGATTTATCAACCGGGTCGGATGACGCCTTGACAGGTGGTTTGGCTGCCTGCCCATAAGGCGGAACACCCGGGGAGATGTCTTTGTCTTCATAAATTTCCATGATCTGCCGGTATGTCACCATTGCGCCGCCAATAACGCCCAGAAAAATAAAAATTGTAACAAAAATGCCGCGGGTGCCCAGCCATTTGTCAATTTGCAGTCCCACAAAAAAACAAAAACCGATACATCCCGCCATGGTCAGCCCCAGCTGCATGACAATCTGCATGTTTTCCGCCCAGGGCTGATTTTTTTTGTAATCAAACAGTCGTTTTTTATTCATCCGTTTTTTATTCATCACGGAATTTACATATTAAATAGGATGAAAATGGGTGTGATAGCAAATAATTGTTTTTGCCGTCAAGGAATAATTTTGTAAAATTTTTTTTATTTAAATTCAACGGGTTTTGCGTGCGGCGGAATATGTCGATTCGCGGAACGATGTGCGGGAATGGGAATGATTGTCTTAAAATTTAAATTAGTTGCAGCTGTTTATCCACTTCGGCCGCATAAGCGCGGCGGCCGGTTTCCGGATGCGGCTGTCGGTGCCTTTTAAGCAGGTTTCAGACAGAACCTGTTTCCGCCAATACCTGGGGGATGATCCGCTGAAGCTGGGTCTGCATGAAAAACCCGTTTCCCTCTGGCGCCATAATTCCGACAAACCGGAAATTGCCCTGCTTGTAAACATCCGCGCTCATCATCATGATAATGGCTTTGCTGGTATGGATGGTGAAGCTGGTACAGCGGTCCAGGCCTTTCTGGTTAACGGTTTTGCTGCAATTGGCGAACAGGTTGTTCAGCTCCTTGGAAAAGTCTTCGATCCGGACGGATTCGCCGGCAACGTCTGTGGCCAGCACATTGCCCGCAGGATTTAAAATGGCCAGGCCGAGATAGCCTTTGATGGTTCGTAAAATATTGACGTGACGGGAAAGCGCGGTCTGGAGTTTGGACGCTTTCACCGGGGTGGCGGCAGGGTTTGCCGCTGGCGGCTGCCCGGGGGCTGGTCGGGGTTTTGGCTTTTCTTTCCAGATGGCGCCGGCGATTTCCAGCAGCTTGGTATTGATTTTTTGTCCGGTTCTGTTCTGTGGAAGCCGGGAAAAAGAGAGGCTCACGCTTTCCCATTTGGCCATGTCTTTGGCTGCCTGATCACCGGTGGTATGGTTGTACTGGGCATCCAGCAGTACGCCGGTATCGAAATACATATATCCTTTTTTCTGGCTGCCGCTGATGATTTCCATGCAGCAGGTTTTGCGGCCCAGCACAATCAGGGGAAGAAAATTCTTGAGGGTCATGCCCTTTAAGGTCAGTCCTTCGTCTTTCAGATTTAACCCCACAAATATAATGGATGCCAGGGTACCGAATTCAAAAGGTTTCTCAAGATAATACAGCACGTCTTCGTGTCCGGTGCGGTCCGAGAACCACGGCCGGGGCTTGCCCGGTTCAAGCATGACCACACAGGGGGTGGACGGATGATTTCGCGTCATGTAGGCCAGAAGCTCAACACCGTCCATATCCGACAAATTGAGGTCGGTAATGAGCACGGTGATTTTTGTCTTTTTCAGTATGTCGACGGCGGCATTTCCGGTTTGTGCGGTCAAGAGCTCAAAATGATGAAGTTCCTTGAACCCTTTTTCGATTTTTTTCAGGTTGTCAATATCACTATCGACGATAAGAACCTTATCCATAATCTCCACCGGTATGTTGAACTTTAATTGTGTCTACAGCCGTTTTTGGTGTCTGCCCGCTGATCGTTCGCTGAAAAAAGGAGCTCTTTTTCCCGTAACTATTTTAATAAATGGGAAATATCTCGTATGTCAATAGAATTCTGGAATAATAACAAGATATTTCAACGGAAAATGGTCCGGATCGCCCGTTAAAAGCCGTTTTTCGAAACAGGAAGGACGTTTTAAAAGGATGTTTCCGTGTGCCGATTTCTATGGTATTTAGTATGAATTGTACGTCTATGTTGTTATTTTAAGGTGCGGAGCATTTAATGATGTGATGGGACGATGTGATGAAAAAAATTGTGTATTCCTTGTTTTTATGCATTGCCGCAGGGGAAGTGCTCTTTTTTTTGGTGCTTACCGACGCCCACGCGGAATCCTTTAAAATCGCCACATATAATGTTGAAAATCTGTTTGATCTTGTGCGGGACAAAACAGATTACCCGGACTACCGGGTTGACGGAGAAACCGGGTGGAACTCGGCCATGCTTTCTAAAAAACTTGAAAATATCGCCAGTGTCATCAAAGATCTGGATGCTGACATCGTGGCGCTACAGGAAGTGGCCTCCCGGGCCGCGCTGACAAGGCTTCAACAAACCCTTGCCCGGTCCGGCGTACCCTATGAATACGCGGTAATCGCTGAACAGGCCTCAGCCCCGGTGAAGTGCGCCCTGCTTTCCAGGTTCCCGGTGCTCGGGAAAATAGAGATCGCCATCGGAAGGGCAGGCGCCCGCCATATTCTCAAAGTGACGCTGGATATATCGGGAAACCCATTGATCGTTTACGTGAATCACTGGAAATCAAAATCCGGCCCGGAAAGCAGACGCGTGGAATATGCCGCACGACTTGCCCGGGAGATTTCGCGTTTGCCCTGTGATGCGGATTTTATTCTGGTGGGCGATTTTAATGCGGACTGGGATGAATACGAAACATTTCTGGATATCGACCGGCTGAATGATACCGGCGGTGTTACCGGCATTAACCATATTTTGAGAACGCTGAAAGACGGGCGGCTGGTGGATGAAACAATTTTAACCGGTCAGGCCGGGTGCGCCTTTTTGTATAATCTCTGGCTGGAAATACCGGAAAGCCGGCGGTGGTCCGTCAATTTTTTCGGCCGGAAAAACAGCCCGGATGCCATCATTGTTCCCAAAGCCCTGTATGATGGGGCAGGGATTGCCTATGTGGATAATTCTTTCGATAAGTTTGATCCGGATTATCTTTTTGAGAAAAACAAGGTGTTCCGATGGCAGCGGGCCGACCGGGGCGAGGGCCGACACCTGGGCCGGGGGTATTCGGATCATTTGCCGGTGTTTGCCCGGTTTTCAACAGAGCCGTTTGTCGCTGGGAAAGCATCCGTCCCTATTGTCCTGAAACCAGCCCCGGTGCTGAGCATTGCGGATTTATACAACGCCCCGGATAATGTATTGCCGGTGGCAGTTGAAAATGCAGCGGTGATTTTCAGGCATCAGGACAGTGCGGTGCTGAAACAGAAAAACGGCCGGGCCGTATATGTCTACAAGAGCGCCCAAAAGTTGGGCCTTGGAATGGTCTGCGACCTTGTTGTCACGGGTTTAAAGAGGTATTTTGGCAATCTGGAGCTTACCGGTATCGCAAAGGTCAACATGAAAGGGCAGGCAGCCAGTCTTGAAACGTATTTTATTTCCGGTAAGGACATTGATTTTTCCGAACCGGAATTTCGGAATGAGGTGATCGATCGCGTCACAGGTATTTATGAAAACCGCTGGTTTCATTACGGCGATGATCGGAAGATGCGGCTCTATTTTACGGATGGGGCGCTTATCCCGGAAAATTTTTCAAAGATTACCCTGAACCAGGTACGCATCGGATATCACAAGCATCCGGAAATTATTGTTGAAAAACCCGCCCAGATAATCGTTCACTGAAGCATCCCCGGGTCGGAAAATCGGTTTTCTTTTCAGTAAAACCGTGGTAGTTCAATTTTTTTATTCTGATTTCTGAACCCCCGCAGGGAGGCAGCGGCGCTGAAATTTTTTTCTTTGCCCTTTCAGCGCCGCAGCGTGAGATAATGAGTTTTCAAAAACCACTTGCCGTATCAATTGCCGGATGGGAAAACTAGAAAAAATCAAACATCATAAATATATGGTGCTGGCAGCGATTGCCGGCCTAACGCTGATCGCCGTGGCGGTCTGGGCGTTGTTGGAGTTCGGTCTGCTGCAGCAGGTGCTGTCGGTCATTAATGAAAAAACACCGCCGGAGTTGTTTGTGCTGCTCATGGCGTTTCTGCCGCTCGCCGGCGTGCCGATCAGCCTTTTTCTGTTTTTTCTGGGGGTGAAATTCGGCCTGGTTAAAGGGCTGCTGTTGCTCGCGGTGCTGATGCCGTTTCACCTGCTGGCTGCCTACGGGCTGGTGATCACGGTCCGCCGGCCCCTGGTGAATTATCTGGTCCACCGGAAAAATTATCAGATCCCCGTTGTGCCCGAAGACAAGGCGTTTATTTTCAGTTTTCTTTTTTTGACCTTTCCGGTGTTCCCCTATGTGGTGAAAATCTATATGCTGCCGTTGGCAGGGGTCGATTTCCGGTATTGTTTCTGGCTGAACTGGGGGGTTCAGGGAACCATGTGCATCCCGTTTGTGCTCCTTGGCCGGTCTGCTGCTGATCTCAATCTCTGGTTGTTCGGGGTGACAATCACGGCATTTGTGCTGCTGTATCTGTTTTTGCGGTGGGCAAAAAAACAATACCTGGCCCTGCAGAAAGAGAAAATAACCTGATTTATCCGCTCAATGAATTTTTTTGGATTTCAGGATTGACCCGCGTTTTTTTATGGCATATGCTTAAAATTTTTAAAGCGGAGAATTGGCGTTTTCCGTTTGATGATGAGGTAATTCAATGACAGATGTGAAGGTAAAATTTCTCCCCCACGGCAAAGAAGTGACTGTGAAACAGGGGGATTCATTGATTCGAGCCGCCATGGGGGCCGGTGTCCATATTAACGCGTCATGCGGCGGGGAAGGGGTGTGCGGCAAATGCCGGGTGCTCATCGAGTCCGGCGCGGTGGACGGCGGTATCTCCGAGAAACTGAGCCAGAAGGACATTGACAAGGGTTACCGGCTGGCATGTCTTTCAAAAATAAAAAATGATCTGGTGGTGCGGATACCGGTGGAATCTGAAATTGATGCGGGGGTATTGAATAAAATGGCAACCCCCCGTCAAACCGCACGAATCAAAGAGCGCAACCTGGATGACTTGAAAGAACAGGGCCTTTTTGTGCCGCCGGTGGAGCAGATATACCTTGAACTGGCCCAGCCCTCCAAAGAGGACAACCTGGCGGATGTACCCCGGATCGTCAATGCCCTGCGGATGAAACATGGTGAGCATCGTCTGGAATTCGACATGTCCGTTATCCGGAAAATTCCCGATGTGCTCCGGGAGCAGGATTTTAAAGTCACCGTCACCATTGCCCGGCCCGTGCGCAAGGAAAGCAAGAATCAGATAATCAACATCGAGCCCGGTGACACAACGGACCGGAATTATGCCATTGCCATTGATATCGGCACCACAACGGTTTATGGACAGATGATTGACCTGATAACCGGTGATGTCCTGGCCCAATACGGCGACTTCAACGCCCAGATCAGCTATGGCGAAGACGTGATCAGCCGGATTGTTTATGCGGAAAAAGAGGGTGGCCTGGAAACCCTGAACCGCAAAGTGGTGGAAACCATCAACAAAGTCATTGAGAAGATCACGAAAAAATCAGGTGTTGATCCGGAAGAAATATCCAATATCACCCTGGCCGGCAACACCACTATGACGCAATTGTTTTTAAGCGTCAATCCGCGCTATATCCGCCGCTCCCCCTATGTCCCGGCAGCCACCCTTTATCCCCAGGTCAAGGCGTTCCGGCTGGGCCTGAATCTGCCCGAGCATGTGACCGCCCTGATGTATCCGCAGGTTTCCAGTTACGTCGGCGGTGATATTGTGGCGGGCGTTATGGGCTCGGGCATGGGCCATGATGACCGGCTGACCCTGTATATGGATATCGGCACCAACGCGGAAATTGTGATCGGCAATAAGGACTGGCTGGTTTGCGCCGCTTGCTCCGCGGGTCCTGCTTTTGAGGGCGGCGGCATAAAAATGGGCATGCGGGCGGCCAAAGGCGCAATAGAAGATTTTTCCATTGACCCGGTGACCCTGGAACCCATGAACATCACCATCGGTGATGTCCGGCCCAAGGGCATCTGCGGCAGCGGCCTGATTACCATGGTGGCCACCCTGTTTGAAATGGGGATTATCAATAATGCCGGAAAATTCAACCGGGATCTGGATACCCCGCGTATCCGGGAGACAGACGGTGTGGTTGAATACGTGGTGGCATGGGAAGATATGAGCGGCATTGACCGGGATATCGTGCTTACGGAAATCGACATTGATAACCTGATCCGGGCCAAGGGGGCCATGTACAGCGGTTGCATGACCCTGCTCAAGGAAGTGGGCATGCAGATTCAGGATCTGGACCGGATTATTCTGGCCGGCGGGTTCGGGAGTTATGTGGATCTGGAAAAATGCATGGTGATTGGCCTCCTGCCGGAAATTGATCATGCGAAAGTCACCTTTGTCGGCAACGGATCACTCCTGGGCGCCCGCATGAGTTCGCTCACAAATCGCATCCGGCGGGATGTGGGAGATATTCTGGCCCGGATGACGAATTTTGAATTTTCCGAAACCGCGTCATACATGGACAATTATATTGCCGCGCTGTTTTTGCCGCACACGGATCTGAATCTGTTTCCGAAATTGAAAAAACGACTGGAGGAACGGCAGAAACTGGGGATTCAGCCCTGACGAATTTTCACGGCAAAACCCGTAAAAAAATATGACCATGTTATTGACAAACATTTTTTTTTAATATCTAATAAGAACCTTTTTATATACCATGTTTTTTTCTGGGGGTCTTTGAATATGGCGGCATCACAAGTTGCTTGGCATGGTGCGGATTTTGCGAATATCCCGGCAACGGGTTTGTATATATAAGGCATATGTTTAAGGTAATGGATGCCCGCCGGACAAGCGGGATCCACAAGGTTGATAGGATATTAACCCGATTACGAGATTATAGGAGGATGTAACATTGGGCTTTGAAATGGTAAAAGAATCTTATGCAGGAAGCATAAAACCGATCACCATCGGTAAGGGAGATAAAGCGATCACTGTGGGCGGTGCCGGCAGTTATCCGTTTTATCAGTTTGAAGGCGACATGCCCAATAAACCCAAAATTGCAATGGAGGTTTGGGACATGGAACCGGCTGATTGGCCGGAAGCGGCAAAAAAACCGTTTGAGGGTGTACTGTCAGACCCAGCCAAATGGGCGAAAAAATGCGTGGAGGAATATGGCGCGGACGCGATTGTGCTTCAGCTGAAAAGCACCGACCCCAACGATAAGGACGCCAGTCCGGACGATGCGGTCAAGACAGTCAAAAAAGTGCTCAAGGCCATCAACGTGCCCCTGATCATCTGGGGCGTTGCAAGCCCTGAGAAAGATGAGGCGGTTTTAAAGAAAATTTCCGAGGCGTGTGATGGCGAAAACCTGACCCTCGGCCCGGTGGAGGAAAAGAATCATAAAGGCATCGGCGCCAGCGCCATGGGGTATGGCCACACCGTCATTTCTTCGTCTCCCATTGATGTTAACCTGGCCAAACAGGTGAATATTCTGCTGGAAAATCTTGGTGTTCCCCTGACGAAGGTTATTGTGGATCCCACCACCGGCGGCTTGGGATACGGTATGGAATATTCCTACTCCGTTATGGAGCGCCTCGGCATGGCCGCCCTTGCCCAGGGCGATGACAAACTTCAGCTTCCGATGATCAACAATCTGGCCAATGAAGTCTGGCGGTGCAAGGAAGCCAAACAACCGGTCGACGAAGCACCGGAACTGGGTGATCCTGAACGCCGGGCGATCCTGATGGAAACCGTGGGCGCGGTCTCTTATCTGCTGGCTGGCTCAAACATTATGATCATGCGGCATCCGGAAGCGGTCCGTCTGGTTAAGGCTTACATTGATCTTTTGGCGGACGGCGGCAGTGCCAACGATGTGGCCCCGATAGCAAAGAAACTGGATGATGTGGATATCGACTTTGCGAAAATGGCGCCCACGCCGGATCTGACCATCGAAGAAGAAGCCAAGAAACCCGCCGCCAAAAAAGCAGCGGCGCCCAAGAAAGAAGCGGCCCCGGCAAAAGCCGCCGCACCCAAGAAAGAAGCCGCTCCGGCAAAAGCTGCAGCCCCGAAGGCTGAGCCAAAAGTAGAAAAAGCAGCGCCCGCGGCTGATCCGGAAGCCGAAGCCAAAGCCGCCGCCGAAGCGAAAGCTGCCGCCGAAGCCAAAGCCAAAGCAGACGCCGAAGCCGAAGCCAAAGCCAAAGCAGACGCCGAAGCCAAAGCCAAAGCCGATGCAGCAGCCAAAGCCAAGGCAGATGCTGAAGCCAAAGTCAAGGCCGAAGCCGATGCAGCAGCCAAGCGCGAGGCAGAAGAAGCGGCTATTCGTGAAAAACGGGCCAAGGAACGCGAAGAAATGATCTCCAAACATGCCACGGACAAAAAGACAACAGTTGCCGTGACCGCAGCCGCAGTCCAGAAGTCTGAACTGGAACTGATTATCGAGCGTCTCGATAAGGTTCATAAAAGAGTTTAAAATAAATCATAATGCCTGAGGCGCGAATTTCGAAAAGCGTTATCGGAAGGCGCCGGCATTACAAAATTTAAAATAGGAGGAGGAACCTCTGATGGCAGAAGTAAATGAAAAAAAAGCAGAAAAAGCGATGAAACTGGCTGATCCGGTAGCATCATCCATCGATGTGGCAACCCAGCAGATGATTGCCCGGGCCCAGGAACTGGGAATTGACACGGTCTGGGATCGTGCGGAAAATATGAAACCCTGCGCCATTGGCATGCAGGGGATTTGTTGTAAAAACTGTGCCATGGGTCCTTGCCGGCTGCCCCTTCCCAAAGGCGGCATCCAGGGCGAAGATACCCGTAAAGGCCTGTGCGGTGCCACTGCCAATACCATTGCCGCGAGAAACTTTATCCGCATGGTGGCTGGCGGGGCCGCTGCCCACTCTGACCATGGCCGTAGCGTGGCGGAAGTTTTCCGGGCCGTGGCACGGAAGGAAAGCCATGATTATCAGATTAAAGACACCATTAAGTTGAAAGCGGTTGCCGAAGCCCTTGGCGTTGCAACAACCGTTGAAGTTGACGGTGAAGTCAAAGACCGTGACATGGATGAAATCGCCCTTGAAACGGCGGAAACCGCCTTTGCTGAATGGGGCAAGCCCGAAGGGGAGCTGCTGTATCTGAAACGCGCCCCTGAAGCACTGTATGAGAAGTGGAAAAAAGCCGGTGTCCGGCCCAGAAACATTGACCGGGAAATTGTTGAAATCATGCACCGTACCCATATCGGTGTTGATATGGACTACAAAAACCTGATGAAACAGGGCGTCCGGGCCTCCATCGCGGATGGCTGGGGCGGCTCCATGCTGGCCACCGATCTTCAGGACATCCTGTTCGGCACCCCGTATCCCCTGCAGTCCGAAGCCAACCTGGGCGTCATGAAAGCCGACCACGTCAACGTGGTGATTCACGGTCATGAACCCGTGCTGTCTGAAATGATTATTGCCGCTTCCCATGAGCAGGAAATGATCGATTATGCCAAATCCAAAGGCGCCAAAGGCATCCAGCTGAGCGGTATCTGCTGTACAGCCAATGAAATGCTGCAGCGTCACGGGGTTCCGGTTGCCGGTACCTTCCTGCAGCAGGAACTGGCCATTATTACGGGCGCCTGCGATGCCATGGTGGTGGATATTCAGTGTATTTTTCAGAATGTGGCCAATGTGGCCAAATGTTTCCACACCGAACTGATCACCACCCATCCCATTGCCCGGATGGAACAGAATAATGTATTGCACATTGAATTTGACGAACACCATGCCATGGACGATGCCCGCCGGATTCTCAAAATTGCCATTGACAATTTTCAAAATCGCGGTGCCGAAGTCATGATTCCCAAGCAGAAAGCCACTCAGATCGCTGGCTTTGGTGTGGAATCCATTGAATATCACCTGGGCGGCACGTTCCGGGGCACCTATTATACATTGAACGACAATATCATTAATGGCCGGATTCGCGGTATTGCTGGTGTGGTCGGCTGCAACAACGCCCGCACCCGCCACAATGAAGCCCATATTACCATTGTGAAGGAACTGATCAAAAACGATGTGATCGTTCTGACCACCGGCTGTAATGCCATTGCCTGTGGTATGGAAGGGCTGCTCACGCCGGAATCCGCATCTGTTTACTGTGGCCCGGGTCTGGCGGAAGTTTGTGAAACCGTTGGTATCCCCCCGGTCCTGCATGTGGGTTCCTGTGTGGATAACAGCCGGATTCTGCTGGCCGCCACGGAAGTGGTCAAGGCTGGTGGCCTGGGTAAAGACATTTCTGATCTTCCCGCAGCCGGCAGTGCCCCGGAATGGATGAGTGAAAAAGCCATCAGTATCGGCCAGTACTTTGTTGCCTCCGGTGTGTACACGGTTTTTGGTTATACTTTCCCGACCAGCGGCGCGCCGGTGTTTGAGGATTACCTGTTCCATGAAATGGAAAAACTCTACGGCGGCATGTGGGATTTTGAAGCAGATCCCATCAAACATGCACAAATGATGATTGCCCATATTGACAAGAAGCGGAAAGCCCTTGGCATTGACAAAGCCCGGGAACGTGTTCTCATGGATATGGCGGATCGTCAGGCCCTGGAAGCGTAATTCGGAAAAATTGAATTGACCATATAATGAATTAAATCCTCAACGAAGGAGGAAAGCATGTCAAAATTAGTAGCATTTGCAGCCATTCAAGGTGGCTATAAAGTTGTCTCATCAGCGGAAGGCCAATTGCGGCAGATCCTCAGCGAAATGAACGCGGATACCAAGGTGGAATTCCCCAATACTGGGTATTTTCTGCCGGTTATTTATTCCCTGACCGGGATGAAAGTGGAAACCCTGGAAGATCTGAAAAAACCCCTGGAATTCGCCCGCGGGCTGCTGCCGCCCCATGTAAAAGGCAAAAACCACCTGCCCTATCTTGGCCCCCTTCTGGATGCCGGTATGGCAGCCATTTTCGCCTATGAAATCCTTGAAGCCATCCGCATCGTTCGGCAACCGGATTTTTACATTGCCCAGGAAGATCCGGATCTGGAAGCCGGTAAAAAATGGGTGGGTCCGGCAGACGACGTTATCCTGAGAAAACGCGGTGTTGAATTTGTGGACGGTTCTGCTCCCGGGTTTGCTGCCATCGTTGGCGCAGCCCCCACGCCGGAAATTGCCAAGATGATCGTGGAAGATTACCAGAAACGGAATCTCTACATCTTCTGCGCAGCCAACCACAACGGGACCTCGGTCATTGATCAGCTGATTGACCAGGATGTCCAGATCGGCTGGAATACCCGTATCGTGCCGTTTGGTCCGGATATTTCCTCTGCTGTTTTTGCCCTTGGGTTTGCCAACCGTGCGGCCATGGCCTTTGGCGGTCTGCAGCCCGGCGACTACAAGAAAATTCTCAAATACAACAAAGAAAGAATTTTCGCCTTTGTCAACGCCCTGGGTGATATCGGTACTGAATGGGGTGTGGCGGCGGCCGGTTGTGTTAACTGGGGTTTCCCGACCCTGGCAGACACGGACATTCCGGAAATTCTGCCCACAGGTATCTGTACTTACGAACATGTGGTTGCCAATGTGCCCCATGATGAAATTGTTCAGAAATCTGTTGAAGTTCGGGGTCTTAAAGTTACGGTATCTGAAATTGACATTCCTCTGTCATTTGGTCCGGCGTATGAAGGCGAACGGGTTCGCGGCGCGGATCTTTTTGTTCAGTGCGGCGGCGGCAAGACCCAGTGCACCGAGCTGGTAAAAATGGCGGAAATGAACGACATTGAAGACGGCAAGGTCGAAGTTGTCGGACCCGACGTCACTGAACTAAAGGAAGGCGATACCTTTCCGCTGGCCATCTACGTACAGATCGCGGGCCGCGAATTCCAGGATGACTTTGAACCCATCATGGAACGTCAGATCCACCATCTGGTCAACTACATCCAGGGCATCATGCATATTGGCCAGCGGGATATCTCCTGGGTCCGTATCAGCAAGTCTGCCATGGAAAAAGGATTTTCCTTGAAAGACATCGGCGTGGTGCTTCATGCCAAATTTCACCAGGATTTCCAGAAAATTGTGGACAAGGTCCAGGTGACCCTTTACACGAAAAAAGCGGATGTGGACAAGCTGACCAAACGGGCCAGAGCGGAATATAAGATGCGTGACGAACGGGTTGACAAAATGACCGACGAAGACGTGGATCTTTTTTACTCCTGCACCCTGTGCCAGTCTTTCGCCCCCAACCATGTCTGTTCCGTCAGCCCGGAACGAACCGGTCTGTGTGGCGCATATAACTGGATGGACTGCAAGGCATCTTATGAAATCAACCCCACCGGGCCGAATCAGCCCATTGAAAAAGGCGAATGCCTGGATCCCAAACTGGGCCAGTGGAAAGGCGTCAACGACTTTGTCTACAAAGCTTCCCGCGGCGCAGTTACTCATTACAACTTCTACTCCATGGTGCATGATCCCATGACCACCTGCGGCTGCTGTGAATGTATCGCCGCCATGCTGCCCTCCTGCAACGGCGTCATGACCGTGGGCCGTGATTATGCCGGAGAAACCCCGTCCGGAATGAAGTTTACCACCCTGGCCGGTGTCATGGGTGGTGGGGCCCAGTCCCCCGGATTTGTTGGCCACTCCAAATATAATATTACCCAGGGGAAATTCATCACTGGTGACGGCGGCCTGCTGAGAATGGTCTGGATGCCCAAGATGCTCAAAGAAGAGCTCAAAGAGCGCATTGACAAACGAGCTGCTGAAATGGGCGTTCCGGATCTGTATGACAAGATCGCCGATGAAACCGTCGGCACCACGGAAGAAGAAATTCTGCCGTTCCTCCAGGAAAAGGGTCATCCCGCACTCAATATGGAACCCCTTGTCGGATAATTGGTTTTTTCTTTCATCACTGAAAATGACATCGCGGGAACATGAAAACAGGTCCGCGATGTCATTTCAAAGTGATGATGAAGGTTTTGATAATCTTTTAAAGTGATAGATATCTTTAGATTAAGTATATAAGGAGACAAAAATGGCACTAACTGGTATACAGATTTTCAAGCTCCTTCCGAAGACCAACTGCAAGGAATGCGGGGTCCCCACCTGCCTTGCCTTTGCAATGAACCTGGCCTCCGGCAAGGCGGAACTGGACAGTTGCCCTTACGTATCGGATGAAGCAAGAGAACAGCTGGCGGAAGCTTCTGCCCCGCCAATTCTTCCGGTGCAGATTGGTAAAGGCGTTCGCAAACGGACCGTCGGCGCGGAAACCGTGCTGTACAGACATGAAAAAACGTTTTACAATCCCACGGCAATCGCCGCCAAGGTCAGCTCAGATATCAGCGATGCGGACCTGAAGGCCAAGCTGGCGGCCTGGAATGCGTTTCAGTATGAACGGGTGGGATTCAATCTGCGTCCGGAACTGGTGGCGGTGGAAGATGCCGGCGATGCCAAGGCATTCGCCAACGTCGCCAAGACGATCGCGGAGACTTCCGAGTTTAACCTGATTCTGATGAGCGACAATGTAGACGCCATGAAAGCGGCGGTGGAAGCCGCGGGTTTTAAAAATCCGTTGATTTACGCGGCCACCGAGAAAACAGTGGATGATTTCGGCGCCCTTGCAAAAGACAATGATTTGCCGCTGGCGGTGAAAGCGGATTCCATTGACGGCCTGATTGCCCTGACCGAAAAACTGACGGGCATGGGACTGAAAAAACTGGTGCTGGATTCCGGGTCCCGGGATGTGAAACAGGCATTTGAAGATCAAATTGCCATCCGTCGGGCGGCCTTGAAGGCTGGCAACCGGTCTCTGGGTTTCCCCACCATTGCCTTCCCCTGTGAAATGGCGTCCAACCTGGACGTGGAAACCATGCTGGCGGCCATGTTCATCGCGAAATACGGCGCCATTACCGTGCTGTCTGATTTTGCGACAGAATCCCTGTTCCCCCTGCTCCTCGAACGACTCAATATCTTTACCGATCCCCAGCGTCCGATGACGGTTACCGAAGGCATCTATGAAATCGGTAATCCGGATGAAAACTCACCGGTCCTGATCACCACCAATTTTGCCCTGACCTACTTTATTGTTTCCGGTGAAATTGAAGGAAGCAAGGTGCCGGCCTGGCTGCTGATCAAAGACACCGAAGGGCTTTCCGTTTTGACGGCATGGGCGGCCGGTAAATTTGCCGGAGATGATGTGGGCATGTTTGTGAAAAAATGTGGAATTGCGGACAAGGTGAAAAACAAGGAATTGATTATTCCTGGCTATGCCGCCGCCATCGTAGGTGAAATTGAAGAAGAGTTGCCGGACTGGACCATCACGGTCGGACCGCGGGAAGCTCCTCATCTACCTGCGTTTTTAAAAGCAAGATAAAATATAAACACCGGATTTGATGGTTGATGATTTGTGCGCGGCCGCATGATGCCTACGGGCATTATGCGGCTGTGGCCGATAGCAGCCGCGAGTCCAAGAAATGGAGGTAGAACACATGTTATTAATTGGTGAAAGTTTAAATGTCATGTCCAAAAAGATTGGTGCCGCCTTTAAAGCGCGGGATCCCAAGCCAATCCAGGAAGAAGCCCTTTTCCAGAAGAAACAGGGAATGGACTATATCGACATCAATCTCGGGCCGGCCAAAAAAGATGGTATTGAACTGATGCCGTGGGTCGTTCAGACGGTTCAGGAAGTGGTGGATGATGTTCCTTTGGCCCTTGATACGTCCAACATTGACGCCATCGAAGCCGGTCTCAAGGTTTACAAGCCGACCGAAAAAGCGCCGTTGGTTAACTCCATCATGTGCCGGGCGGAACGGTATGAAAAAATGATTCCCATTGTAGCGGAATACAAAGCGGATTTTATCGCCTTGATGTGGGGTCCGGAAGGACTGCCCCGGGACGAAAACGAGCGCGCTGCCCTGTGTGTGGAATTGCTTTATGCCGCCAATGAAGCCGGCATTGAAAATGACAAGATCTGGGTGGACGGCATTGTGACGCCGGTGAACATTCAGCAGCAGCAGTGCGTGAGCCTTCTGGAATTCCAGAAAATGCTTCAGGACATTGCGCCGGGCGCGAAAAGCACCTGCGGCCTGTCCAATATTTCCAATGGTCCTCCCGTGCATCTGCGGCCGATCCTGAACACCACCTACATGGTGATGCTCGAAAGATACGGCATGTACTCCGTGATTTCCGATCCCCTGGATGAACGGCTGACGGCGGTTGCCAAAGGCCAGCGTCAGGATATCGTCGACGTGGTGCATCAGGCAATGGACGGCAATGCGCCGGATGTCAGCAGCCTCGACAAAGAGCTGGCGGATTTTGTCAAGACCGTGGATGTTATTCTTGGCAGAACCCTTTACTCTGATTCCTGGCTTGAGCTGTAAGCAGCTAAATTTTTAAAGATTAGAAAAAGAACCAAGCCCCGCTCTGGATATCAGGGCGGGGCTTTTTGTTTGACGGGAGAGATAAATGGCACGGGTGGATGATTATTTTAATGCCAAAAAGATCAGTGTGGAAGCGCTTGCAAAACTATCTTTGGAAACCATTGCCGACTGTTCGGGATTTCAGAAAACCGACGATCAGCATCTGGTGGTTCCTTTTTTAAACCGGACGTATCAATTGCAGTATCCGGAGTTTGAATTTATTGATACAGCGGACACCCACGCGGAGGTACCGATTCAGGAACAGGTGCTGATCCTGCATTATCTCAGTGCCATGAAAACCCTGTCCCCGACAGGGGAATGGATCGCTTACCGGGAAATACCGGGTGCTTCTTTTTATTTCAGCGCGTTTGTGCAGCGGGCCATTGATCCTCTTAAAAAGGTGTTCGGCAAAAATACTGCCGGTTTTGTTGCTGCTGCTGAAAAGCTGGGGGGAAAACGAATTGACATTGGGGATGCGGGATTCGAATTTCAGATGTTTCCCAAAGTTTGCGTCCAGCTCATTATCTATGAGGGGGATGACGAGTTTGAACCTGAAGCCAATATCCTTTTCGACGCCACTGCCGGAGAATTTTTGTCGCCGGAAGACGCGGCCTGGCTGGGGGGTATGGTGGTGTATCGCCTGATGGCGCTTGCCCGATCCTGAATGGGCTGTGGTGCCGGACGGACGGCTCAATTCCTGTAAAAAAAACAGGAAAATGAAATCCAGTCCATAGGAAATGGGGTTCTCCGGCAAACGGCGTCTGTAGCAAGGTGCTTGTTTTAGTGCCTTATTCCTGAAATTCTGTAACAAAAAACAAGAAATTGTTTAACCCTCTAAAAAAAAGCGGGATTCATTTCTTTCTTGTTTCCAGTTTCCAGTTTCTGCGGCCTAGCCGCCTTGGATGTATTAAACAGCGATGATGGCACCCGATCCCTGCAACCTGCAACCTGTAACCCACTATCGACCCGGCCCGTGGTCGGCGGGTCTTTCGCGTTAGCATCAGCCAGAAGTTACGCGAAAACTTGCTTGACACACCTGCCTTTCTCCTTTAAAATTTTTTTATAAAACTAACCCATTGTAATTTCAGTTCTTATTTCTCAATCTCCCTGGGCCGCCCGACGGCCTTGCCGATCCTGATCCCAACCAGAGCCGGGTGCACCAGATTTTTCTTTAGGGGAAAGGAGTTCTCTTTGGTCCCGTTTCAGGATATGGAGCAACCGGTGTTGCCCTTAAATCTCGGTATTGTGGGCGGGGGCCGGCCGTGTGTGTTTTTTTTGGAACTGTCCCGCAAAGAGTTGTTCCCCCATCTGAATATCAAATTCGTGGGCGTTTGTGATCCCGACCCAAAGGCGGTGGGCATGCGGCTTGCCAAAAAAATGGGGATCACCGCCACCACGCGGTTCCAGGATCTTTTTGACATACCGGACATCAACGGGATTGTGGAACTGACCAACGACCCGGACATTCTGATAGAACTGATCCGCCAGCGACCCCGGGGGATCGGGATTATCGAACACAATTTGAGCTGGTTTCTGCGCCAGTTCTATCATATGAACCAGCAGTTGAAAACCTCCCAGAACCGCGCAATGCTGGAAAAAATGTCATCTGACTTTCTGATTCAGCAGAGCAATGCGGCGGTGGTCATGCTGAACACCGATTATACCATTGTCGAAGCCAACGAAGCGTATTTGAAGGCCGTGGGCAAAACCAAACAGGAAGTGGTGGGGGCGCACTGCTATGAAGTCTCCCATGGGCTTTCGTCGCCGTGCATGGATTTGCATGCCCATGTCAGTTGCCCCATGGAAGAAAGCCTTCGCACCGGAAAATCTGCCCATGTTATTCATGAACACCCCACCGGCAGAAATCATCCCCAGTTTTGCAATATGGTGACATATCCCTTAAAAGGAAAGGATGGCCAGATTCTGCGGATTATTGAAATCTGGCGGGACATTACAGACCAGATCGCGTTTTCCTGGGAACGGCGCCTGAAAGCCCTGAAAGATGACACCAAACGGGTGATTCAGGAGGACCGGATGATCTCCCTGGGAAAACTGGTGGCCAGTTGTGTGCATGAAATAAACAATCCGATTCAGGGGCTGTTGACGTTCAGCCATATGATGAAGGAGATTCTGGAGGAGAAAAAACCAGGGAAAAAAGACCTGGATCAGTTCAAGCATTACCTGACCCTGATGGCACGGGAGTTGGAACGTTGCGGGGATATTGTTTCCGGGCTGCTTTCATTTTCCAGGGCGTCCGGAGGTGATCACGTGCCGGTGGATGTCACCGGAGTGACCCAGCAGGTTGTTGATTTGACCCGGCATAAAATGGAACTGGGCAGTATTTCGCTGACATTTACTGCCCCGGACCAGCCCCTGATGATTCGGGGGGACATTAATCAGCTCCAGCAGTGTTTCCTGAATCTGGTGTTTAACGCCATCGAGGCCATGCCATCAGGCGGCGAGCTATTGATTACGCTGGCAGCACTCAAACCGGAAAAGAAGATACAGGTCCGGGTCCGGGATACTGGCACAGGCATCGAAACCCAGGATCTGGACGCTGTTTTTGATCCGTTTTTTACCACCAAACCGCCTGGCGAAGGAACTGGTCTGGGGCTTTCCATTGTCCACGGCGTGGTGCGGGACCACGGAGGCAACATCACCGTGGAAAGCCGGCCCGGAGAGGGGACGCTTTTTTGCCTTGATTTTCCATGGGAAGTGAGGGGGGATGCGCCCGGGGGAAATGATCGGTTGATGTGAGCGGGGGATGAGATCGGGAGGGTATCGAATGGCAGGCAAAATGCACATCATGATTGTGGATGATGAGATGATTGTTCGGGAATCTTTTTTTCATTGGTTTGAAAAAAGAGGTCATCCCGTGGATACGGCGGCGTCGGCCCGGGAGGCTTTGGAAAAACTTGAAAAGGCCTCTTTTGATCTGTTGTTTGTGGATATTAAAATGCCTGGCATGAGCGGTATGGAACTTCTGGAAACCGTGAAATCCCGTTATCCTGATGTGGATGTCGTCATCATTACCGCTTACGGCACCATTGATACCGCGGTTCAGGCCATGAAAATGGGGGCGGTTGATTATCTGCTCAAGCCGTTCAAACCGGATCAGCTCACCCTGGTGATGGAAAAGGTGGAGCAGCAGCAGAAGCTGTCCGCCCGGTACCTGTTGCTGAAAAATCAGCTTCAGGCGATGACCCGGTTCGGGGATATTATCGGACAGTCCGCTGCCATGGAAACCCTGTTTGATATGATTCCTGAAATTGCGGCCAGTGATGCGCCGGTGCTGTTGTCCGGAGAAACCGGCACCGGCAAGGAGCTGGTGGCAAAAGCAATCCATGCCCGGAGCAGACGTTCCGAGCTCCCCTTTGTGCCGATCAATTGCGGTGCGTTTGTGGAGACGCTTTTGGAAAGTGAGCTTTTTGGATACCAGAAAGGCGCGTTCACCGGTGCTGTCCACGCCCGCAAAGGGCTTTTGGAAATTGTGTCCGGCGGCACCCTGTTTCTGGATGAAATCGGGGAAATCAGTCCCAAAATGCAGGTGGATCTGCTGCGGGTCCTGGAAGATAAAAAAATTCGGCGTGTGGGCGATTCGCACCCGGTGGAGATTGATTTCAGGCTCATTTCCGCCACCTGTCGGGATTTGGCCGTTGCCATGGCCAGCGGTGATTTCCGGTCGGATTTCTATTATCGCATCAATGTGATTTCTGTCGCCATTCCTCCCCTGCGGGACAGAAAAGAGGACATCCCCCTTCTGGCGTCCCATTTTCTGGAAAAATACAGCCGGGAAACCAAAAAAACAGTGGATGGGATTTCTCCGGCAGGGGTGTCGCTTCTGGTGCAATACGACTGGCCCGGCAATGTCAGGGAACTGGAAAATGCCATTGAGCGGGCCGTGGTGCTTTCCCGGACCAGAAACCTGGACACTGCGGATTTTGCATTTCTGCAGGCGGCGGATCAGATTCCCGCATTTTGCGGCTCCCTCCGGGAGGTGGAACAATCGCATATTCGTCGGGTGCTGGAAGAATGCAATGGAAATATTACCCAGGCGGCCAGGATATTGGGGATCAACCGTTCAACCCTGCACAAGAAGATCAAACGATACGGACTGAGTAAATGACGCCGAAGGTTGCCCTTGTGCCCATGGGGGAGGTGCCGCAGATGGCGCTTCGGGTGATTGCAGGCAATATTGCCGGGTGCCTGCGGCTTGCGGTAACCATTCTGCCCGGTGAAATCCCGCCCGCGGCAGCCTTTGACTCCCACCGCAGGCAGTTCAATGCTGCGATCCTGATTCAAGCCCTGGAATCCATGGGCCGCGACAGGGATGAAAAGATGCTGGGTGTTCTGGCGGCGGATTTGTTCCTGCCGATTTTTACCCATGTTTACGGTGATGCCCGGATCGGGGGCCGTGCCGGCGTGGTATCCTTATTCCGGATGCAGGGCAACACCGGTCATCCGTCACCTTCTGATCCGGTGATTCTGGAAAGAGCGGCAAAGGTGGCGCTCCATGAACTCGGGCATCTGTTTCATCTGGTGCATTGCCCTGAGCCGGAGTGCCTCATGCATTTTTCCGGAGATCTTGAAGATCTGGACCGCTCGCCCCTTTATTTTTGCAGTTCCTGCATGCACAGTTTTTATTCGGTGCTTTCGGCATTTTGAACGAATCGCCTGTTTTCATGTGTGCAAAAAGGTCCGGGTCAGTTTTTTCCACCCGATCTGGGGCAGTGCGCCGAAAATATCATCCACCGGCCGGCCGCCGGTGGCTGCCAGTTTTTCGTATTCCGGCCCGAGCAGCGCAAACAGTCGTGCGGTCTCTTTTTCTATCCACTGGACGCTGTCATTGCCGAAATACAGATTTTTAAGATGGCGCCGGGGGGTCTGAGGCTCTATGATCATGAGCCAGCCTTGGTCATACGGGTCGGCATGACAGATTTTCGGCGTTTTGAGCGCCTGATGATTCAGCGCCAGCACCGTCCCGGAAACCGGAGATAAAAAATCCGCCCGCTGGCCATCCCGGATAATTGATAATCCCACCTGCGTTTGCTTCAGATCCACGCCCACAGACGGGAGATCGATGGTGTCCGCTACCCCGAAAAGGCGGGTGGAGAATTCATCCAGCCCCATCCGGACCCGTCCGCTATGCTCAAATCGAATCCATGCGTGCCCCGGATGATAGTAATAATCGTCCGCCACACGGTATCCGGATGCGAGGGTATAATGGGGCCTCTTGCCGATACCGGCCGCGTCCATTTCATCCAGCAGCTGATCATACGCGCAGTGATAACATTCATAATTTGAGGTGCAGATTTTGGGGGCTTTGACCCGGCCGGTCAGTGCATGACGACATGGACGGTCCACGCCTTTATATTTGTTTTGCAAGGCCTCGGACCAATGGACAAACGGTTTGTCTGGGTCCGCCGGTTTTCTTGAATTCAGTGTTTTCTGCATGCCTTTGTCAAAAGCGCAATGGAAACAATCGTAGTTATTGTCACATAATTTGAAATTGACCACCCCGGCCTTCATCCAGATGCATTCGTTTTCAACGACCCGGAAGCCCTTGATGGCGTTTTTCTTGGGTTTTTCAATGGATTTTAATTTCATCTCATACCTCCTCTTGTGAATTTTTGACCAATAGATAGTGCAAGGATGATTGTTGTCGCGATGCAAAAGGATAATGCAATCCATGGGCCATGGGTTTTGTCCTTATAACTATTTAGAATTAAATAAAATAGTGAAAATAAGGAAATGAGCGGAATCCGGCAACCCCTGAGAACAGTGGATAAACGCCTCATTTTCACGCACCACTGAAGGTGATTGGTTTTAAAAAAACATTATTATCAATAAGTTATATTGTTGACGGGTTTGGCATCACCACTGTGGCAAAACGCAACAGGAGCAGAATATGCAAAGCATGATACTGGTCTATCATCAAAAAGGTGTTGACAGGGTTTTATATATCGTTATATTACGATTTATAAATAATACTCAGGTTCAAACCGCTTTAAAGGAGGATTTATGAAGCCGTTTTTAAGGGTGATGAAGGCCCTTTCCGATCCCAGCCGGGTCAAGATCATGAAAATGCTTCAGCATCGTGCGCTGTGTGTTTGTGAAATCCAGGCAGCCTTGAAATTTGCCCAGTCCACGACTAGCAAGCATCTTCAGATTTTGCAGGATGCCGGCCTGATCACGTCCAGAAAGGAAGGCTTGTGGGTCAACTACAGTCTCTCGGATGGAAGCGATAGTCCCTATGCCGCAAGCCTCATTGGCAGCCTCCGGCACTGGCTGGAAGGTGATCCGGAAATCCAGTCGTTGATGGCCGGGTTGCCGGATATCCGGCGGGAAACTATTTGCAAACGATAATTTCAGGTTATTTATAAATCGCTATAAACAGATTTAGATTTTTTTTTACAAGAACTGGAGACGAAAAGATGAAGTCGTTAGACCCCCATGCAAACTGGAAACACACCCTTTTATTATGGGGCGTAGGCCTGGTTTTTACCCTTGTTATCAGCGCCGTCACCCGGTTCTGGGTATTGACCGCCATTCCGGTTGGGTTTTTGTTCGGGTTTTTTCTGGAAAAAGCGGATTTGTGCGGGGCCTCCGCATTCAGCGAAATGATCATGATGAAAGACCGGGAGAAATTCTGGGGGCTGTGCACGGTGATTGTTGTGAGCATGATCGGATTTGCGCTTTTGTCTGCCCTGGGATGGGTCAAACTCAACCCCAAGCCATTGATATGGGCCAATTACATTGTGGGTGGCATCGCTTTCGGTATCGGCATTGTGCTGGCCGGGGGATGTATCAGCGGGTGCCTGTTTAAAACCGGGCAGGGGAACATCAACTCCATGGCCGGACTGGTGGGAATTGCCCTGGGGGTGGCAGCCGTGCTTCACGGCCCGTTGCAGGGATTGGAGCATTTTCTTAAACAATTCATCATCAAAAATCCTGACAATTCCAGTGTGACGTTTTCTTCGGTCACCGGGCTTCCCTACTGGGTGCTGGCCCTGCTATTCGGTGCCGCTGCCGTCATTTTTGCAGTCATCGCAAAAAAGAAACCAACGGTACCTGCCACTGCCATAAAGAAAGAAGACCTTCCGATGCTGGAACGTGCCGCCACCCGGTCCTGGAAACCCTGGCAGGCTGGCATTGCCATTGGTATTCTGGCCTGTTTTGCCTATCTGTCGTCTGCGGCCAGCGGCCGAAATTACCCCCTGGGCGTGACCCACGGCGTACTGCATGCCCAGTTGCTGTTAACTGATGCGCCGTTAAACCATGTATACGCCCCAAAGTCGGCGCAGTCTTCCGCAACAAAGGAAGCCCCTGCAAAACCGGCAAATACCACAGCGCCTGCCAAAAAAGTCTCCTGGTGGCTCATTCTGGAGGTGATTTTTCTGGTGGCCGGTTCATTTACCAGCGCAAAAATTTCCGGAAAAATTAAATTCCTGCCACGGCCCCCGGATCAGACGGTGGTGGCGTTTTTCGGTGGCATTCTTCTGGGTGCGGGAGCCGCCATTGCCGGCGGGTGCGTGGTGGGCAACATCATGAGCGGAGTGGCGCTTATGAGCGTGGGAAACGTGCTGTTTCTCGTTACCGTGGTGCTGGCCAACTGGGCCACCACCTGGTTGTATCTCATGGGCGGCGGGTTGATGAGGTCCTGATCAGGTGAATTCATCTGTCTCATTTACCTGAAAATTCACAATCCGTGAAATCCGCGTCAAAAAAAGATTTGGATACGGATTTCACGGATTGCGCGGATTTAAACAAACACTGATTATCCGCTCAAGGGGAAGGAACTATCGCTTACAGTGACGCAGTAAGGCGTTAAATAAAGTTGCCCTGTTACCAGAGCGAACTGGATCATCAAAAAAGAGGGAAAAAATGAAGGAAAAAACAAAATTGTTCTGGCTTGTTGCCTTGTTTCTCGGCGCCTATTTTATTCCCTGGGCCGACCCCAGGGTCCGTCAGGCTGGATTTGAAGCATTTATGATGCTTCAGGAATACGCCCGGGAACATGTGCTGACCTGTCTGATTCCGGCATTTTTCATTGCCGGCGCCATTGCCGTGTTTGTGTCCCAGGCGGCGGTGCTCAAATATTTCGGGGCCCAGGCCAAAAAGGTGTTGGCCTATTCCGTGGCATCGGTGTCCGGCACTGTGCTGGCGGTCTGCTCCTGCACCGTACTGCCGCTGTTTGCGGGTATTTACACCCGGGGCGCGGGCATTGGTCCGGCCACGGCATTTCTCTATTCCGGTCCGGCCATTAATGTGCTGGCCATTGTTTTGACTGCCCGCATTCTCGGATGGCAGCTGGGCCTTGCCCGGGCCGTGGGCGCGATTATTTTTGCCATTGGCGTGGGGCTGACCATGGCCTTTGTGTTCAGAAAAGATGATGCGGATCGCGCGGCGGGTAATTTTTATCTGCCGGATGAAGATGATAAAGGACGGAGTCTGCTTCAGGACTCTTTGTATATGCTTACCATGGTGCTGATTCTGGTGTTTGCGGCATTCGCGAAACCCGGGCCGGATGCGGCCGCCCTCTGGAAAGGGATTTTTGCCGCCAAATGGATCGTCACGATGATTTTGCTGGTGATTCTGGCCGGGATGCTCAAGGCCTGGTTTAAAAAGGATGAATTGATTTCCTGGGTGGACGCCACCTGGGGGTTTGTCAAACAAATTGCCCCGCTCCTGGCCATCGGCGTCATCGTAGCCGGATTTTTGCTGGGCCGGCCAGGCCATCCGGCCCTGATACCGGAAAAATATATCGCGGCCCTGGTGGGCGGCAATTCGTTGTGGGCCAACCTGTTTGCGTCGGTGGCCGGGGCGTTGATGTATTTTGCCACCCTCACGGAAGTGCCGATTCTGCAGGGCCTTTTAGGCTCCGGCATGGGGCAGGGGCCGGCCCTCGCCCTTCTTTTGGCCGGCCCGGCCCTGTCATTGCCAAACATGATTGTTATCAACGGCGTGCTGGGATTTAAAAAGACTGCAGTGTTTGTGGTCACGGTGGTGGTGATGTCCACCATTGCCGGAATGGCATACGGAACGTTTTTTGTTTAAACAAAGAAAGGAAAAGGAATCATGGAAATTAAAGTACTGGGGCCGGGTTGCCCGAAATGCACACAAACGGAAGCCATTGTTAAAGAAGCGGTGGCCCAATCCGGTGTGAAAGCGGATGTGGAAAAAGTAACAGATGTGATGAAAATAGCCGGTTACGGCGTGTTCGGAACGCCTGCGGTGGTAGTTGACGGGGAGGTAAAATCCGTGGGGAAAATCCCCAAAAAGGAAGACGTGCTTTCCTGGATTAAAAAATAGGTGAAGCGGCGGAGAAGTTGTTGCCATGTCTGAGATCAAAAAGCGCACTGGTCCATCTGAAATCTGGATAGATGAATGTCATTTCAGCGGGCATTGAAAAACAGCAAAACAATGAACCCTTTTATCAGGATCGGCTGATTCATGACCAATAAACAGTTGACCGCGAACAACCGTAAAATGACCAGTATCTTTGAACGATTTTTAACTGTCTGGGTGCTGCTGTGTATTGTCGGCGGCATTATTTTAGGCAAAATTGCACCGGGACTTGCGCAATACCTGGACGGCATGGCCATTTATGTCAAAGGGGCGCCAGTGGTGTCGATTCCCATTGCTGTTTGTCTTTTTTTCATGATGTATCCCATTATGGTGAAGATTGACTTCACTGAAGTAATTAAGGCCGGGAAAAGCGGCAAGCCGGTATTCCTCACCCTGTTCATCAACTGGTGCGTCAAGCCGTTTACCATGTACGGTATTGCCATTTTATTTTTAGGTGTTCTGTTTAAAGGGTTTATTGGTGCAGAAGCCATGGACCTGGTAAAAATGCCGTTTGGTCTTGACCTGCCGGTGGGGGCAACGCATGGAGCCGGAACCGTGGTGCTGGCCGATGGCATCAAAATGCTTGAGATCCCCCTCTGGCGAAGCTACCTGGCCGGTTGTATTCTTCTCGGTATCGCACCCTGTACGGCCATGGTCCTGGTTTGGGGATTCCTCTCCCGGGGAAATGATGGTCTGACACTGGTGATGGTGGCCATCAACTCCCTGACCATGCTGGTTTTGTACGGCGTTCTGGGCGGATTTCTACTGGGTGTCGGCCGCCTCCCGGTTCCCTGGCAGGCGCTGCTCCTGTCCATCAGTATCTACGTTGCGCTGCCGCTGGTGGCGGGGTATCTGTCCAGGAGATGGATTATCAGCACCAAAGGCGAAGCCTGGTTTAAAGAAAAATTCCTTCATGTATTAACACCCATTACGATTATCGCGTTACTGATTACCCTTGTACTGTTGTTTTCGTTTAAAGGAGAGGTCATTCTTGCCAATCCGTTGACCATTCTCTGGATCGCCGTGCCTCTGTTTATTCAGACAATTCTCATTTTCACCCTGGGATATGTTGCGGCCCGCATCCTACGGCTGAAATATGAAGACGCGGCACCGGCCGCCATGATCGGTGCGTCGAATCATTTTGAGGTGGCCATAGCCACATCCACCATGCTGTTCGGACTATCTTCCGGGGCTGCCCTGGCTACGGTGGTTGGTGTACTCATAGAAGTCCCGGTGATGCTGATGCTGGTTAAAATTTGTCTGAATACGCAACACTGGTTTGATAAGAATTAACCCCATTTTCATGAGGCCTAAAGCAATTGAATCAGATTATCATCATCGGCGGCAGTGACGCCGGCATCAGCGCGGGGCTGCGCATCAAAGAGATTGATCCGAAATCGGAAGTCACGATTCTTCTGAAAGATGAATACCCCAACTTCAGCATCTGCGGCCTGCCGTTTTATATCGGCGGGGAAGTGGAAAACTGGAAAAACCTGGCCCACCGAAGCATGGATCAATTAAAAACAACCGGTATCCGCTGGCTGCTCGGCCATACAGCCACCCGCATTGATCAAAAACAGCATCAGGTTATTGCAGTGAATCCGTCGAAAGACGAAATTGTGCTGCCCTATGATAAGCTGATCCTGGCAACCGGTGCTGCGTCCGCCCGGCCACCGATTCCCGGCGCTGAACTTTCAGGGGTGTTTTTGCTGCGCTTTATGGACGATGGTCTTGCGGTTCAGGAATATCTGGAAAAATTTCCCGTTCGCCGGGCTGCCATCATCGGCTCCGGATATATCGGCATGGAGATGGCCGATGCCCTGCATCAGCGAGGGCTATCAGTGACGCTCCTGGAAATGGCGGATAGCGTGATGCCTTCATTTGACCGGCAATTGGGTGCATTGCTGCAAACCCGTCTGGAAGAAAAAGGTGTCCGGGTGAAAACCGGGATTAAAATAACCAAAATTGAAAACCAGGGCAGGGGACTTGTGCTTTTGGCTGGAGATACAATGATGGCAGAGGCGGATTTTATCCTGATCGCCGCCGGCGCACGGCCTTCAGTGAAACTGGCCGCGGAGGCACAAATTCTTCTGGGAAAAACCGGGGCCATTGCAGTGAATAAAGAAATGGAAACATCTGAAAAGGATATCTATGCCGCCGGCGACTGCGCGGAAACGTATCATTGCATGACCGGGAAATACCTTTACATGCCCCTGGGCACCACGGCCCATAAGCAGGGACGCATTGCCGGAGAAAATGCCGCCGGCGGAAACAGTGTTTTTAAAGGCGTTATGGGCACCCAGTCCGTCAAAATTTTAGACCGGGTGGCGGCCCGCACCGGTTTCGGGGGTATGGAGGCCCGCCTTCACGGATTTGATCCGATGACAATTCATATGGAAACCCCGGATCACAAGGCGTATTACCCCGGTGCCACCCCGATGCACATCCGTCTGACCGGGGACCGGAAAACCGGCCGACTCCTTGGCGCTCAGATCATCGGGCATCATGGCGCGGAAATATCCAAGCGTATCGACATTGTGGCAACAGCCCTGTATTCCGGGCTCACGGTTTCGGATCTGGCAAACTTTGATTTGTCTTATACGCCGCCGCTTTCTTCCCCCTGGGATCCCTTGCAGATGGCGGCGTTTGAATGGTGTAAGCAGGTAAATAATTAAATGGTTCACGCATAGCAATTGATAAGGAGATCTTTCATGCAAGGAAACTGGAAAAAGTCGTGTATCTTTTTTTGCCTTTTGATTTTTGCAATAGTAATTTGTCTTCCCCCAGTTTTTGCGCAGGACGCCGCTGACAACGGGGCCGAAGATTCAGCAGCCGTTGAACCGCAACCCCACCATCTCGTGGCCACGTATTTCCACACCACTTTTCGGTGTCCCACCTGCCACAATATCGAGAACTATTCAAAGGCCACCATTCATTCCAATTTTGCGGACGAACTGCAATCCGGAAAACTGGTCTGGCGGGTCATCAATGTGGATGATTTGGAAAACAAACAGTTTATCAAGGATTATCAGTTGTACTCCAAGCATCTGATTGTTTCGGAAGTAAAGGACGGCAAAGAGGTCCGGTGGAAGGATCTGAAAGATGTGTGGACCCATGTCCGGAATGAAGAAAAATTTGAAAATTACGTCAAAACTGAAATCAGCGACTGGTTAAGGGAATAATCATGGAATTCGGCGCCGCCCAGATATTTTCCGTTGTCTGGCTCGGGATTCTTACCTCCATCAGCCCGTGCCCCCTGGACACCAATATCGCGGCCACCACTTATATCAGCCGCCAGATCAAGTCCCCGTTTGCCACGGTAATGGCGGCCGTTGCCTATACCATCGGCCGCACCCTTGCCTATGTGCTGATTGCCAGTGTGATCATTGCCGGTTTGATTTCCATTCCAGGGGTGTCCATGTTTCTCCAGGCCCATATGAACAAGATTCTGGGACCGGTTTTGCTGGTTACGGGTTTGTTTATCCTGGAACGATAACGTATAATATTTTTCGCACATTTTGAAAGAGTAGCCCTCAATCTGGTATGGTTTGGTTTGACCAAAGACTCAAACGATAACCATCAGGAGGGCTACAAGTGGAGAATACCAAATCAGAACGAGGAAACAAAGAGGTAAAAGCCGGCCAGATCATCCGAATTGAACAAGATCAGCTGACAAAGCACCTGGATAAAGTTGTCAGAGGGACCGTGGAAGAAACGCTGAATTCACTTTTAGAAGCTGAGGCTGAGCGGTTATGTCAAGCCAGTCGTTATGAACGTACCGATGCCCGTAAAGACACTCGTGCGGGTTATTACAATCGGAAGCTGGAAACCAAGGCCGGGAATGTAAATCTTAAAGTACCCAAACTCCGCACATTGACTTTTGAGACAGCGATCATTGAAAGATATCGGCGCCGCGAAAGCTCGGTGGAAGAAGCATTGATCGAGATGTATCTTGCCGGCATATCGGTGCGCCGGGTTGAGGATATCACCCAGGCCCTGTGGGGCACACGTGTCAGTCCGTCAACGGTCAGTAATCTGAATAAAAAAGTCTACGGCCGGATTGATAGATGGCTAAAAGAGCCGATCACCGGCAGATTTGCATATGTTTTTTTAGACGGTATCTGGCTAAAACGCAGCTGGGGAGGAGAAGTAAAAAACGTCAGCGTGCTTGTTGCCATCGGCGTGGATGAACACGGATATCGTCAGGTTCTGGGTGTTAGAGAAGGTGCCAAAGAGGACAAGGAAAGCTGGCAGGCGTTTTTGCGGTATCTAAAAAACCGTGGGCTATGTGGCGTTCAGCTGTTTGTCAGCGACAAATGCTTAGGTTTGGTTGAATCTTTGGCAGATTTTTATCCGGAAGCTAAGAACTTATCCGTAAATAAAATATACTTTTCCTATTTTTTATGTTACGATGACCTCCATCATAAACCCTTGCGATGGAGGTCATATGTCGAAAATTCAGTCATGGGAAGTGTCCGATGCTTTTTGGCAAAGAGTCGAACCGCTTATTCCGAAGCCGGAGCGTGATCCGAGTAAGACTTACAAGCGAAAGTCTGGCGGAGGCAGAAAACCGATACCGTCGCGGCGGATTTTCGAAGCTATTATGTACGTGCTTCGCACCGGCTGCCAATGGAAAGCTTTGCCCAAGGAACGTTTTGGCAGCGCAAGCGCCATCCATACCCATTTCATGAAATGGATGTGTGCCGGATTTTTTGTTGCTTTGTGGCGTAGCGGGCTTGCCGACTACGACGAAATGGAGGGCATCGCCTGGAGCTGGCAAAGCATAGACGGGGCCATGGTCAAGGCCCCGCTGGCTCAAGATGCAGTTGGTCGAAATCCGACAGACCGGGGAAAAAAAAGGAACCAAACGCCATTTGCTGGTGGACGGCCGTGGTGTCCCGTTATCGCTCGTCGTGACAGGAGCCAATCGGCATGATGTAACGCAGCTTGAACTTGTATTAGAAGAAATCGTCATTGAGCGACCTGAAGATATTGAGCAGCATCTGTGCGCTGACAAAGCATACAACGGCAAACCGGCGTTGCAGTGCATTGTTTCCAAGGGTTACATCCCCCACGTGCAAACGCGGGGCCAAGAAATTGAACAGAAAAAAACCAACCCTGGCTGGAAAGCCAGGCGATGGGTGGTTGAGGTAGCTCATTCATGGTTCAATCGCTTTCGCAAAATTCTGGTCCGCTATGAGAAGCGAGAGGATACCTATTTGGCACTCCTGCATATGGCTGCCGCAATCATGGCCTACAGGAAAATAGGTATTATTTACGGATAAGCTCTAAATGGCAACGGTGTGTGGTACATTTTTATCGCAATGTGTTTACCGCGGTTCCCAAAGCCAAAGTCAAAGACGTGGCGGCCATGTTAAAAGCGATCCACGCTCAGGAGGATCGTGAGGCGGCGGAAGAAAAGATTATGGCGGTAACCCGGAAATTGAAGAAGATGAGATTGAAAAACGCAGCCGACATGGTGTCCCAGGGAGCTCATGAGACGTTGAGTTATTATGATTTTCCAAGTCAGCATTGGCGATCATTGAGGACGAATAATCCATTAGAGCGCCTGATGCGGGAAATCCGGAGAAGAACGAGAGTGGTTGGTGCATTTCCTGACGGACAATCTGCATTGATGCTTGTGGCAGCCAGGCTTCGTCACGTAGCAGGAACAAAATGGGGTACACGGCGATATATGAACATGAAAAGATTACAAGAGAAGGTAAAGGCAATCGCATAGTGGCCGAGGGCCCGGGGCCGGCCCCGGGCCCTCGGCAAGATCCCGAACCGTCAGATTGGAGGGCAGGCAAAATCAAAAGTGCGAAAAATTCTGGACACTACCATGATTAAGGCTTCATAAAAAGGGGCAAGAGTTTTGACTTTTATAATACCTTGAATAAAAGGATGAATTGGGATTTTATCTGATTTTTTTTATCATTTGCTGACAAACTAAGGACTGAATGAACCGGTTTACTGAAAAGTTGCCCCGATTTTTTTATTGGATCACCGGGGGGAATATTTTTTTTGTGTTGAACAAGTCATATATGAGTCAAAGTAAAAAATGGTATTAAAAATTGACTCTGAAAAATCGTTATAACCAATTGTTTTTATTGGTGCCCCCGGCAGGAATCGGACCTGCGGCACATAGATTAGGAATCTATTGCTCTATCCACTGAGCTACGGGGGCTTCGGACTATTCAACGTACAACTGCTGGCCGGGATGGATGATACTGTTTTTGGTCAGATTGTTGAGACGCAGCAGTTGGTCCAGGTTCATGTTGTGCTGGTTGGCAATCCGGGACGGTGAATCACCGCTTTTGACTTCATACAATGCCAGGCCGTGATGAGGGCCCGTGGGGATTCTCAGCACCTGGCCGATGCGTAAGTTAACGGTATCCAGCCGATTGAATTCCTGGATTTTTTTGGTGGTGGTATCATACCGCTTGGCCAATGTCCAGAGGGAATCTCCCCGCCGGACGTAATACGTAATCACCTCGGGTGCCGGGGTGTCGCCGGCTTTTCCGGAATGAGGAATTTTCAGGATTTTTCCGGCGGCGATGTAATTTTTCCGGTAGATATTATTATGCCGGGCAATGGTGTCGATGGTCGTATGATATCGCCGGGCAATGGTGGAAAGGGTCTCGCCAGGCCGCACACGGTGGTACGTCAGTCCGGGATGGGTTTGGGCGTATTCGGGGATACTGTCAATCCCGGCAAGCAGTGTCTCTTGCGTGCCAACGGGAATTTTCAGGGGGTATTCCCCGGGAGGCAGCAGTTTATAACGCAGTTCCGGATTCAGCAGGAGGAGATCTTTTTCTTCCAGGGCCATGATTTTTGCAATGTCCTTGAGATAGGCCTGTTTTGAAATCATCTGGACATCGAATTGCATGGGAGGGTCATAAACAATATCTTTCAGGCTGTATTTCTGCGGGTTGTTTATGATGTGAAGGGTTGCCATGAATTTGGGCACATAACGGGCGGTTTCATAGGGAAGTCGCTGATACAGATCCCAAAAGTCGTCCAGATAGCTGACATTCTGGTTCCGGATGGTTCTTAAAACCCGGCCTTCTCCACAATTATAAGCGGCCAGCACGGTCATCCAGTCCCCGAAAATTTCATGCAGCTCTTTGAGATAACTAATGGCGGCATGGGTGGATTTGTAAGGGTCCAGACGCTCGTCAACGTAGAGGTTCCTTGTCAGGCCGAACTTGTGACCCGTGGAAGCGATAAACTGCCAAAGACCAAGGGCTCTGGCGCTGGATAGCGCATTGGTTTTAAAACCGCTTTCAATCAGGGGAAGCCATGACAATTCTTCCGGCAGCCCGGCCTTTCGGAGCTCTTCCACGATAAACCCACGGTATCTGCCCGAGCGCCTGAGAGAATTTTCAAAAAAAGACCGCACGTTGCTTTGGGTAAACAGGTCAATCTCTTTCTGGACGTGGTCGTTTAAAACCAGCGGAATAGCGTTGTGATTGCCCTTGGCCGTGATGTGGCGGGATGTGTAAATTTCAAGTATCCTTTTGGAAATCATAAACCGAAGATCATCTTTCTGCTGGACAAGCTTGGGCTCTTCAAGAACATCCGCTTCCGTGATGAGCGCGTAGGCCTGATCCAGAGACTGGAGGGCATTTTCCAGTTCGCCCTGTTGCCAGAAGTCCTGAGATGCCTGATAGAAATCCAGCGCTTCATCAAGCCGTGCCTGAACTTCCTCATGTGCTGGGCTGCTCCCGGACATCGCCCGAATGTCGGCACAGCTTTTTCCAACAGGAATTAAGGGCAGATATTCTATGGTATCGGACGATTCTTCGCCGAGTAAGACCGGTTCAATTTCAGCCCCGCCCGCTGCCGGCGGCAATGGAGAGCCATTGTCATCTCCTGAAGAAGCATCCGCTGAGGCATCGGTCGCCGGTGGATTTTGCTGGTTCATTCCGGCACAGCCCACTGAAAAAATGGAAAAAATCAAGATAATAAAACAGGCAGAAATCAATCGCCTGTCATCGGAACGATGGGTCATAATCGTGTTTTGTCCTGACGCCATAAAGCCTGAAAAGATAATCTGTCTCACGGAATCCCCCCTCCTGCCGGAAAGGCATGCGGAATCCGCCGGAAGATGGGGTAAAATTATTTTCTAATTAGAGGATGAACGCCGGAGTGTCAAGAAATTATGCAATGTTTGCAATCTCACCCTGCTTCTCAACAGATGATCGGTGAATGGGTGCTATTGAAAAACCTTTGAGGCGGATGAATAATAGGTTTGACAAACGATAAAGGAACCTGTTATTTAAATATTTTTTAAAAATTTGGCAAAAAATGATTTTTTTGCTTGAATTCGAAAAATATGGGTGTTAAGAGAACAGGTTACTTTTTCAAACGACGCAATCTCTTGTTGCGCACCAATTATGCCATTATTAATTGACATTGTGTTGATCGTTGAAAGGTAACAAGCTGAACGGAAACGTCAGCGAAGACTGTCATTGCCCAGCTTTCATGTAAAGTGCCAGCGTAGCTCAGTTGGTAGAGCTACTGATTTGTAATCAGTGGGTCGGGGGTTCGAGTCCCTTCGCTGGCTCCAGAAATACTCGGTGGGGTTCCCGAGTGGCTAAAGGGAGCAGACTGTAAATCTGCCGGCGACGCCTTCGGAGGTTCGAATCCTCCCCCCACCACCATTTCTTAAGGTTGGATGTAGGAGGTTTCGGGAATCCGGAATCGGAATAACTACATGGCTAAAGCTAATCAAATAAAGTGGAAGAGGGTGGTATTCGCACCTTATGGGCTGATTTTCCGGATGGCGGACATCAGGTTTGTCGGTATAGCAGTGCGGGAGTAGCTCAGTTGGTAGAGCTTCAGCCTTCCAAGCTGAATGTCGCGAGTTCGAGCCTCGTCTCCCGCTC
Organism: Desulfobacterales bacterium; assembly: GCA_963675805.2. Classification (GTDB taxonomy): domain Bacteria; phylum Desulfobacterota; class Desulfobacteria; order Desulfobacterales; family Desulfosalsimonadaceae; genus SURF-3. The sequence continues at coordinate 747,043 of CAXXNU010000007.1, read as the reverse complement.
CATTTTTTTGTTTGCCGGCAAAACGGATCAGTTTAAATTAGGTTACGCCCACGTAGCTCAGTAGGTAGAGCGCATCCTTGGTAAGGATGAGGTTCACCGGTTCAATCCCGGTCGTGGGCTCCATTTATTTTAGTTTAAAGGCTGCTTTTCAGGAGCGCTTCTTGATCAGCATACACCTTGACGTTGAGAAGCCAATTAATGATATGCCATGAAAATACTGGGAGGATGGGAAGATGTCAAAGAAGAAGTTTGAGCGAACCAAGCCGCATGTGAATGTAGGAACGATCGGTCATATTGACCATGGGAAGACGACATTGACGGCGGCGATCACGAAGCATTGCGGATTAAAGGGCCTGGCGGAGTTTATCGCGTTTGACAAGATCGATAAAGCGCCGGAAGAGAAAGCCCGCGGCATAACCATTGCGACAGCCCATGTGGAATATGAGACGGTAACGCGTCATTACGCCCATGTGGACTGCCCGGGCCATGCGGACTATATCAAGAACATGATCACGGGAGCGGCCCAGATGGACGGGGCAATTCTGGTGGTGGGAGCGGATGACGGCCCCATGCCCCAGACCCGGGAACATATATTGCTGGCCCGCCAGGTAGGCGTCCCCCGTATTGTCGTTTTCCTGAATAAATGCGACATGGTGGATGATGAAGAGCTGATCGAACTGGTGGAGATGGAACTTCGTGAACTTCTGGATTCCTATGAATTTCCCGGAGACGATACGCCGATCATTCAGGGCAGCGCATTAAAGGCCCTGGAGAGTGATGATCCGGACAGCCCGGAAGCCAAATGTATTTTTGAACTGCTGGATGCCATTGACTCTTATATTCCGGAACCGGAACGCGAGATCGACAAGCCTTTCCTGATGCCGGTGGAAGATGTATTTTCCATTTCCGGTCGCGGGACGGTGGTCACCGGTCGTATTGAACGCGGTCAGATTAAAGTGAATGAGAAAGTGGAGATTGTGGGTATCCGGGATACGCAGACGACGGTATGCACCGGCGTTGAAATGTTTCGGAAACTGCTTGACGAAGGCCAGGCAGGGGACAATGTGGGGCTTCTGCTTCGGGGCACCAAGCGTGATGAAGTGGAACGGGGCCAGGTAGTGGCGGCACCGGGATCGATCACGCCGCATACGAAGTTCAAGGCGGAGGTATATATCCTGAGCAAAGATGAAGGGGGCCGTCACACGCCGTTTTTTTCGGGATACCGTCCGCAGTTTTATTTTCGGACAACGGACGTGACCGGCATATTGACCTTACCCGAGGGAGTGGAGATGGTGATGCCGGGCGACAATGTAACCATAACAGCGGAATTGATTACCCCGATCGCCATGGAAAAGGAACTGCGGTTTGCCGTCAGAGAAGGCGGCCGGACAGTCGGCGCCGGTGTGGTTAGCGAAATTATAGAATAAGGGGTGTCCCTGTGAAAGTAAATGTGAACCTCTCGTGCACGGAATGCAAACGGAAGAATTATTCCACCACCAAAAACAAACGCACCAAACCGGAAAAACTTGAATTCAAAAAGTACTGCCGGTTTTGCAAAACGCATACAGTTCACAAAGAGACAAAATAATACAGGCAGGTGCCTGTCTTTACAAATTGTCGCTACAAAACCGACTGTATAAGCTTTCAGGTAAAGGCCAGTAGCTCTAACGGCAGAGCGTCGGACTCCAAATCCGAGGGTTGGGGGTTCAAATCCCTCCTGGCCTGCCATATAAATAATCGAAAGCTCAGGAGTTGAAAACACATGCTGATCCACCGTGATTTTTAACTGTGAGCTTTCGACGTTTTAGGAGTTTTAATGGCACGTATTCAGAAAAAGAAAACAGCACCGAAAAAGAAACAACAGCAGAATGCCGCAGGTCTGGATTCATCAGCGGCTGCCATTAGCGCAGCCGGCGCTGAGTCGGGAAAATCGGAAGCGGTCCGGCAGGCCGGGGTGCCAGCGGAAAAAAAGAAAAAAGTGTATGCGCCTAAAAAGGCAGCTGCTCCTGAACAGTCCGCGATCATGACGCTGGCGGATAAATATTTCGGCAACTGGATTCAGTTTTTCAGGGAAGTGAAAGTTGAACTGACAAAAGTCACCTGGCCTTCCAAAAAACAGACCATCGGCTCCACTGCGGTTGTGATTGTTTTTGTATTTGTGATCGCATTTTTTCTCGGGATTGTGGATATCGGCCTTTCAAACCTGATTCGGTTAATTCTTTAGAACGCGTCTGAGAGGTAACCCATGGCACTCAAATGGTATATCCTGCATGTCTATTCCGGGTTCGAAGCCCGGGTGAAGGCCAATCTTGAGGAGCGGATTGCCGCGTTTCCGCATCCCGAAAAATTCGGGGAAGTGGTGATACCGACGGAGCAGGTGGTTGAGCTGATCAAAGGCAAGCGAAAAACATCCAGCCGAAAGTTTTATCCCGGATACATCCTCATTCGGATGGAGCTTGATGAAGACACCTGGCATATGGTGAGTTCAACGGCGAAAGTCACCGGGTTCCTGGGTGGTCGGGACAAACCCGCGGCGATCAGCGATGAAGAAGCAGAATACATCTTAAACCGAATGGAAGCCGGCAAACTCAAGCCGCAGCCGAAGTTTTATTTTGAAATCGGCGATGAAATCCGTGTCGTTGACGGGCCGTTCACCAATTTCAACGGCACAGTGGAAGATGTGAATCCTGAAAAGGGTAAATTGAAAGTGCTGGTAAGTATTTTCGGCCGGTCCACACCGGTCGAACTTGATTTTGTACAGGTTTCGAAAAGTTAAGCGTTTCGGTGCCGACGCTGCCGGAATGGCGGCGAAAGCCCCCGCGGATAATTGAACCAGAACGTCTCCGCCGGGTAATAAAAAAATATCGGGAGTAAAATTGACATGGCAAAGAAAGTGATCGCACAGATCAAACTTCAAGTAATGGCCGGAAAGGCCAACCCTTCACCACCGATTGGTCCTGCGCTGGGTCAGCATGGTGTAAATATAATGGATTTCTGCAAGGCATTCAATGCCAGAACAGCCAATGAAGAAGGGATGATTATACCGGTTGTCTTAACGGTTTTTCAGGACAAATCATTTTCCTTTATCACCAAAACACCGCCTGCGTCCATCTTGCTGAAAAAGGCGGCGGGCATTGCAAAAGGGTCCAGTGAACCCAAATCGGTGAAAGTCGGTAAAGTGACCAAAGATCAGATCGCAGAGATTGCGACCCTCAAAAAAGCGGATTTAAACGCGAACGACCTGGAAAATGCCTGTCGGATTATTGAAGGAACGGCTAGAAGTATGGGGCTTGAAGTCGTTTAATTTACAAAGGAGTTAATAAGATACAATGTCGAAACGTGGGAAGAAATTTCAGGAAGCAAAATCAAAAGTCGATCCGCTGAAGCGGTATACGTTTGAGGAAGCCATCCAGGGCGCGCTGGCGTCTTCATTTGTGAAGTTTGATGAAACCGTTGATATCGCGGTCAAACTGGGTGTCGACCCCCGGCATGCGGACCAGATGGTTCGCGGATCCATCATCCTGCCCAATGGCCTTGGCAAAGAAGTCAAAGTGCTGGTTTTTGCCAAAGGTGAAAAGGAAAAAGAAGCACAGGAAGCGGGCGCTGATTTTGTAGGCAATGATGACCTGATCGAAAAAATTAAAGGCGGATGGTTCGGTTTCGACAAAGCTGTCGCCACCCCGGATGTCATGGGGACCGTCGGCAAAATCGGAAAAATGCTGGGCCCCCGGGGCTTGATGCCCAACGCGAAAACCGGGACCGTGACGTTTGATGTCGCAAAGGCGGTCAATGAATTAAAGGCCGGCAAGATCGATTACCGGGTGGAAAAAGCCGGTATTGTTCATGCGCCCATGGGCAAGGTTTCCTTTGGTCCGGAAAAAATCATAGGAAATGTATCCGCGTTTCTGGATTCGATTGTACGGAACAAACCGGCCGCAAGCAAAGGGGTTTACATCCGGAGCATCGGTATTTCCACTACCATGGGGCCGGGTTTTAAAGTCGACCCCGTGTATGTCAAAGACCTGCTGAAATAACAGCAGTCGAAGAATACGACAAATTTTTTGGAACCGACTGACGGTTCCGGATTTTATATACGCACATATCGGGCCGGTTGACTGTAATGTCGATCATACGCCGGATAAAATAAAAAAATAAACCTGTCAAAGACCGTAGGTTCGCTGGCTTGCAGCGAGTAATCGGAGAACCGCCCTACCGAGGCAGTCTTGGTTTTTCTGTGGCTTCCTTTGGTTTTTACAGATTCAGAAAGGAGGTGTAACCAATTGCTAAACAAAAGTCAAAAAAAACAGCTTGTTGAAGATCTTCATGCAAAGTTTGAAAAGTCCAAAATTGTTATTTTGACGGACTATAAAGGGCTGAATGTCAGTAAGATCAATGAACTTCGCCGCAAGCTGACGGATGCGAACATCGAATATCGCGTTGTCAAGAATACGCTGCTCGCCCGGGCGTCTGAAGACACGGATGTGGCGGCTGTCAAAGATCATTTTACCGGTCCGACGGCCATCGCGCTCAGTTATGACGATCCGGTCGCCCCGGCCAAAGTGCTGGCTGATTTTGCCAAGGACAACGATAAACTTGAGATTAAAATCGGCGTCATGGCCGGCAAACTGCTGGATGTGCAAGCGATCAAAAGCTTGTCCGAACTGCCGTCCCGTGAGGTTCTGCTGAGTCAGTTGCTGTCCGTGATGAATGCCGTGCCCACGGCCCTGGTCAGAGCGCTCACCAATGTCCCTGAAAAACTGCTGTATGCCTTGCAGGCAATCAAGGATCAGAAAGAAGCAGCGTAATTTTATATGTCATACGACGCTTTCTAAACTTAAAACAGATATAAGATATTAGTTTTTATATACTTTGGAGGTAAATCATGGCTGATGTTACAAAAGATGATGTAATTGAATTTATAGCAAATATGTCGGTTCTGGAACTGTCCGAACTGGTCAAAGAACTGGAAGAAAAATTCGGTGTTTCTGCGGCCGCCCCTGTGGCGGTGGCCGGTCCCGCGGTGGCGGCTGATGCCGGTGCAGCGGCTGAAGAAAAAACAGAATTTGATGTTATTCTGAGCACTTTTGGCGATAAAAAGATCCAGGTAATCAAGGAAATTCGTGCCATCACGGGCCTCGGTCTGAAAGAAGCCAAGGCATTGGTTGAAGCGGTTCCCACGCCGGTGAAGGAAGGTATTGTAAAAGAAGACGCGGAAAAAATTAAAGAGCAACTCGAAGCTGCTGGAGCTCAGGTAGAGATCAAATAATTCTTCGGTTATGACTGCGCTTAACGCATTGTAACTTAAAGAAAAATAAGAAAATCGGCGCCCGGATGGTTCCGGGCTGCCGTTTTTGTGCTTCTTCTAAAATACTGGAGTTACCATGACAGTAAACCCCCCGAATTATAAGCGAATAAGAAAAAATTTCGGCCATATAAAAACCATCGTCGATATTCCGGACCTCATCGGCATGCAGCGGGATTCCTATGACCGCTTTCTGCAGATGAATGTTCCTCCGGAAAAGCGAAAGGATTCCGGCCTTCAATCCGTTTTTAATTCTGTTTTTCCGATCAAGGATTTTACCGGGACCGCGTCCCTTGAATTTGTGTCCTACCGGTTTGCTGAGATTAAGCATTCCGTCGGCGAATGCATCAACCGGGGCATGACCTATGATATTTCCGTCAGAATCCGGGTGCGCCTGGTGGTTTATGATGTGGACAAAGGCACCGGGGTGTCCAATATTCGGGACATCAAGGAGCAGGAAATCTATTTCGGCACCATCCCGCTGATGACGGAAAAAGGCACCTTTATCATCAACGGCACCGAGCGTGCAGTGGTTAGTCAGTTGCATCGTTCTTCCGGCGTTTTTTTCGACCATGATAAGGGAAAGACCCATTCCAGCGGCAAAATTATTTACACTGCCCGCATTATCCCGGTTCGTGGGTCATGGATCGATATGGAAATCGATCCCAAGGATATTGTCAATATCCGCATTGACCGGCGGCGGAAATTTCCCATTACCCTTTTGTTTAAGGCCATCGGCTACAGCAGTGATGATATTCTTTCTTATTTTTACCACCGGGAAAAGATCGTTGTCCGCAAAAAACAGTTTTTTCGGGAACTTCAGCCCGAATTTCTGAAGGGCCAGCGCCCGGGAAAAGATATTGTCAACCCGGAGACCGGCAAAGTGGTGGTGAAAAAAGGACGGATTTTCACCAAACGCGCCATCAAAGAGCTGCAGGCCGCCGGTGTGGAAGAAATCCCCCTTTCCAAAGACGAGCTTTTGGGCCGTGTATTTGCCGGGGATGTGGTTGATCCCAAAATCGGCGAAGTGGTGGTGCAATCCAATGTGTCCATTGATGAAGACACCATCAAAGCGCTTTTGGACGCTAAAGTCGGAGCGTTTGATGTGCTGGTCATGGAAGGCCCCTACTCCAGCAATGCCATTCAAAAAACCCTGCTGGTGGACAAGGTGACCACCAAAGAAGAAGCATTGATTGATATTTATCGGCGGCTGCGGCCGGGTAATCCGGCAACGCCGGAAGTGGCCCAGGAGTTTGTGGATCATCTTTTTTTCAGAAATGCCTATTACGATCTTTCAGATGTGGGCCGTCTGAAAATCAATCATCGGCTCAAGACAAACACCCCCATCGACGTAAGGACCCTTCGAAGGGAAGATATTCTGCTTACCGCCAAAACTTTGGTGGAGCTGCGGGATACCCAGGGCGCGGTGGATGATATCGACCATCTGGGAAACCGGCGGGTCCGTGCCGTGGGCGAACTCTTGGAAAACCAGTACCGCATTGGCCTGGTCCGGATGGAACGCGCCATCAAGGAGCGGATGAGCATGCAGGAAGTGGATGCTCTGATGCCCAACGACCTGGTCAACCCCAAACCGGTGTCGGCCGTTGTAAAAGAGTTTTTCGGCACCAGCCAGCTGTCCCAGTTTCTGGACCAAACCAATCCGTTGTCTGAAACCACGCACAAACGTCGTTTAAGTGCACTGGGACCTGGCGGTCTGACCCGTGATCGCGCCGGTTTTGAAGTGCGGGATGTGCATCCCTCCCATTATGGCCGCATCTGCCCTATTGAAACGCCGGAAGGTCCCAATATCGGGCTGATCGTGTCCCTGTGCACGTATGCCCGGGTCAATGAATTCGGGTTTATTGAAACCCCGTACCGGGTGGTTGAAAACTCCACGGTTACGAATAAAATCCGGATGCTTTCCGCCTTTGAAGAAGAAGATCATCCCATTGCCCAGGCCAACGCGCCGGTGGATGAGAATAATGAATATGTCAATCCGATTGTTATTTCCCGGGTGGAAGGCGAATTTATGCGGGTGCCCCGGGAAGAAATCGAACTCATGGATATTTCCCCCAATCAGCTGGTCAGCGCGTCAGCATCCTTAATTCCCTTTCTGGAGAATGACGACGCCAACCGGGCGCTGATGGGGTCTAACATGATGCGCCAGGCGGTTCCCCTGATGGACAGCCGGTCACCCCTTGTGGGAACAGGTATTGAAGGGGTGGTGGCAAGGGATTCCGGTGTCACCATTGTTGCCAGAAAAGACGGCACGGTGGTGGATGTGGATGCCTCCCGGATTGTGATACAGCATGAGCCCTCTGATAATCCAGCGGAAAAGGATGTCACCATTTACAATTTGTCCAAATTTATCCGGTCCAACCAGAACACCTGCTTCAACCACCGCCCCATTATTAAAAAGGGCGACGGGGTGAAGGCCGGTGAAGTGATTGCGGATGGCCCGGCCACGGAAAAGGGTGAGCTGGCGCTCGGCAAAAACGTTACTGTGGCGTTTATGCCCTGGGGCGGTTATAACTTTGAAGATTCCATCCTGGTCAGTGAACGGCTGGTCAAAGACAGTGTGTTCACATCCGTGCATATCGAAGAGTTTGAGGTGCTTGCCCGGGATACAAAGCTGGGAAAAGAAGAAATTACGCGGGATATCCCGAATGTGGGGGAAGAAGCCCTGAAAGACCTGGATGAAAGCGGCATCATCCGTCTGGGTGCGGAAGTGGGACCCGGCGATATTCTGGTGGGCAAAGTCACCCCCAAAGGAGAAACCCAGCTTTCACCGGAAGAAAAACTGCTGCGCGCCATTTTCGGCGAAAAAGCCGGTGAAGTCAAAGATACCTCTCTGCGGGTGCCGCCGGGAGGCAGTGGTATCGTGATCGATGCCAAGGTGTTTTCCCGCCGGGGCATTGACAAGGATGACCGGTCCCGGGCCATTGAAGACGAAGAAATCGCGCTTCTGGAAAAGGACCGGGATGATGAACTGGCCATTATCCGCGAGATGGCCCGGGAAGCCATTGCTGCGCTGGTTGTGGATCAGAAAAGTGTGACCGACGTAACAGACGGTAAAAAGGTCCTGATTCCCAAAAATACAAAAATCGAGTCCAAACATCTGGAAAAAGTTCCCCTGGCAAAACTGGATGCGCTGGAATTCAAGGATGAAAAAACCACTGAAGAACTCCGACGCCTGATTTCCCTTTACCGGGAAAAATCTGATCTGGTCTACCAGAATTTTGAGCATCAGGTCAGCGGTTATGAAAAAGGGGACGATCTGCCGCCGGGTGTTATAAAAATGATCAAGGTGTATGTGGCCATGAAGCGGACCCTGTCCGTGGGGGACAAAATGGCCGGCCGGCACGGAAACAAAGGCGTGGTCTCGCGGATTCTTCCCGAAGAAGACCTGCCGTACTTCCATGACGGAAGGCCGGTGGATATGGTACTCAATCCCTTGGGGGTCCCCTCCCGGATGAATGTGGGGCAGATTCTTGAAATCCATCTGGGCATGGCGGCCAAAGGGCTGGGCGACCAGATCAATGAGATGCTTGAGGGGGAAAAGATCAAGGAACTGCGCAAAAAATTCAAGGCTATTTTTTCCGAACCGGAAAATCAGACAATGATCAGTAAAATGCCGGATGATGAGCTGGCGCGGTTTGCCGGAGAATACAAAGATGGTGTTCACATGAATACCCCGGTGTTTGACGGCGCCAAAGAAGAAGAGATCAAAGCGCTGCTGTCTGAAGCGGGGGTGAGTCCGACCGGTCAGGAGACGCTTTATGACGGCCGTACCGGTGAACCGTTTGACGGCAAAGTCACCGTGGGCACCATGTACATGCTCAAACTCCACCATCTGGTGGATGACAAACTGCATGCGCGGTCCATCGGTCCTTACTCCCTGGTAACCCAGCAGCCCCTGGGTGGCAAGGCCCAGTTCGGCGGCCAGCGGCTCGGTGAAATGGAAGTGTGGGCCATGGAAGCCTATGGCGCGGCTCATGCCCTGCAGGAATTTCTTACGGTCAAGTCCGATGACATGGCCGGCAGAACCCGCATGTATGAAAAGATTGTTAAAGGTCAGAATGTATTTGAACCCGGACTTCCGGAATCTTTCCGGGTACTCACTAAAGAGTTACAGAGTTTAGGTTTAGATGTAACCCTTATTGAGGATAAAGAGTAAGGAGATCATCTTGGAAACTCTCTATGATTTTTTTGTAAAGCCTGTAAACCCGAGACTTTATAAAGGCGTAAAAATTGCCCTGGCCTCACCGGAACTGATCCGGAGCTGGTCCCACGGGGAAATTAAAAAACCCGAAACCATCAATTACCGGACCTTCAAGCCGGAACGGGATGGCCTTTTCTGTGCCAAAATTTTCGGCCCCACCAAAGACTACGAGTGCAATTGCGGAAAGTACAAACGCATGAAGCACCGGGGCGTGATCTGCGAAAAATGCGGCGTCGAGGTCATTCAGTCCAAAGTGCGCCGGGAGCGGATGGCGCACATTGATCTGGCCACGCCGGTGACCCATATCTGGTTTCTGAAAAGTCTGCCCAGTAAAATCGGTAATCTTTTGGATTTGACCCTCAAGTCCCTTGAGAAAGTGATCTATTTTGACAATTATATTGTCATTGATCCCAAAGACACCGGGCTGACCAAAATGCAGATGCTTTCCGAAGACAAATACCGGGAGGCATTGGAGCTTTATGGTCCGAAATTCAGGGCCGGTATCGGGGCGGAAGCCATCCGGGAACTGCTCGGGAACTTGATATTGAAAAATTATACGGTGAACTCCGGGAGGAGATTCAAAACACCGGGTCTGAAGCCAAGCGCAAAAAACTGGCCAAACGTCTGAAAGTCGTGGACGCGTTCCGTCATTCCGGCCTGGATCCCACATGGATGGTGCTCGAAGTCATTCCCGTGCTGCCGCCGGAACTTCGGCCCCTGGTGCCGCTCGAGGGGGGCCGGTTTGCCACTTCTGATCTCAATGATCTGTATCGCCGGGTGATTAACCGGAATAACCGTCTGAAGCGGCTCATGGACCTGAAAGCGCCGGATATCATTGTCCGAAACGAAAAGCGGATGCTTCAGGAAGCCGTGGATGTGCTGATCGATAACGGCCGGCAGGGCCGGGTGGTCACTGGTTCCAACAAGCGACCGTTGAAGTCCTTGAGTGAAACCTTAAAAGGGAAACAGGGCCGGTTCCGCCAGAACCTTCTGGGTAAACGGGTGGATTACTCCGGCCGTAGCGTTATCACCATTGGGCCGAACCTTCGGCTGCATCAGTTCGGATTGCCGAAACTCATGGCCCTGGAGCTGTTTAAGCCGTTTATTTATCACCGGCTTGAGAAAAAAGGCATTGTGACCAATGTCAAAAGCGCTAAAAAATGGGTGGAGACGAAAAGCCCGGAAGTGTGGGATACGCTGGATGAAGTGGTCAAGGAATATCCGGTGATGCTTAACCGCGCGCCGACCCTTCACCGGCTGGGCATCCAGGCCTTTGAACCGGTACTCATCGAAGGCAAGGCCATTCAGCTTCATCCGCTGGTCTGTACGGCATTCAACGCGGACTTTGACGGCGACCAGATGGCGGTACATGTGCCCCTTTCCCTGGAAGCGCAGATTGAAGCCCGGATTCTGATGCTGGCCTCCAATAATATCTTGTCGCCGGCCAGCGGTGAGCCGATTATCATTCCGACCCAGGATATTGTACTGGGTATCTATTATATGACATTGGGACTTCCCGGCGCCCAGGGCGAGGGAATGGTCTTTTCCAATCCTGAAGAGGTGCGGGCTGCCTATGATGCCCGTGCCGTGGATATGCACGCTCGGGTCAAGGTCCGGATGAACGGCACGCTCCAGGATACCAGTGTCGGGCGCATCCTGCTCTGGGAGATTATCCCCAAGGGCGAGAGTTATATTTTACGCCACATCATGGTGTCAGCAGAGGAAACAGCAAAAAAGATTGTTGAAGAATTGGACGGCGGCGCCATTTTCAGGGATCTGGTGCACACCTATTCTGAAGCCTTTGATAAAACTTACAACGGCAACATCGGGCTGCTTGAAAAAGATGAGTTTCAGGAAATCTTTCAGGTAGACGATGCGGTGGCGGATGCGGTGTATCGGCTGAAAGAAGAGGACGTCACCGGTATTATTGCCTCCGGCGGCAAATATCATATTTTCCAGGTAATGGAGATTCGGGAAGAGATTCCTTTTGATATGGTGAACAAAGTCCTGAACAAGAAAGGACTGCGGGCGCTGGTGGACTACACATACCGGAACAAGGGGCCTAAAGCGACGGTTATTCTTGCCGATCAGCTGAAAAATACCGGCTACAAACATTCCACCGCCGGCGGACTTTCCATTTCCATAGACGCCATGATCATTCCGGAAAATAAGTGGGATATTTTAAACACTGCGGAAAAAAATGTCGCGGACATCACCAACCAGCACATGGAAGGGCTGATCACCCAGGGTGAAAAGTACAACAAGGTGGTGGATATTTGGGCCAAGGCAACCGATGATATTGCCAATGCCATGATGGAAGCCATGGAAAAGCCCTATGTGCATGAGATTATTGAGTCGGCAGTTAAAGAACCGGATAAGCGTCTGGTCAAAAAGAGCGAGGAAACCGGTGATACCATTAATCCGATTTTTATGATGGCGGATTCCGGGGCCAGGGGCAGCAAGGATCAGATGCGTCAGCTCGCCGGTATGCGCGGACTGATGGCAAAGCCGTCCGGTGAAATTATTGAAACACCCATTACCGCGAATTTCCGGGAAGGGCTTTCTGTTCTCCAGTATTTTATTTCCACCCACGGGGCACGGAAAGGGCTTGCGGATACGGCACTGAAAACGGCCAACTCCGGATACCTGACCCGGCGTCTGGCAGACGTTGCCCAGGATTGTTCGGCTGCGGAATATGACTGCGGCACCCGACAGGGAATCGTGGTGGAAGCATTGATGGAAGGCGGCGAAGTGATTCAGCCCCTCGCCGAGCGCGTGCTGGGTCGTATCACCTTGGATGACGTACTGGACCCCTTTACCGATGAAGTGCTGATCAAGGCAGGCGACGAGATTGATGAAGCCGGGGTTCAAAAAATTGATCAGGCCGGGGTCACCAGCGTACGTATCCGGTCGGTATTGACCTGCTCCACAAAAGTCGGGGTATGCGCGAAATGTTACGGCCGGGATCTGGCTCACGGCGGTCCTGTGGAAATCGGTCAGCCGGTCGGGATTATGGCGGCTCAGTCCATTGGCGAGCCGGGCACCCAGTTGACCATGAGAACCTTCCATATCGGCGGTACAGCCAGCCGGCGGGTAGAACAGGCGGATATCCGGGCCCGGGTGGGCGGCACGGTCAAGCTCGGCTCACTGCATGTCGTTGAAAATACGGAAAAACGGCTCATTGTCATGAATCGCCGGGGCGGAGAATTTACCATTGTGTCGGACAACGGCCGTGAACTCGAACGCTTTCCGATTATTTACGGGGCGGAACTCATGGTGAAAGACGGTGAAAAGGTCAACGCCGGGGACCTTTTGGCATCATGGGATCCCTTTACCACACCGATCATTACCGCGGTTTCCGGTAAAGTCAAATTCGGTGATCTGGTGATCGGCAAAAGTCTGAAAGAAAAGGTGGACCCGGTGACCGGTAAATCAAGCCTCACTGTGGTGGATACCAAGGCCATGGAGGCTGCCCGGCCCAGAATTTCCATCAAGGATGAAGACGGAAAAACCCTGGCCATACCGGGATCGGGCACGGCACGATATTCATTGCCCGTGGACACGATCCTCATGGTGGATGAAAATGACTATGTGGCCGCTGGGGATATCATCGGGAAACTGCCCCGGGAAACCACCAAAACCAAGGATATTACCGGTGGTCTCCCCCGGGTAGCGGAGCTGTTTGAGGTTAGAAAGCCGAAGGAAACCGCCATCCTGAGTGAGATCGACGGATATGTTTCCATTGGCAAAACCCCTACCAAGGGCAAGCAGAAAGTCACGGTGACACCGGTGGACGCCGGTGAAAAAAGAGAATATCTCATTCCCCGGGGCCGTCACATCGGTGTGTACGATGGTGATTATGTCAAAGCCGGAGAGCAGCTCACCGGCGGCAGCCCCAATCCCCAGGATATTCTGAATATCAAGGGCGACATTGCTCTGGCCAGTTACCTGCTGAACGGGGTCCAGGAAGTCTACCGTCTCCAGGGGGTCCGGATTAACGACAAGCACATTGAGATCATTATCCGTCAGATGATGCGGCGGGTAAAAATCAAAACCATCGGGGATTCCGAATTTGTTCCCGAAGAACAGGTGGATAAGAATAAATTTGAATCCATAAACCGCGAGATCATCGAAAAGGGTGGAACGCCGGCAACCGGCGAACCCCTGATCCTTGGTATCACCAAGGCCTCTTTGTCCACGGAAAGTTTTATCTCGGCCGCGTCCTTCCAGGAAACGACCAAGGTACTGACAGACGCGAGTATTTCCGGGGCGTATGATTCCCTGAATGGACTTAAGGAAAACGTGATCATGGGTCGCCTGATTCCTGCCGGTACCGGACGGGATGAATACCGACTGCCGGAGATCGATGTTGAAAATTGATGGTCAACCGGGTGCTGAATCTGCTCATGGTAAGCGGTCGGCAATCAATCGCCGGCATGATGCGGGCAGGGATGCAGCGAGCATTTGGCCTGTGTCTGGTGTCTCCAGAAAAAGCAGGCCACGATGATAAAATACTTGACATGCTTTTGGATTAAAGCTAAAAGTTATAATTTTTTAATTCATGAGAAAATTGATTTTTAAGGGTTTAAACGATGCCGACAATTAATCAACTGGTTCGAAAAGGCCGAAAACGGGTCGTGAAGAAGAAGGCTACCCGGGCGCTTAAAGGATCCCCTCAAAAACGCGGTGTTTGTGTGCGCGTCTATACGGCAACACCGAAAAAACCGAACTCCGCTTTGCGTAAAGTGGCAAGGGTACGGCTCACAACGGGCACGGAAGTTTCTGCATACATTCCCGGTATCGGGCATAATCTGCAGGAGCACTCGGTGGTCCTGGTGCGTGGCGGCAGGGTGAAGGACTTGCCCGGCGTCAGATATCACGTGGTCAGAGGTGTGCTGGATACCCTGGGCGTTTCCGACCGGCGGCAGGGCAGATCCAAGTATGGTTCCAAGCGTCCCAAATAGCTTGGGGGCGTTGCACAAATAATTTTCAGTCAAGGATAAGGTGTAGTCGATGCCAAGACGCAGAGAAGTTCCGGAAAGAAAAGTGCTGCCGGATGCGAAATATAAGAGTGAACTGGTTTCCCGGTTTGTCAATTGCATTATGAAAGACGGGAAAAAAAGTATCGCCCAGTCGATTATGTATGAAGCATTTGATATTGTAGAAAAAAGAACCAGTGAACCGCCCCTGGTGATCTTTGAAAAAGCATTTAATAATGTCAAACCGCAGGTGGAAGTCAAATCCCGGCGTGTGGGCGGGTCCACCTATCAGGTGCCGACAGAAATTCGTCCGGCCCGGAAAGTGGCCTTAACCATCCGCTGGATCCTTGATTTTGCTTCCAAGCGGTCGGAAAAAAGCATGGCCCGCAAGCTGGCGGGTGAGCTGATGGATGCTGCGGAAGAGCGGGGAGGGGCGATTAAAAAACGGGATGATACGCATCGCATGGCGGAAGCCAACAAAGCCTTTGCACATTACCGCTGGTAAGCCCTCTGCCGCCTGCCAGTCCGCAATCATAATCGATTGCGAAAATCGTTTTAGAAGGTAATTTGCCCATCCTGCGCATTGGATGGGCAAACTACTTCAATTAAAGTAAAACTAACAAGCCGACAATAAGAATACGGACTCATTGTTGACAGGGTGTTGAAGGTATTTCAGCCCTTTTAACTGGGAGGATGGGAAGATGTCAAAGAAGAAGTTTGAGCGAACCAAGCCGCATGTGAATGTAGGAACGATCGGTCATATTGACCATGGGAAGACGACATTGACGGCGGCGATCACGAAGCATTGCGGATTAAAGGGCCTGGCGGAGTTTATCGCGTTTGACAAGATCGATAAAGCGCCGGAAGAGAAAGCCCGCGGCATAACCATTGCGACAGCCCATGTGGAATATGAGACGGTAACGCGTCATTACGCCCATGTGGACTGCCCGGGCCATGCGGACTATATCAAGAACATGATCACGGGAGCGGCCCAGATGGACGGGGCAATTCTGGTGGTGGGAGCGGATGACGGCCCCATGCCCCAGACCCGGGAACATATATTGCTGGCCCGCCAGGTAGGCGTCCCCCGTATTGTCGTTTTCCTGAATAAATGCGACATGGTGGATGATGAAGAGCTGATCGAACTGGTGGAGATGGAACTTCGTGAACTTCTGGATTCCTATGAATTTCCCGGAGACGATACGCCGATCATTCAGGGCAGCGCATTAAAGGCCCTGGAGAGTGATGATCCGGACAGCCCGGAAGCCAAATGTATTTTTGAACTGCTGGATGCCATTGACTCTTATATTCCGGAACCGGAACGCGAGATCGACAAGCCTTTCCTGATGCCGGTGGAAGATGTATTTTCCATTTCCGGTCGCGGGACGGTGGTCACCGGTCGTATTGAACGCGGTCAGATTAAAGTGAATGAGAAAGTGGAGATTGTGGGTATCCGGGATACGCAGACGACGGTATGCACCGGCGTTGAAATGTTTCGGAAACTGCTTGACGAAGGCCAGGCAGGGGACAATGTGGGGCTTCTGCTTCGGGGCACCAAGCGTGATGAAGTGGAACGGGGCCAGGTAGTGGCGGCACCGGGATCGATCACGCCGCATACGAAGTTCAAGGCGGAGGTATATATCCTGAGCAAAGATGAAGGGGGCCGTCACACGCCGTTTTTTTCGGGATACCGTCCGCAGTTTTATTTTCGGACAACGGACGTGACCGGCATATTGACCTTACCCGAGGGAGTGGAGATGGTGATGCCGGGCGACAATGTAACCATAACAGCGGAATTGATTACCCCGATCGCCATGGAAAAGGAACTGCGGTTTGCCGTCAGAGAAGGCGGCCGGACAGTCGGCGCCGGTGTGGTTAGCGAAATTATAGAATAGGGCAGGTATATACCGATATGATTACAAGCACTAAAATAAGAATCCGGCTGAGAGCTTACGATCATAAGCTGCTGGATCAATCCGCAAGGGACATTGTCGACACGGCCAGAAAAACCGGTGCAAAAATTGTTGGTCCGATTCCGTTGCCGACCCGGATCAATAAATACTGTGTTCTTCGCTCTCCGCACGTGAATAAAAAGTCCAGGGAACAGTTTGAAATTCGGACGCATAAGCGTGTATTGGATATTCAGGACCCGACCCAGCAGACAGTGGATGCGCTCATGAAGCTTGATTTGTCTCCGGGTGTTGATGTGGATATTAAATTGTAGCATATACTTTAGGTTTTGGTGGCAGACATGAGTAACGGGATTTTAGGAAAAAAATTGGGAATGACCGGACTGTTTTCCCATGAAGGGCGATATCTGCCGGTAACTGTCCTGGAAGCCGGGCCCTGTCAGGTAACCCAGGTGAAAACGCAGGCCAATGACGGCTACAATGCGCTGCAGCTGGGCTACGGGGAAAAAAAGAAAAGCCGGGTCACGAAACCGCTGCAGGGGCATTTTGCGAAAAGCGGTGAAAAACAGTTTGCTGTACTGCGGGAATTTAAGATCGACAATCCGGATGCATTTCAGGTAGGACAGGAAATTACGCTGGATATGTTTAAAGTTGGCGATAAAATAGAAGTGTCCGGCATCTGCAAAGGGCGCGGCTTTACCGGAACAGTCAAACGGCACGGATTCGGCCGGGGCCCGAAAACCCACGGCAGCCGGAACTACCGCAGACCCGGTTCCATCGGTAATAGTGCCTGGCCGTCAAAAGTTATCAAAGGCAAGAAAATGCCGGGTCAGCACGGCAATACCCGAAAAACCGTCCGGAATCTCGAGATTGTGGATATCCGGCCGGATGAGAATCTGATTTTGTTAAAAGGCGCGGTCCCCGGACCGGTCAGCGGAACCATTGAAATAAAAAAATCAAAGTTTTAATTGCCTGGAATCTGCGGGTTACCGGCAGATAGCGAATCATATGAGAGGATATCATGGCTGTCATTGAAGTCAAAAATATAAAAGGTGAAAAAGTTTCAGAAGTTGAAATGCCTGACAGCATATTTAATGTTGAACCGAAAAAGAGTGTTCTTCATGAAGTCGTCTGCATGCAGCTTGCTGCCCGTCGCAGCGGAACCGCCGCTGTAAAGCGCCGATCCGATGTCAAAGGAAGCACGGCCAAACTTTTTCGTCAAAAAGGCACTGGCCGGGCGCGGCGGGGGGATATCAAAAGTCCTGTATTGCGCGGCGGCGGGGTTGTCTTTGGACCGGAACCCAGATCTTACACCCCGAAAGTGCTGAAAAAGGTACGCCGGCTGGCCCTTAAAATGGCGCTGAGTTCAAAATTCAAAGATGATATGCTGGTGGTTCTGGATGCTTTTTCACTGGATCACATTAAAACCAAATCCGTTGTTTCTGTGATTGAAACACTGAAGCTGGAGAGTCCCCTGATTGTGATTGATGCGAAAAACGACGCTCTGGAACTTTCCTCACGAAATATTCCAGGGGTCAAAGTGCTGCGGGTGGAAGGCCTGAACGTGTATGATATTCTGAAACACAAAAATCTGGTTTTGCTTGCATCATCTATCAAGAATATCGAAGGGAGGCTGGCGGCATGAATAAGTATCAGGTAATCAAAGCTCCGATTGATACGGAAAAATCCAACCTTCAGAAAGAATTGTTAAAGCAGTTCTCCTTTGAAGTTTCTTCCGACGCCAACCGGGTGGAAATAAAAAAAGCAGTGGAAGATATTTTTAATGTCAAGGTGAAATCGGTTAATACGATGAACGTCAAGGGCAAAATCAAACAGCGCGGCCGGATTGTCGGAAAGCGCAAAGACTGGAAAAAAGCCAATGTGACCCTAATGCCCGGGCATCGGATTAACTTTTTTGACGGAGTTTAGCTGGGAGTTTTCAAATGGCAATTAAGAAGGTAAAACCGACATCACAAGGACGGCGGTCTCAGGAGTTTTCGACATTTGAGGAGATAACGAAAACAACACCGGAGCGGCGTCTGATTAAAATATTGAAGAAAACCGGCGGACGCAACGCCCACGGCAGAATCACCTGTCGACATCGCGGCGGCGGTCATAAACGCTACTACCGGATCATTGATTTCAAGCGGGACAAGGACGGCGTGCCGGCAAAGGTAGCGGCCATTGAATATGATCCCAACCGGTCCGCCCGGATTGCACTGCTGAATTATGCAGATGGAGAAAAACGGTATATTCTGCACCCGGTGAACCTGAACCTCGGTGACACGGTCATGTCCGGTGAGAATGCGGAAATCCGGCCCGGAAACGCGCTGCCCATCAGCCAAATTCCGTTGGGTACGCATATCCACAATATTGAGTTGCAGATTGGAAAAGGCGGACAACTGGTCAAAAGTGCCGGCGGCTACGCGCAGCTGATGGCAAAAGAGGGCCGCTACGCCACCATTAAACTGCCTTCCGGTGAAGTTCGGCTGGTCCTGCAGACATGCAAAGCGACCATCGGTGTTGTCGGTAACAAGGACCATGAAAATATTTCACTTGGTAAAGCCGGCCGCACGCGGATGCTTGGCCGACGCCCGAGTGTCCGGGGCGTGGTGATGAATCCTGTGGATCATCCCATGGGCGGCGGCGAAGGCCGGTCTTCCGGTGGTCGTCATCCCTGTACCCCATGGGGAAAACCGACCAAGGGATATCGGACCCGCAAGCGCAAACCCAGCGACCGGCTGATTGTCAAGAGGCGGAAGAAATAAAAAACCCGGATTGTTGTTATCTGAAACAATTTAAAACACATGTTGTAAATCACATTTTTAGGAGCGTTTATGCCTCGATCGTTAAAAAAAGGTCCGTACGTGGATCCGAAAGTATACAAAAAAATTGAAATTGCTCAGGAAACCCGGAGCAATAAAGTGATCAAAACATGGTCCAGGCGATCTACGATTATTCCGGAAATGGTTGGCCTGACGCTGGCTGTGCATAACGGGAAAAAATTTGTACCGGTTTTCGTGACCGAGAACATGGTCGGCCATAAACTCGGGGAATTCTCTCCCACCCGTATTTTCTATGGACACGCCGGTGGCAAGAAAACAAAATAATCAATACTCAACATTATAAAGGTTAGGAATATCGGCATGGAGGTCAAGGCAACAGCTAAATATATGCGTATATCCGCCCAGAAGGTCCGCCGGATTGTGGAAGCAGTCAAAGGCAAATCCGCTGAATCCGGGTTGAATGCATTGAAGTTTATGCCGCAGAAATCTGCGGGGATGGTCGAAAAGATTTTGCGGTCTGCGATTGCAAACGCGGAGCAGAATGCGGAATTGGATGTTGATTCGCTCGTGATCAGAAACATCATTGTCGATGAAGGGCCTACGTTAAAACGTTTTCGTGCAAGAGCCCGGGGCAGAGGGACGCGCATTTTAAAACGTACAAGTCATATTACCGTGATCGTCGCAGAAGGGTAGTCCTAAAAAGGAGGAAAGAGCTTGGGACAGAAAGTCAATCCGAAAGGAATGAGGCTGGGGATTATTAAAACTTGGAATTCCAGGTGGTTTGCCGGAAAAGAGTATTCAAAATATGTCTTTGAAGATCACCAGATTCGGAAGTTTTTAAAGAAGGAACTGTATCACGCCGGGATCTCAAAAATTGATATTGAACGATCCTCAAGCCGGATCAAACTGAAAATTGCTGCCGCCCGTCCGGGAATCATCATCGGTAAAAAGGGATCGGAAATCGAGGCCCTTAAAAAGAAACTGGAAAAAATGCTGACCCAGGAGGTCCTGGTAGACATCCAGGAAGTCCGCAAACCTGAGCTCGACGCTCAGTTGGTGGCTGAAAACGTGGCCAATCAGCTGATCCGCCGGGTGGCTTTCCGCCGGGCCATGAAGCGCAGCGTGACATCCGCCATGCGGTTTGGCGCCGAAGGCATAAAAATTATTTGTTCCGGCCGCCTGGGCGGCGCTGAAATGGCGCGCACCGAATGGTACAAGGACGGCCGGGTGCCCCTGCATACCCTTCGTGCCGACATTGATTATGGTGTAACCAGTGCAAACACAACTTACGGTGCCATCGGTATCAAAGTATATATTTTCAAGGGTGAAATCCTCAAAGATGATCCGTTGCACAGTGAAGGCAAGTAGAGATTAGGAGAGAGTTCAAATGCTGAGCCCCAAAAAAGTAAAATTCAGAAAACAACAGAAAGGCCGGATGAAGGGCAAGGCCATGCGCGGTTCCAAGCTGAACTTCGGTGACTTTGGTCTGCAGGCCGCTGAATGTGGATATATCACATCCCGTCAAATTGAAGCCGCCCGTATTGCCATGACCCGCCGTGTCAAAAGGGGCGGGAAAATGTGGATTCGGATTTTTCCGGATAAACCGGTAACCAAAAAACCTGCTGAAGTCCGTATGGGTAAGGGAAAAGGCGCTCCTGAAGGGTGGGTGGCGGTGATCCGGCCTGGTAAAATCCTTTATGAAATGGAAGGTGTTTCCCGGGAACTCGCTCAAGAGGCGTTGCGGCTGGCTGCACACAAGCTTCCCATCAAAACGAAGTTTATTGAAAGGAGCAATGTGTAAATGAAAGTCAAAGAAATCAAAGAGATGAGTGATCAGGAAATGGATGCCAAACTGGTTGATTTGTCGGAAACGCTTTTTAATCTCCGGTTCCAGAATAAAGCCGGTCAGCTTGAAAATCCCAAGCGGATGGAGCAGGTCAAACGGGACATCGCCCGGGTAAAAACCATAAAACGTCAAAGAGAAATAGGGTAGGCGGGTTGTTGACATGAAAAAAGAACGTGGAATGAAAAGACAACTGATCGGCACGGTTTTAAGCAATAAAATGGACAAGACCGTTACGGTAATGGTAGAAAGAACCGTCATTCATCCGATATATAAAAAATTTATCAGACGCCGGGCGAAGTTTGCTGCCCACGATGCGGGCAATGCCTGCGGCATCGGAGATCGGGTGCTGATCACGGAGTCGCGGCCGATCAGCAAGTTGAAACGTTGGCGGGTCAGCGAGATTATCGAGAAAGCGGTATAAGACAGAGGATATAGAAAAATGATTCAGGCGGAAACAAGGCTGTCTGTTGCGGATAATTCAGGCGCCAAAAAAGTATACTGCATTAAGGTGCTCGGCGGGTCCAAACGTCGGTATGCCAGCGTTGGCGATGTGATTGTGGTTTCTGTAAAAGAGGCGATCCCCAACTCAAAGGTTAAAAAAGGGGAAGTGCTTAAAGCAGTGGTCGTCCGTACCAAAAAAGAAATCCAGAGGCCGGACGGCACGTTTATCAGATTTGACGATAATTCGGCCGTATTGATCAACGCCCAGCGCGAGCCCATCGGAACGCGTATTTTTGGGCCGGTGGCCAGAGAACTGCGTGCCCATCATTTTATGAAAATCATTTCACTGGCACCGGAAGTCATATAACCGGCACGTGAATTCAGGAGATAATGGTTATGGAAAAGAAGAAATGCCATATCAAAAAAAATGATAAGGTGAAGGTAATTGCCGGTAAGGACAATGGCAAGGTCGGTAAGGTCATTGATGTTCTGCAGAAAAAAAATCGGCTGCTCGTCGAGAATGTCAACATGGTCAAGCGCCATACCCGTCCAAATGCGTCAAACAAACAGGGCGGCATCGTTGAAGGTGAAGCAGCGATTCACTGGTCGAATGTCATGTTGATGTGCAACAAATGTATTGCTCCTGTGCGGATCAAGATGCGACGTCTTGAAGATGGCAAAAAAGTACGGGTGTGCAGAAAATGTAATGAAATAATTGATGCATAAAATTGCATGCCGGAGGAATATTCATGTCATTAAAAGAGTTATATGAAAAAGAAGTCGTCCCGAAACTGGTCGAGACGTTCGGCTATAAAAATGCAATGGAAGTCCCGAAACTCGAGAAGGTGGTATTGAACATCGGACTCGGGGAAGCCATCCACAATATCAAATTGCTTGACGCGGCCCAGGCCGAACTTAAACTGATTTCAGGGCAGGCACCAGTGGTAACCCGGGCACGAAAATCCATTGCCGCTTTTAAAGTGCGGGAAGGCATGCCTATTGGGTGCATGGTTACCCTTCGCCGGACAAGGATGTACGATTTCTATGAAAAACTGGTCAACATTGCCCTGCCCCGTGTGCGGGATTTCCGGGGAATTTCCGGCAAAGCCTTTGACGGCCGGGGAAATTATACCCTTGGCATCAAGGAACAGATTATTTTCCCGGAAGTTGATTATGATAAAATCGACACCATCAAAGGAATGAATATCACCGTGGTCACCACGGCGAAAACCGATAAGGAAGGCAAAGAATTATTAAAATTGATGGGCATGCCCTTCAGAAATTAATTTTAATGATCAAAGGAGATTGAGTTGGCAAAAACATCACTGAGGGTTAAAGCGGCGCGAAAGCCGAGATTTTCGGTCAGACAATACAATCGATGCCCTATCTGCGGTCGTCCACGGGCATATATGCGTAAATTCGGCATTTGTCGTCTTTGTTTCCGCGATATGGCCTCTGAAGGCCTTTTGCCCGGGGTAACCAAATCAAGCTGGTAATTGTTGATTTTTCAAAAAAAATAAATTGTTTCATATAACCATCATAGCAATTGACGGAGTATGCAATGTCGATGAGTGATCCGCTGGCGGACATGCTGACCCGCATTCGAAATGCCGGAAAAGCAAAACATAAAAGTGTGGATATTCCCGGTTCTCAATTAAAACTTTCTCTTGCGAATCTGATGAAGGAAGAAGGTTTTATTAAGAACTTTAAGTTTATCAAGGACAATAAGCAGGGAATTTTAAGAGTTTATTTAAAGTACGAATCCTCAAATGACCGCCACGTAATTTACGGCATCAAACGGATCAGCAAGCCCAGCCGCCGTGTTTATGTCGGCAGCAAGGAAGTGAAGCCGGTTCTGAATGGCTTGGGGATATCCGTTATTTCTACGTCCAAAGGCCTGATTACCGACAAACAGGCGGTCAAGCAGAATATCGGCGGTGAAGTTCTCTGTGAAATCTGGTAGTTAAGGAGAAAGACATGTCTCGAGTGGGTAAAAAACCGATTGCCTTATCGGATAAAATAAAGGTTTCATATACCGATCGAATACTGACGGTAACCGGGGAAAAAGGTACACTGTCCCGGACGATCCATCCGGCGGTGGATTTAAATGTGGAAAACGATTCTCTGTCGGTAACGATCAGTACCACGGATAAAAAAACCCGTTCGTTGTGGGGAATGACCCGTGCCCTGGTGGCGAACATGGTGACCGGCGTTTCCCAGGGATTTGAGCGGGCTTTGGAAATTAACGGCATTGGATACCGGGCGGAATTAAAAGGGAATGCCCTTGAGCTCAATCTGGGGTACTCGCACCCCATAAATTTCCCCCTGCCGGATGGCATTTCAGCCAGCGTTGAAAAGAATGTCATCAAATTGTCCGGCATTGACAAAGACCTTCTCGGCTATACCGCATCTACCATCCGAAACTTCAGGCCCCCCGAACCTTACAAGGGAAAGGGCGTTAAATACGCAGAAGAATATGTCCAGCGCAAAGCCGGTAAGACCGCAAAATAAACAGATGATGCTCTAGATAAACATTAATAAGGTATATATCATGGATTCCGCAAACAGACGACAAGCCCTCAGGCTGAAACGGAAAAAAAGAATTCGGAAAAAAATCACTGGTACCGGGGATAAACCCAGGATGTCGGTATTCCGCAGTGCAAAGCATATTTACTCCCAAATTATCGATGATACCAAAGGGATCACGTTGGCGACCGCTTCGACGACGGAAAAGGAAGTCAGGGAAAAGCAGCCCTTCGAAAATAAAACAGCAGCGGCGACTTATATCGGCCAGCTGATCGCGGAACGGGCCAAAGAAAAAGGGATTTCCTCTGTTGTTTTTGATCGGAACGGTTTTTTATATCACGGCCGTATCAAAGCGGTTTCCGACGGCGCCCGCAAGGCCGGGCTGGATTTTTAATTGTAAGTCTTTATTTTAAAAGTAAATAAGGAGGCATTGCCTTGTTCAGGAAAGAATCAGACGATAATTTTATCGATAAAGTCGTACATATTAACCGGGTCGCAAAAGTGCACAAAGGTGGCAGAAGATTCAGCTTCAGCGCCATTGTTGTCGTCGGGGATGGTCAAGGCAGTGTCGGGTATGGATTGGGAAAAGCGAATGAAGTCCCGGAAGCGATCCGTAAAGGGGTGGAAAGCGCAAAGAAAAACATGGTAGCGGTTCCGTTGGTTGACGGCACCATTCCCTACGAAGTGATCGGCCGTTTTGGCGCGGGACGGGTTTTTTTGAAGCCGGCTGCCAAAGGTACCGGGGTGATCGCCGGCGGCGCCGTTCGTGCGGTGCTTGAAGCGGTCGGGGTTGAAAATATTCTGACGAAATGTATGGGTTCCAATAATCCGCACAATGTTGTAAAAGCAACCATTAAAGGGCTTACCGGCCTCCAGAGCCGTGAGAAAGCCGCGGCCAAACGCGGATTAGATGTTGAGCAATTATAATCAAGGACAGTAATTAAAATGCCTGGAAAAATAAAAATTACAATGGTCAAGAGTATGAATGGACGGCCTGAAAAACACCGCAAGATTCTGCGTGGCATGGGGCTGACAAAACTGAATAAAACCGTTGAACTGGAAGATACCCCGTCTATTCGCGGAATGGTGAATAAAGTAACGCATCTTGTAAAAGTGGAGGTTTAGGGCATGAAGTTGAACGAATTATCTCCAGCAGAAGGTTCGAAATCTTCGCGAAAAAGAAAAGGACGCGGTGTGGCCTCCGGACTCGGTAAAACCGCGGGCAAAGGCTCGAAAGGCCATCGCGCACGATCCGGTGGCGGTGTCCGGCCTGGATTTGAAGGCGGTCAGATGCCCATTCACCGGCGGCTGCCCAAACGCGGATTTACCAATATTTTTAAAACAACCGTTGCTATTGTAAATATAGCGGATTTAAAAAAGTTTGAAAGCGGTACGGTGGTTGACGAAGCCTTGCTGGTTTCCGCCGGTATGGCCAAAGGCCAGTACGATGCCATCAAATTGCTGGGTAAAGGTGAAATCAATTTTCCATTAACCGTAAAGGTCAATGCCGCAAGCCAGAGTGCCATCGAAAAAATTGAAGCGGCCGGCGGCAAGGTTGAGGTCTTATCCTAATGGCGGTTACAACGTCCGGTGTTCAAAACATTTTCAAAATTCCTGAACTGAAGCGCCGAATCCTTTTTTCTCTCGCATTTCTTGCAGTTTACCGGGTAGGCGTGCACATTCCAACGCCCGGAGTGGACGGGGATGCCCTGGCGCGATTTTTTGCCCAGTATCAGGATACGCTTTTTGGTATTTTTAATATGTTTTCCGGTGGTGCGCTTGAGCGGTTATCGGTTTTCGCCCTGGGCATTATGCCGTACATCAGCGCGTCCATTATTCTTCAGCTTCTCACGGTGGTGTTCCCGCATTTAGAACAGCTGAAAAAGGAAGGGGAACAGGGACGAAAAAAGATTACCCAGTACACCCGGTACGGTACCATTGTGTTGAGTATCATCCAGGGGTTTGGTATTGCGGTGGGCCTTGAAAATATGAGCGCTCCCGGAGGTGCCACGATTGTAATGGATCCGGGCTGGTCTTTTCGAATCATGACTGTGATAACCCTGACCGCTGGTACGGCATTTATTATGTGGCTGGGTGAGCAGATCAGTGAGCGGGGCATCGGAAACGGTATCTCTTTGATTATCTTTGCCGGAATTGTGGCCCGGATGCCCCAAGCCATGGGGAATACGTTTCGGATGCTTTCCACTGGCGAAATGGGAATTTTCGCAGTGGTGCTTCTGATTATACTGATGGTGGGGGTGATCGCGTTTATCAATTTCATGGAGCAGGGCCAGCGTCGCATTCCGGTTCAATACGCCAAACGCGTGGTTGGCCGTAAGATGTACGGCGGCCAGAGCACACATCTGCCATTGAAATTAAACACTTCCGGTGTTATTCCGCCGATTTTTGCTTCGTCGCTGATCATGTTTCCGGCGACCCTGGCCAGTTTCTTCAAAGATGTGACCGTGATGCAGTACATTTCATCGGCACTGCGTCCGGGGGCTTTTATTTATGAACTGATTTTTGTAGGGTTTATTTTTTTCTTCTGCTATTTTTATACGGCTATCGTCTTTAATCCAGCAGACGTTGCTGAGAACATGAAGAAATACGGCGGGTATATACCGGGTATCCGGCCTGGAAAAAGAACGGCCGATTATATCGACAAAGTGCTTACACGGATTACCCTTGGTGGTGCCGCATATGTATCTGCTGTTTGTGTATTGCCGTCGGTTTTGATGACCCAGTTGAATGTGCCGTTCTACTTCGGCGGAACGTCCCTTTTGATTGTGGTCGGTGTGGCCATGGATACGGTCGGGCAGGTGGAGTCTCATTTAATTACCAGAAATTATGATGGATTTTTAAAATCCGGCAAAATCAAAAGATAATTTTAGATCAATATTGTCGGTGCGGTTTCTGTACCGGGAAAAAGCTTATTTTAATCGGGAGTTCATAAATGGCAAAAGAAGAACCGATCAAGGTTCAGGGCAAGGTGCTTGAAACCCTGCCCAACGCAATGTTCAAAGTCGTCCTTGAAAATGAGCATCAGGTTCTTGCTCATATATCGGGTAAAATGAGGATGCATTTTATCAAGATTTTGCCCGGCGACACAGTAACTGTCGAATTGTCCCCTTATGATCTGACCCGGGGAAGAATCACCTATCGCTCCAAATAGTTGTTTTTTCGGCGTGGCGTGATGGTTGAATAAAATATGATAATCTGATTGATATGCATGGGATGAAGGTGAAGTGATGAAAGTGAGCGCATCAGTAAAAAAGAGATGTCGGAATTGCAAAATCATTAAGCGAAAAGGCATTGTTCGTGTCATTTGTGTCAACAAACGGCATAAACAGCGTCAGGGATAGATATCGCATACAAGGAGGCGGACATTGGCAAGAATTGCAGGCGTTGATTTACCGAGAGGTAAACGGATTGTTGTTGGCTTAACCTATATTTATGGTGTCGGGCTGTCCACATCTCAAAAGATACTTGCGAAGCTGAATATTGATGAAAACGTGAAAACGGATGACTTGTCCGACGGTGAAATCAATCAGATTCGTAAAGTAATTGACGATGAGTACAAGGTCGAGGGTGAACTGCGTACTGATATCTCAATGAATATCAAGAGATTGATGGATTTGGGGTGTTATCGTGGGTTGCGTCACAGACGATCACTGCCGGTTCGGGGTCAGCGCACCAGTACCAACGCGCGCACACGTAAGGGGCCGAGAAGAACCGCGGTAAAGAAAAAGGGCGCACCTGGCAAAAAGTAAAATAAGATAAAGGCTGATTCAATGGCGAAAAGAACAAAAGTAAAGAAAAAAGTAAAAAAGAACATATTGAATGGGGTGGTTCACATTCAATCGACTTTTAATAATACCATCGTTACGATCACGGATCCCAATGGTAATGTTCTTTCATGGTCTACGGCAGGCATGAACGGTTTTAAAGGATCCCGGAAAAGCACGCCGTTTGCCGCTCAGCTTGCATCCCAGGATGCCGCTAAAAAGGCCATGGAACATGGTTTGAGAAATGTTGAAGTTTATGTCAAAGGACCGGGACCGGGACGGGAATCCGCTTTGAAGTCTCTGCAGTCTACGGGGTTGACCGTCACCATGATCAAGGATGTTACGCCGATTCCGCATAACGGGTGTAAGCCCAAAAAGCGTCGCCGGGTATAGTGGGATTCAATACTGGGGGTTCGATTGTTCTGAACCATTGTTGAATGGCTTACCCGTTTTAGCATCTCTTTGATGAATTTAACCAGATTTAAGGCTGTTACGAGCAATCGTTAATAAGGGGAGGAAAATTTGTCACGATACAGAGGATCTGTTTGTCGGCTGTGCCGGCGGGAGAATTTAAAATTATATTTGAAAGGCGATCGCTGTTATTCTGATAAGTGCGCGTTTGACCGGAGAAGTTACGCTCCTGGTCAGCATGGGCAGCGTCGTGGCGGAAAGATTTCCGATTATGGTCTGCAGCTTCGTGAAAAACAGAAGGTCAAGCGCAGCTACTGCCTTTCCGAGAAGCAGTTCAAGTTGACATTTGTCCGTGCGGACCGCAAAAAAGGCATTACCGGTAATACCCTGCTGGTGATGCTTGAGCAGCGACTGGATAATGTGGTATACCGGCTGGGTTTTGCCAACTCCAGACCTCAGGCCCGGCAGCTGGTCCGGCACGGTCATTTTCTGGTCAATGGAAAAAAAGTGGATATTCCTTCTTTTCAGGTAAAAATCGGTGACATGATCGAACTGCGGGAAAAGAGCAGAAATATGCAGGTCATTACCGATTCTCTTGAAGCGGTGGTGCGTCGGAGCATGCCGCAGTGGCTTGAGCTTGAAAAGGATAATTTCAAAGGCATGGTAAAAGCGGTTCCGGTTCGGGAAGATATCACAATGCCGATTCAGGAAAATCAGATAGTAGAGCTTTATTCCAGATAAATCCGATAGTCGCGGCGGCGTGCCAGGTGTCTTTCCGGCGGTTTTGGGTTTTTACAGACTCCATGGAAATACTGGTTGTCCGTTCGCGTCCACTCAATCGGGCATATTAATTAATTTGGAGATATAACATGTCATTGAATGAAATTACATATATGAACTGGCGCGATATTATCAAACCTGAAAAGGTTCAGATCGCCAGTCAGACGCCGGTTTACGGCAAGTTTGTCTGGGAGCCGCTGGAGCGCGGGTTCGGCATTACCATCGGTAATTCATTACGGCGCATTATCCTTTCTTCAATTTGCGGCTCAGCCATAGTTTCAGCAAAATTCGATGGCGTAATGCATGAGTTTTCCACCATTCCCGGTGTATTGGAAGATATTTCCGAAATTATTCTCAATCTGAAAAACGTCCGTGTCAAGATGGAAGATACGGAACCCAGAAGCATTGAGATTGATGCCGGTAAAGAGGGTGTTGTCACCGCAGGGGACATTGTCAGTAAAGATGGTAAAGTGCAGGTGCTTAATCCGGACCAGCATATTGCGACCCTTTCCGCCGGCGCAAAATTCAGGGCGGAAATGACGGTCAAAGCCGGCAAAGGCTATTCCCTGGCAGAGGCCAATAAAGATCCTGAAGCGCCGGTGGGAACCATTGCCATTGATTCTGTTTTTTCACCCATCCGTCGGGTGAATTATCGTATCAGCAACGCCCGGGTCGGCCAGAAAACCGATTATGACAAGCTCACCATGGAGATCTGGACAGACGGGTCGGTGCAGCCTGAGGATGCGGTGGCCTTTGCCGCGAAAATTCTGAAAGAGCAGATGAATGTTTTCATCAATTTTGATGAAGACCTTGAGCCTGAATTTACAGAGAAAAACGGTGACGAGACAAAACCGAGGCACAACGAAAATCTGTATCTTGATGTGGATGAACTTGAGCTTTCCGTAAGAAGCGCCAACTGCCTGAGAAATGCTAATATTACAAAGATTTATCAGCTGGTCGAACGCACGGAAGCAGAGATGCTGAAAACCAAGAATTTTGGTAGAAAATCCCTAAACGAAATTAAAGAACTGTTGGCGGATTTGGGCCTGTCCCTTGGAATGGATCTGGATTCCTTTGAACCGCCTGAAGACGATGATGATATTGAAGAGGAATAACGCTTTATGAGACACCGGAAGAGCGGAGTTAAATTAAACCGAACAAGCAGTCATAGAAGCGCCATGTTTCGCAACATGGTGACATCTCTTTTTAAATTTGATCGCATCACCACAACCGATCCCAAAGCCAAGGAACTCCGGCGCTGGGCGGATCAGCTGATTACCCTGGCAAAACGCGGCGATCTTCATGCCAGACGTCAGGCAATGGCCATTATCCGGGAAAAGAACGTGGTGCACAAACTTTTTCATGATGCGCCATCCCGTTTTGCCGACAAGGCCGGCGGTTATACCCGGCTGGTGAAAGTCGGTATCCGCAAGGGCGATGCCGCGGTTCTTTCCATGGTGGAACTCACGGGTGAGCCGGTTGCATCACCCAAAGAAGAGAAAAAGAAGGCCTCTACACCGGCAAAGAAAGCAGCCAAGCCAGAGAAAACCCCGGAAGCCGTCAGCGAATAAAAATTATTTTACAATCCCTGATTAAAATGCCGGTACCTTTACCGGCATTTAATTAAAAGCCTTGCCTCCCCCCCATGATGCGTAACGCATCGGCAAGGCTTTTTTTATTTTCTAACTGCTGACCGGCCACCAGGATTTCTTCTCCCCTGTAAGGGGAAATTGTCATGTGCGTGCCGTCCGTTGAAACCCGGATGCCGCCGTTGATATCCGTGCGCAAAATCGTGATATGATGCTTTTGATAACGCTCCAGCACAGCAGGAGAAGGAAAGCCGAACCGGTTTTGAAATCCCGCTGATATGACGGCGACTGCCGGATTAATCCGTTCAAGCAATGGGTCCGTGCTGGAACTGTTGCTGCCATGGTGGGGGGCCAGCATGACGGTAGCACTGATCTCCGCGTCTCTATCGACTAGTTCTTTTTCCGCCTGTTCGAGGATATCTCCGGGAAACAAAAAGCTATGATTTTTGAAACGGGCCCGGATCACCATGGAATTATTGTTGGAATCCCGCCATGTGTCATCCCTGGCAAGGTCCGGGAAGTTTTTCGGCGGGTAGAGGATGGTGAACCGGACCCCGCTGATTTCAAAATTTTTTGCAAACTGTGGATAAAGTGGATATGCGGCATCTGCCTCACGAACCGCCTCGCTAAATTTTGTATTTTTAGCATTATATATCATGTCATGGGGCGCATAGACCTTCTGGACATTAAAATGCCGAAGAATGTAGATGAGACCGTTGGCATGATCCGCGTCATAGTGTGTTAAAAAAAGGGTTTCAACGGTTTTAATTTTTTTTCGCCATAAAAAGGGGGCCACCACCCGTTCCCCCATATCAAAGATGCTGTTGTCCCCGTATCCGCCGCCGTCGATCAGGGCACACCGTCCCCCCGGCATTTCAAGAAGCGCTGCGTTTCCCTGGCCCACATCCATATATGATACCGTGAAATCCTTTTTCCCCCAGCGCTGATGAATCCAGTAACCAATATCTGCTGCAAGAACTGTCAGGAAAACGCCTAAAACAATGAGCGCCCGTCGCTGGCTTGAACAGCAATGATGCCAGGCCCTGTTTTCAGGTTTTATCGAATCCGGATCGCCTGAAAGGGTTCTGCCAGGGGTTGCAACCGGAGAACGACGCGGCGTGAACAGGCACAGCAGTGCGCCAAAGAGAGCATAGAAGCAGATCATTTCGATAACAGACGGGGTAACGGTTTTGGCAGCTGCCCAGGGCAGGCTGGAAGTCCTGTATATCCAGCTGGTGGCAGGGATTAAAACTGAGGCAGAAAGGGAAAGCCCCCAGCCGGCGGCCGCCGGCCAGATCGGCAGGAGCGCCAACACGGAGAACAAGCCCATTGGCACGGCAAAGAATCCGATCACCGGGATGAAAATCAGATTTGACAGAAGCCCGACAAAGGAAATCTGGTTAAAATAGTGCATGGTGAGCGGTGTGGTGCCGAGAATGGCAAGGCCTGATACGAGAACAAAAGTGCCGGTGGCTGTCAGGGCCGATACCCAAAGTGTCCGGCCGGTTTTTTGGGGGGGGCTGCTTTTTTTCTTAGGTAAACCATTAAAGCGCATCATTCCGAAAACGATTGAGAGTACGGCTGCAAACGAAAGCTGGAAACTGATTGAAAACAGGGATGGGGGGTGGATCACCAGAATCACCAGAGCGGCCACGGATATGGTGTTTATGAGGTTATGTTCGCGCAAGACAATAAATGTCATGAGAAACACGGCCGCCATCACCACAGCACGCTGAGTGGAAGGGGACATGCCGGCCAGGGTGCCGTAGGCAAGCACCGGCCAAAGGGACAAGATGGCGGCACCTTTGCGGGTCCATGCGTGGCGCAATAACAGGGAAAATCGGGACAGTATCCGGGAAAAGATGAAAAATGAAAACACCGCCACAATGCCGATGTGCAGGCCGGATATGGCCAGAAGATGGCTGATGCCCGCTCGGTTAAAGGCATCCCGCAGGTCGCTGGAAATTTTTGAGCGGTTGCCGAGGATCAGGGCATGGAGAATGACATTGGCATCACCAGCGGCCACCCGGTCGATGTAGGCTGCAATTTTTCCCCGGATATTTGCCAGGGAAAATTGGAATCCGGGTTCGACCGGGTGGCCGCTGGTGATATTTTTGGCGGACACATACGCGTTCCCCCAGGTTCCCTGAAACCGCATGTATTTGGCATAGTCAAACGCGCCGGGGTTATTAAAATTGCGAAAAGGCCGTATTCGGGCAGTGAACGTGATCCGGGTGCCGGGTTTGATATCTTTCGCCTTTCCATACACCGCCAGCCGGATTTTGCCTTTTGCTGCAAACCCCTGGTCGTCCGGGTGTTGGATATCGGTTCGGGATAAAACCAGGTGATCCAGAAAACAGACCGTTCGAAAGCCCTGATCATTTAACGGGCCCGTGATTCGGCCTGAAATTATCCATGGGGTGTCACCGTCTGCCAGGGTGGTAAACTGTTTTTGAAGAAGGGATGCCGCAAGCCAGGGGGCCATGGCGGCGTATCCCAAAAAGAAAAAAAAGACAAGGGGCGAAAGTTTTGCCGGTAAGCCCCGTATCACCTGAAAGATCAGAACTCCGGCGGTTGCCAAGGTGCCGGCACCGGCCAGCCATATCAGGATCGGCGAACTTTCCGGCAGCTGGTTCGCGCAGCAGATGCCTGCCATCAATGCCATGAGCAGCGGAATCAGCGGGCGGTGGTAAAAGCGGCATTCATGAAGTGCGGGGTTTGGTGGTTGTGATTCAGGCATCTGCTGACACCGGTATCGCGTGAAGGTTAAAGTAGAATAAACCAGCGAGGGGAGCCCGCAACCCATGCGACAAGTCGATAATAACGGTTTCATGTTGCAGGGTTCAGGTATCGGGTGTCAGTATTGTCTTTCCTGACACCTGCACACGGACACCTTTTGCTGGAAAGCCTACCCCCTGGAAACTTTCATTTTCTTGTTTTTTGCGCAGTAATTGAGAAGTAACGCACGATTACGGTTTTCCTTTTGCCGGCACCCGTTTGATGGCAGCGCCCAACAGGGCCAGTTTCTTTTCAAGGAATTCATACCCCCGATCCAGGTGATACACCCGGCTGACCGTGGTCGTCCCTTTGGCCGCCAGTCCCGCCAGGATCAGGGACGCGGAGGCCCGCAGGTCGGTGGCCATTACCGGTGCGCCGGACAGTTCGGCGACCCCTTTGATCATGGCATGATTGCCGGAAATGGTAATATCCGCGCCCATCCGGCAGAGTTCGCTCACATGGATGAACCGGTTTTCAAAGATGGTTTCCGCGATCACGGAAAATCCGTTGGCCACAGACATCAGCACCATGAACTGGGCCTGCATGTCCGTGGGGAATCCGGGATAGGGCATGGTCTTGATGTCTATGCTGCTGATGCGCGCTTTCCCTTTTACCCGAACGGATTCGTCGGACACCTCAACTGTTGCGCCGGCTTTTGCCAGTTTATGAATGATGGCTTTTAAATGGAGGGGGTCGCATTTTTGAATGGTGACATCCCCCCGGGTCAGGGCCGCCGCCACCATCAGGGTGCCGGCTTCAATCCGATCGGGAATGATGGACGTGGTCACTGGCTGGAGTTTTTTAACGCCGTTGATTGAGATGACCGCGGTGCCCGCGCCGTGAATGTCCGCGCCCATCTGACTGAGTACATCCGCAAGGGCTATGATTTCCGGCTCCCGGGCGGCATTTCGCAAAACCGTGGTGCCTTTGGCCAGGCATGCGGCCATCATCAGATTTTCCGTACCGGTGACCGTGGGGATGTCAAAATAAATTTCTGCGCCTTTCAGCTGTTTGCAGGCAGCCTCAACGTAGCCGTGCTCCAGGGTAATGTCCGCCCCCAACAGCGCCAGCCCGTTTAAATGAAGATCAATGGGGCGTGCTCCGATGGCGCAGCCTCCGGGCAGCGAGACTTTGGCTTTTTTCATCCGGGCCAAAAGCGGGCCGAGCACCAGAATGGAGGCACGCATTTTGCGGACGTGTTCATAGGGGGCTTCAAAATGGTTCAGGCCGGTGGTGTCGATATAAGCTGTATTTCCGTCGCACTGGACGTCCGCTCCCATGGAGGAGAGCAGGTCTTTAATGCTGTCAATATCCCTGAGGTTTGGCACGTTATGAAAAGTAAACCGCCCCTTTGCCAGAATGGAAGCGGCCAGAATGGGCAGGGCTGCGTTTTTCGCGCCCCCGACCGTGACTTCGCCGGATAAGGATTTTCCGCCTTTGATGATGATTTCGTCCACTGATTATGGTTCCTTTTTGGTTAACCGACCAATCACCGCAGAAGCGCACCCGGATGGTGATAAGATAAAGATAAAATAAAACGCCGCCATCTTATGCGACCGGTAAAATCGCGTAAGACGGCGGCGCTTAGTTTGAAAAAATTTGAGAAACGGAAGAATCTCTGTCGTTTACAAATTAATGATGACCGTGATCATGATTGTCATGGCCGCCGGAAATGTCAAAAAGAGATTTCACAATGGCAAACGTCATGCCCGCCCCAATAATGGATAGGGCGTACCACAATCCTCCCATAAAAACCAGGTGAGAGATGTCCCAGGACCATTCAAAACAAAATGGAAACATGTGCTGTCCTCCTAAGTAAGCCTAAACCGATGGGTTAATCGATCGGGTTTAATTCTTTTTCCTGGGGAAATACCGGGAGATACCGGTACGCCAGGGAGATCACAATAAGTCCATAGGCCACCGGCAGAACGGTGGTGGCCACTTCCTGCCAGCTGGGCAGATAGGTGTACCAGTTGTTAAACGAGAATACCGGTACGGCCATCACCTGAAGCACCATGACCCATCGGTTCAGGGAAACGCCGATAACGGCCAAAATAATGGCTGTTGTCAAAAGCAGCGGGTTTTCCCGACCCCGTTTGGTAATCAGAATCAGCCCGGGAATGAATCCGCAAAGCACGATTTCCGCAAACAGAATGCCGATGTTGTATGTGGGGCTGGCGTAAAAATCCATGAGCGTAAATCCCGCGTTCGGGGCTGTCACAACCGCCCAGTAGATGGTGTCAGCGGTTTTGGCGATAATATAGGTAATGATCATCCATCCGGAAATTTTAGCCAGCAGATGGATGACATTGTCTTTCACCAGTTTTTTGCCGGTAATTTTTTCGGTAATTTTCGTCACCAGGATGGTGAAACAGGGGCCATAAGCCGCGGCTGACCAGGTAAACAGAAAAAAGGTAAACGGCCAGATGAAAATATGTTCCCGGTACGCAAAAGGCCGGCCAAAAAGGACTCCGGCAACCCCGCCCAAAGATCCCTGATGAAAAAAGGAGAGAAACACGCCCGTGGCCGCAAAAACCGCCATAATGCCGTGCATGTTATGGCTCAGGTGGTGCAGAAATGGTTTTTTGTCCAGCCGCGGGTTTTCCAGAATCAGCGGAATAAATTCGATGGTCAGTACAGCAAAGTAGCAGGACAGACAAAAGGCCACCTCTGTCAGCATGGAGTGCACATTGGCATGCCAGAAGATAAACCAGCCGCGCAGGGGCTGGCCGATGTCGATGGCCAGAATCAGAAGTGCCGAGCTGTAACAGATAAATCCAATGATCACGGCGAAATTAATAATATTTTTCAGGTCATCTTTTCCCACAATATAGGTTAAAAAACCGGAAAAAAACGCGCCGCCGCCAAGGGCAATGACCGCCAGGTCCGCCCAGATCCAGAGGGCAAATCCATAGGCATCGTTCATGTTGGTCTGATTCAGGCCTTTGAACCAGCACAGAAACATGGCGTATACGCCCCACAGCAGAACAGCCGTGACTGCGGCCATCCAGAGGGAAAACTGCCATTTCGAGCATCGTTTAACACCCGGGGGAATCAATGGTGTCTCGTTCATCTAATTGCTCCTTGCTATTTCGTTTAATGGTGTTCTTTAACCGTGGTTTTCATATTTTCCGGTTCTTCATGGGCCAGATAGTTATCCCCGGCCCGCCGGACCCAGCTTTTGCTCGTCAGATAATACACTTTGGGGTTTGTCTGAAGCCGTTCCAGCAAACGGAATGCCGTGGGGCTGCTTTTGAGCTTGTAAACCGCATGGTCTTTGTTGTTCAGGTCGCCGAAAGTAATGGCATTGACAGGGCATGCCTGGGCGCAGGCGGTCTGATATTCATGTTCTTCCAGTTCCGCCCGTTTTTCCAGATAGGCTTTATCCCGGGCCTGCTGATAGCGGTGAAAACAGAAAGAACATTTTTCCACCACCCCGCGCATGCGCGGCGACACATTCGGACTCAGGTATTTTTTGGTATCCGCCGGCCAGGCCGGATCCCACCAGTTAAATTTACGGGCATGGTAGGGACAGGCGGCCATGCAGTACCGGCATCCGAAACAGCGGGTATAAATCTGGCTGACAATACCGGTGCTGTAGTCATAATCCGTGGCAACGGCCGGGCATACCGAGACGCACGGGGAATGGCCGTGCTTGCCGACCCCGTCGCACTGCATGCAGGGCATGGGAAGATAGCAGACTTCCGTGTCCGGATAGGGTTTGTTGTTGGTGAGTTTAAAAACCCGAATCCAGTTGATGCTGTCCAGCTTGTTGGTCTCATCCGTTTTAAACGGGACATTGTTCTCCGAATAACAGGCAACCATGCAGGCACCGCACCCGGTGCACTTATCCAGGTCAATGACCATCCCGTATCTTTTCGCGTTAGAGTGACTATTTTTTTCTTTCATGAAAACCTCGTCTTTGAAGTAAAATCATATGGTTGGCATGATTTTAGGATTTCAAGCCTATATTCGGGTTAATTGGGCCCGGATGCCCCATGCCATGTCCAGACCGGAAGCCGGGTCCGCAATGGAACCGATCAGCGTGTTGACGTTGGTTCCTTTGTCCGCCAGGTATACGCTGTAAGCGGTATGTCCGAGTCCTCTGGGCATGGCGATAATGCCGGGCATGATGCCGTCGTAGAGGTGAACTTTTACGGTGGCCTCGCCTTTGGGAGTCGTCAGTCTGGCGGTGGCGCCTTCTTTTAAATTCAGTCCCCGGGCCGTGGTCGGATTGATCTCGACAAAGGATGTCTCTTTTTTGAGCACCGTATCATCCACGGTCTTGGTCATAAACGGGGCGGATGCCAGATTGCCGCCGGCCAGGCGGATGGTATCATAGGGGGTCAATACCAGATCAAAGCGCTGCATGTCCCCTTCGATGGGAACCGGGGCGTATGCGGGTAGTGCGGCCGGCTGGTCGGTGCCGTTGGTCTGGGCGGTGGGGTAAAATTCGAATTTCCCCGAGGCCGTGTTAAACAGGTAGGTCAGGGGTTCCGGCGGATTGTGGGATAATTCCACCAGGCCTTTCCGTTTCAGGTTGCGCCAGTGCTCTTTAAGGGCGTCTTTCAGAAAGGTTTCATAATCCTTCCACGGGAAGGCGTTTTTAATGAACCCGCCAAGGTTCTGGGCGATCATGATAAAGGCATCGCCGATATGCCGGGTTTCATATACTGGTTTCACCACCGGCGTGGAAAGGCTGATCACCTGCCGGGAGATGCCTGCTGCTGACGGTACATCCTGGAGCCGTTCAAGATAAGAATGATTCGGAAGAATGTAATCGGAAAAACTGGCGGTTTCATCCATGTAAGGCGAGAAACTGACAATAAACGGAATCCGGTCAAAGGCTTTTTTCGCAGCCTCCGTATCCGGCATGGTATACAGGGGGTTGGCGTCCGTGACCAGAAGTGCCTGGATGGGCACGCCGTCTCCGGCCACATTGAGTGCTTCCGGCAGCCGGTTTAACAGATACCGGGTATTGGGAAACTGCTCGCTGCCGGCACCGTCGACACGGGGCTGCTGCATGCCTTTGGAGGCGACTTCGTCAATTTTGATTTCCGGCCATTTGGCATAATCAAAGTCCGGCATCACCGAGATGCCGCCTTTTTTATTGATATTGCCCACCAGGGCATTGAGCATCAGCACCGCAAGGCTCTCATCAATTCCCCCGGGCAGAAGGCCTTGTCCGCGGCCATTAATGGCAATGGGGGCGGCGGCTTTTGCGAATTTCCGGGCCAGGGCGGTGATATCCGCCTGGTTGATCCCGGTAATCTGGGCTACTTTTGCTGGTTCATACCCTTTGACGGCAGCGGTAAAGCCGTCGCGGGTGACACCGTTCTCATCGGTCCAGCGGTCAAATCCAAAAGCAAAATTTTCAACGAAGTTTTTGTCATACAAAGATTCATTGATGATGACGTTGGCGAGCCCCAAGGCCAGAGCGGTTTCCGTTCCGGGATTGATGGCGATCCACTGGTTGGCCTTGGCAGCGGTGTCGGACAGTCGCGGTTCAACCTGGACGATAGTTTTGGATGATTTCCCAGCACCATAAAGATTGAGCATGCGCCCTGGTCCGCCCCAGCCTTCCAGAACACCGGCGCCGAAGCTCAAAATAAAGTCCGCGTTCTGAATATCAAATACAGGCACGCCCTGTTTGCCCTGGGTCACATAGATAGCCTGCTCAACAGCGTCTTTGGCCGTGGCGGCGCAGAGAAAATTTGGAGAACCATAGGCGGTCATGAAGCGGCCAATAAGGTTGGGAATGGTGCCCTGGTCGGAATCAGCAATGCAGGCCACGGTTTCCGGCCGGCCGCTCGCGCGAAGTTCTGCCAGTTTATCGGATACGGCGGTGAGGGCTTCGTCCCAGGTAATTTTTTTCCATTTCCCTTCACCTCTTTTGCCTTCTCTTTTGAGTGGGGTGGTCACCCGGGCCGGACCGTATAAATACTGCAGACCGGAAAATCCTTTGGGGCAGAGGCTGCCTTTATTCACCGGATGGTCTGTTGACCCTTCGATTTTTACCGGACGGCCGCCCACGAGCCGGACATCAATACCGCAGCCGCAGGGGCAGAGGGTGCAGACTGTCTTTTTATGGGTGACTTCACCGTCTTCAGGAACCGGCGTCCACGGCCAGTTTTGTGTCCAGATGGCAATATCATCCGTCAATTTCCAGGGCGCAGGCGACAGCATTGACCCGGCGGCACCGCCAAGCACGAATGCTGTTGTGTATGTCAGAAAACTTCTTCGATCTATTTTCATGGAATCATCCTCGCAGATATGTCAAAAACGATTGAAACCCATTGGTTGATTGTCGTCGTATTTATTTGTGGCACTGAAAACAGGCCCCTTTGTGTCCGGTCTCTTCCAGATGGCATTTGGCGCAGTCGTTCATTTTCATGGGCTTGGGCTCGCCAGGTTCGGGTTTTCCCAGACGGGAAATACTGTGTCCCCAAATGTCTCTGCTATAGCCGGTCAGCCGGTTTTCTTCATAGGTGCGGGTGTGACTGGATGTGCCGATATCGCCGTGGCAGGACGCGCAGGACATGTCCGCGCCGATGACATGAGCGGCGTGGGAAAAGAAAACACAGTCCGGTTGTTTGGAATGATTCAGCCAGGGGACTTCGATGCCGGGTTGGACATACTCTTCAACAAACTTCACTTCCTCCGGATCTCCGGTCATGACTTCCTGATGACAGTCCACACAGCTGTTTAGATCCGGCATGCCGGCAAAGGTGCCGTCATCACGAAAAAAGTGGCAGGAATTGCACCCGTCATACACCACATCCAGGTGAACGGCATGGTTGAAATCGATGGGCTGTTCTTTTTTGGAATAGAGTAAATCCGGGAACAGAATCCAGCCGGCAAGCAGGCTCCCCACAAAACCGATCATGAAAAACATAAAAACAGCCCAACCGGATGTGCTGGAAGCGGGGCTGTCTTTTTCTTCCGGGGCAGCCTCTGATGAAACAGTTTGATTTTTGTCTGTGCTACTCATGTAAACTCCGTCAAAGCTATAGAGGTTAGTCGTGGTATATCTGTTAATGCCTTGTAAAACCGGCCATTTTCAACAACCTGGAGCATCGCTTGTTTCAGGGTATAAAAAAAATTGGATACCGAGTTTGGGCCGTCTTGTCAATAAAAATATAAAATTGTAAATCCCTGATAATCCCGTATAATCCCTTATAATCATAGATAATTACTGATAGCTGTGCAGCCCCGGCAGCAGATTGACGCCAAAATAGGTGAAGATCACCGCGCAAAATCCGAGGCAGGATAATATGGCAATCTTCTTTCCCTGCCAGCCCCGCATCAGCCGGGCGTGCAGCAGGGTGGCGTAGATCAGCCAGGTAATCAGCGACCAGGTTTCCTTGGGGTCCCAGCCCCAGTAACGCCCCCATGCCTGATTGGCCCAGACCGCGCCGGTGATGATGCCGATGGAGAGAAACAGGAATCCGAACATCACCATTTGGTGGGTCAGGTCGTCCAGGGTATCTGCATCCGGAATGCGGCCGGAAATACCGTCCGCCGGCGCGTCCCCGGCGGGCTTTACCAGAAACAAGATGCTCACACCACAGGCGATGGCAAAGGCGGCGTATCCGATAAAGCAGGTCATGACGTGGGCGATGAGCCAGTTACTTTGCAATGCCGGAATCAGGGGCTTGATGGCGTCGTCCACTTTGGGAAGGGACGCATAGGCCATGATCAAAAAGGGAATGGGGCCGGCCACCAGGCCGACGAACCGGTGTTTGTATCGGTATTCCACAAACAG
Source organism: Desulfobacterales bacterium (assembly GCA_963675805.2). Taxonomy (GTDB): domain Bacteria; phylum Desulfobacterota; class Desulfobacteria; order Desulfobacterales; family Desulfosalsimonadaceae; genus SURF-3. The sequence goes on along the minus strand of CAXXNU010000007.1, from coordinate 705,923 downwards.
ATGAATAATTGCGATGGTAAACGCGAAAAAGATAAGGGATTCATAGAGGTTGGACAGGGGCGCGTGACCGATGCCCATTTGATAGGACTCGATCCATCGGAGAAAGATGCCGGCGAGATTGCCGGCCGCCGCCACCGCTGTTGCCCCCACTGCCAGTTTTCCGGGCAAAGACTTTTTAAAAATCCATGCGACGGCGTACAGAATCATTGCCAGTCCATATATAAATGTGATGATTGAAAAAATTTCCGAACTTGTCATGGGATTCCCTTTTATTTTTACCCTAAGCGTGATGTATATCCTGAGCGCGTTTTTGGAGCTGACGGGCCAGCCGCCCGATAACGGCATTCATGCCGGGTCTTTTTTTTGCTGAAACGCCCGCTGCCAGGACCGTGGTCCCGCCGCCGGCATCCGTGATTTCAATGCAGATTTTCTGGTGAAACATGAAAAAGGTGACATAACATCCGATGATCATCAGGAGGAATCCCGCATACACCAAGGGAACGCCGGGATCACGGGTGACCTGAAGGCCGGTGTAATATTTGAAATCAGTGCCCGCAATGGAAATAACGAAATCTCCCTGCCGCATGGCGTCGAATCTTGGAAAATCCGCTGGAATCAGAATGTGGCTGGGTTCACCGTTTTTGGGGTCCAGCCGGCAGAGGAAGACATTGGACAGGGTAACCCCGCGGAACGGAAAATTCGACCGGAAATCCTCTACCGTGAGTGTTCCGGAGTTCCCGGGCAGGTCCACCGGCGTTCCCATGACGGCGTCTTTTTCATAAATCAGGCCGGACGCAGTTTCCGTGAACGTGACGGTCATTTTGGTGGCCGGCAGTTTGCCGTAGCTGGACTGAAAAATATTAATGCCTTCAAACCGCAGGGGATCATTGACTATAATATCCTTTTCCAGAACCGTCTCCCCGTTTTTGACAATGGCCAGGCTGGACCGGTATTCTTTTGGCATGCCCGAGTCTTCGTACAGGGTGAATTCAAAGTCTTTGCAAAGGATTTCAAAATCAAGGAGAATCTCGGATTGCCCGTTTTTCAGGGTAATGGCGTTGGTGGATTCTCCTTCGGGAATATTTACATAACCGTCAAACCCGAACAAAGATCCTGCGAGCCCGCCGGCCACCATGAAGATAATGCTTAAGTGCACGGCATATACCCCCAGCCGGGTCCAGCGGCCCTTTTCCCCGAACAGGAGCCAGCCATTTTCCGTGGGTTGCGTCGTAAAACGGGCGTAGCGTTTTTCCAGCCATGGGGCGTAACGGGCTTTTAACTGATCTGGCGAGCTGTCAGACGTCCAGGTCCGCTGGTGTCTGGACCGGCGGAACGGATCGGCATGAAATGACGCTTTTTTGGGGAAAATAATTTTCCAGGTGGCCTGCAGCCGGTTGATGGAGCAGACAATGATGTTCACAGTCAGCAGGAAAAGCAGCAGCCGGAACCACCAGGAATGGTACATGTCAAAAATTTCCAGGGTGTTGAAAATCGTAAACAGTACATCCCCGAATTTCCGGTGATACAGCATGGGATTTTCATTCTGGGGAATGACGGTGCCGATAATGGAGGTTGCGGCCAGTGACAGAAGAATGACCACGGAGAGCTTGACCGAAGCAAAAAATTGCCACAATTGTCGGCCAAGACCGTCAGGATTTGATGATTTTGTCATTATATTAACCTATTATATGAGAATCAGATAAGCGGGTTTATTTCATACCAGATATTTTTTGTTCAGGCAAACAATATCAGCCAAACGAATGCCTTGCGCATTGAGATATTTTTTCATATTATTGCAGCCATTGCGTCACGCGTTTTGAAAGTCGTGACATCATTCACCGGCAATGGACAACAACAGAATGTATATAAAAAGGAGGCACTATGGTTCGGAATTATTTTTCAAAGATCGTTTTCTGGGTGGCCGCTCCCCTGGTCCTGTCCCTGATGGTGGGCTGCAGCGCCACGACCCGGGATATATCACCGGATGCCACCATCCATTATGATGAAGGCTATGATTTTACCGATAAAAAAGCCATTGTGAATGACCTGGTCACCTCCCTGGTCAACAAGCCGCCCCTGGTGGCCCGGTACGATCGGCCCGTAATCATTGTCTACGGCGTGGCCAACCGCACTTCCGAGCACATTGAAACCAGCGGCATCACGGACGACATCCGGCAGGAGATTCTTCAGTCCGGTAAGGCGCGGTTTGTCAATAAGGTCCAGCGGGACAATATCGCCGCGGAATCCGATTACCAGTACGGCGGCAACGTCAGTGCCGAAACCCGCTTGCAGCGGGCCCGGCAGGTGGGGGCGGAATACATGCTCACCGGAACCCTGCGCTCCATCAAGAAAAAAGAGCCCAAGCAGGTGCGGCTTAAGAAAAAGACCCTGCAGTATTACAGCCTGACGCTGGAACTGACGGACCTGCAGACCGGTCTTATCGAATGGACGGACAGTGCTGAAATTGTCCGGGAATCCTCAAAACCTTTCATTGGCTGGTAATCATCTGGCTGGTTTGGTCTTAGTCTTTTCGCAAACCACCGGGCCGCGGCTGTAATTGGCTGCCGCGGCCCGATGATGCGGGAGTTGTTTTTTAATCCAGGTCGTTAGGTCAAAAGCCGGTTTATGCGTATTCAGAAAACAGGGGGTCCCCGGAGCAGAAATTTTCAGTGGACATGTCTGCTGTTTTGTCTGGTGAGTGCGGCAGCGGCGTCCGGGTGTGCCTCCGGAAAACTCAATACCGCGCGGCAGGCCTTTTATAACGGCGGGCCCACCCAGGCAGTCGGCGTGTTATCCGAAGAAGATGAGGTGTCCGGCCGGAATGAGCTGCTCTATCTCATGGAAAAAGGGGCTATTTTGCACCATGCCGGGGATTTTGCGGGCAGCACGAAAGTGCTGCTCCGGGCCACGGCCCTGATGCGGGATCAGGACATCATCAGCGCCGGTCAGCAGACAGCCTCTCTGGTCACCACGGAATGGCTGACGGACTACAAGGGGGAATACGCGGAACGACTGCTGGTTCACACCTATCTGATGATGAATTTTCTCCTGATGGGGGATCATGAAAGTGCGCTGGTGGAAGCAAAACAGGCCCTGGAAGTGTATGATGCCTTTCCCGACGCGTGCAATGGCGATTATTTTACCCGGGCGCTCATCGCCCACTGTTTTGAAGCCCTGGGGGAACTGAACGGCGCGTATATTGAGTACAAAAAACTGGCTGAGCTCATGGGGGACCCGACCCCGGTAGCCCAAAGGCTTTGCAATCTGGCGGCCCGTCTAGGATTTGACGATGAAGTGGCCCGTTTTTCGCAATACCTTCCCCCGTCCGCGCCGGAAAAGGGAACAGACAAAATCGGGGAGGCCATTGTGTTTTACAGTCAGGGGCGGTCGCCGGTCAAAATTCCCCATGACATTGTTCTGCCGCCGTCCATCCGGTTTTCCTTTGCCACCTATGAAAACCGGAGCGGCTATCTGCCGCCGCCGTCTGTCGGGCCCCGTGCCGGCGGTGGATCAGGGGCGGTGATCACCACGGACGTGGGGGATATTTTAAGATCCTCTTTAAAAGAGCGGCTGGCCCAGATTATTGTCAAGGAAACCGCCCGGGTGGCGGCAAAAGAGGCCATCAGTCATAACATTGATAATGACGGCGTGGAACTTTTGGTGCGGGTTATCTTTTTTCTGATGGAAGTGCCGGACACCCGGAGCTGGCAGACTCTGCCCGCCTATTTTTCGCTGATCCGGATTCCGGTTTCAGACCCTGACCGATCCATCCGTATTCCCGGCACCAGCCACACGATCACGCTGCCGGAAATGGATCAATCCGGCAGTGACACGCCGTTTTATCATTATTTTACCATCCGTCATTAATCCGATTTAAAAAATGAGCCCCATATGCAAGAAATAACGCAAAAAATTCTGATTGTTTCAGTGTTTCTGGTGGTATTTATGCTGCAGCTGCCATTTGGATCCCCTGTATTCGGGGAAACTGGGCAATTCGGCTTGGGTGCTGCTATTCTGGCGGCCGAAAAAACAACCGCTGAAAATACAGAGATCGAAAAGACAGACACCGGGCAGGCCGGCACGCCTGAGGCTGAATCTGTAAATAGTGAATCTGGTGGGGCGGAAACACAGGAAACTGCATCAGCGCTGGTGGGGTTTAATGAAAACGTGACAGATTCCATGCGCCGGGGAGCGGAGCAGGTGACCGAAGATTTGAAAATTCAGGCCCGGTCATTGTCTGAGCGGACACCTCTGGGCTGGGATATGGATACACTGGCGTACGTGTATGAACAGGCGTTGGCCCTGCCCCTGAAATTGCCGGAGCTGATCCGGGAAGTCCAGGAACAGAGCCGGGTGCTCGGGTTTGCCGGGTCCGTAATTGTGCTGATTTTTCTGATTGCCATCATATACAGTCTGATCGGCCGCAAGCGGGTGCTCTTAAAAGCGGAGATGACAGCAAAACCCTTGTTTGAAAAGCTTCCGGAAGAGCTTTATCCGTTTTTAATGCTCGCGCTGCTGTCCGTCACCGCGGCTCTGATACCCCTGATTCTGCTGGGCGCGTTTTCCCTGATTAAATCGTTTATCACCTATGAAGCGCCCTGGTTTCTACTCACCGGCCGGCTGCTGGGCCTCTGGGCTGTCGGCGCCTTGCTGATCAGTCTGATTCACGGCATTGTCAAACAGAAGATATTTTTTATCCAGACGGAATATGGAGACACGATTTTCCGGATGTTCCGGCTGATCATTCTGTATGTCCTGTTTGGCATCGCGGTGTTATGGGGCGCCGAGGCGTTTGGTCTGCGCAGCGATTTTCTGGCGCTGCTCCGGTTTCTGATTTTCCTTTCCATTGTATTTTTTCTGTTTCTCGTTCTGCTCCGGAAAAAAGCGGTACTTTCGCTGCTGCCCCAGCTTCCGGGAAAATCCTACCAGGCGTTTCTAAAAGGCTTTGACCGGTATTATTATCCGGTCATGGGGCTGACTCTGGTAATCGGGCTCATGTGGTGCTTTGGATACAAGCGGTTTGCCGCGGTGCTGCTCATCAAAACCTGGGCCATTGCCGGTGTGTTCGTCGGCTTTTCCGTGGTGTATTACATGGTGATCCGCAGGCTTCAGCGATGGGCGGACACCATTGACCCGTCAGATGAATATGCCCGGTCTTTTGTACAATCCCTCAAGGGGCTGGTGCTTTATATTGCGGTGATTGTCACGGCGGCGGTCATGGCCGATCTTTTGGGCGTGCTGGATCCGGTGCGCCGGGTGTTTTCTTTTCCTTTGTTCTCCATCGGAAAATTTCCGCTCTCTTTGTGGATTATTACCAAAGCAGCCCTGCTTTTGGTGATATTTTTCTATGCGTCCCGGATGCTCTGCTCCTACCTGAATTATAAAATCTATCCGTCTCTTAAGGTAACGCCGGGAACGGCCTATGCTATTGATACGTTTTTGAAATATTTCATGCTGATTATCGGCGCGCTTATTTCATTAAAGATTGTGGGGTTCGATCTGAGGGCTTTTCTGGTGTTTGCCGGGGCCGTGGGTATCGGGCTGGGGCTGGCCCTTCAGAGTGTGGCGGCCAACATGATTTCCGGGTTTTCCATTATTTTCGGCGGCAAGATCCGGCGGGGGGACTGGCTCCAGGTGGGGGACACCATGGGAACAGTCATGGACATTGATTTGCGGGCCACAAAGGTAAAAACCCGGGACGATGTGGAATACATTATTCCCAATGCGGATATCATGTCCAATACCATTGTCAATTACACGCTGTCGTCTCCCCTGATCCGCATCGATGTGCCCTTTGGCGTGTCTTATGACGCCAATCCCCGGGAAGTGGAGAAAATGGTGCTGGCCGTAGCGGAAAAAGAGCCGGAGGCCATGGTGTACAGGAAACCGGAAATCCGGTTTATCGGGTACGGGGACAATTCCATTGATTTCCAGCTCCTGATCTGGATTGATGTGCGCAAAACCGCCCGCCGGTCCATTCGCAGCAAGCTTTATTTTGCCATGTTTGAAATCTTTGCCGCAAACGGCATTGAAATTCCCTTTCCCCAGCGGGATGTGCATTTCCGGTCCGGGATTCCGTGGGAGCGGTTTGGGAAGCAGGAGACATCTTGATATTTTATGGAATTTTTGCCCCTGTTGTCATTGCGAGAGAGGCACGACCGAAACAATTTTCGCACCCATATATTTGATTGTTTCTTTACTTTTCTTTGGCGGCCAAAGAAAAGTAACAAAAGAAAGGCCGCCCTGCAACCCAGTCTCCCTCGTCCCGCCGGTTTCCATGGCGGGATCAAAAACTCGCTGTCTTTTTATCGTTCAAGGATATTAATCCTCTGCTCCGGTTTCAGAAGTTTCCAGATCCCGGCTCCGCCGCCGCTCAAACAGTTTGCTCCCTTTTTCCATGGAACCTCGGCGCTCCTCGGCTGGGTTGCAATGGGAAAATCCCGGGTCTTCACTCCTGAAATTTACGCTGAAAACTGTTGTCAAAACCACCTTTGTTTTGAAAAAAATAATTTGCCGCGTCTCCATGTGAAAGCTTGAACCACAAAGCTTGACGCAGCCGCAAAAAGTCGAATTCCGTCATGCCGGACTTGATCCGGCATCCAGAACATATCGAATTTGCTGGATTCCCGCTTTCGCGTGAATGACGAGAAAAGAAGATTTTCAACTTTTTACGAAGCCGTCAAGCTTAGCCCGTAAAACCCATTGCGATGCGGCCCGGAACCGAAAGGCTCCGTGGAGTATGCGGTTAAACTGTTTGAGCGGATTAATGTTGCTGAGCCTTTCCGATCTGACAAATTCAGGTAATGTCTCAACACTTCGGCATTCTAATCTGGAGAGCGAGTGTTGCGAATCGGAGCCCAGATCAACTTCATGGAAGTTTTTACTGTAAGGACCCGGGCATGTCCGGGGAAATTTATTGGATGTAACATTCTGGTTTTTTTATTTACTTTTCTTTGGCGGCCAAAGAAAAGTAACAAAAGAAAGGCCGCCCTGCAACCCAGTCTTCCTCGTCCCGCCGGGTTCCATGGCGGGATCAAAAACTCGCTAATTTTTTATCTTTCAGAGATAGTTCTCTTTTACTCCGGTTTCAGAAGTTTCCAGATCCCGACTCTACCGCCGCTCAAACAGTTTGCTCCCTTTTTCCATGGAACCTCGGCGCTCCTCGGCTGGGTTGCAATGGGAAAATTCCACATCTTCATTCCTGAAATTTGCACTGAAAACGGTTATCAATGCCGCCCCATTCTGAAAAATAATTTCTCGCGTCTCTATCTAAAATTTTGAACCACAAAGCTGGGCCTGAAAAACCCATTGCGATGCGGCCCGGAACCGAAAGGCTCCGTGGAATATGCGGGCAAACTGTTTGAGCGGATCAATGTTGCTTCGTTTTTTCAATCCTAACAATTCGATTTATGCCTGATCGCTCCGCCATTTAAATCCAGGAGCGAGTTTTTGCCCGCACCACGGAGACGGAGGGTTCCGGGATCACCGCAGCGCAGGGTGGGTTCTTTTGTTACTTTTCTTGCCCATCAAGAAAAGTAAAAGAAAAAAAATTTGGGGACATCTTCGGATTTGGTCATTGTCTCAAAACCAAAATCATGCTAACAATCGGATAATTTGGAAAAATGTGTGACGCTGTATTTGGTGGGGCAAATGCCGGGGGTATCTATCGATAGTTGAAAATTGTGATTCATTTTCGCGGGTTTTGTATTTTCCGTATTTGAGAATTTTGGACATCATTTGCGGGATTATCCTTTTTTTCAGGTTTTAGCCCGCCATTTTGCGTCCGATGAAGTACTTCCCACGCGAAACGGCTGTTTTTTAAAGCGGCTATTCGTATATATAATCGTTGTTAGCTCTTGAGGTGATCTTCGTGAAAAATAACAAAAATCAAATTTTCGTTATTCAGGCATTGGATGAATCAGCCGATATAATTTATAATTCGATTCGCGCGGCTGCAGCATCATCAAAAGCCATTGTAGCCCGGGCAGACACCAAAACTAAATATAATTCTGATCTTGATACCACTACTTTGTCTTCGATTAAGGATGCTACCCTAATTATTGCTGATATATCGAATGCCAACCCAAATGTGATGCATGAGGTTGGTTTTGCAAGAGCTTTAAACAAACCAATTCTTTTAATTGCTGATAGTGGTCGAAATATACCATTTGATCTGGCCGGGATAAGGATATTCATTTATGAATCTGCAGATTCTCATGAATTTATTGAAAGGTTATCAAAATTTATCACTGAAGCATTAAAGAATCCTGAGCAATTTCTCTTTGAACGATTAACTGCAGATCGAGCCAAGAATTCAAACGTCTTTATTAGTTACAGTCATGAAGACGAAAATTTCCTCGACAGACTTCTTATCCATTTAAAGCCTCTTGAGAGGGACGGTCTTATTGAGCTATGGGTTGATACGTATCTTCGTGCTGGTGACAATTGGAAGAATGAGATTGAAAAGGCATTAAATCGAGCATCAGTTGCAATTCTTTTGGTAAGCGCGGACTTTTTAGCTTCAGATTTCATCACTGATAATGAGCTTCCGCCTTTGCTAAAAAATGCAGAAGAAAAGGGAACAAGGATTGTCCCTTTGATAGTCAAGCCATGCAGATTTACCAGAGACAAAAATCTTCGTCACTTTCAGGCGCTCAATGATCCAAAGCAATCAATTGTTCTTCTTCCTTACGGAGAGCGAGAATTACTCTATGATGCAGTCGCTATGGAGGTAGAGCGATCATTTAAAAGGAGCTAACCTTCCAGTGCAGGTGACAACCAGGGCTTGGGCTGTTTTGAAATGTCAAATGTATTTGAACTCTATCATCCCATAAAGGTCAGTGGAAGCCCTGACTGCACCTGACCGGTTCGTTAGGCAAAAGATATGAGTCATATAAAAGGAATAACTACTTTAGGGCTGGATAGAAATAAATCATATATGGTGGAGTGGTGTCAGCTTATCGGCTTTTATATGCTAAATTTTGCAAATTTAGAGCTAATATCATACAAATATTTAGACAGTTTAGAAAAAACTGAAGAGGCCTTCCTGCATAATACGAAAAAATTCTTGTCGCAAAGGATTAGCCGAATTGAAGAACTCGTCAATGCCTCGGATAATCCAAGTAAAGTTGAAATAGCAGAGCTTTGGGGGCAGGCGAAAGAGTTGGCAAAATGGCGGAATAGAATAGCCCATAATCCTGTTTTACCTACTTGGAAGCAGGGCAGTGACCCAGAGAACTCGCCACCTGATTTACTCGGCATACCAGATATAAGGCAGATTTCAAAGATATCAAAAATTTCAGATTCGATTTCATTGAAAGGTTTAGGATTTTTAAATGATGAAACGGTCCGGCTTGCTGGAAAGCTATATGAATTAAGCAATACATTAAGAAAGGCCTAACCTTGCTTAAGCGAACGCAAAAAGGTCGCACCCTCTGAAGATCTTCGATGGAGTAGTTCTCATGGACTATAAACATAAACTTGAACGACTTGAAGATCTTAAAAATCTTGTCGATAAATACAATCCAATAAAATTTTCTGATTCAGAGGGAAAGACCCTTCTCTATCAGAAAATTTGTGAAACTTACGGTGAAGTAGAGGATATTTACAGCGAGATTATTGGCAATCAAAAGGTTTCGGTGCCGAAAATAAGAGGAGGAGAATCTCAATACCCAAATTATTTTGAAGCTGGCTTCCTCTCAGGCAGGACAATACACTCCCATCAAGGATTTTCAGAACTCCTGAAAGTAATAGGTAGAGTAAAAATTCTGGCCTCAAAAAAAAATGAGCCTAAACAAATGACTAAAATTATGAGCAACCACATTTTTTTGGTCCATGGGCATGATGATTTAGCTAAAATGGAATGTGCCCGTTTTATAGAACAGTTAGGCTACGAGCCTATAATCCTCCATGAACAACCGAGTTCTGGCAAAACCATAATAGAAAAGATAGAAGAGTTTTCAAATGTAGGATTTGGAATTGTTCTTTATACGCCTTGTGATATTGGTGCAAAATCTTCCTCATCTGCCCCTGACTTTCAACCAAGAGCGCGTCAGAACGTCGTATTTGAGCATGGATTTTTAAATGGAAAGCTTGGGAGACACAACGTATGTGCATTAGTAAAAGGTAAGTTGGAAATCCCTAATGATATTTCAGGTATTGTATACGTACTAATGGACGACAATGGTGCTTGGAAAATTGATGTGGCAAAAGAAATGAGAAATTCTGGATACGATGTTGACATGAACAAAATAAAATAACCCCTAACATCAGCGCTTAGGGGCGGGTCACGTTAACTAATTAAAAATATGGAAAAATTTTTAAAAAATAGCCTTTAAAATGGTTCTATATCGACCTTTTTGAGGCTAAAAACGGCAATATAGAAATGGCAAGAGCAAGGCGACATTATATACCCGATCAAGTATGGCATATCACCCATCGATGCCATAAAAGGGAGTTCCTTCTTAAATTTGCAAAAGACCGCAAACGCTTGTTGCATTGGCTTTTTGAAGCAAAGAATCGTTTTGACTGGTGTATCCTCAATCACGTGGCCATTTCAAACCATATACATTACGGCAGTGTTTTTTTCCCTAAAGGACAATATACGCCCTGAAAACACGTCTTTTTGTAGCGTTTTCAACAGAATACAAACTGTTGGCCTGGTCCGACCCGAATTCACAGTAATGTATCCGGCGAGAAGGGATACCCATTGTAAAAAATTTTGCCAAAGGAGCCGCCATATATGTTTGGTGCAATAGTGATTTTATTTCTGTCGATTGCAGCCTTTTACTTGGGATATCAGGGCATAAGACATAAAAGAACCTTCTGGTTTGAAGACGGAGAAAAAAATAACAAGAAAAGCAAGATTGGGCGTAGCGAGATGTTTCCCTTATTTTATGGTATTTTAATGAGCCTTCTCGGTGCGGTAATCTTTTATATTTTTGTTAAGTCTTTTTATCGATATTTGACTGGTGTATAGCCTGCCATACGTGTCTATGCATGATGGAACATATTATTATCGTTGCGGTTGGTGCTGTCGTTGGCTGCTATTTGTATAAACAGCGGATTTCATCTGAACCGGACACGGACACGGACAAGGACAGGGACAGGGAGATTTAGGTTTGCGATCAATGTGGCGAAAAGTTTTGCGACTGCCATAAAAAGAAGAGATCTGATATCTGAAACCAGGGCCGGAATTTACTTACGCGCTTTTTCCAAAATGCCTTTACTTATTTGTTGTTATTGTTTTATCCGGACTCTCTTCTGTGCGGGCAACTCATTTTTTTTTGTTTTATCAGCCCGTTTTATTCATGCTCCCGACAAAATAAAAAAATGCAGGTTACAAAACGCATTCAAATCCTTTTAAAACCTTTAGAACACATTGCAAAATCTAATATTTGATATAGGCATAGTTGTTTTTTTTCTTGATATCTTCGCCATTTATCGCGCCATATCAAGAAGTCATGGCGTGGAAAGCACGCTCGCGTGGATTTTTGCGATTATTGCTTTTCCCGGGTTTGGGGCACTCGCTTATATCTTTTTTGCAAATCCAAATATCAAAGCAACCACCCGTCGCAAACGTCTTTCCATGGACGCGGTGCGTAAAGAAGCAATTAAGGTGGGGCTGACAAATTTTTCACTGCAGGAACAAGGATCTGTTTTTCATCTTGCGTCCGCTGTTACCAATTTATTGCCAACAGCCGGAAACAAAGCAGACTTGCTTGTAGAGAACATTAATGCATTTGATCAGATCAAGCAGGGTATCAACAAAGCCAAAAAATTTATTTGGGCGGAATATTACATCATCAGTAATGATGAAACCGGGCATGAATTTTTAGAGCTATTGGCTGAAAAAGCAGAAAGCGGGGTTGACGTTCTGCTTTTATATGATGCTGTCGGGTCTCTGCGTATTGATGCAGATAGATTGGCAAGAATCAGGGCTGCCGGTGGGAGGGCAATCGCTTTTCTTCCAGTCAACCCATTAAAAAGGCGCTGGTCCGTTCACCTGCGAAATCACCGAAAAATCATTATCATAGACGGCATTATCGGTTTTACCGGCGGGATGAACATAGGAAATCAGTATTCCGGCAGAGTAAGAAAGCAAAAAAAAGAAACCCTTTTCCGGGACACCCACCTGAAATTACAAGGTCCCGCTGTTGCTGATCTTGTACAAACATTTTTAGAGGATTGGAAATTTGCCTCCGGCCAGACATTGCAATATGAAAATACGGTATCTGCAAATACTGAAAAGGGGACATCCATTGTTGCTATTGTTCCAAGCGGACCGGATCAGAATGATTATAATGCCAGCAGCCTTGTTTATTTTGTGGGGATAACCTCTGCAAAAAAATTCTGTTACCTTTCAACCCCTTATTTTATTCCAGATACACCGACTTTGCGTGCTCTGATAAGCGCTGCCGCAAGGGGGGTTGATGTCCGGATACTCGTACCTGAAAAAAGCGATATCGCAATTGTCGGCCCGGCAGCCCGCTCTTACTACCCATTACTTATTGATGCAGGTGTCCGCATATTCGAATACAGGGCATCAATGCTCCATGCAAAGTCCCTTGTCGTGGATGGTGACTGGGGAGTTGTTGGCTCGGCAAATGCAGATATCAGAAGTTTCAGGTTAAACTTTGAGCTGGGCGTGATCATATCTGACAAAATATTCACAAAAAACCTTGAAGACAGATTTATTCAAGATTTCAACAAGAGCAAGGAAATCGGGTTTGAAGATTTGTATAAACGAGGGTTGGCGATACGGTTTTGGGAAAGAACATGCCGCTTATTATCACCTCTTTTGTAAAAAATAATTCGACAAATCTTTGTAAGGCCAATTTTTTGAGCGACCCAGGTCGCTCGAGAGACCATTCGACCAGTTCGACCAGGGTCGGACCTCACTAAATAATTCCCGGGCGACGGGCGAGGGTCGGGCCAAGCTAAATAATTAAAAATATAGATAATTTTTAAAAAAATAGCCTTTAAAATGGTTCTATATGGATCTTTTTGAGGCTAAAAACGGCAATATAGAAATGGCGCGAGCAAAGCGACATTATACCCCCGGTCACGTATGGCACATCACCCATCGATGACATAAAAGGGAGTTCCTTCTTAAACCGGAAATGCTCTGCACGGAACACAATTGAGCGTGACCGTTCACCTTTATAGATTTCAAATTGACATTTTGACAATTCAGGCCTAAATTAAGACCATAATATGGTGCTAAATTAAAGTCATGAGGTAAATGTCATGAAATCCGTACTTGCAAACTGCTCAGCCAGCATCACCGAGCTGAAAAGAAATCCCAGTGCCCTCATAGATCAAGCAGAGGGAGAACCCATTGCAATATTAAATCACAACCAACCCACCGCGTACCTTGTCCCGGCGGCCACTTACGAAAAGCTGATGGACAGGTTGGAGGATTACCAACTCGGTCTTATCGTCAAGGAGCGGCAGAATGAAAAAATAAAAGCGGTTGAAGTTGATATTGATGAGATATAAATTCACACTTAAATTTCTGCCCACCGCCTTGAAGGAATGGAAGAAGCTCGATTCATCCATACAGGCGCAACTGAAGAAAAAACTCAGAGAACGCCTGCAAAATCCTCATGTGCCTGCTAACCAGCTGCATGGGTTTGAAAATCATTACAAGATCAAACTGAGAGCGAGTGGCTATCGTCTGGTTTACGAAGTCATTGAAAAGGAAATAGTGGTTCTGGTTATTGCTGTTGGAAAAAGGGACAAGAACCTTGTTTATAAAAAAGCATCAAAGAGAAAAGGCTAATGCATGGCTGCACAGAAATTGCCAGCACGGCCCCACTGTCAACCGGTGAGTACGGGCCTTAGCTCTTTTCACCATCGAAAAAGGAATTATCGGTTTCTTTCCTTTTGGACGTGAAAAGTCCTGAATACGATATTCATTTGCTGATACGCCCGGTGTACCAATTCTGATTTTAAAACATCACGTTCCGCAAAACGTTTTATAATCCTTATCACCGTCAGCCGGCGGATCCTGAAAATCGGGGGTGTGTGTTAGCATTTCATAGGGCGCGCGAAGGACCTTGAGAAATTTTTCAGCCAGCCCGGTTTTGCCGTTTTGCTCACATTCCTGAATCACTTTTTCAACATGATGGTTTCTTGGAATCACCACGGGATTGTGCTGCCGCATCAATTTCTGTGCTTCCCGAAAATCCCCAGACTGAAAATTCCCGGACTGCTCCCTTAATCGTTTTTGCCAGAGATCAAAGCCGTCCCCAAGATCATTTTTAACCTGCGTGGCGACAGCTTCAGATGTCAGGGACCGGGTCATCTGGTCGAAAGTGATGGTGTAGTCCAGGCGCTTTTCTTTGAGACGGTTTAAAAGCGACGTAATCAACGCCTTATCTTCCGGCTTAACGACCGTCAGCCCCAGCTTTTTTCCCATCATTGCCAAATAGGCTTTTTCAAACCGGGCGGGGAATTCGGCAATAACCGGCTCGACCTGAGCCAGTCCTTTTTTGGGGTCTTCACTGATCAGCGGCAGCAGGCATTCCGCCAGCCGCGCGATATTCCATTGGGATATTGCCGGCTGGTTGCCAAAGGCATAACGCCCCATGGTATCGATGGAACTGTAAACCGTCTTTGGATCATAGATCCCCATCATGGCGCAGGGGCCATAGTCAATGGTTTCTCCGGAAAGGGCGGTGTTGTCGGTATTCATAACACCGTGGATAAACCCCACCCGCATCCAGTCAACAACCAGCTGAATCTGACGGTTAATGAATTTATTGATAAACATTAGATAAGGATATTCTTCTTCCAATAGTTCCGGATAGTGGCGCTCCATTGTATGGGTGAAGAGCATTTTAATCGCGTCAAGGTTGCCCCGGGCGGCAAAGTACTGGAATGTCCCGATACGGATATGGCTTGACGCCACACGCGTCACCACTGCCCCCGGGGATGGCCTCTCACGAAACACGGTTTCCCCGGTGGTGACAACGGCCAGGCATCGCGTGGTCGGTACTTTCAGGGCGTGCATGGCCTCGCTCATGATAAACTCACGGACTGCCGGCCCGAGCGCGCAGCGACCGTCGCCCCCTCTGGAAAAGGATGTGGGACCGGACCCTTTGAGTTGAATGTCCCATCGATGCCCGGATTGATCGATTACCTCCCCTAAAAGGTGGGCTCTTCCGTCTCCGAGCTGGGGAACAAAGCTGCCGAACTGGTGCCCGGCATAGGCGGTGGCAATCGGGTCGGCGCCGGCAATGATGGTGTTTCCTGAAAATATTTGGGCCAGGGCGTCCGGATTGTGTGCCAGTTCATCCGGGATCATCAGCTGTTCGGCCAGGCCGGCATTCCACAAAAAAAGCGCCGGGGCTTTAACCGGTACCGGGGCTATTTTTTCAAAAAAAATGTCATCTAAATTTGCGTAAGAATTTGAAAAATTCATTTTTAACCTCATCCTTCACAGGTTCCGGTTCGGAGGCCATTGGGAAGTCATTCGGATTATGGGGCCGGCGCAAAAGACCAGCGGGCTTTTGAATCATCCATTTTTTTAGACGTCAAGGGCAGACAAACCTGCAATTAACAGGGTATCATCCTGATTTCCTGCATTTTTGGAAGCCTTTGGAGGGACTCTTGTCACTGTATATTTGAACAGCCTGCCATCGTGGTTTGAACCGGTCTGATTTGATAGACGGGTAATTCAATCAACACTCCGACATGCCAGGTTAAGGGCGTGTTTTTTTCCGGTTCCCTTTTGGCGGTCGGGGGGTGCCGCCGCCCGGGGGCAGGCGTTTTTTGTCCTCTGAAGCCACCCAGATAAACCGGGATTCGGATTTGCTCCCTTTGTAAGCAGGGACCCGGAAACGGGAAAGATGAAAACCACCGCTCATGAGGCGCTTTTCAAATTGCTTGCTGGGATCTGCCGACCACACCGCCAGACACCCTCTGTCTCGCAACGCATTGCGGCAGGCCAGGATGCCGTCAGGGCCGTATAGACGAAAATTTCCCGCATCCGTCATTGCATTGGGGCCATTGTCGATATCCAGGAGGATTGCATCGAACTGGTTTTTGGATTTAAGGATCAGCTCAACAATATCGTCCGTTCTGACTTCAACGCGCACGTCTTCCAGAGGCTGGCCGTTGAGTGCGCCAAAAAATTCCCGGTTCCATTTAACCACGGCATCCATCAGCTCCCCTACGGTGATCCGGGCACCGGGGCCGAGCATGTCAAGGGCCTGACGCAGGGTGTATCCCATGCCTAAACCACCGATGAGAATGTTTGGTGATTTGTGACTTGTTAAGTGCGCACACCCCAGCCGGGCCAGTTCCCGTTCCGATTCATGCTGGCGGCTTTGCATCAGTTCCTGACCATTGATCCGGATAGTAAAATTCTGGTCCCGCTGATACAGTTCCATCTCTCCGCCGCCCGGGGATCGAGCGGTCGCTATTTTTACAAATGGCTTCAAAGTGGATATCCTATGCAGTTGAACAGGTTAAGTACAAAAAATTCTGCGGCGTCATGCAGGTGCCGGACGGCGATGCCCCATCCGGCATGACCGTCAGATCAACAGGAACAGGGTTGCTATGGTCATGGCAAGTATCTGCATGGCTGCCGGGTGATCCGGATGCGGGACAGAGAATATCCGCACCCTGATGAACATACCGGGCCGGTGATCAAACCGCTCACCGGCAACCATGATCGACGTGCTCGGTCAGCGCCCGGGGGGCAATGCCCTCTCTGTTAAAACCAAATTTTAAAGAACGATCTGTTTTATCTGGGTGATGTGTGAAGTATCGGTTGAAACGTAGGGAAAAAATCCGATATTGTCAAACAGGGAGTTGCCGTTTTTAACGCGCATTCATCACATTGTCTTTCTTGGAGAAAAAAATCATCCAACGGCTGAAAATAGAAAACGCCACCGTTAAATACCGCGATCAGGTTCTGTTTTCCGGCCTGAACCTGGAGATTAACGAAAACGAGCACTGGGCCGTTGTGGGGGAGGGCGGGTCTGGCAAAAGCGCGCTGTTGAAAGCTTTGGCCGGGCGATATGTGATTGCCCACGGCAAAATCTCTCATCTCTGGTATGAAACGTACAAACAGGAACACACCATTACCGATCCCCTGTTTTCCCGCAGCCGCCTGATGGCCTATGTAGACGTGCGGCACGATTTCAAAAACCTTTCCAATACCAGGGATTTTTTTTATCAGCAGCGGTTCAACGCGGGATACAGCGACAATACGCCAACCGTTAGGGATTTTTTACGGGAAAAAGCCGAAGAACACTTTTCCCCGGACCATCTGAAAACACAATGGACCACAAAATGGACAATAGACCGGGTGGTTGAGACATTTCATCTGGCATCCCTTTTGACTACGCATTTGATCAAATTGTCCAATGGCGAGACCAAGCGGCTCCGCATGGCCGCGGCACTGCTGAAAAATCCGAAAATCCTGCTTCTGGACAATCCATTAAACGGCCTGGATGTGGTGACCCGGGAAAAATTCGAAGATATTTTCGCAGACATTGACGCATCCGGCACGACCATAATCATGGCCACCCGCCCCCGAGAGATTCCAGAGATCATTACCCATGTGGCGGTGCTGCACAGAGACAGACAATTAACTGCCATGCCCCGGCACCGGTTTGTTCCTGAGCGCATAGACGTCGCGTCTCACCCACTTCCGGATCCGGTTGGACTGCAAAAAGTGATGCGTCGCCAAGACAGGGCGCATTATGATGTGCTGGTGGGAATGAAAAATGTCCGGGTGGCCTATGGGGAAACGGTTATTTTCGAGAATATCAACTGGGAGATCCGGTCGGGGGATTGCTGGGCCCTGTCCGGCCCCAATGGATCAGGTAAATCCACCTTGCTGTCCCTTATCAATGGTGATCATCCCCAGGCCTATGCCAATGACATGGTGCTTTTTGACGTAAAACGCGGCAGCGGCGAGAGCATCTGGGACATCAAGAGGAAAATCGGATTCATGTCGCCGGAGCTGTTTCAGTATTTCCCGTACCATTTTACGGGCGTGCAGGTGGTGGAGTCCGGGTTTTATGACACCATCGGGCTGATCGGGCACAGCCGTCCGGACAACCGGGAGATTGCCGAAAGGTGGATGGATGTCATGGGCCTGTCGGAAGTGAGAGACGTAAGGCTGGCCGATATGCCGGCGACCCGTCAGCGGCTGTGTCTGCTGTCCCGGGCCATGGTGAAAAATCCGCATCTCCTGCTTCTGGATGAACCCTGTCTGGGATTTGACCGGCATCAGCAGGAGCGGTTTAAACATCTGGTGGATGCCATGGCAAAAATCGCTGATTTTGGCCTGGTGTATGTCACCCACCATCAGGAAACCCTGCCGGAATGCATTAATAAGACGTTAAGCCTGGGGCATCTTCAAATGACGCCGTAAGATGCGGAATGGTTCGCCAGTCCAGCCCCAGCAGTTCCGCCGCCTTCCGGTCCACAGCCAGGGGATCGAATCCCGCAATCAGTTGATTGACCGGCGGATCACAGATCCGGCCGCCCAGATGATAATCCGGCATGCCCACAGAGGCGTCCATGAGCGTGAGATCGGCTTTCCGGTAACGGTTCAGATCAACGATGGCCTGATGAATGTCCCTGTGGAATTCCGCCTTGTTCCAGATGCCGCCACACCCGGAGTAGTGCGCCGGCGGCGCAAATCCCATCATATTTTTCAATGATCCGGTAATGCCGGCGAGGGAATGGGCCTTGAGCACGGGCAGGGAGATGATGAAATGCGTAAACGCGATTTCCGGCAGAACCATTTCCGGAAACCGGGGGCAGTCGCTCCGTGCCAGTTTTTTCAGCGGTGCGGTGTTGAGATCAATGAGTTTAATGGCAAATTCCGCGGCCAGTTTCTGGTACCCCAGTTGTTCGAAAACTTCCAGGGTGGTGCGGGAGGGATCCCCCGTGCCCTCGGCAATGACGATTTCAGCTGTTGTGAATGACCTGAGATGACGGATCACCGCCCGGCAGAAGTCCGGGGCAGTGGTCACGGGATGCGGCTGAAGCGTCACCAGGTTCGGCTTAAGCAGGATGCGGGAAACACCGGCCAGGGGGTTTCGCGTCCCAAGCGCATCCAGCACTTCGGGCACGGATTTGTCGAAATTTTTAAATGGGACAGCAACCGGCATTAAAATGGCGCTTCCGCTTCAGGGGGCGCGGCAGTGGGTTTTTGTTTCCCATCCGGCACTACCACCACGGTGGCGGCGTTGTCCGTGATCAGATATTTCCGGGCCAGGGCATTTATTTCCGAGGCCGTGATGGCCGCGTAATCATTGTAAAAGGATCGGCACCAGTCCAGCTGGGCCGGATAACGGCTGGCCCTTTTCAGTACGCTTTCAAGCCAGTAGTCATTGGTTTTGACCCGCTCTTTGATGGAAGCGAGGATGGGATTGACGGCCCGGCTGAGCTCATCTTCCGTGATCCCCTGTTCGGCCATATCATCTGCAATCCGGTAGAGTTCCGCCGTCACGGTGCCGGTGTCTTCCGGGTCCGCCTGAACCACAGCACTTAACAACCCGTATCCGTCATAAGCCCGGCTGGGGTTGTTGTAGGCATAGGCGGTGTAACTGGCTCCCATTTCCTCACGGATACGAACCCGCATCCGGTCGTCAAAAATTTCCGAAAGCACGGAAAGCCGCCGGTTTTCAGTAATATTTCGAAAATCGTTCGTACTGAACGCCAGGGTCACCAATGCTTTGGGAATCACCGTAGGGACATAGACGGTCAGGGCTGCTGTGGCCGGGAATGCCGGGTGACGATTGCCTGAAGCAAAGGCACCGGTGGTGTTGTGTCTGCCCGGCAGGCCGCCGAGATAGAGGGCCGCCAGTTCAATCACGCTTTCCGGGTCCAGATTTCCCACCAGGGTGATTTCCACAGGCGCCTCTCGAAAGGCCGGAGCGAGCCAGTTTCTAATGTCTGTCAGAGAATTTTTCGCAAAGGTGTCAAAATCCGGCAGTCCAAACCGGGTATCGCCGCCGGCCAGGAACCGGTACCCATCAAACACCATGCCGCCCTGAATGGAATGGGCCAGAGAGTCGTATTCCTGTTTATATTGATCAAGAGCCAGCGCATAAGCATCCGCCCGGAAGCCCGGATCGGCGAGATAATTGTGAAATAGCTGAAACAGCAATTCTGATTCATCGGTCACACAATTTCCTGCGAGAGCGAAATAGTCCTCTTCCACCTGAAACTGGACATGGGTGTTTTTGCCGGTAAGGGCACGTTTCAATTCATCCCGGGTCAATTCCCCCAGTCCGGAGAGCTGCACCACCTTTTGGGCAAGGCTTGCCAGCCCCGGATGGTCCGCGGGCTCGGATGCCCGGCCGTCACCGAAAATTAACGCGGCCTTAACCTCATTGGCTTTGAAATCTGTGGCTTTGACGCTTAAGTGGACCCCGTTTGCAAAGGTAACCCGGGTAATTCCCAGGTCCGGGATCTCTTCCCGGTGGGTGATGGTTCCTTTTGCGGCGGGCGTTGGCAGGTAGGGGAAAGCGGATACTTCTTTTTCTTCCGGCGCGGTCACGGCTTGTTCCGTGCTAAGGGCATACGCCGCCTGGATGCGATTTTCCGGAGTGGGTGCCGGGTCTGCTCCCGTGCGCTTGAGATCCGCGTTTCCAGTGACGAGAATCAGCCGGTGACCGGCATCCCAGTCGTTTTTAAGGGCCTGATGGAGGTCCTCGGCGGTCACGGATGTGATCATGGGGTCTTTGAGCATTTTGACCTGGGCCGGTGACATGACCACATTGCGCGCGTTCAGACTGTGCAGAATTTGACGGGCGAGGTGGCTGCTTTCCCGGGTCGGCGCGGCTTTCACCGCTTTGTCAAGGGCGGCGGTAAAGGTTTTTTGGGCCAGTTGGATCTCATTTTCGGTAAATCCGTAGGCCAGGGCCTGGCGGAGGATCTGTTCAATGGCGCCAAGGGTGGCTTCCCATTTTTCCGGCGGACAGTCCGCGCTGATTTCAGCGCCTTTGAGGTAGTTCAGGTAATATCCGGAACTGATCATGGCCCGGGTAAACGGCGTTTTCGGATCATCGAGCATTTCCGCGAGGCGTTTGTTAACCATATGGTTGGCCATGGATGAGAGAAGCTGCACTTTTTCTTGGCTGGCCGTATCCGCCGGTGTTATTTCCCGGGTAATGGTTTCAATGCTGACAGTTGTATTGCCGGTTTCCGGTTCATAATGATAGAATGGTTTAATTCCGCTATGATCGACAAATCCGGGGTCCGGGTAATCCGATGCCGGCGCCCGGGGGGCCAGGGAGTCAAATTTTTCAGCGATCAGGTCTTCTGCCGCTGCCACATCAAAGTCTCCGGTCATCACCAGGATCATCCGCCCGGGCCGATACCAGGTGTCGTAAAAATGCTTCAGCAGATTCCGGTCCGCGTTTTGGATGACTTCCGTCGTGCCAATGGGCAGACGGTCCGATAGCAGGGCATTGGGCAGTTCGAATTTGAAAGTCTCTTCAAATGTCCGGTAACCCGCTGAATCCCGAGTTCTTTTTTCCGCCAGAATAATAGGCCGCTCTTTATCTACTTCACGCTCCAGAATCAGGGCCCCTTCGGCATAGTCCGCCATTACCGTAAGACCCTTTGCGATGCTTTCAGGGTCGTTTTCCGGCAGGTCAATGTCATAGACAGTGCTGTAAAATCCGGTGCTCGCGTTGGCATCCGGACCGAACTTCATACCGATGCTCTGGAAATATTTGACCAGTTCGCCAGGGGGGAAATTTTCCGATCCGTTAAACAGCATGTGCTCAAGGTAATGGGCGATGCCGCGTTCGTGATCTTTCTCATGCATGGACCCGGCCTGGACAAACAGGTGCATGCTGATCCTGTTTTCCGGCCGATGGTTCTGCATCAGAACATACCGGAACCCGTTGGGCAGGGTTTTGAAAATAACCTCCGGATCCGGGGTCAGGTCACTGGCCGCGTGAGCCCATTGGCGGGCCGGGAAAAAGATGGCCGCGTCTTTGCTATCTGCAGACGTTTCCGGAGCCGCTTCAAAATCAGGGTTTTTTTTATCCTCTGGTGCGCCAGCAGTTTCCAATGTTTCCGCAAGTGTCAGCGCAGGCGCTGGACGGGAATCCGGCGGGGCGGAATATGCGCCTGCGCCACAACCGATAACGCCTGTGCAGATAAGACAGAAAAGGGTGAGAAAGAGTCGATTTGCAGATATAGGATGCTTCATGATGGTTTTTACCCTGTTGCGTTTTTTAAAGAGAGGGTGTCTTGATTCACCGTTTTTTAATTTAACTTATTTTTTTAACGGGTTAAACAGGATCATCCGGTGCTGGGATGGATTGCACAGGCAATCATTACTTTAAAAACAATAACCTGAATTTGCCAAAAGTCAAATGCGATTGCCTTGGGCGGCCATGGTTGTCCAGGGGCTGAGTTTTCAGTTTGGGATGTTATTTTGGAGGGGAAACACCTGTCTGGCAGGGGCCGATCCATCGCATTGTATTTTGCCTTGATGTTGTTTGGGGCCTGTGTTAATACCGGCTCAAACCAATAGAAAAGAGCGGGATTGCACCCTGAGGCGTGCCATTTCGTTTATTACGACAGCGAGAGGAAAAAGTGGCAGAATAATGACAGCTGAACTTCCCATTCTGATTTTCGGTTTTATTATCGGTTTTTACATGGCCTGGAATATCGGCGCCAATGATGTTGCCAATTCAATGGCATCTGCGGTGGGCGCCAAGGCCATTACGCTGCGTCAGGCGATTTTTATTGCCGGTATTTTAAATATTGTGGGGGCGACGTTTATCGGCTCCCACGTCACCAACACCATCCGTAAGGGAATTATCTCAACCGATGTGCTGAATGATCCGCATATGGCCCTGATCGGCGCGCTGGCGGCCCTTTTATCCGCCGCGCTGTGGGTTTCTTTTGCCACCTGGAAGTCCCTTCCCGTATCCACCACCCATTCCATTGTCGGTGCCATGGTGGGTTTCGGCCTGGTAGCCGGCGGAGTGACTGTTGTCAACTGGTCCAAGCTGGGGGCAGTGGTATTGAGTTGGGTGATTTCGCCGGTGTTCAGCCTGGTCATCGGGTTTCTGATGTTTAAGCTGATCGTCTGGCTCGTGCTCAAACGGACCCGGGCTTACGAAGCGGCCCTTGGCTGGTCGCCTTTTTTTATCGGGCTTGCGGTGTTTATCAGCGCTATGTCATTTTTGTTCAAGACGCCGCTGGGAAAATCCGTTCAACTCTCATCTCTCACTGCTGCCGCAATTTCATTGGTTATCTCTTTTATTGTCGGGGGGGCCTGCAAATATTTGATCAAACGGCTTTTGCGGGATAAACAAGACAGGGGTCCGGAAGATATTTTTCGGCGCATACAGATCGGCACCTCGTGCTACGTGGCCCTGGCCCAGGGCGCCAATGATGTGGCCAATGCCATTGGACCGCTCGCGGTGATCTATTTTCTTGTGAAAACCGGGTCCGTGGGCGCGACCGTGCCGGTGCCTGTTTTCCTTTTGTTGTTTGGCGGTGTCGGTATCGCTTTGGGAATTGCCATGGGCGGTTCCCGGGTGATCAAAACCGTTGGCGAGCGCATCACCACCCTGAGCAATACCCGGGGGTTTGCCGTGGATTTTTCCGCTGCCACCACGGTGCTGGTGGCTTCCAAAATGGGACTGCCGGTGTCCACCACCCATGCCGCCATCGGCGGGGTGATGGGGGTTGGGCTGGCCCGGGGGATTGAAGCGGTTAATTTTAATATCATTTTTAAAATCATGTTATATTGGGTATTAACGGTCCCGGTGGCGGCCGTGACCTGCATGGTGCTGTTTAATATTTTTGAGTTTATCTTCTAAAGGAGGCGTTACATGCGTATACCGTTTGCTTCAATCTTTATTACTTCACCATTTGACGCGCTTCAGGAGCATGCGGAGAAAGTAAAGGAGTGTTCCTGGGCGTTTCAGCAGGCCATTGAATGCTATGCTTCCACGCAGTGTGAAACCTTTGAGGAACTCCGGCAGGAGGTCTCCCGGTTTGAGAATGAGGCGGACGCCATCAAGCGCCGCATACGGGGGCATCTGCCCAAGGGCGTGATGATGCCCATTGAAAAATTTCAGTTGTTCAGATACCTGCGGGAGCAGGACAATGTTCTCGATTCGGTCAAAGAGGCCATCAACTGGCTTTCTTTTCGGCCGGATGCCGGAATTCCCGAATACGCGGAAAAGGATTTATTTCTTTTGATCGACGCGGTGATTGAACCCATTGAAGAATTGACCATCATGGTCGCCGAGGCCCGGATTTATTTTAAGAATTTTTCCGAAAAACAGCGGCAGAAGATCAAAGAAATCATAACAAATCTTCGGCAGATGGAGCATGAAGCGGACAAGCGGGAATATGCCCTGATCAAGAAAATTTTTAAACATGAAAAGGACCCGATTGCAGTTCTCCACCTGGTCAAATTAACGGGGATTATCGGAAATATAGCGGATCATGCGGAGAATACGGCGGATATGATGCGCGCCATGCTGGCGAAATAAAAAAATCAGAAATCAAAGGCCCATTTGAGGTAAAAAATCAAAAACGCCCAGGATAAGATACAAACGATATAAGATATCCAGTTGATGCCCTTTCGTGCTTTGCCATACTTGTCCACCTTGCCGATTTTTGCGTGACAGGAAAAGCATTCTTTGGCATCTAAGGGCAGATGCACAAAACATTCCGGGCATCGTTTGACAACGACCTCATCGGTTTCAACCGGTTTGTTCTTTTTTTTTGTTTTTTTTGCCGCGCCCATAGGTGCCGGTATATTTACGTTATCGAAAAAGTAAAGGTCGCCTGAATTGGACCCCTAAATGGAACAAGGTCCAATTCAGGTTTTTTTTTTGATGTGCAGCGGGTATTTCCGGGTTGCTGCTAACCGGTCAATATCATTAATTAGTGTTTTTGTAAAACAATTTTAGTCAAATGAGTTGGATTTAGTTGTTTAAAAATTGTCTGGAAATAGTAATGTCGCTGTTGTTGCGGAGTTCTTTCACCCATGCGCTGTAAAGCGCATTTTGTTTCTGGGACAATATCCGGTCGCGAATGCTGGTTTTGGCGATATCCAGTCCCTGATCCAGGGGGGCTTTTTTTTCTTTCAACTCCAGAACATATAATCCGGCCTGACCGTCCACCACCTGATTCGGAATTTTCGCGGCTTCTGTCAGCTCAAATGCTTGCGCGATAAACTTCTGATCATTTCCAATGCCTGGCACCGAGCCCTTCCGGGTGATATGGCCGGTTGATTTGACGGTGATCAACGTATCTTCTTCTGCGGCGGCCAGGACGGATCCGGCGGCTTTGGCTTTTTCAAGGAATTGTGCCGCTACGTTTGCCGCCGCGATTTTCTGCTGGGCCTTTTTTGCGTCTCTGGTGACGTTATCTTTGACTTCCGCAAGTGCCGGAATTTTCTCCGGCTCCCGGTCAATGGCCTGAATCAGATAATAGGCATTGCCGATTTCCGTGATATCACTCAGGTCCATCATGGGCAGTTTGAATGCTGTTTCGGCAAATGCCGGAGTATTGGCGATATTTTCAGGGCCTTTTTGCCGGGTGAAAAAATTGGTGGTTGTCAACTCAAGGCCACTGTCTCTGGCGTTTTTTTCAAGCTCCTCCCCGTCAAAGGTGATATCATAAAGGGAAAGGGCCGCATCATAGGCAAGATTTCTGGCTTTTCTGTCTGCCAGTTTTTCCGTGATCTGACCAGTGGCGTCTTCCAGGGCCAGGGTGGATGCCGGGTTGTGAGATTCCACCTTAATAATGTGCCATCCAAACTGAGTTTTCACCGGTTCACTGATATCCCCCACCGCCATGGCAAAGGCGGCATCGGAAAAGGGTTTGACCATATCTTCGCGCTTGAATTCGCCAAGCTGTCCGCCGTTGTCTTTGGAAGGGCCTTCGGAATAGGTTTTTGCCAGTTCAGCGAAATCTTCACCTGCCCGGGCCTTTTCCATTACGGCCGCGGCTTTTTGCCGGGCGGTTTCATTGGTTTCCGCATCTGCGTCCTGGGGAACTTTAAAAAGGATGTGGCGGGCGGAAACGGTTTCCGGCTGTTTGAACTCTTCCAGGTGCTCATCATAGTATTGCTGAATTTCATCAGAAGAAACCACGGCAGCGGATTTATAGGATTCCGGATCGAATTTAACGTAACGGGCCTGAAGTTTCGGCTGGGTTTTGTATTCTTCCTTGTGCGCGTCGTAATATTCCTGAAGCATTTGATCGGTGAGTTCAATATCTTTGAAATCGGCTGCCTTAAACACGGCATAGTCGATGTCCACCGAGGTATTTTCCCATTCATACCACTGGCGGATTTCATTGTCAGATACTTTTGCGCTTTTCGTGACCATGAACCGCAGCCGGTCCATCATCATGGCTTCTTTTTGCATCGCTTCAAAAGATTCAGGGGTGAGCCGGTTTTGGCTCAACAGAATTTTATAGCGCTGGGGATCAAACGCCCCATTTTGCTGAAAGGCCGGGATCTGGGCAATGGACTGGGCCAGTTCCGCGTCCGGTACCCGCAAGCCGATTTGTTTTGCGGTCTGGTGCAGCAGGGTGGTTTCAATCAAACCATCCAGGGCCTGCTGGCGCACATTGAACATTTTGATCATTTCATCATTCAGCTGGTTGCCGAACCGGGCGCGCAGGTTTTCCAGCACATTGTAATAGGCCCGCTGATACTGGGTGATATCGATGATATCCCCGTTAACAGTGGCTACTTTGGCATTCTGCCTGGCATTAAAAGACCCGACACCCATAAAGGTAAAAGCCACTACGATGATCCCCAAAAGGACCTTGATGATCCAGGAACCGGCACTTTGTCGCATTGCGTTCAGCATTGAATTCCCCTTTGAAATCCGAGAGATGGTTTTGTAATCAGAATAAAGCTGATTGTTTTGTTTAGAGCGATTTGCCTGAAGGCAAATCCTAAATTTGTGGTATGTTATTATTATTTGGCAGGGTTATTGTCAATAGAATATCTGTTATATACAATGAGAACCTTACCGTGTTGTTTTTTCAGGTGAATGGTTTTTTATGGCGAACGGCCAACAGATGAAAATATTTATTGACAGGAAAATTTCATTTTATTAGGTTGCACTTTGTTCACACGGGGCTGTAGCTCAGCTGGGAGAGCGCATGACTGGCAGTCATGAGGTCAGGGGTTCGATCCCCCTCAGCTCCACCAATAAAATCAAAGACTGAGGCGACTTTTTAAAGGTCGCCTTTTTCTTTTGGAATCAAAATGCCATCAAAAGAGCCCCATTTTAAAGTTCAACGGCATTGCGCGCCTGTGATTCAGTCCTCCACCCAAAAAAAATAAAAACCGGATCACACCTCCGTCAAACCGGTTGCATTTCAGGTTATAAAAGCGTCTCTTTTTGAGGTGTGAGCAAAACCACGGCGCCCTTTTTAATGATGCCGCCTGAAAAAGTTTTATCCTCTGAAAAAAATTCACTGCTTTTTCCCCATGTTCATCGTTATATTTAAAGGTCAATAGTCAAGATTCATGCTTGAGATTCACCGAAACATCCTGTATTGTTCTTTATTGTGAAACCTTAGGTATCGGCGGATGCGTCTGATAAATGGCAAGGAGCCGGATATGGGCGTTAGGGCGCTGCTTTCAAAGAAAAATATTTAGGATGCGGTGAAATTGATTGGAGAAAAGCTGTGAGGCGATTTACATTTTTTAGCGCGGTCCTGCTGGCGGCCGGTTTGATGCTGAGTGGGTGCATGTTTCCCTCGGTCAAGTTGTTTACGGATGCCACGGATCCTTTAACCGAATACGTGCTGGAAGGCAAAGGGGATGAAAAAGTATTGATCATTCCGGTGCATGGCGTCATCTCCGATATTCCCAAAAAAGGAATGATCACGGATCAGCCCAGCATGGTTCAGGATATTGTTTCCCGCTTGCACCTGGCGGCTGAGGACCCGGATATCCGGGCGGTGGTGCTGAAAATTGATTCCCCTGGCGGGTCCGTGACGGCCAGCGATATCCTTTACAATGAAATCAAAGCATTTAAAGACCGTACCGGCGTTAATGTTACCGCTGTGTTCATGAATATTGCCGCTTCCGGAGGCTATTATGTCGCGCTCCCGGCAGATTTCATCATGGCGCATCCCACGTCTGTTACCGGATCGGTGGGGGTGATTTTTCTGCAGCCCAAATTTTATGAGTTGATGGATAAGATCGGCGTTGGGGTTGCGGCAAACACCTCCGGCGAAAATAAGGATATGGGATCGCCTTTCAGAAAAACAAGTGACGCCGAACAAACCATTTTTCAGGATTTGACCGATGCCCTGGGCCAGCGGTTTTTGGATCTGGTCGTTGCCCACCGGAATATTGATGCCGAAGCCGTGGCAGATGTCCGGACCGCCCGGATATATCTGGCTGATGACGCACTGAAACTCGGATTAATCGATGACATCGGGTATATTGATGAAGCCGTGGCCCGGACCAAGGCGATGGCCGGTCTGGATGAAGACAGCCAGGTGGTAGTGTACCGGCGGGTGGATTACCCGGATGACAATGTGTATAATATTCAGTCCCAATATGGTGCGGCCAGCCCCGCACTGATTGACATGGGGTTCCCGGCGGTGGATTTTTTAAACCGGGCCGGGTTTTATTATCTTTGGCCGGCAGGTGCGGGGCAGGATTGAAACCTGCCGAAAGAATTCAGATTTTATGTGCTTTGACACTGTCTTTTCTTAAAACTGTGAATTAAAAGACTTGCGTTATGCGACTGACGGTTTTTGAATGAATCAGGAAGTTGACGAGAAAATTACTGCCATCAAGGCTTTTTTGCAGACCGCCGGGCTGAAGGTGGCGCAGAAACAGAATGTTCTCCGGACCCGCCTGAAAAACGGATATCTGGTGGACGTGTTTACGTTGAAAAATACGCCGGACCGCATTCGGGCCCGGATCAAAACCGAAGAGCAGGATCCTTCGAAACGGCAGGCGCAGGTGACATCAACCCACCTTGCTTTTTCCGAAGTGCTTGCCGGAATCGTTCGGGTGGCGCCGTTTTGTCTCTCAAGAGAAAGTGGCGGCGCCCATATATTTCTGGCGGACCTGAGCTTTGAAGCCGAAGACGATGATGACGCGCCCATTGAAATTGGGGAAGATGACATTGCGATCATTGAAACAAAAGATGTCGTTGAAGATTCGGAAAGTGATTCCCCCGGTGCCGATTCATTGATCTCTTTGCAGGAAACGGGCGAACCAGACAAAGAAACGGAAGCTGACGATCTGGCCGATTTTGCGCTTGATTTTGACTCCGGGCCGGAAAACCGTATCAAGGTCGCCAAATCCCTGGCTGAAGAAGCCCTTGAAAATCTGCAAACCGTTGATTCAAAAACCCTGCGGCAGCGCCTTGATATAATGGCTCTCAGACGAACAAGCGGCGTCCGTCTTGCCATCACACGGATTTTTCGCAGCGCGCTGGATGTTGCGGATCTTGAGAAAACGGTGCGCAAGGAAGCAAAGAGAATTGTTTCCCAGGAAGATCGTTCAGAGCTGCAGGCGATAAAATCAATATGCGGCGATGGGGTTCTGGATCCTGTCATTAATCTGCTGTGGCAGGAAGTGTTTAAATGACAGGGGCTTTTCGGGCTTGATAGTTCAGATAATCACCCGTTGCAACAGGGAAACAAAATGCCTCAGACATTGAATGAAAAGGTTGACATTATCAGGGAAAATCTTCTGGCTGGCCCGCCCGATCTGATGGATGTGGGCGGTTCGTTTCGGGTAAATTTTGAATCCGGCCAATCCGTGTATATCTATGTTGAAACCTATGATAACGCCATTATCGCCCGTTTTGATACCCGGGAAACCGATCCTGTAAAGCGCTATCAGGAAATGGAAGCCCTGCGCCGTCTTCTTGCCCGGGAAATCTCGTTCGCCTCAATCAATGAATTTGATGAGATCCCTTCCGGAAAAGACCGGTTCGCCTATACGGCCGAGATCGTGGTGGATGAATCCGTCGTTTTTCATGAGACGATCACCTATGATGCCGGCCCGGTATTGGACGACGAATACCGGGAAACAGCGGATGCCCCTCCGGCAGGGGCGCCCAGCAGTTCCCTGGATTCCGCTTCACCATCTGTTTCCGGGATGTCGCTTGCGGAAAAAGCCATCGAGGAGCTTGAAACCATTGACGGGAAAATGCTCCGTCAGAGTCTGGACATGATGAATCTGAGGCGCTCAAGCGGTGTCCGGATGGCATTGACCCGGATATTCAGAAATGCCGTGGATGCTGAAGAATTGATGGCGGCGACCATGGATGAAGCTGAAAAACTGACTTCAGGGGCTGACCGGGAAGATCTTAGCATTATTAAGGCCATCAATACGGAAGGGTTTTTGACGCCGGTCATTGATTTGTTGTATGATGCGGTCATGGACGGTGATGCGGATTGACCGGCATAGCCGGGGGCGTCCACACGAGAATGTGGGACACCCGCAACCCATGTGCCATCTCGATAATAACGGTGTCAGATTGCGGTGTCGGTTTCCAGAATCGTCTTTTCAGACATCTAAAAACGGGCGCCTGACACCTGACACCTGACACCTTTTTGTGCCCCTATGCATTGGTTCATTTTCCTGCGTTTTGCGCGGAATTTGAGGCGTGAGGTACTATCTGGACGTGGGAGTCAAAATTCTTCTCAGCATTTGCATGAAAAGATCCAATCCCGCCGCCTATGGCGTCCGAACAGCCCTCACGGCGCCGCATTCCAGAGCATTTTTTCGGATTGTTTCCCATTGATCCCCGTCGCCTGATGAAAGCGAGGTCACATGGGTCTGCCATCCGTCGGAATAGGCGGAATAGCTGTCCGATGTCCAATAGCTTTTTTCTCCATTCACCGGAAATGTGGGGGCTGTTTCAAGTATCGCCGTCAGTTCTCCGGGGGTGGGCAGCCGCCAGTCAGTAAAGCCGCCCGTGGTAAGAGACGCTATATATTCTTTGCCTTTTTCATAGGTCATGCAGGTGCCGGCCTTTGCGGCGTCCGAATCCAGCAGATGCCACATGAGCCCGGTGCGGGTATCCAGAACCACCCCGGGCTGTTTTTCAATGAAGCGGCCCTGGGTGGCGGCAAGCTGCAGTCGCAACGCGTCAGTTGCCCGTTCGGCCTTTTGCGCGGCCAGTTTTTCATTCAGCAGATCAATTTGCCGGTTGATTTTTTCATTAATGGTGGCGTCCGGGTAGGCGGCCTGAAAGTCTTTGAATACGCCGAGAGCGGCCAGATAATCCGGTTCCAGGCGCGAGGCTTTTTCAACCAGTGTGTTGTAGATTTTTTCGTTACGGATTTTGTTCTGATATTCCGGCAGCATCTGTTTGAGTTGGTCCGAATGGCTGTTGTCATAGATATCAATATAATTTTGGCACAGGCGAGTGCATTCTTCCCAGTTTTTGAGGCTTTCGTGGTAGGAAAGCATTTTGCTGATGTAGATGAAATATTCGTTGCTGATTTCATTGACAAGCGACTGTACCTGTTCTCTGTTTTTGCCATTGGGGTGGTTTTCGAGATATTTCTGATACAAGGCGATTTTTTCATCTGGTTCGCCGGTCAGAGACACGGCCGTCAGTTTTTCAAAATCTCTTTTTTCGATAAGGTCGGACAACTGATCCAGGCGCTGCTGGATCGTTTTTTTATGTTCCGTGTCCGCAGTTTCGGCCACCTGGTGTGTCAGATAGTCATGGGCCTGGTCAAGATCGTTTGCCTTGATGAACTCGTCTGTGGTTTTTAGAATTTCAGCCAGTTTTGCCGCACTCATTTGCGTTTTAATCTGTCTTATCCGGTTCCGGGCATCAACGCTGAAGTCATTATTGCCGTGGGTGTTGAGATACTGTTCGAGCATTTTTATTTTCTGGTCCGGTTTATCCTGATTTTTCACTTGCTGGACCACCCGTCGAAATTCGGTTTCCATGGATTTTTTTCCGTGAATGGCTGACGCGCCCCATAATCCAGCGCCGACCACCACTGCCGCGATTATCGCGGCAACCGACAACAGGGCGGCCCGGCGACTTTTTTCCGGTTTTGTTTCAATCCGGTATTTTTTCGCCTGGCAGAAATCCTGGATATAGGCGGCGGCTTCATCCCTGTCCATGCCGAATTCAATGGCCCGGTTGATCAGGGCGTCAAAATATTCGTGCCGGATCTTATTGTTAATGGCCGCAATATGAATATCGGAATCCAGAGATGCCAGTTTTGCCTTTGCCCGGCTGACATCATAGGCGATCCGGGTTTCATTGGTTTTAAATATGGTGAGACACTGGCCCGCCAGAGTTAACCCAGCGGTGACCACCGCGTCTTTTTTGCCGATGGCGGAAAGACTTTTCTTTTTTTTGGCGGCTTTTTCCTGAAGCTGCTTGAGTTCAGTGTTTTCGCTGACCCCGAGAAAATCATAAAGCGACTTGCTGGTGACGATCTTCAGATTATCATTGATGGTTTTTTCGATGGATTTGTCCAGGGGACGGATGGACAAATTCTCCGCCTCTTTTTCTTCCTTTAAAATAGGGCAGCGGACCCGTTTCCTGAGTTCATCCGGATCCATGGAGTGCTTTTTGGCGATTTTGGCCAGTTCATTTTCGAGAATATAGCCTTTTCCCATCCGGAGGCCGATGAGCTGGTCAACCCGAGAGAATTTGGCATCCTGCTTGGCCGAGATTCTTTCGTTGATCTCTGCCTGTGAAATACCATGGATTTCGGAAAGCCGGATGATATCTTCCCTGGCGATATATCCCTTGCCCATCAGGATATCGATGTGGCTGTCAATTTCCGATATCTTGCTTTCCCGTCCCTGTTCCAGAAACTCTAGCGCGGCGTCAGCCTCGTCTTTGCGCAAACTGTCATCCAGCATGACTTTCTGGATGTCCGGGATCATGTTGATGAATTTTTGTGCCTGGAGACCTTTGGTGGGGTGGTTGCGCAGCCGGCTCCATTCCACTTTCTTGTTTTGAATGGCCTTTTCGATGGTTTCACGGTCGTTTTCCGGCGGGTCAACAGAAAGATCAAGAATGATATAATAGTTTTCTCTTTTCATAAAAGACGCTCAATCGGATTGTAGGTTGTATCTTTGAACGAACGAAGAAATTCCCCGTGTGGCATGAATCGTTTGCCACGGAATCTTTTTGAAAAAAATAGCAGAACTGCCGATGGAAAGCAATGAATACGGTAAAAAGCTTTTGACGGTCTTCTCGCCGCGTTATTTACCAATACGAAATTCCTGGCCATCATATTTTTTATCCCGCGGGAAAGCAGGTGCGCTGGGATTTTTTCCCTGCAAGCGCTGCGGCTCTGCGCGAGATACGACTTTTTTAAAGATACGCTTATGTGGAAGCATAGAGCGACACGGACAGGTCGGGGAAACGTGGGTATTGGTCAGTGGATGACCAGGTTTTGGGACCGTGCGATGGCCCGTTCCAGCTCTTCACCCGCGATGACGGAAGCCGTGTCCACCACCACATCGATCTGCCTTGATTGGGATGTTTCCATTGCCATAATGTGCAGCCGGCCTTCTTCGTTCAATGTAAACGTAATTTCAATGGGCAGATCGGCGGGAAGGTTCGGCGGAAGATTCAGCACGGCGGTTTTAATCTCAACCGCGTGTTCCGGCGGTACTTCCACCCGGCTGGTTTCACTTTCCATGATCCGGATCAGAACGGTTTTCTGATTGACCACGGCTGTGTAAAAATTCTTTTTCAGCGTAATGGGCACGCCGGTATTCCGCAAAACGATATTAAATACGATTTCTTCATTCTGAGGGGTGTGGGCCACAATGCCGAAGCTTTTGCTGGTGACGTTTTTGACCTTGAGCATGGATCGCTCGACACTCGGCAGGGTATAGCCCGTTTTGTCCGCGACTTCCTGGGCCGCCGCCTTGAAATCATTGGCAGAAAGGGCTTTGGTCTCGATCATTTCAGAGATTTCATCAATCTGGGCGATGGGTTTGTTGGTTCTCTGTGACAGCCGTTCTATCAGTCCGTCGTTGAGACTCAATTTCCACCCGTAAATCGCTGCCCCCTTGGCTACCGCCTCATCCGGGTCAAATATTTTGGGAGTAACGGAAAAATTTTCTTCGATTCGGGCTTTGATCTGGGGCATGCGGGTGGCGCCGCCCACCAGAATGATCTCATCAAAGCTTTTGTAGCCTTTGTTCTTGGCTTCTTCGAGCATTTCCTTGGTAAATTCAATAGTCCTTTCCAGAAGATCCTCGGTGATTTCTTCAAATTTATCCCGGTCGATAATCATTTTGACGCGCTCCCCGCCGTGGGTGACGGAGATAGGCGTTTTCGGACGCTGGCTCAGGATTTTTTTTGCTTTTTCCGCGGACAACTGAAGATCCTGCCACGTGTCCGGATCATCCAGGATATCTTCGTCCGTGCCGGTTTCATTTTGGAAAAGCTCTACCATGTGGGCCACAATCCGGTCATCCCAGTCTTTTCCCCCAAGGTTATGGTCACCGCCGGTGCAGATGACCTCTACGGAATCTTTCCGGATATCGATCATGGTGATATCAAAGGTGCCGCCGCCCAGGTCATAGACCAGTACCACCCGGTCTTCGCTGGAATCCAGGGAACCATAGGCAATGGCCGCCGCGGTGGGTTCATTGATGATATGCCGGACATTGAACCCGGCGATTTCGCCGGCCTTTCGGGTGGCTTCCCGTTCATTGATGCCGAAGTAGGCCGGACAGGTGATGACCACGTCAGTGACCGGTTCGCCGAGAAATTGTTCCGCGTCCTGGGCGAGTTTTTTAAGAATATAGGCGGATATCTCTTCCGCCCGGTATTCTTCGGAATTGTGGAGAAAAATAAAATTGGGTTCCCCCATGGAACGTTTGACAAAACTGACCACTTCGTTGGGGTAGAGCTTTGAGCTTTCTTTGGCCACATCGCCAACAACGATGCTGTCATCGTCAAAGAAAACAACAGACGGTGTTACGCGTTCATTCTCCGCGTTCGGAATGATGACCGCCTTACCGTATTCATCAACATAAGCGATTGAGGAATAGGTGGTGCCGAGATCGATGCCGTAGATTCGTTTTTTGTGTTCCGTCATGAGTTGTTGTCATCCTCCACATTTGTCTGGGACTGGTAAGTATAGGCAGATACCATTTCCGGACGGATTACTTTTCCATCCCATTCGTAACCAGGCCGCAGCCGCTGGGCAATTGTCTTATCTTTTTCCGGATCATCCGTTTCGACTTTTTTCAGGATTCGCTGGCGGGCGGGATCAAACATGTCGCCATCGCAGTTAAAGGGTAGTACCCCTTCCCAGGAAAACAGATCTTCCAGGTCGGATGCAATGTTTTCGATGTATTTCAGCAGCTTTTCTGACTTTTCATCCGGCGGCGCGTCTGTTTGGCTGTTATTTTGATAATGAGCGACAAATTTGCGCATATCATCAACCACTTTGATGATGTCCGTGATAATGCGATGAAGATATTTTTTTACCAGACCATCCCGGTAATCCTGAAGGGAGCTGTGCAGGTCATCAATAATTTTATTTTTATGCTCATCGTATTTTAGTTTACTTTCAAAAGACCTGGCCAGATCGGTCAGCTGGCTTTTGATGTCAACAAACAGGGATAAATCCGAAGCGGGTTCTGCCTCCGGGGCAATCAATGGCTCTTCTGATTCGGTTGGTTCGGTTGCCGGTTCGGATTCCGGAGCGGATTTCATGTATGGGGCGGTGTCATCCTCTGTTTCCGGTATCTCTGTCTCACCATTCGACACAATTCTATCAACCGAATCCGCCATCATCAGATTGTCCAGCGGCTTTTCGGTTTCAGGGTCAGTGCCCGAAAATTCAGCTACGGGCGGGGGATTCAGCGCCTCATCAATGGGGATGCCGATTTCAAAAGTATCATCAAAATCAGTATCATAGGCCTGATCTTCATCATTGCTCTGGTTTTTTTCTTCCATGATCATCCTGTCTTTGAATCACGTTTCCATTACGTTCACAATGGGGGTCATCCGCCTTTGAATTCTTAATTATTTCTACATATTAAATTGAAAAGACGTCTCTTTGTCAAGTAAAAACTTGAAATACCCGAAAAATTAGAAAATTGAAATGTACTAACGTGTGAGAATTTAGGAAATAAAACAGGCCAAAGGGCAAAATCGGCCCTGAAACGATTTTTGCCGGATAGAACGGGATTCATTCGAGGTGGCGGGCACCCTGACGCAATGCGGTTAAATTTTTTTTGGTAACAAGACCGGCGGCACCGGAAGACCGAGCACATAGGCAACCGCCCGCAAAAGCTCGGCTTCCCTGGTGGTAACGGTCTGGTCAAACAAGACACAATACGCGCACGTATCCAGAATGGTTTTTTTGACGCCCGGGCTGGCGGCTGAAAAATTTACCAGGGCCTTGCCCACCCGCTCAAAGGAATGATTTTCCATCCGCGGGGCCCGCGCGCTGCCCTCCGGAATATCAGCAAGCATGGGCAGTTGCCGGATGGCGGATAAAAATGCGTTTTCCGCATCCGCTGAGCTGCCGTGGCCTTCTATGGCCAGTTTGGATATCAGGACCACCGCGTCATCTGTAAGTGGTTCCAGGCTCTTAAATTTCACTTTACCGGCGGCCGGATGAGAAGCGTTGTCAAGCCGACTTGAGACAATCAGTTGCAGGGCGTACTCAAACAGGCTGAGCCTGCCGTCAGATGCCACCAGCGCATCCACTGCCTTTTTAAATGTCTCCAGTTGAGATGCCGACAGTTGCCGCAGGGCCGGAATGGAAAGATCCAGAAGCGGCAGTTTCAGACTGGTGTCCAGGCCAACCAGGGTATCATACATTAAAGACACATGGTGGCGCATGGCATCCGGCACGATTTTTTCCAGACTCTTAAGCTGGTGTTCCCGTTCAGCCGGGTCCGCAACCAAAAGCAGGGCAAAGACTACGGCAGAAGCGCCCATAGGGTCTTTGATTTCCTGCCGGATGATGTCCGGGACAGTGGCAAGCAGCTCCAGGCTGTGTTTCATGTGACCGGCATCCATAAGTCCTGCGTTTTTGCTGAACCTCTGCGGGGTGACCGGAGATCTGGATTCAGATCCGCCAAATTCCATCGCGGCGGCCGCTTCCCGGGCAATCGGTGGGGCATCTTCCGGAACAGAGGGCAGGTTGCCGTCAAATGACGGGTCGATCCTCTGGATACGCTGTTTAATGGGCGGATGGGTGGCGAAAATCGAACGGATAGCCATGGAAAAAAACATGTGGCTGGCTTCCTCAGCCCGGGGCGTTTTGATTCTGGAGCCGCCGGCAAACCCGCCGATTTTTTTCAGGGCCCCCGCAATGCCCGGCGGGTTGCGGGTGAACTGAACAGCTGAGGCGTCCGCAAGATATTCCCGCTGCC
Organism: Desulfobacterales bacterium; assembly: GCA_963675805.2. GTDB lineage: Bacteria > Desulfobacterota > Desulfobacteria > Desulfobacterales > Desulfosalsimonadaceae > SURF-3. The sequence continues at coordinate 668,566 of CAXXNU010000007.1, read as the reverse complement.
GGGACACCGCGCTTTGGATCATGCGGGATACCACAACACCGGCATAGCCGATAATCACGAGCGCGAGTCCGGCCAGCATGAAGGGCAGGTCATTTTTCCGGGTCCGGATTCCGGGACGCAGGGCTAACCGGCCGATGGAAGCAATGACCAGGATGCCGCTGATCATGGCGATGAGGCGGATATTAAGCCGCATGTCACCGTTCAGGATGTGGCTGAATTCATGGGCCACCACCCCCTGGAGTTCATCCCGGGTCAGGCGGCGCAGGCAGCCGTCCGTGACCGCCACCACCGCGTCGTCCGGGGTGTATCCGGCGGCAAATGCGTTAATTCCCCGTTCGTTTTCCAGCACATAGGCCACAGGCACCGGGATGCCGGCGGCAATGGCCATTTCTTCCACCACATTGATGAATTTTTTTTCGTCCGGGTCGCTGGTCGCCGGATTTACCCGTCGTCCTCCCAGATTTTCTGCAATATAAGGGCCACCCCGCCGCAGGGCCATGCTTTTAAAAAGGCTGCCGCCGAAGATGATCATGAGTACGCCCAGACCCACCGTGATGAAAATTTCTGGTTGGGAGCCCGTGCTACCAGGGTCGGCTGATGAAGAAAAGAAAACCACCATGACCACGAAATAGACCGCAAGAATGATCAGAGTGACGGCCAGGCTGAAAAGGGCCACCAGAACCGCGGTGTTGCGTTTGGATTTTTCCTGATGCTCAAAAAAATTCATTGGATTCCCTTAAAAAGAATCGGTTTCCGGCCGAAGGATCGTTTTAGAAGGTGACTTTCGGCGCTTTCCGTTCTTCCGGCGTTTCCGTGGATTCCAGGAGTTCTGCGGCAGTAAAGTTGAACATGCCGGCCACCATATTGGCGGGAAATTTTTCCCGGGCGATATTATAGCTCATGACCGCGTCGTTGAAAGCCTGGCGGGCGAAGGCGATCCGGTTTTCCGTTGAGGAAAGCTCTTCCTGCAGCTGGGCCATATTCTGGTTGGCCTTTAAATCCGGATAACTTTCCGACAGGGCAAAAAGGCGCCCCAGGGCGCCGGAGAGCAGACCTTCGGATGCGGACAGGTTTTTCATGGCCCCCGGATCGCCGGGGTTCCGGGAAGCCTGGTTGCTGGCGGAAACCGCTGAATTTCTGGCCTGAATTACCGCTTCCAGGGTTTCGCGCTCGTGCTGCATATATTTTTTAACCACTTCCACCAGGTTGGGGATCAGGTCGTAGCGTCGTTTAAGCTGAACATCAATCTGGGCAAACGCGTTTTTATAGCGGTTTTTCTGTGTGACCAGACTGTTGTAAATGACTGCAACGGCAAGGATGCAGACAATGATAATGCCGAGAATGATGAGTGCTGTCACGATGTACCTCCTGTTTAAAAGGGTGTCTGACGAATGAATGGGTTTTATTAATTGATCGTTTTTATAAAAGGTCCTGGAATAAAAATTTTTTCAGCTCGTCGGCGGGCAGAATGTTTTCCGACAGCGCTATGGTTTCGATGGTTTTTCCCTGTTCAAACGCTTTTTTGGCGACTTCCGCGGCCCGGTCATAACCGATATGAGGTACCAGGCTGGTGACAATGGCCAGGCTGCGCTCGATGTTGCTGCGGCATTTCTCTCTGTCTGCGGTAATGCCGGAAACACATTTTTTTGCGAGAATTTCCGCTGCCGCTGCCAGCAGTTCAATGGATTGAATCAGATTGTAGGCGATCAGGGGCAGCATGGTATTCAGCTCAAAATAACCGCCCATGCCGCCGATACTGATGGTTGCATCATTGCCCATAACCTGGGCGCAGACCTGAATGACGGACTCCGGTATGACCGGGTTGATTTTGCCGGGCATGATGGAGGAACCCGGCTGGCGTTCCGGCAGGCGGATTTCGCCGAGACCGCACCGGGGACCGGAAGCCAGCCATCTGATATCGTTGGCAATTTTTGAAAGACTGACAGCAATGGTTTTTAAAACGCCACTGACCTCCACTGCGGTATCGCAGGCGCCCTGGGATTCAAAATGATTGGGCGATTTCGCAAAGGGCAAGCCGGTTTCTTCGCTGATTCCGGCAATGACACGGGCGGCAAAATCCGGGTGCGCGTTTAAACCGGTTCCCACGGCCGTTCCTCCCAACGTCAGAACGAACAGCCGGGGCCGGACCGAATCCAGCCGGTCAAGGGCCAGCCGCATCTGGTGCGCGTATCCGGAGAATTCCTGGCCCAGGGTCATGATGACCGCGTCCTGGAGATGGGTGCGGCCGATTTTATGGATATTTTTGAATGCCTTGGCTTTATTTTCAAGTTCCTGAAACAGGGCGTTCACTGCGGGCCTGAGATGGTTGTGAATCAACCGGGCGGCTGAAATATGAATGGCCGACGGAATCACGTCATTGCTGGACTGGCAGCAATTCACGTGATCATTGGGATGAACCGGACTTTTGTCGGATTTTTTCCCGCTCAGGCGCTCATTGGCCCGGCAGGCGATCACTTCGTTGAGGTTCATGTTGGTGGAGGTGCCGGAACCGGTTTGAAACACATCCACGGGAAAGTTGTTGTTTAACTGGCCGGCCATGATCTCTTCGCAGGCCTGAATGATGGGGGAAGCCATTTCCGCAGGGATTAATCCAAGGTCCTGATTCACTGCCGCGGCATGTTTTTTTATCATGGCAACCGATTGAAGGAAAATATCCGGCAGGGTGAGCCCGCTCACCGGGAAATTGTCAATGGCCCGCTGGGTCTGGGGGCCGTAGTAGACATCCGCCGGCACCATCACTTTTCCAAGACTGTCGGTGGTTTCCCGATGGTTCATTCTCATGTCCTGTTTTTTGCTCTAAGTTGAGCGTTTTAAAAGGTTAATCCTGGCCGGGCACAATTTTGGACCGGAATTTCTTTTTCATGGCAATGTGCTTTTTGTCTTCAATGCGCTGCCGGACCGCCTTTTGGGGTACTTTTGTTTTTTTGCGTTGTGCAAGGTCGGTCAGGGCGTCTTTAATCAGGCTGGCAAATTTCAGGACCGCTGCCTCACGGTTGGCGGCCTGGCTGCGATGGCGCTGGGACACGATCCTGAGACGCTTGTCTTTGCTGATGCGGGTTTTGAGACGGGACAATATCCGTTCTTTCTGATCCAATGTCAGGCTGGGAGACTCCCCGACATCGAACCACAAAGTAATCCGGGTATTGACCTTGTTGACGTGCTGCCCGCCCGGTCCGCTGCTCCGGGTGGCTGAAAATTTCAGCTCATCTTCGGAAATGAAAAGATTTTCAGTGATTTCTATCATAAATGGGGACAATATCCACGGTTACCGAATTAATTTCCGAATATAATACCATTGATATCGAAGAAAAAAAACAAAAAAGCCCGGTACCGATAAAACCGGACCGGGCTGTTTTTTTTGCAATTAATGCAAGGATTATTCGGTCACCAGATAATCGTCTCCGAGAAAGTTGGTTCTCATGGTGCTGAGCACTTTTTTAAGCTCGGCAATAATTTCTTCAAAGTCTCTGACAATAATTTTTTTGATTTTCATCATTTCCTCCGTTTTTTTAAAAGTTTTTAACATCCTGATGGTTTCCATTCCTGTGGGTTCCATCTGATCCCGCACCATTTTTGGGGGATGGTTCACATCACATGCTGACAATAACCATTACAAGCATTGTGCCATGTTTTGTGTTTTTGATTTAACTAACTGTTATTGATAAAAATATTTATATTACAGTGTGTGCGGGGAATCGGAATCAAAAGAAAATCATGCAAGGGGTGTACAGGGGATGTGCATAGGGGGTACAGGCCGGTTTAAAAACCAACCCAGGGAAACCGCATCCCATGGGCCGGGTCTTTGATAATGGTTTCAGGTGTGGGGTGTCAGGGGCGTTTTGCCTGTCACCTGAACACGGAAACCTTTTGCTGGAAAATTTTCTCCCGTATAGACTGGTTCATTTCCTTGTTTTTTTTCTCAGGGATTGAGGCATGGCCCACTAATCTGTTTCATCCCCCTTCCAGTCCTGGATATATTTTTTAACGGTTCTCCGGTCCAGACCGGTGCGGCGGGCCACCTCTTCAAAGGTCTGATGCCGTTGGTAGAGGAGATAGCAGTAGCCGGAAGTGAGCTGGTAAGAATCAATATTTCCCTGATCCAATCCGCTTATCAGGGTTTGGGCCAGATCCAGGTCCGCTGCGGTGTCATCGCCGGCGTAGCTTCCTTTTAAGAAAATCCGGCGGACGCATTGTTCCAGTTCCCGCACATTGCCCGGCCATAAATAGTCCGTGCCGAGACTGGCGTCAATAATTTGCCGGATGCCGGCAACCAGTTTCGAAGACGTCCGCCCGATAAGCCGCTCGATGGTAATATCCAGGAGCCGGTCCAGTTCCGACGGGTCTTCGGCAATGCGCTGGCGCAGCGGCGGGACCACAATAATATCGGAACAGAGCCGATAGTAAAAGTCGTCCCGGAAAATGCCCTCCCCGCGGAGTTTTTTGAGCGGCCGGTTGGTGGCCGTTATTACCCGGCCCTGAAAACGGCTTTTTTTCTGGCTGCCCACCGGTGTGAACTCCCGTTCCTGTAAGACCTGGAGCAGTTTGATCTGGATCGGTTTTGAAATTTCGCCGATCTCGTCCAGCAGGATGGCACCGTAAGGACTGCATTGGTCAAACACGCCCTGGTAATTTTCAATGGCCCCGGTAAAGGCCCCTTTCCGGTGCCCGAAAAGCGCGGATTCAATCAATGTTTCCGGAAACTGGGACAAATTAAGGGATACAAACGACCGGGTAAAGCTTTCTTCAAATGTTTTTTTTCGCCTGTCCAGAGGGATAAATCCGGACCGGCCCATGGCCAGGGCGGCTGTTCCCTTGCCGGTGCCGGTTTCCCCTAAAAGCAGGGTGGAAAAATCCTCCATCCGGTCCCACAGATACCGGTTGTAAAAATCAATATCATGGGTAAAAATATTGTTCCACAGATTGGCCCGCAGGGCTTTCATGCAGGCGCTGCCCCCGACAAGACTTTGTTTGATAAAATAAAACGCCCGCCGCATCTGAAATCCAAGGGCAAAATACCGGCGGGCCAGCTCTTCTGAAAATCCTTTTTGCATTAATGCGGCCAGGGCGTCGGTTAAAAATGAGATTTTAACCGGCACATCGCCGTGAACCATCTGTTCCTGTATCAACTGGTCGAATTTATCCTTAAATCGGTAAAACAGCGCGAACAGTGAGGCCTTTTCCACAAGTTCCCGGTCTTTTCCTTCATAATAGGTGATACTGCCTTTGCCCCTGCGTTCAAAATCACCGAACCACTCAGCGACTTTTGCCATCATTTGCGCGGTCCGGTGCGTTTCAGAGGCAGCCGGCGACACCCCGGACAGGCGGATATCAATTTCAGTGCGCTGGTCGCTGAACGGGTTGATAAAGGCGGCCCGGCAGACGTCGGCCAGAAATTCTTTTTCCAGGGATTGTAATTGTATCTTTGCCATGGGAATTTGCTGTTTTTTAATATTTTAGCAGATGCGGGTATCACTGCAGCCTGAGTTCAGACGGTTTTTCTGCTGATATCATATAGTCAAGGGCATTTTTTTGCAATCCCGGGGTGAGAAAGGCCAGGATTTTTCCGGGTGCACATGAATATTGTCAACCCGGCATTAATTATATATAGATAGGTTCTGCTGCGTCCATCATTGACTTTTATAGCCCGGGGCCTGATTTCAGCATCCCGGCAGACTGAATCCAATGCAGCTTCACCGAGGCGGAAGGAAATGTATACGCAATTTTTCGGGTTCAAAGAACGGCCCTTCAAGCTGGTGCCTGATCCTGATTATCTGTTTTTGGGTAAAACCCATGAAGAAGCCTTGGCCCATCTCCGGTATGCCGTGGGCCAGGGCGAGGGTTTTGTTGAAATCATTGGTGAAATCGGCACGGGCAAGACCATGCTCTGCCGGACGTTTCTGGAGGGGCTGGGGCCGGATGTTGAATCCGCCTATATTTTTAATCCCCGGATGGATGCCCTGGATCTTCTGAAAGCTGTCAACGATGAATTTGGTATTTCCGCCGCCCATGATTCCATTAAAGCGCTCGTTGATGAATTAAACACTTTTTTAATTGAGAAAAAGGCAGCCGGCAGAAGCGTGGTGCTTGTCATTGATGAAGCCCAGAATCTGAGCCGGGATGTGCTTGAGCAGATCCGGCTGCTGTCCAATCTGGAAACCACCAAAGACAAGCTCCTGCAGATTGTTCTGGCGGGTCAGCCGGAACTGGGTGTCATGCTGGACTCCTATGACCTCCGGCAACTAGGCCAGCGCATTTCCCTAAGCTGTCGCCTTTCACCCCTGACATATGCTGAAACAAAAGCCTATATCGCCCACCGGGTGGGGGTGGCGGCCCTCAAACCCATGACTGTCTTTTCCCGGGCCGCCACGGGCCGGATTTATAAATTTTCAGGGGGCATTCCCCGTTTGATCAATATGGCGTGCGACCGGTCGCTGGTCACCGCTTTTGCCCGAAATCGCCTGAAAGTATCCGGGGGTATGGCAAAATCCGCCATCCGCGAACTTTCCTGCCGGAGTGAAATTCACAAGAAACGGTCGATCAAAAAAGCGCCTGGGCTAATTGCCGCTTCCGTGGCAATGGTGGTTGTGCTTGCGGGTGCATTCCTTTATTTTAACCCCGATCCCGGTGGTGTGACACAGAATGTCTCCAGTGAACTCACCCTTGCAAGCGAAGAGACCAAAGCCGCCTCCACGCTTTCTCTGCCTGAGACCGCTGGTCAATCACCGCCGGCACAAGAACAAGCTGCCCGGGATGATAGCGCCCAGCTGAACCCCGGCATCGAGGATGACGCGCCAGCTGTTGTGTTTCAGGATTTTCTAATGGAAAAGGCCGGGCTGTTGTCCCGCAGAGCCGCCTTTGAAAGGATTTTGAAACAGTGGGAGATCACCGGGGGATTGCTGGCGGATGTGTCCGAACCGATGGATGATCTGGCATTTTTTTCAATGGCTGCCGGTCGGCAGGGGCTGACGGCCACGCCTGTAAATCAGGATTTCCATCAGATGATACGCCTCAATCTTCCGGCGGTGTTGACATTTCATCATCCGTCGGTTGAAGCGCCACTTTATCTGACGGCGGTCCGGGCGCTGCCTGCGGCCATGGTTTTTTCAGCAGGGGAAGAAGGGCCGGAAGTCGAAGTACCCTATGATCAGATGGTAAAATACTGGAGCGGAGACGCGGTTGTGTTCTGGAAGAATTTTTACCATTACCGGGGCACGATTCCGGTGGACGCCCCCGGAGATTCTGTGATCACTCTTAAACTGCATCTTCGGGATATGGGGTTTTCGCATATAGAGATCAGCGGAACATACGATCCGGCAACCCGATGGGCGGTTCAGGCGATTCAGGCCCGGCACGGCATACCCGTTGACGGGGTTGTGGGGCCGCTGACAAAAATCGTATTGTACAATGAAAAGTCGTCTCTGCCGATTCCCCATTTGTGGGACCAGATAAACATACCTGATAAACTACCGGCATTCGAAATGTTAGAAAATGATGTGGACCAGACGTTGTCGCACCCGGCGTTGCGCCCTGAATAGCAAACCATTGACTGATTGACTTTGAACGGAGTTTTTGAACGTGAGTTCCATCCTGAATGCGCTCAAAAAATTGGAGCAGGAAACAGGTGAAAAAACCACTGGTTTTCTGCCGGAAAATGTTGAAAAACCGAAAGGGAAAAGAAAAAAGACGGTGGTTTTCGCCATCGGGGGATGGTGCTTATTGGCTTTGGCCGGGGCCGGAACTATTGTTTTTTATTCCGGGCAACAGGGTGCGGAGCACGTTGCGGATAGAGAGACCACCGTTTTAAAAAATAAGCCCCCGGCTCCTGAAATGCCCGCGTCTTTTGCAACAACCGCAGAAAAGTCTGCTTCTCAGGCAGACCCTGCGCCGCAGAAATTCGTTGCCGTAGGTGATGGTGGTGATCATCGTGCCTCGTCCGGACAAAGGACAGCCGGTTTCCGGCCGGCAGAATTACAAAAACATGCCCCGCCCCTTTCAGATGGCGGCAGGGGGAATTTATCAGCCCCATCAATTTCACCGAATGCCCCGCCGATTGCGGCACCGACAAAAAAATCGGACGGACCCGCAGCTCCCGGTCAGGAAGCGCCGGTTCCGGATCACCCCTCAGCGGTTGACCCCCTGCAAGACGTGGCCGTGTCTACTGATCCCGAGAGCGTGTCACCGGATTCGTCCGGGCCAGCCCTACCCGCGGTTCAGGAAAAAGCCGGTGCAAACGCCGCAGAAAGGGAAATGACATCCAGAGTGGCTGTTCTTGCTGATCCGGCAATTGAATTACAGGCCATTTCCTGGTCCGTGGACCCGGAAAAACGCCTGGCCATTATCAACGGCAAAATCTGCCGGGAAAAAGAACACGTGGCCGGTTACGTGATTGAGGCGATTTATGCCGAAGAAGTGGTGCTTTCAAAGGGATCAGTTTCCGGAAAACTGGTGTTTAAAGTGAGATAATAATCGGTTCTTTTAAGCGGCGCTTCAGGGGTAAAAAAGGTTGCATCGCTACCCCCGGCTCACCCCTTCATTAAATATGTATCACACTTAAAAGATCAGGCGGTCAAAAAGGCCATGCCGGCATGACGCTTAAAAAGGGTCGATAATCCTGATAAAGTCAAAGTAATAAACGTTAAACGGTCCGAATTACCGCCTGGTAACTATCAGCTTGCCGTGTACCATCTATGTGGGTCACCATAACCCACTTGATGGACAACTATGTCTTTTCTCCCCTTCATTTTCTGACGTAAGACCTGCGCAAAAATAATTAATTCATTTAATATCAAACTGTTAATTCACTATCTGACTATTTGGCATACTAAATGCTAAAACCATAGGCAGTCTCTGTATATTTCCTACCGATGCACTTTAACATACCGGAATGGTCTGGGAGGGTTGGATGGATCAGGATAAAAAAATTCGCATATTGGTGGCAAAACCCGGGCTCGATGGCCATGAAAGAGGCGCCCATGTGGTGGCCTATGGTTTGCGGGATGCCGGTTTTGAAGTGATATATACCGGGCTTCGGCAGACGACCAAACAGATTGTCAACACGGCTATACAGGAGGATGTGGATGTTGTCGGCCTTTCCATCCTTTCCGGCGCGCACCTGTCTCTGACCCGCAAGGTGATCGACGGCCTGAAAGCTGAAGGGGCCGCTGATATTCAGGTGATTGTGGGCGGTATTGTCCCGGATGAAGATGTCCCTTTGCTCAAGGATATGGGGGTTGGCGAGGTGTTTACCGCCGGAACGCCCGTATCCGCCATATCGGATTATATAAAAAACAGCGTTTCACCAAACTGATTCTTTAACGGGATATCTGGAAATACGGGCATGTCAATTTCAAGACAAAAAACAAGGATCCCATGTCATATTTAAAAAAAGATATCGATCGCATAGCGGCAGCAGAAAAAGAATGGAAACAAAATATTCTTGATAAACGGGTCAGCCGTTTTAACCTGCCGAAAAGTCCCACCGTCTTTTATTCACCGGTTGCGGTAAAAAATTCTGAATTTCTGGAAAAAGTCGGCTTTCCCGGCCAATATCCGTTTACTTCGGGGAACAATCCGTTTGATTTTTGGCGCGCCTATGCCGAAGATGCCGCGAAAATGGGATATCGCCCGGATTGGGGTGGGGCCGGCGGCGTCGGTAAGTACGGTGGGTTCGGAACAGCAGAGGATTACCGGGATTATCTGATACGCATGCATGCCATGGGACGGGTTGGCGGCCCGAACATGGCGTTTGATCTGGTGACGCAGTGCGGCTATGACTCGGACAGCGAAAATGCGGAAGGCGAAGTGGGCCGTGTGGGCGTTGCCATTGATTCATTTAAGGACTTTGCCACGATATATGAGCCGTATACCGGTGACATGGACATAGACAAAGTCCCGTCCAATTTTACCATCAATGCGCCCGCAGCCGTAATTATCGCCATGTATGCGATGCTCGCTGAAAAACGGGGGATTCCTTTTGAAAAGCTCCGGGGCACGCCGCAAAACGATATTTTAAAGGAATTCATCGCCCGGGGCACCTATATTTTCCCGCCAAAGCCATCTCTTCGACTGTTCCGCGACACCTGCACCTTCTGCACTCGCCGCATGCCCAAACTGAACATCAACAGCATGGGGGGCTATCATATCCGTGAAGCCGGTGCCACGCGGGTTCAGGATCTGGCGTTTTCCATGGCAAATGCGGCCGCATATATTGATGCCGGTATCAAAGGCGGCCTGGCCGTGGACAGTTTTGCTCCAAAGTTCACGTTTAACGCGTTTGGCGGGAGTATGGAGATTTACCAGGAAATTGCGTTTCAGCGGGCGGCCCGCCGGATTTACGCCAGAATGCTCAAGGAACGCTTTGGCGCGGAAAATCCCAGAAGCATGATGATCCGGCAGCCCATCACCGCCCATATCGGGTGTTCCTCAACCACCCTGCAGCGGCCATTAAACAATCTGACCCGCGCGGTCGTCGGCGGCATGGCGGCCGGCATGTCCGGCGGCATGCCCGGTGTTTTTCCGCCCTATGATGAACCCCTGGGCCTCGGGCACAGCCAGGAAGCGGTTCAGCTTCAGATCGACGCCACACGTATCCTGATTTATGAAGCCAAAGTAGCGGATGTCAATGATCCGTGGGCAGGTTCCTATTTTATGGAATCCCTGACGGATGAGATTGAGGCCCATGCAATGAAAGAAATCGAAAAAATAGAGAATATGGGTGGTGCGGTGGCAGCCATTGAAAACGGATACATGCAAAAGGCAGTTTCAAAAAGCGCTTATGAACGGCAGAAACAGATTGAACGGCAGGAAGTCTTTGTCGTCGGGGTGAACAGTTTTGACGGAGATAATGAAATCAATGTGAGTGTCCACCGGGAAGTGGAAGCCACCTATGATCCGGAGCTTTTGAAAACCGCGGAAGATCGGCAGATTCAAAAACTGAAAAAGCTTAAATGGGAAAGAGACGGCAAAGCGGTGGTGTCGGCACTGGCCGTGTTAAAATCGCATGCAAAGGATGAATCATATAACCTGATGTTCGATATCTGTGAGTGTGTGAAAAACGATGTCACCTTGCAGGAGATTTGCGATGTGCTGCGGGATATATTTGGCGAATTTCAGCAGACCAAACTTTGATGGCGTCGTTAAAAGTCTCATCTGCTGCGTTGTAAAAATTTTTCATCCACTCAACATACTACAGTATGCCTTCGCAGATGAAAAATTTTTACGCCTTGCATATGAACCTTTTAACTTAGCCATAACTTGACTCCTGAAGCTTTTATAAAAAACTTCAATGGTTGAAAAAATGGAAAAAGCAAAATCAATCAAAAATTCATGGGAAAGCCTGGTGGAAGGGGTGCTGGCCGGCAATGTCCGGGCAATGGCGCGTCTGATCACCCGGGTGGAAGACCGGGAAGACGGCTGGAAGGCAGCCATGAAAGACATTTATCCGGCCACGGGGTCTGCCCGGATTATCGGCATCACCGGTTCGCCGGGAGCCGGCAAGAGCACCCTGACATGCGAAATTGCCGGTGAAATGGTGGGCCGGGGGCTGACCGTCGGTATTATTGCGGTGGATCCGTCAAGCCCTTTTTCCGGCGGGGCACTCCTTGGCGACCGTCTCCGGATGAAAAAGATCTTTAACATGAAGGAGATCTTTATCCGGTCCATGGCGACCCGGGGAATGCTGGGGGGATTGAATCAGGCGGCCCGGGACGTGGTCCGCATTATGGATGCCTTTGGAAAGGATATCGTTCTGATCGAGACTGTAGGGGTCGGACAGGATGAAATCGAAGTGGTAAAAACAGCCGATCTTGTCATGATGGTCTGTATCCCCGGTCAGGGAGACGGCATTCAGGCCCTGAAGGCCGGGGTGATGGAAATTGCCGATCTTTTTGTCATCAATAAGGCAGACACGCCCGGTGCCGACGAGGTGAAGGCAGACATTCTTGCCATGCTGGAACTTTCTTCAGAAGCCGGTGCCCCCTTGCCGCCGGTACTCCAGACATCCGCCCTGAAAAACCAGGGCATCAGAGACCTCGTGACAACCCTTTTAACCCATCAGGCAACCGAGGCGGACGAGACGGATAAACAAACCATCCAGTGTAAAGAAGAAATCCTTTCCCTCATGGAAATCGAAGTGTTCCGGTGCATCCGTTCCCGGTGGGAGAAAAGCGGGGAACTTGCGGAAGCGGTCCGGCAGATGGCCTATGAGAAAAACGATCCGTATTCCATTGTGACGGAGCTGTTGAGAAAAATTATGTGAGCGCAAAACGCATCATTCATTTCTAAAGGGATCATTATTCAGGGAGGCGGCAATGACGGCGCAAAATATGGGAATGACCCAAAGACTGGCGGAATTTATCGTTGATACTGATGAGCATAAAATTGATGCAGACGCCTACGACCACGCAAAAGTCGCTTTAATGGACTGGGTGGCGGTTACCATGGGGGGTAAGGATGAGCCGGTAGTGTCCAAACTGATGGCATATGCCGATACGCTGGGGGGCAATCCTCAGGCGACTATTTTTGGGCATGCCGTCAAAAAGAATGTCAGCCAGGCGGCAATGATCAACGGGACCGCATCACACGCCCTGGATTATGACGATACACTGGTGTCATTTTTCGGACATCCCTCCGTTACTCTTTTCCCCTCTTTGCTGGCCCTATCCGAATGGCAGGACAAAAGCGGTCAGGATTTTCTGACCGCCTATCTCGTCGGCCTTCAGGCCGGCGCCACCATTGGTGTCTGTGCGAGTCTGGACCATTACATGGCCGGTTGGCACGCCACGTCCACGCTTGGTCATATGGCGTCGGCAGCCGGGTGTGCCAAGCTTTTGGGATTGGATAAGACACAGGTGACCTACGCACTGGGTATTGCGGCTACTCAGTCATCCGGTTTGAAGCGGGTTTTTGGAACCATGTGCAAACCCTACCATGCGGGGAAATCCGCGCAAGCCGGATTGATGGCCGCACTGCTGGCGAAAAATGATTTTACCAGTGCGGAGGATATCCTGGAGGGACCACAGGGTTTTTTTGAAGTCTTAAAAGGATCTGTAAATGAAGATGTATTGGCATTGCTGGGTCTGGGATGGGATGTGAAAAATATTTCTCAAAAATATCATGCATCCTGCCATGCCACCCATTCTCCCCTTGAAGCCGCCATGAATCTGGTTCAGGAGAAAAATATTCCGGTTTCCGAAATCGAGCAGATAACTGTTTACTCTTCCAGGCTGGCTTTGGATGCGGCCGGCAAGAAAACGCCGTCAAGCGGCCTGGAAGGTAAGTTCAGCATTTCCTATTGCGTTGCAAATGCTTTATGCACCGGCATTACCGGCAATCAGGCATTTACGGATGAAAAAGTCAAGGCACCGGACGTATGCGCGCTCATGGAAAAAGTCGAGTTAGTTCTGGATCCGGACAAAACAGCGCTTGAAGCACGGGTGGTCATTAAAACAAAAGGCGGCAGTGAATATGAAGGATTCTCCGATATTCTGCAGCAGATTCCCCCTCTGGCAATCAAAAAAGACCGTGTTGCTAAAAAGTTTGCCGATCTATGCACTCCGGTGATGGGGGACGGCAAAACCAATGAAACCATGTCGATGATCGCAGACTTGGAAAATATCGGTAGCATGAGGGAATTTGCAGAATCAATTTAATTTTTTGCTTTCGGCAATTCCTTATAATGCCGGATACAAACTAGAGAATTAGGCTTGAACAGCGTTTTGAGCTATCGAGGAAACACATGATGGAAAAAAAAGTGCTTGTTTCCGATATCCAGAAATTTGCCGTTAATGACGGTCCGGGTTTCAGGACCCTTGTTTTTTTAAAGGGGTGTCCCATGCGCTGCCAGTGGTGCCATAATCCCGAAACAATGCATCCGATCCCGGAAATCTACTGGAAAAACAGGCTGTGCGTGCAATGCGGCGAATGCCTGGAAGCCTGCCCGAATCAGGCGATTAACCCGCCCATCCCTCCCGAGAAAACCCAATTTAACCAACGCATTTACCATAAAATTATTCGGGACAAATGCGATCGGTGTATGAAATGCGTGTCGGCCTGCCGCTATGAAGCGCTCAGCGTTGTCGGAAAACCCATGTCCGTGGATGAGATTCTGGACGAAGTGGAAAAGGACCGGCCGTTTTATGATAATTCCGGCGGCGGCATGACGTTAAGCGGCGGGGAACCGACATTTCACGCGGATTTTTCCGTTGTGCTGCTCAAAAACGCAAAAATACGCGGATTTCATACCTGCCTCGATACCAATGGATTCTGTGATTGGGATACCTTTGCCCGGGTCGTTGAACATGCGGATCTGGTGCTGTTTGATATAAAGCATCTCGATCCTCTTCAGCACCGGGAAAAAACCGGCGTGGATAACCGGCGCATTCTCGAAAACCTGACCCGGCTGTCAACAACAGACAAGGAAATATGGGTGCGTATACCGGTTATTCCGGGTTTTAATGATTCCATGGCGTTTCACAAACAGGCGTCTGATTTTTTGGCGCAACTTCCCGGAAATATAAGCCGGGTGGATTTGCTGCCGTTTCACAACTGGTGCCAGGATAAATACGCCTGGCTGGGAATGGACTGGTCCATGAAGGAAATCGAAGCAACGGACCCGTCTTTTCTTGAGATTCCGGCTGACCTGTATATTGAAAAAGGCCTGCAGGCAACAGTGGGCGGTTCCGGATTTGAGGAAAACGCTCAGGCGATGGGCTGATAAATTTAGTCTAACCATAATATCATGGGAGGTAAAGCAAATGACGACATGCCAGGAATGCAAACGTTTTTTTCCCGTCGAAGAGGATCCCGCGCATGGAGACTGCGTACAGCGGGTCGTGGACCCACGGCAGGCTTACTACATGGCCAAATCAGTAAAAGCTGAAGATGATGCCGGCGCATGTGATTCATTCCAGAAAAGGGAACAATAATAAAATATTAAAAGGAGCAAAACCATGGCACAGGCGGCAATAAAAGATACCAGCGTAGAAGCATTTGAAAAAAAACAGGAATGGTGGTGGGCGGCCGAGAAAAAACGTTCCGGGCGGCTGGATTATCTGAGAAAAGCGATCTGGAAAAAAGGCGCCATAGGGGGACTCTATGCACCCGGGGTAAAAGTGGACCTGGAGCGGGCAAAACTGACAACCCAAAAGGCCAAAGAACTTGAGGCCTCTCCGGACCCCTATGTGATCAAATTTGCAAAAATGTTTGCCCACGTCCTGGATAATAAATCCATATTTATTACAGACCGGGCGCAACTGGTGGGCTATACCGGCAGTCTTCCCCATACCATGGCATGGGATCCCAGCTGTGCATCCATATTAAATGAAGAGGCATTCAATGATCCCACCGCCATCCCTGATCCTGTGGAAGAGAATCAGCAGGTTATTCGGGATATTAACAACTACTGGATCGGCAAATCCGATCTGGACAAGATGATGCCGGTTTTTGACATGGAAGACCTCATGAAAATGCTTTCAGGCTCTATCGGATGGGGGGTTCCCCTGGCCCGGGGCGGATATTCCAACAAGGATTATGAGTATATTATGACCGGGAAACGGGCATTCGAAGATGTTATCAAGGAGCTGGACAAGAAAATTGATGAAACAGATATTGCCGTCCATCAGCCCGGTGCGGATGCTTCAATCGCCAGTATGTATGACAAGCTGAATAACTGGGAGGCCATGAAAATAACTCTTGAAGCCGGTATCCGTATTGCAAAACGATATGCCCGGCTGGCCAGGATCATTGCCGAGAGCCTTGAGGATGACCCCCAGCGAAAAGAAGAACTTCTGAAAATTGCCGAGACATGTGAACGGGTTCCGGCAAAACCGCCCCGAACGCTCCAGGAATCCTTCCAGTATGACATTTTTATCCAGATGATGAGCCGGACCGAGGCCATTGAAGGCGCATGGCCCGCCCGGCCGGATTATTATCACGGGCCGTATTATGACAAGGATGTGAATATCAACAAGACCCTGACAAAGGAAGAAGCTTTGGATTTGGTGGGAGAATTCATGATCCGGGCGGCAGAGGTCTGCCAGTTCAAACCCAAGTGGTCCCGGGAAGGACTTCAGGGAATCGACGGCACCTGGGTCTGGACCATGGGCGGGGTTGATGCAAAAGGCAGGGATGCCTGCAATGACCTGACCATTGCGTTTATGCAGGCGGCCCGGCTGGTTCGTGTGGCAAATCCAACATTTGCGTTCCGGTGGCATCCGAAAGTATCCGATGAGGTCATGCGGGAAATTTTTGAATGCATCCGCCAGGGGCTGGGCTATCCGGCGATTCGCCATGATCCGGTATTGATCGCCAACTCCATGCATTGGCACGGACATCCCATTGAAGAAGCCCGGCTGTGGGTCCATCAGGCCTGCCTCTCGCCGTGTCCCACGACCAAGAAAGGATATCAGCCCATGCGCATGGCCAATGCCACCGCCAACTGCGCCAAGATTATCGAATACGTGTTTACCAGCGGATTTGATCCGGTGGTCAACATGCAGGTAGGGGCCGAAACCCCGGATGTCACGACACTTGATAATTTTGAGGAATTTTTTGCCGCCTGGACTGAGCAGATGAAAACGATTTTCAGCATCCTGGTCCGTGCGGTAAACCGGGCCCGCATGCTGGCACCCACGTTAACCCCGAGGCCCTTTCTGTCCGCCATTTCCGAGCGATCCATTGAAAGCGGTCTGGATACCTGTGAACCGTCCATTGCCCGTGGGAATGCATGGGTGACGGCATTTACATGGGTGGAAAATATCGACAGCCTGGCCGCGGTGAAAAAACTGATTTATGAAGAAAAAAAATACACCATGGGTGAGCTTAAAGAGGCGCTTTCGAAAAACTGGGAAGGGTACGAGGAGATGCGGCTTGATTTTGTGAGGAATGCACCCAAATGGGGGAATGACGATGATTACGTGGATGATATCATGTTGCGGTGTCTGGATACAGTTGCCAAATTTTCCAAGGAACTGAAATGCCCAAGCGGAAATAATTGGCCGATCCTGCCGGAAAATGTCAGCGGAAACATTCATTATGCGAATATTGTGGGTGCACTGCCCAACGGCAGGCGTTTGGGAGATGCCCTTTACGACGGCGGCATTTCACCGGGACCGGGTCTGGATAAAAGCGGACCCACTGCGGTGCTGAAATCCTGCGGCAAAATCGATCATATCACCGGAGGCAGGGCATTTCTGCTGAACCAGCGACTGTCTCCCACCCAGCTGGCCGGAGAAAAAGGGTATCAGCTATGGCGGGCCTATATGCGGACATGGGCGGATCTGGGCATTGATCATATCCAGTTTAACATGGTGGACGATAAAACACTCCGCACGGCCCAGAAAGATCCGGAAAAATACCAGGAGGTGATTGTCCGGGTGGCTGGCTACAGCGCTCATTTTGTGGATATCAGCCGGAAGACCCAGGACAATATTATCCAGCGGACCGTTCAGGGATTGGGTTAAAACCGGGGTCGTTGATTTCTCCATTGTTATAAGGCTGCCGGTTGCTTTCTGAATAACCGGGGGCAAACAAATAATAAGTGCCCGTCTAAAAACTGGTAATTTTCAGGCGGCACTTTAAAAACGGAGAATAGAAAAATGTCCAGAAGAGATCAAAAGAGGCAGGCATATACCAGTATGCTGATCCCGGAAAAGAAAGAAGAAACCGCTGTTACGAAAAAGGCCCAGAAAGTTTGCGGCACCTGTAAAAACTACCTGGAAAGTTCATGGTCCAGCGATGGCAGAGGTTCCTGCAAATTTCTAAAAATGGGGTCGGATATTAAAAGTAATCCGCCGGTATACAAGTTTGACGAAAAAGAAGGATATCTGACCAAAACACTGTCTGATGCATCAGCATGCAAATATTATGAAAAGATGAAGATGATCGATAAAGACGGATATGAGTGCAGTGATCCCATTTTTCGACGGTCGATGCGGCAGTTTCAGGAATAAGCCTAATTAACAAAGCAAGGGAGATGAAATTATGAAATGTCCAGAATGCGGGTATGATGCCCCTTTGCAAGATTTCCGCTATCTTTATAATGCACGAATTGACTCGTCTATCAGCATCCGGCAGTGCACCAATTGCGAAACATGGCTGGCGGTTGATGAACTCAACGGCACGGCTACCCAGACGGTCGGCCCGGGTGAAGCACCATGGGGTAAATCCGCCGGCATTGAGGGCGTTACCGCGGCATAACTGTCAGAACCATGCAAAAAGTACTAACGCGTTAACCCGGCAACCCATGAGGTAATTCAACAAAAAAGGTTTCAGGTGCCAGATTACAGGAGCCAGGGTTTTTAGTTGCCGCCCCATGCTTTTATCCTGAAACCTGAAAACTGCAACCGTATGCTGAAACACCGCAAACCATAACTACCTCTCATTTTTTGATTTTTTAAGCAGGCAGTGAGGGATACGGCTCTCAATGGGAAAAGGAAGCGTGAGTGGAAATAACATGCCGGAGTTGCGGCCATACCGATGAATACATGGATACGAATATTAATTCAAACAAGTTAGCCGTACCGGAACCGGATGAGCATTTTTTCCTGCCCGCGGCGGTGATTGATCATATCCACCGCATTTCCCTGCTGGCCAAACGGCATCCCGTTAATGTACTGGTTGCCGGCAAGCAGGGATGCGGCAAATCAACTTTGGTAAGACAGTTTGCCGCCCGCAACAATCGTCCCCTGGCGACTTTTCAGATCGGTCTGCTCTCGGAACCGGGTCAATTGTTCGGGGAGCATGCCTTGAAGAACGGTGAAACGTATTACCGGAAATTTCTTTTTCCGGATGCCATCCGCACGCCTGGTTGTGTTATTCACCTGGAAGAAATCAACCGGCCGGAACATCCCAAGGCACTGAATATGCTTTTTTCCGTTCTTTCCGAAGACCGCGGCGTTTATTCGGATGAACTGGATTATATCCGGGTGGCGGATGATGTGGTTTTCTTTGCCACTTTAAATGAAGGAGACGAGTTCATCGGGACGGAAATGCTGGATGCCGCCCTGCGGGATCGTTTTTATGTAACGCTTCTGGATTACCTCCCGCCAACCGTTGAAACCCGTGTACTCTGCCTGAAGACGGGCATCAGTGAGGCAGAGGCCCAGACGATCGTCAACGTCGCCGGCAAGCTTCGCAATAATGCGCGGCACCCCATGGTGGTTTCCACCCGTCATACGCTGATGATTGCGGAAATGGTGTCAGTGGGCGCTTCTGTGGAACAGGCATTTACCGGCAGTCTTCAAATCAGTCGCGACATGCTGGAATCCGTGCTGCTGTCGCTTCATGTGGAAACCCAAAAAACAGTTACCCATCAAAATGGCAATGGCTATCACCGCTACTAAAAGCAGACATTTGAAAACATCAGCACCCGAATTTTCCGTTTTAAAGGCGCAGGATTCAGACGCATTCCGAATCCATTCTGAAATGGCCATTCGGGTTGGCATATCCGCTTACTGGCGCAAAAACACGTCATCCATGGAAGCTGCGGAATTGGCCAATCTGCTTCGGGCATTAAGGAAAGTGGCCGGTCATCTGGGAGAGAATGCGGGCCGCATAGAGTATACGGGCATGTCTGCGGCTTGTGAGGATGCCATCCTCATAGATCCGGAAACAGTCATGGGGACGTATCCCGTGCCGGTGGAACAGGTGGACTTGCTGGTCGGTATCATTGTCCATGAAGCCTTGCACCGGATTGAATGGTCTGATCACGTCTGGAAATTACTGGAGCCGGCCATGGCAAAGCTGCCACCGCTTCACAGAGTGATTTTTCAAAAAATTGTCCGGACCGGAGAAGACATTTATATCGATCTGAAATCGGACCAGGGCGTTTTCGGCCTTTATGCAAAAATTGCCAGGGAAAAATTTATTTCTAAAGAATTAAACCGCCTTGCTAAGGCTGGCCCGAGTGTGGATGATCTTGTCCTCAGATGGCAGATCCATGCATTTGATGGGATGAAGAACCGGCAACAGCCGTCTGCATACGATATGCTCCTGAATGATTTTGCGATGGTGACAGCAGATTTAAGATCCCTGCTGGGGGCAACATCATCCGGCGTTCTTAAACGGTGTGAGCATCGCGCGGACCTGTTTCTATCTGTATGGAAGAAGATGGAAAAGGCCATTTGCTCTCTGAAAATCATTGATAAGCAGTTGTGCTGGTTCAGGTCGACAAAAGGCGATTCTCTACCACCAGAAAAGACATCCGGCACGGCCTGCAAAAAATCCGGGACAATGCCACCGCTTCTGGCCCGGGAAGTTGAAACGCACCTTGCAGCCGATAGCGTGGATATGACCCCCATTATTCGATCTGTTGTGGGCTTTGATGATGAAACGGTTGTTCCCATGTCCCGCTGGGATTTTAATATTCCCTCGCATCCGGTGATCGACCGGAAGATGGTCGGGCGCCTGAGAGCCATTTTTTCGCATTATGCGGATCGCAATTTTCTGGTCAGCCGCGGCCTTGCCGCCGGCCGCATTGATCGGCGAAGACTCTATCGTGCACATCTTAACGGGCGGTGTTTTCAGGCCATTGACCGTATTCCGAAGCTTGACTGGAATGTTGCCCTCCTGATTGATGCCAGCGGATCCATGCGCGGCAACAAATGGCAGATGGTTGAAAATACGGTCGCCAATATTCACAAGGCATTTACCGGTTATCAGAACCGGCTGTCTGCCTGGGCATACTTTGAAGTCAATAGCATCAGCATGATTTCCCGGCTGGTTCAGAAAAACAGGCTGTTTTCCGTCCCCCCCTCCGGCCAGACCGCATCCGGTCAGGCCATTATTGCCGCCGCGACCATGATGCCGGCAGATGTCAATCGCAAAATCATGATCCATATCACGGACGGTGAATCCAACTATGGTTGTGATGTATCATTCGGTAAGCAATACTGCCGTCAAAAAAATATTTATCTGATTACTTTGGGGTGCGGATATAAGAACAAACCCGCCATGCAGCAGCAGTATGGGCGCACACTCCAGTTTATTGATTATTTTGAACAGCTTCCCAACGCCATGGAATCACTTTTCAAATGGGCATTTCTCTATGGTGCACGCGGATCCTGCCAAATTCCGGAAATTCGTTTAGGATGAACATGATTCGACACAGTCCGGCAGAAGATGATCGGAATTGGACTGAATGAACAGATAAAGGAAGCAATATGAAAACGGAAATGCTCATCAAAGAAATTTCAAATTGTGTGGGAACATTGAAGCTGAACCGGCCGGAAAGCAGGAATGCACTGTCTCCCGCCCTGCTGGTGGAACTGCATATGTGTTTGAAAAAATGGGCGGAAGAAGATCTGGTGCGCGTGGTAGTGATTACCGGCAATTCTGAGAAGGCATTTTCATCCGGATACGACATTGCCGCCATACCGACGGATGTGTCTCCCGAGGCTGCTGAACTTCTGAAAACCCATAATCCCCTTGAACTGGCGTTAAACAGCGTAAAGAATTTTCCCTATCCGGTCATTGCCATGATCAACGGGTATTGTTTCGGGGCCGGTCTGAATCTGGCCATGTGTTGCGACATCCGCATCGGCGCGGATCATATCAAGATGGGAATGCCGCCGGTGAAGCTTGGGCTTGTGTATCATCCCGAGGGGTTGAGTCAGTTTATTGAGGTCATCGGCATGGCGAAAACCCGGGAGATTTTTTTCACCGGCCATACCTATGCCGGAACGGAAGTCAGGCAAATGGGACTGGTGGACCATCTGGTACCGCTGGAACGTCTCTCTGAAACGGTTTATGCCATGGCAGATGAGATTTCTAAAAATGCCCCCCTTTCGCTGAAAGGAACCAAAAAAATTTTAAACATGATCGGAAAGTTTTTTCTCATTGGTCAGCAATATTTAAATGATGCGGAGCACCTTATCGGAGAGGCATTTAACAGTGACGACCTCAAGGAAGGCCAGACCGCATTTTTGGAAAAGCGGCGGCCTGTTTTTAAAGGAAAATAGTTTTTTTACATCAACATAAAAACGAAACCCCGGCAAATCTATTGCCAACATAGAAAATTAAAGGAGGCGCCATGTCATCAATTCCATGGGATGTGGGATATATCCCCTACAAACATGCGCAACTGCATCCGGATAAGACCGCTGTTATTTTTGAAGATGAACCATACAGTTACGGTCGGCTGAATGACGGCATCAACAAATGCGCGTACCTGCTCCAGGCAAAGGGATTGAAAAAAGGAGACCGGGTG
This sequence comes from Desulfobacterales bacterium, assembly GCA_963675805.2. GTDB lineage: Bacteria > Desulfobacterota > Desulfobacteria > Desulfobacterales > Desulfosalsimonadaceae > SURF-3. The sequence continues at coordinate 646,341 of CAXXNU010000007.1, read as the reverse complement.
TGTGTTCTGATGTTGAACTGCATGGAGTTTCTGGAGATTTATTTTGCCACTGCCAGGCTTGGCGGGATCTTTGTGCCTTTAAACTGGCGGTTATTGGGACCTGAACTGGAGTATCAGATTAATGACTGTGAAGCGCGGTTTCTTTTTTTTCATGATTCGTTTCTTGGCAGCATTGATCTGGTCCGGACCAGCCTGAAGGTCGAAGATGACAAATTTATTTACTTGAAAAACGGCGGCCCCCAGATTCCGGGCTTTGAGCTGCCGGATTGTCCGGACTGGGCCGAAGAATATGGACCGCTCATTGCGGATCAGAACGGATCCGCTCCGGAGCCGGCGGAACCGGTCTTAATGGATGATCCGCTGGCAATCGTCTACACCTCCGGCGTGACGGGAAATCCCAAAGGCGCCGTGCTTTCCCATGAACAGACATTTTTCAAGAATTTCCAGATCGGAGCCTATACGAACGCAAATCCGGATGATGTTCTGATTGCCCAGATGCCGCTGTTTCATTCCGGAGGACTTTTTATTGTGGCAACGCCGGCCCTGAATTCCGGTATGACCATGGTGATGCGGCGGGGGTTTGATCCGAATGAGTTTGCCGAAGATATTCAGCGGTATAACGGCACCATTGTGTTTGCATTAACCACCATGTGGCGCATGATTATCGATTCCGGAAAACTTGATGAAATCGATGTCAGCACCGTCCGCTGCGTTGTGGGGGGCGGCGAAAGAACACCGGTGACCGTTTTTGAACAGCTTGCCAAACGCGGTCTCCATATGCAGCAGGGATTCGGCCAAACAGAAAATTCAGCCATGATGGTTATGCCGAAAGACGATATTTACCGGAAAATGGGTTCCATCGGGAAACCCGGATACTTTACCCATATCTGGATAGAGGATAAAAGCGGCAGACGCCTGCCACCCGGCGAGATCGGGGAAATCGTGGCCAAGGGACCGACGGTGATGTCCGGATACTGGAATTTGCCTGAAATAACGGAAAAGACCATCGTCAACGGTGTGCTGCATACGGGGGATGTGGGATACATGGACGAGGAAGGTTTTTTCTATATTGTCGACCGGGCCAAGGACATGTACCGGAGCGGCGGCGAAAACGTCTATCCGGCGGAAGTTGAAAAAATTCTGCTCAACCATCCCAAGATTTCGCAGGTTGCTATTATCGGCGTGAATGATGACAAATGGGGGGAGACAGGCCTGGCATTCGTGATTCCCAAGGAGGAGGCCCAGGTGGTTTCCATTGAGGAAATCCAGGCATTTTTGGAAGACAAGATTGCCAAATACAAACATCCCGCAAAAGTAAAAATGATGAAGGAACTGCCGCTGACAGCCACCATGAAGGTCAAGAAGTCGGAGTTGAAGGAGAAGTATGGCACCCTTAAGAATTAAGGGCCAAATAATAGGGTGAAACGGAACCAGGTGTCAGAGTTCAAATTTGATTTCCTGATACCAGGCACCCTAAAACCTAAACACCTGGTCATTTTCGGTCAAATCGTCACGATGGTTTATCGAAAGCTCGAAGTTGCTGGATAGAACCAATATGAAGCAAGGAGTTGTTCCATGAATGAATTTCTGCAAGGAAGGCTCAATGAACTTGATGAAGTCCGGCAAAAGATTTTGCTCGGCGGCGGAAAGGCTAAGATCGATCAGCATCATGCCCAGGGCAAAATGACCGCCAGGGAGCGAATTGATTGTCTGCTGGATCCGAAGAGTTTTCTGGAAATCAATATGCTGTCCGCCCATGCCGTGGATATGCCGGGAGACGGCCTGGTATGCGGATCTGGTTTGATTGACGGCCGGAAGGTGTTTGTATATTCCCAGGACCGGACCGTTCGGGGGGGATCGGTGGGCGTTGAGCACGGATATAAGATGTACCGAACCATTGAACGCGCTCTGGAAATGCGGGTTCCCCTGATTGGTCTGCATGATTCTCCGGGCGCCAGATTGCCCAATTCCGAAGAACTTGAATGGCTGGGTCAGCGGAAACGGTCCATTTTTTCAAATATTTCTCAAAAACACGGCGGTTCGGTATTTTTTCCAAATACCATGGGGTCCGGCATCATTCCCCAAATCTCAGCCATTGTCGGCGCCTGTGGCGGAATTTCTGTCTATTCTCCGGCATTAAACGATTTTGTTTATATGGTGGATCATATCAGCCATATGTTTATTACCGGCCCTATGATCGTCAAGATGGTGACTGGCGAGGATATTTCCATGGAAGCGCTTGGCGGGGCCGAAGTCCATGCAAGGGTCAGCGGGTGTTGCGATTTTCGTATGCCCGATGAAAAAACCCTGTATGCGGAGATTCGTCGGTTGCTGAGTTTTCTGCCGTTAAATTGTGATGAAGACCCGCCCGTTTATCAATGCAATGATGATCAGGAAAGACTGTGCACTGACCTCAATGAAATCGTTCCGCCCACCCCCAACAAGGCGTTTGATATCCATCAGGTTATTGAAAGTATTGTCGACAACGGCGATTTCCTGGAAGTGAAAAAAGAATTCGCCGGGGAAATTGTTGTGGGGTTCGGCCGCATGGCTGGCAAAACTGTAGGTATTATTGCCAATCAACCGATGGTCAAGGCCGGTTCGCTCACGGTTGACAGCTCGGACAAGCAGGCCCGGTTCATTCGGTTTTGTGATTGTTTCAACATACCCATTGCCATGCTGGTGGATACACCTGCCTACATGCCGGGGTCGGACCAGGAGCACTCCGGGATTATCAGACACGGGGCAAAAGTGCTTTATGCACTGTGCGAGGCGACCGTGCCGAGGATTGTCATGGTGTTGAGAAAGGCTTATGGCGGCGGAAATCTTGGGATGGGCGTCCTGCCGGGACTTGGCAGTGACCTGGTGGTTTACTGGCCCATCATGGAAACCGGAATTCTGGGTGCGGATCAGTCGGTCATGCTGCTGTATGGCAAAGATCCGAATTTCAATACCCCCGGCTGGCTGGACAAAAAACTGGCGGAATACCGGGATACGTATGCCAATCCTATTTTTGACGCGTCTTCCAATATCAATGTGGAAGAAGTCGTCGCACCGGCTGAAAGCCGACGGTTTTTGATCCGGGCCTTTCGGATGCTGGAAGGGAAAAAAAGCATCCGGCCGGCAAAGAAGCATGGAAATATGCCGTTATAATTTCAAACGGGTGATTCCCCTTGGCGCAATCCGTGCTCTCTGGTCCGGGTTTACATCCTTCCCTTTATCCTGATTCCTAAAAAAAATTTGATTTTATTCTGGAATTTCCCCTATTATAGTTAATAAAATCGTAGAAAGTTAGATTTCGACGGCAAAGAATTTTGACTTTTGACGAAGCCGTCATCGTTCATAAATTCTGTGTGTCTATCGTAAACCAGTCTGATAATGGTCTGATAATGGACGGAGAAGCGCATGGCAAAACAGGCTTCCGGAAACGAACTGGTTGAAAAAAATGCCGCACTTGAGAAAAAAGTCCAGGAACTGAGTACCCAGAACCAGTTTTTTGAACTTTTAATCAACAGCCTTCCCGGACTGTTCTATCTCTTCGACAGTGAATTCAAGGTCCATAGGTGGAATAAAAACCTGGAAACCGTCACCGGGTACTCGGCCGAAGAGGTGCAGACAAGGCATGTCTTTGATCTTTTCACCGGCAAAGATCTGGGCCAGATTCAAAAAAGGATTGAGGAGACATTTATCAAGGGTGCCTCTGAAACCGAAGCCATCCTCAAAACCAAGGACGACCGCCGGATCCCCTATTATTTTACAGGGGCCAGCACCACCCTGGATGATAAAAAATATCTCATCGGCATGGGTATTGATATCAGCAAGCGAAAGCAGGCGGAAAATCAGTTAAAAGAAAGTGAGGCGCTGTATCGTATTCTGGCCGAACGATTGACCGAAGGGGTCATCCTCTTTCATGACTTTTGTATCCTCTTTGCAAACAATGCATTCGCTTCAATGCTGGGTTATGAGGAACCGTCTCAGCTGCTGAAGAAAAATGTCATGGAAATGGTTGCCGATGGTTTTGACGTATATTTCCGGGAAATGTATGAAGCCATTCAGAATGATGTCTGCCGGGAGCGATTTTTCCAGGCACGGTGGGTAACACAGGCGAAAAAAGAAATATGGGTGGAAGGCCGGGCCAATTTGCTCCGATGGAAAGAGAAAAAAGCGGTTCTCCTCACGGCAAGAGATATAACGGAGTCCAAGTTAAAGGAGATATCTTTAAAGGAAGAAACTGAATCTCTGCGAAGAGAGAATATCAATCTCAGGTCTTCCATCAAGGACCGGTATCGCCTGGGGGAAATCATTGGAAAAAGCGAGTCCATGCAAAAGGTTTACGAACAGATCTTAAATGCGGCCGCATCCAATGCAAATGTGGTCATCTATGGCGAATCCGGAACCGGCAAAGAACTGGTGGCCCGGGCGGTGCACAGGCTCAGCCGCCGCTCTGCCAAACCGTTTGTTCCGGTGAATTCATCCGCCATTCCGGAAAATCTTCTGGAAAGCGAGTTTTTCGGCTATCATAAAGGCGCGTTTACCGGTGCCAGCACGGACAAGAAAGGGTATCTTGACCGGGCCGACGGGGGGACCCTGTTTCTCGACGAAGTGGGTGATCTGGATATGGGGCTTCAGGTCAAGTTTCTAAGGGCGATTGAAGGCGGCGGATACTCTCCGGTGGGCAGCAGTATTATAAAGCACGCTGATTTTCGTATCATTTCAGCGACCCACAAGAACCTGCTCAACCAAATAAAAAAGGGGGGCATGCGGGAAGATTTTTTTTACCGTATTCATATTATCCCTATTAACCTGCCGCCGCTCAGGGAGCGCAAAGATGATATCCCCTTGCTGGTGGAGCATTTTTTAAAAATCTATTCCCAGGTATCCGCGTTGAGAAAGCTTCCCGGCGAAGTGATGAAAGCGCTGATGAATTACGAATACCCGGGCAATGTCCGTGAACTTCAGAATGTGATTCAGAGATACCTGGCAGTGAATTCCATTAATTTTTTGTATGATCCCGGCGCATATTCCATTGGTTCGGGGGGGGGAGATACGGATACGTTCATCAATGCCAGCGGTCTGAATCTTCAGGATAATATAAACAGCCTTGAAAAGGAAATGATCCTGAAAGCATTGGCCAAATACGGGGAAAACAAAAGTCGTGCGGCAGATGCCCTCGGCATATCACGTAAAACGCTTGGCCGTAAACTGAAAATGTTCGAACAATGATTAAAAAAATCGAGCGTTTTAAGCAATACCGGTTTTCAGAAGATCGACCCTGACGATCCATTCATGGCCATCTGGCTGGTCGATGTAATGAAAAAAGCAGAAAGCCCGGTGCACAAATTCACCCGGGCTTTCTGCTTTTTAGATGATTGCGCTGTGAATTGATTGTCGAGCGGTTTAATCCTTGAAGATGTTTTTCTGCTCTGTATACCCTGTTGCAATCCCCAGTGCCTGGCATACCATGTAATCCTGGTCAACCACCACGGATTTGTAGTTTCCGGCGATCCATTTCCTCTCCGCCTGCCAGTAGTCCGGTTTCGGCTTTTTCTCCAGCAGCTTGTTGGCGGTGAGGGTCAGCAGAATGGCCTGATGCCCCTGTTTTTCAAAACAGTCATTGGGCACGGCAGCCCATTCATAAACCGTATCCAGCGGGTCTCCTTTGCAGTTAAACCGGTAAGGCTGATAAAACGGCGGATCATCGCAGGTGATGGTTTCTTCGCTGGATGCGCCGAATTTATCATAGACCGTAACTTTTTCATCCGGCCGATACACCGCGGCAATCAGAGTGAAGCCGAAGGTCCGGGCCGAGTCGATGCTGGTCATAAAGTAATTTTTCGAATCCGTTACCCCCTTGGCCGAGAGTATGTCCTGGAGGTACCGTGTCGCTGTTTCCATGTTCGTAAACGTCTGGCCGGTGTCACCGTCCGGGGGGATATTGTTAAAGGGTTTTTTGTATGCGTAAGCATAGGTGTCTTCAATGGTTACCTTTGCATTGGCGGTTTTAAATTCCCTGTCAATAACCTCGAGGGTGTTGTTGGAATAGGCATAATACGGCAGTGCCGGGGCGCCGACGTTCAGTCCGCTGGCAATCATATAACCATACAGGGGGGCGTAATAATATAAAGAGCAGGCCGTCATGCTCATGACAAACAGGATGGACAGGTATTTTAAAAACTGATTCATGAACCTTTCCTTTCACGTTTAACTTGATGATACGATACAGATTAATGGCTGAGCCCTGTCGGCAGAACTAGGATAAAAGGTATCCGCCATCTGTCAAAAAAACAATAATTTTTACAGCATTGCGTTGTAGCGCACCTGTTTTTAATGCGCTGAGTTGATGCTGCTTTCAGAAGGATATCCTTTATCCAGCCAGTAGAAAAAACCTTCGTTCAGAATCCCGATTTTATCATACCCCCCTGCTTTGAGCGTATCGAGGGCTTTGCCGGACAAGGCATGCGGACAGGCGCAATACGCAACAATCCATTTGTCTGTGGGCAGGAGCCCCACGGCATTTTCAACATCGTAAAACGGGATGGAAATGGCGCCCTTGATATGCGACCTGAGATAGTCACTGCCGGGACGGGCATCCAGGATGATGAAGGATTGCCCGGCTTTATACGCGGCATAGAAGGCATCCGCCGCGATAAACCGGTCGTTGATCAGGGAAAAATCCGCGGGCGGGTTTTTCGGGTGAATCACTGCCGTTTCCCGGATTTTTTGGGCCAGTTCCTCGATGACCGCCGCTTCGGTTTCCTTAAATCCATTGTCCGTGTTGAACGTGCGGAGATAGGCCACCACGTCATCCGTGTCTTTGGTGCTGAAGATATTTTTATAGGCCTTCATCTGGGTGCCCCGGCGTCCGTTTTCAATGGCATACCGGATAAACGCGTCCGTGGCAGTCTCCTGAAAAACCGGATTGTCCAGCTTGGTCGCAGTGCCACCCCTGCCGTATTTGCCGTGGCAGGCCGCGCACCAGCGCTCATACAATTGTGCGCCGTTTTCCGCATTCCCTTTGTTCAGCGTGGTATTTCGCAAATCAACCGACGGTTCCTGCTGCCAGGTGCGCATAAATGCCAGGATCGCTTCGGCATCCGTCCGGGACAGGATGCCGCCCCGGGTAATGCCCCACGCAGACATGGGGGTGCCGGGCCGGCCCCGCAGAATACCTTCAAGAATATATTCGTCACTTGCGCTGACCAGAAAATCCTGATTGGCCAGGGCATTGGCGCGATCCGCCCGGTATCCTTCACCAGCATCACCATGGCACATATTGCAGTATTTTTGGTATAAAACAGACCCCTGCTGCACAAGATCCATCTGATTGACGGCATTGCCCTTTTGTTCGGCAAAAAGGGTATCCGGTTCCGGCAAGAGAAAACCAAGCGATACCGTGAAAAAAATGCCTGCAGCAAAGATGTATCCCCAATAACGGGTTCGCATTTCGTGTGTCCTTATTAAGAGGAAAAATGGGTGCGGTAAAAAACAGGAAAGGATGTGAGATGTCACAGCAGCGCATCCAAAGACCTGACAATTTTATCATAAGACAATACAATAAGCACTTGATCGGAAAATACAAAGCGCAGGATGGAGAAATTTGGTTGGCGATCAACAATTCCCGGCCCTAACATAAGAATTTAGTTTTTTTGATTTTATGTGGTATTTCGAGCGAAATTTTTTAACAATAAAATAAATTCCTGGTTTTTTGAAAATATAGGGACTTCGATTTCAATAAAATAAGTGCTGTTATGAATAAATTGGCACTAACCTGAGTTCAAATCAAGCAACATATCATCAGGAATCAGTAGTGTCCGGTTAAGAATCAAATAATTTCAATTGGATATGAGGCTGTACTATTTTAGTATTGTAACCATTATCTGTCAATGCCTGATAAATCGGCATTCTTTCAAAAAGGGAGATGCTTAGTATTTGTAACATTGTGTAAAGACTCGATTCAATTTTCATGCGCTTTTTCATGATCGCAACGAGCACGTATGTTGAGACGGCGATCCAAATTTGGGTTTTAACAGCATTCTCAGACGTCCCATAGAAACTTTTTATTCTCAGGTGCTGCTTGATCCATTTAAAAAATATTTCCACCTGCCATCTGCAGCGATAAAGGTCTGCAATTGAAATGGCCGGTAAATAAAACTGGTTTGTCAGAAAGGATAATGTTCTCCCCTTTTCAGCATCGAAAAATTTTATGCGGCGAAGCTTATCCGGTTAATCCTTTCTGCTGTTGATACCTGTGGGCACGACGATTTGATCTCACCTGATATTCTGGCTTTTGTCCACTTCGCGTGAATAGAGTCGGCGTAAGCCGGTGTTTATTTTCGATCGTGTCACGAATATGGCTGAACATTGATGCATATGATAAAGCCGTTGAAAATCCAAGTAAGCGCGATCCATGACATAAATAGCGCCTGGTTCCGACATTAGATGATCAAGCGCATTGGCATCGTGGACCTTACCGTCCGTGATCCAGATGAAAGCCGGAATACTGCCGCGCAGATCCAATAACGTATGCAACTTGACAGCGGACTTGGTTTTTCTGAATCGTGCCCATGGAAACATTGAAAGACAAAGATCGATAGTTGATGAATCCAGGGCATAAACCGTTTCCTTTAAATCAAGCCCAAAGTCGGTATCAGCATAAAGTCTGCGCGCTTCATGGATCAGGATTTGGGCAAAGTCGCCATAAATACGCCAGTCTCTTATTTCATTGGCATCGGCCAGGGTACTCTTGGCAACAGTTCCCCGAATACCCATATGGTAGAGCTTACCTTGCATGGCTCTGAGGCAACATTCGATATCGCGTAAACTTTCGCGGTAAGTCAGCTGGGCAAACGCCATGCAGAGAAACTGGCTATAGCATGAGAGAGAACGAATCCGGTAATTACCGTTATAGCGGTTGACACACTGCCGAAATTTTTTCTTTGGGAGGAAATCGATTACCTGCGAAAAAACGGTTTGGCCTTTGTTCATGGCAAGGTTCCTTTCGGGTTTTTCCCGTCAGGGGACCATAAAACCGTATTTTGGGCAAATTCAAATCGATCCCTTTATTTTTCGTCAGTATAGTTAATGATAATAGTATTTTAATTCGCTTTTTTAAAATCTTAACCGGACAGCAGTGATCAGGAATAAAAGAATCATGGCTATGAAGACCTGTTCCAAAGCCAAGCATTCTGCAAATTTTATGGGTGGGAAGAATTATTGAAGGTATTTTTATGAGGAATTATTCAAAATGATTGGGGGCTGAACTTTAAAGCCATAGACAATTGCCTGATAGAGTTGCTGCATGGAGGAAAATGCGAAGGATTTAAATAAAGTTCTCATTTGTTCCCTGCGGTGGACCCCAAAAACTGGACAAGTGGTTAAGCTCTGAGTTAACCTGACAAAAAATGAAGGAGTTGACAATGAGCAAAAAACGGAAACGGTACAGTTCGGCATTCAAGGCAAAAGTAGCAATTGAAGCGATCCGCGACGAATCAACAACAGCAGAACTTGCCAAGAAGTATGAGGTTCATCCGACAATGATTAGCGGCTGGAAACGGGCATTGTTAGACGGTGCGGCTGAGATATTTGATAGGGGTCAGAAATCAAAAAAGCAATCAGATGTTCAGGTTGAAGAATTATATCGTCATATTGGTCAGTTAAAGGTGGAACGGGATTTTTTGTCGAAAAAGCTCAATCTTTAACCCGCAAGTCACGAATGGAAATGATTGACCATGAATTTGGTGAATTAAGTTTGCGGCGGCAATTCAAATTATTCGGTATCAGCCGGTCTTCAGCATATTACAAGTCTCGTCCGGTGAAGGCTGAAGATCTGGAAATCATGCGAATAATTGACGAGCAGTATTTGAAAACGCCGACCTATGGAAGCCGAACCATGCGGAATCATCTTCGGAGATTGGGCTATAAAATAAACAGAAAGCGGGTACAGCGGCTGATGCGGAAAATGGGAATAGAGGCGATATATCCGCGTCCTAAAACGAGCAAGGCGCATCCGGAACATCGCATATATCCATATCTGCTCAAAGGAGTGGAGATCAATGAGCCGAATATGGTTTGGGCAGCGGATATAACGTATATTCCGATGAGGCGCGGATTTATGTATCTGGTGGCAGTAATGGACTGGTATAGTCGCAAGGTTTTATCCTGGCGAGTGTCCAACACGCTGGATGCGGATTTTTGTGTATCAGCCATTGAAGAAGCCATAAGCCGGTATGGCGTGCCAGAAATATTCAACACGGATCAAGGTGCGCAATTTACCGGCAGCAAATTTATAAAAGTATTGAAGTCGAATAATATTCGAATCAGTATGGACGGCCGTGGCCGGGCTTATGATAATATTTTTGTAGAGCGATTATGGTGGACAGTGAAGTATCATTATGTATACTTGCATGAATTTGAAAGCGGTCTGGATTTGCGTAAAGGACTGAAGGGATTTTTCCAATTGTACAATAAAGAGCGTCCGCATCAGACATTTGATATAAAGACGCCGGATGAAGTTTATTATGGGATTCCAGTAAACTTGCAAGCGGCATAATCAAACGCCGGAGGGGGGAACTCCAGTCGGGCTACGCCCTCCTTCCGTTCCCCCCTCCGGCGCCAGGCCCCGAGAACGAGATATAAACCAAAGTCAGAGCTTATTCCGGTAAGGAAGTGGTCCAAACAAATGGGTCCGGGGCACCCATAAATATTTTTTTGCACCTTGTTTTTTCCATGCAGCCTGGAATAATTTGCAAGAGAGTTGTTGAGTTTGCTCTATCAAAAAGGCCAACATCATGAGCATGGCAAAAATAAGACTCAGATTTTTTTCCCCAAGTCCATAATTGTGTTCGAAATTATACCCTTGATTTTTTAAGGTATTAAAGGTTTCATTTTCGATTTTCCAGCGAGCACGTCCACCTCTCATGAGTATATAGACATTTGCTTCATTAATGATAAAATCAGTAATCCAACTGAAATGTTGTGTTTTATTTGGGGAGATTTCCCAATATTCCAAAAAATTGACCAATAGGTCCTGGTTTGAGGCATTGAGGGGAACATGGTTAAGAAACCGGAAACGATGGATCTTTTCGGGGTTGTCTTGATCGACAATTTCAAAAGTTGTTGTCCGGTCATCTTTTTCGGCTATACGTATTTGTTCAAACAGAAAGGAATGATCACCTTCTTTAACGCCCAATATTAATCGAAGATTATGTTTTTGAGCCTCTCGGATATGGGGTGCATTTGAACTCAAAGCATCTTCATTGATGATAATGGGCAGATGAGGATGATCCTGCCTGAGTTTTTCAAAAAATCGTTTAGCGGCATTGCGTTCACAATCGTTTTTAGTTTCGCCATCTTGCTTCATTATAAACTCCGGAGCTAAAGGGATTACTTCTTTAAAATCCGGATGAACGATTGCCGCCCCCAGCATTTGGAGGTGATAGGTTATTTCGCCCGTGGTTTTGTTTTCTTTTTTCAGGCAAATATCCGAAAACAGCTTTTTTGAAGAAGAAAAGCCGGTACCGTCTAAATTTAAAAGGTAATAGCCCTGGTAAAAGGCCATGCGTTCAAATTGTTTTGCTCTCTGCAATTGCCGGAAAGGACTTTTGAAAGCATCTCTGAGAGCTTCCGGATCAATCGGATCGAGAATGGACCGCATCTGTGTGTCACTTAGGATTTCGTTTATATGATAAATGGAATGCAGATTTGATTCACCATTCATGCGTCTTTGTTCAAAAGCGAGCAATGATGGATCTTTTAGAGAAAACATGGCGAATCCGGACAGCAATGCATCCGGTATAGAGATTTTAACATTCCCAGTTCGATGGTCAGGAATATTTTGAAATGATTTGTGCACGGATAAAAAAGGGCGTCGGCATTTAGATGCTTTCTTGTCTTTATATCAGGTGATTTTTGGGATAGCCGATGCATGAACAGCTGTATAAGCCATTAAAACAGAAAAATCTAGTCATAAACACTGTTCACTATAAAATTTTATGTTCATATTGTTGAGCAACTGCAGTTAGCTTTGTTGAAGTAATTGCTAAAATTGATAGTATAAAACATTACGAAAATCTTAAAACAATACCCACGAATAGAGGGCGTTTGGGTTTAACCGGGAATTGCTGAACCAGGAATTTATTTTATTGTTAAAAAATTTCGCTCGAAATACCACATAAAATCAAAAAAACTAAGAGCTTATCCGTAAATAATACCTATTTTCCTGTAGGCCATGATTGCGGCAGCCATATGCAGGAGTGCCAAATAGGTATCCTCTCGCTTCTCATAGCGGACCAGAATTTTGCGAAAGCGATTGAACCATGAATGAGCTACCTCAACCACCCATCGCCTGGCTTTCCAGCCAGGGTTGGTTTTTTTCTGTTCAATTTCTTGGCCCCGCGTTTGCACGTGGGGGATGTAACCCTTGGAAACAATGCACTGCAACGCCGGTTTGCCGTTGTATGCTTTGTCAGCGCACAGATGCTGCTCAATATCTTCAGGTCGCTCAATGACGATTTCTTCTAATACAAGTTCAAGCTGCGTTACATCATGCCGATTGGCTCCTGTCACGACGAGCGATAACGGGACACCACGGCCGTCCACCAGCAAATGGCGTTTGGTTCCTTTTTTTTCCCCGGTCTGTCGGATTTCGACCAACTGCATCTTGAGCCAGCGGGGCCTTGACCATGGCCCCGTCTATGCTTTGCCAGCTCCAGGCGATGCCCTCCATTTCGTCGTAGTCGGCAAGCCCGCTACGCCACAAAGCAACAAAAAATCCGGCACACATCCATTTCATGAAATGGGTATGGATGGCGCTTGCGCTGCCAAAACGTTCCTTGGGCAAAGCTTTCCATTGGCAGCCGGTGCGAAGCACGTACATAATAGCTTCGAAAATCCGCCGCGACGGTATCGGTTTTCTGCCTCCGCCAGACTTTCGCTTGTAAGTCTTACTCGGATCACGCTCCGGCTTCGGAATAAGCGGTTCGACTCTTTGCCAAAAAGCATCGGACACTTCCCATGACTGAATTTTCGACATATGACCTCCATCGCAAGGGTTTATGATGGAGGTCATCGTAACATAAAAAATAGGAAAAGTATATTTTATTTACGGATAAGTTCTAAATTCTTATGTTAGGGCCGGGAATTGTTGAGAACACCACAGTCTTAAAGAATTTCTGCGCATGTCTATTGATGAGGTCTGTAAAATTGCGGATAGCCGGATCGGATTTTTTCACTTTGTTGATCCTGATGAGAAATCGCTTACGTTGCAGGCATGGTCAACCCGCACAGTCAAAGAATTCTGCACAGCGGAAAGCGCTGGTAAACATTACCGTCTAGATCAGGCCGGAGTATGGGTAGACTGCATTGCCGCAAGAGAACCGGTCATTCACAATGATTATTCATCATTACCGCATCGGAAAGGTTTGCCGGAAGGTCATGCTGAAGTTGTCCGCGAATTGGTCGTGCCAATTTCACGTGATAAACGGATTGTGGCCATTCTTGGAGTAGGAAACAAACCTTTCAATTACAATGAGCAAGATGTCGAATTGGTATCATATCTTGCTGATGTCGTGTGGTCGATCGCCGAAAAAATAAAAGCAGATGAGCAAATCCGCCAACTGAACGCCCGTCTTGAGCGCTTGGCAATGATAGATGAACTAACCGATCTGCCGAACCGGAGAGCTTTCTTTTTACAAGGAGCAAAAGAAATCAGCAGAGCCGAACGCAATAAAATCTCTTTTTCTCTGTTAATGCTGGATCTGGATCATTTCAAAAACATCAATGATACATATGGACATGATGCGGGTGATTTTGTACTGAAACAATTTTCAAATCTGTTACGTGAAAATATTCGAGAAAGCGATATGGCGGCGCGCTTGGGAGGCGAGGAATTCAGCATACTATTGCCGGAAACAGAATTGAAATATGCAGTCAAATTCGCCGAACGGATCAGGCAAGCCGTTGAACAAGAAAGGATGCGGGTTCAAGATCAAAGCATAAATATGACAGTAAGTATTGGCGTAGTCACTTACAGTGAGAATTTGCCAGATCCCAAGTCGGTGATCAAACAGGCTGATGATTGCTTGTATAAGGCCAAGCGCCAAGGACGGAATAAGGTTGTCAGTCCGGATTGATCAAAACCGGTAACCCTCTTTTTTCCAATAGGATTGTCAGATCAGGCCTGAGCTATCTCACATAACCACCTTCACATCATTCCACCAGACTGGATGCCAGCGCTGATTTTTTGTAATAATTTTATTTTATTAACTTTTTTAATTTTTTTACTTCTGCCGATACGTGCCGCCAACTGGAGATCTTTTCGTTCTGGAAAAGTGTTCACTTTCAAACTCTAACCCACCATTGAAGCGTGCAATAGCCTATGCTCGCTAAAAAAATCCCGGCATGAGTCCACCTTGCAATAATTCTGTAACGCATCCAAACCCAAGCGGCCACAAAATATGGTGCTCGGAAAATTTTGATTGACGTTGGTTTTTAATTCTTCCTGTCGGATTGCTTGCTCTATTTTTGCCCTCCTGCTTTTCCTCCTGAAAATTAAATAAAATAAATAAAATATTTAAAAAAATTGAATCATCAATTAATATCTCAGTATAAAATATATTTATATACTTGAAAATAATAGAAATATTAAATAAATAAAAACAAACAAAAAAATACTTGACAAGATATAAAAACTAAAATTAATATAATAACCACAAAACAACGTTCACAAAAGGAGACATTGGTCATGGATGATGTTTTTACTGTTTATACCGCCAGTCAATACTGCAAAGTGTCCTCCCAGACCATCATCAACTGGATTGACTCAGGATATATCAAGGCCTACAAAACCCCAGGCGGGCATCGGCGGATCAATGTGAAAGACCTTGAATCCTTCATGCAAAAGCAGGGGATCCCCATTCCGGAATCAGTGGAAGCCTCTTCGCACAAGCGGATCCTGGTGGTGGATGATGATCCGATCATTGTGGAATCCATTGTCCAGTCCCTGGAAGAAGATGAACATGACTATGAGGTGATCTCCGCATCCGATGGATTTGAAGCCGGGCTCCAGGTCAATCACTTTAAGCCGGATCTGTTAATTCTCGATATTATGATGCCGGATATTAAAGGGTATGATGTGTGCAAAAAAATTAAATCCGGAAAGGACACCCGGCACACGAAGATCATTGTTTTGTCTGCGTATCTGGATGAAGAAAAATTCAACAAGATGAAAGAATATGGCGCGGATGCCTGTTTTTCCAAACCGCTACCCCTGTCTCAGCTTAAGGCGGAAGTGTCCCGGTTGCTGGAACTCTAAGTGCTTGTCAGTCCGGGCCAGCGCCCGGTAAGGAGGCGAGGATGAAACTGAAAGAAGCCCTTGAACGTAAAAATTTTGTGGTCACCTCAGAAGTTCAGGCCCCGATGGGGCAGTCCCCTGAAGCGCTGGTGGAAAGTTTGAAGCAGGTCCGGGGCCGGGTGGATGGCGTGTCTCTTTCCGAGCATGAATTCGAAGGGGTGGTGGGGGACACCATCAAAACCTGTGAAATTCTGAAAGAAAACCGGTTTGAATCCATTTACCAGACCACCACCCGGGATAAAAACCGTCTCCAGCTCCAGAAAGATTTTCTGGACGCCCATGAGGCGGGTATTGATAACCTTCTGGTGTTTACCGAGGATTATCGCATCACCGGTGACAGCCTGCAGGAAATGATGTTTTTTCATGTGGATGCCGGAAAACTTCAGTCCGTGCTGGAGCATATCAAAGAAGGCCATTCAGTCCAGGGACAGCCCATTGCCGCAAAACCCGATTTTCTTCTGGGGTCCGGCGTGGAATCGTCCTGGGGCAAAAACGTGCCGGATCTGGAGCTTAAGGAAATGGAAGAAATGACCAAAATGGGAACCGGATATTTTCTGACCACGCCGATTTTCGATCTGGACCGGTTTGAAAAATTTTTAAGCCGCACCCAGACATTTGGTGTGCCGGTGATTGCGGAAGTAATGATTTTGAGAACCGCCGGCATGGCACAGTTCTTAAACCGTCACCTGAAATCCGGCCTGGTGCCGGATTGGATGATCCAGAAGCTGGCAAAAGCTGTGGACAAGGAAAAAGCCAGCATTGAATTGTTTGCGGACACCGTAAAAGGATTAAAGCACCTTTGCCAGGGTGTACATATTATTACCATCGGGGGTGAAGAAAAGCTGAAACTGTATCTGGATGCTGCTAATCTAAAATAATCATATCTCATCTGAACTTGCGACCTGCGTTAAGAACCAAAACATCACCCGCGCTACCTTCTCAATCAACAGAGGGAGCTGCTTGTGGAAACCATTGTTCTTAAGATTAACGGTCATAAAGTCACATGTCCTTCTGATGCCAGTCTTCTGCTGGCTGCCCGGCAGAATGGAATCAATATCCCGACGCTTTGCTACCATCCGGATCTGGCACCTCACGGCGCCTGCCGTCTCTGCCTGGTGGAAGATGAAAAAACCGGCCGGCTCATGGCCGCCTGCGTGACCCCGGCCACTGCCGGCATGTCCATTCAAACCGACACTCCCCGTATTTTAAACCACCGCCGCAATATTGTGCGGCTGATGATGGCCGAGCACCCGGAATCCTGCATTGTCTGCAGCAAAGGCAATCGGTGTGAACTGAGAAAGATTGCCGCTGATCTTGGGGTGGGGGACAGCGGACTCTACCCCATGCCCAATTATACCCCCTATGAGGAGATCAATCCGTTTATCATCCGGGATCTCAGCAAATGCATTTTGTGCGGAAAATGCATCCGGGCGGATCATGAACTCGTGGTTACCGGCGCCATTGATTATAATCACCGGGGATTTTCCGCCCGCCCGGCCACATTGCATGAAAAATCCCTGGAAGATTCTATTTGCACCTTTTGCGGCACCTGTGTGTCCATCTGCCCGACCGGTGCGCTTTCCGTTAAAAATACGGCTTACGTGGGAACACCGGAAAAAGAAGCCAACTCCATTTGCGGTTTCTGCGGCGTGGGGTGCAGCCTGACCATGGGGGTTTCCGGTGGCAGGATTGTTGAAGTCAATCCCACCAAGCGCAAAATTTCAGTCAACAGTGCAACCCTTTGTGTGCGCGGGCATTTTGCCAATGATTTTATCAATAGCCCGGACCGTCTTGTCCATCCCATGAAAACCACCGCCATGACGGATCCGGACAGTGCAAGCCCCGAAAATAATGAATCGCATCTTCCCATTTCATGGGATGAGGCCTTTGAGACCATTGCCAACAGGCTGTCTGAAATCAAGCGGCAATACGGTCCGGAAAGCATCGCCTTTGTCGGATCACCCCGGTGTTCCAATGAAGAAAATTTTCTTTTTCAGAAAATTGCAAGGGATGTGTTTGAAACATCGCATGTCATCACCTCCGGATACACCTCCGGGCACCGGCTTCTGGCTCATATCGACGAAAGAACCCGCGGCGCGGCTCGGGTGACCACTCTGGCCGGTCTGGAATCAGCGGAGGTGATTTTTGTGGTGTGCGCGGATCTGGACAATATGGTACCGGTGGCGGGTTACCATGTGAGACGGGCTGCTAAAAAAGGCACCGCCCTGATCGTGGCGGATGCTTTTAAAACCGACCTTTTCAGCCATGCCGCAATCAATTTGCAGCCGCAATTGAATGGTGCCGGCGTTCCCCCTATGAGCGATCTCATCAACGCGGTTGCCCATGCAATTGTCGCGGAAAAAGGCCAGGGCAGCGATTTTATCAATCAATACACCGATGGCCGGGATGGGTATGTTGCTTCTCTTGGCGATTTTGACGCCCAAGCCATTGAAGTAAGGTATGCCCTGGCATCCGGAATTTTTGAACAGGTTGCGGGTCTTGTCCGGGGCCGGAAAATCGCTTTTGTGATCGGCCCGGACCTGTTGGATTTTCCGGATGGTGAGCCACTTTTGGATGCGGTCATCAATCTGGTGCTACTGACCGGAAGCATTGGGGCGCCCGGTGCCGGTATCTGGGTGCCGTCGTCTGAGAATAATCTGGTGGGTGCCATGGACATGGGCATGAATTCGGATTATTTGCCGGGCCGGAAAAAAATCCATGCAAAAAAAGAGGCGACCCTGATTATGAAATCTGGGATGAGCGATCTGGTGGCTGCCATGGAAACCGGTGCGCTCCGGGCGGCCTTTGTAATGGGAGAAAATCCCCTGAGATCGCTCCCCCAAACGGACCGGGTGAAGGCGGCGTTTCAGAATCTTGAATTTCTTGTGGTTCAGGACATCGTTTGCAACCGGACCGCTGAACTGGCCCATGTGATTCTACCGGGGGCGGCAGTGTTTGAAAAACACGGATCTTTTACCAATATGGAAGGCCGCATTCAGACATTTGAACCCGCCGTCATGCCGCCCGGAGACGCAAAGGCGGACTGGGAGATACTGGCCCATCTGGCCAAAGTCATGGGATATCCGGAGCAGTATGAGAAAATCGAAAAAATCCGTCAGGAAATCCGGCGCACGGTGCCCATGTACCAGGGACTTGGCAACCATCAGCAGGATTGGATCAGAAACAGCGAATCCGATAATCCGTTTTTAAACGATCAGGCAAAATTCCAATTTTTACCGGCAAAACAAGCCATGCCCGTATCCACGGATCCGTCGTTTCCTTTGTTCGCGAAAATCAGGTCTCCCCGGTTTCATCTAGGCAGTGGCACCCGCACCAGCCGGTCCGCAAGAATCAAAGCATATAACGGACAGGGGCCGGTTGAACTATCTCCCGCGGATTGTAAGGGCCTGGGGCTGGCGGATGACGAACAGGTCCGAATAGCATCTGCCGCCGGCGCCCTTGATCGACGGTTAAAACAAAACCGGCATCTGAACCCGGGGCAGGTCATCATCCCTTCCGGCGTAAACGGTAATGATGCCATGTTCCTTGCCCCGTTGGTGGGGAAAGAAGATCCAGTGACATTCGGATTCTCTTTTTCCCGGGTGAGGATCGAAAAAATCAGTGAAAATTAATCAGGGAAAATTAAGAGGAGCGGCGCGTCCATGGAGCCCAAACCCATTGACTGGCAACATTTGAACGAAATTATTGAAACCCACCGGCACCGGAAATGGGGCCTGATCCCTTTGCTTCAGGAGGTCCAGGAGGTGTGCGGATATATTCCGCCGGAATCCATTGAACCCATTGCGGACTCTCTGAATATGTCTCCGGCCGAAGTCCAGGGGGTGGTGACCTTTTATGCCGGTTTTTCCTTAAAACCCAAGGGCCGCTGTGTTTTAAAGGTGTGCCGGGGCACCGCCTGCCATGTAAAAGGCAGCCGCAGTATTTTGCGGCATGTAAAAAAAGAGCTGCATCTGGAAGAGGGGGAGACCAGCGAAGACTATCAGTTCACCCTCGAAACCGTCGCGTGTCTGGGGGCGTGTTTTCTGGCGCCGACCATGATGGTCAACCGGGATTATTATGGCAAACTGAATCCGACCAAGGTTTCCAGTGTCCTGGGGCAATACAGCAAAAACAAGGAGGATGATGGATCGGCATGAAGAAACTAACCTCCATCGGACAGCTGGAATGGCTTCGGAACAAAATTCTTGCGGACTCCCATAAGGGAAAAACCGAAATTCATGTTTGTATGACCGGTTGCCGGGCATATGGCGCGGATCAGGTAAAAGACGCCCTCGTCGACGAGGTTCGGAAACAGGGCCTGACGAATGCGGTGGAAGTCCGCTCTACCGGATGCCATGGATTCTGTGCAAAAGCCCCGGTAATCGCCATTGCACCTTCTGGCGTTCAGTACCAGGAGGTGGACCCAAATGACGCAGCGGAAATTGTGGACCGGACCCTGAAACAGAATCAGCTCATCGATCGGCTGGCCTACCGGGACCCCAAAACCGGAAAACCCGTTTACTATCGGGATCAGATTCCGTTTTACATGAAGCAGGAGCGGCGGGTGCTGGCCAATTGCGGCCGGATTGATCCCACAAAGATCGAGCATTACCTTGCTGCGGGCGGTTATGCCGCGCTGGTAAAAGCCCTGTCTCACATGACCCCGGAAACCGTCATTGAGGAAGTAAAGGCTGCAAAGGTCAGGGGGCGCGGCGGGGCAGGCTTTCCCACGGGCTTGAAATGGGGGTTTGCCCGGCAGTCGACAGCCACGCCAAAATATGTCATCTGTAACGCGGACGAAGGGGATCCCGGTGCTTTCATGGATCGGGCGATTCTGGAAGGCGATCCCCATGCCGTGATCGAGGGGATGTTGATCGGGGCCTATGCCATGGGAGCGGAATACGGCATTATCTATGTGCGGGAAGAATACCCCATTGCTGTGGAGCACCTGAACCTCGCCCTCGCCCAGACCAAGGAGCTCGGGCTTACCGGTGAAAATATTCTGGGTACGGGATTTAGTTTCAATCTGTCTTTGAAAATGGGGGCAGGGGCGTTTGTCTGCGGCGAAGAAACCGCACTCATGGCCTCCATTGAAGGCCGGCGCGGCATGCCCCGTCCCCGTCCCCCGTTTCCTGCCCAGGCCGGCCTGGACGGGAAACCCACCAACATCAATAATGTGGAAACCCTGGCCAACATCCCCCTGATTATTAAGAACGGGGCCGCATGGTACGGAGAGGTGGGGACTGAAAACAGCAAGGGAACCAAGATATTTTCACTGGCTGGCAAGGTTAATAATACCGGGCTTGTGGAAGTGCCCATCGGCGTTACCATCAAGGATGTGGTATTTGACATCGGCGGCGGCATCCCCAAGGGACGGAAGTTCAAGGCGGTTCAAATGGGCGGGCCGGCCGGTGGGTGTGTGCCCTCGCAGTTTATGAACCTTCCCATTGATTATGACACCATCCAGCGGATTGGCGCGATCATGGGCTCCGGCGGTATGGTGGTGTTGGATGAAAATAACTGCATGGTGGAAATCGCCCGGTTTTTCTTAAGCTTTACCCAGTCTGAATCCTGCGGTAAATGTGCCCCGTGCCGTCTGGGCACCACCCAGATGCTGGAAATTCTGACCCGGATCACCCAGGGGAGAGGAAGAATTGAGGACATCGATACCCTCAAGTCCCTGGGAGAAACATTGACGGAAGCGTCGTTGTGCGGACTGGGTCAGGCCTGTCCCAAACCCGCCCTGTCCACACTCAAATATTTTGAAAAAGAGTATCTGGATCATATCCATGAGCACCGGTGCGCCGGGGCAGTGTGCGACAGCATGGTGATTTCCGCCTGTCAGCACGCCTGTCCGGCAGGTATTGATGTGCCGAATTACGTGGCCGCGGTGGCAAACGGCAATTACCTGCAGGCGGTGGAGATCATACGTGAGCGCAATCCCTTTCCTGCCGTGTGCGGCCGGGTGTGCATCCATCCCTGTGAATACAAATGCCGCCGGGGGGAACTCGATGATCCGGTAGCCATCCGGGCCATCAAACGGTTTGCCGCGGACTGGTATTTTGACAATATCGGCCCGGAAAGAGAGCCGTTTCCCGTGACCCGGAAAGAACAGATCGCGGTTGTCGGAGCCGGACCGGCCGGATTGACATGCGCCTATTATCTTGCCCAGATGGGATATAAAACCACGGTGTTTGAAGCCCAGCCCGTGGCCGGCGGGATGTTGGGCATTGCGCTGCCGGAGTTCCGGCTTCCGCGGCAGGTGATTGAAGAAGAAATCGCCTATATCCAAAATGCCGGGGTGGAGATTCGCTATAATTCACCCATTGATGCCCGCCACACATTGAATGATTTGATGAATGAAGGATTCAGTGCCGTGTTTCTGGCTTCCGGCGCCCAGGCCAGCAAGCAGATCGGCATCCCCGGCGAGGATGAAACCGCAAGCGGCCTGTATTACGGACTCAAGTTCCTGCATGATATCCGATCCGGATCGGATTTTTCCCTGTCCGGAAAAACCATTGTCATTGGCGGCGGCAATGTGGCCATGGACGTTGCAAGAACCGCGCTCCGGGCCGGTTCCGATGATGTCCAGCTGTATTGCCTGGAAAGCCGGGATGAGATGCCGGCCTGGGAAAAAGACGTGGAAGAGGCAGTGGAAGAAGGGGTGGTGCTGAACCCGTCCTGGGCGCCGGAAGAGATTTTTCAAAAACACGGAAAAATCAGCGGCATGCGGTTTTCAAAATGCCTGAATGTGTTCGATCAGGAGGGACGGTTTAATCCGGCCTGTGATCTGGGCGACACCCATCATGTGGACGCGGACAATATTATCATCTCCATCGGTCAGGCCCCGGATATGTCCTTTCTGCCCGAAGATACCCAACTGGAGCGGGCCCTCTGGGGGAGCCTGAAAGTGGATGAAAATACATTGTCCACCAATGTACCCGGCGTGTTTGCCGGCGGCGATTTCACTACCGGTCCCACATTTGTTATTCGCGCCATTGCTTCCGGACGGCGGGCGGCGCTGGCCATTGACAAGTACCTGTCCGGAGACGCCACGCGGATTCAGATTCCGGATGAGAAATCACCTCTTGAACAGGATACCGGTCTTGCCCTGGAAGAGGAATCCACTGAGGCCAAACCCCGGGTAAAAATTGAAATGGAAAATCCTGAAGACCGAATCAGGGATTTTCGGGAAGTGGAAAGGGGATTTACGGCGGCGGAGGCGCATCTCGAGGCCCGGCGCTGCCTTCGCTGTGATTTAGAAAAAGAGGAGAATATATTATGATCCGGTCCATTACCCAGCTGAAACCAGCAGAAGAAATCGACAGACTTTTAAAAGGGCTGGGCAGGGTGTTCATTGTGGGATGCGGCACCTGTGTGACGCTGACGCGAACCGGCGGTGCGCCGGAAGTCGCCGCCATGAAAGCGCAGCTTTCGGACAGCGGGAAAGTGGTTACCGGTACGACAGTGGTGCCGGTGGCGTGTGACAACCTGACCGGCGAAATTCTGGCAGGCATTGACAGCCAGATCCGGCAGGCGGATGCTCTCTTAATCATGACCTGTGCCTATGGCGTCCAGACCATTGCCCGGCAAATCAGAAAGATCGTAATTCCGGCCCTGAATACGCTTTTTATTGGAAAAGAAACCGGCGCAGGGAGGTTTGATGAGGTCTGCCAGCAGTGCGGCACCTGCATTATCGGGGAGACCGGCGGCATCTGCCCGGTAACCGCCTGTCATAAAGGGCTGGTAAACGGTCCCTGCGGGGGTACCAATAACGGTAAATGCGAAATTGATGCGAATAAGGATTGCGCCTGGACCGCTATTTACAACCGGTTGAGCGAGCTGGGACGGCTGGATTCCATGCGAAAATTCCAGAAACCCAGAAATCATCTGGGTGAACCCAGTCCGGGAAAATTCAGAATCCCGGCCGAATAAACTCAGCCGAATTGAACAGCGGATCAAATGCTGAGAGTCTTGTAAAAAACTTTTCATGGTGACGAATCACCACCCTATCAACAAATAACTTGTCCATCATTTTAATCAATTATGGATGGGTTATTTGGGAGTCAGGTTTCGACGGCAAAGTATAGAAGTTCAAATTCGAGGCGCGCAAATCCTGAGTGATGATTTGTACTTGGCGTACCATGAAGAAACGAAGGATGCAGCGCAACAAAGAATTTGGACTTCTTACGAAGCCGTCAAGAATATTAATTGCTGAGAAAGGAAAAGATACATGCCCTCTGCATTTAAAAAGGCCCTGGAATCAGGCAAATTTGTTGTTACCTGCGAAGCCGCCCCAACCAAAGGCACCAACCTGGATAGCATGAAGCATCATATTGAACTGCTCAAGGACAAGGTGGATGCCATGAATGTGACCGATCACCAGAGTTCGGTCATGCGATATCCGTCTCTGGGCGGGGCGATTCTGGTCAAAGAGATGGGCGGGGAGCCCATCCTGCAGATGACCTGCCGGGACCGAAACCGGCTCGCCCTTCAGGCGGATCTGCTGTTTGCCGCCAGCCGGGGGGTTCACAATGTACTGTGTTTGACCGGAGACTCTGTGATGCTTGGCGATCATAAGGAGGCCAAACCTGTGTTTGATCTGGATTCCAGTCAGCTTGTGGCGGCCATCCGGACCCTTGAACGCGGAAAAGACATGGCTGGCAATGAACTTGATGGCGGGGTGCGATTCTGCGCCGGGGCCATTGTCACGCCCGAAGCCAATCCCATCGAGCCCCAGCTCATTAAATTTGAGAAAAAACTGGAAGCGGGCGCGGAATTTATTCAGACCCAGGCAGTCTATGATATGGATAATTTAAAGCAATTCATGGCGTACGCCCGCCAGTTTCCGGTTAAAATTCTGGCCGGCGTGATTTTGCTAACTTCCGCGCCCATGGCCCGGTTTATGAACAAAAATGTGGCCGGTGTGACGGTTCCCCAGTCCCTGATTGATGAAATGGCTTCCGCCCCCAAGGGCGGGGCCCTTGCCAAAGGCATTGAAATTGCCGGCCGCATGATTCGTCAGATCAAAGAGGAAAAAATCTGCGACGGCGTTCACATCATGGCCATCGGTAAAGAAGAGAAAGTGGTGGATATCATGGCCGCCGCCGGGCTGTAATTTGTATTTTCTTTTTTAGTTCACTTCTAACTTTTCCGGTTTATCCGGGTTAGGTAAACCCTCGAAGGACCAGAAGATCACAGGGAAACCCCTCCAAACAACGGTATCTAAAGAAATATTGTGACAGGTATTTCCTGTTTTGGTTCTACAACAGCCAGAATGCCGCCATACGTTTTTTCCCAGGACGTTCTCGCCTTACAGTCAAAACTCCATACCAATACCCATTTTGTTGTTCCTGTTGCTTCTCCCGTCCAGCGAATAATTTTTTCGTAAGCGATCACAGGGCACCGCATCTGCTGTCTTATCGACCTGATCATCTACGGCTTACGTGCTACCCAGGCCGACACCTTGCATCTGCAGCACCCTGCAACCGGTTACAGTGAGGATTTTTTGGGAAAAATTTTCAGACCCTTTGATCAGTTACATTTTTTCTGCTTTTGTGTATCATGTTGCACATTTTTATGGTTTACGCTAAGGGCCATGGCAACGAGGTAAACCAAATAAATGTTAACCAGTTAACGCTAACCTGTTAACTGGTTAACATTTCTTTGAGCAATATTCTTTCTCGATGGCTTGAATCCATAGGATGTTTGAAAAAATTTTTCATATTTTGAAAGGTTCAGGCGGTTTCACGCATGAAAATGTAAGGTATTTCCGTAAAATTTTTTATGACTGGATGATTTTATGTAATCCGGCATGGAAATTGAATTTAATTTCATGTTGCGACAATTGAGATGATAAGAATAAAGGCCTGCCGCCGGATGCGGTACCGCCTGCTGTTTAAGACATAAAAACGACAAACGTAATCTATAGGTATGCTTTAAGCACGTTTAAAATTTTTTCTTTTCTGTTCGTTTCTAATGGTCCTGATGATTGCCGTTCCTTTTGCCGATGGTGAAATATGCCCCCTGACTCACAATGAGAAACTGCGGATTATCTATAACGGCGGGCTGAACGGGAAGATGGCACCCTGTGGGTGAAGTGCGGATCAGGCGGGGGGGCTTTCCCACCAGAAAACACTGATTGATCAGGTAAAAAAGGGCTTTGGCAACGACCGTACCCTGATTGTGAATGCGGGCAACAACTTTGACCCTGCTGCCCATGATGCGTCCCTTGCAGCGTCTTACATTGTAAAAGCCCTTGGTCTGGGCCGGACTGAAGTCATTGCGCCGGGGCTTTCGGAATTGGCCATGGGCCTGGAGACGGTCACCAAAATGGCGGCAGCGGCTTCTGTGCCGGTTGTTTCGGCAAATATTAACGGAGTGCTTCCCTATGTGGTGCTGCCAAAAAACCGGGGCCGCACCAACGTGCTGGTGACATCCGTGATGGATCCGGCCCTGCTGCCGGAAAATCACAGAATGGCAAAAAAAATGATCAGTGATCCGGTAAAGGCCCTGAATGATGTTTGCCAGCAGATTTCGCATGACCTGTTTGTTGTGGTCATCCATGGGGACGCGGAAATGATTGCTAAGATAACCAGGCATTGCCGGGGAATTGATGTGGTAATCGACGGGTTGTCTCCGGACGATTTTTTCCTTTCAGAAACTGCATCCGGGACACCGGTCGTGGCCAATAACCATGAAGGCATGTATGTGGCCTATATTGACTATGGCGGAAAAAAGAACGGGGCGTCCTGTTTTTCATTGCCGGTGCAGATGAGGGTGGATGTGGAAACCGTTTCGGAGGATCCCGGGATTTCAACGCTGATAAAGGAATACAATGTTCAACGTGAGCAGTGGCTCCGGCGCCAGTCCGGCACAACGGGAAAAGCCATGTCGCAGTTTGACGCCGGCGCCCACTATGCCGGAAACAAATCCTGCAACCTCTGCCATGCGGATATGGCGGATGCCTGGGCCGCCAGCCGGCATGCGGACGTCATGGACAGTCTGATCAGAAAATCCAGACAAAATGACCCGGAATGCCTGTCCTGTCATGTCACCGGAATGAAACCCCGTTCTTCAGCCGGATATGTCCATATGTCAGACGATCATCCCATGGCCGGGGTTCAGTGTGAAGCCTGTCACGGGCCGGGTGCGGATCATTCTCAAAATCCCGGAAAATTCACTATGCAGGCAGTGACGGAAAATACCTGCACGCGATGTCACACAGAATTCAGAGATCCGAATTTTGATTTTAACCGGGATGTTTTCAAGGTCAATCATGGACGAACGCGGGTGGGATTGAATCCCTGATGGTTTGGCGTCTGAGTGCCTTACGCCTTCATTGGTGCACAAAAAAACAAGAAAATGTACCAGTGCATACGGGAAGCGGTTTTCCAGCAAAAGGTGTCAGTGTTCAGGTGCCCCTTTTTAGATGCCGGTAAAAGCGACGCTGACACCTGAAATCTGCAACATGGAACCTGAAACCATTAGTGCAGACCTGGCCCATGGGGTGCGGGTTCCCCTGCGCTGGGATACCATCCTATTTATTTTCTGAAATAAAGCACCAGGCTTTTTCCGCACACCGGATTGAACAGGCGATCCATCTGCCGGGTAATTTTGGGTTTTTCCATGATATCCCAGCTTAGCAGCCGGTGGTAGAGGTTGACCGGCAGGGAATCGCAGCGTTCCGGTCCCACCAGGCATTTGAGCCACCAGTAGGGTGTGTGCAGGCTGTGGGCGTAGTGCGTTCCCAGCTTTTCAAGGCCCTGGCTTTCAAAAAGCCTTGCAATCTTTTTTTTTGTGTAGATTCTCACATGTCCCCCATTGGCATTATAATAGGATTTTGACAGCTTCCAGCAGATTTTTTCCGGCAGCCAGCGGGGGACACTCACCACCAGGCTGCCGCCGGGCTTCAGGACCCGCACGAGCTCCCGGGCGGCCGTGGATTCTTCCGGAATGTGCTCCATAACTTCCGAACAGATCACATGATCAAAACTGGCGGCATCAAAGGGAAGGGCAGTGATGTCCGCCGCGCACAGGCTGGTGTTTCCCCCGCCGTGTTCACCGCAGTTTCGGATGAAATTGATCCGGTTGCGGCAGTCCGTGAGATCGTCTGTATTTCTGTCCGCACCGATCACAAAAGCGTTTTTGTACCGGGAGGCTTCTCCGGTATGTCTGCCGGAGCCGCAGCCGATGTCCAGAATTCTTTCTTCCGGCCGGATGTTCAGCCGGTCAAATTTTACGGTAATCATTGATCACTCTTTGGTAGGCATCTACGGTTTTTCGGGCAGCCGCATGCCAGGTCAGATGGTTTTGCACCCGCTGGTAGCCGGCAGTGCTTAACTTTTTGGCCAGTTTCGGATCGGTCAGTACGTCCCGGATGGCTTTGGCCAGGGCTGCGGGATCCGCCGGCGGCACCAGAATGCCGGCATCGCCCACGACCTCGGGCAGGGCCCCGCCGGTAGTCGAAATCACCGGCACACCGCAGGCCATGGCCTCCCCGGCGGGCAGGCCAAATCCTTCATAAACAGATGGGATCACCGCCACCGTGGCTTTGGCGTATTGTCGGATGAACTCCTCGTCTGAAATCCGGCCGGTAAAGCGGACCACCTGGCTGATGGCCAGATTTTTTACCAGTCTCAGAATCCGGCCGTTTTTTTTGGGCGTTCCCACAACGATCAGCCGGATATCCATGCTTTTGGACAGTTCGGCCACCGCCTGCAGGAGATAATAAAGCCCTTTCAGGGGAGTGTCCGCGCTGTTTGTTACAATAATCCGGTTTTTTTCCCGTTGAATGCCGGGTTTCGGATAAAAAAGATGGGTGTTGATGCCATTGGGAATAATGCTGAAACGATCTTCCGGAATGCGGAACCGGTGGCTGATATCTTTTTGGGCGCAGGTGGATACGGTGATGATGTGCGGCAGGGTGCGGGTGACATTTTTTTGCATGAACAAAAATGAATACCACCGCAGATGTTTGAATTTTTTCCACCACACGGGTTCGGATTTCACCGCAATATCCAGATCCACGGTAATGGGGTGATGGATGGTGGCAACCGTGGGGATTTTTCGTTTAATCGCCCAGAGACCATAGGAAAGGCTCTGGTTGTCATGAATGATGTCATAATCGTTCAGCCGGGATTTCAGATAGGCCCAGGCCCGCAGGCCGAATGTAAAAGGCTCTGAAAACCCCATGGTGGAGATGCCCAGCCATTCAATGAGGTTCACCGGGTCTTTCAGTTCCCATCTTTTAGGGATGCGAAAGAGATCGTCGGCATTGTATAAATCCAGACTGGGAAGACGGATCAGACCCACGTCCGGGTCCAGCACCGGGTAAGGTGGTCCGGAAATAACGTCCACGTGATGACCAAGATCGGTCAGTGCCCGGCTCAGGCTTTTGACATAGACCCCCTGACCGCCGCAGTGCGGGTTGCTGCGGTAACTTAAAAGGCCAATTCTCAGCGATGCGTGGCGAAAGGCGGTCATTTGTTTCAATCGATTGACGACTATTGTTTTCTATATTATAGGATTGCTGTGAAATAGATCAAATATAAGCGGTGGCCACATTCGTCAAGAGAATTCTGGGTGAAGAAACGGTTGTCCGCGTTAACCACTTAATAAGACTCCGGTGAAAAAGAATGCCCCCTGATACAATCAACAGCAGTCTCAATGTCAATATCGGCGGCGTTGAACTGAAAAATCCCGTGATGACGGCCTCCGGCACCTTTGGATATGGCAAAGAATTCGATGAACTGTTCGATCTCGGTCGCCTGGGCGCCATTGTTGTCAAGGGCTTATCCCTGCTGCCCGCCCCGGGAAATCCGCCGCCGCGAATTATCGAGACCCCCTGCGGCATGTTAAACGCCATCGGCCTTGAAAATATTGGCATTGAGGCTTTTGTAAAATATAAACTGCCGTTTTTGAAACAATTTTCCACCCCCGTGGTGGTGAACATCTATGGCAAAACCATTGAAGAATACGCGGAACTGGCGGCCCGCATTGACGGGCTGGACGATGTTGCCGCCATTGAGGTGAATATTTCCTGTCCCAATGTCAAGGCCGGAGGCGTTGCTTTCGGCGTCGACCCCCATGCAGCGGCCGCGGTGGTAAAAAGTGTCCGAAAGAGAACGTCCAAATCCCTGATGGTGAAACTCTCGCCCAATGTGACGGATATCGCAGACATCGCGCGAAGTGCGGAAGGTGCCGGCGCGGATTCGGTTTCGCTGATCAACACCATTACCGGCATGATGATTGATATTGAAAAGCGCAAACCCGTGCTGGCAAATATTACCGGCGGTTTGTCCGGTCCGGCCATCAAACCGGTGGCTCTGCGCATGGTCTGGCAGGTGGCAGGGGCTGTTAAAATCCCGGTCATCGGCATCGGCGGCATCATGACGGCGGAAGACGCGCTGGCCTTTATCATTGCCGGGGCTACGGCTGTTCAGGTGGGCACCGCCAATTTCATCAATCCCCGGGCAACCGTTGAAATTATCGAAAATATGGCGACCTTTATGGAAGCGCACAATATTCGCCATATCCGTGATTTGATCGGGACTCTGGAAATATAGTCGGACTTGCTATAAAAAACATTGTTACAAAGTTCATTATTGTGGTATTTTCAAAAAATATAACCCTCATTGTTTTTTAAATCAAACGCCAGAACCATCAACAGAAAAGGAGAACATAATGCTTAAAAAAGGATTGATTGCGATAATGCTTGTTTTAATGATGGTGTCGGTCTCGTCTGCCCGGACCATCGAAGGGATAGAATTGCCTGAAGTAATGAGTGTTGGCGATGAGGTTCTGCTTTTGAACGGCGGGGGCGCACGGGTGGCGTTTATGAACAAAGTGTATGTCGCCGGGCTCTGGGTGGAAAAAGCAATGACCGATCCCGCGGAAATCATGAATGCGGATGAACCTATGGCCATTCGGATGCATGTAACCAATGATTTCTTTGCTTCCAGCAAAAATATCAACCGCGCTTTTAACAACGGATTCAGGAGTTCCATGCCCAAAGGGGACATTAGTTCCATTCAGGCGGAAGTGGACCGTTTTAA
The DNA here is from genome assembly GCA_963675805.2 of Desulfobacterales bacterium. GTDB lineage: Bacteria > Desulfobacterota > Desulfobacteria > Desulfobacterales > Desulfosalsimonadaceae > SURF-3. The sequence continues at coordinate 615,936 of CAXXNU010000007.1, read as the reverse complement.
AAAATGTTTCGATGTTGAGATCAAGGACGATGATGAATTTGATATTGTTTATGAGCCGGACAAAGGGGTGTCGGTTTATAAAAACGGTGAATTTTGTGACACCATTCCCGGCTATGAGTTTAAAAAATCTGTTTGGAGCATCTGGATGCATGAAACCCGTCCGGCAGATGAGGATTTGAAAGCAGGAATGGCCAAGGGAAATATCAGAGAAGAAGCGTTGGCGGAAAAAGAAGCGCTGCTTGCCAAAGCAACCACCGCTGTAAAAACTGCAGAGAAAAAGGTTGAAAAAGCCGCCGCCGCCACTGAGGCAAAAGTGGTAGCGGCTGTCGCCACCACGGAAGCAGCCTCTGAAACTGTTGCGGCAAAAGCGAGTGAAGAAACCGCTGAGATAAAAGAAGCCGTGGCTGAAAAAATGGAAGCGGCCAAGGAAACAGCAGAGGAAGTGAAGGCGGAAGTGAAGGCGGAAGTGACGGAAGAGGCCGCGGAAATGAAAGTGGCAGTGAAAGAAGAAGCAGCACAAGCCAAAGAAACCGTGGCGGAAGTGACGGCGGATGTGGCCGAAGAAGCCGCAGAGGTAAAAGACGCAGCGGCGGAAACCGCTGAGGAAGCGGCTCTGGCTGCTGAAGAAGCCGCAATGGCGGCCAAGACCGCGGCAGCTGAAAAAGCGGCGGCCGCGGAAAAAGCGGCAAAAAAAGCTGCGGCTGAAGCAAAAGCCAAAGCAGCGGCAGCTGCTGCCGAAGCCAAAACAGTGGCGAAAACCGTTGAAGCGGCGCTGACCCGGGATAATTTCAGCGATGATGATGTATTTTTTGGGGTCAATTCCGCGGCACTCAACGGTGAAGCAAAAAAGACACTGGCCGCCAAGGCCAACTGGATGAAGGCCAACCCGGCCGCATCGGTTATCGTTGAAGTCACCTGCGATTCCCGGGGGTCGCTGGAATACAATATGATGCTGGCCAAAAAGCGCGCCAAAAGTGTTGTGGATTTTATGGTCAGTGCCGGGATTGATGCGTCCCGCATCGAAACCGCTGTTCTTGGTGCGGTGGAATCGGCGGCCACGAAGCAGGCATGGGCCAATAACCGGCGGGCGCACTTTAAAATTAAGTAGAACCTGAATTGAGCCCTCAGTTTAGGCCAAAAGCGCTGAGGGCATAAAATGCAAAAAAAAGGGGGCTGGATCAGCCCCCTTTTTTAATTGGATGAAGACGGCCTCGCAAAAAGTCCAAATTCTTTGTTGCGCTGCATCCCTCGCTGCTTTGGCGTACGCAAAGCACGCATCATTGCTCGGGATTTGCGCGCCTCGCCAATTTTATGAGATTGGTGAAACTTTTATCTTTGCCGTCGAAATCGGACTTTTCACGGTCGCATCAAAATTTGCCGTCAATGGATGTGATCAAAGACCGCCGGCCATGGCCGAAGGGTTCATTTTAAGATACTCCAACCGGTTCAGGCCGTTCACGTAAGCATAGGCGCTGGCAGTGATAATGTCCGGATCGGATCCCCGACCCAGAGCAATATGCTCGTCTTCTTTGAGCCGCACGGTGACTTCGCCCTGGGCGTCCGTACCACCGGTAAGGGCGCTGACCGTGAACCGGAGCAGCTGAGACGGGGTGCCGGTCAGTTTCGCGACGGCATTAAACGCGGCATCAATGGGACCGTTTCCCGAACCTGTACCCACGACTTCTTTGCCGTTGATAATCATTTTCACGGTGGCCATGGGCAGTACAGTGGTGCCGCTGGTGACCTGCAGATAGGAAATGGAATAAATATCCGAGGTCCGCAGCACTTCCTGGTTGACCAGCGCCTCCAGGTCTTCGTCCATGACCACTTTTTTCTTGTCCGCCAGGTCCTTGAATTTTTTGAAAACAATTTTAAGCTCTTCATCAGACAGATCATAGCCCATGGTTTTGATGTGCTTCAGCAGGGCGTGTTTGCCTGAATGCTTTCCCATCACCATGCGGTTGGTGTTGAGGCCGATGTCCTCCGGCTTCATGATTTCATAAGTCATGGGATTTTTAAGCACCCCGTCCTGATGAATGCCGGCTTCGTGGGCAAAGGCATTGGCCCCGACAATGGCTTTGTTGGGCTGCACCATCATGCCGGTAACCATGCTCACCAACCGGCTGATCTGGTAAATATGTTTGGTCTGAATGCCGGTGGTGACCGACGCATAAGTGGGCCGGGTGTTAATGGCCATGACCACTTCTTCCAGGGAGGTGTTCCCGGCCCGTTCGCCAATGCCGTTGATGGTCACTTCTGCCTGCCGGGCTCCGGCCTTGATGGCGGCCAGGGTATTGGCGGTGGCCAGGCCCAGGTCGTTGTGACAGTGAACGCTCAAAATGGCTTTTTTAATGTTGGGGGTATGGTCAATCACATATTTTACCAGGTTGCCGAACTCTTCGGGAATGGCATAGCCTACGGTGTCCGGCAGATTCACGGTTTTGGCACCGGCATCGATGACGGTTTCAAATACCTGGCAGAGAAAATCCGGGTCCGTGCGGGAGCCGTCTTCCGCGGAAAACTCCACATTTTCCGTGAATGAGCAGGCGAATTTCACGGCATCCGCTACCGACTGAAGCACTTCTTCCCGGGTCATATTCAGCTTGTATTTGATATGGATGTCGGAGGTGGCAAGAAATGTGTGAATCCGTGGCCGGGCCGCGTGACACACCGCTTTCCACGCCCGGTCAATATCGCTTACCGTGGCCCGGCACAATGCCGCCACTTCAGACTGGGTGATTTTCCGGGCCACCTGAGAGACCGCTTCAAAATCTCCCTCGGAGGCCGCCGGAAACCCGGCTTCAATGATATCCACACCGAGTTTTTCAAGCTGGGTGGCCAGCCTTACTTTTTCCGCCGTGTTCATGCTGGCGCCGGGGGACTGTTCCCCGTCCCGCAGGGTGGTGTCAAAAATGAATACTTTCTCAATCATGGGTGTATGGTCCTGATAAAGTAAAAAATTATTTATTAAGCGAGTGTTCTTTTTTCAGGCGGACCAGCTTGTGCTGAAAACTGTCCGTCAAAGCCTGCCAGGAAGCTTCGATAATATCTTCAGATACGCCGATGGTGCTCCAGAGGCTGGTTTCATCCCGGGATTCAATCAGCACCCGCACCCGGGCGGCCGTGCCGTCCCGGCCTTCCAGTACCCGGACTTTGAAATCCACCAGATGCACTGGATCCAGAATACCGGGATAGACTTTATTGAGAGCTTTTCTGAGCGCGTTATCCAGGGCGCTTACCGGGCCATGGCCTTCCGCCACCGTAATATCCTGGGTTTCGCCATCCACGGAAATTTTGATAATGGCATGGGAATAACAGGGCTGGTTCTTGTTTTTTTCAATGGTGACCCGGAAGGAATCCAGATCAAACATAGGGGTGAACTGGTCTGCCATTTTTTCCACCATGATCTGAAAAGACCCGTCCGCCACATCAAACTGGTACCCTTCTTTTTCCAGCCGTTTAATTTCAGACAGAATTTTTTCCTTGTCCACGGCCCCGTTGTCGATGGCAATACCCAGTTCCCGGGCCTTATATTCAATATTGCTTTTGCCGGACATGTCTGAAACCACCACCCGCTGGCGGTTGCCAACCAGGGCCGGGTCCATGTGCTCATAGGACCGGGAGTCCTTCATAATGGCGTTGACATGGATGCCGCCCTTATGTGCAAACGCGCTTTTACCGACAAAGGGACGGGAATTGAGCGGTGTCATGTTGGCGGTTTCACTGACAAACAACGACGTCATGCGGAGCTTGGTCAGATTTTCGTCGGAAATGCACGGCAGGCCCATTTTAATTTTTAAAACCGGAATGATGGATGTGAGATCTGCGTTGCCGCACCGCTCACCATAGCCATTAATGGTTCCCTGAACAATCACCGCACCGGCCCGTACCGCGCTAACGGCATTGGCGACGCCCAAACCGCAGTCGTTGTGGGGGTGGATGCCGATCCGCACCGGCCCGTTGCATCCGGCCGGACGCGGAAGGGTTTTGACGAATGCAATAAGCTCCGTCACCATGGCTTCGATTTCATGGGGCAGGGAGCCGCCGTTGGTATCGCAGAGCCCGATGGCGTCAGTGCCGCCGGCAACAGCTGCGGCAATGGTTTTCAGGGCATACGTCCGGTTTTCCTTGAACCCGTCAAAAAAATGTTCCGCATCATAGTGCACTTCTTCCAGGTGGCTGTTTTTGAGATAAGCCACAGATTCCCGGATCATGTCGAGATTGTCCGAAAGTTTTACCCGAAGAATTTTTTTTACATGCAGATCCCAGGTTTTCCCGAAAATAGTCGCCACCGGCGCACCGCAGGTCAGGATGGCGTTCAAGTTTTTATCGTCTTTTGCACTAATTCCATATCGGTGGGTGGCACCGAACGCGGTCAGTTTTGCGTGTTTAAGATCCACTTTTTTGGCAGTTTCGAAAAATTCCTTGTCTTTGACATTAGACCCGGGCCAGCCGCCTTCGATGTAATGGATGCCGAGTTCGTCCAGTTTTTTGGCGATTTTAATCTTATCTTCAACCGAAAACGTGATTTTTTCACCCTGGGTGCCGTCCCGTAAGGTTGTGTCATACAGTAAAATCGGTTCCATAGCGAATCTCAGGCCCGCAAGAAAAGGGGCTTGCGGGTAAATTTTGTAGTTATAAGGGAGACTGAATTCTTTAATGTATCGTTTTTCATTCGCTGATCACAGACTGAAGGCTGAAGGCCGTTAGGCTGAAGAACCCAAGGAGTTGATCATTTTTTATTCCTTCCCTTCAGTCTTCAGCCTTCAGTCTATTGATAAATGCCGGTATTTTATTTTTTTCCGGTCCCTAAAGTGTCTGGAAAAATCGTGCTGATGTCTGACACCCGACACCTGTTTCTTATTTTTTTCTCTGGGTGGGCCGCAGGGAGCGGACGGCCGCACCGGCTTTCCACATTTCAGAATTTTTGATCTGATCCAGTTCGGCCCGGAGTTTTTCCTTATAATCCGGCTTGCTGTTCACATCCAGTACCCGGCGGGTTTCCGTACCATTGGCCACGCTTTCATAAAGGTCCTCAAATACCGGTGCCACTGCATCCCGGAATTTTGGTGCCCAGTCCAGGGCACCGCGCTGGGCCGTGGCACTGCAGTTGGAAAACATCCAGTCCATGCCGTTCTGGTCCACCAGGCGGATCAGGCTCTGGGTCAGCTCTTCAACGGTTTCGTTAAAGGCTTCACTGGGGGAATGCCCGTTTTTGCGCAGTACATTGTACTGGGCTTCCATAACGCCGGACAGGCAGCCCATCAGAACACCGCGCTCCCCGGTAAGATCACTGAACACTTCCTGCTGAAAAGTGGTGGGAAAAAGATAACCGGAGCCCACAGCAATACCGATGGCCAGGGTCCGGTCCATGGCCCGGCCGGTAAAGTCCTGCTCCACCGCATAGCTGGAGTTGATGCCGTCCCCGGCCAGAAAGTTGGCCCGCACACTGGTGCCGGAGCCTTTGGGCGCCACTAAAATGACATCCACGTTTTTTGGCGGGATGATACCGGTCTGGTCTTTGTAAACAATGGAAAACCCGTGGGAAAAGTAAAGCGCATCCCCTTCGTTCAGACATTCTTTGACAATGGGCCAGGTGGCTGTCTGACCGGCATCGGACAAGAGCTCCATGATAACAGTGCCTTTCTGGGCCGCTTCTTTGATGGGAAACAGGGTTTTGCCGGGAACAAAGCCGTCTTTGATGGCTTTTTCCCAGTATTCGTCGCCTTCCATCTGCCCGATAATGACATCAATGCCGTTATCCCGCATGTTGAGCGCCTGGGCCGGTCCCTGAACCCCGTAGCCTAAAATGGCGATGGTTTCGTCTTTGAGAATTTCCCGAGCTTTTTCAATGGAAAATTCTTCCGAAGTAATGACCTCTTCCGTTACACCGCCAAAGTCAATTTTTGCCATGATTTCCTCCTTAATTGTTATTTGAATATTAAAATTGAGATGTTTAAGTCTGGTCAGAGATATTAAGTCATGCGTTAAATTTCAATAAAGATTTCGTCAAATAAATACCGTGTTCAGAATTCATTCGCCATTTGATTCCGAAGGCCGGGCCTTTGGTTATTTTGCCTGATTTTCCCGGAACATCGCAATGCTGCCGGTGCGGGCGATTTCACGAATGCCAAAAGGTTTTAGAAGATTCAGGATCGCCCTGACTTTATGGGCGTCGCCGGTGATGCTGATGGTGTAGTGTTCTAAGCCCACATCCACTACCTGGCCCCGGAAAATATCCGTAATCCGCAGGATCTCCGCCCGGTTTTCGGTTTTCGCGTTTACTTTTAAAAGCACCAGCTCCCGCTCCACAAATTCCTGGTCCGTGAGATCCGCCACTTTGATGACGTTGATCAGTTTGTTCAACTGTTTTTTGATCTGCTCGAGAATCAGAGAATCCCCTTTGGTTACCATGGTGATGCGGGAAACATTGGGTTCGATGGTTTCGGCCACGCACAGACTTTCGATATTATAGCCCCGGCCGGAAAACAGCCCGGCAATGCGGGAGAGCACCCCCGGTTCATTATCAACAAGAATGGACAGTATATGTTTTTTGGTCATCTGGACACCTCTTTTTTGTTAAACCAGCAGCATGTTTGAGATCGGCGCACCCGCCGGCACCATGGGATACACGCATTCTTCCGGCTCTACTACAAAATCCATGATAACAGCCTTGTCACAGGCCAGGCCTTCTTTAAGCACTTTTTCCACTTCTTCGGGTTTGGTGGCCCGCAGCCCGACAGCCCCATAAGCTTCGGCCAGTTTCACAAAATCCGGTGTGTGCTGGAATTTTGTGGATGAATAGCATTTATCGTAAAAGAGCTGTTGCCACTGCCGGACCATCCCCAGAAATCCATTGTTCAGGATGACGATTTTGACCGGCAGGTTGTATTGCACGGCGGTGGCCATTTCCTGGATGTTCATCTGAATGCTGCCATCGCCGGCAATGTCCACTACCAGCTTATCCGGTGCCGCCACCTGGGCGCCAACAGCCGCAGGCAGGCCGAATCCCATGGTACCGAGGCCGCCGGAGCTGATGAACCGACCGGGTTCAGAAAAATGATAATATTGGGCCGCCCACATCTGGTTCTGGCCGACTTCCGTGGTAATGATGGCCTCTCCTTTGGAGAGTTCAAACAGTTTTTCAATCACAAACTGGGGCTTGATGACCTTATCCTGAGCATAGGCCAGGGGCGTGGTTTTTTTCCAGTTTTCAATCCGGTCCAGCCATTCCCCGTGGCCATTGCCAAAATCATTCATGTCCCCGTCCTGGGCAATCATCTGGTTCAGCAGTTCCAGGCTGATTTTGCAGTCTCCCACCACCGGCACATGCACCTGGATGTTTTTTTGGATGGAGGTGGGGTCAATGTCGATCTGGACGATTTTTGCATGAGTGGCAAATTCATCGGTTTTGCCGGTGACCCGGTCATCAAACCGGACCCCCACGGCAATCATGAGATCGCATTCCGAAATAGCCATGTTGGCCCGGTAGGTGCCGTGCATACCGGGCATTCCCAGCCATAGAGACTCGGTGCCGGGAAAGCCGCCCAGTCCCATAAGGGTACTGGTGACCGGTATCTGGTTGGTCCGGGCCAGTTCGGTCAGCTCTTTGTGGGCCCGGGACAGGATCACGCCGCCACCGCTGAAAATGATCGGCTTTTTCGCCTTTTTGATCAGATCCATCACCTTTTTAAGCTGTTTCCGGTTCGGGACATACGTCGGGTTGTAAGACCGCAACTGCACATCATCCGGCAGTTTAAAAGTGGTTTTGCCGACAGACACGTCCTTGGGCAGATCCACCAGCACCGGTCCGGGCCGTCCGGAACGGGCGATGTGAAACGCTTCCTTGATGGTTTTGGCAAGATCCTTTACATCTTTGACCAGGTAGTTGTGCTTGGTGCACGGCCGGGTGATGCCCACAATGTCGACTTCCTGAAATGCGTCATTGCCGATGAGCTTGGTGGGCACCTGGCCGGTAAATACCACAATGGGAATGGAATCCATATATGCCGTGGCAATGCCGGTGACCGTATTGGTGGCCCCCGGGCCGGAGGTTACCAGGCAGACGCCCACGTCCCCGGTGGCGCGTGCATAGGCATCCGCCGCGTGTACCGCGCCCTGTTCATGGCGGACCAGGATATGTTTCAGGTCGGTTTTTGCCAGTTCATCGTAAATGTCCAGGACCACACCGCCGGGATATCCGAAAATCGTATCAACGCCTTCTTCTTTCAACATTCTCAAAAGAATTTGTGCACCAGTCAGTTTACTCATAATCAACCATCCTTAAAAAAACTCCGTTTTTTTAATATAAAAATTTTTGGAAAAAATTTTTATTCCATCACCGCGCCTTTGTCTGCGGAGGATACCAGACGGGCATAGCGGGCCATATAGCCTTTGGTGATCTTCGGGGCCGGTTTTTTCCATTTTGCCAGCCGGTCTTTGATTTCCGTCTCATCGACCTTTAGCTGGATGGATTTGTTCGGGATATCAATGGCAATGGCATCCCCTTCTTTAACAATGGCAATAGGCCCCTGCTGCATGGCTTCCGGTGAGACATGACCAATGGCGGCTCCCCGGGTGCCGCCGGAAAAACGGCCGTCCGTTATGAGCGCCACGTGGGCGTCCAGGCCCATACCGGCAATGGCGGAGGTGGGGGTCAGCATTTCCCGCATGCCCGGGCCCCCCATGGGCCCTTCATACCGGATTACCACCACGTCGCCCTTAACAATTTTGCCGTTTAAAATGGCATCCGAGGCCGCTTCTTCAGAGTCAAATACCCGGGCCGGGCCTTCGTGGACCATCATTTCCGGAACCACTGCGGACTGTTTGACCACACAGCCATTGGGGGCCAGATTGCCGAACAGAACGGCCAGGCCGCCTACCGGATGGTAGGCCTTGTCATAGGAGCGGATTACTTCCGGGTCCCGAACAGGAGCCTGGGCAATATTTTCTTTGACAGGGGCCCCGGTAACGGTCAGGCAATCCATGTGGATGGCCCCGTTTTCCGCCAGCACTTTCATGACTGCCTGAATGCCGCCCGCATAATATAAATCTTCGATATGATGGGCACCGCCCGGGCTCAGGGAGCAGAGATGCGGGGTTCGCCGGCTGATGTCGTTGATCAGGTTTAGGTCAATGGGGATGCCGGCTTCGTGGGCCAAAGCCGTCAGATGCAGCACCGTATTGGTGGAACAGCCCAGGGCCATGTCCACGGTCAGCGCGTTTTCAAAAGCCTGTGGCGTCAGGATCTGGCTCGGGATGATCTGCTTCTCCACCAGTTCCATGATTTTCATTCCCGCCATTTTTGCCAGCCGGATTCTGGCGGACATGACCGCCGGGATGGTACCGTTGCCGGGCAGGCCAAGGCCGATGACTTCAGTGAGACAGTTCATGGAATTGGCTGTAAACATGCCGGAACAGGAGCCGCAGGTGGGACAGGCCGCGTCCTCAATGCCCAAAAGATCAGCTTCGCTCATTTTGCCGGCCCGCACCGCGCCCACGGCTTCAAACACCGTGATGAGATCCACTTTTTTGCTGGGGTCCAGTGGATTTTTTCCGGCCAGCATGGGACCGCCGCTGATGAAAATAGCGGGAATATCCAGACGGGCCGCTGCCATGAGCATACCGGGCACGATTTTATCGCAATTGGGAACCATGACCATGCCGTCCAGGGCATGGGCCGTGGCCATGACTTCAACGGAATCCGCGATCAGCTCCCGGCTCCCCAGAGAGTATTTCATGCCCACATGGTTCATGGCAATGCCGTCGCACACGCCAATGGTGCCGAATTCCACGGGCGTTCCCCCGGCCATGTAAATGCCGGCTTTGACCGCTTCGGTGATTTTGTCCAGGTGCACATGGCCGGGAATGGCCGTATTGACGGAATTGGCAACACCGATCAGGGGTCGTCTGATTTCTTCATCCGTATAGCCGATGCCTTTCATTAAGGATCGGTGCGGGGCCCGTTCAATTCCTTTTTTGGCACTGTCACTTTTCATTCTGTTTCCCTCCGTCAAAAAAAAACCGTTATCAGCGGGTCAGTGCTGATAACGGTTTTTTGAATTAAATGGATCTAAAGTCAGGCCATTATCAACACTGGTCCGGGTTGCGGACGTCAATGACACCAAGGACGCCGACAATAAGGACAATAACGAGTAGCAGATTGCTGATAATGACGTTGAATTTCTTCATTTTTTTTGTCGCCTTCAATTTTAGATTTAACTCATTTAGCAGTGTAGCGTCAGCTTGTCAAGCCGGATTTGCTATTTTTTTAACCTGGAAGGTCATTAAAAAATGTTTCAAACCAGTCGGACGCCTTTTGAATAAAGGCTTTTTGATGGATTTCATCGCTCATCTGATGATCCCCGTTTGCCTGGCGCACGAGCGCTTTGGGAGCGGCAGCGGCCTTTTCCAGTGCCAGCGCGTTTTCAAAGGGCACGATCCGGTCGTTGTCCCCGTGGAAAACGAGCACATGGCTGAGACCGCGGATTTTTTCCCGGATGTCGAAAAACAATTTTTCCCGGTTCAGTTTTTGAACGACCGGCATATTTTCCGGGTCATTGACGTAGGGCTCCTGAATGCTGTCGCTGTAAAGGGGGGCGGCCACCGTGACAATGGATTTCGGGGACAGAATCCCTGCCATGGCCAGGCTGATGGCCCCGCCAAAACTGCTGCCGAAAAGGGCGATATCATTGCCGGTTTCCACAAGTGTGCGAATACAGTTTGCCGCCGCTTCCAGATCCCGGCACCGCCCATTGAATGTGGTGGCAGCGGCCAGGTCGCCGGTGCTCCGGCCGCATCCGCGATGATCATACCGGAAATAGGCAATACCCCGGGCTGTGCAGGCTTCTGCCAGGGCAATCTGCTTGGGTGAATCGCCCGTGCTGAGCAGGCCATGGGAACCGATAACGGTCGGCGGATTTTTTTCCGCCGGCAGATGCAGCAGGCCGCGGAGCTGGTATTCATCTGAACCAAAATAAATTTCTTTTTCCATGGGAAGGAAACCGTCCGGTTGTAACTATTACAGTTGATTAAATACTGCCAAAACCTTTATGTGTAAGATAAGTTCGAAAGATAAAACAGAAATCTGCATTTGCAAAGGATAAAACAGAAAAAATGGTCATTAAGAAAGGTGGGGACATTGAACTGACAGTGACGGATCTGGCCTTTGGCGGCAAGGGGATCGCCAAGGTGGATGGGTTTACCGTATTTGTGGACCAGGCCGTACCCGGCGACCGGGTGCTGGCCCGGGTTAGCCGAAAAAAAAAGAATTACGCGGAATCCCGGGTACTTGAAATTTTATCGCCTTCGCCAGACCGTATCCCGGCGCCGTGCGCATACAGCGGGTTTTGCGGGGGATGCAAATGGCAGTTTTTTAAATACGAAAAACAACTGGAATACAAGCAGCGGCATGTGGCGGAATCTTTGGCCCATATCGGCGGATTTGAACATGTTGTGGTACATCCGACCAAAGCATCGGAACGAATTTTTGAATACCGGAATAAAATGGAATTTTCCGCATCCGACCGGCGGTGGCTGTTGCCGCATGAACTATCCGATGACACCATTGACAGCAATTTTGCCTTGGGCCTGCATGTGCCGGGCACCTTTCACAAAGTGCTGGATATTGACCAGTGCCTGATTCAGCCGGCGTCTGGCAATGATATTTTAAATACCGTCAAATCTTATATGAAAAGCTCGTCCCGGCCCCTTTATGGCCTTAAATCCCACGAAGGATTCTGGCGTTTTCTGATGCTGCGGCATTCCGTGGCCCATGACGGGTGGCTGGTCAACATTGTGACCGCAGATAAGGACCTTGCGGAAGTGCAGCCCCTGGCGGACATTTTACAGGGAAAATATGCCAATGTTGTCTCCGTGGTAAACAATATCACGGCCAGCAAGGCCGGGGTGGCCATTGGCGAGTATGAAGTGCATCTGGCCGGTGAACTCTGCCTGAAAGAACAGCTGGGCGCCTATGAATTTGACATTTCCGCCAACTCGTTTTTTCAGACCAACACCCGGGGGGCCGTGGTCCTCTACGATACGGTCAAAGACTTTGCCCGACTGACGGGCAAAGAATGCGTACTGGATCTATACAGCGGCACCGGCACAATCCCCATCTGGCTGTCGGATGCGGCCGCGGATATTGTCGGCATTGAAATTGTGGAAAGTGCGGTGGCCGATGCCCGCAAGAATTGTGAAAAGAACCATGTTACCAATTGCCGGTTTATGGCAGGAGATATCCGGGAGGTGGTGTCAACCATTACCCAGACTCCGGATGTCCTGATTATTGATCCGCCCCGCACCGGTATGCACAAGGATGTGGTGAAACAGGTGCTGGCGCTTTCCCCTCCGCGCATTGTCTATGTTTCCTGCAACCCGGCCACCCTGGCCCGGGATGCGGCCATGCTGAAAGATGCCTACCAAATTGCCGAGGTGCAGCCCGTGGATATGTTTCCCCACACCTTTCATATTGAGGCGGTGGCGCGGATGGAATTGATTTAGGGAAAAGGACAATAGCATGACAATTGAAATGACGCCCATCGGCGTGTTCCATACGGAAGCAACGGACATCCCCCGGCACTGGAGTGTGTCTGAGGTTGTAGGACAGATTGAAATCAATGAAATGTATGCGCCCGGGTTAAATGATATTGCGCCCGGCCAGAAGGTGATCGTGCTTTTTTATTTTCACAAAAGCAGGAAATTTGATCCCGCGTTTCTGACCCAGACCCCGCCCCACCGTCAGAAACCCATGGGTGTTTTCAGCATCTGTTCGCCCTACCGGCCCAACCCCATTGGTCTGTCCGTGCTGGAAGTTGTGGCAGTCGAAAAGAATATCCTTACGGTAAAAAATGCGGATATGCTGGACGGCACCCCGATTCTCGACATCAAGCCCCATATCACCGGCATATCGGATTGCCCGAGCTGTCCGGAGGATGCAGGAAATTGAATCCTGTCTTTCGTCGAGAATCGGTCCTTGTAATGGTTGTTTATGGGGTTGGGATATGCTATCCTAAACCATCCAAAACACATGACGGTCAAATAACTTAACCCAATCAAAAGGAGGGCCGGCATCATGAGAAGACAGATCAACACCATTTTTTGCGCCACGGATTTTTCAAAACTGGCGGAGCAGGTTGTGGGCTATGGTATTAAGTTGGCGAAAGAATTAAATGCCAAACTGATTGTCTGCCATGTTGTCGATTTTCCCACAGTGACCATGTACGGCGAGGCCGTGGCTGCGCCCATTGAACACCAGAACCGGTTCATGGATTTTGCAAAAAATGAGATCAACCGGCTTGTGGGGGACGCGTCGATTGATTCCCAGGCCCTGGTGACCCTGGGCAATACCACCGAGGAGATTTCCCGTCTGGTGGTGGATTTTAATGCGGATCTGGTGATTACCGCCACCCATGGCCGGTCCGGATTAAAGCGGTTTTTCCTGGGGTCTGTCACCGAACGTCTGATGCGGACCCTTTCGTGTCCGCTCCTGGTTTTGCGGGGCGCGGAAGAGGGCGGTGCAGCAGAGCCTTCCAACTTCCCGTTTCAAAAAATTCTGGTGGGATGCGATTTTTCCGCGGATTCAGATCTGGCCTTTGAAAACAGCATCAGCATGGCCCAGGAATTTGAGGCGGAGCTTCACATGGTGCATGTGGTGGAGCCGTCCGGTTACCGGGATCTGTTTAAAATGCCCGCGGAATCCGGTGAGAAATTCAAGCAGGATTTGTACGATATGATCAAGGAGCGACTCCGCGCCATGGTGCCGGAAGAGGCTCTGAACTGGCTGACCCTTGAGACCCATTTGCTGGTGGGAAAACCCTATGCGGAAATCATCCGGTATGCGGAAATTAATGAAATTGATCTGATTGTTCTGGGCATCCGGGGCCACGGCATGGTGGAGGATATTCTTATGGGCTCCACCACGGACCGGGTGATCCGCCGCGCGCCGTGTCCGGTGTTGTCGGTGTGCAAAAAATAGGCGCGCTTTTCAACGGCACAGCGTAGAAGTTCACCAATCTTATAAAATGGGCGAGGCGCGCCAATCCCGGGTCCCGCCAGGGCGGCATAGGCAGTAAACGATCGAACGGCAGGGGATGCAGCGCACCCAGAAATTCGGACTCCCAAATAAGAATATTTGCTTGTCCTTGTATGTAACCCCTATGTTATCAAACTGTATCCGCAGACATCGGATTATCAGCTTTCCCCTTATATACCTGGGCTGGGCCTATGCGTTCTGGGCACCTGTGCTACTTTCGGACAGGTCGGTCTGGCAACTTCCCTCTCTTTTTTGGTTTCTGATCGGTGGCGCCAGCCCATTGATTGCCGGTGTTGTGCTGACTTCGGGCGACGGGGGGCGAGCGCAGCTCAGGGACCTCTTCAATCGTCTGACGGATTGGCGGCGTATCTCTTTTGCATGGTTGCTGTTTATTCTTTTATTCTGGTTGTTATTCGATTTGTCAATGGCCGGAACAGCTGTTTTGCTCGGCGTGACCGATGCGCATCTGGACATCAACTGGAGTCTGTGGTCGGATCCCTCCGCTTTGCTGTTTCTCGTCCTGCTCTCCTTTGTTTTTCCCGCCATTGAGGAAGTCGGGCTTCGTGGCTATTATCTGGATACCCTGCTGAAAAACCTGACTCCGGTGGCGGCAGCGACGGTCAATGGTATTGTGTGGGCGATCTGGCACACGCCGTTCGTCTGTTTTCCTGGCTATTACGCACACACCAGCTTTCATCCGGAGCTCTTCTGGTGGCTGCCGATGATCATTTGCCATACTTTTTTGATTGCTTATGTATACTGTCACACCGGGCGAAGTATTCTGGCGGCGTTGATTTTCCACGGCATGATGAATTTTACAGGTGAATGGCTTCGGATCTCGTCGGACATGTATCCGTTCATGCTGTCAGGCAACATTCTGATGGCCTTTGTTGTTGCAGTGGTGTGGCAAAGATCCGCCAGAAACGGCTTGCACAATAGACAAGACCCCTCTTCAACGGAGTAATGAGGAAATAAGAGAGGGGGATTGCGCACTTTTATTTCATTTGTTTTGCTGAGTTTGTCGTTGCAACCGGGCGCAATCCGGTTCTGAATTGATTTGCATGAGGTTTTGAAATCACTCCTGTCGGTGTTTCAGTACTGTCTCAATCGCTATCGGAAAAGGGCAGTTTAATATGATCCTGAAATATTTTTTTGCATAGTTCGGTATGATGGTTCTTGCCATCGTCAACGGAGTTTTGAGAGACTTTACCTACAAGCCATCCGTCGGCGATCTGGCGGCCCATCAAATCTCCACAGCTGTTCTCTCTTATTTGCAGGCTATTTCCGGTTTCTCTTCAGCGCCTGGCCAATCAAGTCGGCAGCCCAGGCGTGGGGTATTGGAGGCATCTGGTTTCTGATGACAGAAGCTTTCGAATTTGGAATGGGCTGGTCCATTGCCGAGCAATCATGGGATAACATTTTTCAGGCGTATAATGTCTTTGCGGGACAGGTCTGGATATTCATACCATTATGGGTGCTGGTCGGCCCGTATGTGTTCTTCCGCTATGTCCAGCCGAAATAGAATGGGCTTATTTTCTGAGGGCCGATTCCCTTCATCGTTCCTTACTATCCATATAATCGTTACGATCCCTGGCGCTGGTCATTAAAATTTCATCCAGGGAAATTTTATTTCGGGCGAGGAGTTCCCCAAACCGTTCGCCGTTTCTGCTGTTGGCTTTATACGCGTCAATACAGCGGCGGACCACATCCAGCACTTCAGTTTCTGAATAAATGCCGGGCAGCTCCCGGGCCAGCCGGGGGTGGCGGCCGAGTTTGCCGCCCATCAGCACCCGGAAGCCGGTTCTGCACGTGTCAATGGTCCCGGTGGGACAGGCCCGGGCGCACTGGCCGCATGTTACACACCGGGAAAAGTCAAGTTCCGGTTTTTCCGCTGCCGTCATTAGCGCGACAGCATTTTCCTTGCAGACCTCCATGCACGCGTTGCAGCGGATGCACTCATTTTCCGTGACCATCGGCACCTGGGCGCCGATGATGCCGATGTCCTTGATCTGGGGCTGGGAACAGGCATTGGGACAGTCTGATACAGTGATCCGGAATTCATGATGGAATTTGAGATCTTCCCCCACCTGCTGCCGGAGAAACCCTTTAAGATCAGCGGATTTAACTATTTCTTCGATTTTTTCCGGAAGGTCATGATGCATGATCCGGTGCGGGCAGCCGCCGGAACCGAAGCAGGCGTCTATTTGATAGCCTTTGATCTCCCGGTCCATTTTTTTAAGAAACTGCTCACGCGTAAACTCGACATCGGCCATGGTCACCCGGTTTCTGCCGGCGGCACGGGCGGTTTCCGCCACCCGGGATCGTACCCGTTTGCGCACGAAAAACGGTACTTTTTGAATTGCTTTGTCCGCGTCCGTATCCCATTTCATGGATGTTGCCCTTATTAATGCAAACAGTCAGTTCTGATTTCTTAAATAAAAATGAGGGAAAAGAAAATGGCCCGTTCATAAAGGTGTCTGTGGTCAGGTTTCAGACGTCAGAAAAAACACACTGGTCCAAAATCCCAGACACCCGGCATCTGCAAACTGCAATCTTCAGTATTCCTGAAGAATCGGCAAATAACCCTGACCGCTGATCAGGCAAGTTGAGCCGCAGCCTGGCCGGATTTATCCGACACCATCTTACCCTGTCCATCGATGATGATTTCCGTTAAGGGGACGTCTGCTTCTGCCGCTGCCAGACCTTTTTTCACCACCCATGCAAGCCCCGCGCAGCAGGGCACTTCCATGGATACCACCGTGACAGTGCGCACGCCGGATTTTGTGAAAATTTCAGTGAACCGGGCGGCGTATTCCTCCAGATCGTCGAATTTGGGGCAGCCCATCATTACCACTTTGCCGGGCAGCAACTCGGTGTGCAGATTGGCCGCGGCCACAGCCCCGCAGTCCGCCAGCACCAGAAGGTCCGCATTTTTCAAAAACGGGGCTGTGGGCGGAATCAGGCGGATCTGTACCGGCCAATGGGAGAGGGCGGATTGGGGGGCGTCACCGGTGGCCGCACTGCCCATGCAGGCACAGTCGTTTTGCGGCGTAAATGCCTGGATCTGCTGGGACGGACATCCGCAGGCCATGGCCGGCTGCACCGGTTCCTGCTTTTCCAGATTTTTCAAATATTCTTCCACCGCCTCTTCATCAAATTCGTCAGCTTCCCGTTCCACAATTTTCAACGCGCCCCGGGGACATTCCCCCATGCAGGCGCCCAACCCGTCGCACAGGTTGTCAGACACCACTTTGGCCTTGCCGTCCACAATCTGGAGCGCGCCTTCCGCGCAGGAGGGAACGCACTGGCCGCAGCCGTCGCACAATTCTTCGTCAATTTCTATTATCTTGCGTGATATCTTCATGGATGATCTCCTTTTAAGATTGTAGCAGCCGTTGCCGGGCCACTTGTCTGCCGTTTTCCGTGAAAAAAGACTTTTCAATGATTTTTTCTAATTTCTCAGGAGCTGCGGGGTTATCTTTGTGATTGTCTTCGATATTGGCGATGAGATCCGCATCATAGAGCACCTTGAAGCTGAGGGTCTCTTCTTCCCGGGGATGATGGTGATGACCGATGATATCGCACACTTCTTCAATCATTTTTTCCGGAGCCCCCAATTTTTCCATGATATCTCTGGCTATGGGCGGTCCTTCCTGCTCCTGAAACTGGGCCGCGGTGGAATTATGTTTTTTTTCAGCCGCATGAATACCGATATCGTGCAGGTAGGCGGCCGCCAGAATGACGGCCATGTTGCCGCCTTCCGCCTTGCCGATCTGCTCGGCGTAACGGGCCACCCGGGTGGCATGACCGATGCGTTTGAAATCCTGACGAAAATATTTTTTCATTTCAATGGCAATCCGGTCCTTGAGCAAATCTTCCCGCTGGGCCATGAGTTCCGGCGGCAGGGTGCCCAGGCATTGATCCGCAAATTTGCAATAGGCTGCGCACCCGAAATCCATTTTGGGATTGGCAAACCGGTGGCCGCATTTTCCGCATTTCCGGGTGGTATCGTCCTTGAAAAATTCAACAATGCTGCCGCATTCAGGGCATTTTGCCTCGAATATGGCCTCAGGCTGCCAGTATCTGCTGTCTTGTCCGGGACATTTCATGGTCCATCCTCCAGCTCATTATAAAAACGTTGGTGTTTGCGTCCAATGATTGATATTCAAGCATTTGTGTAGTAAGAAAAATAAATTTATGTAATTAAGGTAATCATCGGTCTGATAAATTAAATCAGAAGAGCGGTTTTTTCTGATTTTGTGTGGTCATTTCCTTGTGTTTGAACTGAATCCTATCGGATGCAATTGTTTTTTGCTTTGACTTAGGTCAAAAAAAATAAAAAAAAATTTTATGGAAAAATATTTTCAATTTATCGCGGAGACCATTTTTTTTAAAGGCCTGCCCGATGCGCATATCCAGGCATTGCTCAATATCAGCCGGGAAAAGAAATTCTCCAAAGGTGAAATGATTTTTTTTGAGGGGGATAACGGCGAAGGCTTTTATATTAATGTGGACGGAATGGTAAAAGTTTTTAAAACGTCACCGGACGGCAAGGAGCAGATTCTGCATATTTTCGGATCGGGGGAACCCTATGGGGAGGTACCGGTCTTTTCCGGAAAAACTTTTCCTGCCAGTGCCCAGGCTCTCAGCGACTGCAAAGCACTGCTGTTTCCGCGACAGGCCATTGTGGAGCTGATCTCGGCCAATCCAACCATTGCCCTCAATATGCTGGCGGTATTGTCCCTGCGGCTCCGTCAGTTTACGGTCCAGGTGGAGAATCTTTCCCTCAAGGAAGTGCCCGGTCGTCTGGCCGCCCATCTCTTGATGCTTTATTTTGAGCAGAGCCAGAAAAATCCAATTTTATTGAATATTTCCAAGACCCAGCTGGCAAGTCTTCTGGGAACGATTCCTGAAACCTTGTCCCGGATTCTCGCAAAGATGGCCGGGCTGGGACTCGTTCATGTGCAGGGCCGTAAAATCAAGATTCTGGACAGGGCCGGCCTGGAACTGCTTGCCCAGACCGGGCGGACCGAATAATTCTGACCATTTAACCATTGCTGACATAGTATAAAAATTATGCCTGAAAAAACATTTAAGAAAATACTCGCCAATGAAAAGAATCTGATTCAGATACTGGACAGCCTTAAGGAAGGGATTATTGCCCATGATCTCGATCGCCACATCTTTTTTTTCAACCGGGAGGCGGAACGAATCACCGGATACGACCGTTCTGAAGTGTTGCATCGGGATTGCCATGAAGCTTTTTCCGAGCCGTTCTGCGGAGAGAAATGTCTGTTCCGGGATGGCAGTGAGTCTGTGCCGGATCATGCTGATTATCCGGTGACCCTGGTCACCAAAGATGGTGAAACCCGGAATGTGGAAATGTCCGTTTCCGGGATGCATGACGACGCCGGCCATTTGATGGGTGTGATCGCCTTTATCAAAGATGTCACCGACATTGTGCAGTGTCAGTTTCGCACCGGCAAGCTGGACGGATATTCCAACATCATTGGCCGGGACCGGAAAATGATCCAGATTTTTGAGCAGATTCACGACTTGTCCGGCTATGATTATCCGGTTCACATTTCCGGTGAAACCGGCACCGGAAAAGAACTGGTGGCGGAAGCCGTCCATGCCGGCAGCCGGCGGTCCGGCGCTCCGTTTGTTCCCATTAATTGCGGGGCCCTGCCCGAAGGGCTCATTGAAAGCGAGCTTTTCGGTCATGTCAAGGGGGCCTTCACCGGCGCGGTGCGGGACAAGAAAGGCCGGTTTGAGCTAGCGGATGGCGGATCGGTGCTGCTGGACGAGGTGGCGGAATTGTCCAAAGAAATGCAGGTGAAATTGTTGCGGTTTCTTCAGACGGGCAAATTTGAAAAAGTGGGCGGCGAACAGACGGTCTCGGTGAATGTCCGGATCATCAGCGCCACCAACGCGGATTTGAAAAAAGAGGTCAGAGATAAAAATTTTCGCGAAGACCTGTATTACCGGTTAAATGTCATTCCCATCCATCTGCCGCCGCTGCGGGAACGGAAAAATGACATTCCGCTTTTGGTGGATCATTTTTTGAAAGATTTCACCGGGACAGCGGACGATGCGCCCAAAGGGATCACGCAAGAGGCGGTTGCTCTGCTCATGGATTATTCCTGGCCGGGCAATGTGCGTCAGCTCCAGAATTTTTTGCAATACGCCATTGTGAAAAGTTCCGGAAACTATATCCGGCCGGAAGATCTGCCCATGGAAATCGCGTCTTTGTATTCCGGCAAACGGCGGCGGGGCCCCTTGAAAAAACTGAATGCGGAACTGGTTCGGGCCACACTGGAAAAAACCGGATACAACAAAGCCAAAGCCGCACGGGTATTGGGCGTCGGCCGCGCCACCCTTTACCGTTTTTTAAATGACCATCCGGAGACACTCACCTCTGAAAGCTTTGAATCTTAAAGCGCAAACGGCACCGGCCGTCGCAAACGGATTTCTTTCAGGTTAATGGCCACGTCCCACACCATTATTTCAATGCCGTTCCGGTGCGCTTTTCGGAGTTCCCTCCCATAGGCCGGATCGATATGATCCGCGGGTTTAAAAATGTCCGCGTCCATCCGGTTGACGAGAAAGAACATCACCGTATGAAACCCATTGGCCGTGAGCTGCTGAAGCGCTTTCAGGTGGCTGAGGCCCCGGGCGGTGACTGCGTCCGGAAAGGCTGCCATCCTGTTTTCCACCAGAGAACAATTTTTAATTTCAATATAGCAAGGATCCCGGCCGTCTTTTGAAACCATGAGATCCAACCGGTGGCCGCCGTCGATTTTTACTTCCGCCCGGATGTCCGTGTATTCCCGGAAACGCGAGAGCTGGCCGGCTTGAATGCTGTGATACACCAATCGGTTGGGGATCAGCGTATTTACGCCCACCAGGGAATCCGGCATGTCAATGAGCTCCCAGGTATATTTCAACTTTCGCTTCGGGTTGTCGTGATATGAGAGATAAACAGGTCTTCCCGGCGCTGAACAGGCGGTCATGGCCCCGGTGTTCGGGCAGTGGGCGGTGACTGTTTTGCCGGAGTCGAGCATCACATCCGCGAGAAACCGTTTATAACGCTTGATCAGTCTGCCACGGGTCAGTTCGGGAAATTCCAGGCCGTTGTTTGCCGGTTTTGTCATGGGTGGCTCCGGGAGATATGTGTCAATTGATATGGCGTGAAACAACTGTGTTTCATGTCGCTCAGATGCCTTGCGGGTTAGCGATAATTTATAGTTAATTTAATTGGTTAAAATATTGCTGAAATGAAATTCAGGCCTTTAGCAGATGGTCGACTGTATCATGAAATAGTCTTCAGATATACAATTTACTTTTTTTGAATCATTTGAAATGGCGGTCATCAGTGAAAATTGTCCGGATAACTTTCCCCGGCTATAATATAATCTTCTGAAATAAATAGTTTTTCACTCTTTAATCAAAATTAGTCGACCCGCCTTCATTTCCCCCCATTCGATCTTGTGTGCCCCCGGCTTTTTTTAGGTTTTTTTGGCACATAACTTGAATTGTGTTAAATATCGATTATTTTTATTGGAGATTGTTTCTTTGAAATCCTGCAACCAAAATATCATTAAAACCCTGGAACTCGTGGAAGAGATGATTGATCTCTCAAATTCCGGCGACATTCATCGTGACGATGTGGGGTGCGGTATTCTTTACGGCATTCTCAGGGATTCTGCCTATCGCATTAAAAAAATCGCTGAAGCTGAAAAAAAATCACACATGGAAAAAGGAAAATGGGATTAATGCCTGACTTTTTCTTTTTAGTGTGATAGGTTTACACCCAATCCGAATGAGTTAGAAGCTCTCCGTGCTGCCCGCCGGTGAGTGGTGCCGGCGAAATTTTTTGCTGGCGGCGGCGATCGGCTTTTATCGACAGTTTAGTTTTTACTATTTTTCTTTGTAACCATTCACTGTAATCATTTTTATCAAGGAGGATTTGACATGGCAAAACGGTACGAAGTTTATAAATGCGAGCTTTGTGGAAATATTGTGGAAGTATTATTCGGCAGCGACGGCACCCTTGTTTGTTGCGATCAGCCCATGAAACTCATGAATGAAAACACCGTGGACGCGGCAAAAGAAAAACATGTCCCGGTCATCGAAAAGATTGACGGCGGCGTCAAAGTAAAAGTGGGTGACGTGGCCCATCCCATGGAAGAAAAACATTATATCCAGTGGATTGAAATTATTGCGGATGATAAAATTTACCGCCGTTATCTGAAACCGGGCGATGCGCCGGAAGCGGTATTTAAAATCACTGCCGATACCATTGCTGCCCGTGAATACTGCAATCTGCACGGTCACTGGAAAGCCCAATAAAACGAACAGGAGCGCACGAAAATGCCGAGTTGGAAATGTTCAAACTGCGGATATACTCTGGAAGCGGAAACGCCGCCGGAGCAATGTCCGTCATGCAAGGAAAAATGTGAGTTCGTGGATAATTCCTGTTACACTCCGGACTGTGGCGAAACCGGTACAGACGATCGCATCGGCGGCAAGTAAGCATCCTCAAATGCCCTTGTTTTCAGTGAACGATCGTTTGTCAGAGTGGAGACGTCTACCAGACACCTATAATGAGGATTGATCCATGGCCAAAACACTAATTGTTTATGCCACCCGTACCGGGGCTACCCGGAAAATCGGCGAGATCATTGCAGAGGGGTTAAGATTTTCCGGTCAGGAAGTTAACGTGGTTGATGTCAAGGACTTAAAGTCCGAAGCGGATTTAAACGGATACGATGCCTATGTATTCGGCGCCGCCACCTACCACGGTGAAATGATGCAGTCGATGAAAACCTTTCTTTTTATGGCGGAAAAAGCGGACCTGGCCGGAAAAGCGGCCGGGGCATTCGGCGCTTTCGGCTGGAGCGGTGAAGCGCCGGGACGCATTTTTGACACCATGAAGAATATTTTTCAGATGAATATGGTGGATGGCCCCCTCATGCTCAAAAACACGGAACTGGGGGGCGGTATCAGCATGGCCCAGGAATATGGAAAAAAACTTGCTGGGAAATTGAATTAAACAAACAAGGAGGATGACGATGACCACACCCCAACATTGCCCGGGATTTGAACAGTTCAAGCACCTCAAGTCTTTTACCTGCAATTGCCCCAAATGCGGGGAGAAAAAAGAAATATTCTCTGATGAATTCGATAAAAAGCACAAATGCGATAAATGCGGAGAGGCAATTGATTTCACCCAGTGCACCCTGGCCGGCGGCGCCTGATAGGCGTTAGCTGCCA
Organism: Desulfobacterales bacterium; assembly: GCA_963675805.2. Classification (GTDB taxonomy): domain Bacteria; phylum Desulfobacterota; class Desulfobacteria; order Desulfobacterales; family Desulfosalsimonadaceae; genus SURF-3. The sequence continues at coordinate 592,625 of CAXXNU010000007.1, read as the reverse complement.
GATGGTAAAATTAGCCGGGGAAACCGCCGCCACCGGAAAGAGTGCGGTTTTTCCCCGGCGGGCATAAACCAGGTGTTTAAAGGCAAGACCCGGCAGATGTATCCCGGGGAATCCGTTTAACCCCCAAACTTAGGATAGTCATATGGATGTTGTCTTTCTTTCCCGGCTGCAGTTTGCCGCCGCCACCATGTTTCATTTTCTTTTTGTGCCGCTCACCCTGGGGCTTTCGGTCATGGTCGCGTATATGGAAACCAAATACGTCCGGACCGGGGACAAGCTTTATTTGTCCATGACGAAATTCTGGGGCAAGCTTTTCTTAATCAATTTTGCCGTTGGGGTGGTGACCGGGATTACCCTGGAATTCCAGTTCGGCACCAACTGGTCCCGGTACTCTGAGTATGTGGGTGATATTTTCGGGTCCATTCTGGCCATCGAGGCCACGACGTCTTTTTTTCTGGAATCCACATTGCTTGGGGTCTGGATTTTTGGATGGAAAAAATTGTCCAAAAAAGCCCATGCCATTGTCATGTGGCTGGTGGCCATCGCCGGGACCCTTTCTTCCGTCTGGATCCTTTTGGCCAATGGCTGGATGCAGCATCCGGTGGGTTATGTGCTGCGAAACGGCCGGGCCGAGCTGGACAGTTTCTGGGCGGTAGTGACCAATAAATTCGGAATTCTCGAGTTTTTGCATACCGTCAGCGGCGCCTATGTGCTCAGCGCGTTTTTTGTCATGGGCATCAGTGCGTATCACCTGCTCAAAAAACAGCACATTGAATTCTTTACCCGGTCATTCAAAATCGCCCTGATCTTCGGACTGGCCAGTTCCATTTTTGTCGCTGCCATCGGGGACACTCACGGGGTCCATGTGAGTGAAGTCCAGCCCGCCAAGCTGGCGGCCATGGAATCCCACTGGGAAACCGCCACCCGGGCGCCCATCCATCTGTTTGCCATTCCGGATGAAGAAAATGAAAGGAATCTCATTGAAATCGGGTCCATCCCCGGTCTTCTGAGCCTTCTGGGGTTTCATGACATCAATGCCGAAGTCACCGGCCTCAGGGACATTCCCAGAGATGAGCGCCCTCCGGTACTCATCACTTTTATTTCCTTCCGGGTAATGGTGGGACTGGGCACTTTGTTCATCCTGTTGACCATTTACGGGTGGTTTAAGCGAAACCGGCTGCTTGAAAGCAGGAATTATCTGAAGGTCATGCTCTTTGCCATTCCCTTGCCTTATATTGCCATTGAGCTGGGATGGGTTCTGGCGGAAGTGGGCCGGCAGCCCTGGATTGTATATGGATTGATGCGAACATCCGATGCGGCATCTCCCATTGACGTTTCCCAGGTGCTGTTTTCCCTGATCGGTTTTATTGTGGTGTACGGGCTTTTGGGGGCCATCGGATTTTACCTGATTGCCACAAACGCAAAAAAAGGACCGGCCGAAGGGTAAAAGATTAAGGTGTAAGGTGTAAGGCGGAAGGCGGAAGGCGGAAGGCGGAAGGCGGAAGGCGGATAGAATATTTGATGATGTTACTGGCCTTATGCCGGACAAAATTATTAAAATAGAGAATATGCGTCTAAGTTGGGGGTGCGAATGGAAGCGGCTTTACAATCCATATGGTTTTTTTTGTGGGGACTTTTGTGGGCAGTTTTTTTTATGACAGATGGGTTTGACTTTGGCGTGGGCACGCTGCTGCCGTTTCTGGGGAAAAATGATACGGAAAAGCGAATGATGATCAATGCCATCGGGCCGCTGTGGGATGGCAATGAAGTCTGGCTGATCACTGCCGGCGGAGTGACTTTTGCTGCATTTCCCGCAGTATACGCCTTTATGTTTTCATCCCTTTATACACCCCTGCTCTTGATTCTGTTTGCCCTGATCATTCGGGGGGTATCATTCGAATTTCGCGGTAAAGTCGAATCTGACGCATGGAAAAAAGTATGGGACGCCTGTATCTTTGTCGGCAGTGCTTTGCCGGCCATTCTTTTTGGCGTGGCCTTTGCCAATATCTTTCAGGGGCTGCCCTTTGACGGAACCGGCTACCACGGGAATTTGATTTCCCTTTTAAATCCCTATGGGCTTTTGGGCGGGGGGCTTTTTTTAATGCTGTTTTTGGTTCACGGGGCGTTGTGGCTGACGATCCGGGTCTCCGGTGAGCTTCAGCAGCGGGCCGAAACGGCCGCACACAAGCTGTGGTTTGTGCTGGCAGGGGTGGCGGTTGTGTTTTTAATTGCCACCTACTTCTATACGCCCATCTATCATAATTATCTGTCCAGTCCGCTCTTGCTGATCGTTCCCCTGCTGACCGTGGCAGCCCTTTTCGGCATTAAAATTCTGCTGGCCCGGCAGAACTATTTCAAAGCCTGGTTCAGTTCGGCCATTACCATTGTCAGCGCCACCTTTTTCTGTATTATCGGGTTGTATCCCAATCTTTTTCCGTCCAACATGGATGCGGCATTTTCGCTCACCGCCCATAATGCGTCTGCCAGCCATTTGACCCTGACGATCATGCTGGTAGTGGTTCTGCTGTTTATCCCCTTGGTTATTGGATACCAGCTTTGGGCCTATTTCATGTTTTCAGATAAGGTGACCATGGACGTGCTGGCGGAAGAAGATGCTTATTAATGGTTGTATGAATTGAGAGGGAATGCGGATGAAAAAAGCAATCGCTGTTTGGGTTTTTTTTCTGTGTCTATCGGGTTCGGGTATTGCGGTGACCGCCATGGACCGGGGATCGGAAACCATTATTTTTGAAAAAGGCAGAATGCCGCAGGTAACTTTCCAACATCATATGCACATGGAAAAGCTGGGCGATGAATGCAGCGCCTGTCATGATCTGTTCCCGATGCAGGCCGGTGGTATCAAGGAGATGATCGCAGACGGAAAACTGAAAAGCCAGCAGGTCATGAATGAAAAGTGCGTCTCCTGTCACAAGGACCGTAAAAAACAGGGCCTTGCCACTGGGCCCACCAGCTGCACGGCCTGTCATGTAAGGCCTTGACAGGCTTTGAAAAACAGCGCTAAATTCAATCTGGTGGTTTAAGAATCGCAGAAACAAATCATGGTGTCATGTCTGTCTTCTGCCGGATAAAAATATTATAGACCATCGACAGGGGCGAGGCATCCCTATTGCACGGATACAGCGGTGAAAATACCGCTATCAGTTTTTTTTGAAACCGTTAATGTTAATTCTATCAAATGGAGGTACCAATGGACAAGTATGTGTGTAATATCTGCGGGTATGTATATGATCCTGAAGCCGGTGATCCGGATAATGACGTCAACCCGGGAACCGCGTTTGAAGATCTGCCGGCCGACTGGGTTTGCCCGGTGTGCGGCGCATCCAAGGACGATTTTTCTAAAGAAGATTAATCCCTGTTAACCGGTTTCAGACGCTGTCGCCCATAGAGGGGCGGAGGGTTCTGAAACCGGTTTTTTTATTCAGTCTGAAGGTTAAGACAGTGTTTTGCTGAAGCGGAGGAAATGTATCATGAACGCGGTTGAAATTGTTAAGGGTGTTTACAATGTGGGGGTGATTGACTGGAATATCCGGGATTTCCATGGATATTCCGTGGATCGGGGAACCACGTATAACGCCTATTTGATTGTTGATGAAAAAGTGGTGCTCATTGACACCGTAAAAAAAGGGTTTGAAGACCAGCTTCTGGCCAATATCGCCCAGATCATTGATCCCCGGAAAATTGATATTATGATCAGCAACCACACGGAAATGGATCATTCCGGCAGCCTGCCGCGGATCATGCATGCCATCGGTGAAAACAAACCCCTCTATTGCTCCAAGATGGGATACAAAAACCTGGCCCAGCATTTTAAGCAAAAATGGAATTATCATGCCGTGGAAAACGGTGAAGAACTGAACATCGGCGGCCGGACCCTGACTTTTATGGAAACCCGGATGCTGCACTGGCCGGACAGTATGTTCACGTATTGCAAAGAGGATAAAATTCTGTTTTCCAGCGATGCGTTTGGCCAGCATTATGCGGGGTTTGAGATGTTTGATGACGTGGTGGGCCACACTATTATGAGCCATGCCAAAAAATATTTTGCCAACATTTTGATGCTCTACACCGCAAAAATTTTAAAAGTATTGGAACAGGTCCAGGAATCAGGGCTTTCCATCAATGTGATCTGTCCGGACCATGGCATCATTTGGCGAAAAGAGCCGGAAAAAATTATTGCGGCTTATGAAAAATGGAGCCATCAGGCTGGTGAAAACAAAGCGGTGGTCATTTACGACACCATGTGGCACAGCACTCAGAAAATGGCCGAGGCCATTGCCGCCGGTATAGCTGCTGAAGGTGTTTCGGCAAAACCCATTCATATCCGCAGTTCCCATCGCAGCGATATCATGACCGAGGTGCTGGACGCCAGGGCTGTGGTGGTGGGCTCTCCCACCCTGAACAACAATATTTTTCCGACGGTCAGTGATATCCTGACCTACATGAAGGGGCTGAAACCCAAAAACAAAATTGGTGCGGCATTCGGGTCCTACGGCTGGAGCGGCGAATCCATTAAGCTGATTCGAACGGAACTGGAAACCATGAAATTTGATATGATGGAACCGGATCTCCGGATTCAGTATGTGCCGGATGATGACGGCATCCAATCCTGTTTGGATTTTGGCCGTAAGATCGGCCGGGCCGTTAAAAAGGCCCTGGCATAAAACGGGAGCAATATCCTGATGAAGTATCCGGTAGTGGAACTCAGCGACTGCATTTTGTGCGGCATCTGTGAAGATGTCGCACCGGATGTTTTTCATGTCAGTGATCTGGGGTATATACAGGTAGCGGATTTGCCGGTATATCCAGAGGAAGATGTGGACGCGGCCATCCGGAATTGTCCCAAGGACTGTATTGCGTGGGTAACCGGATAGACTGTTTTTTGATGGGAGGACAGCAGAAAGAGATGAACATGCGAGGACTGCAGGTTATTATCGGTTTAATGATGGGTTTTGGAATCCTGGTGCTCGGGCCGGGGAATGCCCTGGCCCAGGAGGATGAAATCAATTGCATTAAATGTCACCGCCGGGTGACCCCCGGCCATGTGACGGACTGGGAGACCAGCACCCATGCGGCAATGGGTATTGACTGCTCCATCTGCCACGGCACGGAGCACCAGAGTGTCAAAAATTCCCATCTGGCCGTGCTGCCGGATGAGAGCGTGTGCGGGGACTGCCACTATGATCAGTTTGAGCAGTTTAAAAAAGGCAAACACAACCATGGCTGGAAATCCCTGAACGCCATGCCGGTGACTCATCTGGAGCCTGATGCGTTGATGGAAGGTGGACGCGGGTGTGGGGGGTGTCATAACATGGGCGTGAAAAGTCCGGAGGAAAAGAAGGCCATTAAGGAGCTGGGATACCGATATCAGAACAATTCCTGCGACGAGTGTCACACCCGGCATACCTTTGCCAAGTCCGAGGCCCAGGACCCGCGGGCCTGCCAGCAATGTCATATGGGATATGATCATCCCCAATGGGAAATGTGGAGCAGCACCAAGCACGGCACCCGCTGGTTTACCAAAGAAGGGGGCCGGCTCCCGGAAAATGCGACCGCGCCAACCTGCCAGCACTGTCATCTGCCCGGGGGCACTCATACCAACCGCACGGCCTGGGGATTTTTCGGCGTGCGCCTGCCACTACCCGAAGACAAGCAATGGGCGGATGATCGCACGACCATCCTCAAGGCCCTGGGCGTTTTGCATCCGGAAACCGGTGAACCCACCCATAGGATGGATACCATTAAGGAACTGGATATGGTGCGCCTCACAGAAGAAGACTGGCAGAAAGAACGGGATAAAATGGTCAACACCTGCGCCGGGTGCCATTCCAAATCCTATGGCCTGGCCCAATTGGAAGCAGGGGATGAAATGATGCAGAAAGCGGATCGCCTCATGGCCCGGGCCATTGATATCGTGGCCGGCCTTTACAGAGACGGCATCATTGAAAAACCCGCGGAATATGCATATGCGTATCCGGATTTCTGGTATTTCATGCGCACGGGCGGTGCGTCCATGGACGATTTGTCCCATGTGGACCAGGTGCTTTTCCAGATGTATATGAAGCACCGGATGCGCACGTATCAGGGCTGTTTTCATGTGAATCCGGACTATGCCTACTGGTACGGCTGGGCCATGATGACCAAGGATTTGGGTAAAATTCAGGAAATGGATCATCTGTTGCGCAAGGCTCACGCCCAAAAGAAAGAATAAACGTTTTGCAGTTAAAGGGCAGACAGTCCAAAAAGATTGTGCGGGATCTGCTATCCGCAGAGGATTTCCAGGCGTCCCTGGAAACCCTCAGAAGCTATCCCCCGCGGCAAAGCGTGAATTTTTTGCTCTCTTTTTTTTACGACAAAGAGGAGCGGGTCCGGTGGCGGGCCATTGCAGCATTTGGCTGTGTGGTGACCCTCCTGGCTGACATAAACATGGAATCCGCCCGGGTGCTTATGCGCCGGCTCATGTGGAATTTGAATGACGAGTCCGGCGGCATCGGTTGGGGGTCGCCCGAAGCCATGGGCGAGGCAACGGCCCGACATGGCGGCCTGGCAAAGGAATTTGCCAGCATCCTAAGGTCATACCTCCGGCCGGATGAGAATTTTCTGGAACATGAAATGCTCCAGCGGGGAGTGCTTTGGGGCATCGGCCGGTTGGCGGAGGTCCGGCCCAAATTGCTTCCTGAAACAGACAACTACCTGCTGCCGTTTTTAACCTCCGGCGATCCGTATCATAGGGGCCTTTCCGCATGGGCGCTGGGGAATTTAAAAAGCCCGCTGGCGGTCGATGCCTTGAAAGAATTGGCGGATGACAAAAACGAGATTTTGTTTTTTAATGATCTTTCGCTGGCAACTGTAACCGTGGGCAAACTGGTAAAAGCGGCATTGGAGGGCATTTAACCCTTTTTTTTTATGGACAAAATTGAACCACGGAGAACTTAGAGAACACAGAGATAGGTTTTTTTGTATTTTTATTTTTCTCTGTGATCTCAGTGCGCTCAGTGGTTTATACAACCGATAATCACAAGGAGTTCACAATGTTTGTTTTGGGATTGCAGGGAAGCCCCAGGAAAAAAGGCAACACCCGGTTTCTGCTGTCTGCGTTTATGGATGAAATGGCTGCCCAGGGAGCGGAAACCCAGGTGCTCAACGTGTGTGACAAAAACATCAAACCCTGCATCGGATGCGGCAACTGTGAACGCAAAGGGTTCTGCGTGCATAAAGACGATGATATGACCAATGAAATATTTGGTCTGCTCCGCCGGGCCGACGTGGTGGTCCTGGCCACGCCCATTTATTTTTACAATGCCACGGCCCAGATGAAACTCCTCATTGACCGGACCCAGACCCTGTGGTCCAGGAAATACAAACTGGGACTGACCGACCCGGGCCGGCCGGACCGGAAAGGGATCCTGCTTTCTGTGGGCGCCACTAAAGGCAAAAATCTGTTTGAGGGGATGATTCTTACGGCCAAATATTTTTTTGATGCTATCGGTGCCGACTATTTCGGGGATCTCAAATACTGGCGCATAGAGGACATCGGGGACATGCAGCAGCATGACACGGTCATGGCGGACATTAAACAATTGGCGGGTCGGCTGGCCCCCATGGGCCACCGCAGGAAAATTCTTTTTGCCTGCCGGGAAAATGCGGGCCGCAGCCAGATGGCCAAAGCTTTTGCCCGGTATCATGCCGGAGCTGAAATCGAAGCCCTGAGCGCGGGCAGTCAGCCTGTCGAAAAGGTCAATTCGGTGATGGTGGAAGCCATGCAGGAATCCGGCATTGATGTGGCTTTTGTCCGTCCCCGGTCCATTGACGAGGTGGTGACGGATGTCAAACCGGACATGATTGTCACCATGGGGTGCGGAGAAGAATGTCCGTTGATACCGGGGGTTGAATATGTAGACTGGGATTTGCCGGATCCCGCCGGAAAACCCATTGAGTTTGTCCGGATGGTTCGGGATGAAATTGAAAAACGGGTGTTGGCCCTTGTTGAGAAACAATAGTTGCCAAATTGACAATGGATTGAAGTGCCCCCAATCCTACTCAAGACAAAGGGAAGAAAAATGGAAAAAGCTGAAGTGTATTTTACGGATTTTCGCACCAAAGCGTTTGGAGACGGTCTGCCCACAAAACTTAAAAAACTTATCAAAAAAGCAGGGCTCCGTCAGATCGACATGAAGGGCAAGTTTGTTGCCATTAAGATGCATTTTGGCGAACTGGGCAATATCAGCTACCTTCGGCCCAATTATGCCAAAGCCGTGGCAGACGTGGTCAAGGAATTGGGCGGAAAACCTTTTCTGACCGACTGCAACACCATGTATCCCGGTAAACGGAAAAACGCCCTGGAACATCTGGAGTGCGCCTGGGAAAACGGGTTTACACCTCTGACAGTGGGCTGTCCCGTCCTTATCGGGGATGGGCTGAAGGGAACCGACGATATCGCGGTGCCTGTGGCGGGCGGCGAATATGTCAAAGAAGCCAGAATCGGCCGGGCCGTCATGGACGCTGATGTTTTTATCAGTCTGACCCACTTTAAAGGGCATGAGCTGACCGGCTTTGGCGGGGCCATAAAGAATATCGGCATGGGCTGCGGGTCCCGTGCCGGAAAAACAGAGCAGCACAGCTGCGGCAAGGCCCAGATTAATGAGAAAAAATGTCGGGCATGCATGGCCTGCCTGGCGGAATGCGCCAATGACGCACTCTTTTTTGACCAGGAGGCCGAAAAAATGCGGGTTAACGAGGAGAATTGCGTGGGCTGCGGCCGGTGTCTGGGAGCCTGTAATTTCGATGCCATCTCCTTTGCGTTTGATGCGGCCGTGGAGATGCTGAACCGTCGCATGGCCGAATATACCAAGGCGGTTGTGGACGGGCGGCCATGTTTTCACGTTTCCCTGGTGGTGGATGTCTCCCCAAATTGTGACTGCCATGGGGAAAACGATGTGCCCATCCTGCCGAATTTGGGTATGTTTGCCTCATTTGATCCGCTGGCACTGGACCAGGCCTGCGTGGATGCGTGCATGGCGGCGGACCCGCTTCCGGGCAGCCAGCTGACCGACAACCTGGCTAAGCCCGATTCCGTGGACCATCAAGATCATTTTACCAATTCCAGGCCTGAGTCAGAATGGCGCACCTGTCTGGCCCATGCCGAAAAAATCGGCCTGGGCACCCGGGAATACACGCTCATCAAAATTAAATAATCAGGTAATGAGAAATCTTTTTCTTTTACTTTTCTTGATGGGCAAGAAAAGTAACAAAAGAACCCACCCTGCGCTGCGGGGTGATCCTGGAACCATCAGTCTCCGTGGTGTGGGCAAAAACTCGCTCTGGTGTTGGAACGCCAACGCTTTGCGACACTACCCGATGCGGTTGTATCTGAAAATTAAGCGGCATTGATCCGCTCAAACAGTTTACCCACATGGTCCACTGAGTCTTTCGGTTTCGGGCCGCATCGCAATGGGTTTCAGGGCGGCTTTTGCAAGGGCGGGACGCCGATGAACAAGGTGATCTATTGAAGAATGCTGAGGTTTAAGAAGTCTTCCATTAAGCGAAAATGATTGTCTTGAGAAAAAATTTCGCAATCATTTTGTATAGCATTTTGGGCGATGATTAAATCCGGAATACCAACGCCGTTTAATCCGTTTTTCAGACATTGATATTGATAGTCGATAATTTGATTCCAATCGATAAACAGATCCAGCCGTTTGATGGTTTGTAACAGGGAAATCAGCTTTTTCTGGTTGCGGACCTTAAGAAACGGTATAAGTTCAGCCAGGATAAGATCGTTTGTCACGATAAGATCTTCATCTATACAGAAATGAAGCTTTTCAGAAAAATTTCCATCTCTTAAGTACGCTACCCATATTGAGGTATCTACTAATATCGACATTGGCGTCCCCGAATAGTATCCAGGTCAATGTCTACATCAATTTTTCCTTTGTATTGTTTTAACTCAGAAATTTTTGATTTCCGGATCAATCCCTCTAAAGCGGTAATGATGACTTTTGTTTTGGTATTTATGTGTGCCGTCCTCATGGCTTCACGCAATAAATCTTCAGGTAAATCAAGGGTTGTTCTCATTTCATGTCCTCCTGTATAGTATTATGCATAAAAATTACATATTATGCATAATATGTCAACGGAAAACAATGCAGAAGCGAAAAGCCGGGAAAAAGATCAATCCGGTGATAGTGGAAGCAACGCAGGAATTCAGTGTTGGTGATGTCCTTTTTTCCGGGGGGCATATGAAGATTGGACCTTGCCCGACCCGTCTGGCCAGCCAAAAGACAAACTATTATAGGGAGGTTGGAGCTTTCCCATTGCAACCCATCCGAGGAGCGCCGGGTTTCATGGAAAAAGGGAGCAAATTGTTTGAGCGGGGGCGATGCCGGGATGGGGGAAAACCTGAGGATTGATCCGGAACTGGTTATTTTTGAATTATGAAAAAGGAGTGGGTTATTGATCCCGCAATGAAACCCGGCGGGACGAGGGGAAATGGGTTGCAGGGCGGCTTCTTTTGTTACTTTTCTTACCGCTAAGAAAAGTAAGAAGAAAGTTCTGGTTGCTTCACTTGACTGAAACCGGGATAATTTGGTTTACAGTGCCGTTGTAATAAATTTTTTTGGTTATCCACTTCTGCTCAAACTCGGGTACTCTTGCTCGTAGTGACGCCGTAAGGCGTTATATTGTATGCCCTCACGGGCACACTACAAACGACCATGAGGCAAGGCAATATGAATAACTTGAGCCAAGTGGATATGCAGATAAATTTTTTTGATTTCTGAGACGCTGCGGAAGAAAAGGGCCTTTAAAAATTACACCTCTTCCACCGGCTCAAACGAGTCCTCCAAATCCCCGGAAACTGCCATATCCTGGCAGGAAGTATCCGCCAACAGTTTTCTCTCCTCCATTTTGGCTTCAATAACCAGCCGGTCCCGGTTCTTCTGGATGTTTGCCTGCTGGCGGATGAATTCCATGCGGGTTTTGTGGGCGAGCCAGGTTCTCAGCAGCAGATAGACCCCGCCAAACACCATCAGGCCAAGAAATACCCATTTGAATTCCAAAACGGTCTGGTATCCGATTTTTCCGGCAAAAGTGAGAAGATCCGGAATCATCCATAAAAGAAGGGCCATCATCAGGACCACCGCGCCCAGGGCATAAATATTCAGCCGTCCCAGGATGGAAAAGAATTTTTCAAACCGGTTTTCGCCAAAATTCATCCCATTGCGGTCCGGGTGCCCGTTTTTAACGGGGGGATCGGGTTTGGCAAGAAAAATGTCAGAAAAGACCCGGACGATGAAGGCCACAAACAAGATCAGCACCAGGGGGATACCGATGGACAGGGCGACCCAGGCCCGGGTGGGAAACTCATTTTCGACCACCGTCCGGGTCAGGACAAAGCCTTGTTCCTGAAAATCGTGGATGCCGGCGAGATTTTTGAATTCATTGATGTGGCTTTCATTGTAGACATCTTCATAGACCAGGGTGCCGTTTGCGTCATGAATTCTCAGAATATGGCGGTTGCCGGAAAATCCCGCGCACACCATGAGAATGCCGATTTCCAGCACCATAAACATGAAGATGATAAAAAAAAGTCCCGGGACGCGCGCATCCAAAAGATCGATGAATTTTGTGCCGCTCACAATATGCTTTCTCTCCTTTTACGAACAAAAATGAAATTATTATAAGGAAAGAAAGACCAGTACAATAAAAAAATCGGGTAAGCGATCACAGGGTTCCGCATTTGCTTGGTTCCCGGGCACTTGAAGTACGACATGACCGTCTTCGTTCCCGGCGCCTCGCATCTGCAGTACCCTGCAACCGCTTACCGAGTAGGCTTACAGAATTATTTAATCCTGTGAACCGATACAAAAAAGACCTAATTATAGAGCCTGCAACCTGCAACCTGCAACCTCTAACCATTATTGCAAAACCAACCCATGGAGCAGTGGGCATCTGCGTATGTGGCTAAAGAAGACCCCGTTCCCCCAGGTTCCCGTACCGGTGATAGTTGTTGCAGACCGCCTGTTCCTGGAGATACTGGAGCAGCTCGATCCGGCCTTCCATGAATACCGGCTGACGGGAAATGTAAAACCCGGTTTCTGCAGCTTTTTCATACACCACAGACGGCACCCGGTCCGGGTGGGCATAACGGATGCGGGCAATTTTCGGCATCATGTTGCAGAGTTCCGCATCCGTCTGCTCAACCGTCAGACCGTCCCGGAAAAAGATTTTGCCGCGATGGCTGTTCAGGAATTCAGCCACCGGACCGGAAAATCTCAGCGGCAGGCTGACCAGCGGCAGACATCCGGTAATCCGGCAGGCGGCAATGCGGGCCAGCACCTCAAACAGGCTGTCATCCCCATGCACCCGAACGGCGATCCGGCCTTTGGGCAGGTACCGCAAATGGTTGTCCTGGCCCCGCAGGTGGAAATAATCATGGGGTTTGGAAAATTCTGTTTCCCAATGAAAGAGATAGTTTTTTACGGCATAAACGGTTTTCCGGATGTCATCGCTGATCAAATTACTGATGCGGTTCCAGCGCAGATCAATATCCCATTCATTGACCGTTGCCAGCAGATAGGAATCAGACGCCAGATCGCCGGTTTGCGGGTATCCGGTTTCCGTAAAATTCATGAACTGGTAGCCATAATTGGGGCTGCCGGCTTTGATGCCCGCACCCAGGGCGGATTTCCCCATGCCGCCGAACGGCTGGCGCAGGACAATGGCGCCGGTGGTGCCTTTGTTGATATAGAGATTGCCGGCTTTGATCCCGGCTTTCCAGCGCTCCTGCTCCCGCCGGTCCAGACTTTCCAGGCCGGATGTCAGCCCGTAGCCGGTCATGTTCACCAGCCGAATGGCATGATCGAGATTGTCCGCACGCATGACGCCGATCACCGGACCGAAAAATTCGGTCATGTGGGTATAGCCGCCAGGCGTGACCCCCCATTTGATTCCCGGTGTCCAGATGTAGGGATTGTTCTCAATTGGTGCAGGCTTGAGGGCCCAGGATTCCCCGGGTTCCAGTTCGGTCAAGGCCCGGAGCAGGTCCCCGGACGGCGGGGCAATGACCGGCCCGATTTTGTTCTGAAACTCCCAGCAGGAACCAACGCACAGGCTTTGAACCGCGTCAACGAGCTGGCGCCGGAACAGATCATCGTCATAAACTTCCTTTTCCAGGATGACCAGGGAAGTGGCGCTGCATTTCTGGCCGGAATTGGAAAATGCGGAATGAACGATATTTTTAATGGCCTGGTCCCGGTCGGACATGGCCGTGACAACCGTGGCGTTTTTGCCGCCGGTTTCTGCGGCCAGCTGAACATCCGGCCGGTTTTTCAAGATTTGCATGCCGGTGTCCGTGCCACCGGTCAGAATAATATAATCCACATCCGGATGGCCGGTAAGCACATCTCCGGCCGTGCCCCCGGCACACGGAATGAACTGGAGGGCTTTTTTTGATACCCCGGCCCGGTAAAAGCACTGAACCAGTTCCCAGGCGGTCAGGGCGGCGGCGGATGCGGGTTTGAACAGCACGGTATTTCCGGCGGCAAGGGAGGCGGCAATCCCGCCGCAGGGGATGGCAATGGGAAAATTCCAGGGGGTGATCACCAGACCCACCCCTTTGGGTGAACATGTCACATTGGGCAGGTTTTCATAAATTTTAGCGGTAAAAGGATAAAATTCCGTAAAATCGATGGCCTCGGATACTTCGGGATCACTTTCCGTAAACAGCTTGCCCCAGTTGGCAGCAGCTGCGCCGATGAGTTTCCCCCGGGCGCTTCGCAGTTCATGACAGGCCCGGTCAAGGATTTCATGCCGCTCGGCAAGGCTTTTTTGCCGCCATCCATCCGGATCGGTTTTGGCCACTTCAATGGCTTTTTCAAGGGTGGAGCGGTCCGCCATGGTGCAAACAGCGCTAATGATGGGATTGTCTGAAGCACTGTCGTAGCGGGATACATCAATGAATTCCCGGGTGCCGTCACCTGTGAACCGTTCTTCCCCGTCCACCACCACCGGGATTCGGATCGGGGCATCGCCTGAGGATTTCATCCAGGTATTCCGGATGGTCTGAGCCCATTTCCGGCTGGCCGCAAGAGACCAGTCCGTATCCGGTTCATTGGTGAACCGTCCGGACCAGAAGGTGCCGGTTTTTTTCGCAAACGTCTCCAGGTTCCGGTCCTGGGTCCGGTTCGGCATTTCCGGTGCCTTGTCCGTATGCCGGCAGGACAGGAGAAAGCCGTTTTTTAAAAATTCCCACGCCTCGCTGTCAGTGGTCAGGTGGGGGGCATAACGCAGGAAGTTCTCAGGCGAGGTATTTTCGTCCAGCCGTCGGATCAGATAGGCAATGGCATTGATGAACTGTTCTTTGGCAGCCACCGGCGCGTAAAGCAGAATGTCTTTGACGCTCTCCTGAAGGGCGCGGCGGACGTGGTCGGCCATGCCTTCCAGCATCTCAAACCAGAACCATTCCGTCATTCCCATGGCATGCCCCAACTCGTGGGCATAGGCCAGCTCAAACAGGTTGTGGGAGGCCACCCCCAGATTCACGGCCCGGATATGCTCCGGAATCATGGCATAGATCAGCATCCGTTTGTAATTGGCATCCACATCCAGTTTGTTGTCATACGGGGCCAGGGGCCAGTTAAAATGGGACGATTCCAGAAGCTCCATTTCCAGGTTGGCGCCTTTGACAATGCGCAGCAGGACAGGCGCTCCCCCGTCCGCAACCCGTTTCATGGCCCACTCAGTGAGGCGCTGCTGCATTCCGTAGGCATCCGGCAGATAGGCCTGAAGCACGATACCGGCGGAATAGTCTTTGAATTCCGGCTGGTCCAGGGTCCGGACGAATGCTTCAAAAGTAATGTGCAGGTCCCGGTATTCTTCCATATCCAGGTTGACGATTTTGAGGACTTTTTCACCATTCTTACGGATGAAATAATTTTCCCGGGCCACGCGGTAAATTTGTGAAAGACGCTCCACCATGATCCCCACGGTATGCTCAAATGCCAGCGAAGAAATCTGGGAGTAAAGGGTGGAGATTTTAACGGAAATGTATTCCACATCCGGGTTTTTCATGTCCGCGATATAGGTCTCAAGACGGCGGCGGGCCTCTTCCTCCCCAAGCACGGCTTCACCCAGGTGATTGATGTTCATGCGCACACCCTGGGTCCGGCGTTTATCCAGATGGCGGTGCAGGGGCTTTGTCTCTCCCGGAATAATGGCCCGGGAAGAGGAGGTACGCATCTGTTCCACCATCCGGGGTACGGACAGCTGGGGAAAATGCCGGCCCATGCCGAGAAACATCTGGATCAGGAGGCGCTCCACCCGGGAAAAGAAATCCGGAACCCCATATGCCGTGAGGAGGTGATTGACTTGGTCCGCCACCCGTTCATTGTCATGGGACCGGAAGCACTGGTCAATCATGCGGGTCAATACTACCTTGTCCATGGGATGGGTGAGCAGCCGCTTCATCTGCTCCTGGATATGCTTTTCTTCGGCCGTCAGCAGCACGTTGGCCCGGTTTTGCCATCTGGCTGCCAGTTCAACCGCATCTTTTTCAATCTGGTCAAGGTTTGGGGTATTCATAGGACCTCCCGTGGGGTGATAGCTTTATTTTGGATCTAAAATCCGGTCCTTCGGGTCGGGTCAGAGAGCATAGGCTGTGCCTGAATAAGCTCATAAAGAGTTCAAAGTGACTAAATTTTGAAGTGAGCTAAAGTTATGGTTAATGCCTTCGGCATTGTCATTTTAATTTCAAAATAATTGCGCGCTTAAGCGCAGTCCTTAATTTTAGGCACTTTAGTTCAATTTAAACTTTTCGCCTTTTTGGACACACTGGCTCTTAAAAAAGCATCCCAAACCCTGGTTCAAAACAAGGATTAACCACTTCCGCCCAGATAGGCCTGGACCACTGCCGGGTCTTCCAAAAGGGACGAAGAGGAACCTTCCATAACGATATTGCCCACTTCCATGACATAGCCGCGATGGGCGATTTTAAGGGCAATGCGCGCATTCTGTTCCACCAGGATAATGGTAACGCCGCTCTGGTTGATCTGACGAATGGTTTTGAAAATCTGGTTGACCAGCACCGGTGCAAGCCCCAGGCTGGGCTCGTCCAGCAGCAGGAGTTTGGGATTGGACATCAGGGCCCGGCCAATGGCGAGCATCTGCTGCTCCCCGCCGGAAAGGGTGCCGGCCAGCTGCCGGCGTCGTTCCGCGAGCCGGGGGAATAACTCATAAATCCATTCAAAGCTGTTTTTGATCCGGGTTTTGTTTTTGGAGGTAAAGGATCCCAGCTTCAGGTTTTCCTCCACCGTCAGAATGCCGAACACCCGCCGGCCCTCCGGAGACTGGGTGATCTTGTGGGTCACCACTTTGTGGGCCGGCAGCCGGGTCAGGGACTGACCTTGGAACAGGATCTCGCCGTTTGACGGCCGGATCAGGCCGCAGATGGTGTTCAGGGTGGTGGATTTGCCAGCACCGTTGGCACCCAGCAGGGTGACGATCTCTCCCTGTTTCACTGCCAGGGAGATGCCGTGAAGGGCCTCGACATTGCCGTACTTTACATGAAGATTATTAATTTCCAGCATGGTCTCTGGCTCCTAAAACGATTCATCATCACTGCCAAGATAGGCTTCGATAACCAGCGGGTCCTGTTTAATGGCTTCGGGCGTGCCTTCAGCAATTTTCTTTCCGTATTCCAGTACCACCAGATGCTGACACGCCTTCATTACCAGGCTCATGTCATGCTCAATCAGGAGAACGGTAATGCCGCGGTCCTGGATTTTGAAAATCAGATCCACCAGGGCTGCGGTCTCCTGTTCGTTCATGCCCCCGGCCGGTTCATCCAGAATAATCAGCCGGGGATTGGATGCCAGGGCCCGGGCAATTTCCAGGAGTCGCTGATTGCCGTAAGACAGGTTGCTGGCAAGATTTTCCGATTCGTGGCCAAGGCCCACAAAATTTAGTTCCGCAAGCGATTTGCCTAGAGCCCGCCGTTCTTCGGCCCGTTGTTTCGGCAGCCGCAGCATGGCGGCTACAGGACCGGACCGGATGCGGCAGTGGTAGCCGGCCAGCACATTTTCCAGCACGGACATGTTGCTGAAAAGCCGGATGGTCTGAAAGGTTCGGGCAATGCCTTTTTCCACAATTTTATGGGTCAGTTTTCCGGTGATGACTTCCCCGTTAAACCGGATCTGGCCGGTGTCGACTTTATAGTTTCCGGTAATCAGGTTGAATACCGTGGTTTTTCCGGCCCCGTTAGGTCCGATCAGTCCGAAAATTGACCCTTCCGGTACATCAAAGGACACCGCATCCACGGCCACCAGTCCGCCAAAGGTTTTGGTTATATTTTCCAGGGATAGGAGGCTCATAATACCACCTCGCTTTCATCCAGGGCATTTGCCGGATATTTCGGGGGTTTGGGCGGAATGATGCCCTGGGGTCGGAAAATCATCATCACCACCAGGGCAATACCGAAAATGAGGAGCCGATACTGCTGCAACCCCTGAAACAGTTCCGGCAGTCCGATGATCAGAACAGCCCCCAGGATGACGCCGGGAATGCTGCCGGAACCGCCCAGGATCACGATCATGAACATGACCACGGATTCCCAGAAAGAAAAGGACTCCGGTGAAATAAACGTGATTTTGGCTGCATACAGGGTGCCGGTCATGCCGGCCCAGAACGCGCCGATGACAAAAGCAATCAGCTTGTACCAGGCTGTGTTGATGCCGCTGCCTTCGGCCGCGATTTCATCCGAGCACAGGTACCGCAGCGCCCGGCCGAACCGGGAATGTTCGAGCAGGTAAAAAAGGATAATGGTGATCCCGAGAAAAACCGTGAGCAGGTAGTAATAATGACCGGGGTGGACAATGCCGTTGATGGTCCAGCCGAAAACAGACGGGCTGCTGATGCCGAAAATGCCGTTGGCCCCGCCGGTAATGCCGAACACGTTGTTGATGAGCGCAATCCGGACAATTTCCACCAGCCCGATGGTGACAATCAGCAGGTAATCGCCTCTGAGATGGATGATGGGCCGGGCCACGACCAGGGCAAAGACGCCGGCTGTCAGGCCGGCCAGGGGCATGATCCACAATACGGGCACACCGAACTGGATATTGATGATGGCGGTGGTATAGGCACCAATGGCATAAAACGCGGCATGGCCCATATGAAACATGCCGCCGTATCCGAGGATGATGTTGAGTGACAGCCCCAGCACCGCATAGAGGGCCACATTGTTGAGCACGTCAATAAAATATTTGTTCAGATACAGGGGCGCTGTCAGCCAGAACAGCACGAACGCAGCATACACCAGCCTGCGGAATTTGGATTTTTTATCAGTCATATCTGATGAAACCGTAAAAAGTTGAATCCATACGGCAAAGAAAAAGCTTCAAATTCGAGGCGCGCAAACCCCTTGCAATGATGCGTACTTGGCGTACGCTGAAGCAGCAAGGGATGCAGCGCAACAAAGAATTTGGAGGTTTTGCGAAGCCGTCATATTTTTTCCGCCACCCGTTCGCCAAGCAGCCCGGTGGGACGGACAATCAGAATCAGAATCAGCACCACAAACGCAATGGCATCCTTCCAGGCAAGAGATATGTATGCTGCCCCCAGGGATTCGATCACCCCGAGCAGAAGGCCCCCGACCATGGCGCCGGGAATGTTGCCGATACCACCGAGGATGGCCGCTGTAAATGCTTTGAGCCCATAGATCCAGCCCATGGTAAATTTAATCTGGCCGTAATAGAGTCCCACCATTAACCCGGCCGCGCCCCCCAGGGCGGGGCCGATGAAAAAGACCAGCATAATGACCCGGTCCACATTAATCCCCATCAGCCGGGCTGCATCCTGATCAATGGCAGCGGCCCGGATGGCGGTGCCGATCCTGGTTTTCTGGATAAACAGGTACAGGGCAACCATCAGGACAATGGAGGTCAGTAAAATAACCAGCCGCATCACCGGCACGGGCAGACCGAAAATGTGGAGCACTCGGGTGGTGAGAATATCGTGGGGGTAGACTTTGGTGCTGGGTCCGTAGACCAGCATGATGGTGTTGGCAAACACAATGGACGCGCCAAGGGCGGATACCACCGCGGACAGCCGGGGGGAGGTCCGCAGGGGTTTATACGCCACCCGGTCAAGGAGGATGCCCACAATGCCCACCAGACACATGACCATGACTGCCAGGAGCAAAACACCTGCCACCGGCCCGAGTTTGTCCGTAATAGCCAGAGAGGTGAGCAAGGACAGTCCCAGATAGGCGCCAATGGTAAACAGGTCGCCGTGGGCAAAGTTAATGAGCTTGAGCACACCGTACACCATGGTATACCCAAGCGCGATCAGGGCGTAAATGCCGCCCACAGCCAGGCCGTTGGTCAATTGGGTGAAAAAAATTTCCATAAGCGCCTGCGATCATTTTCACCACTGAGATCACAGAGAACCCTGAGAAAAAAGGTGCAGATTTTCTCCGTGGTCTTTTCCGTGTGTTCTCCGTGGTTAATTAAGATTGGGTTAATCCTGAAGCATAAACCTGCCTTCGTCATCCACCTTGTAAACTCTGTAAACATCACCCACCCGGTCGCCTTTTTCATTGAATGAAATGGTGCCGGTCAGGCCGGGATACGCTTCCAGGTCATTGTGGAGAAAATCGGCCAGTTTGTCCGTTTCCGTGGATTTGGTTGCCCGGATGGCGGCGGCGATTACCCGGAAACCATCCCCGGAGAGCACAGCCCAGATGGAACCCGGTGTGGCACCGTATTTTTCTTTGTATGCATCCAGAAATTCCGTGGCTTCTTTGGACGGAAGATCCTGTGGAACCGGCGGGGACAGAAACATGAAACCGGCGGCCGCACTTTTACCGGCAATGCTTACCAGGTCCGGATTATTGGTGGCATCGCCGCCGATAAACGGCACATCCCAGCCCATTTCTTTTTTCTGGCGCAGCATCATGCCGGCTTCCGGATAATATCCGGTAAAAAAGACCACATCCGGATTCTTGGATTTCAGTTTGGTGAGAATGGTGGTGTAATCCTGTTCCCCGGGGGTCAGGGCATCAAAAAAAACAATGTTGACCTCTTCTTTTTTGAGCAGGCCGTTGGCTTCATCTGCCAGGCCCTTGGCATAGGTGGTGTTGTCATGGAGGATGGCGATGTTTTTAAAGCCATTTCCCATGATAGTTTTGACCGCCACCCGGCCCTGTTCGTCATCTCGCGGGCAGGTGCGGAAAAAGTATTTCAGCCCCTTTTCTGTCAAGCGAACCGCGGTGGAGCCGTTGGCAATCTGGATGGTGTTGGTGGCTGCGTAAATATTCTGGGAGGCTTCGGTCACCGAAGACCCATAGGTGCCGATCACGGCTACCACATCCTGGGTGGCCAGCCGCTGGGCCGCAAGGGCCGCAGTGCGTGGATCGCCGCCGTCATCGCCTACCACAATCTCCACCTTTTTGCCGAGCAGACCGCCCTGGTCATTAACCTGGCCGGCCAGCAGCTCCACAATCTGCTTCATGTCCTGGCCTTCACTGGCCCAGGCCCCGGTGATGGGGCACATGAGGCCGATTTTGATGGTGTCCGCGGCCATGGCCGGGCTGGCAACCATCAGCCCGGAAAAGATAAAAACAGCTGTTATCATGAGAAATAGAATCTTTTTCATCAGACATCTCCTTTCCTGATTTTATTTTGAATACAAAATAATTAAAAAAAGACGACCGGCATGATTTAATCAACGCAGAAAAACCGGATGTGAAAACAGACAACTCCAGCAACAGGGGCTGCGGTTATATGGAAAAAACAACGCGGATTTTAATAAATGCGGCCATCATGAATGAATTTTTACCATTTTAATAGCTTAATCCTGCCGCTTGCGTCAAGATGATAGATGAATTTGTTGCATAAATCCAGAGTTGATTGTCGGGACACGGATAGATTGCTGTGGGTCACACACAGACATGGTTATTTTGATGGCGAGCACAGGCTATTGAAAGATGCACTGGAGAGGAGGATTTTTTGCGGTTCATTGCCCCGGATCCATTTGTTTGGACCACTTCCTTACCGGAATAAGCTCTGACTTTGGTTTATATCTCGTTCTCGGGGCCTGGCGCCGGAGGGGGGAACGGAAGGAGGGCGTAGCCCGACTGGAGTTCCCCCCTCCGGCGTTTGATTATGCCGCTTGCAAGTTTACTGGAATCCCATAATAAACTTCATCCGGCGTCTTTATATCAAATGTCTGATGCGGACGCTCTTTATTGTACAATTGGAAAAATCCCTTCAGTCCTTTACGCAAATCCAGACCGCTTTCAAATTCATGCAAGTATACATAATGATACTTCACTGTCCACCATAATCGCTCTACAAAAATATTATCATAAGCCCGGCCACGGCCGTCCATACTGATTCGAATATTATTCGACTTCAATACTTTTATAAATTTGCTGCCGGTAAATTGCGCACCTTGATCCGTGTTGAATATTTCTGGCACGCCATATGGGAACGCCGAGTCCTTCTTTTGTCGAGACCGCTGCCGATCCGTAGCTGACAACATTGAAGCCTAAGGCTGAAAGAGAGGTTCTCATTAAGGCAAGTGCGGTATCTTGCCCGGCATTCCGAAAAAAACCGATGGTCATTGCCGTGGCGACTTTATCCTGCAGTCGAAAATCATGGACAAAGGTCCGGCAGCGATCAATAAAGGTTTTTACCTGTCCCGGAATTGATGCTATATATACTGGCGCCATAAGAACAATGGCATCGGCATCAAGCATTTTTTGATGGAGTTCCTGCATGCCATCTTTAATGGAACAATTATATTCTTTGACAGGCACCGGAGAGACATTATAACCGGCCTCCGCCTGGATTTTATGGACGTTGCGCAGGCATTTGTCACATCCGATGCAAAAATTGATTTTATAGTCACCCAGATGAACAAGTTCGGTGAGCGCCTGTCCGGTGGATTCAGCGAGTTTCAGCGCTTCCTGAAGCTGGTATTGGCAATTTCCATTTTTTATCGGGGTTCCGGCTATTCCAAGGATTTTGATTTTCAAATTTTTAGTATCCATTTATCTCCCCTCTTTATCCAATTTATTTTACATCACCGCCAGTTCCTTTTCATATTTCTCAACCCAGCCATCCGCGCCGCATTCTTTAAAAATTTCAATGGCTTTGGCCAGGTTTTCCCTGGCATTTGGGATATCATCTTTTCGTTTAAACAGATCCGCATACAGGGCAAAGTCTTTGGCCAAAAAGAACATTGTGCCGTTTCTCTGGTCGGCTTCGATGGCTTGGCAGATCCAATCTTCGGCCTCGGGCAAATGATTTTCATCCATATTTAAAAGGATCTCCCCGAGCAATCTTCTCATCCAGCCTTCATATGCTTTAATTTTATTTTCAGAAATGTAAGTGTAAATCTTTTCTAAATCGACATCTTTCTCATTATTCATAACCATTGATCTTACAACTGCTATTTGATTCAGATTTATCCATGAAGGGAGAAATCCATTTTTTTTTGATTGAGAAATAGCTTTCATGTAATATATTTTTGATTTTGGGTAATCCCCAAGTTCATAATAAATACAACCTAAAAAGCCAGGCACAACAGAATTCCATGTGGAAATATTGATCTGCTCATAAAAGTGAATTCCCTCTAACAAATACGTTTCAGCATCGGCCAAAAGTCTTTTATTATAACAGGAAATTCCATGAACGGACAAAGCAGAGGCTCTTGACACAATATCGCCGCTTTCTTCGGCTAAAACTAAGCTTTCACTGCTGTTCTGATACCCCAAGTCTATATTCCCCTGAAAATGATAAACAAAGGAGCTTTGAGAACATTTATTTATCGCCATTCCCCATTTGCTATCAGCCCTTTTATTGATATCCATAGCACATTTGAGGTGTTCTAAAGCATCATCAAATTCACAATTGAGTCCGAGGAATTGGCCCAACATATGATGGGCAAGAAAATATGAAAATAGATCCTTCACTTCCCCTGAGACTTCTATGGCCTTTTTTAGATTTTGAAATGCTTCCGGTAAATCTGCTCTGCTCCAAAAACAATATGACCCCTCTATTACATAGATCTGGCAAAGCCGCTTTTTGTAATCATATTTCAATGCCAGATCAATGACAGGCGCCACTGCTTCTTTTGCTTCCACATAAAAATTTATTTGTATAAGATAAAGACCCAATGCCACACGCGCATCAATGATTTTTTTCTGAACTTCTTCTGTCTGGGGCAATCTTTCAAGGCATTCAATTCTTTTTTTACTGAAGGCGATGGCATCTTTAAATGAGGCGGTTTTTTGCGCCTTCCGGCATATCAGCTTGCAGTATTTACCGCCTTTTTCATAATTTTCCGCTTTGATGAAGTGGTCTGATAAGATCTGGTAATTCTCGTCGATATTTTCTTTGTATAATTCTTCAATGACCTTTCCGATTTTTTCATGGAGCATTTTTTTGCGTTTGCCCAATATCGAATCATAGACCACTTCCTGGGTCAGGGCATGTTTGAAGATATAGCTGGATTGGGGATATATGCCTCTTTCATAGATAAGCTCGGAATCTTTTAAAACCGAGAGATTAGACAGCAATTCCTTTTCCGGCAGTTCCGCCACGCGGTTTATTATTTCATAGGTAAATTCCCGCTCAATGGCAGACCCGATCTGGAGCAGATCCTTTGAATTTTCAGGAAGAGAATCCACCCGGGACATGATCACTTCCTGGATGGTGGAGGGGATGGCAATATGTTTGATGTCTTTTACCAGGTGATATGTTTTTTGAGATGCTTCAATAATTTTTAAATCTTTGAGCGACTTTATAAATTCCTCGATAAAAAAGGGGATGCCTTCTGTTTTTTCAAGCACCAGCTCCTCTATTTGACTATCAATGCCTGGAGTGCCGAGGAGATGGGAAACCATGGCGAGGCTTTCCCGGTTGGACAGCCGGTTTAAGTTGATCTGGCTGTGATAGGATTTACCGCCCCATGTGTGAATAAACTCCGGCCGGTAGGTGAAAATTAGAAATATTCTTGCACCGGAAATAGTTTCAAGGAGAGTTTTCAGATATTCCTCGGAACTTCGGTCAATCCAGTGAAGATCTTCAACCGCAAGAACCAGGGGCTGCATTTCAGATCCCTTTAAAGTGATTAGATTCACCGCGGACATAATGCGGTCTTTTTTGGCCTCGGGACTCATGTCAATCCGGTCGATGCCGCTGTCTTTGACCGACAGCAGCTCAAGCAGGTAGGGCAGGGTTGAAGCTTCATCCACACCAATGGTTTTGAGCCAATGGGAGACTTTATCTCTTATTTTGATGCAATCATCGTTTTCTAAAATATTGAAGGTCGATTTCAGAATATCGATGACCGGGTGATACGCAATCCCCCTGCTGTAGGAAAGGCATTTGCCCTCCAGAAAAGTGACATCCTCATTTGATATTGCTTTCCTGAACTCATATAAAAGCCTTGATTTGCCCACCCCGGCTTCCGCCATAATCGAAAAAGCCTGCCCGCGGCCGGCCCGGGCGCGTTCAAAACCATCCAGTAAAAGCTCAAGTTCCCGTTCCCTGCTCACAAAAGGGGTGAGGCCGCGTTCGGCGCTCACATCAAACCGGGTGCGCCGGCTGCTGACAGCAATCACCCGATAGACCTTGACCGGTTCTTTTTTCCCTTTAACTGTTTTTTCACCCAACGCCTCAAACCGGAAAAGCCCTTCGGTAAGCTTGAAAGTGGTTTCGGTGACATTGGTGGCGCCGGGTTCGGCCATGTTCTCCATGCGTGATGCCAGGTTGACCGTATCTCCGACCGCCTTGAACTCCACGCGAAGATCATTGCCCAGGGTGCCCACCACCACCGGCCCGGTGTGGATGCCGATGCGCATTTTAAGTGGCGGCAGGCCGGGATGTTCTTTTTTCAGACGGTCATTGAGTTTGGATATTTCCTGGTGGATGGCCATGGCCACCCGGATCGATCGCTGGGGCGCATCTTCAATGGCAATGGGCGCACCGAATAAGGCCAGGACGCCGTCACCGGTCATCTCATTGACCGTGCCTTCAAATTCATGGACTTTGTGAATGAGGATTTCATAGACCTGATCCATGATTGAATAAGCTTCTTCCGGACCCAAAATTTCAGAAAGGGATGTATATCCTGCCATGTCACAAAACATGACTGTGACCTGCTTGCGCTCGCCTTCGATTTTGCTTTTCTGGGACAGGATTTTTTCGGTCAGGCCCTGTGGCAGGTAGCGCTGGATTTTTTCAAGCTTATCTTCAAAAGAAATTTCTTTGGGGGATGGCCCGGAAGCCGGGGTTAAATTGTGGCCGCATTCCATACAGAACCTGCTTGCCGCCGGATTATTCATGCCGCATGCCGGGCATGTTGTTTCCAGTTTATGACCGCATTGATTGCAGAATTTTGCATATTCCGGCAGTAAGGCATCACATTTCGGACATTTCATTATGCTAAACTCCCAAGGGCTTCATTGGCCTGTTTCAGGAACACTTCAGCCTCGCATTCTTCAAAGATTTTAATTGATTTGGCAAAACATTCCCGGGCTTTTTCTTTTCTACCTTTCACCTTGTGGAGTCGGCCAAGGTCCAGAAGCGCCTGTCCTTCAACTCCCCTTGCCCCGATTTCCTCTGCAACTGCGATGGCCTTGTTAAAATGATCTTCTGCACTCTTTGCGGCAAACGGGACATTCTTCACCACAAAGCCGATGTTTTTCACCATGGTTAACAGACTGATCTTTTCCTCTCCTGCCACGATCTGAAAATAGACTTTCCCAAGGAGATATTCTGATATAGTATAAATACTTTTACGTTCATGGTTCAGACATAATTGACGAGCCTCTTGAAGCATTTCCAAGCCTTTTGAGAAATGCCCGTTAACAATTTGAAGAATCCCGAGAAATGCATTAGCTCCTAATCCCACCGACTCACAACCAAATTCCGCTGCATAAGATGAGGTCTCCAGAAGCACCTTCTCTGCGTCCTCGAACTGATTGTTCTGGGCATAGGTAATGCCCAGAAACATTTTTGGCCATTGAATATAAAAGGGATCTGCTGACGTCTCAATCCCTCTTTGAAAGGATTCAATGGCGGATGAAAAATTTCCGGCATTTAAATAGCCGATTCCCATGCAGATATGACCGACCACCAGGCTGCGAACATTCGAATGCCGGTTGCCATACTCAAGAAGGATTTTGCCGGATTCAAAATTTTTCTGGATATCCCCGGTAAAGTAATAACTATGCGCCATACCGCCCAGGGCTTTGAAAAAAAGAAATTGATCCGACACGAGAGATTCGGCTATTTTACGGGCGCGTTTTCCATATGAAATGGCTTTTTCATGAAGGCCCATCTCCCCAAAGGTAAAACAAAGCCACATGCAGGCATGTCCCGTGATCTGCTGGTCATCAATTTTTTCGCCAAGCGCGAGTGCCTTCATAAAATATTGATGTGACTCCCTGATCCCGTCTCGCATATATATGGGAATGCCGAGACATACATAGAAATTCCCGAGCCGTGTTTCATCTTCCAGGAGTTCAGCCATTGTTTTATGAGGTTTCAGGACGGTATCCATCCCTTTGAAATCTCCCCGGTAATAAAAGACTTTTGACCACTGGTTGAGCAGATCGATGAGGAGACCTTTTTCTTTTTTTGATTTGTCAGGTTTGGAAGAGAGAAGCTCAAATCCTTCCCTGTAGTATTGATGTGACTCTTCCACCGCATATCTTTTGATGCTTTTTTCTCCTGATTTCATCAGATACTCGACAGCCTTATGAATAGACCGGCCCTGCTTGAAATGAAAGGCCAGGGTTTCATAGAATTCGGGAAGTCGATCGTGAAACAATTGTTCCATGATGAGCGCGATACGCTCATGGATCGCCTGACGCTCCTTTTTAAGAAGGCCGCTGTAAACCACGTCCTGGGTCAGGGCATGTTTGAACACATACTCCAGTTCCGGTTGAAAGGATTTTGTGCGGATCAGGTCGAACCGTTCCAGGCTGCTGAGGCATTTGTCGATGTGAGTATCTATGTTTGTGACTTGTTTGAGAATCTTATAGAGAAACGCCTTCCCGATGACGGATGCTTCCTGAAGAATGCGTTTGGTTTCCTTTTCCAGACGATCGAGTCTGGCAGAGATCACCCCGTGGATCGTCGAAGATATATCCGACTCACTGATTGGCCTTGTTAAAAGCCAGGAGCCGTTGTCGCGGACCAGGGCCGCCGATTCAATCAGGGCATTGATCACTTCCTCCAGATAAAAGGGATTGCCCTCCACCTTTTCCTGAATGAACCGGCGCAATTCAATCGGAACAGTATCGGTCTTCAGCAGAGACTCCACCATGTCCTGGGATTCGGAAGTCGAAAGGTCCTGGAGTTGAATTTCCCGGTATACTTTCCCCATGCCGCTGACCTGATGGGTGGTGAAAATATTGAAGGAGGGTCTGTACACACAAAGAAAAAGGGCCGGATATCTGAACTCCGTCAGGACAGTCCGTACAAGATCTATTGAAGAGGGATCTGCCCAATGAAGGTCTTCAAGGCATATAACAGCCGGCTGCCTGCGGGCCAGCGCGGATAATGTCGCCTGAATTGCTTTTTGAAGACGTGATTTCCAGAACTCAGGATCAAGGTTTTCGGTCTCAGGATAGCTAAGGGCATAAAGACTTCCCACATAAGGGGCGACTTTGTCTTTCTCCACCGCCAGATATTCTAACCTGGATTCGATTTTCTCTCTGACTTTTTCCGGAGAATCGCTTTCTTGGATTTGAAATGCCCCGTTAAGCAGATCGATGAGGAGAAAATAAGGGATGTTTTGAGAATAGGCATAGGCGTGTCCTTCGAGCCACTGAACCTTCTTGAGATCCAGGGTGGATTTAAATTCCTCCACAAGCCGGCTTTTTCCCGTACCGGCATCACCACAGATGGAAAAAATCGCGCCCGTTCCCTCCCTGAGTCTGCCGACCGCTTCCTCCATCTGCGCCAGTTCCACCTTTCTGCCGACAAGGTTGGCCCGCATCCCTGAAAGACGATGGATGGTAACGGGTTTATCTTTTTGGGTTAATACTTTATGGATTTGAACGGGATGGGACTTGCCTTTGACGGGTGCTGTATCAAAATATTCGCATTCAAAATGCCCTTCCGACTGGCGGCAGGTATCCATATCGATCAGAATTTCATCCGGTTTGGCCAGGCTGCTCAGACGCGCGGCACAATTAATCGTATCTCCTGCCGAGCCATGCGTGCCGATTTTCATGTTCACGTCACCGGTTACCACCAGCCCGGTAGTGATGCCGGTATGCATGGAAACCGGCTGTCCGGTTCTGGCCTCTATTTCCGGGCTGAGTCGGTTGACCCGTTCATGAATTTCCCTGGCTGCTTTGACAGCCCGCACCGGATCATCCTCATGTGCTGTCGGAACCCCAAACATGGCCATCACCGCATCGCCGGCATACTTTTCGATAAACCCGTCGTATTTGCTGACAATTTCTGAGACTTCGCCAAATATGCGGCTGGTGATCTCTTTTATGTCTTCCGGGTCGAGCTTTTCGGACATGGCCGTATATCCGGTCAGATCCGAGAAAAGCACGGTCACATGTTTTCGCTCGCCGATAATGGCGGTTTCATCTGTTCTATGTTTAGCCGTTTTATGTTGATTCGGGGAAGGTGAAATGGGAGAAGCTTTGTTTTCCGGAATTTTGTCGGATGCTGGTTTATCCGGCTGCAGATGGCAGCCGCATTTATCGCAAAAGGCAAAGCCGTCCGGATAAGGATGGCCACAGGAAGGGCATGTTCGCTCAAATTTAAATCCGCATTGCCTGCAGAAGTTAGCCCCTTCACGATTCTCAATCTGACATTTCGGGCATTTCATTTTGTTCCCCAATCAATAAAGATATCTGAACAAAAAATTTCCCAAAAACAGAGATCCCGATTCGGAAGCACTGATCGTGAGCAGTATAAAGAATATGAAGTGCTGAAGAAGAGGGTTATGGCATGAGTCAGGAAGTTAAAATATACTAGAATTTTATTCCGGAGTTGTCAAGCAATACAATAGTCGTTGTTTTATCTTTCAAGACCACTTTGTAGTATATTTTGTCTTGTATGGATCCTGATTTTAATTTGGTGAAGGTGTTCGTTCAACCTGTTTTTATTCGGCAGAAAAGAAAGTCAACGGGCAAAACCGTCACAAATTCCAAAGACCCGTGGGTGGAGTATGTGGTTCGTCTTGCAGGTCGATGAAGTCCCCGTAACCCTTTATTCGAATTTAAAACCAGGTTATTTATTCACTACCGGTTAAAACACAAATGGAGAACCCGTTTAAACAGGTTCTCCATTTGTGTTTTCAAATCTATTCTATGTTTACTGAGCAGCCGGAGTTAATGTATCATCAAAAAATCCGATTTTATTTATGCGGCTGGAATTGCCGGATGCAAGCGCTTCAGTGCCATAGGCATCATCCGGAATAATATTATTTTCAAATCCCGTGATGGAAGGGTCGGCTGTCATAAAAGCTAATAGTGCCATCCATTCCTTTGCTTCCTGTATTCCGTCAGTCACCGGATCTCTGTCCAGGCGGGAATCCAGCATGTTGGCAACAGTCACGGGATTTCCCTGGTTATCCAATGGGACGATGGGAAGTCCGAGAGCACCAAGAAGCATCTGCAGGTCCTCACTTTGGACGATCAGAAACATGTAAATATCAAACACAACCGGGTAAAGCGTTTCATCGCTGATTTCCGTCGCAGAATGCTGACAGGAAAAATCAAGCCCGTCATATATTTTAACGGAACCGGGTACCACAAGATATCCTCCTCCAGCATCAAAGTGAGCATACTGAATGCCTGAAACATTAAGATAGTAGTCCGTCTGAAGATTGCTCAGTGCAAAAGCAAGCCCTTGCAGAACAGGGTCACCGGAACCGGCAAGCATCGCCACAAAAGCTTCATCCTGTGATGCAGCGATATAGGCATTGAGCTGGCACATATTTTTCAGATGTACGCCGGAGAGATTTACCTGCATGAGCGGATATCCGGGAATATCCTGCTGGGCCGGATCAATCGTCATCCCTAATGGAAGTACACTGTACATATCGGCAAATGTCACCTGCTGCCCGAGTTCAAAACCGTTTCGCACCACACCGTTTGCAACAACGCCGATAGCGCCATTTGTGCCTGCCAGCATATACCTCAGGGAATCCGCAACAAGATTTCCCATCCCGGATTCTTCGGCCCCGTGAGGTTTGCCAAGATTATCCGATCCGGAACCGGCAATAACCGTATTAATTTCAAGACCCAATTCGGGCGTAAGCACTTCATTAATTCCGGCATTGATCATGTCTACAGTGAAATTCATGGAAGGATCACCGGCAGTACTGTCGTCTATGGCATGATTCGTTAAAACCGCATCCGTGACCCCGGTGCCGATTTTTACAGTAACATCCAGTTGTGCAAGATTCTTTCCGTAATAACCCGCACAAAAAATACGGGTGCCGTTTTCAATCACGACATTGTCCGTCATCTGGTGTTCATGGCCGGATGCAATAATATCAATACCGCTAACATTTTGGGCCAGTGCGACATCATCTCCACCGGGTGTGACATTGGGATCGGTAATGCCGGAATGGGAAAGTGCCACAACGATATGCGCACCCATTTCGTTTTTCAGGTAATCCACCTGCTCCTGGATAAATTCATATTCATGATCAAATATCACCGGCGGCGTCAAGGGTGCGTCATTGTCCGCCCCAGGACCGAGTAAGCCGATAATGCCGACTTTTAATCCATTACCCAGGGTTTTAACCATTACCTCCCGGATAACGCCGGCATTGACAAAGGCTTCAAGACCATCGTCATCTGTTCCGGTTACACCGTCGGTTTTCATATTGGTTGCAATGATGGGCACCGTAAATCCGCTTCCGTCTTCTCCCCGTGCACTATTGATAATCATTGCCAGACCGGCTGGCCCGTAGTCAAACTCGTGGTTGCCTAAGGTTACGGCATCATAATTCATAAATTCCAGAAAATAAAAAGCAGCCGGCATATCTCCCAACGTCAGGTCATACACTGTTCCCATGAGAAAATCGCCGGAATCCACAAGTAGGGACGGAACGCCCTGACCCATAGCTGCCAGACGCAGCTGAGCGATTTTGGAAGTCAGGCGGGCATACCCGCCTTCGGTCTGATCGCTGCCCCCGGCACCGGAATTGTCCTTGCCGTCTTCCGGACTGTAAGTCAGTGATGCTCCCGTGCCGCTGCCGCGATGGTGAACATCCGTTGTCTGAAGCATCCTGAAAGACACAGTATCTCCGGCAGAGAGCACCGGCAGAGAGGAATCTTCCTGCGGGCAGTCATGGGAATTGTTGCAGCCGGAAATTGAGACAATCATTAAAAAAGAAAATATCAGTGCATATATTTTTTTCATAAAACCTCCGTTATTAAAAGCTGTTTTCACCCGCTTTAAAATGCCAGATCAAACCCAAATGCAACTGTTGTCGTCGCATTTTTAGTTTTAACTTCTACCGGTGGAAGTCCGTTGTTGGCCGCCTGCACAAATTCAATGGTTTGATCGTCCCAGATGGTTTGGCCAACAGCAAAATTAAAAACAACCCCTTCTTTGATTGTCCAGGCAAATCCGGTCCCAAGATGCCAGTTGTCCGTATACAAAACTTCAAATGCGCCGATTTCAGCATAGTATGCGTCTATGTCGCCCCATTCAAATTTCGTGTAAATGGTGCCAAGACTGAACAGGATATCCTCGGTGATCTGATAGGCAAATGTGCCCCCGAGACTCCAGCAGTCCCCGGCCAGATTGGAAAGGTCTTTGCCGGTTGATGATTGTCCCCAGTCAGCATCTTTTTGCAGATACCAGTTAAAATCGACTTCCGTCGTCAGTTTGGGTGAAAAGCGGTATTCAGCGCCAATACCCAGCATGCCCGGGAAATCTCTTCGGTTTTTTTCATAGCACTCAACCAGACCAAATTCATCGGGAAAATCGTTTCGTTTAACATCTGTGTGAAAATTCAGCACCACGCGGGTTTCATATCTCATTCCGATATTGAGATTCGGGGTGGCGGAAATATTCATTCCAAAGACGCCCCCAACGCCATCTGCATCCGTATCATATCGTAATTTCATATCGTGCGCATTGCCGCCGGCATCAATAAATGTTGCACCGGCTTTTATTTCATTTTGCGCATAGATATACCGTAATGCCGCAGCCATAGAAATTTTATCACAACACTGATAAGCGGTTCCGACCTCAGTGGTGAGATAATAGGATGACGCTTCGAGAAAATCATTTTGAAATCCGGTAAACATTCCTCCGGATCCCATGACCGTCAATGCCCCGATGAACTGGGTATTGACCGATCCCTTTGGAAAATCGGCCGTAGCTCCCCCGCCAGGGACATAAACACCTCCGAAAAAAGAAAAATCCCCCTTGTTATAGGCACCATAGAGATTCGGTAATAAAAGATCCGGATCATCCTGTTTTCGCGTTTTTTCTCCGTTCGATGCAGGCAACCCCAGATCAAACGTGTGTTCCGGACTTCTGAAGAGGCTTTGATTACCGACGTTCAGATGAAATCCTTCAGACATTTTTACCAACCCCGCCGGGTTATAAAGAACAATGTCAGTAGAGTCCGTGGCGGCATTCCGGTTGCCGGTCCGAATCCACTCTGTGCTCATATTGGACAACTGGTCGATATTTGCATTGGCATTTGTTCCGGCGAGCAGCAGAGTGAAAAGAAAAATAAAGACAAATAATATTCCGTTTCTCATCAAGCATCCCCCTTTCTGTTTCAGTTGTGACACGTTAACAATCAGGCAAGCTTTAAAATAAGAAAAAGTGAATTGGAAAAATTCTATATCTGCTCATTAAAAGACGTTAAACGAATGGAACAGTTACGGGCTGGTAAAATAAGGTATTGATATTGAATTCAAATATGACTCCATGAGGCCTCTTTGTCAATAAAATATGCGGAGTTCAGATTGATACAAACCCACAAGAAGCGTATGAAAAAATAATTGTTATTTTAGGTGTCTGAAAGGTTGAGACAACCGTAAAAAGCTTTTCATGGTGACGCATCACCACTGTATCAGCAAATGACGGTCCATCATTTCGATCAATTATGGATGAGTTATTTGGAAGTTCGATTTAGACGGCAAAGAATTTGGACTTTTTGCGAAGCTGTCAAAGGTTGTCCTGTTGTTCTTGCTTTTTGCCATCCGTGCTGATATATTTTTCTTAAATCCTCCTGACTGCATTTGCATCCATTCCTTTACTGATTTTTTTCTGCTTGTCTCAGCATCTCCGCCACCATTTCTTTTTTGTTTCTGTACGTGTCGGTTTTTTGAGTATGTTTGATGTGTCATGGCTGTTTGATGCCATAAATTTTATAAAATTTTTGCTTAAACAAGGAAAGCTCGGGATGAATCTTAAATGTATCAACAATGGCTTCCGGGAGTGAAGGAAACATAAGATCCCCGGAAGCCGTCGAGGCTGTTCACGTATCATTGTCCTTTAATTTTTCGATTATAAGGAGGCATCATGAAAAAGCAGCTTCTGAATTATGAAACCCTGATGCGGGTGACCCGGGTAATTTCCCATTCAAAGGATCCGGAGGAAGTCGTTCTGCTGACTGTGGAAAGCATTAAATCGGCCCTGGATGTCAAGGGGTGCACCATTTTTCTGATCAATAAAAAAACCAATGAGCTGGAGGTGGCGGCGTCTTTTGGGCTGAGTGAAGAATATATCAACAAAGGACCGGTGAGTGCCATTCAATCCATTGCCCAGTCCCTTGAGGCCGGGCCGATCGCAATTTATGACGTGAAAGATGACCCGCGTCTGCAATATCCGGACGAAGCAGTAAAAGAAGGCATTGCGTCCATCCTTTCCGTTCCTATCGTGGCCGGCGGTTCCACCATCGGGGCTCTGCGCGTCTATACGGGAGAACCCTGGGAATTTACACTGGATGACGTGAATTTTGTGCAGGCCATGGCCTATATGGCTGGTATGGCTATGGAAATGGCGAGATACTACAAGGGGATGAAAGAGAGTATTGAGATCCTCAAAACCATGCGGGATCCGAGGTCGATGCGATCAAAAAGACGCACGCCCTATGAAGGCGTACCGGTCAGCGTGCTGCCCGAGGCAGAACCCCGGGTGCATTGAGCCGGGCATTTTTATCTTTGAAGTCAAATAATTATCAATAACCATCCTACCCCGCCGGATTATCATTGAACCGGATCATGATAATCCGGTGGAATTTTTTGCAGAATAAATGCTCCCGCGCACAGGCACTATTTTATGAACAAGATATAATTGCACCTTGACAGTTGCCGGCCAAAAGTTTAGATTAATTGATAATTGATAATTGAAATAAGTCGGGCGTTATTTGATTTCATTGAATGGACAGTGAAGATAATTTTCAGGGTTTTACCAAGGAGGGTGACATGACCGGACGAAAAAAAATAATTGTTATTTTGCTGGCTGCTGCTTTGATGGTGGTGCCCTTCGGCTCTTCGGCAATGGCAAAAGGTTCAGATTATCCAATCGAAAATTCTGCTGAAATTATGGCGGCGGACTTTGCCGTGGTCCGGCCGCTCCAGTTCGTCTCTCTGGTCACCGGTACGGTGGTTTTTATTGTGTCCCTTCCTTTTTCCGCGCTGGGGGATAATGTGAACGAAGCGTACACAAAGATGATGAAAGAGCCGGCCAGGATGACGTTTTTAAGACCTTTGGGGGTTTTTTAGCCGTTTTTCCTGAAAGGCGGTTTCGGTTTTTTAATTAAACCGGTTTGCCGATATTCTGATAAAAAAAAGCATCTGTTCGGTGTTGCTGTGTTTGCAACCCCGATCAGATGCTTTTTTGTCTGATGGTGCCAGGATCTTTTTACTATGCTTTTCCGCAGCAGCTGCCGGGTCCGGCGCAGCTTCCGGTCCCCGGTGAGGAACCGCAGCAGGTGGTATCTCCGGGGCCGGGAAGATGAGATCTATGGCTTCCGGAAATCGCTGCATGGGCGGAAAACTTTTTTTTGATGTCCCTGCTGCCGCAGCGGGCACAGCAGATGCTGTCCGCGGAACCGGAGACAATCACTTCAAAGGCTTTTCCGCAGTCCCGGCATTCATATTCATAAATGGGCATCATTCGCTCCTTGGATCAAACAGAGGGTCAGAGCCTTCTATTTGTAATCATGGGTTCCCATAACCACCTTGATGCCGGTCTTGTCTTCAATGCTTTTTGCCATTTCTTCCGGCGTGGCATAGGGGCAGCCTGGTTTGGCATTGGCCATGCAGGAACTGAGATGGATGACATCCGGTTTCATCTCAAGGGCTTTAATGGCCATGCCGACGTTTGATACGGTGGGGCGGCCGGGACAGGTGCATTTCACAAAGGCCAGAACGGATGATGGTTCGTCAAAAGAGCCTTCCCCCATGGCCGCGGCTTTCAGGCATCGCCATTCACCGGGGCAGCCGTATCCGTTATCCATATAAGCGCCGCAGGCAACGATTGCAACTTTCTTCATTTTTTCTTCCTTTCTTGTCCGGTTATGTTATAAGCATATTCTCGTAAAGATCATCTCTAAATCTTTGGCCGCCGCCTTGTCAAGAAATTTTCATAGTGAAATTTTCATATTGATATTCGGCTGGATTATTTTATAAGTGATGCATAGATAACCGGCAATGAGACGGACATGAACCTGGAGACAATGAAATGAGGATATCAATTCCCGGATACGGGGTTCTGGATTTACAATACATGGTCATGGATTACAACGGCACCCTGGCGGTGGATGGCGGGCTGGTTCCCGGCGTAAAGGAAGCGCTTTCCGAGCTTTCGGAGAGCCTGGAGTTGCATGTGCTAACGGCCGATACCTTTGGAAAGGCAAAATCAGGCCTTGAAGGCATCCCGTGCCGGTTGAGCATTCTTTCTGAAAAAGATCAGCACACCGGCAAACGGGATTATGTAACGGCCCTGGGGGCGGAAAAAACAGTAAGCATTGGGAATGGCAGAAATGATCACCTGATGCTGCGGGCCTCGGCTCTCGGCGTTGCCGTGATTCTGGAGGAAGGGGCGTCCGCCCAGACGCTTCAGTCCGCGGATGTGGTATGCACGTCCATTGTATCGGCCCTGTCTCTTTTGATCCATCCCTTGCGGCTCATCGCCACTTTAAGATCATAGCCATGAATCCGCTGTGGGTCATCCTGATCATCGCGCTGGTGCTTGTTTATATCATCAGCCCCCTTGATTTCGTGCCGGATGTGTTCCCGGTGCTGGGATGGCTGGATGACACCTTTCTTGTGGGGCTCCTGGCCTACTATCTCCGATACCGGCGGCTGCCCGGATTTATCATGAAAATAATTCGCATGTTTTTTTCGAACAGCGGCAGAACAGCAGACCACGGTGGCGGCCAGTCCCGCGGCGGCCACGCCGACAGAGGCAAAAAAGAAACAGACCGGAACGCACAAGCACCGAGAGATCCCTATGAAATTTTGGGCGTGTCCCCTGACGCAACCCTTGCGGAAATCCGTGCCGCCTACCGGGATGCTGCACAGCAGTATCATCCGGACAAAGTCGCCCACCTGGGAGAGGAATTCAAAGAACTGGCTCAGAAAAAGTTTGTTGAAATCCAGGAGGCATATAACGAGCTTTCGCAAAAACATACCTGACGGCTTCGTAAAAAATCCAAATTTTTTGTTGCGCTGCATCCCTCGCTGCTTCAGCGTACACCAAGTACGCATCATTGCTCGGGATTTGCGCGCCTCAAATTTGGAGTTTTTTTCTTTGCCGTCGAAATCCGACTTTTTACGGTTGCATCATAACGGATGCAGCCTCTTTTTTTCATTGGCAACATTTTGCTTTATCAGTCATTAATGGCCTCTCCAATATTCCATCGGATAACTTAGACAGACAGCAATGCGCAAAATAATCATTTCAGGCGGACTTGGTTTCATTCTCTTGGTGATGGCTGCGACTTTTTGGGTCGCACCGGCACTTGTGGATTCATCCGCACTGAGACAGCAGATTCAGGCCGAACTCAGGCGGCAACACATGGGAGTGATCGATTATGAAAGCATGGGGCTGAGATTTTTGCCGACATTGCATCTGGCATTTGAAAAGGTCGACTACGCTGGCCCCGACAGTGTAAGCGCCAGCGTGGAAAAGCTGACTGTTTATCCGGAAGTTTGGCCGCTTTTTTCGGGCCGCTTGCGGCTTAAAAAAATTGTCATGTACAGTCCTGCCATTGTGATCCATATTTCTGATGAGGCCGGGACAGAAGCGGAACCTGAAAACGCTGCTGACCCTTTCAATCCGCTGACCTTGCCGGCAAAGCTGGTGGATTCCCTGGGGGATCACACGTCTTTTTTGAAAATGGTGGTCCACCGGGGATATTTTCAATTAACCACAGACGGCCAGCGACGATTTGAACTCAAAGACCTTCATTTTAAGGCCGGGTTGAACATCCAAACAAACCGTTCTTTTGGTGTCCAGGCAGACGTTAGCCATGCCATGCTGATCGTTACCCGGGAAAGCCGAAAGACATCCTTTGATTGTGAAAAGCTCTCAGCAAGGCTGGTGGTGGATGAAAAAGAAGCGCGTCTTTCCCTTGAGGATCTGTTGCTCGAGCAGCCGGCGGGCAAGTTTTCCGGCCGAATGGTCGCATCGCCGGATACATTCGGATACATCCTTGATTTTTCCGCAAGTGATCTGGATGCCGGGGCCGTCAGGAAAGCAGCCCTTGATCTGGGCAGTGACCATGAACTGGTGAGGGATATTTTTGCGTATATCAAAGGCGGCCGTATTCCGGCCCTTCGAATCACCACTCGGGGTAAAGCCCCCATTGAGCTGGGGGATTGGGACAATCTGGTCATCCAGGGCCGGATGGAAAAAGGGGATATTGCCATTCAGGATATCGGGATGAGCCTGACAGGGGTGAACGGAGACGTAATGGTCTCAAAAGGGTTGCTGGCCGCTTCCGGAGTGAGTGCGATTTTTGGAAAAACAATCGGAACTGACGGGTCCCTTAAAATCGGACTGGCTGAGGATGATTATACCTTTCATCTGGATGTCATGCTTGACGTGCGGCTGCGACAGCTTCCGGGGGTGCTGGAAAATATCATTGACCATGAGGCGTTTATGGCTGAACTTGCCCGGGTCGAAAATCTGGAAGGAAACGCCCGGGGCAGGCTGGTCCTGGGAGAGCATCTGGAGGATATTCACACCCGGGTTGATGTCTTTGAGATGGATTTCTCAGCCGACTACGATCGGCTTCCTTTTCCCGTTCACGTCAACAGGGGAAAACTGTTATTTTCGGAAAATCAGGTCCGTGTTGAAAATGTCGACGCAGGTATCGGCAATACGGATTTTTCCGGAGTTTCTGGCGCTGTAAAATGGGAAAACCGGCTTTATGTGGACATTCCAAGGGGCCGGATGGACCTGGATCTGGCGGAATTTTATCCGTGGATATCTGCTTTTAAGGGAGTGCAAGAAGACTTTTCAGATGTGGAACAGGTGACCGGGCGGCTTCAACTATCCGCGTTTTCACTGGAAAAAACAGAAGAGACACCGGATGCCCCCGAGGATTTGCCGGACCGGTGGCGCCTGTCCGCTGCTGGTGAAGTAAAAAATGCGGAAATAATGATGACAACGCTTCCGGACAGGCTCTATCTGGATTCCGGCGCCATTGAGGTGGATGCCGGCCGGGTGTTGTTCCGGCATCTCAAGACCCGGCTTCTGGATGCGTCGGCCGATCTCTCGGGCATGGCAGAGGGAGACATCCGACATCCCTGTTGCGCGGACCTTGTCATGAACGGTGAGGTCGGCAAAAATTTTATCGGGTTTTTAATCGATACGGGTCGTCTGTCCCGTGATTATGCGGTGCAAACGCCCGTAAGGTTTTCAGATACAGATATCCGCTGGCAGTCAGGGCCGGATGTTTCATTTGCAGGTCATCTGATATTTCCCGAGGAGACCCGGATCCTGACGGATTTTTCCTGTTATTCCGGCGCACTCCAGATCAACCGGCTGGAGATTGCGGATAAAGATACCAATGCGTCATGCACATTGGGGCTGGAAAAAGACAAAATCAGCCTTGCGTTTAACGGTATTTTTGACAGTCAAACCCTTGACCGGGTATTTGTTGCTGAAAAAATGCCGGACGCCCGGATTCGCGGCGATGTAACGGCAATCTTTGTCAAAGGGGATTTGTCCGAATCCTTTGTGAACGGTCGTCTTGAAGGGGAAAATATCCGCATTCCAGGCGTTGGCAGCGATCTTCCGGTGGCCAATGAATTTTCCGTTTTCGGACGGGACAAACGGATTGACGTCGGGCGCCTGGCGGTTTCCTGGCGCGACAATTACGCCTTGCTTTCCGGCCGGGTGAACATGACCCCGGATCACATGCAGTTTCGTCTGGACGCATCCGCCGGTGATCTGAAATGGCCGGTTTCCGGAAAAACGCCGCAAAAATCCGATACACAGCCGGTGCTCGATTCAGATGGCGATTTGTGGGGATATCCTCTGATCGGAAGCATCAATCTTGATGCGGATTCTTTTTCCCTGGGGCCATATACCTGGCAACCGGTGCAGGCCGTCATCACCCTGGATCGTAAAATTCTTGAAACAACAGTAACCAAAGCAAAGCTTTGCGGCATCGATACCATGGGAACGATTCACCTGGACGATGGTACCGTGAACCTGAATGTTGATTTTAGCGCTGAGAACCAGGATTTCACTTCCAGTTATGGATGTCTGAGCGCAAACGAGATTGAGATGAGCGGATCGTATGACCTTTCCGGCCAATTTACCGCATCGGCCCCGTCATTTGAACAGCTCTTTGCTTCCGCCGGCGGCCAGTTTGAATTTATCGCAAGAGACGGCGTGATTACCCGGAGCAAGCGCTTGTCAAGAATTCTTGAGGTGATCAACTTTACCGAAATTGTCAAGGGACGGCTCCCTGATCTGAAAAGTAAGGGGTTCAGTTATGATACCATCATCATCGAAGGGAGCCTCGAAAATCATTTGATGAGCTTTAATCAGATTATGATGGATGGCAAAACACTGGATCTCCTGGGAAAGGGGACCCTGCGCCTTGATCGGGACAGGCTTGACGTGGAACTTGTGGCCGCGCCGTTTCAAACCGTTGATTCCGCCATTAAAAATATTCCGGGAGTGAACTATCTGATGGCCGGCACCCTGGTGTCCATTCCCGTCCGAATCAAGGGGAAGAGCGCGGACCCGAAAGTCAGCGTCATGTCCGCTGCCGATATCAGCTCAAATTTTCTTGATTTTGTCGAAAGAGCGGTCAAATCTCCGGTGAAATTGATTCAGAACTGGAACCCCTATAACAAATCCACAGCCCCTGAGTAGCGAATTGGCGTGACTTCATCCACCGTAAGGGTTTTGGCATTCCAGTTTTCCTCGACCGTGCCGGCAATTAAATACGGCCGCCCATAATCCAGCACATGGGAAAATTTACGATACATGTCTGGGAAAAAGGTGGTTTCAATCATGCCGGTCTCATCTTCAAAAGTGAGGAATTTCATGGGGTCGCCTTTTTGGGTCAGCACGGTTTTACCGGTAATCAGCCATCCGGCGGTGTGAACCCGACGACCGGGATAGGTCAAAGCAGATGCCGTTTTTTGGGTTTTCATGGTTTTCAGCTGATCCGCGAACAAGGTCATGGGATGGCGGTCGCATAAAAAGCCGAGTACGTGAAATTCATGCCGGAGCCGGTCTTTTTCGTCATCCGCCGGCAAATCCGGTATCTCGGCGATTCCTGGTGAGACGGGGCGCTTAAACAACAAAAGATTGGCATTCGGACGGGGCCGGTTTTTCAGCCAGGCGGCAAACTGCCACATCAGAGCGGCCCGGTGTTTTTTATCCGGATATAACGGGTGGAACCGGTCCAGGGCGCCGCTGTGAATCAGGGCCCGGGCGTCGCATTCATCCGGCCAGACCCGGTCCAGGAAATCCCTCAGACTGTTAAACGGCCTTTTGTCCCGCTCCGTGATGATCCGGTTCTGGGTGGTTGCGGACACCCCTTTCACAGACAGCAATCCCACCCGTATGAAAGCTCCCCGGCCGGTCCAGCGGATTTCGCTTGTTGTCACATCCGGCGGCTGAATGGTAATGCCCATGCGCCGGGCTTCGGAAACATAGGCAAACGGGGAATAAAATCCGCCCTGGTTGCTGATGACGGCTGCCATGAATTCCGCGGGAAAGCGGACTTTCAGGTAGGCTGCCTGAAACGACACCCGTGCGTAGGACGCGCTGTGGGGCTTGCAAAAAGAGTATCCGTTAAAGCTCATGATCATGCGCCATATTTTTTGTATCTGGTCGTCATCAAGGCCCTTTTTGCGGGCGCCCTGGGTGAATTTATCCAGATAATCCCGCAATTGATGTTCCCGGTCTTTTTTGGACATGATTTTGCGCAGCGCGTCCGCTTCGGCATGGGAAAAACCGGCCACGGCCACGGCCACCCGGGAGACATCCTCCTGATAGACCATGAGCCCCAGTGTTTCGTCG
Organism: Desulfobacterales bacterium; assembly: GCA_963675805.2. Lineage (GTDB taxonomy): Bacteria > Desulfobacterota > Desulfobacteria > Desulfobacterales > Desulfosalsimonadaceae > SURF-3. The sequence goes on along the minus strand of CAXXNU010000007.1, from coordinate 551,088 downwards.
AGCACATCGGTGAGCAGCGGATGAAGCGGCGCCCAGGGACCGCCGTGCAGCCTTCGGATATATTCCTGGATCACGTCATTGGCTGCCGGCCGGATAATGGAGGAATGGAGGGTGAGGTGGGCAAAATCCCCTTTTCCGGTTTTGATCTGCAACAGGCGCATGGCCGGGCTTTCAATATAAAAACACCCCATGGTGCGGCCCCGGGCGATGGCGTCCCGGGTAGGGGCGTCATCCTCCGGTTCCCAGCGGGATTCATCAAATTCGATGTTGTTATTTCGGATGTTGGCAATGGCATCCCGGATCACGCCCAGGCTGCGGTTCCCCAAAAGATCAATTTTCACCAGCCCGGCATTTTCGGCCGCGTCTTTGTCCCATTGGATAACGGGCACCCCTTTGGGGGCTGTCTGGACCGGCACATAGGTGTCGATTGGGCGGGGCGTGATCACGACACCGCCGGGATGGACCGACAGATATCGCGGCAGCCCGATAATCCGCTGGGCAATGGCGACGATTTCCGGCCATGGGGCATCAAAGGCCAGCCCCCGCATTGGCGGCATGGATCGGATATGGTCCAGAAGGTCCCGGTCGGATGTTTCCCCCTGCCAGAACCATGGCAGGCGTCTGGTCATCCGGCTGATTTCGCCCTCGGGCAGGCCGAACACCCGGGCGGTTTCCCGCAGCGCCATGCGGGGCTGGAAACAGATATGGCTGGATACCATGGCGCAATGACCTTTGTGCCGGGCCAGAACACTTTGGAGCACCCGGTCCCGTTCATCCCAGGCAAAATCCACGTCAATATCCGGCGGATCTTTCCGGCCCGGATTTAAGAATCGTTCAAAATAGAGATTGTGCTTGACGGGACAGACATTGGTAATTCCCAGACAATAGGCCACCAGAGAGGCGGCCCCGGACCCCCGGCCACAGGTGCGGGGACTTTCCGAAACAATGTCTGAGACAAGCAGGAAATAGGCGGCAAATCCCATGTCCGTAATGAGACGCAGTTCATGCTCCAGGCGGTCGATGACCACTTCAGACAGATCACCGTACCTCATCCGCGCTCCTTTATACGCGGCCCGGCGCAGGCGCCTGGCTGCCTGATCAGCTGTGTCTGTCTTGTAGGGCGGCATTACTATCCCGAAATCCGGACCGGTAAATGTGAGCCGCTCGGACAGGGCATGAGTGTTGTCAATGGCTTCAGGGCAGACCGCAAACCGCGCACGGTATTCTTCCGGAGAGGACAGAAACGCATCCGCCGGCGCGACATCCGTCGGGCTGAGGCGAGATAAGGCCGTATTGCCGTCAATGGCCCGCAAAACCCGGTGAACAGGGAAATCATCCGGATGAATGAAGAAGCTCCCCGGCGTGGCCACCACCGGAATCCCCCGCCGGATTGCTGCCTGACGCAACGGATGCGTGACTGACAGAGGGTGACGGGGCAGGGCCGCGTGCACATCGATTTCGGCGTCATGAAAAGCAGAAAGCAGTACCGGGTTTGTGGCGAGTATGGCCAGACCCCTGGAACGCGTCATCACAGCAGATTCCAGGTCAAAATCCGGATCTGTATGGCGCAGGGTCAGGATGCGGCACAGGTTCTCATATCCTTTGCTGTCTTTTACCAGGCAAACTACCCGGCGGGCGGGGGCATTGCCTGTTGGGACAGCGGTCACCTCAGCGCCGACAATGGGTCGAAGGCCTTCCTGTTTGCAGGCTGCGAGAAACGGCCACAGGCCGTACAGATTATCCGTATCCGTGAGGGCAAGCCGGGTGTACCCGAGTTTCCGGGCATGGCGGCACAGGACGGTGACGGGGACGGTTCCCCACATCAGGGAATATCCCGAGCGGACGGTCAGCGGAATCATGTCTGTTCCCTCTATGATGCCAGGGCCCGGCCCATGCAAATCATTTCCCGGCCGAACCGGTTCCGGATGCGGTCCATGGCGGCAACCAGCTTTTCCTGGCGGTGACGGATCGGATCCGGAAAAAGATCCAGTTGCGCCGGCGGAAACACAGGCTTCTCGCAGGCCAGCCGGAATCGGCGCACCCGCACCCGCCGGGTCCAAGCCAGGTGCAGCAGGGACCGGGCAGTGGTGAACAGCAGGATGTCGTTGGCGGTAGGGGGATTGACCTTCATTTGCCGGATGCAGCGCACGCCATCGGCATAGTCTATCCGCATGGCCAGCATCCGGGCGGCTTTGCGCTGTTTTCTGAGTTTGCGGCCGATCTTTTCCGTTAACTGATACAAAACGGTTTCCACGGCGGATATGTCACTGGTATCGCTGCTGAACGCATGATCCGCGGTGATGATCGGGGGATGCTGATCAATGGCCGTCACCGGTGACGGATCAATGCCCCGGACAAGGTCATGAATGAATCCGGCCCGTTTCCCAAAGGGAACAGCGAGCTGGTCCCGGGTCAGGGCAGCCACCTGATATACATGGTCCATGTTCAGCTCTTTCAGCCGGTGCCAATCATTTTTTTCAATGCCCGGAATCAGGAAGATGGGCAATGGCGCCAGAAAATCGGACACTTCGCCGTCACCCACAATATATTCTCCGGTCGGCTTGACCAGGCGCGAGGCGACTTTGGCCACCAGTTTATTGGGCGATACCGACCATATGGGCGTAAACCCAAGGTTTTTTTTGATTTCCCGGTACATCCGCCATGCCACGTCAACAGACGGGCCGAACAGGCGGCTGGTGCCGGTGGTGTCGACAAATACATGACCATCCGCCTCTCCCGGTTCGACCAGGGGCGAGTAGGGCAGGACATGCCGCAGCAGATCGTGCATGGCCTGTTCATAGCGGTCCGGATGCGGGGGAACGATGATTGCGTCCCGGCAGCGGCGGATCGCTCTGGTTAACGGCATCTCTTTGCGAACGCCGGCAAGGAATGCTTCGTCGCTCATGTCATACACCACGGTCCGGGCGGCATTCTCCGGTGCGATGATCACCGGGTAATCCTTAAGACGCCGGTCCCCCTGCCGTTCCACTGCCACGGCAAAATCAGCAATATTCAAATGCACCACGGTCCGGGGCCGGCCGGCAGGAAAAGAAAATGAACATGAGGTTCGGGGAAAAAAGGTCATGGCGTGTTTTGGTTGTTGCCGGAGATTATGGCGCGGTGGCCACAAGCCCCGCATGGGTCAGCAGCCGGATCAGGGCCTGGGCGTTTTTCGGGGCTTGGGCCCGCACATGATTGTTAAAAAAAACAAGTCCGGTCCGGGCCCGCTCGGCCATGGGGGAAATTCTGAGGTCAATCCATTCCTGAAGTTCAGTATCGCTGTAATCATAGTCAAACTGTTTTTGCATATTGCCGGATCGCCAACCGGTAGTGTTTCTGCCATGAAACCGGACGTAGAAAAAATCCGGGTGGGTCACCACATCCAAGGGCGGGAACAGTCCCGGCAGACCGGGTTCGTCCACTGCCACCAGGGCCACCCGGCGTGCCGCAAGCTCTTTAAACACCGGCTCCACGGCCCATGTGGCATTGCGGAATTCAACAGCCACCGGCAGTCCGTGTAATTTGTCCAGCAGGGCGGCCAGATACAGACGATTTGCCCTGGATCTGTCAAAAAAAGGGGGGAGCTGCATCAGCACGGCCGCTAGCTGGCCGGATTGCATCAAGGGCGCCATGCCATCCCGATACCGGCGCACCTGATCCGGCCACCCGCCGGGATCGATTTCATGGGTCAGGGTGCGGGTCAGTTTGGCGGTAAACAGGAAATTCGGACCAGCGGCCCGGCGCATCCGGTCCATGGCCGGGGCCTTTGGCATCTGATACCAGGTATAATTGAGCTCGGTGATCGGAAAGCGGCGTATATAATGGGACAGCATTTTACCGGACGGCAAACCGTCCGGATAAAATCCGGCCTCCGCCCATTCGGTATAGGAATACCCGCTGGTGCCCACCAGCAGCCGGCAAGTGGGGGCGCTGTCCGTCACGGGTTCAGGCCTTTCATGACATCCGGCCCCCGCTGAATGCCGATGACTTTGCCCTGGATCAGCACGTCCCCAAAATTGTAATGCATGGGCGCATAGGCGGGATTTTCCGGCTGAAGCAGGATATGATCGGCTTTGGCAAAAAACCGTTTGACGGTGGCTTCTTCCTGGTGGATCAGGGCCACCACGATTTCACCGTTCTCCGCGTATTGGCGGGGTTCGCAAATGGCCAGATCGCCGTCCAGGATGCCGGCGTTAATCATGGAATCCCCGGAAACAGAAAGGGCAAAAAGATGGCTCCCCTTATATATATCAGAATCTACCACAATGCTGCCGTCCCATTCCTGCTGGGCGTACATGGGGAGCCCTGCCGTGATTTTGCCGATGAGCGGCACTTCCCGCCACCGGTGGATGCCATCGGTTTCCTGAACCGGATTCAGAAGATATGCGGTCCGCTGATATCGGCCTTCGCGTTTGATGAGTTGTTTTTTTTCCAGGAGCTTGAGCATCTGGCCCACGGCAGTATGACTGATGCCAAGGTCGCCTGCGGCCTGACGCAGAGACGGGAACGTGCCGGTTTCAGCAACATGTTCCCTGAGATACGCCAAAAGACGATGTTGCTTGGCTGTTAACGAAATTTGCATGCGGCCTCTCTTTCTTAAATCCTCTCAATTTTGCGATTGTCTTGAAAAGAGGGTAGATTTGAATTAAGTAAATGTCAATGTAAATATTTTGGAAAGTTTTTTGTAAAGATTGCATTTCCGGAGAAGATGGTTTATAGCCATGATCCGGAAACAATGGATCCGGAAACAATCCTTTCATTCAATGGAACCCGGCCGGGCCGGGCGGAAATCAGCCGGCCGGTTCACAACTCTTTTTTGTCGTCTTTGGGGAAACAGTGAAAAACGGTCATTTATTTAAGAATGCCAAAAGTAAAACCTCGCAATATACCGCCGCATCTGTTGAAGTGCTGGAAGGCCTGGACCCGGTCCGTCGCCGGCCGGGCATGTATACGGACACCACGCGGCCGAACCATCTGGCCCAGGAAGTGATTGACAACAGTGCGGACGAAGCCATTGCAGGACATGCCAGCCGTATTGACGTGACATTGTTTGAGGACGGCTCCGTGCAGGTCGCGGACAATGGCCGGGGCATGCCCGTGGATCAGCACCCCACGGAAAAAATGTCCGGGGTGGAGGTCATTATGACGCGCCTTCATGCCGGTGCAAAATTTTCCAACAAGGATTATCATTTTTCCGGGGGGCTTCACGGGGTGGGGGTGTCGGTGGTCAACGCCCTGTCAAAACGGCTTGAAGTGGAAATTTACCGGGATGGCAATCAGTACGAAATTGCCTTTGCGGGCGGAAACAAGGTCCGGGACCTGGAGGTCACAGGGACCGTCGGTCAGCGGCGCACCGGCAGCAAGATCCGGTTTTGGCCGGATCCGAAATATTTTGATTCCATCGCCTGGTCCGTCCCCCGGCTCAAGCACAACCTCAAAGCCAAGGCCGTGCTCTGTCCGGGGCTCACCGTGTCATTTGAGGATCAGATAGCCAAAGAGACTGAAGTCTGGCATTTTAAAACCGGATTGACCGAATATCTGGTCACCAGCCTGGACGGATATGAAATGGTTCCGGAAACGCCGTTTTCCGGCGAGCATGAAGGGCCGGACGAGCATGTTTCCTGGGCCGTAGTCTGGCTGGCCAACGGCGGGGAAGGGGTTTGTGAAAGTTATGTGAATCTGATCCCCACGCCGCTGGGCGGCACCCATGTCAACGGATTCCGGCAGGGGCTTTTGACGGCACTCAGGGATTTTTGTGACCTGCGCAAGCTGCTGCCCAAAGGGATCAAGCTGTCGCCGGATGATGTCTGGGAAAAATGCGCCTATGTGCTGTCTGTCAAAATGACGGAACCCCGGTTTTCCGGACAGACCAAAGAGCGGCTGTCATCACGGCAGTGCGCGGCGTTTGTTGCTTCAACCGTGAAAGACACCTTTACCTTATGGCTGAATCACCATCCGGAAATCGGCGAACGGGTTGCTGAAATCGCCATTGAATCCGCCCGCCGGCGGATCAAGGCGGACAAAAAAGTCGTGCGCAAAAAGACCACCAGCGGTCCCACGCTGCCGGGAAAACTTTCCGACTGCATCAGCCAGGCCTTTGACCAGTGCGAACTGTTTCTGGTGGAAGGCGATTCCGCCGGCGGGTCGGCCAAACAGGCAAGGAACCGCAACACCCAGGCCATTTTGCCGTTGCGGGGAAAAATTTTAAATACCTGGGAAATTGAATCTGACTCCATTTTGTCGTCCAAAGAAGTGCATGACATCGCGGTCGCCGTCGGGGTGGACCCGGGCGCATCCGATATCAGCGGGCTTCGGTATGGAAAGATTATCATTATGACGGATGCCGATTCAGACGGGCTCCACATTGCCACTTTATTGTGTGCGCTTTTTCTCCGGCACTTTAAACCGTTGATTGCCGCCGGACATGTGTATGTGGCGTTGCCGCCGCTTTACCGCGTTGATATCGGCAAACAGGTTTTTTATGCCCTTGATGAAATTGAAAAGGACGGCATTGTTAAAAAAGCGGACAAAAAGAAACAGAAATACAGTGTTCAGCGATTCAAAGGCCTGGGGGAAATGAATCCCGCCCAGCTACGGGAAACCACCATGGACCCGGATACCCGACGGCTGGTCCGGCTGACCATTGACCCTGACAATACCGAAGCGCTGTATGCGGTAATGGACATGATGCTGGGTAAAAAACACGCCATGGACCGCAAAAACTGGCTGGAGGAAAAAGGAAACCAGGTGGATATATGAATGATGCTGTGCCAAACGGCGCTGAAACAGTCCTGATCCAGGATTATTCTGAAAAAGCCTATCTGAATTATGCCATGACCGTGATCATGAACCGGGCCCTGCCGTTTATCGGCGATGGTTTGAAACCGGTCCAGCGCCGGGTGCTTTATGCCATGTCCGAACTGGGGCTCAAGAGCACCGCCAAATATAAAAAATCCGCCCGCACCGTCGGCGACGTGTTGGGCAAGTTTCATCCTCACGGGGATACGGCCTGCTATGAGGCGATGGTGCTGATGGCCCAGCCGTTTTCTTACCGCTATCCCCTGGTTGACGGGCAGGGCAACTGGGGGAGTGTGGATGATCCCAAATCCTTTGCCGCCATGCGGTATACTGAAGCGAAACTGGCCGCTTTTAGCGAAATTTTTCTTTCCGAGGTCAACATGGGCACGGTGGAATGGGTGCCCAACTTCGACGGCACCCTCAGGGAGCCCGGCACACTGCCGGCGCGACTGCCCAATATTCTGCTGAACGGCACCATGGGGATTGCCGTGGGCATGGCCACGGATATCCCGCCGCACAATATCCACGAGGTGGTAAGTGCCTGTGTGCATCTTCTGGATCATCCCGCAGCAACGGTGGAAACCCTTTGCGAAACTATTAAAGGGCCGGATTATCCCGGCGGGGCGGAGATTATTTCATCCCGTGAGGACATTCTGGAAATTTACCGCACCGGAAGAGGCACCGTCCGGATGCGGGCGGTGTGGAACCAGGAAAACGGCGACATTGTGATTTCAGAGATGCCCTATCAGGTATCGCCGGGTAAAGTCATCGAACAGATTGCCGCCCAGATGGAAAATAAAAAACTGCCCATGGTGAGCGATATCCGGGACGAGTCGGACCATGAGGAGCCTGTGCGCATCGTTATCACCCCCAGTTCCGGGCGGGTGGACCGGGAATTGCTCATGCTGCATCTGTTTGCCACCACGGATCTTGAACGGACCTGCCGCGTGAACCTGAATATGATCGGCTTGGACCGTAAACCCGGTGTCAAAAGTCTGGTTGAAATACTCAATGAGTGGCTGGCATTTCGCGTTGAAACCTTGCGTCTGCGATTGTCCCATCGGCTGGAAGAGGTGCTGGCCCGTCTGCATGTCTTGGAAGGCCTGTTGATTGCCTATCTGAATCTGGACCGGGTGATCGCCATTATCCGTCACAATGACGCGCCCAAACCGCTTTTGATGGATGAGTTCCACTTGACGGATATCCAGGCGGAGGCGATTCTGCAATTGCGGCTCAGGCATCTGGCCCGGCTTGAAGAGGCCAAAATACAGGCGGAACATGCCACCCTGGAGAAAGAGAGACTCCGGCTGGAGAAGATTTTAGGTTCGGAGAATCGGCTGAAAGCGCTGGTCAAAAAAGAGCTGGTTTCGGATGCGGAAATTTTTGGCAATCCCCGCCGCACAAAAATCGTGGAACGGGATGAGGCACGGGTGATTACGGAAATCGACAGCGGTCCGGTGGAGCCGGTGACTGTTATCCTGTCACGAGAGGGGTGGGTGCGCATGGCCAAGGGGTATGATGTCATTCCAGAAGAACTTGCCTACAAGTCCGGTGATGATTTTCTGGCGTCAGCCAGGGGCCGCAGCAATCAGGCTGCCCTGTTTCTGGACAGCACCGGCAGAGCCTATGCCGCACCGGTTAGCGGTATGCCTTCCGCCCGCAGCCACGGCACTCCCCTTACCGGTTATTTTAAGAACCCCCCGCGTTCAAGGTTCATTTCTGTCGTCATGGGAGCCCCTTCTCAGAAACTGCTGCTTGCCAGCACTGCGGGATACGGATTTGTCACGGCCCTGGAAAATTTTAATACCCGGAATCAGAAAGGCAAAGCCCTGATCAGTTTGCCGGTCGGCTCCCATCCCCTGGTGCCGGTCCATATTACAGGCAAGCCCAACAGCCTTTATGTGGTTTCCATCACCAGTGAAGGCCGCATGCTGGGGTTTCTTTTGAAAGAGTTGCCTGAATTGGCCAAGGGAAAGGGCAACAAAATAATCAGTATACTGCCCAAGGATTTTAAAGCGGGAAACGACTTTTTAAAGCATCTGTTTCTGCTTCCCGAAGAAGGTTTGCTTACGCTGTACGCCGGAAAACGGCATTTTAAACTGACCCCGTCCGGATTCAGCGATTTTATCGGCAAGCGGGCCCAGCGCGGCAAAAAACTGCCCCGGGGCTTCAGAAACGTGGATTCGGTTGAAGTGGCGCTGCCGTCCCAGCAGACCCTTGATCTGGGGGAGGGCCTTTCCCGGGAAGTATAAAAACATAACTGAGCAGTATTTTTTTAAAACAGTTTCGTAAGTTTTGCTCCTCAAAAGATAAAATAAAAAAAGGATTTACAAAGTAACCTCTGTAAATCCTTGATTTTGGTGGGCCGTGAAGGAATCGAACCTTCAACCTACTGATTAAGAGTCAGGTGCTCTGCCTAGTTGAGCTAACGGCCCATGATTCGGTGGATTAAAAAAATAAATTAAATAGCAAGTTATGTTTTGAATGTCAATTTTTTTCTTCGTCCGGTTTCGGGTTGGATTTTTTTCTCCCGGTGCTTTAATTTTAGCCGCCGGCAGAAGAAAGTTACTGGTCTGGCCAGAAATTTTTTTTCTCTTTTCTCAGTCTTTTTTTATTGTTTTTCCAGGAGGCGTCCTTTTTTTTGCCCTTAAACGGTTTTTCTTCCACCGGGAGGATGGACAGGGTAAAAGTGCCGGCCTGGGTTTTTTGCTTGTAAACATCAATGGGATCGGGTGTGTTCATTGATTTTTTCGTGCTCTGTTCTTCCCGGGGCAGGGCAGGGCCGGTAAAACATTCCGTCGGCACAAAGTCGGCCAGGTACAAGCCGTTTCCGGCGTGGCGCAAAACCATCTCTTTTTCCAACAGGTTTTTGGTGTGGATGGTCAAAAGCACCGGATGAGGGGACCTTCTTTTGCCGATTCTGATGGCCATTTCCGGATCCTGGCAGCAGATGACAATTGTGTGGGATGCGGGGTGGATGCCGTTTTCCAGAACCGCCGGGTAGGATTTCTGTTTGACACAGGTGTATAAAAGTTTGGGCGGTTCCGCACACGCCACATACTTGGGAAGCGTTGCGTGGTTTTTGGAACGGATACGGGTGTCTTCCACTTCAATGGGCGGATTTTCAAGGACCAGCAGCATTTCGGTGATAAAATTTTTACGGACATGCCGCCAGCCGTTAATCTCCGTGACAACCTGGAGAAATTCCTTGATTTTGATGAATCCGCTGTCATCCGGTACCAGTCCGAACTCATCCGGGTGGTGGCCGAGGATATAGTCTGTGAGTTTGGCTAATTGCTCAATATGCTTTTTTCTGTTCATGGCACTATCGCATACAGGTTGTGCGGAAAAATTCAGGGTCTTGCATCAAACGCCGCCTTGACCGTGAAAACCCTGTCTGGTATTGTGATTATCTTTTAAATCATGAACAAGTCAACCGTTTTATGGGATTTTATAGAGGAGTAAGTGACGATGAAAACGTATAGGAAATCCGGGGATCTGTTTAAAAAAGCCCAGTCATTAATCCCGGGGGGCGTGAACAGCCCGGTGCGTGCATGCCGGTCTGTGGGGATTGATCCCCTGTTTATTGAAAAGGCTGTCGGCTCCCATCTGACGGATGCTGACGGGAATACCTTTATTGATTATGTGGGATCCTGGGGGCCCATGATCCTGGGGCATTCCCATCCAAGCGTCATCAGTGCCCTGGAAAATGTTCTGACCCGCGGTACCAGTTTTGGGGCGCCCGTGGATCTGGAGGTGGAACTGGCGGAACTGATCGTTGCCCGGGTGCCGGCCATTGAAAAAATACGAATGGTGAATTCCGGCACAGAAGCCACCATGAGCGCGGTGCGGGTGGCCCGGGGCGTCACTGGAAGAAACACGATCATCAAGTTTGACGGGTGCTACCATGGCCATGCGGATTCGTTTTTGGTGGCTGCCGGCTCCGGCGTGGCCACCCTCAATATTGCCGGGAGCCCCGGAGTACCGGATTCCGTGATCGCCCATACCCTGTCTTTGTCGTATAATGATATCGATGCATTCCAATCCGTGATGCAAAAATCCGGGGATGAAATTGCCGCCGTGATTGTGGAGCCGGTGGCCGGTAATATGGGGCTGGTGCCACCGGCAGGGGGGTTTTTGGAAACCCTGCGTGCGGAAACGGAAAAACACGGCGCGATTCTGATTTTTGATGAAGTGATGACCGGATTCCGTGTGGCCCGGGGCGGTGCCCAGGATTTGTTTCAGATTGAACCGGATATGTCCTGTTTCGGAAAAATTGTGGGCGGCGGCCTGCCGGTGGGCGCGTATGGCGGCAGAAAAGAGATCATGACCCAGGTGGCGCCCGAGGGGCCGGTATATCAGGCTGGCACCCTATCCGGAAATCCTCTTGCCATGGCTGCCGGGATTGCCACCCTCAAAGCGCTTGACGCACCGGGATTTTACAAAAATCTGGAGCGGACAGCCGGGCGGCTCGCAGATGGTCTGTCCGCTGCTGTCGGAACCAACGCCGTGGTCAACCGGGTGGGTTCCATGCTGGGGCTGTTTTTTACGGCCGGGCCAGTGACGGATTTTGAAACAGCAAAGATGTCGGATCTGGACAAGTTTACCGCTTATTATCAGAAAATGCTGGAAAAAGGGATCTACCTGGCCCCGTCCCAGTTTGAGGCATTGTTTGTGTCGGCCGCGCATACGGATGAAGATATCGACGCCACAATTTTTGCGGCAAAAGAGGTGCTAACAGCGTTGTCGGTAAAATGATTCAGCCAGCAGGCTGTTTACCGGCGGATAGGGACGTAAAAATTTCTTTTTGAGAAGCTTCCAAATAACTCATCCATAATTAATTGAAATGATGGACCCGTTTTTTGTTGATACAGGGGTGATGCGTCACCATGAAAAGCTTTTACCAATTAACAGTAAGCGAAAAGACAAAATAAGCGACCAATTCTATGAGTGCTGCCAATACCATACCGGAACAGGTTAAAACCATTCATTTAATCGCCGTTTGCGGCACCGGCATGGGGGCCCTTGCCTGCATGCTTAACGATCTGGGATATGAGGTGACCGGGTCTGATGCCAATGTGTATCCACCCATGAGCACGTTTCTGGCGGATAAAGGCATCATCGTTTTTAAGGGCTTTGATGCCGATCATCTCGCAGGCCGGCCGGACCTTGTGGTGGTGGGAAATGCTGTCCGCAGGGAAAACCCGGAAGCTTCCGCCATGCGAGAAATGGGGCTGAATTATTGCTCCATGCCCCAGGCCCTGAACCATTTTGTGGTCGCCGGAAAAAAAGCGCTGCTGGTTACCGGCACCCACGGGAAAACCACCACCGCATCCATGCTGGCATGGATATTAAACGTGGCCGGGCTTGATCCGTCTTTCATGATCGGCGGCATCCTAAAGGATTTTAACGGCAATTACCGGTTGGGAAATGGTGAATATGTCGTCCTTGAGGGGGATGAATACGATACCGCATACTTTGACAAAGGGGCCAAATTTCTGCACTTTGATCCGTATGTGGCCATTTTAACCAGCGTGGAATTTGACCATGCGGATATTTTTACGGACCTGAATCATGTCAAACAGACATTCGGCCGGCTCATTGATAAATTTTCAGGCAACAATTGTCTGGTCGCCTGGGACGGGGATGAAAATATCGACGATCTTTTGTCCGGCAGAAATATCAATGTCCAAAGATACGGGCGAAAGCCGGCTTCCCAATGGCGGGTGGAAAATGTGTCTGTGGTTCCGCCCTGGAATTGCTTTGACATACTGCAGGGAGATCAACTGTTTGCGGCATTGAAAATGCGGCAGCCGGGCGCGCACAACCGGTTGAACGCCCTTGCCTCCTCGGCTGCCGCCCATCAGCTGGGCATCCCGGCAGATCTTATCGCCAGGGCCTTTGAAAGTTTTAGCGGCATAAAACGGCGGCAGGAGGTGCGGGGCATTAAAAACGGAGTGACCGTGATGGATGACTTTGCCCATCATCCCACGGCCGTCAAAGAAACCATTGGGGCGGTCCGGCCGTTTTATCCGGAGGGGTGGCTTATCGCCGTATTTGAGCCGCGCACCAACACCAGCATGCGGGATATTTTCCAGGAAGCGTATGCCCGGGTGTTTGACGGGGCGGATGTGGTCTGCATCCGAAAACCGCCCCTTCTTGAAAAAATCCCGGAAAATTGCCGGTTTTCTTCTGAAAAGCTGGTGGATGACTTGAAAAAAGCAGGGATCAACGCGGCCTATTTTGCGGATACGGACCAAATTGTTGATTTTGTCAAAACAGTCGCAAAACCCGGGGATGTGGTGCTGGTGATGTCAAATGGTGGGTTTGACAATATCCATGAAAGGCTGTTGGAAATATTATAATTTTTATTGGTTAACAAACTCATAAAAAGTCGATTTCTGATGGCAAAGAAAAAAGTTCCAAATTAGAGGCGCGCAAATCCTAAGTGATAATTTGTACTTAGCGTACCATGGAGAAACGAAGGATGCAGCGCAACAAAGAATTTGGACTTTTTAGGAAGCCATCATTGGTTTTTTGCCGCCTCTGCCCGGGCCTCGAGCAGTTCTTCGGTGGTCTTTTTCAGACGGTTGGCCAGAATTTCAGCAAATCCTCTGTAAAGGATGTATTTAAAGCTCAGCCGGTTTTCTTCATCCAGGTTGTCGATTTGCGCCGTGCGAACAATCAGGCAGGTGGTGGGGCCGGCGGCAAACACGGACGCAGATCTCGCAATACCCGTGACCACGCCGATTTCTCCGAAAACATCACCGGTGCGGCGGAGGATGATCAGTTCCCGGCCGTTTTTCATGACCTTGGCTTTTCCCGTGATCAGGTAAAAAACCCGGTCATCCAGACTGTTTTCTTCGATGATAAGTTCGTTTTCCGAATATGTGCGGACCTCGCTGAACCGCATGAAGGTTTCAAGATCGTGCTCGCTGAAACACTCCAGTGCGGGAATTTTTTTTAAGTATTGAATGGTTTCCTGATTGTCATTTAAAAATCCGGTGTCATCCATCAGTCCGTCCCTTTGTTTTATTGTTTAATAAGTTATAATTTATATTATAAAAATGGTGATGAATCAAGGGGGATTTTAATGTAAGGAATTATTTTTATGGATAAAAAAAGCATGGCCGGCATCCGGCCATGCTTTTGCGCTGTCAGCCTGTTTGATTCAATTGTTTAGAATGATAAATTTATTTCCCAGAAGAACTCATAGGCCTCGTCATTACCAACAGATCTCCAGTCGCCGGTGTCACTCACAACAAACGCGTCACCTGGTTCAATGAGTGCGGCATACATGGCAAAGGACAGATTTTTTGAATAAATATATTTTGCCTGCAGCTGATAATAATCACCAAAATCATCATCTTTTTCAATGCCCTGGCTGTCAAGGGCCGGTTCATCAAAGGTGAGCATCGCATAGGTGAATTTTGCCGAAAGCTCTTTCGTGATATTGCAGCCAAGTCCCGCACTGAGGATTGTCAAATTTGAATAGACGGCTTCTTCAACTGTGCTGCTTTGCTCTCTCCATCGGCTGTCATAACCGCCCAGGGAGGAATTATAGCTGGTAGAAACATACTTCCAGGCGAGCAGATCGCCGAATTGCGGCCATCCGCCATAAAAATGATCCCATCGTTCCTGGTCATCCGTGTCCGGATCATCTCCTTCCATAAACGCGTATCCGCAGAAAATCCTGGGCGCAAGGGGCATATCTTTAAGGGTAAAACCGGCATCCAGTTTGTACCCCATGGCATCCTGGTCAACATCCGCCGCATCATTGAACTGACCGAACTGGTAGGCAAATTCACCGGAATAATCCAGGCCGTTATCATATTTGTTGGACAGGCGAATACCGGTCATCCAGATATCTTTTTCAAGGGTTTCATCATTTTTGCCGAGTATATACAATTCCTGCTGGCCTCCCATTACCGGACAATGGGCTGTCAGGTAAGCACCAGTGAGGGTGACATCATCAGGCGCTGTGTTCCATCGCATGTTTTCTTGGTCTTTGAAATAGAGGGCATCAACAACCGCCTTGTCACCAAGCGGGATAGAAAGTTTGACGCCATCAAAATAGAGGGAGGTGGAAGCCATTTGGGATTGCCCGTCAAACAGAACAAATCCGGAGCCGTACATCAAATTCATTCGGCCGGCATTTAATGTCGCGCCGGTATTGAAAAAATCTTTCACCGTAATATAGGCATTATCGACAAAGACTTTGTTGCTTTTATTGTCGGCTTCATAATTGTCAAAGTCTACCGGAAAATCAGCTTCTTTCTGGGCAGTTTCAGGCTCTCCGATATTTTCACCGTAAGTCTGATTCGCAATACGAACAAAACCGCTGATATTGTCTCCAAAGCTGGCTTTGGTATAAAGCCTTGTTCTCAAGCGAAAAACTTCCCAATTGTCAATTTCACCATCATCATTGAAATCAAAAAAATTATGCAGTTTATATCCCCTCAGCCGGACGTCGCCACCCATCTCAATATTGTCCGTCCAATCTGCCGCAACCGCCGGTGTGCATAAAAACATCACTAAAAACAAAACCACTAACTTTTTCATTCGTTCCCTCCTCATTTAGGTTAAAAAAAGTGACAGCTATATAACGTTTGTTTTTGGTTGTCTGTTTTTTTGTGCCGCCGTCCGCAGAGGCGCATTTTTTGATTGCAGGAAAATAATTTTCTGGAACCTAAAATAATTTACCAAAATAGTCAAATAAAGAGTGGCTGTTTTGGGATTTTACCGGTCGCTCAGTTGCCCCGGTCTTCATCCCTTAATACCCGCCGGAGCACCTTGCCGACCGGGGAGACCGGCAGCTCATCCCGAAATTCAATGGATTTGGGGCGTTTATAGCCGGCCATCTGAGCTTTGCAGAATTCGGCAATTTCTTCTTCAGAGGCAGTTTCCCCAGGTTTTAGCTGGATAAAGGCTTTAACGCTTTCGCCGCTTCTGACATCCGGTACGCCCACCACGGCGGCCTGGCCACTTTGGGGTGCTGAAACAGAATATCCTCCACATCCCGGGGGTAGACATTGAATCCGCCCACAAGAATCAGGTCTTTTTTCCGGTCGGTGATCAGGATATATCCGTCTTCATCAATGTGCCCGATATCACCGGTCAGAAAATACCTCCTGTTTTCGACGGTCCGGAAGACGGCGTTGTTCTCTTCGGGGCGGTTCCAGTATCCCTGCATCACCTGGGGGCCGCTGATGGCGATTTCTCCGTCTTCGCCAATGGGCACTTCATGAATGCCGGTTTCAATATCAAGAATCTTGACATCGGTTCCGGGAATCGGAAAACCGATGGAGCCGACTTTGCGGCGGGTTTTATCCGTAGGGTTGGCGCACGCTACCGGGGCAGTTTCGCTTAACCCATACCCTTCAAAAATCACAGAACCGCTTTTTTCTTCAAACTGGCGGCAGACCTCCGGCGGCAAAGGCGCGCCTCCGGAAAAGCATCCGACGAGAGACGTAATATCATATTTATCCAGCAGCGGATGGTTGATAAACGCAACAAACAGTGTGGGGACTGCCGGCATAATGGTAGCATGATATTTTTCTATGGCTTTCAGCACGTCCGTAAACGGTGGATCGCCGGCCCGCGGGTCAGGAATGCAGACCAGACGGCTGCCCGAGCCGCAAGCGGTCATCATACAGGTAGTCATTCCGAAGCTGTGATACCAGGGCAGAACCCCTAAGAAGGTATGAAAACCGCCGCGCCGGATTATTTCGGGTTTCTCGCCGGGGCTGTGTGGAAGCCGGGTCCACTCTTCAAGGGCCCGCAGATTGTAAGCAAAATTCGAATGGGTCAGGGCCGCGCCTTTGGGCACGCCGGTGGTGCCGCCGGTGTAAATAATCAACGCCAGGTCTTTTTGGGAAGAGATTACGATATCCGGCGGTTCTGGCGGATAACATTCGATGATCTGATCGAAAAACAGATGACCGGGCGCGTGCTGGTCCGCTTTTGGAATTTTTCCCAGAAGACTGCCGAGAATGGCCTTCCATTTGGGCAAATAGGTTTTGATGTTGCAAATGACTGTGAGCTGCACGTCGGTGCCCTGGATGGCTGACGCTGTGGTGGGATAAAACTGGGCGTGGTCCATGCAGAAAACTGCCCGGGCCCCGGAATCCCGGAGCTGGTATTTGAGTTCGGAGGCGGTGTACAGGGGGTTGCAGGTGACGCACACAGCACCGGCTTTTAAGATACCGAAAAAAATGGCCGGGTAGTGGGGGATATTGGGCAGAAAAATTGCCACCCGGTCCCCTTTTTTGATGCCGTTGGATGCCAGAAAGTTTGCAATCCGGTCCGCGGTGTTTTTAACTTCGGCAAATGTTTTGGTGCCGCCGCTGAAAATGGTGAAGGTCAGATCCGGATAATCCCGCGCGGATTCATCCAGAATATCAAACAGGGGACGGTCATAATCTGAAACATCATGGGAAACTTCGTCCGGCCAATATTTTGTCGGCCATTTATTTTCTGCCATGTGTTTACCTCTGTGAGGGTTTTAATTGCGGATTGTAAAACTGGGATGCAGGCAAATTAGCGGAAAAAACAACGTAGAGTCAACATTAAACTGCTGAAAAATAAGATTTTTTATTAATTTCAGAGTTAAATACACGAATATGGGGGGACACTCTTGGGTGGATAAAATTGTGAGAGAGGGTTTTTTTAAAGAAAAAAGCCGGTTGGAAAACCGGCTTAACTCATTTATTTTATTATGGTAGCGGGGACAGGATTTGAACCTGTGACCTTCGGGTTATGAGAACAAAGGAATTATTTTACTTATTTTTACTTTTTCTTTTATTTACTTGCCTTTAGCCCTTTATTTATGGGGTTTTATTTTTTTTGATTTATTCCTTTTTACCTTGATTTTTATCGCAAGTGTTGGGTATAGTGTTGGGTATACAGAGTCCAGTTGTCTATACCCAACAAAAGGATAAGTGCCCATGCCAACACAGAAAAGACATAAAATAGTAAAATACCCAGGCGTATATTACATTGAAGGAAAGGCGGTCGGTGCCAATAAAAAAGAGCGTATTTATTACATCATGTACCGGAAAAATGGGAAACTTGTTGAAGAGAAGGCCGGGCGGCAGTTTCAGGACGATATGACACCAGCAAAAGCTGCTAATATAAGGGTTAAACGCATTGAGGGTGAATTAACCAATCAGGAGAAAAGAAAAAAAGAGGAAGCGGAAAGGGAAGCCTTAAAGAATAGGTGGACAGTTGAAAAATTATGGGAAGCGTACAAAAGCAATAATCCCAAATTGAAAGGGGTTGTCACAGATCAAAACCGATTCGACAATTATATAAAACCCAATTTTGGGAGTAAAGAACCAAAAGAGATTATTCCGCTTGATACGGATCGCCTGAGGATCAATTTGCTCAAGAAAAAATCCCCCGGAACAGTAAAAAATGTCCTTGAGCTTTTACGGCGGATCACAAATTTTGGTGTTAAAAAAAATTTGTGCGAGGGATTGTGCTTCACCATTGAAATGCCCAAAGTAAATAATACCAGAACTGAGGATTTAACCCCAACACAATTAAAGAATTTAATAAAAGTAATAGAGAGTTCATCGAATGTCCAAGCGGCAAATCTCATGAAGCTCGTCCTTTTTACCGGAATGAGGCGGTCTGAGTGTTTTCGTTTGAAGTGGAGTCATGTGAATTTTAAAAAGGGATTTATCAAGCTGGTTGTTCCTAAAGGTGGCGTTGATCAGGAAATTCCGCTAAACAATGAAGCCCGGCAGCTGTTAGAAAGTCATCCTCGAACGAAAAGTGAATACGTCTTTCCTGGCCGTGGGGGGAGACAACGAACTGACATCAAAAAGCAGGTCAATAAGATCAAGGATGATGCCGGAATTCCAAAAGATTTTCGTGCGCTCCATGGACTCCGTCACGTATATGCCTCAATGCTGGCTTCTTCCGGCAAGGTTGATATGTATACTCTCCAAAAGTTACTCACCCATAAAAGTCCTCAAATGACTCAAAGATATGCCCATTTGCGGGATGAAGCCTTAAAAAGTGCGTCTGACCTGGCTGGTGAAATAATCAGCGGAGCCATGAACAGGGATGATAAAGTGGTTTCACTAGAAAATGAAAATAAATAATCTGAGGCTTTTCTTGACAAATTATCATCAGATGATAACATTAGTTGAGGGTAAAAATGAGCTTTGAAAAAGACAATTCCCTTGATGCACTGTTGAATTTGGATGGTGAAATTTTTCCCATGGATAACGGTTGCTGGGTGAAGTTTGAGGCCAAAGCCATAGCACTCAGCAAAGAGATCCCGCACGGAGTCAAGTATTCATTGACGTTACATGATCGAATGAACAGCCGGGTTGTGGGGTTTGATAATGCACATGCGGTGAAGCTCAAAAAGCAGAAAGGTTTTTCCGGGAGAAAAATTACATGGGATCACTTGCACCGGTTGGAAAAAATCGAATCGTATACATTTGAATCCGCCGGCCAGTTGCTTGAAGATTTCTGGAAGGCGGTGGATGAATATTTTGGAGGGTAAAAAACATGGCTGAGAAAATGATAAAAATAGGAATTATGTCAAAAGAGGATTACCGCAACCGAACAATCGCCATTGCCAAAGGTGAGTTTAAGCCCGGTAAGAACGCCCCCAAAATCTGGTTTGAATCCATGGAATCCCTGGGGCAGGTGTTGAGCGGTCAAAACCAGAAACTGTTGCGCCTGATCAAAGAAAGCAAGCCGGCGTCTCTGACCGAGCTGGAAGCATTATCCGGCAGAAAGAAGTCCAATCTGTCGCGGACTTTAAAAACCCTCTCAAATTATGGTATTGTTGATCTTGTAAGGGAAAAGAATACCGTTCGTCCTGTTGTCAACGCCACGGATTTCCAGGTTGAATTACGAATTTAGTAGCTGAAAAGGATTTTTCAGATACCCAATAAGCCAGGTTTGCAGAAACCAGTTTCCCCTTATTGTCAGGTTCAGCAAAGATTCTGGATTAAATGGTAATTAGAAGATTGGGAAAAAGAAACCGAAAATTTGGTCTCCAGATATTGTATCGCCCCGAAACCCAAGAATACTGAATATCCCTTATCGCATGTTACACTGGTGCCCGCTTCGGCAATGTTGTCAGGAATTATCGATATGGCGCATTTTGAAAAATCTTTGCAATAGTGAAGGTTTGATGTTTAGCGTTTCAGCGGCTTTTTCCGGGAAAAGCCCGATCCATTTACCGGCAAAAGGGTCCAGTTCCGAAAAATAGCAGATGAACCGGCCCTGATGATGAAGCGACAGTACGCTCCGGTTGTTCTGATCATTCATTCTTCAACCGGGCATGCTTTAGCCTATAAAAACCTTCATATTCGAATAAAAATGGATAGTTCAACGTAAACCGTTTAGACATGGCGTCGATGTATATTTTCTGATACAAAAAACTCCCCGGCTGAAGATCGGCTATCAATCGGTCAAATGCTTGAAAAAGCGACTTCCGCGTCTCCGGATCTTTGGCTTCAAGGATTTGTCCGGCAAGGCGGTCCGCATCAGGTGAATCAAACCCGCCGGCTTTGGACGGGAAGTCATCCATTGTGACCCATAATCCGAGTATCTCTTCCGGCCGGCGAGGGTTTGCAGTCAGTTGCGGCAGCACTGCATCGAAATCCGTGTTCTGAAGGTAACGTTTATGGAATACGTCAGGTGGTAAAGTTTTAAGATGGACCCGAATACCCACCTCGTTCAGGTTGAGCTTGATGAACCGAGCGATCCTGAGGTCTATTTCACTGCCTTCGAGCAGCAGGAGGTTAAACTCGAACGCCCGGCCCTCGTTCATCAAGCACTGGGTGTCCGGGTCCAGGGTCCAGCCGGCTTTTTTCAGGTATTCAAGGGCCAGGTATGGATCATAGGCCAAGGGGGTGAGATCCGGATCATGCCACTCCGAATGATTATCCATAGGACCTGCAACCACTTCGGCCATGCCTTTTAGCATCTTTTGAACGATGTACTCCCGGTTAATGGCATGGGTCAGCGCAAGCCGGACCAGGGGATTTTCAAACAAGAGATGGCGGGTGTTAAAGAGCAGGATTTTGTAATAATGATAGGGTCTCTTTGAGAAATAGAACCGGTCCGCATACTGCTCGATTATTTCATAATTTTTCACCGCCAACTCGCCGACAATATCGGTTTCCCCTTTGATCAGGCGGACCCAGGACATTTCCCGGTCGGGAATATAAGAGAAAACCACCTTGTCAATGGCGGGACGGCCCCTGTAATAATTCTCATTAGCCGAAATGATCACGCCGCCGTCATTGGTCCGGGTTTTAAATTGAAACGGGCCAGAGCCGACCGGTGAATTATCAAGATTCATGCTTCCATGACGGCCCGGTGCAGGGACAATCTCCACATCCCAAATACTGTTTAAGAAAAACGGGTCATCCTGTTTCAGCCGGATTTCCAGCATGTATTCATGCACCGCCTTGGCGCTTTTTATTTTATGGGCCACCTCTTTTAGTAAATTATCAGCACAAGTCAAAATCGAATACGCTGCGTCGGCGGCGGTCACCGGGTCACCATTATGGAAACGGGCGTCCTTCCGCAACGAGATCCGCCACGCATAGGTTTTAGCCTCATAATTCCAGTGGGCGGCCAAATCCGGCTCTAACTCGCCGTCCGGGTTCGGGACGCAAAGAAAACTGTAGATGAATGGGAAAACATACCGGGACCCTGAGCATTCCACGTTAAGGGGACAAAAAGGGCCGAAGTCGTAGTCCACATCAATCCGCAGGACATTGCCGGGCGGGTCGCCAGGATGATCCTTGTCCGGGGAACAGGCCGGCAGGAGGAGGAGGGCCATCAGTATCCATGAAAAATAAAATATCCGTTGGGGGAAAGGCCGCACGATGAATCGAGATCCTTATTTCGGTTAAAAATATTAGTCATGATATTTCAAATGATCTCCTATAGTCAATTATTACTTGATATGATTAGAAAATATTACAAAGAGGGATTGCGTCTGCTGATGGGATGATTCGCGCTGCATTGTCTGATCAATCGGAAATGATAGGATTCACTCTGCTTTGTGAAATGTAAAAGTGCGCGCCGTTAAAACATTCTTTGATTGTGAAGCATGCAATAGCCATGTGCCTCACCGAGAGAAAATCAGGCAACCACAACATACAGCATCAAAAAAATTAATTCACTGTTCAAACGTTTGAACACGTTGCCGTGCGTGTGTGTCTTATGCTCCCCATACTGCTATCCCTCATCTTTTGGTCAGATCGTTTTAACGGCAATGCATAGAAATAAATAAATAGATATAGAATCAATGTATACAAGGTATCAGAGCATCCCTCTATCCCCTCCCAACATCCCAACGCCCTTC
This sequence comes from Desulfobacterales bacterium, assembly GCA_963675805.2. Taxonomy (GTDB): domain Bacteria; phylum Desulfobacterota; class Desulfobacteria; order Desulfobacterales; family Desulfosalsimonadaceae; genus SURF-3. The sequence goes on along the minus strand of CAXXNU010000007.1, from coordinate 528,941 downwards.
ACAATCTCCCCGTGTGGCCAGATACGGTAGCTGTGATTAAACCAGCAAAAAATATGGCAGAATCTGTTTCCGTATACGGAAAAACAAATGAATAATTTATTTTAGACGCCAAGGTCCAGATGAGCATACCTGTTCAACTTGATCCTCTGCTTCTATCTCTCTCAACAAAGCAACAATCCAAAATTGTTGTCGAGATGAAGTCGCCTTCTCATATTTTCCCCAATCAAAACCACATTCCTTAAAAATTTTTGCTTGCTTCATTCCTGGTGCAGAGTTCGAACATTCACTATTTGAACACATAAAATTATAGACTAATTGTTTTGCTTGGTTTCTGATTTCATTTCCTTTTTTTTTGAATTCGTGCATCTTTCCCCCCTGAAGATTAATTTTTATAAGCAGTTATTATCGTTTCATCAATCACAACGATATTGCCACCTTTTGCTCGCTCCATAGCCTGAAGCCTTTCTTGAAAGGCGCTTGAAGCATGGCGGTGTTCCTTTTTCCCAAAAAAATATTTTACAGCGCCCCCTGGAGCATAAGATTCACGCCCGAATTTCCATATCACATCGAGCGCATCCATTGAGAAACCTCTTTGCCTTATCCTAATTTGTGCATGTTTTGACATTGTCATAGGTGCTTCTCCAATTTTTTTAATTCGCTCTTTCTCTATTATTTGTTAAAAATTTATTTAATATGGTAATAAAAATTTTTATATATGTTGTCGTTATGTAATTTGATGAATTTTTAACGACTATTAATAATAGTTTCAATTTCATTTTTAATTGTGTCAAAATCTTTAGTGTCATAATCTTCTTTGACAGCTTGAAATTCAGGGGATAATTCTTTTTGATGCCAACCTTGCCGATTGCTTTTTTCCTGTTTTACATAAGGGTCAAACATGTCGCGATAATTTCTCAAAGTGGTTAACTTTATATTCAATTTATTCGCTAAATATTGGAAAGCTTCAGTTTGATTGAAATAGCTTTTTGAAATGTCATTTATTATGTGATAATCAAAACGGGACATTGCATAGGCAATTTTAAGAAGATTATTTTTTTCAGCACTTCGGCCCAAAATTTGCTCTCTGCTATGTGATTTATGGGTAGTGTAGCTTTCTTTCATTGCATCCATATATTCCAAGATTCTTTCCAGATTTTTATTGATGTTTTTAATATGCGGGGAGATCACTTCTGATTGTAAAGTGTGGTTTGTAATTTCTTTAAAACAATCAATAATTAATTTTTCAATATTACGTTTTGTTTCATGCATAGCGTTTGATCCTTTTTATGTAATGTTTTGTATTTGTTGTCGTTGTGTTTTTTAAATTATCATTGCGATTACATTATGTCAATAATAATTTTATCTTAGAGTCCAAAACAGCTTTTTGCTGGGCAGATGCTATGGAAGAGCTATTTTAATCATGGTCAAAACATTCCAACCCCAGTTATTTATCGTTTCAGGGTCCCTATAGCCATTAGCAGCGAAGACGTTTCGCAATAAATTATAGCCCCCCCCTATAGCCCCAGACTTCGATACCATTCTTCATCAACCTCACATTTCATGGCAACTTATCTGTTCAAACGATTGAACACCCCCCGGGGTAGGCATCCCCGTATCTGCATTAAACGTCTGCAACTTACACAAAGATAACCAGCTTCACTGAATTTATTTTGATTTAACAAGACATCCCCTTTCCAGCTGAATGGCGTGGTCACAAGTGACTGCGCCTTTTTTATATCTGCAAAAACCTAATCCCAAGGAGGTAACAATGAAAAGAAATCCACGTGCATTCGAGCAACTGAACCTTTTTCAGGTAAATGAAAAGATGGAACAACCATGTTTTGCTTCAGTCTATCGCATATCACTGGTGAAAGACCGGCATGTTTCATTTGAACAAACCCCATTATGCAATTCAGTCCAGGCACAGCGGATTCTGAAGGAGCTGATCAGAAGCCAGGGACAATCTGACCGGGAGCAATTTTGCGTTATCCTGCTGAACGCCAAAAACGTCATGATCGGTCTCAATATTGTATCAACAGGAAGTATCACCAGTGCGACAGTTTATCCAAGAGAGGTCGTGAAGCCGGCCATCCTTGCAAACGCCTGCGCCATGATACTTTGTCACAACCACCCGAGTAACGATGTGACACCCTCTGAAGCGGATATTGCCGTGACCAGGAAAATTATCCAGGCGTCAAAGCTGTTGGATATTCAGGTGCATGAACATTTGATTATCAGCATGGACAATGATTGCTATTACAGCTTTGCGGACCATGGAATAATCAGTGAGATATACGGTGAAATAGACTGACGCAGTAAAAATACCAATAACGACAGGGAGCCCTTTGCCAGCCGGCAAAAGGGTTTTTTTGTTTTGAAAGGAGGTGACAATCAAATGGCGTATACGCCGGAGTTAAGCATGGAGGCATCCTGTACTTTGAGACGGATTGCCTGGGCTCTGGAAATTCCCATGACCCGAGCAATGGAAAAAATCTTTGAACACCTGCCGGGCCTTCTGGATCACCAAAAAATATGCAGGGCCTGCCGGGACAAAACCAAATGCGGAGAATGTCTTTTTTGTCAACCAACCAACAAATAACACAATCAAGCAAGGAGGAACACCATGAACAGAGAACTTTTAGAAAAACCATTTTCCCCGGACCAGATCAAGCAGCGCGAAGGAAATTTTGGTCGGATGCTGGATTACATCGAAGGGCACACCATCATTCAGCGATTAAATGACGCTTTTGACGCGGAATGGAGCTTCAGAATTATTTCGCATGAGATTGTCAAGGAAGTCGATGAAGTCCTTGTCCTGGGCGAATTAAAAGCGTTTGACATTGTAAAATCCCAGTTCGGTTCCAGCAAAATCAAAAGGGCCAGGGAAACCGGGGAAATTATCTCCCTGGCGGATGATCTGAAGGCGGCGGCCACTGATGCTCTGAAAAAAAACGCCACATTGCTGGGGGTGGGGCTCCAGCTTTACAATGGCGGTAATGGCAAAACCAAAAATCCGCCTCCCCGCAGACAAGGCAATTGCGACGTGGCATTTGAACCAGTTGAAGGCACAGAAAACGTCTACAGGCCACAGTTTACAGCAACAAGAGGGGAAGAAACAGAACCGCCCCCTGCTGACAATCGCAACGGCAACGGTCGGCGTCAATTATCGATGAAACAGTTCGGCTATATCCGTTCGCTTGGTCGCCAGAATTATGGCTATTCATTGAGCGACCTGTCCGAGAGAACCAGCAAAATCTTCGGCGTTGAAGTACACGCCCTTTCCACATCAGAAGCCAGCCGTTTCATTGAGATGCTTCAAATTGGAGAAATTCGCTCCGCCTCAATGTAACTCACCGTTCAGTATCCTGCCTATTTTTCAAAACCCAGTTTTACCCAGTCTGTACCGTCCAACGGGATAAGTGCGCACAAACGTTGAAAGGACGGCTCTTATAAACTGCCATTTTACTTACAACCTAACCACAGGAGGAAACCGTAATGAAAGCAACCGCAACACTCGAAAACGTAATTGAAACCGTTCACACCCTGTCTGCTGATTATTTTGATGAAATAATTCCGCTGACGGACATGGAATTTGACAGCGCCAGAAATATGTGGATCGCAGGAAAAAGGGTGGAGGTACTGCCGTCGGCACAGAAACTGTTCTCAAACCGCCTGCGGGTCCCGTATTCCTATTTGTCCAGATGCCCTGCCAGCCTTCAGGCGGATAACCTGAATTTTTGGATTGCCGAGGAACAGAAAAAGAGAAATTCCCTGTTCTGCCGGTTCGACGGCGATTGTCTCCGGGCGATATTCACCGACCGCTACGCTCCCACGGATAATATGGAAGTGCTGTCCCGTATGTTGGAATATGGCTTCTCACCCCTTCAGGAAGTCCGCTATTGCCTGAACAATGACATGCTGGCCGTGAGCGTCCCTGATTATAGCCGGGCCTTTCATGTGCTGGGAAAAGACAGGATCGTTCCGGGCATCAGTATCGCGAATTCGGAAGTGGGGCTTCTTGCCCTGACCATTGACGCATTCTTTTACCGTTTGGTCTGCACCAACGGTCTGATTGCGAAAACATCCGTGGACGCTAAATTCAAGCATATTTCCCGGCGTGGTATTGAGAATTTCAACCTGTCCCTGGAAAACGTCATCAGCCAGTCAAGACACGCTGAAAATCGCTTTCAGATTTCCGCGCAGACGCCGGTGTCCAGCCCTGTCGGTTCCATTGAAACCTTTGCCAGACAGTTCCAATTACCGCAGGAGGAAACGGAAATCGTGAAGCAGGCGTACTTTCTGGAGCAAGGGGCGACAATGTTTCACATCATCAATGCGTTTACCCGTGCTGCCCAGTTTCCCGAGCTCGCCATTGAAACATCCCACCAGCTGGAGCGGATCGGGGGCGCGATCCTCGGGATGGTTAAACACTAAACCGATTCATCAAACTGATAACAGAAAAGCCCTGCCGGAGCCATCTGGCGGGGCTTTCTGTTTTGAAGGAGACCAAGTTATGACAAAAGCGCAGGAAAGCAAATACCGCAACACAGACGAATTAAGGGACATTCTGGAACAGGCCCTCAAAGGCAAAAAGTTCAAATTAGACTGCGGGCATCACATCACCTTTCACCACGGATTTGGAAATGACATCACCATTTACAACGGCAAAAAACTGAAAATTATCTGCTCACAATGTGGATATTAAAAAAAAATACAGGAGGCACATTATGGAAGATTTTATGGATGATATGGATTTTCAAGAAGGCTTTGAAGACGGAAGTTTTGATGATTGGAATGATGAAGAATACTCTAACGATGATTATTCAGATAATATTGATGATGGAAACCCTTATCAAAAGGATGTTGAACAAGATACGGAAAATTGGATTGACCGTGAACAGGCAATGATAATGGGCTATGGCTTCGGACTCGAAGAAGGACTTGCGGAAAAACAGCGTAGAAGGCGGTTATGGGAGGAGAAGCAGGAACGGCGTAAGCGGAATAATGAAAACGGAAGATAATGGGTTTTCCCTGATAGCCTGTAACGGCAGGGGCTGGAGGGTGTTTCTCTCTCCAGCCTCAACACCGTGTCTGCCTGTAAAAATTGGCGCGATAGTTTACAAGCTTTTTGATTTTATGGTATATAGCAGTGCGTTTAGTTGAATATTCTGGTGATGCCGTTCAATTGTTTGAACAATTAAGAGAGAAGTCAAAATATGCTACCCGTTCAGAGTTTGAATGATTTTTTGATACACCATGAAGATATAAAAAGGCGTGCAGACTATGATCATTATTGCATCCTGCTGTATAAGACCGAACATTTTGACTTCAGGAATTACGTGCTGAACTCCTTCAACCGCATTCATGAATACAGCGGAAACCTTTTAATTATTATCATTGATCAGATACCCCCCGACTGGTTTGAAAATATGAATCCCGTTTATTACCAGGAAATATTTTCTGATGACTATCAGGTTCAATTGGATGATGCAGAAGTGGATTCCATCTGCCGTCAATTCGGATTGAATACAGAGGGCTTGCCGTATGTTATTTTTTTTACGGATTTTGATAAACAGGATTTCAATCAGTTCTGCTTTCGGGGTACAGACGGAGAAACCGTCATCCGTTTTTTTGAATCCGTTATGGATTTGGCATCAAAGGCCAGATATCAGGGCCTGGATTTTCTGCGGATAATGAAATTGATGAGAGAACAGTTTCCGGAGCTAAAAACCGAAGCGTCATTTATAGCAGATGGTGCCAGTACAATTCATCAGGCTCTTGAGGCATCAAGCGGTAGTGCAGGAGTAAAAGCCCCTGAAGATATACCTGTGGAATGTTTCGAAAGAAAGAAGCCCAGAAAAACAAGACATTCCACAGAAATAAAAGAGCAGGTCATTTTAATCGCTAAACGTAAATGGGAGCAAGATCCTTCAATCAAAGTAAAAGACATGGCCTTTGATAACGATATAAACAAAATAGCCGTCAAATTAAATGGAGATCTTTTTACTGAAGAGATCATCCAAAGATGGCTTGCAAATTTGCGTCCCACCAAAAAACTATGAATCCGCTTTCAAACCCTCTCCATAAAAAATAATTTACTTCAGTTTTTTATAATTTTCTTAGCAAAACATAGAAGCCCGTTTCTATGTTTCAGCAATCTCTGATTTTTCATTCCTAACCTTCTGTTTTTAAATTAATTTCAAGCCATATCACATAGACGCCCGTTCCTATCGTAGAAGCTTCTTGTATAATTAAATTAGGTACTTACAGTGTTGATAAGTGAGCGCGCGCTTTGGGTTTCGGCATCTGACGGTACAGTGATCCGGCAGATAAAAGTTTGATGTTCAATCGTTTGAAAAGGAGTCTTATGAAACAAAAAACTGAACAGATTTTAGCAACAACCGCACCAGAAGGACCAAAGAGCAAAAAAGCAGAAAACGTCGAAAAAGCAGAATTAAGATCAGTGAATGTCGGGAACCTGGTAAAGCACGGCATGCATCCCAGGGAAAATATCGACGATGTAGAAAGTTTAGAAAACAGCATCCGCATAGACGGGCTTCAGGAGCCCCTGTTGGTAAATGAGGTGACGTCTGACACATTTGAAATTTTAGACGGTGTAAGGCGCCTTCAGGCCTGTCAGAATCTGAAATTCACCGAAGTCGAATGTTATGTCAAAAAAGGGCTGACGCCTGAAGAGGCGGGCCGAGTTGCCTATTTAAAAAATGTTGAACGGGCAAGCCTCTCACCCGTTGAGATCGCAAAACATTTAAAACGGTTGAAAGACAATTTCAATTACGGCCACCGGGAGCTCTCCTTACGGGGTTACGGACCACCTTCGGCAATAACAAACAGCCTGAAGTTGCTGGATTTACCGAACGAGGTGCAGGACCATATTCATGCCGGTCGCCTGACAGAAGCACATGGCCGGGAATTGCACAAACTCAAGCTTCAAGATGAGCAACGCCGTAAGGCCAGAGAAATTATAGACCATGACTGGTCCGTGCGCACAGCAAAATTTAATATCGCAGAATACATCAAGAAAATGGAGGTACACAGATCAACAAACGAAGCTGAAGTCCCTGAAACAGAGATTAAGGGCGTCCATTTTAAAGACGCAAGGGATATGTCCGAGCTTTCCGATGCGTCCATCCATCTGGTCCTTACCAGCCCGCCGTATGGCATTGGTATGGAGTATGAAAAAGATAAGACCTTACAAAAGTTGATAGAAGATAATCAGGCGGTTTTAAGAGAATGTTGCCGGGTGCTGGTTCCGGGGGGGATGATGATCCTGAATATTGGCGACATCAACAATTATAAAAATAAAAACAAAGAGCGGGAAACGTTGCTGATTGGCAATGTGTATCAGGACTTTTTAAGAAAGCATGATGTCTATCTGCAGGATGTCATCATTTGGGAAAAGCAGATTGCCTGGTCAAAAAGAAACCAGCTGTATACCGGTAAAACACGGCATACGAATTACCGGATCATGGACAATTTCGAGCCGGTGTATGTTTTCCAGAAAAAGGGGGAACGGCAGATGCCCGGAAAATATATCCAATTGCGGTCACGGCTGAACAAAGAGGAGTGGAAAGAATATGTAAAGGGTGTCTGGAAAATCAATTCCTCAAGAAACGCAGATGGCCATCCAAGCGAGTGGCCGGAAGAATTGCCCTCCCGGTTGATAAAAATGTATTTGTTTGAGGGCGACACGGTACTGGACCCGTTTCTGGGCAGTGGCACAACTATGAAAATAGCAAAAGACCTGAATCGCAGTGCGGTGGGGTATGAAGTGGCAATAAAATATAAACCGGTCATCATGAAAAAATTGGGTCTGGACCAAAATGCCATCGGCAAGCCAGTCAAACCAGCGAGAAGCAAGCCAGTTTCCGGAAAGGTGCAGGAATTCCAGACAGAGAGAGGCACAACGTTTTTTAGCAATATGACCGAAATGATAAAAGAAATGGAGACATGGCAGGCGAATAAATCCGAACCAGAGGTTGCCTTTGCAGGCACAAGAACAGATTAAAAGAAAAATTGATAAAAGGAGCGGAGGTCCAGATCTCCGTTCCTTATAAAAATGTGCGATTCCCTTATGTGGAATTAGGCACATCAGGCGGTTTTAAACCGCACAGAACAGGGTGAGCCCAAACCTCACGGGATCATCACTGTTCAAATCGCTGTGGATCAGCGCATTTTATGAATAGTGAGGTATTGTTATGGGAAAAAAATTATTGTCTCAAAAAGAAGTTGCGGAAATTTTTGGTGTATCAGAAAATACCATTAAAAACTGGCGCAATGAAAAACTGTTATCGTTTTTTCAAGCCCCAGGCTCATCCAGAAAAATGTATTTTCAGGATGCGGTGGATGAGTTTATTGAAAGATACACAAAGAATCAACGAGGAGGTGTTGCTAAAGAAAAACCAAAAAAAATAAGCGGGGAGCCAAGAATATCCTCGAATGAAGATTGGAGGATAGAATAATGGCTAAAAACAAGAATCGAAATCTGTCAAAGATTGACGGGATATGGTATTTCCGGATTTTATGGAAGGGGCAGACTTTTAAGCGCTCGCTGGGGGTCAGCAAGGAATCAATTGCAAGGGATTTGCGGGATGAGTACTTGAACAATCTTGTAAAATATAACCAGCTGGATGCACCGGTTGAAAGAGATACGCAGATGACATTCGGTCAGATGGCCAAAATCTGGGCACCGATCCATAAAAAACAGGTAAAGTATACAACCTGGCCCGATTACCGGTCCATAATGAATGGTCATATTCTGCCTGTTTTTAAGGATCGACCGATGAATGAAATTTCGTTAATTGAAATTCTTGATTTCCGAAGCGGTCTTGACGTCGGGGCAAAGCGGGCTAATAATATCATGATCCCCATGAAATCCGTTTTTGATCTTGCTCAAGCAGAAGGAATCATTAAAGAAAATGTAATGAAGAAGTTCAAAAAACTCAAAGAAGATGAAGTCAAGATCGACCCGTTTTCCTTGAAGGAAATACAGCAGATACTGGACAAAATTGACCCTTGGTATCGTTCCTATGCAGAAGTACTTTTTTATAGCGGTATGCGAGCCGGTGAGATCAATGCGCTGACTTGGAAAGATTACAAGGAGGATATGGAATTCTGCCCTCAATTGGATATTAATAAAACCTTTGTTCAAGGCCAGGATGGGCCACCAAAGACCCCCAGCTCCTTTCGCATGATTGATTGTCTTCCTGAAGTCGTCAGTGCGTTGAATACTCAAAAAAAGTTAACCAGGCATTGCAGGCACATTTTCCTGACCAAAAACGGGGATCGGATGACCACAGACCATTTCAGAAAAGAGGTCTGGGTACCGGTGCTTGAAAAAGCGGGTATTGAATACCGACCGCCGATTCAGGCCCGTCATACGTTTGCTACGATGATGATATCGTCTGGAGAGGAAGTGGGGTGGGTTCAGAACATGATGGGACATGCTTCATTGGAAATGATTAACCGTCGCTATTACAAGTGGAAACCCAGAAAGACTCGAAATGACGGTCAGGCTTTCCGTAGCTTTGTAGACGGCAGGGTAAAAACTGATAAGGCAGAAGCGGTCGACCGGCTGGCACAAGAAAAAAAGGCTGGGCATGGGGCAAAAAAAATTCAGACTTGTACGAATATTGTACCACTTGATGAATTCAGACATAAAAAAAGCCGGTCAAAGACCGGCTAACTATCTGATTTTATTTGGTAGCGGGGCAAGGATTTGAACCTTGGACCTTCGGGTTATGAGCTCCGTACTACAAAAAACTCTAAATCGTTGACATTCAAGACTTCCCATTGATTTCAATTAATTATTTATATCTAAAATTTTACAATAATCGAAATAAACGCAACGAAAAAGAAACAAAGTGGGCGAATTTTGTACCATAAAAATCGCACCATTTATACACTGGAATACATCGGTTATCCTGTTTTATTCCTACCTTAATAAATCTCTTAAACCATAAATAATTGATATTATATATAAAATTTTAAAATTGAAAAGCTTAAAAGTTTTTTTAAAGCTTGTTTAACTTATAATATCAATGAGTTTTGTGTTGACATGATTTGAGAAAAGTCTCACAATTCACAATTGTACAACATCGGTGTGCTATCGTTTGACCAAGTCCCTTATTTCACGGTAGTTTACGAACTGTCTCCATCCAAAGGAGCTAATCTGATGAAATCTGAAGATACATCACCTGCTGAACAAACCCTCAGCCTTGAACAGCTCGCTGCCAAGCAAAAGCTTAACATCATATCCAACCCCAACAGCTCTCTGCTTTTAATCTCTCCTCATGGTTTTCACCAGCTTAAACCCAAAGAAGAAATGGATGATGATTATACAGCTGAGATCGTCGAAGCAGTCGCTGAAAAAATAGGTTGTAGCGCCATCATTAATTATAAAATTCGCAAGACAGTATTGGATTTAAATAAAATCAGTCAAGCGAAGAAGCATTCAGAATTCATTCCAACGATCCGAGACTTCATCGGTAAAAATGAAAATATGCTGCTAGTTTGGGTTCACGGCATAGATGACGTTAATATACCCGCAGAAGCGATAAAGACAGAATATAAAAACACCCCTGAAAAGCTTCACGCTGTAGTCGGCTATGGACAGGGGAAAAAGCCCCGTTATACTGCCTCAGCTCAAACTATCGATAGCCTGTTATCCCTTCTCTCTGAAAACGGAATGAATACTGTTCTGGCAAGCTTTGAAAAAAAGAAGGGAGAAAAGACGTACTGTGGATACGACAAAGACAATATGAACCAGTGGTTCAATCAAGAGAAAACCCCTCTTTCACAAGTCCAGTCAGTACAAATTGAAATTCGGAAGAAAGGCTTCCGGGAAAAAGAGTATATTGATAGCACAGCTGAAATTCTGGCAAATGCCTTAATTGAACTTCTTAAAATATCAAACACGACTTCTGAATTACTCCCGGCCAAACAGGTTACAAGTAAACCCGCTGAACCCCAGCCAGACAATGCCCTTGTTGAAAAGGCTTATGCCAAACTGTCTGGTATTTTCATACACCGTATAAGCCAAGCTATGCTTGAGGCAGGGGATTATCTGCTCAAGGAATTTTATGGTGACAATATTGAGCGGGCATATCAAAAAAAGCCGTTAAAAAATCAGTCGCTCCGCCAGTTGATACTGAAACTACACAACAGCCAGGATGACGTGCCATCCAAGTCATGGATTTACAATGCTCTGAATTTAGCGGTGGACACACGCCGATTTAAAAAGGTTTCCACATATGGACAGCTGGGAAAAAGTCACAAAGTTTTACTCACCCATATTCACAATCTGGAAACAAAAAAACAGCTTATCGATGAGATTGATAAAAACGGCTATACTGTAGCACAGTTAAAAGAGCGGATCAGTGAGTTAAAAGAGCAGAAATTTTTAAAGGGAAACAAGCCGACGCTATCCATAGATAATCCACCATCCTTATCCGAATTAAGAAAGTTGGACACCAGCCTTCTATCTTGGGGCGTACAAGAGGCTATTGACCTGACTAAATACCATGAAGATATGGCAGGACGGTATCGGAAGGCGCAAAAGAAAATAGCTAGTGCTTTAGAAGATGTACAAGCTTTGGCCATTCCAGAGGATGCGACAGAGAAAAAACGTATCGTTGGTTTTCGGGATTGGACAAAGCCCGGAAATATCGTCAATATTTGTTTTGGGTGCCAAAATGATTGCATTTACTGTTTTAACAAGGCTCCGGCCTATCGAAGGGGCTGGATCAAGAAAGGGCACTGGAAAGATGAGGTGTTGAGAGAAAAGGAAATCGACGCCAAGCGAAAGCTTTTTAATGGTCGTGTCGCTTTTCCCACCACTCACGACATCACTCCGAAAAATCTGGAGGCTTATCTGACGGTATTGGGGAAATTGCTGAAAGCAGGCAATGAGGTCCTGATTGTATCAAAGCCCCGGCTGGAATGTATTAAACGAGTTTGTGACGCATCAGCCTTTTTCAGGAATGAAATTCTGTTCAGGTTCACTATCGGCGCAACAGATGATGCTGTTTTGAAATTCTGGGAGCCCAACGCGCCATCTTATGCGGAAAGAAAAGCCAGCCTGGAATATGCTTTCAATCAGGGATTTAAAACATCGGTGAGCATTGAGCCGATGCTGGATAGCCCCAACATAGACGCCCTAGTTGCTGATCTGAAGCCTTTTGTAAATGATGCCCTCTGGATTGGCACATTCAACCATATCACTGAAGTTTCAAAAGCTGGTAATGACGAAGTGCGCAAAGCCCTTGAAACTATTGAAGCCAATCAGACCAAGGAAAAAATCCAACCCATTTATGACCGCTACAAAGACGATCCGCAAATTAAATGGAAAGATAAAATAAAGAAAATGATGGGTGTGGCCGCACCACCAGCACCGGGCATGGATGTCTAAACATGCCGAAATAAAGTCAACTTGTCACAAGATTAACTCCATTTGAAAAAAAATAATTTTTTTTACTTCACGCATTCCCCATAAATTCCACCATTATCTGCCAAAAAAATTCTGAAGTCTTCTTAATAACTGATTTTAGTTCATTTTCCCTCTATTGTCCTGCCAAATTCAGGAATAATCTGACCTTGAAATTATTAAAGGCATATTTTTTTTGCCTCAAATAAATCACAGGAGGATTTTTGAATATGAAGAATTCAGAATTCAAAAGTTACGGAATTGGTGAGACGGTTGAAAAAACCGGAATTACACAAAAGCAATTGCGGTATTGGGAAGAGCAGAAATATATCCCTTCGCCGGAACGGATAGTATGCGGTGATCGCGCCTATCGAAGGTATTCAGAATACCATATTCAGTTGCTTCAGCTCATCAAGCAGTATCTGGAAAATGGCTATTCAATCAGAGGTGCAGCGGTCAATGCGCGGAATAAATTAGCCGAAGGGGGGTGGTAGCAATGGCATTGAATAAGAAAAATAAAAATCAGGCAAAGATATGCCCCATGCTGGACAGGGAATGTCTGAAATCCGTTTGTATGCTCTATCACGAGGATTTTGAGAGATGCGATGTTCCTTTGCTCATCTACAACATTTTCGCCCTGACAGCGGAAGCCAAAAAGCTGATTGAAAAATTGAAATAACCGAACAAAAGCCCGTTATCCGAATGGTAGCGGGCTTTTACAAAAAATAAATCAGAAGGAGAATTCATAATATGAAGAAATCGAACAGTCCAACACCGAAAACGAACAACACCCATCAACCTTATTCCCATTGCGGAGCGCTTCACTTTGATGGATAGGGACGAGCTCCTTGAGCAGTCCTTGGAATACTTTCGTAAAACGTTTTCGGGAAAGGGAAAATTAGAAATAAATGAAAAAATAAGCGGGATAATTCAGCTTCTTCAAAAAAGGTATGATCTCGAGAGAGAGGAAATATTCCAGGCGATGTTGGATTATTACATTAGAAAAAAAACATTAGAAAAAAAATATCAGTCTGAAAAAGCCCTGTCCACATTCGTCACGCATTGTTGTTATAACAATTTACGTGATTTCAAAAAATTTGTGGAACGATATTATTACCGTAGCGGAATATCACTGGACGCAATGATTGATGGAGGGTTTCCAGAGCCGGCTGAAATTACAACACCAGAAGATTTATTCATCGGCAAGGAGCTGAGAGAGCTTATTTTCGAACATTTCGGAACAACCGACGCTCTGGTCTTGCTTGGATATGAAGACCTCAAAAAAACGGCCACAACCCTTGGCATGACCTATGATGCCTACCGCAAGAGGCTGTGGAGAAAAAAAGAACAATTCAAAGCCTTCCTTGAAAAGCAGGGTTATTGCTGGAACTGATACTATCAACTAAGACCGGGGCCGTTCATTGGCCTCGGTATCCAATCTTGCCAAGGCTCATTTATTGAGAATAGGCATCTGGAGAGAAAAAGCATCATCTTCTGCGCAAGTTCAATAGCTACCGTGATCATCTCTCGCACAAATCTTTCATTAAAAATTTCGCAGGAATTTTGAATATAGCCCGGTAAAAAATAATATTATTTTTCAAACGACAATGCAGATACTCTGGCATGACTTTTAAGTCATGGGGTCGTGGCAACGCATCCAAGCCTTGGAATGCGTTTTCACGAATGATTAAACGCTGAGGTATTTGGAAAGGAAATTATAGATAAACTGACTTTAGCTAACAAACTTAATTTCCTGTAGCAAATTCTCTACAATATATATTGGCCTGAAGTAGGCATTTTGGGACAAAAAAAAATGATTTTTTTAGATAAAGTGAGACCGGAAAAATAATGATATGTCACACTAAAGAGTTATTAACTCAACAACGAACGTTTTAATCATCTTTAAAAAGCATCTGCATATCAAAATTATCAGTAAAGTATTGATCGTAAACATCAAGCTTTTCTGTCGGGATGCCAAATTCATATTTAAATTTGTCTACAATTTTAGCAGGCAATGGATCTATTATAGTAACTTTTGGCAAATTATCACGCTTCATGAATGCATTTATGAATAGATTATTACTTTGAATATCCGTTTTGGGAAAAGAGTACCCAATGACAATAATTTGATTAGCTTTAACTAATGAATTCTCTGCTTCTTCCCATAGTTTTTTAAAAAGCGAGCCATACATATTATAGCTTTTATTTTTAACTGGTGGGATAATCAAAGGGATTGAAGTTAGACCACTCTTATCTCCTTGAACTTTCGGCCGCAATGGAGTTCTTAAAGTTGACGAAAAAAACATATACCCTTTATCAGCACTTATACCTGGATCATCTGGTATATTTGGTGGGTAATAACCGTAAGAAAATGGTTCATACCCTGCCATATAACGCCCCTCATAAGCTGGAAAAGGTTCAACTGTCGATTCAAAGACATAGTAAGTCTCTGGTGATGATGCTTGAGATAAAACTGGCTTACCTTTTTTTACTATTGTGGGACTGGTTATCCAATTAGTAGAGCCATGTAATTTTATCAATTTTGGAGACTTTTTTTCTTCAAGGTTTGGTAAAATCCATCCATTCCGATATATTTTTTTGGGTTTGACGATATATCCACAATCAGTAGACCAATTAGTCACTTCTGAAAGAGCTCTATCCATGAGGGTATCCCAGTTAAAAGTCAGAATAATATCATTGGATGTCAGATACTTTGCTAATTTGTAATGCGCACTTGAAATTGGTCCATTCTGAATTTCATTAATGACTGACGCAAAAAGGAAGATCAACTCACTATTGACTTTATCAGGTAGCATATATTCTCCGAAATCATCTGTTTCAATTTTTGAGATATATTCTCTCTCGATTTCGGAATGAAATTCTTCTATATTATTGTTTCCATTAAAATATTCATAGACTGACAATTGTTTTTTCAATTCAATATAATAAACAATAGCTCCAATGATAACAAATGGGTTATTGCTAATTTCCAACTTTGAGAATGTGTTGAAAAAATCATTGGCAATTGGCATACGCTGGCCAGTTGGCGATTTAGAATAACTTTTTGATGCTCCAGCACCTAATAATAGAACTTTCAACTTATCTTTTTCACTTCAAAAAATTAATTATTTTATAATGAGTGTGTGTTCTTGACACCCCTTAGAATGTTGCCGCTGCTTTTTGTCTCATCGTAATGCTGATAGCGTCTAACAAATATAGATAGATATAAAATCACTATATATAAGGTATCAGCTCATCCTTTTACCTCATTCTGATATCCCAACTCCCCTAACAATCTCCCACTGTGGCCAGATACGTTAGCGCAAATAAAACCAGCAAAAAATAAGGTGAAAATCCGTTTCCACATATGGAAACATTTAAAAATTTTCTTTACACAAGATGGATGATCTCAATATCTCCGAGCTTTTCTTGTAAATATATTGCTACCAGACGACGATGGCAATGTTGAGGTTCGTGTTCGCTACACAAGAGGCAGGCATTGTTCAGCTCATCTGTTTTAAATCTATTCTCAATCTTCCGGTCGTTCATCAGCTTGGTGAAGCGTTTTTTCATTTCAGCCCAGCCACAGCCTTCCTTCTTGTATGCGGTATAAATTTCTTTTGTCGGGGCAAAATCTGTTACGTGGAAATAGTCACAGTCGCATATCTCTTTTAAGAAATAAGCCAGATCATCACGTTTGCTAAATCCTGCGAGTTGAGAATTATTGTTGAGCCTCACATCAATAATTTTTGATACTCCCGCAGTTTGGAGTAATTTGAAAAATGAGCGAGCATCTTTTTGAGTAAAGCCGATTGTGAACAATTTCCTTTTTGGCATGGCGATGCCCATTTTTGTGTGTGTTGGTTTGGGCTTTTGTCTGTGGATAGTCGGTTATGCCGGTAGCGTACAAATAAATATGTATAAGCTATAGCTATAGGCTATCACAACATCCCTCTACCTCGTTACGCTATCCCAAATCCCCTTACAATCTGCCAGTGGGGGAAGTATGATGGCAGGAATAAATCAGGATAAAACTTACCTGTTGAAAGCCATGATGCGATCCGTGAATTCAATCAAATCATCAAGGCCTGAACCAAGAACGGATTTCACAATTTCCACATCCATTTTCTGGTATTGGTGAATGATGGTATTGCGGAAATGGATCATCTGCTTAAGTTTTTCTGACAATGCGGTATCAATCACATACTGCTGGCGCAGCAAATCAAAGCTTTCCGCACTGGAGGTAGGGATACCCATTTTATGGGCTTTGATGGTATGGTTGGCAAGGTCGATGGCCTGTTCGCAGGCACGGAGAATATTGAGGACTGATGCATCCTGCCGGGTGTAGTTATCGTCAAATCCCTCCGGGTCGGATTGATATTCTTCCCTCGCCCGTTGTACACATCGCTGAATACTCTGAATTTTGTTGATGGCGATGTCCTTCATATCGCATAAGCCCTTCCGGTCTTGAGAAAATCTTTGAGAAGGCCGGCACGTTCCTGGTTTAATCTCTGATAATAAGACAGGGTCAGCATTTCAAATTCATCCACCGCGTATTGATTGGCGCAATAAATCAATTCTCCTGAAATAATTTCCTTTTGAAAGACGGTTGATACTTGCCGGGCGTTTAACAAATCAACCCTCTGATGAAGCACCTCTTCCAGGTCGAACCGGCAACTGCTTAAAACAAGGTTTTTTTCTTCTTTGGCCTGATCATGGGGAAGCAACAGGGCAATATCCATATCGCTCTCTACGGTAGCAGCGTTTTCAATATGGGACCCGAACAGATATATTCCCTCTATGTCCGGATAGTGGGCCAATACTGTTTTAATGATAATCTCTTGCCGGTCCATTGCCTTTCCCTTGCCTGGGGGTTTTGGGCCATTAACGGAAATGTCCGCTATTTTGACGCTTATCAGTATCCCCTGTGTGGAATTCGCTCAAAAGGTCCTGTGATTATACAGAGTTCCGTTTGTGCTGACAAGACTTAAAGAGAGGTGGCACTGGTAGAGAAAAAGATAAGGCTCTTTGGAAGCGACAGATGGATTATTAAATCCTGGATAGCTTTTTATATTTTCCCTCCATCTTCTCCCAAAATCCCTGGCTCCAGTCCATCACAACATATGCTTCCCAGTCTTTTGGCAGGGCATGCATCACGGCTTCCACCATTTTACCACCATACCCTTTACCAGAAGACGTAATTTCATAAAATTGGACGCCATTGAAAGGCTCATCAACAATCAAATGAACACCCGTTGCCGTCGGATGGTCTGGTTTGGTAATGGGAATTTTTACCCGGCCTTCTGTGATTTCGCTGGAGGCTTTGAGATCCTCGGCGGATATCCGGATAAAATGGATAAAGTCCAAATTTGCTAGACTTTCAACAAGGCATTCCATCACGGGATGAATTTCTTTGACGCTGGCGGATATTTTGATTTCTGTCTTATCCGCGATCCGATTGAAAATATTGAATTTCTTCTTTCTCATGGAAGAGCATTTTATCTATTCTTTACAAATTTTTGGTGCTGGGTATCTGGATATCTATTAAGGGTTCAATATTATGCCATTCTTTCATAATACGACTGCATATATTTTTTCAGCAGTGCCAAGGTCTCTTCCACGATCAGTTCTTCTTCACTTATCTCTTCTCCATGAAAAAATTCGTCTCTGATTTTTTTTATTTTATTAAATTTTTCCAAATCTTGTTCTGCTGATTTTTCACAAAACAAAGATGCCACTATAATAAATTTATCCTTAAGCCGGTATTTATCTTTCATTACATGATTTAATCTTTCAAAATACTGCTTGGTCAATGCCGGAGGATTGTTTCCAAGTATTTCA
Organism: Desulfobacterales bacterium; assembly: GCA_963675805.2. Classification (GTDB taxonomy): domain Bacteria; phylum Desulfobacterota; class Desulfobacteria; order Desulfobacterales; family Desulfosalsimonadaceae; genus SURF-3. The sequence continues at coordinate 510,658 of CAXXNU010000007.1, read as the reverse complement.
TCAAAGAATAGTTGATTATATTCCTTAAAAGCTTTCTGGATGAAAATTTCTAAAGCAGTCCATGCGAAAAGAAAAGATTTTAAAAAATCATCATTTTCATCAAGTGCCTGTGTTAACAATCGAATAACTTTTTTGCTTAATTTTGTTTTGGATATTTTTTGAGCGTACTCGGAAGTATTTACAGTCAATGTAGTGTCAACAGTTGTTGAAACAAAACCTCTTCCCGTCATAGAAAAAGAGAAAGAGTAATATATCTTACCATCTTCATCTGTTAGGTGAAGCCCATTTGTAATTTTTTTTAGTTCAAAATCTTTATAACTGGCAAGGTATAATGAGGATATGGCTGTATTTGTTAAATCAGCAGTCTGTCGTCGTATGGTTGGCTTGTCAACTCCATCAATACATATTAGATATTCACCGAGGTCATTAAGGGGATGGGGCGTATTAAGTTCTGTCTCTCCTATAATTTCGATAACAAATACAGGCTTGCTTTTAAACCTTTTCTTAATTCCATCAGATATGCGTTCTATTTCTTCATTTAATTCTTCGTTGAATTCTTTTTGTCCTTTATCGCGGAGACGGCCCTTACCCATCATTAAGCCAAAAGCCGAACCTCTACTAATATTTAAAACACAAATGTCTGGTGAGTGGGTTAAGTATACTTTTACAGCCCCCAATTCGCCATCAATAAGAGGCAATTCATCAATATCAGCTGGCAAAAGAATACCGGATACTGAAAATAACTGTATATGATGATATTTTAATTTTTTTTTAAACATTACCGCTCAACCCTTTAATTCACATTCGCCAACTCTTCCGCGATCATCTCCGCCTGCTTCAGCACGGTCTCCGTCGCCAGTTTCTGCATATCAGGCGGATACCCATACTGTCGCAATGTTCGCTTCACAATCACCTTCAGCTTGGCTCTCACGCTTTCCTTGATGGTCCAGTCGATGGAGGCGTTTGCTTTGACTTTTTCAAACAGCACCACGGCCAGTTCCCGTAGTTTGTCTTTTTCCATCACCTCACGGGCGCTTTGGTTGTCAGCTATGGCGGTATAAAACGCATATTCAAAATCAGACAGCCCCATTTCCGACGGTTCTTTATCCATCTTGTGAATTTCTTTGCTCAACTTGATGAGCTCTTCAATCACTTCAGCGGCCGTCAGAATTTTGTTGTGGTATTTTTTGATGGAGGCTTCCAGCATTTCCATGAGGGACTTGCTCTGGATCAGGTTCTTCTTGGTCCGGGCGCGGATTTCGTCATTGAGCAGTTTCTTGAGCACTTCCATGGCAACGTTTTTGTGCTCCATGTCCTTTACTTCCAGCAAAAATTCTTCTGAAAGCACGGAAATATCCGGCTTCTTTATTCCGGCAGCGTCAAACACATCAATGACCTGGTCGCTCACCAGGGCTTTATCAATCACCTGCCGGATGGCGGTTTCAATCCCTTCATCGGTCTTTCCCGTTCCGGTTCCGTCAAACTTGGCCAGCCGGGACTTGACCGCCTGAAAAAACGCCACTTCATCTTTCACGTCCATGGCCTGTTCATGGGGAATGGCAATGGAAAACGCCTGGGACAGGGCGTTGACTTCGTTGATGTATCGTTTTTTTCCGTTATCAAGGCCCAGGATATGTTCTTCCGCCCCCAGAATAATGGATAATTTCTTACTGGTGTCTGCTTCAAAATAATTCTCATACGCAAATCCGTGGTACATCTGGGATACCACTTCCAGTTTTTCCAGCATCAGGCTAACTGCCTTTTCCTGGGCAATGGCCGGATCGCCCTTGCCGCCACTGTCCGAATAAAATGACAGGGCCTTTTTCAGATCGGACGCAATCCCCAGATAGTCCACCACCAGACCGCCGGGCTTATCCTTATACACCCGGTTTACGCGGGCAATGGCCTGCATCAGGTTGTGGCCCCGCATGGGTTTGTCAATATACATGGTGTGCATGCAGGGCACGTCAAAGCCGGTCAGCCACATATCCCGGACAATGACGAGTTTGAGTTCATCTTCCGGGTCTTTCATCCGGTCCGCCAGCGCCTTACGCTGGTCCTTGGTGGTATGGTGCTTTGAGATTTCCGGGCCGTCAGACGATGCGGACGTCATCACCACTTTTACCACGCCTCTTTTCAAATCATCACTATGCCATTCCGGACGGATGGCGATGATTTCTTTGTAGAGTGCCGCAGCTATCCGCCGGGACATGGCAACCACCATGGCCTTGCCTTCAAACACTTCCTGACGCAGTTCAAAATGAGTGATAATGTCACTGGCCACCTGTTTAATCCGGTTCTCACTGCCGATAAGCGCTTCCAGTTGGGTCCATTTGGCCTTGGCCTTCTGGGTCTCGGTAAGTTCGTCCTGCTCAAGGCCCGCATCCAGGTCGGCAATCAGTTTTTTGCCTTCCTCGCTCAAGCTGATTTTTGCCAGACGGCTTTCATAAAATATCCGCACCGTGGCCCCGTCTTCCACTGCCTGGGCAATGTCATACACGTCAATATAATTGCCGAACACGGCCGGGGTATTGACATCCGTGCTTTCAATGGGCGTGCCGGTAAATCCCAAATACGTGGCATTGGGCAGGGCATCGCGCAGATACTTGGCAAACCCGTATACTAACTTTTTGCCGATGACCTTTCCATCTGCGTCTTTGTCGTCAATGGTCTTGGCCTGAAATCCATACTGGGTCCGGTGGGCTTCATCCGCGATCACCACAATGTTTTTCCGGTCAGACAGGGTTTCATACACATTGCCATTATCCGGCGAAAATTTCTGAATGGTGGTAAACACCACGCCCCCGGAAGCCACCTTTAACAGTGCTTTGAGATGGTCCCGGCTGTCCGCCTGCACCGGTTCCTGTCGCAGAAGTTGCTTTGAGGCAGCAAACGTATCAAACAACTGGTCATCCAAATCATTTCTGTCGGTGATCACCACCACAGTCGGGTTATCTAAGGCCAGCACAATCTTGCCGGTATAAAACACCATGGAAAGGCTTTTTCCACTGCCTTGCGTGTGCCACACCACGCCCCCTTTGCGGTCCCCGGCTGGTTGGGATTTTACATCAGGAAGGCCATAACCATCAGGGCTTTCTTGTACTTTATTCTTGTCTGCAAATCCCGATGCCCGGAGGGTGGATGTCACGGCCCGGTTGACGGCATAATACTGATGATACGAGGCAAGCTTTTTGACGGTCTCAATGGTGATGACGCCGGTGTGGGTATCTTCTTTTTTTGCGGTTTCAAATACAATGAAATGCCGGATCAGGTCCAGCAGGGTTTTCTTGTTGAGCATCCCGTTTATCAGGGTTTCAAGCTGGCCGGTCAGGTTTGATGCTTCCGTCCTGCCGTCAGCCGTTTTCCATGCCATGAAGCGGGTAAACCCGTAGGAAATCGTCCCGGCCCGTGCTTCCAGCCCATCGGATATGATCAGGATACCGTTGTACGCAAACAAAGAGGGGATGGCCTGTTTGTATGTCTGGAGCTGTTTAAACGCGGACCGCACCGTGGCGTTTTCATCAACCGGATTTTTGAGTTCCATCACCACCATTGGCAGGCCATTGATAACCAGCACCACATCCGGGCGTTTGTTCACGTTGTTTTCAATCACTGTAAACTGGTTGGCCACCAAAAACTCATTGTTCTCCGGGTTTTCAAAATCAATCAGCCATACCAGATCCCCCCGGCTGCGGCCGTCTTTCTGAAAAGTTACGTTGATGCCTTCGGTGAGCATCCGGTGAAAGGCTTCGTTGTTGGCAATTAGTTCAGGAGAATTGAGGCGCTGGATTTGCTTGATAGCGTCGTTTCGGGCTTCTGGCGGGATGTCCGGATTAATCCGGCTGACCGCTGATTTCAGGCGATCCAGCAACAATACATCTTCAAAAGATGCTCGTTCCGGCATGTCACTGTCAGGGGCGATGTCTGGGGCATAGATGTATTGAAAACCCTGCTTCCCAAGAAGTTTGATTGCAAATTCTTCAATGGCGTTTTCAGTGATTTTTTCCATTTTCTATTGCCTTAATGGTCGTATTCCACCCTGACTTCACCGCTCATGAGTTTGGGAAGCAAGATGTCGCGGAGTTTTTCAAGGGTGCGGATTTGGGCCATATTATTTCTTATTTTTTGAAAATATGTATCGATAAACGTATTAAATTTCAGAAGTAAGTCCGGTGGGGGAGCGTCAAAAACGATAGAACGTAAACTTCCCAGTGCAATGTATTCTTGAGTACTTCCACTCCGATACTCATGAATAAATTCTTTTCCCAGAGAGGAATTGATCCATAAAAATGTATAATAACGCCAGTCTGGATTTTGCGAGGTTTTAAATAGGCCAATATTTTTGATTGCATAATCCACTGTTTCAGATTGCTCAAGATAAGTAAGACCTATTGTTCCAATCATTGAAAAAAGGATATCATCCTTTTCGACCTTGCTTCTTTTATTAACCTCATCAAAATCTTCCTCTGATATTAAATATGCGCTTTTAATATCGAGTCGGTTATCACCAATATGCTTTGATGTAATCAATGGTTTGCCCACAGGGCTTTGTTTTGGTGAATTATGAGTTCCATCACGTATTTCAAAAAGGTCCGTTATTAAGACCTCGCTCCAATCATCCTGCGCTTCCTCGACAAACCACTGCCTGAAAAGCGTTTCCGCCATGGCTTCAAGGGTTTTGTTTTGGCGGTGGAGCAGGTCTATTTTGTCGTCAAGGCTGGAAAGGACGGATGCGATGGCTTTTTGCTCAGGAAGCGTGGGATAAACAAATTCAAGGTTCTGCAGATCAGAACCCTTAATTCCAGCCGCAGCAGTTTGTGTTACAATTGTACTGACAGTTCCTTTTCCAATAGGTGATTTAAAAAGGTAATAAATGAAACTTGGATCAGCTTTTTCAATATCGATCCGACACCGAATGAGATGACTTTCAAACACAGTTTTTTTGTTGCCTCTAAATATAGAAATCTTACCCGCACCTGCTTCAACCAATGATTGTCTCGCAAAGAGTAAATCGTCAGCTTTAAGTAATGCGACTTCCTCTTTTTCAGATACTGGGACAAGTTCCATTGGAGTTGTGTCTGTAATAAAATCATAGGCAAATATTTCTTTCATATTCACCATGCGGAGGCCTGAGCCCCTTACCCTGGAAGGTTTAGTAAGTCCATTTCGTAACGGAATTTTAAACAATTCCTTAAAGCGTTTACTCTTCCAATCATTCATCCCGGTTTCACCTTCCCCAAATTTTCCAAGATCAGCGCTTTCAACCGTTCTTCTTCTTTCAATTGCTCCGTAAACTCCGCTTTCAATCTGGTAAATCGCTCATTAAAATCAAAATCGTCCTCTTCATCCGCCAATCCTACATAACGGCCTGGTGTTAGCACGTAATCCAGTTCCTGAATCCGTTCAATGGAAGCAGAAGAGCAGAAACCCTTTATATCTTCATAATCCCCGTTCGGGTTGCGCCAGTTATGGTAGGTCTGGGCAATGGTGGCAATATCTTCTTCTGAAAATTCCTTGGTGCGGCGGTTTATCAGGTGTCCCATATTCCGGGCATCTATAAACAGGATTTCATCGGTGCGATTGCGGAATTTGCCGTTGGCCTTGTTCCTGGAGCAGAACCACAGGCATGCCGGTATCTGTGTGTTTAAGAACAACTTGGCGGGCATATTGACGATACAGTCCACCAGCCGGGCATCCACCAGCTCCTTGCGAATATCCCCTTCACCGGATGATTTGGAAGTCAGCGATCCTTTGGCCAGAACAAACCCGGCCTGACCGTTGGGATTTAAATGATATAGGAAGTGCTGTATCCATGCGTAATTGGCGTTTCCCGCAGGCGGTGTACCGTATTTCCAGCGTCCGTCCTTACGGAGCTGATCCCCGCTCCAGTCACTGTCATTAAACGGCGGATTGGCAATCACATAATCAGCCTTCAGGTCTTTGTGTGCGTCATTTAAAAACGACCCTTCATTGTTCCACTTCACCTGGGAACTGTCGATACCCCGGATCGCCAAATTCATCTTTGCCAGACGCCAGGTGGTCTGGTTGCTTTCCTGTCCATATATGGAAATGTCGTTTGTTGTTCCCTGATGGCTCTGGACAAACTTTTCAGACTGAACAAACATGCCCCCGGACCCACAGCACGGGTCAAACACCCGGCCTTTGTGAGGCTCCAGCATTTCCACTAAAAGCTCCACAACACTGCGGGGGGTGTAGAACTGTCCGCCTTTTTTACCTTCCGCAAGAGCAAACTCCCCTAAAAAATATTCAAACACATGGCCCAGAATGTCAGCACTCCGGGCCTTGGCATCGCCTAACGCAATGTTTCCCACAAGGTCAATCAATCCGCCCAGATTGGTGGGGTCCAGATTGCCACGGGCAAATACTTTGGGCAGCACGCCCCGCAATGACGGATTTTCCTTTTCAATGGCATCCATGGCGCTGTCCACGGTCTTGCCGATATCCGGCTGTTTGGCCTTGGTCTGCAAGTAGGTCCAGCGAGCGGTCTCCGGCACGAAGAAGACATTTTCTGCTTTGTATTCATCCTTGTCTTCCGGATCAGCGCCCGCATAGTCTCCTTCACCGTCTTTCAGCCTGCCATAGAGTTCTTCAAACGCATCGGAAATGTATTTTAAAAATATCAGCCCCAGCACAATGTGCTTGTATTCCGCAGCGTCAATATTCTTGCGCAGTTTGTCAGCGGATTTCCACAACTGCTTTTCAATGGGCTCTTCGGTTTTAATATTATTTTTTTTGGCCTTTGCCATTGTTAATTTTTATCCTTTACAAAAACTTTTGTTACATGACTGATGTATTCAATTGGAATATCTCCTGGAAACCAGCATTCAGTGTAAGGTATCCACATTTTATTATAACCAACTTCTTCCCTTGCGGCCGATACCGGAATAAGCTCGGAATAATATGCTTTTTTCAAATGGAAATAATAGACAGTATAGTTGTCCTGAAATGAAGGTAAAAAGGTATATCTTAAAAGAGTTTCATTGATTTCAAATAATGCTGCATCTCTAAAGTCAAATAAGCAGACATACCCTTTATCTCGCCCATAACTGATATTCGAGCTATGATAAGAAAAAGGAAATTTTGCATCTTGGTTATTTTCTATAACGCCTGATTTGCAAATACCTTCATAGCCTCGCTGATCCGTTTTATGAAAAACAAAGCCAGTCAAATAGGGGAAAACATTTTTTTCGAGCAGAGTGTCTTCTTCCCTGTCTTTATGTGAAAGCCCCCACTCAACCAGCTTAAGCATAGTCAAATTTTCCCTTATTGGTCCTCGCTCAAATTCTAAATTTGCTCAAAACTACCCTTACCCGGATTTGGCATAAAAATCAATGAAATCAGTATATTTTTTACCTGATTGAGATATCGTAGAATTAGAAAAAACGGTCAGGATATTCAGCAAGTAAAAAATCCGTTTTCCATCCATCATGGTCAAACCCTTTATCCGTCAATATTTTATCGTTCCAGGGTCCCCCTCCCAGTATCAACGACAACGTTTTTATATAAATTATAGCCCCCCCTGGTCCATCGACTTCGACCCCATCTGTCGCCAGCTTCACATTAACGGCACCCTGTAAAATCAGCATTTCCGCAACACCAGCCCCCCCGGGGGTGAGGTGCCCGTATATCGCTTATCCCCTTTCCACTTTTCCCCTACCAGCTATATGGCGTGGTCGCTGTGACTGCGACTTTTTTATATCCACAAACTTAAACCGTAAGGAGGACTATTATGAACCGTGAACTTTTAGAAAAACCGTTTGCCCCGGACCAGATCAAGCAGCGCGAAGGCAATTTCGGCCGGATGCTGGATTACATCGAAGGGCACACCATCATTCAGCGATTAAATGACGCCTTTGACGCGGAATGGAGCTTCAGAATTATTTCGCACGAGATTGTCAAGGAAGTCGATGAAGTCCTTGTCCTGGGCGAATTAAAAGCGTTTGACATTGTAAAATCTCAGTTTGGTTCCAGCAAAATCAAAAAGGCCAGGGAAACCGGGGAAATTATCTCCCTGGCGGATGACCTGAAGGCGGCGGCCACCGATGCCTTGAAGAAAACCGCCACCCTCCTCGGCATAGGCCTTCATTTATATGATGTCAAAACGGACACCGACCGGCCGGACGAAAGAAGGACCGTTCAAAGTAGAGGAGTTAATGTGAATTTTGAGCGGGTGGATGGGCACGGCAACGTTTACAAGCCCAAATTTGAGGCCAAAACAGCCACGTCTCCCGATCCCGGAAACGGAAACGGCACTGAAAATAAGCGCCGGCAGTTATCGTTAAAACAGTTCGGTTACATCCGCTCGCTCGGCAGGAAAAATTATGGTTTTTCGTTGAGCGATCTGTCCGAAAGAACCATCAAAATCTTCGGTGTTGAAGTACACGCCCTTTCCACGGCTGAAGCCAGCCGCTTTATTGAGATGCTGCACTCCGGAGAAGTCCGTTCCATCGCCGTCTAAATCCATTCTGAAAATATTTACCCTTCGCATTACTCAATCTTTTTCAAAAACAATCTTACAACACAAGGAGAACATTATGAACACAACCACACTGGAAAAGGTCATTGACCGCGCACATGAAGTTTCCGCTGATTATTTTGATGAAACCATACCGTTGACAGATATGGAATTTGACAGTGCCAAAAATATGTGGATCGCAGGAAAAAGGGTGGAGGTGCTGCCGTCAGCGCAGAAACTGTTCTCAAACCGCCTGCGGGTCCCGTATTCCTATTTGTCCAGATGCCCGGCCAGCCTTCAGGCGGATAACCTGAATTACTGGATTGCCGAGGAACAGAAAAAAAGAAAATCCCTGTTCTGCCGGTTTGACGGCAACCGTCTCCGGGCCATATTCACCGACCGCTATGCTCCCACGGATAATATGGAAGTGCTGTCCCGGATGCTGGAATACGGTTTCTCACCCCGTCAGGAAGTCCGCTACTGCCTGAACAATGACATGCTGGCCGTGAGCGTCCCTGACTACAGCCGGGCCTTTCATGTGCTGGGAAAAGACAGGATCGTTCCGGGCATCAGTATCGCCAATTCGGAAGTGGGGCTTCTCGCCCTGACCATTGACGCATTCTTTTACCGCCTGGTCTGCACCAACGGCCTGATCGCCAAAACATCCGTGGATGCGAAATTCAAGCATATTTCCCGGCGGGGGATAGACAATTTCAACCTGTCCCTGGAAAACGTTATCAGCCAGTCACGACACGCGGAAAATCGGTTTCAGATTTCCGCGCAGACGCCGGTGTCCAGCCCTGTCGGTTCCATTGAAACCTTTGCCAGACAGTTCCAGCTGCCCCAGGAGGAAACGGAAATCGTGAAACAGGCGTATTTTCTGGAGCAGGGTGCCACGATGTTTCACATCATCAATGCTTTTACCCGTGCCGCCCAGTTTCCGGAGCTCGCCATTGAAACATCCCACCAGCTGGAGCGGATCGGGGGCGCAATCCTCGGGATGTTGAAACACTAAACCAACGCATCAAACTGATAAAAGAAAAGCCCTGTCAGAGCCCCTCATTGGCTCTTGGCGGGGCTTTCTGTTTTGAAGGAGGCCAACTATGACAAAAGCGCAGGAAAGCAAATACCGCAACACAGACGAATTAAGGGACATTCTGGAGCAGGCCCTTAAAGGTAAGAAATTCAAATTAGACTGCGGCCATCACATCACGTTTCATCACGGATTTGGCAACGACATCACCATATACAACGGCAAGCGACTGAAAATCATCTGCTCGCAGTGCGGGTATTAATCCGCCACATACCAAAAGGAGGAACCAAAATGGACGATTTTATGGACGATATGGATTTTGACCCAGGCTATGACGACGGCGACCTTGACGATTATGGCGATGGATATGACCAGGGCTTTCAGGATGACGTATTCGATGAGGGAATAGAAGAAACCGACATCCGGCATCCGGAAGCTGAAGATTGCGAACCTGATAACTGGATATCCCCCTTGGAGGCATCGATTATGGGATACGGGTTCGGCTATGAGGAAGGACTGTCTGAAACGAGACGGAGAAAACGGATCAAGCAAAAGGAACAGGACCGGCGTAAACGAGAAGACCAATGAATTTCTGGAATAATACAATCTCCCATAACTGTGAATTAACTGACCGGATTAAGATATAGAGGGTAATTCAATCGGACAGGTTGGGGAATAAACTAACCGATTTTTATACAGGGAGAGTAATTCAATCGGACACGTTGGGGAATTATTTAACCGGATTAATGATAGGGGCCGGAAATTTCATTAAAAAATTTTAAACGACTTTTCGAACAACCCTAAAGCGTATTACCGGAGGGGCCTTTAAAAAGGCTCCTCCCGCTCCCCAGCGGAGCGGGCACACCCGGGATGACAGTTCGTCGTCTGTGTTCGGGCGTGTCAAAATTCATTGTTGGGGGTGTGACGATGGCACATCAAAAAAGGGGAAAATTATTATCACAAAAAGAGGTTGCGAATTTAATTGGGGTTTCAGAAAATACAATCAAGAATTGGCGAACACGGAAGCTATTCTCTTATTTCAGGGCACCGGGTTCAAGCCGGATTTTGTATTTTGAAAATGAGATATATGATTTCATTGACAAGAACACCAAGCAGAAAAAGGGGGAAGATACCGAGCATAAAATAAAAACAGATCACGGGAAGCCTTGGGTGTCCTCTGATGAAGATTGGAGGATAAGCTGATGGCTAAAAAACAAGACAGATATTTGAAAAAAATTGGCGATACCTGGTATTTTCGAAAAAAGATTGATGGCAAGATTGTAAAACGCTCCCTGGGAACATCGGATAAAGCCGTTGCCAGAGACTTGCGGGACACTCACTTGAACAATCTGGCGAGATATAACCAGCTGGAGGCTCCGGTTGAAAAAAATGACCGGGTGACTTTCGGCCAGGTCGCCAAAAAGTGGGCATCCATTCACAAGCACGAGGTGAAATATTCAACCTGGCGGGATTATGTCTGTAGCATGAACAAATATACTCTGCCTGCTTTCAAGGACAGGCCGATTAATGACATCACCTACACGGAAATTCTGGAGTTCCGGAAAAATCTGGATGTGGGGCCTAAACGGGCAAACAATATACTGGTACCAATGAAATCCGTTTTTAACATGGCAGACATTGACGGCATTTTAGAACAAAATGTTATGAAAAAAATTAATCGGCTGAGCGAGGAAGAGCCGGATATCCGTCCGTTAACTTATGAGCAAATCCAGATGGTATTGGATGCGGTGGTCCCATGGTACAGGCCTTACGTGGCGGTGGCCTTTTTTACCGGAATGCGGGCCGGAGAGTTAAATGCCCTCAAATGGACTGACTATCAGGAGAATATGGTAAACGGGCCTCATCTGTTTATCAGAAAGACTTTTGTGTATGGCATTGACGGAAAGCCCAAGACCAAAAAGTCCAAGCGGTTTGTCACCTGTTTACCGGAAGTCATAGATGCCCTGAACACGCAGAAGAAATTGACTGGTAATCGCCAGCACATATTCCTGACCAAAGACGGCAATCGCATGACCCCGGACCATTTCAGAAAAGAGGTCTGGATACCGGTATTTAAAAAAGCGGGGATTGAATATGTCCCGCCCATGCAGACGAGGCATACCTTTGCCACCATGATGCTGTCTGCCGGTGAGGATGTGGGATGGGTCCAGAACATGCTGGGGCATTCGTCGCTGCAGATGATATTTCAGCGGTATTATTCGTGGATACCCCAGAAAACCCGATCAGACGGCCAGGCGTTCCGAAAATATATCGCCGGAGATAATTTGCCGGATGATGGGGTAGAAGGTGAGGAAAACCCGGAAAATAAAATCAAGCGGTGGTCCAATATTGTACCACTGGATGAATTCAGGCACAAAAAAAGCCGGTCAAAGACCGGCTAACTATCTGATTTTATTTGGTAGCGGGGCAAGGATTTGAACCTTGGACCTTCGGGTTATGAGCCCGACGAGCTACCAGACTGCTCCACCCCGCATCAAAGGATAATCTTATAGCTGCATAACTGTGATTTTGTCAAGAGGTTTTTATGGCGGCCAGTTTTTTTATTTTCGAAATGACCGCTTCCTGCGACAAACCGGCTTCTGCGCACTGAATCAGGATATGTTTTGTCCGGCCGGTGTGGCCGGAAGCAATTTCAATGGCGGATTTGGGAAATCCCGTTACCTTTGCCAGATACTGAACGCACAATTTGTTGGCCGCTCCGTCCACCGGCGGTGCGGTTAATCGAATTTTTAAGGCATCATCGTGCAGTCCGACAATGGCGTTTTTCGACGCTTTCGGCTGCACATAGATTTTAAAACTGATGCCGGTGGCGGTTTCTTTGATGTCGAACATTTTTGAAGGTCTAAGGTATAAGGCTGAAGGATGAAGTTAAAGGCTTGATAGCTAACAGCTAATACGCTATTGAGATGTGGCAGCCATAATCCATTCCTTTAGCTGGTTATAGTCTTCCGTGGGCTGGATTTCAGGAAATTCTGCCACCACATTGGCTGGCGGCCGGAACAGAAACGAAGCGTCCGCTTCTTTGAGCATGGTAATATCATTGTAGGAATCCCCAAAGGCAAGTACCTGATAGCTCAGGCTTTTCAGAGCCTGGACTACTTTCCGCTTGCCGTCTTTCTGCCTGAGGGTATAGCCGGAGATGGTCCCGTCCGGTTCCACTACCAGGGAATTGCAAAAAAGGGTGGGACGCCCCAGTTTTTCCATCAATGGATCGGCAAATTCCACAAACGTGTCCGATACAATGATGATCTGATAAGTGGCCCGGAGCCAGTTCAAAAATTCCTTTGCCCCGTCCAGCGGATCGATTTTTCGGATTACCGCCTGAATATCCCCCAGCTTCAGGTTGTGCTGCGCCAGAATCCCCAGGCGTTTTTTCATGAGCACATTATAATCGGAAATGTCACGGGTGGTGAGCCGGAGTTCTTCAATACCGGTTTTTTGCGCCACGTTGATCCAGATTTCAGGAACAAATACCCCTTCCAGATCAGAGCAGATAATATACATAAATAGGTCCTTTGTTATTTGCCCGCGGTTAAAGCTCCCCTTCAATCCGGATCAAGGCCGGCGGGAGAGTGATACTGTCAAGGGCGGAAATTTTGGCCAATGCTTGCTGGATTTCCGCTTCCCGGGCCTGGTGGGTGAGCATGAAAATCGGTACCGTGCCGTTCAGTTTTTGTTCATACTGATGCACGGACTTGATGCTGATGTTATGGTCACCCAGGATCCCCGAAATTTTTGACAGCACCCCGGGCTGGTCAATGGCCGTAAACCGCACATAATAATAGGTGGATATGTCATCAATGGGCTGGATAGGGATGGGTCTGATCTGGTCGGCCTGAAAAGACAGCATGGGGACCCGGGGGCCGGTGCCGGCAATCAGGTCCCTGGCAATATCGATAACATCGCTGACGGCGGCGCTGGCGGTGGGCATCATGCCGGCGCCGTGGCCATAGAGCATCATTTCACCCACTGCATCGCCGCAAATGGTGACCGCGTTCAGTGATCCGTTCACATTGGAAAGGGGATTGGTAAACGGGATCATGGTGGGATGAATTCTTGCCTCGATGGCATCGCCGCTGGATTTGGTAATGGCCAGCAGTTTGATGCAATACCCGCACTGATCCGCAAACGCGATGTCCAGTGCTGTGACGTTGGAGATTCCTTCCACATAAACGTCTTTCAGGTTGATTTTTGACCCAAAGGCGATGGATGCGAGGATCGCCAGTTTATGGGCCGTGTCAAATCCCTCAATATCAAGAGTGGGGTCCGCTTCTGCAAATCCTTCGGCCTGGGCTTCGGCCAGGGCGTCTTCAAAGGAAACCCCTTCGCTGGTTATTTTGGAAAGAATATAGTTGCAAGTGCCGTTTAAAATGCCGGAAATTGAGGCAATGCGGTTGCCGGCCAGACTTTCCCGGATGGTTTTGATAATGGGCATGCACCCGCCCACGCTGGGCTCGAACGCAATGGTCACCCCTTTTTCCGCGGCAAGCCCAAACAGTTCATTGCCGCTGGATGCGAGCAGCGCTTTGTTGGCGGTAACAATGTGTTTGCCGTTGGTCATGGCCTGGACAATGAATTCTTTGGCAATGGTCTCACCGCCGATCATTTCCATGATGATATGGATGTCCGGATCATCGACCACGCTCATGGCGTCCGCCGTCAGAACCCCGTCGTCAAACCGGATGCCGCGGTCTTTTTCAAGATCAATATCCGCGGCTTTTTTCAGAATGAGTCTGGCGCCCACCCGGGCCGTGATCAGATCCGCGTTTTCCAGCAGCATCTTCGCGATACCGGTGCCCACAGTGCCCAGACCGAGGATGCCGATGTTGATTTCTTTCATAAAAATGGGTTTCCTCTGTTTATAATATTTTTTTAATGCCTCTCACGGCCTGATTGATGCGCATGTTGTTTTCAATAAGCGCAAACCGGACATATTCATCCCCGTATTCTCCGAAACCGATACCCGGGGATACAGCGACCTTTGCTTCGCGAATGAGGAACTTGGAAAATTCCACGGAACCCATGTGCAGATATGGATCCGGAATTTTCGCCCACACAAACATGGTGGCTTTGGGAGGCGCAATTTCCCAGCCCACCCGGCTGAGGCCGTTTACCAGGGCATCCCGCCGGGATCGGTAGGTGTCGCAGATTTCAGCAACACATTCCTGGGGCCCATTCAAGGCAATGATGGAAGCGATCTGGATGGGCTGGAAAATGCCGTAATCCAGATAACTTTTGATCCGCCGCAGGGCACCCACGGTTTCAGGGTTGCCCACACAGAATCCCACGCGCCAGCCAGCCATGTTGTAGCTTTTGGAAAGGGAAAAAAATTCCACGCCCACATCCTTGGCGCCCTTGGCCTGAAGAAAGCTGGGCGGCTTGTATCCGTCAAACACAATGTCCGCATAGGCAAAATCATGAATTACCAGAATGTCATGCTCTTTGGCAAAGGCCACAATCTTTTCGAAAAATTCCAAATCCACGACTTCCGTGGTGGGATTGTGCGGAAAGCAGAGAATGAGCACCTTGGGTTTGGGCCAGGTCTGTTTGGTGGTGGCGATCAGGTTTTCAAAAAAATCCGTGTCCGGTCCCAGGGGCACATAGCGCACATCCGCTCCGGAAATCACTGAGGAATACGGATGAATGGGATAGGTGGGATTGGGGGACAGCACTACATCCCCGGGACCAAGGGTCACCAGCATCAGGTGGGAAATGCCTTCTTTGGCGCCGATGGTGACAATGGTTTCCGTTTCATAATCAATATCCACGTCATATCGCCGCTTGTACCAGTCCGCAATGGCCATCCTGAGTTTCCGGATTCCCATGGAGGCTGAATATCTGTGGTTTTGGGGTTTCTGCGCCGCTTCGATCAGTTTGTCGACAATATGCTGAGGCGTCCCGAGATCCGGGTTGCCCATGCCAAGGTCCACAATATCCTCGCCCGCGTGCCGGGCATCCATCTTTATCTGGTTTACAGCGGCAAAAACATATTTCGGAAGTCGGTTCAGCCTTGCAAAAGTTTTCATCTTCAACCTCGTTTCTGTGTGCTAAAAATTTTAAATGATAATGCTGAGTTTAATTACACTAGCAGAGGGGGCATGTCAAAAAAATTGTTTTGACTTTTGGGGTGGTTTACGGTACCAAAACTATTTTTTTCAGTAACAAAAAATCTAAGCGGGGCAGAATAACCAATGAGCAACTCGAAAGATTCGCTGACATATGCGGATGCCGGCGTGGATATTGATAAAGCAAATGTTTTTGTCAGTGCCATCAAAAAAATCGCGTCCCGGACGCCCCGTTCCGGCGTGATGGGGGAAATCGGCGGATTCGGGGGCCTTTTTTCTTTAAACACCACCGATTACCAGCGTCCGGTGCTTGTCAGCTCCACAGACGGCGTGGGCACAAAACTGAAAATCGCTTTTATGATGGACAAGCACGATACCATCGGCATCGACCTGGTGGCCATGTGCGTCAACGATGTGGCGGTTCAGGGAGCCAAGCCTCTTTTTTTCCTGGATTATCTTTCCATGGGAAAACTCAACACCCGGGTGGCGGAAGATATCGTGAAAGGGGTGGCCGAAGGCTGCTGCCTGGCCCAGTGCGCCCTGATCGGCGGGGAAACCGCCGAGATGCCCGGTCTTTACAGCGAAAATGAGTACGATCTGGCCGGATTTTCAGTGGGCATTGTGGATAATAGCAAAATTGTGGATAATTCGGAAATCCGTGTGGGGCATAAGCTGGTGGGCATTGCATCCTCAGGCCTTCACAGCAACGGATATTCCCTGGTCCGCAAAATCTGTTTTGACGTGCTTGGGCTCACAGTGGATTCCCATGTGCCGGAATTAGAAAAAACCCTTGGCGAAGAACTGATTACCCCCACCAAAATTTATTCAGAGGTGATTCTGCGCCTGATCAAGGACCTGCCCATCCACGGGCTGGCCCATATCACCGGGGGCGGCATTGAAGAAAATATTGTCCGGGTGCTGCCGTCGTCTGTGAATGTGGAAATTTCCAGCAAAAGCTGGGAGATCCCGCCGGTTTTCAATTTTCTCAGGGACGCGGGAAATATCGAAGCATCCGAAATGTGGCGCACCTTTAACAACGGCATTGGTTTGATTGCCGTGGTTCCGGAGGAGTCAGCCCAGGATGTGGTGGAACGGGTGGCGGGGATGAACGAAAAGGCTTATATCATCGGGGAAGTGGTGCCGGCGAAGAATACGGACGAGAAACGGGTGAAGTGGGTTTAGAAACGTCGAAACCAGAAAATTGATTCAGCGGGCCGGTATGATCCTGAACATTCAGCGTATGCGCTGATTCAGATCGCCGGCTTTTTTGTTCGTCAGGGTCTGTGGCGATAATGATATGGCAATGAAAATTTTAGGTATTGAAAGTTCGTGCGATGAAACCGCGGCCGCAGTGGTGGAGGACGGCGTGCGGGTGTTGTCTTCTGTGGTGGCCTCTCAGGTGGCGGTCCATCATCCCTATGGGGGGGTGGTGCCGGAATTGGCGTCCCGCAAACATATTGAAAACATTGTGCCGGTGGTCCGGCAGGCCCTTTCCGAGGCCGGTCTGGAACCCGGCCAGTTGGACGGGGTCGCCGTGACCCAGGGCCCGGGCCTGGTGGGGGCGTTGCTGGTGGGTTTTTGTTTCGGCAAGGCGTTTGCTTATGGGCTGGACATCCCATGGGTGGGCGTGGATCATCTGGAAGGGCATATTCTTTCGGTGTTTCTGGAATCACCGTCACCGGATTTTCCGTTTATTGCGCTTTTGGCCTCGGGCGGGCACACCAATCTTTATTATGTCAAATCCCAAACAGATATTGAATGTCTGGGCCAGACATTTGATGACGCCGCAGGGGAGGCATTTGACAAAGTCGCCAAAATGCTGGGCCTGGGCTATCCCGGCGGAAAAGTGATCTCAGATCTGGCCAAAGACGGTGATCCGGCAAAAATAGCATTTCCCCGGCCGTATCTGGATAAGGAGGCCTTTGATTTCAGTTTCAGCGGATTGAAGAGCGCGGTGAACCGTTACATTCAGACCCATGCGGACTTTCAGGATCAGGCAGCGGATATTGCGGCAGGATTTGAGCAGGCTGTGGTGGATGTGCTGATTTTAAAGATTATCCGGGCCGCAGAGGCAAAAAAATGTCGTCATATCGCTCTTGTGGGCGGGGTGGCCGCCAACCAGCGGCTGCGGGACCAGATGACGGCGGCTGTTCAAAAAAAAGGTCTGATCCTGTTTCTGCCGTCCATCGCCCTGTGCGGGGATAACGCTGCAATGATTGCGGCATCCGGATATGCTTATTTAAAAGATCCGGCAGGACCGGCGGCATCTTTGGGTATGGATGTGTATTCACGGGCGAGAAAAGAATAAATTACGAATTACGAATGACGAATTACGAATCAGGAAAGTGTCCCGGCCTGTTTTCCCCCGTCAGACTTCAGTCTTTTATCTCTCAGCTTTCACCTTTGAGCTTTAAGCTTTTCCCTTCTACCTTCTACCTTAAACCTTCCTCACCGCCTCAACTGATATTTCCGCACCGCCCGGTTGTGCTCTTCAAGGGTCTTTGAAAAATAATGGGTCCGGTCAGGTTTGGCTACAAAATAGAGGTACTCCGTATCTGCCGGGAAAAGAGCGGCATGGAAGGATGCGGCACCCGGGCTGGCAATGGGGCCCGGCGGAAGACCTTTGATGATGTAGGTGTTATAGGGGGTGGGAGTTGTCAGGTGCTTTCGGGTAATGTTGCCGTCAAAATCTGGAATGCCGTAGATTACGGTGGGGTCGCTGGCAAGGCGCATGTTTCGCTTCAGGCGATTGTGAAAAACCGATGAAATCACCGGTCGCTCGGCGGCAACGCCGGTTTCTTTTTCTATGATGGATGCCAGGGTTACGGTCTCCAGAACTGAAAATCCCATGGCTTTGGCCTGTTTTTCCCACTCCGGCAGAAACACGTGATTGAACCGCTCCACCATGGCGGAAATGATTTGTCCCGGCGAAACATCCCCGGAAAAATAATAGGTGTCCGGAAAAAGAAAGCCTTCACACGTCTTTGCGTCAATACCCAGCTTGCGGACCGCTGCTTCATCCGTGGCGGCACGGATGAATGTCTGGCGGTCACAAAACCCCGCCGCTTCCACTTTTTCGGCTATCTGGACAATGGCATATCCCTCGGGAATGCAAAGGCGGTGGAGCCTTACAATGCCGTCCGAGAGTTTCTTCAGGATTTGAAGCGGTGTCATGGCCGGTGAAAGGGCATATTCGCCGGCAATAATGTTTCGGTCATGATCATTGAATCGGGCAATTATTTTGAATTTTGCCGGAGAGGCAATGAGGTTGTGCTGATGCAGATTGTCACTGATCCGGTCGAAGGTCTGGCCGGGCAAGATGTGAAATGCCATGGTTTGAGTGGTATATTTGTCTGCCGGACGGTGGGCAAAAAGATAGATGCCCGCCGCAACATACACAGCAAGGCCGATAATTAGACATCCGGCAATCAATGATATGGTCAGTTTTTTTTTCATTTAACCCTGTACAATCAGAAACTATTTATTATATTAATAAGTTAAGATACATAAAAAACGTAAAACATTTGTTGATGATCGCGCGCTAAGGCAACTGTTTCATGATGCAGCTTATTTTTTGCACGATCGTTCCAAAGAATAAAGCAAAAAAGGATGCTATCCCCATTTGGAGGAAATGATAAAATGACGAGCAAAGAAACCAAGGAAGCACCCTACAGGGGGTTTGAGCAAGGGCCGATTCGGCCGCCGAGCGAGGCATCTAGCCTGTTGATTCGCGTCACCCGAAACTGTCCCTGGAATCGGTGCGCGTTTTGTCCGGTCTACAAGGGAACGGAATTTTCCCTGCGGCCGGTGGAACATGTGCTTCGGGATATCGACAATGTCAATACCCATGTGAGAGCATTACGGAACATGGCATCTGACGGACGCCGGATATCCCGGGAGATGCTGACTGATTATCACGCCGGGCTGGATGTGTCGGAGCGGTCTGCGTTTAACGCGGCGGTGAACTGGTTTGCCGCGGGCATGGAATCCATTTTTCTGCAGGATGCCAATTCTCTGATCATCAAGCCTGAAAACCTGCGGCGCATTTTAGAACATCTGATGACCTGTTTCCCCTGGACCCAGCGGATTACCTCCTATGCAAGGTCCCGCACGGTTGCCCGGATTTCAGACGCAAACCTGAGGTCTTTTGCCATTGCCGGTCTTAACCGGATTCATATCGGCATGGAATCCGGTTCTGATGCGGTGCTTGATCTTGTGCAGAAAGGGGTGGATAAAAAGACCCATGTCAAGGCCGGGCAGAAAGTCAAAAAGGCGGGGATTGAGTTGTCTGAATACGTGATGCCCGGGCTAGGTGGGAAAAAGTTTTCTGACATTCACGCCAGAGAAACCGCAGATGCCCTCAATCAGATCAATCCGGATTTTATCCGGATCAGAACGCTGGCGATTCCAAACAGCGTGGCCCTCTATGATGAATGGGCCAGCGGTCGGTTTGAAAAATTGACGGACCTGGAAAGTGCCCGGGAACTGCTGCTGTTTTTGCAGCACCTGGACGGGATCACCAGCTATATTAAAAGTGATCATATTCTGAATCTGTTTGAGGAAGTCGAAGGAAAGCTGCCGGAAGATAAAGACAGGATCACCGGCGTGATCGAACAATTTCTTGCCATGGACCCAGAGGCGCGCATGCTATATCAGGTGGGCCGGAGAATGGGGTTGTTTGCCCGGTTGAGCGACCTTGATGACGGCCGCAAAAAGGCCCAGGTGAACGATGCCTGCCGGCAGTATGGCATAACACCAGAGAATGTGGATGATATGATCACCGAGATCATGAAGCGGTTTATTTAAGTGAATCAGGCACATCATCAGCCCGGCGGTATTTACATCCACGTTCCGTTCTGCGTCCGGAAATGTTCTTATTGTGATTTTTATTCCTGCACAAACGTAAACTTCATTTCGGATTATCTGGCGGCAGTCGCGGCTGAAATCGACATGAGGCCGGATTCAGCGTTTTTTGCGGATACCATTTATTTTGGCGGCGGAACTCCTTCCCTTCTTTCCCCGGAAGATATCAAACACCTGATAGATTGGGTTTGCCGGCGGTTTGATATCGCACCGGGTGCGGAAATTACCATGGAAGTCAATCCCGGCACAGTGACGGCCCAAAATCTGGCCGCATTGCGTCTGGCCGGAGTCAATCGCATTAATATCGGCGTGCAGTCTTTTCAGAATGAATCGCTTTCGTTCCTGACCCGGATTCATTCTGCGGAAGACAGTGTGCGGGCGGTGGAAGCGGCCTGTTCCGCCGGGTTTGAAAATATCGGTTTGGATCTGATCTACGGCCTTCCCCAACAAACCGAAACCATGTGGGAAGAAGATCTGAGGGCGGCAGTTCACCTGAATCCCCGGCATTTGTCCTGCTATATGCTGACCTATGAGCCGGGCACCCGGATGACGGAGCATCTTTATAGCGGCCGGTTTCAGGCCCTGCCTGATGACCAGTTGGCCCGGCTGTATGCATTGACGCTCCGGTTTTTGGCGGAAAACGGGTTTTTCCAGTATGAAGTATCCAATTTTTCCGCATCATTTGAGACCCGTTCACGGCACAACCAGAAGTACTGGAGCCATGCGCCATATCTTGGCTTCGGGCCGTCCGCTCATTCTTTTAACGGACATCAACGGTTTTGGAACGTGGGCAGCATAGAGGACTATTTAGAAAGAATCCGGCGGCGGCAAATGCCGACAGAAGCAAAAGAAGATTTGACCCGGCCGCAGCTGATGATGGAAACCCTTTACCTGCGGTTGCGGTGCGTGGATGGAATCTGCATCTCCGGTTTTGAAATCCGCTTTGATGCGGATTTTGACAGGCTGTTCGGTGCGGTGATCACAAGGTGTCAGACAGAGGGGCTCTTGCAAAAAAATGGGGACTGCGTGTGTCTTACCCAAAAAGGCATGCTGTTTGCGGACGGCATCGCCTCACAATTTATTGATGCACTTAATTAAGACGCTTCCCCCGCTTCCTTTCACCTTTCATCTTTCGCCGTTGCGCTTCCTAAATCGACAATGTTCTCGCCAGTAAACTCAGATAGAACCGGGCATGGCTCATGGGAGCCGCCATGTTGGCCCGATGATTGGCAAAAATGCCGTTCAGGCTGCCTTCGGTGATAAACAGCCAGGGATCCATTTCTGCCGCGTGATGGCAGGATTCAATAGCGTGGTGAAGGATATCCCCGCCGCTTCTGACTTCAAGAATCCGTTCGAAATCATATTCAATGGCGTGAAGTAGCGGCAACAGAGCGCTGGCAACGCCCTTGGCGTAATAGTAATAATTGTCCGCGGAAAAGGTGCTGACCGGTTCGCCGGTGCTTTCCGTGTGTTTTACCAGATTTTCGTCGCAACTCCCCACCAGCTCAGCCAGAGATTCCAGCAATGGGATTAAATTATCCGCGCGGTTGTAGAAGGATGCTTCCTGGTCAATCAGCTGCTGCTTGTAGCGGTTCAGATTCTCAATGGCTTCAATGTATTGATTTTCCGCGGACGGAAAGAGATAGCGGTCCGCCCGGATCATTAATGAATTCATGGCCCGTTCAAGGTATTTGTTGATGGCGGCCGCACTGCCGGTTCTTGAAATATTTTCCGTCAGCCGGGTGCTGACCCGCCGGCTGACTTCCAGCACGCCCAGCTGGAATTCATTCACATTGTCCGTGAATTGAATGATGTCATTGGGCCGCCACCCCCAGAACCGTTGTTTAAGTTCATACTCTAAAGGCGAGACCACGGCTTCGACAAATGCAACACCTTTGGGGCCGCTGAAATGGGGGACCGCACCGTGGGCGTTCTGCCCGGTAGGGGAATCAGCAGCGGTGGCAGCGTGATCCGGGGCAGTCTCCGCATGCGTGGAATGAGAATCTGTCGGTGCGTGCGGGTCCGGGTGGGACATGTTTTGGCTGTGGTCGGCTGTTTCATGGGGTGTTGGGGACGCATGCAGGTTTTCGGAAGACTGGCCGGCGCCCGGATGGATGTAATCAATGAGTTTTACCGCCACCCATATCAAAGCAACAGCGGCGATCAGGCCGCCGGCTATGCGCGCCCAAATGAATATCTGAAATTCTTTTCCGTTATTATCTGGGGTCCCCATTGTGTTTCCTCCTGTGCATCCGCCGCATTGTCAGCGCTTCAATTTCGGTGTGCAGATATTTTCCCGAATCTGATTATGGTTTCCTGAGCTGCCGGATATCGCCTACCCGGATGGTGAAATTGGTGGCGTCAAAATATTCCAGCAGCGGTATTGTATACTTTCTGGACGCGCCTGTCATCTCTTTAAATTGGGGCGTCGCGATTTCTCCGTGGGACTTTAAAAAGGTTGCCAGCCGCTCCTGCAAGGCCTGGACCGTATCGGCATGGAAGAAAAGATCTTCCTTGACTTTGACCATGATCCCTTCCTTGACCAGCACCATGAGAACGTTTTTGGCATCTTTGGCATCGGTTTTCAGTTCAGCGGTCAGTTCTTTAAAGTAGGGGGGCTGAAGGCCGGAATCCCGATATGTCCGGATGATTTTTTCTTTGATGTCGGACTGGTCCGCTTTAAGGGTGACTTCATGGCCGGCCAGACGAACACTGTTTTCTGCCACGTGAATCTTGTTTGATTTGGTCAGCAGGTTGAGAAGAAAGTTGAACAGTTTTTCCGTCAATATCCTCGGGAATTTGGATTTGAGTTCGCCTTTGGACATGCCGGTTTTCAGGGGATACGCCTTATGGTAATCGGACAGGAGCGCCAGGACCTGGCCGGCAAAGGTTTCATAGGTGTTTTGGTGGATATATCGTTTGTTCTCTTTGTCTGTCTGAATCAGCATTTGTCGGGACAGGAGCAGCTGGAGATATTTTTCCAGCGGTTTTCCGGAAAGATTGGTCACGACCGGCAGCTCCGTGTAGGCGATTTCCGCATATCCGGCTTCTTTGGCATTGAGCAGGATCACGGTTTCGTCGTCTGCGTTTGCCAAAGACTGTAAATCTGCGTTCACCTGGTCTTTAAAGCGCTTGTGCTTGTTCGGAATGGGGTTCAGAATCCGCCCCCCGCCAAGGGTTCTCACCGGCGAATAACTCCGAATGACAAACCGGTCATCTTTGACGCAGGCCACGGGATAGTCAAGGCGCAGCTGGACAAGGGCAGTCTCTCCCGGTTCCAATGTATCCCGGTCCAGAAGCATCACATTGCAGGGAACTTCGCTGGTACCGGTATGAAGGCGAACCCGGTCGCGGTTTTTCAGCACCCGGGTGTTGCTGGCCAAAAGTAAAAATTCAGCGTCCAGCATATAGGAATTTTTAAGGGTATCCGGCCGGGCAATGACATCCCCCCGGTTGACCACTGCCTTTTCAATCCCCTGAAAATTGATGGCGGTCCGCATCCCGGCTTCCGCCGTATTGACCTGCTGGTCGTGCACCTGCAGCCCCCTGATTTTGGATCGCGTGTCCCCCGGATAAATTCGCACGGTTTCTCCAAGGGAGATGCTTCCGGAGATCAGGGTGCCGGTGATGACGGTGCCGAAGCCCTTCATGGTAAACACCCGGTCCACGGGCAGGCGGAAGATTCCGCCCGGTTTTTTGACGGAGATGGTCTTGCAGTAGTCGTCCAGGGTTTGAATAAGCTCCGGTATGCCCTGGCCGGTAATCGAAGACACGGGAATGACGGGCGCGTCTTCCAGAAAGGTGCCGTCTACGAATTCCTGGAGATCTTCCCGGACCAGTTCCGCCCATTCCGCATCCACCATGTCAATTTTGGTCAGCACAATAAATCCGTACCGGATGCCGAGAAGGGTGCAGATTTCAAGGTGTTCCCGGGTCTGGGGCATTACCCCTTCATCTGCTGCGATGATCATGGCCACCACATCAATGCCGGTGGCCCCGGCCACCATGTTTTTGACGAATTTTTCATGCCCGGGCACGTCGACAATGCCGATGTGAATGCCGCTGGGAAGGGCCAGAGAGGCAAAACCCAGCTCAATGGTAATGCCGCGCTGTTTTTCTTCTTTCAGGCGGTCCGTGTCATACCCGCTGATGGCTTTGATCAGGCTGGTTTTGCCGTGATCAATGTGGCCGGCAGTGCCCAGAATAATCTGCTTTGAAGAGGAATCACTCATTGATTTTCCGTTTTTTTCTTTCTGAAATACTCAATTCCATAGGAAGCGGCCAGGAGAAAAATCCCGAGTCCGGCCGTAAAAAGCGGGGTCGCGTCCGGCCGGAAGATTTTGCTGATGACAACAGCAAATACGGCACTGAAAATAACCCTTAAAATAAAGATCGGAATTTGATTCATTTGTGTCGTCCTGTGTTTGGATGCGATTGAATAAAAATATGTAATAAAAATCAAACCCATGGTCAATAGAAGTTTCTCCGCATTTCATGGGGATCGCATCTGCAGCACCCGGGTCCGCTGATGGCCGAAGGCGGATTTCAAAGAGATAAAGGGAAAAATCGGGGTTGTGATATCATTATTTTCAAATTACAATAAAAACTCTTGAAAAGATGAAATCGGTCTGCTAAATAATATCACTTTCTATGGTGGGTGTAGCTCAGTTGGTAGAGCACCTGGTTGTGGCCCAGGTGGCCGTGGGTTCAAGTCCCATCACTCACCCCATCAGAAACAATTAACCGTTGCTGGGCGCAGCCGGCATCGGTTTTATTTTCTTATGTGCGCCCGTAGCTCAGCTGGATAGAGCGCCGGACTTCGAATCCGTAGGCCGGGGGTTCGAATCCCTCCGGGCGTGCCATTAATATAAACTGCCGGGATTCAGAGCGTTGCAATAGTTGGCGCATTGAACCACCGGCAGTCTCCTCTCGGGAACCGGTTATGCATGAAATGGGCATCGCCCTCCAGGTGATAGAAGTGGTCACCGCATCCATCCCTCCTGAACTGAAAGACGCAAAGGTGGAACGGATACGGCTTCGGATCGGAAAATTTTCAGGGGTGGTGGCAGAAAGTCTGACATTCTGTTTTGAGGTGGCTGCCCGAAAGACGCCGCTGGAAGGGGCTGAGGTGCTGATTGAAGAAATCCCGTCGATTGCACGCTGTCGCGCCTGCCTTTTTCAGTGGGAAGTGGATATGGCGGCATTTTCATGCCCGGAATGCAGCAGTACCGAAATTGATATGATTTCCGGCAGGGAACTGGAGGTCAGTTCCATTGAAATCGCCGAATAGCATTCCCAAAGCGATAGCGCCATGACGCCCCCGGCGTGATGATTTTTTACTGGCATGATTCAGAGGAATCGCGCCGGTTTTGATTTGTCACTGTTTTTTTCGGACGGCATCCACCTGCGCCATTGCCTCGCGCAGCAATTCCAGAGATTCTTTTGCGGCTTCTTCTTCCAGTTTCTGAATAGCAAATCCAGCGTGTACAATCACATAATCCCCTACTGCAGCATCTTCCAGCAGCATCAGGCTGACCTCCCGCCGGACCCCGTCCACGTCAATAGTGGCCATGGGGCCCCTGATGGCGGTGATTCGGGAGGGAATGGCAAGGCACATTTAAGGGTTCCTCTTTTTATAGGTGATTTTCAGATGGTCCAGTTCTTCGAGCACCATGTCGATCACCGGTTCAATGCGGTCTTTGATCAGGGGGGTCAGTTCAACACACAAGGTCTCGATATCCTGCGGCTCCACTCCCACAATCACGGTTTCCGGCACTTTGTCCAGCGCCTGGCACAGGGTGAGTGCTTCCAAAAAATCAATCTGATGCAGGGAATTTTTTGCGCGTATCCGTTCCGGAATGGCATCTCCGGCGATCCGGTAGAGATCGCCGATGTTGCCGCCGTTGCGGATGACATCCACAACGATCAGGTGATCGGCCTGGGACATGACCCCCAGCAGATTAATTCCCAGGACCCCGCCGTCGATTATAGACACATTGTCGGCAAATTCATAGGTCTTGTCTATATTTTCAATCACCCGGATGCCAAACCCTTCGTCACTTAAAAGGATGTTGCCCACACCGAGAATCATCACATGAGGAGCGGTCATATTGTCAGTTCCAATGGCTGGTGTGATAATAAAAAAAAATGGCCCTCCGGTTTAGTAGCGGAAAAGGAAACCGGAGGGCCGGACATATTGTTTGATGAGATAGTGAACTCTTTGCAATCAAGCAAGGGGGATCAGATCACCCGGACCTTGTAAACATCATTGGAAGCCGGATCAATTACATGAATGGCGCAGGCAATGCAGGGATCAAAAGAATGCACCGTGCGCAGGACTTCAATAGGCTGCTTGGGATCCGCGATCGGCGTTCCGATCAGCGCCTCTTCCACAGGACCCAGGGTGCCTTTGGCGCACCGCGGGCCCAGGTTCCAGGTGGACGGTACCACATACTGGTAATTTTCGATCTTTTTGTCCTTGATCTTGATCCAGTGTCCCAGTGCGCCGCGGGGCACGTCGTTCAGCCCGTATCCCATGGCTTCTTTGGGCATTTCCCATCGCTGGTAGACTTTTTTATCCCCGTTTTTCACGTTTCCGATCAGCTCATTTACCCAGCCTTCCATCTGCTCGCCGATGACCAGGGTTTCAATACCCCGGGCAGCGGTTCTGCCAAGGGTGGAGAACAGGGCTGTAAGCGGGATATCCAGTTGTTTGGCCACACTGTCCACGGTCGCCTTGACTTCTTTGTGGCCTTTGGCATAGGCCACCAGGACCCGGGCCAGGGGGCCGACTTCACAGGCGTTGCCGTCAAAGCGCGGGGCTTTGATCCATGTATATTTCCCGTCATCCGGTTCATATTCGCCGTGGGCAGGCTTGGTTTCTCCCTCATAAGGATGCTTGGCATCGCCTTTTTCATACCACCCGCGGGCCACGTGCTCGGTGACTTTCTCCTGATCAGCCGCCAGCACTTTTTCGAGATCCCGGGCCTTGATGAATCCGCGCGGGAAGAACAGGCTGTCCGGTTCATCCTTGCTCTGAGGGAATTCGCCCCAGGTCAGGAAATTGGTGGTGCCGCCGATGCCGCCCCAGTCCTTATAGAAGGAAGCCACCGCCAGAAGATCCGGGATATAGACGTTTTTGATAAAGTTCTGGGTCTCTTTCCAAATAAATAGAAATTCCGCCATCCGTTCCGGCGAAAGATCCATTACAGATGTAACACCGCCCACCACCATGGACTGGGGGTGGGGGTTTTTGCCACCAAAAATGGCATGCATACGGGCGGCGGTGGCCTGGAGACGCAGGGCTTCGAGATAGTGTGCGGCCGCCATAAGGTTGGCCTCCGGCGGCAGTTTGTAGGCGCTATGGCCCCAGTATGCATTTTGGAAGGGACCGAGTTGTCCGCTTTCCACAAAGGTGCTTAATCGGGCCTGAACATTTTTGTAGTAGCTGATCCCGCCGTAAGGGGAATTGGACACGTTGTCGGTCAGCTTCGCAGTGGCCGCGGGGTCGGCTTTAAGTGCACTGACAATATCCACCCAGTCCAGGGCATGCAGATGATAAAAATGCACAATATGGTCATGCTGGTATTGGGCGCCGTGCAACAGGTTCCGGATCAGGCGGGCGTTTTCCGGAATTTGCACGCCCACCGCATTTTCTACGGCCCGGACCGAGGACAGGGCATGGACATAGGTGCAGACCCCGCAGGAACGCTGGACAAAATGTTGGGCATCCCGGGGATCCCGTCCCTGAAGGATCAGTTCAATGCCGCGGAAAAGCTGGCCCGAGCTCCAGGCGTTGGTCACTTTACCGTCCGCGACTTCTACTTCAATACGCAGGTGGCCTTCTATTCTGGTAATCGGATCGATAATGATACGTTTTCCCATTTTATTTCCTTTCTGTTATGCGGAAAGAATTGTTTGAATATTTGGTCAATGACTTTTTTGCCAGAAGGCTAAATCGCTTCGTAAAATGGAGACATGATGTCCCAGAAGTCCGGTTCGCTGCATCCCATGCAGGGATGACCCGCCTGCACCGGCCAGCTCGTTCCTTCGTTAAACTTGGCAATGGGGCAATTGTTGTAGGTCATGGGACCCCGGCAGCCCATTTCATAGAGGCACCAGCCTTTTTCGGCCTCTTTGGACCCGAATTCGCGCACAAATTCTCCGGCTTCGAAATGACCCCGGCGGGGGCACTGGTCGTGAATGGTTTTTCCAAAGGCAAAAAGTGGGCGGCCTGCGGAGTCGAGCTGGGGAAGTTTATCCAGAAGCAGATAATTGACAATGGTTCCCACGAGATTGACAGGATTGGGGGGGCATCCCGGGATATTGATGGTCTGAACTTTCAGGGCATCTCCCACGCCCTTGAAACCGCCCGGATTGGGTCTTGCGGCCTGGACCCCGCCGAAACTGGCGCAGGTGCCATAGGCAATGGTGGCCTTGGCATAGGGGATTACCGACTGGGCCACTTCCAGGAAAGTGCGGCCGCCAATTTTGCCGTATGCACCGTCGTATTTGGTGGCAATGGCGCCTTCCGTGATGCAGAGGAATTTGCCTTTGTGTTTTTCCACGGCTGCTTTCAGGCTTTCTTCCACCTGGTGACCGGCCGCCGCCATGATGGTTTCCTGATATTCAAGGTTGATGAGTTCCAGCACAATTTCATCCACCCAGGGGTAGGAGGAACGGATAAAACTTTCAAAACAGCCGGTGCATTCCGCGAAATTAAGCCAGATGACCGGGGGCCTTTCCTTGGGCGCTGCAAACACATCCGCCACCTTGGAAACGAACGATGCGTTAAGTCCCAGTGTTGCGGTCAGGAATGTACAGTATTTCATGAAATCCCTGCGCGTGACGCCCTTTTGTTCCAATCGGTTGTAAAACGCTTCCTTTTTCCTTTCCATGCACGTCTCCTTCCTGTTGTATGAGTTTACACGGCAATAATTTCATGACCACTCGCGGATCACGCGGGAAATGCGCGCCGGTCACAGTGCTTTTTTGGCTGGCATTTTTTCTTCCCGGTTCCGGCGCAAAGGATAAAAATGAACCATTTACAGTGTTGTAAATGGTGTTTCACGCCGTAAACGTCAATTTACGCTAACGTCAACGTCCTGTCAAGGCTGGATCAGATATTTTTTTAAAATAAAAAAATGGGTTCTGGCCTCGATTTTGGCCCATTAACTATATTATTTAAACCACGGGCGGCTGTCGGTGAATCTCAGAAATAAAAATACTCTTTCAGGTCAGGACAAGGGCCATGGCGGAGAATGAAAGACTTGATTTTTGCCCGGATACATATAAGAGTTTTGATTACCGTCGCTTGAGATATCACGCACGGAAAAGAGATGCGACTGCCTGAGGCACCGGCCCATGCGGTGATGACGCACCGACATTGATGAACACAAACCAAACGATTGGGGAAGAGCGATGTACATTTACTGGCGTATCAACAACGATTTGAACTGTCTGGGGGAATGCATCCAGTTTCATGATCCTGCCTTTATCCGGTGTTACCGCCGATGGATTCGGCAAAACGCCGCAGCGCTGTGTCTTGCGGAAGATCTGACCGGGAGGGAGGCTTTTTCGGTCAGTCTGAATTAAGATACGGTTGAGATGCGCTGTTGAAATATCTGTTTTTTATTTTTTCATCAGGAGACGACACCCATGCCTTATTTCAGAATTGAAACCAGTCAAGCCATCACGGATAGCGAAACGGAAACGCTTTTAAAATCAGCGTCTGCGTTTCTGTCCGGCCTTTTGGGCAAACCGGAGCGGGTGATCATGGTATCCGTGGTCCATGGTGTTGCCATGTGTCTGAATGCGGATCTGGCTCCCGCGGCTTATGTGAATGTGAAAAGCATCGGGCTGGCCCCGGAAAAATGCCCGGCGTTTTCAAAAGCGGTGTGTGAATTTCTCGAACAGGCGATTGGGATTTCCGCGGACCGTATCTATATTGATTTTGCCGATATTGACGGAAAGATGTTCGGTTGGAACAAAAAAACATTTTAGCCCGGATGGCGGCCGCGCCATCTGAGCGCTGCAAAACTGACAGGCCTTTGCCGTGAAAATTGAATCCATCACAAAAACGACTGATTATCCGTATCTGAACCTGTTTGCGGTCAGCTATAGTGATACCAATGGCCGGAATAAAACCTGGCATTTCGCCTCCCGAAACGATCCGCCCAAATGCGGGTCCGGACATTTTGACCGGCCGGATGCCGTGGTAATGGTACCGTATCACACTGAAAAAAATAAACTGGTCATCATCCGGGAGTTCCGGGTGCCGCTGGCGGATTACCAATACGGTTTTCCCGCCGGTCTGGTGGATGACGGGGAAACGGTTGAGATGTCGGTTCATCGGGAGCTGAGGGAAGAAACCGGGCTGAGCGTGACCCGGATCCATCGCATCAGCCCGCCTGTCTACTCCTCTTCGGGCATGACCGATGAATCCATCTCCATGGTGTATGTGGCGTGCGAGGGAGAGATGTCCAATCAGTGGAACGCGGATTCCGAAGACATCACCCCGCTTCTGGTGTCTCCGGATGAAGCCGGTCGGTTGTGTGCGGACAAGAATGCAAAAATTGATGTGAAAACCTGGCTGGTGCTCTCTGCGTTCAGTGAAACCGGAAAGGTTCTCTAACGCGGGGAACCCGCAACCAATCGGTTAATTCGGTAACGACGGTTCCAGGTGTCGGGACACCGCAACCTTTAACCACTGCTTCATTTTTTCGTTTTTTTGCGCACTAGTTGAGAGATAAAGCACTAAGCGCTTTGGACGACGGCAAGCGTTTCCACGTGAAGGGTGCGGGGGAAAAAGTCAAAAGGAATAAGCCCGACTATCCCGTACCCGCAAGACACCAAACGGGTTAAATCCCGTTGGAGGGTTCCCGCGCTGCAGGAAAGATAAGCCATTTGATCGGGGTGATACGTTTCAATGATCCATTCCAAAATGGCGGGTTCCAGTCCGGTTCGCGGGGGATTGGCATACAGCAGACGCCGGCCCGTCTTGTGAGTGGCGGCGGCCCATGCGTTCAACTGAGGGATGCGGTCTGTGCATTTTCCCCGCAAAATCTCGGTATCCGGCGCGTTTTCCCGCGCACATGCCACGGCTTCCCCATCCAGTTCCACGCCGATCACCCGGCAGTCTTTTTTTACCCACCGCGCAAGCCCTGATCCCGTGCCGCAGTAAAGATCAACCAGGGCATCCTTCCTTTCAGGTGCAAAAAACTTCGCGGCCTCGCCCAAGGCCATTTCGTAAAGCGAGGGGATCAGCTGCTGAAATGCCCGGGGACCATAGACCCGGTGATCTTCACCAATGGATCGGGGAACCCCGTAAACCAGATGCCAGGTGTTTTTGGCAAACACTTTTTTGCCGGCACAGGGATGGAGATGCAGCCATAATCCCTGGATACCGATGGTTTTCATGGCCCGGATCACGGCATCATCCAGCCATGACATGTCCGGCATCTTCTTTGATTTCACGACCAGGGTAATCTGGCACCCGGTCTGGGCAAAATAAGCCAGGGGGAAATCCGCACGCTTTGGAAGAACAGATGCGAACAGGGTCACAGCTTCCCGGATGGTCGGAGAATGCACGGGACAATGATGGATCGGGATCACCGTGTCATTTTTGATCAACCCGAAATGCCATTTGCCATGCGCGTGGCAGGCGGAAAGACAGACTTTTTTGCGGTAATTCCATTGAAATTCAGGGCCTGCCGTGCGGATAGGACGGATGTGTCCGGCCCAGGGGGCCAGTTTTTTTTCTAACCATGCCTGCTTCTGCGCAAGGCTCTCGTGATATGTGAGATGCCTGTGGGCGCATCCCGGGCATAATGGCTCACAGCCGGACGGAAGGGGCCGTTTGTTTGATTCTTGTCCGCTCATTTATCGCTTCATTTATTCTTGGCCGGAGTTACATCCACATGATAAGATCAGGGTGTTCTTTACCCTTTGGTTGTATCTGTTCTTTGCCTGCTGTGGGTTATAAACCATGAAACTGTCACAGACAAAACTTTTCTGAGGTGAATGTGCCATGAACCCATCGTCTGTAAAAAACTTTTCCACGGGTGTGTCCCCACTGGATCAGATAATGGGGGGGCTGATGATCGGTGATAATGTCCTCTGGTATGATGATGCCGGCAGCCTTGCAGGCATATTCTGCACGAATTTTCTGATGGCTTCCAAAGCTGCCGGGCGGCCGTTTATTTATGTCAGCCTGGACCGCTCGCCGCGCAATCTTCTGGATAAACTCGGCCCGCTTGCGGAATATGAGAAACTGACCATTCTCGATTGTTTTACTCATGGTAAGGGAAAAGGCGCGAAAACGTTTTTAGCATTTTACGACAAGACTTATCTGGAGTGGCCCTGCCAGATTGTTGCCGTCCTGGATCCGCATGAACCGGATCATCTGATGCAGGCATTTATGGATGTTCAGACGTCCATGGAAGGGGATATCCATTTTATTTTTGAAAGTATCACCGGTATGCAGGAATTGTGGAAAGGGGAAGATGCAATCAGCCGGTTTTACGCCCATACCTGTCCCCGGCTTTATGAACTGAATGCCATCGGTTACTGGATAATTGAGAAAAATGCCCATTCAAAACGGTTAAGGGCGCTGATCAATCAGGTTGCCCAGGTGATTATTGAATTGTCGCTGAAACGGGGCAGAACTTCCCTTTCAGTGATCAAGGCGGAAAAACGGGAGATTGATCATGTCAATACGCCGTATGGGTATTCCACAAAAGGATTGACGGTGTCATTTGATGCTGAAAGGCCCTTTTCAGAGCAGATGGATCTTGGCGGCCGCATCCGGCGCTACCGTTCAAAACGCGGCCTGTCCCAGTCTGAAATCGCCAGGCAGGTGGGGGTTACCCCCAGCAGTATATCTCAGATGGAAAACAACCAGATTTATCCGTCTTTGCCAGCGCTTTTTAAAATCGCGGAAGTGCTTGGCACGGATATGTCTCATTTTTTCTCAAACGGGCCGGATGAAAAGCCGCAGACAATTTATTGCGGAGTAGACAGCGTGCCGATTCAGCCGCCAAATATTTCCCCCCGGTGTGTGACGGTGTGCCGTCAGATTCCTGAGACGGCCTCTTCAACTGCGTCAGTTTACCTTATCGAGATATCCCCTGGAAAGGAGATTCAGTCCCATTTTTTCACCCATAAGGCCGAGGAACTCGGATATGTGCTGGACGGAAAGGTCGAAATGACCCTTGGTGGCGAAACTCACATCGTGCGGACAGGAAGTATGATCCATCTCATGGGTGAAATCCCCACCGTGTGGCGAAACCCGGGCGTGCATAGTGCCAGACTGCTGTGGATAAAGATCAAATAGTGTGCGATCCGGTATCTGAGGTGTTTAACACCTATTGACGCAGTGACGGCTACTCTGTTGCGGAAATCCTGAAATTCACCGGGGGACCCTGAAATCCCTCAATGGTCAGGATTTCAGTTTCACCGATCATCAGTTCCTCTTTCAGCCGGTTGAAGAACTTGGTCAATTCCTGGTTCTGGACCCCGCCGATACCAAAAATGGTTTTTGCCTGAACGACAAAGTCGTTGTCCGTCAGGGACATTTGAATCTGGCTCATGGTGCGTCCTCCTTTTTTGATATTATTTGTACAACCCCCGCGGCCAAATAAGATGTCAGATGTCTGTTAGCAGGACTTTATATTGGGCTCAGTTTTTTAAGTATAAATAACAATATCAATTATTTAGCCTATAAATAAAATAGCAGCGAAAAGGAAAAAGTCAAGGGGTTTCTTTAGAAAAAAAGATAAAGCGGACGGGATAAAAACCAGGTAAGAAAGGCCGGGGAATGCTTTGAAAGACCGCTTGCTGTCTGGTACCTTTCAGGTTTAAAATTAACTGAAATGCATGAAATTTATGTTCAGGCAGCCACCGGCAGAATCAGGCTGAAAGTGGAGCCCATGCCTTCCTGGGTGTCGAATTCAATCATGCCGTTATGGGCTTCGATAATTTTTTTGGCAATGGCAAGCCCCAGGCCGGTGCTGGTTTCGCCGCCGGTGGGCCGGATACTCAGGCGGTGGAATTCGGAAAAAAGCAGGTGCTGCTCTTCCCGGGGGATGCCCGGGCCTTCATCGGTGACGCTGAATTTAACAAGATCCCCGTCCTGTTTCAGGCTGAGCAACACGTTCGAACCGCTGGGCGAAAACTTGATGGCATTGGTGATCAGATTGTCAACCGCCTGCCCCAGCCGCTGGGCGTCGAACGCCACAGGGGGAATTCGGGAAAAATCCTGGTGAATGGTTATATGCTTTTTATCGGCCTGCAGTTTAATCAGTTTGATTCTGTCTGCGATCAGCTCACTCAGTGAGCCGCTTTCCATCGAAAGCTGCATATTGCCGGTTTCTATCCGGGAGATGTCCAAAAGATCATTGATCATTGCCAGCATGTTTCGGCTGGTGGCATGGATAATGTCCAGAAATTCCTTTTGTTCTGAATTTAACCCCACGGTGTCTTTAAGCAGCAATTCGCTGAATCCGCGGATGGAAATCAGGGGATTCCTGAGGTCATGGGCCACAATACCGATGAACTTGTTCTTCATCTCATTGATGCCGGTGAGCTCCCGCTGTTTTTCGATCAGCTGCCGTTCCAGGCGGACAATCCGGGCGCCGACCTTGATCCGGGCGATCAGTTCCTGGAGGTTGACGGGTTTCATGATGTATTCGTCTACGCCTGCGTCAAACCCCCGGATCATATCGTTTTTTTCTTCTTTTGCCGTCAGCATAATGAAAAAGACGTAATTGCTTTTTTTCCGTTTTTCCCGGATGTTGCGGCAGACTTCAATGCCGTCCATCCCCGGCAGTACCCAGTCGATAATGGCGATATTGATGGACTGTTCAATGATGGCGGTATAGGCTTCAATGCCGTTGGCCGCTTCAAAAACCGTGTAGCCTTTTTTTTTCAGGTACTGGGAAATCATTTTCCGGGCGGCCGCATCATCGTCCGCAATCAAAATATTGATCATTTTTTATCTTTTTTCCCTGATTTAAAAATAGGTTTGGATTATTTTGATGGCGGCTGGGACCGGAGCACGGAAATTTCATCAAACGTGGTCAGCCCCTGAAGCACTTTCTTGATGCCGTCATATTCCCGACTCCGGAAACCGTTTTTTTTGCATTGCTCCCGAATTTCAGAAACGGATGTGCCCTTGGTGATCATCTCGCGCAGGTCGCTGTCAATCACCAGTATTTCCTGCACCGGAATGCAGCCCTGATAGCCTGTATTTCGGCAATAAGAGCATCCCGCGGCCCGGTAGGCAAAAATTTTCGGCGTACCCTCAAATACGAAAATCTCACTCAAAAATTCCAGAGACAAGGGGTATTTTTCTTTGCAATGCTCGCACAGCCGGCGCACCATCTGCTGATGGACAATGGTGTGAATGACCGAGCCAAGGCGCTTTTGCGTCATGTATAAGGCGTCGAAGGCGTCTTCGGCCATAATCCCGCCGATGATGAAGGCCTCGCTGGCCGCGGCTTTTTTCAAATCCTCCGTAATCTCAATGTCTTTGATATTCTGAACAAACAAAACATCCGGATGCAGATGGAGGCAGGAGGTGACGGCGTCCTTTCGGGAGACATTTGCCTTGGGATTGACCTGGATTTGCTCTACATTTTTTAACAGCCAGAACGGAGAATCTTCCACTGCCATGATTCTCTGCCCATTATTATTATTATTATTATTGTTGTTGTTGTTGTTGTTATCGCGAATGTCCCGGAGCACGGCATACGCCAGCGGACTGTAATCCGCCGGGGTCGGACCACAGATGATTGCCATGCCTTTGGGGGATGGCAGGCGGTTTCTGAGAAGATGCAAATTGCGGACTGAAAGATACCCCTCGGGCAGCCGGGGCGGCCGGTCAAGGGCGGCCCGGTCCATGAGTTTCAGATAAATCTTTTCCCCGAATTCAGACGGCAGGCTTAAAAATTGGATGTCAAACTTTTTCCCGGGCGTTGGAAAGAGAATGCGGCTGTATCGGGGCGATTGGTCTTCCGTCCCGGTGATCTTTGCCATGTTTTGAATGTTTTTTACGAGCTGGCGAAAAACATTTTTTTCAATCTGAAGCCGCTCGTGAAACTGACCGCTGATGATAAAATTGACCCGGGCAACGTCTTGTTCTGGATCAATCTGAATTTCACTGGCATTTTCCGTGATGCCCAAAAGAATCAGCGAGACATGCAACTGGTTGATGGATTCCTTGCCCGCGATTTTTTCAAAGGTTTTTTCACTGATGGGATTCTCCGCGTCAAAGACCCGGCTGGTGGCGATTTTGGTGAAAAATTCATACAGGGCGCTGTTGGTCTGGTATTCGTTTTCAATGGCCCATTCAATATCCTGGGGCAGGGCAAATACCAGATTAACAGGACCGCTAATAATCTGTTCGATTTGTTTCTTCAGCGCCATGTTGTCCGGAATCGGGGTGGCCACGGTCACGGTATCCCCCATCTGATAAATGGGGATGGCATAATGCTGTCTGGCGAATCGCTCGGGAATTTTTCGTACAACCTTTGACTGGAATAAACTTTTCTCAAGATCCACATGGGCGATGCCGATGGAATCGCACCACAGCTGGCACAGCTGCCTTTTCGTGCCGATGCCGCTTTGGATAAGGGTTGCCAGCACATCCAGGGCGTTGCCGTCAAGCTCGGTGAGCAGGTCGGAGATAAAGCCGTCCGGAATCAGTTCTTTTTCTTTCAGCAGTTTAAAAAAAAGCGGATTCTCGATTTTGGGGGGATTCATCATAGGTCCGGCAGCCAGTTTGCGGTTATTATCATTTGGAGACACGATTCTTGTTTTTAGACAGATTCGCGAGCATCAGTTCGGTGATGGTCTCCTGGGGAATGTTTTTTTCCTGGCGCAGGTCTTTTTTCTGCTCGTGCATATCGTCATCGATTTCTTTGAGCATTTCCGCCAGATTGTATTTTTCTTGGGTTCGCATGGGAATTTTCCGGTCAGCTGGTTGGGGGTTGAAGGGATTTTCGGTAAGCTGTCCAGGTTTTTTTAATCACATCCCGCATATCGTCAATGGGCAGGTCCTTCCGGATAAAGCCGGTGGCGCCCAGTGCGATGCAGTCTTCCACGGTTTCCTTGTCTGTCAGGGAAGTCAGCATGATGACAAAGGCCCTGGGATACCTTTTTTTGATCTCCGCCAGGGCCTCTTTGCCGGATTTGAGCGGCATGTTGATGTCCAGAAGCAGCATATGGGGCTTGAGCCGGTGAAACAGCTCCACTGCCTGTTTGCCGTTTCCGGCTTCTGCCACGATTTCGCAGTTCATGGTTTTAACAACGGTGGTGATGAGTTTGC
Organism: Desulfobacterales bacterium; assembly: GCA_963675805.2. GTDB lineage: Bacteria > Desulfobacterota > Desulfobacteria > Desulfobacterales > Desulfosalsimonadaceae > SURF-3. Next base: position 472,874 of record CAXXNU010000007.1, on the reverse strand, counting down.
GGACATGATCCTCATCATCCACCACCATTACCCGTAATTTTTTTTTCGGCTTCATTTAATACAGCCTTCTGAAATTTTTGGCCGGTTCATCTGGATCTGATTTTTTTAAAACGAATCCTACAGACAATACGATGACTTGTCAATAATGGCGACTGATGATCACAGCCATGGGATGTTTAATGGAACGTATCGGAAAATACGGCGCTGGTGAAAAAAATGCCCGGCCCGCTTTTCTGATCAGCGGGCCGGGCATTTTTTAATAGGGCCAACGCAGGGAACCCGCAGCCCACGGGACAGGTCTGTAATAACGGTTTCAGGTTCCATGTTACAGGTGTCGGGTGTCAGAGCCGCTTTTCCTGACACCTGAACACTGACACCTTTTGCTGGAAAACCGCCTGCCGTATGCACTGGTTCATTCTCTTGTTTGGGGCGCAGGCATCGAGGCGTCAGGCACTAAAGGGCCTTGGCCATCAGCTCGCCGATCAGTTTGTTAAACTGCGCGGGATTTTCAATTTTTCCGCCTTCCCCGACCACCGCGAGATCATAGAGCAGGCTGCTGTAATTTTTGAGGGATGCATCTTCTTTGTTCTGTTCGAAAATGGCCTGAATTTTTTCCATGACCGGATGGGCGATGTTCAGTTCCAGAATCCGTTTGGATTCCGGCAGGGGCTGGCCCGATGCCTTGAGCAGTTTTTCCATATACGCGCTCATGTCATAGGTGTCTCCGGAAAGGCAGGAAACCGAGTCTCTGAGATGGGATGACGGTTTGACATCTTTGACTTTGTCTTCCAGATGGGATTTAATGGCGTCAAACAGAGAAGAAAAAGTCTTTTTTTTGGATTCATCCACCGTATCCAGGCCCAGATCTCCTTTTTCCGCGCTTTTGAATTTTTTCTTTTCAAATTCCGGCATGGACTGAATCACGAATTCATCCACCGGGTCGGTCATGAGCAGCACTTCAAAATCTTTTTCTTTCAGGGTCTCGAGATGCGGGCTGTTGAGAATGGCGGTGAGATTATCCCCGGTAATGTAGTAAATATCTTCCTGGTCCGGCTTCATGTTTTTGACATACGCTTCAAGGGAGACCCATTTGCCCTCGGATTTGGTGGTTTTAAACCGGGCCAGCTTGGCAATTTTGTCCCGGTTGGCCCAGTCCGAATGGATGCCTTCCTTCAGCACCGCCCCGAATTCAGCGTAGAATTTTTCATAGTCTTCCGGCGCCATCTGATCCAGGTAATCCAGAATTTTCTTGACCAGATTCTTGCGTATATTCCGCACCAGGGCATCCTGCTGCAGAATCTCGCGGCTGATATTCAGGTTCAGGTCCGGTGCGTCCACCACGCCCTTGATAAATCGCAGATATTCCGGAATCAGTTCCTTGCAGTCATCCATGATAAAGACCCGGCGGCAGTAAAGTTGAACCCCGTGCTTGCGTTCCGGCATGAACAGGTCAAACGGCGCCTGGGACGGAAAATACAGGAGTGCGCTGTACTCGGTCACCCCCTCCAGCTTTAGATGGAGGTGGGCGAGCGGCGGGTTCCAGTCATGGCTGATGTGGGTGTAAAAGTCTTTGTATTCGTCTTCGGTGACATCTTTTTTGTCTCTGGCCCAGATGGCCTTCATGGAATTTAAGGTTTCTTCTTCAATTTTTTTGCCCTTTTTGACAGGCTTGCCGTCTTTGTCCAGAACCTGCTTGCCGTCGGCATCGGTTTCAAATTCATCCTTTTTCACATCCATGACAATGGGGTAGGTCACAAAGTCCGAGTGTTTTTTTATAATATGCCGGAGGGTCCATTGTTCGGTGAAATCCTGCTCATCCTTTTCCACCGGCCGCAGGGAAAGAATCACGTCCGTACCCCGGCTGTCTTTTTCAGCGGGCTCAATGGTGTAGGACCCGTCGCCGGAAGATTCCCACCGGGTGGCGGCCTCTTCTCCGGCTGCCCGGGTGATTAAGGTAATTTTGTCTGCCACGATAAAGGCGCTGTAAAAGCCCACGCCGAACTGGCCGATCAGTTCCGGCGTCAGCGCGTCCTTGCTTTTGGAATTTTCCAAAGCCTGCATAAAGGCGGCCGTGCCGCTTTTGGCGATGGTCCCAATGTTTTCCACCACTTCATCATAGGTCATGCCGATGCCGTTGTCTGAGATGGTCAGGGTTTTTTTGTCCGTGTCCGGCGTGATCTTGATTTTATATTCTGTATCGTCGCCAAGGAGGGTGCTGTCGGTCTGGGCCTTGAAATTCAGGCGGTCAACAGCGTCCGAGGCGTTGGAGATAAGCTCCCGTAAAAAGATTTCCTTGTTTGAATACAGGGAATTGATGATCAAGTGCATGAACTGCTTGACTTCGGTTTTAAATTCATACGTTTCTTTTGAGCGGGCCATGTCGACTCCTTATTTCTTTAAGGTTTACAATTTTGTTAATTTTTTTTGCAAGGTGCACGGGAGGAGGTAATTTCTGTCTTATGATTGACACGATTTTCAATTTGTCAAGGCCCGGACCTGTACTCCCAGGGCTGCCGAAGACGGCAAGAGGAGTTGAGAAATGGGATGTTTTTTTGCGGGTTTTTTTACAGGCAGATTTCATGTCATTTTCCATGCAAAAAGAATCGATCAGTGATAGAGTGCAGGCATGTATCCGTTATTTGACAATCTGACACAAAAACAGGCGGATATCTGCGCCCTGGTTTTGTCTGCGTCCGGTGTGCCCTATCGGATTTTGAAAAACCGCCGGCGGTGGGATATCCGGGTGTCGGCGGCGGATTATGATCGGGCCCTTATCATTATGGAACGCTACTTTTCGGAAAACCGGAATTTCCGGAAGGAGATAGATGCGGAACCGGTCCGGATCAACCAGAATACAGTGATTTCGTGTCTTGTGGTCTGTTTTGCCCTGCTTGCCGTGCACTGGCAGGTACCGCATCCCGCGGAAAGCCGGGAAATGATCAGCCGCTTTGGCGCTTCCGCAGTGAAGATATATGACGGTGAATATTTTCGCGCTGTGTCTGCCTTGATGCTGCACGCCGATGATGCCCATCTTCTGGGCAACCTTTTCGGGCTGTTTGTTTTCGGCATGGCGGTCTGCGCCATTTCCGGTTGGGGAACCGGCTGGCTGCTGGTGCTGGCCAGCGGCATCAGTGGCAATCTTTTCAATGCCTGGATGTATGAGAGCGCCCATGTTTCCATCGGCGCTTCCACGGCCGTGTTTGGCGCCGTGGGGATTCTGGCGGGATACCAGGGACTGCGGTACAGAGGCCGGCCCGGTAAAATAAAGCAGGTGCTGGTGCCGGTTGGCGGTGGTTTGGCCCTGCTGGGTCTTTTGGGCTCAGGAGGCGGTGACGCGGATGTGCGCGTGGATATCATGGCCCATCTGTTTGGGTTTGTTGCCGGTCTTTTCATTGGCGCGGGGTATGGGGCCCTGGTGAAAAAAAAGCCAAAAAATTTGTTTCAATGGTTGTGCGCGGCCGGCGGGTTGGGTATAGTTTGCTGGGCTTGGTGGGCTGGATAGCCTTAGGGGCGGCGGCCGGGCTCAAAAAACCGGATACACAGCGAAATTCATCCATCACGAAAAAAGAGGCCTTTGCACCAGAAAGGCAATGAAACAGGAAATCGAAAATGAAAAACATCGCAGCACTGCTGTTTGAAGCAAACATTTTGAAAAATATTCCCCGATCCGGCTATCATTTTTTGGGGGCGAGCAAAGAATCCGTGGCTGAGCATTCCTTCTGCGCGACATTCATTGCCTATGTCATGGCCATGATGGAGCCGGAAGCAGATTCCCTGCGTCTTATTTCCATGTGCCTGGTGCACGATCTGCCGGAGGCCAGAACCGGAGACCACAATTACGTCCAGAAGAAATATGTCACCATTGATGAAGAAAAGGCAGTGGCGGATGCGACCCGGCATCTGCCTTTTGGCACCGATATGGCGGCATTAATACAGGAATTCAATGAACAGAAGACCCTGGTGGCCAGGCTCGCCCATGACGCGGATCAGCTGTCTTTTATCCTGAATCTGAAATCCATCAGTGATGTGGGGCACGCCAGCCCGGACCTCTGGCTGCCGGTGGTGCAGAATCGCTTGAAGACGGATATCGGTAAGCGGCTGGCAGCAGAAATTTTGTCCACCACCTGGGATGCCTGGTGGATGGACGGGTATACGGAATAAAGCTATGAAACTGGTATTGGAAGAACTTGCCCAAGCACTGAGTATTCCGCCGGAAACACTTGAGCGCTGGATTCGCCAGGGCAGCATCCCAGTCCGTCTGAAAGAAGGGGCGTGTGTTTTCAGCCGACATTCCCTCACAAAGTGGGCCCGGGAAAATAATCTCACGTTTCAGGAATCCGGGGCCATGCCGCACCAGCCCCGGGAAGACCTTTCTGACAATCTGGCCGTGGCCATGGAGCGTGGCGGCGTGTTTTATGATCTGGAAGGGGAAACCGTTGCGGAAATTTTAAAAGCCGGCGTGGACCGGGTGCCGTTTTTTGACAGCCGGGGCAAGCGGCAGACCCTCTATGACAGCCTTTTGGCCAGAGAAGAATTAATGTCCACAGGGATCGGAAAGGGCGTTGCCGTGCCCCATCCCCGGACCCCCCTGGATTACGGTGATATCCCGGCCTTAATCACCACCTGTTTTCTCAAGTATCCGGCAGATTATCGGGCAGTGGATCATCAGCCCGTGTTTGTATTGTTTTTTCTCATCTGTCCATCTGCCAGGCGCCATCTCCATCTGCTGGCACGGCTCTCATTCTGCCTGCGGGATGAGTCGTTTATCGCGTTTTTGAAAACGATCCCGGATCAGGCGAGGTTTTTTGACGCCATCAAGGTGCTGGATCAGCGGTTTGACGCACCGTGACAGGATGTTGCCCATGATTCAAAAAGAACCGGTTGAACAGCGATGCTGAAATTGTTTCGCGGCATAAAAATCAGACCATTCCCGTTCTGGCGGATTCATTTTCATTTTGACGACCGGCTGCTGCTGATCAGCATCGGTGCGCTGGTGGGATGCTGCAGCGGGTTAGCCGCCCTTGGTCTGAATCGGGGACTGATTGCCATGTTTGAGATGCTCTCCCAATACCGGCATCTGTGGTGGGCGTTCCTGATTCCGGGGGCGGGAGCGGCCCTGTCTTCCCTGTTTCTCGAAAAAATCATGAAAGAGGGCGCGGGCCACGGGGTGCCGGAGGTGCTCTACAGTGTTTCCCGCTATGGCGGCCTGTTGCGTTTCCGGTCCGGTTTTTCTCGGCTGATTTCGAGCTGCCTCACCATTGGCAGCGGCGGGTCGGCCGGGCCGGAAGCGCCGGTGGTCATGAGCGGGGCTGCCATCGGCTCAAACATTGCCCAGCTGTTTTCCTTGAATGACCGGCAACGGGTGTCCCTTGTGGGATGCGGCACTGCCGGGGCCCTGGCTGCCATCTTTAATGCACCCATTGCCGGCATTGTGTTCACCATAGAGGTGATCATCGGTGAATGGACCGCGCTGAATATTGTTCCCATTGCCGTGGCCGCTGTTGCCGGCGCCCAGGTTTGCCGGCTGCTCCGGGGCAACCAGATCGCGTTTACCCATTTGAAATTCGGGATTGATCCGGCGGACACGTTTGCCTGTATCGGCCTGGCCGTGGCCACGGCCGTTGTTTCTATTTTGCTCACCCGGGCGCTGCGTTTCTCCCACCGTCAGTCCCATCACGTCAAGCTTCCCATATGGGTGAAGGCCTTTGCCGGCGGGTGTGCCGTGGGCAGTATCGGTCTTTTTCTGCCGGATGTGCTGGGAGAAGGGTATCATTCGATCCAGGCGATGGTGGAAGGGACCTTTTCAAGCGGTCTCATGTTTGTGGTACTCTTGGTGCTGGCAAAAATTGCAGCCACCGCCTTTACCCTGGGATGGGGCGGTTCAGGCGGAATTTTTGCCCCGTGTCTGGTCATCGGCAGTTTTACCGGTCTCATGTATCACCGGTTTATCGACATGGTCTGGCCCGGGGTGGCATGGGTGAATGAAGGGTGTTTTGCGCTTCTTGGAATGGCAGGTCTGGTGAGCGGTATTCTGCAGGCCCCGCTCACCGGCATGTTTTTAATTGTGGAGATTACCGGCGGATATGAGGTGATTCTGCCGCTTATTCTGGTGTCCGCCATTTCCACCACGGTGTGTCATGCGTTCGAACCCGCCTCTTTCTATATGAAGGATCTGGTGGAAAAAGGTTATTTTCTCCGGCCCCGCACCGACGCCCGGGTACTGGCGGACCTGAGCGTCGGCGAACTGGTGGAGAAAGACTGCATGGTGGTGACCAAGGATATGAAACTGGGAGATTTTGTAAAAATCATGCAAAAATCCCATCGCAATTTTTTTCCGGTAGCGGATGAAAAAAGCGGGGAATATCTGGGCCTGATTCATCTGGACGACATTCGGGAATATCTTTTTGATCCGCTGCTTTATGAAACGGTTTTTCTGGAGCAGATTATGGATACCCAGGCGCCCACGGTGGGCCTGGATGATGATTTGTCAGTGGTTCTGGACCGCATGGACGCAGACCGCTTGTTCAGTATGCCGGTGGTTGCCAACAGCCGGTTTGTGGGCATGATTTCCAAAGCCACGCTGCTGGATAAATACCGGAATGAGCTGATTGTGCAGGCGCATCATTAGAAGCTGAAAGCTTGAAGCCCGAAGTTGAAAGTTCAACGCTAAAAAAGATAAAAAGGTGAAAAAGAGCGAGAGGTAATAAAATGGAAACGCGATTGTTTCATATTTTCAGAAACACCCCCCTGGGCCGGGAGATTTTGCTGCAGTCGACCTACTTTTGTAAAGTCGCTGGTATCGACCCGGTAATTTATCTTCCTGAATTTATAAAATTTTTAATGTATTTTGATAACGATGTGGTTCAGGTGGATCTGGACGGCTCCTATCTGAAGGCACCGGAAACCGCCAGAGCCCATGCCATCGAGATTGTCCGGTCCCAGGGACTGCCGGAGCCGGATTTTATCGCGCCCAAACATTTCACGGCCTCCACACTGCCGGATATTCCGGTGAATTTCGATTTTATGTGCTGTCCCCGGAGCATTACCGATCTGTCTTCGAAAATCGGGCTGGGGTATATCGGGCCCCGGGTTCGGCGTATTGTCCAGTCCGCGGTCTTTCCGGTGCTCATTCCCAGTGCTGTCTATAAACCCTGGCAATCCGTGGCGGTCATGTTCGGGGGATCCGCCAACGCCGTCAATGCGTTGAAACTGGGCATGCGTATCAGCCGGCTGTCTGGTCTGCCCATGAACGTTTACACCCAGCTCGGCAAGCGGTCCTTTGAAGATTACCAGACAATTATCCGCGAGCGGCTTATGGACCAGGAGATGGACCGCTATCTGCGCAAGTGGGAGGTGTTTGATTCCGGCGATCTGGAGGAGAATTTGTATGGCGTGCCCCACGATGCCCTGGTGGTCATGGGGGCTTACGGCCACGGAGTAATCAAGGAAATGCTTTTCGGCAGTGTGATGGAAAAGGTGCAGTCCGTGCTTCCCAACAATCTTTTGATTGCGGGGCCGAAGTATCAGGCGCCCATGTGATTTTTCTTTGCCATCCAAATCTGATCTTTTACAATTTCATCTGTTTTATTTTTTTAAAAAATTGGGTTATATTGAGTGAAAAATGATTCCCGGAACTTGAAAAAACCGAAAGTATTAACCACCATGAATCGTTGCTGCCTCATTTTTCTTACCGTCGTCCTGTCTGTGTTCATGATGGCTGGCTGCGGTACGCCCACACGATATTCCGCCGCCGCTGTCCGGACAGAATATGCCGGTGTCGCAAATTTTTCAGCACCCGCGGAACTGCGTCCCGCCGCGGGCAGGCCGGCAGAGACGTTGCCGGCAGCACCCGTGTCCATGGCTCCGGATACTGCCGCTGAAACCGAGACACCCCTTACCCTGTCCAAAGCCATTGAGATGGCCCTTGCCAATAACCCCGGGCTGCTACAGGCAGTTGCCCGCATGGCCCAGGCCCGGGCCATGCAGTCCCTGGCAGATGCCGCCTTCTGGCCGGCAGTGGGGGCCTATACGGAGTATATGCAGGGAGATGCGCCGTCCGCTTATCTGTTTAAAACCATTGATCAGCGCCAATTGCCCCAGAACCTAAATTTTAATGATCCCGGATGGTTTGAAAATTTTGAAACCGGTGTCAGCGCCCGGATGAACCTGTTTAACGGAGGCCAGGATTTTCTCGCCCGTTCCATGGCCGAACAGGACACGGCCATTTCGAAACTGGACCGTCAGTCCATCGTCAATGAGCTCACGTCCCGTGTGATTGCCGCCTTCTATGATGTCCTGTCTGCCCGGGAATTTGCCGACATTGCCGAAACATCCGTGGCAACCGTGTCCGAGCAGCTTCGCATTGCGAAGATAAGATTTGAGGGGGGCGGAGCATTGAAATCCGATGTGCTGTCCCTAAAAGTACGCCTTGCCCAGGCAGAGGAGGCCCTGCTTGAGAGTCACAATCGCTGTAAGCTGGCCAGGGCGGCTCTTGCTCATCTCATGGGATTTGATCCGGGAACGGCGGCAGCGGGTCTGGTGCTCGTGAAACCTGCTGCAGGAGACGGTATTCCCGTGCCGGATACTTACGAAGACGGCATCCTTTATGCATTTGATCACCGGCCGGAACTGGAAAAAATCAGAAAACAGATCGCCAAATCCCGCATGGGCCTGGATATGTCAAAATCCGGATATCTGCCGAGAATTGATGTAATGGGAAAATATTATGTGGATGACCCGCATATGGATTATCATCATGACCGTGACAACTGGACTGCGGCGGTCATGCTGAACTGGGATCTGTTTGCCGGTTTTTCCACCCGGGCGCGGATTGAAAAAGCCGACGCCGTTGTCCGGGAAATGCTGTCTGCGGACCGGGAGGCAATGCTTAACGTTAAACTGGATGTCAGAAACGCGTATCTGAATCTGGCAGCGGCCCGGGCCCGGTATAAGGTGGCGGCCAGCAGTGTGGAAAACGCGGAAGAGTCTTTCCGGCTGGTCAAAGAATATTACCAGGCCGGGGCCGTCACCATCACGCGATATCTGGGCGCTGAACTGGACCGCAACCGGGCTGGAATTCGATCAACAGCGGCTTTTTATGATACAATCAAGGCAACAGCTGATTTTGCAAGGGCCATCGGCATGCTGACCGCGGGCAAAATAGCCATTGCCAATCCATGACGGCTTCGCAAAAAGTCCAAATTTTTTGTTGCGCTGCATCCTTCGTTCCTTCATGGTACGCTAAGTACAGATCATCACTCAGGATTTGCGCGCCTCGAATTTGGAACTTTTTTCTTTGCCGTCGTAATCTGATTTTTTTTCGATTACATGAATTTACGATAAACCGCAGAAAAAGACGAAGACCCTATGAAAAATAAAAAATGGATTATTATCACGATAATTTTATGTCTGGTGGTGGTGTGCGGCATTTTTATCTTTCAGTTTTTTTCAAAAGACACTATCAGCCCCCGGGTGTGCGCGCCGGATAAGCCCCTGACCCCGGATGCCGGTCGGACGGTGGCGGCCGAACGGGTGGCGGTCACGGAATGGTATGATGCGGTGGGAACCGTTGAACCGAGCACCCAGGCCCGGATCGCGGCCCAGGTGTCCGGACAGGTCAACGTGGTAACCGTCAATGCCGGCGATCAGGTGGTCAGGGGGCAGACGCTGATCATTCTTGATGACCGGCAGATGAAGGCCAGATTGTCCCAGGCCGAACAATCGCTGCAAACCGTGATTTCCCGAAGAGATCAGGCGCGTCAGGCGGTTCAGGCGGCTGACGCCGCGTTTGCGGAGGCGCAATCCGCCTACAACCGGATAAAAAGTTTTTATGCGGCCCAGGCCGCTACTGAGCAGGATCTGGAGCAGGTCCAGTCCCGTTATTTTCAGGCCAAAGCCGCCTTGAAGCAGGCGGAAGAGGGGGTGGCCGGTACCTTATCCGGCATCCGGGTGGCTGAAGAAATGGTGGCGGAAGCGAGAATCGCCATGGGCTATACGGAAATCAAGGCCCCATCAGATGGTGAAATCTTAAAACGGCTGGTGGATCCCGGCGATCTGGCCATGCCGGGAAGCCCGCTTTTGATCATGCGCACTGCCGGCGGGCTCCGTCTGGAGGCTCATGTGCGGGAAGGACTGGTCAATGAAGTTCGCCCCGGGGCGGTTTTCCCTGTGGAACTGGTGACTCTGGGCAAAACCATGGACGCGGTGGTCGAAGAATTAATCCCCTATGCCGATCCCCGGAGCCGGACATTTCTGGTCAAAGCGGCGTTGCCGGATGTGGATGGTTTGTATCCGGGCATGTATGGCAAATTGAAAATTCCCCTGAAGCAGATGGACCTGGTTCTGATTCCGGAAAGCGCTGTTTTTATCATCGGACAACTGGAATTGGTTCTTGTCCAAACCCCGGATGGCTGGCAGCGGCGCTACGTTAAAACCGGAACCCGCTATGGGAAGCGGCTGGAAGTGTTGTCCGGGCTTTCCGGTGGTGAAATGCTGAAAATAAGGGAGCCGGAGAATGACGAATAAGGATGACGCCCGCGGCGGGATGCTGTCCGGCATTGTAGAACCTTTTCTTTCCGGCAATCCGGCAATTATCCTTTTGATTGTTTCCCTGTGTCTTGGCATTTCCGCTATTATGGTGACTCCCCGGGAGGAGGACCCGCAGATCATTGTACCCCTGGCGGATATCTACGTGCAGGCCCCGGGGGCAAGCCAGGAAGAGGTGGAAAAGCTGGTGGCCACCCCCCTGGAACATCTCTTGTGGCAGATCGACGGCGTGGAATATGTTTATTCCATGTCCCGCCAGGGCCTGGCCATTGTGACCGTCCGGTTTTATGTGGGCCAGGACCGGGAGGATTCCCTGGTCAAATTGCATAATCAGATCACCATGCATATCGATCAGGTGCCCCCCATTGTGCGCGGCTGGGTGATCAAGCCAGTGGAAATTGACGATGTGCCCATTGTCAACCTGACGCTTTATTCCGAGCAGTACAATGACCATGAGCTCCGTCGCATCGGCGAGGAAGTGCTGTGGCGGCTCTCCCAGATCCGGGATATTTCCAACAGTTTCATCACCGGCGGCCGGCCCCGGGAAATTCGGGTGGAAATTCTGCCGGAGCGGATGAACAGCTATAATGTTTCCCTGCTCCAGATCAAAGGGGCCCTTGAGGGGGCGGACGCAGCGGTGACCGCCGGGAGCATTGACCGGCTGAACACCCGTTTTCAGGTCAGCACCAATTCTTTTCTCCGGTCCGTCAATGAGGTGGAAGAACTGGTTGTGGGCGTGCATGAAGGACGGCCGGTGTACCTGCGGGACCTTGCCAGCATTATGGACGGGCCGGCGGAAGTTGAAAATTATACCCGTTTCGGCCATTCCCACCGGTATCGGAAGGACGCCGGTATAGAGGATCAGCCCCTGGAGTATCCGGCGGTGACCCTTTCGCTGGCCAAAAAACCCGGCACCAATGCGGTGGATGTTTCCAGAAATATTCTGGCGCTTCTGGAGGAATTAAGGGAAAAGATTATTCCTGAAGATGTCGCGGTCGCGGTCACCCGGAATTATGGGTACAATGCCCAGGAAAAAGTCAATAATCTGCTGGCGTCCCTGGGGTTTGCGGTTTTCACGGTGGTGGTACTCTTGGCGTTTTCTTTGGGCCGCCGGGAGGCCTTGGTGGTGGCCGTGGCGGTGCCGGTAAGCTTCAGCCTTGCGCTGTTTGTGAATTATCTCTTCGGCTACACCATCAACCGGGTGACGCTGTTTGCGCTGATTCTGTCCCTCGGGCTGGTGGTGGATGACCCCATCACCAATGTGGATAATATCCAGCGCCACATTTTCATGGGCCGGCGCAAGCCGTTTTATGCCACGCTTTTTGCGGTGAATGAAGTGTTGCCGCCGGTCATCATGTCTACCATCGCCATTATCATTTCTTTTGTTCCCCTGTTTTTTATCACCGGCATGATGGGGCCCTATATGGCGCCCATGTCTGTCAATGTTCCGCTCACAGTGGTTTTCTCCACGGTCTGTGCCCTTACCATTGTCCCCTGGATGACCTATGCGCTGTTAAAAAATCATCCTGTGTCAAATGGGTCTGGTGATGCCGGCGGAGGAGATGCGACCCCGTCCTGGATTTCCAAAACCTATCGCACCATTGTCACCCCGTTTCTGGAATCCCGCAGCAAGCGCTATCTGCTTTTGATCGCAATTATTGTTCTCATGGGGTTTTCCGTTTCCCTGGTATTTTTTCGGGTGGTGCCGCTCAAAATGCTTCCGTTCGACAATAAGAACGAGTTCCAGGTGGTGATCGACATGCCTGAAGGCACCACCCTTGAAACCACGGATGCCGTGGTGCGGGAATTTGAAAATTATCTGCGCCGGGTCAGCGAGGTAAATAGTTATGTTTCCTATGTGGGCACGGTGTCCCCCATGGATTTCAACGGTATGGTCCGGCATTATTACCTGCGCCAGGGGGCCAATCTGGCCGATATCCGGGTGAATCTGGCCCTGAAAGACCAGCGCGAGCAGCAGAGCCACTCCATTGTGCTGCGGCTGCGCAATGATTTAACGGAGATTGCCGAACGAAACAGCGCCCGGATACAGATTGTGGAGATGCCGCCGGGGCCGCCGGTGCTGGCCACCATTGTTGCGGAAATATACGGCACCCCCAATCATTCCTATGACGATTTGATTGCGGCAACCGATCCGATTTGCCGGGTCATGGCAAAAGAGCCCGGCGTGGTGGACATCGACGATATGAGCGCCATGCCCCATGAAGAGATTGATTTTACCGTGGACCAGGAAAAAGCCGCCCTTCACGGCATTTCCAGCCGTGAAATCATCAGTACGCTGAAATTGGCGGTAGGCGGGGATGGGTCCACCATTGTGCACATGCCCGATGAACGCCAGCCGTTACTTGTCAAACTGATTCTTCCCAGAAAAAGCAGGAGCGCCTTGTCCGCGCTGACCCAGATTCCCATAGCCGCGCCGGACGGGAGCATGGTGCCCCTGGCTGAACTGGTAAATGCCGTCAAAAAACCCGCCGGCCAGACCATTTATCATAAAAATCTGGACCCGGTGGTTTATGTGCTGGCGGAAGTGGCCGGCCGGGCCCCGGCGGAAGCGATTCTCGGGATGCAGAAACGGCTTGCATGCGAAAAGCCGCTTGATCCCGGCATCCGGGTGGAATGGGCCGGGGAAGGGGAATGGAAGATCACCCTGCGGGTCTTCCGGGACATGGGCATTGCCTTTGCCGCGGCCCTCATGGGTATTTATATTTTGATGATCATCCAGACCGGTTCTTTTTTTATGCCGCTGCTGATCATGATGGCCATTCCGCTGACCCTGATCGGCATATTGCCGGGCTTCTGGCTGCTCAACATCGTTGCCGGGAATGTGGTGGGCGGATATGATGATCTGATTTTTTTCACCGCCACCAGCATGATCGGCATGATTGCCTTAGGCGGCATTGTGATCCGTAATTCCATTGTCCTTATTGAATTTATTCAGGACGCGCTCAAGGAAAAAATGCCGGTAAAGGAAGCCATTCTTCAGAGCGGCGCCATTCGCATGCGGCCTATTGTGCTTACTGCCCTGACCACCGGCTTGGGCGCCTGGCCCATTACCCTGGATCCCATTTTTTCCGGCCTTGCCTGGGCGCTGATTTTCGGCCTGTTTGCTTCCACTCTGTTCACCCTGGTGGTGGTGCCGGTGAGTTATTATGCCGTGTATGGCCAGAAGCTGGCAGCGGCATCCGATAATTCTGGTAGTGAGACTTAAGTTGGTTCAGGTTACGATCCACAAGACCAAATAAGCCGGATCTGGTGTGGAAAATTTTTGGTTTAACCATTATGTTTGACCTTACCTAAGTAGCTGATTATCGCAAGCCGGATCGAATCACGGATGACGGTTTCAGCGTTTTACAAGCATCCAAAGGAGGATATCTATGCGGAAAAAAATTTTAATGGCGGCCGATGCTTCCATGTATTCCCGAAAAGCAATGGAATATGCGGCCCAGCTGGCGGAAGCCGTCACGGCAGTCGATTTTGCCTTGCTGCATATCCAGCCCCAGATTTCCCAATATCTCACGGATGAAGCGGCCAGGGTTCCCAAAGTGAAAAAGGAAGTGGAAAAGGTCAAAGCGAAAAACAAACAGGCCTCTCTTGAACTGCTTGAGGAGTGTAAATCCTTTCTGGTGAGCCGGGGCATAGATGCCGGCTGTGTCGCTTTGGAAAGCCATTCCCGGGACCGGGGCATTGCCGAGGACATACTAAAAATGGCCGAGGACCGATCCTTTGATGCAATCATTGTGGGCCGCCGGGGCCTTTCCGGGCTTCAGGAGCTGTTTATGGGCAGTGTGACCACCAATCTGCTGAACCGGTCCCGGGTCATTCCGGTCTGGGTGGTCGGCGGACCCTGTAAATCGGACAGGGTGCTGGCGGCGGTGGATGGCTCTTCCCAGTCGTTGCGGGTGGTGGATCATCTGGCCTATATATTTTCCGGAAATCCCGACGTGCGCTTCACCTTTTTAAACGTTGAGCCGCTCTTAAAGGATGTCTGTGAAATTGATCTGGGTCCGGCGGAAAGCGCCGAGCTTGAAGCAGCCCTTTTGGATGCTAACGAGAAATGCATTTCCGGTTTCGCATCCCAGGCCCGGGCCATGTTTCAGAAAGCCGGGTTTGCCGCCGACCGGATCAGTTTCGAGTCTCTCAAAAAACAGCTTTTTACCGGTAAGACCATTTCCGATTATGCCCGTCAGGGGGATTACGGCACCGTAGTAATCGGCAAAACCGGGTCCGGCGGCAGCAGTGATCTCGGGAAAGTGGCCCGGTATCTGATTCAAAAATTGTCCGACCGGACGGTTTGGGTGGTACCCTAGAAGCCATTTCAAAACCCCATCTAAGCGCCGATATCAGTGTTGCTGGCTTTCTCAAAATAGTCACATATGACCACTATGCTGCGTTTTTTCGAAAGTCTGCGCCTTGATCTCGGAGCTGATCTGAGGTTTTAAAACCACTTCCAAGCATTTTTTAAAGAAAGGTTGCGGAATGCTGAAAAATTTTGAAAGAGTGATCATTTTTGCGCTGATCGTTATGATGGTGCTGGTGGTTTTTATCTCCACCATTGAGCTGGCGGTGCTGATCATCAAAGATATTATAGAGCCGCCCGAATACTGGCTCGGCATCGATCAGTTGTTTGAGATCTTCGGATTTTTCCTGATAATCCTTATCGGCGTGGAACTTCTGGAAACCATCAAAGCCTATCTGTCGGAAAATGTGGTGCATACGGAAATCGTCCTTGCCGTGGCATTGATTGCCATCGCCCGAAAAGTGATTACCCTGGATGTCAAGGTTTACGATCCCTTGACGATTTTCGGCATTGCCGCATTGATTTTCACCATTGCCATCGCTTATTTTCTGATCAAAAAATGCCGGATTTCCGTCCGGCTGCCGGATAAAGATGCCGGCAGGTCAGATCAATGTGGGTGAGATCAAAAAAAGCAATGTGGCTGATTATGGCATTTCGGGCGATTGCTTGTGTCTGGCAATCAGATCATCTTAACTTGAATAGTTACTTTTTAACATTTGTGGTCATTTATTCTAAAAGGCAGGGAATGGTGGTGATCCCTGATTGACAATGATTTTTCAGAATGTGGCACTTCATAACATTGAAGACCTTGTTTCCGTTGAAGGCAAAGACGGTCTCCGGATGCAGCGAATCCCCGAATCCGTGCGGGAAAAACTCAACCCGGACGCACAATTTCAGATGTGCTGTCCCTCCTGCGCGGAAATCCGTTTTGTCAGCGATGGGCCGGTCCGCATCATCCTGTCTTGTCCGGAAGGAACAGGGGATATCGAAGTTTTTTACGGTCCGTTTCAAAGTCGTGAACGCTATCGCCTGGAAAACGACCGATCCGTGATTGCCATAGAAAAACCGCTTCAAATGCGCAGGTATGACCGCGGCAAAATGCCGGCGTTGCATTTTTCACCGGACGTCTGCCGGCTTCTCATGTCCGGAGACCCCATCTTTATTCACAGTGTGGAAGGATCTCACCTGCGGCCGCCCAAACCGGACGAACTGCCTTCTATTCGGTATCTGGCCTATGGTACGTCCATAACGCAGCAGGGATACGCCACAGGGCCGCATTTGACCTATGTGGAACAGACAGGGATGCGTCTGGGGGCGGATGTGATCAATCTGGGCACCGGCGGGTCCGCGTATTGCGAACCGGAAATCGCGGATTACATTGCGGATCGAAAAGACTGGGATTTTGCCACCCTGGCGATATCCGTCAACATGCTCAAATTCCCACTGGATTTCTTTTACCGCCGGGCCGTATACATGATCGATGCCATCTGCCGCGCAAATCCCCTCCGTCCGGTCATTTGCATCACCCTGTTTCCCTATGCGAGAGAATTCGGCGATACATTTATCGGACTGGAAGATAAAGGCACACCGGATGAGTTTCGCAGCGCCCTGCACCGGGCCGTGGAAGACTGCCCCTGTGATAATGTTTATCTGATCGAAGGGGACCAGGTGCTGGATAACATTGAAGGCCTGTCTCCGGATTTGCTTCATCCCGGGGACCAGGGCATGATTTTGATGGGAGAGAATCTGGCGCGACAGATTCAGCCGGTCATTAAAAAGTATCTGGCGGCGAAAGCGAAGATAAAAATTTGACGTTCCTGCAAGGGATTATTATGGTAGTAAATAAGGCGATGTTTTTCGTTTCACTATGACCCTCAACAAAAGGAGAGCGCCATGTACGAAAAGAAAGAACTGTGCAAGAAAATTCAGGAGATTTATCCGGATATCGGTGAATGCGGCATTGATGTGGATGTGAATTATGATGAATCGGAAAAAAGCTGGGTCGTCAACCTGAAATCCGGTAAAAAGGAATTAAAAACCTATCTTGAGGACAAGGACGCGGATTTGTGCATGGAAGGGAAACAGTGCGTCGCCCTGGGTATTGAAATTAACCAGTTGAAGGACAGCATCGAGAGGATGCCCAAAGAATAGTTCCGCCACGGGTTTTGCAAGCGTAACAGGTTTTGTGATTTTGGATGGATCACGTCCGGGGGTGCAAAAATTCTGCACCCCCTCGATTTTTCAAGCCTGAAGTGAGTGGCCTTGTCATTTTAACCACACAGAGGAAGGGGATGCCATGTCATTAAAAGACGATCTGATCAAAAAACTGGAATCCCAGATTGATGCCTGGGACAAGGAAATAGCCGCCAAAAAAGCTGAAGCCGAGAAAAAGGAAGCAGAGGCGGAAACTGAAAAAGCGGCCGCGGAATTAAACGACGGTATCATGGACACTGTGCGCTCTCTTCAGGCCAATGTCAATGCTGCGAAGAAGAAAATTACGGAAATCCGTCAGGCTGGCGAAGACCATATCGACGGGTTTAAAGCACAGATCAAAGACTGGCTGAAATAATGGACGCCCATGATGTGGTGATTGTGGGGGCCGGCACCGCCGGGCAGACGGCTGCTTTTTTTCTGAAAGAAAAGGGGCTCACCGTGGCCGTGGTGGAAAAATCGGACCGGGCGGGCGGGGTTTGCGCCTTAGCCGGATGCCAGGCCAAGAAATGGTTTTATGAAGCGGCGGAAACCATTGCCCGATCCCGGCATCTTCTGGGAAAAGGCATGCAAACAGCCGCGGAAGGCAACTGGTCACAGATAGTGAACCAGAAGCGCCAGTTTACGGAAAAAGTTCCCCATAGCACCATCAAAAGCCTGGAAAAAGAAAGCATTGCCTTTATTCGGGGGATGGCCGCGTTTCAGGACGCCAACACCCTGGTGGTAAGTGGCAAGCCCATTGCCGCCCGTTATATTATTCTTGCCACGGGTGCCCGGCCCATGCCGCTTCCCTTTGACGGTGCGGGACACATGATCACCAGCAGTCAGTTTCTGGAACTGGACGATCTCCCCGAATCCATCGCTTTTGTCGGCGGCGGTTTCATTTCTTTTGAATTTGCCCATTTTGCCGCGCGCATTGGTGATCCCGGCCGGAAAACGGTTATACTGGAGGTGAGTGACCGGCCCCTGGGGTCGTTTGACTCGGAAATGGTAACATTGCTAAAAGACGCCTCTGCTGCTGAAGGTGTTCGCGTGCAGTGCCAGGTGGAGATTACGGCCATTGAAAAAATCGGGCATCCCGAGTCCTGCTATCTGATCCGAACCGCCGGCGGGGAAACGTTCACTGCTGATCTGGTGGTGCACGGGGCCGGCCGTGTGCCCGATCTTGAAGATCTGGGGCTGGACGCGGTGAGCATCAATTATTCCCGGCAGGGCATCACCGTGGATGAGACCATGCGAACCACCAATTCCCGTGTGTTTGCCGTGGGCGACTGCGCAGCCACGATTCAGCTGGCCCGGGTGGCGGACCAGGAAGCCCTGGTGGCGGCTTTTCATATTTTGAAAGACATGGGCAGGGGGCAGGGCCAACAATTGCTAATGGATTACCAGGCTGTCCCGGCAGTGCTTTTTACCTGCCCCCAACTGGCCGTGATCGGAAAAACCGAGGATGCGCTCAAAAAACAAGGGCGGGTCTACCGGAAAAGTTTTGCCAGCAATCTCACCTGGCCCACGTACCGGCGGGTGGGGATGGAACATGCGGCCTATAAAATACTGGTGGATGACCACAACCGGATTCTCGGGGCCCATTTTCTTTCCGACAACGGCACCGGTCTTGTCAGCATCGTCCGTCAGGCCATGCTGCACGAGACGCCGGCAGATGAACTCTACCGCCAGACCCTTGTCAGTCCCTATCCCAGCCGGGAAAGCGATCTGAGTTATATGCTGAAACCCTTGCTGTGATCAAATCAGGGAAGCGGGGGGTCTGTTTTGCTTATGTTCGATTTTTGGAATCGATGGCGATACCGATTGTCATACCCCAAAAAAATCATCATTGGCATAATCACGATAATCAGATGAAAGAAGCGTATCAATCATGAGCGAGACATCATCTTCAAAAGACCTGAGAACCCTGATGGCCGAGGCAGATGCCCTGATGGGGCAGATCCAGACGGAATTTGCAGGGGACCTGGCAGATGCGGAGGCCTTCCGCGTGGAAGAACAGGCCCGGAAGCTTGAAGAAATCAGGTCCGCACTGGACAGTGCTGAACCAGGAAAATCTGAAAATTCCGCGGAATTGGGTTCCGGTGCCGAGGGCATGCATGAGGCCATCGAAGATATTGTAAAGGCCATGAAAAATATGAAAAACAGGATTTTCTGATAGCATTTAAGGATTTTTACAAAGCCATCAAAATTGGGAAAAGAGAGAATACCGATGCTTGAACTACAAAATGTAAAATTTGACGTTCCGGATGCGGACGCCGGTGGTGAAAACCCGCCCCGGAAAACCATTGTCAACGATGTCAGCTTCACCTTTAAAACCGGCGGTTTTTATGCCATCACCGGGCCCAACGGGTCCGGCAAAACATCGCTGGCCAAACTGATCATGGGCATCAATCCGCTCACGTCCGGCAAAATAGTGTTAAACGGCAAGGATATCAGCCATCTTCCCATTCATGAGCGTTCCAACAGCGGTATTGTTTATGGATTTCAACATCCGGCCCGGTTCAAGGGGACCACGTTCCGGGATCTCCTGTCCATTGCCGCGGGCACGGATGACGAAGACCGGCTTGCCCGGATCATCGCCCGGGTGGGGGTCTGTTCCCTGGATTTTCTGGATAAGCCGGTGGACAGCAAACTTTCGGGCGGGGAGATTAAAAAAATCGAGCTGGCCACCGTGATTGCCAGAAATCCCAAAGTGGCCATTTATGATGAACCGGATACCGGCATCGATCTCTGGACCATCGGCCCCATGGTGGATCTGCTCAAGCGGGAGCAGAAAGAAAACAATACCACCACCATTGTGGTCAGTCACAACCGGGCGTTTCTCGAAGCCGCGGAAACGCTGCTGCTCATCCGAAACGGCAAAATTGCCTATGCCGGAGAACTCGAGGGCGCCATGCCCATGCTCGAAGATTTGAGTGTCTGTACGTTCAGCAACACATGTGAAGGAGAAAATGATGTTAGATGCTACCGATAAGAAAATTCTCAAGGAAGTAGCCGAACTGGAAGGCATTCCCAAAGGGGCTTACAATATCCGGAAAAACGGAAAGCTGCTGGGCCGGGAGGTGTCCGCCAACATCAACATTGCAACCAATGAAAAAGGTGACGGCATTGTGATCGACATCAAACCGGGAACCCGAAACGAGTCTGTTCACATTCCCGTGATCCTTTCCCAGGCAGGCCTTCATGATACCGTGTATAATACTTTTATCATCGGGGAGGACGCGGATGTGACCATCATTGCCGGGTGCGGCATTCACTGCGGAGGCAAGGAATCCGAAGGCCATTCCGGTATTCACGAATTCCAGATTAAAAAAGGGGCCCGGGTCCGGTATGTTGAAAAGCATGTGGCCATCGGAGAAGGCACGGGCCGCCGCATTTTAAATCCCACCACCAAAGTGTTTATGGAAGCGGACGCCTACGCGGAAATGGAGCTGACCCAGCTGGGCGGCGTGGATGAGGCCCGGCGGGTGAACGAGGCCGTGCTTGGCGCCGGGGCAGCATTGCTCATGACGGAACGGGTGATGACGGAAAAAGACCAGATGGCGGAATCCAAAAATGATATTGTGCTGGCCGGCACGGACAGCAAAGCCAATGTGATTTCCCGTTCCGTCTTGAAAAATAATTCGGTTCAGGATTTTTACGTCAATCTCACGGCAAAGGCGAAATGCTACGGTCATATTGAATGCGACGCCATTATCATGGATAACGGCAGAAACCAGACCGTCCCGGCCCTGCGGGCTCTGCATCCAGACGCGGAAATGACCCATGAGGCCTCTATCGGCAAAATCGCCAATGACCAGCTCATGAAACTCATGAGCCTGGGGCTGGATTACGATGCCGCCGTCAACCGGATCATCCAGGGCTTTTTGCGCTGATGCCGCTTACCTGATCCATGATTTCCCGTGTGATGCAAACCGATCAGATCTCTTGCTATGATGCGGCCGGGAGCGTGATCCCCTGCGCCGGGACCGGCCAGGACGCTGCATTGAATGCCGGCGTTCCCTGGCCCGTGCCACGGTTTTGGGCGGCCGGGGAAATATCGGGGGAAACCGTCATTGATACCCTGACCCATCTCATGTGGCCACGAGATGCCGGTCTGTTTGAATTTCCCCTGTCCCTGGACGAGGCCTTTACCGCGGTGGAACAGATGAACCGCGACCGGATGTTCGGTTTTTCGGATTGGCGCATGCCCAAGCGGCATGAACTTTTCAGCCTGGCGAGCCATGCCCGGGTCAATCCCGCCCTGCCTGCCGGTCATCCATTCACCCATGTGTTTCCCGGCTATTACTGGACCGCCACCCCCTGCGCCCGGTTTCCCCGCCAGGCATGGTATGTTCATCTGGGCGGCGGCCGGGTGTTTAAAGGCATGAAAGCAGGTTCTTATATGGTATGGCCCGTGCGGCGTCTGAATGCTGTGCAATCAGATGCTGATGACGGGTCCGGCGTGAACCATGGCTCCCGGTTTTTCAAAGACGGACAGACGGTCCTTGACCGGAAAAATGGTCTCATGTGGACCCAAAATGCTGATCTTGCCGCCGGTCCGGTGGCCTGGATGGATGCTTTTACATTCACTGAGGCCATGAACCGTGATCGTAACTGGGGATATGACGACTGGCGGCTTCCCAACATCCGGGAACTGGAAAGCATTACGGATATGGACCGCCACAGCCCGGCCATTGCCGGCGCGGACCTGTTTGACAACCTTCAGCCGTTCTATTGGTCTTCCACCACCAGCGTGTATGACCTCCGGTATGCCTGGGCCCTTTATACTGAAGACGGTAATCTCGGGGTGGGCTTTAAGGCAAAACCCGAATTTCATGTATGGTGCGTCAGAACAGAGACGCCTTGAGATGACTGCTGTTTTTGTGTCTTCCGCTTCAATTTCTGTCTAAAAAAAAATAGAAATGAACCAGCCTAACGGCGCGAAAAAGATGTCAGTGTTCAGGCGCCTGTTTCTGATTGTGGGGGAAGACGACCCTGACACCTGCAACCTGAAACCGCTTCTATTGGTCTGGTGAAGGAGGGGCGGGTTGTCCGCATTGGATTTTGCTCACTCCGAACCCGCCCGCCCTGAACCGGATTCGCCGATATGGATCAAAGCCTT
Source organism: Desulfobacterales bacterium (assembly GCA_963675805.2). GTDB lineage: Bacteria > Desulfobacterota > Desulfobacteria > Desulfobacterales > Desulfosalsimonadaceae > SURF-3. Next base: position 450,696 of record CAXXNU010000007.1, on the reverse strand, counting down.
TGCCTTTTCTACCAGCAAATCCCATTCCACATCCACTGCCTTCAAAAGATCATCCCATATTTGAAAATCAATTTCTCCGGCCCGCCGGACCGGTTTGCGGTTACCGGCGGTATGCAAGGTGGCCACGACGCGCCGGTAAAGGGATTCCAACAGTTTTGCGCTGTTTTCACGGGAAAATTCCAGGGCGGTCTGGAGGGCGCCGGCTTTCCAGGTTTTTAATATGTCCGGATCATGAATGATTGCGTCCAGGCAGGCGGTAAAATCTTTTTCAGACGCATTGGTGTCCAGCATCCGGCCGTTGTGATTGTCTTTTAAGACTTCCCGGACCCCGGACGCTTCCAATGCCACCACGGGTGCGCCCGCGGCCATGGCCTCGGTAAGCACCATGCCCTGGGTTTCGGATTTGGAGGCAAATACAAAGAGGTCAAATGCCCGGTAGGCGTCCGCCAGGGCTTGGCCCGTCAGGGGTCCGGTCATGATGAGCGAATCCGCAACCCCTTCGTCATTGAAAATTCGTCGGATGGCATCTCTGGCCCTGCCGTTACCCACCACCGCAAAGATTGCTTCGGGATTTTTCTTTAAACTGCGGGCCACTGCCCGGGTGAGATATGCCAGGTTCTTTTCCAGGGCCAGTCGGCCCACATGCCCGATAACAAAGGTTTGCGCATTAATGCCATATTGTTTCCTGAAATTGTCCCCCCGGCCTTTGGCGAAAAGTTTCAGGTCCACGCCCGTGGGAATGACATCCACCGGCGTTTTCACGCCCCGGCCGGCGATTAATTTTTGAATGCTCTGGCTGGGGGCCACCACGTGATCGCACAGATTGGCGTAATGGGTGGCGATTTCAACGGCAAATCTTCGCATGGCCGGGGAATCCACCGGCGTGTAATGGGTGTACTGTTCATAGAGGGTGTGATGGGTGAAGACAATGGGGATATCCCGTTTCCGGGCCGTTCGCATGGCCGCGTCCCCCATGAGAAACGGGTGGTGACTGTGGATAATGTCCGGATGAAACGCCTCCACAGCTTCTGCCACCACCAGGGGAATGGGAATACGGATGGAAAAATCACTCCCATTAAAATTCTGAATCGCTGGCAGACGGATCACATCCGGGGTTTTATCTTCCGAATCGCCGGCATCCTTATCCGTGTATTCCGGCGCAATAATCAATACCTTGTGGCCTCTTTTTTGAAGATCTTCCTTAAAGCATGAGATGGACCGGGCCACACCGCCCACATGGGGGAGATAGGTGTTGGTGAACATGCAGATCTTCATATTTTTTCCAGTTTAAAAGGTTTTTGACAATCGCTGATGGTGCCGGACTGATACCCGGGGACCTGAACCAGAAGTTTTGGTTGATCTTTGCGCCATGCCGCATCCAGGCGCAGCATGGGGCCAGTGTTTTCATGAGAGATATGAACCGAGACGGTGCCATAGGGGGTCGGAGTAGGGCCAAAAAAGATTGGTGCTTTGGCATGCATCCATTCCGGGAAAATCCCCGCACCGATTACCAGGATCCCTTCTTCTTCCCGGACAAACAGGTTCCGGATCATCATGACCCATTCGGCGGCCGCCCATCCGTGCTGGCCGTCTCCCATGCATCCGCCAAGGGTTTGGGGGTGGATGGCTTCCGGCCACTGGCCGGTGGAAGAGGCCAGATTCGCGGTGGTCTGGATTAACTCCTGAAACCGGGGATCGTTGTTGCGCAAAAGGGTTTGGGCAATGCTCAGGGTGAGATAGGCATTGATGCCGGAATGGATCATGTCCTGGAAAAATCCGCCTTTAAAAAAACAGTTTTCCATTAAAAATGTCACGGTATTCATGATCTGCGGGTCTTTCCGAGGGAAGTGTTTCAGGGGATAATCCGCCACCAGACTGCCCACGGCCCCCGCATCCATGCGTCGGCCAGGAGCTGCTGGAATACAGCCTTTGGCAAGATGTTCCGGGATTGACTCTATGATCCGGAAAATGGTTTTTTCATAATCCGCGGCCCAGGCCCGGTAACGCCGATGGCGGGATTCGTCTCCGCAAAGGTCGGCCTGCCGAGCGGCCGCGCGAAATCCGGCCAGGCCCCAGAAATTGTCCCAGAAATAATAATCATTGGGCCCGAAATGTTCCGCGGAAAATCCCGGGGGCAGCAGACCGTTATGACGGCGGGCCGGCATATTTTTCAGCCGTTTTTTCTGAATCCAGTCCGCGCCGGCAAACATGGCCGCCTGCCATGTTTTTGGGACGCGCCGGCCGGTGAGTTCATGAAACCGGTCCATGATCCAGAGCACCTGGCCGTTGGAATCCCATTCCCCTTCCTGGGATTGAAAATACCCATTGTGTTTCTGCTTTTCCGGAAACGCGTCCAGCAGACGCTTTGCCCGGTCTGCGGCACCGGCCGCCAACAGGGCATGCAACATAAGACACGCATCCCGGAACCAGAATCGGTTGTAGGTATACGGCCCGGGCACGGCCTGGCGCGAGGACAAGAGGAGCAGGGTGGTAAGCGACGCCTGGTATAAAAACGTGATTTTTTCGTCCGGTACCGAGAGCTGGGCCAGATGTCGCCGGGCATCATCCCAGTCTCGTCCGGAAGATACGACGGTGTGATAGGCGGTTTGGGGATCCTCCTGTTCCAGAGGCACGTGGATGGTGAGATGGGTTTGGGTGGCCGGCGCAAGGGGAAACAGGGCCGCGGCCGTTGCCATGCCCACCCGGCTTTCAATCCGGGTCCGGGTGGACGGCTGGTTCAGGGCATGCCGTACGTCCCCGTCCTGATACGATGAAAGCACCACCTTTTCCGGGGTTTGTGAAAACATGACCGCAATCTCCCGATTGACCCGCCAACCGGGCAGGCCCTGGATGTACTCAACGGCTTCAACAAACTGAATTCCTTCGGGATTATATGGCCGCAAGGCCACGGCCAGGCGGCCGCTTCCGCTTGCCTGGAGCGCGATTTCCAGAACGGGTCGGGTGTCGCACAGAAGGAGTCGTACCCGGGAAGTGATTTTCTTTCCGTTCCTCTGGCAGGTGGTGGAAACCGCAAGATCCGCCGTCATTTCCAGAAATTGATCCGCTGTTTCCGCTTTTGACGGGAAAAGGGACTGGTCATCGTCATTGCCATCTCCGATAATCCAGAAATCCAGGGACCAGCCGTCATAGAGCGGTGTCACCAGCCCCCGGGGATCGACAATGGGGTAGACGGACAGATCCGGGTGCCCCACAGCGGTCCAGTTCCGGTGGGTCAGGTTCACGTGGGAAAAGGAAAAGGCCCGGGGAATAAACGACGGATCATTGGGATTGAACTGTTTTTCCACCCAGAACGGCCAGATCCAGTCCAGATTATGCTGGATGGCCCGGGTGTTGATCAGCCCCCGGGCATGAAACAGTATACCCGCGCGGAGCAGTTCCAGGGGTTCGGCAATCTCGGAGGGCTGGGCAAAACTTCGCATTTTGGCCAGGATGTCCAGCGGATTGATGACCCCGTAGCGGCGGGCGGCAAACTTGACCAAAAAATTCCATGGCATCCATTGAAGTAAACGCATGGCTCATATTGTACAAGAAAATGGGCCGGATTTCAATGGGCTGGCATTTTGACTAGCCAGGGCAAATTTATATTGACCGCAAATCCCTTAAACATGGGCAGATTAACTTGTTGCCGGTCATTATGGTGGCCGACGCTAAGATAGTGTTTTAGGGCGGGACCCTGTGCCTGCCGATGGGGTTGATTGACCGGCGTCAGGATAACAGGACCGCAAAAAATCCATTTTCTTTTTTCGGATGTCTTCAATATGGCTGGAAATGGATAATTCATGGATGCCGTCCGGCACCCGGACCAATTCCGCATCCCCCAGGCGTCGGCAAAGGGTTTTTGGATGATCGTCGCGGACTTCCGCATCATGGTCGCCATGAAAGATCAGCACCGGGACCTGGATGTTTTCAACCGGCATATCGTCCAGGGCGGCCAGTTGCTCCAGATCGTTTTCAAGACCCGTTTTCCTGAGGGAAAAAGGGCTGATGGATTTGATCATCCCCATCATCACTTGTTCTTTGCGGTCATCCCGGATGACGTTTTTAAGCACGGTTGCCACCTCTTCGGCATCCAGGTCACTTTCAATATCAAGAGAGGATTTAATAATGGACGCCGGGGCGTATTCCGCCAGCAGGTTGCAAAGCCAGGTGACCGGGTCATTCAGGAAAAAATGGAACAGCAGCCGCTGAATTCGGGTTTCAGGGGTGTATGCCTTGGTGACGGTGGATTCCATGATCATCCCCCGCACCCGGTCCGGATGCCTGAGGGCAAAGGCCAGGGCTACCGGCCCGCCCGCGGAAAATGCGTTGAGAACGACCCGCTCAAGACCCAGATAATCCAGGAGCCCGGCCAGAAGGTCGGCCTGCTGGGGAATGGTTTTTCCGGAAGCAAGCGGGGTTCTCAGGTACCCGGGCCGGGACCAGGAAACCAGGCAGATGGATTCATCGCTCAGATAATCCAGATAGGAAAACGCCTGGTCATATCCTCCGGGACCGCCGTGAATAAATACCAGCGACGGCCGGGTCAGCGAACCCCGAACCGCGTATTCCACCGGTCCGTTGGCAGTGACCGCCACCCGGCTGCCGGCGGTGAGTTCGGCTTCCAGGTCCCGGCGCCATAAAAAAAATTCTTTGTGCCTGTTCATCCGCTGAAAAATTCCTGATTGCCCGGGGATGGTGAATGGGTTTACGCTACTGGCTGATGTTTTGCAGCCGGATGGGCTGGCGGATAACCACCCGGGCTGTTTTTTCAAACTGAGGCGTGAGATCGGACACGTAAAACCGGGATTCTCCGGTTTTGGAAAACTGCGCCTCAATGTCCGGGGAGGACGTCAGAAACCCGCGGACCTGGTCCGCCACTGCCGTGGAAGAACTGATCACATGCACCCGTTTTCCGATTTTTTCCTGGATAATGGATTTCAGCACCGGATAATGGGTGCATCCCAGAATCAGGGTGTCGATCTGGCGCACCTTTAAGGGATGGAGATATTTTTTTACGATCATCCGGGTTTCCGGTTTCTTCAGCCACCCTTCTTCCACCAGCGGCACCAGCAGGGGGCAGGGTGCGGAAAAAACCCGGGCGTCCGGGTTTTGCGCTTTGATTTTCCTCTCATAAATCCCGCTGTTGATGGTGGCCCGGGTGCCGATAACACCAATGGCGCCTTTTCGGGTTTCCGCAAGTGACCGCTGGACCGCCGGGGAAATCACTTCAAAAATCGGCAGGTCAAAATTTTCCTGCAATGCTTCAAAGGCCACGCTCGAGGCGGTGTTGCAGGCCATGATGATTATCTTGGCCCCCTGCCTGACCAGAAATTCGGTGTTTTCAAGGGAATAATCGATGACTGTGCGGCTGCTTTTGGTGCCGTAAGGGGTCCGGGCCGTATCACCGAAATAGACCATGTCATATCCCGGCAGTTCATCCATAATGGCCCGCACCACGGTCAGGCCGCCGATGCCGGAATCAAAAACGCCGATCATTCGGGATAATCCCGCTGGTCCTGGGCGAGCTTTTCCCGGACACATTTTTGCACCACGTCCGGCGGAAAATCCGTGCGGATGCCCGGGCAGGCCCCGGACATGATCTGCCAGTTGAACGGATCAATCAGTACGCTGGGAATATAGGGCCATTGGCGGCACATGCGGGGTTTTACCGGATGGATGGAGCACTGGCGGATTTCATCAAAGAAAATGCAGAAACCGTCTTCCTTCTGGGCCAGCACCCGCTTTGATCCGGACATCTGGCAGTATTTTTTTTTCACTGTCTCAGAGGATTCGCCGATAAATGCAGCAATGTTCTCAATGTCTTTTTCCGTGACATACGTGCCGCCAAACCCTTGGCAGCATTCGCCGCACATCTGGCAGTCGAAAAGATCATCCGGCCGCACCGATTTATAGGGCATGCCGGGCCTCCATGGCTTTTTTAAGGGTCACCTGGTCCACGTATTTGAGTTCTCCGCCCATGGGTACCCCGGCGGCAATCCGGGTGATGGTTATGGGAAATCGGGAAAGTCTCTCTGCAATGTATGATGCCGTGGCTTCCCCTTCCACCTGGGTGCCGGTGGCGATAATGACTTCTTTCACATCCCCTTTTTCAACCTTGGCCACGAGCTCCCGGATCCGGATATCATCCGGCCCCACGTTGTCCATGGGCGACAACAGGCCCTGGAGCAGATGATAGACGCCGGTGTAAGCGCCCGCGTTTTCAATGGCCACCATTTCTGCCTGGTTTTCAACCACGCAGATCATGGCATGGTCCCGGGCCGAATTGCTGCAGATGCGGCAAAGATCTGTATCGCTTAAGGCAAAGCAGCGGGCGCAAAGGCGGATGGATTTCTTGAGGTCCCGGATGCTTGCGGCAAGGTCCAGCACATCGGTTTCCGGCGCGCTCAAAAGGTGCATGGCCAGCCGTTCCGCGGTTTTGATACCGATCCCGGGCAGCTTGTTCAGGTGCCGGATGACTTTTTGGATGGAAGATGGGTAATGGTTCATGAATTAATTACGAATTAGGAATTATGAATTTAGCAAAAAAAGGTGGTTTTATCAAAATCGCTCAATGGCGAAGTCAAAAATGCCATATACAAGGCATAGCGGTTTTTCAGACGCAAGATGATACAAATCGGTTATTGAGTGGCTGAAAAACCGGTACAGCGCAGCAGATGGGATTTTTGGCGATGCCATGGATTACATGAGGCCGGGAATACTCATCCCCCCGGTCAGTTTGCTCATTTCGTCGGACACCATTTTCTGGGACTGGACCAGGGCTTCGTTTACCGCCGCAAGAATCAGATCCTGGAGCATTTCCACATCTTCCGGGTCCACCACTTCTTTTTCAATATGAATGGAAATGATCTCCTGCCGGCCGTTGGCCACCACCTTGACCATGCCGCCGCCGGCAGATGCTTCAATCGTCTTGGTGCCCATTTCCTCCTGCATTTTGGCCATCTTGGCCTGGAGCTGCTGGGCCTGTTTCATCATGTTTTTCATATTTTTCATCTTTTATGCCTCCTGTAATATTTTGATTTCAACGATCCTGCCGTTGAATATTTTCATGGCATCCGCCACCAGGGGGTGGTTGAGGGTTTCTTTTTCCAGTTTTTTTGTTTTTCGCATCCGGGCGTTGCCGTTTCGGGCGGCAGTCGCCTCCCCGGCAAGGGTCACCTGTATATCATCTGAAAAATATAAACTGCAAGTCTTTTGAATCAGGGCTTTGTGATCATCGCGGTTTGCAAAATTGATGTTGAATTTTTTTGTTTTGAACCGGATTTCCAGCTCATGGTCCCCGGTTTTAACCAGCGCGCTGTCGTCAAAACAGGCGGCCAGGGCCGGGTTTTCTTCTGCAATCCGGGCCAGAATGGTTTCCCATGATTTTTCAATGGATTCATCTTTTTCCGCCTTCTGCGCATCCGGGGCCTGAGCAGGAGGGGCTGCGGACGGGTTTGGTTGTTGCGGCCCGGGGGCATCGGCGCTATCAGCCCCGGAAACCGGCGGTTTTTGTTCCCTGGCCGGCGGCAGATGATGATTCTCCGGGTCTGGCTGGGGCTCTGGCGGCGGCGTCTGGATTGGCGGTGTTTTCATGTCCGGTCCCGACGGCGTGCCGGCCGATTCCGGTATGGCGGCAACGGGCAGTTTTTCACCAAGATCTTTCTGCAAGAGATCAATTTTTTCAATCAGGGTTTCGATGGGCAGGGCTGGCCGGATTTGGATAATCCGGACAAATGCCATTTCCACCGCGATCTTTGGCGAAGAGGACTGCCGGATCAGGTTTTCTTCCTCTAACAGCACATCCAGGATCTGGTGCAGATAAATCGCGGGGATTTCCGCAACCTGGGCCTGCATGGCCGTTAATTCATATTCCGATACATCCGCCAGGGCTTCTCTGCTCCCCCCCATTTTAGCCACCAGCAGGTTCCTGAAATGGGCCAGCACTTCAGCAAACAGCTTCACCATGTTCTGGCCCCGGTCATAGAGCCGGCCGATGATGTCGATGATTTGAGCGGCATCCCGCTCAAACACGGCCTGGGAAATGTCAAACAGGCTTTGCCGGTCCAGTCCGCCCAGGACGTCTACAATATGCTCTGCGTCGATTTTACCGGTTATGCCGGTAATAATGAGATCCAGCAGGCTCAGGGCGTCCCGGATGCTGCCGTCGGCTTCCCGCGCGATCAGTGTGAGGGCGTCTTCAGTGATATCAATATCTTCTTTTTCACACAATTTCGCCATGTGCGCAATGATGGCGTTTAAATCCACCCGCCGGCAGTCGTGGCGCTGGCACCGGGACAAAATGGTGATGGGAATCTTATTGGGGTCGGTGGTGGCAAAAAAGAATTTCACATGGGCCGGCGGTTCCTCAAGAATTTTCAAAAGCGCGTTAAATGCGGAATCGCTGAGCATGTGCACTTCGTCAATAATATAAATTTTGTAAGGGCTGTGCGCTGGCATGTAGTTGGCGTTTTCCCGGAGTTCGCGGATGTTTTCCACCTTGTTGTTGGAAGCGCCGTCAATTTCAAACACATCTGTTGCGTGGCTTGCGGTAATTTCCCGGCAGGAGCGGCAGGTGTTGCAGGGGGTGGCTGTGGGGCCGGTCTCGCAGTTTACGCATTTGGCCAGTATCCGGGCAATAGTGGTTTTGCCCGTGCCCCGGGGACCGGCCAGGAGAATGGCATGGGCCAGCCGGCCGGATGTCAGGGCATTGGCCAACGAGCGGGTGATGTGCTCCTGCCGGACCACCTCTTCAAACCGCTGGGGCCGGTATTTGCGCGCAAGAACCAGATAACTCATGAAATTCTTTCCGGGGTTGAAGTACGTTTAAAGCCTGATTAAAATATGGGTCCGATTAAAAAATAAATAGACTATAAGCGGATTGATGAAAATTGACAAGAAAGGAATTCAGACTCTGTTAAAAACCGGCAAAAAAGATAAAGAAATGGCGGAGAGAGGGGGATTCGAACCCCCGGTACCCTTTCGGGCACACACGCTTTCCAGGCGTGCACCTTCAGCCTCTCGGTCATCTCTCCGCATAAACGGCATTTTGGGGATTAAAATAGCCGCTTCCAGCTTAACAAATTGATTTTTTTAAAAGTTACCGGTTTGGGGCCGGTAAAATTAAAGCCTTGTCATACCTATATTTGATCGGTGTGTCAATGGTTTGTTTTTTATTTTTCTCCGGACATCCTCAGAAAAAATAATTACCGCATGAAATCCATGATCCACCGGGCCAGCCCGATGGCCACCAGAATGCCGCCTTCGGTTCTGGACACCCGCCATCCGGTACGCATCATGATAACAACACAGATCACCATGCCGCACAACAGGAGAAGGCTGCCGTAGGCTTCCGGACTGACGGTAAGCGATTGCAGGGTCCCGGCGACCCCCAGCACGCCGAGGAGGTTGAAAATATCGCTCCCGATGAGGTTTCCGGCAGAAATGCCATGATGGCCTTTGATAACAGCCACCAGTGAGGTGGCCAACTCCGGCGTGGAGGTGCCCATGGCCACAATGGTCACCCCGATCACCCATTCGGAAATGCCAAATGATCGGGCGATGAAGGTGGCGGATTCCACCAGAAAATGGCTGCTCAGCAGAATGGCGGCAAGCCCGGCCACCATTTTGGCGGGCTGCTGCCAGTTAAAGGGCAGGGGTTCAATCTCTTCTCCGATATCCGCGCGTGCGTGAAAAAGTATCAGGATATAGGCGGCCAGTAGCGCGATCAGCAAAATACCCTCCCATCGGGACAGGTGAAGATCGATAAAAATCAGCAGCAGCAGCAGAGTGCTGAAGATCAGTACCGAGCCGTCCCGCCGGACAATGGCGTCTGACGTGGCAATCGGCCGGACAAGGGCCACCCCTCCCAGAATAAATCCCAGGTTGAAAATATTGGAGCCCACGATATTGCCCACGGAGATATTGGACAGTCCTTTGAACGCAGATAGAATGGTCACCGCAAATTCCGGCGCGGACGTGCCCATGGAAATGATGGTCAGTCCGATGATCAACTCGGAAATACCCAGTTTACGGGCAATGCTCACCGAGCCTTCCACCAGCCAGTCGGCTCCGAGCCAGAGTCCGCCAAGGCAGACAAGAATAATGATGCTGTGAAACGCGAGATCCATGATTTCCCTGGGTGAATGTCAAATAGTGCGTATCCGGGTTGCCGGACAATTTGCCCTCAAAATGAAATAAAACGGCAGGGAAAGCAATAATAAATGTTCCGGAAATCTTGGATAGGGGACGGAAGATAGCGGCTAATTTCCGGATATGGTCATCTGGCAGGGGAATGACGGTCAGCGCATTACTCCCGGCTCTGATGGCCATGGGCAGGTTGACATCCTCACCCCCCGGCAGGTCCGGTTCAAAGCAGAATTGTAATGAGGGATTATTTCATGAAAAAAGTCTGGAAACAGATAAAAAACCCGTTGCATCCCTTCCCCCGCCAAGGCCGCGAAAATCGCCCGTTAAATTGCTGTTTTTAACTCTTTGTTTCCACGTCCTGATTTGGTATCCGGCATTTGTAGCCCTCCTGATGGTTTTAGTTTTTTTTGGTCAAACCAAACCTTACCAGATTGAGGGCTCCTCTTTCAAAATGTGCGAAAAATATTATACGTTATCGAAGTGGGGGGATCATCACAACATTTAGAAATCTGACCCTATACGACTGCCTTTTTGTCTGAAGGTCATAATTAAATTTTTTATCATATGAAAGAAAGACTGATGCATAGCTATTGCGTGCTTTAGTTGAGGGTTGATTTTCAGTTGGAAGACTGCTAAGTCTCTTTAGATATTATAAACTTGAGAGATGGCTAAAAATGACTGATAGGTTTATAGCCAAAATAATGAAAATAATTAGTCACACATTACATAATCTGATCTGACTTTTTCCTATTACAGTCCTGACACAATAATTCAATATTTCGTGCTGTGTTGCTTCCTCCTTTAGATACTGGGATTATATGGTCATATTCTAAATTATGGCGACTTCCGCATTTAACACATTTTCCTTGATCTCTTCGCCAAACAAAAATTCTTACATCTTCAGGAATTTTAGTTCTCTTATTTTCTTGTTGGGTTTTTCGATCATCGAAAAATTTTCGCTTGAGTTTTTCAAATTTTTTTCTATCATTATCGACTTGTTCCAACATTAAAAGCATTAATTCTGTCTCTTTTAGTAGATAATCCTGATCATTTATGGACCACAATAAATCGCCAAATAATATTAAGTCATATTTTTCGTTTTCAGGTTTATGGACAATCTGAATAATTCTTTTAAAATTCAAGCAATCAATAAAATCTATTTTTTTAATGACTTCAACTTTATATGGATAAACACTTATGGTATATGCATTGCTATTTTGTGGCAAGGCGACCTTAGTTGGACAACTCTGAATAACATTTATAACTATATGATCCTCTGACAAAATAGATTCTTCTGTGACATCCCTAATAGCTATAATTTCATTTTCCCAATTTACAAAATTATACCAGAAATATCGGCGAGCTTTAAATATATCCTTTTGTGATGAAAGTCTATTTTTCTGATTTAAAAGCTCCGTCCTCTGTTTCGTTATGGTATTCATTTCTGGAAAAGGGATAGCTCCTAATAGTTTAGATTTTAAATAGGATTTTTTGCTTCTGTTACTATCTATTTCTCTATCTTTTATCCTTTGCAAAAACTTTAGCTTTTCACCAGATGCTTCATGAAAAAGATTTGCACGTTCCTCCTTTAGTCTGTTTTCATGATCTTTGTATTCTTTTTCTGTTTCTTCAATTTCAATTTGTACTTGCTTTTCTCTTTCTCTACGCTTTTCTTCTATTCTGTCTAATTCTTCCATTTTTTTTTCTATTGACACTATTTCTTTTTCTTTTGCAGCCTTTTCTTCTTTGACTTCAGCAAGATATATTTTATCACTTTCCTCTAAACCCTTTAGATAAATAGGGTATGGCAACAAATAAAAATTATTCAATAAAGGACTTCTTTTAGGCATATTTCACTCCTAAAATCTTTAAAAATTCATCGGATTCAATTATAAAGTTCTAACTTATAGTAATTCAAGTATTTTTACAAGCGAGGAATATCGATAATGTTCCCGGGTCCTGGAATTCCAGAAAATCCGGGTGCGGACATGAGCACCCTGTTCTCTATATAGTCAGTGGGTTTTTAATGGTATGACAATTCACACTTTAAATTCACAAAGTAGCCATCAACAGTTGGCATCTCTGGTGTTGACGGAAATTTGTATTAAATTTATTATTTCATATCATTTGTGTGGATTATAAAAAAGAGGCGCTTCGAGAGGCTCATATTCAAACGAAAACGGTTTACCTAAGGGGTAATACCTAATCAATTAAATGCCCAGGAAGCCGCTTATACGGCTTTTATCTGACAAGCGATTGGAAAATATCATGACATCATGGTGGTGGTCATCATTATGAAAGCAGGCCGGACGGGAACTCCAATCCGGTTTTTTTGTACCGTTTTATTTTTGGTGGATAAAATAAAAACGGACGCATAAATAACCGTTTTTATTGATATAGTGGCGGAGAGGGTGGGATTTGAACCCACGATCCCGTGAGGGATACCGCTTTTCGAGAGCGGCGCCTTCAGCCGCTCGGCCACCTCTCCGTGAGTTTTGTGGGGGGCTTGCTGGTTGAATGGTGCGCGACTGTTGGTGCTTCCCTACCTGTTTTACCCGGATGTGTCAAATAAAAAGTCCGTTTCGCAGCCTGCTGCCGCGGAATTTATACCCTCACCAAACATGTGCCGGGCTGCTTCGGTATACGTGCCGTCCGTATTATAAATGATAAACGGCGGGGGAATATCCAGGCCGGGCTGTCCGCCTTTGATCCCTTTGACCAGCACCCGCCGGGCCGGTGTGTCTGGTCTGGAGTAAATAAGATGCATCGTTTTGGGCTCAATGCCGGCATCACGCATTCGGGCCATGAGTTCGACAAGGCGAACCGGCGGGTAAATGATTTGCAGCTGTCCCTTTGGTTTTAGCATGGTGAATGAAGCAGTGATGATGTCTGAGAGCGTAATGTCAATTTCGTGCCGGGCGATGGCGGCCGTCGGGTCTGGATTGATCCGGCCCCGGGATTTTTCGATGTGGGGCGGGTTGCAGACCACTGCATCCACAAGCCCGGAGGTGGCAGCCGGGGTTAACGCGGTAATGTTTTGATGGAGAATGGTGATACGGTGCGACAGGTTGTTTTCCCGGGCATTGCGCGCTGCAATGTCGGCCAGGGATTTCTGGATTTCCACGCCGTAAAAACTGGTTCCGGGGAAGCGGCAGGCCAGGATCAGCGCCACCACCCCGCACCCGGTACCCATGTCCAGCACCCGGTCGGCGGGATTCAGGTCCGCCAGTTTCGCAAGAGCCACGGCATCCATTGAGAACCGATAGCCGGACCGGGGCTGATGGATGGTGAGACCTTCGCCAGACCGGCGGTCCCATGTCAGTTTTTCGTCACCTGCCAATTTAAAAATGTCCGGTGATTATTTTCAGTTCCGATACCAGGGGTTGCCGGGCCTCGGAATTAATAACGTGGATGATGTCTTTGGCAAGAAACCGGAGCTGATGGGTGAGGGTGGAGCTTTTGACCGTGACCAGCAAAATGCCGGACCGGATGGCGGTGGGTTGGGCATGGGCCGTAATCAGCGGATCCAGCTCCGCATTCCAGATGTTTTTAACCCGGGCAAGATCAGCGCAGGATTCTTTGCGGCAGTTTTCCAGAACCGTCGCAAGGACATCCTTTATATGGGCGTATTTGGCATTTGCCGGTCGGCGGGAAGGCATGGTGGCTTGTCCGAAAATTAGTTGTGAATTTTTAAAATGACGGGCACGGTTTCCCGAGATGACTATAATCGGAAATTTTTATTGCCGTCAATAGCGGTTTTTGCCGGGCCCTTTTTGGGGAAAGGACATTCCCTTTGTGTTTTGAACAGAATCCGGTTTTTCTTGACTTGGCTGCGGATGTTATTTAAAAGATTAATAAAAATCATTCCGTACGTCTTTTCAGTATTTCCATTTTTTATACTTCGGAGCACTTATTGCACGCGGTTTTGTATGTTTCAGGGCGTATTTGTGAACGAATTTATCTGTACATTATAATCTAACAGGGAAAAATTATGAATTGGGATTGGGAAAAACTGCAACAAAAGCAGAAACAGAGGAGCGCCGGCAGCGGGGGCGGACCAAAGCCGCCGCAGATGGATGATATTGTTGATAAATTCAAGGGGTTTAAGCTCCCCGGCGGCTGGCTGCTGCTGATCCTTGCGGGGGTAGTGCTTTTTTTCGGCACCTCTATGGTCTATACGGTGGATGTCAACGAAGTGGGCGTGGTGCAGCGATTCGGGAAGTATATCCGCACGGAGATGCCGGGTCTTAATTTTAAATTGCCTGCAGGCATTGAAAAAGTGACCAAGGTAAAAACCAAGCGGGTGTATAAGGAAGAATTCGGTTTAAGCTCCGGAACATCCCGGGCGGCGCGATTTACTGCCAACACGGAATCCATTGATGAATCCCTGATGCTCACCGGCGATCTCAATGTGGGCGTGGTGCCCTGGATTGTGCAATACCGGATCAAAGATCCGTATCAGTATCTGTTCAAGGTCCGGAACGTGACCCAGTTTTTGCGGGATATGTCTGAAGCCTCCATGCGGTTGGTGGTGGGGGACCGGAGCATCAACGAGGTGATCAGCAACCGGGAAGAGATTGCCGATGCTGCCAAAGTCTGGCTCCAGAAAGAATTAAATGAGGCGGAAACCGGTATTGACATCGACACCGTGGAACTGGGCAACACCAATGTGCCGGTGCCGGTTCAGGATTCATTCAACAAGGTGAACCAGGCGGTGCAGGAAAAGGAAAAACTGATCTATCAGGCCATGGAAGAATATAACCGGGTGATCCCCCGGGCCCGTGGGGAGGCGGAACAGACCATTAAAAGCGCTGAAGGGTATGCCAGCGAGCGGGTCAATCAGGCAAAAGGTGACGCGGCCCGGTTTGTCGCCCAGTATGAGGAATATGCCAAGGCAAAGGACGTTACCCGCCGGCGGCTGTATCTGGAAATGGTGAAACTGGTATTTCCGGATCTCGGGGAACTTTACATTATTGATTCGGATCAGAAAAACGTGCTGCCGCTCTTGAATCTCGGTGAGAAATGGGGGGTACAGAAATGAAGACGCAATATATTATACTGGTGGTGATCGTGGCGCTGGGGGTGATGGGATTTACCGCGTCCGCGTTTGTGGTGGATGAAACCGAACAGGTGGTGGTGACCCAGTTTAACAAAGTGGTGGGAGACCCTATCACCGAACCCGGACTGAAGTTCCGGATTCCGTTTATCCAGCGGCCTAATTACTTTTTGAGAAATATCCAGGAATGGGACGGGGAACCAGGACAGATTCCCACCCTGGACAAGACCTATATCTGGGTGGATTCGTTTGCCCGGTGGCGCATTGTGGATCCCATTGCTTTTTTTGAAACGGTTACCGATCGCATGCTGGCCCTGACCCGTCTGGATGATATCATTAATCCGGCTATCCGGAATGCGGTGACGTCCAATCACCTCATCGAAACCGTCCGTAACAGCAACCGGGAGATGACCACCCTGGAAGAAGATATTGACGTGGGGGATGTGGAAGTGAATATGGGCGACGAGATCATTGATCCGTCCGCGTACGTGATCCAGACCGGCCGGGAAAAATTGTCCCGGGAGATCCTCAGGGCGGCTCAGCCGAAACTGGAAAAATTCGGCATTGAACTGATTGACGTGAAAATCAAACGGGTGAATTACGTCCAGAAAGTCAGGGATTCGGTGTACGCGCGAATGGTTGCTGAACGAAACCAGGTGGCCGAGAAAATCCGGTCCCAGGGCCGGGGGGAAGCCTTCCGGATCGAAGGCGACAAGGAAAAGGATCTTAAACTGATTCAGTCCGAAGCCTATCGCACGGCCCAGGAAATAAAAGGGAAGGCGGATGCCGAAGCCACCAAAATTTTTGCGGACGCATTCAACAAGGATCCTGAATATTATTCCTTTACAAAGTCCCTGGAAGTCTATCAGATGTCTCTTGATAAAAAGAGCAAGGTGGTCTTGTCAACGGATTCGGAGCTTTTCCGGTATCTGAAAAACTCCACTGAGCCCAACGGCTAAAAAATCAAAAAACAGAAAAAGCGGCAAATGCAAAGCACTTGCCGCTTTTTCTATTTAATAAGGATGCAATATAAAACACTATTCAAATTGAACACAGAAAAAAAATCGGCTGGAACCGGCCGCCATCAAATACAACGGCAGGTTCCCGTCAGTTTTGGTTCAATTGTTTTTGCTATTTGTTATCTTTTATTTCTTTGATGCCGGGTTCTTGCCAGCAGTTTACGGTGTTTATGTTTTCGCATTTTTTTTCTGCGTTTTTTGATTACACTGCCCAAATGATCACCTCCAAAATTTGATTTAGTGGAATTAAAATAATAAATATATTATATAACACAAACGAATTTCTTTTGTCCATAAATTTTTTGCTTTTAAAAAAGTAATTTTACAGGTAGGTAAGTATCGTTTTTTCAGATAGGGTTGGACAGCGTGCCATGCATTATCCCGACTTTTTATATTTGTTGTTTTTTTTGAGCAATTTTTAATCAGAATACACCGATAACAGCATTATGGCATCTTATCAGTATTTCAGTTCAGACGATCTTCACATCGTCAACAACTCGGTGGCACTGGCCGAGGAACTGGTGAGCAATCACTACAAGCTCTCAGCCACCCAGCTGCTCCAGTTGAACTATGACGTCAAGACCCTGGCGGATTTGTCCCCGCACGAAATCGTGGACGATCATTTTGCCCAGATTATCCGGTATGCGGAGAAAAAGAAAACGGATTTTCCGGACGGCCCGGTCAAAGATTTTTACAAGGTGTGTCTTCAAGATCATTCAATCCTGAATACCACCCAAAAATTCGCTGAGCTGGACCTCTATGCATTTGCCGTGTATATTGTATGCCATGAACTGATCCATATCATCCGTTTTCGAAAGTTTTTGCAGCACTTTGACGCGCCGTTTCACGAGAAACTGGACGAGGAAGTGCGCGTTCATATTAAAACCCATGAAATTTTAAGCAATGTGAAAATAAACCACCTGGCGCCGGTGCTGGCATTTTACAGGCGGTGGACACAGGCCGGACCCGCATCGAAACCAGATACAAAATCAGATAGTGAAATAGATAAAAATTTTTTTCCATGCCCTTGACAACGGTAAAACATTAACTATCTTTCAGGTGATTTAAAAACATGGCAACACTCTATGGCTGGTTTAAATCGCCCCAAAAGCAGGAGACCCAAAAAAATGCCGATTTACGAATATGAATGTGCAAAATGTGGCCATATTCATGAAATAATGCAGAAAATGTCCGAAAAGCCTCTGACCAAATGCCCGGACTGCTCGGGCAAACTTCATAAACTGATTTCACAAAGTGCGTTCCATCTAAAGGGATCCGGGTGGTATGTAACTGATTACTCCAATAAATCAAATAGTTCTACGGCATCCGCCAAAAAGAATGAAACGCCAAAAACCTGCGCCGATGCGGCAAAACCGGCAAAAGATACCGGAAGCGCGGACGCGTCCTGACCATCATAATACAGTCAAACAATCAGCCGGGCCTTGTTTGTGCGAGGTCCTTTTAAAATAGGGTATTTCTGGCGACAATATAGGGATAACAGGTGGTGTCCGGATGAGCAACGGATCGTTTGCGATCTGTTGGGATGCATGGGGGAATGTATACCATTTGGACGTGCGGACATTGTTTTGAACGGCGTACAACGGTTTTAAATATCAGACAGATTTTTTGTAACGATTAAAACTTACCAAAACAGGAAAAAGGAGAAGAGCTACAATGAAAATCAGACCATTGCAGGATCGAATTCTGGTTAAGCGGGTTGAGGAAGAATCAAAGACCAAAGGCGGAATCATTATTCCTGACAGTGCAAAAGAGAAACCGGCAGAAGGCGTTGTCGCGGCGGTGGGAAATGGAAAACGCGGGGATGACGGCAAGCTGATTGCACTGGACGTAAAGAAAGGCGATCGTGTTTTGTTTGCGAAATACGCCGGAACAGAAGTGAAAATCAACGACGAAGAACACCTGATCATGCGTGAAGACGATATCTTGGGAATAATTGAATAAACGAGAATTGGAGGTTGATGATTATGAGTGCAAAAGAAATTAAATACGGCGCCAAGGCCCGCGAGAAAATGCTGAGCGGCGTAAACCAGCTGGCGGATGCAGTGGCGGTTACTTTAGGCCCCCGGGGTCGGAATGTAGTGATTGATAAGTCCTGGGGCTCTCCCACGGTGACCAAAGACGGCGTCACCGTTGCCAAGGAAATGGAACTGGAAGACAAGTTCGAAAACATGGGCGCCCAGATGGTGAAGGAAGTGGCCAGCAAAACCAGCGACATGGCGGGTGACGGCACCACCACTGCCACGGTCCTGGCCCGCACCATTTACCGGGAAGGCCTGAAACTGGTTGCCGCCGGCAACAATCCAATGGCCATTAAACGCGGCATTGACAAGGCTGTTGAAGTGGCGGTCAAAGAACTGTCTAAAATCAGCCGGTCCGCGTCCGATCAACGGGAAATCGCTCAGATCGGCACCATCTCCGCCAATAACGATGAGACCATCGGCAATATTATTGCCGAAGCCATGGACAAAGTCGGCAAGGAAGGCGTTATTACGGTAGAAGAAGCCAAATCCATGGAAACCAGCCTGGATGTCGTGGAAGGCATGCAGTTTGACCGGGGCTATATTTCTCCGTATTTTGTAACGGATTCCGAGAAAATGACGGTCAACCTGGACAACCCCTATATCCTGATCAATGAAAAGAAAATCAGCAACATGAAAGACATGCTGCCCATTCTGGAACAGATTTCAAAGATGGGCCGTCCGCTGGTGATCATTGCGGAAGATATTGAAGGCGAAGCCCTGGCCACACTGGTTGTCAACAAACTGAGAGGTACGCTGAATGTCGCCGCGGTGAAAGCGCCGGGTTTTGGCGACAGAAGAAAAGCCATGCTGGAAGACATTGCGGTATTGACCGGCGGTCAGGTCATTTCCGAGGACGTGGGCATTAAGCTGGAAAACATCACCATTGATGATCTGGGTCATGCCAAGAGTGTTACCATTGATAAAGACAACACGACCATCGTGGATGGCGCCGGTTCAAGAGCCGCGCTCGAAGGCCGGGTAAAACAGATCCGGGCTCAGATTGACGAAACCTCATCTGATTATGACCGTGAAAAACTTCAGGAACGCCTGGCCAAACTGATTGGCGGGGTTGCGGTGATCAATGTGGGCGCTGCCACGGAAACTGAAATGAAAGAAAAGAAAGCACGGGTCGAAGACGCATTGAACGCCACCCGGGCCGCCGTGGAAGAGGGCATTGTGCCCGGCGGCGGGGTTGCACTGATCCGTTGTCTGGAAGCCCTGGACAAAATCAAAATTAAAGCGGAACAGAAACTGGGCGTCAAGGTTGTCATGAAGGCCATTGAAGCGCCCCTGCGTCAGATTTCAGAAAACGCGGGTGTTGAAGGATCGGTGGTGATTGACAAGGTGAAACAGTCGGAAGGCCCCAATGGCTACAACGCCGATACAGACACCTATGAAGATCTGATTGCCGCCGGTGTCATTGATCCCACCAAAGTGGTGCGGTTTGCCCTGCAGAACGCCGGCAGTGTGGCCGGCCTGATGCTGACCACCGAAGCCATGATCGCTGAAAAACCGTCTGAAAACGAAGGCGCCGGAATGCCCGGTGGCGGCGGAATGGGCGGCATGGGCGGCATGGGCGGAATGGGCGGCATGATGTAAGCCACTCAGGTTTCCGTTTTTAATCTTATCGACACTTTAGATGCCTTCACGCGGTTTCGCGTGAAGGCATTTTTTTTGATATTTATGCCTGCGGATACCGAAGCCATTTGACTTGACACACGGCATGGACTCGGATAGTTTTCGCTTAAGTTTTTGACGCGCGCCGCAGCCCAAAGATCGTCTCATTGATTGAAAAAGTTTCGACATACGGATACCGGCGCCCCATAGCGGATAATTGATTTAATGGAACGGGAGATCTTTTTTTATGGTGTCTGAAAGGCTTGATGTCATTCACATGATATTGAACGCCGGCCTGATGGTGCAGTTTGTGATGCTGTTGCTGTTTCTTTTCTCGGTGGCGTCCTGGGCAATTATTCTCATTAAATACATTCAAATCCGAAAAGCCTATAAAGAATCCGCCTTTTTTATCGAATATTTCTGGAAATCCAAGGATTTTTCAGAATCCTTTGCCCGCGCCAAAGGACTCCAGTTCAGCCCCATTGCCCGGGTATTCCGGACCGCGTACCTGGAACTGCGCAAGATTTATACGGAAAGCACGTCCCGGGGCGTTGCCGGAATCCAAAATGACAGACCAATCTCCCTGGATGAGGGCGTCAAAGGCTTTGAAAACGTCAAGCGGGTGCTGCACCGGGCCGGCAATACGGAAAGCATCCGCATGATTCAGATGGTGCCGTTTCTGGCCACCACCGGAAACACCGCGCCGTTTATCGGCCTGTTCGGCACGGTATGGGGCATTATGAATTCATTTCACAGCATTGCCACCCAGAAAGGTTCCGCCACTATCGCGGCGGTGGCCCCCGGCATTTCAGAGGCCCTGGTGGCCACTGCCGCCGGACTGGCGGTGGCCATTCCATCGGTGATCGCGTTTAATTATTTTACCCAGAAAATACGCATTATTGAATCTGAAATGGACAGTTTTTCCTCGGATTTCCTGAATATTATTGAACGGGAGCTGGTGCTCTCGCCCGCGAGGTCAGAAGATGGCATTCAGCCGTAATTCCAATGACACATTGCTGTCCGATATCAATGTGACACCGTTTGTGGATGTCATGCTGGTGCTGCTCATTATTTTTATGGTGACCGCGCCCATGATGGTTCAGGGGGTGAATGTGTCATTGCCGGAAACGGAAAACGCGGATAATATCGCCACAGAAGAAGACCAGCTGATCGTATCCATTGATAAGGACAATAAAATCCTGATCAATGATTTTGAAGTGGGGATTGATTTTTTAAAGGAAAAGCTGGAAGCCATTTTTAAAAGCCGGTCCACTAAAAATGTGTTTTTGAAAGCTGACAAAAATATCCCTTACGGTACCGTTGTTCGCGTGATGTCCGAAATTAAGGGCGCCGGCGTTGAAAAGCTCGGGATGGTGACCCTGCCGTTGGAAACCGGTGCATCCAAGAATTAGCGTTAATGAACCAGCCTGCTTTAACAATCGGGAATCCTGATGACCAGATGCGCAGCTTTCTGGTCTTTGCCCTGATATCATTTGTCTGCCATGTGGTGTTGTTCGCTCTGGTGGCGTTTGTTCATTTTCCCGCATCTTTTGAACGGCGCATCGATCCGGCAAAGACCATTAATGTGGACCTTCTGGCCTTTAATCCGGAAACACCGCTGCCCCCGGCCCGGGTGGAAAAATCCGCCATCACGCCAATAACGGCAGCGGATCGGGTGACGGAAAAAATCGCGGAACCACGGCCCGTGCCCCAGCCTGATCCGGTGCCGGTGAAAAAAGGAATTCAGAAAAAAGCCAACCTGTCCAATGCCGTGGTTGCCAAACCCCAGAAGCAGAAAATCGTTAAAAAACCGGCCGCGAAAAAAGAGATTGATGCCCAGGAGGTGCTGCAGGATGCGGTCAAGCGGATTGAACAGCAGGCGGCCGCGGCCCAGGCCCCATCTGTCTCCGACCGGATTGCCAGCCTGAAAAAGGAAGTGCTGACCCAAACCGGAAAACCCACGGGATCGGATTCTCCGGCAGTAGGGTCGGGCAACACGTACCCAAAGGATTTTTCTCAGATTGAGGTGTTCCAGGCCGAAGTGTCGGTGCGGCTGAAAAACAACTGGGTCTTTTCTGAAAAGCTGGCTGGCGAGACCCGCGGTCTGGAAAGCCGTCTGGTCATCAAGGTGCTGCCGGACGGCACCATTACCGATGTGTGGTTTGAAAAGCGATCCGGAAACGACTATCTGGATAATTCCGCTTACAAAACCGTGATGAAATCCAATCCGCTGCCACCGTTGCCGGCCGGATTTGCTTACTACCATCTGGTGCTGGGGTTTACCCCTTCCGGATTGCATCAATAAACTTTTTGAGTGTCAGTCATTGCCGGTGGCGGGAAGGTATCAAATGCATTTATTGGTGGTTTGAATCAAGATAAAAAATCCCAATGCAGGAAACCAGCAACCCATGGGAGAGATATTTAATAATGGTTTCAGGTTCCATGTTGCAGGTTTCGGGTGTCGGGTGTCAGAGTCGCTTTTTCTGGTACCTGAACACTGACACCTTTTGCTGAAAAACCGCCTCCCGTATACACTGGCTCATTTTCTTGTTTTTTTGTGCAAGAATTGAGGCATAAGGCACTAACTATTTAAGAGGCCATGATACAATTATTCAAAATGAAATATATTCGTAAAATTTTCCATTTGTGTTTGATGCTTGTCGGATTTCTATGGGTCACTCCCTTTGCGGCCTTAGCGGAGTATGATTATATCAATATCAGTGATCCGTTTTTAAATAAAATTCCCGTGGCAGCGCCTGTTTTCAAGAATTTATCTCCGGACAGCCCAAGCCCTGAGATGGCGGTGCAGGCGGCGGACCTGCTCTCCCGATCGCTGGAGTTTACGGGTTATTTTAAGATGATCGACCGGGCGGCGTTTCTTGAAGACTTGTCGGTCAAGGGCATCACCGGACCGGATATCAAATTCGACAACTGGCGGAGCATCGGCGCAGAGCTCTTGATTACCGGCGGTATTACCGCAGCAGACAATTATCTGCAGATCGAATTCCGGCTGTTTGATACGTTTAAATCCGAACTGCTTTTCGGAAAACGTTACAAAGGCCGTTCTGATGACCTGCGTAAAATTGTGCTTCGGTTTTGCAGTGAAGTGGTGCACCGGCTGACCGGAAAACGGGGGATTTATGAAAGCGCCATTGCGTTTGTCTCCACCACCACCGGAAACAAGGAAATATTCATCTGTGATTTTGACGGCCATGACGTCCGGCAGGTGACCCGGACAGGGTCCCTGACGTTGTTTCCGGCCTGGTCACCGGACGGTTTGTCGATCGCCTATACATCCTACCAGAACGACATGCCGGAAATTTTTATCCGCCGCCTCGAGGACGCCACTGAACGACGGATTTCATACAAAGGCATCAACATCACACCGGTGTGGGTGCCCGGCACACAACAGATGGCTGCAACGCTCTCTTTTGAAGGAGATGAAGAAATATATCTTTTGACCGAGACCGGAAAAATTGATAAAAGAGTAACCAAAAACTGGGGCATTGATGTGTCACCGTCGTTTTCGCCGGATGGCAGAAAAATGGTTTTCGTGTCCAAAAGGTTTGGCAATCCCCAGATCTTTATTCAGGATCTGGCAACCGGCGCGGTCCGGCGGCTGACCTACGAAGGAAAGTACAATACCCAGCCCGATTGGTCTCCTGCCGGGGACTGGATTGCCTATTCCGGCATGGAAAATGGCCAGAGTGATATTTTTATCATTCGGCCGGATGGTGAGGATGTCAAGCAGTTGACCCGGGACAGCGGAAGCAATGAATCCCCGGCCTGGTCGCCGGACGGGAGCATGATTGCGTTTTGTTCCAATCGGACCGGAACATCCCGCATTTATATCATGACCGCATCCGGAACAGATCAGCGGGTTCTGGTCAGCCTTGACGGAAAGCAGACGGATCCGGCCTGGTCGCCTTCGTTTAAGGAGTATTAAGCAATCGATTTGAATGGTATCTTCCAATTTTTCTTAAGTTTATTTAGGAGACGCGCATGAAGAAAACAAATGTGTATTTTAAAGTCGGTCTGGTCGTTCTTATGGTTGGCCTTTTGCTAACAATGGCCGCTTGTTCCAAGAAAAAACCCGCCGCAGACCCCATGGAAACCTACCCGTCTGAATCGCAAATGGGTACCGAAGCGGATCAGCAGGCGGCCGCCGCGCGGGCAGTGGCCGAAGAAGAGCTGGCAGCCCAGCGCCTGGAAGAAGAGGAAGCCGCGCGCATGGCCGCCCAGGAAGCGGCCCGGATGACAGAAGAAGCCAAAATGCAGTTTGTGAACGAAGATGTTTATTTTAATTTTGACGATGCCAGTCTGAGCGCGGATGCCCGGATGGTGCTCAAAAACAAGGTGGCCTGGCTGCGTGAAAATCCGAACGCCTCCGTTCTGGTGGAAGGCCACTGCGATGAGCGGGGAACCGCTGAATACAATATTGCCCTGGGCCAGCGGCGTGCTGAAAGTGTGAAAACATTTATGGTGAACGCCGGTATTGGCGCATCCCGCATTAACACCATCAGCTACGGTGAAGAACGCCCGGTGGATGTGGCCGGCAACGAAGCCGCGTGGGCGAAAAACCGGCGGGCCCATTTCAAAATTTTGAATTGATACGGGCATCGGATTTGCGGCCTTTTTGGGGTAAATTTATTAAAAAAATGACCGAGCCCGAAAAATGGAATGCGGCGCCTTTCGGGGCCGCATTCCGTTGGCTTTGGATGATGACCCTGTGCCCGGCCCGGTTCTCAGGGAGGCAGATTCATCAGCGTAAACAGAGCCTGCAACGTGTAACCTGCAACGCTTTTTCATAGAAGAAGACGGCAACCATGCGGATAAAAGCACTACTTGTTTTAGGTATACTGGTCGGTTTGACCGGGTGCGCCCTGAATCAGGATGTTAAAAACCTGGAACGGCGCATGTCCCAGCTGGAAATCGAAAACAAAGCCCTTGGCGACAAAATCCGGCAGTTAAGGACGGATTTGGAAAGTCAGGCAGCGCTGGAAAATGGGCTGCGGGACATGTATGCCAATCAGGGCGCGGAATTTTATGCGTTCAAGGAAGACGTCCGGCAGTTGAACGGCCGTTTCGATGAAATGGAATACCGGATAAACAAGGAAATGCGAAATGTGGCGGCATCCATTGAAAACACCGCGGATACCGTGGGGCATTTTTCCAAAACCGCGGCAGAGAACAAAGACCGGATTTCCCGCGTAGAACATTATGTGGGGTATGAGCCGGGTGGGGAGAGCGAGGCCGAAGGGGAAAAGGCCGCATCTGACCCGGCCAAGATGAGCGAAGACGAACTCTACAAGGTTTCCAAGCAGGCCTATGACCGGGCGGATTATGACACGGCCCGGCAGGGATTTGCCAAATTTCTGGAAATTTATTCAGGGTCTGACAAAGCAGACAATGCCCGGTTCTGGATCGGTGAAATTTATTTTGCGGAAAAATGGTTTCAGAAAGCGATTCTTGAATATCAGGAAGTGATTGAAAAATTTCCAGATGGCAATAAAGTGGCGGCGGCCTACCTCAAACAGGGGCTGGCGTTTCATGAGATCGGTGAAGATGCCAATGCGCTGCTGGTCTTTAAGACCCTGATCAATAAATTTCCGGATTCAACGGAGGCCGGGATTGCAAAGCAGAAAATTGCCCAGTTGGAGTGAAAATACGGCCGGCATCCGATTCCGGCCGGACGTGCGCGTTCAATGTTAAAAGTGATTGGCATTGATCCTGGGCTGGCGGCAACGGGTGTGGCCGTTCTTCAGGGAAGCGGACTGACGGTGAAAAGCTTTTCCTACGGCACTATCAAGACCTCCCCGCAGATTTCGCTTCCGCTTCGGCTCAACCTGATTTACACAAAGCTTTCCGCTCTTCTGGAGAAGGAGCGTCCGGATGTGATGGTGGTGGAAGACGTTTTCTCCATGGAAAAATTTCCGCAATCCGGCATCACTCTCGGCAAAGTAACCGGGGTCATTCTGCTGGCTGGCTGCCATGGAAATATTCCGGTGATGGAGATTCCCGTTCGGGAAGCCAAGCAGGTTCTGACCGGCAGCGGCAGTTCAGATAAGCGCCAGCTTGAAAAAAGCGTCCGTCATCGCCTGAATCTTCACAAATCCATAAAACCCTATCACGCATCCGACGCCATGGCACTGGCCATGATCGGTCTGTTTCGTCAACAATAGACGCTCTGGCCGGTCATACGACCTGCGCGCACCGTTGTCTGATGGCATTTTAAAGAACCGGAAATTATGATTGCATATCTTGAAGGAACACTGCTCAAGAAGGAAGAGGACCGCATTATTCTCCTGGCCAATCAGGTGGGATATGAGGTGCTTTTACCCATGTTTGTCATGGAGACTATCCAGGCAAAAAAGGTCGGTGAGGCGGTGTCCTTTTTTATTTATCATTATCAGACGGAACGGCAGCCCCGGCCGGCGCTGATCGGGTTTCATCTGGAGGCGGAGCGGGAGTTTTTTAAACTGTTTATTTCCGTGGAAGCCATCGGCCCGCTCAAGGCCATCAAAGCCCTCAATCTTCCGATCAAAGACATTGCCCGGGCCATTGAATCCAGAAACCTTGAGTTTTTAAAACGATTAAACGGCATCGGTGAGCGCACGGCCCGGAAAATCATTGCCACTCTTCAGGGTAAAATGGGAAAATTCGCCCTGATCCGGGACGTGGAAACAGAGGAACCGGTGCCGACTCAGGATTTTGTCGATCAGGTGATCGGCGTGCTGGTGGAGCAGTTGGGCCACCGATTGCCGGAAGCAAAACAGATGGTCCGGGCCGCCATGAAACGCAAACCGTTGATTTCAAATCCGGAAGATCTGTTTGATGAAGTCTATCGGGGTGAGATAACGCATGAGTGATGATATTTTTACATATGCATCGGATCAGGAGGGAATCCTCACCAATGCAATGCTGCCGGTGGATCAGGAACCGGAAATCATTTCGTTGCGCCCGGAGCGTCTTCACGAATACATCGGCCAGGCCGAAGTGCTGGAGACACTCCAGATTGCCATTGAAGCCACCAAACAGAGGGGAGAGGCCCTGGAGCATGTTTTATTCCACGGCCCCCCGGGCCTGGGGAAAACGACCCTGGCCCATATCATTGCCAATGAGATGAATACCAACCTGGTGGTGACCTCCGGACCGGCCCTGGAAAAAGGCGGTGACCTGATCGGCATGCTGACCCATCTCGAAACCGGGGATGTGCTGTTTATCGATGAAATCCACCGTACGCCCAAGGCAGTGGAGGAGTTGCTTTATCCGGCCATGGAAGATTTTTCCATTGATTTTATTTTTGACAAGGGAATCCATGCCCGAAGCCACCGGTTTCAATTGAAACAGTTCACTCTGGTGGGGGCGACCACCCGGGTAGGACTCCTGTCTGCGCCTCTGCGGGATCGGTTCGGTCTGTTTCGGAGCCTTGATTTTTACGGCATGGACGATCTTGAAAAAATTGTCCGCCGGTCCGCGGCGTTATTGAAACTGGCCATTGATGCCGGCGGCGCCGCGGCATTGGCCCGGCGGTCCCGGGGCACCCCGAGAATTATCAATCGTCTGCTGAAACGGGCCCGGGATTATGCTCAGGTGCGTGCCGACGGCCGCATCACACAAAAAACCGTGGAAGAAGCCCTGAACCTGGAAGGCGTAGACAATGCAGGGCTGACACCCCTGGATCGCAGATATCTGCTGACCATTATTAACTATTACAACGGCGGGCCCGTGGGAATCGAAGCCGTGTCCGCCACCCTTCAGGAGGAAACCGATACCCTGGTGGACGTGGTGGAGCCGTTTCTGCTCAAAATCGGCTTTCTCATGCGCACCGCGGCCGGCAGAAGGGCGTCGTCCGCCGCCTACCAGCATCTGGGGGTTGCGCTGCCTGAAAAATAAGGATCTGCCCTGAGCTGAGTGAATTAGAGGAAAGTGAAGGAAAGGCTGCGCCCGCATCCTCTGGGCTGTTAAATAGACGCGGGACCCCGATTTTCAGAAAAAGCTTGACTTTTTTAGTTAAAAACGTAATGTAATACACTTTTTTGATCAAACCATTATGCCGACCAGTGGCGCGTTTTTTTTACCAATTCAGCCGCCGTCGGGGTGTTGATCAGAATATCATTCCGGGGAGGAACACGCTGGAAAGAGGTGAGTTTTCTCTTGACATCCGGAAAAATTTTCATTAATTATCACGAATTCAAATTTTGACAGGAGTTATATACAGTGAAGAAATATACTTACAGCGCCAAGCGGGACGACATACAGAAAAAATGGTGGGTGGTGGATGCGGAAGGAATGGTCCTCGGACGCCTTGCCAGTGTCGTTGCGGCCAGGTTACGGGGAAAACATAATCCCCTGTTCACGCCCCATGTGGATTGCGGTGATTTTGTGGTCGTGGTCAATGCGGATAAAATCATGCTGACCGGCAGAAAACGGCAGCAGAAGATGTATTATCATCACAGTGGCTACATCGGTGGATTAAAAGAGATTACCGCTGAAAAACTTCTGGAAAAAAGACCGGAAGACCTGGTCCGTTTTGCGGTGAAAGGCATGCTGCCAAAAAATTCACTGGGCCGTTCAATGTTCGGCAAGTTAAAAGTATATGCCGGCAATGATCATCCTCATCAGGCCCAGCAGCCGCAGGCCCTGGATGTTAAAGAACACGCACAAAGAATTACTTTATTTTAATTATCATACTGGAGCAAAGCGTTAATGGGACAAGACACGATTTACTATGCAACCGGAAGGCGTAAAACGGCTGTCGCCAGAACATGGATGACACCTGGAAGCGGAAAAATTATCATTAACAACAAACCGATGGATGAATATTTCCGAGTTGACGCCGCCAGGCAGATCACTGCACAGCCCCTTGAGCTGACCAATACCGCGGGGGATTACGATATCCGTGTCACTGTGAAAGGTGGCGGAACCGTTGGGCAGGCCGGAGCAGTGCGTCATGGGATTACCCAGGCGCTGTTTCAGGCAAATCCGGACTTTCGCCAGATGTTGAAACGTGCCGGATTTGTGAAACGCGATCCGCGAAAGAAAGAACGTAAAAAATACGGCCAGAAGGGCGCCCGCGCAAGATTTCAGTTTTCCAAACGGTAATATACCGGTTTTTCAAATTTTTAGTAGAATATTCAGGGGATTCGGCGAATTTGCCGCCAATCCCCTTTTTTTATTGCCAATTACCCCGGCAATGATCTGATTTCGGCCGGCGTTTTTCGCTGCATAGAGGGCGTTGTCCGCGTCTTTGATCAGGTCATCGACGCCCAAATGCCGGACGGGAACGATGGAGGAGACCCCTAAACTCAAGGTGATGTGTGGAGCTGCGATGGATGCCTTGTTGGGTATCTGGAGTCGCTCCACCGCGGTTCGGACCGATTCCGCCACCTGAAGCGCGCCGTAAAGATCGGTATTCGGCATGATAATAGCAAATTCTTCTCCTCCGTAACGGGCCACCAGGTCCACCGAACGCTTCACGACTTGCGAAAGAGTGTCGGCAATGGACCGGAGGCACCGGTCGCCGTTCTGGTGGCCGTAGGTATCATTATAGGCCTTGAAACAGTCCACATCGCACATGATGAGTGAAAGGGGCAGGGCTTCCCGCTGCATCCGCAGCCATTCACTGTTTAATTTTTCATTAAACTGCCGGCGGTTCGCCACCTGGGTCAGTTCATCCATGACGGCCACGATTCGCAGCTGCTCATGGGCTTCCTGAAGCGCGGCTTCTGCTTTTTTTCTTTTTGTGATGTCAAAAAATGAAATAATGCTGCTGTGTTGGCCCTGGGGCGTATAGATTTTCATGACCACATGTTTCAGTTTCCGGTTTTTGTCCACCAGGAGACATTCATACTCCGTGGGCAGGGGCAGTTTTTTTTCTTTTTGCTTTGCGTGAAACCGTTTGATCCGGTAAAGGCTTTTGCGCTCGATAAACTCACTCAAACGTTTGATTTTGGTAATTTCTTTTTTTGAGAAACCGGTCAGTTCTGAAAATTTGGAATTGGCCATGGAAATTCGCATATTCTTTTCCACCAGAATGGTGGCGGTGCCGGTATTCTCAAAGAGATTGCGGTATTGTTTCTGGCTTTGGGAAAGGCGCGCCGCTATCTGGCGCAGCCGCTTAATAGAAGATTGCAATGCCGACTTTGCCTGTTTTTGTGCGGTAATATCTTCAATGGTGGCCATGATCCGCTCGTGCCACTGAGTGATATTGAAACGGATAATGACATGTTTGAGGGTGCCCTCTTTGTCCTCCATTTTACATTCATATTCAGTGGGGGTTGTGCCGCCCATTTTGCGACGCTTGGCGTGAAACCGCCGGATGCGCTGCAGGTCATCCTGATAAATCAGATCAGACAGCCGTTTTTTGTTGTACAGTTCGTTTTTGGTATATTTTGTTAATTCCATAAATTTTTCATTAACCAGTGATATCAACATGTTGTCCTCTATGAGGACCATGGCCGCGCTGCTGCTGTCAAAGACGTTCCGATAGCGGACCTCGCTGTTTTGAAGGGCCATCCCCAGCTGCTGCAACTTATAATTGTCCAATTCAAGTTGTGCGGAACGGGCTTCTGCGGCAGACTGAATCCGGTCAATCCGGACAACAAGGAAATATCCGTAAACCAGAAAAAAAACAGATAACAGCACAAACGCCAGGCAGTAAAAATGGAAACCCATCAGCTGGGCCCGGGCCAGAATGACCAGCGGCCCCAGAATGGCCGTTAATTTGAGAATGGACCGGAATGTAGCAGACCCATGCTGGATCCCGTTGCCGACGGCGGCAATGAGCACCAGCATGATCATGGGCGGCGGGATTGCGGGATCAAACAGCCAGGCAAGATGGGCGGTCATCATGTCCAACTGGCTGGCGGATATGATAATTTTTTTAGCAGTGCCGGGCCTGACGGCATGGCGGTAAAGATACAGATGATACAATGCGAAAAACACGCATGCTGAAATAACAATAGATATCGGTACCAGCAGCGGAACGGTCGGGATGACTTCAAAATAGAAGATTGCCAGCACCGGGAGGCTGAGCCTTGCCAGCAGCTGAAGTAGCGGCGCATTGACACGGAAGTCGGGCAGATTGAAACCAGGCCGCTTTGTTTCAGCTTTTGTGGAAAGGCTGCCTAGATCCACCACCAGATTATCCTGGGCAATGCTTTCGAAATCAATAATCTGATTTTGAAAAACAGTATTTATTTTTGAGGGAACCGGCATAGTGAAAAATACGCCTATTTTTAGCAAATAATATATAATTTCTGGCAAAAACAATGGTTTGTCAATATCTTTCGCCGACAACACGATTCGAAACCGAGCGCTTTCAATTTTGAGCGGAATTAAAATTTATATTAAATCAAGGATGTTCGACATTTTTAGCGTTCAGGATCGAAAATGCTTAATTCAGGACTGCCCATCCCGGTGATTGCCGGTATTTCCTTCATAAGTCTTGATAAAGAGAGGATGATCGACTAATAGAGGGGGGTAAATCCCATCCGGACGGGAATTCGGATGTCTCTTGTGACTGAACCGGCAACAGGATAAGATGTCATCATGGAACGGCTGGATTATTTTGTTAAACGATTCTTTCTGATTATTCCGACATTTATCGGGATCACCGTGCTGTGTTTTCTGCTGATTCAGTTTGTTCCCGGCGGCCCCGTGGAACAGGCCATTATGCAAATGAAAGGCCTTGGCAGTGGCGAGGTCAGCGCAGGCGGCGGAACGGCCCAGTCCATTTCCGAAAACCAGCGAAAAGAAATTGAAGCCTATTATGGATTTGACCAGCCCTTCTACAAGCGATACTGGAAGTGGCTGGTGACCGATCACCTCGGCATGCAGATGCCCTCCTACCGGTTCCCGAACAAAACCGCCTGGCAGTTGATCCAGGAACGCTTCCGGGTATCATTGATATTCGGGATTACCGGGTTCCTCCTTTCCTATCTCGTATGTATCCCTTTGGGGATTTTCAAGGCTTTGCGCCACAATACCGTCTTTGATACGGCCTCCAGCATCATTGTTTTTATCGGCTATGCCATCCCGGCCTTTGCCATGGGCATGGTGCTCAAAATGCTTTTGTGCGGCACGGTGGAAGGCATGTGGGACATTTTCCCCATTTCCGGATTCCATTCCGAAGGATATGCGGCCATGTCCGTTGCCGGCAAGGTCAAAGATATTTTCATGCACATGTTTCTGCCGGTGTTGTGTTATGTCATCGGCAATTTTGCCGTGCTGACCCTGCTGATGAAAAATTCGCTGATCGAACAGATTAACAAGGATTATATGCGGACCGTGCTTGCCAAAGGGGGCAGTTTCAGTCGTGCGGTATGGGGGCACGCGTTCCGGAATTCGCTGATCCCCATTGCCACGGGCATGGGCGGGATTTTGACCGTCATGTTTGCCGGATCCGTGATCATTGAACAGGTGTTTGAAATCCCGGGAATGGGCCGCCTGAGTCTGGAAGCCATTGTGGGCCGGGATTACCCGGTATTTATGGGAATTCTGGCCCTCACGTCTATTCTCGGGCTGCTGGGCAATATTTTATCTGATTTTTTGTATGTCCTTATTGATCCCCGGATCAATTTTCAGCAGTCCTGATGCCGTGCCCACAATGAAGATACTCATCCTTAAAAATCCGGTGGCGAAAAAACGGTTTGCCCGTTTCAGGTCCATGAAGCGCGCTTACTATTCTTTATGGGTCATCGGGATTTTATACGGACTGAGCCTTTTTGCGGAACTCTTGTGTAACAATGTGCCTTTGTATGTGAGATATAATGGAAATTCATATTTTCCGGTGGTCAAATATTACGCGGAGACTGAATTTACGGACAGTGGCCGGCTGACCCGGCCGGATTACCGGCACCTGAACCAGTCCCCGTCGTTTTCAGAAAATCAGGAAAATTTCATGATTTTTCCGGTGATTCCCTACAGTCCGCTGGAGAGCATTGATCCTGCGAGCATTTCAATCCCGGACCGGGTTATCCTCACGCTGACGCCGGTGCCCCGGATTGGAACCCTGGATATCGCCCGGGATGGGGCCATCGTAAGATCCGTTGGGATGGCATCTTTTTTGGATGGCGCCGAAAACCGGATCACCGGCGACACTCTCCGGGCATATTTCAGCCTGCCGGCGGCATTTGAAAACGCCATAGAAACCCGGTTTGCCAACCAGCCCGGCCGGTTTTCCCGGTTTGATATCCATACCAGCGACGGTGAGCTTCTTATCGCTTCCCTGGCCACCTTCCGGCCCCGGGAAACGCCGCCGGAATCGCTTCGGATTACCATTTCGGACCCCGGGCAGGGCCAGACATCCGCCGCATCCGTGGTTTTTGACCGGTCCCTGTCTGTGGCTTCGGAAACCGGCGGGATATGGGGGGAAATTTCGGAAACAGACCAGCATATATTAAAAGGCTTTGTCACGAATCGGTTTGAACAGGTGGTTGATGATTATCGCGTCATTGTCAAGGGCCGGCAGTATACAGCGTCTTTTACCAAAGACGATGTGCGCTTTCCCTATCCCCCGGTGCAGGGGCACCTGATGGGCATTGACAGCGCCGGCCGGGATGTTCTGGCCCGGATTATTTACGGCCTGCGGATATCCCTTACGTTTGGCCTGCTGCTGGTGGGTTGCTCCATGCTGCTGGGAATCATGGCCGGCGCGGTGCAGGGGTATTACGGCGGCCGCCTGGATATCACGGCCCAGCGGGTCATTGAGGTCTGGAGTGCATTACCGTTTTTGTATGTGATGATTTTGATGGGGTCCATTTACGGCCGGAGCTTCATGCTGCTGTTGGTCTGCTACGGGTTGTTTAACTGGGTGGGGATTTCCTATTATATCCGGGCGGAGTTTTTAAGCCTGCGGAAACGGCCCTATGTGGAAGCCGCCAAATGCATGGGCGTTTCTTCTTTTACGATCATCTGGCGGCATATTCTGCCGAACGCGTTGGTGCCGGTAATTACATTTTTCCCCTTTTTCCTGGTGGGCGCCATCGGAGCCCTGGCAGCCCTGGATTATCTGGGATTCGGCCTCCCACCCCCAACGCCGAGCTGGGGAGAATTGTTGTTTCAGGCCCAGCAGTACCGGTGGGCCTGGTGGCTGATCCTTTATCCGTCCCTGGCACTGTTTATCGTGATGCTGATGGGCGTTTTTGTGGGTGAAGGGGTGCGAAACGCCTATGATCCGAAACAATACACCCGGTTTGAATGAAACCAATAAACCAATGGTTACAGAAGAGATTGAAACTCAAAAGACGCTTTTGACGGTAAAAAATCTGAGCGTCCGCTTTGACACCGAAGAAGGGCCGGCGACGGCCGCGGACCAGGTCGATTTTCAAATTATGAAAGGCGAAAATGTCGGTCTGGTGGGGGAATCCGGGTGCGGCAAATCCGTGACCGCGCTTGCGATTCTGCGCCTGATTCCCTCGCCGCCGGGACGGATTGAAGCAGAAAAAATAGCGTTTAGCGGCAGGGACATCCTTTCCCTGAATGCCAAACAGATGCAGGATATCCGGGGCAGCGCCATCAGCATGATTTTTCAGGAACCGTCGGCGGCATTGTCTCCCCTTCATCGGATCGGCCGGCAGATGGTTGAAGCCATTTCCCTTCACCGGAAAATGCCGGAAAAGGCCGCCTGGGAATATGCTGAACAGTGGCTGGCCAAAGTAGGCATTTCCGATGCCGCGGAGCGGATGTACACATATCCGTTTCAGCTTTCCGGCGGGATGCAGCAGCGGATTATGATTGCCATGGCACTCATGCTTTCGCCGAAGCTGATCATTGCGGATGAGCCCACCACGGCCCTGGATGTGACCACCCAGGCCCAGGTTTTTGATTTGATCCGGGCGATGAAACGGGAAGAGACCTCCATGCTGCTGATTACCCATGATATGGGGGTTGTCTGGGAAATGTGCGAACGGATTCTGGTGATGTATGCCGCCAGAATCGTAGAGGCCGGATCCCGGGAAGACATTTTTTCGAATCCGAAACATCCGTATACCAAAGGCCTTTTAAATGCCGTCCCAAAATTAACCGGTATGCGGGAAGTGTTAAAAGATATTCCTGGCCAGGTGCCGTCGCCTTTTGCGTATCCAGCAGGGTGCCATTTTGAACCCCGGTGCCCCGATGCCATGGCGCGGTGCAAATTTGAAAAGCCGCCTTTTTATGATTGTGGTCCCGGGCATCAGGCCGCGTGTTTTTTGATGTCCGAGTAGTGCCTTGGTCCTGAAATGCTGTCAAAAAAAACAATAAAACAGAGCTGGGACGATCGGTGGTAATTTTCTATCAGCAAATGTCAGGGTTCGGGTGTCAGGAAAGGTGATTCTGACACCCGATAGCTGAATCCATTATTATTGACGTGGCGCATTAGTTGAGGGTTTACCGCGCGTCATGAAGAAGACAATGATTTTATTGAGGCAATGACAAAATACAAACAGAACAACGCCGGGAACCGACAAACGCCTCTGGTCCGGTTGCAGGATTTGGCGACGTGGTTTCCGGTAAAGCGGGGTTTGTTTTCAAGAACAAAAGAATATGTCCGGGCGGTAGACGGGGTGAGCCTTGATATTTTTCGGGGGGAAACCCTGGGGCTGGTGGGGGAATCCGGGTGTGGCAAAACCACCCTGGGCCGGACCCTTCTGGGGCTTGAACAATCATGCAGGGGGGAAATGTTTTTTGACGGGATTGCCCTGCACCGGATCACCGCAAAGGAAATGAAGCCGCTGCGGAAACGCCTGCAGGTTATTTTCCAGGATCCTTTGTCTTCTTTGAATCCGCGGATGACGGTGCTTGATATTGTGACGGAAGGACTCGGCCAGTTTACAAAAATAAAAGGCGAAAAAGAGGCCCATGCCCGGCGGCTGCTGGCGGAAGTCGGGCTGTCGGAAGACGCGGTGTACCGGTTCCCCCATGAGTTTTCAGGAGGTCAGCGGCAGCGGATTAATATTGCCCGCGCCATTGCCCTGCGTCCGGAATTTATCATTTGTGATGAGGCCGTCAGCGCCCTTGACGTGTCGGTTCAGGCCCAGGTGTTGAATCTTTTGATGGCGCTACAGGCGCAGCACCAGCTTTCCTATCTGTTTATTTCCCATGATCTGAGTGTGGTCAGCAATATTGCCAACCGTATTGCCGTGATGTATCTGGGCCGGATTGTGGAATCCGGAAAAACTGCGGATATCATCAAAAATCCCCTGCATCCATACACAAAGGCCCTGATCTCAGCGGTACCGGTACCTGGTGAACCCGCCCGCCGCCGCATTCTGCTGAAAGGGGAAATTCCCTCCGCGTCCGCGCCCCCAGACGGCTGCCATTTCCATCCCCGGTGTCCGGAAGTGATGAAGGTCTGTCGTCGAAAGCCGCCGGAACCAGAAATCATAGACGGTCGGGAAGTCCTGTGCCATCTCTATGCATCTCCATAAGAGATCAGTGAATCAGTTAGAGATAAAACCCGAAAACCAATTTCCTCTGGTTGCGACTCTCGCATCGATTACAGAGACACTTCAAAATTGTTCTCGCTTACTCATATCATCTCAAAAATTTTTCAAATCAAATGAAGGCTGATGATTTATCGTTATCTTTTATCGTTTTGATCTTTGCCCTTCCTTTTTGGATGAAAAATGTGCGGCGTTCAATGATGTTCACGGTAAAAAGCGTTTCTTTATTACCTGAAGTTTCCCCGTTTTGATTGGGGCCGATTGGCGCGCGCTTCGACTAAAAAATTTAAATATCAAACAAAAACAATTACTTATAAGAATTAAAGGTCGCGTAACCCATTGATTTTATAGGAAATAATCGGCAAAATTTTAGATAGAAAATAAT
Organism: Desulfobacterales bacterium; assembly: GCA_963675805.2. Taxonomy (GTDB): domain Bacteria; phylum Desulfobacterota; class Desulfobacteria; order Desulfobacterales; family Desulfosalsimonadaceae; genus SURF-3. The sequence goes on along the minus strand of CAXXNU010000007.1, from coordinate 414,004 downwards.
ATTTATTTTAAATTTCAGTACTTTATAATTGATTGCGAGGCCGTGTTATGGTATTCTTAATTTCCCAAAACCAAAAACCCATAACACAAAAAGGCCTCGCATGTTCATATTACACGACATCCTCGGAAAACTCAAAAACGAATTTGTCTTATCACGAAAAGACGATGAACGGGCAGAATGGTTTATCCATACCCTGCTTGCCATCATTATTCCATTTACATCGGCAAAGACCTCAAACCTCCTCCGATGCCTTCACCACCTTTTCGGGTTTACCCACGTTGGCAGAAAACGATATTATACGTTCATGGCCTCTCCCAAACTCCCCTGGCAAGCCCTTTGGCAAAAAGTGTGGAAAATGATCCCCAACCCTTTAACAAATGATCGGCTGCTTTTGGCTTTAGACGATTACATCAATCCCAAGACCGGCAAGAAAATCTTTGGATGCGCTAATATCTTTGATCATGCCGCCAAACAAAATCAGTCCAAATATCCATGGGCACAAAATGTCGTTGCTGTTGGACTGTTAAAAATCGTCAAAGGCCGCTGGGCCTGCCTGCCTTTGAACTATCGCTTTTACCACATGAAGAAAAGCATTGAGAAAATGGCCGGCAAATCAAAAATCAAATTCGAAAGCAAGCTGGATCAGGCGGCTCAGATGATAACACAGATTGCCGATGTTTTTACAAACACCGCGATCATTGTGGTAACCGATTCATGGTTTGGCAACAACGGACTATGGAAACCGCTCAACGAAAAACTGGGGCAACGGATTCATATGATATCCCGGCTGCGTTCCAATAATAATGTTTTCGAACTGCCGGATGCATATCCCAAAAAAGGCCCAGGACGCCCGAGAAAATATGGTAAAAAACTTGGCAACACATCTTCTCTGGCCGACAGGTACAAGCATCGTGTACAAGAATTCAGTATCAATCTTTATGGCCGTGTTCGGACGGTTGTTGCGTATGACCGTATTGTAATGCTTAAAACCCTCAAATGCCCGGTCAGGGTGGTGTGGGTTTATCGCAAGACCCGGTGGGTTGCATTGTTTTCAACCGATTTGATGCTTTCCGTACCGGAAATTATCGAATATTACGGCGCCCGCTGGAAGATAGAGGCGTCTTTCAAAGAGCTGAAACAAGACATCGGCAGTGCGGATACCCAGACGCGGAATGCGACTGCCGTTAAAAATCATCTTTATTTTTGCATGATGGCAACTTCGGTGACCTGGATTTATGCCAACCGGCTTGACAAAACGCCGAGTCGACGCCATGCGGTGAAAGGTCGCAATCATTTTGCTTTTTCCGATGTTCGCCGATTGATTGCAAACGCTTCGACGGAAAAAGATTTTAGTTTAGTTTGCCCGGAATCGCACAAAACCGAGCTTAATTCTCTCGTATCCGTACTGCTCAGGATCGCCGCATGATTGTTTTCAACAAACTTCAGATGAAATTTTCCAGCAGTGAAAACGTTCGATACGTAGGTCGGCATTTTTGATACCGTATTTTGACAAAATCAAAGCAAGTCCTTTTTTTTCTATGGGCCACCGAAAATCAATGAACTGCTGTCATTGACGCGATACCTTTGTCTTGTTTAACCGTTGACGCTTGAAACCCACGAACAAGGCATCCGGATTGCCCGGCAATATAAGCTGTGCGTCTATGGTGCCATGATTGTGGCGGCCGCCTTGATAGCAGGATGCGATATTTTATATTCCGAGGACATGCAGAATGGATTGCTTGTGGATGAACAAGTGAATATCCGCAACCCCTTCCATCCAGAATTCTGTTTATGCCTTTTCTTGACAATAACAAGCCTGTTGGGGCATGGTGGAGTTGCCATGAAAGAACAATTCGAATCCATAGTCCGGCAGATCAGCAGCGTGCTGCTGGGGAAAGAGCCTCAGATCCGGCTGGCCCTGACTTGCCTGTTTGCCAAAGGCCACCTTTTGATTGAGGATTTGCCGGGCATCGGCAAAACCACCATGGCCAAGGTCCTGGCCAAATGCCTGAATCTCGATTTTCAGCGGATTCAGTTTACCAGTGACATGCTGCCCGGTGATATCCTGGGCGTTTCCATTTTTGACCAGAATGCCGGCACATTTCATTTCCACCCCGGCCCGGTATTTACCCAAGTGCTCCTGGCAGACGAGATCAACCGGGCCACACCCAAGACCCAGAGCGCGTTGCTGGAAGCCATGGAAGAGCAACAGGTCACCATCGAAGGCGAAACACGGCCCCTGAAGCAGCCGTTTTTCGTGATTGCCACCCAAAATCCCCTGGAGCACTCCGGCACGTTTCCTCTTCCCGAATCCCAGTTGGACCGCTTTCTCATGCGCATCAAGCTGGGCTATCCGGACCGGGCCGCGGAAAAAAAGATTTTAAAAGGGGAGGGCGCCCAGGCCGTGCTGGATGCCATGGATTCCTGCATGCTGCATGACGATGTGGCGGCCATCCAGTCGAATATCAGCAAAGTCCGGGCATCAGACGCATTTATTGATTATCTGCAGGATATTATTCATTTTACCCGGACGTCTCCGGCGTTTGCGGTGGGGCTTTCCCCCCGGGCCGGATTGGCCCTTCAGCAGGCGGCCCGTTCCTGGGCCCATCTGCATGGCCGGGATTACATGATTCCCGAGGATGTCCAGGTGGTGCTTCCCTGGGTGGTGGGACACCGGCTCCGGTCCCGGACCGACGGACTTGAAATTCCCCGCACCCGGCTGATGGAAATTTTTTCTGACGTCGCCGTGCCGGTCTGATGTCGCCGGGACGCCGGTCAATGGTTGTCAGCCGCCCTTGTTCGCGAGCGATACCCCATGAGCAACCCAATTGATAAAATCGTGGAAGCCTTTTTGCTGCGGAAAACCCGGGTCGACCATCTGCCGTTTAAAATTGTGCATAAACGGCTCTATATCCTGCCCACATCCCATGGTCTGGTATTTATTCTGATTCTCTTTGCCATGCTGATGGGGTCCATTAACTACAACAACAATCTCGGGTTCCTGCTGGTGTTTCTGCTGGGCAGCATTACCCTGATTTCCATTATCCATACCTACCGCAACCTGCTGGGACTCACCCTGTTGTCCGCATCCGCGACCCCGGTGTTTGCCTCAAGAACCGGCCGTTTTCAGCTTCTGATCCGTTCCGGTCCCGTGGGCCGACGCAACATTGGCTACCGCATCGACCAGGAGGTGGAAACCGCTGGAACCATTGATCCGGAGACCGAAAAAATCATTGAAGTGAATTTTCCCACGACTAGCCGCGGTATTTTCAGACCCGCCCGGATTACCGTCCGGAGTCGTTATCCTTTAGGGCTTTTCAGAACATGGGCCGTGATTAAGCCGGACATTTCCTGCGTGGTCTATCCCCGGCCCCTCGCCGGTAGAATGGGATTTTCCGCAGATGAGGGACAGACCGGTGCAGAAAACGATGCTGACGGCCCCCGGCCCGGCGTGGATGATTTTGCCGGATTAAAAACTTATCAGCCGGGCGATCCGCTCGGGCGGGTGTCCTGGAAAAGCATCTCCCGGGGCCTGGGCATGTTTACCAAGGAATTTACCGGAAATGCCGGCAACCGCATGGTGATGCTGGATTTTGACGCGATAAAAGCAAAAGATACTGAAGAGAAACTGTCCCGGCTCTGCGATATGGTGCTCAGGGCCCACAACATGAACCTGGCCTATGGCCTGCGCCTGCCCGGCCGTACCATTGCCCCGGACAAGGGCGAACAGCATAAGCATGAGTGTTTGAAGGCGCTGGCAGTGTTTAAATAGGCTGAAGGCAGAAGACTGAAGTGAAGGAAATAGAAGCTCGAAGCTGAAAGCTCAAAGGTGAAAGGGAACGGCATAAGCGTTTTTTTGGATGCCGCAATCCTGACCTGAGAACTGATATCTGCAGCCTTCAGTCTAATACCTGACATCCGACACCTTCAACCTTATACCTTATACCCCAAACCTGACCATATGATCCGAACCAACACCTACCAACCCATCATCACGGCCCTGGTTGTAGCAATCTTTCCGCACATCACCCGGCTGCCGGTCTGGATTACCCTTTGGTGCGCATGCATGTGGGGATATCTGCTGCTTGCCGTGAAATATCGCTGGCCCCGGCCCGGGAAAAATCTGCGGCGGTTTTTGACGGTGACCGGGTTTGCCGGACTGATGCTTACCTATCAGCGGCACTTGGGCCAGGATGCCTATATCGGACTATTGGCGGTGATGGCCGCGCTTAAACCTTTTGAAATGGACACTCACCGGGACCGGATGATTACGGTGTTTCTGGCTTATTTTATTGTTATCACCAGTCTGTTTTTATCCGAGACCCTGGCCATTACCCTGTATATGTTTTTTTCCGTCACCATCACCACGGCCGTGCTGATCCGCATCAACGATCCCGCGGGAAGATTTAAACAGCATCTCAAATTATCCGGTCTGATGATGGTCCAGGCCATTCCGCTTATGGTGGCGCTGTTTTTTTTATTTCCCCGAATCCAGGGGTCCCTGTTCGGATTTTCCCTGACCAATTCCGCCCGAAGCGGATTTTCAGACGTGCTTGCCCCCGGCGGCGTGGCCAGTCTGGTGGAAAGTGACGAAGTCGCGTTTCGGGCGGTGTTTGACGGTCCCATCCCTCCGGCGTCCGAGCGTTACTGGCGGGGGATTGTGTTTCAGGATTTTGACGGCCGACGGTGGCGCCCGGACAAAGAGATAGGGCAGGGCACCTTACCCCTGGAAGCGGAAGCACCGGTTGCCTACACGGTGGCGCTTGAACCCCATGAGCAGCGCTGGCTGTTTGCATTGGAAATGCCGGCAACCGTTCCGCCCCGGGCGTCATTTTACAGGGATTTCACCCTCCGGTCCCGGCGCCCGGTACGCCGGCAGTTCCGTTATGACATGATGTCTGATATCCGATTCCAGGCAAACAGAGAAGCGGCGGAAACCCTTGAAAATTGTCGCCGTCTGCCCGAAGGGTACAATCCCCGGGCTCGCGAACTGGCCGCCAGGCTGACGCAAACCGCGGGAACGGCGAAAGACAAGGTCCGCCGCATTTTAGATTTTTTTGCCTCCAGCGGATTCACCTATACCCTTCAACCGCCCCGGCTGGGACGCGATTCCGTGGATGATTTTCTGTTCAACAGCAAGCGCGGGTATTGCGAACATTATGCGTCCGCTTTCGCCTTCATGATGCGGTCCGTGGATGTGCCGGCCCGGATAGTGGGCGGATATCTGGGGGGGGAACAAAATCCTTTTGCCAATTATCTGGTGGTGCGGCAGTCGGACGCCCACGTATGGGTGGACGTGTGGCAGATTGATGATTCGGGCGCGGGCTGGCGTCGCATTGATCCCACGGCCGTGGTGGTGCCGGAGCGCATCACCCAGGGACTTGCGGGGGCCCTCGCCCGGGGGGAACTCCCGGATTTCCTGTCGCGACGGTATTTTGTGGTCATCCGGCAGATCCGGTTTGCCTGGGATGCCGTCAGTACCCAGTGGAGCGCCTGGTTTGAAGGGTATTCCTATTATGAGCAACTTGCGCTCTTAAAAAAATTAGGGTTGTCCTCGGACGTGGTGCGGGCGGCGTTCCAGGCCATGACACTGATTCTGGTGGTGCTGAGCGCGGCAGTGGCCTTCTATTTCTGGTCTGCCATGCGAATTCCCCGGCGGAAGCCGGACCGCATCCGGAAAATCTATGAAATATTCTGCAAAAAACTGGCCCGGGCCGGGTTTGCGCGGAAGCCGGATCAGGGGCCGGTGGATTATGCCGCCTGGGTGGCAAAGCAGCGGCCGGATTTAAAAGGCCGGGTGGATGCCATCACGCAACTCTATGTAAGGCTCCGGTACCAGGAGCAGCAGTCCAATCAGGTTCTTTCCGAATTTAGGAAAAAAGTGCGCGCGTTTGACCCGGTGCTGAAATAAACACCGCTGAAGCATGCGGGCTGAGTTTAAAGATACCGGCCCATCTGCATCATGAGCGCATGTTTGTCCAACCCGCCGGGCATGCTTTCCTTGAGCTGTCCATTGTCAAAAATAAAAAGAAAGGGCACGCTCAGAATCCGGTATCGGGATGCCAGCATTTTGTTCTGGTCCACATTCAGTTTTCCCACCCGGATACGGGTTTTTACCTGAGCGGCAAATTCATCAATCACCGGCGCGGTTTTGATACAGGTGGGACACCAGGGGGCCCAGGCAAACAACAGCACCGGGAGCGGGGATTTCAGCACCCGGTCTTCAAAATTGGCGTCGTTGACCATGACCGGCTGGGGAATGAATAACGCGCCGGTATTGAGCCTTTCGCCGCATTTTCCGCATTTGGGGGCGTCATTGATTTTGGCGGCCGGTACCCGGTTTTTGGCGCTGCAGGAACCGCACCGAAGGGTATAGGGTTTCTCTTCTTCCCGGTTTTCCGGGCCTGACACAAGCGGTTTATGGCATTTGCCGCATTTCGGATTTTTCCCGGCCGCTGCCGGTACCCGGTTGGCGGCCCCGCAGGACGGGCATCGGATGATTTGGGTATTCCCTGAAGGCATAGCTGTCAACCTCGCGTTTTTTGTCGATCAATATGCATAAAAACAAGTTTAAAATAAGATAATACGTCACAGCTCGTTGTAAAGCATGGCCGGGGTTTCAGACGGAACGCCCCTGAGCGGCTTTATTCTGAATATCGTATTGACCCGCGAGTTGAATTTTCCTATTTTTCAAAATATTATACAAGGCCCTGGAAAACGCAAAGCCTTGCTGTGTGGTTTTATATTATCGTCGAAAAAAGGGGGGCGGCAATGAATACCAATAATAAAATATGGCGGGACGCCAGCGGTGTCTGCCATGTGGCGGCCAACGACAAGGCAGATGTTTTTCGGCTCATGGGATATGCCCATGCCCGGGACAGGGGTATGCAGATCATTCTGATGCGGATTCTGGGCCAGGGAAGGGCGTCTGAAATTCTTGACAGCAGCGATGAAATGCTCGGCATTGACACATTTTTTCGGCGAATGAACTGGTCCGGCGCCATGGATGCGGAGATGGCAAAACTCACACCGGAAGCAAAAACAATTCTGGATGCCTATTGCAACGGCGTGAATCAGGGGTTTTCTGAAGGAATCCCCTGGGAATGCCGACTGTTCGGATACCGGCCCGAACCCTGGGAGGCCGCGGATTCCCTGCTGATTTCCCGGATGATCGGATATCTGACCCTGGCCCAGTCCCAGGGAGAAATGGAGCGGTTTTTTATCGAACTAGTTCAGGCCGGGGTGGACAAAGCCCGCCTGGATGAATTGTTTCCGGATATTCTCGGCGGTCTTGACATGGATCTGGTCCGAAAAATTAAGCTTCAGGATCGCCTGGTGTCCCCGGCATCCCTCTGGAATATCGCCCCGCCCGTGATGATGGCCTCCAACAACTGGGTCGTGTCCGGAAAAAAGACAATATCCGGAAAGCCGGTGATCGCCAATGATCCGCATCTCGAGATTAACCGTCTGCCCAATGTCTGGTATGAAATGGCCCTGACGGTCGGCGACACCTATGCCATGGGCGGCACCATGCCGGGCGCGCCTGCTCTTTTGGTGGGGCGAAATCCGCATCTTGCCTGGACTGCCACCTATACATTCATGGATGCCACGGATTCGTGGATTGAGCAGTGCCGGGACGGCAAGTATTTTCGCGCACCGGATCAGTGGATGCCGTTTTCCATCAGAAAAGAAACCATCCGGCGCAAGAAAAAAGATCCCGTCACCGTCACCTTTTATGAAAACCATCACGGGGTGCTGGAAGGCGACCCGCGGGAGGAAGGCTATTATCTTGCCACCGCCTGGGCACCGGCCCTTTCCGGCGCCGAGACATTCAACAACATCGTGCAGGTGCTGCTGGATGCTACCAGCGTCCGGCAGGGCATGGATTTTTTAAGCCGGGTCGAGACGTCATGGAATTTTGTGCTGGCGGACACCGCCGGAAACATCGGCTATCAGATGAGCGGGCGGATGCCCAAACGGCGGCCGGGAGTCAGCGGCTTTGTCCCTCTTCCCGGGTGGGAGCTGGAAAATGACTGGCAGGGATTTGAAGATCCCGCGGATCTGCCGGCATCTTATAACCCGGACTGCGGGTATCTGGTAACCTGCAACCAGAATCTCAATCATCTGGGCCGGGTGAATCCGATCAATGTGGGGATGGGACCCTACCGGTCCGACCGGATCGGGGATCTGCTGGAAAATGACGATGCAGTCACCTGTGAAACCATGTTTAAATTGCATTTTGATCTTTATTCCACCCAGGCCGGGGCCTTTATGGCGGTGTTAAGCCCTCTGCTGCCGGATACCGAACAGGGACGGATGCTCAAAAACTGGGATTTCAATTATACGGCGGATTCCAGGGCCGCCTGCCTGTTCGATCGTTTCTACAAACAATTGTATCGGGATGTGTTTGGTGAACATGGATTTGGCCCGGCCGTGGTGGATCATATCCAAACGCATACCGGTCTGTTTAATGATTTCTATATTAATTTTGACCGGATTCTGTTGTCCGAAACGTCCCACTGGTTTGGCGGCATCACCCGGGAAGCGCTTTTCCGGCAGGCTGCTGAAAAAGCACTGTCTGGTGCGCCGCAAAAATGGGGAGAGATCCGGCAGGTGATGATGAAAAATATTCTTTTTGACGGAAAACTGCCGAAATTTTTGGGGTTTGACCGGGGACCACTGACCATTGTCGGAAGTCTGGCCACCCCGCATCAGGGCCAGATATTTGAAAGTGCCGGCCGCCTGACCACTTTTGCCCCGTCCTTTCGACTGGTCAGCGATATGGCGGACGACCACATTCATACCCATATGGCGGGCGGGCCGTCTGACCGGCGGTTTTCAAAATGGTATGTGTCGGACCTAAAAAACTGGAAAACCGGGAAATACAAGATAATCAGCACAGATCCCGACCAGATAAAGCTGCCGTTTAAATGAAGCGCCTGTTTTTAGAAAAATTAAGCGTCGGAATCCATTTGCTGTTTGTTCTGGCCGTTGCTTTTATTGCCACCGGATGTGCGCTGCCGCCGGCCACCCGGTGTCTCGGCGAAATTCTCCAGAAAGAAATCAACCGGGAAAGTGACCGGTTCTCCGGCTATCGCTGCACTGCCGGGGCCCACCGGGGAGATTCCGTGAATTTTACGGAAAACACCCTGGCCGCCATCACGGCGGCCGGCGCCAGTCCCGCCTATGCGTTTGTGGAGTTTGACGTTCAGTATTCCGAAGACGGCAAAATCGTTGTGTTTCATGACAAGCGCCTGCTCAGGATTTTCGGCAGCCTTCGTTCCGTGGGCGGAACATCCTTTGACAAGCTGCGGGATGTGAGCGGCGGTGAAATTGCCGCCTACGATGATGTCATGGACGCCCTGCCGGATAAGAAAATCAATATTGAAATCAAATCCCAGGGCGATGATGCCGAAGATCGCCGACTGGCGGATGAAATCATCGCGGACGTGGTCCGCCGGGGGCGGGACTGCGACGTGATGATCAGTTCCATTTCAGGTGATGTCCTGAAATACATCCACCGGCAACATCCCCGCATCCCCACGGGCCAGATATTCTGGCTGTCCGCCGCCACCTGGCTCCATTTTGACGTGCTAACGGAACGTCTCTACCGGGAAGTCGCTGAAACCGGCGCGGATTACATCATGCTTCACGTGGCCAACCTTCGCAACCTGGAAAGCCTGCTCGCCCTGAAGCCCCCGGACAAAACCATTGTGTTCTGGGATTTTGACGATGCCATTTATCTGGTGCACAAGCATTTCTCGGACCGGCTCTGGGGCCATTCCGGCATCCGGGAGCTTGCGGAACACGTCCGATACATGGTTCTGTTTCCCTTTTACCGGTTCGCGGAGTGGGATACTGGTGATTGATGGCGTTAATTATTAAGAATTTGGTTAAAATCTGTAAAAACGAACATTCAGAAAAAATATATGCACACGGAAAACGTTGATACCATAATTGTTGGCGGCGGTCTCAGCGGGATATATGCGGCGTTTTTGCTGGCAGCAAGGAAGCAATCCCTGGTTCTGCTGGAGGCCCGGTCCCGCCTGGGCGGCAGGATTTTATGCCACGCGCACCAGGGTTTTTTTGCGGATTTAGGACCATCCTGGTACTGGCCCATGATAAACCCCAGGGTCAACGCGCTGATCACAACCCTCGGGCTTTCTGGCTATCCCCAGTTTGAAGCCGGTTTCTGCCGGTTTCAGGATAGAAGCGGTCATGTTGAAAATTTTCCCGGCTACCCCATGGAGCCGCCGGGGTGGCGGCTTGACGGTGGCATGATTTCGCTTGTCAATGGACTTTTGGCCCGGATTCCTGAAAATGTTATACGGCTGAATCACCCGGTCTGCGAAATCGAACAGCGGGATCAGGGGATTCAGGTCACTGTAGGACATCTTGACGCGGAGCCTGTTTGCCGGATTAACGCCTCCCGGGTCATTCTGGCCGTGCCGCCCCGGCTTGCCGCCCGGTCCATTTTGTTTACACCGGACCTGCCATATGATCTGACACAGGCAATGCTGAGGGCCAGCACCTGGATGGCGGGCCAGGCAAAATTTTTCGCGCTTTATGACCACGCGGATTGGCGAAATCTTGGCCTTTCGGGCCAGGGTTTCAGCTTATGCGGTCCATTGGGGGAAATTCATGACGGATCCGGTGAAACCGAAAGCGCCTTCGGCCTGACCGGATTTGTCGGCATTCCGGCATTGCGTCGCAAAAACCAGGAAACCATGATCCCGGCGATTCTGAATCAGCTGACGCTTTTGTATGGCGAGGGGGCCGGTCAGCCGGTCAGGATATATTATCAGGATTGGGCAAAAGATCCCCTGACCGCCACGGAATATGACCAGCGGGCAGCCCATAACCATCCCGAGTTCCATTCGCCGGCCGGAAAAACCAGCATCTGGAATCATACCCTTCACTTTGCCGGCTCGGAAACCGCCGACCATCTGGGCGGTTATCTGGAAGGCGCTTTGTCCAGCGCTGAACGGGCCGTGTCCGCAGCGCTTTGATTTACCCGGCAGTCAGCGTAAACGGTTCATCAAGGTATTTTTCCGCTTTTTTCCGTGTCTCCCGGTCGCACAAATGGTCTTGCAGGGAGATCACTTTCCGGTAGGACGCCTGTGCCTGTAGTCGGTTGTTGCGCAGGTCCGCCAGTTGTCCCTGAAGCAGGAAAATCCGGGCAAACAAGGTGTTGTTTTGAAATGTGGGATTATTTTTTATTTGCCCCAGACGTTCTTCCGCCTGCCGGATATGCTGGCGGTTCAAGTCCGATTCAACCATGAAGAGCAGAGCCCCCAGCTCGGTCACCGGGTCGTAGTTCCGGGTTTTGGAGGACACTTTTTCAAGAATCGCCCGGGCATGGTCGTAGGCGGCTTTGTATTGGCGGGTTTTGATGAGGATGCCGGCATGATCCAGATCCAGATAAGGATTATCCGGAAATTGACGAACAAGTTCTTTGGAAAGGGCAAAAGCGTCTTGCAGCCGATGGGTCTCAAAAATGGCGTAGATATTGACCAGAAGACTCCGGGTACCCAAGTGATGAAGGCAGGCATTTTTCTCCGCCCTTGCCAGCAGTTCAAGCCCTTCCTGCGCGGAACCCTTGGGAACAAACCAGAGAAAATTGATATACCGCAGAAATTTGGGCAGTTTTCCGGCAAAATACGCGTATGCGCCTAAGGGGAAATAGATATCTTCACACACATTGCAGGTGCTTTTTGATTGCAGCGCATGGCGTTTTTCCGGCATTTGTCCGCACAGGGCAACGGCTTTTTCAAGGTATTTTCGTCCGGTTTCTCCTTTCCGGCCGCCTTCATAGAATGCTTTCCGGTGGGCGTCCATGCGTCCCAGGTAGGTGTAGGCCAGGCCGGCATAATGCAAGGCCTCAATATTGTTATCATCCTTTTTAAGCAGTTTTTCCGATTTTGTAAGGGAGCTGCGCAGCAGTTTCCGGATTTGCATGTCATATCGGGGGTTATTGTGATCAATGTTGTTTTTCCAGAATAGAACAATGGCCTGATAGTACTCCCGGGAGGGATGGTCGGCATCGATTTCCCGCACCTGGGTGAAAATATCCCAGGCCCTGTCATAATCCCCGCTGAAACAGGCATGAATTCCTGAGAGCAGATGCTGATTTAAGGCATCAGCGCCGTGGGATGCTCCCTGATCGGCGCCGGATGCCGGCAATGCGGTAAAAACGAGCCAGAGACAAACGACCCGGATGATACTTATTGCAGTGGTGGGCATAATAGTCACTTGATGAATTGATCAATGGCTGAAATCAGGGTGCGGGTCTGGTCTTCCAGCAGAAACAGCCCGGTATTTTCCCGGAAAATAATATTCCGGTGCTTGTCAACCACCAGATAAACCCGGCTGGCCACCGGCAGCAGCCAGTGATCTGCGTCATAAGCCCTGATGACCCGGCGTTTCGTATCGGAAAGCAGGGTAAGGTCTTTTAAGTTGTGCTTTTCAATAAAGGCCTGGTGGGATTCCACTGTGTCTTTGCTGATGCCGAGAACTTTAATGTTTCGTGATGCAAACTGATCCATGGTTTGTTGAAACTCAACAAATTCGTTCGTTCAGTTTCTGGAATCATCTTTTGGGTAAAACGCGAGCACCGCGCCGTCGTATTTTTCAAGCACCGTGCTCAACGTCACCATCTCACCGTTCTGGTCCGGCAGGGTAAAATCCGGCGCGGTTCCATGGTCTGTTTTCATGGCATGGTTCGTATCCGGGGTCCTGGATGCGGCGCACCCCCCGATAAAAAATGCAATCACAATTAAAAATAATTGTTTTCTTTTGATCATTGGTGTCTCCTTATGGGTTCTAAACGGTGGTTGATTTTTCATTTCTTCCATCGTGGTTTATGCTTTCTGGTTGTTCAGTGATCCTAGTTTGTTAAAAAATGCCCTCAAACGCTAGTTGCGAAGCCGTTAATCTTTCGGAACACTGAATATTCCTTTGAAATCATCCTGCTGCATGATGCCGCGCAGCCACTGGAGCATGTCCGGCCCGTCATAGAAGGGCTGATCCCGGAACCGGGAAAGAAACGCCCGATAATAGGTCTCCTCAAACCGGAGCCGCTGCTGGTCGATCATTTCTTTTATTTTTTTCCCTTCCGGGCGGTGAAACCTCAGGATATTGGCGTCGAGCATGCCCATGCCGGCAAGGGTCTTCACCTTATTGATGCAACGGCAGGGATTTTGCGGATTCACATGCCCGCACACGCCATTCATATAATGAAAAACCATTTTACGGCTGCGGGATAATTTCTGGCGAAAATTTTCCCGCGTAATCTCCATTAATTCAGCTCCCTCGTCGTCTTTGAGCCCGAAAACCGCGCCCAACAGAAAAACCATGCGATCTGAGCGTTTCAGGCACAACACCATCCCCATCATGCAACCGGTTTTCAGCTCTTCGGCCAGCAGCTCAGCCTCTGGCTGGGATTCCATGCGATCGTCCGGCAATTTATCAAGAATGGAAACATAGGCGTCAAAGTCATGAATCCGCGTTTCAAACTTTTTTTTCTTCATATTCAGGACGTGGTTCACCACAATCCGGTAGAGCCAGGTGCGGAACGCCGCCTTTTCCGGTTGAAAAGAAGCCAGGTGGGTGATGAACTTGATCAGGATCTCCTGGGTGATGTCCCGGGCATCTTCATGGTCCATGATCATTTTAAACGCGATATTGTAAATCCAGTCCTGATGCCGCCGCACCAGTTTTTCAAGGGCACCGCCCTTGCCGGTCAGAGCGGCAGCCACCAGCAGGCTGTCATTGTCTTGACTGTCATTGTTTTCTCGAATAAGCCCGGTCATTTTTGTAATATCCTTTGACGGATTTGCAAAAAGTCCAAATTTCTGGTTATGCCCGGCAGGCAACCATCTGCCGCGTTTAGCATGTCCCTTGTCAATATTCAGTGGAGCGCTTAATAATATCTTATACAAATTCGGGCGCAGTTTGTGACAAAAAAAATTTATTTTTTTGAGAATTGATTCCCTTGTTTGAGAAATTACACCGCAGCGTCTGGCTGTTACAGAAAATCAGCCAGGTGGGTTGATAAAAGTCTGAAAAACTTCAGTCACATAACGAAAAAGCCATTCGGACGATGCTTAAAATTGACATATGCCCGGGAATATGACATAAAAATCATAAGATCTCGGCTTGGAAAATATCCTACCCAACCCGCCATTATCGTGAGGAGGTTGGTGAAACCGATGAATGAAATGCTTGTCCGGCTTCTTACTACCCGTCATTACATTCCTTTCTCGAAGCAATCCACCCGCAGGGGAAGGTCGAAAGTCAGACAGGACAATTCCTTTTATAGAGAGTTCTAATCCATGCCAATGAATATCTCCCTAAATGATTTAGCCCATCAGATACAACACCTTGAAAAAGAAAACGAGCAGCTTCGGAGTCGTCTTTCAGCCAACAAAAAAGCGATGGAAAGATACCAGGCGATTTTAAACAGTTTTGAGGAATGGTATTACGAAATCGATTTAAAAGGCGATCTTGTTTATTTTTCGCCATCCATCTGCAAGGTGTCCGGTTATTCGGAAAAAGAACTACTCGGTAAAAATTTTCGCGACTACACAAGGGCTGAAACAGCCAAAAAATTAATGCAGATTTACACCACCATTTTTGCCACCGGCAAACCCGCGGAATCTATTGAATACGAAGTTATCGGGCGGGGCGGCAAACCCATTTATGTTGAATCTTCTGTCTATTTAATACGTGATCCAGCAGGCAATCCAATCGGTTACCGAGGGTTTGCCCACGATATTACGGATCGGAAAAAAATTGAAATGGCCTTGAAGGAGAGTGAGCGACGCTACCGGCTTTTGGCGGAAAATATCAGGGACGTTCTTTTCACTATGGATATGGATTTGAATTACACCTATTTGAGTCCATCTGTGAAAAAACTCCGGGGATACGAACCAGAGGAGTTAATCGGTACGTCCTTTTTTGACAAGGCCCCGCCCGAGACACGTGAAAAAGTGGCCGCGTTATTTAAAGAAGAAGTGGATCTTGATGCGTCGGGTCAGTATCCCCCCCACCGATCCCGCAACACAGAAGTGGAACTCTACCGAAAAGACGGATCAACCGTCTGGGTAGAATCCAATGCGTCTTTTTTGCGGGATGAGAATCAGCAGACTACCGGTATTATCGGCATTAACCGGGATGTCACGGAACGCCGCATTATGATGGAAAGGCTTGCGGAAAGCGAAGAAAAATTCCGGACCCTGGCCGAGCGCTGCCCGTTTGCCATCATGATTTACCAGAATGATTACTGGGTTTATGTAAACCCTGCCGCGGAAGTTATTTCCGGGTACACGCCCGTAGAATTTTACCGCATGCGATTCTGGGAAATCGTGCATCCGGATTACCGCGAAATGGTGACGCAGAGCGGGAAAAAGCGGCAATCCGGACAGCCGGCCCCGCCCGGCTATGATCTTAAGATTATTCATAAAACCGGGCGGGAAGTGTGGGTGTCCCTATCAGGCAGCAGCCTGCTCTATGAGGGAAAACCCGCCGGCCTGGTCACTATTATGGATATCACCCAACGGAAAGAAGCAGAGGCGAAGCTCCGGAGCAGCGAAGAGAAATATCGCACCATACTTGAAAAGATGGAAGACGGCTATTTTGAAGTTGATGTTGCGGGTACGTTTAAATTTTACAACCAGGCCATGAGCAACATTCTTGGATATGAACACAATGAATTAATGGGCAAAAACAACCGGGAATATATGGATTCGGAAAACGCGCAAAAAGTGTATCGCGTATTCAATCATGTCTATAATACCGGAGAATTTTACAAGGCCCTCGACTGGGAATTGATACGCAAGGACGGCAGGAAATGCACTGTGGAAACGTCTATTGTCCTGCTAAAGGACGATACCGGCAAACCCATCGGGTTCAGGGGGATTGCGCGGGATGTCACCCAACGTAAAAAATATACGGAATCCCTTCAAAAAAGTGAAGCCCGCTATCGGCTGCTGGCGGACAATATCAGTGATATTGTCTGGATTTTTGACATCCGGAGCCAGCGTTTTTCCTATTGCAGCCCGTCTGTGGAAATTATTACGGGCTTTAAGGCAAAAGAGGTTTACCGGCTTCGTTGGGAACATATTTTGCCGCCGGCCTCATTAGAGCAGGCCAATAAAATTTTTGCAGAAGAACTGGCTGCGGCGCGCCTGGAATATGATCCTGCAAGGTCCCGGCGGTTTGAGCTTGAAATGTATCTGCCAAATGGGTCCACCCTATGGATAGAAACCCTTGCCAAAATTATTTTTGACGAAAACCATCAACCCACTGGTATTTTGGGCGCCAGCCGGGATATCAGTGAGCGAAAAAGACTTGAAGAACGGCTTCACAAATCTCAGAAGATGGAATCTCTGGGGCTTTTGGCAGGGGGCGTTGCCCACGATCTCAATAATGTTCTTTCCGGGATTGTTTCCTATCCGGAACTGCTTCTAATGCGGCTGCCTGAAAACAGTGATCTCAGAAAGCCTTTAAAGACCATTATGGAATCCGGCAACCGGGCCACCGCCATCGTCCAGGATTTGCTGACCATCGCGCGGGGGGTTGCCATCACCAAAGAACCCCTGCAATTAAATGATCTGGTCGCGGATTACTTTAAATCGCCCGAGTTCAGGAAACTCAAACAGTTTTATCCGGATATTGCATTTAGCAGACATCTTGCTGAAGATTTATTCAACATCGACGCCTCGGATGTCCATATCAGAAAAGTGCTGATGAATCTGATTGCCAACGCCGCGGAAGCCCTCCGGAAAGGCGGAAGCGTTATCGTATCCACAGAAAACCGTTTTCTGGACACTCCGTTAAAGGGGTACGAAGAAATAGATATTGGTGAATATGTCGTTTTTTCCGTCGCAGACGACGGCGCGGGGATATCCGACACCGATCTCAAGCGGATTTTCGAGCCGTTTTACACCAAAAAGAAGATGGGAAGAAGCGGCACGGGGTTGGGCCTGTCCGTCGTCTGGAATGTCATGCGGGACCATAAAGGATTCGTCGATGTGACATCCGACGGGAATGGAACATTGTTTGAACTGTATTTTCAAGCCTCCCGGGACGCCCTGTTGAGAACCGATGCCAATTTGGCGCTCGCAAGTTACAAAGGAAGTGGCGAAACCATTCTGATCGTTGATGATATTGAAAGCCAGCGGGAGATTACCGCCATGATGCTGGACATGCTCGGCTACCGATCTGTTGCTGTCTCCAGTGGTGAAGCAGCTGTTGAATACCTGAAAAGTCATGCCGTGGATTTAGTTCTTCTTGATATGATTATGGATCCGGGCATGAATGGTTATGAAACCTACCGGCGGATTATAACTATTCATCCGGGTCAGAAAGCCATTATTCTCAGTGGCTTTTCCGAAACCGGGGATGTTAGAAAAACCCAGTCTCTGGGGGCTGGCGAATATCTCAAAAAACCCATTGTCCTTGAGAAACTGGGACTGGCCATCAAAGCGGAACTGGAAAAATAAGCCTTTTAAATGAATTGTGGTTGCCTGAAATATTCAAAACCGGCAGCATCCAGATTTTTTTCGGCACTAATATTTCAACACTGATCTCCCCACCTTTAGCCTGCCGATTTCATGATACAGGTCATCAACCTGCGTTTTGTTTTTTGATCTTATTCCTTTATCAAGTATCTTTGAAGCCCCTTCAGGAAGAAAACTTTTTCAGTTACTGCTTATCGTTGGACGGACACCAAACCGCTTGGATAGCCCGACGATTGAAAATTATTTGAAAAAACGATTTCAAAAAAGGTGGCTGAGGTATTAGCTGACTGAGAATCAAATTTTAATTATTCGGAAATATCTTATTACTGAAGTTTCCCCGTTTTGATTGGGGGCGATTGGCGTGCGCTTCGACTAAAAAATTTAAATATCAAACAAAAACAATTACTTATAAGAATTAAAGGTCGCGTAACCCATTGATTTTATAGGAAATAATCGGCAAAATTTTAGATAGAAAATAATATTTATTTTAAATTTCAGTACTTTATAATTGATTGCGAGGCCGTGTTATGGTATTCTTAATTTCCCAAAACCAAAAACCCATAACACAAAAAGGCCTCGCATGTTCATATTACACGACATCCTCGGAAAACTCAAAAACGAATTTGTCTTATCACGAAAAGACGATGAACGGGCAGAATGGTTTATCCATACCCTGCTTGCCATCATTATTCCATTTACATCGGCAAAGACCTCAAACCTCCTCCGATGCCTTCACCACCTTTTCGGGTTTACCCACGTTGGCAGAAAACGATATTATACGTTCATGGCCTCTCCCAAACTCCCCTGGCAAGCCCTTTGGCAAAAAGTGTGGAAAATGATCCCCAACCCTTTAACAAATGATCGGCTGCTTTTGGCTTTAGACGATTACATCAATCCCAAGACCGGCAAGAAAATCTTTGGATGCGCTAATATCTTTGATCATGCCGCCAAACAAAATCAGTCCAAATATCCATGGGCACAAAATGTCGTTGCTGTTGGACTGTTAAAAATCGTCAAAGGCCGCTGGGCCTGCCTGCCTTTGAACTATCGCTTTTACCACATGAAGAAAAGCATTGAGAAAATGGCCGGCAAATCAAAAATCAAATTCGAAAGCAAGCTGGATCAGGCGGCTCAGATGATAACACAGATTGCCGATGTTTTTACAAACACCGCGATCATTGTGGTAACCGATTCATGGTTTGGCAACAACGGACTATGGAAACCGCTCAACGAAAAACTGGGGCAACGGATTCATATGATATCCCGGCTGCGTTCCAATAATAATGTTTTCGAACTGCCGGATGCATATCCCAAAAAAGGCCCAGGACGCCCGAGAAAATATGGTAAAAAACTTGGCAACACATCTTCTCTGGCCGACAGGTACAAGCATCGTGTACAAGAATTCAGTATCAATCTTTATGGCCGTGTTCGGACGGTTGTTGCGTATGACCGTATTGTAATGCTTAAAACCCTCAAATGCCCGGTCAGGGTGGTGTGGGTTTATCGCAAGACCCGGTGGGTTGCATTGTTTTCAACCGATTTGATGCTTTCCGTACCGGAAATTATCGAATATTACGGCGCCCGCTGGAAGATAGAGGCGTCTTTCAAAGAGCTGAAACAAGACATCGGCAGTGCGGATACCCAGACGCGGAATGCGACTGCCGTTAAAAATCATCTTTATTTTTGCATGATGGCAACTTCGGTGACCTGGATTTATGCCAACCGGCTTGACAAAACGCCGAGTCGACGCCATGCGGTGAAAGGTCGCAATCATTTTGCTTTTTCCGATGTTCGCCGATTGATTGCAAACGCTTCGACGGAAAAAGATTTTAGTTTAGTTTGCCCGGAATCGCGCAAAACCGAGCTTAATTCTCTCGTATCCGTACTACTCAGGATCGCCGCATGATTGTTTTCAACAAACTTCAGTTTTTTGTAATTATTCAGTGAAAATTTAAAAAAAAAGACTTGACAGTATTTTACTAAAAAAAACGAAAAGTCAAATATAGACGAACTCTTGTACTATTCTGCACTTATGCGGCCGCCACATCCCGATAGCTGGGTTTTCGGGGTGAGGCTTCAACCCCCGGGAAGCTTGAAATATTTAATCGCCATTGAGGGGATTTCACAAGGAAAAATATCGGTTTCAAAACCTGTGTTATAATGGATTTCAAATAACACAGGACATGGACCGAATGAAGATTGATAATATCGACATACAAGCCACAATTGAGAAAGCCCGCTTTCTTATGAAAGAGGACGAACAGTTGTCGGCGGCAACGAAATCGATATTTGAAATTTTGATACTTGTCATTACGCTGCTTGTCAACCGATTGAATTTGAATAGCACCAACAGCAGCAAGCCGCCAGCGAGTGATCCCAACAGAAAACGGGATCCAGGGAAAAAAAAGGGCAAAAAGGCCGGTGGCCAGAGTGGCCATATTGGTGCCACTCTCAAAAAGGTGGATAATCCGGATAAAGTTGAGACCATTAAGGTCGATCGACGAAAATTACCGCCGGGCGAGTATCGGCAAGTGGGCTTTGAGTCACGTCAGGTATTCGACATTGATATTTCAAGGGTTGTGACTGAATACCGGGCGCAAATCATCGAAAATGAAAAAGGCAAGCGATATGTTGCCCCTTTCCCAAAAGGGGTTACCAAAGCAGTGCAATACGGTGCAGGGATTAAAGCGCATTCAGTTTATATGTCGCAGTTTCAACTGATACCGTACAACAGGATACAAGATTATTTTGCCGATCAGCTTCACATCCCGATCAGTGAAGGGTCGATTTTCAATTTCAACCAGGAAGCATACCAACTGCTGGCCGGGTTTGAGGATAAGGCCAAAGACGAGTTAGCCGCCGGAAAGCTTGCTCATGCTGATGAAACCGGTATCAATATTGGCGGCAAAAGGCATTGGCTCCATGGCGTATCCAACAACAAATGGACGCTTTATCCTCCCCATGAGAAAAGGGGTACAGACGCCATGAACGATATGGATATACTGCCCCGTTTCAAGGGAATATTGTGTCATGATCATTGGAAACCCTATTATCAATACGATTGCACGCACGCGCTTTGCAATGCTCATCATATCAGGGAATTAACCCGGGCGTGGGAACAAGATGGCCAGAAATGGGCCAAAGAGCTTCAAAGCCTGCTTGAAACAATCAATTGCCAGCTGATCGATGCCGGAGGGGTTTTGGATGCTAAAAAATCAGCAAAATACCGGAAAAAATACCGTGAATTGCTTCAGCAGGCCGAAAAAGAGTGCCCGGAGCCGATCAGACCAAAGAAAAAAGGGAAAAGGGGCCGGATTAAAAAATCAAAATCCAGGAATTTGTTGGAACGACTAAGAGATTATGAAGAAGATGTTCTCCGATTCATGGATATCGATTTTGTTACGTTCACCAATAATTTGAGTGAGAATGATATTCGAATGACCAAGGTGCAACAAAAAATTTCTGGATGTTTTCGATCAATAGATGGGGCGCGGATTTTTTGTCGTGTTCGAAGCTATCTGTCTACTTTTCGTAAACAGGGAGTCAAATCCAGTCACGCCCTGAAGTTGTTGTTTGCCGGCAAACTGCCTGATTTTGATATAAACCACAATCCCAGAGAGAATTACTCTGAATAGTTACATCGCAGTTTCCATTATCAAAGAAGTTCAGCAGCGGTTCGCCTCTTTCCGGGAATGCAGTTTTGACAAAGGCTTTCACAGTCCGGCCAACCAGAAGGAACTGGGGGTAATATTAGATCACTGTGTGCTTCCTAAAAAAGGCAAGCTTTCCGTCATCCGCAAAGAAATTGAGAATTCCGAAGAGTTCAAAAGAGCGCGTCGGAAACATTCGGCAGTGGAATCATCCATCAATGCGCTTGAAAATCACGGGCTGGACAGATGCCCGGACCATGGTATTCACGGTTTCAAACGTTATGTCGCCATGGCAGTGGTTGCGCGCAACATTGAGATACTGGGGCAAATGCTGCTCCAGGAAGAATTGAAAAAGGAGCGACGCCAGGATAATAAAATGCGTAACGCTGCGTAAATCCATTAAAAGTGGGTTTTCAAGAGAATAGCTGCGTCCAGACACCGTCAAACTGCCGTTGATTACAGCTTTTTGCGATCAAGAGCATCGGAAAAATCTATATTCTATGGGATTTTGAATAAAATTTTCAAAGAGCAATAAAAAATTTTAAATTTTTTGGGCCGCCCCTGAAAAAATCCAGGGTTTTCGTTCAGACACTATTTATGTTGATTTTTTCCGGGTCCTGAAGATGGTTCTGCCTCTGAATTCTACCAGTATTCTACCAGAGGCAGAACCATTCAATTTTTAACGATTTGATTTTATTCGATAAAAATGGTGGAAGCGGCGGGAGTCGAACCCGCGTCCGAAAACATTCCACAGTGGCGTCTACATGCATATCCTGAACTTTAAGTTTCGCGGGTGAAGTCTCCATCAGGCCGGATACCGCAACCACTATCCTGTTGATTTAACCGTGTCCGGTACAGGCACCCGGAAACGGCGGTCCCGCTAGTCGACGCCCTTACCCGGTCCGCGGGAGTAACCGGGCAGGACGGTAGCTAAGCCGCTACAGCGTAGTTATAATCGTCTGCGATTATGTTTATTTTCCACTGGTTTTACGAGTCAGCAGAACGCTCGGCATGCAACCAATGCTTCTTTATCCCCGTCGAAGCCGTTTCGCCCCCTTTAAGAGAAAATATTGGAAGAAATAATGACAATGAAAAATGCAGACGTTTTTCATTGTTGTCGCGTTATCAGTATTCAGATAATAAGCCCGGACCGTTCTTTTGTCAAGATGATAAGCCGCCGTTTGCGGTTTTGGTCTTGTCTCTTTCAAGGCATCATGCCCCCCTAATGGTGTTTTTATTTTTCCCCCTGCGGTTTACAACCATGTCCAAAGCCGCCTATTGATTAACCGGTCATGAAATCGTATGATGTTGGAGAATCCATAACCGCCTGATCAGGAGCAGAAAAATGAACCGATGGGTGATGTTGTTTGTTTGTTGCTGCGGACTTTGTTTTGTTCGTTCGGCTGCGGCAGAGACGGGTATGACCACCGACGCCCGGACCATTGTGAACCATGCGGTGGAATATCTGCGCGAAGACACGTCTGAATCGCTGGTGCACATGACCATCCACCGCCCGGACTGGGAACGGACCATGACGATTCAGGCCTGGACCAAGGGAAAAACCGACAGCCTGTTCCGCATCGAAGCCCCGGCAAAGGACAAGGGCAACGGCACGCTGAAAAAGGGCCGGGAAATGTGGATCTATAACCCGAAGATTAACCGGGTGATTAAGCTGCCGCCGTCCATGATGTCCCAGTCCTGGCAGGGGTCTGATTTTTCCAACAATGACCTGGCCAAATCTGACACCGTGATTGATGATTACACCCATGAACTGATCGGAACGGAAACCCTTGACGGAAAAACCGTTTACGTGATCCGCTCGGTTCCCAAGCCCGACGCGCCGGTGGTGTGGGGGATGCTCACGCTCAAAATTCGCGAGGACTTTATGCTGCTGAGCGAGGCGTTCTATGATGAAGACAGGGAACCGGTGAAAATCCTGACCATGGAAAAAATCGGCATGATCGGCGGCAAACTCTATCCCACCCGGTGGCGGATGGCTAAAACAGATGCCGACCCTGCGTCCGGCGACGAATATACCCTGATCAATTACGAAACCATTCAATTTAATATCGACCTTCCCGATCATATGTTCACCATTTCCAATTTAAAGAACCCGGGGCGGTAACAGCCCATGACACAGAAAATAACACGACCGGAAATCTCTCCGGATGTGCAGATGGCATGGCGCAATGTGTGGCGCAATCCCCGTAGGACCTGGCTGACGGTGAGTGCGATCTGCTTTGCCTGCATTGTGCTGATTTTCATGCTGTCTTTTCAGTTTGGCTCCTATGAGACCATGATCAACTCATCGGTAAAGATCAACACGGGGCATGTTCAGGTCCAGGCGGAAGGGTATTTCGAAAAGCGAACCATGCGCCGGGTGATCCCTGATCCAGGCCCGGTGATAAAAATGATCAAAGGCATCGAAGCCGTGGAAGCCGTGACGGTGCGCGCCAATGCCTTTTCCCTGGTGTCGTCCGCAGGCAGAACCTATGGCGCCATGGTGATCGGCATTGATCCGGAACGGGAAAAAGATGTTTCCACACTGGCGGACCTGATCCGTAAAGGGAATTTTCTGCCGTCGGAGCCCGTATCAGTTGACGTATCCGGAGAATTGTCGGGGGAATCGCTGGAGGAATCCTCCGGGGCATTGGTGGGGGCCCTGCTGGCAAGAAACCTGAACGTGGCTGTCGGGGATGAACTGACCCTGTTGGGGCAGGGCAGAGACGGATCCGTGGCCGCCACTATTGGCAGGGTGTGCGGGATTTATGAATCCGGCATTGACGAATTTGACAGAAACACCCTGCAGATTACGATTCAGACATTTCAGTCGGTGTATTCCATGGATGACGCGGTGCATGAAATTGTGGTGAATGTGAGGTCCCTGCATGAGGTAGGGGCGGTGAAAAAAGAAATTATCAGAAGTCTTGCGGTGATGCCGGCCGGGAAAGATCTGGTGGTCATGGACTGGGATGAATTGATGCCGGGGCTGACCCAGGCGATTCTCATTGATCTGACCATGGGCATTATCTTCTGGTTTCTGCTGGTGCTGGTGGTGGCCTTTAGTATCCTGAATACATTTTTGATGGCGGTATTCGAACGCACCCGGGAATTCGGGGTCATGATGGCCATCGGCATGTCGCCGAACCGGCTGGTGAAATTGCTGGTGTATGAGTCCGGGTTGATGACCCTGATCGGGATAGGGCTTGGAATCCTTATCGGGTGCGGGATCACCTGGATTTTTCAGGCATACGGCATTGATATGGCCAGGTCCTCTGAAATTCTGGCGCAATATGGCATTTCCGGCAGAATTTATCCACAGCTGTCCTTGATTACGGCTTTTGCCGGACCGCTCCTGGTGTGGGTGATCACGATTGCGGTGGCGCTTTATCCGGCCATGAAGATCAGGAGGTTGAAGCCTGTAGAAGCGATGACCCATGTCTGAAAAGTGTTTTCAAAGCACCGTCTAACGCCCGATGGCTGTGTTGCAAGGCTCCTTAAAATGCTCACATGCCGGAGCATGCTGTGCTTTTGCGTTGCCTTGCGCCTTGCCCTCGGACGCGATCCGCCACTTTGAAAACACCTTTAAACATGAAGGGTTGGCTTAAATGTTAAGCCAAAAAAGGAGACATATGCCTGATCATGGAGTAATCAACTCAGCTTTGAATAAAATTTTTGAAGGAATAAAGCAATTGAGAGAAGCATTGCCGATAAAAGAGTTCACCATAGATGGTCGATTGGTTGGTGATATTGGTGAGGCTTTGGTTCAAAGAGATTATGACGTTGATTTATATGATAAGCTGGTTGAAGGTTATGATGGTGAAACGTCAGATGGACGTATGGTTCAGATCAAGGCAACTTTTAAGAATTCCCTTACTTTCAAAAAGACTCCTGAATACTATATTGGCATTAAAATTAATCAAGATGGCACATATAAAGAAATTTATAATGGCCCAGGCAAAATAATAGAGGACAGATATAAACATAGAAAAGGCTTTGGTAGAAACCTTTTTTCGTTTCCAAACAGAATATTGTGCGAATTATCTGAACAAATACCAGACAATCAAAAAATTAAGAAAAGGGCACAACAGCATCGAGAGAAAAGGCTCTTTCGATTGCAGCGCTCACTCGATAAGTGCTCTTTGTGTCGGCGGTAATAAATAAAAAGAACGATGATCATTTTTTACTTCAGCCTTAAACCTTATACCTTCCACCTTGGTTTTCAATAATGGAACTCCAGCTGGCTTGGCGAAATATCTGGCGGAATCCCCGGCGGACGGTAATCATCATGATCGCTGTAATTATCGGTGTCTGGACCATGGTTGCGCTGACATCCCTGATGCGGGGCATGATCACGGACATGGTTGAAAACGGCATTGCCACCCTGACCGGGGACATGAAGATTTATCCTGTTGGATATCATGAGGATCCATCCGTCGCCTACCAGATCGATGATCCGGCGGCGGTTCTGTCCAAAATCGCCGGGGGGCTCCCGCAGAATGCAAAATCTGCCGCCCGGGTGCGGGTTAATGCGGTGGCCTCAAATGCCCGGCATTCCACTGGCATTATTCTGGTGGGCATTGATCCGGCGCAGGAAAACGGGGTGTCGTTTATCGGTGACGGTGTGACCGACGGCCGGATGATAGCTCCAGAAGATGAAAACGCCATTGTTGTGGGGCAGGCCCTGCTGGAAAAATTTGAAACCCGCATCGGCCGGAAGCTGATACTGATGTCCCAGGATGCGGACAGGGAAATTGCCTCCCGGGCGTTTAAAATCAGGGGCGTTTACCGGGCCCGGCTGGCGGCTACGGAAAAGCAGTTTGTGTTTGTCAGCAAATCATCTGCCCAGAAAATGCTGAATATCGGAAACGGCGTTTCAGAGATTTCCATTGTGCTAGATGATCATGAACAAACCGGGCCAGTGGCTGAAACCATCAGGGCATTTTTAAAGGATACCGGCCTGGAAATATATACGTGGAAGGATCTCCTGCCCATGCTCAAATCATACCTGGAAATTTTCAACGGATTTATCTTTTTATGGTACCTGGTGGTGTTTGTGGCCATGGCTTTCGGGATCGTCAATACCCTTCTGATGGCGGTATTTGAACGGATGCGGGAGTTCGGTCTCTTAAAGGCGCTGGGTATGAAACCGGCGCTGATCCTGAGGTCTGTTCTGATTGAATCCGGCATCATCCTGATTCTGGGACTGGCAGCGGGGAACCTCCTGGCGATGGCCTCTGTGATGATTGTTGCCGCTGCGGGGATTGACCTTTCCGCTTTGTCAGCGGGGTTTGAATATGCGGGAATGTCTTCGGTGATTTATCCTGAACTGGTATGGCGGGATGTGCTTCTGGCCAACGGGGTAGTGCTCTTGCTCGGGTTGGTGGTGAGCGTATATCCGGCGGTGAAGGCGGCGCGGATTACGCCTGTGGAAGCGATGGCCCATAATTGATGGCTTTGTAAAAAGTCCAAATTCTTTGTTGCGCTGCATCCTTCGTTTCTTCATGGTACGCTGGGTGCAAATCATCACTCAGGAGTTGCGCGCCTCGAATTTGGAGCTTTTTCTTTTGCCATCGAAATGCTTTTTACGAGTTTGCCATAATTAATTTAAAAACTTCGCGACGTAAATATAATTGGTAGTGAGGAATAACATGGCGATTGTGGAACTGAAAGGCGTGGATAAGGTGTACCGGCAGGGCAATATTCATGTCCACGCGCTCAGAGGCATCTATCTGAGCATTGCTTCAGGCGGCTTTGTCGCCATTGCCGGGCCGTCCGGTTCCGGAAAAACCACGCTGCTGAATATGATCGGCGGCCTGGACCTGCCGGACCAGGGGGAAGTGATCGTTGACGGCCGGCATTACAGTGAAATGAGTCAAAGTGAGCTGGCCGGACTCCGGCTGATGCGCATCGGTTTTGTATTCCAGGCATATAATCTGATCCCTGTGCTGTCTGCCCTTGAGAATGTGGAATATGTCATGCTGCTCCAGGGCGTTGAAAAATCGGAACGACGGGAGCGGGCCATGGCCATGCTGGAGGAGGTGGGGCTGGGGGATAAGGTTCATCACCGGCCTGCGGAACTTTCCGGGGGGCAGCAGCAGCGGGTGGCCGTGGCCCGGGCCATTGTCTCCAATCCGGCCATTGTTCTGGCAGATGAACCAACCGCCAATCTGGATTCAAAGACCGGTGAAGGACTTTTGAAAATAATGGCCGGAATGAATGACAAGCGAAATGTGACATTTATATTTTCCACTCATGATCACATGGTGATGGACTATGCCCGGCGCCTGGTGCATCTTCGGGATGGGAAAATTGATAATGACCGGTTTAAATAAACCGCGGTTTCACCATTTCCAAAACAGCATCCGTTCGGTTTTTCGGATGGGGAATGTCCTTTTCCTGATTCTTCTTATTTTTCCGCTCTATGCGTTTGCGCAATGTAAAAATCCATTGCCCGGGGAGTGGGGCGGTCATTTAAGGCTACGGGGGGCTGTCTCTTTTCCGGAAACTAATTCTCTTCTCGATATGGCGCATCATGACCGGCTGCATGACGGGGCGTTTGAGTTCCGGCTGAAAAACACCACCATGATCAATGACATGGTGGATTTTGAGTGCCATTACGAAATGATCGGCAGCGGCGGGGAGACGCGAAAAACCCTGCAATCATTTTTAGACCGGTATCTCGATCTTTCGGATAGCCTGCTGCCTGGCGAGACCATCAATGACGCGCGGCGGGTGATGGACCTGACCCGTGAAATCTCATCCCACAGCGAGTATCTGGTGTATCACCGCATTGACCGCTTAGTTTTTTCTGCTTATGCGGACCGGGGATCGGTTCGCATCGGGCGCCAGGCCCTTACCTGGGGCAACGGGTTTTTGTTTAACCCCATGGACCTGTTCAACCCGTTTTCACCGACCGATGTGGAACGGGATTATAAGATCGGTGATGACATGATTGCCGGCCGGATTTACACGGGCGACACCGGAGAGCTCCAGCTGCTGTATGTGCCGAGACGGAATACGGATAATCATGATATCGAATGGGATGAGTCGTCTGTGGCGGCAAAATATCATTTCAATATATCCATTACGGACGTCGATTTGATGGCCGGAAAAAATTATGAGGATACCGTCTTTGGTGTCGGTTTTACCGGCTATGTGTCCGATGCGGCCTGGCGGCTGGATGGCACCTGGACGTGGCTGGATGATCAGGCCCATGAAAGCGGTTTTGCAAGCATCGCTGCCAATATCGATTATTCCTGGGTCTGGTTTGAAAAGAACCTGTATGCATGGATTGAATATTACTATACCGGGCTGGGGAAGCAGGATGTTTCGGATGCATTGACGAATTTGGATATTCTTGAACGGATGGGCCGGGGGGAGCGGTTTACGTTTGGCAGATCCTATGTGGATGCACAGATTCAGGTGGAATGGCATCCCCTGGTCAACAGTTTTATGAGCATTATTTACAATACCCGTGACGGGTCCGGGATTATGCAGCCGCGGGTCTCCTGGGATCTGCTGCAGAATTTACAGGTCATGGGCGGGGCAACGATTTATCACGGGGAATCCGGCACCGAGTTTGGCGGCGTTGAACTTCCCGGAACAGGAACAAAAGAGATCCCGGCAGATGGGGCATATGTCTGGCTGAGTTATTTTTTTTAACCGGTTGCTGATTTTCCTACCCGCAGATAGGGAGCGAAGAATATGCAAGCGCCGCTATTCCGAATGCGGTATGACCTTGACGGCAGCTCCCGGCGGATGGAGCAGGGATTTTAAAATGGCAGGGAAGGCCTTGCAATTTTTGCAGATTTCGATTTTCTCGTTCCAGTCTTTATGAATGGTGCCGCTGCAGATGGTGCCGTTGATGAACCAGCAGAGCTTGCCGGCCCGAAATTCCCAGGCCGGGCACAAACTTTTTTGCGGGTCTTTGCATTTGTTGACCACCCAGCAGGGTTTTATCGGTGTGGTAATTTCCGCTTTTTTGGCGGCCAGAAACAGGAGCTGCCGCTCGGCATGGGCGGGAATGGCGCGCCATCCCTGCTCATAGCTGCGGATGGCTTTAACCGAAAGCCCCATGAGCCGGGACATTTCTTCCTGGGTTTTCTGCAAATTACTTCTGAAATTTTTAAATTCCTGGGCGTCCATTGGCAACCTGACTGCTTTAAAAGCTAACATCCTTTAATGACAATTGATTCAAAATTTTTTATAACACATTGTGGTATGAATTTGTCAAGTCTAAAAAAAAGATTGAGAATTTCGCTATTGAGACCCAATGGCGGGATTGTAGTTCAAATGTGGCACTTGACTTAATTTTTCTTGCCAATTATTATTTTAACTTAACCATCATCTGTCCCATCCGCTTTGATTTTTATGGCGAGCATTAAGGGCCGTGGAAAAAATAAAATATCCCATTTGCTGGTCTTTTGTTCCGTCTTCTTTGTTGCGATGAAACGCACATATCCCGATATGCTTGCTTCACCGCACCTCGAATACGGAAGCAAAATCCTTCGCCATCTGGGATAATTAATTGTTTCCACGGCCCTAAGAAAACGGTCAACAGAGCTCAACGCGCGGCGTTTTAACTTTTCTCCAAAAGAATGAGGATGCAGTGATATGAGACGTTGGACCAAGGCACTTCTTCTGGTTTCCCTGGGCATTCTGCTGGGTTTTCCGGTTTTCAGCATGACCTACTACACCATGGTCCGAACGTCTACGCCCGAGTTCTGCGCCTCCTGCCATGAAATCCAGTTTGCCTACAATACCTGGAAAACCTCCACCCATGTCAACAACGCCCAGGGGTTTGTGGCGGACTGCATGGACTGCCATCTGCCGGCCCCTCACGACACGGTCAATTTTTTCTACATGAAAACCCTGCACGGCGTTAAAGACATTATCGCGCATTTTACCATGGACTCCTACGATCACGCCGAGCAGCGGGAGAAAGCATACCAGTCCTTTAAAAACTACCAGTGCATGAAATGCCACCGGAATCTTTTGCACATACCGGACAAGCGGGGGGCCATGCTGGCGCACCGGAGTGTGCTGTATCCGCTGCCGGGCATGGAAAAAAAATGTGTGGATTGCCACCGGGATCTGGTGCATAACATGACACCCATTTACAATTTCAGACAATATCAAGCATATTAACCCCAAGCGTTTTAACGAAACCAAACAGGGAGGCAGGGAATGAAACGATTGATGTGGATATTATTGCTTTCAATGGTTTTCACCGTTGTGGCGGCGGGGTTCGGGTTCTGCCAGAATCCGGAATCCATGGCCAAGGAAAAAGAATTCCGGATCGAACGCAGCATTCCGGACGCCGGCATTGCCTGTATTCAGTGCCATAAGCAGGAACATCCCGGCATATTCGGGGACTGGGCCAACAGCCGGCATGCCAATGCCAACATCACCTGCATTGACTGCCATCTGGCCGAAGAATTCGACCCGGATGTGAGCAAATCCCATTACAAACAATATGAAAAATCCGATTCCAAATACGGCCGGCCGGAATACAAGGTGCCGGTGGCTGGCGTGGTGACCCCCAAAGACTGCTCCCGGTGCCATCCGGACGAGGCCAAACAGTATTCAAAAAGCAAGCATGCCAATACCATGGAAATTATCTGGAAAATTGATCCATGGCTGAACCATGGCATGAACAGCGATACGGAGCGTACTTCCGGATGCTATTACTGCCATGGCACTGTGCTGAAAACCGAAGACGGTGAATTAACGCCAGACTGCTGGCCCAATGTGGGGGTCGGCCGGGTGAACCTGGACGGCAGCCTGGGGAGCTGCACCAGCTGTCATACCCGGCATCGGTTTTCCATTATGGAAGCCAGAAAGCCGGAAGCCTGCGGCCAGTGCCACCTGGGTCCGGACCATCCCCAGATCGAAATCTACACCGAGTCCAAACACGGCGATATTTATGCCGCATTCGGGGATGAATACAACTGGACATCTGCGCCGGGCACCTGGTCCGCGGGGGTGGATTTCCGGGGACCCACCTGCGCCTCCTGCCATATGTCGGGCTCGGGAGCGGTGAAAACGTCCCATGATGTGACTGAACGGCTGTCCTGGGAGCTTCAGGCGCCGCTGACCGTCCGGCCCGAAGATTTTGCCGCGTTTCCGGCCCAGACCAGCTGGCCGGTGGAGCGGGATAAAATGAAAGAGGTCTGCGGCCAGTGCCATGGGGACAAATGGATCAATGATCACTATACCAAACTGGACAAAGTGATCGAAGAATATAACACGGCTTATTTTGCCCCGGCCAAAGCCCTGCTGGATGAGCTTTATGAAAAAGGCCTGCTGGACAAGACCCGGTTTTTTGATGAAGCCCTGGAAGTGGAATACTATGAACTCTGGCATCATGAAGGCCGCCGGGCCCGCATGGGCGCGGCCATGATGGCGCCGGATTATGCGTGGTGGCATGGATTCTATGAGTGCAAGAATCGCTACAATCTATTTATGAAAGAGGGCCGGGAGCTGATCGAGCATAATCAGAAGGCTTACAAAGCCCCGGATTATCCCAATGCCACGGGCAGCACCACCAAACCGGTGGAGGTGTTCGGCGACAAAGAATAGTCTATCCTTTTTTCAACCCCCGCCCCCTGAATTATGAAAATATTTCAGGGGGTTCTTTTTTTTAGAAAAAGCTTCTGACATATTTGACTTAAGTCAAGGCAATGCGCCTGCCAAACAGATAGACTCTTATTGTCGTCAACAACCATCCAACAGATGGTGAACTATCTGGTGGCGGCTCTGGTGGAAAAAAGGGTCCGGGTGGAGCTGTTTAATCTGGCGGTCACGGATATTGGCAAACTGGCCATGGCCCTTGTGGATGCGGCCACCCTTGTGGTGGGCTCTCCCACGGTGCTGGCCGGGCCCCACCCCTATGCCGCCTATGCTGCGTTTCTGGCCAATGCCCTCAAACCCCGGGTAAAATTTCTTTCAATTGTGGGATCTTATGGATGGGGCGGGAAAACCGTGGAAACCCTTGCCGGCATGATCCCCAATCTCAAGGTGGAGGTGCTGGATCCGGTGCTGTGCAAAGGGGTGCCGTCGGAAACTGATTTCCAGGCTTTATCGGCCTTGGCAGATACCATTGTGCAGAAACACGCAGAAAACGGGTTTCAATAAAGGAGTGCAATGCCGGACGAACTGCTGACGGCCAATATTATTCTGTACTGTAAAAAATGGACCCGCACTGTGGATTTTTACAAAAACGGCCTGGCTCTGCCCGTACTTTTTGAAAACGACTGGTTTGTGGAGTTTACGTTAAATGCCGCATCCCGTCTGAGCATTGCCGATGACCGGCGGGCATCCATTCAAACCAGCAGCGGGGCTGGAATGACCCTGGCCCTGGAAGTGGCGGACATCAACACCCTGTGGGCCCGGATGGAAAAAAAGAGGTTGGACCCGACACCGGTCCGGACCCATCCCTGGAATGCCCGGGTATTTTATCTTTTTGACCCGGAAGGGCACCGCATCGAAATCTGGCAGAAAAGATCGCCATAAAAAAACATTCAACTGTTTTTTGAGCGTCCGCAAAAATTTTTCAAATTTTTGACTTAGGTCAAAGTAAGCACGTTAAAAACCCTGTAGAGTCATAGCCAGTTCACAGGGGAAAAAATATTTTTTAACACTAAAAAAGGAGACGAGATATGTTTTGTTATCAATGCGAACAAACGGCAAAAGGTCAGGGTTGCACCGCTGTCGGCGTGTGTGGAAAGCAGCCGGATGTGGCGGCGCTTCAGGATTTACTGCTGTACGCGGTCAAGGGATTGTCCCAGATGGCCGTGGAAGGCCGGAAAGTCGGGATCCGGGATTCGGGCATTGACCGGTTCGTCTGTGAAGCGGTTTTTTCAACCCTTACCAATGTAGATTTTGACGCGGAGCGGTTTGTCAAACTGATCCGGAAGACTGTCATGCATCGCAACGTGCTGAAGGCAAAGGTGGATGGCGCCGGTGGCTGGACGGATTTCACCGAAGGGCCGGCTGTCTTTATGCCCGCCGGTTCCCAGGATGCGATAGTGGCCCAGGGGCAAAAAGTAGGCATTGAAGCCAAGTCTGATGTGAATCCGGATATTGTGTCTTTGCAGGAAATTCTTGTCTATGGGCTTAAAGGGGTGGCTGCCTATGCGGATCACGCGGCCATTCTCGGCGAGGAAGATGAAAAGGTGTATGATTTTGTTCATGAAGGGCTGGCCGCGTCCCTGGATAATGACAAGTCCGCGGATGAATTCCTGGGCCTGGTGCTCAAATGTGGTGAAATCAATCTCCGGGCTATGGAACTCCTGGATGCTGCCAATACCGGGACCTATGGCCATCCCGTGCCCACGGAAGTGCCCCTGGGCGCCAAAGCCGGAAAAGCCATCCTGGTGTCCGGCCATGATTTGAAAGATTTGGAAATACTTCTTAAGCAGACCGAGGGCAAAGGCATCAATGTCTACACCCACGGGGAAATGCTCCCTTGCCACGGGTATCCGGAATTGAAAAAATATCCCCATTTTTACGGCCATTACGGCACAGCCTGGCAAAACCAGAAAAAGGAGTTTGCGGAATTTCCCGGGGCCATTCTCATGACCACCAACTGTATTCAGAAACCCAAAGAAGACTATACTGAAAATATTTTCACCACCGGCCTGGTGGGTTGGCCCGGGGTGACCCATATCGCAGACAAGGACTTTACGCCGGTGATTGAACGGGCCCTGGCACTTCCCGGATTTGCCGAAGACACGGACAAGGGCACCGTTATGGTGGGATTCGCCCGCAACGCAGTGCTCGGGGTTGCCGACAAGGTCATTGAAGGCGTGAAAAACAAGGCCATCCGCCATTTTTTTCTGGTGGCCGGATGCGATGGCGCAAAGCCTGGCAGGAATTACTATACTGAAATCGTGGAAAAAATTCCCAAAGACTGCGTGGTGCTCACCCTGGCCTGCGGCAAATTCCGGTTTTTTGACAAGAAACTGGGGGACATCGGCGGCATTCCGCGGCTGCTGGATGTGGGGCAGTGCAATGATGCCTATTCCGCCATCCAGATTGCCGTGGCCCTGGCCAATGCCTTTGAGTGCGGGGTCAATGATCTGCCGCTCTCCATGATTCTGTCATGGTACGAGCAAAAAGCCGTGGCCATTCTGCTGACCCTGCTGTATCTCGGCATCAGGGACATTCGTTTGGGGCCCAGCCTGCCGGCGTTTATAACGCCCAATGTCCTGAATATCCTGGTGGAAAAATTCAATATTGCGCCCATTTCCACACCGGATGAGGACTTGAAAGCCATTCTGGGATAACGGAGATACTTTGTTGTCAAACATCGGCCGGAGCGGGTGATTTGCCGCTCCGGCCTCAAATTCCTGAAGAGTATGTTTATCTGAAATACAGGGGTGTGATAATGCTGAAAAAAATCGACGTGTTTAAGGAAAACGAGTTTGACTTGAAGCGGTTTAAGCGGCTGATTGTGCATGAATCGCCGTACTTTAAAATATTAAATTTCAACTTTAAAGCCGGCCAGGAACTGCCCATTCATTCCCATAATATTGACGGGCAACTGAGTATTGCCGTACTGGAGGGCACGGGGTTTTTTCTCGGAAAAGACAACGCGCGGATTCCGGCGGCTCCCGGGGATGTTTTGATTTCTGACATCAGTGAGCCCCACGGCATTGCCGCAGATACCGACCTTCGGGTGCTGGTGACCATTGCCCCGCCCATTTAGCGGGTTGCTGAAAAACCATTGCGTTGCCAACGGTGATGGCAACATTCTTCTTATCGGCTGCGGCCGGCAACAACGTTCTTCGACAAATATCCTTGAATATCGCGCCGGAATTTGGAATAATCATCCTGACATTGGAACAGGCTGCGGACGGCGGCCTGAGAGGCGGGAAAAACAGTTCCAACCCAAATTCAACAATGACAGGCCAAAGACGCGAACCGTATTAGCTTAGGGATGATTTGATGAAAAAACAGCAGCTGAAAATTCTGGTGCCGGTGGATGGATCGGATCAGGCGCTTCATGCGGCAGAATATGCCGCGGAAATGTTTCCAAAGGACCGCAGTGAACTGGTTTTGTTTCATGTGGATTCCCAAAATCCGGATTTGAATAAAAGTATTTCCGGGAACCCCTTATATGACTCACAAATGAAGAGTATCGACCGCTGGATGGCGGCCGACCACAGAGTGATGCAGCAGTTTCTGGACAAGGCAACGGCAGGGATCGCCGCCCTTGGATTTCCGGAATCCGCGGTATCCGCCAAAGTCAAAAAAAAAGAAGGCCGGGTGCTGGATGAAATTATGCGGGAAAGCCGGGAAGGATATGATGCCGTGGTGGTGGGAAAAACCGGAAAAAGCCGCCTCAAGGATAAATTTATCGGCAGCCTGGCCATCAAGCTGGCTGGACGGCTGCAGCGCTTGCCCCTGGTGATTGTAGACGGCAAACCGAGAACCGGAAAGCTGCTGATCAGTGTCGACCTTCGGGAAGAGGCCTTTAAATGCATTTACAGCATCGGGGCGCTTTTGGATATCCAGAATTTTTATATCGCCATCTGCCATGTGGCAAGATGCGCCGCGAGAAAGAACGCGCCGGAAAATTTCAGTTGCCGGGACGGCGAGCACACCTGCCCTTTAAGAGATGTGGAATGCATCTGCCCTTCCATTGACAGCATGAAGGAGTGTCTGGTGGAATCCGGCATTCTTTCAAGTAAAATTTCCGATCTGATTGTGGAAGCGGCCAATCCGGTGGACTCCACCCTTGAACTGTCCCGCAAGCAGCAGATCGGCTCCATTGTGGTGGGCCGGCGCGCATTTGTGCCCTTTGTGGAAGAAGTCCTCTCCGGCCGGTACAGTCAGAAAATGCTTAAAAAAATGGAAAACATGGCTCTCTGGGTGGTGAGTTGATGGGGCCGGTCATCCGGCGCTTTCTGTTTCCAGATAAATAAGTTAAAAATCCAGTCAAAAAACACAACCCTCGCGCAAAACGAGGGTTGTGTTTTTTGATGCGTCCGTGTTTTTACCCGTGAGAGATTGAATTCTTGAAATTAATGGGAATATTAAGAGGAGTAAACGCCGGGACATTGCCGTCCGAATGGAATGTCAGGAATATGGCGATCATGAATATCAATAAAACAACAGGAGCAAACCATGTGGGAATATACGGATAAGGTGAAGGACCATTTTATCAACCCCAGAAATGTCGGGGAAGTGGAAAATCCGGATGGTGTGGGCGAGGTCGGTTCCATGGCCTGTGGAGACGCCCTGAAGTTGTCCTTTAAACTGGATGCGAACAAAAAGATCAAGGAAGCCAAATTCCAGACATTTGGGTGCGCCAGCGCCATTGCTTCGTCATCGGCGCTCACGGAAATGCTGATCGGCAAAACCATTGAGGAAGCGGAAAAAATTACCAACGATGATATTGCGGATTATCTCGGCGGATTGCCCAAGGAAAAAATGCATTGCTCGGTTCTCGGTCGCGACGCTTTGGAAAAAGCCATTTATTGCTACCGGGGTGAAGGGGAGAAAGAAATTGACGGCAATATTGTGTGTGAATGTTTCGGGGTCACGGACAAGGAAATCGAACGAACCGTGGCTGAAAACCGCTTAACCACCATTGAGGAAGTGACCAACTATATCAAGGCCGGGGGCGGGTGCGAAAAATGCCATGAGGATATTCAGCAAATTCTGGACGCGTTCAACAAAAAAACACCGGATGCCGTGCCGGCAAAAAAAGCACTTACCAATATCCAGAAAATCCGGCTGATCGAAGAAACCCTGGACCGGGAGATCAAACCGGCCCTGCAAAAAGACGGCGGCAACATCGAACTTATAGATGTGGACGGCAGCCAGGTGCTGGTCAAGCTCATCGGCACCTGTGCCACGTGCAAGGCGTCCCAGCTGACCCTGAAAAATTATGTGGAAATAAGGCTCCAGGAGATGGTTTCTGCGGATCTGGTGGTGGAGGAGGTCAAATAATGGACATTATTTATATGGACAACAACGCCACCACAAAAATTGCGCCTGAAGTGCTGACGGCCATGATGCCTTATCTCACGGATTACTACGGAAATGCGTCCAGCATGCATTCCTTTGGCGGCGCCGTGGGCCGGGAACTCAGCGCGGCCCGGGAAAAAGTGGCGGCCCTTATCAAAGCGCAGCCGGATGAAATTATTTTTACCTCCTGCGGCACGGAAAGTGACAGCACAGCCATTCATGCCGCCATCCGGTCCCAGCCGGAGAAAAAACATATTATCACCACCCGGGTGGAACACCCGGCCATTAAGAATTTGTACGAATATCTGGGCAAAAACGGCTACCGGCTGACCTGGGTGCCGGTGGACAATGAAGGGGTTCTGGATCTCGATTATCTTTACGAACATCTATCGGATGATACGGCTGTGGTCAGCATCATGTGGGCCAATAACGAGAGCGGCGTTATGTTCCCCATGGATGATATCGCCGATAAACTTTTGGCCCGGGGAATCGTGTTTCATTCAGATGCGGTCCAGGCCGTGGGGAAAATCCCCGTGGATGTAAAAAAGACAGGGCTCAACATGTTGTCCCTGTCCGGCCACAAAATTCATGCCCCCAAAGGGGTGGGCGCTCTGTACGTGAAAAAGGGGACCAAATTTTTCCCGTTTATGATCGGGGGGCATCAGGAGCGGAACCGCCGCGGCGGCACGGAAAACACAGCGTCCATTATCGGACTGGGTCGCGCCTGTGAACTGGCAGGCACACACATTGCGGAAATTGACACCCGGGTGCGAGCCTTGCGGGACCGGTTGGAAAACGGTTTGCTGGAAAAGGTGCCCAACGCCCTTTTAAACGGGAAAAAAGACGCGCGCCTGCCCAATACCACCAATATCAGTTTTGAATACATAGAAGGGGAAGCCATCCTCCTGATGATGGACCAGCTGGGCATCTGCGCATCTTCCGGGTCCGCGTGCACCTCGGGATCTCTTGAGCCATCCCATGTGCTGCGCGCCATGGGGGTGCCGTTTACCGCGGCCCACGGGTCCGTCCGGTTCAGCCTGAGCACTTACAATACGGAAAAAGAAGTGGATTTTGTGGT
Source organism: Desulfobacterales bacterium (assembly GCA_963675805.2). Taxonomy (GTDB): domain Bacteria; phylum Desulfobacterota; class Desulfobacteria; order Desulfobacterales; family Desulfosalsimonadaceae; genus SURF-3. The sequence continues at coordinate 375,773 of CAXXNU010000007.1, read as the reverse complement.
GGAGCACCTGCCGCCGATTATTGAACGGCTGCGGAATATGTCGCCTTTCTGGAAAGAAGGGGCCTGCAAAGTCCAGTAGCCTTTTTGACATCACGGAATACAGTTGGAGAATGCCATTTAGTTATGACAAAAGACCATCCCCATGATCAGAAAACCTGCCGGTCGGAATCCATTGTTTACAAGCATTACCGGTCCCGCCTTCACGATATCGTGGACCGGGTGGTGGACAGTTGCAACGGAGACAATTGCAATGCTCACATCGACTATGAACAGCTGCCCTCCAGAACCGGGGTCATTGACATTTTGCACAAATTACGCGCAGTCCTGTTCCCTGGATATTTCACCCATGAAAAACTGGATCCGGTGAATCTCCGGTATTTTGTGGGAAAAACCCTTGCCGAACTCTTTGACATGCTTTCCGATCAGATATCCAGAAGCATCCGCCATGACTGCTTCAAGTTTGATCAGGAATGCTCGGAATGCACGGAACGGGGATATGAAAACGCGCTGGCCCTGTTGGATGCCATACCGGCATTGCAGGAAAAGCTGTCCATGGATATTCGGGCGGTGGCAGACGGTGATCCGGCCGCCAAAAGTTATGATGAAATTATTTTCAGCTATCCCGGCATGTTTGCGGTTACCGTGTATCGCATCGCCCATATCCTGTATTCCCTTGGGGTGCCGCTCCTGCCCCGGATGATGGCCGAGTATGTCCATGGTGAAACCGGCATCGACATTCATCCGGGGGCGAAAATCGGAAACCGGTTTGTCATTGATCACGGCACCGGCGTGGTGATCGGCGAAACCGCGGAAATCGGAAACAACGTCCGGGTCTATCAGGGCGTGACCATCGGGGCGCTGTCCGTGCCCAAAGGCAAGATTGAAGAAATGAAAAACCTGAAACGACATCCGACCATTGAGGATGATGTGATCATTTACGCCGGCGCCACCATTCTGGGCGGCGATACGGTGATCGGCGCGCGGTCCGTGATCGGCGGCAATGTCTGGATCACCGAGTCCCTGGCCCCGGATACCCAGGTGATGATTGAGTCCGCGCATCAGATTTATCAACGGAAGCAGTAGTGTGGGCAACAGGCGTTAGCGTCTGACGATTCAATCCCTGTGCAAGAAAGTAACAATTAGAACAAATGCATAGGGGCAAGGGGATTTCCAACAAAAGGTGTCAGGTTTCAGAAAGAGCGATTCTGACACCCGAAACCTGACATCTGAAATCGTTTTTACTGGCTTGGCGCGTGGCTTTTGGGTTTCCTGCGTTCCGATTTGTTTAATTCCGAAAAAGGGAGAAGACGTTGAAATACTATTCTAATGTCCGTCATACCATCGGTCGAACCCCTTTGGTGCGGTTAAGTCGGATGGAAGAGGGGCTCCATGCATCGATATTTGCAAAGCTGGAGTATTTTAATCCCCTGGGAAGCGTGAAGGACCGGATTGCCGCGGCCATGATCGAGGCAGCGGAAAAAGCCGGCAGACTCGATTCCGAAACCCTGATTGTGGAACCCACCAGCGGGAACACCGGCATAGCCCTGGCGTTTGTCTGCGCGGTCAAGGGGTACCGGTTGTGCCTGACCATGCCGGACACCATGAGCCTGGAACGGCGGAAGCTGCTGGCGCATCTCGGGGCCGATCTTGTGCTGACCCCGGGCGCGAAGGGCATGAAAGGGGCCATTGAAAAAGCCCGGGAAATCGCGGCGGAAAATGAGAATGTGCTGATGCCGGATCAGTTTGCCAACCCGGCCAATCCCGCGGCCCATCGCGAGACCACGGCGGAAGAGATCTGGCACGATACCGAGGGCCGGGTGGACGTATTTGTCGCGGGCGTTGGTACCGGCGGCACCATTACCGGCGTGTCTCAGGTTTTAAGGGAAAGAAAACCGGGATTTCGTGCGGTTGCCGTGGAACCCGCGGATTCGCCGGTGTTGTCCGGGGGCAGTCCGGGACCGCATAAGATTCAGGGCATTGGCGCGGGATTTATACCGGAAATTCTGGACCGGTCCGTGGTTGATGAAGTGGTGACCGTAACCAACGACGAGGCCTTTGACACGGCGCGGATGCTCGCCCGAAAAGAGGGGCTTCTGTGCGGTATTTCTTCCGGCGCGGCAGTGGCTGCCGCCATAACCGTTGCAAAAAGACCGGAGGCTGAAAATAAAAATATTGTGGTGATCCTGCCAAGCACAGGGGAGCGGTATATCAGCACCCCGTTGTTTCAGGATTGACGGATGCATATCTTATGTCGTCAAAAATGAAGAGAGGATGGGAATGAAAAAACTGTTTATTGGTCTGGCCGGCGTATTCGTGTTTGTGCTGATTGTGGTGTCAGTGGGGGTGTTTAACCTTGGGACGATTGTGACGTTTGCAGTAAACACTTATGGCCCGGATATTGTGAAAACCCCTGTAACCGTGGAGACAGCGGATGTCGCTGTCTTTGACGGCCGGGCCGGGCTGGAAAATTTTAAACTGGGAAATCCCCATGGGTTTTCTGCCCCTTATGCCGTCACTGTGAAATCCGCATTCGTGGATGTGGATGAGGCCACCCTGCTTGAGGATACAATCATTATTGACCGGATTGAAATATCTCAGCCGCTGATTACCTATGAGATCAAAGGCACCACGGACAATTTCCGGGCCCTTATCCAGGGCATGAAAAAGCCGGGCGATGCCGCCGCCCGAAAACCGCCGGAAACAGAATCCCCGTCACAAAAGCAAGGCAAAAAGATTGTGATCCGTGAACTGGTATTAACCGATATTACCATCAAGACGGCTGCGGCAATGGCTGGCGGGGAAATTGCCACAACTCATGTCAGTGAGATTCGATTAAGCAACATCGGACAAAAACAAGCCGGCGTTTCAGCGGCAGAAGCGGTTCTCTTGGTTTTAAATGAATTATACGGGCAGGTCCTTTCGGGAGATGTATTGAATCAATTGAAAACGCAATTGAAAGGGCTGGGCAAAGAGTTTGAGGGGGTAAGGGATGAGGTCAAATCTCTGGGGGGCCAGCTCAAAGGATTATTTGACCGTTAATTCAGGTTTTATTTTAAGGAGCATGCAGCCATGGCCCGACGCACGGAAAAACCCGAACGCGACATTGAAAAGATATATCCGGTAAAATCTTTTGCTGAAAAACTCCGCCGCCTGGCGGATTGCCTGGAACAGGGAAAGCGCTTTCGCATTCAGATCGATGGTGAGCGAATCTCGGTTCCGCCGGATGCGGTCATTAATATTGAACATGAGCGGGAAGGTGCTACTGAAGAGATTGAATTTCAGCTGAAATGGGAAAATGAATAGACAACCGGGCTTTTCCCGGGGCTGGCAGCCTTTTGTGGAAAGCATATAAACATGGAGCCCATAGCCATGTAATAACGGTGTCAGGTCTCAGGTTTTTAAAATCTAAGATTTGACTTTGCGGATTTTCTCAAATTTTATCGAATGAAAACCTCCGGTAGATTTTCCGGATCGCATCCACGGGATCATTTTTTATCCCTCTGCTCTGTTTCTAAGATTATTCACTGAACGATCCGGAAAATTAGATACATGGCCGGAAGTTCGTTTTATGGTACTCATATGATCCACCCGAGGGTGAAACAATAAACAACTTTGGTGATTGCGATCAGAAATTCCATTGGATACCTCCTTTTTAATGATTTTTTCAACCTTCCCTGGACAGGCAATCAGCTGCCTTCCGGATTAGGGTCGTCTGTTCAAGCGATCAAAAGAATACCCATATACAGATAGTATCCAATGATCATTAACGTATCCATTTGATATCTCCTTTTCGTTTTTGGTGTTAAAAGATGAACCCCGCCATTCCATCAATGCCTGTCAGGCAATCCAGAGAATGGCATAAACAATGAAATGTCCAATCGTCAGAACCGTTTCCATTTTTTTCACCTCCCTTCTTAGGTTTTTTTATCGGTTTGATTAATAGTATTACAAGTAACATGCCAGCCTATCCGGTAATTATGTAATAGTATGTTTTTTATGGATAATCTTCTCTAAAAGAAAAATAAGTGACATATGAGGTAAACAAGGAAGACACATTTCATGCAATACACGCATGGATTATTCCATGCCTTTTCTTTTTTATATCAGAGTTAAGAATAAAAACGTTTGTACATGGATGGAAATGATTATATCTTTAGACGTATAAGATTTTATAAGCGTGGTTGAGAGGAATTTTCCGGCTCGAAAGGCTTTGCCATGGATATGGTTAAAGAAGGCCTTTTTTGCGAGTTGCGAAAGTCGGAGTTGTTCAACCAGGTCGACGAACGGACCTGGCAGATGATCTGCGCGCAATCTGAATTTGTAGAACTTGAAAAAGGCCAAATCCTGTTTTGTCAGGATACTCACGCAGCTTCTATGCACGTTGTCCTCTCCGGACAACTTGACGTCAGCATGACTGATAAAAATGGCCTTCAGTCTGTTATCGGTAAGATAGAACCCTTTATGCCGGTGGGGGAAATTCAGGCGCTCACCGGAGGAAACAGCACCGCCACCGTTTATGCTGATACCCCTTCCTGTCTGATCAAATTATCTGTCGCTCTCATAGATTGCATTGCTTCGGATGCTCCGGATACATTTCAAAAAATTTTAGATATAGCGCGTCAGCGCCTGCGAAACGATCAGCTCAGAGAACTTTTGCCGAACGTTTTTGGCTCACTGAACAAAACCGAGCTGGATTATATTGAACATCATATTGAATGGATACACCTTTCCAGGGGTGAAATTCTATGCCGGCAGGGTGATCCGGGAGACAGCCTGTATATTGTTGTTAGCGGAAGACTTAAGGCGGTAAAGGAAGACCACAATGGCAAAAAGACAGATCTGGGCACCATCGGCCGCAGAGAAGTTCTCGGAGAAATGGCACTTCTCACCGGCGGCGTCAGATCCGCCACTCTTTTTGCGCAACGGGAATCATATCTTGTAAAAATTTCTGCGGACCTTTTTGAGAGTCTGGCAGCCAACCACCCCCGGGCAATCCTGTCCATCGGCCAGACACTTGCCAATCGAATCCTTAAATCCGAAGCCTCCCCAAAAAGACCGATCCATCAGAATAATCTGGCCATCGTCACCATATCCCCGGAGATAGACCTTTCCGGTTTTACGAAATCTCTTGCCAGGAATCTGGCAGAGCATGTTCGCACGCTTCATTTGAACAGCCGGCAGGTTTGTGCTGTTTTTGGGATGAGATGCCTTGAGCCTGTTGAACATGAGAACCCTTTTGCCGTTCGGCTGGCTGCCTGGTTTAATGATCAGGAGAATCACTATGATTTGATAGTTTATGAGGCTGACCAATGGACGTCTTTCTGGACAAAGCAATGCCTTCAAAATGCGGATAAACTATGTGTTCTTATTCCAGGGAACATAGCGGTGTCCGACCTTTACCACGAATGGATTTCGTTTTTTCAGGAAGAGAGCGGTGAATCAGTAAATCGGACATTGATATTTGTTCATTCTGAAGACGCAGTGCGCCCCTTGCACTCAGGGCAGTGGCTCACGGCGATTCCCGCTAATGAGCATTATCATGTGGTCTCTGGAAATGATACGGACTTCTGCCGGCTTGCCCGGCGGTTCACCGGCCATTCATTTAACCTTGTTCTCAGTGGCGGCGCTGCCTGCGGCCTGGCCCATATCGGGGTGATTCGCGCATTAGAGGAATGTAATGTGCCCATTGACAGTGTTTGCGGAACAAGCATGGGGGCCGTGATTGCATCACAGTATGCAATGGGAACCAACTATCCGGATCTGGTTCGGATGAACAGGTGGTTCTGGGTGCTTTCAAAACCCATGAAAGACTTGACCCTGCCGTTGTTTTCCTTTCTTAGCGGACGGAAAATCAATCTTGCCGCAAAAGAAATTTTTCAGGACATCCATATTGAAGATCTGTGGCTTCCCTTTTTTTGTGTTTCCACAAACCTGACACTCGCATCAGCTGTCATCCATCGCAGGGGCTTGCTTCTCAATGCCATCCGGGCGTCTTGCGCCGTTCCCGGCCTTGTCCCGCCAGTGATCCAAAATAATGAAATTCTCGTGGATGGGGGAATAATGAATAATATGCCGGTTGAAATTGCACGCGGACTTTTTAAGGGCAAGGTGATTGCCGTGGATGTGACGGATGCCAGGGTCCTGAGCACGTTGCGGCAGGAATTTCCCTCTCCATGGGAAATTATCAGGGAACAGGTCATGCAGGTAAAAAATCGTCAGTCTATACCAGGCATACTGGATATCATTTACCGGTCAGCAGTGGCCGGGAGCCGTCAAAACACTGAAAAGGCAGCGCAGGATGCCGACCTGAGCCTCCGGATTCCGTTAGATCAGTTCAAGTTTCTCGATTTCGATAAATTTGATGAGATCGTTGACGTAGGCTATCAATACGGGAAGAAAAAAATACAGGAATGGAAAGATTCGTGGAATCAATAACCTGAATTCGGGTCAAATAATTCGAAAAATGGAAAATACGATGGTTCGGCCGAATTCAAGCACCATCTCTGCGCTTTTATCTTTTGCCATTATAAGGAATGCGTTGAAAAACATTTCTACTCCTCCTTGTTGCTGTTTTTAAAGGGATTCGTCCTCTTTAAACGGTTGCCGGCCGTTTCAGGCAATCCAGAGAACGACATAAAAAACCATGTGTCCGATGGTCAGTAATGTTTCCATTTTTTGTCTCCTTGTACATGGGGTACGGGTTTTTTCGAATGCTTACTTTTTTAGAATCCAATAAATGTGCCAACCCTCATTAATAAAATGAACCATTTGAATTCATAGGTATTATAAGTTTTTCAGGGTTTGTTGTTTTTATAAATAGTGGTTTTGGGGACAACGTTCATGCCGGCAATGCATGCATTTTTGCAGGAGGTGCAAAATGGCGTCTCAATTCCGTTTAAGACCAGAGGAAAAAGAGTTCTTTTCTCTGGTAAATCAGGCAGTGCTTTCCAATCCGTTTTCAGATGAACGCGCGGAAACCGATTTAAAAATTGTGGGCATGTTTCCCGGCGTGCCATTAGATGAACTCATCAAAAAAGTGGTCGCCGAAGTCCGGGAGCGGCTTCTAAAATTTGAGAAACAAGGGAAATGCAGCCTTGACAAATTTTCAGGGAGAGACCGGGAAATCTTGATGGCCACATGCCTGTTTGACCTTTTCTATTCTTTTGTGGGCCAGTTTGACCAGCTGATTCAGGAGCAGATAAGCGCCGGCGAAAAATCAGTTAAAGTGCGTTTTGCGGATGATCTGTTTTCCTTTTTCGATCAGCGAGGCTTTGCGCATCCGGAAGCCGTTCATTACCTGGCATTATTTTATCAGCTCCGGCGGGCCTATTATTTCATTCACCATGGTCTTGGCGGACAGAGCCTGTGCATGAAAAAACTGCGCGAAAGCCTTTGGAATAAAGTTTTTACTTACGATATTGCGCTTTATAACCGTTATTTATGGAATCGGATGGAGGATTTTTCCACGTTGATATTAGGGGAGACCGGCACGGGTAAAGGGGCTGCTGCCATGGCCATCGGCAAGAGCGGGTTCATACCCTTTGATGAAAAAAAAGGATGTTTTTCCGAAAGCTTTATCAGTTCTTTTGTCTCCCTCAATCTTTCCCAGTTTTCAGAAAACTTGATCGAATCCGAGCTGTTCGGGCATAAAAAAGGGGCATTTACCGGTGCCGTAAGCGACCATGAAGGTATCTTTGACCAGTGCAGCCCTCATGGTTCCACGTTTCTGGATGAAATCGGAGAAGTCTCCATACCGGTTCAAATTAAGTTACTCAAAGTCCTTGAGGAACGGGTGTATATTCCGGTGGGAAGTTACGAGGAAAGGCGGTTTCGCGGCAGAATTGTTGCGGCTACCAACCGGTCCATTCATCAGATTCGGGAGAAAGACGTATTGAGGGATGATTTTTTTTACCGCCTGTGCTCGGATATCGTTATGGTTCCCCCGCTCCGGCAAAGGATTGAGGAAGATGCCAGGGAACTGGATGATCTGCTGGCAGTGTCCATCGAACGGATTGTCGGGCAGCCTTCGCCGGAGCTGGTGGAATTGACGAAAAAAACAATTAATGCAGAGCTCGGGGCAAATTACGCGTGGCCGGGCAATGTGCGGGAGTTGGCCCAGTGTGTCCGGCGAATCCTGCTTAACCGCAGCTATGCCAGTCGCCAGATGGAGGTTCCCGGCAGTACAACGACTTATCCGGCGCAGCTGACAAAGGACATGGAAAGCGGTTCGCTGGATGCCAGGAATCTTTTAAGGGGATATTGCCGCTATCTTTATGACAAATTCGGCACCTATATTGAAGTGGCCAGAAGGACCGGTCTGGATACGCGTACGGTGAAAAAATATATTGATGAAAATGAGGATTTTTCCGGATCGCAGTGAGGCATTAATTCATTCTCTTCAATTTTATATTTCAGGATCAGACATGTTTATTTTTTATTCAAAAGAGGGCAATGATGGTATCATCTCAAAAACAAACTGAAATAGATTTATATTCAATCAGATTGATAGTTGGATTAATCGCTGTTTCGCTTGCTGTTTTGGTAGATTATTTCGCACCAAATGATCTCCGGTCAATAAGCGCTGCATACCATGAAGGCGGCTGGTCAAGAGATGTATTTGTGGGGTTTTTGTTTGCCGTATCCGCATTTCTGTTGTCTTACAACGGAAGATCGGCACCCCAGATGGTATTGAGCAAGATAGCGGCATTTGCGGCTCTGGGGGTTGCCATGTTTCCATGCAAATGCGGCAGTTATCCTGAGATTATTCCGCATATGCATGGGATCTGTGCCACTGTTCTGTTTTTGATCCTGGCAATTTTTTGCAATGTATTCCTGCGGAGCGCCTGGGGCAAAAATCATCGTCAAGCCAGGATTCGCGCGTGCATTTATGGTATTTGCGGAATTACCATTGTCGCATCTATTTTGATTATCGCAATAGACATCCATTTAAACGGGATTATCAGTTCACAAATAAGTCGTGTTATATTTTACAGCGAAAATGCAGCGCTGGTTTCTTTTGGAATTGCATGGCTCAGTGCGTGCCAAATGTTTCCGATTATCGCAAACAGTGATGAAAAGAAATATGCCCGTGCCTCTTTTTGGCGATCGGTTAGCAAAACGTAACGTTCATAACAAATGGTGAATTGAAAGACCTTGAATACCGACATATGACAATGCGCTATATAGGTATAATACCACAATGAAACTGACAATTATTTCGGTTTCAGTGCCGACCAAATACCCTCAGATATGTCGAAAAATTGCAAGTCTGGGCAATTTAACGCTGCCGGTTCTCGCAAGTATCACGCCCTCCGATATCAATATTCAATTAATTGATGAATCGCTTTATCTGAAAAAACCCGATTATCACAACTTGAAAACAGACTTTGCGGCATTGTCCGTCAGGACAAGTTGTGCTGACCGGGCATACATGATTTCTGATGTGCTGAGATCCCGGGGCATCAAAACGGTTCTCGGAGGAATTCACCCGACTGTTTTGCCTGAAGAGAGCAAAAAACATGCGGATGCTGTGGTTATCGGAGAGGCGGAAACGGTATGGCCACAGGTTTGTCAGGACTTCCAGAATGATCGGTTAAAGCCTTTTTACAAAAGCGAGAATTCCTTTGATTTGAGTCATTTGCCGATTCCAAAACGGCATCTGCTGCGATTCCCCAATCGGGCGCTGCTAAATTTTCCGACGATACAAACCGGTCGCGGCTGTCCGCATCATTGTACTTTTTGTTCCGTAAAGAAGGTCTATGGCGGTACCTATCGAAAACGACCTGTAGAAGATATCCTTCAAGAGTTGCGATTGATATGGAATTCAAAATCATTTTATTCAAAAATAGTGTCATCCGTTCACGACTGGTTTTTATTTTTTCTCGATGATAACCTGTTTGCAAACAGCAAGTATGCCAAGGAACTGCTCCTTCGATTAAGACCGTTCAAAAAAAGGTGGTACTGCCAGGCCCCCATTTCGGTTGCAAAAGATGATGAACTGTTGAAGCTTGCAAAAGATTCAGGATGCCTTCTGCTTTCCATCGGTTTTGAATCAGTGAATCAGGAGAGTCTTCGTTCGGTCAACAAAACCTTAAACAAAACAGATTTCTATTACAAAGCAGTAAAAAAAATTCACGATGCCGGTATATCGGTCGCCGGGTCATTTGTTTTGGGGTTTGACGGTGATGATGCCAGTGTGTTTGAAAAAACCCTTCGTTTTGCCATCGATTCTGGATTGGATCTCGCTTCGTTTCATATTTTGACGCCATATCCGGGAACGCCATTTTTCGATCAGATAATAAAAGAAAATCGCCTTCTGGAGCCCTATGGGAACTGGCAACAATTCGATACTCAACATGTCGTTTTTAAACCCAAAAAGATGACACCGGAGGAACTGCAAAATGGCTTTAACTGGATCTGGCGTGAATTTACATCATTGCGATCAATTCGGCAACGCGGCAAATTGACACCCCATGCGCGGTTTTTCTGGCCTGTGAATGTGTTTCACAATATATTAATCACAAGCTCCCTGATAAAAATCAGATGAGGCATATTGGTCAGCAATGAATAGTCCTGCTGGGTTTGAAACTTTTTTATGACATGGATAACCGGGTTTCATTCGCACGCTTCAGAAATGTTTCTGCGCCGCATAGTTCAAACATCTGGATGGCGCTCTCAATACATTCGGAGGCTTGATCTTTTTTCCCTTCACCCATATAAAGATTCCCCAGTCCGAGATAGGCCTGTCCCTGGACGCCTTTGGCGCAGATTTCTTTTGCGGATTCAATGGCCCGGTTGTAATGAATTTTGGCCTTTCGGCTGGCAAGCGGAATATTTCGCATCAAAAAAGGCAGATTTTTTAAAATAATAGACAGGGTAACCGGGTTTTTCCGCATTGCGATAGACAAGAAAATCTCCCCTAAAATTAATTCGGTAAAGCAATAGCGCCACCGTGCGTTATTTTCCAAAAACTGCCGCTGAACCTCTTCAAGTATTTTCATCCCACGGTTGAAATGACCTTCGTAAATCAGAACAACGGCCAGAAATGCCAGAGACGCGGTTCCAAGAATTTCACTGCCAAGACTTTGTGCATCTCTTAAAACAGCCTCCAAAGGCTCCCGGGCCTTATCGTATTGTCCTTCTGAAACATAACTCATGCCTAAAGAGAGTTTCGGGAACTGACTGTAAAGAGGATCCGCTGAAGCCTCGATGGCCATCTTATTGCAACGAATCGCTGATGAAAAATCGCCGGTTGCCATATAGCTCCATCCCTCTACAAAGTGTCCCCACGTAACCGCGCGAATGCTTGAATTCTTTTTTCCATATTCTAATAGGGCATTTCCGTGTTCACGAAGTTTTTCGCTATCTCCGAGAACCCAATATGCGTATCCGTTGCAATCCAGGGACTGATAGTAGGGATAATAGTCCGACTTAAAATAGTCATACATCTGCCTGGCCTTTTCTCCATGCGCAATCGCTTCTTGTGGGAGTCCTAATTCTATGCATGTCCAGGGCAGCCACGCGCTTGCATATCCGATGACCCGTTTACTTCCGCTCTTTTCGCCAAGCAGAAGGGCGTTGTTAAGATATTTGTAAGATTCATTGAGACGCAACCGTCCCCACAGGCTCATTCCCAACCACAGATAAAACATCCCAAGTTTTTCTTTGTCATCGAGAGCGTTGGCTTGATTCAGGTGTTTTTTCAATAATTCTTCAAGGTCCCTGAAATTTCCCCGATAATAGAAGACCGGTGCCCATGTATTGAGAAGCTCAATCAACAGCCCTGCATCTTTTTCAATTTCGCTCTTGTTTAAGACAAGTGTGTCATAAGCTTCTTTGTAGTATTGATGAGCTTCCTCAACAGCATATCGTTTCAGGCTTTTCATGCCAGATTGCATAAGATAACCGATTGCCTTGTGAAGAGACTTCCCCCTCATAAAATGAAATGATATTGTCTCATAAAATTCTGCCAGCCTCTTTTTGAAAAGATTTTCCATCACGCGTCCGATACATTCATGGATCTCCTGGCGTTCTTTTTTTAGAAGGCTGTTGTAAACCACTTCCTGAATGATGGCATGTTTAAAGGAATATTCCAGATCCGGCTGGAACGATTTGATCCTTATTAAGTCAAATCTTTTCAGTACATCAATATGGCTCTCCAGTTTGTCTTTTTGGGTGGTTGCTTTTTTGAGAGTTTCATACAAAAAGGTTCTTCCGATGACTGAGGCTTCCTGAAGAACCCTTTTCGTCCCCTTTTCAAGGCGGTCAACTCTTGCTGAAATAATACCATGAATCGTGGAAGATATATCCAGTCTGGTGATCGGCTTTGTCAGCGTCCACATTCCGCTTTCATTTAACAGTGTATCTGATTCAATCAAATCATTGATGATTTCCTCAAGGTAAAAGGGATTGCCTTCCACCTTTTCCTGGACAAACCGTCCCAAATTGAAGGGTATATCTTTGGTTTGAAGCAGGGATTGCAGCATGTCCTGAGTCTCAGAGATTGACAGATCATGGAGCGGCAGTTCCTGATACACTTTTCTCATCCCAAGAACCAGATTGCTGGGAAAAAGACTGAAGGGCGGTCTGTATGCGCACAAGAAGATTGCTCGATACCTGAACTCAGCTAAGAGAGAACGGAGGAGTTCGATTGAGGACGGATCGCCCCAATGAAGATCGTCCAGGAAAATTACGGTAGGGGCTCTATGTGTTAAAGCCAATAAAATTGTATGGATCGCTTTTTTTAGTTGAACTTTCCAGAAATCAGGACTCACTTGCTCCAGGGCCGGGTGGCTTAGAGAAAAAAGACTTTCGATGTAATGGAGAACATCCTCTTTTTTGCTGACCAGATTTTCAACACTGGATTCAATTTTTTTCTTTATTTTTTTTTGTGAATCCCCCTCTTCTATATGGAATGCGCCTTTTAAGAGATTAATTAATGGGAAATAGGGGATGTTGTGAGAATACGGATAGGCGTGCCCCTCCCGCCACTGGATCTCTTTTAGATCCAAAGTCGCCTTAAATTCTTCAACAAGTCTGCTTTTACCTGTTCCCGCATCGCCATAAATAGAAAAAACGGTCCCTTTCCCGTCGCGTAGCTGACGAAGCGCCTCTCCCAGTTTTTCCATCTCCGCCGTTCGGCCAATGAGATTGGCCCTTAATCCGGAGAGACGATGTATAGACAACGGTACTTTTTTTGCGGACAGCACCTGGTAGATATTGACAGACTCAGCTTTTCCTTTGATCCTTGCAGGTTCAAGCGCAGCAAAATTAAAATGACCTTCTGATTGTCTGTGGGTTAACGGTCCTACCAGGATCTCATTTGAGTCCGCAAGATCACAAATTCGGGATGCCAGATTGATGGGATCTCCTGATACACCATGCGTCCCTTTTTCCATATCCACGTCCCCCGTGATCACCAGACCGGTATTAATGCCCGTATGGATGGAAATGGGCTGGCCGATGGTCTTTTCCATTTCTAAACTTACGGAATCGACCATTTCATGTATATCTCTCGCGGCCATAATGGCTCTTACCGGATCATCTTCGTGAGCAACTGTGGCACCGAACATCGCCATCACCGCATCGCCGACATATTTCTCGATGAACCCATCATATTTGGTTATGATTTTGGATATCTGGCCAAAAATACGAATGGTTATTTCTTTTATTTCCTCAGGGTCAAGTTTTTCAGACATGGCGGTATAGCCAGACAAATCTGTGAAAAGGGCGGTAACTTGTTTGCGCTCGCCGTTGCTAATTTTTATGCCAAGGTCGGCATTTTCTATGGAGGATATAATTTCTTGATCTTGATTTTTTTTTTGGGATACTGATAAAGCATCCGGTGATTGGCAGCCGTGCCCGCATTCATCGCAAAACTTCGCTGAAAGCGGTAACGCTTTATTGCAGCTGGGGCATGGTTTGATAAAGATTTCACCACATTCAAGGCAGAATTTGGCGCCTTCACGATTGTGAGACTGGCATTTTGGGCATTTCATTTTGTTCCCCAATCAATAAAGATATTCGAACAAAAAATTTCCCAAAAAAAGAGATCCTGATTCGGAAGTGCTGATCGTGTGCAGTATGACGATATGAAGCGATGAAGAGCAGGGGTATGGTATAATCCAGGAAAATAAAATACACTAGGATTTTATTCCGGAGTTGTCAAGCAATACTGTGTTTATTTTTAAAAGGGAGTATAATCTACTACATTGTGGTCAAAAACCTGTCGCATGCGTAAAACTTCCGAATTCTGGTTTATGCTTTTCACGAAAGGTTATTTTCGGCAGGCTGCTGCGGGAAGGTCATTTAATGATACGTGACCGGATCGCATTGCTGTTTGTGCGGCAATGCGATCCGGCGAGAGGAAGTGATTGGATGGGTCGGATTCATACGATCCATCCGAGGGTGAAGCAATAAACAACATTGGCAATGACGGTGATAATTTCCATTGTTTGTCTCCTTTTTTTATGTCTGGTCATTTAAAAAATGTTACCCTGTTTTTTTAAGCTGGTTTTTATGCGATCCAGAGAATGGCATAAATAACAATGTGTCCGACAGTCAGTAAAGTTTCCATGGTATTTCCCCCTTTTGTTTTTTGTTGGCGTTTGACTAGTAATATTCCAATAAACGTGCCAAACCATCGGGGAAAATATTAACATCCTGTTTTATTATGAAATAATAATATTCAAAGGGAAATTAGGAGGGCGTTTATGGGGAAAATAGGGCGCATTTTATGCGTGTTATGCTTGGAATTTTACGGTATTTTGATGTAATTTTTAGAAATGGTATTTGTCAGGCAAAAACCGACTGGATTGCTGAGAAAAATTTACTTACCGGGCAGATGCAGCCATCACCTTATCCAGTTCATCTAAGTCCCACTGCAGATCCATGTCTAAAAACATTGTTTTCGCTTTTTCAAGGTATTCGTCTGCGGTGAAGCCGTTTAATTTTTTGTATTTGCTGTCAGGTTCCAGCAGACGCTTGCCGATTTCAAAATAGGTGCGGGACAAATCCGGCCGGGCGCCTAATTCTTCGCCTTTTTTGATTGCCTTATCCCACCATTTGAGCGCTTTTTTCTGCTTACCGATCAGCCAGTAATACTCGCCCATCAATCGGAGGGTTTTGGTTCGATATGGGGCAAATTTTCTCAGTTTCTTCAATGCTCTTTTCCCGCTGTGAAGAGCTATTTTCCGGCGGGTTGAGATATCCGGTTTATCCGTGACAGTGATGGCTCTTTTTAAAAGACAAATATCCATCATGAATTGAGCGACAAAATAGGGAGCGGTATAAGGCGGAGGAATGAATCGTCTTTGTTCGATAATCCTTTTGGCTTGAGATAAGGGCTCCATGGCACCTTCGACATTGTTTAACAAAATCTGGATTTCCGCTTTAAAACCGAAAAAGATTAATTGATGGTTTTCTGTACTGTACTTGCTTGAAAATAAGCCCCCTTGTTCAGCCTCTTGTTGTGCTTCAGATAGCTGCCTTCTGCTTAACAGCAGGTTTGTTTTAATAATATGGGCATTTAAAGACGCCAGATCGTAACCGTATGTGTTCCCGATTTCGAATAATTTTTGGACTGAGCGGATTGCATCTGAAAAATCACCTTTTTCGATTTTTATAATGATAGTGAATCTTATATAACTTACTGAATCAAAAAATAATCCTTGTTCTACAGCTTTGTTTATCAACTCTTCCTCAAACATACCAATATTTGCCCAGTTCCCGGAGCAATTATTCACTACAGTGAAATGCAATTTATAGGGCATGAACATTTGAAGGTCGGTTATATCCATTACCGTTTTATTGATGCCCAATAATTTGTAAGCCAATTTGTATGACAGTCCGCTATGCGCTATTATACCGGCTGTTCCCGCATGAATATTGAAAGCCGCGGGATATGTCGCCATATCAATTTGAGAAGCCCAATTAAAGCCTCTTAGTGCATTAAAAAGACATCGGGTGGTATCAAAAAAGACAAGCGCTTGGCCCATTTTAGGAAGCAGGTCGTAAATTTCTATCTCCCTTTGACTGGGGAGGGTTTTGGTTTTTTTTAATACTTTATCGATGCCTGCAAAAATATAGATAATGTTTTTAGCAAACCCAATAAGGGTGAATATTTTATTCGGGTCGGGTGGAAATCCCCAATATTCATAGACTTTATCAATGTGCTGCACACTTTCAACCCATCGACACTTGTTGCATAAAGCAATGGCGATGTTTTTTTCAAACACGGCCAGCTTTTCCGGATCCGCGGTATCTCGATTGGCCTGAAGATACAGTTTTAACCCTTCTTGATAATAATTCAGTGCTTCAATGGATGCTGAAGCACGAAGCGCCTCTTCACCGGCTTTAATCAGGTAATAGGCTGCTTTTTCATCATCTTCTCCTTTGATATAATGAAGTGATAGCATCCCGTAAAACTCATGAAGGCGTTCATCAAAAACCTTCTCAATCGACCGGGCCACCTGCAGGTGAAGGTCTTTTCGTTTCTGAAGCAAAATAGATTCATAGGCGGCTTCCTGGGCAAGGGCGTGCTTAAATAAATACTCCAGTTCCTCCATTCGCTGCTGCTCACGAATGAGTTCAATCTGCTTTAAGTAAGACAGTCTGTCTTCAATTCCATGAACTGTCCTGGCTACTTCAGTTAGAATCCGGTAAAAGAAACTCCTTCCGATCACGGAGGCGACTTTGACAAGGTCACGGGTATTTTCATCAAGCCGGTCAATTCTTGCCATGAGCACATCATTGATGGTGTGCGGAATCACCATTTTTTCTATCTTTTCGGTGACTTTAAACTCGCCGTTCGCCTTAACCACCGCGCCCGTATCTATAAATGACCGCACCACCTCCTCGATAAAAAACGGATTTCCGCCGGCACGCTGGAGGATCTGGTCAACAATGGCTTGCTGGAGACCTTTAATATTGAGCATATTGTTAATGAGCGTCTCACCCATTTGTTCGTTTAGCGGCTGGAGACGGATTTCAACATAATACGCAGGAAGCTTTTCTTTGATGGTTTTGATTATTCTGTCGCCGGTTTCCGGATGATTGGGCCGGAACACATTGATAAAAACAATTCGCCTAGTTTCTGCCAGGCGGAACATGGATTCAAGCAGTTCGATGGAGCTGGTGTCTGCCCAGTGCAGGTCTTCTATCACAACAACCAACGACGTCAGTTCCGTTGTCTTGATTAAAAGGTCCCGCATATTTTTAAAAATCAGTTTCTCAAGCGCTTCCCCCTCAATACCTTTTACCCTTTCCGCGTGACGACCGGACAGTTTCATGCCCATCAGTGTCGCGACAAAAGGGAAGATTTCATTAGAATCTTCCGGGCATATACTTCTGATGGCGGTTTCCAGTTTGCCTAATGCAGATACAGACGTATCCTTATCGTTTATTTGCGCCCAGTGTTTTAACAAGTGGATAATGGGATGAAAGCTTAAATTCCGGCCAATGGAAATGGCCCGGCCCTCCAACAGCGTGATGCGTTTCATTACGCTGCTGTTTCTCAACTCGGCTATCAGCCTGGATTTTCCAATACCGGCCTCGCCGATAACATTGACAATCGATCCTTTACCACTGACGGCTTTGGTGACCTGAAGTTCCAACTTATTGAGGTCATTGTCACGGCCCACCATTTCGGAAAAGATCTGCCGCTCAAGGCCTGAAGAGGGTCTTTCAATCTTCCCGGTGAGCTTATAAGCATCCAGCGGCGCTTCTTTCCCTTTCACTGTCACCTTGCCAAGCGGCTCAAATTTAAAAAACTGGCCGACCCGTTTGTAAGTGATGTCCGAGACAAGAATCGTGCCCGGTTCTGCCATGCCCTCCATCCGAGATGCCAGGTTGACCGTATCACCGATGGCGGTATAATCCATCCGGAGGTCGTCTCCAATTGACCCCACAATCACCGGGCCGGAATTCAAGCCGATGCGCAATTTAAAATCCAACCCAGACTTTGTTGTCAGTTCCTCGCTATATTTTTTCATGGCGGCTTGAATGGACAACGCTGCCTGGCAGGCATTCTGGGCATGGTTTTCAATGGCAACCGGCGCGCCAAATAGGGCCATGACCCCGTCACCGGTGAACTGATTAATCGTTCCCTGATGATTGTGAATTTCATCCATCAGGATCTTGAAACACCCATCCATGATTTGATGCACTTCTTCAGGATCGAGTTTTTCCGACATGGAAGTAAAACCGGCAACATCCGCAAACAGAACCGTCACCCGCTTCCGCTCGCCCTCCATGGCGCTCCGGGCGGTGAGGATCTTATCCGCCAGGAATTTGGGCGTGTAGGAGTGGGGTTGGGTGAAGTCGATGGGAGGAGTTTGCTCAGCTTCCTGAAGATTGTTTCCGCATTTCATACAGAAATTTGCTTCTTCAGGATTATCATGCTGGCATTTTGGGCATTTCATTATTTATCCCTTTTCAGTGGGCAGGTCAGCCAACTCTTTCTTCACCTTGTCCGGCTCAATCAGGGTTCCGAGGCGTTCAAAGATTTCCAGGGCTTGGGAAAGATGCTCTCGTGCCTGAGCTTTATCTCCCTGCTTTTTGGATAACCGGCCCAAACCGGCATAAGCCAGCGCTAATTCGTTTTCAGCCTTAATCGCTTTAAACATGGTGATGCTTTTTTCAAAATGTGGTAATGCGTCCGAATAATCGGTTTCCAGAGCGACTTCACCCAGCAGGCGGAGAGCCCGCCCAATAAAGAACTTCGTCCCGCAGCGCTCAGCGACTTCCAAAGCCTCTTTGGCTGTCTGTTCCGCCTTGTCATAGTCTCCAGCCAGCAAATATCCTTCGGCAAGGGCTGTGGAAAAAATAATTTCAAAAACTGCGAAGCGTCCAGCTCGAAAAATTGGGATAAGCATACTAAGAGTCTCGATCCCTTTGGATAGTTTTCCGGCCCGGCACCAGGCCCACGCAAGAATACACTGCGCCCATGCTTTGTATCCAGGGGCTGGAGATTTTTTAACAGACAACTCCCCATATTCGATGGCCCGACTTGTGTCCCCTTTGAGAGTATAAACAAACGAAAGGGCAGAAGCCGCGTTTGAAATCTGGCCATCGTCTGAATATTGCTCAGCCACTTTCAACGAATGTTGGCCTTCTGCCACCGCCTTGTCCCAGCAACCACAAAATGTATAAACTATTGATGTGGCTACAAAGGCTCTCACATACACAAGAAGATTAAACTGCTCAGACATTATGCGAAGGACATTTTCCGTCAAGACAAATACTCGGTCAAAGTCACCTTTGAACAGATAACTCCACCTAAGAATTGAGAATGCGGACCCGGCATATTCATTATTTTCCGAAGCCTCACAAAGTTTTATTGCTTTTGTCTCAGCCTGGATGGCCTTATCAAACAAGCCAAAAGTAAATTCACAAGTCCCCATGCGGGTATAGACCCCGCCTGCCAGCCCGATATTATCAATCTCAGCCACGAGAGGTTCATAACGTAATAATAAATCGTAATACTCAAGTGCTTGTAAGAGCTGCTCAAATACAAAATACTGATTCAACAGAAGAGAGATGCGCCGTTCTTTATTCTCAATGGTATCCGGCATGGTGTCCAGAATCTCCATGGCCTTATAAAAATAGCCTTTGGCATCCTCCATGGCACTGGCATTGAATGCTTTCCGGTTAGCCAGATCCAGATATACAAAAGCCTTTTCCTTGTTATCGCTTCGCTCATAGTGGTAGGCCAACACATCGTAATATTCTTCCAGCCTTTCAGAGTAGAGTTCCTCAATCACATGGCCTATTTTTTCATGAATCTCCTTTTTTCTTTTTAAAAGCAGGCTGCCGTAAGCCACCTCCTGGGTGAGGGCGTGCTTGAAGATGTATTCCAGCTCCGGAAAGAGCTGTTTCTCATAGATGAACTCCAGGCCCTGAAGATTTAACAGGCAGGATTTAAGGTCTTCTTTCATTCCGGTGATGCTCTGGAGGATGCGAAAGGCAAATTCCCGGCCGATCACCGATGCCACCTGCATAATCCGTTTCAGATTTTCCTCCACCCGGTCAAGTCGGGCTGAGATAATCCCGGCGATGGTATCCGGCACCTCAATTTCTGACGCCTTTTTCGTTAACACATATGCCTGATTCTTTTTTACGATAAAACCGTTTTCAATTAAGCTGTGGGCGATCTCCTCCACAAACAGGGGATTGCCGCCGGCTTTGCTTAGAACGAGGTCTCTTAGCTCCGGAACCGCCTCTCCATTTTCAAGAATGGCCTGCACCAGTTCGGCGCCTGAAGTTGTGCTGAGCTGGTCAAGGCCGATTTTTGTGTAATAGGACTTGCTCCCCCATTGATGAGTATATTCCGGCCGGTAAAGCAGCAGCAGCAGAATACGGCTGTGGGGCAGCGAATCGATGAGATATTTAATAAAATCCTCTGATGTTTTATCCATCCAGTGGAGGTCGTCTGCAACAACGACCAGCGGTTGACTCTCACTTTCCCGAATCAGAAGATCCCTGATGGCTTCAAATTTTCTGAGTTTTTTTACCGTGGGTTCGAGCTGCAAATAGGCCTCGTTATCCACTTTGACGGATAAGAGTTCCTGAAAGGGGGACAGGGTATTTTTAAGCCTTTCATCAAGCCGGAGGATTTTATCTTCCAGCTTTTTCTTGATGATAAACTCCCGATCGCCTTCGTTGATATCAAAATAGGATCTTAAAATTTCGAGTATAGGCAGGTAGGCCATAGAACCGCCATAGTGAATACACCGGCCTTCAAGCCATGCGGTTTCATTCGGGGGCAGTTTTTTATGGAACTCAAGGATGAGCCTTGATTTTCCGATACCCGCCTCTCCGACAATGCCCACCACCTGTCCTGATCCTGATTGTACTTTTTCATATGCCTCCATTAGACCGGCGATAGAATTTTTCCGGCCTACAAACATCGTGAGACCTTTTGCAACGGAAGCATCGATTCGGGAATCCACATCCCCCTTTTTAATCAGCTCAAAGGCTTCCTGGGGTTCCTTTTTCCCTTTAACATCTATTTTCCCGATCGATTTAAATTCAAAAAAATCATGTGTAATTTTATAGGTGTTAGCCGATACCAGGACACTGCCTGGCTTGGCCAGACTTTCCATCCGGGCGGCCAGGTTAGTGGTGTCGCCCACTGCTGTATAATCCATTCTGAGATCATCGCCGATGGAGCCCACGATGACTGGCCCGGAGTTTAATCCGATGCGCATCTTGAAATCGATATCCCCTTCATTCTTTAATTTTTCACCATATTTTTCTATCGCTTTCTGAATAGACAGCGATGCAAAACAGGCCCGCTGGGCGTGATCTTCATGGGCAATGGGCGCGCCGAACAGCGCCATGACACCGTCGCCGGTAAACTGGTTGATGGTGCCTTCGAAATTGTGAATCTCATCCATGAGGATTTTGAAGCACCCGTCCATGATCTGGTGCACTTCTTCCGGATCGAGTTTTTCTGATAGAGATGTGAAGTTGGCGATATCGGCAAATAGGACGGTGACAAGTTTCCGTTCTCCTTCTATGGTGCTTCGGGCGGTCAGGATTTTATCCGCTAAAAATTTGGGGGTATAGGACTGGGGTTCGGAATAATCCGGCGATTTCTGGGGCGCCTGGAGATTGTGGCCGCACTCATCGCAAAATTTTGCCGCAGGCGGTAGGGCTTTATTGCATTTGGGGCATGAAACGGTAAAGCTTTCACCGCATTCAATACAGAACTTTGCCCCTTCACGATTATCACGCTGGCATTTCGGGCATTTCATTTTTACTCTCCGACCATCAAGATGCTCGAACAAAAAAACAAAAAAGAGATAAACCCGGGCGGAACTATCGGTCGTATTTGATGTGAATTTTAAAAAACGCGAAAGAGAAGAGGTGATGTTTTTTCGCCATTATTTGGGTAGATAAAAGATACTAGAATTCTATGCCGGAATTGTCAAGAAATACTGTCGAAGAGTCTATCCTGGTTTTGAAAAAAAGAGGTCCAATTGCCCCCAACGACGATAGGGGGCAATTGGCAATGCTGGGTCCCATTAATTTTTTACCTGCCCGTCAAACCGCCAGTCAAAAGATCTCCGATGGCCTGCATCGGACCCAGCAGACAGAGGCACAGACAAGACATCGCGGCCAGTCGCTCTTCCACATTTTCAATGGCGCCGTCTTCAGACTCGGGAGCGACGGGGAGCACCATGTAAATTGTGCTTTGGGTGTTTTCCACAACTTTAATATTAATCCCCTCCGGCAGATTAATCCCTTCATCTTTTAGCGCTTTGGCAGAATCGGACAGCAGTCTTTTTTTATAATCCTCATCAGCCCATGCCCTGGCGACACATAGGGCCCATTTTTTCTGATTTTCATCAACCAAAGTCTTCATTTTTGATTTCTCCTGTTTCTATCAATGTTGAAAGAAATTCTAAAAAATTTGGGAGCTGATGGCTATTTTCCAAAAGTATGTTTCAGGAATTATACAGACCCAACCCGGATTAAAGAGATCTCCCAATATCTGTCGGTTTTACGGTTTATCCCTCCTTTCAAAGAACCTTTTTGGGTTTCGGTTAAGCTTCAATTTTTTGGACGAGTATCATTAGATGATCGAAGCAACTGTCTGAACCACCATGTATCCGATTAATATTAAGATATCCATTTTGTGCCTCCTTTTGGCTATTGCTGTTTAAATTCTGATCTTTTTTGTGATAGTCATAAATTTAGAAAATCGAAGCAACTGTCTGAACGACGACGTATCCGATTAATATTAAGATATCCATTTTGTGCCTCCTTGTTTTGGGTTAAAGTTTGTTTGTTGTTTAACTATAAGTAATCCAATAAGTGTGCCAACCCCCTATGTTTTTTATTAAGTATATGTTTTTATGTAAAATATTTTTTTTAAAGCGGAATTTAAGCAAATATTCTTAATTTTTATAAAGCATTTTATGCGTGTATTGCATGCAGTTTTGTGTGAAGCTAAATAAAAAGATTTTGTCAGGCTTGAAAATGGTTATAAATAACGGAAAATTTTATAGGTTAACCATTCGGTCGGAGTGGCTGCCCAAAATCGAATATGTCTTGGTTGCCATTATACGGCTTCTGCTTAAGATTGACAGGTCAAACTATTAATGCAATATATTTGAATAGTAAGATCGCATTGTCGCAATATCTCAAAAAGTTCTGGCAGGTTTTAATATTGAATCTGTAAATGCCGATAACAGCAGAGGCTGAAACCCATTGAACGATACGCAACTCCTTAAAAAAGAGATCGCCCGGTTAAAAAGCGAAAAATCAGCGCTTCAGGTCCAAAGCCGGTTGCTTGAAAATTTTGTGACCCTTGCGCGATCTTCAGCCAAAGAACATGTATTAACCAAAATCCTGCAAAAAACCCTTGAAGTTTCCACTGAACTGACCGCCGCGGAAAAAGGCAGCCTGTTTTTGCTCGATCCCAATGGCGCGGTTACCGACAGTATTTTAACCCGCACGGACGCCACCCCGGAACAAAGCGACAGGATTATCGGAACGGTATTTAATAAAGGACTGGCCGGATGGGTGAGACTCCATCTTAAAGTTGGATTGATCGTTGATACAAAAAACGATGATCGCTGGCTGGATCTCCCCGGCCAGCCTTACGAGGTGGGTTCGGCATTGTCTGTTCCGATCCTTCGCGGTGAAAATCTGATGGGCATCCTGACCCTGCTTCATGCCCGAGCCGGTCATTTTACTCAGGAGACCGCTGATCTTATGGTGTTAACCGCCAGCCAGATCGGCAATGCGCTCGAAAATGCTCGACTTTACAGCAAGTTGGAGGACTCCTACCGATCATTGGAGCAGGCTAAGTTTAAAATCGAAGCCTATTCAAAAGCCCTGGACGCTGAAATGGAAAAAGGCAAAAAGATTCAGAGGGATTTTCTCCCCAGTCAAATTCCAAGAATCCCGGGTTGGGAAATTTCCTCCTGTTTTCATCCCGCCAGGCAGGTATCCGGCGATTTCTATGATGCGTTCATACTGCCGGAAAATCTTGTTGGACTGGTAATTGCCGATGTGTGCGATAAGGGTGTCGGCTCGGCGTTATTCATGGCATTGTTTCGAAGCCTGATTCGTGTTTTTTCGGGACAAATCAGCTTGCAGGGATTGTCAGTCCCCGGCACCGGCAATAAAACGGCGAATTCTTCCGAAGATCACTTTTACGAGGCTTTGGCCTTGCGCGCGGTTTCCCTCACCAACGACTACATTGCAATAGAGCATGGTGAGGAGGCGATGTTCGCAACGCTTTTTTTCGGAATATTAGATACCCAGACCGGTATCATTAACTATGTCAATGCCGGACACGAACCTGTCATTATCGTCGGTCATTCCGGGATAAAAGAAAGGTTGAATGCAACCGGGCCGGCAGTGGGAATGATAGCCGGGTCAAAATTTAACGTAAAACAGGTTCAAATGGAATCGGGCGATACGTTAATCGGTTATACGGACGGGGTGACCGAAGCGCTTTCCCCTGATAAATTGTTTTTTACCAATGAACGATTTTATACTATTTTAGAAAACCCCGCCCCAACTGCTTCAGAATTAATCGAGCAGATAACCATCGATTTGTTCAACCATATCGATGATGCACCGCAGTTTGATGATATTACGATGATTGCGGTACACCGTAAAATCGGTTGAAAATGGAGACAAGCAAATGGAAATTAGCAAAAGAAAATTGGATAGAACCCTTATTGTTTCCGTAAACGGCAGATTGGACGCAGCCTCATCTCCTGATTTTGACCGGGAGCTTGGCCTGATGATGGATGAAGGTGAAGCTTCATTGGTATTTGATATGAAAGAACTTGAGTATATCAGCAGTGCGGGATTGAGGAGTTTTCTTAAGCTCGCAAAGAAACTCAAATCAAAATCCGGAAAAATTGCCCTCGCTTCTCTGCAAGATATTGTGCAGCAGGTTTTCGATGTTTCAGGATTTAATCAGATTATTCCTGTTTTTGATTCAGTTGAGGAAGCACTTTCAAACGTGAAATGAGATTTTATTCTAACATCGAAAATCTGATCCTTTAGGCCAGGTCAGAGTATATCAGCTATACCGGGGTCATTACACCTTGAGTGCAAAGTGCCTAAAGCTTCAAGTGAACTAAAGTTGCGGGTAATACCTGCGGCATTGTCTTTTTTAATTTCAAAACATGCCGCGCAATCAGCGCAGTCCTCAATTTTAATCACTTTAGATCACTTTAGTTATCACTTTTATCGGTTTGAAGTAAACCGGCCCTTCTGAGGCATAAACCAAGCCTCTTTCGTTGGGCCAGAATTCTTTAATTTCTGGGAATGATACAATGCCGAAAATGAAGGCACCGGCAAAACTGGAACATATGGAGAAACTGCAGAAATTTGCTGCGGATTTTGCCACCAGCCAGGGGTTCCCCGCTAAACAGATAATTGAAATCGAGCTTGCGTGTGAAGAAGCGCTGGTAAATATCATTCATCATGCTTATCCGGATGGCCATTCGGGAGAAATAGAGATTGATTGTAAAGTCGTCCAAAGCGAAAATTGCATTATTGAATTGGTTGATACCGGCCAGCCCTTTGATCTGGAAGCGATTTATACTCCTGATATTAATGAGGATATTTCAAACCGCAAGATCGGGGGGCTTGGATGGGTGTTAATTAAACAATTTGCGGATGAGATCAACTACCGGAGGCACCAAGCTAAAAATTATCTGACATTACAATTTCATAAACAAAAATGATTATAGAAACGCCTCTTTCAATTCATTGAATCGATACAGAATTTTTTGAAAACATTTTCGCCGACCGAAACCCTATCGACTATCACGAAGTGATAGCACTAAAAATGTTGTAATTTGATCTGTAATTTATTAGTATTTTTTATAATCCATAACAATTGGGGAATGGGGGGGCAAAATGAAAAAATTAGTCGCTGAACATCAAAAAAAATGGGCCATGTGTATTGCTAAAGCCTGGGCTGATGAGGACTATAAGCAAAGGCTACTTTCCGATGCGCCATCAGTGTTGAGAGAAGATGGCCTTGATGTGCCTGAGGGAATGGAAATTAAAGTTTTGGAAAACACAAAAAGTCTTTTTCACATGGTCCTTCCCGCCGCTCCCGAGTCTGAAGACGGCGCCATTGAAAATGTGGAAGAACGGCTGGCCGCGATGTCCTGTTTGTGCCTTTGCCTGCTAGGTCCGGTGCAAGTCATCGGAGACATTTTTACCGGTGGCTTGATAGGCAAATAAGAAGGGTTAACATACATCCAGATCCTTCGCCTTCCGCATATGCCTTAACTTAATTCAGTAAATCAGATTGACGACAAACACGGCTGCCCTGGATATTTGTTTTTATAGCCCATGAGAGCCGTCAACAGAGGCGTTCAGATTTTCATATGATTGAATTTCCTCGCTTCAAAAAATGGTTCCATCCCGTTGTCATTGATCAGAATGAAAGCGCCGTTCTTTCTGAAAATTCCCAGCACATTCTGCATGGCAGGATTTACGCTGCTGTTATCCCGCTTCTGAACGGGAAGCGGAGTGTCCATGAAATTGCGGATCAATTCTCGAACGATTTTGGCGCTGCCAGAGTCTATTTTCACCTTCTACAGCTTGAAAAAAACGGTTTTTTAGAAGACGGCCGGAACGAGGACTTGCATCCCTCTCAGGTATTTCTGAATCAAATATGCGAAGCGCCGCAAGATATTGATGAGTGGCCCGCAACTGTTTACCTGATATCTCTCGGCAGTTGTGACACCGACCTCAGCATCCGATTTAATGACCCGGACTTTAAATTCCTCGCTCTGGATGAATTCCATTCCGTCTCCATTTCCCCCGGTTCATTATGTGTCGTTATAACTCCTGATTATTTTGAAAAAGCGCTCATTGAAATTAACCGGAAAGCGATATCGGAAAAGATCTGCTGGCTGCCGTTTAAACCTTCAGGATTTATCCCGTGGTTAGGCCCATTATTTGAGCATGATGGAACAGGATGTCTTGAATGCCTGCTGCATCGACTCCGGGGCCACCGGGTAATTGAATCCTATTACTTTAAGAAGAATCCTCCGGTTCATTCCTCCGGGCTTTCAACCGGACAGACGCCATTCTCCCTTGATATTGCCTTTGGTTTTTTAAAACTCGAACTTGCCAAACTGCATGCCCGCCGCACGGATGATACTTTAAAAAATAGGGTGTTAACCATAGATCTGAAAAACCTGGAAGTGACACGCCATCGGCTGATAGGCCGGCCGCAATGCCCGGTTTGCGGTAACTCCACATCCTGTTCCGTGAAAGATTTTCATGCCGCAAAGCCGATGAAACTGAGCTCCAGGTTGAAATCCGGCTACCAGCATAGCGGCGAACGCATCATTCAGGCAGAGGAGACATGCCGGAATCTGGCCGACCATATGAGCCCGATAACCGGAACAGTCGGTTTCCTGCGCCGCATGACGGATATCCCGGATTTTTTCGGTTACTACTATACATCCACATGGCCGACGCTGGGCAGTCTCCTAGGCTGGTTTCACAGAGCCAGGATCAGCCCCACCGGTATCAGTACCGGCAAGGGAACCACTGACGCGCAGGCCAGGGCCAGTGCCATGGGAGAGGCGATCGAGCGGTATTGCACGCAATATGAAGGCTATGAACCCAGAATTCAGGCAACCTATCAAGCCGTTCAAGACCGGGCCGTTGATCCTGATTCCTTGATCTCATATAGCCGACAACAATATGAGCATCGCGAGATGTGGCGGAGAAAAGCCGAAACATCATACGTCCCCGAGCCTTTTGAAAAAAAAGCAGAAATTGACTGGACACCTGCCTGGTCCCTGACACGAAAACAATGGCGTCTGATTCCAAGCGCTTATGTCTATTACAATTATCCCCCGGATTGCGGTGGCCTGTTTTTCAATGGTGACAGCAATGGCGTGGCTGCCGGTAACTGTCTGGAGGAAACCCTGCTTCAGGCTTTTTTCGAACTCGTGGAACGCGATGCCGTGGGGATTTGGTGGTATAACCGGATTCAGCGCCCGGAATTAGACTTGAGTTCTTTTGAAATCAGCTATGTCGATCAGCTCCGGAACGGGCTGTCAGATAACGGCTATCATCTTTACTGCCTTGATCTGACCACGGATCTTGGGATCCCTGTCATTGCCGCCGTCGCGATTCACACCACAGACCCGAAAGAAGACCCGCTAATCGGGTTGGGTGCACATCTGGACATACAAATTGCTTTGATTCGGTCGTTGTCTGAATTGGGTCAGTCATGGAATCTGCGATCCACCTTTCAGGTCAATAAGTATTTTCAGCAAATGTGCGGCCGCCTGTTTTCCGACATGGAATACATCCATCCGGATTCCGTTGCGCGTCTCAGGTCCCGGCATGAATTTACCAGCCCGGCAACGGAGGATTTTCTGGAAGATATTGAGTACTGTGTTGACCTTATAAAAGAAAAGAATATGGAGATGTTTGCGGTGGACCTGACGCGGCCGGATGTGGACCTGCGTGTGGTTCGCGTGATTGTCCCGGGCCTGGTCCATTTCTGGCCGAGGTTTGCCCCCAGGCGGCTTTTCCAGGTGCCGGTTAAAATGGGCTGGTTTAAAATGCCTCTGTCGGAAGAAGACTTGAATCCGGTACCTTTCTATTTTTGATCGAAAAATTTTTATTTGTTTATCCACTTCAAAAATTACCGGCAGGCACGGTGGCCCGCCCTACAAGATATTGCGGTTGACTTCGTAGAGTCGGCCACCGTGCCGACTGGTCCGACTTGACCGAAGCGGATATGCAGGAAATTCCATATGTTTTCATACAAGCTTCGCGCGGATGTGCAAGAGGATAAAAAAAACCAGGGCTGCTGCCTGTTTTCCATTCTCACGGAGCGATATGTATACTGGAAGACAAAAGCGCCGGAAGCGCTGAGCAATGCCTTGAAAACCCGATGGCTCACTGAAGATGAGATGGCCTCTCTTTTCGGTCCATCTCCTGATGCTCCGGATTGGGCGACCTTTTTTTACTATTTCGATAAACTGGTTTCAGCCGGTTTCCTGATTGCCCGATTCAGCCAGAATGGCGACCCGCTTTTTTCCGTCAGCCCCGCCCTCCAAAAATCAGCATATCAGACCCGTCAACTGAACCCTGAAACGTGCTACCGCCTTTCCCGGTTTTCCCTCCTTCGACAGGATGCGGGGGAAATGGTTTTGGAATGCGCGCTCACCCCCTGTCGCTTTATCATCCACAAAAAAGAACTGGCGGAGCTTTTGTTTCGTCTCTGCGGCGGCATGGCTCCTGATGCTTTGGAACTAGAATACCATGTGCTTCTGGCCGCCCTGAATGCAACCGGAATTATCGAACCCGCACATAGGGAGCAGGCAGACCCGCGGTCTTCTCTGGATGCCTGGGAGTTTCATGATTTGTTCTTCTATTCCAGAACGCAAAAGGGAAGGCACTCATTCCCCATTGGCGGGACCTATCGATTTGCCGGAAAACGAAAGTCCCCGCCGGTTGTCAAACCCATTGTGTCAAATGACATGTTTCCCCTTAGCCGGCCGGATGGCATTTTATTGGATAAAATGGCCCGGCCTTTTGAAATGATTCTGGAAGCCCGGCGGTCAAAAAGAAAATATAGCAAAACGCCGGTCTCTCTTGCTGAACTGGCGGCTTTTCTTTTCTATTCGTCCAGGATTCAGGGGCTTGTCCAGGATAGTGTCCATGAAGAGATCCTTTCATTACGGCCCAGCCCCAGCGGGGGGGCGCGGCATGCATTTGAAATATATCCCGTTGTCCGGGAATGTGAAAATTGCGACCCGGGTGCTTACCGATACTGTCCTCAAAAACATGGGTTGGAAAAAATCGAATCCTCGGATAAGTCCATCCAAAAACTTTTGGATTGGAATCCCCACAAGATTATCAGCCCGATCCCGCCCCACATCACGTTGTATATTTCCGCCCGGTTCGAACGGATGTCCTGGAAATACGAATCTATTGCCTATAAGCTGATTCAGCAGGATCTGGGCTGCTTGTACCAGACGTTCTATCTGGTGGCCGAGGCACTGGACCTGGGCCCCTGCGCGCTGGGGGATGTTGATGCCGCCCTGCTGGGAAAGGTTCTGGAAATTGAATGGCAAACAGAACCGTTTATCGGCGGCTTTACTTTGGGAAAATGTGATGAATAATAAAATCACCTTAACCCTGCCCGCCAGTGAGAACTGGCTGACGATGCTAAACGAGACCGTGCGCCTTTATGCGAAATTTCATGATTTCACCAAGCAGGCCGAGGATGACCTGACCCAGTCACTTCTGGAAGCCTGCGAAGCGTTCCTGCTTGCGGCCCGTGAAGCGGGCATATCCGATGATTATGAGATATCTTTCGATTTTCATAACGATGCCATTATGATCGGATTGGTCTATAATGGAAAGATTCCCCTGAACCCTCATGAAACAGAAGATTACGAGGTTCCGGAATCGGATACCGACCTGGACAACATCAATCTGGATGTCCTCTGGTTGCATTTGATCCGGCGGCGCATGGATCGGGTGTTTTTCTCCGTGCGCGGATCAAAGCATGTGTTTCAGATGATAAAGTACCGCCGGGAGATCGGCAAAGAACGCCGTCAGTGGGTGATGGGGTTGTCTCCGCAACTTCGAAAAGACCTGCGCATTGAATATTTCAACGCGGACAACGCGCTGGCGCCGTTGGGATGTATTATTCAGGATCCGGATTCGGAAACAATACTCAAGCTGGGGCCCAGCGAAGCGTGCATGATACAAGGCATGAACGGTGAAAGCACCTGCTATGATATTTATATGGAACATATCGACAAACTGGGAATGATCTCCCCCCAGCGGATCACCTTTCTTTATGAGAAGCTGGAAGCTTCCCGGTTGCTCTCAGACCCGGACAAAGAAGAAGCCCACAGCAGGCTTCGCAAAATTATCCGGAAATTAATCAACCCGTCTTTTTCCATCCCCCAGCCGGATAAAGCCATCACCCTGGCGTACCGCGCCACCCGATTTTTATTTAATCCCATCGGATTTCTGGTTTTGGTTCTGGTCGGTCTGTCCGGACTCTATCCATTATTCCATCATTACGATCAATTCATCCGCACCATCGCCAATTTGGAGAATTTTTTCCTGTCCCACCCGGAAGCCATATTTATTCTTTATTTTCTGATCCTTGTTGTCGCGTTTATCCATGAATTCGGCCATGGTCTGATGTGCAAACACTATGGCGGGAAAGTAAACCGTCTGGGAATTATGTTTTACCTGGGGACGTTTATTTTTTTCTGCGATACATCCGCTGCCTGGAACTTTCCGCGCAGGTCCCAGCGGTTCATTGTTTCCCTGGCAGGCCCGCTAACGACATGGGCTGTTTTGGGGTTGGGACTCTGGGCCGCCGGCGCATATGCGGGCTCCGGGGCCATATGGGAATCCCTCTGGGTATGTCTCGCTATCGTGTGCATCGTGATACTCATCCTGAATTTTAACCCGTTTATTCGGATGGATGCGTATTACATGCTCATGGATCTCACCAACATTCCCAACTTGCGCAGCCGATCCCTGCAATTTTTAAAGAACAGCCTGATCGGGATTTTTATCTCATCAAAGCAGCCAAAAGAAGATATCACCCCACGGGTAAAGGGCTTATTCTGGCTTTACGGGATCGTCGGCGCATTGGTAACGTTGTTTTTTGCTATTTTACCCTTTCTTAATGTCACCCGCATTCTTGCCAGGGAATCATCCCAACAGGGCACACTCCTCCTGGGCTTTGTTCTTATTACCCTTATTATTTTCAGGCTGGGATATCAGGGATATCAGAAGTTTCGTTCGATTCGGTACAGAACTTATAAGTTGAAATAAATTTTAATCTAATTTAGCGTCCAGCCGCCATCACCTTATCCAGTTCATCCAAATCCCATTGCAGGTCCATCTCGATAAACAGGGTTTTTGCTTTGTTTAAGTATTCTTCGGCGGTGATGCCGTTTAGTTCTTTATGTTTACTGGCGGGTTCCACCAGGCTTTTGCCGATTTGAAAATAGGTGCGGGCCAAATCCGGGCGGGCGCCTAATTCTTCTGCTCTTTTGATTGCCTTATCCCACCATTTGATCGCATTACTCTGTTTGCCGATGAGCCAGAAATACTCGCCCATCAAACGAAGTCTTTTGACGCAATCAATCGCAAACTTTTTTGAATTTTTCAAAGCCTGTTTTCCACTATGACGCGCCTTTTTTTTATGCGTTGAGAGATTCTTTCTGTCTTTATTAGAAACCATGGCCTGTTTTAATAAGGAAATATCTATCATGAATTGAGCTGAAAAATAGGGTGCACTGAAGGCTGGAGATACAAACTTATTCTGATCGATTATTTTTTTTGCTTTTAGCAATGATTCTTTGGCGCCTTCAGTATCATTTAACAGGATTTGGGCTTCAGCTTTCCAGCTAAAGAAAAATTGTTGGTTAAGTTCCGTGCTGTGTCGGCCAGAAAAAATGAGACCCTGTTCAGCTCTCTTTTGTGCTTCAGAGAATCGGCCTTTTCCTAATAATAGGTATGTTGTCAGAACATCGGTACAACCAGCAGCAGCGTTATAATCATAGGCAACTGCGATGTCAGACATTTTATCAATCAGGCGCCCAGTGTTCTCAAAGTCACCTGTATCGATTTTCACAATGGTTATCCAAAAAAGGTAAACCGTTGTATTCCATAAATCTCCTTTATTTAAAGCCTCATTTAGAAGCGTTTCTTTGAAAGGTGCAATCTTTTCCCAATTCCCCGAGTATGCGTTTATTGAATCATACATAGCAGCATACGAAATGATATTTTGGATATTTTCTTGATCCATTTTATTGTTGCAGACATCCAGAAATTTGTAAGATAGCTTAAAAGATAATCCGGAAAAAGAAATCACACTCGCTGTATTTAAAAAAACACGGGTTGCATCAGGTGATTTGCTCCAATCAACCAAGCAAATTTTATTAAATCCACTAAAATAATTAAAAAGAAGTTTGAGATTATCCAAATAAACAAATCCTTGGCCACGTATATAAAGTAATTCAAGAATCTCGTTATCCCTTTGACCGGGTATTTTTCTTGTGCTTTTGGATACACGATCGAGACCGGTCATAATAAATATGACATTTTTGATAAACTTAACTGTTGCGAAAAGTCTGTTCGGATAAGCCGGTATATTCCAATATTCAAAAACCTTATCAACGTGCTGGACACACTCAACCCACCGGCACTTGTTGGACAAGGCAATGGCGATGTTTTTTTCAAACATGGCCAGCTTTTCCGGGTCTGCGGTATCTTTATTGGACTGAAGATACAGTTTTAACCCTTCCTGATAGTAATTCAACGCTTCGCTGGATGCCGATGCCTTCATTGCTTCTTCACCGGCTTTAATCAGGTAATGTGCTGCCTTTTGCTCATCTTCGCCTTTGATATAATGAAGCGCTAGCATCCCGTAAAATTCATGAAGGCGTTCATCAAAAACCGTCTCTATTGATCGGGCTACCTGCAGGTGAAGGTCTTTTCTTTTCTGGTGCAGAATGGAATCATACGCGGCTTCCTGGGCAAGGGCGTGTTTAAAGAGATATTCCAGTTCCTCCATGCGCTGTTGCTCACGGATGAGTTCAATCTGTTTTAAATAAGACAGACGGTTGTCGATCCCATCCACCGTGCTTGCCACTTCTGTTAAAATCCGGTAAAAGAAACTCCGCCCGATCACGGAAGCGACTTTGACCAGATCGCGGGTATTTTCGTCAAGCCGATCAATACGAGCCATGAGCACATCATTGATGGTGTGCGGAATCACCATTTTTTCTATCTTTTCCGTGACCTTAAATTCACCGTTCGCCTTAACCACCGCACCCGTATCAATGAATGACCGCACCACCTCTTCGATGAAAAACGGATTGCCTCCCGCCCGCTGGATGATCTGGTCAATGACAGCATGCGGGAGACCTCTGATATTAAGCATATTGTTAATGAGCATCTCACCCATTTGCTCATTCAGCGGCTGGAGATGGATTTCAACATAATAGACAGGCAGTTTTTCTTTGATGGTTTCAATAATTCTGTCGCCGGTCTCCGGGTGGTTTGGCCGGAATACATTGATGAAGACAATCCGCCGATTTTCGGACAACCGGAACATGGATTCAAGGAGTTCGATGGAACTGGTATCCGCCCAGTGCAGGTCTTCTATCACAACAACCAGGGGTGTCAGTTCAGTTGTCTTGATTAAAAGGTCCCGCATATTTTTAAAAATCAGTTTCTCAAGCGCTTCTCCCTCAATGCCATTCACCCGATCAAGATGCCTGCCGGACAGTTTCATGCCCATCAGGGTCGCCACAAAAGGGAAGATTTCATTGGTATCATCCGGGCATACACTTCTGATTGCTGTTTCCAGTTTGCTCAATGCGGATACAGACGTATCCTTTTCTTTTATTTGCGCCCAGTGTTTTAAAAGGTTGATAATGGGGTGAAAACTTAAATTCCTGCCAATGGAGATGGCACGGCCTTCAAGAAGGGTGACACGTTTCATTACACTGCTTTTTCTCAGCTCGGCGATCAGTCGGGATTTTCCAATGCCCGCTTCTCCGATCACATTGACAATGGAACCTTCACCACTGGCAGCTTTATTTACCTGGAGTTCCAGCTTATTGAGATCATCATCCCGGCCCACCATTTCGGAAAAGATCTGCCGCTCAAGGCCTGAAGCGGGTCTTTCAATCTTCCCGGTGAGCTTATAAGCATCCAGCGGCGCTTCTTTCCCTTTCACTGTCACCTTGCCAAGCGGCTCAAATATAAAAAACTGGCCGACCCGTTTGTAAGTGATGTCCGAGACAAGAATCGTGCCCGGTTCTGCCATGCCCTCCATCCGTGAAGCTAAATTGACCGTATCGCCGATGGCGGTATAATCCATCCGCAAATCATCGCCGATAGACCCCACAATCACCGGGCCGGTGTTCAGACCGATGCGCATTTTGAAATCTAACCCGAACTTTGTTGCCAGTTCCTTGCTGTAATTTTCCATGGCGGCTTGTATGGCAAGCGCTGCCTGGCAGGCATTCTGGGCATGGTTTTCAATGGCTACCGGTGCCCCGAACAGGGCCATCACCCCGTCGCCGGTAAATTGATTAATCGTTCCCTGGTGATTGTGGATTTCATCCATCAGGATTTTGAAACACCCGTCCATGATCTGATGCACTTTTTCAGGATCAAGTTTTTCCGACATAGAGGTAAACCCGGCCACATCCGCA
This sequence comes from Desulfobacterales bacterium, assembly GCA_963675805.2. Classification (GTDB taxonomy): domain Bacteria; phylum Desulfobacterota; class Desulfobacteria; order Desulfobacterales; family Desulfosalsimonadaceae; genus SURF-3. The sequence continues at coordinate 340,545 of CAXXNU010000007.1, read as the reverse complement.
AACAGAACCGTCACGCGCTTGCGCTCGCCCTCCATGGCGCTCCGGGCGGTGAGGATCTTATCCGCCAGGAATTTGGGGGTGTAGGAGTGGGGTTTGGTAAAATCAATGGGAGGAGCTTGTTCAGGTTGCTGAAGAGGATGGCCGCATTCATCGCAAAATTTTGCGCCTTCACGGTTATCATGCTGGCATTTCGGGCAATTCATTGTCAGTTACCCCCTCTGAACATAAGGCGTTTACCTCAAAACAGACTGACAACTTCAAATTCATGGCCGCAACGGGAAAATGTGACGTTTCTGCCTTTTCGGATCACTTTCTGCATTTTTTCATTTTCCGCAAGAATAGTTGCTTTGAAGCCGCGAATGCCCTTTGATTTGGCATATTCTGTCATTCGTTCCTGCAGGGCCGTGCCAAGACCGCATTTCTGCCATTCCGGCCGGATCATATAGGCCACTTCCCCCAAAGAGTCGTCACAGTCGACAAAATAGCACGACGAGCCAATGATTTTTTCATTCTCCCGTTCACCAATCACTGCCATGAATGCCATTTCATGTTTATAATCCACATTGCAAAGGTGCTGGGCCATTTTTTCCGTAAAAGATGCCAGATGTCTGAAAAATCGTGTATAAATGTCATTGGGTGCCATGTTGTAGAAGATGTCCTGGAGCCCCACAGCGTCACTGGCTTTGGACGGCCGGATCAGTACTTTTTCACCATTTTTAAGCGCAACCTCTCGCTCTTCATTCTCAGGATACGCTGACTTGCTTTTCAGGGTCTGCCCTTTTGTGAGATAGCCTATTCTTATGGCTTCTTCCAGAAGCCAGGGCCGGAACTCGGGGTGGGCGATTTCAATGAGCGCCAGAGCTTTTTCCTGGATGGATTTGCAATAAAGATAGGCGCTCCCGTATTCGGTAATCACATAATGGACTTCGGAGCGCAGAATCGTAACACCTTCACCTTCCTTTAGCAGTGGGCGAATCCGGGACTCCTTGCCGTTATCTGTGGTCGACGACAGGCAGATAATTGATTTACCGCCGGGCGAAAGAGCGGCAGCCCTGATAAATTCAGGCTGGGCTGATAGCCCGCCGTAAAATTCACCGTCAAATTGATCGGCGCATGCCTGCCCCATCAAATCAATGGAAAAAGCCTGGCTCACCGACACCAGGCGATGAATGCCAGAGATGACGTCCGGCCGGCAAACATAATCAATGGGGTGAAAGAAAAACTGGGTATTCCGGTCGATTAACCGGTAAAGGGATTTTGTGCCCATAAAGTAGCTGGTGACAATGGATCCGGTAATGACATTTTTTTCAATCAGACTGATCACCGGTTCGGTGATAACATCCGAATGAATGCTTAGATTTTTCCGGTTGGTCAGAAATTTGAGCATTTCATTGGGAATGCGGCCGATGCCGGTGTGAAGTGTTGAGTTGTCATGGATAATCCGGGCCACATACCGGGCGATTTGCTCTCCAATGGCATCCGCCGGTTGATGCAGGTATTCAATGACGGGGGTGTCTGCAGCAACAAATGCGTCAATTTGATCCACCGAAATCAGGGAATCTCCATGTGTATACGGCATATTCGGATTGACTTCGGCGATAACCGTTTTTGCTTTTAGAACCGCAGCCCGGGTAATATCAACAGAAACGCCCAGGCTGACAAATCCGTTGTTGTCCGGTGGTGACACCTGAATCATGGCGACGTTTATCGGGATGGTTTCATTCTCGATGAGCCGGGGCAGGTGAGCGATGGAGATGGGGATATACTGTGCCTTGCCGAGCTTGACAGCCTCCCGGGTATCAGAACCGACGAAAAAGACCTTGTGCTGGAAGCGGCTTTTGGGAGTTCCGTTTTTGACGGGCAGGGCACCATCCGTTAAAAAATGAACCAGTTTGACGTCAAACAGGTCATCACCCCTTTCCTCAAGAGCCTGTATCAGCAATCGGGGGGTTGCGCAGGCAGTGCCGATAAAGACCCGGTCACCGGATTTAACGGCTGAAACCGCTTGTTCGACTGTTTTCATCTTATCTGCCACATTGCGGGCGCAGGATTTCTCTTCAGCAGATGCGTTTAAATATTTCTCATTCATAGGCCCTCCATAGTAATGAAAGTCTGATGCGCTGATTAAACGCCCAGGTCCATGAAATACTTGAATCCGCCTCCCGTCTCGCTGATAAATATAAAATTACATTGCTGTCATCACCTTATCCAGTTCATCCAGGTCCCACTGAAGATCCATTTCTTCAAACATGTTTTTTGCTTTCTCAAGGTATTCTCTTGCTTTAATGTTATTTAAAGCTGTGAATTTGCTTGACGGCTCAAGTAAACGTTTGCCAACCTCAAAATATGACCTGGAGAGTTCTAAATGAGCGCCTATACGTTCTCCTTCTTTTATTGATTTGTTCCACCAGAAAAGCGCTTTTTTCTGTTTTGCAATAAGCCAGTAATAAACGCCCATCAGTCTGCAAGTTTCAACACCGTCATAGATAACTTTTTTTGAAATCCTAACAGCATTTTTGCCTGATCGAAGCGTCTGTTTCATCGCTTTATCAATTTCCGATTTATCATTAGCTCTTATAAGTTCTTCTAAATGTTTTATATTAAACGCAAATCGGGAAAGAGCGTAAATATTTTTATGCATGGAATATATTTTTTTTTCAGTAAAAACTTTTTCAGCTTTTAATAATAATTTTTTCGCTTCTTCCGTGTCTCCTGCAATAAGACAGATTCGGCTATTAATTGAGTATAAGATCTGTAAATATACAACTGAGCCCGTGTTACTGATAAACTCAATGCCTTTTTTTACCGCTATCAAGCCCTCGTCCAATTTTCTGTATTTCATTAAGAACTTGGTCCTGGATATAAATTGAAGCTCCATGGCAAAATCATATTCATAGTTTTCTGCAATTTCATGCGCCTTGTTGACTAGTTCTTCGACCTTTTGAATATCGCCCTGCTCAATATAAAAGTGGTTGTGATAGAGAATATACGCGGCAATATTCCAATATTCCGCAATCCGGATATTCTGGTTTACAAGATCTATATCATATTCAATGTATTGCTGTTTTTCTCCTGTTAGCCATGTTAACAGCACATTGTTCATTTCATAAAATAATTTGGAGCGAATATCGTCATTTTTAATTTTTTGCTTGCCAATATCCAATACTTTTCTGCTTAACCTGTAATTGCCGGATACGTAAAAAATCGAACTAAACCCAACAAAATATGAAGCTCCGGACTCAATCGCTGATGTGTCATAAGTAATAGCAAACCTTGTAACATTGATGGTTTCAATCAAAAATTTTTTTAAGTCGATTGTATACAACCCCATACTTTTTTTCATCATCATTGGAAACATTTCGTTTTCTTTGTTACCGGCGACTTTTCGCCATCTGAAAAAAGGGATATACAAACACAAAAATATTTGTGAAATAAATAAGGCTAATTTTAAAATTCCAAATAATGAGTTTTTAATCTCCTTGTGATTATAGTAGTTCAATACTTTTGTGAAATGCTCTATTGATTCTTTTGTTCGTCCTCTGTTAAAAAGCGCATAGGCAATATTTTTTTCAAGCATCGCCATCTTGTCAGGATCAACATCCCTTTTGCCAAAAGACTTCAATGCATCCTGAAAATATACCAGCGCCTCGGCGGACGCTGATGATTTTAACGCTTCTTCTCCGGCTTTTATTAAATACTCTTCCGCCTTTTCTGGCCTTTCAGCATTTGTATAATGCAAAGCAAGGAGACCGTAAAATTCATGCAGCTTTTCATGAAATACTTTTTCAATTGATTCCGCAACCTTCAGATGAATCTCTTTCCGCTTTTGGTATAAAATGGACTCATAAGCTGCTTCCTGGGCAAGTGCATGTTTAAATAGATACTCCAACTCCTCCAGTCGCTTTCGTTCCCGAATAAGTTCAGTCTGTTTTAGGTAGGATAATCTGCTGTCTATGTGATCAATCGTGTTTGCCACTTCTGTAAGAATTCTATAAAAGAAGCTTCTTCCAATCACTGAAGCGACTTTAATAAGCTCTCGGGTATTTTCATCGAGCCGGTCGATTCTGGCCATGAGCACATCATTAATAGTGTAAGGGATTGTCATTTTCTCTATTTTTTCAGTGATCCTGAATTCCCCATTTTGTTTGAACACGGCGCCTTCATCGATAAATGACCGCACCACCTCCTCAATGAAGAAAGGATTGCCGCCGGAACGTTGGATAATCTGATCAACGATTGAGCGCTGTAGCCCTTTTATATTAAGCATGTTCATAATAAGGGATTCACTCATTTGTGAATTAAGTGGTTTCAGGCGGATTTCAATATAATAAACCGGAAGTTTTTCTTTGATGATTGCTATGATTCTATCGCTGGTCTCCGGATGATTGGGCCTGAGCAAATTGATAAACAGAATTCGGCGGGTTTCAGCCAGGCGGAACAGGGATTCAAGGAGTTCCATGGAACTGGTATCTGCCCAGTGGAGATCTTCAACCACAATGACCAACGGTGTCACCTCTGTTGATTTGATCAAAAGATCTCGCATATTTTTAAAAATTAGTTTTTCAAGCGCTTCCCCCTCAATACCCTTAACCCTTTCAGCGTGTCGGCCGGACAGCTTCATTCCCATCAGGGTTGCCACAAAAGGGAAAATTTCATCAGTATCTTTCTGACATACGCTTCGTATGACGGTTTCCAGTTTATTGACTGCTGTTGTCGACGTATCCCCATCTTTTATGCGCGCCCAATGTTTTAAGAGATTAATAACCGGGTGAAAGCTTAAATTCTTGCCAATGGAGACCGCCTTGCCTTCGAGGCAAACGACTCGTTTCATTAGATTGCTGTTTCTAAGCTCGGCAAGGAGCCTTGATTTGCCGATGCCGGCCTCCCCGATTACATTGACAATAGATCCATGGCCGTCAATGACTTTGCTAACCTGAAGTTCAAGCCTGTTAAGCTCTTCAATCCTTCCAACCATATCGGAAAATATATGGCGATCCATACCGGCGCCCGGTCTGGTGATCCTGTCCACAAGCGCATATGCATCCTGTAGTTCCTGTTTTCCCTTCACAGCCACCTTGCCAATTGATTTAAATGCAAAATTCCGGGAAGCCCTCTTGTAAGTATTGGAAGAAACCAAAATCATGCCAGGCTCTGCTAAGCTCTCCATTCTTGAGGCAAGATTCGTCGTATCGCCGATGGCAGTGTAATCCATCCTCAAATCATCTCCAATGGAACCGACGATCACGGGACCGGAATTGATGCCGATGCGCATTTGAAATTCAACTCTAAATTTATTCCTTAAATCTTCCCTGTATTTATTAATTGAATTTTGTATGGATAGGGCGGCTTGACAGGCATTCTGAGCATGATTCTCAAGGGCCAGCGGCGCGCCAAAAAGAGCCATAACCCCGTCACCAGTAAACTGGTTGATCGTCCCTTCATATTTGTGGATCTCATCCATGAGAATCTTAAAACATCCGTCCATAATCTGATGGACCTGTTCCGGATCAAGCTTCTCAGACATTGAGGTAAACCCGGCCACATCGGCAAACAGCACGGTCACCCGTTTACGCTCGCCTTCCATGGCGCTCCGGGTGGTGAGGATTTTATCTGCCAGAAATTTGGGGGTGTAGGAATGGGGTTTGGTGAAATCTATGGGAGAGTAGGGCGCCGGGGTTTTCAGGGAATGGCCGCATTCCATGCAAAACTTTGCATTTCCAGGGTTCTCAAAGTGACACTGCGGGCATTTCATCAATAGTCCTCAAATTGTTTTCGGGGCTTTGACCGGAACGATTGAAGACCAGAAGAAGGTTTAATGCTATGCTGCATTCAGGGGTTGAATTTGAGATAATTCTTTATGAAACCGCTGTTCAGAATCCCATAAATCGCATGAATATTGCGCATTCAACCAAAATTCCGGGGAGTTGCCAAATAGCCGTGATAATCTCAGTGCCATGGCAGGCGTTATGGCACGCCGCTCTCTTAAAATTTCGTTAATGGTTTGGCGTGACACTCCTAAGGCCTTTGCCATAGTTGTGGCATTCAGATTAAAATCCGGCATGAAATCTTCCCTGAGTATTTCACCGGGATGTGTTGGGCGCGTTTCTCTTTTTTTTATATTTGATATAGTCATGTTCATATCCTTTAATGGTAATCGGTTATTTCAACATCGTAAGCATCCCCTTCAATGAAACGGAAACAAATTCGCCACCGGGTATTTATTGATATGGAATGTTGCCCCTTCCTATCTCCTTTTAGTGCGTGAAGCCTGTTACTTGGAGGCACCAACAGGTCATTTATGTTCTTTGCATAGTGGATATATTCTAAACGCCTTACAGCTCTTCTTATTAAATCAGAAGGCAGGCGTTTTGATTTGCCGGCAATGAAAAGCGTTTCTGTTTCTTTATCCGCGAATGTTTTTATCATAGAAAAACTGTAAACAGTAACGTGACAGTTGTCAACGTAAAATAGGCTTTAATCACTTTTCGGTCAACTCAGCCAATTCCTTTTTCACCTTTTCCAGATTGTCATATAGGCAATTCGGGCACTTCATAATGGTACCCCTAATATTGTGGTTTTTTAAGCCACAAATTTTTAAAATTACATTGCTACCGTCACCTTATCCAACTCATCCAGATCCCGCTGCAGATCCATTTCTTCAAACATGGTTTTTGCTTTTTCAAGATATTCCGCTGCGGTGCTGCCGTTTAATTCTTTGTATTTGCTGTCGGGTTCCATCACGCGTTTGCCGATTTCAAAATAGGTACGGGATAAATCCGGCCGGGCGCCTAATTCTTCGCCTTTTTTGATGGCTTTATCCCACCACTTGAGCGCCTTATTCTGCTTGCCGATGAGCCAGAAATATTCGCCCATAAGTCGGAGGATTTCGACCCCACCCGGCGCATATTTTTTTGAATTATTCAAAGCCTTTTTTCCACTATGACGCGCCATTTTTTTAAACTTTGATAGATTCACTCTATCATTGGAGACAATGGCCTCTTTCAAAAAATAAATATCTACCATAAATTGAGTTGTAAAATAGGGCATACTGTAGACTGAAACCATGAATTTATGCTGATCGATTGTTTTCCTGGCTTTTAGCAAGGATTCTTTTGCGCCATCAACATCATTTAATAGGATTTGTGCTTGGGCTCTCCAGCTAAAGAACATTTGCTGGTGAAATTCCGTGCTGTGACGGCCAGAAAAAATGATACCCTGTTCCGCTTTTTTCAGTGCTTCAGATAATTGGCCTTTCTTTAACAACATGTACGTTGTTAGAACATCAACATAAACAAGAGCAACACTATAATCGTAGGCAACAGCGATTTTAGACATTTTATCAATCAGACGTTGGGTGTTCTCAAAATCACCCTGATCGATTTTCACATAGGTTATAAAGAAAAGATAATTTGCTGCATTCCATAAATCACCTTTTTTTAAAGCTTCACTTAGAAGCGTTTCTTTAAAAGTTGCAATTCTTTCCCAATCTCCCGAGCAATGGTTTGTAACATCATTAAAAAAAGCAAATACCATGAGATTTTGGATATTTTCTCGATTCATTTTATTTTTGCAGATATCCAGAAGTTTGTAAGCCAGCTTATGAGATAATCCAGAAAAAGAAAACAAAGCAGCTGTACCTAAGAAAATCCTGGTTGCATCAGAAGATTCTTTCCAATCAACTAAGCAGATTTTATTAAATCCATTGATCGTACTAAAAAAAAGTATAACGTTGTCGAAATAAATCATTGCAGAGCTACGCATATAAAACAACTCGAAAACCTCGTTATCCCTTTGATCGGGCATTTTCCTTGCTCTTTTAGATATTCGATCGAGGCCGGCTATAATAAAGATGACATTTTTGATAAATTTAATTATTGCAAGAAACTTGTTCGGAGAAGTCGTTATATTCAAATATCCAAAGACTTTATCGATATGTTCCACGGCCTCTTCCCAGCGGCATTTGTTATAAAGAGCGATGGCGATATTTTTTTCAAACCTGGCCAGCTTTTCCGGGTCCGCGGTGTCTTTGTTGGACTGAAGATACAGTTTTAACCCTTCCTGGTAATAATTCAACGCTTCGCTGGATGCCGAAGCCTTCATTGCTTCTTCACCGGCCTTAATCAGGTAATAGGCTGCTTTTTCATCATCTTCCCCTTTGATATAATGAAGCGCCAGCATCCCGTAAAATTCATGAAGCCGCTCATCAAAAACCTTTTCGATGGATCGGGCCACCTGCAGGTGAAGATCTTTTCGTTTCTGAAGCAAAATAGAATCATAGGCGGCTTCCTGGGCCAGGGCATGCTTAAATAAATACTCCAGCTCATCCATGCGCTGCTGCTCACGGATGAGTTCGATCTGTTTTAAATAAGACAGGCGGTTGTCAATCCCATCAACCGTGTTTGCAACTTCCGTTAGAATTCGGTAAAAGAAACTTCTCCCAATCACCGAGGCGACTTTGACAAGGTCACGGGTATTCTCATCGAGCCGGTCAATACGGGCCATGAGCACATCATTAATCGTGTGGGGGATCACCATGTTCTCTATCTTTTCCGTTACCTTAAATTCCCCATTTGCTCTGACCACCGCTCCCGTATCAATGAACGACCGTACCACTTCTTCGATGAAAAAAGGATTCCCGCCGGCACGCTGGATGATCAGGTCAACAATGGCTTGCTGGAGACCTTTAATATTGAGCATATTGTTAATGAGCGTCTCACCCATTTGTTCGTTTAGCGGCCGCAGGTGGATTTCAACATAATACGCAGGAAGCTTTTCTTTGATGGTTTTGATTATTCTGTCGCCGGTTTCCGGATGATTGGGCCGGAACACATTGATAAAAACAATTCGCCTGGTTTCTGCCAGGCGGAACATGGATTCAAGCAGTTCGATGGAGCTGGTGTCTGCCCAGTGCAGGTCTTCTATCACAACAACCAACGACGTCAGTTCCGTTGTCTTGATTAAAAGGTCCCGCATATTTTTAAAAATCAGTTTCTCAAGCGCTTCCCCCTCAATACCTTTTACCCTTTCCGCGTGACGACCGGACAGTTTCATGCCCATCAGTGTCGCGACAAAAGGGAAGATTTCATTAGAATCTTCCGGGCATATACTTCTGATGGCGGTTTCCAGTTTGCCTAATGCAGATACAGACGTATCCTTATCGTTTATTTGCGCCCAGTGTTTTAACAAGTTGATAATGGGATGAAAGCTTAAATTCCGGCCAATGGAAATGGCCCGGCCCTCCAACAGCGTGATGCGTTTCATTACGCTGCTGTTTCTCAACTCGGCTATCAGCCTGGATTTTCCAATACCGGCCTCGCCGATAACATTGACAATCGATCCTTCACCACTGACGGCTTTGGTGACCTGAAGTTCCAACTTATTGAGGTCATTGTCACGGCCCACCATTTCGGAAAAGACCTGCCGATTGATGCCTGCGCCAGATTTGTCAATCTGACCAACAAGCTCATATACATCCAAAGGCTCTTCTTTTCCTTTTACCGTTACTTTGCCCAAGGGTTTAAATTTAAAGCGATGCCTGACACGTTCGTAAGTGCTCGGGCTAACCAATACATTGCCAGGCGTGGAAGAGCTTTCCATCCGTGATGCCAGGTTGACCGTGTCTCCAATGGCGGTATAGTCCATCCGCAGATCATCACCAATAGACCCGACGATAACCGGACCTGTGTTAAGCCCGATTCTCATTTTAAATTCAAAGCCGTATTTTTTGTTCAATTCTTCACTGTATTTTTTCATGTCGCTTTGGATGGCAAGAGCCGCTTGACAGGCATTTTGGGCATGGTTTTCAATGGCAACCGGCGCGCCAAATAAAGCCATCACTCCGTCACCAGTAAACTGGTTGACGGTGCCCTGGTAGTTATGGATTTCATCCATTAAAATCTTGAAGCACCCGTCCATGATCTGGTGGACTTGCTCCGGGTCGAGTTTTTCAGATATAAAGGTAAAGCCGGCCACATCGGCAAACAGCACGGTCACCCGTTTACGCTCGCCTTCCATTGCGCTCCGGGTTGTGAGAATCTTATCGGCCAGGAATTTGGGGGTGTAGGAATGGGGTTTGTCGAAGTCTATCTTGTGGGATTGTTTTGATTCCTGCAGATTGTGGCCGCATTTTCCACAAAATAGGAACCCATCTGGGTTTTCAAACTGGCATTTCGGGCATTTCATTTTTTTCATTCTCGCTTGAAGTTGATAATGCCGTTATAGAAAAAATCAGTTCATAATGCTGTCATCACCTTATCCAGTTCATCCAGGTCCCACTGAAGATCCATTTCTTCAAACAGGGTTCGGGCCTTTTCAAGATATCCTTCGGCGGTGGCACCGTTCCATTCTTTGTATTTGCATTTGGGGCTGAGCAATGTCTTGCCGATTTCAAAATATGCTCGGGAGAGGTCCGGCCGGGCGCAAAGTTCTTCTCCTTTTTTAATTGCTTTGTTCCACCATTTAAATGCCCTACTTTGCTTGCCGGTAAGCCAGTAAAATGTTCCAGTCAATCGGAGGATTCTTGTATTGTAAGGGGCGCATTTTTTTAATTTTTTTAAGGCGTTTTTTCCGGCTTTATGAGCGGTTTTTTTTATCTTATATGCGTGTGCCACATCTTCAGCCACTAAAGCTTTTTCTAATAATTGAATATCTATTTCATATTGAGTTACCAGGTAAGGTGCTAAGTAAGGGAAAATAAGTCTTTTTTTCTGATCTGCTATTTTTTTGGCTTCGAGCATTGATTCTTCCGCAGCTCTTATATCGCTTAAAAAGAAACAGGCTTCCGCTTTGTAGCTTAAAAACATGATCTGATGAGAATCTGACCCTCTTTTTCTTGCATATTTAAGTCCCTGATCAGCATCCATCTTCGCATTAAAAAATTTCTTCTTACTAAGATTTAAGTACGCTTTCAAAAGAAACGCTTCCTGGATCGCATAATCACTTTCATAGAGATCGGCGATTTCATTTAAGCGGGAAATTGCATATTCGCAATCTGAAAACTCACCTTTTTCTAACTTTATAAAGGAAAACATCCAAAAATAAACGATTGTATTAAACAGGTCGCCCATTTTTAAAGCATCGTTTATCAGGTCATCTTCAAGGGAGTCTATTTTATCCCAATTTCCTGAAAAGTGATACAAAGTCGTAGTTTGAAAGATAAGGGTGATGCGATTTTGAGTGCTGTCAAAATCCATCACCGCTTTGCCTTTTTCAATATATTTATGCGCTAATTTATAAGATTTGCCGGATGCAGAGAAAATACCCCCAAAGCCCATTAAAAGATCAGCGGCCCTATTTGACCTGGCATTGATTTTAGCAATTCGGTTCGCGCCATACATCGTTACAAAAAACATTCTCAGATTGTCAATGTGCAGCAGCGCTGCCCCTTTTTTGTAAAGCAAATCAAAAATTTCGTTATCAATATCTGTGGGTGAGGGTTTCCACCTATTCATTAATTGATCAAATCCCATCATCATTAAAATGGTATTTTTAAAAAAAATGGAAAGTGTAAGAATTTTATTGGGGTCCGTCGGAAGGTTTGAGTATTCAAAGAATTTATCAATATGTTCCACCGCTTCTGTCCAGCGGAACTTATTGTGCAGGGTGATAGCGATATTCTTTTCAAACATGGCAAGTTTTGCTGAGTCCTTGATATCTTCTCCATGTTCCAAATAGAGTTTCAACCCTTCTTGATAGTAGTTCAGGGCTTCTATGGATGCGGAAGACCTTATGGCTTGTTCGCCGGCTTTTACCAGATAATATTCGGCATTTTTGTAATGTTCTGCCCGGCTAAAGTGATAGGCGAGCATTCCATAAAATTCATGCAGCCGTTCTTTGAAAATCTGTTCGATGGATGTGGCAACCTGCAGATGAATTTCTTTTTGTTTCTGGTGCAAAATAGAATCATACGCGGCTTCCTGGACCAGCGCATGATTAAAAAAATATTCAATCTCCTCTTTTCGTTTACGCTCGCCAATAATCTGTAGATCTTTTAACTGGGATATCCTGAAGTCGATATCATCAATGGCAGTTGCCATTTCAGAAAGTATACGGTGAAAAAAATTTTTGCCGATAACAGAAGCTATTTTTACAAGATTCCGGGCGTCTTCCTCAAGCCGATCAATCCTATCCATAAGCACATCATTGATGGTATAGGGGATGACCAGTGTTTTGATCTTGTCTGTTATTTCAAGAGTCCCGTTTTTTACAATTACCGCTCCTTCATCAAGGAACGACCGAACCACTTCTTCTATGAAAAATGGATTTCCTCCCGCTCGCTGGACAATCTTGTTTTTTATGTCAAAAGACAGGCCTTTAATATTTAGCATATTATCAATCAGTGCTTCACTCATTTGTTCGTTTAATGGCTGCAGGCGGATTTCAACATAAAACACCGGTAATTTTTCCCTGATGCGTTGAGTTATCCTTTCGCCGGTTTCCCTGTGGCCTGGTCTAAACACGTTGATGAAAAGGATGCGCTGTGTTTCCGCCAATCGAAAGACCATTTCCAACATCTCGATGGAACTGTCATCCGCCCAGTGCAGGTCCTCCATTACAATTACCATTGGTGTCAGTTCTGCTGCCTCTTTTAGCAGTGTCTTTACATTTTTCAGAATCAGTTTTTCTAATGCTTCTCCTTCGATATTTTTAACTCGTTCTGCATATCGTCCGGATAATTTCATTCCCATCAGCGTTGCCACAAAAGGGATAATTTCATATGCTTCTTCCTGACTGACGCTTTTAATCGCGGTTTCCATCTTTCCAAGTGCGATGACTTCACTGTCATCTTCGCTAATGCCCGCCCAATGTTTTAACAGATCGATAATCGGGTGGAAGCTAAGATTCCTGCCTATCGAAAGTGCTCTTCCTTCAAGAAGCGTTATTCTTTTAATAACGTCACTATTTCTTAGCTCAGCGATGAGCCTTGATTTTCCAATACCTGCCTCCCCAATAATGTTGACGACAGATCCTTCTCCTTTGATTGTCTTCATCACCTGCAGTTTAAGCGTATTGAGTTCTTCGTCTCTCCCGAGCATTTCTGAAAATATCTTCCGTTCAAAGCCCAGGCGTGGCCTGTCAGTTTTGGCTTTAATTAACTCATACACTTCTATGGGATCTTTTTTGCCTTTAACCTCAAGTCTGCCCAAAGATCTGAAATTGAATTGTTGACTGGCCCGTTGGTAAGTAAAAGGCGAAACAAGAATAGTTCCCGGCGCTGCCATGGATTGCATGCGGGCCGCTAAATTGGTGGTGTCGCCAATGGCGGTATAGTCCATGCGCAAATCATCCCCGATGGAGCCGACAATCACCGGACCGGAGTTCAGGCCAAGGCGCATCCTGAAATCCAAACCAAATTGCTTTGTTAGTTCCTTGCTGTAATCATTTATGGCGTTTTGAATGGCAAGAGCTGCCTGACAGGCATTCTGGGCATGGTTTTCAATGGCAAGGGGCGCACCGAACAGGGCCATCACCCCGTCGCCGGTGAACTGATTGACCGTTCCCTGATGATTGTGAATTTCATCCATCAGGATTTTAAAGCATCCGTTCATAATTTGGTGGACTTCTTCGGGATCAAGTTTTTCGGATATCGAGGTAAAACCGGCAACATCTGAAAAAAGGACCGTCACACGTTTTCTCTCTCCTTCCATGGCGCTGCGGGTGGTGAGGATTTTGTCAGCCAGAAATTTGGGGGTGTAGGAGTGGGGGCGGTTGAAGTCGATGGGAGGGGTTTGTTCGAGAGTTTTCAGAGGATAGGCGCATCCATTACAGAAACTGGCATCTTCAGGATTTTCACGCTTGCATTTCGGGCATTTCATTTCTGCTCTCCGATCATCAAGATGCTTGAACAAAAAAAGAGATAAATCCTGGAGGAACTGCCGGTCGTATTTGATGTGAATTCTAAAAATCGCGAAAGAGAAGATGTGATGTTTCTTCGCCATTATTCGGGTGTATAAAAGATACTAGAATCCTATACTGGAATTGTCAAGAAATACTGTCGAAGAGTCTATCCTGGTTTTTTGTTTGGTATACTTTTTACACAAATTAATTGTTTACCAAGGAAATCGCCGGGCAGGACCCATGAAATCAAAGTTGTTTATAAAATTTTTGTTTCTGATGCTTGCAACATCATTATCGGCTGTTGTTTTGATGGTGGTGGGGATGCAGTTTTTTGTGTACCGCAATTTCTCCGATTATGTGGTGCAGCAGGAACTGGACTCCCTTGACGGACTGGCAGCCACTTTATCAAAGCAATACAGCAAAAGTAACAGCTGGAAAGACTTTAAGGAAGATCCCCGCCAGTGGCATGACATGTTAAACAGTTATTTCCCGGCCGGTGCAACCCATCTTCCACCGCCGCCGGAACATATCCCGGCAAAACGGGCATCCGATAATTCCGGTAACATTGAACCCAACCCCGGAATGACTCCACGCCCGGAAAATCGTCATGAAAATGATCTTGAAAGAGATCCTGTCATGAGGGGGCCGGACAGGCTGCCGGGGCGTCGCCCCAGATTAATGGAGTTGTCAGAAATGGGGCGCAGGCTTTCTCTTTTTGATGCGGATAAGCATGTCATTATCGGGAATCCGGCAATTCCGGAACAGGCGTTTCGATCGATTGAAATAGATGGTCAGGTGGTCGGCTGGCTAGGATTAATAAATGAATCGCATAAATTAAACCCGACAGATATGTCATTTCTAAAACGACAGTCTCTGGCATTTTACATCATCGGTGCCATTGTGCTGATGATGGCGGTGGGTATTTCCGTTATTTTTTCCCGGCATCTGACAGCGCCGGTGAAGCGAATCGCGGAAGGCACCCGGGCCGTCCGAAACCGCCGGTTTAGCACCCGGATTACCGTAGCATCAAACGACGAACTGGGACAGCTGGCAGAAGATTTCAATGCCATGGCCTGGACATTGCAGGATCATGAAAACGTCCGCCGGCAGTGGCTGACCGATATCGCCCATGAGCTGAGAACGCCTCTTGCCGTGCTCAGAGGAGAGGTTGAAGCACTTCAGGACGGCATCCGGAAAATGAGTCCCCAGGCGGTTGACTCCCTGCATGCCGAAATCATGGTTTTGTCCAAAATCGTTGACGATTTAAGCCTTATTGCAAAAACCGAAAGCGGGATTATTGAAATGCAGCCTGTGTCTGTGGAGCTGGCGACGGTTCTCCGGACAAGCATTGCGCGCTATAAAACACGCTTTGAGGGTTGCGGGTTGGATCTTCGTGAAAAGATCAAAACCGACGGCCTTCACACAATGGGCGATGCGGACAAGCTGTCCCAGGTGTTCGGCAATATTTTTGAAAATATCGTGCGCTATGCCTCACCGCCGGGAACGATAGAGGTGTCGGCGGAAGCGGAGAATGACCAGATAGAGATTATGATTGAAGATACCGGACCGGGCGTGCCGGAAACATCGCTTCCCCGCCTGTTTGACCGGCTTTACCGGACCGATTCGGCCAGAAGCCGGGAGACCGGTGGCAGCGGTCTGGGACTTTCAATCTGCAAAAGTATCATAGAAGCCCATCAGGGTAAAATCTGGGCGGAAAATTCAGTCTCCGGCGGATTGAGAATTATTATACGGCTTCCACTGACCAAGCAATAAAGGGCCATGAATGATGCAAAAACAGATCCTGGTTGTTGAAGATGAAGCAAAAATTGCGAATGTCATCAAAGATTATTTGGAAAATGCTGATTACGGGGTGATGCTTTTATCCCGGGGCGATGCAGTGCTGCCCCAGGTCCGGAAATCCATGCCGGACTTGATCGTTCTTGATATCATGCTGCCGGGCAAAGATGGCATGGAAATTTGTCGCGAAATCCGCAAAATTTCCGATGTGCCCATTATCATGCTCACGGCAAAGGTCGAAGAAATTGATCGGCTGATTGGTTTGGAACTGGGAGCGGATGATTATATTTGCAAACCGTTTTCCCCCCGGGAAGTGCTGGCGCGCGTCAAAGCGGTTTTAAGACGAACTCAGCCTGAACCGGCTTATTCGGCGGTGGGTTTTTTAGGGGCGTTTTTTTTGCGGCGGCCCTTTTTGGGGGAGGGCGACAGGGCCTCAGCCGCCTGGTGAGAATTGTAAAACTTAGACAGCCGGGCCCGGATACGTTCTTCCAGGTAGCCGGTGGACAGGGCGGTTTCCATTCCCGGGGCCACGATTTCACAGAGCTCGTTCACGACCATCTCTTTTGTCACGCCCACATCTTCCAAAATGACATATAGCTCCTTGTTTCCGTATTTTTTGAAAAAGTATTTCACCAGTTCGGTGTAGATGCCTTCAAAATATTTGGTTTTCCGGAAATGCAGCCAGAATTCATAGCCAATGAGAATAAAATCTTCCATGTCATCGGCATTGATGGCGGAAAAGTATTCATTCAGGTGGTTTTTCGAAACCAGGTCCCAGACCTGCTCCCCCGCGTCTACAATCCGGTCTTCGTTAAAATACCGGACAAGGGATGTTTCACTGCGCCGGAGGGTGCGTTCCAGGTTGGATTCGATATAGCGTTTCACTTTTTCTTCGATGATATTTTCAAGGGAACTGAGCATGGTATTGTTGACGGCAAATTTGCCAGCCCGGATCAGGGCGGAGACGCCGGGAACTTTTTTGGCAATGATGTTCTCCTCAAGAACGTATTCCTTGATCCCGTTAAACAGGAGTTCTGACACCTGGCGGGAATAGGCGGAACTGTTGACGCAGCGGTGGATGAGACGGTTGCGGGCGCTTTCAAGGGAAACCACCTTATCAATGATTTCATCATATTGTTTCCGCGGAAAAATGTCCTGCAGCCGGGTTTTTCGATTGTGCCGGGAGGCCAGCACCTTCTGGCTCATTTCTCCGGCCAGCTCCGTGACCCCGCCGGCAATGGGAAGTTCCACAACATTGCGCTTGATCAGGCCGATGATCTGGCTGGCGGTAATGACATCTTTGAGTTTGATTTTTTGGGTCCAGGCAAAAACAGCACTTACTTCTTCTTCGATGGTCTGCCGGTACTGATGGTCTTTAAACTGGTCCAGTTCCCAGGCAACATGGGCTTCGAGAAAATGGTTCAGGGTGTCCGGCAAATCAGTCATTAGGGCCTCCTTGGGCCGTTTGGAAGAAGAGATGATGGTCAGGTCGGGCAATGGCAATGGCGCCCATGAGCAGCAGATTCAGTCGGCCGGCGGCTTGAGAGGCCATGTCAGCAGGTTTTAATTCCGGATGCACCCGAATCTGCCGGCAGCAGTCGCTTAAACAGGACAGCATGGCATCCGCAATAAGGGAAATGTCACTAAATTCGGTTTTCGCGGTCCGGGCAATTTGTTCGATGGCCGGTTCCAGGGTTTTGCACAGTGCCTGCCAGGTGTCATCGATGCTTTTTCGCACCGGATCGGCATTTCCGGTCCGCTCCTGAAAAAAGAAATGCAGGAGCAGCTGATTTTTCTTAAAACAGGCAATAAAAGTTTCAATAAAGGACCGGGTGTTTTTGTCCACGGTTTTAATAAAAAGGGCCGGGTCATTGGATTTTTTAGGGGCCGAAAACGTTGTTTTTGACAGGGCACCGGTCAGACAGGTTTCCAGGACGGCTCCGGCCTGGGCCGCCATTTCCACGCCCATTTCATCAATTTCCCGGAAATGCCGGTAAAAAGAGGTGGGGGCAATGCCGGCTTTTCTGGCAACAGACCGCAGGCTCAGGCTGGCGTATCCTTCTTCCGCGCAAAGCTCCAACGCCGCATCAATCAGTGCCTGGCTGGTCTTTTCCTTTTGCTTCTTCAATTCTTTGCGTGACGCCATGGCGTATTCCTTCTTTTCACATACAAAATTCAGTGCAAAAAACTTCTTTCCGTATACCCTTTATTTTTTTTTTATACAATATTCATGTGTCAATCGATGGCCGGATCAACAGGCGGCCATCAGAAACGCATGGGCATCGCCTGCGGTTTCAACCGGAATTTCCTCCATCGGGGTGTGGCCCGCGCCTGCATAGGATTTGAATGCGGCGTTGGGGAAATTTTGGCGCCACAAATGGAAATATTTCAGCGGCACCCACCGGTCTTCGGTCCCCCACATGAGCATGAGCGGTGATTTAATCTGGTCCATGCCCTTTGGCAATTTTTCGGAAGCGCATAATTTCCGCATGACCGTAAAAAAATCCACATACGCGCGCCGGTTTTTGCCGGACGTGGACAGGTCAAAATACCGGTCTTTGATCTTGTCTGTGAGCTTAGCGGGATCCCCGAATACCTGCCGGGCAGCCATTTCAAAGAAAAACCGGGGCATGATACGCCGGGCAAAGGGCCGGATAACGGGGTTGCTGGCAAAATTCACGATCCAGGGTAATTTCTGATTATACCCCACCGCATCGATCAGAATCAGTTTTTTCACCCGTTCCGGGTATTTGAGAGCGTATTTCCAGGCAATAAATCCGCCAATGGAATTGCCGGCCAGAAAAAACTGGTCAATGCCCATTTTTTGGGCAAATGTTTGCATAATATCCACGGCGATGGCCGGGTCATACCCCCCTTTTTGAAGGGGGCTGGAAAATCCGAACCCGGGAATGTCGAAACGGATGACGCGGTAAAAAGGTTTCAGTTCCTCCACCCAGGCATCCCATGTATGCAGGGACGCGCACACCCCGTGAAGCAGCATCAGAACGGGGCCTGACCCCTCATCCCGGTAATGAAGTTTGCAGCAGTGGCTGTCTCCTTCAATTTCAATGAATTTTGAGGCTTTGTTGATGTATTTGAGTCTCAGGGGGTCTGCGGTGGTTTTTTGCTCTGGTTTCATGGTGCATCCTTTCTAACGTCAGCCGATCGGTTTTGGAAAAATCAATTATCCAAAGAAAAAGCCTTTTCGTTGCTTGGCCAGCCGTAGCACGCCCTTTTGGATGGCGGTTTCAACTTCTTTGTATTTTCGGTTTACATAGGCGGTGTCATTTGCCCGATCCGGATCAGAATCAATTTCAACCGGGGCCAGAATTTCCGTGCGGATTTTGGCGGGATAGGGAATGTGCATGGGAAATGCTTCCAGGGTAATGCCAAAAGGAAAACCCAGAACCAAGGGCGCGATGTCGCTTCGCAGAATTTTTTTCAGGCGCAGCAGCTTGGCCAGTTTACGGCATTCTGAGAGCACGAATACGGTGTCGTGCCCGCCCACGGTGGCCACCGGCACGATGGGCACTCCGGACCGGATGGCCTGGCGGATGAAACCGGTACGGCCCCCCAGCACCACGTCATACCGTTTGGACCAGGACCGCATGGCGTCGACTTCACCCCCGGGCCAGATGACCACGTCGTGGCCCGCGGCAAAGGCAGCGGAGACGGATTCGCGTTTTGCCGGAATCACACCCACATTCCGGAAGTAACTGCCGATCCCCGGCATGGCCATCAGGGCGTCGTGGGCGGTGCCATGAAGGATGCGGCGGCCTTCAAATCGTCGCCACCACCCGGCACAGAAGGTCCAGGCGTCCATGGTGAGCCAGGTGCCGGAATGAACGCCTATCAGCATGGAAGGATTGTTTGGAAGATGTTCCCACCCCGTGGTCTCAACCCGGAAATAATGATCCAGGAGAAAATCCCATAGAAAGGTCTGCTTCTTCATAAACGCCGCATTCTGGCCGGCCACGGACCAGTTTTCCGTTCGCTGGCTGAGGATGTCGGCGATGATGGTGACAAATCCGTTTTTGCCAGCGGTTGCTTTTATTGTTTTGGTTGTCGTTTGTTCGGCGACTCGGTTTTCACCGTTCGGATCTTTTTCATTCTCGATTTTTTTTACCGGCGCATGCATTAGATCGTCGGTAAACAGATATTGTTCGGTTTCCGGAACGCGCATTGCTGAACTATACATTGGGAAATCTCCTGTTAGATAAAAAATTAAAAGCCATACGCTTCATCTGTTGGGAAGACCGGTTTTAACGAGAATACCCGATGTGGCGTTTTTAAGGATGCGGTGCGGGGCCTTGCTTTTACAAAACCGGCCGTTGGTTTTGACATGGCTTTGATTTCATCGGTCATGGCATTCATTTCAGCCCTGATTTTTTCAATTTCAATGTTGAGCAGCCGGCGGGCCTGCCGCTTTGAATTGATGGTCAGCTCACGTGCTGTGAGTGTCGGCTGATATTGTCTGCAAAGTACCGTATATCGCGAGATTTTTTTCCAGGGCGGCAGGGTAATGTTGAATCCCCGCAGGCCCGCAGTCAGCGGCACGGTCCATCCAAACGGCAGATTATATGTGATATTCCAGCTTTCCGCCCCCTGGTGGGCCATGAGGCAGATGGCAGACCCGGATTTGATTGCAGCGGCGATCATGCCTTTGGAGCGGAACGGGGCAACATATTCGTCAAACGAGAACAGGCAGTTCGCTCCTTCCGGGGCCGTGCCGGTCACGCCGATTTTTCGCTGTAAAAGCAGATCCACCAAATCGTCAACCGTTTGAACATCCGTGGGCGCACCCAGATTCTTTTTGTAATACGCCTTAAGGCCCGGGACCAGAAACAGGGCTTTGTGGGGAAACAGCCCGCCGATGGTTTCGCCGTGGCCATTTTCAATAAAAAACTTTCCCACCAGGGCGGCCAGGGGAATCCAGGCAAAGCCAGGGCCGTGGGAAGCGATCGCCACTACCGGGCGGCCGTCCTCTGAAAGAAGGGCGTTGCCGTTGATAATTTCGGCGTCGGTCACAAGGTGTTTTAAAACAAAATCGGAAAACGCGTGCCATTTTTTCATGGCAACGCCTTTTCCCGGGCCGCTTACTCGGGAAGCTGGTATTTCATGGATATGATGTGGATCCGCATCCGTTGTTTTTAAATGAAGGTGCTGGGCCATTGGTGACTCCTTTTTTTTAAAAGGGAAGCTTAAAAGCAGTTAGTATTACGATCGTTTAATTATTTGTTTTGATAAATGTTAAAATATTTGTCAGTACACTTGTACGCAAATATATGCGCAAAAATGTTGCCTGTCAAATGTTTTTTTTTAAAAAATCAAAATTGGAGGTAACTAATTTTATTTTTGGATAAAAATAGAGGGTCGAGAGGAGAAAGAAAATAGAAGATAGAAGCCAGAAGCCAGAATTTTAATTATAAAACCACGAAGATCACCGAGATCCCAGAGGGGAAAGAAGCCGTCCTCTATGATCTCAGTGATCGCTGTGATTATAACAATTGACGGGTGGATAGCAATGCTGGTCTGGTTTTTATTTCCCGAATGGGCATTTGGGAAATGTGCAGGTGTTGCAGTTAAGGCAGAAAGCCCCTTCTGCCATATTCGCGAGATCAAACCGGGTGATTTGCTGGCCGGCCAGAATCCGGGGCAACAGGAGATCAAAGCTCGTGGTTTTGTGAAACAGGGCGCAGGCTGGCACGCCAATTACCGTCGCAGCGCCGATTTTACCCACCAGGGTCATGGCGCCGGGCAATACCGGTGCGCCGTACAGGGCGTTTTTCATGCCCGCCTGGACCAGGCCCTCCCGGGTCTTGTCATCCGGGTCCACGGAAAGTCCCGCCGTGGTGACAATGAGATCCGCCTGCTGGTTCAGCATCTTTTGGATAGCGTCGGCAATCTGGCCGGGGTCGTCCGGCACAATCGCCGCATCCACCACGGTACAGTGGAGGTTTTCCACTTTGCTTCGGATCACCGCCTCGAATTTGTCTTCGATGATTCCGGAAAAAACTTCCGTGCCGGTCACCAGAATGCCCACCCGGGCCGGTTTCAAGGGCAGGATTTCAAACAGGGGCCCGTTGTCCAGGCAGGCCATGGCCCGATGATAGTATTTTTTGGAAATATACAGGGGAATGGCCCGGCACCCGGCAAAAGGCCGGTCCTTGTCCACCAGAATGTTGCTCTGACGGGTGGCGCACATGACATCC
This sequence comes from Desulfobacterales bacterium, assembly GCA_963675805.2. GTDB lineage: Bacteria > Desulfobacterota > Desulfobacteria > Desulfobacterales > Desulfosalsimonadaceae > SURF-3. The sequence goes on along the minus strand of CAXXNU010000007.1, from coordinate 318,700 downwards.
GGCATCATATTGAAATTCCGGAGCATCTGTTTATCAATCACCAGAAGTCCGTTGATGGCAGCATGGAAATTGATTTTGCCTTCTGCGGGCCGGGTTTGAAAACCCACATTGGAACCGGCCATTTTTTGCGCAAACGCCATGACTGCGTCATTTTCATGCACCCATTCATCCGGGTCCGGCGGGTTTTTGCTTTTCACATAAACAGTGGCCCGACCCATCTGCTGAAGCCGGCAAAGGTCACCGACCTCAATTGTCTGGCCGGCCTTGAATTCCGGGCCCTTGGATTTTCCCGGCACAATGCGGGTCATGTCATGAAGGGCGATTTCACCCACCGCCTGGTCAATTTCAACCGGGGACAACAGAGGCGCCACCTGAGAATCGGAAAAGCATTCCGCATCGGAGACATAGGGGGCTTCTCCCTGGCATCCCCGGCAGATGGCGCCGGTGTTTTCGGGATAGGCTTCTCCGCAGACCGGGCAGACGGCAATGGGGCTGGAAGGGGATTTTTTTTGAAACCGCGGCCGGATGCGTACTGGCGTGATATTCAGATACCGGTCCCCGGCGGCTTCAATTTCCGCAAACAGGCGGTCCGAGTCCTGTTCTTTTTTGGGTTTCAGTTTGAGAAACCAGGCCGCGATTTCCGGATATTCTTTGATTTTTTCAGCATCAATGGCGGCCCGCCATCCTTCAAAGGTAAATTTATCATAGAGACTCACGGCATACCGGCCCAGGTTGATCACCCGCATCCAGTTGTTACCCGTGCTGCAGGGCGTGAGGAGCTGCACCGCGTCCGGCAGGCATTTGCGGGTTTCCACCAGCGCCTCAAACAGCGTGCCTTCAGGTATTCTTTGTTTCACCGCCGCCACCATGTAGCCGCCGATGAGCAGACCGGGAGCGGGGTAGCCGTGAAAGTCTCTTGCCAGTTGTTTAAATTCTGAAAAGGTATGGTCGCCGATGTTCATCTAGTTTATCCTGAGCTGATTAATTTAAAGGCCTATTCATGGGAACGTTTCAGGTGTATTGCTGAAACAGCCATGTTTTGCGTGTTTTATTCCCTGCAGGATCATATACGTTGAAATTCATTGTTAGTCAAACCGCATTGACTGCATAAAAAAACCGCGGGGATCAATAGTAATATTTCCTCCCGCGGCAACGAGTGACAAAACAGGCGGTACTGCCTGTTTTCGATGGTTCTTATTTCACCTTATGCTCCCATTCTTCGACAATAGCGTCTTCCTCCACCTCTTCCCATCCGGTAATCATTCCCTTGGTGTGGGCGAAAATGGTATGGCCGGTGGTGGTCATATAAATGTGAACGATCAGGAAAACAAGGATGGCAAAGGCAACGGCCATATGAATAATGGCAATGAGATCCATGGAGAGAAATTCAAGCCCCCATTCATCCCACGAATTGTAAGACCAGTAGAGGAACCCGGTAAGCATCTGGGCCGGCAGCAGGAGTGCGGCTACCCCCAGATAAGTGAGGCGTTGCAGGGGATTGTGTTTTGCATTTTTTCGTTTCGGCACCGGATGGGGCTCCCCCTTGAAAATGCCGAATCCATAATACCGGGCCACGGCAAAGATCTTTTTCGTTGTGGGAATGTACTGTTTCCACTCGCCGGTGGTGAAAATCCAGAAGACGAAAAATGCAAAGGTGATCAGCCAGGTAATGCCCACAAAATTATGCACCTCCACCGCCTGTTCGAACCCCAGCAAATGAAGGGAACCGTGAACTTCAAGACCGGTAATCAGCAGGATAGCGATGAGTAGTACCTGAAGCCAGTGCCAGGAGCGTTCATACCGGGTATAAATGTATATTTTTTTCATGTGACCAGTCATTTAGGATTCCTTTCGTCGCGTGACGGCGGCAAAAAACCGGCCCAGCGCATGGAGACAGACACCGCCCAGGGCTGCCAGAACCATGAGCCAGCCGCCGGTATCCAGAAGATGGAGCCGATCCCGGCCGGGCATATAAAATTCCGTGAGCGATGCGAGCCGGCTGCCAGAAGTGACATGACATTCATTGCACGCCACCACATGGTCTTTGGGCGCCACCATGTGCGTGGTGGGATATACATATGCGGTATCCACAAATCCGTATTCACCGGAATAGGGCAGATCCATAATGGCCATGCCTTTTTTAAATGCATCCTGCCAGTCAAATGTCTTCCAGAACCCGTCCACTTCCTCGGATTCAAGCATGGTCAGCATGGTGTTGTGCACCTTGTCGTAAGGGGTCTTGCCGCGATGAACCTTGAACGGAAAAATACGGGAATTATCATCTTCCCGGGTACCGTTGGGTTTGCTGATCCAGACTTCGCCGGTGGGGTCGATGACATCTTTTGCGGTGACCGTGGTCAGCGATCCGTTATACCAAAAATATTCCGGCACCACATTTTTCTCCCAGCGGAAATTCCCTTTGATGGATTTATAAACGGGACGGTCCCATTCGCCTTTTTCCTGGTAGGGGTTGCCGTCTTTCAGTTTTCCGGCGGTGGACCAGTCCCACCACATTTTTGTGGCATGGGCCCGGGCAAAGGTCGGAATATGGCAGCTCTGGCAGGCCACTTTGTCTGTGTGGTCATTGGCTTTGTGCCCGGATTTGTGCGGGGTGGCGGTATGACAGGATTCGCACATGATTTTCGGAACCAGGTCGGATTCCACAAGGCTTTTGCGGTGGGTGACGGCGGGTGTTGAGTAGACCCGGCCGGCAATGCGATGGAAACTGGTGGTGTGGCAACGGGTGCAGGTAAAATCCTGGCCATCAATGCCCATATGGACATCCAGGGTTTTTTTGGGATTGATCAGGGATGCATCCAGATCCCCGTGCTTGACCGCTTCGCCGCCGCCGCCGTAAAAATGGCAGTTTCCGCAGTTTTTCCGGCCCGGCAGCCCGATGTCCTTCACGGCACTTTTGATAGTATTCTGAATATCGGCGGCGATTTCAAGATCTCCCATTTCCTTGAAGAACTTGTAGTCATCAAATTCCGCTTTCCATTTAATGTCCTGCCCGCTGTGGCAGAGCAGGCAGTTGATGCCATCCTCTTTGCCGTTCCAGCCGACATGGCAGTTGTTGCAGGACTTGTCTTCCATCTTGTTGGCGGAAACGCAGAAATTATTGATGGAATAGCCAGCCTTTCCATAAATGTCCCCGTCATCATAGGGCGACAGCCAGGTCCAGTGGATGGTCTCGTGAAATTGTTCCGCGGCTTCCGTGTGGCAGGAAAGACAGGCTTCGGTAACTTCGGTGCCGGACGCAAAATCCTTGTCAAGGGCCGGAAATTTGCTGTGGTCGCTGGTGGACCAGTGCGGCACACCTTTGGTCGCCTGGTCTGCCATTTTTCGGCCGGGGGCCATGCCGTTTTCTTCTGCCGATGATCCGGGCAGGAAGATGAAGGTCACGAAAATCATCATCACCACAGCGGCGGCCATTTGTTTGAATGATGTGGGTTTCACAAATGAGATCCTCCCGGAAAAAGGGGGTGAGGGGGTTGTTCTACACGGCAAATGTCAGAATCTGACGGAATACGTTTCAGGTTGTCTTTTGCAGCGGTGACTACTTCAACGCTCTGTTAGACAACCTGAAACGTCTAACTTGTAATCTGCGACGACCCCTGCCGTCTATTCGCAGGTGGCCGGCGAAGGAGAGTCAAATGCATGGCCATATAGATAGGTCAGTATGTCTGTTCTGTCCGCATCAGACAGTTTCTCCCATTCCGCAACGCATTCCAGTCGTTCATAGGTGTCAAACACCCGTTCCCATTGGGACTGGGTTTTGTCCATCGGACCAAGGGCGGGTGCCGTGCCGCCATCGATGTGGCAGGTGCGGCAGTTGCTTCGGAATAAATATTTGCCTTTGCGTTCATTGCCGGGTTCAAACGCAAACGCGGCGCAGACGATGCCAAAAATAGCTGCCATGGTGATTAAGGAAAAACATGTTTTTTTGATCATCAGATTTACCCCTCCTGTGGAATCGTTAAAAAATCGAAAACCGGTTTGTTTTGCTCCATTTTAATGCAGTTTATCAGAAAATAAGTTATTTGTCACAACAGTTTATATCCTTTTCCATCCTTTCCTTTTGCCATGGGGCATAGACCACTCATACGGCAAATGAAAAGTGTTTTGCGCCTCTTTTTTCGGGCAAAAATGCAGGGAAAGAATCAGATGCCTTTTCAACTTGCGGCTTCCCGGCAAAAGGTGTCAGGTTTCAGGTGCCAGGAAAAGCGATGCTGACACCTAAAACCCGTATTATGTAGTCTGCGCACGGGTGGCGGCGCTCATTAAAAATTTACGGTTGCGGAAACATAATAATTCCAGACCTCATCAATGACCGGATTGATGGAATCCAAGGATGTGGTTTCTGAAATCCGCACCGGCTTGCCTAATGGATTGCCGCTGCCGGTATACCGGTAATCATAGAACTGGGTGCCGAGTTTTACGAAAAAGCTATTTTCCATAATCGGCTGAATATAGTAGGCCTCGTAGACATCCCCGCGTACCGCCAGCTTGCTGCCGATGAGGGAATCTTCGGCGCCTGTGAAATTGAACCAGTATTTGGACCCCCAGTTGTATTCAAGTCCCAGCCGGGCGTCAAAGGGCATGGGAAAAAGGGCACCCGCGTAAACACTGTATCCGTCTCTTTCTTCGAGATCCCCGTTTGAGCTGAGAAGTCCCATGCCCATGATTTCATAGAACGGATTTTTGGAAATCTGTGAGGGATCTGTGTGGGTCCAGGACCCAGCCAGGAAAAAATCAATGTCTGCCAGCGTGTCCTGCAGATTGGTTCTCAGAAGGAGCGAGGCCGCATCCCAGTCGCCGATATTGGTCATGGGTTCCAGCCGGCTGATGAACCCGCCGCTGTTTTGCTCGAAAACGTACTCCATTTCTCCGTCACCATTGCTGTCCTGCTTTTTAACAATGAACGGCATCACTGATGTGCCGGTGAAGCCGTCGGTGATTTCCCAGGCCCGGGCATAATTGAACATCAGGCTGGTGTTGCCGTTGTCATAGAGATCCGTGATAAAGCCGAAGAGATGCACATCTTCAAGATCGGATCGCATATAGTTCAGGGACGTGGAATTGCCCCAGTCGGCTTCAAAGCCCACACCGTAGCAGAGCTTGAAAGACGCCCCGGGAATGCCGGTGAGTTCTTCGAGACCAAAGGTCAGGGATGCCCCATCAAACTGCCAGTTGATAATGGTGGCCATGGGTGAGCCGCCCACCAGGCTGTTGTTCCGGTATTCAAGGGGCGGACCGTCCGTGGACGGGCGACGGCCGACGGAAAGGCTGACCGGAAGACGGCCAAACTCGTCGCTGTAAACAAAATACGCCCGTTCCAGGTGAATGGTGTCTCCATGGGGCAGGCTGGAGGTGTTGCCGTCAAAAGTAACATCGCCCAGGCTGCCCTGGTTGAATTTCACGCCGGTGCTGTCACCGAATGCTTTATATGCAGCCAGGCGGCCTTGCACGCTTAACTTGGAATTGACAACGGATTTCATTTCCAGGCGCAGCCGGTTGGTATAAATAATGTCGTTGTTTGCGTCATACGTGCCGGCCGGCGGAACCATGCCGGCCATGGCCATTTGATACATGGCCTGCTGGATCTGGGGAAGAGTGGCGCCGTTAAAGCCCATGTTCTGGACGGGTGTAAAAAAAGCCCCCATCAGGGCGGGATCAGCCATACGAATGTTATCGTAATGAATGCTGTGGGCTTCGGTGCGAAATTCACCGCTAAAGGAAATTCTATCCGTGGCGGTATGCATTTCCGCTTTGTCCAGTCTGCCACTCATGTAATCAATGTCATCTGCGGCCCATTTGTTTTCCTTTTCCAGTTTTTTGATTTTTTCCTGAAGCGCGCCTACCTCCTGTTGCAGTTCTGAAAGGGGGCAGTTGTCCTGGCATTTCTTTTCAGCGCACCCTTTTGGACATTTCTGGGCCGCCGCCGGGGCAGATATCCCGGTTAAAAGGATTAAAACACCAATTACACAAAAGAAGGCCAATTGATAAACATTCCTGTTTTTTGTCATGTAAACCTCCGATCAAAAAAAGGGTGGATAAAAAACTTCCTGTAATATTTATAAATTCGTTTTATGTTGAATGCAAGCGTAAACCAAATACGAATGCAACAGATGTGCCAGGGGCATGGCTGGTGATGGTTTTATGCTTTTCATTCTGGTCCTGTCTCTTCATTCGAGGGATTATGGGGAATATGGGTATCACCGTTGTTTAAAGCCTGAATACGGCAAAACAAAGGTTGTGTTCATTTTGGATATATATTAAATTAACATATGTTAAGCTTGGTTAACATCTGAAGACCCATTTTATCCCGGAAGGAGAAATACAATGTCGGATTCGTCCCTTGATATCAGGGATCACTGGAAAACCATCATGGAGACCGTGAATGAGGGGCTGCTCATTATCGACAAATATGGAAAAATTATCGCGGTTAACCCGGCAGCGGAAAAAATGACCGGATATTCGGAAGCGGAATTGCTGCAAAAGGATTGCCGGATTCTCAACTGCACAGGATGCGTTGTTTATGCCAGGGGCCCGGGAAAAGACTGGTGCAAGCTTTTTTCAAAAGGCCAGGTGCGGGATAAAAAATGCCTGTTGGCCCACAAGGAGCGCCGCACCGTTCATTTGCTGAAAAGCGGCACGGTTCTGAAAGATGCGGACGGTGAAATCGTGGGGGTGGTGGAAACCCTGACGGATATTACCCGGGAGCTCCGGCATGAGCAGGAAATCAAAAGTCTGCGGCAGACGTTTTTGCTGGATGAGGGTTACCATGGCATCATGGGAAAATCCGCCATTATGCAGAAGCTTTTTGAGTTGATCGAGAATGTGGCGCAGACAGATGCACCGGTGATGATTTCCGGGGAATCCGGCACGGGCAAGGAACTGGTGGCCCGGGCAATTCATGAAGCCGGCCCCCGCCGGGACAAACCGTTTATAAAAGTGAATTGCGCCGCATTGAATGACAATTTGCTGGAGAGCGAACTGTTCGGCCACGTCAAGGGCGCTTTTACGGGTGCGGATCGAAACCGGATCGGCCGGTTTGAAGCGGCCCATGAAGGAACGATTTTTCTGGATGAAATCGGAGACATTCCGTCGGCCACCCAGGTGAAGCTGCTGCGGGTGCTGGAGGATAAAAAAATTGAGCGGGTCGGGGACATAAAAACAGTTCCTGTCGATGTCCGCATTATCACGGCAACCAATAAAAACCTGGAGAGCCTGGTGGAAACGCAGGTATTTCGCGAAGATCTGTTTTTCCGGATTAATGTGTTTCCGCTGCACTGCCCCGCCCTTGCCGACCGCCGGGAGGATATTCCCTTGATCGTTGAGCATTTTATTCGTCAGAATGCCGGAAACAGCAGCAAGCAGATTCTCGGGGTCACCCCGAAAGCCATGGAAGCGTTGATGAGCTATGGCTGGCCCGGCAATGTCCGGGAGTTGCGAAACGCCATTGACTACGCGTATGTGCTGTGTCCGGGCGGGGGCATTGACAAGGATCATCTGCCGGTGAAAATCCGGACCGGTGGCGTGTGTTCCCCTTTGACATCTGTATTTGCGGGGAATGACGGGAATCATCGCGAAACGTTGCTCGCCGTGCTCCGTGACGCAGGGTGGAATCAGTCTGCGGCGGCCCGAAAACTCGGCGTGAGCCGCGTGACGATCTGGAAACGGATGAAAAAATACGATATCCGGCGGCCGGAATAGTGTTCAGGAGATTGGTGGGTGCAAAAATAAGGAGGGAAAAATGAAAAAAAACTATTATCAGCAATGTATTATTCTGATGCTGGCGGTCTGCCTGATGATCGTCGCCTCAGCCTGCAATCTTAATAATCCCTTGCCCCTGTCAGTTGAAAATATATCATGCCATAAAGTTGAGGTGGCACCGGGACCCGAAGATTTTGTGCTGGACACCTGGCATGCGGCACCCCGCCTGCTGGTGTCTTCCCATGACCGTCGGCACCCGGAAACCTCCGGAGGAATTTTCTGGTTTGATCTTGAAACCGAGAAGAGCGGGGAAATGAAACGGGTCGGCGAGCCGGAAACCATTCTGGCCTTTAAGCCCCATGGCATGGACATCATCCGAAAAGACGGCCGGACACTGCTCTATGTGATTCTGCATGATCCCCGCGGCCGCATGGAAAGAGCGGAGAACGCGATTGCTGTGTATGCGGTGGACGAAAACCGCCTCTGGTTTGAGACCCTTCTGGAAGATGCCGCCTGCCTGTGGTCCCCCAATGATTTGTCTGTTTTGCCATCAGGAGATATTTACGTCACCAATGATTATACAGGAAACATGGCGTTGTATTTTCGCAGCGCGTCATCGGAAATCGCTTTTTATGATCAGCGCGCCGACGCCTGGAAAATAGTGGCGGACGATCTGGCATTTGCCAACGGCATCCTTGCTGAAAAAGACCAGGTGTATGTGAGTGTTATGTTTGACGAAGAACTGATGGCGTTTCCGAGAAAACCGGACGGTACCCTGGGGGCACCGGAAACAGTGGTGCGGGTCAAAGGCGGGGACAATATCATGAAATACCGGAACTGGCTGCTGATGACGGCCCATTACGATGATCTTGCATTTTTACGGCACATGAAAAATCCGGAAAAACCGTCTCCCTCCATCGTGTTTGCCGTCCGGCCCGAGATCCACACCAAAAACGCGGTGTATGTGGATGACGGCACGGCCATCAGCGCTGCCTCAACCGCCTTGGCATACAAACGAAAATTGTATATCTCCCAGGTGTTTGATCCGTATATCCTGGTGTGTGATCTGCCCGCATTCATGAAATAAAAAAATCCTGCGGTTTTCGCTGCCAGGCGGAAACCGCAGGATTTTTAAAATTAATCCGAGGCGCGAGGATTTAGGGTTCATTTCATAAGTATCTTTCAGCGCATACACCATGTTTTCCACAAACCGCTTGAACCGGTCCTGTTCCACCACCGGTCTGCGTTCGATGGTTATCTTTATTCAAGATAATTGACTTCACCCGGTTTTTTTGTCATATAACGGATAATTCAAATGGATAATTCACTGACCAGCAGCAATCCTGGACTTGCATAAAAGGGGCTATCAGAATGCCGATATATGAATTTTACTGTAAGGACTGCCACACCATCTATAATTTTTTTTCCCCCACCATCAATACCAAAAAAATACCCGGTTGTCCAAAATGCAAAAACCGTCAACTGACCAAAAAAGTGTCGCTTTTTGCTGTGACCGGGCGGGCCGAGGAAACCAGCATGGACGACCTGCCCATTGATGAGTCCAAAATGGAGCAGGCCATGGCCATGATGGCAAAAGAAGCGGAAAACATCAATGAGGATGATCCCCGTCAGGCAGCCAGGCTTATGCGCAAGCTGACGGATATGACCGGCATGGCTCTGAACCCGAACATGGAAGAGGCCCTGGCGCGCATGGAAAGAGGGGAGGACCCGGAGCAAATCGAAGCGGAAATGGGGGATCTGATGGATGATGAAGAGCCGTTTATTCTGCCCGGGAAAAAAAGCGGACAGGGCGCGGGGAAGACAAGGGCGCCGGCCAAAGACGATACCCTGTATGATTTATAGTGCCGAAAAAGATGATGTCGGTGAAAAATTTTGCCAAATAACCGTTGCAGGTTCAGGATGGGACCTCTGACGGACAAGAGAAAGGGGAGTCTGAAATGAGTGAGAATTTAAGCAGCAGCATGATCTGGAATGTGAAAAAAAGATTATACCGGACCCAGCACCGGACAATGAAGGTGGTTGCCACTGTGATTCCGTTTCCCGTGCCTGTGCTCCTCACCGGCGCCGGCAGCGTGAAAAGCCTGGCGGAGAATGTCAAGGTGCGAGGTGTGAAGCACGCGCTGGTGGTAACGGACAAGGTTCTGATGAAGCTGAAAGTACCGGAAAGTCTTTTGGCATCATTAAAGGAACACGGCATCAAATATACGGTGTATGATGGCGTTCAACCGAATCCCACCATTGAAAATGTGGAAAATGGCCGCCAGCTTTATAAACAACACAATTGCGACGGGATCATCGGCTTTGGCGGGGGGTCTGCCATGGACTGCGCCAAGATAATCGGCGCCCGGGTGGCAAATCCATTTTTTTCAGTCCGGCGAATGAAAGGCTATTTTCGCGTCATTCTTCCGATTCCCCCGTTTTTCTGCGTGCCCACCACCGCCGGAACCGGTTCCGAAACCACGGTGGCGGCGGTGATTTCCGATCCGTCCACCCATGAGAAATTCGCCATTAATGACCTTAAATTGATTCCCAAAATTGCGGTCCTGGACCCGGAACTCATGGTGGGATTGCCGCCGCACATTACCGCGGCCACGGGCATGGACGCCCTGACCCATGCGGTGGAAGCGTATATCGGCTTAAACGGCACCAAATCCACCGATGAGAACGCCAGGAACGCAACCCGGCTGATCTTCGATAACCTTGAAAAAGCATACAAAGACGGCACGGATCTGGAGGCAAGAAATAATATGGCCCTGGCATCCTTTTACGCGGGGGCCGCCTTTACCAAAGCCTATGTGGGATATGTGCATGCCATTGCCCATAATATGGGCGGACTTTACGGTGTGCCCCACGGCCTGGCCAATGCCATTATCCTTCCCTATGTGCTGGAGTTCTGCCGCAAGGAAGCGGAAAGCAAGTTGGCGGATCTTGCGGTGGTTGGCCGGATCGGAACGCGCAAGGAGTCCGCAGAAGATTTATCCGTTCGGTTTATCGAAGAAGTCAAGTCCATGAATCAGAATATGAAGATTCCGACATTTATTAAAGAACTCAAGGAAGCAGACATTCCGCTGATTGCCAGGCGCGCCCTGGATGAAGCCCATCCGGACTATCCGGTGCCCAGAATCATGACCCCTGACCAATGCGAGAATCTGGTGCGGAAATTGTTGCCAAAATGATGCCGCATGAGGCGATTGTCCATTTTTGATCAGCATTCTAACAGATTTGGTAACCGCGATATTCCATAAGAGATGTCGACCACACCGAAACGCCCGGTTCGGATCAAAAACCGACCGGGCACTATTTTAGGATTTCGCGGTTAGCTGATTCCTTCCTGCGTTGCCCATTGGCTATTGTATGCTTTACAATCAAACAAGATTTTAACAGTGAGCACTTTTACATTTCCCAAATCAGTTAATTCTATCGTTTCCGATTGATCAATCAATGCAGGGCGAATTATCCCACCATCAGACGTATGCTCCCTTTATAAAATTTTCCAACCATATCAAGCAATAATTGACTATAGAGGGTCATTTGAAATATCATGACAAATACTTTTAACCTGAATAAGGATCTCGATTTATCGTGCGGCCCTTCCACCAGCGGATATTTTATTTTGCATGGCTACTGACAGCCTTCCTCCTCCTGCAGGCCTGTTCCTTAGACAAGGATCATGCTGGCAACCCACCCGGCAATGCCCTCCAGATTGACGTGGGCCATGATTTCGGCCCTTTTAACCCTCACGCTTTGGACCGTTCAGGATCTATGTATGTTTTCCCGTTTATTTACAGCTTCCTCTGTGTCCCGAACCCGGACGATGAGATAGAGCCTGATTTGGCCGACCGATGGGATTATGACGCGAAAACCTTTACGTGGCGGATCTGGTTGCGAAAGGACGCCCGTTTTCACAATGGCGACCCGGTAACCGCCGCCGACGCAGCCTATTCTATTTTATCGATGACTGAAAATTTACAAAAAATGGTGGCGCAAAAAATAAAAAGCGCCAAGGTGGTTGATAAATATTTGCTGGAAATCCGGCTGAAACAGGATGATCCGTTTTTTTTAATGAGTATCTGGGATCTCGAAATTGTCCCGGATCCAGACCGTCACGCCAACCTGCACCAGAATGATTCTCCTGTCGGCTCCGGTCCCTTTCAATTTGACCGCCTGACCGGTGACGGCCAAGTGATTCTGTCGGCCAATGAGAATTATTACAGGGGCCGTCCCGCCATTGACCGGGTGGTTTTCTCTTATATTCCCGACCGGGAAAAGTCCTGGGTCCGCTTGATCAAGGATGAAACGGATATTGTCGGCGACTTAGCAATTAAAAGCTTTCAAATCATCGGGCAATATGCAGACCGGTTCTATTTTTCAAAAGTCCCTTACCATTTTTACAAAATTCTGCTCTATAATACCCGCCACCCCTTGTTTGAAAATCCCATGGTGCGCCGGGCTTTGACCCATGCTATTGACCGGGAGAGCATGGTTTCGGAAATGCTGGGTGGTATGGCGGAAGTGGTTGCCGGTCCTATGGGAAACTTTCCCCCTTTTCATGATCCAACTCTCACCCCCTTGGCCTATGATCCATACCTGGCCCTTGAATACCTGAAAAAAGCCGGCTGGACCCTGGACCCGCATACTCAGTGCCTGATGAACGCGGGCCGGATGTTTGAATTTAACATACTGATGCCCGAAGGCAGTGAAACAGACCTCAGGATCGCCCGGTTCATCAAGCTCAACCTGAATGAGGTGGGCATCCGCGTGCGTTTGAAAGCCATGCCCTCTGATGAGCTAAATAGACTCTACTACCAAAACGCAGCATTCGACACCATGTTGGTTGAACTGTCAGCACAGGACCGTCGTCCGGAAGAAATTTTAGACATTTGGACCCAGGTTGGTGCTACACCAGCCAAAGCAGGTGGGGTTGATTATCCGGAAGCTGACCGCCTGGCCGGTCTGATTATTGGCGCCAAAGATATGGAGACACGGAAAGTGCTTTTACAGCGGTTTGACCGCTTGATTGCCGACTTACAGCCGGGGAGCTTTTTGTTTCAGAAAATTTACATCGACGCTATGTCCAAACGGTTCGTGCTGAGATATCCGTTTTCCTTTGATCATCCGGGGTTTTACTGGCTGAAGGATGCCCGATTGAAAAATGAATGATCAGGATAACCGGAGCGTACTGTCGCTTTACCATCAGGGCAAATTCATCTGCTATTTTCGGAACTGGACCCTTTTGCCGGCAAATGGCTCGGGCTTTCCCCGGGAAAAGCTGCTGAAACGCTAAACATCAAACCTTCACTATTGCAAAGATTTTTCAAAATGCGCCATATCGATAATATACGTACTGTAACAAATTGTACTTACACCTTAATTGAACAACATCCTGGAAATTGTAACAGGCGCTTATGCGGGCGTGTTGCTGAATTACCAGTGTTTTAAATCAGTGTCCTTTGCGGGCTTAATTACCATGGAGGAAGACTTACCGGTTCACCACCAGGGCCACGGCTTCGCCGCCGCCCAGACAGAGGGAGGCCAAACCGGTTTTTTTGTCCTGCCGGATCATTTCGTGGAGCAGGGTCACCAGGACCCGGCAGCCGGAAGCGCCGATTGGATGGCCCAATGCCACGGCCCCGCCGTTGACGTTCACAATGGCCGGGTCCAGTGCCAGTTCTTTCAGAATCGCCACGGTGGAGCCGGAGAATGCTTCGTTGATTTCGAAAAGGTCCACCGCTTCAAGGGGAATTCCTTCTTTTTTTAGGCATTTGGGAATGGCCCAGATGGGGGCCACCAGCACATATTTCATGTCAATGGCATAGGATGCCTGGGCCCCGATATGCGCCAGGATTTGGCAGCCCAGGGCATTGGCCCGCTCCCTGGACATCACCACCACGGCGGCGGCCCCGTCACTGATAATGGAGGCGTTTCCCGCGGTCCCCACCCCGTCTTTTTGAAATGCCGGCTTCATTTTTGCCATTACCTCATAGGGCGTATTCACCGCGGTCTCATCCGTGTCAAAGATTTTCGGGTCCCCTTTGCGCTGGGGTACCCCAACGGGCAGGATTTCATCCTTAAACCGTCCGTCTTCAATGGCGGAAAGGGCTCTGCGGTAGGATTCCACGGCATACCGGTCCTGGTCTTCCCTGGAAACATGGTATCTTTCCGAACACAGTTCATTGGAGATGCCCATGTGAAAATCATTGACAATATCCCAGAGTCCGTCGTGAATCATGTGGTCCTGAAGCTGCCCCGGCCCCATGCGGTAGCCGAACCGCGCTTTTTCCAGATAATACGGTGCCATGGACATGGTCTCCATGCCCCCGGCCACCACCACCTCCGCGTCTCCTGCGTTAACGGCCTGGGCCGCCAGCATCACGGATTTTAAGGCGGAACCGCAAACCTTGTTGATGGTCAGGCATTCAGCGGCCCAGGGAAGGCCGGCTTTCACAGCCGCCTGTTTGGCCGGGTTCTGGCCGTAGCCGCAAGGCAGTACCAGTCCCATGATGACTTCATTAACGGCGTCTTTTTCAATGTCCGCCCGCCGGACCGCTTCTTCGATTACCAGACCGCCCAGGTCGGTTGCGCCGATGCTGCTTAAACTGCCATTAAACGCCCCCAAAGGCGTTCTGACCGCACTCACAATAACCGCTTCCTTCATTATGTATTCCTTTTTTTAAGCTTTAAAATGATGAATTCCCCGTTCAAATGGTTTGTTTTAAAATTTAAAACGCGGAATTCATTTTACATGTTGCGGCGGTATTTTCCGCCCACTTCATAGAGCGCCCCGGTAATCTGGCCCAGGGTGCAGTACCGGACCGTATCCATCATCTCTTCAAAGATGTTGCCGCCAGACAGGGCCACCTCTTTGAGGCGTTTCAGCGCGTCGGGCGACAGGTCTTTGTGTTTTTCCGCAAACGCGTTGCGCCGGTCAAGCTGGGACTTCTTTTCTTCTTCCGTAGCCCGGGCCAGTTTCAGGCTGGAAAGAGCTTCTGTTTCATCGGCCGCCGGATTGAGAAACGTATTGACCCCGATGATGGGAAGTCTTCCGGAATGCTTCAGGCTTTCATAGTAAAGGGATTCTTCCTGGATTTTACTTCGCTGGTATCCCCGTTCCATGGCGCCCTTGACCCCGCCCCGGGCGGTAATCCGGTCGAATTCGGACAAAATGGCTTCTTCCACCAGATCGGTCAGGGTTTCGATAAAAAAACTGCCCTGGTTCATGTTCTCATTTTTGGCAAGCCCCAGCTCCCGGTTGATAATCAGCTGGATGGCCAAAGACCGCCGCACGGATTCTTCCGAGGGCGTGGTGACGGCTTCGTCATAGGCATTGGTATGCAGGCTGTTGCAGTTGTCATAGATGGCGTAAAGGGCCTGCATGGTGGTGCGAATATCGTTGAACTGGATTTCCTGGCTGTGAAGAGACCGGCCGGATGTCTGGATATGGTATTTGAGCATCTGAGAACGGTCTGACGCACCATATTTGTCTCTCATGGCAATGGCCCAGATGCGGCGGGCCACCCGTCCGATGACGGAGTATTCCGGGTCCATGCCCGAAGAAAAGAAAAACGACAGATTGGGAGCGAAACTGTCAATGTCCATGCCCCGGGACAGGTAATATTCCACATAGGTGAACCCGTTGGCCAGGGTAAACGCCACCTGAGAGATGGGGTTGGCCCCGGCTTCGGCGATATGATAGCCGGAAACAGACACCGAATAGAAGTTCCGCACATTGTTCCGGTTGAAATATTCCTGAATATCCCCCATCATTTTGAGGGCAAAATCCACGGAAAAAATGCAGGTGTTCTGCCCCTGGTCTTCCTTCAGAATGTCCGCCTGCACGGTTCCCCGAACCGAGGCAAGAACCGCGGTTTTGATCTGGGAGTATTCTTTATCCGTGGGGCGTCTATCGTGGTCTGCCGCAAAATTGTCCGCCTGCTGGTCAATGGCGGTATTTAAAAACATGGCCAGAATCATGGGTGCCGGGCCGTTGATGGTCATGGATACGGACGTATTGGGGGCGGCCAGATCAAACCCGTCATAAAGTATTTTCACGTCTTCAATACTGCATACGCTGACCCCGGATGTACCGACTTTTCCGTAGATATCCGGCCGGGTGTCCGGGTCAAAACCGTATAAGGTGACCGAATCAAAGGCGGTTGACAGACGGTTGGCCGGATAATTTTCAGAGAGCAGTTTAAAGCGCCGGTTGGTCCGGGCCGGGTCCCCTTCGCCCGCAAACATGCGGGTGGGATCTTCGTCGGATCGCTTCAGCGGGAATACGCCGGCCGTATACGGAAATCGGCCAGGCACGTTTTCCCGGCGCATCCAGGAGTAAATTTCTCCGGGATCAGTAAACCGAGGCAGGGCGATTTTGGGTATCCGGGTGTGGGACAGGGACTCGGTATACAGAGGATGTCGGATTTCCTGGTCCCGCACCTGATAGACCAGTTCATCTTTGGCATAATCAGCTGAAATATTTTCCCAAAGGGCAAGAAGATCCCGGCTTTCCGGATGTACGTCAGCGGCGGCCGCGTCAATCAGGGCATCGAGCCATTCTCTGCGGGTGCCATCGGAGTCGTCTTCTTTTCCGGGATCTGAAAGGGACGCGGCGAATTCACGGAGATGCCATATTTTGCGGACGGAATCCGCCTGTTTGAGTGTCTGTTTATGGTAGCTGCGCACACAGTCCGCAATCTCGGAGAGATACCGGACCCGTTCCGGCGGCACAAAAATGGTCTTTGAGGTGGACACCCGCTGGCTGCTGTCCGGCATCCTTTCTTTGAAACGGACCCCGGTTCGGTCAACAATGCGGTTCAGCAAAAAATTGTACATGGCGCTAACGCCGTCATCGTTGAACTTGGAGGCAATGGTGCCGAACACCGGCATGTCCCGGGGGGAAAGGTCGAATTTTTTCTGATTGCGCTGCACCTGCTTCCGAACGTCCCGGAGCGCGTCCTCGCTGCCTTCCTTGTCATACTTGTTCACCACGACAATGTCCGCGTAATCCAGCATATCGATTTTTTCAAGCTGGGTGGCCGCGCCGTAGTCGCTGGTCATGACGTAAATGGAAATATCCGTGAAATCGAAAATCCGGGAAGACCCCTGACCGATGCCGGCGGTTTCTGCGATAATAAAGTCAAATTGTGCGGCTTTCAGGATTTTGATGGCATCCGGCAATACATCCGGCAATTCGGATCCGGAGCTCCGCACGGCAAGGCTCCGCATATAAACACGGTCCGTATCAATGCTGTTCATGCGGATCCGGTCTCCCAGAAGCGCACCCCCGGTTTTTCTGCGGGAGGGATCGCAGGACACAACCCCGATATGAATATCGGGAATGTCGTTGAGCAGCCGGATGATCAGTTCATCGGTCAACGAGGACTTGCCGGCCCCGCCGGTGCCGGTGATACCGATGACCGGAATGGCTTTTTGATCTATCTTTTGAAACAGGGTGTCGGAGAAGTTTTTAAAAATATCACTGCGCCCGGCTGCGGCATATTCGGCCGCGGATATCAAACGGGCAATATGGGCGCCGTGTCCGGGCATCAAAACGGAATCAGCGGAAAAGTCATCTGATACCGGTGAAAAATCCATGGCCCGGAGCATGTGGTTAATCATTCCCTGAAGCCCCATTTTCGCGCCATCTGCCGGGGAATAAATCTTGGTGATCCCGTACTTTTCCAGTTCCCTGATTTCCGCGGGTACAATCACGCCCCCGCCGCCGCCGAAAATTTTAATGCGGGAGGCGCCTTTTTCTTTTAGAATATCATAGAGATATTTGAAAAATTCAATATGCCCGCCCTGATAGCTGGAAATGGCGATTCCCTGCACGTCCTCTTCAATGGCGGTTTTGGCGATTTCCGCCACTGAGCGGTTGTGCCCCAGATGGATCACTTCCGCGCCGGAATCCTGCAGGATGCGGCGGATGATGTTGATGGCGGCGTCATGGCCGTCGAAAAGGGAGGTGGCGGTGACCACCCGAATGGGATGCTTTGGTTTGTAGGTTTCGGTTTCCTGGCTCATTTATGCTCCTTTATTGGATTGAAATCCCCCATCCCTCTGCCCATCGCGTTGATGACGGCGGGATGTCAGCATCATTGCTGCCGGTGTCCGCGGGTTGCGGATGCCACCAGAAATCATTCCTGTCTAAACTGTCCTGGTATTTCCATTGTCCTTCTGCCAGCACTTCCGGCGATAACCGGGTTTCATCGCCCCCGCAGCGGATCAGCCGGTCACATGCCATGATCCATCCCATGAGCAGGCCGTGGGCGCGGATGGCGGCCATTGAATAGGCTGAACAACCGGGATGCATGGGGCAACCGCCATAGCGGACAGCGGTCAAATGATTCAGCGGCCCCTGATAAAATCGGATCATCTGTGCAGCGGGAGACGGGCTGTCAGGTTCGGATCGGGGGACACCCGGATGTGTCGCGCATCCGAAAAGCATGAAAAGAAAGATGCAGCAAATGGCAACGCGGGCTATTGCATGTGCCGCCTGTCCCGCAGGATGGTTTTGGGGGTGGAAAATAACACCTATCATTTTTTGCGCTCTTCCGCCATTTGGCTATGGTCCGGCACTGAAATCCGGGAGGGGCGCCTTTCCTGAATTTTCAGCCGCGCCATATCCACTGCGAGAGAAACGAAAAACGCCGCACCGGCCACCAGAATGATGGTGGCGCCGGATGTCAAATCATAGGTATAGGCCAGCCACAGGCCGGTCATGTTAAAGACAACGGAAAGCATCGCCGAAACCATCATCATCCGGGCCAGGGACCGGCAGTATTTTTCAGCAATGTAAGGCGGAATTGTCAGCAGGGCGATCACCAGAATCAGCCCTACCACCCGGATGATCAGCACGATGGCCACCGCCACCAGGCCGATGAACAGGAAATAGATCAGATTGACGGGTATCCCGCGAAGCCTTGCAAATTCGTCATCATAGGAGATGGCCAGAATGTCCCGATAGAAAAAAACGGCTGAAAGAAGAATGATGACGCTTAATCCGGCCATCCAGTAAATGTCGGTGCCGGGAACAGCCAGAATACTGCCGAACAGGTAGCTCATCAGATTGACATTGTATCCGGGAGTCATGTCCAGCAGCACAATACCGATCGCCATGCCGACGGCCCACAGAATGCCGATAAAAGTGTCCGCCCGGTTTTTTTGTTTTAAGAGCACCATGGTCATGATGATGGCGGCTGTCATTGCAACCCCAAGCGTTCCCACCAAGTAGGGAATTCCGAAGAAAAAAGCGATACCGATGCCGCCGAAAGCGGCGTGGGCAATGCCGCCTGCCAGAAAAACCAGTCGGTTGACCACCACAAAGGATCCGATAATGCCGCAGATCAGGCTGGCAAAACATCCCGCGATAACGGCATTTCTCATAAAATCAAATTGAAGCGCTTCGATCATTGCCTATTCCCGTGAGTTTTTAAAATCCGGTGGGGGATGCCGTGGGCAATCAGTTCCACGGGGCAGTGGTATCCCATTTCCAGCATCTCTTCGGTAATTTCCGCGTCATCATGGTAATGGACATTGCGGTTCACGCAGGCGACCGCGGTCACATAGCTGGACAGTACCATGGTGTCGTGGCTGACCACGAAAATTGTTTTGGCTTTGTTCAGTTCTTTTAAAAGGTTGTACAGATAGGTTCTGCCTTGGGAATCAATGTTTGCCGTGGGTTCGTCCAGAAACAAAATGTCCGGATCCGTGGCCAGTGCCCGGGCGATAAACACTCGTTCCCGCTGACCGCCGGAGAGATCATCAATTTTTCGGTGTTTGTAATCGCTCATTTGAAGACTTTCAAGGGCCTGCTCCGCGGCCCGCCGGTCATCTTTCCCGGTCCCGGACCGTCGGAAAGCATGAAGCCGGCCCATCAGCACCACATCCATTACAGAAATGGGAAATGATTTGTTGATGCTGACATCCTGGGGGACATAGCCGATGCGGTGGGCCACTTTTGCCGGGGGATGGCCCATGATCCGGATGGTTCCGCGGTCGGGTTTCAAAAGACCCAGCAGCAGTTTCACCAGGGTGGTTTTGCCGCCTCCGTTGGGACCGATAAACGCGACAAATTCTTTTTCCGCGATCTCTAAACATACATCGGTCAGAATCGGCGTGCCGTTATAGGCAAAATAAACATGGCTGACATCTATGATCGGGTTTTTTATAATGGTCACTGCACAGCCTCTTTGATAGATAATGCCACAGATTGGATATTCTCAAACCAGTTTTCCGCCAGAGGGTCGGCCGGCACCAGCCGGCCATTGATTTCCCTGGCAATGACGTCCGCCTGCCGGGTTGCAAACTGGGGCTGGATAAAGATGATCCGGATGTGATGCTGCCGGGCGAAATCGATCAGTTGTTTGACTTCCCGGGCCTTGGGGGCTTTGCCTTGGATTTCAATGGAAACCTGAGAAAGGCCGTAGGCATCGGCAAAATAGCCCCAGGACGGGTGAAAAACCAGAAATTGTTTTTGCACGCCGGTACTTGCGAACAGGGCGGTTAATTCATTGTGCAGTTTTTCGATCTCCGCCAGAAACACGAGACAATTGGCGCGGTAATAATCCCGGTTGTCCGGATCGATGGCGGACAGGCCTTCGGCGATATGGCCGGCCTGGATAGTGACCAGGGGGGGGGACAGCCAGATATGCGGGTCCATGGGGCCGTGATCATGACTATGATTGTTTTGTCCGTGGGTATGTTTTTCCTGATGGTGCGTGATTGAAGCTGTTTCGTAACGGTTGATGGGTTGTTTATCAATACCGGCATCGGTTGCCACAATGCGCATGGCCGGGTTCACGGCGGCAAATTTTTTCAGCCACACGGTTTCAAAGGGCACGCCAACGCTGAAATAGATGTCTGCCGTTGCCATGCCGCGCATCTGGGCGGGCGATGGTTCGTAATCCGGCGGACTGTGGGCCGGGCTGACAATGGCGGTGGCAATGACCCTGTCTTTGCCAATGGCCTGCACAAAATATTTCTGGGGCGGAATGCTGACAAAGACATTGATCTTGTCCGCTGCCAGTGCCGGATGGCAAAAGCTGCTCAGTATGGTAATGATGCCAAGGCAGAGAGCCGGGATTCGCAAACGCATACAAAAAGATTCCTTAATAACCGAAATGGGTTAATTCCCTTATATTTCAAAGGGTAAATGCTATTATGGAGTTTATCAATATCTTTCTGTATCATAACATAACGTTTACGTTAATTAAAATGTTAATGTTTGTTGGGAAAAAAGAATAATTGCTTGACTCTGAAAACCGGAAGCTGTACTTTTCAACGAAAAGTAAAGCTTTTCACTTATCGTTATATCGGCAGACAATACCGGCGGATATAGTTTTTTGTTCTGCCATCATGTCTTACTCACCGAACGTCCGAATTGGACAGCAGCCAGGATCAGGAGGCACCCGTGAAGGAATCCACAAAAGTAATGTGGCAAAAGCATGGATGGCGCGTGGATCGGTTTGTCCACAACTATTATTATTTTCTTTTTTATTATCCCTATGTGGCGATTCTTCACAAGTTTGTCCTGCTGCTGCGATACCTCACCTGGTTCAAACCGATCATCCCGGTGGGAAAAATGATATTCAACCGGTATCATTCCAAGGTCTTGTCCGCAGAAGACACCCGCAAAATTTTTTCCCTGAACACGGATGTCCGCCATATTAGCGATGCGAACAAAAAAATTGTACCGTACAAATACGCCACAAAAATTATTTTTCAGGAGCCCCAGAATATCGTGGTAATGGATTGCCCCTGTAAAAAGGCCACCCATGCGCCCGCGGAAGATATCAGTTCATGTATTGCCGTAGGAAAATCGGTCACCTCTTTCTGGCTGGAACATTGCGGGAAGTACAATCCCCGGAGGATTTCCCAGCAGGAGGCCATGGATATTATTGAGCGATTCCGCCGAAAAAAACATATCACTCAGGCATTTTTCAAGGTTGCCACCGGTGGGAGCACCGGAGTGATTTGCAACTGCCATCCTGACACGTGTGTCAGCCTCATGGCCACGAAGTTTTCCGGTCAAATTTCCGATCAATTATCCATGACCGCGGCGTCCGGATACTCTGTTTCCTTTGATGGCGAAAAATGCGCAGCATGCGGCATTTGCGCCGATATGTGCGGTTTCGACGCCATTTATTTTATAGACGACCACCGGATGTATCAAAAGGAGCGGTGCATGGGATGCGGCCTCTGCGTGGATCATTGTCCAGAAAAAGCGATAAAATTGTATGCTGATCCGGAAAAACCCCAGCCCCTGGATCTTGATAGAATCATGGCAGATGCAGCCGAAACCGTCAACTGACCCTGACGCTTGACGAAATT
Source organism: Desulfobacterales bacterium (assembly GCA_963675805.2). Lineage (GTDB taxonomy): Bacteria > Desulfobacterota > Desulfobacteria > Desulfobacterales > Desulfosalsimonadaceae > SURF-3. Next base: position 296,635 of record CAXXNU010000007.1, on the reverse strand, counting down.
TGATAGAAAGGACCGGTTTGATGAAAGAATATGATGTCATTGTGGTGGGCTCCGGAGCCGGCGGATCTACGGTGGCCCGGGAAATGACCAATACAGGCAGAAAGGTGCTGCTGCTCGAACAGGGCGGACGTGTCAACATGATGGGCAATACCCTGACCGTGGCGCTGATTTTGAAATATTTCGGCCTGACCCGGAGTGTGGAGAAAAACACCGTGGTGTTTGCCGATAATTATGGAGGGCTTTCCAATCTGACCGCCGGATGTGCGGCGGCTCCGCCGAAAATTGTTTTCGATCCGGTGGGGATTGATTTGTCCGCGGAAGCGGAAGAAGCCCGCCGGGAAATGCATGTTCAGCAGCTCCCGGATCATCTTCTCGGAAAATCGAATCTCAGGCTTCTGGAAGCAGCCCATGATGCGGGATTTTCATGGGAAAAGATGCAGAATTTCATCGATCCGGAAAAATGTGTGGAGAATTGCGGACAGTGCATGCTGGGCTGTAAAACCGGCGCCAAATGGACGGCCCGGGTGTTTGGCGATGAAGCCGTGTCCAACGGTGCGGATCTGAAGCTGCATACCCGGGTTAAGCAGGTGATCATGGAAAACGGAAAAGCCGCCGGTGTCGTGGCTGTGCGGTTCGGCAGGGAAAGGCGCTATTACGCCAAATGTGTGGTGCTTTCCGCCGGCACCGGCAATGTGGGGATATTGAGAGATGCCGGCATCCAGGAAGCCGGGCAGGGGTTTTGCTGCGACTGGCTTCAGTTTGCGGGCGGCATCATTCCGGATATGAATACGGTAAAAGCCAACCCCATGAGCGTGGGCACCATGGAACATTATGAATCCGACGGTCTGGTGGTGCTGCCGGTATTCCCGAACTGGAGTCAGTTTGCGGTGCTTTTGGGCATGACCGGCATGAAAAACCTGGCCCTGTTTCCGGATTTCTGGAAATACACCGGCTTGATGGTGAAAATCCGGGATGATGCCGCAGGTGAAATCTATTCGGACACAAAATTTTCAAAGCCCATTACCCCCTCTGATCAGCAAAAGCTTGATAAAGGTATCGGTATCATCAAAAAAATACTCAGGAAAGCAGGGGCTGCTGACGACAGTTTTATGGCGTTGAAACCCTCCGGCGCCCATCCGTCAGCCACCTGCCGAATCGGGGAAGTCGTGGACCGGAATCTGGAAACCCGTATTCCCAACCTTTTTTGCTGTGATTCCTCTGTTTTTCCGACCTCGCTGGGCCTGCCCGTGGTATGGACAGCCGTATCCATGAGCAAACGCCTGGCAAAGCATCTGGACGGCAGGATTTAATGCCTGCGGCTATATGTTTTGATTGTGTTTTGACGGCTTCGTAAAAAGTCCAAATTCTTTGTTGCGCTGCATCCTTCGTTTCTTCATGGTACGCTAAGTACAAATCATCACTCAGGATTTGCGCGCCTCGCCAATTTTATGAGATTGGTGAACTTTTATACTTTGCCGTCGAAATCTGACTTTTTACGATTACATCTGTTTTAAAGACATCATTTGGTCAGAAAATTCTTTCAGACAAAGGAAAAATCAATTATACGAAACTGGTATGCGCAGACAAAACAATGAAGAAAATATTGCAGATCATTATTGCCAGACGAATCTTTCTGAAAATATAGCCGCGGCATTTGAACAGTCTGGACGGGATATCAGGGACTACAATGATACGGAATCCCTGGATGAATTCCATATCCGGGGCCGGGAAGCTACCCGGGAGCTGGCAGGGTTTGCAAACTTAAAACCCGGCATGCGGGTGCTTGATCTCGGCAGCGGCATCGGTGGTCCGGCGCGGGTGCTGGCTGCTGAATTCGGCTGTGTCGTCGCAGGCATTGACCTGGTGGCGGAATATTGCCGGGTTGCGGAAATGATTACCCGCCGGGCCGGCCTGTCACATCAGGTTAGCTTTCAGCAGGGGGACATGACAGCGCTGCCCTATGATGAGGGCATTTTTGACGCGGTTTTTACCCTGCACACCATGATGAACATTGCGGACAAGGAAACACTGGCGGATAATATCCTCCGCGTCCTGAAGCCGGGTGGCTGTTTTGCCCTTTATGAGGTTTGTCAGGGAACGGTGTCCAAACCTTATTTCCCGGTTCCATGGGCCGGGGGGCCGAAGTTGAGTTTTTTGCTTCGCCCGGAAGCGCTTCATGATAAACTGGTTGCTCACGGCTTTCAGTCGCTTTTCTGGCGGGATGGTACCGAAGATGCCCTTTGCTGGTTTCAGGCAATTGCGGAAAAGCGGGCCGCTTCCCATGAGAGCGCCGAAAGAACAGGAAAAAAAGAAAAACCACGTCCGGGCATTTCCCTTTTGCTTGGCCCTGATGCCGCGGAAAAATCCCGCAACGTATTTCGGAATTTATCTGAAAACCGTATCCGAACGGTTTTTGGCGTGTTTCAGAAATCCGGCTGAAAAAGAGAGCGGACAAATATGGCCATGCAGAGTGCGTTTGGATTTTTGGTTTTTGTATTGATTGCCTGGGGATTCAGTGAAAATAAACGGGGCTTTCCCGTTCGCATCGTTTTCGTGGGCATGGTTCTTCAGCTGATTCTTGGCATCTGTCTGCTAAAACTGCCTTTTGTGAGGAGCGGCTTTATCTACCTTAACCGGGCCGTCATGGCGGTCCAGGAATCCACTGCCGCCGGCACGGCTTTCGTGTTTGGATTCATCGGCGGCGGCCCGGCTCCTTATGAGATTACCTATCCCGAAGCCAGTTTTGTTCTGGCGTTTCAAGCCCTTCCTCTGGTGCTGGTGATCAGTGCCCTGTCGGCCGTGTTTTTTTACTGGGGGGTGCTGCCCAAAATTGTCAGGGGATTTTCCCGGATTCTGGAAAAATCTCTTAAACTGGGCGGTGCGGAAGGGCTGGGGGTGTCTGCCAATATTTTTGTGGGCATGGTGGAGGCGCCGCTGCTGGTCCGGCCTTATATACAGCAGATGACCCGGAGTGAATTATTTACGCTGATGACGAGCGGTATGGCAACCATTGCCGGCACTGTTATGATCCTCTATGCATCGATTCTTGAATCGGTCATCCCCCATGTGATCGGCCATATTTTGACCGCATCGGTAATCAGCGTGCCGGCCGCCATTGTGGTTTCCAAAATTATGGTGCCGGAAACCGGAACGCCCACTTCCGGGCGCATGACATCAGCGGAACCGGCTGTCAGCACCATGGATGCGGTTACCCGGGGAACCGCTCAGGGCCTTGAGCTGTTGCTGAATATTATCGCCATGGTCATTGTGCTGGTGGCTCTCGTTCATCTGGTGAATATCATAATGGCCCTTCTGCCCTCCTTTCATTCGGCGCCCTTTACCCTGCAGCGGATATTCGGCTGGATCATGTCCCCGGTGGTATGGCTCATGGGCATCCCCTGGGCCGAAGCCCATGTTGCAGGATCGCTCATGGGTACCAAAACAATTTTAAATGAGCTGATTGCCTACATTAATATGCGGAATTTGCCCGCAGGCATGCTGAATCCGAAAAGTCTGGTGATCATGTCTTATGCTTTATGCGGTTTTGCCAACCCCGGAAGCCTGGGGATTATGATCGGCGGGCTGAGCGGCATCGCACCGGAGCGGCGCAAAGACATCGTAGCGCTTGGACTTCGATCGGTGGTGGCCGGCACCATCGCCACGTGTATGACCGGCGCGGTGGTGGGCATTCTGGTTTAGAATCCACTTTAAAACCCTGTTGATGCGCTTTATGAATGCATCTGCAAAATATTTTTCAACAGGTTTATAACTATTTGAAATTTTATGTTTTATCTTCATTGATCGGTTGATCACCCTCACAGTCAACGGGTTTCATCATGGATGGCCGGCCCGATTGATGCTTTCAGGCATCGATTTCTCTTGCATTAGTAAACATACATATTTATAGTAAACATCATTTACAGTCACGAATATAGTATACACTCAGGGATAGGGGGATGATCCATGCGCATGAACATCGGTAGTTTCCTTGCAAAACGGGCACAACTGAGTCCGCGTAAAGAAGCCCTGGTATTGGGCGATGTCCGTCTCACTTACGCGCAGATGAACCAGCGGTGCAACCGGTTTGTCAATTCATTAGAACGAATGAATATCCGTGCCGGAGATCGGGTGGCCATTCTGGCGTTGAATGAGCCCGAGTATTTTGATCTGTATTTCGGTCTGGGTAAAATCGGCGCGATCATGGTCCCCATCAATCACCGGCTGGCCGGACCGGAAATTCAGTATATTATAGATGACTGCCAGGCAAAGCTGCTAGTATTTGGAAAAGAATTTGCACCGGTGGTGGAAAGTATTCATGCGGATCTCGCGTGTGACCATTTTGTGGCGATTATGGATGCGCCGCCGGCGTTTGCCATATCCTTTAAAGCGTTGACCGAAGGCGCTTCGGACACCGAGCCCGAAATTCATTGCGGGGGCGATGACACCCTGACCATCCTCTATACTTCCGGCACCACGGGCAAGCCTAAAGGCGCGGAGCTCACCCACGACGGTTATTTTGGAACTTCCGTAACTTTAAGGGCCACGTTTGGGGAAATTGGCGATATCCTGCTCATGCCCCTTCCGTTGTTTCATATCGGTGCACTGGCGCCGGTCCCCATGTGCGTGCATTTTGGCATGAAAATGGTATTTCAGCGCGCCTTTGAACCGAAAAATTTCCTGGAACTTTTGCAAACAGAAAAAATTACCTGGTTTGGGTCGGTGCCACAGATTTTGATGTTTCTCCGGCAGATACCAAACTTTGATAAATTTGACTGGAGCAATGTCCGGATGGCCCTGGTGTATGCCGCTCCGGTGCCGGTGTCCCTGATCAAGGATTTTGCGGCGTCCGGCATTGAAGTCCGCCAGCTTTATGGCATGACCGAATGCACGGGACCGGCCACGGTGATTGACGGTGAAAACGCCATCAAAAAAGCCGGTTCCTGCGGGCCGGCATTTTTTCATAATGATATTCGGTTGGTGGACATGGAAGGAAAAGATGTCGGCCCCGAAGAGATGGGGGAAGTGCTGATTTCCGGGACCAACCTGATGAAAGGATACTGGAAACGTCCGGATGCAACAGCAGCAGCTCTGAAGGACGGCTGGCTTTATTCCGGAGACATGGCCAAAATGGATGCGGACGGGTTTTTATATATATTGGACCGCAAAAAAGACATGATCATTTCCGGTGGTGAAAATATATATCCCGCTGAGATCGAAGATCTGCTGCTCGGCCATCCGAAAATTGCGGATGCGGGTGTTATCGGTTGTCCGGATGAAAAATGGGGGGAAGCAGTAAAAGCGGTGATTGTTTTAAAGGACGGCGAAGAATTGACTCCCGAACAGTTGGTTGAATGGTGTCAGGGAAAAATCGCCAGATTTAAAATTCCCAAAAAAGTTGAAATTACCAGCGAAATTCCCCGAACACCCACAGGAAAAATCCTCAAGCGGGTGTTGAGGGAACAGTTCCAGGAATTATAGCACGTCTGATTTTTTATAGAGGAGGTGATGCCCGCCGCAAACCGAATTTTGTGGATTTCCATTACAAACGGATGAATTATAACATTTGATGATACAACTCAGAGGAGGGTCCATGAAAAAAATTATTTTACTGGCATCAGTCATGATGCTCACCATTGCCGCATTTTCAATGCCGGTCTTTGCTGCGTCAGAAACGGATTCGGATCTGGACGTCCAACTGCAGAAAGACGTGTTGATGGGACCGGGACAGGTGATGATCGAGACTAAAAGTGATATTTTAATGAGCTATGGCGCCCGTGCCCGAATTATTCCCACCAGTGAAACCGACTGGGATTTTGGTCTGACCGATGACCTGACCATGCCTTTGCTGGGCGGAGCACTCACCCCCAACTTTTTCAAAAACCACATTACGGAAACCGGGTGGATTAATAATAATTATATCCGCAGCGAAGTACAAATGTATTACACAGCCATGCCCAGGGACAAGATGTGGAGTTTTTATGCGGCCCTTGAATATGACCGGCCCCTGGAAAATTCTTCGGTCGATGATCGGGGCGGCAAAGACCAGTTCTCCAGTAACTTTGGTCTGGAACGGCTCCACGGCACGTTCAAGTTGCCGCATAATATGCGTCTGCACGCTGGGTATGATATCTGGGGTGTGGATGTGATTGACGCCGCGGGCCTGGTTTACGGCGACGACAACCCGGGGTTCTGGGTCACCGGTGACTATGACAAGTGGAGCTTTAACGTGGGATATTTCAAACTTCTGGAAAATAATTTCCAGACGGGAACAAATGAATTGAAAGACTTGGAAGATAGTGATCGTGACCTCCTTGGCGGATATCTCACATTCACCCCGGAAGAGGGCCAGAAAATTCAGCCGTTTTATATGTATGACCGGCTCCGGGCTGTACCTGTGGGAAGCTTGCTGCAAACTACTTTAATCAGTGCTGGTGCGATGCAATCCATCGGTGTCCCCAAAACTGACTCCCATCATATCGGCGCTTATTATACGGGTAAATTCGGCATTATGGAGCTTTTCCTGGAAGGGGTGTATCAGTTCGGTTGCGCAGATGAAACCGGTCTTTCAAAACTTGGATTGGAAGAAGACTATGACATCTCAGCATATGCATTTTCCGGGGATCTGGCCTTTAAACTGGATGAATCCGCTGGTTTTGGTGTAAAGCCCCATATCGGATTTCTGTATACCTCCGGCGATGATGATCCCACAGATGATACGTTGGGCGGATACACCGGTGTGGAAAATGCCCAGCGGTTCTCTCAGTATTTTGGTGGTGAGAACACCATTATCGGTGACACCAACCTGGTGCTGGGCAGCGTGCTTTACGGATACCTGCCAGAACTCTATGGTAACGGCACGCCGGTGGCCACCGGCGGACTTCAGAATGGCGTTGGCAAATTCGGAAACGGCCGGGGGGATAACCCGGGGCTTACCATGACCAGCGTGGGCATCACCCTGACACCCAAACGGTTTCTGATTTTCCGGTCCAACGTGAATTCCTTCTGGTGGAACGAGGATATCATGGTCAATAGTTTTGTGGACCCGGGCGCAGCGACGATCGTAGAATCCGGATACACGGGGACAGAGTGGGACAATGAAATTACGCTTGCCACGAGTAAACATTCATTCATCAAAGGACAGTTTTCCTTTTTCTTTCCCGGCGACACAGTGGAAGACGTGACCAGCGCCTTGACATCTTTCCGCAATCCGGCGACGGGAGCGGTGATCCCCGGTGCCCAGAGTGATGAAATGGCCATGCGCCTTGGCATGGAGTTTATCTGGATGTTCTAATTTTTGGATAATAATTAGTATTGTGACATTTAAAAAAAGCGTGGCAGGCTGATGACACTCAGACTGCCACGCTTTTTTTATTCGGTTGTGAAATGAAAACCCGGTTTCTTGGTCCCGTCTTTTTAGTCTTCCGCTTTGTTCATCTCCATTTCCTTTAATTTTCTTCGCAGAATCTTGCCCACCGCGCTTTTGGGCAGTTCTTCCATGAATTCGATCTGTTTGGGGACTTTATAGGCAGCCAGATTTTTTTTGCAATAGGCAATGACCTCTTTTTCAGTCAGGGTCTCATCTTTTTTGGGGACAATAAACGCTTTTACGGTTTCTCCCCGGTACGTATCCGGCACCCCGATCGTACAGGCTTCGAGAATTTTGGGATGATCGAACAGGACATTGTCCAGTTCCAACGGATAAATATTATAGCCGCCGGCAATAATCATGTCTTTTTTCCGATCCACGATGGAGAGATATCCGTCTTTATCAAATTTCCCGATATCACCGGAATAAAACCACCCGTCTCTGAGCACTTCATCGGTTTCCGCCGGTTTTTTATAATAGCCTTTCATGATCTGGGGCCCTTTGATGAGTATTTCCCCGGTTTCGCCGGTGGGCATTTCCGTTTCACCGGTTTCGACGTCAACGATTTTTACATCGGTGTCTGGCACCGGGCATCCCACTGTACCCGGTTTGATCTGTCCGCCCCAGGGGGTGACCGACACGATGGGAGAATTTTCCGTGGACCCGTAAACTTCGCACATGTCTGCGCCAGTCAGGTTTTTCAGTTCGCGAATGGTGTCAGCGGCCAGGGGAGCGGCTCCGGAAAAAAATCCTTTGATGCTTGAGAAATTGAGTTTTCGGAACGCGGGGTCTGCCAGCAGTCCCACAAAGATGGTGGGGACTCCCGGAAGAAAGGTGGGATGATATTTTTTGAGAATTTCAATGTTAATGGCAGGCTCCGGGCGCGGCACAAGAATGATCTCATAGGCCTGCCACAAACAGAAATTCTGGATGGCAGTGAACCCGGCGGAATGGAACACGGGAAAATTACCTACCAGAGATTCTTCGCCTTTTTTCAGATCCGGAAACCATGCAACAAACTGCTGCACATTGCAGCTCAGGTTGGCATGGGTGAGCATCACGCCCTTGCTGACGCCGGTGGTGCCCCCGGTGTAGAGCAGGGCAGCCACATCCTCCCACCGGCTTTTATCGACGACCGGGTCGTCCGTTTTTCCACGGATCAGATCCGTGAAGAGTTTGACGGTATCGGTGGGCGTAATTTTTCGAAACATCTCTTTTTTGACCAATGGAAAAAGCTGCTTTTTAGGAAACGGCAAAAAAGAATGAATATGGCAGGCAATGATTTTTTTGATCTTCGTCTGGTCTTTAATTTTTTCAACCCGAGGCACCAGGAGGGTCAGTGTAACAATAATTTTCGCATCCGAATCATTCAGCTGATACGCCAGTTCCCTTTCCGTATAAAGGGGATTGCAAAGCACTGCCACCGCACCGATCCGGAAAACAGCATAATTGGCAATGATGGCCTGGGGAATATTGGGAAGGCAGACGGCCACCTTGTCGCCCGGACCGATGCCCATATCTGAGAGCGCCCGGGCAAAAGAACGGACCATGGATTCGAGTTCGCTGTAGGTGATGGTCCGACCCATGTAGTTCAAGGCGGGGTGATGCGGAAAATTTTTGGCCGACCGGGAAAATGCCGCGGATATTGTGGTCCGGTCATAGGTCAGGGTGGTCGGGACGCAGGCTGCATAGGATGTGTGCCAACTTCTGGGATCCATTCATATCCTCCTTTGAATGTTATAAAAAACATTGGTCCGGAGCGTTCAATCAAAGAGAAGCGAAAGGCAGGGGATTATTCCGGTTCCAGATGGGTCAGCAGAAATCGGCACTGGCGGGCAACAGCGTCTTTGAACGCATCTCCTGTGTAAATATCAAAATGGCCGAAAGGGTATTTTACCAGTTCGGCACTAGGCATTTTATCTATGGTTTTTTCAACAGCTTTTGGGTCGATCAGGGAGTCATTCTCTGCCATCATGACGAGGGCCGGGCACTGCACCTTTGACGCGGCGGAAATAGGGCGGTAGGTGGCAAATTTCAGTAAAATGCGGGCCGGACATTTGTTTTCCCAGTCAGTATCTTCGGGAATCATGGAGGTATAGCCAGGGAATGATTCCGGTGTGTTCATCACGGCAAATTCGTCGGGTGTTCCGATGATTTTGACAAAATGCGGCTGCCGGAAGGTCATGATTCTTAAAAGATCGCGAATGCCATGGGGAACTGCCTGGGCAAAAAATTTAAACCCAAGCTTGAATGTGGTGGATATGGCGTCAACAAAGGGAACCTGAATTACAATGGCTGCAATCGATGGGTCGTTTGCCGCAGTGACAATCACGTGCCCGCCGCTGAAAGAACTGCCCCATAAAGCCATTTTGCTGGCATTGATGTCCGGCAGGGAACGGACATGGTCAACGGCGGCGGCCCAGTCCGCCAGATGACGTTTTGGGTCGACAAAATTTCGGGGTTCCCCGTCGCTGTCCCCAAAGCAACGATAATCGAACAGATAGACGGCAAGACCATTTTGGGCAAATGTTTCAGCATAGGCCGGCAGTCCGAAAGTCCTTTCCGCCCCGAAACCATGGGCCATAAGCACGATGGGTGGGCTGGTTTTGCCTTTGGGAAGATACAGGTCGCCGCGGCAGCAGGTTTTTTTGCTTTGAAAATCAGAGGGAACTTTTATAAAGGGGTAACCCGGTTTTTCTTTCATCATTTTTTCCTGTTTGGAAACAACTGTTGATGGAACCGTCAAAACTTTTTACGAAGCCGTCAATGGTTTGGCTTTCAAGCGTGCTAAACCATCCGCAGCACTTTGGCCCCCCGGATATTGCCGTTTTTGAGTTCAAGCAGGGCCTGATTGGCTTCTTCAAGCGCGTATTCCCGAACTTCCGGCATGACTTTCATGTCAGCGGCCAGTTGAATGAACTCGAAAACATCACGGCTGGTGACATTGGCCACGCTTTTGATTTCTTTTTCCATCCAGAGGTGGTCGGGGTAGTGGAGCTTGAGAAGATAATTTTGGTCTGTGCTTTCTTTTCGGATGGCATTGATGACCAGACGTCCACCCCGGTCCAGGTTTTTCATGGCTTCTACGACCGGCTTCCATGCCGGGGTGGTGTCGATAATGGCGTTGAGCGGTTCCGGTGACGTTTCTTCTGCGGCGCCGGCCCACACAGCGCCAAGAGATCTGGCAAATTCCTGTTCGTTTTTATTTCTGGCGAAGACAAAGACCCGAGAGGCCGGATACCGATAGCGGACCATTTTCAGCACCAGGTGGGCGGATGCGCCAAATCCGGTAAGACCGAGGGTCTCTCCGTCTTTGATGCCGGTGAGATTCAAAGACCGGTAGCCGATGGCGCCGGCGCATAAAAGAGGCGCGGCCTGAACATCGGAAAAGGTTTCCGGAATCGCGTAGGCAAAATTTTCAGGCACGGTCATATATTCGGCATACCCGCCGTTGGCGTCCCGGCCGGTTGCTTTAAATTCCATGCACAGGTTTTCAAGGCTGTTTCGGCAAAAATCGCATTTTCCGCAGGCGGAAAAAATCCAGGCTACCCCCACCCGGTCATCCAGAGAAAATTGATGCGCATTTTTTCCCAATCCGGTCACCCTGCCCACGACCTGATGACCGGGAACCGCAGGAAAGAAGGGCGGCGGCGTCCGGCCCTCGATTTCATCGAGTTCCGTATGGCAGACACCGCAGGCTAGTACTTTAATTAATATTTCGCCAGGGCCGGGTTCAGGGTCGGGCAATTCGACAAGGGTTAAGGGGGTGGGGCAGTCCGGCAGGCGGCAGATTTTTTCAAGCACCATTGCTTTCATGGGTATCTTAAATGACCTCCGTTTGTTGGAAAAAGCAAAAACCGCAGCACAGGGTTCATTTTTGTACTATAAAAAAAATAAATTTTAAAATCAATGGAATGATAACACCTCAATCTAAGAGAAAAATAATTTGTTCAAAATTTAAAACGCTCAATTATGTAACAGTATGAATTTGAAGCCTCTTATGCTATTGTTCTTCCATAATTCCAACCGGGAATCGGACCACAGCGGTTTTGTCTGAAACATCCGGGTTGATAGTATTGGAAATCCATCGTGTTTTCAGACAGCAATCATTCAAAGTGTAAATCCCCGCATCCAACTGGGCTGCCATGGTGCCTTTGGGTGAACGAAGATATATGGTCGCAGCACAAGGGCCATCATGAAAGTGGCGGATGACATTCGGGAGGGTCTTGCCGGCATTCCGGAGTTGATTCTGATTGGGGATTCAACTGTTATTGTCAGTTTTCATTTTTACAGGGTTTAAAAAAGGAGGGACAGGAATGGAAGAACTCACCAAAATTCAGGAAGTCGTCAACATTATCATTGATTTTTGCGTGCGCTACAGTTTTCAGATTTTAGGCGCCCTGATTATTTTAGGAATCGGTATTTACCTGGCCGGCTGGCTGTCCCGTCTGGTGGTGCGTTTGTGCGAAAAAAAAGAACTGGATGTGACGCTTTCCCATTTTCTCGGGCAGGTGGTTCGCCTGGTGGTTTTGGTTTTTGTAGTGATTATGGCCATGGGCAAATTCGGGATTTCTGTTGCCCCTTTGATCGCGGCCCTTGGGGCCCTTGCTTTTGGCGCCAGCTTTGCCCTTCAGGGCCCGTTGTCCAATTATGGCGCCGGTCTTGTGATCATTATGACCCGGCCGTTTGTCGTGGGGGACACGGTTACCATTGAAGGGGTGAGCGGCGTGGTGGAAGAGGTCACGTTGGCGACCACCATTCTGTCAACGGAAGACGGTGAAAAAATAACCATTCCCAACAAGAATATTGTAGGTGAAATTCAGACCAATTCCTTTGAAAACAAAGTGGTGGAGGCGTCCGTGGGCATTTCCTATGATGATGACCCGGAAAAGGCCATTGATATTATCAGAGAGATTCTTCTGTCCATGGAAAAAATTCCCAAAACGCCGGCACCCCAGATCGGAATCGAGGAATATGCGGATTCCGCCATCAGCATCGGCATGCGCTACTGGGTACCGACCAAGTCGTATTATGAGACCATGTATGCGGTGAATCTTGCCGTGTTCAAAAAATTCAAGGGAGCCGGCATAACGATCCCGTTTCCGCAGCGGGATGTTCACATGATCAATAAAATCGCGTAATGGAAAACCCGATGCACTGATAACTTCTGCCCCGCATTCTCGTGTACTTTCTTTTTTTAAAAATATCTAAACAAGACGTTAAACGCTTCAATTTCACGACAGCGTTTAAATAATTGACTTTCAAGGGCTGACGTCATACCAATAGATTTTTTTTAACCAATGGATTGATAATATGATCTCACAAGGGGATTTACGAAATGTCTACGGGTTTAATAATTGTTATATCAATTTGTGTATGCGTCATCGGCGGAATCATCGGCTTTTTTATATTGAGAGGATTAAAAGGCACAATTAAAATCGATTGTAAAAAGAATACGTTTGATCCGGGAGAAACGATACAGGGAGATATTCATTTAAAGATTAAAAAAGAGACAAAAGGAAATAAGTTAATCATTTCATTGGTTGCTGATGAGACAACAATTTACCATGATGGCGATGAAAAAAGAACGGAACACGATGAAGTATACAGGGATGAGCTGATCATAGAAGATAAGATGACGTATCCTGCGGGTTATGAGAAAACCTACAATTTTGATATAACAATCCCGGCCATGGATGCACCGGGCCGCCAAGTAGACGGCATGGTGGGTGCCGTATTTGATGCCTTGAGTGTTAATCGCAGAAAAACCAGAATTGAATGGCAGCTTGAAGCGAGGTTAGATGCAGAAGGCCTCGATCTTGTAAATAAGAAAGATATTCAAATGCGGCATCTGCAAGTCAGTTGATGGAACGATACCAAACACTATCAATTGCATCCTTATCGACAAAACCATTTTTTGCGTAAAAAACACCCGTGGAATATCAAAAGGAGATATCATGTCACTACAATTTGTGATGACACGGTTTCGTTTTTTCATGATCGCCATCTTTCTGGCTTGCCTGTTTGCATGCACCGGCGCACCGACTTCGGAAAGACATCCTGGACCGGTACCTCTGACGATTCTTTTTTTCAATGACCTGCATGGCCATCTGAATGCTTTCGATATCAAAGGTGAAGAAGGGGTGGAGGAAGTGGGTGGCATCGCCCGCGTGGCCGCACTGATCCGGCAGATCCGTGAGGAAAACGATCGCAAACATGTTCGAACACTGGTATTGGTGGCTGGCGATATCCTTCAGGGCACCCCCATGTCCACTGTCTTCAGAGGCGACCCCGACATCAGATGCCTCAATGCCATGGGGGTTGATGCCATGACCGTGGGTAATCACGAATTTGATTTCGGCCTGGATAATTTTCTGAAGATTAAAGAACAATCTGCCTTTCCCTTCCTCAGTGCGAATATTGTTGTAAAAGAAAGCGGCCGGTTGTTATGCCAGCCAGCCCTGGAGGTAACCCTGGAGGACGGTGTGATCTTCACCATTATCGGCATTACCACTCAGGCATTGCTTACCACCACTCAGGCCAAAAATGTAGCCATGCTGGATGTGCTTGATTCCGTTCCGGCCGTTAGCCGGATTTATGCCAGGAGCATTGAACACGGGCCGGTACTGCTGCTCTCCCACAGTCGTCAGGAGACCGACCGCCGGATCGCCAAAGCGCTCCCCGGGCTGACCGCCATCATCGGCGGTCACGATCAGATACTTTTATCACCCTATGGCATAGAGGGGAGTGTTCCCATATTGCAGGCCTTTGAAAAAGGGCGGTATCTGGGCCGCCTCGATCTGCACATTGACCCGGTTTCCAGACGGGCCAAGCTGATCGATGCCAGCTACATCAAGGTGACTGCCGACATCGTGCCGGACCCGGAAATCGCCGCTATTGTGAACGACTACAACGAACGACTGGGCCAGCAATTCAAAGAAGTCATCGGCCGCAGCGACACCTTCCTAGACGGCGAGCGAGAGCACATCCGCTACCAGGAGACGACGTTAGGCAATTTCATCACCGATATTATGCGGGCCCACATCGGTGCCCAGGTTGCCATGATCAACGCGGGGGCCTTGCGTGCCAGCATCAAGGAGGGCCCGGTTACCGTAGAAGATGTTTTCAGGGCCATGCCCTATGGAAACGAACTGGTGCGCGTGGAACTGACCGGCGCTGAGATTCGGCAGGTGCTGCAAAGAGCCGTTCAAGGCGCACGAGAAGATGAAGATGGCGGTTTCCTGCACGTGGCCGGTCTGGTCTTTGATGTGCGCGGCCGGATCGCGGGAAATATACAGGTAGGCAAGGAGCTGCAACCCCTGGAACCGGATGCTGTCTATTCCGTGGTAGTCCCTGATTTTCTTGCCTCAGGGGGCGATGAGCATGTTGTTTTCAAGGACAAACCGCAAATTAAGACCGGATCACCGCTGCGGGAATTGATTGTTGATACCATCCGACAGCAAAAGGTTATCTCAGCAATGGTTGAGGGACGGATTCACCGCATAGAATAACTGCTTACCATCAACCGACATGTGCTGCGATTTAAATTTTCCTCGACGTTTATGAGGCCGAAGCCGGCCACCTGTTGTATATTAAACATTCTCCAAGCGCGGCATTGTGGGTTAAGGCGTTAGCAATGTCTCATATGTCTGTAGTTCGAAAAATTGTTCACTCGTGAACTCTAACTCGCCAGTGCGTCTTTGATAGCACCCCGATGTTTTTTGAGAAATTCGACAAAAAAATTAAATCCAGATATTGTGGTCTATCGAAGTGAAGCATACTGATCGGCATTATCGACATGGTGTATTTTGAAAAATCTTTGCGATAGAGAAGATTTTGTTAGGCCATAAACATTTTCAAAACATTAAATCAATGCCACTTTGCAGTAGATTTTGCCTTTCATAGACCCTGATTTCAATTTGATAAAAGTGTTCGTTCAACCTGTTTTTATTCGACAGAAAAAAAATTTTTTAAATTATTTAAAAAACTGATTTCTTGAACAATTATGTATATAAATTTTTATTCATATATTCGGATATTTATAAAATATATTGGTCAGAGAATCCATAAGATATCTTTAATGCATTTTTGTGCTTGACACGTAATTTCTGTTTTGGGAAAATTCTACTATCAAAATTACACTTCCAATCTCTTCACTGAAACAGTGCGTTTTCTATTTTCCAAATGAGCTGGTATTAACGTAAAGCCAAACCTGTTGTGAAACAGGGACGGAAAATCACGGGTCTTAATAAAGACTTACAGCTACTTTTTAAATCTCATCTTACTGAAGAAAAGACAGCCGGGTTGCCGAGTGTGGCATCGTTAAGGTCACAAAAGGCAGGTCCCGGCTTTTTTTATCTGTTTTTGAAAAATTAATATCCTTTTTTGATCAGAATGAAGGGATGTGATTTTTCATCCCTTCCAAACCAACATTCTTTAAAAATAAGGGGGTCGTTATGATTTTTATCAACCATTACCGTATCAAAGACGGCAAACGGGATGAAGTCATTAAAAGAAGACTGGCAATCGGACGAAAAGAACCTGCCGGAACCAAAGTTATCGGAGAGTGGTCTGCCCTTGAAGGGAACAGGGGATTTATGGTCTTTGAAACTGATAAGCCGGATTTTTCATGGACTATGACCTGGAGTGACCTGCTGGATATGGAAGTCATACCGGTTATTGATACTGAAAAGGATGTAATGAAGCTTCTTAAATAGGTTTTTCCAACTGTCCATTGCCGACTGCCCTTTCTCCTGATTACCTTAAACGGCGACATTCGCGTGAAATTTGTATTCTCAATTCCCGACTGTCGTTCAAGGTGCTTGAACTGCCGGTATTTTAAATCGAAACATGCTTTTCTGGATTTGATAAATGGGACCTGTTTCCGGGAAGTACATAGTTTTAATTTATCAAATGTGATGATGGAGGGGGTGAAAAAATGAATATTTCAAACAGAAGACGACTGACCCGCCATAGAAGTCTTCTTCCGGTAAAAATAAAAATTCCCGGAGAAGATAAGTGGATCAGGAGCACGGTGATAAATATTAACAGGACAGGGGCTTGTTTTGCGTCAAATCTTCCTTATTCACCCAATGAAAAATTAGAAGTCGATATGTTTCAAATAAAAAAATTAGTCCCGGCCACTGTCATCTGGTGTCACCCCGTTAAGGATATGTCCGGAGCAGAACAGGAATTCAAGGTCGGAATAGAATATCCATTTGCTTTTGGCCATCATAATAAATGAGACGCTGACTGTAACGAAGGGGTTTTAGTCTTCCGGACAAAGGTTCCCGGCCCTGATGGCTGTCTTAGTTTAACGTGTTAAAATTTTTACAGAAACTATGACAGCGACTGTCAAAAATAAACCTTACAATTAAATACACAATATCGATGTGCTTTTAATTTATAACAGACCTGCTTGATTGTCTTTCAATGAATCATATGAGACCTGTTAGCATTTTTGTCGCCACCACCAGCAGCAGAAACGCAAAAATCCGTTTCAGCTGGTCCACCGGCAGGCTGTGGGCCAGCCGGACCCCTAAGGGGGCGGTGAGAACGCTGGCTGTGATCAGGCCGCCCAACGCTGGAAGATAGACATAACCCAGACTGTATGCCGGCAGGCTGACTGCAGAAAGCCCGTTATAAATATAGCCGGCGGTTCCGGCAACCGCGATGGGAAAACCGATGGCCGCGGATGTCCCGATGGCCTGATGCAGGGGAATGTTGCACCATACCATAAATGGGACCGACAAAGACCCGCCCCCGATGCCCACCAGGCTGGACACCAGCCCGATGACATTTCCCACACCGAACATGCCCGCCCGGCCCGGCAGCCGCCGTCCGGGTTTGGGTTTTTTCCCGGTAATCATCTGGAAACTGACATAGTAAAGGAAGACGACAAAAAAAACTTTGAGCACCGGAGTGGAGAGGGCCGCAGCAACACAGGTGCCGAGGAAGGTGCCGGTAAAAATTCCGACTACGATACGACGCACCACGATCCATTTGACCGCGCCCCGCTGGTGATGGGACCAGAAGCTCGATACGGCTGTGAACATGATGCTGGCCATGGATGTGCCAAGGGCCAGATGCATGATGGCGTCCCCGGAAATTCCCTGACGGGAGAAACAGAAAAACAGCATGGGCACGATGACGAGGCCACCGCCAATACCTAAAAGCCCGGCCAGAATGCCGGCCACGGCGCCGACGACAAGATACATGGCAAATATAGAGATCATTATTCAGTTCGTATTTAAAATGGTTTAAAGTGGTGGTTTTCGAATGTCGGGTTTGCGGTGCCGGCAGCTAGGCGCTGGTCCAGCGAGGCGTGGATGCGGGCGAAAATATCATCTGTCTGGGCCATATCCGGCAGGACCTTTCGAATGACGTCCAGGTAGCCCCGGGTTTTTATGGCATAGAGGGTCTGGGGAAAATTCACGTCAAACACCCATGCCGCCTGCAGCAGCTTAAAGTCGTTTAAATTTTTCACGTGTTTGAAATTGATGATTTTTCCCTGGATCAGGCTTTGATAGACCCCGTCAGAAATGGTTTCCGTGTCCGGTAAGTCCAGTTCCAGGGCTTCATTCCGGCCGGCGCCAGTGTTCTGGTAATAGCGGGTCAGTACCCGAAAGATGTCCAGCTTGTCCGCATCCCGGAGCAGTCCGGAAAAAAACAGGCATGTGTCTGTTTCATTGTCCGGCAGTTGGGCCCGATTGTGGTAGGCAATGATCCGGCAGATCAGATCCTGCATGTCGGGCTCAAGGCCTGAAAGCAGGTTTTGGTTTTTCAGGATTTCAATGCCCAGAAGCGCATGGTTCACGGATTTTCCGTCTGCAAAGGTTCCATACCGGGCATATTGCTCAAACCGGCCGATGTCATGAAACATCGCCGTAATTTCCGCAAGATGCAGTTGGGCGGGCGTCAGCCCGAGATCTGCGGCAATGCTCAAGATTTCATTGCATACCCGGATGGAATGGTTTTCCTTGAGAATCGCATTTTCCGTGCATTTCTCATCGCCGTGTTCAAATGCTTCCACATAATTGAAAAACCGGTTTTTTACGGTTTCCGACTGTTTGAAAGTGATGTTGATGGTTTCGGTGTCTGTATGCATCAGTATTTTTTATAAATGTTTTTTGAATGTTTTTTCACGATGATTGCGGATACGCTTCAGTTATAAAGACAAAAAAATTTATCCATGGTAAAAAAGCAGCACACCGATCAGAATGATCATCCGCGACGACATGCTGAGCGCAGTGGTCACGCCGCAGATCACGGCCCCGTTTTTCATGCCGAAGATGGCCATATACCGGGGCAGGGTGCGGCGCAGCCGGGTAACCGGGATCATGAGGATGCCGCCGGCCAGCAGGGCCACAATGGCCTGGAAATCGGTGACCGTCATGTCGGCCATGAGGTTGGACATAACGGTGATTCCCACGGTGGGACTGAAAATATAGGCGCTTACCGGCCCGACCACGGCCGGCGGAAGATGGAACAGATTGGTCAGGGGCATAATCAGTTTTTCAATCATGCGCATGGCACCGGAATTTGTCAGCACCTGGACGATCAGGGTAACGATCCCGAGCAGGGAGATCATCCGGAAAAACATTTTTTTCCGCGTCTGCCAGGCATCGGTGGCCAGCTGTAAGAAAGAGCGTTTGACGCAGTCCGGATCCTCGGGATCACATTCCATTAAATTGAAGGCATCCTCAAGACCTTGTCGCGGCGTAATCCTGCTCCTGCCGTAGCCGACGACAAAGGCGAGTTTGATAAGTCCTGCCAGCCAAAAAGCTGTGATGTAGATCAGGCAAAGTTCGATCCCCAAAAGCGGCAGCACAATGGGAAGCTGAAATGTGAGGGTTTCCTTAAAATGAAACGGCACGGTATTGAGCACGCCGGTAACCATCAGTTCCCGGTTGGTCAGTCTGCCGTCCTGATAAAACTGTGCAGCCATGGTGTGGGCCGCAATCATGGACCCGATGGCCGTCAGGAAGGTGAGGGCACTCTCCGACGGCAGATTGGCCAGCCTGGCAACCGGTTTGCCAACGGGCCGGAGATGCTTCATCAGCCCCATCTGCATCAGGATTTCAATCCCGAAAAGGCTGACAAACATGACCGATCCCATTTTGACGACCAGCTGAAGGGTATATTCAAGCGATGTGAGAAAGATATCCATGGAGTTCTAAATTCAGGATTTCCCGGTAATATGGGAGGTGAATACGGCGGCGATGATTCCGGAAAGGCGCAGGGTATGCCGCCGGATTTCCGGGTCTGTCTTTCCGGGATACCGGGCATAACTGATCATAATGCCGTTCAAAGCGGAAAACAGGGCATGGGCGGTCAGGCGGGTATCGGTTTGAAGGCCGGCATTGGCGAGCGCTGCCTCTAAGCGGTTTAACAGCTCTTTCATCTTTGCGTTCAGTTTTACAGTGGTCTCGGAAGACAGATCGCCGCCCAGCATAAAATGGCTCATCATCTGGTAAAAGGTCATGTTGTCATTTAAATACGCAATGTATAATTCACAGATGGTTTCCAGACCAGCGGGATGTCCGTTGTTTAATGCATCAAGCATCCGGGTGATTTCTTCGGCGCTGTTTAGAAAAACATCCAGAAAAAGTTCTGTGAGATTGGGATAATAGTTGTAAATGGTGCCGATGCTGACACCGGCCTGCCGGGCAATCTCCCGGACCGTGACACTTCTGAAATCTTTATCGGCAAACAACACCAATGCCGCATCCAGAATAATCTGCCGGCGCAGATCCCGTTCTGTCTGTTTAAGTTCCTGAAATTTGGTGGTTGTCAAAAGTAATCTCCAGCCTGAAAATCGAAATATGGTCCCTTTACGGACGTCTTATAATCATGATGGTAACGGACAATCAAGTATTAATAACATCCCCGCAAGGTCAGGCGGGGATGGTGGGGCGCATTTTATTGATTTTTGATTTTTCCTTCAAACACATCCAGCATGTCTTCATCTGTAAAACATCTTTCCGTAATATCCGGATGGGTGGCGTCATCTTCCATGACCCGTCGGTTGTAAGCGGATGAAAGCACTTCGTTATAATATTCATGCTGAATCATGAGGTTCATGATTTGGGTGGTGCCGGTCCATATCATTCCCAGGCGGGTGTCCCTTAACGCCCGTTCGATGGGGTAAACATCTGTATATCCGATGCCCCCCATGATCTGCATGGCGTTGTTCACCACGTCCCATGCCGCTTCCGTGGCGAACCGCTTGGCTTCGCTGACCAGGCGGCGGACGTTGGGATAATTTTCATCCACGGCCCGGGCCGCCACATAGGACAGGGCCCGGGCCGCATCCAGCTGGGTGATGGAATCCGCCACCTTGAAACTGACCGCCTGGTATTTGCGGATTTCTTTGCCAAATGTCCGCCGCCGGTCGGAATACCGGACCGCCAGGTCCAGGGCGCCCCAGGTGCCCAAGCATCCGGCAGCGGATGTGAGCCGTTCCGGAATCATCATCTGATGAAAACACAAAGCGCCGCCGTGCAGTTCACCCACCAGGTTTTCTTTGGGTACTTTTACGTCCCGAAACACCAATCGCCCGGTGCCGCCGCCCCGGCATCCCATCAGACCGTACATATATTCGGTCTCCACCCCCGGCCCTTTGTCTACGATCAGGAGGCTCAGTCGATTGTATTTGTGAGCGGTTTCATCAAAATTGGTACGGCAGTAGACCAGAAAAAAATCAGCGCCTTCCGCCCCCACCACAAATCGTTTCATGCCGTTTAGGATAAAATGATCGCCGTCCGGAACCGCACGGGTCATGGCCCCGAAAAAATCGGATCCGCCCCGGGGTTCGGTCAAAGCTTCGGCCGCCACCAGCTTTCCTTCAATATAAGGTTTTAAATAGTTTTCTTTTTGGGCTTCCGTGCCGAACTGGTTTAAGGCTTCCCCCACAATGGAGGGCATCACAAAAGCGCATCCCAACGCCATGCCTAGGCAGCCGATTTCTTCGGTGGCCGCCACTTCAGCGACCCAGCTCATCTCCCGGCCGCCGTATTTTTTCGGAAACCGGATGCCCCGCAGGTTTTTGGCCGCCAGTTTTTCGACGAATTCCCGCGGGTAGGTGATTTCGTCTTTGTCCATTTGCCGAAGAAAATCGCCGGTGATTTCATTTTTGGTAAATTCCCGGGCCTCTTTTTTAAGTTCCCGCTCTTCAGGGGTTAACAGAAAATCATACATGGTCTGCTCCTTTTTAATGAATTTTTGTCAGGTGAACGCTGCCTTCCCTCCGTGATTGTTGCTGTGGCACTTACGTTAATTGTCTCACCACCGGGCACCCTATGCTGACTCCACATAGGGCGCAATCCTTGTTAACCAAAAATATTGAACAAAGATCAAATTATTGAACATAGCTCAATTTGTCAATACCATTTGATCTGCGCCGGATCAACGAACCAGGTCTGTCATCAAAAAAATCTTGACGCAGTTGACCAGTTTTTTATAGTGAAATTATAAAAAGTAAAACGTTTTACTTTTCAAATATTGCATCAAACATTCCACTGAATTTATATAAAATTTTTCTGATAAGGTCATAAGGAATCAATTTGGACCAGAAGAAAGCACCAGAAAACCGGTTAAAAATGAAGGATCTCATAAAGATCACCGGCGTTCCCAAAGGCACCATTCAGTATTATATCAAAGAAGGGCTGATTCCCCGGCCCGTTAAAACCCAACCCAATATGGCCTATTATTCCACCCAGCATGTGGCGGCCATCCGGCTGATCAAGGAGCTGCAATCGAAACGGTTTCTGCCGTTGTCCGTGATAAAAAAGATTATGGAAAACAAGAAAGACGGCCTGAGTGTGGATGAGATAAAAACCATCGCGGAAATGGATGGAAAACTCTTTGGCAATCTGGCGGAGAATCTCAAAATCCAGAAGGCTACGGAGGCGCAGCTTACCCGGCGCACGGGGGTCTCTTCAGAAGACATCCGGGAACTCGAAAAAATGGGAATTCTCAGTCCGGTGAAAAAAGGGCGCCAGAAATACTATGATGAAGATGATATCCGGTTTATGGAATGCTGGGAAAAGTTAAGGGAAATCGGTTTTACCGCGGCACTCGGGTTTACCGCGGATACTTTGAAACCCCACCGGGATCTCATGGAACAGCTGGTGGCGGAAGAAACAAAAATTATGCTCAGCCGGACCCAGGGCAACATTCCCGTGGACACCATGGTTGAAATGGTGGAAGAGGGAACAGGGATTTTAAATACCATGATCGGGCTCATCCGGAAGCGATTGATCCTCAAAACAGTTAAAATATATGCTGATGCACTGAAAAGTGGCGCGGATGCCCTTTTAGGGAGCGAAAAATGACAAAAAAAGGGTCAGAACCAATGACGACATTGAAAGATACGGATAACTTCGCACAGGCTTTTCTGTCCTGGGTATATTCAAGCGGTGCCCGGATTCGTCCCACCATGAGCGTGCTGCATCTTTTCAAGCTCGGGAAAATCAAAGGGTTTCGGAACCGATTTCCCTGGATGGACCCCCGAAAAAACAGCATGAGTTATCTCCCGATAAGCTGTCAACCCGCCGACCGTCTTCTGAAAAAAGATACCCCGGGATATTCCGTCCGGACCATCCCTGTGAATGAAACCGCCGGGGAAACTGCCAGTGAAGTACTGCCGCAGCAGATTGTGCATGAATTTATCGAAAAATCCGAGTATCATGTGATTATGGATCATTGCGGATGCCGGTTGGCCGGAGAATGCGCCCATTTTACGGCGGATATTGGCTGCCTTTTTATGGGCGAAACCGCATTGAAGCTCCCCCGCGGCGTCAGCCGCCGGGCCACCAAAGAGGAAGCCCATCGCCATGTGGATCGGGCGGTGGCAGCCGGTCTCGTGCCGGTGGTGGGCAAGATTCGGGTGGATAATTTTATTTTTCTCACACCGGATAAGCAGCGGTTGCTGAGCGTCTGTTTTTGCTGCCACTGCTGCTGCATGATGGGAGCTTTCAAACATCTGCCCGGAGAGCATCTGGATCAGGTGATGACGCGTTTGGAAGGCGTGGTAATTGAAGTGACGGATCGCTGCACCGGGTGCGGCACATGCGTTGAAACCTGCATTTTTGACGCTATTGACATCCAAAACCGCCGGGCTGTTCACAATGACCGGTGCCGGGCATGCGGCCGATGCGTCACCTATTGCCCTGAAAAAGCGGTAATAATCCGCATTGACAATCAAGAGACCTATGTTCAGGCCGCCATGGAGCGGATTGAATCCTATGTACGGATCACCGGATAACATAATTTATCATTTCTTTTGTTCGCAAACCCTGATATTGTGGCCGCAAACGTCTTTCCAAACGCAAATTTTTTTAAAGCGGTGGCTGCCCATGCCGGTCACGTCTGAAACTGCTTTATCCAGGCGGATTGTCAGATAACGGCATCGCCGAACAATTATCTGTATTTCGCTCCTTAGACGGAAGCGGGGGGTTTATGCATAAAATTATTTCTATTCTTTTTCTTGGTGGATTGTTCGTCTGTATGTTCAGAATGCCGGCCGTTAGCCAGACCGGATATGATGGGCCGGTGACCGTCGAACAAATGGTGTTTTGCACGGAAGTTGAAAACCGGACCCCTGTTGACGCAGCCTCGGTATTTCCGGATACTGTGGGACGCGTGTTTTGTTTTACCCGAGTGGCTTCAGCGCTGGAAGAAACGGCTGTTTCCCATGTATGGTACTTTAATGACGTGCAGATGGCCATCGTCGATTTGCCGGTCTGCGGGCATACCTGGCGTACATGGTCGTCAAAACGGATTGTCAGCGAGTGGACCGGCGCCTGGCGGGTGGATGTGATTGCGTCCGACGGCAGTGTCATCTGTAGTGATGCTTTCGTTGTCAATGCCGATCCGGACTGACAACGTCATCTTGCTTCCCGGAACACCATACAACGAAATATCATTGAAACAATAATCACGGACAGAATCTGATCAGAAGCGGTTTTGAAATGGCTTCTAAACAGCAAAAGGGACGCTTCATGCCGGATGTTGCTTTAATCCAGTGCTGTCGCTATGCGCTTGATGAACTCAAAGACAAAATTCGCCAGAGCCTTTTTTTGATCGGTTTTGACGAAAAAAGGTTTGCGGATGCCCGGGTGGTGGTCAAACCGAACCTGCTGATGCCGGCAAAAGAGGAAAAGGCCATTATTACCAATGCCACCTTTTTTCAGGCCGTGGTGCAGATTGTCAAAGAAAACAGGGGAACGCCCGTGCTGCTGGAATCCCCGGCCATTCATTCGCTGAGCCGGGTCATCAAAAAAACCGCCTACGCAAGTGTGGTGGAAGCAGAACAACTTGAGGTTGCTGATCCGGCGCCGACCCGATCCCTGTTTTCTGGCCGGGCAAAAAAATTTCCGCACCTGGATATTTCCGCTGCGTATTTTGATGCGGATATTATTTTAAATCTTCCGAAATTTAAAACCCACGGCATTACCTATATTACCGGTGCCGTAAAATTACTGTTCGGCGCCATACCCGGGGTGGAAAAATCAAAAATGCATCTTCGGGCACCGGCGCATGATGATTTTGCGGAATATTTACTCGATTTGTACGGGGCCATGACATACGGCATGACGCCGTCTGTCCCCATCATTCATATGATGGACGCCATTTGTGTCCAGGAAGGGGAAGGGCCGGGACCCGCGGGAAAGCCCCGGTGGCTGAACGCTATCCTCGCCGGTGACAACGGCATTGCGGTGGATTGTGTGGCCGCTCAGCTTGCCGGCCTTGACATCAGCAAGGCCCTGACCGTGGTCAACGGATTTAAAAGGGATTACGGCATCTCGTCCGCTGCGCAGATCAATGTGACTGGCGATAAAGTCGCTGACCTGCGTGTGGATGATTTTAAGCCCGCCACCGGCGCCTCCATCCGGTCGAATATGTTCCGGTGGCCCTTGAATACCCCGACATTCAAGAACTGGTTTCTCGACCGCCCCGTTCCCATGGAAGACAGATGCACCCTTTGCTACCAGTGCAAAAAGATTTGCGCCTCCGGCGCGATCAGCGTTTCTGATGGTCAAAAGCAGGTGCCCCGCTATGATTACAAAAAATGCATCCGCTGCTACTGCTGTCTGGAGATCTGCCCGGAAGCCGCTATTCGGAAAGAGCCGGGGCGGTTCAGCTGGATACTGGGCGGATAAGCGTTTTGACGGGAAAGCAAAAAGGGCAAATTAGTTGGAGAAAATTGGATGATCGATATTAAAACAGCGTCCCAAAAAGCCATTGAGCACATCGAGTCCCTTTACCCGAACCGGGATCTGGGGGATGTCCTTCTGGAAGAGGCGGAAATCTCGGACGATGGTCAGTTCTGGATTGTGACGGTCAGTTTTAAACGGCCGTCCGCTTCCGGCGGGGTGGGGGAATCTGTTTTTACCGGTAACCGCAGCTATAAAGTGTTCAAGATACTGGTCGAAAACGGGGAGGTCCGGTCAATGAAAAGCGGTATGCTGAAATGAAGGTCCGGTAAAATAAGTCCCGATACTTGATGTTGATGGATGAATATGATTTCTTCTGGCACTTTTCGCTGCGATCAGGCCTTCTGCCGACGGTTGTCCGACAATCTGGACCATTTTGATATCCGCCGGCAGGATCGGGAAAACGTCCGGCGGGCCGCGGTGGCGGTCACGGTGGTCGCTGCCGGCTTCGGCACCCGGGTCTATGATCTTGCCCCCTATGAGCGGTGGAGTAATGAGGCCGCCCTGGTTCTGACCCAGAGGGCGTGTTTTTTAAAAAAACATGCCGGCCAATGGGCCTTTCCCGGCGGCCGCATGGACCCCGGCGAGACACCGGAGCAGGCGGCGTTGAGAGAGCTTTCGGAAGAAGTCGGGCTTGCGTTGGACTCTTGCCGGGTGCTTGGGCGACTGGACGATTTCACCACCCGTTCGGGATTTGTGATTTCGCCGATAGTGGTCTGGGGCGGCCAGGCGGCTGAACTTTCCCCGAATCCCGCTGAAGTGGCGGCCATTCATCGCATTCCGGTCAAGGAATTCATGCGGCTGGATGCGCCCATCCTTCATGAAAATCTTGAAAGCAAAGACCCCGTATTGCTGATGCCGGTGGGAAGCAGCTGGATTGCGGCACCCACGGCGGCAATTATTTACCAGTTCCGGGAAGTGGCGGTACTGGGAAAAGAGACACGGGTCGCCCATTATGAACAACCTTATTTTGCATGGCATTAACCAGGAGGTGGATTAAAATGACCAAAAAACAACCGCAGTGCAGTTATTGCAACCGGAAAGTCTGCTTTCACGGGGATTTGACCAATACGCCGGACTTTTGTCCGTCAAAGGAATACGCGGATCTGCTGGAAGAGACCAAAAAGAAACTCCAGGGCCCTGATAATGTCAGGATGGCGCAGGATGTGGCCAGGACGTGGAAGGAATATGGAAAGCTCACCCGCGTGGAGGAAACCCTTGAGTATGCCCGGCTTCAGGGGCACAAAAAGATCGGGCTGGCTTTCTGCGTCGGGCTCTCGGAAGAAGCCCGGCTGTTTACCAATGTCCTTTTGAATGCCGGATTTGACGTGGTCTCGGTATGCTGCATGTGCGGCGCCCTGAGCGCGGATGACGTGAATCTGCCGGAGGACGACAAAATTATCCCCGGTTTTCGGCAACCCATGTGCAATCCCATTGGCCAGGCCGCCATCCTGGATGAAGAAGGATGTGACCTGCACGTGATTCTCGGGCTTTGCGTGGGGGACGACACCCTGTTTATCAAGCATGCCAAAGCGCCGGTGACGGTTCTGGCAGTCAAGGATCGGGTGCTGGCCCACAATCCTCTGGGGGCCTTGTATACCGCAAGACATATCTATACGCGGATCAATACCCGGCCGCCCAAAAAAGGGACCTCTGCGAATCCGGATAAGGCCTGATGCATCCAAAAATCAACCTTGCGTATTTTGTCTCATCCCACGGATTCGGGCACGCCGCCCGTTCCTGCGCGGTAATGAACGCCATTTTTAAAAGGTGGCCGTTTGTTCGGTTTGACATTTTTACGCGCACGCCGGAATGGTTTTTCAAAAATTCCCTGGCGGCCCCCTTTGTGTATCATTCCTGCGTGACCGATGTAGGGCTGGTGCAGACCGACCCTCTGCATTTTGATCCGGACAAAACCATTGCGGCCCTGGAGGGGTTTCTGCCTTTTCATGAAACCATCCTGAGCAAGCTGGCGGACCAGTTGCGCGCAACCGACTGTCATCTGGTGGTCAGTGATATTTCGCCCCTTGGCATTGCAGTTTCGGAACGTGCCGGGATTTTTTCCGTTCTGGTGGAAAATTTTACCTGGGACTGGATTTATGCCGATTATGTAACAACGGACCGGCGGTTTGAAAAGTATATCGATCTGCTCGCCGGTTGGTACAGCCGGGCGGATCAACATGTTCAGGCGAGTCCGGTATGCAACCCCATCGGAGGCAGGGTCCGCATTCCGCCGGTATCCCGTCCGCACACCACGGATCCCGATATCATCCGGGAACGTCTGGGACTTGGACCCCGAGAAAAAATGGTGCTGATCAGCATGGGGGGAATTCCCGGTCTGCCTTTCATGCATCGGGGCGGGCCATTGATCCCGCAGCTCAAAACCTTGGGCGGCAACGTCCGGTTTGTGATTCCCGGGGCCGGAGGGGTCTCACCGGACGGGTTCCGGCAGGAAAATATGATCTTTCTGCCACCGGATTCCGGTTTTTATCATCCGGATCTGGTGAATGCCGCGGATGCGGTGGTGGGAAAGCTCGGCTACAGTACCCTTGCGGAAGTTTATCATTCCGGCTGCCCGTTCGGTTTTGTGGCTCGCGATGATTTCAGGGAGTCCCCGGTGTTTGAGGCCTTTGTTCGTGAAAAGATGACCGGAGTGAAATTGTTCCAGGATGATTTCACCGGCCGCGCCATGATTGGGAAAGTGCGGGATCTTTTGGCTTTGCCGAAACGATCATCGGATGAACCCAACGGTGCGGATGCTGCGGCCCTTCATATCTGCGGTTTTCTGGCGTGTGAAAAAGAGATTCTTGAAATTGTGGATACGGATGGCGCGGTTGTGGGTGCCGCCCCCCGAAAATGCGTGCATGGCGACAACCGATTGCTGCACCGGGTGGTGCATGTGCTGGTGCGGGACGCTAAAGACCGCCTGCTGCTCCAGAAGCGCTCACAAAACAAGCGGGTGGCCCCGGGCCGATGGGACACCTCCGTGGGGGGGCACGTGGACTGCGGTGAGTCCATTGAAACCGCCATGTACCGGGAGATGGCCGAAGAGCTCAGCATCCGCCCGGAACGTCTCGAATTCGCTTACCATTATATCCATTCCAACCATTTTGAATCTGAACTTGTTTTTACGTATACCTGCCGGTATGATGGCAAAATTTCACACCATCCGGAAGAAATTGAAGCGGTAAAGTTCTGGGATATCGGTGAGATTGAAACCGCCATGGGAACCGGGGTGTTGAGCGACAATTTTGAAGATGAATTCAGGCGGTTTCAACGGTGGCAGAAAAGAGCCTTTTAACTGTTCACGCCTCAATGCCTGTATAAAAAAATAGTCAGTACATAGGGGAACGATTTTTCAGGACAAGGCGAGGGAAGGGCCAGTCTGACACCTGACACCTGATATGGTTGCAAATTTGTCAAGAAAAAAAGCCTGCCGATCCCATAGAAGCATGGGTTTTTTCTTTTTTGTCATCGAGTGCTTGGATCGAGGCGGGGTCGGCTGTTACGACGGTTGATCACTCTGATATGCGCGGGTTGGATACCGCATGACTTGGTTTCGTCGTGGAGCTGCCTCTATCTGAAAGCGGGAGTTTCAGCCGCAAGGCCTATTCCGACAGGTGTCCCGAGGGTTCTCCAAACCGCGACCGCGCCCCTGCCCAAGCACTCGATGGTTATTTTTGATCTTTGATATAAAGTTCCTTTTTGATTGGCGGATACTATAATTCAGCGTTCCTTCCGGCGCCGATTTCTATGCTGGAAACGGCGTGGCCCGGAAGACAGCCCATATAAAACCGGCCAGTTCCCGGGCAATGGCGGTGATGGCCACGTTGTGTTTTTTGCCTTTTGCGATCAATCTTCGGTAGCGATGACATAGCCTGAGTTGGGCATCCCATGCAATATCGAGAATGTCTTCGGAAAGCCCTTCCTGCCTTTTGCGTATTGCTGTGCTTTTACGGGCAGGCAGCCGATAGGCCTGGGCCGATTCAATCAGTGCCCGACGTACATGGGTATTGCCGGTTTTCGTGATTCCCCCTTTTTTGATCGTATTGCCGGAGGAATGCTCCGAGGGGACAAGACCTAAATAGGCCATCAGTTGAGCAGCATTCTCGAAGCGGTTCAGATCTCCCAATTCGGCAACAATCGTCACGGCGGTGATTAGCGAGATGCCCCTCAGGGATTGTAGGGCGTCGACCGCCGAACGAAGTCGCCAGGTCTGGCAAAATGATACGATCTGCGCGTTGATGCGGAGGATGCGGGCTTCCATGTTTGCCAGAGCGTCCAGATATTCGGTGACGGCGATCTGCTGGGCTGGATGCGGCATCTTAATGGCCGCAAGCCAGTTGCGATGCATCTTGCTCCATTTGCTTTTGCCCGGATAACTGATGCCATGCCGCAGCAAAAACGCGTTGATTTGCTGTTTGAGTTTGCGAACGGCTTTCTGGATGTCCGCCCGGGTCCGGACCAGATCCCGAATGGCCTCGTCTTCCTGGGCGGGGACATAAACAGGGGTAAGCTCTCCGGCCCGATGCAGGATGGCCAGTTTGACGGCGTCACGGCGGTCGTTTTTGACCCGATCACCGCTTTTTTTAGGAATCAAGGCCGGGGCAACAACTGCACAGTCGATCCCCTTATTGCTTAAATGCCTGTGGAGGGGATACCCGCAGGGGCCTGCTTCATAGACACAGCGCAGTTCGCTGTTTTGGGAAATCAGTTTTCGCATAACTTTATCGATCTGATTCAAATTATGGGCAATCTTACCGTAGAACCGGACCTCACCATCCCTTCCGTCATCGGCGATGGCAATCGTGATCGAATCTTTGTGGACATCCATTCCAACATATTTTATAGTTTTTTTCATGGCCTGCCTCCTTGATTTTGGCTCTGTAGTGAGGGTTAAAATGAAATCACTATAACCCACGTTTTCAAGGTCCGGCAGGCCTTTTTAAAAATTTAGAATTTAACGTTCAACCATATTGTCTGACACCTGACACCCAGTACCTGACATCCGGACATTGAAACCATTATCAGAGACCTGGTTCATGAGTTGCAGATGTTGAGACCCTTGGAACAGCCGCCCATTTTTCAGGGTCAGAACTTAATGTAATAAATGAAAACATAATTTTATTTGTCTGATATTAAATATTTTATAACTTTTCTGATAAGGAATTAGGCAAATGCTTGGCTTTTTACCCGCGCCGGTGCTGGGAGTTGTCAGCGGGCTGATGTTTATCATCAATACCCTGATTTTTTTTATGCTGATGCTTCCCTTTATTTTATTGAAGGTAATTATTTTTAATGAAACCATTCGCTTTCATCTGACCCGGGCGATCATGTTTCTCGGCACGGCATGGATTGACAGCAACAGTTTTATCCAGCGCCTGGCAGTGAATATCCAATGGGATGTTCAGGGACTAGAGGGATTCAGTACGGACGACTCCTATCTTGTGATCAGCAACCATCGCTCCTGGACGGATATTTTTGTGCTTCAGCATATATTCAATCACCGTATTCCGTTTTTGAAATTTTTTCTTAAAAAAGAGTTGATGTGGGTTCCGGTTCTGGGCATCGCCTGGTGGGCCCTGGATTACCCTTTTATGAAGCGGTATTCGCGCCAGTTTGTCGAAAAACACCCGGAACTTAAAGGAAAGGACATGGAGACCACCCGGAAATTCTGCGCCAAGTTCAAGAATTCTCCGGTTACGGTGCTGAATTTCCTGGAAGGCACCCGATTCAATAATGAGAAACACGCCAAACAGAATTCTCCGTTTGCGCATCTGCTGCTGCCGAAAGCCGGGGGAATTGCCGTTGTCCTGGGCAGTATGGGGGAATATCTTACCCATATTGTGGATGTCACCATTGTGTATCCGGAAAACAAGCCGCCCATGCCGTTCTGGGATTTTTTGCAGGGGAAGATTCCCACGGTTGCGGTGCGTATTCGAAAGATTGATATACCGAAAGAATTTTTGGGCAAAAATTATGAAACCGATGAGGTGTTTCGCAAGCGGTTTCAGGAATGGATCAATCAGCTGTGGGTGGAAAAAGATGAGACCATTGCGTCTGTTTTTAAAGCCTACGGGAGAAAGTAGAAAAAAAAGATGTTTTTTTTATGATAAATGGTATAATCAATTATGCATAAAGCCCGCCGTCAAAAAATTCCGTTGCCAGGCATTGGGGCGGGATCAGGGTTTTTGAACACACTGGGATAGACATGGCCTGTTTTTACAGGGAGGCCGGCCAGTCTCCGGGTGAGGGGATAAGGTAAACTTGAATGCCCTTTTTGACGGCGGCTTATGCACAATCTGCGAATATATCCTTTTCCTGAAAGTTCTTCAAATATTGTCAATTATATAAAATTTGCAAAACAAGTGCCAAGGATGAAGGATTGATCCCCATCCGGAGCGTCTTGTCCCACGAAATGCGTTTTTCAGGGCCATCCTTTTTTACCAATCCGCTGCGTTTTCAGCTGGCATCCGGAAATTTCATTATTAAAATCATTTTGTTAGAGCAATTGTACGGTCCCCTCTCAGGTCGCATTGATTTTTCAATCATCCGGGAAATTTCCAAAGAAAAAAATGGTGTCAGGGATGGGCGTGAAAAATCCGGGGGCCTGGGAGCGGCGTAGGCGTGCTTTTTTGTGCACAGTTGTTTGAAAAAGGATACCCCTTGCGGCGGCGCGCAACATTACGATTTTCCAAATACGGTCCTCAACTTAGGACGGTGTTTTTTTTGGCCGGAAGCCGCAGCGCGATGCTTTGACTCAATTTTTTGTCTTTATCGGAAGAACGAACCCGTCTGGTATGAAATCAAGATTTTTTCCCGGCAGATGCAAGCGAAGCGCGAGGCGCCGGGTACAGAGCGAAGAGCTATGCGCCGGGTGCAGATGGTCTGATGATCCACCTGCGGGGATCAAAAGAGATAATCGGTTATTTTTTGATGCCGTACTGGGAGATCAGGCGGGACAAATAGGTCCTCTGGATGCCCATCACCGCGGCGGCTTTGCTCTGATTGCCGCTGGTGTGCCGGAGGTTTACCTGAATAAATTTTTTTTTAAAATCGTGAATCGCATCCTGCAGGGTCATTCCGTAGCCAATGCTTTCAATGCTGGCCTGGGCGTTTAGCATGGGCAGATCTTCGGGCAGGATTTCTTTGCCGTTTCCCATGACCACGGCCCGCTCAATGGCGTTTCTAAGCTCCCGGACATTTCCCGGCCAGTCGTACCGGGCCATGATGTCCATGGCTTCCGAAGAAATTTCAATCTGGAAATGGCCTTTTTCCTTTTGAAACAGATCCACAAAGTGCCGTGCGATGAGTGGAATATCCTGCTTCCGCTCCCGCAGGGCAGGCATAAAAAGCTCCACCACATTCAGGCGGTAGTAGAGATCTTCCCGAAAGGTGCCTTTTTTGATCATTTCCGGAATATTCTGATTGGTTGCGGCAATAATCCGGATATCCACCGAGATGGGCGTGTTCCCCCCGACCCGGTAAAAAATGCCGTCCTGCAAGACCCGGAGCACTTTTGCCTGCATGGCCGGACTCATTTCGCCGATTTCATCCAGAAACAGGGTAGAACCGTCCGCCAGCTCCAGCTTCCCTATTTTGCGACCGCTGGCGCCGGTGAAAGATCCTTTTTCATGGCCGAAAAGCTCGGCTTCGAGCAAAGTTTCCGGTACAGCCGCACAATTCAGGGTCACCATATACCGCTCTTTGCGGGGGCTGGCCTGATGAATCAGATGGGCCAGCAGTTCCTTGCCGGTACCGCTTTCCCCCAGGATCAGCGTGTTGGCTTTGGATTCCGCCACTTTCAGGGCGTCTGCCACCACTTCCTGGATGGCCCTGCTCTTTCCGATGATCTGGTGGGTATGCCCCAGAGCCTGCTTCAACCCTTTGTTTTCCCGTTCCGCAATCTGAAACTTTTTGGCGTTGACAATGGCCAGGGCCGCCACATCGGCAAAAACGGTGAGCAGTTCCAGGTCGCTTTTCTGAAAGGATTCCCCATCTCCCTTGTTAATGAATTCGATGGCGCCGATGACATTGTCTTTCACTTTCATGGGCACGCACAGAATGGATTGGGTTTTAAAGCCGATTTCATCACTAATATTACGGAACCACCGCTTGTCCTTGGAGGCATCCTCAATTAACAGCGATTCCCCGGTTTCCGCGACATATCCCACAATTCCCTGGCCGACATTTACCTCAAAATTTTTCATTTTGTCTTTCTGGATGCCGGTGATGACCTTGAAATAGAGCTTCTGGGTTTTCTGATCCAGCAGCAAAAGAGAACTTGCCTTGGCCTGCATGATCCGGGTGCCGGTATGCAGGATCAGTTCGAGGAGCTGGTTCAGGTCCTGCACAGAGGAGACCCAGTTGGAAATATTTTTCAGCTGACCAATGTCTAAATCTTTTTTTTCCGCAGATGATGCCATGCCAGTGCTTTCCGTGTGAATGATCAAACGGCGCCTTTACCGGGTTTAATCTTTTGATGAGGCCCGGGTTTGGTTGGTACTATTTTGTGATTCGGTATTTTATTAATCTAAATGAAGTAAAAAAAAATTACAATGAAAAGAAAAAGCCTTCCGCGATCGGTGATTGATTTGTTTGCAACTCTTTTGGTATAATATTAAACGCATGATGAAGAAATGGTTGCTTGCTTTTTCACGAAACTTTATCAGGGAAATAAGATGGTTCGCGCCTGGTTGATTAAAATGGGCATTGTCTGGTCGACAATTGCCATAACGGCCATTGCCTGTCTCTCCTCCGTGCTTTTGTATCTGTTGCTCTCATTTTTTTTCGACGGATATTCAGATATCGGCGTCAGCCGGAGCATTACGATTCCGCTGGTCATTGTCCCCGCGGCCGCTTTTTATGTTCTGAAGATCATTTTCCAACTTCACCGGTCTGAGGCGGCCCTTGCCGACAGCGAAGAAAAATATCGCCTGCTTTTTAACCATGCGCCGAGCGGAATTTATGAAATCGATTTTATCAAAGGCCGGCTTACCAACGTAAATGACGTGTTGTGTAAATATTCCGGGTATTCCAGGGAAGAGCTGCTTACCATGAGTGTTTTTGATTTTCTGGCGAAAGAAAGCCGTGACGCATTTAAAGAGCGCCTGGAAAAACTTTTTAAAGGGGAGGCGGTGCCGGATCTGGTTGAGTATCAGATCAAAACAAAACCGGGGACAACACTCTGGGTACTTTTAAATGCACGCTACACTTATGAAAACGGCATTCCTGTCGGCGCCACCGTCATCATTCACAATATTGACGAACAGAAAAAACAGGCGCTGGAAAAAGCGCGTCTGGAAGAGGCTCTTCGTCAGGCTCATAAAATGGAGGCCCTCGGCACCCTGGCCGGAGGGATTGCCCATGATTTCAACAATATTCTATCTGCGATCATGGGATATACGGAAATCGCCAGGCTGGGGGTACCGGCGGATGCAAAAGTCCGGACCCATCTGGATAAGGTTATGGTGGCGTGTGATCGTGCAAAGGAAATGGTTCGCCAGATCCTGGCGTTCAGCCGCAAAAGCGAGTTTAAAAAAAGACCGGTGCGGATCGCCCAGGTGGTGAAGGAAGCCGGAGAACTGCTGGCGGCGTCTTTGCCTTCCACCATTGCCATCCGCATGGATATCAATTCAGAAAGCGGTTTTGTGGACGCGGATCATATTCAGATTCATCAGATTATAATGAATCTCTGCACCAATGCGGCATTCGCCATGCGAGAAAAAGGCGGAACCCTCAGCATCCGTCTGGAGGACGTATATCTGGACGAAAACGATGTCGCGGCGCATCCGGAAACTAGTCCGGGGCCGTTTTTGCATCTTAGCATCGCTGATACGGGATGCGGCATTCCTTCCCAGGTCATGGACCGTATCTTTGACCCCTATTTTTCCACCAAACCCAAAAGCGAAGGGACCGGACTCGGCCTTTCCATCGTTCATGGCCTGGTCACGGCCCATCAGGGATTTTTGAGCGTTGACAGTGATTTTGGAAAAGGCACAACCTTTCACGTGTTTCTGCCCCGGAGCGAAGGTAAATATGTCCCTGAAAAACCGACGCCTCCGGACATGCCTTCCGGCACCGAACAGATTCTGCTCGTGGACGATGAGCAGGATATTGCGGAGATCGGCCGCGAGACCCTAGAACACCTCGGATATTCTGTCATCGTAAAGACCCGAAGCGTTGATGCACTGTCCCTTTTCCGGGAAGATCCTGAAAAATTCGATTTGATCATAACGGATATGACCATGCCCGTCATGACAGGGGACAAGCTGGCCGGGGAAATGCTCAAACAGCGGCCGGATGTTCCCATCATCCTTTGTACGGGCTTCAGCGAACATATGTCAGAAGAACAGGCACGGGAGATCGGTATCCGTGCCTATGTGATGAAACCCTACCTGATTCAGGACCTGGCGAAAATGGTGCGGCAGGTGCTGGATGGCCGGAAACCGTCCCAAAAGCCTTTCTGAGTGTTTCAACGCTGCGTTCATAAATTCGGCCGGACAGGCCGACCCGATCCGCGGCAGCCATCCTGTCGGATAAGCAATGAAACGCCGTCCGCGCCGCCGGGCTGAACCGGGTGCAGGTTGGATTGGAAATCAATCAGGATTTTTTCAATGAAAAAAGCAGAAACGCCGCCAGCAGGTCAAGAATGATATAAATAGCATATGCGGCATCATAGGAGCCGGTGATATCAAAACTCCGGCCGGCAATCAGGTACCCGAACATCTGCAGGATGAGAAAAAAGGAAATATACCGGAAAACGGCGGCGAAATTTTCCCGGCCAAAAACAGCGGCTGTCATTATAGGAAAAGTAGACATAATGCCACCCATGGAAAATCCAAGCACCGGAATAAAGACGATCAGTGCGGCCGTTGAATTTTTCATCAGGCCCACGCCAAGGCCAAACGTATTGACAAGAGCCATGGCGAGCACCACGCGTCGGGGCTCAAACCGGTCGCACAGCATCCCCCAGATATATTTTCCGGCCGCGCCCGCCAGGGCGGTGGCTGCCATCATCATCATGGCACGCATATGGGAAAAGCCGATATCCGCAAACCGGGGTTTGAGCTGGGACATGACCCCCACCGTGCCGATCATGAGCAGGCCGAAGGCCAGCCCGAGTTTCCAGAAAACATCGGTTCTCACCAGCCGGGACAGAGGCCACCGGCGGTGCCGGGATGGCGGGTAGGGGACATGGAGCTGAATATGTCCGGCCGGGATTGCCGGTGGCGCATTGCCATCCACGGAAAGCCCCATCTCTTCAGGCCAGTCCCTGACAATCAGCCATGCTAGCGGGCCGAATGCGATCATTGCGACACCAATAGACAGGGCCGCGGTTTCAAGGCCGGCATGTTGAATCATCAGCAGGGCGCTCACCGGCAGCACCGCGCCGGAAAGCGACATACCAGCGGTGGAAATGCCCATGGCTTTGCCCCGTTTTTCCACAAACCAGTTATTGACCGCGCTGCCGGCAACAATGCCGCCATAGGCGCCGTTGCCGATAAAAAGAAGGGCATAGCACAGATAAAAAAGCCACAGGCTCTCTACCCGTGCAATAAAAATAAAGGAAAAGCCTGCGGCCAGGCTGCCGCCCAGCATCAGCATCCGGACCCCGGTCTTCATCAAAACGGTGCCGTAAATATACTGGGAGGAAAACCCAAAGGCCGTTCCGATGACCAGTGCCAGGTTCAGGTCGGTGCGGGTCCAGCCCCGGGCCGCACACAGGGGTTCCAGAAATGCATTGAACGCGTAAAAGCCGGTGCCGGTGGACAGAAAATATCCCCAAAAGGTGACGGCCACGATATGCCAGCCGTAATAGGTTTTTTGTCCGGCTGGCGTCATGGGGTTGTCCCGGTTAAAAGGAAAAATTTAAATTTTAAGATTCAGTTTTCGGACGCATTTTCTAAACATACGCGTACCGCCCCCAAAACTGACAATGCGCAGAATCTCATCCACATTGGTTATCTGAACCCCGGACAGGCAGGTCACCGGGGTGTCTGAAAACACACCCGCCAGCATTGGTGTGGAAGCGCCCAGAAGAATGACCTCGCGGCAGTTGCCGGCGTGTGCCATGACGGTTTCAAACGTGTGGTTGATCAGTGTGGTGGCAGTGATGATGGCGACGGTGCAGTCCGGCAGCCGACGGCTGATTTCCGCCGACGGCAAAATTTCCCCACTGGGCTGGTCAATCAGTTCGAAAATGACAAGCGTTTTGGCTGTTTTCCGGATCAATCCTTCAATCGGCGCAAAATGGCCAACCATGCCGACCACATCATCGCTTTTCAACCCCGCGATTTCCAGCACATCTCCGCTGGTGCAGGCCGGGTCCTGAAATTCTGCT
Organism: Desulfobacterales bacterium; assembly: GCA_963675805.2. GTDB lineage: Bacteria > Desulfobacterota > Desulfobacteria > Desulfobacterales > Desulfosalsimonadaceae > SURF-3. The sequence goes on along the minus strand of CAXXNU010000007.1, from coordinate 258,708 downwards.
GCCAGGGCATTTGCAGTGGCAAGCCCCAGTGCCGTTTCAATAAAATGGTCAGACAGCAGAAGGTCGAGGAAATCGGACGCCGGGGGATTTTCCACCGGCATGAGTCCGGGAAACGCCGAACATCCGGGCCGCATTTGACGGTGAGGGGTGTATGCCATTCCGGCCGTCCCATTGTCCAGTACCACGGCAGTGTATCCCAGTCCGATGCGGACATCTTTAACACGGTGGTTGGCGGCGGTTTCCGTCAACCGGTCTTTGATTTTTTTTTGAATGGTCATGACGTCTGCCTGAGACCGGCAACCACGGCACTTTTTTTGCCTTTTGTGAACATGATGGCGTAAAGAATGAACACAAAGCAGATGGTGGCGGCGCACGCAAAAAATTTATAGTACATGCCCAGGGGCGCGAGAAAAATCACCGTAAACCAGTGAAAAAAAATAAGCGAAAACGAGTGGAGTTTCAAGGGAAAATCGTCAAACCGGCAGATAATGGCAAGGCCGCAGAGGTTCCATCCGTAAAGGGAAGCAAAGGAATGCATGCGCATCAGCCATTTATAATTTTCACTGGCATAGCCCGGGCCCATTTCGTAAAAAATATATAAAATGCCGGTCACCGCGGTGTACAGCAGAAATCCCATGCCGGAAATCAGGAATGCTTTTTGCTGCAGGTCTTCCCCCAGCCGGACCAGCAGATACAGAATCATCATGACGGTACCGAAGAGAACGGAGGTCACAAATACCTGGGGCAGCATTTTTTCAAAAATGATAAACAGAAAAAAGATGATCACACCAAGATTGACAAACCAGAACCCGATGTTTTTCATCCACAAAACCGTGTGCCCGTTGTCTTTCATAATGCTGAACAAAAGCGACATGGTGACGAGCGACAAGGGAAAGGAAAATCCGAGAAAAAAGGTGTCCAGCTGCAGTTTTGGAAGGGTGGTCACAATTTTTAAATACTCATTGTTCAAAATCACGGCCCCGGAAATCAAAAGCCCCAGAGACAGGCAAAGCAGGGCGGCCTGGTGGAATTTGGCAGATACCGGAACAGATGCCCTGAAAAAATCCCAGGGGAAAAAGGAAAATTTTTTGATCCGGTCGCTTTCCACAATCGCCGCAAGTATCAGCGTGATCACAAGAACCGGAATGTAAATTTCAAAAAAGGCAAAAAGGGCATAGATGATGGTCATGACCATAAACACAACAATTTTGGGTGACACTTCTTTTTTGCCTTCGGTAAAATACAGGAGGATGGCGCCGCCGCTGCACAGATTGAACAGGAAAATATGCAGCCGGTCAAAATTGTAGGGAACGGTTTCCGGCGGGATAAACAGATGCAGAAAACCGAAAAATAAAGCCAGGGACATGAGTCCCATCAGTAACAGCCGAAATTGAAAACTCATTTTTTTCTTTGTTTTTTAATCTAATTGTCAGTGCATTTCCCAGGCAATGCAATGCCCCCGGATCGTCGGGGGCGGAGAAAAATAGTGTTGGCCCGGGCACCGTGCTCTTTTTTCTAAAATCGCTTATATGCCACGGCCACATGCTTGTCAACACGCTGTTTTGCCGAGAAGATGCCGCAAGGCGAGTTCCAGGTCGGGATGGCGGAACCGGAATCCGGCTTGTGAAAGCACTGCCGGTGTGACCCGGGTGCTGGAAAGAACGGTTTCTACGCCCATTTCCCCAAAAGCGGTTTTGATGGCGATTTCAGGCACCCTGAAGTACGCGGGACGGGACAGGACCCGGGCAAGGATGGCGGTAAATTCGCGGTTGGTGACAGGATGAGGTGACACGAGGTTCACCGGGCCGGATATGTCGGGGTCAAACATGGCATGGTAAATGGCATGGATGGTGTCGTCAATGCTGATCCAGCTCATGTATTGACCGCCGGTTCCGAGCTGGCCGCCCATGCCGGCCTGAAAGGGCAGCAGCAGTTTTTTCAGGGCCCCGCCCGCAGGCGACAGTACAATGCCGATGCGCAAAAGAGCTGTCCGGATGCCGGCGTCTGCGGCTGCCTGGGCAGATGTTTCCCATACCCGGCAGACATGGGAGATAAAATCGTTGCCCGGGCCGTCCGATTCTGCCATCAGTTCGCTTCCCCGATGCCCGTAAAACCCGATGGCGGACGCAGAAAGAAACACTTCTGGCGGGTGTTTCATTTTGGCAAGGGTGTATGCCAGAAGGCGCGTGCTGTTGACCCGGCTGTCGATGATCTGTTTTTTTTTCTCAAAAGACCAGCGTCCCTCTCCGATATTTTCGCCGGAAAGATGAATCACGGCATCAATTTTTTCTTTGGCATCGATCATCAGCGTTCCGGATGACGGATTCCATTCAATTTCGTCTTTTTCCGGTCTGGGCCTTCGCCGCACAAGCCGCAGCACCCGGTGGCCGCCGGTGGTGAGAAACGGGATCAGGGCTGATCCCAAAAGACCGCTGGCCCCGGAAATCAGAATGGTTTTCGGACCATGCACGCCAGCTGTCTGGTGGGCCGCAATATCCGCAATAGTGGTATTGTGGCGGTAGGTAAAAATACGTTCCAGGGTTTTTTCCACAAAAGGCGCCAGCACGGCGGTCCCCAGGGGATGCAGGGGAAGGGCGAATTCAATTTCATCTTCCAGCCGGGTGGCGCCCGGCCCGCAGGGTTCAAACCGGTGGGTGTGAATCCATCTGGAGAACGGACCTTTTACCTGAATATCCTGAAACATTTCATTTTCGCGGAAAGCCACGTGCCGGGCATGCCATTTAACAGGCACCGGTCCGGCAAAAAGCCGCATTTTTACTTCCGCGCCGGTCTCAATGCCGCCGGTTCGGGAGATAATTTCAAGGGGATCCCAGGGCGGGCTCAGCCGCTCAATGGCCCCAGGCCGGGCGTGCCACTTGAAGACGGTTTCAATGGGCGCGTTTACTTGTGAAGATTTTTTAAATTGTTTGGGGGTCACTCTCTATATCCTTTTGAATGCAGGTGCAGGAACCGGGTTGTTCCTCGCTGATCCGTCGCGTGCAGATCTGACAGCGGGTGCTGCTGCACATCTGGCAGGAAAAACAGTCCGGGCAGGGATTCTTTTTGGCGGTTGCCGGGACGGATTCCGGCACATAGACTTTGCCGGGCAGGCCTTTGATTTCAACAAACGGCATTACCAGGGGATGTCCTTTTTGGGGTCAGGAACGATCCGCTGTTTTCCGGCAAAGACAAACAGATCATCCTGCTTCACGCAAACCAGGGTCATGCGAATGGCCCGGGCCAGGTCAACCCCCAGGGAGGTTGGCCTGGAAATCCCCACCAGCATTTCAAGGCCGGCACGGGCCGCCTTTTGCACCAGTTCATAGCTCAGCCGGGAAGACATGAGGCCGAATCCGGCATGGTTCATTTGGTGATTCATGAAAACTTTGCCAATGGCCTTGTCCAGCGCATTATGGCGCCCCACGTCTTCAGCGGAGGATAGCATCTGAAAATTTTTGTCAAAGATGACAGCCGCATGGGCGCTGCGGGTTTTTTGGTGCAGGGGCTGGAATTCGAACAGCCGGGATGCGCACTGTCGGATCTGGTCCGGTGTGATGGACAGTGTTTCCGGCACCGGCGAGGTGATCTGGTGAAGGTCCCTGACCACTTCCTTGCCGCAGATGCCGCAGCTGGTCTGGCTGACAAAGCCTTTCCTCGCCAGGAGTTCGGCGACCTTGGCCGCCCGGTTTTCCGTCAGGGTCACCGTGGCCACATTGGTGCCTTCTTCAGTGCAGAATCCAATGGTCACAATATCTTCCGGTTCGTCTACCAGTCCTTCCGCCAGACAAAATCCGGCCACATGGGCGATTTCATCGCCGGGCGAACGCATGACCACGGAATAGGAGGCCCCCTGAATTCTGATGGACAGCGGCTCTTCAATGATCAGGGCCTGCGTTCGGGTGGCGGCTTCATTGTTATGGAAGCAGAGAACGGGTATGTTTTTAGCCGTATCCATGGAATTGATCCTGTTTCCGCACTGTTTCAGGGAAGGGGGCAGACATATTCGCTGCATTCCGCATGGGTCAGGATATCCATGGCGTAGAGAATCCGGGATTCTTTTTCATGCCGGTCCGGGGGCAGGGGATTGAGAGATAAATTTTTCATCTGCTCAAGCGCCTCGGATTTGGACGGCATGCTGCTCAATGCCTTGCCGATAATTTTTCCGGTATTTGTGTCCATGAGGTTGGCGTCTGTTCCATTGGTAATCATGGCATAGGGGATGACATGCGCGTCAAGGAGCCGGGCCACGGCCAGGGTGGGCCGCTGTCGGGTCACAATGGAGCCGGGGCCATACATGATGACGGCAAAGGCGACACCGTTGACCTGGAGTTTGAAATGCACCGTAATGGTGCCGGTCTTGCCGGATACAGCCACCGGCATTGTTTTGCGGGCGAAGATGTCGGCTTTGTCATATCCCTTGTCGTCTACCAGAAACCGGGCAATTTTTTGCAGAATACGTTCATCGTGGGTATCCGGCAGGGTCTGGCCGGTAAGGTAATCCGTTAATATGCCCATTATCAGATGGCTGGTGCCCATGGGGGTGCTTCCTTTTGGGGTTATCTCTTTGTCCGTTATTGCTTTGTTCAGGCACCCGGCGGCAAAGGGGCTACCGTGCGGGCCATGGTGCTTGTCAAATATATTCAGTTTTTCTGCATATCCGGTTCGTTCAAGTTGAGACTTATGTTGATGCCGCATACCCGTCATTCCGGGCATGGGAGCGAAACGACCGTGACCCGGAATATAGAAAAAGCAAGCGACTTGAAGTAAAGTGAATAACCAGATAAGTTTTTATTATCACAAATAGAAAAAGGGAAGTCAAAAAAATCCAACAAAAAAAGGGGGGATGGGCTCCCCCCTTTTTTTGTTTTGTGGTTGGTTAATCAATCAGGTTACGCGGCGTCAATCTGCCGGCGGTCATTCATATCCACCAGCACCCGCTCTCTGGCCTTGTCAATGCCAAGGGCCTTTCGTTTTTTGTCAATGTGGGCAATCATCATCTGCGCCATTTTGTAAGGATCCGGCGTGAAGCCCCATTTGCCGAGCCCCTGTTCTTCAAGCCCGTTGAAGAGCAGTTTGTGGAATTTGGTATCTTCCACAATGGGAAAGGTGACCCCGAAAACAGTGTAAACACCCGAGGCCACAAAATAATGACCAATGGAGATGGCTTTTTCGCTCATCCATTCCGGAGCTGCGCCGGCGGCCGGCAGATCGGCAATGCTGTTGCCAAGGCCCCCGGTCCGGACCATTTCTGATGCCGCAATCAGAATCCGGCTGTTGTCAACACAGGAGCCTAAACCGAGCACCGGTGGCATACCCACGGTTTCGCAGACTTCACGGAGCCCGGGACCGGCCAGATACGCCGCTTCCGGCGTGTACAGCCCGGCCTTGGCGAGAGCGATCTGGGAACATCCGGTCTGAAGCACCAGCACGTCATTTTTAATCAGCTCCCGAACCAGTTCCACATGGACCCAGTCCTGCTTCACCCGGGGATTGGTGCAGCCCACCACGCCGGCCACTCCGCGAATCCGGCCGTTGATGATGTTTTCATTCAGCGGTGTGTACGATCCCCGAAAACTGCCGCCCAGCATGTAATTGATGTATTCATAGGAAAACCCATGAACGCCGGGATTGGTGATTTTTGGAATTTCCACGGGCAGGGATCGGCTTTTGAACCGTGTAATGGCCTTGATCACGATTTCATCGGTGCAGTCTGCCGGCTTGTGGTCATTGAATTCAATGTGCGTGGCCCCTTCAATGTGACACCGGGGGTTGGTGGTAAAGAGCGGGGTTTGGTAGCATTGTGCCACTTTGGCCAGCCCCTGTTTGATGCATTGAATATCAACACCCATGGCATCCACGGCACCAGTACACAGAACCGCTTCCGTGGAAGTAAAGTTGCCGGCATGGGGAATGCCGTGCCGGGACATCATTTCCGCACCCGAACAGCACATGCCCACCAGGTTGATGCCGTCCGCGCCAGCGGCTTTGGCAGCCTGCACCAGCACCGGCGAATTGACGGACGCCATCATGGATTCGAACAGATTGGGCTCATGGCCGTGAATAATGATGTTGACCATGTTTTCCTTGAGAACCCCCATGTTGACGTCTGCCACCACCGGAGACGGGGTGCCGTAGATAATATCCGAGATTTCCGTGGCCACCATGGAACCGCCCCAGCCATCGGATAGGGCCGTGCGGCTGCACTGTTTGGTGATGTTCTCATAGTGCTGGTCCACGCCGATGTGGGTGCGGTGCATCAGTTCCATGATTTCCCGCATGGCGCCGCGCGGCACGATTCCCAGTTTCCGCCAGGTTTCCAGGGTTTTTGGCGGCACCCGTTTGGCAAACGGAATTTCCCCTTCCACCTGGGTGTAAGTGCGCTCCAGTTCGGCGTACAGGTCATTGGCAACGTCCTGGATGCTTCGGCCTTCTGTTTCAATATCAATGGATGCGGCTACATCCAGAAGCTTTTCCGTGTCTTTGATCTTGTAATCGGTAATGCGGCCGTTGACCACCTCCCGGAACAGATCCAGCATGGCCATACCGTGGTCGGTATGAGCAGACGCACCGGAAGCCACCATGCGGCCGAAATTCCGGGCCATAATCGTGTCAATGGTGGCCCCGCACACGCCGACTTTGGCATAAGGATCCTTGGCATTCAGGCGGCAGGGCCCCATGGAGCAGTGCTTGCAGCAAGCGGAATCCGCGCCAATGGGGCAGGCTTTCATGTTGGCGGCCCGGTCAAAGCAAAGCTCCACATCGTCTTTTCGGGCTTTTGCAATCATCTGGGCGGTGGCGTCACAGATGGTGACGTCTTTGGGGTCCAGAATTTTAGTGACAGGTGTTTTGGTTTTTGATTCTGGCATATATCCTCCTTTATTGCGGTTATTCAAATGACGGTGAGGCAAGAACTCCTGATGGATGTTGTTGCCCGATACAGGTAACGCTGTTTGCTAAATAGTACATTCAAAATATATACCACAATGTGGCATGTTGTCAAATATTTTGGGAAAAAAATAACTGCTTGAAAACGCAGGAACTTTTCAGAAGATACAGCCGGCTGCCAGGGAAGAAATTTTTTTTGGGGCCGCAAGAGAGGCAAAAATGCGCCGGAAATTGCCACATTGTAGTATCAGGTGTCTCAGAAAACAATCACCGGGGTCAGGCCGTTGGTCAGATGTCAACCAATTGATTTTTAATGATAAATTAGCTTTTTTGCAATGTTGGCACAACCTGTGCAAATTTACATAGGCAGGTTGAGCACATAGGTTTAACCCTTGAATGAAAGGATGACAGACCATGTTGAAATTAAGAGAACTCAAAACAGATAGAAATCTGATAAATGCCATTGACTGGAACATGACTCCTGAAGAAGCCGTTCGCCTGTATCTGGAATGGGGAAACAACTGGGCCCGGGGGAATTACGTGATCCGTTCCAAGGACGATGTTTCTTATTATTTCGTGGTTTATGCCTGGGAAGACCCGCCGGTGATTTACCTCATCAGGCGCAATTCCGAAGAGGCCGTGGAGCTTGCCAAAATACCGCTGCCCGAAGATCTCAAGGATCGTTTTTTGCGGGAGACCGGCTTTAACAAAGGGGTTTACCCGCTGGAAGGCCCTGTCAAGGACTGGCTTAGATCGCAATTGGTGCATTAATTCCGGCATGGCAGACGCCGTGTGTTTCATGCGATTTTTAAGCTGGAACAAAAGTGTATCATGAAAGCCGGTTTTATGTTAAATTTTCTTCAGGCAACTTTTTGACCACCACTGAAAAACTAAAGGAGGAAATGTGTATGCCCAGAAAACGGTATGAAATCAAAACATCTTGTCCACAATGTGGCTGCAGTGCGGTTTCCAATCTGAGCAAGGAAGAAATGATGAAACGCTTTGGGGACGTGCCGAACGTGGAAATGGAATGCACCGCATGCATGGCCAAATATCACGCTGATATGAAAGACGCCTGCCCGGAATGGGACAAGGAGTGTCAGATGAAAAGCTGACAAACGAGCATCTTCATCTTTTCCCATTAATTTTCATTGGACACCGGGGCGTTGTCGGAAATACCGCACAACCTCCGGTGTTGTATTTATGGCAGCCGTTTTATTGCCAACGGCTTTTTTGTATTTGACCACCCAAAAAATATGCATCGTCGTAATTTGAGATATTTATGGAATTCAGGTCGCGCTCAATAGCGTGATTGTGGATATATAGGGCGTGGGGTGAATCTTGCCATTTGTTAGGAACCACTATTTGATAGAGGGCTCATGCGAACACCATCATTTCTGTTGATCCTTACAGCCCCAAAAAATATTGCCAAAAGCTGTTCGTGGGAATCACAATGATTTTTAGAGCTTGGTAAAAATTTTGGGTTTCCCGGCGATGAAAATTACGGTATGACTCTTATATTTCTGGGATAACAAAAAAATAACAGAGTTGTTTACCATCTGAACGTGACTTTTCACGATTCCATTAGAAAAAATCAGGAGGACCCATGACATTTAAAGACGTGATATACGGCCGGCGGGCGGTGAATTTTTTTGATCCGGATAAACCGGTAGCGGACGCGCTGCTCACGGAAATGATTGAGCTGGCGGCCCAGGCCCCGTCCGGGTTCAATATTCAGCCCTGGAGCCTGATTGTGCTAAAGGATCAGGCGGACAAACTGAGATTGCAGCAGCATGCCTGGAACCAGCCCAAGATCAGTGAAGCGCCGGTGACCCTGATTGTGCTGGCGGATATGGACGGGTGGAAGCCGGGAAATCCGTTTCTTGAAAAAAATTTTACAGAAATGGTAAAGAGCGGCGCCATGTCCCAGGACCAGCGGGAATGGTTTGACGGGGCGTGTCAAACTCTGTATGGGGCCAGCGACGCCAGGACCGTGGCATTTGCCTGCAAAAATACCGCGTTTTTTGCCATGGGCCTGATGCTGGCGGCCAAAAGCCTGGGCCTGGACACCCATCCCATGGACGGGTTTGATATTGACAAGGTGCGGGCCGAGTTTAAGATTCCGGACAATTACTGGATTCCTTTGCTGTTGTCCGTGGGGTATTTCCGGAGTGACAAACCCCTTGCCCCTGCCAAATGGCGAAAATCCGTGGATGAGATCACAGTACGATTTGATTAAAGATAATAGCCATTGATCATTTGTTTGCATGTATGAGCGGGCCATGCCCGCGATGGCAAAAAATCGCGGGCGTGGCCCGCTCTTACAGCAGAAAATTATTGGATTTTTGATGGCTGAAATTTTCAATCTGGAAAACAAAGGAGTGTTGATATGACGGAAACCGGCGTAAAGATATATTCACTGAGTACCTGCGGCCATTGTAAAGCCACCAAACGATTGCTGAATGAATGCGAAGTGGCCTATGATTTTGTGGATGTGGACATTCTGGAAGGAGAGGAGCGCGCGGCGATTCTGGAAGATGTGAAGCAGCTCAATCCCAAGTGTTCGTTCCCCACCATTAAAATCGGGGACAAGGTCATTGTGGGGTATCGTGAAAAAGAAATCAAGGAGGCGCTGGGACTGAAATGAATGCTGAACAATTATATGAGCAGTTGAAAAAAGTGCAGGAACCCAAGGGCTATTACTTCAGCAAGGACAAAGCCCTGGTGATGGAACTTTTGGAAGCGTTGCTGACCAACAAGGAACGTTATGGATACATGGCCTGCCCCTGCCGTCTGGCCTCCGGAGAGCGGGAGCGGGACAAGGATATTTTGTGCCCGTGCGAGTACCGGGAAGCGGATGTGAAAGAATACGGGAGCTGTTACTGCAATCTGTATGTTTCCAAAGACTGGAATGACGGAACCATCGAAAAGCAGTATGTGCCGGAACGGCGGCCGGCGGACAAAATGTTTTTTTAATCCGGGGTGGAGACGCGCGTGAAAATGGATGAACATGAACTGGCTTTGAAAGCCGTGCAAGTTGAGGATACGACCATTCCGTACCTGCTGTATGACGGCCCCGGCCCGACCCTGGTGCTGCTGCATGCCACCGGTTTTCTGCCGTGGCTCTGGCATCCCATTGCCCGGGCACTGAAAAATGAATATCGCATTATTGCCCCGTACTATTGCGACCATCGCTCAGCAGACCCTCAGGCGGGCGGATTCAGCTGGCTTCAACTGGCCCAGGATCTGGCAAAATTCTGTGAGCGATTGAACATCACGAATCCTTATATGGCCGGGCATTCCATGGGTGGCGCCATTATGGCCATTGCCGGGGGAAAATTCGGCGTGGATATCCGGAAACTGCTGCTTATCGAACCGATTTTTCTACCCCAGGAAGTCTATCAGATCGAGATGCGGGTGGAAGATCATCCTTTGGCCGGAAAATCCATCAAGCGCCGGAATTATTGGACCAGTGCGGCAGAGGCAAAAACCTATTTAAAATCAAAACCGCTTTTTTCGGTTTGGGATGAGGAGATGCTGGATTTGTACGTGGAATACGGCATGATGCCCTCTGACAAAGGCGGTCTGGAACTGGCATGCCATCCCAAAAGGGAAGCCGCCCTGTTTATGGGCAGCATGGCCTATGATCCCTGGCCGGTGCTGGAAAAAGTAACCTGCCCGGTGCTGTTGCTGGAAGGCGAGCGCACGGAAAACAGGGGATTTATTGATCAGGAAAAAGCGGCCCGTTCTTTCCCAAACGGTCATTACCAGGAAGTGCAGGGGGCCGGGCATCTGATCCCCATGGAAAAACCCGAAGAGACGGTTACCATCATGCGGGCGTTTTTTGGGAACAACTAGACGGTATTGGCGGAAAGTATAAGGAAGAGATATGAATGAAAAAACAGTAAAAGACAGTCAGGTGGTCGTCTCTCAGGTGATGCAGCCGGCAGACGCCAACCCGGCCGGGAATGTGCACGGCGGCACCATTATGAAACTGATCGATAATGCGGCCGGCGTGGTGGCATTCCGCCATTCCCGGCGCAACTCCGTGACCGCCTCCGTGGATCAGATCGATTTTCATTTTCCCGCCTTTATCGGTGACCTTCTGATTATCAAGGCCAGCCTGAACCTGGTGGGGAAAACCTCCATGGAAATCGGGGCCCGGGTGGAGTCCGAGAACCTTATTACCGGCAAAACCCGGCATATCGCATCCGCCTATCTCACCTTCGTGGCCTTGGATGACAACCACAAACCCTGTGCCGTGCCCGGGCTGATTTTTGAGACGGACGAGGAAAAAGAGCGCAACCAGGCGGCCCAGATCCGGCGGAAACACCGGCTGGGAGTGTTGTGTGAAAATAATAACCCGCCGGCAGATGTTTGAGACGAAAGCTGATCCTCACGTCATCCGCCAATAAATCGGAATTCGGAGAAATAATTAAGGGGCGCGACTTTTTCAGCAGACGGTGTCAGTGGTCAGGTGTCGGAAAAGGCGTGGGCAGACTTTTATTCACATCTGACATCTGAGACCCGGCCTCTTAATAATGGCAAGGCGCACAGCTGATTTTCTGACCGCGCCGGATAACCTGAAAAAGGAATGTGACCCATGGAAAACACCACCCTTGTTTATATGACATTTCCAACAAAAGCCGATGCCATCGCCGTGGGAAGGGAGCTGGTCGGCCATAAACTGGCTGCCTGTGTGAATATCCTTGACCAGATGAATTCCATCTATCACTGGGACGGAGAACTTCAGTACGACACGGAAGTGGTGATGATCGCCAAAACCCTGGCGTCCCGGGTGCCGGAACTCACGGAAATCGTCAAAGCCAATCACAGCGCAGAATGCCCGTGCATCATTACCATCCCGGTTACCGGCGGCAATCCGGATTTTCTTGCCTGGATTGCCGGTGAAGTCCAGAAATGACGGTATCGCAAAAAGTCCAAATTCTTTGTTGCGCTGCATCCATCGCTGCTTCAGCGTACGCCAGGTGCGCATCATTGCTCGGTATTTTCGCGCCTCGCCAGTTTCATGAGGTTATTGAAGCGTTTTCTTTGCCGTCCACATTCGACTCCTTGCATTTGCATTAAAAATTGTTAATTTTTCGAGATCTTTCCTCCTTTTTCTGCCTGCCATGCGCAACCCTCGGGGGTTAGTCCTAAAGCTGGGTGTTTTGATCAAATGCGCATTTTGAGTTTTTTTCGGACGGCATCAACTTTTTTTTAAAATTCCTTGCACCGGTAAAAGAATGGGTCTAAATTTTTTTCTTTTATTGATCAGACTCATATTAATTTAACCAGAGGAGTGATGAAATGGCTGATAATATAGTAATTATTGGTGCGGTAGCAGTGGGTCCGAAATCCGGCTGCCGATACAAGCGATTGCGGCAGGACGGGAATGTGACGTTGATTGACCAGGATGATATCATTTCATACGGCGGCTGCGGCATTCCGTATTATGTTTCCGGAGATGTTAGCGACGAATCCGAGCTGCGGTCCACCAGCTTTCACATGGTCCGGGATGAAAAGTTTTTCAAAGACGACAAGGGCGTCACCGCGCTCACCGGCACCCGGGCACTTAAAATTGACCGGGAAAAAAAGACCGTTCGGGTGCAGGATAAAACCGGCGCGGAACGGGACATTCCCTATGATAAACTGGTGATCGGCGTGGGGACCAAGCCCCGGGAGCTGAATATTCCCGGCACCTCCCTGAAGAATGTCTACCGGGTCGGGAACATGCATGATGCCATCAAGATCAAACAGATGGTCACCACCGGCCAGGTGGAAAAGGCAGTGGTCATCGGCGCCGGCTTTATTGGTCTGGAGATGGCCGAAGCCCTGGCGGATATGTGGCAGATTGAAACCTCGGTGGTGGAATTCTGTGACCAGATCATGCCTGGGTTTGTCAGCAAAAACATGTCTCTGCTGGCCCAGCGCCGAATGGAAGAGGAAGGGGTGATTTTCTATCTGGATGAGCAGGTGGAAGCCATTGAGGGAACCGACGGGGTGGAGCGCGTTAAAACCAACAAACGCACCCTGGATGCCGATCTGGTGATCATGGCGGTGGGTATTGCCCCCAATTCCGACCTGGCCAGCGAGGCCGGCCTTGAAATGGCCCAGGGCGGGTTTATCAAGGTGAATGAAAAAATGCAGACCTCGGACCCGGACATTTACGCGGGCGGGGATTGTGTGGTGGTGAAAAATCTTGTTTCCGGGCAGCCCGGGTTTTTCCCGCTGGGCTCCATGGCCAATCGTCAGGGCCGGGTCATCGGCACCAACATGGCCGGCGGTAATGCGGAATTCAAAGGCGCTGTGGGCAGTTTTGTGGTCAAAACATTTGATACAGCCCTTGCCGGTGCGGGATTGTCCGTCACCACGGCCCAGAAGGCCGGGTTTGACGCGGTGGGCATTCAGGTGGCACAGTTTGACCGGGCCCATTTTTATCCGGAAAAAGAGATTATTTATCTGGAACTGGTGGTGGACAGCAAAACGCGCCGGGTGCTGGGCATTCAAGGCTATGGCGGAGAGAACAGCGGCATGTTTGCCCGGGTGAATGCCGTGGCCACCATTTTGCAGTACCATCCCACTGTGGACGCCATCAGCAATCTGGAGCTGGCGTATTCCCCGCCGTTTGCGTCGGCCATGGATGTGATTAACGCCCTGGGCAATGCCGCGGAAAATTTTCTGGACGGCCGGTACAAACCCATGACCCAGGATGAATTTGAAGCCTGCTGGAAAAATCCGGACAAGAACGGATGCATGTATCTGGACTGCCGGGCCTATGCGGATGCCAAAATTTTTGAAGAAAAATATCCCGATCTCTGGAAAAGCATTCCGCACAATGAGCTGGCGGACCGCATGGATGAAGTGCCCCGGGACAAGAAGCTGATTCTCGTCTGTAACACCGGGGTTCGCTCCTATGAAGCCCAGATTAATCTGGCGGCCAAGGGCATTACCGATACTGTCAGCGTCGGCGCCGGCATGGCGTCACTCAAGCAGTATGGAATGGATTTTGAGACAGATGAAGATGAGTAACTGCGAGTTATTTCAATTTTGAACCACAGCGCACAGAGAAAACATTTTTTCTCTGTGCGCTCTGAGAACTCTGTGGTAAAAAATAATCTCCGCGCCTCCCTGTCCCGGTGGGAGACAAGAGAAAGCCGGGTGAGTCCGAAGGTGTCAGTGCCCAGATGCCTGGTAAAGCGATTCTGACACCTGGCACCTCACACCATTATAGCAGACCTGGCTCATGGGGCGGGGCAGAGCAGCCAGGTAGAGAATATTCAACCCCTTGTATCATGGTTTCCGGGCCAGCAGGCATGCCCAGCCATGGTCATGGGGCCGTCCGTGGGACAGGTCCGGTTCCATGCCTTCGTAATAATACAGCACCTCAAGATCCCCGAACACCTGCCGGAGTTCATTCGCACCAAAATAGTATTCCATGCATTCGGCTGTATCGCTCACGTTTTCCGGGTCATTCTCCGCCTCATTTTCCGGGTTATTTTTTCGGGCGGCCGCCATTTTGACTTTAAACCCGGGGTCTGACACCGTGAACACATTGACATACAGAATGCCGCCGGGATGAAGGGCTTTTTCAATGCTGCGGATGGTCTGCTGCCGCAAGGGGTTTTGAAGATGGTCAAGAACCGTGGCGGCCACAATGATGTCATACCGGCGGCCCTGAAATTGAAAATCCTCGATATCCAGAACCTCCGCCTGAATGGGCAGACAATGCTCGGCGGCCATCTTTTTCAGTTTGTCAATACCGGCACTGGATCGGTCCACGGCATGAACCCGGCAGCCCTTTTGGGCAAGAAACAGGGAATACCGGCCTTCTCCACATCCCAAATCCAGAGCGGTAAGGGCTTCAATATCCCGGTTCCTGAAAAAATCGGTAAATTCCTGCCTGAGATCAAATCCGTAATAACTCACTTCCGATCCATAGACAAAATCAAATTTCTTGATGTAGCTGTCTTTCATTTCAGAGTTCCTGGCAGATGATGGGTCATTGAACGAAAGCTCATTATAGAAGTAATATTTGCCGCGTCAATTGATATTTACGCCTAATGCGGCATTAATTTGATCTAAACGAGGTTAAATATTGACTTGCCGCACCTGATTATTTAACTTGTCCCTATTTACCGGTAAGACCTGCAAAATTATTCATAAAATCCGCAAACTGGGTGTCTTAGAAATATTTGCTATGAAGATACAAAATTTGATTATCCCTGCGATCGTTGCCGCAGTTGACGCCGGTGCCGCGATTTTATCGGTCTATCATCAGAACTTTGCTGTCGAAGAAAAAGCCGATAAATCTCCTTTGACCATTGCTGATAAGAACGCCCATGAGATTATTGCGGCGCATCTGGCCCCTTTGGGCTTTCCGATGCTGAGCGAAGAGGGGAAGCACCTTGATTTTACTGAGCGCACCGCATGGGAATTCTTCTGGATGGTGGACCCCCTGGACGGGACCAAGGAATTTATCAAGAAAAACGATGAATTTACAGTGAACATCGCCCTGATCGACCGGAATACGCCTGTCATGGGGGTTATTTTTGTGCCGGTGCTGCGGCAGCTTTATTTTGCGGCCCGGGAATTCGGCGCGTACCGGATGACCCTGGATACAAAGGCGGATGTGGATTTTTCCGCGATCTCCATAGACGAGCTGGTAGCCGAGGCGGATGCTATTCATGCCGGCCCGGGCGAAGGCCGGCCCTATACCATTGTGGGCAGCCGGTCCCATGCCACAGCAGAACTTACCGCGTATGTGGAAAAGAAACGCCGGGAATATGGTGATCTGGATTTTATTTCCGCGGGCAGTTCCCTGAAATTATGCCGGGTGGCGGACGGCAGTGCGGATGTGTATCCCCGGCTCGGACCGACCATGGAATGGGACACCGCTGCCGGCCATGTTATCGCGGAATGTGCCGGCGCCTCCGTGTTTCGCGCGGACAATGGCGAACCCCTCTGCTATAACAAGGAAAACCTGCTGAATCCCTGGTTTTTTGTGTCCAACGGTCGGCATTAGGCGATTTCGGATTCGCCGGAAAAATAAAAAAGAGAAAAAGTGGGTGTGCCAAAATTTCGGCTTCAGGTGTCAGGAATATGGAGTGCTTAACCCCCATGTAACCTGAAACCTGAAACTTGCAATCGGATACAAATCAAATTTTCAAAACACACGTTCAATGGATTTTTTATCAATCTGATGCAAAGAGAATAACATGACCGACGCAATCAATGATGCCCACGGCGGCCGCCTGGTCAACCTGCTGGTTGATGAAGACCGGGCCCGGCTGTTAAAGGAAATTACCCTGAACATTCCGGATATCTGCCTGAACGATCGGCAGATGTGCGATCTGGAACTTCTGGCCACCGGCGGTTTTTCGCCCCTTAAAGGGTTTATGGTGCGCTCGGATTATGAATCCGTCCTGGACCGGATGCGGCTGCAGAACAATGTCCTCTGGCCGGTGCCCATCTGCCTGGATGTATCCGAACATGTGGCCAAAAATCTTGAAATTGGCCAATCCGTGGCCCTGCGGGACCCGGAAGGGTTTCTGCTGGGGGTGATGCATGTGGAGGATGTCTGGCCGGTGGATCGTGCGAAGGAGGCCCGGCAGATATTTGAAACCTTAGACACCAATCATCCCGGCGTGTGGTATCTGTTTAACAAGAGCGGGGACTATTACGTCGGCGGCCGCCTGGAGGTGATCAGTCTTCCCCTGCATTTTGATTTTAAACAGCTTCGCCTGACCCCGGCGGAAGTCCGGGCCACCTATGCCAAGCTCGGCTGGCACCGGATTGTCGGGTTTCAGACCCGGAATCCCCTGCATCGGTTTTTGTTTGAAATGACCACCCGGGCCATGCGGGAAGCCCGGGCCAATCTGCTGCTCATGCCGGCGGTTGGCATGACCCGGCCGGGTGATTTTGACCATTATACCCGGGTGCGCTGCTATCAGGCCGTGTCCAAACATTACCCCCCCAATTCCCACCTCATGACGCTTTTACCCCTTGCCATGCGCCTGTCCGGTCCTCGGGATGCCCTGCTCGATGCCATTATCGCAAAAAATTACGGATGTTCGCATTTTATTGTGGGCCACGACCATGCCAGTCCTGGCTGCGACGGCAACGGCAATTGTTTTTACTCGAGTGACCGGGCCCGAAAGCTGGCCGCGGAATACAGCGCCGAGATGGATGTGGAAATTGTCTCCTTTGAAAAATTTGTCTACCTGCCCTTTGAAGATGAATACCATTCCATTGATGAAGTGCCGGACGGCACCCAGACCATTTCCATGACCGGGTCGGACATCCGGAAACGCATCCGGGAGGGCCGCCGCATACCCGATTGGGCGACTTTTGATGAAATTGTGACCGAACTTCAAAAGGCGTATCCGCCCCCCCGTCATCAAGGTTTTACCGTGTTTCTCACCGGTCTGTCCGGTGCGGGAAAGTCAACCGTGGCCAAGGTTCTCTATTCCATGTTTCTGGAGATCGGGGACCGGCCCGTAACCCTTCTGGACGGGGATATTGTGCGCCAGAACCTTTCCAATGAGCTTAACTTCAGCAAAGAGCACCGGGATATCAATGTGCGGCGCATCGGTTTCGTGGCCAGTGAAATTACCAAAAACCGGGGCATTGCCATTTGCGCGCCCATTGCGCCCTATGAGCACACGCGGCAGGAAATCCGGCAGATCATCGAGCAAACCGGCGGGTTCATTGAAGTCCATGTGGCCACCCCTATTGCGGAATGCGAAAAGCGGGACCGGAAGGGCATGTATGCCAAGGCCCGGGCCGGGCTGATCAAGGGATTTACCGGCGTGGACGACCCCTATGAGGACCCGGTGAATCCGGAGTTGCGGATTAATACCACCGATTTAACACCCGCGGAAGCGGCACAGGAAATACTCTTATTCTTAGGAAAAAAAGGATACATTTAGATGATGCTGGAAAATACGATTGTCGGGGTAATCGGGCTGGGCTATGTGGGGTTGCCCGTGGCAGTGGAATTCGGAAAAAAATACGCCACCATCGGGTATGATGTCAAAGTCAGGAGCATTGAAGCCTATAAGAAACATACCGATCCCACGGGGGAGCTTTCCGCAGAGGAGCTCATGGCAGCGGATCAGATCACGTACACCACGGATCCCAAAGCGCTTTCCAAGGCGGATTTCATTATTGTGGCAGTACCCACGCCCATTGACAACGCCCGCCAGCCGGATTTATCACCGCTCAAAAGCGCCACTGAAACCGCGGGCCGATACATGAAAAAAGGGGCCGTGGTGGTGTATGAATCCACGGTGTATCCGGGCACCACGGAAGAGGTTTGTGTGCCGATTCTCGAAAAAATGTCCGGTTTGCAGTGGAAGCAGGGGTTTAATGTGGGATATTCCCCGGAGCGGATCAATCCCGGGGACAAAGCCCACACCCTGACCAGTATCGTCAAAATTGTTTCCGGGGACACCGCCGAAACGTTAAACCGTGTGGCAGATCTCTATGGTTCCATTATTACGGCCGGTATTTACCGGGCCCCGGATATCAAAACCGCGGAAGCGGCCAAAGTGATCGAAAACACCCAGCGGGATCTGAATATCGCGCTCATGAACGAACTGGCCGTGATTTTTGACCGGCTCAACATCGACACCCTGAATGTCCTGGAAGCGGCCGGCACCAAATGGAATTTTCTGCCGTTCCGGCCCGGGTTGGTGGGTGGTCACTGTATCGGCGTGGATCCGTATTATCTGACGTATAAGGCTGAAACCATGGGATATCATCCCGAGGTAATTCTGGCTGGCCGCCGGATTAACGACAACATGGGCAAGTTCGTGGCCGAGCAGACCATTAAGCTAATGGCCCGGGCCGGCCTGAATATCCGGGGCGCCCGTGTGGGTATTCTCGGGCTGACATTCAAGGAAGACTGCGCGGATCTCAGAAATTCACGGGTCATCAACATTATTGAGGAGCTGACGTCCTATTCGGTTGCGCCCATGGTGCACGACCCGCTGGCAGATCCCGAAGACGCCCGAACTTTCTTTAATATCCGGCTGACCCCGCTGGAGGACATGGTAGATCTGGATGCCATTGTGATCGCCGTGGGACATCAACTGTATCGAACCATGCCCCTTAAAAAATTATTAAGTTTATTAAAACCAAATGGTTGTGTAATAGACATTAAATCAATACTTGATGTTTCGGAACTGCAAAAAGCCGGAGTTCATTTCTGGCGGTTGTAAAAATATGTAAAAACAGGGAGTAGCCTATTTATTTATGCCATTTTTTTTGCAATGTCATAAACAATGTTCTTTATTTCTATCATTGTTTTTGAATTGACCGATACGAAATATGTTTTTAGCGTCCGGCCGGCTTGCCGCCGGGACGTGTTTGAATGACGCACTGGGTGATTGGTTCCGGCTTTTAGCCATTAATCGAAACATCATTGAGGAGGGCACATGAAAACAACGATCATGGATGTAATGAAGGGCACTGTGGAGAAATTCGGAAACAACGTGGCGCTGAAAACAAAGATCAGGGGCCAATGGACGGATATGACCTGGAATGAATACTACCAGCAGGTCCGGACGGTCTCCCGGGCCTTTATTGCTTTGGGCCTTGAAGAGAAAAAGGGCGTTAGTATTCTCGGGAACAATTGTCCCCAGTGGTTTATCAGTGATTTGGCCGCTATCTTCGCCAGGGCCGTTCCCGGCGGGATTTATACCACCAACAGCCCGGAACAATGCCATTATATCGCCGAACACAGCGAAGCCAATATCGCGGTGGTGGAAAACACGGAACAGCTGGCAAAATTCAAAGAGATCCGCGGCCAGCTTCCGGAACTCAAGGCCATCGTCCTGATGAACGGGTCTGATCCGGATGACACTGTCTATTCATGGGACGATCTGCCGAAACTTGCCGAAAAAGTGAGTGAGGCGGACCTTGAGAAACGCATCGCTCCCCAGCAGCCGGACGACACCTGTACCTTGATTTACACCTCCGGCACCACCGGAAATCCCAAAGGCGTGATGATCAGCCATGACAACATCGTCTGGACCGCCCGGCAAGTGATCAGCCTTCTTGATGCCGGCTCAGATGACCATATCATCAGTTATCTGCCCCTCAGCCATATTGCCGAACAGGTGGTCAGTCTGCACGCCCCGTATATCATGGGATGTACCGTCTGGTTTGCGGAAAGTCTGGATAAACTCGGCGACAATCTCACGGAAGTGCATCCCACGGTATTTGTGGGGGTTCCCCGGGTATGGGAAAAGATTCAGGCGAAAATGATGATTGCCGGGGCCGCCAATCCGCCGCTGAAAAAGAAAATTGCCGCATGGGCCAGGAAAAAAGGGCTTGAAGGCGGGTATGCGTTTCAGAAAGGGGAATCCCTGCCGTTTCTTCACGGACTTGCCAACAAGCTGGTGTTTTCCAAGGTGCGGGAGAAACTGGGCCTGGACCGGTGCAAAATTTTTGTTTCTACAGCCGCGCCCATTTCCATGGATACGTTAGAGTTCTTTTTAAGCCTGAATATCCCCATTACCGAAGTATACGGCATGAGCGAATGCACCGGCCCCGGCACCGTTTCGCTGCCCGAGCCGTTTAAATTTGAAACCGGCTGGGCCGGGCCGCCGGTGCCGGGCACGGAAATGAAAATTGCGGATGACGGCGAAGTGCTGATGCGCGGCCGTCATGTATTTAAAGGCTATTTTAAAAATGACGCTGCCACCAAAGACACCATTGATGGGGACGGATGGCTGCATTCCGGAGATGTGGGCATCATCGACGACCGGGGATTTTTAAAAATTACAGACCGGAAAAAAGAACTGATCATTACCGCGGGGGGTGAAAATATTCCGCCCCAGGTGCTCGAGGGCAAGTTAAAAGCCATTCCTGTGCTGAGCCAGGCGGTGGTCATCGGCGACAAACGCAAATACATGACTGCTCTTTTCACCCTTGATCCGGAAAAAGTGGAGCAGGCAGCCGCCGAAGCCGGCAGCCCGGCCAAAACCTCCGCGGAAGCCGCCAAATGTAAAAAATTCAACGCGTATCTCCAGGAAAAAGTGGATGAGGTCAACAAAACCCTGGCACGGGTGCAGACCATTAAGAAGTTCACGATTCTGCCCCAGGAACTGTCAGTGGAAGGCGATGAACTGACCCCCACCATGAAATTGAAACGCAGAATTGTCCATGAAAAATATGCCAAGGAAATTGAGAATATGTATGCATAGGGGGATGGGTCAATACCCTACAGGCATTCCGTTTTATGTTAATTTTTTCGGACGGGATGAAGATTAAAGGCAGCGGTCATTTGCAGGTCATACGATGCATCTGACCGCTGACCTTTTTTTCCGGCCCCTGCAAAAAACGACCTGAAAGGAACGGCCATGACTGAACTCCAGTTTAAATCCGCAATCGAACTGGCAAGTGGGATTAAAGATCGCAAAATCAGCGCAACAGAATTGCTGCATTTTTATCAGGCACGCATAGACCGGCTGAATCCTTCTATCAACGCAATCGTGGCATCTGATTTTGAGACAGCGGAAAAAAGAGCCATGGCCGCGGACCAGGCCCTGGCAAAGGGAGAGGTGTGGGGACCGCTGCACGGGCTTCCCATGACGGTCAAGGATTCCCTGGAAGTTGCGGGCATGCCCTGCACCTCGGGTTTTTCCGGGCTGAAAGGGCATTTTCCCCCGGAAAACGCGGATGTGGTAAACGCCCTTATCTCAGCCGGGGCCATTGTTTTCGGAAAAACCAATTTGCCACTCTTTGCGCAGGATTTTCAGAGTTTTAATGACGTTTACGGGCAGACGAACAATCCCTGGGATACGGCCCGGACACCGGGCGGATCTTCCGGCGGGGCCGCGGCTGCGGTGGCCGCAGGCCTCACCGGCCTTGAGATAGGCAGCGATATCGGGGGATCCATCCGCAATCCGGCCCATTTTTGCGGTGTTTACGGCCATAAACCCACTTATGATATTGTTTCTTTCAAGGGACACATTCCGCCGTATCCCGGGCTTTTTCCTGGGGAATATGCCATGAGCGGGGATATCGCGGTAATCGGTCCGCTGGCGAGAAGCGCCAAAGATCTTGATCTTGTTTTGCAGATAGCGGCCAAACCGTCCAAACCCATGCAGCGTGCCTTTCGCATTGAATTGCCGCCCCCGCGGAAACAGCTGTTAACGCAATACCGCGTCGGCATCTGGCTGGATGATCCGGATTTTCCGGTGGACCGCCTGGTGGCGGATTGCCTGCAGAATCTGGTGGACCGCCTTTCCGCAAACGGTGTGATGATTATCGATAAAAAACCGGATATCCGTTTTAACGAGTGCCATGATGTTTACACCCGGCTCCTGGCAGCGGTGCCGAATGCCGGGCTGACAAAAGAGATTCTGGCCCATTTTCAGGAAGAAGCCCCGAAACTGACGGCCACGGACAAAAGTTTCAGGGCCCAGCTCATCCGCGGCGCCACCATGGCCCATCGGGACTGGCTTTTTCTGGACTACATGCGGCTCATGATGCGCCAGAAATGGGCGGATTATTTCCAGGAGATGGATGTGATGCTGTGCCCGGTGGTGCCGGTAACGGCATTTTCCCATGATTCGAGTGATTTTTTCACGCGCACGTTAGAGGTCAACGGAAAAACCCGGCCCTATTATGATACCCTTGCCGCATGGGCCGGTTTGACCGGTGTCGCCTATCTTCCGGCCACGGTTGCCCCCGTCGGGCTGGCGGAAAATGGTTTGCCCGTGGGAATTCAGATAGTAGGCCCGTATCTTGAAGACCGGACCCCGATTCATTTTGCCGAATTGCTCGCTGACATTACCGGCGGATTCCAGCCGCCGCCGGGCTATTGAAAAAGCGAATTATCAGGACTTAGTTCAGAACACTTGTATCCTGAAACCTGAAACCCTTACTACCGGCAGGGCGCGCGGAATGAAGATTTCTCCGGCTTAAAAATCATGCCACACCCGGATGCCGCCGCGGACTTTTTCGTAATAAATAATGTCCACATTGATGGTTTCCGGAAGAAATTTTTTGGACTGATAAGACACCGGTTTGATGGAAACCGGTGTGCTGCCTAAAAACCCGTCGATTCCCCTGGATTCTTCCTCCGGTCGGGCCAGGCGGTAAGGAGTATCTGTCATTTCGGAAATGGTTTTCAGGATGGATTCCTGGAACCGGAGACCGGCATAGGTTTTGGCAAGAATCAATTCGGAAATCCAGGAATTGACCATTTCCCGGTCAATGCCATTCATTGCCTGCCGCATTTTAACAATCATCTCCCAGGTTTTGTCTGTGGCCTGCTCAACAGCATTTGGATATTTTTTCCCATACCAGTCCACCCATTCATTATAGGACCTGCCGGGAAATTCCTGGATCAGTTCAGACATCTGCCCCACATTATAGGCCCGGGTGGCCTGGGAATTCTGGTTGGCCAGGTTGATGAGCTGGGTGGTGTATTTGGGGAATTTATACCGCGGCTCTGCCACATCATTCATGACCTGATCAAACGAAAGTGTAAACGATTGCCCGGTATTGTCGGGTTCTTTTTCAGCAATGGCAAAATTTACAGAGAGAAGAATCAGAAGCAGTGAACACAGAACCGGTTTAATCAATGTTGGTTTCATAGGTTTTAATTTCATAGGCAATCTCCTTTTGGAATCCTGAATTTTGTGGTTTCAGAAATTGTCAATGACACGGACCCGATGAAAATGGGGGTGGGTCTGATTTTATCTTTACGAGCCGGTTGCTTTTCGACTGTATCCGGCTTAACATGTCATTGCAAGCAGGAGTCCATAAGCCACAAAGGAACAAGGAGGATATCATGGTATCGGAAGTTGCCACCGCAATCAAACTAAAGCACGAGCCCGTTGCCGTTATTCTTTCCGAGGACCACCCCAAAACGGCCTTGCAGTTCAAGCCGGGCAAATGGGGGTGCGTGATGTTCATGTTCGCCAATGCGGCCCGGGGCAAAACCGCGGCTTTTAGCGCGGAAACCTATGGCTGCTGGGGCGGCGGCGTGGGGCTGGGATTCGGCAATGCCTATGAAGCGTTTCCCGGCGGTGTGGACTGCTTTGCCCATTTTCTTTCTTCCGGCAATGATGGGTGGGAAACCGGCCGGCAAGTGGGAGAAGGAGTAAAAGAAGCCGCGGGCAAGGAATTTGCCGAGGATTTTTTAAAAGGCGAGCGCTACGTGAAACATCCCGACCTGGTTAAAGAATGGATCGACGAGCTGCCCATTACCGATCCGGTGTCCAAATATGTCCTGTTCAAGCCGCTTTCTGACGTGAATCCGGATGTGGAAACCCCGGCTACAGTGGTTTTTGTGGCAGATGCGGATCAGCTTTCAGCCCTGGTTATTCTGGCCAACTATGCCCGGCATGGCAGGGAAAACGTGATTATCCCCTGGGCCGCGGGGTGTCAGACCGTTGGACTGCTCCCTTTTCAGGAAGGCCGATCGGAAAGTCCCCGGGCTGTGGTGGGTCTCACCGACATTTCCGCCCGGAAATACACCCGCAAGCTTCTGGGAAAGGAATACCTGACATTTGCTATGCCCTGGACCCTGTTTCAGGAGATGGAAGCCCATGTGGACGGCAGTTTTCTTGCGCGTCCCACCTGGCAGAGCCTTTTGGAATAGTGGCAGCGATACCCTGACGCAGCGCGGCGGCAAAGTATGGGCCTGCCGGGAATAGCGGTTTCAGGTCGCAGGTTTCAGGAGCCGGGTGTCAGAAGCAGATCGGAATCAGTGCATGATAAAAAATTTTCTCTATATACCCATCTCGCTCCGGCGCGGGTACTCTGGTTCGTAGTGACACCGTAAGGCGTTACATTGTATGCCCTTGCGGGCACAGTACAAACGGCCATGAGAAAAAGCCATATGAATAACAAGCCAGGTAAATAACCAGAAAATTTTATCTCGCGTCGAGCCGCGGGGCTCGCAGAAGAAAAATTTCAGCACCTCGGCGTCCCTGCGGGATAAAATATATGACTGACAGAGATTTCTAATAGCGCAACAACCGGCAGAAATGCTGTCAAAAGCCTTTTTTGACACCTGAACACTGACACCATTGCCTGGCATTCGCCACCCACAGCTACTGTCTGATTTTGAACCACTTAACAGAGTTTAAAAAAATCACCTTTTCCTGCCGATTCGCGCACTTTTAAAAGTCTGGTATAAACCAGAGAGTGCCTACAGCCTTGTGGCAGCCTTGTATTCCGCTGTCCGGCGGCCGATAAGGGCTGTCAGGTCCGGGTTTTCAAGATTCTCTTCGATCAGCCGCTCAAACGCGCTGCCGATGACCACACCGTCGGCCACGGCAGCCACGGCAGCCACATCCTCTGGTGTTGAAATGCCGAATCCCACGCAAACCGGCAGATCCGTCACCGACCGCAAAATAGTTATCTGGGTGGTGATTTCAGAGGTATCCAGTCCGTCACTGCCCGTGACCCCGGTTTTGGATACCAGGTACAAAAATCCGGATGCAGCCGCACTGATTTTTGCCATCCGGTTTTTGGGAGTGGTGGGGGCCACCAGATTAATCAGGGAAAAATCCGTTTCTTTCCATAATGCGGTGAGTTCAGACGATTCTTCCATGGGCAGATCCACCACCAGTACCCCGTCCGCGCCGGCGGCAATGGCATCCGGCTGAAAATTTTCCGCGCCATAGGCTAAAACGGGATTGTAGTAGGTGAAAATAATTATCGGTATGGCGGTGAACTCACGGATGCGGCGGGTCATCTCCATCACAGTGCGAAGGGATACACCGTGCTTCAGGGCCCGGGATGATGAGCGCTGGATCACCGGGCCGTCCGCAGACGGGTCGGAAAACGGGACCCCCAGTTCCAGAATATCCATGCCGTTGTCACACATGGCGCGAATGATGGTTAAGGATGTCTCGACGTCCGGATCACCCGCCGTGACAAATCCCACCAATGCCTTTTCATTTTTTTTATGCAATGTTTCAAATGTATCGTGCAAACGGTTCATCGTGAGCATTCCTTTTTAATCAAAGAGTGCACAGAGAATAAGGGGAAAGTGTTTTTCCGGACGGGTCGACACCAACTCCGTGATCTCTCTGCTGTATATATTTATTATGAATGGCCAGTTTTCATTATTATAAAAACCGGCTGACAATCCCCAGGTCCTTGTCTCCCCGGCCGGACAGGTTCACCAGGATGATCGCGTCCTTTTTCCGGTTTTTGGCTTCCTTGATGGCCGCTGCCAGGGCATGGGAGCTTTCCAGGGCTGGGATAATGCCCTCAAGCCGGCACAGTGCGGAAAAGGCATCCAGTGCTTCCTGGTCGGTAATCCCCACATATTTCACCCGCTGGATATCCTTGAACAGGGAATGTTCCGGTCCCACCCCGGGATAGTCGAGGCCCGCGGAGACGGAATGGGCTTCCTGCACCATGCCGTGGGGGTTCTGCAATAGATAAGATTTGGAGCCGTGCAGCACCCCGATGGACCCCGCGCAAAGGGTGGCCGCGTGCTTGCCGCTCTCTATGCCGGTGCCCGCGGCTTCCGCCCCGAGCATGGCCACCCCCGGTTCATTGATAAACGGAAAGAAAAGCCCCATGGCGTTGCTGCCGCCGCCCACGCAGGCCACCAGAAGATCCGGCAGACGACCGGTGAGTTCATGCATTTGGGTTTTTGCTTCTTCGCCAATAATTTTCTGAAATTCGCGAACCATCACCGGATAAGGATGCGGCCCGGCCACGGAACCGATCACGTAAAACGTGTCCCGCACCGCCCCGACCCAGTATCGAAGGGCTTCGTTCATGGCGTCTTTTAATGTACCGGTGCCCGAATCCACCGGCACCACCTCGGCGCCCAAAAGCTCCATGCGCTTGACATTCGGGGCCTGGCGCTCAATGTCCTCCACCCCCATGAATACTCTGCACTCCATGCCGAACAGGGCCGCGGCAGTGGCTGTGGCCACACCGTGCTGGCCGGCACCGGTTTCCGCAATCACCTTTTTTTTGCCCATATATTTGGCCAGCAGGGCCTGGCCAAGGGTGTTGTTGATTTTGTGAGCCCCGGTATGGGTGAGGTCTTCGCGCTTTAAATAAATGGCCGCGCCGCCCAGGGATTCGGTAAGCCGCCGGGCGAAAAATACCGGGGTGGGGCGGCCGGTGTAATTTTTTAAAAGATGCCGCAGCTCTTTCTGAAAACTCGCATCCGGCAGAAACCGGTTATACGCCGCTTCCAGTTCGATCAGGGCCGGCATCAATGTTTCCGCCACGTACCGCCCGCCGTAAGGCCCGAAATGGCCGCTGGCATCCGGATATTTCTCTTGGGTATAATTTTTCAGGTAATTGTCTGTTTCCGGATTCATTTAAAAATCCTCCTCAATTCCCGCTCCGGGGCACTTTGCCGGACAGCGGTGATAAATTGTTTGACTCGATACATATCTTTTTGTCCCGGCGCGTTCTCCACACCGGAACTCACATCCACCGCATCCGGCATGGCGCGGTGAATGGCGTGGGCCACATTTTCCGGAGAAAGGCCGCCGGCCAGCACCATGGGGTGGCTTTTGCCGAATGCCGCGGCATCGGACCAGTCCCAGGCCATGGCATTGCCCCCGGGAAGATCGCCCGCGGCGCATTCCACCAGGTAGGCGGAGGCATCATAGACGTCCACCTGGGCGATGGACGGACGGCTTTCAACGTAGAGCGCCTTGATGACGGTCATTCCCTGGGCCACCAGGTCCCGGACCAGTTTTGGCGGTTCATTGCCGTGGAGCTGAATGGCGGTGAGCCGGCATTTGTAGACGGTTTCCATTAGGGATTGAAACGGCTCGTCCACGAAAACGCCGGCTTTTATCACGGTTTCTGGCAGCGCGTCGCAAATGGTCTTGGCCTTTTCCCGGGTCACATACCGGGGGCTTCGTTTGAAAAACACCAGCCCGATGGCGTCGGCGCCGAGTTCAGCGCATTTCACCGCTTCCTTGGGTTTTGTCAGTCCGCAGATTTTAACCTGTGGAAATTCCGGATGTAAGAATGTGTCCATTACAAAACAGGGTCCTTTTTTAAAAGGGTTTGTATAAATTCCGCCGGATCATCTGCGCGCACAATGCTTTCACCGATTAAAAAATGGCGGATTCCGGCTTCCCGGTTTTTCAGAATATCAGCGTTTGTTTGAATGCCGCTGGCCGCCACCGGTATCTGATGAGGGGCAATTTGTCCGGCAAGACCGGCCGCAGTATCCGTGTCCGTATCAAAAGTTGTCAGGTTCCGGTTGTTGATGCCGATCAGACGGGCACTGGTAGCGGCGGCAACCGCGGCGTCCGCTGATGTGTGAATTTCCACCAGGGCATCCAGGTGAAGTTCGGCGCACAGGTCCAGATAATCCCGGA
The DNA here is from genome assembly GCA_963675805.2 of Desulfobacterales bacterium. Taxonomy (GTDB): domain Bacteria; phylum Desulfobacterota; class Desulfobacteria; order Desulfobacterales; family Desulfosalsimonadaceae; genus SURF-3. Next base: position 230,482 of record CAXXNU010000007.1, on the reverse strand, counting down.
GCTGATTGTGGGAAAGAATACGGACAATCAAAAGCACGGCGTCTGCGGAGATGACCGCGGATTCATAAATCTGGTACTCGGAGATGATAAAATCCTTTCGCAACACCGGCAGGGAAGCAGCCGCCCGGACCGATGAGAGATCGTCAATAGTTCCTTTAAACCAGTGGTCTTCGGTGAGCACGGAAATTGCGGATGCGCCTCCCTGTTCGTAGGCCATGGCCAGTTTTCCGGCATTCAAGTCATGCCGGATGATTCCCTTGGACGGGGATGCCCGTTTGATTTCCGCAATAATATGGATGGTGGCGTCATCACCGGCTTCCAGGGATTGGGTGAATGGCCGGCCGGCGGGTCGATGCTCGGCATCCGTTCGCAGGCTGGCAAGGGCGCGGTATTTTTTTTGTTTTTGCACCACATACTGCTTGTATTCAATGATCTGGCTTAAAAAATCCGTGGCCATGGTTAACCGTTCTCCCGGGTAAAATCAATCAGCGCATTCAGTTTGGACAATGCCGCACCACTGTCAATGGATGTTTCGGCCATTTTGATGCCCGCCGCTAAATCAGCGGCTTTTTCCGCCGCCGTGAGCGCCACCGCGGCATTAATCAATACCACGTCGCGCCGGGGGCCGGTGTCGCCCTTTAAAATCTGTTTCAGGATTTCGGCGTTTTCCAGGGGCGGCCCGCCGGTCAGGGCGCCGGGATCAGCGGCCTGGCCAAAAAATTGTTCCGGCGTGATGTTATAGGTGCGGATCTGGCCTTCTTTGAGTTCTGATACGCGAGTGGGCGCGCAGACGGTGATCTCATCAAGTCCGTCCTGACCATACACCACAAAAGCCCGCCGGGCACCCAAAAGTTTTAAGGCCTGGGCAAACATTTCGGTTAATTCCGGTGCAAAAACACCGATCAGGAGGCAGTTGGCTGATGCCGGATTGGTCAGGGGGCCCAGCATATTGAATATGCTGCGAAGGCCGATCTCTTTTCTGGCATTGGCGGCAAACCGCATGGCGCTGTGGTAAATGGGCGCAAACAGAAAACCGATGCCGATTTCCGCAATGGCTTCCTCGACAATTTCCGGATCAACATCGATTTTCACGCCCAGGGCCTCAAGCACATCTGCGGACCCGCACTGGCTGGATACGGAGCGGTTGCCGTGTTTGGCCACGGTCACACCGCAGCCGGCCACCACAAACGCGGTGGTGGTGGAGATATTGAACGTTTTGGCGCCGTCGCCGCCCGTGCCGACAATATCGACCAGTGTCGGGGCCATGGTTTCAATACGATGGGCTTTTCTGCGCATGGCCGTGGCCGCGCCCGCCAGTTCTTCAAAGGTTTCCCCTTTGGTGGCCAGTGACCCCATAAACGCACCGATCTGGGCATCGGTAATCTGCCCTGAAAAAATTTCCATCATCATCTGGGACATTTCTGCTTCGGTCAGATTTTCCCGGTGCATGATTTTGCTCAGTAATGGTTTAAACATCTGCTTTCTCCTTGCCAAGGTTAATAAAATTTCTCAGAAGCCGCTTTCCCACCGGTGTCATAATGGATTCCGGGTGAAACTGAATCCCTTCCGTGGGGTGGGTGCGGTGCCGCAGTCCCATGATTTCGCCGTCTTCGGTTTCTGCGGTGATCTCCAGGCAGTCCGGCAGGTTTTCCCGGGAAACCGCCAGAGAATGATACCGCATGGCGGAAAACGGTTTGGTGATTTTGTGAAACAGGTTTTTCCCGTCTCCCGTCACCATGGAGGTTTTGCCATGCATGATCTGTTTTGCGGCAACGATTTTCCCGCCGAATGCCGCGGCAATGGCCTGGTGGCCAAGGCAGACCCCGAGAATCGGGACCTTGCCGGAAAACTGCCGGATCACGGGAATCGATAGACCTGCGGATTCCGGATTTCCGGGGCCGGGGGAAATCACAATCCCGGTAATTTCCGGATCTTTCAGCGATTCCAGAGAAAATACATCGTTTCGGAGGACGTGGATCTCTTTTCCCAGCTGCCGGAGATATTGTACCAGATTGTAGGTGAATGAATCATAATTATCGATCATGACAATCATTTTTTATGATCTCCTTTAATTTTTATTTATGAAGCCGCTTCCATCAGCCGGAGGGCCTTTTGAATGGCCATGGCCTTGTTCACCGTCTCCTGCCGTTCTTTTTCCGGATCCGAATCATACACAATGCCGGCGCCCGCGTTCACCGTGAGCCGGCCGTTTTCAATGCAGGCGGTGCGTATGGTAATGGCCAGATCCATGTTTCCGGTGAAGGATATATAGCCGACGGCCCCGCCATAGGGGCCCCGGGGATATTTTTCAAGTTCCGCGATAATCTCCATGGCCCGCACTTTGGGGGCCCCGGAAAGGGTACCCGCGGGAAATGCCGCAGCCATAAGATCCCATGCGTCATATTCCGGTTTGATGTCGCATTTGATATTTGACACCATGTGCATGACGTGAGAGTAGCGCTCAATGGTCATTAAGTCCGTTACCTGGACCGTGCCAGTTTCCGCCACCCGGCCCAGATCGTTCCGGCCCAGGTCCACCAGCATGAGATGTTCGGCCCGTTCCTTTTCATCCGCCAGCAGTTCATCCGCCAGGGCCCGGTCCGCCTGTTCCGTTTCCCCCCGGGGGCGGGTGCCGGCAATGGGCCGGAGGGTGGCCACCCCGTTTTCAAGACGCACCATGGTTTCCGGCGAAGAGCCCACCAGGGTGGTGTCGTCCAGATGCATGAAAAAAAGATACGGGGACGGATTGATGTAGCGCTGGGCCCGGTAAAGGGCAATCAGATCATTCGGTGCAGTGCATACAAAGGGCTGGGAAATGACGGTTTGAATAATATCGCCGGCCGTAATGTAGGATTTGATTGTTTTAACGGTACTTCGAAAATCATCTTCCGCACACAACGGCGTCAGGGTGAAGTCTGATCCGGTTTTTTCCGTATCATCAGCTAGAGGCGCGGCGATTTTAGACGCCAGCCGGTCGATTTTTTCCGTCAATGCGTCAAATGCGCCGGCGGCATCTTGATGATCCTTTTTAAATCCAATGGCCACAATCATCAGGGTGTTGCGGATATTGTCAAAGATCAGCATTTCATCCGGTACGATAAAATGGGCCAGCGGCCGGTCATCCGGCAGTTGATGGGGAATCTTTTCAAAAAAAGACACGGTTTCATAGGTGATATACCCCACCAGGCCGCCCCAGAACCTGGGTAGGTCCGGCACTACAGCCGGCTGATAGCGTTTCATAAACTCCCGCAGAATCGGAAACGGGTCGTCGTGGTGCAAAATTTCTTCCCGGCTGCCATTCTTGATGATTTCAACGTGTGCTTTGAAAATCCGGACATGGGTGCGGGCGGAAACGCTCAAAAAGCTGTACCGGCCCCAGCGCTCCCCGCCTTCCACACTTTCAAACAGAAAGGCCGGCCCGGCGTTGGGGTATATCTTTTTCAGCACCGTTACCGGCGTGTCCATGTCCGCCAGGATTTCACGGCACAACGGCACCACATTGTGTGCGTCAAAAAGGCTGGAGAATTTTTTTTGATCGGGAAATTGTCGCAGCAGCATGGCTGTCTCCTTATTTTTTTTGCGGTCGTTATCCAAAAAAGATCAAAAGCCAAAAAAAAAGACCGAAGGGATTTCCCGCGGTCTTTTGATCCAGACAAAAAAACCGCGGGGTGGAAGCTTCCCGCGGTCCTGATTGTTTTTAAATTTTTTGAAAACAGAAATTTATCCGTCAGCAAGCTTCCGTATGTCAGCCTGCCACCACCAGCAGTGATTTCCATAAATTTTCTGTTGTGCGATCATTTTCATTGCAACTTTCATTTTGATTTATGATTTTTAATGCAATAAAGAGATCTTAATTTTTTGTCAAGCGCTTTTTTGGGCAACGGACATATTATAAAAAGGAAATGAAATGATCGGAGAAATATTATCCACCGGTGATGAGGTTTGTCTGGGCACGGTGGTGGATTCCAACGCGGCATTTATTGCCCGCGGCTTAGATGAGATCGGGGTCACGGTCAGCCGGCACACCTCTGTGGGGGATGATCTGGATGCCCTGGCAGGTGTTTTTCTGGAAATCGGGTCCCGGGCCGATATCGCGGTGGTTACGGGCGGGCTGGGGCCCACTGTAGATGATCTGAGTGCGGAAGCCGCTGCCCTCGCCGCCGGGGTGCCGGTGCTTCTGGACCAGGCGGCCGCAGCCTCTATGGAAACCTATTTTGCCCGGTTTTCCCGCAAAATGTCCGGTTCGGACATCAAACAGGCCATGTTGCCCCAGGGTTCGGCACCCCTGGTGAATACGTCGGGCACTGCCCCTGGTTTTATGATCACCATCGGCCGCTGCCGGTTTTATTTTCTTCCGGGCGTGCCGTGGGAGATGGAAAAAATGTTCACCAAGTCCGTGGTGCCCGATATTTTATCGGTCCAGGGGGAAAAAATGTCTGCTCCACTGCGCCGGGAGCTTTCCATATTCGGATTGCCCGAGGCCATGGTCAATGAAAAGCTGAAAGGTATGGCGGCATTGTTTCCGGGTGTTAAACTGGGGATGCTGGCTCAGTTTCCGGTGATTACAGTGAAACTGACAGGAACCCGTCCGGCGGGTGATCCAGCAGAAATTGACAAAGCCGCGGACTGGTGCACGGAGCAACTGGGAGACAAAGTTTTTTCGAAGGCCGGCCGTTCCATGGAAGCGGAAATCGCTTTTCTTTTGAAAAATGCCGGCAGTACCATCGGTGTTGCGGAAAGCTGCACCGGCGGGCTCGTCTCCCATCTTTTGACCAATGTTGCCGGCAGTTCGGATTATTTTTTGTTTTCCGGCGTCACCTATGCGAATAGCGCCAAAAAAAAGGTGCTGGCGGTGTCTGAAGAGACTTTGGAACAGTATGGTGCGGTATCCGAAGAAACAGCGCAGGAAATGGCCGCCGGCGTTCGCCGGATTTCCGGGGCTGACTATGGCCTTGCCACCAGCGGCATTGCCGGCCCGGACGGCGGAACAGATGCCAAACCCGTGGGCACTCTCTGCGTCGGCATATCCGCCCGAGACCGCACCATCGCCAAAACCTTTCACTCCCCGTTCAAAGAGCGCTTGTCAAACAAGCAGATTTTTGCCATATGTGCGTTGGATATGTTGCGACGGTTTATAACAAAGGATGATCAATGAGCTGGTTGGGTAAAATTGTGGGGGGCACCATCGGGTTTGCCATCGGCGGGCCCGTAGGCGCGGTGGCTGGTGCGGCCTTCGGCCATATGTTTGACGGGGAAAACACTGAAAAATCGGTTGCGGACCAATCCGGCAGCCGTCTTTCCAATAATGAAACCGCCCAGATGACGTTTTTTGTGGCATCTTTTTCCATGCTGGCAAAGCTGGTCAAGGCGGACGGACGGGTGACGGAACCGGAGATTCAGTCCGTCCGCCAGTTTATGATTGAAGATCTCCGCCTGAATGCCCAGAGTCGGCTGGCTGCGGAAAATATTTTCCGGACCGCCCTGGACGCGACAGAATCGTTTGAAGATTTTGCCGGCCAGTTTTACCAGTATTTTCATGATCAGCCCCAGCTTTTGGAGTTGATGATGGATATTCTGTTCCGGGTGGCCCTTGCGGACGGCGCGTTCCACCAAGCGGAAGAACGCATGATTCAGTCTGCCGCGGGCATCTTCCGCCTCACAGATGACGTTTACATGGCTTTCAAGTCCCGGTACGCCCCGGATTCTGAAAAATATTATACGATTCTGGGGTGTTCGAAAACGGATTCCGATGATACGGTAAAATCCCGGTATCGCAAGCTGGTAAGAGATTATCATCCGGATGCCATTGCCTCCAAAGGGCTGCCCGATGAATTCATCACTTTTGCCCATGACAAATTCCGGGAAATCCAGGAAGCCTATGAGATGGTGAAAAAAGAGCGGGGACTGTAGCCGGAATGGATCGCCAGTGCATCCCGCAAGAAGTGAAAAGGAGTTGATGTATGTTAAAATTTCTATCCGCTGACATTCAAAACCAGAAAACCGCGTGCCTGGTGGTACTGGTTTGCGAGGACCAGGAGATCCATGATCACCCGGAGATCCTCGCCCTTGTGGAAAACGCGAAAAAGATAACGGAATTTTCTGGCAAAAAGGATGATCTTCTGGTGCTGTATGATCCGGCGGACATTGCGGCAGACAGGATTTTATTTGCCGGACTCGGCAAACGAAACAAAATTGACAGGGAAACCTTGCGAAAGGCCACCGGAAAAAGCATTAAACAGCTCATTCAAAAAGAACTGGCTGAAGCGATCTTCTGCGCGCCGTCACCTGCGAAACTGGATATGCCGCCGGAAACGGTCATGACAGCCATTTTTGAAGGCGCCTGCCTGGGGAACCATATCTTTGACAAGTATAAAAAAGAAAAAAGCAGCCAGCCTCTAAAAACAGTGGGGGTATTTACGGATGCGGACACCGCGAAATCCCTGAGGCTGCTTCCGTCCCGGGTGGAGACCGTCTGCAAAGGCACGATACTGGCCCGCGAATGGGTGAGCATGCCGTCAAATGAAAAGCGGCCGGACCGGTTTGTCCGTTCCATGGTAAAAGCCGCGGAAAAAGAAGATCTGTCCTTCTCCATTCTGGATGAGAAATCGCTCAAGCAGAACGGCATGGGCGCGATTCTCGCGGTGGGGGCGGGCAGCCGCAGCAAACCCCGGCTGCTGATTCTGGATTATAATCCGTACAAAAACAAAAAATCTCCCAAAAACAAAAAAACATACGTGCTGGTGGGAAAGGGCGTGACCTTTGATTCCGGCGGCATCAACCTGAAGCCTTCCGCGTCTCTGGATGAGATGAAGATGGATATGTCCGGGGCTGCCGCGGTTGCCGCTGCCCTGATTACCCTGGCCCGGCTCAAACATAAATTTCGGGTGGTGGGGGTGATCCCGGTGGTCGAGAATATGCCCTCCGGAGACGCCACCCGCCCCGGGGATATCATTAAATCTTACAGCGGCAAAACCATTGAAATCGGGAACACGGACGCTGAAGGCCGTCTGATTCTGATCGATGCCATGGCGTATGCCAACAAAATGTTCAAACCGGATGTGATGATTGATATGGCCACCCTCACCGGTGCCTGTGTGGTGGCGCTGGGGGAAAAGATCGCGGGCGTCTTTTCGCCGGACGCGGCTCTCTCAGCGGCGATTGTCGCCGCGGGCACGGCCACGGGCGAACGCTGCTGGGCCATGCCCCTGCCCGAAGATTACAAACCCTTGTTAAAGAGTGAATTTGCAGACATCAACAACATGAGCAGCACCCGGTATGGCGGGGCCATTACCGCGGCCCTGTTTTTGTCCGAATTTGTGGAAGACACCCCCTGGGCCCATATTGACATTGCCGGGCCGGCGTATTCCAAAAAAGCGGGAGATTACTGCGGGGCCGGCGGCAGCGGATTCGGCGTCCGGCTCCTGGTGGAGTGGCTGGGTAACGTGTAACATGGCATCGGGGGCTTATACCATAAGGCTTGATAACCTGACGATGCCTCTCCTCCGGACGGCAATTGTTGGCAGGGATAGACATAACCATTAAAAGAAGAGCACACCAATGAGCGCTGAATTTAAAAATATTCTGATTACCGGAACGGCCGGTTTTATCGGCTTTCATCTGGCAAACCGGCTCCTTTCCATGGGATGCCGGGTGCTGGGTGTTGACAATCTGAATGATTACTATGATGTGAATCTGAAAAAGGACCGACTGGCCATTCTTGAAAAACATCCGGATTTCTCTTTTTTCCGCACCGACCTGAGCGATCTGGACGGGCTGTCCGCCATTTTTAAAAGCCAGGCCGTGGACGCCGTGGTAAATCTGGCGGCCCAGGCCGGGGTCCGCTATTCCCTGGTCAATCCCCACGCCTATGTCCAGTCCAACCTGGTGGGGTTTGTCAATATATTGGAATGCTGCCGGCACAATCAGGTTCGTCATCTGGTGTTTGCCTCATCCAGTTCGGTCTACGGGGCCAATACCCGCATGCCTTTTTCCGTGCATGACAATGTGGATCACCCGGTATCCCTGTATGCCGCCACAAAAAAATCAAACGAACTCATGGCCCACACCTACAGCCATTTATATGATCTGCCGTGCACCGGACTCCGTTTTTTTACGGTGTACGGTCCCTGGGGCCGGCCGGACATGGCGCTTTTTCTGTTCACCAAAGCCATTCTCGAAGACAAACCCATCCAGGTATTCAACCACGGCAAAATGTTGCGGGATTTTACCTATATCGATGATATTGTGGAAGGGGTGGTGCGGGTCATCGACGCTGTGCCCACGCCCAATTCCGAGTGGTCCGGGGACACGCCCGATCCCGGTACATCGTACAAGCCTTACCGGATTTTCAACATCGGCAACAACAACCCCGTGGAACTGACCCGGTTTATCGAAGCCATTGAAACCGCCCTGGGCAAGGAAGCGGAAAAAAATTTCATGGACATTCAGCCCGGGGATGTGGCCGCCACGTATGCCAATATTGACGATTTATACAATGCCGTGGGATTTAAGCCTGAAACAACCATCGAACACGGCATTCAAAAATTTATTGAGTGGTACCGCAGGTATTACAATAAATAATCCGGCAAGCGGTCACAGGGCAACGCATCTCTTGTGTTGCCGGTCTTCATGTATGACGCAGGGGACTGTCTATGCCAATGTACCTTGATGCTGTTTTTTAATAGGTCGGGATATGAATTCCGATTTAGGATGCGTTAAAATTGATGGTATCGGGTATTTTGATATTTTTTATTCCCCTTACCATTTTTTCCCCATTGGCGGTAGAGATGTGAATATTATTCCAGGCGGGCATAAAATTTTAAACCGGGTCCATCCCACGTTTTTGCTTCTGCTGAGCTTTCTGGCCGCCATCGGACTGGGAGCAGCGCTTTTGATGCTGCCGGTATCCACGGTGAACCGGGATATCGGTTTTATCGACGCATTGTTTACCGCGACATCAGCGGTTTGCGTCACCGGACTGACCGTGGTGGATACAGGCACGTATTTTTCTGTTTTCGGCCAGTGCGTGATCCTTTTTTTGATTCAGATCGGCGGATTGGGTATTATGACCATTTCCGTGGCCCTTTTCCAGATTATCGGCAAAAAAGTGGTGTTTCAGCAGCGCATGGCCATGCAGGAGGTATTTTCCCATACGCCCCGGGCAGATATTTACAGTCTGATCTGGACGGTATTTAAGTTTACCATCATGATTGAACTGGCCGGGGCTTTGGTTCTTTTTTTGTATTGGGGCCGGCACTCTTCCCTTCCTGATGCCGCATTCAACGCGATGTTTCATTCGATTTCCGCGTTCTGCAATGCCGGATTTTCCCTTTTTGAAACCAGTTTGATGCAGGAAAACGGGTCTTTTACCGTTAATGTGGCGGTGGTGATGTTAATTGTCCTGGGCGGCATCGGATTTCCGGTGGTCTATGAGGTTTATGAGCGTTTTCGCAAAGCAAAAAAAGGCCGGTTCTCACTTCAGTCCAAAGTGGTTATGACCACCAGTGCGCTCCTGATTCTGGCCGGGGCCCTGGTGATCCTGGCAGCCGAACGGGAACTCATAGCACAAATGGGCTTCTGGCGAAGTCTGATGTCGGCGGTTTTTCAATCCGTTACCTGCCGGACGGCCGGGTTTAATACCCTGGATATTGCTTCGCTGAATACAGCGGTGTTATTGTTTATGATGTTTCTCATGCTGGTGGGCGCGTCTCCCGGGTCCTGCGGCGGGGGCATCAAAACCACCACTTTGGCCGTATTGGCTGCCTTTTCCTGGAGCCGTCTGTGGCGGTATAAATGTGTGAACCTGTTCCGGAAAACCATTCCCCAGGAAACCGTGTCCAAAAGTGTCACCATCCTGGTGCTTTCCTTGGTCACCATCTGCATTGCCGTGTTTTTGATCTTGCTGATTGATCCCGAACACGGAACACGGGCCGGCGGGAGCCGACAGTTTTTATGTTATCTTTTTGAAACCGTTTCCGCATTTGCCACAGTGGGGCTTTCCATGGGGGTCACCCCGAATTTGACCCTGTCAGGCAAAATGATCATCATTATGCTGATGATTATCGGCAGGGTCGGCGTTCCGGCGTTTACATACATTATTGCAGGGGCCGGATCCGTCAGAGGCATTCAGTACGCGGAAGAAAATATGATGATTGGGTAAGCGTTCACAGGGCACCGCATCTGCCTTGTTACCGGGCACTTGAAGTACGACAAGTACGTCTTTGTGCCCGGCGCCTCTCATCTGCAGCACCCTGCAAACGCTACAGGTCAGTGGTTTAAGAAAATTTGAAAATTTTGACCCTGTGAATGGGTGCATGATTGGGTAGAAAGGCGGAATATGAAACGATTTGCCGTTATTGGCTGCGGAAGCTTTGGCTTTTACCTGGCAAAGGCCCTTTATGAAAATAAAAACCAGGTCATTGCCATTGATCGCAGCAAAGAAAAAATTCAGGCCATTGATCCGTTTGTTACCACCGCCATTGTGCAGGACGCCACAGACGCTGAATCTCTGAAAGGACTGGGGCTGGAGGAAATGGACGCGGTCATTGTCAGCACCGGTGCGAATATCAAGAGCAGCATTCTCATCTGTTTTTATCTGAAAAAAATCGGGATTCAAAAAATTATTGCCAAGGCGGAAGACCCTGATCACGGCGAGATCCTTCGGCAGCTCGGGGCGGGTGAAATTATTCAGCCGGGAATGGACATGGCCAGCCGGCTGGCCATGCGCCTGACCAAACCCAATATTCTGGAATTCCTTCCGTTTGAAGATGAATATACCATTGTGCAGGTGGGACCGCCCCTTTCATTTATCGGGAAATCCCTGAAGGAACTGAATTTGCGCAACCGGTATGAGGTGAACATTATCGCGGTCAAGGAGCTGGTGCCGGAGCGGTTTGTCATGGTGCCGCATGCTGATTTTGTGATAAAGGACAGTGATATTCTGATTATGATCGGCAAAGAAACCGATATTAAAAAAATCAGGGAGCTGAACTGACCGTCTTTTACGAAATGAATTTCGGGGCGGCGTTTTCATTGTCAGATAACCCCTTTTAGTTTCGGCTATTGCTGTGACCGCTGCGATTATCTTTTTGCTCACCTACATTGGTGTGGCCATTGGCCGCGTTCCCGGCTTCATGCTGGACCGGACCGGCATTGCCCTGCTCGGCGCCATTGCCATGGTGATTTTCGGCGCGGTTTCCATTGACCAGTCCGTTCAGGCCATCAATATTCCCACGATTCTGCTGCTCTATGCGCTGATGATTGTGTCAGCCCAGCTGCGGCTGGGCGGGTTTTATACCTGGGTGGTAATGAAAAGCACCCGGTATCTGTCCCGGCCCCGTCTGTTTTTACTGGTGATCATGGGCCTGTCCGGCGTATTGTCCGCTGGCCTGGCCAATGATATTGTGTGTCTTGCGTTTACGCCGGTGATTCTCCTGACCGTCCGGTCCGCGGGCAGAAATCCCGTGCCGTTTCTCCTGGGGCTGGCCGCATCCAGCAATATCGGTTCTGCTGCCACCATTATCGGCAACCCCCAGAATATGCTTATCGGTCAGATGGGCAATCTCCATTTTGCGGAATTTCTGATGGCATGCGCTCCCCCGGCGGCTCTGTCCCTGATTTGCGCCTATGGGATTATTTGCCGGTTATGCCGGAAATTCCTCGATGGTCTTCCGGATGATTCCGCCCGGCCGGATCATTCGCCGGCCAGGCACCCGAATGCAGACGTCTGGCCGGATTTCAACCAATGGCAGAGCGTGAAAGGCCTGATGGCGGCAGCAGTGCTCGGGGGATTGTTTTTCACATCCATTCCCCGGGAATTTTCCGCCATTGCCGTTGCCGGAATTCTGCTGTGCAGTCGCAAAATGCGCTCCCGAAGCATTCTTGACCTGGTGGACTGGCATCTGATTACCCTTTTCTGCGCCCTGTTTGTGGTGATCCAGGGTATTGTTCTCTATGGCATTCCGGGAAGGGTGATGGCGTTTTTGGGAGATTACGGCGTCAATTTTCAAAATCTGGCTGTTTTAACCGGTGTTTCAACCCTTATGAGCAATCTGGTGAGCAATGTGCCGGCCGTGCTGCTGCTCATCCAGTTTATCGATCCTGCTGATCCCACCCAATGGCATGTGCTGGCCCTTTCCAGCACCTTTGCCGGCAACCTGATCCTTATCGGCAGCATTGCCAATCTCATTGTCGTCGAACAGGCGAAACGTTTTAATGTGACCATCACATTCAAAGACCACGCCCGAATCGGCATTCCGGTAACCGTGGCCTCCCTGCTGATTCTGTTCGCATGGATTTCTGTAATGCCGGTGTGAATTTTATGCTGATTCGCATCTCGCACCCAATGATTTTATCTGCGGCTTATGCATCGATTCCAGCAAGGTAAAATCATTTTGACGCGAGCTGGTTTTGCCACGGCAGCCTGGAAACTCCAACTGCCGCAATGTGAGTGACCAGGAGCCAGCCGACGCCCAAGATAATGATGCCGGAGATTGGATAGCCTTCATAGGGAGCCGAGAATTCAGTAATCAGGCTGTTTACGATGGCGATGCCAAGGGCGGCCGGGGTAATAAACCGGATGCAGATCACCCAGATACTTAGAATGGCCCGGCGCATCGATTTTTTGTTTCTGGCCGGCCCCATCCGATCCATAATATGTATTTTCAGGGGTTCTGTTTTGAACAGCCAGCCCACCACTATCGCTTCAAAAATTCCTACGGAAATGAGGCCATAATGATTGATAAAGTGATCCACGATATCCAGCCAGAACAGGCCGGCCCGGGACGTAAATAAAATGGATTCAACAAACCCGAAAATGCAGAGCAGGGTGACCATCCGTCTCCGTTTCAGGCCGAATTTATCGGTAAGGGCTGCGGTAAATGCTTCAATAATGGAAATCGAAGAGGAAATACCGGCAATGCAGAGCAAAAAAAAGAACAGAACCCCGAAGACCGTGCCCAGTGGCAGCATGGAAATGGCTTTGGGATAGGCCACAAAGGCGAGCCCAATGCCCGAAGTAACGGTTTCCTGAATGGGCAGGCTTTGTTTGAAGGCCATGTAACCGAGAACCGCAAATACCCCGAATCCGGCAAATATCTCATAAAAACTGTTGGTAAGGGCAACGATCACGCTGTTTTTTAAAATATTGGCGTTTTCGGGCAGATACGAGGCATAGGCACTCATGATACCGAACCCCAGGGACAGCGTGAAAAATATCTGGCCGTAAGCCGCCACCCAGACATCCACGTTGGCGATTTTTGAAAAATCCGGTGTCAGATACAGCCGGATGCCGTCTGCAGCCCCTTCCAGAAACACGGACCAGACCACGATAACAACGGTAATACCAAACAGCACCGGCATCATGAATTTGACGGCCCGTTCAATGCCGTTTTCCAGCCCTTTCCAGGTAATGGCCCAGTTGACCGCCCAGATAAGGGCCACCGCCCCCAGCACCTGGAGGTTGAGTCCCTGAAGATCCCATACCCCGGATGACGTATTTAAAAAATCTTTGAAAAAATAGGCGTTGGGGTCACTGCCCCAGGCCTGGGTGAAAGAAAAACAGAGATAGTTGAAACACCAGCCGATGACCACCGTGTAATAGGCCATAATGCCGAACATGATAAAAATCACCGACCACCACCCGATCCATTCCCAGCGGCGGTGGATCAGCGCAAACGCCTTGGGCGCGGACGCTTTTTTTTGGTGGCCCAGGGCAAATTCGAGCAGCAGGATGGGAATGCCCGCCGTGACAAGGGCCGTCACATAGGGGATGAGAAACGCACCGCCCCCGTTTTTGTAGGCGATATACGGAAACCGCCAGATATTGCCCAGGCCCACGGCAGAACCGATGGCGGCCAGCAGAAAGCCCAGGCCGGTTCGCCACTGGGGCCGCTGGGCAATGGAGTGTGACATGTCCGGCATGGGGGGTTCCTCCGTTTGTGTAAACAGAAATCGTTTTTATGGACCTGGCTCACGGGCGGCGGGCGTCTCTGAATCCTATTATTCCCTGGGCAGTTGCAGTTCCAAGTCCGCCGCCTGCATTTCTCTTTCCATTCTGGCATTATCCCAGCCAGATTCTTTTGCTGCCACAGCTGCGATTTTTTCCAGCATGTCCATACCCGGATGACCGATCGTGCCCACGCCGGTCCGGCGCAGCAGAATGTCACTTAAGGTTTGCGCGGATTCTTCCCGGATGGCATGGATGACAGCGGCCATGATCTGGCCGTCTTCACAAATGATGTCTTTGAGCGCCGAATCCTGCCGGGCCAGATCAATCACGGCCCGGCTTTCCGTGCCGTAGTTCTGGCCGAGAAATGCCACTGTCAGGGGATCAAAATCGGAAAATTCAGTTTTCAGATTTCCCATAAAAGCCGCCATGTCCGGAATATCGCAGCCAACCAGGGGGGTCTGGTCCGTGACGCAGGGTTTTGGCGGGCGGTTCAGCTTTTTTGCCACCATTTCCAGTACGTTTTCGGCCAGATGCCGGCTGGTGGTGTATTTGCCGCCTTCCACGGTGATGAGGCCGTCAAATCCGTCTTCCGCGTTATCATAAATTTCATATTTGCGGGAGGATTCATAGGTGCCTTCGGTCTGATCATCCACCAGGGGCCGCAGTCCGCCCCAGGCATGGGCGACATCCTCAAAGGCCAGGGTGCCGTCGCCGATGGAAGCATTGGTGTCGTCAATCAGTTCCTGGATGCTTCGGCGGCTGACCCGGTACGCATCCGGATTCCCTTCGTAATCTTTGTCCGTTGTGCCGATGAGCTGGTACCCCCGCCAGGGGATGGTGAAAAAATGCCGTCCGGCCGGGGTCCACATGACCACCGCCTGCCGGGTTTTAAATTTTTTGGTGAGAATATGAATGCCTTCAGACCGTTTGATCTGGTGCTTGCCTTGTCCGGTCGTATCTGCCAGGTTCAGCACAATATCGGCCCATGGCCCGGCACAGTTGATCACCAGCTTCGCCCGAACATCCACCATGCGGTCCGTGGTCCGGTCTTTTACCCGGACCCCGGCAATTTTCCCGTCCGGATGTTGCAGGAAATTCTCTACTTCTGCGTAATTGGCCACCCGGGCGCCATGCTGAGCCGCGGATTTGATAAACGCCAGGGTCAGACGCTCCGGGTAAATGCTCTGGCAGTCATAATAGATGGAGCCGCCAGTCATGTTTTCGGTGCGGACTTCCGGCTCCAGGCGCATGATTTTGTTTCTGGCAATCCAGGAGTGATGGGGAATGTGTTTGCCTGGATCCCAGGTGCGGTTCCGGTCATAAGAAAGCAAATCATAGAGGGTGAGTCCGGCCCGGAGAATCCATTTGTTGCGCTTTACATCCCGGTACCCGGGCACCAGAAAGGGAATGGGATAGACCAGGTGGCCGCCGATATTTTCAAGGATCAGCCGCTCTTTCAGGGACTCCCGAACCAGGGAAAATTCCAGGTTTTGAAGATACCGGAGCCCGCCGTGAATGAGTTTGGAAGTGGCCGCAGACGTGGCCCATCCAAAATCTTTTTTTTCCGCCAGGGCCACGCTGAATCCCCGGGAGGCGGCGTCATAGGCCACGGCCGCGCCGGAAATCCCGCCGCCGACAATAATGATGTCAAAAGAAGTATCCTGATATTCTTCAATAAAACGCTTGAGCATAAGAAGCGATCCTTGTGTTTCAATTAAAGGGTGGTTGCAACGGGAGGCAAGTTTCCGGATATCAGTCTTCATCTTCAATGGGGAATTCCGGATAATATTTTTTGAGGCATTCCGGGCAGATGCCGTGGCTGAAGACGGCTTCTGAATGCTGGCTGAGATAGGTTTCCAACTGGTTCCAATACCCTTTGTCATCCCGAATTTTTTTGCAGTTGGAACAAATGGGGAGCATGCCTCTTAATGTTCGCACCTGGGCCAGGGCTGCTTTCAGATCCGCAAGGGTCTGGCTGAAAGAGATATGGGTATTCACCCTGGCTTTTACTGTTGGGGGATGAAAGGGCTTTGCCACATAATCAACCGCCCCTAAATCAAAGGCTTTTGCCGCGTCCATGACTTCTGAAATCGCGGTTATAAAAATAACCGGTATGTGGCGGGTTTCAGGATTCGCCTTGAGTAGCCGGCAGACTTCATAGCCGTCTATTCCCGGCATCATAATGTCCAGCAGAACTAAGTCGGGCAGGGTTCCGGCACCAATTTTTTCCAGAGCTGCTTCTCCGCTGGTGGCGGGGATGGTGGCATACTCATCTTTTAAAACTTCCATGAGCATGCGGATATTTTCCGGCTGATCATCGACAATCAGGATAACGGGTTTTTCAGGTGTCTGGGACATTTCAAGATTCTCCACTTTGTTTTATTGCGTTGAGCAAGGTATTTACACGTTCCAGTGCACCGGTTTCATCAAAAGATTCCAAACATTGCAACATTTCTTTTGAAAGGGGTCCGTAAGGCGTCTCATGCAACTGTTCAGATAGATTTTTTGCGTCCTCAAGGGCTTGGTGGTAATCGGTTTTTACAAGCTCCGTGATTTGATTGAGCCGGTCCAAAAGCATATCCGGCTGTGGTGCTGCTGATGGTCTGTCAGTGTTTTTTGCATCCCTGTTTTCAGGAGGGGTTTGGTGGGTGTTTATTAGATTGATTTCGCTGATGGCATGATCCAGAGCTTCGCAAACGGCAGCCACCAGGGAATTGTCTGGTTTCAGGCATGTGGCTTCAGGATTCGCAAATGCTGATTCAAGATCCCGGGCGGCAGTATGGAGAGCCACAGCGCCCAGGTTGCCTGCCATGCCCTTCATGGTATGGGCCAGGCGGGCCGCCATGTCCGGTTCGTTGTTCCGGAGATGGCCACGGAGGGTTTCAGCAGCATCTGTGTATTTATGTGCAAAAGAACGCAACAGGTCGAGGTATAGGCGCTGATTGCCCGCGACCCGTTCCAGTCCTGCGGTGGTATCAAATCCTGGCAAAAGATTCTCAAGATTCAGGCTTGGTTCAGGTGGTTTTTTCCGGCTGGGCCTTGAAGATGGCAGGGTGTCCGGTATGGCAGCCGGGTCAATCCATTGAACAAGGGTCGCAAACAGGTGCTCCGGATGAATGGGCTTTGATACATGGGCTTTCATGCCGGACGCCAGGCATTTTTCTTTTTCCGCCTGAAGGGCGTGCGCGGTCATGGCGATGATGGGAACGGTGCCGGCGGGGGCGGGCAGTTCTCTGATTTTTTGGGTGGCTGTATGACCGTCCATTTCAGGCATCTGGATATCCATCAGGATGGCATTATAGGCTGGCTTTTGGATGGTTGCAGGCGGTGTTGCAGCCTGGGCTCCAGGGTCTGAACCCCTCGCATCCTTTCCATTTGCATCTGGTCCATTTGCATCCAGTCCATTTGCATCTGGTCCATTTGCATCTGGTTTGGCCGGTTCCGGTTTTATGGATTCGGCCAGAAGATCAACGGCAATCCGGCCGTTTTCTGCCGTATCCACTTGAAATCCTTCCGCAGATAAAAGCTCTACCGCTACCTGGCGGTTGATGTCATTGTCTTCTACCACCAGGAGCCGGGCGCCCCTTATTTTATCAAGCTCCGGAAGCAGCTGGCCTTTTCCAGGCAGTGCGGTTATCGGAGCAGGGCCATGTTTTCCGCAGGCAGACATGACCGCGTCAAACAAAAGAGACGGATTGGCCGGTTTGAGCAGGAACCCGTCCACACCCGCGGACTGGGCCTGTTCACGGATATCATCCCGGCTGTAGGCAGTCAGCATCAAAATCGAGGGTATTTTGGCAAGATCCGGGTGGGATTGGATTTGACGGGCTGCGGCAATCCCATCCATACCCGGCATTTTCCAGTCCATAATTACGAGCTGAAAAGGATTTCCCGCTTCCTGGGCGGTTTTCAGGTCGGTCAGGGCTTCGGGCCCGGAAGCGCACGGATGGACCTCAAAGGAAAAGCGCTCCAGAATTTCACAAATAATTTCCCGGGCCGTGGCATTGTCATCCACCACGAGAATTTTCATGCCTTTGAGCTCCGGCGGGTAGGTGAGATCCCGGGAAAGGGGGGCGGTTTGTCGCGGAAAGACCGCGGTAAACCAGAAAATGCTGCCCTGGCCGGGTTCACTTTCCACCCAGATGCGACCCTGCATCAGGTTCACCAGACGTTTGCTGATGGCAAGCCCGAGGCCGGTGCCGCCGAATTTTCGGGTAATGGAATCATCTGCCTGGGAAAAGGATTTAAAGAGCCGGTTTTTTGCCGCCTCATCCAGGCCGATGCCGGTATCAGCGACGGAAAACCGCAGCCGGACCATGGTATCCCCGTCTCCCGGATCTTCCGGGTCCAGGGTTACGGTCACTAAGATGTTGCCGTTTTCCGTGAATTTAATGGCATTGTTCACAAGGTTGGTCAGTACCTGCTGAAGACGCAGGGGATCCCCTTTTAATGCAAAGGGAACTGCCCGGTCCAGGTTAAAAAGAATTTCAAGACCTTTTTCTTCCGCTTTGAAACCCAGGACATTGGCCAGGCTGTTCATGATTTCTTCCAGATCAAAGGGCACGACCTCCATGGTCAGTTTACCAGCTTCGATTTTAGAAAAATCCAGGATATCATCAATGATGCGCAGCAGGGTCCCGGCGGAACGCAGGATTTTGTTCAGGTAGTCAGCCTGTTTGGGTGTCAGGTCGGTTTTCAGGGCCAGATGGGTCAGCCCCATGACCGCATTCATGGGGGTTCGGATTTCATGACTCATGTTGGCCAGGAAATCACTTTTTGCCTGTGACGCCGCAATGGCAAGTTCTTGTTCCCGCTGGGCTTTTTCCCGGGCAAGCTGTTCGCTGATGTCTTTGAGCATCCCCTCAATCAGGGGCGGACCGGATGCCGCGTCGCCGCTTACGCGGGCGGTCAGTTCCGCGTGAATGCGCTGGCCGTCTTTTTTTTGCATCTCAACACGGTAGTTGGTGATTCGGCCTTCAGCGGAAAGGCGGTTGACAATTTCCCGGCGCTGATCCGGGTGCACATAGAGCTGGCGGGAAACATCGGTCAGGTTTTGGATGGCTTCATCCGGGGAGTCATACCCCAACATGCGGGAAAATTCCGGGTTTGCCGTAACCACACGCCCTTGAAAAGTGGACTGAAAAATACCTTCCATGGCATTTTCAAAAATGGACCGGTATTTTTTTTCCGCTGCTTCCCTGCTGATGATTTCGGTTTCCAGTGCAGATACCAGATTTTTCAGTTTTTGGGTCATGGCATTGAACGTGGCTGCCAGAAAACCCAGCTCATCAGCGGTGCGGACCGGTACCTGTACGGAAAAATCACCCGTACCGATTTGTTCGGCATGGGCAGTCAGTTCACGAATGGGGGCGGCCAGTCGATGTCCCAGAAACAGCCCCAGCAGAACGGATAAGAACAGGCTTGCCCCGAAAATAGCTATGAATATATACAAGAGCCGGCGTTCGTAGGCAGCGATTTTAGCGGCACTGATGTCTGCACCGAGCACCCCCACGGGATTGCCGTTGTGATCAAAAATGGGCGCATAGCCTGTCAGCCAGGTTCCCCATCGGTCGGTATAAAAGTCGGTTTCCGCCACCGGCCCGGTCATGGTTTGAAAATGATGGCGAAGGAATGCACTGGCATCCGTGTAAACGGTTCCAAGATGGGCGATCTGGCCAGGTTCGGTTTCCGCATCCACTACAAAGACAATCTGGCCATCTGAATTTTTCCGCATGGTATAAACAAAATGAATATCCGCGGCATTGGCTTTAATTTGCTGCAGGGTGTTGCGGATATGCAGGTAGTCTGCTCCCCCTTCCTGATCCGGCCGCACCAGCGTGTCGTGCCGGACTGCATCTATGCTCAGGGCCCCGACCCCGACGATGTCCTGAAGCCGCTGACGGAAATCCGATCGGAGTTGGGCTCTTGTGGTAGTGAAAAAGACAGTGGAAATAATACCGCACACCAGGGCACCGAACAGAATGATGGCAGCTGTCAGCTTCCACTTCAGGCGAAAGGTTTTTCTGTGGCCGGAAAATGACGTCAAGGATATTGCCCGATCACTGATAGCGTTATTGGTTGCGGATGTCGGGGATTCAGTTTTGGAAGGTTTTGGCTTTTTCATTTTTTGATGATAACGGATTAAGGATTTTGTATGCAGTCACAGTCAGGGTTTTTTATACATTTTTCGTAAGCGTTTGCAGGGCACCGCATCTGTTTTTTCCCCGGGCACTTGAAGTACGACAGATACGTCTGCATGCCCGGCGCCTCGCATCTGTGGCACCCTGCAAACGCTTACAGGCCAGTGGTTTAAGAAAATTTGAAAATTTTGACCCCGTGAACGGGTACCATTTTTTCTGAATTTTTTAATATAGTATTTATAGATGGTTAAGCGCAAATAAAAAAACCACGGCGGAAAATGGGCAGGGTCTAAACATCGGATGCATTGATGCGTTGGTTCCGTATAGGATTTCCAGAAATGGGGATAACGTTGTCCGGCGCGGGGCCGGCATGAAGATTTTACGGGAGCGGCTGCTGCCCTGCATCCCCGGTTTCCGGACGGGGGTGAGAAACGGATTGGGTGTCACACCACTCGCACACCATGGCCAGTTCGTCAATCCGGGTCCGTTCAGACAATTGAACTTTGGTGCAGTAGGCGGCCCGGCCGATGAGATGGGCGCCCACCGGTGCGGTGAGCAGCAGAAAGAAAATCGCGGCAACGGCCCGAAGGGTGATGCTGAGATCCATGTAAAAACCAGCCAGGGCCAGGAACATGAGCCCGCCGCCAAAGGCCCCTGCCTTGGTGGCGGCGTGCATCCGGATAATAGTGTCCGGCAGCCGCAGCATGCCCACGGACGCCACCAGGCTGAAAAGCCCGCCGCTAATCATCAGAATGCCGATCGCCCATTCCATCATTGGTTTTCCTCCGGGTTTGATGGTTCTGCCAAACGGCAGGTCATGTCCGCACTGCGCCGGGCCAGACGCTCCCGAAACCGGGCCAGGGCCACCGTGCCCAGGAAAGCGATCAGGGCATAGCTGATGGCCACATCCAGAAATGTTTTTTCCCCGGTGTAAATGGACAAGGCGGCCAGATACGAAACCATGAGCACAGAGACCAGATCCAAGGCCACAATGCGGTCTGCCGGGTCCGGGCCCAGAACCAGGCGGACAAAGGTAAAGATGACCGAAAGGGTAAGCAGAATCAGGGTGATCTCCGCACAGGTAGTAATGATTGTATTTTCCATGATAGTTACCGAACAGCATCCAGAAGCGGTTTTTCAATTTTTTCCTTGATTTCCCGGCGGGCGGATTCAATGTCGTCCAGAAACATCACATGCACGTAAATCATGGTGCGGTCCGCCGACACATCCAGGGTCAGGGACCCCGGGGTCAGGGAAATCATGTTGGCCAGGAGCAGAATCTCGAAATCGGTTCTGGCATCCAGGGGAACGGCAATTACCGCGGGCCGGCTGAACTGACTGGGGGTAATCACATCCCAGAGCACCCGGAAGTTGGAAATGATGAGCTGCCACACAAAAGAGACCATCAGCATGAGCACATTGCGCACCCTGGCGAAATAACCGGTGTGCCCGTAAAGGGGACGGGTTACCCAAAGGGCCAGATAACCGATAATAAAGCCGGAAATAAATCCGGTCAGGCTGATCTGGCCCATGACCGCGGTAAACCCCATGGCGAGCACCAGATTCAATATAAACAGATGACTCATCAGGGTCTCCTTGGTTTCTTATCTCTGATTATTGTGTTTTTTTGGCAAACAACTTTAAAAACTCAAACAGTGCGAAGTGACTAAAGTTCTGGACTGCGTGAAACGCGCGACCCTTTTTAATATAAAAATTGACAATGCCGAAGGCATTCGCCGTAACTTTAGTTCACTTTCAACTTTTCCGGTTTACCAGGTTTAGGGCAAAGGGCCCAAAACCGCCCGGACATAAATTTCCGGGTGGGTGAGTTCAAACGCCGCCCTTTCCGCAAGCGCAATAAACGGCCCCGGCATCAAACCGATGAGCACGGTAATGGCAGCCAGGGAGGCGATGGGCACCAGCAGGGCCATGTCCAGGGGGGCGGCGGCGGCTTCGTCAGAAAGGCCGCGGGCATTGGCCGGCGTGGGTTTCCAAAAGGCTTCTCCCCAAATTTTTGTCATGGAATAGACCGTGAGCAGCCCCACAACCACGGCAGCCGCAGCCGATCCCCATGCCTGGCTTTCCAGGCTGGCCTTGATGATCAGCATTTTGGCCCAGAATCCGGAAAGGGGCGGAAATCCGGCGAGCGAAAACGCGGGGATGAAAAACAAGGCCGAGAGCCATCCCCTCTTTTTGTAAAGATCTCCAAGATCGGCCAGGGCAAAGGAACCGCCGGCTTTTTGCGCGGCCCCACTGATGAGAAACAGATTGGCTTTCACAATCATGTGATGCATGAGATAAAAAATGGCGCCGGTCAGGGCCAGGGGGGTAAACAGGGCAAGGCCGAGTACCATGTATCCCACCTGGCTGATAATGTGAAAAGAGAGAATTCGCCGGAAATCAGTGCCTGCGGCAGCCCCGAGAACGCCAATGACCATGGTGAGGATGGCGGAGACCAGGAGAATGCCGTGGGTCCATGCCGTATCAAAAATAAACACCAGGGTGAACATGCGGATCAGGGCGTATACGCCCACCTTGGTGAGCAGGCCCGCAAGAATGGCGGACACCGTGGCCGGCGGGGTGTGGTAAGACACCGGCAGCCAGAAAAACAGCGGAAACAGGCCCGCCTTGATGCCGAAAGCGGTCATGAAAATGGCGGACACGGCCATGAGCAGGCCTTTGTCCGGCACGGCCCGGACCGCCTGGTGCAGATCCGCCATGTTCAGGGTGCCGGTCATGCCGTAAAGCAGGCCAATGCCGGTGATAAATAGCAGGGTGGAAAACAGGTTGAGCATCACGTATTTGACCCCGCCGTCAAGCTGCGTCTTTTCCTGACCCAGCACCAGCAGCCCAAAGGATGCCATGAGCATGACTTCAAACCACACATAGAGGTTGAACAGATCACCGGCAATAAAGGCGCCGCATACCCCGCCGATGAGAATCTGCATCAGGGGATGAAACCCGTTTGCCAGCATGGATGGCCGGATATCGGAACGGGCGTAGATTACCCCGGCAAGGCCGAGAATGGCGGTCACCAGCGTCATGATGGCGCTCAGGTGATCTGCTGCCAGGGTGATGCCGAAAGGTGCGGGCCAGTTGCCCACCTGCATGACCAGAATGCCCCGGGTGTGGATGGTAACGAGCAGCACAAATGCGGCAAGGGTGTGCGCCAGGGCCCCGAAAAGCGCGGCCTGCTCCTGCCGCCGGACCTGGTTTTTCAGCCCCAGGGTGAGCCCGGCCGTGGCAAAGGGAAGCACCATGGGGGTTATAAGCAGCCAGTTCATGGGGTTTCTCCTGATGAATGGCTGCCCGACGGAGGGTCGTTCGCAACATGGGGGTCATCATAGAGATTCTCGGGTTCGGAAACGCGCATGGCTTCGGTTTCCACCGTGCCCAGGCGTTCATATGTCCGGTAAAACAGAATAAACACAAAACTCAACAAAGCGAAACCAATGACAATGGCTGTCAGAATCAGGGCCTGGGGCAGGGCGTTGGCCACCGGCAGGATGGGGGTCAATTCGCCTTCCGGAATCAACGGCGGCCGGGTTACGACGATGCCGCCGCTAATAAAAATAATCAGATTTACCGCGTTGGTGGCAATGACCAGGCCGAAAATAAACCGGATCAGGTTTCCGGAAAGCATCAGGAAAATGGCCGCCGCCGCCAGAATACCGCAGAGAAGGGATAATACCGGTTCCACGTCAGCCCATCTCCATTTCTTCTTCCAGCGCCAGAATGAGCGTTAGAATGCCTCCCAGCACAATGGCATACACCCCCAGGTCAAAGAAAAACGGGGTGCCAATCGTCAGATGCATATCACTGAAAAGGGAAATCTGCCACCAGTGGCCGGTGAGAAAGGGGGACCCGGTAAAGACAGATAAAAGACCGCTGCCAATGACCATGGCCATGCCCGCCGCCATGAGCCGGGCCGGATCCACCCGCAGGGCCTGGCGAACCGATGCCGCCCCTTCGGCCATGGCCACCATGGCAAAGCCCGTGGCTGCTACCAGGGCTCCGGCAAAACCGCCGCCCGGCGCGTTGTGGCCCCGGAACAGCAGGTAAACGGAAAATACCAGAATCATGCCGGCCAGCAGGCGGGTGGCGGTTTTTAAAATGAGCGACGGCTTCATGATTTTTCCTTCCGCCGCCGGATCAGGGCCACGCCCCCCAAAGCCGCGGCCGCCACCACAATGATTTCCCCCATGGTGTCAAATCCCCGGAAATCCACGATAATGACATTGACGATATTGCGGCCGTGGGCCGCCACATAGCTGTTTTCTTCAAAAAACCGGGTGAGCATGCCGCCGGGCGGCCCGGCCGGTTCGAGCAGCAGCATCAGGAAAATCATAGCCCCCACACAAACTGCCAGGGCCAGGTTCATGGCGGTCTGTGAACGGCGCGCGATTTTCTGATGCTCGAGATCCGGCAGCCGCAGCAGAATAATGGCCACAATGATCACGGTGAGGGTTTCCACCAGAAGCTGGGTCAGGGCCAGATCCGGTGCGCCGGAGCGCAGAAAAATCATGGCAAGACCCGCGCCGATCACACCCAGGGCGCTGATGGCCAGCAAAACCGACCGGGTGAAGACCACAGTCACTGCGGACAGAACGATCAGGAGCATCAAAAGACCCAGATCCGGCGCGGGCAGGCGAACGTCCGGCCGAATACCGGAAAAAGCGGTCCAAAGGCCGGTTTCGCTGCCCCGGATATAACTGAAGCCTGCCAGCAGCACAAAAGCCATGCAGATCACATACAGATAACGGTGCAGGGAGCCATTCTGGATGATCCGGGTGGTTCGGCGTGCGATGTTGCCCACCCCGTCTAAAAGATAATCGTAAACCTGAGCGCTATTCATGGGCAGAACCCTGGCTAATGCGGCAATGCCTTTGATGGCCGACCGCCGCCACAGGTAAAGGAGACAGCCCATGGTGATGGTGACCCCGCTCAGGAGCAGGGGGGGATTGATGCCGTGAAACAGGGCCAGGTGAATGTGCTCTTCTGACGGATGAAACGCGTGCACGGCCGGAGAGATGAGCCAGGTGCCCACCAGGTCCGGAACAGTACCGAAGAGAATGCCGGTTCCCCCCAGCACCAGGGGGCCGATCCACATGGAAACGCCGGCTTCGGCCACGGGCCGGGAAATCGCGCCTTTGTTTTGGATAAAGGGCTGCATCATGAGAATGCCGGCCACGGCTGTCATGAACCCGTTGGCAAACACCGCGCTGAAAGTTGCGAGCCCCGGCATCATGGCTTCGGCCAGAGTGCCCTGATACATGATTTCCTTGCCGATAAACCCGAAAAACAAGGGAAATCCGGCCATGGACAGACATGCGGCAAATACGGCTGCCGCAGTAAATGGCAGGGCCCTCATGAGGCCTCCCAGGCGCCGGATGTCCCGGGTGCCGGTCTGGTGGTCCACAATGCCGGCGGCCAGAAACAGCGCGGATTTGTAAAGGGCATGCACCAGGAGAAAGGTCATGGCCGCTACCAAAGATGGATGGGTTTCGCCCCCCAAAAGCAGGGTGATAATCCCCAGGCCGGTAAGGGTGGTGTAAGCCAGAATTTTTTTGAGATCGGTCTGGCCCAGGGCCGAAACAGCTCCGAAAATCGCGGTCACCGCCCCCACCGTAACCAGGGTGGTCATCCACGCCGGGGTTCCCCCCAGTACCGGATGCAGCCTGGCCAGAAGGTATACCCCGCCTTTGACCATGGTGGCTGAGTGCAGAAACGCGGAAACCGGGGCCGGCGCGGCCATGGCATTGGGCAGCCAGAAATGAAAGGGAAACTGGGCCGACTTGGTGAAGGCTCCCAGAAAAATCAGTATCAGGATGGGCAGATACAGCCCGTGGGTTTTGATGTCGTCGGCCATTGGCATCATGCGGGAGATGTCAAAGGTTCCGGTGGCCTGTTCCATCAGGAGAAACGCCACCAGAAGTGCCAGCCCGCCCGCACCCGTGACCAGAAGGGCCTGGCGCGCGCTTTTTCGGGACGCTTCCTTTTCATGGTCAAACCCGATGAGCAGAAAGGAAAACAGGGTGGTCATTTCCCAGAACACAAAGAGCCCCATGGCGTTGTCCGCGCACACCAGTCCCAGCATGGAAAGCATGAACGCGTGCAGAAAGAAGAAAAACCGGCCGGTCTGGGGATGGCCGTGCAGGTAGCTTACCGCGTAAAGGGTGACAAAGAATCCAATGCCCGTGATGATCAGCACAAAAAACACACTCAGTCCGTCAAAGAGAAAGGACAAACGGATGGCTAAAGATGGGGCCCAGTTCAGGGCAAACCGAAAGGCGTTGCCCGCGGCAAGAGCAGGAACCTGAAAGGCCGCCCAGAAAAACAGCCCCAGCGGCAAAAGGCTGGAGGCCCGGGCCAGGTGGTCGGTGGTATGGGAGGACGCGGTGGCGGTCATTCGGTTGAAGTCTTTATCTGTCTCACAATTTTTGGCATAGGGTGATGATCGGTTGTGCAATAAATATCAGTTGCCATTCATCATCAGAATATCACTGGTGATCGCCATTTTTTTCTTAAGAGAAAAAATTGTTGGCCAGCGGGTTATGCGCTGCCTGCCTTTTCCGGAATCCGTTCGTGAATGCTTCCCACGATAAAGGGGGTGCAATGCACGGCAATGCTGGTTTTTTTGACCCAGATGCGCACCATGGAAACCACGTCCCCTTCCAGATCAACCATGTTCGGCAGCTCTTCAACAAAAGAAATATCCGACTTGTTGAATTCAAAATAAAAAGTGGGGGTGTAATAGGGGTCCGCCACCAGGATCATTTTATTGCCGTCATAGGGGTGTTTGTGCGGGGACCCGGAAAACGGGATATGGGTTTCCACCAGGGTTTTCCGGTCTCTGGGTTTTTTGTATTTTTCGATTTCAAATTTTTCAGCTTTTTTGAGAAGGCTTTTGATTGGCATGAATCGCTCCTCTACTCTGGCGTTTTTTCAAGAACCAGTGCCGT
Source organism: Desulfobacterales bacterium (assembly GCA_963675805.2). Classification (GTDB taxonomy): domain Bacteria; phylum Desulfobacterota; class Desulfobacteria; order Desulfobacterales; family Desulfosalsimonadaceae; genus SURF-3. The sequence goes on along the minus strand of CAXXNU010000007.1, from coordinate 203,432 downwards.
TCGGGCCGGCAGATACAGATGTAAATGCTTATTTTTTGAATCCTCATGGGGTTTGTCAAGTGTAAAATGCACCTGATTTTCGACAAGCCGCCCGTGACCGCCGTAACAGGGGGCGTCCGCGGTGAATATCATCCGGTATTTTCCCGACGGCGCAGCCACCGGATAATCTGTGTGGGATTGGTGGGGATGGAAGTTAAACGCAAAGATCAGCCCACCCCGCTCAAACACGATCACCTTGTCGCTATCGTTTTCACAGAGCAGCTGGGTGCCCGCAGATGCCAGAACCCGGTATTTTTTCGCAAGACGGATCATGTCCCGGTCAAATTGCCCAAGCAGCCGGTATTTCAGATCCGGATCATCGGTCAGGTGCCATTGGCGGCGGGCAAAATGAAAACTCCATTCGTTTCCTTCCCTGGGAAAATCAATCCATTCCGGGTGGCCGAATTCATTGCCCATGAAATTAAGATATCCGCTTCCTGCCGTGGCCAGGGTGATGAGGCGCAAAAGCTTGTGAAGGGCCATGCCCCGGTCCACCACCAGATCCGTGTTTCGGACGTGCATGTGATCGTAGATACGGGCGCCGATCATCCGGTGAATCAGGGTCTGATCCCCCACCAGTGCCTGGTCATGGGATTCGCAATAGCTGATGGTCTTTTCATCAGTCCGGCGGTTGTTGAGTTCAAACCACAGGGTTCCCATGGGCCATTTTTCATCCGGAACCTCTTTTACCAGCTTGATCCAGTAATCCGGAATGCCCATGGCAAACCGGTAGTCAAACCCGATGCCACCGTCCAGTTCACCGGCAGCCAGCCCGGGCATGCCGCTGATGTCTTCACCAATGGTGATATGCGACGGATCGAGCGCGTGAATTACCCGGTTGGCCAGGGCCAGATACACCAGGGCGTCTTCGTCCACGTTCGGGCTGAAATAATCGTCATAGGATGTGAACGCTTTTTCCAGGCCGTGGTCCAGGTACAGCATGCTGGTAATCCCGTCACACCGGAACCCGTCCACATGGTATTCATCCAGCCAGAAACGGCAGTTGGACAGGAGAAAATGCAGAACCTCGGGTTTTCCGTAATCAAAACACCGGGAATCCCAGGCCAGGTGATCGCCTCGGGGCCCGTCATGAAAATACTGGTACCGGGTGCCGTCAAACCGGCTGATGCCTTCGGTTTCATTTTTCACGGCATGGGAATGCACCAGATCGATAATGACTTTCAGTCCCGCCCCGTGGGCCGCGTCCACCAGGGATTTAAACTCATAGGGCGTGCCGAAGCGCGAAGAAAGGGCAAAAAAATTGGATACATGATAGCCGAAAGAACCATAATAAGGGTGTTCCTGAACCGCCATGAGCTGAATGGCGTTGTATCCGGCATGGACGATGCGCGGGAGAATTTCTTCCTGAAATTGCGAGAATGTGCCGATCCCCGGTGCTTCCTGGGCCATGCCCACATGGGCTTCATAAATAAAAAGGCCTTGGTCGTTCAAAGGGGGAGACGAGTGCTGCCAGATATAGGGTGCGGGGGGATGCCAGAGTTGGGCGTTAAAAATACCGGTATTGAAATCCTGCACCACCCGACGGGCCCAGGCTGGAATCCGGTTTCCGGCACCGCCCGGCCAATGAGTTCTTAGCCGGTAGAGGGCAAGGTGGGACAGGGCATCTGCCGGCAGGCGGATTTCCCAAACCCCCGGCGGATCAGTGCGGTAAAGCCGGAATTCCGGCAGCTCCTGCCAGCCGGTGGCTTCGCCGATGAAATAGATGGCTGTGGCATTGGGGGCCCATTCCCGGAAGACCCATTGGTTATTTTGAAAATGCAGGCCGAAAAATTCATGGCCCGCGGCAAAATCAGCCAGGGACATCTGATTCTGGGTCAGCTGTTCTTCAGCCGTGATAATTTTTAAATGCCGCCGGCGAATGACATCTTCATAGGGTTTCAGCAATGGGTCTTTTTCAATGCTGCGCGCTGCAAGATATCGGGCTTTTTCGGCATTTGTAAACAAGGTCGGCATGGCGGATGCGGGTTAGCTATGAATCAGTGGGCGGTCAAGCATCTTTTCATACAAGTCAATGTATTGCTTTGCCGTCACATCATGATTAAACGTTGTGGTCGCATGGGTCATAATTCTTCGAATCTGCTTTTCCCGGACCTTTGCCGGCAGCCGGTAAAATGCCATGGCCTGGTTAATGGCCCAGAACAGGCCGCCAGAATCATAGGTTTCGAACAGAAACCCGTTGCCTGTGTCAGCCTTAACATCAAGGTGCGCCACCGTATCGTGAATCCCGCCGGTGTCCCGGGCCACGGGCAATGATCCGTAGATGGGGGCGATCATCTGGGGCAGGCCGCAGGGCTCAAACAACGACGGCATGAGAATAAAATCAGACGCCGCAAACGCCAGTCGCGACAGGTTTTCGTCAAATTCACACACCGCCACCCGGTCTTTGATGCCGTGAAAATCCGCAATATCCACAAAATGCTGCCGGAATCCGCCATTGGCCACAAAAACAATCTGAAGGTGGTCTTTCCAGAAAGTATCAACCGTATGATACAGGATTTCCGCCATAATCGAGCATCCCTTCTGAATGGTATCCATCCGGGATGGCCAGAAGAACAGCGGGGCTCGGTCGTCTTTTATAAGCCCCAGCTTTTCCTGGAGAAACCGCTTGTTTTGCAGTTTCCCGGCGGCATGGGTGGCCTCGTTGTAGCGGTGCACCAGGGCCGTGTCGGTCTCTGGATGATAGCTCGGGTCCGGCGCGTTCAGAATACCGGTGGCACAGGCCGCGTAATATTTGTTGGAAAGTTCCCGCCGCACATGGGGGGCCACAAAACTATGGTATCCGTCCACAATTTCCTTTAAAAAAGTGGGGCTCACCGTATTGACAAAGTGGGCCGCAAAAATACCGGAGGTGAGAAAATCCACCGGATTGGTGTCGCGCGCGTCTTCATATTCTTCGGCCATCTGATCATAATACAGATGGTCCCAGAAATAGGCTGCGTCAATGCCCCGGTCCTCGATCTGGGCCAGGGTGGTTTTAACGGTATGAATATTATGCACGGTAAACAGGCACGGGATTTTCATTTCGCGGCTCATGGCCGGCACGAGAGCCGTCATCCAGTCGTTGCAGTGAATGAGATCCGGTTTGACCCGGGGCACGATATTGTTCATCACCTCCCGCTGAAACGCGAGAGACATGCGCAGATTTTCCCAGCCATAGCTGGAATAGACATGATTCATGTAAAAAAAAGCCCGGTCTTCGGCCAGATGCACACGGTCTTCAGGCATCTGCTCCCGGATCATCAGGCGCTGTTTGCGAAGCAGAGGGTCCAGTTTGTTGTCAAACATGGCCCGGTAGTCCGGCATGGCTACATGAACATCCGCGCCCTGTTTGAACAGCGCACTGATGAGCGCCGCGGAAACATCCGCCAGCCCGCCGGCCTTGGCCACCATGGCGTTGGCCAGATTGCCCATGCCTTCGGGCAGGTAGGTGGTTTCCGGAGTGACAATGAGAATTCTCGGATTTTTCTGCAAGGTTGTCATATTTAAGCCCAGGTTATCAGGTTGGGTGAAAATTTCAAATGGTCATCGCCAGCCGGTATGACCCGGGCGGTCAGGCCGAATCTTCCCGCAATTTCACATTTGAGGGACGTGGTGTACCGGTACCGGCCGCCGTTTAAATCTTCGGTCAGGCTCATCTTCTGAATATTGATGGCCTCAAGCTTATCCACGTCTTTTATTTTTCCATAACACAGTTCCACTTCAATTTCTTCCGGCAGAATAATCCCCAGATGCACGGTTACCATAACGTCAATAACATCTTTTACCCGGAAGGGGCCTTCATAATTCCGCACCGGATAATCAATTTTAATGTTCGGCCAGTTGGCCTTTAAATGATGATGTAAATCCGCAATCCGCCGGGTTTCGGCCCCATCGTCCCGGGTCAGGGCGGCAAAGTTGCGGGAAGCCGGAATATAGGAAGTTTCCGCGTATTTCTGGACCATGCCATGGGCGCAGAATTGTCCCAGGGCCATTTTAATGGAGGCTTTCATCATGGCAATCCAGGCGTTGGGGGTATCCCCCAGTTTCCGGTCGTAAAAGCAGGGAATGACGCTGTTTTCAAGCACATTATAAAGGGCCTGGCTTTCAATATCATCCTGGTATTCATAATCATGGTATTCTTCCCCGTTGCCGATACGCCAGCCCGTGGATTCGTCAAATCCTTCACACCACCAGCCATCCAGAATACTGACATTGAGCACGCCGTTGGCCGCGGCCTTGATGCCGGATGTGCCGCAGGCCTCATAGGGCCGGCGGGGGGTATTGAGCCATACATCGCAGCCCTGAACCAGATGCCGGGCGATATTGGGATCGTAGTCCTCCAGAAAAATGAACCGATGCCGGACGGATTCTTCCCGGGCAAATTCAATGAGCTTGCGGATCACCTCTTTTCCTTCATTGTCTTTGGGATGGGCTTTTCCGGAAAGGATAATCTGCAAGGGGAATTCCTTGGAATTCAACATGGCTTTCAGCCGGGCCGGATCTCTTAATAACAGATAGGCCCGCTTGTAGGTGGCAAACCGCCGGGCAAACCCGATGGTGAGCGCATCGTGGTCCAGAATGGACGCTGCGTCTTCCATCACGGATTTGGGGGCGTTGCGGCGGCCGTATTGTTTGATCATCATGTTCCGGCAGGAACGAACCAGCCGTGCCCGGCACATTTCATGGGCCCGCCACAATTCTTCATTGTAAATATCATCCACCCGCTGGACAATTTCCGGGTTTTTCCATGTGGCCAGATTCCAGTTGGGCGCCAGGTACCGCTCAAAAAGCATATATTTTTCAATGGAGATCCAGGACGGAATATGGACGCCGTTGGTAATGTGGGAGATGGGAATTTCTTCTTCCGGCCGGCCATGCCAGAGTTTGGCCCACATTTTCCGGGCGACCCTTCCGTGGAGTTCGCTCACGCCGTTGCAGAATTGCGCCATCCGAAGCCCTAAAGCGAACATGGAAAATGGCTCATAGGGATTGTTCTGGCCCCAGGAGATGATTTCTTCGATGGAGGTGTTGAGGGGGCCTTCAAAGGGCTTGAGATAGGGTTTTACCATATCTGTGGCAAATTCATCGTGGCCGGCCGCCACCGGTGTATGGGTGGTGAATACCGTGGTGCGCGGCACCAGCTCCAGGGTGCTCTTCAGATCCAGGTTGTATGTCTGCATCAGATGGACGGCGCGTTCAATGCCCACAAACGAACAATGGCCTTCGTTGAGATGGCACACGGACGGGTGGATGCCCATGGCATGCAACGCCCGCATGCCGCCGATGCCCAGCAGAATTTCCTGGGCCAGGCGGATTTTGCCGTCCGCCACATAGAGGCGGGAAGTAATGTTCCTTTTTTCCGGGGAATTTTCCCGGACATTGGTGTCGATGAGAAAGAGCGGAATACGGCCGATCATCATTTTAAACACCTGGGCGTGGATGTCCCCGTCGGGTCCGGCAACAGAGATAAACAGTTCTTTTCCGTTGACATCCGTGGCCCGCTGGAGGGGAAGCTGGAACAGATCGGTTTCCGGATAGCTTTCCTGCTGCCAGCCGTTCTGATCCAGATACTGGTGAAAATAGCCCATGCGGTAGAGCAGGCCCACGGCCACCAATGGAGTGCCCCTGTCGGATGCCGCCTTGAGGTGGTCTCCGGCCAGCATGCCCAGGCCGCCGGCGAAAAGGGGGAGACTTTCATGAATCCCGTATTCCATGGAAAAGTAGGCCACCGTGCCTTCGATCTGGGCGTCTGTTTCCAGCATTTCCGGCGGGGCCTCCACCTGCTTTTCAAAGGCTGCCTGAACCCGGCCGAGGTGCGCCATAAATCCCTCGTCATTGCTTATATTTTCCAGCTGCGTCTGGGACAGCAGGGAAAAAAACTGGATGGGATTCCGGTTGGATTTGTTCCAGAGCCGGGGTTCTACCCGGCGCAGAAGCTCAATGGCGTCCAGGTTCCAGGACCACCACATGTTTCGGACGATTTTTTCCGCAAAAATCAGTTTTTCAGGCACTTTGGGGTAAACCTGGAATGTTTTGATATAGCTCATCTGTACGTCCTTAAATTGAAAGACGGGTTAATTAAATGGTTCCCGGTAAACAATGGATTACAGGCAGATCACCGCATTGTCGCTGCCTTTGAATCCGCTTGCCACATATTTATCAGCTTCCGGGTCATTGATCCAGATTTCTTTGTCAACCAGATACCGGAACTGGTATTCCCTGTCTTTCTCAAGATCCAGTGTGACCGTGAACTCCCCGTTTTTAAGGGATTTCATGGGGGTCCCCGGTTTATCCCAGTCGTTGAATTCTCCGGTGAGATGAACGGACGCTGCATCCCCGACATCTTCTCGGGTCAGACGGAATGTGACTTTACAGACCGGCTTGGTTTTTAAATATTGTTTTTTAAGACTCATGCTGCTCCCTCCCGTTTTGAAAGGTTAAAAAATTATCGTGATAAGTGTATCCAGACCCGCAGCCATTCGCTGGCGCCCCAGGCCTGGGCGTCGCAACCGCGCTGCGGGTGGGGATAATTGCCGTCCAGAATTTCCGGCACCTGTCCGGCGCAGCCGGTATTGAGAATTTCAGCGCTGCTGGCCAGTATCGCCCGGGCCGTATCTTTGGCATGGTTTCCGAACACCATGGGCCAGGCTTCACAGAACGAGGGAAATACCCAGGTCCAGGCGGTGCCATTGTGATAGGCGGGTTTGCGCCGGGTGTCTTCGTCTCCGGTATAGATCCCCTGATAAGGATAGTTCGGATCGTTGAGCATCCGGCCGTTGTGCATAATTTCAAGGGGTCTTTTAACGGGCCGGTCCGCCAGGCTGCGGATGGCACCGGGTACGATCAGGGACCCGCACTGATGCATGGTTTTCTCCATAATATCCAGGTCGGAAATCGCCCCCAGGGTGATGGCGAAAAGCTGGTTGGGGCGAAGCGCGTCGTCCCGGTCCGCGTTTTTCGCACCCCCACCCGGGGCCGCGTGCAGACAATCCGCGAGATACCCGTCCGTTTTCCGGTAAAAAAGATCCCGGATGGATTGGGACACCCGGTCGGCAAGTTGTGCCCATTGAGTGTTGCGCCGGGGATCATCAATCTGTGCCATGAAACTCAGTGCATAGTGCCACAGGGCCTGAATTTCAATGGGATACCCCTGGCGGGGGGTGCCCGCGGGAAAGTTGGTGTCCATCCAGGTGAAATGAGAGGGACTGTAGATTAATGCGGTGTCCGGATCCATAACGATGCCGTTGGGGGTGCCGGTCATGTAGTGTTCGACAATGGACCGGAGCACCTTCCGTAAGGGCCGGTCGCCGCAGGGTTCATCCAGCAGCTGCGTGTCTTCGGTCTGCTGAAACATATCCCGGCAGGCCGCAATCAACCACAGCGGCGCATCGGATGTATCCCGGTTTCGGGTGTCGGACCCGAAAATAACATTAGGGATGGTGCCATGGTCTTCGAACTGGGCAAACTGTTTCAGAATGGAACGGGTTTCGGAAATAAAACCGGCCGCGATCAGGCCCCGGCAGGCAATCAGGGTATCCCGTCCCCAATCCAGAAACCACGGATAGCCGGCAATGACGGTTTGATGGCTGTTTCTCCGGACCAGAAATTGGCGAACGGCCCGGCGCATGGTTTCTTCAAGGTTCTGATGCCGGGGCAGGATAAACCGGGCGGTTTCGGCGTCGGCGGTTTCCGTTGTAAATCCCGGAACAGCGGTATAGCCCGGAGAGAGCACGGCAGCCGATAGGATGAATGTGTCACTGCCATTTAAAAATCCGGAAAAATAGCCCGGGCTGAACAGATCGGTATGCGGGTCCATGCCGCGTTTCGCGTCCGTGGGCAGAAAAATCATGTATTGCCATTCCGGCTCCCCAACAAAAACACCGGCGGATGCGGTCATCATCAGTTTCCGCTCCGGATGGGGCGCGAAAAAAAATCCTTCGCTCATAGGGGTAATGGCGGCCGGCCAGGTGTGTTCCGGTCCAATGTAGGCCTTGGTATTGGCATGGAAATCCCGATCGTCAATATCCGGGCGGACAATCAAGCGGACTGGCTGATGGTCGGGTAAAACGCCGGATTTGTTCCCGGCAGCCCGCCGGTTGAAAGAGAGCCGGATCTGGTTTCGGTCCGTCAGCATGGCAGCGGTAATGGCTAAAATAATATGCTGGCCCTGGCCGGTGGGCACGGTAAATTCCCACCGGCAGCCGGTTTCGTGGTCAACATAAAAGCGGGTGAGGCAGTCGGTGGAAATTTCCTGGGAAAATCCCTGAAAAACAATCCAGGCCCGGCACCGGATCAGCATCATCCAGCGGTTGTCCGGAAAATCCGGGTTCAGATTGGCGGACAAGAGAGCGTCATACCGGCTTTCCAGTTCTCCCCACCGGGCATTGGCCCGCATCATGGCGCCCCGGCCGTTGGTGGCGAGGTGTCGCAAGGGTCCGGCCAGGATGTGCTTTCGATGAAAGCCGCATCGGGCGGTGATGTTTTTGTGGGCGGCCAGATACAGCAGGGGGGCTGCCGCATGGAAAGCGTGCTTATCCTGAAATACAGATAATTTAAGTGTGGCGGAAAGGGGTGTTTTTTTATCGGTCCTCAGGGGGAACAAGGCAAAAGAGGACCCGTCATCCTGCAACAGACTCGGGGCGGACGCCAGGGTGATTTCCGTGTCGTTTTTGCCAGAACCCGCCGGGCAGACGATTCTTGCTTTGAACGGGGCGTCCGCGCATACCATGAGCAGATGATCCGGGGGAATCATGACCTGGCGCCGGGCGTCCGCCGGCCAGCGCCAGAGGACCACCCGGCTTTCTTCGGAATACGGATTTAAGGTGCGGCAAAATTTTTCAGGATCACGGGCCAGTTGTTGCGTTGCCTCGGCCACATCAAAATGCGTCAGTTTGATGGAGCCGATAAAAAAACGATGCATTTCAAGGGCCATCGCCCGGAGGCATTGTTCATGAATACGGTCCGGCAAATGGGCGTGGTCTTTTCCGGTAACACATGCGCTGATATCATCAGGTCCTGGTGAGAGACACAGGGCCTCGGCCGGCCCCAGATGACAGCGGGCGATGCCGTCTTCTGCTTCGATGGCAATTTCCCGGCCGGAAAGAAGATCGTCGGCCGCCCCCTCGGGCAGGGGAAAATGACAGGCTTCCCATTCGGCGGTTGCGGGATGGTCGGTATCGAGATTTATCAGCACCAGCAGGCGTTTGCGGCTTGGCAGGTGGTGCCGGAGCACGGCGATATAGTTTCCGTCACCATGGCGCACGGTTTTCATTTCCGTTTGATCAAAAAAGGCGGGATGACATTTCAAGAGCAGATTGAGGCGCTGGATTCTGTCCACCTGGTTCATGTCCGCCCCCCAGTTCAGGGAACAGGCATCATGGACATTAATTTTTTCCGTGGCAAACCATTCCACCCCATTGGCGAACCCGAATCCCCCGCAATTGGACAAGAGGGCGCAAAGGGCGGTGCGCATGGCGGCATAGGCCGGCGATGTCGCTGCCAGTCGGTTATTGTCGTGGGTTTCGGCAAAATGAATCATCAGGCCGTCTTCTGCTGAAATGCGGTCCGCAAGCGCTAAATAGGTTTCAATCTGGGGGGGATGATAGTTTTGAAACAATTCCGAGTAGGCCCAGTTAAAATTGGATAAACTTAAAATTTCCCGGGTAACGGAAATTTTACCCCCCAGTCCTTCCAGAAAGAAAATGGTGTCCGGAAACTGCTCACGCACCGTGGCCACGATAAAATTCCAGGCCGGAATGGGAATCATGTACCCGGCGTCGCACCGGAATCCATCCACCCCCCGGACGCACCACAGCAGAAAGACATCGGCCATGTATTTCCACAGGTCTTTGTTGTTGTAGTCCAGGCGGGTCAGGTCGGCCCAGACAACACCCCATGCTCCCGGGGCCTGGATTTCACCGTTTTCATCTCGTACCAGCCACTCAGGATGGGTTTCATGGAGTTCAGCGGCCCAGCCGGTATGATTCGGGGCCAGATCAATAATAATTTTGGCATGCCGGGCATGCACCGCGTCCACCAGTTCAATAAACTGCTCCAGGGGGGTAGCTGTGGGGTCGAATACCGCGAGCCCTGGATCAATACCGGTAAAATCCAGGGCCGCATAGGGGCTGCCGAAACGGCCCATGCGGCCGTAGGTGGTGGGCGTCGGATTAATGGGCAGAAGATGCAGAATCCGGCATCCCAGGGTGTGGATGATGAAATCCAGCTCCCCGATCAGATCCCGGAACGTACCGGACGGCGGAATCACGGTATATCCTTCCTGATCCAGATCTTGGATAGAATCACCGTGCCGGTCGCCGATCAGACATGCGCCGGATTTGTTCGGCCCGAACTGCCGGACAAAGGCGTTGTAAATAATATTGGCGCAGCACATATCCGCGGGCTCGACATTGAGGATCACATTGTCCCCTTCGGGCCAGACCGGAGTGGTTTTTCCTTCCGGAATAAAATAACATTTGGCTTCAAAATGGCCAATTTCACAAAGGGCCAGCGTAATTTCAAATTTCTCCGGACTGATCCGGGTCATGGGAATATCATACCAGGCCCGGCCAAGGGGAGGGGCGTCGGACAACACTGCTTTTCTTATTTCTTCCCGGGATGTTTCCGCATGGCCAAGGGTGGTTCGTATCCAGGCGCTTCCGGGATGATTGCTGCCGATATCAAGAGCAAAGGAAACCGTGTCACCACGGAATTTTACGCGGCGGACACCAGGGGCAGGCATTTGTACGGGTCGGCAATCAGTCATTTATATTCCTTATCAGGGGCCACAAAGAGAGCGTTTTCAGGCGGCGGAAGATACAAAAGATTAAGAAAACGGCGTTTTCGGAAACGTCAGATCACATTGAAGGCGCATTATTAGATAATTTATCAGATCTCACGGGGTTCCACAATTGATTTTATCTCTTTTATTTTTCCGTCATTTGCTTGATTTTTGTGATGGCGTTTTCAATCAGCCGGCAATGCCGGATCCGTCAGGACCAATGGAAACGGGTTGCCTGAAACCTTCTCTTTTTAGATAGTGCAACTAAAATGCCAAGAGAGAGAATAATCAACGGCTGACAATCTAAATCGAAAAGGAAGTTATATCAATGGGATATAAATGAAAAAGAAATGACATCGCCGAAAGGGGCCGCGATTAAGCAAAAAAGAAAAACCGGATGTGCCAGGTTTTTTGACAGATTGAAAAATTTGACCCGCGGCAGGAGAGGCAGCCGGCGGCCGTCAGGCAGTCAAAAAAAGGGGCGCAATTTTTACCCCCCGCAGTATGCGCTGAACAGGCCGTTTTTCCTGGCCGTCGAAATCTGACTTTTTATCTGACAATCAGGAGTGATGGTTTTTTGGACCCAGATCTTTTAGATCCAGATCTTTTGGGTTCGGGGATGAAAATAAGACTTCGTAGCTGGTGATGGAAATCATGCGGCGGTTTTTAATCCGGCTGCCCAAAGTGCCGGTGGCCCGAATTTTCTGCCGGTCAACGCCGGATAACTGCTTTCCGGTTTCCGTGCGGATGTCAATGAGGTACTCTTCTTCATCATAGCTGGCAATGGCATGGGCGGAAGGTCTGCCTTTTTCGTCCCACTCCACCGGAATCACAATACCGATGGCGGTTATCTGTTCTTTTTGGGTTTGGTCTTTTTTCATTTTTCTGGTAGTGTCCGGTTTCTGGTGGTGTCGGGTCACATCGGTCGGACGAGAGGCCACAGGCGGCAACCATGGATTTTCCTGCCCGGGATACGATTGCCGGCTTAGGTATATTGCCGGTCCGGCGGAATGCTGGATTTTTTAAAACCGAGCATCCGTTCAAAGGATTCCTCCTGCATTTTGCACCCGATGCACTGGGATGTTACCGGCCGTGCTTTCAGACGGTTAACGGGAATGTCGTCGCCGCATTTTTCGCAGATTCCATAAGTGCCGTCTTCGATGCGCAGCAGGGCCTCTTTGATCTTTGAAATCAGACGGCTTTCCCGTTCACGGATCCGGAGCGACATATTTTTGTCAGTGTCCGCGGAAGCCATGTCCAGGGTGTCTTGAAGAGCCTCGTCAACAGTCATTTTTTGGATATCGGAATATCCGATGCGCTCCTGCAATTCTTTTAGTTGCGTATTTAACAATAATTTGAAATATTCAAGATCTGTCGGGTTCATGTTGGTTCCAGTCGTTAAATGTCAGGGTGGGGAAAAGCACAATTTTAGCGTTTTTCTGCAAATTCGTTAAATTGCAAAATACATACCACACATTTAACACGGGATTTTCGCCATTCCGGCGTCTGTCAAAAGGGATAGAAAAGGGCGGCGGGCCTGCCAAACAGACCTCTGAATTCCGATGGGCAATGAAAATGCGACATTCCGGTTCCGAAAAGGGCAACCATGGCAGAAATGTCAGCGCAAACAGCGTCCTGCGGATATTTTGGCGACAGATCCCAATCGGGGGCGGCAACCGATTCCACCCGAAGAAATACACAAACTGATCAGCAGGCACTTGATTATTGATGAGATATTTTCTATTTTATAACGATCGTTTCATCGGCGATAGCAGCGGCAAACCGCCGGGGACGATTGGCACAGGCATTGCAGATTCTGTGCGAAATCTGACAGGCCTGTAGACGTCTGATTCCGATGGCAAAGAAAAAAGTTTCACCAATCTCATCAAATTGGCGAGGCGCCCAAATCTTGAGTGATGATCTGTTCTGAGCGTACCATGGGGAAATAAAGGATGCAGCGCAACAAGGAATTTGGACTTCCAAATACCTCATCCATAATTGATCGAAATGATGGACCAGTTATTTGTTGATACAGTGGTGATGCGTCACCATGAAAAGCTTTTTACTTAGTCCTCAAATCTGGTAAATGGTTTTGTGTACCACTGGCAGTGTGTTTTTTTATATTCTTAAAAAAAAGGAGAAAAAGATGACCAAAGCAGAGTTGATTGACATGATGGCCCAAGATGCAAAAATCACCAAGGAAAAAGCCGGACTGGCATTGAATGCGTTTATCGAGGGCGTTCAGGATGCGTTGAAAGCAAAGGACGGAAAAATTCAGTTAACCGGTTTCGGAACTTTTTCAAAAGTTCACCGCAAGGCCAGAAAGGGCCGGAACCCCGGCACCGGCGCTGAAATTAAAATTCCCGCGCAAAATTCCGTCAAGTTTAAACCCGGCAAAAAGTTAAAAGACGCGGTGGAATAGAATTTCCGGATGCACAGGACCCCGTACATGACGCTCCAGCCATACCCGTTGGGATCGGATCGGATCCCGGGTATGGCTGAAGCAGTTTCAAAAATTTTTTTATATCAATATCAAGCCTTAAAGTCTTCCTTCCTGATATGATGCTTTAACATTATTTTGTGAAACTGCCGGGTGCTGATGCCGGCATCTTCTGCTGATTTGTTGATCCGCCCATTGTTTTTTGTCAGCAGCCGGCGGATAAACTGATTTTCAAATTCGGTCACCGCCCGGTGCCGCGCTTCCGCAAGGGGCAGGTCCGTATGAATGCTCAGCACCGCGGATTTTTTCGAGTTCCTGAAAAGTTCCGGCGGAAACCGTTCCGGTGTCAGTTTCGAACCGGTTTCCAGTATAAATGCCCGTTCCATCAAGTTTTCCAGTTCCCGGATATTGCCCGGCCAGTCATACGCTTCCATGGCTGCGATGACATCCGGATGAATCCCCTTTATCTGCCGCTGCAGCAGCAGATTCAATCGTTTGATAAATGTATCCGCCAGCAGCCGGATATCTTCCGGCCGTTCCCGCAGGGGCGGAATTTCAACGGGAAAAACATTCAGGCGGTAATAGAGGTCATTTCTGAAAGATCCGTTGTCACAAAGGGTTTTGAGGTTCACGTTGGTGGCGGCAACAAACCGCGCGTCTGTTTTTAACACCGTTTCACCACCAACCCGGTAAAATGTGCCGTCCTGAAGCACCTGGAGGAGTTTGATCTGGGCAGAGGGAGTCACGGTGCTGATCTCATCAAGAAAGATAGTGCCCCTGGCAGCGATTTCAAATTTCCCGAGTTTTCGTTTAATTGCGCCGGTAAATGCGCCTTTTTCATGGCCGAAAAGTTCGCTCTCCAGCAGGGTGTCCGGAATGGCGCCGCAATGCACGCTGATAAAACGCCCCTTATCCCGGTGGCTGTGGCGATGGATGAGGTTAGCCAGCACGCCTTTGCCGGTGCCGGTTTCCCCTTGGATCAGCACGGTGGTTTTTGTGGGGGCTACCGATTGGATTTGTTCATAAACTTTTTTCATGGCCGGATTCCGGGTGCGAATAATTTCCTGCGCATCCGACTGCCAGAATTCTTCTCTCAGATGATCCAATTCGGACCGGACCATTGCCTGTTCCTGTATGCTGTCAATGACATGCCGGATTTCAGAAGGATCGAGAGGATAGGCAATATAATTATCGTTTTTTCCGCTGACGGCCCGGACTGCTTCTGCGATATGGGTTTTGGATGCCATGAAGATTACAGGCACACCCGGGTAGCGGTCTTTCAAGCGGGTGATTCGGTCCTTCCCCCCATCGCCTTTCCGGACGTTTCCCGAGGGTTCCATATCAATAAAAATGAGATCAACGCATTGTTTATCCGGATGGTGCAGGGCCTGGTCGATAGGCGTTTTTTGTTCTATCACGGTTTCCGGCGTGAATGCGGCCCTGATTTTATCAACAGGGTCATTGTTTGCTGAAATTATCAGTATGTGCTGCATGGAACCTCTGAAAGATATAAAGGCGTTAGCCAGTGTTTGCGTCCATTGTCAAGCATCAGAAACTGTTCAGAAACAGAAACCGGAATCCGTGGTTCCGGTTTCTGCCGGCTCTGCGCTGAATGATGGGTTTAATCAGTTTTCTTTCTGGCGATGACAGCGCTATTTAACATTAATTTTTGATGAAAAAAAGAAGTGAAAAGCGTGGCGGTTAAAATTTTTTTGGATTTCATCACCGTGGATTTCAGCCCCCCATTGTTTCTTTGGGCAGCGCTTTCTGCGGTCATTCCTCGCGAGGGCTTATGGTCCTTGAAATTATTCAGGATTCATGCTATTTTGGATTTTATTCATGGGATGCCATCGAAAAAAAGGAATAAACCATATGGGCAAAAACATTGGATTCATCTCCACCCGGTTTTCCGGCACCGACGGGGTGACGCTGGAGGCCAGCAAATGGGCGGCAGTGCTGCGGCAGTCCGGCCATGAATGTTTCTGGTTTTGCGGCCTGTCGGACCGGAATCCGGACCGGACCATGCTGGTGGCGGATGCGCATTTCACTGATGTGAACAACCGCTGGATCAGCGACCGGATCTGGGGCCGCAACGTCCGGGACCCGATTGTCACCGGCGCGATCCATGACATGCGGGCCCTTTTGAAAAAAAAGCTGCGCCGGTTTGTGGCGCGGTTTTCCATTGATCTGTTGATCGTTGAAAACGCCGTCACCATTCCCATGCATCTTTCCCTGGGCCTTGCGATTACCGAAATTATCGCTGAAACCCAGATCCCGACCATCGCCCACCATCATGATTTCTACTGGGAGCGGGACCGGTATTCCCTGAACGCCGTGGCCGACTATCTGCGTATGGCCTTTCCGCCGTCTCTGCAAAGTATTGAGCATGTGGTGATTAATTCCCTGGCTCAGGAAGAACTGGCACATCGCAAGGGCATTGCCTCCATTGTCATTCCCAATGTGCTTGATTTTGAGAATCCGCCGGTTGTTGATGCACAACGGGCCGAAGAAATCCGGACGTCCATCGGCCTTGGGCCGGATGACATCATGATTCTTCAGCCCACTCGGGTGGTGGCCCGCAAGGGGATTGAGCATGCCATTGATCTGGTCCGGGAGCTGGCAGATCCCCGGTGCAAACTGGTAATCTCCCATGAAGCCGGGGACGAAGGCGAAGAATATCAGGAATGGCTCCGGGAAACCGCTTTTCAATCCGGCGTGGATCTCCGGTTCATGAATCTCAAGATCAATGATCCGGCCAATCTCAAGGAAACCGGGGAAAATCAGGGCGCCGGGGTCTATTCCCTGTGGGATGTCTATCCTCACGCGGATTTTATTACCTATCCCAGTCTGTACGAAGGGTTTGGCAATGCGTTTCTGGAGGCCATTTATTTCAAGAAACCCATGCTGGTCAACCGGTATGCAATTTTTATCAAAGACATCGAGCCGCTGGGCTTTGATCTCATTGTCATGGATGGATTTCTGACCCGTAAAAACGTGGCCCGGGTAAAAGAGGTGATCGAATCCGACGCCATCCGGAACGCCATGGTAGAAAAGAACTATACCCTTGCCGGAAACCACTTTTCCTATAAAATGCTGCGAAACCGCCTGAATTATCTCATGAACATTTTTTTCGGCGGGTGATTTTCGCGGGATGGCAACGTGCCCGGAAGAAGCACCGGTCAGGCTGTGTCATCGGGCCATATCATTGATCCAGCCCCAGGGCCGGGTCCGGCGGATTTCCGTTTTTCCCGTCAGTGTAACATTTTTTCCCGTACCAGTTCACCTGGCGGCAGATGCCCCGAATGATGCTGACTTCCCGTGCCCGCAAAGGGATGCGGGAAAAGAAAAGCCGGAGTTTGTTCATCCAGTAATCCGGGTTGTCCGGCAGAATATAGTCAATGCGCACCAGAAGGTCTTTTAATTGTTCATACATGCCGTCAAGTTCCCGGCGTGACGCCAGCCGGGGTGCGAATTCCCGGCCGGCCGGGCGGCTTGCCTGAAAAATTTCATACCCGATGATCATGACCGCCTGGGCCAGGTTAATGGATGAAAAATCAGCCGTGGGAATGTTGATCAGCGCATGGCAGCGCCGGATTTCTTCGTTCAAGAGCCCCCGGTCTTCGGGCCCGAAGACCACGGCGACCGGGTTGTCCTGGGAAATGGCAATGAGCTGACGGGCCAGATCCCCTGGTTTTCGGACGACCTGGCGTTCGCCACCCAGTCGGGCCGTGGTGCCCACCACATAATTCATTTCAGCAATTGCGGCGTCCAGGGTGTTATGAATTTTTATCTGCGCCACCATTTCAGCGGATTCGTGGGTGGCCAGACGCATGATTTTATCCAGGTCATAATTTTCAGGGTCCACCACCATGAGCCGGGAAAGCCCCATGTTGCGCATGGCCCGGACAACCGCGCCGATATTTTCCGGAAATCGGGGCCGGTTCAGGATGATATGAATGTTTTCCAGATTGACTTTTTGTTCCATGGATAGTGTCTTACTCCTCAATTCCTGCGCAAAAAAAAGCAAAAAAAAGAACCAGTGCACAGAGGCAGCGGTTTTCCAGCCAAAGGTGTCTGTTTTAAGGTGTCGGGAACGGCGATTTTGACATCCGGCAACTGCAACCGGAAACGGTTATTACCAGCCTGGCGCATGGGCAGCGGTTTTCCCCCTATGGCGTCTCTTCACCTGTTAAACCGTTCTTTTAAAAAATCTGTAAATGCCCGGCACAAAGGTGAGGGGGTCCGGTCTTTGTGCATGGTCAGATAAAAATGACGCCCCAGGTCCACATCTTTAACGGCCAGGGCCCGGAGAGACCCGGCAGCGAGTTCTTCCTCAACCGCCCGGGTCGACAGAATGGAGATTCCCACATCGCCCTTGATTCCCTGAATAACAGCGGCCGTGCTCCCCAACTGGGCAATGATATTGAAGCTAAACAGATCCCTGCCCATGGCGGCAAAGCTGTTTTTAATGGAGACCAGGGTGCCGGAGCCCTGTTCCCGGATAATAAACGGTTCCTTCATCAGCCTGTCAATGGTAACAGATGACAGATCCGCCAATCGGTGTTTTTTCGGCACAATCAGGGCCATCTCATCTGAGGCCAGTTTTTCCTGGCGAATTTGCCTGAGATCTGTTTTTGCCCCCACAACGGCCAGTTCCAGCCGGTATTCGAGAATATCATGGATGATCTGTTCGGTGTCGGCAATAAGGACTGAAATGTTTACATCTTTATGCTTTTTGATAAAATGACCAATTTCCCGGGGCAGGAGATAGTTCCCTGGAATGGTGCTGCCGCCCACGGAAAGACGGCCGCTGACTTTTCCCAGAAATTCCGCCATGGCGGTTTCTGATTCGTTAAAAAGCGCGAGAATCTTTTCCGCGTATTCATAGAGCAGCATCCCGGCAGGGGTAGGCAGGGTCTGTTTGCCCAGCCGGTCCACCAGGCGGCAGCCGTAATAATTTTCCATTTCCTTGATATGGCTGGAGATGGTGGGCTGGGTCAGGTTCACCATTCGGGATGCGTTGGAAAATCCTTTCATCTCAATGACTTTCTGGAATACTTTCAAATGCCATAAATCCATTTCAGGGCCTCATGGGGGTATGTGGTATAGATTTTTTCTATGGAAAAATCATATTTTATAGAAAATGACAATTTGTTTTATCGAAAAAGAGAATATATATTAAGCGAGATAAAAATTCAATAATGGCTTTTAAACAGGAATTAATGCGATGAAACAGATAGATGCCCGAAAACTCGCTTGTCCCGCGCCGGTTTTGGCTGCGCGGGACGCACTTGAAACCGAACATCCGGAAGTTATTCAGATCCTGGTGGATAATGACGCGGCCCGGCAGAATGTATCCCGCTTTCTGGAATCCCGGGCCTACCGGACGATTGTGGAAGCGGACGGCCCGGATTTCCGGGTGACCGGCAGCCGGGAAAGCGGGGAAACCGCGCAAATAGTTCAAAAGCAGGCACCGTCTCCGGACGCGGAAACAAAGAAAATAATGGTCATGATCGCCACGGACCGCTTCGGATACGGCGATGATGATCTGGGGCGGAAGCTGATGATCAGTTTTATCAAGACCCTCGGGGAAATGGGATCGGAGTTGTGGCGCCTGGTCTTTGTCAACAACGGGGTTAAACTCACCGTATCCGGGGCTGAAGTGCTGGATGAGCTGAAAAAACTTGCCGACAGCGGGATCCATATCCTGGTTTGCGGCACCTGTCTGACCCATTTTGATATTCTGGAAGAAAAACAGGTGGGGGAAACCACCAATATGCTGGATATTGTGACCGCCATGCAGCTGGCGGACAAAGTCATTAATATTTAGCCGGATGGTTATTTCTCAAAATGCAGGCGTTCGGTGTTCAGTTCATCCACCAGGGCGGCCACGGTCCAGTTTTGAGAGGTCGGTGTCAGCGTGGCCCATAACGGCCGGGGCAGGCCGGTTTTTTTGTATACGGCCATGGTGTAGTGGAGTTCCTGTTCCGTGAGTCCGCTCATGACAATGGCCGGGGTCAAGCTGCAGTTTTCCGTCATGCCGGCCTGATGATCCCGGCTGAACATATTTTTGACCAGCGCATCGCCGTCGTTCTCACCCGTAAACATAACTGTAATTTTTTTGAATTTCTTATCTTCAAACATTTCCAGGATCGCTTTTCGAAGATCCGGAGAAAATCCGCACACCAGAATGCCCCTGGGGCCGAACATTTTCTGGCGGGATCCCCCGACTTTTTTAAAAGACTGGTTCATGTGGCTCCTTGTGATGTTGTCCTGTAATAAAGGACCGTTATTGATTTTCCGGTATCTGAAAATAGCACAACCGATACATAAAAAAACTTGATATCATGCTTTTAAAGATTTTAAAAGCACGGGAGACAGATTTAAATCAGATATCCCGAAGAACATTAATACAGGAAATATCCATGACACCCCCGAACCGCCTTGCCCGGCAGATCCAGTTTATCGTTGAAATCGACAAGCTGAAGCAGATTGTTCGTCAGTCCTATCTCACCGATGCCTCCCGTCTTGAAAATTCCGTGGAACATTCCTGGCACCTGGCCATGATGGCCTTGGTGCTGGCGGAATACGCCAATGAACCGGATATTGATGCGGGCCGGGTCCTCAAAATGGTGCTGATTCATGACCTTGTGGAAATTGATGCCGGAGATACGTTTTTGTATGACGCGGAACATGCGGAAAGCAAAAGAGAGCGGGAAATTGCGGCGGCAGACCGGATTTTTTCGCTGCTGCCGACGGATCAGGAAGCCGGGTTCCGTGCGTTATGGGAGGAATTTGAAGCCCGCGAAACACCGGCGGCGAAATTTGCCTATGCCCTGGACCGCCTCCAACCCATGCTGCACAATGTCATCACCCGGGGAAAATCCTGGCAACGGCATGGAATTACGCTATCCCAGGTGATGGCGAAAAACAGCCCCATGAAAGAGGGGTCGGAATCGCTGTGGGAATATATTTCAGGGCTTCTGGATGCGGCAGCGGAAGAGGGGGTTATTGCACCCGGCTAAAATCCCTGATCTTTCAGGTCCGCCACAATACTCACATAAAAGTCCGGTGCTGAAAATCCCGGGGTGATGCCGAACAGGTGGCCGATGATGTTGATATGGTCGCATCCCGGGCTCCACCAGGCAGCAGACTGGACGCCACAGTCTTTTCCCCATTTGGCGCTTTCAACCCCCACCAGGCCGTCATTGGGGCCTTCCGCAGTTCGCAGCAGCCGCCAGACGGGATTTAGCACCAGGGTGGGGCAGCCGGTTTTTACTTTTGCGGCCCAGCTTTGATAGGTAACACCAGTGGCGTTCAGGGTGTGGGGGTTAAAAACCCTCTGCATGTAATCGGTGGTCACATCATAGACATTGGCCAGGCTGTCAGGATTGGTGTCCCCAAAAAGATAGGCGTACACTATATTTAGTGAGTCGCCGGTCAGGGGTTTGAGGGGCTCTGGAAATTTTTCAACAATCAGGTCCGCCAGCACCATGCCCTGATGCGGGCCGGCAATGCTGGTCAGGCTCTCTACATAAGGTGCCAGACCGAGGTTGGATATGGCATAGCGGGCATAGATCGCCCCGTGGGAATGGGCAATGATGTTAAACTTGGCAGCGCCGGAAATCGCCTGGATGTCCAGAAACTCGGCTTTAAATTGCCGGGCTTTTGCTTCTGTGCCGTCCAGTCCATTGACCCGGGTGATATAGACTTCAGCGCCTTCATTCGTGAGCGCGTCCGGAATGCCCCACCAGTAATCCACAATGCCCATAATTTTATCCGCTCCGCCAGTGCCGTGGGCGAGAATTACCGGATACAGGGTGTCACAGGTGCTGGTTTTGCCAGCGGAAAAAGCAGTTGCCGGAATCAGCAGGGCGATGCACAGACTCAAAAGGATACTATTTAATTTTTTGTTCATTTTTTCCCTCAAAAACGGTTTTGCGTCATCAGATTGACCAGATACAATAGAACCGAATACCATGTGACCGGATACCATATCACCGGACAGCCAATGGCTGATCCGGTGCTGATTGTGTTTTTGTAGACACTGATTCATTAAATTATACTATCCGGACACGAAATACAAACTTAAAATTAGTATCTGCTCCGCCCCCAAACACCATGTTTCGAGATAGTTGCCAGGTATGCAGGGATATTTTGTCTGGCCGGCTGAGAGATAAGGGTGCTTTTTGTGATTGAAAATGCAAAATGCATGCCTTGAAATCCTTTTTTTCAGCAACCCCCGCCCAATGTGGTTTGTCCGACAGACGTGCCGGCGGATTCTTGACGAAATTAACATGGCTGGTTATGCTTTTCACATTAAAGGCGTTTGTAACGACTCATGGGTTTTAAAAAATTGTGAAACCACTCGTTCGCGGTGCTCACTTGAGACCACAGGGACCACAGAAGAAAGCAGACAAGGCCTTTTCTCAGTGATCGCCGTGGCCTCGGTGGTTTAAAGAATGACGGTTAATTAGTTTCAAACTTTTTACTGTGACGGGGAGAAGAGATGAAATTTTTAGGCATTCAAAAGAAGCGACTTAGCACCCTGCTCGTTTTTCTAAGCCTGATGCTGGTCATCCTGTCCGGTTGTTTTTCAGATAAAGACTGGCGAACGGCCAGTCGAGAGCCGGCCGGCATCGCCCCGGACCCTGCCGTCACTAAAGAAGCCGTGCTTCAGGTTTACGGCGCTGATGCCTGGAGCTGGCGGGGCTGGTTTGCCATTCACACCTGGATTGCGGCCAAGCGCACCGGAGAATCGGCTTATACGGTGTATGACGTGGTGGGCTGGCGGGGCCGTCATGGCCGGCCGGTGATGGAAATTAAAAAGGATGTGCCGGATCGGTACTGGTTTGGGGAAAAACCCGAGATCTTGTCCTCCCATAAGGGTCCGGGAGTGGATGCGCTCATTGATGCAGTGGACCGGGCAGCCCGGGATTATCCCTGGAAAACCACGTACAAGGTTTTTCCCGGCCCCAACAGCAACACCTTCACGGCATGGGTGGCGCGGCAGGTGCCGGAACTGAATCTGGTGTTGCCGTTCTCAGCCATTGGCCGCGGATATGGTGATTGAAAAATACGCCCGGATCAGGGAAAAGACCCGACAAAAGGAGGACAGGATGAAAGAACACGCAACATCTTCTGTAATGGCAGCCTTTGCCGCAGATACCCTGGCTTTGGGACCGCACTGGATTTATGATCCAGACCATATTCAGGCATTGTTCGGCCGGGTGGAAACCCTGCAAAAACCCCATGCCCAAACGTTTCACAAGAACCGGGACCGAGGGGAATTCACCCATTACGGAGACCAGATGCGGGTGCTCCTGGAATCTGTCGCGGAAAAAGGCGGATTTGATCTTCATCATTTTTCAGCCCGGTGGCGGGAATTGTTTTCTGATTATGACGGGTACATGGATACGGCCACGAAAAATACCCTTGATAGTTACAAGGGCGGCAAATCTCCTGAAACTGCGGGGTCTTCTTCTGATGATCTGGCCGGGGCCGCCCGAATCGCACCGCTGGTTTTTTGTTATCGGGATGATCTCAAAACCCTGGTCCAGTTTGCTGTCGCCCAGACCCGGATGACCCACACGGATGAGGCGACCGTTGAATCCGCGGCATATTTTGCCCAGGTGACCCAGGCCGTGCTGGGGGGAACAGCACCGGTGACGGCCATGACATCTGTTGCGGAAGCATATTTTGATATTTCGCCGGTATCTGCCTGGCTTCAGAAAGGGCTGGCATCCATCGAAAAAAACAGCGTTGCCGTCATTAATGAGTTTGGCGCAAGCTGTCATACGGGCGAGATGTTTCCCGGCGTGGTGCATCTGATCGCCAGATATGAAAACGACCTTAAGGAAGCCCTGGTGCAGTGTGTGATGGCCGGCGGTGACAGCGCCGCCCGGGGATCTCTGGTAGGCATGGTGCTGGGGGCACACCTGGGCATGGAAAGCATCCCCACGGAGTGGTTGGCGGAAATGAAAGCCGCCAAAAAAATTGAAGCGCTGCTTGCCCGGATTCCTTAAAATTCTGTTTTGGCGGCATGTTTGCCGCTTTCAGAACCCTAAGAACTACCTGTTCATAATATTTTATCCCGCAGGGACGTTTGCGGCCCTGCGGTTTTTTCTCGGCGAGGCCTGCGCTTAAAAGGGTCTTATGTAAAAGTTAATTTTGGAAGTGAAAGCTCTGGCCGGCTTCGTATTTCTGGTCGATTGTTCTTATCGTAGCGTCTCCGACCTATTTTTTTGGTCGATTGTTTCCGGTGGATTGTTTTCTGGTGCGTTTTTCAGTTTATTTTACAATGTGTAAATGTTTTTCTATGATAATTTTTCAATTTTTACCCCATTTTCTTCCTCCCATCTTTTTTCAGAACTAACTATCTGTTATTTTTTTTAATAAATTTTTAAATCCAGTTTTTGAACCTGGCACAAGATTTGATAAAGAATATTCGTACCGGCTGTTTTTGTTTCCCTGTATCTCACGAAAATTTTTTAATACGTCCATACCCTGGCGGAGGCAAAAAATGGAACATTATTACATTGATAACGGGTTGCTTGAGAATTACTGGCAGGGACAGCGCCGGGTGAAGATAATGGCCCGGGAGTATTCCGGTTTTCTGGTCAAAGAAAACCAGCGTAAAAAAATACAGGAATCCGGTGTGAAAGTGCAGCCCTGCATTTGTATCTCACGGAATATCGGTGTGGGGGCTCTTGAAATAGCCGGCATCCTCGGGGAAATGCTCGATCTGCAGGTACTGGATCGTGAAATTATCAGAAAAATATCCTGTTCCGCTGACCTGAGTCGTCAGAGCATAGAGACCTTTGATGAACGGTATCCGGGAAAATTGAAAGAATGGGTGGGCAAGGTCATCGGGGAACGAATTTTCGGCATGAGTGATTATGCCCGGCATCTGTTTTATGTGGCTTTTTTTATCGCTCATGCGGAATCTGCAATTTTTGTGGGGCGGGGCGTTCACCTGATGCTCCCCAGGGACCGTGTGCTGGCGATTCGGTTTGTCAGTTTCAGGGATCGCCGGGTGAAACGGATGGCAAAGACCCTGAATACCGATAAAAAGAAAGCATCGCAGCTGCTTGACCAGGCGGAAAAGGAACAGCAGGAATTTTTTCGTCTGGTTCACGGCAAAACAGATGCCCCGTCACGAGAATTTGATGCCATCATCAATCTGGAATACATCAACGACCCTGAAGTGGCCGCCCGCACCATCAGAGACCTTTTCAAAAGCCGGTTTCCGGATGCGAAGTGTTTTGCGTCCTGAAGTGTTTTAATTGGTGACATCCGCAGGTTGATCCGGTATACTGATTACTCTATTTTTCACTGTCTTCCCGTTTTTTACGGAAGCGCCGGCTTTGGTGAAAAAATCCTCCGTCAATCCCTTCAAAAAGGAGCGCATGATGGCAGAAATAATGACCAATGCGGACAACTTCTGGCTTCACATGGATCATCCCGCCAATCTTATGATAATCACCGGCATTATGGAATTCAAGGAAACCATTGAGTATGAGAAAGCGCGCAAAACCCTTGAAGACCGACTGTGCGCCTTTGATCGGTTCCGGCAGCGGGTGATCCTGCCGATTTCCGGCGTGGGCCCGGCCAGTTGGGAATTTGATCCGTATTTTGACATCCGGTCCCATTTCCAGCGGGTGGCCCTGCCGGCGCCCGGCGGAAAAGCCGAGTTGCAATGTATGGTCAGCGACCTGATGACGGTTCCCATGGACCGGACAAAACCCTTGTGGAGCTGCCATTTAATTGAAAATTATAAAAACGGGTGCGCATTGTTTTTCCGGCTGCATCACTGCATCGCGGACGGCATTTCCCTGGTTTATGTCCTGCTCTCCACAGCGGACAAAGAACCGGATGGGACCCCGCTTTTTGGTGATCCGCCCAAACGCCGACGGCGGAAATGGTCCCCGCCGTCGTTTATTCCGGCCGGCCAGCTCCTGACCAGTGTTTCCGGCGTTATTGACAAATCTCAGATGGTGGGGGGGATGCTGATCGAGGAATGGACAAAGGTCATGTCCAAACCCTCTTACATCAAGCGATTTGCCAAAGGAACGGCCAATCTGTCCATGGATACGGCCACGGTGCTGGGAAAGCTTGCCATTATGCCGTCAGATCCAAAGACCGCCTTGCGGGGAAAGCTGAAGGTGCGCAAACAGGTGGCCTGGACCAATCTCATTCCTCTTGAAAAAGTAAAAACCATCAGCAAGGCTTCCGAGACCACTGTTAACGACGTGCTGATCGCATCTGTCGCCGGGGCCCTGCGGCGGTACCTTATTTTCAGGGGAAACAGGGTTCACAAGACCGAGCTGCGTGCGGCCATTCCGGTCAACATCCGGGAGCCCGGCACCGCCTTTGAACTGGGCAATAAATTCAGCCTGGTGTTTCTCGCGCTGCCCGTGTATATCGAGGATCCGTTTTTGCGGTTAAGGGAAGTCAAAAAACGCATGGATCAGTTAAAACAATCGCCGGACGCGTTTATCGCATTCATGGTGTTAAGCGCTTTGGGCATTTCATCCGCCAGTATTGCCAAAACCGCTTCCAATTTTTTTGCCAACAAGGCGTCCATGGTCATGACCAACGTTCCCGGTCCCCAGGAGCCGCTCTATTTTGCCGGTAAAAAAATTGAGAATTTTATCGGCTGGGTGCCCCGGAGTGGCCGGGTCGGCATGGGCGTGAGTATTTTCAGCTATGCCGGGAAAGTGGGTATCGGACTGGTCACTGATGAAGGACTGGTGCCGGATCCGGAAATGATTTTGAAATATTTTGAAGCGGAATTTAATGCGCTGTTTGAAATATCCAGAACCGGAAAAGTGGATATTCAGCCCCTGGTGGATACCGGAACAAAAAACCGACGGACCAAAGCATCTGACGCCGTGACTGAAGACACTCGCCAGGAGAGCGCGGAATCAGCCGATGACGCCGCGGCCGTCGCGGATTCTGGCAGATGCGCGGCAATCACCCGAAGCGGCCGTCGCTGCAAAAACAAGGCCCTTTCCGGAACGAATTACTGCCGGGTGCACCAGGGATGAGAAAGGTCTAAGGTTGAAGGTATAAGGTGATTTTTTCACCAGGGAACGGTTTTTTAATGCACGTATCCGGACGGCCGGATCGGGGTTAGCGCCTGTTATCGAGCAGGCATCGGGGCTTGGACATCAGGGCCTGGGCATCAGGGGGTTGCAGTTTTTAATGATGACCCGGCCTTCAAGCAAATTGCCTTTGGAGTATTCGCTGAAGATGCAGGTGTTGGTTGCCGGATCATAGGTTTCAATCCACAGGTTGTCGTCCTTCCACGTTGCGCCCATGTGCCTCATCCCCTCTGGTGTGCTGATCCGCATCACCCCGCCATAGCGTTTGACGAAAATCTGCTGAAAATGAAATGCATAGGCACCCCAGCCTGTGACCAGAATCAGCGCGCATACCACCAGTGCGGGTTTCCATTTTCCGGCTTTGATGCCAAGACCGAAAAAAACCGCGGCGACTGTCCCCACCACCCCTGCCCAGTATAAATAGGTAATCATTTTGTGCTCCCTTTTATTTATTGGAAATTCTCTCTCGCAGGAGGTTGGATACCAAGTCCGGCCGTGATTGTAAAGAAAGGTTTGCTTTTGCTTTGTATTGTGTCCCTCGCCAGAAAACGGTATAGTGCTGAAAATGGTATGAAAGAATCAACGTGCACTGTTCAATCACAGTAAAGAATAATTGCCTATGAAATCTTTTCGTTTTTCCCGGATCAGTATTTTTATCGTCCTTGTTACAGTGGCCGGCATTACCTGGTCCATCATGTCCTGGTTTCAGGTTTCACAGCCTCCCGATGGGCCGGTGCAGCGGACAACAGCCGTGCCTGTTGAGGTGCAACCGGTGACGCACGGACCCATTGAACTGCGCAGAACATTTTCCGGCACCCTGGAATCCCGGTCTGAATTTGTGGTGGCCCCTAAGGTCACCGGCCGGGTAAAGCGGTTATACGTTGATATCGGGGATGTTGTGACGCCGGATCAGGTGATTGCGGAGCTGGACAATGATGAATATCTCCAGGCTGTGGCCCAGGCTGCAGCGGATCTGTCAGTGGCCAAGGCCAATCGCATGGCCGCGGAAAATGCCCTGGAAATTGCGGCGTTGGAACTCAACCGGTTTAAAACCTTACGGGCGAGGGGGGTGGCGTCAGAGTCGCAATTTGATGCGGCCCGGGCTGAGCATTTGTCCAAAAAATCCCAGCATGAAGTGGCCAAGGCGCAGGTGACAAGGGCCGAGGCCATGCTTGAAACCGCCAGAATCCGTCTGGGGTACACCGTGATCACGGCCCAATGGCCGGACAAAGACACCCCCCGGGTCGTGGCGGAGCGATATGTTAACGAAGGCGATACGGTGGCCGCCAATGCCCGGCTGGTTGCCATTGTCGGCCTGGATCCCATTACCGGGGTGATCTTTGTAACGGAAAAAGACTATGGCCGGCTAAAACCCGGACAGATGGCGACGCTGACGACGGACGCCTATCCGGATACACGGTTTACCGGAAAAATTGACCGGATTGCGCCGGTTTTCAGCCAGGCCACCCGGCAGGCGAAAATCGAAGTGACGGTTGAAAATGCCGGATTTGCACTTAAACCCGGCATGTTCATCCGGGTCACCGTGGTTCTGGACCGGGTTGACGACGCAGTGATCGTGCCCAAAGCCGCCCTGACGGCGCGTGATGACAAAACCGGTATTTTTTTGGTGGATGAAGCCATCCAGACGGCCCTGTGGCGGGAGGTGGATACCGGGATTCAGGA
Source organism: Desulfobacterales bacterium (assembly GCA_963675805.2). GTDB lineage: Bacteria > Desulfobacterota > Desulfobacteria > Desulfobacterales > Desulfosalsimonadaceae > SURF-3. The sequence continues at coordinate 175,384 of CAXXNU010000007.1, read as the reverse complement.
AAATGAAAAGATCCAGGTCCTGGATCACGGGGTCACCGGAAAGGTGGTGACCCTGGGGCAGCAGCTCCTTGACAACGGCACCCCCATCACTATTTCAGACGCGCATTTCAAACAAAGCCCCATGACGGATGAAACAAAGGAGACGGCAGCCCAATGAATATGCCGGGATTCAGCGTCCGTCGTCCGATTTTTACCATCATGATCGCCCTGATTGTGGTGATCCTTGGCGCGGTCTCTTTGAGTCGTCTGCGTATCGACATGCTGCCGAATATTGAACTGCCCACCATTACCGTGCGGACCCAGTATGAAGGGGCCAGCCCCGTGGTGATGGAGCGGCTGATTACCCAGATTATCGAAGAGATCATTGCCACCGTGCCCGGCGTGGAAGAGCTCACCTCGGAATCCTATGAGGGAAACAGCCGGATTCGGGTCAGTTTTGCCTGGGGTACGGATATCGACACGGCCGCCCTGGATGTTCAGTCAACCATTGAAGATGAAATCAATGAATTGCCGGACGATATTGTTCGGCCCCGGGTCAGTAAATTTGACATCAACAGTTTTCCAGTGGTGCTTCTGGGTATTTCCAGCAATATTGATCCGGTGGAACTCAATACCCTGATCGAGAACCAGATCCGTTACCGGTTTGCCCGGATCAACGGGGTGGCGCAAGTGGATCTATGGGGCGGTTTTAACCGTGAAATCCGCATTGCCCTGGATCATTCCCGAATACTCGCCCTGGGGGTTCCCATGGATCAGATTTTGTCCGCCATTCGGGACGCCAACCTGGATCTGCCGGCCGGGTCCATTGAAGAGGGCCGGTATGAACTGACCCTTCGCGCGCCGGCGGAATTCACTTCCATGGATCAGATCCGCCAGACGGTGATCGATGTCCGGGACGGTGCCGCCGTTACATTAGAGCAGATAGCAGAAGTATCAGACACCTATGAGAAACTGACCCGCATCATCCGGGTCAACGATGCCCGGGGCATCCGGGTGGCCATCCGGAAACAGGCCGAAGCCAACACCGTGGAGGTGTCCAAGCGAATTCTTGAAGAAATTGATGCCGCGAACCGGGCCTTTCCCCAGGTCCATATCGCCCCGGTAATCAATCAGGGAAATTTTATCGAGCGGTCCATCTCCAATGTGGCCCGGTCTGTTATGTACGGCGGGGGACTGGCCATTCTGATTCTGCTTGTTTTTCTGAGAAATATCCGCAGCACTGTTGTCATTTCCCTGTCCATTCCCATATCCATCGTTGCCACATTTGCGCTCATTTATTTTGGCGGATTTACACTGAACCTCATGACCCTGGGCGGTTTGGCCCTGGGGGTGGGCATGATGGTGGACAGTTCCATTGTGGTTCTGGAAAATATTTTCCGAAGGCATACGGAAAACCATGAAGCCGCCGAAACCGCTGCCGAGATGGGGGCCCGGGAAGTGGCGTCCGCCATTGTGGCGAGCACCATTACGACGCTGGTCATTTTTCTGCCCATGGTATTTGTCCGCGGTGTTTCCGGGGTCCTTTTTCAGGAACTGGCCTATGTGATCATTTTTTCCCTGACCTGCAGTCTTTTAGTATCTTTGAGCCTGGTGCCCATGCTGACGGCCCGGTTGTTCAGCATAACCCGTGAGAACGTTTTTGCCCGTCATACGGTAATCCAAAAATTTTCAAAGGCAGCGGAACGGTTTTTTAACTACCAGGAAAATGGATATCGAAACCTCCTCGTTATGGTACTGGATCATCGGATCGCAACCGTGCTCATTGCGCTTGCCATGGTGGGTGCCAGCCTGCTGCTGCTGCCGTTTATCGGCAGTGAATTCATGCCGCCGAGTGATGAAGGGGAAGTGCGCATCACCGGCGAAATGGAAGTGGGGACCCGGCTGGATTTGATCGACCGTCAGTCCCGCCTGATGGAAGCTATTGTGAGAGAAGCCGTTCCGGAAACCGTGTCCTCTATGGTGAGCGTCAGCGGCGGCCGGTCCTCCGCTGCGGAGATTCGTCTCGCCCTGACACCTTCTGCCGAGAGGAACCGCTCGAATGTGGAAATTGCAACTGCGCTTCGCGAGCGGCTCGAAGGGAAAATTCCCGGTATGGTGATCCGGGTGCGCGCCCCCCAGGGTCAGTTTTTGCTGGAGCGGCTGTTAGGCGGCGATGAAGGGCTGACATTGGAGGTCCGGGGAGATGATCTGGGATTGCTGGAGCAGCTTTCCCTGAGGGCTGCCGATGCCATTCGACATATTTCCGGCATCACGGATGTGGAAACGAGCCGGGCTGCCGGGCTGCCCCAGCAGGAAATTCACGTGGACCGGGATAAAATAGCGGATTTTGGTTTGACGGTACGGGATGTGTCCCGGGTTCTTGAAACCGCCATTGCCGGGTCAAAAGTCGGTGAATTCAGAACCCAGGGGGATTCCTTCCGGATTTTCGTGCAGTTGAAAGATGCGGAAAAACGATCCGTGGATGAGATTCTGGACCTGACCCTGACCGCGCCGGATGGCGAACAGGTGGCCTTGCGAAATTTCGTGACCGCGGAAAAAAGCGTGGGGCCGGTCGTAATTAACCGCAAGGACCAGCAGCGGCTGATGACCATCCAGGCCAATGTGTCGGGCCGGGATCTAGGGTCCGTGGCAGCGGAAGTGCAAGCGGTTTTGGAGACGCTGCCACGCCCTGTTGGATATGCGTTTACCATTGCGGGTAATTTTGAAGAACAGCAAAAAGCCTCCCGGGAACTGATTATTTCCCTGATGCTGGCCCTGATGCTGGTCTATATGGTCATGGCCTGCCAGTATGAATCCCTGATTAATCCCCTGGTGGTGATGTTTTCCGTGCCGGTTGCAGCTGTCGGTGTGTTCATCACCCTGTTTCTGACCGGGACGACCCTGAATGTTCAATCCTATATCGGGTGCATCATGCTGGGGGGGATTGTCGTGAATAATGCCATTCTGCTGGTGGATCAGGCCGGACGCCTGAGCACTTCGGACAGCGTTGGCCAGGCGGCCATGCCGGTCCGGAAGGCGCTTCTGGAGGCAGGCCGGCGGCGGCTGCGGCCGATTCTGATGACGACCCTGACCACCATTCTGGGGCTGATGCCCCTGGCCCTTGGCATCGGGGAAGGGGCGGAAGCCCAGGCCCCCCTGGCCAGGGTTGTCATCGGCGGGTTGACCGGTTCCACGCTGATTACCCTGCTTTTAATTCCGGCGATTTACTCACTTTTTCATCAAACAGAACGGAGTGCTTGATGCAGAAACAGAGGTCTCTTGCGCAGATAGGTTTCCTTCCGGCGGCCGGCCTGATTTTTATGCTTGCTGTTGGATGCGCTACCCCTGACACATGGGAGATTTTTGATACCCAGTCCCGGCAGGCGATCCAGGATTCCCATGAGCCGGACATGGCTGCAAAATTGCCAGGGACTCTTCCGCCGCCGGTTTTGGCGCCGGACGCGGCAATAGAGACTGTTGCAGAGACAGACGGCCCTTTGGAATTGTCTGTTGAACAGGCCGCCATGCTGGCCCTTCAAAACAACCGGGATCTCCGGGTGCACCGCATCAATCCCGCCATTGCCGGTACCTTTGAAAAAATTGAGCGCGGCGCATATGATCCGGAAGTGTTCGCTGAAATGGAATTTTTTGAAGAAAAAGCATCCGAAACCTCCCGGGCAACCGGTGAGCAGTTCGGCGTCCAGGGGACAGATGTGGAAATCATTGCCGGTGTTCGCCAGGAGCTGCCCTTCGGTACCACGGTGGAGGCAGCCATTGAACATGACCGCAGCGATTCCGACCGGGCCCCGGATCAGCAGACCGCGCGGGTGGGGCTCAGCATTACCCAGTCATTGCTGCGTGGATTCGGCCCGGCTGTGAGTCTTGCCGGGGTCCGGCAGGCGGAGATGGATGCCGCTGCGAGCCTTTATGAATTCAGGGGTTTTACCGAAACCCTGATCGCGGATACGGAAATTGCTTACTGGCAGTATGTGCTGGCCCAACAGGAAATTGCTATTTTTGAGCAGTCGCTTGCCGTGGTCAAACAGCAGCGGGATGAAATTGAATATAAAATCGAGGTGGGCCTGGTTCCGGAGATTGAGGCAGCCGCCGCCCGTGCCGAGGTCGCCACCAACGAACAAATGCTGATTGATGCGCGCAGTCTCCTGGAAGAGCGGCGCATCCGCCTGCTGCGGTTTTTGAATATCAGTTCCGGCCGGCCGTTTGCCGCGCTTGTTCATCCCGTGTCGGATCCGTTTATCCGGCCGGCGCCGATGAACGATCTCGAAGATCGATTGATGCTGGCGGACCAGTCCCGGCCGGATCTGAACGAAGCCCGGATGCGGCAGCGTCAGAACCGGTTGGAGACGGTAGTGACCCGGAATGGTCTGCTGCCTGAACTGGAATTGTTTGCCGCGCTGGGTCGCACCGGTTACGCGGATAATTTTTCAGACGCCGTCAAAGCCCTTGACGACAGCACCTATGATGTTTCCGCAGGCCTCCGGCTGAGCAGTGTTGCCGGAAACCGGGCGGCAGAGGCCCGGCATGAAGCGGCCGGGCTGTCCCTGCGTCAGTCAGCGGAAGCGGTGGCCAATCTGCGCCAGATCGTTGACATGGAGGTTCGCCTGGCAATGAATGAGGTGGAACGGATCCGGCAGCAGATTGTCGCAAGCCATGCCACCCGCATGCTGGAAGAGGAAAAGCTCCAGGCTGAAAAAGAGCGGTTTGATGTCGGGGCCGGAACATCGCTTTTAGTGGCTCAGGCCCAGCGGGATCTCCTGATTAGCCGAATCGCGGAAGTTCGCTCGGTGATTCATTACCGGATCGCTTTGGTGAATCTGTATCTGGCAGAAGGGAGCCTGCTGGAACGGCGGGGGATTCGGGTGGAGTAGGGCTTTACTTTTCAATTCCTGTGCAAAGACACTGAACCAAAAGGCTGGGGAGGCGGCTTTCCAATAGAAATTATCTGTGTCCAGTTGTTGAATGCAGGGAAGCCCATTCCATCCCCCGATACCTGAAACCTGACACCTGCAAACTGGAGTTTGCAGCCAGCAACCACTGTGACCGGCTTTCTTATAGTGGCTTGGTGCCCCGTTCTAACCGCTCACGATCTATTGTGATTTTTTTCTTCGCCCGACCAGTCCCCGGGTGCGGGCACGGTCTGCCCATTGTTTTCTTGCCTGTGCCTGCATATCCGTGATGATATCGGTCTCGTCAACGATTTCTGTTCCCAGAAGAGTTTCCAGAATATCCTCCATGGTCACCAGGCCCGTGGTTTCCCCGTATTCATTCACTGCCAGCGCGATGTGTTCCCGCCGGTTCAGCAGCTGTTCAAACAGGGAAAACAGGTCAAGAAATTCCGGGACCACCAGTATGCTGCGGCTGAACGATGACACCGGCCGGTCCATTTCATCTTTTGCAAGGGCCAGCAGCAGATCGTTTTTCAATATGTATTTGTGTATGGTCATAATGTTTTTCTGATACAACGGAATACGCGATACCGAAACATCGGAATAATTTTTCATGACCTCACCGCAGCTTAAAGTTTCCGGCAGTGCAAAAATCAGTTTGCGCGGGGTCATAATGTCCATGGCCCGCATTTTTCCAAAATGCATCAGGCTTTTTAGAATCCGGGATTCTTTTTTCACAAACAGGCCTTCGGCCAAACCCAGGTCTGCCAGGGCCTGAATTTCATCCCGGGTGATGGATCGCATGGTTTTTTTTCTGGCGATTACCAGAATGATTTTTTCAGACAGCCAGACCAGGGGGTAGAGCAGGATGATCATTTTGGTCAGCACGGAGATCGTAAACCCGGTGAGCTGACGCCAGTAAATGGCGCCAATGGTTTTGGGAATGATTTCCGACAGAAAAAGAATAAGAAGGGTCAGAACGGCGGAAACCACTGCCAGGTATTCGCTGCCGAAGACGACCATGGCCTGGGCCCCGACACCGGCCGCGCCCACGGTGTGGGCGATGGTGTTCAAGGATAAAATAGCGGCCAGGGGCCGGTCGATATCGGTTTTAAAATGTCTCAGCTTTTTTCCCCGTACCGGGTATTTTTTTTCATAGGAAACGGTGAAACTCGGCGGAATCGTGAGAAGCACCGATTCCAGGATGGAACAGAGAAAAGAAACCCCAAGGGCCAGACAAAGATAAGCAAAAAGCAAGGTCATGTTTGACGTGTCCGATTTTTAAAAATTATGCCAGTTTTATCCGGGTTCCGGGTTTCAGGGGCATGTAGTCGCCGTTTTTTAATTCCACGCCGATTTCATGGTGGCCGCAGCAAGGGCATTCACGGGCAATGACCCGGCCGCTGACATTTTCCGGATCGGATTCCGTCAGGTTCTGCAATAACCGACGCATTTGATGGACGGCATCGTCCGGTTGGGTATATTCAATAAGGTGAAAATGCGGCACATTTGCAGAGCTGATCCCCCGGATCATGGCAGACAATTGGTTCGGCCAGAATCCTTTTTCATAAAGAGCCATCACCGGAATTGCCGAAAGCCCCATCCGGGGCCGCAGATAGGCATGCGCAATTTCAATGCCCGTACCCAGGCTGGGAGTGGAAACTTCAAAGACCGCAGCAGAAATATCCGATTCAATAAATTCAATCATTCGGTTCCGGATAAAAACGCTGCGCGCTTCACCCGGCGGGGGCAGCGGTCCGATGGACGCGTTCAGTTTATGGGCGGTTTCGTCAAAGGTTTCTCCTGTGGTGTGCTCTGAGACCACATGCAATCCAAGGGCGCGGATGCCGGAAATCAGGCCGGCATTTACCCGGGCCCGTGCTTTTCGGTCCGATGCGCCCTGGATGGCGGCGCCGAAAAAGATTTGGGGATGCTTTGTCATGAGCCTTCTTTCGTGAGCCGGGCGTGGTTCTTCTTGGAGCACTGTGCCTATTTGACTGGTGCTGTTGACTGTAATCGAAAAAGCAGCGTTATTTCAAGTATTGAATTTTTGAAAAATATTTGAAATTGTATAATTTATTTTAAAAAAATCAGGAACTGTCAATGGAAATCGATGATTCTTTTGCCGGAACATCCCTGAAACCATTTGTCCGCCGGATTAAGTGGCGGGAGACCACTAACTATGCCGCTGCCGTTGATGACAATAATGCCTGCTACTTTGATGATGAACGCCCCGGCGGTTTAGTGGCCCACCCTGTTTTCTGCGCCGCCGTCACATGGCCGGTGGTGGAAAAAATCTGGGAGTTTATTGAAGCGGATCACTTCCCCCTGGAAATACTGGCTACCCAGGTACATTATTCAGAGCATCTCCGTTTTTTTCGCCTGGTCAGACCGGATGACCGCCTGCATGTCAAAGGCAAGATCGCTGCAATTTTGCCGCATCGCGCCGGTACCCGGGTCTTACTCCGGTTTGATGTGACAGACGGTGCCGGTGAACCGGTATTTACCGAATGCATCGGATCACTGATGCGGGGGGTGAAATGCAAAGGTCCTGGAAAAGAAGAAGGGGCCTCTGCCGTGTCTTTCCCCATGGAAGGCCCTTTTGCAGCATCAATAAATGAACGGTGCGCCCAACCGGTCTGGATATCTCAACTATCGATTGATCCCCTGCGCCCGTATATTTATGACGGGTGTTCAAACATTGTGTTTCCCATTCACACATCCAAAAAATTCGCCCGCCAGGCCGGTTTGCCGGGTACGCTTCTCCAGGGAACGGCAACCTTGGCTTTTGCGGTGCGCGAACTTATTAATCGCGAAGCCGGTGGAAACCCTAACAGGATTTGCTCCCTTGATGCGCGTTTTTCCGGAATGGTGATGCCGGGAACAGAGATAAAGATCGTGCTTTTAAGCAGAAAGATTCTATCAGAACGAATATATCTGGCTTTTTGCGTGATAAACGGTGACGGCGCGCGTGTAATAAAAGATGGGCTGGCTGTTTTTTCTACAGATGTTGGCTCTTGAAGCCGTTTTTGAATAGCTCCTCAAAAACTTGGTAATGGGAAGTTTCTTTCAGCGCCACGCGACTGATGGATGGCCTGTCAAAACTGAAAATTTCCGCTTCTTCACAGGACATGAGAATGGGTGAATGGGTGGAAATAATGAATTGTGCGCTCCCTTTGCGGCTTTCTTCCCGGATTAAATCCAATAGATCAAGCTGGGTTCTGGGGGACAGGGCGGCTTCCGGCTCATCCATAAAAAAAAGGCCTTTGCGGTGATACATGGACCTGAAATAGGCCATGGTGGATTGCCCGTGGGATTGCGTCAGAAGGGATGCGCCGCCATAATATTCCAGAATTCCCGGACTGTTTGCGGCCCATTCATCCACGAGCTGGGAGAAATTCCGGAACAGCTCGGGTGAGAAAAACGATCCGCTGACAGGGCCGTTGGTCCAGCAGACATCAAGAGCGTTCTGAAGTTTGTTTTCAAACGGGTTGACATCCGTGCGGGTCCGCTCAACACCTTCCCAGATATGAATATTGCAGCATTGGCAAATGGCTTTCAGCAAAGTGGATTTGCCCGTGCCGTTTTCACCGGTAAATATTGTCACGGGTTTATTAAGCACGAGCGCTGCCGTATTTTGGAGAATGGCGAGGTTAAACGGGTAGGCTTCCGTTGTGGGAAACCGCGACGGGTCAATGTTTATTTTATGGATATGCAAGAGTGGCTCCCTGGCAGATTATGTGATTTTATGAGTATTGTTAGTTCTTAGTTTCCTGGAAAATAAATTTCAAGTGTAGATTGCATTTAAAGAAACAGTTTAAAAGTGGACAACCACCTTTTGAAATTGTTACCTTTGACGTGCGTCACGCGCACGGGATGTGCCCGATCTGTTTTATTTGATACAAAACTGTATCAATATTCCTCTCTGTTTTCTTCAAAAAAAATCGTATTATTGCATAGTATTTTGATTTCTATTGGTTTTCAGATTTTTCGGTGCGGCGGTTGTAAATGGCATAAATCTTGACATGATTAACCTATACTGTTTATTTTGGACTGAGTCTACATAGCATTGATGATCCCCGGCAAGATCGAATCATATGGGATTTAGGGAATGATACATATGCAGACGAGCCGTTTATGTCAATTAATGGATATCAGATATCCCATTGTCCAGGCGGGAATGGTCTGGGCATCAGACTGGCACCTGGCTGCTGCCGCCTGCAACGCCGGTATTCTGGGTACCCTGGGGCTGGGGTCCATGACCCCTGAAGAAGTTGACGAAAACATCGAGCAGATGAAAAAAACCACCTGCCAGTCTTTTGCGGTGAATATTCCCCTGCTTCGCCCGGATGCCGCGGACCTTGTCGCCAGGGCCCACGAAAAAGAGGTTCCGGTCTTTATAACATCAGCCGGGAATCCGGAACGGATTGCATCTTTTGTCCGGCAGCGATCCGCCATATGGATTCACGTAGTGCCATCAGTAAAAGGTGCTCAGAAAGCTGAGCAAATCGGGGTGGACGCGGTGGTTTGCGAAGGATACGAGGCCGGCGGCCATAACAGCCCCCTGGAAATCACAACCCTTGCACTCGTGCCCCAGGTCGTTGATGCCGTCCGGATTCCGGTGATCGCCGCCGGTGGTATTTCAGACGGCCGGGGCATTGCGGCGGTAATGGCCCTGGGCGCTGACGGCGCTCAACTCGGCACCCGGTTTATCGCCACCATTGAATGCCAGGCCCACGCCCATCACAAGCAGCTTATTGTGGATGCGCCGGACAGCGGTACCGCCATTATCGGCAGAAAACTCGATATGCTTCGGGTACTTAAAAATGAATTTGCCAACCGGATGTTGGAGGCGGAGAACCAGGGAGCCGACCGTGAGGCCCTGATGGAAATTATCGGGGATGAGTTTAACCGCAATCGGGCCGGGTCCATGCTCGGGGATCTGGCAGAAGGCGCTTTTCAGGCGGGTCAGTCAGCCGGCCTGGTCAGGGATATCGTTTCCGTGGCAACGCTGGTAAAGCGGCTGGTCCGTGAATACCATGCCGCCCGCGAAGGCCTTTGGAAGATAGAATGACAGGGGATTTTTTATGATACAATACAATGGCGTCAATCATCTGGCATTTGTCACCGGGGATATGGACATGACCATCCGGTACTGGCGGGATCTTCTGGGAATGCGTCTGGTGGCGGGCCTTGGCGATGGCGCATACCGGCATTATTTTTTTGAACTTTCCCCCACCGATATGGTGGCATTTTTTGAATGGCCGGATGCCATAAAGGTTGACGTAAAGGATCACGGTGTGCCGGTCAAAGGCCCTTTTGCCTTTGATCACGTGTCTTTCGGGGTGGAGAACGAAGAAGATTTGTGGGCGCTAAAGGACAAAATGGAAGCTGCCGGTTTCTGGGTGTCGGAAGTCATTGATCACGGGTTTATTTATTCGATCTACACCTTTGATCCCAATAATATTCCCATTGAGTTCAGTGTTGCGGTAAGAAATATCGACCTGCGGGACACCCCCCGGATGGCGGACCGACATCCATCTCCTGCGGCGATGGAAGGTCCGGACCCGGTGCCGGGCCATTGGCCCACGGTTTCCCGGCCCACCCCACCATCTGAGCGGACGGTGTTTCCCGGGGAAGGGCGGGTTCTCGCCAAATTGACCGATTAGCCAGGCAGTCTTGAAGACGCTGATTCCGCCCCAAAAAGTATGGATTTTCAGGGCCGCATCTTTTCCCGGCGGCAGCACTTGCAGTACTCGAAATGGACCATCCGCCGGTGGGATTGTCATTTTTCCAGCGGCGAAAGCACAGTTCAATTTTTTGAAGAAATTATCAATACCGGTCAAAACCACATCCATCAAAACCATGGTGATCAGGGAGGAAATCTGAATGAAACTGTTGATTATCGGCGGTGTGGCCGGCGGCGCCACCGCCGCTGCCAGAGCCCGGCGACTGAATGAAGAAGCGGAAATTATCCTGTTTGAGAGGGGAGAATTTATCTCCTTTGCCAATTGCGGCCTTCCGTATTACATCGGCGATGTGATCAAGGAGAGGGACAGCCTGCTGGTAACCACTGTGGCGGATTTTCAAAAGCGATACGCCATTGATATCCGTATATTCTCTGAAGTCACGGCCATTGACCGAAAGCAGCATGAGGTCGTGGTCAGAAATATTCAGACCGGCGCCACCTACCGGGAATCCTACGATAAAATCATCCTATCGCCGGGCGCGGAGCCGTTCAAGCCACCCATTCCCGGCATTGACCTGGAAAATATCTATAATCTCAGAAATATACCGGATTCCGACCGGATTAAACAATTTGTGGATGCGGCCAATCCTCAGTCCGCGGTGATTGTGGGCGGTGGGTTTATCGGTCTTGAGATGGCGGAAAACCTGGCCATCCGCGGGGTGAAAACCACTATTGTGGAGAAGCTGGAACAGGTCATGCCGCTGCTTGATTTTGAGATGGCCAGTTTTATGTCCGCCCATCTCAAAGAAAAAGGAGTGGATTGTGTATTGGGCGATGGTATCCAGTCGTTTTTCAAAAACGGGAATCGCTTATTGCTGAAAACGGAAAACGGCAAAACCCTTGAATGCGACATGGCGATTCTGTCTATCGGCGTGAAACCGGAAAACCGGCTGGCCCGGGAAGCGGGGCTTGACATCGGACGGCGGGGCGGCATCCGGGTCAGTGCCACCATGCAGACCTCTGACCCGGATATTTATGCCGTTGGGGATGCGGTGGAGGTGACGGATTATACCACGGGTTTTACCACCATGACGGCCCTGGCCGGGCCGGCCAATAAGCAGGGGCGCATTGCTGCGGATAATGTCATGGGACGGCGTAGTATTTTTCGGGGCACCATGGGCACGTCTGTGGTTCAGATGTTTGACATGAGCGTGGCGTCCACCGGCGCCAGTGAAGGGTTTTTAAAGGCCAACGATATACCGTATCTGGTCAGCTATACCCATTCCGGTTCCCATGCGTCCTACTATCCGGGGGCGGAAATGATGGCTATTAAACTTTTTTTCTCCCCGAGCAGCGGAAAAGTTCTGGGTGCCCAGATTATCGGAAAAGAAGGCGTGGACAAGCGTATCGACGTCATTGCGACAGCGATCCACGGTTCCATGACTGTCTACGACCTGGAAGAGCTTGAACTGGCGTATGCCCCGCCGTATTCTTCAGCCAAGGATCCGGTGAATATCGCCGGTTTTGTCGCAGCCAACATTCTCAAAGGGGATGTGAAAAATATCAACTGGAATGAAATGATCGATATCGACCCGGAAACCGACGTGCTGATTGATCTGCGCAACGCGGATGAACTGGAGGAAGCCGGAAAAATCAACAGCGCACTCCATATTCCCCTGCCGGAGCTCAGAAATCGGCTGGGGGAACTTGATCCGGGAAAACGCTATATTGTGTTTTGCGCCATTGGTTTGCGCGGATACGTGGGCTATCGTATCCTGTCCCAGAAAGGACTCCAGGCAAAAAATCTAAGCGGCGGCTACAAAACATTTCTGGGCGCCAAAAGCAAAATCATGGCGGAATCCCCGGAAACCCAACTCTGGCGCGCGGAATAAGATGTTTTTTTAAAGTGTTTGCTCTATACGATGGTTCATCATGATCACCTGCCGGCATCAGTGTCCGCATCAGTGCCGGCCCAAGAAAGGAGAGAAGCCATGACCCAAGTGACGTTTAAAGGCAATACCGTGAACACGGTGGGCGAGTTGCCGACAAGAGGAAATCCCGCACCGGAATTTAACCTGACCAAAACCGATATGTCGGATATTCACCTGTCTGATTTCAAGGGCCGGCGGCTTGTGCTTAATATTTTTCCAAGCATTGAAACCCCGGTTTGTTCCGCTTCTGTCAAGCGATTCAACAACGACGTGGAAAAGCTTGATAACACCGAAGTGCTGTGCATTTCAAGGGATCTGCCCTTTGCGCACGCCCGGTTTAACGTGGAGCAGGAAATTAAAAATGTTATTTCGCTTTCCGAGCTCAGGGATTCGGCATTCGGCGAAAATTACGGCGTTCGCATGACAGACGGGCCCTTGGCCGGCCTTTTCGCAAGAGCAGTGGTGGTGGTGGATGAAAACAGCAAGGTGGTTTACACGCAGCTGGTTCCGGAAATTGCCGAGGAACCGGATTATGCGTCCGTATTGAAGCTTCTGGGCAGGGATGCCGGAGATCTGGAATTCTGTACCTCCACCCCCACCCCGGAGCATTCCCGCCCAACAGCGGATGAAGGACCGTGCGATGACGGCACCAGCGGAAGAATCTGATCATTGTGATTCGCATATAACCGACAGGTAAGGAGAAACAGGCATGTCTGTTGATATTACGATTACCATAGGGGGCGAGGCCGGTCAGGGGATCCAGACGGTGGGCGATCTTCTGTCCCAGGTCTGCCAGAAGGCGGGCCTGTATGTGATGGCCATAAACGATTTTGAATCCCGTATCCGGGGAGGCCACAGTTTTGTCCAAATCCGCGTGAGCGGCCATGCGGTTTTTTCACCGCGAAAGGACGTTCATCTTTTGATTGCTCTGGATCTGGAAACCGTGCGGCGGCATCAGCACCGGATCCCCGAAGGCGGTCTCATCCTCAGCCAGAATCCTTTTGAAGAAGCGGAAAAAACTTTGGTGCCGGTGGAATTTGAAGCCCTCGCGGAACAGGCCGGCGGAAAAATTACGGCCAATACCGTTGCCGCGGGCAGTTGCCTGGCGCTTTTGGGGGCGCCCTTTGATTTTTTAAAGGCGGTTCTGGAGGACCGATTCGGGGGGAAAGATCCATCGGTTCTGGAAAAAAATATTAAAGCCGCGGAACTTGGATATGCGGCGGTGTCTGAAATTCCATTCAGGTGGGCCTTTACCTGGGACAAGGGTCCGGAAAAAGGGGTGCTCATGAATGGTTCCAAAGCCATTGCCCTGGGGGCTTTGGCCGCGGACTGCCGCTTTGCCGCTTTTTATCCCATGTCCCCGGCCACCGGGGTTATCCGTAATCTTACCGCTCTGACGGACGAAATTCCCTTTGTGGTGGAGCAGGCGGAAGATGAGATTGCTGCAGTCAATATGATGATCGGCGCCTCTTTTGCCGGGGTGCGCGCCATGACCTCAACATCCGGCGGTGGTTTTTGCCTGATGACCGAGGGGTTGGGTCTTGCGGCAATCGCTGAAGTGCCTGTCGTTATTGTCAATGCCCAGCGTCCCGGACCGGCCACGGGCCTTCCCACCCGGACTGCCCAGGGGGATCTTCTTTTTGTGATCACCGCGTCCCAGGATGAATTTCCCCGGTTTGTATTCGCTCCCCGCAGTGTGGATGAGGCTTTTACCCTCACCACCCGGGCCTTTGAACTTTCAGAAAAATACCAGGTGCCGGCCATTATTCTGACCGACCAGTTTTTAAATGATTCGGTCTTCTTGACCCGTGAAAAATTTGTCGCGCCGGATGCCGCCACCCGGTTTATTGCCACAGACAAGGATCTGAAATCCCCGGATCAATACCGGCGATTTGCCGTTACAGACGCCGGTGTTTCGCCGCGAGCCCTGCCCTGCCAGGGACAGGCAATAGTGACCTCCAGCGGCAACGAGCACCTGGAAGATGGCCACATCAGCGAGGACAAAGACAACCGGACCCGGATGGTCAACAAGCGAAACGCCAAGCTGCCTGCCATGACAGAAGAAATGGCAGGGCCTGAAGGGTATTTTGAAGAGGCGGGTCTGGTTCTCATTGGATGGGGCAGCAGCGCAGGAGCGATCCGGGAGGCGGTGGACCTGTTGCGGGAAAAAAATATTGATGCGGGGTGCCTCACATTTTCCAACCTCTGGCCGTTTCCCGTGGAAAAGGTAAAAGCAGCCGCTATCCATGCCAAAAAATGGGTGAGCGTTGAACTGAATTCCATGGCCCAGTTCAGGCTGCTGTTAAGACAACAGGCCGGCATCGACTGCGCCGGTGCCATATTGAAATACGACGGACGGCCCCTGTTTCCCCAGGACATTATTGATCAGATCGATCAGTTTATCTGACCGGTCATTACCAGAGAGGCGAACCCATGGTAACCAAAGAAAATTTTTTCTGTGATTTTGAAAACAAGTGGTGTCCGGGCTGCGGTAATTTCCAGATTCTGGATGCCATGAAAGACGCCTTTGCCGCAATGGATCTGCCACCGGAAAAATTGCTCATTGTGTCCGGCATCGGACAGGCCGGCAAAACCCCGCATTTTTTGCGCTGTAATTTTTTCCACGGCCTTCACGGTCGGGCACTGCCGGTTGCCACCGGCGCCAAAATCGCCAATCACGAGCTCACGGTGGTGGTCAGTTCCGGAGACGGGGACTGCTACGGCGAAGGCGGCAATCATTTTGTCAGTGCCATCCGGCGCAATATTGATATTACGCTTTTGGTTCACAACAACCGGGTGTATGGCCTCACCAAAGGCCAGGCATCCCCCACATCGGACATGGGATTTAAAACCAAAATGCAGCCCCATGGAGTGATCGCGGGAACCTTCAATCCCCTGACCGTAGCCCTTGCCCTGGGAGCGGGTTTTGTGGCAAGAGGGTTTTCCGGCAGCAAAGACCATCTGACTCAGCTGATTCAGAAAGCCGTCGCCCACAAGGGATTTTCAATGATCGATATTATGCAGCCGTGTGTCTCTTTTAATCCGGTGAATACGTTTGCGTGGTATAAAAAACGGATCTTTGATCTGGCTGAAGAAGATTACGACCCGGCAGATCCTGCAGCAGCATTTGTCATGGCCGGAAAACAGGACGACCGGATTCCCATCGGTGTATTGTATCAAAAAACATCTCCGTCCTACACCGATCGGATTGACCATCTGGCCCGTGGAACCCTGATCGGTTTTTCGTATGACCGGGACCGGGTTCAATCGGTGATGGATACCGCGTAAAACAGATTATTTCGGAGATTTTTCATGCATATTGTTATTACCGGCAGTTCCGGTTTTGTCGGGGCTGCCCTGGTTGATTTTCTGATTAAAACGCATCATGCGGTAACCGCTGTCGACATGGTGCCGCTTCCCAACCCCCCGAACTCTCGGCGCCTTCATTTTGTCCAGGCCGACACCACCCGGCCCGGTGGCTGGCAGGAATTCATAGCCCAGGCGGATGCCATCGTTAACCTCACCGGTAAAAATATTTTTCACCGGTGGAATCAGAAATACAAAGATCTTATCTATGGCACCCGGATTCTGACCACCCGGCATATTGTTGGCGCGCTTTCTGAAAAAAAGCCGGTAACCCTGGTCAGTACATCTGCGGCCGGTTATTACGGGGATTGCGGAGATGACATTCTTGAAGAAGACCACGGGCCGGGCACGGATTTTCTGGCCCGGGTGTGCGTGGACTGGGAAAAGGAAGCAATGGCGGCCCGTAAAAAATCCGCCCGGGTGGTCTGCACCCGGTTCGGGATTGTCCTTGGCCCTGGCGGCGGGGCTCTGGCAAAAATGGTTCCGGCTTTTCGGATGTTTGTTGGCGGCCCGCTGGGTGACGGACAGCAATGGTTTCCCTGGGTTCATATTGACGATCTCGTTAACGGGATTTATTTTAGTTTAACCAATGCAGATCTGGACGGCCCGGCAAACCTGTGCGCGCCTCATTCTGTGCGTAATGAGGAATTTACGGAAACGTTAGCCAAAACACTGAACCGTCCGGCCTTTTTTCGGGTGCCGGCGTTTGTGCTCCGGCTGGCGGCCGGCGAACTGGGGGATCTGGTGTTAAACAGTCAGCGGGCAGTCCCCGCCCGTCTGACATCTGCCGGGTATCATTTTAAATATCCGGAATTGGCTGGAGCGATTCACGCATCCGTTGGTAAATAGCGCGCCTCATCAGGCTCTTCGAGCGAAAAACAGGAGGCAAAAAAATGAAACAAACATTTACTGTTCCCCATATTTCCTGCGGCCATTGTGTTCGCAGCATCAAAAATGAATTGTCTGAGCTTGATGCGGTAACCGCCGTTGACGGAAATCCGGATGCAAAAACCAGCACGGTTGAGTGGACGGATCCCCTGACTGAGGAAGAGATCCGGAACCGGCTGGCATCTATTAATTACCCGGCGGAATAAATCCATGCCCCAGGAGCTACATCTTTCCGTCACCGGTATGACTTGCGCCAATTGCGCGGCAAATATCGAACGGGCATTGAAAAAGCTGGACGGGATATCAGACGTGAATGTCAATTTTGCGTCTGAAACCGCGGCGGTTTCTTTTGACAGTGGTCAGTTGACGGTCGATGATATTGTACGACAGATTCAAAACGCCGGATACGGTGTCGTTACCCGAAAAACAGAACTGCTGCTTTCCGGCATGAGCTGTGCCAATTGTGCGGCGACGGTTGAAAGAATTTTAAATACAAAGGTTCCAGGGGTGGTTGACGCAGCCGTGAATTTTGCTGCGGAACGGGCATCCATAGAATATTTGCCGGACATTACCCGCCCGGAGCAGATGGTTTCTGCGGTTGAAAAGGCGGGATACGGTGCTGTTGCCGCAGATGGGACGGACACGGCGGAGTCTTCCGCGGACGCTGCACGGAATGCGGAAATCAGAGAGCAGACCCGGAAATTTTTCATTGGTCTGATCTTTACTTTGCCGCTGTTTGTTTTGTCCATGGGGCGGGATATGGGCCTTTTCGGTTCATGGGCCATGCATCCCCTAATGAACTGGCTTTTTATGATGCTGGCCACACCGGTTCAGTTTTACACAGGCTGGGATTATTATGTCGGGGCGTTTAAGAGTCTCCGAAACCGGAGTGCCAACATGGATGTCCTGGTGGCCATGGGATCGTCTGCTGCGTATTTTTATTCCCTGGCGGTATTGGTGATCCCGGCAGCAGGGGGCCATGTGTACTTTGAAACGTCTGCAGTGATCATTACCCTGATCAAGTTGGGCAAACTGCTGGAAACCCGGGCCAAACGGAAAACCGGCAGCGCCATCCGAACCCTTATCAGCCTGCGGCCGGAAACCGCGTCTGTCATCAAGAACGATGAAGAAAAAGAGATCCCCGTCTCCCGGGTGGCTGTGGATGATATGATTGTTGTGCGGCCCGGCGGCCAGATTCCGGTGGACGGCGTGATCGCCGAAGGCCGGTCTTTTGTGGATGAGGCCATGTTTTCCGGCGAGCCTTTTCCCGTGGATAAAAAAGCCGGCGATCCCGTCACCGGCGGCACCATCAATCGGGAAGGAGGGTTGACCATACGAGCCACCCGGGTGGGTCAGGATACGGCCCTGGCCCGGGTGATCAAGCTGGTTTCGGACGCCCAGGGAAGCAAGGCGCCGATCCAGGCGGTGGCGGACCGGGTGGCTGCGGTTTTTGTGCCTGTGGTGCTGGCGGTGGCGGTTATCACGTTTTGTATCTGGTGGATGGTCGGTGGCGATTTCGTGCCGGCCATGGTGCGTCTGGTGGCGGTTTTGGTGATTGCCTGTCCCTGCGCCCTGGGCCTTGCCACGCCAACCGCCATGATGGCGGGCATGGGAAAGGGGGCGGAGCAGGGGATTTTATTTAAAAACAGCGAGGCCCTTGAAATTGCCTCACAGCTCAAAACCATTGTCTTGGATAAAACCGGGACCATCACCTCTGGAAACCCCACGGTGCATGATGTGCTGCCGATGGCGCCGGGTGTTGATAAAAACGTGCTGCTTCAGGTGGCGGCGTCCGTGGAATCAAAATCCGAACACCCCATAGGAAAAGCCATTGTCAGCGAGGCTGCCGGCCGCAACCTGTCTTTGCTGCCGGTGGAGAATTTTACATCCCATGGCGGTTCCGGTGTTGAGGCGGAAATTGACAACCTGTCCATTAAAATCGGCCGGCCGGACTGGTTGAAAACCATGCAGATTGATTTGCGTGAGGTGGAAGACCGGATTGCAAATATCCGTCAAAAAGCCCGCACTGTGGTGGCGGTCGTCCGGGAAAATGCCTTGCTGGGCCTGATTTCCGTGACGGACGCGCTGAAGCCAGATTCAAAATCCGCTATCCGGGCCCTTGCGGATCAGGGGCTGAATATGGTGATGATGACCGGCGACAATAGCACCGCCGCCCGGGTGATCGGCCGGGAATTAGGCATTGACCAGGTGATGGCGGATGTACTGCCGGACCAGAAAGCCGCGAAGGTGTCCGCTCTTCGAAAACCCCATGTTAAAGTCGGCATGGTGGGCGACGGTATCAACGATGCCCCGGCCCTGGCCAGCGCGGACATCGGGTTTGCCATCGGCAGCGGCACGGATGTGGCCATCGAATCTGCGGACGTTATTTTATCCAGCGGCAGCCTCTCTGGAATTCCCCGGGCCTTTCAATTGAGCCGGGCCACCATGCGAACCGTGCGGCAGAATCTGTTCTGGGCGTTCGGGTATAACATTATCCTGATACCCGTGGCCGCCGGCATCCTATATCCCTTTGAGGGGATTCCCCCGTTTCTGCAGCAGTTGCATCCCATGCTGGCGGCATTTGCCATGTCCATGAGCAGTGTTTCCGTGGTCACCAATAGTCTGTTGCTCTACAGGTTGAAAATTCATTAAAAAATGTTGCATCCGGAGGAATGAATGAACATTGACAAACTGGTTCTTAGAATCGCTGGAACCCTGATCCTTGTGAGTCTCTTGCTGGCTTGGGTACACAGCGGATACTGGTTGTGGTTTACCGCATTTGTCGGAGCGAATATGCTTCAATCGTCTTTTACCGGTTCCTGTCTGATGGCGTCAATTTTGAAAACTTTGGGCATCAAGCCGGGCCGCGCCTTTTATTGAATGGAATGAGAGAAAAACTGGAACGCCTTTATGAGCGTTACAACCGGCGGGAATATGTTCATCCGGACCCTCTGGAATTCCTATATCAGTACAAAGATGTGAGGGACCGGGAAATTGCAGGGCTTATCGCTGCGTCTCTGGCCTATGGAACCGTCGCCCGGATTCTGGTCAGTGTGTCCCGGGTGCTGGAGGTGATGGGCACATCACCCTATGCCTACTTATGTGCCACGCCGCCAAAAACCATGGCTGTTCATTTTAGCCCATTTGTTCACCGGTTTGCAAAAAGCGTGCACCTGTGCGCGTTGCTTTCAGGTATTCAACAGGTTCTTTCTGAATACGGATCGATCCATCAGTGTTTTTGTGCCGCCTATCAGGCATCAGATGAAACGGTTCTGCCGGCGCTCACGTTTCTTGCCGGAAAAATCAATGCGTCCCATGGAGACTGCGGCCCGGGACATTTGATGCCGTGTCCGGAAAAAGGGAGTGCCTGCAAACGCCTGAATCTTTATATGCGCTGGATGGTCCGTTGCGATGCGGTGGATCCCGGCGGGTGGGATGATATTTCCCCGGCCAAGCTGATTGTGCCGCTGGATGTGCATATGTTCCGGATTGCACGGGAGATCGGTCTGACAAATCGGCGACAGGCCAATATGGCCACGGCGTTGAGGGTCACCCAGGGATTCTGTCAGTGGTCCCCGGATGACCCGGTGCGCTATGATTTTGCCCTGACACGGTTCGGCATCCGTAACGGCGCCTCCGGAAGCGCGGCACTTAAACAGGAACTGGCCAGATGATGAGTTAGTTTCTTATCCCTGATTTTTGTTTTTTTGGAGCCAGTTTTTTCAACACCCTGTTAAAAATTCAAAAAGTGCGAAGTGCCTGAAGCTTTCGACCACGCGAAACGCGCGATCATTTTTACTATAAAAATTGAAAATGCCGAAGGCATTCATTGTAAATTTAGTCCACTTCACATTTTTCCGGTTGATCCGGGTGAGGAATTGAATTCGATGTGCCGGCGGTTTTTACCGGTTGGGTCAGCGCGGATAAGCCGCGTAATTTTTTATGGTAAAATTCATTTTTTAATTGACCCCGCATCTTTAATTTGTTATTAAAAAAAATTTAATTGGTCCTATGGGGATGTAGCTCAGCTGGGAGAGCGCGGCGTTCGCAATGCCGAGGTCAGGGGTTCGAGCCCCCTCATCTCCACCATTTCCCGATAATACCCCAATATCGCCCTTTGATTTACAAATCCGCATCACACCCAATTTTATTGACATTTTTCAAAGGAGCCTTCCGGACAATGAAACGATCTGCCAACATCGAACGAACCACTAAAGAAACCAAAATCAAGGCGGAATTGACACTTGACGGCAGCGGCGTCAATGACATTTCAACCGGCATACCTTTTTTTGATCATATGTTGACCCTGTTTTCCGTCCATGGATTTTTTGATCTGCAATTGACGGCTGCCGGCGACATTGAAGTGGATTATCATCACACCATGGAAGATGTGGGTTTAGTGCTGGGGGAAGCGGTGACCGTCGCTCTGGGGGACCGGCAAGGGATCACGCGCTACGGATATGCCGTCACCCCCATGGATGATTCCATTTCATCGGTTACCATTGATCTCTCGAACCGGCCGTTTTTCGTGTACCGCTTGCCGGCGTTGTTCGCCCGCCAGACGGAAGTGTATTCAAACCTGTTTAAAGAGTTTTTCCGTGCATTTGCCAACAAATCCGGCATGAATCTGCACATTGACGCCCCCTATGGCGAAAACGACCATCACTTGATTGAATCTATTTTCAAGTCGTTTGCCCGTTCACTGGATCAGGCAACCACCATGGACAATCGTGTCCGCAGTGTCCGGTCGTCAAAAGGCGTCTTATAAACAGCATTTATAAAAGGAACCTTCTAATGATTGTCATTCCGGCAATTGATATAAAAAACGGAAAATGCGTCCGGCTGCTCCAGGGCCGGATGGATGCAGAAACCGTGTTTTCCGATGATCCCGCCGCCATGGGCCGGCGATGGGCAAACGACGGGGCAACCCTGATTCATATCGTCGATCTGGACGGCGCTGTCGGCAAACGGCCCGTGAACCTGGATACGGTTCGGAAGATTATCGACCAGATCCATGTGCCGGTGCAGGTGGGCGGCGGCATCCGGGATATTGACACCATCCGGATGTACCTGGACCAGGGAGTATCCCGGGTCATCATCGGCACCGAAGCCATTCAAAATCCGGATCTGATAAAATCCGCGTGCCGGGAATTCCCCGGCCAGATCGTGGTGGGCATTGACGCCAAGGCCGGCAAGGTGGCCATCGAAGGATGGACCAAAACCACGGAAGTGACCGCCATTGACCTGGCCAGGCAGTTCGAAGACTGCGGGGTGGCTGCTATCAATTTTACGGATATCGAGCGGGACGGCATGCGAACCGGCCCCAATCTTTTGGAAACCGAAAAACTGGCCCGGGCCATTTCCATCCCGGTGGTGGCTTCCGGCGGAGTGTCCTCCATCGAGGACATCAAAAATCTTCTGCCCCTGGCGGCAGCAGGGGTGGTGGGCGTGATTACCGGACGGGCATTGTATGACGGCAGCCTGGATCTGAAGGCCGCCATCGCAGTTACAAAGAACGCATGATTTTTATTTGACTTGGCCGTATTTTGGCATTATCTTTTTTTGTTGGTAAAAATATTTTTAGATTTGAAGAATCAGGCAGTTAATGCGTTCTGAGCATAGATGCAAAGTAATGGTTGGTTGATGTGATGTGTCTGCCGGATCTTTTGTCTCGTATTCCCGATTGGGAGGTACAATTTTTTGGCGATACATATTCCTGAAGATAAACTTTCGGAAATACGCAACACCGCAAACATCATCGATGTGATTTCAGAGCGGGTTGTCTTAAAACGAGCGGGCAAAGACCATGTAGGGCTTTGTCCGTTTCATTCTGAGAAAACCCCTTCTTTTACTGTCAGTTCCGTGAAGCAGATTTTTCACTGTTTTGGCTGCGGCGCCGGCGGCGATGTTTTCAGCTTTTTAATGAAATACGACGGCATCGGGTTTTTCGAGGCGGCCCAGTCTCTGGCGCGGCGTTACGGCATTGACCTGCCGGAGCGGGATATGACCCCGGCCCAGCGAAAAGTGATATCTTTGCGGCAGCAGCTTTTGGACCTGAACCATCAGGTCATTGTCTATTATACCGACCAGCTCAGGCATCCGGCAAAAGGGCAGCAGGCCCGTGCTTATCTGGCAGACCGGGGATTTTCCAAAGAAGTGATCACCGGTTTCTCCCTGGGATTTGCGCCTGACGGCTGGGACAGCCTGGTGGGGTTTTTCCGAAATCTGAATGTTTCAAGACCCCTTGCGGAACAGACCGGACTGGTGGTGCCCCGAAAAAGCAGTGGTTTTTATGACCGTTTCAGAAACCGGGTGATATTTCCCATTACGGATGTGTCCGGGCAGGTGATCGGATTCGGCGGCCGGGTGATGGATGATTCAAAGCCGAAATATTTAAATTCTCCTGAAACGCCGGTTTACAACAAAAGCCGGTCTCTATACGGAGCAGATGCAGCAAGAACCCGCTCCCGGGAAACCGGGGCCGTTTATATTGTTGAAGGATATTTTGATCTGATTGCCCTGCATCAGCATGGCATCACCAATTCCGTTGCCACATTGGGCACGGCGTTGACTGCGGATCATGTTCAAATCCTGAACCGGGGGTTTGCCCAGAAAGCCTTTCTTGTGTTTGATTCCGACGAAGCCGGGCTAAAGGCGGCCACGCGGAGCATTTCTCTTTTTATGAACGCGGCCATGGATGCGGCGGTCATTGTGCTGCCCAAAGGATATGATCCGGATTCCTTTGTGTTTGAATACGGTGCTGAGGCATTTTTGAAAGCCGCTGACAACGCGCTTCCCATGGTGGAATTTCTGGTGGAATCCGCCATCAAATCCCACGGCCTGTCCATGGAAGGCAAACTTCGAATTATTGCGGATCTTCAGGGGCCGCTTCTGGAAATCAAAGACCATGTGGCCCGTTCCCTTTATATCCAGTTCCTGGCAGAGCGCCTGAACGTTAAAGAGTCCGCTATCCGGGAGAAACTGAAATCCGGAGAATCGAAAAGATCGGCGTTTCCCGATGACCGCCGGCAGGGTTCAGATGCCGCTGCGGACGAAAATCAGGAAGGGGCGGCCTGCGGTTTTTCGGAAATGATCCGCCTGGAGCGACAGATTGTTTCGATGATGCTCAATGTCCCGGACATCTTATCGGAAATTAAACAAAGAAATGTCCTGGCCTATTTCTCTGATCCGCATCTGCGGGACATTGCGGAGTTTCTTATTGAATTTCCGGTTTACGGAGAAAATGATCTTGCCGGTCTTTTTAACCGTTTTGAATCGCCGGTTCACAAAGACATGATCGCGTCTCTGGCCATCCGGGAGGATTGCCGGGGATTTGATCAATGTGAACTGCTGCTGTCCCAGTTTATCAACAGCATGGAAAAACGTCAGAATTCATTATTGCAGCAGATTCAATCCGCCCAAGAAAAAAATGATGAGACGCTGCTGTTTGAACTTTTGCGAAAAAAGCAGGAACAATCGGTCAACCGGTTGCGGAAATAATTTTTCAATTGATACGTTTATAAAAAAATATCTTTGTATTCAGGAGGCATGAATTCATGGCAAAAAAGCCTAAGAACAAAAAAGAGGAACCTGAAGTTATCCAGCAGGAAGAGATAGAGAAGCTCGTTTCCAAGGGTAAGAAGCAGGGATATTTGACCATCGCGCAGATCACCAAAGGGCTTCCGGATGAAATGATGACCCCGGATCAGATTGATGAGACCCTGATGTGGTTTGATGATCATGATATTGAGGTGGTGGAGAAAAAAAAGAAACTAAAGGCATCTGAAAAAAAAGACGATGATGATGAAGACAAGATTTCCGAAACCGATGAAGTTGATTCCCTGTCCACCTACGGGACGGTAACGGATCCGGTGAAGATGTATCTCCGGGAAATGGGCATGGTGACGCTGCTCTCCCGGGAAGGTGAAATCGAGATCGCCAAGAAAATTGAAGCCGGAGAGCAGGAAGTGGTCCGGGCCATGCTGGAAACCACCCTCGGGGTGGACAGTATCATCAATCTCGGGGACCAAATTGCCGCCGGAACCCTGCGTCCCAAACATGTGTTGCGGGATATTGATGAAGGGGACACCATCATTGATGAATCCATCCAGATTGAAAAATTTCTGGAAATGATTGATGAGATCAAGGCCATTGACGAAGAAAATCAGGATTTGCGGGAAAAATTGTTTTCTTCCCAAAAAATGGATTACGAGGAACGTCGACGGATCAAACGCTCCATCCGCCGGCGCAACCGGAAAATTTTTGAGCACTTTAAAGATTGGCGGCTTGAGAGCAACGTCATTGACGGTATCGAGGAAATGATTGTGGAACAGGTGGAATGGTTCGACACCACCACCAAATTTTTCGGAAAATGCGCGTCTTTGTTTAACGTGTCGGTCTCCGATGTCCGGGACCATCTGGATACCAGTGAGAAAAATTTTGCCAAATGGGCCGTTAAATATTGTGATGCCCCGAAAAAAGAAATCATCAATGTCTTTAATGATCTGCGGGTGATTCACACCCAGATGGAGCAGCGGGAGAAGGAACTGAAAGCAGACACCCGTATGCTGAAGCGGGTGATCACCAACATTGAAGAAGGCAGGCTCATGGCAAAAATGGCAAAGGGCGAACTTGTGCAGGCCAACCTTCGCCTGGTGGTCAGCATTGCCAAAAAATACACCAACCGGGGTCTCCAGTTTCTGGATCTCATTCAGGAAGGAAACATCGGTCTGATGAAAGCGGTGGACAAATTTGAATATCGCCGCGGCTATAAATTCAGCACCTATGCCACCTGGTGGATCCGGCAGGCTATCACCCGGGCCATTGCGGATCAGGCGAGAACCATCCGTATCCCCGTGCACATGATTGAGACCATCAATAAACTGATCCGCACCTCCCGCTATCTGGTTCAGGAACTGGGCCGGGAGCCCACCCCGGAAGAGATTGCCGATAAAATGGAAGTGCCCCTGGATAAGGTTCGAAAGGTACTCAAGATCGCCCGGGAACCCATTTCTCTGGAGACGCCCATTGGCGAGGAAGATGACAGCCATCTCGGGGATTTTATCGAAGACAAGACCTTTCTCCTGCCGTCAGATGCCGCCATCAGCCTGAATTTGTCCGAGCAGACCCGTAAGGTGCTGGCAACCCTTACCCCCCGGGAGGAAAAGGTGCTGCGCATGCGCTTCGGTATCGGAGAAAAAGCCGATCACACCCTGGAAGAGGTGGGCAGTGATTTTGCCGTGACCCGGGAACGGATTCGCCAGATCGAAGCCAAGGCACTGCGGAAACTGCGGCATCCCACCCGCAGCCGCAAGCTGAAATATTTTATTGATAACTGATGGTGATCTCTGGAACAAACATAGAACTTGACAAAGCGTTGGCCAAGACGTTAAAAAGCAACCCTTACAAAAAACATGAATGCGGGCCCATAGCTCAGCTGGCAGAGCCACCGGCTCATAACCGGTCGGTCCCTGGTTCGAATCCAGGTGGGCCCATTTTAAGCCGATGATTTACCTGACGCAGACACAATTAGAAACACAACCAGACACAGGCGTGAAGTGAGAACTTCACGCCTTTTTTGTGCGGTTCAGAATGTGGACCCCGGAATTGACGATGAAGATACTTGAAAGCGGGCACCTGGTATGACTACGGTAAACGATATCATTGCATTGATGGACCAAGTGGCACCGCCCTCCCTTGCACAGGAATGGGATAACTGCGGCCTGCAATGCGGGGATGGCGGCTGGCCCGTAAAACAGGTGATGGTGGCTCTTGATCCTTCGCCGGAAGTTGTTTCAACTGCCTGTGAAAAGGGTGTTGACCTTTTGATCACCCATCATCCCCTGATTTTTCAGCCGATAAAACGCCTGGCCCTGGATAGCCCCCTGGGCCGTCTTCTGGATATGGCCATTCGCCATCGACTGGCTATTTTTTCCGCGCACACCAATCTGGACAGTGTCCGGGGCGGATTAAATGACCGGTTTGCCGAAAAGATCGGCCTTAAAAACGTGACCCTGCTGGCTGCGGAAAAAGCGGATAATTTTGTAAAACTGGCGGTGTATGTTCCCGAAAAATCATTTCAGCGGTTATTTGACGCCATCCTTGAAACAGATTCCGGCGCGACAGGCAAGTATTCCGGGTGTACCTTTCGCCAGAAAGGCCTGGGCACGTTTCTTCCGGGAGAAGATGCCCGCCCGTTTATTGGAACACCGGGGCACCTTGAAACAGTGGATGAATATAAAATTGAAATGCGCGTTGCCAAGCACCGGATTTTTGAAACCCTTGCCCACATCCGCGCCCATCATCCCTATGAGACCATGGCCTATGATATTTATCCCCAGTTTCCGGAACCGTCCGATCATGGCATCGGGCGGGTGGGCGAGTTGGAAGCGGTCATGGATATTGCCGCTTTATCGGAAAAAATTAAAAAGGCATTGACCCTTTCCTTCATAAAAGTATCAGGGCCGGGAAACATGCCGGTGAAAAAAGTTGCCATCTGCACGGGCAGCGGTGGCGGTTTGATGACATCGTTTTTTGCATCCGGTGCGGATGTATATATTAGCGGTGATCTGAAATTTCATGATGCGAAAGATGCCCAGGCCCGGGGCCTTGCGCTGATCGACGTGGGACATTTTGCCTCGGAAATCATTATGACGGATCTGGTGGCCGATCGCCTTGCCGCCCTGGTCAGGGCAAAAGACCGTGACGTCAGGGTGGATGCTTTTGAGGGGGAGACAGACCCTTTTTATTATATATGAAGTTGATGAGACTTGATGAAAAAGGCGTAAGACGGCGGTGATTGCTTTTGCAAGTGCGGCATCATTTGATGGTTTTATGTTAATCTTTAAATAAAAAATAGTTAGCAGGTTTTATAATGATGGATGGAATGAGCGACAAATTTTCAAGGGAACAGATTGAACTCCTGATTGCGCTTCAGGAGAAGGAACGGGCGGCCGTAAAAGTTCAGGCGGTGCTGGATGAACTGCCCGCCCGGATGGAAGAAGTGGAATCCGGTCTGAAACAAATGGAAGCCGCAATCAATGAAAAAAAAGAGCATCTGGCGGAACTGAAAAAAGTATACCGTGCCCATGATGCCGATATTCAAACCAATCAGGGCCGGATTCAAAAACGCGAAGAACAGTTGCGCTCAGTTAAAACAAATAAGGAATATCAGGCCATTTTAAAGGAAATCGCGGAAATCAAAAAAGCCAGCTCCCGGATGGAAGATGAGACATTGGCCTGCCTGGACCAGATGGATGCCGTGGAAAAGGAAATCAGGGAGCAGGAGGAAGCGCTGGCTGCGGAGGCCGAGGAAGTGGCCCGGCAGAAAAGCCTGATTGAAGCGGATGCCGAAACCGAACGCCGGTCACTGGACGAGCTGGTGGGGGAGCAAACAGCCATTGCGCAGCAAATCGATCCTCAGCTGATTGACCGATATGAAATGATAAAATCCCATTCCCGGGGAATCGCCATTGTGCAGGTGAAGGAATCTGTTTGTCTGGGATGTCACATGAATATCCCCCCACAGATGTATAATGAACTGCACCGGGAAAATGAAATTAAAACATGTCCCCATTGCCATCGACTGTTATATGTTATATTATAAACAGGCGGTTGGTGCAGTCAGAATGATCGCCGGCGCAAGTCGGAGGAAAGTCCGAACACCACAGGGCAGGGTGCTCCATAACCTGGAGTCATGGCAACATGAAGGAAAGTGCAACAGAGAGCAGACCGCCCCGCACCCATTTTTTGCTTATTTTCCAAAATAGGCAAAAAGTGGGTGCGGGGTAAGGGTGAAACGGTGCGGTAAGAGCGCACCAGTTTTCCGGGTGACCGGAAAAGCTAGGTAAACCCCACCCGGTGCAAGACCAAATAGGGAAGTGCCTGAGGACGGCCCGTCCGAGCTTCCGGGTAGGTCGCATGAGATGACGGGCAACCGTTATCCAGAGATGAATGATCATTGCCCGGCGCGGGGCAACCGGCGCCGGGAACAGGATTCGGCTTATTGACCGCATCAACCGCTTTTTATCTTAATCTATACACGAGAGAAGAAACATGCTTGTTATTGAAGATCTTGCTGTGGAAGTCGGCGGAAAGCCCATATTGAACCATATCAACATGGAGATTCCCGAAGGCGAAACCCACATTCTGTTCGGTCCCAATGGGTCCGGCAAAACTTCGTTAATGATGACCATTGTCGGATTTTCCGGATATAAGGTCACCCACGGAAAAATGACGTTCAAAGGCGAGGACATCACCTATATGCCCATCCATGAACGGGCAAAGCTCGGCGTGGGGGTCTCCTTTCAGCGGCCGCCGACCATTAACGGCCTCAAAACAAAGGATCTGGTGGCCCTGTGCGCCGGTGATAAACCCGCGGATATTGAAGGGCTGGCGGACCTGCTGAATTTCAGGGACTTTCTGGATAGAGATGTGAACCGTAATTTTTCCGGGGGGGAAATCAAACGTTCCGAACTCCTTCAGCTCATGGCCCAGCAGCCGGATCTGGTGTTGCTGGACGAACCTGAGTCCGGGGTGGATCTTGAAAATATTGTTCTTTTGGGGGAAGTGGTCAACACGCTCCTGGAACGGGGCGTTAAGTATCCCAGGGGGCTTCAGGTCCAGGACCATGCCCACCTGAAAAAAAGAACCAAATCCGCACTGGTGATTACCCATACCGGTCACATTCTGGACTATATCACCGCAGACAAGGGCCAGGTACTTTACAACGGACATTTATGCTGTTCCCGAAATCCCAGGGAGATTTTAAAATGGATCAGAGAATACGGGTATGAGGAGTGTGTCAGATGCACCATGTAGACGATCAATCCAAAACAGATGTGGAACTCTCGAATTATCAGTCGGATGCTGAGTCACACGGCTATGTGGATGATCTCACCCAGGTGGCGCCGGCGGATGCGGGGAAATGGCTGAATGTGGGCGTGGACGTTGCGGAAAAATCGAGATCAGGCACCTTTATTCAGAAGGACAGCTCCATCATCCATTCCAAGGCCATGAACCCGGGAGTTGAGGTGATGGGGATTTCCGCTGCCCTGAAAAAGCACGACTGGCTGCAGGATATTCTTTGGAAACATATTTCCCCGGAAAAGGACAAATTCACCGAAGCCGCAAAGACAAAGCCCCATGAAGGATATTTTATCCGGGCCCTGGCGGGCGCTAAAATCCAGGAACCGGTGCAGTCCTGCCTCTACATCGCAAAAGAGGGGTTTTCCCAGAATGTGCACAATGTGGTGGTGGCGGAAGAGGATTCCGAGATGCACATCATCACCGGATGCTCCACGTCTCCGCACCTGATCAAAGGCCTTCATGTCGGGGTTTCCGAGATTTTCGTGAAAAAAAACGCGGTGCTCCATTTTACCATGATCCATGACTGGGGCGAAGAGATCAATGTGCGTCCGAGAACCGCCATTCATGTGGAAGCCGGCGGCGTGATTGTTTCCAATTATATTTCCCTTCGCCCGGTGGGCTCATTGCAGATGGCGCCGGTCACCTACCTGGACGGCCGTGGCGCGGTGGCCAGGTTCAACAGTATTCTGGTGGCAGCCGATGGCTGTCATCTGGATGTCGGCTCCACCGTACATCTGAACTATCCGGATACCCGGGCGGAAATTATCTCCCGGGCCATTACCGTGGGCGGCACGATCATTGCCCGGGGAGAGATGATCGGTAAAGTGGCCGGGTGCAAAGGGCACCTTGAATGCAAAGGGCTGCTGCTAAAAGAGGGTGTTATGCACGCGATTCCCGAACTTTCCGGGCATGTGCCGGGGGTGGAAATGTCCCACGAGGCAGCCGTTGGAAAAATCGACCAGCGGGAGATTGAATACCTGATGTCTCGGGGGCTTGATGAAGATCAGGCCGTGTCAACCATTGTGCGGGGATTTCTGAATGTAGATATCGAAGGGCTCCCCCCCGGGCTGGCGGCTGAAATCGATAAGGCAGTCACTGAAACCCAGAAGGATATGATGTAAGGCGGTATTTCCATGAGCCTTGAAAATCAGAACGGCACCTGCGATATCTCATTTGCGGAAAAAGTGCGGTTTTACTCCTATGATTATCTGAAGTGCTTTTTGTATCTGGCGGAATGCGATGAGACGGAAAACGTGTTTACCAAAAGCCTCTATTCCAAGCTTATTACCGCTTCTCATCTGCTCGAAGATTTCCTTGATTTTCACGGGGCCAAAAATAATTCCCAGTGGTATTTATACCGGGAACTGGCCGCTGCCGTCCGGCATATCAGCATGGGGGGATATGCCCAAAAACATATTGCCAATCGTCTGATATTTTATGATATTCATGATCAGGAAGGGTTCAGGGAAAACGGGGAAGTCGCCCTTTCCTTTATGACGAATTCCCTCATGAAACTGGCCCATGCCATTATTGATGAGGCTCGGCGGCTTAACATTGAGCTGCCCCGAAAAGGGTTCAAGGCCCGGCATTTTCCCGGCATTACCACCGGCGAGATGCTGGCCCATGATTTTGAGGATGAGCAGAAGGATCAGTACCGGAAACACATTGTCCAGGTGGCCAATGAGTTTATTTCCATTGCGGATGCCTTTGATACCTTTGAGTTTGTTGACGTTTACGACCAGGAAGCCTTGAAAGCACTGGTGCCGGAACGGGTGAATGAGGTGGAAATCCGCCGGTTTGAAATGCGGGTGCACAACCTTCAGTCTTCTTTTGACTCTTATGTGATCCACGGGGGATTCCTTTTCGGCAACCGCAATCTGAAGCGGTTCCGGTCCTATTTTTCCGTTATTTATCATCTGCTGCAGGTGATGGGACGGCTGCTACATTTTTACGAACGGCACCTGATTGATATCGGTTACAAGTATACCTACACCAAGGCCCGGGAACAGCTCTCCCGGCTGGTGGATCCGGATATGTTGCTGGACTGCACCATTAATTACGGCCTGTATTATGTGAATCATTTTTTCTCCTATGGCAAGGAAGTGGCCCAGGAAATTTTAAAGGCCAATATTGAACGCGCGTCTATCAAGGTCGGCATTCCAAAAGAACTGGGCTTTCATTGCCGGCCCAGCCTGATGGTGGCGAAAATTGTTCAGAACTACGGTGGTGAGGTCAAGATGATTGCCGGTGGTGATCAGTTTGACGCCAGCAGTGTGCTGGATATCCAGTGGGCCGGCGGAAAGATCCAGCGGGAAAATATCCAGGAGGTGGAGTTTCAGGGGGATATCCGTGCCCTGAAGGATATTGAAACCCTTGCCAGTGTCAATTACGGCGAAGATCAGATGGGAAAAGGCATTCCATTGCCCAAAAGTCTTCAGTACCTTCGGTAATACCGATGAATTCAGTTTTTGCAGTGGTCGTTGCCGGTGGAAAAGGGGAACGGATGCATGCCCGTATCCCCAAGCAATACCTGATGCTCGATGACCTGCCGATTCTCACCCGCACCCTTCTGGCGTTTTCTGATATTCCTGTTGTGGAAAAGATTTATCTGGCGGTTCCGGAAACCGATTTTGGCTATTGCAGAGAATCGATTCTGCCGGCGGTTCAGGACATAATTTCGGTAACACTTGTGCCTGGCGGGGTTGATCGTCAGGGGTCGGTTTGGAACGGGCTGTGTGCGATACCCATGGAACAGGGCATTGTGGCCATTCATGACGGGGTGCGCCCTTTTCTACCGGTGCGTCAGACGGAAAAAGCCATTGCGCTGGCCACAACGGAGGGCGCATGCATTCTGGGAATACCAACGAAGGATACCTTGAAAAAGGTTGATGAGCAGGGCGTTATTTCTGAAACCATCAATCGCGCAACCATCTGGCAGGCCCAGACCCCCCAGGTGTTCGGACTGCAGCTGATCCGGCAGGCCCATGAATTTTCGGTTTCCACGGGCTTTGCCGGAACGGATGACGCGTCTCTGGTAGAGCATTTCGGGGGCCGGGTGCGCATGATTCCCGGAAGCCCCTTTAATATTAAAATCACCGAACCGGAAGATCTTGAGCTGGCCAGGGGAATTCTTGGATACATAGACTATCGTGTTTAAATCCATGGCAATAAGATGGCAATTGAACCATTAACCGACAACGCAGGAGGCAATCCGATGAGTGATATCATGACAACCATCAGAGAAAGACGCAGCATCAGAAATTATGCGGACAAGGAAGTGCCGGAAGACGCGCTTCATGCCATTCTTGAAGCGGTGCAGTGGACCCCGTCCTGGGCCAATACCCAGTGCTGGAAAATCGTGGTGGTCAAAGACCCTGCTGTCAAAGCAGCGCTTCAGGAAGCCGTGCCTGCTTCCAATCCCGCGTTTAAGTCCATTGTTAACGCCCCGGTGGTGCTTGCCCTGTGCGCTGAAAAAGGCACCTCCGGCTATTATAAAGATATCGTTACCACGCGTTATGGGGACTGGTTTATGTTCGATCTGGGACTGGCCGCCCAGAGTATCTGTCTGGCCGCCCATGAAAAAGGGCTCGGAACCCTGATTGTGGGCCTTTATGATCATGGCAAAGTGGATAAAGCCCTGAACCTGCCGGATGGGGTGGAAAATGTCGCACTGATTCCCCTGGGATATGCCACCAAGGTGCCGAATGCGCCGAAGCGAAAAACCATCACCGAATTCTCACGCAATGATTCTTACTAAGTGATGCAATGATTGCCGATTCAGCCCGATCAATAGAAGCCCTTGCCGCCGAAATCCATCAGCTCAGGCTCCGTATTGAAGAATATAAATTGATGGAAAAAGAACGCGCGGCCGCCCAGCAGGCGCTTCGGGAAAGCGAAGAACGGTACCGCAGTGTGTTTGAAAATACCGGCACTGCCACGATTATCATTGAAAATGATATGACCATTTCCATGGTGAACGCCAAATTTGAAGAGCTGACCGGATATTCCAAAAAAGAGATCCATCACAAAATGAAGTGGACCGATTTTGTTGCGGCAGAGGATCTGGAGCGGATGAAGCGCTATCATGTCAAGCGCCGCCAGGACCGGACCATGGCGCCTACGGAATACGAATGCCGGGTCCACAACCGGTTCGGGGAGTACCGGGACATGTATGTGCGGATCGATATGATTGCGGACACCCTCAGTAGTGTGGGGTCTTTTAATGATATCACCGTGTTTAAGCAGACCGAAAAAGCCCTGATTGAAAGTGAGCGCAAACTTTCCAAGCTCATGGGCAATCTGCCGGGCATGGCTTATCGCTGTAATGATGATGAATTCCGGACCATGAAATATGTGAGCGCCGGATGCAAATGGCTGACGGATTATTCCCCGTTCGAACTGATCGATAATTCCAAAAAAGCCTATATGGATATGATTCATCCGGATGACCGGGCGGATGTGCGCCATCAGATTGAGGCCTCTCTGTCCGCCGGACGGCCGTTTCAGATGGAATACCGAATTGTTACGGCCGCCGGAAAACAAAAATGGGTGTGGGAAGAGGGGTTGGGGGTTACCGCGCCGGACGGGACGGTGAACGAGGTGGAAGGGTTTATCTCGGATATGACCGAACACAAGCTGGAGGAGGAACAGCTTCGGAAAGAGAACCGGCGGCTGAAATCCACCATTAAAGAACGCTATAAATTCGGGGATATTGTCGGTAAAAACCGGCTGATGCAGGATGTGTACGAGCATATTTCAAAGGCCGCTGCGTCCAATGCCAATGTGATCATATACGGGGAATCCGGCACCGGCAAGGAGCTGGTGGCCCGCGAGATACATAAATTAAGTGACAACTATAACCGGCCGTTTGTGCCGGTCAACTGCAGTGCCATTCCCGAGAACCTCTTTGAAAGTGAATTTTTCGGATATAAAAAAGGCGCATTTACCGGCGCGAATCTGGACAAGCCCGGATATTTTGACCAGGCCAACGGGGGCACCCTTTTCCTGGACGAGCTGGGGGAGATAGACCTGGCCGGCCAGGTTAAGCTTCTGCGGGTGCTGGACGGCGGCGGATACACGCCGGTGGGCAGCAGTGAGCTCAAAAACGCCAATGTCCGTATTGTGGGCGCCACCAATCGGGATCTTAAACAGGAAGTGAAGCACGGCCGGATGCGGGAAGATTTTTTCTACCGGATTCATATTATTCCCATTACCCTGCCGCCCTTAAGAGAACGCAGAGACGATTTGCCGCTTCTGATCGAGCATTTTCTTTCCATTTATGCAACGGGCGATAAAATGCCATTTCTGGATGGCAAGGTGTTGGGCATGTTGTATAATTATGACTGGCCGGGGAATGTCCGGGAACTCCAGAATGTACTGCAGCGGTATATCACCCTTAAAACCCTGGATTTTATGTCTGCGGCGGGACCCAAAACCATGCCGGTTGATGAAATGGCCGTAACGGATGCCGTAGATGCCGACCAGGGCGCGAATTCCCTGACTCAGGCCCTGGATAATTTTGAAAAAAAGACAATCAAAACCGTGCTGGAAAAAAATCAATGGCGGAAAAACAAAACCGCAGATGCCCTGCAAATTAACCGGAAAACCCTGTTCCGAAAAATGAAAAAATATGACCTGATTTAGCCCCTAAATGTCTCAATTATGCCCCACTATATTTTTATCCATCAATTCCAAATTGTTATACCTTCAAATTAAATAAAAAGGGGCCATTCTGTCTCTTTTTTTATCCTGCTGTTTTTACGGCATCTTTTGGCTGCGGGTGTAATTCGGCTTTAGAAAATTATCCGTCGCCTCCTGTCTGTGCTTTTATTTTAAGTTTATCTATTATTTACAAATATTTATAATTTTATGTTCCGCATGGACGACGCGGCAGAAAGAATAATCCATGTTAATGGCATAAATTATGCAGATGTATTTCACCTTAAGGAATCGGGTGAAAAAAACAACTCTTAAGAAAAACTGATGTTTCCAGGCCAACCACCCGAATGACAAAAATAACTATTTTTTCCTTCATGGAACACTTGATAAAAGGAGGCTAACCTCATGTTTAATTTGAAATTATCTTTTTTAAATATTCGCCGTGCCAACCACCGTTCGAACATATTGCCCATGGATTTCGGGGCCATGTATTTTTTGTACCCGTCTGAAAATGAACATTGCGTGGGGTTCGGCTCCACCGGAATACTGGACAAACTGGCCGGTGCGGTAAAGACTGTTTTTGAGAAAAAGGACAAGACCCTGGAATATTACGGGACAGAATCTTTTTTCTAAATTATCCGGTCGGGTTTTCCAAATAAACAGAACACCGGCTGAAAATACAATCACACCAGAAAAAAAACCGTTATTATTTTTCGGGTGTAACGGTTTTTCTCATATACCGGGGTATGCCCATGTGCGGGAATACCCCGGATTTTTTTTGGCCTTTCTGAAGGGCGGAAGGAAGGGCAAACCGGCAACAGATCTGCCGAATGCGCGCTATTTCAGGCTATCTGCTGCCAGTACGGCATAGATGTCCTGGATGACTGCTGCGGATATTTCTGCTAATCCCTGACTCATGGCCCGGGCCAGGCTTTTGGGATTTTTATACGCCATAGGAGTGGTCTTTTCGTAGCTTTTTTGAAACCGGATCTGATTTGTGCTGTCACTGATTTGCCGGTCCACCAGTGTCATCGTCATCGACAATACCGCAAACCATTGATCATCCGTGTCCTTTTCATAAAATTGATCAATCGCGCCAAAGACCTGAACAGAGGTTGCCAGCTCACCGGAAGACAGCACGGCCCTGAAATAATTGGCGGCTCTGAAATCCCGGGCCAGCAGCGGGGGGATCATTTCATCCGGCGGATTCATCCACGCGTGATAAAAATATCGGTTTTGGGAGACATCATCCCGGCTGTAAATAATCCGCTGGGTATGAAACGGGGGAGATGACCTGAAATTTTCAATGGACAGAGTCACCGGAAGCATCGGCCTGGCCTCTGTTGGCAAAGGGGTATAGTTCAGGGCATAATATTCCACCGCCTGGTGTGGCGCATTTTTGGCCGAACATCCGCACAGCACAAAAGACAAAAGAAAGAAGATGCCGAGCATGCGGCAGCGTTGAATCTTCATGGCGGCACAGCCTTCAGGAAATTGCATGATGCGTTAAAACCTGCTCACTCTTTTTCGGGTTCAATGGATTTTGGCGGCGGCGGAGCGCTGAAGAGAATCTGGGAGGGTTGATCGGCAATCTGCCCAATCAGTCCATTGAGATTAGTGCTTGCGGCCTCAAGGGTATTCAGGGTTTCCAGCAGCTGCCGGTCGATTCTGGCGACCCGGGAATGCGCATCCGTGACCAGGGCATTTCCGTTTTTCATCAGATCAGAAGCTGCCTCTGCGGCATTGTTGAATTTGGTGATGGTTTCAGAAAGATTTTGATTGTGGTGGTTTAAAGACCGATCAAGCCGCTGGATGGTGCCCCCGGCGTCAGCTATCAGAACAGGTAAATTTTCGCTGGCCTGATAGATATGGGTCGTGATTGTATCCCATTTTTCTTTGTCAAGGATTTCCCTGATCCGGGCCAGGGTTTGCTGGAGATTTTCTGAAACCTTTTTTACCTCCGCGTCATCAAGGGTTTGGCCGGCCTTATCCAGGGTTTCAATGATCCGGTCGGCAATGCCTTTGATATCCACCTGTTTGATGGTATTCAGTATCCCGTAAATATCCGTCAGCAGTTGTTTCATGTCCGAGGGGCGGGTGGCAATGACCGGGTATTTTGCTTTGAATGTGAGTTTCGGCGTCCAGACGCTGTCTCTTGGCGACATGCGCTCCAGTTCCACAAACATAATGCCGGTGATGCCGATGGATTTAATCTGGGCCACCATTTTGTCGTGATCAATGAGGGGTTCGTCCAGATTGAACAGAATCTGGATCAGTTTGCCGTCATCTGCCACCCGAATGGATTCAACCCGGCCGATGGATACGCCCCGGTACTTGACGGCGGAGTCTTTTTTCAGCCCCTGAACGGATTCATCAAAAAAAGCCACGTAATGGCGGCCTTCCTTGAAATACTGGGACATGCCCAGCCAGAGGACGAAAACAATAATGGTGGTCATCCCGATGATGACAAACAGCCCCACTGAAAATTTTGTTTTTAATGATGGCATGGTCTTGTGTTTTTATGTTTCTGCGGCCCAAATTTTTTTAGTATATTCGACATTTTCAGCGCTTGCAATGGCGTTTTTATTCAAGAAAAAAATCTCAGCGCCGCTAAAAGTGCCTGAGGATTAAAAATACGCTGAACAGAAATTTTTTATGGGCGCAACCAGCGGCGAAAATACCGTCACAGGCTTTTTGTAAATCCGATTTTTATGAAACCGTCAGATCTGCCGCTTAAAAAATTTACACACATAGGGATGATCGCATCGGTCCCTCAGATCCGCCGGGGAGCCCTGGGCAATAATCTGTTTGGTCGTCTTGTCCAGCATGATCACCCGCTGGGCCACGGCAAAAATGCTGGCCAGTTCATGAGTGACGATAATCACTGTGGTTTTCAGGTTTTGGTTGATGTCAAGAATCAGGCGGTCAATTTCAGCCGCCGTGACCGGATCAAGCCCTGCAGAAGGCTCATCCAGAAACAGAATTTCCGGATTCAGGGCCAGGGCACGGGCCAGACCGGCTCTCTTTTTCATGCCGCCGCTGATTTCAGAGGGCAGATACCCGCCATACCTTTCCAGCCCCACCAGGGCGAGTTTGATCTGAACCATTTTTTCAATGGATCTTTTTGAAAAATTGGTGAACTCCAGAATGGGCAGGGCCACATTTTCGCTCAGTGTCATGGAACTGATAAGTGCGCTGCTTTGAAACAGAACGCCGATTTTTTTCAGGGCAGTATAAAAATCACGATCTGAACACCGGGTAATGTTGATGGCGTCAATCAACACGTCGCCGCTGGCAGGCTGTTCCAGTCCGATCATATGCCGCAGCAGCGTGCTTTTGCCGCTTCCGCTGCCTCCCAGAATAACAAAGATTTCCTGCGGCCGGACCGTAAAACTGATATTGTCCAAAATGAGAGCATCCCCGTATTTTACCGTGAGATTTTGAACATCCGCGACGGCGTGATCGCTCATGAATTCACCCCCAGTAGCTCCGGACCACCGCAAAAATGGAATCAAACAACACAATCAGGAAAATGCTGGTCACCACTGCAGACGTGGCGGCATGGCCAACGGCGGACGCGCCCCCCTTTGCCTGAAAGCCCCGAAGACATCCCACACCGGAGATCAAAATGGCAAATACAAATGATTTGGACAGTCCCCAGTTGAGCTCAAATAAATTGAGAGAATTAATGGTCTGGGTGATATAGGAGCTCGCGGATAAGTCCAGCATGGTGACACCGATGAGCAAGCCCCCGGCAATGGCAAACAGGTTGGCGAACATGGTCAAGAGGGGAATCACGATGACGGCGGCAATCATGCGGGGGATGGCCAGAAAAAGCACCGGATCGAATCCCATGGTGATGAGAGCGTCAATCTCTTCGGAAATTTTCATGGTGCTGATTTCAGCGGCATAGGCGGAACCGGACCGGCCGGAAACAATGATTGCCGTCATGATGGGGCCTAGCTCGGAAACCATGGACAAGGCCACCAGGGAAGCGACATAGATATTGGCGCCGAATTGCTTTAACTGCAGAGACGACATAAACGCCATAATCAGGCCGATCAGAAAGCTGATCAGTCCCACGACGGGAAGGGCATCCACGCCCGTGGTTTTCATGTATCGGACGATGTCATGGGTGCGAAGGGACTTGGGCTTTCCTGCCACCCGGATGCCGGAAAGCACCAGCGCACCGATAAAGGTGACAAAATCCCGTATGCCTCTTAAGGTTTCAATGGTTGTTGCCCCTGTCTGGGTGATAAATTCATACCCGGCAAATGACCGGGGCCGTCGGAGGGAAACTGTGCTTTCGGATGCCATCCGTCTGAAGTGCTGCACGAGTATTTCCGGTGCATTCAGAAGTTGAAAATTATTTTCAGAAAGGGCGAGTCGGTCTTTGAGTTCAGATAACACAAGGGCACCGTATTCATCCACTGCGGAAACCTGCTCCAGATCGAAGACAACCGATTTTACGGCATTGTTTTTCAGGGAAACGGTAAGGCGGCTGCGCGTTTCATCGGCGGAGTGAATGTTTAACGGGCCGGACACCCGAACCAGCCATTGTCCGTCGCCGGAATCTGAGATTTCAAATGAAGGTAAAGAAAAAGACGTTACCATATTTTACGCCGTAGCATTTACGATTTGCAGCACTCTGTGACAGGCACCCACCATGCGCGTTTCCAATTTTTTGATATTTATCATAACCCCATAGTGAAAGCAAAGGCATATCCGCCTGTCCCACCCATCTATCATCAAAAAGACTGTTTGGCGGGTCGTAAATCCTTGTCCCGGAGAGAAAAGATTGATAAGTTTTTTCTTTAAATAACAGGTACTGGGTATCATTAATACAAGCATCTGGATAGTGCCAATCCCATGAAAACAATCAGAAAACATGAATTCGGCGAAGTGACGGCCTACAGACTGGGGTATGCACCGGTGGGAAAGCCCCTGATGTCCGTATGTGTGTTTGCGATGGGGGATCTTTTTATTGATACGGGGCAGTCGCATATGCAGAAGACGGTTTTGGACATTGCTGCTGCACACCGGGTATCCACCGTCCTGTTGACCCATCATCATGAAGATCACAGTGGGAACGCGGCCGCCATCAAAAAACAATGTAACGCTTCTGTGATGGCACATCCCCTGACGGTTGATAAATTGCGGCAGCCTTTTAAAGTTTTTCCCTATCAGCAATGGGTATGGGGGCCGACCACGCCGCTGGCACCGGAACCGTTTAGGTCCAATTTTTTTGAACACCATGGTCTGGGTTTTCAAATCATTCATTCGCCCGGTCACAGCCGGGATCATTGTGCTTTTGTGGTGCCTGATCGCGGCTGGCTTTTTTCCGGCGATCTTTACCTGGGGGATCATATTAAATTTTTTCGGGCAGATGAGAAAATTGACGAACAGATTCACTCCCTGCAACATCTCCTGCGCTACGACTTTGACGCGCTGTTCTGCAATCACCGGCCCATGGCAAAAAACGGGAAAAAACATCTGGCGTCAAAGCTTCAGTTTCTTGAAGATTTTTACGGCCGTGTTTCTTCTTTGGCGAGACAGGGCCTGGATGAAATAACGATTATGCGGCAGCTGGGCCTGAAAGAACAGTGGCTGGTGAAGATGATATGTTTCGGCAATGTCAGTATGCGGAACATGGTGCGATCAGTGATGGCTTCATCAGAAGCCAATTGACACCTAACGGGAAATCGAAAATAGTTCCGTCAGATCGGTGATAAGGGTGTCAGGTTCCAGATGGGAGGTTTCGGGTGTCAGACACACGTTTCCTGACATCTGGACATGGGCATCATTTGATGCAACTCTAAAAAGTCAGATTTACACGGCAAAGGAAAAAGCCCCACCAATCTCATAAAATTGGCGAGGTGCGCAAATCCCCAGCAATGAGGAGTACTTGGCGTACGTTGAAGCAGCTGGGGATGTAGCGCAACAAAGAATTTGGACTTTTTACGAAGCCGTCATCATTTATCAAAAGAATCCGTACCCCCTGTGCGCTGGTTTAGTTGATTGTTTGATCGGGTGGCCCCCTTCACGTTCAGGCAATGACCATATCCCAGTTTTGTTTACCGGTCATGGGGTCTATCGGCCGTTTTTCAAAGCATCCTTGAATTTCTCAATCTGTTTTCGGTAATAGGAGCGGTCGGTTTCCGCGTGTGCAAGGGCTTTTTCTCCCATTCGCAGGGCTTGGGCATATTCTGCGTTTACATAATGGGCTTCCGCCAGGGTATCCAGGACATGAGGCGCTTGTGAAATGTCGGCTGCGCGTTTTGCCAGTGCCAATGCTTTTTCCGGATTCAGAAATTGTTTTTCATCGCAGGTGGCCAACAGCCACGCCAGATTATTCAAGGTCCGGACATGGCTGTCATCCAGCCGGAGGGCTTCTTCATAGGCGCTGATGGCCTTTTTGTATTTTTTTTCATTTAAATAGATATCCCCCAGAAGCTGATACAGTTCCGGGTCGTCCGTACCGTTTTCTATCTGATCAAGCACCATGGCCTTGAGAACGCTGCCTTTGAGAATGCTTCCCATATCCGTGGAATGCATCTGGATGCCCATCCAGGCCACCGTCGAAATCATGAACAGGTATAAAACGATGCTGATCCGGACCTTGGCGTTATGGCGGTCACTGACCGATG
Source organism: Desulfobacterales bacterium (assembly GCA_963675805.2). Lineage (GTDB taxonomy): Bacteria > Desulfobacterota > Desulfobacteria > Desulfobacterales > Desulfosalsimonadaceae > SURF-3. Next base: position 133,452 of record CAXXNU010000007.1, on the reverse strand, counting down.
GGTCTTTTTCACATTTTCGGAGGGTGTCGATTCTTTCCTGGATGCTGAAGTGATGCCAGTTGGGTCTTTTGGGAGACTGGTTGCTGGTGATGGTGATTTTTTCAAAGGTGGAAATAAGCGGGGTGGCGTCATTGAACATGCCGAAAGCAAAGAGGTCTGCCTGGCGTTCAAAATTGCGCATGAAATAACCGAAAATATAACGGAAATAGATCAGGAAAACCGCAATCATGAGCGCGCTGAACCCGATGGAGGACAGGGTGGAATACGCCGGGTTGCCGCTGTTTGCCAGCCCATAGGCGGCCTCAGCGTAAACAATGGCATACACCATCAGATCAAGAGTGGTCAGCGCCACGATCAGATATCCGGCAAAAAAGACCAGATAAAAAAACAGATGGTGCTTTTTGATATGTCCGATTTCATGGGCAATCACCGCGTCAATTTCATAGGGTGTCAAATGCCGCATGAGCGCCGGGGTGATCAGGATGTAACGAAACCGTCGCACCAGTCCCATAACGCCGGCAGTGATCATCCGGCCGCCGAACAGGGGCCAGACCATGATATCCCGGTAGTGCATATTGGCTTTCCGGCACAGGAGTTCAATTCGGTGCCGGAACGGACCAGGCAGCAGGGGACGGCATCCCCAGAATTTCAGAATCAGGACGGGTCCGATAATGGCGATGAGCATCAGAAAAAACATAAAATAGGCGATCTGCCCCTCGGTGGAGGAAAGAAATCGGCGCGGGGCGTCAAACGGCAGGATATGAATGATATCCGCAGTAATGGAAAGAAACAGCCAGGGCAGGATAACGGGAATGGAAAAGGAAATGTTGGATAGAACGTAATTTCTGCGGGAAATGTGATTATGATAGATTTTTAAAAAAGCATTGTAGGCGCATGCCCAGACAACGGCGAGATAAGCCACAAACAGGCCGAGAAAAACCAGGGCTTCCAGGGTGGGAAAGGCTTGAAAAATTGCTGCATGCCCCAGAAAATGGCTGAGTTTAAGGGCGTAAATATCAATGGCATAAACTAAAATGGCAACGATCGAATGCCGGGTGAGGGCCGCGTGAAACAGATTGTCCAGTTCCTGGACGTCGTTTGGGGTATCGGTACGGTCTGCCATCTGCTCGATTTTTCTGAATCGGGTCCAGGTGAAACCGGCAAAAAAAAGGCTGAGACCGAGAAACAGAATCAGGACATACAGGGGCGGAACCCCCGTATCCGCGGGGGGCTGGTAAGTGGCGTAAATAAGCAGCGCGATAATGTAGTATAAAAAATTGCCAAGCATAGGGCCGTATCAGGTGGTTTGGTAATAGCGTTCTTTTTCACTGTAAATGCAGCCGCAGTATTGCTGCCGGTACATGCCCATCTCTTTGGAACGATCAATGCCTGTTTTCCAGCCGACCCGGAAATCTTCATAATAAAAACGCACCCCGACCGATTTGCCGACGGACTCTCCGATGGATCGGATCATCTCATGGTTTTGAAATTTGCTGTAGAGCAGGGTGGAGGAAAAAAGATCAAATTTTCCCCTGGCGGCAATTTTGGCAGCAGAACGCAGGCGCTCATGATAACAGATGCCGCAGCGCTGTTTTTCTCTGAAAACCATTTTTTGTAAAAATCCCTCAAGATCGTATCCGTCCTGGTAGATGACCTTCAGATCGATTCGGCCTGCGTATGTCTCAAGGGCTTCCTGCCGTCTCAGGCATTCCGTATAGGGATGGATATTGTTTTTATGAAAATACCCCATCACCTCATATCCCTTTTCTCGAAGCACGGTCACCGGATAAATGGCGCACGGCCCGCAACAGACATGCAAAAGAAGTTTCATGAGCGGCCTCCAAAGATCGCGGTGCCGATGCGCACCAGAGTGGCCCCTTCCTGGATGGCCACCTCAAAATCACCGGTCATGCCCATGGACAGTTCGCGCATATCAACACCGGGAACCCCTGCACCGGCGATCTGATCCCGGATCTCGCGCAATTGCCTGAAGTAGGGCCGGGCCTTTTCCGGCTGGTCGAAAAACGGGGGCATGGTCATGAGCCCCCGGACTGACACGTTTTCCAGCGTGCTGATATCTTTTACCATGCGCAGTGCCTCATCGGCTGAAATGCCGGATTTGGTGGATTCCTCGCTGATGTTGATCTGAACAAGAATATGTTGCACTTTGCTGCGTTTTTTTGCCTGCTTGCTGATTGCCACGGCCAGTTTGACGGAATCCACGGAATGAATGAGATCAAAATACTGTACCGCGACTTTTGCCTTGTTGGACTGGAGATGCCCGATAAAATGCCAGTACAGACGCGGATCAGCAATGGTGTCGATTTTGGCGGTGGCTTCCTGGATATAATTTTCACCAAAAATCCGCAACCCCGCATCCACGGCTCGTTGAATTTTTTCCGGCGGCACGGTTTTGCTCACCGCCACCAGACGTACTTCGGATGGATCCCGATGGGCCGAAGTTGCAGCCGTGGCCATCCGGGATATTATGGTTTCAATTGTTTTTTTCATGAAGGCTCATTTCCCGCCCGGGCAGGTGCTTCCGTCGCAATGGCCCTTGAAATGACGTGGTGTTTGTAAAGGTGGTCCAGCACCTCGCAAAGGGGCAGCCCCACGACATTGGTATAGGACCCTGCGATGGCCCGGACCATAAAGGCCCCCAACCCTTGAATAGCGTAGCCCCCGGCTTTGTCATACGGCTCTTTTGTGTGGATATACCACTCCACTTCTTCATTGGTGAGGGGTTTAAACGTCACCTCCGTGCACACCACGTCCGTAAAAAAGTGATCACGGTGTTGGCACGCAATGGCATACCCGGTCAGGACCCGGTGAGTTTCACCGCTGAGACGGCGGATCATGTCCCTTGCCGAATTCATGGTTGCCGGCTTCCCCAAAATCCGGCCCTCAATCACCACAATGGAATCCGCCCCGATCACCCAGGCGTCGGGATTGTTTTTTGCCACATCCCGGGCTTTGGCTTCGGCCAGAGTTTTTGCATAGCTTTCCGGCGTGAGCAGCAGAAAATCTTTTTCCCGGATACGGCTGGGTGACACCGTGACATTGATGCCCGCCGCCTCCAGCATCGTGCGCCGTCGCGGGGATTTGGATGCCAGAATAACCGGAGACCGTTGAAATACCCGTGTCATAGAAGCGTTTTACCATCCTTGTTTATGATTACCAAAAAAATTATAAAAATAGCAGAATAGGCTTTGTTTTAAAATTATAATCTGAAAAAAATGAAAAAATTGCCAATTTTTGTGACCAGCGCGCCAGTACCGCGACCGGTGCGGTAATTTTAATGAAACACGGGTTTTCATGCCTTATTCCTCAATTCTTGCACCAAAAAAAATAAACCAAGTGTATAAAGGAGGCGGTTTTCCAGAAAAAGGTATAAGTGTTCAGGTTTCAGACAAAGCGACGCTGACATCCGACACCTCAAACCTGCAACATGAAACCATTATCATATACCTTGCGCATGGGTTACGGGCTTCCTGCGTTAGTTGAAACCATCCGCATGTAAATTCCGCTGACATCCTGTAAAAAAAGTTGGCAATGCCGGCAACCAGCCGGCCTGATTTTGATGATTCTAAAAATTTTTATTAATTATTTCAGTATTTTATACTTGTTAATCTGGGCACTGATTTATGGCATACAGGTTGCAGATGAAAATAATCAATAGACAATCGACGACCCTAAATCATTGTCGCCAACTTTTGTCATCAATCTATCATTAAAGGAGAAGACCATGAAAACGAAAACCATAATTACCGCTTGCATCATTTTTTGTTTGGCGCTTTTTGGGGGCTTCACCCAGGTTTCAGCCGCTTCCCAGCCCCTTTCGTTCAGCTGTTCGGCCCAGGGCTATGAAGCCATCGGTTCGGAAGTGATTGCTGCTTTCACCGAAAAAACCGGGATCACCGTCGATCTCTATGTCGGATCGTCAGACGCCGTGATCAGCCGGGTAGAAAATAATTATACGGACCTGGCGGTTTCCACCACCCGCCTGTATCGCCGGCACAGTGATTACGGGTATACTGAAATTATTTTTGCAAAGGATCCGATGGTGGTTTTCACCAACGCCACCAATCAGGTGGATACGTTAACCAAAGCTCAGGTGCAGCAGATTTTTGCAGGCGAGGCAAACAACTGGAAACAGTTTGGGGGGGAAGATCAGGTCATTGTTACCATTGTGCCGGACAAACATACCGGCTCCTATCAAAACTTCAAAACCCTTTTTATGGAGGGAACAGATATTGCGTATGATTTTATGGCCTATCGATCCAGCATGGTGGTGGAGGCAGCCCGGCGCATTCCATTTGTGGTTTCTTTTGTCACCAAAGCCGCGGTGACCGGCGACGCAGCCGTTAAAATCCTCAAAATTGACGGTATCACCCCGGACAGCCCCGAATATCCGTATTATGAGGTGTTTTCTTTTGTGAGCAAGGGAGAACCGGCCGGCGCGCGAAAAGCGTTTGTTGATTTTATCATGACCGGCAAAGGCAGGAATATGCTCGAGAAAAAGGGAATTGTGATGCTGACCGATAAATAAAAGAGGCTGGCATGGGGGTTGTTTTTTCACTCTGATAAAAGGCGGGGATCAGCCATGTGCGATTCCCGCCTTTTCATCTTCAATGACATCTGGATTCGGGCTATTAACCACCAATCTGAAAAGACTTCTTTTTGACATGATTAAAAATTCCACCGTGCGCCCCACATTTTTAAAAAGGCTTGCTTTACTAAACAAACCGCCGGATATTAAGGAATCAGGAAAACGGTTTCAGGCGGCGGCAAAAGAACTGCTTGCCGCTGCAGATTTTGAAACGGATACCGACGATTCGTCATTATCCGGAAAGGGCAGATCAAAAAAAATGGCATGGCGGCTTAAATTCCGAATTTCAACCCGGATATTCCTGAATTTGATGCTCCTGTTGCTGACCACATTCGGCATCGGTCTAACCACGATATGGTATTCAGTCCAATTCAACACCACGTTGAACCAGGTCATCGGGGAAGATATGGCAGCGCTCCAGGCGTCCCGGGAGATGGAAACTGAACTGGCCAGCCAGAAAGGGTTTGTGACATATTTTTTTCTGGACCGGGATACCAAGTGGCTGAATGAGCTGGCAGTCCACCGCCGGGCCTTTTTGAACTGGTATGAACAGGCCCGGGAAGTCGACAATAAGCCGGAACATCAGGGCCTGCTGGATCATATTATTGCAACCTACGAGCAGTATGTCGCGGACAAAGACCGGGTGATCAGTCTGTATCAGGCGGATGAGCGGGAAAAAGGGGAAACCCTGCACTGGAAAGTAAGAGAGAAATTTTTTGATTTAAATGCCCTCTGCGTGAATTACAAACACGCCAATGAGGTGCGTATCAGTCAGATCCGGAACCAGAGCAAATCCCAGATGAAACGGATTTTTGCGCTCACGGTTTTCTTTATGTCCGCGGCTCTTGTTTTAGGCGTTATTCTGGTCTTTTTCCTGTTTACCCAGATTCTCATTCCCATTCGCCGGTTGTCTGTCAAAACCGCCATCGCGGAAGATCAAAACATATCTTCCGGAAATGAAGTCAGCGTTCTCAGCAATCACGTGCAGGGACTGATGAAGGATATGGACCAGGCAAAATCCAAGCTCGAACAGAGCCAGGCCATGCTGGTGAACTCCGAAAAAATGGCCCTGGTGGGGAAACTCGCCACGGAAGTGGCCCACAGTATCCGGAACCCCATGACCTCCATCAATATGCGCCTTTTTTCATTAAAAAGAAATCTGGAATTAACGGACCTGCAGCAGGAAGATTTTGAAGTGGTGTCCGAAGAGATGCGCCGGCTGGACAATATTGTGCGTAATTTCCTTGAATTTTCCAAACCCCACCGTCTCAAAAAGCAAGAAATCAATATCTCTCAGGTCATAGACATGACGGTGGACCTGTTGTCGTACCGTCTGGAACTGCACTCCGTCAAGGTTGTCCGTCATCAGAGCCCGGATCTGCCAATGATTGACGCGGACCCCGAATTGGTCAAAGAGGTGTTTGTCAATCTTATTGTGAATGCCTGTGAAGCCATGGAGACCGGCGGGGAGATTGCCATCAGTGAAGCAGCGGCTTTCACCGAGAACATGGAGCAGGTGGTCCGGATCCGGGTGGCGGATAACGGCCCCGGGATGAGTGAAGCGGTTCGGAACCGGGCGCTGGAGCCTTTTGAAACCACCAAGGCCACGGGCACCGGATTGGGGCTGTTTATCGTGGTGCGCATTGTAGAAGAACATGGCGGCACACTGGTCCTCGATTCAAAAGAAGGCGAGGGTACCACTTTTGTGCTGACGTTTCCGGCGGTTGGGGAGAAATGAAAATGAGTTCGATTTTGATTGTTGATGATGATGATCAGTTGCGGATCAGCTTTGCCAAGTTGCTGAAAGAGGAGGGATATCATATCCGCGTGGCCCCCACCGGAGAAGCGGGTATTGAGGAAGTCCGGACAACGGTTCCGGATCTTCTGGTGATGGATGTGCGGCTTCCCGGAATGAACGGACTGGCCGCGTTCAGGGAAATTCGCAATATCGATTCCACCCTGCCGGTGATTATCATGACCGCTTTCGGCACCACAGACACGGCCATTGAAGCCACCAAACTGGGGGCGTTTGATTATATTTTAAAACCCTTTGATATTCCGTCGATGCTGAACCTGATCGCCCAGGCCCTGGAAGCCGGGCGCCTGATGCGGTCCCGGGTGGAGATGAACGTGGGGCCGGACGCGGCCGTTCCGGATGCCATCATCGGCCGAAGTGATGTGATGCAGGAAGTGTACAAGTCCATCGGCCGGGTAGCGCCCACAGATGCAACGGTCCTGATCCGCGGGGAGTCGGGTACCGGCAAGGAGCTGGTGGCAAGGGCCATTTATCAGCACAGCCAGCGAGCGGATAAGGCATTTCTGGTGATCAACTGCGTGGCGATTCCCGAGACCCTGCTCGAAAGTGAACTTTTCGGCTATGAAAAAGGGGCGTTCACCGGCGCTTCCAACCGGAGGGTGGGTAAAATCGAACAGACCAACGGGGGCACGATTTTTCTGGATGAGATCGGGGATATGCCCATGTCCATTCAGGCCAAGATTCTACGGCTGATCCAGGAGCGCAGTATTGAACGCCTGGGCGGGGATCGTCCCATTTCGGTGGATGTGCGTATTATTGCCGCCACCAACCGGAATCTCGAAAAGCTGATGGATCAGGAACGATTTCGGGAAGATCTTTACTACCGCCTGAAAGTGGTGACCGTCAATCTCCCCCTGCTCCGGGACCGCCGGGGAGACATCCCCCTGCTGTGCGAGTATTTCCTGTCTTTGTTTTCAAAAGAAATGAATATTGATAATCCCGGCATGACCACGGAAGCCCGGGAAGTCGTGGAAAAATATTCATGGCCCGGCAATGTTCGGGAACTCAGTAATTCCATCAAAAAAGCCCTGATTTTCAGCAGCGGCTATCCTATTCGGCCGGCGGACGTGTCCAACGCAATTTCGGGAAAAGAGCAACAATCAGACGCCCCTTCCACAGACTCCATTGAAAAGGCAGCCCGCCAGTGGGTCCGTGACATGCTGACCAACCGGATCGAAGAAGATGCATTTGCCTATCTGATGGATCGCTTCGGCAGCATCGTGATTGGCGAAGCCCTGGTCCTTACCGACGGGAACCGCAGCCAGGCCGCCAAAATGCTGGGTATGTCCCGGCCGACGCTGCAATCCAGAATCGAAAAATACAATCTGGTGTTTGAAACGTCTGTCACCACCTCCGCAGACCAGAGCGCCTGATAAAAAAACAAAGCGCCCAAATATGATAAGTGTCTTTAGCGCCTGATTCTGTCATTCCTTGTTCAGGTCTTAATGCCTGATGTCTCAATTCTTGGAAAAAAACAAGAAAGTGAACCAGCGCATACGGGAGGCGGTTTTCCAGCATAAGGTGTCAGTGTTCAGGTTTCAGGAAAAGTGACGCTGACACCCGGCACCTGAAGCCTGCAACATGGAACCTGAAACCATTATTACAAACTTGGCCTATGGGTTGGGGGTTCCCTGTGTTGGTTCACTTCAAATGTTCTTTCACTTTTAGCTTTTCCGGTTTATACGGGTCAGGTCCAGGTGTCAGGAAAGACGATGTGGACACCAGGCACCTGCAATCTGACACCTGACACCTGACACCTGACACCTGACACCTGACACCTGACACCTGACACCTTCTCCTCCCATTGCCGGCTTTCTTCGCCGGCCCTTTCGGGTTTTCTTCATGGATTACCATAATGACAGCATTTGCAAGGGTTGCAGGTGCCCATTTCTTTTTTACAGCCTGTAAAAAAAATTGGCAAATTCCTGTCAATGTACGGCTGACGCCCCTGCCGAATTATAATTATTCCAATTAATTTCAAGTGTCTATTCACTTCTTTGGGCATGTGCCACAAATTGGCACATTGCTTGAATTACTATGGATAGTTTTTAAACACCCAGGGAGCGCACAACATGGACAAACCATTATTAATCCTCATCGCGGACCCGAATCCTTATGTCCGTTCTTTTTTGTCCCGGGAACTGGTGGCACAAGGATGTGACATCCTGGAGGCCGGCACGGGAAAGGAAATTCTGGCCCAGTTATACCGGGGCACGCTGCCCGATCTTCTGGTGATGGAACTCGACTTTCCGGTGAGTGTGGGACTCATGGTGCTGGAGAAAGTACAGAACCTGGTGCCCACGATTCCGCAGATTATTTATACCCATTTTTCTGAATATGAAAATCACCCCTGCGTCCGAAAGGCCGACGATTTTATAGAAAAAAGCGAAGACCCTTCAGATCTTCTGCATAGCATTGCTGAGGTGACGGGCATGCATAGAGCTAACGCTTGACGCGTGCGGCACTGGAAAATTTTTCATACGGAATTCGCCAGATAAATTTTTTTGAAGGACCCAGCCAATGGAGACAACCGCCCGCCAAAAAGACCGACCGGCCAAATATTCGCGCATTCGCAGGATTATTCTTTCCCGGATTCTTGTCGCGCCATTTGTTATTTTGCTGCTCGTCTGCGCCACCCTTGTTTATTATTTTGCATCCACCCTTCATGCCCGGGTGACCTCTGAAATGATCCGGATTGTGGATGATCACCGCAACATGATCGATCAGTTTCTTTTGGAACGGACCGAAGATCTCAAGTTCATCGCCAATACCAATGACTATGAATTTATCTGCCGGGAACATCGCCTGGCCGAAGTTTTTGAGAAACTGCAGAAAAGCTCCCCTGCGTTTTTGGATTTGGGCATTTTCGATCATTCCGGCAATCACATCGCGTACAAAGGCCCCTATGATCTGGAAGGGAAAAACTATCAGGATGCCCCCTGGTTCCAGGCGGTCAAGGAAAAATCAGTTTATATCTCCGATGTATTTTTGGGCTATCGGAATACGCCCCATTTCGTTATTGCCGTTAAGAAAGAGGAAAACGGCGTGTACTGGTATCTGCGGGCCACCATCGACACATACTATTTTAACAACCTGGTGGAAAACATCCGGGTGGGAAAAACCGGGGAGGCCTATCTGATCAACAAAGACGGACTGTTTCAGACCAAACAGCGCTCCGGCGGCAAACTTATGGAAACAGACCCCAATTTTTCACTTAGTGATCTGCCCAATGGGCGCATTGTGACGTATTCCGCTGCTGACGATCAGGGGAATAAATATCGGTATGCTGTCGGCCGGCTGCAACAGACTGACTGGCAACTGGTGGTGCGTCAGGATTTTATGGACGCCGCGGCGCCATTAATTCAGGCAGTGATGGCGGCTGTTGGACTTATTTTTATCGGCGGCGCGGTGGTGGTGGTCATTGCGTTTTTTCTGGCATCCAATGTGGCGTATCGGCTGTCTGTGGCGGATGCGGAAAAACGGGAAATGACCAATCAGTTGATCATGGCGGGCAAACTGGCGGAGGTGGGTGAAATGAGTTCCGGCATCGCCCATGAGATCAATAATCCCCTGCAGGTCATGAAGGCCGAAGTGACCATGATCGGCGATCTCTTTCAGGATGTGTCTCCCCACAGCGATGCGGACAGGGAAAATTTTGATCTGATAAAAGATTCCGTAAACCAGATCGGCATTCAGATTGACCGGTGCCGGAAGATCACCCAGGGGCTGCTGAAATTCGCCCGTAAATCCGACCCTGTGATCCGTAAAATTATGCCCGGAGAGCTGATTAGTGAAACAGTTGGTATGGTCGCGCACCAGGCCATGCTGGACGAGGTGGTGATAAAAACGGCAATTGCTCCGAATCTGCCGGAAATTGAAAGCGATCCGTCCCAGCTTCAACAGGTTTTTCTCAATCTTATTAACAATGCCGTGTACGCGGTAAAAGACGTGCCAAAACCGGAGGTCCGCATCGAAGTGGATCAGCACAATGACCGGTTGCGTATCCGGTTGATGGATAACGGGTGCGGCATTGCTGAAGATCAGCTGGAAAAAATCTTTTTGCCGTTTTTCACCACCAAGCCGGTGGGCACCGGAACCGGACTTGGGCTTTCCACCTGTTTTGGCATCATTGAAAATCTGGGCGGAAAGATCGAGGTGGAGAGCCAGCTCGGGGTGGGCACAACGTTTACGGTGCTCCTGCCGATTGCCTGATTCGGCACTGGTGGTCGGGTCATCCCGGTGTGGTTCCCGGATTTAACAAAGCATCCAAATAAAGGAAGACGTGGAGGTGAATATAATGAGCAACGTTCAAGTGCTGATCGTTGATGACGAAGAACGATTTTTGCAAACAACTGCTAAAATCATGGAGAAAAGAGGGGTTGCCGCCCTTCGTGCCCCGAACGGTGAGGGAGCCCTTAAAATTATCGAAGAGACTCCTGTGGATGTGGTGATTCTGGATGTTAAAATGCCGGGAATGGACGGTGTCGAGACCTTGAAAAGAATTAAATCATCCCATCCCCTGATCGAAGTGATCATGCTTACCGGGCACGGGTCTTTTGATCTGGCCGTCAGCGGCATGCGACTGGGGGCCTTTGATTATCTCATGAAACCGTGCGATATCTCGCAGCTTCTTGAAAAAGTGGAAGATGCATATGCCAAAAAGCAGGCAATGGAAGAAAGAAAACGCGCAAACGGCGAAAACGGAACAGACGCACCAAACCCTGCGGTTTTAAGGAAGAGTAATGCTTCAGGTAACATTGAATAATAATGATTCCGGCCGAATTCCGGGGTCCTTTGAGAAATAATTCATTTTTGAATCAATCGGAAAGGAGACTGTATATGGCTGTTCACCGGGAAAAGGAAAAGCAGAAAGCAAGAGGGTATGACAAATATGTGGACTGGAAAATTTTTATCATTCCAGTGGTGCTGTTTTTTGTTCTTTTATTCATGCCGACCCCCTACGGCATGAAAGACGTGGGCATGGAATACAACGTCGGCCCCAAAGCAGTGAAGAATTTTTTCTCCACCAGCCTGTTCGGTATTGAAAGCAATGCAGCCGAGCAGTGGCAGCTGATTACCGTCCAGGTCATGGAACAGAACATGGGTATGGGCGCGTTTTCCAAAAAACGGTTTTTAAGCCGGGATTTGAAATGGTGCGGTAAGTACGGCATTGAAGCAGACGCTAAAAATCTTGAAAAGGCCAAACAGTATATTGAATCTTCGGTTGAGGATGAAAAGTTCTCATCCATGATGAAGGCCGGATTTGAACTGCGAAGAGAAGGACTCAAATATGAGGAATTAAGTGAAAAAGATCGGGCCGCAGCGGACAAGGGGGCGTGGCATGTTAAGGTATCCATTGCCATGATGGTATTTGTGGTGCTGTGTTTTTTAACGGAATGCATTCCCCTTCCCGGGGTGGCGTTCTGCATCGGCCTGATCCTGGTGTTTACCGGTGTTGTCTCCCGCAGCGATGTGGCAGGCCTCTACTGGGATGATGCGGTCTGGTTTATCATGGGCAGCCTGATGTTCGCCGCCGCTTTTGTGAAAACCGGGGTGGACAAGCGGGTTTGCCTGGCCATGTTCAGCAAACTGGCAAAACCCAATGTCAAATGGATTACCCTGATATTTTTCCTGATCATCGCACCGCTTGCGGCGTTTATTTCCGATCATGCCCTGGCTGCCATGTTTCTTCCCATTGGTATTCTCATGTACCAGAACAGCCTGACCAAAGACATTCCCGAAGATCCGGAACTGGGAAAACTGTTGATGATCGCCATTGCCATGGCGTGCAATATCGGCGGTCCGGGCGCGCCCTCGGGCGGGGCCCGGAACGTCATTATGATGACCTATTTAAATGACATGTTCGGCCTGGATATCGGTTATTTCCAGTGGGTGTCCTATTGTTTCCCGTATCTTATCATTATGATTCCCATTACCTGGTTTTTAGTGAACTGGCGGTTCAAACCGCAAATTCACTCCCTGGCGCCCGCCATGGATCACCTGAAAAATGAAATCGGCCGCATGGGCGGGTGGAACAAAACGCAGATTTCGGCGCTCATCATTTTTGTTATTATGGTGTTTGGGTGGTTCACGGAAAAAACCTTTTACCAGATGGGTATTCTTCCGGTTCGTCTCGGCATCGGCGTGATCGCGGTGGCTGGTGCGGTGGCCTACCTGCTGGCCGGTGTGGTGAACTGGCGGGATTATCAGGAAAAAGTCGACTGGGGCGTTGTTTGGCTCTATGCCGGCGCCATTATTTTCGGAAGGATTCTGGACAGCAGCGGGGCTGCCTACTGGATCGCCCGCACGGTTATTGACACCATCGCGCCGTTGGGACTGGATTCCGGATTGCCTCTCATGGCGGTTTCCAACGGGCTCACCGGCATTATGACGAACCTGATGGCGGACGGACCGGCCGCGGCCGCTGTCGGACCCATTACCCTGAACATGGCCGGGCTGGTGCATCCGGGCTCGACCTATCTCCCGTTTATGGCCATGTCAACCGCCATTGCGTCTTCATTTGCGTATTGTCTGATCATCGGCACCCCCCCGAACGCCATTGTTTACGCGTCCGGGTACCTGGAACCCAAAGATTATCTGCGGGTGGGCATTCCCCTGTGGTTCTGCGCCAATATTCTGCTGGTGCTGATGACGGGATTTTTCTGGGCGGTCCGGGGTTTCGGGGACTTGCCAGGATTTTAAAAACTGAGCCAGAACACAAGCGATCAGGCAGTGAAAGGAAATTTTAAAATGAATGATGAACATTCAGATTCCGGGAAAAAAAGGCAGGGAAAACGAGCCGTTCATTATGAAAATGGCCGGTTCTATTTTACCAGGGAAACCGAGCGGTCGTTTTACTTTGTTTTGACGCTCATTATGCTGGTGATAGGCATTTTTTACAAAACAGGGACTCTATAAAATGGATGCGATAATCGAGACAGCAAACGGGTTTTCATTCGGGTATTATTTTACTGCTCTGTCAAAAATTCTGGGGACACCCAGGACATTTTTCAGAGAGTTGTCTGAAGACACGGCTTTTACCCAATCATTGGGATTTCTGACGTCATCCGCCATATTCTCCACCGTGGCGCTTCTCATGACCCAGTTGGCGGAAAATCCGGCCCTTGCCGGCGGTATTTATTTCGTCAATGCCATGGGTATGACAGCCATTGCCGCCGGCCTGGGATACATGCTGATCACCATGTTTTTGGGGCGAAAGATGCCTTTTCGCCAGGTTTTCAGTGTTTACGCCTTTGCATCAGGCGTGACCCTTCTGGTGTCCTGGATTCCGTTGTTTGTATGGATCACCGAGCCCTGGAAGTGGATTCTCATCGGCCTGGGACTGACCAAACACTGTGGATTGGGATGGCGGTTTGCCGTTTTCGCGATTCTCATGTCCATTGCAATGATCGTCTTGTTTTTCTGGTCGCTGTTACCGGTCATTTCATCAAACTTATAAGAATAAACGCAGACAAGAAAGCGCTCAATAAAAAGGGAGATACACAATTATGGATAAAAAAATAAAGGTGTTGATGGTGGATGATGAGGCCCAGTTTCGTGCAACCACGAACAAAATTCTGACCCGCCGGGGATTTGATACGATTATGGCGGAAAGCGGGGAACAGGCTCTCAAAAAGCTGACCGAAAATCCCGATGTCATTATTCTGGATATCAAGATGCCCGGCATGGACGGTCACGAGACACTCACGCAAATCAGAAAAACCCATCCGGATCTTCCGGTAATCATGCTTACTGGCCACGGCGATCTGAAATCCGCCAGACAGGCGCGGGAAGAAGGGGCATTTGACTACCTGTCAAAGCCCTGCGATATTGATGTGTTGGCCGGAAAAATCAGGGATGCGGTGAGCATCGGAAAAGCGCAGGAGCAGGAAGAAGAAAAGACCGTGTCCGGGGTCATGATACCTATCAGCGAATACACTACCCTGCGGGGGGAGGCCAAAATAAAGGAAGCGATCCGGGAACTGAAGAAATCTTTCTATTCCAAGATGGCCACTTCCATTATCATGGAAACCGGCCACCGGTCGGTGCTGGTATTGGATAACCAGGGCAAAGTCACCGGGCTGGTGGAGATTGTTGACCTGATGGATATGATCATGCCGGCATATCTTTCCGCGCCAAAGCCGTCTTTAGCGGATACGATTCAGTATTCCCCCATGTTCTGGAAAGGGATGTTCACCAGTGAGATTAAAAAGAAAGCGGATCTTCCCATCAGCGAGATCATGGCACCGGCCCCCTATGCCATCGACGGCAAGGCGTCTCTCATGGAAGCTTGTTATATGATGCTGAACCACAAGACGCGGCGGCTGGTGGTGATGGACGGCGGCCGCCTTGCGGGCGTTATCCGGGAACAGGATCTTTTCTTTGAAATGGAAAAAATTCTGCGGGAATAAAGGATCATTTAGCCCTGAGATCGGCCGGCATGGCCCTTAACAACCCGCTGAGAGGAAAGCCGCACCACGTCCGGTTCTCTTTTTCAGCGGGTTTTATTTTCCTCAGCGGGCTTTGAAAATTTTGCCAACATGTAAAAACCGTTAACACCCGTCATCACCGGCCGGCGGCCCTTACTTATTGAAATCTCATTAAGTCTATAACTATCTGATATCTTATTAATTTTTTAAGTGTTTAG
The DNA here is from genome assembly GCA_963675805.2 of Desulfobacterales bacterium. GTDB lineage: Bacteria > Desulfobacterota > Desulfobacteria > Desulfobacterales > Desulfosalsimonadaceae > SURF-3. Next base: position 118,380 of record CAXXNU010000007.1, on the reverse strand, counting down.
TTGACATTAATAATTGAAGGGTTGGCACCTTTGTTGCATTTTTAGTGTACGAACCCCATTGAAACGCTTCATTCGGCTGTCAACCGGTTGGTTGTGTCACAGGGCCGATAGACGCCGGTCATCGTTTTTTAAAGGAGGTACTGATGGCATTAAATTTCAGAATCAACCGACAGCAAAAAAACGGCGGACTTTATCTTAAACTCAGCGGTGATTTTGACGGCGCGTCCGCTCTTGAACTGGTGCGGACCCTTGAAAGCCCTGATTTTCAGAATAAGAAAGTTTATATTGACACCTGTGGACTGTCATCCGTCCTTTTTTTTGGTCAGGATGTGTTTATCAAGCATTGCGCGCTGGCGAAAGTGCCGTCCCGGAATTTTATATTCTGTGGTGCTTTTGGCAGCCGCATCCGTCCCAAGGGCGCCGTTGTCATTGCCCAGGGCTCAACCATGAAACATTGAAGCGTGAAAATTTGCTCGTATAAAGCGGCTTGGCGATATCAAAAAATTTACCCGATAATCACATGTGATGAGGTAAAAAAATGGAAAATCAAAAAAAATTACTAGTGTTGATGGACGGTTCCGAACGTGCCCGTATGACATTAACCTATCTGGGGCAGGTAGCGGCTTTTAAAGATTTTAAAATTGTTTTGTATCACGTATTCAGCGGGATTCCCGAATGCTACCGGGATCTTGAAAAAAGCCCCCAGTATCAGCATGTCATGAGTCAGATGACCGGCTGGGAAGTGGCCCAGAAAAAAAGAATCACGGAATTTTGTGAAGAGGCCCAGAAAACCCTCGTCGAAGCTGGATACAAGGAAGATTCGGTTGAAATCAAAATTCAAAAAAGCAAAGTCGGCATTGCCCGGGATATTATCAAGGAAGCAGAAGAGGGCAACTATACCGGGGTGGTGATGCGCCGCCGGGGCGCCGGTGCGCTTGAGACCATTGTGGTGGGCAGTGTGGCCAATAAGCTTTTCAATAAATTAACCAGTTGTCCGTTATTAATTGCGGGCCGTCGTGAGATTAACAACCGGGTGCTTATTGCAATTGATGGATCGACTTCTTCATTCAAGGCAGTTGATTTTGTCGCTGAAAATCTTGGCCGGCATGGATATGCTATCGGCCTGGTGCATGTGATCAGAGGCTTCGGCAGTCTGGTCCCGGAGAGTCCGGAATTTATGATGCCGGCTGAAAATGTTGAACTGGCTCATAACGAAATGATGCGCCTGTTTGGTGATATCAAGGAGAAACTGATTCTGGCGGGATTTGATGAAAATCATATCGAAGAGAAAATTATCACCGGCATCAACAGCCGGGCCGGTGCCATTGTTGAAGAAGCAAAAGCCGGCAATTACGGAACAATCGTGGTGGGGCGAAAGGGGTTGTCCCGGGTGCAGGAATTTTTTATGGGTCGGGTAAGCAACAAAGTCATTCATGCGGGCAGGGAGTTTACTGTCTGGATGGTGTAGTTTCTGGTCTCTATTTTTTGGGCTTTTTTAGCAAAATAATTTATAAACGCAAAAAGTGTGAAGTGCCGAAAATGATCTATCGTGTCTAAAGTTATGGACCGCGCGAATCGAGCGATCCTTTTGAACCTAAAAATCGAAAATGCCGAAGGCATTGTCCATAATTTTAGCTCACTTTAAACTTTAGTTCACTTCAAACTTTTCCGGCTTATCCGGTTTGAAATTAACCACAGCATGGCAACCGATTGAACGGAGGATCAAAAAATGACAGACAGTGCCAATGGAATAAACTATGTGCCCGGAATGTATGCGGGCCGCGCCAAAAAAAGAGTGAGCACCGCGGAACTGGCAGGAAAATGCATCCGCCAGTGGGAGGAAAAACAGCAGGCGGCATTGAAGGAGAAAAAAGCAGCTGAGAAAATCAATTATTGTATCAGTTTTTCCAGAAAAATTGGCGTGGGTGCCCTTGAAATAGCGGATCTGGTCGCTGACAAAACGGGTTTTCGGGTGGTGGACCGGGAAATTCTGGAATACATTGCCAACAACGCGGATCTGAACAAGGACACAGTGGATTTCTTTGACGAACGGCATCCTGGGGCCATGAATAATTTCGGGGCCATGCTGTTCGGGGAGAAATCATTCACCATGGGCGACTATATGCGGCAATTATTTGTAGCGGTCTATTCCCTTGTGGAGGACAATCCCACCATTTTTGTGGGTCGGGCCGCTCATCTCATGGTGCCGCGGGACAGGGTGCTGGCGGTCCGGTTGATCAGTTCAAAAGAAAACCGGGCCAAACGGGTGGCCGGAATACTGGGCATCAGTATGGCTGCGGCGCTGAAGAAACTGGATGAGGAAGACAAATTGCAAAATGACTTTTTCCGGAAAAATTTTAAGAAAAAAGATGCGTCCCCCTATGAGTTCGATCTGGTGATCAACAGGGATTATTTTGCGGATGCCAAATGGTGCGCGGATCTGGTGGAAAAGGCGTACCGCCTGAAGTTCGGAAACCGCGAGTAACGCAGGCAATGAAAAACCAGCCGGAAGAAAAGGAGGCTCGCCAGTCCTCCTTCTTCCGGCCATTTTTCATCTTCAGCCTTAAACCTTCTATATGAAACCTTCTGCCTTCTGGTTTAAACCATCATCCCATGACACCGGATGCCATAATGGCGTCACTTTCCTGAGGGGTTTTGCCGAGAACGCTTTCCAGGATCAACCGGTTATCCGCACCCAGAGCGGGCGCTGGCCCCCGGACGGCCACCAGGCTGTTTAACGCTTTTAAGGCCGGTCCGAAAATCGGAATGATTCCGGCCCCGGGCTGGTCAATGTCCACAATCATACCCCTGGCTTTTGTATGGGGATGTTCAATCACCTGTTTGACATCATTAACCGGGGAAGCGGGAACACCCTCGGTAAGCAGTTTTTCCATGATCGCTTGAGAATTATGCTGCCGGGTCCATTCTTCAATAATGGCTTTCAAGGCGGGTTCGTTGTCGTTTCTGGAAAAGAAATCAGCAAATCGTTTGTCCGCCGCAAGGTCCGGCTGCTCCATGGCGTTACAAAGCCCCTTGAAAGTATGATCACCGGCGCAAATGATCAGAACAAACCCGTCTGCAGTGACAAATGTATCGAACGGCGAGACATAGGGATATCGATTACCGGTTCGCTGGGCCACTTTGCCGGTGACGGTATAATCCACGAATTTGGCTTCCAGAAGCTGAATTGCCACATCAAACATGGCAATATCTAAATATTCGCCTTCTCCGGTTTGTTCCCGGGCAAGAAGGGCGGCGCAGATACCGAAGGCCGCATACATGGCGCTGCAAATATCCACAATCAGAGTCCCGGCCCGAAGCGGCGGGCTTTCCGGATAGCCGGTGGTGCTCATAAGTCCGCTCATGGCCTGGATGACGGCATCATAAGCCGGCTGGGTTGACAGCGGCCCGTATTGACCATATCCTGAAATTGAGCACATCACCAGTTTCGGATTGATTTCCTTTAGTGTGTCATAACTCAGGCCAAGCCTTTTCAGAACACCGGGGCGGAAGTTTTCCACCAGCACGTCAGAGCTGGCAATAAGTTCTTTAAAAAGGCTCACACCTTCGGGCTTTTTCAGGTCAATGGTGATTCCTTTCTTGCCCCGGTTTAAAGCGGTAAATGACGCGGACTGATTCCCTTTGTAAGGCGGAAAAAGCCGCGCCTCGTCGCCTGAGCCCGGTTTTTCAACTTTTATGACCTCTGCCCCCAGATCGCAGAGAAAAAAAGTGCATCCCGGACCGGCAACCGTGGTGGTGAAATCAATAACACGAATTTTTTCAAGCATAGATCTCATCTGAACATCCTCCTTCCCTGACGTTGAAATGGGTCGCGGTCGGTTCCGCTTTTGTTGCCTGTGCAAATGTCAATCTGGTTATCAAAGTCGACTAATTTAGGGTTTCCGGGTCCTCTGCTTCGCAGTGACGTCCTAAAACCTTAAATTATAGGCCTTCACGGACGCACTGCAAACAGCAACGTGGCAAGTGCAACATGAATAATGTGAGCTAAGTGGACAACAAAATTGCAAATATGATGCCATAAATTAGGATTAACAGAGACCGCAGCATTTTGCGGGCAGCAATCTATTCCAGGCAAATGGAATACGGTATAACAAAAAATAGAATAGTCAGCATCTGATGGAATTTTTTACAGTGTGTAAAAATAAAAAAACGCTGGCGTTTTTTTTACGGTGGGGAATGGTTTGCTATCAATAAATTCGGATATTCAGTCTGCTCAAATGTCGTCATTGCAAAGGAGATACGACCGAAGCAGTCCCTTAAAAACAGGGAGATGACTTCGTCGTTCATTTTTCACTCCTCGCAAATACGGCTGGTTGCATGCGAACTACAGCACCCACTGGCGTGAAGTGGATAACCAGATACCTAAATTCCATTTGATTGTTGGAAACTGACAAAAAAAAAGTCCTTCATTGATGGCATATTTGTTGCTTAAAATTATAACAATACAGCCGGTTAGGGTCTATGGGCCTTTTAAAACCAAACAGACAGGAGAAAAAGATGACAGATAATCAAAAAAAACTATTGGTTTTAACCGACGGTTCTGATCGCTCCATGCTGAGCATCCAGTACATCGGGCAATTTTTACCGCCGACCGGCCTTCACCTGGTGCTGTTTCATGTGTTTGATCCGGTTCCGGAATGCTACTGGGATCTGGAAAATGAAAGTCACATGGCCACTATGGTCGGGCAGTTGAAATCCTGGGAACAGGAGAAAAGAGACGGCCTCAACCGGTTTATGGAAAATGCGATCGAATTACTGGTGGGCTGCGGGTTTGACAGGTCATGCATTGAGATTAAAATCAAGGACCGGGAAGTGGGCATTGCCAGGGATATTATCAAAGAAGCGGCTGCCGGCTATGATGCGATTATGCTTCGCCGGCGGGGTGCTGGCGCTCTGGAAAGCCTTGTCATGGGGAGCGTGGCAAATAAGCTGCTTTCAAAACTCACGGACGTTCCGCTTATCATCGGTGGGCAGATCTGGCCGGTTAAGAAAACCCTTCTGGCAATTGACGGGTCAGACGCTTCCTGGCGGGTGGTGAACACCGTTTGCCGGTTTCTTGCAGATGCCGGCCATGAGATTCAGTTGTTTAATGTGGTCCGTGGGCTCACTCCCTGGGTGCCGGAATTGCCGGATGCCATGATTCAGGACCGGTTTGAGCTGGCCCGGAAGGAAATGACGGCGTTGTTTTCGGAATTAAAAGAAAAGCTCGTGGCAGCCGGTTTTGATTCGGATAAAATCTCCGAAAAGATCGTCACCGGTGAATTGAGCCGGGCCGGTGCCATTATCAGGGAGGCCACAGATAATGGCTTTGGCGCTATCGTGGTGGGCCGTCGGGGAATTTCAAAAGTTGAGGAGTTCTTTCTGGGGCGGGTCTCCACCAAAGTGATCCACGGTGGGCGAAACCATACGGTGTGGGTTGTTTAATACCAGTGAGAACGATGACAAATCCATTAAAAAAACTGGATGGATGGCTGACGAATCTCAGCAGCATCACCTTGATGAGCGTTGCCGCCGGCGTTATTCTGCTGGTGGGCATTATCCGATGCATCAGCGGCACGGAGTATGCCTTATCCGTTTTTTTCATGTTTCCCATTGTCTTTATCGCCTGGTACGCGGGCACGATTCCCGGTGTTTTTATGGCTTTTTTCAGCACCGTCGTATGGCTGTTTGCGGATTTATACCTGCGGGATGAATTTTCAACCCCTGAGGTGCCTTTTATCAATGAAACGTTCCGGCTGATTGTGTTTTTATTTGTGGTGCTGTTGATGGGAACTTTGAAAAACGCCCTGGATACCCAGAAAAAAATTGCCCGTACGGACATCCTCACCGGTATGGCCAATCGTCTGGCGTTTTTTGAAACCGCGGACATGGAAATCCGGAAGGCCCGGCGCTTCGATGACCCGGTGTCCATTGTTTACATTGATATTGATAATTTTAAGCGGGTGAACGATTCCCAGGGCCATGCCGAAGGCGACCGGCTTCTTAAGAAAGCGGCGGAAACCATCATGCACAATATCCGCGAAATTGACCTTGCCGCACGGATTGGCGGTGATGAAATAGGCCTTTTGCTGGTCAAAACCGATATCACCGGAGCGGTGACCCTGGCGGAAAAACTGAAAGACAGACTGGATGCCCAGATGCAGCAACAAAACTGGCCGGTGACCTTCAGCATGGGAGTGGCCACATTTCCCAGAATCCAGGCGAGCGTGGGAGACATGATGAATGTTGCGGACCGACTCATGTACTTTGCCAAGAAACAGGGCAAAAACCGGATTGTTCAGGAAATTTTTGTCGGGCGCCCGGAAGGGGAAGGCCAGGCTAAAAGCAGTTAAAAGCGGCAAATCAAAAATGCGTCACCAACCGGGCGGATGACGATCCTCTTTCGTGAACAGTCTCCATCGGTTCATCCTGTTTCATTTAATGCACTGAACAGGAAAGGCAGGGATCATATGATCGGACCAGCATGGAGCAGAGCAGTTCCAGCTTGTCGTCCGTCATGCTTTTTACCGCGAATTGCCTGGCAAAGTCCTGCATGTCCAGATGAATATTGGCATTGTTCTGGGTGGTGGGCACCACGCAATTGGCCTTTTTAATGCGCCCGTTTTTATCGTACGCATAATGGTGAAATAAAATGCCCCGGGGCGCTTCCACAATGCCCACGCCTTCACCGGCTTTGGGTTTGACCGGCACTACGGTTTCAGCCATGGGTGAGTTGATGAGTTCGTCAATCAGCCGGATCATTTCATAGGCAATATGAAAGGATTCCACCAGCTGGGCCGCGTTGTTCATGAACGGATTGTGGCAGACCGGCTTCAGTTTTAGATTTTCAGCGATTTTTGCCGCTTCCGGCCGGAGCAGCTTGTGGTTGTTGTTGAACCGGGCCAAAGCGCCCACGGCATAGGACGCGCGGGACAGGCGGGTCCATTTGGATGTGTTGTTTTTATCCACATATTCATTGGTGATTTTCAGGTAGTCCTTGTCCGGTTTTTCCACCCCGTCACTGGAGACCACCGTGTCTCCGATAAAGGGGTAGTCTTTTTTCCCTTTCAGGGCCACAAATTCGGTTTCCCGGACAAAATCCGGAACATCAAGGGTTTGAAACAGGTTTGCCACCATGGTCAGATCCAGGATAACCTTTTCCAGTTCGGATTTAAATGCGGCCAGGTCCTTTTTCGAGGGGACAGCGGTCACGCCGCCCACCTGAAGCGCCGTCGGCATGGTGGTCCGCCCGGCCACCGCGTCGCATAGCCGGTTGGAGAATCCTTTAAGCCGCGCGGCCACCGCTACCAGTTCCGGATTTTTGTCGATCAGCGGAATCAGGCTCGGTTCGTTCAGAAAATCCGGTGCTACCAGAAACAGCACATGCAGCAAATGGCTTTGCATGGTTTCCCCATGCTTGGCCAGAAGCCGCAATTTGGCGGCAGTCTCCGGAATGCTGATATTAAACGCCTTTTCCGTGGCCATGATGCTGCAAAGGCAGTGGCTGATGGAGCAGATGCCGCAGATCCGGGCCGCGAGAATACCGGCGGATGTATAATGCTTGTCTTTGAGCATCACCTCGAAAAAACGGGGAGTTTCCACCACATCCCACCGGGCGTCTTTGATCTTGCCGTTTTCCACGCTCACTCGAATATTTCCGTGGCCTTCGATGCGTGACAAATGATGGACATCCACATTCAAATTGATTTTCATTTTACGTTTACCTCCTGAAACCCGCCGAAAAAGTTGAGGCGTTCATTGATTTCAACTTCGGAAAACCCTTTTTGTTCGGCAATGGCAAAAAAAGACGCATAATTCGGGTCTGTTGCCGGTCCCCGGCATCCCCAGCATCCCAAACCGCCCGCCGGGCAGGGGGCGTTGCAGCCGCCGCGGGTAATTGGCCCCAGACAGAGTATGCCCTTTTCCATGAGACAGGAGGTAAACCGCTGTTTACAGTCCACGCACACCGGATATACCGGAAATGAAAATGGCGCGCCCCAGATCAGATGCCGGACGATGGATTCCACTTCCGCTTTTGACACCGGGCACCCGGGAATCTCCATATCCACATTTACGATCTCTTTGGCGGACTTGACCCAGATGGTTTCTTTGGGGTCCTTGCCGTATACTTCCTTGTTCGCAGTTTTCACATCCGTCGCGTTCTTGAGTCGGTTTACCCCGCCAAAACAGGCGCAGCTGCCCAATGCCACTAAAATTTTAGCCTTTTCCCGGATTTTTGTGAGCCGTTTCACTTCATCGTTGCGGGAAATCGCCCCTTCGATAAAGGCGATATCATAATCGTCGGACCGGGTCGAAGAGGCTTCCCGAAAATTGACGATGTCCAGGGCGCCCAGAAAATCCGTCAGGGTGTCTTCCTTGTTGATCAACTGAAGCTGGCACCCTTCACAGGAAGTAAAATCAAATACCGCGATTTTGAGTTTTTGGGGTTCAATGCCGAGATATTTCATGGGGGCTTCCTTTCAGTAACCGGTCGTCAGGTTCAGTTTATATCGCTTCTTTCAGGTTCATGACAGTCCAGAAATCAAACACCGGGCCGTCGATGCAGGTGTACGAGGAGCCGATGTTGCACCGGCAGCACTTGCCGATGCCGCAGTGCATCCGGCGCTCCAGTGAAACAAACATGCGCTGCATGGGGATGCCCATTTCATTCAACCGGCTGCACACGAATTTGAACATGACCGGCGGACCGCACACAATGGCATAGGTTTCATCCGCCGGTACCTCGATATTGTCCAGGAGCTTGGTGATCATTCCCACCGGTCCGATCCAGGATCTGTCCGGTTCTTCCACAATGACCTCAAGAGTAATGTCGTCAATCCGGTGCCATTGTTCATATTGATAGTCAAAAAGCAGTTCGGAGGGGTTTTTGGCACCGTAAAGAATGACCACGTCTTCAAAATCCGCCCGGTTTTCGATTACAAAGCTGATCGGTGCCCGTAATGGCGCAAGACCCAGCCCGCCGGCAATGAGCAGAATATTGTTGCCTTTCATCTGTTCCATGGGAAAATACGTGCCGAACGGTCCACGGAGCCCCACAATGGCCCCGCGTTTTGCCCGGTGAAGGGCTTCCGTCACTTTACCGGCCTTGCGGATGCAGAGTTCAATAGTACTTTTGATGGATGGCGAAGAGGAAAAGGAAATGGGAATTTCACCGTAACCCGGCACTTCCAGCATCACAAACTGACCCGGCAGAAACGCGAATCGCTGCCAGTCATTGTCATCCACCATGCGGATCTGGAACAGTTTTTCCATGTCCGTGAGCCGGATAATATTGGTGATCTCTGCCTTGAAACACCGGTCAACGTCTTTTAACCGGCTCCGCCGGTTGTAATCCAGCGGCTCCACCATGTCGGTCTCATGTTTAATGTCATAGGGATGCATAAATTTTTTCATCGTCCCTGCTCCATCTGGAGGTCCTGAATCACATCGGTAGGATTGATTCCGGCCAGACACGCCCGGCCGCAGCGGTTGCAGCCCACGCACATGGGTTGACCGAAGGTATCCACAAACCCCCGATGCTGGTGATAATAACGGTATTTGAGGCGGGTGTGCCGGTCCGGCCGGAAGTTATGACCCCCCGCGACCTGGGCAAAATCATAAAGATTGCAGGAATAGAGCTGTTTTACCTTTTCGCTGGTCGTAAAATCCATGGACATGTTTTCCGTGACCCCGTAACAATAGCAGGTCGGGCACACCATGGCGCAGCTGCCGCAGCTCAGACACTGATCCCCCCATTTTTTCCAGACATCGGATTCAAATTCAATGTCCAGCAGGTTGGGAAGATTTTCCACGCGGATTTTTCTTTCAAAAGCCGTTTCAAACTGATTTCTTTTTTTCAGGTACAGCTCCCGGTCTTCTTCAGTAATGTCTTGAATGCCCACTTTGTTCAGCAGAATAAAGGCCCGGTCCGATCCCACTTTCAGAAAATACCGGTCCCCGATGTCCGTCAGAAAGAGATCGAATCCATGGGTGACCGTATCCGTTCCCATAGAGGCGCAGAAACCGCCGGTGCAGGGTTTTTCGCAGTCGATGCCGATGGTCAGGGTATTTCCCCGGCGGGAGAGATAATAGGGATTGGGGTGGAATTCCTTGGCAAAGACCTTGTCCAGCTTGATCAGCGCGTTAATGTCACAGGGATGAAGACCGATCAGCACCCGCGGATGCTTTTTATAGGAGATTTCCTGCTGCCAGTCCTTACTGCTGAAGGTAAATCGGGACAGAATTTCTTTGTACGGAATAAAATAGGTTTTGGCGGAATATTCCGTGGTGTCGTATTCCAGGTCGATATCATCGAATTTTTCAAAGGGCAGAAACTGATAAAGAGGTTTGCCTCCCGCATCCGTTCCGACTTTCTGGGGACCGATGCATTCAATCTCTTTCAGATGAATGTCGACCAGATTTTTAAAATCCGCTTTCTCTATGGTTTTATAGAGCATGATCGCTGTCCTTTCTATAGTGGTTTCCTGCGGGTTGCGCGATCCGTTCCGATAGAGACGCCTTTATGGATCATTAGTGGATAAATAGAATAAAGTGAATGCCTCTTCTGTTCGCCGGATAATGGAGAGAACCATCACTTGAGAGTCATTGCGGGACGAGAGAATTAAAAGTCAACGCAATCTCACTTTTTTTAGGGGATTGCTCCGGTCTTATCATTCCTGAAAAAATATCGGCAAGGTTCATAATGACACGCAATCAAAATAGGTTATCTTGGTTGGCTGAATTTTAGAGAAGTGGATAATCATATTGAACTTGCATACTTTGCCGCCTGAATTCCGTTTTTTAAAAAACAGTCAAAGGTATAACGTTCAGGTCTTGGGTGCCGGATTTAAGATTTCGGGGGGCATATGTCAGATGCCGGAATCCTCTTTCATGACTTCTGGCACCCGACAGCGGCAAAACCTGACACCTTATGAGTGACATTTTTTGCGTCAATATCGTTACCCATCGCACGGCTTCACTTACTTTTTGTCGCGCAGAAAATGCCGGTTACGGCGTCTAACTGTCGTTCAGGCCGAAAGTGGGAAGTCCTGCGATTTTGATGGCCCCCCGGTGATAACCGCTGGGGAAAAAATCCGCGAATTCATCGATCTGGATGTCGTTTGAGGCGCAGCATTCATAAATTGTCGGGATTTTATGGTTCTGTTCGTACCTCTCTCTAAGATAATTGATAATTTCCAGATGTTTCTCGGTCAGCCCGTTTTTTATCCCCATTTCATGAGCTCTTCTGGCGGCCCAGTCTTCATCCCATTCCGACGGGTCCACCAGTGAACCGAAAAGATCGGTCCGGTATACCTTGTTTTTGGTTGCTTCTTCGGGCTTTTCCGGTTTGTTCTTTTGTGAGACGGAATAGGGTTCCCCGAAATAATACACCCATCCATACCGGAAGCTGATGCCCGCCAGCAGGCAGGCTCCGCGAAGGTAGCCGGTAGGAAAGAGCTCCTGGAAGGCGTGCGTATCCAGTCCCAGCACACGGGCGGTTTCGTGGACCACCGGGCAGGCCCCGGTCTCTTTAAACCGGTTTCTGATAAACCGGATCACTTCCCAGTGGCGTTCGGTAAGACCATCGGGCATGTCCAGTTCGTGGGCCATGCCCACGGCAAAATTTTCGTCCCATGCGTCAGAATCCAGCAAAAAATTCTGTTTGTCTACTTCGTAGGCTTTGTTTTTGAATGTAACGGTTTTCATGAATTCATCTCCTGAAGTTTCTTTTCCCCGATCTGTTTAATTATTTTATTATGCATACCCCGTGCCTTTTATGAATTTTCATTTTATCCAATTTTTTTTGCAGCACTTCAGGACTGAAACACTGTTTATCCAGAAGGCCCGTGATCACGTAAAAACCTTAATATCAAGGCTTTTCCGCTATCCATGCCGAAAAATTTTACAACCTGTAAAAAAAGTTGCGCAGAAAACGCGTTCAATCTGTTTTTTACGGTAAATCTCGGTCAAAAAAATCAGTTTCCCGAATTTCTTTAAAAAAAACCTTTTTTTTAATTTTTTCGTGTAAATTCGGGCACCCGGTTTGAAAAATGCAAGTCGCCAATCTATTGAAAATGATTCGGTCAACCGGTTTCTCAGGTATGCTGATAACTGATTATTTAATGTAAATTTAATTTGTTATACAAAAAAGCAGCCGGCTGAAAACTTTTTCTGCCGGTTTTGGCATGCTTCCTGAAATATCTTATGACGTCTTCTGGTCATCCTTCTCGAGTTTGACGAGGGGACAAGTACCAGACGAAATTGATCGGACCGTTACCGGAACTGAACATTGCCGAAATAAGACGGAGCGAAGCATGGCCAAACCTAAAAACAAAAATTATTACCAGTCCCTTTCCAGAAATATGGTGTTGAGTGCCATCATTGTCTCTTTTACGCCAATGCTTCTGGTGATCGGCATTCTGCTTCACCAGTTCAAAGTTTCCTATCATGAAAAAACCTATGCCCATTTGAATGAGCTGGTCCAGAAACACAAGCAGAACATTGATACGTTTTTAATGGAGAAACTCGCCAACATCCGGTTTCTGGCAATGACGAAAAATTTTGAAACCCTGAATGACGATGAATTTCTTCAGCGAAAACTGCAATTCCTGAGAAATGATTACGGCAATGTGTTTGTGGATTTGGGGATTGTGGAGGCCTCAGGCATGCAGGCGGCTTACGCCGGTCCCCTGAAACTGGGAAATGCAAATTACAAGGATGCGGAATGGTTTAAAAATGCCTGGCAGGCGGATTCCTATATAAGTGACGTATTCCTGGGGCTCCGGGGGACGCCGCATTTTATTGTGGCGGTCAAGCAGAATGAAAGCGGCCGCGAGTTCCTCCTTCGGGCCACCATTGATTTTATGGCGTTTAATTCCCTGGTGCAGAATCTGCGCCTCGGAAAGACCGGGTATGCCTTTATTTTAAACCGGGAAGGGAAGTATCAGACCCAGCCGGCCATGGATATCCCGCCGGACCCGGATGGGTTTGAATTTTTCTGGAATGCGGTGGAAAAGACAAAGAACAACATCCTGATTACTAAATGGACGGATGAAACCGGTGTTGACAGTCTTTATGGCGTGGGCAGCCTTAAGAACGGCCAGTGGATGCTGATTGTCAAGCAGCAGACCGCAGACGCGTTTTCTGATTTGCGGAGAATGTATCTCCTGGCTGTGTTGATTTTCCTCCTCGGCGGCGCCGGCATTATATTTATGGCCAGCTATACCACCCGGCGCATGGTGCGCCGCATCCGCCGGGCGGACCAGGAAAAAGAAGGCATGAACCAGCAGATCATTGAAACCGGCAAAATGGCATCTATTGGTGAACTGGCCGCGGGCATTGCCCACGAAATCAACAATCCCGTGGCCATTATGGTGGAGGAAGCCGGCTGGATCGGAGATCTTCTGGAAGAAGAGGAATTTAGCGACAGTGAAAATCTCGATGAATTCAAAAGGGCCCTGACCCAGATTAATACCCAGGGCCGGCGGTGCAAGGAAATCACCCATAAACTGCTTAGTTTTGCTAGAAAAACCGATTCTACCGTAAAAGATGTGCAGCTCAATGATATTGTCACCGAAATTGTGGATCTCTCCGCCCAGATGGCAAAATACAACAAAGTGACCATTGAGACCAGCCTTCAGAAAACCCTTCCGTACATTACCATTTCACCGTCTGAGATTCAGCAGGTGCTGCTTAATCTGATCAATAACGCTTTGGATGCCATGGAAAAAACAGGGGGTACCATTAATATTTCCACCAAGATCAGCGAAATTGAACCCGGCCACATTGTAATTGTGGTGGAAGACAACGGGCCCGGGATTCCGGACGCCAACCTGCCGCGTCTTTTTGATCCCTTTTTCACCACCAAGCCCGTGGGCAAGGGCACAGGCTTGGGGCTATCCATCTGTTACGGAATTATCAACAAAATGGGCGGCAAAATCGATGTGCAGAGTGAGGTGGGCAAGGGCACCCGGTTCCGCATCTGGATTCCGTTTCAGAAATAAGGGCCTGGCGACGATTGAAGGATAAATAAAACCAATTTTAAAAAATTTTTAAAAATAATTTAAAAAGGAGACGAATGATGATGACAACATCTTATGTCATGCTGGTAGATGATGAGGTGCCGTTTGTTGAGACCATGACCAAGCGTCTGGATAAACGGGGACTCAAAATAATCTCCGCCCATAGCGGTGAAGATGCCCTGAAGGTTCTGAAACGAAATGACACGGTGGACGTGATTATTTTGGATGTGAAAATGCCGGGAATGGACGGCATTGAAACATTGCAGGAAATCAAAAAGATTTTTCCCCTGAAAGAAGTGATCATGCTGACCGGTCATGCCACCGTGGAAACCGCCATTGAGGGTATGAAGCTGGGGGCGTTTGATTACCTGATGAAACCCTGTGATATCGACACCCTGGTTGCCAAGGTGGACGAGGCGGCCAAGAAAAAGAAATCCCATGATGCCAAAATCGAGCAGGCCAGAATTGACAAGCTGGTGCTGAGACGTGGATATGACTGATTTTAAATCAAAGAAACAAAGAAAAACCTGACAGCCAATGTTTTTTTCCCAGTCGATCGTGCGGATAATCTGATTTTCAGAGTGGCTGTCAACGCACCAATGCTTCGCGATTTTGCCGGATCAAGGGTCAGGGGAAAGAAAATGAGCACAGAAAAAAAAGATGACCGTGCAGCCGTCGACGGCATCAGGATTTTACTGGTGGATGATGAAACAGGCTATGTGAACGTCCTTTCCAACCGCCTGAAAAAAAGAAAATTCAAGGTTACCGCCGTTTGCAGCGGCGGGGATGCTATCAAAACAGTGCGGGGGCAGGACTTTGATGTGGCGATTCTGGATCTCAAAATGGAAGACATGGACGGTATTGAGGTACTGAAAGTCTTTAACCAGATGGATCTGGACATGAAAGTCATCATGCTGACAGGGCATGGTTCCCAGGAAGCCGCCCAGGAAGGCATCAAGCTGGGGGCGTTTGATTATCTCACCAAACCCTGCGAACTGCATGATCTGATCGCCAAGATCAATGAAGCCTATACACACGAGAAATGAAATGCAGTGACAAACACATGAAATTGCGAATTTGAAAATGCTTTCAAGGATACCAGATAAGGAGTAGATATATGTTTTTTAAATCAAACGGATTCAAGCTCTGCATCGGCCTTTTGCTGGGTATGATTGTGTTGGTGCTTCCCCGGCCGGAAGGCACAAAGTTTAAAATCTCGGGAGATCAACAGCAGAATTTATATTCAGTTGTTTCAGGCCATTTTGAATTGTCCGGTGAACCCAACAAAAAGACCAAAGCGTATATTCTGGAAGCGAAAAATCCCGGCTCGGAGACGGGCACGGGAGATTTTCTGAAACAGCAGGCCGCTGAAATGGAAGCGGAGGGGATCACCGTTGATTATGTGGACGGATTATCCCCCACGGCCAAACGGTTTCTGGCGGTTCTGGCGGTGCTGATTTTTCTGTTCGTGGTGGAACCCATTCCCCTTGAAATCACGGCCATTTGTATCGGGGTGTTCCTGGTGATCATGGGGATTGCAAATCCCAAGGACGCCTGGGCCCCGTATATGCATCCGGTGGTGATTTTTATCATGTGCTGTTTGATTTTTGCCATTGCCCTGGATGAGGCAGGCCTTACCAAGCGGCTGGGATATTTTATTATCAAAAAGGCCGGCAATAATGTGACCAGGTTTACCTTTATCATCGCCATTGGTTTAGGCTGGGCCTCCGGTGTGATGCATGATGCCGCGGCCTGTGCCATTGGTATCGTCACCATGCTGCCCATGATGCGGGCGGCCAACATTGAGCCGGGCAGCAACACGGCAAAATTCATGATGCTGTCGCTCCCCTTTGCCTGTTCCTGCGGCGGCATGGGCACCCTCATCGGCGGGGGCCGGTGCATGGTGGCGGCGGCATTTTTAAAAGAATTTACCGGACTGGAAATCACCTTTTTTCAGTGGATACTCTATGCATTGCCCGGCGCATTGCTGACCGTA
This sequence comes from Desulfobacterales bacterium, assembly GCA_963675805.2. Classification (GTDB taxonomy): domain Bacteria; phylum Desulfobacterota; class Desulfobacteria; order Desulfobacterales; family Desulfosalsimonadaceae; genus SURF-3. The sequence goes on along the minus strand of CAXXNU010000007.1, from coordinate 102,363 downwards.
CCGGCAGCCGTTGGCATCGTCTATCTGGTGTACCGGCCCAATCCCAAATACAAATTGCCGGAGTTTGATGAAGAGATCGGCCCCATGACCCCCCTTGAGATCAAAACCCTGGTGATTATCAGCCTGACATTTGCCTGCTGGTTGACCAAAGGCCTTCACGGCATTGATTATTCCATTACCGGTATGCTGGGGGTGGCCGCTTTGGTGCTGTTCCAGGTGTTGAAATGGGAACACATCAACGACAATCTGGAATGGGGCACGGCCCTGTTTATTTTCGGCGGCGGTATTTCCCTGGGTCTTGCCATGGGATATTCCGGCGCTGCGGATTATTTTGCCAACCTGTTTTTCCCGCTGATTCAGGGAAAAGGCTGGCTGGTGCTGTTTATCGGCATGGGCGTTTTTGGCGCGCTGGTCACGAATGCCATGGCCAATGTGGCGGCAGCAGCCCTCATTTTGCCCATCGTCATCCCCATGGCCCAGATGGAGGGGATCAATCCCACGATTCTGGCCCTTGGTCTTGGTATGGCCACATCTTTTGCTCTGCTGCTGGTCATCGGGTGTCCGCCCAATGCCATTTCCTATAGTTACCGGTATTTTAAAGCGGCTGATCTGACAAAAGCGGGACTTGTGGCCACACCGATACTGCTCACCATTCTTGTGATTATTGCAGCGGTATGGTGGCATATTCTGGGATTGGTGTAAGTGGAAGGTATAAGGTATAAGGTGGGGGTGCGGGGATTCCAAAAAAATGCCAGCACTGCCAATTCTTCAGAGCCGTTGACTGAGAGAAAGCGGTAAGAAATCATCTTTGAAAAAAGATAGAACCCTTGATATATCAGAGGCCAACGCATGAACCGGAGAGAAAGGCATGACGGAAACACGACTGCTGCTGGTGGATGATGAGACCCATTTTCGTTCACCCTTGAAAAAACGGCTCCAGAAACGGGGATTCACGGTATTTGAAGCCGGCAACGGGGATGAATGCCAGGCCCTGATGGAAAAGGAATCCGTGGATGTAGTGGTTCTGGATGTGAAGATGCCCGGCATGAGCGGTATCGAGGTGCTGGCATGGATCCGGGAGCATTTTGCCAAAACAGAAGTGATTCTGTTAACCGGTCATGCCAGTGCCGCGGATGGCGTGGAAGGGATTAAGCTAGGCGCATTTGATTATCTGACCAAACCGGTGGAGTTTGATCATCTGGTACAGAAGATCAACCAGGCCATTGAAAAACAGCGGCGGGAAAAAGAAAAAAAACAGGAAGCGGAATTCAAGGCCCGCATGGAACAGCAGATGGTGGCCACAGAGCGCCTGGCATCCCTGGGCACGCTATCGACGGGAATTGCCCATGAAATCGACAATCCTCTGGCCATTATCAGGGAATGCGCGGAATACATGCGGCTTTTGCTTGCCAAAACAGATGCCGCGGCCATGGCCCGTAAAAATGACTTTGAAAATGCCATCGGGAAAATCGAAACCGCCATTGACCGGGCCCGGAGAATCACCCATCAACTGCTCGGATTTGTCCGGCAGCCGGAAACCATTTTTGCGGAAACGGATTTAAAGATATTGATCGCGGAAACCGTGCAATTTATCAACAAAGAAGCGCAAAATAAAAAAGTGGAAATTGTGCAGGATGTTGAAAAGGCCCGCGGCATTATCTGGAGTGATCCTTACGCCATCCGGCAGGTGCTGATTAATCTCATCACCAACGCCTTGGCAGCGGTGGAGCCTGGCGGAAAAATCACCGTATCGGTCCGGGAGACGGATGCCCTTGCGGAAATTGGGGTGGCGGATACAGGGTCTGGCATCCCTAAGGAAAACCTGGAAAAGATTTTCGAACCCTTTTTTACGACCAAGCCGCCTGGCAAAGGCACCGGCCTTGGTTTATATGTCACTTCCGGCATTGTGGAACGCTTGGGCGGAAGAATTGACGTGTCCAGTCGGGTGGGCCAGGGCACGGTCTTTAAGGTCACTTTGCCGCGCACCCGGGAGGCATGCGCGATCATGGGGGATAATAAAGATATTTGTCTTGATATATTAAATACGATTAAAGGAGATCAGCCAAATGATTAAAATTCCGACGAAAGTCCTGATAGTGGATGATGAAAAGGATTTTGTGGAAATGTTTTCCCTGCGGCTGCAGGAAATGGGGGAGCGCGTGTTCACTGCCAACAGCGGCCAGGAATGCCTGGATATTCTGGGCGGTGAGGACATCGACGTGGTGGTGCTGGATATTAAAATGCCCGGTATGGACGGCATCGAGACCTTGCGGGAGATCAAAAAACGTCAACCCATTGTGGAGGTGATTCTTCTGACCGGTCACGGCGCCATCGATACGGCGGTTACCGGCATGAAACTGGGGGCCTATGATTATCTTCTCAAGCCCGCAGATGCCAAAGAGATGACCAAAAAACTGGAAGGCGCCAGAAAACGCAAGGATGAACAGGAAGACCGGATTCGCAAGGCCGAGCAGCGGACCCTGCTGCGCCGGGGGGGCAACGTTTAGCCTAATAATTAGTTTACTTTTAAGCAGCAGGGAATGCAGCGCAAAAAAGAATTTAAACTTCCAAATAAGTGCATCGAAAAAAAACCTTATCTCGCGCAGAGCCGCAGAGCTCGCAGAGAAAAAATCTCAGCGCCTCAGCGTCTCTGCGGGATAAAAAATATTATGGACAGGAATTTCTTCTTGGTGCATAGAGCGGCAAAAATGCCGTAATACCAAAAAAGGAGTCGGATATATGGACAAAAATAAAATTAATCTTTTATTTGTGGATGATGAAGAACGTTTTCTGGAGTCAATGACCCGGCTGCTTGAAGCCCGCGATTTTAATGTGATTGCCGTTAACCGGGGAGAAAAAGCCATTGAAGCCGCCAGAAACAATCCCGTGGATATTGCCCTGGTGGACCTGAAAATGCCGGGGATTGACGGGGAAGAAACCCTTCGTGCCCTGAAGAAGGAGCATCAGTGGATGGAAATTGTGATCCTGACCGGGCATGGCAGCATTGATTCCGCTGTTGAGTGCACCAAAGACGGGGCGTATTCCTATTTACAAAAGCCGTGCGATCTGGAAGATCTGCTCGAAGCCCTGAAAAATGCCTATCAAAAACGGGTGATGAACAAAAACGCCATTGAAGAAAAGCGGATGAATGACATGCTCAAGGTTTCCCAGTCCAGTTCACCCAGGGATATTCTCCGGCGGTTAAAGGAAATCGACGCTGGTTAAGCGTCGCCTAAAAAAGAGAAAATACCCAAAACCCGGCTTTTTCATTCAGGATATCATTTTCAATAATGATGATGAGACCCCGGTACAGCAGTTTTTTGCTTGATTTATCGAAGTTTCCGGTATAATCCGTTTTTTTCGAATTTTGAACCTGTTTTACAAAACCTAATGAACAGGAGATGGTTCTATGCAGTCTTATAAAATCAGTGAAATCATGGTGCCGTTGTCTGAATATGCAACGGTTTCCGAAGATGCCACATTGTATGAAGCCGTACAGGAGCTGGAGGCGGCTCAGAAAAATTTCCGGGAAAGTCCATATAAGCACCGGGCGGTGCTTGTTTACGACAAAAACAAAAAGATTATCGGAAAACTGGGGCAACTGGATGTGCTCAAGGCCCTTGAGCCCAAGTACTATGAAATGCAGGGCAGGGAAGGAATGAAAAGCTTTGGTTTCAGCAAAAATTTTATGAAATCCATGCTGGATCACCTGAGCTTGCTGGACGGCGCCATGGTGAATATCTGCCGAAAAGCCGGCGAAACCAAAGTGGTCAATTTTGTGGTCAAACCCGGGGAAGGGGAATTTGTCGACATTGATGCCTCCATTGACGAAGCCATTCATCAATTAGTGATGGGCCAGCATCAGTCTCTGCTGGTCACTGATAAAAGCGGTGATATTGTCGGAATTCTGAGACTCACGGATGTTTTTTCTGTTATCTCCAACACCATGCACGAATGCGGTATCTGACACTTCGGGCGGAAACAATCACAGGGAGCAATTTTTAAATGGACACCATTCAGGAAGGCAAGAAAAGCCTGACCAAAATTATCGCGTTATTTGCCGGCATTTTTATATTTGCGCTGGTTTATTATTCCCCGCCCTGGTTTGATGCGGTGGATCCCATGGGCAAGCATTTTGCCTTGTCACAACAAGGCAAAGGGGCGCTGGCGGTGTTTTTGCTGGCTGGCACCTGGTGGGTGTTTGAAGTGGTGCCCATCGGTGTGACCAGCCTCATGATCGGGGTCCTGCAGGTATTGTTTCTGATCCGGCCGGCCAATGAAGCGTTCAAGGATTTTATGGATCCGTCCGTGCTGTTTATTTTCGGCTCCATTGTGATTGGCCTGGTATTCACCAAAACCGGTCTCACCCGGCGGCTGGCCTATAAAATGCTGATCATTGTTGGAGAACGCACCAGCATGATCTATCTGGGCTGCTTTGTGGTGACCGCGGCCTTGACCCACATTATGGCCCATACCGCGGTGGCCGCCACTATCTACCCTTTGCTCATGGCCATCTACGCCCTTTACGGGGAAGGGGACAAGCAGACCAAATTCGGCAAAGGCCTTTTCATGGGCATGGCCTATGTGGCTGGGGCCGGTTCTATCGTCACCCTGCTGGGCGCGGCTCGTGGCGCCGTCGCACTCGGTTTCTTCAAGGATGTGGCGGGCAAAGACATCGGATTTTTCGAACTTTCCTATTATATGGCTCCTATTGGCTGGCTCATGACATTTCTCTTGTGGGGATTTTTCATGATCGTCTGCAAACCCGAGAAAAAAACCATTCCCGGCCTCAAGGCAAAAGCCAAAGAACTCAACGCGGATCTGGGGAGGATTACCCGCCAGGAACTGATTGCGGCTCTGATTGTGGGCGCCTGCGTCGTTTCTCTGGGGGTTATCGCTGTTTTGAAATCCATGGTTCCGGGTTTTCATCCGCCTCATAAAACCGCTGTGATTCTGCTGTCCACTGTGCTGTTTTTCATTGCCGGGATTTTGACCATTGAAGATCTCGAAGCCATTCCCTGGAACATTATCCTGCTCTTTGCCGGGGCCATGAGCATCGGTTTCTGCCTGTGGCAGACCGGGGCCGCGGAATGGCTGGCTATCAACTGGCTGGTGATGTTCAAAGAAGCCAACTGGTTTGTCTTTGTTATCGGGATTGCGTTTTTTGTCATGATCATGACGAACTTTATCATGAATGTGGCGGCCATTGCCATTTCCCTGCCTGTGGCCCTGGTGATTGCGCCCTATCTCAATGTTGCGGGTGAAGTTATTCTGTTCGCCTCTCTGGTTACCGCGGGCATGCCGTTTCTCCTGCTGGTAGGGGCCGCGCCCAATGCCATTGCCTATGATTCCCGGCAGTTCACCACGGGGGAATTTTTTCTTTACGGGATTCCGGCCAGCATCATCCTCATGGCCGTGGTGGGGTTTGCCGTGTTTGTGCTCTGGCCGATTATGGGCATGCCCATCACCCTGCCCGGTTAGCAGCGGAGTGGCAGGACCTTTTGGGTATGTTTTATAAACCATAAAATACGCGAAAGGAAGCGGTTGCGGCGACTATCAATACCGCGAACACCAGCGGATACCGGCGAAATTTCTCCTTGTATTTAAAAATCGCCTGTGCTATCTGATCACATTCAAAAGCGAGCTAAGATCCAAGATTGCCTGGGTGGCGGAATTGGTAGACGCAAGGGACTTAAAATCCCTCGGTCTTAATGGCTGTGCCGGTTCGACTCCGGCCCTAGGCACCAATAAAAACAAGGGTTTACAGAATTAAATCTGTAAACCCTTTTTTGGTTTTTTGAAGACTTTTATATTTTGTGCCAACATTGTGCCAACATGGAAATCCTTAAAATAATCATTGTCAGCACCTCATATTATATTTCCTGTCTCAATTTGATTATGTGCAAAATTGTCTACCCCATTATAGCATATTCAAAGCTGAACCTTATCGGCGTTTAACGTGATAAATGATTTGAACAAGACCCTTGAGAGTGGACTTTATGGAATGAAACTGGAGATGTGATAGTTTAAAAAAAAATGAACAAAGAATTGAAAATCTATTAATATTTCTTAGAGATGTTTTTTCAACCGCCAGTCCGGCCCCTGAAGCCGAATTATCCGGCTCATGCCGGCGATACGGGATGCCGTGCGTCTATCAATGTGAGAGGCGATATCATCCAGGGAGAGATTTGAGGTGATAATGGTGGGCTTGAACATGTTGTCCCGTTCGTAAATGATATAGCTGAGCGTCTTTTTTACCCATTCCGTGGGCTTTTCCACACCCAGATCATCAAGGACCAGATATTCGCTTGAAATATAGGCGCTGACAGCGTTCTGCTCCGTTATTTTCGAATCTTTGTCAAATGCCTTTCTGATTTCAAAGCAAAGTCCGGGCACACAGGTAAACACCACCTGCCGGCCCATAAGTATAAGCTCTCTGGCAATGGCTGCGGCAAGATGGGTTTTGCCGGTGCCGCAGACGCCAAAAAGATACAGCCCGGGGTGATCAGGAGAATGATCGCGCACATAATCTCTGCAAGTAACCACCCCGAGGTAATTTTCATCTGTCAGATGAAAATTTTCAAATGTGCAGCGCTGATATTTTAGGGGCACGCCGGCGTTTTGTATGCATTTCTCAATGTTTTGCCGGATATGGTTTAATTTGCCGCATTTCCGGCATATGCCGGTATCAGAAATTTCCGGAAATTCCCAGCAACCGTTGACCTGATCGTATGCCGGAGAAAACAGTTTTTTACACTGCAGGCAACGCATATCCTCAGGTTTTGACGCAGCCATCATCCGCTGGCGTTTTTTTATTTCAAAAAAGATTTTCTGAAACGCCTCCTGGCGATGAATGTGGGTGCCTGCATACGCAGTGTCACAGTTTTTACATGACATCGATCGGGTAATCACTTGGCAAATCCCATCCTTTTCGTCCTCTTGTTACCTGTCCTGCTGCTTGAGATAACCTGCTGACCGCCTCATCTGAACGGGTGCTGTTTTTCAGCCAGTTCAAAAAACTTCCCTTGAAATTTGATCGCGGAAATTTGTGCGGTTTGCCTGCCTTTTTTTTTCGGTGTTCGATACTCAGCCAGTCTTCCCAGTTTCGGATTTCCTCCAGAAGATTCAGGTCCTGCCAAGAGAATTTTTCCACCACCCGATGCGCAAACCATTCATGGTCATCGTCCTGGAGATCAAATTCCTGGTACGTTTGCACCACATCAGTAAAAACAGGCCAGACCGGATCTTGTCCAGACAAATAAGAATCCCGGACAGAAGCAGACTCTTCTTGTATAGTCATTTCTTCAACCACATGGACATATTCACTCTTTTCCGAGGGCTTTTGCTTCAAGGCCCGCATTTCTTCAAAAAAACGACTGCCGGGAACATACCGGATGTACCAGTCACCTTTGGTCCCCTTGATCGAAATCCAGTCGTGACGGTCCAGAAAACCGGTTTTTTCCAATTCCATATGAGCGCCTTCAAGCTGCTGCCGGGAACGGGACAAATTTTTTTGCCGCCTGAGCGGCAGCAGCCTACACAGCGAGGAATATTTGTATTGAATAAGCTCCCGGTGCCCATAAAATTTAACGCCCAGGAGCTCATATAGCCGGGAGGCAATGGGTTTTAAGGATTTGAGATAGTCAAAATCAATGGGTCTCACATACATGGCATTGAGATTGTCCAGATATCCGCTGGTAAAGTAAGCATAGTTTCTGTCCGACATTTCAGCATCACCCATTTTCTCTCCCTTGAAAATTATTTTTTCATACAGATGAAAACCCTCCTTCATCCATGCTTTTTTCTGCTTGTTGTAGTAAGACCGATTGCTCATGATGCCGGTCATCATCATGGTGATAAAACCCTTTTTGACTTTTTCCACAAACCGGCCGCAGCAGGTGACGCCCATCATCCGGGCAAGTTCCCTGTAAGTGGGCAATGGGATTGGGTTGGAAATCGGCCGGGGAAAATTTGAGATACTGTGCTCAACAGCCCGCTGAAGACGGCGTTCAAAATCCTTTGGCAGACCGAAATCCGGATGCGGAATAACGGTCCAGACGATTTCATAGGTTTCAGTGCCGCGCTGCTCGACTTCCCTAAATTCAATGCGCCGGCCTGAATCATCTGTCCTGTCCAGACTAAAGTAGGGAAGCACAAGAAAGTTGACCTCAGATTTGGTTTTACAGGGTAATTGCTCTTGTTCTGTTTGATGTTTTTTTAATGGGATTTTTTTGTCAGTCATTTGTGCTATACCTGTGAGGCCAATTACGGTTATAAAGCAGTCGGTCGTTAGGAAGCATTGAATGTTTTGAATGGAGCTGAACATCAGAGATTAAAATATCACCCGTATCGTCATGCCAGAAATCATTAACCTGATACCTGAGCAGACCGGCCCGTTTCAGGGTCTCAAGCCCGACAAGGGTCAAAAACTTATCAATGGCATCATACAGTTCCTGTCGGGTCGCCATCCGTTCCCAGGGGCTTCTATTGTCTTTTCGGGTATGTTCAGCGATTTTCCCTGAGAGAAAAAGATAATAAGCCACAGTGACAGCGGTCTGTGTGGGCTGGATCTCTCCGTCTGGAAGGGTTTCCAGATCGATTTGTGACAAAATTTTTTCCGGAACCAGACTCAGATCCGGATTTGCAGGATTGACAGCGCCTGTTTCCACCATGTGCATGAACCAGTGAAGTGCGTTTTGTTTTTGTTGCATGATCAACCTCCCCAAAAATTGCAAATTATGGTCTCTGTAATTAATTATAGAGCCATGAAGATTTTTTTTGAAAAAAGACGGCGGTGACGATGAAGGAAAACCAGGGAGGCGCTATATATAATAATCTAGTAACTATATATCTTCTCCGTCGAAGGGATATTGTTAAAATACTTAAAACTAAACTTAAAATACTTAAAAAACTTAACCGGAAACAAATTAATAAAAATAACAGAATGTTAAGATATATTTGGTTATTCGTTATCACGCAAATACTTATGTGACATCACGCAACCCCTTATGCAAAAACACGCAGGCAGTTACCTGACATCACGCATTTACTTACGCGACATCACGCAAAAATTACCTGACATCACGCAATTTTTACGCAAAAACACGCAAGTCCTTATGCGTAATCACGCAAAATCTGGGCAAAGTTGAGAAAATTTACGCAAAAACACGCAAGCGGTTGTTGGTATTTTTTTAAAAGAAATCTGAACTTAAAATCCAAAGGCTATACTTGCTCCGATTCCTGATTTCCGGCTTTGATTTCCCCGGAAATCAAAAGCGCCCTGTAAGCAGACAAAATTTCATAAACCGCAGCGAAATTTTTTTCACTCAGCCATCCCTTCACTGCCCACCGGGCCACCACTTTTTCCGGCAAAAAAAGCTTGGATGCCCAAGATGTAATGTTTTTTTTCATTTGGGTTCGCCGCCGCATGACCCGGCGCCGGGCCGCAAGAATTATTTTTTTCAAATCCGGATCGCACTCGCCTGTGTCCCCCAGATGAAAATGAAAAATCATTTCCTCAGCCAGATCCTTTGTGGTCATGTTCCGATTTTTGAGTTTCAGATTCCAGAGCCTTGTTTCGGCATAGATATCCAGTTTGTTTTTTTTTCGGTTTGCCATTGATCTTCCTTTCAACAAATTTTTTTCAGCCGCTCAAACGGGTACCAAAAATTTAAAAGAAACAAATAACAAAATACCTTATAGGGCACCTACCATTAGGCATATTTTTGCCCGGGCCTATTCAGCCCGGTTTTTTTATTTTTTTTTTGGATTTTCCAAAAAAAAACAGTCCTCGCTCTATAATTATTTATAGAAGCATCAATTCGTCGTCGGGACGCAGTAAGGCACTAATGGATGATGCTCTGACAATGAAAATCATCGTCACAGCATCGTCCTGAAGCTGGAGTTTGTCGATATGACGACCCAAACGCACCCCAAGACATTCGGGATCGTCATCTTGCGTCATCTCAAAGCATTAACAGTGTTGCCATGACGCAGGAAGGCGAATCTGTGAAGTCATATCGACAAAGACAGGCGTCGATTGACATAAAATGGCGTCACCAAAACAGTCCCATGACAATGGAAGGTGTCATTACCAGGCCGTGGTGAAAAAGCTTTGACGCCCTAAAGGCATCATAAAACGCCGGTATGACGTGAAGTAAAAAACCAAAAAAGGAGGATAGATGAGAGCAGAAGAAAACAGGGTTTGCCTGGGGCTGGACATCGGATTTGGGGATGTAAAGCTGGTGTTTGGCATCAACCCGGAAAACGGATCACCCCGGCAGACGATTTTAAAGAAATTTCCCACAGCGATTGCATATGCCAGGGACGGAATTATCGGGGATCTGGGGATGGATGAAAAACGATATGAATTTAATGGCCGGAATTATTTTGTCGGACCTCCCGCGCTTCAATGCCGGGATGTTTTTTCAACCCGGGATATTGATTTTTTGATTGACCATTCCCCGCTTCTTGCATTCGCGGCTGTTGAAAAGATTCTTCTGGCAAATCCGGTCAATGTTGATCCTCCAGAAATTAATCTGAGCAAAATAGAGCTTTGTCTCGGTATGCCTATTGCCCATTTTCATTCAAAACGGGCGCGGCTCACGGGGATCATGAAGAAAAGCCGGGTCTCGGATGCGCCATTGTGTTTTGACAGCGTTGATGTCCGTGCCCAGGGGCAGGGGATTTTTTTTGATTTTGTCTTTGATGTCGCCGGTCAACCTGTTGCAGATCATCTGTCCATGAATGTGCTGGTGGTGGATATAGGATTCAACACAGTGGATATTTTAGGCGTGTTGGACGGCCGTCCCAGCCGGGAATGGTCCGGCATGCTGGAACGAGGGGGTATTTGCCGGATTGCGGAAGAGGTCGGGGTGTATCTTCAGCGGGAATTTAACTTTGACCTGTCAGAGCAGGCCTTAAAAGACGTGATCCGGAAAAAAGAAATCGCTCTTTATGGCGCGGTCAAAGATATCTCATGGGTGATCAGGAATGCATCTGAGAAATATGCGGACTGGCTTATCCAGGAAATCCGGTCCCGATGGGATGGTTTTTTGAAAACATCGGATCATCTCATTCTTGCAGGGGGCGGCGCCTACTATGTGGCCGATGTTTTTCACTCTGTCTATCCGCAAGGGTTTCTCCAGGTTCCGGATAAACCTGAATACAGCAATGCCAAGGGATTTCAAAAGTATCTGGAGGCCGATCATGACTGATAGTTGCTGCAAAAGAGTCACTGTCCGGTTTCGATCACCGGAGGTTATTTCAAGAATTGAAGAGCTGCCGTCCGGATTCATATCCATGGTCATTGAAGCGGCCATGGCAGCCTACCTTGAGTCAGAAACCGGAAACAATTTGGTGAACCTGTTGATTCGCCGTAACCAAAATCATCGAACATTTCCCAAAAGACACCAGGAATCTATTCAGCAACAGTTTTCATCTGAACAGCGAGAACCGAAAGATACCCCGATTAAACGCACAAGAGGCGATTTTTAAAATCAGCAAGGAGACCAAGAAAATGAAAAACACCGTATTCCTCGTAATTTTAACATTAATGATTTTTTTGAGTACCACCGTCAATGCGGAAGAAAAGCCATCAGAGAGCATATGTCGGAACATCACCCTATCGGCCATGCAGCAGCATGTGCCCATTCCACCCGCCAGCATCCTGTCCAAAAACCCGGTCAACGGTATCTGTGAGGTGATTTTGGACATCAACGGTCAGTATGTGCCGGTATATGCCGGAAAGGAATTCATTATTGCCGGAGAGATGTTTCAGGACCGGAAACAAATTACCCAGACCCGGATAGATGGGTTAAAAGCAGAAAACTTTATCCGGCTCCGGTCTGATATCGATGCCTGCGTTGCCATGTCTTATGCACCTGCTGAAAAAGCAAAACACACAATTTACATGATCACTGATCCGGTCTGCCCGATCTGTCACCAGGCAGAATCCCAACTAAAAAATTTTGCCGGCACGCATGATGCTAAATTCAAGATCATCCTTTCCAGTGTTCACCCGCCAGTGGGCCGCAGAAAAGCCGTTGAAGCTGTTTGCAGAAACCTGAGCCTTGACGACTACATCAGCGGTGACTGGCAGGCTGAAAACAAGACGGACGACTACCAGTGTGACGAGGGCATTGATCTGATTGCTGCCTCAGAAAAGATTGTCTCGGAACTGGGCATTAACGGGGTGCCGGTGTTTTTTCTGGAAAACGGCCGGCGGATTGACGGGGCGGACATGACAGCCCTTGAAAAGGCATTAACAGATTATTCCGTGACAGTATCGGATGCAAAGTAAAATTTTTAAGGGGATAATATTTTTTATTTTTCAGTATTCAACGGTCTTTGGATTTTGTTTCGATCAGGCCGGAGAGTTGTACCAGATCAATCCGGCGCTGATCAGGGCCATTGCTCAGGTGGAGTCTGATTTCAATCCATCGGCGGTCAACCACAACCCAAACAACAGTTACGATACCGGTCTGATGCAGATCAATTCCAGGTGGAAAAAGCAACTTGGCAACAGATGGCAGCATCTTTCAGACCCCTGTTACAACGTGATGGCTGGTACATGGATACTCCGGCAATGCATGGACCGGTATGGATATGCCTGGGATGCGGTAGCCTGTTATCACACGGGAAAAGGGCTTTCTGATTCATCTGGAAAAAAACAGGCCCGGGCAAAAACATACGTCCGCAGGATTCAAAATGCCCTTGGAAAAAGTGAGTGAATCTCCGGCGCCTGTTTTTCATGCTGCTTTTGGCCGGTCTGATTCTGACGGGAATAATTTTTTATGAGACGCTCTATAACTATTTATGGGGGATGTCCTGGAATACCTTCCTGAGCATCAGCGTATTTATCGCCGGCAGTATTTACGCCATTGTTGAAAGAAATTTTATTGTGGGACTGATTTCTGTGGCAGCAGCCCTTTTGCTGCCGTGGATACAGGAATGGCTCTCGTTTTACTGGCCATGGATTAAGGCAAACTATGACTTTTTAAAATTTCACTGAACTTGAAAGGTTAACTATGGAAAAGATGCTTATTACCACAACATCGCATTTGGATGGATTTCAGGTCATCAGATATGTCGGGCCGGTGGTGGTTCCCATTGTGGGCGCCGGCAACGTGGTCCGGGACTGGTTTGCCGGATTTACCGATCTTTTTGGCGGCAATTCTTCCGGTTATCAGCGGGCCTTTGCCAAATTCATTGAAAAGGGTGTCTCAGAGATGATGACCCGGGCCAGAGACCACGGGGCCAACGCCATCAGCGGGTTTCGCATTGAGACAACCAATATTTCTTCCGGGAAATCCATTATTTCGATTATTTTGTATGGCACCGCTATAGTCGTGGAGCCGGTTCATGAATAGGCAACCCACCGGGGACTCGTCCAACGGCATGATCATCCCGGTGGACCCGTCCGGCGGATCGTCTTCCAGACTGTTCCCGCATATTCTGGACGCGATTTCCCAGATCCAGCAGTTTTACGTGATCGAGGCATCTGGCCAGGAAATCCCGGATGATTTTCTGACTCTTCGGGGAAAGCTCAATTTTTTCAACGTGGGATTTGGGGCCGGATTTCTGGAAGCATTGGTGTTTGCCCTGATCATGTCCCTGATTTTGATTCTGAGCGCGGACGAAACCACCCGGCAGAGTATTGCCGGATATTTTCCCATGATCAACAGCAATGTCTTTCTCTGGTCCTTAAATCTTTTGCCGGTAATGATTTCCGGTGGGCTGTGCTCCTATCTGAGCCGGAATTATATCGGGAAAATCACCAGAAAAGCCATTGATGCATTTCTCCTGGGTCGCGTGTTTTCAATGATTTTAAAAGGCCTGGTGCTCTGCTTTTTCATGATCTGGGTGTCAAACAGCATCCAGCCGGAATCTGCCTGGTGGTTTTCACAAATTGCCAGTTTGAAAAATAGTGAGCTGGCCTTCCGGATTTATTACATGCTGCTTTCTATAAAACCGCTGCTGATCAAACGAGCGTATGAACTTCTGGCCATTTTCGGGCTGGCTGTGATTATGCCGTTTCTGATCATCTGGGGAGTGGCATTTGTCCGGAAAATGAGGGTCCTGCGCGGGCAGGCCCTGATGCAGGCATAAAGAGATCATCAATGTTTTTGAATAAGCGAAAAACCTGGCTGGGACATGGGTTTCGACTGAATGCGCCCGGACAGGTGAAAAAGATTTTCATAAACGATGCGGACCGGAAAGGGCATCTGTTCGGGTTTGGATCCACCCGAATCGGCAAGACCCGGCTGATCGAACTGATGATGGAGCAGGATATCCGGAAAGGCAATTCCCTGGTGTTTTTTGATCCCAAAGGGGACATCGACATCTTTTCCAAGATTGTCCAGATCGCGTTCGAGGAAAACCGGCAGGATGAGCTGTGCCTGGTAACCCCAATCTTTCCGGAATGCTCGGCCAAAATGGACCCGTTGGCATATTATTTTATGGCCGAAGAACTGGTGTCCCACGTAGTGTCCGGCATCAAGGCAAGAGAAGAATTCTTTATTAACATTGCCTATGAAACCACGTTTGTCATTATTTTGTCGTTGCTGTTTTTTGCGAAAATCAAAAACGAACGGCCCAATTTGAATTTTAATTCTGTGAAAGAGCGGGCCTCCTATACCGACCTGAAAAATCTGGAAGCCCAGCTCACGGACTATGAGAATGATCCGGAAGCCGAAGAAATATTAGCAAGCCTAAGACAAATCCTGGCGTCTCCCCAGGATTATTTTTCTAAAGTGTCATCTTCGTTGCGAACCGTTCTTACCTCATTGTCTGCCGGCAGTGTGGGCGCGATTATCGGAAAAGCCAAAGCCAATAATTTTATCAAGCGCCTGGAGCAGGGCAAACGGGTGATTCTGATTGTCCAGACGGGAAGCCTGCTCACCCGGAAAACCGCTCATATCGTGGCAAGGGTGCTGCTTTCCATGATTCAGAGCTTCGTGGGCAGGATCTACTTGTCCGGCAGAACGATCAATCCTCCCTTATGTGTCTACATGGATGAGGCGTCCAACCTGCTGTACATGGGGGTGGAAGATTTGTTCAACAAGGCCGGAGGGGCAGGGGTTTGGATTCATGCGTTCACCCAGTCCATTGCAGACATTGAAGCGGAACTGGGGCCGGCCAGTGCCAGAAAAATCCTGGACAACACCAATTCCAAAATTTTCATGCGGGTGAATGACCCGAACACCGCCAATTACATTGCTGAATACTCCGGCATGGTCAAACGGTTTTCACCAATTCTTTCTTTAGGGGGCGGCATCACGGTGAGAGAGGTGGAAGAACCCCTTATCCGCCCGGAGAATGTGCTCAATCTCCAGCTCAGGGATTTTTATCTGTTTACCTTTGACGGCGCGTTCAAAGGCAAGGCCGGGTTTGTGAAACCGCCTTATCTGAAAATCAACTATCCACAAGTGACGGTGTTATGATGTCTGGATACCTTGAAGTGATGCTTTATCTGTTTCCGGTGTTTGTTTTCGGTATTTTTATTTTCCTGTTGATAAATGAGAACCGGTGGCAAAAAAAGATCAAAGTTTTTGACAAAATTACAAACTTAACATCTCCGGGTGGGGCGCCTGGCGTTGAAAAGACAAGCATTGGTAATACCCATTCATCAACACCCACACCTCTGGGTCAGGCTGTCTCCTGGCGCCATCCCCGGATTCAGAAATTTTATCAAAAACATGTACTCCCCTGTGAAAAGATTCTTTCTGTCAGCGGATACCTGAGCCCGGTAAATTCCCTGCTTTCTCTTCTCGACACCCATGGTGACTGCCCATCCGTGATTCAGAGGGAGCAGGACCATGAATATCAGGCAGTGGCCAATGTGTATGATCTGCTGGCAAAAATCACGCTGCTGGATCATTCCCTGAATGTTGCGGAACAGATGATCTCTTCAGTTGCCAGAGCCAAAACCCGCGATCCGGAAATGCTCATGGGCAAAATTCTGGTAACGGCCCTCGGCCATGACATCGGCAAAATCCCAGGCCTCATGGACGGGCAACCCGCCCGCAAAGGGGATCACCCCTATATTTCCTATCTTGTCTTGAAAAACGTGATCCTGACAGACGTTTCCCCGCAGCACGAAGAAATCCTTACGGCTGTTAAATCCCATCATTTTCAGGTTCAGGAAGGGTTTACCCATGAATTGAGAAAAGCAGATCAGGCTGCCCGGGAAATGGAAGCAGAAATGCTTTCCATGAAAGGAGAATCCGGATCGGAGTTGATGCGGATCATTCAGGAAAAACAACTTTCTGAAAGCGAAAGTATTACGCCTGATAAGAAAGAAAAGGCAAAAGGAAAAATCCCGGACCTGGTTGATCTCTCATGGCTGGATCTGGATGAGTTTTTTCGCAGGATCGAACCTGAAATCAACCGGGTAGAGGCAGGCGCGTATTTCAGGGCGTTTTCCATGAATAACGGCCTGGTTTATCTCATGCTCAGCCTGGTGTCTGAAACTGTGATTCATCTGGCAAAACAAACCAATCATCTGGAAATTTTGGTGGATGCGGACAGTAAAGAGAAAAAACGCAGTATTGAATACTCGGTCAAGACCATTCTGGCGGAAAAAGGTCTGATCCCTTCATTTATCGGCAAAGGATTCTCCGGTGCCCGGTTTGCCCTGATCAATGCAGACGGCCGGAAGAAAAAAGTCGGGATATACATGCCGGTGGAAGTCAGGGCTTTTTCTAAAAGCCTGTATAAGCTGGAAAACAAAAAAAATAATTTCAGTGTTATCAAAGAGATAGTTGAGGTCCGGCCCCTGGTGGGTCAAAAAAAATGATCGCCGCTCTATAATAAGAAGTAGAGGGGAATTTTCCCCTTCAATATTGGAACGAACTATCAGTAATCTTTTAAATTTCATTTTCAGAAGAGGGAGTATGGGAAAAAGAAAGGTCATCACTGTATTTTTAATGAGCATTACGGCCGCGCTGGCGCTGATCATCTCTTGGGCGGATCTGTTTGAAGAAAGCGATATGATTTGCGCAACCAGTGCGTGCGAACAAATCCATTCATCTTCCTTTGCCACGGTATTCAATCTGCCGGTGAGCATCTATGCGGCATTTTTACTGGTGCTTGTGATGTTGTTTTACATGAAAGGGAAAATCCGTTTAAGCACGCTGTTACTATGGGCGATTCTGGGCGCGGAGGCCTATTATACCTTTATCCAGTTTGTTTTTATTGAATCCTTATGCGTCAGTTGTCTGATTTTCTTCAGCCTCCTGGTGAGCTGTCTGATTGCGTCAGGCCTGTTTCAAAATCGGTCTCTGCTTGTGAAGGGAACGGTGATTGGCATTTCAATGTTCCTGGCAGCGCATTTTGTGTTTTTCTTTCCAAGCGTAACTCTTAAACCCACACTGATTCAGAGCCTGCCGGACCGGGTAGCTGATATTGAAATTTTTGCCTCTCCGTCCTGTACTCATTGTGAAGAAGCCATTGAAAAGCTTCAAGGGCTATGTGCTGCCGGCGGAAAACAACTCATAGTCCGCCCGGTCAGCATTTCCGCCAAAGACCGTGGAAAAAGCATCCAATGGGTGGCAGGAGAATTATTCAAATGTGGAACAGCCACTTCTTTTCGCCTGGCGGAAAAAATTGTCTGGGAAAACGAAGCCGACGCGAAAAAAATATCCGGAGAAACTCTTCAGGTGCCTTTGATTCTGGTGAGGAGCAATGATCTGCAAACGGTTTTCAAGGGATGGAACCGGCAGATTCAGGAAAATATTTTCAGTCTGTTCCCGGAATTTAAGGCGGGGGTCAGAACCGCTGAAGCCGGCACAATCGAGCAATTTATGGATCTTGAAAATCACGGGGCCTTTTGCTCCAGCGAGTCCAGATGTCATGAAAATGAATAACATATCTTTCTTTGTATCAATTTTGGTTTTTCTCTTGCTCGCGACGATATCTCACGCAGCGCCCCTGCTTGACCTGACAAGCGGCACCACAGCTGAAATCTCAATTTACAGAAGCGATGCCCCGACCCAGTATGATCAGCATTCTTTTCAGCTGGTAACCAGCAAAGGACCACTGAATCCCGGGCATGTCGGTTTCAGGTATGACGGACAGCTTTTCTCCGTGGCCTGTTACGGGCAGTGGTATACATTCGGGTCAGGCGCCAGTTCAGAAACCCGTAACCGGATTTCCTGCACTGTGGATAATTCCAATCCGAGCGCACCCGAAAGCCAGGTGTTTGTGTCGCTCATTCTGTTTGATCAGGATGTGTATACCCATCCCTATACCAACCGCCCGGGTCTGGCCCTTGATCCGCAATTGAAAGACACATCATTGTCAGCACCATTTTGTTTGCCTGAAACCCATATTGTCGAGGCTGAATTCTGTAAATGGCAGCGACAGAATTTAAACGATCCCTTGTTGATGAATCGGGGGATCCCGCTGAATGCATGGGTGGTGTACGGTAAAACCACAGTCACCGACATGGCGTTGTCATATGTGGTTCCCCAGGCCGATCCCTATCCATTTAACGACGGAGATCAGGTCTGTGCCGCAGACTTAAACCATGACGGCATGCTGGATACGGGTGAAATGACCCAATGCCTGGACACGCCGGAAGGCTATCTCTGCCCGTATAGCATGACACTATGCATTGACAATCCACCGAATGGATATGTCTGTCCCATCAACGTCAGTTATCAGTGCATGACCTATGGCGGTCAACAGCAGTGTTCCCTTCCGTGTCATGAATTTCATAAAGCAACATCCGTGGTCTCCACCGATACCATCCAGGGGGCAAATGATAAAGAAGATGACGGGGCCATTGACAGCAGCGGTAACTGTCTTGGCCAGATTTATATTTTCTCCGGAAAAGACAGCCGGTGCCGTCCGGACGGCATTGAAACCGGTTATTTTGACTGCTGCGGGGACAGTGATGTCTGGTTTGATGTGGCAGGCGAACCCCTTAATCCGTTTCTGCCGCCGATAGGGTCCCTCGTGGCCAGCCGGGTATTCAACTGCAAAGGTGATGAAAAGCAGCTCATTGCCCAAAAGCAGAAAGGCCTGTGCCATTATGTGGGCAGCTACTGTGCCACGGAAGTGCTTAATTACTGTGTTCAGAAGAAAAAAACCCATTGCTGTTACAACTCCAAGCTGGGGCGCATCCTCCAGGAACAGGGGCGTCCGCTGTTGAAGAATTTCGGATCAACAGGCAACTGGGGTTCTCCCAAACACCCCAACTGCCGGGGATTTACACCGGAAGAATTTCAGATGCTGGATTTTTCAAAAATTGATCTGTCTGAATGGTACGGAGACATTCAGGTACGTAACCAGCAGGAGATTACCAACACCATCGAAAACAAAATCAACAACGCCTATGACAATGTTCATTAATCTTTTCATTATAGGATTTTCCCTTGTGATGTGCTCGCCCGGATATGCCGCGGTCCATAACCTGGGCACCCATGGCCGGACATATGCCATTGTTGAAAAAAACGCCATTGAGGAACTCAAAACCAGGGCCGCGGCTGTGGACTGGCGCCAGGTGTTTTCTCCTGAAAAGATGGGGAGTGTCATTAAAGCATACAAACCCGACCTTCTGAATTTGCCTTCTGCTAACGAAACAAGAAAACGACGCGTGGATATCTCCTATACCCTGGATATTGATATCCCGAACGGAAAAGGCGGGGTTCTTTATCCGGCAGGATATAGATTCAACCCCCTGGAATATACCCGGTATCCAAAAACAATCGTGGTGATCAACGGGGATGATCCGGTGCAGGTGAGCTGGTTTTTAGCATCGGATTATGCGGGAACTTTCAATACTATGATTCTGCTTTCCGATGGTTCTTATTATGACCTGGCGGAAAAATTGGAACGGCCGCTGTATTACGCGAGTACGCAAATTATTAAAAGACTTCAACTGCGGGCTGTGCCATCAGTGGTCCGCCAATCCGGTAAATATCTGGAGGTAGAAGAAATTGCACTTCAAAACCATTAAAATTTTATTGCTGTGGCTATGCATTGCCGGTTTTCCGTTTTCAGTCCAGGCCGTCTGCCACAGCACGTTTCATAATCCATTGACCGAAGTTTCCTGGCACTGCATGTTTCCGTTTAAAATTGCTGGGGTGCAGGTCACCCCGTCGGTGAATGATACTCCGGACGCCCCGGATCTTGCTTCTTCTCCGGTATGCGTATGTCCTCTGCCGGCGCCGTTTTTTGCAAGACCGGGCATTCCGGTCAGTTTCTGGGAACCGGCGCGGTTTATCGAAGTGGTAAAAGATGCTTTCTGCTTTCCGTCCATCGGCACCGGACTGACACCGCTCAAGCCGGGATTTCAGAATGGCGGCAGCGCGGACGGCGGCACCACCCAGGAAGGAGCGTCCACTTTTTACCAGGCCCATTATGCCATCTACCCGGTCTGGACCATTATGGAAGCGTTTGTGGATTTTGTGTGTCTGGAATCCAGCGGGTTTGACATGGCCTATATGACCGAAGTTGATCCCACCTGGAATGATGATCTGTTTGCCCAGTTGATTTATCCGGAAACCTTGCTCTTCGGCAACATGCCGGCCCAGCTTTCCTGTATTGCCGATTCAGTCTCCTCCAATGCCGGGCTGCCCCTTTCCACAATGTATTGGTGTCTGGGCTCTGAAGGCAGCACGTATCCCATGAGCGGGTCAATCAATGATGACAACCTGGTGCAGGCCAGCCTCACGGCCGCATCCCGGCTGATGTATAAAATGGGACGACTCGGCAGTATCTGTGACGTGGGCCTGCATTACTGCACCTGCATTCCCACCCCCATTTGGGTCAAACACAATTACCGGTTCAACCTGGCCAAACCTGTGACCGGGTTCCAGTGTGTGCCGCCGGGCAGGTCCGCCCTGTTATGGGGCTCTGCCAAAAATCCGCCATTGCCGGCTGCCGGCAATGCGCCGGATAATTACATGTACATTGTTTTTCGTAAGAGGGCCTGCTGTGCGTTCTGATTTTTATCGCTTTATAATGATTACTGCTATTGGAATGATGACCATCTTTTTGCCGGTCAGTTTATCGGTTAGGTCTGCCATCGCTGATGACATGCAAATTTTGCATGAACTCATGGACACCGCTCAAAACCAGCAGATTGACATAGCAGAGATCACAAAAAACAAAACCGCTGAGAAAATTGCGGAACAGACCGCGGAAATTTTCCATTCCTGGGCCTTTCAAAAAAAACTGCAAACGCAGATTGATACGCTGAGATCTCAACTCAATTCAACTGGAGAAGAGCCTTCGGCCATCAGCCGCAAGGAATCGGGCAAGATCTCATTGTTGATGCCGGGTGAAAAAATTTATCTGTTCATCTCCTCATCCATGCCTGAAATCACCTTAAGAAATTATGCCCAGGACCTGGATAAGCTTGGGGATAGAAATATCGTCATGGTGATGCAGGGCTTTGTGGACGGGATAAAATACATCACGCCCACTCTGAAATTTATCCAGAATGTGCTGAAAAAAAGTCCGTTCTGCGATTCCAAGAGCAGGGTGTGTGATTCGTTTAATGCCGGCGTTTACATTGATCCGCAGGCATTTGCCAGATACGGCATCACAGCTGTTCCAGCGGTTGTCTATGCA
Source organism: Desulfobacterales bacterium (assembly GCA_963675805.2). Classification (GTDB taxonomy): domain Bacteria; phylum Desulfobacterota; class Desulfobacteria; order Desulfobacterales; family Desulfosalsimonadaceae; genus SURF-3. The sequence continues at coordinate 80,781 of CAXXNU010000007.1, read as the reverse complement.
AGAGATGAAAACGAGGAAAATTTGAAAGATGCGTATCGGGTGAGTGGTGAAGTGTCTCTGGAATATGCCCTTGAACGCATTGAAAAAAAATCCAAATCGAGCCAGATCAGCCATGCGCTTAAAAAACTGAGAAAAGGATTTTATTAACATCATGAAACATTACTTAATTTCTATTCTGGCAAGCCTTGTGGTCTGTTGCGGCCTTCTCTTTGCCTATGACCAGCATGTTGCCTTAAAAATTGCGGCAATTGACATGCAAGACTATGTCGCAACCCTGCAATCCGGCTATATGCAGGGACAAATTTCAAAATACCAACTGGATGAAAGTCTGAAAGAGCTGCGTGATCAGATCCGGAAAAATTATTCTTCTAATACCATACTGTTGCTGGAGGAGGTAGTGGTTAGTGGCGATGTCGCAATGTTTGAGCCTGAAATCAGGTAAGAAAATCATATGGCCCCTGGCAGGATATTTCTGTCTGGTTTATCTGGGATTTCTGATTCCGGCGCGCATTTCAATTTCTCCCACGGATTCTGTGGGCGCGCATGTGTTTTTATACAAAAAACATTTCAAATCATCGGATTTACGCAAAGGGTCAATGGTGGTGGTGCCCATGTACACTAAACTGCGACCGAACTGCTGGCCGTGTCTGGTGGTGAAATATATCAAATGTGATGCCGGTGATCTGCTAGAGGTGAAAAATCATGGCCAGTTTTTCTGTAACAATGTTTTTCTGGGAACCGCCAAAACGCACTCAAAAGAGGGGATACCGGTGGAGGCATTTGAATACAACGGGACCATTCCGGAAGACAAATTTTTTGCCATGGGAAGCTGTATTGACAGCTATGATTCAAGATATGTGGGGCTGGAGGACAAAAGTGATATCAAAGCGCTTGCGCTGCCTCTTTTTTAGCTGCGTGATGGTTGCTGCCGGGTTGTTTTTTGGACCCTCTATGGCTATGGCAGCCACAGAACTGCCGGAATCCATAATTACCATACAAAACGCCATTGATTCTTTGAATCGTTCTTTTGAAGAACCCGGGAATAACGAAAGATCCTTCTATGGCAACAACAAGCAGGGCTGGTGGTGGTATCAGCAGGAGCCGGAAGAAGACCCGGAAACACCAGAAAAAAAGAGGCTGCCGGAAATGAAGGATTTTTCTTACCAGCAGTTATGGAACATGTATCCGGATGATTTTCATGAGCTCTTAAATACGTTTATGAAAAAAGCGGTTCAGAAACCAGATGAAAAAACTGTCATGGACTACCTGGTGATGCAGGATATTGCCCGCCGCAAGTCCCTGGCTTTTGCCGCGGTCATGTCCTATGTGAACCAGAAAAATCAGGAGCTCGGCACCCAAAGCGTGTACCCGTTTACCGCGCCCGGCCAGTCCGCAATGGTTTCCATGCGGGTGAGGGCACAGGAACAAACCCTTGCCGGCGCAAGGGAACAGTTTGCGCTTATTATGTTTACCCGGCAGGGGTGTGATTTTTGTGTGGCCCAGGCGTCCATTCTGGATTTTTTCGTTAACAAATACGGGTGGCCGGTGCGGGCGGTTGATATGGACGACAATCCGAACATGGCGGCAAAATTCAACATCACCATGGCCCCGACCCTTATCATGGTAGAAAAAGACTCGAAACAATCCATTCCCATATCAGTGGGCGTCATGTCCATGTCGGATCTGGTTTTAAAGATTTACCGGTCAGTCCGGTTCATGCGCGGGGAGATTACGCCCCAGCAATGGTTTATGCATGATTTTGAAAGAGGAAAAAGTAATGATCCCCTTAAATTTACGTCACAGGTTCAGTGATCTGGTAATCTGGGTAAAACTGATGATGCTGATTCTACTGATATTGGCGGAACCCGCAATGGCCTGGGAGTCCGGCGATCCTTGGGATACTACCACATATGATGACGCAAAAACATTCGGGGCGGATGTGCAAACAAAGCTGGGCAGTACAGATGCCATCAAAGAACGTATTTCAAATCCCATGACATCAGATGGCTCATCCATGCGCACTTTAGACGATCAAACGAGTTTTGCCAGTCAGGTGAGCGCACCTTCCACCAATGTCTTTTTGCATGTCCTGGTGCATCCATCCGCAACCGGGGATATCACCAGTTTGCACGTTCAGCAGGATACGGATTTTGACGGTCAGTATGATTACGCATACAGCGTGCCGTCGACGGTGTCGGGGATATGCGCCAACGGATTTATTTCTGCCACCCCGGGCACATGGCACAACCCCCGGTTTTATCTATGGGAATCCAATGCAAACGGAGAAGTCACCAGTATGCAGGTCCCTTCCATGATGTCGCTGGCCGGGTGTTATTGTATCAATTCAAGCTGCGGATCGAACCTGGTATGGAATAATCTGAATGTGGTCCTAAGGGATATCGGCGGCGGCATGGTCAGTGCCATCCAGGGAAAAATACCTTTTACCATAACTGATATCCATGTGCAGGGGCCGGAAATCCAGTATTACGGACAGGCGTCCAGGCAGATCGGAAACACCGGCGGTATTCCTGTATCCGGGGTGCCAGACCCGGAACAGTATTTTCATGGCGGGACCGGAACCCTGCCGGGCGAGCAGGAAGTCATTGATCAGGCCGCTGATCCGGATAGTTTTTATACCCGGTTTTCGGTTTTGCAGAACAATGTGGGCAACCAGTATAATACCCAGACCTGTACTATTGCAAAGCAGGCGTTTTTAACGCCCCAGACAGAAATCATTGGATACAATGTTTCTTTTTATGTCGGGTATGATGAAAACGGCACCACCAAAGAGTGCTTCTGGGCGACCGCTTCCCAGGAATGCAGGGATGTCTGGGGCTTTGAAACCGGATGGTTGCCATGCCAGAGTCTGAATCTGAGTCATCTGGGAGAAATTGTCCATGCCATCACCACTGCCGGACCCTGTATACCCTATACTGATCCGGTATCCGGGCAAAGCGGATGCTTTTCACCGCCGGGAACCATCAATATCACATCCTATCAGTTTGTCCAAAAAAACAGCAGCGGCCAGACACCGGGCTGTTATGGGTCCGGGACCGATCCCACCCATGAATTCTGGAGCGTGAGAGCGTATGTGGTCAGTGATGTCAACACCTATCAGCAGGTGGTTCAGGGCAATCTGATTATCGGCATCCGGGATGTACCCCAGCTTGCGCAGACCGGCAGTTGCGCGGGTATGACGGGATGCAGCAAACTTGAGGAAGAGATTTGCGATCAGAATAACAGTGGATGTATCTTCAGTCATCTGAACTATCATTCCACCGGCCTCACCCCCATCAGCAGCTGCTATACGGAAACATCCCCCCATACCGGCCAGTTGTGGACGTTTTGCGCCAATGGAAACAGGATTACCTATCAATCCCCGCAAAATTCAGGTGTGCTTGAAACCGGCAGCGATGTCTGGTGGAACATCCACCGGATATATACCTGTGAGTCCAATAATGCGTTTGATTTTTCAGATGCCAGGCAAAGAGCAGAACACATTCAGGATTCATTGAATACCGGGAGCGGCACCCTGTCTTATCAGGACTTGAACCCGTTAAACGGATCAACAACAAATTATGCGGGCACATTGCCTCCAACGGACAATTCGTCTCAATGCGAATCATCCTGCCAGGTAAAGATCCCGATCCAGGATACCCAGGCATCGGTTTCCGGGACCACGGATGACTACAGAACCACCACCAGCAGTTATGAATTGGTTATCAGAAAATGCGAAAATAATATCTGTCCGACAGGGCAGGGGGAGATTCTGCTGCAAAATTGCGGGTGTACCAATTATTTTAATGCGGCCGCCAGCACCCTCCAGGTGATGGAAGATGCGAGTAAAGATATTATTTGCAGTCAGCATTGAATTTAAAAATAATTATATCATTTCGAATTCTTATTTAGCCTGTAAAGTTTGACAAAAATAGTTTGATAGCATATATTGATTGTAAAATGATATCATAAAATGACATCAACTAGGAGGCATTATGAAATCAATTACAGTCAGAGGGATTGATCCGTCTGTTGCTGATATGCTGAAAAATGAGGCAGCGCGTGAAGGAAAAAGCGTTAATCAATTCATTAAAGACATTATAGATTCAAAATTTGGACTCGGAAACCAGAAAAAGCACTCAGCTACTTACCATGACCTGGATCATCTATTCGGAAAATGGGATAAAGAAGAATTTGAGAAAATTCAGGGAAAAATCGATCGGGAAAGAGTTATTGATGAGGAATTGTGGTCATGAAACGAATCCTGATTGACACAAATATTTATTCGTATGCCCTGAAAGGAGATCAGGCGGTTATTCAGATTCTCCAGAAGGCTGAGGTGATTGGAATATCAAGTATCAGCATTGGTGAACTCATTTCTGGGTTTAAAGGCGGCAGGCGGGAGAAAAAAAACAGAGAGGAACTTGATCTTTTTCTTGATAGTCCCCGGGTTCAGCTTTTTTATATCGATGAAGCGACAGCAGATTATTATGCGGAAATAATAAATAATTTGAGAAAAACTGGAAAGCCAATACCGACAAATGATATATGGATAGCTGCTTGCGCATTTCAAAACGGTTTAAAATTGTATTCAAAAGATGCTCATTTCAAATCAGTTAACGGTCTGATGCGTTTAGAAAACAGCTAAAGACAAAAAAAGTTTCACATACCCCAGATATTGTGGTTAAGCAATTTGTGTCCGGATCAACGCATGGCTATTGTATGTTGCAGTGGGAGGATAAAGCTCAGGGGTGAACACTTTCCACTGATGAGAGAGCGACATGGAATTGTTAACCGTTATAATCAGGATAAAACTTTTTCAGACATTCAGGACATATTCCGTGGCTGAAGTCGGCTTTAGGATGATTAATAAGGTAGTGCTCGATGGGATGCCATGCACCTTCAATGTTTCGAATAGACTTGCAGTGTGAGCAAATAGGAACCAGCCCGCGAAGAGCCTGAATTTCATTTAAATAGTCAGTTAGCCGGTTGTTTTCACTGCCGAGCACTTGATTCATGAAAATTAGCTCCAGCTGGGACTCGATCATTTTCTTAAATTTAAGCATCAGTTTTTCTGTCAGTGCAGAATACTCATTCCGCTTATTGTCCAATAAGCATAGGGTCCCAAACGATTTCCCGTCTGGCAAAAATATTGGAAACCCCAGATAAGAGATCATGCCCAGTCTCACATCCGGATTGCTTTCCCATTCTTCATCTGCCAATGCATCCGGAATCAGAAGTTTATTTCTGGATTTAATCACAGTTTCACAATACAGCCCGGAATTTTCAAAATGCTCTTTGTCCCCTGGATGATAAGGATTGTCGTTATCAAGACTGGAAATAAAAACTTCAATATACGGTCCCTCCAGCCGCATGACCAATGCCGCAGGGACGTTGCAAATCTCACTGAGGATATTAGCTATTTCCTGCCAATTGTCCTGAATATCGTTGGAAACATGAATCTCAAATTTTTGTTTTATCATCATTGAAATCTTTACAATCTGTCTGTCTGCCAGTGTCTAGTGGCAACAGAATATTGGTCAGGATAAAGCAGAACGGCTGTGCTGGCATGGTTTAACAGAATTTTTTTCAATTTTAGAATTTATGCTTTATCCATTTCTTTGATGTATATTTTTAGCATTGCAACGGATTTAGCACTTTCGTTCATCACAGGGAACAAATCCACCAATTCTCTTTTGGAATGAAGTGAAAGCAGATCGATAAATTTTTTAATTTTATTCATGAGTTTGTTGGTAATGGATTCACCGGATTTGGCAACCCGGCGAATTTCCTGAGCCAGGTATTCGAGCTGCTCTTCCAAAATACCATGCTCTTTTTGAAGTCCCATCACCATCAATACATTGCCATATGTGGTTTCACCGACGATAAAAGCGGGAAAAACAACCACTTCCTCAAACCGGAAATGAGCGAGCAAATCTTTTTCCAGAAACTTAAAAAAACTAATAACTCCTTTGAAAAACTCGGGGTCCTTGGTTTTATAGGCTTTGTTGAATGTAACAACATAATCGTTAATCAATTGATGTTCTTTTGATATTTTTTCTATCCGGTTTTGGACATTTAAGACTCCTGTCATGATTTAGGCCCTTATTATAAGAAATACGCTTTGACTGGTGAAATAATCATATGATTGATTATCAGTTCCGATGTGATTTTATTATTGAAATTCTGCTTATGCTTTAAGTATTTATTACTTAAATCTAATGTTTATCTGCCATAACGGTTTTGTTTCGACCGGTGTTTTTTGCTTTATACAATGCCGCGTCTGCATCCGAAATTAGCCGGGAATAGTCCGGATGTCCTTCGTGAAAGGCAACGCCCACACTGGTGGTGACTGGAATTTTTTCTTGTTTGTTAACGACAAAATTATGGGATTCGACGTTTTGTCTGATTTTGTCGGCTGCTTTCAATGCTCCTTCTTTGCCTGAACCACTGAGAATAATAAGAAATTCCTCTCCACCATATCGGAATACAAAATCTCCGGAACGAAGATTCTTCAGCAGAATGTCACTAAATTGTGAAAGCACGGAATCTCCAGCATCGTGTCCGAAAGAATCATTAATATTTTTGAAATGATCAATATCCAGCAACAGTACCGCAAACGGTATTTTGTGTTTAATATTGATTTTAATAAATTTTTGAAGAACAGAGGGGATAAATCGACGATTCAGCAATTTGGTCAAAGGATCTCTTCCGCTTTCCATTTCAAGGGAGTGTTCCACAAAAGAGGATAATAGCCAGGCCATAGAGGAGACATTTTCATCAAGCTGCTGTATTATCGGATCTAGGACTTCGTTATCTTCCATAACCGCAGCCGTGGCTTTTTGGACAATTAATTCAAGCTCTCTCATATAATGTTGAAGACTTTTTATTGTGTCCGGTTTATCTGAAAATAATAAATCGGATTTGAATAGAATCCACAACCCGAATTCCGACTTTTCAATAGGCAGCAAATTATTAATTTTTTGATGATCACGCTTATAAAATGCCACAATAATTTTTTTTGACCAGTCAAAAAGGATTGAGCGCAGTTTTTCACATTCCACTGGTATGTTGTGTGTGGATATATTCAGCATAAGCGACTGCGCATCTCTTTCATTTTCTATTAAATCGTGAAAGTAACTTTCATTCATTAAAACAGCGGAAAAATCCAGGAGTGTGTGGACAATATCTAATGACCTTAAAAGATTTTCTAAAGACATTCCCGCTGAAGCCAGACGATTTTTAAGTTCCCTTCGCATAATGAAAAGCCCCTGGCTGATTAATATGACTGGAATATCTATTCTTGCATGAACCTGGCCAATTTGAAACTGCCGCTGTTGAAATTCTTTAATCCCATCAATATCCTTGAGTTTGAACAAGTCCGACAACCATTTTGACATGGAAGCATGAAGATGCTTATGGACCTTCTGATGGTCTAAAAACATTGCTGTATTCGGATTTAAAAGCATTTCCTCATAGAAAACATCCACTATATCCGCTATCTGAGGAGTGATCACCGCATCAATCCGATGCAAAACTTCGGAATCCTGCCCCATAAATATCTTTTTAAGGTGATCAAACAAATAAAGGTCTTCTGATAAAGCAAAACCACTTTCTAAATCCCTTCTCTCTTTCATTTTCTCATAACCCTTTGCCAAACTAAACGACAAAATTACGTTGTAATTTATACTTTCCGGATTCAATTATTTTGATTTTGATTGTATTGAAAAATTATAACATTGTTTCCGTTTGTTATAAAGTAGAATTGAATATTTCCGGTAAATCTTCAGATGCGCTCTTAATAAACGCTTCAATTTTATTTATCTTTACAAATTTCAGAAACTTTGATATTCTTTTAGGAATAAGCGGGTTGGTTCGATAAAGATAAAATTCCGTATTATACAAACTTTTTTGCCCTGAGGCTACATGACGAAAAGAAATTACAAAGTATATGTTGATGTGCATAAGGCAAATAAATTTAAAAATTAACTGATGTATATTTTTTAGAATAATTGGAGGAGAGGGAATTACATGTTTCATTTAAAACGTTATGCATTTTTGTACGCTTGCATATTGCTTTTATGCCTTTGTTTTGCCTCATGTGCAGAGAAAAAAGAAGGAAAGGTGATTGTCACGGAGCAGGAATTTAGTATCCGGAAGGATGCGGAATATAACTGGGTGGTTGATGCCAAGGGCAAGGTGAAAAATATCGGTGAAGTGGATGTTAAAAAAGTGGTCATAACCGGTTACTGCCGCTCATGCAGTGAGATTTGGAATGCCGGGATTTGGGTCGTGAGTAACAATGTTGACAAGCTGCCGGAACAGAAAGATATGATCAATTATTTAGCCAAGGGAGATGAAATGGAGTTCAGCTTCAGAGATGTTGCCTTTTTTTTCCGGCCTAATGGACCGGGACCTGAAGGCATGATGCCTGAAAAACTCGAAGTGGTTATCGAATCTTTTGAAACAGTGGAATAGCCTAATTAGTTTTTCGCTGGTTAAGTTATTATAAAAAGGTTATGATTCACTGTCAGTCGATTATTTTTCAGATAAGAAAAATTGCTTGTGGATAAAAGTTATAAATTGCTGATAGGTTATAAAATCCCATCCAAAATATGCCGCAAAGCATCACTCATTTCATTAAAATCAACGGGTTTTGTAAGAATTTTTCGAAAACCAACTTTTCTGATTTTTTCATTAACGATTAAATCGCCATAACCTGTTAAAAGAATAACAGGGAGATCAGGTCTGACCTTTAAAAGATTTTGAGCCAGTTGTATGCCATCCATTTTAGGCATGCCTTTGTCTGTGACCACCATATCGAAATTGTCAGGAGACTCACAAAAAATTTCATATGCTTCCATGCCGTTATTTGAAATGGTCACTGTATATCCACAGGAAGTCAAAAATTCTTTATAAAGACTAGCGATAGGGAGTTCATCATCAACAAATAAAATGCGTTCTTCCCCTTTTCGAAAAGCATTTTCTTTTTTTGGGGTCTGCACTGAAGTTCTGCCTTCAACAACTGGAAAGTATATCTCAAAAGTTGACCCTTTTTCCGTTTCACTTATTACGTTGATAACTCCTTGATGTTTTTGAATGATTCCATATACTACCGAAAGTCCCAGGCCCGTACCTTGCCCAATCTCTTTTGTTGTATAAAAAGGTTCAAAGATCCGTTCTTTTACCTCCGGCGACATGCCACAACCATTATCTTTAAAAATCAATCTGATGTACTTTCCTGTTTTGAGTGCAGGAAGCGTTATACTGTCGCTATCCAGTGTAATCTGTTCCAGTCCGATTTCTATAATTCCCGGCCCATAATTTAATGCATATGAGGCATTGTTAAAAAGATTGACCATCACTTGATGAATTTGAAAACTATCACCAAAGATGGTTTCACACTCAGCATTGAGATTTTCTCTAATCTCAATAGAGCGGGGAAGGGTTGAGTGCATCATCTTGATTGAGTCTTTAACAATGGGCGTAATATGCAAAGACTTGAACTCACTCTCCTTAGGATGACTGAAATTAAGGAGTTGTTTTATCAATTCTTTTCCCCGCTGTCCCGCTTTTATTACTTCTTGAATATTTTCTCTGAGAGATTCTTCAGAAATTTTTTTATAAATTCCATCGGCATATCCAATCATGATCTGAAGGATATTATTGAATTCGTGAGTTATTCCTCCTGTCAGCGTTCCTATCGCCTGCATTTTCTGGGATTGTTGGAGTTGTTTTTCAAGATTTAAGCGTTTTTCTTCAGCCTGCTCGCGCACTTCAATTTCACGTTGAAGGCGTTCATTGGCTGCCTTCAGTTCAGAAGTGCGCTCTTCTACACGTTGTTCAAGAGTGTATTTGGCTTTTTGCAATTCTTTTTCCACAAAATTGCGTTCATCGATTTCTATTAATAAATTTTTATGAGTAGCTTCATATTGTTGAGCCTTTTTATTGGTGAGGGACAATTTCTCCGTCAGAATCATGGCAAATAATCGATAAAAGACATTATCTAGTTCATTTGTTTCAATGTCTGTATAATCCCCAATATATTTGGCATTAATACTGAATACTTTGACAGGTGTTTTCGCTATAATTGAAGCGGAGCATGGTTTATTGCTAATGATGCTCATCTCTCCAAAAATGTCTCCTTTACGCCGTAATTCCGCAATTTTATTACCACCTGCATAGACCTCTACGGATCCTTGTATCATAAAGAAAACTTCAGTATTTATAGCCCCTTCTTTAAGAATTTCTGATCCTGAAGGATAATCTGCAAGATGAGATAAGGGTAATAGCTGTTCAAGGATTCTCTTTGGCAAATGTGAAAAAAGCCTGGATCTCTTTAAATATTCCAGTATCTCCTGGTTTTCTCTTAAAACATATCGATCTGCGTCTTCATGATTTTTACGATGTGAAAATCGATCAACATTTTCATCTGTCTTTTTATGTGATGGCCCTGACGCTTCCAGTTTTTCAATGCGACGGCGATATTCCATCAACTCAACGATCAATTGTTTTTTTGATTTGCTTTCGTCTTCCACTTCAAGCCTCTGAATGTATTCATTTTGGGGTGGTCTGAAAAATAATCTTATTTAGTTTGTTTCAAACCTTAATTTTGTTTTTCATAGCCGAATGCCTTTGTTACGGAAAAATATAATTTTGAACATAATACCAAAAAAATCTAGTAAAAGCAAAATATTATAAATGCTTTATCTAAAGATTTTCTGATTGACACTTTAAATTCAATTATATATGAGGATATTGGTTTCCCTGTCAGACAGTTTAACTGAAAAACGGATCAATCAATAGGAAATCAGCACTTTTTTTAAGTTTCGGATTGTTGTTCTAATTGCCATTCGTAATGCAATAAGGAGGTAGTCAATGAAGCTTTGTTCTCGGTTTTTTATTCTCACCTGTTGTATATTGATGTTCGTTTCATTTTTGACATCCTGTGAAAAGAAAAAAAAAGAAGGGAAACTGATAATTTCTGAACAGGAGTTCTCTTTAAGGCAAGATACGGAAAACACATTTACTATTGATGGCAAAGGCAAAATTAAAAATGTCGGTGATGTGGATGTCAAAAGAGTGGTTGTTACCGGTAATTGCCTGTCATGCACTGGTCTATGGGGAGTCGGTCAATGGCAGACCTCGCCCGACATAGATAAAATGCCCCAGCAAAAGGACACCATAAGTTATATACCCGCCGGGGGAGAAGAATCATTCAGCTTTACGGAAGTAGCTGATTACCTGTTGGTCGCGGGAGAAACAAAACCGGAAATGCCCGAAAAACTTGAAACGGCCATCCTATCCTTTGAAACGGTAGAATAGAGATTATTTACCTCCTGAAGTAAAAATCCTGGCCCAAAGGACCAGGTTTTAAAATCGGAATAAATTTTCATAATTGGGATGATTGATCATTATATGTCAACTTAAATGACGGAGATTACTTATGAAAAAAGCGCTTTATGTAATCTTAGCAATCATAGTTTGTATTTGTTTATGTGTTCCAGCGATTGCCGAAGAAAAAGAGAGGAGTAAAATCCGCAAAATCGCCGGATTTGGCACGTTTAGTTTTCAGGGTGAAAAGGGTGCGTATACCGGTATTTGTTTTAATGATTTCGGGGCGGACACCCAGCAATGTTTTTCGGTGAATCCTGAAACAATTTATAAGGTCGTAAGCCCCAATAAATATGATGGTCGTCTGTTGCCGGAAACGCGCCCACGGCCTTATGATAAGTTTGAAGGTCTAAAAGTGCATTATTTTGTGTGGGCGACGCCCGAGAACGAGTGCCTGTTGACACTTGTTGTATATTGAGTATAATATCCATAAAAAAATCAAGGGAATATAAAAGCTGTGGGAATTTAACGATTCTCACAACTTTTTTTGTATTAAAAAATATCTTTTAAAAAATGTGCCTCACAAATCATCCTTCCCAACCATTGGATTTTTATAAAATCTATTAAAACAAAATTTTAAAGGCGATATAAGTGATATAGCATGTTTTAAAATGCAATGCCCTATCCTTTGAACCCTGTTGGCTATGCGGATATACTATCTGTGCATTAAAGAAAATCCTTATCGACTTAAGCACGCAACCACCACTGCGAATCGATCCAACCGGCATGTTCATCCTGTTTCTGAGTGACCACCTCAGAGGAGGTTTGCAATGAATACCAGCGAAAAAATAGATATTGTAGGTGATCGGCACAGCTTCGTGCTCATCGGCATGGCGGCTGTCTGGGTTGCCTGTCTTATATTCACCATTCAGAGACTGATCCTCGCTCAGGTATCTGGGAAGCTGACTCCCTGGTGGGGAAACGCTGCAGGGCTCATGGGTATCACTGCGCTCTACTTCTGGTATCGGCGGAATCCAGTTGATAGATCCTCGGTAGCCGCTCACGGAATAGCACTGGTGGCAACGCTTGGGCTTCTTCTCCCGATTGCCTACGGAATGACCTCTACTATATGGTGGCTGTCGCTGGTCGGATTTGCCATGGTCAACCTTGGCCGCCGACAAGAGGCCAAGGTGTGGGGGCTGGTAATCCCTATGCTGGTGGTCGTTTCCGTGATTGTGGAGCCACATATCCAGATCCAGGGTGCAACCGGTGAACTCCCAATAGAATCGACCTTTTCTAAGGCTATCTTTGTTGTTATACTTATCGCCATGTCTGCTGGTTTTCGATATATAGCCGAACGACGCGCCACAGAACTGTATGACAGCGAAAAGAGTTTAGAGGCGGCGAATAAAGAATTGGAGCTTCATCGCGGGCATCTTGAAGAGCTGGTCCGGGAGCGGATAGCCGAGGTGAAGCGCGTTCACGAGGAAAAAGCAAAGCTTCAGGATCAGCTACTTAAATCGCAAAAAATGGAATCTCTTGGTCTTTTGGCTGGTGGCGTTGCTCATGATTTGAATAACGTGCTATCGGGGATTGTCTCCTATCCAGAATTGATTCTTTATGATTTGCCTGAAGACAGCAAGTTCAGAGAGCCAATGAAAACAGTTATGGAATCAGGTCACAGAGCCGTCGCCATTGTCCAGGACTTATTGACGATTGCAAGGGGAGTGGCAACCACAAAAGAGCCCCTGAAATTAAATGATCTTGTTAACTCATATTTAATATCCCCGGAATTTAAAAAGCTCAAACAGTTTTATCCTCATATTAGCGTTAACACCCAGCTATCTGATGATTTGCTTAATGTGCGCGCATCTGATGTGCATATCAGAAAAATTGTGATGAACCTTGTGGTAAATGCCTTTGAAACTATCCAGGGCAAGGGTACTGTGGGGATCTCAACAGAGAATCGATATGTTGATAAACCGCTAAGGGGCTATGTTGCGGTCAGTACCGGTGAATATGCTGTTTTGTCAATCTCTGATAACGGTACAGGAATATCCGATCAGGATCTTAAAAGAATTTTTGAACCATTTTATACAAAGAAAATAATGGGCCGAAGCGGAACGGGTTTGGGCCTTGCTGTTGTCTGGAATATCATACAAGACCACGAGGGCCACATAGATGTTGCAACAGGTAAAAATGGTACAAGATTTGACGTGTACATTCCGATCACGAGAGATGAAATATTTGAAAAGGAAAAAGCATTATCCATTGATAGTTATAAAGGAAACGGGGAAACGATTTTAGTGGTTGATGATGTCGACACCCAACGAGAAATTTCCTGTAAAATTCTTGAGAAACTCGGCTATCAATGTACATCCGTTTCCAGTGGAGAAGAAGCCGTTGAGTATTTAGCGCAAAATTCGGTAGATTTAATTCTGCTTGATATGATTATGGATCCGGGCATAAACGGCTATGAAACCTATAAAAGGATAGTAAAAAATACTCCAGATCAGAAAGCGATAATACTCAGTGGTTTCTCCGAGACTGAAGACGTAAAGAAAGCCGAGTCTTTAGGTGTTGGCCAATATGTTAAAAAACCGGTTACAATAGAAAAATTAGGTGTAGCAATTAAAGAAGAATTGAAAAAATAGCAGTTTGACATCAAAGCATACCTCGACAAAACCTACAGTATTCCAAAAAATTTAAAAAGCGCGGACTTTCGATAACGCCGATCACTATTCTTCTCCTCGATAGACCCCAATATCTTGATTGAAATTTTTTGCCGGATTTTTGAAAAAACATCGAGTTGCTATTGAATGCTATTCTGGAGAGGTGAGCTTTGATAGTTCGGAATGTTGAAAGTCTGCGGTTAGCTGTCACTCGGTTTGCCTGAGCGCAGCGAAGATTGCAAGCCATAAACATAAGCTACATGGCTTCCCTATGTGTTTAGCTTTTAATTGCTGTAATAATTCTTTGATCCAATCACTTTGGGCAAAAATGCAATTTCCCCCAAACTGTCGAATCATCTCACCTGGGGCTCTCGAATAATTCTGCGGGCAGTGTGAACTCACCCTCCGACTTGAAGCGGACAACATCGATCGCTGGTCCGGCGAGTTTTCCACTTATTTCGTATGGAAGCTTCCCACTGTAATCGTTGCGAAAGATGCCGACTGCCTGACGCGCGATACCGAACACAGAGATACTCACAGGGACGTCAACGATCACCTCTCCAAAACTCGGTATGCTGCCTGCAGTGGCGCTAACGCCAGTAGCAAAGCGTTTGCCCTGCACATCCATCTGGACTGACATGCCGTTGTATTTCAGAGGCACGTCATTGGGATTTTGAATTCGCAGTTTGAGCAGCATTCGAAACTCCAACCCCTCACCCTGAAGCGGATTAACGCCTGCCAAGTTCACATCGATGGGTTCTCGGAACTGAAAAGTGGCGCAGCCAACAAACAGCAGCACCCCAAAGGCAAGGAATACGAGCAATGCACTTCGCATAGTTGACATGATGATCCCCGTCGGAATTTAGTAACTACTTCCAAATTTTTTGATGGTTACCGTCCCACCTGCTTCGCCAGAAAAAAAACCTTGGTTCCAATGTTGAAGTCAGACAAACATTATCTATTAATGATAGCATATCGGTCCGGTTTTTAACATTCCGAGTTATTCTTTGTTCCGATGTGTCCAAAACCACAAAACAGATATTTATCAATCAAAAAAAATCTATTCGAATAAATCAAGATTATCTAATCATTTGTCTATCCATACTGATATCTCTCTTGGCGGTAGAAATTGTAATCGTAAAACCGGCAATTATATCCAAAAGGGAAATCATCATGATAAGAAAAAAAGTTGAATTTCCGACTTGGGGAACGAAAATGAATTCCATGAGAAATATAATAAAAACCAGCATGGAAAGTACATGGTCAATTATTGAAGTGGTCGATGTTCGCGTCGATTTTACGATTTCAATATAAAGCAGAATGATCGCTAGGGATAACATCAAATCGTTGACATCGAACGTCCATTTCGCCCCTGAAACAAGACTGGTATCAATAATCACACTGTTGAGTGTTGTTGGGGTTATAAAGGCAATAAGATTATAAATAATGAATATAACGACAAGCAATGGTATATTTTTCAACATGTTAAACCTCCTTTAAAGATTTTTCATAAAAAATCAGGCTATTAATCTTTCCAACATAAATAAAAAACAGAATACAGGTGATGCCAACTATCAGAAAAAAATGCTTTATAACCAGTTCTCCTTAAAATGCAAAAGGAAGTCAGGAGGTGGTGAAATAATCATCCCATCGCTGATCCAGTTTTTGAATGCCCTTATCAATAGATACGGCCAAAAGTTTGCCGTCTGATTCCCAAACCAGGCCGAGCGTCCGCAATTTTTCCAAAGCGTCATCAATTTCAAAATCAATGGCGCAATTGTATTTGTCAGCCATCCAGTGTTCAATTACGTGATCCAGCTCCTTTCTGGATATTGGCTGTTCATTGACCAGCAGGAAATAATACGCCAAGATGGCTTCCTTGCCTTCTTCCTCTTCAGCATCATTGACGATGCGGTGAAACACGCCGGCATTATTATCCAGATTTTTAAAATACAGATTCTGGGTCAGTGTCTGCATAAATAGCAGCTTGCGGTTTTTAAATTTATTAAACTGCTTCCAGAGGTAACCGCCGAGGGCTGCAATCCCCGCGAATAATACGACAAGGGTCGCTTTGTTCAGTTCCACTGGCTGGCTGCTAATTCCGAGCCAGAAACCGAGTAAAGATCCCATTAACACAAGGGAGGCTCCCAGTTTGGTAGTCAGCACAATACCACCGCTGACCACAGCGGGGATACCGATAAGTAATTTATCAACCATACGCATGCGTATGCGAGTGTTTGGAAACAGCATTTCGAGATCTGCCTTGGGAACATTCTGAAACAGTTTTAACAGAGTTGCACCAGGCCGGCAGTAGGGGAATGATACTTTGCCCTGCTCGTAATCTTCCTTGAAGCGGATATATATCACCACGCGGTCGTAGTTGGTGAATGTAATGGCTTTTTTAGATAGTCCAAACCAGCGGCATATGGTTTCCCTTCTTTCTGATTCACCGCGGCAGAACAAAAGGGCGTCTGAAAAATCATTAAAATCTACGTGCAGCCGTATCTTGAATAATGAAGATACATTCATCGCCTGATTCAGATCATCCTGGGTGACGCGCTCGTAATTGGCTTTTTCCAGCAGTTCGCCCAGTAAATCAACGAAATTGAGATCGGCCCGGCCTTTTGCATTGTCAAGCTCAAGCGTATCCGAATCCGGATCAATAGGCGCATAAAGGTTCTTCAACGATTCGATGATCTGGTGAAATTCAAAATGAAAAATACTGCCTATCATGCCACACAAGTGACGAAATTCTTTTTCCTGTCCCTGTAACCGTTGCTCCCGCAGGCACATCTCAATGATGTCCTGCCGGCGATAGGGAATAAAACGGAATCTCTTTTCGGTTATCTGTTCATCCATTGATAGAAACCAAGGCTGGTCGGGCATTCTTTAAATATAGAATACCGCGACCACCCCTTATCTTTTGAAAGCTAAAGATTTAGAAATCATAGACCAGAGTTAAGGACGTTTCTGTATCAGTCTTTTCCTTGTCTGATGGCACATCCGTGTTGTTGTCAATTTTATAGGATACTTTCATGGACAGTGCGCCAACAATTTGGGATTTCAGAGCGGTGATAGATTTGGTGTTCGTGTTATCCGATCCGGTGACGACGGTGAGATCCTGCTGAAAAGAAACAGAGTCTGAAAATTTGTAGTTAAACATGGCATATCCGCGTAATATGGCTTCATCGTTTGTTTCACCGCCTTCAAGCACATCATACCGATAACCGGGGCCGATTTCGATATCGAGTTTCGTGGTATCGGTGTCAATCACTTTTCGGCCATAACCGACGGAGTATGTGGTCTTGTAATCATATCCGGAAAACCGGTCATCTTCATAGTCGCCGTTGACAAAAACATAATTGGTTGGATTGAATTTATAACCCATTTTTACTGAATAATTATATTTTTCGGCTGATACCCTGTCTTCTTTTATGCCGTTTTCCTCAGTTTCTTCGGAACTGTAGAGTGCGGCCAGGCTGATTTCTCCGAGTAAGTGTTCTTTTTCGTATTTGAGACCCAGTTTTGCGTTTACAGAATCGGTTTCCGAATTCCCTGTGGTCATTAAAAGACCTGCTTCTCCGCTTCCGCTGAAACTTTTTACTCCTTCATCGGCATTCGCCATGCCGACCGTCAAAAATAATACCAGAATAATAATCACATTTTTCAATTGAAGTTTTCTCCTAATAATATAGATGGTGTTTTCGTGAATTTTTTTTAAAAAAGTAACGAAAGATCCTTAATCTTTGTGTTCATAAATATGGACATCCCGCTGAGGATAGGGAATGCTGATGCCCTGGGCGTCAAAAGCTTTTTTGAATTTTTCAGTCAGGTCAAAATATACATCCCAATAATCACCTGATTTGACCCAGGGGCGAACAACAAAATTGACACTGCTGTCTGCCAGTTCAGAAACGGCAATTGTTGTTGCAGGGTCTTTCAATATACGTTCGTCCTTTGCAATGATATCCGACATAATATTTCTTGCCTTGTCAATGTCATCGCCATATCCGATACCCATTGCAAGATCTACCCGCCGGGTCCCTTTAACCGTCCAGTTAATAATATTGCCAGAAGTCAGACTCGCGTTGGGTATAATTACGGTTTTGTTGTCAGGCGACTTCAAGGTTGTTGTAAATATTTCAATTTCTTCTACAGTACCTGCAACACCGGCACCTTCGATAAAGTCACCGACTTTAAACGGCCGAAAAATAATCATCAGAAAACCTGCGGCAAAATTTGATAATGAACCCTGCAGGGCAAGACCGATGGCAAGACCGGCAGCACCAATCACAGCAATAAATGAAGTGGTTTGAATGCCGAGTTGGCCAAGGGCTGCAATAATAACAAATGCCAATAACGCAACGTATGCTAAATTAACAGCAAAAGAGGTAAGGGTTTGATCCACAGCTTTCTTTTCCATTACCCGTCTTGCCAGGTTTCTTAAACCTTTGGCAACCCAACGACCGATAACGAAAACAGCAATTGCTGCAAGAATCTTTAGCCCATAAATAGTTAATAATTCGTATATTTTTGCCATCAACGCATCCATATTCATGTTAATGCTCCTTTCCCATAATTTAATAATCTGTCATATTGATATACTACAATTTATTGCCATACGCTTTTGAGAAGATTCATGATTGTTTCACCGCCCTTTGAATTGGCGTAATTTAGAATTACCGGAATAAACTGAGATACCATACCCTTGTCCAGGCCCAGTTGAGAAAATTGATCAGAAACTGCTGCTAATTTGTTGACATTTTCTGCTGCCTTGCTTAATGCGCCCATTCCCTCAGCTGCTCCTCCCAATTTTTCGGAAAATCCGGCGGCAGATTCTGAAATTTTTGGGGCGGATTGGATCAGCGAACCAATACCTGGCAGTGCCTCGGCAACCTTACTATAATCGGTTTCTGGAAGGTTGTCTTTTGCCATTTTAAAAAGCGCACCAGCCCCTCCAGTCGCCTGATCGTCTGTCACCTTGAGCTGGTTAGAAAGAAGCCCCACAAGTTCCATGATACCTGAAGATTCAGCATAGACTGGGCCTGAAAATTGAAATATAAAGAGAAATGATAATAATAGGCCTAATACAGATATCTTTTTTTTCATGTCGTTACCTCCACTTTTCAAAATTGATTTAGGTTAGAAAGATGTATGGGGAGAAAATAAGACTATCATAGCCGGTTCTGAAAAAGAAATCATTATTATTTAAAGACAATTAGCAAAAAATTTTCGAAAAGCAGAAGTTATAATGCAACCAAAAATCTGATAAAAACGACAGTATTGCAAAATTTTTCAGCAGTGCGCCATGTCGATAAGCGAAAACAGTATTATTCATCTTGAGAGGCCACAACATATTGGTGCGCCACGAGGGCGCACCAATATTTTGTGAAGGCAAGCTAAAAAGTTTATCGCAAAGACACCAAGATACAGATCCCGTAAACAGTATAAAGTTGAAGAGGGTCAATCCTCTTCAGCTTTTTTAAAAAATCGCCCGGGAAATCTACTTGCCAAGCAATTCTTCTTTCAGATCTTCATCGCACGGATTATCAGAAAGCCAGATACCAAATAGAGCCTTTTTGAAATCAAGCCCTTCCACAGTTGTAGCGAGTTTTCCCTTTGAAAATACACTGACGCCCTTACCTGGGATATATGCATATTCCAATATATCATCTTTATTAAGTTCTGCCTTTTGAGCCAGAATAAATTTGTCTATCCGGTCCTTTAGAAGGGAGAGATTACCATTGGTGGACTGCTCAAAGCCTTCACGTAATGCACCTTCTAGCTTATCAGCGGACATGAGACCGGAAATCACATGCATCTTGATCGCCATCGGAATATCGGCATTGATAATTTCTTTAGCATTATGCATTTCTTTCGGCAGATAGAGACCTGCTGCATAAATCGACATCCACATTTTTGTTCGGGTTCCGGCGCCATTCAAAAGTAATGGATTATCTCCCGCATTCATCGATTCCGGAATATTTTTTCCACTCACTTCCCTTGCTTCAACAATTGAAGTCATCAATAACACCGCCAACATGCCAATAAACAGTTTTTTAATCATCACACGTTCCTTTTTTATTAGGTTGCCATTAAAGAAAACTGCCTGGATTTTTTTTGTTTTAATTTATCGCATTTAGTGTATCGATCAAAAAGGATTCTCCGTCTCCAATCATCAGTCCGGCATTGCTTTCTCACCAGGAACCATTGGGAACCATCCAAGCATAAACCTCGTTGCCAAGATCATAAAGCCCTTCCTCATAACTCGGTACTTCCTGAAACATAGTTCGTCCGGGCATATGGGCCGTCGATATGCGCTTCCAATTGTTCATCGATAGTCTTTCTCTTTGCTGTTTTGTTTATAACTTTATCGTTGCGTTATCAAAGTTATACCTGACCCGCATTTGTGATGGTGTTTTCATTAAAGCTAAAATTGGGACCCCATAAAAAAAGCCGGACCACCATTTATGAAATGGCAGTCCGGCTGTCTTGAACTAAAGAAATATAAACAAATTCCGAAAAGACCCTTGACTTTCCGCCCCTGTCTCACGGCAGGTTTAGCTTTTTCATATAAATCAAGTTAATTGGGAAAAAAGAATATGTCAAAAGATTTTATCATAAGTAAAATAATCTTGGCCCAAGCTGTTCCAAAACGACAGTATTGCAAAATTTTTCAAGAATGCAGATTGTCGATAAGTGCTTTTCACCATTCTTCATGGTAATGGTATTACAATATATGGGAGGAAGGATTATAACTTATTTTTAAAAGGGAACACTTGTTTTGTCTCATAGTCCGCCGGAAAAAACAGCTCTATTCTGAGTTCCTGGGTAGTCAAATCAAGAGGCGTTCCAAGAGTTGTAATTGTCGTGAATAAATTAATTTTTGTTGAATTTTTTTCAAGCGTCAGGCTCATGATTGGTAAATTGTCATTTATCTGAAAATCAATAGCCTCCTCGTTGGTCCTTAGCTTTGAAATTTCTTTATATAATGCAAGTAATTCCGGATGCTGTGTTGAAACAGCCTCTTCAAGTAATCTGGCTATCATAAAATGTTCAACTTTCTGCCAGTCTTTCACATAAGGCCGCAAACCATCTTCGGCAAAAATTACCCGGTAGGCATTATCATACTTCAGCATGGCATCTTCCCCGGCAAAAAATTTTATTATATTTAACATAGAGGAATTCGCCATTAAAATTTTGTACCCTGTGTTCACCACAAATGCAGGATATGGTTCATGCTTATCCAGCATGCGCTCAAGCGCTTGGCGAACCATTTCCATTTTTTCCCCGTCAAATGGCTCTTCCCCATACTCTGAAGCATAACCAGCTGCAGTTAAAAATGCATTTCGGTGTCTGAAAGGTATTTTTAATTCCTGGGCTATTCTCAGAATTAAATCCCGGCTTGCCTGTGACCTTCCGGTTTCCACAAAACTTAAGTGTTTGGAAGAAATTCCGACATCCAGAGCCAAATCCATCTGACTAATTCTCTTCAATTTTCTCCAAAAACGGAGAATGTCGCCAACTGATTCATTATTTTTTTTAATTTTTACCAAATTCTGCATGATTTTACCTCCGAGGTAATGGACTTTTTTAACCGCAGTGATAGATTAGCAGTAAATAAAATGCAATTCAATTACCTTAAAGGTAATAAAGACAAGAGTTACTATAACGAAAAGTTTAATCTTTTACTTAATGGAGGTTACCATGCAACGTACTTTATTAATTATCACATTGATCGCACTTTCGATAATCACCGCGCTGGCCCTGAAATATGACGGTTTATGGGGCATCTTTGCGCCAAATTTTCAAAGCTTTGGTGAATTTCAAGTCTTTTTTGATTTAATCATCGCGTTGGGGTTGTTTCTCGTCTGGATGTGGCGCAAAGAAACAGCTGCAGGACGCAATCCATGGCCGTGGCTGTTGATCACGCTTACTATTGGTTCATTCGGACCATTGCTTTATCTAATCATTAAAGGAACAAGTGAAGCTGAGCTTCAATAATAACAAATTAAAAAAATATAAACATGCACGCAAAGATATTTTGAAAGGTAGAAATTATGAACGCATTTAGATCTCTTATGGTTGCTATGATTATATGGATCATCGGTATTACAGGTATTGTTGCTTATATGCATGGTTTGAACTTGGTCCCAATCTTCTTCGGCGATATGGCCTCGTTGACTTGGCCCGGGCAATTCAACGCCGATTTTTTTTGTTTTCTTATACTTTCCGGTTTATGGGTTGCCTGGCGGAATCAGTTTTCCTCTGTTGGGCTTATTCTGCTGCCAATAGCTGTATTTTTTGGAATATCGTTTTTAGCTCCATATCTTCTTATTCTGAGTTATCGGGAAAATGGAGATATGAAAACGATACTTATGGGAAGAGGCAGGGCAAATTGTTGAATTTCAAATGAACTCAGCTTAATTATTTCATTACCTGTTTTGAAACTCAGATGACAGAGGTTAAAAAACACGGTGGGCAGATTGTGTAGCAGACCCAATTTTTTCGGTTCCCCGTGTGGAGATTCTCATACTCTAATAATCATCAATGGAATTGGTAAAGCTGTTAATTCTTCACTATTGCAGCAAGTTTTTGAAGCGCGGAATATCGATAAAAAGCTTATAATTATCTAATATTAATTGATATACAAGATATAGAAGATCAATTTTTGAAAAGCGAATGGTCGCATCAATTTTATCCTTCCTTTCCAATTATTACCCTGACCATTGCAATTGTTTTAAAATTTTCCTGAAGAAAAGATCTTTACCTCTCTCAACCTATAACTTTTCCAGGTGGGTCTTAATTGTTGCCAAGCGGTATTGGCATTTTTTGATTCTTCTGTTATCCAAATGATATAAGTCATCAAATAATTCACAATCAACTCCGGGAATTCCAATTCAGAAGGGGAAAATAATGATGAAACTGGTCAGTCTCGTTGGCAGCCCGCATGGAAAAAAGGGAAACACGGCCCGGTTACTTGACGAAGTTTTGAAAGGCGCTGCCAGCGAGGGCGCCACAAATGAAACCATTATTCTGAAAGGCGGATCAGTGCTTCCCTGCCGGGGCTGCGACAGATGCCATGTCAAAGGCAAGTGCCCTCAACGCGACGAATTTACCATCATTAAACAGAAAATTTTGGAGGCGGATGGACTGATCCTGGCCAGTCCCAATTATATTTTCAGTGTCAGCGCCCAGCTTAAAGCATTTATGGATCGCTGCTGCGGGGTGCTTCATTGTCTGGAATTCGAGGGAAAATATGGCGCATCCATTGTCACTTCCGGCGGCGGTGACGAAAAACCCATCGCTGAATACATGAATCATTTTCTCGTCACCACCGGCATTCATCCGGTCGGAAGTGCGTGGGCTACCATGGGCGCTCTGGCAGATGATCAGTTTACCGATGTGATTTGCGCGGAGGCATTTGCCCTTGGTGAAAAATTGGTGGCTTACTGGCGAGAGAAAAAACGCATGAAACGGGTGGACAAAAAAATATCCGAATTCAAGGAGCGGATGCGCGAGCTGGTCTCCTGGCAGAAAGAGGAGTGGCCTTACGAATATCAATTCTGGAAAGAGCATAGAGGCCTGAACTGATACTCAGACTTATTTTTTTGCTAATTCAACTGTTTTGACGCTTTTTCATCCATCCAAGGAATGCACATGGAAAATCCACTGACTGTTTTAGGGAAAGTCCGAGACTTCATGCAAAGCCGCATTATCCTGACAGGGGCGGAGCTGGATCTGTTTACCCAAATCCACCGGGGAAACTATACCGTCTCAGGTATTGCAAAAACCAATGGACTAAATTTAAGGGCCGTCACCCGTTTGCTCGATGCGCTGGTCGTTTACGGATTCCTTGCCAAAGAAAACGATAATTACCAATTAACGCCTGAAGGCCTGTTTTTATCGTCAGATCATTCTGAGTCTGTTTTGCCCATGGTGCTTCACATGAATGAGTTGTGGAGCACATGGAGTCATCTCACGGATACGGTGATTCAGGGTAAAAACCTGTCACGGGTGCCCGTTTCCCAGAAATCTGAAAAAAACACCCATGCCTTTATCGGCGCCATGCATGTGGCGGGTCGCCGTCTTTCAAAAATCATCGCAGAGACCCTTGATTTGTCATCCTATCATAAACTTCTGGATATTGGCGGTGCATCCGGAACCTACACCATCGCGTTTCTTGAGAAGAATCCAACAATGAGCAGTATCATTTTTGATCTGGCATCGGTAATCCCCATGGCCGAACCGAGAATACGGGAGGCCGGCCTGCAAGACCGCGTGGAGATGATCTGTGGGGATTTCTATAAAGATGAATTGCCTGAAGGGTGCGATTTTGCGCTCCTTTCCGCTATTATTCATCAGAACAGCCCGGAGCAGAATCTGGCGCTCTACAGAAAAATTTATCGGGCAATTGTGCGGGGGGGGACGCTGATGATCAGGGACCATGTCATGGAAGAAAGCCGTACCTGGCCCCCGGCAGGTGCTGTCTTTGCCATCAATATGCTTGCAGCGACCGATGGCGGCGATACCTATACGTTTCAGGAAATAAAATCCGACCTGGAATCTGCCGGGTATATCGATATCCGGCAGATTCGGCAGGGAGAAAATATGGATGGCATTGTAACGGCAAGAAAACCCGCATGAGATAGGTAGTGGAGCTTTTCCTGGATGGCTCTCAGTAGGCGGATTTACCCACTTTTTGTTTGGAATTAAACAAATGGCCTCCATAAAGGCAAACAACAAAACCTAATACCTTTCTTGTCTTCAAACCATTTAACTCCTTTTATTGCTGATATAAATTACTCTTGAAACCTAACATTTATATTCAACAGATCGGCTTCTTTTTGTCCGGAAACCAAAAAACTTTGGGTTCAACCTGATTGGTCTGCTATTTATTTAGCTTTTTACCCGGGACATAAACAGACCGGATTCCGTATTTACCTGAATGATTTCACCGGCCTCCATGTATTCTGGGATTTGGATTACGTGACCGTTAGCAAGGGTGCCCGGTTTGCTCTGGTTGGTTACGGTCGCACCTTTGATTGCAGGCGCGGTTTCGACAATTTCCATGGTTACGGATGCAGGGAGTTCGATGCAGATAGGATTTTCGTCAAAGAGAAGTACGGTGATCCCTTCAAGACCATCCGTGAGCCATTTTGCCTGATCTTCAATGGTTTCAATGGGTATAGCGTATTGCTCGTAGTTATGATTATCCATGAAGTTATAGGTATCCTGATCATTGTAGAGAAAATTTACTGACCGGCGCACAAGCTCCATTTCTTCCAACATATCATTTCCTCTATAGCTCTGATCGAGTTTCTGGCCGCCGGGAATCGAGGAGTAGCGGACTTTATAAAGGGTATTGGCGCCCCTTGCCGAAGGGGTCTGGACATCAATATGTTTTACCTGGTAGGGGGTGTTGTTGATCTGTACGATATTTCCCTTTTTGAGATTACATGCTTTCATCTTTTTTGATCTCCATGAAATGATTATTAATGAGTAAATTATCAGGGCCGCCCGGATCTATCCGTCAATCTTCAACAACGGGTTAGGAATTATCCAATAATTTTTAAGATGATAAACTTTTTCCTGATAAATGCGAGAATATTTTATAAGTGAAACCAACTCCATCCCACGGTATGGTGTCAGAGCAACCGCGGATTCTATCAGTTTCCGAAATTGTTTTTTCCTTTGAATCGATGATTACGATTTTAAACCCTGGGCTGTTATTTTTGTTTATATCCCAAGCGACTAAAGCCAAATAGCCGCGATCACTGCTTTGGAAAAAAATATTCTGCCAATCATATTTAGGAAGTTTGAACCCAACTACCTTTGAGTTTTAAATCACAGACTTGGTATGGCGAACCCATGCGAATTCCAGCACAATTCTCAAGAATTGGTGTTATTACTGGATAGCTTATATTTATACCGCGCGGCTTTTTGCGTCGGCTGAATTAGCCTTGGGCATATTTTTTGGCCGCGTTAATAACCTTCCAAATACATAAAAAGAAATGCAAGAAAATTCAGTTCAAACCGCTGAGGGATATAAGGCATGATAAATCATTCTGGATGAGTTAAAGATTAAATGTTCTGAATGCGAAAAATATATGATAAGTCAAAAATATTTTATTGATAGTATCTGGAAAGCCTGCCATGCAATGCAATGTAACTTAACAGAGCGTTTATCCATATCATTTATTCGAAGTCAAAAGATGAAAAATCAAAACCAAATGAAGTTGAATCTGCTCGAATTTGTATTGATGAATAGTCCTATAAGGTCATATTTTCAGGAAAACTATGAATTGCCAATATTAATGGACATGCTTTCCTTAAATGATAGAAATTTTGGTTCTGTCTTAGAAATCGGATGCGGGAATGGCTATGGAACGAAGCTAATCAAGAAAAACTTTAATCCACGTCGCATCACAGGTGTGGATATAGATGAAAAAATGATTCAAATTGCGAAAAAAAAAGTGCAAGATGATTCAATCAACTTCTTGCTCATGGATGCTTCACGATTAAGTTTTGCCGATGAAAAATTTGATGCGATATTTAACTTTGGAATTATTCATCATATCCCTGACTGGAAAGAGTGCATTAACGAGCTAAAACGCGTATTAAGATGCGGTGGAAAATTATTAATGGAGGATCTCTCTATTGAAACGTTTTCCGGTTTCCCTGGGAAAATATGGAAAAAATTATTAGCGCATCCCTATAACCAAATGTATTCAACCAATGATTTCATGAAGCAATTAGAAAAAACTGGATTTGTGATCAATGATTTAAAAATCTCCAACCCCTTGAAAATGATTCGTCATTTTTCTTTGGTAGCTAATGCGGCATAAGTTAAAATCATTACTCAGTACTAATTTGAGCCACTTAGGACTGGATACAAAACGTTAACCGGGACTGAATTAAACCAACCCCGATTTTTTATTCGCTATGCCACAATATTTTGTTTGTGATCTTTTGACGGGTTTTGGAGAAAGCATCAGAGGTTAATAATCCGTATCGAAACAGCAAATAACACACTGTTCTCACACGAAAAGAATTGACAGATACAGCATTTCTAAAGGAGCTCTTGCTTCTCCAGGATATTTTCAACAACAGCACGCGCATCTTTCCCCATGGTGTCCATACCCCTGACAGTGCACGCGAAGGCATAACTCTTTCCTTTGCTTTCCACGTATCCGACAAACCAGCCCAGGGTGTATGTCCCTTTTTCGTCCACTCCTGATCCGGTCTTTCCATAAAGAATGCCATGGTCTGTCTTTTTTACAGTCATTATTTCTTTGAGCACCGTCAGGGAATTGGCGGAAAAAGGAAGCCTTCCTATGACAAGGTTGCACATCAACAGCGCCTGCTCCTTTGGCGATATCAGGATGGTCTTTCGATCTCTGGCCGGAAGCCAGAATACATCGATTCCCGAAGAAATGTCCTGATCACCGTATCCAATTTTGTCAATCCAGAGCTGCATATGATCATGACCAATCTGGCGGGCCAGATTTTGGAATGCCGGCACGCAGGATACCTGGAATGCTTCCTTTAGCGTGAGATCCCGGTTCCATCCCGAGAATGCCCGGTTTATCTCATCCCATTTGTAAAAATTATCTTCAGCATTGGAAATGATGCCTATTTCAAGACCAGTGAGGGTGTTCCAGATTTTGAACGTGGAGCAGGGCGGAAGTGCTTCTGAAGAAGCCTCGGGACGAAAGTCACTAACATTACCGGATACACATTCAATGATAAAAAAAGCCCCATCACGACCATGGAAAGCGCTGCTGATAATGCTTTCAGGGATAGAGAACGTCTGGCCGTATGCCAGATTCGCCGCTAATGTTATCATTACGATAACTATTATAAACCTTGCTTTCATTTCTGTGCCTCATGCTTTCCGTACATTGACTATTAGGATTTGTAAGTCCATCCGCCGTCATTGTGATACACCATCAGTTTGGTCATGCCGCCATCAACAGTGATATTTTGACCGGTAATGAAATCATTTCTCTCATCACAGAGAAACATGACGGCATTGACAATATCCGAGGGTTTCCCCACCCGGCCCGCGGGGTGTTGAGCCGCATCGGAATCTTTAAACTCTGCACCGGTGGTATCGATCCAACCAGGTGAAATAGAATTAACACGCGCCTTTCCGGAAAGAGTGACAGCCATCGCGTGGGTAAGCGCAGTGATTCCTCCCTTGGCGGCCGTGTAGCTTTCCGTATCAGCCTGGCTCATCAGGCTGCGGGTTGAGGAAATATTTACAATACTTGCCCGGGGGTTGAAGTGTTCCATGAAAAGCTGGGTCAGCAGAAAAGGGGCGGAGACGCCCACACGCAGCACATAGTTGAAATCATCATAATGGCATGTGTTCAGACCGCCCCGGGAAAGGCAGGCATTGTTGATCAGAAAATCAATGGTGCCATGTTCGGCGATCACTTTGGATGCAAACGCCCGGAGAATCTGTTCATCGGAAATGTCACCGACAAAAAAATGATTTTCGAGAAGATCAATGGTGCAGACGGAAACACCTTGACCGGCAAAGGCATCGCAGATCGCCTTGCCGATCCCTTGCGCACCGCCGGTTACAACGGCAACTTTTTGCTTATTCATGGTATCGTTCCCTGAGATATAGATATCTGCCTGACAAAGTTTCGTCTTTCATCCATGTCATATGTGTTTTTTTTATAGAATCATTCAACAATCAACATTTTTGGGGCAGTTAAATTCCTTCTCACAAACCGTTTCCAGCCAGTGATTGATCTGATCCCGGTATTCTTCAGGCCGGGTTTCCATTCCGCAATCCTTGCAGACCACTTTTGCATTGGCTCAGCGACCGTGTATTCTTGCCGGTCCCTCGCAGGCGATGCATTTTAAATTTGGCATTGAAAAACTCCTTAAAAATGAATAGTCCGTTAAAAATCAGGGCGGGTTCTGGTTTTGCTCATAGGCCCGCCGGTTGTATTTTTCCACCAGATTTTCAAGATAGCGGGATTTCATCTGCCGGCTGGCCAGGGCCTGTTTGAATGGCGGCAAGCGAAGAATGACCCCAAGAACCGCCGCAAGCGCCCGATGGCTCCACAAGACGCGGTTATCAAAAATCAGATCTTGCAGATTGCCCCGCTCAATGGCCATCAAAACCGCGCGATGTGTTGTGTTCAGGGGCGTAATCACTTTCCGGGGGCGGGATTTGAGCGTTATATGGCTCTCCGGACAAACCCGGGCGCAAAGCCCGCATCCCAGACAGACATCCTGATTCAGGAGAGCTTTTTTCTTTTTGGGATGTTTCGGGTCATTGGCAGACACCAGTGTCATGGCTTCCACCGGGCAAACCGTGACACATTTTCCGCAACCGTTACATTCACTTTCATTGATTTCGGGGATAAAATTAGTGGTGTGAACCGGGTGCATAAGACCAAACCGCCGTGCGGCAATCATCGCCTCACAGCAGCATCCACAGCAGTTGCAGATAAAATTAACGTTTTGACGGACATTTTCACCAAACTGCACGAGGTTGAATTCATACGCCATTTGCAACAGGTCGAGGCATTCCGCAGCATCCACTTGCCTGGTGATCCCATGCCGGATCAGAGAGGCGGCACTGGTGTTAAAGGTCATACAGATATCTGTAGGCGCATCGCAGGCCCGGTCCATGTGAAGCATTTTATGTCGGCAGTAACAGGTCCCGATGGCGATATGGGATGCGGTGTTGATTATTTCAGTGGCTCGCTCATAATCAAGTACATATAGCGCGTTTTTTTCAGACAAAACGGGTTCATGGACAAACACCCGGCCGAGCTGGGTTTCTCCCTGGGTAAACAGATCACGGACAAAATCTTCTTCGACATTTAAATATTGATAAAAGAGTTCACTGAGGGCCGCCTGGTCGATATCGTTGCGCACCCGCATGAGAGAAAATTCAAAAAATCCGGCCATGGGCGGGGGGAGGGTGTACAGGGTTTGGCCGTGCTGATCAATATCCACTAAAAGGCCCCTGTCGGCAAGGGCATCGAGTATATTTTGCGTGTCAGCCGGGTTCTTTCCCCAAATACGGCCGGCTTTTTTGACGCTGAAAGGCTTGATGGGCAGTAACGCAACCAGGCCTGCTTCTTCTTGGGTGAATAACATACCAAGAATTTGAAACAGTAAATCTGACGGAGGCGCACCCTGTGGTAACCGGTTCAGGCGCTCCACCAAATGATGATAATTGTCTTTTAGAGTGATATGCGCCATAATCGATCGCTCTCCTGCTTTCTTTCATACAAACCTGTTCAGAAGGGGATGATCTTAAGCACTGGTAAAGCCCGCCGGACCGTCGTGGCTTATCCTATCAAAATTTTTAAAGAAAAACCATGGGGTAAATTGCGGCATAGACAAGAGCGGGTATAAGATTACCCACCCGGATAACCGTCAATCCAAGGAGATTCATTCCGATACCCAGTATAATCATGCCTCCGGTAGCAGTTATGGCGTTCAAGACGGCAGGCTCCTGGAGAAAGGTGAGGTAACTGGCCAGCAGGGTCAGACTGCCCTGCACTACCAGGACACATGCTGCGGAAAATATAACACCAATGCCCAACGTTGACGAGAGGGCAATTGATGCCACACCGTCCAGCAATGATTTCAGGTAGAGGGTATCCGGATTCCCAACCGTTCCATCCTGAAAGCATCCGATGATGGTCATGGGGCCGGATAAATACAGAACGCTTGCGGTCACAAATCCCTGCACAAAAGTGGATCTTCCCGAGCTGAATCGGTTTTCAAGGTTTTTGCCGACCAGCTCGATGCCGTGTTCAATTTTCATTAATTCTCCGGTCAAAGCGCCCAACAGCAAACAGGCGACTGACGGGATGAGGTCTTTTACGGACAGGGCCATGCTCACACCGATAACAATGACCGCGAGACCAAGGGCCTGCATGAGGATTTGTTTAAGATTATCGTTGATGCGTTTTCCCGCAGATATTCCAATAATTGATCCTGAAACGACTGCAACCGTATTGACCACTGTCCCGATCATGGAAATCCTTCCTGTATAACATGATTATAGGTAGTTGTTTAAAACCTGAAATATCGCAAAGTGATAGATTCCCGGCTCTGGGGAATAATTTTTACTTCTTTAAAACATTAAAGCCTGTTGGTATAGAAAAAAATTTTATACGGAAATGAAATCAATCGTTATATTCCTGAACAAGATGAAATAATATGCATTTTCTAAAATCAGATCCCGGCACATACGCCCTGATCCTGAAAAGCCATTCGAATGCAAAAATCCTGGTCGGCCGAAATCTTGAGATGATTCTTGCGCCAGGCTATTATGTTTACATTGGCAGCGCGTTTGGCCCGGGTGGACTAAAAGCCCGGGTGTTGCGCCATCTCGGAAAAACCAAATCCCGACACTGGCATATTGACTACCTTCGCGAATTTGTCACCCCCGTTGAAGTATGGTACAGTCACGAACCTGAACATCTTGAACATGACTGGGCAGGAGCCCTGTTAAACGTGAATGGTATGCATCCTGTCAAAGGATTTGGCTGCACTGATTGCAGGTGCTGTTCCCATTTGTTCTGGAGTGAGGCCCTCCCGGAATTCAGACGGTTTTCAAATGTATTGAAGGGCAATGTAACATCCGAGCCTTTGATGAACTTGTGATTTGATTGTATGCAGCGATTTTACAACAAACAGACCGGTGTGATTGAAGAAACCCTTTCCGGCATTGTGGACCGGGTCACGTTCCACAATCCGGAAAACGGGTGGACCATTCTCAGGGTGTCTTCATTTACCAACCCCCACCAGCAGGAAACCGTCATTGTCCACCAGACCAAGGTGTTTGCCGGGGCCACCATGGAATTTACCGGTTCCTGGACCCATCACAAACAGTATGGCCGGCAGTTTCAGGCAAAAACCGCCATTGAAAAAAAACCCGCCACCACCGCGGCCCTTGAAAAATACCTGGGCTCCGGCCTGATCAGGGGTGTCGGCCCGAAAACCGCCAAAAAGATTGTGCGGCATTTTGGCAAAGACACCCTGGATATCTTTGAAGAGGAGATTGAAAAACTGACCCAGGTGCCGGGCATTGCCGATAAAAAACTGGAGATGATCTCTGCGGCCTGGACCGAGCACCGGGCCATCCGGGAAGTGATGATGTTTCTCCAGTCCCACGGCATCAGCACCCTGTTTGCCGTGCGCATCTACAAGGAATACGGAGATGACGCCATCCGGCGGGTAACCGACGATCCTTATTGCCTGGCCAATGATTTTTACGGCATCGGTTTTTTTTCCGCCGACAAAGTGGCCTTAAGCATCGGGTTGGCAACCGACAGCATTCAGCGGATCACTGCCGGCATCCGGCATGTGCTTGCCGCCAGCAGAAATTTCGGACACTGCTTTTTGACGGAAGCCCAGATACAGGTTCAGGTGGAAGAACTGCTCCAGCTGAAATTGGGCGAACGGCTTCCGGATCTGCTCCATCAGATGGAAAAAGACAATCTGCTCATGGTTCGGCGCCTGGTTCTCGAAACCGAGCCCGAGCGCTGCTATTATTCCAAATCTCTTTATTTCGATGAACTCTATGTGGCCCGGAAAATAGGGGGCATGCATCCGCCGCCGGCCGTTGACAAAGAGCGGGTGGAAGCCTGGATTTTGCGGTACTGCCGAAAGTTTCACCTAGAATTGAGCCATGAACAGGCCGCAGCGGTCAAGCATATTGCCGGGGAGCGGTTTTCCATTCTCACGGGGGGTCCGGGATGCGGTAAAACCACCACCACCCTGGTAATTGTCCGGCTGCTGGAAGCCATGGGATTGAAGGTGCTGCTGGCCGCACCCACCGGCCGGGCCGCCCAGCGCATGTCTGAAGTGATCGGCCGGGAAGCCAAAACCATTCACCGGCTTCTGGAATGGCAGCTGGGCAAATTCAAAAAAGACGAAGACCATCCTATGGACACGGATTTTCTCATTGTTGACGAGTGTTCCATGCTGGATATCAATCTGACGGCATCCTTGCTCAAGGCGGTGCCGGATACCAGCCAGGTGCTGTTCATCGGGGACGCGGACCAGCTGCCGTCCGTGGGGGCCGGCAATGTGCTCAAGGATATGATTGCCTCTTTGCAAGTGCCGTGTTTCCGGTTGACCGAGATTTTCAGGCAGGCCAGAGAGTCCCAGATCATCCGATATGCCCACCAGATCAACCAGGGCGACATGCCGCTGATTGAATCGCCGTTCAACAAACCGGAAATCTGGGGCGATGGCACGGATTGCTTTTTCATGGATTCTGATGAGGCCACCAATGAGCAGATGAATTTTGTTTCCCGGGTGAAACGGTTTTATGACATTGACCCAAACGCTTTGGATGCATCATCAGATGATGAGTTGTTTCAGTTTCGTGTGAACGAAGCAGTTACCCCCTATGAAACGGAAATCACCATTCCGAAAAAGTTTCAGCATGTGAACCTGGAGGCAGTGTATCATTCTGAAACCCGGGTGGAGGAACTGGTGGCGGTGGTGAAAAAAGTACACCCCTGGTCATCCTTGCATTACGGGATTTCAGCGGTGGATGTGGTCCGGAAGCTTTACATTGAATGGATTCCAAAATACTTTGGCAATCGTTGCGAAATTCAGATTTTATCGCCCATGACCCGGGGGAGCCTGGGGACCCTGAACCTGAACCAGATGATTCAGGAAACGGCCAATCCGGCGAGGGAAGGGGCCCCCCAGCTCAAGGTGGGGGAACGGATTTTCCGGGTGGGGGACCGGGTGATTCACCGGCGCAACAATTATGACTTGAACGTGTTCAACGGTGATATCGGTGTGATCAAGCGCATTGACAACCAGGAACTCACCTGCACGGTCTCTTTTTTTCCGGACAACCGTGAAGTGTTTTACGAAAAAGAAAATATCATGGAGCTGGATCTTGCCTATGCCATCACCATCCACAAATCTCAGGGCAGTGAATTTGAGATTGTGATCATTCCCTTGCTGACACAGCATTTTAAAATGCTGTTTAGGAACCTTATCTATACCGGGCTCACCCGGGCAAAAAAGGCAGCCTTTTTTGTGGGCACCCGAAAAGCGCTTGCCATGGCCGTCAAGAACCAGGATACCAGCCGGCGGCAGACCGCGTTAAAGGAACTGCTGACGGGAGATGCCGAGCTGAACAGCAACGGCTAAAATTCCGAATGCAATTTTTTTTGTCAGGCAGGAAGCAAATCCTTTGCCCATTTTGGTAATGGACCTGTTTTTGCCTCAAAGTGTCCGGACTTCATAGCAAGGATTTGGTGAAATGGGTTGTCCTTGGATGAATTATCCAGGATTCTCGCTTCATCGACGATAGATAAAGCAATTTTAATGTTTTTTATCGTTCGGGGGATTCGGGAGTGGATCTTTTCGGTGGGGACGTTGTGCCCCCCCTCTGAGACGCGCTGTTTGACTCTGGCCTCATTCAAGCTTGAATCAAATAAATGAATATATACAAGAATGATCGTATAGCCACTGGCCTTTGCGCGGGCAAGAAAATCGATCTTTGATTCATGAGAGAAAACCGTTTCAAAGCAAAAAGAAACTCCTTGAGAAATCAGGTCTTCTCTGATTTTATCGGCCACGGTTGCCGCC
Organism: Desulfobacterales bacterium; assembly: GCA_963675805.2. Classification (GTDB taxonomy): domain Bacteria; phylum Desulfobacterota; class Desulfobacteria; order Desulfobacterales; family Desulfosalsimonadaceae; genus SURF-3. Next base: position 46,171 of record CAXXNU010000007.1, on the reverse strand, counting down.
TGGTAGCTTAAGGCTTCCGGATTCTTTGAATCAATAACTTTCGCTATCAAATCTGCATTCACCAACTTGATACCATATTTGGCAAGATGCTGATGGTAAAATGTGGACTTGCCTGCACCGTTTCCGCCGGCCAATACCCAAAGTTGTCGTGGATTAGCCATCAGATTTCTTTGAACTCACCATTTTTAAAAGTACCCGTCACCTTTTTTTTTGTGGCAGAATCCACTCGATCAAGGAAACCTGGGTGTTCAAGGCTTGCCTCGTAGTAAACTTTGGCGGACGTTACGTTTTTAGACAGAAGGCCTTTAGCCCTGTTTTTTTCGAGATCATTAAAGACAGTATCCGGATCAACAGGGATCGACTGAGCAGGTGGGGTTGTTTCTAATCTAATCGTTTTTATGCCTTGAGACACGGCATACACATCTGCAATATCCAATTTAGATGAAATTGCCTTGCCTAACTTTGCCCAGTACTCAAGCTGTTTGGTCTTTGATCGATTCTGAATTCTGGCCTCACGCTCCGCTTGGAGTGCCAGGTCTTGATCTATTCTTAAAGACACAGTGGTCATAAGAACCTCCCATTATCAGTCACTTGATTGTTGACGCAATTAGCATCATTGTGATGCATTCTGCTACAACTTTAAGGCCGATTTAAGGATATGTCAATACGATTAATTTAAATGGGTAAAAGAGGGAGAAAACGGATTAAGAACCGATATCAAAACAAAAAGGAGTTTTTTATGAGGTTATTTTTTCCCAAACACCCGTTTTAACAGCTCTGTGGTCTGTTTGGCAGGGTTTTCCCGAATGGCGGCTTCTTCTTCGGCCATGTAATGGAAAATGCCATTCATGCCTTTTTGAGTGACGTAATCAGTCAGATTTGTCTTGATATCCGGAACAAACGGGATGGATCGATATTTTGCCATGACATCATCATAGATTTTCACCGCGCCTACCTGAGACAGGCTGTTGTTTATGATTGGCTTCATTTCTCCGGCCAGGGATTCAGTCATTTTACCCTGAAAATATCGGGTTGCTGAGTCATCCGGGCCGTTATAGATATTCATGACATCTTCAAATGTCATTTCTTTAATTGCCTGGACAAAAAGCGCTTTGGCTTTTGGCGTTGCTTGTTCCGCTGCCCGGTTGAGTTTCAATTCCAGGTCTTCCACCAGAAACGACATACCGATTTTATCCAGTGTTGTTTTGACAACCTCAAATTCCCGGGGCAAAGGGATATGAACAGCCGGGTCTGCGTAAAAGCCGCCTTCCTGCCCCAACCGGCGGACCACTTCCTCCGATCCGATACGCAATGCTTCTTTCAGGGCATTTCCGATTTCGTCGGTCGTAGGTTCGCCAGGGTTCTCACCTTTTCCGGACCCAAGGAAAATTGCCAATAGATCATTAAAAAAATTTCCGGCATGGGCCGTATGAACGGTAAAAATCGAAATGACGAAAAAGCACATCACGCATTTGCCTGCCAGATTTTTTATCCGTCGGGCAGGGGTGTTTTTTATTTCATTTGATTTATTGGCCGTCATATTCTTATCTCTTTTTATTCTGGCGTTTATTCATCTGGTCCCTTAATTTCCCGGAGCATTTGAACGTAACCACTTTTCGCCCCGGCAACATCATGTCCTCACCGGTAGCCGGGTTTCTGCCTTTGCGGGAGTTCTTTTCATTCACGCTGAATTTCCCGAATCCGCTGATCAGGACATCGTCGCCCGATGCCAGGGCGGATTTCATGAGTTCTATGATGGCTTCCACCGATCGGGTGGCTGTTTGATTGTCAAGTTTGGCTTGTTCAATGAGGCTGGATATCATTTCTATCTTTGTCAGTGCCATTTCATCGTTCCTTCATTGTGTTCAGTTCAATTTTATAGAGTACCTTTTTAACCCTGCCGATGTCACCGCTTTCCAGGTGGACTTTGATCCCGTTTTAATCGTTTTTCAGCTTCTCCGTCAATTTACGAAATTCTTCCCTGATCTCAGCGTTTTGAAATTCAGCCGCGGCCGGGATATGCAGATTGGATAAGGTCTCAAATGTACTGAGCCCTTCCCGAATCAGATTGCTCACGTCCGAACTGAGCCGCACGGTCTTATAGGTATTGATAGCCACCTGCCTTTCCCGATCACTGATTTTCAGGGCTTGGCTCACTTTGTTCCGGTGGCTGGTGACGATTTTCTGATAAAGTTCAATAGCATCTTTGGTCAGTTCATTGGCAGCGATGTTGCTTTCAAGGTGTGACCGGTTGCCGCCATCCCGGATCAGTCTTTTGGCCTCAGCAATATTCTGATCCGCGTCCCTTGAAAAACCGGCCAGTTTGGGAAGAATGTCATTGTCGGTTTTTGAAATGAAATTTTCCTGCATGTTGACGACCAGTTGATGGAGCATCACCAGCATTCCGTAATAACGTTTGGCGTAGGTGAGGTTTTCTCCGCTTTCTTCGGTCAAATCTCCCAGTTGTCCGGCAACCACCTTGATATTTGAAAAAACAACACTCATGGACAGGACATCATCACCAATCACGGAACTGAGCCAGAATTCAATCTGGTCGGGTTCAAGCGTTACGCCGATGCTTGATAGCAATTCAGACATTTTCGTTTCAATGTTTTTCAGTTCGGCCCGGTAAGAATCAATCGTGTTCTGATGAGAGTCAATCAGCAGAACATAATCACCCCGGGTTTTTGCCGTCCATTCCCGCAGCATCATGGTCGGGGTTAACTTTGTTGTGAAGGTGGGGTCTCCCTCCGGCGCCAGCAGTCTCCCTTCCCGCAAATGGGCAATTTTGTCCTGTCTCTCGATAATGGCCTGTTCGACTTTTCGATAATCCTGTCGCAGGCGGACGAGTTCCGGAATATCCAGAATGGCAATCACATCATCCAAAAATTCATTGATTTCCCCTGAGACATCGCTTTTATCCGTGCCAAACCATGACTTGTCCGGAACTGTCTCCAGTTCATCAAATTTCTCAACCGCGGATTGAAGGGTTTTGAGAACCTGGGGCTGATCAAATTGCAGGTTGTTCTCATCAGACGCCCATGCCCCGTGAACCATAACGCATAAAACCAATGAAAAAATTATGTGAATGCGCAAAAACAAGTTGGTTCTCCTTTTTTGAAAATTGGTTTATTGTTTTGGAAGTTGAATTAACAGAACCGGTTCATTTGTCAGGGAGTTTTTGATTGTCACCAGCCTGGATATTTTTCCCACCAGTAAGGATTGTCAATGAATTTGATCCATAAATCAATGGCCAGATCCTGAAGAACTGGTTTCAGCTCCACCTATTCAGCCCATTTTTCCGGAATCATGGTATGTCCCATCAGGCATCCCAGGATATTGCCGGTAATGGCGCCGGTGCTGTCACTGTCACAGCTGTGATTGACCGCCAGAAGAATTCCCTTTTTGAAATCATTCAAAATCGCTAATCCCGTCTTTGCCATGGGTTTGGCGGATCTGAGCCAGAGACATAAACTCCACGGATGCGCCCATGGCGTCACCCACGGCTCCGCCGATCATACAGCCCAGGTAGCGATTCAGCTTCGAGGGGGTTTCTGTCTTGTTGCGTGTCCAGTTTCTAATAAACTCAACCTGGGCAATTGTTTCAGGGGATGTCCGATACGCTTTTGGATCATTTTTCCGGAAATTGGCAATTGCCTCTAACACGTTTTGTCTGGCCGCTAGCCCGTGCCGTATTAAAAAGCAGCCGACCACCGTGCCGGTTCTTCCGATTCCGCCCAGGCAATGCACGTAAACAGGTTTCCGCCTGTCAAGAGATGTATCAATGACATGTAAAATTTCTACCATGTGATCCGGTGCCGGTGTGTGCAGATCTTTAATGGGGTATCTGCTGCAGGAAATATCGCTTCCTTGCTGTCTGGCGATTTCTTTTAAGACGCCTTCATAAGCATGGAAAGGGTGGCCCGAGTGATCGGTTTCATCCGGTTCCATCAGGTTGATGACATGCCGGATGCCGGCGCGATATAAATTTTCAAGTTTTTGCCGGGCTTCCTCCTGGTTTTTAGCGCCGGGATATTCGCCTGCTAAAAAGAGTCCTGGGATCACCCAATAGGAGTGAGGGAATGGAACGGGAAAATCTGGATTCATAGAGTCGCTGGTTTCTTTTAAAATTGAACGGTTCTTTTTGGTTTGAGGTTGCGGTTTACCCTCTGGAATCTCTGTCAAATGCAAATCTGGTTGTCGGACAGATCTTTCTGGTATTATGATTTCATAAGACCTAAAATTAAAGTACAATAAAATGGACAATTAGCCAACAGAGAACTCAAATGGATCTTCCGAAATCCATTGCCCGGGGCGATGATGTCTGTGAGGTCCGGTTTTATAGGGAAACCAACAGTTCATAAAGGCTTTGGGGCTAACCATTGGTAGAGGACATTAAATGGCTTATGATGAGGGATTGGCCCAACGGGTGCGTGAGTTGATAATGGATGTGGCGGAATTTTCTGAAAAGAAAATGTTCGGTGGTATCTGCTTTATGGTTGATGGCAATATGGCATGCGGCGTCATTGAGTATGATGTGATTGTTCGCGTGGGGCCTCACAATTATGAGGCCGCCCTCCGCGCTCCGGGGGTCAGGGTATTTGATTTTACGGGCCGGCCCATGAAGGGGTGGGTGGTTGTTACCTCGGAAAGTCATGAATCTGATGAACAATTGGCCGACTGGATAAACCAGGGTGTCACTTTTGCTCTGTCGTTGCCATCAAAATAGTGACTGGTTATGAAAAATAACAATACGTCAACATCCAGCAGCGGGACCCGTTTTCAATTTAAATTCCGGGATCTGCACCCCCAGATATTCATGGGCACGGCCAGTGACCGGTATGCGGGCTGGATGGACCAGATTTATACACGCACGCGGTATAAAGACCGCATCACCCGGAGGACCAAAAAAGTCGGCAGGGCCAATTTTCAGGAAGAGACCCTGCCGGTGGAAAGCGTGACAGAATACTTTGAGCACTTTTCCGTTCTGGAGATTGATTACACGTTTTATTCGCTCCTGCTGGACCCGGACGGGCAGCCAACAAAAAATTTTCATGTCCTGAAAACCTATGCCCAATATATCTCGGAGAAAGACCGGGTTGTCCTGAAAGTACCTCAGGCCATCTCGGCCCAGAAAATCCGGCACGGAAAAAGCTTTGTTGCCAATGCCAATTACCTGGACCCGGAAATATTCACCAAACAGTTTTACCAGCCTGCCACCGACATGCTGGGGGCGAGTCTTACCGGAATGATTTTCGAGCAGGAATATCAGCGGAAAAATGAACGAAAACCGGTTCAGGAACTGGCAACGGAGTTTGATCGGTTTTTTGACGCCATCCCCAATGACACCCGGTATCATGTGGAACTGCGCACCGGCGCCTACCTGAGTCCGCCGGTTTTTGCGGTTTTTGAAAAACACGGGATCGGCCAGGTATTGTCTCACTGGACGTGGCTGCCACGACTGAAAAATCAACTGGCAGCCGCCGAGGGAAAAAATTTCAATGCCGGCCGCCATCGTATTATCCGGCTCATGACACCCCATGGCATGCGGTATGAGGATGCCTATGCCCAGGCCTTTCCCTTTGACAGCCTTGTTCAGGAAATGATACAGCCAGAAATGATCCAGGACACAGTGGATATCATGCGCCAGGGAATCGAAGAGAATCTTGAAACCAGTATTCTCATTAACAACCGGTCCGGCGGAAATGCCCCATTGATTGCCGAAAAAATCGCCGGTGCGTTTTCAGGCCGGGTTTGAAGAATAAAACAGATATCTTTTCCCGGTGCCGGGTGCGACTGGTGCCAGGCGCGACGATGACTTATTGAAAAAGGAGTTTGTATGACAACATTGAACGTTGGTGACGCTGCCCCTGACTTTACCCTTGATGACGCAAAAGGCAACCCCTGGCAACTGTCAGATACCGCGGGAAAATGGCGCGTGCTCTATTTTTATCCCCGGGACAACACCGCCGGATGCACCACCGAGGCAAAAGATTTTACCGATCTATTGCCGGCCTTTACAGCTGCCGGTGCGGTGGTGATCGGCGTGAGCGGGGATTCGGTTGCCTCTCATCAGAAATTCATTCAAAAACATCAGTTGGGAATCACCCTCCTGTCTGATCCGGATCATCAGGCCCTGGAAGCCTATGGGGTATGGGCCAAAAAGAAAATGGCAGGCAGGGAGTATATGGGTATTGTGCGCACCACTTTTCTAATTGATCCGGATGGGAACATCCAAAAAATATGGCCGAAAGTCAAGGTCAAGGGCCATGCAGTGGAAGTTTTGGCGGCTTTGAAAGAAATGACCGGTAAATGATTGGTTGAAATTTTTCAGGCCGGATTCAGGCAAGATCAGGGATCAGCACGGCCCAGGCATCGGTGTCTGATGAATATCGGAGGATGAAACTCTTTTCCCGGTCCTCACAGGCTGCCCGGACCTTGAAATAATTGATAATAGGGGTTTTAGCGCAAATGCCGCCTTCATACCACCGGTCGATAATTTCCGCAATCTCCCACCCCCGGCCCTGAAAATCAAACGCGATCGGGTGTTCATCCGCCTTATAGCCGCTGTAGCATTCCACCCGAACCGGTACAAATGTCTGATCCGCGTTGCTCTTTGTGTCCGTCATCACTCAGTGCGCCCTGCGGTTTGACCGGATTTTTCAGGGCTCTGTTAGGAAGCGATAATTTTCCAGGCAACAATTACTTCAGATTTTCGAGATCCGCCAAATCCTGATGCCTGCCTGTGGCCTGTTTGTTTTTTTTCAGGTTGGCAAGATCAATAAAATTTATGTTCACGCCTTCAATCTCGATGGTTGTTCGATCCGGATAGCATGAGTCAAAATCAACGCCGTTGAGCGAGGTGAGAAGGTCGATCCGCCGGGGAGGATATCCCAATTGAATGACCTGGGACGGTTCCAGAAAATCCGACGGCGTTAGCCCTAATGATGCGAACCCGAACTGCTTCAGTGCCTGTACGATCCGATCCGCGTTTTCCGGTGTTAATTCAATCCAGATGTCAAGAGCTTTTGTATAACGGGGATGTCCGTGAAGCGCAACGGCATATCCGCCAACCACCAGATACCGCACATCATTATTGTTTAATAATGCGATAAACTCTTTGAAATCCTGATTCAGAAGCATCATCTTCCCCGTGATATTCTCTTCTTATTTCTTCCAGGGCGGCCAGTCGTTTTTCATAGGGTTGAGACTGCCAGAAGGCAAAATCAGTGGGCTGGCGGTTGATGTTAAATTTCCGGCAGACTTTTTCAATTTGGCGTGAAGAATCCATCATCTCCCTCTTTTTTTATTTAACTGCTGAAGTATTTAATATACCTTTTTTTACCATGAAACGCACGAAAATATTCGATGACTTCCATGTTTATGCCGCAAGAAAGCTTCTCTGGATAATCTCATCTTTGACCACCGGGTTGAGATCATTAAAATAAACCGTATAACCGGATACCCGGACAATCAGGTTCGGATACAGATCCGGGTTGTCCCGCGCTTTTTGAAGCACTTCCGGATCCAGCACATTGATCTGGGTCTGTATCCCGCCACGGGCGAAATAGGTTTTCAAAAGAGACGAAAGGAGCATCCTGCCTTTCTGGCCTTTCAGTGTCTGCGGATAAAATTTCATGTTGAAATTAATGCCGTTGGGGATGGTGGTAAAGTCAAATCGGTTCACGGAGTTGATCAGGGCGGTGGGGCCTTTAAGGTCCAATCCGTTTGCCGGTGCAATGCCTGAAGAAAAGGACTCACCCTTGCGCCGGCCGTATGCAGATGCGCCGGTGATGCGGCCGAAAAACTCGTGAATTGTATCTGAGTAGATACCCATCAGGTATTTCCCGCCCCGGATACTGCGATACCCGTCCAGGGATTTGCCAAACGCGTCTGCCACATAAAGGGTCCATTCATCTGCTTCTTTTTCGTCATTGCCGAATTTTTTCAGGTTTTTCAAAATGGCCAGCCATTTGGGGTCCGGGATATTTTTTTTCAATAGATGAACCAGTTCGGGCAGGGTAAGTTTTTTCTCTTTAAACACCACCTGCTCGATGGCATACAGGGAATCTCCCACCGCCACCGGCGCCACCGCCTGAATACCGGAAAAATTATACACAGCGCCGCCGGCAGTGGTGCATGTTCCTGAAGAAATGCAGCCATCATGGAGCATGCTGGTAAATGGGGTCGGATGAAAATCCCGGTTTGCCTGTTCAAGGGCGTGAAGGTCTTCGATCAATCGGCTGACAATAACCTCAAGCTGGGCCTCAAACGCCTGTTTGACATCTGCCATGGTTTTCATCTGTTTGGCAGGCAGCGTTGCCGCGCCGCTGCGCACAGGGGAATGAAACCGCCGGCCGGCATTCAGGGCCAGCTCAAGAATCAGGGGAACATTCACCATGGCGGCATTGGTGGAGGCAAAACTTTTGCCCGGGCAGATGGGCTCCACACATCCCACCCCGGAATAGTTTCTGGCGTCTTCAAGACGGTAGCCGCTTTTTAGCATGGTGTTGATGATCACCTCGTCATTATACAGCGCCGGCGTATTGCTTCCCTCACAGAGGTTTGCGATGATCCGGTCAAAATAGGTCGCCGGTGAATTCTCATGGATGCGGGCATGGTAATTGGGCTCACGCATCCGAAGGGTATTCATGACATCCAGAAAAATATAGCTCAGGTCATTGGTGGCGTCATTGCCGTGTTCGTCCATGCCACCCACCGTAACGACCTGGGCATTGTAAAACCCCCCGTGAAAATTGATGACGTTTTCCGGAAACACGGGCACCAGCTCGCACATTTTGATGGAAAACGCGGCCACCAGTTCGAAGGCCTCGGCTTTTGTCAGGATGCCGCTTTCCACATCCTGTTTGTAATAGGGATACAGATATTGGTCCATGCGCCCCAGGCCGATGGAATTATCAAGGCTTTCGATCATAATGGCGATATGGGCGAGATAAGCGATCTGAAGGGCTTGCCGGAAGGTAGACGCGCCTTTTCGCGGGGCTGTAGATAGCGTTTCTGCAATTTCCCTAAGGCCAAGCTTTTCTTTCGCGTCTGTTGATTTTTCCGCAAGATCTGTGGCCAGGTCGTGATATCGCCTGCAAAATTCTGCAAAGGCGGTGACGCTGATTTTCATGGCTTCATGAAACTGCCAGGCGTCTGATCCTTTTTCAACGCCTTGCTGATGGGCGGATATTTCCGCAAGAAATCCGTCTGTGCCGATGCGGATCAGCTTTTCATGATCCGGAATGGTGTGGGCCACACCGCCGGCTTCGTTCATCACATAAAAATGGGATCTCAACTGGCTGATGAGTTTTCGGATTTTTGTAACAGGGGATTTATAAGCCCGAATGGCAACAAAGCGGGGCATCCAGAAGGGCAGTATGCGAAGCAGCTGCCAGGTTTCAGCCGGGGAAATCTGCAATGGATTGGTTTTTCGCCGGGGAAATTTAAATATATCCTGCATCACCGGAACGCCCAATAGCTCCGGCGTAATCTGGCCGCCCACCCGCTTAGAGGTGAAATTGCCGATGATCAGCTCACGAGGATAAATCTTCAAGGTTTTATTCAGCAGAACGTCGCCAAATGCCTCTGCAATCTGAACGCAGAGAGGTTTATTTTTGTTCTTGGGATTTTTAAAATAGTTTGTCCAGAGAACGGCCCGTTCAGTGCAGATGCCGGGTTTAAAATTCTGGACTGATTTTTTCAGAAATGAGATACGATTATTTGCTGGTGGTCTCCGGGTCATCTCGGAGAGAACTCCTTTTGATGAAGAGGGGTAAAAGAAAGGCAATCTCTTATTAACACGTGCGATGATTTATTCACGCACCTGAGTTTTTTATGACAATGCAGGTGCTGAAAATCAAATGATATTTTTTTCTGAGACATTCAACGCTTTTAGAAATTCAATATGAATTCAGATTTTTAAGCTAATTTGATTGGAGTGCAGGAGAAAAATCAGCGTCGATTTATCTCAGCCGGTATGTGATTCATTTGTCAGGTTAAAGGGAGGAGCACTGCCATGGGAGACAGTTGATTATATTTTGAAAGGCAATCCCCTTTTACGTTAAATATTTGCGACGGATTTTTTATAAGGATTTAGAGTATAAGAAAGGTATTCCCGTTAAAAAAAAATTGTGGTAGCAATAGGTGAGCTTTTTAATCATAAGGTTTGTTTACGAAAAGATTAAGCAATTTTTTTTGAGGCCGATATAGAAACCGATCACCAAACTTCATGAAAGGAGGATAATTTATGAAAATACGAAGCTCCGTGATCATTTGTCTTTTATCTCTGGGTATTATTTGCTTTGCCACATTGGCCAACGCTGGTGATGTAAAACAAGGCGATAAAGTAACGATTATTACACCAGGAACCTTGGCTCGCCTTTGCCCCTATCCAAACTGTGGCCAGGATCAGCATATAACACGCATCCCTGAAGGAACTTCATTGGTTGTCGAAGGGATAAATGAGGTTAAATCGGGCGTGATGTCTGTTACATGGTTTGAGGTAACATACAAGGAGAAAAGGGGTTGGATCAGTATTTACGACACTGACAAGCAATAGGAACAAAGTAAATAGCAGCTCGAGCAACGTCGTTATCTGAATTGCTTAAAGTCTTTCCATGTAATTCGTATACTGAGGAGATCTTGCATCTTCTAAATGAAATGGGCGTTTCAAATCGAACAAACAACATTGGATTCTCGCAACTTATGCGATTTGCTCAACAGCATTGGCTATCAGGTGGTGGATATTCCAGGGTACGAGTTGGTTTTTTGGTCTGAAATATTAGAAAGTTGTTTAAATCCCAATGAGGTTTGGGAAGAAGCCAAGCGAATCCGTTATTTAATTTCAACGGTCACGGAAATTGACCCTGGAATTATCCTTGGACCTGTCCTTGATTTATCAACAAGTGAAATTAAACGATGTTACTTCGCGGAGGTTCAATCGAGCTTTTCCGCTACAGCCAGTATCTCGGCGAAATTCACGGTGACCCCACCAGATGGTCTTTCTGAGGAAGAACTTGCCAAAAGGAATGCGCGGCGCGAAGAGAAGCTATACCAAAGTAAATTGGACGCACAGCGTGCTAAACTAGTGCCGGCTTTTAAAAATCCTCGTGCTGTAAAAATATTAAAGCTACTCAAACTCCCTACTCATAACGGAGAATCCTTGTATAAAATATATGAATTGGCTGAAGGACATCCCTCTCATCGAAGCACTTTTCAGGCACAATTTAACATTGATAAAAATGAATTTAAACGATTTAAGGATGCGGTCCACAATCCTGTTGTTTCAGGTGACTTAGCCCGTCACGCATACGAGGACAAACCAAAAACTTCTAACCCGATGTCATTTGCAGAGGCTCAGTCTTTTGTTTTAAAAATTGCCAAATGTTGGTTGGCTTCTCTTTTTGACTAAATGTGGATATGAATCTTTTACCTTAAAAACAAACAGGACTTTTTGATGATTTCAAAACAGGCATTGGGCAGCACCCTTTTCGGGATGGCTGATATTCTCCGGGACAAAGTGGAGGATTACAAATCTTATATCCTTTCACTTCTCTTTTTTAAGCGGCTTTCAGATAACTATACCTGGGAGATTGAACACGGCATTCAGGAGTTCAAGAAAGAATACGGCACCGCCCCCAATGAAAAGCAGAAGCAGAAAATCATAGCGGATAAACATGATTTCACTATTCCGGAAGGATGTTTTTGGGAAGATGTCCGAAAAGCGCCGCTTGATAAAAAGAATGATGCTTTAAACAAAGCGGTGAATGCCATTGCCGATGCCAATGCTCCACTTAAAGGGGTTATCAATACGGTACGCTGGAATGAGCCTTCGCCGGATGGCTCCGGCGGAAAAAAGCTGCACCCTGACGTATTAAGCTTGCTGGTCAATTATCTGGATGCGGTTGATTTGAGCAACCGTAACGCCTCTGTGGATGTCCTGGGCGATGCCTATGAATATTTGATCAAACGATTTGCAGATGAAAACAAAAACGGCACCACGGCCGGGCAGTTTTATAGCCCGCAAGAGGTTGTTGATATTATTGTTCGTTATCTTAAGCCGAAAAAAGGCGATAAGCTTTATGACCCGACCTGCGGTTCCGCCGGTTTCTTGATTAATGCGGCCAAGTATATCAAATTAACCACCGGCAGCCAAAAAAACATCCGCCTTTTTGGACAGGAGGATGTGTGGAACACCTGGGCCATTGCCAGTATTAACATGATCCTGCACGGCCTGGACGCGACCATTAAAAAAGGCGATACCCTGAAAGACCCGAAATTCACTGAAGAGGACAATGAACTGGCGATTCAAACCTTTGACCTGGTAATGGCCAATTTCCCCTTTTCCCAGGAAAACTGGTGGAAAAACGGGAATCCGAAAAAGGACAAGAAAGGCAAGCCGGTCAACAAAAAGGATGGCTCACCGCAGTTGAATTATCCGGGCAAAGAAGAATTTAGCGATCCCTATGAACGCTTTATCTATGGGATTCCGCCGTTTTCAAACGGGGATTTTGCTTTTGTTCAGCATATTGTTGCTTCCATGAATGAAAACGGAAAGGCCGGCGTGATCTGCCCGCAAGGTGTGCTGTTTCGCGGCCAGCCGGAAAAAACCGAAGAAGAAGACGGCCAAAACCGCAAGGCGGATGATGAATATCTGATCCGGCGGGGTTTTTTAAAGGGGCCGGTGAATAAAGACGGTGAATTTGTCCAGGCAAAAAATATCATTGACGCCATTGTGGTGCTGCCCGGGAACCTGTTTTACGGAACCACCATTCCCGGCGCCATCCTGTTTCTCGACAAAAATAAACCGGAAGAACGCAAAGACAAGGTGCTCATGGTCTATGCCGCAAAAGCGGGCTGGTACAAGGAAGAATCCAACATGAATGTGCTGATGCCGCCGGATATCTTGCGGATCTCCACGATCCTTGAAAGCTGGGGGGATATGGAGATTGCCAAAGAATGGATCGCCTCCCAGAAATCCCGGCTAAGGGATCTTATTCAAGAGGAACTTGATTTTAAAATAGGAGAAATTGAGCAGGATACAAACGAGGATATTGAACTGGCCGCGGAAAAACTCCGGAAAGCGGATGAAACCGTAAAAGCCAAGGAAGCAGATGGCAAGAAGCCGACCAAAACCCAGTTGAATGCACTGGAAAAAGCAAAAGAGGCGTTTGACAAGCTGGTAACCCGAAAAACCCAACGCATTGCCGAGGCTGAGGAACAGGCTGAAAAAGAGCGAATTGCCATTGATACGGTGGAGACCGAGCTTTTGACCATGCTGGCTGATCCGGAACTTCGCAAACGCTATTTTTCCGTGGTGGACATGGAAGAGCTGGAAGAAAATGAATTCAACCTCCACATTCCTCGTTATGTGGATATTTTCGAGCCGGAGGAAGAGATTGATCTGAAACAGGCGATTGAAGGGTTTAAGGCGGCTTTGAATAAGGAAAGTTCTGTTGATGCACTGCTTTCAATATTGATGGGAGAGCTCAAATAGTGAAGGCAATTCAGTCTAATGCGAACGCGGTTCCTGATGGGTGGTATTACTCCCGCTTTAAAGATTTTGCAGTCCTTCAAAGGGGGAAAGATCTTACAGATAGCAATGTAACTCCCGGTAAATATCCTGTTGTAAAATCTAATGGGGTTGACATCTATCATAACGAATATTTTGTTGAACCACCTGGCGTTGTAACTGGACGTTCTGGAACTATAGGTAATGCTTTTTTTGTCGAGACACAATTTTGGGCTCACAATACATCGCTTTATGTTAAGAACTTCAAGGGGAATGATCCTAAGTTTATATATTATCTGATTAAAAGGATGGATTTCAGGCGATATTTTGCAGGCACAACAGTCCCGACGTTAAATAGAAATGATATACATGCTTTAAAGGTTTCTATTCCTGCAACTCAAACGGAACAAAAAGCCATTGCCGGGATTCTTTCCAAGGTGGATGAAGCCATTGAAGCTGTGGAAAAAAGCATCAAGGCAGCGGAGCGCCTTAAAAAGTCCCTTATGCAAAATCTGCTCACCGGGAAGCTGAAACCGGATGGAACCTGGCGCAGCGAGGATGAGTTTTATGTGGATGAGAAGTTTGGAAAGGTGCCGAAGGGGTGGGCTTTTTCACGGTTCAAGGATTTTGCTGTTTTGCAGAGAGGAAAAGATCTTACGGATAATAACGTTATTGCTGGACCATATCCAGTGGTTAAATCAAATGGTGTTCAGATTTACCATCATGCCTATTTCGTTGAACCCCCTGGAGTAGTTACAGGACGCTCAGGCACAATAGGTAAAGCGTTTTTCATCACAGAAAAATTTTGGGCGCATAATACAACCCTTTATGTAAAGGACTTCAAAGGTAACTGTGAAAAATATATCTACTATCTGATTTTGAGAATGGACTTCAGACAATATTACGCAGGAACAACCGTCCCAACTTTAAATCGCAATGATATACATAGATTAAAAATTGCTATTCCAAAGACATTTGAAGAGCAAGAATGCATAGTTAAAATGATTGATGATTCCGACAATTTGTTGATTCAAAAGAGAGATAAAATCCAAACCCTCAAAACCCTTAAAAAATCCCTCATGCAACATCTGTTAACCGGCAAAGTGCGGGTGGATGTGGAGAAAATCAACAAGCTACTGGAGGAGGTGTAACCCATGGGCAGGCTGTCAGAACTCAAAGGGGTGGAAAAACCCGTAACTGAATGGCTCAGCAAAATGGGGTGGAAATTTCAGAGCAATGACGACCTGAAGATTTATAGCCGTCCATTTTCCAATCCAGTGATTACTCAGATTTTAATTGAAAAAGTGGCTGCCATTAACAGCGTTTCATCCAGCGTGGCTGAAACCGCTGTGGATCAATTAATGCAGCACCTGAATAATCCTAGTCCGATCATCGGCAATGAAAATTTTCTTGAAAAGCTGGTGAAGGGGATCACGCTGACAGTTGATGGAAAAGACCTGGATTTTCATTTTATCGACTTTGACAACATTTGGGCGAATAGCCTTATCGTTACCAACCAGTATTGGGTACAGGGCTTTAAGATGGTAAAGACGGATATCGTTTTGCTGGTGAACGGTATTCCATTGGTACCGATTGAAGCCAAGCAGCGGGCACGTAAGGGAACCAACTGGCTGGAGGGGGTCAAACAGTTTTCCACCTATGACCAGCGGGCGGACAAGCTTTTTATGTGTCATGGGTTTGGCGTGGCCTGCAATGGTCGCATCACAAAATACGGCATTCCCGGAGCATCCTCGTCTTATTTTAATGAATGGAAAAATACCGTATTGGAAACCGGGCAGGACAATCCGATATTGGCCCCGGACAATAACCTGTGCCGGACCTATAAAAATGATGAAGACGGGTTTTATCATTTTGATGTGGAACGATTGCCCAACGGTGAAGTGCTGGAGCGCATGAAGCTGGGGATTATCGGCTTGCTGCAACCGGCCCGGGTCCTGGACATTGTGAAGAACTTTCTGGTGTTTGAACGGACGGACGGTAAAATCATCAAGAAGGTGGCACGGTATCAGCAGCTTCGCGCTGCCAACAAGATTGTTCACCGGGTGGCCGAGTCTGATTTGAAACAAGGGGTTATCTGGCACACCCAAGGGTCCGGCAAAAGCCTTACCATGCTTTACACCGCCTACAAGCTCCGCAATACAGCCGCGCTTAATGATCCAACGGTCTATATTGTTGTTGACCGCAAGGATCTTCGTGAACAGATCGGCGGCACCTTTGATGACTGCGATTTTCCCAATGCCCGGCCCGTTTATAACATTGGTGATTTAAAATATATCATTGATAACGCGCCGGCCGGGGTTTTTATCACCACGGTGCAGAAATTCCGGGAGCTGGGAAACCGGCAGGATATCCGGGACAATATCATTATTCTGATTGATGAGGCCCATCGCACAGAATATGGCGAATTTCAGATTGAACTTCGGAATGTACTTCCCAATGCCCGGCGGTTTGCTTTTACCGGGACACCCATTCCCAAAACGCATCAGGAATTCGGTATAAAAACCGCACAGGGAAGCCATGAGCACTATCTGGACAAGTACGGCATTCTGGATGCCATCGAGGACGGTGCCACCGTCCCTATCCGATACACCTTTGGCCCACAGGAATGGTTTCTTGATAAGGACAAGCTTAAACAGGGGTATGCGGAAATTACCGCGGATTTAATAGAGGATGAAAAACGGCTGGTAGAAAAACGGGTCCAGCCCTGGAAGGTGTTTTTAAAGCATGAAGACCGGATAAAAGTGCTGGCAAAGGATATTGCCGAAGATTTCAAAAGCGTGTTGGAGCCTCAAGGCTTTAAAGCACAAGTTGTTGCCTGCGATAAGGAGGCTTGTGTGCTCTACTATAATGCGCTTTTGAAATATTTTGACCGCTCGGAACTGACCATTATTTTCTCAACCGGAAATTATGAAGAAGGGGAAAAATACGAGCTGTTCAAGGATCATTACAAAGAGGATAAAGAGCGGCGCCGATTGATTGCCGCCTTTAAAAAACGTATCACGCCGGAAGAACAGCGCGGCGGCAACAACCTTAAGATTATTATTGTCTGCAACATGCTGTTAACCGGCTTTGATGCGCCGATTGAACAGACCATGTATCTGGACAGCCCGATCAGGGATCACAATCTTTTACAGGCGGTTGCCCGAACCAACCGGCCATATGACGACCAAGTGTCTAAGCTATCCAAGGAATTCGGGCGGGTTGTGGATTATGTGGGCGTGTTTGAAAATTACAAAGAAGCGCTGAATTATGACCCCGAGGATATTGGAGAATTTGAAGACGTTGAAAGCTTGGTAGACCAGTTTCCGGATATACTGGATGCTGCCTTTGCGCCTTTCAAGGATATCATACTTGAAGACACCTATGAATGCGCAATGGCGATTGTTCGAAAGCTCACTGAGCTGGATCAGGGGAAGTTTGAGCAGGATTATCGAGAGGTCCTGCAGCTATATGAAGCAATTTCCCCGCATCCAAAACTTAGAGACTATCAAGAAAAATATCGGTGGCTCAACGAGATTTACGAGATTTACCTTGAAGAATTCAAACGCCTTGATTTCGACTCTGAGATTTACGCGGCCAAAACCAGAAAATTGATCCAGGAAAGCACCCGGCTGATCAAGTTTAAAGGGCACCTCCCTGAAGTTAAAATTGATTCGAATTATTTGAATGAACTCAAAGAGACAAAGCTTTCGCCAACGGATAAGGCCGAAAAGATTATTCGTGATATTGAAACCGTGATCCGGAAGAATGAAGCAAACAGCGCGGTCTATGTTGAGTTTCAAAACCGGCTGGATGAGCTGATCAAAAAGAAAAAGGCAGAAAGTGAATCCATTGAACAGCTCCTGCTTGAGCTGGGCAAACTTTATAATGAACTGGATGATATCGCCACGTTGCCGCAAAGAATGGGGTTTGAAGATAAAGGGACGTTTGAAATTTACACCCTTATAAAAAATGCCCGAACCACTGATTTTTATGAAGAATTAACCCGAGAGTTTGCAAAGGATGTGGTGGATACCGTTATTCGAAAGAAAGTTTACATTGGCTGGCAGGATGTGGCGAATGAAATCAATCGATTGCGCGTCAATATTGAAATCTTTGCCGCAGCAGACAATTACCAGCAACTGGCGATTGATGATGATGCAGAGCTTATGGACGCAATTATGCTGAGTGTTGTTAAAAACTTTGGGTTGAAGTGATGATGTTGCCGGAAAAACACACATTACAAAAAAAAGATATTAAACACGCCCGCATCAAGGTCACTGAAGACGGACAAGTAAGGGTTTTGGTGCCTTATTCGTTTACCGAAGATGATATTTCCGCGCTTCTTTCCAAAAAATCAAAGTGGATTGCCAAGCAACAGGCTTTTTTTAGCCAGAAGTCTCGTATTGAACTGGCGCGGAATCAATTGTTGTTATTCGGCAACAGGTATTCATATTTTTATGATGACACCTATCGCCGCAAAATTATAATTGATCACGGCTTTAAAACCATTCGCGCCAAAACGGATTTACTTGATCCTGTGATTCAAAAACAATGGTACAAACGCGAAGCCAAAAAATATCTGGTTGCCAGAACAAAGGAACTGGCTGAAAGACTGCATTTCAAGTACAAGGCGATTTATATAAGAGATCAGAGGACCAAATTGGGCAATTGCTCTGAAGACCGGAATATTTCATTGAACTGGCGATTGATCAAGGCGCCCACATTGGTATCGGACTATATTATTATGCATGAGCTTGTTCACACCAAGATAATGAATCATTCAGGGAAATTCTGGACCTTGCTGAAGTCATTGTATCCGGATTACAAGGATGCCATGAACTGGCTGGAAAAATATGGGAATAGTTTATGAATGGACGGACTTTGTTTGTTTTGAGGGGCAGGGGAATAAATAAGTTATTCATTATTCTGCTTATAATGTTAAGTATTCCCGCCTGCTGCATACACAATCCTTGCAAAAACATTGATGAAACCAGCGTGATTGAAAAAACCGTCCTGCTGTTTGCCGAGACTTATGGAACCGCCAGAATGGATGAGGCTGCGGCGATCACGACGGCGCATTTCCGGGACGGGATGCCTGGAACCGTCTGGGTGGCGGCTGTCTGGCCGAAATTGGAAAAATTGGAATACAAGAAATTAAAGACTGAAATTTTATCCACGAAAATTGACGAGGATAAAGCAGTTGTTGTTGCCCAGGCTGAAATCAGCACTGCGGGGGCGACTGCTGCGCAAAAAGAAATTTATTGCCTGATACGACTCCAGGGAAGATGGCTGGTGGATGAATTAGAGGTTTTAGAGGATGATGTGGAATCAATTAGAACGGATATTTGATCAGTAAGCCTTGATATTTTAAAATCAGAGGGGACACCCACTTCCTTTGATTCGGATCTTAACCTCAAAGACTCGTTTATGCACCAAAGGAAACGAGCTGCCTGAATAAAAAAAGGAACCCCGATATTGCATTTATGGACCTTAATATAGGAATCGATCAGGAAAATTTTGGTTGTTTTTTCGGATAACACGTAAAGATCTGGTCGGTTTTTTTAAATTTTGTTGCCCTTGACAAAATCCTGAAATTAGCGATTATTATACACAGGGCGAATTTCTGTTTACACTTGCCGACTCAAAATTTCAGAATCAGGGAAAAGCAAAATGTTTCTGGCACAAAATGTTAAAAAATTTTTGAAAGTGAATCTTCAAAAGCAGGAAGATACGAAGGTTCCAAAAAATAATGATTATCTCAAAAATGATCACATTTTTCAACTTTCAGAAGACATGTCTGCTGACCCATCATTTGCTTTTTTAACCGGGAACTCTTGGCATTCTGCATTATATGATGATAAATCTTCCAATGAATAATGAATTGTGCTTATCAAGTATCATCGTTAGGTGGATTGATACTTTGAAAAATTGGAGAAAATTTTTCCGGGTGCAATTTAAATTCTAAATCTGTTTTTTCTCTTTCCTCTTTTGTCTGGAATTTTTCAGAAAAAGGGGTCTGTTTTCGATCCAAGCCTCCGGCAGTCATCATTTCAGAATTACTCGGGAGACTATTAGGATTAAAAAAATCTCCTTGCAAAAGGTTACCATTGAGATCTTCAAGATACGCTGCCTTCTCTTGCTGCGTCCAGTTTTCGCGGGTGAGGATGTCCTTTGTTATACCATAGATAACATCCCTTTGAGAGATTGATGAGGAATCAGTAAGATCTCTTCGTGTTGCGCTTAGCCCAAATCCCGAACCGATTCCTGATCTCATGCCTTTCATTCCGAAGCCAAGCTTACCATCTAAATTCGTTGCGGTTTGGGTTGCTTTAGATAATTTTATACTCCCACTATATTCCTTCCCCCACTGAGCGGCAAAACGGTTGGCAAAGGCAATGGCATACCCCGGATCAGAAAATACCTCTTCCGGCAGGCCATGCTGGCCGACCATGGAGATCACATTGGTTTTGGCAAAATCCGGGCCTTTGGAGATGTTGTCCTCGATCACTTTTCCGGTGTTTTTGGAGATAAATAGATGCCGCATGTTTCCGGCCCGGTCATAGCCGGATACTTCCAGCACGCCCCCAAAATCGGTCTTGTTGGTCACGGATTCCAGATGCACGCCGCCGAATGTGTTTTCTGGTGCTGTTGTTGCCTGGCCTTTTTGAATGTCCCTAAAATCCGCTTCCCTGAGATTAAATTCCCTGGTTTTCTGGCCTTTGTCTGTCACCAGCAGGGTGGGGGAGAGGGTACCGTCTGAATTCGGCGCAAAATTAAGCTGGACGGTTGAGTTTTCAAGTTCTCTATCTTTCACCTCAAATCCACCACTTCGCAGGAAATCCCCCAGATTGGGGGCCGCATCTTTGGATACGGTAAAATTGCCAATTCCCTGGGTTCTGAGCTGGTCGCGGCCGGCCCGGGTGTGCATCATTTCCCGGACCACCGCCCGGGTGTCGGCCATCAGGCGACCGTTTTTGATATAATCACCCACTGCCTGGCGGGCCAGCATTTTCCCCAGTTCATTATAATTCTGCCCGATCCGGGTGATCATGACTCCCGGGTCCCCGGTGTTTTGATAAAATTTGGTGTTCGCCATCTTCTGAACCCCTTCCATGGCGCCGATGGCTTCGCCCACATTGCCGGGCGTTAATCGATTTTCTCGAAGCTTTCCCAGCAATCCGGAAATCTCTCCGGTCCTGTATTCCGCCTGATGCCTCAAAAATCCGGTTTGCCCGCCTTCATAGTGATTGGCATATTTCTTCACGGCCATGGCGTCAGAAAATCTCCGCTCGCTCTGGAGTGCGGCCTGCATTCCGATAAAATCCGTAAACGGTCGCTGATACCCATATTCTTTGATAGCAAATTCATAGGCCTCTCTTAAGCCTTTTATATCGCCATATTCTTTTTTCAGGCCGGTGTCTTTGATCAGGTCCATGGCCTGGAAGGGTCCGGTGTTCAGTTCCTGAGAAAGATTCTGTAACGCTTCGGCAGACCCTCCTTGGGACGCGGTTTTAAAATTTTCCACTGCCCGGATCACCTGATTTTCATCTTTGCCATGGGCCTGGGCAAAGGCTTTGACTGTGTCCGCGTGCGCCACATTTTCCTTCTGACTCATCACCCCGGCACTGCTGACCACATCGGCCGCGGTCTGAGGGTTGCCGCTGCCAAATGCGCCCACGGATTTCACGGACTTTTGAAGGTGTGCAGACGTGTCATAGGTCTTGGCCATCATCACGCTGCCGTGGCCGGTATTGGCATAGGCCATGCTGGGCGCCACATTGGCAATGCTGTTGACATCTGATGCCCATTTGGAAGAATTCATAGACGATTCCGCGGCTGCCGCGCCATGCTGTTTAAATGCGGACAGGTTGCCGGCAAAATGGGCCATGGCCGTCCCCCCGAATTTGGTGAGCAGCATGGAAAACACGCCAGCCACCATAATGGCGGACCACCGGGCCGCGCCAAAGGCGGCCATGGCTTTTTGTGAAGACGAGGAAAAGATCATCATGCTTTTAAACCCCAGGCTGCCGTTGGTGATCTCCTGAAACAGGTCAAAGGATTTGTCCATGGCAAAGCTGTGCACCATGGCGTCACAGATGGTCCAGGTGGTCAGAAAA
The DNA here is from genome assembly GCA_963675805.2 of Desulfobacterales bacterium. Taxonomy (GTDB): domain Bacteria; phylum Desulfobacterota; class Desulfobacteria; order Desulfobacterales; family Desulfosalsimonadaceae; genus SURF-3. The sequence continues at coordinate 24,535 of CAXXNU010000007.1, read as the reverse complement.
ACAAAAATCCCGAACAAGAGCGCCATGGCCCTGCCGAACAGAGGGGTGGGGATCAAGAGACAGATAAACGGGGCCATACCGATAAAAATGCTGAACACCACACTGCGGATAATCGGGATCCATTCATTGGCCATAATGCCCATACCCATCATGGAATTGCCCGTGGCCCGGCTGGACAGCGATGAAATCGCGCTGGTGGGGCTGTAGGTGGTGTACACATCCCACATGGCCGAAGATATGAGATACTGCCTGAACAGATGAGCGGATGAAAACGAGGACCCCAAGATGGAAGCGGCCATGTTTTCCGCTTTCTGGCGGCAGATGGAAACCAGGTTGGTGCCCCCGCCGGCCGCACTGTGGGCACCCAGACCGGCTTCCCCGCACCGTTCTTCCCAGAATTTGTCCACTGCCGGCGCGGTGTTGTGAAGGCCATTCAAATAAGCGGACAGGTTGGTCCATGCCTGGGTGCAGGTCAGGGTGACCCCGCTGCGGTTGGCCGCGTCATACCATACGGTCCAGATGGCGGGATTGACCGCCATGGCCAGCTGATTGCGCAAATCCGGGGTGGTGTTCAGGCTGTTGATGTCAAGGGTGGACCCGGGTTTGGCAATTTCAAAAAACACGCAATCTTCAATATAACGCCGCAACGACATATTGATATACTGGCCATTGGGATCGCCGCCGGCTAGGTCCACCCCGCCGGAAAACGCCCGGTCCAGAATGGACCAGGTGAGGCCCCCGGCATTTTCCCGAAAGGATTCCGGAATGCCGGAGGTCCAGATCAGATCCACAAATCCTTTTTCAATGGTGTTGGAGAGCCCGGCCAGCATGACTATGCCTTCGGGCACCCCGCCAATGGTCTGAGTGGAATTCAACACCTCATCATACACCGTGATCTGGGTGGTGGGCCGGATAAAGGTGAGGTAAATGATCACCCCCATCATCACCACGCCGAACCAGCGGATGATATCCCAGGAATGGGTTTTTCCGGAAAACAGACTTCTGGCAATGGCCACGGCTCCGCCGATGACAATTCCCAGTACAATAATCCCGAAAAACAGGGTCTGATACCCGGCATCGGACATAATGAGCCCCATGCGGTGAAACGTATTCACCGTGGCATCAAACTGGTTCCAGACCGTATACTGCTGAAGGCTGGACGGCACCCAGGCCAAGGCAGGGGGTGCAGATACAAAGAGAAATACCAGTACACAGGCACCAATTATCAAGTGACGCACAAAGAAAAAAATCATCGGGTCATCCGGTGGGCCACGCCCGCATTGAAATGTTCGGCCAAACTGGAGAAAATCTGCTTCCGGGTTTCATTGGCCCGAAAATTAAATTGCTGGTAGCCCACCATTTCCGTGAGTTTGGCAGAATACTGGTTCCGGGCCGCCCGCACGTATTCCGGCAGGGTGTGCTTCATTTTTTTGAGTTCTTCCAGGGTGGGGGCGGCCAGTTCAATGTTGCATCTTGCCTGCTGGGACGGGTTCTGGGCGCCCAGGGTATTGGCGATCACCACTTCCCCGGTTTCAATCACCGTGGTGAGGGTGTCATAGAGATCGGTTATCATGACATAGGCATAGGCGGACGCCACTACCTCCGCGTACAGGTCCGCAATAATACCCGGGTTGGCCGCCGCCCCCTGGGAGGTGATATCCCCCACAATGGCATTGTAAATGGAGAGTGGCAGAATCGCGATAAAGGCTTCTTCGTCCGGGGTGAGGGCAGGGGACTTGTTGATCATTTTTGTGGCCACCGTGCGCAGCACATGATAAATCCAGTCCCGGACATTGGCATAACTGATGCCGTTGATCACAATCTGGTTCATGGGCGCGCACATGCCGTTCACCGGCTTGATTTCCACATCCCCGTTGACCAGGCCGTCAATGTTGTTGGGGGTGTTGTTCGGACATTTGGCAATATAGCGGGCATTCAAGGTGGACCCATCGATTACAATATCCCCGATGTACCCCCGCATCATGTCCGCATAGGCCGTATCCAGGTTCCGGTTGGCCAGTAACCGGGAAAGAATGGATCCGGAGGAAAAAAACAGGGTCCGGACCGCAGCCGGGCAGGCAGACACCTGGGCGCTTTCCGGCACCCCGGCCACATTGGAAAACGCGCCCGCCGTGGTGTTGGCGTTGTTGCCCCCGATATTTTTAATGTCTGTCCAGAAATCATTGAGTCCTGTGGACTGGGCAAAGTCGGCCACGGCTTCGGTTTTTTTGGCTGACACCCGTTCTCCGGCCGCTCCGGTGGTGAGACCTTCGGCCAGGGTATATACAGTTGCCTTGGACGCCTTGCAATCGTCAAACTGAAGCTGATTTAAACGGTCAGAAAGGGCCTCCAGGGTGTTTAAAGATTTGGCGCATTGCTCGCACATGGTGTTCAAGGCCAGGTCAAAGGCCACGGCAGGCGCGGAATTCATCATGCTCTGGAGCTTGTCCACCAGATAGTCGGCATTCAGAAATGAGGCGCCCCCGGTAAAGATATCAATGCCCCCGCACCCGGCCTTGAACCGGGGCGGTGTCAGGCTGACCAGATAATCACTGCCCGATGACCACCGGGCGGAAAAACTCCCGGCTGTGGCATAGCCCCGTTTCTGGCCGGAAAAATAATCCGCGCTGGTGGTGGTTTTCTGATCAATCCAGTCATCGATCCATTCGGCATGAAGCGGCGCGGCAGTTAGCACCAGAAAAAAAAGCACTGTCCCGGCCATGATCGCCTTGTGATTGGCTGAAAAAATAGTGTATACATATGAGAGCAAAATTCGTTTTTCTTTTTTCATGTTTCAGGAACCCTATGTCTTCTGATTGGCTTGAGTATTTAAAAAAAGATTTTGTCCAGGGCTTTCCCGCCTGGTGCGGGTTTGAAGTGATCAGTGCCGGTCTTGGCACGTTTGAAACCCGCCTCCAAATCCGCCAGGACCACCAGCAGCAGGACGGGTTTGTTCACGCCGGGGTGATCTCCACCATGGCCGATCATACAGCCGGGTATGCGGCCTATACGACCGTGTCAGAGAAATTTCGCATCCTGACCATTGAGTTCAAGATCAATTATTTCAAGCCTGCCCTTGGTCCTTTGCTGGTCTGCCGGTCAAACGTGATCAATAACGGCCGGACCATCAAAGTGGTGGAGTCTGAAATTTTCAATGTTTCCGGCACTACTGAAAAACTGGTCTCCAAAGCCGTGCTGACCATGACTGCTGTGGATGCGCAAACACTTGGCGGTCACGCCTAGTTCTCTCTCTTTTTCTTTTCTTCTCATTCTTTTTTTTAGCCGGTTAACCCTTACTGGGTTTTTTCTATTTCAATTTCTGCCCGGCCGATACCAGCGATTGAATGGCCTCGGCATAGGTTTTTCCGGAATTCACCAATGCCTCAATTTTATGGATGTCACTGGCATCGGAGGTGAATAGGTAATAGGAGAACGGGTCCACAGCCAGCCGGGAGATGCCAACACCCACGGGGGTGTCCATGAATATCTCCGAATACCGGGGTTTTGGGCTTTTGATGCTTTTTAAGAGCCGCATGGTGAATTCATCATAATCAATGATTTTGCGGGCGCTGGCTTTTTCAAAAGACGGGGACTGAAGATAAAATTTGTACGCAGAATTGTCCCGGATCACATCTCCCACACTGCCGAACATCTCCAGATCCAGGAGCGACTGGGTGATCACCGTAAAACTGCCCCCGTATTTTCTGGCCCGGCGGTAGCCTTCTTCGATGATGTTGCGCAGCATGTCGCTCTCCTTGAAAAACTGCCACGCCTCGTCAAAAATAATGAGCCGCTTGCGGGACCGGTCCGAGAGATACAAATCCTGGGTTACGTAATTTAAAATCTGCAACGTGATGATCCGGAAGAGCTCGGGCTGTTTTTTCAGGTCTTCGAGCTCCAGCACCACAAATTCGTCACTGGAAATATCAAGGGTGGACCGGCCGTTGAACCAGTGCCCGTAAGGGCCCTGGGTGGTAAATCCCCGCAGATTAAACGCCAGCTTGGAAGCGAGCAGCCGGAGATCCGCCACACAGTTTTCATTTTCCCGGCAGTCAATATCCAGCACCTCATCCGCGTATTTGGGAAAACTGGTCAGGTATTCATACACTGTGTCAATGTCACTGTCCGGCCCGTAATTTTCATACGCGTAATAGACCGCGTTTTTCATGAGGGTCCGTTCGGTTTCCGTGGGCAGGGTGTTGGTGGCGGAAAAGGTCATCTGGAGCAGAATGGAGACAATGGTGGAGGCATCTTCCTTGATGTTCACTACATTGGAAAACGGGTTGATCACCATTTTGGAATTTCTGGAAAACTCCATGTACACGCCATTGAACATCTTGCACATTTTCTTGTAGGAGCCGCCAATGTCGATGAGCCGGACAATGGCATCTGAGGCAAAATAATTAAACACCAGGTAATTGATGAAAAAGCTTTTGCCACTGCCGGTTTCCGCGCACACCAGGGCATTCATGTTGTTGGCCCGCCGGTCAAAGAGATCCACACCAATGAGTTCGCCTTTTCTGCCCACAAACAGATTATACGGCTCCTGGCCCCCTTTAAAGTCCGACTGCACGGGCAGACAGAAACTGGCGGATTTGGCATCACAGATAAAATCCCGGTCCAGGCTGTTTAAATTGTTTTTGGTATTGTAGAGCCCAAAGGGGAGAGACGATAAAAACAGCAGGGTCACAATGCCCCGGTCCTCCTGCATGGTAAATCCCCGGGTCTCCCACAGCCGCTTTATGCGGGCCAGGCCTTCCCGGGTTTCTTTTTCAGAATTGCCAATCACCCAGACGAGCGGCATGATCCTGACAAACGGGGTGCCTTTTTCCACCTCCCCCGTGGCCCATGTGTATTCTTCCTGTTTTCGCCGCAGGCTGGGTGCAAAAGACCCGGCTGCCTGCTGCTGGAGCACAAAATTGCATTTGGCATGAAGTCTTGCTTTTAAAGACTCGAACACCACATTGACGGTAATGAAAAACGGCTGCCGCACCTGGTTGGTGTCTGACTGCACCCCCCAGATGTCACCGGTCAGGTAATTGAACAAAAATCCGTCAATCTGTTCCGGCATGGCCTTGGGAGTCATGCACCGGAAATGCCGAGAGCCGATCTCCATCCGGTCCCATTGGGTTTTGATGGGGGTTTCAGAAAGAATCATCTGCTTCCGGATGGGGATAGCGTCATCATACCGCACCTGATCTGAAGCCTTGTCATTGAAGAGCCGCATCATCAGCCGGATCAGGTCCGCCGGTGCCATGGGCCGGGGATAGAGATAGGCCCCTTTTAACACCTCATATACCGTGTCCTGGATGTCCGAGACATTGATTTCTTTGGCACCCGGGATTTTCAGGGCCACAAACAGCCGGAATTTCCGCACCGGAATGTACTGAAAGTTTTCAATGCCGTGTTCCGCACCATCCGCTATGAAGTTGTTCACGCTGTGGGTGGCCGCGTCAATCACATCCATTTTCCGGGTTCGCAGCTGCCGGTACCGGTCAAGGGTAGGGGTGACATGGGGGTCCGCGTACATGATGAACTGAAGTACGCTCTTGTCCGGAATGGAGGCGGTAAACAGCCCGCGCAAGCCGTCAAATGAAGACGGGTCCGCATACACGAGGGGCGTGCATTCCCATAAAAAACCAATCGTGTTGTCTGTATTCACATACACCCGGGTTTCTTCATCCCAGGCCAGGTACGGCAGAAATTCTGAAAACCGGTTCCGGAAACTCATTTTTTCCAGCTTGCCATTGGTGAGTCCGCCGTGTGCGCCAAACAGCATGTTATTGAACAGTCCCATTCAATTTCCTTTGCATGATTTATTCGGTGTCGGTATCAATTGTTGCGGAAGACAGCGACCACTGAGGATCGGTCACAAAAAAATATACATACCGGGATCCGTACAAGGCATTGTCCGACCCAGTGTAAGAGGGGATCAGTACCCGGATCACATCCGGAGCAATGACAAACGGGGTCTCGGGCTGCTCCAGGATAGCGGTCATTTTTTTGTACAGAGAATCCTGGTAATGGTATTTTAATTCCTTTAAATCCCCTCGTTCCTTGTGTCCGCGTTCCTGCGTTTTTTTATTATCTGCTCCATCTTCACAGGATTCACAGGCTGGTTCAGCCGGTTCCCGGACCAGGGGGTTGGTTTCAACGCTTTCGTTGTATGCTGTCTGTACGCTCACGCATTTTCCCTTGTCTGAATCCGGGCACTGGAATGTGGTGGAATAGGGGCTCACCAGGGCAGTGCAGCCGCTAAAAACGGGCATAACCATAAAGACCAATAGATAAACAACTAATGAAAAAGGGTTAATTGATGATTGCCGCATCTCTTACCTCCAGATTGATTCCTTCGCTGATAACCACAGTAACGGTTTTGGTTGCCCCCACCTGAATAATGGGCAGGGTCTGCTCGGCCAGTTGCAGATAAAACTTTTCCAGCTGCTCCGCGGACTTGGAAATACTGCCGCCAATGCCGCCTTTGACCATGTTTTTGGTGTCGGTATCGCTCCAGATTTGGGTCTGGGTGCCCATGGCCGTGGTCTGAAAATCCATGGAAGAGCTCTGGACCGCCTCTCCCACGCCCCCCAGAAATCCGGCCAACGCACTTCGGGCGAGCATGGCCCCCATTTTGGCGGATACAATGCCCCTGAGGCCGGCTTTGCCGTCTTCGTCCACCACATAGCCTTTGACAGTCTGGTCGATGACAGACTGCCCTTTTTTGGACACACAGGAGAGGGTGACCAGCCGTACCTCCACCCGCTCGGATGCGAGATTTCCCTTGCCTTCAGCCAGCACAAAACATCCTTTGAGATCGCCCCTCACCTTGTTGGGCAGGATTGCCAGTTCTTTGATACGGAGCAGGACCGGTACGGGATCACTGTTGCCCGTGGTCGTGGTGGGCGCGTCCAGCCCGGAAAGTAAAGTCGCCTCCATAAAAGAAGGGGGCAGATAAATCTGGAATTTTTTTTTAGTGTCCGCATCCAACGGTTTCTCCGGTGCAGAGGGGTTGCTGACAACCGTTATTCCGCCGATCAGACTTTCCAGATCCCCGGGTTTTGATTCTTTAAACACCGGTGGTGGGGGGACCAATCCATAATCCGGGGGCGGCAGGGAAGGCTGCAACGGTAATTGCCCCGGGTCATTGGCCAGTGTTTTATTGGGCGGTGGCGGGATTTTAGCCACATCATGAGACCCCGCGTTTTTGGCGGTTTCCTCAGTCACGGCTTTTACAAGGGCGATTTCTTTTCTGAGGTCCGCGATCACCCGGCCCTGCTGGTTGATGGTGTCCTGGGCCTGGCGGAACAGGCTTTTTTCAATCAGATCCGAATTCAGGGAAATCTCCCGGGAAGCGGTTGCCTTTTTTTCTGATGTGGGCAGCCTGCCGCTGGATTGCCGGCTGTGGTATCCCATGGCCGCAAACACCAGGATCATGACGGCAAAGACGGTAATAGTGATGGTTTTCTGTTTCTTGGGCGGCAGTTTGGCCCATTGCTTTTTAATGGGACCCAAAGGGCCGCCCATGGTGGTTTTCTTTTTTTCACCTAAGATCATGACTGCTTCCCTTTGGGTTAATCCGTATGTTTTTCCACGACAAACAGCCGTGATACCTGTCCCATGGCCAGACTCATCCGCTCAAGGGCAATGCCAAGGGGCTTTTGGGTGATTTCCGGAACCAGGAAAAAAGATTCTTCAAGACGTATGGATTTTTCTCCGGATGTGGGTTTGACGCTGATGATAAATTCCTTGAGCGCCAGTCCTTCACCATCCGCAATCACCTGTCGGGAGAAGAGAATGTCCATGTCCCGGAACAGGTTCAAAGGCTGATTCACCATGGTGACTGAAAAACTGTCCGCCACCTCGTCTTTGTAGGCTGCCTGGATCAGGTGCAGGATTTTTTTCTCAAATGCCAGCCCTTCAAACACGGATAGGGTTGTCCGGATGTCTTTTTTCCTGGAAGCCAGTTCAATGGTCTGGGCCGGGATGTTTTTGGGTTCCGCAATCAACGTGTAGACCAGGCTGTCTGCGCCGCACACCACATAAATTTCTGACGGGGTGTCTGAATACATCATGTGTCCATAGGCCGGGTCTGGTGCCATGAGAAACTTGACAAACGCATTGTTCTCATGGGTTTTGACACTGATGCCTTTTTCCTGGGAATAAACAACATCCCTGATGGGACCGTTCTGGCAGATGATCCGGTTCACATCCCGGTTGCTCAGGTACACTTTGGTGGTTGTCTCCGGTAACAGGGTCCGGGAAACAGATGCCAGATGACCGGCCACATCCGGATGTTTGAGATCCGCGTAGACTTTCGCTTTTGCCGGCGCTGAAGACGGTTTTGACACCGGAGGATAGGTAGCTGCCTTAAAAAAATCATCTGCCGGCCCGCAGTCGGCAGACGCATGTTTAAAATCCTGCTTGATGATCCGAGGGTTTAAGCCCAGTTCCTTGAGGTTCATGAACAGGGGCTGAATATCCTTTTCCTGAAAATACGCGCCGCAGTTCAGGATATAATTGTTTCCTTCCCGGCACACCATGGCCGCCTGTTGGAGTTTTTTCGGGATCAGGCGATAATATTCCGTAATGGCGGCAAGGGTTTTGAATTCGCCCAGGCGCACGGTATAGGTAGTGGTTTCCGCATGGGCGGCCACGCTGAAAAGGAGCACGGCCAGCACTGTCAGAATGGCCTTAAATATTAATTTCTTTGATGTCATTGATATAAAATCTCCCGTTGATCACTACGTAATTGATCTGGTACTTACGCCTGCCGTCTTCCACCAGGGTGGTGCTGGTGAACTCTTTTTTAATGCCGGTCACGGTAATGGTTCGGGTTTCTGTGTTCACGTCGATCTGCTGCGGATAAAACGCGCTCGTGATATTTAACCGTTTGATGGTGTCTGTCAGCGTATCCAGGGTGTCGCGCATGTCCGGATAAAAATCCGTGGTGACCAGATGGGTTAAAAATTCTTCAAACTGTCCCTCGGCCGCCGCCGGGGTATAATTGTTCAACAGGGTCATGGCATACCGGGTGAACAGGCGAACATAATCCTCGTTCACCGTGTTGCCGCTGATCATGATCCGTTTGTCCACCACCGGCGGCAGGATCACCACTTTCTGGTTCTGCATGGCGGCATAGGAGAAAATACTGCTGGCCACAACGGCGCACCCGATGCAGACCACCACAAATTTGAGCAGCCGGTTTTCCGCATACAAGTTGGATGATGTCTGGATAAATTGGTTTAATTTCATTCGAGAAACTCTTTCTGAAAGCGTGTGGGATATCCTTCAAAATCCTTTAATCCGCTTAAAAACAGGGAGTGCTTCAAAAACCCCCGCGGATATTTAAGTTTATACCGGGTATAAAAAGCCGGCCCGACAATCAGAAGCAGCCAGAACCAGCCCTTGAAAATGGAAGCGATCATGAATGCGATCAGGATAATGGCCAGTTCATCCGCCTCAAACCAGAACACCTGGAGGGGTGATGACAGGTACTGGGGAAACCGGGTGTCAAAAGATGATGACATGGGATGCTCCTCTTTCAGTTTTCAGTGCTGCGCCCGGAACCCGAGGCTCCGGGCGCAGATCATCAAATACATTTTGGCAGATAAGGGTGTTGGGGTAGCAGCAGGGAGGAGATCGGGCGGTTTGCCCCGCTCCAGCTGATAAGGTGCCCAAAATATTATCTGGAAAGTTTCTGTTAAAACGTCATGCCCAGGGTGGTCACCAGGGTTTCTGCGTTGAGCAGGACCGCCCCGCCCAGAATGGACGGCACCGCGCCCATGACTTTCTGCTGGATGGCCAGCACCGCGCCAAACACCATGGCGCCGACGCCGGCCACAAAACCGATGGCGCCCCCAAGAATCTGGGTCACGGCCACATCATACACAGTATAGGCAAAGCTGCCGGCAGCAGGCGCGGTAAACGCCCCGGCCTGGGACGCGGCCAGAGTGAACAATCCAAAAACCATCATTCCGAGACCGATTTTCTGTTGGCTTTTCGGGTCTTTCAGTCGGGCCACAAGATGGCGTTTGGCCGTGTACATCCGTTTTTGAATATTACGTTTTGCAAAGTTCATTTTTTTCAAGTTTCGCATTATGCTTTCTCCATTAAGTTTCTGTTATTAAGTAAAAAATAATTTTGTTAGTTTTGTGTTTCACTCACCCCCTCTCATGTGTTTTGTGCTGCTGCCCGTCCGGTAGACCTGCACTTCCGCCCGCCGGTTTTGGGACGGATCAGTGTGGCTGATAAAGCAGCACCCGGACCGTCCAATGACCGATCGGACCTGGAGGCCATGCTTTTTAAAAATTCGGGCCACCGCCTGTGCCCTTGCCATTGCAAGTTTTTGGTTGTATGCGTCGGTTCCAAGGGGGCAGGTATAGCCGGTGATGCGGATTTCTGAAGTTTTCGGTACATGCTTTATAAAACGAAGGAGTTTTTCAGCCTCACCCGCTTTGATGACAGATGAATCCAGATCAAAATACACGGTGAGCGCATGAACAGGATCTGAGGGGTTAACGGCAGGATCGCTGGTTGAGCCGGAAACAGGCTTAGGAAGAAATTGATCCTTGAGGAGTTTAATGGCTTTTTCAGGCTTTGGAAGCGCGATGGGATCTGACATTGCTAGGAATTGGTCGGTCTTTTGGCACAGGGCTGGATCAAACACATAGGAATATTGATCTTTGAGAATGCATGATTTTGGTATTTCCTTTGTTATCTCCGGCAAAGGGGCTTTGGCCGGTTCAGGTTTTGGCCGGGCGCAGGCAGCAATGGTGCAGGCCGCGATTACAAGGATGATCAAACGAAAAATTGGGAGCTGATTTTTCATGATTGTTTGGCTCCTTGCGGAAAAATCGCTATCCGGATGGTTGCAATATCCGGCATGGCCAGGGAGGTCATCCCGGATAAGACCTGAGACTGTTCCCTGATCTGTTTTTGCGCCGCACGGCTTGCGGATTTAAGTATTTTGGCCGCGTCTGTTTTGGGGTGATTGTCCTGAAAGGTCCGGATGGCTGTGATGATGTCCTGTTTAAAAGACAGGTTCTGGATCAACGGCTGCAGAATGAGTATTGATCTGGCGGATGTTCCGCCGATGGTGGACGCATTGGAGAGAATGCCCAAGGCATGCCCCAGGCTGATGATGAGGATTTTGCCGAGAATCAGTTCAAAATCCCGGTGCGCTTTTTTAATCATATCAACAGCCGTGCGCGCTGCGGTCAGGGAATACTCGCGCAGGGGAATACCGGTTTCGTCTATATTATTTTTCTCTTCACTCTCCGGATCATGGCTGTTAAACAAACAATCCCCTTTGTCTTCCAGTAACGTCAGAATATGGTCAATCACCGGAACAGACGGGCCAAGGGCTGCCAGATAAGGACCAACATAGCTGGCATAAAATTGATTGATGGCATGATTCCGCCAGGATTCTGCAGGCAGATGCTGCAATGATCTGCTTTCTGTCATTTCTTTCTCCGTCCATAAGCAGGAAAGGCGCTCAAGTGGGATTTCTTTTCGCCTTTTCCGGGTAAATTTTTGTATGATGCTGGAAAACATTTTTTTCTTTTCCTGGAAGGTCGGAATTTTAAAGTCTCTATAAAGTATTATAGAATAGGAGGGTGCCGTGACGATGCCGCTGTGACGTCGCATCACCAGGTAATCGATGAAAATGATGGAAAATGACGTAAAAAAATTTTGGGGAAGATGAAAAAAATCCGGATAGACGAATAATCGTCCGGCATGATACGCTGATTTTTATAAAGCCTGAACCTGAACAATCTGTTTAAAAACTGTTTCGACCTCCCATGGCCGTATCGCATCTTTGCAGGAGAAAACCATGAAAGTAGCTGTTTATGGGGCCGGATCCATAGGCACCGTTCTTGGCGCTTATATAGCCAAAAACGGGAAGAATATTGATCTCATCAACCGTAATCAGGCGCATGTGAAAGGGCTCCGATTGAAAGGAGCTCGAATTGTCGGCACCGTAACAATGACGGTCCCTGTCAACGCTTTGCTGCCCGAAGAAATGACATCAAAATATGATATTATTTTTTTGCTGACCAAACAGCTCGAAAACAAAAAGGTCGTCAGCGGTTTAAAAGAATTTCTCAAAGAAGATGGGGTGATTTGTACCCTGCAAAACGGGCTTCCGGAGATATCCGTTGCTGAAGTGATCGGCGAAAAAAGGACGTTCGGATGCTCTGTCGCCTGGGGCGCCACATTGAAAGGCAATGGCGTTTGTGAACTCACCTCTGAGCCGGACAGTCTTTCGTTCAGCCTGGGAACGTTAAACTCATCCCCGGATATCAGGAAACTTCGTCAGATCAAAGAAATATTGGAATGCATGGGGACTGTTGAAATCGAAGAAAATTTTATCGGATCGCGATGGGCAAAGCTTTTGGTGAACAGTTCATTCAGCGGAATGTCAGCGGTTTTGGGGGCCACTTTCGGGGTGGTTGCAAAGAATAAAGCTTCCCGTTTCTGTGTCCAGAAAATCGGCAAGGAGTGCATTGATGTGGCCAGTGCGGCAAACATTAAAATCGAACCGATTCAAGGCAAAGATATTCGTAGGCTTTTGGACTATCAAAGCAGTTTTAAGCAGAAACTGTCTTTTATGATCATTCCGCTGATGATCAGAAAACACCGGTCTCTGAAAGCCAGCATGCTTCAGGACCTTGAAAAAGGAAAGAAAACAGAGGTGGATGCCATTAACGGGGTTGTCTGTGAATACGGGAAAAAATACAATGCTCCCACGCCTTATAATGATCTGGTCAGGCATCTGGTTCATGACATTGAAAATGGCAGGCTACGGCCGGTAATGGACAATATTCAATTTTTTGAGGCTTTGAGGAAAAATTAATAAATTCTCTCAGAAGAAGCATTCTGATCACAAGACTATTTGAAGGCATCCCATATTCCCTGAGATTCCATTCTTTATGCTGTTGAAAATTATCTGACATTTTTCAGGGTAATCGCAGCTTTTGAACATCCTCTTTACCCCAAGATATTGAAAAATCGGGATCTAAAAAAAACGTTATCAGTATATAGGGATTATCGGCATTCCATAATTCTGAAAATTTCTGGAATAAAGTCGTTTTGAACTGTAAGCGTTTTTTTGATTTCGCCGGGGTGTGTATGCTGGAATTGACGATCAAAGCTCCTGAGCACATAACCGCAAGTCCTTTCTGTAATGGATATTGAATATCTTTATTTTTTTCTTTAAGTTAAAAATCTGTGAATAACTTCCAACGGGGAAAAATATCGAAGAAGCGATACTCAGTTATGGCAGAAGTTGCTAAAGATTGAAACACGATGACGCAATGGTGGAGTGCGATGCCCGAATTTGACTTACTGAATAAAACCGAACTAAAAATTGCACCTATCTTTTTAAACAATGCGAATCTCTCCCATATCGCTGCCGCCGTGGCAGACACCCTGGAAATGGACAATAGTCAAGTGCTGGTAGTGGATTATCGGGATGGTTCGCTGGTTTTGGATATTCTCAACAATTGTGTGAATGCCTATAAAATTGTCGGGAAAAAAGAAATGTTGATTAAAACTTTAGGGAGACTGCCGGGTGTGTCTGTTTCAGAGAAAACAGCGATTATATCAAATGGCATGTTGGGATGGATTGCATTTGATGAAAACTCCGCTACCGAGGCGCTCAGGCAAAGCGAAAAATTAGTTTCAGAAATACTGGGTAATATTTCAAAGCGAATGATCGTTTTTTCATCCGGTGCTGAAGTACTGAAAAATGAGATTGAAGATACCAATACGCCGACTATAAAGAATTACTTCAAATCGGAAGGCTATACTGTTGACGGTGGAGAAGTATTAAAAGACGATAAACTGTTTATTGCGGCAAAGTTGAGAGAAGCAGCTGAAGTGGGCGGATACGGCGTTATAATAACCACCGGCGGGGTCGGTGCTGAAGACAAAGACCAAACGGTGGAAGCTGTTAAAGCAATTGACCCGAACGCGGCAACCCCTTACATTTGCCATTTTAAAATCGGAACCGGCAGGCATGTTAAAGACGGGGTAAAAATAGCTGTTGGCGATTATAGCGGGACAAAGATTATTGCATTGCCCGGTCCCAATGATGAGGTCAGAGCAAGTCTCGTCCCGATTGATAATGGCTTAAAAGCAGGTGCTGAAAAACAGGACCTGGCGGAAATGATCGCTGCAAATTTAAGACAGATACTGAGACGCAAAATGAGGGGAGGGCACTGGCATGAGAGTTGTTAATTACATGGCCAAAATCGATGAAACTGTTTGCAACGGCTGTAAACGATGCGAAACCGTTTGCCCGCCGGCAGCAATTAAAGTGGTTGATCAAGTGGCTCGTGTGGATGAAGAAAAATGCCTGGCATGCACCAAATGCTGGCATCTTTGCCCGGAACATGCGGTGACAATGATTCCGAGGCCGGATGAGCTGTATGTGGGGGTCGACTTTGATGAGGTAGATCCTGCGGCTATAGATTCACTTTGTAAAAAAGCACATTTTTTTCCTGAGCAATTTGTTTGTGCCTGTACCCTGACCCTTGCCAAAGAAATGGCTGCCGCTATTATTTTAGGAGCGAAATCACCAGAAGAAGTGACCGCCATGACAGGTGCCCGGTCCGGTTGCGCCATATACTGTATGGGACCCATCTTAAGAATGCTTAAAGCCCATGGCGTTGTAATTCAGGAACCCGCCAATCACCGATGGTATGATCTTTCTCTGTCTTTGTGGGATGTTTCCGATGAAGTGGCTATAAAATATCCAGGGTATTTTCTTAAGGAGGACAAAAAGGGATTTAACGGAGGTTCATTATGAATTTTTCGCCTGCCGTCACCCAAACCGTCATGCGATCGGTACATTGCCCGGAGCCTGGAATGCGGGCAGTGGACCTGGCAGATATCGTTTCCATAAAGATCAATGAGCTGTTTCCGGAAATGCATCAAGGCTATCTTCAAAATGAAGGTATTGATTTTATCCGAAAAGCAACAGAAGCTGCGCTTTCCGGCGTCGATATGCACAAGATCCGGCCGGATCATACAGTGAATCTTTTGTGCTCCGAGCACGGGTTTTATCTGCTTGGGGGTTTGCATTACCGGGAAATGCTCGTCACTATCAGGAATGTGGTCGAACAGAAAACCGGCTGCAAAAATATCCGGTTACGGCTGGCGGCCGGAATGGGATCCCGGGAAGCAGATGAAATCATCGATCATTTTAATCTGAAGAAATATTTTAATGGGCGTGTCCGCGGCATCAGCGCGTTTGACAAAGGCATCCCCATTGACACTGAAATCGGCACACTGTTTGGCCTTGCGGCTGCCTACAATGCAGACTGGATCATCCATGCAGGACATGATGAACCACGTGATCTCTATTTTTACCGCATGATTGATCGTCTTTTAAAAGCGTTTGCCATGTCTTATGCCCGTTTTGAAACCCGGTCCGTGTATCACGGTAATTTTGGAAACCGCAGCGGCGCTTTCCTCCAGCGGGCTATTTTTGACGCGCCGATGGTGCATGAGAAATTCGCATTCGGATGTTTTCTTCGAATGACACCGGCAGGTATTACCGGTGTGGATGCGTCAGCAGACCTTCACAATCTCGGCAAAAAGATTACGATTGATCTTTTAAAAGATTATGGAAAAATGCTCCGGTTGTTTGCCGAAGTTGAGGAGTGTATTGTCGTGCTGGATGGCGGACGTTACGGATATTATATTCATGCCGGCGGTATTGTTTTCGGGTGTTTTGAAAACGCACAGTATGATGCATTTGATTTGTCACAACCCGCTGCCATTGCCTACTATGATATGCTGGGTAAAATGGCCCAGGGAGAACAAGAAGAAATGGACCATATCATGGTTGTGAACCCGGCGGTCAAAGGCGTTGTATTCAACCAGGCCTGGCCCGGGATTCCCATGGCCGGCCTGACGCTGGACGTACCGACCTTTGTTGTGGGTAGCAAACAGGTTGAAATGATTAAGATGGATGCTGCCAACCCTTCCTTTATGGATCTTTCAGAAGGTGTTGAAACGCTGGAGGCTGCCATGACAATGGCAAAGGAAGAGGCCGGGACTGATAAAGTCCTTATTTTTGACGGCAGCTTCGGGCACATCAATTTGAGCGCTTCATTGGCGGAGGAACTTATAAAGAAAGCACCTGCGGTCAGCAGTAATGTTGAAAAAAAACTGTTGCCGATGTGGCTGAAACAAAGAGGGATCGTTGGTGAATGATGAACGACATCCGGGATGAAATTTTTAAAAATATTCTGCACAAAAATTTTACCGCAAGGATTATCGCTGCGGATGCAGGTATTATTACCGGCACAGGCGACGCGAGAAAAGAAGCTGAAAAGCTTGGACTCGAAATTCTGCAATGGATTGATGAAAAGTCTCGTGTGGAAAAAGGTGATATGATTGCAAGGTTTTCCGGCAGTCCAAAACAGATTGTCATGGCGGAAGATATGATAATGGGCCATATGGCGAAGTCTTCCGGCATATCAACAGCAGCAAAAAAATTTGTGGAGAAATGCGGTGAGCGGCCTAAGGTGGTCAGCGGTTCCTGGAAAAAAATGCCCATTGGACTGAAAGACAAAATACGCATGGCGGTTGCCGCAGGTGGTGCGGCGATCCGCATCAGTGAAACCCCTTTTGTTTATCTGGACAAAAATTATATCAAAATGCTGGGCGGCATCATACCAGGCCTTAGCGCAACTGAAGGCATACGCGATCGGAAACGCGTTATCCAGATTCATGGCAATTTCAATGATATTGCATCAGAATCGTGCGAGGCGGTTCGGAATGGTGCGGATATTGTTTTTGTGGATACTGGAGAAATTGATGATGCCAGAAAAGTTCTTACTGCATTAAGCGAAAACCGACTGCGGCATCAAGCGAAGATCGTGTTTGCCGGAGACATTCATCATGAAGACCTTGATAATCTCAAAAAATTGGATCTTGATTTTCTGGATGTGGGCCGTGCCATTGTCGATGCGCCGCTTCTTGATATGCGGATGGTAGTGGAGGATAATTAGCGTTCTGAAACCGTCAATCAAGAATGAATTTTATGCAACCAGAGATTCTGCTTCTGTCTCGATATTTGAACCACTTGTCATTTTATCTTCGTTATCCATGACTTGATCCAACCTCAAAAGATGCTTGGCCAATCGCTTCCCAAGACTTAGAATCGTCCATGTCGGCGGCAATCCGAGTTCTTCCGGAATCACTGAACAATCACACACATAAAGATTTTCAAATTTGGTTTTCAGATTTTCATCAAGGGTTTCACCAATTTTTATTGTTCCTCCCGGGTGAGCAGCAATGTACCACCATTTGTAAATCTCTGTAGCACCAGCATGTTCGAGTATACGTCTGGCGTGTGCGCTGCCTTTATCCAGTTTTTTCTTGTCATCTTTAGTCAACTTTTTCCATATCCATTCGCTGTTCGTCACACGACCGCCGAGTTCATCGCGAATCTTTACCATGATGGGTACGATATTTTTGTGAGAAAAGACCTTTTTTAATGCAAACACCTCAAGGTCGAAGGGAATTTTAAAAAGATACGGTACATTCAAGTCCGTCATAACAATGCCGTCTTCTGGAAAATGAACCACAGAACTCATCGGAATGCCGTTGCCGCTGTTAACGTCCTTTAGCTTCCCGAGGACAATAGTTAATGGATCAAAAAAGAAATCGTGTCCGGTGTCATAAAAACCACTTTTACGAAGAATGATGGAAGAACCGATGCCACCTGCTGCGACAATGATCTTTGAAGCATAAGCGCTAAATTTTTCTTTTTTGTGTCTGTATTCAACCCCCACCGCCTTTTTATTTTCAATGATCACTTTCTCAACTTTCGCATTGTTGATGATCCTTGCACCATTTTCAAGCGCTTCATGAACAAAAAAACGGGCATTCCATTTGGCATCATATGGGCATCCATAACTGCAGAGTTGGCAATTGGGCCGGCATTTATGCTGATAAATGAATTTATTTAATTTTTTACAGTCATACCCAAGGTTAAGCGCACTCTCCATAAATGGTTTGCTGGCCGGACTCATGAGTTCATCTGAAAGCTGAGCAACCGGCACATCGTCTCTAACTTCTATAACTTCCCTGGAAATATCGACACCATATTTTTTTAACATCTCTACTGGTGGTTCAAAGGCAGTAGCACAGTAATACATTGAACTGCCACCGGTCGTGATTCCACGAATCATGCCTACAGCATGGTTGGTAACAACCAAGCCTCTGCCGGGGATCAAACACCCTTTTGCACATTGCCAGAAACTGCCTTTAACAGGATTAAAGTCTCCCCGTTCCAGAATAAGTATATTTTTCCCTTTAAGAGACAATTCCCGGGCGACAGTAGCTCCACCCGGGCCGCTTCCAACGACAATGGCATCAAATTCTTTTTTTTGTAATTCCATCACAAAAACCAGGGTAGTTTTTTTTTGAAAGCATACTGACGGCCCCAATTGACGCATCCTGCATCTTGAGTACTGTCAAACCGGCATTTTGGGACAATTTATTATACTCACCGGGGTGAAAAATTTTATAATTCCAAAAAGGCAAGAATTCTGGTTGAATTGGAATGCAAATAATAAGGATTTGAAAAGTAGAAGAAGTAAATTTACTCTGCCTTGAGTGATTAAATTTAATTTAGTTTAGGACGTAACAATTTGATTTGTCAAGAATTGCTTTTTATAAAGCATTTAAGGACCGAGGTGCGACCTCGACATTTTATTGGAGGGTTTATTCTCGATTCGCAGGCTGAGAATTGCCTGACATCTGTTGGTGGGATCACAACTTTTAATGATTTCCGCTACCCCAAGATGTGGAGAAATTGCGTTATTGGGGAAATCGGGATCGGCGCGGAAATTATCGATAGTTCGCGCTTAATGAACTCCCTGCAATACTGTCGATTCAGATAAGCGCTTGAACTGATTACATGCAATTATGCAGGGGCATAAGTCTATTAAAAATTATGTTAATATCCTACTCTTTATCTGGTTTCTTCCAAGTTCTTTCGCCTGATAAAGTGACTGATCGGCGACATTGATCAATTCTTGTGATGACCGCTCATGAGTGGGTATCGTGCTGGACACACCGATACTTAAAGAAATATATTTACTCGCGGATGACTGTTCATGCGGTATTTTCAGATTGGCAATTTCTGCTTGGATAGTTTCTGCAACCGTTGTAGCCCCTTTTATATCAGTGTTTGGAAGTAAGAGCACAAATTCTTCCCCTCCATACCTTGCCGCTAAATCCGCAGGGCGTTTGAGGCAGCCGCTAATCGCACGAGCGACTTTTTTTAAACATTCATCCCCGGCAAGATGACCATATGAATCATTGTATTTTTTAAAGTAATCAATATCAGAAAGAATAATCGCAAGAGAATCTTTTTCGCGCGCCAATCGCTGCCATTCTTTGTTTATATAATCATTAAAATAGCGTCGATTGGCAATCTTTGTTAATCCATCCAGATTGGCAAGCTTTTCCAATTCTGCATATAGCCGGGCATTGTTAATGGCAGTGGCAAGCTGATTAACATAGCGTTGTATTTTTTCTAAATCAGCTTCTGTTAATTCAAAAGATTGCCGAGTGTCTCCAAACGCCATTACGCCGATCACCTTTTTTTGAAATTCAAGCGGGCAGAATAAATATGATTTGCACAGCGTAATATCATAAATTTCTCTGTCCGCAGGCAAAAAGAGATCCACCATTTCAGGGGTTATGTATGGTACATAATACAACCTATTCTTTAATGCGGCGTAGCAACACATGGCTACTTCTCTTTTGAGCGGAAACTTGACTTTTTTGCATTTTTCAACTTGATCCGCGGTAAAGCCGTCTCCGTATGGTTTTTCAAAAAATAATTCGTTTTTTTGTTCATCAATGACCATGACCGCGATTTGATTAAATAAAAAAATATGTTGCAGAGCATTTGCCACTGCTGCAAGCACTGTATCTAAATCCAATGTTGAATTGATGGTTTGAACAACCTGATTAATGTTTGTGATCTCTTCTTCTTTGGATTTTGTTATTTTAAGCACATTATAGGTTTCTGCATGAGCAGCCTCGAGCTTTTCCTTTTGTGCATTAATATCATTTTTTGCTTTGTTGAGGTTTTTTGCTAAACCATATGCTGTAAAAGCTATTGCCATGGGATAGACTATAATTACGGGGATACAAGAAGCTATAATCAATAAATTGGCTTCAAGATTTAAATGAATACCAGTTAAGGGAATCACGATTAGTGTCCCAAAAATAAAGGCCAAAGACCCTTTTAAAAACAATGGCAAACCACCGGCACCCATAGTATTTTGCCCATGCATTAAAAAAAATAGAGCACTCACTAATAAGTTAAACGAAATCATGGGCAATGTCATTCCGATAAGTATCGAATCGATTGTCAAATTTCTATATTCGATTTTTTTGGGATCTTTGCTCTTTTTCCCAATGAGATATGCAATGTGGGGCCATATGAAACAGCCCGTGATTATAAATATCCAATAACAGATATCGACGCGATGAAGATAGAAAATTGTACACAAAGGGATGAAGGCGAGTATATATCCAATAGCTCGTTGCGGATAAAATCTTTTAGACAGATTTTCCCGCAAATTTTTTTCTGTTTTTTCCATGGATAGATCCAAACAGTATCTGCTGATAAAGCAGGAATGGAAAAACAAACTAATATATTTGATTATTTTAAATATCAAATATAAGTTCTTTTGTAAATCAGAGAATGAACGATAGTTATGTAGGGAAATCCTTACAAAATTATTGGACTTGTTGTGCCTTTCACAAATGCTGACAAGCGGATTGCAGTAACAAAAACGTCATAAAATCACAAACAAGATATTGCGGTCCATCAAGGTGAATAATAGTGATCGGCGTTATCGATAAGGTGCATACCTGAAAAAGTTTGCAATACTGACGTTTTCTATCACATCAGCCTTCATTTTAACTATTCAATGCTTCTTTATTCATAAAAGTCATAATCAAAACAATTAGTTGAATAAAAACTATCTGCTTTTTGATTGTGATAGGAATTTATGGTATTATCCCATAATTTTCATATTTCTTGGTTTTTGGAACAAAAGAAGTCGGTCTGTTGAATGACCAATATAACATGCTCTGATAAATCTGTGAAAACAGGAATTGGTGAAAAGGCATGACCAAGCCAAAAAAAGAGAAACTCGGCTACTGGGAAGTAACGGCTATAGGGATCGGCGGTATGGTTGGAGGCGGAATATTTGCTGTTCTTGGTCTGTCAGTCGAGTTAACAGGCGGGGGATCACCAGTCGCCTTCTTGATTGCGGGTATTGTTGCCCTCCTTACCTCATATTCATATGCACGACTCTCTGTCGCTTTCCCGAGCCAAGGGGGAACCGTAACATTTTTGGACCGGGCGTTTGGCTCAGGTCTCATGACAGGCAGCGCGAATATTTTGCTCTGGATAAGTTACATCGTCATGCTATCGGTTTATGCCTATGCCTTCGGGAGCTACGGATCTTCTTTCCTCCCCAAAACCTCGCAGCTTCTATGGAAACACATTCTAATCACGGGCAGTGTCGTCGGCATTACAGGGCTAAACCTGATGAACGCCAAGCTGATTGGTGAGGCGGAGGACTGGATTGTGCTCCTTAAACTTTTAATCCTGTGCCTTTTCGTGGCAGTAGGTGTCTGGGGCGTTGACATCAACAAGCTGGCCCCGTCAGCATGGTCATCCCCTCTGGCTCTGATTGCTGGCGGGATGATCATTTTTCTCGCCTACGAAGGATTCGAGTTGATTGCCAACACAGCGCAGGATGTTCGGGATGCACCCAAAACATTGCCCCGTGCTTTCTATTCAAGTGTCGGTTTCGTAATCATTCTCTATGTGCTTGTCGCCGCAGTTACAGTAGGAACTCTGCCTGTCGACAAGATTGTGGAAGCAAAAGACTACGCACTGGCCGAGGCCGCCCATCCATCCCTTGGCCGAACAGGATTCATCCTTATTGCCATTGCAGCGCTACTTTCAACGGCATCGGCTATCAATGCAACAGTTTACGGAGCGGCCCGACTGAGTTATGTCATTGCAAAAGACGGGGAACTGCCAAGCATATTGGAAAAAAAGGCATGGGGAAAACCCATTGAAGGGTTATTGATCACATCAGGAGTTACCCTAGTGATCGCCAACCTGTCAGACCTCTCCAGCATGTCGACAATGGGGAGTGCCGGTTTTCTCTTAATCTTTGCGGCAGTCAATGGTGCGAACATAGCGCTGGCGAAAGATACACAAAGCAACCGTATAGTCTCTCTGATGGGCGTCGTATTTTGCCTTGGTGCATTAGGAAGTCTGATTTGGCAGACTGGAAAGAGTTCACCCGGACAGCTCTGGTTTCTGTTGACGATGATAGGGGCATCCTTGTTCATCGAAGGGACCTTTCGCTTGATTACGGGTCGAACAATGAATCTTTCAAATAACAAAGGTTCATAGCCATTCATTTGAGAGTAGGTGGAGAAAGTTGCCACTTTCCCCCGCCTCTCAGTTCAAGCGTTCGAATCGAAAAGGAGAAAGCGTGAATATACGAAAACTGCATCGTTCCGTAGGCTTGATGTTTGCTCCATTTTTTCTGATCACAGCTTTCACGGGCATGGCGTTGCTCTGGCGAAAAGCCGGAGTCTACGGGCCTGACACCAAGAATTTTCTCATCGGACTCCACAATTGGGAAATTGCAGCCAAATACATTGGCGTCATCCTTGCGGCGGGCCTGATTTTTATGGTGGTTACCGGATCGCTAATATTCTTTAAGCTGATCAGCCGAAAACATTAGAGGATTCAAACTAATGTTTGGAGATTAACTTTCATTGCAGTATTCAATGGCACCCAGATGCTTTTCAAGAAAATTGGTAAAAAATATCGATCAAAATGTTTTGGTGTGTCGAGATGAAGAATACTGACGGGCACTTATCGACAATATGCACAGGAAAAAAATTTTGGAATACTGTCGTTTTTGAGCCACAAAAAATTTAATATATTTTGATCATTTTATATTTTTTGATACTATCCGGTAAATATTGGTTTCCGGATATAGCCGGTCTGTTGAATAATAAACGTAGGTCGCAAAAATCACAGAAGGCCCTCAATAGATGCTTTTCCGCGTTAAACCCCAGACGCCTTAAAGGAGAGAGAAGAAATGAAGCGTTACATGTTCTTGTTGATTGGTTTCATGTTGTTGTCGTCAACGTCCTTCGCCCAGTTCACAGGGCCGTCAGCGACGGGCCGGATTAGCACGGTCGAGGAGGCTCGAAACGCCCCGGTCGACACGTACGTCACTGTAACGGGAAACATCGTTGCCCACCTTAGAGAGGATTACTATACGTTTCGGGATCAGACAGGTGAGGTTCGGGTGGAGATCGAAACACCAGTGTGGCAAAACCGGAAGATCGGACCCGACACCAAGGTCCGGTTGGTTGCTGAAGTCGATCGAAATGCAGCCGGAACTATCTATCTATGGGTCAAGTCACTCGAAATTGCGGATTAGCTCCGCTTAGCTGGCCGACACTGCCACACAAAGCCAAAACCAGCTGCATTTGAATGTTAGCAAAAGCATCGAGAACACCTTGCTCCTGCTTTTTCGCTGACAAGACCTAACGAAAAAGGATAGATCCGTTTGAGGAACGAACCACGATTTTATCCGGAAGTTGAAAAAGCCTGGTCCTGGTGATTTTATATAAGAAAATATTTTTTTTGAGCAGCGGAAAAGAAACGCTTATATGTGAAGCCTACTTTTCACTGGGCGTGCGAATACATCAACCTGTAAACTGGCTTTAAGAAATTACCTATTTCATAAAACAATCCCCCCTTGTTTTTAAATCACTGCTGGTTCTGGCCGGAGTAATCAGCTATCTCGTCTTACATACAGATTGACAAAATCCTCCAATCACCATGTGTGTTTTACAACGAGGGCAGTTAAAAACAGGTCTTAAGCGTATGCGGCATGTCAAAAAAGTAGAGAATATTGATTTTCCTTATCGATAATCAACGCTTGAAAAAACATCTGCAATACTGTCGTTTTAGCCTCTTCTTTTCATCGGCTTATAGGTGATCGTGCAAGATTCAATCGTCTCGACTATTCACCCTTGCCAACTTAATTTAGAGTCTATATAATCTACCATTCAAGTATCCATCACTTATATCGCTAAAATGATTTGTATTAGGGGCATAGTAACGTTAGCATGAGAACGTGAATCGAAGGCAGAAGAGGCATGGCAATAAAAAAACAGACGGCATTAAAGATCGTAAACCCGCTTCTCGGATTATTATGATCACCCAAGCTTTGACTGGAACATTTCACCTATACTTGTCTGAGCGCGCATTTAAAATGCTTCACGAATGGAATGGATTGGTGCTATTATCCCTGAGCATCGTGCATGTCGTGTTAAATTGGAGTTGGATCAAAACACAATTCTTTCAAAATCGCCGCTCAGGGTAGGCTCGAACTTAATATTTAATGGGCTTTTACATTCACTGAATTGATTTTCTATTTGG
>CAXXNU010000006.1:0-17541 GCA_963675805.2 Desulfobacterales bacterium | reverse complement strand
TGGTAATACCGGTATACAATGAGCTGGAATTTATAGATGAGATCGTGGAGCGTGTACAAAACGTCGAGATTAACGATGTAACGCAGGAGATAATCATAGTTGATGATTTTTCCACGGATGGTACCCGCGAGAAGCTTAAAAACATTCAAGAAGAAAAATTGGCTACGGTGCTTTATCATGAAATGAACCAGGGAAAAGGAGCTGCCTTGAGAACGGGATTCAATGCCGCTACCGGGGAAATCATCCTTATTCAGGACGCTGACCTGGAATATGATCCCCAAGAGTATCCAAAACTCTTGCAGCCCATTCTTGAAGGAAAGGCTGATGTTGTATATGGTTCGAGATTTATGGGCGCGGGTCCTCATAGATGTCTTTACTTTTGGCATTACGTTGGCAACAGGATCATTACTTTTGTCAGCAACATATTCACAAATTTGAACCTCACGGATATGGAGGTATGTTATAAAGTATTTCGACGTGAAATCCTTGAAAAGATCAGGATTGAAGAAAGTCGATTTGGATTTGAAGCGGAGATCACGGCCAAGGTGGCGAGACAGGGCTGCAGGATTTACGAGGTTGGCATTAGTTATTGCGGTCGGACATATGAGGAGGGTAAAAAAATTGGCTGGAAAGACGGTTTCAGGGCTCTCTGGTGCGTTTTGAAATACAATCTTTTTGGTTGAATGAACAAGTGTAACTCCGTTTCGGGTATAGTGAACGCATACCGTTTGGCCATCACGGTAAAGATCCGCGATTTTGTATATAAATGACGGACAAGGTTGAAATCAACCATGAAGGATACGCATGCAGCGCGTGACAAGTATTTTTTTTCAGTTTGTCGTCGGCTTTTTCTCTATTTATGCTTGGCCCTATGCTTTGATTGAAGGGGGAAGATGTCGGCGGCTATATGGCCATGCGAGCCGGCGTAAGGGACGGTTCCCTGGATAAACAGCGAAAATACGTTCGACCGGAAGGGAACAATGAATACCACGCATATGTCGGCTTTATTGCCGGCTTTTCTCATCTATGCCCTGCTGGCGGTCGCATACTTCGGCTGGGGCAGGGCTGCGGCCCATCTGCTTGGCTTGAAGAGACAAGAACAATGTTCCGTCACCTCCTTTATTTGGATGGGCTGGGCGTTCACTCTGCTTATCTTTCAAATCATCCACCTTGTGTTTCCATTAACGGCTTTCACGGTCATTCCAGTCTTCACGGCCGGCTTTGCTTTGGCCATGCCACGAATTATTGCGGGATACGGACGCTTCTCCCCGCCCATCCTCGATGCCGGCGATAGTGATACTATCGTGCGGCATAGTTGCTGGGATTGTTATGACAGGGTGGATTGCTTCGCGGGCGATGCTTCCCCCCTGACAACTACGATTCAGGGTTGTATCATCTCAACGCGATTCGGTGGATAAACTCCTTTCCCATTGTTCCCGGACTCGGCAACCTTCACGGACGTCTGGCCTTCAATCAATCATTCTTTCCGTATGTCGCGGCGCTCAATTTCCATCCTTTCCTCGGCCGCGGGTGCTCACTGGCCAACAGCTTTCTCTTTCTCCTTACTATTGCGACATCCGTGGACTTATTGGGTCCGGTCTTAAAAAAGCCGTCTCTTTTACCGGACTCTCATCCGTTCCAATATACTTCCATTCTCTTCATTCTCCCGGTATTGGCGTATCTTGCCTTATCCTCAAACGGACTCTCATCCCCTTCGCCCGATTTGACATCGAGCTTATTGCAACTCGTCATGTTTATGATTCTTGTTCACGGCACGGGTAACCTGATAAGCGGACTGCGTAAGCAGCCGCACACAGTCGTGCTTCTTACTGTCCTGGCGGCAACCGCCGTGACGATCAAGTTGAGCAATCTTGCGTTTTCGGCGGTAGTTATGGGCTTTGTTCTCGTATATGTTTGGAAAACATCGAACCAACGTATTCGAGGAGTTGTTCATAGTGTTCTACCCGCCGTCATGGTATGTGCAATTTGGTGTTTGCGAGGTTTTGTGCTCTCAGGAGCACCGCTTTATCCCTCCACGATTGGGTATATTCCCGTCGAATGGGCTGTTCCCATGGAGAAAGTAATCGATGAGGCGAACTGGGTCTACAGTTGGGCTCGCCGGCCGGGGACACACTGGAGCACTGTTTTGGGCGGCTGGAGCTGGTTCGAGCCGTGGATACTGTCGATTTCCAGGAAAGGCGTGGGCGTGGTTTATCCGTGTGCGTTATTCATCGTGGCGAGCGTTGTTACGGTGACCATGTCTGTTTTCAAGAAGGGGAGAAAACTTCGGTTCGTGGAGTGGGCCATTCCGCTTTCCTTTGATTTTCAGCCTCTTTTTCTGGTTTTTCACCGCCCCTGACATCAGGTTTGCGAACGCCCTTTCCTTTCTGATGCCCATATCCGTTATTCTTCTGTTTCTTGTGTCCATACGCAATAGCGTGAACCGAAGGGTATTCGCCGCAATAGTCTGTGGTGTTTTTGTTATTGGAAATCTCCATTTTTTTATCTATGCCGTTGAGCACAAAGCGGTCATCAAGGCAATTTCAACATCCGGCTGGCATGCCGCCGGGGAAGTTCCCCTGGACACAAAGGTTACCCGGTCCGGCCTCGTGGTCTACATCCCGAAGAAAGAGGGCCAATGCTGGGACTCCCCTCTTCCTTGCACACCGTATTTCAATGATACCCTTCGGCTGAGGAAGCCGGGTGATATGGCGAAAGGCTTTACTGTCAAGACAAGGGACCCGTTTAAAAATGGTTCATCCGACTTAAAGCGTACTTCAGCGGATACCGGTTCTCCATGTAGCCTCATTCGGAATGGGGCCCCCCTGCGTAGCGGGGACCGTGCAACACGAACATGGGTTACACTTCCCTGGGGTCGGCACGGCGCACCACTCACTCCGTCAAACAGCTCCGGCCGGCAACATCCGAACAGAGAAAACATCCGCTTCCCTACATGGCTCCGTTTCTCATGGTCTTGCTCCTTACGTGCAAACATTCCGCGCAGTCGGCATGCACGCCCGGGTGAGACAAATTCTTACGTTGACGCATGGTTGTATTGTGTGCTAAAAAAATTTTTATTATGTCATTATTGACATAATAAAATCTTGAACGTTTCCCCCGGCAGCCTGAAGGCTCGGACCCGCACTGTCCGACGGAGGCGACCGCCCCGGTCGATGGATCACAAGATCAAAATGGGCCTGGAATGAGGGTCGGTTTTGTGGTCATCCGATGTATCGAGAAAGGCCGGTTATTCATTCACATGACAAGCTATACCCTCTTCGCCTACCTTATGGACTCCCTGGACAGCGCCTTTCGGGCCTTACAAGGCCTTGACACCTGGCGGCCGGACGGATGGGGAGAGCGTTTCTTCACCGAGCTTAGCCGCGAACACACGGAATGGGCTGACAAGAGAACGTCCATTTACATGACGGCTTCAGAGCTTCTGTATTATTTTGCGATACGGGGAGATAACGAAGAACTGGGAATGTCTTTTTACGAAAAGCCTCAAAGGCTGCTCAGGATGATCCTGATGTTTTTCCCGCACACGTTGAATTGACTTTGCCCGGAACCGGTGTTCTTTGTGTCCGGTTTTGCGGTACAAACCCGTTTCCGCATCTTCATGCCGGATTTTTTATTCCTCGGCTTTTCCCTTGAATCATGCAGCAAACGCAACATGCGCATAGTCAAAAGGATGCCCATGCGGGTAAACGGTCAAAAAAATATTTTGGCGCCGGCACCCCATGGGTCTTTTTTTCCAAAAAGGCGCGGAAATATCTTTTCCATACAAAGGTATTATCGTATTATAGTATTATAAAGAAAAGACTGTTTTCGGATAGAGGGACAGTGTTAAGCTTAATAGAGGCTGATCAAGTTTTTGTTCTACACGACAAACCCCGGGCGCTTTATGGTGTTCACCCGTTCGAGGAACTGTGAAATTTTGTTGAAAAACGGACATAAGGCACCTATTCCTTCATTTGGTAAGGAGACTATGGTCCAGTGAAATATCCCCTGAGCTTTACCGTAAACGGCCATGCCGGTCGAAGTACTGGTCAAGCCCAAGGATTCGTTGCTCGATGTTTTGCGGGAAATACTTGACATTACAAGCCCCAAGCGCGGGCTGTGACGGCGGGGACTGCGGAGCGTGCACGGTTTTACTTGACGACAAACCGTTTCGCGCTTGTCTTACCCTGGCGTTAACGGTTTCCGGGAAAAATGTTGTTACGGCGGAAGGTTTGTCTCAAAATGGCCGACTGCATTCAATACAGAAATCGTTTATCGAACACGGCGCCTCTCAGTGCGGATTTTGCACATCCGGCATGTTGATGTCGGCAGTGTCTCTGCTCAAGGAAAAACCTCGCCCTCAACGCCAAGACATCACCCGGTACATGTCCCGGAAACCTCTGCCGCTGTGGTTGCTACGAAGAAATCATTGAGGCAATCCTTACCTGTGCACGGGATAATCAGAATATGGACGGAGACGATGACAAAATACATCGGTAAGGCCATGCCGCGCTATGATGCGTCGGGACAGGTAACGGGCAGGGTAAAATATGTGGATGACATCAAAGTTCCGGGCATGATGTATGCTAAAATGCTTCGAAGTCCGGTGCACAAAGGTATCATCCGAAATCTCGATTTTTCAAAGGCCGTGCGGATTCCGGGAGTCGTCGGATTTGTAACGGCGGACGATGTTCCTGGTATAAATGCGTATGGTCGTTCCAAGGACATGCCTGTTTTTGCTTCCGAAAACCGTGTACGCTACAAGGGCGAACCTGTCGCCGCCGTGGTGGCCGCGGATGAAGATACGGCTCACGATGCATTGACGAAAGTGCGGCTTGAAATCGAGGAAGAGACGCCGGTTTTTGATATTTTTGAAGCAATGGAGCCGGACGCCCCTCTGGTCAGGCATAATTCAAAAAGCAACCTCTGGATTCATTTTCCTCCGGATAAAATCCCCTTAACCCTTGTTATGGGAGACGTGGAGGCCGGCTTTTCCGAGGCGGATCATGTGATCGAGGGACGCTATTCCACAGGGCCGCAGGATCATGCTCCCATGGAACCGCACGTATCGGTTGCCTATTACGACGCATACGGGCCACCTGGTCATCCACACGGTCAGCCAGACCATTTATGCGCATCTGGGCATGCTGTGCGCTATTCTGGATTTGCCCATGAGCAGGATTCGCTATATTGGGGGCCGCGCCGGAGGCGCTTTTGGCGGAAAAAATGATATTCATGCCGATCACGTGGCCGCGTTGGCCGTGCTGAAATTCGATCGGCCTGTCAAATACCGGTTGACCAGAGAGGAAGATCTGCAATTTTCGACCAAACGCGGAGCCTTTGTCCTGGACTATAAAACGGGAGTAAAAAAGGACGGCCGATTGACGGCCTGCCGTATTCAAATTTGGCATGACACTGGAGCGTACGCCGGTATGTCCGCCTATGGTCTGGAAAAATGCGCCATGTATGCACCGGGGCCGTATGCCGTTCCCAATATTCTGGTCGAAGCATATACGATCTTCACCAACAGGCCTGTTTCAAGTTCCATGAGGGGGTTTTCCGTCATCAATGGTCAGTTTGCCTGTGAAATGCACATGAATCGTATTGCGGATACGCTCGGGATGGACCCGTGGGAGCTACGTTTTGTCAATGCCTGGCGCGACGGGGACCGGGGTGTGACCAGCTACCGGGTCCGCGGGGCCGGAGCGTTGGAGGCCATGAAAAAAGCGGCCGAACTTGCCGGTATTGAATTACCGGAGCGGCTTCGAGCCATGAGCTCTCGGGAAAGGCGGGAACCATGAAAAAAAAGGGCGTGGGGATGTCGTGTGTCCTGCATCCGGCGGGAAGAAAAGGAGGCGGTGATCCCAGTCAGGCCGTTATCCAGCTCAAACCGGACGGCACATTGTTTTTACTGATAGGAGCCGTTGACCATGGTCAAGGCGCATTAACCATTTTACGTCAGGTAGCGGCGGACGCAATGGATGTACCGATCGAAATCATTTCCGCCGTCAATACGTCCGAAAATTTCATGCCGCTTTCCTCCGGGAGCGGAGCCAGCAGGGTAACCCTGGTGGATTCTCACGCCGTTGTTGAAGCCGCCAACGATCTTAAAAATAAAATTCGGGCGTTTGCGGCGTCTCAATGGGATGCGGCGCCGGAAAGGATCGACGTGGCGGGGGGCAGGGTATTTGTCCGTGATATGCCTCAACAGGCGGCAACATTCAAGGAAATCGGTGTTGAAGCCAATCTGGGCAAAGGTGCTATTCTGATTGGAACCGGAGCCTGGCAGCCGTCCCCGGCTTACGGACATGATCCTGAAACGGGTGAACTTCCCGTGGAAAGTGTAATTTCCTTTGGGTGCTGCGTTGCCGAAGTGGAAGTGGATACCGATACCGGCACGGTTGAGGTAACCAAACTCGTCCAGGTCTGGGAAGTCGGCAAGGCCATTAATCCTCTGATGGTAAAACAGCAGATCAACGGCGGTCTCCAGATCGGCATGGGCTTTGCGCTGCGGGAAACCATGTATCCTTACTATCCGGGACAGGACATCGTTGCTCAGAGTCTTGCAGATTATCCCATGCCTACTTTTGAGGATTATCCCCTGGAACTGATCCACGGAATTGAGGAAGTGCCGCATCCTCTTGGAGTCGAGGGTGCAAAAGGGTTTTCCGAAGGCAGCACCAGCGCTCCTCCGCCTGCCCTGCTGTCGGCCATTCATGATGCGATCGGTGTCTGGATTCACGAAATTCCGGCAACTCCGGAAGTAATACTTCGTGCCCTGGAAGCAAAGGAAAAGGGCGAGAAAGATTACTGGTCCATGGAACACTGGGCCGCGGCAAAGAAATAAAGGATCTTCCGGCTTTCGCGTACTTTCCCGTGAGAGATTTGAGAAAAAATCTTGAGAGTGCCAATGTTGGGTTTTGGCGCTTCGCCTCTCTGCGTCAACCTGCACCCGTGCCGTTATATTCTTGATATTTTTGTAAAGTTATCATTCTGAAGATTGGGAAGAGTTCAACGAAACCCAACACCACTCAAGCATTCTCTCATCAAAGCCCTCCTCCAGTGGGAGAGGGAACAGTGCGGAGCAAAACGCAATAAATGGAAGTAAATAAAATAAAAAATGTAGGGGTGACCGGCCGGTCGCCCTACGGCCCTGAGAATATTTGCCGAGTGGACCAGAAATTATTGAACTCTCAAAACTGCGATATATTCAGGAAACAGGCAAACAAGGAGTGTGTACAAAAATTTCATTCCATGGTAAATAATCATAAACATTAGCCGGCGGTTTCTTCCGGGATCGAGGGAGAGTGAATGAATGGTCACTGTATTCCACTCGAAAATGTTGTATGCTCTTGTTGTGATCGTGCCGGCGGTCGTGTTTTTCTTTACCCACACAGGGACGGCGAGGCGGTCGAACGTGTCGGAGTTTGGTAAATATCACGGGTACTCCAAAACGTCGTATGACGGCAACAAGCGCATTTCCGATTACCTGAAGCTGTCCGACGGGCGGAGGCTGGCTTACGACCTTTTTCTTCCGACCAAAAAAGGTGTTCCCGCGGGAGAGCCTTTACCCGTTCTTTTCAAATACACCCCCTATCTGCGTACCTTTACCATCTTCGATAAAAACGGGAAAAACATTATTACCGACCTTTTCAGCCTGGGCCGGAAAGAACGGATCATGCTGAGAATCAGATATTGGTTGTACAGCCGGGGCCATTTAATGGATGCTCTTTTCAGAACCGGGTGGCTCAAAAAAATGCTGAAACACGGCTATGTTGTCATGGTTGTGGAGCGACCCGGAACGGGGGCTTCTTTCGGATACCCGGACATGTCGTTTGAACCGGGAGCCGGGGAGGGTGACGAAATCCTGAATTGGATTGCCTCCCAAACCTGGTGTGACGGAAACGTCGGGATGTACGGAGATTCCTTTCAAGCAATGATACAATTTGCCGTTGCCGGATCGGGCAATCCGCACCTCAAGGCAATATTTCCCACGTCCAGCCCTCTGGATAATTATGAAGCGGTCATATATCGGGGGGAGTATACAATAAAGCCTTTGCTTCTTTTTTTTCCTGGGCGACCACATTTCTTGAGTCCGTCATTACGCCGGTGGACAGCGATGAAAACGGCGAGCTGCTTGCTCTTGCGCGCGAGGAACGCAGCGGAGAAACGCTTGGCGAGACATCATCGGATCTTTTCAAAAAATACCCCTTTCGCGACTCCGTTCTCAACGACGGAACCAGACTCTACGAGAACCGTGCCGCTCTGTATCCGTTCCTGGAACGCATTAACACGGCAAAAATTCCGGTTTATATGACGACAGGCTGGTATGATCTGTTCACCGGAGACATGTTTTTCTGGTACAAAAATCTCACCGTTCCCAAGCGGCTGGTCGTCCGCCCCGCGGATCACAGCGAGGTTGAGGATAAGAGATTCGATCTGGACTTTTCCGCCGAGGCGCATCGCTGGTTCGACTATTGGCTCAAGGGCGTCAAAAACGGCATCATGGACGAACCCTCCATTTACTATTACCGCATGAGAGCGCCGAAAAAAGAAGCCTGGCAAACCTCCGATCAATGGCCCCCCGAAAAGTGGGAAACGACATGCCATTATTTCGGTACGGGCAAGACCGGAAGCATTGACTCGATCAATGACGGTTTCCTGACCACGGAAGCTCCCGCCGCTTCGGACGAATTCGACGGTTATACGGCAAATTACACCACAACGAGCGGCAAGCATTCCCGTTGGACGGCCGTCAACTGGTCGCGTGAGTATCCGGACATGCGTTCGAACGACGAAAAGGGATTAACCTATACCTCTTCCCCTCTCCAGACCGATCTGGAGGTTACGGGTCATCCGGTGGCAAATCTTTGGCTATCCGCCGATGTGCCGGACCTGGATGTATTCGTTTACCTTGAAGAAGTGGACGGTAAGGGAACATCCACATACATTACCGAGGGAAACCTCCGGGCTTCTCATCGCACGCTGAGCCAACCTCCCTTCAATAATCTGGGGCTGCCCTACCACTCGCACTATCAAAGCGACCTGTTGAACATCCCGGCCGGGGAACCGATTGAACTGGTTTTCTGTTTGCTGCCGACCTCGTACCGCTTCCACAAGGGAAACAGGATACGCATTGCGATGGTGTGCGCGGATGTTGACAACTTCGATACGCCCGTTATCGATCCGGCGCCCACGATCCGCCTGTTGAGAGACAAAAATCACCCGTCATGTGTCCGACTGCCGATTGTGGGTTTCTGACAAGGACTACGCCGATCCGGGCCGTATGGTTTGAATTTCATAAACCGAATTATTCATGCATTAAGAAAATTCCGGGGATCTTTTTTGGAAAAAAAGATTCCCCCGGACCCCCTCAAAAAAACTTTCAACTGCCGCTTCGCGGCGAAGAGTGATAGTAAACCATGGTTTGGCCCCAATAAAATTTTTTTACATATAAAATTACAGTCTGTTTTCCGTTAAAATAGAATTTTATTGTATTTTCAAAATATTACGCAGTAACTATCAAAGTTCGTGAATGATCCAAGATAAGGGAGTTTATAATGGATAGTCATATACTGCTGACACTGCCCAATTTGCTTTCCATACTGGGTATCGGTGAAGAACCCATGGGACTTTTTTATACGGATGAACGGCCCGCCAAGGCTCTATCCCCCAAGCCGGCCGATCTTCCCACCCGTGCCGGGGAAGAAAGAAACGAAATTGACTGGCAGGCGGTATTCGGCAATTTTTCCTGTGTCATGGGGCATATCTGGAGGGCTCGAAAAAAAAAGACGGCGGCGTGTTTTTCGGCGGAACAGTTTGGCTGTCCGGGCGGAGCGTTCTGGCTGGGGTTTTTGAAGCCTCAGACGGAAACAATTATCAAGTATGTATCCACCGGAATATCCGGTTGGACTGACGGCGAGAAATACTGCGAGTCGCCCGAGGCCTTGCGGCGTATCTTTGAGTTCGTGGACCCCAGACCGGCTCCCGGCAAATACTGCGTTGTTCAGCCGATCAGCCTTTTCAGGGAACACATGAAGCCCGAACTTGTTATATTTTTTACCAGGCCGGAATCTCTTTGCGGACTTCACCAGCTTGCCACATTTGTTACGAACGATCCCGAAGCGGTTGCATCTCCCTGGAGCGCCGGATGCGGCTCCATTTCCGTGTGGCCGTTTCACTATCTGGACCGGGGAAAGAACAGGGCCGTCCTTGGCGGTTGGGACCCTTCGGCAAGGAAATTTTATAAAACCGACGAGCTTTCGTTTACCGTGCCGTTTGCCATGTTTATAAAAATGCTCGACCGCTTTGGCGAATCTTTTCTGGTAACCGATACCTGGGCCGTGGTTCGTAAAAAAATAGCCCGCGGCAAAAGAGCCTGGGGTGAGTAAGCATGGGGCGGGGATGAAAATCGGTATTCGTGGCTGGGTTTTGGTTTTCACTATTTCAAGGCAGTTTCTATTTCCTAATCAATACATACAATGCACCGAAAGCGGCGCTTACCGAGGGTGACACCTCACATGTTCAACAGGACTATTTTGCATCAACGGCACCGTCATGACCGCTGTCGAAATTTCAGCCGTTGTTATTGTGTGGAGAAGACATACTTTTTGTTTTTAACTTCGACATTTGGCGGTATGTTGCCGTTATTTTCAAAAAAATCATATCCTTCCTTCAAGTTTTCCCAGAAAGCGTACCATTTTGATTTTTTATGTTTTCCCATATTTTCATTGCTCATTCTGAAAGGAAAGATATGAACCCTGAAGAAACGTTGGCCGTTTCTTAATGCGGCATCGGCAAGTGCATAGATTTCTTCAATACCCGCATCCGTCATTGCGTAGCAGCCTATTGAAACACAACTGCCATGTACCATTAACGCACTGCCGGTCCTTTTATGAGCGCGGTCGTATCTATTCGGATAGCCTAAATTGAATGCGAGATGGAAATTGCTCACAGGATTCAACGAAGAAGGCTTAATAAAGTAGAAACCTTCGGGGGCTTTACAATCTCCTTGTTTTGTTTTTGGTCCAAGACCCGCGGATCCATAAGTGCAAATAGGGTAAATTTTAAATAAAATATAATTATCAGTTTTCTTAATCCAAACCTCAAGTTCTTTTTCTTCCTTAAATATGCGAATAAATATCGGGGCGCCGTATTCAAGTTTTGCTTTTGACAATTCTTTCTTTAAATCAGGGGCGACTCTAGCTATGCCCTTCTGGGCACGGGGACTCGTTGGGATTTGGATTTCGGAAGCGGAAATGGAAGGGATAGAAAAGATTGGAATGAATACTAGAACTATGGCAATAATCTTTATATACATGTGTTTTTCCTTTCGCTAACCGCCGTGCTTCATTGGCTATAAGTGGTATGGCTTCTAACTGTATTCACAAATACCTTATTATTCGCTTGAGTTAGATATGGTAAAATATTTAAATTAATCCTCAGTTCCCGAGGTCCGTCTTGTGAATACCCGAACAGGGAATTTCCGGCTTCCGGAATTCCATAATTTCCCTTGGTCAAAAACCCTGTCAAGGGAAAAGAGATACATTTGAGAGGGAAATAGTGGTCTCTGAGGGGGAAATACGTTTTTTGCCAAAAACCGGGTGTATAATTGACGGGAAAATATTTCCTGTTTTATCGCCGGAAATCTCCAAGGGAATTATATCCGGTTCCGTGATTAATTATTCATGCGGAAGAGAGTGGTTTGAAATATGGTTTCAATGAATTGAAGAGGCTTTTACGCGGAGATGAAAGCGAGAACAAAAAAATCATCGAAGGGCGTATCACGAGTTTCTTTTCTCCCCGGTCTTGAAGAATATTGCAAGGCCGTTGAAGGAGCAGGGGGAATGAAAACGGATTGGGAAGTTGTGTCCCAGATAACGGCCTGTTGTCCCAGGTAAAGTCCGGAACTGGGACACTGCAAGATATTGATATTACAGCAACTGCACCCAGGTGTCCCAGATGTCCCAGTATTTTTCAATTTCGCCATGAAAATATCATGAAAGATGTCTTTTTCTTTCTATTTTGGAATTCAGAGTATTTTTTCTCCTGAATTCAATTTTATCCGGGACACCTGGGACATCTGGGACACTAATAATAATAACAACAGGTTACGGTGTCCCAGTAGGGAATATCATCTGGGACACCCGGGACGGAAAGGCAGTTGGTAAAAAGATTAATCGAAGTTTGAAGGAAGAGTCCCAATGTTGGGTTTCAGGACTTCGTCCCTCTACACCAATCTGACATTCATATATTTATAGTACTAAATTTATTGAGGAAAAAGGAACTCGCTTTGGAGCGAAAACGCAACATTTAACACTCGGAATCCAAAGGGGGAGATACATAAGACATCCCCTGAAATCTCGGAAATTCTCAAGAGAGACAGGGAGGGGCTAGCCAAAATACTTTTGGAATACTTCGTTAAGTTTCTTCTCTGTTTCCTTGCGAAAGCGGCCGTAAATTTTCATAAACTCACGACCCTCCTCCGTCACCTTGGAACCCCCGCCCGCAACACCTCCAATTTTTCGCTCAAGCAAGGGAAAACCAAGCCTTTTCTCACTGTTGCGGATAATAACCCAAGCCTTTTGGTAGGACATCTCCATCGACTTGGCCGCCTGATGAAGGGAGCCTTTTTGGGCGGTTAACTGCAAGAGCCGGAAGGGCCCCTCGCCAAACGCTTTGCCGTCATTTTCAAGCCAGACTTTGTAGGCGATCTTCATTTCCCGTACCGTGTCCGCGATTCAATTCCGAGAATATTCTAGAGAAATCAGTACAGGGGAGCAAGAATTTTCTAAACACGAGCGGGAAAAATTCTTGACAACCGTTATCTATTGCTATAGATAACGGTAAGCAGGAAGTGAAGAAAAATTCTCGTAATTCCGCATGTGTCTAATCCCGACCCCTTGATCGTTTTGAGATGTTATTAGGCGCGGAGGCTTGAGGAGACAGTTCTTCTCTCCTGCTTTTTGGTCAGACCGGATGCACCGTCAGATCCGAGGTGTGGAAGCCGTGCGGAGACCCGCGGTATTCCCGATACGATAGGAAAAGCTTTGAAAATTCCGAAACCAATCGTTTGGATTGAATATTCAGACCGTAAATATGTTGACGGCAATTCCTCTGAAATTTTCGGAGAAGCTGGAAAAATAACGTGCATGAAAGGAGAACGGAATGAAAGCGGATGTGGATAAAAGCTACAAGTTGTTTATCGGCGGGAAATGGGTTGACGGAAGGAGCGGGGAAAGTTTTGATACCTTTTGTCCCGCCAACGGAGAATTTCTTTCCAAATGCGCCGTCGCAGGGGAGGAAGATGTTGATCGTGCCGTAAAGGCCGCCTGGGAGGCCTTTGAGTCATGGAAAGATACGAGTATTGAAGAGCGTTCGACAATTCTGCTCAAGATAGCCGACCAACTGGAAAAAAATGTAGAGAAATTCGCCATGATCGATACCATGGACAATGGAATGCCCATCCGGGAATCAAAAGGAATCATCCCGTGGGTCGTGGATATTTTTCGCTATTTTGCAGGGGTCATCCGAGGAGAAGAGGGCGGAGCTGTCTTTTTGGATAAGGATACGTTGAGCATGATCATCCGAGAGCCCATAGGAGTCGTTGGGCAGATTGTCCCGTGGAATGTTCCTCTCGTGGCGGCCTGGAAAATTGCCCCCGCGCTTGCGGTCGGTGATACCATCGTGATCAAATCATCATCCGAGACTCCTCTCTCCATGCTTGAACTGACAAAAATTTTGTCGGAGATATTGCCGGCGGGAGTCATTAATGTAATCAACGGGCGCGGATCTACAACGGGACAATACCTCCTCGACCACCCTGGAATAACGAAATATTCCTTTACGGGATCTACCGAGGTCGGCTATTCAGTTGCCGATTCGGCCGCAAGGAAGCTGATTCCGGCCACTCTCGAACTGGGAGGCAAGTCCGCCAACATATTTTTCCCCGATTGCCCGTGGGAAAAGGCGATTGAGGGGGCGGCCTATGCAATTCTACGGAATTCCGGACAGATTTGTTCTTCCGGATCACGCGCCTTTGTTCACGAGAAGATTTACGATGATTTTTTAGCCGAGGTGACAAGTCTTTTTCAAAAGGTAAAAGTCGGCATGCCTTGGGAAAAAGATACCATGATGGGTCCCGTGATCAACGAAACCCAGTTGAATAAAATATTGGCCTATACCAACCTGGGCCGTGAGGAGGGGGCCGAGCTGGTATGTGGCGGCAATCGAATCAAAGAGGACGGATTGGAGAAAGGATTTTTTATTCAACCCACCATTTTCAGCGAGGTGGACAATACAATGAGGATTGCCCGGGAGGAAATATTTGGTCCGGTTCTCGCGGTCATCAAATTTAAGGATGAAGAGGAAGTAATCCGCATGGCCAACGACAACGATTATGGCCTGGCCGGAGGTGTCTGGACCCGCGATATCAATTGTGCCCTGCGTGTTGCGCGAGGAATACGTACAGGCCGCATGTGGGTGAACGACTATCACTCCATGCCGTTGAACACGCCTTTTGGAGGTTATAAGAAATCGGGGATCGGTCGGGAGAATCATCAAATGGTTCTCGATCAATATTCGCAGGTTAAAAGTATTGTTCTGAGTATGAACGAGAACCCCATGGGTGTATATCCGGTGTAGTTAATAATGATCTCCTCCTCATAATCCCGCGATATGCGGAAAAGTCTGCATGCCGCTTATGCCTTTGAATCCGGTTTTATCCCGGTTGACCGGGTTCTTGGCATCGATGGAAAACGGCCGCTTGCAGGAATGGTGAAAAAATACCGGGAACCGGAGTTTTCTTGTTTTACATTTCCAGGCGGGAACTCGGGAACGAGCGAAATGATGGAATTTTTGCGAATTTTGAATTCCAGTTCTGTAATCCCTTGGAATTCTGGGGGCAATATTCTGTAATTCCGTTTTAATTCCGGGGACTTATCAGACAGTTATTTCCGCCGGCTCCCAAGGCCCACGTCCACCTTGGGATGCCATAACAGGAAAGCTCCGGCTTCCAATCATGGGGTACGCCGCATGCCTCAACGCAGTCCCAATGCTGGGTTTTGGAACTTCGTCCTTCCACACCAACCTACATTCATGTCCTTATATTACTAATTTTATTAGGTACTTTTGCATTCAAAGACAGGTTGACTTGAGCGTGACGCAATGCGGCACTGTTTCCGCTGTATGCAAAGGTCCGCCCCAATGTTGGGTTTCGGGGCTTCGTCCCTCTACGCCAACCTACATCCATATTCTTATAGTGCTAATCTTGTTGAAAATTTTGCATTAAAAAGGAAGGTTTAATCGAAGTTTGCAGGAAATGGTGGAAGAAAACCGAAAGCCGGAGATCGGGAACGAGCTAAAAAAGGTAATTATGTATGTTGCTTCCACGGTTCCAAGGCAAGAATCTTTAATTCTTAGTTTTGATGTTCCTTAGCCTTGAGTGAGTAAATTCGTTACCGAATTTATGCATCGATGGGCTTAGCAAAAGGATTCGAACACTTCGCATGTTTTTCCGCAACTTTCCGCCACGGCAGTGCTCGGAGAAC
Organism: Desulfobacterales bacterium; assembly: GCA_963675805.2. GTDB lineage: Bacteria > Desulfobacterota > Desulfobacteria > Desulfobacterales > Desulfosalsimonadaceae > SURF-3. Next base: position 1,993 of record CAXXNU010000006.1, on the reverse strand, counting down.
GGTTGCCGGAAGATATTTCTTGACCATACGGGATTTCAGCTCTATTTGTATTCAGGTATGCATGACCGCGATTAAACAGAATCACAACTTATCTACCGAGGAGTACGCTAATGGCTAAAATGAAAGCTCTCATGTGGTACGGTGGTTGGGATGTCCGGTATGAAGATGTCGATATCCCAAAAGTGGAAGACGATGAAGTATTGATAAAAATATCTCATTCCGGAATTTGTGGATCTGAAATGCACATTCTTGGAGGGCGGATAGACTTTATTCCGCCTCCGACCATACTGGGCCATGAATTCTCGGGAACCGTGGCGGAGGTCGGTAAAAAGGTGAGCGGATACACGGAGGGGCAGAAGGTTACGGCCCACCCGTTTACGGGATGCGGCGCCTGCTACTGGTGTAAAAACGCCAAGGAACATTTTTGCACGGACCCCTTTAACGTATTGACTAATCCTCGGGCCGGAGGCTTTGCAGAGTACACCATTGTAAAAGGAAAGCAGGTGTATGCGGTACCGGAGGAAATGTCCCTGCTGGAAGCCGCGCTTATCGAGCCCACGTCCATAGCGATACACGCCATGAAACAAGCCAATATCAAACCCGGATCGACCGTGGCCGTACTTGGAGCCGGAATCATCGGCCTGCAGTGTCTCCAACTGGCTCAGCATTCAGGCGCGGGAATGACTGTGTTGTCAGATCCTTTTGAGAAACGGCGGGGGATCGCTCGAAAGCTGGGTGCGGATATTACCGTTGATCCCATCAAGGAAAGTCTCGTCGACGTCGTTATGCAGGCCACCGACGGCTACGGGGTGGATGTTGTTATCGAAGCGTCGGGAGCGGTAGCAGCCAATGAAGCCGCCGTTCCTATTCTCAAAAACGGAGGGACCATTGCCATTGTCGGTGTTGCGCCGAACGACTATCTGCTTGGAGTGAAACCGTATGAAATGATGAATCGCGAAATCAAAATCCACGGTTCTTTTTGGTCGCCGTATTCGTTTTCGGAAACCATAGGGATCATGCCGAAAATCGAAGCGATATCCCTGGCCACTCACGTGCTGCCCCTGTCGCAATTTCAGGAGGCATTTAAGGTCCAGGGCACCGATGATGCCGTCAAGGTTTTATTCCAGCCGTGACAATTCATAACGATCCCGTAAGAAAATAACGGTCATATCGTCGTCACGTCGTCACGCCGTCACGCCGTCACGCCGACTTGGCGACGATATGTAAGATTTTGGCCGGGAATAGGGAATCATACAAGCTGGCGAGATACCAAAACGGCTCCATGGAAAAGTGAAGACTGAAGAAAAACCGTAATCACCTGGTTTTAATGGTACCCCCGGCGAGATTCGAACTCACGACACCAGGATTAGGAATCCTGTGCTCTATCCTACTGAGCTACGGGGGCTTGTGTGGTGTAAGGTTTCCATACCTAAAACGAGATGCGGAACATTGTCAAGACCAACAGTACCGAAAAATACATCTATTCCGGACTTTCCAAGGGACTTTTCGTTTTGTCGACCAGCTCCCGCACAACGGGCGGCATGAAAATTTCCTCGTTTCCAAAATCACCGATGATTTCGGCCAGAATGCGAATCCTTTCATGCGGGGGATGACGTTTGTCAATAAAGAGAACATTCTGTTCCCTGATCCGGCACAGTCCGTCGCGAACCTGGATGCCGGGACCGTCAAGCCTTTCATAGCGTACCGAAATTCCCAGCCGCTGAACCGTCTCTTCCAGAAGCGCCAGTAAACTCTCATTTTCCATTGAACATGCCCCACCTTACGTGCGAGGTAACCAGTAAGGTCATGTGAGAATCCACTTATATGGTAAGCTGAAAAGTAAAAACAATCATGCACTGCCGGTTACGAAGCACCGGGGATAGTAATTCCTGATCGTCGAACCAGCCCGGATCTCTTTGTCAGTGTGTATCATACAGCAGGGCATCATTAAAGTCTTTCAGAAAGTAGGGATTTTTTATGCATCACGCATTTG
>CAXXNU010000005.1:0-48500 GCA_963675805.2 Desulfobacterales bacterium | reverse complement strand
ACGGACCACCTGGTGGCCGCCATCCCGCAGATTCGCCCGCTGTCGAGGACTGACCCAGAGTCAGTGACCGAGATGACCCACTGGCTCGACAGCCACACCATGCCGGCCGGCAACGGTCACACCCCATCCATTGCCTCCGGCAACGTCCGCAAGCGGCGCGTGACCGTCTGATTCCGAAGTCTCGTTTCAAACAACCCGTAACCCTTTCAGACTGAGAAAAGCTAGACTACTCTCACTGCGCCTGCACCGCAGGCACACCCGGCTTCCAACAATGGCGAGAAGCCGATCAACCTGTTCCAGCTCGGATGCCTGTTCGTCATCCGGGCGTCGTACTGGTCCTGCCGCATCGGCAACGAGCCGCAGGACTTCCACCTGTCACCGCACGAAGTCGAAAGCAAAGCAATTGCCTCGTTCGTTCAAAGGAGCTGATTGACCCCCACAAGAGCCGCAAGGTCTTTCAGCAGATCGAAAAGAAGGCCCGCCACCAACTCGCGAAGTACTCGAAGCCCTTTCCGGCAGCTAACGCTCACTTCGTGCCCTGGGACCATGTGCCGGAACTGACCGATCAACTGGGCTTGCTCAAGACGGAGTTCGACCAAGCAATCGAGGACTTCCTGCTGCAGTACCCACAATTGCGGGCCGAGTGGCAGTTCGAGCACTCGACGTGCCGGATGCTGCGTATCCGGCGGCCGCTGAGCTGCGTAAGAAGTTTAGCTTCGGCTGGCATACGTTTAAGGTTGCCGGTGCAGCCAGCGCGATGGCGATCGACGACATCGAGGCCGAACTCGAATCCCGCAAGCTCCGCTCGGAACAGCTCACGCAGATGAAGCAGAATCTCCAGGCCGAGTGCCAGGAGTTCGCTGCCGACTATGTCATGGCGTTCCGCAACGAAGTTGCCGAGTTTGCGACCAGGTCATCGACGCCGGTGGCAAAGTTCACGGCAAGACGCTGCAGGCCATCCGCCGCAAGATCGAGCACTTCCACGCCATGAACATCTTCAACGATGCCGACACGGCGGCGCAGCTCAACGAGCTGAAGACCCAGATCTTCGGCCTGACCGGCGAGACGCTCAAGGAGCAACCCCGATCTGGCGACGAAACTGAGCGAGGCCTGCGCCGTGCTCAAGCAGGAGCTATTGGATCCGAACAGCCTGTCGTCTCTAACCGCCGGCTCAAACGCCGTGTTGTGCTGGACTGACCAGTCCCGAGGAGAAGCGGGCGGAGCAGCGGTGTTCCGCTCGCCTCCTCGGCCCCTTTGGTACCAACGAAAGGATAACGAGATGTCCCATTACGTAGAGTGCAAGCCGGGCTTCAAGGATCAGCAAACCCTGATCGAAGCCCTCATCGCCTGCCGGTTTCGAGCGCCACCAGATCGAAGTGCATGCGGAAACCCGTGGCGCTGTTTGGCTACCAAGGCGACGAGCGGCCCCAACGGGCCCACATAGTCATTCGCCGGGAGCATATCGGGCAAGCGGCTAATGATGTCGGTTGGGAACGACTGCCCGACGGATCCTACCGGTCTTGGATCAGTGAGTGATGACCAACGGCACCGCTTCAACGCCGAGATGCAGAACCGGATCAGGCAGGAATATGCCTACCACGCGGTCGCCCGACAGCAACGTGCCCAGGGCCGGACGGTCCAGCGCCGAGAGTTCGAGAACGGCGAGATCGAAGTGGTCATTGGCGGGTATCGCTGAATGAAGCGAACGAAAACTCAACGGACAATCGGTCCGAGAAAGGAAGCGTACCCATGATTCAAGGAAAATGCGTCAAGATCATTATCCATGTCGATGGCTCGTGCAGCATCGACGCGGTCAACTTCACGGATGCGACCTGCATGCAGGCCACGCGACAGATCCTAATTGCGCTCGGCGGCACCACTACCGAAGACCGGCTGAAGCCGGAGGCCCAGCGCCTTCCCCGACAATCGAACCGCCAGATGGAGGGCTCGCGATGATCAAGTTGCGAATCACGCCCGACGGCCGCATTCGCGGCCTGTGGTCCGATGAAGTTCAGCTGTGTGAGCTGGGTGTCGTCCGCCGTGCGCCGCGTCAGTCACGTGGAGTTTGACGACCGGCAGCAATGCTGGTGCGTCCGTGACGCGTCGCCAAGGATATGGCTCAGCCGCTGGCTGGGCCCGTTGCTCAACCGACACTGTCAGCCGCGTCTTGCATCAAACTGACACACGCCGCTTTGGCGCTCGCCTGGGAGCACGAGCACTTTGAACCGGGAGGACCGGGTTGGAACGGATTGCGGAGGTAGCGTACCCACCCCCGCTCGCGTTCCATCTTCTCCTCAGTTTCATTTCTCTTTCGCGGCCGGTTCTTCTGGCCGCGATTCCTCCCACGACCTAGCGAGAGCTCTATTCAACGAAGTTCTTGCGCCCCCGGCCACCGTCGCGCTAGGATGGACCGTGTGCCAGCGTGCACGGAAAGGCAGGTTTGGTCATGACCGTCAAGACGCGCAAGTGGGTCATTGTCGTGTCCGTAGCTATTATCCTGCTGCTCGCCAACTTCCTGCTCTTGGCTGAGTGGCTGGACGGCGTCGGCGTGATCGATTGCGCCCGGTCCGTCAACAGGAAGTATCTCACGGGGACGGCAATCACCGTCATCATGGCGCTGCTGATTCTATCACCATCGAGCTCAGATACGCGATTGCTGAGCTGCACGCACCAGCGACAGTGTCCGGTCTGCGATGAAAGGATCCGGTCAGGCGGAAGATACTGTCCCGCATGTGGAAGCCGGGTAAGCGCGTGAAAGCTGCTTCCCGCGCCTGCTGCGCAAACGACCGTTCCTGGGGAGATGACATCCCGCGACGGACCGTTGAGGACCAGCGTCTTTCAGTTCGTCTACTTCGCTTGCTTCTTGGATGAGTTGATTGGCTTTTCGGCAGCGCGGCGCCCAGACTCAGTTATCCGCCAGAGTCTGCCCGATGCATCCTCAATCCAACCTTCCGTGACAAGATGCTTCCGCGCACGGCGAATCATGATTCTTGCCAACGCTGACGGCCGTGCGACATTTCCACCCGGTCACTTGGCTGCAGCATCTCACCGAGATTGCGCTCAACCGACGATTCGAGATCGACAGCACGAGCTTCGCCTCCAGCCTCGGCCAGTGCCTTCAGGATCGGTTGGTAATACGCCCAAAGCGGCGTGGTTGTCTTCTTGGAGTCGCTGCTGGCACTGCGGCTCCCGCGAAGCTCGCGCCATCTCTGCTGGAGGACTTCTACCTGAGCCTGAAACTCCCGGATCTCACGCCCCTTTGCGGCGAGCGCTTCGGCACTGCTGTAATCTCCTTTCGCCATCAGCTGCCCGGCGCTTTGGTTGAGTTCCTTTAGCGCCTGCTTCACGGAGGAATGCACCGCCTTCAACGACTGGGCCACCTCTCTGCTGTTGGGAACCCGTTTCATCGTCGACCTCCACCAGATCTCGTTGGGCCCTGGATCATCTGATTCAGATCGAGCGGGCGCGCCAAGATCTGGATTCCAGACGGTGACTGGCCAGTCCTCAAAAACTTTCTCCCAGTAATCCAAGTTCTGCTTCGGACCGAAAACCGTGGTGCTCAGATTCTTGTCGATCCAGCACGGCAAACGGGACAGACTGTCCAGGAAGTTGCCTATCCGATCCCACAGCTCGTCAGGCAAGCGCGTGTGCAAAACACGATCCTCATGGATGAGCTTGGCGGTGTACGCAAAGTAGTTCGTCATAACGAGCCGAACCCAGCGAAGTACGTTCGCCAGGACCTCTTCGCGAGCGATCCGCCACGCACGCAAGTGCCCCTCAGGAACGGACTCGCCCTGTTGAGCCTTGTTCTCGAGCCGGCGTCCACCAATCTCGGGATCCCAGTGCTTCACGAAGAAAACATCGGCGAACTCGCTCATCAAGCGGACAAGTTGCTCACGCTCCAGCATGCGCGGATTTGTACCCTGCTCCATTCCTCATCGATTGGCGTGTCCAGCGCTTTCTTGTAGAGAAATTCCTTAAAGAAGGACCGCTCGATCGAATTGTACGAGAGTGGGCGATCCGCACTTTTGCCGGCCCATTCGACAAACTCGAGGAGCTTGTTCTCTGAGTCATGAGTGACCGCGTCACGTTGCGCGTCCACAATGTAACGTTCCATCTCACGACGCTCACCACGAAAGAACCGAACCAAGTCCTGTTCGGAGAAGGAGTAGTCGTCTGCGGACAGCCCGCGCATTGAGCGGTATTGGTTAATTCGCTCCAGATAGAGCGTACTCCCCAGATGCCGCATCACTGCCGCGTCGAACGCCACCTGCCGCAGCTTCCCGCCGGCGTTCGTATTGGCCTGCAGGAGGACATTCGTGTCAGGTTCCACAAAGACCCGCACGGGCAACTCCCGCACGCCGAGCAGAATCTGGGCTGCGGCCTTGTGCTGCCCGTCGAAGACCTTGATGGGCCCAGCGCCGTCCTCGTCCGGTGCCCACCAGCCGAGCGCGACATGAAGTTGCGGTCTCCTTTCGATGAACTCCTCGATCAGGCCGCGTATGTTCGCGCCGATGCTGCGAGGGTTGATGCGGTCATCGTGATGCAAGTATTCCAGCGGAACCACCGCGAAGAATGTGCTCATACCGCTGAGTTTGTCCGCAAAGAGCGAGGTGCTGCGGATCACGTTGTCGCCGATCTCGGAGAAGGCGAACTGCACCATTTCGCCATCCCGCCGAATACGAAGCGCAGCCTTGCCACCTCCGTGCCGTGCGAGCACATCTCCCAGGTTTGCTCCGCGCCGACCGGCTTCCCTCGCCTCTTCCTGAAGTCGCTCGAATTCCGCAAGCCGGCGCGCCACCTTGAGGTTTGAGGCGCCCTTGCTCCGGTTGCAGGATGAGTGTGTCAGGGCGAAGTTATTCTCGGCATCGAGCCCGTCTTCCGCCAGCGGATCAATGTGGTCGATGTCAAGCTGCCCCTTGTGCAAGACGAGATCGAGCTTCTGATCGCAGATGAAGCAGCGGCCGCTCTGACGGTCATGAAGTCTCTGTTGCAGCTTCTTCTCGCGCTGCTCGTCGGTCAATCCGGATAAATAGCGTGACTGGGCCATTTGTTAATCCCGAAGGTCATGTCGAATACGCGACTATGCTTTCCCGCCAAAAGCTCAATAGTACTGCCGTATATAGGCGTACGCCCGGTCGAACAACTCCTGGTCCCGGTGCAGCTTGTACTTCAGCAACGTGCCGCGAAGCGCTTTCTGCACTTCCCGCTCACCTGCTGACGTGCTCTGCCACCCATCGAATCGCACCAGTCTGACGATCTCATCGATGTCGTTGACGATGCGCTCCACCATGACGGGCGTTTCCGAGTTCTTCACCTCCATGAACAACTCCGTGAGCGCCGCTTTGCCTTTGTTCTGTTTCCTCAACGGGATCGACTCGCTTCTCCGCCTCAACCACGTCACGGGCTAGTTCGAGCAGTTGTTTCAGGAACTCCAGGCTGGTCAGCAGTCCCTTGTTCGTGCCGTTCACGCAGCCGTTCCAGTCGTTCGCACCAACTCGGTGAATTTCGGGTCGCCCGAGTGCTTGCGGAGCCGCGCAAACCAACTTGATCTCGATCTCCTTCGCCTTTTTCGGGTCTTTCGACTGAATCAGCCCCTCCAGCACCTCGGCGTCCATGACGAGTGTCTCCAGGTCGTTCCGAACTGTTTCCAGATGCACGTTCTCGTGGATGAGCTCGACAGTCTTGGCTCCGAGCGCATGCCAAAGCAGCTTGCCGTTTCCGCTGGGCGGCTTGACCGACTCGTATACCTGCGTCAGCCAGCGATAATCGTCCTCATAGGCCCCCAAACATGGGTCGGGCGACAGTGCCTCCCAGATGCGACTCAGCAGCGAGTACTCCGCCGCGAACTTGTCCCGTGTCTCATTGTTGGGCAAGCACTCCTGGGCAGCGATCAGTCCTTCGTACCCGCCGATGGTCCGATCGACGTTTGGGAAGAACGCCAGGCATGCGGTGACGACTTCGGGCAGCTGCTTCTTCAGCTCGTCCAGGTTTGTGATGACCTGCTGGATGGCCTTTTCGTCAAAGTCGAGCGCCTGCGCCACGTCGTCGAAGATCCCGAGGTAATCCACGATAAGTCCGTGCGTCTTCCGTGGAAATGGCCGGTTCGTCCGGCAAATCGCCTGGAGCAGGTTGTGGTCCCGCAGGGGTTTAATCGAGGTACATCGCCTGCAAAATCGGGGCGTCAAACCCGGTCAACAGCTTCGAGGTGACGATTAGGAAGTCGAGAGGGTCCGCCGGATCCCGGAACCGGTCAAGGAGCTTCTCCTCCTCGTCCTTACCCAGCGCATGCTGTTTCCAGTCATCCGGATCATCGTTCGACGAGTGCATCACGATGGCCGACCGTGCCGGATCGATCAATTCGTCCATGACCCGCTTGTACATGACGCAGCATTCGCGATCAAACGTCACGAGTTGCGCCTTGAAACCGTTCGGCTCCACCTTCTCCTCGAAGTGATGGACGGCATGCTCGACGATGGCCCGAACGCGCTCCGGCGTCTTGACAAGTACCGCCATCTTCGCGGCCCGCTTGGCAAGGTCATCACGATCCTGCTCGCTCATGTCGCCGGTGATGGCGTGAAACGCCTCGTCAATCGCATTGCGGTCGACTCGCAGCTTCACCTCAGTTGCCTCAAAGTGCAGAGGCAATGTCGCCTTGTCCCGAATCGAATCCTGGAATGAGTACCGGCTAAGGTAACCTTGCTCGTCCTCGTCCGCCCCGAACGCCCAGAATGTATTTCGATCCCGGCGATTGATGGGTGTACCGGTCAATCCGAAAAGGAACGCGTTGGGCAACGCTTCGCGCATCCGCCGGCCAAGGTCACCTTCCTGCGTGCGGTGCGCCTCATCGACCATCACAATGACGTTGGAACGATCGTTCAAGACACCGCGGGCCCTCGCCGAACTTGTGGATCGTGGTGATGATCACCTTGCGGACGTCACGCCCCAACAGCCGCTGCAGTTCCGCCCGACTGTCGGTGCCGATCATGTTCGGTACGTCTGCGGCGTTGAACGTAGCCGTGATTTGCGTGTCCAGGTCGACCCGGTCGACCACGATGATCACGGTCGGATTGCCGAGAGCTGGGTGCATCCGCAGCTTCTGCGACGCGAAGACCATGAGCAGCGATTTTCCGCTGCCCTGGAAGTGCCAGATCAGGCCCTTTTTCGTCCGACCGGCGACGACACGCTCGACTATGAGGTTCGTCGCCTCGTACTGCTGATACCTGCAGATAATCTTGATCCGTCGGTGCTTCTTGTCTGTCGCCACCAGGGTGAAGTTCTGCAAAATGTCCAGCACGACTTCCGGCCGCAGCATACTCTCGACCGTTCGCCGCACGTTTTCGAGGCGGCCCTCGTGCTGATTCTCGGCGTCGCGCCACGGCCCCCAGATATCGAGCGGCATTTTGATCGTGCCGTACCGAAACGCCTTCCCCTTCGGTGGCAAAGCTGAACAGATTCGATACGAACATCGGCGGGACGCTCTGTTCGTAGTCGTCGTGGATCTGGCTGGCCCCATCCACCCAGGTCACTGCAGGGCGCACCGGCGTCTTCGCCTCGCCGATCACGAGCGGGAAGCCGTTGACTACCAGCACAATATCGAACCGCTTCTCGACCTGCCCAGCCGTGTATGTCCACTGATTAGTGACGATCAACTCGTTGTTGGCCGGCGTTTCATAGTCGACAAGGCGCACGGGCATGTGCTGCCCGTTTGGCCCGAAGGGCATGGTCTTCTCATTTCGCAGCCATTCCGTCATCGCCTCGTTGGTCCGAACCAGTCCATCGGTCTGCACGGCCAGCGGCAACGCGCGCAGGCGATAGATGACCTCATCGGCCCGCTCGGGTTTTCTCGGCGATCTCGGGATTGAGGCGGATCAGGGCGGCCCGAACCTGGCCTTCGATCAGAACCTCGTGTAGCTGCCGCGGCAACTCTCGCGCAGCGACGTACTTCCAGCCCAGGCCGCGCCCTGGTTGGTTCTTGCCGCTCAGGGCATTCAGGACCATCTGTTCGACAGTGTTGGCCTCAGTGAACGTCATTATCACACCGCCTTCGCGAACAGGCTCGCATCCTGTTCATCTTCAACCGGCGAAAGGAACTCCTCCAGCTCCTGCCTATGCGCTTGCAGGAACGGTGCGTTCTTGACCCGCTCATGCAGTTTGAGCAACCGGCCTCTTCGCGCGCTCCAGCACGACAGAAAACGTCAAGGGCTGGATCACGACGGTACCTTCCATTTTCCGTGCGCGCCGAACTTTCCAGATCGTCAACCTGCGAGCCCAGGACGAAGCACCTGACCAAGCTGACCTTGGTTTGCAGGAGTCCCTTCTCGTACAGTTCCTTGACGTACTTCCAGCACTGCGCTTTTTGCTTCTCGCTGACCTTCACGCTGGGTTTCTTCAATTCGACCACGACGAGCCGGTCCGTGCCGACCTCGCCGCTTTGCTCGTCGTATCGCGGGTACGAGTAGAGCCCGGACGTGCCGTCCGGCAGGACCACGAAGTCCGGCCGATTGCGGCTGCCCTTCATTCCCTTCTGCTTGAACAACGCCTGCACTACGCGCGTCATCCCCTCGTTCGACGTGTACTCGATCGTCTCGAATTCTGGCCCGAAGATCCAGAGTCCCTTCTCAAAGAGCGGCTGCAAGTCCTGCACCTCACGCGTGTCCTTATCGAAGATGCGCAAACGCAGCTCCTCGACGAGCTTCAGGCGCCGGCCAATCTCGTCGAGCACCTGTTTCGCCATGTCGAGCGTCCAGTCTTCGAGGATCTTGTGCAGATCATCCAGTTGGTCCGGCTCAAGTTCGCTCAGCTTGTGAAGCAACGCATAGCCCGACTTTGCCTGCTCGAGGTTCGCGACCACCTCGGAGAGCTTCACGACGTCGCTCTCCTTGATTGAGGGACACTTCTCCTGCGCTTGGCTGACGAACTCGGTCCACTTCTCTCGCTGCAGCGGCCCCATCGCCTTGAGCGCTTCCCCGGGTTCTGCTCCCGGGCCTTGGTGAGCGTTGCCTTGCGGTCCTCCTCCGAGACTGACAGAAGGTACTCGCGCACCTTGTCGTACACGACCCTGGCCGCCCGCTGAAACTGCTCGTTGTCCTTGTCGAAGCCCGACCAGTCCTTCTTGATGGCCTCCGCATCGGCAAGGAAGTCAGCCCGCACAATGAACGTGAATCGTTTGGCAGCGATCCGGCGCCCCGTCGATAAGCTCCTCCGCACCGACACCTTTCCAGCTGCATGAGCCGACCAGCCGGCCGCCGACATGCCAGGCGACGCCATGCTGCTTGGTCGTCCGGTCGGTCGCTTGGGTGTCGATGATGATGAGATTCGACGCTGTCGCCGTTGCCCACATCGAGCGTGAGCTTCTTGATGTTTCGGGTCATCGATATCCGAGAAGTCGACCGCCTGGCCGTTGACTGACACCAGAAAATTGGGGTCCGTGAGGAAAACGCATGCCGATCTCGCCGCGCGCGTCTTCCGGCGACAACGAGACCTTCTTGCAGTCCGGGCACTCGATGAGCGTCCCGTGGCGGTTGACCTGCTTGTCCGCGACGACCTGCTCGATCGCGAAGGGCTGGTCGGTCCCCTTGGCCACCTTGTACCGGTTCCGCCGGCCGTCCTTGCTCGTGTCGACGAAGTACTCCTCGCCGAAGCAGAAGCCGGACCAACGGCCGATGCCGTTGCGCCCGAAAGCGATTCGCTCCGGCCGCCCGTCCGCCAAGTCCTTTGGGAAGACGACCTGTGGTCCCTGCTCCGCACGCCGGTTGTAGTAGAGCATGCGCCAGCGATGCCGAAACTCCTCGTCCGTCATGCCCGTACCGTTATCCTTGACGCTGAAGCGACGGATGCCTTTGCCGTTGGGCCAGGAGATTTTCACTTCCGTGGCGCCGCCATCCCACGCGTTGGCGATGAGTTCCACGATCGCCGTCTTAGGATCGTGCAGGATCTGCCCGCCGACGTGAGCTTCGAGGAATCGCTGGTCGTACAGGATGCCCTCGATTGGCAAAATCAACTGGTTCTTGTCGGTCTTCTTGCTCATCATCTGCCCCCCAGAGTTGCGGGATAGCCTGGCATGCGAAACACGTAGCGGCCCAGGACCCACCCGGTTTTGGTGCCGGTGACTGAGTCCTGCCATTCAATCCGGATCCACCGTTTCTTTCGTCGGTACTCAGTGATCGTCACTTCTTGGGGGTAAGAAAGCACGTCGATGACCTTGCTGCGTCGGTTGGGGGCAACATGTACGCGAAGATACTCTGAGTTGATGAACGGGCAGATGGACTTCGGATCTGAACGCCTCGCCGTATCCTTGAGCAGCTGTCGAACCTCGGTCTTGCGCTCGTGTTGGGCCTGTGCCAGCGGCCTTTCGGGCATGCCAAAGATCATGCATTGCAGGATCATCGCGATGAGGGCCGACAGTATGGCTTGAATCACCCATCGCGCTGCAGGTGGGATCTGCTCCCAAGCGACCTGCGCGGGTGACTTGGCCAGGACGCCCTCTTGCCCGAAGACAAGCTCATCTTCGATGCGCTGAATCGCGTCCGGCGTGTACTGCTTTCCATCAATGACCAGCGCATCACCTTGCGTCTGGACGTCCGGCCGATAGTCCCGCAGACTGCCTGCGACTGACGCCCATCGTGCCTGGAGAGATCGGACAACGTCGCGCAACTCCTTCTGATGAAGCGAAGCTGCCTCCTGCAAAGGGCGCATGGCATCCGCGATCATCGCCTGCCGCGCTTCGGCCATCGCGCGCAGTGGACGGCACATCTCCGCTACCATTTGCTCGCGCAGGCGCTGCGCGTCCTGAAGCGGTTTGAGACATGCGTCGAGCATCCGTCGGCGAGCCTCTTCCATTTCTCGGATTGGCCTAAACACCTCCCCGACGACCTGCGAGAGGGCCCGCATCGGTCGGGTCGCTTCGGCGATCTGAGACGCGAGAGTTCTGTTCAGCGACATTTGATCCGCAACAGCCCGAATCACAGCAGCATGGTCACGCTGAAATCGTCCCATGGTGTCGGCAACTTTGTTGATGACACTGAGTTGTGGACGTAGAGACTGCTGGATTGCACGTGCAGCATCGGCGAGCTGCGCCTGGTTGTGCCTCGCTTGGGCAGCCGCTGACGCTAATGCGCTAGTCATGCGATCTGACTTGCCGCGACTCAATCGAACACTCCATTACTCAACGACTTCCAGATACACGTTGCGCGCCGTGTCGTGGATTCTCCGCAATGCTGACCGTCACAAGGCGATTAACGAGTGTGGCTCTCAGGTCGCGCAGGGCCGAGATCTGCCATCCGAGCGTGTCCATCGTTTCTTGTAGCACCGCGGTTTCCGCAAGGAACTTACGCTGAATTGCGATGGGCGGACACGGGACGTTCATCGCACCTAAGCCTTTTCGGTTGATCTTCTTCATGCTCCCACTTGTCCCGGCCGCTACACGCTGCATGTGACGACGTCCTTGGCGAGAGAGAAGCACGAGCGAAAGGAATTCGGTCTCGATACGGTCGCGATCGACGACGATACGCATCATCAAGTCAGGGAATGACACGTCATCCCGCTCCTCGTCAAAAACACCCGCAAGACCAACGAGGTCCACAGTGTTTGATCGCGAAACAAGTAGATCGCCTTTGGATACGCGCGTCTCCAACACGCGCTCATCGACTCGAACTGGCTTGAGCTGTCCGCGGCGGTATCCACCCTCCGACAGCGCTGACAGCGATAGCACGAAGTGCCCGGTCTCGTTCGATGCCGGAACGGGTGAATACCCGCTGTGAGGGCTTTCTAGCCACAGCTCATGCATTGGCACAATCGCGTCCGCGTCCAGTCGCGCTAGGAAGTCCTCGCCTCGGGTACTTCTTACGCGGTTCAGATCGTGTAGCGCCGATTCGAACGATACAACGGCCCTATCCGCCGCCCAGAGGATCTCAGCGATGCGGCGTTGCTGGTCCTGTGGCGGCAGCGGGAATTCCTGCACGCGGAGCGTCTTCCAGTTGATTGTCGGGGACAGCGAACCTACCGAGATCTCCTGTGCTCGTTCCATAAACATGTCGCTTTGCATGAAGAAGGGCAGGTAATCCTTGTCGACAATGTCCTCCTTCGCCCGAACGACCATCGCATGGGCCGAGCAGATGCCGTCAAAGTCCGCGACAGCGAGCTTTCGCTGATAGGCACGCCGCCGTCCGAAGATGATGTCGCCTTTGCGAAACGCCAGCTTCTGCCCGATCACATCGTCCGGCGTCCCCCAGCGCCGGATCTTCAGCGAATCTGAATCGAGATGCTCCAACCCGACGTAACGCTGAGCGTCCGATTCAGCCGGATCAACCCGATCGCCGATGTTCTCGGCGATCTCGTCAAAGCGGACGGTCCGCCAATGGTCGGCAGACAACTTGTCGGTGGTACGACGGGTCATGCGCATCCATCCAGGGTATCCGGTGCCAGCTCCAACAGCATCACAGCGTCGGTAGATCTGCTACCGGTCTTAATGAACCCTGCCACGACGCGATCGTTAGGTTCACCCAAGTCCAACTCAAATGCCGCTATCTTGCCGTCGCGGGGGACGTTGAACTCGGGGAAGTGACGCCCCATCATCGTGACGACATGCTTCGGTATTGTCGTGCCGTGGCTATCATCATGAGCACTGCCGTCGACGTTCAACGCGAAGAGCTGGTTCCTTCGCCGGTACACGTGCAGATGTTCACGGCAGCCCGGTACGTGCGCCGGGTGCTTCTCGGCCGAGTAACCTTTGCCGAGCTCCAAGCGCTTCGCACCGAGCTTCTCGAATCTATCCACGAAAAGCAAAGTGTCAGTAGCAGCGACCGTGTGAAAAACGATGTCGTAGCCTTCGGTCCTCAGAACGAACACTGTCACCTTGCTCTCTCCGTCCATAGCTAACGTCTCTTCGAGTGTTTCGACCGTGGGCCACGGGCTGTCCCAATTCCGACGTCATCAAGAGCTGCAAAGAGCTGAGCGAACGACGACCGCAGTTCGCGCGAACTGGCATGCCATGCCCTGATAGCCTGCTTCAATGACTGGCCGCCTCCGTTCGCTCCGTTGCTGTTCGCCGACTCTGGGCGAACGTATTGCGCGATTGCCAAGCTGTATTTGTTCTGGCGAATCTCATCGAGGCCGACCGTGCGCGCGAAATTGTCGATATCGCTGTCCCCGCGAAATGCGTTGACGATCTTCTCAATGTGGGCGTTGGTAAGGAAGCTCTGCGCCCGCTCACGAGCGACCTCATTCACGGCGTTGATGAACAAGACGCGATTCCGGCGGGCCTTCGGCTTGCTCGTGCGGCAGATGATGACGGTCGCCTCCATCGGTGAATTGTAGAACAGGTTCGGCCCCAGGCCGATGACGCAATCGACGACGTCGTGCTCGACCAGCTTTCGCCGCATCTCCTGCTCTTCGTTGCGAAACAGCACGCCATGCGGGAACAGGATCGCACAGCGGCCGCTCTTCGGTTGCAGGCTCAATATGATGTGCTGCCAGAACGCGTAATCCGCCCGGCCTTGCGGCGGTGTGCCGTAGATGTTGCGCCCCCATGGATCGCTGCCGAACGCGTCGCGGTCCCACTGCTTAATCGAGTACGGCGGATTGGCGACGACCAAGTCGAACTGCTGAAGTCGGTCACCGGAGACGAACTTCGGGTCGGCAAGCGTGTCGCCGCGGACAATGTTGAAGTCCTCGATCCCGTGCAGGAACAGGTTCATGCGGGCAATCGCGGAGGTCATGAGGTTCCGCTCCTGCCCGTACAGCCGCAGGTTCCGCCACTCCTTGCCCTGGCGCTTGATGTGGGTCACGCACGAGAGCAGCATCCCGCCCGAGCCGCAGGTTGGATCGTAGATCGACTCGCCGGGCTTGGGTTGGAGCAGCTCCGTCATCAGGTGCACCACCGTCCTGTTCGTGTAGAACTCGGCGGCGGTGTGGCCGGAATCGTCGGCGAACTTCTTGATCAGGTACTCGTAGCCGTTACCGAGTTCGTCCTCGGGCAGGTTACCGATCGAGAGCGTCAAGGAGCTGAAGTGCTCGACCAGCTCCTTCAGCGTACGGTCGGGCAGGCGGTCCTTATTGGTCCACTGGGTGTCGCCGAAGATGCCGTACAGCTTGTCGGGGTTGGCCTTTTCAATGGCTCGCATTGCGTTTTGGATCGCGAGGCCGACGTTTTTCGGCTTGTCGCGGACCACGTTCCAGTGGGCGTCTGGCGGAACCTGGAAGCGGTGGTTTTCGGGGAATAGGGCATACTGCTTGTCGCCGCCGGACTTTTTCAGGGCCTGCTCGCACTCCTCGTCGAACACGTCGCACAGCCCGCTTGTAGAACAGCAGCGGAAAGATGAACTGCTTGTAGTCGCCGGCATCGATGTACCCGCGCAGTAGCGTCGCGGCGCCCCACAGGTACGACTCGAGCTGGGACTGACTGATCCGTTTACTCATTTCCGGGTCGTCTCGCTCGGCATCAGTCCTGCTTTCGACAACAGCGTCTTGAGCCGCTCCTCTGCTTGGTAAGCGGCGTCCAGGCTCGACTTGAGGTTCTCTACCGCTTCGTCTACCGTAATCGTCTCCTCCTCGATCACGGGCTCGACATATCGCGGGATGTTCAGGTTCCACTCATTCTCCGCGATCTCATCGAGCGTGACGACTTTCGCGATCCCTTCGACATTCTCGTGCGCTGCGTACCAGCCGTAGATCTGATCCACATGCTCGGGCAGCAACTCGTTCTGGTTCCGGCCCTTCTTGAACGTCTTGGACGCATCGACAATAGGTACGCGCTTGCGCATGTTGCGCGGCTTGCGGTTGCGCAGTATCAGGATGCATGCCGCGAGCCCGGTGCCGTAGAAGAGGTTTGGCCCGAGGCCGATGATGGCGTCGAGGATGTCCATGCCGAGGATCTTGCGGCGGATTTTGCCCTCCGCCGCCATGCGAAACAGCGCGCCGTGCGGCAGTACCACGGCCATACGGCCCGTCTGCGGCGCCATCGACATGATCATGTGCTGGACCCAGGCGTAGTCGCCGCTCTTCTTTGGTGGCAATCCGGCGAAGTTGCGGCCAAACGGGTCATTCGTCCAAACCTCGTCGCCCCACTTTTCGAGCGAAAACGGCGGATTGGCTATCACGCAGTCGAACGTGGCGAGGCTGTCACCGGAGAAGAACGCCGGGCTTCGCAGGGTGTCGCCGCGGACGACCTGAAAATCTTCGACGCCATGCAGGAAGAGGTTCATCCGGGGCGATGGCTGACGTTGTCAGGTTCTTTTCCTGGCCGTACAGCTTGCCGAAGAACTTGCGGATGTCGCCGCCCGCGTCGCGAACGTGGTTGACCGCTTCGAGGAGCATGCCCCCCGTGCCGCACGCAGGGTCGTAGATCGTCTCGCCCTCTTTCGGGTCGAGGATCTTGATCATGAGGCTGACGACGGATCGCGGCGTGTAAAACTCGCCGGCCTTCCGGTTTGTAGCGTCCGCGAACTTCTTGATTAGGTATTCATAAGACTGGCCAAGTATGTCAGCCTTAGCGTCCTTGTTGCCGAGAGGCGTTTCCGAGAAGTGCTCGATCAGGTCGCGCAAGAGGGCATCCGAGAGGCGCTCCTTGTTCGTCCACTGGGCGTCGCCGAAGATTCCGTACAGCGTGTCAGGGTTCGCCTTTTCAATCTCCCGCATGGCCTTCTGCAGCGCCTGGCCGACGTTGGCCGACTTCGCTCGCACGTCCAGCCAGTGGCATCCCTCCGGGATCTGGAAGCGATGGTTTTCAGGGAACAGGGCAAACTGGTGGTCTCCGCCGGAGAGGCGCAGCGCATCAGCGGTCTCCTCGTCAAACACGTCAGAGATCCGCTTGAAGAACAGGAGCGGGAAGATGTATGTCTTGAAGTCGGCAGCATCTACCGGCCCGCGCAGAATGTTGGCCGACTCCCAGAGGTGGTTCGACAACGCGGATAAGTTCAACTCGGTCACCTCGCCACTGCTCCTCCGGTCCCGGATTCAGTTCTACGACTCGCCCTTTCCCTTCTTCCTGTGTCGCCGCGGCGAACCGCTGCTCCCGACACGCGCAATCTGCTTCAGCACGTGCTCAAGGTCGCCCTTCAGGTAAAGCCGATACCCGGTGACGGGGTGACGCCGAGCGGCGAGCTTTCCCGCCCTGTCCCACCGCCGCAGCGTGTCTTTGCTGACACCCAGGAAGTCGGCCGCCTCGCCGACCGTCATGTACTGGTTGATCCTGTCCACGGCGTCCCGCCTCGCTGAATGGCTTATGCAGCATTATGCAAACAGCCGGGCGTGCGGTCCAGTGGGGCAATCCGGACATTGCATTAAGGTGCGGCTGGCTGGAGTTGCGTTGCGCGCCACCAGACCCCCCGCCGCGAGGGGGACGGACCGGTGATCGCTGCAGCCTCGAGTGCTGTCGATCGCCTGCAACGTGCGTCGCCCCGGCCGGTGTCTTCACGGGTGGGATCGCCGACAAAGCCGGCAGGCAATCGTATAAACCATTGATGCACAATGTGTTACGGGAATCACAATCGGCCAGCTGGCCCTCGACCCATGCCTGCTGGGCAGCCAATCGGCGGATGATGCGGTTCCGGCAGGGGTCGCCGATACTCGCGGGAGATCTAGGCGCCAGCAAACCGCCCAGTTTGACATCGACTCCGGTAACGGAAGCGACAGCGCCTTTCTGCTCCGCAACTACTGCATGCCCCCCCTCACCCCTGTCAGGTGTCAAGCTGAGCTGAGGCTTGAGGCACGAGTCCGGCCATCGCCCCGTTTCACCCAAGGGTAAGGGACGCGTGACCACAGACCGCATACGCGGCGAGTATTCCGCCGTCAATGTCTCGATGCCTTGAAACCCAGTCAACTGGGGGCCAAGCCGACGAGGCGTCCCCGGCCGCGACGATCTATGTAATCGATCATCATCTGTGTGACGTGAGGCAGATCCACGAATCCACCAATCGCGCGAAGATGGCCCGCCCTAAACTCTCGGATGGCCTTTCGAAACGTCTGCTTGATCTGCCTTGCAAGTTGGCTTTCTGGGTCCATGTACGAATCGTCGAACCGCCGACGGCGGAGGAGGTAGACGATGCACAAACTCGCGTGGCGATAAAGATACTTAGCTGCGCCGTCAGCAACTTGGGCATTCATGAACGCGAGGCACTGCTGCGACAGTGTCGTGCACAATGCAGAATCAAGGTTCTCCGTTGCACGATCACGATACTGGAGGATACGACACATTGCGCGCATCCAATCATTAGGTGCTTTGGGCCGCTTGTTGGCGAGATTCCTGGTCATCGCCTCCGCGAAGGCACGGATATCATCCGGTGCGCGCAGGCAGCTGCCAAGCGCCCACAGATGGTGCTGCTCGATCGTACCGGGCCACGCAAGGCAGTGTCGCAGCACCTTCTTGAGTCGCGGCGTTGCAGCGCTGCAGGAGCCGAGAATACGGAGACTGATGGGGTGAATTTCCTCGTATTGCGACTGGCTGATGGCGCGGTCCAGCGTTTGAGTCAACTTCGCAAGCACCTCGCGCTCGGACGCGTCCGGATGCAATTGGCCTTCTGAAGAAACGGCAGTTGCATGTTCGGGTATTTTCCGATTAACGTAGTCGAGGTCATTCTGCCGAAGTGCGTCCTGGACCTTCTGGAGAAGAGGCAGCAGCCGCGATGCCCGAAGTTGTTCGAAGTTACTCAAGGCCCGGTTGATCACGCCAACAGATCCCTCCCAGGCATAGTCGTATCCCCAGAGTCCGCCGCGCCAAGCAGTGAGGCTAGCAAGGCGAGGCTCGAGCGGGGGATTCGTCCGCGGGACCTGATCCAGAGCTTCCTGTTTTGTGAAGCCGCTGTCCTTGGCACGCCTCCAATCCAAATACACACGCCGACCACCGAACACAAATGGATCTTCTGGCTTCACCTCGATCCTGGGGTTGCCCTGGCCGGGTATCATGCGAATATTGAGGCGCACAGGTGTGTCGTTGGGAACGGGGTGCGGAAAGCTGACCTCCACTTCCCGCACAGTATCGTAACCCTCCTGCCAGACCGAGAGCTTCAACTCGATCTCCTCCTGGCGAACGCGCAGTTCCAGGCTCTCTGGCTCCGCGACAAGTTCTTCACCCCCTGGAACATACCTGTCGCGTGCGCCGAGGAGATCCGCCCAGACAGGCTCTCCCCCTCGAACGATCAGCAATTCGAGCTTGGGGAGCATATCGAGATACGTGGGGAGTCGGCGCGCCCGGCGGTGGCCGTACTGCGGCGGCCCCTCTCGATAGGATCTGCCCAACGCCATCATGCTCGCCCTCAGTGAGCATCTGCTGAGCCGTGCCGTTTCCCCTGATGACGCTGAAGACGAAGGCGGAGAGCGGTTCGCGACTGAGTCTAGCGGCAGCAAATGCACCCGTGGTGATGAGACCCTTTACGGGTAGTTTGTCGGTTGGCAGCGGGTTGATCTCATCCACCCAGCTCGGGAAGCCGGTTTGGTCTGCCGCTCGTGCAAGTGCAGGCTGGCGATAGGGGCCAACGACAGACGCAAAGGTGCTCCTGAGCGGCCTGCTAACACCCGTGACACCGTCGTCGCTCTGGTCATCAATAGCTGATTCTGCCAGGTTACTCACAAGTAATCGCCAACCCGCAATGCCACGCTCCAGGACGTCGCGTCCATGAAGCGGAAACGTGGAATCTGCCGCTCGCTCGTCGGGCGGGGCGCTGCCAAGGTACTTCACCACATGCCTCAACCAGTCTGTGGTCCACAAGAGATTCCATGCGGCGCTGCCATCATCCGCGCACTTCGCCGTAGCGTACGCCGCCAGGTACTCCGCCCACCGCAGGCCTTCTCCATAGAGTGTCGGACAGGCCGCCAGCCGTCGGGCAGGAAGGAGGTAGCGTCGCCCTCCTATGGAAACTGGCATCAGCTCAAGTCGTGTGACTTCGAAGGCATCAAGCCCGAGATGCGCTACCCAAATTGTGCCGATCGGATTGTTATCATCATCGCATTCCTTGAGAAGGGCAGCACCGTACATGTCCACCCACACTAACGCTGCGGCGATCGGCCGCCACAAGAGGTGGGCAGTAACACCGCGGACACGGAGGGCCCGCAGTAGGTCATCCTGCGCATCGATACTGAGGGTGTTCGGGACTACGAGCGTGACATCCTGTTCCTCATCCATCACGGAAGCTGACCTGAGTGCGCTTACGACAGCTTCCGCTATCGCATCGGCAGGTTGTGAACGCACCACGCGCTTAGCCGCAGGATGCCATTTCCAGGATACGCCTCCCGCCTGTTCCAAGAGTGGCCAAGCCAGCGCGATCGGAAAGCGAGCCGAGCCTTCCGCGGTTACCCTCGCGCTCGGTGGCCATCTCAGGCCTGTTCCACGGATGCTGGGCGCGCCACCCAGATCTACTTTGGGTTTCTCGCCGAATAGCTCTCCGAGTACAATCGCAGGAGGAATCGGCCTTGGCTTCCCGGGTACGACAACATCGCATGATCCACTCGCCCCGATCACTGCAACATCGGCTGTAATCTCGCTGATGGCGGCGCCTGAGACAGATCCGTTGACGTTTTCCGCGTCGTGCCGACTTCACAAGACACCTTCGATCGCCCAGTCTCGTACCTGCACCGCAAGCCAGCGCAGATGTCTACTGACAGGGACGGGAACTATGAAACTTACCGTATACAGCCCAGCTTCCCACCTGCATATGCGCCTCGGTTCCGCGTCACCATCCGTGTTTCTCGGCGCCGGTTAGCAAGAGCACCGGCGTCACGATGTCCTTGGGGAATCCACTGTGCATGCCCTGCACCAAACCATCCACCCAGGATTTGAAGGTCGAATCGCAGTCAGAATCGGACAGCTGAAGAGACATCCAAACCGCTAAGATCCGCGCAGTTTCAGCATGATCGAATCCGTGTCTGGCAACAACAACGACATCAGGCCCAAGTGGAGCTACGTGCTTTAGCTCGCGACAAACCTCCGCTGCCTGCGTAAGCTGCGCTCCCGCGACTGTCTCAAGCACAAGCGGTTTCATCGTCACCCGCAACCCATGTGCCGATCGCCGACCGCTCGTCCACAAACTGACCACAACTTGGATCTGTCTGAACGAACACGGTGGCGTGATAGCCGCGAGAATCCCCCTGGAGCTCACTTATGGCATGCATTAGCGCGAGTGTACCGTGCTCCGCCCATGTCCGATGCTGCCATCGCCATACCTCATCCTGGTATGTCTGATGTCGCCTCAGTCGCTCATACCAGTACCAGACTCGGCGATAGCGATCGTCGAACTGTAAGACGTAATTCGCGGCGGGTATGCCCGTCGGTCGTGGCACTTCGGCGAACGGAGAGTACTTCAACCAGTAACGAATTCTGTTACGAAACCGACGGACGAGCACGATGCGGTACGACGACGCGCGGCGCCTGTTCTCGCGGAGATACAGTTCTGCGGCACGAAGAGATCTCTCAAGAAAATCACGGACAACGCGATTCTCGTGTGTATCGGCAGTCTCAAGGCGCACTACGCTCAGCACCCGCTGTCGGGGACCCGACTTCTCCAGGATTGTCCGTCCCGGCTGGCGTACGAGCCACTGCAAACAAGCATCATCCATCTGTTCGACGCGGTCAAGCCGTTCCATACAGCGTTCACGCCGAAGCACCCGTCTTGGCCGCGAACAGATACTCTCCAAGATAGGCGCACAATCTTCAGCTATGCGCACGATCAAGCGCAACGGTGCCTCTTCCTGATCATGGGCCCAGAATAGTCTGTCGAACTCCCCCCAGGAACTGATTGTCAGAGCTTCCGCACGTTCTGGACGGCGCCGCGTTTCCCGGCCTGGGAAGGTAATCTCGTTGATGGATTCAATGTGCTCAGCGATGAACGCCTCAGCGCGTAGTCCCTCAATCTCAATAGGGCTTGGCTCCGTCTCGCCAGATCCCTCGTCCGCTGCGAAGCTTGGCTGTGCTGGTCGGGGACGCCACCACGAAGCTCAAGGTCCTTGCAATGCTCATTCCCTACCGCGTCGATCAAATACAGGTTGACCACCTGCACCGTAGCGTCGTCACCGCGGCCGACGGGCAACCGGCAGTTCGAAACAGGAATGGCTTTTTGATCGCCACACAAGTGGCAGACTACACGGGGGGGGCGAAACGCGTACGGCCTTGACGTGCGCGGATACGATGAGGAAAGGCCGTCCGATGCCTGACTCTTGCTGGACACCATGGTGCCAGGGAGCCCAGGTAATCAGGAAATCGTCGAAGCTGGTGGTAGCTCGAGATTGCATCTTCCTCAATCATCATCAGGGCGTTCGACCGCCGTACCATGCGAAAAGGTGACCGCCGTGTGGATTCATGCCCTGCTCGACGGCGTGCAGCAAAGGGGCATCGGCGAGCTGCTGGAGGACACGTTTGACACCGTCAAGGGCGCGCTGACCGCCCTCCTCGGTTACGTCTGTACCGCGCAGCTTCGGTAGTATGCGCTGCTCGATCTGGTCCGCGACTGCTAAGCGCATACCTTCCTCGGATTGATCCGGGTATTGTTGCACATATGCGCGCATGGCGTTCCGCGTACGATACCCGAATGGGCGTCCGATGAGAGCAAGAGCGTCGTTCAGCTCCTTCGTCCAGCTTTCAACCTCAGCCGCAACCTGGCGGCCCTCCCCAGCCCCTGACCCAATCGCTCCACGTATCCTTCGATATACCCTCCTTTGCCCTTAGCTTCGCGGCGGCTTGCTGTCCATCTCCGGCCTGGAGCGTGAGCGACAACGGGCGGCCGAACCGAATGACATTCGCCCGGTCGATGACCATATCGGAGAGAGCAAGCTTGGACTCGTCCTCGTTGATCGTTCCGACGAACAGGACATTGGTGTCGACAAAGACGCGGCAAGCCACTTCCTCGCCGAAGCGGCCAATATCGAGGTTAATCTCGGCCTTGATGCGATCGGCCTCGTAGTCTAGGTTCACGATGTCGCGTCGCGTCTCAAGGCGGCTCAAGAATTCGCTGAAGTAGTATTCAACACGGGCAAGGTTCATTTCGTCTAGCAATACGATCAGCATTCTCTGGTCCGCAAAGCAGTCACCGTAGTCGTCCGGAAGCCAACTGCGTGGGATAGGATCCGTTTGAATGAGCGCGCGAATGAGTTCAGTTGCCTTATAGCGATTCTCAAGGTAATTGAAGAATCCGAGAAGGTCCTGCGGCCCATCCCAGCGCGGCTGCACAGGCACACTCAAGAAATGCATGCCCATTGCTTCCGCATAGCGACGAGGAAGCAAGCTCTTCCCCGTTCCACTGATTCCAGCCAGCACCAACAGTGGCGTATCGCGAGCTACCTTGAGTGACGTGTGGAACGCGTGGACAGCCCGCTTGGGGAATCGCAACCCCAAGGCCCGAAGGTAATTCCTGACGCGTTCAAGAGCCTCATGTTCACTGAGTTCGCTGGTCGGATCGGTGTACTCTGACAGATCGATTACAGGCTGCCACAGCTCGGCGAGGCCCTTGTTGCGACCGATTTCCGATGGATCCAGTTTCTCTGTTGTTTTGCGCAACTTGTCAACACGGCTCGTGAGGGCTTGCTCCTGCCCTTCGAGTGAGGCTGTCTGCTCTCGCAGTTTTGCCGCAGTAGCCTTCAGCTGAGCGGTCTCGTCCTGAACTAGGTTGTTCTCCTGCTTAAGGGCATCATGCTGCTTGGTCAGTTCCCGAATGTCGCGTTCAAGTGCCTCCAGACGCCGTTGGGCCTGTGCAGCGGCCTCACCCACATCACCAAGTTGGCGCCGTGTGTCATTCAACTGCTCTGCAGCTGCGGCAGCATCTTCGCGGATCTTATCAAGCCTGTTCTGCTCCCGGTCCAGCAGGCTCATCTGCTCCTCAATCTTCTGGTCAAGTGCCTTGCTTCGCTCCTCCAACTCCATCCAATGGAACTCGGCCTTGGCCCTGTCTTTCTCAAGAGCGTCAAGTCGTTGATGTGCATCAGCTAGCTCTTCGCGCACTTGGATAAGATCGGCGCGGTCTTGTTCAAGCTGCTGTCGCTCCGCCTTTGCCTGCTCTAGCTCAGCTTGATGCTGCTCCAGGAACTCCTGCGCGCGTGCTGCCTCTTCGATCGTATACGTGGCCTGTCGTATTTCGTCGCGGAGCCGATCTCGCTCCTCCTCGAGATCGCCCACCTTCTCGCTGAGGTCCTCCCACCTGGCGGCGAGAGGCAGCCGCTCTTCCTTTCGGGCGTAGTCGATCGCACGGCGGTAGCAAACGATGAAGGACCACAGCGCAGCCAACAGGACGACAACTGTTGAAACAACGCCAACGAGATAGGGATAAAGAAGATCTGGCATCTCTTGCGCTACTCCTTTCCGGACTCGTCAGGTTGCTCGTGGGGTTGGCTTTGAGGAACAGGTTGACTTTCGGCGTGGCCGAGCGCTCCCAGTGCCGACTCGAGGGTATCCAATAGGTCACGGAGCCTCCCGAGCCTGCGAGATTCCTCTCCTCGCAGCTCATCGAGTCGCGCGTTCATGGAGGTTAATTCCCGCAAACGCGCCTGGACTTGAGCGTCAAGATCCGCAAGTGCCTGACGAGCGGTCGCACACGACTGTTCAAGCGTTGCCAGCTCCTTTGACGCTGCTTCTTTGGTCTCACGCGCTTCGTCGAGCCGAGCAATGTAAGCTCTCTGGCTGCTGATCTGACCATTAACGGCGGCCAGTTCATCCTTCTTCTCATCAAGCTGTGCCTGCAGATCACGAAGCTCCTGGCCTCGAACATCCACACCGGCGCGACGGCTGCGCAGAGTCTCTTCGGCGGCGTCCACCTGCGCCTGCAGGCTGTCAACCTGACTGGAGAGCTGTTTCCTGTCGTCATCAAGGTTCTCGGCCTTGGCTCTAGCCGCCGCGAGTTCGACTCGCGCAGACTGAAGATCTGATTCACGTGCTTTCAGGGTCTCGCGTGCCGAGGCTTCCTGCTGTTCGAGCGCACGCACCGTTGTGAGCAGATCCTGACGCTTCTGCTCCAGCGCGGCAACGTCGACGGAAACGCGCTGCACCGCCTCTTCACGAGCACGCGACGCTTCAGTTCTTGCGTGCAGGTCACCAAGCTCCTTTTCGATCTCTCGAACCTCTGCGCGCTTTGTGGTGAGGAGTTCGCTTACGGTCTGGAGCGCTCCGGTTTCTCGCTGAAGATCTGAAAGCGTTTGATCGAGGTTCTCTCGCGTCTGCCTGAGCGCGGCCACGGCCGTTTCAAGGGTCTGCTTCTCGCCGGTCAGCGACGCGATTCTGTTGTTGAGAGCTTCGACTTCCTTACGCGCTGCGTCTCGAGCCTGTAGGGCCACATCGCGCTCCTGGACCGCAGAGGTCCTCTCTGCCACAGCCTTGGCATGCTGCGCTTGGGCCTCTCGGCTTGTCTCCAATGCTAGCTGCTCGGAACGCTTTGCCTCAGCAACACGTTGTTCGAGGCGAGCCAACTCTTGACGGGCCTGTGCCAGATCGGCCCGGGCTGACGACGCGTCCGTGCCCATCGATGCTATTTCGGCAGCTAAGCGGGAGTGCTCCGCCTGCGCGCTCACGAGTTGTCCTCGTACGCGGGAGTAGGCATCGATACTTCGCAGCCCGACAAACTGCCCCCCAAGGCCGACTGCTCCTAGCACCACCAGCCCGCAGGTACCGAGCCAGAATGCGCGCGTACTGCTAGCCGTACGTCGGTCAGGTTGTTCAGGCCGACCTGCGCTCCTGTTGGGCGACAAACCGCCCGGCGATGCACTCGCATCAACTCTCGAACTCGGATCGCACTCTTGCGACGCATTCATTGATGCTCTCCCGCACTTGGTAAACCCAAAACCGCAGCACTCGCCAGCCAGCCGCCTCAAGAACGACGTCGCGATAGATGTCGTCGATCTTCCGACCTCCGCCAGGTGCACGATGGTACGTTTCCCCGTCGATCTCGATGGCTATCTTGCGGTCCTTCGCGAACATTGCAAAATCAAGATAGTAACCGCACGTTGGATACTGCTGTTCGAACGGTAAGTCAGCGGCACGTAGCGCCTCCCCAAAACGCGGCTCCCAGACGGGGCCTATGAGATCGTCACGACGGACCCCATCAGGAAGTGCCTCAGATTCTCGGCATCGACGGAATAGCTCAACTATAAACGGAATTCCGCAAGCTTCCGCCCACTGTTCATCACCGAAGACTCTGATGAACGCCTTGGCCCGGCTGACAGCTACGTTAAATCGGTTTGGCGTTGAACCCAGGAAATATGCAGAGCCGCTCGGCATGTTCGAACTGCCAACCAGGGAGAAAAAGACCACGTCCCGTTCGTCCCCCTGGAAACCGTCAGCAGTGTCGACCAGGAATCGCCATTGCGTGAGCTGGTCTTGCGCGAGCCGCTGATGGACAAGATCGTTGATTCGATTCGCTTGGGCTCGGAATGGAGTAACGACACCAATCGTCCCCGCGAAATGCTGTTGCGACAGCCTTTCCAGCTCGGCGACCACGGCTTCGATTTGATTTGGACTATAGCAACCACTCGACGCGCTCACCGCGTCGCCGGAAACATGATGCCAAACACAGGCTCGGGCTGATCTCTTCAAGCCGATTCGGTTGCATAGCGCATCAGCATCTGTCATTACGTGCAGGGTCTTGTTGTAGAAGGACCGATTGCAGTAGTCCGCAATCTCCGGATGGCAGCGATAGTGGTTGCCAAGCTCGACGGCAATGCGGTTCCTACTTGAGGCGGCCAAGTCGAACATCGAGTTCGCTGCGAACGTGTATCGCTCAAAGGCAAACCCCCCAACGCCGGCTTGCTCCCGAATCCGCATCTCAGTGTCCCTGCTGATCTGGCTCACATGCGGTAGCTGGTTGGGGTCGCCCACGATCGTCGCAGCCCGCGCGCGAAACAGGAGGGGAACAACTGACGCAATGTCACATTGGCTTGCTTCGTCAATAATCACGAGATCGAACGCAGCCGGGGCCAGCGGGATGGCCTTCGACACCGATAGATTCGACACTGCCCAGAGTGGGAAATGCTGCATCAGTTCCGTCATCGATTCACTGAAAGCTCGCGCAACCTCCGATTCGAACGTCGGGTCGTGCAGTTCTTGTGGGCGGTTGCGCATGGCGGCACGCAACTGTGCAAACTTCTCGCGCTGCTCCTCAGAAATGTTCGCCCCGGCACTTTCCGCGATAAGCCGCAAAACCCGTAGGGTCACAGCTTCTAGTTCGGTCTTCACTTCACGGAGGTCGTTCCGCAGTTTCTCACGTTCTGGAATTTCCAGGAGTCTCTGCTGCACGGAATCACAGCGCTCGACAGAATCAACAAGCTCAACGAGGGAGTGCCACTTGCCGGAGACATCGTGGATGGTCTGAAGATCCGCCCCCCCCGTACCGCTCATGCCACGCAATAGCTCTCCTGCTGCACTATCGAACTTCGCACGCAGCGTGTCGAACTGTCGGCGAACGGACCGAAGGCGAAAGGGTCTGAGAAGCAGGTCTATGGGCCGCAGAAACCACGGTACCTGTTGGCTCATGAGCCGAAGCGCTCTGGCGTGAAGTTGGGCCGTGACCTCCTTCGATGGCAGTGCTGGGCGTGACCTTGCGAAGTCCTCCCAATCGACCGGGCATGCAAGAAGACGGTCTCTTAGCATGGCCTCGGCCTCAACCAAAGCGTCCTCTGAGTCTATCAGGTCAGCCATGAGGGACTCAATGGAACGGCGCCGGTCCAAGGTCGATCGCAATGCTGCGAAGGCCTCAGCCCGCTCGCCGTCTATCCCGGCACGCCGAGGACGTGCGAGGAGTGCTGTCATGGCTTGATGCCACTCGAACTGTGCGGCTTGTGCCCCAAACGGGCGCGTTGGCCGTAGGAGCAGCGTCTCTGGCTCGGTCATCGCGTTGAGCTTCGGCTCCACGGCCTCCAGGGCCTGGTGGTTGCGGCTCGCGAATAGGGCCGGACGCGCGATGATCGCTGAGTTTGCGAGTACATGCGCAACGACGACGGACTTGCCCGTGCCCGGCGGGCCGGTCACGACGGTGAGACTCTGGTTCAACGATTGCCGACAGGCCGTGCGCTGGTCCTGATTAAGTAGGCAGAACTCCGCCACGTCCTCCATGCCAGCAGCATCGGATGCCTTCGCGTCACCCTTGCCAGGGACCTCGTCATGTGGGAAGAGGGCGACCAGTGCCGTGTGATCGAGGTCTTCATCAGACACCTCGTGAGCTAGTCGCTGCAGTTCGTGGAAAAGCCGCTTTGTGTATTTTAAGGGCGGCTGGGGCATCAAGACCGCGCGATTGTACAGGCCTGACTTCTCGACGCTCGCAAGCGACGGCTCGGTGCCCAATGCGGCTAGGTCTGCGAACTCCCGCCACCAGTCCCTGCGGCAGCCAAAGAGCGCTCGCACGGCTTCCTCAAACCCGCCGACCGCCCAAAGATCCGCCTGCTCGTCATCCACCAAGGCCGTTGGCGCGAGCCCGATCTGCTCAAGGAATTCCCTTCTTTGCGAAGCTTTCCGGATCCTTCGCTCCAGCCAACCGTGGTTGATCTCGATGACATTGGTTGGTTGAAATTCGAGGCATCCGTTAGCAAGGTGAGCGACAACAGGAGTAACAAATACTGGTGACACAATCCGAAAGCCATCGCCGCAGCCCTGGCTTTCCCCAACAAATACGTCGACCGGCGTCCCGATATAGAAAGTTGTGTATCGCTCCCGAGGTCGTCTTTTTCGCAAGAAGACCTCCCATTCCGTGTCGGCAGAGATGCGGGTCCTCTGTCCCGAGCTTATCGTCCGCCAATCGATCGGCCCCGGAATACTAACGAAGTCGGTCCCCTCTTTGTCGGCGTACGCGGATACACTTGCCCGCTCTTCCAAGCGAACACACTCCGCGTAGTACACGCAGAGCCTGCGGAAATCCGCCCACCGTGATTCGGCGTCGATCTCAGGAACAGCTTGCCGTGAATCGGCTGCCTCTGCGTTCGTCCGATGTCCCAAGGCTTCCCGTTTGGATCGAGACTCTCGCGATGTGCTGTGTGTTTCCGTGGAGCGGCTGCCGTTTTCGGCTCCAGCGGCCCAAGGCGCGGAATTAACGAGGCCTCGGGCGCGCCATCCGGATGCCGTTTTTTCCAGCAGACCCGTGTCGCGGAGCCGCATAAGGACACGGACGACTTCGTGAGCAGGCACATGGACGGCATAACCCACCTGGCGCGTGGTCTTTGAAGCGTTCGTCGAACGCAGGTATTCAAGTACTCTGTTCTCGATGCCAGTCAGCGACATGATACCCGCCCATCAACCGGGGGCTCAGTGATCAAGATTCTCCCTGCGTACCCTCCACCACCGCTTCATTGCTAGTTTCCTTGCTCTCCTTGACCGTGCGCTTGGCGCCCTTTGGTCCCGCCGCCGCTCCGTACCCAATCGTCCACCTCGTCCTTCTTGAACTTCCACAACCGACCAACGCGGTGGGCGGGCATCCCTTTGCGATCGATCCACTTGTAGACGGTGTCCCGGCTGATCCCGAGGTGGGCGCAGATCTCGTCAACGGATAGCCACCGATCGTCCATCCTGCTTCTCCCACGCCGGACCACGCGATGGGCCCCGGCGGTCACTCGGACGGTCCTGCGGCAGCCTCCCTGCTCCGCGCGAAGGTGTTCCGCTTATGATCGCCGGAACAATGCCGCTGTCAACGGCCCTGTGCCGATTTGTGCTGCTCAAAACGACTTGCAGGGGCCCGCTACTCCCTTTCGCGGGCATTCGCGAGCTCGTTTACTGAACGGGCACGCTTGCCGCCACCGGCGTCCCCGTCGGACAGCGAGGTAAATAGGCCGGCGTCCCAGGCATCGCTGTGTTCCCCGTCCATTACATCCAGGGAGGTTGCCAGGCTAAGCGGGAAGTCAACCGCGGTGTTGCGGCTGCGATTGAGTCGGCCTACTTCGACCCGAGTGTTGGAGGCTCGCCTCAGACCACATCTTCATCCCCCAATCCGTTGTCCAGCCAGGACTGCACGCGCGAGTTGAACGCGTTCTCGAACAGAAACATCCACGACGGATCGTTGGAGAGATTAGCCAGGTGTTTGTTGATGGTTGGAGTCAAGACGATAGCCCACTGGATTATTCAAGAATCGCGTCTTCCCGAATATCGACAGAAGGCGAGTTTTCGCATCTTCGAATTGGCTCAACAGGGTACGGACCTCGTCTCTCTCAGCGTCGCCGGCGGCGTCCGAATCACACGCTGCGATGGCGAGCAGGATCCGTGCAGTGTGGATCTGCATGTCGTTGATGGCGGCCATTAACCGAAGTGTACGACGGTTGCGTACGGCCCCCGTGCGCAGACTGTCGATTGCCTGCTTGATCTGCTGGTGCCTTCTGATCTCGACGGCAGCCTGCCCCAGCCGCTCCCCGTACCTCTGCTTCCAAATGCCGGGGCGCTCCCGCGCCGGTAGCTTCATGAGCTCAAAGCGTCCGCGCGTCCGCCACATAGCGTCGCGGACACCTTCATCCAGCAGCGCCGTGTCCCAGTAACCCATCGCGAGACCCAACTCATCCTGAAAGTCGATTTCCTGCTGGCCGCCGCGCGGGCCGAATTCGCGATGCCGATAGATCCGAGCGTATTCATCCAGGCTGCGCCCGCCCGGTGACCAAGCGTACTCGGCATGTGCGATCCAGCCTCTCCAGTACGTCTCCATGGAGGGCGACGCGTCGTCCCATGCTGTGCACAGCACACCATCGAGTCCGCACGTCGTCGCCACATCGCAGAAATCGCGGATTGCCCGAATGTTAGAGCGATTACGCGGAAACATGGGCCAAGTCGTCTGGGCCGCTGTCGCTGCCAAGGCCATCAAGCCGTGCTGCTTGTACCATTGCAGGGCCAGCACGTTTCCCGGCAGCTTCGGTTCATCGTAGTTCCATCGCATGAATGTGCAGTTCGCCGGGAACAACGCGAGCGCAGCGTCAAGTTTGTCGTGGTTCTCCCTCCATACCGCCTGAGCCTCCTCAGCCGTGACCTCGGACGAATGTGTTGTGAGATAGACACCTCCGAGCTTCAGAATCATGTCGTCCCAGACAATCGGCATCCGTCCATTCTCAGCCGCAAAAGCACATACGCGGCGCAACCAGTGCATTTGCAGCTCCACCGCGGACATGCCCGAACCGGTCGCCAGCGCACTTCCTCCCAGTCGCCCGACTTCGTCGCCGCCGACGTGAAGATGCCGGCTACCCGGTGTCGCCTCGATCGCATCGCGATACAAGTCGAACAGCACTTCGTACGTTCCGTCGTTCAAGGCGCAGAAGGCCCAGTCGCTCTCGGGGTCATCGCGTAGGTGGCTGTATTCGCCGTGCTTCAGAATGAAGGACGCGTGGCCCAAGCCTTGAATCAGGGGGGTGACTTCGATATGCCGTTCGCGAGCATAGCGCGTGAACGCCGCCATCTCCTCGATGCTCATAGCGTTCGCGGCCCCGATGGCGGGCCGACGCCGGTAACGCAACTTGTCCTCGAACTCGAAAACAATCCCGTTGATCTTGTATCGCGCGAGCCGATCGACACATTCGTAGTAGTACTGCATCGTGTCCAGGTGGTGTTTCACGTCGAGGTGCACTGCGCGATAGGGCATCGCGGGATAGTCAACGATCCGGCACGCCGGAATCGTGGAGCCCGTGTCGCGCGCATCTTCAAGCAGCTGTTCCAACGTTTGGCATCCGTAGAACAGTCCGGCCAATCCGCGTGATGCGACCTCAACATGATCTGCAGAGATGCCCAGCTGATAACCCTCGGGGGACTCCGGCTCGTTCAGACTCTGGTCGAGACGCAGCACAAGCGTGTCGGGGGTGTCTCGGCCCGTCTCGGGCAGTGGGTCCAGTAGTGAGCCCAGGATCGGTCGGTGGGTGCCGCCCTTGAGATGGACGAATCGTAACTTGCCGAAAGGCAATCCCTTGCCGGCCTGCAGCGCGACCTGCTTGGGCTCGGGAATGACCATGAGTGATTTGAGCTGGTTACCTCTTTGGTCGGGCGTAGCCTGGAATCGCCATCGATATCACCGTCACCAACCGCGCGTTTGGACCTAGGGGAAAGGACTGACAACGTGTCTGCGCATCTGGGTATGACACGCTCGGCACCGTATTCTTCGTGTCCCGATAACTAACGGGACAAACCGCGAAGTCAAGCGACCGTTCCCCCAGCGCCCACACACGCCGGCTCTAGTGCTGCCATAGCCCTTTCAGCCACGTGTCCAATCGTGTCTCTATGAATACCTCGACAGCTTTGGCTACCGTCGCTTGTATCTTGTCCCCACAGCGCGACCCGGACGCCGTCTTGAGCCATGAAGGACTTCTTGGCAAGCTTGTTCTTTTGCGCGTGGCCAGTGATCTCGCTTGTGAAATCGTTAGCGTTTGGGCCACCGACGGATACGCACGGATTGTCACTCCATGTGTCGTCGTCGAGATGCCACGCATCCGAAACCACGACGGCGCGGCATCCATCGTCAAGATTGCCGTGCCTGTCGATCGCATCCCGGAGCATCTCGGCGATGGGACGGTCGAGTAACTCAATATCCGGTCGCGACCCAGTAACGATGAACACGGTCTTTGCGCTGAACACCAAGGTCAGGTCATAGTCGCCACGTTCCAGTATCTTGCGATCGCGCTCGTAGTGAGGGTTGGACACTGTACATTTCTCCTTCCTGTCGACGGCACGCGCTCCCCGTACTGCTCGTACCTGCTCCACGTACTCGGTACAAGGCCCGCGAGACTGGACCGAGATGGGGCCCCAACCTTCAGCGGGCTGACGGTCCAGCAAGCGTTCGATGTCGGTGGCCAACTCCAGGGCCGAGGGGTACCGGTCCGCTTTGTCCTTTGCCATTGCCTTGAGAATGATCCTCTCAGGCTCACCGCGCAAGGCTTGGTTCACCACAGACGGTCGCGGCGGCGTTTCGGTGTCGATGACCCGCCTGCAGTATGCGGGCTCCCGGTTCCAGACTTTGAAGGGGGGAATCCCGCACAGCAGCTCATAGAGGATTATGCCGAGAGAGTAGACGTCGGTTCGTTGATCCAGAGGCGCCGCATCCAACTGCTCCGGGCTTGTGTACGGGGGCGTTCCTCTGGCAGCAAGCGTAACCGTCGAGGAGGAACGCCCCGTGCCGTCCTCGCTGAGTATCTTAGCGATGCCGAAATCGACGACCTTCACGTTGCCTTGGCGATCGACGAGGATGTTCGCTGGTTTTAGGTCGCAGTGGAGAACGCGTTGCTGGTGTCCATGGTGAACAGCCTGGCAGACCTTCAGGAAGAGCGCCGTTCGATCCCACAGCAGAAGTTGCTCCTGAGCGGCGTACCTAACAAGCGTTCTAGCGTCCTTCACGTACTCCATCACTATATATGCGCAGGGGACGGCACCCTGTTTGCTTATGGCGGCCGCATAAACGTCTGCAATACCTGGGTCATTGAGACGCCGGAGCGCCTCGATCTCCTTCTCGAAACGCCGATAGACAAATGGACTTACCAACGGAGTCTTCAATACCTTGAGCGCCACCGGACGATTCAGAAATGGCTGACGGGCTTCGTAGACGGTCGCAGTGGCTCCTTCCCCGAGTACACGAACGAGTTCATGGCCGTCGATGGCCTCTGGCATGAGCGCAGCGGTGATTCCATCATAAGGTCTGTCGCTCCCAGAGTTCAGCTCTTCTTCTGAGTCTTCCCCAAAGATGCTTCGTATGTGGTGTCGTCGGCAGCGAGCAGATCACGGACCGATGCGAGGAGCTCTGCGTCGTCGCCGCAAGCCTCCCGGATATAGTGTTCGCGCTCGCTCTCCGGGAGGTCTAGTGCCTGCAGGAAGATCGCCTTTTGTCGTTCAAACTGGTCCGGGTTCAGTGTTGTTCTCTCCGTGATAGTCGTGGACTTCAGGAACGCGCGTCCCGTACCGCGAGTCACGCGTGACTGTTTTCAAAGACATACCTAACTGCTCGGCAACTTGATTGTTGTTCAGTTCGTTAATGTAGCGGAGTCGGACCACCTGCGCCAAACGTGGACACAGGGAGTTCAGCTCTTGCAGCGCCTCACGAAGTTCGAGGAAGTCGGTGGTCACATCCTGCCATATGGGCTCGACTGCCGTGAGCGGAAGTCGTTGCCAGGCACCCCCATGTACCACCGCCTTTTTCCTTTTCGCATGGTTGATCAGCGACTGTTTTCATCATCTTCGTAGCAAGAGCGACGAAATGTCTCTGATCGTTCCAGGTGAGCTCCTTCCGCGTAGACAACCTAACGTAGAGCTCGCCGAGGAGGGCCGTGGGCTGCCACGTATGGTCAGCTGGCTGGCTGCGGAATAGCTGCCCAGCGATGCGCCGCAATTCATCGAGGACAACCTGGAACGCACGATCGAGTTCGACACTGCCGCGATCGGGGGGAGGTGGTCTGCGTTGGGCTGCTCCTGCAACATCATCGCTCCCGCGAGTAGCGAGCCTCCAAAACGGGGCAAATCCGGGGCCAAGCTCCAGTATAGCCCTGCGGCCCGTCATGTCATGGTCCCCAGACCCCCCCGTCGACTGGGCACGGACAGATCCCGAGGAGGGCGTTCACCTACGTTGCACCGAATCCTCAGCGGTGCAGCTGGGTTTTGTCCGCCTGACGCGGTGTCGTCGTCATCAAACAGCTGCCGTGTGACATGCCCCCGGGATCGAATGCCGTCGTTCCGGGCGTCGGGCGCAAGCTGCACTTGGCCTTGAGCTTATTGGGGGCGGCGAGGCCGTTAGACGGCCAGTTTTGCCTGATATTATCGGACTACTGCGCAAGTGAGGTCATGTCCCGTCGCTCAGGAGTTCGGTTTCCCCGTCCGCGGGTATGCCAGGCTGAAGAAGTCGCCGGCTCGGCTGTTCTTGCGTCGCTCACATGGGCACCCCATCTGGCCGCAATCATCCGCTGCAGCTCGCCAGCCAACGGGGGCGCAGCCTGCTCACGATGATTCTCTCGGTACGATCGGTTTTTCGTGACCCACCCGGCCGTCATTTCTTGTTTACCACTTCGAGCAGGTGGTCGTCGAGGGCCTGATGCAGCGTCCTGCAGAGACTCGGCCCGCTGGGCGGAAACCGGCGTACGAGATGTCGCCATGCGGTGATCTCTGCCCCAGGGCCACGACGGCAAGAAAGGTGATAGCAATGCTGACCGACCAGAAGCGATTGATGCGGATCTTGAAGGAGATGCACCGCGCCAAGAGTGCGGCCGCCAAGTTCGGCTATCTCCCAACTGGCCGCCGGATCAAGTTGCTCGATGAGCATGGGCAGCCCGTTCGCCCGCGACGGTGATGGCGAATGTGACCGGATCATGGTCGTGACACCGAGGATTAGGGACCTACTACCGCGTTTGTCGGGGTAACACGCTGATGATACCGACCGTTACTTACAAAGTCGACGAAGTGCCGGACGCGATGGACCCGGTGCTACAGGTGATTGCCGGCGGCGATGTTCACGGCGCGGTGCAAGCTGACGTAGCGCACATGCTCCGCACGCTCGCGGTTTTTTCCATCGCAGTCGGTCGGTGTATCAATCCAACTTCTCTACCAACCCAGCCTCGGCGGAGTGGATCCACAACAACGGCTCTCCATTTACTTGACGACCCGGGCGCAGCGAGAGGATCTGGCTGCAAGTCTGGCGACCCTGGTGGAGCGGGGCCCATTGAGTCGTTTCTACCGTCTGACACCGACTGATGGCGTGGCCATGCCGTGGAAGGCATTCGGCGCCGCGTGCGACGTGGTGCGACAGCAGATTCTGCTCGAACCAACAGTTACCAGTGAGTTCAATGCCAAAGTACCGCCCGCCTACTGGTCCATGCGTTCATTTGAGCCGCGCGATGAAAACGACTGTCGACGGCTGGATCGGGTGCCTCGATCGGCTCCACGACCCAGTGCTCGTGGACTTGTGCGCTGAACCGGTGGACATTAGCCGGGAAACTGGCGGCGCACGTGCGCTACAGGTCAAGGGTCCAGGACGTCAACCGTTTGTGGGATTCACAAGAGTGCAGTGACCTGACCCGGGACCACTGGATCGGAGATGGGCCCGATTGGCGTCTGTCTGGCCCTGCGGAACTTAAGTTGCTGCGATGCAGGGATCCGTTGGCGGACGAGGTTCTGCGTACCCAACAGCGGTTTCACGAAACACTCGTGCAGCCGCACCTGCGCTTTCCACGCCCGTGTGTGGGCACCTGATCTACCGCTGGCCCGACTTCTGGCCTCCGTACTAGCGGAATCCTCCTTCGCGGATGGCAGCTACCAACTCGTTGATGCTGAGTCCATGGGGTCGCAGCTCGATGATCTCAGGTGTGATGAGCCAGAGGTACGCGTGGCGGCGGAACGACCAGTTCTCGGCAATGCCGTCGCCAAGGGTCTGTACCCGTGACTTGGCTACGCTGGCACATACGGCGCCAGTCAACGAGCTGACCAGCATCTTACGACTGCCCGTGGCGTCCCACGAGTCACCCGCGGTGTTTTCGCAGGAACACGGATCCACCGCACACGCCGGAAAAGAACCTGATCGTCTTTGGGTACGAGGAGTGAGGAAGCATGAGTGCATCTGAGACGCGTCGCAACTGCCGCGGAATCGAGCTGGACCAGCTGGTCAAGCACATGTCGATTCTCGGCATGCCGGGCAGCGGCAAGACTACAGCCATATTCCATCTACTCCTGCAGCTTTTTGGCCACGACATCCCCTTCATTGTCTTCGAGCCCGCCAAGACCGAATACCGCACTCTTAAGACCCTCAACAAGCACGCCGACAAACAAGCGCGAGGTTTGGCCCAACAACTCAGGCTGTACACACTCGGGGCGGAAACCATCTCGCCGTTTAGGTTTCAATTCCGCTCCGCTGCCCACCAGGCATAGGCCGTGACGAACACATCGAGAACATCCTCAACTGCTTCAAGGCGGCGCTGCCCATGTCCGGGCCGCTGCCCGCCCTCCTGGCGGAGGCCTTGGAGCTGGTGCACGACGAAAACCCAGATCCGGGAGATCCACCGGTAATGGCCGACCTGTATGCCGCGGCACGGAAGGTCCTTGCTATGAAGGGCTATTCCGCTGAGTTGGAGTCCGACTTAAGTGCGGCCCTGGAAGTCCGTCTGGGCATGCTAACACGTCTGTCTGCCGGACGGATCTTCCAATGCGGAGAGAGCGCTCCGTGCATCGAACAGCTAATGGCGTCCTATTCCGTTTGCGAGCTCGCCCACCTTCCACCCGAAAGCGCGTGCCTGACGACACTGTTCATTCTGAACGCGATTCATGCCCATGTCAGGACCACTCCGTATTCCAACGGGAAGATGCGTTTCGCCATCGTGATTGAGGAAGCTCACAACCTTGTCGGCTGCGATCGTGATGCAGTGCCATCGGAAAGCAACGCCGATCCGAAGGCGTTTGCCGCTGAGTTGATCTGCAACATGCTAGCCGAGCTTCGTGCCCTGGGAGTGGCAATCGTCATCGTGGATCAATCCCCCTCCAAAGTGGCACGAGCGGTTATCAAGGCTACCGCTACGAAACTGGCCCTTCCGCCAGGTGGACGAGGAGGATCGCAAAGTGCTTGGCGGCACCATGCTCTTCGGGCCGATCGAAATGGAGGAAATCGCCCGGCTGGTTCCCGGCGAAGCCTTCCTTTACACAGAAGGCTATCACGGCCCACGACGCATCCGAACCGTCAACCTGGTCGCCAAGCTGGGCTTGGCGGAACCGCCGCTGAACGAGTCGATTCTACCGCACATTCAGCGTGACGAGTGGTTCATCTCGGATTGGATTACACGGTCCATCGACGAGCTGCGGCGGACTACGACACGAATTCGATCAAATAGAAGACCGGCAGCAACAAATCAGGGCGGATTTTGAGGCTCTTCTCACGATGCGAGAGCGAGTTCTAGGCGGGATCGTCACTCACAAGCGCGCGCGGCCCCTTGCAGCGTTGGTTCACCGATGTCGCGCCATGCGGCAACAGACCGAAGTGGATTTCCATCGATTCGAGCGCGGCCCGTACCGAACGCTTCGGGGTACTGATCTGACCGGCAACGTCGACGAGTTGGGAATCAATACGCTTCGAGTTGATCTGGGTGCGGCGTTTCGAGACGGTCGTCAAGCCGCACGCGATGTCACTGATAGCACGATTGGATGACGAGAGTGCTCGTCTTATGAGACACCAAACGCAGCAGGAGAACTGATCATGCGCCAGAGAAGTGACTGCCTTCCGCGACACGAGGTCGTCGAGGCGATCGACAAGCGACAGTGCGAGTTCGATGAGCGGACTGACAGACTCGAGAAGGACGCCGATGACGTCGAAACGACACGTGTGACGATGGAGAGCCTCGACATCGGAGGGACGACCGAGGCGTCCGAGGCCGTCGAACGGGCCATGGATGCAGCGCACAGCGTCAGCGTTCAGGAATTCAACGAAAATGGGGAGCAACTGGATCACACTCAAGAACAGACCAGGGAGTACGAAAGCGACTTCATACCCGGTCAGACACGACGGAAGCAGATCTGGGCAAGGTGAGCGACGCCAGCGGCCGGCTTAACAGCGACCGTGCCAACCGGGAGTGGATCGAAGCCAAGGAGGCGCTCATTCAGGACAAGGAGTTCCTGGACGAGCAGGAGAACGCGGGCGTGTGGCTCGGGAAGCAAGCGAACGTCTCCAGCAGGGAACTGGACGATCGCATCAATGCCACACGGGGATCGTAGGATGCGTGGCAGCTTGGAGGAGCCGATGAATTTCGACAACATCGACCAACTTGAGGAGTACCTGAAGGAGGTTGCCGACGAGGCGTTTAACCTCGTGGAAGCCTGAAGGGCGCTGCCCCCCGGATACGACGCTCGTGGCGGCGGCGCAACACATGACGCGCGTTGTTCGCGGATCGCAAGGCTGTGGAGTCGAGTCGTCGAGCACGCCAGCAGAATACCAGCGTGTCGGGCCCTCCTGGCGGAGGAGGCTGAGAAACTGGGCAGGAGCCTGCGCACTGTTTCCGAGAATCGAGAAAGTCTCCACGGTGAAGGCGCGAGAGATCACTTCGCCCAAGCCCAGGAGCAACTGGAGAGCGAGTGTAGCCGTGCGTTCAAGATGCAGACGAATCTCGAGGAATTGGCGGTGCAGCTCGGCCGCACACTCCAGTTTGCGGCTTCCAAGGGGCTTTGTGGGAACGGAGTCACGACACCCAGCAGTTCCCCAGGCAAGTCGGATGCCGTCGCGTCCGCATGTTCGCACCCGATCCTTTCCGGATCACGAGTTGAAAAGCCTATTCTCGATCGGATGTCAGCGGCAAGGAACGCCACAGCCTCAATCTGATGGTCAACGCAGATGACGCGGAGCAAGCCGACGATGGATGCGCAAACAGTACACAACTCGCGCGTTTCTGGGGACTGGGGGATCGGCGCCCTGCCGTGTGGACGCTCAAACAGGGGGAAGCGTTGGCCCGCAAGATCATAGAGCCGCCGGAAGGCCACAGTGTCTACGCCATGGACGTGGATCTGGAACGGGGACAGCTTGCTGTCGGAACTCGGGGAGGCCATGCATACCTGGTTGTCTATCCCGGCCAGATACCGCTTAGTGAACCGGCCAGCAAGCTGACCTTTGTTCAAGGTGCTCCTATTCTGTCTGTCTGCATGGCGGGGGAATCGTTGTTGGCGGTCAGCGACGTCGCGGGCCGGTGCTCGCTCTGGAGCACGGGCGGAACGCCTGTACAGCCACGCAATTGACTGCGCTAAGCGGCTCGACGTGCGCGTTGCTCAACCTCGACGACCGGGAACTGATCGGGCTGACCACGTCCGGGGAGATTGTCTTCTGGTCGCTCCCATCAGGAGCTCTCTCTCGCGCCATCACGGCGGAAATGCCGCCTGAAACTGCCGCACTGGTGCAGCTGGTTCGATGGCGGCCGCCGACGCACTGGTCTACCCCAGCAAGGGCGGGAGAGTGGTGGCCTGCAGCCTTGACGATGGGAGTGTCTCCAGCTGGGCCGCGCACGATGGCGGATTCTTCTGTCTGTTCGTGACCGGCGAACGGCTCATGACGATCGGCAGGGATGATGGCCTCCTCAAGTCATGGGACCGTCCGCCACCGAAGCCCAGCAGAGGTTGCTGGAGGCGCCCGTTGGCATCGTCAGCGGTGCCGCAATCGACGACACGCCGCTGCGACTCCTGCTTGTAAGTGACTCCGGTAGGGCGAGCATGTACCGGCGTGAAGGCGGCGCTTTGCACAGAGATCGGCACCTGAACGGCCAGTGCTTCCGATTGGCTGTTGGGCCCTCTGCGCAAGAGCGCGCGATGGCCCTGCAGCGGGACCGATTGGCTAGAGCTCAAGGGCTGCGTGGCGCAGGTTATGGATGCCATCGATCAGGACCCGGCAGTCGATACGGGAGCTTTGCACGCGGAGCTAGCAGCCCTGGGATTCGAGGAGATATCGCTTGCGCTGCGTGCTCGTCAAGCCTCCGTTCAGAATGACGTAGCAGCAGAACTCGCAGCCCGCCACCGGCTGGTGTCCGCGTTTGCCCGAGAACGACACCAATGCGGTGAATTCCCGGCGGAAGGTACGCGGCCCTGCTCGAATCCTCGTGGCGGCTTGTCGAAGCCTACGAAGTTCGCGAGTCGCTTTACGCGATAGGTGATCGGTTCGATGGAATGGACCGCCTGAGCCAACGCGCCGAGATTCTCAAAGGCGACGATTGGATCGTAGAACCAGGACCTGCCACTGCAGGCGATCGCCGGGGCAGCCTCCAGCCGTGGGCAAACGCGTCGCGGAAAATGGCTGTATCGCACGCTCAGGCCGATTCAGTGTAACCACCACCGCATCACGGCCACCACACTCGCAGCACGTTACGAAACGGTGCGTCATGAACATGCTGACTTCCCCGTTGCCATTGGCAACTGCGTCGATGTGGACATGGATGTCACAGAATGACATTCGCCGCGTGCAGACGATCATGTTCGCTGAGTTACAGGACGGCCCTCGTGATCTTCTTCAAATGGCTACGCAGGTGGTGAATGACGGAATTCAAACCGTCGTCGTTCCCGCCATTCTCGTCAACGCGGATGCCCGCGATCCGATGCACCCGCAATCGAGCACAACCACCAGGTGCTCCGGCAACTGGAGAGACTCGAGCAGGTTGATCCAAGCCGCTCACGGCTGCGCCGAATCCTGCACTTCATCCTGCTGACCCTGCAAAGACTACTGACCGAGACAGCAGCGGGCTCCCCCCTTCAGGAGGTGACGGATCAATGACAGTTCACTGTCCTCAATGTCAATGTGTATTGGACGGGGTTCAAAGCGATTCGGAAGCGCGCGACAGGCAAGCGCTGTCCGAGTCTTGAAACCAATCCGTTTCTTTCGCTCGCGCCTGCCAGCCCATCCGCGTGCGTCCTGCCTTGAGCCGGATACTCGAATCGACCGGTTTGTGATGCGGGTTGAGCTCGGCCGGGGAAGCCATGGCGCGGTCTGGCTCGCGCGAGACACGGTCCGTTCTGAGGACGTTGCGGTCAAGGTTGTCGGGGTTGGCGCCGGCCGGAGTGGAACGACAGGAAGCCAACTCAACCACGAACTATCCGCCTACGCGAAGATCACGGATTTCGCCCACGTGCTTCGTGTCCATGAAATCTTCACCGCGCCGTGGGGCGCAGTTGAGCTGCTTCTCCTTTCCATGGAGTACGCGGACGGGGGCTCTTGGAGGAAGTGGCTGAAGAGTCGCAACGGCGACTGGCAGGCACGCAGATCACAGGGCCGATTGTACTTCAAGCAGGCCTGTCTCGGCGTGCAAGCCATCCACACTGTCGGAGAGGTGCATCGCGACATTAAGCCGGACAATCTGCTCTTGGTCAACGATGTGCTGAAAGTCGCGGACTTTGGTGGTTCCGGCCCTGCACATGTGGTCTGCGATGGACGTATGCCGAAGCTCTTTCGAAAACAGCGCGGTCGGTGGGACTCCAGTCTACATGAGCCCGGAACAGTTCAACGCTGCCCATCCTGACGACCCGGACGCGCGTGCCGATGTTTATGCCCTGGGCATTATTTACTTCGAGCTGCTCCATCCTAAGGGGTTACCGCCGTTCTGTGGCAAGCTACGCGAGGCTCCGTGAGCTTCATGTAAAGGAGGCCGTCCCTTTCCTCCCGAAAGGCACCGCGCGCGACATCCAGATCATCAGCCGGTGCCTCGCAAAGGACCCGGACGCACGGTATCAGTCCGTCGCGGAGCTCTTGGATGATCTGGAGGAAGAAGCCACAGCGCACGGGGTTCGTGGGGCACCGCAGGACCAGCAGACCTGCGAAGTGGACGAGATGGTGGGGGAAGCGAAGCAACGCGTTGAGCAAGGCCATTTCTGTGCCGCCCTGAATTTGGCACGCCGGGCCGCGGACACACAGCCGGAACACGCCGCGGCGCAGGATATGCGGGACATGCTCCAGCAACGCTGGGATCAAGCGCAGCAATTGTACGCTTCCCTGCAACAGGATCTACATGATCGAAATCTGGAAGAACAACTCGCCCTGCTGTCTGAGGCAGTCAAATGCTTTCCGGATCATCCAGAAGGCCGTCTTATCTTGGTCCGTCTTGAGATCAAAGCCCGAAACCACCGTCACGCGACGGAGGACGGACTGCATGCGGCGCAACGTGGCGAGTGGGAATTCGCGATGTCCTCGTTGGAGCGCGCGGCACAACTGAACTCCGATTCTGCCGACATCGAGGGAGCCACACGTCAGGTAGCTAGCGTCCTTCACCACATGCGGGATGCCCGGGAGCTGATCGATAAGGCCATCGCGGCTGAAAGCTGGGATTACGCTCTCGCCCTGGCGCGGGGCGTGGATGCGTACTCAAACGCTATGGCCGATGCGTTACGTGCACCGGCCAGTGGAGAGCCAAGATGAGCGTGCCCGCAGTACGAGCAAGTAGCGCATCTCGCGGTGAGAGACGATCGCACGGGTCCCTTTCGTTGCTGGAGAACATCACCTTGATCGCTCACGAGGGTGACAGAGCAGCCCTGGATGAACTCCATGCCTACCGGACCGCCTTCCGCTTGAACGGCTCACGGCCGCTGCTCTTCGTTGAGTTTGTGCGTGATCTGTGTTGTGCCACAATGGCTAGGACACTCACCGGGAACGATTCGGCCGTATTAGAACGTGTCTATGATTTGATGATCGATAAGTACGCGCATCTGCCCGAGACCGACCACACAATCGCCCCCACGAAAGGGAATAGAGCAGATTGTCGCCGGAGTTTTCGTCTCGTGGTCGACTGCGTTGCGGCTTGGAAGCGTGAGCACGCCGGCGCAACGCCGCTGCAAGTCGAGATGGAGGTTGCCCGGACGCTACAAAAACAGGTGGTGCGGCACTTCTGCCTAGCCTGCCTGGAGGCGAGGCGCAGCCTCAATCCCGCCCGGACACGCTACGCGTGGCACCTTGACCACGGCGTGCTCTATCTCTGGATGCCCACGTGGATGCGCGGGGGTCAGCGCCGCGTCTGGCTGGAAGAGAACGTAGCACATGCTGATCCGCGGCGTCCCGATGAACAGCGCCGAGTCCAGAGTATCGTGGATGATCGTCTGGGCTTGCTCAGGACCGGGACCCTTGGCGAACAGGTGAAGTCGGTTTGTGGACCGCGCTCCGATGGCAACCCGCTGGCTTGGCTAATCGAGCAGGAAATCGCCGTTCAGGGCTTGGCCAAGGTCGTTGCCGATGAGAAGGCACATGCTATCTCCCAGCAACGTCCGGCGATCCGTGTACTTGGCAGACTTCCGCTTCGCCAACTGATTATGCGCATCTTTGAGGATCTGCTTGAGGGGAGCTACAGAGACGGCGCTTTGGCCCGGACTTTTGGCCTCAGCAAAGCCACATTCTCTCGTTTCGCCGGCAGCCGTTGGCAGGTGTGCTCCGGCGATGCGATCCCGGACCTATGGGCCAATACGGCGGCCGTGTTGGCGCAACACTCGCGGTTTGTTCAGGTTGCCAAGGAGGCGGGCGTCTGGCCGCAGGTGGTAAGAACTCTGCGGGCGTCAAGTCAGGAGG
Organism: Desulfobacterales bacterium; assembly: GCA_963675805.2. Taxonomy (GTDB): domain Bacteria; phylum Desulfobacterota; class Desulfobacteria; order Desulfobacterales; family Desulfosalsimonadaceae; genus SURF-3. The sequence goes on along the minus strand of CAXXNU010000005.1, from coordinate 5,619 downwards.
CGCCGTCATGAACAACTTACTCTACTTCGTACCGATGATCGCCCAAGCACTGCAGCACCACGATGTGAACGCTGCGCTTCGCAAGACGTTCCGACAAATCAGAGAATTGGGAAGCCAATCCGCGTACGCGCAAGGCTACCAGCAGTTCCTCCGGCTCATGGAGGAAGCCCGGCTACGCGGCGAAGCCAGCGATCCGATCGATTGCGCGCAAATCCTCGAATCCATCATGTCCCTCTTCCTCGAACGCGCAGTTCTGCTCCTTCTGCAAGACCCGAAGGCTCGGCGTCCGTCAACGGAGCTCAGTCAATCGCCGCGGTGCGAGGAATACGAGAAGCTCCTGTGGGGTGTGCTTGAAGCGATGAAACGTTCCAACGCCTCGGAGGTCACCATCAGAAGAGACGAGGTCACTGTGGGAACGATCGCTCTCAACGCGCAAATCGGGTCGCAGTCCGTGGAGGATATCGTGCCCGGCGACTATCTGCTCGTGCTCGACACTGGACGCATCGTGTGGAAGAGAACCCTCTCCGAGCGTGAGGTGTTCTGGCGCCTGGCCTATCCGGATCGGCCGCTCGACTTGGCCGCAGACACGGGAGAGTCCCGGCTGTTACCGACAGTTGAGGACGCCGTGCTCCTCGGGGAGCTGATCCTGCGCGTGTTCCCGGGACTCGAAACCGGCCGCCTGGAAGTCGAGGTACGGTGAGATGATTGGTCAAAGTTCATTGACAGGTCGGGCAAAGGCCGCTCTGGTGTTCGGAAGCGGTGCTGAGGCAAGGGCCGTGATCGTGACGATCGTGGTCCAGTCGCGTGTTCGCGGTTCGGGCGACCGTGTCCGTTTCACCGGGCGCGGGACGTTCGAGGATCAGACCGCCCGGCACATCTTGGACACTGTACTGCCTACTGTGGATCGCATCTGCAGTGGCGTGGGCCTACGCCGGCGGCGGTTCGAGATTTCGGCGGCCAACACCGCGGCCACGGCGGCTGCCGACCTGGGCATGGCGATCTCCGGCTTCTCTGCCGACGTCGCGATTTTAGCAGCCATGCTGTCGGCTGCCCTGGGAGTGCCGGTCCCGCAGGATGTCGTCTTCACCGGCCACCTGGCGTCCGTCGAAGGGCAGTTTGCCTTGGTGAGGGGGATTCCGGCCAAGTTGGCTGCCGCGGAGTCGGACGAATCCATCCGGGTCTTCATCTACCCCACCTTCCGGACGGATGGCAGCCTCAGGGCGCTATCGCCGGGAGAACTTCAAAGAGCTTCAGAGGCCGTCTCTTCGTTTTCCGGAAACATCCGTCTGACTGCGGTCGGCAACGTGGCGGAACTCGCGCCGCACGTGTTCAGCGATGAAGCAGTTGTACTTGCCGGCTTGCGTCGCGGCTTCTTCGGTCTCTCTTGGGAAACGACTGATGAACGCGACGGGGTTGAACAAACACGGGAATTCTTGCTCAAGAGCAACGACTCTCGGTTCTGGGCCGTGCTCGAGCGGCGTCTGTTGTCCGGGGATAATGATAGGGCACGTGCACTTCTCACCGCGCGGATGAGGTACCACGCGCGGCGTCGAGCATATCCCTCTGGACTAGGGGGTAGGCTTGGGCAATTGATCGGTTCTCTTCCGTCGTCCACGAGGCGCCTGAAGGTCAAGTTTCCCCTTCTGGGAATGAAAGACTGCATCCGGTTCGGCCAATTCGCCGGAAAAGGGGATCACGAAGACGTACGCTTGCTCATCGATGCAGCCCAGGGCCGGAGTCCTGAGAGCCAGACGCCGGTCATGGCGCTACGGGCTGAACGAAGCGTAAAGGGACTGAGGCCTGAGTCCGCCGCGTTTGAGACCGTGGTCAGCGAGATCAGCGCGGATACGGTGGCCCGCAAGATCGGCTTGCCCATCGACACGGCCCGGGCGAGCTACCACATGGACCGTGTCACCGCGGAGACTTACGACGAGTTCAATGAGGCAGTGAGTTCTTATTACCTCCATCTACTCCGGCACACGCGCTCCATCGGGGCCGGAGTCGAACCGCACGTTGTCTCGGCGGAAGCGCTCGATCTGTTGGAGCGGACGTTTGCCAAGGATGGTGGACAGGCCGCAGCGCTGGCCGAAGCACGCGACGGCATGCACGGCGGCCTGCGATTTGTGCTCGACGCGCTAACCGAGCGATTCAAGACCGAACAGCAGGTGAAACATGTCCAGTGGGTGCTCAAGGAAGCACTCGATTCCGCAGACTGGCCAGCGAGAGTGGCCTTCACCGCCGCCCTGCTTGAACGTCTGGCACCGCATCTACCGGCAGATGTCCGCGCCAAGCCCCCTGAACGACTGGCCAAGCACTATGACTTGATCGCACGAGCTTACGTTCGATCCATCGACACGGTTCGCGCGTTGCTTCGAGCTTTATGACAGGAGTACATACCATGCCCGCCATAAGCAGTCTATTAGCCGCGCTTGACGAACGCACAATTGCCCAGCGCGTGGCGATCCCCCATGACGAGGCGAGAATGTCGTACCCACTTTGTTCGAACACCGTTTCCAGCTGGGACCAGTTCAGCGACATCGTCGCCGACTATTACATGCACCACTTCACAACCTGCGTTTCCCACGGTGGAGCGCTTTCCCGATCCGAGGCCACCAGCAGGGCCAAGGAAATCCTCGAGCACGAGTATCGCCGCCAGAACGGAGACATCGTCACAGCCTACAACGACGCCCACGACGGCACCAACGGGGGATTACGCCTGGTCCTGGACAAGATTGCTGAACGTCTCAAGGCTGAATCCGTGGAACGGTACACTCGTGACATGTTCGACCGGCACGTGGCCCCGATCGCGTGGGAGGATAAGGTGGCTATCATCCGCCAGTTCATCGCCCAGTGCGGCGTGCACCTGTCCTCCTCTATTCGGGCCGATCAACCGGAGCGCTACGCACGTGACTTCCAGGATTTGATCAGGAGCTACGTCACAGCCTTGCAGCGCACATCTTCCTTCGTCCGCCGGCTATAGGGGCTCTGACCACGATGACGGAACTTGACCAGCTGCTCACAAGCATCGACCCGCAGAAGACCGTGGAGGAAACCGAGGCCCGTGCAGATAGAGCGATCAACTCGTTCAGCTTCAATGAGGCTGACGCGACGCAATGGGATGTGTTCAGATCGCACCTGATCAACTTCATGCGTCACATCGAGGCCGCTCTGCTCGGCGCACGTGCGCTGCCGGAGGCGTCAACGGACTTCGAGTGGGGTCGCTGTGTTCGGCTGCTCCTCCAGGAGTACGGCCAAAACGGGGAGAAGGCCGCCTTCGAGCTTGCGCGCACTGGAAACGAAGGTGGTCTCTATGGCGTGCTCAAGAAGCTCGCCAGCCGGGTTGCGCGGCAATACGGCGAGAACGAGGTTTCCGCCAGAATCGGTCGTTGGTGGGACCAGCTCTCCATCGACGAGAAACTCGCTGCGGGGGACGAGTACATCGGGAAATGGGGTCACCTCCTGCCGTCCGAGCTCACCGAAGGCTCCGCTGCCCGAATACGGGCGAACTTTCCCAAAGTATTGGAAGAACATCCGCGGCTGGTCCAGCGTATGCGCCGGCTGGCCAGGTAAACTGCGCCGCCGTCCGGACGCTTGAAACGCCGACGGGATTCCTGCCGCTGGATAGTGTGGTCCTATCGAAAGGACGCCGGCGTATGTCCATCGAGTCAGCCCTGATATCCCAGGCGCGCCCCCTGATTCTGGCGAAGAGAGCCCGAGAGGCGGTGCATCACGAGCTCGCGAAAGGTTGCCGGCGAGACCTCAGCGGCCGCCCCGTGGCTCTGGAGCCAGCGTTCCATTCCCTTACTCTCGCACGCGACCAGATCTGCGGAGACCCCATCTCTCCTGTTGTGCTCGAGCAGCCGCCGAGTCTGGATGATCTGCTTCGGCGACAGGTATGGATTTCTCCCGAACAGAAGTTCGATTGGCGCCGCTCCGAGCTGTTCCTCCGACAGCTGTGTTCCGTTTCGCACCGCGCGGGGCTGGAGATCACCGGCAATCAGGACCAAATCCTCATCACGATTCTCTGTCACCGTGCAGACTGGCCGGTGGTTTCATCCGCGTTCTACGGTTGTTTCGAGAGATGCGAGCTCTCCCTCCAAACCGCGGCCCCCCTCAGCGCGATGCCGCCGGACGCGTGGGATGAGGTAGTGCTCAACGACTACTTTCCGCCGCCCCCGTACTCGCACCTCCTCACTAGGCCAGAAGAGCTGTACGTCTCCCCCTTTGAACCGCTGATCACGGCCATGTCCGGCATTCCCGCCGAAGCGTTAGGGATCTACCAAGCCCTCTTTCAGCCTGTCCCGGCCACGCACAATTGGCATCGTAACGTGCAGATCCTGCTGGATCTGGAATACGCGATCAAGCTCATGGACGGTCTCCAACTACCCCAACGGTACGCGCAGGAAGGGCCGTCGGGGGAACGGCATCACATGGCCGGCCAGGTCGAGACCAAGGCCCACAATGACCGCCCGTTCTTCGCGCTCGCCCTTCGAACGGCTGTCGTCGGCGCTGGAGACCGCGGCGCCCCGTTGCTGCGCTCCATTGCCACCTTCGCGAATCTGTTTCAGCACGGCGGCCGGCCGCTCAACCATCTCACCGAAGTCGACTACTCGGCCCTCGTCCATCGCAACCACCTGCGGCAGATGTTTCTACTCGGCATCACCTACCGTCCGGGTTTCATCGTGAACTCCTGGGAGCTTACGGGCCCCGTGCATATACCGCGCACCCAGTTCACGGAATACCGCCAGATTGCACTTGAAGCCCTTGAGACCCTTCCCGTTCGCGGCACTGCCCTTGCCGCGGGCACACGCATCGGTACGTGCAACTATGCTGGCAGAGCGGTCCCGGTGCACATCCCGGGGCGCTTGCGCGGGCGCCACACGCATTTGATCGGTCGCTCAGACATGGGCAAGTCGTCGCTCATGGAGAGGATGATCCTCGACGACGTCGGTCAGGGCCACGGCGTCGCTGTGCTCGACCCCCATGGCGATCTGGTGGAGCGGCTTCTGTGTCTCCTTCCGGAACGAGAGATCGGGCGGAGTATCTACTTCAATCCGGGCGATCCGGAGTGGGTGCCTCTTTGGAACCCGCTCCAGCCGATAGCCGGACAGGACATCGGCCGGACGGCCGATGACTTGGTCGGAGCCTTCAAAAGTTTCGTTATGCACTGGGGTGATCGCCTTGAACACCTTCTCCGTCATGCGTTCTTCGCGTTTCTGCACTTGCCCGGCAGCACGCTTCTGGATGTGGCCAACATCTTGCAGAACAAGTCGCCCTACGCGGAGCACATGCGCGGCGTGTTCCTGGACACTCTTGACAACGAGGTTGCCCGTCGATTTTGGCTCCACGACTTCAAGAACTACGGGAAGGATGATCTCGGGCCGCCTCGCAACAAGCTCAGCAAATTGCTGGTGAATCGGACAGTGTCGCTCATGCTGTCCCAGCCCGACTGTGCGTTCAATTTCCGCCAAGTCATGGACGAGGGCAGGATCTTCCTGGCGGATCTTTCCACCGTCGGTACGGAGGTCCGCGAGGTCCTGGGCTGCTTGGTACTGTCGCTTCTCCATCAGACTGCTCTAAGCCGCAGCGACACGATCCCGGAAGACCGGCGGCCGTTCT
>CAXXNU010000004.1:0-33248 GCA_963675805.2 Desulfobacterales bacterium | reverse complement strand
CCGCCGCATCTGCCGTTCCTGCCTGGAGTCCATGGACAGGAGGTTTTCGCCCTTGAAGCGGACCTCCCCGGACGTGGGTCGGATCAGGCGTAGAATCGCCCGGCCGGCGGTGGATTTGCCGCATCCGGATTCGCCCACCAGACCCATGGTCTGCTCCGAGTCCCACGGAAAAGGAGATGCCGTCCACGGCGTGAACATATTCCCGGCGTCTGCCCAACAGGCCACGGCGAACCGGAAAGTGCTTGACCATGTTGTAGACTTCCAGCAGTTCAGCCATGATCCACCATCCAGCAGGCCACTCGGTGGCCGGGCACCAGCTCACGCAGCTTCGGAAGCTGCTGACGGCAGATGTCACCCGCCCGAGGGCAGCGGGGGTTGAACGGGCATCCCGGCGGCAGGTCGGTCAAGCTTGGAACCACACCCGCGATCTCATACAGCTCGCCCTTGTCCGCGTTCATCTCCAGCGAGGGAATCGCACGCATGAGGCCGCGGGTGTATGGATGCAGGGGATTATCGAACAACGACAACGTGTCGGCCGATTCCATGATCTGCCCGGTATACATGACTGCCACCCGCCTAGCCATCTCGGCAATCACGCCCAGGTCGTGGGAGATGATCACGATGGCCGTTTGAAGCTCCTCCCGCATTTTATTCATCAAATCCAGGATCTGGGCCTGAATGGTAACGTCAAGAGCCGTGGTGGGTTCGTCGGCGATGAGCAGCGCCGGACGACAGGCCAGCGCCATGGCAATCATCACCCGCTGACGCATACCCCCCCGACAGCTGGTAGGGGTATTCCTTCACCCGCCGTTGCGGTGCCGGCACGCCCACTGTTTTCAGCATCTCGACAGATTTTTCCAGGGCTTGCGATCGTCCCATAGCCTCGTGCACCTGAAACACCTCCGCCAGTTGGTTGCCGATGGTGAAAACCGGATTGAGCGCCGTCATGGGCTCCTGGAAAATCATGCTGATGCGGTTACCGCGGATCCGGCGAACCTCCTCTGAAGAGGCCTTAAGCAGGTCCTGGCCGTCGAACAGGATCTGCCCGCCGGCAAAGAAGGCCGGGGGCATGGGCAGCAGTCGCAGAATCGACAGGGAAAGCACGCTCTTGCCGCAGCCCGACTCGCCGACGATGCCCAGTACATCCCCCGTGGAGACCGTCAGGTCGACGTCGTCCACGGCGCGCACCATACCGTGGGGCGTCTTGAAGTGGGTGCTCAGGTGGCGGATGTCCAACAGGGGCATAGAAAAGGCTCTCCGGGAAACGATGGCAATTAATTCGGTTCAGCGAATGACTGGCGGGAGGAATATTTTTATGAGATAATATAATTTAGTCGGACAATAATATTCTTGTCAAGAATATTTTACGCGACTGAATTTTCGATCATAAGCTCAGATACCGTTGAAATCCGGTAGAAGAAAGAGACTTTGATGAATCAGTCTCACTTATGGGTAAATCGCTGCATATCTTCCTGATTGCGGTCAATAGTCTTTATGGGTCAGGACCGGGAACGGTCAAGGGAAGAATGGCCCCGTCGCCACAGGCGGTAGGCGCCTTCTACCACAAAAGCCAGCACCAGCATGGCCACCAGCACCCAGGCATGGCTTGGGGCCTGCCGGATGGTGTAGCGGATCAGGCTGGCCAGGGCGCTCAGGCAGAGAAAAACGCCCAGAACGGAAATCCAGCGCCGGCTGCCGGTTTGCCGGGCCAACCTGGCATTGGCCGCATTGACGGCCGCGAAAATAAGCAGGAAACCAGCGCTGCCCATGGTTGAGATGCTTGACAGGTCGAAGCAATTGGCCACCAGCAGGGTGGCCCCGGTGGTGATCAACAGGCCCTCTGCAGGACGGTTCCACAGCTTGCGTTCCAGTATCTCGGGAAGCTCACCGTCTTTAGCGATGGTGTAACTGAGCCGCGCAGCTCCATAGAGCGTGGCATTGATGGCGGACAGGGTCGAGAGCAGCGCCGCCAGGGTGATCAGCAGATAGCCGAACGATCCCAGAAAGGGCCGGGCCGCTTCGGCCAGGGCATAGTCCTTGGCATCCACGATCCGCTGCACCGGCAGGTTGCCTACCGTCACCGCGGCCACCAGCACATAGAGCAGGATCACGAACCCGACGGCCGAGTAGTAAGCAAGCGGAAGGGTGCGCTCCGGCTCACGGACATCTCCGGCCGTGTTGGCGATCAGTTCAAAACCCTCGTAAGCCAGAAAAATAATCATCGCCCCGGCAAGGATAGCTGTCGCATCCGGCCAACTGCCGACAGCCAGACGGGAAGTGTTGATGGTCCAGGCCCCCACGGCGACGAAGAAGAGCAGAATGGTGATCTTGACCGCCACGATCCATTCCTCAGCCTTACCGATCACCTCGACGTTGAGAAAATTAAGACCGGTGACCGCAATCACTCCGGCACTGATCAGCACGTGTTTCCAGACCAGGCGGGATTCTTCGGGAAACATGGCGGCGCCGTAACTGCCGAAGGCGAACGCATAGAGAGAGAGCATTACGATGTAGCTGATCCAAAGCAGGATGTTGGTCGTGCCGGTTAACAGCCCCGAGCCGAAAGCATGGTCCAGAAAGGTGACGGTGCCGCCCTGGCTGGGGAAGGCCACCGACAGGCGCGCATAAGCGTATGCGGTCACCATGGCCACCAGTCCGGCGACCATGAACGCCACCGGTGCCGCACCGCGGGTCATCTGCACGGATAATCCCAGCACCGCGAAGATGCCGCCGCCGACCATCCCGCCGATACCGATGGCTACCACCGACCAGTAACCGATTTTTTTCCCGGGTTGATTCATATCTTGAGTCTCCTTTGCCGGCGGGTGGCGATTGGGGGCTGTCTGCAGCCCGTATTACCCGAATGCCAGCCTATTATGCTACCGCGCTGCGGTCAACCGGGGCTGCCCGGTCCGGGGTGCTGATTCCAATGCCTGGCCCGGCCCCAGGATACGCTGGATGTCCTTCCCGTCGATTTTCTCTTTTTCCAGCAGCAGTTCGGACATGGCTTCCAATTCACCGCGGTGCTCGCTCAGAATCTGCTGAGCCGACTGATAGGCGGCATCGATAATTGCCTGGGTTTCCTTGTCGATCAGCGTTTCCAGGGTTTCCGATCGGCGTTGCATGGAAGGTCCCTGGCCGAGGAATGGGTTGGATGAGGCTTTTTCAACCAGCGACCGATTGGGCATCTGATCGCTCATCCCGTACACCGTGAGCATGTTGTGGACAATGTCGGCCACCTTCTCCAGGTCATTGGAAGCGCCGGTGGAAATTTCGCCGAAGATCAGTTCTTCGGCGGCGCGGCCGCCCAGCAGTCCCTTGATTTTGCCCAGCAGCTCGCTGCGCGACATGAGAAAACGATCTTCAAGAGGAGTTTGCAGGGTGTAGCCCAGGGCGCCGATCCCCCGGGGAATGATGGAGACCTTCTGAACCGGGTCGGCTCCGGGGGTGAAGTGCCCGACGATGGCATGGCCCGATTCGTGATAAGCAACCACCTGACGCTCGTGTGGGTTGATCAGCTTATTTTTCTTCTCCAGACCGGCGATGACCCGTTCGATGGCATCCTGAAAGTCGCTCTGGGAGACGGACGTTTCCCCCTTGCGCGAGGCCAGCAGTGCCGCTTCATTGCAGACATTGGCGATTTCCGCGCCGGCGAATCCGGGTGTCTCGGCAGCCAGGTTGCGAAAGTCGACCTGGTCATCGAGCATAACTTCACGCGTGTGAACGGCAAAGATGTCCATGCGCCCCTTCAAATCGGGGCGATCTACCAGGATCTGACGATCGAATCGTCCGGGCCGCAACAGTGCCGGGTCGAGTACTTCGGGGCGATTGGTGGCCCCCATGATGATAATGCCGGCCTGGGGATCAAACCCGTCCATCTCGGTGAGCAGCTGATTGAGGGTGTTTTCGCGCTCGTCATTGCCGCCCATATAAACCCCCTGGGCGCGGTTCTTGCCCACGGCATCCAGTTCATCGATAAAGATAATGCAGGGGGCTTTGTCCTTGGCATCCTTGAACAGGTCGCGAACCCTTGCGGCCCCCACGCCCACGAACATCTCCACAAAATCGGAACCGCTGAGGTTGAAGAAGGGCACCCCGGCCTCACCGGCCACTGCTCTGGCCAACAGGGTTTTGCCCGTACCCGGAGGACCGATCAGAAGGATCCCCTTGGGCAGTTTGGCGCCCAGCCGGGTATAGCGTTCCGGACTTTTGAGAAATGAGACCACCTCTTTAACCTCCTCGACGGCTTCATCCACCCCGGCCACATCGTTGAAGGAGACCTTCTGTGAGGGATCCACGGCATAGATCCGGGCCTTGTTCTTGCCCACATCCAGGAACCCGACGCCCTTGCCCATGCGGCGGGCCAGAAAGCGCCCAAGGAGAATGAAAAATGCCAGCGGCAGGATCCAGTTGGAGAGGAAGTTGGAGAGCCAGTGGGATTCGATCTTGCCGCGGTAATCCACCCCATGGGCCTGCAGGTCGGCAATCAGCTTTGGATCGTCGAGACGGGTGACCACGAACTGGCGTTCGGCCTTATTCTGGGCTTTTTTGTTGAACAGGCCAAAATCCAGATTCCAGGGCGCCTTCTTGTGGGGCGGCTGGAACGCCGGCGATTCTTTTGCGGTGCTGCCACCGACGGCAGCGGTCGCTTTTTCCAGACCAAAGATACGGTCCGATTCCACGATTACGCTCTGAATCCGGTCATTCGTGAGCATATTCCGGAATCGGCTGTAGGAGATTTCCTTGACCGCGGCGCCGCTGAAGAAGATCGACTCCAGCATGATGATCGAAAAAAAGACAAACAGGTAATAACCCAGTGAGAACTTGTGCTGCTGTTTCATGCTGACCTCCGTCGCGGCGTTCCGTTTTAATGAGAGCGGCGCGCCTTTCCCGGAAATTCTATTCGGAGCGCGCCGCTGATTGATCCATGTCCGTCGACCGGTGGGGAAACGGACGTGGGAATGGTTATCCGATCGTCACCTGAACGAAGCCGCTTTGTCCGGTACGATGGTCCAGTGCTTTGAACAGGGCTTGCTGGTGGGGCGGCAGGGCTTTGACCAGGGCCACAAATCCCTCGACTCCCTCAACGGGCAGGTTGTTGACATCCAGGATCACATCGTTTTTTTCAAAACCGGCTTTTCCCAACACACCGTCGGCTTCCACCGATTTGATGGCGACCCCCCTGGCCAGGTTCCAGGCCAAAATTCTCGCTCTCGTCGGCCTTCAAAGGACGCACCACCGCTCCCAGACGATCTTCAAGAGAGGCGGCGATCCGTCGAACGGCGTCATCCAGGTTGCCGATGGTCACGGTCAGGTCGATCGATTTGCCGTCCCGCTCCACGGTCAGGTCGGCCGTCTGCCCCACCGGTGTATCACCCACACGGCGCTGCAGGGCGGCGGCGTCCGCTATTGGTTTTCCCTGGAAATTGACGACCAGGTCGTTTTTTTTCAGACCGGCGGTGTCGGCCGGGCTGTTCGGGACCACATCAGCGATCAGGGCACCCTTGCGATCTTTGAGCTTCATGGACTTAACCTGATCCGGCGTCAGGTCGCGGATGCTGACCCCCAGCCAGCCGCGGATCACCTTTCCGTGGTCGATCAACGCCTTGGCCACATGAACGGCCATGTTGCTGGGGATGGCGAAACCGATTCCCTCGAAACCGCCCGATTGCGAGGCGATGGCCGCATTGACGCCCACGACCTGTCCCGCCAGATTGATCAGCGGTCCGCCGCTGTTACCCGGGTTGATGGCCGCATCGGTCTGCAGATAATCCTGGTATGAGGTGGGGTCGAGGACGCCGCGCCGGTGCTTGGCGCTGATGATTCCCTGCGTGACGGTCTGGTCGAGCCCGCGGGGATGACCGATGGCCACCACCCAGTCACCGACTTCGATCTGGTCTGAGTCGCCGAAGGTCACCGACGGCAGCTTCTCATCGGTTTGGATTCGGATCACCGCGAGATCGGTTTTCGGGTCCGTGCCCACCAGTTTGGCCGGGTAGGAGGTGCCGTCTGCCAGTAGCACACTGATCTCGGTCGCCCCGGCAACCACGTGGTTGTTGGTCAGGATATTGCCCTTATCGTCGATCAGCATGCCGGTTCCCAGACCTCTCAACTCCTGCTTGAACTTGCGCGGTGCTTGGGGGCCGTTGAAAAAGAAATGGAAAAACGGATCGTTGCCAAATGGTATCATGGGGTTGGAAATTTCCCGTCGCTGGGTGACGTTGATGTGAACGACGGCCGGGATGTTCTCTCGGGCTACCTGGGCGATGGCTGTTTTCCAGTTGACCGTCGACATATCGGCAACCGTCGGTTTAACATGCTCATCCTTGACGGCAGGGGCCACCGCAATTTGGTCTGAAGGGGATTGACACTGGGTCAAGCCTATTGTGGTGACCACCATCAAGGCCGCGAGCAGATAACGCAGATCTCTTTTTTTTCGGATTTCCATTTTTCTCTCCTTTGTCTATGGGTTGATCTTCCCCCACTGTTGGATCTCATCCTTGGTCTGAAATGTAAGCCCTTCGACCGAAGCGTGGTATAAGTGTGCTTCCGATTTTGATGTAGGACCCGACTGGTAATTTATGTCGGGATATGTCCTACGAAACGACCAAAATGGATTGAAAAAACAGTGCTTGAAGAATAGCCCATCCGCTGCTGACAGCCAGCTGGGAGGTAGGCATGGACCTTGATGATTTTTCGTGAGCCTTTTCTTGCGGTATTGTTTTGGGAGGACTATAGAAATTGAAAAAAGAATTTGGGGTGGTTTTGATGCTTTTTGCCGTCCTGAATCTGAACGTGAAACGCCAGTTTCTATATTGAAACATCCGCAAGGGCATCTTCCCGGTTCTTCTGAATGTCATCCGGAAGGGACGTTGCGGCCGAAACCATTTTTTAATCGGCTCTCAGGTTCTTTTTTACGAACCGAATCACTGACGTGTATACATTGGTTCACGCATGAAAAAACCCATTCATTGAATCTTCGACGTCGCGGCATACCTTGTTCCAGCAGGTTCTGCCCCTGGACTTTCTGACCCGGGCATTGCGGGTTCACCCCGGAGAATGGAAACTGCTGGCCTGGGTGACCGCCATCCAACTGGTCATGAGTGCCAGCAGCATCATGATCAACAACGTTGCCCAAGCGACTTTTCTCAAACGCTTCGGTGTCCATGCACTGCCGGCGGTTTTTCTGGGCGAGGCATTGATCACCTTTTTCGTTGCCGGTCTGGTCAGCATGCTCATGGAACGCTACCGTTCCCTGCGCGTTTTTTCCGGCCTGCTTATTTTCTATGGGGTGTCTGCGGGATTGCTCCGGACGCTGTTCGGGACAGATGCCCACTGGGTTTACCCCGCGCTGTACATCCTTAAAACCCAGGCGGTCAGCATCCTGCCGATCCTGTATTGGGATATCCTGGGCGACCTGTTCACCACCCAGCAGTCCAAGCGGCTCTACACGCTCGTCACTGCCGGTGGTGTGGTGGGGACCGCTGCAGGCAGTTTGCTGACCCGTAATGTTGCGGGGTGGATCGGAACGGAAAACATCCTTTTGCTGTTCACGGCCGGAATGGCCCTGGCGGCCCTGCTCAACACATTGATGGACCGGGTGGCCGGAACCCCTGTTCAACCGCATTCCCCTGTCGCCGCCACAAAAGACAAAGTAACCTACGGGTAAATGGTCAGAGATTTCATCGCCTGCACCCAACAATACGCATTGCTCAGGTATATGATCCTCCTGCTGGCCATCCCCAACATGCTGTTGCCCATTATGGACTACCAGTTCAACGTACGGTGGATCAACACTTTGTTTCCGAAGCGGCGACCCTTCATTTTTTTGGTGTTTATCGCGGTGTCTCCAACACCGTCATTTTTCTCTGCCTGCTGGTCTCGAGCCGTCTGATTTCGGCGTGGGACATCCCTACCAGCATGCTCTTCCACCCGGCCAATTATGTGATGGCCTTCACCGGAATTCTCCTGCGCTTCGATATTCTGGCCGGCGTCTATGCCAAGTTTACCACCGAAGTACTCAAAACCGTCCTGAACAACCCTGCCCGGTCGGTTCTTTACAACTTCTTCCCGGCGCATCTTCGATCCATGGTCAGAGTGATGCTGCGGGGAGGAGTGATCCGGCTTTCCGATTTCACCGGCTCCGGTCTTCTCATCCTGGTCAGCGGGACGATCAGCCCACGGATGCTGTCCATCATCGCCATTCCACTGGCGATGATCTGGGTGGTGACCAGTTTTCGACTGAGGCGGGCCTATCCTGCAATCCTGGTGCAGTCCCTTTCCGAACAACAGGTTGACCTGGAACCGATGGAAAATGATCATCTTAAAATGCTCGCCGGCAGCCGGAATTCACTGGACACCGTCCGGAAGGGACTATCATCGGACGATGGGCGCATGGTGCTGAACTGTGCTCAGTTGCTCCTCAGGATCAAACCCCCGGGGTGGATCGATCAGGTCCTCGGGGCTATCCCGTCACAGGCCGCCCAAATCCAGCAGCAGGTGTTGTCGCTGCTGGGTCCCGATGATGTCAGGGGGCTTCTGCCGGATATGATTGCACGGATATCCACTGTGCCTCCGGACCGGCAATGGGTGCGGCTGGAAGCGATGGTTCGTCTGCATCCCGACGGCAGCGGCCCCTTTCTGGAGAGCCATGTGACCCATGCTGACCCCAGGGTTCGTATCGAGGCCTACGCGGGGATGGGACGCAGCACCGATCCCGGGCACCGGCAGGTGTATCGGAACCAGGTTCGACAACTTCTCAATGGTGATCCCACGCAGGTGCGGACCGCCGTTGCCCTTGTCGGGAAGGTCGGAGACAGTGCTTTTGAAAAGTTGCTGGTGGACAACCTGTCCTCATCCGATGACCCGGAGACCGTTGGCTGGGCGCTGGAGGGATTGGCCCGCATGGGCCATAGGGACTTGCCGGACCTGGCACTGGCCCTGACCGGCCACGAATCCTTAAGGATCCGGCTGAAGGCGATGGACATCCTGTGCACTTTGGCCGACCGGGTGCCCCTGAGACGCGTCGTGGCCATGCTCAAGGATCCGGACCAGGCGATCAGGGACCGCGCCGGTGCCTTCATCAAAGAAAAAGGTTCCGGCGCAGCCGATGAATTGCTCCTGGCCCTGGTTGAACCTTCGCGTCGCCAGCGGAGCGAGATTGCCCGCCTCCTTCAGCACATCGGGCTGCCCGGTGTGGCCTTATCCGGTTTCGTGACCGCTGAACTTAAGCGGGCCTATCGGTTTCTCGACCTTGCCCGGGCATTGGCCGCGGCTCCCGGTGGTCCTGCGAAGGACCTGCTCCAATCTGTCCTCGTGGAAAAACAGGTCGACACGGTTGACATGATTCTGCATGCATTGGGGACCGTCGTTTTCGGAGAGCGCATGCGGGTGATTGTGCGTGCCCTCAACTCAAGCAATAAACGTGAGCGGGAAGATGCCGAGGAAGCGCTCGACAACGCCCTGCACGGCCATATCCGCCGGGGGCTCATGCCGCTTCTCGACGGGCAATTCGTTCAGGAACAACTGATCACCGGCAGGATTTCCGTTAAATCCTGGACGAGTCCGCCCGGTTCTCCCGGCGAAGCCATGGTTTCGCTTCTCAGCGAACCCGATCCGGTTTTGCAGGCCCTGTGCCTTGAAGCGGTTCAGGAAAACCCTGCGATCATGCCCATCCTCGATTTATCCCCCGACCCGCTTTCCGAGGTTCCCCGGATGTCGGAGGGGACGGCGGACGATTCGCTGAGCCTGGGCCAACGAATTCGTCATCTGCGCGCCATGCCTTTTTTTCGGGGCATTAAGATCCGTGAACTGGCCGAGGTGGTTGGCAAGGCGCAATGGATAACCGTCGATCAAGGGGAAGTCCTCCTGCGTCAAGGCAGTGTCGGGAATCGGATCTATCTGGTCTGCCAGGGCAGCCTGTGTTCCGACGGCGCCCGCCGATCCGGCGAATGGTCCACCGGCGATATCGTGGGTGAACTCGCCTGTATGGGCAGCGCTGAACAACTGGTGACCGTGCGGTGTGAAACCAAGGCCCGGCTCGTGACTATTTCATGTGATTCATTTCAGCAGATACTGCTTCAACTTCCGGTTCTGGCGTTGAACTTGTGCGCAAGGTACAGCCAGTGGCTCAAGGTGTACCATCAGCGGTTGGCATGTATGAACGGAAAAAACAACCCAGTGGGAACCTGACACGGGGGACCATCCGGGGACGGAACCCCCCCGGGTGTTTTTGTCACGGCGGTTTTTCCGGTTGTGCTTGCCATCGTCCCGATTGCATGGTTTAAAAGAGAATTGAAAAACGATTGCGCTGCCACAGATCCGTAGAGACGTGGGGTCGTCGATTCCGGAGGAAAATCATTCACCGCTTTGTGGTGCCACATACCGGTCCATCGTGACCAAGAGGGATGGGGGAAGATACAGCAACTCATGTTTGATCCACATATTCTCCTGACGGGAGTCATCATCTTTTTAGCAAGAATCTGCGATGTGTCCATCGGCACCATCCGCACCATCGTCACGGTTCAGGGGAGAACCGCCATCGCCTTTACCCTGGCGATTTTTGAAATTTCCATCTGGGTGACCGTCGTCAGTGCGGTGATCAATCAGATCAAGGACCACCCCCTGCTGGTCGTCTTTTATGCATTCGGGTACGCCACCGGCAACGTGGTGGGGATCATGGTCGAGCGCAGGCTGGCCTTCGGAACGATGATCCTGAGAATCATCACCCGCAGTGCGGGGCTTGAAATCGCGACTTTTCTGAGACAGAGGGGTCAGCCGGTGACCATCTTTCACGGCGAAGGCATGCGGGGGCCGGTCAACGAGCTGTACATCGCCTGCCGGCGCCGGGAACTGAAATGGATATTGCCCGAGGTGCAGCGGCTGGATCCGAAATTGTTCTACGTCATCGAACAGGCCCGGGACATGCGCAGAGTGCTCAAGCCGGTATCCACCCCTCTTGGCGGATGGCGATCCACCGACAAGCGCAAATAGCCCGGCCATCGGGGCGATGGTCGGCAGTCCGCCTGACATGCAAACCGGGCCAGGCGGCGAGACTGTCGAAGGAGTCTGGTTGAATTCAATGATCATCATCAAAGCGCTGTTAATCTGGCCGGTCCGCGGACCAGCCTGGATGGGTTGAGTCCGGCCCAGCTCAGCGTGAAAATCGATCTGTCGAATGCCGTACCGGGGAAACAGTCGTGGCGGCCCCTTTCTGATCACCGATGAGAATGTCAGGTTGCCCAAGAATGTGACCCTGCTGGATGTGACACCGTCGAGCCTGGAGTTGACCCTGGCAAAAATCGTTAAGCGCGAAATCGCCATCAACGCCCAGCTGGTGGGCCGGCTCCCCGCTAAGCTGGAGATTGCCGCCGTGGTTGTCAAACCGAACCGGGTGCAGGCACTGCTGCCCGCCACCGGGGGAAAGGACCAGGTTTCAAGCATCACCACCACCCCGATCTATCTGGAAAATTTAAGGGAGACCACCACGCTGTTCTGCAAGACCATTGCACCGCCGGCCGTCCAGCCGGTGGACAAACGATGGCCGGACGTGGCGGTGACGATCGAGGTGAGGCCTAAAAAATAAGCCCTGCAGGTCAATCATGAACCCGTTGCTGTTGGCGGAAATCCATAAAAATGATAAAATCGGCGAGCGAAACGAAACCATCCGGATGTTTCTGGTTCTAATCCATTGCCTGTTCCATGCGTTTTCGGAATGTCCCCGTGTCGATGGTAATGATTTTTAAAGCAAAAGGAAATGAACAATGCGAACCCTTAATCTGATGGCAGCCACCCTTTTGATTGCCGGCCTATTACTGTTCAGCTGTTCAGAGAAGATCGAACCGGGCAGCACCCCACCGGTTGAAGGGCCTTCCGTTACGGTGCGGGTGAACGAAGCACGGAGCGCCGTCCAGCCGGTCGTGTATGAGGCCGTGGGTACGGTGAAAGCCCGATTGTCGGCGACGGTCTCCAGCAAACTGATGGGCGTCATTCTCGAATTCAGGGTTAAAGAGGGGGACTCGATCAAAAATGGCGATCTGCTCGTGGTGCTGGATGCGCGCCAGGTATCCGCCCAGTTGAATCAGGCCCGGGCGGCCCTTGCGGAAGCCAAAAAGGCCGAAGCCGGTGCGGTGTCGGCCCGGACCTCGGCCGAAGCCGGCGCCCAGCGGGCGCGTTTGTCCTACGAACGCAACCGCAGCATGCTGGAGGGCGGTGCCATCACCCAGGAGACTTTTGAAACCGTGGATGCCCAGTATAAACAGGCGCAGGCAGCGCTGACCCAGGCCCAATCCATGGTCGAGGCGGCCAGCTACCGGGTCAAACAGGCGCAGGCCGCCGTGGATTCCGCCATCGTTGCGCAGAAGGATGCCCGCGTACTGGCTCCCTTCGACGGCAAAGTGACCGCCAAACTGAGCGACACGGGGGCGTTGGCCGCCCCGGGGACGCCGCTGCTGACCCTGGAGCGGGAGGGCGGCTACCGCGTTGATCTGGTGGTTCCCGAAACCTATATCCAGTCGGTCCGCACGGGTCAGCGGGTGGACGTCCGCATTCCGGCAGTCGACGATGTGCCCATTGCCGGTACGGTGGATGTGATCATCCCTTCGGCCGATCCGAGCAGCCGGACGTTCGTGGTTCAGGTGGGCGTCTCAGGCACCCGGTCCATTCGATCGGGTATGTTCGCCCGCGTGCCGTTGATCATCGGCGAGCGCCAGTCGATGCGCATTCCCGAGACGGCCGTGGTCCGCAAGGGGCAGTTGACCGGCGTGTTCATTGTGGATGAGAAAGACACCGCCCGGTTCCGTCTGATCCGAACCGGCCGAAGCTATGGCGAGCAGATGGAGGTGATCTCGGGGCTCCAGGACGGCGTCCGGATAGTGGTCGGTCCGCCCACCCAACTGAACAACGGATCTACCGTGGAGATTGAGAAATGAATCAATCATACGGTCCTGCCGGAAAAATCGCCAATTACTTTATCAATTCCAAGCTGACCCCGCTGATCATTATCGCCTCGATCCTGCTGGGCCTGGCGTCTGTGGTGGCGCTTCCCCGCGAGGAAGAGCCACAGATCATCGTGCCGATGATCGACATCTTCGTGCAGATGCCCGGGTCCGACTCGGCGGAGGTGGAACAACGGGTGACGCGCCCCATGGAGCAGCTGCTGTGGGAAATTCCCGGCGTTGAGTACATTTACTCCACCAGCATGCCGGGCATGGCCATGACGATAGTGCGCTTCTATGTCGGGCAGAACGAGGAGCAGGCCATCGTGCGGCTTCAGTCCAAGCTTATGGCCAACATGGACCGCATTCCCTGCTGCATCACCCCGCCGCTGATCAAGCCGCGCTATATCGACGACGTGCCCATCCTGGCCCTGACCTTCTGGAGCGAAGAGGTGGATCCGTACCTGCTGCGGCGGGTGGCCGCCGAGGTGGAGGATCAGGTTAAACGCGAGCCCAACGTCTCGGTCAGCAGACTCATCGGCGGCGAAAGCCGGCGGGTGGAGGTGCAGCTCGACCCGGTGCGCATGGCCGGCTACGGTCTGGACTTCAAGGCCGTCGCCCAGCTGGTCATGGCCGCGAACCAGGCGGCCGACGCCGGTGCGTATCCGTCGCCCGACGGTCAGATCATCATCCACATCGGCGATTTTCTGAAAACGGCCGAAGATGTCAGAAACGTGGTGGTGGCGGCCTACCGGGGCCGCCCCGTCTATCTGGGAGACGTGGCCACCATCTCCGACGGCCCGCCGGTTCCGGATAACTATGTTTTTCTGGGTACCGGACCAGCCGCCGGCGAAAAGGGCATATCTCCGGCCGTCGCCCGTCAGGCCCCTTATCCGGCCGTCACCCTGACGTTGGCCAAACGCAAGGGCACCAACGCCATCAGCGTGGCCGACAGGGTGCTGGAGCGGGTCGACGCGCTCAAGGGAGATGTTATCCCGGACAACATCCACCTCACGATCACCCGACATTATGGGGAAACGGCCAAAGAGAAGAGTGACGAACTGCTGCTGCACATGTTGATCGCCATCGTGTCGGTGACCATTCTGATCTGGTTCACCCTGGGCCACCGGGAGTCCGGCGTGGTGGCCTTTGCCATTCCGGTCACCCTGGCCCTGACCATGGCGGTGTTTTACCTTTACGGTTATACGCTCAACCGTATCACCCTCTTCGCCTTGATTTTCTCCATCGGCATTCTGGTGGACGACGCCATCGTGGTGGTGGAGAACATCGTTCGGCATTTTCGGCTTCCGGGCAAAATCGAAGGACCGGCCCCGCGCACTGGTGGCTGTCGAAGCCGTGGACGAAGTGGGCAATCCGACCATCCTGGCCACCCTGACGGTCATCGCCGCCATCCTGCCCATGGCCTTTGTGGGCGGTCTGATGGGGCCCTACATGCGCCCGATACCGGTGGGCGCGTCGGCGGCCATGGTATTTTCGCATGATCGTGGCCTTCATCGTGACCCCCTGGGCAGCCTACCGGCTCCTGGGCCGCAATGGGCAAACAGGCGCGCACAGCGAAAGTCATGGGTCCGACGAGGACTGGACCACCCGGTTGTACCGCAACGTAATGGAACCATTTGCTGCACAACCGGGGATGGCGATGGTCGTTCCTGCTCGGTGTCGCCGTCCTGCTGATGGGTGCCTGCGCCATGGTGGCCGTCGGGTTGGTCAAGGTCAAAATGCTGCCTTTCGACAACAAGAGCGAATTTCAGGTTGTCCTGTGAACATGCCTGACAATGCGACCCTCGAGGACACGGCCGCCGCGGCTTTTGAAATGGGGGATTACCTGGCTACGGTCAATGAAGTGGTCGACTACCAGATCCACGTGGGCACGTCCGGCCCCGTTCAGTTTCAACGGCCTGGTGCGCCACTACTACCTGCGCCATTCGCCGAGCCAGGCCGACATCCAGGTCAACCTGGCCGGCAAAGGCCAGCCGCAAGCAGCAGAGCCACGCCATCGCCAAACGGGTGCGGCCGCCGCTGAAAGCTATTGCCGATCGTTACGGTGCCCGGATCAAGGTGGCCGAGGTGCCTCCCGGCCCGCCGGTCATCTCGACCCTGGTGGCCGAAGTGTATGGTCCCGACTACGAGCGGCAGCGGGATCTGGCCCTGAAAATCCGCAAAATATTTCGAAGAGACCGCCGGCGTGGTGGATGTGGACTGGTACATGGAAGAGGATCAGACCCGCTACCAGATCGCGGTGGATCAGGAGCGGGCCGCCCTGCATGGCATCAGCGTGGCCCATCTCACCCAGACCGTCAAAGACGTCCTTTCCGGCTGCCCAGACCGGGCTTGCTGCACCAGCCGCAGGAAAAAGAAGATGTGGCCATCGTGCTGCAGCCGCCCCTGGCCCTGCGCGCCGGCATCGATCTGCTCAAGGCCATCAACGTCAGTGCCCCCGACGGCCACCTGGTGCCGCTGTCCGATCTGGTGAAAGGTGGAACAGACGCCGGCGGACCGCAGCATCTACCACAAAAACCTGATGCCCGTGGTCTATGTGATCGGTGATGTGGCCGGAGCCAAGGAAAGCCCGGTTTACGCCATCCTGGAAATGCGCAAGAAAATCGACGCCATCGACCCTTCCCGAAGGGTATCGCATCGCCCAGCACACGGCGGCCCTGCCCGAGAGCGACCAGCGCTTCGCCATGAAGTGGGACGGCGAGTGGCACATCACCTACGAGGTGTTCCGGGATCTGGGCATGGCCTTCGCCGTGGTACTGGTGCTGATTTTCGTGCTGGTGGTGGGCTGGTTCCAGTCCTTTTCCACGCCGGTGGTGATCATGGTGGCCATTCCCTTTTCGCTGATCGGCATCCTGCCGGCCCACTGGGCCATGGGGGCCTTTTTCACGGCCACATCCATGATCGGATTTATCGCCGGTGCGGGTATCGTGGTGAGAAATTCCATCATCCTGGTGGATTTTATCGAGCTTCGGCTGGCCGAAGGGGCCCCGCTGGACCGGGCCGTCATCGATGCCGGGGCGGTGCGCTTCCGGCCCATGATGCTCACGGCCGCCGCCGTGGTGGTGGGGGCCTCGGTGATCCTTTTCGACCCGATCTTCCAGGGCCTGGCCATCTCTTTGATGGCCGGCGAGGTGGCATCGCTGCTCTTTTCACGAATGACGGTTCCGATATTCTATTTTCTTGACAAGCGCTGGGAATTCGCCCACGGACACGCCGGAGCCGGGAAAGTCGAAAAGACAGACGATGGTGCGTAATACCGCTATGATGGATAACTGCGGCCGACAAATTCCCATCGACAGTTCCTTTGCCTGCTGTCCCCGTACCATGGCTTTGCCGCATCGCAGGGGTTGAAACCGGTATGGATACAAAAACGCGCATGATTTGCGGTTTCTTCTAATGATCGTTTCTTCCCTGTTGATGCTGGCCGGGTTTGTCGTTTTGCTCAAGGGCGCCGACCTGTTCGTGGATGGCGCCGCGCGGTTGGCGCGGGGAATGAATGTTTCTCCGACGGCCGTCGGCCTGACCGTGGTGGCTTTCGGGACGTCGGCCCCTGAACTTTTCGTCAATATCTCGGCCGCGTATCAGCGGCAGCACCGATATCGCTCTGGGCAACGTGATGGGCAGCAACATCGCCAACATCCTTTTGATCCTGGGAATTTCGGCGCTGGTTCGACCGCTCTACCGTTTCGAGAGGGGATCTGTCGTGGAAGGAGATCCCCTTCAGTCTGCTGGCGGCAGTGCTGCTGTGGGTTGTGGCCAGCGACGTCTATATTGACGGTGCTGTCCATTCAACGATCACGCGGTCGGATGGCCTGGTGCTGCTGGGTTTCTTCGCCATTTTCATCGCTTACACGGCATCCATTGCTGCCCCCACACCGGTTCCCGGCCTGCCGGAAGTCAGTCCGGCACCCGCCGACAAAGCGGCACTGGATTGCCCTGAAAATGACTGATGGGCTTTTGCGGGTTGCTGTTCGGGGGGCGATGGATCGTGGACAGTGCCATGTCATCCTGGGGGATTACCTGGGCTATCCCCCGGGCCGTGATGGGGCTGACGGTCGTGGCGGTGGGAACCTCACTGCCCGAACTGGCCACCTCGGTCGTGGCCGCCAGGCGGGGAGAAGTGGAGATTGCGGTGGGAAACGTGGTCGGTTCCAACATCTTCAACGTGTTTTTTATCCTGGGTGTCAGTGCGGTCATTCGACCGATCCCCTTCAACCCGGCGGCCAATGTAGACATGGGCGTCATGATGGCGGCCAGCATCATGCTGTTCATCTTCATGTATACCGGCCGGGTGCGCGTCATGGACCGGTGGGAGGGGGTGCTGGCCCTGCTGACTTATGCGCTTTATATCGCCTACCTGCTGTATCCCCTGTTCTCGCCTGCTGTCCCCGCGGGTTCAGGCGGTTGAGCGCAATCTTTACTCAACACCCGATTGATCGCTTTACTGAAAAAGGGCCAGTTCGTTTTCAACCTTTTCCATCCACCAGTGCTGGCGCTTGGGGCTATGGAACAGCGAGGTGTCTTCATCGAAGGCAGTGTGCTCCGCCAGGGATTCATCCATGGCCGATCGAATCCATTGTTTGACCGTGGCGGCGACTTCCGCCCTTGCCGCCTCGGGGGTGGGGTGGATGGCCATGAACGTCTTGACCGCTTCGCGTGCATTGACGGTCAGTCGTCGGGCGGTCAGTTCAACCAGGGCAAAATGGATCTGCTCGTGCTGCAGGACGTAGGACCTGTTTTGGGCAGGCATCGCCGGATTCCACCATGAGCAGGCGGGAATCATGATGGCTTCAAAGGCGATCTTTTCGATGCTGCCGATATAAATGAACGATTCCCCGTATCGAGCCCGGTTGACAGTGAACCGGGAATTCTTGGCCGGCCGGATACGGGTGCAGGTGTGGGCGTTGATGGATGTTGCATGCATGGTCTGGTCGGGCGGCAATGTCGTGGCCGTGAAATCCGACCGGGTCAACTGCCGGTAGGCAAAGGCGTCCTCGATTATGGCCGGATCGTCAAGGTGAAGGTCGGTGCGCGGCATGGCGTATTCCGGCAGTCTGGCGCATCCGGTAAGCAGTGTCAGCAGGATCAGGCAGCCGGTGATGCAACGGTGTTGAATCGTGATTATCATATTTTCCATATTATTAGGTGTAGCGCCGCAGATGTCAAAAAACAAATGACCGCTTGAATGCGCCAACCCAGGTGGAAAGGCAGACCCATGAGTATCGATACGCTCACCCCGCTGGCCCGAGAAGTATTGAAAAAACGCTATCTTGCCCGAAACTATCGGGGAGAGACCATAGAGACGCCGGCAGATGTGTTTTCGCGGGTGGCCCGGGTGGTGGCCGAGGCGGACCGGTTGTTCGACGCCCGCGCCTCGGTGCGGGACACGGAGGCGCGCTTCGAGGCGGCCATGACCTCGCTCTCTTTTCTGCCCAATTCTCCCTGTCTGATGAATGCCGGTCAGCCCGCTGGGGCAGTTGGCTGCCTGTTTCGTGCTGCCGGTGGAGGACAACCTGGAGTCCATTTTTCAGAGCCTCAAGGACGCCGCCCTGATCCACCATACCGGCGGCGGAACCGGATTTTCCTTCAGCCGGCTGCGTCCCGCCGGGGACACCATCTTTCCCGCATCGGGGGTGACCGGCGGTCCGGTGTCGTTCATCCAGCTGTTCGATGCCGCCACCCACCACATCGACCGCAACCGCGTCCGGCCCGGCGCCAACATGGGTGTGCTGCATGTGAGCCACCCGGACATCGAGGCTTTCGTCAAGGCGAAGCTCGACCGTGGCCAGCTGTGCAATTTCAACCTTTCCGTGGCAGTGGACGACCTCTTCATCGATTGTGTGAAAGAACGGCGCGATTATCCGCTGATTCACCCGCGAACCGGCGCCGAAGTGGCCCGGGTACCGGCGACCGACCTGCTCGGCCTGATGGCCAAAAGCGCCTGGGAAACCGGTGACCCCGGCATCCTGTTCATCGATCGTATCAATCGGGCCAACCCCACCCCGGAGATGGGACCGCTGGAGGCGACCAACCCCTGCGGCGAACAGCCCTTGCTGCCTTACGAATCGTGCACGTTGGGCTCGATCAATCTCACCCGGATAATCGACGGCGATTCCCTTGACTTCGGGAAACTGGAGTCCCTGGTTCACCTGGCCGTCCATTTTCTGGACAACGTGGTGGAGGTGAACCGCCATCCTATTTCCCGGACCGGGGAGTGGAGCCGGATGAATCGCAAGATCGGGCTGGGAGTCATGGGATTTGCCGATATGTTGATCCTGCTCGGCGTCTCCTACCAGAGTGAACAGGCCGTGTTGCTGGCCGGTGAAATCATGTCCCGGCTCCAGCAATATGCCGAGGCTGCGTCAGCTGAACTGGCTGCCAGGCGGGGGAATTTTCCCGCTTTCCATCAGAGCGTATTTCCGGCCAGAGGGGTGAAGCGGCGGCGCAATGCCACCCTCACCACCGTGGCGCCCACCGGCACCATCAGCATTCTGGCCGGGGTGAGCAGCAGCGTCGAGCCGGTTTTTGCCTTTGAAGTACAGCGCCGGATCGTGGATCAGATCTTCACGGATGTGCACCCCCTTTATGAACGATACCGGCGGGAGGGCCGCAAGATAGACAAGCGCATCTTCCAGACGGCCTGGGATGTCTCTCCCCAATGGCACCTGAAGATTCAGGCCGCCTTTCAGAAATATACGGACAATGCGGTATCCAAAACAGTGAACCTGCCCGAATCCATCTCCGTAGACGAGATTCGCGCCCTTTTCCTGGATGCCGCCGATATGAACCTCAAAGGCATCACGGTTTATCGCGATCAGTCCCTCCCAGATCAGGTTCTTTCCGCCTGCTCCATGAAAAACGAAGAGTGTTCGTAATAGACTCTTTTTAAAAATGAGGGTAGACCATGAACAGAAAATCAATCTATCGAAACCATCGATAACCTACGACGGGTACTGGGACATTCTGGTAATCGGCGGCGGTGCCACCGGTCTGGGGTGCGCACTGGATGCGGCCTCAAGAGGGATACAAGACCCTGCTGGCGGAGCGGCACGACTTTGCCAAGGGCACCTCAAGCCGCAGCACCAAGCTGGTTCACGGCGGTGTACGCTACCTGCAGCAGGGAAACATCTCACTGGTTCTCGAGGCCCTTCAGGAGCGGGGATTGCTGATGCAGAACGCACCTCATTTGGTTCAGAACCAGGCGTTCATCGTGCCCAACTACGAGTGGTGGGACGGCCCCTTTTACGGGGTGGGCCTGAAGGTTTACGACCTTCTGGCCGGTCGCCTGGGACTTGGCCCCTCCAACGTGGTTATCCAAAGCGGAGACCCTCAAACGCATTCCGACATTGGAGCCGGACCAACTGCGTGGCGGTGTTGTCTACTATGACGGCCAGTTCGACGACGCCCGCCTGGCCGTCAACCTGGCCCAGTCGATTGCAGACGCCGGTGGTGTGCCCGTTAACGCCATGCAGGTGACCGGCCTGACCTATTCGGGGAAAATGATTGACGGGGTAAAGCTCAAAGACACCATAGATGGTCGAGAACGCCATGTCCGCGCCCGGGTGGTGGTCAATGCGACGGGGATCTTCACCGACGACATCCTGCGTATGGATCAGCCCGCCGCCACACCGATCATCACCCATAGCCAGGGGGTACACCTGGTGCTGGACAAGCGCTTTTTAAAGGGGAATACCGCCATCATGGTTCCCCAGACCGAAGACGGACGGGTGCTGTTCGCCGTTCCCTGGCACAACCGGGTGCTGGTGGGCACGACCGATACGCCGGTGGAACGCGCCTGTCTCGAGCCCCGTCCCCTGGAGGAAGAGATCGCTTTCATCCTCAAGCATGCCGCCCAGTACATGGTGGAGGATCCCACCCGGGAGGACATTTTGTGCATGTTTGCGGGGCTCCGGCCGCTGGTGGGGGAAGGGGCGGGGAAAAAGACCGCCGCCATCTCCCGGGACCATCATCTGGAGGTGTCTCAATCGGGTCTGGTGACCATTACCGGCGGTAAATGGACCACTTACCGCAAGATGGCTGAAGACACCGTGAATCAGGCGGCGTTGATCGCCGGGCTGCCCGAAAGCGAATGCCGGACGCGCAAGTTGCGCATTCACGGGTGGCTGAAGAACATGGACCCGGAAGATTCCCTTTGCGCCTATGGTTCCGACGCGGTTTTCATCCGGCGGATTATAGACGCGGATCCCGGGATGGGAGAAAAACTGCACGACAACCTGCCCTATGTAAAAGCGGAGGTGATCTGGGCCGTTCGCAATGAAATGGCCTTGACGCTGGAAGATGTTCTGGCCCGTCGCACCCGCGCCCTGATCCTGGATGCTGCGGCCAGCATGGCGGTCGCCGAGAAGACGGCCCGCCTCATGGCGCAGGAACTGGGATTGGGGTCGGAATGGCAGCAACAGCAGGTATCTGAGTTCAAGCGGTTGGCAAGGGGGTATCTGCCGGATTGAGGACGGATGACAGAAGACCGAGAACTGAAATATAAACCGCAAACCATGGAGGTTACCATGAAAACCATATGCACATTGCTGTTTCTGATACTATTTACGTCCACTGCCACGGCAGGTGGGCAGGTGGTTTCCTATGACGTCAAGGGGGAGGCATTCGAGGGATATTTTACCTCTCCGTCTGACAACGCCCCCTTGGTGCTGCTGATCCATGACTGGGATGGCCTGACCGATTATGAAATCAAGCGGGCCGATATGCTGGCTGAGAAAGGGTATGCGGTCTTTGCCGCCGATCTGTTCGGCGCCGGAATCAGGCCTACTGAGGTGAAAGACCGGCGCCAGCACACCGGGGAATTGTACAAGGACCGGGAACGCATGCGCAGTTTGCTTTACGGTGCGTTGGCGGCGGCCAAGGCCAGAGGCGCCAACGTGAACAACGCGGTGGCGATGGGATACTGCTTCGGTGGCGCCGCCGTGCTCGAGTTGGCCCGGTCGGGGGCGGAGATGAAAGGCTTTGTCACCTTCCATGGCGGATTGAGTACCCCGGAGGGTCAGGATTACGGCAAAACCAAAGGATCGCTCCTGATCCTGCACGGCACGGCGGACACGAATGTCACCATGGATCATTTTGCGATGCTGGCCAATGCCTTGGAGGAAAAGGGCGTACCGCACGAAATGATCTCATACGGCGGTGCGCCGCACGCGTTTACCGTATTCGGTTCCGATCGGTACCGAAAAGATGCGGATGAAAAATCCTGGAATCGGTTTTGCGAATATCTGAAGGAGGCGCTGAGGTAGACTCAAGCCACTTTGAGAAATTCAACTTTCTTGACTCCGCTGGTGAAATCCAAGGCGTTGCAGATCATGTCCAGGTTATCCATCAGGGCTGTTTGGCGATGTTCTCCGAAGGGAAAGTTTTTCCCGATGGTTTTGGCCATGGAGGCCAGAAGCTTAACCCGCTGGTAGAATACATGGTCGAAATCCATTCCGTCTTTGGCTGCCTGTTCGCTGCGAATGGGAATCAATTGCTCCAGATCAATGCTTTCGGCGGCGATGTATCGCGCATTGCCGACGAGAGCACTCTTGCGTACCGCCCCGAAAGGGTAGCCTTCCAGGTAGGCCCGCGTCATAACGATCAACAGCTTGAGCCGGCAGATAAATATATGATCCAAGTCCATTTCACAAGCCTTGTCGGGCGCAGCGCCGAACCGGAGCATGAAGTTCCTTTCCAAAATTTTGAACGGGGGATAAAATAGGCTTGCTGTCAAATCAGCAAAAATCGAACCATTCACAAAATTTTTATACAAAGATGCTGCCGGACATTTAACCGATTTCAATAACAGGAAAAATAAAAATCGGCAATACCCCTAATACTCATTAAGGGGTATTACAAAAAATTCCTATTGTTTCTTTTATGTTATAGTTTCTGTGACAAAAAATACACGGGCCTGTATACAGGGCCGATGCGCATCTTTCATTCTTGAAGGCCTGCGGATGGTTCTGTCGATTAAAAAGGTTCGGAACCTGCGGCTTTGGCTTTTTATATCAACGCCGGCTCATTGCGGGTTGATCCGCTGTCGATGTCCGCCCCGTATTGATGGAAAAAACCGTGCTGTTCCGCTCTCGCCGAGAATGGGAGCAGATTCAGCCATCCGTCCAGATGATCGTAAAACTGCGGTAAAAATGCAGGTGGTTCGGGATCGCCGCGGGGATTCGCAAAAATACAGTGTTTCCCAGCCGGTAACGCTGTATCAGAAGCCACGCCGGTTGGCCGAAAACCCTATTACCAGTTCTACTGCGCTCATACCGACCAGAAGCAGAACCAGGAACCATAAAAAGATCAGGCCGCGTAAGGGCAGGGCCAAGTGGCCGAAGGCAAGCCATCCGAGCAGCACCAATCCACCGCACAGGTTGATGGCGATCGCTCCGCCGAGTCCCAAGCCAACACTGTTTCCCGTTTTATTGCGCGTCTCCAACATCAGGGCGATGCCGATCCCGAATAGGACCCCGCCGAGAATGTTCGCATAAAAGGCATTGGCGGCCGGCGGCACGCCCAGCAACCTGACCCATCCGTCGGAAAATATGATCAACAGCGTACCGAGGATCAGGTTGATGATTCCGTCGATGGTGAGCAGCGTGGATCGACGCATAATCGTTCGCCCCGTTCGGAATACTCCATTATAAATCATTTTCATTATACAAATGGTGTTGAAAAATGTCATGAACGCAGGCCAGACAAGGAAATATTCGGCGGAAGAGAGGAGTTTGTGTGTGATAACTGAGCATTTTGAATCGACTGTTAACGCCGTATGGCCCCGCGCAATAGTTTTTCGACATTCTGTCAAGCCATTTTTTTGATTAGCGATTGCGTTGAAAGAACTTCTGCATACACCCCGGCCATTGCGGCCATGAAGGATGCATGCACTTCCGATGCGTTGATGGTTTTTCCATTAAATATCAAATTCCTAGTCGCACAGGCATCTTCGGCAACGGTACAGTTGAAGCCCAGATCAAACGCGGCGCGGACGGTGGCGTCGATACACATGTGGCTCATGGCACCGCAAATGACCAGATCCTGGATTTTCCGCTGTCCGAGAAGTTTAGCAAGGGTGGTGTCGCGAAAGCTGTTGGGATAGTTTTTGACGATGGTCGTTTCGTCTCCCATGGGGGCAACCGTAGCATTTATTCGGGCCCCGTTGGTCTCCGGCAGAAAAAACGTCGCCCCCGGTCGAGCGGCGATGTGTTGAATATGGAAAACCGGTTGTTCTCTTTTTCTGAATGCCTCCAGGAGAAGCCGGGCGTTGGCGGCGGCGGTCCCGATGCCGACCAGTTCCATACTCCCCCCGGGAAAATAGTCGTTCTGAAGGTCAACCAGGATCATGCATGTTTTCATGTCGTCTCCTCATCGTTATGGATAATCGCTTCCCAGGGAATAGGTCCCTGTGCGCCATGTCTCAGGCGGCTGTTGATAGGGTTCCCGATCAGGCGCGGCTTGAGAGAACGTCCGCGATCAGGGTGACCAGGCGTGACCCTGCACTGCCGTCTGCATCCAGTGCCGGATGATAACAGGCGACACTCATTCCGGCAATTCTCCCGGAGGCCCAAACGAGACTCAGGAATTCATGGGTTTCTTCAAATGAAAGGCCTCCGGATTCGGGGAACATTACCGGCATGAGCGTCGGATCGATGACATCAACATCGAAGTGGAGCCATAAAGGAATCCCTCGTTGCGTGAGATGCGCCAACCCTTCTTCAACGACCGATTTGATTCCTCTTTCCGCCATGCGGTGCCTGTCATAGACCCGGATATTAGATGCGGCAATCTGATCCCAGGCCCTGATGCCATAAACCACGATATCTTCTTCCTTCAACAACGGGAATTTGCCGGCGACGTGAGTGATCCCACGGGGGCCGCGGCCGGTTACTATCGACAGTTCCATATCTGCTGGATCGCCGCTGGGCGATGTCTCGGGGCTATGGAAATCGGCGTGGCCATCGAGGAAGATGAGGCCCACGTCGCTGTCCTTTTGCGCAAAGGCGGAAAGGATTCCCACCAACATGCTGCAGTCCCCACCAAGCAGCAGTGGAAATGCGCCCCGACTCAGTATCGCCTCGCATTCTCTTGACAGGCTGGTGGAAATGTCGATCCACATTTCAAAATCTTTGATTCCCGTCCCAGGATCATGGATTTCCCGGAATTGAAAACCCGACAGATCGCCGAGATCGTCCACCGTATGTCCTTTTGACGATAACAGGGGGAGCAATCCCGCCCGCCTCAGCCCTTCTGCCGGGTTCTCTATATCCGGCGGCGATCCAAGCCCGTTAAACGGCGTTCCAAGAATCTCAATTCTCACTACTATACCCTCGTTTATGGTGTGGAATTACCCACTCCGAATAATTCCGGATACAGATGTCTTTTGTCGTGGTTTCCCGTTTAGCATGACTCAACCTTTTGGATCGAAAAGAAAAATTTTCTAAGGTTAACGATCCTGTTTGGTCGGACGCACGACGATTTCGTTGACATCCACATCGTCGGGTTGTTCGATCGCAAATGCCACCGCCCGTGCGATGGCGTCCGGAGAGATGGCAAATGCATCCCGCCTTTCACGTATGTTTCTGGCCATCTGTTCATCGGTGATGGAATTGGCCAGTTCGGTAACAACAATTCCCGGAAAGATGACTGTCGAACGGATACCGGGCAGATTTTCCATCCGCAGCCCTTCGGAAATGGCCCGTACAGCGAATTTCGTTCCGGAATAGACCGCCGACCCGGGAAAGACGACCTTTCCTGCGACAGAGGAGACGTTGACGAAATGCCCAGCCCCCTGCTCGGTGAAAAAGGGCAGGGCTGCCGCGATGCCGTAAAGTACGCCCTTGATGTTGACGTCGACCATCCGCTCCCATTCGTCGACTTTGAGCTGACTCATCGGCGACAGGGGCATGATGCCGGCATTGTTGACCATCACGTCAATGCGGCCAAAGGTTTGTTTGGCATGCTTCACAAAGTCCTCGACACTTTTGCGCCGGGTCACGTCCAGGGGATGGATTTGGGCGACGCCGCCGGTTGACTGGATCGCGCCGCGGATGGTCTCGAGACGATCCATGCGACGCGCACCCAGAAGGACTCTCGCTCCTCGCCCAGCAAGCAGGCGACCCGTTGCTTCTCCAATACCGCTGCTGGCGCCTGTTATCGCGACAACTTTCTCTTCACCGTTCATGGTTTGCTCCTTATGGATTAGAAATTTATACAGTTGTTCCGGGACGCACGTTTGGAAGGGTCCTGACGGTAGTATTCCTGCAAAACGCGATAAAGATCCGGTGAATGCTCAAGCAATGACCGCGGTTGATCGAAGAATTGCTCTGTGGCGACTGCAAAAAATTCCGCTTCGTTAGTCGCACCATAAGCATCGAGGAAAGATTTCCTGCCTTTTGCGGTGTCATGTTTGAGACGCAAATATTCACGTGAACATGTCTGGACCCAGTCACGGTATTCCGCCCGGTCGCGCAGGGGAGGGGTACCGTCGGCCGCCCCGTCGAGCATGTCCAGTTTATGGGCGAATTCATGGTAAACAACGTTGTGGCCGGACTCCGGATGGCGGCCGCCGTGCAGGGCTGCGTCCCATATAATAATTACCGGCCCCTGCCGGAACGCCTGCCCGAGAATGGGATGCTCAGGGTCCACGGGTGCGAATGTGTTTTCGAAGAAACCCGGCTGGCGTCGAGGCGGAACAACGGTGGATGGGTAAACGATGATAGATGCGACATTCCGGTAGTAGTTGTGGGGCAAGCCCAGCAGGAGCAGGCAGGCCTGGGCTGAGATCGTGACGCGGATCTCGTCGGTTAGTTCCAGTCCACCGGCTCCTTCCCAATTTTTTTCGTCGATGAAGACCTGAATCAACGCATGCAGGTGAGCACGCTCGGCATCTTCCAGCATGCAGTAGTGGGCGACGTTGCGGCGAATTATTTTCTCCCATATGGAAGGGAAAGGAGACCGGGTGAGCTTCTTTCGGCGACGATCCATATACCAATGAAACATCGGAATTCCTTATTGTTGAGATTCGAGATCGGTTGAATCTATCTGATTGTGATTATACGTTAATTAACTTTTTTTGGCTCTCAATTGCCGGTCTGGTGGCGCTGTTTTTGGGCCAACATCAGTTTGGGGCGGGAAGCCCAAGAAACTTCGCCATCGCCTCATTGACCTGAATCGAGTGGGTGACCGGCGTGGAATGGCCGCCCGGGACGATTTCCAGAAAGCCGTTTGCAAGCAGTTTGGCCATCTGTCTTGCGTGCGCAATTGAGATTACATCGTGGTCGCCGATTATCACCAGGGTAGGGGCGGAGATCTCTTGCAGATCTGCCGGTTGCAGCACAGGGAAGATCCGCCACATGCGCTTGATACGGTTTTCCAGTTCAACCAGTTGCTTTCCGGCTCCAGTCCACCATCGTTTGAGCCAGTATGTCAGCCCGCTGCTCTGGGTGTGCGTTTCCTCCAGAGCTTCGGAGGTAAGACCGGTCGGGCTGAAATTTGCGCTGATGGCAACAATTCGATTTACCCGTTCAGGCGAGTACCGTCCAAGCAGCAAAGCGGTATTTCCGCCGTCGCTCCAGCCAATCACGTCGGCCTGACGGATGCCAAGCTTGTTCAGGACATGTATCGCATCGGATGCGAGCAGGCGATAATTCAACTCATTGGCGCCAAGGTCGGAATCGCCGTGTCCGCGAATGTCCGGCAGCACAACCTGTCGGCCCGCTGAGACCAGCCAGGGAATCTGGGAGAACCAGGCGAGTCGGCTGCTTAATCCGCCATGCAGGAGCAGAACCGCAGGACCGCTGCCGAAACTGATATAGTGGATGCGTGCATCCGCAGTCCTGACACTCCCTCTCGAGGCTGTGGCGGCAGGTGTCAGGGTCCAGACCAGATAACGGACAAACGCGCCGGACATGGGCATCAACAGAAGGTACCCGGACAGGAGAACGAAAATGATGATGCCTGAGGTGATAAGGTACAGTTTCATCGGAAGTTCCGCAGGTTCCTGAGATCATTTGCGGGTGTTTTTAAAAAAACGGGTCCGGCAGGATTACCCCACAATTTGCCGACGGATCACCGTGTCTTTCTTCCATCGGTGATCGTCTCTTTTCGGGTAGCCGATATTGTAATGCAGGCCGCGGCTCTCCTTGCGGTGGGCGGCGCACTTGATAATCAGTTCGGCCACGGTGGCGATGTTGCGAAGCTCGATGAGGTCTGGTGAGACTTTGAAATTCCAGTAGTATTCACTGATTTCGTTCTGGATGGTGTCGATGCGGCGCTGGGCACGGGCCAGGCGCTTGTCCGAGCGAACGATGCCTACATAATTCCACATGAGGCGCCGGATTTCGTCCCAGTTATGGGCAACCATGATCTGCTCGTCGCTGTCGGTGGTGCCCACGTCATCCCAGCCAGGGATATCCGGGAAGATTCCCCTGTCGTTTTCGGCACGGTCCCGGACCGCCTGGCGGGCGGCGGCATCGGCGTAGACCAGGGCCTCCAGCAGGGAGTTGCTGGCCAGGCGATTGGCGCCGTGAAGGCCGGTGCAGGCAGTTTCGCCCACTGCGTAGAGGCGGTTGATGTCCGTGCGACCGAACATGTCGGTGACCACGCCGCCGCACATATAGTGGGCGGCCGGCACGACAGGAATCGGTTCTTTGGTCATGTCGATGCCGAAGGCCAGGCATTTTTCAACCAGGTTGGGGAAGCGACTGGTGACGAACGCCGCCGGTTGGTGGGAGATATCCAGAAAGACACTGTCCTGGCCGGTGCGTTTGAGTTCCGTGTCGATGGCTCTGGCCACCACGTCCCGGCAGGCCAGGTCTCTTTTTGGGTCGTATCGTTCCATGAAGGAGTTTCCCCCGGCATCCATGAGGCGCCCTCCTTCTCCGCGCACCGCTTCCGAGATGAGAAAATTCTTGGCGGCCGGATGATAGAGGCAGGTGGGATGGAACTGGACGAACTCCAGGTTGGCCACGGTGGCACCGGCCCGGTAACCCATGGCAATGCCGTCACCGGTGGCGATGTCCGGGTTGCTGGTGTAAAGATATACCTTGCCTGCACCGCCGGTGGCCAGCAGGGTTATATCGGCGCCGAAGGTCATAACCTGGTGCGATTGGCGATCCAGCACGTAGGCGCCGCAGCAGTAATCTTCGTGAGTGGTGGTGACCAACCCCCGCCTGATGCGGGTGGAAAAGGTGATCAGATCGATGGCGATGTGGTTTTCGTAAAAACGGATATTCCGGTTTTGGCGAGCCCGACTCAAAAGCACCTGTTCCACTTCACGGCCGGTCATATCGTGGGCGTGAACGATGCGGTTGCGCGAGTGCCCGCCCTCCCGGCCCAGATCAAAAGGCTCGCTGCCGTTTTCACCCGGACGGTTACCCTCCGTGTTGAAACTGACGCCGATTTCCATTAATTCCCGGATTCGTTCCGGCCCGCCGACCACGACCTGGTGAACCACGTCCGGGTTGCACAGGCCATCGCCGGCATCCAGCGTATCCTGGATGTGCAGGTCGAAGGAATCCTGCTGATCGAAGACGGAGGCGATACCCCCCTGGGCGAGGTTGGTGTTGCTGTCCACGGCTTGCTTTTTAGTGACGATGGCCACTGTACCGCTGCCGGCCACTTTGAGAGCAACCATCAACCCGGCGATCCCGCTGCCGATGATCAGAAAATCAGTCTGGATATTCATGTGTCAATACAGGGAAGAGCGGGCTTTTCGCCGGCTGGAGCTGAAGAGTCCGATGAAAAAGCCCACCAGCATGATTCCACCGCCGGTAAGCACCCATTGGATAATGCGGCTGCGTTTCATCTGCATGTTTTCTTCATCCAGTTTGGCCGAAAGGGTTTTTTCCGCTTCCAGATCGGCAACCACCTGTTGGTGGCGCTGCTTGAGTTTTAAGAACTCAGAGGATTCTTTCTTCAGGGTCTCATAAGCGGCGCTGAGTTGGTCGCGGTCCTTCTGGTTCTGGGAAAGATCGGCATCGGTCGCTTTTTTCTGCGCATTGAGCTCGTCGTAAGTTTCCTTCAGGCCCTTGTATTTGGCGGCCAGCACATCGTAGTCCTGCCTGACGCGGTCCAGCACCATGGCGCAGGGCTGGCTGGCGGTGAGATAGCGGTTGAGCACCCAGCCTTCTTTGCCGCTGTGGTCGCGCACCATGGACCACTCTTCCCCTTTTTCCAGTATCTCCAGGGCTTTACCGCTTTGGACCAGTGAAATGATTTTTCGGTCTGAGCCGGGGCCTGTCCGCATGGTGATTTCAAAGTCTTCGGACACGTAAACGGTTTCCGCAACGCTTGCGGCCGGCAGGATTAAAAGGCCAATAAGAACCATCCAGAACCCTACTTTCAGGTTTTTCATAACCAATTCATACTCCATTTTATTGGGGTTGTTTCAGCCACTGGAAAAAACGGACCTATTTTGAGTTGAAAAACAATCATCTGTCAATAATTTCTTTTCAAACCGCAAGCCCTGTGGTAATCCAAAAAGTGTAACAGAAACAGGCAGGTGAAGGCTTTATGATCGCGTATGACCTACAGTGCAGCAACGGCCACCAGTTTGAGGGGTGGTTTGAAGACAGCCGGTCCTTCGACCGGCAGAAAAAGCAAGGGATGATTGCCTGTCCGGTCTGCGAGGATACCGTTATCCTCAAGGTACCCTCCATGTTTGCCATCAAGGGTTCATCCGGCACCCTGCCGCTAAACGCCGCCGCAACTGCGGACATGGCGGCCCTGGGAAAAAAGATCGTCGACTATGTGCAGAAAAATTTCGACAACGTGGGCGCCGATTTTGCCGAAGAGGCGCTGAAAATGCACTACGGCGTAAGCGAACCCCGGAGCATCCGCGGCGTCAGCACACCCAAAGAGGAAGAGACCCTCAAAGCCGAAGGCATCAATTTTTTCAAGATCCCCGTGCCCTCGGACCCGGACGCATCCTAGCAGGTAGATTCCGCACTCCATTATTCCGATAGGCCGGACACTGCAAATCTTGGCCAACCAAATCTTAAAAAACAAACTACAAATGACAAATCTCAAATAAATTCCAATTTTCAATATCCAAATTTCAAGAACTGCAACAATCTGAAATTGATCGTCATTTTTTTTCTCCACTAATTATGCTTGGAATGCCCTTTCTTCAAGATTACCGGGTTTGGAGTTTCGAATTTGATTATTGTGATTTATTTGTCATTTGGTTTTTGTCTATTGCTCTTTTTTGTTTGTTTTGAAACCGAAGTAACAATTCCACAATCCACATTGCCAGCTTTAGACTTCCATCGACCGTCCTCCGTCTTCAGTCAACGCCCGGTTCAGGCGCCGGGCCAGCGTGGAGCGCCGTTGCCGGGGGCGGTCGTTTTTCAGGGCCACGTGCAGGGCCTTGGCGGTGCCCACCATGACTACCAGCTGCTTGCCGCGGGTCAGCGCCGTGTAGAGCAGATTGCGTTGAAGCATGATGTAGTGCTGGGTGAGCAGGGGGATCACCACCGCCGGGTATTCCGATCCCTGGGATTTGTGCACGCTGATGGCATAGGCCAGGCTCAACTCGTCCAGTTCCATGAAGTTGTAGGGCACCTTTCGACCGTCGTAATCCACCTCGGCACGCTCAGCGTCCAGATCAATGCTGTCCACGATGCCGATATCCCCGTTGAAGACCTCCTTGCGATAGTTGTTGCGCAGGTGCATGACCTTGTCGCCCACCTTGAACCGCCTGCCCATAACGTCCACCTGCTCGCCAGCGGGGTTCAGCGCCTCCTGGAGCACCCGGTTCAGGTTGAGGGTGCCTACCGGACCGCGATGCATGGGGGTAAGCACCTGAATGTCGCGGATGGGATCCAACCGCAGGTGACGGTCCTTCCTGAAATGGCGGGGGATCTCCTGCCGGCAGAGGGTGACAACAGTTTCGACCACCCGCTCGGGATCGGCCTGTTCCATGAAGTAGAATTCGGACAGCGCATCCGGGTCGTCGGGGGGGGCAATGATCGGTGGTTGGCCGCTGCGGACCCGATGGGCATTGACGACGATGGCGCTCTGCTCATCCTGGCGGAAAATCTCGGTTAGTTCGAAGGTTATAATCTTTTCGGAACGGATCAGGTCGGACAGGACGTTACCCGGCCCTACCGACGGCAGTTGGAACACGTCCCCCACCAGGATCAGGGTGGCGGTTACCGGTACGGCCCGGATCAGGCTGGCCATGAGCAGGGTGTCCACCATGGATGCTTCGTCAACAACGATTACATCGGCCGTCAGTTGATCGTCTTCGGTTCGCTCAAACTGGCCGTCGGCCAGGTTGTACCCCAAGGCCTTGTGCAGGGTTGCCGCCGGCCGACCGGTTACGTTGGAAAGTCGCCGGGCGGCCCGCCCCGTGGGTGCGGCCAGCATCACCCGGCGTCCCAGTCTCTCCATGACGGCGGTGATGGAGCGGATCAGCGTGGTTTTTCCGGTGCCGGGGCCGCCGGTGATCACCGATACCTTGTGGGAGAGCATCTGAGAGAGGATCTCCTCTTGCTGCGTGGACAGGGTGATGGACAGTTTTTTCAACACTTCCTCAGTAATCAACCGGCTGTCCGGCGGCGTGTCGTCCAGAGGTATGGACTGAATGGCCGCGATGCGGCGGGCAATGACGGTTTCGGCCTGGTGGAGCATTTTGGGAAAGACCAGGGGCGAATCCGCACCCTGCGCTTCATCCGCCAACACCAGTTCACCCGCTTGAACCAGGTCATTCAGGGCGGCTGTGCCGGTTTCCAACCCGACGTCGAAGGTTTCCCGGCACTGGTCGAAAAGCTGGTTCTGCGCAATATAGGCATGTCCCTGGTCCACGGCCTGTTCGAAAAGGTGAAATATGCAGGCTCTGGCTCGGTCCATTTCATCCACCGGTGTATCGGCGTGCCTTACGATGGCATCGGCAATGCGAAAACCGATCCGGGGGATGTCCTCGGCCACCCGGTACGGGTCGTTGCAAAGGATGTCGATGACATCGGTGCCATACTCGCGCAGCAGACGGCCGGCGTAGGCTGTGTCCACGCCGGTTTCCTCCAGAAATCGCATGAGCTGTCCGGCTGCGTGATGGGATTTCCAGGCGTCGGCAATGCGCCGGGCGGTCTTATTGCCGATGCCGGCCACTTCAGTGAGGCGCTCCGGATTCGCTTCGATTACCGCCAGGGTGTCAGCTTTGAAATGATCGATGATCCGGTCGACCAGCCGGGAGCCCACCCCTTTGATAAACCCCGATTCCAGGTAGCTGCGGATGCCGTCCACCGTGGCCGGCAGACGAACCGTGAAAACCGTGAACTTGAGCTGCTG
>CAXXNU010000003.1:0-10175 GCA_963675805.2 Desulfobacterales bacterium | reverse complement strand
CGCCATAGGCATTGTTGCTGTACTGACATCCCTTGATCCGGTGATTGATGTAAAATCCGGTCCTCAGGAAGCAGGAACTCTTGTTTCGGGAGATGAGACCAGCTCGCCTGTACAATTCAATATTGAAATTTCAGAAAAAGCACCTGCAGGTGAATATCCTTTAATTTTGAATTTATATTATGGCTACCAGGAAAATATTGAAGTTTCCGGTGATAATGAGACTGATCTGGGAATTACAAACATGGATGTTGGTATGTGGTATAACATGGGATCTCAAAATATCACATTCCCGGTTTATGTTAAGAAAGAAGCGGAATTTGAGGTTATAAATATCAGCAGTAACCTTGTTGCCGGTGTGGATGGTATGCTCTATGCTACTTACGCCAATGTTGGAGAAGTAGTTGCAGAGGATGCGACTGTAAGGATAAGTGCGGCTGATCCATTCAGTACAACTGATGATCAGGCATATCTTGGATCTCTTGAACCCGGGGAAAGTGCCGTTGCTATCTTTAAACTC
Source organism: Desulfobacterales bacterium (assembly GCA_963675805.2). GTDB lineage: Bacteria > Desulfobacterota > Desulfobacteria > Desulfobacterales > Desulfosalsimonadaceae > SURF-3. The sequence goes on along the minus strand of CAXXNU010000003.1, from coordinate 9,658 downwards.
AAAGTCGATGAAACAGCAGTTGCAAAAACCCTATGCTATCAATAGTGAAGTGAAGTATGATGATCAGGATGGTCATAGCCGAATATCTGATAGTATCAAAATCCGCACAGAAGTTGTTGAGCCTGAAAGTTCCGGTTTCCAAAACACAACCACTATTGTTTTAATTGGTGGAGTGGTAGTTATTGGAGTAATATCATACTTTGCATATAGAAAATTTGGTTCAGGAAAGAAAGCTGAAGAGTAATACTCTTCACATCTCCTCTTTTTCATTTTTTCAAATTATAGTTTTAACAGGAAGGTATTTACGTTATTAATAATATCCAGTGATGCATTAGAGTTATATATCACATTTTTATCTAGCCCGCTGAAGGGAGGAAAGCGAAAATTGAGTCAACCTTGTGTTAATATCGGCATGGTAGGTCATGTCGACCACGGAAAAACTACTTTGGTAAGTGCACTGTCCGGCGTCTGGACAGATAAGCACAGTGAAGAGCTGAAACGAGGCATATCCATACGCCTCGGATATGCAGATACTACTTTCAGGAAATGTCCAACTTGTCCTGAACCCCAGTGTTATACTGTAGCAAAGAAATGCGAAAAATGCGATTCAAAGACTGAAGAAATAAGGACTGTTTCTTTTGTGGATGCTCCGGGTCACGAAACACTGATGGCTACAATGCTTTCAGGAGCAGCCATTATGGATGGTGCTATTCTTGTTATTGCAGCTAACGAGGATTGTCCCCAGCCACAGACAAAAGAGCATTTAATGGCTTTGGATATCATCGGTATTGAGAATCTTATTATTGTACAGAACAAGATCGATCTTGTTCCTAAAGAAAAGATTATTGAGAACTATCACCAAATCAAGGAATTCGTAAAAGGAACCGTTGCTGAAAATGCTCCTATAGTTCCCGTTTCCGCTCAGCAGAATATCAATATTGATGTCTTGATTAGGGCAATGGAAGAATTCATCCCATCTCCTGTGCACAAGCTTGACAAAGATGCAAGAATGCTAATTGCAAGATCTTTTGACATTAACAAACCCGGGGCTTCTATTAAGAATATTGCAGGAGGCGTACTTGGTGGAACTCTTACAGAAGGAGTTCTCCGTGAAGGTGCTGAATTGGAAATTCGGCCGGGCATGAAAGTGGAAAGTGAAAATGCCGTTCGTTGGAATCCGATTTTCACAAAGGTTGTACGTATTGTTGCAGGCGATGATGCTGTGGAGGAAGCCACTCCGGGTGGTCTGCTTGCGGTAGGTACCAGTCTCGATCCAAACCTTACAAAGAGTGATTCATTGACCGGGCAGGTAGCAGGTATTCCCGGAACTTTGCCTCCAACATATGATATTTTTACTCTTCAGCTTCACTTGCTTGAGAGAGTTGTCGGTGTTTCCGATGACGATGAAGAAATCGAGAAAATCAAGACAAGTGAGCCTCTAATGCTAAACGTGGGTACTGCAACAACTGTAGGTGTTGTAACAAGTGCCAGAGGTACGGTTGCTGAAATTAAACTTAAACGCCCCGTTTGTGCTGAAATCGGTTCGACTGTTGCGATTAGTCGCAGGGTTGGTTCACGCTGGAGGCTAATCGGTGTCGGGGTAATTGAGGATTGAAAGTAATTATTGATACTAATGGATTAATGATCCCGGTACAGTTCGGGGTCGATATTTTCGACGAGCTTCAGCGGATGGGTTACAATGAATTCATTGTACCTTCTGCGGTTGTGGATGAACTCAATATACTAATAAAACGCTATCGTGGAGAGCAAAAGGCGGCTTCTAAGGTTGCTTTGTCTCTTTGCAGGCGCTGTACTGTAATAGAAAAGTCGGGAATTGCAGATGACGTTATCGTGGAACTTGCATGCGAATTAAAGTTGCCTGTCCTTACAAACGATGTCGGTTTGCAAAACAGGTTGCAAAAGCTCGAATTCCGGTTATTCGTCTTCGGCAGAAAAATCGACTGGAACAATCGTGGTAATTCCAATACCAAAATGATATATAAGAGAGAGTTATCTGTGATACTTTGAGGTCATTGTGGAGATGTAGTCATGTATAAGAGGATGAAACTTGTTGATACTGTCCGTGTTGCTCCTAAGCTTTTGGGAGACGATGTCAGGGTTAGTGTAAAAAATGCCCTGAAAGCTAAACTTGAAGGCAGGGTGGACAAGAACATCGGTTCAATTGTAGCCATTACTGACATTGAGGAAGTCGGTGAAGGACACATCCTTGTAGGTGATGGGGCTGTGTATTACGACGTGAACTTTGAAGCAATTGTGTTCGTTCCGGTACTTCAGGAAGTCATTGAAGGCGAAGTAGTGGAAACAGTTGAGTTCGGAGCCTTTGTGAGTATAGGTTCTATGGATGGTCTTTTGCATGTGAGCCAGATTACAGATGATTTCATGTCATATGATGGGAAAAATGGCCGGCTTGTTAGCAAAACCGGTGGCAGATCCCTTGCAGAGGGTGACCGTGTAAGAAGCCGTATTGTGGCTGTTAGTATTAATGAACGTGAGCCTCGTGATACCAAGATTGGTTTGACGATGAGGCAGCATGCACTCGGTAAAGTGGAATGGCTCGAGGAAGAGCGTCGTCCGAAATCCGAGCAGGCAGAATAAATTCAGGAGTGAACTAATATGGCAGATCAGGTTTGCAGAGAATGCCATCGTATAATCTCAGGACAAACATGTCCGATATGCGGCACCAGTAATCTTAGTTCAGATTGGAGTGGACTTGTGATCATAGTAGATCCGGAGCGTTCTGAAATCGGTAAAAAAATGGGTGTTACTGTAGCCGATAAGTATGCGCTAAAGGTGCGGTAAATTTGTCTGATCGCCTGATTCTTCCGGAATCTCTTCGCCCACTCATGCGCAAGGCAGTTTGGAACTTTGTACGAAGGTTCCGGGAAAGTTACGGTTGTATCGAATTTCGAAAGATCTTGGGAATCCCACAAAACTTATATCTGTGGGTGATGTTACTACCTTCCACTTGCTCAAATCCGGTATCGTGCCGGATATCTTAATAATTGATGATAGGACACACCGCGGACCTGCATCAAAACAAGTAATTACGGGTACTAAGCGCGATGGCTTTAAAGAACTGGAAGTTGATAATCCGTCCGGTACCATTACTGAAGAATTGCTGGATGCCCTTGCCGATGCTGTGTCATCGGACCAGCATTTTCGTATAGTTGTTAAGGGTGAAGAGGACCTTGCAGCGCTGCCGGCTGTAATCATGGCACCCATTGGTTCGGTAGTCTTGTATGGGCAACCAGATAAGGGTATGATGTTCGTAAGAATAACATCCTCTAAAAAACTTGAAATGAAAGAATTAATGGACAAAATCATCACAGGGACAGGACGATAGTCAACAATTGGATTCAATTCGGAGGAAACTCTATGGATATTAATATTACTGAAGATAAGAATAATTCACTTCTTAACAGGCGTGAGGTAAAAATTAAAGTTACTTTTGAAGGTCCAACACCTTCCAGGAAAGATGTAAAGCTCAAACTGGCAGCAATGTTAAATTGTTCCCCGAAGCTCGTTATTGTTCAGAGCCTTGATAACTTGTTCGGCAAGGAAGAAGTTCTTGGATATGTCAAAGATATATGATTCCGAAGACCGCATGAATGAGGTAGAAAAGGAATATGTTCTCAAGAGGAATGAACTCCCCGAGGAAGAACCTGAAGAAGAGGCTTCTGAGGAAGAAGCTCCTGCTGCTGAAGATGCCGCAGAAGAGAGTGCAGAATAAGGTGGTTCAAAATGGCTGTTAAGAATTATTACAAGGTAAGTGGTGACAACATCGAAAGGCCTCAAACAATTCTGTCCACGTTGTGGAGAAGGTGTTTTCCTTGCAGATCACAAAGACAGGCTTTTCTTGTGGGAAATGCGGTTACACCGAGTTTAAAAAATAATTTCCCCTACTTTTTTATTTTTCACTATTGTGTTTGTCTCAGTGCCAGCTCTATTGTTGTTCGCAGCTCGTTTTCTTCAAATGGTTTTACTATGTATCCGTAGGCTTGTGTTTCGTTAGCCCTCTTTACAATCTTGTCATCTGAATAAGCAGTAAGGTAGACTACAGGGATGTCCATTTTAGCAGAGATCGTTTTTGCAGCAGTGATACCGTCAATTTCTCCTTTTAGCATAATATCCATCAATATGAGATCCGGGAATGTGATCTCTGCTTTTTTGATAGCTTCTTCTCCTGATGATGCAATACTTGGGACAATATAACCCATATGCTTTAGCATACGCTTAATCCCCAACGCTACAATCTTTTCATCTTCAACTACTAGGATTTTTTCTCCTGCCATGATTTGATTCACCCCATTTTCTCATTATTCTGTAAAAGTTATGGTAAATTTAGTTCCTCGGCTTGTGTCCAGATCTATATTCCCATCAATTTGTTCTACAAGGGTATACACAAGCTGAAGTCCAAGCGAGTCCATATTTTCCACATCCAGTTCTTCAGGAAGCCCAATACCGTTGTCAGATACAATTAACCTGTATTTGGAATTGAACTTTTTAAGCTCAATTGTGATTTGTCCTCTGTTGTTTTCGAATGCATATTTCAGGGGAATTCGAGACCAGTTCGTTGATTATTATTCCAAGGGGGACTGCTGTATCAACGCTCAAGAACACATCGTCAACATTGAGATCTATATTTACATCACTTGTTCCAAGAACATAGGATTTGAGATAAATAATTTATAAGATTTTTGCTATAGTCTGCGAAATCTATACTTTCCATGTCATCAGACTGGTATAATTTTTCGTGCACAAGAGCCATTGTTCTAACTCTATCCCGGCTGTTCTTAAAGGCGTCCAGCACATCTATGTCCTTAAATTTTTCAGATTCAAGGTATAGCAGTGTGGAAATAACCTGCAAATTATTCTTAATGCGATGGTGAATTTCCTTTTTCCTTATGTCTTCTACCTTGAGCAAAGCTGTCTTCCGCACGTTTACGCTCATCGATGTTTACGATAATGCCCTGTAAATCTTTCACATTTCCTTCCGCATATCGTCCGATGAATGTCCTTTCGTCCACCCACTTGATATTCCCTTCTTTAGTAATTATCCTATATTCACACGTGAATTCAGTTTCCCCCCATTTTTATGGATTCAGCAAGCTTTGATTCCACAATTTCCAGATCCGCGGGGGAAAACCATATCCCCATAGGCAATAGTTTCCGTTTTTAAAATCTTCAGCTGAGTATCCGAACTGCGATATATTCTCAGATACAAATTCCACCGGCCAGTTCTTTTCGGTTTTCCACTTGAATACAATAACAGGGCTGCTATTCACGACATTTTCCATATCTTTTGTCAATTGTTTTTGCATTTTCCAGCGCTTTTAGAATATCATTCAAACCTTCCGGTATTTTCTTAAAATCAATATCAACATCGGTATCTGCACGGATGTCCAGCTTTTCCTCCTACTGCGGAGTCAGATATGTATTTGAAATCTTCAACAATTTCATTGATGGGGTTGGTGACTGTACGGCTAATAAATGCTGCACACGGCACCCATAAAAATTAGGGAAACCAGGGAAATAAATATAAGCCTCTCTCTGACTGCAGAAACCCCCCGCAAGCATCTCGTCTTCAGGGACTACCAGTATGAATGAAAAATTTGAAGTCCGGACGGGTTCATAGAACATCACACTCTCTTTATTTGTAATAGGATCAACGGTTTTGATATATCTCCACTGTTTCCATTGCGGATTTTCCTCTGCCATGTCGTCAATTTCTGGGACATTGAAATCATAAAGTGTTTTCGAACCTATCCAGTCTTTGTTTGTAGGATGGGAAATAAGAATTCCAGTTCTTCCCGTCATGAATGCATAACCGGTGTCAAAAGCTTTTACTTGATTAACAATTTCATCAATATAGGTGAGGGATATGTCAACACCACCAATTCCAACAAATTCATCATTTTTTAGAATGGGTGACGCAAAACTTACAATAAAAACACCTTCGTAGTAATAAGGTTCTGTGAGGACCGTATTTTTAGTATTTTTTGGTACTTGGTAATAATCAAGGGTGTCATAATCCAATAAAGGTTCAAGAACTGTTTCGCCATGCAGCCTGTTCCAGTAAGGGATGAACCTTCCGGTTTCATCATGGCCGTATGTGTTTACAAATTGGGAATCTTTTTCCGTCAAAAGCATCGGGTTCGTAACATACATAAGTTCCAACAAGATGAGGATTATCATTTAAAAGCCTCAGTAACATATCATTTACTTCATCACGGCTATTGGAATCATATTCACTCAGAGATGATGCTATCGTCTGTCCAATAGCCTGATTTGATCGCATATCGATATCAAACTGGTTGGCATAGCTACGTGCTTTTTCTATTGATTGTTCATATGCCAATTTTTCTTCCTGTGTGGTCACTGTGGAGACAGTAACGGCAGTCGAACAAATGAGTACTAGAGCAACTCCCACAAGGATAAAAAGCATCAGTTTGGATCGAAGTGAAACTTTTTTCCAGCACTTCATATTTTCATCCTCTAGCAATTTTAGAACTTATTTATGCGTTCTGCTCTTGATCTGTACCATTCAAAAAGCTGTTTCTCCCCATTGGATAGCACTGTCATCAAAGCTCATTATTTTCTTGTGATCATATATGCCGTTCTTGTTGAATAAACACAGGTAAACAATCGTCTCTGTCAGGGCAATAGTTACCCCGTTTTTCATTTCGGAGTATGAAGAGATTCGTATTTTTTGCATTGGCCATGGTATTTATTTCTTCATAACACTCCGCTATCATCCGTTCATAAACCATTTCCGTGAAAATAAGATCGAGCTCAACACCTCTTTCTGCAATTTCGGAGTACATGGCGGGGTACAAGGGGTGGAAATAGGAGAACATCGTTTTTACTTTAGCTGATTTATGAAGGTTTTCAGTGTATTCTTCAGGAAGATCAAATAAATGATTGATATCTGGCTCAATTACCATACAGTCTCCGAGTTTCCCAAGCTTTCTTGTGAATTCTGAAGGTATGGAAGAGAGATCCCTTGTAGCCCAGTATTGTGGGTTTTCTTCAATGACCTCTATTGTATTGAGCAGTGGGTTCATGTTTTCCACCACAATTCTACCCACATCTGACAGACTATAAAATTCTATCTTCTTCAAGAACAAGTTCATTGTCTATCAGTATCTTGATTTGTGGCATCATTGCTTTTGAAGTAACGTTAAGTGACTTTTTAATTTGGTCCATATCCCGGGGGACCTTCCATTAATAACAACAATAGACGCTTTCGTTTTTCAGAAAGCCATATTGCATCACTCAGGGATGATTTCATTGATTCACCTGTCTTATAAATTCGGGCGACCCTTTTATGTTCTTTTCCCTTCACATATTCAAAATTTCAACTAAAACATAATAACTAATTGTTTTGGCATATTCCAAAGCAATTGGAAAATACCACTGTTGTTAGGAGATGCAATAAGATTTTGTGCTATATATGAATTGCCACCTCTCGTTTTCAGTGATCTTTTCGGAGATCCGCTTTTCAGTCGTAAATGGAAAGGAGGTTGTAACTACGACAAATGAAGAATTATACAAAGAATTGACTGATGCTATTGTCAGCTGCAAAAAAGACGCTGTTTTAGCGGCAGTTGCAAAAGCACGTGGTACTATCGCTGCACCAGACATAATCGAAAAAGGTCTTGCTGCCGGTATGAACGAGGTTGGTACACTTTTTGAACGTGGGAAATTATTCCTTCCACACGTCATGATGGCTGCCGAAGCCATGCAGGCCGGTGTAGATGAGCTTCAGGATGAAATGGGAGAAGGTGCAGGCAGTGCCAAGCTCGGCGTAATCGTAAACGGTACTGTCGAAGGTGACGTACACGACATTGGTAAATCCATTGTTTCCACCATGCTTCAGACCGCCGGATTTGAAGTTCATGACATTGGCCGTGATGCTCCTGTCAAGAATTTCATTGACAAGGCAAAGGAAGTTAACGCTAATATGGTCGGTATCTCCGCACTTATGACCACTACCCTTCAGGGCCAGAAAGAAGTATATTGAGGCACTCAAGGAAGCAGGCAATGCGTGACTCTGTTAAAGTCATGGTCGGTGGCGCACCAGCAACCAATGCATGGGCAAAGAAAATCGGTGCTGACTGCTACGCAGAAAAACGCAAGTGATGCTGTAAGCAAAGCAAAGGAAACTCCTCTGAGGTGATTTGATATGGCAACAGAATACATGCTCAGGATGGGCGATGGTGAAAAGATCTTCATGACCAAGGAAGATATTCTCGCTGACATTCAGGAAGGTTCCGCAGACGCAGCAGATCTTGGTGACATTGCAGCTCTTACTGACGATGACATGGACAAAATGCTGGCAATTTTCATTGACCCTGGCAGGATTGTCGGTGTTGAGCCCGGTATGGAAGTTCCAGTAACCCACGACATTGGTGCAATCAGGATTGATGGTGACCAGGGGTAACAGTGGTGTTGGTATTCCATCAAGTCGTCTTGTTGGTTCCATGATGCACGAGAGAGCATTTGGTGCAGACACAATGGAATTGGGTCATATTGACTACAGTTACAAACCAGTCAAACCTGTTATTTCTCAGGAATGTCAGACAATGGAAGTTTGCCAGATGAACATGGTAATTCCAATGCTGTACGGCGCAATGCCAAACTTAGGTCTCTACTACACTCCAGATGGACCATTCGAGAAACCCTGGCGACCTTATGAAAGCTTTCAAGATTGCAGAAGCTCGTAAGTCTATTGAGCATGCCGGTGATCACGCAACCCGTGACATCACATGGATCATGCAGCGTCTCCAGGCTGTCGGTTGTGACGGTGTCAACTTTGACACAATCGGCGCTGCCGGTGACGGTGACTTCTACGCATCTCTTTACGCAATCAAGGCACTCAGGGAAGAATTCCCTAACATTTACATCGAAGCCGGAATGGCTGGCGAATGTACCCTTGGTATGCACGGGGAACTTGAATACGAAGGAAAGATCCTTGCAGGCCTCTGGCCACACCAGCAGGTCCCACTCGCAGAAGAAGCAGGCGCAAATGTGTTCGGTCCAGTCTGTAACACAAACACCAGTAAATCTGCAGCATGGAACCTTGCCCGTTCAGTAACCTTCACAAAAGCTTGTGTTGAAGCATCAAACCTCCCTTGCCATGTTGACATGGGTATGGGTGTTGGCGGTATCCCAATGTTCGAGACTCCACCAATCGATGCAGTAACCCGTGCAAGCAAGGCAATGGTCGAGATTGCCGGCGTAGACGGTATATAGATCGGAGTCGGCGACCCTGTAGGTATGCCGATTGCACACATTATGGCATCCGGTCCTTACCGGTATGCGCGCAGCTGGTGACCTTGTTGCCCGTATGCAGTTCTCCAAGAGCATGCGTCTCGGAGAAGCAAAGGATTACGTTGCTAAGAAGATTGGTGTTGACGCAGCAGAAACTCGGTAATGAGCACATCATGAGAGAAGTTCGTGAAGAACTTGACATTGGTATCATTACCTCTGTACCAGGATGCGCAAAGGGTATCGCTGCCAAGATGAACATCGAGAAAGTTCTTGACATCGAAATCAATTGCTGCCAGAAATTCAGGGAAATTACTCAGTAAACACAATTCTGATTTGCCTGCTGAAAAGCGGGCAAATTAAGATC
>CAXXNU010000002.1:0-12570 GCA_963675805.2 Desulfobacterales bacterium | reverse complement strand
GCATACGGACACCTGATTATTGAGAGCGCAAAGATTGAAGGCGTGAGTGATGCGGTGATGAACCAGATGTTTGATATGTTCATCCGGGACTTTTCTGCCTATGCAATTGAACTTTACGGAATGCCCCAGAATACGGATGCTCAGCTTGAAAAGATTCAGGAAATGATGACCAGACGGCCGGTTCCGGATACTGATGAGTTTGAAAAAATATTACAGGAAGAAGTATACTCACTGGTCGATGTGTATCAGCAAAATCCATAATTTTTTGTATGTTCATTCATAATAAGAAAAAGGGATGCCGCTTGTAACGGCATCCCTTTCTTCTTGATGGTTCAATCGGGGGATACCCTATCAATGAAGCCGGGAAATAAGTAAAAATCCGACCCCAGAGGGGCCGGCATTGGTTTAACCCCTGGAAGGGGATGAAAATGCCTTTGACCCCAAAGGGGGAAAAGGTTGAGTTGCCCTATCACTAATCAGTTTACATAACTTTTTTATTTATCTTTATCGTTTGATACTTTACGTATTTTCTGATCATTTCGGTATCTAAACCAACCGTATCAACACAATAACCTCTGGCCCAGAATCTGTTACCCCAATAGGGTTGTTGACGCAATTTGCGAAATTTATTTAATACTCGAATCGCTGTTCGACCCTTTACAATTCCCATAAACTGCGAAACTGAAATTTTAGGGGGTATCAGCACGAGCAAATGGACATGATCTATCTGGACATTCAACTCAATAATTTCACATTTTTGTTGAGCAGAAAATATTCTGATACATGCCTCAACCTCTTCTGCGATTTCATCCTTAAGTATCTTGAACCGATATTTGGGTGTCCATACAATATGATACTGGCAATGCCATATCGTTTGTGATAATTTATGAAATCTACTCATTTGTTACTCCTTGGCTTAAGTTGTAGGGCAACTCAACCTTGGAGTAACAAATGTTGTTCAGATGGTAAAACCACTGAACTGTGACCTGGCTCAGAGAGCCAGGTTTTCTATGTTAGAATAAATGTCCCTCGATTCCAAATGACAGAAACCGGGGAAGGAGAAGGGTATGAAAGATTTTATTGCAGGCATTGAAAGCTTTTGCAGAGATTTTGCGCACAGATATCAGGACACGCTCACATGGAAGTGGGACAACCGGTTCCCGGCGGTGCTCACAACCTTTGAAACCGAAATGGAAGCAAATCTTCAGCCTTTTCTGAAACAGCACCTGAATGCCATCTGGGATAATTCCAACACGGATGATGCCCGGATGCCGTGCTTGACGCAATCAGTCATTTCGGCGGCCTGATGCCCGGCCAGCTGATGTTCACCTCGGAACCGGACCGGGATATTCTGCTCTGCTTCGCCTGGTGGCCATGGGGTAACGGTAGTACCATTTCGATACGGGTGGCCGCTTATCAAAAGGCCATGTCGGATGAAGACGAGGCCTTGTTTAAGAAAAATTTGAAGAGTGGTTCGGAATCGGGTAAAACAGCCCAATCCGCCAGCCCTTCAGCCTTCTACCTTCAACCTTCAACCTGGTTTTAATTCAGCCTTATACCTTCTTTATATTTACCTTCCACCTGTTTTTAATTCAGTCTTCCACCTGCTTTTGATTCAAAATTCGATGTTGAACATTCGATGTTCGATGTTCGTCTTTTCCCTCATCCCGTCATTCCGGGCTTGATCCGGAATCCAGAATAGAACAGCCCCAATCCGCATCGTCCTTCAGCCTTATACCTTCAACCTTCATACCTGGTTTTAATTCAGCCTTATACCTTCAACGTTCTGTTTCCTGCATCTTTTCCCTTCACATCCAGCAGAATTTCTAGTACAAATAAATTTCTATGCGAAAAATTCATCATATGCCCATTTTTTAGTAATCAAAGGCACACAGAAGACTCCTAAAACCATTGATATTTCAAAAGGCTGCGATTTTATGTCCTTCGATGGATAGGTGAGTCGGAATTTTCTTTGGGCTTTTTCGGATAAGAGGTTTTTATCTCGAAAATTAAGGCATGCGGGTCGGAAATGGGAGAATCCGGGCTGGTATCGGAAAATTTTTTTAGGAAGATTTTTAATTTACAAGATATGACACCGATTATTTTCACTGAAAACAATGAAAATAAAATCGGGGTTATTGCTGAGTTTGTGGCTGTGTTTTGATAAAAATTGAAATCAAGGGACACTAAATAAATAGATATGGTATCCTCCGATTGAAAGAATAATAAAACGGAGCGTTGTCTAAATGATCTTCAATGAAGACTCAAGAGTTAAAATACCCTGTATCCTTCATCTGGTCAGGCTCGGCTACCAGTACCTGTCTCTAAAGAATTCTGTCCGGGACGAACATTCCAATATTTTTACAGACATTTTTCGCAACGCCATCGCCGACATTAATCCTGGAATTGAAATTGATGACATTGATCGTTTGCTTGATGATATCAAACTCATGCTCGATAATGAAGACCTGGGCAACGCGTTTTATGAGAAACTGATAGAAAAGTCCGGTACACGGCTGATTGATTTTGAGGATTTTTCAAATAACTGTTTTCACGTAGTCACCGAATTGACGTACAAAAACGGCGATGACGAATTTCGTCCGGATATCACGCTGCTTATCAATGGGATGCCCCTTGTCTTCATTGAGGTTAAAAAGCCCAACAACCGGGAGGGGATTCTGGCAGAACATCAGCGCATCATTACACGCTGCCGCAATTCCCGGTTTCGCCGTTTTATCAATTTCACCCAGTTAATGGTGTTTTCAAATAACATGGAGTATGACGATGGATCACCACAGCCTATTGAAGGCGCGTTTTACGCCTGCCCCTCCTATGATGCACCGGTATTTAATTACTTTCGGGAAGAAGAAAAGCTTGAGCTATCAGAACTGCTTACTGCAGAAGATGATGCGATTGAAAACGCTATATTAAAAGATAATAATCTGAATGTGATCAAGCACAGCCCGGAGTTTATCAGCAACAAGTCGCCGGATACGCCGACCCACCGAATTTGCACCTCTCTGTTCAGCCGGGCACGCCTGAAATACCTTCTGCAATATGCATTGGTGTATGTGAAAGAAACCGATGGCATCCAAAAACATGTCATGCGATATCCCCAGTTTTTCGCCACCCGGGCAATCGAGAAAAAACTGGATAAAGGCATCCGGAAGGGCATTATCTGGCATACCCAGGGAACCGGAAAAACCGCGCTTGCCTATTTCAATGTCCGGTTTCTAACCGATTATTTTCAGCAGCGCGGGATCATACCCAAATTTTATTTTATTGTGGATCGCATCGATCTGCTGATCCAGGCCAGGCGAGAACTTTCAAGCCGTGGGTTGATGGTGTATACCATTGACACCCGGGATGATTTTGCAAAAGACATTAAAGCCACCCGGGCAATTCATAATAACACCGGCAAACCGGAAATTACCGTTGTCAATATCCAGAAGTTTCAGGATGACCCGGATGTAATTCAAACCGTCGATTATGATGTCAGAATTCAGCGGATTTATTTTCTGGATGAAGTGCATCGCAGCTATAATCCCGCTGGCAGTTTTCTGGCCAACCTGAGTCAGTCTGACCAAAACGCCATTAAAATCGGACTGACCGGAACCCCATTGCTGGGCAATGATTATAATTCCAGAACCCTGTTTGGCGATTATATCCATAAATATTATTACAACGCCTCCATCGCGGACGGTTATACCTTGCGCCTGATTCGCGAGGAGATCGCCACCAACTACCGGATGGCCCTGCAGGAAGCCCTGGAAGCGGTGGAAATAAGGCAGGGCGATATAGACAGAAAACAGCTTTATGCGCATCCCCGGTTTGTGGAACCGATGCTGGATTATATTCTTCAGGATTTTGAAAAAAGCCGCAGTATCTTAAATGACCCCACCATTGGCGGCATGGTGATCTGCGACAGCGCGGAACAGGCAAAGCAGATGTTTGAAATCTTTCAAACGCGCCTTGCGTCAAATGTTGTGGCGCTAAAACAGCCCAACAAAACAGACGCAATAGACGACCTGCCAATGGTCGCGGAGACTGCGAGCGCTTTTGGGGACCGGAAAAAGCTGGCCGCCAGGGTCTCATCCGGGGCGCTTATTCTTTACGATGTCGGTACCAAGGAAGAACGCAAGGGCTGGATAGAAGACTTCAAGGGCGGCGGAATCGATCTCCTGTTTGTCTACAATATGCTGCTTACCGGCTTTGATGCCAAACGGCTGAAAAAACTGTATCTGGGCCGGGTGATCCGCAGGCACAATCTGCTTCAGGCCCTCACGCGGGTCAACCGGCCGTATAAAGATTTCCGCTATGGCTATGTGGTGGATTTTGCCGATATCCGCAAAGAGTTTGATGCCACGAACAAAGCCTATTTTGACGAGCTTCAGGCGGAACTGGGCGATGAAATCGCCCATTACTCTCATTTGTTCAAATCAGCCGAAGAAATTACCCGGGAAATCGAAACAATAAAAGATGTCCTTTTCCGTTTTGATATTGAAAATGCGGAACAATTTTCAAAACAGATCAGCGAAATCCAGGACCGCGCGGTTATACAGGCCCTTAAAAAAGCCCTTGCAGACGCCCGCAGCCTGTATAATATGATTCGTTTACAGGGGAAATATGAATTTCTGAGCCATCTGGATTTTCAGAAGCTCAACCAGCTCTATCGCGAGACCTGCAATCATCTGGATCTTTTAAATCTAAAGGAAAATGTTGAAAACAGCGCTGATATGACCAGCCTCCTGAATGTGGCCCTGGAAGATGTGCTGTTTATGTTTACCAAGGTCAGGGAAGAAGAACTGGTGATAGCGGATAAATTGAAAAATACCCTGCGCCGGACCCGGGAGGCGCTTGCGGGAAATTTTGATCAGCAGGACCCGAATTTCATTTCCCTGAAACAGGAGCTGGAACGGTTGTTTAAAAAGAAAAATGTAAATGAAGTGACTCAGGACGAGATGAACAAAAATATCGCCATCCTTGACCGGATACATGAGAAAATAAAAGCACTGAACCGTGAAAACAACCAGCTCCGGGCCAAATATCACGGCGATACCAAATACACCCGCATTCACAAACGACTGATGGAGCGGGGTGCTTTTACTGAGTCGGAACGGCGCATTTTTGAAGCCTTAAACGGGGTGAAGGCCCAGGCGGATGAACAGGTGCTGCAAAACACCCAGTTGCTGGGAAATGACAGCTATTTTGAGAAAATGATGATGCCCCTGGTGATTGGTCAGTTCCGGAACCGGCAGAAAATACCCCTTAACCCTGACACGTCCCGCTATATCAATCAGCTGGTGGTCAATGAATATATCAATGAATTCGCCTCAGGCAGTTCAGCAGGAGTCCATACGTGGTAAGCCTTGATTTTGAAAAACGAACCCGGGAACTCATTGACGGCTTAAAAGGCATTTGCGCGGCTTACGGCCTGGGCAATGACGGCAATGAGTTTAAAATTATCACCCAGGTTTTTCTTTATAAGTTCTTAAATGACAAATTCGCGTTTGAGGCCAAGCGAATCGATCCCGCACTGGCCGCCGCCGAAAGCTGGGAACAGGCGATTTCCGAACTTCCCGACGAACAATTTGAAATGCTGCAATTTCAGATGGGGGCCGACACGGCCCGGCTGAAGCCGGAGCATTTTTTATCCCATTTGTTCAGTCTTCAGAATGCACCGGATTTTGCCAAACTGTTTGACGATACCACTGCGGGACATCGCCATTACAAATAACGAAGTCTTTGCGGTCAAAACCGATGGCGGCGCCAAAGGTCACCTCTGTTTGACCGGGTCAGCGAATATATCACGGACGAATCCCGGCGGGACGATTTCTGCCGGGCCGTGATCAACAAGCTGGTGGAATTCAGCTTTGAGCGCATCTTTCACCCAGAAGTACGACTTCTACGCCACGCTTTTTGAATACCTGATCCAGGACTATAATAAAGACGGCGGCGGCAAATACGCCGAATATTACACCCCCCATGCAGTGGCAAAAGTCATGGCCGCCATCCTGGTGCCGGATGAACAAAGGGGCAAAATTAAAAACGTCACCTGTTATGATCCTTCCGCCGGCTCCGGCACCCTGCTGATGAACCTTGCCCATGCCATTGGCGAGCAACGGTGCAGTATTTTTTCCCAGGATATTTCCCAGAAATCCTCCAGCCTGTTGCGACTGAACCTGATTTTAAATAACCTGGTCCACTCCATCCCCAACATTATTCAGGGCAATACCTTAACCCATCCCTATCACCGAAACGGCAAGGACCTTCAAAAATTTGACTATATTGTCTCAAATCCGCCGTTTAAAATGGATTTCAGCGATTTCAGAAACGATTTGGATACCAAAGAACATGAGGCGCGCTTTTTTGCCGGGGTGCCAAACATCCCCAAACAGGCCAAAGCAAAAATGGCCATCTACCAGCTCTTTCTTCAGCACATCATTTATTCCCTCAAACCCGGGGGCAGGGCCGCGGTCGTGGTGCCCACCGGTTTTATCACGGCCCAGACCGGCATTGATAAAAAAATCCGCCAAAAACTGGTGGATAAGAAAATGGTGGCTGGCGTGGTCTCCATGCCCAGCAATATTTTCGCCACCACCGGCACCAATGTTTCCATCCTGTTTATTGACGACGGCAACCGGGACGGGGTGGTACTCATCGGACGCATCCAGCCTCGGCACCAAGGTCAAAAACGGCAAAAACCAAAAAACCGTGCTTTCCGAAGAAGAGGAAGACCGCATTATCGCCACATTTCAATGCCAGGGAAACAAGTGAATGATTTTTCCGTGGTGGTCAGTTATGAAGATATCGCGGCCAAGAATTATTCCCTGAGCGCCGGGCAGTATTTTGAAGTGAAAATCGAATACGTGGATATGACGCCGGAGGAGTTTGCCGCGAAGATGCAGGGATTTTTCCGAACAATCTGGATCGGCTGTTTAAGGAAGTCGAATGATTTGGAAAAAGAGATCAAAAAGCAGTTGGCAGGGTTGCGGTATGTTGACTAAGCCCATTTCAAAGCTTGCCAAAATATTTCTAGCGGAGTTACACCTTTACGCAGCAATTCTGCTTTTTGGGAAAATGGCAGTATTCCCTGGTTAAAAACACAACAATTGGGAGAGAAATATATATATGACACATCGGAAAAAATTACTGATTTAGCATTAAAAAAAACAAGCCTTAAACTTTATCCACCCGATACAATTTCTATTGCCATGTATGGTGAAGGAAAAACTCGTGGGAATGTCTCGATTATTAAAACTGAAATGGCAACTAACCAAGCCTGTTGCAATATAGAACTTGATCCAGAATTGGCGGATAGTGAATATATATATTATTTTCTAAAGACCCAGTATGAAGCATTACGCAATTTATCATCTGGTATTAGAAAAAATTTAAATTCCAATGATATTAAAAATTTCAATATTAGACTCCCTGAAAAACCAAAGGAGCAGCAAAAATCGCTGCTGTCCTGTCTGCCCTTGACGCCAAAATTGACTGCAACAACCGCATCAACGTCGAACTGAAGGCCATGGCGAAAATCCTCTATGATTACTGGTTTGTTCAGTTTGACTTCCCGGACGAAAACGGCAGACCCTATAAATCCTCCGGCGGCCGGATGGTCTGCAACGACACCCTGAAACGAGAGATTCCGACTGGGTGGAATTTCAAAAAGCTCGGCAAAATTGGTCAAAACCACTCTTGGCGGGACCCCTCAGACAAAAAAATATGGGTGCGCCATCGAGGCGCAAGTTGCCAGCGGATGAGAGTTCCGCCCGGGAAATTGTCGGTTCATCCCGGTAGCTACCCAGGCAGTGGGAATGGGAAACCATCCTGCTGAAGCCCTGGGGAAAAATGTAAGCCGAGAGGGCTGCAGCGATCCGGCAGGCCGTAACGCGATGTGAACCCTGAGCAGGCCCCGAAAGGAAAAGTTGTGGATGCCGACCCGCCCTATATTCGGGGAAGGCCGAAGCAGGACAGGGACGTACCGACCCACCTGTCTTGATCCACCGGGGTATTGGGGACAGCATGCCGGAAAGGGAACTTGGGTAACGTGGGAGACCCGTCCCGGATGCGGGGTCGTGGCCCGCAACAGAAATAACAGATTCTGGGCCGGGCGGGAGTCGGAGAGGGGCATAGTACCGTTGAAATCGGGCAATGCCGATGGAGGGAAGGCCCCTTGCTTCTGACACGCTTTTGAAGGTAACGAGAAGAGGTGATTGGCCATGAGCCTGAAAACACCAGATAAAATTCGGACTTTCCAGAGAAAGCTTTACCTTAAGGCGAAAGCGGAGCCTGACTTTCGTTTTTACCTTCTCTATGACAAGATTTATCGAGAGGACATCTTAGTTTATGCCTATCGATTGGCAAGAGCCAATGGCGGAATAGCAGGCGTAGATGACGTTACATCGATCAGATCGAGTCAGAAGGTTTAAATGATTGGTTATCAGGCATCAGGCGAACAATTGCGCACAAAGGAATATGAGCCGCAACCTGTATTAAGAGTAATGATACCAAAACCGGGTGGTGGGCAACGTCCCCTTGGCATCCCTACCATCAGGGATCGCGTTGTTCAAACGGCGGTCAAGATTGTGATCGAGCCCATATTCGAGGCTGACCTGGAACCCAATACATACGGATATCGACCAAAACGAAGTGCTACAGACGCAATAAAGGCAGTCCACAACCTGTTAAAAGCAGGATTGGAGGATGTGGTGGATGCGGATTTGTCCAACTATTTTGATACAATTCCGCACTCTGAACTGATGCAGTGTGTAGCCCGCAGAACATCGGACGGCAATATGCTGAGGTTGATAAGACAGTGGTTGAAAGTTCCGGTCCAGACAAATGATAAAAATGGTAAAAGTCGCATGACAGGCGGTCGTGGCAGTAAATGCGGAACACCTCAGGGCGGTGTTATCAGTCCATTGCTGGCTAATCTGTACATGAACCGGTTTCTTAAATACTGGCGATTGAAGGGTTGTGACAGTGCGCTCAAAGCGCGGATTGTGGCATATGCGGATGACTTTGTCATCCTGAGTCGTGGTCACGCATCTCAGGCCCTTGAATGGACCCGGCAGGTCATGGAACGAATTGGCCTTTCTTTGAATATGGACAAGACGACCTTGAGAAATGCCCGAAAAAGAGCACTTTGATTTTCTGGGGTATACGTTTGGGCTCATGTGTATAACTCGAAGGGGATTAGTGGCACATGGGGCAGAACCCTCGAAGACCAGTGTGAAGCGGTTAAAGGGCAAGGTCCGTATCTACTGAGACCTTGCGAGAAAGGGCCGTGGCCGGAAGTTCGTGATCGTCTTAACGCGTTATTGAGAGATGGTGTCATTACTACAGTTACGGTTGGACACAGCCTGTATA
Source organism: Desulfobacterales bacterium (assembly GCA_963675805.2). GTDB lineage: Bacteria > Desulfobacterota > Desulfobacteria > Desulfobacterales > Desulfosalsimonadaceae > SURF-3. The sequence goes on along the minus strand of CAXXNU010000002.1, from coordinate 3,195 downwards.
TCGGGGTGTGGAACGGAACGTTACAATCGTGTCAGACATTTTCTTGTAAAGCGGCATAAGATGCACTCACGAGGCATCCGTCGGTTTCCGTCAGAGGTCGTGTTTGGTAAGATTAGGAGTACTTCTGCCGAGACCGGTGAAAAAAAGCCGCCCGCTGTGTGCCATGAGGTGAAGTCAGTCGGAAAGCCGGATGCGGTAGCTCCGCATGTCCGGTTTGATGAGCGGGGACGGGAAACGGAGCCTGTGAGCCACCGCGCCCGTCCTCGACTCTACAATATTGGGAAAATGCTGATATCGCATGGTTGAATTCAGCCGAGATAGCCGAGTTCCCAGTTGTGAATTCTGAGAAACGTATCACACAAAAGGGTATTGAAAATTCTGCGGCAATATTACTGCCAAGAGGAAGTATTGTCATTTCCATTGTTCGTTATATCCGACCATCTATCCTTGCTATCGATGCGGCAACAAATCAATCAGTCGTTGGGATTCTCGAAATACAAATTTAAAAAATCATTTCTCTATCCATTTTTTATGCGGAGAGGTGCCACGACCTGATGGGGTTAAGAACCGGTGCTCAGCAACCTCACATAGAACAAAGGCACTATTGACGACACCCTGATTGCAATTCCTGACGATAATATTCTTCAAAAGTATTACAAAACAGCAGAGCCAATTTTTGACCTTATAATTACAAGAGCATTTGAAACATTTCACCTCATTCGACTCCGCGACTGGCTCCTGCCCATGCTCATGAATGGCCAGGTCACGGTGGCGTAAAGGAGAGGGTGCCATGACAGATACATTCAATGTCTACTGCGATGAATCCTGCCACCTGGAAAATGACCGTCAGAAGGCCATGGTGCTGGGCGCGGTCTGGTGCCCGCTGGAAAAGACCCGTGAAATCGCTGTCCGCCTTCGGGAAATCAAACAGAAACACGGGCTGTCCCCTCAGTTTGAAGTGAAATGGACCAAGGTATCACCCGCCAAACAATCATTGTACCTGGATCTGGTGGATTATTTTTTTGATGATGATGATCTGAACTTCCGGGCATTGATCGTGCCGGACAAATTCAAACTGCGGCACGACGCTTTTCCCGGCCAGGATCATGACGGATGGTATTACAAAATGTATTTTGACATGCTGAAAGTCATTTTCCGGCCCGACGCCCGTTACCGCATCTACATCGACATCAAGGACACGCGCGGGGCGCAGAAAAAGAGCCAAACTCCACGAAGTGCTGTGCAACAATATGTATGACTTTTCCCGGGAGGTGATCGAGCGTCTTCAACCGGTTCATTCCCATGAAATCGAACAATTGCAGGTGGCTGATTTGCTGATCGGCGCGCTGTCATACCTGAACCGGGGATTGCACGGAAGCGCCGCAAAGATGGCAATTATCGAACGGATGCGTCAACGCTCAGGCTACGATCTGACAAAAACCACATTGCTGCGGGAAGAGAAAATGAACATCTTCCGCTGGCATGCGGCGGAGGTTCAGGGATGAGCAAAACCCCGGACTGGCTTCCGCCCCTGGTGTTGTTCAGCGATTTTGGCGGCGATTGGGATAGCTTATTTGGAGGCCCTGTATGCCTGGTTTAAAAAGGACTTTATCGACAGCAAGCCGGTCTTTCAGGGCAAGCGGCTGGGCCTGAAACGGCACCCGCTGACCCACGGCAAGGAAGCGACTTTCTGGCATATGACATCCGAGGGCAAGGTTGAAGAAGACCGCATTCCCGACCTTCGGCGCTGTGAAAGAATCCGGTGGCCGAGGCCGTGTTATTGAAAACCACGAAGATGTGCGCGTAAAATACTGGGTATCTGTAAAACGCAAAGAGAACCGTATTCATATCTGGCTGGAAGACGAGGATTATGTTGTGGTGCTTGCGGACAGAAGGGGATTTTTACTGCCGTGGACGGCATTTCTTGTTACCAGAAACCACACGCGCCGAAAACTCAGAAAAGAATATGATGCCTATTGGAAAACCAGGGCTCAAAAAAGCTGAAACCGCCCCGAGGGACGGTCTCGTAACTCCTTCATACACATGGCAGATGAGCTGAAATGAATATTAATCTAATATCCCAAAAAGTCAAGAAATTTGTTTTATAAACAATTATAGGAACTGATGATGCCGGTCATATATTGCGGCACCTGTGCGGAGATGGTCGGATTTGAAACCATGATTTTTGAGAACGTTCAGCGGGCGTAGATCCGAAACCTGTGCATGGGCTGGGTACCCTGCGTGGAAAGCTGTCCGCAGGATGCGTTGTCACTTTATGCAGATCCGGAGAACCTCAAACCTTTGGACCTGGATTAGATCAGGGCCCAGGCTGCGTCATTGCAGAATCAAGCCATCAAACCCTTTTTATTCCGCAACAGCGCCATCAGGTCCGACGGATGCCGAAGCAGCAGGTCGGCTCCGTTTTCCGCCAGCTCTTGTTTCGGGCGAAATCCCCAGCACGCGCCTGCGGCCGGCATTCCGGCAAGACGGGCAGTGATCATGTCAATTCCGGAATCGCCGACAAACATGCAATCCGATGGCGAAACCCCCAGCCGTTCGGCGATCTCCAGGGCCCCGGCCGGATCGGGTTTTTTGGGTACTTCCGGCCGATGGCCGAAAACAATTTCAAACGGCCAGGAACCCAGGAGGGCGTCGACGCATTTTACGGTCATGTCATGGGGCTTGTTGGAAAGCACGGACAGCCGGATACCCTGCCCGCAAATAAAATCAAGCAGTCCGGCGATGCCGTCATAAGGACATGTATGAATGTTCCAGTTTTGCCTGTAATCCTCTCTGAAATCATCATAGCAGGCCGAGACCGTGGCCTCATCCCGATGGGTTTCCGTCAGGGCCCTGGCCATCAGGGCAACGGCCCCGTCCCCGATGAACCGGCGAAAGGCATCCATGGCATGGGTCGGAAATCCGTGCCGGGATAAGACCCGGTTAACGGCGTTTCCAATGTCCGACAGGGTGTCGAGCAGGGTTCCGTCAAGATCGAATATAATAGCTTTAAATGTCATAATTCAATGCAAAAAGCATCCCGGTTATGAAAATCAGGTTTCGGGCCGGGATGCGCCAGGGCCCAGAAGGAAAATTCCCCATTTTCGCCCCGGATAACCGCGCTGACACCCACCTGTATGGGCGGATTCGCCGGCAGAAGCTTTGTTATCGGAATATCTGCACTCATCTCAAGAA
>CAXXNU010000001.1:267500-1800197 GCA_963675805.2 Desulfobacterales bacterium | reverse complement strand
CAAAACAGTTGTTGAAAATCAACTCACTGGCAATGCTACCTTTTTGCCCCATTTTGTTTTCGGTTTTTCCAAAGGAAAAGCCCTTTGCCCCGGTTTTAACAGCCAGCATCACCGTATTGTCGGCCGCCCGGTCGATATCTGTATAGACATGAACCATGTGCCATGTGGAAAGATGACCGCAGGAAATAAATATTTTCGTACCGTTCACAACATACCCGCCGTCGACCTTTTTGGCATGGCATTGGAGATTGCCGGTGTTCATGAATTCCGTATTCTGAGAGTCCGTCCCGGCATCCGGTTCCGTCATGGCAAGGGTCATGAGGCATGGTTTCCCCGTTTTCTCGCCGTCGACCACCTCCCTCAAAATCTTGTTCATCAATCGAATATTCCAGGATGACACCAGCATGCTCACGCCCAGGTAATGCACACCGACCAGGTTGCCCATGGAAAGACAAACAGATGCAATTTCTTCCATAAAATACCCGAAGGCGGAAAAATTATATCCCCGGCCGCCGAATATTTTCGGAATGAACATAGTATACAAGCCCCATTGGTTGGCTTTTTTCACAAAATCCATTGGCAGGAAATCGTGATCTTCGGTCATTTTCAGATCCAGCTCCTGCACATTCGGCATCACCACTTCTTGGGCAAACTTCCGGCCAATAGCCATCACTTCCCTGCACTCTTTAATAATCCCTTTTGGCTGGGCGCCCATGGCACGCAAACCGCAGGTAAAGTCATCAAACAATGGTTCTTTCGCTAAAAGCTCCTTTTTTTCCGACCGTGAGAGCGATACCATGATGTCTCCTTATTTAACGATTAAAACAATAGACAGAGGGGCTTTCCGCCTCAAATGCTTCTATCAACAACCGCCGGACGACCTTATCCGTTCGGGTTTTCGGTATGGCGTCCACCAGTTGAATATATGACGGGACCGCCGCGGCACTTAATTTTGCAGCACAAAATGCTGCAATACCGGACACATCCGGCGTTATATCTGTTTTCGGAATGATGGCCGCCACCAGGTCATGCTCCCCGGGAGCCCCGCTTGATGCCGCGATGCCATAGACGCATGCTTCTTTTACTTCCGGATGCGCCAGCAACACACCTTCAACCTCCCGTGCCGCAATAAACTCACCATAACGCCGGATATCCTGATCTTTTCGATAATCAAAGAAATACCAGCCCTCCGAATCCCGATGCACCATGTCCCCGGTAAGAGACCACCCGTTTTCGTTAATATTACCATCCGCCTGCGGAATGGACTGGTATTCAAAATCATTCTTTTGATTTCGGAATCGGAACATCAGTTCACCGATTTCATCAGCCTCGCATGGTTTGTCCCCTTTTCCTTCCACTTTCATTTCAACGTATGTTCCTTCAGGCTTTCCAAAAGACCCCACCGGACCGACACCCGGTGGATTATGGGCGAATCCGCCTTCCAGCGTACCGTACCATTCATGAATAACTACGTTAAACCGATCTTCAAACGCCCGCCAGATATTCCGCGGCATCCCGGCACTGATAACTTTTCTCACCGGGTTAAAGGCATCATCGGGATGCTTTGGGCGGGCATGCACCTCAGCCGCCATCCCTCCCAGTAGCGAAAAAATCGTGCACTCATAGCGGCGGCAAATATCCCAAATACGCCTTGTGTCGATATTTCGACTAATCACCGCCGGAATACCAAAAAACAGAGCGGGGATGATGGTGATTGAATAGGCATTGCCATGGGTGAACGGCAGCCCCGTATAAAGGCGATCTTTCGGCAGATACTTAAAAATATCCGCCGCTGTGGCAGCGTAATCATAGAGCCGGCTCGCTCTGATTTTCACGCCTTTAGGGATTCCGGTGGTGCCGGATGTATAAAGAATCATTGCATAGTTATCGGCCCACTTCCTCTCCGGAGGGATTTCAGCGCCTTTAAACGCCTCTAAAATAACTTGCAGATCATTTTTCCGGACACGCCTGTGGTTTTGCAAATAGGTTATTCCCAAGACTTTTATACCGGGAAGAACAGAAAGGACCTTGTCCATATTCTCACTGACTGCTGATGAAAAAAACACTCCTTTGGCCTGACCGTGCCGCAAGAGATACACCAGTTTCTCCCAATTGCTTTTAGGGTCCAGAGGCATCAGCACGGCACCCGTTGCAAGTGCCGCATACAAAGAAATAATCACTTCCGGACGGTTCTCCATAACGGTTGCAAAGACGTCCCCCGGGCCGATGCCTTGGTACTTGAGCAAACCGGCAAACCGGTTTCCCTTTTGAACCAGCTCTCCGTAAGTGACCACTTCATCCGCCAACCCCTGGTTTTCAAATGTCAGAATCGGAAGCTCCGGATCATCTCCAGCTTTTTTCTGTATATAACATGCCGGATTGATGTCTTTTTCGCAGGGAACCATTACATTCCAATTTTAGAGATTGTTAATTTATCCACGTAACTTCCGGCGTATCCCGTTTTACGATTCCGTCGATTTTTCCTTTGGGATAGCCGATGGCAATACTGGTGACTGCCTCAAACGGTTTTCGGATGCCCATTTTTCTTCTGAATCCGGCCATCAGCGGCAGATTCAACGGCTCGATGGGGAGGCTGATAATACAGGTCCCCAGACCCACTGAATGGGCGGCAAGGACCATATTCTGGCAGCAAATCCCTGCATCAAGATCCGGATTGCTGATGCCATGGGTGTTTTTTAAAATAAAAACAGCCACCGGTGCATTAAAATACATGATATTATTATTCTTATCGGCTTTTTCCATGGCCGTCATCGGTCGGGGGTCCAGCTTGTTTACCATGAGCCAGCTTAAAAGGGTAAATACGATTTTTTTCCACAGCGACTTTTTTCCATTTTTTATAAGGTACAGATTTTTAAACATTCGAAGGGAAATGTTGGCTCTTCTTTCAAGTTCATGAATCATTTTCTGGTCTGTGATAACCAAAAATTTAACCGGTTGCCCGTTCCCGGCGGACGGCGCGAATCGTCCGGCCTCAAGAATTCTCTCTATGAGCGCTCGCGGGACCTCCTTGCTCTTAAACAGACGGTTGGAACGCCGGGTATAAATAGTATGTTCCACTTCCGTTAATTCCGAACGAAACTCATCATAAGGTTTTGTACCGTTCAATTTTAACGGATCCGGCGTCGTTACTTTCCTTAAAAGTTGCGTCTTATATCTTCCTGCAGGGACATTATAGCTTCCCGTAATTTCAATCGCATCTGCCGGGCACACGGCCGTGCAGTTTCCGCAGTTTAAACAGGCTTCTTTCAAGCCCCCGTAACCGATGGGTTGAGGAATCTCCCCTTTTTCCCACGTAAATCCAAACGCAGGACATGCTTCATAACAACGTCCGCAACGGATGCATTTATCCGCATTAATTTTTCTTTCGGGAAAATCGGCGTCCGGCAGATAAGCCTGTTTTAGTGATTCAAACATAATGAATTCCTTTTTTACGGCAGTTACAGTTCCATGAAATCTCTGCATTCATATTGATAAACATGCAAAAAAAATACCATTTATTTTTAAAAATCCTTAAAATCTATAATTAACTGTTATTAATAGATATATATTCAAAAACAGCTACTTTTCGAATTTCAAAAATCATACAAGAGTGTCGATATATCGATATTTAATGCCGATATATTGAACAGTCTCCTTGACTTGTGCTTTTCAACCCGTTATTCGTAAAGTATTTGACATTATTCCGCATGGAGGGCACCGCTATTGCCGAAAAACCATATTGATTTTTCCAGAGACCAAATGAATTTCCTTGCCGTGTTTGAAGTTGTGGGAACCCCCATATCGCTGGATATTGCCAACGCCGTGGCACCGCTGATGCCCAGCAGCCTTCTTGATCTCCTAAGAAAATCGAAGAACGACATTCTGCAAAAAACCGAAGATGATCTGCATTTCCTTTCCCCTGCGCTACCGAAAGACACCATGAGCATCCTGTCACAAATCAATACAAAAAAACGGGTATCTTTTATTCTTGACCAACTCAACCGGCAGAACCTGATGGATCAGGTCTCTGCTGAAACCCATGCCAACCTGCTATTGCGCTCCGGCCGAGAGTCAGGCGGATACTTTGAAATAACCCTGGCTGAAAAGTTCCTTGAAAAAAATGATCATGAAAAAGCCCTGCAATTCTATAAAATCGGACTAAACGGGCTAAGCAGGCAGCTGGAAACGGGGAAGCGCATCGCCCAGTTTATTGACAGCGTCCTGACATATTCAGACCTGACATTTTCCATGGGAAAAGAATTTATTTCAGCCTATCACCTCCTGGAATCAGCGGCCCCCATGGCCGAACAGATCGGCGACTTGCGCGCCAAGGCATTGATTGACCTTCATATTGGACGAATGTTTTATATCGGTAATCGCCGCCATGAGGCGGTGACATTAATGAAAAATGCCGAAAGCATTGTCAACGAGCTAGGCGATGAGGATATCCTTATCCGGGCGGCCGAATTTCTGGCGCTTTTTTATTATATGCAGGGCCGGTTTCAGGAAGCCATGGAGTATTTTGAAACCGGTTTCCGGTCCTTTGAAACCCGCCACGGGAGCCATGTGACCAACCCTTCCGCCCCCATTTTTTATGGGTACTGCGCTGCTTACCTGGGCCAATTTCACAAAGCCATCGGTAATCTCGACAGTGCCTGGAGAAGCGCCAGGCAAACAAAAAACAATGCGTATGCGGCGACTTTAAGGGCGTCCCTGGGAATGATTCTGCTGCTGACCAAAAAAGAAAAAGAAGCCGCCAGCCACATTAAAAGCGCTATCAAGGAAAGCGAAGCCTGTGAAAATATTTTCGGATGGTACTTTGCACAGGGCTATATGGCGTACCTCTATTATCTTGAAGGACGCTTTGAAGCGGCCAGCCGATTGTTAAAAGAAGTAGCTGAAAAAGGCAAACAGTCCAACATCGTCTATCAATTTTCATCGCCATGGCTTCTTGAGATGGTCGTTGACTTAAAAATACAGGGGCACTCCATACTCTCAGAGGAAGAACTTCATCAAAGCATCCTCCGCATGATGGGAGATCCCAGTATTCATATCCGCGGCGTCCTGCTTCGCCTGATCGCTCAATTTATTGAGAATATGAATGTCCCCCGGAATCAAATCAACATTTATCTTAATTTCATTGGTGGCGACACACACATTAACCAAAATTCCTCCAGCAGCCTGATAAACGTGCAAAAAATCTTTCTGGAACACAGCGAATCCTATTTGAAATCAACCGGAGATCCCGTCCAATTGGCGAAAACCCGGATTGAAATGGCCCGAATGGCGCTCAAAAACGGTAATCGAAAACAGGCTGTCAGCCTTGCAGCCCAAGCCAGAAAAGGATTATCCGGATTCTGGGAAGATTATTTCCCGGACGGCATCCGCGCATTGCTTCATGAACATAAAGCGAGACAGCATTCCAGCGCTGCCCCCGTGATAGACAATGAACAGCTTTTGGCGGCCATCGCGGAACTGGCCCCATCCCTCAGCATGGATGACTTTTTTCATCGCATGGTGGCTACCATGAACCGGTTGCTGCGGGCTGAAAAAGGCGGGCTGTTCTGGAGCAGGGATCAAACCCTAAAATCACTTTCGCTAAGGGCATCCCGGAACTTAACCGTATCCGATACACAACATCCCGATTTTTCGCATAACATGAAAGCTGTCCGTCAGTGTTTTAAATCGGGGAAACCGTGTATTCTCCGGTCAAAAAACGCCAACCGAAAACTGAAAGGCCATGGCGTATTCTCCCTTGTATGCATCCCGTTAAGACTAAAGGACAAACCATACGGTGTTCTCTACTATGACAACTCCTACATCGATGATTGCTTTGATTTTCTGGATGTATCGATTCTCGAAAAACTGGCCGGCCACTTAAATCTATATATTGACCACGTTCGAAAAATTGAGGCATTGATTGCCGATGCAACGGCCGTTCCCCTTGAAGTCATTGTCTCCGGGACACCACCGCAGGAACAGGCCATTCTGGCAAATAGCCCGAAAATGGCGCAAGTACTGACCAATATCGAACAGATTGCCTGCTCGGACTCAACTGTCTTGATTCAGGGCGAAACCGGTGTGGGCAAAGAATTGATGGCTGAACGCCTTCACCAGTTAAGCCATCGGCAACTCAAGCCGTTTATTATCATTGATCCCACCACCCTGCCCGAAAATCTGGTGGAAAGTGAATTGTTTGGTTATGAAAAAGGCGCTTTTACCGGGGCTGATAAACAAAAACGGGGACGTATTGAGTTCGCTCATCAGGGAACCTTATTTATTGATGAAATCGGTGAAATGCCGAAAGCCATCCAGGCCAAGCTGCTGCGGGTGCTTCAGGAAAAAACCTTTGTCAGGATCGGCGGCAGCCGGCCCATCCGCTCAGACTTCCGACTGGTCGCCGCCACCAACCGGAATCTTGCATCAGAAGTTGCAACAGGTAATTTCCGGGAAGACCTGTTTTATCGGATCAGCATCGTGCCTGTCGAGATTCCCCCGCTTCGGGAGCGAAAAGAAGATATTCTGCTTCTGGCGCGACATTTTTTCAGCCGATACAAAAAAAAATACAACCAGGCGGACTTAAGCCTTAGCAAAGAAAATGAAACCGCATTGATGGCCTATCACTGGCCCGGCAATGTCCGGGAACTGATCAACGTGATCGAACGGGCAGTAATTCTCTCAACAGGAGGCCTCCTGGAGTTACGCCTTGGACCGGCATCCGATCCCGGTGACGCCCATCCTTTTTCAGACATGCCCACCCTGGACGATCTCCAACGCCGCTATATTGAATATATCTTAAAAAAAACAGGCGGAAAAATCAGTGGGAAAAACGGCGCTTCCCAAATCCTCAATATGAAGCGATCCACATTGTACAGCCGGATGGATAAGCTGGGAATGGGCGATAGAGGGAAAGAGAAAAGCGGAAAGAGGAAGGGATAAAACGTCTTTCGCATTTCCACAGCACAGCCTAACTATTCATCATTTCAAGCGATGATGGCAGATTATTTGAAAGTCTGACTCAGACAACAATGAATAAAGCTTCAAAGTTGAGACGAACCATTTTCAAAAAATGATGCGTACTCGACTGCCGTTTGATTTTTGTAAATACACGATTCCGCACGAGGGCACAATAGCAGGACGTCAACGCGGATTTTAAAAAACAGGCGTTTGTCTACAAAATGAGGTCGTTTTACGTTGGCTTTTCGATGTCCAAAACCCGTTTTGGGATGGAAATTTTAAGAGTATTCAGAATGTTGTGCACATCAGACGTGATCTCGTTACGACAGCAGAACCGATAATTTAATTTAAAAAATTCTGTCACCTGCAAGGTGCATAATGCTTCCCGGATTCGATGCCAGGGCATACCGCATTAGAGCTCGGCGATGCGTTCAATCAGAAGTGACAGAACACAAATCCGAACATGGGTTTCAATCCGGCGAGGCGACCAATGATACATCGGCATCATCTTTATCTGGGAATTCTTTAAAGACCCGAAGCACCGCTCAATGATTACCAGGCCCTTGTATCCGCAGGCGGCATCTTCTATGCTGATGTGGTCAGCATTGGTCTCCAGAACCCATCTGCCGTCATATTGGGCGGCCTGGCGGATTTTGCCCAGGTCGATCCGAAGGCGATTGCTCTTTGACACGCTCAAATATCGTTTGAAACACCTGGATGCAAGCAGTCCAATGGCCCACTGGGCCGAGGCCTTATTTTCGGGACGCCTTGCTATTTACTCTTCAAGCATTAAAACGATGTCTTCCCGATGCCGGCACTGACGCTCGGTTTCTTTCGGGTTGTAACAGAGGATATGTCGCCGTCGCCGTTCTCCATCACCGATGATGACTTCTTTTGCATGAAGGTTCTCTTTGATAACGGTATAACGTCCTCGTTTCGTCAAAACCGCTTCCCGGAGCTCGGCTGCACTGGCCAGGCGGGCGACCAGGAGGTACTTGCCGCAGGCACGGGCCAGTTCTCTCCGTTTATGGGCCGAATTCATCCCCGAATCAGGGAACAAACAATTCCCGGCTTAGCTTCCAGCCGCGTAAACCCTTCCGGATATGGTCGATGGTGGTATCTCCGGGAAACACCCAGCACTAACCACCCGAGGGCTCCAGGTCCCTTCCTTGGAATGACCGTACTTTCGGAGAGGATCATTCCCATCATCTTCGTAATCAACGGTAAAGGAAGCCGTGGTGGTATCATAAAAAATCAGATCCACCTCAGGTTAAACAGGTTGGCTACAGAAAAGAAAATATGTTCTTCAATCTCCCTGGCATGGTCATAAAACAGGTCCATGGCCTCGTACATGTGTTTTAGCTGCAAGCACTGGCAGGAGGGAAGATATACCTTGGAAAACCAGCGATCCCAAACCCCCATTTTGGAGTCGGCTTCACAGAGACGATTGGCGGTCATGGCCAGCAATGCCCGCTCATAGGGAATACGCAGATTTTTCTTATTGGCGATATCGGAAAAGATTTTTTCAAGACCCAGGCGTTTCCACAGGGTTTCGATCAGATAAACGCAACCGTATGAATAAGTCCGCTTAATTTTTAATTGCGCGGGGAGTCCTATCGTTTCGGGTGGTATTTGGTCCGGGGTCATGTTCATCAACGACAGTCAAACCGCAGACCCGTTCGATGGATCGGCAGAGGCGGACCAGGGAATCCCGGTCGAGTTGATCAGTCCTGCCGAAGTTGTGGATAATCCGGGCAACGGGTTTCCGGATGGCGCTCGTTATGGGCCATCTGAAAATATTCGACGGTAGTGCCGTTTTTGTTTTTACGACGCAGTGGTTCGCAAATACATGCTTGCTTGATAAGGATTTATTTCAATAGATGAACAAAAATCGTGTGGACCTACAAGTTTTGGGCGTCACTAAAACCATAAGTATTTGATATAATGTAACCTAAAAATGAAGAGATGGCCTATTTTGGCCTGTTTTTAACTTACAAAGATCAAACGACAGTTTCAGGCATTGACAGATAACGGTTAAAATACTAAAATAGTATCATCCCATATCCAATTGAATTTATTTGATTCTTAACCAGACACTACTGATCAAAGTGCCGTTTTTGTTTTTACGACGAGTGGTTCGCAAATACATGCTTGCTTGATAAGCATTTATTTCAATAGATGAACAAAAATCGTGTGCCTACAAGTTTTGGGCGTCACTAAAACCATAAGTATTTGATATAATGTAACTAAAAATGAAGAGATGGCCTATTTTGGCCTGTTTTTAACTTACAAAGTCAAACGACAGTATTGTATTTATTTCCAAGTAAATCTGATAAGCGAAAATAGATATTGCCTTAAATCTTAAGAAGAAGGAGTCGCCAAAATGAAATTTGTAAAGTATCTCTTAATTCCCTTTTTTGTGTGTATTTCTCTCGTTTTGATTTATGGTTGCGACAATGATGATGATGATAATGATGCGTTAGTTCGGGTTATTCATTCAAGTTCTGATGCCCCTGCGGTAGATGTGTATATTGACGATGAACTTGTTTTTGCCAATCTGGAATATGGCGAATCCTCCGGCTACGGCAAAGTTTCGGGCGGAGACCGGACGGTAAAAGTGGTTCCCGCCGGAGATACGGCGCCGGTCGTGATTGAAGCGACCCTGCCGCTGTCAGACACATCCTACACAATACTGGTCGTCAATCAATTACCCCAGATAGAGCCCATCTATACCAGGGACAAAAGAAGCGCAAACAGCAACAAGGCAAAAGTGCGTTTTATTCATGCATCGCCGGATGCGCCGTCCGTGGATATTCGGGCAGGTTCCGGTGATGGTCCCGCGGTTTTTTCCGATGTGGCGTTTAAGGACATTGAAGCATACATTGAAGTGGATGGCGGAGATTATTCTCTTGTCGTAACGCCGGCCGGTGAGAATACGGAAGTTTTTAAATATAGTCCGGTAACCCTTGAAAACGGTAACGTCTATACCATCGTCGCCTCCGGCACCTTCGATGCTTCAGACGACAATGACTTTATGGTGCGCGCTTACGTGGATAATAATGATGGGGCCGCTTACGTGGATCTATCCGATGCAAACGACAATTCGTCACAGCTCTACCAGCAGCGCCTCGAGATCGGACGTGCCCTGCTTGAGGTGCAGTCGACGAACGTGGCGGAAGTCCTGCCGTACTATGCCGGCGATATAGAATACCACGATCCGATCGTCGACATCTATGGGATACAGGATATGACCGGATTCCTCTATCAGCTCCTGGGCGCCTCGCCCGATCTTGTCACGATTGTCGAGGACGAGACCCTCACCGACGACATTTACTCGGCGACCTGGATCATGTCCGGGGGCTTCCTCGGCGTTCCCTATGAGGCCAAAGGCATCTCGATATTCAAGTTCAGGCCCAACACAGCACTGGTCTACTACCAGCGTGACTATTATTCCGAGGGCGATATCATGGCCACTATTCCGGGCCTGGACGAAGCGATCGGGGGGTTCAGGGCGTTTTACCGGTGCGCCGTGGATCCGACCTTTGTTTGCCCATTTGATGGTCCCCTGAGCGAAAATGCAACCGGGGTAGAGTCTGAGGTGCCGGACAACCCGCAGGTGCTGCTCGCAGGCGACAATAGCCTGCGTTCCCAGGAGCAGCTGAGCCTCGATCAGCTGGAGATAGCCCGTCAACTGGTCGAGATCAATGCCGGAAACTGGACGACCGTTTTACCCTTCCTGGCAAGCGACTATGAGTATCACGACCCCATTGTCGATATCTACGGCCCCGAAACGATGGCCACGTTCCTTGGCCGGCTGTTTGCCGGATCGTCAAACCTGTATACCACGGTCGAGGACGAGACCCTGGTCGACGGCGTTTACATGGCGACCTGGACGATGTCTGGTGAATTCAACGGCGCTCCCTTCAGCGCTCCGGGTATGTCAATCGTAAAGTTCGTCGACGATACCCTCCAGTCATATTACTCGCGAGACTACTATACCGAGGGCGATGTCATGACCGGTGTTCCCGAACTCGTGGACGCCGTGCTGGGTTTCCGGACCTACTACCGGTGCGCCGTGGATCCGACCTTCGTTTGCCCCCAATAAGGCAAATCCATATGAGCCCCCGAAAAATCAGGCAATAGCCGATTTTGTTGATAAAAATGATACCAGTAAATATGCCTCCATTCGGTTTATTAACCGAATGGAGGCTGTCTTATTTTGCACAAAATTTTATATGCATATAAACTATTTTCAGCGGGCATTCATTTTGGAAAAAGATAGCTTTGTAACCACGCAGAATTCAAAATCGCCGGGCGATCAGCTATCCTGATCCAGCGATGCCAGATCCTCGCCTTTTTTTACAAAATCCGCCATGTGCTGATGGGAATTCAGGCTGTAATTGACGGCCGCCGCCAGGCGGCTGACAACCGGGTCGTCCCCGTCCAGGAGGTCTTCGGCTTTTCCCAGCAGTTTTCTGGCGTTTGACACCATCTGCTTGAATTCTTTAACAATTTCTTTTCTTTTGGCCTGCTTTTCCTGTTCCTTTTCAATAATCGGCTGCAGCCGCCGCACGGAATACTCTATGAGCACATCCCGGGTGGCGTTGCTGGACCGGCTCACCTCTTCAAGGATGGTGAGCGTCTTTCTGCTGACCACAAAAGTTTTATACACCCGCTCCTGGGTCTCAAAAACCGGCGGGTCCATCTCATCCGCCACTGCGGCAAGGTCTTCAGCATCCTCCATGAGATGATCAAACAGGGATTTCTGGCGAATGCCCAGTTGCGCCGCCACCACATTAATGGTCTGAATGGCCTGTCTTGACAGTTTAAACGTGGCCCGCACCGACTGCATGCCGGTCAGCTTTGAAGCCGATGCCGGCGGCAGATTCAGGTTGGTATTCTGAAATTTTTCCATGTCCGCCTCATCTCTTTGATTTTGAATAACCCGGATTGACCCTGGCTAACCCTGGTTGGCCCCCTGCGCGATTCATTACTTATATGGTTAAAAAATTTTAAATAATAAAATAAAAAAATAATCTAACTCTATTGACATAAAATAAATCATCCATATTTTTTAATCAAACAAAGAAAAAATAATATGAAATACCAGCTAAAAGCAAGCGTTAATCAAAAAAATAAACAATCAAAGGAGGCATGAGTATGGAACTGGCAAGATGGACACCCCGCAGAAATGCATGGGGACTGCAGAACCGGATGAACCGGTTGTTTGACGATTTTTTTGCACCCATGACCGGCACGGAGGAAACATTGTTCCCCCGGAACTGGAATCCGTCCGCGGATATTTATGAAGAAGATGAACATTACGTCATCAAGGCGGAAGTGCCGGGTGTGGACAAAAACAATATCCACATTAATTTTGAAAACAATGTGCTTGTTCTCAAGGGAGAACGCACCGAAAACAAGGAAGTCAAAGAGGAAAGCTATTATCGCCGGGAAATGGCCACCGGCACCTTCCAGCGGTCTTTTGCCCTGCCGGAAGGCATTGACGCGGACGCCATCAAAGCGGATTACAAGGACGGCGTGATTAAAATCACGATTCCGAAACCCAAATCCAGACAACCCAAAAAAATCTCTGTGCACTAATCGTTATCAAAACCGCCGGCGGAAGGGGAAAAAGCCTCTGCCGGCGGTTTATTATTAACCGGATCAGGCCGTGACCAGGTCAAAGGTTTTCCGGGTCAACGCTTCCGGAATCAGCTCTCTTTGCATCTGTTCGGTGAGGGCGGCCATGGCATACCACTGGCCGGACGATTCAGCCACCTTTTCAAAAGACCCGTCTTCTTTTACCACGACCCCGCAACCGGAGGCCCAGAAAAACATGCGCTTGTCTATCCGGCCCATGACTTTTTCTCCCCGGGCAAAAAACACCAGTTTTTCATCCACCCGAAGTTCCCTTAAAAAATGATAATTCAGACGCACTGACACCCCGCCATGACCGGCAGCGAAAAATCCGCCCCATCCCATGGTTTCATCCAGCACCGCCAAAAGCGCCATGGGATGTACCACCCCGTTTCTGGAAAAACGAAAAAATGTGTCATGATCCGCCTCATTAAACCCTGCAAACGCACAAGCCACCCGGCCCGCATCACTTTCCCACAAATGAAACCGGCGTTTCAACCCCGGCAGACGGCGGTCCACACCGCAGACAAAGCAGTTCAGGTAATGGGGAAGGTGCTGCATCCGGCCTTCAATCCGGGAAAATCCGTCGGGCACATACGACCGGGTATAGTCATCAGTTGCCGCCGCCTCACCATTGCAGCTAATTTCAGCGCTGATGTAGGGCATGCGCGCCCCCTGGACAAGTATCTGGCCGGTCATTTTTTCACCTGACGGCTTGACGGAGACCGTCACCCGGTCGCCGCCTCTGGCTTCCGCCCCGCCCATGCGGAACGCGCAGGTCATGGGATACGGCACGGGTACAGAATCGGGCACAGTCCCGCCAATACCGGTTAGCAGGTCCAGGATGGCCCCCATGCCGATGCCGCCGTGGGGAATCCCCACCCACCCTTCCTTTTCAGCATCCATATCCATAAAGGCGGAAATGACGCCATCATTGACCGCTATCGGATTCTCGCCGAACAAAAATGTATGAATGAAATCGGACATGGTTTATTTTCCTATAAAATCAAAGAGATGATGAAGCGACACCTGAAAAATCCAAAAGCCGCGAAAGCATAATACAGTTGACCGTCTGCCAGGTTCTGACTATAATTTTTTTTGCAAATACCGGCAACCTCATTTAATCCGTCCACCGCTATACTCTGCGGAGATGTTTGCATTAAAAAATGGTTTTTGTTCTGTCTGATCGTTCTTTTAAGCGCCTGCTCCACCCGGCAAATTTCCAATCATTACACCGGGAAGACGGAACAGCGACTCTGCGCCCACAGCATCAATGACCGCATGGAAAAACTGCCGGTGATTTCCATCCCCATCAATAAGGTGAAATAAAAGCACCGCTGCCCCGCCAATATCCGTGTTTTTACAGTATGAACAGTTTTTTTTCGATTTTTCGCTTTGACGATTCAGAATGAATGCTTTAAATTAATAAGTAAGGGTGCCTTTCGTGGAAAAAAATCCCCCTCACCTCCACAAAACGCCGTTCCAGTATTTTTACTGGTTTTTATATAATCATTTAAAAAGAAAGGTGGTCGCATGAGAGTTCCTATTGAAATTACTTATCGCAATGTTGCAAAACGCGATGAGATCGAGCAACTGATTCATGACAAAGCCGAAAAACTCAATGATTTTCATGACGGGATTGTTTCCTGCCGGATTTCCATTGAACTGGATCAGGAAAGCAAAAAAACCCTTAATCAGTATCATGTCCGTATCGGCGTACGGGTGCCGCCGGGAAAAGAGCTGGTGGTGCACGAAAAATCAGGGGAAGATGACACCGGAGATTCCCCCCGGGCGGTGATTACCGAAGCTTTCCGGACCATGAACCGGCAATTGAAAAAACTGAAGCAGAAACAGCGGGGTCAGGTCAAATCCCGCGCCGAGATGCCGGAAACAGTGATGGATATGGAATAATCCGGCAGCGCCGGAATTAAGAACAGGCATGGTTCCGCCTGCCCGCGACATACGCGGGCAGGCTTTTTTTATTTTTTCAGCACCATTTCCCCGAAATCAATTACCCAGATTTACGGCAGCCACAAAACCGGGCTGCGCAAATGCCGGATCCGGATAGACATAAAAGCCTTTGCCGGTTTTTTCCCCCAGATTCCCTTTTTCCACATAGGTTTTCATAAACTCGGCATTTTTGATCTGCTGAGGATCCTTTATAATTTTTGCCCAGTAATCCGTCAGTTTCCACACCGTATCAATGCCGATGCTGTCCATGATCCCGAAGGGTCCCATGGGTGTATACATCACCCCCATCCATGCCCGGTCAATATCCTCCACCGATGCCACGCCGTTGGCGGCCAGGGTCTGGGCGGACTTGAACAGCTCCATGAGCATGGCGTTAAACACATACCCGAAATTTTCCTTTTTCAGCAGGATGGGAATCAGGCCGTTTTGTTCGGCAAAGGCCTTGATGAGTGCTACGACATCGGGAAGCGTCCCGGGATGGGGCATGATATCAACAACCGGAGTGATGCGAACATCATGAAAATGAAAAGCGCAAAACCGCTCCGGCCGGCCCGTGGCATCGGCAAACATCGACGGCACTAAAGAGGACGTGTTGGTGGTAAAAATGGCGTGTTCCGGGCAGATTTCATTGAACTGGGCAAACACCCGGGCCTTGAGCGTGGGGTCTTCCGGAACGGATTCACTGATAAAATCAGCGTTCTCACCCGCTTTTTGCGCATCCGTGGTCATTTTTATTCTGGCCCGGGCAGCCTCCGCGGCTTCCTGGGTCAACCCCTTATTTTTTCTATAATATGCGGCGATCTTTGCCAGACGCCGGTCTGCTGCCGCCAGCATCTTGTCTTCAATGTCATACAGGATCACGTCATAGCCGCTGACCGCACATTGAAAACCGATCTGCTGCCCCATGGTGCCGGCGCCAACGATCAGTACGGTCCGGATATCTTCCAGTTTCATGCGGGATTCTCCTTTTTTTTAAGTGTTTCAGAGGGAAATTATTGTTACCTGAATTGAGCGATTGTCGAGGTTGCCGCATATACAAGGAAAATGTGTTTTCGCTATAATGGCTTATGCGGATGCACATTTGACACAGTAGATGCGGTAAGATCGACAATCCCGAAGGGTTTTCAATTTTGAACGGTAAAAAAGGCCCAATATCCTTGATTTAATAAAAATTTTAATTCCGTTCAAAATTGAAAACGCTCAGTTTAGGTGTTAGAGTATGTGTATCCGGTGAAACCCAGCAAGTCAATAAAAAACGAACGCTCGTTCTTTTTTTATTGACTTATCCACGATCCCTGTCTATTCTGGAGACAATACAAGGAAATTTATCTGATGAGCACATTATATTTAATCCGCCACGCCCAGGCTTCGTTTGGCCGGGAAAATTATGACAGGCTTTCCGAAACCGGCTGGAACCAGGCACGCATTGCCGCTAGTCACCTGCATAAGCTAAACCATGCGTTTGACGCCCTTTATTCTGGCACCCAGACGCGACACGAAGAAACCCTGGCAGCGTATATAGAAGGATTCTCTCCTCCGGGCAAGGCCTTGCCGCCGGTTCACAAAACCGACGCATTCAACGAATATGATTCTGAAAATATTTTAAAAACCCTTATTCCAAAAGTGATCCGCAAAGAACCGGCTTTTGAAACCGATGTGCGTCACATGATGGCGGACCGGCGCACATTTCAGAAAGTATATGAAAGAATCATGCGTCTCTGGATAAGCACCAGAGGCCCGGTATATAATCTCGAAACATGGGAAACCTATTCGAACCGTGTGGCGGAAGGACTTTTCCAACTCATGGCAGATCAGGGTTCCGGCAAAACCGTTGCCGTTTTCACCTCGGGCGGGCCCATCGCTGTTTGCGTACAAAAAGCCCTCGCTCTCTCCGATGAAAAAGCCCTGGAGCTGACCTGGCAGATTATGAACGCATCCGTCACCCGTCTGAAATACAGCGGCGACCGCCTGATGCTGGCCGGATTCAATGATGTAACCCATTTGGAAATACACCAAAAGTCAGACTTGATAACCTTTCGATAATTTTCCCACGCAGGAGGCGATAATGGATTTTACCACGACTGAAAAAATGACGGTCATTTTAGAGATGATCAACGAATTTGTGGACAAAGAGCTGATTCCTTTAGAACCGGCGTTTCTGACCCAATCCACGGCCGAGATATTGCCGGAAATTCTGGAAAAGCAAAAAAAAGTGAAGCAGATGGAGCTCTGGGGCCCCTGTTATCCCACAGAACTGGGGGGTATGGGACTGAATCTCATGGAGCATGCCCTGGTGTCCGAAGCATTGGGCCGCACGCCCCTGGGCCATTTTGTGTTCTGGTGCCAGGCCCCGGATGTGGGTAATATTGAGCTTTTGGAAATGTTTGGCAACGCGGATCAGAAAAAAAGATGGCTCCATCCCCTGATCAAAGGCGACATCCGCTCCTGCTTTTCCATGACCGAAGTGGATCTGGCCGGTTCCAACCCCCTGCTCATGGACACCACAGCGGTAAAAGACGGGGATGATTATGTGATCAACGGCCAGAAATGGTATACCACGTCCGCAGACGGCGCGGAATTTGCTATTGTCATGGCCAAGACCAACCCCGAAGCCCCGCCGTATCTTCAGGCCAGCATGATCATTGTACCCTGCGACACCCCTGGCTTTAACCTGGTGCGCAACATTCCGGTGATGGGGCACAGCGGGGACGGGTATTTCAGCCACGGGGAAATCCTGTATCAAAACTGCCGGGTGCCGCAAGAGAATCTCATCGGCCAGGAAGGCCAGGGATTCGTGCTGGCCCAGGAACGTTTAGGGCCGGGCCGCATCCACCACTGCATGCGCTGGATCGGCATCTGCAACCGGGCGTTTGATCTTATGTGCCGTCGTGCAAAAGAACGGGTAATTGCCCCGGACGGCCGGACTTTGGCCACCCGCCAGATCATCCAGTCCTGGATCGCGGAATGCGCCGCGGAAATCCAGGCGGCGCGGCTTATGGTGCTGCATGCGGCCTGGCGGATTCACCATGAAGGGGCCAAGGCCGCCCGAAAAGACATCTCCCTCATCAAATTCAAAGTCGCCAATGTCATGCAAAAAGTTATCGACCACGCCCTTCAGGTCCACGGCGGCCTGGGAATGACCGATGATACGGTGCTGGCCTTTTTCTTCCGGCACGAGCGGGCGGCCCGCATCTATGACGGAGCGGATGAAGTGCACAAGGTGTCGGTGGCCAAACAAATTTTGAAAAACTACTAAAAACATCATCTAAGGTCCTCTGGCGGTGTTGCAGGCCGATTCAAAATACTCATATACGCCATTGTATGCTGCGTTTTTTCATCGCCCTGCACCTTGCCATTGAACCTGATCTGAGGTTTTGAAACAACTTCTCGACTGCTTATTTTAGCTACCCAAAGAAAGGAATAACGACCATGATTTCATTTGATTTGAAGGATAAAATCGCTCTTGTCACCGGCGCCAGCCGCGGCATTGGCCGCTCAATTGCCCAGGCACTGGCCCATTACGGGGCCGAGGTAATCCTTGTCAGCCGGAAAATCGATGCGCTCACTGAAGTTGCAGACTCGATTACGGCAAATGGCGGCACGGCCCATCCGGCGGCCTGCCACATGGGAGATATCACTGCCATTGAGGGCCTTTATCAATGGATTGAAGAAAAATGGGGCCGATTAGACATTCTGGTGAACAACGCGGCCACCAATCCCTATTTCGGGGAAATGGCCGGCGTGGATGAAAAGGCCTGGGCCAAAACCTTTGATGTTAACCTCAAAGGACCTTTTTTCATGATCCAGAAAGCCATTCCCCTGATGAAAGCCTCAGGCAGCGGTGCGGTGGTCAATGTGTCATCCGTGAACGCCATCCGGCCGGCCCAGTTTCAGGGGATTTATTCCATCACCAAAGGCGCAATCATCACCATGACCCAGGCCTGGGCAAAGGAACTGGCTCCGCACAACATTCGGGTTAACGCGCTTTTGCCCGGTTTTACGGACACCAAATTCTCCGCCGCCCTGATGCAGCAGAAAGAGATATACAACCATGTGGTGGCCCAGATCCCCATGGGCCGTCATGCCGAACCAGACGAAATGGCCGGGGCCGTGATGTATCTGGTGTCTGATGCGGCCTCCTTTACAACGGGAGCTTGCATTACCTGCGATGGGGGATATCTGGCGTAGGAAAGAGGGGCAGCTCGAAGCTGAAAGCTCAAAGCTTAAAGGCTGAAGACTGAAAGTGGAAGAAAAATGATAAATTGGGGCCAGAGGCAAGCAATTGAAATCCCTTAAAAACATAACCCTCCAGGCCGGGGAAAAGGCATTTGCAAAAATTAAGGATGCCGGCCTTTCGCCGGACGATGTTCAGGTAATGGCCGGTGCGGCCGGCGGCCCCAAATGGCTGATCCTGGCCCACCTGGACCGTTATCTTTTCGGCCGGTGGTTTGCGGGCCGGAAGCCCCCCTTGTTTCTGGTGGGATCGTCCATCGGCGCATGGCGATTTGCCGCAGCCTCCCAAAAAAGCCCCGTAAACGCCATTGACCGACTGGAACAGGCCTATGTTCACCAGACATATGATGCCAGACCCTCTCCGGCGGTGGTAACCAGCGAAGCAGCAAAAATATTAAATGTCATGATAGGGGGCTGCGGGGACGACGAAATTTTGTCCCATCCCTGTTTCCGTCTGAATATCATGACCGTGCGCAGCAAAGCCCTGACTCGCCAGGACGAAAAAGGCACCCTGCTGCCCGGGCTTCTTTTGGCGGCGATGGGCAACCTGGTAAGCCGCAACAGCCTGAAACTCTTTTTTGAAAGGGCTCTCTTCTATGACTGTCGGAATCGTCCGCCCTTTTATGAAATGAACCAATTCCCCATTCACCGGGTTGAACTTTCCAGGAAGAATATCCGCCTGGCGCTGATGGCCTCCGGCGCCATCCCCCTGATAATGGAAGGAATCCGGAACATTCCCGGCGCGCCGGCCGGCACTTTTCGGGACGGCGGCGTGATCGACTATAACCTGGATATTCCGTTTTTAAATCCTAATAATAATGTCGGGATTGTGCTGTACCCCCATTTTGTAAAGCAGATCATTCCGGGATGGCTGGATAAAAAACTTTTCTGGCGCCGGCCGTCCAGCGCTCACCTGAAAAATGTGCTGCTGGTCTCCCCGTCCCGGCCATTTCTGGACCGCCTGCCCTACCAAAAAATTCCGGACAGAAATGATTTCTACCTTTTCAGGGGACGGGACGCGGAACGCATTGCCTATTGGAAAACCGCCGTGGCCATGGGCCGCGAGATGGCGGATGAATTTATGGACGTTGTGGACAGCGGGCGTATCCGAGACCATATCCGGCCCATTCTGTAAAAAAAGCCGGAAGCAAAGCGTAATGGCGCTCTGCTTCCGGCATTCAATATGATTGCTGCTGCAATCAGGAGTTGAAGAAATTAAAACCGGTACGCAATCCCCATTCCCAGCAGGATCGGATCAATATCCACATCGGTTTTAACCGTTGCCGGCAAAATCTGACCAACGGCAGCACCCGGAACGGTGACCTCCACCTCGGTTCCCAGATACAGCTTTTTCACGTCGATATTAAACGCAAAATTTTTGGTGATTTCGATATCCACCCCTGCCTGAAACGCATACCCAAAGGCTTCGTCATAATCCGTGTCCAGGGCCACGGTCCCGGCGTTTCCGTCACAGAAGATGGTATAATTGACACCGGCGCCTACATAGGGCCTGACTTTGCCTTCCGGCATGAAATGATACTGCAAGGTGAGTGTGGGCGGCACCACCCAGACGTCTCCCAGATCCACATTGCCGAGGGCCGTTCCCCTGGCTTCCACGTTATGCTGGGCCACACCCAACACCAGTTCGGCCGCAATGTTTTTCTGAAAAAAATACACAAAGTCAATTTCCACGCCCACGGAATTGTCCACATCTCCCTCGCCACCGATGGCAGGGATCGTGTCACTGTCCACATCCGGAAATACGCCCAGGCCCCGCACCCGGACTGTCAAAGGGATATCGCAGTCCTCCGCATACACACCGGCCACCCCCCCGAAAAGCAAAAAAACCGTTCCCAACACAACTATCACTCTGGATAAAAAACTCATTCTCATACGTTCTCCTTTCATGACGCCAGTTGCTGTTATAACTACCGCACATATGATTCCTGACTACCAGGTATTATATGTGCAACGGATGACCGAAAACGATTTTTCACTTTTGATTATCGTATTGTCAAATAATGTTATTTGAAATCCCAGACAAAGTCAATCCTGTTCGATAAAAAATGAAATGATTATACACGCGAACGACGTTTTATTCTTATCAAAAATCCCCTCTCCTCACGGCAGCTGCCTGCCCCGAAAATAATCATAAAAAAATAAAGGGGTTGACTTTGTGCTAATTAATGGGTAGATTATCTCTAAATTTAAAGTGTTCTTGGTTGTTATCTAAAAAATTACGTAAGCCCCGGAATAGTTCCGGGGCTTTTTTTGTTTAAGCCCATGCTTTCGCATTGGGTGAAAAAACAGTGAGACTGCCGCAAACCCAAGGAAAATAATCCTTCGAAATGAGCAGTCCAATTGAAACAGACTACAAAAGAAGGTATTTGAGTGAAATTCGAAACATTTAATTTGCATCCGAACGTTGCGGCCGGCATCAAAGCAGCCGGCTATGAAACCCCCACCCCGATTCAGGCCCAGGCAATCCCGCATGTTATGAATCATTGCGATGTCATGGGACTCGCCCAAACCGGCACCGGTAAAACCGCGGCCTTTGTCCTGCCCATCCTCCATCGCTTAACACCCAACAAAACGGGCGGTATCCGCGCCCTGATCATCGCCCCGACCCGGGAACTGACCGAACAGATTCATCAGGAGATCGAAACCCTGGGACAAAAAACCCGGCTGAAAAGCGTGGCGGTTTACGGCGGCGTCGGTATCAATCCGCAGATTCAGAAATTAAAACAGGCTGATATTGTGGTGGCCTGCCCCGGCCGGCTGCTGGATCATATTGGCCGGCATACCGCGGACCTCCGCAAGCTCGAAGTGCTGGTGCTTGATGAAGCCGACCATATGTTTGACATGGGTTTTTTCCCGGACATCCGGCGGATTTTAAAATCCATTCCGCAACATCGTCAGACCCTGCTTTTTTCGGCCACCATGCCGGAAGAAATTCGTCGTCTGGCCAGCGACGTGCTCAAACATCCAACGACCGTCAAAATCGGCACCACCGCGCCGGCAGATACGGTCTGCCATGCCCTTTATCCGGTGGCGCAGCATTTGAAAACCGCACTGCTCTTGAACATGCTGGAAAATATCCATACTGAATCCGTTCTGGTGTTTACCCGCACCAAACACCGGGCCAAAATACTGGATAAAAAACTGGCCCTGGCCGGCTTTCGGTCGGCATCGCTCCAGGGAAATCTTTCCCAGGGACGCCGCCAGGCAGCATTGGACGGATTTAAAAACGGAACGTACAAAATTTTGGTCGCCACGGACATTGCGGCCCGGGGCATTGATGTCACCCGGGTTTCCCATGTCATCAACTATGATATTCCGTCTACTCCAGACGCCTACATTCACCGCATCGGCCGGACCGGCCGGGCGACCCGCAGGGGCGAGGCGTTCACGCTGATCACCCATGAGGACAGGGACATGGTCCGCGCCATCAACCGCATTATGGGATCAGACATTGAGCAGCGAACCATTGCCGCATTTGATTACGCTTCTCCGGCTTTGGCCCGCAGCGCGGCACCCCGGAACCAGGGAAGGCCGTTTAAAAAATTTTCCGGGCAACAACAGGCCGGCGCCAAAAGATCTTTCCGGCCGCGCCGATCTGCTTGATTTAAAAAGCCTTAGACTATTCGGAAAAACATATTACCCACAGAGCCCGCAGAGAAAGCAAAAATCCTCTGCGGGCTTTGTGGTTTTGCAATCGATCTCCGGGTTCAAAACCCAAATTGATTGTAAAACACTGACCGGTAATCGTTTACAGGGTGCCTCAGATGCGCGGCACCGGGCACGCAGTCGTGCTCATCGTACTTCAAGTGCCCGGGAACAAAGCAGATGAGGTGCCCTGTGAACGATTACGTGGTTTTTAATCATCCAATATCCAGCGCCGCTAAAAATCCCCCATGCACGGCATGGTCCATCTTCCCCGGTTTTTCCCCGTCGCCGATCACCGCAAATGGGATATTCAGTGTTTTTATCTTTTCGGAAATATTTTTTACCGACCGGGAGCCGGCCGCGTTAATCACATGATCAAACTGCCGTTCATGAGTCTTGCCGTCTTTTTTGTAGGAGACAAGACCATTTTTAATGGAAACCACCGCTGCTTCGGTAACAATCGTCACCCCGTATTTTTCCAGCGCGCTCATCAGCACCCATTTGGTGGACTTGCCCACATCTTTTCCCACTTTCGGGAGCATTTCAAATACCGTGACTTTAGAGGTGCCGCAAAACATCAGCTCCCGCAACCGATCCACACTTTCCGCTTCATGGGTGAACAAAAAATACAGCACTTCCGGTGTAATGGTACCTTTTTCAGCCACCTTGAGCGCGGTTTCAAGGCCCACAGCCCCGCCGCCGATAATTGCCACTTCATCTCCCAGCAGCCGGTCTTCAGCAAGCAAATCCCAGGCGGAGATGACGCTCGGATCATCAATTCCCTCGATGGGCGGCAGCAGGGGCTCCGCCCCTTCGGCCACAATCAGAAAATCCGGATTTTTTTCCTTAATCAGCCGGTCATCCACCCGGGTGCGCAAGTGCAGATTGACGTCATGCTTCCACAGCATGGCCCGGTAATAATCCACCAGCCCGATCAGTTCACTTTTATGGGGGGGAGAACCGGCGATCCACATCTGGCCGCCGATATCATCCTTTTTTTCGTAAAGATCCACCCGATGCCCGGACGCAGCGGCTGTTACCGCCGCCTCCAGCCCGGCCAGCCCGGCACCCACCACCATTACTTTTTTCGGCGTTTTGCATTTTGTTATTTTCCGCTCCCCTTCATAGCCGGCCATGGGATTTGCCACGCACATCACCGGCTTACCGCTCATAACATGATCCATGCATCCCTGAAGGCAGGCCACACAGGGCCGAATTTCATCCACGTGTCCGGTCATGACTTTGTTCACCCATTGCGGATCCGCAATCAGCCCGCGGCCGATGCTGACCATATCCGCATACCCGTCTTTGAGCAATTTTTCTGCAACATCCGGACTTACAATGCGATTGGACGCGATGACCGGCACAGAAACCTGTTTTTTGATATTGTACGCCAAAAACGCAAATCCGGACTGGGGCAGACTGGCCGGAAGCTGGGGCACATGGGTTTCATGCCATCCGCCGGTAACACTGATGGCATCCACTCCCGCGGTTTCATAAACGTTGGCAAAGGCTTTGGTTTCCGCATCCGTATTGCTGCCGGCCACAAAATCATTGCCTGCCATGCGAATGGTCACAGGAAAATCCGGCCCCACCTGTTTTCGGATGTCTTCAATCACTTCCCTGGGAAACCGGACCCGGTTTTCAAAACTGCCGCCGTAAGCGTCGGTGCGCTGATTTTTCACCGGAGACAAAAACTGGGTGATGAGGTATCCGCCGGAACCCAGAATTTCCACGCCGTCAAACCCGGCTTCCCGGGCTCTTGCGGCAGCATTCACAAATGCCTGCCGGACCCGCTCGATATCTTCTATTGTCATCTCCCGGGGCATGGCTTTGGAATACCGGGAATAGACAGCGGACGGCGCAATGGGCGCTTCGCCCCGTAAAAGCATGGGGTAAGAATACGCCCCGGCATGAAACAACTGCACCCAGGCCCGGGCCCCCTCATCTTTGATAACAGCTGCCATTTTCCGGAACGCGGGAATCGCTTCGTCCGTATCGAGCATGGGGATGATGCCGCCAGACCCGATAAAATCAATCCCCACGGGCCCGACCGTCACAAGTCCCGTGCCGCCCCGGGCTTTTTCCTGAAAATAATGGTAATACCGGTCATTCAGCTTGCCGTCATAGGAGTAAAGAAGGCCCAGGGACGGATAGACCACCCGGTTTTTGATTTCCAGTTTATTTATTTTGATGGGACTTAAAAGATTCTCATACATCATGCCATTCCTTTTTTCTGAATTTCCGGTATTTAAAAAAGACGTCACATCATTGTATTTCTTACCCCGGGAGCCGGTCCGTTTTCCGGCGGACCGGCAAAGGCCTGGGCGATTGCCATCCATGTTTCAGCCGTTTTTCCTTTTATGATCAGACCGGTATCTGCAACGTTGCGTCGATGGGTCACCACCAGGCAGAAATCAAGGGCAGCACCTGAAACCGAATTTTCAGCATCTTCCGCCCCCCATGTCCACAATTCGCCGGATGGGCTGGTCAAGGCCACCCGGACCCGCTGCTCCGGCACATCCATCTGACGGTTTTTAAAACTCCATTTAAATGTGGACACCCCTAAAAAAGCGATGTGCCGTAACCGGTCTGTTCCGGGGCGATTAATTTTCAGGGCATCGGCCACATCCTGGCCATGGGCCCAGGTTTCCATCATTCGCGCGGTGGCCGAACTTTTGGCGCTCATATCCGGACCATACCAGGGCAACCGCGTATCCGATTCAACGGATTCAAAGGCCTCAAGCAGCTGTTTGCGCTCTTTCCGCCACCATGCCAGCAACTCTAAATTGGTCATGGCATTTCCAATGGCATTGACCTGGCCGAAGATGTCATTAAAATCAATGACGCCGGCCACCAATTTCTCAAATCCCGCGGCAAATTCTTTACGGTCTGTGGCCGACAGACGGGCGGCCATGTCAAAGTACGCCAGATGACTGATCTCATCCTTGATCGTCCAGTTAAAAAAAGGCGTTACCGTCTGCCAGCCGTCAGCATTCAGGCTCTTTACCATATCATCCAGCGACGCCTGTTCAGCAGCCAGATCGTTGCAAATGGATTTCATAAGAAAATGACTCCGTAAAAAATTTGTGCTTATAGAGGGCCGGGTTCATATATTGACTTCAAAATTTAAAGGACTCATAAACACCAATGAATCTCTTTCCCTGAATCCAGGAATCAGTATCCCTCCAACTTGGCAATTACATCAGACATCACCTCACTTGCGCCCCCGCCAATGGAAAGTAGCCGGGCATCCCGATACGCCCGTGAGACCCACATTTCATTCATAAACCCAAGCCCGCCATACATTTGAAGGCAACCGTCCGTGACCCGGCTCAAAAGCCCCCCGCCCACCAGCTTGCCCATGGAAATCTCTTTTGACACATCCTGGCCCACCATCTTCATGCGCACAATATGATAGGTGAGCTGTTTCAGGCATTCGATTTCGCTCAGCCACTCCACCAGCCGGTGGCGCAGCACCTGCTTTTTGATCAGGGGTTTGCCGAACACCACCCGGCCTTTGAGGTATTCCACGGTTTCATCAATAATATCCTTGGCCGAAATATAGGTCAGCGGCAACACGGCAAATCGTTCATGCTGAAACTGCATCATCTGGTGAATAAATCCTTCGCCCTCGATGCCGATGAGGTTTTGGGCCGGAATCCGCATGTCGTCAAAATAAAGTTCTGCTGTATCGCTGCTGCGCATGCCCATTTTATCCAGTTTTTTACTGACATTAAATCCGTGAAGGTTCGTGGGCACCACAAACAGGCTGAAGGAATGATAGCCCGGATCTTCGCTGGTGCGGGCCAAAAGGGTGAGAAAATCCGCCTGGG
Organism: Desulfobacterales bacterium; assembly: GCA_963675805.2. GTDB lineage: Bacteria > Desulfobacterota > Desulfobacteria > Desulfobacterales > Desulfosalsimonadaceae > SURF-3. Next base: position 1,773,894 of record CAXXNU010000001.1, on the reverse strand, counting down.
TGCCGTTGGTAATGTATGTTTTGGAGCCATTTAAGACGTAGGCATCCCCGTCTTTTCGCGCAAACGTTTTGATGGCCGCCACATCTGAGCCGGCGTCCGGTTCGGTCACGGCAATGGCAGTAACCATATCTCCCTTAAGGGCCGGTTTCAGATAGGTTTCTTTTAAATATTCACTGCCGAATTCATGGATGGCCGGGGTCGCCATGCTCATCTGAACGGCAATGGCCATGGGAATTCCACCGCAGTGGATATGGGCCAGTTCTTCCATGACCACGGTTTCATACCAGTAGTCCAGCCCTTCCCCGCCGTATTTTTCAGGAAACCGGATGCCCAGAAACCCGAGATCCCCCATTTTTTTGAACAGGTCATGCAGCGGGGCAATGCCTTTTTCCTCCCATTCATCCACATAGGGATTGATTTCCCGCCGGACAAAATCCCGCACTGCCCGGCGCACCTGATCATGGTCTTTGGTAAAATAGATGTCACTTCCCATCGGGCCTCCCATCCGGTTCAACCGGAAATTTGAATGGTTAATTTCATTGGCATCATGTTTCGGGTGTCAGGTGTCACCTGCGAATCAGCTACATCCTGAACACTGAAACCCGACACCTTTTAAATACTTTCCATTGCCTGAATTATTCAAACTCAGACGTCATGCATGTTAATTGAATCACTTCAAAATATGTTCCGGCACGTCAAGGACCTTTGCCCGGAGATATTCTCCCAGGGTCTTGGCCTGGGGATCATTGCGCACGGACGCGGCCACCCCCTCCCCCAGAACACCCTTGATGTAAAAATTAACCGCCAGCAGATTGGGCAGTTCATAGCGCTCTATGTCAAACGGCCCCATATCCGGCAGCAGCGCTTTTAACCGGTCAGCCGTTAAAAACTGCTTTAAAAAGGAATAGGTGGTGATATTTTTTCCCCATACCCCGAGGTTGGCATTGCCCCCCTTGTCTCCGGACCGGGTGGCAAACAACCGGCCGAAATGAATTTTTTGCAGGTTTTTCAATGGCACATCCATGGTTTTCACTGGTTCAGAAGGGCTCACTTCAAAATCAGGATAAGACGGCGCAGCGGTTACGCGAAATTCCTGGCCGTCCACAAAAACCTGCTGCTCCAGAAATTCATTGCTCACCAGGGTGGGCCAGTGCTGAAGGGCCGGCGTGGCGTCACTGGGCGGGCTGGTCAGGGTAAATCCCGGAATATTGGAAAGCGCCATTTCCACCAGCTTGGCGGAAAAAAATTTGCCTACTTTTTTCTGGTCCGGATCCATAAGGGATATCTTGAGATGGGCACAGGCCTCGTCAATATGGGTGGGATTCTCCTTGTCAATACGGATAAGCTGAACATCCGCGACCTTAAAATTGTCCCTGCCGCCCAGAGAATCAAACAGGGTATCCTGCACAATTTTTGCTTTTTTTTCAATATCCAGGCCCGTAAGCACAACGGTCATGGAATTTCGGTACCCAAACAGGTTGTTGATGCAGACCTTGGCCGAATCCGTGGGCGGTTCGCCTTTCACGCCGTCGATGAGCACCCGGTCCGGCCCCTCCTGGGAAATATGGATAGTGTCAAACCGGGCTTTGACATCCGGGGTCAAGTAGGCCGGCTCCCGGATTTCATACAGCAGCTGGGCCGTCACCGTGCCCACGGACACCAGGCCACCGGTGCCCGGATGTTTGGTGATCACAAAAGACCCGTCGTCGTGCATTTCCGCAATAGGGTAGCCCACATTTTTAAAGGTGGGGATCTCATCAATAAACGAATAATTGCCGCCCGTGGCCTGGGCCCCGCACTCGATGATATGCCCGGCCGCATAGGCGCCTGCCAGCCGGTCCCAGTCATCTTCAGCCCACCCGAATTTCCAGGCGCAGGGTCCGGATACCAAAGCCGCATCCGCCAAACGGCCGCCGATAACAATATCCGCGCCCTGAGACAACGCTTTGGTGATCCCCCAGCCGCCGAAATACGCATTGGCGGTAATGGGCATGGCGCCGGCATCCTTCAGGCTGATGCCTTTGTCAAGATGCGTGAAGGTCTCTCCTTTCTCCTGAAGTTCAGCGATCCGCGGCAACAGGTCATCGCCTTCAATATAGGCGATCGTGGGATGAATGCCGAGTTCGCCGGCAATCTTTTGAAGCTCCGCGGCCAGCCCCCGGGGATTCAATCCCCCGGCATTGGCGACGATCTTGATGTTTTTGTCCAGGCACGGCCCCATCACGTCATTCATTTGTTTTAAAAATGTGGTGGCATATCCTTTTTCCGCATCTTTCATTTTCATCCGGAACAAGAGCGCCATGGTCAGTTCCGCCAGATAATCACCGGTAAGCACATGGATCTCACCGCCGTCCACCAGTTCTTTGGCGGCAGACAATTTATCCCCTAAATAGCCGCTGCAGTTCGCGATAATGAGTTTGTCTTTTTGTTTCATCGATTATTCTCCTTTAAAGACCGGCGGTCGTTTCTCAATAAATGCCGTAATCCCTTCCTTTGCATCTTCGGTGGCCGCCACTTCCCCCAATTTGCCGGATAAATAATCCAGGGCATCTTCAAATTTCATATCCTGCATGGCATAAAACGCCTGTTTGCCGATTTTCATGCCAATGGGACTTTTGGCGGCCAGATTCCGCAGAACCCCGTTTACAGTTTCATCAAACTGATCTGCGGGCACGGCCCGGGTAATCAGCCCCATTTCCTGAGCCCGGGCAGCGGTCAGTTTTTCTCCAAGCAGCACCATTTCCATGGCTTTTTTGCGCAGCACGTTTCTGAAGATCAATGCGCCAATCATCATAGGAAACAAGCCCACATTCACTTCCGGGGTGCCGAATTTGGCATCATCCGTTGCAAGCACAATGTCACAGGCCAGCATAAATCCGGTGCCGCCGGCCAGGCAATATCCGTTTACCCGGGCTACGGTGGGCTTGGGAAAACCGGCCAGCCGCTTTAAGAGATCGGCATATTTCTGAAATGCCTGATTCCTGCCGCTGCCGTCCGCACTCATGGCGCCGCCCAGATCCGCCCCGGAGCAAAACGCCTTTTTCCCTGCCCCGGTCACGCAAATCACGCGCACCGCAGCATCGGTTCCCGCCTGATCCAAATATTCCATAAACAGGTCTACGGCAGGTGCACTGATGGAATTTCTGAACTTTTCCCGGTTAATGGTGATATATCCCACATGATCTTTGACATCATAGAGCAGGTCTTGTCCGGACATGGTTGGATTCCCCCCTTACTTTATTTGACATAATTTAATGATTTAGTATCTGTTTCGAAAATATAGTGGGTTGCAGGTTGCAGGTTACAGGTTACAGGTTTCAGGTTAAGCGGATTGGTGCTTTTAACCTTTAACTTGCAACCAACATGCAACCTGAACATTCCTCATCACCCGGCGTTATCGCCACCCGCCTGCCCTGCCTGCTCAACATCCACCAATATCTCTCCGGGCATCACCTTGTCCCCTTCCGCCACATTGACCCGGGTCACGATTCCGGCAAACGGCGCAAACAGGGTGGTCTCCATTTTCATGGCAGACACCACCACAACCCCCTGCCCCTTCTCCACGATATCGCCTTCTTTAACGCTTACGGCAATCACTACGGCCGGCATGGGCGGCGTAATCTCTGTTGGATTGGCAGCCAGTCCCTTTTTTCTGGATGCGTTCTGTTCCAGAACATCCGCATCCTGAACAAAATAGGTTTTTCCCCGGATCACGATAATCTTGCCGTCATCCTGGTCGCTGACATAGGCATTGACCCGCTGTCCGTTCATCGAAAGGTGAATCTGATGGTCATGGACCATGGCATAATGCACGTCATGGGTACTGTCGCCGATGGTAATCTCAAAATGATCTTCAGACGGGTCTTCCACTTCCAGGGGAACCGTGTCCTGGTTTATTTTCAATTGATAGTCCATTGAATCGTTCCTTTTTCGATGTTAACGCCAGTTGCCCAGGGTTTGCCATGGCGTGGGCACGGCATTCCCGGCAGAAGCGGGTTGCTTCAGTTTCCGGCGGCCGGCCATTTCATCGGCAATAAAAGCAGCGCAGGCAAGGTCCGCATCCGGCAGGTTTGGCTGCCAGTCTGAAAAATGGGCGTCAATAAAATCGGTGAAAACCTGGCCCCGGCTGAAGGGCTCAGACTGGAGGACATCCATTAAAAAATCGGTGGGGGTTTTTACGCCCAGCACAATATAACTTTTCAGGGCCTTGAGCATTTTGGCGATGGCCAGGTCCCGGGTCTGGGCATGCACAATCAGCTTGGACAGAATCGGATCATAATCCACGGGCACCTCACAACCGGAATACACTCCGCAGTCATTCCGGATGCCCGGGCCGGCGGGTTCTTTCAAATAAACGATTTTTCCGGGGGACGGGAGAAAATCTTTTTCCGGATCTTCCGCGTAAATCCGGCACTCAATGGCATGCCCCCGTCCGGAAATATCTTCCTGTTTCAAGGCCAGTTCTTTGCCACACGCGATTTCCAGCTGCCACCGCACCAGATCAATGCCGGTGATCATTTCCGTGACCGGGTGCTCCACCTGGAGCCGGGTATTGACCTCCAGAAAATAGAAATTGCTGTTCTCATCCACCAGAAACTCCACCGTCCCGGCATTCACATAACCCGAGGCTTTGGCTGCCGTTACCGCGGCATTGCCCATGGCCGCGCGAAGTTCCGGCGTCATGATATTGGACGGGGTTTCTTCAATGATTTTCTGGTGCCGCCGCTGTATCGAGCATTCCCGTTCCAGCAGGTGAATAACGTTGCCGAATGTATCCGCCAGTACCTGGAATTCCACATGACGGGCGTTGGTAAAGAACTTTTCCAGATAAATCGCTCCGTTTCCAAAGGCGTTGACCGCTTCCCGGGACGCGGCCGCGCAGGCCCCTGCCATCTCTTCAGACCCATTGACGATCCGGATGCCTTTTCCCCCGCCGCCAGCGGTTGCCTTGATCAAAACCGGATATCCGATTTTTTCGGCTTCAGCGGTCATCACGGCCGCATCCGCTTCCGTGCTGGTCAGTCCCGGGGTGACCGGCACACCGCTGTTCACAATAATCCGGCGAGCGGTAATTTTATCGCCCAGGTCCCGGATCACCGCTGCCGGCGGTCCGATAAAGACAATGCCGGCCTGGTCGCATTTTTCCACAAACCCTGCGTTTTCCGATAAAAATCCATACCCCGGATGAATGGCTTCCGCGCCGGTGGATGCTGCGGCGTCAATGATCTTATCCATATTCAGGTAACTTGCGGCCGGCTCCGAAGCCCCCAGATAAACCGCTTCATCTGCCATGAGCACATGCAAAGCGGTTTTATCCGCATCCGAATACACGGCCACGGTTTTAACGCCCATGTCCCGGCAGGTATTGATGACCCGGACCGCAATCTCCCCCCGGTTGGCAATCAGTATTTTCTTAAACATCTTTTTTTTCCCTTTACACAGTCCTTAATTAAAGGCTCTTTCAGATGGCAAAGAAAAATGACTCAAATTCAAGGCGCACAAATTCTGAGGAATGAGGCGTAGTGAGCTACGCCGCAGTGACGAAGAATGCAGTGCAACAAAGAATTTGAGCATTTTACGAAGCCATCTGTTACATTCGGAAGACGCCGAATCCGTATTTGTCATCGCGAAGGGGCGCATTCAGCGACGCGGAAATGGCAAGCCCCAGCACATCCCGTGTTTTTGCAGGATCAATAATTCCGTCATCCCACAGTTGGGAGGTAGCGTAATAGGCGTTCCCTTCTTTAAGCGCATTTTCAATGACCGGCCCTTTGATGAACGCGACTTCTTCATCTGTCAGCGGGGCCTGGCCCAGCCGCTGGCGCTGGTCATTGGTGATGCTGACCAGTACACCGGCCGCCTGGGGCCCGCCCATAACCCCGATCTGCGCATTGGGCCACATCCACATGAACCGCGGGGAATAGGCCCGGCCGCACATGGCGTAATTGCCCGCGCCAAAAGATGCCCCTACCACCACGGTAAACTTGGGCACCGATGCCGTGGAAACGGCATTGACCATTTTATGGCCGTCTTTGGTGATACCCAGCCGCTCGTACTGGCTGCCCACAATAAACCCATTGATATTCTGCAAAAACAAAAGCGGTATTTTGCGCTTGTCACAAAGCTGGATAAACTGGGTGGCTTTTTTGGCACAGTCTGAAAACAGCACCCCGTTGTTGCCCAGAATTCCCACCGGGTACCCGTGAATATGAGCCCACCCCGTGACCAGGGTGGGTCCGAACATTTCCTTGAATTCCAGAAACCGGCTGCCGTCCACGATCCGGGCAATCACCTCCCGGCAGTCATAGGGCTTTGAAAGATCCGGGCTTACAATGCCGTAAAGCTCTTTGGGATCATACAGGGGCCGTGCCGGCGGCATCATGGTCAGCTTTGATTTTTCATTGGCCGGCAGATTTTTCACAATATTGCGGACAATCAGGATGGCATGGGCATCGTCTTCCGCGTAATAATCCGACACCCCAGACTCTGTGCAGTGCAGCTCCGGTCCGCCCAGATCATTGGCGGAAACCTCCTCGCCGGTGGCGGCCCTAACCAGGGGTGGCCCGCCCAGGAAAATGGCGCCATGGCCTTTCACATGCACAATATCATCGCACATGGCAACGCCGTAGGCCCCTCCAGCCGTGCAAAGTCCCATTACCGCGGCAACCTGGGGAATGCCCATCTTCGACATCATGGCCTGATTGTAAAACAAACGGCCGCCGTCATCGACGTCCGGAAAAATTTCCGACTGCAGGGGAAGATAGGCCCCGGCGGAATCAATCAGAGAAACACACGGCAACCGGTTTTCCATGGCAATGGTCTGACAGCGCAAGCCTTTTTTCACACTCATGGGATAACCGGACCCGCCTTTTATGGTGGCGTCATTGATGGAAATCATGACTTCCCTTCCCTCGACCACACCAATTCCGGTAATCAATCCGGCCTTGTGCACCTTGCCATCATACATTCCCCGGGCAGCCAAAGGCGCGATTTCAAGGAAGGGTGTATTTTTGTCCAGCAGAAGTTCCAATTTCCTTTTGGCGGGAATTTTGCCGGATTCCTTCTGCCGTTTCAGCGCCTTGTCTGAACGCTTGTTTAAGGCAATATCCAGCTCCTTTTTCAAATCTTCCACCAAAGCGGTCATTTCCTGATAATTTTTCTGATACGCTTCGGAATTTTTATCTATTTTTGTTTCAATAACGTCCATTTTGATTTCTTCCTGATTCTATTCGTACATTTATTTTTTATTTTATTTAATCCGGTTACTGTATTTTTGGCGGGCAGCCGTTAACTTGAGCGAGCAGCGGACACTCCGGTGCCCTTGTCTTCTGCTGAATTAAGTTAAGACAGACCTGAAACATCGGTTCAAAGGCATCCATGAGATTTTCCGGTTTTCCGCGAAGCAGCCAGTTGATCACGATATGCTCCAGCGATCCAACCAGTGTCGCGCGCAAATAATAAGAATCAATATCTGAAGGGATTTCTCCGGAATCAACGCCTTCTTTAATGCACCGGTCCACAATTTTGAGGTAATTGCGGATCTCCTTGTGTGCGTCCGTGTCGATAAATTTGCGGTTATGTTTTAACATCAGCAGCAGCACGGCCGTAAATTCGGGATTTTCGCTGTAATAGAGCATTTGCATGTAAAGGGTGGCATGAAGCTTGTTGACGGTGCCCCGGATCAGTTTCAGGTGAAACTCGAGATCCTCATGCAGTTTTCGCATGTGCTGGCGGGGAATGGAAAACAAGAGGTTTTCCTTGGTGCTGAAATATTCATACACAAATGCATCAGACACTTCCGCGGCTTTGGCGATTTCCGAAATAGTGGCATCCTGAAATCCCTTATCCGAAAAAATCCGGGTGGCGGCTTCCAGTATTTTGATTTTGCGGGCTTCTGTTTTTTCCGGACCGGTCATGAAAATTCCCCTGAGTATGTAAATCTCAATTTAATACTAAAAATAAACATTTAATTTTAAATAGTTATAAATTTATTTGTCAAAATTTGAATAAATTTTAAAGTACAACTTTTTTATAGTCAAGTTTTTTTATGTTTCACTTTTTATTTATCCTTTTTTAAAGTGCTAAACAATTTTAAGCCTGATTGTTTTAAAAATGTAAATTTTTATTTGACAAACGCCTACACCAAGTTCATATTAAAAAACATAGTTTACTTTGCATAATTTGAACAATTTGCATTTTTCGCACAAGGCAACCTCATGATTGATCAGATTCTTTCCAGGCCCTGCCTGGTATTCGGGTGCGGCAACCCCCTGTTCGGGGATGACGGTTTCGGTCCCTGCGTTATTGAACACCTTGAAGCACACCACCGTCTTCCGGATTATGTTGCATGTATGGATGCGGGTACCTCTATCCGGGATATCCTTTTCGACATCCTGATCACTGAAACCCGGCCCCGGCAGATCGTGATTGTTGATGCGGCGGAAAAACCCGGACGAACCCCCGGCGAAATTTATGAAATTTCAGTGGATGATGTTGATGCCAAAAAGACTGCTGATTTTTCCCTGCATCAATTCCCCACCACCAACATGCTCAAAGAGCTGAAGGACCAGACAGAGGTTGATGTCCGGGTTCTGGTGGCCCAGGTTCAGTATATTCCTGAGGTTATCCAGCCCGGGCTCTCCGCTGCGGTGAAAGCTGCCATACCGGAAATGTGCCGCAAACTGATGGATATCATCTACGAAAGCAGCGAATTAAGCCTTACGGAGAATACGATATGATGGAAATACGTGTGGGAAAACTTGCGGATGCCCTGGGCGTTCACCGGAACACCGTGCGAAACTGGATCAGAAGCGGCGCTCTCGAAGCCATTCCGGCCCTTGGGAAAAAATATGCCATTGAACCGGATGAACTCACCCGGTTTCTTCGCTCCAAAGGCATCCAAAGCGACCGGATCACCGGACTTGTGGAAAACATATCCTCAAACGGCGACGCCCGGCTTTCCCTGTTTCAAAACAACCCTTTAACCCTTCAAAAAGAGGTTTCCATGTCAGATAAACCTGTCGGATCAGTATTGATGGTCGGCGGCGGGGTCGCCGGCATCCAGGCCTCCCTGGATCTCGCGGATTCCGGATACTATGTCTATTTGCTGGAGAAAAGCCCCGGCATCGGCGGGGCCATGTCCCAGCTGGACAAGACCTTTCCCACCAATGACTGCGCCATGTGAATTATCTCGCCAAAACTGGTGGAGTGCGGTCGGCACTTAAACATTGAAATACTGACACTATCTGAGATTGATTCCGTCGCCGGTGAACCGGGCGCGTTTACTGTTACGGTCCGGAAAAAGCCCCGGTATATTGATATGGACAAATGCATTGCCTGCGGCATCTGCACCCAGAAATGCCCCAAAAAAGTAGATGATGAATTCAATATGGGCATTTCCAAACGAAAGGCAGCCTATATTCAATACGGCCAGACAGTACCCTTAAAATACGTTATTGACCCGGATAACTGCCTGTATCTCACCAAAGGCAAATGCCGGGCATGTGAAAAATTCTGTCCCACCGGTGCCATCAATTTTGACGACAAGGAAGAAATCATCACCCTGAACGTGGGTGCCATGGTCCTTTCGCCGGGTTTTAAACCCTTTGATCCGTCCGGGTTTGATTTTTACGGATACAACACCATTCCCGACGTGGTCACCAGCATGGAATTTGAGCGGATGCTGTCCGCCTCCGGACCGTTTCAGGGACATCTTGAAAAACCGTCCACCGGCAAATCCCCGGATAAAATTGCCTGGATTCAGTGCGTGGGATCGCGAAACACCAACCGGTGCAACAACGGGTATTGTTCCAGTGTCTGCTGCATGTACGCCATCAAGCAGGCCCAGGTGGCGGCAGCCCATCTGCCGGGCGGCGGTGAACAGACCCTCTTCTATATGGACATGCGCTGCCACGGCAAAGACTTTGAACGATATTACGACAGCGCCAAATCAGAAAACATCCGCTTTGTGCGGGCCCGCCCCCACAGCATCATACCGGGACCCAATAACACCGGCGTATCCATGATCTACACCACTGAAGACGGCCGCCAGATGAAGGAAACCTTTGATCTGGCCGTCCTGTCCGTCGGTCTGGAAGCGTCCGAGGACGCCCTGGATCTGGCAGAAAAAACCGGCATCGAACTGACCCCGTATCATTTTGTCCAAACCGGCAGCTTTACCCCTGTCTCAAGCTCCCGGCCCGGCATTTTTGTGAGCGGCAGCTTTCAGGCGCCCATGAACATTCCCAGCTCCGTGGCCAGGGCCTCTTCCGCGGCAGCAGAAGCAGGGGCCGCCCTGATCTCCGTAAAAGGCAGCCTGACAAAAACAAAAACCTATCCCCCGGAAAAAGACATCGGGAATACCGAGCCCCGGATCGGCGTGTTTGTCTGTTCCTGCGGCTCCAATATTGCCAGTGTGGTGGATGTCAAGGCGGTCACCGAATACGCCGCCACCCTGCCGGATGTGGTGTTTTCGGAAAACACCATGTTTGCCTGCTCCACAGACACCCAGGACGTGATTTCCAAACGGATCGAAGAACACAATCTCAACCGGATTGTGATTGCCGCCTGCTCCCCGCGGACCCATGAACCTCTGTTTCAGGATACTTTAAAAGAAGCCGGTTTGAACGCCTATTTGATTGAAATGGCCAATATCCGGAACCACAATTCCTGGGTTCACCAAAAAGAACCGGAAAAAGCCACGCAAAAAGCCAAAGACCAGGTACGGATGGCCGTAGCCAAATCCGGCATGGCCGCTCCCCTGGACCAGATGAAAGTGGATGTGATCCAGAAAGCCCTGGTGATCGGCGGCGGGCTCGCGGGCATGAACGCAGCCCTTGGCCTGGCAGGCCTTGGCTATGATACAGTGCTCATTGAAAAAACCGATACCCTGGGCGGCAATGCCTGGCACCTTGACCAGACAGCCCAGGGAGAGCCCATCCGTCCGATGCTCGAATCCCTGATTGAAACCGTCACGACCCACCGCCGGATCGAGGTGATTAAAAAGGCCCGGCTGACCGCCTCCAGCGGCACCGTGGGGAATTTTGAAAGCCAGGTGGAAGTGATGGACGGCGGCACCCGGACCATCCGGTACGGGGCTGCCGTACTGGCCACGGGTGCCCGGGAATCCGTACCCACGGAATTCATGTACGGCCAGGACAACCGGGTGATGACCCACCTGGAATTTGAAGACAAACTGCGGCAGGCGCCCGGGGACATTGCCGCGGCCCAAAGTGTGGTATTTATCCAGTGCGTGGGATCGCGCAACAAAGAACGCCCTTACTGCAGCCGGGTTTGCTGCACCCATTCGGTAAACAACGCCATCACTCTGAAAACCGCCAATCCGGACATGAATGTCTACATTCTATACCGGGATATGCGCACCTATGGCACCCGGGAAGACCTGTACACCCGGGCCAGAAAACTGGGCGTCATCTTTATCCGGTATGATCTTGACCATCAACCCGATGTTTATCAGGAAAACAACGGCCTCCAGATCCGGGTGACGGACCCCATTCTGGGCATGCCCCTGACCCTGGCCGCTGATTTTCTGGTACTGGCTGCGGCCATCATTCCCAATGAAACCAAAGAACTGGTGGAACTATACAAATGCGCGGTCAATGAGGATGGTTTCTTAAATGAAGCCCATCCCAAACTCCGGCCCGTGGACATGTCCGTGGACGGTTTATTTGTGGCCGGCATGTGCAGCTATCCCAAACCGTTGGATGAAGCCATTGCCCAGGCAAAAGCCGCTGTGGCCCGAGCCGGATCCATACTCACAAAAGATGAAATGGAACTGGATGCCATTAAATCCTTTGTCACGGACAAATGCGACGGATGTGCCCTGTGCATTGATGTGTGCCCGTATAACGCCATCACCCTGACCGAAACCGTTGAAAACGGGCAGACCATCAAAAAAATTCACACGGAAAAAGCCCTGTGCAAGGGCTGCGGCCTGTGCGAAGCCACCTGTCCCAAAGACGGCGTTTCCGTTCACAGTTTCACGGTTCAGCAGCTCCGGGCCCAGGTGTATGCGGCATTGAATCTGCCAAATTAACAGGCCATACGAAACATTTATACAAGCGACAATAGCTTTTATTATTTATTCAGCTATGATTTTTAAACCACAGAGGCCACCGAGATCACAGAGAAAAGACCTTCTCTGCTTTTCTCTGTGATCTCAAGTGAGCATCGCGAACGGGTGGTTTAAATCTTTTTTTTGAAAATCACTGAGTAGTTGCCGCCACAATTTATAAGGAGACTCATATGTCTGATCAATTTGAACCCACCATCCTTGGTTTTCTGTGCAACTGGTGCGCTTATGCCGGCGGGGATCTGGCCGGAATATCGCGGCTCCAGTATCCCGCCAACCTCAGGCCCATCCGGGTGATGTGCTCGGGCATGGTGCACCCGGAAATTGTTGTGGAAGCCCTTTCAAAAGGTGCGGACGGCGTCATCGTCATGGGGTGACATCTCGGGGAATGCCATTACCAGGATGGTAATGAAAAAGCCCTGGCCCGGTCAGCGGCCGTCCGCATTGTACTTGAAGAATCCGGCATTGATCCGGATCGGTTTGCCATTGAATGGGTGTCGTCCGCCGAAGCCCCCCGGTTTGCAGAGGTGGTCACAAAATTTACGGAAAAGATAAAAGCCCTGGGCCCCAATCCCATGGCTTTGGGGAAAACCACTGCCGCGTGAAAAAGCAGCGCCGGAAAGATTCACCACCCCGCCGCCGTTTCACAGGGCGATAAAAAAGATCAACACAGGAGACCCCATGGAAACTTTTTTCAACCTGATTCAGGAAGTCCAGAAACCCGGATTCTGCCACCGCTGCGGCGGATGCGTCACCTTTTGCACCGCCATCAATTTTGGTGCGCTGGAACTGGATGATGACGGCAAACCCCGGTACGGAGATATTGAAAAATGCATTGAATGCGGCTTGTGCTATTCTATCTGCCCGGAAATCGATGAACTGGAAGGAGAAATCCGCCGCAAAGCCGCCTGGAGTGAACCGGACGGCCGCATTATTGAAACCAGTGTGGCCCGTGCAATGGACCCGGCGATCCGGAATGCGGCAACAGATGGCGGCGTGATTACCGCCCTGCTGCTGCATCTGTTCGACAGCGGCCGCATTGACGGCGCCATTGTCACCAAACCGGCCGGCCCGTTCAAACGGCGCCCCTGCCTGGCCACCACCCAGGAGGAAATTGCCAATGCCGCGGGTTTTTATTTTGATACCTCCCACGGCATGAAACACATGAGCGATAAATACCTTACTTATTCCTCCATTGAAGAATTCGCGCCCATGGTAAAAAAAGGCCTCCGCCGGGTGGCCCTGGTGGGGACCCCCTGCCAGATCAATGCCTTCCGCCGCATGGAAGCGTTGGGCATAGTGCCGTCGGATTCCATTGCCTTTTGCTTTGGCCTTTTCTGTTCCGGCAATTTCACATTTACAGAGGATCAGCGGGCAAAACTGGCCGCGGACCATGACTTTTCATGGGATGATGTTCGAAAAATCAACATCAAGGAAACCTTTATGGTTCATTTAAACAATGGTGACATGCGACGGATTCCCATGGAAAACCTGGATTTCATGAAACGCTATGCCTGCAATTACTGCCCCGACTATGCCGCGGAATTTTCCGATATCTCTTTTGGGGGCATCGGCACGGCGGAAGGCTGGACCACGGTGGTCATTCGCACGCCCATGGGCCGGGCAGTTTTTGCTGATGCGCGCAATGCGGCAATAGAAGAGTTTTCTGCGGCCGACAATCCCGCATTCGCCTCTGAGGCCGCCGGTGCCATGCACCGGGCATCTGAAAAAAAGAAAAAAATGGCCGCTGAAAACCGCAAGGCGTTGGGCGCAAAACCGGTAAATATTAAAAATCATTAGCCGGCATCCGGCTGAAGCATCTTTTTAAGAGGTAATCTTATGCCAGCAAAAATTGCAAGTGATTGGCTGAATTCGTGTTCAGGATGTGAAATCGCCATTGTGGATCTGGGGGAACGGCTGCTTACGGTACTAGAACTCGCGGAATTAGTTCACCTGCCCGCGCTCATGGACCACAAATATTTCGGCCAAAAAGGGGATGGCCGCCATCTGGAAATTCCGGAAGCGGATGTGGGTATTTTAAGCGGCGGCATCCGGAACGAAGAGCACCTGGAAGTGGCCCGGGAAATGCGGAAAAAATGCAAGGCCATTATTGCCCTTGGCACCTGCGCCACTCATGGCGGCATTCCGGCCCTGGCCAACTCCTGGGACAACAACACACTCCTGGAACGATATTACGGCACCGAGAGCACAGATCCGGCCGACACCTTTCCCTCGGAGGGCGTTCCGCCACTGCTGGACGCCTGTTATGCAGTAGACGAAAAAATTAATGTGGACATTTATCTGCCCGGATGTCCGCCCCATCCGGACCAGGTGTTTGAGGCCCTCACCGCGTTTCTGGAAGGCCGCCCTCCCCTGCTCAGGGGAAAAAGTGTGTGCGACACCTGTCCGACGATCCGGAAAGGCAAAGGCAGCCTGAAGCAGATGCGCCGGTTTCTGCAGGCCCCGCACCAGAGCAGTCCGGACGCACCACTGGACCAGATGCAGTGTCTGCTGGAACAGGGCATTCTCTGCATGGGGCCGGTCACCCGGGCCGGGTGCGGCGGTGACACCGTGATCCCCCGATGCATTGCCGCCCGGGTCCCCTGCCGGGGCTGCTACGGCCCGGTCCAGCAAGACGGCAACCAGCGCCTGGATATGCTCAATGCCCTGGCATCCAACGGTATTGATATCCGGTCGCTGCCTGAAACCACCTCCCTGCTGCGGTTTTCCGGTGCGCACCACATGCTGCGACCGGCAAGAAAATAAAAAGGAGATCATATCCATGACCCAAACCATTACCATCTCCCCCATCACCCGGATTGAAGGCCACGCCTCCATTGCCATCCAGCTGGATGACAACGGCAATGTGTCGGATTCCAAGGTCCATTTTCAATCCATCCGGGGGTTTGAAAAATTTGTGGAAGGAAAACCGGCCGAAGAGCTGCCCCGGATCGTCAACCGCATCTGTGGCATCTGCCCCTGGCACCACCATCTTGCCTCCAACAAGGCAGTGGACCGGTGCTTTGGCGTAACCCCCACCCCCACGGGGAGCAAACTCCGGGAACTCGTCCAGACCATTGCCCAGGCAGAAGACAAACTCCTGCATTTCTTTTTCCTGGCCGCTGCCGACTTTGTGATTGGGCCGGATGCGGATTATGCCGTGCGAAACGTCATCGGCATTGCAAAGGCCAATCCGGACCTGGCCAAAAAGGTGGTCCAGATGCGGTTTAAGGCCAAAATGATGCTGGAAAAATTTGCCGGAAAAAGCATCCACCCCGTGGCCGGGGTCACGGGCGGATTTTCAAAGCCCATGACTGAAGAAGACCGGCAGTGGATGCTGGGAGACATGCGGGAACTCATGGACTTTGCGCTGTTCACCATTGAATTTGCCAAAACCGAGGTGTTTCCCAAGTATCTTGATACCATCAAAACCTTAGGGGTTATCAACACCGGTTTTATCGGCACGGTGGATGAGGAGGGAGCCCTGAACCTTTTTGACGGCAATCTCCGATTGATGAAATCCGACGGCACGTATACGGATTTTGATGTCCAGGATTACACGGATTATATCAGCGAAAAGGTGGTTCCCTGGTCTTACGGCAAATTCCCGTACGCCAAAATATGGAATGAAGGATTTTCCCTGGATCTTGACAATCCCAAAGGCATCTACCGGTCCAATACCCTGGCCCGCATCAATGTGGCGGATAAAATGGCCACGCCCCGGGCCCAGGCGGAGCTCGAAGAATTCCGTGAATTATTTGGCCGGCCGGCCCAGGCCACCCTGCTCTATCATTACGCCCGGCTGATCGAAGAAGTCTATGCCTGTGAACATGCCATTGATCTTTTGGAAGACCCGGAAATCACCAACCCGGATGTGCGGGCCAAAGTGGAGCCCGGTGCCGGCCGGGGCGTGGGATGTGTGGAGGCCCCCAGGGGAACCCTGATCCATGATTACTCAACAGACGAAAACGGGCTCATTACCCGGGCCAACATGATCGTGGGCACCACCCATAATTTAGGCCCCATCAACATGAGCGTGGACCAGGCGGCCCGGGCCATGATCAAAGACGGGATAGTGGATGAAGGCATCCTGAACAAGGTGGAAATGGCGGTACGCGCCTATGACCCATGAGTGAGCTGCGCCACCCACCGCCTGGACGGCGGTGTTGCTGTCGAACTGACCATTTCTGATAAGGATGGAAATATTCTTCAGGAAATGCAAAACTAATCCATATTCATATCGGAAACTTGCCGCAGCCATTTAAAAAAAATCGCTGCGGCTTTCTTTTTTTAAATGCTTTTGATATGTTGCAGTTTCTGTCCTGAATAAAGAACAATTTCGCAAAAAGCGGCTGACTTGCCAACGCTGCGCTTTTGCATCAAAGAAATGTTTTAGCCACTGAGATCACAAAGGACAGATAGAGAATATTTTTAAATTTATAATTTCTTATCTCTGTGATCTCCATGTTTTCTGTGGTTTATAAAAATGCCCATGGGTTACGATCACAAAAATTTGTCTCAAAAGGTAAAAAATGTGCCTGGCCATCCCATCCAAAATAGTAGAAATTGAAAACAGCATGGCAATCATTGATGTGGAAGGGGTGCGGCGCAAGGCCAGTCTCCTCCTGCTGGAAGATGTGGCGGTGGGGGATTATGTAATTGTCCATGCCGGGTACGCCATCAATAAACTGGATGCGGCCGCGGCCCGGGAATCGCTGGAACTGCTGCGGGAAGCGTTTTTTAAAGCGGAAGACCACCCATGAAATATTCCGAAGAATACCGAGACGGCCGCCTGTCCCGAAAACTCATCGACCGGATCAACGCGGTGGCGAAAAAAGAAATCCGGCTCATGGAAGTCTGCGGCACCCACACGGTGTCTATTTTCAGAAGCGGCATCCGGTCGGTTTTGCCGGAAACCATATCGCTGCTTTCCGGGCCGGGATGCCCGGTCTGCGTGACGGACCAGCAGGACATTGACGCATTTATCGCCCTTTCGCAGATCGATAATACCATCATCACCACCTTCGGTGACCTGATCCGGGTGCCGGGCACCCGGTCTTCGCTTCAGCGGGAGCAGGCCGACGGCCGGGATATCCGGATTGTTTACTCCACAGTGGATGCCCTTGAGATCGCCCGCAAAAACCCGGACAAAAACGTGGTCTTTCTTGGGGTGGGATTTGAAACCACGACCCCCACCATTGCCGCGTCCCTGATTTCCGCACGGGAAACCGACCTGGAAAACTATTTTGTCTATCCGGCCCACAAACTCGTGCCCCCGGCCCTGTTCGCCCTGATGGAGACCATCGGTGTGAATATTGACGGCTTTATCCTTCCCGGTCACGTGTCTGTCATCATCGGCACGGACGCCTATCTGCCGTTTTTTGAAAAACATCCCGTCCCGTGCGTAGTGGGGGGGTTTGAACCGGCGGACATCCTGCTGGCCATTCTCCGGCTGGCCGAACAGATTGCAGAAGGCGCACCCCGGCTTGAAAACGCCTATCCCCGGGCCGTTACAGCCCATGGAAACGCCCGGGCCCGGGAAATGACGGATGCGGTTTTTGAACCGTGCGATGCGCCGTGGCGGGGTATCGGCACCATTCCCGACAGCGGACTGCGTATCCGAAAATCATATGAAAAATTTGACGCACAAAAACACTTTGCCATCACCGTGCCAAAGTCTGCTCCGCCCAAAGGATGCGCGTGCGGCGACATTTTAACCGGCAAAAAAATACCCCCGGAATGCGCCCTGTTCAAAAAAGCCTGCACCCCCATGACACCGGTGGGGCCGTGCATGGTGTCTTCGGAAGGGACCTGTGCGGCGTATTTTAAATATTTCACACAGCGATAGCCTTCCAGATAATGATTTTGGGAAGGCAGCAGGGAGGAGATTGTACTCATCGTACATCTACGACCGATAACGCACCCAAAATAATTATCTGGAAGGCTATAAATGAAAAACGATAAAATTCTCCTGGACCATGGCAGTGGCGGCAAAATGGCCAATCACCTGATTGCATCCATGATGCTGCCCGCATTTGACAACCCCATTCTTTCCCAAATGAACGACGGCGCCATTCTGCCCCCCCAGACCGGCAGGCTGGCGTTTTCCACGGATACCTACGTGGTGGACCCCCTGTTTTTTCCGGGCGGCAATATCGGTGATCTGGCAGTCAACGGCACGGTCAATGATGTTGCCATGTGCGGAGCCGTTCCCAGATACCTCAGCACCGGACTGATCATCGAAGAAGGGTTTTCCGTATCTGATCTTGAAACCATCCTGGCCACCATGGGGACCGCCGCCCGTAAAGCCGGGGTGCAGATTGTCACCGGCGACACCAAAGTGGTACCCAGGGGCATGGCGGATAAACTATTCATCAACACCGCGGGCATTGGCATCATCCCTGACGGTGTGAATATCTCCGGTGACCGGGCCCGGCCCGGAGACCGGATTCTCCTTTCCGGCACCATTGGGGACCACGGCATTACCATCTTAAACCTGCGGGAAGGTTTGGCCGCGGATGCGCCCATTGCCAGCGACAGCGCGGCCCTGAATCATATGGTCCGGCGCCTGCTGGATGCCGGCATTGACGTCCATGTACTCCGGGACCCCACACGGGGCGGTGTGGCCACCACATTAAACGAAATCGCCGGGCAATCCCGGGTAGGCATCACCCTTTTGGAAGAGACCATTCCGGTCAGGAAACCCGTGGCCGGCATCTGCGAACTCCTGGGGCTGGACCCCCTTTATGTGGCAAACGAAGGCAAAATGATGGCCTTTGTCCCGGCAGATCAGGCGGAAAAAGCCCTTGCTGAAATGCAAAACGACCCCCTGGGCAAAGACGCCTGCATCATCGGCGAAGTCACCAATGACCGGCCGGGCACGGTGATCATGCAGACCCCCATCGGCGGCGAGCGGATCATTGACATGCTGACCGGGGAGCAGCTTCCCCGCATCTGCTAGAAGCGAATTCAACCAGACCCGGCAATCAAATTGACAGCATCCGTTGTCTGCCGTATATTTAAAACAATCGCCTATGGCTATCCAATCAAGTTGATGCAGTAACCTTTCAAGTATTGGCTGTCATTACGAGAAATGAGGAGCGAACGACGAAGTAATCCCCTGTTTTCATAGAGATTGCGTCGGTCATACCGTCCTTGTCACGCCAGCGGCGAGGCTCGCAATGACTTAAAAAATCGACATCCTTATAATGACAGATCCGACTTGAACGGAAAAAGAAAAAACCTTGATCTGCACATCCACTTGGCTCAAGTTATTCATATGGCCTTGCCTCATGGTCGTTTGTAGTGTGCCCGTGAGGGCATACAATATAACGCCTTACGGCGTCACTACGAGCCAGAGTACCCAAGCTTGAGCGAAGTGGATAACCAAAAACCTTGATTTAGGGATTAACCAAAACAGCCCGATTACTTTTTTTAAGAGGGAACCCCCCTTAGGAGGAAATCATGAAACCATCCAATTTTATCAAATTAACAACTATTCTTATGGGTATTTTACTGCTCCCGGCCACAGGTGGGGCTGAAGACACCAACATTATTTTCAAACATGACCAGACCGGCATTGCGGATGAAGTCAATAAAATGAAAGACTTTGATTTTGAGCTGCAGGAGCGGGAACGCGACCGGATGAAAGAATGGCAGGTGGAAGATTCCGCGGACGCCCTGAAGGTGGGGGATGTGTATTTTGAAAAAGGGGAAATCGACGATGCGATTTTTTTCTATGGAATTGCCATCAAGATTGATCCGTCCAACACAGAGGCCCATGCCAAATACGTTGATGCCCGCAACATGGAAAAGGAAAACACCCCGTCCCATTATCACCGGGCCATGGAGTATTACCGAAAGGGGTTGAAAGACAAGGCCGTTGACGAACTTGTGATGGAACTCAAGGAGAATCCGGACAATGAAGAGGCCCGGGTCAAGCTGAACGAGATTGAAAGTCAGTAAGCAAAAATCATTCGCTGACGGCTTCGAAAACAGTGTTGCACCCGATTTTGCGGCCTTTCGTCATAAACACAGTGCATGGATTCAGCCATGACATGTTAAACCACAGAGACCACGGAGATCACTGAGAAAAGCCCTTTGTCTGCTTACCCCCTTTGTAATTTCTGTGATCTCAAGTGAACACCGCGAACGGGTGGTTTAAATATTTTTGTCACGAATAAAGATACTTCTTTTTAATCTTGTCTCCCGGCTGCTTTTTCCAGCGCCGGTGCATCCAGGCCCATTGCTCCGGATGTTCGCGGATAATTTGTTCATAGAGATCTGAACATTTCTGGGTCAAAACAGTGACATCCCGCACCTGATCGCCGGTATGAATGTAACGAAGGGGCGGATAACTCCGCATTTCATAAGTCAGATCTTTCTTGAGATGCATGGTCACGGTAATGATGGGCACATCCAAAAGACCGGCCAAAAAAGCCGGTCCCACCGGGGTATGCGCTTTTCTGCCAAAAAAATCCACAAACACCCCTTTGGCCCGGGTATCCTGATCAATGAGCAGCCCCACGGGATACCCGTCTTTCAGCGCCTGAATCACCCCTTTGGTGGCATTTCCCCGCTCGATATTGATATATCCGGCCTCATTTCTGGTTTGCACCATCAGCCGGTTCAGTTTGGGATTGGACAGAGCCGCGCCCACGGCATGGGGCTTGTACCCTTTCTGGGCAATCCAGGCCCCCATCAGCTCCCAGTTACCAAAATGACCGCCCAGCAATAAATATCCTTTCCCGGACCGGCGGGCAGCATCCAGATATTGTATATTGCTTGCCGTGATATACCGGTCAATGCCCCGTTTTAAATGAATGGGAATCCGGATGGCATCCACGGTCACCGTTGCAAAATGCAGAAATACATGACGTGCAATCCAGTGGATCTCCTTTTCACTCTTTTCACGTCCAAAGGCCATGGTGAGATGATGGATGGTATTTTTCCGGTGAAATCCGGATACCGCGTAAAAAACCAGCGCCAGCATGCGCGCCAGAAGAATGCCCGCCCGCCGGGGGACTGTCCGGAAAAACGCCAGCAGGACCACCACGCCCCCATAAGCGACATTGTGCCGGAAAGACTTGTTTAACTTCATTTATATTCCTGAACAAAAAAAATTAAAAATGCAAAATCACCACGGGTACGACCATCAGCACGGTGGAGCCGATGCCCAGCCCGGCATGCCCGTCATCATCATTGCTGTTGGCATCCACCGCCGTTGCCACAAAACCGGCGGTGGCCAGGGTGGCCAGGATGATATGGATATTGTAGGCGGACAACCCGTCATCCATGTCAAAATAATGGCCATATTCGGCAAAACCGGTGATGCAGGTGGCCACTGCCAATGCTGCCGTGGCATCTCCCGCCCCTTTGTGGAATCCGTCGTCTGATCCGGATACCGCGGCGGCGGCGGCGGCAAGGATGGTGGCATATCCCGTGTACTTGTGCAGCTTTCCCATGGAAAAACCGCTGTTTCGGGTGGCTGGCCCCAAGGCAATGCCGTCTGATGTCATTTCGGAACCTGCCATATCGCAGGAAAAGCCAGCCGACTTTCCGATACTGCTGCCAAGATACTGGTCAAGCGTCGCTGAAACGGCGGTGTTGGGAACAGCAATTGCGCATGCCAGGATCAAGGTTGCCAGGACGGTTGCAGCGCCTGATTTTTTCATTTGAAAATTCCCTCAATTTAATAATGAACCCGAAACCGGCTGCGATCGACGGGCCCTTATGTCATTAAAAACCGATACCATTTATAGCTGATTTTTTCCATCATAAACCGCCGGGCCGACCCCCAGGACAAATTTTCAAAATATTTTTCGCGAAACCGGTGAAACAAGCTGTCATTGTCCGCGAACGCATGATGCCGGATACGCGCCAGTTCCTTTCCCATATAATCGATGATCAGAGGGTTTTTCGGATTTAAGATAATGGATCGTCCGAAATCAATAAACAGGATTTTCCCGTCCGCGGTGCGGATAAAATTCTCAACCGAGGGATCCCGGGTAATCACCCCTCGTAAATGAACCTGGGCCGTCATTTTTGCCATGGCATCCATGTCCTCCAGCCCAAACGCCGTCACCTGACTTCCGTCGAGATATTCCCGGGCATAGACAATTTCGGTGGCGCCGTTCATTCTTTTCACCGAAAATCCATAGGTCGCAGGCACCGGCAATCCCGAAAGCCGCCGGAGGGCAGTGTGCTCCACCTGCCAGGGCTTGCGCACATCCGGCAAAGGCGCGGTTTTAATAAAGCGTTTTACCAGGGTGTGATCGTACAAATAAATTTCATGAATGATATTCTTTTTTCTCTTTTTCCGGATCAGCCGCATGGCGCTTGTCTGCTCATCTGTCATTAACTTTTCAACATCCTTAATTTAATACAAAAAAAAATTTATTCGACAGCTAAAATACTCAGCTTGGGGTTATATAAGTTAAAAAATTTCTTGGCAATATCAAATACACTTGACTTTTATCCGGCCCCACCTTAAATAAATAAATAAACAAATTGTTCATTTATTTTAAGGACCCCCATGAAACCCAGAGAAAACATTGAAACCATTTACCAGGTGGCCCTCGCCGCATTCGCAGAATTCGGATACCGGAAAACCACCATGGATGATGTGGCCGGTCGCCTCCATATGACCAAGGGCAATCTTTACCTCTATGTCCAAAACAAAAAAGACCTGTACCATCAGACCGTATCTCACGCCCTGTTAAAATGGCAGTCCAAAGTCCTGGAAGCGGTGGAACGGCAAAAAGATGTGAAGCGAAAATTTTTTACCATGTGTTTTAAAGCAGTCGAATATCTGGCACAAGACGCTGAACTCCGGCAGGTGCTGGTTCGTGATCCGGATATTTTCCCTATGTTTCCGCTCAAAGACCCCTTCCATGAGATCAACAGGAATTCCGTGGAGCTGATAAAATCCATCCTAAAACAGGGCATTGCGGAAAAAGTATTCCGGCCGGTGGACCCGGAACGCATCTCAGAGGTCATCTTTATGGTCTACAAAATGTTTATTATCCGGATGTACATTAAAACCGAGAAACAACAGATCCATGAAATGTTTGAAGATACAATGGATCTGTTTACCCTGGGGCTGTTTCTGGAATAGGAGGGAAGCGGAGCGCTGAAAGCTCAAAGCTCAAAGGTGGAAGGTGGAAGGCTGAAGGTAGAAGACTGAAGGGGAAAGGGGCCTGGTGTCAGTGTTCAGGTTTCAGGAAAGAAACCCAATAGCGGCCTTACACGCCATACCTGACACCTGCAACCTGTGGCCTTCAACCACCCATAATAATAACCATGTAATCATACAACTCGGAATAGAAAAAAGATAATAGATTATAGGGGGTTGGCGATTTTTTCCCGCAATCCCCTCACCCTGTAAGCGGTTACAGGGCGCCGTAGATGCAAGGCATCGGCCTGCGTAGCGTACAACCTGTACGTGAGCAGGCCGATAACACAGCAGATATGGTGCCCTGTGATCGCTTACTCCAATCGTATCCATCAAAACAAAGGGGAGGACCAGCATGACCGACAACGTAAAATACCTGAGCCAGCAGTGGCGGGATGAGGCGGAACGTCGACTGAAAGCCGAACTGCCGCCGGAGCGGATGAATTTTGTCACCTCATCCATGAGCAATATTTATCAAAACTGCCCGGACGGCAAGGACAGGTACCTGTATTTCAAGTTTGTGGACGGCAAATTTGAGGAAATGCGGATCGGCGAGGGCGAATCCCCCAAGCCGGAATTCGCGGTTTCCGGCGATTACGAGACATTCGCCAAAATCACCCGGGGTGAACTGGGGGCGCAGAAAGCCCTCATGACCATGAAACTGAAGCTCAAAGGCAACATGGTCAAAGCCCTGCGCCTGGCGTCTCTCGCGGACCGGCTGAACAAGGTTTTGGCCACCATTCCAACCGAATACTGAATTTATAGTAAAAATTGCCACCTTTCCTTAGAAATTTTGCCAAGGAGGAACACTATATGACAAATCCATCCAATGATCCGTATTTTATCGATTTTCCCAAACGCATCAAAAATATCCAAGCCCGGATGGCCAAAGACAATATCGATGTCTACCTGGGCTCCCGGCTCCGCACCCTTTCCTGGACCACGGACGCGTTTTTCCCGTGGCGCAGCTTTATCGTGATCCCGCCGGAAGGATTGCCCACGGCATTTACCTTTGTGATTGACGCGGCCCGGGCCGCGGACGACTCCTGGCTGGACGAGGACCATGTGTTCGGGTTCGCGCCCATGGGCGGCCAGGACCAGATTGAACAGATCGCGGATTTCATTAAGGAGATTCTGCCGGCCGGCAAAGGCCGGGTGGGCATTGAAAGCGGCATGTCCAATTACCTGCCCGAAGGCTGGCTCACCCACTATGAATACGAACAATATGCCGCTGCCCTGTCCGGGTGCGAACTGGTGAATGCCCATACCATTATCGACCGGCTGGCCCTGATCAAGGACCAGGGCACCATCAACCGGTTCAAGGAAGCCTCCCGCATTGTGGACGTGGGCCATCAGGCCGTTCTGGATGCCATCAAAAACGGGGGATGGAAAGGCATGACCGAGACGGAAATCGCCGGCATTGCGGCCCTTGCCATGCGCCGGGCAGGCTCTGAATGGGAATGGTCGTTTACCGGGGGCAATGAAATTGCCAGCGGCTACCGCACCGGTTATGCGGGCGGGGCGTGCACCCCGGCCTCCCGCCGGGAAATCCAGGCCGGCGAACCGTTGATGGTGGATATCCATGCCACGTTCAAGCTGGGGCTGGGGGATCATTCCCACAATTATCTCATCGGACCGGCCACGGACCGGCAGCGGTGGCATGCGGATAATTTTGTTTCCATCGTCAAAAAAACTTTGGAAACCTACCGTGCCGGCATCACCCCCTCGCTGCTCGCGGAGCAGATGATGGATTTTTCAGAAGCCGGCGGTTTTGCGGATTACATGGTGCCGGGGTATGAACACGGCATCGGCATGCTCGGCGATGAATGGCGCATCGGGTTAAATGACGGCCCTTTCCCCTTCTGGACCAACCCGGACCATGTGTACCAGGAAAACGAGGTGCTCATCTGCGCCATGCAATATGCCTGCCCGGATGAAAACATCGGGTTCCGGTATGAAAATCCCATTCAGCTCTTCAAAGACCATTGCGAGGAAATGTCCAAATTTCCCCTGGCCATTGAGGAAATCCGATAAGCCTGATTTTTCAAAATCGCTATCGAAATCAGGATCGATTTCGATAGCGATTTTGAAACAAGCGACCGAAGTTGTTGCTGAAGTGACCCTGCCATTTATTTTTGCTTGCACGTTCCCGGGCCATCATTGGCCATCGGCTTTTGGCTCAATTCCAAACCCGTGAATCAACTCCCTTGTGATACGTATCACAAGGGGCGCATCTGCAAGTTTTCAATTTGTCTTGATTCCACGGCGTTTTTATTTTAAAATTAAATCAAATTCTAATTTTTTGACATGAAAGGGGGAATCATGCTCAAAATAGGAAAAAAATCCAAAACCAAAGCCTCCCTCCCCAGCACAGCAGACCGCAGATCCAATTTCTCCAGAAGGCATTCCTGCGACATCAAATATCTTGGCATGGGTAGATGCATCGACAGAAGAAAAAGCACCCGACGAAAAGTCGACCGGTTTGATCCCGAGGCGTATGAGAAGCTATGCAAAAAAAATTTGGGCCCGGGATGGCTTTTTTAACGTGTGAACGATTTTTAAAGGTATGCTGTCCCCAAATTGAATAGAATTCGTCTATTCATGGAAAGATAGACTCCAAATGCTCCACATAACCGGCTGGCAACGAAGCGCAGCAGAGTTGCCAGCCCGGGTTGATGCGGTTGTCAGCCACTATTGTGCAAGTATTGAAGGATATCGCTCATCAAGCTATTTATCGCGCGATATCGCTCTTGCGGCGCAGATAAAATGTCTTGTTCTGTTTGGATATACTCACCGGCAACCAATTCATCACGACAATTAGAAACGAGCTCCATGGCTGATTCCGGGGTTGTCTCCAAATGAAACTGCAATCCAATAACAGATTTGCCTATCTGGAATGCTTGGTTTTCACAACCTTCGCTTCTCGCAAGAAGGATTGCTCCGGTTGGCAGGTCGAAAGTCTCACCATGCCAGTGAAAGACCTCTGCCGATGCTGGGAAACGAAAGGCTGAGCTGTCAATCGATGAAATCCCCTGGATGGGAAACCACCCGATTTCCTTGAAGGCATTTGGGAATACCTTAGCTCCCATTGCACTTGCAATGAGCTGCGCTCCCAGACAAATACCCAAAACGGGCTTTCCGTTATCGATGGCGTCGCCAATGAATCGCTTCTCCCGGATAAGCCACGGCAACTCATTCTCATCATTGACGCTCATAGGGCCGCCCATTATAATGAGCAAATCTATTTCATTAATACCTGGCAACTCCCCTGTTTCAAAGAACCGTGTATTCGTAATGTCATATCCGGCCAGCATAAGCCAAGGCTCTATGCTGCCAAGACCTTCAAAAGGAACATGCTGTAAATAGTGTGCCCGCATTTTTTCTTCCATTAATGGCTAACGCTTGAGCTGAGACGCGGGAAAAGGGCCAGCTTTTCCCGTCGATTTCGTGAGCGATTGGTTATGTGTTTCTCTTGTTTGATCTAAATATTATAAGATTTCTTATCATACCACCAATTGAAATGATAATTGGGAATATAAATAATGAACCAAGTAAACGGTTGAATTGTGGATTCGCGGTACGCGGTCACACACAAATGAAAGGTTATGTTTTATTTGAAATTCCTGATCCATGACATATGATGCAAAGCGACCCTGCCAGAGATACCCCCGCCAGCCTTCACGAAAATTAATATATCTCGTATACCGCCGGTGAGCCTCACCGATTCCCTTTATAAGAGATTCCTCTCTTTCAGGAACCGCTATTAAATGGACATGATTCGGCATAAGGCAATATGCCCATATCTCTACACGGTGCTGCCCGCACCACTCAGACATCAAACGAATGTATTCGCGATAATCGTCAGCTTTGAAAAACGTCTCCTGACGACGATTTCCCCTTTGCGTTATATGATGGGGATATCCGGAGATAACTATTCTCGCTATTCGTGCTATATTTTATTTAAAGCGAATAAGCGGTTGTTAATCAAGGGCTATTAAGTATCATGTCCCCGGAATTACGGTGGTCTTCGTGAATGCGGTGGTTCGGGAATTATTCAGTTATAAATCTTTTTTTCCCAGTTTTTAGGCCGCAAATTAAAGCGCTTTCCCATCCTTATATACTGATTAACGCTTTGAGATGCATCTGGGAATTCTTTTAATCTGGCGACAAGACCTCTACGGAGGCCAAACGTTGTATTATGCGGACATGGATGAACTTTCCATGACAAATCGAGACATTCAATTGCTTCGGGCAATTTGCCTTGTGCTAAAAGCGCCAGACCAAGTTCTGTATATGCCGCGTTTAAACCGCAAGATACTGGTTCATATGAAAATATATCTGCTTTTATTCGAAGTCGTGCTAGTCGCTCACGAAGTTTATGAAGCCGAAAAATTTTTGAGAAGAAGAGACTTAGGCTTATTGCCGGCATCAATAAAATCCCAAGCCAAAACCGGAATTTACTTTTCTGGTCATCTATGTTTTCTGGTGCACTTGGGCCTTCATTTTTGGTTTTTGCATTGTCAACAGCTTTTGAGAAAGCTTTATAAATCTTTATTTCTTCATTTATCTCAGTTTCTGTTAACATTTTTGGAAATATTTCTCCCTAATGGCGAGTTGAGCGACTTTCCGGTAGGCTGGCAGAAGCAGTCTCCCGAGTCTATCCTGAATTCGAGTCCCTGAATTCGGGTCGGACCAGGTTAACACTCTGTATTCTATTGAAAAACGCTTCAAAAACACTTGTTTTCAGGGCTTAAATCGCCCTTTTTGGGGATAAAAACACGACGGTAAGGATGCTTTTGCCCCTCCATGAGCAGTGTTCATTAACTGGTCTTTTTGGGCGTCAAAAGGACCGTTTAAGGCTTCAATTTGCCCCTTTTTTACGCCTTATTCTTATTATATCAATTGGTTATCCTGGTACGATCCGGAATCCTCGAAATCCTTGGCAGGCTACACACCAGTCAAATATCGATAAAAAGACTTAACAAAAATATAAAAGATTACCGCACCGAGAAGACTCATTGAAATACCGAATAACAAAGGGAACATCTCGTTATGCCTGATCTTGCTTTTCTTGTTATTTTTTTCCACGTCTTCAAACCAAAAGGTTCTTTTATGTCTTATGGCCTGATATCCCAAGAAAAAGGCTGCAATCGACATAGATAAAATTACTATTGCACCAAAAATATATCGCGGCTCCTTCGGTAAATTGAAATAACAGTCTGTCTCATCTCTCTGATTTTTTAATAAATTTTTCAAGGTTTTTGGCAGCTTGCCATTGAACCTTTTTTTTAACCAAAGGGCTCCAGCCTAATATCAAGCCTGTTGGACCAAGCGCCATAAAACTCCATTTCCAGAAATTGAAAGTATCAATATGTTGAACGATTTTTCCATCTTGAAACCGAAATAATGCATTGATTTTGTTATGAACTTTTCGCTTCGTTGTCGAAAAAATGTATTTTGCCTCCCAATGCACTCTTCCCACATCGTCGTCTGCCTGTATGTCACTGAATACCAACTCAAACCCTTGGGCCTGTGAGCACAGCATTTTCCACATAGCCCCTGCTTTGGCACCTTGCAATTTTGGAAATACAGGGTCAGAAAACTGTATTTTTGCATGGTAACATTGTGCCATTCCATTCCCGTCTAACTCTTTAAAACAGGAATAAAATTTCTCAATCAATTCTGCATGGGGATGCATTTGATCTCCTTAATAGGTTCGGAAAGCCAACGCCCCGCTTCACAGGCCACAAAAGGAAGACAAACTATGGACGAAGTGCGTTTAATGATGACTGCGCTTTTTTCCGAGGCGGCCCGCCTTTTGTGGTCCTTTGTGCAAGCGATTGCTCTGCATTTTATTGATGCCAGTTAAAAGAAAGCTTTCGGTTGGATTGAACGCAATCACGCAAATAAAGATTGATTAAATTTTGATATGGCACGCCTGTTTCCTCTGCCAAATCTTTAAAATAATCAATAACATCAACGCCTATGCGGATAGTCACTTGTTTTTTTAAATGTTTAGCATAAGGATTTCGGCGCCCTTTCATTTTGTCAAAATCATATTCTTTTCTCATCATGACCTCCTAAAATAAACGCCTTGTTCCTTTTTAGTTGCCTTCCTTGCTGAAATAATACGTATTTTATATTCATCGCTTCGATAACAATGGCAAACAACTAAAACTTTAAGGCTTTGACTTAGACCTAAAAGGATAAACCTTTCTTCTTGAATGGCATGGTCTGGATCATCAAACTCAATGGCGTTTTCATCAAAAAAGACAGTTTGTGCGTCTTCAAATGAAACACCATGGTTGCGCT
This sequence comes from Desulfobacterales bacterium, assembly GCA_963675805.2. Lineage (GTDB taxonomy): Bacteria > Desulfobacterota > Desulfobacteria > Desulfobacterales > Desulfosalsimonadaceae > SURF-3. The sequence continues at coordinate 1,744,318 of CAXXNU010000001.1, read as the reverse complement.
TATTTGATGTATTTTTTTGGTCATCCCATTCGAAAACCAATTTTTTCATAATTATACTGTAAATATATTATAATTATATGTCAAGAGAGGGATGTGATGAGTTTGTGCAGAATGCGAATTGAACCGCCGCCGGAATGCTCTGCCGGACAACCCGGTTGATAAACCAGCCTCCGAAAGCAAAACCAAGCGCAAAAATGGACGCCCCGGCGGTCAGTGCCAATGAATTATGTTTCGTTGTTAGATTCCATGGATATGATAACATTTCCAATCTTTTGACCTTTTTCGACATATCGATAGGCGTCTGCAATTGCTTTCAACGGATATTTCTTGTCTATGACCGCCCTAAACGCACCCTTCTCACATAGTTGCTTCATGAAAAAAACAGTGCGTCTATGATTTGCAGGAAATGGAAACTTGACTCTTTTGCCACCAAAAATTCGAGTAGTGGCTGTGAAGACAAGATTTTGAGCCATCCAGCCCAACTCGGATGAAATGTATACACCACCGGATTCCAGCAAAGGTTTACATTTCCTGAAGGAGCTTTTACCGACTGTGTCAAACACATAGTCATACTTTTCTTCGGATTTGGTGAAATCCTCTTTTGTGTAATCAATTACAGAATTAGCCCCTAATGATTTCACCAAGTCTTCATTTTCTGAGGCACATACCGCGGTCACAATGGCACCAGCGTGTTTCAGAAGTTGAACTGCTGCTGCACCGATCGCTCCTGTCGCACCATTAACGAGAACTCTTTGTCCCCTTTCAAGATTAACCTTATTGATGAAGTTGTATGCGTAGTGTGCACCTTCCAAACAAGCCACAGACTGTTCATGGGATAGGTTGATTGGCATTTTGGCTATCCCTTTGTGTTCAGGAAATGTCATGTATTGCGCTTGAGATCCTAACCCATTATCATCAAAACCGAAAACATCATTTCCGACTTTCAACGATGTAACATCTTTGCCAACAGCTTCAACTTTGCCGGCAAAATCTGTGCCTGGAATAGGATTCTTTGGTTTTAGAAATCCTGTCGTGAACCTCATAATGAAGGGTTTTGCTTGAAGCCTTGCACAGTCCGTTCGATTCACTGTTGTTGCAAATACTTTAACGAGCACTTCATTGTCCTTTGGGACAGGTATGTCTACCTCTCTGAGTTCAAGCACATTAGCTGATCCGTAATTTGTGTAAATAGCTGCTCTCATGTATTATCCACCAACATCACTCTGTAAACTAATCTGTTATAGTTACTATTTGGGTGTGTGCAGAAACAGAATGCGCGAGTTGACCGGCGGGAACCCAATGCGAAATAAGCTTTTAATCACGTTCAACTCGATATGGCCTATGGAAAAAGGTCGCCCCGGGTTCCCGGTCGAGTGTGTAACAAATTGTTATGTTGCCCCTTACTCTGTTCCATTATCAGTTCAGGACAGATCAGGCACAACCCCAAGCTGCTGAAAAAGGGGCAAGTTGTCGAGGATCTCGTAATCCCCGAAGATTTTATCGTCTTTAAACCGGCTCATTACCATTCCTTGAACTTCCACTGACTTTTGGGTTGCCGGAATACCCATGAAATCTTCCTTATGAGTGCCCTTAAGTGTGAACGCGGTACAACCTCTGTCGTTAGACACAAAAAGATCATCTATTTGAAGCTCAAGATCAGGAAAAGCGTTGCGGAATGCCTGAATGAACTCCGTCAATTGGCTTATGCCCTTTAATTGACTGTCGGGACTCGAGTATTGATACTCAGGATGAATAATGTCCTCAAGAACAGAAAGATTGCCTTTGTTGAACGCCTCATCGATGAGGGCACGAATTAAAACTTCAGGCTGCATGATTTTCTCCTTAGGTTATGGAATTAATAATGGCATAACGGCAAGGTAATTAGCGGCGGCTAAACGGCATCGGGCTTCCTGAAATTTGAAGAATATGTTGACGATCCAAAGTTTTTAAACTCCCCGCAAACACCCTTCTAAGCTAAACGTTTGGTTGTGACTTTCTTTTCATTAAAATGTACCCCAAATATAGTAACCTCAAATCTTATAAAAACCTTTTATTTTAGAGGCGTCCTGCAAGTTCCCGTTTTAAAAGACCAATGCATACATCAAATTCTGAATACCAGAACAATCAACAGTATAGAAGTTAGTATTGCAAAAACTGTTCTGATCGCGTTCCATTGTGTCCAGCGAGTCTCAAAATTTGTTCTGGCTTCTCTAAGTGAATGTTCGGGCATTGTATCCAAGTCCATTTTTTGTAACTGGTTATTCAATGGTACGTTGATTGACATTGTCGGCAATTGAACACCGAGTAGATACATTATGCATGCAGTAAGAATTAGCAGACGGTCAATACCCTCTAATCGCGAAAAGCCGAACCATGCTGAAACCACCACTACCACAACGGATCCAAGCCAAACCACAATGAACAACGGCTGGTTGTTCTGAATTACCCTATCCATCACTTTAAAAGCCTGAAGAAAATTGTGTGAGTTTAGATTTTTAATACCCGGCATCACAACAATGGCGAAAGCGAACAGGAATCCAGCTACCAAGGAACAGAGTAGTACCGATAGCATTAATGTAATCCGATATGTGTCCATGATTTTCCTCTATATAAATTAAAGCTGATTGGAAAAACGAGAGTTCAGGCCCTCATCCTTGACAGTATGGCGGGGCCTAATATTTAATTCTCCAATATCCCTCTACACATAACGGTCGGCATGTGGCGCGGCGGCTTTTTGCCGTCGCTCACAATGCCGTGGTTAGCTGTTTTAGTAATATTTCTCTTTTGAATAAAGATAAAATATATAAAAAATAGCCGGGAAAAGTACTAATCCGAATATCGATACCATAATTATAGCCACTGGGTGCTTTAAGTTTATTTCATACAGAAACGATGCAACTATCGAAATAAATGTTGTTATTAACGAGAACCAAAATAAGTAATAAACAGAACTTGTTGTTCCCGAACGTTTTTTTGTGAAATCCCTAAAACGAAAAATTAATTCTGGCCACACTCGATATGTGGCAAAACAATTCCATTCAATTGCTTTGTTCGCCATGAGGAATAGAACCATATAGACAATCAGGATAACACACATCAGCCCGGTTATATCCATAATACGATATGCGATATCAATCATTGAGTTCTTTCACTATGATCTTTCCGTGATAGCAATGCAGCTAACGCAGTTTTCACAGGCGCCGGCTTTTTGGCGTCCTGTGCAAAAAAAGGTTAGCGCTATTTACCTGAATGTCCAAATGTCCAATGCAATTTCGGATAACTCAATTTGACGTTGATCTATCGTATTGATTGACCAGTCATTATACGAGTCAGCGATACTCTTTGTGATGAGTAATTCAGATTGCTCATAGTACGCTTTTTTAACAGCATACGGTGAATTCTTTATGGTTGTATTTAGCCTTGCCGACAAAAGCGTTAGATTTCCTATTCTATTGATTATTAACCCATGCTGAGCTAATCGCTGACCTTCTTGTGGGGACTGCGGATAAATGTGCTCTACATGCACTCTCTGTGGGGCTGCTACATCTAATTCTTCGGTGGTTCTTTTCGCCTGCTCAATTCTTCTTAACAAATAACTCGCTGTAGCTCTCCTTGGCACACTGGCTGTTTCGAACGCAGATTTAAATGCATTGTCATCAGGACTGAAGTTAGAAATGTCAGTCAATAATTGTTCATCAGTGTATTCGCCACTGCGGATGCTCTTTGCGGTCGAATACATGACATTTTCGAAAAGGCTATTTTCACGTTTACAAATTACCGTGTGCCTTATGTAGGCCGATATAAAATATTTTAAATATCTGATTATTAGATCAGTGTCTTCTCTTGATTCTAGAAGACTAAGGATTGGTGGAAATAAAACCTTTGCGCCTAAGTTTGACACCGACTGAAGCAGACTTGATATGATGTCATTATTGCCGTAATTGCCCGAAAGAATGTCTTGATAAACGAGTGCCGATCCTCTCAAGTCTCTTGAGAAAACAAGGCTATTTATTTCCTCGTCTATGATTTTAGACTTTACCTCTCTGTACAGTGACCTTGTTTTCACATCACCTTCTCGTGAAATCCAAAAGTGTCGGAAAAAGTCTTGAAGCTTGGCATCACTTTCGATCTACAGGATCTCACCCCACAAATCCATTATCTCTTCTAAAAATGCCGGTTGAGCGCGTCTTAGGATCAGATTTCGGAGTAAGTCGGTAGTAGATAATCCAATTCCTCGATCATTAAGTGTTTCAAAAACAGACGAGGCATTGTCTTCATCAGTTGATATTACAGCAACAACGCTTACATGTGATGTTAAAACTTTAAGAATTCTAAGTGCCCATTGATGTGCCTCTTGTGGATTGTTTATTTCCGTGTATTTCTCCTCAAATTTACGAGTAAAGAAATCATGTGCTTTCTGAATTAAATTATGCGATTCGTATAGAGATTCCGGTGGTTGCCAATTTTGACTTCTTGATTCAAGAATATACCGCTTATAAAAATCTCTATCGTATCGATTGAGTGTGATTTTGTATGTAAAGTCTTCGAGGGCATCATCATAATCGGTTAGATATTTATTACTAATACGCGTTGCTGCATCCGCCCTAAATCTTGCTAAAAAATCCCTAATAACCGAAATAAGTATTGCAGAAGTTGCAACTCTTTGTTGTCCGTCCAGAAGAAGGTGTGAGTTGTTTGTGTCTACGATAACAACAGCACCTAAGAAATATTCCTGTCCATCAATGTTTTGATCTGGATACTGCCTGTCAAATCTAAGTATGTCCTGCCAAAATGTTTCGACTTCAACGGTTGTCCAACTGTAATTTCGCTGCCAATCGGGAACAATAACAGGCGGACTAGTCATGGATAGTATTTGTCCAATACTCTTTCTATCTGGGGTGTATTTCATCCTGCATTCTCTCCAAATTTTTTGCTAACGTTGGAGCTGTGCTAACCGGGCCGAAATACTGGCAAGAAGTCGACTGGCTTGCACCGGTTAGCACAAGCGACTGGTTATATTTTGTTCTTTTTTGATTTTAAAATTGAAAGACACCAAGTAACTATTGAAAATACTGATAGAAAATAAACCAAGGGAATCAAGGCCAACAGATCAACTCGAATATCCCATTGATTAATTTTAGCAAAATATTCATTAATACCGAATACGCCCCATATTAAAGTAGCAAATATGGTGGGCCATAGCATTACCCTTTTATTATTATTTTTTCCCCGAAAGAACATTATGAATAGCATTATAAGAAATACCAATGCGACGAGAAAAGCTCTTTCCGGGTGCCATATGAATGGTTGTATAGGCATGGATAATATTTCGATTGGGTCTATCATAAAAATATAACGGCCATGCTTACCGGCAGGTGCGCAGCGGCAGCGGAGCACCTGTCCGCGTAAAGCATGAGGTTAGGAGTTTTTAATGTTTTGAATTTGTCGTTCACATTTTTCTTTAAAAATTTCAAAATCGTGTACACGATTAATGACCTTCAAGCCCTTCCAAGAAACCTGAAAAACCAATAAAGACCCAAAAAGAGTTGCGAACTGAGCCACGGAAAAGAGCAATTTTTGTGCAATCCCGCCCAAATCGACAGACCAAGCAATAACAGACACTGCTCCTGCATACAGTGCGCTTATTGCACCATATAGAGTCGCTCGGATGACAACTTCCAGAAGATATTCCCGATAAATAGTTCGATTCCCAACGAACCTCTCAATTTCATCACATTCCTTATTGATACGACCAATTGCAGCTTGCTTTTGTTCCTCAGTTTGTTTTCGTTTTTTTTCTTTACGCCTTTCAGCTCGGGCATCAATCCATTCGCGCACTTTTGGAGTAAAAAGATTGGCAACTATAGCAAGAGGGATTGCAAGCAATACGCTTATCCATAGATTAATATCCATTAAGACCTCTTATTACTCCTAACGCTCTGAATCACCGGTGTGAGTGAAGCGGCAGCGGAACTCACATCCGAGTGAATTCAGTTGTTGGACAGTCTCTTCCTAATATTTGCCAAAGTGCCCATCACAGGCTTCAAAGTCAGATTCAATTCATTTGCAATTGCCCAATAAATAATTGTATCGGCGGCAATGATGGGACGTTTGATTTCGGATTCTAAATCCGAAAGGATCTTTAAGGTTCTCGTCCCAGCGCCTGTGACAACGATGGCATCAGCACTTGGTGACACATTTGCAACAGCGAGGATCGACTGGCTCGTGAGTTCATCGGTCATAGACCATCCGAAATCCTCCATTTTGGAACCAACTGCAGCCAATCCTTGGTCAGCAAGTGTTGAAACATGAGTTGTCTCAAAGCCGCAGTTTCTCAAGAAAAAGGCGAATGCATCTCGCCAATCGGATTCATAATAAGTGCAGTTGACGGCAACTCTTTTTGCGCCATGAGATCTTAGCCCATCAACAATGGCGAGACTGGTCATAATCGATGGGACCTTTGCAGACTCAGTCATCACATCCCGGCGTGAACGGGCCTCTGTCTCACTGGATGCGCAAGCCCATGCAAACGGGCTGCCAACCTGTGCCACGAGATCACATCCAATTGCTTTTAGACTTCGAGCACAGAGATTGAGTTCATTTTGCACTGACGCTATGCTTTCAAGACGATAGTCGAATTCCGGCAAGAGAAGAGGTGCCTGCTGGGTATACACCTCCTCTTCAACAACTGTCGGAAATTCCGAAGGGGCTGGATCAAACCAAGCCGGCGCACTTATAAACCCGATTGTCGGTATCTTTTTCATATTTAGTATGTCCAACAACCGCTTGAGCGGCACGCCGTAATTGGCGTGAAAAATGCCGAGCGAAGCGACAAGCATTTTTCATGACAATAGGCGTGTCCGTCTCGAAGCGCTTGTTATACAGCCCCTTCTTTTTTTTCTCTCTTATTATCTTTTTGTTTTAACCAATACCGAATCCCTTTTCCAGCATGAGGCTCATCTCGAAATCGTGGAATTACATGTAAGTGTGCATGAAAAATAGATTGCCCGGCGATCTCTTCTGAATTCCATCCAATATTATATCCAGCCGGAGAATATTCCTTATCAAGGAATGATTTTACTTCTCCTAATAGGTCATACGTGGCTTTCCATTCATTTTCATTTAGATCAAAAACTGTCCGCCGGTGGGCTTTAGGGATGATTATTCCAGAACCAATTAATACTTCTTGATGATGTTGTAGAAAAATGCAGTATTCATTTTCCATTTGCATTTCTCTCCTACGAAGATCTGAATCACAGAATGCGCATTCGGTTGTCATTCTCGACGTTGCTGAAGCTTTAATACCTTCCAGTTGCCCATTCTTATTATTCATTAATTAGCTTTTCCATTATTTCATTTTGGTTATTAAAGCCTGCTCTATGATAAAAAGCAGTCGCCCGTTCGCTCGGCCAGACAAATATTAATTCTATTGAATTTTGAGCTGCATAGTCGCTGATGTATTGTAATAACGTGGTGCCAATATTTTGATTCTGGAATTCAGGGACAGTGTAACAATTGGTCAAATATCCGATTGATTTTGAATGGTCTGATCCAGGCTTTGGTGATTTGGGGATAGTGATCAGGTTCATGTTTGCTACAATCCTTCTACCCGAACGTGCAATAAAAACCTGTAATCTACCTAACTGAAATTCTGTGTTGAGATATTCTGTGTACTCTTCGATGAAATCTGAATTTATGTCTTTTGAATTTTCTTTAAATTCATACCGCAGTTTTGCTAAATCGAGGAAATCCTGGTCTGTAGCAATGCTGTACTCAATTTTCATCTATTTTTTGGTCTGTATAACAAACAAGCTTCACCTGCCAAAACGCACGCCGAAGTATCAACAAAACGCAGAACTTGAAAATTTTCTCAGAAAATTCAACGAAGTAAAGGCGTTTTGGTCAGAGTGTAAGCAGTAGTTAGATTTTTAACTTACTTATTTACAATAACTTAATTTGATTTTAAACCATTTTAAATATGATTACTTGTAGTTTATAGTTTCAGAAGAATTCTATAAGATATTAACGACCATCAGAGTTGAATCAAACTCAAATTGACTTGCCTGGTATTTGACGTTTTCCTCATTCGCTATTTCTTTGAATTTCGAGAAGGCTATGGCTTCCATAGCGTATTCCCCACTTGAACAGCCATAATCATTAATAATATCTCCGAAAGTGACTGGATCGATTCTGTAGTCTGAAACTGAATGACCGCAGTTGTTCATAAATTCTTTTGCAAGTTCCCGAGTATCCGCTATGAAACAGGCGTTTTCGTTGTACTCATAGCATTCATCAAATATTATAAAACCACTATATCCTAATATGTTTTTTTCTTGAATTTTCATATTAATTTCCTTCTATAATGATGTGTTCATGCGCACAGTTTTTCCATCAATATCAGAACTGTACGCATTAAAGTTGTTCTCTCTTTATTGAACTCACCTCTGATTCAAAATAATCACATATCGCCCCTAATTCGTCTTGTTTTCTTCTTGTGCTTGCATGATTTGATTCTGCCGCTACATATCCGGTCAAGTCTTCAAGCTCTTTCAATGTCAGTGATAATTCAACTGTATCATCGTGTCGTGTCACTGATTTCAAGTATCTCTCACACAACATTGAAATCATCTCATTGTTGTTCAGGAGACTGTATTCATAGTCTGTTAGCTCAATGAAATATCGTTTATCGTTCATGCATTCTCCTACTAAAAATTGTGTAATTTTATATTGTTTTTGCTTGACGAAAAATCTAACCATTTATTAACAAGAATTTTTGACCTGATAACTTGACCAATTCAAACTTATCAGGTAGTTTTGATGTGACAACTTAAAATTACTTTTAGGGCACTATCATGTCAATAAAAAAAGAAAAACGATTGCTCGAAGAAGTGCGAGATTTCATGCGGTTAAAGCACTATTCCATTCATACGGAAAGAAGCTATTGCGACTGGATCAAGAGATATGTCTCATTTCACCAAATGACCTCAAGGGATGACATGCACGGCGGGGAAAAGAAAATCGAACAGTTTCTCACGGATTTGGCCGTTAACCATCACATAGCCCCTGCCACCCAAAACCAGGCCATGAATGCCCTCGTCTTCCTGTATAAACACATTTTGAAGATCCCTTTGCAGGAAGAGATAAATGCGGTCCGCGCCCCTAAAAAATTAAACATCCCGGTTGTCCTAACCCGGGATGAAGTCAAAAAAATTATTCAGTCCATGGCCGGTGTGCCGCAACTGGTCGTCAAATTATTATACGGCTCAGGTATAAGAATCATCGAGGCGGTCAGGTTAAGGGTACACGATGTCGATTATAAAATGAAACAACTGGTGGTGAGATCAGGCAAAGGCAATAAAGACCGTGTCACAACATTTCCGGCATCCATCATCCCGTTTATGCAAAATCATCTGGAACGGGTGAAGCTCATGCATGAAGCTGATCTGGCCCGGGGTTTTGGGGAAGTTTACCTGCCCTATGCCCTGGAACGGAAATATAAAAATGCCGCCAGAGACTGGAACTGGCAGTATATCTTCCCATCCGGCAAACTTTCGGTAGACCCGCGCAGCGGAAAAACCAGAAGACATCATGTTGATCCCGGAGTCGTCAACAAAGCTATCAAGACAGCCGCAAAAAGACTGCAAATCAATAAAAAAGTCAGCGCCCATACATTCAGGCACAGTTTTGCGACCCATCTGCTTGAAAAAGGAACCGATATCCGGACAATCCAGGCCTTGCTGGGTCATAAGGATGTTGCCACGACCATGATTTATACCCATGTCCTGCAGCAGGGCGGGCATGGCGTGCCCAGCCCTTTGGATGATTTGTAATGTCTTTTCATTTTGCATTCAGGTGGCCGGGGTCAAATAGAGATTAATCAAAGATCTGGAAAAGACTTTGCCTGACCGTTTTTTGGGTTGTTACCTGACAAGTGACTGATTTTTCGAATGATAAACCGGTTATCACAGGTGAGCAATTTCATTCTCACAACGGATCGGGGGAACCCGATTGACGCCGGGGCATGGGGTTGATATCAACATAAAGATCAGCGATCAAAAGAAAGACCTAAAACTTGTCAGCAAAAACCCCGGTTCAAAAGGGGCCAAAAAATCCATAAATTCTTGTTTTTAATACTTAAAAATCAAAAACCAAACAGACGTTTTGACCTACAATTTAATGAGATAATGCTCATAAAACCCCTGCCGGCCATGATATTTCATCCGGCGGCAGGCAACCGGAAACAGATGCACGGAACCATGGCGCGCACAACATAATGATATGACAACAGACATCAAAGAAAAACTCCGCAAAATATTCGGTGTCGGGCCGCTGGGCGCGGGGCTCAGCCTGTTGCTGCTGATCCCTTTTGCCGGGGCGGATGCGGCCTGGAACCTGCCGATCACCCGTGATTACAGGAACATGCTGTTTTTTATCAGTTTTTTTCTGATAATTTCCGGGCTTGGGCTGCATTTGCGGACCCTGTTTTTCCTTCGCCGCTGGTGGGTGGACGGGCAGCTATGCACCCGGGGGCCGTTTGCCCGGCTTCGGCATCCCATGTACGCGGCCTGGATTTCCCTGATATGCCCGGGAGCGGCGCTCTATCTGAATTCCTGGTTTTACCTCGCCTGGCTGGTGCCACTCCACATAATCTGGCATTTACTGGTAAAAAAAGAAGAAGCCCTGATGGCCGACACCTTTGGAGAGGCTTACCAGGACTATGCCCGCCGCACCGGCCGGTTTTATCCGCGATTTTGGCAGTGAAAACGGCAATTGCATGCAGGAATTTCATTTAGATAAAAGATACCAACGGGAAATTAAAATCTGCCTGATGGTTTTTCTGGCCCTTTTTCTGCTGGGCGCGGCCCTTCTGGTCATCCCCGCAGAAAAAGACAGAAATCCGGAATCCACCCGCCTCATCGCCCTTATGTGCATGGGGCTTTTTGGACTTTTGGCCGGGCTGGCCTGGAACAGTCTGAAAAAAATCCCTCGTGCCGATATTACGGCTGATGATGACGGGCTGTGGCACACCCATGACGGCAAAACCCGGGGGCTGCTGCGATGGGCAGACATCGGCCGCATCCGGGAGCGGGCCGGGCAGCAGTGCCTGGAAATCTTTGACCGGACCGGACGGCGTCGCATCCGGGTGGAATATCAACTCACTGGATTTGAGGGTCTGCGAAACCGGTTATATGAAAATATCCGCTTGTCCGGCGAAAGGGCCCGAGGCCGGGATTTTTCCAAAAATCCGGGGTATCATCTGTTTTACTGGGCCTGCGGGATCGGGTTTTCCTGGCTCGGCCTTTACATCGGGCAAAACAGCAGCCCAGTTCTTGGCTTTGGCGGAATGTCGCTCCTGGTGATGGTCCTTGTTTATGAATACCTGAAGACGGTTTTTCGCGTCGAAATTCGGCCCCAGGGACTTACCGTTTTTTATCCCCTGCGCAGCAACCGCATCCCCTGGGCCGCCATCACGGGAATTGACCTGGCAGACAGCTTTTACAAAGGGACCAGGCATCCGGAAGTCCGGGTGTTTACCAAAGGCAGCAAAAAGCCTTTTCAATTTCGGCAATTAGGTGTTGATGAAAACCTTCTGCTGGCGGCCCTGAAACAGGCCTGGCGCCCGGGAAGCGGTCCGGAGAGCACGCTTCATTAGCCTGCTTAAGCAAACAAACGATGCCTCAGAGCCTCACTTTCTAATGACCCCCTCGCGGGCGCGGTTTGATTGCTTGCCAGGCAGCCCCCTGAATTATTGTATCTGCATATCCGCTTCGGTCAAGTTCGACTGGTCGGCACGGTTTGAATTTTTGACGGCAGCATTGAACGAAAGTATTTAGTGCAATTTTTATATTGACAAGCAACTTTAGTTATGAGAATAAAATTTTAGTTTTTCTTTTCAGACTCCTTCCTGAAGCGGCACGTACATTCCTTTTCTCTTGAGCTGTTTTACACATAAAGCTAAACCTGTTGTGAAACAGGGACGGAAAATCACGGGTCTTCGGTAAAGACTGAGAGCAGCTGTTTCCTTAATTTCGGATTCTCATGCTGAAAAAGACAGCCGGGTTGCCGAGTGTGACATCGTTAACGTCACATTCGGTAAACCCGGCTTTTTAGCTGGCACCTGTGAAATATTCATATTTTACCCGGCAAATGCGGGAAACCAGGTCATAAAAATTTTATTTGGTTATCCACTTGCCTCAAGTTGATACAAAATAGAATCATCCACCGACCGGCAGGCACGGTGGTTTGCCCTACAAGACGTTGCGAAGGTTTCCTATGGTCGGCCACCGTGCCGACCGGGCCAACTTGAACGAAGTGGATATGCAGAAAATTTTATTGGATAAACGCTATAGTAAAAATCCGCAGACTTTCGCGGAGGGTTCAATCTTCGGGCAACCGATCGGTACAAATGATTAAAATCATTTATCGATCTGATGGAACAGAAAACACAACAACAGGAGGGCTGAAACATGAAGAAGAAGTTTTTAACAGGGGTGGCGTTAAGTGTTTTGATTATTGGCATGCTGAGCGCTTCACACGCAGCAGCTCTGACATTAAGCTTCGATGATGTGACATCGGGGAATTATGCCTATCCGCTTCAAAGTGTTTCGCCGGATTATGGCGGATTGACCTGGAGCGAATATTGGGGGGTACTCAGGAGCGGAAATCACCCCGGAACCGGATACGACCATGGTGTTGTTTCTGGTGAATATGTCGCATATAATGGCGGCGCACAACCGGTTGTCATAACAGGTTCCACTTTTGATTTTAGCGGGACATATTTAACTTCAGCCTTCTCGAATACCCTGGATATCCTGGTTCAAGGATATGGCGGGGGAAGTCTTCTGTATTCTCAAACTGTCCAAGCGGTGAATTCCCAGCCCACATGGTTTTCTTTTAATTACACGGGTGTTGATGAATTAAGATTTTTTTCCACAAGCTCGATTTTTGCAATGGATGATTTCATATTTGATTTTAGCACGCCTGTTCCCGAGCCGGCGACCGCGTTCCTTTTGGGCTCCGGCATCGCAATCATCTCGGCAGCACGCATCAAAAGAAAAAAACAAGCAGCGCTATCTTAAAAAAAGGGACAACTCGTATTCAATTTTTCCATGACAACAAACAGAACTGGCGCGGCAATGAAACAGGAGGGGCGAATCTGCGCCGTTTGTGAAAATTAATTTTCACGGGGCAGATCCGCCTCTTAAACGGATAGGTTTTAACTGTTAACAAGCTCATCAATGTGTTCCATAAACAGACGTGATGCAGCCGAAAAAAGCCGGATTTATAAAGCGCCGCCAATCTCATCTTGGCGAGACGCGCAAATCCCGAGCGCCTGGCGCCTTTGACCCGATGCCGGATTTGTTCAGATTTTTTCCTTGGCCGCTTCCCAGATCCGGTCCTTTTCCGCGAGCGGCATGTCGGACAAGGGGATATTTTGTGCTTTGGCCGCTTTTTCGATCTCGTAAAACCGGCGGGTGAATTTTTTGTTGGTGCGCCGGAGGGCCGCCTCGGGATCAATTTTAAGCTGCCGGGCCAGGTTCACCACGGAAAAAATCAGGTCCCCGATCTCATCTTCCATCTGATCCGGGTCTTTTTCCGCCATGGCCGCCTCCAGTTCCCGGATTTCTTCTTTGATCTTTTCCAGCACGGATTCGGGATTTTCCCAGTCAAACCCCACCCGGCTGGTCACGGCCTGAACCTTGCGGGCATGCAGAAGGGCCGGCAGATGATTGGGAATGCCGGTCAAAATGGATTCCCGGTTTTTTTTGGTAGCTTCCTTTCGCTTTAAGCGCTCCCAGTTTTTAATGACCTCCTGGGAGTCCCGCACCGACGCATCCCCGAACACATGGGGATGGCGGTAAACCAGCTTGTCGCACAATTCATTGACCACTTCATCCAGGGTGAAGCGGCGGCTGTCTCTGGCAATGGCGCTGTGAAACACCACCTGCAGAAACACGTCGCCCAGTTCCTCTTTCATATCCTCGATATTGTCGTCCTCAATGGCTTCCGCCAGCTCATAGGTCTCTTCAATCAGGCATTTCATAATACTTTTGTGGGTCTGCTCCCTGTCCCAGGGGCAGCCGCCCGGCCCCCGCAGGGTGTCCATAATATCCATCAACCGGTCCAGCGCATCCATTTTGATTTCCTTATTGGTTTCATTCATTTTTTATTCTGTTCCCGCACAGCCGTCTATAGACAAAACCCAGCCCGTGGTCAACACTGCTGTGAGGTCCCGGACCATCCGGCTGCGACTCCGGCAGAAAGACGCGATCGTCAAAAATAATTCATGACATTAAATAGTTATCCGGTACCAATGAAAAACTCCCATCTACCTATTGACAAACCCGGGGTGAGCGCTTACTTTTACGCGCATATTGGCGATCTTTGATTTTATTATCTGATTTTATTGTCCGATTTTGATTTAAGGATTGCCATATACTCCCCCTGAATTCCCCCTTTACCGGGGGAATTCATTTTAATTTCAAATACGGGAGAAAAACAATGGCCGAAATCACCGGTTGGGGGATTCCGGAGACTACACCGGATACTGATCCGTTTCAGTTTATTGTTTTACTTCTTGTTCCCATGAAACATCTATTTTATAAGGCCCATGGTTTCTGTTTTAAATCCGCTTTAGGCAGTATACAGAGGTAAACACCCATGATTCATGTCGAAAATCTGACAAAATATTACGACCGATTTTGCGCGGTGGATTCGATCAATGTGGACATCCACCAGGGTGAAATCCTGGGGCTTCTTGGGCCCAACGGCGCCGGCAAAACCACCACCCTGAAAATGCTCACCGGCTATTTCAAACCCACCAGCGGCACCATCCGGGTGAACGATTTGGACATTGACACCCACCCCCTGGAAATCAAACAAATGATCGGCTATCTGCCGGAATCCTCCCCTTTTTACAAAGACATGCTGGTATACGACTACCTGGAATATGTTTCCCGGATAAAGGGGGTCAGCCATGGCGACCGTCATCCGAGGCTCCGGTATCTGGCGGACCTGTGCGGACTCAACCACATCATGCACAAGGCCATCGGCGAACTTTCCAAGGGCCTTAACCAGCGGGTGGGGCTGGCCCACGCCATGATGAACGATCCCCAGATCCTGATTCTGGATGAACCCACCCAGGGCCTGGACCCCAACCAGATTGTGGAAATCCGGCACATCATCAAAAAGATCGGTCAGGAAAAAACCGTTATTTTTTCCACCCATATCCTGAGCGAGGCCGAAGCCACCTGCGACCGAATCGTGATTATCAATCAGGGAAAAATTGTGGCCGACGGCAACACCGCAGACCTCAAACAGTCCGCCGGCCGGCAGACCACGGTTCAGATTTCCCTGCTGAACGCAGCGCCGGAAGCGGCCATCAAAACCCTTTCCGCCATTGACGGAGTGGATAAGGTGGATCAGGCAGGGCTTACCGATGACGGGGTATTGACACTCAAGGCATACAGCAGCGCGACCCATGACGTGCGGGAAAAAATCTACACCGCCATCAAGGCCACGGACTGGGTGATGATCGAATTTCTGCAGGAAGCCAAAACCCTTGAAACCATTTTCAGGGATCTGACCAAACAGATAAATTAGAGCTGGAAGCTGAACGTGAAAAGCGCGAATAAAAAATTTTACTTATCCACTTCGCTTGTTGAAACACAATGGCGAGAATCATTTCATTTATGGCAGGCACAGTGGCCTGCCCTACGAGGCATGACGGAGATTTCGTAGGGTCGGCCACCGTGCCGACCAGTCGAACTTGCGAAATGGATAACCAGATAAAAAATTTCCGGTTATCCACCGGACCCAGGCACCAAAGATGCGAAGGAGCAGGCAGACATGTGGCAGTTTACGCATATACTGAAAAAAGAACTCAAAGATTATTTTGTTTCCCCCATCGCCTATATTGTGATTTCCATTTTTCTGATCATCACGGGATGGTTTTTCTTCTCCACCTTTTTCCTCTATGATCAGGCCAACATGCGGGGATTTTTCTCGCTGTTGCCCATTATCTTTTCTTTTGTTATTCCGGCCATTACCATGCGGCTGTTCGCGGAAGAGCTGAACGTGGGCTCCTATGAAATCCTGTTGACCATGCCGGTGACATTTACAGACATCATCATCGGAAAATTCGCGGCCGGGGTTGTCATGACCTTCGCCATGCTGCTGCCCACCCTGGCCTATCCCATCAGCATCGCCTTTATCGGCGATCTGGACTGGGGGCCGGTGATCGGGGGATATCTCGGGGCGATGCTTCTGGGCGGCGCCTTTTCCGCCATCGGTGTGTTTGCCTCCGCCCTCACCCACAACCAGATCATTGCATTTATTTTTGGCGCGGCCATCTGCTTTGTGCTCACCCTGATCGACAAGATGCTTTTTTTCTTTCCCGAATCCATCCTGAATGTCGTGGAATATCTGGGCGCTGATTTTCATTTCCGAAACATCGCCCGGGGCATCATCGATTCCCAAGATCTGGTCTATTTTATCAGCGTGATGGTCATCAGCCTTTACAGCACCTATCTGGCGCTTCTGAAAAAAGAATAAGGAGTTGATAATGAAATCCAACTTTCAAACCGGGATCTATCTAAAATTCCTCATCTATCTGGTGGTGATCGTGCTCATCAACCTGGTGGGCAAAACCCTTTTTTTCAGAGCAGATCTGACGGAAAACAACATCTATTCCCTGTCCGCGGCCAGCCGCGACACGGTGGCCGAGCTGTCCGAGCCCCTGACCATCAATGTGTTTTTCACGGAAAATCTGCCGGCCCCGCACAACAGCACCAAACGCTATCTCATGGATCTTCTGGAAGAATACGCCATTCATTCCAACCGGTTTTTCAATTACCGGTTCTATGACGTGAGCCCCCAGGAAGAAGGGGTGAGTGACACGGCCATGGAAAACCAGCGGCTGGCGGAAAACTACGGCATCAATCCCGTGGAAATCCGGATGCTGGAGCAGGACGAGCTTAAATTCAAAAAGGCTTATATGGGCATGGTGATGATCCAGGGGGATATTATCGAGCGGATTCCCGCCATCACCACCACCGATGGCCTGGAATACAAGCTGACCACCACCATTCAGAAGCTGAACAACAAAATCAGCACCCTTGCCAGTCTTCCGGAGAAAGTCCATGTAACACTGATCATGTCCTCTTCTATTAAAACCGTGGCCCCGGTCATGGGCCTGGATGACCTGCCCCAGCTGCCCCGGACCATTGAAGAGACCGTTGAAAAACTCAATGGCGTCAATTACGGGCAACTGGCCTACGATTTTACGGACCCCCAGACCGATGATGAAATTGACGGGTTGATTGAAAAATACAATATCCGGGTGCTCCAGTGGCCGGATATCCCGGACCGGAATATCACGGCCGGCCGGGGCGCCATCGGGCTGAGCCTGGAATACGATGGTGAAATGGCGTATGTGCAGCTGTTAAATGTGCTGCGAATCCCCATTATCGGCACCCGGTATGAGCTGATCGACATGGACAGCCTGGAAGAGATCATCAATGAAAATGTAGAGTCGCTGATCGGCATTAACGAGGATGTGGGATATCTTGCGGATCACGGCACCCTGAAACTGGGCGGCCCCATGATGATGATGCAGCAGCAGGACGAAGACCAGCTCCGCAACTTCCAGACTCTCGTCAATGAAAATTACTCCCTGAAATCCATCGATCTGGCGGAAGACGGAATTTCCGAAAGCCTGGGCTGCCTGATCCTGGCCCAGCCCACAGAGCCGTTTTCCGATTATGAACTGTTTGAAATTGACCAGGCCCTGATGCGGGGCACCAACCTGGCGGTTTTCACCGATGCGTTCGAGGAAGTGCCCCAGCCGCCCCAACAGCGGTTCCAGTTCAACATGGGGCCGACCTACAAGCCGCTGGACACGGGGCTGGAGGATCTTCTGGCCCATTACGGCATCCGGGTCAAGCCCTCCTTTGTCATGGACAAGGAATGCTTCAAACAGACCCTGCCGGCCCAGGCCGGCGGCGGCGAGCGGCCCATCTATTTTGCGCCCATGATCAAAAATGAAAACATCAACAACGATCTGGATTTCATGAAAAACATCAAGGGGCTGATTACCCTGAACATTTCACCGGTGACAATCGATACGGAAATCACGAAAAAAAACGACATTGCCGTGAACGAGCTCATGGCTTCTTCGGATGCGTCCTGGGAAATGAAGGGCCAGATCAATTTAAACCCCCTGTTTATCCAGCCGCCCCAGTCCGCGGATGAATTCAAAAGCTATCCCCTGGGCTATCTTCTGGAAGGCCGTTTTTCCAGCTATTTTGAGGGGAAAGAGATTCCGGCGCGGGACACCGGGGCCGCGGATGAAGAAGGGAACACGGATGAGGCGGCGGCAGATGACACACCGGAAACAGACGCCGATCCGGTCCTTTCCCAAATCAAGGCCGGGGAAACCTTTCTGCCCAAAGGCAATCCCGGTAAAATCGTCATTATCGGTTCTTCTGCCATCCTGAAGGACAACCTGCTGGATGCAGAAGGCCGAAGCCCGAATGCCGCGTTTGTGCTGAACCTGATCGACACCCTGAACGGCCGGGATGACATTGCGGCCATGCGCAGCAAAACCCAGCAGTTCAATCCCCTGGAAGACACGGCCGTGACCACCAAAAACACGATCAAGCTTTTCAACATTGTGGGCCTGCCAGTGATCATCGTGCTGTTCGGCCTGTTCACCTGGTGGCGCCGGAACATGCGGCGGAAGAATATTCAGATGATGTTTCAAAAATAACCGTGACGGCATTTTGGCACAGTATATACCCAGAAGGAATGTTTGCCCAAAATATTTTTTATCCCGCTGAGACGCTGAGACGCTGAGATTTTTCCTCCGCGAGCTCTGCGCCTCTGCGCGAAGTTATATTTTTTAAAAATGTGCTGATTTGGAAGGAAAAAATGAAATCAAAAAAAGAATATATCATTCTGGCGGCGGTGATCGCAGCCCTGGCCGCCTACCTGGTTTTTCATGAAACCGACCAGACCCATTACGAACTGCCGGTACTGCAAGAGCTCCCGGCCGCGGATACCGCCTACATCAAGGTAACCAATGGCCAGGACACGGTTGAGCTGAAAAAAAAAGATGACCTTTGGCAGATTTTTCCGGAGGGCTACCCGGCGGATGACGCGAAAGCCAAGGCCATGGCCGAAACCATCCAGGCCCTTACCGTGACGGCCATGGTGTCTGAAACCGAATCCTATCCCCGGTATGACCTGGACCCTGAAAACCGGATCCGGGTGGCGGCCGGGCCGTCTGCCGACAAGATTGTGCGGACCTTTGACATCGGAAAAACCGCACCATCCAACCGGCATACCTTTGTCAAACTGGCGGATGATCCTCGGGTCTACCATGCCCGGGACAGTTTCAGAAACAAATTTGACCAGACCAAAGACGCCCTGCGGGATAAAACCGTGCTGAAAGTGGACCGGAACCAGGTGCAGCAGGTGACGATTACGGACAAAGACGGCAATGCCGTGCTGCAGATGGCCCAGGTGCCGGCGCCTGCGGAGGATGCCGCGCCCGACGGTGAAAAGGACGGTGAAAAAGGCAGTGACGCCGCAGCCCCGGCGGAAACTCTCGTCCCTGAAATGATCTGGCAGGACGCGGACGGCAATCCAGTGACCGAGGCCAATATCAACAACTTCTTCAACAATGTGTCCAACCTGAAGGCCCAGTCCTATATTGACGGCAAGACAAAAGCGGATTTCACCGATCCCCTGTACACCATCACCATGACCGGGGCCCAGACCTGGACCCTGTCTGTTTATGAAAAACTCGCGGATGATGATGACACCTATCCGGCGGTGTCGTCAGAAAATGATTATCCCTTCATGCTGCCGGATTACAAGATGGACAATATGGTGAAAAAATAATTTCTTTTGTAATTTTTTGTGCACCACAGAGTTCTCAGAGGTCACAGAGAAAAAGAGACCATCTCTGTGACCTCCGTGCCCTGTGGTTTATTACACATTTTTCATTCCGATCTTGTTCATCCACCCCTTTCCTGCTTGATGCGGGGCTGCCAATCTGTTATTTTGATTTTTATAATTTCATTATTTGGTTATCCACTTGCCTCAAGTTGATACGAAATAGAGAGTAAAATCTACCGACCGGCAGTCACGGTGGCCTGCCCTACAAGGCGTTGCGAAGGTTTCGTAGGGTCGGCCACCGTGCCGACCGTGCCAACTTGACCGAAGTGGATATGCAGATTTCATTATATCCTGCTTTGTTGAACTACTGCCGCCCCGATTCAAGGAAAGGAAAATCCATGAAAAATAGACCGCTTTTCCGTATTCCGGCCGTTGTCCTGTTTTTTACCGCCATATGCCTGGTTCTTTTTCCGACGCACGTCTTCTCAAAGCCAGTGGCCGTCACCCTTTATCCCAATGACGCTAAAATCATCGAACAATTTTCCGCACCGGTGGAAGCGGCGGGCGGTCAGCACACGGTTCAATTCGCCATCCCCATCCATGCGGCCAAAGATACCCTTGCCGTTGACACGGTTTCCGACCAGGGAATGCGCATCTCTTCCGTGACGGTAGACGAGCAGGTGATGCCGCCGGCGCCTGAAGCAGATGCCCTGAAATCGCAGCTCAAAGAGCTGAAACAGAAAAAATCCGAACAGGAAACCCGCATCAAGGCAAATACCGCGTTTATCGACTTCTGGATGACCCGGGCCAAGACCCGGCCGGAGACCGCGGAAAATGCCGAATCCGCCGAAAATCTGGGCAATGCCCTGAAAAAAGGCATCGCCGACGCCTATGATGACATTTACACCCGCAACCAGGCCATTGAAGACCTGGACAAAGACATCCGGGAAATCGAAAAAAAACTTGATGCCCTGACCGGCGCCGCCAAAAACCGGTGGCAGGTGACGGTTTTCCTGGCCGGCCCCCCGCAGCCGGCAATTGACCTGACCTGTTCCTATTATATGGTAAACTGCGGCTGGCACCCCGCCTACACCATCAATGCCCGGCCCGCCGCATCCGCGGTAGAGCTGAACTGGTATGCGGAAATTTTCCAGAATACGGGCATGGACTGGCAGGGGGTCGACATTAAAGTGGCCACGGCCCGGCCGGTGGTGCGGCCGGAACCGCCGACCCTGCGGGACTGGATCATTCAGCCGGTGAGACCCGTGGCCCTGAACCATGCAAAACGCTCGCAAATGGTGGCGGAAGACGCCATGATGGCCATGGCACCGCAAATGGAAGCAGACAGGGCGGGTGCTGCGCCAGAACCGATCCGGGAAGCGGGATTTTCCTTTGACACCTACTCCCTTGGCAGCCATAGCGTCAAATCCGGGGACACCCGGCGCTTTACCATCCGGGAAATGGATCTTTCGGCTGATTTCACTTATCTGATTCGTCCCCAGGCCACGCCCCAGGCTTTTTTATCCGCCCGGTTGAATCCGGAAAAAGACGAATTTATTCCTCTCCCCGGGGGCCAGGCAGCTTTCCTGCTGGATTCCGCATTTATTGCCAATCGTTATTTCTCCATGCATGATCCGGAAGAAAAACTGTTTTTCGGCTCCGATCCCCAGGTGGCAGTGACTCTTACCACCCTTGAAAAAACGTCCAATGAAACCGGCCTGCTGTTCGGGAAAAAGCGCTATGAATGGGGCTGGAAAGTAACGGTAGACAATCTCAAAACCCATGCCGTCGACGTTGTCATGGAAGATGCCGCCCCGCAGATCCGGGACGAGCGGATCAAACTCACGCAAACCTTTGACGGAATTCAACCGGAAAAAGAGGACCATCTCCTGAAATGGGAATTTTCCGTTGCGCCGGGTAAAAAACAGGTCTTTACCTATGGATTCAGCATCGCCTACCCGGATGACATGGCCGTTTCCTTCGGGGGCCGGTAGGCCTTTCCCATACATTATATATTGTTTCCATTTGAAAAAATTAAGATCATGGTATTTGTTCACTTCAAACGTTAGCTCACGTTTAACTTTTCCGGTTTATCCGGGTTAGGTACAGCAGACGCTCATTTTGTCCGGACTGGAGACGCAACGATGGATCAGTTCTTAAACACGGTAAACGGATTTGTCTGGGGGCCGGTGACCATCATCCTGCTGGTGGGCACCGGTATCATGGTGGCAGTGATCACCCGGGCCGTGCAGATCAGAAAATTCGGCTACGCATGGAAATTAATTTCAGGAAAATTCGACAACGCGGATGACGAGGGTGAAATCACCCATTTTCAGGCACTCAGCGCCGCCCTTTCCGCCACCATCGGCACCGGCAACATTGCCGGCGTGGGGGTGGCCATTGCCGTAGGCGGCCCCGGCGCGGTCTTCTGGATGTGGGTGACTGCTGTTTTCGGCATGGGCCTGAAATATGCAGAGTGCCTCCTGGCCTTAAATTTCAGGACCATTCACGCGGACGGCACGGTTGGGGCCGGCCCCATGTACTACCTTGAAAAAGGTCTGGGGCAAAAATGGCTGGGCATCTTGTTTGCGCTCTTTGCCACCATTGCATCTTTCGGCATCGGCAACATGGTACAGGCCAATTCCGTGGCGGAACCGGTATTAACCTCTTTCGGGGTTCCCAAGCTGATCACCGGGCTGGTCATCGGTGTTCTGGTCTTTCTGGTCATCGTGGGGGGGATCCGGCGCATCGGCCAGGTCGCCAGCCGGCTGGTACCGTTTATGTGTCTTTTCTATGTGCTGGGGGCCCTCTGGGTGATCCTTACCAATTACAGCGGTATTCCGGATGCTTTCAAAATGATTTTCCATGATGCCTTCACCGGGAGTGCCGCCACTGGCGGGTTCACCGGCGCGGGTATCGCCTACGTTATTCAGTCCGGCGTGTCCCGGGGATTGTTCTCAAATGAAGCCGGACTGGGCAGCGCGCCCATTGCCCACGGCGCGGCCCAGACAAAGGAACCGGTCCGGGAGGGACTGGTGGCCATGCTCGGGCCGTTCATTGATACCATTGTCATCTGCACCATGACCGCCCTGGTCATCCTGACCACCGATGCCTTTACCCTGACCGATGAGGCCGGCAAGGCGCTGACCGGTGCCGTGCTGACCGCCAAAGCATTCAATATCGGCCTTCCCGGCCCCGGGGATTACATCGTTTCGCTGGGATTGATTATTTTTGCATTTTCCACCGCCATCAGCTGGTCCTATTATGGCGACCGCTGCGTGGACTATCTGTTCGGCGAAAAAATGGTCATGCCCTACCGCGTCATTTACTGCCTGCTGCTCCCGGTGGGCGCCTCGCTGAAACTTTCAAAAATATGGACCCTGTCCGATATTTTCAACGCGCTCATGGCATGGCCCAACCTCGTTGGCCTGATATTTTTAAGTCCAGTGGTGATCAAAATGACAAAAGACTATTTTGCCGACCCGAAACGGGTATACCCTTACAAGTAACGAGACTTTCTTTTACTAAAAGAGGCGGATCATGAATAAAAAAATCAGAATCGGTGTACTGATCAGCGGCTCCGGCACCAACATGGAAGCCATCATTACCGCCTGCGAAACCGGTAAGATCAGCGGCACGGTGGTATTTGCGGGCGCGGACAATCCCAATGCCAAAGGACTGGAAAAGGCGGAAAAAAAAGGAATTCCCACGTTTGTGGTCAATTATGCGAAAATTATCAACAATTTCAAAACCGCACCGGAAGAATACTTTTTCCCGGATGATTTTGATCTTGAAGACATCAAAATCAAACAATCCCTTTTAGGCAAACAGACCGACGCTAAAAAAGTATCCACCTTCATTGAAACCCGGGCCATTGCGGAAGCGGCCCTGCTGGACGCCATGAAGCCCTATCCCTATGATCTCCTGGTGCTGGCCGGGTTCATGCGGAACCTCACGCCGTATTTTATCGACCGGGTCAACACGACGCCGGGAAAACCCCGCATCATGAACATCCATCCGGCGATCCTGCCCGCGTTTCCCGGGGTTGACGGATACGGCGACACGTTTCGACACGGCTGCAAGGTGGGCGGGTGCACAGTGCACTTTATCGACTATGGTGAAGATTCCGGCCCCATCGTCGGCCAGCGGTGCTTTCCCATCCAGGAGACGGACACTATCGACACCATCCGGCAAAAAGGCCTGGCCCTGGAATACGAGCTCTACCCCGAATGCATCCAGCTGTTTGCCGAAGACCGGCTCACGGTGGTCAAAATGACTTATACAGCCCCAGACGGCACCATCACCCAGCGAAACATTGTTAAAATCGCTCATTGAACAGGTGAATACCTGAAGTTTCTTTTGCAAGTTATCGGTAGTCTACCTTTTTGAAATTTTTCGCAATATTGTCGTTTTTAATTGGATTGGAACCAGATAAAATCATTACAAAAAATCGAAAAATAAAACTACTTGCCAATAATTTTCACTACCAATAATGAATATATTGACATTCAATTATATTTTTGATTTCATAAGAAAATGAAAAAGCCAAACCAATTGTGAAATTGGGGCGGAAAGCTACGGATCTTTTCGACAACTAATTTTTAGATCAATTCTGAATAAAGATAGCCGGGCTGCCATTTTGATGGCGGCGTGGCTTTTTTTTGCAGCACACAGACTGACCAACCTGCGAGTTCCAAATACCACCCAGACTTTAGGAGTGACAACTATAAAATTTTTGGTTAAACAATTTTAATTATTCTAAATAATCAAAGGTTTTCAAAGAATGGACTGGTTTTTTATCACATCGTTTAACCAATCAGAAAGAAAAATAAAGAGTCAATTCTTTGTTTTTTCAAGTTTAGCAATCTGTGGCATAGGTTTAATTTTCTATATATTATTACATTGTCCAACTTCCCTAACAGTCAGTACTGAATGGCCAAAGTTAAACCATTCAAGGGAAATGTTTGCCAAAGGCGTATCATTCTATGGGTATCAAGATGCTCAAAAAACTTTATCATTCAAAGCAGATACTATTGAAATTTCAAGAAAAAAAATTGGCTTTTTCCGAATGGGATTTTATAAAACAGCCAAAATAAACGGGCTTCAAATTGATATATTTTTTCATCCGGAACAAAAAAATACTTTTGAAGCAACTTCACTTGATATCGAGCAATACCTGCTTAATAAATCCTTTAATATTTTTCGATTGGATAATATTAAAGAATTGGAAATAAAAGATGTTGAAATAAACTTTTATCACGATAATCAAAAGGCTTCATCGATTCAAAGTGGTCATGCCGGGATTAAATTTTATAACAATGACTTAACCTTTTACGGAAATGTAGTCCTATCTTGTAAGGATAAAGGGAAACTGCATTCAGATTCACTCAGGTGGGGAGGTGAGAAAAAGCAATTTAGTACAGAAGACTCCTACCGTCTGGTCTTGAGTGAATCCAGCTTAGAAGGCAAAGGAATTTCCTGCGACTATTTGTTAAACAAAATCACTTTTCTTTCCGAACCCAAAAAGCTTAGCACAACTTTCTAAAAATGGTTGTTGGACAATTTTAATACTAATCCAAAGAATGGAGGCAATCGCATGGAGAAAAAAAGAAAACCAAATCTTCTGCTAATTTTTATTTTGACAATATTTTTTAGCGGATCATGTTTGACAGATATCTTTTTACAAAATAACTGGTCTATTGTATCTCCTGTTTTCGCTGAAACAACGGATGAGTATGTTTCGCTCGGAATACAAGCGCTTGAGCTAAGGGATATTGTTTCGGCCAATGACTATTTTTCATCCGCTGTAAAGCAAACTCCTGGCCACAAGGAAGCAAACCTGTATTACGCTGTTACCCGGATTATAGCTCTTGCTTACTCAAGCGAATTTAACACCCTGCTGGACAGGTTTGGAATGGAGAATCAGGGTCGCGATCTTTTCGACTGGCAAGCGCAGTTGCCAACTGATATGGAAGGCGACTTGACCCTCCCTTCAAATTCACCTACCGGTGCAGATATTGTTGCTTTTATCCGAAATATCCTGTTGCCAGAAATTGATGGGGCTATTTCCAATCTTAATGTTCTCAGCGATACTTCCTCTGACTCCATCAATTCGATTACCATTTTTACCGCGGCAATGACCGGTTCGGATACTAACCTGGAAGTTGATTATGGTGATGTTGCGCTATACAAATCAATGCTGCATGTTTTAAAATCAATTCTTTTGGTGGTAACCAGTTATGACTTAAATATTGATATTGACAGTCTCCTGAGAAAACTTCAATCTGAAACATTTGATCTTAAAAGAGACGTCATCAACGCCTATCCAAAGTTGCTTACTTTAAGCAATTCAGAAATGTCGACAGCCAAGACTTCTTTAATCGATGGCATTGATTCCTTGAATTCTGCAATCGACTTTATAAGTACGGAGCAGGATCCTCAAAATAATGACCTTATTTCTTTTGATCCGGAAGATATTGAAAATGCCAAAGAATTTCAACTGATCTTGAGCCAGATAAATAATTCACTTCGGGGCAAAACAAGTAAGTCTTTTTCTATAGAACTCAGCCAGTTTATCCATCTTGGCAATTTCTTTGACAACCCCATTAACCTTCGGGATTTTCTTCATACATCAGGGATGCAATCCCTGTTAAATAACCAAATCCTTTATCAGATCGACTGGGCATTAACCAATACAGCCGGAGTCAAGCAGTCATTTAATCAAATCATCACCCCTGATAATTTTCCCATCGGAGAATCTTTTGAAATTGATTACGGCGATATTGCATTACTGCGCTCAGCACTCTATTTTTTGAAATCCAACATCAAGACAATCAACGCCTATAATATCGATGTGGATATTTTTGATATGATAGAACGATTAGACGATGAATCATTCAGTATCAATAATAATCTTCTGAAAATTTATCCGGGTTTATTGAAGCTCCTGACAAATCATGAACTGGGAAGTGCTAAAACGGATCTTGAAAAAGCGATTGATGAATATTTTGCAGGATCTGATTTTATCCGAGCAGAGCGGGATATCCAATCCAATGACCTTGTTGTGTTTGATGAAAATGATTTAGAAGATGATATGAATTTTCGTGGGATTCTTTCCGACATTAAGGACTCGTTAAACGGCAAAGCCGTAGTGATCGATGCTGAAAATTCTGTAAAGATCAATCTTGAGGAGTTCTATAATGACCCGATTGATTTGCAATTTTATTTGCCTCAATTTACAGATGATAACCAAATTCTTATCAATACGTTTCCGGACCCCACGATGAATGGAATTTTACCCAGATTGACCCAAAATCAATGGAATCAGATACTCAGTCTGGACGATGGCAATGGCGGAGAAAGAATTGTCTCTGATATAAAGGCAAACGGATCGGATGGACCCATAAATATCGCTTCAACAGGCAATCTGTCCGTTACAATAGAGTTGTCCCCTGGCGAATTTGCTGGCGACAATGCAGATTGGTGGCTGGTAGCGGTTACGCCATTCGGACTTTTTCATTATCAGCCAACTAATGGTCAATGGTCTTCAGATTTGACATATAGTCATCAAGGCCCCCTGTTTAATCTTGGAGAATTCGAGGTGCTAAATATTTCTGGCCTACCTGCTGGTGAATGTACTGTCTATTTCGGAGTAGATATGCTCATGAATGGTTCATTGGATATGGACCAAGCATACTATGACATTGTAACGGTAAACGTTCAATGAAAGTAAAATGAAATTTGAAAAAGCCTCGGCTATGACTGGGGCTTTTTGTTTGCTTCCTTAAAACGTAATCGCTAAAAAATTATTCACACTTGAAAGTGTAATCTGCGATCTGTTCCGAAGCCAGACTGCCGTCTGATCACCGGCAAGAAATCAGGTTGACGAAGTGGATACCCCATAAACATATTTGAGCGGAATCATAACTATATGAGCGGTTGTCAAAATAATAGTCGGCTTTTTGCCGCCATTGGACCAACCATCCAGATACATCAGTTTGATGCGTATAAACAAAAACAATCAACTTGGAGCATCAAATAGGAAGTCTTTCTGGGTGAGAAAACTCCCCACCCCTCCAATAAATGGTACGCCCTGAAAAGATTTTTGAGCTGTCACCGACAAAGAGAAGCATATGCGCTCAAAAGTTTGCTTTTTTAACGAACGGACTTTTACAGAACCATCACATTTAATTCAAAAGGTTTATAAATGTATATTATTTCTATTACTTGTGTAAAAAATGAATGTGATATTGGTAGTGTCCAGAATTTTTCGCACTTTTGATTTTGCCTGCCCTCCAATCTGACGGTTCGGGATCTTGCCGAGGGCCCGGGGCCGGCCCCGGGCCCTCGGCCACTATGCGATTGCCTTTACCTTCTCTTGTAATCTTTTCATGTTCATATATCGCCGTGTACCCCATTTTGTTCCTGCTACGTGACGAAGCCTGGCTGCCACAAGCATCAATGCAGATTGTCCGTCAGGAAATGCACCAACCACTCTCGTTCTTCTCCGGATTTCCCGCATCAGGCGCTCTAATGGATTATTCGTCCTCAATGATCGCCAATGCTGACTTGGAAAATCATAATAACTCAACGTCTCATGAGCTCCCTGGGACACCATGTCGGCTGCGTTTTTCAATCTCATCTTCTTCAATTTCCGGGTTACCGCCATAATCTTTTCTTCCGCCGCCTCACGATCCTCCTGAGCGTGGATCGCTTTTAACATGGCCGCCACGTCTTTGACTTTGGCTTTGGGAACCGCGGTAAACACATTGCGATAAAAATGTACCACACACCGTTGCCATTTAGCTTCCGGATAAAAATCTGCCAAAGATTCAACCAAACCTAAGCATTTGTCGCTGACAAACAGCTGAACGCCACATAGCCCACGGTTTTTTAGATACCGCAAAAACGCCTGCCAGCTTTCCTTGTCCTCTTTGGCACCTTCTCTAACACCCAGAACCTGACGATATCCGTGTTCATCCACGCCGATGGCAACAAGCACGCTGACGTTTTTTACTTCTCCTCCCCAGCTGCGTTTTAGCCAGATACCGTCTAAAAAAACATATGCAAATCTGCCGGTGATCGGCTCTTTTAGCCATCTATCAATCCGGCCGTAGACTTTTTTATTCAGATTACTGACCGTTGACGGACTGACACGTGTGCCCCACAGGGCCTGGGTGATATCCTCAACCCGGCGCACCGATATGCCGGCAAGATACATCTCGATCAATGCTTCTTCCACCGAGCTTTCGCGGCGCCGATATCTTTCAATGATCGCTGTCTCAAAAGTCAATGTGCGGAGTTTGGGTACTTTAAGATTTACATTCCCGGCCTTGGTTTCCAGCTTCCGATTGTAATAACCCGCACGAGTGTCTTTACGGGCATCGGTACGTTCATAACGACTGGCTTGACATAACCGCTCAGCCTCAGCTTCTAAAAGTGAATTCAGCGTTTCTTCCACGGTCCCTCTGACAACTTTATCCAGGTGCTTTGTCAGCTGATCTTGTTCAATTCGGATGATCTGGCCGGCTTTTACCTCTTTGTTTCCTCGTTCTGATTTGGTATTCTCCACTTGTAGCCCTCCTGATGGTTATCGTTTGAGTCTTTGGTCAAACCAAACCATACCAGATTGAGGGCTACTCTTTCAAAATGTGCGAAAAATATTATACGTTATCGTGATATTATTGAAGCATTTGTTCGACACACATCAAAAGTTATAGATTGTCTGATAATAATGGATAATGGTAGCTCGTATGAAACAACTGATATTCTGAATTCTTTAAAAAAAGAAGGCCTTCCAGTTGAAATAATAAGTGAACCGACACTTGGCAATTTTCAATGGCAACGAATGACAAGGTTAATGCATGAATCTCTTGACAAAAAAAAACATGCTGATTGGATTATTCCCCTCGATGCCGATGAATTTTTAATAACTTCGAACAAAGACCACCTTAATGAGTTTCTTTCTACAAAGAATGGCCTTTTAAAAATAAAATGGAAAACTTATGTTCCAACCAAAGATGATAACTTGGAGCAAATCAACCCTGTTTTACGGATTCGTAATAGACTGATTATGGAATATAAGGAGTGGACTAAGGTAATAATCCCAAATAATTTAGCGCAAATTAAAAACGCACAAATTGATCAGGGTAATCATAATCTATTAATAGACAATAAAGTAATTAATGCAACAGAGATTGGTGATTCAGTATTTATAGCTCATTTTCCAGTAAGAAGTTTATCTCAATATGCTTCTAAAGTTAGCATCGGTGTTCTCCAGAAAATGATAATGCCAGAAAAAAAGGAAAATTGGGGCTGGCATCACAAGAAAGCATTTGAGTTATTAAAAGAGGATTTAAAAAAATTTAATAATTATTTTTTTGACGAAGCGCTTTATTATGCAGTTAAGGATAGAAGTAAATTCGATCCAAAAGTGATTGAACAACCAATAAAATATTTAGGAAACAGACTTAAATTCACTCCTAAAGAAATACCAGATCCAATATGTTCAATATTGAAATATTCAGAAACTGTTGTGAGCAATCACCGGGAACTACTTATAAAATGTGGAATAAAAAAAAACAATAATCCACAGCAAAAACTAACATTTGCTCAATTATTTTTCGACTCAGGCCAAGGTTTTTCAGAACAAAATTCAATAAAAATACAGGATATAAAAATAGGGTTAAATAATCTGTCTTTTAATTTGCCTAAAAATAACAATATAAAAAGGCTTCGTTTTGACCCATACAATGCCAGGACAAAAATAATATTGCGAAGCATAACGATTAAATATACAGATGGTTCTGAGGAAAAATGTAATAAATTTAAATATAATACAAAAGAATTTAATAAAAATGTCTTAATATTTAATCATCGTGACCCACAAATACATTTTAAGCCGGGAAAGAATCAGAAAATAATTATTATAAATATTGACTTAGATTATTTAGAACCAAAAAATATTAGTATATCAAATGAGGTGACCCCATAGTCAAGGACAAAAAACTTCAAATTTAAGGTGTACTCAATCTTGTTGCTCCTCAACCAGTTCATTCCGGCACCGACCCAGCAGGAAAAATTTCAGCGCGAGAATGGGCCCCATTTTGCTCGTCGGAGCGCTGAAATTTTTCCTGCGGCCAAGCTATCTCACGCTGCCATCCGAGAGGCAGACTTCCCCCAGTAACTCTCAGCAGGGGTGCCGTCATCCAAAGATTGATGAGACAGCTCTTTGTTATAAAATTCAAAATACGTTTTCAGTGCCGTTATCAGCTCTTTGACATTTTAATACTCATTCAGGTATATCTCCTCATATTTCAAGGATCTCCATAACCGTTCGATAAAAATATTATCCATTGCACGGCCTTTGCCGTCCATGCTGATCCGGATGCCATTACTTGCCAGTACGCCGGTAAAATCCATGCTTGTAAATTGCGCACCCTGGTCTGTATTAAAAATATCCGGCCGGTCATATCGACGGATGCCGCTTTCCAGGGCATTACCTCCTTTTTGAGGAAGTATAGCACATCAATAGGGAGTGATAAATCTGCCCGCCTAAAGGCGGGGGCTTAAACCTTAATTGGGACCAGTTAAGAATATCGGAGATGTGGATGTAAAAAAAGTCGCAGTCACCGGCAACTGCCTGTCATGCAGTGAGATAATCAGATATGATGGAAGCTGGATTTATTCGCTGGATACGAAAAAAACTGCTGAGCAACTGCCTGTCATCAATTATATCCCCATCGGTGAAGAGAAAAAATTTATTATTAGCAATATTGCTTATTGTGGAACCAGTTCAGGACAACCACCTGAAAATTTTCCAGAACAGGTTGAAGTCGTAATTGTTTATTTTGAAACAGCGTTAGAATAAGATTTCTCCAAATTGTATAAATTGTTTCCAAAAAATAGAAGTGCTCACCATCAAGATCCAAGCACTTGATGAAACTTACAATAGCGCTGTGATCACCGTTGGCACCCTGGCCAATCGGCCACATTGCAGCAGCCAATCATCACGCACGCAATCATCCGACCCAAAAACAGGCTACTGATTGTTCAAGACTTCCCGAACTTTGTTTTTTAATTCAATCATGCGGATGGGCTTGGCAAGAAACGCTTTGATGCCCGGCTGGTCGGTGACTACCGAATCGATCAGGTCACTGTGCCCGGAGCAGACAATAACCGGAAGGGTTGGCCGGATCTTAACCATTTCGGCAATGAGCTGATTTCCGGTCATCTGCGGCATGGTGAGATCCGTGATGACCAGGTCAAACTGGTCCGGATGCGCACGGAATTTTTCCAGGGCTTTCAGGGGGTTAATAAAAGTGGTGACCGTGTATCCGTAATGGGAGAGCATCTGTTTCCCCAGCCGGACCAGGGCGATTTCATCATCCACAAAGAGAATCCGTTCAGATCCTCTTTTTTCAGCACCGGAAGGGGTGGCTTCCGATTTGTTCGCCCGCACATCCACCAGGGGCAGTAAAATTTCAAGGACCGGCGTGCTTTTTGCCGGTATTTGAACAGCCAAAAAACCCCCGTGATCCTCGATAATCGTGCGCGCCGCGGACAAATTCGCATCCGGTCCTTCAGCCGCATCATTTATTTCACCATAGGACGCCTTATCGTCGTCGAACACCCTCAGACAGGCGTAATTACCGGACGCCGCCACGGTTACTTGAGAAACCTGGTCCGGATGAAGGGTCGCTGCTTCAAGGCGGATATGCAGTTTTTCAGGTGGTGATGGCTGTCTGCCGCCAAAAACCGCGGTACAGGCCTGCCGCAGGGCCTGATCAAGTGCTGCCGGATCGGCCAGGATGATATCCTGCTCCATATCCGGCAGGGGATGCATGTGAACAGCCGACGGCATTAGAACGGCCAACCGGCTGATGGCGTTTTCAACTACTTTTTTGAAATGAACCGGGCCTTTCCGGTCTGCAATGTTCTTTGAAAAGGCCTGCATCTGCCGGACAATCCGCTGGGCCCGCAAGGACGCGGTTTTGATTTCCACAAGCCACACGTGGGCGGGATCCCACTGGGGAAGATCGTTTAAGGCCAGCTCTGTGTTGCCTAGAATAATTCCCAGGATATTGTTAAAATCATGGGCCACGTTGCCGGCCAGGGCCGGAATGGCAGATACTTTTTGAAACAGGAGAGCGCGGTTTTCCTTTTCCTGGCAGGCTGCAAGGGCTTTTTGGCTTTCAGCGAGCGACTGCTCCAATTCCTGAACCCGCTGCTCGAGTTCCTTTTTTAACAATTTTCTGCTCATTCTGTGATCAACCCATCCAGCGCATATCTTTGCTTGATTTTATACCTGCGGCGCATTACTTTTCTTACGAATGCCCCAATAATACGCAATAACACAGATAAACATCAATATTTTAGTGGTATTCTGCCAAAAAAGAAAAATAAATGTCAACCATCCGACGACAGATCATTCATCTGCTGGAAGCCAAAACCGGCGATGCCCGGATGATTTCCCAGAGCCTGGGGGTTTCCGAAAAAGACGTCTACGCCCACATTTTCCACATTCGGAAAACCGTTGCGGCCATGGGCAAATCCCTCGTGGTGACGCCGGCCCGTTGCATCAGCTGCGGCTATGAATTCGAGACCCGGGAAAAAATCACCAAACCCGGGCGGTGCCCCCGATGCAAAAAAGAACGCATTGATCCGCCGGCATTTCAGATTGTCTGAGCAGCCCGGCGTTTACCCGATATTATCCATTGTTACCCGGCTTTAATCATAAGCAACCTGTCACCAGAAAAACACCTGATCAAGTTCGCTGATGGCAATTTTTTCCACCACAGCCCGGCCGATTTTTTCCAAAAGAACAAAATGTATCCCGTCTCCAGCGCGTTTTTTATCACGTACCAGCGCATCCAACAGCCTGTCCCGGTCATTGGCAGTGTTTTGCTCAATGCCTTTTTCAACCTCAGTGGGCAGCCGGAAACGCTCAAGCAACCGCCGGAGGCGGTCCACTTCCGCCTGTTTAAGCATCTTCCGGTAATGTGACAATCGGGCCGCTGCCATCATGCCGATACTGACCGCCTCACCGTGGGGGATACGGCTCGTTTTCTCTACCGCATGGCCGACGGTATGACCGAAATTAAGCTTGCGACGCTCGCCTCTTTCGGTTTCATCCCGGTTGACAATGGCCGCCTTGATGGCCACGGAATCATGAATAATCTCTTCCAAAACAATCGATTCAAGGGCCATGGCGCGATCTGCGGCGTGTTCCAGCCGGTCAAAATAAGCGGCATCGCAGATGGCGGCATGTTTGACGATTTCCGCAAATCCGCTGGATAACTCACGGGGCGGAAGGGTCTTCAGAACAAGTGGGTCGCAAATCACAAACGCCGGCTGATTGAACACCCCCACCATATTTTTGTATCCCATGAAATTCACCCCGGTTTTGCCGCCCACACTGGCATCCACCTGGGCCAGCAGGGTAGTGGGTGCGTATCCGAAAGCCACCCCCCGCAGATACGTGGACGCGGCAAACCCGGTGATGTCGCAGACAATCCCGCCCCCGATGCCCATCAAAAAGATAGACCGGTCCGCTTCCAGTCTGATCAATTGTTGATAAATTCCAGCCAGCGTTTCAAGAGTTTTAATTTTTTCGCCCGTGCCGATCCGGATGACGTCTGCTTCCGGAAAGTCTCGCCCATAAAATTCAGCCACATTATCGTCCGTGATAATGACGGTCCGTCGTCCCTGAAGATAGCGAGACAAATTGTTGAGGCGCTCCCCTACATAGATGTCGGAACATCCGGTATGGCCGGCAATGGTAATCTGTTTCAACGCGCTGCCCTTTCGTTTTCTTTTAAAAGACCCTCAATGGCCCGCACCTGCCGGCATAGCGTTTCAAACTGGGACGGATATAATGACTGGGCTCCGTCGCTCCGGGCTTTTGCCGGTTCATGGTGCACTTCAATCATAATGCCGTGGGCACTGGCCGCAGCGGCGGCCCGGGCAAGCGGAATCACCTGGTCACGGAATCCCGCGGCATGACTGGGATCCACCATAATGGGCAGATGGCTTTCCCGCTGCACCACCGGTACGGCGGAAAGGTCCAGGGTGTTTCGGCTATGCCGGACAAAGGTACGCACCCCCCGTTCGCACAGGATCACATCCGTATTGCCTTCGGCCATAATGTATTCTGCGGCCATCAGCCATTCATCGATGGTGGCGGACATGCCGCGTTTCAAAAACACGGGTTTTTTCGCCTGCCCGGCCCGGCGGAGCAGGCTGAAGTTCTGCATGTTCCGGGTCCCGATCTGAATGATATCCGCATAGGCCTCCACCATATCAAAGCAGGCCAGATCCATGACCTCGGTCACCACCGGCAGATCAAACGTTTCCCGGATTTTCGCGAGGATTTTCAAGCCCTCTTCCCCCAATCCCTGGAATGAATAGGGAGATGTCCGGGGTTTGAAAGCCCCGCCCCGAAACATATCGCCACCGGCCTTTTTCACATGTTCGGCAATGGTCATGGCCTGGGTTTCACTTTCAATGGCGCAGGGGCCGGCCACAATGGTCAGGCGGCCGTTGCCGATGGTGACACCTCCAACGGTTATTTCTGTTCCGGCAGGTTTTGTTTCCCGGCTGACCAGTTTGTAAGGGCGGGTCACGGCAATGGCCTGTTTCACGCCCGGCAAATCCTGAAACCAGGCTTCTTCCAGAGCGCCTTTGTTAAACAGCACGGCAATGGACACCCGGTCGCCGCCGGGGATGGAACGGGCCTGGCATCCTTTTGATTCCACCATCTCTACCACTTCTTTGATTTGTTCAGGACTGGCGTCCTGTCGCATCACGATCAGCATTTCCCATACTCCTTTTATCGATTATTTTAAAGCCCCCAAATAAAAACCGCGGGGCCCATCCGGTACCCCGCGGTCAACAGTTTTCATGCTTTTCTAAAGATTCATACCGGAACCGGCCGAAGGATACACCACTGCCACACATTGATGCGCCACCAGCGCCATATTTTTTTAATGATTGATCCCTTCATTTGATTTGCACCATGATTAATTGAATTGATTTATTAAAATTAGCCTAATTTAACCAAAGCAAAAGAAGATGTCAATTTCATAATCGCGAGTTTGATATTTGTAATCATTTTGAAGCTGATTGAGCCCCCGAAAAGGTTTAATTCATTGATTCTGTTCATTGTTTGCTTGACACGAATCCGGCTTTTGATGATATTGAATGAATAAAAATAGCCAATTATATTTCTTTGGACGCAATCATCTGCAGGAGAAAAAAATGCCGAAAAATGACGGAACCGGTCAAAACGCCTTCCTGGAAAATCCGGACGTGCAAAAAGTCACTACCCCATTTACTACGGACTATCATGAGCGATTGAATTTTCAGCCGCCGGTGTGCGACGCCTTCAATGCGCCCGCCACACGGCTTGCGGCGGATCCAACATTTGAGTTTCACATCCATCCGGCGGCAAAAGAGGCCCTTCCCCATATTATCGGCAACAACGTGCAGCGGGTGGTGCGCGTGGACACACCGGATCCTGAATTTCTCGAAGCGCACGCAAAAAAACGGACCATCGGCATTGTTTTTTCCGGAGGACCGGCACCGGGCGGCCATAATGTCATTGCCGGCCTGTTTGATGCCATGAAAAAAGCCAACCCGGAAAACCGCCTTCTGGGGTTTATTCTCGGACCCGAAGGAATCCTTGAAAGCGAGGCCGTGGAACTTACCAAAGAGGTGATTGACGCCCACAGAAATCTTGGCGGCTTTTCCATGATCAAAACCGGCCGCACAAAGATTGATTCAAAGGAAAAAATGGACCTGGCACGGGAAAACTGCAAAAAGCTGAACCTGGATGCCATTGTTGTGGTGGGCGGTGACGACTCGAATACCAATGCGGCGTTTCTGGCTCAGGAACTTTTTGATGACAACATCCAGGTCATCGGGGTACCCAAAACCATTGACGGCGACATCCAGGTGAAAGACAAAAACGGGGAAATCCTCTGCGCCATGTCATTTGGATTCCACACGGCAGCCAGATCTTTTGCCTGCAATATCAGCAACCTGTGCTCGGACTGCAGCTCGGATGTCAAATACTGGCATGTGTGCAAGGTCATGGGCCGGGTGGCCAGTCATCTGGCGTTGGAAGTGGCGCTTCAGGTGCATCCTAACATGTGCATGATCGGCGAAGAAATGGCGGACTATATCGACTCTGAGCGGATCAAAAGAGCAGAAGCTGACGGCATAACCGATTATACCGCTTTTGGCATGACCCTGCGCCACCTTTCCCGGGTGATCTGCAATGCCATCGCCCGTCGGGCGGAAATGGGAAAAAATTACGGGGTAATTGTCATTCCGGAGGGAATTCTGGAATTTATAAATGAAATCCAAGTATTTATCATCAAATTAAACACCATTATCGCGGACTACAACCAGACCCATGATACGGATTTTCATTCTGATTTTATCACTCTGGATGAAAAGCTGGATTATCTCCGTCGGCTGGCCCGGTATTCCCGGGAACATCCCTCTTTCACCGTATGGAATACCCGGGATGACGACCTGTTCAGCGACATTCCCGCGTTTTTCCAGGAAGGCCTGCTTACCGAGCGCGACAGCCACGGCAATTTTCAATTTTCCCAGGTGGAAACAGAAAAAGTGGTGCTGGGACTGGTCAAGGATTATCTCAAAATCCGGCAGGAAGAAGGACGCTATAAAATCGGCCTCACGCCGGAATGGTACCGGAAAACCCTGAAACGGGAAGGCCTGGATCCCGACTATTACGGACCGGTTCTATTTAAAAACTATCAGACCAGCGATCCGTTCCTGCTGGCAAAAGATTCTCTGATTTCCGTCAAAACCCTGAACCAGGAGCTGGTCCGCAACAAGGTGATCGGCAAAAATGATGACATACCGCCGGTTGTCCTGCGGGTATTTCAGGCAACCATTCCGAAATTCAAAACCCAGGTCCATTTTTACGGATATGATGGCCGCGGCAATGATCCCACCTGGTTTGACTCCACCTATACGTACAACCTGGGGCAAACGGTCTTTTCCCTGATTGCCGCGGGCGCCACCGGACAGATGGCGGCCATCAAGAATCTTGAAAAAGAATTTGAGGACTGGGAGCCCATTGGCATTCCCATCGCCCCGCTCATGCATCTGGAGGAAAGAAAAGGAAAACTGGCCCTTGTCATCGAACGCACGGTGGTGGATCTGGAATCTCCGGCTTTCAAAGTGGTGGAAGCCATCCGTGACCGATGGCTGGCGGCAACACCCGGCCCGGATCAGTACCGGTACCCTGGCCCGATCCGGTTTTCCGGCCGCAGTGTGGACAGCAAACCGTTGATCCTGACCTTGAACAATCTGGGATTAAAAGAATAAAAAAACCGCCCGTCTGAACCCATCAGACGGGCGGTTTTTTGCATTGAGATCAATAAACCCACAACAGGGGGATAAAATTACATATTCAAACGACCAACGATTTTGTCCACCACCGCTGAAAATGCCTGGGCTGCGGGAGATTCCGGACTCTCTTCCTGAAAAGACCGGCCGGCATCCCCGGCCTGCACAATTTTCGGATCAAAAGGAATTTTACCCAGGAAACTGATATTGAACTGGGCCGCCGTGGTTTCTCCGCCGCCGGAGCCGAATAGATCCGCGGTTTTTCCACAATGGGGGCAGACATAACCGCTCATGTTCTCTATGATGCCCACAATGTCCTTATTGATTTTTTTGCAGAAATTGATGGATTTTCGCACATCCGACAAGGCCACTTCCTGGGGCGTGGTGACAATAATGGCTTTGGCATCAGCAATGGTCTGGGCCACGCTCAACGGCTCGTCGCCGGTGCCGGGGGGGGAGTCCACGATCAGAAAATCCAGTGTTCCCCAGTCAATATCGGTAATAAACTGATTAATGGCCGAATGTTTGAGCGGACCCCGCCAGATCACGGCATCATCTTTATTGGGCATAAAGCATTCCATGGAAATGGCTTTGAGGTTTTCCGAATAGGTCATGGGTTCCAGTTTGGCCGAGCCCTGGGATGCCGCCACCTGCCCTTTTAACCCCAGCATTCGGGGAACGTCCGGTCCATGAAGGTCCACATCCATAATGCCGACTTTAAACCCTTTCTTGGCAAGGGCAATGGACAGATTGACCGATACGCTGCTTTTGCCGACTCCGCCTTTGCCGCTCATGACGATCAATTTATATTTTATTTTTGACAATGCGTTTTTCAGTTCCGCAGCCTGCTGCTGCTTCGCCGGATCCTGCGAAGGGCAGTTGCCGCTCTGGCAATTTTCCATACGTGTGTCTCCTTTTATAATTTCAACTGCAACCAATTAAACTTATTTAAAATAACACCGTGCATCCGAAGATACCGGCTTTTTTCCCCTGCCGGATATCCGGCTTCCGCGAAAAACCACCTAGTCTTTCGACACCCGGAACACGCCGGGATGACGACAGGAGGGACATGCTTTGGGGCGGCCGGTGCCAAAATCCTCATGCCATTCATATTCGCAGTTTTCACAGGCGAACAACCGCTCCGTAGAGCTGATTTCATAATTGCCGCCTTCCACGTTGATGGCTTTGCCGTTGATCAAAGCATCCGCAACAATCTTGCGGGCCTGTTCAATAATTCTGCCGAAAGTGGCCCGGGACACGCCCATCATCTGACCGGCTTCCTCGTGGGACATTCCCTCCAGATCCGCCAGCCGCAAGGCTTCCCGTTCATCAATGGTCAGCCGAGTTTCTTCCAGTTCCAGCATTGGAATGCCTCTGGGCTTAAAATAACAGACACCGGGATTGTAGGCGACAAAACGTTTTTTATGCGGTCTTCCCATAATTTACCTTAATTTTGAGCATATTCTCATGCCGTTAAAATTAATCTCTCCGCCGGCCCTTGTCAAGTGCAATCTGGACATTTCCCAACAGGAAAACGCCTGCTAATCCGGCTCGCCAGATGGGCACCGAACCGCAATGGAACCGGCGTGAGCGCCCAGCCCTTCGACATTGGCCAGGCACATCACCCCCCCGGCTTCCCGGTCAAAGGCGGATTTTGAATAATGCAACAAACTGGTCTGCTTCACAAAATTATCCACGGACAAAGCGGATGAAAACCGGGCCGTTCCGGCCGTGGGCAGCACATGATTCGGTCCGGCCGCGTAATCTCCTACCGGCTCCGGCGTATATTCGCCCATGAAAACGGCGCCCGCGTTGCGGATGCGGCCGATATGGGCAAACGGGTCATTGACCATTAACTCGAGATGCTCGGGCGCGATCCGGTTGGACAGGTCAATGGCGGTTTCAATATCCGGCACCACCATAATACAGCCGTAATCCGCAAGGGACTGTCCGGCAATGGCTTTCCGCGCGAGATGATCCAACTGGCGGTCCAGGGATGCCAGGGTTTCTTTTGCAATTTTTTCCGAGCTGGTAATCAACACGGACGAGGAAAGCACATCATGTTCGGCCTGGGACAGAAGGTCTGCGGCAATAAACTCGGGATGTGCTGTGTCGTCCGCAATCACCAATATCTCGCTGGGGCCTGCAATCATGTCAATACCCACGGTGCCGGCCACCAGTTTTTTGGCAAGGGTCACATAGATGTTTCCCGGCCCGACAATCACATCCACCTTTTTAATGGTCTCCGTGCCGTAGGCCAGGGCGGCAATGGCCCAGGCGCTGCCGGCTTTGTAAATGACGTCCGCACCGACTTTTTCCGCGGCCACCAGAAGATGCGGGTTCACGGTGCCCTCCCGGGTGGGGGGGGTTACCATGGCAACGTGGGGGACGCCGGCAATTTTTGCTGGAATCACACCCATGAGAACCGACGATACCAGCGGCGTCATGCCGCCTTTGGCCCCGGGCACATAGACGCCTGCCGCATCCACCGGGTTAAACAGCTGGCCCAGCATCACGCCGGGGCGGGGAGTGGTCATCCAGGAATTGCGAAGCTGTTTTTTATGAAATGCCTCGATCTGCTGCACCGATCGCTCCAGGGCGGCGGTAAAACCAGCGTCCACCTTTGCATGCGCATCAGCGATTTCGCGAGACGAGACAATCAACCCCGAAATTGAGAGATCCGGTGCATCAAACCGGCGGGTGTATTCCATCACGGCATCGTCTCCCCGGGTTTTGACCGCTGACAGGATCTCGGACACGGATGCCACGTCTTCATCCCTGAACGCCAGCCCTCTCTCAGCAATGGCGCGGATTCTGGCTTCTGCTTCAGAAGAAGGATAACGAACTATTTTCATGCATGATTTCCTGATAAAAAGATGTTTATTCAAAAAATAATATATGTATGCCAATCTTTGCCCCATGTCAACGATTCACTAACAATTCCAAATAATAACAATTTGGCTGGTATTACAGGCAAGTACTTGTGTCGTTAGAGAGTTGACAGAGCCGGAAATTTTTGGCATAGTACATTGTTATTTCAAATATCATCTGGCGCCATCATATTTATCCATTTTGGGAGGAAGTCAATGTCTGATAACAGAATCTATAATTTCAACGCCGGCCCGGCCACGCTGCCATTGCCGGTCCTGGAAGAAATCCAGGCGTCTTTTTTAAATTATAAATCCAGCGGCATGTCCATCACCGAAGTGAGCCACCGGTCCCCCTGGTTTGATGATGTGATCAATGATGCCGTGGCGAGGACCAAACGGCTCCTGGGCCTGGGCGACGAGTTTCATGTTTTGTTTATCCAGGGCGGTGCGTCCCTGCAGTTTGCCATGATACCCATGAACTTTCTGGGTGACGCTGACTCCGCAGATTATGTCAACACCGGCACCTGGTCCACCAAAGCCATCAAGGAAGCCAAAATCCAGGGCAAATCCCATCAGGTGGTGGCATCCTCCGAAGACCGGAATTTTGCCTATATTCCGAAAAACATCGCCTTCAACAAAGACGCAGTATATGCCCACATCACCTCCAACAATACCATCAAGGGCACCCAGTGGGCGGACTTTCCGGATACAGGCGGCGTTCCCATCATCTCGGACATGTCTTCGGATTTCATGTCCCGGCCCCTGGATGTTCAAAAATTCGGCATGATTTACGCTGGCGCCCAGAAAAATATCGGGCCGGCCGGGGTCTGCATGGTCATCGTCCGGGATGATATGCTTGGGCGCTGCCCGGACGGCCTGCCGTCCATGCTCAATTACAAAACATTTGCCGACAAAAACTCCATGTACAACACCCCGCCGTGCTTCTCCGTCTACTGCGTCCAGCTGGTTCTGAAATGGCTGGAGGAAACCGTGGGCGGCCTTGGGGCCATGGAAAAAATAAACAAAGAAAAAGCCGCCATCCTCTATGATTTCATGGACAGTTCGGATTTCTACAATGCCACGGCGGACAAAGACAGCCGGTCCCTGATGAACGTCACCTTCCGCCTGCCCAGCGAGGATCTTGAAAAACAATTCATCAAAGAAGCAACGGGACAGGGCATGGGCGGTTTGAAAGGCCACCGGTCCGTGGGCGGATGCCGGGCATCTATTTACAATGCCATGCCCGTTGACGGCATCAAGACCCTGGTGGCGTTTATGACGGAATTTGAGAAGAAAAACGGATAAATTGCTGCGCAATTTATTAATTTTTTTTAATTTTTTAAAAAAGCTGCCCCAAAAGGCAGCTTTTTTTAGCCGCTGAAAATGCACAAACAACGCAACCAAAAAAGTCTTCTGGCCGTTTATGTGGGCCTGGCCGCCAATTTTTTTCTGGCGGGCCTGAAGACCGGCATCGGCATTATCGGGCACAGCCCGGCACTTCTGGCGGACGGCATCAATTCCACATCAGATGTGGCCTACGGCATTGTGGTAAGCATTTTTATGAAACTGTCCGGCAAACCGCCGGATGAGGAACACCCCTACGGTCATGCCCAGATGGAAAGCATTGCCGCAGTAGTGGTGGGAGCGTTTGTCATTACCACCGCCATTGCCATTTTCTGGAATTCCGTTAACGGGGTGTATCAGCTGTATTTTGAGCGGGGGAACGCGCCGGGCGCATCCATCGTCGCCCTGTGGGCGGCGCTTTTGACAGTGGGTTTTAAAATACTCCTGACCATCTGGACCCTTGCCATCGGCCGCGAGACGAAAAACACCGCTGTGCTGGCTTTGGGATATGATCACAGAAATGATATTTTCTCCGCTCTGGCTGCAACCATCGGCATCTTTTTCGGCCGTTCCGGCCATCCCTGGGTAGATCCCCTGGCCGGAGCGATGGTGTCTTTGATCATTCTGCACACCGGCGTTGAGATTATCCGGGAATCCTCCTCTGATCTCATGGACACCCTGCCGGGTAAACATCTGGCCACCCAGATCAAAGGATTGGTCACATCAATTCCGGGAGTTCGGGATATCGAAGAAATTCATGCCCACCGATTCGGCCCTTACCTGGTCGTTAATGTAACCATCTGCGTGGATGGCAGCATGACGGTTTTTGAGGGGGATAAAATCGCCACCCGGGTGGAGCAGGCCCTTCTGAAAAATATCGATTTCATGAAAAAAGTACATGTACATTATCATCCTGAAACCTGGTGTGATTAATTTCCACCTGCACTCATCAGGTTCCAGTCGCGACAGGGAGGAAGACGGTGACGGATAATTACGCAAAAATTGCAAACGACAATCTTTGCAAACTGTATCAAGATCTGCCCCCGAACCTTGCCGAAACCCTGCCGGCCAGACAGGAATC
The DNA here is from genome assembly GCA_963675805.2 of Desulfobacterales bacterium. GTDB lineage: Bacteria > Desulfobacterota > Desulfobacteria > Desulfobacterales > Desulfosalsimonadaceae > SURF-3. Next base: position 1,700,740 of record CAXXNU010000001.1, on the reverse strand, counting down.
AGACCGGTTTATATTTCAGGCGTTTGGAGAGACTTGTGTGATTTCACCAGATGGCATCTCTTGGGGCGAACAACAACATTCATCCGTATTTGACATTCTGATTTCTCTGTACGCCCTAAATGCCCGCCCGGATTCGTGCGTACGGGAACCGTTCCGGTCTTTCAAGGAATTCGACAACAGCATGCCCTATGTGGGCGCTTTTACGACGCACACGGAGCAGGTACTGGTATCGCATGTGGAAAAAATAAAAAAAACCGGAACGGAAAAAATCAAAACCGCGCTTTCGGGCATTGATATACTTTCGGCGGTGGGTGGCGATTTCAGCTTTGTGGTGCATCCGCTTCCCAAAATCGCCCTATGTTACATCTTTTATGAAGCCGACGAGGACTTTCCCGCATCCGTAACCTGTCTTTTTTCAAACAACGCCCATCTTTTTCTGCCGGTGGACGGCCTGGCCGACACGGGGGAGTATACATCAAAAAAAATTATTGAAATTACAGGATAATTTTTACCACTGGCTCATCATCTCGATGCCACGGTTCCGGGCAATCTCATCCTGAAGCTCCTCAAACTGTTTACCCACGGTCTGCACCAGATAATCCATCACCTTAAAGCCAAGCATTGCATCCTTTTCAAAAATGGCCAGCAAAGATTCCCTCTTTAAACGGATGACTTTGCAGGTTCGGGACCCGCAATAACCGGACAGGCGATATGTATGGGGCGGAACAAAACAGGTCCAGCCGAAAACCTGGGTTTTTGACAAAAAAGAAGGGCTGGCAGCCCGGGCATCTTTTTGAGCGGCCGGGTCCTCAGTTCTCAGTTCCACATCACCCTCCCTGGCGATCCAGACATCCGTCGCATTATCCCCCTGGACAAAGATGCAGTCCCCTTTTTTAAATTCAACCGCCTCGGCGCGCTCCTGAATCGCCGATAGCTGACTGTCATCCAGGTTTTTAAAAACATCCACCTGTTCCAGAAAATCCAGACTAATCATATTCTCTTCTCCTATCCCCTCCGGATGGCAACACTCCGGCAATGATGAATATTCTTACCGAGCCATCGGTGCATTAATCGCCGTGCCCTGAAGTCTATCAAACCGTCTGCCCACCACCTGAAGCATGGCAGCCATGACCTGGTAGCCGATTTCCGGATGGGCGGTTAAATAGTCGCGAAGGGCATTCCGCTCAATGGCCAGCACCCGGCATTGATCAGACGCGCAATAGGCTGATAATTTGTATTTATACGGCGGCACAAAACTGGACCACCCGAATATCTTATCTGCCGCAACCGATGACAGGGTCGCCTCTTCCGAGGTTTCACGGCCCGGCAGGTCAAACCGAAGATCAATGGTCCCTTCTTCAACAACCCAAAGATGCGTGGCGGTGTCTCCCTCCTTAAACAATCTTTCTCCGGTGGTAAATCGTTTTTCTTCGGCCAGTCGTTCAATTTCCGTGAGGATCTCTTCTCCCAGACCCTGAAACGTTTCAACCTCTCTTAAATGCTCAATTGCGGCCATTCACAACTCCTTTTGCCTGACTGATAATGGATGAATAATATTTTTTTTATAGCATATTTCCAGAACCAAAAAAAAGAATAAAAAAGGCCGCCCGGAACCGGGCGGCCTTTTTTATTTTATTATAATTTTTCGAAGAAAAATTATTCACACAGTTCAAACAATGCCGCAGCACCCATGCCGCCGCCGATACACATGGACTCGACCGCGTATTTGGCGCCGCGTTCGCGCATTTCATTCATGATCTGGGCGCAGAGTTTGGCTCCGGTGCATCCCAGGGGATGGCCAAGCGCAATGGCGCCGCCATTCACGTTGATGATGCGTTTGTCACTGGTGGATTCCCACAGTTCTCTTTTGTCGTACAGACCCAATTGCTGCATGGCATAGATACACTGGGAAGCAAAGGCTTCATTGAGTTCCCAGAGGTTGATATCTTCCACTTTCATTCCGGTCATCTTCAGCAGTTTGGGAACTGCATAGGCAGGGCCAACACCCATTTCATCCGCCCGGCAACCGGCAACCGTGTATGCAACAACTTTGGCAATCGGTTTAAGGCCAAATTTCTTCACGGCTTCTTCACTCATGACCATACTAACGGCCGCACCATCCGTGGTCTGGGAAGAGTTACCCGCGGTTACGGAACCATTGGCCGCAAATACCGGCCGCAGTTTGGCCAGACCTTCGGCTGTGGTGGTTTCACGGATACCATCATCAAAATCCTGGATAAAGGTTTCTTTTTCATAGATACCATTCTTTTCCACGTATCTGGCGGCTTCCGTGGGAACGATTTCCTTGTACAGTTTTTTGGCTTTTGCATTGGATGCTTTCATTTGTGAATGATAGGCAAACTCATCCTGCATTTCACGGGTAATCTTATAGCGGTTGGCCACGTTTTCCGCGGTGATGCCCATGGAGACATACACATCCGGGTTTTCCTTGGACCATTCCGGATGAGGGCGCGGCATATTGCCGCCCATGGGAACAATCGACATGGACTCAACCCCGCCGCCGATGGCGACATCGCACCACCCGGATTTAATTTTCATGGACTGAAGGGCAATGCCTTCCAGACCCGACGAGCAAAAACGGTTGACAGTGGCGCCGCTAGTGGCATCCGGAAACTTGGCCATCTGTGCGGCAACCCGGCCAATATTTAATCCTTGTTCGGCTTCGGGAAACGCACAACCGATCATCAGGTCTTCAACATCTTTCTTTTCCACACCCGGCGTTCTCTCGATCAACGCATTCAACGCCTGAACCAGCAGATCCTCTGGCCGCGTCTGGGCCAGAGCGCCTTTACCTCTGCGGCAACCGGGAGTCCTGACGGAACTTACAATATATGCTTCTTTCATAGAGTTTTCCTCCTGGAATTTTCTATTATTGTTTTAATTAAAGGAATAACGGCTTACCTGTCTTCATGATGTTTTCAGCCATTTTCTGTGTATTTTCGGTTCTCCACAGATCCACAAAGGCTTCTCTTTCCAGTTTCATCAGGTGCTCTTCAGTCACAAGCGTTCCTGAGGGGACATCGCCGCCGGCCATACATACCGCTGCTTTCTTGGCAATGAATTCCATATGCGGGGTAATGTAACCGCCGGATTTCATGTTGTTCATTTCAGCCCACAGCATACCTTGCGCTTCACGTCCGAATACCTTTGTCTTTTTCTTTCTTGGCGGTGCATAACCGTCATCAACCATCTTGAGAACTTCTTTCTTTGCTTCACCGATCAGGTTGTCTTTATTGGCAACAATTCGGTCCGTGGGTCTCAAGAAACCATTCTTGCGGGCGTCTGCTGCAGAAGAGGAAACTTTTGCCTGGGCCACGCACATGAAGGCCTGAATAAAGAAACCGGCCAGATCAGTGATTTTACCGGCAGGAGGTGCAGACTCAATATAGTTTCTCCACAGATGGATCATGCCGCAACCGCCGGGAACCAGCCCGGCACCGATTTCAACCAGACCCATGAAAAGGTCTGTGTGGGCCACAATTCTGTCTGCTGACATGCAGGTTTCACATCCACCGCCCAATGCCAGACCATAAGGGGCTGCCACAACAGGATACGGTGAATACTTGGTACCCATAATGCCTTCATGAACACCCTTAATAAAAGAATCAATTTCATCAAACTTACCGGCTTTTGCCAGGCCCAGCATATAAGCCAAGTCACCACCGGCGGAGAATGCGCCGGGCATTCCGCCGGCCTGGTTACCAATAACAAGACCGACACCGTTTTCCAGAACATACTGACCAGCTTCTTTCATGAAATCCAGCATTTCACCATTCAGCGCGTTCATTTTTGAATGGAATTCAAGATTGAATACACCGTCGCCCAAGTCGATCAAAGAGCAGGAAGGTACGGACTTAACCACTTTATTGTTGGCTCGGAGATCCGCAAGGACAATTGCTTTTTCATTGGTTTTGATTTCTTTGTATCCAACGGAAGCAAAGTCAAAAAACATCCGTTTTGTGCCTTCCAGTTTGTAGAAAGTGGTCGCACCGGATGCGATCATTTTCTTTACATTTGCCGGAACCGTCATGCCGTCAGCTTCCATCTTGGCAACGGATTTTTCAACACCAATGGCATCCCATGTTTCAAACGGGCCCATTTCAAAATTATAACCCCATTTCATGGCATTATCGATTTCAACGATGGTGTCAGAAATTTCCGGGATTCTGTTAGCGGCATATATACAAGCAGCAGCAGTCACTTTCCATGCATACTTGGCGCCTTTATCATCACCGTAAACAACCGTCTGAATTTTTTCAGCGGTGGTTTCACATTTTTTAGCAGCATCCAGGCACGGGAAAGTGGGTCTGTCAAGATCAACATATTCTCCGGTGGTCGGATCGATAACCTTGCGCAGGGTTTTCCATTCCGGGGTCAATTCTTTTTTATAAAAACCGCCCTTGGTCTTGTTGCCCAGCTGTTTGTTTTCAACCATTTTTTTGACGAAATCCGGAACGATAAAGGTATCCCGTTCTTCGTCATCAACACAAAGGTCATAGGTGTTAGAGGATACATGGGACATGGTATCCAGACCGACAAGGTCAGACGTCTTGAAAATAGCTGTTTTGGGACGGCCCATGGGAGCACCGAAAATCGCATCCACTTCGGGAATGGTCAGGCCGTCTTCGAGCATAACCTGCATGGCTTTTCCAATACCATGGATACCGATCCGGTTACCCACGAAATTGGGGGTATCTTTGGCCCATACAATCCCTTTACCCAGCATGACTTCACCAAAGTTAGCTACAAAATCCAGGACTTCGGGCAGGGTCTTTTCGCCGGGAATGAGTTCCAGCAAATGCATGTAGCGGACCGGGTTGAAAAAGTGGGTACCCATGAAATGCTGACACATTTCCTCACTCAATTCAGCGGACATATCTTTCAGCGGAATACCGGATGTATTTGAGCTGACGATGGAACCGGGTTTTCTGACGCCTTCAATGCGTTTGAAAAGCTGTTGTTTAATTTTCAGATTTTCAACAACCACTTCAACAATCCAGTCGCAATCGGCCAGTTTGTCAAAATCATCATCCAAATTTCCGATGGAAATCATGGGGACATCATTTTTTTTGTCATAAAACAGTGGCGGTTTTGACTTGATCGCAGCATTTAAACCGGTCTCAACCATTCTGTTTCTTGCTTTAGGATTTTTCTTTTCTTCATCGGTCAAATCGAACGGAACGATGTCTAAAAGCAAGACTTCCACACCGGCACCGGCCATCAGGGCTGCAATACCGCCGCCCATGATACCTGAACCGATAACGGCTACCTTTCTAATTCTTCTTTGCATAGTTACCTCCTGAAATATATTAAGTTAAGCAAAAAATGCACAAACCCGACCGAAATATTTTTTAACAAAGTCAAATAACTACCAAAGAGTCTGAGGGGGTGTCAAGAAAAATTTGCACACGAACTATTTAAGTTTAAGCTGTAATATCAAATACATATACCGACATCGGCCATTCCGGAATATCGACCGGCATATATCCGGTCTTGATCCGCGCTGAATTTCATTTTATTTCAGTAAAAATCTGTTTGTGTTTGGCAGAATCAAATTTCAACCATTGAAAAAAGGCTGACCCAATGAAAAAACTCCTGTTTTTCTGCATCATTCTCGTGTGCTGTAGCATGGTGCCCGGGATTGCCCTATCCCAGGAAGCGCCGGCTCAAAATTCTGAAAATGATCCTGCCGGGGCATCCGAAAACGTGGCTTCAGCAATCAGCCATGAAACCGTGCTGAAAAAACTGGAAAGCCGCTATAATGCGGCTGACTTTTCTGCGGAATTTTTCCAGGAATCTGTTTTAAAAGCATTGGATATCATGGATACGGCATCCGGAAAAGTTTGGTTCAAGCACCCGGGCATGATGCGGTGGGAATATAAAACCCCTGAAAATTATGCCATTATTTCCGACGGAAAAACGCTATGGATTTACCGGCCGGAAGACAATCAGGTGGTGATCGGTGATGCCATGACCTATTTCAGCAACGGCAAGGGCGCCAGTTTTCTCTCCAATTTCAGCCGGGTCCAGGATGCTTATACGGTCAGTCTTTCAACACCGCCGGAGGCCTCTCAGTACACACTGAAGCTTGTGCCGGAGCAAAAACAACTGGATCTGTCCGCCATTTTCCTGAATATTGACAAGGCCTCTCTTGACATCAAAAGCGTACGAACCTTAAATGACTATGGGGACGAAACCCGGATTGAATTCAACGACCTGAAATTCGGAGAAACCGATGCCTCCTTATTTAATTTCAAGATTCCGCCAGGCGCGGATATTTTAAAACTCGACGAATAAAACTTAATTTTTCACAAAGAGATTTACCATGAATCAAGAGATAACCCGCCAGATAAAACGCCTGGCAAAAGAAAAAAACGCCATTATCCTGGCACACAACTATGAACCCCCGGAGGTTCAGGACATTGCCGATCTCTGCGGAGACTCCCTGGAACTCAGTATAAAGGCGGCCCAGACCAGCGCGGACATTATTGTATTCTGCGGGGTCCGGTTCATGGCGGAAACGGCGGCCATTCTGTCACCGGACAAAACCGTGCTGCTGCCCCGGCCGGATGCAGGCTGCCCCATGGCGGACATGGTGACACCCGAGGCACTAAAAGCCCGCATCGCGGAAAACCCGGACATGCCGGTGGTCACCTATGTCAATTCCACTGCCGCGGTCAAGGCCCTCACCACCATCTGCTGCACCTCAGCCAATGTGGTGAAGGTGGCCGCCAGCATAGAGGCGGCGGAAATGCTGATGGTGCCGGACCGAAACCTAGCCACTTATGCCGCCACCAAAACAGACAAGACCATCCACAAATGGGATGGATTCTGCCCCTATCATGACGCCCTGACGCCGGCCCAGGTGGAAAAACAACGACAGGCCCATCCGGACGCCCTGTTCATGGCGCACCCGGAATGCCGTATTGAGATCCTGGAAATGGCTGACGTTGTTGCCAGCACCTCCGGCATGCTCCGCGTTGCGAAAGAATCTGAAAAAACAGCCTTTATTGTGGGAACAGAAGTGGGGCTGCTCTATCCCCTACAAAAAGCCAATCCGGACAAAACCTTTTACCCGGCATCGCCTGCCATGAAATGTGTGGACATGAAAAAAATTACCCTTGCGGATGTATTGGCAAGTCTTGAAAACGGCACCGGCAACGTCCGGGTGCCCGAGGAAATCCGGGTACCGGCTTTGGCGTCGGTGGAGCGGATGATTCGGTTGTGAAGAAGGAAGGCTGAGGGTTGGGGAAAAAATCATTACCCGGCTAAAAGAAAGCCCCTCAGGGCCACGCCCTGAGGGGCTTTCTAAAATTAAAATTCGGGGCCTGCTATCTATTCACATGAGGCCTCAAAAGGCCATCCCCACCGAAATTTACTTAAATCCTATTGGTTCCTGAACCGGATTTTATAAATTTTCCATCACCTCATCCGGTATATCCGCATTGGTATAGACTTTCTGGACATCATCATTATCATCCAGGGCATCCATCAGCTTGAGCATGCTTTCCGCTTCCTTGCCCTCCAGGCTTACGTAGTTCTGGGGCAGCATGGTGACTTCCGCATCCACAATCGGCACCCCGGCTTTTTCTAAGGCCTCCTTGACTGCTTCAAAATCATCCGGTGCAGTGATAATTTCAAAGTTATCATCATCATCGTCTTTCACATCCTCGGCCCCGGCATCCAGGGCCGTCAGCATGAGTTCCTCTTCGTCCGCATCCGCCTTTGCCACGGCCAGCCATCCTTTTTTGTCAAACATCCAGGCCACACACCCGTTTTCCCCCAGATTGCCGTTATATTTGCTGAAAAGATGGCGCACATCCGCCACGGTCCGGTTTTTGTTGTCGCTCAGAGACTCCACCAAAACAGCCACGCCGCCCGGGCCGTATCCTTCATAGGTGGTTTCCTCATAATTCACGCCTTCCAGTTCACCGGTGCCCTTTTTAATGGCCCGCTCGACCTTATCCTTGGGCAGGTTGCATCCCTTGGCTTTTAAGAGCACCTGACGCAGCCGGGGATTGGCATTGGGATCGCCGCCGCCGAGACGGGCCGCCACAATAATTTCTTTGACCACCTTTGTAAAAATCTTTCCCCGCTTGGCATCTTCCGCGCCTTTGCGGTGTTTGATGTTCGCCCACTTGCTGTGTCCTGCCATGTATGGTTTCCTCCTGTTTTTTCGTCAAATACTCACCAGACCAATAATATATATTTCCTTGCTCTCTTTGCGGCAGCTTTGGGGTTTGAAAATTTTATGGGTTTCAAAACTGCCGGCTACCGCATTTTTAAATGTTTCAAAGTCCTCCCCCTGAAAAATCTTGCATACAAACGCGCCCCCTGCGGCCAGACTTTTTTGTGCGATGGCAAGGGCCGCCCTGCAAAGATAATAAGACCGGGCGGCGTCCACCTCCTTGCGCCCGGTAGTGGCCGGGGCCATGTCACTTAAAACAATATTATACCCTGATCCGATTTTTTGTTCCAGATTTTCTTTTTCCATTTCCGCCAGCGCCAGCACATCACCAATCATTATGCGGGTGTTGGCGGGAAACTTTTCCATCACGTCCTTGAGGTCCACGCCCACGACCCGGCCTTCCGGCCCCACCACCGAAGCAGCATATTTGGCCCAGGAACCGGGTGCGCATCCCAGATCCAGCACCTGGTCGCCTTTGGCCATCAGATTGAATTTCTGCTGAATTTCCTTGAGCTTGTAAACGGACCGGGCCGGAAAATGATCCTTTTTCGCTTGTTGGGCATAATGATCGGTCTGGTATCTGTTTTTTTGCTTTTTCCGGGTCATTAAATTCGGGCCATTAAAATAAATTATCCAGCACTTCCGACAACTTAGTGACACCAATCAACCGGAGATCATTTTTATTCGTCAACTGTTTCAAACTGTTTTTCGGGACAATGCATGTTGTAAACCCCATTTTCCGGATTTCCGAAATCCGGGTTTCCAGATGGGACACCCCCCGGACTTCGCCGGAAAGCCCGACTTCCCCGATGGGGACAAGTCCCTCGGGGACGGGACGATCCAGAAAACTGGACGCCACTGCCGCCACAATGCCCAGATCCACCGCTGGTTCGGATACCTTTACCCCGCCGGTGACATTCATGAAGATATCATGGCCGGCCAGATTCAGGCCTAGTTTTTTTTCCATCACTGCCACCAAAAGGGATACCCGGTTATAATCCAGGCCCAGCACAGTCCGGCGGGGGGTGCCGAACCCTGCGCTGCTGATCAGGGCTTGTAGTTCCACCAGAATGGGACGGGTCCCTTCGATGCATGCCGTAACAACCGAGCCGGGGGTATTGGCGGCCCGTTCCGCCAGAAAAATGGCGGATGGGTTTCTCACTTCCGCAAGCCCCTTTTCCTTCATTTCAAACACCCCGATCTCATTGGTGGAGCCAAACCGGTTTTTCACGGCCCGGAGAATTCGGAACTCATGGTTCTGGTCCCCTTCAAAATACAGCACCGTATCCACCATGTGTTCCATGATCCGGGGACCGGCAATGGCCCCGTCTTTGGTGACGTGACCGATCAGAAATGTCGGGATGCCGGTTCTTTTCGCCATGACCATGAGTTTCATGGTGGCCTCTCGGACCTGGCTGACGCTGCCCGGCGCGGACGTCGACTCCGGACTGAACATGGTCTGAATGGAATCCACCACCAGGGCGTCGGGCCTAACAGATTCCGTCATTTCCAAAATCGCGTCAATATCAATTTCAGACACCACCAGCATCCCCGGGGAGATGGCTTCCAGCCGGCGGCTCCGCATTTTGATCTGGCGGACGGATTCTTCGCCGGACACATACAGAATCTTTTTATCCTGCATTGCCAGTCCGTGAATCACCTGAAGGAGCAGTGTGGACTTGCCAATACCGGGATCGCCGCCGATCAGCACCAGGCTGCCGGCCACCACCCCGCCGCCCAGCACCCGGTCAAACTCGTGAATGCCGGTCCGGGTCCGGTCTTCTTCATGGATGTCCACCGAATCAATGGGCACGGGTTCCGGTTTTGCAAACGGCTGCCCGGTTCGTGCGCCGGGGCTGTTTGACGGTGCTTTGCGTTCTTCCACAAACGAATCCCATCCGCCACATTCCGGGCATCGGCCGAGCCATTTGGGGGCGTTATACCCGCATTCCTGGCAGCAGTAAATTATTTTCGCTTTTTTCATCCCTTGATTCTGATTCCGATTGTGCGTATGTTTATGAATAGGATTTTTTGTTCTGTTGACGAAATATTTTCCGGACCGGATATCCATGCTTGATTACCACGTTCATACATCCCTTTGCAACCATGCAAACGGCACCATGGAAGCCTATATCCGGCAGGGCATTGCGGCAGGACTTTCGGAAATCTGTTTTCTGGATCACCTGACCCTGCATGAGCGGGGCCGGCATATGTCCATGGCGCCTTCGGATGTGCCGCTCTATTATCAGACCATCCGCCGGCTGGGGCAGACCTATAAAACCGATATCCAGGTAAAAGCCGGCCTGGAAATCGATTATGATCCCCAAAACGCCCCGGAAATCAAAAAAATAATCCAGCCCTATGATTTTGACGTGATCGGGGGGTCTGTTCATTTTATTGATCAAATAAACATTGTTAGTTCAAAAGATACAAAGCTGCGCGAGCAGGAAACCATTGATGTGATCTGTACGGATTATCTCTTGCTGATGCAGGAGATGATAGACACCATGCCGTTTGATATTATCTGCCATCTGGATGTTACCAAAAAATTCGGCCGCCGGCCTTCCTTGAAAGTGAGAGAAAAATTTGAAGATATCCTGTCTTTAATCCGGTACAAAAATCTTGCAGTTGAATTAAATACCAGCGGTTTTAACCATGCAGCCAATGAATTTTATCCGGACCCGGATCTATTGAAAAAATGTTTTGAAAAAAATATCCGGGTCACCCTTGGATCAGACGCCCATGAGCCCACACAAGTGGCCCGGCATTTTGACGTGGCCATGGCCTTGCTTGCTGAAACCGGCTATACGGCCATCACGGCATTTTACCGGCGGGCACCCTATGATGTGCCCCTGCCCGCCCCGGATCCGAAATTATGAACGCCCATAATGGAGGTTATTTGTGAACAAATTCCAGACCCTGCGATCGGCGGCAGTTTTTGCCGCCGGCAATCGGCACTGCAAACCCATCTTTTTAATATTTTTTGCCATTCTGATGGCAGCGGCCTTCCCCCCGGCCGCTTCAGCTGAGGATCCCCACGATGGCAGCATCAGTTTCCATAGTCTAAAAAATCAACTCATCAACGATAAGACCGCGGGGTTCTCCGAGGCCCGGATCAACGCTCTTTATGACAATCCCGGCGTTTTTTTTGATATCAAAGGGGTTTCCTCCTATTTCCGGCATCAGGAAAGCAAACTGAATTACGATCAGTTTCTTTCCAAAAAATCCATTCAAAAAGCAACGGATTACATGCGAAAATATCATGCGGATCTGTTAAAGGCAGAAATTGATTATGGGGTGGACAAGGAAGTCATCACTGCTATCATGCTGGTGGAAACCCGCCTGGGCACCTATGTGGGCAGCCGGCCCGTTCTCAGCATCCTGTCTACCATGGCGGCCCTGGCGGACAACACTGTCCGGGACCGGTTCTGGGAGAAAATCCCGGAGAAAAACCGGGTGACAAGGGCTGAATATGAAAAAAAAGCTGTCCGAAAAGCAGAATGGGCCTACAAAGAACTGATCGCCTTTCTTACCTATATGGAAAAGGAAGGCATGGAACCTCAGGATATTTATGATATTATCGGCTCCTATGCCGGCGCCATGGGCTTTGCCCAGTTTATGCCCAGCAATATCCTGATTCTGGCCGAAGACGGCAACGACGACGGCAGCATCAACCTGTTTCATCACGAAGATGCTATTGCCAGCATTGCCAATTACCTGAAACATTATGGCTGGAAACCCGCCATGACCCGGGAGGACGCCGGAAAAGTGGTGTATCATTACAACCACAGTTCTTATTATGTGGATACCGTATTAAAAATTGCTGAAAAGCTAAAATCCTCCTGAACTGACCAAAGGACCGATATGGAACTTCAAACCACTGTTACCTTTATCGCCATCACCATACCCTTCTTTCTGTTGACCATCTGGATGCTGGTGGATATCTCCATCAAACAATTCAACACCACCGGCGAAAAAGTGGCCTGGTGGCTGATCACCCTGACGCCGTTTTTCGGCTGGCTCCTCTATTTGTTATTTGGATTCCGGAGAGGCAAAAAACCGGATAACGCCGCGTAAAATTCTATTTGACAAAATTCTTCTGTCAAAATATGAAAGTGGCATCATTTTTAACGATCCTGCCGGAATCATTTTGTTCGGCGGGAAAGGCGACCTGCCAAAACGGCCCCATCGTCTAGCGGTTTAGGACGCCGGCCTCTCACGCCGGTAACACGGGTTCGAATCCCGTTGGGGTCACCATTCGCGATCTGACCAGGTTTGATTGCAATCGATGGTCGGTCAGACTGCGGAGGTTAAAACGCTCCCAACTGACAAGGCTTAATTTTAATTCCCAATGCGTCACAGGCACTGCTGACCGCCATTTTGCGGACGTTTAATTTTTTCGCCAGCGCCCAGGCGGATTTGCAGGGCAGCCGGTCATTGACCAGCGCATGCCGGATAGCGCTTTCCAGGTCCGCTGACACGGAATCCGCGGGTTTGACAATCCTTTTTTCCGGCTCATACCCGAACAACCCCAACTGACATTTGACCAGCCGGAGCTTATGTCCATCCGCATAGGCGCCCACTTCAGCCGGAGAAATCGCCAGTTTTTCCGCAATATAAAATGCCACCGCGCAGGGCAGCTCATTGTTTTGGACTTTTTCCGCAATTAATTTTTCTATCCCTTTATCAGACATTTTCGCTCCTTGATGGTAATGAAAGTTGCAGCTATCCTGTTTCAGGTGAATCCCGGGGCCGGGCTGAATGGGTTATTTAAACCATAACCTGACGGAATTTGCAACCTGGCAACGGCTCGGCGACCAGCAAAAATTTTCACGACCCCAACCCGAGTGCCTTTTTATTTCACTTGAACAAACCTTAATGCTCTGCTAAAAATTTAAGTTTGGCGGCTTTGCCGAATTTTCAAGGACCCCTTTTCCTGCGACTTTTATCAGCCATGTCATTTGTCATTCAACGCAAAAAGACCCGCCAGATTTGTGTGGGGGATGTTAAAATCGGCGGCGGCGCACCGGTTGCGGTGCAGTCCATGACCAACACCCGGACCCAGGATGCCGCAGCGACGGTGGCCCAGATCCTTCGGCTGGAACAGGCCGGATGCGAAATCGTCCGGGTGGCGGTGCCGGATGAGTCTGCCGCCGCATCCATTGGCCTTATCAAAAATAAAATCACTATTCCCCTGATTGCGGATATCCATTTTGATTACAAGCTCGCCATCCGCTCGGCGGAATCCGGTGCGGACGCTCTTCGCATCAATCCCGGCAATATCGGCAGCCATCAGCGGATTAAAGCGGTGGTGGATTGCGCCAAAGCCCACCACATTCCGATCAGAATCGGCGTAAATGCCGGGTCCCTTGAAAAAGACCTGATCAAAAAGCACGGCGGCGTCACTGTTGCCGCCCTGGTGGAAAGCGCCCTGAAACAGATTGACCTGATGGATTCTTTGGGCTTTGCCAGTATCAAGCTGGCCATTAAATCTTCTGATGTCCGCCAGAGTATTGCGGCCTACCGGCAGCTTTCCGCAGCTACTGATTTCCCCCTGCATGTTGGCATCACTGAAGCGGGCGGGCTTTTTTCCGGAATCGTAAAATCATCCATCGGTATCGGCATGCTGCTGGCGGAAGGCATCGGCGACACCCTGCGGGTTTCGCTGACCCGGGATCCGGTGGAAGAAGTGCGAGTGGGGTTTGAAATTTTAAAAGCCCTGGGAATCCGACGACGGGGGCCGGAGATTATCTCCTGCCCCACCTGCGGCCGTTGCAATATCGACCTTTTTTCCATTGCCGAGGCTGTTGAGAACGCATTGATGACCCGAACAGCGCCCATCAAGGTGGCAATTATGGGATGCGTGGTGAATGGTCCCGGTGAGGCAAAAGAAGCGGACGTGGGCATTGCCGGCGGCGACGGCGTCGGTATTTTATTTAAAAAAGGAAAGGTCGTTAAAAAATTCCCCCAGGCGCAGCTGGTGGATGAACTGCTCCGGGCCGTGGCCGAATTTGAGCATCAATCTTAAAACATATTGAAAAATAACAAAAACTTGAGGAAATAAATGGGAAAACAAGCCAAAACAGCGATTGAACCGACCCGGGAAGACAATTATCCGGAATGGTATCAGGAGGTTATTAAAGCATCCGATCTGGCGGAAGCCTCACCCGTGCGGGGATGCATGGTCATCAAGCCCTGGGGCTACGCCCTGTGGGAAAATATTGTGCGGGTTCTGGATGATATGTTCAAAGCCACAGGGGTAAAAAATGCCTATTTCCCATTGTTTATTCCCATTAATTTTCTGGAGAAAGAAGCCGCTCATGTGGAAGGATTTGCCAAGGAATGCGCCGTGGTTACCCACCACCGGCTGGAGCAGCAGGAAGACGGCCGCCTGGTGCCGGCAGGAAAGCTCACCGAACCCCTGATTGTGCGGCCCACTTCGGAAACCATTATCGGCGATTCCTTTTCCAGGTGGGTCAGAAGCTATCGGGACCTGCCAGTGCTGATCAATCAATGGGCCAATGTGGTCCGATGGGAAATGCGGACCCGCATTTTTTTGCGAACCAGCGAATTCTTGTGGCAGGAAGGCCACACCGTTCATGCCACCAGCGAAGAAGCTGTCGACCGAACGCAAATGATGCTCGCTGTTTACCAAAAAATGGCGGAAGAATATCTTGCCATGCCCGTGATCACCGGCGAAAAAACCGAATCGGAAAAATTTCCCGGCGCGGAAACCACCCTTTGTATTGAGGCCATGATGCAAGACCGAAAAGCGCTTCAGGCCGGGACCTCCCACTTTCTGGGCCAGAATTTCGCCAAAGCATCAAACATCAAATTCCAGTCTGAAAAAGAAACCGAAGAATACGGATGGACCACTTCCTGGGGGGCTTCCACCCGGCTGATCGGTGGACTCATCATGACCCACAGCGACGACAACGGCGTGGTGCTGCCGCCCCGGGTGGCCTCCGCTCATGTGGTGCTGATGCCCATTATCCGAAAAGAAAAAGACAGACAACTGGTGATGGATTACACGAATTCACTGGCTGCGCGACTGCGAGATGTCATCTATTGCGGCTACCCCCTGCGGGTGGAAATCGACGACCGGGATATCGGGGGCGCCCGCAACTGGGAATGGATCAAAAAAGGCATTCCCCTGCGGGTGGAAATCGGCCCCAAAGACATTGCGTCGGACGCCGTATTTGTGGGTCGGCGGGACAAAGACCCCAAAGACAAATTTGCCATGGGAAAAGACGCCTTTGCCGATGAAATTATTACCATTTTGGAAGATATTCAAACCAGCCTATACAACAAAGCGTTGGAATACCAAAAAACGCATACCCGAAACATTGATGACAAAAAGGCTTTTGACGCTTTTTTTACACCGGAAAACAAAGAACGGCCAGAAATCCACGGCGGGTTCGCCCTGTCCCACTGGTGCGGAGACGCAGCATGTGAAAAGCAGATCAAGGAACGCCTCAACGTCACCATCCGCTGTATCCCCCATCGCTTAGCAGACCCGCCGGAAAAAAGAGGGGCGTGCATCGAATGCGGAAAGGCGAGCAACCGGCGGGTGGTTTTCGCAAAAGCGTATTAATGTTTTTTCCAAAAAAAGATCATGATCCGAATCACCGACATCATTGATAAAATCTATGATTATTACCCGGAGGCGGACGTTGATATCGTGGACCGGGCCTATATTTATTCGGCCAAAGTCCACGACGGTCAGTTGCGTTTAAGCGGTGAGCCCTATCTTTCCCACCCCCTGGAAGTGGCTTCCATTCTCGCGGACATGCGGATGGATACCACCAGCATTGCCTGCGGCCTGCTGCATGATGTGGTGGAGGACACCCATGCTACCATCGAAAATATTGAAAAACTCTTTGGAAAAGATGCCGCCAAAATTATCGAAGGCGTCACCAAGATCAGCAGTCTCTCCTTTGATACGGCAAAAGCCCGCCAGGCCGGTAATATCCGCAAAATGATCCTGGCTATGGCCGATGATATCCGGGTCATTTTAATCAAGCTTGCGGACCGGCTGCATAACACCCGCACCCTGCATTATCACACCAAAAAAGACAAACAACGCCGCATCGCTCAGGAAACATTAGACATTTATTCGCCTATCGCGGCCCGCCTGGGAATTTACTGGATCAAAAAAGAACTGGAAGATATTTCCTTTTCCTACACCCATCCGGAAGAATATCAAAAAATCAAACAACTGGTCAGCACCAACCAGGCGGACCGGGAAGTCTATATCCGGGAAGTCAAAAGCACCATCAGCGATATTTTAAACCACGCCAACCTGCCCTGCACCGTTACCGGCAGATACAAACAGTTTTACAGCATTTACCAGAAAATGGTCTCCCAGAAACTCGAATTTGAGCAGGTGTATGACATTATCGCCTTCCGGGTTATTCTGGATACCATTCCCCAGTGTTATGAAGCGTTGGGGCTTATCCACTCTAAATGGCGTCCCATTCCTTACAAATTCAAAGATTATATCGGTTTTCCCAAACCCAACGGCTATAAATCCCTTCACACCACGGTCATCGGCCCCTATGCGGAGCGCATGGAAGTTCAGATCCGCACCCATGAGATGGAACAGGTGGCCAACTCCGGAATCGCGGCCCACTGGAGCTATAAAGAGGGCAAAACCCTTGACGAAGAGACCAAAAGCACCTTTGCCTGGATTCAGAACCTGGTGGACCATGAGGAAAGTTACGGCGATCCGGAAGAATTTCTGGAAAATGTCAAGATCGATTTGTTTCCCAAGGATGTGTATGTTTTCACCCCCAACGGCGAGGTGAAAAATCTGCCCAAGGGGTCTACACCGGTGGATTTTGCTTACATGATTCACACGGAGGTCGGCCATCAATGCGCGGGGGCCAAGGTGAACGGTCGCCTGGTGCCGCTGCAGTATAAGCTCCAGACCGGGGATATTGTGGAAATCACCACATTCAAAGGCCATCACCCGAGCCCGGACTGGCTGAAATATGTTAAAACCGGAAAAGCCCGGGCCCGCATCCGCCAGTGGATCAAAAAGCAGGAGACCGACAGAAGCATCAGTTTAGGGCGTGAGTTGTGCGAAAAAGCCTTTCGCAAGCATAAGCTGAATTTTAACGAGCTGGTCCATTCCAAACAGATGGAACAAGCCGCGCGAGAGCTTAACTTCAAAAAAGTGGAAGACCTGATCGCGCATATCGGGTACGGGAAAATCACCCCGCTGCAGCTCATCGGCAAACTCGCCCCCGAAATCAAAGCAAAAAAAGATGATTCCCTGTTTACCAAACTGATTCCCCGGCGGAAAGACAAAAAAAAACAGGACGCGGATGCCATTATCGTGGACGGCCTGGAGGATGTGCTGATCCGCTACGGACAGTGCTGCCAGCCGGTGCCGGGAGACCCCATCACCGGTTATATCACCCATGGCGCGGGCATCACAGTTCACCGGCAGGGATGCGTCAATGCCCTTCAGATGAATCCGGAGCGCCAGATTCATGTGCAGTGGAAAAAAGAGGCACCGGGATCATTCCAGGTGAAGCTGAACCTCAAGGCCTATGACAAAGTCGGGCTGCTGGCGGAAATATCATCCGCGCTCAGCCAGTCGGAAGCCAATATCGTGGATGTCAATCTGGAAAGCGCAAAAGACAAAATGGTCAACGGCTCGTTTACCATTGCGGTAAAGGACATTGACCATTTGGATGAAGTGATCGCAAAACTCAAAAAAATCGATACAATCCAGGAAATAAGCCGGGCCTGACCCGGATTATGGTTTCACCACGAACCCGGATTTGATGCAGTTGGTGCAGGCGGATATTTTTCGGACCTGACCATTAATCACCGCGCGAACGCTCTGAAGATTCGGATTAAATCGACGTTTATTGACGTTATGCGCATGGCTGACATTATTGCCCACCATGGGTTTTTTTCCGCAAATTTCACACTGTTTGGACATGACGGTCTCCTTTAAAACATTTATGCAAAATAAAAAAAGGCATATACTCCATCAATATGCCCTTGTAAAGCTTTTTTTAAAATCCGCCCGGTTGGCCGGACGGTCGCAGAAAAACAAGGCCCAATGGACTGTCGCCTGAACTGAGCGCAATTCAGGTGTTAATAAAAAAATTCCGCCGGAGTCAGATAGTCTTTTTCGGGCAGCGCTTTTTCATCTTTTTTGCCATCACTGGACGCCGCCACCTGGGTTGCGGCCAGCTTCTGTTGTGCTTCTATTCTTGTCCGGCATTTTGCAGTATAATCCAACGCCTGCTGGTGAAGACCAAAGTCCGGATAATCCTCCACCACAGCGGCAAAACGATACAATGCCGCTTCATATTTTTCAAAGTTAAAATAAAACAGACCGATATCCATTTCTTTAGCCGCCAGTTGCCGCAGGCAGGTGTCAATGTGCGAGGCTGCTTTTTCAGCATATTCGCTCTCGGGGAACTGGGTGACCAGTCGCTGGAATGTCTGCAATGCCTCCCGGGTGGCGGTGGCGTCCCGGTCCACCGTTTCCATCCGGTCAAAATCGCACCGGCCCACCTGATAAATGACATAAGGAACCTTTTCATCATTGGGATGCATCCGTTCGTATTCATTATAGGCCAGAATCGCCTCATCATAGGATTCCATCCGGTAATGGGCGTCTGCGATTTTCAGCTCAGCCTCCTTGGCATGCACGGAAAACGGATACCAGTCTTTCAGCTTTTTATAAGAAGAAATGGCTTTGTCATATTTTTCATCTGTAAAATAGCTGCGGCCATCCGCGGCCAGTTCTTCAGCGGTTTTTTCCGTCTTGGGCTTTGACCAGGAGCACCCGGCCAGGGCCAGCATCAGCACCAGGATTAAAATCAGATTGACCACTGACACGTGCCTTGCGTTCAAGGGCAACAGGCAAATCGGCTTAAAATCAATTCGCATAATCTAGTGACTTTCCCAGGCTTCAATATACTGGGCCGCCTCAAAGGCCGCAATGGCAGCGTCTCCCACAGCGGTTGCCACCTGCCTCAGCGGTGTGTTGCGAACGTCACCGGCCGCATAAACCCCGGGTACGGATGTCTCCATTTTTTCGTTCACCACCACAAACCCGCTGCGGTCCACTTCAACCATCCCTTCCAGAAAAGATGTATTCGGGGCCGTACCCACCCATATAAAACAACCTTCCACCGCAAGGTCTCTTTGTTCGCCGGTTTTCACATTTTTAACGGTAATACTGTCAACCCCGGCGTCCGATCCGTTGACAGCGGTCAGCACCGAATCCCAGACAATTTCTATTTTGGGATTTTCCATGGCCCGCTCCCGAAGAATCCGGGTAGCCCGCAGTTCATCGCGGCGGTGAATCAAATAGACTTTTTCCACAAACCGGGTCAAAAAAATACTTTCCTGAACCGCCGTATCACCGCCGCCCACGGCGGCCACCACACTGTTTCTGAAAAACGGCGCGTCACAGGTGGCGCAGGTGGAAATTCCCTTGCCGTAAAATTCTTCTTCTCCCGGCACACCGAGTTTCATGGGCGAAGCACCGGTAGCAAGGATGACTGCCTTACAGGTCACGGTCCGGTCATCCAGCACGATCTTTTTTACCGCGTCCGTTACCTGCATGGACAGCACCTGATTGGTTTCAATTTCAACACCAAAGCGCTTGGCCTGTTCCGCCATTTTCATCACCAGATCCGCGCCGGACAAGCCTTCGGGAAACCCGGGATAATTTTCAATCCAGTCCGTCACCAGAATCTGGCCGCCGGTGGCGGATTTTTCCAGAACCAGCGACTTCAGCCGGGCGCGGGCCGCGTAAATGGAGGCCGTTAAACCGGCGGGACCACTGCCGACAATTACCAGATCATAATCCGTATTTTTCATTTTCTTTTATTTCCAGATACCATTAATGTCATCGTAAGAGGTGTATGGTGGTATTACCGTGGCTGTAACGGCAAACAAGAAACCTGTTCATACTTTTTATCCCGCAGGAACACAGAGGCGCTGGGGCGCTGAGATTTTTTCTCTGCGGTTCTGAACGAGACAATGGTTTTTTGAAAGATGCACTTATTTGGAAATCGAATGTAAACAGCAAAGAAAGAAGCTGCACCAATCTCACAAAATTGGCGATGTGCGCAAATAATTAATGATATTATTTAGTTAAACCGCCAAAATCAAGAAATCATCGATCCCAAACTGACCCCGTTTTTCCAGAACCGGCTATAAGCTTTTATTCAAGGCGTCGGCGATCTTGGATTTATCCACCATGCCGACAATCTGATCCAGTTTTTGGCCGTCCTTGAACAGAAGCAGGGTCGGGATGGCCCGGATGCCGTAATTGCCAGGGGTTACCGGATTATCATCCACGTTGCATTTCAAAAATTTCACTTTGCCGTCATATTCTTTGCTGATCTCTTCAATCACAGGCCCGATGGCCTTGCAGGGTCCGCACCAGGGCGCCCAGAAATCCACCAGAACCGGAATGTCCGATTTTAAAACATCACTGTCAAAAGTGCTGTCACTGACTTCCGAAATATTTTCCGCCATTATTCTATTCCTTTCCTCATTGTTTTTTGCGCGCGCCTGCAGCACGCTTTCTGCATTAAAAAACCGGTCAAGAAGCTCTTTTATCCGCCGACCGGTACAATAATTGATTACTATAATGATCAGCCTTCTTATTGTCAAGCCAGACAATGGAAAGACGACAAATGAAAAAATCCGGCAAAGGAAAAGACAGAATAACCGCACTTGGCACGATTTGTCCAAAAAATTTTTAAAAGCCATGACCCGGGCGGAACGCCCAGGCAGGCGGATCCGGCCGGCCGGATCTGAGATTAAAAAAAGATTGACTCTTTGTTGTCAAATTATTAATTTTAAAGGTTACATTTAAGATTAATAATTTTGGGACAGTTTCTCTTTTTCTGTCGAATAAATACATTCAGCAACACGGATCAAGCGGTTCGTTTTCAATTTAGCAGGGCCGCGCTCAAAAGGAACACGTCATGATAGAACTTAATTTTGAAAAAACCGGCGGCCTGCTGCCCGCCATTGCGCAGGACAGTGATACCGGCGAGGTGCTGATGCTGGCCTATATGAACCGGGAATCCTGGCAATCCACCCTGACCACCGGAAAAGCCACCTACTACAGCCGATCCCGGGATCAGCTATGGATCAAGGGCGAAACTTCCGGCCATGTCCAGATCGTAAAAGAAATCCGCGTGGACTGCGACAATGATACAATTTTGCTGAAGGTGGAACAACTTGGCGGGGCAGCCTGCCACAAAGGCTATAAAAGCTGTTTTTACCGGAAAGTTGCGGACGACGGCCTCGTTGTCACCCACGAACTGGTGTTTGACCCCAAAGCCGTCTACAACAAATAAAGAGTCGAAGATAAAAAAGATAAGAAGGAATAAAAATGAAATCCCCATTAAAACTCGGCATCCCCAAAGGCAGTCTGCAAAATGCCACGGTTGAACTCTTCCGGCGGTCCGGATGGAAGATAAACGTGAACGGCAGAAGCTATTTTCCGGATATCAACGACGACACCATCACCTGCGCCCTGTGCCGGGCTCAGGAAATGTCCATCAATGTAGAGAGCGGGGTACTGGACGCCGGCCTCACCGGCCTGGACTGGATTGCGGAAAACAATTCCAACGTTCATGTGGTCAGCGACCTGGTCTATTCCAAAGTCAGCACCCGTCCGGCCCGCTGGGTGGTGGCGGTTGCCTATGATTCTCCGGTGAAAACCCTCGAAGATCTTGAGGGCAAAACCATTTCCACGGAAATGCTGAACTACACCCGCCGGTTTTTTGCGGAAAAAGGCATCAACGTGAAAGTCAAATTTTCCTGGGGCGCCACCGAAGCCAAGGTGGTCTCGGGTCTTGCGGACGCCATTGTGGAAATCACGGAAACCGAAAGCACCATCAAAGCCCACGGTCTGCGGGTCATTCACGAAATGATGCAGACCAACACCCAGCTCATTGCCAATCACGATGCCTGGAAAATTCCGGAAAAACGGGAAAAGATCGAACAGATCGCCCTGCTGCTCAAAGGTGCCCTCCTGGCAGAAAACATGGTGGGACTGAAAATGAACGTGCCGAACACCGGCCTGGAAAAAATTGTTTCCCTGCTGCCCAGCCTGAACGCGCCCACGGTGGCGTCCCTGTATCAGTCGGACTGGTTTTCCGTGGAAACGGTGGTGAACGCGGACACGGTCCGGGATCTGATTCCGGAGCTGATGAAGCACGGGGCGGAAGGCATTATTGAATACCCTCTAAACAAAGTGGTATAATAGTCTCCTATGATTATTAAATCGGCAACCTTTACCGTCAGCGCCACCCGGCCGTCCAACTATCCGCCGGAGGACCTGCCGGAAATCGCGTTTGCCGGACGCTCCAATGTGGGCAAGTCCACCCTGATCAACAAACTGGTGAACCGGAAACATCTGGTGAAAACCAGTTCAACACCGGGCAGGACCCAGCTGTTGAATTTTTTCACCATCAACGATACCTTCATGTTTGTGGACCTGCCGGGATACGGGTATGCCCGGGTGCCGGAGCGGATTAAAAAAGACTGGGGAAAAATGATTGAAACGTATCTGTCCACCCGGTCTTCTTTAAAAGGCGTTTTGCTGATTCTGGACATTCGTCGCACGCCCCGGGATGAGGAGCACAATTTTCTGGCATGGCTTCACCAACGAGGGATCACGGCCATTTTGGTACTGACAAAAGCGGACAAACTTTCCAAAACACAACAGAAAAAGCAGGTGCAGGTGGTTGAGCAGACCCTTGCCCTGAAGCCGGAGGAACTGATCTGCTTTTCCGCCAAAACCGGCCAGGGCCTGGAAAACGTCTGGCGGGCAATCGATTATTGCATCGGCCGGCCGATTGCGGCAGAGGACGCCCCATGACAAACAATAACGGAACTCCCGCCGGGTTCAAGTCTGGATTTGCCGCGATCATCGGTGCGCCCAACGTGGGAAAATCCACCCTGCTGAATACCCTGATCGGTGAAAAGATCTCCATCACATCCAGCAAGCCCCAGACCACCCGCAACCGGATCGCCGGCGTGTGCCATCAGCCTGGTTTTCAAATTGTATTTCTGGACACTCCCGGGATTCACCGGAGCAAAAAGGCCCTGAATGCCAAAATGGTGGAAGTGGCCATGTCCGCCATCAGTGATGTGGACTTTGTGCTCCTGGTCATTGACGCAGCCCATCCGGAGCCCGCATCAGAACAACTCATCATCAATAAACTGAAAAACGGCCGCCATCCGCCGGTGATTTGCGCCCTCAACAAGATCGATCTGGTTAAAAAGCCGAAACTGCTTGAACTCATTGAAAAATGGTCAAATGCCGTGGCGTTTGAGGCCATTGTACCGGTGTCCGCCACCCAGAACATCCAGATTCCGGACCTGGTGACAGCCATGAAAACCCTGCTGCCCCAAGGGCCGCCCTATTTTCCGGAAGACATGATCACGGATATGCCGGAACGGTTTATTGCCGCGGAAATGATCCGGGAAAAAGTGTTTGAACTCACCGCCCAGGAAATTCCGTTTTCCACCGCTGTTACCATCGAATCCTTTGAAGAACTGTCCGCAAAAAATCTGGTGCGCATCCATGCCGCCATCCATGTGGAGAGAAAATCCCAGAAAGGCATTATCATCGGAAAACAGGGGGCCATGCTCCGGCAGATCGGAGAAGCCGCCCGCATGGAAATTGAGCGGATGACCGGCACCCGGGTTTTCCTGCAGCTCTTTGTCCGGGTGGAAAAAAACTGGAGCACGGACGCCAAGGCATTACGAAAACTGGGATATTAACTGCGCCAAGATGATTGTTTCTTTCCATCCGATTATCGCGGGAGATAAAAATATCATTTGCGCGGGCCGGGATCCTGGCCCCAAAGAAGCGGACGCTATCAAAACAGCCGATGCCGTAATTCTGCCCCAGGGCTGCCGCTGGTCACTCTATGAGATGGCTGCGGCCGGTTGCCGGCATGTGTTTCCGGATTACCGCGCCAGATTCCGGTTTCCCGGAAAAACCGGCCAGACCAAACTGTTTTCCCATTTTGATCTCCCCCATCCCCGCACCCGCACCTTTGCCTGTCTTTCGGAATTTCATGATCAAACCGGATTTTCCCCAAAAAATTCCGTTTTCGACTTTCCCCTGGTGTTTAAATTCGACTGGGGCGGCGAAGGCGACACGGTGGCCCGGGTGGATTCCGCGGATGCCCTTGAAAACATCCTCGAAAAAACAGCGACCTGGGAGCGGGCCGGACAAGCTGGCTTTCTGATTCAGGAATTTATACCCACTGACGGCCGGTCCCTCCGGGTGGCGGTGATCGGCACCCGGAGGTTCCCCTACTGGCGGGTGCCGCCAGATTCCGGCGGATTTGGCACGGCCCTCGCAAAAGGGGCCATCATTGATGCGGACAGTGATCCCCATCTTCAGGCAGCGGGTATTGCAACCGCAAACCGGTTGTGCGAAAAAACCGGCATCAATCTGGCGGGCATTGATCTGATCTTTCCGGAACCGTCACAAACACCGGAACCGCAGCTATTGGAAATCAATTATTTTTTCGGCCGCACCGGCATTGGCGGGTCCGAACAATATTATCAGATTCTTCAATCGGAAGTTGAAAAATGGCTGAAACAGATAAACGTGGTGCCTGAGAAACCCAGAAAAAACCGATTACACCTATGAACGGATTTTCATACATTCCGGATGACGACGAAATCAAACGGGAAAAGAACAAGGCCCGGGCCCTTCGGGCCACCCAGTGGTGGAAACGCAAATGCGCCAAAGGCATCTGCTTTTACTGCCACCAGAAATTTCCGGCCAGGGAACTGACCATGGACCATATTGTTCCCATTTCCAAAGGCGGGCAAAGCACCAAGAACAATGTGGTCCCCTGCTGCAAAGCCTGTAACTCTGAAAAAAAATCCCGGCTGCTCATGGACTGGCAGCCCCTTTCCGATCGAGATAAAACCGACTAATCCGGTTTGACCCTCTGATGTCCTTTGTTGAGATTTCAAAAATGCAGTGAAAGCCCTCCATTTCAAATACAGTGGTCCTTTTTTCGGGTATTTTCTGCTTGACAAGCAGTACCTGGAAACCTACTGTTTAACTGAGTATATACTCATAAATTGACGGATATCAATCCACCGGTGCCTTTAGCTCTTACCGGCGACAATGGTCCCGCAGAGAGCAGCTAGTGTAAGTTGACCGTTCCAGGCAAAGCGGCATCCGGGAAAACACCGGGGCATTGCCCCTTGCGCCGAAAACACTGGTTCAGCATTATCTGGGACGCACCCGGCTGACCAGATTTAACGCCGGCAGCCGCAGCCACGGGACCCATCAAGCCGCAATTAATTTAAAAAATGAAGGAACACCTATGATCGCCATTTATCTTCTGCTCGGCCTGCTCGCACTTATTCTTCTGATTGTTATCAAAAAAACCCTTGACCTGAAAAATGGCAGAATTCAGGCGGACGCGGAACGGAACGCCATGAAAATTAAGAAACTGGCCGACCCCGGGACGGTTCAATCCCTTTCCATTCTGCCCCTGGTGGATTATTACGCGAAACAGCCGGATCTCAAAACCGAACCGGGGGTCGCTTATCTGGTGCGCGCCGATGAAACCACTATTTTGCTGGATGTGGGGTTTAACAAAAAAAAAGAACACCCGTCACCGCTGTTGCATAACATGGAAAAACTCGGCGTTTCCGTGGCGGACCTGGACATGATTTTCATTTCCCATCTGCACCTCGATCATGTGGGGGGCATGACCGAACAAAAACAAAAAACCTTCAGCCTGTCCCAGGGGCTGGTTTCCCTGCCGGATATTCCGGTATATGCGCCCGCAAACCTGTCGCCATCAAGCTGGAATCCGGGGCCCGACGCCCGGGTTATCGAAGCACCGACGGTTTTAAAACCCGGCATCGCGAGCATCGGGGTTATTCCGAGATACCTCTTTCTCATGGGCCGCACCCTGGAAAACTCGCTCGCAATCAATGTTGCCGGCAAAGGCATCGCGCTGATTGTCGGGTGCGGCCACCAGACCATCGAACGGATCATCGATCGCACCCGGGCCTTGTTTGACGAACCCATTTACGCTATTATCGGCGGCCTGCACTACCCGGTTTACGGCGGCCGGATCATGATCGGCCCGGTGAATATCCAGCGCATTGTGGGATCAGACAGACCGCCCTGGACCGGCATCCGGGAATCTGACGTGGACAGCGCCATCGCCGCCATCAAAGCGGTTTCCCCTAAAATCGTGGCCCTGTCACCCCATGACAGTTCCGACTGGTGCATTGACCGCTTCCGCCAGGCATTTGGCGAAGCCTATGTGGATCTCAAAGTCGGACAAGAAATCATCATTTAAAAATTTTCACTTAAAATCCTGATTTGATTTTCTCGATGACGATATCGTTGAGCTGCGGGTAATAGCGTTTCTTTCTAGCCGCCTGGCAGATCGTGTCTTCCCACCCGCGAAACGCATCCACATTCTTTAATGTGTGGTCGCTGACCCTGGGGTTGCCTTTTTCGGCAATTTCGCGAATACCGTCAAGCGCCTGATCGTCTCCGGGAAAATACATGGGTATCACGCCCGTGTCTCCCTCAGGGATGGATTCAAAAATCTTCCGGGAATGCCTTTCCCGCTCACAGTCTTCCATAAATTTTTCCAGGCTGAAAAAGTTAAGACTGCCCAACGCCCCCATGGCATGCCGGACGATATGTACCCCATACTTTCGCAAAGCGTTGCGGCTTAATTCTGATTCAGACACCGCTTGGGGCGTCACATCGGTCAGGCTTGTACTGCCACCGGTCTGGGCAGAAGGGAAACCGGTAATCCAGGTATTAACCCTTGCCAGGGCGGCATTGATGAATGTCTGTTGCGGGGAACTGTAAGAAAGATTGCCGTCTGGACCGGTGACGCTGGGTATGCCGCAATGGATGCAGGCAATGCCCGGATTAACGGTCTGGGCAACCACCATCATGAAAATAACCTGGGCATGGGTCTGCGTCAGGAGAGCCTCCGGACTGCCGGGAGCAGAGATCCCGGCCATGCTCTGGTCGATCAGTAAAAGGTTGTTGCCTGTTCGGGCACTGCGCAAAAAAGGCGCCACCATATTATTCATTGGCGTTAAAGAGGTCATCAGGCTGGTGCCGTCAAGCCAGTATTTTTTGCCTTTTAAAAAAAAGACCTCATCATCGCTCATGCTAGTGGTGGTGATCATTTTGAGGCCTTGATAGCTTTTCTCCATGAGTCGGGCAATTTCAAAAAGAGAAATGCTTTTGTCGCAGGCCACCGGCAGACTGAAAATTCCTGCCACATCCTGCTGACTTCCCACCGCATGGATAATCTTTTCGTATTCCGCACGACTGGCCGGGCGCAGCTCTTCATCGCCGGGTCGTTTCAGAAAAGGGGATGTCGCACCGGTTCCAAAAGTGTTCATTCCCGGATCTCCCGGTATTTCACGGGGCACCTGCGCCAGGCAAGCATCAATGTAGTCGCGTTTCAGGGGAATGAACAGCGCTGTGTCGTTGTCAAAATCAACCGCATCGGCCTCCATGAGAAGATCCATCAGGGGTTGGTTGTCAGCAATGTTGATGCCGATCTCGGTAAGCACCTGTTTGGCGTTTTCATCAATACGCCGGTAAATGACCTTTTCTGAGATCAGGTCGTCGATATCCGCCATCCGGCGGCGAACGTTTTCCAGAATCGTTTCGTCGGTGACATGACCCAACAGATCCTCATAAATGGCTTTGGCCTTTTCGAATTGCGCCTCCTTTTCCAGGCAGATCCCCCTGTCAAAGTTTTCATTGGCCTTTTGACTCATTCTCGTTTCCCCTATCCTCCCCCTGATGATGCGCCATGCATTACCATCGAATGCCTTGACATGGTGGACTGTTTTTTTCTCAGTGTTCCCTAAAAACCCGGCCGGAAATAAAAAACGGCACTCCTTTTAGACCGGTTTTTTCCAGCCGGGGAGTGCCGCTTGAATTTCTAAATTTCGGAAGTGCTGCTATATATTTAAATGACCGTTACGTCCACCGCTGCCGGCCCTTTCTGCCCCTCCTCAATGGTAAACGTGACTTTGTCACCGTCGTTCAGTGTTTTAAACCCGCTGGAATTGATTCCTGAAAAATGAACAAACACATCCGTTCCATCTTCCGTTTCAATAAAACCATACCCTTTTTTTTCATTAAACCATTTCACCGTACCTGTTGCCACAATAACACCCTCCTTTAAATAAAAAATTCTCCTTGTTGCACACTTTCGGGAATTATCGCTGACAAGGAAAAACCCGAACAGCAACCAGCGCCAACACCCTGACGCATCGCTATCGACCTCAGAATAACCAAGAAATTTTAAAAGTCAAGGGATTAATCATCGGCCAAAAAAACAGAATGTGTTTTAATATCAACCGGTCATGCCGATTTTAAATTTTGAAGGGAGCACAATAACGGCAACGCTTACCCCTGACGGACCGCACAGCAACATCCCCACTAGTCTCAGCAATAGGCTGAATTTGCATCACAACAAAACACGTCTCTAAAAAAAATGAACCGGCAGGCAAAATATTGCTTTCATCTTGCGCGGATGTTGATTAAGAAACGGTGGCATGCAGGTGATACGAAAAAAAGGCAAGCCCCTGATCACGGATTATGAATACCTAAAAAACAAACGGTATTTTGCCCAGATTGAAGAAGGGGTCAAAGAACTGGGGATGAAGGAACTGACCGGGCTGGGTGCCGTCAATATCAGTCCCGGGTTTCGCGGGATTTACTTTTCCGCGGATAAAAACGTCCTGTACCGGATCAACTATACCTCCCGGTTGATTTCCCGGGTCCTTGCCCCGCTGGTGACATTTCCCTGTCCGGACACAGAAATCCTCTACGAAACGGCCAGGCAGATCCGGTGGACCGATTTTTTTACTGCCGACCGCACCTTTGCCGTTTTCAGCAACGTAGCCAACAGCGCCATCACCCATTCCAAATACGCGGCCCTGCGGGTAAAAGACGCAGTGGCGGACGCGCTGGTCTATAAAGCCGGATTGCGGCCGGATGTGTCGGTCACCGCACCCGACGTCTCACTGAATCTTTACATCAACAACAATCAAGCCGTCATCAGCGTGGACACCTCCGGCGAGGCCCTTCACCGGCGGGGCTGGCGGGAAAAAACCGTATCTGCGCCCATGCAGGAAACCGTTGCCGCGGCCATCATCCGGATGACCGGGTGGGAAGGCAAGGTGCCGCTGTATGATCCCATGTGCGGGTCCGGCACACTGCTGTGTGAGGCCCTGATGCATTATTGCCGCATTCCGTCCGGGATCTTCAGAAAAAAATTCGGTTTCGAAGCGCTGCCGGATTTTGACCGAACGGTATGGGCTCAGGTGAAACAGCAGGCAGACGCCCAAATCCGGGAGCTGCCGGAAAACCTGATCAGCGGAAGCGACATTTCAGAACAGGCTGTGGCCATCACCAGAACCAACCTTCTGGGCATGCATTTCGGCAACCAGGTAATGACCCTTCAGTCCGACTTTTCATTGCTGCCGCCCCGGAAAAATCAGGTGATTGTGGCCAATCCCCCCTATGGCATCCGGATGGGAAAAAACCGGGATCTTGCCGCATTCTATAAAAAATTAGGGGATTTTCTAAAGCAACAATGCAAGGGATCAACCGCTTATATTTATTTTGGCGACCCGGATTACATAAAAAAAATGGGGCTCAAGGCCTCATGGCGAAAGCCCCTTGCCGCGGGCGGGCTGGACGGACGGCTGGTAAAATATGAACTGTACTGAAGCCATCTGAAAAAAGGACGGTCTCGTGCTCATCTTTTTTGCCGTTGCCTTTACATGCCAGGCAACACTTCTTCCAAATTAATCAGCAGTGCTTGCGAAAACTCAAAAAGGAGTATCTCCTTCATCTGAATAATCTTCAAAATCATAGGGCATCATTTCACTCGCCAGGGTCAGGTACACCCCCTGTGATTCACATAAATTCTTTACGATTCGACTGTACGCTTCTTTTTCTTCCAGCTTTTTTGTTTTTGCCATTGCCTTTAGCGCAGAATTCAATTCCCTTGACAAACCATCCATTATTTTTTCCGGATCCATTTTTTCTCCTTTTTTTAAAAATTTCTCAATTTTCTTGTAAAAAGACCTGCAGCCGTCCGCCGGCACATTCAATAACATCGCCGGGGAAAATTTTTTTCCGTTTCCGGGTTTCAATCTCGCCGTTGACCTTTACCTGACCGCCGGCAATCAAAAATTTTGCTTCACCGCCGCTGGCGGCCAAGTTTTCCATTTTCAAAATTTTGTACAATTCCACCGGCGATTCCCGAACGTTTACCTTTGTGACCGGGTCCGGCGCACCATTATTTTGATTCATCGCAAACCATCTTTTCCAGATTTTATATTGATCTGAAGCTGTTGTATTTATAAGGTCAAAGCCAGAATCGATCCTGATTTTGATTTCAAAGCCTGAGATAGAAACAGACCTGATAAACAGCTGCTTAAATGGGAACTTTATCCACGGTTTCCGCGGCCGCGTCAATGGAATCATGGGCCGGGTTGCCCAGGACCGGTACAATGGAAATTACCGCAGCCCCCACCCGCATGGGAACGGTGACTAACTTTGTGAACACACACCCGCTCAACAGGAATGCCATTAACACCAGCAATAACACTTTGATACGCTTATTCATAGTTTATTCTCCCGAAATACTGTTATAATTATAATTATTCCAGATATCTATATGCCGCGAGGCCTGAAATTGCCGTACACCACATCAAACCCGTGACCGCCATGTGAAATTTCAGGGATACATCTGGTTCTCCCAGTAATTTCCAGGCCGGATAAATATCAAAAGACAAGGCAAAAGCCGGCGCAAAAACAAATAAAATTCCCCAAAACAGCCTTGCAAACAAACCATATGCGGCCGCCGACTCAAGGACCAGTATCCACAGGGGACTATACCGGGTAATCCCATCTCCGGTGCCTGCCGGAACATAGGTCAGATAAAACCCGTTCCCGGTCATCCACATTACCAGGGTTATCAAAATGGTAATACTGATCAGGCCAAGGGGAATCAGCGCCCGCATGTTACATCACCTGTGTGTATGTCCAAAAATTATTGAAAAACAGGCCTTGATCATCTTTTCGGCCATCTGTGGCGGAGGGCATCATAGACTTTGTCCGTCAGGCTGCCCGCCGGGCCTCAATCTGCTCCAGCAAAGCCTCCAGCCGGGTAAATGTTGATTCCTTGCTGTACTTACGGGCGTCCGCGTGATCCACATCAATCATCACACACGGTATGCGGAAATCTTCCGCCATCCGCCGCTGCTGGTCCATCTGGGTAATGGAATAGGGTTTGCAACTTCGGTTGCTGGCAAAGACCACCCCGTCAATGCCCAGTTTTTTCACTACCCCCTGCATGGACGCCCCCCGCAGCTTCATGCCGTGGGGGCACATATAACAATTCTGGGTCCGGGCGCAGTATTCCAGAACATCTCCCCCGTCATAAGCAAAAAGATCAAAAGAGCCCTCCACCGTGCCGATGCAGGATGTATAGGTGGCGCCGACGATATTGGCCCCCAGCGCGGCCAGGCGGCCGGACATATCCCGTAGCTGATGCCACGGTGCGATATTATCCCAGAACAGACGGTAGCGTTCATCCGGCACCGGGAAAATGCCCTGATTCACACGGCACGCGGTTTCTTCGGCCAGCAATTTATAATGGTCCGCAAACTGCGGCGTTCCCCGGGCTACCAGAAACGGGGCCATCTGCACAAAAGAATCAAAGGCGGTGATGCCGGACGGACGGTGCCCGGCAAACTCAAGAAACCGTTTCCAGTGGCGGATGCCCTCGTTCGTGTGATTGAGTGCGTCACAAGCCTTTTCATAGTCAAATTTCTGGCCGGAAAGGCTCTCAATGGTTCGGATCAGGTCCTGAAACTGCCGCACAATATACTGCTGGTCCTTTTCCTGCTGGGGTTGATAGCAAAACGGGACGTCCACGATAAAATGGGGCACCTTCATGTTTCGATGGTGCACGTCAAACCACTTGACCAGGAGGGAACAGTTGTTGGTATTGGACACCAGCAGATCCGGTGCCGGCAGACCGAATGTGGGAGAATCCTTTCCGCCGTCATACACACTGCCGATATCGATGCGGGCATATGAGCACAGGTCCGTGGAATAACCCAGGCGTTCGGCTTTTTCACATTGAATCACCCCCGCGCCTTTGGCCGCATTCAGGGCCGCATGGCTTTCTGGTACGCCATACACCACATTGTTAAACCCATGAAAAAGCTCCGCCGGCACGTTGATGGCGATCCATACCACAAACGCGCCGTCTGCGGCCCGGGCATGGAGATCCATATAGGCATCCCCCACCACCCGGCTCAGGTTTTTGGCAGCACTGGTTTTTTCTTTTTTCGGCATGGTCAATCCTTTACCCCTGTCATCCATGGTTCCATGGCATCCGGAAACATCAATTATCCCGGGTTTTTGAGCAATTCCGCAAACGCCGCAATCCGGGCATCATGGGCGGATGTCTGTTCATCATCTTCTGCGGCAATTTCAATTTCCAGGGTTTTGATGCCTTTCTCCCGCATTTTTTCCGAAAGCAGGGGAAACTCAAAATACTCGTATTCGCAGTATTTTTCCCCCACAAAGATAACGCCTGCGGCCCGGGTTCTCTCGACCAGATCAATAAGAGATGTCACCCGCCGGTCTCCGGTGTACAGTAAGGTGGGACACGGAAAATGCTGATAGTAAAAATCCAGAAAATACGCCCCGGGATCGGCCCGGGTTTCCGGCATACTGGCATACGAGCGCCCCAAAGACGCAATATCATTGCCTTTCACCCGCAGTCCGGCCGCTTCAATATAAGTGATGACGGATGCCGGCGGCGGCAGGATGCCGCTCAAAATAACTCCCGGGCAAGAACCGTCACTGGCACCGGGCTCCCCTTTATCGGGCATGTCCTCTAACAACTCCTCCAGCGTCCGGACCTGATCCTCAAGGGGCAAAAATCCACATTTATGGAGGTTTTCGGAAAACGCAAGAAAGCTCAGACGACCTTCCGTCACCCTCTTTTCCGCCGTACGAATCAGATTTCTGAGGTGTCGGACGGTTTCCACGGCATGGACAAATTGGTCCCTGCTGAACTGCACATTAAAAAGACGCTCCAGATCCGCGATCAATTGCCGGATTTCATTTTGGAAATACCCGGATGCATCCGTGTGGACGGGCAGGGTCATGGGAATATGCACATTGACCAGCGGAAGCGAAAGATTGCGTTCCGAAAGCCCGGCGTCAATAATTTCCGGCAAATTCCGCAGGGTGTCGCAGGCATTGTACATAAACAGACCGTCAAAAAAACGACTGTGACCGGACAGGATAAATTCCGTCAAGTGCCGGGTGATGGCGCAGGCATAAGGCTGCAAATGCCGGTCGCTTTCATCAGTATTCCGGACGGCCCCGCGAAGTCCCCACAGCACCACCGGCGTGATGTCCATGGCATAAAACAGTTCCAGGGGCGGATACAGGGGAAAGCACCCGAGAACTTTTCTGCCGTCTTTTTTCAACTGCCTAAGCTGCTGTTCAATTTCCGTCATGTCTTAAACCCTATACGGCACGTCAATGTCTGTAAAAAAAAATAAAGCATTGGTGGTTACAATTTTCATTTTTCAAGTAGCGGGTGTCAGTGTCTGGAAAATTGATTCTCAAACCTGAAACCCGACACCTGTCACTTGAAACAGTGATTATCGCTTTGGTTAATCGGTGGCAGATTCCCTGTTTTAAACATCATCCCTTACACCTTCAACCTTATACCTATCCTTTGACCTTCCCCACCCCCAATAGATAAACCATGGCGGATGCGTCATCTATTCCTAAGATTTTCCGGGCTTCATTATCATAAAACGCGCCGATCCCGCAACACCCCAACCCCAGGGCCGTGGCAACCAGGTACACGGCATGGCCCAGGCGGCCGGCAGTGAGCATGGCATACCGATACCCCCGGGCGCCCCATTTCTGATTCACCCTTTCCAGATGGGTCATGAACGCAAAATGGACGGCCGCATTTTTCAGCCACATCTGGTCCAGACAGACGGACGCCATTTTTTCCATTACGGTTCCGGAAAACACCCGTCCCACGGTTTCTTTTGCCGGGTCCAGAAGGTAAAAGCCCGGTTCTTGGCCATTGACATTGCCGATCAGACATCCAACCGACATACAGTCGGAAACGCCAGGGATTTCCTCAATGTCCTTTCCCGCGGCCCGGGACACAATCCACAGCAGGTAATTCAGGGCATGCTTGTCAATAGCTGCGTCAACAAAATTTCTTTTTGACCGGCGATTAGAAACGGTCTGGGAATAATTCAACCGCCCGGGATCATCTTTTGGCATATTGATCGGGAATGAACCTGCAAACGCATCCATGCCCGGATGGGCGCCGGCCAGTGAGGTTTCCGGGGTATCCGTTTTTAGAACGCGGGCAGCCATGTGAATGTCATTTATTTCCGGGTACACCTTCTCCCGTTCCGACACCCGGCTGGCAGCGGGAATCCTGGACGGCAGCGGGGCCAGGGCGGCATCCGGATTTACATTCAGAATTTTTCCACCGGAAATACCGGCCGCACAAAGGATGCCCTCCCGGGAAGCATCAACCCCAAGCAGCGCTTCAATCTGTTGATCCTTGAACGCGTGATGCAGACGGCAGCCATACCCCGCCGCACAAACCGCCAGCCGCAAATTTTCCAGAAGATGCCCGCCGTCCAGAAGCAGATACCGGTACGCCCGCTTCCGGTATTTCCAGGCGCTGCGAAAAAAAATGCCGGTGATAAAAAACACACCGGCGCTGTCCGGCGCCAGCCGAGGGATTGTGGATGTCAGGAATGTTTTGAAATTGCCGCCCCGGATGCGGGTTAAAAACCGGTTGTGCCCGCCATAATGATAAATGCCGGGATCCAGATTATGGATATCAAAAGCGGCAACATACAGTTCATTGGGATACAATGCCCCGGCGGACGGCGCACTCCGGAAATAAAAATACCCGTTTCCCTGGCGGGATCGCGCCGTCAGCCCCGCAGACAGAGAACAGATCGCGGAAAGTTCCGATAAATCGGGGCCATCCGGCGACTGTCCAACCATTTTCAGGCGGTATACATCCTTGAGCGATCCGTCCGGGAACCTCTCAACCTCCGGCAATGCCACCCCACCCGCATGCGAATGGCCATCTTTTGCATATATCTTATAGGGCACGGGTTGGGTAGCCCAGTCCATGGCATGGGGTTCCATGGCATGCCGGTCATAACTGGTGGCGTCATGGTAGCTTTTAGGGGTTTTACACATGGAATGATGGCCTCCTGGCAATATTTCCACCTCCCGATCAGTGTTTTTCCGATTTTCGTTTCACCATAGAGCGATTTATATTTCATCATAAATAATAGACGGTTATTTGGCAAAGAAAAAACAAATGACAGGACAGCCCGGAAAATGTTATGATTTTAAATTACCCCGAAACCGGGTTGATCTCTTGTAACCCCTTCTGCCGGAGACTGAACCTAAATATGGCGTTTGTCGATCCGTTCATCCAGATCATCATCCGCCGCGCCAAAATGGTGCTGGCCGTGATTTTAGGGATCACTCTGTTTTTTACCTACCAGTATTTCCAGCAGACCCACAACAACCATATTGATATTTTTTTTGATGACCACGACCCCCCGTTTCTCGCTTATGAACAATTTCAGGCAACCTACGGCAATGAAGAATACGGCGTGATTGCCCTTGAAGGAGGCGATCTCTTTTCAAACCAGAGTTTTGCAAAAATCCGTCAACTGACCGAATCTCTGGAAACCATCCGCGGTATTGACCGGGTGGTCAGCCTCACCAACGTGGAGGAATTTTTTGGCGCAGATGATTATGTTGAACTGCGGCGGGTAGTTCCTGCCGGCGAACTGACACGGGAACAGATCGCCCGGGCCAGGGAGCGGGCTTTTGCCAATCAGTTCGTGCGCAAGCATCTGCTGAATGACGACGGCACCATGACCGCCCTGCACGTTGAACTGGAAACAATGGCGGAAAAACAAAAGCGAACTACCGTGCTTTCCATGATGGAGACCGCCCGGGCCGTGGCCGGCGGTCATTTCACCGTATACGTCTCCGGGTCATCCCTGGTGGAAGTGGAAATGAACCGGCTCACCGAGCGGGATTTCAACCTGTTTGTGCCGATCATCGTCATTCTGATTATGGTGTTCATCCTGATCCTTTTCCGGCACCTGGCTCTGGCGGTGCTCTGCCAGATTAATCTGCTGGTGATTCTCCTCTGGGGTGTCGGATTTTTCGTGTTCTGCGGCGAAACATTTAATATTATCACCAACTCCATGGGCGCGATTCTTCTGGCCATTGCCATTGCGGATTCCGTGCATATTCTTTCCCATTTAAAAGAAACCGCGCGAAAAACCGATCTTGCCGTCATTCCGGCAGTGCGGCGCACCATCCGCCAGGTCTGGTATCCCTGCCTGTTCACCAGCCTGACCACCGGCGCGGGGTTTATCTCTTTTTACACCAGCGAGATCCGGCCCGTGGCCATGCTCGGCCTGTTTACCGCCATCAGTGTGGTATTTGCGTTTTTTCTTTCCGTAACCGTCCTGCCGGCCCTGATGGTGCTTGCCCAAAAATTAATGGCCAGAGTCATTAGCGGTTTCCGGAATGACACCGCCGCCGGTTCCCGGGTGGATCTTTTCACGCGCATGCTCGTCTTCTGCGGCCGCATCGCCACCGGATATCAAAACCGGCTTTTCATGCTTTTTATTTTGATTCTGATCATCTCCATTGCCGGCATTCTGCGGATCAAATTTGAAACCAACACGTTTCATTATCTGCCCGATACCAGCCGGATCAAATCCGACTTTCAGGTCATTGAAAAGCAGTTCGGCGGCACCATTCCCTTTGTAGTGGTGATCCGGTCGGAAACCGGCGATTTTGCGGACCCGGCCGCGGTAAAGCGCATTGAAAAATTCCAGGAAACATTTTTAGCAGAAAATGAAGGCATCACCAGCGCGTTCTCGGTTGTGGAATATGTCAAAGAATTCAACAAGGCATTCAACGAAAATAACCCGGCCTTTTACCGGGTGCCGGATGCGGCAGAAGACATTGCGGACGCCTATGAACTGGGTGATCCCGAGGTGCTGGAACGACTGCTGTCCATGGACCGAAAAGAAACCTGCGTGATCTTCAATACCATCTGGGATTCCGATGAATCCGGCTACCGGCTGCACGCGGACGTGACCGACTATCTGGGCAACCATTTCCGTCCGGATTTTTCCTTTCACATCACCGGTCTGTCTTCTCTCTACCTGACCATGAACAAACATCTTCAGGAAAGCCAGATCAAAAGTTTTTTTATCGCGTTTTTCATAATTTTCCTGATGATGATTGTTGTCTGCCGGGGCTTCTGGCTGGCCGTTCTCTCTATGATCCCAAACCTGTTTCCCATTTTTCTGACCCTTGGGGTGATGGGCTGGGCCGGCATCCCCCTGGATGTGGCCACCACCATGATCGCGAGCGTCACCATCGGCATTGCCGTTGACGACACCATCCACTTTGTGAGCTGGCTCAGAAGAAACGCCGCCATTCACAAGGACAGAAAAACTGCCATTGTCCAGACATTCACGGATGTGGGAAAGCCGATTGTCATCACCACCTTTCTGCTTTTTTCCGGATTTATAGTACTGGTCATGGGCAGCATCATCCCCACCCGAATGTTCGGCCTACTCACCGCGTTTTCAATGCTGTTCGCCCTGATCGGCGATTTTTTTGTCCTGTCGCCGCTGGTTCTGATTTTCCGGCCGACCCTGCCGCCGCTGGCCAGAAAAGCATGATTTTAAAATTGATTTTTTTTGATATTTATAAAAAGAGTATATGGCCTTGTGTGAAGCAGTACTAAATTTACAGACAGGAGCCCCTTTTGAAAAAAACACTTAAAACACAGGTACTGATTATCGGCGGCGGTGCCACCGGCACCGGCGTTGCCAGGGATCTGGCCCTCCGGGGTGTCAAATGCATCCTGGTTGAAAAAAAAGATATCAATGCCGGTGCGTCCGGCGCCAATCACGGCCTGCTTCACAGCGGCGCGCGTTATGTGTCCAATGATCCGGAATCCGCCCGGGAATGCCGGAATGAGAACCGGCTGTTAAGGCAACTGGCCCCGGACTGCATTGAAGAAACCGGGGGCATGTTCGTGGCCGTGGAAGGGGATGATGAAAAATTCATCGCGGACTTTCAGGGCTATTGCGAAAAGGCGGACCTCTCCTGCCGGCCCCTGGACATCCGGGAAGCCAGGGAAGCCGAACCTGCGCTTTCCGATAAAATTATCGCGGCATACGCAGTGGACGACGCATCCATTGATCCGTTTAAGCTGGTGCTGGAAAATATCACGGACGCCCAGAAACTGGGATGCAAATTCCTGCGGCATTCAAGAGTCGTCCGATTCAACAAGCAAGGGGAAAAAATTAACTCTGTTGACCTGATCAACCAAACCACCGGAGCGGAACTTTCCATTGAAGCAGACATCATTGTCAATGCCAGCGGTGCCTGGGCCGGTCAGATCGCCGCCCTGGCCGACGCCCACATTGATGTCCTTTACTCCAAAGGCACGCTTTTGATCACCCACAACCGGGTCACCCATAGCGTGGTCAACCGGCTCCGCCCGCCCGGAGACGCGGATATCCTTGTTCCCGGCGGCACAGTTTCCATTATCGGCACCACGTCCCTTCGCATGGAATCCCTGGACCAGATCCGGCCCACGGTTTCCGAAGTGGACCGGATTGTGGATGAAGGGGCTGCCATGATGCCGTGCCTGGAAACCACCCGGTATATCCGTGCCTATTCCGGCGTCCGACCGCTGCTGGGCGGGGGCGGGAAAGCCGACGACCGGTCGGTGACCCGGGGATTTGACCTGGTGGATCACGCCAGAGACGGCATTGAAAACCTGATCACCATTACCGGCGGCAAGCTGACCACCTTCCGTCTCATGGCGGAAAAAACAGCCGACCTTGTCTGCGGACGGATTGGTGTTTCCGCCCCCTGCCAGACGCAAAGAATACCGCTGATATCCGACCATGAAACCCGGTGGGCCGTGCCGGGATTCTCCCCGAAATACTGGTTCAAGGAACATGACAAGGATGATCTCTTGTTGTGCGAATGCGAGATGGTTCCCCAAAGCGCTATCCAGGAAATCGTTGATTATTTTGATATTTTTGATCAGCAGCCCGACATGAGGGGCATCGGCAAACGCAGCCGGATCGGCAAGGGATCGTGTCAGGGCAATTTCTGCAGTCTGAGGATTGCCAGCTTTTTATATGACCGGGACCTTCTGTCCGCGGACCAGGGGGCCGGTGAAATCCGATCCTTCATTCATGAACGCTGGAAAGGACAGCGGTGTCTGCTCTGGGAAACCCCTGTTGTTCAGGCGGAACTTCAGGAAGCCATGCATTGCGGATTTTTCGGACTGGAACTAACCACTGAAAGCAGGAAAGCATTCTAATGGCCAACGTTAAGGAGCGCCGCGCGAATCTCACCATTATCGGCACCGGCATGGCCGGCATGGCCGCCGCCTGTTTTGCCGCCCGTAATCGTATCGATACCGTCCAGATCGGCGTCAATAGCGGCCTGATTTATTCCAGCGGGTATCTGGATCTGATGGCAATCCATCCGATCGGCAGCCGGATGAGCTGGAACAATCCCTGGCAGGCCATTGATCAGCTGGTGGTTGACCACCCGGACCACCCTTATGCCCGTCTGCGCAAAGCCGACATCAAAACCGCGTTAGATCAGTTCCTGGATTTTATGGCAATTGCAGATCATCCTTACGTGCATCAACCGGATAAAAACACTGAGGTCATGACCCCCGTCGGCACGGTCAAACGGACATATGCGGTCCCGGAGTCCATGTGGGAAGGCGCGGTGGCCTTAAAAGAAAGAAAGTCCTGTCTGGTGGTCGACTTCACGGGACTAAAAGCATTTAGCGCCAAACAGATCGCGGACATGCTCATGCCCCGGTGGCCGGGAATCCGGCCCCTGCGGTTAACGTTTCCGGCGGCCGGCGCTTCCGCGGATCTGTATCCCGAACAAATGGCGCGATCCCTGGAAATTGAAGAAAACCGTATCCGGCTGGCGGATGCTATAAAACCCCACATCGGCGATGCAAAAGCAGTGGGACTCCCGGCCATTCTGGGTATTTACAGCCCCAACCTTGTCCGGCGACACCTGGAAGCCCTGCTGAATCTGAAGATTTTTGAAATCCCCACCATCCCTCCATCCATTCCGGGTCTTCGGCTGAAAGAAAGCATGGAAAAGGCGCTGACTGCGCAAAATATTCATTTGATCCGACAAAAACGGGTGCTATCGGTTAAAACACAGCCAAACGGGGGCTTCCTGCTGGGGGTGGGTGACCAGGGAAGCCATGCCATTGAACAGGTTATTGACACCCGGGCGGTTCTCCTGGCCGGCGGACGCTTTTTAGGGATGGGGCTTCACGCCGGACGGAAAAAAATTCGGGAACCCCTGTTTGATCTGCCCGTTTTTCAGCCTGAAGACCGGGCACTCTGGCATAATGATGATTTTTTTTCGCCCCATGGCCATCCGATCAACCAGGCAGGTCTGGAAATCGACGACCATTTCCGGCCGGTGGGCCCGGCTGGCAAACCGGTTTACAAAAATCTGTTTGCTGCGGGCGCCATTTTGGCGCATCAGGACTGGATGCGCCAAAAATGCGGCGCCGGGCTGGCCATTGCCACAGCTTACGGGGCCGTGGCGGCCATCCGGCAGTCATTATGATTTTGGGGGTTGATCATGGTTTCACCCATCGTCACTGTAAGGACGCATGGAATACGCCCGCTCGCGGTCATGCTTGGACGGGCGAATGCCATTCGCCCCGACGCCCTTTATAATCATTTAATCATCATTGACCGATAAGACCATAAAAGCCTGATTTTGGAATGATTTTTTGGCCCGCTGGTTTTAAACCAGCCTCGTCGGCAGCAAAAAAATGAGCGATAAAAAAATCACCTATCGTGAATGGATTCCTTCCCCCCGGCTTCTACGCGGCTCAGGGGCCCTGTTCGTGGCCGTGCTCTTCTGGTGGATGCTGGTTGAGCATGTGTTTACGGTGTCGGGCCAGACCCCGGCCATCCTTCCCTCCATCGTTTTTATAGCCGGTTTCAGTGCGGTGGGATATGGAATTCTCAGCCTTTTCCACGGCATCAGCATCCGGATCACCCGTCAATGGCTGACGGATGGCACCTGCCAGTCGGTTTTAAAAATTCGTGGGATAATCAAAGGCGATCGCACGGATATTCCCTGCCGGAATATCCGGAATGTTCAGCCGGCAGCCTATAAGGTGCCCCTGTGGCGGGGCCTGCTGGGACCTTTCGGCAGAAAAAAAGTTAAAAAAAACGGGAGTCAGGGACACATGATCACCCTGGCGGGATACAGCGGCACCGGACTGGCGGTTACCTATGTTTATGAAAGCATCTTCAGTAATGCGCCCAAAGAAATAACCCTGCTTTTTCCAACCCGGCGGCCGAAAAAACTGCAAGCCCTGCTGATTGCGACGGCCGCTTAAGCTTTTGACCGGATTTCCACAAATGTCGATGCAATACCGGTAGTTAGTATGTGCCAATCGTTTCCACGAATCTGGCCAATATGTTCCACAGCCCAGGCCGGGCGCTGGCCAAAAAAAATACACACCAGATTTCCCTCGCGGGTATAGGCAATACCGCCGGCCGGAATATCCGGCACCGGGTTTTCTTCTCCCAGATCCAGTTGTTCCAAAGTGCCGATAGAACCATAAAGCTCATTGCCCCATTGGGTCAGTCTTACCTGATAGGGCAAATGACGGGCAAACTTTTCCGCAACAGGCGTATCAAACAATACCGCATCCAGCAAAAATCCGCCAAAATCTAATGTGATCCGCTGTCTCATCTAAAGTCTTTGCCGGCAGGAGATGATTTATTTTACAACCTCAAAGGATTCTACCACCACGTCAATGCTTTCCGGTCGGTTTTCTGGCGGGGCATTCACATGGGTAAAATAAAATGCCACTTCTTCAAAACTGAACGTTTCTTCCGTGCCCACCGCAAGATAACTGATAATATCCTTCTGATTTTCGGTTTTATCGCAATCCGACGTAAACCAGTGCTGGCTGGTAAATTCAAGGATGCAGGAACGGCAGTATCCGGTAACAATCACTTTTTTCAGGTCCACCTCACCCACG
Organism: Desulfobacterales bacterium; assembly: GCA_963675805.2. Lineage (GTDB taxonomy): Bacteria > Desulfobacterota > Desulfobacteria > Desulfobacterales > Desulfosalsimonadaceae > SURF-3. The sequence goes on along the minus strand of CAXXNU010000001.1, from coordinate 1,658,266 downwards.
TTTTTCACTTTGCCGGTGACATCCAGTACATAGGAATTTTCATGGGTCTGCCGGAGATTATACTGGGTATCTGTTATGATGACCCGGCCCTGATTTGCGGTCTCTGCCCCGTTCTTGCAAGCGTTCAGCGTTAAACAAATAAATAGGATGGACACCCACGCCGATATCAAACTCATTTTACGGTGAACGCTCATAAGACCTCCTTATTGCCCGGGGAAAAAATGAACCGGAAAAATTGGCTTCTTTGAAAATCATCGCATCACACCCAGTGTCAACTTTTTGAGTCAAAAAGTCAACTTCCACGTCACCTGGTCTTTCCATCAAATTGGATTTGATATAAAATTAGCGGGTTTTAAATATATTACCCCAAACCTTGCCGCTGCCGCAAAAGCCGAAGCGGCATTATGGTCGAATTCCCCCAAACCGGATTGACACATGGTCCATTTACAGGTAATTATAATAGTTGAATTTTTTGCTTATAATAATAAAAATGGCGCAGCCCCCATGTTTCATAAAAAATGCTGTGATTTTCGCGGGGATTGTCTGGTAAGACGCCACAGGAAAGCCCTTTGCCCTTGATCTTTCCGGGCGATCTTGCCCGTATGGCCCGGGAAAAAATTCCCATGCCCGCATCATCACAGTAAGGAGAATTTCAATGAAAAATACCATGCCGCCACGGTTTCAGGCAGGTGCAGATTTTTTTGACAAAGCACTGATTGAAAGCTATCAGAAACTGGAATATCCTGAACAATGGCTGGAAGAAGGCCGCGGTTATGCACCGGAAGATGCCTATGTGATCAGCCACCCGAGCTGGTTCATGGAACCCCTGCCCCCGATACCCAAGGTGTCCATTTATCAGCTTTTCCATGAGACTGCCGGCCGCCACGGGGATGAGACCGCGGTCATTTTCCTGGACAAGGCCATCACATACCGGGATCTGGATGATCTGATCCGCCGGTATGCGGCTGTTCTCAAAAACCTTGGCATCGGAAAAGGGGACATGGTGGCCACCATGCTGCCCAATTCCCTTCAACATCTGGTGGCTTTTTACGCCGTGACCATGATCGGGGCCGTGCATACGCCGATTGACGTCATGTTCCAGCCGGATGAAGTGGCTTATCAAACCAAGGATTCCGGAGCCCGGAATATTTTCATTCTTGATATTTTATATGAAAAAATCAGCCCCCTGAAAGAAAAAGGCCTCATCGACAATATCATCGTCACCAATGTCCGGGACTGGGCCAATCCGGACATCAGAATTCCCAACGCCCTGAAATACTTCTGGGATACGCCCCCCAAAAAAATCGCCGGCACCATTGATTTTTTTGATGCCACCCAAAAGGCCGTCCCCCTGGAGACCCCGGAAACCGTTGACCCGGAAAAAGACGCAGCCCTGCTGCTCTACACCATGGGGACGACCGGCAGGCCTCTGGGCGTCATTGAAACCCATTTCAACCTGGTGTTCAACTCCCTCACCCATACGCACGCGTTCCGGGCCTGGGAAGGCCGGGAGGTCAACTTCTCCATCATGCCCATGTTTCATACGTCCGGCTACCTCCTGCATCAGCTCCCGGCCCTTTATCAGGGCGGCACCGTCATTCCCATACCCTTATTTGACGTGGAGGACGCTTTTCGCATTATCAAGACCTATGGGGTGAATGTCATTTTCGCGCCCCCGACATTTTATATTGCCCTGATGTCCCGGCCGGACATGATTGATCTGTATGATTTAAGCAGCATCAAGGCCAGCATCGGGTGCGCCGCACCGGTGCCGGTGGATGTCCAGGAACAATGGAAAAAGCTGACCGGCGTCCCGCTGATCAACGGATGGGGCATGACCGAAACCAACAGCGGCGGTATCATCTCCATTCCGGGAATTAAGGAAAAAGATGATTCCATCGGCATCCCGGTCTTTTCTGAAGTCAAAATCACGGATGCGGAGGGCAACATCGTCCCCCGCAACGTGGAAGGGGAAATCTGCTACCGGGGTCTTCAGGTGGCCGCCGGATATCTCAACAAAGCCAAGGAGACCGAAGCCGCGTTCCTGCCGGACGGCTGGCTCCGCACCGGAGACCGGGGCTATATCGACAAAAATGATTTTGTGCATTTTGTGGACCGCATCAAAGATCTGATTGTGGCATCCGGCTACAATATCGCGCCCATGGAAATCGAAAATGTACTCTATCTCCACCCGGCGGTGGAAGAAGCCGCTGTGGTCAGTCATCCGGATCCGTACCGGGGGGAGACGGTCAAGGCGGTGATCGCCCTTAAAATTGAATACATGGGAAAAATCACGGAACAGGATATTATTGATTTCTGCAAAAAACATCTGGCCGCCTACAAAGTCCCGAAAATCGTCGACTTCCGGGATATCCTGCCCAAAAGCCCGGTGGGCAAGCTGATGCGCCATGAACTAAAGGATCTCTAACCCTGATGAGTCTGAATATTGTAAAAACCGCCTGCAGATTCCGGTGGGCTCACCTGCTTGGCATCATTCTGATTGCCGGGGTAATCTTCGGAGGCCTTTTCTGTCTCCCGATGGACAATGCCCATGCCCGCACCCCGGCTGACACAACGGAAGATATTACGCATTCCAGCCGTCCTGCTCCCGGCCATGAGGCGATAAGTCCCCCCGATGCACACGGAAACGGTCACGGCGGGCACCATACCAATCTCGGTGAAAGCCTGCCCCTGTGGAGCGTCATCCCCTTTGCCTGCATGCTGCTCTCCATTGCGCTCATGCCCCTTCTGGCGCCGGACTTCTGGCACCATCATTTCGGCAAAGTCTCCGCGTTCTGGGCCGCCACCCTGGCAATTCCGTTTCTCATTGTTTATAAAGGCACGGCCCTGTATGAAATTTTTCATATTCTGCTGGCAGATTACGTGCCGTTTATTGTGCTGCTCTGGTCCCTGTACACGGTGTCCGGCGGCATCCTGCTCCGGGGAACCCTGCGGGGCAAGCCTCTCGTCAATACCGTGCTCCTGATTATCGGCACGGTGCTGGCATCCTGGATGGGCACCACAGGGGCCGCCATGCTGCTTATCCGTCCTTTTCTGAGGGCCAACAGCTTCCGCAAAAGCCGCACCTTTATGGTGGTTTTCTTTATTTTTCTGGTAGCCAACATCGGCGGATCCCTGACGCCCCTGGGCGACCCGCCCCTGTTTCTCGGGTTCCTCCACGGAGTAAGCTTTTTCTGGACCTTTAACATTCTGCCCCACATGCTGTTTGTCACAGTGGTACTGCTGGTCATTTATTTTATGATGGATTCTTATTTTTACCGCAAAGAAGTGCCGGACGGTCCGCCGGATGACGGGGTCAAGGAACCCCTGCGGCTGGAGGGCATTCACAATTTTATCTTTCTGCTTGGCATTGTAGGCGCGGTGCTGGCCAGCGGCATCCTGGAATGGCCGGAAGTTCACACCCTGGGCGTGCACCGGGCGCTTCAGGATTGGGCCAGAGACGGTTTTCTCATCCTCATGGGCGTTCTGTCGCTTGTTACCACTTCCTTTAAAATCCGGGATGACAATGATTTTACCTGGTTTCCCATTGTGGAAGTGGCGGTGCTGTTCGTCGGCATCTTCATCACCATGGTGCCGTGTCTGTTAATCCTGAAAGCAGGCGCCAAAGGAGAACTGGCCGTCCTGATCAACGCGGTCAAGGAACCGTTCCATTATTTCTATGTGACCGGTCTGCTGTCCGGCCTCCTGGACAATGCCCCCACATATCTGACCTTCTTTAACACTGCCCTGGGCAGCTTTTATCCGGGAATGGCGGAACAGCCGGCTGTGGATTTACTGATGAGTGAAAATGCCGTTTATCTGAAAGCGATTTCCACGGGAGCGGTATTTTTCGGCGCCCTCACCTACATCGGGAATGCGCCCAATTTCATGGTGCGCTCCATTGCGGAAGAAGCCGGTACGCCCATGCCGAGCTTTTTCGGATATATCCTCAAATACAGCCTGATCTTTCTGGTGCCCGTGTTTGTCATCATGCAGCTGATTTTTTTCTAAAAAAAGGTGCCCCCGACAGAAAAAGGATTTTCAAAGAGCCGCTTCTATGCTGAAAACGTTTTTTGACCATAAAACCGCCATTGTGGGCGCGGGCAATTTCTGCACCCGCTTTCTCACCTATTTTTTTCGCACGGATAAATGCGGAAAAAAGCCGCAGATTTGCGGTGTAGCGGACAAAAATGTGCATGCCAGAGGCATCTCCCTGGCCCGGGAACTGGGCATCCCCACCACTGCGGATTATCGCGAATTTGCCGACATCAACGGGCTTGAGCTTATCATCGAAATGAGCAACGACCCCTCCCTGGCCGATGCCATCCGGCGCGTCATGCCGGCAAGAGTCCGGATCATGGATCATTACGACGCCCGGGAACTCTGGGATCTGTTGATGATCCAGGGGGTCCGGGACAACGCCCTTGCCAGAATCCGGAAAGACGATGGCATTTCCCCTGACATCCAGTCTGTTCTGGATGATCTCATGTACCGGTTTTCCCTGATTCTGGATGAAAGGACCACCCGCTCCCGGCAGATCGTTAAAAATCTCTGGGAACAGCGGGAAACCATCTCCCAGATTATTCAGGGCAACACCATTCCCACCTTTGTAATTGACCGGAGCCACCGGATCACCCACTGGAATACAGCCCTGGAACGGTTGACCGGACTGCCGGCCAGAGACATGGTGGGAACCGACCGGCAATGGTCGCCCTTTTACGCCCACAAACGGCCTACCATGGCGGACTTTATTGTGGACCAGACGGATGAAACTGAAATCGGCCAGTTTTATGATGAAAACTGGAGCCGGTCCGCCCTGATCCGGGGGGCCTTTCAGGCAGAGGGATTCTTCCGGCACATCGGAGATAATGGAAAATGGCTGCTGTTTACCGCCGCTCCCATCAAAGCCCGGGACGGCAAGATTACCGGGGCCATTGAAACCTTCTGGGATATCACGGAAACCAAACACGCGGCCCAGGAACAGGAGCGCCACAACCGGACCCTGTCCACCCTGGTGGAAATCTATACAGCCCTGAACGCGCCCGGGGATTTTGAAAAGCGCCTTGGGAATGCGCTCACGGTGGTCCGCGACTTCATCCATGCCGGAAATGTCTGTATTTTTTTAAAAAATGAAAACAACACCTTTTCAATGCGCTACAAATCCGGCACCTGTGATCATACCTGCGCTGAAAAAGCGAGCCGTGACATGGCCAACATGGTCGCGCCCATTGTGGAAACCAGACAGCTCGCTGTGTACGACCCGAACACCCACCCGGAAACCGTTTGCCCGTGTGTGGACGAACAGGTGCAATCCCTGATTTATGTTCCCATCAGTGACAAAGAGAATACCCCCATGGGGGTCATCTTCCTGACCAGCAACCAGCCGTCGCCCCTCATTCATCAGGAAAAAGACATACTGGAACTCATTGCCAACCGCATCGGGGTGGCCGTGGAAAACGCCCTGCTCCAGGAACAGTATGTCGCATCCGAAGAAAAATACCGCTCCCTGTTCAACAATGATCCCACCCCGATTTTTATTCTGGACAAGGCGTCCCGGCGGATCATCGACATAAACCAGCGGGCCAAAGACACCTATGGCTATGAACCGGAAGAACTGATCGACACCCCATTCGCCGCCCTGGGCGATCTGGGGGACGATGAAATCGAAAATGCCCTCATCCATGTGGCGGCCCGGCGGCATTCCGTCTTGCTGTCCAAAAAACGCCATTACCGGAAAGGGGGCGCCCCCTTTTTCGTGACCATTGTCGTGAGCGCTGCGGAATACGGAGGCCGGGACATTCTTATCGTCAACACCACGGATATTTCGGAAATCGTGGAAAAAGAAGCCCAGCTGGTGCAGGCCGGCAAAATGACCACCCTGGGCGTAATGGCCGCCGGCATGGCCCATGAAATCAATCAGCCGCTCAATGTCATCCAGATCTGCGCGGATTATTTCATGAAAATGCACAACAAAGGCGAGACAATTTCACCGGAAGACCTGAAATCCATGACCACCAATATCATTGAAAACGTGGACCGGGCATCCAAAGTGATCAAGCGGGTGCGGGACTTTGCCCGGCAAACCGATGTCACGCGCCACCGAATCAACATCAATTCCCCCATCCGGGACAGCGTCAAAGTGCTGGATCATCAGCTGAACTCCCATGAAATTGATCTGGTGCTGGAACTTGAAGACAAGATGCCGCCCATCATGGCGGATCATAACCGGCTGGAACAGGTATTTATCAATCTCATCACCAACGCCATTGACGCCATTGAGGAAAAAGCACAAAAACATCCGGATCAGCCGATCCGGAAAGGCATCACCATCACTTCGGCCTTTGCCAAAGGCGATGTCACCGTCACTGTCTCGGACATGGGCGCGGGCATGAGCGACGCGGTGCAGGAAAAAATCTTCGAGCCGTTTTTCACCACCAAGGAAACCGGCAAAGGCACCGGCCTGGGGGTCAGCATCAGTTACGGCATTATCAAGGATTATGACGGAGAGATCGAAGTCAACAGTAAAATCGACGCGGGAACCACCTTTAAAATAACCTTTCCCGCCGCCGGAACGCCGGTAAAGGAAGCCTCAAATGCCAACTAAACTGCTGCTCATCGACGATGAACAGACCAGCACCTCCCTTTTGGCCCTGTCCCTGAAAAGCGACGGCTATGAGGTGCTGACCGCTGATAACGGTCGGCAGGGTCTGGAAATTTTTGACCGGGAGGGGCCGGATATCGTGATTACCGACATCCGCATGCCCGGCATGGATGGTATCGAGGTCTTACAAAAAATCAAAGAACGGCCCCATTACGCGGAAGTGATCATCGTCACCGGTCACGGGGATATCGACAATGCCATTGACTCCCTGAAATACGGGGCATCGGATTTCATCAACAAACCCGTTCGGGCGGACACCCTGTCCGTGGCCCTGAAACGGGCCCAGAATAAACTTGATATTCAGAGAAAACTTGATGACTATACCAAAAATCTGGAACAGGAGGTGGAAACCGTTACCCATGAACTGCGCATGCAGTCCAAGTTCATGGAAAAACTGATCAAAACCTCTGAAGAAGGCATTGTGGCAACCGACCGGATATTTACGGTGGTGATCTACAATCCGGCGGCTGAGCATATTCTGGGGTATCCGGCCGAGGAAGTGCTTTACCGAAAAAAAGCCAAAGACCTGTTTTCGCTGGATCTCATGCGCCAATACCAGGCCAAGCGCCATGACGATCAGCGCCGGAAAAAGCTGGAGCATTTTGAGACCCATGTCAGAAACCGTGACGGAGAAATGGTGCCGGTGCGCTTCACCGGGGTCTTTCTCTACGAAAAAGGTAGAATCATGGGCAGCGTGGCCTTTCTTCAGGATCTCACGGAAATCAAACGCCTTGAAAAAGAGGTGCTCATGTCCGAACGCCTGGCCACCGTGGGCCAGACCGTGGCGGGCATGGCCCACGGGGTGAAAAATATCCTGCACGGGTTCAAGGGCGGCAGCTATCTCATGGAAGTGGGATTTAAAAACAATGACACGGAAAAACTAAAATCCGGATGGCAGATGATCCAGAAAAACATCGCCCATACATCGGACCTGGTCATGGATCTGCTGACCTATTCCAAAGACCGGGATGTGGCATATGTTCCCTGTGACCCCAATGATATTGCCGCGGAAGTCTGCGAGGCCTTTGCCGATAGCGCATCAGAGCATAATATCCGGGTGAGAGCAACTCTCGATCCGGCCATCGGTTCCGTGGCCATGGACAAAACCAGCATCCACACGGTGTTGATGAATCTGGTGTCCAACGCCATCGATGCCTGCATTTTTGACGATGTGCCGGGAAAATCCTATGCGGTGACGGTAAACACCCATTTGAAAAAAGACCATGTCATCCGTTTTGAAGTGGCTGACAACGGCACGGGCATGGACAAAAAAGTGCAGGACAAAATGTTCACCTCTTTTTTCAGCACCAAAGGTCATAAAGGCACGGGATTGGGACTTCTGGTCACCCGAAAACTGATCGAAGATCACGGCGGCAGTATCGCTGTTTTTTCCGAAGCGGGGAAAGGAACGACATTTATCATTGAGCTGCCGTTTGAAGAACTCATAAAAGAGGCCCATACCTGACAATGCATCGGACGGCAGGTCGGCATTGTTGGTCGGCGCCGGTAAAACGCGTCAAAACCTGTTAAATCTATTATCTTACGAAGGAGCTTGTGTTATGGGAAAAAAAGTACTGGTTGTGGATGATGATCCGGATGTCCGTCTGTTCTCCCAGGCCGTCCTGGAAGAAAACGGGTTTACACCCGTCATGGCGAAAAACGGTGAAGAAGGCGAAGAGATGATCCGAAAAGATCCTCCGGAACTGATTATACTGGATGTTCTGATGCCCCGTGAAAGCGGCATCCGACTTTACCGGAACATCAAAACCAATAAAAAATTCAAAAATATCCCCATCGTGATACTTAGCGGTATTGCGGAGAAATCCTTTCTCCGGTCCCAAAAAGTGCTGACTGAATTCGGCGGTGATCCGGTGCCCGATCCCGAGGCCTATTTGGAAAAACCCGTGGATGGGGAAGAGCTGGCGGACACCATCAAAAAAATTCTCGGGTAAATCGATTAAAGAGGTGACGGTGAACAACACAACAGATAAAAAGCCGACGCTACGAAAAATGATGTTTGTCACCCAGTTCGAAGAGCTCGGCTTCGGCGCGCTCCAGTCGCTCTTGGTGCTGAGGAGCGCAGGGCTCGAGCATGTTATTCTGATGAACGTCATCGAACGGGACCGTGTGGCCATGCACCGGGGCCTGGGGTATGACAAAGACGAGGAGCGGCGGCTCAGGGAGCAGGCCAATATCCGGTTTATCGACTGGGCTGAGAATCTCTTTGAAAAAGGCCTGGAAGTAGGCGATTATATCGTGGTGGGAAACGTGGTGTCCGATACCCTTGAAGCGGCCGCGGCGGAAGACGCCGATCTCATCGTGATCGGCCAGCGGAAAAGAAAAATGATCGAATTTTTCTATTCCGGGGATGACATCATCGAGCTCCTCCGGCGATCCTGCCGGCCGGTGCTTATCTATAAAGAGCTGGAGAGTAATTCCTGCTATGATGCGTGCCTGGCGGACAACCCCTTTTGCCGGACCCTTCTGGCAGTGGACTGGTCGCCGGCCAGCCTTCTGGCGGTGGAATATCTGAAAACCATGAAAAGCGTGGTACAGGATGTGAGCGTTATCCACGTGGCGTCGCCCAAAGAGCTGAAGGGCACCTCCAGCCTGAATATCCAGCAACTTCGCAAAGAAAAAAGGGGGCAACTCACAAAAATCTGCGACGAACTGGAAGCCGAAGATATCCCCTGCCGCCCCCATCTCTATGTGGGCGAACCGGTGCCGGAAATCCTGCGGGCGGCCCGGGAATTCAATGCTTCCATGATTGTGATGGGTTCTTCCGGAACATCGGTATGGCGGGAACGGTGGATCGGCAGCACCCCGCGAACCATTGTTGAAAAATCACCATACCCGGCCTTGATCATTCCCCAGGCCAAAGAAGCCGCGGACCAAACACAATAGGATCAAAAACAGAATTTCTTACCTCTGATTTTTGTGTTTTTTGGGCAAATACTTTTAAAAATTCAAAACCTGTGAACTGACTAAAGTGCTTAAAGTTAAGGACTGCGCCAAACGCGCGATCATTTTGAAATTAAAAATTGAAAATGCCGAAGGCATCGCCCATAACTTTAGATCACTTCAAACTTTAGATCACTTCAAACTTTAGTTCACTTTTAACTTTTCCGGTTTAACCGGGCTATGATCAGGCAGAATCATGCGATGGTTTCCCCGGTAATTAAGTTTTAGTTCGAGGTGGTGGCATTTTCTATGGCATACAAAATATTTTTATATCGTTAGGAGGATTGAATGGCGGTTATTACAATATCCCGGCAATTCGGGTGCGGCGGAAAAAATCTGGGTAAAAAAGTGGCTGATGCACTGGGATATGTGTTTGCGGACAGCGAAATTATCTCCCGGATTGCGGAAGCAGCCAATGTTTCCGAAACCTGGGTGGGGCATGTGGAAAAAGAGGCCGGGGGAAAATTTCTCTGGATCATTTCCCAGATGGTTTCCAAGGGCCTGGTGGATAAAATTCTCAAAAATGAGCGGGGCTATATTGATGAGTCCATTTATCTGGATTACCTGGTGGTACTCATCGCCCAGTTTGCCGAAGAAGGCGATGTGGTGATCATGGGCCGGGGCAGCCAGTACATTCTGCAGGACCATCCGGATGCCATTCACGTCCTGCTGGTCAATTCCCTGGAAAACCGGGTCCGGAACGTTATGGACCGCCATGACCTGACCCACAAAAAAGCCGCCCAGATGGTGCAAAGCGAAGACAAACGGCGGGAGGCCCTGTTCAAAAAAATCGGCAAAACCGATTATGAAAAGGTGAGCCTCTATGATCTGGCCCTGAACCTGGGCCGGGTGGACGCGGACAAGGCCCGGGACATGATCGTCAAACTGGCGCGCCAGAAAGAAGCTGAAAATGCCCACCTGAAATAAAACGAACCCGGTTATTCACTTCATTACAAAATCGATAATGAGAGAACGCTCAGGAGCACGCGGGAGCGCTTGAAAAATCGATTACCCTCGGACAGAGTCTTTCCCGGAGAATGAAAAATCTTCAGAATTCAATAAACAAAGGGGGCAAGAATAAGCGTGCCCCCTTTTCCGCCAGCTAGACCACGCAGTTGTTGAAGCGAGTCTCTGGGTAAAAACAAACCCCACAATATGTAAATTGCCAGGTTTTATGCGGGGTGATGCATATGTTGCAAATGTGCACATATGGCCGGGATATGAACGGCGGGGATTATTATCGACAATATGCAATTTTAAAAAGCATTGCAATACTGAAGGTTTGGCAAATTCTTCATTTTAAGTTGAATTTTTGATGTGTAACGAATCAAGCATTTCTTTAGAACTGAATGTCTTGCAAGTATCGCGGGATTCTTTCTTAGCTTCATATAAAGCTCTGTCTGCGGCCTGAATTAAGGTGCCTGGATCTATTTCGTTTGTTGGTACTATATTGGCAATACCAGCACTTATAGTTATAACGTCGGCGACAAGAGAGTGGGAATGGGTTATTTCTAAGCCCTTCACATTTATGCGCATTTTTTCACCGATAGTTAGAGCTCCAGCAATATCAGTATCCGGTAACAGAGCTATAAATTCTTCACCCCCATACCTGGCGATAAGGTCCTGTGGTCGACGCAGTGACTTAGACAATGCCTTAGCAACAGACCGTAAGCTTTCATCTCCGGAAGGATGCCCGTAATGGTCATTGTATTTTTTAAAGAAATCAATATCTATCATTATCGCTGATAGAGGGGTTTTATTCCGAATAGCTCTTCTCCACTCATGATATAGTATTTGCTCAAAATACCGTCGATTCGCAATTTGGGTTAATCCATCCAGATTGGCAAGTTTTTCCAATTCTTTGTTAACCGCCTCAACATTTTTTTTTGCCGTTATGGTTTCTTCGGCCATCCGGGCGTTGTTGATAGCTGTCGCAAGGGGAGAGACATATTGCTGAATCCTCTTAATATCATTTTCAGTCAGCACTAAATTGTTTGATATACGAAGAAAATTGATGGCACCGATAATCTCATTCTGGACTTCGAGCGGAAGAAAAAGCCCTGACATAAATGGGAGGATTTCCCATATCCGTCTGTCCGCTGCCAGCATTTCTGTGTCTGAACTTAGATCCGTAAAATAGAAAGGTTTATTTTTTGCAATGACGTAAGTGTTAACGCTGTCTTTAGCGATTAATGGGGTTTTAATCTTTTTGTATTGCTCGACATGGTCGTCCTGGATAATATCCCCATAGGCCCTGTGTATGACGAATTGTTGTTGCGTTTCATTGATTAACAAAATGGCCATCGCATCGAAGTCAAAAACGCCTTTTAAGGCCTCCTTTACCGAACCAGCCACTTTATCAAAATCCAGCGTGGAATTGACAGCCTGGACAACCTGGTTGATATGGGCGATTTCCTGTTCTTTTTCTTTAGTGTGTGCCAGAGATGCCTGCAATTCCCGGGTTCGCTCTTCCACCAGACTTTCCAATCCCTGGAGCAGTTCAGTATTTTTGATATGAGGCCCCAGTGCCATGCTGAGACGACGCAGAAATACTTTTTCGTCCTCCGTATATACAGTGCTGTCGATTTTACTTCCCAGAAGCAGAAGGGCTTTTAATCGATTTTCAAAAAATACAGGCTGAATAAGAACTGCCTGAAGCAGACGATCTGTGTTTTTTACAGAAATAGAACGGGTTGAGATCCATTCTTCAATTTGCTCTTGAGAAGCCAGGGTCCGATGTTCAGAAAACATCCGTAAAATGGGGTGGTCGGAGGCCACTGCTATGGATTGATCAATTCGGTTAGGAAGATCTGTATTTGCAAACAGGCTCTTTGCCGGGTTCCAGGATTCCCAACCATGAAATTTTAGGATTTGGTCCTGTGACATCCCCATGTTTGTTTTGGAGGGATTCGACTCGAAAAGCATGGCAAAACGAAAGGTTAGTAGTTCTTTAAATATTGTTTCTTTTAAGGTCTGGTAAATCAATTGGATCTTTTGGGGTTTTAAGAAATCTTCAATCAAAGATTCTAAGATTTGATCCAATCTTTCTTTTTGATGACCGAAAAAAAATGAAAGTGCATTGTTCCATGAGCGATGGGCCAGCTTGTAACATATGAGAATAGAGATTATTCCGAGCAGGTATACGCTGACGGACCATTCAGTTAAAAAAATATGTTTTAACACGGTTGCCATGGCAAACAGTATTAAGCCCATTCCGATCCAGAAAAGCATAGACCGGGTGATCCGCATCGCCTCTTTAAGGTTTTGTTTAAACAAGCCGTATGCAAAAAGCAAAAGTGTAATGAACGCAAAGTTCCCGGGCGGATAAAGTTCAATCCCTTTTACGGCAGGGATATCGCCAAGCGTTAGGATTGCATATCCGGCAAACCCAGAGGCCAGATAAAAAATACGATGCTTTTGAAGGGAGTTGGATTCCTGCAGATAGGCTTTAACCAATAAATAAACACTATAAATGGTCGCTATGATGCAGTAAAAACCGAATATATCAAATAAAATGCCGCCTCTTGCAAAAAATCCCCAGTAATAAGGATACATATCGTAAAAATAGTATTTTGTTTGAGTAATTGGCGCCATAATAATGCCAATAAAGTAAAAAAAGTATACAACCCACCACGAGGTTTGGCGCTGAATTACCAGATAGGTTAAGTGCACAGAAAGAGCAGGAACAAAGACAAAAAAGAAATGGTCCCAGCGATTTAGTTGTAAACCAACTGTTGGGTCGAGGATAATCCCATTTAGCAGGATGTCCATGTTCAGAAAACCCCACAGAAGAGACATTAAGGCAAAGATTAGTGCTTCCTTTTGAGCCCGTCCCACCCTCAGCGCCAGTATCGATAGAAAAAGACTGCATGCAAATGTCATCAAAGGCGGAATCCCATATGGAACGATCCGACTCAAGATATAATCCCAACTAAAATCTCCAGCCACCCAGACGCAGACAGGGATTAAAGCGGCAAATCCAACAGCTACTGTTATTTTTACTACCAAATCGAAAATCCGTCTCTTGGTGTATTGATTGATTTTCACTAAGTCGTTTTAATAACCTTCCCTTTTTATATGTTGCGAGTGTGTTTTTTGATCTGTAGACATTTTCAGAGGTGCCTCTTGATTTTGTATAAGAGGTATAAGGCATTGCTTTTTGCGACTTAATGTATTTCAGGCATCAGCATGTAAGTCAAGTTTTAACAAACTCTTTATATCGATGGGTGGATGTTGGAGGGGTTTTGGGCTCGACAGGTCGTGGCAATGGAACCGGGGGTGCCCTCAAAACTCTGACAAAAAAAATTTAACATAGATATTGTGGTCTGTCGAGATTAAGAATCGTGACTTCGCTTATCGAATAGTTCGCGCTTAATAAACTCCCTGCAATAATGTCGTTTTCATATCCATCAAATCGGTTAAAAGGCCAGCTGATTTCGCAAAAAAAATCACTCAGAAAAAATATTGTGCATGTTTAGTGGATTTGTTTATATTAACAATTAAATCAGATAATCTAATATGCCATAATTAAGAGAGGTTGTCATGAAACAGGGGAAGCCAAGCATGACAGCTATGGGTGCTGCTGCCTTTCGAGCAGTTGAATCAATGAAGCCCTCAAATATAAGGGTTTGCTATGATCCATACGCTGATATTTTCCTAAGCCCGCCGTTGCGTGCCATCCGGAAAAGCCGCACTTTAACCCGAATCGTGATGTTTTATTTCAATATTAAGCTTCCAGGAATTTTTAACGAAATTGTTGCGCGGACGCGATATATTGATGATCGGGTTATCCTGTCAATGAATGAGGGCATGACGCAGTTGGTGATTATTGGTGCAGGATATGATACGAGGGCTCATCGTATACCGAATATTAAAGAAAGTATGCGGCCTTTTGAAATAGATCATCCAATAACCCAGCGCCTGAAAATTAGCCGTTTGAATCAAATATTAGGCAAAATGAGTGATCACGTCACCTATGTTCCGGTTGATTTTGAGAAACAGAATCTTTGGAATGCGCTGGACCAGAGTGGATATGATTATTCGCAAAAGACGCTGTTTATTTGGGAAGGGGTTAGCATGTATATCACACCGGAAGCTGTGGATCAGACCCTTTCCTTTGTTGTCACGAATTCTATCAAAGGAAGTGGCATTATTTTTAATTATTGCTTCCAATCATTAGTTGATGGCACATGCACGCTTTTTGGTGCCGAGAAATTCAGAAAATACGTAATGAAAAAGGAAGAACCAATTTTATTCGGCATCGAAGAAGGCAAAACAGAATCATTCCTTAAAAGCAGAGGATTTAGTCATGTGAAAGATGCGACGGGAAAGGAGTTGCAAAAGCTATATTTTAAAAATTCAAACATTGACCGGCGACTCCCAGAATTTGGAGGAATTGCATACGCGACTGTTTAACATCTTTTTTAAGTTCAAATTCAGGTCAAGCTTGAACTTGAAATCAGAGAAAAAGAAATTTGCTATATCCCTCGACAATTAAATCTGCATTCCATCCCAGCATAAAATAACAATCCAAAAATATTCCAAAAAATCGGCAAAAAATCTCAATCAAGATGTTGGGGGGGGGCTGAGGTGCGGACTATTGATCGGCGTTATCGATATTCTGCATTATAGGGAAAATCAGCAATACTGTCTTTTTTACAAACTATTTCGACATTAATTATAGTAAAAAAAATCAGTAAATTATGACATGCTCGAAAGATTACAAAATAATCTGCTAATAATAATGAATAGGCTTTATTCAACTATTTCATAGGATTGGATGACTACCTCCAATTTATCAGGCAGTTCCGGATCTTTTTGTCCATTTGTTAACATAAAGTTTGCTACCTCAGTAAAATTAAATTCTATTTCGTCTCCGGCACCAATAAAGTTAATGACGTCTTTTTGGATGGGTGTTTTTTGAATTGATGAAGTAAACCATCTCCCAGGAATCATTTCTTCACCACAGGACCGACAAAAACCGGTCACAACAACTTTTTTAACATCCACATCACCAACATTTTGAATTTTGCCTTTGCAATTAATGACAAATGTTCTTTCCGTATCTTTATTTAACGAAAACTCCTGTTTGGTAATTATAAGTTTTGCCTCCTGTTTTTTCTTTTCACAGGACATCAAAGAACTTACCATCAACAAACTACAGATAAAAACAATAAAATGTGAAAAAAATTTCAAGGCCTGTCTCCTTACTGATCTTGTTACAAATAACTTATCACAAAACTGTATTTAAAAATTACGATAATTGAAAAAATTTTAACTTATTTTATTTGTTTGGTTTTGTAAATCAGTCTTTGTATGATTTTATTGTAGGGGTTTATCCTACAAAAGACCAGCAGTAATGTTCATCGTCAAAATCTATCCCTCCATACAACATGCAACAGCCAACCGATAGCATTCCCGCAACAGCCGTCTGTGCAAAATTCGATAAGCCAAGCAAGGCCCTTTATTCTTTTCCCCTACATTGATACCCCAATGGAACCGTCAGATTTTTAAACCCTTATGCATCCCTGTGCCCCTCTTCTTCCCGGTATCTGGAAATACAACGTTGCAGGCACTGGTCGCATTTTTCCGGATCACGGGGCTTTTCTCCGCAGTACCGGACAAAATTGGCCAGCCAGTCTGGCCCGGTTCGGGGGCAGGACTGCACATAATCAAAAAAACACATGAGCCGGTTCATGGTTTTTTCATCAATAACATGCTCCATTCGGCAGGCCGTGGCATCGGCGGTTTCCGCGTCCACCTGCAGCACTTGATGCAGAAAATCCCGTAATCCCGCGTGGCGCCGGGTGATCTTTCTGGCAATTTTATTTCCTGCCGGGGTCAGGGTGATGTAACTGTAAGGTTCGTAATTCACCAGTCCTTTTTCCTCCAGCGCTTTCAGTCCGCCGGTCACGGAACCCCGCTGGATGTCCAGTCGCTCGGCAATGTCTTTAGCCCGGGCCACCTTGTTGGTGGTCTCAAGATCCAGAATCACTTCCAGATAATCTTCCAGACTTTCCGACAATCCCTCGTTTTTTTTCATGTTTCCTCCATTTAAGGGCCGCCATTTTCAGGTGGATCTCATTAAAATTGACCCTACCCCATAAAAGTAAGACCCTCAATAAAAAATTAAACATGATGAAAAATATATTGACACAATTATTTTGTTTGGCATAACTAACATTTTTAAATTTTATTAACTTTTTTTGCAGGAGCAAGACAATGACCACACTGGGAATGAGAAACATGAAAAAAAACCAAACCGGTATCATAAAATCCGTCCAGGCCGACGGCGAACTCGGCCGTCGCATCCGGGACATGGGCCTGGTTGCGGGAACAAAAATACAGATCATGGGCCGGGCCCCGCTCTTTGATCCGGTGGCGGTCCGGGTGTTGGGATTCACCTTGTCCCTCAGAAACAGCGAAGCCGACTTTATTGTCGTTGAGACATCCGATTCATAACCCTGGAGGATTCACAAAATGAGCGCAACCATTGCATTGGCCGGAAATCCCAATTCCGGCAAAACCACCCTTTTTAACGAACTCACCGGCGCGCGCCAGCATGTGGGAAATTATCCCGGTGTCACCGTGGAAAAAAAGACCGGCACCTATGTGCTCAAAGATACGAAAATGACCATCGTGGACCTGCCGGGAACCTATTCCCTGAGCGCCTATTCCCTGGAGGAAGTTATTGCCCGGGATTTTCTCATTCAGGAAAAGCCGACAGCCGTGATCAACATTCTGGACGCCTCCAACCTGGAGCGAAACCTGTATCTGACCCTGCAATTCATGGAACTGGGCCTGCCGGTCTGTATCGCCCTGAACATGATGGATGTTTCCAAAAAACGCGGGATCGATATTGATGTGGAAAAACTGTCCATCCTGCTCAATGTGCCCGTTATTCCAACGGTGGCCAGAACCGGTGAGGGCAAAAAAGAACTGATGGCGGCTGCCGCGGCCCTGCATGAGGACCGCCGGCACCCCTCCCCGTTCGTTATTTCTTATGGGGAGGATATCGACCGCGCCCTGGATCAGATGGCTGCCATGATCTCGGAGGCCATGTTTCTCACACAGACCTTTCCCGCCCGATGGACGGCCCTCAAATACCTGGAAAACGACCAGCAGGTGCAGTCTCTGGGGGATGGAAAAAACCCAAAACTATCGGCAACACTCAAGAAAATCAGCGGCCAGGTCTCCGCGCACCTGTTCAAAACCCTCAATACCTATCCGGAAGCCCTGATCGCGGATCAACGGTACGGCTATATCCGCGCCATCATCCGCCAGGGGGTGATTTCCTATCAAAAAAACCAGGACCGACTGCAGGTATCCGACCAGATCGACAAAGTGGTCACCAACCGGTTTGCCGGCCCCCTGATCATGGTGGCGGTGATTTTCGGACTGTATCAATTCACTTTTTCATACAGTGAGATGCCGGTGGGCTGGCTGGAAGGCCTCTTCGGATGGCTCGGCCATCTGGCGGACAGCCATCTGCCGGACGGGCTGACCAAATCCCTGATCGTTTCCGGAATCATTGACGGGGTGGGCGGCGTACTCGGGTTTGTGCCGCTGATCATGTTCATGTTTTTAGGGATTTCTCTTTTGGAGGACAGTGGATATCTCGCCCGGGTGGCCTTTATGCTGGACCGGATCTTCCGGATGTTCGGGCTTCACGGGAGTTCAGTAATGGCTTTTATTGTTTCCGGCGGGATTGCCGGAGGGTGCGCGGTGCCGGGTGTGATGGCTTCCCGAACCCTGAAATCGCCCAAAGAACGGCTGGCCACGCTCCTAACAGTGCCGTTTATGAACTGCGGGGCCAAACTCCCGGTCTTTGCGCTGCTCATTGCCGCTTTTTTCGCGGAAAACGAGGCCATGATGATGCTGGTAATTACCGCCATTTCCTGGGGCGGGGCGCTGCTGGCCGCCAAGTTCCTGCGCATGACCGTGATCAGAGGCGAATCCACGCCCTTTGTCATGGAATTGCCGCCCTACCGCCTGCCCACTTTCAAGGGACTTGTCATCCATACCTGGGAAAGGACCTGGCAGTATATTAAAAAAGCCGGCACCGTGATTCTGGGCATCTCCATTATTCTGTGGGCCATGATGACCTTTCCGGGTCTGCCGGAAGACCAGGTGCACGTTTTTGACGCTCAGCGCCAGGCCATCCTGGCACAGGCCGCGACAGGTAGCGAACTGGCAACCGGACCACCGGAAACCCGCTTATCAGATGCCGCCGCCCGGGTTAACGACGGCCTTTCAGCTCTTGACAGGGCGGAAGCCGAAGCCGGACTCAGACATTCCATCGCCGGCCGATTCGGCACGGCCCTTGAGCTTGTCACCCAATGGTCCGGGTTTGACTGGCGCACCAATATTGCGCTGGTGGGCGGGTTTGCGGCGAAAGAAGTGGTGGTTTCCACCCTGGGCACGGCCTATTCGCTGGGGCAGGTGGACCCGAAAGCATTCGGATCGCTGTCCTTAGTGCTGGCCAATACACCGGGATGGAACCCGCTGGTGGCGTTTTCCCTGATCATCTTCACCATTTTTTACGCTCCCTGCTTTGTGGCCGTGGTCTGCATCGCCAGGGAGGCCGGTTCCTGGAGATGGGGAGCCTTTTCCATGGTATTCAACACCACCCTTGCGTTTGTGCTGTCTGTTGCGGTGTATCAGGTGGGATCATTGATTTTATAGGAGGCAGCAGGAAAATGGATCTTATCATTGTATCAATCATTATTTTGGCGGCAATAGCAGTGACGGGAAACCGGTTTTATAAAAAATACGCGGCCGCCCGTTCGGATGTGGCCCCTATCGGCTGCAATTCTTCCCGGGACAACAGTGGCGGGTGCGCGTCATGCGCCGCCTGCGCTCAGATAACCAGCCAATCAGCAAAAACTGTTCAGGATGAAAAAAATTAACACTGATGGAAAGGAGAAAAATGTCCATGAAAAAAATAATGACCGTATTTTTATTTTTTCTGTTATTCGGATGGCTTAGCCGTCCCGCGGCATATGCGGAAGACCTGTCCGCTGACGCACTGCTTGAAAGAATCGAGAAACTGGAACACCGCCAGAGCCGTTTTTCCCACCCGTGGATGCAGCACATTGCCATAAGCGGCGTGGTGGAAGCGGAAGCCGGGTATGTGCGCACGGACTACAAAAATCCCGCGAACGCGGATACGGATGAGACCGATGTCGTGCTTGCCACCATGGAAATGGGCGTTGACGCGGATATAACGGATTATGTCTCCGGTCATATGGTCTTCCTGTGGGAAGAGGATGATACGGAACCGGTGGATCTGGATACGGGCTTTATCACCGTGTCGGGCGGGGATACGTTGCCGGTGTATGTTAATCTCGGAAAAATGTACCTGCCCTTTGGCATGTTTGAATCCTTCATGATCTCCGATCCACTGACCCTGGAACTGGCGGAAACCCGGGAATCCGCCATCCAGGCCGGCTTTGCCACCAATGGATTTTACGGCTCTGCGTTTATTTTTAACGGCGACATCGACGAGAGCGGAAAAGACAGCCGCGCTGACAATTTCGGCGCCAGTATCGGCATTGCCGTGGAAGATGACGCTTTTTCCATGGATGTCAGCGCCGGTTACATCAACAATATCCTGGACTCCGACGGTTTGGGAGACCACCTGTCGGAGATCATGGAAACGGAAGGAACCGCGCTGGACGACGATGTGGCCGGTGTTGCGGCCGCCGCCTGTTTATCCATGGGACCGATGACGCTCATCGGCGAATATATCACGGCCTTTGATGAGCCGACCTTTCTTTCCGTATCGGACGGGGGCGCCGTCACCGGCCAGAAGATGTCCGCATTCAACATGGAACTGGCCTGCGCATTTGCGTGCTGCGGAAAAGAAACCACCTTTGGGGTTGCGTATCAGGGGGCGGACAACACCGGCGATCTCCTGCCGGACACCCGGTGGGCCGGAACCCTTAGCGCCGCTATCTTAAGCGGCACCACCCTTGCCCTGGAATACTGCCGGGATAAATTTGAAAATGATGATCAGATTGACAGGGTCACGGCTCAGCTTGCGCTTGAATTTTAACAGGCGTTTGGAAAAGGCCGGCATGAACGCCGCAAAGCCCTGATGCGGGAAATCCGTAACCCATGGACCAGGTTGCCAGCAAAGGTTGCAGGTGTCGGGTGTCAGGATCATCTTCCCCGACACCTAAAACCCCCAGAAATAAGAGGGATACAGAGAAAAAAGATGCAGCGGCCGCAAACGATTTCTCTGTGTTCTCCGGGTGCTCTGTGGTAAAAAAATAATTTTTTAATTAACAAGCAGCTATCAGCTCACCCGCGCAAAATCATTTTCTGAAACAACGCCTTAAAGGAAGCCAGGGACCCGACCCCGTCTCCGGAACCGTCCTTTATGCGGCAGTGACGGGCCACAGTGAACAAGAACCGCGCAAGCACGGGAATATGATGCCCGACAAGGGACTTGCCGGTGGTCTGCAACGACACCGCGATATCCCGGGACGGGTCGGCCCAGCAGAAAATATTGATAAATCCCACATGCCCGTAAGCATGCTGGCTGAACGGCCCCCAGATACCGGCAGGCATTGCCCCCAGCATAAAGCCGGCGCTGTAGCGCATGGGAATGACCAGGGTGCCGTCAAACCGCATTTTCGCGGCCGGCAAAACAGCCCGTCGGATGGTCTCGGACGCGAAAATCCGGCGGCCGGCAAATTCGCCCCCGTCCAGAAGCATCTGATAAAATTGCGACATCTCGTCCGCCGTGGCCACCAGGTTGGCCGCGGGGACAATAATCCGGTAAAAGCGATCCTGGTTCCCGATGCGGACCACCTCATCCCAGGGCACGCTCAATGCCCTTTCCGCAAGGGAAGACAAGGGGAAAAACAGCGGAATGCCCGTGGCATAGTCTGTTGCGATTTTGGAAATAACGTCCGGGGCCGCGCCGTAATTAAAATACCGGAAACCCATGGGACAGCTGACAATTTCCCCGAGCAGTTCCCGGATGTCGGACCCGGTGACCCGCCGGACGATCTCCCCGAGAATTGTCCCCCCGGTGACCGCATGATAGGCCATGCGGCGACCGTTTTTGGATTTGGGATTCAGGTGGCAGATCATTTTTACTAATTCCTCATGATCAAACAGAATTTCCGGATCTGTTTTGGGAGGCGGTGCGGGGATGCCGCCGTGATGGGAAATCAGATGATGAATCGTGATATTCTGCTTGTTGTTTTGCCCGAATTCCGGAATATATTTTTTCACCGGGTCCTGCAGAAAAAGCTGCTTTTGTTCCGCCAGCCAGTGGATCATCATGGCGGTTACCGCTTTGGACGCGGAATACTGGCACACCGGGGTATCCGGGGTCATGAGAATTTTTTCAGCCCCCGGCCCATCCATGTCGTTGCCGGTCGGTCCGTTGCCGTGGCTGTGCCCGATCCCGCGGTTGATGACCACCTTTCCGTTTCTGCGAAGCGTCAAGGCAATGCCCGGATAGATGCCGGTGCGATAGAGGTCTTCCACACACGACCAGATGGCTGCCACGTCTTTTTCCTTCATGGCCGCGGCCTCAGGCAGGCTCTCTTCGGCAGCGCCGCGGGTGATGATGGAAGACAGATCATCCGGCACTGAAATGGTGCGGAATGCTTTTGATTTTAGGGCTTGGATTCCGAGCACAGCGTCTTTTTCCTCATAAGGGGAGGGGCCGCCGCCGGTCCTTTCGGCCGGGCACGGGGGCCGCTGACAGATGATAAAATAAATTTTAATTATAGCAAAAAATCACCGGTTTTGTTACAGGAAAACAAGGCCGGTTATTTTTTTTGTGTCTATTAAAATTGTCTGCCTGTTTTCCTGATGCCCGGACGAACCCCAGTCCATCCATTCAGTTAATTAAACCTGAACAGATCGTTTAGGTTAAAAAAGGACATCCCCCATGGACAATTTTAAGCCCAATGAATTGAAACCGGACACGATGAATAGTAATGATGCATTTTATTTCAATCGTCTGCCGGTATCCACAGAAGCGATTCACGCCTACACCCAACAGTTTTTCCCGCCGCAAAAGATCAAAGGACATTATATTAAAAGATTTTTCGTGGGCATTTGTATTTTTTTGCTCAGAATAATGCCCCACTGGCTGGCCTATCTTGTGGGCACGGGAATCGGAAAAATTCTTTATTATGCCAGACTCAGACATCATATCGCGGCAACTAATCTTGACATTGTTTACGGAGCCACCAAATCCGCATCAGAAAAACAGGCGATCTACAAAGCCTCTCTGGCCAATTTCGGCCGTGTCATTATCAACTACATGCGCCTGCCCTTTGCCGGAGAAAAATTCTGGACCCGCCACTGTGAGCTGGTTAACGAAGACATTCTGATAAAAGCCGCCAACCGGAAAAAAGGCGTGATTTTTGTCGGCGGCCATATCGGCATGTGGGATCTTGCCGGCGGCAAGGTGGGCATGTCCGGCTATCCCACGGCAGTGGTGTCCAAAGGAGTTGATGATCCGGTCATTGACAAACTGGTCACGGATGCACGAATGGCCATGAATATGGGCGGCATTGACGTCAGAAACACCATGGACCGGATTTTTGAGGGCCTGCGGCGGGGGGAATCCATTGTGCTGGCCCTGGATCAGAACATGAAAATAGGCAAGGGCGTGTTTCTGGACTGGATGGGAAAAAGCGCCTGCTCCGTCAAATCCACGGCATATATTGTGAAAAAATCAGGGGCTGCCGTTATTCCCGGATACATGGTTCAACTGGGTCCCAAACGGTTTCAGCTGATTTTAAAACCCGAACTGCCATGGATCGACTGCCCGGAGGACCCGGAAAAAGAGCTTGCCCTCAACAACCAGAACCAAGCGGATGCCGTGCAAAAAATCATCCTGGAAAATCCCTCCCACTGGCTCTGGATTTACAAACGATGGAAAGTTGTTCCGGATGGCGAAGAAAATCCTTACAAGTAAACGGTTTAGGCTGGTGATAAATCCGGTCTATCGGCGGATCACCTCCCCGGCCCGAACACCGCTGATATACTCTCCGTTTTCAACCACATGCCGGCCGTTGATGAATACATGACGTATCCCTTTAGGCCGGCCCGCTGGAAGATTATCTTTTGCCGGGGTTTCGGAAATTGTTTCCGGATCAAAGACCACTATATCGGCTTTTTTCCCGGCAGCCAGTACACCGCGATCCTTTATGTCAAAACGTTCGGCCGATAGGCCGGTCATCCGCTGGATGGCATTTTCCATGGAAATCAGACGGCGATCCCGGACGTATTGCCCGAGAATTTTGGGAAACGTTCCCACCGCCGCGGGATTCGGATATCCCCGGTATCGCGTAAATGCATCGGTCTCAAAAAGGCACAATTCATTTTTCAGCACATTTTCAAGCACCGCTTCTTTTCCCGGCTCCCCACTATATGAATGAAACAAAACAACCGTCTGGCCCTGACTTTCTTCACTCAGCTTCAGTACCGCATCAAAAGGAGACATCCCCCATTCACGGGCAATCTCAGTCACACGATAGCCGTTTAAATCCTTCCATTTATCCACTCCGGCATCCATGATCTGAAAATCCTGGAATGAAAATCCGACCAGCTTAAATCCAAGGGCCAGTTCCGCCCTGAGCACTTTTTTTGCCCATCTGCTCGCATATGCCTGAGGGAGCCTCCCTAAGAACCAGGAAGGGAGAAATGCATTGATCGTGGTATTTCCAAACGTATAGGGGAATGCGTCAAATTTGATATCCATGCCGCGCGCCCGTTCATCTTCTATCATGCGGATACATTGATCTGCCGTTGACCAGGTATTTCTCCCCACAAAAATAAGGTGCGACACCTGAAGCCGCACGCTTGCTTTACGGGCAATAGCGATCATTTCTTTTAACGCACGGACATTGTGGGGTTTAAAGTAATAGGGCGGATAGGTGGGAGACATCCGGCTAAGGGCTTTGAGATGCACGGTCACCGGTTTATCCGCAGATGCTGCCACACGGCAAAACGCTTCCAGTTCTTCTATCGGGGCATACATTCCCGGCTCATAACCTAAACCGAAACTCAAGGCGCATGCCCCCTGTTCAAAACACTGCTCAAGGTTTTTCAGGCAAGTGCTGGTTTCCTTTTCTGAAAGTAACCGGCGGTGCAGGTCCGCGGCTCCCAGTCGCAAGGATGCATGGCCCACCTGATGGGCGGTATTGACAATCGGGCGGGCCTGTTCAACATGATCAAGGTATTGTTCAAAAGAATCCCAGCAGTAATCCAGGGGCCGGTCATTCATGAGTTCAAAGTGCGGAGTGTTTAACAGCTGCCGCATGTTTTCGGAAATGGGCGCCGGAGAAAATCCGCAGTTTCCGCCAATCGTGGTAGTAATCCCCTGCTCGGGGATGCATTGCATGGCCAGATCGTGATCCTCACCCGGCAGCACCCAGTCGGCATGGGAGTGCATATCAATAAACCCGGGCGAAATTATTTTTCCCGTTACGTCAATCACCATATCCGCTTCCGGCAATTCCTGGGTTTCCAGTATCGATTCAATCCGGTCACGGCTGATGAGAACGTGCCCTGAAAATGATTTTTTCCCGGTACCGTCGATGATCCAACCGTTTTTTAGCAGCAGTTTACTCATGGCGTGCCTTAGTTCAAATAATTTGGGGGATATTTATGAAGGCAAAGTCATTTTTCGTACAATTCTTATAGTATCAAAAACACGATTATTTAACCGGAGCAAGAACCATTTAAAATCAATGCGATAATTTGAGACCTGATAACAACCATTGCAATAAGGAATATTTTATAAATAAATCAAATGGTTTTAAAGGACATTTCATCCCTGGTATACTCTTTAAAAATTTAGTCCATCAATCCAAAGAAAAATAGTTTTATTTATATCATCAAAATCTTGACATCAGGAATAATTCATCTATTATTTTTAGACTGACAGAGGCCTCTAACTGTTTGGGGTCGGTTTCTTTACAAAGGTGTAACCATTGCCAAAGTGGTGCCCGAAGGTAAAGGAGTAAAAGAAATTTCTAACAAGGAGGACGTCACTATGGCTAATGGAACTGTAAAATGGTTTAATGAAAAAAAAGGCTACGGTTTCATTGAACAGGAAAACGGCCCGGATGTGTTTGTGCACCATTCGGGAATCAACGCAACCGGTTTCAGAACGCTCAACGAAGGAGACAGCGTCACTTTCGACATCGAGCAGGGAGCCAAAGGGCCTTCGGCGGTCAACGTCACGGTTGTTTAGACAGTGATTTCCAGATCCGCACGGAAAGGCCAGTTGTAAGAGCCTCCCGGCAGGTCCGCCCGGACCTGCCGGGAGGCTTTTTATGTTGCAATTCGTGATGAAGCCTGGGCGGTCGTTTTACTTTTGCCTACCAGGTGTTTTAGTTTTTCATAGGGCTGAGCCCCCACCAGCCGCTGGGTGCCCGCAAAAAAGGTGGGTACCGCCTGAACGGATTTTTCAGCCGCCGCCTTCCAGTCCGCATCCACCTGCTTCTGATATTGCCTCTCCGCCATCACGGCACGGGCCATGCGACGGTCCAGGCCCACGGATGCCGCCAGCGCTGTTAGTACGTCGGGATCACCGATATTGTTATTTTCCACAAAATAGGCAACAAACACGGCGTGATGAAAAGCTGGCCCCCGTCCCTTTTCATCCGCCCACACCGCCAGCTCCTGGGCCAGCCGGGTATTATAGATGAGCCGCATATCCCCGAACGGCAGCCCCAGTCCGGCAGCGGTCTTTTTCATGGAAGCCATCATTTTTTCAATATTGTCAATTTTTCCGGTAAAATAGTCTTCAAGCCGCAATCCGTTTGCCGGCACCTTGGGATGCAGGGGAAAGCCCCGCCAGACGATGCGGATATCCACTTCCCGCGCCAGTTGATCAATACGCCCGGTACTGAAATAGCACCAGGGTCAGATATAATCGGAAAATATTTCAAGAAACAGTGGTTCTGCCACCTGTAAGCTCCTATTTAAGCATTCCCATTACTTTTATCGTCTTTCAGCCGCAGTAGAAAATCCCCCACCATCCGGAATATCCGCTCCGAGCCCTTGCCGTTGATGATGCCATGGCGTTCATAGTTCACCATCAGGTATTCCTTGTCTTTGGCGCCCAATTGCTTGAAAATTTTAAATGATCCGGAGGAATTCACCACCGGGTCTCCCAGCGATTGAATGATCAGCGCGGGCACCCGGATATTTGGAAGCTTGGGTTCAATCTGGTCCATGAGCCGGTCCAGCTCAAGAATACCGGAAATGGGATTCCGGAAATAATTGATATGGGGATTTTCCGGCTGGTTTTCCACAAACTCCTTTTTGGCGGTTTCCACATTTAATTTGTTCATCAACTTGTTCCAGAAATTCACCGCCGGCACAAACCGGGCGGAAAAATCCTGAAGCTTAAACGGCGGTGAAATGGCAAACACCCCGGCCAGCCGGTCCACCCGGGTTGCCAGATCCAGGGCGAGGCCCGCGCCCGTGGAAAAACCGCCCACCACCACTTTTTGGCAGATTTCATCCATAATTACGAATGCTTCCTCCACCGACTCCACCCACTCCATATATGTGGCCGCGGCCAAATCCTCCGGCGCGGTGCCGTGGCCTTTGAGCCGGGGCGCATAGGTCCGGAATCCCCGGCTTCCCAGATATTCCGCAAGGGCACGGACTTCCAGAGGCGCCGCCATATACCCGTGAATCAGCACCACACCGACATCTTTTTCTTTCCCCCTCACAAGAAACGGCGCGCCCACTGATTTGGGCCTGGACTCGCCTTCCACGGCAAACCGGTGATAGGCTTTTTCAAAATCAAACCGGGCCTTTTGAATCAGCGCCTGCTTGATCCGGTATTTAATCCGCAGAGGATGATCTCTGGCGATCTGCCGAAGATTTTCCTGGAGTTTCAGCAAGGGTTCAATTTCATTGGCAACAACGGCCAGGGGGTTGTCCAGACGGGCACAGTGAAAATCCGATATCTCGCAAAAATCCGGATTAATGATAAAATCGTTATTCTCCGCCCGGATTACCCCTTTGGCAATGGCCAATTCAACAAAATTCGCGATTTTATAAAACCGGTCATCGGTAAGCAGATGGATCTGGTTGCGCGTCAGGGAATCGTGGCGATAAAAATCCATGCACTCAAAACACAAACTAGCGGCTAAAAAAATCCGCTGCTTAAACTCTTGCCGGGAGATTTTTTTCGAGGGGAAAAATTTGAGGATGGAGGCGAATAGATGATCATGGTTGACGGTGGTCAACGCATAAATGGTTGACATATAGCGTTCCATGATCTTTACAGCGGTTTTCCGCATCATGGAGACAGAAGAAAGGGTATCGTCAAAATTAATGGGATGGGGCGATGCGACATCCGCCTGAATGGCTTTACTTTTCAGATACGGCGCCACCCGGATGGGCGTTCCGAAACGCATGTCCACGTCCACCCCGGCCAGCAGCATGGTGCCCTCGGTCATGATCTCTTCGATCATCCGTTCGGAAAGATCACCCGCGAACCGGCCGGCCATGCGGCTGAACAGATTTTCCCGGGCCCGGATGGGATAATAGGTCAGGTTCACCGGCACGATCCAGGTTTCATGGTTCAGCACGGGGGCAGGATCATCAATGTCAAACATCCGCAGAATGCGGGCCGCCTCTTCCGGATGGGTTTTGCGCATCCGGCGATACCGCTCCCTGTAAAACTGGGTGCGCAGGGCCAGGGAAGCGGTGCCGCTGTGGGGGGGATGGGCCCCGTCCGGCGCGGCAATGAGAAACCGGCCTTTCTGTTTTCCGGTCGAATCATAGACCTTCTTGGTTTTGACCATCCGGCCTTCGGGAAAAATCACCCAGGAGGCTTCACCGGTGAGCAGGCTTTTGACCATCAGCCGGTCCCGGTCCGGATTTTTCGTGGAAACCGCGCCCAGGTGATCCAGAAGATTTTTAAGGCCGCCGGCAAAAAGTTCATCCGCGGCCAGGGCCCAGATGGTCTGTCCGGTCAGGCGATGAATATAATAGGGGATAAAAAACGTTTCCATGCGGGTGAAATGATTCACCGCAAACAAAACCGATCCCCGGGGGATCTCTTTTTCTCCATAAATACGGATATTGGCCCGGGTCAAATCAGAAAAGGCCTTGATGGCATATCTGGCGGTTTTATAGGCAAACGGCCTCATAAGAAACTCCTGAACCCGCTATCCCCATAGGGGTATACTCCCGATTTCATAAATTTTTTGCACCCATTCACGGGGTGAAAAGATTCAATTTTTTAAACCACGGACCTGTAAACGTTTACAGGGTGCTGCAGATGCGAGGCGCCGGACATGCAGACGCACTCTGCGTACTTCAAGCGTCCGGCAACAAAGCAGATGCGGTGCCCTGTAAACGTTTACAACCTTTTTATTTCAAGGCGTCGGGCATATAGGGATACATGCGGCATGCCACGCAGAATCCAAAAGCCGCTTCAAGCAGCGCAAAAAAGATCAGCATAGCGGCAACCACCCGGCTAAGTTCCGTCACACCGGTAAAATACAACAGCGCAATCAGAAAACAGAAAACAAACCCCACCCGGGCGGCAAACA
The DNA here is from genome assembly GCA_963675805.2 of Desulfobacterales bacterium. Lineage (GTDB taxonomy): Bacteria > Desulfobacterota > Desulfobacteria > Desulfobacterales > Desulfosalsimonadaceae > SURF-3. The sequence goes on along the minus strand of CAXXNU010000001.1, from coordinate 1,629,082 downwards.
GTTTGGGGCCGGCATTGGTCATTTTTGGGGGAACCTTGAAAGCCGCCAGCAGTTTCCGGCTGAGCAGACTGTAAAAACTGTATTCTGCCTTTAAAAATCCCCGGATCAAGAGATCCGCTCCCAATACCAGCACCATCACTTTAAACGGGGTCAGCAGAAAAACCATCATGGAAATCGCGGTCAGGGCGCCGTTGACCCTGGCCACCCGTTCATTAATCTGTGAAAAAGAAATGGGGCAGGCGTTATTCATGACTCCTTTTCTCCGGATTCTTTGTTTTTCATCTTCGCGAGCAAACTGCCCAGGCCTTCAAAGGGTCGGTGGGTCAGGCCGTTTCCATCTTCCTGCCGCTCGCCGGCCGAAGGCTTGTCGTACCAACGTGCCACTTCTTCCCGGGCGTGTTCATTCTCATGGCAGTAAAGGCACAAGAGCTCCCAGTTACTCCCGTCCGGGGGATTATTGTCATGATTGTGGTCCTTGTGGTGGACGGTGAGTTCCCGCAGCCGCTTTCCCTCAAATTCCCGGCCGCACCGGGCACACACCCAGGGAAGCAGCTTGAGGGCCCGGCCCCGGTATGACCGCTCCTTTTCCTCCCGCCGTCGCCGGGCCTCCGCCAGCAGTTCGTCCATCTGGTTTTTACCTGACGCCATTTAACCGTTCTCCTTAGTACCTTGTGCCTCAACTTCTTGCACAAAAAAAGCAAGAAAATGAACCAGTCTATACGGGACCCGGTTTTCCGGCAAAAGGTGTCAGTGTTCAGGTTTCAGGAAAAGCGACTCTGACACCCGACACCTGAAACCTGGAACCTGAAACCATTATTAAAGATCTGACTCTTGGGTTGCGGGGTTCCCTGCGTTGGAAAAGATGTGTTCACTATTTTCCATCAGGCAGCCAAAGGGATTTCATTTTCGCCCCCTCCCAAGGGTATCTCGTACCCGGCGGCCCGAAAAATATTCCTGATTTTAATCAAATCTTCGTTTTTGGACTTTCCGGTGACAATTTTCCCTAAAATCCGCAGTCGTTTCCGTGACGCATCTTTATAAAGCAGTACAATGGGGACATTGGCTTTGTCGGCAATATGCCAGAAACCGGTTTTAATTTTCTGCACTTCTTTCCGGGTGCCTTCAGGGAAAATAACCGGTATAAAGGCATCCCTTCTGGAAAATTCCTGTGCCACTTGGTCCACGATATCACCAGCCGCGCTTCTGTCCACCGGCATGACTTTAAGCAATCTGAATATAATGGACATGGGCCAGAACATCCATTCTTTTTTAATCATCGGGCTGGCCTGGATACGGTTTACAAATGAAAATCCGATTCCAAACGGGGCGTCCATGTTGGTGTTATGCGGAAAACCAATCAATATATACTTGTTCCCGATCGCTTTGGGAATGATTTCGCACTTCCAGCCAAGCATTTTAAAAAACAGCATGCCAATACCGTATTTTATCCATGAAAATATAAATTTCATACGTATCCTTCAAAATTGACGTAAAATAAAAATTCCGGGGATGCATATGATTTTTCCCTGAGAATTGAAAAACCACACCCACAATCACCCGGAAAGCCTTAAAATAACTATTTAATTTTTAATATAATGACAAATTAACAAATAACAGGCCGCCTTCAACAAAATAAAAAATTCTGGTTATCCACTTCCCTCAAGTTGAAACACAATGGTGGCTATCATTTCATTTACGGCAGGCACAGTGGCCTGCCCTACGAGGCATGACAGAGATTTCGCAGGGTCGGCCACCGTGCCGACCGGTCGAACTTGAGCGAACTGAATAACTATTTAAAAAAAATTATATCACGTTACAAAATATTTGCAAATCATGAAATGACAACCCGCACATTTGTAAAATATCATCCTTCACTTTTTTGAAACGGCCGCCAGTACCATCTTTTGACCATCGCATATTTTGATTTTATGAATTCCGGGGCTTCGGTAAACAGGGAATAGAGGGTGGGCACCACCACCAGGGTCAGCACTGTGGCCAGGGCCAGCCCGAAAATCACCACAATGGACATGGACTTCCAGTACTGGGACGTCTCGCTGACCAGAGATACCGCCATCTCTCTGAAGTTGATGGAAATACCGGTGGCCATGGGAATCAGCCCCAGCACCGTGGTGATGGCCGTCAGCATCACCGGCCGCAGCCGGGTGGCGCCGGCAGAAATAATGGCATCATGCAGGTTCATTCCCCTTTCCCGCAATTTATTGATATAATCGATGAGCACAATGGCATTGTTCACCACCACCCCGGCCAGAGAAATGACCCCGACCCCGGTCATGATAATGCCAAAGGGATACCGCATCACCGCCAGCCCCAGGTAAACGCCGCCCAGGGAAAGGATGACGGAAGTCAGAATAATCACCGGCTGGCCCACGGAATTAAAAATGGTCACCAGAATCAGAAAAATCAGGAAAATAGCCACGATAAACGCTTTTGACAAAAACGCCTTGGACTCTTCTTCATGCTCGTGCTGACCGGTGAATTTCAGGCCGATGCCCGGCGGCAGCTCGAAGTCCCGTAACAGCCGCTCCGCCTGCATCTTGGCCACCGACCCCGGCACCTTGGTCTCATCCACTTCCGCCTTGACCGTGACCACCCGTTCGTAGTTGATCCGGTTGATATCCCCGATGCTGCCCGCGTATCGGATGGTGGCCAGGGTGGTCAGCGGCACCAGCTGGCCCACCGGCGACGGAATCATAATTTTATGCAGCACATCCGTTACTTTCCGGTCATCTTCCGTGAATTTTACCGTAATATCATAATCTTCCCCGGCCTCCCGATAGGTGGACACGTTCAAGCCGTTGTAGGCGGTTTTCAAGGCAAACCCGATCTGGTTGGTGGACAGCCCAAACATGGCGGCTTTCTGCCGGTCAATGTCAATCCGCACGGACGGCAGGGCGTCCATGTAGTCATCTTTCACATCTTCCACAAACGGTATCCTGGCAATCACCCCCCGGACCTGCCGGGCAATTTCCCCCAGCATCCGAAGATCATCCCCGGAAATCTCGATATTGATGGGCGCGCCCGTGGGCGGGCCGCCGGCCTCTTCCGCCACAGTGATCCGGGCGCCGGGAATATCCCTGATCCGCTCCCGAATCCGTTCCACATCCCTGGCGGAAGGCGTTTTACGGTCCTCATAATCCACAAACTGGATGCCCAGGCGGTTGTCCGAATATTGGGTAAACAAGGAACTGCTGGCTTTCTGTTTGGCCGTGGCATAGATGTGCTCGATATTATCGATATCCGTGGGGCCCTGAAAAATCTTGCCGTTTCTTTTTTCATGATCCTGAAACCGATAGGCCCGGTGATAGTGATCTTCATAGGAGAGGGCCGGGTCGGCGTGGGCCGCAATATCGTAATCATTGACCGCCAGTTCAATATCTTTTATCACCCGGTCCAGATAATCCAGGTCCGCGCCCTCGGGCGGTTCCACATTCACATAGGCACTTTTGGGATCGGTGCTGGGAAAGAATTCCACCGGTTTTTCCAGGCCGATCAAAAGCTTCCATATCTGCATCAGAATAATCAGCAACAAAAAAGCGGATGTCACCACCATCAGCCGGTGATCAAGTCCGTAGACCAGAATGCGGCGATAGGTTTTGAGCAATTTTCCTTTAATGGCAATGGGCTGCTCCCCGTTCTCCGGTCCGGTTTCCGTGCCCGCGGCATCCGTTGGCGCGTTTTTAACTTTCATAAAAAACGCGGCCAGGGCCGGATTGATCACCATGGCCACAAGCAGGCTGGATGTCAGGGTAATGATCAGGGTAATGGGCAGATAGCTCATGAATTCGCCCATAATGCCGGGCCAGAAAATCATGGGAAAAAAGGCGGCCAGGGTGGTGAGGGTGGAGCCGATCACCGGATACGCCACTTCGGAGGTGGCCCGCATGGCCGCGTCGACCCGGGGAACCCCCTGCTCCATATACCGGTAGATATTTTCCACAATAACAATGGCATTATCCACCAGCATGCCCAGGGCCAGGGTCAGGGAAAACAGCACCACCACATTCAGGGTAATGCCTAAAGCGTAAATGACCATAAAAGAAAGCAGCATGGAAAAGGGAATGGCCATGGCCACCAGGGTGGCATTGCGAAATCCCAGGGCAAAAAGAAGCACCACCACCACCAGCAAGAGACCGGACAGAATATTGTTTTCCAGGTCCGTGAGCATCAGGCGGATGCCCTTGGCCTTGTTCATGAGCTTCATGATCTCGGTGTCCGCCGGCCATCCTGATTTTTGTTCGTCGATCAGCCGGTCTACCGCTTCCACGATCTCAATGATATTTTCCCCGGCCCGCTTTTTTACGGCGATATTGACCGCTTCCCGGCCGTCCAGGCGGGACCGGCTCTCTTCTTCCTTAAATCCGTCCACCACCGTGGCCAGATCTTTCAGGTATACCGGCCGGCCGTCAAAGCTGGTGACCACCAGCCCGTATATTTCTTCAGGCGTGATAAATTCGCCGGGCACCCGCACCTGAAACCGCCCGTCCCCCAGGGTAATGGCGCCGCCGGAAGTATTGGTGTTCTCCCCGGCCACCACCTGCTGAAACGCGGTAATGGGAATCCGGTAATAGGCCAGCTTGTCGGGGTCCACTTCTATCAGGATTTCCCGCTCCTGGCCGCCGGTGATATCCACTTCCAGAACACCCGCAATGGACTCGATATCTTCTTCCAGATCGTCCGCGATTTCCTTTAATGCCACCATCCCGCAGGTGCCGGACAGGGAATAGACCACAATGGGAAGCTCGGACAGGTTGACCTCGAATACCATGGGATCATCTTCAAGATCCGTGGGCAGCTCCCGTTTGGCTTCATCCACTTTGTCCTTGACCTTCTGGAGCACGTCATCAATTTCCGTTCCCGGAATAAACTCGATGTCAATGCTGGACACCCCTTCGGAACTCACGGATTTGATATTCTTGACCCGTTCCAGACCCTTCAGTTTTTTCTCGATCTGGGTGGTGATGGCGGTTTCAATATCCGCCGCAGCCACGCCCTTGTAGGGGGTGGAAACAAATACATGGGGGATGGTAACGTCCGGCTCGTCTTCTCTGGGGATTTCCTGATAACAGTAAACTCCCATCACAAGAATAATCAGCGCAAGGATCATGACACTGACCCGGTTTTTAACAGCGGTATCCGAAACGATCAATTTGACAGCTCCTCCATGCGCATAACGCTTTTAACCACATTGACCGTCTGTCCGTCACTGAGGCTTCTGTGGCCCACCACCACCACCTCTTCTCCGGCTTCAAGCCCTTTGGTAATTTCAATCCGCCAGCCTTCCTGGATGCCGGTTGTCACGGTCCGGCTTTTTACCGTATTTTCCGATACCACGTACACTGTCTGCTCATTGTTGAGGGTAATAATGGAATACAGGGGCACGGCAAGCGCATCTGCCTTTTCCAGTTTGACAATGTCCACCCGGGCGAACATGTCCGGCAGAATTTCTCCTTCCGGATTGTCAATGCGCAACTCAAGGTTGTACAGGCGGGCCATGGAGTCGCTGGCCCGGGACAGAAAATACTTCTGCGCCTTAAATACGCGGCCGTCCAGAGCATCGAACATCACTTCAAATTCATCCACCTTTCCTACGGCCCGGACATCGGATTCGGGAATTCCCACGATCACCTTGACCTTATCCATCTGCAGGACTTCTGCAATGGGATCGGAAATTTTCACATACTGGCCCCGGTCAATATAGAGATTATTGATGATGCCTGAAATCGGGCTCCGGATGGTGCACCGTTTGAGGTTTAAGGCCGCACTGTCCATCTGGGCCCTGAACTGTTCCACCTGGGCGGTAATATCGTCGAGCTGGGACCGGGAGGCCAGCTGTTCCTTGTAGAGTTTTTCCAGACGTTTTTTGGAGGCCAGGGCGGTATTATAAGATGCCTTTGCCGCCTGCAGGGCGATTTCATAATCTTCAGTGTCCAAAAGCGCTATGATATCGCCGGCATTCACGGTTGTGCCTTTTACAATGCGTTTTTCCGTCACTTCGCCCCGGACTTCGGCCACGATATTGAATTTCACCCAGGGTTCCACAATGCCCGGCAGATTGATCCGGTCCCGGATGGGCTGCCCGGTCAGTTTCAGGGTCACCACATTCACATCCGGGGGCGGTTCCAGAACATCGAGTTTATTTTCCGCAATCTGTTTTTCAAGAAACGCGATCTGCTTGTCCAGTTTTGCCCGGTTGGATTTTACCAGTGATCCGACAGACTGATGAACAATCGCTTTGGCCTGATCATCAGTCAAATTCAAGGCTTCTGCCAGCCGGTCCACTGCATGCCCGACATCTTCGGATCGGGTGATGATTTTGACCACTTCATCCATACGATCCATTGCCATTCGTTTTGCCTTTAATTCCGCGACCCCGGTTTTAATGGCCTCCAGTTTGTCGCTTTTGGATTCAATAGCGCCGGAAAGGATCATGATGATCAGCACGAGAACAATTACCGGAACCGCCCCCCAGATAAATTTCAGCACTGAGGTGAATGTACGTGTTGATTTCTTGGTGTTGTCTGCCATGAATGTTGCCCTGAAATAGTAAAATGGTTATTTATCGCCGTCCCCGGCAGGAGATGACGGATCATTTAATTGCGCTTTCACTGATTCTAAAAAAACCCCCTGGGCTTTTTCCAGTCCGATTTTGGCAAGGGCCAGCGTGAATTGCGCTTCTGAAAGCTCACGCGCCGAATTCAAAAGCACTGTATTTGAATCCAGAACATCCAGAATATCCGCCTGCCCGACCTCAAACTGAAGCGATACGGCTTCGTAATCAGCCCTGGAAAACCGGAGTTTGTCCTTTAACGCCGCGATGGTGCTTTTCGCACTGGTAATTGTCCTGAATGCCCGCTCAACCGCCAGGGCGACTTCCTTGGATTTGGCCCGGAGTTGGTGGGCCGCGTTCTGCTGCCGCAATTTTTCCTGACTGATGGAAGAACTCCGGTATCCCCAGTCAAAAAGAAGCAGGTTGAGGCTTACTGCTCCGTAAAGATTTTCCTTTTCGTCCGTAAATGCCGGGTCCGTATCCTGTCTTTTGTAACCGGCCTCCAGAGATATTGTCGGCCAGTATTCACTTTTCATGATGTCCACATTTTCCTGTGCCAGCTTGACCGCCATTTCAAGGGACTTGATATCCGGGCGCCGTTCCAGGGCTGTTTCAACATATTTTTCCATGCCATCGTCAATGAAAATTTTTCCCTCAGCATCCGGCACAACGACATCATATTCCATGGAAATTTCAAGCATCCGTGACAAATTGGCAAAAGCAAGCGCCAGGGCATTTTTTGCCTGCACCAGGTCGGAGCGGGCCCCGGACAGTTCGGCCTCGGTTCTGAGCAAAGCGGTTTTGGGAACATCTTCAAGCCTCAGGCGGGTGACCACCGCTTTCTTGTGGGCCTCAAGACGGACAACATTTTCTTCTGCAATTTCAAGGCGTTTTCGTTTATTGACAATATCGTAATATGCCGTGGCCACAGTAAAAAGATTTTCTTCCGTCACCGCGTCCAGATCATATTCCCGCTCTTTAATGGTATCTTTTGCCGCGCCGAGGATAATAAATTCGCGGCCGTTAACCGAAAACTGCTGCTGAAGCTTGAGGCCGATCTCCCGGCCGGATTTGGGTTGGATACGACTCTCGTTTTCATAACGGATATAATCCCCGTACGCCGACAGGTTCGGCAGCAAAGCGGAAAACGCCCGGTCCACATCCTGCTCGGCCACGGAGAGCTGATTTCGGGCAATCTTGATGGGTTCGGACCGTTCCAGGGCCAGCCGGTAAAAATCGGTAAGGGAAAAAACCGCCGGCGCCGCGCTGTTGTTAACCTCTGCTGCATTTAACGCCGCGGGCATGAGTAAAAAAGCCATGAAGAACATCATGCCTCTGGGTATTCTTTTGCCTGCCATGAGAGCCTTTTGAAACGCTTTCATAAAAAATCTTTCTGAATATCTGCTTTTAAATTTTAACAGCTCAATTTCGGTTTAAATCAGAATGGCATCCACAAACCCCCTGATATAAAAATTCACCTGCTCTTCAAATTCCTGGTATTCTTCCATAATCAAATAGTGCATACAGATACCGTCCATATAGGCCAGCAAATTGACCGCGATTTTGGACACGTCCCGGGCAATCTCGGGCTTAAACACCTTTTTGGAAACCCCGTCGAGCAGAATATCGGTCACCAGGCCACAGAAGACGGCCCGCATATCCTTGATAATATGACGCCGCTTATAAAACGCCCCGCCCGGCATGAAGGTCTGCTGATCAATATCGGCAAACAGGCGTTTGGGGTCCGGTTGCTGAAGCTTTAATACGTCTTTGACATTGCTGATGAAAATTTCAAGACGCTGGACCGGATTTTCGATATTTCGCGTCCGTTCAACCATGCGGTTGATGAGATCCAAGATCCAGTTGTTGATGGCGTGCACGAAAATTTCTTCTTTGGAGGCAAAATATTCATACACCGTGCCTTTGCCGATACCGGCAGCGTCGGCAATCTGCTCGACACTGGTGGCGGCATACCCTTTTTCGGCAAACAAAGCCAGCGCCGCGGCCGCAATGTCGTTGCATTTTTCTGTTTTATGGAAACGTTTCGGCGGCAACGGGATTCCTGAGCGGATATTTAATGACAACATAAAAACTGACCGATGGTTCGGAACAATAGGACGGAAATTTCAAAAAGTCAAGAAAAAGAACACTTGTTCATTTTTTATATTTTGTATATATTCAATCAATTATAAAATAATAAATAATTTTTATATTTTATATTTTTTCTTCCCGACCAATGGGTCAGCCTTCGCCCGAAGCCCGGCCAAAAACCCGCTCTGTCAAAAACAATTTGAAAAAACAGAATTTTATGCAAATATGAATAAAGAAAAATTACTTATCCAACCCATTAAGAATCGATAATTGCATAAAGGAGCTTTAAATGGAACAGCCGGTGCTTTTTTCCATTGAAAACCAGACCGCCGTCATCACCCTGAACCGGCCCGAGCGCAGGAACGCCATCAACCAGGCCCTGCTGGCCGGCCTCTATGATGCCATCGAACAGGTGGCCCAAGAAGACGCCATCCGGGCCGCCATCATCACGGGAAACGGAAAATCTTTCTGCGCCGGCATTGACCTGGATGCCATCCTAACGGAAAACCTGTTTGACCCGCGCAACGACGGCACGGATTTGCCGGACATTTTCGCGTCCTGCGACAAACCCATCATCGGCGCGGTCAACGGCCACGCCATCACCGGTGGATTTGAAATCGCCCTTCACTGCGATTTCCTGATCGCCTCTGAAAACGCTTCGTTTGCCGACACCCACGCCAAAGTGGGGATTCATCCGGGATGGGGCATGACCCAGCTGCTCCAGCAGGCTGTGGGGCGGCGGCGGGCCCGGCAGATGTCCTTTTCCTGCCAGTTTATCGACGCCCGGACTGCCTGTGAATGGGGCCTGGTCAATGAAGTGACCGCACCGGACGGGCTGCTGGCCCGGGCAAAAGAAATCGCGGCCCAGATCGGGACAGTAAACCAGGAATTGCTCAAAAAAATCAAAAACCTGATCGATACCCAGGATACCGCCCCCTTTGCCACCGCTTTTGCCCATGAACGGAAGGGATTCCGAAAATTTGTCAAAAATCAGTTGAACCGGTAGATGTTAAAAAAGGCCAACTTGATCTAAAGTGCCTGAAGTTCAGGACTGCGCTGAATACGCAGCTGATTTTTAAATTAACCCAACAATGCCGCAACGTGAGTTCAATCCATACATCAGACACTTTGTGCGCTTCGGCAATTATTAAGGCATCGCCGAAGCAGGATAGTCCAGACCAAAGGATTGGGCCAAAAAATTGGTTTTTATAACAGTATAGAGGGAAGGGTTACAAAATGGGCACGTTTAAAGAATACGACACCTATGACGGGATAGGGCTGGCCGAGCTGATTCAGAAAGGGGACATATCGCCCCAGGAACTCTCCGAAGAAGCCATCTCCCGAATTGAAAAAGTCAATCCCAGACTGGGGGCCGTGGTCTTCCCCATGTTTGATATCGGCCGGAAAACCGCCGCCGGGCCCCTGCCGGACGGCCCGTTTTTCGGGGTGCCGTTTCTTTTAAAAGACCTGCTCGCCGCGTACGCGGGCGTCCCCATGACCGGCGGATGCAAGGCCCTGAAGAATTTTGTCCCTGATTTTGACAGTGAAATGGTGTGCCGGTTTAAAAATGCCGGACTCGTGATTCTGGGCAAAACCAATACCCCGGAATTCGGACTCAAAGGTGTTACCGAACCGGAACTCTTCGGCCCCTGCCGGAACCCCTGGAACACAGACCATACCCCGGGCGGTTCCAGCGGCGGGTCGGCCACGGCGGTGGCTGCCGGCATGGTTCCTTTGGCATCGGCCGGAGACGGCGGCGGATCCATCCGCATTCCGGCCGGCTATTGCGGCCTTTTCGGCATCAAACCGTCCCGGGGCCGAAATCCGTCCGGCCCGGCATACGGCCGTATCTGGCAGGACGCGGTCCAGGAACATGTGATCTCCCGGTCAGTCCGCGACAGCGCTGCCATGCTGGACTACACCCTGGGTCCGGACATGGGCGCTCCCTACATGATAAAACCTCCCCAGCGGCCCTATATGGAAGAAATCACAAAAGATCCCGGCCGTCTTAAAATCGCCTTCTGCACCCGGTCTCCCATAGATACACCGGTGCATCCGGAATGCGTGGCTGCCATTGAAACCACTGCAAAGCTCCTGGAAGATCTTGGCCATCATGTGGAAGCGGCGGAACCGGATCTTGACGGCAAAAGGCTTGCGGAAAGCTACCTGATCATGTATTTCGGCGAAATGGCCGCGGACATCAAGAATCTTACGGAGGTGCTGGGCCGCAAGGCAAAAATCGGGGATGTGGAAGACCTGACCTGGACGCTTGGCCTTTTGGGCAATAGTTTTTCCGCCGGCGAATTTGTAAACGCCATCCGCCGGTGGGATGTTGCCTCCCGAAAAATGGGAGAATTTTTTCAAACATACGATCTGTACCTCACCCCCACAACGGCTTTTCCGCCGCCCCGAATCGGCGAACTCAACCCCTCGCCGGCTGAAACCGCGCTCATGAAGCTTGTCAATAAACTCAGCCTGGGCCGCCTGCTCAAGGCCTCGGGCATTGCCGGGCAGATGGCAGAAAAAAGCCTTGAAAAAATGCCATTTACCCAGCTCGCTAATTTTACCGGGCTTCCGGCCATGTCCGTGCCGCTTTACTGGACAAAAAACAATCTGCCCGTGGGGTCCCATTTTATGGCCCCTGCCGGCGACGAGGCCACCCTGTTTAAACTGGCCGCGCAGATAGAAAAGGCGCAGCCCTGGTTTGACCGACGGCCGGAGATGGTCTGAAAGCTCCCAAAGGAATGTATCTTAATTTCGCCAAAAGCCTCAGGGGCGCAGAGAAAATAATCCCTGCGCCCCTGAGGCTTTATAAAATTAAATTGAGTATCTGCTGTTTACACAATACCTTTATCTCTTCTTACCACCACCCAAAATTGAAATAAAACAGACATCATCATCGTCATTCAACACGCCGTCTGCTGTTTCCGGCACCGGAAAATCCCGGGGTGCAAACGCGTCAAACACCGGGGTCATGGAATAAAAATTCGGGTCAAACACCGGCATGCCCTGGGCATTGGCCAGAATGGTGCCGGACTGGCCCAGGGGAAACATGCTTTCAACGCGCACGGGACCGGATGATCCTATTTCCACACAATGGGCGTAGGTGGACCGGGACCCGAATGGCAGGGTGTGCAGGGGATTCATATTGAACGGCGGCATTCCCAAAATGTCGTGATTAAATTCAATCTCCCCGCGCAGCCCGATCCCCCAGGGCCGGGGGCCGAGGGCCGCCAGCACGTTATCCAGGGCCATCACCACAATTTCATCGATGGTATCCACCTCTGATGCGGCATTCTGAAACCAATCGTAACTGTTCGTAATACCGCCGGCTTCAGTGGACAGGGCATGCAGAATTACGTTAAACAATACGGACGGATGTCTCCATTCCTGCGCCTGGGTGTCATATTCTCCGGACATAGCGTTGCCCAGTTCATCCATAAACGTGAGATCGATGACTTCCCGGATCCAGGCGTCCGACAGCATCCAGGCGTCGGACCGGTCCATGCCGGTCACCCAGGCGGATTTTCCACCCGCCACAAAATGCCCGTCAAACCCGTCCATGATGGCCAGGGCATTGTTTCTGGCCGTACTCGGGTTTGCGGTAACCGCCGCGGAAAAGACATCTTCCACAAACACCCAGGGATTGCCACCGCTCCGGATGGAGTCTGTGGCCGCGATATCCACTGCCAAATCCCGGATCTCTTCAAACGTCAGATCATCATGGGTATCCAGATAGTCATAGAGCACATGCGCCCGGTGAAACGGCCCGGCAAAATAACCGATATTGTTGTAGGAATGGGGATAATCGCGGCTTGATTTGTTGTTCCACCCGGCAAAATAGCCCTGATCCGGATTTTTGGCATGTGAAAGGGGGATGAGCTGGTCATCATCCCAGTCCGCCTGATCCGGAAAAATCTGGGGCATACGGTAATCCACTCCTTCCGGCCGAACCGGATCCATGCCGGACATCCAGTAGGCAATATTCCCATCTGTGTCCGCATAGCAGAAATGCTGACTCACTGCCACTTTCCGAAGGCCCGCGGCAAAATCTTCCACACTCTCGGCACGGGACAGCTCCAGAAATGCCCCGATGGTGGCAAATTCCTTGCCCCAATGGGAATACCGCCACGCCACAATGGGATCATCGGTTGCCGGATTATAGGTGGCCGGGTCAAAATCCACGGGGTTGACCACCGGGCCGTGGGGGGTCCGGTAAACCGTTATGGTCACCGGGGCCGTGCCGGCCACATTGATGGTTTCCGTGCGGCTGGTGTAATAATTGTCAATGATACCGGGGGGCGGTTCAATGTAATAATCCACGGTATGGGCATGCCCCACCTGCATGGACCAAGCATGGTGAGGGGTCCGGCCGATCACGATGCCAGGCAGCCCGGGAATGGCCATGCCCGAAATATTCAGGCCGGCGGATACAATGGATCCTTCCTGGCAGATGGCCGGCGTGTCAAACCCCATTTGCGGGCCGGAATAAATGGTGGCCCGGCCGGACGCGGTTTTTTTGCCGCTCAGCACCCAGGCATAGGAGCCCATTTTGGGCAGGGCGTTTATTTTTTCCAGCATGGCTTCCCGATCCGCCATGCGCTTGTTGATCTTTGCCGAGACCCCGGCCAGAGACGCCAGCCCTTTCAAATCAAAGGGCACGGCAGGTGCTGTTTTTTTTTCCGGCATGGCGGCTGCAGCCATCAATGTGGTGTCGCTCTGCGCCGCCGGAATATAGGTCTGGGCCGCGGGGTCATTGGTCCAGCGCAGATCGTTGAACATGAGATAACCCTGGGTCGCGCCGAACACTGTTGTCAGGTACTGCATGAGTGCCGCATTGCTGAGCTGTCCCTGCTTCATGGCTTCCGGATCAAACTGGCGCAGCATGAGCGCGGTCCAGGCCAAAATATCCTCCACGGTCCACGGTTCCGGTGCAAGGGATGCCAGGCCCATCTGGGCAATCGCATGAAATTCAATGGGCAGCTGGGTGGGATCGGCCGTCACCTCCGCAATATGCTGGTTGAATCCGTCTGCATACCCTTTGATGATATCTTTGGTATCGGCATCCAGCCCGTTGTACCCGTCTGTCAATTCCTGATTCGAATACCCGGTCAACCGCACCAGGACATCCTGCTCCAGATAATCCGGCCCAAAAATTTCCGCAAGCCGCCCCCGGGCCGCGCGGCGCAAGGTTTCCGCCTGCCAGAGCCGGTCCTGGGCCACGGCATACCCCACGGCCTTAAAGGTGTCATAAAGACTGTCGGATGCATCCCCCTTGACAAACCAGACCCCTTTGTCATCCCGGGTGGTGGTAACCTCGGCATTTGCAGAAAACGCACTGCCCAGAACCGTAGCAGCCATAAAGAGCACCAGTACCTGTTTCAATTGCATAACGCCTCCCCCTTTTTTGAAAATAAATGGTTTTATGGTCTATTTAGGCCCGCTTAAAGTCGAAAACATGCTTTTGTTTCCAGAATCCAATACCGGCTGCTCAGTGATAATAAAACATTGATAGGAAAAATGGATTCCGAACCATACCTGTCAGCCGTTGTCAGATGGATATTTCAGAATAAAGAAAAATTTGTTTTTTAAAAAGAACACCGTTCACTTTGATGTTACCAATACATTTCAAAAATTCATCTTAATGTCAAGATTGGAAGCAGTGTGGGCAAGGTCAGGCTGCTGTTTGATTTTTGCAAATACACGATTCCGCGCGAGGGCTTAATAGCAGGACGTCAACGCGAATTTAAAAAAACAGGCGTGTGTCTACAAAAACAGGCACGGGCCAGTTCTTTCCGGTTATGTGCCGAGTTCATCCCCGAATCAGCAACAAACAATGCCCGGTTTAGCTTCCAGCCGCGTAAATCCTTCCGGATATGGTCGATGGTGCTGACATCCGTGGTATCTCCGGGAAACACCCAGCACTTAACCGGGATGCCGTCCCGTGTCACCGCAAGGGCGACTACCACCTGGGAACTCCAGGTTCCTTCCTTGGAATGACCGTACTTTCGAAGAGGATCTTTCCCCTCATCTTCATAATCAACGGCAAAGGAAGCCGTGGTGGTATCATAAAAAATCAGATCCACCGCCAGGTTGAACAGATTGGCAACGGAAAAGAAAATCTGCTCTTCAATTTCTTGGGCATGGTCATAAAACAGATCCATGGCCTCGTACATGTGGTGGAGCTGCAAGCATTGGCAGGAGGGAAGATATACCCGGAAAAGCCAGCGATCCCAAACCCCCAGTTTGGAGTCGTGTTCGCACAGACGATTGGCGGTCATGGCCAGCAATGCCCGCTCATAGGGAATACGCAGATTTTTTTTATTGGCGATATCGGAAAAGATCTTTTCAAGGCCCAGGCGTTTCCAGAGGGTTTCGATCAGATAAACACACCCGTATGAATAAGTCCGCTTAATTTTTAATTGCGCGGGGAGCCCGATGGTCTCCGGTGGTATTTGGTTCGGGTCAAGCTCATCAACCACAGTCAAACCGCAGACCCGTGCGATGGATCGGCACAGGCGGACCAGGGACTCCCGGTCAAGTTGATCAGTTCTGCCGAAGTTGTGGATAATCCGGGCAACGGGTTTCCGGATGGCGCTCGTTATGGGCCAGCTGGAAATATTCGGCGGTGGTGCCGTTTTTATTTTTATGCCGCGTGGTTCGCAGATACATGCTTGCTTGATAAGTATTTATTTCAATAGATGAACAAAAATCGTGTGCCTAAGGTTTTGGGCCTCACCAAAATCATAAGTGACTAATATAATTAAACTCGACCTGAAAAAATGGCCCATTTTGGCCTGTTTTTCACTTACAAAAATCAAGCGGCTGTTAGATCCTTAATGGACGTACTCAAAATTTTTCAGAACGTAAAAATACTTTACGTTCCGGATGCGGCACTAATCAAAGCAACATACCGGAATTATGATAAATAAATTTTAATAGCCCCTGGCATAATTGATGCAAAAGACATTGAAACACACATTCACACACAAAGACACGAACACCCCCGAAAGTGCCAAGGATTTTTTAAAATTACATTATGCCGAAGGAACCCAACGTGGAACATGCCCGAAAAATAAACATCTCCTATGGGCTTGTGGCGCTCATCCTGATGATGTGTATTTCAGAAACGCCACCTGCCGGGTCAGAAAGCCTGGAAGATGCCTGGAAAACGGCATTATCCGCTGATTATCGGTTGCAGGCCGTAAAATCCCAGACCCAATCGGCAAGAGAGCAGGTAGCTGTGGCAAAAGCCCAGCGTCTTCCGGAATTAAATGCCAAAGGCGGGTACCTGGTGCTGGACAATGACCCGATGGCCGCGGTTGATCTTCCAATCCCCGGACTGAACCTGGACGGGTTGCCGGTGGCTGAAGAAAACAGCTATGCATATCAAGTCACTGCCCGGCTCCCCCTGTTTACGAGCGGCCGCATCCGCCACGGGATTGAGGCCGCGGATGCCGGTTTTAAAGCTGCCCGGGCCGATGAATTCAGAACCGCCCAGGATCTTAAACTGGAGGTGGCCGAGGCCTACATTCTGGTTTTGCGGACGCGCCGGGCCCTTGAAGTGGCGGCCGACAATGTAAACAGCCTTTCCTCCCATGCGTCGAACATCCAAAATTTTTTCGACCAGGGCATGGTTGCCAGAAACGATCTTCTGGCCTCCCAGGTCGCGCTGGCGGACGCCCGGCAAACTGAATTGAAAGCACAAAATTTCAATGCACTTGCGCAATCCGCCTATAACCGCCTCCTGGGGCGCCCCCTGGATGAGCCGGTTGTTATTGATGATGTGGAGGTGCCCCCCGATGATCCGGAGAACCTTGAAAAATGCATCGAAAACGCCCTGGCGAACCGCAAAGAACTGGAAATCCTCGACCAGAAAGCCCGGGCTCTGCAAAACCAGGCGGCCATGGCGCGGGCAGCTGCATATCCTCAGATGGCACTGGAGGGGGGCTATTCCTATTGGGAAAACGAATATCTGGTTCACGAGGGGGTGTGGTCCGCCATGATCGGAGTGGAATGGGCCATATTTGATAAGGGCATCAGTCGACACCGGTCAGGAAGCCTGATTAGCCAGTCCTCGGCCCAGTTAAATCTGCGCAATGACATCGCATCAAAAATACGGCTGTCGGTCCGGCAAATCTGGCTCGACATCCATGAAACCCAAAAAAGGATTTTTGTAACGGAAAAAGCGATGAGCCAGGCGGAGGAGAACCTGAATGTATCAACGGACCGGTACCGTAAAGGCCTGGGTACCAATACGGAAGTTCTGGACGCTGAAACATTAAGAACCAAAAGTTTTCTTAACTATAATAATGCGATGTATGACCATATCCTGGCCATGTTGAGAATGCGCCATGCCATCGGCGTACTGTAATCAGACCCGGCGGCTGACCATGGGACCGGAAACGGATGCCTGGTTAAAATTGACGGTTTCATGCGCTGGTATTCGTCATGAGGAGAAAACAGAATGAAAGACTTTTTAAAAAAACAAATGCGTTGGGTTGTTTTGGTTTTAGTAGCCGTGTCAGTGGGCTATTTGTCCTACGACCGCTGGTTAAAAAAAACACCGCTCCCGGAAGGCTTTATTCAGGCCAATGGCCGGATTGAAGGCGACCATGTGACGGTGGCAGGAAAATTCGCCGGGAAAATCCAGGAAATTCTGGTGAAAGAAGGAGACAGCGTCAGCAAATGCCAGGAAATGGCAACATTAGATGATTCTCAGGTCAAGGCCCGCGTTGATCAGGCCCGGCAGGCGGTGACGGCCCTGGATTCGAAAATCCGTTCCGCCCGCACCAATATTGATGTTTTGAAAAAAGAGGTGCCCCTTGCCATTGAAATCGCCGAAGCCGGCGTGGTCCACGCGCAGGCGGTGATTGCCAAAACAACAGCCAAAGAGGCCCAGGACCGGAAGGATGCCGATCGCTTCCGGGAACTTTATGCGGCCGGCACCGTGGATGAACATCAAAGTGAAATGGCGGCCCTGGCCGCAACCGTATCCGCCAGGGAGCGGGTGTCGTCCCAGGCGGCCCTGGTCATGGCGGAAAAGCAATTGGAACAGGCCCGGCTGGGATGGGAGCGGATCAAGGCGGCTGAGGATGATTTGGCCGCCGTGCTTGCCCAGAAGGGCCAGGCCGAAGCCGCCCTTTCGGAAACCCGGAGTGTTCTGGCTGACCTGACAATCACGGCCCCGTCCGCCGGGACCATCACCACCCGGCTGGCGGATGCCGGCGAGGTGGTGACCGCCGGCGCCCCCCTCTTTGATCTGGTGGATCTGGACCGGTTGTACCTGAAAGTCTATGTTCCTGAAGTATACATCGGCAAATTGCGACGGGGCCTGCCCGCCCGCATATACATTGACGCCTATCCGGACCGGTATTTTGACGCGGAAGTAACATATATCGCCACCAATGCCCAATTCACGCCCAAGGAAGTTCAGACGCCGGACGAGCGGGTCAAACTGGTGTATGCGGTGAAACTGTATCTGAAAAACAATCCGGATCACTGCCTGAGTCCGGGCATGCCGGCGGATGCGGTTATCCGCTGGGAGGAGGGGCTTTCGTGGGTCGGGGTCGCGCCGCGATGGTAACCAGGACCGATGGATCACCGGCTTCCGGGGAAACCATTGCCAGGATTGCGGGATTTGGAAAACAGTACCGCAAAAAAATGGCCGTACACAACCTTGACCTGGAGATCCGTGCCGGTGAAATCTATGGACTGATCGGCCCGGACGGGGCAGGCAAAAGCAGTCTCATCAAAGCCATGGCAGGCGTGCTGTCCTTTGAGAAAGGGACGGTGAACTTGTTCGGCAGGGATATTGACTCCGAAAAATCAGCGGAAGCTGTCAAGCCCCGCATCGGTTTCATGCCCCAGGGCCTTGGCCTGAACCTTTATCCGAATCTTTCCGTGGAAGAAAACATCGATTTTTTCGCCCGCCTCCGGCTGGTGCCGCCAAACATGCTGGCCCGACGAAAACAAAAGCTCCTGGCCGTCACCCGCCTTGACCGTTTCAGGGACCGGCCCATGAAAAACCTTTCCGGCGGCATGAAGCAGAAGCTCGGACTGGTCTGCACCCTGATCCATGAGCCGGAGCTGGTCATCCTGGATGAACCCACCACCGGTGTGGACCCGGTATCCCGGCGGGATTTCTGGTCCATCCTGACCGACCTGCTCCGGGAACAGGGAATCACGGCCCTCATTTCAACGGCGTATATGGATGAAGCCAGCCGCTTTCACCGGATGTCGCTGATGTATGAAGGCGAAGTCGTGGCCGAAGGTGAGCCGGAGGATATTTTAAACCTTGTTCCCGGCACCATGGTTACCCTGAAAGCGGACCCCCAGGCCCTGGCCCTGGCCCGCCTGAAAAACCATTTTTCCCAGGTGGAGAGCCTGGGGCCCACCCTGCGGGTGTTTGTGGAAGAGGCATTGCCGGGGCCGGCGGCTGCGTCCGTGAAAACAGCCCTTGACGGTGTTGCTGTTCAGGATCTTTTCTCAGCCCGGCCCGAGCTGGAGGATGTGTTTGTTGCACTTCTGCGCCGCCGGCATCTGACGGAAGACGGCCCGCCGGTCTCGCTGCCCGGTGTCGCCGTCTCGACGGTTAAGCGGCAAACCCCGGAACCGGAAAACACCATTGCCATCAAGGCCGAGGCCCTGACCAAGAATTTCGGAAAATTTTGCGCGGTTGACAAAATCAGTTTCCAGGTCCGGCAGGGAGAAATTTTCGGACTTCTGGGGGCAAACGGCGCGGGGAAAACCACTGCCATCAAAATGCTCAACGGCATTCTATCGCCTTCCTCCGGTTCCGGCCAGGTGGCCGGGGCTGACATGCGTCATGCCGGAAAGGAAATCAAAAATCGCATCGGCTATATGTCCCAGCTTTTTTCCCTCTACCGGGATCTGACGGTTATCGAAAACATCCGCCTTTATTCGGGTATCTACGGCCTGAGCCGACGGGAAACCAGATCACGCATTGACTGGATTGTCCAGATGGCCGGGCTTTTCGGTTATGAAAAAGAACTGACCGGTCGGCTTCCCATGGGAGTAGGCCAGCGCCTGGCCCTCGGGTGCGCGCTGGTGCACCGCCCCCGGGTACTGTTTCTGGATGAACCCACCTCCGGTGTGGATCCGGTGGGCCGACGCCGGTTCTGGGAAATTCTGTTCCGCCTGTCCCGGGAAGACGGGGTGACCATCATGCTGACGACGCACTATATGAGTGAATCCGAACATTGTGACCGTCTGGCCCTGATGTATGCGGGAAAGATCGTGGCCGATGCGTCGCCGGCTGAAATGAAACAGGCCCTTCGGGAGGATGCGGGGCATCTTCTGGACGTCCTGACCAGCCAGCCCCTTTCAGCCTTAAAAGAACTGGAAACAGCCGGCTTTGACGGCGTGGCCCTGTTCAGCCGGCGGATCCACCTTTTGTCCCGGAATCCGGCGGCTGCGGAGGAAAAAATACGGTGGGTTTTGGGAAAGGCCGGAATTAAAGTGCTGGAGATCGGGGAAAAACCCCTTTCCATGGAGGATGTTTTTGTCTACCGGGTGCTGGCACTGGAAAATCAGGAAAAAGGAAGCCTCTCATGAATATAGAACGCATCAAGGCGGTGGCATCCAAGGAATGGATTGAAATTATCCGGGACCGGCTTTTTTTCGCCCTGTCCTTTATCGTGCCCGTGGTGTTGATGATCTTGTTCGGATACGGGCTTTCCTTTGACGTGGAAAACCTGCCCTTTGCCATCATCGACCGGGACAATACGGCTCTGAGCCGTGATTATGCATTTCAGTATATTCATTCCCGCTATTTCGACTTTAAAGGCTTTGCATCTGATGAGCGGGACCTGGATCCTCTGCTCGCGGACAATAAGCTTCGGATGTTTATCGTGATCCCCGAACATTTCCAGAAACGCCTCCTGGAAGGCCGGCCGGTAACGGTGCAGACCCACATCGACGGGACCTATCCCTTTCGGGCCAATACCGCCAAAGGATATGTCGCTGCCATCAATAACGCATTCAGCATGTCGCTATTGACCGACTATTTTTCAAGACATTACGGCTTTCCTCCCGACACTGTCCGTTCCATGCTCCAGCCGGTGAAACTGGGCATCCGGTATCTCTACAACCAGAGTTTAAACAGTATCTGGTCCGTGGCGCCAAAGCTGATCATGGCAATTCTTCTGATTTCCCCGCCCTTTTTAACGGCCCTGGGCGTTGTCCGGGAAAAAGAAAGCGGATCCATCTATAATATTTACGCCTCAACAGTGAGCCGCCTTGAATTCCTGATCGGTAAACTCTCGCCCTATGTCCTGATTTCCACCATCAATGCGGTGCTGCTGTTTTTGTTTGCGCGATTTTTATATGGGGCCCCGTTTAAGGGAAATCTGCTGTTTTTTCTGTTGGCTACGGTTCTATATGTCATTTGCACCACGGGCATCGGGCTGGTGGTTTCGGTATTTGCGAAAACCCAGGTAGCCGCAATGATTGTGTCGGCGATTGTTACCGTGGTTCCGGCAGCCCTGTATTCCGGCGTGATCATTCCCATCCCTTCCTTAAGCGAATATGCCCAGGCAGCGGCCCATCTGCTGCCCGCCATGTATTACACGGAAATTGTGCTGGGCAGCTTTTTAAAGGGAGTGGGCATATCCGCCCTGTGGCCGGATGTATTGATTCTCGGTATTTATGCAGGTGTTTTGTTTCTGGCCGGTTACCTGCTTTTCACCAAACGGCCGGCCGTGTAAACGAGGAATAAAATGGCACAGCATCATTTTTCCATCTGGTGGCGAAAATTATATGTATTGACAATGAAAGAATTTCTGGAGCTTTTCAGGGATGTCATTCTGATCGCCTTTATCATTTACGCCTTTACCATGGATATCTATCTGGCAGGATCAGGGGTGTCGCTTCAATTAAACCAGGCCCCCACCATTGTCCTTGACAATGACCACACGGCCGCCTCCCGGGAACTGATCCATCGGTTTCGCCGCCCGTATTTCCGCCTGGACCAGGAAATCGCCTCTGGCCGCGAGGGCATGGAACTGCTGGACAACGGAAAGGAAATGATCGCGCTTGAAATCCCGCCCCGATTCCAGGAAATGCTGCTGAACGGAGAACAGGCAACAGTCCAGATGCAGGTGGACACCACCAACACCGTCCTCGGGTTGCTGGCCGCCAGTTATGGGGAGAACATCGTGGGCCGGTTCGGATTGGAATACGGGTTGACAAGGATGGGGATGACATCCGACGCCATGGAAACAGCTCCCAATATTGTTGACGCCCATCGCATCTGGTTCAATCCTAACCAGCAGGATTCGTGGTTTATGGCGGTCACGGAATTGCTGACCATTATCAGCCTGTTCGCCATCTTGCTGCCGGCCGCCGCCATGGCCAGGGAAAAGGAAAAAGGGACCGTTGAGCAGCTTCTGGTCTCCCCTCTGACCCCTTTTCAGATCATGTTTCCCAAAGTCCTGTCCATGACCATGGTGATTCTTGCGGGAACGACCGTCAGTCTTTTTGGCGTCCTGGAATGGATTTTTCATGTACCCATCGCCGGCAGCCTGATATTGTTTTTTGCCGTCACCACCCTGTATATTTTTACATCCGCGGGCATCGGACTCTATATTGCCACCATAGCCCGCAACCTGGCCCAGGTGGGAATGCTGACGATTCTGGTATTTGCGCCGATGATTTTTCTGTCAGGGGCCTGGACGCCGCCGGAAGCCATGCCGGGCTGGATGCGACTGTTAATGGGCGTATCCCCCTTGTATTATTTTACAGACGCCTGTCTGGGCATTTTGTTAAAAGGCGCCGGAATAGCCATTATCTGGGATTCCATCGCGGGAATTCTGGTGGTGGGGGGAGCTGCCTTTGGCCTCGGCATGTGGCGGTTTCGGCGGCAGTTTGATTAACCATAAATAATTTCTGATTTTATATTTCTTGGCAAACCGGATATATGGTTAAATGATAATATAATTAATGACACCCAATTTTTGATGACACCCAAAAAGGATTTAACTCATGGAAAAGATGACCCAAAAAAATCATACACCCCGATTTTTATGGATACTGTTTCTGTGTTTTTTCTTTCCGGTTTTATGTCCGGGATGCCTCGTCGCTCCGCCCCATGAATCCTTGCAGCACTCTTGCGGACCGTATCCGGATAATTATGTGGCAATAGTTGAGGATTATTTAAGGGAGTATCTTGACCATCCCGACAGCATAAAGGATTTTGAAGTAATTAAAAAACCTGAAATTGTCATACTGGACACGCGGTATCCCACGATCCGTCTGCACAAGGGATTTGAGGTGTGGGAATTTTTTATCGCCTATGATGCCAAAAACGATAAGGGAAACTATGTCGGCAGAGACCTGCACGTGGCTTGGATTCGTCATAACCGACTGGTTGCGTTTGATTATAAAGATCTTGACCTGGAGTACAGGGTGAAGGAAAGAATTGAAAATCCCGGATACTAAACGGAGATATTGAGTGAATTTTAACCGTATCCGAATAAACAGCGATAGAAGATGCATGAGGAGTCAAAGAATGATTGCCCGAATAATGCGCTCGTTTTTAATTTTATGGATGATTATTTGTCTTTCCGGGTGTTCCAGTGTTTTAACGTATTATGCGCCGTTAAAATCCAAAATGGTGGACGGAGAGAAAAGAATCGGAGAACGCCGCAGTTATGAATACTCATCATCCAGTGGTCACTCGAATAAAATTTATTTTGAAAAAAAACCACTGTGCGGTGAATCGGTTATGAAGATGCGATATGCCCAAAAGGAGCTTCGTTGTTTTTCCTGTGCATTATTTGAGTTGATTTTTTATGGCCTGGGCTTATTTGACATGCTTACGGCATATACAATAGTAGAAGACAGTAAAAAGATTGAACCGTTAGCGGAATATGATACCGGGAAACTGGTTGTCTGTGGCCCGGTTGAACCCGCAGCGGATGAAGTCGTTGTTATCAACAATCCCAAAACAGGCATGCAGCGAATCGCAACAACCGATTCGTCCGGTGTTATTGATCTGGATCAAATTTTAAGTGATTTAAAGGATACTGCTTTTTTGAAAATTCACCTCAAATCAGACCCCGGCCGCACATTTGACTACTTTTACAAACCCACCCGGCAGGCCAGTTATTCTCATAAAAGGGAATGAACGAATCCTGAATTTTGTTATTAAAATTGTAACATTCTGAAATTTTAACAATTAAAATACAAAGAGGAAAATTCCATGAAACAATTGATATTGCTGATTCTGGCAGTCGGCCTGGTTTTTATCACCAGCGCCTGCCAGCTTGTAACCGTTCCGGTTCTTGCCATTGAAAGCCTCAAAGGAATCGAGGTCGGCGTTCCGTCGATGCCGTATTTTGCCTATTCAAAATCCGGCCTTGAACGATTAAACCGTGAAATGGAAGATGCCGGCATGCCTGTCTCGCTGGCGGATACATACCAGATTGCTTACGGGAAAAATTTCAATGAGGTAAATCCGGATATTTTAGAAGCGCCGATGTTTTACAACATCAAAGATGCCACACACGCTTTCCAAAAAATTCTAAGGGCCAAAAATGTTCCTGATGCAAATCATTATATGCTTACCATAAATGACAGTGCCAGGGATGAAGGGTTCATTCTGTTTGCGGCAATTTTCCGGCCCCGGCTGTCGATTAATGTACCGGCAACTTATCCCCCCTCCCGGTTCGTAACGCTCACCCCTGAAGATAATGATTTTTACGCCCCCTTTCAGCATGATACCAAGGGACCGTTGGATACCGTGCTGGAATGGGCCGCCCTGCCGGTGGAAAGTTATCTTCGGCAAAGCCACCAGGCGGTTCTCTTTACGCTGACCGCCAACAAAGTACTGCAAGAAAAAGAAAAATCGGAATTCTGGAAAATAGAAAAAAGATGGATGGAAGGGGATCATCTATCTGTTGTTAAAGAACAGGATGAAACATATACTGAATTTTTAGGCCTTGAGCAGGGGTTTAGTGACGCTTATTAGACGCTGTTTCAGGCATGTGGGACAATCATCCCCCCAGCGCTTTCATCATGAGCGGCAGGGCCACGAAGGTGCCGATGCTGGAGCCGAGGTTGGTAAAGACCACTACCAGCAGAATCCGGGTGACTTTGTTGCGCCAGAATCCCCGGGCCGATAGGATATCCTCCGGAAGAGATTCCAGATCCCGGACTTTGGGTTTCCGGGCAAAGGCTTCCACCAGTCCGGAGACCCAGCCGGCGGCAATCATGGGATTCAGGGAGGTAACCGGGGCCGCGAAGATTGCCGACAAAATAGTGAAAGGATGACCGAAGGCAATGATGGCACCAATGCCCGCAAAAATAGCGTTTGCCGCCACCCACCAGATGATCATGTCTTTGCCGGCGCCGGCGCCCCCCTGAAAAAACCCGTATACAATCAGCCCGACAATCAGGGCGGGGATCAGCCATTTGAACACGCCGCTAAACCGTCCTTTGGGCGGCAGGGTTTCAAGGGCCGCGAGATCGCTTTCCGTGTGAATATATCGCCGGATACCGGGTTCATGCCCCGCGCCCACCACGGCGACAATTTTTTGACCGGGTGCGGTTTTGATCTTCTGGGCCAGGTACCGGTCCCGTTCGTCAATCAGAATTTCCCGGAGCACGGGATGGGAT
Organism: Desulfobacterales bacterium; assembly: GCA_963675805.2. Classification (GTDB taxonomy): domain Bacteria; phylum Desulfobacterota; class Desulfobacteria; order Desulfobacterales; family Desulfosalsimonadaceae; genus SURF-3. Next base: position 1,603,785 of record CAXXNU010000001.1, on the reverse strand, counting down.
TTTTCCACCTCAGACAGGATGGATTCCAGCATGTCCGCTTGTTTCATGGCTTCAATGTCTTTTTCATCGATCTCCTCTACCCCGCCCATGGAGAGCATGAGCTGAAACAACAGCTTCATTTTGCTAAAGAAACCGGTGCTCCGCCAGGTCCGGGAAAGGGTGACCGTAATATCCCGGTCCGCCAGGCAGACTTCGGCGCCAGTGGCTTCCGCCGCATCAACGGCCGCAATCATTTCCGCTCCGGGTTTGACACCGAGCTTATCGCCGATGCGTTTCTGAAAGGACGCCAGCATGAGATTCGACAGCAGCAGAAATGACTTTTTTTCCTTGATCACTTTGATGATGTCCATTTCCAGCCACTGATCTTTCTTCTTGATAGACTGAAACCGGGACGGGCAGAGTTCCACGCACACGGTATCCGGCTTTTGTGCTTCGATCACCCTAGCCACCTGCTCAACGCTTTCTTTGGACACATGGGCAGTGCCCACCAATATAATTTCCTTGCCATTGATCTGAATTATTTCTTCCCGTGCTTCTTCAGCCTTGGCGCTGTTCATGCCTTCTTCCTTTCTTGACACTGTTTCAAAACATTCTTCCGGTTCATATGCCATGGCCGCGGTCAAAACAAGCATAATTTAACCAAAACTGAGGGTTGGACCATGAAAAATCACCTATCCCGGGCGATTAATTGTTTGTTGCTTGACCGACCGACGGATAGCCATTACATTACTCATTAATTGACACGTTAAATCCGGGTTCACCATATGCTGATTTATGATTCAACCTATTTTTGGGAAGGCTGGGGCGGCAAACTGCAGCTTGCCAGCGGAAAATGCCGGCTGCGCATTTACGATCGGTCACAGGGAAAAAACAAGGAAGTCTCCTTTTTAAAACCCTATGTTGTCATTGCATCCGATATTCCGGACAGCAAAATGACCATCCGAAGCTGCGCCGGCCATATCGCCACCAAAGTTACCCAGGAATTTACCATTGATCCCTACCGCATGCTGTGGGTGGAATACTATGCCCTGGTCACCTATGGGGCCAATTTTGAGAACACCATACCGGAACAATACGTGGCAGTGGATTTTGAATGGTACAAAGGCAAAGCCATCAGTCCCAAGTGGCGGGAATTAAAGCCGCCGCTTCTGGATATTGTAAAGAATCTGACCGCGTCCTGACCGCCAGGGACCCTTTTGTTTGAATTCTGAAACTTTTAAAGAAGGACGCGCACAGCCGCTGCGTCGAACAAGGAATATATGGAAACCGTTTACAACATTGACAACCAGGTGGCGAAAATCGCCAAAGAACATAAAATTATCACCGACTATGTGGTAAAATTCAACAGCAGCCTGAAAAACCGGGACAAGGAATTTTTCAAAGGGATTGCCGGTTTTTTTGATTTTCTGGCAAACGATCTGCGCGGGCATTTTCTTTTTGAAGAAATGGTGATTTTTCCGGCAGCCATTGCCGGAAAACCTGCCTATGAAAACATTTTAATGGTTATGAGCCTTCAGAAAGATCATGGCGTACTTGAAGAAAACCTGAATGCCCTGATCGTTCAATTAAATGACCTGAAAATCAACCGCCAGAAACTGACGACCGAATTGATCAATCAGATTAAAGCCTTTTTTGATGCGTTAAAAGCCCACGCCAGGAGCGAAATGACCGATCTCTTCCCAATGGTTGACGCAACTCCTGAAAGCAAGGCGCTGATGGAGAAATACGCCGCGGAAATGAACCGCGGGGAATAAAAGCGAAGCGGACTTCCGGGGAACTCATGCCTGAAATCCCGAAAACCTGCAGAAAACCACAGCGCCCACGAAGACCACAGAGATGGCCGGTTGACGCCATAAAGAATACTTTCTCCGTGACCCTCAGCGTTCTCTGTGGTTACAACAGTTCCTTTGTTTAAAAATGCGGCATAGACGGGTCTGCAGCTTTTTATCCTGCTGTCGCGTCCGGTGAACAAATCACCCATTAAGAAATTCTCTCAACGCTGATGTCAAGCGTCCTTGCAATGCGACGGGCCATATCCGGTGTCAGCCGGCGTTTGCCTCTTTCATCGTCACTGATCATCTTCTGACGAATTCCCAGTCCGGAACAAAAGCAACACACCCTTTTTCACCTTCGATGTATTCTATTTTATTACAAAAAAAAATTTTTTTAGTTTTTATAATAATTTAAATATTTGTTTTTTTATAAAAAACTTAAAAATATAAATTAATAATGTATTCTCTTGAATACATTATTTTGATATTTTTTCTGAATTGTGTTGTTTTGAAACAGGTTCCGGCAGTATATTATGAGGTAGATCCGATGGGTCCGTCCGGAAGCGTTCCAGTGGGGATGAGTCCCCTGACGCACGCGAGTTTGATAATTTTAAAAATTCTGCTTATCCACTTGCCTCAAGCTCGGGTACTCTGGTTCGCAGTGACGCCGTAAGGCGTTACATTATATGCCCTCACGGGCACACTACAAAAGGCCTTGAGGCAAGGCAACATGAATAACTTGAGCCAAATGGATAACCAGATTAAAAATTTATAACCACACCCAAGCAAAACGGCGAATATCATGAACCCGCCCTCTGTCTTTGATTTTACGGATTTCAGGCTGTTTCTGAAAACCCTGTTTGAACACAAAAAAGCGACGATTTCGTCTTTTTCCCACCGGCGCTTCGCACAGGCCGCGGGTTTTGCATCCCCGAACTTTCTCAAGCTCGTCATGGACGGGCAGCGCAACCTGACCAGCACCAGCATTGCCAAGATCGCCCGGGGCTTTAAACTGAAAAAAGCGGAAAGGGACTATTTTGAAAACCTGGTCTACATGAACCAGGCCCCGGACCATGCGGAAAAGAACCATTATTATCAGAAAATCATGGCCATGGGAGCCTCCAAAACCATAAAACTGCTGGAATCCGCCCGGTATGACTATTTTTCCAAATGGTATCTCCCGGTCCTCAGGGAACTGGTGCTGTTTGGCAACCGGAAATCAACCGCCCGGGATCTGGCGGAAAGGTTGTCCCCGGAGGTCCGGGAAAAAGATGTCCAGTCCGCTCTGAACCAGCTCGAAAATCTCGGTCTCGTTTCCAAAGACGAGAATGGCTGCTGGCAGCAGTCCGAAAAGATCCTCACCACCGGCCCGGAGGTGAAATCCCTTTTGATCGCCAATTTCCATCATGAAATGATCAAGATGGCTGATGCTGCCATTGACCAGTATCCGTCGGATAAACGCGATATCAGCGGGGTGACCCTGAGCATCACCCAAAAGGATATCCCCAGAATTAAAAAGAGAATTACGCAATTCCGAAAGGCCATTCTGGAAGAATTTGTCTGCGATGAAAATCCGGACCAGGTCATCCAGATCAATGTTCAGATGTTTCCGCTGACAAAAACAGATAAAGGAGATCAAAAATGAACCGCGTCCTTTGCTTCAAGCGTCGGATCATCCGGCAGCCGGGCATTCTCCGTGTCATTTATGTTCTGCTGGCAGCCCTGTGCATCTCAGCAACCGGATGTTCCGGGGGCAGCGATGTGGGCAATCCGCAAACGTTTACATTTGCCTCTGATGACGCACTCCGTACCTATCTTGTGGACCAGTTCAGCCAGGGCGCCCTTCCGGACACCCTGCGCACGGAAAAAAGCAATGACGCAGAGATGCCCGCGCCCGGCCTGTCGGATGAAGCCGGATATTCCCAAACCAATGTTCAGGAAACCGGAGTGGATGAATCGGACAAGGCAAAAACAGACGGCCGGTTTATTTTCACGACAGGTGATCGCGAGATCCGCATTACCGACACCCATGCCGGGGCGCTAAAACCTGTCAGCCGCATGGAAATTAAGGGTCATGTGGATTCTTTGTATCTTTACGGCAGCACCCTGATTGTTCTGTATACCCCTGAAAACGGGGCCGGTGATCCCTGGAGCGGAAAAGACGAGTTCGGTGCCGCTGATATCAGAATGGATATGGGCATGCCCTACTGGATTCCGGTCAATGCAGAAATCGGCATCCGGATCATTGATGTCACAGATCCGGAGACCCCGTTGACATTAAAAGATTTCCAGATGGACGGATATCTGGTTTCCTCCCGGCTGACCGGGGGCCGCCTGCATGTGGTGTCTCAGTTTTTCCCGGACATTCCGCGGATTGATGTTTGGTACGACGGTTCCGCGGAAGACCGGGCCGCCACATCCGACGCCAACAAAAGAACCCTGGCGGATCTGACCCTGGACGACATGATTCCGGGTTTTCAGGAATTTGACGATGCCGGGTTTATGACAGACGCCGGTCGCCTGGTGGCAACAAAAGACTTCCTGCGGCCGGAAAACCCTGACGGCGGCAGCATTGTTTCCATCACAACGGTGGACATGCAGGACCTGGCCCATGAGATCGAAAGCGTCGGCTTTATTGCGGATGTCCATCACGTCTATGCCTCCACCCAAAACCTTTACCTGGTTTCCACCGCTTATAACATGATGCCCCTGATGGAAAGGGCTGCCATGGCCATGGAAAATGAAACCCGGATTTACCGGTTTGATCTGACCGCGCTCACCGTCGCCTATGCCGCATTCGGAACCGTGCCCGGCCAGGTGCTCAACCAGTTTTCCCTGGGCGAATATGAAGATGTTTTGCGGATCGCCACCAGCACGGGAAGCACGTGGGACGGGAGTGCTGAAAACCATGTATTCTGCCTGATGAAAGAAGATGAGACCCTGACAATCATCGGCCGTCTGGAGGGCCTTGCGCCCGGGGAACGGCTGTATGCATCCCGGTTTATCGGAGACAAAGGGTTTCTGGTCACATTTGTGGAGATCGATCCCCTGTTCACCCTTGATCTTTCCGATCCCCGGAATCCCAGGGTGGTTGGCGAACTGAAAGTGCCCGGATACTCCACCTACATTCATCCTTTAGGTGCGGATTATCTTTTAACGATCGGCAAAGACGCGATTTTTGAAAACGATTCCGTCTGGTACCAGGGCTTGCAGCTTTCCATATTCGATATCAGGGATTTTGCCGATCCAAAATTGATCGCGACCCAGAAAATCGGGGACCGGGGAACCGAATCCGAAGCCCTTTACAATCACAAGGCATTCACTTTCTGGGCCGAAGAGAATCTGCTTGCCCTGCCGGTGGATCTGCATGAGCACGCAAAACCGCCGGCTGTGCCGTGGCAATATGCGGACCGGACCTTTTTTGGATTATACATCTACCGGATTACCGAAGACCTCCGGTTTGACGATGCGGGAAGAATCGACATGATGCCGGACAACGGCGGCCCGTATTTTTACCCGGACTGGCTCCGGGGCATTTTCATCGGTCAAACCATTTACGCAGTGGCTGCGGACCGGGTGAAAGGGGCGGATATCGCGTCTGGCGACAAAAGTTTTTAACTACTAGCGCGGGAAGCGCCCGCAGCCGATGAGGCAAGGTCTGTAGCACTGGTTTCAGGTTCCAGGTTTCAGGTTTTTACGAGGCCTCGTTAATAAATGAGCATTTTGAGGAGAATTTTAACGCAGTAGTGGCAAGCGCAATAATTTTTCAACACCCTGTTATTCCATTTTGCATTCAAGATGGCATCGAGGCGGCAAGGAGGAAGCGACGCAGACTTACTGCCTGTAAGTAGAGGAGCTGACGACGCAGCCAACAAAGATGCCGCTTGAATGCGAATTGGAATTAAAATCCTTTGGACCAGAACACCTCCACCGCGTAAACATCGGATTCCGACCGGGGCTGGTAAAGGGAATAAAAGCCCGCGGACACGGTATCCGAACGGTCAAAGCGGAGGGCATCATAGGTGATCCGGGCGCCCCACTGTTTCCAACGGCACCCGGCAGCACCGAACCCGGACAGCTCCGGGTCCGGCTCAAGCCCGACACTGGGACTGTCGGACAGGAAAAACTCGGCCTCATTTCTGGCATAAATCGGCAGTTTCAGTCCGGCCTCCGCGAAAATCAGGATGTCTTCGGTCACGGGAAATTCGGCGCCAAACCCCATGCGGCCGTATAAATACCCCCACCACTCCCGGGCGCCGTTCACCGGATCACCGTCCGGGGTGCGGGTATCATCCAGGTCCCGGAGCCAGAAAGCCGCCCCAAGACCTAAAAACGCCTTGAACCATAACCCGGAATCCAGACGGATGCCCGGCCCCGCATCCGCGAAAACTTTTGAACCGACATAGAGTACATCCGTTGTGACCGGAATATTGGTCCATGTCTGGCCGTCATAATCCACCTGGCCGAAAAAAAAATTCCCGCCCAAGCGCCAGCCGATCTGACGCTCCCGGGATTCAATATCACAGAATACGCCGAAAAGGTTTCCGGTCTCTTCGAGCACTTTACTGCCCCGGTCTCCGTATTCCGCCCATTTGAAATCCTGAAACGCAACTCCCAGGTCCGCCCGCCGGGCCCATGACCCGGGAGTTTCCGCACCTGCTCCGGTACTGCCCATTCCCAGCAGCAGAATCACGGCCATCACCACTTTCCGGCACCAATAATCAGATTTCATATCCATTCCGTCAGCATATTCAAAAAATACAGAGTCTGGTTGCGTTTACTGTTTTCGCGGGGAAAGATAAAATACAATATCCGCGGAAAGCACGGTTTCGCCGGCCGCATTTTTAATCTCCAGGGGCACCGCCACTTCACCGGGAGTCAGGATGGCCGGATCAAAGGAACAGATGCCGGTCAGTTTTCCTTTGGCTTTTTTCCGGTACCGGACCGTCATCTCCTTTGGAATCCAGCGCAGCTCAGGGGGCACGGACACCTCCACCGCCAGGCCGCCGGTCAGTTCGCATAAATTGCACAACGCGCCCGCATGAATGGTGGACAGATGATTCCGAACCGAACGCCGGTCTTTCATTTCCGTAATGCATCGACCGGGACGGACATCCTTCACCAGGGGATGAATGGTGGCAAAATACGGTGTTTTATAGGTCAGGGCGCGTGTAAACAGATGATTTCCCAATGGCAGTCTGGACAGTTTGTTATAAATGGCAAGGGTTTTATTCATCAGACATTTCCCTTTAGATATTGCTTCCGCTTTTCTTCTTCGAATTTTTCAATGGCATATCGCAGCATGGTGCGGGGCATGGATTGATATCGGGTCTTCAGAAACCCCTCCAGAACATTCTGGTCCTGCTTGCCCACCTCCCGCAGCATCCAGCCGACAGCCTTGTGAATCAGATCTTCCCGATCCCGGAGCAATATTTCCGAAAGGCCGAGGGTATCCAGGAAGTCCCGATGCCGGATAAAAAAGGCCGTGGCCACAATGGCAATGCGGCGCTCCCATAAATTTTCGGATGCCGCGAGATCATAAAGGGGCTGCCGGTCTCTTTCAAACAAATACGGTCCCGGGATATAAGGGGCGGAAAGATCCACCAGGTCCCAGTTGTTCACCGCCGGGGTATGGGTCAAATACAGCCAGAAAATGGCGGTTTGCGTTTCCGGTGGGCTTTTTTTATATTGATTTACGAGAATAATCAGGGCAAAGAGCCGTTCTTCGTGGTATGGCGATGCCAACAGCGCGGTTATTTCCGTCAGGGAAATATCCTGGTATTTTTTGGAAAGATTTCTTAGCACCGGCACGCGGATGCCTAAAAAAATATCGCCTTCACCATACTGCCCCTTGCCGGTCTTAAAAAAGCGCTGGGCGTGGCGGGCGGCTTTTTCATCCGCCCGTTTCCGGAGTTCTTTCTGAATCCGGGATGCTGTCTCTGTCTGCCGCACTGAATCCACCTGCCCCCCATCCGTATCCGCAAAAAATTTGTTATCCCAGCTGAATGGCCTTTTCCGGACACATTTCCTGGCAGCAGAAACAGGTAATGCAGGTATCCGCATCCACGTGCGGATATGCGTCGACCATTTCCAGGGCCGAGACCGGGCACTGGTCCACGCAGGTGCCGCACCCGGTGCACAGCGCCTTGTCTACCCGGGGCCGGAACTGCAATTTGCTCGCCAGCATTTCCTGAATGGCCGGATTGCCAGCGGCGGCCGCTCCGCTCAGGGCCGGCAATTTGAAATTGGCAATTTTTTGCAGATTGCCAATGATGTTTAATGATTTTATGTCATAAGTACCCAGCCCTTCGGCCTGTGCTTTTCGCAGAAATCCCAGGTCCGCGGGATCACACCCCATCATGGTTGCCACCACCGCGTCCATGGCCACAGCATTATCCGCCGCCAACACCTGCCCGACATGCCTCAGATCCGGGGACGCTGGTCCGTTGCCTTCCATGCCCACCACCGCGTCCATGATAAAGAGATCCGGCACGCGGATCTTGAAAACATCCACTATTATTTCCTGGAACCGGGTCGGGCTGCCGGCGATTTTATGGAGCTTGGCTTTCTGGGCGCCGCAAAGAAACCCGTAGCTGTTTTTAATGGCCCCGGAGAGAACGGTCAGCCCATGGGTTTTAAACCGGGGCAGGCTGATGATAACATCCGCTTCCATCACAATTCTGGAAACACTCACCTGCGGCATCCATTCCGGTTCAAAATGGATGGTCACCGGATCATTGCCGATATTTTGATAATACCCTTTGGCAGCGGCCATAAGCCCGGTCTGTTCAAAACAGGCTTCGTTGGCGCCGTAGCTGGCCACGCCGGTATTGTCCCCCACCACAATCGCCGCCGGATTCATGGTTTCCACTTTGTCCACCACCGCCCGAAGCACGGACGGATGCGTGACAATGGCTTCGTCCGCATCCGAGGCCCGCAGGGCATTCGGCTTGATCCATACCGTTTTGCCGGAAATATCCACGGGAAAAAGTTCAAACGCCCGGTCCACTGCCGGGCGGACACTGTCATGGGTTGCCGGATGAATCAATACACGGGTCATATTTTTTCCTTTAAAAAACTGCAAAGATGATATTTGGATCCACTATATTCAATTCCTTGACATTATACAATCTCCCGAGTAATTTCAACATATAGAAACTCTATTAAATATCAGACAATTGTATAACCACTAAAAAAATCACCCGGAACAATTATATGTCTCGAAAGAAAAAAACCGCCATTATTCTGGCCGGGCTTTTGCTCGTCTATGCCCTGGCCGGGTTTATCCTCATTCCCCTGGTGCTTGAATCAATCCTGCCCGATAAACTTTCCGAGACGCTCCACCGGCCGGTGACCGTTGAAAACATCCGGTTGAATCCCTTCGCCCTGACAGCCGCATTGGAAGGCCTGGACATCAGGGACAAAAACGCATCAGATCCATTTGCCGCTTTTGATGAACTGTTTGTGAACATCCAGACCCTGTCGCTGTTCAAACTCGGCCTGGTGGCCAAAGAAGTGCGGCTGGTCCGGCCGGACATTCACATTGTGCGAACCGGTCAGACTGAGTTTAATTTTTCCGATCTCCTTCCTGAAAAAGATCCGGACGCGCCGCCGGAGCCCCCGGCCGAATCTCCGGAACACGATAAAAAACCATTCCAATTTTCCATTTCAAACATTGCCATTGTGGATGGCCGCATCGGGTTTCAGGATACGGTGGTGGACAAATCCCATGAATTATCCGCCATCAATTTTACCCTGCCGCACATAGCCAATTTTAAAGAACACGTCGACACCTATTCAGAGCCGCTCTTAACCGGCAATTTCAACCAGGCCGGACTTTCTTTTGATCTTGACACCAGGCCCTTTCATGACTCGTTAGAAACCATTGTCGATGTGTCAGTTTCAGGGCTTGCCATTGACCATTACTTTGCCTATGTGCCGGAAAACAAGGTGGGATTTGAGATTACGGACGGCCGGCTGGATCTTGCCGCTCACTTGTCATTCAGGGCCATGCCGGAAAAATCAGACCTCACAGTGGAGGGTACCGTGGGCCTGGCCGGTCTTGAGATCACCGACCGCGCAGGCAACAAAATTTTCAGCCTGCCCGGTTTAAAAATCGATGTGGCCCCTTGCCGGCCCTTGGAAAATGAGCTGACCCTGGCCGGAGTCACCATCGACGCACCGCAACTGTCGGTTGTCCGGAACAGCCAAGGGATCATCAACCTGACCACTCTTGGCCCGGAGCCGTCAGAAGAACAGGCACCCACTGAATCAGACACAGCTTCTGCCGGCGCAGATCAAGATGAGACCAAATCGTCTGAAAAAAATTCAGCGTCCCCTGCCGATGAATCTCCTGCGGAAACCCCTTTTATCATCAGCATTTCCGACCTGGCTCTGGATTCCGGCAAGATCCTGTTCACGGACTTTGCCGCTCTTTCTTCTGCTGACAGAAAGCCCGCGGAAATATCTCTGGACGACCTGATGATCCACATCACGGATTTTACCACCGCGCCGGACAAGACCGCTCAGGTTGAGATAGCGGCCCGCGTCAACCAGGAAGCCGCCATCCGCGCGGCCGGCCAGGCGGGCATCACGCCGCTGTGGGTGGATGCTGATTTCAGTGTGGCGGACCTGGCCCTTGCCTGGGGTCAGCCCTATATCCCTGAAAATGTTCGCCTCATCGTCGCGGACGGAAAATTTTCCGCCTCCGGCCATGCAACGGTTGAGACCGATGAAAACACTAACCTCCATACCACAGTGGCCGGACAGGCCGCAATCAAGGCCTTTGCCTCCATGGACAGTGTCAGGAACCAGGATTTTATCGCCTGGGACACCTTCTCTCTTGACGGCATTGACGTAAGTATCAATCCCCTGAAAATCAATACGGAAAAAATTCTGCTGGCAGGCTTTAAAAATCAGCTCATGATTTTTAACGACGGCACCACCAACCTGAATGCGATTTTTCCAAAAACAACGTCAGCGGAGGAGGCTCCAGCGGGTCCGGCCGAAGAGACCGGCGAAACCACCGAAAAAACGACCGCCACTGCCGTGGTGCCGATAAAAATCGGGGAAGTGGCTCTGGATAATTTTGACTTCCGGTTTATCGACAAAAATATTGAACCCAATTACTCCACCCACCTCAACCTGTCCGAGCTTCGGATCACAGGACTGACATCTGAAAACTTTGAGTCCGCCGACCTGGTGGCGGAAGGCAAGATTGATGATTACGCGCCGGTCACGATTAACGGCAAACTCAATCCGTTAAAAGAGGATCTGTTTCTGGATGTCACCTACAGCCTTGCCAACATGGAACTCAGTCCCCTGTCCCCGTACACGGGAAAATATATTGGCCAGACCATTCAAAAAGGGAAACTCAGCACCCGGGTGGAATACACCATCGACCAGAAAGCACTTTCCGCCAAAAATCACCTGCTGCTGGACCAGTTCACCCTGGGACAGACAGTGGACAGCCCGGACGCCCTGAAACTGCCGGTGGGCCTTGCTGTTGCGCTTCTCAAAGATCGCAAGGGGCAAATCAATGTGGACCTTCCCATTTCCGGAAGAACCGATGACCCGGAATTCGGAATTGGAAAACCGTTGCTGAAGGCATTGCAGAATCTGATTGTCAAGGCGGCCACCTCCCCGTTTGCTTTGGTGGGATCCCTTGTGGGCGGGGGAGAAGAACTGCGCTACATTGAATTTGTCCCAGGCAGCACTGCCATTACACCGGATGCCGCCAAAAAGCTGGATGCCATCGGCAAACTCATGTATGAGCGGCCGGCCCTCAACCTGGACATTTCCGGATATGTAGATCCGGCGGCGGACCGGAGTGCGCTCACGGCCCTGGCCCTGGAACGGAAGATTAAAGCCGAAACCCTGAAAAAAGACGCTCCCAAGGACCCGGCCATCCTGGACAACATCACCCTGGCGCCGGAAAAATACCAGGCTCTGCTCAAACAGACTTATGCGAAGGAGATCCTGTCGACAGCGAAAGACAAAAAATCATTGAAACCGTTAAATGATCCGACATTAACCGCGGAAGAAATGGAAACCCTGCTGCGCGAGCAGATTGCCCTTCCTGACGCGGAACTCCGGCTGCTCGCCCTTGAACGGGCAAAGCAGGTGAAAGGCTATGTATTGGAACAACAGAGTGTTTCCGCGGACCGGCTGTTTCTCGCAGAGCCGGAAACCCTATCCCCCGGGGAAACCGGGAAATTCATCGCGTCCCGGGTGGAGCTGAATGTGCGGTAAGGGTTGCGGGTTGCAGGTTTCGGGTTAATAATGCGGGCAGATGACCGGATGTTAAAAAAACATCAGATAGTGGCGCCTTGACACTGACGCCCGACACACGGAAATGTTTGGGGCCATCTGTAGCGGTGGTCTTCAAACCTCCATTTTTAAACTTCCATATAAGGATAGAGCCTTCCGCTACAACGTGCAGGCAATTCCGTATTTGTCGCGTCGTGGCCAAACGATATCAAGGCCACCCTTTACATAACACAAAGGAGACCTTCCATGGAACTGAACCAGCCGGAACTGACCCAGCAAGCCCTTGATATTCTTAGAAGCCCGGATTATTTTGAATGGTACTTTATTCCGCTTCTGGCATTTGTGGTGTATATTTATTTTAATGAGATCGCGAGTAAAAACTGGAAGGGGGTTGCAGCCGGGCTGTCCCTCTACATGGTCCACTGGTTTTATGAAATTGGAAACGCCCTGATCCAGCATTTTTCAGGCCATGCGCTCTGGACCGTGCCCACGGGCACCAGTTTTCTCCTGCTGGTGGGGGTGGGGGCCGAACTGTCTTTTATGTTTTCCGTGGCCGGGCTGATTTTTTCTAAAATCCTGCCCGAAGATCCCACGCTCAAAATCATGGGCATCAACAACCGGATTCTATTTGCCGTGGGCAATGCCGCCTTTTTCTCCATTTTTGAAATCTGGCTGGCCACCACCCCGGCCTTTCACTGGGTCTATCCCTGGTGGGGGGCGTTTCCGGTCTTTGTCACCGTTTATATCCCGTTTTTTCTGGCCGCCAATCTCGCCTATGACTGGGCGCCCAAAACCCAGATCCGCTGGATCGGGGGACTGTTTGCGGTGAACGCGCTCATGCTGATTGTGTTTGCCGGGGTATTAGGCTGGATCTAAGGAAAGCGGTACCGCCAGGCTGACCCGGGTGCCTTCCCCCGGGGTTGAGCAGATGTGCAGACTGCCCCCCAAATTTTGAACCTTTTCCCGGATGTCAAAAAAACCAAACCCCTGGCCGGTGTAGTGATTTTCTGAAAACGGCGCCGTATCAAACCCGACGCCGTTATCCGAAATATCCATAAAAAGGTCGTGTTCTGTTATTTCAAGATAAATGCCGGCCTCGTCCGCACGGGCATGTTTAACCGTGTTATGAAGGATTTCCCTGGCTGCCCGGTAAAAAATATGCTTGATTTCATCATGGCACTTTTCCGCATCCCCCTTAACCGTCAATTCTATTTTCAGACCATGGCGGGTCTTCAGCGTTCGGGCAAGGGATGAGAGCGCATCGGCTAGCCCGAGTTCATAGAGCACCGGCGGACTCAGGTCATAGGTAATGCCCCTTATCTCCTGAATGGTTTTGACAATCTGTTCATTTACCGCATCCAGGTGCTGGTGCTGAATTGGGGTGGTCAAAGTTTTTTTCATGGCCGCAAGCCTGAGCTGAGCCACAAACAGTTCCTGCCCCACCTTTTCATGGAGATGAGACGCCAGATTGCGCCGTTCCCCTTCTTCTGCCCGGGAAAGGGCCATGCTCAGGGCCTTGAGCCGGCCCTGATACTCCATGAGGCGGGCTTCCACCATTTTCATGGGGGTAATGTCAATGATGATAATATCCACTTTTTGGGGCCGGTTGGCCGCTTCAAACACCGTCGCTGTCAGCAGCACCCATTTTTTTTCCCCATTTTTGGTAAAAAACTCATAAATGGCATCATCCTGCAAAGGGCTCCCCTTCATCCGATTTTCCAGGCGGTCAAGAAACAATTTGCGACTGGGGGCTGTCATCAGATCCTCAGGGGCCAGACGGGTAATTTCGTTTTTGGAATATCCGCAGATTTTCAAAAAAGATTCATTCACGCTGATAATGCGGTGGGTCTCATAATCAAATTCCAGGATACCGGCTTTTGCATGCTCCACCAGGCGACGATACCGGGCTTCGCTTTGCCTGAGAATTTCCCCGGCCGCATCCCGCTCCCGTAGCAGGCCGTCCACTTCGGATTTGATATAGCCAATAGATTCAGCGACTTTTCTGACATTAGGATCAGTAAACAATCTGTTTTCCGGATTTTCCATTCCGTCTTTATGCCAGTCAATGGATTCAATATACCTGAGCAAAGATTCAGAATACGCCCGGGATTGATTCTGTCCGATGGGGTATGAGTGTTTTAACTGGATGATTTTTTTAGATATCTGTCGATAAAAGCGTTTTGCTATTTCTGACGGTTTTTCAAAAACACTCAAAAATGGCAGATCACGCGCAACGTCCTGGCTGCTCCGGACATCCGGCCGGGAAAGGATTTCAAGGGCCAAAAAGATTGCCTGCTTGTAAGATTCCACAGCATACAGATGCTTGTCACGCACGTGAAGCCTCTTGGCGATATTAAAACTGATTTTCATCAGGAGCGGCATATTATAAAAAATCCCGCCCCGGTAGGAATCATCGTTTTTATGATGATGGATATACAATTTCCGGGCCTCACCATCCACGTCACCGATATCCGAATAGTCTTCCATTAAAAAAAGGCCTGCTGCCCTATCGAAATGTTCAGAAACATATGCATCGATGAAATCCAGGGCCTCGGACATTTCATAAGATCGGACATTTCCAGATCCCTTCACCAGGAGAATTTGGTCCCCGAGCTTGACGATATCCGCAAAATAGTTGGTGCCCGGATGGGGGCTGACGTACATCTCCGGATGTGACACGGGCAGGCCGGAATACGGGCATCTGTCAGCGGTTCGGAACCAGGGGAAATTTTGATTGATATTCACCATAGGGAAAGCAGCAACCCAAAAATATTGTTAACCACAGAGAGCTCTGAGGTCACAGAGAAAAATAATATCATTACCTTTTAAAATCTCTGTGACCGCCGTACCCTTTGTGGTTTTCCTTTTTTTAAGAACAAAAATAACTTTTATCTCCCGCAGGGGCTGATTCGCTGAGATTTTATTTCTCCGCGTCCCTGCGGCTCTGCGCGAGATATAAAAAGGTTTATGAGAAAGCATCCAGCCCTTTTTTCAGCGAGGCTTCCGCCTCTTTGACCATGCGGTCAATGAGTTCCGCCACCGTGGGAATATCTGATATCCGGCCCACGGACTGGCCGATGGTCAGCATGGCCTCTTCCGCATTGCCCTCTTTCCAGACCTGCCGAGCCCGCTCACCGGAAATAAGCGGCAGGAGTTCTCCCAGATCCCCGCCCTCGGCTTCCACTTTGGCCACTTTTTCCATAATTTCATTCCTGAGCGCCCGGACCTGGAGGCCAAACCCGGCCAGCAGTGTCTGAAGCTGAAGGGATGTGTCGGCTTCGGTTTTTTCCACCAGAACCTTGTAAATATTGGGGTGGACACCGGACTCTTTTGTGGCCAAAAACCGGGTGGCCATCATGATGCCATCCGCACCCAGGGCCAGGGCCGCGGCCAGGCTTTTGCCGTCCGCCATGCCGCCGGCGGCCAGCACCGGAATGGACACCGCTTCCCGGACTTTCGGCACCAGGACCAGGGTGGAGACATTGTCTTTGTGGGGAAATCCGCCTTCTTCAAAACCCGCCATGGTTATGGCATCATACCCGACCTTTTCCGCATGCACCGCGTGTTTGACCGTGCCGACCTTATGCAGCACCCGGACACCGGCGTCTTTGGCCATGGGAATAAATTCTTTTCCCAGAAACGTATCCACGGGCGCGCCCGCAACTTCAATGGCGGTCACTTTTTTTTCGCAGCAGACCCGGAAAAAATCCTGGAGCAGCTCCACGGGCAGCCGGATAGACGGCATGGTGGTGATGTTGACGATAAAGGGGTTTTCCGTAAGCTGCCGGGTCTGGTCAATGGCAGCCCTTAAATCATCCGCGGAATTGTAGTTGCCGGATGTCAGGTTGCCCATGGCACCGGTGTTGCTGATGGCGGCCGCCAGTTCCGGCGTCGCGATCCAGAGCATGCCGCCGCACTGGATGGGATATTGAATGCCAAAAAGCTCGGTAATGCGTGTTTTCATAGGGCCTCCTGTTCTTTCACAGTTAAAAGTCCTTTTTCTGATAAATTAATTTACAAACTGTCAAGGAAATCAACCACTCCCCTGAACGGCCACTTTTTCAAAAAAACTGATTTATTGCATTTTTATACATGATATCAGTTTATTACAACATGAAAATTTTTTTTCGGGATGGCACATTAAATGCAATTTAAAAAAACAAAACCCCGCGCCCATAACCAGTCGACGGATTTACCAGAGGAGGCTCCCGAATGATCGACAAAAAATCATATGAAGTCGATTTTGAATTTTTTTCCAGCCAGTTTATTGACGGCATCCTGTGGATCTATTTCAAAAAAAACCTGTTCATTCAGGCGACCCAGCTGATCAACCGGGATGCTCTCTTATCCTTCCTGAACCGCGTGTCTGCCTGCGGATTTATCAAAGTGGTGGTCTTCCGGTCGTTTCTCGAAGAATCCGGATACAATGAATATATCAATTTTTTTGAAGTGATCAAAGCCCGGCACAGCAACCTGGATCTTCACCGGCTCTATAATTTCTACAGCGCGCTGGTACTGAAACTGACGGAGATGAACAAAATCGTCATTCACGCCACATCCGGAAACGTGATCCCGTTGTTTTTAAACACCAGCCTGGCCTGCGACTATCGGGTGGCCGCCGATAATACGATGTTTAAAAACGCCTATCTGGACATCGGGGTGCTCCCCATCGGCGGCGGGGCATACTTTCTTTCCCGAATGCTGGGAGAAGGAAAGGCCCTGGAACTCCTGGCGCTGAAAAATTCGTTTTCCGCACAAGATGCATTGGAATTCGGCATTATTGATGCAATTATGCCCCTGGACGAGTTGGAGACCCGGACAAACGCCATTGCCCGTCAGTTTGGCAATGTCGCCACCCCCACTCTCTCCGGCCTGAAACGCCTGGTCCGGTTTTCCAGCCGGGATTTAAAAAAATACCTGGAATACGAAGATCAGGAATTTTTTAAAATTATCCATCACCAGTCTTTTCGGAATGCCTGCGGATAGAACCTGTCCAATGGGGGAACCCCGCCATCCATGCGCCAGGTCGATATAACAGTTGCAGGTTTCAGGTTGCCCTGTATCAGAATTGTCTTGCCCGACATTTAGAGACGGGCACCTGAACACGGACGCCTTATTCTACTCCTGTGCACTGGTTCATTTTCTTTTTTGGGGCCGGTATTGGGAAGTATCACACCAAGATTGTTTTGACTGTTTTCCTCCCCCCGGCCGGTTCATAAAACGGCTGCCTACGCAAAAGAGTTTAAATTGACACCACCCCTGATATATGCCATATATCTGGCATTAATACCAAAATCGGCTTTATACGATTCCATTTTCAGCTGGTTTTGCCTGTTTTGACATTCACATCAGTTTCATGCGCGTCCTGACAGTGGGTTGGTGCGCTACTTTTACTGAAAACACAAGAAAGAGGAGGAGTCAAATGCGAAAAATGGTGTTATTGTTACTGTTGGTCTCTCTTGCCGCTCTTGGGTTGTCCGGTTGTACCGGCGTGGCCGCTCCCGTGAGCAACGGGTTGATTTTCACCAATGTGGACGGGCCGGTGGCGGCCACCATGTCAGATAATTATTCCAAAGTGGGAGAATCATCCTGCAGCGCAATCCTGGGGCTCATTTCCGTCGGTGATGCCAGCATCAACACCGCCATGAGAGCCGGCAGTATCCGAAAAATCCACCACGTTGATCACAACAGCATGAGTATATTAGGAATTTATTCAAAATTCACCACCATCGTGTATGGCGATTAAATTTCTTTTGAATCCGGCTCCCGCCTCAGGAATACTGCACCCTTTTAGGACCGGGCGGGAGCCACACCCAATGACGAAACAGGTACAGACATAAAACCTGCAGAAATAAATATACCTCTGCAAAAAACAAAAATGGCGGACGGTCTCTATTCTCTGAAAGGATTAACCAACGTGCCCTCCCGGGAAACCGACGAGATTCAGTTTCTGCTGCAGCTCTTCAGTGAAAATGAAAAAATTCAGCAAAGATTTCATGAGCTGGAATCAAAAATCCTTTCCATCCTGAATTTCCAGGATTTTTTTGAGATTCTGCTCACCGGGATGGAGACGATATTCTCCGTTCCCTATGTGTGGCTGTCCGTGATCACGAAAAGCGGCCTGGCCAATCTGATAAATCCTTTGTATGACTCGAAAATTATCATTGAAAAAACAAAATTCATTAACCGCTCCGATTTTGATGCAGTGTTCGGCCATATCGCAACCCCGGTACTGATCAGTCGGGATCTGTCGCCCTATGCGCTGTTCATGCCCCGGGACAAAAAATACCGTACCGGTTCCCTCGCGGTGGCGCCGGTGGAGATTGACGGTGAAATCGTCGGCAGCCTGAATCAATGGGACCCCCGGCCCGACCGGTTTGAGCCGGACATGGACACAACCTCCCTTGAACAGCTGATGGTAAAAATTTCCCTGTGCCTGTCAAACGTTGCAGCCCATGAAAAGCTTAAGCGATTCGCCTTTCACGACCCCCTGACCGGACTCCCTAACCGACGGGCATTTGAAACCGCTTTAAACCGTGAATTTTCAAGGGCAAAGCGTCACTCGCAGAATCTCAGCCTGGTGTTTCTGGATCTGGACAATTTTAAACAGATCAATGACCGCCACGGCCATGATGCCGGGGATGACGCCCTGATCTATGTGGCGGACACCCTTCAGTCCATTGTCCGGGAAGAAGACATGGTGGCCCGGTTTGCCGGGGATGAATTTGTGATCATTCTGCCGGAAACAAGCACGGGCAAATCCGAAAAACTGATGCACCGGATTCAGCAGTTTCTCAAACGCCACCCCCTGAACTACAAGGACATTCACATCCACATTTCCCTCAGCTACGGCATCACCGCCGCAAGTGACCCTAACATCGATAACCCGTCGGAACTTCTGAAAAAATCGGATGAACGGCTCTATGCGGAAAAAGAAAGAAAACGAAGGCGGGCCGGATGAAACCATTATGGTTGTCTGCCGGAAAAGCGAAAAAACGACATGAAAATCTTCTTTGGCCCCAATGCAAAAAATTTGCGATTGACGCCCATTCCTTTTTTTGACATATTATTTTCAAATAAAACAGATTGTTATTAAATACTGGACGATCAAGCAGGAGATAACTCATGAAAAATTTTCAAATCCGATCGGGATTCCGGTTGTGCGGACTGATTTTCACGGCGCTGCTGGTGATCGGCTGTCAGACTGTTTACTACAACACCATGGAAAAATTCGGCGTTCAAAAGCACGAGATTCTGGTGGACCGGGTAGAAGACGCCCGCAACGGCCAGGAGGAAGCCAAGGAACAATTCAAAACAGCGCTGGAGCGCTTCAACGAAGTCATTAATTTTGACGGCGGCGTGCTGGAAGAAAAATACGAAATCCTGAATGCGGAATATAAGCGCTGCCAGTCAAAAGCAGAAACCGTAAGTGACCGGATTGCGGCCGTGGAAGATGTGGGAGAAGCCCTTTTCAAGGAATGGGAAGCTGAGCTGAGCCAGTATACGAACGCGTCATTGCGTCAGTCCAGCCAGCGGAAAATGATCCAGACCCGCCGGGAATTTGATCAGCTCATCCGATCCATGCACCGGGCCGAAGACCGGATTGCACCGGTACTGGCCGCGTTTCAGGATCAGGTGCTTTTCTTAAAACACAATCTGAATGCCAGTGCCATTGCTTCTTTAAAAAGCGAACTGGCGGTGGTGGAAACCGATGTGGCCTCCCTGATTCTGGAAATGGAAGCTGCCATTGCTGAAGCCGACGGATTCATCAAAACCATGGTGGATGTCCGGTAGGGCTCACGCGGCAAAAGGCCGCCTGAATAATTCCATAAAAATTCCAACGCAGGAAAGTCCGCAGTTCCTTATGCCGAATCGGTCAAAAGGGTTTCAGGTTGCAGGTTTCAGGTTTCAGGTTGCAGGTGTCGGGTGTCGGGTGTCGGGTGTCAGAATCGCTTTTCCCGATATCTAAAAATGATGGTTTATTCAGCCATGATATTTTAAAACCACAGTGGCCACGGAGAAAAGCCCTTGTCTGTTTTCCTCTGTGACCTCTGTGATCTCAAGTGAGCATCGCGAGCGGGTGGTTTGAATATTTTTTGTCGGTCGCTGATCAGTTACAAAATGATAGTGTCGTAAAAATACGGCAAAGAAAAAAGCTTCACCAATCTCATAAAATTGGCAAGGCGCGCAAATCCTGAACAATGATGGGTGGTTGGCGAACGCTGAAGCAGAAAGGGAGGCAGCGCAATAAAGCATTTAAACGTTTTGAAAAGCGAAATTAACGGGCAAAACGTTAAACCACCCACACCGCTGTGTCCGAAGCCGCGTCAATCAGTTTTCTGACGATGGTACCCAGACAGAATCCACTGTTTCCGGATTCTCCTCTGCGTCCCAGAACAATGGTGCCGCAGCCATGTTCGGCAGCCGCCGCCAGCACGTCTTTTTCCGTGTGGCGAGAGCCCTCCTGCGTCACCGTTTGAATCCGGTTTTCTTCAATTCCCGCACGGATCAGCATCTGCTTTGCTTTTTCCATTGCCGGCGCGATTTCCTGCTCCGCCTGTTCCGACCAGAGTTCCCCGATCCCCGGAATATCCTCAAAAATCGCTTTTGGCAAAATCCGGCGCAGGGATTTCTTGGTATGAAACAAAACAATCCGACTCTGGGTGCCGCCCAGCATAAACCCTGCGTAATCCACGGCTCTTAATGCGCTTTCGGAATTATCCATGGCGATTAAAACGTCTTTTGCGCCCACATTCCCCCGTAACAGCCAGACCGGGCAGGTCTCGCTGCATTCCAGGAGCTTTAAAGACACTTCACCCATGAAAAACGCCTCCACCCGGGACCGGCCATGACAATTCAAAAGGATGCCGTCCGCCATTTTGGTTTCCGCCCATTTGACAATATCCTTTGCAATGTCCTCTTTGCGGCCCTGGCAAACAACCTGAATATTTTCCGACGGAAAACCGTATTGGATCAGAACATTTTTTGCGGTGCCCAGAATGTCATCCGCCAGTGTCTCGTTCCGCTGGCTGATTTTTTCCAAATGATCCGCGGTCTCGTGATTTTTCCGGCCCGCTTCAATCATAGACGGCGGCAAACACGGCATCACATGGAACAATACCGGCGTGATCCGGTGTTCAGGGCCGAACATAAAATTCAGGTAATCAATTGATTTTATAGCAAACTCAGAGCCATCCTGGGGCATGACAATCATCTTGGAAACCGTTTCCGTCATCTTGCGATCTTCCTCTTCATCTTTTTACGGTTTATCATGGGCACTTTTGTGAGCGTTGACCCCCACCCCGGACAAACCGGAAAAGTTAAAAGTGAGCTAAAGTTTGAAGTAAGCTAAAGTGATGGTTAATGCCTGCGGCATTTTCATTTTTTATATTATTAATGATCGCGCATTTCGCGCAGTCCATAACTTTTAGGCACTTTAGATCACTTTAGCCACTTCACACTTTTCAAATTTTTAAAATTGTTTGCAAAAAAAACACAATATCCAGTGTTAAGAAACTATCGTGCTATGGGTATTCCGGCAGGGTAATGACACGGGCGGCATATTTTTTAACCAGCGCTTTTTCCGGTTCACGTTCAGCGGTTATCCACGCGAACCCTTTATTTTCCATGGGAAGGATGGTGGCATGGAGGGTATATACCTGCCCGCCTTCCGCCTGGAATGTCAGGTACTGGTTAAAATACTGATAATTATTCAAAAAAGGATAATCCAGCACCGCTTCAAAGAACAGGGTGTGTGTTCCGGGAAGCACTGAAATATCAGATTCACCGATGGTAAGCCGGTTCCTGTCTATAGAGATAATATTCACATGGGTGAACACCTTGTCATCCGGCCGGATGACGGCGATTTCCGCGTCCGTCAGCCAGGGGCCGGCATATTTTTTGGACGGACCGCACCCCATCGCTGCAACCAGTAAAACAAACAAAGCCAAACAGACCCTCATCATCCGCGAATGGCATTGACTAATTAAAATTTGTGCTGTGTTCATGGACGCTTCCTTTGAAATGGGTTAATATTTCCTGTTTTGTTACCCACGGTATCCAGCTGATCCCATTATTTGGGCATCGACATTGACAGTGATTTCGCCAATGTTACAAGTGATCTGAAAAACCCGATTTATTAATTTATACAGCCAGTTTTAAAACAAAGCAAGGCGTTAATAAGCGTTTTTGCAAGCCAATCTGAATTTTAGAATGGTTGCAAAACAAGACATTTCTGTTGTAAACTGAAAGGGTCTTTTCAATTTTCACGAACAACCATGATATCGAATGGGGTCAATGGAAAATAAACGTGCCGGCTTTTTCCGGGGTATCATCTTATCCGGTATCCTTTTTTACGGGATTCTGAGTGCCGCGGCCTTATCCGGCCCTGCAGCGGCAGCCGGCGAGACCTCCCCTGTCACCGTCCATTTCCACTATAACAACCGGATAGTTAGTGTTTCCGGTAAACAAATCAACGATTACACCTATATTTATAACCAGGGAGCCCCCCGAAAAATTAAAATCACCACCCTGGACTGGCCGCCCTACATCGGAAAAAACATCTGCAGTCAGGGATGGGTTCAACAGGTGACCATTGCCATGCTTGCCAGCCAGGGATATGAAATCACCTGCACGTTTTACCCCTGGGCCAGAACCATTTCGGTCGCTGAAACAGGAAATGCCGATATTCTCTATCCTGAATACTATATTGAACCGGACGCCCCATCAGATATTTACAAGGGGACAAAACGACTGGATCACCTGGTCCTGTCAGACGAAATTCCGGGCGGACCCATTGCCTTTATCAAACGGGCCGGCGAAAAAGACCTTTTCAACGGGGATCTTCGGAATCTGAAAGGCGTCACCATTGGCGTCGTTCGGGGGTACCAGAACACCCCGGAATTTGACCGCCTCATGGACATAAATTTTTTTAAAACGGAAGAGGTAACAGACGACCTGACCAACGTTAAAATGCTCATTGCCGGCCGGGTGGATATGATCATCGGCGATCCCGCGGTTATCTACTACAGCATCAAACACTCAACCAGCCCTCCGGAAGAAAAGCAACGCATCCTGGACAAAATCGAAACGGTTTCGCCGATCATTCAATACAATCACCTGTACTATGCGGTTTCCAAAAAAAGGCCGGGATGGGAAAAAACCCTTGAAATGCTCAACCAGACCATTGAAGGATTCCAAAAAAACGGTGAACTCAACCGTATCATTCACCAGACCAATACGGAATGCGGATTTGAGATGCAAACACTGGCAAGAGAAAAAACTTTATCAGAGAATCTTGACTTCCGGGATAAAAAAATGGAAAAAAGCGGTATCCCGGCAAACGAAAAATGATGATCATCCCCTATTATCAAACAACAGTATTTAAAAAATCAGATAAACAAGATGAACCAAAAATGAATCACCCCAAGCAGACACGCCATCCGGACCCTTCCGACCCCTCTCCCGAACCGTCCGAAATCGACATTTCAGCCATCCAGTCCATTTTAAAAGCAAACAAACAGGAGATCAAACTCGGCCTGACCATGTGCGCCCGATGCAGCCTGTGCGCTGAAAGCTGTTTTTTGTATATGTCCCGGGGCCATGCGCCGGAATATATGCCATCGTATAAATTTCTGAATTCTGTGGGGAAATTATATAAAAAAAAAGGCAGGGTCGACAGGAAAGCGCTTGAAAAAATGCGGGATCTGGTGTTTTACAACTGCGTGCTCTGCACCCGCTGCTACTGCCCCTTCGGCATTGACATCCCCTCGCTGATCAACCTTGGCCGCCAGATCTGCCGGTCCCAGGGGCTGTTTCGGGAATATGACGCACCTGATCCGCCTGTTCCTCATACATGATAATAATTTTTTCCAGGCCCCGGGACAATTCAGAACACCAGGGCACCGAATCCAGCCAGAACTGGCGGAGGTCTTGAAAAACGTCACCCCGCCGGCCGGCATGCGGGAAATGAGCCCTGACAGAAACATCTTCCTCATGCAGGAGAGATTTCAATTTCATTAAGACCTCTGCCGTCACGCGGTCTTCAGCGAAAATACCGGTTTCCAGTTTTCCGATCAGCATGCCTATTTCATTTCTCAGCTCTTGCATTGCGCCATAGTATCCGTTGAATGTATTTTTGGTAGTCAAAATTGCCGCTCGCCCGCATTTGGTTAAATTGACAGTCAGACTCAAATCCATGCGGCTTGATTGACAAGGATGACAAATTATGCGACATATGAAAAGTATTATGTCTGCTCCGGCTTCCGGTGCTCACCTCAATAAAGGCCGCATAATATGGAAACTTATTTTGCATCCCCCCAGAAAGCAGACCCCTTTGAAATTGAACAGATGGCCGACAGGGTCATCAACGACCGGATTTTAAGTTCCCTCCTGGAAATCGTTGACGGGTGCCTGGCAGTATTGAATGAGCATCGTCAGATTCTCGCCCTGAACAAAAATATTCTCGACATGCTGGGCATTGATGATGCCGAAAAAGCCCTGGGACTTCGCCCGGGCGAAGCCCTGCACTGTGTTCATGCGAATAAGCATCCCGGTGGCTGCGGCACCACGGAGTTCTGTTCTAGCTGCGGCGCGGCTATTGCGATTGTGACCAGTCTTTCAAAAAATTCGCCGGTCGAAAGGACCTGTGCCATTAACGTCGACAGTCCCCACGGCCCAAAAGACATTTATTTCCGCGTCCGGTCGCAGCCAGTGCTTTTAAATGATCAGAAATATCTTTTACTGTTTTTACAAGACATTACCAAACAACAGCAATGGGCAATCATTGAACGGATTTTTTTTCATGATGTCAACAATCTTATCGGCGGCCTGGCAAATGCCGGCGAACTGCTTGCCCTTCAACAGCCCGCCAACCCATTAACAGACATCATTCAAAAGCTGGCCGGCAAGCTTTCAAACGAAATTCAGATTCAACAGCATCTGAATAAATTCGGTATTTCAGATTTCAAACCGGATTTAGAAGAAACCACTGCTGAAACGATCTTGCAAGACACCTGGAAAACCTTTGCCGAAACCCCCATCGCAAAAGACAAGAATTTGATTTTTAAAAATGATCTCCCTCCAGTTAGTCTTAAAACAAACCCTGCTTTAATTTCCCGCATCCTGACAAATATGATGATCAATGCCCTGGAAGCATCAACCACCGGTGACGCGATTCATGTCTGGTGCGATATGGATGGTCATTGTCTCCGGTTCAATGTCCAAAATCGCCAAAAAATCCCGGATGATATCGCAAAACGGATCTTTCAGCGCAATTTCAGCACCAAACAGGACATGGGCAGAGGATGGGGGACATACTCCATGAAACTGCTGGGGGAAAAAATTCTAAACGGCAGGGTCGGTTTCTCAACATCAGAAAAAAACGGCACAACATTCTGGCTCAGCCTGCCATTAAGACCCGCCCCCGCCTGATCAATTCAACCGGTCAGAAATCCACCCGTACATCCTGTCAAAGGTCTCCGTCCGGTTGGTTTCATTAAAATTCTCATGAAAATTATCTTTGTGAAATACATAGGTCAGCAGGCTGCTGTCCATGCTTTTCAGCAGTTTTTCCGCAGCCGCGGCATCTGCCACCTGGTCGGCGCCGGCAATCACGGCAAAGGTGGGATGATGCCACTGGTCAAAATTTTCTTTCACCCATTTTTGTGCTTTTAACAATTCACTGCCGAACCGCATGGTGGGTTTTGTGCCCCGGATGCCGTCTGCTTCATCCTGCCGGTGCCGACGGGTAATTTCATCATCATGGGTCAGCAGTTCCGTAAGATCCGGTCCCGGAATCACCGCTTTCGGAATGATTATTCCAAACAGCTTGATCAGGGGAATCATAATGGGCGGCACCTTGATGGCATTGGCGTAATACGGGGAGGATAGCAAATAGCCCTTGATATCCGGATCATTCTCCGCGCGCCGGATACCGAAATGGGTAGCGATCAGGCCGCCCATGGAATGGCCCACCACAAAAACCGGCACTCCGGGATAGGCTTGTTTCGTCCATTCCAGAAAATCCGCCGTGTCGTCCACATACTGATCAAAGCGGGCGATAAAGGTTTTTTCCTGCTTGTGCCCCCGCAGATCATAGGAGACCGTGGCAATGCCCTTTTCCTTAAAATACAATGCCGGCGTGACATAGTCGCCCCCGTGGGCCAGGCCGCCATGGATGGCCATTAAAACCGCTTTCGGGGATTCCGGTGACCAGACATGGACATCCAGCTCTGTTGCATCTTTTGTTTTTAGAACATCCAGCGTTGTTTCGGAAAATCTCATTGCAGGCTCCATTTCAAAGTTTATGGGTAAAGATGAATCTGAAAGACCACCTTTTTGATTAACCTGAAGCAGCCAATTTGTAAATCAGGGTTTTTACTGATTTTAAGGACGAAAAAACCTGAGATAAAAAACAGAAATTATTTCATTTTAAGATAGCTGGCGGCGATAATGTCCGCAATCGCCTCCTGGTTCCGGTGATCGCAGTCAATGACCACTTCACCGTATTTTTCATACAGCACCTGGCGCTCCTCATACAGTTCGCGAAAGGTCTGGGTGCCGGGGCCGGCAATCCCCCGGGTGTCGAAATTATGGATCCGTTTCTCAAGGGTTTCGTATGCTGCTTTGAGAAACACCACCCGGGAAATGTCCGCCAGGTGGGCCATGGCTTTTTCACTGTACACCGCGCTGCCGCCGGTGGCGATCACGTGCCGGTCAATGTTGATTTTCAGGATTTCGGTTTCCTCTATCCGCCGCAAATGAAAGTAGTCGGCATCATCCATAATCTGCTGAAGGGATTTCTGATAATTGATCTGAATGAGGACATCTGTGTCAATAAACCCGAAGGCCATATATTTGGCCAGAATGATGCCAATGGTGCTTTTTCCGGCCCCGGGCATGCCGATCAGAGTAATATTGTTTTTTCCGTCCACATTGCTCCGTTTTGCTTATTTTCTTTATAAATGGAAAAAAGTGCTTTAAATTATGCAGAAACAGGCGTTCACTAAAAAAAGATACACCATCTTAGCGTCGTTTTGAAAGGAGAAAAACCATGATTCTCCATCCCCCGTTCCATTTAATGCACAGCACCATCAAACAGGGCATGATAACATTTATCATCGTCATTTCATGCATGGGATGTTCTTTTTTTGGTGAAAATGCCCCGATCGAAGACGGGCTTTTTCTGAGCTATGATTTTGACGGATCAATTATCCGTGTGACGTTCTCCGAGACAGCGTCTGGCAAATTTTACGCAATCCTGACGTCCGGATCAACAGAAGACAGCACCAACCCTCCGTCTCCCGAAAACCGGAAAATTGTGGATAAAAGATTGGCCACCAACCTCGGCAGCCCTTATGAAGCCGGCATTCTGGGGCCCATCTGGGTTCCTTCCTCTTCCATCAAAAAAGGAGGAAGTGCCCATGGCGACCCGATTCAGGAAATCCGGAACTGGGAAGGCTGGGAGGTCGGCGTGGTCAAGGCAAGCTTCGGCCGGGGCGCATTGCGCGGAGAATGGTATTATGAAAAAAGCACCGGTTTCCTGGTCGGCGGCATGCGCGGATCTGTGCTGGATGCCCCAGACGGGGGTACGTATTTTATTCTGGATGACACGAACCTGAGCGCCCTCCTGGAAAAACAATCCCATTAGAATTCGAACTGCTATTTTTTGAAATCAGGCCTGTTTTTTGATACCGAGTATCGACCAGTAGGATTTGATACCGAGTATCTTAAAATACTGAATCTCCTGGATATCAAACCCCTTTTGCTGAAGCATTTCCGGATAGTTATAAACCCGGTGAACCGCATTGTCTGCGGTAATCCAGAAGAAAATCGCGGCAATATACCAGTAGATATTCTGAAAAACCTTAAAAATCAGCCCGCCGGTTTTCGGCAGGGTAAAATCCCCGATCACCATATAACCGCCCGGTTTTACAAGAGTGGTCAGGTGGTTGAAGATCTCGGTCATCAATTCTTCGGAAAACACATTCAGAAAAAAATTGGCAATGACCATATCAAACCCGTCCCCGTCAGTGACATTCAGAATATTGTCATTCACCAGGTGAATCGGGGTATCGAGACCGGACTTGTCGATTTTTTTTTGCATCTGCCGCAGCATGGTGGCGGAAAGATCCACCGCTGTTACGTCAGCACCCAAACGCGCCGCAGCCACGGCTTCGGTCCCGTGCCCCACCCCCGCCACAAGGACCCGGTCGCCGGGGGTTAGATGGCTGAGCATGGCGATTTTGCATCGCGGAATCCGACCAAAACTGTATAATGCGCCGATGGTTTCGTATAAAAACCCCATAAACCGGTATCCGTCTTCCAATGTCATCCCCTTTCAGCTCGCTATTTTTTTGTTTGATACAGCTTTTTCCATGAATCCCGGCGATTGGTCCGGGCATTGGTCAGGGCGCGGTAAAGGGCGCCCACCGCCAGTTCCGCGCAGTGGTGGGAATCTTCCGGCAATGTTTCCAGATAGGCAATCACATCTTCCGCCGTCACTTTCCATGCCGCTTCCAATGTCTTTTTCTCCACCATTTCCGCCACGGTGTTGGCGCAGGCCCGGGTATTGATGCACCCGTCCGTGTCAAAGGCCACCCATTTGATCCGGTCCGTGTCAAGGGTCAAAAACATTTCAATGGTATCGCCGCATTCGCCGGTGTTCTTGCCGTAGCCATCCGGCTGGGAGACAATCTCGCAGCGATCCGTCCGAAACGCCATCTCCAGATAGCGGTCGGAATGCTTGTCCCAGAAATCACTCATTGCTTCTATATCCTGAACTTCTGACGTATTATGTCACTGATTTTTTTTATAATGCCGGTTTGTGTTGACACCGCTTACCGATACCATTTAATATATGAAATATAAAGACACAAATCCTGAAAAAATTCCACTTCCATTTCCAACGCACTGAGTTTTCCTCTCCCGGACACCCCATGCCCGTTCAGCGCTGTTGTTTTGCTTCAAGAATGCCTGTTCCCTGATTTTTTTATTCATTTTTAATGTATGAAAGGAGGGGCAGTATGAGCGCCTATAAACTTGAAAAAAACCTGATTTTTTATCATGCCGGCGAATCCGGCCCGGTTTTCACTTACCCGGCCGGCAAAATGATGACCGAAACCATGCTAAGGGAAACATTAAACAACCTGAGACAAAACACTCAGCAAAGAGTTGACTGGGTTGAAGAACGTCGAAGAATACCGCGGCATTCATCAAAACGGCTGTGACCTGAAGGGAACAGGCTTTTTCGATCGTGTTTCAGATGTCTGGTGTCAGGACGGCTTTTACCGAGACCTGACACCTGACATTGTTTCCTGAAAAACCGCAAACGGTCACCACCGCTTTGTTTTCTGGTTTTTTGTGCAGAAATTGCGAAAAAAGCATCAATGGCGGCGGCTACTGGCCCATCATCTGCTGCATCTGCATCTTCATCATTTCCTGCATATCCATCTTTTTGTAATCCGCGGGCACCTTAAACATATCCGAAGACACCGGCTCCCGGCTGATGGCCGTTATCTCATTAATGTTCACCTCGCCCATGGAAAGGGTTTTCGTGAGTATGGGAACGCCCTTGATCTTCTTAAAAAAAGCCGCTTCCTTGTCGTCACCGGCGTCGCTCTTGTCCAATTCGGAAAATGCCGTGATCAGGGATTCAAATACATCTGAAAATCCCTTGTGAATCCACATCTGGCAGAAAGCCCCGTCACTGTCCGTGCCTTTGTACAACTCACACTGAAACCCGTTGATGGTCCGGGTCTCACCCGTGGGCTTCATGGAAAACAGGTCTTCTTCCCCTATGTCATCCGCCATCATTTCCGGGTTCATGCCCATGGCGGCGGCCATCTGGTTTTCCATTTCCGCTGCCGCATTCATGTCTGTTACCATCACCATTTTCTGGTCATGAATCAGCGTGCTGATTTTCGAGGACCCGGTATTAAAAATCACCGTGGCCCGCTGGCCGTCCTGGCGGGTGTTCATCAAAAACGCATCGCCTTTAATGTAAATATCCACCAATTCTTCAGAATAGGCCTCCTCATCCCCGCTTTCCAGGGCCATCTGCCGAAGTTGGACGGGGGTTTTGGAAAATACCGTGTCCGCTGCCGCCATGGAATCCACATCTTCCAGGGAATAAATCGACGCGTAAATCGCCTGCTGGGTAATTTTCCCTTCAAAATCCGATGCACTGGCAACATTAAAACACAACAGCAATGCCGCCAGAGAGACTAAAAAAACGCTCATTCTCATCTGTTTTCTCCTTACCTTCTGATACTTCTGATCATTGATTTGGGGGTATTGTATAAAGAACCTTGATTCACGGAGGGGCAGACTATCATTCACATGGGCGGTAGACAAGTGTTTGGTTGCCAAGTATCAAAAGTTCTTTGAACCGGGAAAAAACAAATCACAAAATTCATAGGGATGCTGTCCTTGATTTTTTTCAGACAATCATGCTGGATTTTTTTACATTTTGTAAAGAAACGCATTGGCTCCCCCCTGTATCTCCTTTTTGATCATCGCCAAGTAGAAAGCACTTCCCTTTTTTGATGCCGTCAAATATCTATAAGTATTTGATAAATAATTATTATTTAAAATATCGAAGTAAAGTAAAATTTGAGAACCATGCCCCATGGCATTGGCATGGGATTTGTAAAAATTAAAACCAGAAAATAAAAAACTGGCGGTTTTGACGGCCAGTTTATTGGCTGGGAAGCGCTTTTTCCCGTTTTTTTAAATCATTAATAAAAAGGAGAATTAATGATGCAACTAACAAAATGGGATCCTTTTCGGGACGTGGAAGACATGTTTGACCGGTACGCAAAAGCCCTCAAATGGCCGGGCCGGCCGCGCCAGGAAATGATGACCGCCGGAGACTGGGCCCCGCGGGTCGATATTGCGGAAACGGAAACCGAATTTGTGATCAAAGCGGAAATTCCGGAAGTGAAAAAAGAAGATGTAAAAATATCTGTTGAAGACGGCGCACTAAAAATCAGCGGGGAGCGCAAACAGGAGAAAGAAGAAAAAGACAAAAAATTTCATCGGGTGGAACGATTTTATGGGAGCTTCATGCGCAGCTTTATCCTGCCGGACAATATTGATGAATCAAAAATCGAAGCCACTTTTAAAGACGGCGTCCTGAATGTGGCCCTTCCGAAAACTGAAAAAGCCAAACCAAAGGCGCTTGAGGTAAAAGTAAAATAACCTCCTGCAAGGGGCCTTGCAATCCATACCTCAAATTACCGCCTGGCATCTCTGCCTTTTGCCCAAAAGAGCGATAAACACAGACGCCGGTTCCCTGTGGGGCCGGCTTCTGAGTTTTTTGTGGGTCGCGCCCATTGACATCGTAGACCCTGCCGTCTGGCATCCATATGAACGCTGGAATATAGCCGCGAAAATCCAGAGAAACTTTGTCATGCCGGACTTGATCCGGCATCCAGTGTTTTCTGGATTCCGGCGTTTGCCGGAATGACTCTTTTTGGGAGTATTGTGTGACCGGATGAAGAGAATCCCCTATCAATCAACAACGACTTAAATTTGTTCATTTTCTTTGCCACCCAAAGAAAACGAACCAAAAGAAAGGGTGCCCTGCGCTGCGGCTGATCCTGTCCCTTTATTTTAGCAGAATGGGAATCATATGCACACCCTGATCAGGCAACATTTTTTTCTGATTTGGGTTTCCGTGCGGGAAAAGAAATGCATGTTCGTCTTGAAAGTTTCTGTCGTTTTAGAATATCGTCGAAGATTGCGTCAGGGTTATTTTTAAATTCGGAGGCATATTTTTTCCTTAAATCCCTGGTTTCTTTTACAATTGGATCTTCCCACATAATTTATCCCTCCATTAATTCCTGAGGCGTGCATATGGTTGGTGGTTCAAAACCATAATCACGGCAGATTGCCTCGACCTTAGGTCGTATCACCGCATTTGCAATATGTTTGCAGTTCCATGTCAAAAGATAATCCATTCCGTTTACAGCCGCAACAGCAATGTGAAAGGCATCAATTATGGCTCCAGTGGGGATAGGACCTTCCTTAACCAAAACTTTGCCTAATTCGCGAACGGTTTCAGATGCTTCCAGTTCTGGAATATCGGCAAGAACAGACATCCTTCGTTCAGCTGCTTGGGCATTACCTTGCAAGGCTTCAGCAACCACAAACTCCGAGACATAAATATCAAATTCCGGCATTCGGCTTTCCCACCATTCAATTGTTGTATTTTGATTGGCCATTGCCCGCAAATCGTTACTCGGATTAGCGGTCAAATAACTCACAATCGAAGTTTCAATGTATACTTTTTGCTTCATACTTTTATCTCTTAACGGTCCTTCCACATTCCAATAAACGGATCATTTTTTATCGTATCCAAAATATCATCATTATGTCATGTATTCAATGACTTTCAAGCTTGCTGCAGATGCAAGGAAAATGACGCTCTCGCTACCCCGCCGCTGGCGGGATGGTAGCGGCATTTGACGCCGCAGGTGCGGTGAAATTGGAAGTCGCAATGTCTACCATTCGCGCCAGCCACACACCCCCGGAAAATACAACCCCACCCGGATCTCCCGGTCTTCTTTGGCTGTCATGAGCTGTTTGTAGGTTTCCATCTGATCCTGATACCGCAACTTTTCCCGGTCCAGAAACTCATCCAGGGACCCGCCCTTATGGGTGCCGGTCTTGTAGTCAATGATCCAGCGCACATTGTGTTCATCCACAAAAGTGCGGTCGATTTTAACACTGACCACCCGTCCGTCCACCACACCGCTCAGGGCATATTCACAGGCACTGTGGGGGTGATCCGCCAGAATCCAGCGCCCTTTTTCATGAGTGACCGCGTCTG
Source organism: Desulfobacterales bacterium (assembly GCA_963675805.2). Taxonomy (GTDB): domain Bacteria; phylum Desulfobacterota; class Desulfobacteria; order Desulfobacterales; family Desulfosalsimonadaceae; genus SURF-3. The sequence continues at coordinate 1,570,911 of CAXXNU010000001.1, read as the reverse complement.
TCAGGACCTCAAGCACCTGTTTTGCGGCACCGTCGATTTCCTCCGGCCGAACCCCGGACCGGAAGAGGTCATCAATAATCATTTTTTCAAGAGCCTGAATCCGGGCCCCATCCCAGAGAGCGGAGTTATTTTCCGCAATCACCCGGAGCCAGGCATGGGCCACCACGCCTATGATGCGGGCGGTTTCCCCGGCCCAGTCAAACTCCGGTGTTTCAAAAATCTCCGCATTATCAGCAGCCAGAGTGTCGCCTGCGGCCCAGGCTACGTCCGCCGGGGCCTGGGGCGACATCCAGTCAGGTGTCAGCCGCCGGATATAGGGCACGGCCATTGTTTCCGGCATTTCCGCATCTTCATTGCCGGGAATTTCAGACGCGTTGCCGGTCTTCTGGATGGCTGTGTTCATCCGGTAAAAAACTTCCCCCACCGCCGGCCACAGGGCTTTTAACAGGGTTTTTTCCGGGGGTTTTCGCACCTCATGATCTTTTGCCGAAATCGTTACCCCGGCCATGAGGTGCAGATATTTTCTGGCCCGGGTGGCCGCCACATACAAAAGGCGCGTATCTTCAAACGCCCGTTTTTCTTCATGCACCTTCCGGATGTACTGGTAAATGCCGCTGGTGTCCGATCCGGTTTCACTGATCGGGGCAAGCAACAGGTCTTTATCATTGCCTGCGGCCCGTTCCAGCCACAACAGGAGCTGAAAGGCGTCCGCCGGCGGCTGCCGCTCCAGGCCGGGAAGAATCACCGTGTCAAACTCAAGGCCCTTGGCCTTGTGAATGGTCATGATCTGGACGCGATCATCACCATCAGATGCCGGTCCGGCAAACAGGGCGGCCGCGGCTGCTTCCAGCGCGGGGATATCGCTGATCACATCGCCGTTGGCCTGCTGTTCCAGAAGATCAAAAAACACGTCCGCATCATCCAGTTCCAGAGGATCAAACACACAGACCGGTCCTCCCAGGGCAATCCATACCCCTTCCACCAGGCATCGGAAGGATTTCCGGTTCCGGTTCACAACCGCGGGCAGCAGAATTTCACAGACCCGTTGCAGGCGCTTGCGACCGTCCGCGCTTACCCCGGACACCACCTCTTTGTTCTGCATCAGTTCCAGGATTGGGCGGTGCGGGTCGCTGCCTGCCAGGGCATGGAGATCATTCAGTGTCAATCCGCACCAGGGCGCCCGCAGCACCGCCAGCCATGCAATCCGGTCCGCTGGATGGGCGAGGGCCCGGGAAAGGGCTATCAAATCGGTGATCACGGGCCGGTTTTGCAAAGAATCAATTTCAACCGCCTGAAACCGTATGCCTTCCGATTTCAGGGCCGCGACAATTTGGGTCAGATGAGACCGGCTCCGCACCAGAATGGCCACCGTGCCATGGGGGTCTTTTTTTCGCGTTTTTTTCACGCATGCCGCCACCCGGCGCGCTTCTTTTTCCCGATCCGCCGGCAAAAACGGATGGACACGAACCGCATCCCCGTCCAGCCCGGGATGAAAGGCCGCGGACGGGGAATACGCCACCCGGCCGAGGGTGATATCCATTGTCCGGGGCATGACCGTTGAAAAACAGTCATTGACCCAGTCAATAATTTTCTGCTGGGACCTGAAATTTACGGACAAGGTAAGTGGCGTAAGGGGCACCTGACCGATGCCGTTTTCCCAGGCATTTAAAAAAAGGCCGACTTCCGCTTCCCGGAATCCGTAAATGGACTGCATGGGATCGCCCACGGCAAAAAACGTGCGCCCGTCTCCCGGGGTCCATCCCCCGGTCAGGCACTCCACCAGCCCATACTGGGTGAAACTGGTGTCCTGAAATTCATCCATTAATATATGGCTGATCCGGTAATCCATGGACAGGGACAGATCCGTGGGGTCGTCCGGTTTCCCAAGGGCGGCATCGGCCCGGATGCCGATTTCAGCAAAATCCACGTTACCTTCCCGCTGAAACACCAGTTTCAGATGACCGACCGCGACTTTTAAAATCTCGAACAGGGCCTGCATGATCCGCCACTGGTCATCGGTATAGAAAGGAGCAGGCAATATCCGCACCCGGGCCAGGGCTTCGGCAGCGTCGTCTTCCGGTGCAAGCATGTCAAGATAGCCCAAAAACGCATCTTTTGCCGCCTGAAGTTTCTCTTTCAGAACACTGTTGTTTTTGGCGGAAGACGGCGCGGGAAACCCGTTTTTCACGGTCACGGTTTTGCGCCACTCGCCTTTTGCGGTCAGCAAAAAATCGGCGAGCCCGAGCCAGCGGTCCATATCTTCAACCTCTGCGCCCGGAAGATCCGTCAGCCCCTCACAACTGAGCACCGGCGACGGTTTCCCTTGTTTTTTCAGATTTTCCACCGCAAATTGAAGGGATGCCAACAGAATATCCCGGCCGGGCCCGGGAAATGTTTTCCGGACATTTTCCAATACGTCATGGGTCACCCGGACCAGGGCCTGCTCCAGCATGTCACGCTGTTGCTTTTCATCCGCCGCCTTTTCTGTATGCCGCAGCCACTGATCCCTCTTGGCCAGCATGGCTGCCACCAGGTCTTCAATTTTTGACAGATGATTATCCAGATGCCGGACCAGATCTTCAATGGCCGGACTCCAGCGGGCCCCGGTTTCCAGGTCCGCCACTGTGTTCCGGGCGGCCTCTTTGTAGAGCGCATCCGGCTGGTCCGTGATTTCCGGCTGGGCCCCGAACCGGGAGAGATACGGCATCTGGCGGGTCAGGCCGGCGCACAGGGAGTCAATGGTCTGTATTTTCAACCGCAGGGGATTTTCCAGAATCCGCCACCCGAAACGCGCGTCCCGGGCCAGGGCGTTTTTGGACAATTCCCAGGTTTTTTTGGCATGGGCCGTTTCCGGGGAAACGGGATTTCTGGCGCGGTCCAGGGCCTTTATCACCCGGAGGCGCATTTCCGCGGCCGCCTTTCGGGTAAATGTGATGGCAATGATCTCCTCGGGCGCGGCCACCGTGCCCAGCAGCGTTAAATACCGCTGAATCAGGAGTTCAGTCTTGCCCGCGCCCGCCGGGGCCTGGACAATGAACGATCGGGTGGGGTCCAGGGCCTGTTCGCGTTGTTTTAGATCGGCAATGGGGTTTTCGTTGTGGGTCATGGTTAAAATTTTTAAACTCGACTTCACATAAATTGATTAAGAACTGAGGCAACCGCTAAAAGGGTTTGACGGCATTTTCGCCGCTGTATGCAGCAATAAGAAATTTCTGTCCATCATATTTTTTATCCCGCAGGGACGCAGAGGCGCTGAGTTTTTTTCTCTGCGAGCTCTGCGCGAGATAAGATTTTTTTTCATCATTCGCCAAAAACCCTGCGCGGCCTGAGGTTTTACAAAAAAGCAATTTCCCCGATCCGGCAGACGGGCGAAAGGTCACAATACCGGCAGCTGGTGTTTTGGGAAACAGGGGAAACCATTGCCGCGCCCTGCCGGATTTCTTCGGCCAGGTATTCAATTTTTTCTTTCCAGAAACGGATTACCGCGGAAAAATCCCCAAAATTTTCCATAGGGCTCTTTTTGGCACCCGGCCAGGCTGCCCCGGGCACAGCGGCTTCTTCTGCCGCCACCCCCAGATATTTTGCCTCCCCTTTTCGGACCTGGCCGAACACAACCGCTGCCACGGCCTGATCCACGGCAATGCTGTAAAGGGGGAGCTGGGGTTCGGCAATGCGGTCGGTAAACCAGTCCGCAACCTTCGGCGTTCCGGTTTTATAATCCACGATCACCAGCCGGCCGTCCGCCAGCCGATCAATCCGGTCCGCATAGGTGGTGAGCGCAAGGCCGGCAATAGTGCATGCCAGTTTTTCCTCCCGACTGATTACGGAAAAATTCGGGCGCTCCCTATCCGCGTCCAGAAATTCCTTTGCCAGCAGAACCAAGCGCTCTTTTTCAAGTTTCGTGAAGCGAGCCGGAAACCGTCGGGGATGCTGAGCTGCCATGGCCGACACAGCCTGATCCACGGCATTTGAAACCGCTTTCGTGAGATCGGCATCGGAACACGCCGTGAGTGCGGCATGGCTTTGCATCCGTTCCCAGAACCGTTCCAGCACGTTGTGAATCAGGCTGCCCCGCTCCCGGGCATTTAAGCCCGACACAGGGGTTTCAATTGGTTTTGCGTGAAGCCGGTATCTGGCAAACGCACTGAAAGGGCATGCTGCCTGGGCTTTCAACAGACCGGTGCCCCCGGACATCCGGAAACCCGCCCCTGGTGGCGGCCCACATGAATCAATGATCGTTTCAAACGCGGCCGTAACTGGAAAACAGGCCCACCAGCGTGGCGGATCGAGGGCCGACGGCCTCTTTGCCAGGCCTGCAATCAGGGGACTGGGAATCCGCATTGCATCCCCCTCTTTTTCCGGTGAACTGACCATGACCTGGTCTGCCGAATGGACCAGCCGGCGAATAACCTGCCGGGCATAGACCAGTTCCCGCTCCGGGGAGGCATGGGGAACGTTGTATTTTTTCTGCACCCCCACCGGCAGAAAGGGATTGGGGCGGGGGGGCGGGGGCCAGGAGTCCGCATCCATTCCCATGATCCACATAAAGTCAAACCGCTCTCCTGCCGCTTCAAGCATTCCCATGATCTGCACGGACGCCTCCCCGGTCTCGGGCTGAAAAATCCGTTCCCTGGCCTGGCGGGACAAAAGCGCCAGGGCCGCCCGAAGATCCATCCGAAGATCCGGGCCGCCGCACACCCTATCCAGGGCGGCAAATTCCCGCAGGGTTTCATTCCAGGCAAAGAGGGTCTGGGTTTCGTCGCTGGAAAGGGACCGGCTGCCCGGCCATCCGGCGGACTTCAGCAAGCGGGTAAAACTGCTGCTCCACCCGGACGGAAGCTGTTTGGGCGGTAACGCATCAACGGCTGTTTTAAAAGCACTCAGGTAGCGGTTCAGTTCCGGGCAAAAAACACCGGGATGATGCTCTTTATCCGGGTGGGCCCCTGAAAAATAGATCATGGCTGCCACCGAAAGTTCGGTTTCCCCGTTTTCCCGGACCCGGGCATCCAGCATGGCCCGGCGGCCGAGTTCCGTATCCGCTCCTCCCAGAAACGGAGAACCCAACAGCAGGCTGTATTCCTGCCACCGAAGGTCGCGCCCGGCAAAATCGAGCAGCCGAAGGGCTGTTCGGATCACCGGATACTGGGACAGGGAAAGGCCCAAGGAAATATTGTATGCCCTTTTTTTCCCGCTGGTCGGAAAAATTTTTCCGGACGGGTGCAGCACGTCGTCAAAAATACGGATTAAATGGGGCCGCATGGCATTGATGGCCGGTACAACAATTCCGATGCGGGCCGTGGGCTGCCGGCCCAGACAATCCCTGGCCCATTGGGCGGCGGCCCTGATTTCCGAAATGGTGTCCGGCAGTTCACAGCGATGCACCGAAGCAGATCCATCCGGTGCGGCCAGCTCAAATACCCGGCATCCCAAGTCTTCCAGCGTATTTATGAGGGAAATCTGTACCGGCGACAGGTCATCAAATCCCGCCAGCACCGTCTGTTCGGGTACAGCTACCCGCTTCGCCCGCAACAGCCGGATCACGGCATTTCCCAGCCCGGCCCGGTCCTGCCAGTTTCGGCGGCGGCAAACATCTTCAAACGCGTTCGCCCAGTCCAGAAACACGGTTGTCTCTTCCGGCGGCGCAAGCCGCAATTCCCCAGCCGGAATCTGCCACTGGCGGCAGATTTCCCATGCCTGGGCCGCTTCTCCGGCAGCTTCGGAAATCTGCAGGAGATCTTTGCCAGCCGCAGAATCGCGGATAATGGCTTCCCATAAAAAACGCTCCTGGCCGGCAGACAAGAGATGATTCAATAATACCGAAAAATCATTTTCAGGATTTCCGCCCGCCGGGTACCGGGCCTGATCATAAACGCGCCCCAGCCAGGCGCTGTAAGGCAGGATATCCGGGGTTTCCCACACCATGCTGCCGGCGTCTTTCTCCTGCCGGTGATACCGGCGGGCCAGATAGCGTGACAACCGCTGGTTTGCGGTGACCAGCACTGCCTTGTTTTCCAGCATTTTGAACGCCTGGGCCTCTGAAATCTTTTGAAGGGCAGTCATCTGTATTTCGGGCATGGGCATGATTTATGGCATCTGATCGGTTATCATCAACTGCGGAATAAACTTATGATTGGCCGCCGGAAACGGAAAACCAGCCAATTTGTCCAGGGTCACCCAGAGGTGAGCGGTGTGATCGTTGCGGCGCACCCGCCCCGATTCCAGCGTGCAAATAAACACATCGGCTGTAATTTTAAAATGGGTGTAAGCATGGGTGATGCGCGTCAACTTTGACTGCACCGCCACGGTTAAACCGGTTTTTTCTTTTATAATGCGGGCGCACGCCGATGCCGGAGGTTCCTCCGGCAGCAGGCGGCCGCCCGGGAATTCCCACAGCCCGCCGAGCATTTTCTCTTCCGGACGGCGGGCAATGAGCACCTTGCCGTTTTTACACACCACACCGATGGCCAGGAGATGATGAGGAGCAGGGGTTTTCTTGTTCTTTTTCGGAAAAACCCCAACCCGCTGATTTTTAAAAGCGCCACACCATCCGGCCAGCGGGCAGACGCGGCAATCCGGACCGGACGGCCTGCACACCAGGGCCCCCAGCTCCATGACCGCCTGGTTGAAGGTGCCCGGATCTTCCGCATTAAGGAGCAAATTGGCGCATGATTGAAAAATTTTATAAGATGCGGAAACATTCACCGGCGCGTCAATTTCAAAAAGCCTTGCCAACACCCGTTTGACATTGCCGTCCACCACGGCCAGGGGGCGGTCAAAGGCGATGCTCAGGACAGCGGCGCCGATATAATCCCCCACCCCGGGAAGGGCCATAAAGCCATCCGCATCATCCGGAATCCGGCCGTTATATCGATCGGTCACAATTTTGGCTGCCTTGTGCAGGTTTCGGGCCCGGGCATAATATCCCAGTCCCTCCCACAGTTTGAGAACATCCTGGAGATCGGCGGCCGCCAAGGTTCGGATATCGGGAAATGCCTGGCAGAACCGTTTGAAATACGGAATTACGGTTGCGACCTGGGTCTGCTGGAGCATGACTTCAGACACCCAGATATGGTAGGGATCAGCGGACCCGCGCCAGGGCAGATGCCTGCGATTTTCCGCATACCATCGGGTCAGGGCCGTCCGGATCGGCTGCGCGTTTTCTCTTTTGATTTCTTTCAATGGCCGCTTTTGTCCGTCATGGATGTCATTCAAGCGCTCTCTTTACCAAAGCATCAACGCAAAACGGTTTTTAACAGCTTCAGATGTTTGAAAAACGGGGGATAACGGAACGGGAAATCAAATCTGACCGTATTGCGCATCACGCCTTTCTGATGGGAAAACGTGTCAAACCCAAATTTTCCGTGATACGCACCCATGCCGCTGTTTCCCACCCCGCCAAAGGGCAGGTTGGGCGTGGCAAAATGGATCAGTGTGTCGTTGATGCAGCCCCCGCCGAAAGAGACGTCGCTCAAAATGGCGTCAATATTTTTCTGATCATTGGAAAACATATAGAGTGCCAGGGGCCGGGGCCGTTCATTGATGCGGGCCGCGGCATCTGAAAGACTGGCATACTCCAGAACCGGGAGCACCGGCCCGAAAATCTCCTCCTGCATGGACGGATGATCCCAGTCCACATCGGAAATCAGGGTGGGCGCGAGAATCTGCCCTGCAACGTCTCCGCCACCGCCGCACATGATGGTGGCGTTTTTCGTAAGCCCCTGCAGCCGTTCAAAATGCTTCTGATTGATAATTTTCGGATAATCCGGACTTTCCGCGGGAAAGGCCCCGTAGAATCTTTCAATGTAATGAATCATCCGGTCCACCAGCAGGTCTTTGACGGACTGGTGAACCATCAGGTAATCCGGGGCGATGCAGGTCTGGCCGGCGTTGATGAATTTTCCGGAGACAATGCGCTTGGCCGCCAACTCAATATTTGCATCCCGGTCCACAATACACGGGCTCTTTCCGCCCAGTTCAAGGGTGACCGGCGTGAGATGTTCGGCGGCCGCCCGCATGACGACTTTCCCCACCCCCGGACTGCCGGTAAAGAAAATATAGTCAAATTTCTGGGCCAGAAGCGCGGTGCTCACCTCCACATCCCCCGTAACCACAGAAACATATGACGGATCAAAATAGGTTTCCGCCAATTCCGCCAGTACCTGGGAGGTGTGCTCTGAAAATTCAGAAGGCTTCACCACCGCACAGTTGCCGGCAGCAAGAGCGGCGGCAAGGGGGGCCACGGCAAGCTGAAACGGATAATTCCACGGCGCGATGATCAGCGCGATGCCGTAAGGCTCGGGATAAATATGGCTGGAAGCGGGAAAATGATAAATCGGGGTACCCACTCTTCTGGGCCGGGCCCATTTGCCCACTTTTTTGATCATGTGCCGGAGTTCATCTTTCACAATGCCGACTTCGGTTAAATAAGCCTCATAGGGGGATTTCCGGAGATCAGCGTTGAGGGCGTCAAGGATTCTTGACTCATTTTCCTCAACAGCATGTTTGAGTATTTTAAGCTGCTTGATCCGGAAGGCGGTTTTCTTTGTCTGACCGGAGCTGAAAAACATCCGGTGGTTTTCCATCATGCTTCTGATCTCGGTCATGGCTTGATCCCTTTTATTTAAAGATTTTCCGGTAGAGCACCGGCAACCCGCAGGATTTGATTGACTTTTTTACCTTTTGATGATCAAAGGACCTTTTCAATAATTAAAATAAATGATAAGACTTCAATTGTAAAGGATCAAGCCTTAGGATCTCGCATTTGGCGTGAGATCATTCCTGAATCATAAAAATCATTCTCAGGGGAGGCATCCCGGTCCGGCGGACGGACACCGTATTTGTGATTATGAAAAAAACACGATCATCAAAAAGCCAATCAGACCTTGTTGCGGACTGGGAACGACTTTTCCGGGTGTTCATCCGGCCGGAAGGCCGGGCATCCCGGGCCACCCTGATCAAATACATGGATCCCATTCTTTACGGGCTCAATGATTTTTTAAAAACCCATGTGGGCATTACCGAAGCCATCAGCCTGAATGAACTCTCAAAAAGGTTCATGGACACGGTCATCAATGAAAATCCGGAAAAAAAACTCGCGGACGTCATCACCTGCCTGATCAATGAAATCGCCCCCTATGCAGTCAATGTCTCTTCCCCCTATTTTGTGGGGCATATGACCTCTGCCATTCCCTTTTTCATGGTGCATCTCAAAACCATTATCGCCGCGTTAAACCAGAATGTGGTGAAACTGGAAACATCCAAAGTGGTGTCTGTGGTTGAAAAACAGGTGGTCGCCAAAATCCACCGGATGATTTACAATGAAAAAGAATCCTTCTATAAGGAACACGTCCAGAACTCGGATACCACGCTTGGGGTTTTTGTGGAAGGGGGCACCACCGCCAACCTGACGGCCATGTGGGCGGCCAGAAACGCCAAATTCCCTCCCAAAGAGGGTTTCGCGGGCATTGAATCCGAAGGCGTAGCCGCCGCCTACCGGGCCTATGACATTGACCGGTGCGTGATCCTGGTCTCCCGCAGAGGCCACTATTCCCTGAAAAAAGCCGGCGGCGTATTGGGCATCGGCAACCAGAACGTCATTGCCCTGGATACGGACAAAAAACACCGCATTGATCTTGCCGGTCTTAAACGCACCATTCACCGGTTAAAAGAAGACAATCCCAAAACCTGCATCCTGGCCATTGTGGGGATTGCCGGCGCCACGGAAACCGGCACTGTGGATCCCCTGGAAAAACTGGCACGGATTGCCCGGGACAACAACGCCCATTTTCATGTGGACGCGGCCTGGGGCGGCCCGACCCTGTTTTCCAAAAAATACAAAGACCTTTTGAACGGCATCCAGCTGGCGGATTCCGTGACCATTGACGGCCACAAGCAGTTTTACATGCCCATGAGCTGCGGCATGCTGTACATGAAAAATCCCAAGGCGCTTGATGTGATCAGCTATCATGCCAATTACGTTAACCGGCGGGGATCGGTGGATCTCGGGATCAAGACCCTGTCCGGCTCCCGGGAAGCCAATTCCCTGATTCTGGATTGCGCCCTGAAGATCATGGGGACCAAGGGATATGCCCTGCTCATTGACCACGGCATCGAAACCGCGGCCGCTTTTGCAAGAGAAATAAAAAAACGCGATCTATTTGAACTTGTCACCCCGCCGGTGCTCAATATTCTGACCTACCGGGTCTGCCCGCCGGCCTTTCGCAAAGAACTGGAAGCCGCGGATACGACAAAAAAGCGGGAAATCAATGAAAAACTCAATATCGTGAACCGTCGACTGCAGCGGCTGCAGCGGGAAGCCGGGTTCAGCTTTGTCTCCCGAACCACCCTGCTTGAAAACAACAACCCGGACGACGCCATTGTGGTATTAAGAAGCGTGATCATGAATCCCATGACCACCCTGGCCATTCTCAAAGAAATTCTGGATGAGCAGGAAGAAATTTTTGCCGACCACTTAAAAACGTTGCTGGAGTGAATCCGGCAGAAGACTAAAAGCTGGCAAAAACAAATAGGAAGACGCCGGATTTTAAAAATCCATGCCAACCGCAAAATCTTTTGCCATTTAGCAACTAATTTCTCTTACTTTCCCAAAAATTGCCGGTACGTAAATATCGACAATGTACACAGAATAAAAATTTTGCAATACTGTCGTTTTTACATTATTCATTTCTTTGGCTAATGGGACCCAACAATTCCAAGCGTAAATGATCTTTCATTACAAAACAAAAATAGATTTTTCTGGATTCTTTGCAATCCAACTCATTGAGCGGACCAGTAATTCAGCCTGTTTCCAATTTGTACTGAGAGCCTCATTGGGACAAACTTCCATGCATCCATAACAACGATAGCAGGTTTTTTGATTGATGGTTGCCATTTTGCTTTCATCAAGCCGAATACTGTCTGTGTCACAAACGTTGATACATGCCCCACAGCCCTCGCATGCCGATGGATTTATGGTAACGGGCGGCATAAACTTTCGTTTCATCTTTAGCGGGGAGACCGGATTCATAACCGCTGCCAAAAAACCCTTTGTATTCATCTTTAAACGATCCATCTCCACAGGCGAAGCCTTACCGGTCTCAACAGCCTGAACGACACTTGTGATAGCATTCTTAAATTCAGTGAGCATTTCGTCGTCAGGCATACCTTTGCCAAAGATTTCCTCAACTTCGCCCAATCGTTTTCCGCTATCCATACGGCACGAATGCGGCGTTAAAAGTTGGGCACCGCCAATAGCTGTTGCCCCTTTTGCCGTCAACTCCTTTGCCAGTTTATAAGGCACATTGTTGGCCACACAACCACCATAGCAGGAATAGACAAATGCAGAACAGCCGTTTAGGTCTGGCAAGCCTTGAATATATTCCATGGCAGCAGCGGGAATCGTCCAATACTGCACAGGAGTCCCCAATATAATAAGAGACGGCAGCTTATCAGGAAAATTTTTTTTGGCTTTATCAAGTGACATACACGACACCTGCCACCCGCATTTTGCAATAGCTCCCTCAGCTGCTTTTGCAAGTCGAGCCGTGTTCTTAGATCGAGTATAATAAAGAACAAGCGCAGTATGACCCATTATAGATCTCCTTTAACAAAAATGTTAAATTTTATTTTTTTGAAAAGCTTGAACTGAATCAACAAGATTTTACAAGCATATTTTTAAAATGCTCATTGATTAAAAATGGCTAATCAATAAAAATCTCAATAGCAATCCGGAGACTTCTCAAAAAATCGATAAAAAATCTCAATCAAGATGTTGGGGTCTGTCAAGGTGAAGAATGTTGAAGGTCGTTATCGAAAATGCTCACTTTTTGAAGTTTGTGGAATAGTGTCGGATTGGTCAATATCATCGGTTGAAATTTCATCCTTTTCAGATTTTATCCAAAAATGATGGAGATTGGGTTAGCCAATTGAGGTAAAAAAGGATATAATATTTCTTTCGTCTTATAAAAAATATTCAACGATTTGAATAAAAGAGACTGAAATAACAAATTTTAAATATTATACAACATGATATATAATAATATTGGTTTAGTGATAGGCGAGTTCATATTAAAAATATAACTGTTTAATATTATATAATATTTTTTGAATTATTTTTTATAGAAAAAAAATTATGAATTACGAATTATGACAAAATTCTGAAAATCGCGATTGCAGAGTATCTGTAGCCTTGAGAACTGTTCAGTTATTATTTAATAATAATTACAATATGATTCGGATTAATTTAATGACCACATATTTTTTGATGATAAATAAAATAAATCATGTTTTAGAAATTAAAAGTACAGTCACATAATAAAATTGTTCGATGAAAACTGAACGGATAGCACGAACGGCTCCAAACGGGAAACCAATCTCCTTAATCCTTATAGAAGGTGACATTTGGTTCTCGCAGAAAGAGTTGTCACAGTTCTTTTCTACAACGCAACAGAATATAAGTCTACATCTGAACGATATTGTTGCTCGCATAGGTGATGCGGCAGTGACTTCTCATATTCCTGTCCAACAGCTTGAGGGAGAAAGAGAGGTATCCCGAAGCATTGCTCACTATTCGTTCGAGTGTGCGCATATGATTGCCCTGAGAGGGCATTATTGGGATGAACTCAACTGGTTGGTGGAGCTTGCGAGAGAAGTAAGCGGAACAAAGGAGTATTACCGCGTCTTGCCGTTAAAGGAAAGAGACTTCCGGGAACTACTGCTGACGCTCTTGGATGGGATAGAATCAGTGGAATGTCAGTATCAAGTTGGGGATCACTTCCTTGATTTTTTTCTTCCTGACCATGGTATCGCAATTGAATACGACGAGGCGCACCATTTCCGTCAACCGGCGGTAGTCGCCGATAAGAAGAGGGAGGAGGCGATTCGGCGGGCGATTCCTTCAATACATTTCATTCGCGTCCGGGAGGGCCAGGAGCTAACAAAGTTGAATGAGCTGTTGCGCATACTCATAAGCAACATCGAACAATGCAGTGGACCCGACAGCTAACCGCTGCGGGTCACTGCGGACGTTCAACATTCTGCACTGTCAAACCGCTCATCTCCAGTCTATCTTACAATAGCGGTTCGATATTCCAAAAAAAATCAGCGAAACACAATATATGGTTCCTCGCCTCTTCCCTATTTTCAGAGAATCTTTAAATATGAGAAGATTTTTTTGCTCTTTTGACTTTTGGCGATATCCTGCAACGCCGGTTGGCAAGCGTAATAGTTTTTCAACCGCCTGCTAGACCGCCCCAACCCCCAACTCGAACGCCTTCAGGTTGGTTTCCACAAACGCGGCCTTGGTGGTTTCCCGGATGGCGTCTCGCACACTGTCTGCGGTAACGGGCAGGACGCCGGTCTTGATCAGCGCACCCAAAAGAACAATATTGACGGACAGTTCATTGCCGGCTTCTTTGGCAAGAGCATTGGCATCCAGGGTGATCAGGCGGCCGACTTTGGATTTGATAAGCTGTGTGATGGTTTCCAGATCCGGATAAACACCTTTGCCGATGGCTGCGGTAAACGGCGGCAGCGGCGACGTGTTGGTGATGACCGTGGTGTCTGCGTTGCAGCGATTCAGGGCACGCAGGGCTTCCAGGGGCTCAAAAGCCAGAAACAGATCCGCCTCCCCGTCCGAGATAATGGTGCTTTGGGCATCGCCGAAAATCATGGCGGATTCCACCACTCCGCCCCGCTGGGCCATGCCGTGGATTTCACTCATCCGCACAGGGACGTCCAGCCTGCAGGCCGCTTCTCCCAAGACCCGGGAGGACAACAGATTTCCCTGACCACCCACCGCAACAATAATCAAGCGTGTTGTATCCATAAACATATTCCTTCGAATGCCCCCGGCGGTTATGCCTTTTGAGGAAGCAAACAGTTTGTATTTTAAAAATGACGGCTTCGCAAAAAGTCCAAATCCTTTGTTGCGCGGCATCCCTCGTTGCATCAAACATAAGGCAGGTTTCAGGGAAAATGGCTTTTATTTTTAACAACCGAAACCTGACACTATTGTCATCTTATTTTTTCAAAAACAGACCGCCCTCCGGCCCGGCCCCTTCCCCCTATTTCAGCGGCAGAATCGCGTGCTCCGGACAGATCTGGGCACAGACACCGCATCCGGAGCAAAGGCTGGCGTTGATGCACACTTTTTCGTTTTCCACGTAAAAGGCCGGACATCCCAGATCGTTGATGCAGTTCCGGTGATTCTTGCACCGGTCGCTCACATAAAAAGGTTTGCCCGTCAGCTTTTTCCGGCTGCGCTCAAATAATGTGCAGGCCTGTTTGGCAATGATGACGGAAACCCCCGGGTGATCAATGGCTTCCCTGATGGCGGCAATGCTTTTTTTCACATTATAAGGCCGGATGACCGACACATGGGGAACCCCGATGCCCCGGACCACGGATTCAACAGAAACCTGGCCGAATCCCTCAAAATTGAGCGCCTGCATATCCACGCCGGGATTGGGCTGATGCCCGGTCATGGCAGTGATGCTGTTGTCCAGAATAACAAGTGTCATGTCATGATTGTTGAACACCGCGTTGATCAGGCCGGGAATGCCGGAATGAAAAAATGTGGAATCGCCGATATAGGAGATGACCTTTTTATTCGTGGTTTTGGCAAATCCGCCCGCGGTGCCGGCGGATGATCCCATGCAGATAAGAAAATCTCCGGCGGACAGCGGCGGCAGAAACCCCAGGGTATAACATCCGATATCCGTGGGATGAATGGTTTCCATGCCTTTGGTGGCCTGGTTCACCGCATAAAACGTGGCCCGGTGGGAGCAGCCGGCGCACAGATTCGGGGGCCGCTGGGGCAGTTCCGGAATATCGGACACATCCACCGGGGGCTTGCGATCATAGGGCACGCCGAAATAGGCCGCAATGGCATTGCGCACCATGGCCGGATCAAACTCAAACAGCCGGGAAAACAGATCCGGGGCCTTGCCTTTGATGGTTCCGGTATATCCGGCTTCCTGGGCAAAGGCCTTGACCGCTTCTTCCATATATGGCTCGCCTTCTTCCACCACCAGCACTTTTTCACAGTCCGCGACAAAGGATTTGATCAGTGCGCCGGGCATGGGATGGGAAAACCCGATCCGCAAAATTTTGACCTTGCCCTCAAGGCCCAGATCCCGCACCGCGTCGGTTACATAGTTATAGCTGACACCGTTTGCAATAATGCCGTATTTTCCGCTGCCGTCCATAAAATTGTAAGGGGATTCTACGCTCAGGGCTTCTGCCTGTTCAATATGTTTGAGCAGTTTGACATGCAGCTTCCGGGATACCGCCGGCACTGTCACGTAATTGAATGGATCCTTGGTGAAATCCCCGGTGGTGACCCGTTTTTTCATGGAGCCAAAAACTACCGGCGCGGTGGAATGATTCAGTCGGGTGGTGGTCCGGAAAATCACGGGTTCAGCCAGTTCTTCGGACAGATCAAAGGCATACCCCATCATTTCTTTTGCCTCTTCCGCGGACGACGGCTCCAAAACCGGCAGCCCGGAAAGTTTGCCGTAATACCGGTTATCCTGTTCGTTCTGGCTGGAAAACATGTACGGATCATCCGCGGTCAAAATCACCAGCCCCCCGCGAACCCCCACATAGGCAAGGGTCATCAGGGTGTCCGCCGCCACGTTCATGCCCACGTGCTTCATGATGCACATACTGCGCACCCCGGCATTGGCGGCCGCGGCCGCTACTTCTAAAGAAACTTTTTCATTGGTGCTGTATTCAAAATAGAGATCACTTTCCCGGGACATCTGAAAAAAATTCAGGGAAATCTCCGACGACGGAGTGCCCGGATAGGTGGACGCAAATGCCAGCCCCGCCTCAATGGCACCTCGCGCAATGGCTTCATTCCCAAGGAGGAATTTTTTGGCGCCCGGCTGATCAGCTAAAAGTTTATGCATGGTATTATCCTTGCCACATTTAATAGGGTTTCCAAGCTTGATGGCGTTTATCTAACAATCAAAAAATTGTAAATGATCACAGGGGTCAGCAAATTCCTCTGTAATCCCTCACTCTGTAAGCGGTTACAGGGTGCCGCAGATGCAAGGCATCGGCCTGCGTTGCGTACAAGCCGTACGTGAGCAGGCCGATAACACAGCAGATGCGATGCCCTGTAACCGCTTACAAAAAATTAAATATATAATCCGCTTACCCCTGTAAAGTTTTTTCTTGCCGCTGCATTTTTCAGCCCATACGTTCCATTAAAAAACAAAATCCTTAAAATATTAAACAATTCTAGCCATCTTAAACATTGTTCATTTTGTACTTGATTCACCTACACCGGCTTGCTATAAATAACCACGCTGTTAATGTTTTAAAGCTTCAATCGATTTGACAAACCCATTATTTTTTTGCATTTGCATCCTGCAAAAATCGTATAAGGCTTTTTGAATCCATGATAAAACCATTCAAAATTGTACTGCCGGAAAGTGCGCCGCTGAAAAAAAATTTAAAAAAAAAGCTGAATGAATATGAAAAACGGGTCAGCCTTTTAAAAAAGAAAATCTATTCCAGCAATCCGGAGCTTTCCTATATTTCCATGCCCGGCTTCAAGGCCCTGATCACCCGACGGCTCTATCAGCGCGGTGAAGTGAACACCCAGGAACTGGCCCAGGAGCTGATTGAAGAATACGGCCGGGTTAATTACGAAGAGTTCAACACCGCCGCCAGTGTTATTGATGATTACTGCAAAACCGGCGGCAAAAAAGTGAAAAAAGTCCCTCTCAAAAAAACCGGCTCCTGAAGGCAGACCATCTTTTTCCAAAAGCGGTTTGTGGTGCAGAATCGCCACAAACCGCTTTTTTGTTTTCGCCTGGGCCCGGCCATTGGATCCCGGCATGACCTCATATGAAATACGGCCCTCTAAGACCTTTACAAAGTAATTTTCTTTTTGCTATACATTTTCGCGGTACAGACTTTTCACACCGTCGCGAAAAGCACCGGCCTTTTTTAACAGACAACAAAATCAAGGAAAAATATGGATCCACTGACAACCCTGGTGATTGCCACCCGCAACCCCGGAAAGACCAAAGAAATCCGGGATCTTTTAAAAGGATATCCCATCACCGTCAAAAATCTTGCCGATTTTGGCCCGATTCCGGAAGTGATCGAGGATGGGGAAACCTTTGAAGAAAATGCCTATAAGAAATCAAGCTTTACTTCCCGGATACTGGGGCTGCCCACCCTGTCCGACGATTCCGGCCTGTGTGTGGAGGCTCTTGACGGCGCACCGGGCATTTACTCCGCCCGTTATGCCGGGGAAAACGCCACCGACCCGGAAAACTGCCAGAAACTGCTCCGGGAACTGAAAGGCAAAAAAAACCGGAAGGCTGCGTTTCACTGCGTCATTTCCATTGCCGTTCCCACGGGCGCGGCCCTGACCTATGAAAACCGATGCAGCGGCGTTATTCTGGACACCCCCCGGGGCGAAAACGGTTTCGGTTATGATCCGGTCTTCTTTTATCCGGAATTCGACAAGACATTTGCTGAAATTTCCCGGGAGGAAAAAAGCCGGGTCAGCCACCGGGGCAAAGCCCTCCGGGAAATGCGGGATGAATTTGATAAGGTCATAAAATGGATTGCCCTGCAAATGCCGCTGGATGAAAAATTTTCATGCAAGGAGTAATAGGATGATTGCGGATCTTGTCAAACAAACCCGTTCTTTCCGGCGATTTAAAGAACACCGGAAAATTCCTCTGGAAACCCTGAAATCCTTGGTGGACCTGGGCCGGTTGTCCGCGTCCGCCGCCAACCGGCAGCCACTTAAATACATCCTGTCCTGCGATCCCGCCACCAATGAAAAAATCTTCCCCTGCATCGGCTGGGCCGCCTATCTCAAAGACTGGAAAGGCCCGGAAACAGGTGAGCGGCCGGCGGCCTATATCATCATCTTAGGAGACACGACCATTAGCACGGAGTTCTGGTGCGACCACGGCATCTCCGGCCAGAGTATTCTTCTGGGCGCCACGGAAAAAGGGTTGGGCGGGTGCTTTATCGGGGCCATCAACAAAGACCGGCTTCGAAAGGAACTGGCCATTGCGCCGGAATATCAGATCATGCTGATCATTGCCCTTGGCGAACCCGCGGAACAGGTTCGCATCGAATCAACTTTAGACACCAGCGGCAATATCCGTTACTGGCGCGACGACCACGGCGTCCACCATGTGCCCAAACGGCCCCTAAACGAGGTGATTCTGGACAGCTTTCCGAAATAGTTCGGATTTCGGATGTGGAATACCGGCGCAGCAGGAAAAGGGGGCGGGGGGCGAGTTACAGGTTACAGGTTGCAGGTTACGGGTTGCAGACTTTGACCGTTAATGACACCTGACACCATTTCCCCCACGAATCATGATGTAATCGTAAAAATCCGGATTTATAGGGCAAAGAAAAAAGCTCACCAATCGCATAAAATTGGCGCGGCGCGCAAATCCCGAGCGATGATAAGCACTTGGCGTACGCTGAAGCAGCGAGGGATGCAGCGCAACAAAGAATTTGGACTTTTTGCGAAACCGTCAATCATAACTCTCTCAAAAGACCCAAAAATACTGCCTTGACTCTCTCGCCCCAGACAAACACCCTGCGTACCATTGCCAGCGTCCGGATGCTGGTGGCCCTCATGATGGGATTCTCCTGCGGTCTGCCGCTGCTGCTGACCATCACCGTGCTTCAGGCCTGGATGAAGGCCGAAGGGGTGGATATCGCCCTTATCGGGCTGATGTCCCTGGTGGGGCTTCCCTACACGGTCAAATTTCTCTGGGCCCCGTTTCTGGACCGCTATATTCCCGCACTGTTCGGCCGTCGCCGGGGCTGGCTGATCATCGCCCAGACCGGACTTCTGTTTTCCATCATCGGACTGGGGGCATCTGATCCGGCAAAACAGCCGTTTGTCATGGCAATGGCGGCCTTTCTGGTAACCTTTTTCAGCGCGTCCCAGGACATTGTGGTGGATGCCTATCGCCGCGAAGATATACCGGACGCGGAACTCGGATTCGCCTCCTCCCTGTATATCAACGGATACCGGATCGGCATGCTGCTGGCCGGCGGCGGCGGGCTGATTCTGGCGGATCATATTCCGTTTTCCGCTGTCTATCTCATAATGGCCGGATGCCTTTTACCCGGGATCATCACCACCTTGCTGGCCCCGGAGCCGACAATCAAGGGCCGGCCCCCCGCAACCCTGCGCGCGGCGGTTGTCGATCCGCTGATCGAATATTTCACCCGACCCGGGGCGCTGTGGGTGCTGGCTTTTATTCTGTTTTACAAGGTCGGGGATTCCATGGCCACCACCATGACCACTCCGTTTTATCTGGATATCGGCTATACGAATACGGAAATCGGCACGGTAGTCAAGCTATTCGGATTCTGGGCCACCATTTTCGGCGCATTTGCCGGCGGGGTCCTGACCCTTAAAATCGGCATGTACCTGAGCCTCTGGGTGTTCGGCATCCTGCAAGCCCTTTCCACGGCATGTTTCGCGGCATTGTCCTATTTCGGGCACAGCATCCCGGCCCTTGCCGCGGTCATCGGATTTGAAAACCTGACCAGCGGCATGGGCACGGCTGCTTTTGTGGCATTTATGGCCATGATGACCGACAAACGCTTCACTGCCACCCAGTATGCCCTTTTGAGCAGCCTGATGGGCATTCCCCGGGTCATTGCCGCTGCGCCCACGGGCTATGCGGTTAAATTTGCGGGATGGGAACTTTTTTTTATCGGATGTGCGGTCATCGCCATCCCCGGACTGCTCATGCTGTTAAAATCATCGGTTTTCAATGTTGACGGCACCATAAAAGCATGATTATATTATTAAATTAATATACCTGACACCACATCCAAACTTGCATATAAAAGAAGGCATATGACAGACGATTCAACCGACATCACCGAACGGCAGCGCCACGTCCAACGTCTTGAAAAGCTGGCGGCCGAACGGCGGGCCATACTGGCGTTAGATGCAAAACAGGCGCTGGATGCCATCATTGAGCATCCCCAGGCCCGTGCCCTGGTCCACTCCTTTGCGGAAGAAGATCTTCATTTTTTAATCCACGACATCGGGCCTGAGGATTCCCTTGATCTCATTGCCATGGCGTCTGACCGCCAGTGGGACTATATTTTTGACATTGAATCCTGGACAAAAGACCGGATCGATCTTCCGGCGGTCACCCAGTGGATGGCCCTGATGATGAAAGCAGATCCCCGGCGGTTCATCCGGTGGGCCATCACCGAAAGGCCCAATTTAGTCGAATACTTTCTGTTTCACGCCATTGAAGTGGTTGTGCGGGAGCACGATCAGGATCCGTCGGATTTCGGGGATGGTTTCAATACCTATGATGATGTCTATTATTTCCGGATTCCTGAAAACAATTACGCACAAGACGTGGAACCTGACTTCAAAGCCCTCCACCAGGAGGTGCTTGAACAGATAACCGGCCTCATAGCAGAGATGGATCATGTTTTTTTTCAACAGACCCTGCTCCGGTCCGCGTCCGTTATCCCGGCGGAAAGCGAAGAAGAAGCCTTTCGTTTGCGCAATTTCCGTCTGGCAGAAAAAGGATTTCTCCCGTTTCATGAGGCTGTCGGCGTGTTTCAGCCCATGCGGGTGGCGCAACTCAAAAAAAGAAAAAAAATCCTGCAGAAATCACCCACGTCGGACACCTGGGTGCCCGCGCCGTTGAATCATACGGCCCTGCTCACAGAAAACAGCCTGTTCACCCAGGCCCTTTCTAAAATTGACGACGTCCATGTGCTTCAGCAGCTCAACATGGAGTTTGCCGGGGTTTGCAATCAGCTGACCGCGGCAGAGCAGAAACCGGTTCGCGGCCGGGAAGCGTTGAAAGCCATCGTCAAAAAAGCCTGTGCATACACCAGTATCGGCCTTGAAAGCCTCCTGGACAGCAGCGAAACATCACCGGACCGGCGAGAAGAGCACGCTGCTGCCGGCGTCACTGCCCACCCCCTGATCGACCTCTTCCGCACCGGATACGGACACATTGCCGCGCTCCGCGAGCAGGCAAAAACCTGGCGCACAAACAACTGGGCAACAAAAAACAATCTGCCCATGAGCTTCTGGGGGGAGCGTATGGTGGGGGTTATTGGCGGTCTCCTGATCCGCCAGCCCCTGTTTTATGACAATTACAAACGCGGCGCCCTGTACCGGGAATTTGAAACCATGGCAGACATTGACAAGACCCGGTCCGTTCTCGACGAAGCCATTGCATGGGACGGGCTGCTTCGGGCCATGGACCTGCCGGCGGCCCGATTGACAGAAAACACTTTCATCACCTGCGAAAACCTCCTGATGACACTTTGGGCCCGGCATTGCCTGAATTTGCCGCCGGAGATAACGCCCATCAGTGTAAAAACATTCATGCCGTTTTTTACGGATCTTTGGGAAACCGGAAAAATACCGCTGGAAATCAAAGAAGTGAAAAAAACCGATTTCCTGAAATGGCTGGCTGCTGAAAGCAGACTGCCGCAAGAGAATATTTCAAAAGATCTTGGCCTGGCCCTTGAAATTCTGTTCGACAATATCGCTAAAGACAGCGCCACCGTCCAGGCAGAAGATCTGGATCCCCGCTTTGTTACGGCTTTTATGCTCTATGCAGAATAACAACCAGCAACCGGCATGATTTTTCCGGCGGTTGATATTTTAAACAGAATCTGGCACAGATAAATTCATGAAAAACATCAAAGAACAGCCCCTGGACAATTACATAAAAACCTTGATGGATATCAGCCGGGCCATCACGTCGGACCTGTTTCACGAAGATCTTCTCAAGCTCATCGTCCTGCTCACCGCAAAAATGATTGGGGCGGATATCTGCTCTCTTTGGCTGATTGACGACGGCGAAACGCCGCCGAAAATCAGGCTCAAAGCCACCCAGGCCATTGATCCGGTCTATGTCAAGGACCGGTCCCTGAACCTGAACGAAGGCGTGGTGGGGCATGTGGTGACCACCCAGAAACCCCTGATCATCAAAAATGTGCTGCGCAGCCGGCGATTCAAGGAAAAAGAGATGGCCAAGCAGCTCGGCCTGGTTTCCATGATGGGCGTACCCCTCAAGCTCAAGGACGAAAAGGTGATCGGCGTTATCAACTGTTTCACATCCGAACCGTATGATTTCACGGAAACCGAAATCAATGCCCTCACCACTGTGGCCAACCAGGCGGCGGTGGCAATTTTAAATACCGAACTGATGGTAAAAACCAAAGTCATTCAGGAAGAACTCGAATCCCGCAAATTAATTGAAAAAGCCAAGGAAATTCTCATGCTGAACCGCAGCCTCACTGGAGACGAGGCTTATCGTTGGATTCAGAAGCGCAGCATGGATTCCCGGAAAACCATGCGCCAGGTTTCCGAGGCTGTTATTCTTTCCGACGAAATATTTCAGGAACACAAACCATAGACCCGGAAAATCAGGAGATACGCATGAGGACCGCAGAAAAAGAAAGAGTCCGTGCGGAGCTGAAACACATGCTTCAGGAGTTGAGAAGCGCCAGCCAGCGTTCTGAAAAGCAGTTTACCGGTGAAGACGATGACGCCACCATGCTGGCCGTGGATCTCGGCCTCCTCACCCGGCAGCTCGAAGATATTCTGGCTATCCATTTTTCAGAATAACTTATTCAAATAACAGAATAATTAATAAAAGGTAATTTTTTATAAAAAATTACATTGACAAAACACGTTACTTAGACTAATTTTTTATCTCTAAAATTTAGTCAGCTTATACAATGGCGTATAAATCCTGACCAGCACATAAAAAAACAGGACAAAGGCGTCTGTTCCCAAAGGATTCATGGGACCAGACGCCTTTTTTTGTTTTGCGGGTACAATGGTGTATTCAAAAAGTTCTTTACCGCCACAATCAAAATTTTAACTTGGAAAAAGCAGTTAAGGAGAAAAAAATGAGATTTCAGAAAAGTAATGATGCACTTGGCACCGCCAACCGCGGCAATCCCGCAGAATCCAGTCTTTGTACCCTCTGCCGCGCAGATTGCAAGGGAAAATGCGAAACCTGGCTGTCCAGCCTGGTGGGCCGGAAGCTTTTATATCCCAGAGACTTCGGTGTGGTGACCGCTGGCGCGAACAACACCACCCATGTGGGCGTGTCCTACAATTCCCTCCGCATCCAGGGCTATGCATACGGCTCCCACGGCTTAAACAAAGGCCTTTCCAATGATCCGGATGACTGTATTTTCCCCAACGTCAGCCTGGAAACCGAATTCGGCAATGAAATCAAAACAAAAGCCCGTATTCCGCTTATGACCGGGGCCCTGGGCTCCACCTTTATCGCGGCCAAATACTGGGATTCCTTCTCCATCGGCGGTGCCCTGTGCGGCATTCCCGTGGTGATCGGCGAAAACGTGGTGGGTGTTGACCGGGATTCCAAAATCGGGTCCGGCAAAAACCGGAAAGGCAAAATCAAAAGTGCGCCGGAGCTGGAACGCCGCATCGACGGCTATCTCCGTTATTTTGACGGGTACGGCGCCATTATTGTGCAGCTCAATGTGGAAGACACCCGAAACGGAGTGGCGGAATTCGTTGTGGATAAATACGGCGAAAAATGCATCATCGAACTCAAATGGGGCCAGGGCGCCAAAGATATCGGCGGTGAAATTCAGGTCACCAGCCTGGACTATGCCTTGTTCCTCAAAGATCGCGGCTATGTGGTGGACCCGGATCCAAGACTCCCGGAAGTGCAGGAAGCCTTTAAAAAAGGTGCCATCAAATCCTTTGCCCGGCACAGCCGCCTGGGCGCCACCAACCTGAGCAACGTGGACCAGGTCCGGGAAGATTTCATGAGCAGCGTGGCCTATCTGCGTAAAATCGGTTTCAAGAGGATCACCCTGAAAACCGGCTCCTATGGCATGCAGGAACTGGCCATGGCCATTAAATTTGCAACCGACGCCAAACTGGATCTTCTCACCATTGACGGCTCCGGCGGCGGTACCGGCATGAGCCCCTGGAACATGATGCAGAGCTGGGGCGTGCCGTCCATCAACCTCCATTCTAAAGCCTATGAATACGCCAGCATCCTGGCCGCCAGAGGCGAAAAAGTGGTGGATATGTCTTTTGCCGGCGGTTTTGCCCTGGAAGACAGCATCTTTAAAGCGATTGCCCTGGGGGCACCGTATACCAAGCTGGTCTGCATGGGCCGGGCCATCATGATTCCGGGGTTTCTGGGATCAAACATCGAAGGCGCGCTCCATCCGGACAGACGGGAAAAACTGGCCGGCAACTGGGACAGCCTGCCGAAGACCGTTACCGATATCGGGAATCAGCCCGAAGAAATCTTCGCGTCTTATTTTGATGTGGAAAAGAAGGTCGGCAAAAAAGAGATGAAAAATATCCCCTATGGCGCGATTGCTTTCTACACCCTGGCCGACAAACTGGCCTGCGGTCTGCAGCAGCTCATGGCCGGCGCCCGAAAATTCCGGCTGGACCAGATCGCCCGTGCCGACCTGTTTGCCGGCAATCGGGAAACCGCAAGAGAAACCGGCATCGCCCATGTATCCGATTACAACGACGAGACCGCCCAAAAAATCCTGAACGCCTGATGCCTTACGCCGCATCAGCGGATCATTTTTCACACCCCACCGGCCGTTCCGGTTTTCACCGGAACGGCCGTTCTTTTTTTCTTTCTCAACAAATCAAATCGAGATGCCAAATCAGCCTTGTTTTCGTTTAATGACGGCTTGCTGAACGGATAAAACAATTATCTCCTGAAGCTACCGAAGAAATGGAAGGTAATGAGTCTTCAATTTCTTCAACGGAAGGGGTAAAATTGGTGGGGGCATCCGGGCCAAGGCCTGCCAGTTCATTTATACTGGCGGCCACATGACGCCAGTAATCCGATTTATCGTGCAGCAAGCCGCCCCTGGCCTCAATCATATGCAGGTGGTCAT
The DNA here is from genome assembly GCA_963675805.2 of Desulfobacterales bacterium. Classification (GTDB taxonomy): domain Bacteria; phylum Desulfobacterota; class Desulfobacteria; order Desulfobacterales; family Desulfosalsimonadaceae; genus SURF-3. The sequence continues at coordinate 1,545,996 of CAXXNU010000001.1, read as the reverse complement.
AATCCGGGCAGATGACCGCTTTTCTGAATTGCATGCGCTTTGTAAAATTCTTTAATTTTACTTCATACGACTCAGGTGTGTACCATTCGTCTTCTTTTTTTACTGCATACATGGGCTCATTGGCCGTGTCTTTTTTCAGGAAAAGAGCACTTTGGAGCGGGACCATGCCGTCGTTAGCGATAAAATTGAGAATAGTGCCATCCCCATTGGGAGTTTTTGAAGCAATGTCCGCCATCACATGGGTGGCCATTTCAAGACCGGTATGATCGGAAAAAGAAAAATTCAGCCAGTTAAACGGATCGCTCCCGCCGAGCCCCAGATCTGTGTCATACCCGCCATAAGCAATTATTTTATGAAAATAACGATCATCCGCATTCAGCGATTCCAAAGTGCCGTATTTCCGGTCCGGAAGATAGATGGTCGTGTCAACTTCAGTGGCAGTGGCCATCGGATTATTGAGATTGGTATCCAGCTCGGAAAGAACGTGCTGGTCTCCCAGGTCCGATTCCATTCGAAAGGCTTTATAGCGGACACCGTTATCCGGCCCGTCAAAGTTATCCCATGCAAGACCCATTGTGCCCGTATCCGCGACATTTACGACAGCATCGCCGGTGACGCCATATAAAACAGATGCCAGGTCCGTATCACGAAATTTTCCTTCTATGGTTTCCAGCCCCCAATCCGGAACCGCACCGGGAGATCCATGGTGGGGGGTTGCCAGGGTAACCAGTCCCAAGACGCGGTCGCCCTGATTGCCATCACCGTATTTGCACATATAGGACCGTGACACCAGCCCGCCACGGCTGTGGGCTAACAGCACGACCGGGGTGTCCGGCCCAAATTGCTCTGAAATGGCGTCCCCAAGCTCTGCGGAATTACCGGATTTTCCGTCAAAACCAATCAGTTTTCGGGTGTCATGATGAAAACGCCAGATTTCATACTTATTGTCAAACGCCGCATTTTCATCCGCCCAGTCAAGAAAATCATCCCATCGATCTTTTTTCTCTTTGTAGCTGTTGTCTCCATGCACCAGAATTAGCGGTATTTTATTGGAAGATGGGCTGTTTTCGATATGCAGCCCCCAGTCTTCGCTAAATTGACGTGCTTCGCTTTCTGTTCTCTGTATTCCGTTAGAAACACACCAAATATCATCTCTTTTTGCTCCATCGCCGGGTTCGGCAGCGGCTTTTTGGAAGAGATATTGCTTTCGTTTGGGGTTATAGACAGCATAGGAACCCGGATGATTAATCGCAAATAGAGCAGAAAATCCATCATCGCCTGCGTGTGCTATCAAACCCGTTTCTGCCCATGCGCTTCCGGTCAGGTTTGGGGAAAGGACTTCAAGTTCTGTTTGCGGTTCGATATAGGATATCAGTGGTATGCAAACCCATAGTTGGATATTTTCGGTATCAGATATAATTTTTACCGCTCCCAGGATCGAAGGCGGCACCGCTGGATCTTTGGCGCTGACCTCTTTTAACAGGTCCGTATAATCCTGAAGAATAATCTTTCTGGCTTCGACATTTTCAGATTTCAGGCCTGCGGGTCGGACATAGAGATTGTTACTGAAAAATTGAATATCAGCTGCATAGTCAAGAGACCGGGAATATTTTGGCACTGGTTGAGCAAGAATATGGGGAGAAATATTTCCGGAAAAACATTTTGCTGTACAACAGGGCAGGCAGCAAACAGCTATTGATATTAGAAAAAGAAAAAATTTTTTATGAAAAATGTGCCCGATCAAAATTTCAAGGGCTTTGTTTTGCCACATGCCAAATCCTGAAGGGTTCTATTCTTTTTTGAATTGGTTAATATTAATCTGAAATAGCAAAATAATTTATAAATAGCAATACTTATACCTTACGCCACTCCTCTTATTATATCACCACAAATTAAATCTTTAAATTTTATTGCTCACTATCATTGACTCACCCCGGATAAGATTTGAGTCCCGGTCTTTGGGCAGGGAGACGATCACTTCTCATCATCTGACATGCCAATATAAACCAGAAATGTGACATGGTTGCAGTGGGCTTTTAAATGGTTGATTTCAATTCGCTGGTTTCACTTGGATTTTTTATTGAACCCGGCGTGCCCGTTGTCTGGACTAAGGTTTTCTTCGGGCAGACGTCTTACAAAACATTTAGATAAATTGAGCGTATTTTTCAGTCCAACCCTCGCATCAGATCACAGATAAAATGCCGAAAAATCTCGACGATTATCGTTAAATGGATTATACATCTTTAAACAGTTATCATCCCTTTAGAAACCATTATTTCAAGGAGGTTGCTATGGCATTGCATTTTAGAATCAATTCCGGACTGTTGCGCACTATCTTAGGGTTATCTTGTTTTGCTTTTTTCATCACGGTTTTTCCAGCCTGCAGCGCTTCGGATGGCGGGGAAATTGCCAATTTTTCAGCAGACATGGTGATGATGGGGTCTGACGGCACTGTTAAAAGCACGTCCAAGATATATGTCACGCCAAACGCCCATCGTCTGGACGGCATGCCCGGCCCCATGCCAAAAGGAATGGCCGGGGACTTAACGTTTATCCGTCTTAATGATGAAAACAAAGAATATGTCTACAACCATGATAAAAAACTGTTTTTCGAGGATACCATTGATAAAGACTCCATGATGGATATCATAAAATTATATGATAATGCGGATGCGGAAGAAGTCCTGGGCAACGAAAAAGTCAGCGGTTATGACTGCGTGAAAAAAAAAGTGACCACCACGACAAATGTCATGGGAATGAAAATCAAAAACACCCGGATCATCTGGCAGTCCGACCGCTTCAAAATGCCCCTCAAGGTTCAGGGAGAGGAAGGCAATATCACCGAATACCGGAATATCAGTACAAAAAAACCTTCCAACAGCCTTTTCAAGCCTCTGTCCGGCTACAAAAAAGTAGACAACATGATGACGGTGATGGGCATGAGGATGAAATAATTTGTTTTCATCTTATGCTCTCTTTTTTTTATCGAATCCCCCGGCGACAGGCCGTGGGATTCGATAAATGGAAGACACCCTCCATTATTGTAAATTTTTCAGGCGTCAACCGGGCCTGCCTCCCCCCCAGCGGTCTGCCCCTGTTTTGAGCCCGGCCAGGCTGCAGCCTTGTTTTTAAGTTCACTGAATTTGGAAGATGCACGCGACAATTTCTCCTCCCATTCCGGATTGGCCGTTTGTCCCTCTGTCACCTTGAAAAATACCTGCATCAACGCGGTCATGCCGATGGGTTCAATCACCGCCTGTTTGATTCCCCATGCAAAAACAATTGCAATGATCAGTGTCAGCGGCCCGGCTGTGCCTGGGAACAGACCCACAAGAAGGGCCACCGGTCCGAGTACCACTAAAAATACAAGAAATGTCAGCACCCAGATAAAGATAGCCAGCCAGACCGCGTTTTTAAGAAATTTTGTGTAATTCTGCGCATAGAGTATCAGTGCGGTACGGCTTTCGGCCCAGGGATTATCAGCCTGAGTTTTCATCAGATACGCCAGAATAACTTCATCGAGATAGGTAAGGGAAAGGGTGATGATGGTATTGATAAATTTTACAGCACCGCCTGCCCCAGGGATGGGTAAAATGGATGCAATACTCAGAAATACCCGGTTAAAGGCCCGCAATATCCCCTTTATCAACTGATCCAGCCCAAAAAGCAGCGAAGACGTGGCAAAGCGCTCCTGAACCTGCTGGCGGGCATAATCAATCTGACCTTTTCCTTGGGGAATTTCTTTGCCATGGACCAGTTCCACCAGCACGGCGATATGCCCGGCTTTGACAATGTAGAGCAGGTATTCGCGGATGAAATACATGATGGCAGCGGCCAGGCCGAATCCTGCCAACCCGCCCCACATACCCCCTTCAGGCGCACTGCCGGCAATCGCGCCGATACCGTAACCGATGCCGGCGCCCACACCGGTGATCAGAACAAAGCCCAGGGTGATGCCAAAATAAATGATAAAACGAAAAACAAGAAAAGGCGTTGTTTTCATCATTAAGCCCAACACTTCTCCCAAATTGAAATCTTTCATGAGCTGCCCCCTTTTCTTTTACAGCTATGGATCAAACAGTAAATATCAGAATTTTATGTGGCAGAAATCCAAAAACAGGTGTTTGGATTCAGAAAATCAGCACATCACCTTTATAACCGGCCACCGGCCAAGGCGAAAAAACTTGCCTCGGCGCTATGATTAAATGCTGATCAGAATGTTTATTTTTTTCTCCATCACGATATGCGCCTCCCGGTAATGGGCCGCTCCCGTCGATAGCACGGGCAACGCGTGATAGCAGGTCAATTTGTCCCCCGCGCCGGGGCATCGGTTTTTAAAAGATCACCGGCAGCAAAGATGAGGATGGGCCACATAGAGGTAAAAAGAGCATGAATGTTGATTAGTCGTTCGTTAATAGGGCGGCCAGGGAAAAAATTCGGCCCGGCCGCCCTTGCATGAGTTGTTCTTATTCGAGTGAATAATTCTTGAGTTCGCCGGAGATCGACGCCGAACCGATATCCATCTCGTATTTCACCTCGCCGACACCCACGGCCCACCAGTGATCTGCATAAGTCTCTACTTCACTGAGACCCCGAACATGAAAACAGTTAAACGTGCCGGCTTCCACCGTTACCCTCGTGGACGTGGAAATCACTACCCAGTCCACAACTCCGCCCTGGCCACTTGTCTGCCATGTATCACCGGTTTTCAAGGAAGATTTAAACCAGAGATCCGGAGTGGTTAATGTGCCATTGAACGCATCGCCATAATAATAAAGTGTATCTCCCTGATTGGTCAGTAGACTCCAGTAACCGTCATACATCGGATCCCCTGAATACTCGATGCGTGTCGCCGTCACACCGCTGACGCTTTGGGTCCGTACGGCATCCATGCGATAGGTGCCAGGTACGGCACCGTCCGATTCTAAGGAATACAGCCACCAGTTCCCAATGGAGAGAGGCATTATCCCTTCGGTACCGTCATTTGAATCATCTCCGCCGCTATCACCTGTCCCATCATCGTCAACATCACCGTTATCACCTGTACCGCCATTGCCTGTATCACCATCTCCGGCGCCGGCATTATCATCCAGGCCGCAGATTTTCACATGCTCGATGCGGTGACCGCTAAGCCCCCAGATGCGGACCTTGGAAGACGCAAACGTGCCCGCAGACATGGCCAAGGTTTCGATGGTGGTGCCTGCGCTGTTTGTCCAGGACACCTGGACAGTGCCGTTATTGTATGTCAGGGTCAGCAATCCTTCCAGGTCCCCCGCATGATCTATTTCCTCAAGATAGCTGGCGTCGTCACGGATGCAGTCATGCGCCCGGCTCTGGCCGGATACCGGCGGCTTTCCGATATTGATGCTTTCCATGGCATCCAACCCATACCGGAACCGCATGATGGCGGAAACACCGTCCAATCCCAGCAATTCAACGTAAAAGGAGGCACACTGGGTGCTGCCGGCCCCAGCGCTCCGTTTCAGATTCGCCAGAACCTTGAAATTACCGGAGAATGCTTTTTTGGTTTCAATATAATCATAATTCTGGGAGAAAAGAACTTCCTGATTATCGATAGCAACGGTGGGTCCGCCGGGATTGTTGAGGGTGTTGGTTCCGGTGATCCAGTTGGTGGAAAGGGAGCCGCTGAAATCATCTTCCAGCAGCACGACCTTGCAATCCGAGTCGCCGCCGCTGTCGCCGGTGCCCGCACCTTCCGGTCCGCAGATTTTCACATGCTCGATGCGGTGACCGCTAAGCCCCCAGATGCGGACCTTGGAAGACGCAAACGTGCCCGCAGACATGGCCAAGGTTTCGATGGTGGTGCCTGCGCTGTTTGTCCAGGACACCTGGACAGTGCCGTTATTGTATGTCAGGGTCAGCAATCCTTCCAGGTCCCCCGCATGATCTATTTCCTCAAGATAGCTGGCGTCGTCACGGATGCAGTCATGGGCCCGGCTCTGGCCGGATACCGGCGGCTTTCCGATATTGATGCTTTCCATGGCATCCAACCCATACCGGAACCGCATGATGGCGGAAACACCGTCCAATCCCAGCAATTCAACGTAAAAGGAGGCACACTGGGTGCTGCCGGCCCCCGCGCTCCGTTTCAGGTTCGCCTGAACCTGGAAATTGCCGGAGAATGATTGTTTGGTTTCAATATAATCATAATTCTGGGAGAACAGAACCCCCTGATTGTCAATGGCCACGGTTGGTCCGCCGGGATTAGTTAGGGTATTGGTCCCTCTGGTCCAGTTGGTTGTTAAGGAACCGCTGAAATCGTCTTCCAGCAATACGACCTTGCAGTTTGGGTCATCATCGCTACCCCCGGTATCGCCGCTGCCCCCATTCCCGCCGGTATCGTCGCTACCGCCCGTCCCGCCATTTCCACCTGTGCCACCGGTATCGCCGGTTCCGCTTCCATTTTCCGATGTATCGTCCTTCGATCCCCCGCCGCTGCTGCTGTTGCATCCCACAGAAACAGCCATAACCAGAAACAGAATCATGAAAATTGACAACATCCGTCCTGCAGTAGACCTGAATGCCTTTTTTCCCATCTTTCCCTCCTTGTTTTGGGTAAGTAATAAAATCTGTTCGTTGTATATGGTGGATTTAGAAAGAATTCATAGCTGAAATTGACTTAAATAAGTCATTTCAGGTCATTATTTAAGAAAAACCGATTGCCAGATAGAATGGATTACAAAAAAATTTATAATTTTAGTATTATATAAATTTTTATAAAAATATCAACAATTTTCGGTTATTGAAGATACCATGGAATATCTTATGGTTAAATCGAAACTGAATTTTAAAACAGCTCCTTGCCAGCAATCATGATTAAAATTTTAGTTCGTGATATATTTTTTAGGTAAGGATTTTGGAAAATAATGTATCAGTGGAATTTATGAAATATGGCCATTTAATGACATATTTTGGATAAATTTCATCATCATAAAATAAAACCGATTTTAAATTCGTGATAAAGCTTAAAATTAGAAAACTTAATTTCCTTTATTCTGGCTATCTCCTTTGCTCAACAAAATAAAATTAATGCCAATTTTCCTTTGCCCGGGTGCTATTGCGTGCTTCAATGCAGCACGAATTTTAGCAGGAGAAAACTTCCCGATTCAAGGTGCAGAATTTCAGGAATCTGCAATGCTGAGACGGATACAAGCATGAAGTGATTTTTTTTTTGCGGCCGAGACCTGTTCATAAAATTGTATGATCCGGTCAAAAGTATTTCATATCATTTTTCGCAAATCCCTGCCTCTCAAAAATCCCACCGTTCAATACCATAAAATACATAAATGTATTTATTTTCTACAAAAATGTAAGCTACTCAATCAAATGAGTGGATAATTAAATTCCCTTTATAATCTAAATAATATTTAAAATCAAACAGATAAGCCTAAAACCAGAAAATGTATTCATCTGTGGCATGTGTTATGCAGAATAAATCATCACGATGACGCAAAACAACCATGCAACTTTGCAACAGATGAATTGAATAACTTTTTAGCATAAGAGGTGAAAAATGAAAAAGATCGAAGTCATTATCAAACCGTTTAAATTGGACGAGGTAAAAGCAGCGCTGAATGAAATCGGTGTGGCCGGCATGACGGTGAGTGAAGTCAAGGGATTCGGCCGCCAGAAAGGGCATAAGGAAATATACCGGGGTGCGGAATATGAAGTCGACTTCATACCTAAAATTAAAATTGAGCTGGTCATCGAAGCCTCCCGGGCGGACCAGGTGCTGGAGGTAATATCAAAGAACGCAAAAACCGGGAAAATCGGGGATGGCAAAATTTTTATGTTGCCTGTGGAGGATGCCATCCGCATCCGGACCGGTGAGCGAGGAAAAGAGGCCATATAAGTATGGCAGATGATGTTAATACCAAAATCAAAACTTTTAAAAAAAATAAAAGGAACGAACAATGAAATTAAAATCACTACTTATCATACTGATTGTTCTGTTTAATATCGGAACCGTATTTGCCGGCGATGAGCCGCCCACCGTGATGTCGAACAGTGAGGCCATTGCAGAAGTTCAGACCCATGCCGATTATTTGTGGACATTGATCGCTGCCATACTGGTGTTTTTTATGCAGGCCGGCTTTGCCCTGGTGGAAACCGGTTTTACGCGCGCCAAAAACGCTATCAACATTTTAATGAAAAACCTGATGGATTTTTCCATCGGTTCGCTGGCCTTCTGGGCCGTCGGCTTCGGATTGATGTTCGGGGTATCAAAAACCGGCTGGATCGGCACCTCTGGTTTTTTCCTGAGCGATTTTACACCTGGCGGAGATCCCTGGGTGCTGGTTTTCTGGATTTTTCAGTGCGTGTTCGCCGCTACCGCTGCCACCATTGTTTCCGGCGCCATGGCGGAAAGAACCAATTTTATCGGTTACCTGTGTTACAGCGTCATTATTACCGCTGTGGTTTACCCGATTTTTGGAAGCTGGGCATGGGGCAGCCTTTTCAATGGCAGCGGCTGGCTGGAGGGCCTGGGATTTATCGATTTTGCCGGCTCTACCGTTGTCCACTCCATCGGCGGCTGGGCGGCCCTGGCAGGCGCCATCGTACTCGGCCCCCGCTTGGGAAAATATGGCAAAAATGGCTCAATCCGACCAATTCTGGGTCATAATATTCCGCTGGCGGGTTTAGGGGTGTTTATCCTCTGGGTAGGCTGGTTTGGATTTAATGCCGGTTCCACCACCGCTGCAACCACCGATATCGCGATGATCGCCGTGAATACCAATCTGGCGGCCGCCGCCGGCGCCGTGCTCGCAATGATTACTTCCTGGATTAAATTTGGAAAACCAGAAGTGGGCATGAGTTTAAACGGCGCCCTGGCAGGCCTGGTGGGCATTACCGCGGGTTGTGCAAACGTTTCCCCCACCAGCGCAATCATAATCGGGGCTGTTGCCGGTGTGCTGGTTGTGCTGTCTGTCCTGTTTTTTGAGAAAATCAAGATCGACGATCCGGTTGGCGCGGTTTCTGTTCATGGCGTCAACGGTGCCTGGGGAACCCTTGCCGCCGGTATATTCAATATGGGCGGCACCTCTGGTTCCATCATCGGCGTTCAGCTGCTGGGAATCGGCGCTGCATTTGTGTGGAGTTTTTGCATGTCCTTTATCCTGTTCAAAGTGGTGGATAAGGTTGTCACCCTGCGGGTGTCTCCGGAAGAAGAAATGGAAGGGCTGGATTTCTCCGAACACGGCGGAAATGCGTATCCTGATTTTGAAACCTATAGTCAGAATTAACACTAAAACAGCCGGACCGCGCGTATCTCAAATGGTTTGAATACGCGCGGTCCACAAAAAAATATATTTTAATCTAAAATAAACAAACATTAGGAGAGGAAAAATGAAAGCTAAAATGACAAAAAGTATCTTGTTAAGCATTTTTATGGTCATGGCAGTGTTGAATGCGGGCAGTGTTTTTGCAGCGGACGTGACCACCGCCATTGATGTGAATTCCGCTTATGTATGGCGGGGCATTACGTTTAACGATGGGATGGTGGTGCAGCCCAGTGTGGATGTGGCGGCCGGGAATTTTGGTCTCAATGTATGGGGAAACCTGGATGCGGATGATTATGATGACAGTCTGGACAGTGGTGAATTTTCGGAAATTGACCTGACGCTGACCTACGGGATTGACGCCGGGCCTGTGGGGTTAACGGCCGGGTATATCGAATACCTGTTTCCCACCACGGACGTGGGGGGCGGCCCGGGCACCCGGGAAGTTTTTTTGGATGCCTGTGTTGAGCCGGCAGACGGTCTTTCAGCAGGCATTACCGCATATTATGATATTGATGAGGTGGAAGATTATTACCTGAATGTTTATATGGGATACGGCTTGGCCATGGATTCCGGTGTGAGCATTGATTTCGGGGCATCTGCCGGATATGCCGGAGATGATGTATCCGCTGATGGCGAGGCTGGTTTTCATGAATATACATTATCACTGGGAATGGGATATGAAATCAATGAGATGATTTCCGTCTCCGCCAATATTGGCTATACCGATGCAATTGACGACGATGTACTGCCGGAACAGGATGTGGATGTTTTCGGCGGTGCCGGGATTGCCTTTGCCTTTTAATATTAAATAAAATCGTTTGAATTTTTCTGAAAGAATAAAAAGGCGGCGTTTTCATGCTTTGTGAAACGTCGCCTTTTTTAACTGTCGATACTGACAAGTCATCCATCGAAAATTTTTTATGATCACCCATTATCCTTATGAATGCCTTACTGAGAAAAAACAGAGAGCTGAGCGCCATTTTAAAAGTCAGCCAGGAGCTGACCACATCCTTCGATCTTGAAGAGAACATGCTTTCTGCCATGCGGATATTGGGCACCCATCTGGAAATGCAGCGGGGGTGTGTTTTTCTGATGGATCCGGACACACAGAAATTAAGAATCATTGCCGCTCATGGGCTTAACCGCCAGGAAATCCGGCGGGGGATTTATCAGGTCGGCGAGGGGATTGTCGGACGGGTTTTGGAAACAGGTAACCCCATGTTTATACCGAACATTGGAACAGAACCCAAATTTTTAAACAAAACCGGATCCCGACCTTCAAAAAAAGGGATTTCCTTTCTTTGCGCACCAATTTCGATTGAGGGGAAAACCATTGGGGTGATCACCGTTGATCGTATATTTGCGGAAGAAGGAACCACGGTAGATGATGACCTGCGGGTTTTAAGCATCATCGCGTCGTTTATTGCCCAGTTTGTAATTTTGTGGCGAAATTTTAAAAATACGGAAAATGAAATCGGAAAACTTCGTTCTCAACTAAAGGAAAAATACAGTCTGCCAAATATTATCGGGGAATCGGAAGGACTCCAGAGGGTATTGAAAAGTGTTGTCAAAGTGGCGGCCACAGACACCACTGTTTTGCTTCTCGGAGAAAGTGGCACCGGCAAGGAACTCATCGCCCAGACACTCCATTACCAGAGTTCAAGAGCCAGGGAGCGGTTTGTTGCGGTTAATCTGGCAGCATTGCCGGAAAACCTGATTGAAGCAGAATTGTTTGGCGTGGAAAAAGGCGCGTATACCGGCGCGACAGCAAAACGGATCGGCCGGTTTGAAATGGCGCATCAAGGGACCCTGTTTTTGGATGAAATTGGTGAACTGCCGCTGACTCTTCAGGTCAAACTCCTGCGGGTGCTCCAGGAACGAAGTTTTGAAAAGATCGGGTCCACCGCTTCCGTTCAGGTGGACGTAAGGGTGGTGGCGGCCACCAACCGAAATTTATTTGAAGAGGTCCGCAATGGGAATTTCAGAGAAGATTTGTATTGGCGCCTTAATGTGGTTCCGATTGTGATGCCGCCGCTTAAAAAAAGAGTCGGGGATATCCCTCTGCTGGCGGACCATTACCTTCAGAAATTCAATCAGCTTTATCACCGGAAGCTGAAAATATCAGAAGAAGCCCTGGCTCTGCTGGCGGATTATAGCTGGCCCGGCAATGTGCGGGAGTTTGCCAATACAATAGAGCGCCTGGTAATTATGCTGGAATCTGATGTGGTGATGCCGGAAGACCTGCCGTTTAACCTGAATCCGGAGAATACGGAAAACCCCCTGGTCTCCCCCCGCAGTATAGCGGATAAAACAAATTTAAAAAAAGAAATTGAAGATATTGAAAAAGAGCAGGTCATTCGTGCCCTCAAAGAAAATAATTATATTCAGAACCGCGCATCCCGGACATTGGGCATGACGCCCCGGCAGTTTGGATACCGGTTGAAAAAATACGGGATTAATTTCAAACGCCTGTAAAAATTAGCAGCACCAAAGTTTACCAGTATTTTTTTCTCATCTTTATTCTTTCCTTATCGTTCAAATTTTCCAGTTTCTTCGCTCTCCCATCAAGCATTTTTAAACCTGTCACCATGATTGGCCAGGCAGTCCGTTATCAACAACAATGTCCTACCGGATTGTTGTTGTCTACACTTTTGTCGCGTTGTTTTCATTCGAGATTGTCTCTGGTTTTCATCTCAAAATGTGCTGATAAATAAATTTTTTTGAAATAAATTCAATAATTTATATTTTTATCAGAAGAATTTGAAAGGGGATGGCACAGACGTTGTAATTACCTTTAGTAACGTTTGCAAAAACAATTCTTTTTACTTTTAAAAATCTGGAGAACCAAAATGAGAAAAATCGCAATTTACGGAAAAGGCGGAATCGGCAAGTCGACCACCACCCAGAATACGGTGGCCGGTCTGGTCGAAATGGGCAACAAGGTCATGGTGGTGGGATGCGACCCGAAAGCAGACTCTACCCGGCTGCTTCTGGGCGGACTGGCACAGAAAACCGTTTTGGATACGCTTCGTGAAGAAGGCGAAGACGTGGAACTGGAAGACGTTCGCAAGGAAGGTTTCGGCGGGACCTTGTGCACGGAATCCGGCGGCCCGGAACCGGGTGTCGGGTGTGCCGGCCGGGGTATCATCACTTCCATTAACCTTCTGGAACAGCTGGGGGCCTATGCTGAAGATGAAAAGCTCGATTATGCGTTTTACGATGTATTGGGGGATGTGGTCTGCGGCGGATTTGCCATGCCCATCCGGGAAGGCAAGGCCCAGGAAATTTATATCGTCGTTTCCGGCGAGATGATGGCCATGTATGCCGCCAACAACATCTGCAAGGGGATTGTCAAGTTTGCCGAAGCCGGTGGCGTGCGCCTGGGCGGCCTGATCTGTAACAGCCGGAAGGTCGACAATGAACTGGAAATGATTGAAGCATTGGCGGAAAAACTGGGAACCCAGATGATCCATTTCGTGCCCCGGGACAATATGGTTCAGAAGGCGGAAATCAACCGGAAGACGGTTATTGAATTTGCCCCGGATCATCCCCAGGCTGATGAATACCGGACCCTTGCCAAAAAGATCAATGAAAACGCAATGCATGTGATTCCCAAGCCCCTGGAAATTGAAGAGCTTGAAAAACTTTTAATCGACTACGGCATCGCAGCTTAAAAAACAAGGAGAAACAACCGTGAAAATCATGATCAAATCAATCGTACGGCCCGAAAAGGTCGATAATGTTCTGGCAGCATTAATGGATGCGGGATATCCGGCAGTTACCAAAATGTCGGTTGTTGGCCGCGGAAAACAGCGTGGCATCAAAATTGGCGAGATTACTTATGATGAAATCCCCAAAGAGATGCTGCTCACGGCCATTAACGAAGAAGACAAGGATTTTGTCATTCGGACGGTTATCAAGGAAGCCCGAACCGGTGACAAGGGGGCCTTTGGAGACGGCAAGATATTCATCAGCCCGGTGGATGAAGTCTACACCATCAGTTCGGGAATTAAAGAGACATCTTCCGGAGAAATGGAGGAGGTCAAGATATGAAAGAGGTAATGGCCATCGTTCGTATCAATAAAATGAATGAGACCAAACGCGCGCTTGCCGATGCGGGAATCTTTTCGCTGACCGCAAGAGAAGCGTTGGGAAGAGGCAAAGGGATCGTCGATTTTAAACTGCTTCAGGGTGCGGAGCAAGGATATGAAGAAGCCATTTCGCAGTTGGGTCAAAGCCAGCGCCTGATTCCCAAAAGACTTTTTTTTGTGGTGGTGCCGGACAAGCTGGTGGACAAAACGGTAAAAACCATTATTGCCGTGAATCAGACCGGCAAATCCGGTGACGGAAAAATTTTTGTCATGCCGACCTTTGATTCCATCAGTATTCGGACCGATGAAAATGGTGACGACACACTGGATGAAGGATAGCGATATTAAGCGTTTTAAACAATATGAGGAGCAATCATGGAAGCCCTGTGCAAGAAGAACACGACATGTGAGGGAACAATAACGGATTTGACGGCCGGCATCGACCCTGAATCCGTCAAACAGGAGATATTGGGCAAGTATCCGCCCAAGGTCGCCAGGAAAAGATCCAAACAATTCGTTGTCAATAAAAAAGATGAAACCAGCAAACCGGCCGTGGAAGTTCAGGCCAACGTCAGGACGATTCCGGGCATTATCACCCAGCGCGGGTGCTGTTATGCCGGATGCAAAGGCGTGGTAATGGGTCCTACCCGGGACATTATCAACCTGACCCATGGCCCCATCGGGTGCGGATTCTACAGTTGGCTGACCCGGCGAAACCAGACCGATCCGTCAACAACACCGGACGGAGATAATTACATGACCTATTGTTTCTCCACCGACATGGAGGAAAAAGAGATTATCTTCGGCGGGGAGAAAAAACTCAAAGAGGCCATCCAGGAGGCCTATGATATCTTCAAGCCCAAAATGATCAGCGTATTTTCAACCTGTCCCGTGGGGTTGATCGGTGATGACGTCCATGCCGTCACCCGGGAAATGGAAAAAAAACTCGGGATCGTTATTTTTGGTTTCAGTTGCGAAGGATACAAGGGGGTCAGCCAGTCTGCCGGGCATCATGTGGCCAATAACGGTCTTTTCCAGCACGTCATCGGACTGGACGATACCATCAGGGAAGGAGATTACAAAGTTAATCTGCTGGGAGAATACAACATCGGCGGAGATGCTTTTGAAATCGACCGGATATTGAAAAAATGCGGCATTACAGTGATTTCCACCTTCAGCGGCAATTCCAGCGTGGACCATTTCGCCAACTCCCATACCGCGGACCTGAACCTGATCATGTGCCACCGGTCCATCAATTACGTGGCGGAAATGATGGAAAAAAAATACGGAATCCCCTGGTTCAAGATCAATTTTCTCGGGGCCGAATCCATGGCCAAATCCCTGAGAAAAATTGCAGCCTATTATGGGGAACAGAAACTGATTGACCAGGTCGAAGCAGTCATTGCCGAAGAAATGCCGGCAGTGAAAAAAGTTCGGGATGAAGTCAGGCCCCGGCTTGAAGGAAAACTGGCCATGATGTTTGTGGGCGGTTCCCGGGCCCATCATTATCAGGACCTTTTCAAGGAAATCGGCATGCGAACCATTGCCGCGGGATATGAATTCGCCCATCGGGATGATTACGAGGGCAGGGAAATTTTACCGAATCTCAAGGTTGATGCGGACAGCCGAAACATTGAAGAACTTGAAATCACGGAAGACCCCACGCGCTACAATCCCAGAATCAGTGAAGCAGACAAGGAAAGACTGGCGCAGGAGGGATTCAGGTTCAAGGACTACGACGGTATGATGGTTGATATGGAAAGTGAATCCCTTGTGATTGACGATATCAGCCAGTATGAGACCGAAAAGCTCATTGAAATCTACAAACCCGCGGTATTCTGTGCCGGGATCAAGGAAAAATATTCAATCCAGAAACTCGGCATCCCCATGAAACAGCTGCACAGCTATGATTCCGGCGGGCCCTATGCGGGTTTTCGCGGGGCCATCAATTTTTACAGGGAAATGGACCGCATGATCAACACCAAGGTGTGGGGCCATATCAAGGCCCCGTGGGAAAAGAGTCCCGAACTCGCCGGCAAATACGGATACGCATAACGCTTTTCATGGTGACGAATCACCATACGGTATCAGCCAGACATAAGCCGCCCATCCCGTCACGCATAAAAAAAGCGGCTTGTTTGAAAGACTATAAAGGAAGGACAAGGCAATGTTACTAAAACATACACCCAAAGAAATTACCGAACGCAAATCCCTGACCGTCAATCCGGCAAAGACCTGTCAGCCCATCGGCGCCATGTATGCGGCCCTGGGAGTTCACGGCTGCCTGCCCCACAGCCATGGTTCCCAGGGATGCTGTGCCTATCACCGCAGTACCCTGAGCAGACATTACAAGGAACCGATCATGGCCGGTACCAGTTCCTTTACGGAAGGGGCTTCCGTGTTCGGCGGGCAGGCCAACCTACTTCAGGCAATCAACAACATATTCACCATTTATGGGCCGGAGGTCATTGCGGTTCATACCACCTGCCTGTCGGAAACCATCGGGGATGATATCCCCCAGATCGTTTCCAAGGCGGATGCAGACGGCAAAATACCTGCGGGGAAAGTCGTGTTTCATGCCAATACCCCCAGTTATGTGGGATCGCATGTGACCGGATTTGCCAACATGACCAAGGCCATGGTGGATTATTTTGCCGAATCCACCGGCAAGCACAAAGAACAGGTGAACATCATCCCCGGGTATGTGGAACCGTCGGACATGGCGGAGATCAAGCGTATTGCTAAGGAGCTGGGTGTCCCGGCGGTGGTATTCCCGGATACGGAAAATGTTCTGAACGGACCGCAAACCGGCAAACACCATATGTTCCCCAAAGGCGGGGTCTCCCTGGATAAATTGAAAAGTACGGGAGACAGCATGGGCACCATCGCTCTGGGGGCGCTGGCTTCCGGGCCGGCGGCCATTGCGCTGGATAATAAGTGCAAGGTGCATTGTGACGTTCTGGACCTGCCCATCGGACTGCAGGCAACGGACCGGTTTGTAGACACCCTTCGAAAAATGGCGGGGGTGAACGTTCCGGACATCATCAACATTGAAAGAGGCCAGATGGTGGATATCATCACCGACATGCAGGCCTATTTCCATCATAAAAAAGTGGCCATTGTGGGTGACCCGGATCAGTTGATCGCCCTGACCGAGTTCCTGGTCGATCTGGACATGCTGCCCATCCATATCCTTACCGGAACAAAGGGTAAAAAGTTTGACAAGCGGATCAAGGAAATCACCCAGGAAGTTCCCCATGAAGTGAATGTTAAAAACGGGGGCGATATGCTGCTCTTCCACCAGTGGATCAAGAACGAACCCGTGGACCTGATCATCGGAAACACGTACTGCAAATATATTGCAAGGGATGAGGACATCCCCTTTATCCGGTTCGGATTTCCCATTCTTGACCGTATCGGCCATACCTATTTCCCCACAGTGGGGTATCGGGGGGGCATGCGGCTCCTTGAAAAAATTCTCGAGGCACTAATGGATCGTCAGGACAGAGATTCATCGGAAATCGAATTTGAACTGGTGATGTGAAAAAGGTGGATAGGCTGAAGGTATAAGGCTGAAGCAAAAACAAAACCATATCGATTTTAAGTCGGCAGTTCCTTCAGCCTTCGGCCTAACCCCCTGGCGACAAAACCAAGAGAACTGCAAAAAAATATGAATTTAGCAGCCCGTTAAAAGAAAGGACCATCATGACATCCATTCCCATTTTAAAAGAACGCGAAGAGCAGATTTACCAGAAAGGGGCTGAGCCGTTTACCATGCAGTGTGAAAAGCACAGCCTGGCCGGTTCCGTGAGCCAGCGGGCCTGCGTATTCTGCGGGTCCCGGGTGGTCCTGTATCCCATTGCCGATGCACTCCACCTGATACACGGTCCCATTGGCTGCGCCGCCTATACCTGGGATATCCGGGGAGCCTTGTCGTCCGGGCCGGAACTTCACCGGTTGAGCTTTTCAACGGATTTGCAGGAAAGAGACGTTATTTTCGGCGGTGAAAAAAAACTATATGCCGCCTTAACGGAATTGATTGCCCAATATCAGCCCCGGGCAGCGTTTGTTTATTCTACCTGTATTGTCGGCATTATCGGCGATGATGTGGAAGCAATATGCAGAAAAGTGGGCGAGGAAGCGGGCATTCCGGTGCTGCCGGTACATTCCGAAGGGTTTAAAGGGACAAAAAAAGACGGATACAAGGCAGCTTGCGATGCCCTGGCGAAGTTGGTCGGGACTGGAACAACCGAATCCATAAGCCCCTGTTCCATCAACATTATGGGAGAATTCAATATCGGCGGTGAAGCCTGGATGATCAAGGAATACTACCAGCAAATGGGTGTTGACGTGGTATCCATTGTGACCGGTGACGGCCGGGTGGACGATATCAGGCGGGCCCATGGGGCAACCCTCAATGTGGTCCAGTGCTCCGGTTCCATGACGCATCTGGCGGAAATGATGAAAGAAAAATACGGGATTCCGTATATCCGGGTATCTTATTTCGGCATCGAAGACATGGCAAAAGCATTGTATGACGTGGCCGAGCATTTCAAGGAAAAACCGGAGATCATGCAAAAAGCACAAGAACTGGTGCGAAACGAAGTGAACCGAATTTATCCGGAGCTGCTTAAAATCAAGGAAAAAACCAATGGCAAGCGGGCAGCCATTTATGTGGGGGGAGCGTTTAAAGCGTTTTCCCTGATCAAGGCGCTCCGTATTCTGGGAATGGACGTGGTGCTGGCCGGTTCCCAGACCGGCAATGAGCAAGACTATGAAATTTTGAGGGATATGTCTAACGACGGCACGGTGATTGTAGATGATGCCAATCCCCTGGAACTTTCCAAATACATTATCGAGAAAAAAGCGGACCTGTTTATCGGCGGGGTCAAGGAACGGCCCATTGCTTACAAAATGGGCATCGGGTTCTGTGATCATAATCACGAGCGAAAAACCCCTCTGGCAGGATTTGAAGGGATGCTGAATTTTGCAAAAGAAGTGTGCTTCACTGTCACCAGCCCGGTATGGCAATTTTCTCCCCACCGCTGAATGGGAGCGGCTTAGGAGCTTCGTTATTCAACCATCGAGGTATAACAAAATACATCTTCAGGTTGAGAGGTGTTTTTTTGATAAATACGGCTTCAAACGGATATGCCTTATTTCTGAACTGCTCAAGTCCTCCGGAGAAATGATATCTTAAACCAGAAGAACGTTATCGACGGAAAACCAACAGCAAAGGAAATAAACCCATGAATACAGCGGAAAAAAGAAAAAACAAAACATATACATCCACCCAAAACCCCTGCAAGCTCTGCTCCCCATTGGGCGCATCCCTTGTGATCCGCGGGATTTCCGGGGCGGTTCCGCTGCTGCATGGTTCCCAGGGATGTTCCACATATATCCGCCGGTATCTGATCAGTCATTTTAAAGAGCCCATTGACATTGCCAGTTCCAATTTCGGGGAAGATACGGCGATTTTCGGGGGCGGCGCGAATATAAAAATCGCCCTGGAAAATATCATCGCCCAGTATCAGCCGGAACTGATCGGGGTGGCAACCACCTGTTTGTCCGAAACCATTGGCGATGATGTCAAAATGTTTATCCATGAATTTTTAAAACAGCGGGGACATGTTGAAACGCCGCCTATTGTTCATATATCCACACCGAGTTACAGCGGCACCCATATGACCGGATATCACAAAGCGGTTTTAGAGATTGTGAAGGCCCTGGCAACGGAAAAGAACGGAACCCGGCAGAATCAAATAAATGTCTTTCCAGGCATGCTTTCTCCCGCGGACTTAAGATATTTAATTGAAATATTTGAAGATTTTGGAATTGAGCCCATGATGCTGCCGGATTATTCAAAAACCATGGACGGCACCTTGTGGTCGGAATACCAGAAAATACCGGCCGGCGGCACAACCATTGACCGGATTCGGGAATCAGCCAATGCCTCCGCCAGCCTGCAAATGGGAAGAATCATCAACGCGGAAGCGGCATCCGCCGGGAAATATCTGGCAAATAAATTCCAGGTCAAAAATTTCACGCTGGGCCTGCCCATGGGGATTAAGGAAACCGACCGGATGTTTGCTGCCCTTGAAGAAATTTCCGGGAAAGCCACGCCGCAAAAATACACCGAAGAAAGAGGACGCCTGGTGGATGCCTATGTGGACGGCCATAAATACGTCAATGGGGTGAAGGCTGCCATCTACGGAGAAGAAGATCTGGTGGTCGGGATGGCCTCTTTTCTGTCGGAAATCGGCGTCGTGCCGGTGCTCTGCGCATCCGGCGGGGAGAGTGGTTTTTTTGCTGAAAAACTTTCCGAGGTAATCGATGACGATGTTCTCGCCACCATAAAGATTCTTGAAGGGGTGGATTTTAAGGAAATCGAAGCGGAAGTAAAAGATTCCCGACCGGATATTTTTATCGGAAACAGTAAAGGGTATTCAATCACGCGTCATTTGGGAATTCCGCTGATCCGGGCTGGATTTCCCATTCACGACCGGGTGGGGGGCCAGCGGATTTTGCATGTGGGTTATCGCGGGGCCGAGCGGTTGTTTGACCGGATAGCGAATGCGGTCCTGGAGACGCGGCAGGAAACGTCGCCTGTCGGCTACAGCTACATGTAAAGGGGATGAAAATGGATTTAAATGATATCAACCACCCATGTTTTAACGTCAAAGCCCGTCACAAATTCGGACGGGTGCACCTGCCGGTGGCCCCCCGGTGCAATGTCCAGTGCAAATATTGTGACCGAAAATATGATTGCGTCAATGAAAGCCGGCCCGGCGTGACCAGTGCCGTTCTGACGCCGAAACAGGCCATGGTCTATCTGGATTATGTATTTGAAAAATTGGACAACGTATCGGTGGTCGGTATTGCCGGCCCCGGGGACCCGTTTGCCAATCCCGAAGAGACCATGGAAACCCTGAGACGGGTGCGTGAAAAATATCCGGATATCCTCCTTTGCCTGGCAACCAACGGATTGGGGATCGGTCCGTATATTGATGACCTGGCCGACCTGAACGTCGGGCATGTGACCATTACCTTAAATGCCGTGGATCCGGAAATCGGTGCCCGGATATATTCCTATGTCCGGTACGAAAAAAAAGTCCTGAGCCCACAAAAGGGATTTGGGTTGCTTCTGGAAAAACAGCTTGAGGCCATAAAACAGCTCAAGACAAAAGGGATCATGATAAAGGTCAATACCGTCATTCTCCCCGGCATCAATGACGATCACCTGGAAGCGGTTGCCAAAAAAATAGCCGAACTGGGGGTGGATATCATGAACTGTATCCCTTTTTATCCCAATTCCGGTGCCGCTTTCGGGCACCTTGAAGCGCCATCAAAAGAAACCATCAAAAGGATCAGAACCATCGCCGGGCAGCATGTGTTTCAGATGTATCATTGTGCAAGGTGCCGATCCGATGCCGTTGGTATCTTAGGAGAACGGGAAAATGCCGACATTGTGAAAAAATTGCGGGAATGCGCGGAACTGCCGGAAACACCGGATGACAGCCGGCCCTACGTGGCGGTGGCGAGCACGGAAGGGCGGATTGTCAATCAGAAACTGGGCGAGGCTTCCGAACTGCTAATTTACCGGCAGGAAAAGGGTCTTGTGAAATTTGTGGAGTCCCGGAAAACCCCGGAGCGGGGGGGCGGCATCCAACGATGGGAACAGCTTGCCGAAATGATTCATGACTGTCAGGCCCTGGTGGTCAGCGGCATGGGGAATAACCCGCGGCAGATTCTGACCCAAAAAGCCGTCACTATCCTGGAGGTCGATGGGTTGGTGGAAGATGCCGTTACGGCTGTTTTCGAAGGTTATGGCGCCAGCGATATGATCAAACAGGAGATCAAGGCCTGTAATTCCCGATGCCCCGGTCCTGCCATGGGTGCAATGTCATTTGATGGATGTATATAAGGAGATCAACATGAATATAAGCGAAACCAATCATCCCTGTTTTAACGCCAAAGCCCGTCACAAATTCGGACGGGTACACCTGCCGGTGGCCCCGCGCTGCAATATCAAGTGCAATTTTTGCAACCGGAAATATGATTGCGTCAATGAAAGCCGGCCCGGTGTCAGCAGTGGTGTACTGACCCCAAAACAGGCCATGGTGTATTTAGACGAAGTGATGAAAAGACGCAAAAATATTTCCGTGGTCGGGATTGCCGGTCCGGGAGACCCGTTTGCCAATCCTGAAGAAACCCTGACCACAATGGCCCTGGTTCGTCAAAAATACCCGGGCATGCTTCTCTGTCTTTCCACCAACGGTCTCAGTCTTTGGCCGTACGTTGATGATCTCAAGGAATTGGGGGTCAGTCATGTGACGATCACGATAAATGCCGTTGATCCTGAGATTGGCGAACAAATTTATGCCTGGGTGCGCACCAACAAACATGTTTATCATGTACAAACCGGATTTAACATTTTGCTGGAAAAACAGCTGGCCGCGGTAAAAGCCCTGAAAGACCGGGGCATCACCACCAAAATCAATACCATTGTTATCCCGGGCATCAATGACGGTCACGTGGGAGAAATTGCCAAAACCGTATCCGGTCTGGGCGCGGACCTCCATAATTGCCTGGCCTATTATCCCAATGAAGGGGCGGCCTTTGAAAATATCGAAGAGCCGTCTGCTGATATGATGAAACAGGTTCGAAAAACCGCGGAACCCTATCTGCCGCAGATGCGTCATTGTGCCCGGTGCCGGGCCGATGCCGTGGGACTGCTGGGCGAAACACCGGATACGGGATTGATGAAAAAATTGCAGGCCTGTGAACAATTGCGTGATGAGGACCTGCCGGCGCCCGATGTCCGGCGGACCATCCGGCGCCCCAATGTGGCGGTGGCCACCCTCGAAGGCGTTCTGGTCAACCAGCACCTGGGGCAGGCGCAACGTCTGGCAATCTTCCAAATGACGGACGGGAACATCCATCTGCTGGAAACCCGGGAAACACCGGTGGAAGGCACCGGCGACAACCGGTGGCAGGCCTTGGCGTACCAGTTATCTGATTGCAGCACCATCCTTGCCAGTGCGGTTGGAGAAAAACCAAAAAGCATTTTATCAGAATACGGGTTCAGAATTCTTGAAGTCGAGGGCCTGATTGACGAGGCCCTGAATGCGGTTTTTTCGGGCGGGGATCTTTCTCATTTGAAGAAACATGATATCGGGCCGTGCCGGGCGGCATGCAGTGGAAACGGTCTGGGTTGCGGGTGATGATGGCTTCATAAAATGGTTCAATTTAAAAAAATAAGGAGAGAGAAAAAATCATGGATAAACCAAAGCATCATATTATTGTTTGTGCCAGTTTCAGGGTCGGCGGAGAGCCAAAAGGAGTTTGCCACAAAAAAGGGGCCACCAGCCTGTTGCCCTATATTGAAAATGAAATCCTGGACCGGGGCATGGATGCCCTGGTCACCAGCAGCGGATGCATGAAATCATGTGATCACGGGCCGGTGATGGTGATTCAGCCGGATAATCTCTGGTACGGCCAAGTGGACACGGAGGATGCCGTGGATGAAATTCTGGATGCGCTGGAAGACGGTGGCGCGGCATCGGCGTATTTGATCGCTTAACGATCAATTTGCTGCCCTGGTTTAAGTCATTCATTCAACATTTTTTTGAAAGAGGCCGATGGTTTTGGATTTTACTGAAATTGCTCCGCTCATGCTCACCTTGAAGGTGGCCTTGTGTGCAACAGCCATAGCGTTGGTTGCGGGTGTCAGCCTGGCCTATGTCATTGTTCACAAACCGTTTTGGGGAAAAGATCTGACAGACACGGTTTTCACCTTGCCTCTGGTTCTGCCGCCAACTGTGCTTGGGTATTATCTGCTGGTGCTTTTCGGGCGAAACGGGTGGGTTGGACAATGGCTGTGGGACGTTTTCGGTGTCTCTTTGATTTTTACATGGCAGGGAGCGGTGGTGGCATCCGCCATTGTTTGTCTGCCATTGATATTCAAGTCGGCGAAAGCAGCGTTTGAAAACATTGACGTCAATTTTGAAAATGCAGCACGGACGTTAGGGCAGTCGGAGATCTCCGTATTTTTAAAAGTCTCTTTTCCTTTGGCGTGGCGGGGCATTGTCGCGGGAACGATGCTTGCCTTTGCAAGGGCAATGGGCGAATTCGGGGCGACCCTCATGATTGCCGGCAATCTTCCCGGCAAGACACAGACCTTATCCGTGGCTGTGTACCAGGCGGTTCAGGCGGGAGATGATGCAGCGGCAAATATGCTGGTGATGATCACATCGCTTGTCAGTCTGTTTATTTTGTACGCATCCGGCAAAATGCTCAACGGAGGCCAGGCATGGATTCAAAGATAATCTCACGCATCCTTGTTTTTGTCGTCATTGGTGGGTTGATCGTATCCCCCGCCGCCGCGGCAGACGAAATAATTGTTTCCGCGGCCGCTAGTTTAACCAATGTCATGACGGAAATCCGCCGCTCATTTGAAGCAATGCATCCGGACATCCATGTTTTGTGCAACTTCGCGTCATCCGGATCTCTGGTGCAGCAGATGGCGAACGGCGCACCGGTGGATGTGTTTGCATCCGCCAGTTCCCATCATATGGACCGTGCGGAAGTACAGGGATTGATCGACAGCCGGACCAGAAGGATATTTGCATTTAATGAACTGGCGGTGATTGTTCCTTCCCGATCCGGGGTTTCAGTGAACAGGGTGTCTGACTTATGCGCAACGAATTTTAAAAAAATTGTTTTGGGCCATCCGGATTCAGTGCCTGCGGGAAGATATGCAAAAATATTTTTGGACGCGCACGGGATGTGGCATACCCTTTATGATCGGCTGGTGTATACGAACTCGGTCCGCCAGGTGCTGGATTACATCCGCCGGGCTGAGGCGGATGCCGGTTTTGTGTATGTAACCGATGCGGCCATTGCCGAAAATAGCGTCAGAATAGTGCTGGATGCAAATAAATCCCTGAATATCAGTTACCCGATCGCTGTTACCCGAATGACAAAACACAGAAGGCCGGCGGTGGCGTTTTGCGAGTATGTCACGGGGTTTCAGGGCCAGGCAATTCTTTTGGCATATGGTTTTCGCTCTCCGGAATAACCCATGAACCTGTTTATCAACATTAAAAAAACAATGGCCACCCAAGGCCGGTATTTCAAGCTGGATGTTCAGTTGCAGGCAGATACCCGTTTTCTGGCATTGTTTGGACCCTCCGGCGCCGGAAAAAGCCTGACCTTGAATGCAATTGCCGGCCTTTTGAAGCCGGATTCGGGAATGATTGCCATAAACGGGGATGTTCTTTTTGATTCTGACAGGGATGTTAACCTTGCATCAAAAGATCGGCGCATCGGCTATGTATTTCAAAATTATGCATTGTTCCCCCATTTAACAGTTTATGAAAATGTGGCCTTTGGTCTTAAAAAAGGTTTCTTTGACAGAAAATTGAAGGGGGGCGGGAAAGTGGAGCGCTTTCTGAAAATATTCGGCCTGAAGGAAATTGCAACCGCCTTTCCCGGAGATATTTCCGGTGGCCAGGCCCAGCGGGTGGCACTGGCAAGGGCGTTAATCCGTGAGCCGAAACTGCTTTTGCTGGATGAACCGTTTTCCGCCCTTGATAGTTATTTGAGAAAAAAAATGCGGCATGAATTTCAATCCATTATTCAGCAATTTAATATTCCGGTGGTCCTGATTACCCATGATTATGAAGACCTGGCGGCATTTGCCGAGGCCACGGCTGTTTTTGAAAACGGGCAGGTGATTCGAAACATTACCGGATTGAACAGAAGCAAAAACTTTTATGAAAATATCATTACTGAAATTTATACAAACCCAAGAAAGCATGAAGATGAACAAAAACGATATTGCGATCCGCCGTGCCGACTTTCCGGATATCGATCCGCTGGTGAGCCTGCTCTATGCACTTTTCAGCATTGAAGCGGATTTTGCTTTTGATGCAGACAAACATCGCCGGGGGCTGAGATTAATGATCGATGGCTGCCGCAAGCATAAATGTATTCAGGTTGCCGAATACAATAAGGAGGTCATCGGCATGTGCTCCGCCCAAACCCTGATTTCCACCGCGGAAGGCGGGATTGTGGCGGTTGTTGAGGACCTGGTGGTGGACAAACGATTCCGGGGCCTGGGGATTGGCCGGATGCTTTTGGAAAGCATAGAAGCCTGGAGCCGGCAATCCGGTTTAAAAAGACTCCAGTTGCTGGCTGATTCAAACAACCAGCCGGCATTGCATTTTTATCAACAAAATAACTGGCAGCCAACCCAATTAATATGCATTCGAAAATTATTCAGGTGATTTCCAATGAAAAAAATTCCTCATCGTCGCCCCTGGATTATTGATTCCACTTTGCGGGACGGAGAACAGGCACCGGGTGTTGTTTTTACCTTGAAAGAAAAAATAAATATTGCCGGCATGCTATCGGATATTGGGGTAGATGAAATCGAAGCCGGTATCCCGGCCATGGGGGAGCAGGAACGCTCAGAGATTGTTCATCTGGTCTCACAGGAGCTGGATTGCCGATTGACCGCCTGGTGCCGCGCGTTACAAAGTGACATTGCGCTTGCTGCAAGAAGCGGAACCGAAGGCGTGCATATCAGTTTTCCCGTATCGCGGGTGTTGATGTCGGCCATGGATAAAAACGAATGGTGGGTGATGAATATGGTCGAGAAACTGGTTCAATTCGGAAAACGATACTTTGATTTTGTTTCCGTGGGAGCCATGGACGCCACGCGGGCAGACACGGGCTTTTTAATCCGTTTTTCAAGGCATGTGCAGGAATTCGGCGCCAATCGTCTGAGACTGGCGGACACCATTGGAATTGCCAGGCCTACCAGTGTCTGTTCTTTGATTAAAAAAATAAAAACCGAAGTCCCGGATTTGGATATCGATTTTCATGGCCATAATGATCTGGGCATGGCCACGGCCAACGCAATCACCGCATTTGAGGCAGGAGCGGAGGCACTGAGTGTGACGGTCAACGGTCTGGGCGAACGGGCCGGTAATGCGCCGCTGGAAGAAGTTGCCATGGCGTTCGGGGAAATGATGCCCGGGATCTGTGATATACGAATCGACCTTTTAATGGCGCTTTGCTCATATGTTGCAAGTGCATCCAATCGCCGGATTCCCGAGGACAAACCAGTGACCGGCAAAGGCGTCTTCAGTCACGAATCCGGGATTCATTGCGCCGCTTTAAT
The DNA here is from genome assembly GCA_963675805.2 of Desulfobacterales bacterium. GTDB lineage: Bacteria > Desulfobacterota > Desulfobacteria > Desulfobacterales > Desulfosalsimonadaceae > SURF-3. Next base: position 1,519,414 of record CAXXNU010000001.1, on the reverse strand, counting down.
TGATAATCCGATGGCATTTCAACCGTTTCCCCCGGAAAGCGTTGGCCGTGAAAAAAAAACGTTTGTTATCGGGCGCCATAGCGGTTCGAAAATGATTCGTCATATCCTGTCTCAGAAGGGAATTCAGGTGACAGACGAACAGTCTGTTGCTTTGAGAGATTATGTTCGTGGACTTGCGGTTCGCCATAAATTGGTATTTACACCTGAAAATATTGAATCATTTTTCAGGTATGTTCTGGAGCAGAAAAAAGTTCAGTTTGCTGCTTCATTGTAAATGCCACGCTGGTTCACCATTGCAGAAGTTTTTAAACATCCAGTTGATAAGGCGTTTGAGCTTGCTTTTCGCGCCAAATGCGATCTTGCTTGAAAGAAACCCAAACACTATTTGGAAAAAATGATGACCATCGCCAATGCCATTACATTTATTAAAACAGGACTTGTGGATCATTCCCTGCGCAACCGACTGAATGAGGCAGAGACGGCTTCCCGGAGGAACCGGATTCTGGCTGAAAAAAGTTTACAATTTTCACCCGGTGAATTCAGCGAGGCATTTACCAGTACGCTGGTTCAATGTCAGTCTCAAGATGAAGCCATGCAGGTGAAAGAATTTAAGCTATGGTGGGATCTTCTGCAAATAAGCATACCCGCCGAACCACAAAACAATTGATAAAGGAGACAATATGAAAAAAACCACCCTGGAAAAGATCTTTGAATATGCGTCAATGCCGGTTCAGGGTACTTTATCCCGTAAACTGAGAAAGGACGTCAGCTGCCAGATTAATGAACAAAAGACCTACGCCAATGCTGTTTTTTTTCTCGGAGAAGAGTTTGTTCGTGTCACTGAGATCACTGAAGACAGCGCCATTAATACCTACTATGACTGGGAGAGTATCGTATCCGTCAGGACAATGGCAAAAACCGATGCTTAACTTATTCGTGTGAAGGCAGGCAATGATGAACAGCAACATCCAGATTATATCGCCAAAAAGTGACACCATGTGCTGGCAGGTATGGCTTAAGGAAGGGGACCAGTATCTGAATGCAGCCACCCCGAAAGGACCAGAAAGCAAATTCGGCAAAGATGTCTTGTATAATCTCCTGGCCATGGCCTTTGAAAAATATGCCATGGCCATTGCGGATTATTTTGATGTATTGCCTTACAATCATACGTTTACGGATCTTATCAACACCATTGACCCACTGGTGAAACTGCCTCCGGAGCTGAAATCCCGGATTCTCTCCTATGAAGACATCCAGTCAATCTGCGCAATCGATGACTATCAGCGCAACATCCCGGCCCGGGCTGAGCTGGCGGATTTCAGGCAAAATCTGGTAATGATACAAGACATTGCCCGCACCACATGTGTGTCCTAACGCAAGATGGCGCCTGTGATGACAGCGACGCTATCGCCGTGGTCGAATAAGCAGCAAATGATGCTGCCCGGATTTTTGTGGCCTTGTTCAGCGCGGGTATTGGAATTGGCAGGGGTACGTTACTTGTATCCCTGCTGGTTTCCATGTTTGGTTTTGATTTTTAAAAAAGCTGAGTATTTTAAGAAAACCCGCAACACAGATATCGGTGCTTAGATGGGATTTTGAAACCGCTTCTAGTCGTAACTTGCACGGGTCACTTCATCACTCATGGTCGGCGCGACAAGTGGCTTCCAGGCGGCGCTCTCCCATGTCCCGAGATGCGTGTGCATCTCAAGATACTTTGTCGGTATCGGGTGTGTCCCGATAACGACCTTGACAGGATAGCGTTTTTCAAGAAAGGCTTTGAAAGTATCTATGTATGGGCAGGGGGGATAACCAACGACCAGGCCGGTAGCTAAATGAATCACTGTTGCGCCATTTTTCACCATTTCTTCCCCTGCATATTCTATGTTCCCGCCAGGACACCCATCGCACGTTGTAAAACCGACCAATTCAACTTCGGAGTCCGTGTATATGCTGAAAGCACCTTCCTTGTTCCTCATCGCGCGCAAACACTTTCCCCCCGCACAGCGACGGTAGCGGTCACAGATAACGATTCCAATCTTCGTCTTTGAATTCATAGCAGCTCCTTCAGAGTCTTAATGATAGTGTCCAGTATTTTTCGCCGGGGGCCAGAACGCCACTGACTTCATACAGCCACGGCATCCACCGGAGATAATCTTTAGCAAATTTGAATAAAAATTTCCTCTTATGAAAACGTTCGTTTAAATGCCAGACGTGACCGGGAATATAATGCCTGCTTGCTCTTGCCAATTTCTTTTCTTCGGTTTCTCTATATTGTTCTTTTGAGGGCTGAAAAGTTGCTTATTGCCCCGTTTGGAGGCCTTATTTAGAACTTATCCGTAAATAAAATATACTTTTCCTATTTTTTATGTTACGATGACCTCCATCATAAACCCTTGCGATGGAGGTCATATGTCGAAAATTCAGTCATGGGAAGTGTCCGATGCTTTTTGGCAAAGAGTCGAACCGCTTATTCCGAAGCCGGAGCGTGATCCGAGTAAGACTTACAAGCGAAAGTCTGGCGGAGGCAGAAAACCGATACCGTCGCGGCGGATTTTCGAAGCTATTATGTACGTGCTTCGCACCGGCTGCCAATGGAAAGCTTTGCCCAAGGAACGTTTTGGCAGCGCAAGCGCCATCCATACCCATTTCATGAAATGGATGTGTGCCGGATTTTTTGTTGCTTTGTGGCGTAGCGGGCTTGCCGACTACGACGAAATGGAGGGCATCGCCTGGAGCTGGCAAAGCATAGACGGGGCCATGGTCAAGGCCCCGCTGGCTCAAGATGCAGTTGGTCGAAATCCGACAGACCGGGGAAAAAAAAGGAACCAAACGCCATTTGCTGGTGGACGGCCGTGGTGTCCCGTTATCGCTCGTCGTGACAGGAGCCAATCGGCATGATGTAACGCAGCTTGAACTTGTATTAGAAGAAATCGTCATTGAGCGACCTGAAGATATTGAGCAGCATCTGTGCGCTGACAAAGCATACAACGGCAAACCGGCGTTGCAGTGCATTGTTTCCAAGGGTTACATCCCCCACGTGCAAACGCGGGGCCAAGAAATTGAACAGAAAAAAACCAACCCTGGCTGGAAAGCCAGGCGATGGGTGGTTGAGGTAGCTCATTCATGGTTCAATCGCTTTCGCAAAATTCTGGTCCGCTATGAGAAGCGAGAGGATACCTATTTGGCACTCCTGCATATGGCTGCCGCAATCATGGCCTACAGGAAAATAGGTATTATTTACGGATAAGCTCTTAATAATAATTAGTTAATGAGGCCCGACCCCAGTTTCCATCTTGCCCGCCAAGAAAAGTAGAGAAAATAAAAATAATGGATGTTACATAAGTAACAGCAAGCGCAATAGTTTTCAGCACCTGTTAATGCCACACATCCCGCTTATTGAATATAACAATACTAAGTGTGAGAAACACCACAACCGACACCGCCGACACCCCCACCGTCCACCACACATACCGCGCCCAGTCCACATAAATCCCCTCCACCAGCCGGGCCATATTATCAACAGGCAGCAGCAGATATCGGGTAAAAAGGTACTTCTGAATCAGGTTCATCTGGGACAAAATCTGCATAAAAAAGTAGATGACGATCGCGGTTGCCACGGCCCCGCCGGACCCCTTGATCAGGATGGAAACAAAACAGCCAAAGGCCACCAGAGCGATCATGGCAACCACCGTAAGGCCCATGCCGCCGAAAAAAGCGGTGGAAAGCTCGGATGCGGAAAACAGCAGATAGTCTCCTTCCTTGATCGCCACCAGGCCGCCGAAAAAATAACCGAGCACCAGGCTGACGAGATGATAGAACACCACCAGTACCGTACTTAAACACGCCAGTGCGATGAATTTTCCCAGAATGAAATTCCGGCGCTTCACATCCCGGACCAGAATCATTTTAGCCGTTCCCGTGGCGATTTCTTCGGAAAGGGTCATGGACGAATAGGCTAAAAGGATCAGGGCGAGCAGTTGGAGACAGATCTTCAGCGAAAAAACCGTTACCTGAAAACCGGTGCCCAGGTCGTCGTTGGCCAGGCGCGCGGAATGTTCAAAAAACCCGGCCCCGATCTGAATGGCCAGGACAGCCAACACAATCCAGAGCACGGAGCGCTTGCGGATTATTTTTTCCAGTTCAATCTTTATTAATATCGGCAGTTTATTCATATCGCGGCATTCCTATTGGAATATCTCACTTCGTGTCCGTCCAGAAACAGGATAATTTGATCGGGATCAAGGCATGCGAAAAGTTTTACCACAGGCATATGGTTGATATTCCGCGGATAAAATTTTGAGCATAACGCAGATATCGGGCAAATTAGCCATTTATGGACGGACACTAGTTGGTTATAAGAATCTGCACCCTCCCCTCTTCATCCGACCCGCCGACACTGGGGGCAAACACCATCACCACATCGCTTTTGGCATCTGTATTTACCCTGCAGGGCCGGACGGTCAATCCATTGTCCGGAATTTCAGTTTCAAATTCAGCATCCGGCTTTTCTTTTGGAACACCGTCTTCCGGCGCATAGTGGACCTTTAACTTTCCGTCCTGCGACCGCAGAAAATCCTTGCGCCCGTCTCCGTTAAAATCACCGCCAAAAGTGGAAACCGGGAATTTCCGCCCCTTTGTATCCAGTTCAAACGTCACTTCCAGCTCAAAATCGGGTTTTTTACGATATCTTCCCGTATCATCCATCACATACCAGAAAACGGTTATGTCAATATCACCGGAAATCAGCATGGATATGAAATTAAAGATACCGATTTCAATAATCGGAATATATATATCCATTTTGCCGTCATGATTTAAATCAGCGACCTTACTGTAGATCTGCAGCCCCTTGTTGATGATGATGTGGTCCGGAACCGTGTTGAAAATCCCGCCCAGATGGGGATTGTCCGTATTTTCCCGGCCGAAAAAGATCTGGAACTGCTTTTTGATATTTAACGCGCCGTCTTTCATTGAAAATTTTTCAACGATCATATCCAGCAGGCCGTCGTCGTTTAAATCGGTCAGGGACGTGATGCCGATTTTATCTTTCAGGCGATCGCGCTCATGCGGCTGCCCCGGACCGCTCATCGACGAATAGGCCAATGTTAAATCAAAATCAAAATCAACCACTGCGGAATCATCATTGGAAAATTCTCCGGCGCTGTTTTGAAAAAAAACCTTCAGGTGACTCCCATGCACGGTAACGATATCGCTGGACTGATCCCGGTTGTAGTCATAGATGATGGTATTGGGGGTTAAAAAAGTGGAAACCAGGCTCCGGCTGGCACCTCCCACCGACTTGATGCCGTTTTGCACCGGACAATCAAGCGTGGCGGCTAATGCATACGGGCCGGCGGACCGGGCATCATCCGGCACGTCGCTGCCGGACTGCCGTTTGTAAATCAGATAGTGATGGAATTGCGGAACCAGTATTTCCTCGATCCCGTCGTTATCCAGATCACGGGCAAAATTCAGCCGCTCTAAAAAATCCGGGTCCGGCAGCTTGAAGATGGATCGGGTGTTGAAAAACAACACCGGTTTTGCGTCATACCGGCCATCGATCATTTTGTAATAATACAGGCCCTCATCCTGGAAAAACAGAATTTCTTTGCCCGGCGCGGGATCAATGTCCGCGACATCATACACCACGGCTCCGGGAGCAATTTCAAACCGGTAATCCGCCTGTTGACGAAACCCTTTGGCCTGCTGATAAAAAACCGAAAAATAGCGGGCGATGCTCCCGTTTTCCCGCCTGGAATGAAAAAACAGGCCGTCATTTAAACCATCTGCGTTTAAATCGGCAATCACGCTGTCGATATAATCGCCTTTAACATTTAAATCATACACCGTGAAAAACTCTTTTTTCACCCTTGCACTCGACGCTGCGGGCGGCAACACGGCCAGACAAAGGACGGCGCAGAAAAAAACCATCAGAAACCGGCGCAGGCATATCCGCTTTAACATTGATTTTCCTTTTCAATTAACTCCAGAAAATAATCTTCCAGAGTCTGAACACCATGTTCTCTGAGTTCATCGATGGATGCGGCCGCCAGAATTTTTCCTTCATTGATGATCACCGCGTGGGTGCAGACCTGTTCGATTTCAGCCAGCAAATGAGAAGAAACAAAGACGGTCATTTTTTCCGATCGGGACAAATGGACGATCAGGTTCTTTATTTCTTTTCGTCCCAAAGGGTCTAAGGCATTGGTGGGCTCGTCCAGAATCAGGAGTTCGGGCCGGACCAGCAGCGCCTGTCCGATGCCCAGACGCTGGCGCATGCCCTGGGAAAATTCTCCCACTTTGGTGTCCGCGGCCCCGGACAATCCCACGAGTTTTAAAATATGATCGATATCAGCCGCTTTATTTGTCTGCAGCCGGGTTAACAGCGCATAATTCTGCCGGGCGGTCAGGTAATTATAAAACGTCGGGGCCTCAAACATGATCCCGAGCTTCTGATAAACAGCCGACGAATTGCCGTTCATCAGCACGCCTTCGATCTCCACGGTGCCGGATGTCGGGGCCACCAGGCCGGCAAAAATTTTAATGGTGGTGGACTTGCCCGCGCCGTTGGGACCTAAAAACCCGGTAATCCCGCCTTTGGGCACCTCAAAATTCAGGTTTTTAAGAACCTTTTTTTTGCCGAAAGATTTACACAGGTTGGTAATGCGCAGTCCGGGGGGGGAGTCCGGCACGGGATGGTTTTCAGATGATGAATTCATATGATTTTCTGCCTGCTATACGTGATGGCTTCATAAACAATCAGACTTGAACGACCCCGAGCATAGAAACCATGAAATTAATTAAATATCAAGATTTTAGCCTGAAAATCAACCCTTTTTACCGGCCGGTACAATGGGGTTGAAGCCGCTGTTAAACAAAACAGGGGCAGCCGTGCTGTTACCTGAAAGATAAAAGCACTGCGCCCCTGATTACATTGTAAATATTGAAAATATATGCCTGCCGCGGATGACTGCGACGGGTTTTGATTGTTATGCCCCTGTGCCAGAGGGTCGGGCTGTGCCAGAGGATCGGACCAGGCCAATCCCTTTATTAACTGGCATCTTGTTGCCAAATAAGGGTGTTTTCATTGAGGATAGCAAGGTGATGCTTTTTCCTGGCTTCATACAGCCACTGCATCCACCGAAGACGATCTTTATCAAATTTGAATAAGAATTCTTTTTTGTGTCAACGGTGTGCTAAATTCCAGAAATAAAGGGGAATATATTCTATTTTTGCGCTTGCCATTTGATTTTCTCCGGTATCTCTGTATGGCGCTTTTGAGGGCTAAAAAGCTGATTATTGCTATGTTTTTTGGCTTAAAAAAACGCTTATAACTTATAATATAGGTTGCTTAGTGAGGTCCGATCCTGGTCGAATGCCATATCTGTCCGGGTATATAGTGCCGCTTTGCTCTTGCCATGACTATAATGCTGTTTTTGACCCCAAAAAGTGCGATATAGCACCTTTAAAAGGGGCGATTTTTGAGTTATTCTTTTTCTTTTCAAGAATTTAACTTGGCCCGACCCTCGCTGAGCTCAGACATCAAACGAATGTATTCACGATAATCGTCAGCCTTGAAAAACGTCTCCTGACGACGATTCCCCCTTTGCGTTATATGATGGGGATATCCGGGGATAACTATTCTCGCTATACGTGCCATACTTTATCTAAAGCAAATAAGTGTTCTTTTATCAAGGATTATTAAGTATTGTGTCCCCGGAATTCTTGTTTTCCTTTAGTAGTTGAAGAATCCCCACCCACATTGAAAGAATGCTCAAGAAAACGGTTGTCACCCAAAATCTTTCTTTATTTTTACTTTCTTCAATCCATCTGCGCAAATCAGCTGCTGTTCCAACCCAGGAGAGCTTGCCCTTTCCACCCTGTTTGGAAACACCATAGAGGTAAAGTATTTGTGAATTCGCGGGGATAAAAATGGATTGTGGCCAGCGATCAGGGACTTGATGTCGCTTGGCACCACCGCCATCAATGCTTATTGCTGAAGGTCTGATATCCTTTTTGATTAATTTGATAATTTTTTCATTCCTGGTGTTTTTGTTGATAATTTTCTCTATGGCGGCGAACTCCGGTTCATCTTTGTAGATGTAATTTTCAGGATAGCCGTTTCCATGTATTAGACGTTCAAATCCCTTTAATGCATCATAACGGCCCGAAATTTTATCCCACCATTGCAGATAATCCCCGACACCGTAAATAACCGTCAAGACTGGAATGAGGCAGGTAATTATAAATTTGAAAACATTTCTCATGGCTTCAACACTAACGATGCAAATAACCGGTGCAAATGGAGCGCAGCGGAATTTGCATCCGAGTTAATTTGCCTTGTTAGGCGAATATATTTACTAATAAGCGCATACTGGTTCAGATTGCCCTGTAAAACATACAGATGTATTAAGTTTCCCAGGAAGAATACATGACGTTATTTGTATATCCACATCATTTGATAAATTCAATCGATGGATTCGAGTGGGAACTCCTAATAGAAGCCCGGGAAGTGGCTTTTCCAAATATGGACTATTAACGGGAAACCCTAATTCTCCATTCATGTAATTACCAAATCCGACGGGGCCTACAATAACACCAAAATGAATAAATTGGCTTTCCAAGATTTTATTTGATTCTTTGTTTAACATGACAATTGGGAATTGGGCATTTTCTCGCGCAGAGAGGAATACATTTTTCCTTCTTTCGATGTCTGAAGATGGAGAAGTAGAAACAATCAGAGTATTTTTATAAACGCTCTTGAATACATTCTCATGAGCTATACTCATGCCAAACCAGAGTATACGAGATGAGCCGAGATCTAATGTATTTGGACTACCTAAATGATCCTTACTTCTTGTTGTGGTTACATGCCATTTTGATCTGCATTTTTCTAAGGACAAATGATCGAATTGAAATGGCTGTTCCCATCGCTTTTTTGTGCCTTGATATACTTGGATATTTGAATAGTTATCCCGAAATCCTGGAAAGAAAACGATTTTGTTTCCAGCCGTTTTTATGAATATTCCGAGCCATCGAAGTATATTATCTTCGCCCAGAAACAAACATATATTCAGTCGATCAAAAGGCTTTCCTTCATCAAATAATTGACGGATGGCCCTCGCGAGTGGATTGTCAGGAGATGAATCTTCTCCATCTATCCCATATTCCATTTTCCAAACAAGATGCAACTCATCCATGCTCATGCTCACGGCGGCAACCAACGGGAGCCAAGGATACCTCTACTTACTTATGGTTAATGTCCAATTCCCCCCGATTTTCCAAAACCCGACAGCATTCTATCCTTTAAGCTGCATTGCTATCCGGAGATTTTAACCTTTAAAACGCCACAGCTTTTACAGTTGAGGGACTTTTCCGATGTTCCATTTGGATATTTCATTTTGCTGATAATCGACCTTTTATTACATTTGGGGCAAAGGCTTTCCTCATAATAAGGCATACCCCATTTGTTCTGTTGTGGTTGTATGACGAGAAGCCAATAATCAGGGAGTCCTGTACTAAACTCGCTATGGTAATTTAACCAACATATTTCAGAAGGCTCAAGATCAACAACGCCACCACAAACTTCACAACTGCCGTCTTGTATCCTTGGCAAAATGGGAATTACATCCCGCTGTGGCCAGCCTTTCCATTCTTTTAGAATACTTTCACTACAAGTTTTGCAGTAGATTTGCTGTTCGGTTTTCAAATTTCGTTCTCCGCCTAACGATTAACTGTGATGACCGGGCCAAAATTTATCATAGAGGCGACATCGCTACCACCGGTCAGCACAAGTGCCAGGTTAAGTGTTTATATTATTTATACATTATCAAGATGTCTCCCGACAAATTCCATTGAGCTTGTCCATGCATATTTTGTTTCTTTAGTTTCTGGATCTTTATACCAAGCCTCTCCCCAAGTCCTTTCGTTGCTCCACTCCCAAGAAACTAACTTACCTTCCTCATAGTATGTTTTGGTTGTTGGGAAAATGCGTCTTTCAGTTCTAGCCCCACCTGGGGAAATTGTCTTTAGTATAACGCCTTTAACGTCACTTATTAAGTTTTGACAACTCTCATCAGAATAGACATTTACACCTGGATGAAAAACATAATTTGATTCACGAGGTATCGCTCTAAGAGATTTGATAATTGCTATTCCTGAATCAATTGCACTTAAAATATTCCTTTCATCAGTAACTCCACCATGCACTATTTGGTTTCGAGTATTCCAAAATAGATTCAAACTGATAGAAACATGTTTAGGTAAACCATAGGTGTTATCGAGTTCTTTTATTGCCCTTGAAATAGGAATATGCTTTCTGTCCTTCAATCTGCCAGTACATGCTAAGACTTCTCTGGCCTCTCTTTCGATTTCAGCCGATAGCATAATTAAAGCAGCGGTAGGTGATTTTACAGATTCAGTTAAAATCTGTTGAATTTTGTCTGAGCCGTTATCTTGGTTACAAGTAAGATCGGTTCCATTTTCGACATGATTTTGTTCAGTTGAACTCGGATTGGGAATAGAGCTTACTTCTTCTGTCAATTCGGAGGCAGACTCATTGAGGTTTTTAAGAGACTCACTTAATTCAACTTCTTGCCCGAGAAGTTTTCCTTTTTTTAACCTGCCAATTGCTTCTCCAATCTGACCCTTAAATAGGAAAAGAGTGACGAATGCAAATATTGGCCAAAGCAACGACGAGACTGCCTTTAACAATTCAGAAATTTCTTTCATCGATATTTCCATTTCATTCACTTAACAATTATTATATCTACGAACAGCCGTGTTATAACACGGCTGTTTTGCTTCCTAAGCAGCAAAAAACATGCAAATTGGCAGCCTAAGCCCCGAAGAAGAGCAAAAAGCCGCAAATTTTAGTGAATTTAACGTCTCCGTCATATGCGATTTTCCGCCATTTCTACCGGATGCTGTGCCCGGAGTTTCGTCCGAAGTTTCGCCTGACTTTGACGATGTATTGAGTTGAAAAGGTTCAATTAAAATCAACCACCTTATCTTCATAACACGTCGGGCATTCCGAAAACCTGTAGCATAAAATAAACATAATGAAAAGAATTATTTATAAAATAGACAGCTCAGAGTACTACATTGTCGGAGTTTTATGACGCTGTTTTCAGCTTTTGAACCAACCGTCAATCTTTGCCGCTTCGGCGTGTGCAGGATTCGCAAAAAATATTTTCTCGCGCAGAGGCGCAGGGATCGCGGAGGGAAATAATTCTCTGCGCCCCTGCGTCTCTGCGGGATTAAAAGTATCATAAATTGCGGTTACTTATTTTTTGGGGACAGCGGCGCGTGCAACGTCATGAGCTTCCAAATAACTTAATTGTTGACGGTGAAACAAATTGTAGGTCGGGATTCCATTCCCGACAAACAGCAATCGCTAATTGCCGGGTAAGAAACCCGGCCTACGACGCAGACGTACTTGCTGTTACAGTGGTGATTCGTCACCATGAAACGCTTTTTACGAGTTTGCCAATTATTGATTTGTTCGGGTATTTATGGTTACATTAGACACTATTATCTGACATTATTTTCACCGGAAACAGATGGATGCACAAATGAGCAACCGGATCAGCGAATTAAAAGCGTATCATGAAACCACATCTTGAAATCAGTCCTTTTAAGTCATTGCTGAAATCATTTTTCATTATTCTGTTCGGCACAATTCTTATCGTCAATGCCGCCTTTTTGCTGTCCGGCTGTTCAATGCTGTCAAAAAGGACGCATCACAATCCTGAACTGGGAAACCGTATCGCTGCCATTGCTTTAAACTATAAAGGGACGCCGTATCAATATGGCGGCACCACCCCTGCGGGTTTTGATTGTTCGGGATATACGTCCTACGTGTATAAAAAGGCCGGGATTGACATACCACGAACCACGAGTCTGCAGTACCGTTCGGGCATCAGTGTGGATAAATCGGGCTTAAAAAAAGGGGACCTGGTGTTTTTTATGAGATGGCCGTTAATCGGAATGATTTTACCGCCAACCCATGTGGGGATCTATGTCGGACGCAATCAGTTTATCCATGCCCCTTCAAGCGGCGGGAAAATAAGGATTGATTCACTGAGCAGCGGTTACTGGAACAATCGTTTTAAAGGCGCAAGGGACCTGACCGGCAGCCGCTGATTAACTCAGGTTGAACCGAAAAATTGCAGGCTGCTCCAATGCAGGATACATGAAATGCACCCGCTCAAAAATTGTTGCTTGCTTGCGGAGCTGTTATTTGATCTTTATCCACAACAGCTTGGCCATCTCCGGGCCCGGATTCACCCATTGGGTGGGCAGAACCGTTTTCAGATAAACCGTATCCCCGGCTTTCAGGTCCCGGGACTCATTCTGGCTAACCATTTTCAACGTGCCGGCCAGCAGGTACCCGGCCTCTTCGCCTTTGTGCACAAAAAAATGGGCCGGCAATTTTTTCTCCGGCAGAATCTGGATCAGGAAAAGTTCAGCTTTGCCGTCAAGGTCCGGCGGGGTGAGCTGCTGGGCGTAAACGCTGTCTTTGGGCATATCCGGCATGCTGATGTTCACGGCATTTTCCCTCGGGAAAACCGTCTTGACCGGCATGGTCTGATCCTGGAAAAAAGACCCCGGCTCCACGGACAAATGTTCCGAAATCTTAAAAAGCGCCGGCAGGGACGGATAGATCAGGTTGCTCTCAATTTGTGAGATATTACTCGGCGTCACCCCGATGCATTTGGCCAGCTCTTTCTGGGACATGCCCTGATTTTTCCGGATTTTTTTGATCCGGGAGCCCAGATCGTGGTGGGCTTTTTCTTTTCCTTCCCCTTCTATAACCACTGTTTCACTGTCAGCAATATAGTAAAACGGCTCGGTCAGGGCTTTTGGCGACCGCTTTTCGGCTTTGAGAATTTTGATGGCGGTTTTGCCGCGCTTGATGGAAAGATCCACCGCCACCTGGGCGATCTGGTTGATATGGGCTTTTAATTTTCCGGAATGGGCGCCTTTTTCAATAATCCAGTAGGCAATAGTGTCCAGTTCATACAATTTCGGGCAGGACCGGGAATAAAATTTCAAAATATGATCTTCGCCTTCCCACAGATCCTGCATGCCGGTAAGGCTTTCAAAAACCAGCCGCACGTCGCCGGTAAGCGTTTTGTGCAGCCCGTAAATGGCATCTCCCACGCTTTCGGGTTTCCAGGGTTCTTTTACCCGGATTACCTGATACGGCCACTGGGCCCCGTCTTTTTCATAAAACTTGTTAAAAACCTCGGCTTTGTCGCCCTTGCCGTTGGTAAAACAGTCCAGAATCGTAAGCTGCTGATTTTCCGCAAGCACCCCAAGTTTATCAACCAGATTTTTCGGAGACCGGTCAAAGCTGACGTAGATGATGGGTTTTTTCTGTTTCTGGGATTCTTTGATGAAATTGCTGCAGAAAACAGACGCCAGGCTCCCGGCATCATCATACCAGATTACATTATCACCAATATACAAACCGCCCAGCAACTGGTCCAGCCCCGGGATTCCGGAAGATACGCGTTTTTTCTTCATCAGCGCCCATTTCCTAGTTTATGGATTTCTTTCGCACACATTTTTCTATGCCCTGTGTAAAAAAATAAAAATACCAATTTGTTTAAATTAAGTTGAACTGAAATTAAAGGATTTGTTATTTTCTGTCAACCGATTCAAATATTCATTCGGAGGAGATGGATTGGGCTTTAAAATCTTTCAAAACAGCATGGATACCGCCAAAGTATGTTACACCGACAAAAAACCACATCACGAATAAGCCGGCAATCGCTTTTATTTGTTCCCTGGGAAAAGGCTCCCATACATGGGTCTCCCACATAAAATAGGTGATGATCGGGGTGGGAATAATAAAAAGTAAAAACGGAATCCAGTATTTTAATTTCATTGATGTCCCTCCGGATGGCGGGTTTAAACCGTTAATCACAAAATTCCGAGCCAGATTTTTTTACATCTCTAATTACCGGCCTTGGTTTTGACGTCTCCTCCTTGATACATGGCATCAATTTCAGGTTTGTGATTTTCAAGGATAATTCGCCGCTTCATCTTCTGGGTGGGCGTGAGTTCACCGGTTTCCTCGCTGAATGGATGCGCCAGAAGGGTATATTTTTTAACCTGCTCATACCGGGCCAGGTTTTGATTGACCTGGGCCACCTGCTCATCAAAAAAACCGATGATTTCAGGTGAGCGAACCAGATCGTCTGCTTTGTTAAAATCAACATCAATTCCCTTTTCACCGGCAATTTTTCCAATAAGTTCAAAATTCGGAACAATCAAGGCCGTGATGTAGTTGCGCCCATCCCCGATGACGCAGGCCTGATCGATATACATGTTCAGGTTGAGCGCCATTTCAATGGGATGCGGTGCGATGTTTTTCCCGCCCGAAGTGACAATCAATTCCTTCTTCCGGTCAGTAATTTTCAAAAAACCGTCCTCATCAATCTCTCCGATATCGCCGGTCCTGAAAAAGCCGTCTTCGGTAAATACTTCATCGGTTTTTTCATCCTGCTTGAAGTATCCGCTGTCACGAAAAAACACCTGAGGCCCTCGTGCCAGCACCTCGCCGTCTTCCGCGATCCGGATTTCCGTTCCCTTACAGGGCCGGCCAACGGTCCCGGGTTTAATGATAAACCGGGGCGAAATTTTTTTCCCTACCACAATCATTTTCAGCGTCCCTTTTAAGGTACTGAATGGATTCTGCCCGCTGGCCTGCATCTCCACCATCGTATCCACAAACCATTCCATGGCCTTCCGGTAAATCCATTTATCCGGCAGTGGCTCCGTGAATACGGGTGAGTTGGAGGTGATGGCGGACGTGGTCTCGGTCAGTCCGTATCCTTCAATAATCGTAATGTTCATGCTGCGGAAGAACTTGGTGATGTCTCTGGAAAGGGCTGCCCCGCCGCTGCCGGCCACCACCAGCCGGTCAAAACCGATCATTTCCCTGATTTTGCTGAACACATGACGATTGGCCATTGCGAATTTAATTCCCAGCACCGGGGGAAGGGGTTCGCCCGCAATCATATGGTCCGACGCTTCATCCCCGACTTTCATGGCCCAGTCAAACCATTTCTTTTTCTTTCCGGTCAGCATTTGCGCATGCAGCTGAACCCCTTCATACACTTTTTCATAAAGACGCGGAATGGAGAAAAGGATATTGGGCCGAACGTCTAACAGGTCTTTCTGGATGGTCTTGATGCTTTCGGCAAAATTGATCTTTGAGCCCAGCGCCACCTGAAAATAATAATCCGCGGTTCGTCCCAAAACATGGCAGAGGGGCAGAAAACACAGACTTTCCAGGCGAATGCCTCTTTCCAGAAGTTTTTGGGGCAGCGGTGTGCTGATGAGCACGTCGGTCTGGGCCTTGAAATTGGCCTGGCTCAGGACCACGCCTTTTGGGTTCCCGGTGGTTCCAGAGGTGTAAATGATGGCAGCCGTGTCCTTTCCCTTGAGCTGCTTTTTTCGATCGGCAAACTGGTCCATGGCCGATGCCGACTGGCTGCCTTGTTTGATCAGGGCATCAAAATCAATGACACGCTTGTCCGAAGCATTTGCCAGCGGAGACAGGCACACGATAAACTCAAGGGACGAAACCTCGGGCATGACCCGCAGCGCCTGTTCCAGCAATTCCCGGTCGCCGGCAATCAGCGCTTTGGCTTCGCAGTCGTTTAAAATAAACGCTAATTGGTGATCCGTACTGGTGGGATAAATGGGCACCCCAACGGCACCGGCACCCTGGATCGCCTGGTCGGCAATGACCCACCGGGGACGATTATGGGAAAAGATGCCGATCCGGTCGTTTTTATCAATCCCTTTTTCGATCAACCCGGCGCCCAGCCAGCGGGCCTGTTCAGAAGCCTTTTTCCAGGAAATATCCGTCCATGTGTCGCACGGCCAGCCGTTTTGAAACTTTGCCCGCATGAACGTGTCATCTCCAAACCTCTCCGCCTGTGCAAAAAACAATCCGGACTGGGTATCTTCCTGCTGATATGCAAACGACATTGCCCCTCCTTTAGATTATCAGATAAAAATTTTTAATGGCTAATGAATACCCCCATCTCAAGCAGCGGGGTATCAGTACTTTGTATATGTCAATTTCATCGTAGCAAGCTGCCGGGAATTGAACCCATTGCGATTAAAAAATGATTTCGGGGATGAAATAAAAATCCGAAATTATATTATAATTGAAAATTTATTTCTTTGTAACAATAATTTGATACTTTTTATCTGACACTGAAAATTTGCATCTTGTGTTCTGGAATGTTTTGATTATTTATCTGCGTCCTACCACAGCCGCCATCAAACGGACAAAACCCTTTGGAAGCATCCGCGTCAGACCGTCCAATACATAAGCGTCTGCCCCCACCAGTATTCGCCGTTTATTTTTAAGAATGCCGGAAATAATAATTTCGGCTGCTTTATCGGCTGATGTGTTAACCATTTTATCAAATGCTTTAACCGCCTGCTCATGGGACAATTGATTGCCGGGAGACTTGTAGAATCGGGTGTTTCGGGCAATATTGGTTTTAATCCCGCCCGGATGCACACAGGATACCTGGATGTTTGTTTTACGCAGTTCCTGCCACAGGGTTTCGGTAAACCCTTTTACAGCAAATTTGGATGCACAATACGGCGCATGATTGGGCCATGTGATAAACCCGTTAACACTTGAAATATTGACAATATGACCTTCGGGTTGTTTTTTCAGGTATGGCAGAAAAGCCTTGCAGCCATATACCACCCCCCAGAAATTAATCCCCATCAGCCATTCAAAATCTTCATAGCTGACATCATCAACACTTTCCGCCACAGCCACGCCGGCATTGTTAATGATCATGTCTATCCGGCCATGCTGCTTTACAACGTCTGCCGCATACTTTTCCACCTGGCTCCGGTCCGCCACATCCACATGATGAATGCTGATCGTTCCGTTTTTCTTTTCCACCAGGGCGGCGGTTTTTTCGAGACCGTTCATATCAATGTCTGATATCGCCACCGCGCAGCCTTTGCCAGCGAGATTAACCGCCAGCATCTGGCCGATACCGGAAGCTGCTCCCGTAACTGCGGCAACCTTGTTGTTGAGTTCTTTCATGAAAAGCCCCCTCCTTATAAAATCCGAAACAGTGATTTTATTTTTGATGATTTTTCAGAAAGAGCGGGAATTACATTCAAACAATCAATACCAATCATTGAAATCAATTCCCGCCCTTGAATGGAGGAAAAAATAATATTACATGAATTCAGTTGCCTTAATGGCCAGCACTTCATTCTCCCCATCTTCAATCATAGACGCCCGGGCATCCCGAAACATTTTTTCAATGGGATATTCCCTGGCCAGCCCGTATCCGCCGAATATCTGCATGGCATCGCTGGCAACCTGGGTGGCTGTTTCCGTGGATAGGATTTTTGCCGCAACCGCATGCACCACAGACGGTTTCATGGGATTTGCAAGGTTATACATGGCCATACGGCGGGCATTTGCCCTGGCCGATTCCACCTTTGTGAACATCCGCATCAGCTTCACCTTGATATTCTTATGCGCAAATAAGGGTACACCTCCCTGAATTCGTTTTCGGGCATATCGATAGGCTTCGTCATAGGCTGCTTTTGCCAGCCCGGCAAATACCAGCGCCATCCCTCCGTTTACATTGGCCAGGCCCTGGCCGGCAGTCGCTTTTAAAAAATCCGGATTCGGAATGACCATGTATTTTTTGGGAATCTGTGCATCCTGAAAAATTATCGAGCCCTGGTTCAAGGGGCGCTGCCCCATTTTATCCAACGCCTTTCCCCGGGAGATTCCCGGCAAATCCAGCGGAATAATGGCAAGGCCCTGTCCTTCCATGCCCCGTTCCGGATAAAGACTCACATGCAGGAGGGCATGGGTGGCAATGGTTCCGTTGGATACCCATTCGGATTTCTCCCCGTTGACGATATACTCTTCTCCTTTCAACACTGCCCTCACTGACGGCCCGCATTTTGGTTTGTTTCCGCCAAGGCTCCAGTCGGATCCGTGATCCGGTTCGGTAATAGCCCAGCACCCGACCATTTCACCGGATTTGTCCGCACAAAAATCTCTGGCCAGTCGCTGCATTTCCGGCATCGGAAACTGTGCCGCTGCATTAAAAGGCATACTGGAAACGCCTAAACCGATGCACAGGCCGGCATCCGCATACCCGAGCTGCTCGGTAATCAGAATGCCGGCCATGGGATCAAGGTCATCTGCCATACCGCCAAGCCGTTTTGGAATCTGAAGCAAATGAAGGTCCATTTCGCGAAAGCCCTTAAAAACATCCCAGAGCACAGATCCTTTTTTGATTACATGCTCCGGGTCGCTCAAACGGTCCAGTTCAATGCCGGCCGGCCGCATCACTTCCATGCTGTACTTTTCAACTTCTTTGAGCATGGATTTTGTCTCTTTGCTGACATTGATATCTATATCCCGAATTGCCATCTTTTCTCCTCCATAAAAACCTCATTTTTAACGGTGAAACATACTTTAGGTCAGGATTCCATTCCCAAGCAATGCGCCCTGAAATGCAGTCCTATGTTGCTGAATTTTAAGCGGGTCGGAGGCTTCCATATGCAAGGCATTAAATGACGAAGCCATAGTTGGACCTATTGCGAGCCATTAATAGCGCAGCAGATAGGAGCCTCCGACACACGCCCAGATGGTTATACCATGTCCCATTTGAGAAAAGCATACGGCGCAAACTCCATGGCACCGACTTCGGCCACCACTTTACCGCCCAGCATGGAATTATCTCCTTTCGTATAAAGCCCCCCCAGCATCTTCACCACTTCCACCTCAATCCAGGGATCATAATCCGAAGGCTTGAAAGTAATTTCTGCTTCTCCGATTTCCATAACCTTTGGCTTAAACACAGTTTCCTGTTTCACCAGACGGGGATCGTAATCCATCAACCCTGCTTCCGGGGCCGGAAAATGTTTAAAATTATATGCGACCCCTTTTATCACCCCTTCTTCTTCACCAGCACCTTGCTCAAAAAGCTCCAGCGCCTTAGGGTCATTGGGCTGGCCGCTTAATGTAGCCTTGACTTCCATAAACCTTACACCCCGCCGTTCGGTCCAGCCTGTGATGATATTGCCTACTTTTTTAAATTCAATATCGGCCATTTTTTTGGGATATCCGAACACTTCCCGACCGCCTGCCATGGCGATATCACTGGTGACCGGCATGGCCAGACAATAACTGCCTTCCTCGCCGTCAAACTCGGCACGGACAAACAACGCGCTTTCTTTATAAATGCAGTCAAAATTAGTGGCCGGATAATCCGCAATAAATGCCATGGCAATCGGATCTTTTGATGGTTTTAAGGGCTTCGGCAGCAGTCTTTCGATAATTTCCGGCTTGGTTTCCCAGAACACCATCAGCATTTCCGCGTCATAAAAATCGGCAGTTGCCCTCATGTTGGCCATGATTTCTTCAAATGATTTTACAAATCCCATGACATCCTCCTTTGCCGGCATTCCCGGCAGTAAAATATTTTCACCGACTCGCTTTTTTCTTTGGCCTGAATCAAAAAAACATGGAAGACCATCAGATAACAAACTGTTCTCTTAGTATATAATTTTAAATAACAAGTGTTATTATTTTATGTCAAGATGATTCATTGAATATCTAAAAGACCTGGAATAGTGTTAACCGTAAAAAACGAATTAAAAAGTGGACAGGGTTAAATCGTTTTTCCGGAAGTGATTCCCCCGATCTTTAATGCTGCCTCCCCAGCATCGCTTCAGCCATTCATATGCGCCGCAGATTTTAACGCTCCAAACACTTGTTTGAGAAAAACGCTGAAAAAAGACATGAAATCCATTTCCATGATATCACCCAGCTTCCAGGCGGTTTCGACAAAAAATTCGCAGAAGTGGCCATCGCCGTTGTGCTCCGCAACCCCAGTATATGACGTTGCCGATGGCTATGGAGGTACTTTGGGGTGCATGATTGAACCGGATACCAAATCTATTCACTCTGCAATTCGCCGTTGAGCAGGTTGATCAGATTCCGTGTATCGAATTTAAGCGCGCAAAAAATCCCGGCTCCGGTCAATCCCGACACAAGTGCTGCGTAAATTCAGACCAAAAAGGGCTGCCGCGGTGACTCCGAGATCCCCGATGCGGATTGCCTCTTCACTGATTCCGCTTTTTCCTCCGGGCACTGAAATAGCCGCAACAATCGGGAGGGTATCAATCGACCCATGACCGCCATTATAAACCCGCCAGGGCGGAGCCCAGCGAGGTGCCTTGATCCCCACATTCGGAATATGGCCATTATAGACCGGTATCTGCCACCCATTTTTAGCCAGGATGATGATATCCGGCCAGATCATGGTTTTTTCCCGATCCTTTTCGATAAAATAAGAATGATAAAGCTCACCGGGAAGACAAACGCCCTCCACGCCTTCTTTCATGTCCTTTCTATCCAGAACCCACCAGGGGCATTCGTTTTTACCTGTTTCAGGATTCAGTGCCCTATGCGCTTGCAGCAATTTTTTGACCCGGGGAATTTCTTCTTTCTTGTTTCGCCAGTATAAATTACCATAGCTGCTCACGCTGAATGCATATATATGGTCATCATCAATGCCGGCATCCTTGAGAATCTCCATAACATCCGTTGATGAAAACGTATCGCTTGAAAGATGATTTACCGCACTGTGATCGCTCAGGAGAATAATTTTGGCGCGCGCTAACACCCCCTGCTCTTCCAGCCCATTCATGAGTTTTCCAAACTGGATGTCCACATCCCTGATGGCATCCAGACACGCCTCCTTAAATAGCAGCGGGTTCCTTCGGCTCACCATTTGATAACCGGGCTTGCTTTTGCATCCGCGCGGGGCTTTATACGGCAATTCAGTCTGTTGAAATTCCGATGGGTCTGCTGCATTTCCGATACAATGGCCGGCGTCATCACATTGTGCCATAAGAATATAGGCAAGATCAGGATCTTCCCTGCGGAAAATTTCCAGTGTCGAATCGACAATCCAGCTGTCATGAGGAAAATGATTGGCAAAATGTTCCATCTGGAACGTCAAAAAACTCTTCTGCCCGGTATAGCATCGGGTCATAAAGCTGCTCGGGTCCATTTTCCCGGCAAAAAGGCCCAAACGACCGGATTCCGGATCACAGTCCGCATCGTCATCCGTATGAGGATCCGCGAATTCTTCCTTCTTTGGTGGCGACAGATAGTCCGGATGATCAGGACCGGTCGCCAGGATATCCACAATCTGATTCGTGCTATCCATTCGAAACATTTCTCCCACCCATTCTTTCCCGGTGATAAGCAGGGTTTTAGAATCCGGCCAGCGGCGCTTCCAGGCATGAAAAAGCGTATCCACCGGCTGACCTTGTTCATCCGCGGCTAAAGACAAATGGATATTCTTAATCACCGCATCGCCGTTTTTCCATGACACTGGCTGGGCCCAGACACCAATGATGCCGGTCTGAGCTGTAGAAGTTCCCGCCAAGGCATTAAGGTGATTCATATCTGTCGCCGCCGGCAGATATGCCTTGGCATTCTGATACCATAGGGCTTTGTCCAAAAATGCCCTGACATTCGGCATCAGCCAGTTGCCGTTCTTTCCTCCGGTATTGCCGTTGGCGTCCAGATCAAGATATTTGGGATTTAATGCATCAATGGCAACAAAGATAAGTTTTTCACGATCGCCGGGCGGCTTGGAGGTAAAAACAGACTGAGCCATATTCTTTTTCCCCCAGGGGAAAAGCATCCAGGCAGCCAATGCACCGCTTCCAATCGCAGCAGCTCCCCACTTCAGGAAATTTCGACGACCGACTTGATGCTGCCATATTTTTCTGGAAAAAATATTGGTCATATTTCCCTCGCCTTTTCGGTTTACTTTATTAAAAAATGATCCATAAAAACCCGGGTGGATTTGAGCGATTGATAATAAAAGGAGCTATTTTCCGCGCCTGAAGTTATTGATGGTCCCTGGCATTAACATCGGATACAGAATTCTTCATCCTGTCCCGCCGGATTTCTGAAACGGCAGTGTTTTAGGACGGATATCCTTCCATCTTTCACCCACCGGGCAGGCGCGCATGCATTCAATGCAAAAATCCACATCCGTAATATACGTTTGACCGGTTTCTATCAAAAAATCCCTTTTTTTCATGTGCTGGCGAATCATCTTAAGATATCCCGGCCACTGCCACAACCGGGCCGGCGGGAGCTGCTTGAACCCCAGAGACCAATAGACAAAACAGGGATCTACATTATACCCTTCCGGCGTTAAAGCCCCGGACGGGCAGGCGTCTATGCATTTGCTGCATTCTTTGCAAAGATTAAAATCCTGCCGTGGATCCGGCTCAAGTTCCGCTTCGGTAACGATGGCGCACAACCGCTGATGCGGCCCGAACTCCGGGGTGAGCAGCAGGTTGTTTTTCCCGATCTCGCCCATTCCGCAACTGACTGCCGCATGTTTAAAGGAGAGAAATCCCACGGTGCGGGTCTGACGAAATTTTTTCCCGGTTTTTGGGTCATTTTTATGGATTTCCACCGGCTTGTCCGCGGATATCGGAAGGGTCAGAAACCCTTCACGTTCGAGCATACGGCCGACTTTTTCAGCAGTTTCATCCAGCAGGCGCGACGTCTGCATTTTGCTTCGGGTCCAGAGCATGATGTCGGGGGCGTAAACAGATCCGAGACTATGGGCCACCGCCATGACAATCACGCTTTTGGCTGTGGGCATGAGGTCCGTGGCAGGACGCGGCGGATATGCCAGGATCAAATTCTGCGCATCCGCAATCCCCACCAGATCAATGCCTTGAGCAAGTATCAATTCTTTGATTGCTGCTGCATCGATTTTTTCCGCTCGAGTCGATTCAACTTTCAGCATTTTAAATATCCTCTGCTCAAATTGACCTCCATGAATATGATTTATTGAATAATAACAAAAATTTGACTGATTTGCACAAAAACAATTTTCATCAAGAAATTAATGCCTGGTAACCGTTCACGCGGTCAAAGCTTTTTAATTTTTCGTAAATTATTGACTTTTAAGCTTTGCAGGGTGCCGCAGATGCGAGGCGCCGGGCACGAAGACGTACTCGTCGTACTTCAAGTGCCCGGGAACAAAGCAGATGCGGTGCCCTGTGAACGCTTATCAAACTGTTGCGATTTTACCGTTGATATAATCGGCCATCTTTTCAGAACCCGAAGGCGCGCTTACCTGTTCCCACGCGATATTGGCAGGACGCCCGCCCATTCTTTTCATAAAATTCATCATAGAGGGGTGCGCGTAGATGCTTCCGGGAATAAACAGGGGGATGCCAGGCGTTTGATTAAAATTGCTGTCTTCCCATGTCACCCAGACAAACCCCTTGTTAATAAACGACCGTCTTTTGGTCAACCCGCCGGTAATACCCCCATCAAAAAAACCGGTTTCAAACTCCCGGTTGTATAAAAGCCAGGCATAGGCAAGCACTTCATGGGCAAACAGGTCTTCGGATGAAATAATCAGCCCCTGCTCAGGCACCGCAACATGGCCATTGTCCGGTCCGAATGTTGAAAGCACCTTTCTTCCGGATGAAACCACAAGCCGCAGTTTTGATGAAATTTCGGGTATCTGGTTAATCTCTTCGTACATGGCATAAAACGACTCACCGCCCTGGTGGAACGTTTTCCGGCTGTCTTCCCTTAAAAAGCCCACACCAATTTTCATGCCGGAAGTGATATCTGCCAATACGTGAGAACTGACACGGGCAAGATAAATGATATGATCTGTTTCATTAACCGTTGATGCGATCCAAACAGGTTTTTTCCAATGGTGTGATCCAACAGGGCTTGTTTCTATAAACGAATCATATCCCTTTTCTTCAAAAAATACAGCATCTGCCTTGTTTTGCTCAATAACATCTAAAAGTCCCGCAGTTTTGCAGCACTTTCTGGATGACCCTTTTTGTTCTTTTTGGGTCCAGTGCACACTCTCCACACCGCTGGAATCGCCCGCCATAATCCGGCCGGCACCCTTTTCCCTTAAAAGCCGTATCATAAACGCCAGTGCCCAGGGATCACTCGTAGCCGGAAACGGGTTGCCCGAATTAAGAGCAAGCTTAATTAATACGCTATCGCCTTTGGACAGCCAGGAAAAATCCGTAGACGCTTCGATGGTTTTTTTGAACACATCATAGGCATCGCCATGTGCCCCATTTGGTATCCAAGCGCTGGCCACATGGGGCGCCCAGGTTTCAGCGAATGGCATCACTGCAAACTCGGCTTCCGTGGTTTTCATGGTATGGGCGCAACCAGGTAAAACTGTCGTGCAGGCGGCAGCGCCTGTGAATTTTAAAAATTCCCTTCTTGACCACTGATTTTTTGACATGGATTTACTCCTGTCCGGATAAGTTGAAATAGCTATTCCCTGTTTTCCAAAGCAATTGTTTTGAGCATTTCTCTGGCCGTGTTAAACGGTGTGGAACGCTCATACCGCTGCAACGCCAGTGTTTCCTGGGGGCAGGTTAATGTGCATACCCCGCAGCCGATGCATCTATCCGCGTCCACTTTCGGGCGGTCTGTTTCTTCATCAAGTGTCAGCGCCTCCAGCATGCAGCGTTCCGTGCAGAGCCCGCAGCCGATACAGTCCTCGCCGGCCACCGGAATAAAATTTGCGGGTAAAATGGCATCCATATTGCCCCACCGTGTTCTGCCGCGCAATTGAGAACAGCAGCAACCACAGCAAAGGCAGATGATGGAATTACCTGTAATTGTGTTGTCTGTCTGCCCCACCAGGCCCTTTTCCTGCATGTTATCAAAGTATTCGACTGCTTCCTGTCGGGTCACCCGTTTTCCGAGCTCCAGCATTTCAAAATGAAGGGCCGACGGTCCCATCATGATGCAGGAACCGATGGGAAATTTGTCTTTGCATTCACGAATGCCCATTTTTTCCGTGCGGGTTCGGCAGGGACAGGGAACCAGCGCAAGCTCTTCCGGGGCGTGATTTAATATAAAGTCATGGGCTTCTTCCGCCGGCAACACTTTCTGTTGCGACGCGATCGACATCTCGACCGGAATGGTCCGGAAAACCGGCGTCCCTTTCATGGACCCTTCATAATACCTGTAAAACTTGTCTTTGATATAATAATCCTGATAAAGGTCTGCTGCTTCAAGATCGCCGTCTTTTAATTCAGGATAGAACATATTGATGTTAAGAAGGATCGGCACCGGCGGAAGCGAGTAAAAACCGGGCATGCCCAGCAGTCCGTTTCTTTTATGCACCCGGCTCAATACGGCTTCCACATCTTCGATCGGTTTATCCGCAAGATTCGCCAAATTCCGGGTTGCAATAAACCGGCCGGGCCGGTCCATGTGCTGCAATAGTTCCGCCTCTTCCGAGGTATAGGTCAGTTCAAGATATTTTACAAAAGACGGTTGCGGGTTTCCATCCGCATCTGCTGGTGCGGTCTGGAATTGTTCATACAATTTCTTCCAGAGATTGATGTATGCGGATCCAGTCATGATTATCCCTTTCAACCAATTTTATTTTTCAAAAACGTAAATCCCGGCGTAATCGATTCATCCAGCCCCATGGCCAGCAGGGTTTTTGCCGGCTGGCCGATGTTCATGTTACCGCCGGACTTGAAAAGATTATCCACAACCAGGGATAGCTGGGAAACCGGAAGTCCCACGGCAAGTTCCTCCGGGGAAATACCCGCAAACGCCCGGTCTCCCATGCCGGGAATAACCACCTGCGGCCGGCCGGTGATAAACGGCGCCAGACCGCCTTTAAAGCAGGTTTCCCCGAACCCTTCAAATGCGGACATCACCGGCATGGTGTAATCATAGCACAAGGCCTGTATTACGTGATTGATGTGGGTGCCGTCGCCGTAAACCATTATTGAATCAGGTTCCATGATGGCCTGATGAAGCGGGAAGCAGACAAACCCCATGTATTCCTTCATTTTCTGCAGTGTCTTTTCGCCCTTTGGGCCGGCAAACAAACCTTTGAAAAAATTAAACCGGTTTTCTTCGGCTGCCCGGTCTTTATGCCACCCCTGCTGCACCTGGCTTTCAATCAGGTCTTCGTCAGACACATCCACCCATTTATGAAAAGCCGATGCCGGCGCGCAGAAATTGTCTTCCGCTGTCATGGCCACATGCCAGCCATGGCGGCGCGCATAGGTGACGGCCTGGCACAGGCTCCATTTCTGGCCCATGGCCGACGGCCGGACGGCCTGCTCCGGTATGTCGTCTTCTTTTTTGATATACGTGATCCCCACCGGATACGTGGGCAGGTGCAGGTTGTGGTACAGCTCTTCACCGGCTTGTTTGATCTGGTCTAAATTCATAAGTCACCTTCCTTTAAATAATGGGTAGAAGCCATTTCAAAACCCCATCTAAGCTCCGATATCTATGTTGCGGGTTTTTTTAGAATACTCACAGATGCCCAATATGCTGCGTTTTTTCGAAAACCCGCGCCTTGATCTTGAAGCTGATCTGAGGTTTTGAAACCACTTCTATACAAAAAATTTAAGGGGCGGGCACACAGACATTTTTTAACGATCGTTAAAAATTCTAACCTGCTGATAATTAACAGTCAAGTTAAATTTAACGACCGTTAAAACCTGCTTGACAGATCAAATCTCAACAAGCATAATACCTAATTATGACAACGCCTTCAAAAACAAAAACACCCCCCAAAAAAACTTCCATTCCCCTAAAAAAGGGGCCGCATAAAAAACAGACCCGGGAAAAAATACTTGAAGCGGCGACGCAGGTGTTTGCCGAGTATCCGTATCATGCAGCCAGCATACGGATGATTGGAAAAGCCGCCGGAGTAGAACATCCCCTCATAAATTATTATTTCCCCACCAAGGCAGCGCTTTTTGAAGCAGTGATCGACGACGTGGCAGATGAGTATTATCGGGCGAATATGACATGGTTTGAAGGCCTTGCAAAACTGAATCCCGAAGCCGGGCTCGCCCTGTATTTAGACCGTTTTTTTGATTTTGCCGTAAAACATCCCTGTGCCCTCCGGATCATCGCCCTTAACCTGGTGCAGGCGGAAGAACATGATGTCATTCCGGGGTATGAGCGGATCAGGGATTTTTTCGCTAAAACAAGACAAAACTTTTTAGACGCCATCCCGATGCAGGTATCTGATAATGATATTGAAAGGTTTTTACACAGTTTCAATACACTGGCAATCAACTACCTTGCTGCCGGGCCTTATTATGCCAGCATTCTGGGAATAGTACCCGGAAGCCGGCAGTATATGAAATGGGCAAAGGAAACCATGATATTTGTGCTCTTGCCCAAACTAAAAGAACTGCTGGTCGGAGCCGCCCGGTAGCGGCCCTATTCATCTATCTCTTAACCAGAGCTCAATTAAAAAAAGACACTCCATAATCGCAGTTATTGCTAAAGTTCTTGTACACGGGGAAAAAAGGAACTGCCCTGCGACCGGCAAAAACAAATGGCTGAGAAAATCAGGAAGAGTTAAATAACACCCAATTCAATTTTCGGAAAATTGAGTATGAAAGAAAAAATTTTAATCCTGTTACTCATCTCGGTGGCCATTTTTACCGGTTGCAATGGTGAAATACCATATGAACCGGATGCAGACACCAATGGGCATACGACCCCGACAGCAATAACTGCGGAATTGAATGCAAGTGTTCTTGACGCGCTTCCTTTCTCAGATCAACAATCGTTTGTCGAGTGCCAAAAGGGTTTAATTGCCAGTGATCCGGATTTGCGGGTCACCGATAGCGAGGGGACTGTTGTATGGGATCAAACTGCCTATGGATTTATTAAAGATGATGCGCCAAGAAGCGTTAACCCGAGTCTCTGGCGCCAGGCAAAATTAAACAAAATCCATGGCCTGTTTAAAGTAGCGGATGGCATATATCAGCTTCGGGGATTCTGCCTTTCCAATATGACGATTATTGAAGGCAAAACCGGATGGATTATCATTGATCCTTTGACCACCCTGGAGACTTCATCCAGAGCCATTGCTTTTGCGCGAAAGCATTTGAAAGAAAAACAAATTGTTGCAATAATTTTCACCCACAGCCATATCGATCACTTTGGCGGTGTGCTGGGTGTTTTATCGCCTGAAGAATTAGAAAAAAAACAAATTCGTATTATTGCGCCCAAAGGCTTTATGGCAGAGGCTACCAGTGAAAATGTTATTGCCGGCATCGGAATGCTAAGACGGGCGGAGTATATGTACGGCAAGTATCTGTCACATTCTTCGCGGGGGCATGTGGACGACGGGCTCGGGAGTGCTGTTCCTTTTTTGGGTACCGTCGGCATTTTGGCGCCAACAGAAATTGTGGACAAGACGCCACAAGAAATGATTATTGATGGAATTCACTTTGTATTTCAATACGCTCCTGAATCCGAAGCGCCTGCTGAACTGACCTTTTACCTTCCGAATGCAAAGGCATATTGCGGGGCGGAAATTGTCTCACGGAATATGCACAATTTATATACATTGCGAGGAGCAAAAGTTCGTGATGCATTAAAATGGAGCGGTTATATTGATGAAGCGATAACACTATTCGGTGATGCGGATATTTATTTCGGCTGCCATCACTGGCCCATCTGGGGCAATAAGCGGATTGTCGATTTTTTCAAAAAGCAGCGGGACCTGTATAAATACATTCATGACCAGACCGTCAGGCTTGCCAATGCCGGTTTTACCCCTTGTGAAATATCTGAACAGATTAAACTTCCAGAATCACTGAGTTCCTTCTTTTCAAACCGCGGCTATTACGGCACTCTTAAGCACAATTCAAAGGCTGTTTACCAGGCTTATTTTGGCTGGTATGACGCGAATCCCGCAAACCTTGACCCTTTGCCGCCGGAAAACTCGGCGATTCGATACATCGACTACATGGGCGGTGCGGACCAGGTTCTGCAAAAAGCCCGGGCATCCTTTGCCGCAGGCGATTACCGCTGGGTTGCAGAAGTGCTCAATCACCTGGTGTTCGCAGAGCCGGATAATGTGAATGCAAAAACACTTCTTGCAAATACTTACGACCAACTGGGTTACCAGTCTGAAAGTGGTCCCTGGCGGAATGTATACCTCAGCGCCGCTTATGAGTTGCGCCATGGGGCCCCTCAAAAAGCCATGAATATGGAAAAGAAGTTAGACCTTTTAAGGCATACGCCTTTAGCCCGTTTTTTTGACAGCATGGCTGTTCGGCTGAATGGCCCGGCTGCAGAAGGCAAAAATTTTATTGTAAACATCATTTTTAAAGACATTAATGAAAGCCACGTTTTGACTCTGGAAAATTCAGTGCTGCACCATAAAAAGGCGGCCCCGGACCCGGATGCAGATGCCACTCTTAAACTGACCCATGAACTTTTTCTGAAAATGGCAATCGGAAAAGCCAGTGTTAAAGATACGATTTTTTCCGATGACCTTGAAACCAGCGGTAGCCGGATTGATCTGGTGCTTTTTTTTCTATTATTTGACCAGCCCAGGGGCACATTTAATATTGTTACTCCCTGATTGAATTGGGGTGCCCATTATTTGGAGGCAATCTCTCTCTTCATTCAATGAATCGGAAAAAACCTGATAATATAGCAAGGCATTTTATACAAACCTGCATATTCACTTCGGTCAAGTTGGCCCGGTCGGCACGGTGACCGACCCTATGAAACCTTCGCAATGCTTTGTAGGGCAGGCCACCGTGCCTGCCGGTCGATAGATGATACTCTCTGTTTTGTATCAACTTGAGGCAAGTGGATAACCAGATATATAAAAACTGACACGGCAATTCAAAAAATGCGTATATCATTTAAGGAGACGATTATGTTATTTAAATTGCTTCTATCCATCTTGTCATCCAAATTCAAAAAATCCGCACAAACCGATGCAAACTTTAAAAAATTTCTCATGGGCCATGAATGCAGCATTGTTGTTAAAACCCGGGACAACAAAACCGGGAAACGCTTTATCTTTAAGGACGGAACCTTTTCATCGGACACCAATCTCACTGAATATGACGCGGCCATGGTCTGGGCAGATGCAAAAACCGCGTTTTCAGCCATGAAAAAAGGAGAAGAGGGGATTATGGATGCCCTGCAACACCATCTGGTCGGCATCGAAGGCCAGATTCATGCGTTTACCTGGTTCGGCGCGGCCATTAATTTTGTCATGAAATAAAATAGAAATTCAGACTGAAGGCTGAAGTCTTTAAGGCAGGCGGATAATGTCTTTTCAAAATGATCCACTCCGACCATCCTTCAGACTAAGAACTTATCCGTAAATAAAATATACTTTTCCTATTTTTTATGTTACGATGACCTCCATCATAAACCCTTGCGATGGAGGTCATATGTCGAAAATTCAGTCATGGGAAGTGTCCGATGCTTTTTGGCAAAGAGTCGAACCGCTTATTCCGAAGCCGGAGCGTGATCCGAGTAAGACTTACAAGCGAAAGTCTGGCGGAGGCAGAAAACCGATACCGTCGCGGCGGATTTTCGAAGCTATTATGTACGTGCTTCGCACCGGCTGCCAATGGAAAGCTTTGCCCAAGGAACGTTTTGGCAGCGCAAGCGCCATCCATACCCATTTCATGAAATGGATGTGTGCCGGATTTTTTGTTGCTTTGTGGCGTAGCGGGCTTGCCGACTACGACGAAATGGAGGGCATCGCCTGGAGCTGGCAAAGCATAGACGGGGCCATGGTCAAGGCCCCGCTGGCTCAAGATGCAGTTGGTCGAAATCCGACAGACCGGGGAAAAAAAAGGAACCAAACGCCATTTGCTGGTGGACGGCCGTGGTGTCCCGTTATCGCTCGTCGTGACAGGAGCCAATCGGCATGATGTAACGCAGCTTGAACTTGTATTAGAAGAAATCGTCATTGAGCGACCTGAAGATATTGAGCAGCATCTGTGCGCTGACAAAGCATACAACGGCAAACCGGCGTTGCAGTGCATTGTTTCCAAGGGTTACATCCCCCACGTGCAAACGCGGGGCCAAGAAATTGAACAGAAAAAAACCAACCCTGGCTGGAAAGCCAGGCGATGGGTGGTTGAGGTAGCTCATTCATGGTTCAATCGCTTTCGCAAAATTCTGGTCCGCTATGAGAAGCGAGAGGATACCTATTTGGCACTCCTGCATATGGCTGCCGCAATCATGGCCTACAGGAAAATAGGTATTATTTACGGATAAGCTCTAAATACCTTCTGCCTTAATACCTGATATACAAGGAGGGGATATGACCTATTGGACCCACGAATATCTTTTAAAAACATGGGGCGGCCCCATGGTGCAGGCGGAATTTTTAAGAGATGTGATGAAACCGTTTTTTGTGCCCCGGGTCTTTTCCGGATTCAATCTTTTTCTGGACAAACCACAGCTGCTGCCGGATGCGGTAGACCTGATCGCACGGGAGTGTCATAGCAAGCGGGCCTTTATCGTCACCGACGAATATGCGGTCCGGTTTGCGCCGACGGTGAGAAGCCCATATGAAAAAAGGCATGGCATCAAATTTGATGTGTGGGCCAAGGCAAAACCGGACGCCCCCATTGATACGGTCATGGACTGTGCAAAACAGATCCGAAAATTCAAACCGGACCTTATTTTCGCCCTGGGGGGCGGATCAGCCATGGATACGGCAAAGGCGGCCTGGCTGCTCTATGAGCATCCGGATGTGAAACTGGAAATCCTCAGCCCGTTGGTGCCGCTAAACTTAAGGAACAAGGCCAAGCTGGCCTGCATACCCACCACCAGCGGCACCGGTTCCGAGGTTTCCGGGGTGGCGGTGATTTCCTTTCCGGACGGCGTAAAACTTCCTGTGGCCGGCGCCCTGCCGGAATTTGTGCCGGATTTTGCGCTTCTTGACCCCACCTTTACCCTCGGCATGCCACCGGAACTTACCGCCGGAACCGGAGCGGATGCACTGGCCCATTCCATCGACGGATTCATGGCCCCGAAATCCGATGAGCTTAATCAGACCATTGCTCTTAAAACCATTGAAATGATATTCGAATGGCTGCCCAGAGCTTATGCCGACGGCAGCGACATTATGCCCCGGATGAAAATGCAGCAGGCAGCCATGATGGCAGGCATTCCCTTGGCAAATGCAGGTTCCGGAATTTCACATGCGCTTGGGCACACGGTTGGCGGCCTTTTTCATATTCATCACGGTGTGATGGTGCTTTTATTTATTCCATACGAACTTCAGGTGTATTCCAAAGTAACCGACCGGTATCTCGAGTTATGCGATTTGCTGGGAGTCCGTGATACCAGTGGGGGTAAAGATTCGGATGAACAAAGCCTGTCCAACCTGA
The DNA here is from genome assembly GCA_963675805.2 of Desulfobacterales bacterium. Lineage (GTDB taxonomy): Bacteria > Desulfobacterota > Desulfobacteria > Desulfobacterales > Desulfosalsimonadaceae > SURF-3. Next base: position 1,487,128 of record CAXXNU010000001.1, on the reverse strand, counting down.
TCGAAAAAATTCGCGCATTCATGAAATCCCTCAACCTGCCCATTGCCCTTAGGGACACCGGAGTTGAATTGAATGCTCTTGAACAAAACATGGATAAAATGCTGGAACAAACCCCCACGGATCCGGGATTTTATTTCGGGTGGTACGACCTGAACAGGGACCAGTTTAAAGACATCTTCTTAAACGCCTATAAAGGCAAACTGCTGGACATGCATTCGGACATATGGAGGTAGGCCCATGAAAGGTTATTTTGGAAAATTTTTAAAAATTGATCTTGACTCCCGCCAGACCGAAGAAGTTCCCATCCCAAAGGATGACCGGCAAAAATACATCGGCGGCTCCACACTGGCCGCGAAATTAATATATGACTATGTCCACCCGGACATGGATCCGCTGTCTCCGGAAAACCCCATTGTATTTGCCACCGGCCCGTTCACCGGATCCAATGTGCCCATGGTCAGCCGGGCCGCCATCTGCGGCATCTCCCCGGGCACGGGGTTATGGGGGGAAGCCACCACCGGAGGCAAATTCCCGGTGCGGCTAAAAGGCACGGGATACGACGGCATCATCATCACCGGAAAAGCGAAAAATCCGGTCTATGTTCATATAGATGAAAAGAATGTTGGTATTCGGGAGGCAAGCCACCTGTGGGGCCAGGATATTTATGAGACCCAGAAAAAAATCAAGCAGGAAACCGAAGAAAAAATATCTGTTGCCTGCATCGGAAAGGCCGGAGAAAACCGGATTCATTTTTCAAATATCATGAACGATGAAGGCCGGGCCGCCGGCCGATGCGGGATGGGCGCGCTCATGGGGTCAAAAAATCTCAAGGCCCTGGTGGTATCCGGCAGTCAAAAAGCACCGATTGCCTTTCCGGTGAGTTTAAAAAAAATTATCAGCCAGGCCCGGGACACCATTAAAAGCAACGCCTATACCCAGGCATACAAACTCTACGGCACGAATTTTTATATGGATCTAGCCATGCGCCTGGGGGATGCGCCGGCCAAATATTTTACCAAAAGCGTGTTTCCAGCCACCAAAATCCACGGGCCCGCATTCCGCAACCGTTACCGTATGGGGAATTACGCATGCAGCGGATGCCCTATCGGATGCGGGAGGATCATCAAAGATTTTAAACCGGATGCCAGCACAACGATCATTAAACAGGTGGACGGGCCGGAATATGAAACCGTGGGCGCCTTCGGGCCCATGTGCATGAACTTTGATCTTGACTCCATCGTCATGGCCAACCATCTGTGCAACGCCCATGGCATTGACACAATCTCCGCTGGCGTATCCATTGCCTTTGCCATGCATTTATATGAACAGGGTGTTCTCACAAAAGAAAAAGCTGGCATGGAAATCCGCTGGGGGGATGCGTCAACCATTTTAAATCTTGTCAATATGATGATTGATCAGAAAGGAATCGGCGCACTGCTTGCAAAAGGGGTAAAGCAGATGGCCGAAGAACTCGGGGTTGACCCTGAAGAAGCCGCCCATGTCAAAGGTTTAGAGTTTCCCATGCACGATCCCCGGGCCTACCAGGGGGCGGCCCTGGCATACGCTGTCGGGCCCCGGGGGGCCTGCCACCTTAAAGGTGCATTCTACAGCCTGGATGCCCCGGGCAATGAAGTGGGGCTTTCCCTGGGCATCACGTTTTCCGATAAAGACAATCCTGATCAGAAAGGGGCACTGACCGCCAAGTTGCTGCATTTCTGCGAAATTTACAACAGCCTGACCTTATGCCAGTTCTCTCCGCTTACCGCCGACCTGATCGCTCAGGCCCTTTACGATGTAACCGGGCGGGAGGTCGAGGCCATGGATCTATTGACCTTTGGCGAACGGTCCTTGAATTTGAAACGCGCCATCAACAACAAGCTGGGGATCACCCGGAAAGATGACCATATCCCGGATATTGCCCGGCGGGCACTCACCGAAGGCGGCACCGCCGGTATTTCGCCGGACATGGACAGGATGCTCAAAGAATTTTACACGGTGAGCGGCTGGGACTGGGAGACCGGAAGACCCCGAAAGGAAAAGCTCAGAGAACTGGGCTTATTGCAAGTGGCGGATGATTTATATGTCTGAGAATGTCAGCCGATGGTGTCGATTGATGCAAACTTCGGTTCATGCAGCGGCAGCAGAATATCTGCCGCTGCTTTTGCCTTCATCAGGATATCATAGGCATCATAGGCGTTCACATGGGTGCCCGGCGGGATCACCTCCATTTCCATGCCCCGGATTTCTTTGGGCGGATTGAGATTTTCATCAATCACACAGAATCCTGTAATCATTGCCTTGCCTTCAGCAGTTTCGATCATCACGCTCATACCCCCTTCGGTATGGGCCGGGGTGTGGATCATGGAAATCCCGGGCAAAATTTCCCGGTCCCCGGTCAGCATTTCAATCTGGCCATTTCCTTCCACATCTTCGATAAAATCCTCCATATAGCGGAAATCCAAAGGATGGGGATCATGAATCCGGGCCAGTTCTTTCTCGTGGACATAAAAGACAGCGTTTTCGCATTTATAATCATTTTCACAATGGTCATTGTGCAGGTGGGTGTGAATGACAATATCAATGGATTCCGGAGCCAGTCCCCATTTTTCCAGCCCCTGTTCAAAGGTATAGATTTTTCCGCCAATTGCCGCCTCCCGGTCCGTGGACTGAATCGGGTGCATCTCACCGGTATCCACCAGGATTTTTTTATCGCCGCCGTCGATATACCAGCAATAAATGGGAATGGTATACGGGGTGCCGTATCCGCTCTGATAGGTCATCATACCTTTATCAAACACTTTTGTTCCCATGACAATGGGATGGATTTTGTATTGCATTTTATTTTCTCCCCAACTCAAGCTATTAAAAAATCGTGTCTTTGAATTCAAATAACAGGTTTTACCCCTCATTTCAACGGATTGATCGCCAACCCAAAATACGCTCACTGCCGACTGAAACCTTTTTTACAATCTGACAGAAATGCCGGCACACCCTGATGATCCGATTTTTCTGATCACTTTTTCCAAATAAAAAAAACCATCAAATTAACAGATAGTTATAGATCAACACCCGCCATTTTCAGCATGGCACAGGGATTGCAAATTTATTTTCGACACCCCTGGCGGGCATTTTGCCCTTTTCATTCACCGGATCAGCAAGGAGCGGCTATGAACGTTCTGACAAAATTGCAACTGCTGTCAATCATCATTCGATGGCGCCTGACATGGAACCGGAAGATGCTGGATTATCTGCCGGAAGGACTGGACAATCCTCTTTTCATGAGCGCCATGGACGCGGTAAAATTGATTCCGGACGGCGCCACCACCTTTTCCTGCGGCATGGCCGGCAACGCCCGGCCTTCGGTCTGGTTCTGGGCCATTGAACGGCTGTTCCGGGAAACCGGGCATCCACAGAATCTGACCCATATTATTGTGGGTGCCCAGGGCGGTCGGGGAAAGGCCCCGGGAACCGTGGAAGAGCTTGGCAAACACAAGGGCCTGGTCACCCGGTTTATCGCCGGACATCACGAAACCATCCGCTCCATGCTCCATCTGTCAGAGCAGGGGGCAATTGAACTGCACACCATGCCCCAGGGGATTGAGGCCTTCCTCATTGAGAGACAGATCCGGGGAGAATTTTCCCTGGAAACCGAAACCGGCGTGGGCACGTTTCTGGACCCCCGGGTGGGGGATGGCACTGTTGTGGTGCCGGGAAAAGGAAAAAGCCTGTGCGAGCCAGCTGGCAACCGCCTCCGATATCACCTGCCCCCCATTGAGGTGGCTTTTTTTATTGCCCCTGCCGCAGACCGTGAGGGCAATATCTATGTAGAAAACTGCTGCCTGTTCACGGAAAGCCATGAGGCATCACTTGCAGTAAAATCCAATGGCGGCAAAGTGCTGATCAGTGTGGCGGAAATTATCGACAAACAGCCGGATGACATTTTTCTGACGGCGGACAAGGTGGATGCCGTGGTGGTGCATCCTTTGAACGAACAGACCGGGGCCATCCCCCAGCGCAAATACTGGAAAATGTTCACGGAAGGCGCCACCGAAAACATTACCGAATCTTTGGAAAAGCTGCGGTTTATCAATCAGGTGCTGGGCATTACCCCCCGCCGGGGGCCGGTGGAAGATGCCCTGGCCCGGCTGGCGGCATCGGTGTTCACCCGGTACGTGCCCAAGTGTTCCAATGTCATCATCGGCGTGGGGCTGCCCGAGGAAGTGGCCCGTTTGATTTATGAGGGTGGACTGTTTAAAGACGTCACGTTCATGTCCGAAACCGGAGTGGTCGGCGGCATGCCCGCACCCGGTATTTTTTTCGGCGCGGCCATCAATCCCCGGGAAATCATGTCTTCGGCCCAGGTTTTTCATATGTGCTATGAACATCTGGACGCGGCCATTCTGGGGATTCTGGAGGCGGACAGCGAGGGCAATCTCAATGTTTCAAAGCGCGGAGACGGCCCCCTGAATTACGTGGGACCCGGAGGATTTCCGGATTTTTGCGCCGCCGCCCGGACCATTATTTTCGTTGGCAGCTGGATGGCCCACAGCCGCATGGAAATCACGGAAAGCGGCCTCAAAATCACTAAACCCGGCCCCTGTAAATTCATTGATAAAGTGCGGGAAATCACCATGAGCGGCCATGAGGCCCTGAAAAAAGGCAAAAATGTGCTGTATGTCACCAATGTGGGAATTTTTCAGCTCACGGAACAGGGCATGATGCTCATTGAAATCATGCCGGGCATTGACCTTGAAAAAGATATTCTCCATGCCTGTCCCATGCGCGTCGTCCTTCCGGCATCCGGAAACATTCCCATAACCCCGGAAGCCATTGTCACGGGCAAAGGGTTTCAGCTTGACTGGCAGACAACCCGCGACTCAGTTCACCTGCACTGACGGAAACCGGGCCGGGTCCGTGTGGGGCAGGAATTTGGCCGCGGAAAACCGGTTCATGAATTCCTGGTTCACATTCAGCTCCAGATAGGTGATCCGGTCCCGGATCTCCATGGCCGCTTCCAACGCGTTCCGGCTCGTGAGCACCATGGCTGCGCCGCCAAGAGAGCTGTTGCCCAAGGACTGATACGTGGCTTCCGGCAAATCCGGAATCATGCCGATGGTGATGGCGGACCGGGGATTGATAAACGAGCCAAAGGTACCGGCAATGTAAAACCGGGAAAGATCGGAAAAGCCCACCCCCACATACCGGCAGATGGTTTCCAGAATGGTGTACATGGCGGCCTTGGACCGGATCAGGCTGTCAATATCCACCTGGCTGATGGAAAGTTCCTCGCCGGTGGCGGATTCTTCCGCTGTTGCCAGCACGATCCGGCGGATGCCGTCAGATTCCCGCAGCCGGCCTCCGCAGGCGGCTTTAACGAATTTTCCCCGGATATCCACAAACCCGGCCAGAAACAGCTGGGCCATCATGTCGATCATGCCGGAGCCGCAAATACCTTTGGGCGGCAACCCGTCAATGGTATGAAGATCAAACGCGCCACTGGCCGGATCAATAGTAATGCGATCGATCACCCCGGGCTTGGCGTTCATGCCGATTTTGGACACCCCGCCTTCGAGAGCCGGACCGGCCGCGCCGGCGCACGCCACCAGCCAGTCTTTGTTGCCCAGCACCACTTCCGCGTTGGTGCCCACATCCACCAGAATGGCAATGTCATCCTGACGGTGAATGCCGGAATAAATGATGCCGGAAATCAGGTCCCCGCCAAAATAAGACCCCACATTGGGAAACACAAATATCCGGGCTGTGTCGCTTATCCGGATGCCGAGATCCTTTGCAGATAGCGTGTTCAGTGTGTTGACCACGGAAATGTAAGGCTCCCGGATAATATGACCGGGAGGGAGTCCCAGAAACAGATGGGCCATGGACGTATTGCCGGAAACCGCCAGGAGAAACACATCCGACGCATCCACGGCCGAGGCCTTGCAGAGCTCGTCAATATTGTCGTTGAATCCGTCAATAATGAGTTGGTGGACTTTTTCAAGGCCAGCGGCGCTGTCCGCAAAATGAATTCTTTCTAAAATATCCGGGCCAATTTCGATCTGGGGATTGTCAAACGCGGTTTCACCCATCGTCTCACCGTTTTCCAGATTGACAAGCCGAAGCACCACCCGGGTGGTGCCCAGATCCGCGGCAATGCCCGCGCACACGCCAGTGTCATCCGCATCACGGAAGCCTTGCATACCCACCAGTTTCCACCGGCTCCTATCCCTGAAACAGATGCACCGGACCTGATATCCCCATTTCCGGACTGTTTGCGGAAGGGTTTTCAAAAGGGGCAGATCGATATCCACGGTATCGGTTTTTAAAATGGATTTGAGTTTATTGACGAGCCGGTCCGCATCCGCGGTATTGTCATCCAAGGACGGCGGGGAGACCGCAACGGGGATCACCCAGCCGGAATTTTCCTGTGTCATTATCTCTCTTTGCCTGGTTATCTTTGATTCTGTGTATTTATTCAGCCATAAAATTTTAAACCACAGAGGTCATGAAGATCACGGAGAAAAGACCTTCTCTACTTTTCTCTGTGATCTCAAACGAGCATCGCGAACGAGTGGTTTTCAATATTTTTACAGATCGCTCAGTAGTTACGATTCTGTTGGGTTTTAACGACTACACCAGCTGCTCCAGCGCTGCCACAATGGCCTGCATGGCTTTTCCGGCTTTTTCCGGCACCCGGAGGATGCTGGTGGTGCCGGTGAGCGGCGTGGGCTCCGGGTTGATTTCAATAACGGTGGCGCCGGACTGCCTGGCAATCACCGGCATAAAGGCGGCCGGCTGAACCACGGCGGAACAGCCCACCACCAGCATGAGATCGCAGGAGGAAGCAGCAATCTGGGACCGGTCCAGATCCATGGGCGGAATTCCTTCACCAAAAAACACACACTCCGGCCGATAGATCCCGCCGCAGGTGCAGCGCGGCGGCATTTGGGCCAGGTCCACGGCCACGGTCTGCTCCCGGCTGCCGCAGTCCAGGCACCGCAGCCAGGCAAAATTGCCATGAAATTCAATCACATCAGTATTGCCGGCCAGTTGATGCAGGCCGTCAATATTCTGGGTGATCACGGTCTTGAGTTTGCCCAGGCCTTCCAGCCGGGCCAGGCCCAGATGGCCGGGGTTGGGACGGGCCGTTTCCAGGACACCCCTCATTTCGCTGATCAAAAGCCGCCACACCTTTTCCGGATCCCGCATAAAAGAGTCGATATGGCCCACTTCTATGGGATCAAATTTTTCCCACAACCCGCCTTTGCCCCGGAACGGCGGGATGCCGCTTTCCACAGAAATCCCGGCTCCGGTGAGTGCCACCACATGTTTTGCCGCGGCAATAGATTCCGCGGTTTTCTGGATCAATTCATCCATATTTTTACAATCCCAACCAGTCTAAGAAAGATCAAACACCATGTCCGCGGCCACGCCAAAACACGCCATGGCCGCCCCCCGTTTTTTGATGGTTTCCCGGCAGTGATCCACCATACGGTCCATGGCCGCATCAGTCCGCTCACTGTTTAAATGAAACAGCCCGAATTGCTTCACCCCCGCGCCAAGGGCCAGATTCAGGGCATCCGTATAGGTGGAATGACCCCATTCAATGCTTTTCGCATATTCTTCCGGTGTGTATTCGGCATCATGAAACAGCAGATCCGCGCCTTTGCAGAACGCTTCATAATCCGAGGGCTGATGACCATTGACATGGGTGTATCCCAGCTCATTGTCCGTCAGAAAAACAAAGGTTTTGCCGTCTTCGATAAATTTATACCCGCACCCGCCATTGGGATGGCTCAGAGAAATGGGGATAACCTGCACCGACCCGATCCCAAACGCGCCAGGACAGGCGTCTTTATAGGTGATCTGCGCTTTCAGGTCCGAATAACGCACCGGGAAATGGGGCGGCCCCATCATTTTATTGACAATCTCCTCGATAAACCGGCCTGGAAACGGGCAACGGTAAATCTGAATCCGGGATTCGCTCATGTACAGGGGTTTAAAAAAAGGAAATCCGATCAAATGATCCCAATGGGAATGGGTAAACAGAAAATGATATACGGTTTGCTTGTCCTGTTGCTTATTCCGGACCACCTGGTTGCCGAGCCGCCGGATGCCGGTGCCGGCATCCACGATAATCAGTTCACCGCTGTTGGCCTGGATTTCAACACAGGTGGTGTCGCCCCCGTATTTCAGGTAATCCGGACCGGACACCGCAATGGACCCGCGTGATCCCCAGCATGTAATTTTCATGGGGCTCCTTTTTTCCCTGAACAGTTACTCTACCCGGCCCAGAAACGTGTGCCAGATTCCGTTCTGCACCCACTTTTCCATGATGGCAACCGGCTGCCGGGAAAGTGATGCTTCCACGGTGGCGGCCTCGCTCCGCAACAGGCCGGACAGGATAAACCATTTTTTTTGCAAAAATGCCGGGCGGATGATCAGATGTTTCATCACGTCGTAATGAATATTGGCAATCAAGAGATCCGCGGAAAGATCCAGATAATCAAACGCGCTGCCGCACCAGACAAAAACATGATCTTCCAGGTGGTTCAGCGTCACATTGCGATCCGCGGTTTTGGCCGCCAGAAAATTAAGATCCACTGCCAGATTCCGGCGACATCCCAGCCGGGCCGCGGCAATGGCCAGAAGCCCGGTACCGGTGCCCAGATCAAGAGATGATGCAACATATTCAGTATTGCACAAAAATTCAACAGCTTCAAGACAATCCCGGGTGGTGGGATGGGTCCCCGCTCCGAACACCACGCCCGGGTCCAGCAGCACGGGAATCTCCCCCACAGCCGCTGCCACTCGCCGCCAGGGGGGCATAATCAGAAAACGGGCGGCCGCAAAGGGTTCTACCGGATCGCCATGCCACTGGTTATAGGGCATGGCAAAACGGTCCGCCAGGATCAGGTGGGGCTGTTGTGCAAGCAGGCCCTCCACTTTTTCATCTGCAGGCGCGGAAAAAAACAGAAAGGACGTGTTCTCTTCCTCCCAATTGCCGATAAAGCTGTCCCCGAAAGCCGGGGGAGTTCCCCGCAGCCGGCCCTCCAGATAATAGATATACAACTGATCATAGGGGGCCGTGCCGTCGGAACCATCGGCAGAGCGGTCAGCAGGTCCCATAGCGGCCCGGATTGCTGCCATGGGCGTTAATCCAGAATCCGGTCAAAAATTTCATATGCGGCCTGCTGGGCCGGATTGTCATCGGAAAGCTCAATGGTGGGCCGGCCGCTGGAATCAAATTCATACACTTCTTCATCTTCCGGCACCGTGCCGGCCAGGTCCAGACCCTCGTCTGCGATGAGCTGTTTCATGTCATCCGGTACGCCATTTTTTACCTGATTTAGAATGAGACAACTTTTGGTCACCCCGATATTCAGCTCCGAAGCCAGCTTGTTGATACGAAACGCGGCCTGAAGTCCCCGGCGGGACGCATCCCCCACAATGATCAATAAATCCACATTTCGGGTGGTCAGCCGGCTGATATGCTCCATGCCGGCTTCATTATCCATCACAATAAAAGGATAGTTGTCCGACAGCCGCTCCAGGCAGTTTAACAGCAGCGTATTGGCCGCGCAATAGCATCCCGTGCCTTCGGGCTGACCCATGACGATCAGGTCATAGTCCCCGGTTTCAATTACCGCTTCTTCCAGGCGCATGGAAATAAAAATATCCTTGGTCATGCCCGGGGGCACGTTCCCTTTTTTCATGTCTTCCCGGGCATTGCCCAGGGTATCGGAGACCTTTACCCCGAGCACTTCGTTTAAATTATAATTGGAATCGGCATCCACCGCCAGAATCGGTTTTTTTCCGTTTTTTACCATGTATTTGATCAGCATGCCGGCAATGGTGGTTTTTCCGACACCGCCCTTGCCTGCCAGCGCGATGGTATAGGCCATAGGTCTTTACTCCTTATCTGTAAAAAATATAAAAATATTTCTGATTCAGGTATTTACAGGAATCAGCGACAAAGAAAAAACTAAGACACATCCACGGTTCAGTCAAGCATCTTTTGCCATCGGCAAGAGGAGTGCCGCCGGCCCTGTTTTATCGAAAAATCCGTTGTTTGCCGCTTATTGCAGAAAAGTGGTTTTTATGAAATAATATGATATTTATAATCCACATCCATCCCCACAGGAGTTTTACCCATGACAGCGAAACCGTGCGATATTCTGAAAACCCCTCTGACGCTTCCCTGCGGTGCGCGCCTTGCAAACCGCCTGGCAAAATCCGCCATGAGCGAAAACCTGGCCGGCGTCGACCACTCGCCCACCCCGCTGCATGTCCGCTTATACGAAAAATGGGCAAACGGCGGCATCGGTCTGTGCATTACCGGCAATATCATGGTCGACGCAGCAGCTCTGGGTGAACCCCGAAATGTGGTGGTGGAAGATGACACTTTTCTGGACCCTCTTCGGACCTGGGCCACGGCCGGCACGACCAACAAAACCCATCTCTGGGCCCAACTCAATCATCCGGGAAAGCAATCCCCCAAAGCCCTGTCCGAGGAACCGGTGGCCCCGTCTGCCATCGGTTTTTCAGGGGCGTTGCAAAAATTCTTCAACCCGCCCCGGGCCCTTTCGGAAGAAGAAATCAAGGATCTGATCCAGCGGTTTGCCAATACGGCAAAGATTGTCAAAAAAGCCGGATTCACCGGCGTTGAAATTCATGGGGCCCACGGCTACCTGGTCAGCCAGTTTCTGTCCCCCAAGCACAATCAGCGAACCGACGACTGGGGCGGCACCCCTGAAAACCGGATGCGGTTTGTTCTGGAAGTATACCGGGCCATACGGAAAGCGGTGGGTAAAAAATTTCCCATCGGAATCAAATTAAATTCATCGGATTTCATGCACGGCGGATTTACCGAAGAAGAATCCATTGCCGTTGCAAAGGCCCTGGCAGACGAGGGTATCGATCTCATTGAAATTTCCGGCGGCACCTATGAACGCCCGGCCATGGCGGGTCTGCCGGAAAATAAAAAGGCATCCGACGCGGAAGCTTATTTTATTAAGTATGCGGAAAAAATCCGGGATCAGGTCAAAACACCGCTGATGATTACCGGTGGATTCCGTACCGCCGCCGGCATGGCCCATGCTGTGGCAAAAAACCATATTGATCTGGTGGGCCTGGCCCGGCCCATGGCCATTGATCCAGACCTGCCCAAAAAAATTTTATCCGGTGAAGACTATGTCAGTGCAGTAAAACCGCTCACTACCGGCCTTTCCGCCCTGGACAAAATGGCGCTTCTGGAAGTGACCTGGTATGAACAGCAACTGGCGTATATTGCCCGCGGAAAGACGCCGAAACCGGATCAGAGCGTCTGGCTTTCTCTTGCAAAAACGATTCTGACCACCGGATTTCAGGTATTTCAGAAGCGGCGGGCTTAAAAAAAAAGGAAGATGGAAGGCAGAAGGTTTAAGATAGAAAAGAAGGAGAAAGATGATGGCATTGTATCTTGTTCAGCATGGCAAAAGTCTGTCCAAAGATGTGGACCCGGATCCGGGATTAACCGAAGACGGTAAGACAGCCGTTTCACGAATCGCCGATGTGGCCGCATCCTATGGGATCCAGCCCACGCAAATCCGTCACAGCGGAAAACAGCGCGCCAAAGAAACCGCTGAAATCCTGAAAAAAACCTTGAAGGTCGCCACCCGGCTCACCCCGATGAAAGGGATCGCCCCCAAAGATGACGTGACTCCGTTTACCCAGACCCTGGACGGCACGGACGGCCTGATGATCGTGGGCCACCTGCCCTTTTTGGAACGACTTTGCGCCCTGTTGACCACCGGCGACCCGGATCTCACGGTATTCAAATTTCAAAACGGAGGGATCGTCTGCCTGGACCAGCTCGCGCCGCCTTATGGCTGGGTGATCAAATGGGCCCTGATGCCCGACATCAGTTAACGCGCTTTTTTATTGATCCAGCCGTTAAAGTCTGGCATATACCTTAATTTATATCAAAAATCATAAAATTGAACGGGCCGCCGCCCGACACCAAAAACCATATGTGCCGCCATCTCTTCCAGATGATGGATACAATCGCACCGTCAGGGGAAAAAGTATGAAACCGGAAATCTCTCAACAGAAACAGATGCCGGCTGTTGATATTGAATTGCTGGCCGGGCTGCTGGCAAAAATGCAGAAAGCCAGCGGTGAAATCCCCTGGAGTGAGGGCGGCAAAACCGATCCGTGGGACCACATAGAGGCTGCCATGGGTCTGTGCATCGGCGGATACGTGGATGAAGCGCGCCGTGCCTATGAATGGCTGGCGGACATCCAGCTGGAAGACGGGGCATGGTATGCCTCCTACATTGACGGCAAGCCCCTGGACCGGACCCGGGACACCAATGTATCCACTTATATTGCCGTGGGCGTTTACCATTATTATCTGATCACCCGGGATCTGACGTTTGTTCACAGAATGTGGACCACCGTAGCCGCGGCCATGGAATTTGCCATCCGTCTTCAGGCACCCACCGGTGAAATTTACTGGGCCAAAAGCCCGGAAATGGAAGTCGACCCCATGGCGCTGCTGACCGGCTCCAGTTCCATCTATATGAGCCTTAAATGCGCCCTGGCCATCAGCCGCCTGCTGGGACATGAACGGCCCTCCTGGGAAATCGCCAAAGCAAAACTCGGCGACGCCCTGCGGGACGGGTATCATCTTTTCAACATCACCAAATCCCGCTATTCCATGGACTGGTTTTATCCGGTGCTTTCCGGCGCAGTCACCGGTGCGGCGGCCCGGAAAAGAATCGACCAGCACTGGAAAAAATTTGCTGTTGAAGGCATGGGCATCCGCTGCGTATCCGACCGGCCCTGGGTGACCATTGCCGAAACCTCGGAGCTGGTGCTGGCACTGACCGCCATGGGCAATCACAAGCTGGCGCATATTGTTTACAACTGGATCAGCGAGCGCAAATTTGAGGATGGATCCTTCTGGTGCGGGTTCACCTTTCCGGACATGGTGATCTGGCCCGAGGACAAAATCTCCTGGACCAACGGGGTGGTCATCATGGCGGCGGATGCCCTGTACAATCTTTCCTCGGCCTGCAACCTGTTCAGTCATGAATTCTGGAAACAATCCGAACTGATCAGCAATGAGAATTTAGCCAATTAAGCCGTTTGCCCCTGAAAGAAGGGTGTTTTCTTGAGACGCGACCATCGCCCGTACTATATTAAAAAACTCCACCTGAAACTCCAGGAACTCTATGCCCGCTATTTTTTAAAACCCCAGTTCGACCTTCTGGGCGAGGGGTTTACGATCATGAACCCCTGGCATGTCGAAGTATTCGGCGCGCCCATCCGTATTGGCCGGCATGCCAATATCATCACCACGACAGACCACAAGGTGCGTTTCACGGTCTGGGCCAAGGAAAAAGGCAAGGGGAAAATCACCATTGGCGATTACTGCCTGATCTGCCCGGGGGTGCGCATCAGTTCGGCGGATGAAATCACCATTGCCGACAACTGCATGATCGCCAGCAGCGCCTACATCACAGATACGGACTGGCATGACATTTACAACCGGGTGCACTCCATCGGAAATCCCGGGCCGGTGCATATCGGGGAAAACGCCTGGATCGGGGACAGCGCCATCATCTGTAAAGGGGTTCATATCGGCGAAAACAGCATTGTGGGGGCGGGTTCCGTGGTCATTCATTCCATTCCGGAAAATGTGATTGCCGCAGGCAACCCCGCCCGGATTGTCAAGCAGCTGGACCCGGAAATTCCCTTTGTCAAGCGCGCGGAATGGTTTGCGGACCCGGCCATGCTGGCCAGCGACATTGACCGGCTGGATAAAGACAATTTGCGCGGCAATACACTGCTGCACTGGCTGAGGACCTTGATTTATCCGAAAAATACGGATTGACGATTCCTGAGGGGACAGGTGTCAGATTTCAGGCCGCAGCAATGACGCAGAATTACACCTGACCACAGAAACCAGCAGCGACTCATTAAGACTCTTATGACGGCACCTTCGCCGTTGTATGCACAAATAAGGAATTTTAATAGTGACCACCATCAATGACATTGTCCTGGTATACTTTGAAGACCAGCCTTTTTCCTTTGCCCGGGTGGAAGAGATTCTGCCGGATATTAAGCGCGACTGGTTTCATGTAAAGCTGCTGCTCCTCCAGGTGCCGCTTCAGACGGTCACCTGGATTCTGAAAAACGACTATATCAACGGGGCTGAATTCACCATGGGGGGGCGTCGGATGCGGATTGAAAAGATTGAAACGCCCGATGATACGGATGATGATGATTTTGTGGATGAAGATCTGTTAAAAACCCAGGAGCCGGAACCCGGCAAGGAAAAACAAAGCGCCACGGTGGTGTCCATTACGGACCGGAAACCGAAAAAATAAAGTCCCCAGCGGGCCGCCTGCCATGAAAATTATCCTGTCCGCCTCCCGGCGCACCGACATCCCCGCGTTTTATATCGACTGGTTTATGGATCGGATCGCGGCCGGTTTTTTTGAAACCGTCAACCCCTACAATCAAAAAAAAACCAGGGTGCCCGCCACCCCGGACCATGTGCACACCATTGTGTTCTGGTCCAAAAATTTTTCCCGGTTTCTGAGCGAAGAATATGGAGACGCCCTTCGGGCAATAGGGTATCATCTGTTTTTTCATTTTACCGTAAATTCGGAAATTGCGTTTTTGGAGCCCCGTCTCCCGCCCCTCCCGCAACGGCTTGAACAGGCAGCCGCCCTGTGCCGGAGATTCGGGCCGGACACTGTCTCCTGGCGATTTGACCCAATTTGCTTTTTCACCGGGCCGGATGGCCGTCTGGGAAACAACTTAACAGATTTTCCGGAAATTGCTAAACAAATGGCTTCCTTCGGGGTGAGCCGTTGCATCACCAGCTTCATGGACCACTACGCCAAAATCAAGCGGCGGCCACGTCCCTGGGATGAATTCCGGTTCATTGATCCGGACATGAGGAAAAAAATCCAGGTACTGGAACATATGTCAAAGATAATGGCATCTCTTGATATGGAACTCCATTTGTGCTGCGAAAAGGAAATACTTTCCACCTTGCCGAAGGCCATCGGGGTTAAGGCCAGTCACTGTATTTCCGGGCACAGGATAAAAGAAATAGCCGGCGGGGAGGTATCCCTTAAAAAGGACACGGGCCAGCGTATCAAACAGGGATGCGGCTGCACCGTATCCACGGACATTGGTATTTATCACCAGCACCCCTGCTATCACAACTGCCTGTTCTGCTATGCCAATCCAAAACCGGTTATGACCAATAAATTGAAAAAAAGTGACTTGTAAGCGTTTACAGGGTGCCACCAAGCGCTGACACGCATGCGCGGCGCCGGGCACGCTGACGACCTAATCGTACTTCAAGTGCCCGGGAACAAAGTCACGCCTCGGCGTGATGCCATGTGAACGCTTACTTAAAATTCAATCCGGCCCACCAGCCCCAGGGTCACGGTATCCGTGTCAATATCTTCTTCCACCGCATCTTTATCCCAATTTTCAAACCGGTAATTGGCATTGATATCCAGATGAATCCGGGGCAGCAACTCAAAATCCAGGCCGGCTTTTAATGCGTAAAACGCATCATCCACAAAATCGCCATCTACATAATGGGTGCCGATGCCCAGTCCTGCATAAACCAGCCCCCCCACAATCAAAAACGCCTGGGGGCTGTAAACCGTCTCATCCAGACCAGTCAATTGCTCGTCTGCCATTTCCAAGTCCAGCTGCAGCCCGATGAGGGTGGGCTTGTACTGATAGGAAACCACCATGGCGATTCCGTCTTCATCAATATCGGAAACGTCAATATCATCTACGCTTTTCCAGTAGTGACCCCCAAGCCCGATCCGGTGATCCCCGGCAAACGCAGGTATTATAAATCCCCATACACCCATCAGCACAATCACAACCATTATTGTTTTTTTCATGGTCCCCTCCTGAATTATTTTTTTTAAGCACACCAAGCCATTTTGCGAAACTATAAATGCGCGTGGGCAATTTTCACAATATTTTTCTCGATTTCTTTGACACCAGGCAAACATGTCTTAAAATAGAGCCTATTATGAAACAATTATCTGACTCATTTAAATTATGCCAAAATGCCCAATAAGAAAGGAGACCTTCATGAGCGCAACGGAAAAAAATTTAATGGACGCATTTGCCGGTGAATCCCAAGCCAATCGAAAATATCTGGCGTTTGCCAAAAAAGCAGACCAGGACGGTTATCCCCAGGTGGCCAAGCTTTTCCGGGCCGCTGCGGCCGCGGAAACTGTCCACGCCCACAGCCACCTGCGAGTGGCCGGCGGCATCAATGCCACGGCGGACAATCTAAAAGAAGCCATTGCCGGTGAAACCCATGAGTTCAAATCCATGTATCCGGACATGATTAAAGCAGCCGAAGAAGAAGGCAACGCCCAGGCCGTCCGGACATTCACCTATGCCAATGAAGTGGAAAAAATTCATGCCGCCCTCTACCAGAAAGCCCTGGGCAACCTGGATGCGGCTGAAAACGTGGATTATTATGTGTGCAATGTTTGCGGATATACATGTGAAAATGAAGCACCGGACGAATGCCCGGTGTGTAAATCAAAAAAAATGGCGTTTGCCAAAGTGGATTAAGACAGGCCCACGATTCACACACAAAAAACCGTCACTCCTGACAATATGTTGAGGGTGACGGTTTTTTTATAGTTTTCCTTTGATTTTAAAATATAATTCCAGATGATACATGTTATCAAGTCCACTCTCTGTATTTGCATCCGGGGCTGAACCCACAGAAAACTCCCTTAAATAAAGAAACTCTTTTCATTATTTAATTCAGAACCATTGCTTGAGGGACACCCTATCTTGTGCCTGTTAAATTTTTACAGACGCGAGCACAGGCTATTGAAAGGTGCACTGGTGGGGAAGGATTTGGCTGTGAACACTATTAAAATTGCAGGACCGAACGACCAAGCTGACAGGTGCGCGGACGGTTTTCCGGCGCATCCTTGTCAAGCCTAATACCATGGCGTATTCATTTTACGGAGAAAATTTAATATTATTTTTTGTTAAGTCAATTTTAATTTCTTTTGTATCCCCAGTATACTTATATTCAAGTGGAAAATCAACTTTTAATGGCTTTCCATCCATAATCAACCACATAGAGCGATTTGTGGAATTATCAATCAACTGTGACACGATAGTGTATGACTCGCCAAGCTTCAAATTGCGTGCTTTTTTGAATACGAACACTCCGTCTTCAGGGAATGGGATTTTGGCGAGAGTAGAGTTGAAGATTAGCTCACCGTTAACAACATGTAGGCTTATTTTGCCATTTGTGGCCTGTACGATTTGAAGATAAGTTTCACTTGAGATATGTTCTTTCATTTCAGTGGCATTATTTATAGTTCCCATAATCGTAATCGGCGGAAGAGTCCGATCTTTCGCCTTAACAATATCAGTCTTGTCCTGCGCCCAAATAGGCCTGCATGTAATGGCCATCAGAAACAAAAGAAATACTGCAACTTTCCCATACGATGTTTTTTTCATCTAACTCCTCCTTTGTATAACGACGTTAATCAGCCGCGCGGTTTTTGCGTCGGCTGAATTAGCCTTGTTAGCTACCTATTTGACTCTCTTAATTCGATAGTTTCCTCCAACAACTTTTACAATTTGAATTTCAACGCCATTGTCATGAAGTGTAAAACTGTCTCCTTGAAAAAGAGCATCGGGCTTATTCGAGTAAACAAAATATATTTCATACTTTCCATTGGGTATAAAGATCGAAGCTTTACCATTGGATGAAACCTCAAGGTCCTTTCCATGGTTTCCAGAACGAATGCCAACAGCGACTTCAAAAGTATTTGGATTTAAAATGCGCACCTCGTTTTCTCCGTCGAGTATTATTCCAAAATTCGGGAGGATAGGGCTTTTTTTTACACTTTGATACGTGGCCTTTGATGATGTGTTTTTAGCTTGCAAGGTGTTTTCGTTCTGCTTCCACCACTGTATCCACTTTGCTTGATCAGTACCAAAATTTTCTCCTGTTATTTTTGTTAAAGACTTTGCCGCATTATCTCTCACGTTTGTCAAGCTGTCATTCAGAGCATTAATTAATGGCTCTACAGCCCCTAAATCCTTAAAGCTGCCTAAGACAAGGGCTGCATTCATTCTCGTATCCCAATCTGAATCCTTGAGTGCTTTAATTAACGGTTCAACAGCACGTTTATCGATACTGAAACCACAATAACTATTTAACATACCAAGACTACCAGATGCATTTTTAGTGTCTCCATGATATAAGTCTTCAATCAAGTAATCTATCAAGAACGGTGCTGCTGGATCTGCATTCTTTACTTTGCGCATTAACATGTCCATTAATATTTTAGCAGCTTTCTCTCGCTCAATTTTATTAGAAGAATATAATCTTTCAATCGTAGCCTTCACTGCTGGTTCTACGTTCGATGGAATATTTTCCTTGGGGATCGTTGGCTGAGCATAAGACAACCCAACTAAATAATGATAATAGTCAGTATAGACATAATCACTTTAATACTTTTCATGTATCCTCCTCTTCCTTGGTAGCTAACGCTCTGGCTCACCGGACCCGATCTGTTTGCAGGGTCTGTGTGGAGCCGGTTGTTGGAAGCCGAAAAATTTACCACTATTTGGGCTCATTTATTTTCCTTAATCACGCTTGGTATGATTTCAAACGACAACCCACTAACATCTTTGCGAATCTCAACAGATTCAAGTTTCCCATGGTTTGAAAATGCGAGAATGTTCAAGCCTTGAAAATAGAAATAGCCATGAACCAAAGCTTGTCCATCTTTAGATTCCATCTCAGCGCCTTCAAGGATTTTTATGGGCTCTCGAAGTTTTTTGTTGTCTGGTTGGAACATCGGAAGAATCATCAGCTTACTCGATGAAATTGGAACTATCGCACCTTTGAATGATTCATTGGGATCGTTGGCAGCACCAAAGAACACGTAATACTGACCATCCGGCACTGATGCTAAAGAAAAAGTGCCCGATTTGTCGGTAATTGCGGAAAATGCAGATTCTAAGTTACAAGATTCACTGTCATCACTCTGAGGCGCAAAAAATATTCTGATGCCAGACGCAGGAGTTTTATCAGTATTGTACTTTACTATGCCAAAAGCCTTATTTGAATTGGCATTTGCCTCGGATGTTAGAATAATCAAATTCAAAAGAATAAGGCCGATTAGAAGGATTGGACACAAAATCCAATGCTTATTTTCTCTCATTTTATCTCCTTTCGTCATTTTTAACTTTCCAACGCTCCGCAAAACCGGATGGCAATGGAGCGCAGCGGAATTGCCAGTCCGAGTTTATGCGGTTGTTAGGCAATTGCAGATCGTTGTTCTTGCCTCAATGGGTTACTTTATAAATTCCTTTTTGAGGGCTTCTCTCATTTGTTCCTCTTCAGCCTTGTCACGAAAATCTGCCCGTACACTTAATTGTACATACTGTTGACTTTCATCAATGACAAGTATCTTTACATCCATGACGTCTTTATCAAATTGACCATCTACTACTTGCACAGCCATAGCCGCTCTATCTCGCAATTCTTGTTTGCTGATCGGATTAGAACCCCATCGCAGGGCAACCAACAAAACGGAAACACCCCTTGCGGCATCACCTTGTTCCGTCAGCTTAATCGATTTGACTATGGGCGAAGCTGGAATTTCTGTTTCATTATTATTGAAATTACAGCCGAAAAGACCATACATATTATCACCCAATCGTCCAATATAGTAACCGGCAAGCATATTAGGAATGGAGGCCTCTATTCTTGCAGTAAAACCCTCTAAGTTGCTGGTTTGCCATCCATAGTTCTGTGATCGTCTTATCGAAGGAGGATTGCTTGCGCCAATTTCTGATAGTTTATTGCAGAGCTTGTTAACAACCCACTCTTTTGAACCAGTAAGGACGCCATCCCCCCACTTGCTGAAATCCTCTCGACCCTTTTTAAATTCGTCAAGGGTTCCTATGGAGAGTGGATTTTCATCTAAGAAGTTTAATATTTTTTCAGAAAAAGGATTATTTTGTTGAGTCGGTTGCTTTTGTGCCGCCTGGTGGATTCCACTGCTTGATTCAGATTTACTTTTATCTTTGTCACCCTTGCGTCCACTAAAAGCTTTCATTAAGGGGTCAAAGATAAAAAACATGAGGATTCCACCAGGGAATGCGTAAAGAATTACTTGCTCAACTCCTCTCGGTGGATGACCGACTATTTTGCTGGCAATGGCTATGGAAACAATCGCAGAGATTCCCAAAAATATATTTTTCATTACATTTTTCATTGCCGATACCCCTTTATTCCAAGACCTATTCTAAATGATCTTAATCATTCATGCATAATGCTACAGCAATTTTCCCGCCAAAACCGGTTGTACCTGTTCTAACTGCAATAGTCAGGTTTTTATATTCACTTTTTGCCTGGTGAATAACCTCCGCACATTTACTTGGGTCCCAAGCACCAGGCATATTAAAGATTGATGGTACTGCACCAGATGCTTGAACCCATGATTCTATTTGTGTCCAGACGTCATCAGCAATTACTTTGCATGAATTTAAAGCAAACCCTATCATTTCATCTCTAGATTTTCCTTTGAGCCATTCAAGAGTTTTCGCATCAACAACCAAAATAACATCTCTTAGTTTATTTTGAGGCTTATTCTCAATTTTTTTAGGTGGACTAATTGCTTGAGATTTAGTTTCGGAATTATCAGTTGTCACTTTACGTTTCTTGCGTATAGCGATAATAATAAAGAGAAATAATCCTGCTCCGACTAAGGCAATAAGCCAAAGGTAAGAACTACTCTGTATTCCACCTATCTTATCGGAGGCTTTTTCAAATTTTCCGTTTTTGACGATGCCATATTCGCCATTTTTCAGAATCGACCCAGCAACGTTTGCATCGCGGTGGCCCACATTAACAACCATATCGCCTTCTGCTATTCCTGATTGCCCATTTCTAATCGAAAGCATATTTCCTTCTGTAAAAACAACATGCCCTTTTTCATCAGTGTATAGAGTAATTGGATTATATCCCATTCCCTTCGCTTTTAATCTCGCTGCAGTGATTAATTTTTTGTCAATTTGATTGTCTTGCGCTATTGAGTGATGGGGCGACCCAAGAAGTAATAGAATAAATGTTAAACACAATGCGTTGTAGGTACTAAAAACCTTTTTCATTTTAACCTCCTCCTTTTCTTGAATAAACTTAGCCTAACATTATTATTATAAAGAATTCTTCTTTTCGTCCCGAATTACTGATTTTCTCTTTTACTCCACTTTTTCCTAAAAAACAATAAAATCAAAGTATCTCTCTAAAATCTATGAGGTTATAATAAAATTACTGCAATCCAATCATTCAAAAAGTATAAAAATGTCTTCTTTATGTCCCAAATGGTATACATAGAAGAAATTCTTACTATTTTCTGATTTAGTTATCGTGAAGGGAAATATTAATACCTGTCTATTTCTTCAGTATTGCAGGCAGTTTTAAAAGCGTGGACTTTCGATAAGCGATATCAGCATTCTTCCTCTCGACACACCACAACATCTAAGTTGTGATTTTTTGCCGGTTTTTTGGAATGTCCCCGGGTCGCTATTGTATTCTTTACTGGACGGTTGGATTTTTAGGATGCACACTTCTTCGATGGGAGCTATCGACCCTAAAAAAATCACGGACACACCCCTCCAACATAAAGAGCCTGTTAAAACTTGATATACAAGCTGATTTTTGAGATAGATCGAACAACGAAAAGCAATGTCTTATTCCTTATTATTCCTAACAATTTGTCCGAGTCCCTGGTTAACTTTTCCAAACGGATTCAGTCTTTGGCGTTAAAGGCACATTATATCTACAGTAAAATCTACTTTTACTCCCCCCTTTCGATGAGCAAAATATGAATTTTAGACTTATGCAGAATAGCTACTGAGATTTACCATAAAGTCGAACTCGTTTACAGAGGGACATTTTATTAATCTCTTCATATTGCAAGTTATCATTCTTAATTTTCTGAAATAAATCAATAAAGATATTCAATAATAATAGAGGGTCTTGCTCATTTGGTAGACAGGAGTGGATTGAGGACATAGCAATTGCTCCATCTGACATTACAAATCGTAAAATCAAATCATATTCATTTGATTGCTCTTGACGACCAGTGTAAATAGAAAAATTCCTTTCACCATCAACGACAATTTTATCAACAACAGCTAAGGGGAAATTATGTATAGATCCCTTTCCTGAGAGAACGTCCGTGTCCACGTGAACATACAGAAATTTATCTGTCAATCCGATGAGATAAGTAGTTCCATCATTAGTGTCGCAACTAAAACTAAAAACCGGAATCTCGAACGAATTTTTAGATAGTAAATAGCGATCCAAATTTAAGCTGCCAAATCTTTTACCTTTCCATATTGTTGGACGCTCACGTTCAAGAATATCTCTGTATTCATTACTTTTCTTCTTTAAAAGATTAAGTATTTGAGTGAAATGGAACCGAATATCTATATCATCATGATTAATCAACGGAACTAAGTTCGATATAACTGAATCATTCATTTTCAGTATGAGTGCCTTATAATTCTCTATTCTATCCCAAATTTGTAAAGATTCGATATAATTATTGGGATCGAACTTCTTTTTCATGAGAGTAATATCAGAAAGAAGTTCTTCTATTAATATCTCGGAATATTTTTCTTTGTTCTTTTGAATAAGCTTCTCAAGATTCTTAGTAATGTTTGTATTTTTTTCTTTTTTTTGAGAAGCATCTGTAAATGAATATCGTTCACTATTTAATCTTTTTAACATCTCTTTAAGTGATTTTTTTTCACTTATTGAATCAATAGCATTCATTGCAGAAATTACTAACTCTTCATCTTTTTTGTTTAGAATATTGACAAGTTTTTTAGCATTACCTTTCATTTTAAATTTTTCAACATCATCAATAGTCGTTTTAAAAAGTCCCATTTCTCACCCCGAGTGGTTAAGTTTAGTATTTTATATTCAACCCCGGTCTGCTCGACCGTTTGATTGCCCCGCCAATTTTTTTCTCTGCTTTGACCTAACCGGCTATTTTTATATCCTTTTATTGCTTTCTTGTTCAAAATTCTGTAAGGTGCTTCAACCCCGTAAAACAGTTTCACGGTCATGGTTTGAAATGGTCGTCCCCTCAATGAGCAAGGTCTCGCATTAATAGGTGGCAATTCATTCAACAAATTGTTTCAGAGCATCTATTAAATCTGATGATTCAACATGAGAACCGTATCTTGATATATTAGAACATTTAGGAAAATGATCAATACCCGGAGGAAAAGGATCACTTTCATGGCAATTAAAAATCTCAGTCTTATTGCACTTTCCAGGAATACTCCCATAAATTTCTTCAGATTCAACAAGATCTCCTGTAAACACTTCATAAAGAGAATATTGAATTTTATTTCGATATCGGTAAACATATAAGCCAATAGAATATAAACAGCTTTCGATCAATTCTCCTTCTTCTTCACTAATGCAAGCAACTAATTCAGTAGTAAAAAGTGATTCAGGTTTCCATTCAGATGGTAAATCATCATTCCACACATGTTTTTCCCCATCAGTTGTCAATAAAGCTATAGGATGTATCCCAGGACCGGTGTATTGTGAGGCATGCACAATACCTTCAGGATTTGATGAACAAATTGAAGAAAATTCTTCATAAAAACAAACATCTAACCCATCACAATCTTGATCAATATCATCACACTCAATATCCTCAGCATCTGGTGAAATACTTTCATCTTGATCATTGCAATCACCCTGATTCTCAGTAAATCCATCTCCATCGTTATCAACATCATCACATGACAAATCTGTTCCGTCACAATCTTGAACAATACCGTCACCACAAATTTCTATTGCGCCAACATAAATCCTTGAATCACTGTCATTGCAATCATTCTGATCGGTGTATCCGTCCTTGTCTTTGTCCTTAGACTCACTACCCCCACCTCCACAACCTATTGTTAAAAGAATCATAACTATCATCAAAAAAATATTCGCGTGCAATTTTTGGACGACATAAGGGCCTCCATTTTTTCAGGATTTTTAAATTTATGAAAAATTTTAAATCTCTGAAATGCATCGATAAACAAGAAGAGTGTGTGGATAAAAAATGACTTTGGATTAAGAGATTCATCTGTTTATTATCTGCTCAAATCAGAATCGTTTTAAATAAGCATATTCCCCCAAAAAAAATATTACAATAGGAAAACATCTGATTTTTTTGTAAGCATTATGCCTACACAATGATTTTTTTTTGCAGACTCAGTGCGATATAGATATTATTTTGGGAGAGGGATTTGTTTGAACAAAAAGTGATTGCTCGCCATAGATGGATCTTAATTATTCGAATGGTGTTTAAAAACGACAGTATTGCAGGCATTTTCTAAGGCGAGCACTTTCGATAAGACCGGCCAGTATTCTCATTTTAAAGGGTACACTATATCTTGGGGTGTCGTCAGCCACAGGCCTGGGCTCAAAACTACAAGTTGATTGGAGCGACTTCTTCTTTCAAGAGACAGCAGGCGATCTGGTATTCCGGCGTGCCGTCAGCCCGAAAGCTCAGGTTTGCCGGCTGCACCAGTTTATTAATCACACATCCTTCGGGAATATTCAGGGCGAACAGATCCTGCTCATTGATTTTAGGTTTTGAAACCAGCTGGTTATCCACGATCTCAAAACTGTGCAGGGGATAGTCTTCACACAGGGGGCACCGGTAGACCCGGCCGTTGGGGAAAATAAAATAATTGTCCGCCACGTTTCCCGCGCATTCAAACAATTCCGTGTTTTCCAGAAAAACTTTGGGATAGGTCACGGTGATGCCCAGATCCGCCACCCGGGCTGCCACCTCCGGAATCAGTGTCATCCAGGTCTTTCGATTCACTTGGAGTTTTGGGCTGTTTTCCGAAGAATTATTGGTTTTTTTCTGCTCTTTTTCCCTGGATTTGCCCCGGATTCCGATAACCTGGATAAAAAACCGGTCCACCCCCAGATCCGCCAAAAGCGGCGGCATCATATGCAGTTCATGAATGTTTTCATTGCTGACCGTGTAAATCAGGCTGGTTTGAAACCCTTTTTCCTTTGCCTGCCGGATGCCGGCCACGCAATGTTCATAACAGCCCTGGCCCCGGATGGCGTCATTGGTGACAGGCGTTGCCCCATCCAGGCTGAAACTGATAAAATCCAGATCAACGGGCCTAATTTTAGTTAAGATATCATGAAACAGGTACCCGTTGGTATCCACGGTAATGGACCCATATCCCATGCGCCGGGCGGTTTTAACGATTGGCGCGAGATCCGGGTGAAGGGTGGGTTCTCCGCCGAGCAGAATCAGGTTGGCGTTTTTTGTTTGATGGACAAAGAGTTTCAGCCATGCGGAAACCATGTCCAAAGACAGGGTTTCACTGCCGTGCTGATCCGGGTTGATATAGCAGTGGGAGCACCGGAGATTGCAGCGGGTCAGAATATGGAAAAAAACATTAACGGAATTTTTTGAAAAAGCGACGGTTCTGCTCATAGGAAATGGGATCGGTGCGCCAACAACCACTAAAGGAATAGATTTTAAAAGGGGTTAGGCTTTTGCAGATTCTTTTTTGTTTTCCATCAGCACCTGGAGCTCCACTTTGGTCTTGATAAGTTCGTCATTCACGGCCCGGAGGCGGATGGACATGTATTCGGAAAATATCCGGTAGAGCAGCAGCAGAAAATCAAGGCGCTCGTCCCGTTCCTCGGTGCTCACGGTGCTGAGACGTCCTTTGGCCGATGTGTCTACTCCCAGACACAGGGTTTTGCCGTCCGCATACACCGACGCGGACCGGGTGAGACTATCGATCACCCGCATTTCACCAAAAATCTCTCCGGTCTGGTCGATGCGGCCGATTTCAATCCCGTTTTTCTTGATAATCAGCCGGCCGGACAGAAGAAAATAAAGCCAGGGGTCATTGTCCCCTTCTCTGATAATGATTTCCCCGTCTTCATATTCCCTGATTTTACTGAGCCGCAACAGCTTTGCCAGATTCCGGGTTTCAAATTCCTTGAGCCCGGGTATCCCCATAAGCCTTTGGATATTCTGGACATTATCCTTTAAATATTTCGACTCGATCATGGATGCCCCTCCTCACCAGGAAAAAAAAGCCACTGTTTGGAAAATGCTGATAAAATTTTCAGAAACTTATTCCAAACATGTCTTAGAGACAATATCATCAAATCCTACCGGATAACAACCATCAAAGCAAGCTTTACAAAAATTATTTTCAGGGCACTCCACCCCCGTGGCCGCGAGCATCCCTTCCAGGCTCAGATAGTGCAGGGAGTCCAGTCCCAGATAGTCCCTCAATTCCTCCACGGATTTTCTGGCAGCGATGAGCTCGCCTTTGGTGGAAAAATCAATGCCGTAATGGCACGGAAACCGGTGGGGCGGGCAGGAAATCCGCATATGCACTTTCCGGACCCCCAGCTCCCGCAAGGCCTTGACCCGGGTTTTGGCCGTGGTTCCCCGGATGATGGAATCTTCAATGATAATAATATGTTTTCCCCTGAGCAATTCTTTGACCGGATTCAGCTTCATGCGCACGGAAAAATCCCGCATGCTCTGGGTGGGCTGGATAAACGTCCGGCCCACATAATGATTCCGGATCATGCCCAAATCAAAGGGGATCCCGGATTCTTCGGCATAGCCGATGGCTGCGTAATTTCCGGAATCCGGAAACGGCATGACCAGATCCGCCGCCACCGGCGCTTCTTTCGCCAGCTGGCGGCCGTGGGCTTTCCGGGTCAGATACACATTTTTACCGAAAATCCGGGAATCCGGCCGGGCAAAATAAATCAGTTCAAAAATACACGCAGATGGGCAGTCTGGTTTATGGGGAAAAATGCTTTTAATGCCATCGTCGCTGATGATAACAATCTCGCCGGGCTCCAGCTCCCGGATAAATTCCGCCTGCACCAGATCCAGGGCGCAGGACTCCGACGCCAGCACATACCGGTCATTGGCCAGGCAGCGGCCCAGACAGAGCGGCCGGAAGCCGTGGGGGTCTTTGATGCCGATGACCTCCCCCCGGCTCGTGAGCAGCACAAAGGAATAGGCCCCCTCAATGCGCGTCACCGCATTCACCAGGGCGGATTCCAGACCGTTTTTCAAATTTTTCACAAACAGATGCAGAAAGATTTCACTGTCTGTGGTGGTCTGAAAAATAGACCCGGATTCCTCCAGTTCTTTTTTCAGATGATGGGCGTTCACCAGGTTGCCGTTGTGGGCCACGCCGTAGGATTTGCCGCTGTAGTTGATCACAAACGGCTGGGCATTCACCACAACGGAATCGCCGGTGGTGGAATAACGCACATGGCCGATGGCACTGCATTCTCCTTTTAAATATTCCATGCGGTCATCGTTAAACACATCCGACACCAGGCCCATGCCTTTATGAAACGCGATCCGCCGATCCCGGACCACGGCAATGCCCGCGCTTTCCTGGCCCCGGTGCTGAAGCGCATAGAGGCCGAAATACGTCAGCCGGGCCGCCTCGGGATGATTGTGAATGCCGAACACGCCGCAGGCCTCTCTGGGTCGGTCGTTTAATGCGTCTTGAAGAATCGTCATTTTGGATATTCTGCTTTTACGGATAATTCCCGATCCGGATAAACCGGAAAAGTTAAAAGTGAACTAAAGTTTGAAGTGAGCTAAAATTATGATTAATGCCTTCGGCATTTTCATTTTTTTTACAAATCGGCCTGATGGTACGCCTGAATCGGCGCCACGGTAAGGGCTTTTTCCTTTATGGCGCTGATGCCCCGGCACATGGCGCTGGCCCCGGCAATGGTGGTGGCATAGGGGATATTAAATTTCAAGGCCGCCCGCCGGATCATGTACCCGTCCCGCCGAATTTTATCGCCGGTGCCGGTGTTGATTACAAACTGAATCTCCCGGTTCATGATGGCATCCACCACATGGGGCCGGCCCGCGGACACTTTGTTGATCAGCCGGTTTTCAACGCCGCCGGCCCGGAAATAATCTGACGTGCCCCGGGTGGCGACAATAGCAAAGCCCATGTCCGCAAACTGCCGCGCAACAGTCAGTGCTGAGGGTTTATCCTGCTCCTGCACACTGATAAAGACCGCGCCCTGGGTGGGCAAATTCTGTCCGGCGCCGATCTGGCTTTTGGCATAGGCCCGGCCGAAATCCATGTCAATGCCCATCACCTCTCCCGTGGATTTCATTTCCGGCCCCAGCAGGATATCCACGTCCGGAAACCGGTTAAAGGGCAGCACGGCTTCTTTCACGGAAATATGGGCCGGATGCACTTCTTTGGTAAATCCGAGTTCCGCCAGGGTCTTGCCGGTCATGATTTTGGTGGCCAGCTTGGCCAGAGGCACGCCCGTGGCCTTGCTCACAAAGGGCACGGTCCGGGAGGCCCGGGGGTTCACTTCCAGCACATAAAGCCGGCCGTCTTTGATGGCATACTGCACATTCATGAGGCCGACCACGTTCAGCTCCCGGGCCATGGCCTTGGTGGCCGCGGATATCTCTTCAATGTCCGATGATTTCAAACTGTAAGGCGGCAGCACGCACGCGGAATCCCCGGAATGCACGCCCGCGGCCTCAATATGCTCCATAATGCCGCCGATCACGGTCACGGTGCCGTCGGCTATGGCGTCCACATCCACTTCCACGGCATCTTCCAAAAACTTGTCGATCAGCACCGGGTGGTCCGGGGACGCGGCCAGGGCCAGACGGGTGAAATTTTCCAAATCGTTTCGGTCGTACACAATTTTCATGGCCCGACCGCCCAGCACATAGGACGGCCGCACAATGACGGGAAAACCGATCTCATCAGCCACGGCAGCTGCTTCAGCAGTGGTCCGGGCCGTGCCGTTGGGGGGCTGCACCAGCCCCAGTTTGTTGAGCATGGCCTGAAACTGCTTCCGGTCTTCGGCCCGGGCAATGCTGGCCGGGCTGGTGCCGATAATGGGAACCCCGGCATCCATGAGCGGCAGGGCCAGATTCAGGGGGGTCTGGCCGCCGAACTGCACAATCACGCCGTCCGGCTTTTCCGTTTCCACAATATGCAGCACGTCCTCATGGGTCAGCGGCTCAAAATAGAGTTTGTCCGACGTATCATAGTCGGTGCTCACGGTTTCCGGGTTGCTGTTGACCATGATGCTTTCAATGCCCATCTCCTTTAAGGCAAAGGAAGCATGCACACAGCAATAATCAAATTCAATGCCCTGGCCGATGCGGTTGGGACCACCGCCCAGAATCATGATTTTTCGGGCATCCGACAGCCGGGCCTCGTTTTCCGTCTCCCAGGTGGAATAATAATAGGGAGTGGCGGCCTCAAATTCCGCGGCACAGGTATCCACCAGTTTGTATACCGGCTGAAGATGATGGGCTTTCCGCATGGCACGGACAGCGGCCGTTCCCCTGCCGGTCAGAAATCCCAGCTGAACATCTGAAAACCCGAATTCCTTGGCCTGCTTCAGCTGTTCAGGTGTTATGTCTGCGCCGGATACCGCAAGGGCCTGTTCCATATCCGTTATCTGCTTGAATTGGTACAGAAACCAGGGGTCAATGGCGGTCAGTTGGAAAATGGCATCCACGGACATGCCGGCCAGAAGGGCTTCCCGCAGGTAAAAAATCCGGTTGGAATTGGGCCGGGACAAAAACTTTTCAATTTCATCGGCAGAGGGCGGCTCATCCGCGGTTTCCCGGCAGGTTTTTCCGTCCGCACCAAACCCGAATCGCCCGATTTCCAGCGACCGCAGCCCTTTTTGCACGGCTTCCTTAAAGGTCCGGCCAATGGCCATGGTTTCCCCCACGGACCGCATGGAGGTGGTCAGCACATCTTCGGCTTCGGGAAATTTTTCAAAGGTCCAGCGGGGAATCTTCACCACACAGTAATCCAGGGCCGGTTCAAAGGACGCCACGGTTTCACCGGTGATGTCGTTGGGAAGCTCATCCAGAGTATATCCCACCGCCAGCTTGGCCGCGATTTTGGCAATGGGAAATCCCGTGGCCTTGGAAGCCAGGGCCGAACTCCGGGATACCCGTGGGTTCATTTCCACGATGATCATTTCCCCGTCCGCCGGATTAATGGCGAACTGCACATTGGAACCGCCGGTCTCCACCCCGATCTCCCGCAAAATGGCAATGGCCGCATCCCGCATGACCTGATATTCCCGGTCGGTCAGGGTCTGGGCCGGGGCCACGGTAATGCTGTCTCCGGTATGAACGCCCATGGGATCCATGTTCTCAATAGAACAGATGATCACCACATTGTCATTTTTATCCCGCATGACTTCCAGTTCGTATTCTTTCCACCCGAGCACGGACTCTTCCAGCATCACCTGGGTGGTCATGCTGGCGTCCAGGCCGGAGGCCGCCAGCACCTCCAGTTCTTCCGGGTTGTAGGCCACCCCGCCGCCGGTGCCGCCCAGGGTAAAACTGGGCCGTACAATAATGGGAAATCCGATGTCCGCGGCGATTTTTCTGGCCGCATCCATGTCATTGGCAATGCCGCTTCTGGGAATCCGCAGCCCGATCCGGTGCATGGCCTGACGGAACAGGTCCCGGTCTTCGGCTTTGTTAATGCAGGCCAGATCAGCCCCGATCATTTCAACCCCATATCGTTCAAGCACCCCGTTTTCCGCCACGGCTTTTGCGGTATTCAATCCGGTCTGCCCCCCCAGGGTGGGCAGCAGCGCATCCGGACGCTCTTTTTCGATAATCATTTCAACGGTTTTTGGCGTCACCGGCTCGATATAGGTAAAATCCGCCATCTCCGGATCAGTCATGATGGTGGCAGGGTTGCTGTTGACCAGCACCACTTCATAGCCTTCCTCCCGCAGGGCTTTACAGGCCTGGGTGCCGGAATAGTCGAATTCACAGGCCTGGCTGATAATAATCGGCCCGGCCCCGATAATGAGGATCTTTTTTATGTCTGTGCGTTTGGGCATGGGTATCTACTTGTTGGCTTTCATCATTTTTACAAAATCGGAAAACAGATAATCCGCGTCATGGGGCCCGGGCGCGGCTTCAGGGTGATACTGGACCGCAAAAAGGGGATATTTTTTATGCTGGAAGCCTTCCACGGTATTGTCGTTTAAGTTCATGTGGGTCACTTCCACTGTCGTCGGATCCAGGCTCTCCAGATCCACGGCAAATCCGTGGTTCTGGGAGGTCACCTCCACCCGCCGGGTTTTGAGGTTCTGCACCGGCTGATTGGCGCCGTGATGTCCGAATTTAAGCTTGTACGTCCGACCGCCAAGAGCAAGGCCCAGCAGCTGGATGCCCAGGCAGATGCCGAACATGGGTTTATATCCCAGCAGTTCCCTGATGGTTTGCACCGCATACTCCACCGGCTCCGGGTCGCCCGGGCCGTTGGATAAAAAAATGCCGTCCGGGTTTAATTTCCGGACGGTTGCAGCAGACGTGGCCGCCGGCATCACCAGCACCTCGCACCCGGCCCGTTCGATGCATCTGAGGATATTGTATTTCACCCCGAAATCAAAGGCAGCAACAGACGGGCGGGTGCCGCGATGACACCACAGGTCGGCATCGAGCGTCAGCCCCGGTGCGACGGGCACGGGCCGGTCGTTGTCCCAGAAATACGGTTGATCCGTTGCCACGGTGCGCACCAGATCCCGGCCTTCCATTTTCGGGGCCTGCTTTGCCCGTTCCACCAGTGTGGCCGGGTCCAGGGTCTGGGTAGAGATCACCGCCCGCATGGCTCCGGCGGTGCGGATATGCCGGGTCAGGGCCCGGGTGTCCAGAGAGTCAATTCCCAGCACCTTCTGATCCAGCAGATACTGTTTCAGCGTCTGGGTGGCGCGGAAATTACTCGGAAACTCCTGGTATTCTTTGATAATAAACGCGGACACATGAATCCGGTCCGACTCCACGTCTTCGGGATTGACCCCGTAGTTGCCGATAAGCGGGTAGGTCATGACCACCATCTGCCCTCGGTAGGAAGGGTCGGTCAGCACTTCCTGGTATCCGGACATGCTGGTGTTAAACACCACTTCCCCGGTGGTCTCCCCGGGGCCGGTAAAACTCCGGCACGCAAATGTTCTGCCGTCCTCTAAGGCAAGTAATGCTTTCATGTTTTTTATAAATCTTTTCCAAATATGATGAAACCACAGGGATCACAGCGCACACAGAGGTTATTTTTTATTTTCTCCGTGACCCCCGTGGTCTCTGTGGTTGAAAATAATTTCTTTAAAAACCAAATAGATACCCCTGTTTAAAAAAACCAGGTGCCGTTTTTTTACCAAATCCTGAAATTAAATCAACTCCAAATGTCAGACGCCGATGGGGTCACTGGCCACGAGTTCCCACACCCCGCAGGGGCAGGCACCGGCACAGAATCCACACCCGATGCATTTTTCTCCGTCTACCACGTACTCATAATTCATACCGCCCCGGTCTTCCCGCTGAATGGCTGCCTGGGGACAGAGGGTAACGCAAATGCCGCAGTCCCGGCAGGCCCCGCAGGACGCACACTGGGACCCGCACTGTTCAGCATTTTCAAATGCCGTAATCCGGGGATCAAAATATTCCAGGGAAACCCGGGCCTTGTCAATGACCGGCCGGTCATCCCACACATGATCCTGGGCATTATCAAAAGGGCTGTAGTATTCGCTCACGGCGGCATCTGAAGACGTCAGCGCGATTCCGGCTTCCTGAACCGGACCGGACAGGGCCCGTTTTCCGTCAATGATTTCGCAAATCGCGGCTGCTGCCTTCCGGCCCGCGCCGATGGCATCCGTCAAAAGACCCGGGCGAACCATGTCGCCCACGGCAAACACATGGGGATCGGATGTCTGAAACAGCTCATTCACGGTCACAAACCCGCGTTCGGTATCGATGCTTTCCGGGAGATAGTCCAGATCCGGCACATCACCAATGGAAACCACCACGGTATCTGCGGCAAGAATCTCTCCGGAATCCAGCACCACCCCCTTTTCCGTGATCTCTTTTGTAAAGCAGGGCCACCGGAATACCGCACCTGCAGCTTCGGCTTCCTTTCGCTCTTTGCCAAAGGCGGCCGGCTCCTGTACGTCTATCAAAGTAAGATTTGCGGCCCCCAGCCGGTGGGCTTCGGTAGCCACATCGCACCCCACGTTTCCGGCGCCGATGATGACCACGCGATCACCCGGGGTGATGTCATCCGCACGGGCCGCCGCCAGAAACGCACTGGCCGTGATCATCCGCTCTTTTCCGGGCACAGGCAGGGTTCTGGGCTTCTGAGCGCCGGTGGCCAGCACAATAAAATCAAAATCCGCTTTCAGACGCTCCAGGTCTTCTTTTACCAGATCCTGCTGCAGGTGCACATGGGGAATTACTTTTCGAATTCGCTCCAACTCCGCGGACAAGACGTCTTTTGGAATCCGGGACGCGGGGATAAGCGCGGAAATTTTACCGCCCAGGATTTTAGAACGGTCATACACCACGGCATCATGGCCTTTCAGCCGAAGCTGCCAGGCAATGGACAGTCCGGCCGGGCCCCCGCCGATCACGGCAATTTTTTTGCCGCTCAGTTCAGGCAAGTCCGGCACGCCGGCGGTGATGCTGGCTTTGCCAATTTGGGACGTATCCACGGGCGCCATTTCATTGATCTGCCGGGTGCAGGACTGCATGCACGGATTGGGGCAGAGATACCCGCAAATGGTTGCCGGAAACGGGGTATAGGCAAGGGCCATATCCACGGCTTCATCCACCCGGCCCTCCCGGATCAGCCGCCACCGGTCATGCACGGGAATGCCTGTGGGGCAGGCCCCTTCACAGGGCGCTTTGTATTTCCGGTTGGCCCAGACCGGCACAAACCGACGCATCTCACCGGTAGGAATCAGGGGAATGGGGCTCCTGTCCAGATCGGTCAGATCCCCGATCAGTCCGCCCGGCCCCAGTTCCTTTTCCCAGACATCCCTGTAAAATGCCGTCATAGACCGTTTCTGCACCATGCTTTTTTCATGGGGCGTACGCGCACAGATAAGCTGCCAGTTATCCCGCACGGAAAGCATTTCAAAGAGTTCCGGCCGGTTAATGCGCTCTAAATAAACCGATAAATTATCCGTCAGCCACTGCCAGTCCTCGTCAGAAATCGGCGCAAGCCGTGCGTCGGCCTGGCTGAAGCCGCCATGAGAGCCCCTGAAAAAGACTTTTCCGCCCACCATTCCCACCAGGGGCCGGTAACCCAATATATTTTCCGGATTCTGGGCGTCCACTCCGCAGATCACGGTAATCCCGCCGGCCATGAATTCGCCGAAATAATCCCCTACCGATCCCAGCACCCAGACTTCCGGGGGGGCAAACCGGGGATTGCTTTTGGTCATGGTCATGGCCCGGGAGCCGGCATTGCCGCCCACATACACCTTTCCCTGGGCCATGGCATTGGCCAGTCCGTTGCCGGCATTGCCGTGCACCGCTATTTCCGCTCCCGCGTTCAGCCATCCCACGTCATCGGACACCGGCCCCATGATATCGATAAACGTGTTGGGATATCCCAGGGATCCGGTGCGCTGGCCCGCATTGCCCTCGATCCGGACATGCACGGGCGCATCCCCGGCTTTCCAGAGACGGCCGCCGATGCCGTGCTGGCCGAAGGCCTCGATGTTGAGCTTCCGGTGGCCGTCGGCCACGGCCTGCTGGATCTTTTCCTCCAGAATCCGGGATTCCAGGCGAATGCCGTTCTCTTTTCCTTTTATGGTATAGAATTCAGGTTCCATGAATTGCTCCGATACTATTGACGGCCTCGCAAAACGTCCAAATTTTTTGTCGCGCTGCATTCCTCTCTGCTTCATCGTACACAGAGTACGAATCATTCCTCGGGATTTGCGTGCCTCCAATTTGGCGCTTTTTTCTTTGCCGTCGAAATCTGACTTTTTACGGTTTTATCAATTTTGCCATTGTTTTTCATCACCACAGATCACAGAGGCTTTTCTCCGTGACGTCGGTGATCTCTGTGGTGTAAAATCATCAGACCACATATTTAATGTTTAATCGCTCCGCCACGTTAAAATCATTAATCCCCAACGCATCGGACATGCCAATGGGAAGCGATGTGGAACGACCCAGGGGCGCCACGATTTTTTTCAATTCCGTATCAAAACTTAAAAACACATCCACCACCCGCTCGGCTACGGCTTCCGCACTCAGGCGGCGGTAAATCCGGGGATCCTGGGACGTAATCCCCTTGGGGCAGAGTCCGATATTGCAGATATTGCACCGGTCCGATTCCGACCCCAGGCATCCGGCGGCTGCCTGCATGATATATTTCCCAATCTGAACGCCGCTGGCGCCCAGCATGATCAGAGCCGCGGCATTGGCGGCCAGGTTCCCGCTTTTGCCCACGCCGCCGCCGGCAAACAAGGGAATTTCATTCTGTTTTCCCAGTTTCACAAGGTTCAGATACCCGTCCCGAATATTGGAGGCAATGGGATGGCCCATGCTGTTCATGGACACATCATAGGCCGCGCCCGTGCCCCCGTCCTCGCCGTCAATGGCCAGACCCGCGGCATAGGGATTCCGGGTCAGGTTGTTGAGCACGGCAAGGGCCGTTGACGTGGCGGAAATTTTCGGGTAGACCGGCACCCGGAATCCCCAGGCCATGGACATGGACTGGATCATCTTGGCCACGGACTCCTCAATGGAATACTGGGTCTGGTGGGTGGGGGGACTCGGCAGGCTGACCCCCTGAGGCACCCCGCGGATGGCCGCGATCAGCTTGTTGACCTTATTCCACATGAGCAGGCCCCCGTCTCCGGGTTTGGCCCCCTGGCCGTATTTGATCTCTATGGCGCAGGGATCGACCTTCATTTCCGGAATGGCATGGATGATTTCATCCCACCCGAAATATCCGGAAGCAATCTGCAGAATCACGTATTTCAGGAACCGGCTGCGCAAAAGGCGCGGCGGGCATCCGCCTTCGCCCGTGCACATGCGCACCGGCATCTTCATCTCCTCGTTCAGGTACGCCACCCCCATCTGGAGCCCTTCCCACATGGGCGGGGAAAGCGCGCCAAAGGACATGCTGCCGATGATCAGGGGATAAATTTCCCGTACCGGCGGCATCCAGCCGTTTTCCCGGAAGTGGGCAATGCTTTCTTCCGGCGGCAGGACCCGGCCCAGAAGGGTGCGCAGCTCGAATTCATGCCGTCCCGCATCCAGTGCCGGATCCGTGAGCATTGAAATCCGGATGAACTTGATCTGGTCGAGGAGCCCGCCGGGTACATTCCGCCGGCCCCCGCGTCGCCTCGGCTGACCGCCCCGGTTGATATGAAACGAAAGCTTTGCTGCTTCATCGCTTTTTAACGGAATAATGGCGTCATTGGGGCAGACCTGCGTGCACATGGCGCATCCGATGCAGGCATAAGCCGGGTCTGTTTTCTGGCGAATAGCGTGATACACCTTAAACACGCTGGAAGACGCATTATTGATTCCCAGCGCGGTTTCAACGGTACGCTTGCGGAACACCCCCAGCTCAATGGCGTTCACCGGGCATACCGCGGTGCAGCTGCCACAAAGGGTGCATTTGTCCTTGTTCCACTGAATCTGCCAGGGCAGATCCTTGAGATTCAATGAAGACGGGGTAATGGGTCTGTTTGATGGCATATGGTGATCTCCTGTCGATCCGGCCCGATAATGGCGGTATCCAGATGCATAGGTTGAAAATCGCGGGTTTTGTCCCGGTCCGGAAGTACAGCGTCCAGACCGCAGATTTCAGATGAGAATGCATATTGGCCGGGCCGCCCCCCCACCACGCCGGGCCTTAGTTTTTTCCGGTCCTGCACCATGAACAGAGAATGATCCGGCAGGCTGCCGATGACGCAATTGGGACCGTCTATGATCAGGGACCGGCAGCTCTGTTTGATCTGTTTAAGCAGGGGAGCGTCGGGATGGGTTTCCAGATCCTCCCCCTGAAGAGGGGTGATCACGTGCTTGTATGCTTCCAGACCCAGCCCCAGGCTCTTAATGGTGTAATGCAGAATATGGGTGAACACCTCAGAATCGGACTGGAATCCGGTATACCCGGGAAAGCCCCGGGATTTCAAAAATTCCCGGATAGGCACAAACGCCGTATTCTCACCGTTGGTCATGGTGGAAATTCCTTCCACGAAGAATGGATGGCACGCATAAAGGTTGATGGCGTAATTGGTGTTCTGACGCCCCTGGGCCATCACCACCCGGGCTTTCAGATCCTCCCGGTCCAGATGCAGATAGCGCCCCACGGTGAGGGGGTCCCCGATCTCTTTGATCATGATCACATCCGGCCAGAAGGAAAACACGATCATGTCCTGTTTTTCCTGCCCCATTTCCCGAAGCGTCAGCCGGACTTTCATGAGTTCATGCCCGAGTTCGGCCATGCTCCGGCCTTCCCAGGCTTCCGGATATTCATAGGCCCGGATCAGGTAGACATCCCGTCCAGGAACGCCGGGAGGGAGTTCTTTGGGCAGTTTAAACGAAATTTTATATTTGGTCATAAACCCAAGATTCATCATAAACGTGTCCAGGCGCTTGATCCCGTCCTTGGTAAAAATGCCGGACAGGATGGGAGCTTCTTTCATTTCATCAAACGGGCCGCCCAGATCCCGCAGAAAAAGGCCGACCCCGGACCCGTCATGGCCTTCGCGCATGACATCCAGGGCACTTAAGGCCACCATCGGAGATACCGGGGTGTCACTGGTTATTGCAAATAAACGGCACATTTCTGCCTGACTCCTTGTGAGCTGATGGGATTTGTTATATCGAATCCCTGATTGAACATAAACAGAATTAATCATTTAACAGCATTTTTATCGCATTTTAATATACATACAAATTGTATGCCAGTTCCCGCGCAATCACAATAATTTGATATCCTTGACAAATGCCGGCAGCAAGGATTAACCGAAACCAATTTCTTACAATTTTGTCAGTTTTTTCCGAATAAATCCTACAAAATTGTAACTATTTTTCAAAATTAAAAACGATTGATTTAAAAACACGGTCCATTGTATAATACATTGTTCAAACCCGCAGAAATTATTTTAAATTTTTGAAAAATAGCATAGTTTGCTGAAAAAACATGGATAAATTATTCACCAGCCACCTGTTCGACATTTTTCTCATCCATGCGACATTTTTTTCCTAAATACGTTTTCGTTGTCCTTTTGCTGCTGCTTTTTGCAGCGGTCCGCCCGTCATGGGCCATCGAAGGAACGGCGTACCAGATTAAAGGGGCCATGATGATGAATTTCATTAAATTCATCGAGTGGCCGGCACCGGCCGGGGAACCATCCGAAGCCATGGATACCCTCACCATCGGCATTGTAGGTGCCAGAGGATTTGATTCCATCCTGAACAAAATTCACGGCCGGCAAATCGGGGAGAAGAAGCTCATAATCCGCCGCATTCATTTCCTGAACCAGCTCTCCGGATGCCAGGTGCTGTATATCGGCGCCTCCGACTCATACCGCTCGTACGACATTCTCAAGCAAGTGGCCGGAAATCCTGTTTTGACCATCGGCGAAGATGAAGATTTCATCCGGCTGGGCGGTATTATCCGGCTTTACAATGAAAAGGATCATATCCGGTTTGAAATTAACCAGAGCGCGGCCGACCATGCCGGTCTGAAGCTCAGCGCCAAACTCCTGGAGGTCGCTGCCGGCGTCCACTAACCGTCGGTATTCACATGAAAGCGTTTAAAGATTATTCCATCACCAACAAAATAAGAACCATTGTCATGATCGTCAGCTCCATCACCCTGATCATGGCCTGCGGCATTTTAGGCGCTCTGGAAGTCGTGAATTTCCGGCAGATGCTGGCCCACGAATTGTCCATCCTGGCAAAAATCATTGCGGACCGCAGCACGGCCTCCCTGGCCTTTGATGATCCGCGCATCGCGCATGAAACCCTGGATGCCCTGAAAGCCAAAGAATCCATTGTTTGCGCGTATATATTTGACGCATCCGGAAATATTTTCGCCAGCTATCACCGCCCCGGTGCTGATCCCGGCGATTTCCCGGCCTCCATGGACTCCGAAACAGCGGGATTCGACAAATCCGGACTAAAGGTGATGTCACCCGTGCTTTTGGAAACGGAAAAAATGGGGACGGTGTACATCCGGTCGGACCTCAACCAGATGTACAGCCTGATCTGGAAATACATGGGATATGTGGGGCTTGTGCTTTTCTTTGCCGTTCTCACGGCTTTCTTTATGCTGACCAAACTGCACCGGTTTATTTCCCGTCCGATCCTGGACCTGGCCAAGGCCGCGGGATTCACCGCCGCCAGCATGGATTATTCCGCCCGGGTCAAGAAAAAGGGCAACGATGAAATCGGCCTGCTGGTAGACGCGTTCAACGCCATGATGGACCAG
This sequence comes from Desulfobacterales bacterium, assembly GCA_963675805.2. GTDB lineage: Bacteria > Desulfobacterota > Desulfobacteria > Desulfobacterales > Desulfosalsimonadaceae > SURF-3. The sequence continues at coordinate 1,447,720 of CAXXNU010000001.1, read as the reverse complement.
ATCAGGCAACGGGACCGGGAACTCAGCGCATCCCGAAACCGGGCGGAAGCCTCCGCCGCCAAGGCCCGGGAACTGGCTGAAGAAACCCGGCAGATCAACCTGAAACTCCAGACGGAAATCAACGAACGCAAACGCATCTACAATGCCCTGCGCACCAGTGAAAAAAAACTGAAAGAAGCATATAAAGAACTGGAAAAACGGGTGGCCGAGCGCACGGCAGAATTGCGGGAAGCCAACGCGGAGCTGCGAAAAGCCATTCAGGCGGCGGATGCCGCGGCCAACGCCAAAAGCGAATTTCTGGCCAATATCAGCCATGAAATCCGGACCCCCATGAACGGGGTGATCAGCGCGGCCGAGCTGGCGCTTTCCGAGGATGTGTCCCTGAAAGTGGAGCAGTACCTGAAAATCATTCATTCGTCCGGTAACGCGCTGCTCAGCATCATCAACGACATTCTGGATTTTTCCAAAATCGACGCCGGCAACCTGGTTCTGGAAAATCAGCCCTTCCGGCTGGATGAGATTCTGCAGAATGCGATTACCCTTTTTTCCAGCGTGATCGCGGAAAAAGACATTGAACTCCTGCTGGACATCCGGCCGGAGACCCCCATGGACGTTATCGGCGATCCCCTGAAATATCAACAGGTGCTGACCAACCTGCTGAGCAATGCCGTCAAATTCACAGACGCCGGCGGCATGATCCTGGTTGAAATCACCGGCGACCCCACCGGAGAGAGGGAGGCACTTTTGACCTGCACGGTTACCGACACAGGCATCGGCATGAAAAGCGACCACCGGGAGGAGCTTTTTCAGGCGTTTACCCAGGGAGACACCTCCTCTACCCGCAAATTCGGTGGCACCGGACTGGGGCTTTGCATCAGCCATCAGATCATCGAACAAATGCAGGGCCAGATTTTTGTGGAAAGCGAATTCGGCCGGGGATCAAAATTTACGTTTACTGCAAAAATGGGGCTTTCCCCCACCCCCCGCAAAAGCCTCCTGGCCATACCGGAACGGCTGAAAGGCCTGCATGTGCTGGTGGTGGACGATTCCGCCCCGAGCCGGAAAATTCTTTCCGCCATTCTGGAACGGTTCGGATTTTATCCGGAAACCGTTGACTCCGGCCGGGCAGCGCTCGAATTTCTAAAGGAATGCAAAGAACGGGGCAAAGCCATGGATCTGGCCATCATTGATATTAAAATGCAGCAAATGGATGGCGTGGAGACCGCCGTTCAAATCCGGAACGATGCCAGGCTGTCCCTTCCGGTTATTTTAATGACCAACGCCTTTAATGACTTTGCCCTGCCGGCCAGCGAAAATGCCGTTATCGACGGCCTGATCGCCAAACCGGTAACCGTCTCAGCCCTGTTCAATGCCATTATGGAGATATTTGAAAAAAAACCCAACCCCGAAACCGTACCTGAATCCGATATCGTGGCCCGGCACCGGTTGTTCAGGGAGCTCTTATCCGGCTTGAAAATTTTAGTGGCGGAAGACAACCGGGTCAATCAGGAGCTTGCGGTTGAAATTTTAAAATCCGTGGGCATTTCCGCCAAAATCGCCGCAGACGGGGCCGAGGCGGTCAAGATGGTGGCAAGGGAAAAATTTGACGCGGTCCTCATGGACATTCAAATGCCCAACATGAACGGATATGAAGCCACCCGGAAAATCCGGAGCCACCCGGAATATGCGTCCCTTCCCATTATTGCCATGACGGCATCCATCCTGACCAACGACCAGGAAGCGTGTGCAAAAGCCGGGATGAACGGCTATGTGGCCAAGCCGGTGCGGCAGGAAAAACTGTTTTCCGCTCTTGTGCGGCATGTGCGCCCCGAGCTTGAATCCCGGCTGTCTGAAACAAAAGCCATTGGCGAGCCGTCATTGACCATTGAGCCCAAAAACCCAGAGCCGATTGATGACAGGGATACTGACCCTGAAGAACTGAACATAGAGAAAACAGCCGCGGAATTAAACATGGCACCGGATGTGTACCGGAAAATCCTGCGGACATTTTTCAACACCAATGTTCACACCTTGGATCAGGTGCGAACGGCAGTGCGGCTCAACCAGTGGAAGCATCTCCAGTCCATTGCCCACGGACTGAAAGGCACCAGCGGCAATATCGGCGCAGATAAAGTCCGCTCTGCTGCGGAAAAAATCGAGCAGTTCTGCAGCCAAACGGAATCCGACCCGGCCGACAAAAACGCAGTCAGCGCCCTGACAGACGATCTGGAAAATCACCTTACGCGGTTGATGGCGCAAATCAAAAAGACCGGCGAAATCAAAAATACCTCCCCGCCGTCCCTGCCCCTTTCTGAAAAAGACATGTCCGAGGCCCGGCCGGCCATGGAAACGCTGATTACGGCCCTCAACACCGCCGACCCATTTGCCATCACGGATGCATTGCAAGGGCTTAAACAGAAAAATCCCGGCATTTCATTGTTTGCCATTGAAAACAAAATCTATGAATACGACTATGATGAGGCCATTGACCTCTTGATGCGGCATCTTGACCAGCGGAGATAACGCCTGATGAAAGACATCCCCCCCCTGATATTAATTGTTGATGACAATCCCGTTAATATTGACCTTTTGCTGAACATATTAAAAGGCGGCTACCGTTTCGGCATTGCCAAAAACGGGTCCAAGGCCCTGGCCTATCTGGCGGCCAACAAACCGGAACTGATTCTGCTGGATGTGATGATGCCGGAGATTGACGGGTTTGAGGTATGCAAGAAAATAAAGACGAACCCGGCTTACAACGATGTGGAAATCATTTTTATCACCGCGCTCTCCGATGCCAAGTACATTGCCAAAGGCTTTGAAATCGGCGCAGTGGACTATATCACCAAGCCCTTTAAAGCCGCGGAAGTCAAAGCCCGGGTGCAAACTCACATGTCGCTCAAAAAAATGAAGCAGGCCTTAAGTGATCAGAATCGAATGCTGGAAAATCAGGTAAAAAGCAAGACCACGGAACTTCAGGGAATGTTCAACGCCACGGTGGGCGGAATGGCGCTCATGGCGGAAAGCCGCGACCCCTATACAGCAGGGCATCAGCACCGGGTGGCCCAGTATGCTTGTGAAATCGCCAAAAGCATGGGACTTTCCGAGGATCAGGTGGAAGCAGTGCGGCTTTCCGGCCTGCTGCATGATATCGGCAAAATTCGAACCCCGGTATCCCTCCTGAACCGGCCGGGCAAACTTTTTAAGGCGGAATGGGAACTGATCAAGACCCATCCGGTGGTAGGGTATAAAATTTTAAGGCAAATCCCGTTTCCCTGGCCGATTGCGGAAATTGTGTATCAGCATCATGAGCGGATTGACGGCAACGGCTATCCCCGGGGACTGAAAGGCAATGAGATTCTGCCGGAAGCCCGAATTATCGCGGTGGCGGATGTCATTGAAGCCATGAGCTCCCACCGCCCCTACCGGCCGGCCCTTCCCATGGAAGTCGCTTTCAATGAAGTGAAAAGCCACAGAGGGACATCGTTTGACCCGGATGTGGTGGATTCGCTGGTCAACGCCGCATCCACCATCCACAAGGAGCTCGATGCCGGCCCCAATATGGATACCGCGGGACCGGACGCGGCCGTGAACGCGGAGGTCGCCGGCCAGCATCCTCAGGTTGAGAATTGATTTTTTTTGACGCGGACTGCACGGATTTCGCGGATTTATTCGATAAAATGAAAAAATCGATATATCAGCGAGTTTTTGACCCCGCCGCAAAAAACACCGGTTCCGGAAACACCGCAGCGCAGGGCGGGTTCTTTTGCTACTTTTCTTGCCCGCCAAGAAAAGTAGAGAAAAAAATCAGAAATTATTGAGAAATTTTTCCGATTGCGATCCCGATAGCGATTTCGATTTCAAAAATCCCCTCACCCCCTCAGCTTTTTCACCGCATCCACCACCACCTCTAGGGCCCGGTCGATTTCCGGGATGGTGGTCATTTTGCCGACACTGAACCGCACCGTCCCTTTGGCCCACTGCTCGGGAATCTGCATGGCACTGAACACATGGGAAATTTCCACGGTATCCGAATGGCAGGCCGCACCCGCGGATGCGGCCACATCCAGTCCGATTTCTTCCAGCAGCCGGTTGGCTTCGAGCCCGTAAAAAGAAAGATTCAGCGTATTGGGCAGGCGCTTTTCCGGATGCCCGTTGAGCCGCACCGCTTCAATTTTGCCGATAATCCCTTGAAACAGCCGGTCCCTTACCATTTTCATGTGCTTCATGTTTTTGGACAACTCCCGGCCGGCAATTTCACAGGCTTTGCCCAACCCAACGATTTCCAGCACATTCTCGGTACCCGCCCGCCGGCCCGCCTCCTGGCCCGCGCCGTGGCAAAACGGTTCCAGGGTCAGCGGCTTTTTCATGTATAAGACCCCGATGCCTTTGGGCGCGTAGACTTTATGGCCGGCCACACTCAGCAGGGACACATTGAGCGATTTGACATCCACGGGAATTTTCCCTACGGACTGAGCCGCATCCGTATGCATGATAATATTATTTTTCGCGGCGAGCGCGCCGATTTCCGCCACCGGCTGGATACTCCCGGTTTCATTGTTGGCATGCATGATGGAAATAAGGATGGTCTCCGGCCGGATGGCCGCTGCCACATCCGTCATCCGGACCACACCGTTTTCATCCACCGGCAGATAGGTTACGGCAAATCCGTCTTTTTCGAGAAACCGACAGACTTCCAGCACGGCCGGATGCTCAATTTCCGATGTAATCATATGATTTCCCTGATGCTTCATCTGCCGGGCCACGCGTTTAATGGCGTGGTTATTGGATTCGGTGCCGCCGCTGGTAAAAAAAATCTCTTCCGCGTCACAGTTCAGCAGGGCTGCCACCTGGGCCCTTGCCGTTTCCACGGCCCGGCGGGGTGCAATTCCGTACCAGTGAGAAGACGACGGATTGCCGAAATCGGTTTCAAAAAAGGGCCGCATGGCCGCGATCACTTCCGGATCATGGGGGGTGGTGCCGTTATAGTCCAGATAAATGGGGGATATCATTTTTTGAATTTCCCTAGGATTGTTAAAAGATGCGTGTATTTTTCCCACAGGGACGTTTAGGCGCTCGGCCTTTTTCTCTGCGAGCCTTGCGACGCTGAGCGAAATAATAATTTTTGAACCGTTGAGGCATACTTATTTGCGATCATCCGCCAAACACGGCGGCCAGCACTTTTCCGGTAATATGGGCCTCTATGATACCGGCAACCAGCAGGCACAGCATGACAAACAGGGCAATGAGGCGCACGGGAATCGCCTCTCTGTGTATTTTGATAGCATCAAAGACCGCACCTTCCCCGATGCGCCCGGCCGATTGCTTGACCAACAGATGCCCGGAAAACGTCACCGCTCCGGCCAGGGCAAAGGCCGGAATTTCCACCACGCCATGGGGCGCCAGCGACATAATGCCCATGAGATACGAATCAAACAGATGGGTGGCGGAGGATACAATAAAACCGCATTCCACACCCAAAAGGATCATGCCGAGCAAGGGCACCATAAGCCAGACATACACCCGCCGGACCGGTTCTTGTTGAATTTGCAAACAACCGGGCAGAAACCGCAACGCCTTCATGGGCGTTTTGCCGACCAGGGCTTTTCGCAAATGACGCGGAAACCGATGGATGCGGCCGGGATGGATTAATGATGCCGTATAAATAAAAGAGATGGTGGCAAGGGCGCCCGCGGAATTCCAGACAAAAAGGAGCAGGGCCGGATCAATGCCGAAGGCCAGGCCTTTTTCAAATAGGGCGCCGGCAGCAACAAGGCGTTTGGTAGTGAGATCAAAAATTTTTTGCGGATTTAATGCGATCCATTCGATGAGGACATATCCGGCAGCAAGGCTTGCGGCAAATGAAACGAGATAGGCCCGGATCAATTTCCCCCAGGCCTGAAATACCAGGTTTTTGGTTTCATTATGGGTCATAAAAAAAGCGCTTTACTTATAAAAATCTTCCTTTCGCCGGGCCAGCTGGATGAAATTGCCCCAGGGATCTTTGACAATCAGCACCCTGGCATCCGGGTCAGTAGTGGGACAATCCGTGACAAAAGTCGCGCCCATTTCCAGAAGCCGGTCTTTATCCACTTCGATCTCAATGCTTTTAAATGCCAGGTGAAGCTGAAGCGGATGGGAGAGCGCCTCTTCAACAGGGGCCAGGGTGTGGTCGGTGATCAATTCGAAAATCAGCCCGGTCTGAGCGCACTTAATAAACGCCACATGGCCGTTGGGGGCTTCAAAGGCATTTAAAATCTCAAACCCGAGGGCGTTGCAATACCAGCGGGCCATGGCTTTGCTGTCTTTGACCACCAGGCCGATATGTTCAATGCGGTTTGACACCGGCGCCCTCATTTCCCGGCCCGGATTTTGGCCAGTTCTTCCACATATCCGTAAATATGCAGCCCTTTGGAACTGGCAATGATGGGACCGGATTCCACACCGATTTCATCGGCCATGGTTTTCTGAAGCACGGCAATGCCGGCAAGGTTTGCAGGAAATCCGCCCCACAAATCCCACGAGCGGAAATACGGATAAAATATCAAGGTATTGTCTTTCACCCGCATGTCAATGTGCCGCAGGCACGGGGGATCCTCAAGTTTGTAGTCATCGTGCCGGGCCACCTGAAGCACGGCCTGGTTGGTGCCGGGGGTTTTTTTCAGTACCTCGATCCAGTGGGGAATCTGGGGATATATTCGGGAACCATACGTATATTGTTCGGTGGGTTCGATATGATCGGTCATCAAATACGGCAGATACTGCTCCACATACCCGTTGGCCACGGGGTTGGGAATATTCAGATGCACCGGAATCTGGGGCAGCATGGTATCATAAGGCACGGAATAGGGTTTTTTAATATACACCACAATATGGTCAAACTCCAGCCGGGTCTGTCCCACGTATGATCCGTGCTGGATTTCATATTTGAATCCAACGTCCAGAATCGCGGCAATGCATTGAAACCAGGCATCCTGAATATCCACCGCGTCAATTTTTGTCATCACAAGATTCATTTCCGATATCATCCTTTTTTTGTTTTTAACCGCCGGATCGTTTCACGACCCACCCTTGTTTCCGGAGTTCCGCCACCAGAACATCCCGGTGGTCTCCCTGAATTTCAATGGTTCCGTCTCTGACCGTGCCCCCGGTGCCGCACTTTTTTTTGAGTTCCTTTCCCAGGTTCCGGATGCCCGCGTCATCCAGGGGGACTCCGGAAATGAGGGTGACCCCTTTGCCTTTCCGCCCTTTGGTCTCCCGACGGATTCGGACCACGCCGTCATTCGGCACAGAGGGCCCAGGCATCCTTTTTGCCGTCTTCCGGCAGGTGCATTCCTTAACTGGCCGGCCGCACGACGGGCACATTTTGCCGTTTTCCGTAGTATAGACCAGGCGGGTGTTTTCTTCTTTGATCATTTTTCTCCTTATTCACTGCGCCCTCCTCAATATCACGATATGCACCTATTTTCAAAAGGATTTACAATTACCAAAAATATCTGGTATTGAAAACAAAGATGTTTTTTTACCACTAAGTGCATGTGGCGAATACTTGTCGCCACCACTACGGGACCGGTTTTTTTTAAAATCAAAAAGGAGGTGTTCCCATGATTACTGCCCAGGATATTTTAAATGAAAAACGCACGCCGAACATGGTGACCATTTCCGAAAACGCGGTGATATATGACGCCATCGCCCTGATGGTAAAAAACAAAATCGGTGCCATGCTGGTGGGTAAAGGGGACACTATTCAGGGCATCTGGACGGAACGGGATTTCTTAAGAAACACCCTGGAACCCGGATTTGACCCGAAAACCGCCCGGATTGGCGATTACATGAACACCGACCTTATTTTTGCCGATTATAACACGCCGGTGATCAAGCTTCAGGAAAAATTTTTAGGCCTTTTTATCCGCCATATCCTGATCAAAAAGAAAAAAATATATATCGGCATGCTCTCCGTGGGAGATGTTATCCGCGCCAGCCTGTGGGCCAAGGATGCCGAAATCAGGGATCTTAACAAAATCGCCAGCTGGGAGTATTATGAAAACTGGAGCTGGCGAAAAAAAACACCCCCCCAATAAAAAGGCAGCGGCCGTTTCGGCCCTGCCCTTTGCAAGAACTTTACCTTCACCATTCGTCTGCTCAAAAATTAAGAATCATGCTGTCATTGGGCACATAGGTTTTGTACGGCAGCCCTGCTTCCTTGGCCACATATCCCGGCACGGCAACGCCGGAATCGTAGAGCGCATAATCCACAAACGTACGGCCGTCAATGCGGACCCGCATGCCCGGAGCCTCCTCTCTAAGCGGCACCACCGCATTCACCCGGCGGTACTGATCTTTCAGCTCGGAAAAACCGAGTTTTCCGGCCCGCTCACCGATATCCACTTCCAGATAATTCCGGGTGCCGGGAACCGTTGAGATCTTTTCCTGGTATTCATCACTGATATTTTTGAGTATTTCAGATAATTTTGGATTCATGGGATTTCCTCCGTAATTGGATGAGGTATCAATCTCATGACGGCATCATTTTGGCCGTCATCGGATGCAACACACTTGACATTAAATTAATCCCATTTATCCGCTTGTCAATTCCCGGTGTTTGGATCGGTGGCGCAGGTAGGCCTGCTGCCAGGTGCGGGATATTTTTTCCGTTTTCACGGGCCGCGCAAAACCGAAATGACCGCACAACCGGCAAAGCTGTTGCATCTGGTCAATCATTTCGTCATCTTCTGCCGGCAGTGTTTGCCTGCCCAGGCCAATGCCAAAAATCCGGTCAATGCCACCGGCCACCGCACAGACGTAATATCCGCCAGGGGTCAGTCCCAGCCCGCAATCTTCTATGATGCGGCATCCGCAGGAATAATCTGAAAACCGGTTGACCACAGTATCCACCGGCGCCACGTTAAAGGGACGGAACAGGTTGACCGCGGATGTTTTGACCGTACTTTTAACGAAAACATCCCGGGGCAGTTTTCTGATGGCGGCATTTACCTGGCTTCCGTAAAGATTGGTGCACACCACCAGCCGCACGGACGGATTGTGACATTTTCTGTAATCCCGGAGAAGTTCAACAATATCAAAAAACTGGCTGTGCAGGGTGGGTTCGCCCCCTAAAATGCGTATCCGCTCCCAAGAACAGTTTTTTTCAATGCTTTGCCGGACAAATTGTTCAATGGTTTGAACGGGCATTTCCTCCCGGCTGGGTGCCTGGGTGCAGGACCGGTTGCAATTTATGCATTTCAGATTGCATTTATAGGTGATGTCAATTTCAACATACCGCCGACTCCGTTGAAATTGTCTGCCCAACACCTTTACCGCAAACGACTGAGCCCTGCAGAACTGATACAGATCAAGGGCGAGTCGTTTCAGTGTGATATTTTTGTGCGGTTTAAGACGCATTTTTTTGCTTTTTTGTCTGTTTTTTGGTCGGGAAATGGATTTCTTTTGAAAAACGGCGGGGGGCAGCTGCGGCAGCCGGCAAGGGCCGGCCTATTCGGTATTCTGGATAATTTTCTGATAAAATTCAGAAAAATATGGTTTAAACAGATACCGGATTTCTTCCAGATGATCATCAATCACAAATGGCACGGTCTGGGTAAAAACATCCAGCACAATAACAGCGTTAATAGACGAGTCCGTGCGGGTAAAACTGCGCAGGCGTTCCGCGATATGCACATTGACCACATTCAGATTTTTATAAATTTTTGAGAGCCCCGCCAGTTCGGTGTCCACAGCCTGGCCCCGGGCCTCCAGAAAATACTGGGCCATGAGATACATGCCGGTGGCCCGGAACAGGGTCTCCTGGCGGTTGGCCACGGGCAGGTGAAACCGGACCATGGGCTTGAAAAAAGCAGCATGGGGACATCCGCTGGCGGGAATGATCACGCCGAGCAGGGAACTGATAGCCCGCTGGGCCGTTGTCTTTAAACAGATGGTGCGCTCAGCCGTAACCACCTGCAGATTCACATGTTCGTGGGATAAAATCGTGTCAAATCGATCCACCACCGGGACCAGACACTGGGCCACCGGACAGAAAGGGTGGGTGTGGCTGTTCAGGGGACAGTGGGGGCACTGGTTAAATTCGAGATGGGTCCAGGGCGGAAGCGATTTGTCTGGTTTATCTATTATCTCAATGGATTCTGCATTCAGGCGCAGGTCCAGTGTCTCGTTTTTGGTTTCATTAAACCGGAATATATATTTAATTTCAAGAAGTTCCATTTTATCACCGGAATTTTACATTAATTGCGCATACTGGTCACCGGCGCAGGCAGGCGCCCTCCCCGTTTTAAAAAATCCTTTGAGGAAAAGGGGTTTACCGCCATCACCGGGGCCGTGCCCAGAAGCCCGCCGAACTTCACCGAACTGCCGGCCTTTTTGCCGGGCACCGGAATGACGCGCACCGCCGTGGTTTTGTTGTTGATAATACCAATAGCCAGCTCATCAGCAATGATCGCGTTGATGGTTTCTTCGGGCACATCCCCGGGAATGGCGAACATATCCAGACCCACGGAGCAGACCGCGGTGAGCGCTTCCAGCTTGTCCAGTCCCAGGGCCCCTTTTTCCACCGCGTCAATCATGCCCTGGTCTTCACTCACCGGGATAAACGTGCCGCTCAGGCCCCCGACATTGCCGCTGGCCATTGCCCCGCCTTTTTTCACCGCATCCATCAAGAGTGCCACCGCCAGGGTGGACCCATGGGCCCCGATCTTTTCAATGCCAAACGCCTCGATCACGTTGGCCACGGAATCCCCGGCCATGGTGGTGGAGGCAAGGGAAATATCCACAATCCCGAAGGGAATTCCCAGGGCCGCTGCCAGTTCCCGGCCCACCAGTTCGCCGGCCCGGGTGATTTTAAACACGGTCCGCTTTATCACCTCGGAGAGACGGGTCAAATCACAGTCCCGGTTCTGGGCCACTACCGCCTTCACCACGCCGGGTCCGCTGATGCCGATATTTAACGTTATGTCCCCTTCCCCCACGCCGTGAAACGCCCCTGCCATAAAGGGGTTGTCCTCGGGTGCATTGACAAACACTACAAATTTGGCGCATCCGATGGCGTTTTTGCTTTTTTCAGCCGTCTCTTTGAGCATCCGGCCCAGAAGATTCACGGCATCCAGATTCAGCCCGGCCACGTTGGAGCCCACATTTAAAAAGGAACAGACCCGGTCGGTCTGGGACAACACCTCGGGCAGGACATCCACCAGCATGCGGTCTGATCGGGTCAGTCCCTTCTGCACCAGGGCGCCGAAACCGCCGATAAAATCGATGCCCGCATCCCCCGCGGCCCGATCCAGGGTCTGGGCCATTTCAACGAACTTTTCTTTTTCGCAGTGGCTTTCCATAATCAGACTGACGGGTGTTATGGAAATCCGCTTGTTGGCTATGGGAATGCCGTATTTCATTTCCAGGGCCCGGGCCTGTTTGACAAGCTTTACCGCGTTTTCATAAACCCGGTGATAAACATTGTCCTTAAACCGATGAAAATCCGAATCCACGCAGTCCTTCAGGTTAATCCCCAGCGTCGTGGTACGGATATCCAGATTCTGATACAGAATCATGCTGGCGGTTTCGTATACTTCCTCTACGGTGATGGTCATTGTCTATACTCTGTGCATCATCTTAAATATATTTTCATGCTGAAGCTGAATTCGCAGTTCCAGGTCTTTACCGATTTTTTCAAGTTCTTTTGTAATTCTTTCCATAGAGATGGTGGCATTTTTTATATCCACCAGCATGGTCATCACAAAATATCCGTCCCCCATGATCCGCTGGTTGATATCTTCAATATTGATGTCTTTTTTATATAAAAAATTTGAGACCTTGGCGACAATTCCCTTTTTGTCCTCGCCGATCACCGTTATAAATAAAAGCTCCTTGTCCGTTTCCATGGGCAACCCTTTTTATGGCGGTTATTCATCGTCTGTTTCATCCAGCCTCCCCATTACTTATCATCCTGTTTCAAGAATATCAAAAAAATAAGTGCAAATCGATACCGGTGCATAAACCTGCCTTCGGTTCATTTTTTTCAGGAAAAATCTGTTTACGCTAAAACGGCGGATAGTTGGCGTGGGAATAAATCCGGGGAAAGGCTTTGACAACGGTTGAAGGCCGGTACGGCAAAGAAAAAATCGCTACCAGGCTCTTAAAATTGGCGACGCGCACAAATCCTAAGTGATGACTTGTGCTTAGCAAACAAAAAATCAACGGATGCAGCGCAACAAAGAATGTGAACGTTTGACGAAGCCGTCAATTTTCTTCCGGAAAGATTTGCCTGAAATAGAGCGGTTGATAATTGGCACGCAAATAAATTTGGGGAAATTCGCCGGACAGGTTGGAATGACGGTATATGGCTTTTAATATCCGGGTGATGTGCCGATCTCCGGACCAGATGGTTTTGGGCTTTCTGTCTTTTGCCGCTTTGGAACAGCAATTGGCCACAAAATTAATGTCTGTTTCACCGGGGGGATCTTTTCTGGGATCATGAAAGTATCGATTGCAGAAATCAACAATGGCTTCATGCAGGGAATCGGTTTTCAGATCAAAGACCTGGCCGTTGACTTTCAGGGTTTGCAGGAGCATATCAATGTGCTCCAAAAAATGCTTCTGCTGCCGCCAGATTTCCTCCACCCAGGAGTCTCGGTCACAGGTTCGCGAATGGTAGGCCTCAAAAAAACTCTGCAGGCCGTTGTCCAGTTCTCTGTAAATATCTTCGGAAATGGTAATCGCGGGCATGTAGATCACTTCTTCGATTACCCGGACAAACCGCTTCAATTCCTGAAAAAGCAGGGGAAGATATTGGGCATATTCCCGGTTGTGAACCCGTTTGATAAAGCCGATGTAGTTGAATATCTGGTTGATTTCAGAGGATTTGATATACGTGGGATGCCGCCGCTCCCCGCCATTGCCGTCCTCACTTTTGCGGGGATCACTGATCCGGGGAACCGGAAAGTCATCCGGAATGTAAGCGTTTAAAAAATTGGAATCCACTATATTTTCATACTGATTCGCCTCAAAAACATTAATCAGGATGTCTGGATAATTTTTTACCGCCTGCATCATTCGGATCCCGGCCGGTTTCGGAAAAAAGCCCGATGTCCGGCATCAATCAATTCAATAATCAATTACACAATTACAATTTGGCAACCTTTAAAAAATCCGTTCTCAATAGCAACTAACGGCCCGTCAAGAATACTTATTCAACAAAGCATTATTCAGTAGTCAAGTCAAGCTTTTTTGACAATACATTGATTTCACTATAAATATAAAAAAACAAAATCCAAGAAACCATTTATTTACAACTATCGTCATTTCTTTCTGCGGTCCTTGTCCTTCTTCAGGCGGTCTCAAGATCCGACAGGTGTCTGAGCACCCGACACGGTTGCATAGAGACAGCCCTTCATTGGTCAAACCTGCAAGGGCTGAATGTCAAGGAGGGGGTTTGACATTCAGAGGGGGTGCATTACTATTAAATTAATGCTCTTAATCAGTTCTTGCACATTCAACCAAGGGAGGTGAATTATGAACAACGCATTGACATGTTTTGGAGAAAAAACAACAGCAGCAGTGGCCGGATTCGTCCTGGTGGTCATTGGCATCGTCTTCCTCGGCCTTGGATTAACGGTGCTGCCGGTATTTGGATTTATCGTGGCAATCCCGGCCTTTCTCGCTTCTTTTCCCCTGCTCCGGGTCGCATTTAAAGAAGCCTGCGAGTATTACGGAAAGTAACGTTCGGGTACTGCCGAGCTACCTTTGAAAACGCCTACCCATAGACAACGGAAACAGCAAGCGGGGTCAAGCCCCGGGGTCTGTAATTCTAAAACGGCTGCGGCTTGGTATGAGAGCCATGCCGCAGCCTCATTCCCGAAGCTTTATCTCAAGCGTTTTATCCTTTATTTCAATATGTTCAATACCGTCTGCAAAAGATTTCCAAAACCCGCTTTCCCGGCCCAAGGCGTTGACCAGATCTTTGTTTTTGATATGGCCCAGCCAGGCATTGGGCAGGGGAACCCCCCACAGACTGACCCCTTTTAACATGATCGTTGGCCGGCCGTTTGAATAATCAAAGCCAAGCCCGGCCGTGACCCGGAGGGTTTTTCCACCCAGAATCGGAAAATCCGGGTCCAGCGGCAGCAGCAGTTTGGCGCTGGCCATGTTGTTGGACAAATCAATGAACACCTTCTTGGCAAGATCCGTATTTTTCGCAATCAGGGCATTCACTTCTTTTTCGCTGAAAACAAGGGTCCGCATGGCCGGATCTTCAACATAGGGCTCCGGAACGGGAGGCGCATCTGCAGGCGCTGCCGGGGCCGACAGCTCCCCCATGCGTTCCACGCGCTCGATTTTTTCATCCAGCACTTTTTCTTCTATGGGCGTGAGAGACACCGGGGCAAATTCCCTGACCAGCACATATTTCTGAACCAGCCAGATGCCGACCAGAGAGGCGGCAAGCACGGCAAGAGCCGTCACCGCCAGCCATTTCAACCCAATTCTGCGGGCAGGCGGAGCTGAAAAATTTTTCGCCTGATCCGGAGGTATCATTGTCACAGATTTTCCCTCCCGGCCGACATGTCACTGTCCGGCGTTTCTCTCTGGAAACCGATAAAATCAAGGTAGATATCTGCTGTTTGTTCGGGCACCTCAATCATCGGGGCATGCCCCACATTTTCAAGCACCCGGTAAGAAAAATCAGTATCAGGAGGATGAATACTTTTTGCCATGACATGGATTCAGTAAACAGATGCATGATGATTTCCTTAATTGATTGAAATGAAGGACAAATTATTTGTTGATACAGGGGTAATTCGTCATCATGAAAAGCTTTTTATAATTTTGGCCGCCACCTGGTCCGGACGCAGGTGGTCGGTATTGATTTCAACGTCCGCGGCATTTTTGTATTTCGGCATTCGGGCGGCAAGGACTTCCTCTACCTCCTGGGTAAACGTTTTGCCCGCAACCAGAGCGGGCCGCTGGGTGTCGCCGCTGATGCGTGACACAATCACGTCAACAGAAGCAGTGAGCCAGAAAACCCGCCCGTTTTTACGAAGGGCGCTGGCATTTTCCGGCCGTTCGATCACCCCGCCGCCGGTATCAATCACCAAGTTGTCTTTTTCGCATAGTTCCTTGGCCAGGGCTGATTCCATGTCCCGGAACCGGGTCCAGCCGTATTTTTCCACGATTTCGGGAATGGTCATCCCGGCCCGGCGCACGATTTCTGCATCCATGCTACGGCAGTCCATTTTAAGATCACGGGCCACCATGGACCCCACCACGCTTTTGCCGGTTCCCCGGTATCCGATGAGCACAATATTCATTTTTTCAGATGCTCCATCACCACTTTGCGCATCACTTCCACCGGTGCTTTTTCGCCGGTAAACCGTTCAAACTGAAGCACCGCCTGATTGACAAACATTTCCACACCGGAAATCACCTGGAGCCCCCGGGCTTTGGCATCCGCCAGCAACCGGGTCTCAAGGGGCGTGTAAACAATGTCAAACACCACCTGGTCCGGCCGGAACAATTGACGGGGCACAATGGAAACCCCCTCTTTTGGATGCATGCCTACCGGCGTGCAGTGGATCACGATATCCGCTGCTGCCATGGCATGGGTCAGGGCGGCATCTGTCATGGTTGCAGCAGTGACATGAACCGCCGCCCCTGCTGCGGCAGCTAAATCAGTGCGCAACTGCCCCAGCACCGGTTCATTGATGTCCAGAATTTCAATGGCGGCCGGGCCGGCGTCTTGCGCCAGGGTAAAGGCAATGGCCCGGGCCGCCCCCCCGGCACCCAGCATCAATACATTTTTTCCTGCCACCGCAACGCCGGCATCTGAAATGGCTTTTAAGGCCCCCGGCCCGTCCGTGCCGAACCCGAAAAGATGCCTCTTGTCGTTGACCTCTGTATGGATCACCGTGTTAATCGAACCAATGTGCCGGTCCACCTCCGCCACCCGGTCCACATACTTCATGGCTTCTGTTTTGTGAGGAATGGTAACGCTCATGCCGCGAAAATTTTCCAGAGCCCGCATGCCGCCAAGGGCGGCTGCCACATCCGCCACCCGGAACGCCACATAAACAAAATCCAGATCCAGTGCGGCAAACGCGGCATTGTGAATGGCCGGGGAGAGACTGTGGGCCACGGGGTCTCCGATAATGGCGCAGATCTGGGTACGTGGGGTGATGGCTCGTCTGTTCTTCATGGGTCTCTCCGGGCAGCGAGATTAAAGGGTATGTTCAGTTTTTCCATGCGTTTTCTCAATGTATTGGTTTGATCCGGATAACCGGACGAATGATCCGTCATGAAACAGAAAGGGTCTCAAAAAAGGGATGCTTCCGTGCGCTGATAGCAAGGGCCTCCGGTGTCAGAAAAAACGCACGCCACTGAGACCTGAAATCTTATTTTAAAAAAGTTCTCTTGTTTGCGGCAGAAAAAAGCCTTTGCTATTCACCCACCGGCCCGGCTTCATCCATTTCCCTTAATGCATTCATCAGGATCCCCATAAAATTCCCCAGGGGTGACATGCCGGCCGCCTCGGGCGGCAGCTTCGGAACAAAGTTGAACTTTCCGGTCTGGTTTCCGACGATTTTTGCCACCGCCTCCGTGCCCGCAAGCGATCCGCATTCCGCATGAACCATTTCACCGTCATTGAAAAAAATCCTGGCCGGGCCGTCCGCCAGACTGAAGGTCACCACCCCGCTTTTCTGGGTGATGTTGAGGGTTTGCAGCAGTTCATCCGGCGGCATTTCAGAGAGTTTGCCGGACATGCCCGAAGACAGATCCTGGCTCCGTTCCCGGTTGCTCCGGGCCAGCCGCTGGGTCAGCAGTCGGGCAAAATAAGTGTGCAGCTCCGGAAATTTGGGCAGGACACGGTTGAAATCCTTGCTGTCCAGACGAAACACTGTGGTGGGAATATCGACTTTGATGGTGGCGCTCACCGGGTTGCCGCTGATTAACCCCATCTCGCCGAACACCTCGCCGCTGGACAGATAGGTGATGGTGTTGCCGTCTTCATCCACCACTTCCACCCGGCCGGCCACAATAATATAAAGATGGGTGGCGGGCTGGCCCCGCCGGATGATGATGTCTCCCTTGCGATAGGACTTGAACCCCAGGTCATGGATGTGCTCGAACTGGAAATAAGACAGGAGCCGGTCAATGCTGCGCTGGTCAAAGGCTTTGAACATGGGCAGGCTCAGGAGGAGCCGGGTGACGGCATCCGCATTCTGGTCCTTTCGATCCTGTTCCGCGGAGGAGGGGTTTTCCGCTATTTTTTCAATGCGGTACGCCACCTGGCCCTTGCATCCGGAATTTCCGCTCACGCATTTAAATTCCATGGCAAGGGCTTTGCTTCGGGCTATATTGCTGAGCCCGAAAATCAGGCTTTCGGCAAAATCCATGCAGAAATGCGTATCCGCCGCCACCACCACTGCATTCCCGGCGCAGTCAAACTGGTCTTCCGCCTGAAAACACGGACAATCTCTGACATTTGAAATGGTAATGCGGTATCCGGACAGGTCCATTGTCTCTCCGCTCAAAATTGACGGCTTTGCAAAAAGTCCAAATTCTTTGTTGCGCTGCATCCTTCGTTTCTTCATGGTACGCTAAGTACAGATCATCACTCAGGATTTGCGCGCCTTGAATTTGGCGCTTTTTTCTTTGCCGTCGAAATCTGACTTTTTACAATTACATCAAAATTGAATGAAAAAACTGGCCGTAATCCGCCTTTCCAGATCCGATGTGCTCAAGGGATATTCGTCAAAAGTGGTGTTGAACACATTAAACGCGGCAAGCCCCACCTCTGCCCGGTGGCCCGTGCAATCAAAGGCATACCCCAGGCGCAGGTTGGCATAGATATGGCTATCGGCCCGGCCGCCGGCCATGGTGTCCCCTGCCGGGGCATACCACCGGTAAGTCCGCCACTCGGTCACATCTTTGTAATGGGCGGAGAAATTGGCGGATATGCCGTTATTGAATTTGGCCCGGAGCTGGCCGTTCACCATATTTTGCGGAGTCATGATCACCAGGGCACGGGTTCGGGGATCTTTCGCCCGCTGGTCGCTGTAGGTATAGTTAATGATGCCGTTCAGCCATCCCGCGATCTGCCAGTTGATCTCCAGTTCCCCGCCATATTGTTCCGCATCCCCGATGTTGGTAAACGGATAGGGGATCACGATGCCGTTCAACTGTGCGTCAAAATACGGGTCCCCTTCCTGAATGAAATAAATAAAATCATCCAGATAGGAATAAAACAGGTTGGCGCTGAAAACCAACGTCTCTGTCACCTGGCCGTAATACGCCACTTCCCAGGTTTCCGCTTTTTCCGGATCATTGTCTTTCTGGCCGAACACATGCAGGTAACTTCCTTCCTGGTAGGGAGATATCCGGCTGTAATAATTTTCCACAAAATCCGGATTCCGGTACGACGTACCCCAGGTGAGGCGGAAGTTATGCCGGTCATAGGGCGCCACCATCAGACTCAGCCGGTGGGACAGGGTGTAATCGGTATTGGGGTGCCGATCGCAGCGCAGGCCGGCGTTCAGGTGAATCTTGTCTGTTGCCGCATAGGTGTTGTCCAGAAATACCCCCGGCAGGGTATGGGTTTCTTTTCCGCCAATGGAAGGACCCTCCGCGTATTTCTGGTTGATATTTGCCCCCCAGACTAAAGTGTCTTTGGCAACTGGCTGCCATTTGTGCTGAATCTCAAGCCCCCGGGTGCCCATCTGAAAATTGAGCACTTTTTCACCAAGGGATTCCCCGTCGCTCCAGTCGGTTTCCTTAAAATGGGCCTTTACCGTGATATTCGGGTTTTTGGATTGCCAGGAAAGGTCGGATTTAAAGGTATCCGCGCCGGACCAGTCAATGGGGCCGGTGCTTTCCAGGATGACATCCTGGTTTTCCGGATTCAGATATCCGGCAAAAAACGAAAGCCCGGAATTGTCATCGATCCGGTAATCTATGGAGGAGTTGATTTTCCAGTATTTTTTGTCCGGATCGCCTGCCCAGGCAATGTAATCATCGTTTTCCGCCTGGTCCCAGCCCATGGTGATCCGGTAAAACAGCCGCTCATCCACGGATCCGCCGTGCATCAGGGTGCTGACCAGGGTTTCCGCCTCCCCCGCAGTGGCGGAAAAAAGGGTGCCTATCGTGTCTTCCGGCTTTTTGGTGATCACGTTGATCACCCCGAACATGGCGTTGGCCCCGTACAGAGAAGAACCAGGACCCCGCAGAATTTCAATCTTTTCAATTTCTTCCAGAGAAAGGGGAATCTGATCCAGCACCAGGATATCATAAATTTCATAGGCCCATGGCGTGCCGTTAATCAGGAATACAATCTTGTTGGCCGGTAATTTGTGAAATCCACGGATGCCGCCGGCCGCATGAAAAACGGAGCTGGTCCTGCCCAGATGAACCCCCGGCACCATGGAAAGGGCTTCACTCAATGTGGTTGCCCCGGACTGACGGATGTCTTCGGCTGTCACCACGCTCATAGCCGCCGGCGCTTCGGAAATTTTCTGGGAAAGACGGGAGGCGGTGGTCACCCGGACATTCATGAGTTCATAAAGGGACAAATCCAGTAAATCTTCGGTAGGTGTTTCGGACTGCGAAACTGCCGGCGACAAAAACAGCATCCAGATGCACCATAGAATGGCAATTTTTTTTTTCAGCATCCTCAACTTCTCCGCTCACCCGAAGCGCCTGACATCCGAAAGCCACCTCGCACGGCCCGCCGCCGATACCGTGCGTGCGCTTTTTTCATCCTTTCGGAATTAAATTAATATAAAAATCAGAAAGTTACTTTAAATCAAATTATGACAGGAACACAACCATGTGTCAAATTAAATTGCCACTTAACTGAACGCTCAGTTCAGGCGCCATGCTGTGCGGGATCATCGCATTTGGCACACATTGTCCAGGCCGAACAAAAGCCCCCCATGTGACAACCCGGCGATACGGACCCGATATATCAACAGGCTGCTGCAGCCGGGATTCAGTGAAGCTCTTTCACCGAAAGCCCGATATACGCGCTGTTGAACCTGGAAACCCGTACCCACCCTTTCCGTGCTTCATCGTTTTTCCGGCGTTCCATTCCCCTGCGCTGGTCCATTTCCCGGCTGAAAAAAAACCGGGAATAATCCATTCGCCGGTCATTGCCGGATCTTCTGTCATGACCCGAGCGCTTGTCATACAGTTTCTGCACAGTGATATCCTCCTCAGAATTTTGTTAGTCAACCAATGGCTGCCATTTTATCAGACACTGCCGGGGTTGCAATTCTTTTTAAAAAGCACAGACTAAGAAAGTCCGGTAGAGACAGTGAACGGGAAAAAGATATCCGCGTCCCTACCGACGGAAAAATCGACCGGCCTGAAAAATCTTTTAATCTGACCAGGGGCGAACTGGTGGTACAACTCCAGCAACGCGTGATTGAATCTCAGCGGAACATGTTTCTGGCTTTTTCAATTCCCTGCCTGAGCTCGTCCCAGGCACTGTCCACTGAGGCCTTTAATTCTTCCCATCGCCGGTCCCCGGCGTTCTTGACCGCCTCCAGATTGGCAAGCGCCTCTTCATATTTGACACGCAACTCGTCAATATAGTTATCGAATTTTACGCTGGCATCCACCTGGGCTTTTTTGGCCCGGGTTCGTATTTCATCAACCTGCCGGGTCCACTCTTTGAGCATTTCCTTCTGCATTTGCAAAAAATCTTTTTTTTCCGTCATGATCCTTCCTCCTTTTGATCCCCGGGCGAAAGATTGTCAGACAACCTGCCGTAAAGATTGTTCGCCGGGGGGGTTCCCCGTTTTTCCAAAGATGCCACGACTTCGTGATAACTGGGTTTTGACCGCCGGTTGTGGGCGATGAGCGACTTCACCACCCGCCAGCCGATTTCGCCTTTTTCCGCCATCTCCGTCAATGCCTCCAGGGCGGTGCGATTATCATAGGACAACCGCCGGTAGGGCCGTTCGGATATCAGGGCGTCGTAAATATCGCAGACCGCAACAATCTCCACCATCAGATCGGCCTGCCGGATGCCCGATGGATATCCGGACCCATTCAATCGCTCATGGTGGTCCCTGGCCACTTTTGCCGCGATACTGCGGACATCCTTGAAATAGTAGCCCAGAAGGACATAACCGGCAAGAGTGTGATGTTTGAGATGCTTAAGTTCCGCGTTTGTCAGAGGCTGCTCTTTCTTTAATATCTCCAGGGGAACGGCAATCTTTCCAAAATCATGGGTCGGTCCGTGGGCAATCTCAGAAACCCGGCGGCGGTATCCGGGGATCAGATCCCTTGCAATCAGAATGGTCAGGGCAAAAATAATCAACATATGCCGGTAGGTAGCCATGTCATGCCCTTTGAAGAAATCCAGTACCTCAAGCACCGGAGACACAAACCGGACGCTTTTCATCACATCCATAATTTCAGATATGGCATCACCACCGGAAAAAATAACATCATAGGGCGGGGCTGCGAGGAATGTGGTGAGATCATGGCTGATCGACCCGTGATCCATCAGGATATAAGTCTTCATGCTGCGGTCCGGTCCGCCGGCGGCGATCAGAGCCCTGATGGCATCTTCATCCACTGTGCTACCGGCAGGCAGCAGCAGCTTGCCCTCCAGGGTTTGAACCGGATATTGCAGTGTTAGCGAGTGCATGGGGTTTCCGCAGATAAATGTCGATTTTTTTTAAAATATTTTATGACACCGATCCCTTCAAATGTCAAGATAGCAGGTTATGCCGCGACTTGACAGTATCCATGGCGTTTGTTAATTTCACATAAGCTCAAAATTCAGTTCTACCCGCTGATTCGTTCACCGAACCCGTTCATTTTTCAGAGCAGGCAAAGCATTTTGAGCATGCAGGCAGACATCAGGTGCGGGGCTGGGTGCGCTCCATGGCCAGTTGTCTGAAGGACCGCGGGCGGAGGGTTTTAAAGGACCCGGAAGTCATACCTCTATTTTTGCGCGGAACATTTCAGAACCAACAACTCGATTTTACGGGTCTACCAGATAACTTTTTCCACTTTTTCAAAAGGAAACACCAAAATGTATCCCATGGAACGGAGATTTCTTTACCGGTAACACGTTCAGCGGCCATTTGATCTTCGGGCATCCCGGGTGATGCACACCTTCATAGACCATCAAAAAAAGGAAGCGATCATGAATCTGACATCCGGAAAAAACATCGCCGTGGTGGGTAGCGGCGTGGCAGGTATTGTATCGGCCTACCTGCTCCAGAAAAACCATCAGGTCACCTTGTTTGAAAAAAACGATTATGTGGGCGGCCACACCCATACCGTGGTTCTGAAAAACGGGCCGGACGCCGGCACGCCGGTGGACACTGGCTTTATTGTCCACAACGATCGCACTTATCCCAATTTTATCCGATTTATCCGTCAGCTTGGGGTGGAACGGATCAAATGCCCTATGACCTTTTCCTATTATGACCGGGAAACCGGATTCTGTTTTGCCAGCGCTGCCCCTTTTGCAGACCCGAGAAACCGTCTCCGTCCCTCTTTCTGGAAATTTCTCTACGACATTCTCCGGTTCAACCGCCTGACCCTGGAAACCCTGCAAAAAAACGGATTCGGCCATCTGAGCCTGGGGGATTTTCTGAAAAAAAACCGGTTCAGCAATGACTTCATCCGGCAGTACATTATTCCTATGGGCGCGGCCATCTGGTCCACGCCGGATGACCAGATGATGAAATTTCCCGCCGCCACATTTGCCCGGTTTTTTGAAAATCACGGCCTGCTGTCAATCAAGGAACATCCACAGTGGTATTCCATCAAAGGCGGCAGCCACGCGTATGTAAAGGCATTTTTGAAAACATTCACCGGGACGGTCCACACCTGCGCGGGAGTGCAGAAAATCCAGCGGACCGCTGACGGCGTGCGGGTTTTCACCGATGAGGGGGAAACGGAATTTGACGCCGTGGTGCTGGCGGCCCACGCAGATGAAGCCTTTAACATGCTGGCAGACCCCACCCCCGAGGAAATCCGGTTGCTGTCCCCCTGGCAATACACGGAAAATCAGACCGTCCTGCACACCGATCCCGCCTGGCTCCCGCCCTTTGCCAAAGCCCGCGCCTCCTGGAATTATCTACGGGAATCACAATCCGCAAAAAGCGCACCCATGTCCATGACCTATGACATGAACATCCTGCACAACCTGACAACCGACACCCATTACTGCGTCACCCTGAATCCGCAAAAACCCGTTCCCGAAGACCGGATCATTGACCAGTTCCTTTACACCCATCCCCAGTTTACGGCAGAAACCATTGCGGCGCAAACGGCGCTGGACACGCTAAATGGACAGAACAATACCTATTTCTGCGGCAGTTATTTCCGGTACGGATTTCATGAAGACGCAGTGCTATCCGGCGTGAAAGTGGCCCAAAAATGGGGGATTCCCTTATGAATTCAAAACTCTTTACCGGCTTTGTGGAACATACACGATATCAGCCGGTCACCCACCGGTTTCAATACCGGATTTACTTTTATGGACTTGATCTGGACGAGCTTGACATGCTGGACCGGAAAAACGCCCTGTTTGGTTACAACCGGCGGCGGCCGGCGGCGATTTTTGACGCGGACTATCTGGACGACCGGCCCGGCACCATCAAAGAAAAACTGCTTCGGATGCTGTCCGAAAAACAGCCCGGCACTGCCGTGTCCTCTGTTTTACTGATTACTTCGGCCCGGTATCTGAATTATGTATTCAACCCGGTGAGTTTTTATTACTGCTTTGACAAGCACCGAAATGTCACGGCCATGGTGGCCGAGGTCAACAACACCTTTGGCGAACGTCATGTATATATTCCGGAAAAAACCGACAGGACCGGCCAGACCATCGGCAAAACGGAAAAGGACTTTCTGTATCATACGAGAAAAGCCTTTCATGTCTCCCCGTTCAACAACCTGGAAGGCGATTACACCTTCCATTTTCCCCTGCCGGATGCGGATCTGGACATCGGCATTGATCTGATCCGGGAGGGTCACACCGTCTTTTCCGCCAGACTCCGCGGAACACCAATCCCGCTCAGCGCCGGAAATTTATTCCAACAAATGATCCGGCATCCGGTCGTGCCGCACCTCACCAAACCCCGGATTTTCATGGAAGCGGCCCGGCTCTATTTTTCAAAACACCTGACCTATCATAACAAACCCGACCCCGTAAGCCCCATGACGATCAAGCGCGCCCGCTGAGAAGGATTTTCAAAAAAGTCGCCGGCATGCTGAACGATTATAATTATTAATAATTTCAAATAATTAAAAATCAGGTTTTTCGAACCCCATTTTCAGGGTTTCCCTGATTGCAAAACCCTTTTTTTTCAGTGTATAGAATGATAAACAGTGTTCATTATTATTACTCAGGTTTTAAATTGCGAATTTAACTTTAAATAGAACTTTTAACGGGGGAGAAAAACACATGAAGAATCTGACCAAAAAACAGATGATTCGCCTGGCAGTAGCGTCCTTTCTGGTATTCACGCTTATCGGGTGCGGTTTTGTGGCCAGCGTGCCCTGGATCAGAAATGCCCAGAACAACCAGGTGGTGAACATCGGCGACTCCATCTTTGCCCTGTCCGGCAAAATTCAGGACTACCTGCATGACTGGTCCGGCACCACATTCCGCCGCTACTCGGTTTCCGGCGCGGAACTGGTGGGCGGCATCCTGGCACCGGATATTTACAGCCAGTACAATACCGCCAAAAGCGACAACCCGAATATTGAAACCATTTTAATGGACGGCGGCGGCAATGACATTCTGCTGCCCGTGATCACCCTGTTTGATCCCTATGACTGCAAAACCCAGTGGTATGAATGGGGCCGGCTGTCCAGCTCCTGCAAAAATTTCATCAACGATCTGTATGTGGATGCGGTGAACCTCTTGAACATCATGCACGCGGACGGCGTGGACAAAGTCATTTTCCAGGGCTACTACTATACCAAATGGGCCATTTACAACAATCTGGATGATCTGGAAGAAGCCATTGACTACGGCGACGCCAAGCTCTCCCAGGCCTGTGCCAACTCTGCCGCCAACTGCACGTTTATCGATCCGCGTTCAACCATCAGAGACAGCGACATCATCGCGGACGGCATCCACCCGGCAACGTCCGGCTCCCAGAAACTGGCCACTCTGCTGTGGCCCCACATCGGATCGCTGCTGTAATCTTCTTTTTTGATGAACGATTGAAGCGGAAACCATAAAACGATTTTTCAAATTTCCAGCTTCCGCCGACATCACCAAAAAAAAACGAAAAATTTAAAAAACCATAAAAAGGACATGCCACCAGCCATTGACGGCTGGCGGCATGTCCTTTTTTCTATTTTCCCGTGAGGATCTGGCTGTTGCCTTTCCATCGCCCTCTATGTATAACCATGTTGACCCAATCAAAAAAAAGGGGCTGATGAACTTTTGATGCACCGGTAAAACCTGCTGGAGCGAAATATGAAAAAAACTTTGCTGATTATTTTTGCCGCTCTTTTATTTGCCATCATGGTTGTTTTCTCCATCTCAGTGATCACCTACGACAGCCGTCAAACAGACACTATCGAAAAAAACCGCCCCGTTGCGGCCATACCTTCCGGCCGAAAACCATCCAGCCAGCCGTCCCTTGGCCCAACAAATACCGCATCCAGCCCGCCTTCGGAGATGTCTGTGGAGGACCGGCTGGTCGAAGAACTCAAAAAATATTACGGGGACACCATTGCCCTTAAAAGCACCCAGGCCATCCTTCTTAAAGTGCGGGACTATATCCGGAGCCTGTATCCCGAAGACGGCGATGAACGGTTTTACACGATTCTGAAAAGGGCGTTTCCTGAACTGGCGGATGAAATCATCATTACCCTGGACAAGCTCGAAAAATACAACCGCTGGCTTACGGAAAACCAGATAAAACTCTCAGAAATGAACGATCTGGAAAGAAAAGGCACCCTGTGGGAAAAGCGGCAGGCCCTTTTTGGTGATGATGCTGAAGAGATCTGGTCGGACGAGCTTTTTGCATATGAAGAACGGCAGCAGGCCATGAAAGAGGCCATCCGGCTTCTGGATGAATCCTACGACACCAGTATTGAAGAAAAACTGGACGTCTACATCAGCGCTTTAACAGAAACTTATGAAGGCACGCCGGAGGCTTATTTTCTGGAAAACCGGGGGCTTTTGTCCAAAGTTTTTTTCGGTATCGATTCGGTTCAGAAAGAACTGGCCCGGATGCAGCCGGACCGCCGCCAGATGGAAATCAATGAAATCCGGCGGGAAATGGGCTTTACCCAGACACAGATTGAAGACCATGAAAAAATTGACGCCTATCGCAACCAGCGATGGGAGAACGGACTGAATTACATGAAAGAACGCGATGCCCTGGCCGCGCAATATTCAGGGCCCGAGCTTGAGGAAAAGCTCAACACCCTGCGGGAAAAATTTTTCAAACACGAGGCGGTGACCATTGAGCGGGAGGAAACCGACGGATTTTTCCGGTACAAACGGCCCCGGGTGTATGGGAGGAACTGATGAAATCAGAGACGTTATGCTGGGTTTTTGCGTTATCATGTTTCATGGCTCTCGCACTTGCCGGCTCCGGTGCCATTGCATTTGGGGGGCCGCTGGCTATTGTGCCGGAAACATCCTTTGATTTCGGCGCGGTGCACGAAGGTGAAGACGTCCGCCATCCGTTTGTCATTGAAAACAAAGGGGATGCCCCTCTTGTTCTCCTTGACGTAAAAACCGACTGAGGATGTGCGGCTGTCTCCTATCCGGGACAAATCCCCGCCGGCGGCGAGGGAAAAATCATTGCGCAACTCAACACCAAAGGCTATAGCGGCCAGCGAATGATCCGGTCCATGCTGGTTGTCACCAATGATAAGGCCATGCCGGAAATTCTGCTGACCCTGTCCGGCAATGTTACCCCCCGGGCCTACCTGTCCACCGACACCATCCGGCTGACCGGCAGCGCAAAAAAGGAGATCAAAGGGGAACTCATCATCACCCCCACACCGGACAATCCGTTTAAAATAATCGAAGTCACGGCGGAAAAAGGTGAAAATATCCGGTTTGAACTGAAAGAAACCAGCCACAATGAATTAAAAAACTACCTTTTGACCGCGCACAATGTAAAAACCGAAAAAGGCTGGTACATGGACAAGCTTCACATTAAAACCGACAGCGACGCTTCCCCGGAATTCGTTGTCACGGTGTTTGGCGTTATCCGGGACGGATCGCCATAAGCCTGACTCCATCTGCCCGATGCCCTTCAAATTTGCGCTCCGGCAGATGGGTCTGCGCAATGCAGAAAAAAATCCCCCATGCCAGAAGAATTATCCACCATTGAATCAGAATGATGGGCTAAAAATGTTGCACCGGGTCATGTTTTACATAAATCAGAGACGATGTATCAAAGCCCAGATCTTTTGCCTGGTTCACCAGCCCGGACAATAAACCGGCTTCCATTTCCGGCGTGCGGGACAAAATCCACAAATAAGATCTGTCCGGTCCGCATACCATTGAATAGGAATATCCTTGTTGGTCCAGGGCAATAATATTGTATCCCCCGTAAAACGGCCCGAAAAAAGAGACTTTCAGCCGGCCCACGGTCGGCTCACCAACAAAATACGCCCGGCCCTTTGCTTCTTTCCATTCTTTTTTCGCCGGGTCATACCCCCGGTTGATGACGTTTATCCCTCCGTCATTTCTCAGACTGTAATCCGCGGACACTTTTTCAAGGCCCCGCTCAAAAGAATGATCCAGACGGGCGATTTCATACCATTGGCCCAGATAGCGCTGGACATCAAATTCAGCAACCGGGGTGATTCCCTCGGGAAGACCGACGCATCCCGGCACCAGCATCACCATCAGTGCGAGCAGTTTTTTCAGCATAAAAACTCCTTATGTCACCCTAAAAAAGAATCCTTTTTGTTATTCATCGCACCAAACTGGAAAAAGACCCATTGCGTCCCGTTTCAAGCGGTCAGAATCAATCGGTTGTTTTCACCTGTTTAGCGATGATGCATATTGTATAAATCCTGTTTTTCAACTATAGTAATACAAATTGCCGCAACAAATCAATAGGCGTCACACAGTTAACAATTTGTCCCAGCGTGCACAGCGTGTACTTTTAAACCCGTAAAATAAGGACCCAAGAATGAAACGCATCAAATACATGAGCCGGTTTAACAAAGAGATGAACGTTGGAGAGATTCAACAGCTTTCAGAAGAAGCGGCCAAAAACAATGCCAAAAAAGACATCACCGGGATTCTCATGTCATCCGGCAAAATTTTTTTCCAGATTATTGAAGGTCCTGAATCAGAAATTGATGCTCTCTGGCATTCCATTGCCAGGGACCCCCGTCATACCGATGTCGTGATCCTGGAGTCCGACACCGGGCCTTTTGGCCGTCTGTTTCCGGAATGGTCCATGAAAGGGATGATCCTGGATACGGAATCTGAAATGCGGCTCGAACCCCTTAAAATGATCATGGAAATCCTGAATGACTGGGAAAAAAGAAAAGCCAGACTGTTAAACACCCTTGAACTTTCCATGATCGCTGAAATGCGTCAGGTTGAAGGCAATCATTCTAAAATATAGCATTAGACTATGAAACCAGCATCTTCCCGGCCATCGGTGGTTATTGCCGGCGCCAATTTCGGCGGACTCAAAGCCGCCGCCTGCCTGCCGAAATCATTTCGTGTCACGGTGGTTGATCCGTTGCCGTATTTTGAATTTCTGCCAAATATTCACGAACTGGTATCTGGATTAAAAACACCGGAGCAGCTGCAGTTTTCAAAGGAAACGGCTGTAAAGCGCGCAGGACACCGGTTTATCCGGGAGGCAGTCACAAAAATTCTGCCTTCGCAAAACAAGCTCCTCACCCACTCCGGTACCTGGCTTCCCTATGATTACTGCATTCTTGCCCTTGGGGGACAGGATAATACGGCCATTGTCAATGGTGCTGAAAAACACGCCCTGCCATTTAAAAGCGTAAGTCAGTGCCGGGCCATCTTCCAGCGTCTTGAAGACCTGACAAAGGGCAAAAAGAAAACCTCGATTGTTATTGCCGGCGGCGGGTTTGAAGGGGTTGAAGCCCTGGGTGAAATTCTGCGCAAATACAGAAACACAAAAAATCTCCACATCCATGTGGTTGATAAGCAAAAACGGCTGATGGCGGATGCACCGGCCGATATTGACGGCGAAATCCGCAGACTTTGCAAGCCCTATCCCGTTACCTTTCATACCGGCACTGCCATTACCCGGATATGGAAACATTCCATTGACGTATACGGCATGTCCGGTAAACACAAAATTCCGTCACACCTTACCGTCTGGACCGGGGGCGCCGTCCCCCCGGCCATTTTATATGAATCCGGCCTCGCAAAAGGGCCGGACCAGTGGCTGAATGTTGACCAAACCCTTCAGCATGCCCTCTACCCGAATCTTTTCGGGGCCGGCGATATCGCCGGACTGCCGGTGCCCCTCAGCAAGCAGGCGTATCACGCCCTGGACATGGGAAAAACCGCTGCGGAAAATATCGTTCGCCTGCACAAAGGTAAACCGCCATCCCCGTTTAAACCCTCTGCCAAGCCCATGCTGGTGGCATTCGGGGATATGGATACGTTTCTGATCGACAAAAAAATCGTGGTGGCCGGGCCTTCCCTTGGCCTGCTCAAAGAAGCGGTTTTCCATTATGTCATGACAGACCTGGATCCATCCGGTGTTTTTTTTAAAACCGTTCACGCTTCAACCCGGGTTGCCGAATCCGCCTTTAACATACTATCCGCCTATCCGATTTCTTTGTCAGCGCTGAGGGCGCTGGGGAATATCCGTATGATCAGAAAAAGGAAATAACGGTTATGATTGCACTGCTCCGGAAAATATTTGCATCATCCATCGGCCAAACAAAAATTCCCATCCAGGTAATTTTTCGGGACGGATCAATCTACACCAACACAAATACCCGGCCTGAACTTAAAATAATCTTCAAATCGCGGCGGGCCCAGATCAATGCCTTAATCAATCACGGATGGGGACTTATTGAATCCTATATCAGCCAGGATGTTGATATTGAGGGCGACCTGAAGCTGTTGATTGCCGCTGCCGCGGAATCCGGCCCCACCCTGACGGAAAATATCCGGCAAATCCGGATACCGCACCCCGTCATCCGGCTCCGGAATTTCTGGCATGAAATCCGGTTCGGGAACCGCAGAATTTCACGGGCGGTAGACAATGCCCTTCATCACTATAATCGGGGAAATGAGATTTTCTGGCAATATCTGGACCCGTCCATGACCTATACCTGCGCGTACTGGAAAAACGGCACCCGGAACCTGGCCGAGGCCCAGGCGAACAAACTGGACCATGTCTGCCGAAAACTGATGCTGCAGCCGGGCGACCGTCTTGTGGATGTGGGCGGTGGCTGGGGGTCTCTCTTGTTTCATGCCTGTGAAAAATACGGTGTCATTGGCACCAATGTCAGCCCCACCATTGACCAGAACAAGTGGGTAAGGGAAAAATCTGAGGAAAAAGGGCTTTCGGACAGAATATTTATCCAGGAAAAGGATTTTCGCCAGGTGGTCGGGACTTTTGATAAATACGTATCTCTCGGCGTATATGAACATGCGGGAAGGGGCCAGCTCCGGGCCTGGATCCAAGCCATGGCCGGGTGCCTGAAACCCGGGGGCCTGGGTCTTTTGCACTTTATTGCCCATGACCGGCCCATGGACACGGATTTTTTTATCCGCAAGCATATCTTTCCGGGCGGCTACCTGCCCGGTCTCAGTGAAACCATTGATCTAATGGCGGAATATGGGCTTGAAATTTTAGACATTGAAAATCTCCGCCGCCACTATGCATTGACCCTGGATGTGTGGGCAAAAAATTTTGAAGAGAACTGGGAAAAAATCGCCGACAGCAATTCAAGATATTTTAATGAACGGTTCCGGCGGACATGGAAAGCGTATCTCAATTTCTGCGCGGAATACTTCAGAACCCCGAATGCGGTGCTCCGTCTTTATCAGATCACATTTTCAAAAGGGAATACCACCACCTATCCCATGGACCGGGAATTTTTGTACACGGATCGCGTGGAAAAAGGTATGCCGGAAAAGAATCGGGCGGCAATGGCCTATGATCCGAAATCGCTTAAAAATTAATTTCAGAGGCCTAAAGAAGTTCAAAGTGATCTAAAGTGCCTAAAGTTAAGGACGGCGCTTAAGCGCGCAATCATTTTGAAATAAAAACGACAATGCCGAAGGCATTAACCATAACTTTAGCTCACTTCAAACTTTAGACACTTTGAACGTTCATGCCACCCTACTCAAATATAACCTTCGCTCCCTAACCCGGCCCAAAAATCCGGATTTTCAAGACAAAGCAATCATCCCACCCGCTCACGGATTCTCCGCCAAATGCCGGATGCGCCGCAGGGCAATGGCACAGACGCCCCAGTATGGCGCCGCTAAAACCGGCATATCAAACACCAGGCGGCACCGGTTTTGCGACAGCGATTCCACCCGATGGCCCGTGGCATGGATTCCGCAGACCCGCCAGGACCAGTATTTTTTATCAACGACATCCATAATCGCAAAAGTAAACCACAGCCCGAAAATTGTCCGCACAGAACCAGTGGATCCGGATCTGATGAATCGATCCTGGCATCTCACACCTGTCACCGATGGTCCCCATTCAGGCCAGGTCCTTGTATCGGTTATCATTTGCCAGACCTTGTCGGCGGATGCCCGAATCGTCACTGCCACCTCAAGCCTCTGCATCACGAGCCTTCGCTAAGGTAACAATGCCGAGAAATCCGTCCACCGTAACAATATCGCCATCATGGATGGCTTTTGTTGCGCCCGGCACCCCGGTCACGCAGGGTATGCCGTATTCCCGGGCGATAATTGCCCCGTGAATCAGCATCCCGCCCCGTCTCTCCACAATGGCCGCGGCCATGGGAACTACCAGGGTCATGTTGGGTTCAATGGCATCACAAACCAGCACGTCTCCATGGGAAAACCGGCCAAGATCCGCCTGATTATAAATGATCCGGGCCGGACCGGTGCCGATTCCCTTGCCTGCCGGCTGTCCGATCAATTGCCGGGCCCGAAGATCAAAAAGGAATGCTGATTCCGATTGTTTTTCCGCAAAATCAGGCTGATATTCCGGATCCCGCAGGGTTTTCGCAATTTCATCCACATGCGCGGACCCGTCTCCGAGCCGCACGTCAAGCCCCAGCCTCTCTTTGCCAAGGAGCGCGGCCCGATGCATTTCCCGTTCAATCCGGCCCAGAAACATGTTGTCGTCATCACGCAGCTGAAAACTGGCCCGGCCCAGATCCAGCAAGGCGCGCATTTCTTCCCGTGTTTCCGGATCAAACCGGCTTAAAAACCGTTCTTCCAGGGATTTTCGGGAAATTTTTTCCTTTTTTCCGGTCTGCGGTTCGGTTTCCGCCAGTTTCATCAGAATGGCCGCGAGCATGTCCGGCATATCGCCGGCCTTGTCCTGGGGCCAGGATGCATCCATGTGCTCTCGAAAAAACCGGATGGCCTGTTCCGCAAAATCCCGGTCATTGTCAGATAAATTCCTTGCGGCAAGCCGGAGTTTCAGGGCCGGGTCCTGCCGCACCCGGTCCGCCAGCTCCCCAAGCCGGCGGTTTCTTTCAATGCTTTTTAGCTCCGATGTCTCCAGAAGGCTGACAAACTCAAAAGGGTCATCCGGCCGCATCGTATCATTATACACCTGGCCGAACAGGCGCATGCCGTGGGCAAAGGGGATAAAATCATCCCAGTAGATTTTTTTCCAGTCCTGAAATACCTTCGTGCGCCTTTCAATCTCGTCCGCCAGTTCTGAATCCCTCAAATGCGCCATATCCATGCGTTCCAATGCATCTGCATCCGCGATCATGCGGACCACCAGTTCCTGTTCAATCCGGTGCCGCAATGTTTTGAGATTTTCCAGGCTCGGCCGAAGGCTGAGATACCAGCGCCGGTTATCCTTTTTCGGGTCACTTGCCGGACGGTCATCCGCCCCTGCGGTAATGGGCCGGGACTGGAGCACAAACAGATTCCCGTCCTTAAATGTCCATTCCATATCCTGGGGATATCCGAACAGGTGCTCCGCGGCCATGGCGGTCCTGAAAACAAGCCGGACCTGGTCTTGTGTCAGCGGCGGAACAATGGATTTATCCGGCGGCAGATCCCGGACAACAGCCCCGGCTGCTGCGGCAACCATCCACTTTTTTCGGTCCGCCGGCGTATGGGATAGTATTTTGCCGGTGGCCAGATCCAGAATCCACCGGTCCGGCGCAACAATCCCGTCAACCAGCCCCTGATTCAGACCATGCACGGATTCAATGACGCTTTGCCGGTCGTTGGCGGGATTTCGCGTAAAAATGACCCCGGACCGGTCACCGTCAATCATTTCCTGAACAACCACGGCCATTTTGCTTCGGATCACACTGAGACCAATCTCTTGCCGATACAGCAGGGCCGCATCCGACCACAGAGAAGCCCAGACCAGGCGCACATGATCAATAATGGCGTCGATCCCGCGGACATTCACATAGGAGTCATGAAGGCCGGCAAAAGAAGCTCCCTGATCATCCTCTCCCGGTGCCGTGGACCTTACCGCCACGGCCCGGTCCTGAAAAAGCGGGGCCAGGCGACCCCGAAGCGCAGCGTCCAACTTTTCCGGAAACGGTGCGCGCAGAAACAGGTTCCGGATCCGCAGGGCCGCATCCCAGATTTCCTCCCACCGCATGTCTTTAAAATCCTTGCGGTTAATCTCCATCTGAATTCGGGTGGCAAGCCCGGTGGCACGGATAAACTGTTGATACGCATTCGTTGTAATGCACACTGCTGCGGGGACATTAAAGCCGTTCTGATGCAGACGCGCCAGCGAAAGGCCTTTGCCCCCGACCAGGCCAAGGTCTTTTGGGACAATCTGATCCAAAGATTTAATCAGCATTATTTCCTCATATGCAGCATAATTAAGGTCAGCGATGATTTACATCCGGGCGCATCCCATGTCACAATAAATTCAGCCCTAAGTTGATGGTTCAACTTAGGTCAGCATAATGCAACGGCTGAAAAATTCAATCGTTATTCCTTTTTTGGATTTGTTCACGGGGTTGAAAAAAAACTTTTGACACGGTATTTCATGGAACCTGGAATTACCGCTGATGCCCTTATTGCAAATGACCGCGCTCAGCGATACACTGGATGCAACACAACTGATGATTGAACGGCTGTTGCGGCAACTTCGGACCACTGAGTCGGATCACTGAAACCATCACTTGTGACACGTATCACAAGTGGAAAATTGCGGGGCCGTTTTTGGGCGAATAAATTTTAAATACTTGATATTAAATATAATAAAATCCAAAAAGCGATTAAAAAAGCCATGGGTTTTTATGCGCATATACCCACAACATCCGCTTACGGAAACGGATATCCAATGCCTGGTGAAAAAATAAGATGCCCCGGAATCTTGCCGACCCGTTGCACCTTCCTTTATCGCAACGGAGTTTTGGGGTTCTCTCATGACCACAGGATATGGATTTTCAGATACGCAACATTTGGCAAGGATAGCTATTTTTATTCAATGAAAAGGAAAACTTTGTGAGTGAGCACTATTGAAAACTGCCGAGCGCACACCCTATCCGGGCGGTGGAGGGACTTGTTTGCCCCTCCACCTTTCTCAATGGTCTTAATCGAAACAAAAAACCCGATTTTATTCAAAAACTCGCCTTTGCCATCACCTTTATCTTACGCCCAGGCTGGTCGTTCAATCCGAATTCCTGCCAGGACGAAGACAGGTGATCCTGGTACAATTCATCGGTGAAATTCTCCACAGCCATGGCGATACTCCATGTCTCACCGATATCAACCCCCATACGCACGTCGCCGCGTGTGTAGCCGTCGGTCTCGCGTTCGTTCGGACCAATGTTATCCTGTTCCGCTGCTGTCAGCCCTGCAAGCTCTACCCAAAGGCCGGTCTCCACACCCATTACAGTATCGTAGCGAACACCGTAAGTGCCCTTCAGGGGCGGGATGCCGGGAAGATCCGCTCCTGTATCGTCAT
Organism: Desulfobacterales bacterium; assembly: GCA_963675805.2. Classification (GTDB taxonomy): domain Bacteria; phylum Desulfobacterota; class Desulfobacteria; order Desulfobacterales; family Desulfosalsimonadaceae; genus SURF-3. The sequence goes on along the minus strand of CAXXNU010000001.1, from coordinate 1,412,642 downwards.
TTTCGCCGTGTACGTAAGAGACGGAGGCGAATGTCGAGAACCCCGCACCCAAGTAATAGTCGAAGCCCGCTTCGGCACCGTAGAGGAAAACCTCTGCATAGTTCATATAGCGGTAGTTGCCGTCACCCTGGTTTTCTTTGACGATATAGTCGTCGACCATATTGTAGAAAGCGCTGACCATGGTTTGCAGACGATCGTTTCGTGTTTTCAGCCCGATATCAAAATTCCAGCTCGTTTCAGGATCCAGGTCCGGGTCACCGATGTCATTGCCAACGTCGTGCGGTCCATAGAAATAAAGCTCCAGGAGAGTTGGCGCACTGAATGCCCGGCCCACATTTCCATAGAGATTTACCCCCTTGCTTAACTTGTAAAGCAGGCCGAGATTCCCACTGACCGCACTGCTCTCGGAAGTTTCATCCCCGGTCAACTGGTGACGCGGATGTCCGTCGGTTTTCGCTTCGATCCAGTCGGCGCGGAATTTGGGCGTGATAACCCAGCGTTCGCCCAGCGCGATTTCATCTTGTACAAACGCCCCGATACCCATCCTGGTTGAATCGGGGATAACGGGAACGTCGTTAAACCCCGGGTTCACCCAGGATGAAGCGGTGTCACGAATGGTGCGGTCGGAAGTCGCGTCTTCATAGAACGTATCCAGCCCGAATGTGAACCGATGCGTGTCATTGGGAGTAAAAACCATCTGAGGTTTCAGCGTGTAAGTGTCGATGTCGACCCAGATATTTATTTCCAGATCACCCTGCAAGACGGGCGGAATCTGATCGGTCTTGAGACGGTAGCGATGCCGGTTATGCCGCTGCCAGCCAAAATCAACACTGAACCGGTCCGTGGAATTGTCGGATGTTTTGGTCTCGAAGCCCATGGCCAGGCGATGGTGCTTCTCGCCTTTGAAGTAGTCTTCTGAAAATACCGCAGGCGCAGGGATGCCGATGTCTGCTTCCATAAAAGAATAATCAGCATATGTCTTCCATCCGTCGCCCACATAGTTGCCACCGCCCCATACAGTGTACCCGTCATAAAAGCTGTTGGGCAATTCACCTTCCGGGGTTTCAATGTTGTCCGTGTCCTTGTAGGTCCCGCCGGCATAGCCGTTGAACCGGCCCTGGCCGAAACGCAGGTGCGCCGACTCCTTCCACCCGCCCGTGGCGCTCTCGTACTGCACGTTCGCCTCACCGCCGAAGCGCGCTTCAGGCGCGGTTTCCTCATCCGCGCCCTTGGTGATGAAGTTAATTACACCGGCGATTGCATCGGAACCATAGAGGACGGACGCCGGACCGCGCACGACCTCAACCCGCTCGATTTGGGCCGGATCGAGCGAGAACACATGATTTCCACCGGGACGTTGTTCAGACAAGCGTACGCCATTGACAAGCACGAGCACCCGTTCTCCGTAAAGTCCTCGGATCATGGGGTGTACGCTTCCCGGTCCCGTGGTCACCACGTCCACTCCGGGTTCTTTCCGGAAAATCTCCGCCACTGAGACAGGAATCATCTCTTCCAGCTCGTAATTTTCTATCACGTTTACGGGCAGCGACGTATCGAAGGACTCTTTCTCGCTGCCGGTTGCCGTCACGACAATTTCCGGAAGCGTGACGGCTTCTTCGGCAAAAACAAATGATGCGCAGCACAGCAAGGCTGCGACAAAGGCAAATACTCTCTTCATCGGGACAAACTCCTTTAATTGACTCTATTCAGGAACAACCCAAAGCTATCCATTCACCCGCCATACAAGACGATGGGTGTGAATGATGTTGGGATATGGTTTTGTGTGGAATAGAATCAGACAGGAGGTCCGCAGGAGAAGGGCAGCAGGCGTGGGGTCTTATACTCTGGTTGTTGTGGCACATACGGCAGCGGGATTTCAAGCGGCTCGAAGTTCGGGACCGGAATCCCTACCGTCGCCACCCCAACCGGCATCTTTGCAAGTTGACAGATTGTGCAGGTGGAAGGGTCATGGGGCTTTTTGGTCGGGTGGGTATTTCGCGAAGGACCTGGCGTCTCACGATCGGCAGAATGCTCGTGCGAACAACACGTATGGTAAGCGTCTCCTGCCGCGCAGTGATGGGCGCTGGAAATTTCCCATTTGTGAATGACGGGAATAATCACCGTCCCCACCACAAACAGGAGTAAACCGCATATGCCCAGTTGTCGTCTTTTCATCACGCCAAACAAACCCCTTCCAATCCAAGTTGCGGCTTATAGGGTATAGTGAATCATGAAGCGCAATATGATCCGTCAAAAGAACGAATTCAGGAACAAAATTATCAGACTGAATTGAAAATAAGAGAATTTTTCCAACGAGAAAATATCGAAAAAAAAATGATCAGCCGTTTCGGGCCACCTCCGACGAACAAGTGAAGGGTCCATTCTCGATGGCCCTCACGGCTTGATTTACAGGCAGAAAAAAATTACAAATTGAAACCATGTCTATGAATCACACATCTTAAAGCATGATATTGCAGGAATTGGTTCCGCGCCTCGATTGAAATTTTGAATTTACAGAAAGTTTTTTACAATATTCTTTCAAACCTAAAATCGCATTTTGACGCTCCAGATGCTAATGTTCCAGATCGTCTGAATATAAAACCCAGTTCCTCCCCGATTTTGGGATAAACAACATCATCGATATTACAAAAAGGAAAACACCATGCTGGATTTCCGTATTCTTTAGCAACTTCATGTAGAAAGCAGTAATTAACATCCCAAGTGAGAGCATCTTTAGAATCTTCAATAAATTTAATTTCGCAAATATTATTCATGGCATTTTCAGTTGCTTTTGTGTATTCTTTAAAACAATGAAAACTGTCTTTATTATCTTTAAGTTCCCTGACAGGCTGTATCATTAAATTCACTTCCGAGTTTTTCTTTGCCAGTTTATCCTCTGATTTTTCATATATCTCTGTAATTATTTCTCGCGCCTTTTCCAATCCTACCAAATCAGCTAAAACCTTCATCATCGCTATCGGCTTAAAGGTAAATTCAAAAATGTTTTTGCTAACATCCCTTCGTGCGATTTTAGACCAATCGTGTTTTCTCATTTTTTGTAACTCAGAACGAGATAAGATCATTATTTTCAGCAATCCAATAAATCCAACTTCTTTCCATAGTGAACTCAGAATTGTAATAAACATCTGCTTTTCAATTTTTTTATATTCCGGACTTGAAAGTAATTCAACGACTCCTTTTCCATAATTTGTCATTTTTTCTACGACCATACTCTACACCCCTTTCCTTATCTTTTCATGATAGCACCCGAAATAGTTAGAACTATAAAGCGTATCTATTCTATGAGGTATAGCTGATTCAATAATCTCTTTTTCTTCATGATTTTGGGAAAATGTCGCCGCTTAAATAAAAGAACGGAGTGACTCCTCTTTTTTACCAAGCCTATTTAGACAGCATCCTTGAATAACATAGAATACAGAAGCCTCAAAACATTCATCATCCGGAAAAAGCTTTCCGAACAGCTTCGGGAAAAGTGCCGCCACCCGTAAACGGCTTCACCCGCTGATCTGAATTATTTTTAATACCCAACCCGGACAAGCCGGAATCATAAAGAGATACCGGTAAAATTTTGTTGTCTTTGAACCCAAGAGAAAACAGATTGTAATCGAACACAGGGTTCAAACCACAAATTGACTGTAAACCTCTGACCGGTAATAGTTTGCAGGATGCATCAGATACAATGCATCGACACAAGGCATCAGCCTGGACAGCTTACAAGCCGTAGGTGAGCAGGCAGGAAACAAAGTCACGCCTCGGCGTGATGTCCGTGACCGACTACACCAGCGTTATTTCCGCATATGCAGTTCCACCACATTCTGAAACCGGGTCACCACATAATAGCATGCCACATGAAATTTGATCAGCCGGGTGGACGGGGATTTCACAAAGTCCGACAGGTGGGGATGTTTTGCCAAGTATTTTTTCGTGAGTCTTTCCCGTTCTTTCCCATGGGCAACCGCTGCTTCGCCGGTGGCTGTTACCGCCATGGCATGGGCGATATCCGCCGGGGAATTGGAACGGTTGTCCATCATCATGGCGGCCCGGGGATGGGTTTCCAAGTTGGCGAATTTTCGGGTGGCTGCCGCGGTGACAAAATAAAGCTCTTTTAAATCATCCGAGCTGGCAAACGCCACCAGGCTGGTATAGGGCTGGCCGTCACCGTGGGTCGCCAGGACCGCAAGATTCTGGGTTGCGAGCAAATTCTGCAATGCGTTGCGGGTCTCTTCGGAAATGGTGTTTTTATTCATTGCTATTATCCATTTGAATCAGAGATGATTTGCATCCGGGCACACGGCAGGACACAATATCTTCAGCATAGTGCAACTGCTGAAAAATTCAATCTTTATTCCTGTTTTTGGATTTGTTCAAAGCCACCAGATTTTTGATATTTTATCGCAATTTCAAGATAAAATCATCTTCCTCGATATCCAGGATCAACTTGGATTTGCAGAATCCGCAACCGCTCTGGTATCCCTCTTCTGGTTCCTGTGCTAAAATTTTGCCGCATACCGGGCAATACATGTTGATTTTTTTCCTGTTGGTGATATCGGAAAGAGCCCGCTCAAATATACGATAATGCGCTATCTCCTGAGTTGCAATTTCTGCAAAAAGATCACTCACCGCCCCATCGGTTTCCCTGGCAAAATATTCATAAATCAGCCGCGCCCGCTGTTCCTGAACAAGGTCGGTTTTAATGACCTGAAGGGTTGTTTTCATTCCTTTAATGGGCTCTATTTCGGGTAAAACAACAGATTCGAAGAGTTCTTCCGGAAAAATGATCTTGTTTACAGGCTCGTTTTTCGGATTCAGCTCATGGACCACATCAGAAAAGCGTTTCCGGTGAATAATTTCGATCTCTGAGATACCCAGTAAATCACTCATAATGACAGGACTTGGGATAAGGAAGTACACTTCATTCAGCACATAATATAGCGGCGCAAAGGGCACCGTTGCAAAAGGATCGCGATGATGCTGACGATTATATAAATGTATGGCAAATTCCTCCCTGCTGATGCTTTCCATCAAAGCGCTGACCGTAAAAAGTGTCGAACGATCCATATCATTGACCTCCTTTTAAAGATTATTACAAAGCGGCTAATTCTTGCAATTTTTCCCAGAGTTGTTCGCGTTCCTTTTGGGTTTCTTTGGTTCCGGGAAATACATGGGTAATATGCGGCCGTCGATCCAGCCACAATTTTCCGGTTACCGCCTGGGCTTCCGCGGAAGCCGCAAGCCAGAGGATCGTGTCCGCGCCTTCATCGGGTGTGCGAAGAATATTTTTTGTGATTTTATAAAACTGGGGAAGTGATTTTTCCACTCCGGGCGTATCTACCCATCCGGGGTGCATGGCATTAACCGATATCCCTTCATCTTTTAACTTTTCGGCCCACATCTCCGTAAGAATGACAAGCCCTCTTTTCGCCCTGGCATAGGTTTTATCCCCATTGTAAGTTTCCTTTTCATACATCAGGTCGTCTATTTTAATTTTTTGCGTGTACATTCCACCGGATGTTACATTAACAATCCGGGCAGGGCGGCTTTCTTTTAATTTGGGAATAAGGAGCTGCGTCAATAAAAAAGGCCCCAGCAGAAGCAGGGCAAAAGATTTTTCAAATCCTTCTTCCGTGACCATTCTCTCATTAAACAGTGCCCCGGCATTATTTACCAGAATATGAATTTTCGACTCCTGTTTAATTACCCTTTCCGCAAGTTTTTTCACATCCCGGGTCAGGCTGATATCAGCATTTTGGGGAATAATATGCGTATTGCCTGTCTCTTTAATAATTTTTTCACAGGTTATCTCCGCATCCGCCTGGTTGATTCCAACAACAATAACGCGCGCCCCCATTTTGGAGAGCCTGGTTGCCGTTGCATATCCGATTCCGGACGTAGCACCGGTTACCAGGGCTGTTGTTCCCTCAAGGTTTAACGGCATGGGTTGAAAACTGCTTTTACGCCGCTGGTAGCCCCACTTTGTAAACTCTATCATTCCGGGCAAAATGGTTTTGTCTTTTAAGTAATTAACTATTGTATTGGGATAAACGGAAAACTGATTGGAAAGCGCCTTTTGAAGTCCATCAACTGCACTTTTTCCATTACGTTTAAGGACATTTTTCAACAACGGTTCCCCCATTTTAAAAGGCCCTTTAAACTCTATGTCTGCAATATAATGGATGCGGGTGCCGCCTGGGATGGTTTCAAATCGAATCGTATCTGTTGCGTGAAAATTTTCAGCAACTCCTTTCAAGACGACCTTTTCGGGTTGATTGAATTCAACAATCTTATAATTCATGGGCACTTTGCGAAAGGCAAATGTTAAAACCACTTTGAATTCAGATCCAATTCCCACCGGGCCATGGGATATTTTCTCTGAGTCTGCAACCCCGGGATCCCACTCATCTATATTGGCAAAATCGCTGGTGTATTTAAAAACATCTTCAATCGGCAGGGCTGCTGTTATACTCTCTTCCAAACGAATCATTTATCCATCCCTTCTGCGGAAAAAAGACAATCCAAAACTTCTGAATTCAATTGCATTCTTAGAAGTGGTTTCAAAGCCTCAGATCAGCTTCGAGATCAAGGCACGGGTTTTCGAAAAAACGCAGCATATTGGACATATGTGAGTATTTTGAGAAAACCCGCAACATAGATATCGGAGCTTAGATGGGGTTTTGAAATGGCTTCTAATCATTTTGACTGTTCTTTTCTTGTATGGACGCGCGCCACAAAAGATATACCAGCAGCAACGCCTGCAGTCCAAAAAACACCGACGTCATCACATTCATGGCTTGACTCACATTAAGTGCAATATAGAGCTCATCTGCAAAAAGATGACGGTTAATATTGCGCAGGATAAAAAATTCAATGAATCCGATGACAATTACTTTATATCTGATCGGGTCACGGGACGCCATCCAGGCCAAATAGCCAAGCACAAATGCGAAAGATCCAATGATTCTGATAAAATATATGGTCGTGGGGGTCAATTCGAGGGTGCTGCCATAACCGGCAAGGGCGGCCTTTTGAAAAGTAATTGACACCATCAGGCCAAAGCCAAAAACAAAGTGAAAGATAGCGATGAAAACAAGAACTGCCTTGAGTTGGGTAAGCGCTTTCATTATGTAAAGTGACTGTTTTTTAGTGATTGGGTAGCTGCAGGCTTTCTAAAAAAACTCACAATTGGTCTATCCATTTTCAAATCTTTATTGCTATCGGAAGATAGTTAAAAGCCGGCTTCTTTTTTCCAGATATAATGGTCTTGATGGATATAGCAAAAATGCCCCTATAAATCAAAAAAACAAACTACTCAGAAGGTTAAGATTATAAAACCGATCACCTCTGGTGCTTAACCGGGAAATCGTATATGGTAGAAAGTATCTCTCAACTTCAATTAAAAGGTTGAATAAATTACAGGGCAGGCAAGAAAAGCGCCGGGGATGTTTATGGTATCTTAAAAATGCATAGAAGCGGTTTCAAAATCATAATTAACTGAAAAATAAGGGTATTATGAACAAATTTACTATCGATGCAATTATCATAGGCGCAGGTGTTGCCGGTCTGAGCTGTGCAAGAAAATTGCACCAAAATGGGTTAAATGTATTTGTTGTTGAAGGTGGAGATGCCATCGGCGGTCGAATCAGAACAGATCATTGGGACGGCTTTCTTCTGGACAGGGGCTTTCAGGTGCTTCAGACTGCCTATCCTGAGGCGAGAATTGCCCTTGATTATGCGGGTTTGAACTTGAAAACATTTGATCCGGGGGTGGTTGTTCGAAAAAACAACCGATTTCATACCATTGCAGATCCCCGAAAAATGCCGAAGTATATTTTTTCTTCTCTTTTTGCTGCTGTCGGATCCTTATTTGATAAACTGCGCGTTCTGCTATTATCATTAAGGCTTGATCGCCAATCCCTTGATTCATTGTTTTCTGAGCCAGACCTGCCAACCAGCCAATACCTGAAACGGATGGGATTTTCCGAATCCATGATCCAGGGTTTTTTTCAGCCCTTTTTTGCGGGCGTGAGTCTTGATCCGGAAATTGGCACATCAAGCCAAATTTTTTCCTATATTTTTAAAATGTTTGCATCCGGTGAGGCGGCCATTCCCTCGGGTGGAATGGCCGCCATCCCCAGACAGATTGCAATGGACCTGCCCCCGGACCGAATCGGTCTCAAAATGAGGGTTGATGCCCTTGTCCCAAAAGGGGTCAGATTAACTGATGGACGGCAAATCAATGCTGAAACCGTCGTACTTGCGACCGAGGCGAACGAAGTGCAACGGCTTTTGGGCGCGCCGCAAACCATACCCTATCGCAGTGAAAAATGTCTTTACTTTTCAGCTGATGCGCCCCCATTCCCGCATAGTATGCTTATCCTCAACGGTGACAACACCGGGCCCATTGTCAATCTTGTCGTTCCCAGCCAGGTGGTCCCGGAATATGCCCCAAGCGGTAAGTCTTTGATCGCTGCAATTGTTATCGAGCCCTATGGGGAAAACGATGAAGCGCTGAAAAACCGGGTCAAAAACCAGCTTGTGGATTGGTTCGGCAGTCGCGCGAACGCATGGCGGCATTTAAAAACGTATCATATCAAGCGTGCGTTGCCTTACCAGTATCCGCCGATGCCTGATCCGAGGATGGTAAATCCCCGAATCCGGGAAAATGTATTTGTCTGCGGTGAATACGGCAGTGTTCCTTCCATTCAATGGGCCCTGTATTCGGGGCGCCGGACAGCCGAAGCGATTATTTCTGAAAAAGCAGCTTCAAAATGAGGATAGATTCCTCGTGTTTTTAGAGCTTAACCAGGAACGTCCCCTTGTGGGAGATGAAAACAGTCATTAAAAAATCCTGGCCAGAAGGAGAAGAATTTGGGATGTCCCTGTAAGGGGACCGTATACTTGGAATTGTAAAAAGTTTAAAGTGAGCTAAAGTTTAGGACTGCGCTTAAGCGCGCAATCATTTTGAAATAAAAATGCCAATGCCGAAGGCATTAACCATAACTTTAGCTCACTTCAAACTTTAGTCACTTTGAACCCTGTATGCAATGATTCAGGCCTATCCTCTCCTCTCTGACCCGGACCATAGGACAATGCCCATGCGCCCGTTCACCACCCTTCGCCTGATACTCGGGGACCAGCTCAATGTCGCTCATTCCTGGTTCTCAACCAAAGATCCGGACATTTTGTACACCCTCATGGAAGTCCGGCAGGAAACCGATTATACCCGGCACCATATTCAAAAAATCACGGCATTTTTTGCTGCCATGCGGGCATTTGCCCGTCATTTGAAAGACCAGGGCCATGCGGTGGCCTATGTCCGGCTGGATGATACGGATAACCGCCAGTGCTTTGAAAAAAACCTGGTTCATTTGATTGAAAAACATAGCATATCCCGTTTTGAGTACCAGCTGCCGGATGAATACCGCCTGGATCAGGTGTTCCAAAACATCGCCCGCACCCTGCCTGTTAGCGTCAGTTCATCTGGCACGGAACATTTTCTCACCCATCGCCATGATGTGGCGGATTTTTTCAAAAACAAGAAACAGTTCCTTATGGAGTCCTTTTACCGGTCCATGCGCAAAAAGCATGAGGTGCTCATGGATAACGGCACGCCCGAAGGCGGGAAATGGAATTATGACGCAGCAAACCGTCAGGCCTATGACGACACTACGCCCATTCCGGCCCCCTGCCTGTTTGAGAACGATGTTTCAGATATCCGGGAAATGATCCTTCACCACGGGGTCGGCTGGTTCGGCGAGATGGATGAAAACATCCTTCCCTGGCCAGTGAACCGGTCCCAGGCCCTGGAGTTGATGAATTATTTTATCCGCTATGGCCTGCCCTGGTTCGGCACCTACCAGGATGCCATGACCCATGCATCGGGAACCCTTTTTCACTCCCGCCTGTCTTTTGCCTTAAATACCAAAATGCTGCATCCCCTGGAGGTGATCAATGCCGCAGTCACCCGCTGGCGTGACGATCCGGATCATGTGGACGTTGCCCAGGTGGAGGGGTTTGTGCGACAGATCCTGGGATGGCGGGAATACATGCGCGGCATCTACTGGGCCCTGATGCCGGCGTTTGGAAAAATGAATTTTTTTTCCCACAGCGAAAAACTGCCCCATTACTACTGGGACGGGGATACAAAAATGAACTGCATGCACCTGACCCTGGACCAGTCTCTTAAAACCGCCTATGCCCATCATATCCAGCGGCTCATGATCACCGGCAACTTCGCCCTCTTGGCCGGCATTGATCCGGATGCAGTGGACGAATGGTATCTGGGTGTTTACATTGATGCTGTTGAGTGGGTGGAAAAACCCAACACCCGGGGCATGAGCCAGTTTGCGGACGGCGGACGGATCGCCACCAAACCCTATGTATCATCAGCCAATTATATCAATAAAATGAGCGACTACTGCCGGCAGTGCCACTATCAGTTCAAAAAACCCCATGGAAAAGACGCGTGCCCCTTTAACAGCCTGTTCTGGGATTTTCATCACCGCCACCGGCCCCTTCTTGAAAAAAATGCCCGTATCGGCATGATGTACCGCACCTGGGATAAAAAACCGAATGCGGAAAAAGACAACATTCTGGCCCAGGCCGCTCTCTACAAGGAGACTCTGGAAACCCTTTAGCGAAAGGAAGCAAAATGCCCACCCAGCCGGATTATGATTCTATCAAAGGCGCCCTTTTTGGCATGTTCATCGGAGACGCCCTGGCCATGCCGGTACACTGGTATTATGACCGGGAGGCTTTGGTGCGGGATTACGGCCGGGTCACCGGTTATCTTGCCCCTAAGAACCCCCACCCGGATTCCATCCTCTGGCGATCTGCGTACACCCCGCCCAACCGGTCCGCGGACATCCTTCATGACCAGGCCCCATATTGGGGCCGCAGGGGCATCCATTATCACCAGTTTTTAAAACCCGGAGAAAACACCCTGAATATCAAGCTGGCCAGGGAATGGCTGATAAAGGCGGAACGTGATAAACCCTATTCCCCCACATCCTGGCTGGAACACCTGGTAGCGTTCATGACCACGCCGGGAACCCACCAGGATACCTACATAGAGGAATATCTGCGCCATTTTTTCACGGCCTATGGCAACGGCACACCGCTTACAGACTGCGGCCGCAAAGACGAGAATCATATCGGCGGGCTGGCCCTGTATCTGCCGGTGCTGATTGTGTTTTCCAAAGACCGGGACCATGCCCGGAAAACCGCTCTCCAGCACCTGGCCCTGACCCACGGCGGCCCTGCCATGGCCCGCGGCGGCGCTCTGATCGCAGATATCCTTCTGGATGTGCTGTACGGAAGGTCCTTACCAGATGCCATCTTGTCCCGGGATGTTTACAACCAGCAACTGGCATCCCTTTTGGACTTTCCGGACCCGGTGGTGGTGGGACGCCATTTTTCCCCGGCCTGCTACCTTCAGGAATCCATACCCGCCACCCTTTACCTGGCACTCAAATATGCGGATAATCCATCTGAAGCACTCGTTTCCGATACCATGTGCGGCGGCGACAATGCCGGCAGGGGCGCTGTGCTGGGCGCGCTTCTGGGGGCGTTTCACGGCATGGCAGCCTGGCCCGAAGAATGGGTTCAGGGGCTGGTTGATCCGCCGCCCACGCCGGTTCTGTTACCAGGAATTACCTAAATTGAGCGATTGTCGAGGTTGCCGCATATACAAGGAAAATGCGTTTTCGCTATAATTGCTTATGCGGGAACGCATTTGACACAGTAGATGCAGTAAGATCGGCAAGCCCGAAGGGTTTTCAATTTTGAACGTTAAAATTGGTCAACATCCTTAATTTAATACAAAAATAATTGGTTCAAAATTTAAAACGCTCAAATTAGGAAGTAGAAAAACGTGAAACATATCCACATCGGTTTTTCCATCCACCGGCCGGAAATGATCCCCAAAACCGCTGAACTCATGGGCGCCCATGATGTAATTTTTCTGGAAGAGCCCCCGGATGCGGGGTTTAGTGAAATGCTTGCGGGGAATCTCAGCATCAAAGACTATTTGATGCCCCAGGATCTGGAATATCCTGATTTCAGCCGCCAGATGGCCGCCCTTGAAAAAGAGCTGCATCGCGCCGGCAAAAAATTGATTCAGGTGGAGCCGTTTTATGAAGTCCTGCTTTCCATTCACGACACGTTTGCAAACGGCGGCAACCCGGATGACCTGAAACCAGAGACCCTGCCCTTTTATGTATTTATGGCGGAACGACAGGCCACGGGCGCGCTGTTAAACTTTTACCAAACCGCTGCCGCCGGGTCTTTTGATGCAGTGATCCAGGCGGTCCGGGAATTTTCAAAAGCCGACGCCCACCGCTTTCGGCTGCGGGATTCCCTGCGAGCACAGGAAATTGCCCGGCAGGCTGCCGGTTTTACTTCCGTTTATGTGGAAGCCGGAACCATTCATTTTTTTCTGTTCAGGGAGCTTCACCGCCTGCTGTCAGACCGGTTCCGGGTGCGGCCTGTGTATCTGGACCGTCTGGTTTTATCCGAGACCGGCCACGGTCAGCATCTCTGCAGTCCGGTTTACAGTCCGGGAGACCTGTTGACGCTTTTTTACATTCTCCATCCCGATCGCATTCGCAAAAAAACGGAAGAACTTCTGGCAGCCCGGTCCGTGATCTACTCAAAAATCATCCACAAACAGGAAAACACGGAAACCGGCAATTTGTTTTTTCATTTAAAAGATGAAATGGCCTGCATCCGGCGGGTTAAAAACCTGAGCCTCGACAATTGCCGGGAATTATTCGGCAGAATGCGCAATAAAACAACAGATCAGGCCAGGCAGGTTATTGAGCAATATCAGGCTGGAAAAGCATAAAACCGCCGCAGGCAGGGCGGTTAACAGGCACTAAGAAAAAAACCGGGTCAGGAAAAATACATAAAAACCGGCAAAAAGTCCCTGGGCCGTTCCCCAGGCAATGTCAATCACAGTGATGGCCACCGGGTAGCCCCGGATAAAAGACAGATTGGTGAGATCATAGGTGCAGTACATCACAAACCCGGCAAACGCCCCCACCCCAAGGGCCGTGGCCAGGGTATTTTCCACCAGCAGTCCCAGGGAAATAAACACCGCAAGGCCCAACGCAATAATGGCCTGCACCGACAGCCCTACCGGCAGGTTAAAGACAATCCGGCCGTTTTCAACGGTTGCCAGATAGCTCATCTGTCGGAAATAAACGCCCCGCGCCACAACAGACAGCCAGACAAGATCCAGTACAATAAAAATAACAATGGACAGGCCGGCAACTTTTAAAAACGTGGAAGACAAAAAATAATTCATGGCGCGTCCCCAAAAGACTGGCCGGCAAATGCGAAGCTTTTCACACTCCGCCTGCCGGCCAAATTATTTCTGGTTTCAATTTTAGAGTCTTTCTCGTACACGACCCGCCCGATCATCTATCCTGGCACCGATACCGGCGCGGCTTTTCCGATGGCCGCCATGGCCTCGTCATACTTAGAGCGCATGTCAACGTGCGCATCATCAATCTCCTTTTTCTGTGGAGACCATTCTGTGGGACACTCATTTTTCAGTGAATTGATCCGGTCTTCCAATTCGGTTACCACATTGTGAAGATCCCCCACGCTGCCCAGCATCTTTTCCTTGGCACCGGAGGGAAGCTGATCAATCTTCCGAATCATGTCATACAGTTTGGCTTTCCAGGCAGTCAGTTCGATTCCTACATTGTTGCAGTAATCCTTTACATCCATGGCATCCTCCTTTAAAAATTTAACGTTTATACTGCTAATGCCGGGTGGGACTAAACCCACGCCGTTGTATCCGGTAGTGCCACGCCCACCTTATCCGCCATCTGGCCAAGCGTTTTAGCCAGCGCTTCCATGCGGTTATCCAGTTCTTTCTTGTTGGGAGACCAGTCCGACGGGCATTGATTGGTCAATTCATCCAGTCCGGCCTCAATTCCCTCAACCAGAGACCTTAACTTTCCGACCGCTTCTGAATGAACCGCATCGGACACTGTTCCGGCTTTTGTCATCACATCATACAGCCCGGCTTTCAGACCAACCAGGCGCTTGTACGTTTGTTCACAATAATCTTTTACATCGCTCATGACCGGCTCCTTTGGCTATAGTTGCGGTTTGGTCTTCAAAAAAACAGCACACCTGCTAGAACAGGCAGTTTATTTGATGAATTGGAATTCCGATAAACGACCACAAAGCCGCGCTCAGAACTAACTTAAAAAGCGGCACCCGAATCAAAAAACCGATCGCAATACCGGATCACAAAAAATGCTACCATGCATAGAAAAACAATGATAATTTTTGTAAACTATGTTTTACTATAAGTGCTGAAAAAGATATCGTCAAGGCACTAAAAAAATTTATATCTATTTTGCCCTCATAAACTGGCTTGGACGCGTCAATTTGTGCAGAAAAATACCTGACATTTCCCAAGCCATGGGGTAAAATCCATCTAACCGACGGTTGAACGTTGTAAAAATAACCCCTGATCAGGAAATCCCATCATGATTTTAAATTCCCGTAAATTTTTGCACTGTTTTTTGTTTACCCTGGTTTTGATTCTTCTAATTTCCCCTTCGCTTCATGGTGCCCAGATCGAAGGGGTAAATTTTGAAGACACGGCCGTGATCAGCGGCAAAACCGCCACCCTTCGCGGTACCGGGCTTTTGCGCTACATGCTTTTTATAAAGGCCTATGTGGGGGCATTTTATCTGGAAAAAGGGATATCATCCAGCGATGCCCTGACGGATGTGCCCCGCCGGCTGGTGCTGCACTATTTTCACGCGATTCCGGGGGAAGATTTTGCAACGGCCACCACGGAAATGATCAAGAAAAATGTCTCCTACAGCCGGTTCAGGGCCTTGCAGCCGGAAATTGCGCAACTTAACGCGCTGTACAAAGACGTAAAACCCGGAGACGAATATCGGGCCACCTATATTCCGGGTATTGGCACGGAGCTGGCATTAAACGGGACGGTGCTCGGTGTGGTGCCGGGAGCGGAATATTCTGCGGCGTTTTTTTCCATATGGATCGGTAAAAACCCCATTGACAAAGGTTTTCGCAACAACCTGCTGGGAAAATAACCATTGAAAGCCCTTTCTGTTACCCAAAAACTGGCCTATGCGGCCCCGGCCTTTGCCCTGGCGGTTGTGGGAATCCCCGTATATGTTTACCTCCCCAAATTCTATACGGATGTTGTGGGGGTCCACATTTCCGCTTTGGGAATTATCCTGCTGATTGTCCGCTTGTTTGACGCAGTCACCGATCCGGCCATCGGTTTGATCTCGGACCGTCTTAAAACTCCTTTTGGCAGGCGTCGGCCCTTGATTGTCGCAGGCTCCCTGCTGACCACCATCGCCATCCTGCTGCTCTTCAATCCGCCGATAATGAATGCCGGTGATGCCACGATCTGGTTCATGGTTTTGATTTTTTTACTCTTTCTGTTCTGGACCCTGGTAATTGTCCCCTATGAAGCATTAGGGCCGGAGCTGACGTTTGACTATGACGAACGCACCACCCTTTTCAGCATCCGTGACGGCGCCCTGATTGCCGGCACCCTGGCGGCAGCCGCCTCGCCGGCCGCAGTCAAAGCCATCTTCAACATCCCGGAAACCCCGGCCGGAGAACGGCGCACCTTTTTCATCCTTTCGGTGATCTATGCGCCCCTCATTATCGCCGCAGCCACCTGGTGCGTGATGTCCTTTCGTGAAAAAGCGACAAAAATCGCCGCGGGCACAGAAAAAATTTTCGCCCGCATGATATCCAGCCTGAAAAACCGGCCCTTCCGCATCCTGCTGCTTTCTTACACCATCAGCGCGGTGGGCAACAATCTCCCGGCCACCCTCATTCTTTATTATGTGGAATACGTGCTCCATTCCGCCCGGGCCGACCTTTTCCTGCTGCTCTATTTTGCGACCGGCATCATTTTTCTGCCCATGTGGGTTTACGGATCCGGAAAAACCGGGAAAAAATTGATGTGGCTGACATCCATGGCCTTGAACACCGGTGCGTTTTTCGGGGTTTTTCTGCTCGGGCCCGGAGATGAATTCATCTACGGCGTACTGGTGTTTTTATCCGGCATCGGATTCGGGGCAACGCTCGCGATTCCGTCCGCCATCCAGGCGGACGTAATTGACTATGATGAACTGATCACCGGCCAGCGCCGGGAAGGGCTGTACATCGGATTCTGGTCCATTGCCAAAAAACTGGCCGCAGCCGTGGGCGTGGGGGCGGCCCTTGCCCTGCTCGGGGTCTCCGGTTATGTTCCCAATATCAAACAGACCGATTCCGTGGTCATGACCCTGCGGGTGCTGTATGCCCTGGTTCCCTGCCTGTGCAACACCGCCGGCTTTATCATTGCCCTTTCATATCCGTTAAACGGCGACATTCACCGACAAATCAGGGAAGCCATTGAGCGGCGGGATCGGGGAGAGTCTTTTGTGGATCCGCTAGCAAAAAAAGAATAAAATTAAAAGTGAGCTAAAGTTGAGGATATGCCTACGGCATCGTCATTTCTTTCAAAAAACTTTCTGGTTATCCAGTTCGCTTGTTGCTGATGATTTCCTTGGTTTGGTGCCGTTTGTAGTGTGCCCGTGAGGGCATATGATATAACGCCTTACGGCGTCACTACAAGCCAGAGACCCTTCAGGTTGAGGGAAGTGGATAACCAGAAAAACTTTTCGCCAACGCGGCATATTAATTTTACTCACTTTAGTTTTCAACTTATCAGATTTTTCCCGGTCATCACTCCGAAATGTAAAACGGAGGTTTAAAATGGATTCCAGCGTCGCTCTTTTTGCCATCAACCTGGCGGCCGCAGCCGCAGTCATGACAATGGGGTGGGTGATCAGCCTGGTCCGCCGCAACGTGACCATTGCGGACAGTTTCTGGGGGCCGGGGTTTGTAATCATTGCCTGGCTCACCTTTTTCAAGGCCAATGGCTTCATCGGCCGGAAAATCATTTTAACGGGTCTGGTGACTCTATGGGGGGTACGGCTGTTTCTGCATCTTCACGCCCGCAACGCCGGAAACAGCGAAGACCCCCGATACGCCGCCTGGCGGGAAAAACACGGCCCCAACTTCTGGATCATCAGCCTATTCAAGGTGTTTCTGGTGCAGGCCCTGTTTCAGTGGCTCATCGCTTTAGGGGTCCAGTACGGCCAGATGTTCTCAGTGCCCGCCCGAATCACCCTGCTGGACGGCCTGGGCCTCGTCATTTGGGGAATTGGCTTTGTGTTTGAATCCGTGGCCGACTGGCAGCTTTCCCGTTTCATAAAAAATCCGGAAAACAAAGGAAAAATCATGGATGCCGGTCTGTGGCGGTACAGCCGGCATCCCAATTATTTCGGGGAATCGATGATGTGGTGGGGAATTTTTATCATCGTGCTCTCTGTTCCCTGGGGCATCTGGACCATTGTGAGCCCTCTGGTGATCACCTACACCCTGCTGAAAATCACCGGGGTTTCAATGATGGAGGAGACAATCTTTGGTGACAACCCGGCATACCGGGCCTATGTGGCAAGAACCAGCGCGTTTGTGCCGTGGTTTCCCAAACAGAATTAACCCTGACCACTAAGTTTGAAAAAATTATAAAAAGTCGGATTTAGACGGCAAAGAAAAAAGCTTCACCAATCTCATAAAATTGGCGAGGCGCGCAAATCCCGAGCAATGATGAGTACTTGTCGTACGCTGAAGCAGCGAGGGATGCAGCGCAACAAAGAAGTTGGACTTTTTGCGAAGCCGTCAAGTTTTTTCACTCATCCAGCTCATAATACCCCTCTTTGGTGTGGACTTCTCTGCCGGTCAGGGGCGGGTTGAACACGCAGATCATGCGCATGGTCTCGGTGGCCCGCAGATAATGTTTCTCATGCTTGTTCAAAAGATACAGCGTGCCGTCGGATATGGGATGGATTTCCCCGGTCGCAAGGTCTTCGATCTCGCCCTTGCCTTCCACGCAATAGACCGCTTCCAGATGATTTTTATACCAGATATAGGTTTCCGTGCCCGCGTGAATCAACGTGTCGTTTACGGAAAACCCCATTTCATCATCTTTCAGAGACAGCCTTCGGCTGGTCCAGTTGCCGTTGGGGGCGTGAACTTCCCGCTCCGTGCCCAATATGTCCTTCAGTTTTCTTACAATCATCAGAGTAACCTCTCTGTTTTTTTCAGTTCCGATCTTTCAAAGTTTAAAACACTCAATTCAGGATGCCATAAAAACCTGCATATTTTATGGAACTATCATATCATGAACCAAATGTAAAGGCCCGATAGTATTGATCCCATGAATTAAAATGCCGTTCATTCCTTTATTTACAAGGATTAAAAAGCTTTTCAGGGTAATAACATACCGCTGTATGTGTCCTCCGTTCCAATCCTCTGTAAATAAGTGAGGCGGAAACACTGTTATTGCAGACTGTTCATTTTCAAACAATGATCCCAGGCAAACCGGAATCAGCCATAAAATTAAGGAAATATGAGGGCTGTTTTGAAAAACAATTTTTTGCTTTTTCCGCCTGGGGTTAACTGGTATGAATCTCTTTATGTGGCCGTAAAATTAAGCCTGAACCGGTCTAAAAAATCATCATTGCAGGATTAAAAGGAGACGAACAGATGAACGTCATCGGGATCAATGCCAGCCCGAGAAAAAATGCCAATACCCAGACCCTGGTGGAAGCGGTTTTGGCCGGTGCGGAAAAAAACGGGGCCGACACCCGGATGGTCAACCTGCGGGAACTAAAGATCAACGGCTGACTGGGATGTGAGGGATGTAAAAAGCATCTGGGAAAATGCGTTCAGAAGGACGATCTCACGACCCTGCTTCAGGACCTGACGGCGTATGACGCCATTGTTCTGGGCACCCCGGTCTACTGGTTTCATGTGAGCGCCCAGTTCAAAATGCTGGTGGACCGGCTGTATTGTTTTATGCAGCATACGGACCCGGAAACCGGAGAAGCGGTCATGAAATTTGAATTTCCAGCCGGCAAGAAATTCGTTTTTGTCCTGTCCCGGGGGGACAGCGAGCCTGCTGAAATGCTGCCCCAGCTCTATGATCACTTAAATGAATGGCTCAACATTATCCCTCTGTCATTAGGCGCGGCAAACATAGAATTTTTCCATCAGTACGGCGCTGAAATCGACCGGAAAGCGGCCGGAAATGACGACGGGCTGATCAAAAAAGCAGAGGCACTGGGCGAAAAATTGTAACTGACTCCTTGGTATGTTCACCCGGCATGTAACTGCAACAACAAAAAATAATGAATTACGAATTATGACAAAATCCTGCAAATCGCGATTGCAGCGTATCTGAAGCCGTGAGAACTGTTCAGTTATTATTTATCAATAATTACAATGTGATTTGGATTAATTTACTGACCACAGATTTTTTGATGATGAATAAAATAAATCATGGTTTGGAAAATAAAAGTACAGTCACATAATAATATTGGTAGCCTCTAAAATTGAAAACGATGACGATAATGCATGAAAAGAAATCATCCATAGATGAAATAAGACAGAGATTCGATAATGATGTTGAACGGTTTTCGAACATTGAAACCGGGCAGACAGCCACCATTGATGCACCGCTGGCTATGGAATTGATTACACAAGCTGCTTTTAGGTCGACCCCAAAAATAGAACGAGTTCTGGACATTGGGTGCGGTGCGGGAAACAATACCATAAAATTGTCCCACTATGTTTCGCCTTTCGATTGTGATCTTGTTGATCTCAGTTTGCCGATGCTGGAAAGAGCTCGGGAGCGAATTTCAGAAATCAATACCGGCAATATAAAAATATTTCAGGGTGATTTTCGTGTTATCGATTTCCCAGAACAAGGTTATGATGTCATTATAGCAGCGGCTGTTTTACACCACCTGCGTGATGAAAAAGACTGGGAATCAACGTTTCGGAAGATTTATCGCCTGACTGCACTTGGTGGCAGCGTTTGGGTTTCGGATCTGGTTTCACACGAGACTGGGTCTGTTCAATCACTTATGTGGAAACGATACGCTGAATATCTCTGTTCTATCGGTGGAGAATCATACAAAAATAAAGTCTTTGCCTACATTAATAAGGAAGATACACCGAGGCCAGTTACTTATCAAATGGATCTTTTAAGGAAAGTTGGTTTTAATCATGTAGAAATTTTACATAAAAATTCCTGTTTTGCTGCTTTCGGCGCCATAAAGAGTAGCGGCTAACCAGCCAGTGCACCGGATTACCATTCCGCTGGCGCTCCATGGCAACCGGTGACCGGCACGTTATGTACATTCAGTCTGCATCAGTCACAATCATGGGGAGTTTTATCTATGAGTATAAAGTCAGGTTCATGCCTTTGTGGTGAGGTCACTTTCGAAATAGAAGGTGATTTTGATAATTTTTACCTTTGCCATTGTAGTCGGTGTCGAAAAGATACAGGCTCAGCTCATGGAGCCAATCTTTTTTCTTCTACTGCCAAGTTGAAATGGTTGTCAGGAGTCGATAAGGTAACAAATTTTACATTGCCTTCAACTCAACACAGCAAATCATTTTGCTCAATTTGTGGATCGGCACTTCCAAATATTCAATTGGGAGGGGAACTTCTGGTGGTTCCTGCTGGAAGCCTTGATTGTGATATCCACATCTCACCTACCGCTCACATTTTTATTTCGAGCAAAGCAAATTGGGATAAAGATCTTCATAAATTTCCTATGATAGAGACTTTGCCGTCATAAGCATAAAACCACATAACAAATCTAATTCAGCCGACGCAAAAAGCCGCGGCTGCTGAAAAGCGCGTTAGACAGGAGCAAATCCATGGAATACAAGGTGGCGTTTGTTGATGGTTACTTTGATGTTAAATTGATCGGTAAATCCAGCGTAGAAGACGCCGCTGCATATTTTGACTGTCTAATAGCACATAAGCAATGGAAACCAGGATCATTAGTGCTTTCAGATGAAACAGGTATAGAAATCGGACATCTAACCAGAAATGATCTCGAGCAAATGGCGAAAATATGTGGAGAAAGGCGCACAGCAATAGGAGTTGCACGATTTGCAGCGATTGTACCACGAGATTTACTTTTTGGAATGAATAGGATGTTTCAGGTATATGTCGAACCATTTTGGGATGCGGCAATTTATGCTTTTAGATCACGAGATGAGGCACTTAAATGGTTGTTTGCCTAACCTCGCCAATCACAGGGACTCGCAGGGACGGGCCGCCACGGCTTTGGTGGAATTTGGTGTTGTGCGCTCTTTTGCGAATTTCGTAAGCCCTGCTCGCCGGTGGTGGTGGGCGTTCAACATTCCGCACTGTCAAACCGCTCCTCTCCCGTCTATCTTACAATAGCTATTCGAAGTTCCGGGAAAAATCTGGCAGACATACGATGCGCCGTCAAAATTAGCGGAATTTTGATTTATGTATTTTAATAATCGGAGCTTAGATGGGATCTTGAAATGGCTTCTAACCTGTATTTTTCATGAATGTCCGCAGTGCATTATATCTTCCTGAAAACCAGACGCTATGGTGCTTCTTTCAGGGGCCGGGTTTTCCACCGGTTGTGAATCCAGAACCACTGGTCCGGGTATCGCCGGATGATCCCTTCCAGGGCCCTGTTGAAATTTTCCGTATTGACAAGAATGTCCTGTTCCATATCGCCGGTATTCACGACAGGAAGCTCTGGTAAAAATTCACACCGGTATTTACCGTTTTCGCGAACAAAAAAATACATGATCACCGGCACCCCCGTTAAAAGGGCCAGATAGGCCGGTCCCATGTTGGTGCATGCGGGTCTGCCGAAAAAATCCACAAAAACCCCCTGGTGCCGTTTGGCATTCTGGTCAATGAGCAGGGCCATCGCGTTTCCGGCGGCAAATTCGCGCAAAATGGCCTGCACCGCCCCTTTGAGCGGGTAAAGCCGGCTGCCGGTGGATTCCCGTTTTTCATGAAAATATCGCTCCATGGGCGGATAGTCGAGTTTCCGGTACACGCCGCAGACTGTCAGGCGGGCAATATTATTGAGCTGAACGGATATCTCCCAGTTGCCCAGATGGCCGGAAAGCATCAACACCCCTTTGCCTTTGGTATGGGCCATCCGTAGATGATGAAGCCCGTGAACCGTATAATGTCTGGAAACATCTTTTGGCTTTAGTGCATATACCCGGGGGGTCTCAAAAATCATATGGGTGGCATGAAAAAAGGTGGTTCGTGCGATGCGGCGAATTTCCCCGGGGGTCATCCGGTCGCCAAAGGCATGGGTAATATTTTCAATGGCAATTTTACGATGCCGCCGGTCCACGGCAAACCAGATTTTGGAAAAAAACAAAGCGATCGTTTCGCCGGTCTTTGGCGGCACCAGCGCCAGCACATCAAATATTGCCTTGATCACCCGGTAGGCCATGGTTTCAAAAAAAGTCATTTTCATTTCTGTGTTTTACCTTCCGATTGCATGGCAAAATTACACCGGACAACCTTAAATTGGCATTTCTGCGAGGTAACGGGCAGGTCCTGAAAGCAGCGCTTGCAAAAACCAGGACCATTTTTTCAAAAACAGGCGGGCGGCCTGAAATAGGACCGCCCGCAAAATCCCCACAAAGACCCGTTTTGCCTGCTTATTGCTTGGTCAAAGAAAACGTCCCGCTGCAGCAGCCGTCCGCTGAATCATACCAAGTCCCGCTCATCACATTGTTCTCTATCGAACCGGAGTAAATTAATTCAGGATATTCATTGTCATAACCGTTAATCCGGTTTCGGGAAACGGTTCCGGTGGCATCACCCCGTATTGTCGATCCGGACACGATAACCGTAATCCCTTCAACGGAATCCCAGCAAAAACAATCCTCACCCTCAAACGTGGTGACAGCACTCCCGACATAAGTCCCGTCATAATTTATTTTTTTTCCCGGCAACGTCACGGACTGGATTTCGCCTGTGTCATTTCTGCGAACAGTCACAAAAGCATCCTCGCTCAGCACAGTGACCGTCCAGATGACCGTACTGTCTGCTGTGATTGTTTTGGTTGATCCAGAGGTCGCCCCATTTTCAATACTAAGATTCACAAATGTGGTGCCGGTAACACCGGCAACCGCCACGGCCAGGGAATAAGTAATGGAGTCTATATCTTCTTCCATCACAGAAGCGCTCACTTCCATGTAGGGTTCAATATCATCATCACTTGTATCATCATCACTTGTGTCATCGTCGCCAATGTCATCGCCGCCAATGTCACCGCCGCCAATGTCACCGCCGCCAGTGTCATCGCCGCCGGAAGTATCGCCATCATCATCTTCGGTGTCATCATCTTCAGAAATTATATCATCGACAGCATTTTCCACCGGCACGGGATCGATTAGAATTTCCGTAAATGCGTCCGCCGGCAGATTTTCTTCCTTGACCACCCGCGCCATATCATCGTCCGCTACCACCACTACGACATCGCCATCCGGTGTTCCCGCACTGTCGAATTCATCGGTCTCATCCAGGCCAATTTTGCAGCCCGGACCGTCATACCCGTCTTCACATTCTTTGGTGGCACTGATGACCTTGAGCTTGTCCTGAATTTTATTGCCGGCAACATGTTTAATAATAACGCCGGTGGTGGACGTAGGATTGACCGGTGAAAGAATCAAATCAGACACTACTTTGGTATTAAATTCCTCTGTGGCTTCATATCCGATGTCCTCCAGGTCATTTTTGGCGTCCTCGTAATCCGCGATCCCATCTGCCTCCTTGTCGTCATTGCCGATATCTTCAATGGCATCTTCCATGTCTTTTCGGGCTTCAGACGCTTCGTTGCTCAGGTCTTGCATTTTCTTGCCAAAAGAGTAAAGCCCGTAAATCACCAATCCGCCACCGACAATCGTGGAAATGAGTATGGAATCAAGACCGGTTTCAGCATTGACAATCTCCTGAATTCCGGCTTCCGCTGCATCCATGGCTTCGATGCTCGCCACAAACGCGTCCGCGTCATCCCCAAACCGGTCCACGATTTTACTGATATTTCTCATGTTTTCCCGGCTCACTTCATCGGATTCAAGGACCACATTGAGCTGATCCAAGGTTTCGGCAAGATCCGCAAAATCTTTAAACACCCAGTCCACGGCCGTATTATAACTGACAAGCTGCTTTTTGAGCTTTGCTTCATCAGAGCTGCCGCCCCCCCCACCACCACATCCGATCAAATTCACCACAAAGAAAAAAATCACCCACAGCGCCACTTTCGGCTGAATCCATTTTTGCATTCTTTTCGTTCTCCTCTGGTTGAAAAAGTAAATAACGCACGAATGAAATGTCAGAAGCTGTTTTTGATATCATGGCCAATGGGTGGGGTCAATACATACAGGAATATCGAAAAGGTAAATTGGTTCTGAAAAAAATCGCAGAAAAACCAACTATCGGTCGGCCTGACAGAACCGACAATTGGGCGTCAGCCTTTTTTGACGAACTCCGGATAGTGCTCTTTGAGGCATTCCGGACACAGGCCGTGACTGAACTGGGCGTCGGAATGCTCTGAAATATATGATTCCAGCTGACTCCAGTACCCTTTGTCATCCCGGATTTTTTTACAAAAGGAACAAATCGGCAAAAGCCCGCTTAACCGGCGCACTTCGGTCAGGGCTTTCTTTAAGTCGGCAATAAGTTTTTCTCGTTCTTTTTCTGCATTTCTCAAGAGGGTCCGGTCTTCAATATGGATAATCGTGCCTTTGTACTTTTTACTGATATCCAGCATTCCGGAAAGCTTGACGCTGAAATAGCGATCGTTGCCGCTGATAGCAATGACTTTTTCAAACCGGGTTTTTACATGGGGATCGGCTTTAAAATCGCGGATTTCCGAAGCCAACCACGGCAGCAATTTCTCAATGGCGACGTGGCGGAAAAATTCCAGATCCTGTTCGCTCCCACTTTCTTCTGATCGCTGATAACTCTCTTCCAATAAATAATAGTATTGCGCGCCCGGTTCAGAGGATTTTAAAAACAATTCCGCCGCCGACTTGTTGATATTGTCGATCCGGTTGTGACGGTCCAGCAGGATAATGGGGTCCTGCTGACTTTCAAAAACCGTAAGATATTTGTTTTTCTCGTTGGTCATCTCCCGGTTGCGGGTCTGAAGCTGAGCAATCAGCTCCGCCGCAGGCACTTTCGTCCATTCACTGCACAACCCGATTTCAATCCGATCAAAACATTGCTCTATAAACTGATCCCAAAGGTTTTTTGCTGATGAATCCGCTTCTGCGGCAGCGATCAGTTCTTTGTATGTCCGGCGGTAATATTTCAAAAGCCCCAGAAACATGCCGATGTCGATCCCGCGCTCCCGGTGGCGGCGGGCTTCGGTGATGCCGAACCGGGCCACCGGATCATCCGCAAAGGATGCGTCCGGATTGAGGGAAATATCCGTCCGGTGATGCCCGATTTCATCTGTAATTGAACGGGTCAGGCCGGATATGGAAAGCCGCCATGCTTCTTTTAACGTGGATGTGTATTTGGTGTAATCATGAACGGTGGCATACGCAAGAATCCGCTCCATCAGCCACTCTTCATTCTCGTTCAAAATATCGATCAATTCATTCATCATTAATTCCATATGTTGCCATAGGCTCATGCACGGCCCATTGAATTTTTTCCGCGATCTTTCGACTGATGCCGTCCACCATTTCAAGTTCTTCCATGCTGGCGGCGACAATCCGTTCCACACTGCCAAATCTGTCCAGCAGTTTCTTTGCCTTTTTCGGGCCGATTCCCGGAAGCCCCTGGAGAATAAAGAGCTGCCGCCTGAATTTAGTTTTGGGCTGATACCCCCCGCGTTGGCGCATGCTGCTTCCGGCAATTTTCCGGACCTGAAGGGTGGCGTACCGGATCAGCCGGGCGGTTTCCGCTTCGTCCATGGCCCGCAGCACAGGGATGCCGTAAATCAGGCTGATGGAAACAAGAGCGCCCTGGATCGCTTCCCGGCGGATGTTGTTTTTTGCAAGATCCCGGCCGGTGCCTTCCAGAATCAGCACCGGTTTGCAGCGATGGTTCGCCAGCCGTGTTATCTGGCCAAAAAGCCGGCCGTCGATGATGGACATGGCAACATCCGGCAGTGTTTTTCTTTCAAACAGCAGGCGGTTATCCGCCAGATAATCGCCGGTGGGAAGACGGCGGGTCGCTACCTCAAACTCCGGCATTTTCCTCAGGAATTGAACGACCCGGCTCTTTGTTTCCCGGTCGTCCGCAAAAATGCTGATTTTTTTATTTTCAGGCATTTTGTGATTTATTTTTTTCATTTCCAATCAAATTACCCCAATATAAACAATTTTATATAAAAATTCAAATAATTACTCCGATGAAAAAAAATATTGACTTCAGTTGGGCAACATTTTAAATTTAAAGTCGACGGTCGACGGTCGACTTTAAAACATTGTTCAGTAAACTTTGTTTTGTTTAAATTCAATCGCCCTCCTTCTGATGCGTCTCGCTGACCGACCGTTTACAAATTTTTGAGAAATGTTCGATCTGGCGGATTCCGGCAAAAGCCAGCAAAACGACTTTACGCATTCACAAAAAAACCGTGCGTTCACTTTATTCACTTAAGGAGGCAAGAAATCATGCAGACACCCAAATCCGAGTTTGACGCCATTGTGGTGGGGACCGGTCCCGGCGGATCAACCGTTGCCAAGGATCTGTCGAAAAACGGCAAAAAGGTTCTTATTCTCGAACGGGGAGATAATGATCCGAAAAAAGGATCTTTTTTCAAAACAGTGCCCCGCGCCTTTATTCCCGGAAAAAACGTTGTTATGACCAGCCAGGCCATCCCGATTGTCCGGGCCATTACCACCGGCGGCAGTTCGGTGATTTTCTGCGGCACGGCATTTGACCCGCCGGTAGACATGCTGAAAAAATATGGTGTGGATATTTCTACTGAAACAGAAGAGATGATGCAGGATGTCCCTATCAATCCGTTGCCGGATGAACTCATGGGGCCGGGTCCCAGCGCGTTTTTAAACTCAGCACAGGAGCTCGGATATAACGCCCATAAACTCAATCACTTCATCTATCCCAACAAATGCAAAACCAACTGCCAGCTCTGTATGTACGGCTGTCCGTTCGGCGCCAAATGGGATGCCCGGAGTTTTGTGGACGAAGCCCTGGATAACGGCGCACAAATGATAAACTATGCCAAAGTGGAAAAAGTGATCATTGAAAACAAAAAAGCCATCGGTGTTCAGTACAAGCACAACAAAGACATCTATCATGCCTATGCACCGAAAATTATTGTGGCGGCCGGCGGCATCGGATCTCCCCTGATTCTCAGACAAAGCGGCATGCGAAGCACGGGGTATGACTTTTTCTTTGACCCCCTGGTATTTGTTTACGGCAAAATCAAGGGTCTTGGCTGCGGCAAATCCATCCCCATGAGTTCGGGGGTGCATTTTGAAGAAGACGGCATCATGATGACGGATTTTAATATGCCACAACTGCAGAAAATTGCCTTTGACCTGCAAGTCTTGAAAGTAAAACAGGCGTTTTCCTATGCAGACACCCTGCCCATCATGATCAAAATCAGAGATGATCTGGGCGGCGAAGTCTCCAATAACGGCTGGGTAAAAAAACCGCTGACCAAAGACGATGTGAAAAAACTTGATAAAGGGGCGGAACACGCCAAGCGCATCCTCACCAATGCCGGGGCAACCGATATCTACAGGAGCTGGCGCGTGGCAGCCCATCCCGGCGGCACTGTTAAAATCGGCGAACAGGTGGATAGCAACCTGAAAACAAAATTCGACAACCTGTATGTCTGTGACTGCTCGGTAATGCCCCAGGAATGGGGGGTACCGCCCACAAGAACACTCATCGCAATGGCTAAAAGGCTGGCCAAGCATCTGCTGGCTGCCGCCGATACCGCAGCAAAAAAGCCGGAAAAAACCATATCCGCACCATCAGCCATGGAAATTCCACAGCAGGAAGAGGCAGCGCCGGCGCTTTTGCAGTAGAGCCATGAGAATAAATGATAAATGATCCAGCGCGGGAAGCCCGCAACCCATGAGGCAAGTCTGCAATAAAACATTCAGATTTTTTTGAAGGTGCTTCATGCGTTTAAGCTGAAACCTGAACACTGAAACTTTATGCCGGAAAACCGCAACTTCTGACCACCGCTTTCTTTTCTTGTTTTTTGGGCAGAAATTGAGGGGCAAGGCACTAAACGATAAGGACCTCTCACTATGAAAAAGATGAACACGCCGCCCGAACTGCCCGCCGGCATCCTGAAACTGTCCGACGTCGATCTGGCCGAACTGGAAGGGAAAAACACAGCCGTTGCCCGAATTCTCGAAACACGAGAAGTCCGGCAGGCCCTGGCCAGCATTCTGCCGGACGTATTCAACGTCATTGCCGGAGACAGCCGGTTTAAACGTGCCATCATGAAAATGGTGGGCCGGTTTTTAAACAAAAGCCTTTCCCGGCCCCAGGACATCTTTGAAGCTGAAGAGCTGGCCCCCCTGTTTGACGACCCCCAGTTTGTCAAACATCTTGCCGGGCCGATGCCGGAGCTTATCAACGGGCTCTTTGACCTGATCCTGGCTGCGGTAAAAACCATTGAACAATTAGATACGGACGACAAAAAAGACCTCTTCGGGGATCTGATGTCAAAAATTTCCACCGGGCAAACCGGTGCCATCATCACCCGGACCTGCCGGATTATCAATGACCTGCACCACTCTGATCCGGAATTTTTCACCAAGGCCCTGGCTCCCGGATTTGAAAAATGGGTCAAGTCCGTCGATTTCGGCGAATTAAAGGAAATGGTGGACAATTCCGGTGCGGATGGGCTCGCGTTTGTGGAAATGGTCAATAATGTCATCTGGCAATACCCGGCCAAGGTGGTATTGCTGCTTTCCCTGATACCATCCATTATCAACGGCCTCACGGTTACCGCTGATATTTCAATGAGCAAATTCAACGAATTTCCCCCGGACCTGCTCACCGATGTGGTGATCTCCTTTCTCAAGGAGATGGATGTCGAACCGATTGCCAATGTGTTCAACCAGCTAACGGAAATCTTTCGCAAGATACATACCGGCAGTGCTTTGCTGGGCGAGCCCGGATCCCCGCAGCTGCCCAAAGTCCTGTCCCAAATGATCGACCAGATCATTGGCCGGACAGACCCCATTACTTACTGGAAAGCCAAAATCGCCCTGGCAGAAACCCGGGCCGCCTTTGGACAGGCTGTTTCCGAAGCCATGGCCAGCCAGCCGAACTTTAAACATTTAAATATCATTAAAGGACCGGAACTCACCAACATCCGCATAAAATCGATCAACCAGCGGCTGTCTGCCTGGGATGCGGAAGAGGCTGAGGAACTGGCAAAATCATTTGCCCAGAATCTTTCCGCCTATGACGCCCAGGAAATGGCAGAAGTGGTAAACAACACCCTTCGCATTATCAATCGCCTGGGAGACGAGCGGCCGGCCATATTTTCCGAATTTACCGCCCAGATAGTCAATGCCATTGATGAATATGAACTGGCTGAAACCGCTAAACGGCTCTTTAACGGGGTGAGCACGGAAATGAAGCCGGTCGCTCGTGCGGTTGTCCCGGGTCTGGTCACGTGGATCTGCGATGTTTTGCAGCCGGAAGATGATGAATATGAAGACGATGCGGAAAAAGCAAGAAATGCGCTTCGATCACTTTTCGTCCAGGAGGAGGTATAACAAATGGATATATTTTATGATGCAGCCACCAAGATAAAGTGCAAATCCATTGAGGACTGGCAGGCAACGGGGAAACCGATTGTCGGCTATACCTGCTCATACACCCCGGCCGAAATTTTCCACTGCGTGGATATTCTGCCGGTCCGGCTCAAGGGAATTGAAACCGAAGGCATGGAAATCGGGGACACCTATTACGGACCGTTTATCTGCAGTTTTCCCAAATGCCTGCTACAGCTGGCGGGCAAAGAAAAATTCAAATTTCTGGACGGGGCTATCATTACACCGGGATGCGACGGCATGCGCCGCCTGGACGAATGCTGGCGAAAAGCCGGAGATGATTACAAAGGTATTGTACCGGATTTTTTCTATTATTTTGATGTTCCGCACAAGTCTGAAGGCCACGGCCTGGCCTGGTACATCGAAGAACTCCGGATTTTGATTAAAAAAATTGAAGCGCAGTTCAATGTCACGGTTACGGATGAAAAGTTGTCTGAATCCATTAAAGCCTACAATAAAGGCCGCAGGATGCTTAAAGAAATCGAAACCCTGCGCTACAAAGAGGATGTGGTGGTTTCCGGCGCCGAAATCTTTGCCGCCACCGTTGCCGGCACGGTCATGCAAAGAGATGATTACAATAAAGCACTGGCGCAGTGGCTGGATGAACTGAAAAACCGGGCAACTTCCCTCAGCGCCGGTAAAAAACGGCTCATGGTAATCGGCAGCATCAGCGATGAAATTGAGTTGTTCCAGATGCTGGAAGATACCAACGATGCCATTGTGGTGGGGGAAAACCTGTGTTTCGGTATCCGGTATGAAGGCAATGAAATTGAAGAAGACGGTAATCCCGTAGAGGCCATTGCGCGTCATTATCTCCAGTCATCCGTGTGTCCCCGAATGTACGGCAAGTACAAAGAGCGGTTCGCCCTGCTCAAGCAGAAACTGGATGCCGCCCGGGTGGACGGGGTGATGATGCAGAACATTCGTTTCTGCGACCTGCATGGCGCGGAAAACTCTCTGTTTGAAAGGGATCTGGAAGCTATCGGCATGCCATGTCTTAAAGTGGAACGGGAATACGGCCCCATGATTGACGTGGGACGGATGAAACTTCGGATTAACGCATTTCTGGAGCGGCTTGATGCCGGTGCCAAAAAGAAAATGGCATCATAGAAGAAGGCAGGGGCGATAAGGTATAAGATACCAAAAAAAAGATAATCGATTTTGATAAAAAAATGCTGAGCAAGACCTGAGGGAGGCTTACGTACCAACGCAGGGAACCCGCAACCCATGGGCCAGGTCTGTAACAATGGTTTCTGTTCCAAGTTGCAGGTTTCAGGTTTCAGATGTCGGGTGCCAGAGTCGATTTCCCTGACACCGAACACTGACACCTTTGTTGGAAAACCGCCTCCCTTACGCACGGGTTCATTTTCCTGCCCTTTTTACGCACGAATGGAGGCTTAATGCACCTAAGGATACGTAGCCGACCCGATAACGCCGCTCAGTGCTTTTTAGCAAAATCTAAGGAGATAAGATGAGGCCCGAGATAAAAGAATACAACTACGACTGGCTGATGGGCAGAGCCCTCAGAACCGCAGCCAATCTTCCCCGGGGTACGAAAAAGGAAATCGGCCACACATACCAGTACATTCCTTATTTCAAAGACATTGTTAAATCCCTTGTTGATCTCGGGGATCCGGGCTTTCAAACCCTGGACATGCTGGCAACATATTATGAAAATATTCTGAGCGCCCGTGAAAAAGGAAAAAAACTCTGTGCCACCACCTTCTGCAATTCGCCGGTGATTCTGTATGCCATGGATATTGTACCGGTGACCCTTGAAATGCTGACCACCATCGGCAGCCTGGTATGGAAACGGGGCATGTTCGACTATATGGACTTTTGCGTTGAAACCGGTATGCCCGAGACCTCCTGCTCCTCCCAACGGGGCGCCCAGGGAGCGCTTTTAAGCGGGCTCTGTGAAAAAATCGATTTCGCCATCTGTGACACCCCCGGGGTGTGCGATACCAACGCCAATGCGTTTGCATTTTTGACCGAATACTTAAACATCCCGTTTTTTCAGCTGAATTATCCGTCCAGTATCGGTGATCGCCGCAGCCAGAAGTATCATGTGGACGATTACAAGGGTATGATCGCGTTTGCGGAAGCCCAATCCGGAAACCGGCTGGATTACGACCGCCTGGCCGAAGTGCTGGCGGAAGTGGATAAGCAGGATGCATTGATTGCGGATCTGGAAGACATGCTCATGCTCAAGCCGACGCCCATCAACCCGATTTATAACATGATGCTTTATGGCGGCCGGTTCTGTTTTTCCGGGCATCCCCAGTACACCAAACTTTTAGAGTCCATGGTCACCAGCGCAAAAGAAAAGGCCATTACCGGCGTATCCGGGCTGAAAAACGGGAAAGAAAATCTGCGCATTTACATGAGCTATATTGATCATTACACCGCGGATCTGAATTTTTTCCATTACTTAGAAGAACGGGGCATTGCCAGCGTGGGATGCATTTTGTCGAAAAATTTCCGGGACAACAGCCCGTATGCGGATGCATTGGCCGGCTCCCTCTACGGAATTGATACCACCTCGCCCGACGCCATGCTGGACTCACTGGCCCAAATGAACGCCCGGCTGCCCATGGTTCGATCTATCCGGGGACCCTATGATAAAAAAGGCATGTGGCTGGAAGAATCATTGACTTTTGCCAAAATGTACCAGGCGGACTGCGTGATCTACAACGGCACCCCCGGCTGCCGGAATACCTGGGGCATGCTCAAACCTTATGCACGGGACATCGAAAAGCACGGCTATCCCTGCCACATCATGAATGACGACGCGTTCGACGACCGGGTGGAATCCTGGGAAGCCACCAGGGAGCGCCTGGATGAATTTTTTAATATAAGGGGGTTGTTATGAGTTTTGTCGCGGGATGTGATGTCGGTTCCCTCACTTCAAAAGCCGTCATCATGAAAAACAAAAAAATTATCGGAAGCATTATCATCAAATCAAAACCCCGGCCCAAAGATTCAGCGGACGCTGTGATGGAAGCCGCCCTGGCCGAAGCCGGCATATCCGGAGGCGATATCGCCTATTGTATCGGCACCGGATACGGCCGGGACCGGATCGATTTTGTGGATGAAGTGGTTTCAGAAATTTCCTGTCACGGCAAGGGCGCCCGCTGGCTGCTGCCCACGGCCCAAACCGTAATCGATATCGGCGGACAGGACTGCAAAACCATGAAAATTGACACGGACGGAAATGTCAGCAGATTTATGACCAACGACAAATGCGCTTCTGGCACGGGCCGGTTTCTGGAAGTCATGGCCAACGTCCTCGGGGTCAGCATGGAAGAACTGGGCAAGCTGTCAAAACAATCCCGTTCCCCGGTAACCCTGGCCTCCACCTGCACGGTCTGGGCCCAGGCAGATGTGATCAAATTTATCAATTCCGGGGTTCCCATTGAAGACATCGGCGCCGGCATCAACACGGCCATGGCCGCCCGGGTGGCCATCCTGGTCAATGCGGTCAAACCCGAAGGCGACATTTTCATGACCGGCGGGGTAGCCAAAAATGTCGGCGTGGTCGCCACGCTGGAAAAACTCATCGGAAAGCGGATTAAAAAGGCGCGCAAAGCCGATCCCCAGATTGCCGGGGCCATTGGGGCGGCATTATTGTCCATGGAAAGAATAAACGGGCATGGCCTCAGGAATTAAAAAGAAGAAGGAGAAAAAAATGATTGTAGCAGGCTGCGATATCGGCTCCCTGACAGCCAAAGCCGTGATTATGGAAAACGATAAAATTTTGTCCCATGCCGTCATGCGGGCTAAAACCCGGCCGGCGGAATCGGCAAATGAAATTATGCAGACGGCCCTGGACCAGGCCGGGCTGACCATGAAAGATATCGCTTGCGTGGTGGGAACCGGATACGGCCGGGAACAGATTCCCTTTGTCGACCATGTGGAATCGGAAATATCCTGCCATGCCAAAGCCGCCCGGCGCATCATGCCGTCCGTGCGCATGGTCATCGACATTGGCGGCCAGGATGCCAAGGCCACCCGTATGGATGACAGCGGCAATGTGGCCCGGTATATCTATAACGACAAATGCGCCTCCGGTACCGGACGATTTTTGGAAGTCATGGCCGAGGCCCTGGAAGTCCCTCTGGAGGAAATGGGAGCCATGGGAGATAAATCCACCGAGAAACTCCAGATCTCCAACCAGTGCGTGATTTTCGCGGAAACCGAAGTGGTTTCTCTGGTCAACGAAGGCAAGGAAACCGCGGACATTATCAACGCCCTTCACAAAGCCATGGCCAAACGGGTGGCTTCCCTGGCAAAGAGCATTGACGTGGAAGAAGACGTGGTCATGACCGGCGGGGTGGCAAAAAATTCCGGGGTGTTCAAGGCCCTGTCTGAGGCACTGAATGTGGACATGAAGTCCATCAACGGCATTGATCCGCAAATCATGGGCGCCATGGGCGCGTCGTTGTATGCACTTGAAAAAGCAGGGGAAAAAGTGTCCGGGTTGAAAAAAGCAGGGTAACCTGAGTTTTTCATAAGCTCGCATATGACTTTAATGGCACAACAAACCAATAAGCCCGAAGGGATGGATAAATGTTATCAATATCTGTTCCGGACTTCAGTGTTCGGTTTTCAGGTTTCAGTTACTCTTGCCATTCCTGACACCCGAAACCTGACACCTCAAATCTTCTATGGGAATAAATGAAACGGGCTAACGCATAGATACATTAAATACAGGAGTCTCAACATGCGACCAGAAATCCAAGAATACAATTATGACCAGCTCTTGGGTGGCACCCTGATGGCTGCGGCAAAATTTCCCATGGGATCACAAAAAGAAACCGATCTTGCTTTTAATTATATTCCTTATTTCAGGGGCGCTTTAAAAACCATGGTTGATGCGGGTCCCACCGGCAAACGCTTTTTAAAACTGCTGGCCCGGTATTATGAAAATATCCTGACCGCTAAAGACCAGGGAAAAATGATTGCCGGCACCACCTTTTGCAACACCCCTGCCATCCTTTACGCCATGGATATTGTACCGGCCACTTTTGAAATTTTGACCGCCCTGGGCTGCATGGTCTGGAAACGCGGGATGTTTGACTATATGGATTATGCCGTGGAATCGGGCATGCCGGAAACCGCGTGTTCAGCCCAACGGGGATTTCTGGGCGCATTTCTGGCCGGTCTTTTTGAAAACGTGGATTTTCTCATCTGTGATACCCCCGGGGTCTGCGACACCAACGCCAATGCCTTTGCCTTTTCTTCCGCCTATCTGGACAAGCCCTTTTACCAGTTAAATTATCCCAGCACCATTGGTGACGCGCGAAGCCAGAAATATCATGTTGACGACTACCGGGAAATGGTCCGGTTTATTGAACACCACAGCCGTAAAAAACTGGATTATGACCGTCTGGCACAAGCATTGGAAGAGATCAACAAGCAGGACGCTATTACCGCAGACATCGAAGACATGCTGCTTATGGTGCCCACCCCCATCCCGCCCATATTCAATGTTATGATATATGCGGGACGGTTCTGCTTTGCCGGGCACCCGGAATATACCCAACTGCTAGAGATTATGCTGGAAGACGCCAGACAGCGGATGAACGACGGCGTTCCGGGACTGAAATCCGGCAAAGAAAAGCTGCGGGTGTTCATGTGCTATATTGATCATTATACCGTGGACATGAAGTTCTATGAATACCTGGAAGAACGGGGCATCGCCCATACCGGCTCCATCCTGACCCGGAACTTCCGGGAAGGGAACACCTATGTCACTGATCTTCCGGATAATGCCTACCATGTGGACACCTCCTCTCCGGAGACCATGTTTGAAACCCTTGCCCAGATGAATGCCCGGATGCCCATGGTCCGGTCCATTCGCGGTCCTTATGACCGCCACGGCATGTGGCTGGAAGAATCTCTTGCCTGCGCGCGGATGTACCAAGCTGACTGCGTAATTTACAACGGAACCCCCGGGTGCCGGAATACCTGGGGAATGCTCAAGCCCTTTGCAAGAGACCTTGAAAGACAGGGTTTTCCGGTTCATATCATGAACGACGACGGGTTTGATGACCGGGTGGAATCCTGGGAAGCCACCCGGGAACGGCTGGATGAGTTTTTCCACATCAGAGGATTGTTGTAAGGCAATTAAAAATGATTAAAAATCCTTAACTTTAGATCACCTTAGGTCACTTTTAACTTTATTTGGAAGGGAACGCCAGAAATGAAGCAACTGAAAAGCCGGCTCAAAGACGGCATGGGCATTTTTACCGAATCCCACAAGGTTTACAAAAAACTCCAGAAACACCTGGATGCCCAGCCGGTTGCCTTTCCGGCGACCCCCTCCGGCGTAGAACGCCGACTGCTGCGGGACGCCTTTACAGTTGACGAAGCAAAGCTGGCTCTTTTTCTGGATTATAAATTTCAGACAGTTGAAAATGTTTGTTCCAGGGCCAACGGCAACGGCTTTTCCGAGACTGATATCCAGAAGATGCTGGATAATATGGAAAAACATGGCGCAATTTTCGTCAAAATGGTCAACGGGAAAAAAGAATATGCCCTTCATCCTTTTGCCGTGGGAATTTATGAGATGAAACTCCCCACCATGAATGCCGCCTATTATATGGATTTTCGAAAATACATTTATCAGTCCTTTGCCATGGCCTTTCTTTCCACCTCTCCCTCCCAGATGCGGGTCATCCCCGTGGAAAAAAGCGTGACTCCGGCGTTAAACATTGCCACCTATGATGAAATCCGGGAACTGTTGCTTCAAAATGAGGGCCGTATCTGCGTCGCGGACTGTGTCTGCCGAAAAGGAAGGGATTCCATCGGCCAGCATTGCAAAGAAACGGACAGAAGAGAAATCTGCATCGGTTTTGCCGATTTTGCCGATATGTATACCCGCAATGGCTGGGGCCGGGCTATTGAAAAGGAAGAAGCCTTTGATATTCTGGCCCAAAATGAAAAAGACGGACTGGTGCTGATGCCATCCAACACCCGGGAAGCCCAGTTTGTTTGCTCATGCTGCAAATGCTGCTGTGCCTGCATGGAAGGGATCAGCATGTTGGCAAAACCCTCGGAATTTGTTAAAAACAATTACCATGCGGTGCTGGATGCGGAACAATGCGTGGGATGCGGCCAGTGCGGAAAAAAATGCAAAACCGAAGCCATAAAAATGCAGCCCGTGGCTGACAGCAAAAAAGTCAATGCCGCTGCCATTGACTCAAACCGGTGCATCGGCTGCGGAATTTGTGTGGCTGCCTGCAAATCCGGCGCCCTGACCCTGGCAAAAAAAGAAATCCAGGTCGCACCGCCCAAAGATATGGATTCATTGTACGAAGAAATTATGAAAAATAAAAAGGGCACGGTGGGAAGGGCAATCCTCACAGGACGAAAAATAATCGGGATTTAATTTTTTATGGGCCTATTTGACAAACAATATCAAGGGATTTCAGATTATCTTGACGTCCGGCGCAAACAGGGAAAGATTTCGGAATATTTTCACACCGGTGAAACAGACTGGCCGTCTGAAAAAAACCGGAACCTGGTGCTGGGTCAGGATACGGCGGTGGAACTCGGCAACCCCAAAAACGCGTCCACGGCTTTTCTGGTATGGGTAAACGACCCGGCGGTCCTTAAAAACGGGCGGATTTCCCTGGTGGGGCCGGATCTTGCGGAACTTTCCGGACAGCAGGTGTCTTTCGGCAAAATCGTGATGGTAGGGGGAACGGACTTTAACGCGGACAACAGTTACGACCGGTACCGGGAAATGGAACTGCTGCGCTATGATATTCATTTAAAAGGCTACATGATGCGCGGGGTTACCCAGTATCAGCGGGAATGGAGCCGGGTGAGCCATGAGGCCTTAAACAACGGTTTTTCCTTCAAACATCTGGGCGCTGCACTGATGGATCAATTCCTGAGCCTGGATTATGTAAAATCCGTGGAAACCATTTTCATCACCTCCGGAAGAGACGATGTGCTTGAGGCCAAGACCATTTCAGACCAGGTGTTCAAGTTGATCAGCGCCATGAACAAAATGGCGGAGGAGCTGTCCTTTGACTGCGACACCTGCGACTACAATGATGTGTGCGGGGATGTGGCGGAACTGCGATCCATGCGAAAAAAACTATTAAAAAAGGAAAAAAAAATCAGTGCCTGATCACTATCGCACAAAAACCGCCGTCATCGCCCTGTGCGGCAAAGGCGGTGTGGGAAAAACATCCCTTTCCGCGGCCATTGTCAAAATCCTGTCGTCTGATCTCCAAAACAGGGTACTTGCCATTGACGCGGATCCGGCCGTGGGCCTTTCCACGTCCCTGGGCATCCAGGTAAACAAAACCGTTGACGACATCCGGAACGAACTGATCCACCGGGTGGAAGCCGGCCTTGAAACCGATAAACAGCAAATGATTGCCATGCTGGAGTATGAAATGTTTTCAGCGGTCAGTGAGCATCAGAACATTGCGTTTATCGCTATCGGCCGGCCGGAAAAAGACGGATGCTATTGTCAGGTCAACCATATTTTAAAAGACCTTATTGCATCGGTGGCGGATAATTTTGACTATGTGATCATTGATGGCGAGGCGGGCATCGAGCAGGTCAACCGGCGGGTGATGGAAAAGGTCACCCACCTGATTCTGGTATCCGACGCCTCTGTCAAAGGCATTCACGTGGCCGGAACAATCCTGGAAGTTTCAGACAAGGTCATTCATTACGACCGGGCCGGCCTGATCATTAACCGTGTGCGTGACCAGAAAGAGTATGAAAAACTGGTCATCCCCGAAACCCTTGACAGGCTGGGTTGGATTCCGGAAGACGACCTGATTCGCACATCAGACATTGAAGGCAAAAGTCTTCTTGACATCAGCGCCAGACCCGCATTAGCATCTCTTGAACGTTGCCTGGCGGAAATCGACATACCCATATCACCGGGACCAAAAATGTCACCACGGAAACCATAACAGATTAAAATTGTTAATTTTTTCGTACCGATCCCCGTGTGCACCATAATAGAAATTAAAAATCCTGATGAATATTCATGAAGAAAAAATCCGGATCCGTTACGCTGAAACCGGCGTCAAAGGATTCATCAAACCAGTCAGTACGTTCAATTATTTTCAGGATGCCATGAGCCGCCACTGCGGACTGATGAACGTATCGGCCTATGACTTGTTTGAACTCGGATTTGCCTGGGTGGTGATCAAATACTATATCAGCATCAGCCGCTATCCGCGATGGAACGACCTGATCACCGTCCAGACCTGGCGCTGTCCGTTTAAAGATCTGTATGAACTGCGGCAGTTTGAAATTTATGATGAGACTGGGAACCTGCTGATTTCGGCAAAAAGCACCTGGATTGTGATCAACGTCAAAACAAAACGACCTGCCCGACTCAGTAGAAGTCTGCCGGAAAATATGGTATCAGGTCTTCAGCGGCCGATCATTGATAATATAGCGCCGGTTCCCGAAATAAGCACGCCCGACGCGGAGCGGTTTTTCAACATCCGGATGCATGATCTCGACTTTAATGCCCATGTGAACAATGCCGTGTATATTGTGTGGGCCCTTGAAACGGTGCCCGAGCACATCATCACCCAGTACCGACCGGAAGAGATTTCCATCCAGTATATCGGTGAATCGTTGTACGGGGACCGCATTAAATCCGAAATCCGGCAAAAGGAAACAAATCCGGCCGCGATATTTATTCACAAACTCACCAGTGAGAACACAAACAAAGAAATCACCCGGCTAAAAACCGTGTGGAAAAAATTCTGAGGCAGGAAGGGATACAAATATGGACCAGCTGTCAAAAAACAACCTGTCCGACCAAATCTTCCACCTGATCGGCAATCAAATTGTTCACAATGAATTAAAGCCCGGAGAACAGATTTATGAAACCCAGATATCCAAGGACCTCGGGGTCAGCCGCAGCCCGGTGCGGGACGCCCTGCGCATGCTGGAACAGATCTGGCTGGTAGACCGCACCCCGAAAGGAAACTACCAGGTAACGGCGCTTTCACTGGACCGGATACTGCATCTGTATGAAACCGCCAACGTCATTTACCAGTTCGTCTTTTCAAAGGCCGCGGAAAACGTGACACCGGATGATGTGACAGACCTTGAACAACTGATGGCCAAACTCGAGAAAAGCATTTCAGGCAATGATTTTGAACTTTACATCACCAACGTTACCAAAATGGCCCATAAAATCCTGAAAATTGCCGGAAACCCGATGATAGAGCGCATCGCCACCGAACTCATGCCCACGGCGGAAAGGGTTCAGTGGGCCTCCATCACGTCCATGCCGGACCAGCTCCTGACCGTGGTCACTCACATGCGAAAAGCATATGATTATATTATCCAGCAAAAACCGGCCGAAGCCGCTGCCGCGTTCAAGGATTTCTGCACGGCCCACATTCAAGTGGTCATTGACAACCTGAACCAGTCCGCGACCCAAAAAGCCGCGAATTAAATGTGACCAAAAGTCACGTTAAGAGGAAAAGACAAGGGATAACATAAAAAGGTCCGGCAATATCCGCTATTGCCGGACCTTTTTTGATTGGGGGCTCTGTTTTACCTGGTTATGTTTTAACGGATCCCGTTTTAATTGGAGGAACCACTGGTAATATAGGGATAACCTATCCTCCAAAAGCGACTTCCGGTATTTCCACAATCGCTTTGCTGGAGGCTTCAATAGCCGTCATTTTGCCTAAGGTCACCGGCAGAATGGCCTGGATAAAATATTCAGCGGATTTCACCTGGCCTTCATAAAAGGCGGCATTTTTATTTTTGTTTAGTTTTTCAAGGCGTTCTTCGCCGGTGACATCCCCCACCAGGTCCGCCAGTTTGGGGGCTGCCACATTGGCCCGCCACAAAAGCATCCAGGCCATGATGATATCCCCCATCACATCCAGAAATGTCATGGCATGGGAAAAGGCCACCTTGAAATCCGGGCTCATGGCGGTTTTTCCCATGTGCATGGCCACTCCGCCCAGCCGGTTGATCGCGGTTTCCAGCTCTTCCGCCAGGGATTCCAGCCCTTTTGTCTCCTTGGCCTGGGCCACGGTTTTCTGGATTTCACCCAAAAATTCCATAAACACGGCACCTTTTTTCATACCCATTTTGCGGCCCAGCAGATCCATGGCCTGAATGCCGTTGGTGCCTTCATAAATGGAATTGATTTTGGAGTCCCGCATCAGCCGTTCCACCGGATAATCCGCGGTGTAGCCGTATCCGCCATACACCTGCATGGCCTGGACCGTTGCCTCAAATCCCCGGTCCGTGCAGTAGGATTTGATAATCGGCGTGAGCAGGCCGATAAAATCATCAATTTTGGTTTTTTCCTCTTCGCTGTCTGCGCATTGCATTTTATCGAACAGATAGGACACATAATACACGAAACTGCGCATTCCCTCTGTGTGGGTTTTCATCCACATCAGCATGCGCCGGACATCCGGATGCCGGATAATATTCACGGACGGGGCGTCCTTGTTCAGCATCTCCGCCAGATCCCGTCCCTGAATCCGTTCTTTGGCGTAATTGACCGCATAGAGATACGCGCAGGAGGCATTAAAAAGACCCAGGGCCCCCACGCCCAGGCGGGCTTCGTTCATCATGTGAAACATCACCCGCATGCCCTTATTTTCCTCTCCCAGCAGAACACCGCGGCAATTGCCCTTTCCGCCAAACGTGAGCTGACAGGTGGGGCTGGCGTGAAGGCCCAGCTTTTCTTCAATGCCGGTGCAGACCACATCATTGGGATCGCCCAGGCTGCCGTCGTCATTCACCCAGATTTTGGGCACGATAAACAGGGAAATCCCCTTGGTGCCGGCCGGCGCCCCTTCAATCCGGGCAAGCACCGGATGGACAATGTTTTCCGTAAGATTATGTTCTCCGCAGGTGATAAAAATCTTGTTGCCGGAAATGGAATAGGTGCCGTCGTCATTTTTCTTTGCCGTGGTTGTCAGAGCCCCCACGTCAGAGCCGGCCTCCGGTTCGGTGAGCACCATGGTGCCGCCCCACTGGCCGGAGTACATTTTACCCAGATAAAGCTCTTTCTGTTTTTCCGTTCCGAAAACTTCAATCATTTTGGCGGCCCCGTGAGTGGCAAACCCGAACGCGCCAAAGGAAAAATCCGCGCCCACAATATATTCCGCCGCCACCTGGGCCACCATGTGGGGCAGCCCCTGGCCGCCGATTTCCGAATCTTCGGTCATGGCGATCCATTCACCTTCCCGGAGCAGTTTGTAAGGCCGGTGAAAACACTCCGGCACCGTTACCTGGTTGTTCTCAAATTTTAAGCCGACTTTGTCCCCTTCTTCGTTTACCGGCAGAATTTCCTTAACGGCAAAATTTCGGGCCTCGGTGATGATCATGTCAAACATTTTGCGGTTCATGCCTTTGTACCGCGGATGCTTGGCGATTTCTTCCAGCCCGAGCTGCTCGTACAATACAAAATCAACATCCCTGCGATCTGCAATTTGCTGTGCCATGGTGTTTTCCTTTCACTTGTCTGTGGTGTGATAACCAGTTAAAATATAGACAAAATCAAATATATTCGCATTCACCGGATCTATCCGCAATCTTAAAAAATTTATTTTGTATGTCCAAGGCCGGGTTTGTCAAGAGCATCTTTACCTTATCGTTAACTTTGACGATTCAAAAAACACTAAGCACCCCTCGTCTATAAGCCAAGGGGTTTGAGATGGGTCGATTTGAAATCGACTGTTATCGACCATGGGTTCACCCTCTTGTTGTTCAATATATTTTTGAACAGCTTCCTCTGTGATATTGCCCGAACTAACGGCAAGGTATCCGCGAACCCATAAATGTCGACCCCAATACTGTTTTCTTAAATGGGGAAATTCCAATAATATTAACCCGGCCATTCAATATAGAAATTAGGCCGCATATAGTATTTTGCGGTGATTGAAATACTTGGCCACCCTTTGAGGCTTCTTCTGAAGCATTCGCAAGTGAGATTTCGCTTTCTTCTTTAAGAGCTTATCCGTAAATAATACCTATTTTCCTGTAGGCCATGATTGCGGCAGCCATATGCAGGAGTGCCAAATAGGTATCCTCTCGCTTCTCATAGCGGACCAGAATTTTGCGAAAGCGATTGAACCATGAATGAGCTACCTCAACCACCCATCGCCTGGCTTTCCAGCCAGGGTTGGTTTTTTTCTGTTCAATTTCTTGGCCCCGCGTTTGCACGTGGGGGATGTAACCCTTGGAAACAATGCACTGCAACGCCGGTTTGCCGTTGTATGCTTTGTCAGCGCACAGATGCTGCTCAATATCTTCAGGTCGCTCAATGACGATTTCTTCTAATACAAGTTCAAGCTGCGTTACATCATGCCGATTGGCTCCTGTCACGACGAGCGATAACGGGACACCACGGCCGT
Source organism: Desulfobacterales bacterium (assembly GCA_963675805.2). Taxonomy (GTDB): domain Bacteria; phylum Desulfobacterota; class Desulfobacteria; order Desulfobacterales; family Desulfosalsimonadaceae; genus SURF-3. The sequence continues at coordinate 1,369,512 of CAXXNU010000001.1, read as the reverse complement.
CCACCAGCAAATGGCGTTTGGTTCCTTTTTTTTCCCCGGTCTGTCGGATTTCGACCAACTGCATCTTGAGCCAGCGGGGCCTTGACCATGGCCCCGTCTATGCTTTGCCAGCTCCAGGCGATGCCCTCCATTTCGTCGTAGTCGGCAAGCCCGCTACGCCACAAAGCAACAAAAAATCCGGCACACATCCATTTCATGAAATGGGTATGGATGGCGCTTGCGCTGCCAAAACGTTCCTTGGGCAAAGCTTTCCATTGGCAGCCGGTGCGAAGCACGTACATAATAGCTTCGAAAATCCGCCGCGACGGTATCGGTTTTCTGCCTCCGCCAGACTTTCGCTTGTAAGTCTTACTCGGATCACGCTCCGGCTTCGGAATAAGCGGTTCGACTCTTTGCCAAAAAGCATCGGACACTTCCCATGACTGAATTTTCGACATATGACCTCCATCGCAAGGGTTTATGATGGAGGTCATCGTAACATAAAAAATAGGAAAAGTATATTTTATTTACGGATAAGTTCTAAATCTTTTTTCGACCTTGCCAGCGGGCCTGAATGCACCCCCGCTTTTAAATCACAATTCAAATATTCATCCGGATTCAATTCCGGTGAATAAGCGGGCAAAAAGAATAGTTCAATGCTGTCCTGATGTTCTGAAATCCATTTTTTCACAATTTTGCTGTGATGAACCCGCAGATTATCTAAAACCAGAAATATCTTCTGGCCCGCATCTCTGACCAATCTTTCTAAAAATTTAATAAACGTTTGAGCGTTCATCGTATCATGATACACCATGAACCGAACCTTGCCCTGATTCGTTACCGATGAGATCAAGTTGATACGCTCTTTTTTGACATTCAACCGTATTATCGGCGTCTTGTCTTTTGGTGCATAACTGCGGCCATGCTGAGACGTGTTACACAGGCCCGTCTCATCTCCCCATTGAATTTCAGCTTTTTCTTTTTTGGCCCGTCGGGCGATGGCTGGATATTCTTCGTCCAGCCATTTCTGTACCGCTTCAGGGTTCTGCTCATACGCTCGTTTCAATGGCTTTTGAGGGGTAAAGCCCCAGCGCTTAAGATATTCTCCAACTGTCCGGAGTGGCATATCAATCCGGTAAAATTTTTTGATAATCTGTATCACTGCCCGCCGCGTCCACAAGGCAAACGGCAATTTAAGTTGATCCGGCTCTTTGTCTTCAATTATCTTTTGGAGCTCCTTCTCCTGCTCCGGGTTAAGGGTTCTTTTTGCGCCATGTTTTCGGCCGCGGGTCTTGAGTCGGATCCCCTTTTTACCTTGTCTCTCATATGCCTTCCACCATCGGCAAATGGTCGTATGATGCACATCAATCACTTCACTGATGGCTTTGTACGTCATTCCTTTTTTCCGAAGGCGAATGGCCTGATTTCTTAACTGCTGGAGAACTTCCGGTTTGAGTTTTCTCGTGTCTATTTTTTCCATGCATAGGGATGTAGCATACTCTATCCTAAATTGCTACATTTATTCGCCTGGTTAAAATCCAACGACCTTTTTTGTAAAAGCGCCGCATGGGACACAGGGGGCACCATTTACACCATGTTTTGTTCATGTTCCGTCACAAAGGGGCAAGCCCACGTTTGCATCACGGTTTATTCAAAATAAAAAGCAACCTGCAGAAATATTGCCTGAGAATAGATTATGAAAAATCAGTAAATCTTTCGCCGGGCCAGGTTGGAGCCGATCACGGAAAAGGTGTTTTCCGCAATGAACAGGGCCGTTGGATCAATGGTAAATACGATCTCTTCCAGCCGTTTGAGCTGAATATTGTTGATCACCGTGAGCACGACCTGTTTCGGTGCGCCGGAATAGCCGCCCACGCCGTTTAACAGCGTCGATCCCATATTAAATTCTTTGTTTACTATTTCCGAGATTTCTTTGGGCTTGTTGGAGATGACCAGCACCATCTTTCGCTGGCTGAACATGGACAGGGCATATTCCATGGCAAAGGACGTGCAGAAAAGCATGATCATGGACGCGATCACCAGGTCATTGTCAAAAAAGAGAAAACTGACGCCGTACAACACCGCGTTAAAGAAAAAATAAAATTTTCCCAGGCCGACATTGAATTTCTGGTAAAACAACACCCCCATCACATCCAGGCCGCCGTTGGAACCCAATGACCGCAGCACAATGCCGGCCCCCAGCCCGGACAGCACCCCGCAGGTCACTGCCGCGTAAAGCTGGTCATGAATCCGGAAATCAACGTCAAGAAAAGCATACAGGCCGGTAAAAAAAACCATGGCATACAGGGAATACAACAGAAACCGGCGGCTGATGAATTTCCAGGCAATGATAAACAGCGGAATATTCAAAAGCGCATACCAGACACTGATGCGCCCCACCCCGCCGGCAAAATAAACAAGGGAGGCCACGCCGAACATGCCGCCGGGGATAAAGGCATGCTGAAACGCAATGCCTTTCAGGGCCAGGGCAAGAATGGCGGAACCCGCTGTAATCAGCAAAAGATTCCACGGGACCGATGATGTGATACGGGTATCCAGCATAAGCGCCGCTGCGCTCCATTCCTGTTTCCCCAACAACATAAAATGGGCAAGGTAAACAGGGATTATAAGGTGTCAGGGTTCAGGTTTCAGGGGAGGCATGCGGCGGTCCCGCAGAAAACATCATCCCCTTGTTCTGTGGTTCATGATCCACAACCGCCGGCATCACCATGTGCCAGAGGCCTTGTTATTTGCCATTCGTCATTTTTAAGTACACGTGCCTCAGCTTTCTTCCACCAGCTTCTGGTGCAGAATCCGAATGCCTTTTTCAAAATCATCTTCTTTCACAACAAATCCGATGTCAATATCCCGCATGCATTTGTGCACGGCCAGTACCCGGATATTTTCGGAATCCAGTGCATTCACCGCCTTGGGCAGCACCCCGGGATCGGCCATATTGCTGCCGATGGCGGAAATGAGCGCCACTTTTTTCAGCATGATATCCGCGGCCGGAAACGACTCCCGGATGGAATCCGCCAGCTTTTTAATGGTGGCCAGGGGTTCATCCACATAATGGGTCAGGGTATTGGCATTGGTATCTTTGGCCAGGTACCGGATTTTAAATTTAACAAAATGTTTGAGCATTTCCAGATCATGATTGTTTCGGCCCACCATGTCCTGATCCCAGCATTCAATGGCCGTCACATTTTTACGGCCGGCAATGATTTCCACCTTGGGCGCTTCATGCTTGTACTCGGTCTCGATCAGGGTGCCGGGATGCTGAGGTTCAAAGGTATTGGTAATGCGCAGGGGAATCCCGCTTTTCCGCATGCCCTTGGCCGCACCAGGGTGAATGGCCTCCATGCCCAGATCCGAAAGCTGGTCCGCCACATCGTAATTGGTGCGGCCGATGGTTTCCACCTTGTCTGCGCCGATGAGCTTGGGATCCCCGCTGGAAAGATGAAATTCCTTGTGAATGACCCCTTCCCGGCAATCGGTGAGCACGGCAATTTTGCTGAAGGTGATTTCGCTGTATCCCCGGTCGTAGGTATCCATGATTCCTTCCCGACACTGGGTATACCCGGTCACCACTGGCAATTCCGAAGCAAAATCGATATCTTTGAAGTGATGCCGGATCTTTTCATCAAAGGCCAGGGTGTCAGATTCCATCCATCCGCTCAAATCCACAAACCGGGCATTGACGCCATGAGCGGTGAGAATCTGAAACGTATTATGGGCACTGTGGGCTTCCCCCACGGCGGACAGCATTTCCCGGACCGTCATCAGATGTTCATCCAGCTGAAAATGGCCGTAGGAACACAGGCGCGTCAAATCCAGCAGACAGCTCCGCACCCCTTCAATGCGTTCGCGCACAAACCGGTCCGCAATGGACAGGTCCAGGCCCAGGGTTTCCAGCTCGGCATTGATCCGGCACATGGCATCCCCTACCTTGGAAATGGCATCCCCCCAGGTCCAGGAGGCATCACTGTCCGAAAACAGGGCATACACCCCGGCTTTACGGGACTTTTTATGTTCCAGCAGCATGTCTGTAATTCCGCTGTAGGCGGACACCACGATAATCCGGTTATAAAGCTCCGCCCCCTGGCGGTTCCCAATTAAAATGTTATTAAGCACATCCGCGAATTTGGACATGGATGTGCCGCCGATTTTTTCTACGGTATGGTTTCCCATTGTTTCCTCTATGTGGTTTGTTAAATCAGAATGGCCGGCCGGGTTCCGGTCCGGCCATACTTTTTTGACTGCCGTATGTGAAATACCACTAAGATGGGTGGTATCGTCAAAATTCAGCGGTCAGCTTTTCCTTTCGCTCGGCCAGCAGTTCGCTGATGGATTGATCCACGATGGCAAGCCCCTTTAAGAGGGTTTCCTCGTCAATGATCAGCGGCGGCAAAAATTTCACCACCTGGTCGTCCGCGCCGGCCAATTCAATGATCAGACCATTTTCAAAGCATCTTTCAGATACCTGGGAGCAGAACCCCAGATCCGGAATTTCAAGGCCGAAAATCATTCCCCGGCCCCGGACCGATGCATTCAGTTCCGGATATTTTTCCGCAATGGCTTCGATCTCTTTGCGCATAATGTTGGATTTGTATTTTATCGCATTGCTGAAATCCATATCATCCCAGTAATGAAGGGCTTCATAGGAGGCCACAAACGCCAGGTTGTTGCCCCGGAAGGTGCCGGTATGCTCGCCCGGCTTCCACTGATCCAGATCCGACCGGAAGAGTAATAACGCCAGGGGCAGCCCCGCACCGATGGCTTTGGACAGGGTCACCATGTCCGGCTTGATGCCGGATTCCTCAAAACTGAAAAAGTCGCCGGTGCGGCCGTTACCCACCTGGATATCATCGATAATCAGCAAGATATCATAGTCATAGCATACCAGGGCCAGTTCCCTGAGCCATTCCGGGCTTGCGATATTGACCCCGCCTTCGGCCTGAATGCATTCCACAATAACCGCCGCCGGCAAGTCCAGCCCGCTGCTGTTGTCACTCAGCAGTTTCCGGAAAAGGGCCATGGTGCTGATATCCGGTCCGAGATAGCTGTCATAGGGCATGAAACTCACATTGGACCGGCTGATATAGGCCTCATCCCGGTAAAAGTTATTGCCGGTGATGGACAGCGACCCCATGGTCAAACCATGAAATCCGTTGGTGAAGGCCACAATATTGGACCGGCCCTTGACCATCCGGGCCAGCTTGATGGCGGTTTCCACGCTGTTGGTGCCGGTGGGGCCGGTGAACTGCACCTTGTAATCCAGGTTCCGGGGCTGGAGGATGGTATCGTTCAGTTTGGTCAGGAACCGCTTCTTGGCGGTGGTGGCCATGTCCAGGGTATGATGGGGCCCCTTGTTTTTAATATATTCGATCAAGGCATTGTTGATACGTTCATTGTTATGCCCGTAGTTCAGGGTGCCGGCGCCGGCGAAAAAATCAATATACTGATTGCCGGACTCATCCGTCATAATGGCCCCTTCCGAAGATTCAAATATCACGGGAAAGGACCGGACATAGCCCCTGACCCGGGATTCAAGCTGTTCAAAAATTCTCATGGAATTTCTCCTTTTCTTTTATTTATCGGAAATCGGGCCGATATGAAAAAGCACTTCCGCTTCGTGCGTGGTTTTCCCGAAATCCGCTGCGGAAAAAAATTCTTCCTCAAACACAAACCGCGCCTTCAAGGCTCTGGCCGCTGCCGTGAAAAGGCCAATGGAAGCCTTGTTTGAGGGGGTAATGGTGGCGTCCAGATTTTTGACACCACATGCGCGGGCGTTTTCAAAAACACGGGTGAGCAGCTGCACACCCAGTCCCCGGCCCCGCTCACCGGCATCCACCGCCACCTGCCAGACAAAAATCGTGTCTGCTGATGCCGGCGGAATATAGGCGGTCACAAAGCCCACCACCCGGCCCTGCCGCTCCGCCACAAGACTGGTCCTGCCGAAATGGCGGCACATAATCAGATAATGATAGACCGAATTTAAATCCAGGGATCCGGACGCTTTGGTGATTTCCCAGAGTTGCCTGCCGTCATCCGCAGCGGGATGCCGGAAAACAATGTCCTGAAAAACAATATCATTGACGGGTCTTGTTTCTGTCATGTTCAGATTCTCCTTCCCGATCGCTTACTACTGAGCCTGTCGGATCTCCTGAAGCAATTCCCGGCCCCCGTTCTCCAGCACCTGCGTGCCCAGATCTTCTCCCAGGGCCTGGGCCGCGGCTTTTTCCCCGGACGCGGAGTGTCGGATCACTTTTCTCCCGTCCAGACTGATCAGGCCGGCAGTGAGAGACAGATCGCCATTTTGAATGGTTGCCAGGGCAAACGCGGGAATGCTGCACCCGCCCTCCAGCTTTCGCAAATAGGCCCGCTCCGCCGTCAGAATGGCTTCGGTTTCCGGATGGTTTACGGCCTCCCGGATGCTGCGTTTCAGTTCCGGTTCAATGGAATCCACCACTTCAATGGCGAGGCTGCCCTGTCCCACCGGCGGCACAAATTCATCCAACGAAAGCTCCGCCACAATCAGATGATCATATCCCATCCGCGTCACCCCGGCATAGGCCAGCATCAGGGCGTCGCAGTTCCCGGCTTCCATTTTCCCGATCCGGGTCTGCAGATTACCCCGGACATTCACGGTGGTGACATGGGGATAAAAATGCCGAAGCAGGGCCACTCGACGAACCGAAGAAGTACCGATGCGCAGGGGGGTATCCGTATTTTTCAAAGAAATGCCAGGGGTTGTGCTTACCAGCACGTCATTGGGTTTTTCCCGTTCGGTAAAAGCGATCAGGCGAAATCCCGGGGCCAGTTTTGACGGCATATCCTTTGCACTGTGCACCGCCAGATCCACCTCGCCGTTTTGCAGCATGGCTTCAATTTCTTCGGTAAATACCCCTTTGCTGCCGATTTTGGCAATGGGGGTATCGAGAATCTTGTCTCCCCGGGTTTCCATGGTGATAATCCGGGTCTCAAAACCTTTCCGGTGGAGCATGGCAGCCACGGCCTCTGCCTGCCAGAGGGCCAGTTTACTTTTTCGCGAACCGATTTTTATAGTTTTCATCAATCAACGTTTCTTTCCTTGAATAATAACAAAAACGGCACCCCCCTGGGGGACGTGCCGGAGTATACGAATTTTCTAAGTCAATCCATTATATTTTTAGTCAACCCATCGAAAATTAGCAAGACAAAGGTATCTTTCCATTATCCTGCCAGGCGGCTTCATCCCATTCCATTTATTTGCCGGGGCCATTCGCCGGCCAACCCTGTTTTCCTGCTGAACTCGATTGCCTGGCGAAACGGGCCTGCAAAAACAATCCCCTGCGGATGGCGGTGACAGCTTATAAAAAATGGATACGTTAGGATGGAACAAGTCTTTTTGTTGTCTGTTTTATTTTGGGGGCAAAGACCAGTTTGGGGAAAAATCAGTCCAGACCAGTTAGATATCAGACCGGATACATAGCAGACCGGATGGGAGTCAAAACCAACTTGTTGCGGCTGAAGGCAGGGATTTGGGCAACCCGACTTTTTCCTGAAAGCCTCTTGTTTAACAGGTTCTCAAAACGCCCATTTTTTCCAAAAGCGGATGAAATCATGCGGCACGAGGCCGTACCCGGGTTCCCGGTGTTATGCTATCTCTTCTTTTTCACCCATCCGTGCCGGGTGATCGTTGCAACATCGGCGACCCTGTCGGACGGCCCATTCGCTGCACCCGTGAAAAGATTTTTAAAAGAGCAAGGGATAAAACAAGCTGTAATAATTACATTTTAGATTAAAAATAAATTCATACCATCTCAGGATTATCAAATCAAGCTTTTTCTAAAAAAATTTCGGTAAAATTTTTTTAATTAAATAGTTAAAAGATTTTAATTCTATTTTTTTTTGAAAAAGACTAAAAATTTAATTATACAAAAAATAAATAAAAATCAATTATTTATTATAATAATTAAAAAATTTTATGTTTTAAAAAAAATCCGTCGCACAAAACAAAATTAAAAATATGACAATTTTTTTGTTCTAAATCTGTAAAACTCCCTTATGGTGACGCCTGAATGCTTTTCAAGGCTTCCCGGACCCGCTGATCCGGGTCATCAGCCAAAGATCGCAAAATCGGCACCACCCGGATGTCATTGATCCGGGAAAGGGCGTAAACCGCCGCCACCCGAACGGCAGTGTCTGTTTTTTTCAAAAAAATCAGCCGCCGTCTCGGCATCAGAATATTTTCCAAAGCCGGCACAAACGCGGCATCGGCGATCTGCCCCATGGCCCGGCAGGTGGCAACGAGAATTTCCCGGTCATCTGATTGGGAAAGAATCCCGGAAAGCATCTCAATGGTGCCTTCGGGATGGTATTTTCCCAGCAGCTGAATGGCAGGCACCGCCACATCCGCATCTGCTTCCCGGGCCAGTTCACGCACCAGCCCGAATACCGCCGGCGTATTCAACCGTTCCGCCAGACGGAACGCGGCCCGGCGCACCACATCCGCGGTATCGGAAAGAGTGTCTCGCAACTCCGCCATCAGATCAATGACAACGGAATCGATGACATCCAGGATCCGTGCCCGGTATTCCGGGCGACTTTCAGTCATCAGGGATTTTTTAAACATTTCCACGGCGTCATCCCCTTTGTGCCGGATCAGGTCCACGGCCAGGCGCCTTGCCCGCATATTGCTCTCCCGCTTGACCGTGTCAATCAGAAACGGCACTGTCCAGGCCCCCAGGCTGCTCAAGAGCTGAAACGCCCCCTGTTGCAGGGTGGAGTCCTCTGATTTCAGATCATCCATCACCACCTCGATCAGCTTAGGATCCAGAGACCTGTCCACAGCCGTGTCTGCCTGGAAAACCAGAGAAGCACCGGTACCGGAAAATTTCTGAAGTTTGACAAAAATCCAGGTTCCCAACGAATAATCCCCATGAAGAAGAAACAATTCTCCGCAATCAAACAGCAATTCACCGGCCCGGCAGTTGAGATCCATACTTTTTTCTCCGTCAAACAACGGAATGACCTGGTCCAGTATAAACTTGAGGTAAGAAACCCCCGGACGCCAGTCCGGGGGGTGGATCATCCGGTCAAAAACATCCAGAAGTCCGTTTCTGCCGGTGTCATCCATGATCTTATATTGATCACAAAAAATGTGAAGCTGTGCAGCGGCCCCGTTGCGATCCCCGGACAAAAAAAGATCCCGCACCTGTTCAGGAAAAGCGTCCGGATCCAATGCCTCGTCCCGCGTTTCAAGCGTTTCTTCCTCTTTTGCCATAAGCACGGCGTCAACGACCGCCCCCGGTGCCATGTCCGACTCACCAGGCCGTTCGCCGGAGATTTCATAGGTCCGCTGATCAAAAAGAATGCCGTTAATCTGCTTTTTTTCCGCGATTTCCTGCCAGAACGCGTTATCCACTTCCTTTTCCGAGACATCCGCCACTGCCGAAAGAAACGCCAGCATATCCGCGAGATTCACTTTGCTTAAAAACGTCACGCTGTTTAATTTGACATCGGAAAGAAATTTCACAAACCCCGCAGCCATGGTTTCAAAACCGGATACATCCAGCTTCACACCGTTCACCAGCAATGAATTTTCAATCCGGGCAATATTAAGCACCGGTTGTTTTTCAAAAAACGCACTCAGCACAGCCATCACGTGGCCGGCGGCTTCTTTTGCCACCGGCCCCTGGGCAGGATACAGCCTGAGCTTGCTGTGGGCACTCAGCAAAGCGGAAATGATCCGCTGGATATCCCCGGAACCGGCATCGTCGAGCTCCTGATAGGCTGTCAAGGCCTCCATCTCAGCGTTGCCCGGTTCCTGGATAGTTTGCAGTTCCGGCGCCTCTTTTTGAGTATATCTGACCTGACGGGGGAAAATACGGGTGAGCTGATGGGCGTTAACGAATTTTTCCCAGTAATGGGGCGTGATTTCCTTGGGTTCCAGTCGACAAATATTCAGAAAAACAAGGTGGAGTTCCCGTTCATCAATGCCTTTAACAAAGGTCAGACTTTTGATCTGCAGCCGGTCCCAGAAATCAATGATCTTCTGGGCGATGGACTGAAAATTGCCCACGGGAATCTTCTGCCCGTTGACAAGGATATTGTTTTTCTCTGTAATAATACTTACCCGCGCCACATCCACCAGCAATTTGTCCGCCAGCTGCTTGAGCTGGTGAAAGGAATTTACCACGGACTTGCTGTCCGGCGGGTACAGACGGGCATTGCGAATGGCTACCAGCATGGACTGCAACAGCTTGGGGATGTATTTCAGGCTTTCTTCACTCAAGGGCACATCACCGATTTCATCCGCGCCCCCCCCGGATTGTTCATCAACAGCGTATCTTGCCACTTCCTGGTCATTGAAAATTTTCTGATTGATCTTGCGCTGATAATCTTCATAGACGTCTGCTTTCGCCGGATTATCGGAACGCTTGTAATGGTGCGCCAGAAAAGCCGCGGACGGCAGCAGATTGTGCTGATACAGCTTTTCCTGATAATCCCCGATCTGGGCGTGCAGACTTTTCTTCTGCTCCGGCCGGATATTATCGTAAATCACATCCTGGATACGCTTGCTCAAAAACCTTACGGTTTCATCATTTTCCGCAAAATCCGAGCGGAGAAGGCCTTTATCAATAATCCGGTTTAAAAAGTCATGGACCATGGCGGATTTCTCCTCGGACACGCCGGTGAGCATACTCATAGAAATGGTCTCGCCGAAAGCGGCGGCGCAATCCAGAAAACGCTGGCTGTCTTTATCCAGGGCTATAATTTTGCTGCGGATAATTTCTTCAAAAGATCTGGGAAAATAGCCTTTTTCCAGCTGCATGACCTTCCACCGGCGGCCGGATCGGACAATTTTCTGATCATTGATCATTTTTCTTAGAATCTCTTCCACAAACAGAGGATTGCCCTTGGACACCTCGGCCAGTTCCCGGACAAACCGCTGGGGCAGTTCAATTTCCGGAAAGACAACTTTTACGTGCTGCTCAATATCCCCGATATCCAGAGGCGTCATCTCAATATCGACAATTCCCAGGGTATCACTGTAGGCCGAACGGAAAAGGGTTAACGGAATGGTTTTTGGACGGGCCGTGGCATTTTCTGTTGCGGTGCCGCAAATAAACAGGGCGAGCGACCGCTCCCGCATTACCACCCGCAAAAGGTGAAGAGACGCGGGATCACTGTAATCCATGTCATCAATCAGGACGGCAAGCCGGCCATCTTCCACAAGGGTTACAAAAAACATGGAAAAGGAGCGAAAAATGGCTTCCCGCTGTTTTTCATCAATTTCCTGGCCGGTTAAATCCACGTCTCCGATCTGGGGCAGAATATTGGCCAGCCGGTGCCTGTCCTTTTCATCCAGAGATTCCAGCAGACTGACCCCCCGATCCTCCCGCTGGTTCATCAATGCCATGACGATGTAGGAAATCAGATAATAGGGACGAAAGGATTCCTGGTTCACACCGGAAACCCGAACGATGTTCAACGGTGTTTTTTCCAGGTTGCGGCAGAGAACATCCAGAAAACGGGTTTTCCCCATACCGGTGGCCCCGTCGATGATCACAAACTGACTGATGCCGTCTTTGAATTTTTTCAACGCCTCATTCACCTGGACGAATTGAAATTTTCGGCCCGCAACGCTTGCGCTGTCCAGGTACTGCAGCGCGTGGCGGGAAACTTCCCCCACATCGATAAATCGATTCCGGCCCGCCTGTTTGGCGTGGTACAGGCCGTTCTTCGCCTGGCTTAACAGCTCTTTGCCGTCTGCCGCATCATCCGGTGCGGTGGCAACACCGATGCTCAGGGTAACCGGTATTTCCGTGGCAGCGTCCGATGAAAAAAACGGATTTTCTTGCACCTGTTCGATCAGCTTTTCGGCGGCTATCAGGGCCATATGTTTTTTGCTGTCGGGAAGCAGCACCATGAACTCATCCCCGGCATTCAAAACAGGCAGCCCGGATTTCCCGGCCACTTTTTTCAGAATTTTTGCCAGGTGCACCAGCACCTGATCGCCAACGCTGCTGCCATACTGATCATTAATCCGTTTAAAATGATCAATATCAACAATCAGCAACGACAGTGGATGGGCATCGAGCGCACTCCAGTCAACCTGTTTCTTCAGAAACTGCAGAAGAAATCGACGATTTTTAAGACCGGTGAGATAGTCTTCCTGCATCAGCGAAGACGGATCACGCCCCACATTCTGAAGAAAATAGAGCAGCTTTTGATATTTCATGGATTCCCCTTAACATGAAGGGTTATGGTGGCGACATTATGGTGTCGGGCTGCGCGCTGTTGCGAACGACCGTTACGGGAGGTACCAGACTATCTTACCATATGAAAAAACTGAATAATATTCAACATCAAATTCAGACGCCACGTTTCACGGGGACAGGCAAACAGGACCTCATTATTCATGTAAGAACTTGCTGCTTGAAAAAGCAACTTTGTGTTGATAAAACAAAATGTGTTCATGTTATTGACAGGTCATACCCCGGCCGCTGGCAACCTTCCGTTTTTCAAAAGCCAATTCAAAACCTTGAATCAGGTATGACATCACGTCCTCACCGGAGAAAAGGTTGCATGCATGAGGCACGTGTTCAATTTTTGAAACCTGAAACGCTGACAGTGGATTTTTGCCGGGGTTTTGAATCGGCTCTCTATTCTCATCCGCTAATGGAGTGGGAATATAATCGAAAAAAAATAGTGATCCTTTATTACGCTTTTTGATGGGAGGAAAATTTGATGAAAACTTGTTGTCAACGATTACTGTTCTTTTGGTGCATGATAGCGTTGATTGTATCCCTTTCTGCCTGTGAAAAAAAGAAAGACGGCAAGCTTGAGATAACGGAAAAAAAATATCATTTATCCCAGTTTAGTGAAAACGGGTGGGCCATTGACGCATCCGGAAAAATAAAAAACATCGGTGAAGTGGACGTTAAACGCGTGGTCGTGACCGGGGTCTGCAAATCCTGCATTGAAGTCTGGACCCCGCAAAAATGGTTCTCCTATTCACAGGAGGATGATATTGTGCGGTCCGAGCAGAAAGACGTGGAAAAAGTGATCGGCACGGCGGAAATTGACCCGTCCAGTTTTGATCAAAAAGACGTTATCAGCTATATTCCGGCAGGAGGGGAAGCGTCGTTCGCATTTAAAGAGTTTGCCTATTTTTATACCCAGTCGCCGGACCAGAAACCCGAGATGCCGCCGGCAGAAGAACTTGATGTCATCATTGAATCGTTTTTAACCGCCGATGACTGATCGACTCCAGCCGTTGAATCATTCGACCCATATATACACCATGGACTTACGACAATGAACATCATCGAGGCCATCAATGCCCGTAAAAGCATTCGCGGATTCAAACCCGACCCCGTGAATCAGGCTGTCATCAAAAAAATTCTTGAAGCGGCGGTGCGGGCCCCGTCCGCCATGAATACCCAGCCGTGGGAGTTTTTTGTCATCACCGGGGCGATTCTGGATCAGATACGCACGCAGATCGTTGAAAAATTAAACGCCGGCGCCCCGATGCAGCCGGATCATGTGGTGACGGGCTGGCCCGGGGACAGCGTTTACCGAAAACGGCAGGTGGATCTGGCCAAACAACTCTTTTCACTGATGGACATCCAGCGCGAAGACAAAAAAAAGCGGGCCGCGTGGCTGGAACGGGGATTCCGGTTTTTTGACGCGCCCGTGGCCGTTATCGTGGTGACCGATAAAATACTTTCCGAATCCGGTCCCCTGTTTGATATCGGCGCGGTGACAAACAACATCTGTCTGGCCGCCCTTGAATACGGCCTTGGCACCTGCATAGAGGATCAGGGCGTGCTATATCCGGAAGTGGTCCGGAAACTGGCCGGTATTCCCGATACCAAGCGGCTGATGATCGCTGTGGCCCTGGGATATCCGGACCCGGATTTTTCGGCCAACCAGGTGGAAAGCACACGGGAGCCGGTGGACACCGTCACCACGTGGATCGGCTTTTGATGAACACTGAAAACCGCATTAACGGTGCAAAAGATCTGATATTTGACGCCATCGAAGAGACCACGAACCTGGTGGAGCAAATGCATCGGCTGGCTGCCCGCAATGCCTTCCGCCCCCTGGCCCTGATTCAGCCGTTGACTACATTGAGCCAAGCCGTGAAAAGCGTCCATGACACCACGGCTTCCGGCGTTTATCTGATGATCCGAACGGTGAACCGGGGCGTCCGAAAAATACTGGACACCACCACAGAGTTGGTGGTCAGCGAACTTTCACAAACCAGCGAACATCCCGAAAATCCGGAGGCGGTTTCCCAAAAGCCGCGGCAAAACGAAATTCACTCCTCTGAAACTACTTTGCTGCAAAATTCACTGCCAGCCAACCTGTTGCCGGCAAACCGTTTAATGGACCAGTCTGAAGCCATTCTGAACGGGCTCTATGGAGATTATCTCCACAAAAAGCAAAACCCCCTTAATCTAAAAATGGCGTTCAGGTTTGGCGGGGACACTCTTCCGATGAAAAAAACCGCCATGGCCCGCGCCTTTCCCCATGCCACCGGCAAAATCTGCATTTTTGTGCACGGACTCATGTGCACGGAAGACTCCTGGAACATCGGCGCAACCAAATTCTATGGTGATCCCCGGGTGAATTTCGGATCCCGATTAAAAGCCGATCTCGAATATACCTCCCTGTTTGTAAGATACAATACCGGCCGGCATATTTCGGAAAACGGCCGCGCGTTCTCGCAATTGCTGTCCCGGCTCATGGACAGCTATCCTGCCGATATACAGGAAATTGTGCTCGTCGGCCACAGCATGGGGGGCCTGGTCTCCCGCAGCGCGGCCCACTATGGCAATGCGGAAAACGCATCCTGGACCGAAAAACTGAAACACATTTTCTGCATCGGGTCACCCAACCTCGGCGCACCTCTTGAAAAAGCGGTCAACATGATGGGATCGTTGCTGAGCGCCTTTGCCACGCCCGGCACCCAGGCACCGGCCCAGGTACTGAAATCCCGCAGTGACGGAATAAAAGACCTGCGTTTCGGCTATACCATTGATGATGAATGGATGGACCAAAATCCGGACGCCTTCTTCGAAAACCACCGGCAGAGCCTGCCGCCGGTAAAAGGCGTGGGCTATTATTTTGTCGCTGCGACCATCACCACGAACCCAAACCACCCTTTAGGCATTCTGATAGGCGATATTATGGTGCGGGTGCCCAGCGCTTCCGGGCATACAGCGGATCCGGAAAAAAGGATTCCTTTTCGTTCAGGACTGGTTTTCAGCGGCATGAACCATCTGCACATGGCCAACCACCCGGATGTTTACAATCTGATCCGTAAGTTTTTGACAACAGCGTAGGAATCCAAACCCGCCGCACAAAAATTTCAGATTCATTTTATTAAATTGTAGAGTATAATATACAGGCAACTTCGGAAAAGCCTTGAGGGGGAATCTCGCAACCCCCTGTTTTTGTGTACCGCATGGCTATTGCATGATGCACTGGAGGATTGAATTTTAATAGTGAGGACTTCTATGGCAAGCCAGTGCATTGATATGATGATTTGCTTTATAGAAAAAGACAGTTCTATCCTTAAAGTTTGTAAAGAAAATGGGGGTAGGTCAATCGGGTTCTTGAACGATCGCCTCCAACTCCACTCCAAGTGGACCTCGGCTGACTGCAGCAGTAACATATTCCCCATTTCGTTGAAGCTCTATAACAACTGAGTCTCCTTTGATTCCATCGGCAGTTGCATTTCTTAAATCATTCATAGTAAAGATTACGTTATCGGCATATTTTAGAAAAATATCTCCAGGTTGCAAATAGGCATATGCAGCCTGAGAGTCTGAATAGACATCTTTTATCATCACGCGGTTAGTCTCTCCTTTTGCATACAGATATCTGTCATAGATGGAATCTCCATACTTTTCTCTCAATTCTGCTGATAGATTTGACAGTGCCAAAAGTTTCTTTTTATATTTTTCAGAACCTATCCACTCTTCACGATTGGCCCTATCTCGCAATTCCAATATGGCCATTTTATTCTTGCTCACAAATATAACTACCTCTTCTGCAATGCATAGAGGAACTCCGCTTCGACATAAAGAATCTTTTAGGGTCTCTGGTGGCATCTGGTAAGAAGTTTTTGCGATGTTAAGGGTTTTGACTATATTTTTTGCTGTAGAAGTATTTTTTTTTACATTACCATCACTGTCACCTTCAACATTAGTTTCATTTAAAAGGAAATCCAATTGATAATGCGCAGCTTTTTCCTCAGCTAATTGCTTTTCAAGCATTTCGATTTTTTCAAGAAGATGTTCTATATTTTTAGTTTTTGGGGAGCCCTGAAGATTGCCATAACGATCTTTAAAAAGAAGTGGATGTTTCGTTTGAGATATTAGACTATAGCATAAAACCATTATCCCTAACAAAAACAGTACAATAAAGTTTGCCAAGATTTTTTTCATAAATTAACTTTAATTCACTAATTGTTGAAAAGTTATAATTGTTTATTAGTTATCCGTCCAAAAGAAAAAATTGGGGGACGGACATTAACTAACAAAAGTTAACTTATTCGTCGAGAATAGATATGATAATTGGGCTTTTCTACTGATTTATTCATTCGGACTTATCTCTGATCGCAAGTAATTCGGCTCGGAATTTGTTACATTCTTCACATTCAAATTCAGCAGAATTATATCCGAAATCACTACAGGATTTTCCCTTATAAAAATCTCCACCCAGCTCTTCACATATGAGGGATGTAGTTTTAGTGCAACCAATCCGAGTAACACATGCGCCTTTGTTGTCTGAACTGTCGCAGCCTGAAAAAATGATTGCTGAAGAGAAAATCAATGCCCACCATTTTAAAATAAGAGTAATTCTTTTCATTATTATGCCTCCATAGTTCAAAGCTAAATTTATCAATCCGGGCAAATTGTTTGGCTTTAT
This sequence comes from Desulfobacterales bacterium, assembly GCA_963675805.2. Lineage (GTDB taxonomy): Bacteria > Desulfobacterota > Desulfobacteria > Desulfobacterales > Desulfosalsimonadaceae > SURF-3. The sequence goes on along the minus strand of CAXXNU010000001.1, from coordinate 1,352,601 downwards.
AAAACTGATATAGAAATCTTTAGCCAAAGTAATTAACTAAATTAATTGGCTAAATTAATACCCCCCCCCTGATAGTAAACTCGGTATAGTATTTCTGAACCTCCTTGACGCTTTTGGTTTCTTCCTATCTCTAAGAAAATGGATTGCCACTTGGGCTTTTGGCTATGGCGTTTAATATCTTTTGCCCGCAACAACTTTATAGGAAAATGCATCTTCAATCCAAAATCTTATTTTTTCATCTAAGAACTTATCCGTAAATAAAATATACTTTTCCTATTTTTTATGTTACGATGACCTCCATCATAAACCCTTGCGATGGAGGTCATATGTCGAAAATTCAGTCATGGGAAGTGTCCGATGCTTTTTGGCAAAGAGTCGAACCGCTTATTCCGAAGCCGGAGCGCGATCCGAGTAAGACTTACAAGCGAAAGTCTGGCGGAGGCAGAAAACCGATACCGTCGCGGCGGATTTTCGAAGCTATTATGTACGTGCTTCGCACCGGCTGCCAATGGAAAGCTTTGCCCAAGGAACGTTTTGGCAGCGCAAGCGCCATCCATACCCATTTCATGAAATGGATGTGTGCCGGATTTTTTGTTGCTTTGTGGCGTAGCGGGCTTGCCGACTACGACGAAATGGAGGGCATCGCCTGGAGCTGGCAAAGCATAGACGGGGCCATGGTCAAGGCCCCGCTGGCTCAAGATGCAGTTGGTCGAAATCCGACAGACCGGGGAAAAAAAAGGAACCAAACGCCATTTGCTGGTGGACGGCCGTGGTGTCCCGTTATCGCTCGTCGTGACAGGAGCCAATCGGCATGATGTAACGCAGCTTGAACTTGTATTAGAAGAAATCGTCATTGAGCGACCTGAAGATATTGAGCAGCATCTGTGCGCTGACAAAGCATACAACGGCAAACCGGCGTTGCAGTGCATTGTTTCCAAGGGTTACATCCCCCACGTGCAAACGCGGGGCCAAGAAATTGAACAGAAAAAAACCAACCCTGGCTGGAAAGCCAGGCGATGGGTGGTTGAGGTAACTCATTCATGGTTCAATCGCTTTCGCAAAATTCTGGTCCGCTATGAGAAGCGGGAGGATACCTATTTGGCACTCCTGCATATGGCTGCCGCAATCATGGCCTACAGGAAAATAGGTATTATTTACGGATAAGCTCTAAGTCTCGAAATCTACAATGATATCAATTACCAACTTCTGCATTAACTAATAATTCTTTACAAGCATGCCCAGTTCCAACATACTTTCCAGGACCGACCTAACACAATTTAATTATTTGCACCCCTGGAAGAGTTTTTATCTCTTGACACCTACCCCACAGTGGTGTGCCATCTGCCAAAGGATAATTACCTTTTATGAACAGAACGCTCCCTTTATTGTGTTTATATACCTTGCTTTTAAATACAGCCACTTCTGCAGCAGGTCTTTCAGGACCATCATAAAACCTGCATGGATGCTTAGAACAACCGGAAAAAAAATTAAAGGAACCAAAATAAAAGTTACTTCTCTTCCTTGATAGTCAGTGTTTTTGTTTCGGGGTCATAGTCACCGATCCAAACAAATCCGGTTGGGCCAGGTGCCTGCCAACCAGTAAGAACATATTGACCATTAGAATCTCTGTTAATAGAAGTAAAAGAGCTACACCCGATAGACATCAAAATACACACTGTGCCGACAGCAAAAAGGAATATTCTCATAAAAAGGGTCATTTTGTCTCCTCCTTATTTATCTTTTTATTTTAAGAGTATGGTAGCCATCCTTATCCAATACCCATGCTTTACTAAAAGGCATACCATCATGTCCCACGATAATTCTTTGATCACTATTAGGCACAGCCACTTGATCCATAAAAACACTTGCACAACCAGTAAGGCTAATAATAGATATCAGCACCAAACATTTAATAAGTTTTAGATGTGTTCGCCTCTTGCCAAATTTTCCTGTATTAACGAATTGTTTTGTCTTTCGTTCTCTCATCTTTTCTCCTTTCAAAAAACATGTTAAAATTTTATCGTTATTTAAAGAACGATGGCCTTTGTAACCTGAGCTGAAAGTAAATACATGTGAAAAAATATTTCAAAATTATTATTATGAAGAATTCTTCTTTTCGCCCCAACTTATTAGTTTTCTTTTTTACTCCACTTTTTTCCAAAAGACAATAAAATAAAATTATATTATCAAAATTGGCGTGATTATGAGAGAAATAAGTAAAATTCCAATTGTTCAAAAAAGAATAAAAATGTCTTCTTTTTATCCCAAATAGCATTAATATTAGAAATTCCGATGATTTTCAGATTCAGTTATTGGAGGGGGATATATAGCTACAAAAGAGAATCAGCTGTCTAAGATTCTTCAGTATTGCAAACACTTTATCAAGTGAAGATTGTCGATAACGCCGATCAGTATTCTTCCTTCAAACAGACCACTTTCTACTGCGAGCAATAGTTACTAAAGATTCAACTTCTTTTGTTCAAGAAATCAAAAATTATGAGACACTGCCACAAATTCCTTAAATATGCAAAAATATAATAATTTATTGAAAATTAAGATGTTATTATATAATTTGTAAATTACTAAAAAATAAACCTCATTAATTTTGGTTTTTATTTTATTGACTTAATAATTAATATCACAATATATTCAAAAAAGTCTACTCAAAGATCCTATAAAATTCTGATTGCGAAAATTCGTAAAGGAAAAACGAAAAAGCACTACTGCGCGAGAAGTATCGATAGTGACTATCCATTGAAACGATTTAAGCATTACAAATGATTCTTTTAAGATTCATAATCTTTGGTCATATCGAAAACTTTTTTTACTATAAAATCAAAGGCGTTAAGCGATACCGATAGGGATATTAAAAAACAATCATTGGCTCTATACCTATATCCCATTCTCAGATTTTCGAATATAATGTACTTAAAGGATAATCAATAAAAAGGAGGATAGCATGAAATCTTATTTTGTTGCGTTGATCATTATTTTAACTGCTATACCATGTTTAGGAGAAACCCGTTCAGATACTAACAATTGGTCTGAAAAAATGAAAATGGGTATTTATTATTCGATAGGTGACGGTAATAGTGACATAGATTTTGACAGTCATGGAAATATTGATTTTGACATGGAATTTAAAGGATACGGAATTGTCTTGGAACTCCCGCAAACAAGCGATTCGCCAAGCATTACACCTCGCATAAAAATAGGATATGAAAACGTAGATCATGATTATCGGCGTACACGCTTTGATTTATCGCGCATTAATATTGATGGCTCCATCGGCTTTGAATTATTTGATGACAAAATGGTAAAAATCAAAATAGGCCCACAGATCAGATTTGCATATATGTATGGTTCGAATAAACTATATGATGTTAATGCCCTGGGTATAGGCCTTGCACCTGTTTTGATGGCAGACATGATTTTAAATGATACTGCATCCTTGGGCATGGAAGCGGGATATCGATTTAGTTACTACCGTGATAGTGATATTACTGATATCGAAGATGGAATTTTTTATAATTTTCTTGTGATGCTTGCCTTTGAAATGCATTAATAAAAGACTGATCTCTATTTATGACCATACGTTTGCCAATAACGAGGCTGATCCAGGTACTGATTAAGATCGCAAAGTTGATTATAATAATCTCAATGATCGAGAGAGGACATAGCCAGGAGCATGCGGATGCGGAATAGCAATTACAGATTCTGATTGAGATGGAAGCGCTGATTGTGATTTGTTTTACATCAGCAACTATTAATTAAAACACACAAAGGGGCTGCGACCACAGCCCTTTTTTTTGTCACCTAACCAAATCGACACTATTGTTAATTTTTTTTGAAGTGCATCTTGTCGATAACTTTACGTAACGATGCTTGTTTTTTCGATTTATTTTGGTGGGTTATAATGATTTTAAGATTTCATTTTTTCCTGTCCATGTCAAGGTTTTTCGCCTCCGGCACAAAGGCGGCGCGACGAGAATGAGTCCTTCTTTAACTCGTCGGAGGAGCGCCGCCGGTTGAAGGTCAACTTTGTCGTTCAATCACTTTTTCTATCGCCTTGTGATAATCGCGCTGAACCTTTACATTGGATACCCTGGCGTATCTCTGCGTCGTCTTTATCCGTGTGTGACCCAATAAATCCTGTATGGATACAAGGTCCGCATCCGCATTAAGCAGCTGAGTGGCCATCGTATGACGAAGCTGATGACACGAGGCTTTTATGCCTGCCTTTCCAGCGTAATACTCCATCCGCTTCTGAATGCCCCGGACCGAGATCGGTTTGCCGCGATGGGTCTTCTCTTCAACTAAAAATACCCTTTTGCTTCTGGAAGGCGGCCGCTTCCTGAGATACTCTTCCAGCATGCTTTGGGCGTCCCTGCTCAGATATACCACTCGGCCTTTACCGCCTTTGCCTTCAAATACAAACAGCTGAGAGCGTTTAAAATCAATGGCAGCCAAGGTCAGCTTGGCGACTTCCTCCACACGCAGTCCGCATCTGAGCATCAGCATGAATATGGCCCGGTCGCGACGATTTTCGATAACAGAAAAGAGCCGGACAACATCTTCATCCATGAGATATCTGGGCAAGGGACGTGATAAACGAAGGGCATATCCGCGCTTGACCGGGTTTGCCATCCGGACCTGTTCTTCATCGATCAGGTAATTGTAAAACCCACGGATGCTGTCCAAATGGCAGTTGATTGTTTTCGGGGCCAGACGCCGGCGCCGAAGATGATCAATATAGCTTAACAGCTTTTTATTCGATACCGATTCCACCGGTATATCGACCCACAAAATAAACTGTCGCAGGGTGCTCATGTAGTTTTTGACAGTATAGGCAGAATAATTTTTACGTTTAATAAACCGCCGATAATTGAGAATCGCATTGGTAAGATCCATTGATCACCCCCTTTTCAATCTTGTTCATGGCCTTAAAATATTCTTCTTTCCGGGTAACATTGGTCAGCCGGGCGTACCGCCGGGTCATCTCAATACATTCGTGCCCTAAAAGATGCTGAAGACATTCCAGCCGCATACCGGCATTCAACAGTTCGCTGGCAAATGTATGACGCAGGCAATGGAGCGTGTATCCTTTGTGGGCCAGCCCGGATTTTTTGATGTATTTGACGAAAACCTTTCTTGCCCCCGTGTACCCAAAAGCGTCCCGCTGTTGGCTGTAAAATAAATACGGTATGTTCGGATCATGTTGCTTCAGCCAGACCTTTAAGGCTGTGTGAGCATCATCACTTAAATAGACGACACGCCCGGTTCGGGTTTTAGACGCCTCTATAATATCAATTCGCTTTTCTTTCATGTGAACATCTTCGACCCTGGCATTGAGCAATTCGCCAATGCGCATGCCGGTGCGAAGCAGCACTAAAATCATGGCCCGGTCTCTTGGCTTTTCAATGACAGACAAAAACGTCCGGATATCTTCCGGTTCAATGGCTCGTGGCAATATTTCAGGCAGTTTAATCCGGAATTTCTTTCTTAAAAGATCAAAGCTTACAACGTCCTGATCAGCCAGATATGCTAAAAAGGCGTACAGGTCTCTGAGAATCGTGACGATGGTTGCCGGCTTTAAACCATGGTCCTGCCTTTGTTCTATAAAACCACTCAAATCATTTCTGGTAGCAGTTGCAATACAGCAATGGCCTGCTTGTTTCAGATATGTAATGAAAAGAAGAATGTTGCGATAACTATTTTGGATGGTGCTGGGACGGCAACAACGGCGACGCTGATCATTTAAATATTCTACAACATATGATTCGCCAAAGAGTTCGTTTTCGGCAATTTTTTTCTGACACCGTTGAATGAGAACAAGGCTTTTTTGGTCGTCAGTGAATGATTTTTCTATAAAATGATCGGGATAATTTCTGATCGGGGGCCGGCGGGCTTCATATGGACGGTTAATTGACTCTGATTTTTGTCCTGGGGTTTGTTTACGAAAAAATTTTGCGTTTTTTAAGGATAATTGTGGATGGCTCATCTCTACCTCCTTTTTCTTTTTCCTGAAAAAACAAGTAGATGATGACTTTTTATCCTTTTTCAGTCAATCATCAAAACGTTACGTACAGTCGATAACCCCAATCACTATTATTCACCTCGACGCATCAAAAGATGTGGTTTGAGATTTTTTGCAGGATTTTTGGAATATCATCTGGGTGCTATTGAATTCTTGACTGGATGGCTGGATTTGAGTGGCGAACACTACTGCCAAAACAAATCTCCATTGTAGGAAATGCCCTACAAAAAATTAAGCAATTTACTGATAGAAAAAGTGATGTATTTTTGATATAAATTTTATTTCAAAATTTCAAAGTGATACGTTATCTGATAGAAGATCAGGGTCTTTTTTTCACATAGATAATTCTCATCGCGTAATATCTTCAGAAGATCCGATCCCTGTGCCATTATAAAATCTGAATTCAGCATAAGGAGAGAGAATGAACCATTTTGGCAAACACATTTTTACAGTGGTATGTGCGTTTGTCCTTGTGACCGGTGCATTTTTTATTAACCCCACTCCCATTTTTTCCCAGGAAAACAATCCGGTGACAACAGAAGTCACCCATGAACCGATTGACTACTTTGTTCCGGGCAATCGGATTCAACTGGACGCAGAGGTGACCGATGACGATGGAATTGAGCTTGTCCGTTGTTATTTCAAGGCTCAGGGGGAAGCGGATTTTGTATTTGTGAAAACGGAAAAGTTCAAAAAGAATGATTACCGAGCCATTCTTCCGTCGCCGGCAGCGTATACAGATACGATCGAGTATCTGTTTCTTGTGGTGAATAAAAATAAACAGGTCGTGAAAACGCAGGTATTTCAAATAAATAAAGATGACGCAAAAGATGTTCCGGACTGGCAGGAAGTCAGTTCGGTCGGTTCAGAAGGAGACATCGCCGTTTACACTGAATTGTCAAAAGCGCCGGAAACAGTTCCGGGGTTTTCCGATTCCATCTCACTCGACATCGTTGAGTCATCAGCCCGTTTCGGTATGGTGTCCGGCATTTATTCGGCATCCGCCATGGCATCAACCGGAGGCTCGGCCACAGCGGCAACCAGTGCGGGAACGGTAACAGCCGGTGCCGGGGTATCCACAACCACTGTTTTAGCAGCAGGGACCGCAGTTGCCGCGGCAGCAGCCGGCACCGCGGCAGCCGCATCCGGTGGCGGTGGCGGCGGTGATGAAAAATTAAATTCCATTGCCAGTATTTCCTGGGGAGATGATGACGCTCCAGTGGGCGATGCGTTTCAAGTGGTTGTCGGCAGCAAAGATATTGGTGCGAATACAACCAATGGCAGCATTGGAATTAAAACAGAAACCGGTTTTCCGGTTGGCGATTCTGATTTGATCATAACCTGTATATCTGCTTTGGCCGATGAGGGGAATTATATCATTAACCTAAGTGGAGGCGCCATTTTCAGGAATGATCAATCAACACATAAAGAAGGAACGCTGCGGGAAGGTGAAAGCAGAACCTATCCGATTCATATTTCTGAAGTTGCGGACACGACAATCAGGTGGTGATTATTCTATCAGCGGCGTTGGCCCTATAAGATTTTATTCAGCAGATAACTAATAGTGAGGTGCATAGTGATCAAAAAACATTTATGTTTTTTCAAAACATTTCCCATCGATATATTGATTAGTCTTTTATGTTTATGTTTATTCATTTTCATTTCAGGCTGTGACAACAGTGCCGGCAATGATCACGATGCGACCGGTTCAGTCAGCTTTCAGATCCAGTGGCCTGTGGATTCAAGCAACAGCGGCACTCTTGATATGCTGGTCAGCGCGGCAGAAAGAGTGACCGTATCAGAAGATTGCAGCGCCAGGGGGGTTGCTACGATAATGGTTGTTGTTAGGGATTCTTATGAGAATCTCCTTGTTCAAGAGGAATTTAGTTGCGATTTAGGTGTAGGAACAATGTCGGTGCCGGTGGGTTCGGGTAGGATGTTTATCATATCCAGTCTGGATTCTGACGGTTATGAGCGCTATCATGGAGAAAAGACAGGTATTACAATTCTGGCCGGGTCCAATGATATCGGAATTATCCAGATGGAAAGAAACTCTGAATTTTGCACGGATAATGACGGGGACGGATATTACGCCGAAAGCGACTGCGGCACAGAAATTGATTGCGATGATAATGATGCCGATGTTTATCCGGATGCGGTTGAAACATGCGACGGTAAGGACAATGATTGTGATGGATCGATTGATGAAGACAAAATTTGTCAGACCTGCACAGATAATGATGGGGATGGATATTATTTAGAAAGTGAATGTGGAACGCAGTTTGACTGTAATGACAGCGATGCGTCAATCCATCCGGGTGCAGCAGAAGTCTGTGGAGATGGAATTGATCAGGACTGCAATGGCAATGACCTGATTTGTCCAGACGATGTTGATGATGATGGAGATGGTCAGACGGAAAATCAAGGTGATTGTGATGATACCGATGCTACAATTTTTGATGGCGCTACTGAAATTTGTGGAGACGGCATAGACCAAGATTGTGATGGGAGTGATTTACCATGCTCCCCCGATCCAGAGGATGTGGATGATGACGGCGATGGACAGACGGAAAATCAAGGTGATTGCGATGATACCGATGCTACAATTTTTAATGGCGCTACTGAAGTATGTGATGACGATAAGGATAACAACTGTGATGGAAATATAGATTGCAATGATTCAGATTGTATAGATACTGAATATTGTAAAGATTGTACGGACAATGATTCAGACGGTTATTATGCAGAAGAAGATTGTGAGGGCGAAAAGGATTGTGATGATAACGATCCTAACATAAATCCCGGTGTAAATGAAATCTGTGATGATGGTATAGATAACAATTGTGACAATAAAATAGATATGTGTGATTGGGTAGGTCTGGATTCGCCTGCCTCGGTATATGGTTGGGACCTTTATGATGTGGATTTCACAACTCCGGAAAATGGATGGGTTGTAGGGGGAAATGGGGGGATCGTTCTAAAGACTATAAATGGTGGAAATTCATGGGAGAAATGGTCTCCGGATCTTGCAACCACATTTATATTTAATGGAGTTGATTTTGTAGACGAAAATGTTGGAGTGATAGTAGGGACAGACAGGCACATATATAAAACGGTAAATGGTGGTAATAGTTGGTCGAAGCATGATTTTTCAAAGTATTCTGATTACAATCCTGATTATTATTACCACTTTACTTCAATTACAGCATTATCATCAACAGAAGCGTGGATCACGGGGTATGCTCAAAAGAAGGACGAATGGCAATCATCGGGATATATAAGGCTGCATACGACGAATGGCGGTGATGATTGGCAAAAACATGCGTATGCTTACGAAGGCGCAACTCTTAATGATTGCTTTTTCCTCAACGAAAACGAGGGTTGGATGATAGGCGACAGGGGTTTTATTATTCACACATCAAATGGCGGACAGAATTGGGATTTAAGAGTAAACAATGACTTCATAGATGACAACATGACCGGTTCAATTCGCTATCATTTTGAATCGGTCTATTTTACAACGAGCACTGAAGGATGGGTTACGGGCTGGCGAGAAATCATTAACACTTTTTCTGGACGGTGGCCGGTAATGTTCCATACTGTTGATGGCGGGACAACCTGGAACAATGCTCTTCCTGTTCCGGATGATGATTGGTGGGGAGGATCGATCAACTCAATTGACTTTGGGCCCACAACAACGGCTTGGGCTGTTGGTCAAACTATTGGCTCTAATAATAATGTACTGCGCTCTGATATAAATGGGATTAATTGGAGTATAGGATATTCTTGCCCATCTGATACCATTCTCAATTCGGTAAAGCTCATCGGTTCAGAAGGTTGGGCAGTAGGATTAGACGGAATCATCCTACATTATCCTGGGAAGTGTCCAATGTGATCCTGTGTTTTTTAGGGCCATTATTGCTGCATAGATTCCCCCGGGCATGCCCGGGGTCCATACTGTTCCGGTCGTTGACCAACCCACCATTTACACTAAAAAGCAAGCTTTCGCGTAAATGATTGGATGGGCTCATTTATCCGCGGGTAAACCCATGTTGTTCTGTGTCTTCGACCGCATAATAGTTGAGTCTCCACCATCAAATCGGGGGGCCTCAGGGGGAGAATCTGTGTCACATCTTGAATTGTGCATTCAAAATAAATATTATCATCACAATGGAAAGAACAAATATAAAACAGTTTAAGCTGATGTATTTTTCAAGCATAGCTTTTATTTGTGTCGCGAAAATTTGCAAAAACGACAGTATTGCAAAATTTTTCTCCTGTGCACATTGTCGATAAGGCCGGTCACTAGTCTTCATCGCGATCCACCACAATATCTGGGTTGAGGTTTTTTGCCGATTTTTTGGAAAACGTCGGATTTTAATTGGAAAAAATCGGTTCAAGACTATTACAACAAGGCCCCTACCGAAGCAGGGGCTTTGTTTAATTGAATGATTGGAATCTATTCCCTATTCCCAGTTTCCAGAAAGCGGAATCCATCCTGACCCAGCCGGTCCAAAACCAAATTTGATATCTGCGGTTCCCCCGGAATGGGTGTTTTTAAAATAAAATGAACTGGTAATGGGATTAAATAAGCCTATTTCAGTAATTCCATCGGCATCCCAGTCACCACATACCGGTTTCCAGTTAGTTCCTCTTGGCCCGAAACCGACTTTCACGTCTGCACTGCCACCGCTGAAGGTGTTTTTCAAATAGAAGGTTCCATTTTTAGGCGAATACAGACCAATTGTATCCACGCCATCACCGTCCCAGTCTCCGGATATGGGCTGCCATCCAGCATTTGAGGGCCCGAATCGGAATTTTTCATCAGCAGTTCCACCATTGTTGGCGTTCTTTAAACGAAATGTGCCGTCCACCGGATTATAAAGGCCGATGCCGCATTGTCCGTTCCCATTCCAATCGCCGGTTACCGGAATCCAGTTCATAAACGCCGGGCCAAAAACAAACTTGATATCAGCAGCTCCACCACTATGGCTATTTTTAAGATAAAATTTGGACTGGTCGGGGTTGTATAAACCAACGGTCGTTTGTCCGTTTCCATTCCAATCACCGGTAATAATATTCCAACCGGCATTTGAAGGGCCAAAATTAAACTTGGTGTCGGCGGAACCACCGGATAAAGAATTTTTCAGATAGAAGGCGCTATCAACCGAATCATAAAGCATGATATTGTCGCCATCCAGAGCTCCTTCTAACACACCTTGGATAACTTCGAAGTTATCAAAATATGCGTTGCCGCTGGCAGTTTCAATGCCACTATCTTCGTCATAAAAACCAATGTCCACATTCACTGCATCGAGCTTCCAAGATCCTTTCAAAAGATTTTCAAAAACCCAGTCACCATTCGCTGTGTCCTCGCTTCGCCTATATCCGTTGATGCTTAGATAAAAACGATCATTTGCTGAATCATAGGAAACAAAAAATACTCCATCCATGACTGCTCTGGGCATTTTATCCGAATCATAGAACTCATCACCATCTTCCGCGGCATCAAGATAAAAATTAGGTACACCTTCATCTCTTGCAACATTTAGATTTACAAAAGTTTCGGCCGATAAGTCTGAAACAATACCAAAAAACAACCCAGCGGTTGGCGATATGTTTGAATAATGCCAATTGATCTGCATGGAAAAATCATGATCCGTGGATAGCTGCCATTGTTTTGAGACATAAAGAGCTTCACCTTCATCTGTCTCTCCTGTCGATCTGCCTTCAAGGCGCTGATTGGTTTCATCGAGCCACACCTTTGTTGGATCATCTTCAATCAAATACCAAATGTCACCGATCGCATTGTCATTGAAGTCGTCATTGGGCAACAAGGCTGCCTCCACACTGCTGACTATTGTTTGAAATGCAGCAACAAAAAAGAAAAGAGCAAAACTCGTTTGTATCAATTTAAAAATTGACTTGCATTGCATTGATCCGAATGTCATTTTTCTTTCTCCATTTTTCTAAGAATTTACTTTTAAAAAGATCGGAAGGAGCGCATAATTATTCACTCAATTCCGGCAGATTTGATCTTTTTCCATGATGCATAGAATCCATCATCTAATATCTCGAACACGACTTTTTAATCTGAAGTTTGTTGAAAATAATCATGCGGCGATCCTGAGTAGTACGGATACGAGAGAATTAAGCTCGGTTTTGCGAGATTCCGGGCAAACTAAACTAAAATCCTTTTCCGTCGGAGCTTTTGCAATCAATCGGCGAACATCGGAAAAAGCAAAATGATTGCGACCTTTCACCGCATGGCGTCGACTCGGCGTTTTGTCAAGCCGGTTGGCATAAATCCAGGTCACCGAAGTTGCCATCATGCAAAAATGAAGATGATTTTTAACGGCAGTCGCATTCCGCGTCTGGGTATCCGCACTGCCGATGTCTTGTTTCAGCTCTTTGAAAGACGCCTCTATCTTCCAGCGGGCGCCGTAATATTCGATAATTTCCGGTACGGAAAGCGTCAAATCGGTTGAAAATAATGCAACCCACCGGGTCTTGCGATAAACCCACACCACCCTGACCGGGCATTTGAGGGTTTTAAGCATTACAATACGGTCATACGCAACAACCGTCCGAACACGGCCATAAAGATTGATACTGAATTCTTTTACACGATGCTTGTACCTGTCGGCCAGAGAAGATGTGTTGCCAAGTTTTTTACCATATTTTCTCGGGCGTCCTGGGCCTTTTTTGGGATATGCATCCGGCAGTTCGAAAACATTATTATTGGAACGCAGCCGGGATATCATATGAATCCGTTGCCCCAGTTTTTCGGTGAGCGGTTTCCAAAGTCCGTTATTTCCGAACCATGAATCGGTTACCACAATGATCGCGGTGTTTGTAAAAACATCGGCAATCTCCGTTATCATCTGAGCCGCCTGATCCAGTTTGCTTTCGAATTTGATTTTCGATTTGTCGGCCATTTGGGCAATGCTTTTCTTCATGTGGTAAAAGCGATAGTTCAAAGGCAGGCAGGCCCAGCGGCCTTTGACGATTTTTAACAGTCCAACGGCAACGACATTTTGTGCCCATGGGTATTTGGACTGATTTTGTTTGGCGGCATGATCAAAGATATTGGCGCATCCAAAGATTTTCTTGCCGGTCTTGGGATTGATGTAATCGTCTAAAGCCAGAAGCAGCCGTTCATTTGTCAAAGGGTTGGGGATCATTTGCCACAGCCTTCGCCAAAGGGCCTGCCAGGGGAGTTTGGGATAGGCCATGAACGTATAATATCGTTTTCTGCCAACGTGGGTAAACCCGAAAAGGTGGTGAAGGCATCGGAGGAGGTTTGAGGTCTTTGCCGATGTAAATGGAATGATGATGGCAAGCAGGGTATGGATAAACCATTCTGCCCGTTCATCGTCTTTTCGTGATAAGACAAATTCGTTTTTGAGTTTTCCGAGGATGTCGTGTAATATAAACATGCGAGGCCTTTTTGTGTTATGGGTTTTTGGTTTTGGGAAATTAAGAATACCATAACACGGCCTCGCAATCAATCATAAAGTACTGAAATTTAAAATAAATATTTTTTTCTATCTAAAAACTTGCCGATTATTTCCTATAAAATCAATGGGTTATGCGACCTTCAATTTTTATAAGTGATTGTTTTTATTTGATATTTAAATTTTTTAGTCGAAGCGCACGCCAATCGGCCCCAATCAAAACGGGGAAACTTCAGTTTTTAATGCCTTTACTTTCAAATATAAACAGCAATGGTTTCAGGCTGTTATTGGATATTTACTGTTACCCAATCATAATAAGCTTGATCCATATCCAATAAACCGTTCATATCCATATCCACGCCAAAATAGAATGTATATGAACCGGCTGGTAAGTTAGAAACATTCAGCACTTCAAATTCTCCAAGGCTAAATAGGGGGCCTTGATGGCTGTAGGTAAGACCGGATGCCCAAGAGCCATTAAGAGGCAGATAATGAGATATTCCCGATGGTGCGGCTTCCACCAACCACCAATCTGCATTATGAGCTGCATAGCCACCAGGAGACAGATTAATTGATATGGATAGATTTTCACTTGATGATATATTTATAGGCCCGTCTGATCCATTCGCCTTGATATCGGATTCGATACACTGTATATCTTTCCCATCACAGTCCTGATCTATCCCATCGCCACAAATTTCGATTGCTCCAGGGTTGATTGTGGCATCATTATCATTACAATCACCCTGATTCTCTGCATAACCATCTCCGTCAGAATCTCTCAGTTGCATAGCAGAATATCCCCCACGTACAGCACGGACATAGTTATAGTCGGCTTCCTCGCCATAATGGTAAGTCTTATCACCGTGGCCGCCTCCAGTACCGATTGAGAAATATACAGTATAAGCAGCGTCATGGTAACTTGGAGAAGTATTAGACGACCAATAAAATGACGATTGAGCGTCGGGAAAATATTCCGTATCTATAGATGGCCGGTCATATCTAAAATCTACAATGGATTCAAGTTCCTTCATTGTGGGTAGACGCCAGTCCTTATGACCACCTAAGTTTAGTTTTTCACAATAAGCCAATGCATCTTTCCATGTATACAGGGTTCCTGGTGACGTACTCTGCTGCCACATGAGGCCAGTGTCCATATCGGTTACGGTTCCGTTACCGTTGGATACTAAATGGTCAGCATCCCCAGACTGCCCGCCCCGGACGGCAATAACACGGTTTTCTTTCCATTTTCTATGCGAGCGGAGTGTTCTAATGCCGAAATCTATATCATACGCTTCGTTGTCTAAGTCGACCCTGGTAGTTGATGACCAGTAAAAGGCTCCCAAAACTTTAAAGAACGAATATTGATCTTTGTTGATGAATTGACGGTCGCTATAATCCAGAATGCTATGCAGCTCTTTTTGATTTGGCAACCGCCAGTTTGAGTAACCGCCAAAATTTTGTGTATTTAGGACAGTGATAAAATCCTCTGTGTTTGGCTTGTCTGATAAAGCTCCAGCATACCCTCCGTTTGTATTAGGGTCACTGTCATACCACATGTATTTGTTGTCTGGGTCATGTGGATTGTCATAATTGGCAGTACTGTCCCAATCCTGCTTCACCTCCCAAATCAGCCCCGTGACATTGTCTCGGGTCATAATCCAGCCGTCAGCAAAAGTCGCTGTATCCGGCAGTTCAGTTCCGCCATATCCAAGCTTTGTATAAGACATGGGGTTGATGCTGTAGCTGGCATCTTGGCCGTAAAAATCTTCTCCAGGCGATGGGCAAGGGATTTCGACAGTATCATCATAGCATTTTGTTTGTCCGGTTTCCGGCACGGGCCAGGAAAACCCCATACCCGGCATCAGAATAACAATGAGGAGTAAAAATCCAAACCAAGCCACACATTTTCCCATCTGTTTCATAGCCACCCTTTTTGTGATGCTATTTAATTTAATTATTTCATTAAGATAGACATTAATATAAATAGTTTTACTCAACAGGAGCAAGCCTTTTTTATCGGATTTTTCTGAAAATTTTGTAGGGATCTCCTTATAATTCGGAGAAATGCTTTAAGGGGGCAGTGCGGAAAAGCAAAAACGACAGTATTCCAAAATTTTTATTAAATGCAGACTGTCGATAACAGTGCATCTCCTAAGCTTTTATCCCAAATAAAACATGTTGCGATAACAGCTTTGAAATAAAAAGTTAGAATGAAGCTGTCACCGCTATTCCGCCCCGACGAGTGGCAGGATTTTGTCGATTGTAAATATCACCAGAAACATGGTGCCTTTTTCAGCATCTTCTTCAGGCGTAAGCTGCCGGCGCTTGAGCTTGACCAGCAGTTCGCTTTTTTCTTCTTCCCGTATTTTGGTCAGGTACAGCCGTTTGCCCTGATACCCCGGGCCTTTCTCAATAAAAAGATAAGCGGCATGGGGATTGGATTGCAGGTTGGCATGGGAGAGCCGGTCCCGCATAATCATGGCAATGGTGCCGTCCTCCAGAAAATGGGGGCGGGAATAGACCGCGGCATTGACTTTTCCGTCTTTGTCCGCGGTTGAAAGCACACCGGTGCCCCGGATATTTTCAAAATAATCAGCAAGATTCATATGGACTCCTTTTATCGTTTTATCTTTGGTGATTTATATTTTTTTAGCATTTATCCTTTCTTTAAAAATCAGCCGCACCAGCCCTGAAAAGATTTCAGGTTTCGGTGTTCAGGTAATTGCCACCTGACACCCGAAACCTGAACACCGAACAAAGATTATCGACGCCGTTGCACTTTTTTCACCTTTTAAATGTTTTTTGTCTTCGAGCAGCATCCAAACATCACGCCACCTTCTGAAACACGCCGTCGGTTTCCATGATCAGGCCATCTCTTTTCAGCAGTTCCAGATTTTTTTGAATCATGTTTTTTTCAAACACGTTCTGGACAAAGGTGTCTTTAAGTTTGTTGTTGTAAAACGGCGAAATCGCCACCATCTGTTCCAAAGTAGCCGGCGGATCGCACAAATTGAAAATCACCTGCCGGTGGGTCTCAAGCATCTTCAGAAACCGATCAAAAGCCGCTTCCCCCGCCCTTCGGCCCTTGATCGGCGGCTTGTGAGAAGAACAGACCTGTTCCCAGGGATACGCCATGACATTTTGAATTCCCCTGGCAAACAAGGAGATGTCGCATTCCGGGTTGCCGTACCACGGGCCAAAGGATGAAAAATCGATATCCGTACTCAGCAGGGTGCGGCTTTCATGATCTAAAAGACAGTAATGATCATCCAGGTGCCCGGGCACGCGGATGGCTTCCAGCCGGACACTGCCGAAATCCAGTATATCCCCGCTCCGGTATCTTGCGTCCGGAATCCGCAGGGGTTCAATGTTCAGATATTTTTTTACAAAAGCGGCCCACTTTTTGCCGTTTTCCCGCGTTCCGGTAAACCGCTCCCCCAAAAGCAGCAGATCATGGACTTCCGTTCCGGTTTCCGCGGGCAGCATGAGAAGCCGATCCTCCAGCAGATGACATCCGGCGATATGATCCGGATGGGAGTGACTGATAATGACCCGATCTATCCGGTGGTCCTGGTCGAGCTGCGCAAGCCGGCGCTCGCCGATGCCGGTATCGATCAGCACGGTTTCCGCGCCGGTGATTAAAAACGCATTGCAGAAGGGAAACCGGGCCTGGTTCTCGCCTTCGATCAAATATAAATCCTGTCCCAGCTTTATCATATTCACCTTTTCATTGCGTCACCCACATCCGGGTCGATTCCCGATCCCGATAGCAACATCGATCCTGACCCCGAAAAGACTGGATCACGGAGAACCTTTTCTATTCATTTAATTTTTTCAACAGCCAGCCCATGTTTTCCCCCAGGGTTTTCATGGTGCCGAGGCCGTCCTGATCATTTTCCACATCTCCCTTGTTCAGCCCGAATCCCATATTCCAGTAATTGGAGCCCACGATGATCATCTGGCCGATGAGAAAAAAATGATTCATGGTGTCAAAGGCGTGGATGCTGCCGCCCCGCCGGGCCACCACCACAGACGCGCCCACCTTGCGTTTGAGCATGTCGCCGTTGGCCCGGGAGACCAGGCCGGCCCGGTCGATCAGGGCCTTCATCTCGGTAGTCACATCCGCAAAATAGGTGGGAGACCCCAAAATAATCCCGTCCGCAGCCAGCATTTTTTCAATGCATTCATTGGCCACATCTTTTTTCACGGCACAGCGCCGGTCTTTGTTTTCCATGCATTTATAACAGGCAATGCACCCGTGAATCTGTTTGCCGGCCAGTTGATACAGCTCGGTGTCGATCCCCTGTTTGTTCAGTTCTTCCAGCACGACATTGAGCATGATGGCTGTATTGCTGTCTTTTCTGG
The DNA here is from genome assembly GCA_963675805.2 of Desulfobacterales bacterium. GTDB lineage: Bacteria > Desulfobacterota > Desulfobacteria > Desulfobacterales > Desulfosalsimonadaceae > SURF-3. The sequence goes on along the minus strand of CAXXNU010000001.1, from coordinate 1,334,739 downwards.
CGCTGCCGTTAAACGCAATCACTTTCATCCGCTTTCCTCCTTAAAATCGTTCAATGAGTTTATCGATCAAAAATGAACTTTCCCGCATGGCCTGTTCGCCAAACGGTCCAAACCATCGGGCGATGTTGGCAAATTCCCGCTCAAACTCGGCCTTGTCCCCGTTTTCCAGCATCTCTAAATTCCTGCTCACGCTTTCGATATAGTCCCGGAGCAATGCCCGGCGCTGGGGCGTGGCAAAAATAATTTCCGCATAAAGTGCCGCGTCCTGGGCAAACAGCCGCCCCACCATGCCCAGTTCCAGGCGGTAGATGGGGCTGGAAAACTCCAGGGTCCTGGACAGGGGCACGTTTTTGGACGCCAGAAACTGGCCGAATGCAAAGGTAGCAAAATGGCGCAGGGACTGCACAAATTCCATGATCTGGTCGTGTTCTTCCGGGGCTGACACCACAATGACGGACCCCCACAGGGAGAACTGATCGATCACCCACTGGCAGGCTGCGTCATCCCTGCCCGGGGTGGCCACCACAATCTGCTTGTCCAGGGTGGAGGTGGTAGGACCAAAGAGCGGATGCAGTCCGATCACCGGCCCGGCATGGGTCGCCATCATGGCATCCATGGGCGCTTTTTTGACGCTCGTGACATCCGTTAATACACAGTCCGGCGGGAGATACGGGGCGATTTTCGCTATAATTTCCGGGGTCCGGTCAATGGTGACGGAAATCATGCACAGATCAATATCTTTACAAAAACCGGCCACCTCTACCCAGTCCCGGCTGCCCATGGAGCGGACCTCGTATCCGGCGCCCGCAAACCAGTTCACAAAATACCGGCCCATTTCACCGGTGCCGCCCACAATCAGCACTTTTGCCCCGGGTTTCACGGCCTTTGCCGCCATCTGATCCGTCTGCTCCACCCGGGAACGGCGCATGATAATCCGGTAAATTTCTTCAATATAATCCGGGCACAGTCCCGCGGTAGTGGCCTGCTCCCGCCGGGCGGAAATCAGATCTTCCTCTCGTGCCGGATGGTACACCTGAAGATTATAGACTTTTTTCAGAGAAAGCACTTTTTCCACCTGATGCTGACGTTTTGACAACAGATCCACCACCTGCTGATCAATGGCATCAATTTCATGGCGCAGGGCGTCAAGCTCCGCCTGCCATCCCGGAGACACGTCACTCATGCTGCATCCTTTCTCATTTTTTTATCTTGAAATTCCAATAAGATATGATAATCATTACATTCAAGCCCGATTTTGGGAAAATGTCAACTCTGCTTTGCCTGCTTGTTTACAGGAGAATGCCGCGAGAATCAACAGAACACCCCTTATGGAAAACACAAAAGAAAATCTATCCCCTATGGAACAGGCGGCCCGGGACCTCTTTGATTTTGCCGTGGACCGGACCGATATTAAACAAATGATGGCAATCCTGCATGAGCAGGCGGATATCGATCGAACAAAAGTGGAATATGAGCTGCCCCTTTTAAAAATCATCACCGTGGGCTGGAGCATTTCCTATTTTATCCACCATGCGCCCTACAAAAAAGCGGTAGGGGAAACCTACTGGAACGCAGTGCGGGAATTCGCGGCCGGTCTTTCCGAAACCACAGGGCTCATGATCGGCAAAGATATCGATTATTTTCAATTAATCAAAGACCGGCTGGACATGTATGTGAATGCCATGAACCAGCAGCCGGACGCGTCCGAACCGGCCGTGGTGATCGGCCCGGAATTTGCCGATGCCTGCGGCAACCGGGAGGATGCCTTTACCGTGATGATCGGCGCCAGAATGTTCATCACTACCGCCGGCAGCGTGAAATCCTTTTTAGAAGAGGTCAAATTGAGATAAACTTTCCGGACAAAGGGGGACCCTATGTATTGCATCTATTTTGCCCTGGTGTGTTTTGTCTGCGGCATCGGTGTCTGGATGGCCGGCAGTGTGGTGGAAAAACGAAAAAAAACAGCCGCCAGAGGTCTTCGTAAAAAATATCAACGCCTGTCCGACCGGCTGGCCCTGGCTGCCCGGATCTTGTTTATCCTTTGCGCAGTCTCCTTCATCTTCGGATTCATTCTGCTCATCGGGTCCCAGTCCTCAAACATGCAGCCTTTATAACCCGATCAGGGGATTTCGGAAACCATTATCACCCGCATCGCCACAGGGAGCGGAGAGATAAAAATCTTAGCGCCCCGGCGGGGAAAAGACTGCGATGGTTTATTGACGCCTATCGTCGCAAAAACGCAGCCGGAATTCATCCCCCCGCCAATGTCTCATAAAATGCGACAACATCGTTGATAAACTTTTCCGGCAAATCCTGATACGCCGGATGACCGGCATTTTCATAGATATGAAGGGGCGCATCAAGATGCCCGGCCAGGGCGTTCATCTCATCCAGGGCCACCACTGTGTCATCTTCTCCATAGATCAGCAGGGCCGGAATCTTTGAGGCCGCATATTTTTTTACCAGCGCATCTGACAAACTCCTTACGGGCGCTATCAGCACCAGCCCGCCCACCGGATGATCCACCGCATAATTAATGGCAACATGACCGCCGATGCTCGCGCCAACAAGAATATCACCTTTTTGGACAATTTTTTTCACCACCGTCATACTGTCCGCCATATCCGAAGATCTGGGGTCGCAATCCGAATGATGGCCGTAAGGCATATCCATTACGCGAAAAGGGATGTTCTTTGCTTCAAGTGCCGACAGCAATCCGATCTGGTGCCAGATCTCACCTGTAAACATCAATCCGTGCAGAAAAACCAGGGCTGGCCCCTGGCCCTCGCCTGAAATAACCCGGCAGGTAAATTGCGCGATCTGCTTTTTTTCATTGATCATTTCCATCTCCTTTTGGCATCGTTAAACAGATGCGCAGAGTATAGAAAAGATGGTTCATCCTGTAAAGCCTTTGCCTCAAAAAACGCCAGGACGGTGTGATACCACGGCATGATAACGGATTTTTTTCATAAACTGGCAGCTGCCCATCAAAACGGCACTTGCGCGGGTATTGTTTCCATCTGCTCCGCCAACCCCTTTGTTATCCGGGCGGCCCTGGAACACGCCCGGCAGGACACCCGCCCTGTGCTGATTGAGTCCACAGGCCGGCAGGTCAATCAGTTCCGGGGATATGCCGGATTCACGCCGGCAGAATTTGCCCGGTACATCCGGCAAGCAGCTAAAACCGCGGGCCTTGATGAAAGCCGGATAATTCTGGGAGCGGACCATCTGGGCCCCGGCCCCTGGCAAACGGAAACAGCGGACGCGGCCATGGAAAATGCCTGTGAGCTGGCGCGGCAATGCGTTTTGGCCGGCTTTCAAAAGCTTCATCTGGATCCGAGCATGCCGTGCAAAGATGACGTTAAAAACGGCCGGCCGTGCATTTCTTTGGAAACCATTGCCGAAAGGAGCGCGATTCTCTGTAAAACTGCGGAAAAGGCAGCCGCAGATATTTCCGGCGGCAAGAGCCCCCTGATTTATGTGGTGGGGGCCGAAGTGCCGCTTCCCGGCGGCATCGGCGCCGGCGACCATAAGGCCCGCGTCTCGACCGCTAAAGATCTTGAAAAAACCATTACCGCCATGGCCCTGGCCTTTGCCCGAAGCGGGCTGGCAGATGCCTGGGGTCGGTGCGTGGCGGTAGTGGCGGAAACCGGTGCCACATTTGACGCGGAAACGGTTTACCCCTATGACAGCCGCCGGACCCGGCCGCTTCAGCAATGGATCGAAAACCGTAACCACCTTGTTTTTGAAGCCCATTCCACGGATTTTCAGACCCGTGACGCCCTCACGGATATGGTGCGGGATCATTTGGCCATTTTAAAAACCGGTCCCTGCCTCACCTATGCGGTGCGGGAAGCTCTTTTTTCCCTGGCTGCCATTGAAAAGGCGTTTCTAAGCAGACAAAAAGCCGTCACCCTTTCCCGGCTTCCGGCGGTTATGACGCAACTGATGTCGAGCGACCCTTCCCTGTGGCAGCATCATTACAGAGGCAGCCATGAATACCTGCAATATATTACTGTTTTCGGTTATAGTGACCGGATCCGGTATTACTGGTCCCATCCGGATGCCAGAAAGGCGGTGGATCAGTTGTTTGGCAATCTGAGTCAATACGGCATCCCCCTGCCCCTTGTCAGCCAGTACCTGCCGGATTTGCTGGACAAAGTTCAGGACGGCCGGATATCCGCCATACCAGAGAGGCTGGTGATAGAAAAAATTAAAAACGTGCTGGATACTTATACGGCAGCCTGCGGCGAAAAGATTTAATTTTCCAATAGTCCGAACGGATCATCCCTGTACAAAAACGCAAAATCTTTTCGCATCTGGTCCTTGTCAATGCCAAAATCCGCCAGGGTGCTGACCCGGTGCTTGCGCTGATAGGACTTCTGCTTTTGGGCCTGTTTTTCAACGGCAACCCGCAGGTCATCGCTCGGCTGAATCCCGGTGAACGCGACGATTTCGTCGAACATAGGGATCAGTTCATTTCTCAACTTTTTATAATCCACGATCAGGACTTTGCTGCGATCAATTTCCTGGTTGTGCCACAAGTCGTAAAAATACCGGTACAGTTCCAGGCTGGCCGCATACCGCCGCCGGTAAAACGTGGCTTTCTGTTTTTCGGAAAAACGGTGCATGCCCCACAGAATATCCAGGGTGTGATAATTCAGCGACAGATAGGACGGCAGGGTGTCTTCGGGCATCCGGTGCATGTATATAAATTTTGCATCCGGAAACACTTCCAGCAGGGTTTTGATCCGGTGGGTGGAAAAATGGGTCTGGGCAAAAATCTGAGATCTGCCGGTATAGTGAATATGACGCTGAAAAACGGATTTCAGAAACCGGACGGATTTGAGCCGTTTTGCCACAGGCTGATAATCATGAAACCGGAACGCCCGGTAATCTTTTTCTACAAACCCCAAGTGGGTGCCGATAATGGCAAACTGGGTGTCATGGTTGTGCAGAAACAGCATTTCATCTTCTTCCACACTGTCTAATGCAATCTGGTGGCCGGCTTCTTCAGGAATCAGCACCATATTGTTTTTTCGCGTCAGCATGCGGACGATCGGTTTGACAATCACCCGGGCCGTCAGGGCCGGAAAGAGCAACTGCCAGGTGGTAAACGCCGCCATTTCATGGGTTTGGGTAAACAGATGATGGATAAACGTGGTGCCGCTTCTGGGATGGCCGATAATGAAAACCGGATTTTTGATTTTAACTTTCCGGAACCCCGGGAAAAAAAGATGATCCATGAAAAGGGTTGCCATTGTAAACAACGAGTGGGTCATAAAAAACAGTATAACGCCTGTGAAAAACAAAAAGTGCCGGTTGAACCCGAATAACTCCCAGCTTGTCAGAAAGCCCCGTTTGTAGAGTTTCATTTTTCCGCCTTTCTCCGAATGACCTGTCGTTTGATTCACCCTTCTGATTACCGGATTATCGGTTTGTTTGCAATCTCTGAGAAATAAAGGACAAGTTTTTTTATCCGGACAACTTGACAAAACAGGATCTATTCTTAAATTGATTAAACATTAATTAGGAATGATTATGGATAAGATATCCTTTTTTGCAGAAAAGTGCAAAGCACATCACCTGAAAGTGACGCCCCAGCGGACCGCTATTTTCAAAATACTGGCCACGGCGGAAAATCATCCGTCCGCAGATGAAATTTTTCAGGAAATTCAGCCGAAATTCCCCCACATTTCTTTTGATACGGTCAACCGCACCCTTTTAACCTTTGCTGAAATCGGTATCGTTGACCTGGCAGAAGGTCATGGCACGCCACGGCGATTTGACACCAACCTTGTGCCCCACCATCACTTTTTCTGTATCAAGTGCGGCCGGCTCACTGATTTTATTTGCAAGGCATACGATAACCTTGAAATCCCTGAAAAAATAAGAGAAAATTTTACCATCACCAGCAAACGGGTCGTTTTAAAAGGCATCTGTGACGCCTGCCGCAGCCTGAATAAGACCTGAACCTGGAAAATATTAAGCAACTTTCGCAGTTTATCTGCGAACTTTTCATAACAATAAAAAAACTAAAAAATGGAGGATCAAGTATGGCAAGTTTAAAAGGAACCCGAACGGAAAAAAACCTGCTCACCGCTTTTGCCGGAGAATCCCAGGCCAGAAACCGCTACACCTATTTTGCCAGTGCGGCAAAAAAAGAAGGGTATGTCCAGATCGCGGACATTTTTGAAGAGACCGCCAATCAGGAAAAAGAACATGCCAAGCGGTTTTTCAAATTTCTGGAAGGCGGGGAAGTGGAAGTGGCTGCCGCTTTTCCGGCGGGTGTTGTCGGCACCACCTTGGAAAACCTGAAAGCTGCGGCTGCCGGTGAAAACTATGAACATACGTCCATGTATCCGGAATTCGCCAAAATCGCACGGGAAGAAGGGTTTGAAGCTATTGCCATTGTTTTTGAAAAAATTTCCGTTGCGGAAAAACAGCATGAAAAACGTTACAATGATCTGGCTGCCAACATTGAAGCCGGCCGCGTTTTCAAGCGGGACGCTGGCACCGTCTGGCGCTGCCGAAACTGCGGATACCTTCATGAAGGCGAGGAAGCACCGGAAATGTGCCCGGCCTGCGCCCATCCCAAGGCCCATTTTGAGCTGCTGGGTGAAAACTGGTAATTTGTTGACAGCGGCCGACCCGGCCATGCCGTGGTTTTAAAAAAATTTTTCTCACCACAGAGACCGCAGAGAAAAATCTCTGTGTTCTCTGTGGTTTACCAAAAATCTAATCAACCTTACCTACTGTGGAGGCCCCCATGACTGCCAAAGACAAAAAAGACACCTATGTCCGGGTAAAAGACGCTGCAGGCAATGAATTTATCTGTTCCATTGATGCGCTCAAAGATATCAAAATCGCCTCGGAAGAAGAACTTACCAACTGCGTGGACGACGGCGTGGTGGGCCGTTATGCCGGCAATATTGATGTGGAAAAATAAAACCCCACCGGCTACTTTCCGGATTTCCGCACCGCCAGCACCACATTGGCGATAAAAATCAGTAGGGCCCCGATCCATCCGGACGCGGTAAGCGGCGGATCCAGCGCGATCCAGGGGCCCAGCACCGCAGCCATCAGAATCCGGGTGGAGGACAAAATCGCCCCCTCCACGGCGGTCACATACCGGAACCCGATGGTAATCAGATACTGACCACCCACCCCGAATACCGCACACCAGAACAGATATTTGAACGCCGTCACATCCGGCCAGAAAATCTGCCGGAAAAACAGGACGTAAATCATCACTCCGCCCAGGCCGAACACATAGAACAAGATGGTTTCCGTGTCATGATACTGGCGACTGATGTTCAAATATAAAATGGCCACGGATGCGGTGATGCCGGAGGAAAGCCCCCACAGATTCCCCAACTCCGGCGAAATCCGGCCCGGCGACAGTATCAGCCAGATGCCGGCAAATGCCGCGATGACCATGGCCACCGCCACCCGGTCCCGCTGGGCTTTCAACACAAACCAGGAAATCACCGCCAAGAAAATCGGATAGGTCATGTTCAGGATGTTGGCTTCCGCCAGCGACGTCACAGTGACAGCCCGGTAAAAGCAGAATACAGCCACACAATTGAACACGGTCCGGCCGATCAGCAGATCATACCGCCGGGGCCGCAACCTTTTTCGCTGCACCGCCAGAATAACGCAGATCACAATAAATCCCATCAGAAACCGGAAAAACACAAAATATCCCGCGTCAATCGCCACTTCTTTTTCCGACCATCTGACAATCACTGTGGAGATGTAAAAGCATACCGCGGACGCCAGAATCGCCAGGCATCCCAGAAAGACCACGATCCGCGACGGCAGGGGGAGCATCAACGGTGCTTTGCGCACGGATGCAGCAGCGGTCTTATCCTGGTTTTGATGTAATTTTCCAAAACCCATGGCGATCCATCGGTTATTCATTTTAAAATAATGAAAATTCGCTTTAAAAATCCACATCATCCGTGAAATCTGTGTCCAAATCTTTTTTTGACGCGAATTTCACGGATGAAACGAATTCCAGCTTCTTCAGGTAATAAGCGCTTCAGCCAAAACAAAATCCCTGCGCAAATAATTGTTTTACTTTTGTGCTATGGCCGTTATCATAAATATTGTCTGAAAAATCAAACACAACCACACCAAAGGAATTTTCATGAAAATCGCCGTCATGAGCGACAGCCACGACAACATCTGGAAACTGCGAAAAGCCCTTGATATTATCAAAACCCGGGAATGTGAAAAAATCATCCACTGCGGGGACTTTGTCGCGCCGTTTATGTTTAAGGAAATCGAAAAAGCCGGCATTGCCGCCCACTGTGTGTTCGGCAACAATGACGGGGACCGCTATCTGCTGACCCGCATTGCCGCGGAAAGCAACGGCCTGATCACCCTGGATCCCATTATCGGTGAAATCACAACAGACGGATTTAAAATCGGATTTACCCATGAATGGCCGGTGGCCCAAGGGCTTGCCGCCACCGGCAAATACCAGATGGTCTGTTTCGGCCATTCTCATCAATATGAACTTAAAAATTTGAGCGGCACCATTCTGCTGAATCCCGGCGACATCATGGGAAAAGACGGTGATCCCGGCTTTTGCATCCTTGACACGGCCACTCAGGGCATTCAACAGGATATTAAACGAATTTCCATTTAACCCGCAGGACTTCCGGAGGCCACAATGGATCAATGGCTGTCTTTTTTCAAAAATGAATATTTCGTAGATCTTGTCAAACTGGCGGCTCTTCTGGTCATTGCGCTGATCGGTTTTTTCGCGGCCAAAAAATTCATCCTGCCGCTCATTCACCGGTTTTTCAAGCGCACAAAAACCCTGTGGGACGACCAGCTCACGGAGAACAAAATTTTCGACCGGCTCATGCTGCTGATCCCGCCCGTGATTCTCCATTACGGCCTGGTTCTGGTGCCGCGGTTTTATGATTTTCTCTCTAAAACCATCCAGATTTACATTTATTTGGTCGTTATCATCATCGTAAACAACGTGATCGATACGGTGATCGCCATTTCCACCACCCGGCCGGCGGTCAGTAAGTGGCCCCTCAAAGGCTGGGGCCAGCTCCTCAAATTATTTATCTCCATCATCGGAAGCATTTTCATCATTTCCCTGATTCTGGACAAATCCCCCTGGGGCCTTGTGAGCAGCATCGGCGCCATGACCGCTGTTCTGATGCTTATTTTCAAAGACACCCTGCTCTCTTTCGTGGCCAGCGTGCAGATCGCCAGCTACAACCTGATCCGGGTAGGAGACTGGATTGAAATGCCGTCCTTTGGCGCGGATGGGGATGTGGTGGATATTTCGTTGCACACGGTAAAAATCCAGAATTTCGACAAAACCACCATTTCCGTGCCCACCCACAAGTTTCTGGACAATGCCTTTAAAAACTGGCGGGGCATGTATGAAGCCGCCGGCCGGCGCATCAAGCGGTCCGTTCTCATTGACCAATCCAGCGTAAGGTTTCTGGATCAGGACATGGTGGAAACCCTGTCAAAAGTGGATCTGCTGAAAGACTACCTGAAAAAGAAACAAGCGGAAATCGCCTGGGACCGAGAAGAGCACCCCTGTTCCGGGGACAGCCTGTTAAACGGCCGGCGCCTGACCAACCTGGGCACCTTTCGCGCTTATGTGGACCAGTATCTGAGACATCACCCGGCCGTGAGAAAAGACCTGACCCTAATCGTCCGCCATCTCCAGCCCGAGGCGGACAGCGGCCTGCCCCTTGAAATTTACTGCTTTGTGAGCGATATCCGCTGGAGCCAGTATGAAGCCATCCAGGCGGATATCCTGGATCATGTGCTGGCGGCCATGCCCTTTTTCGGTCTGCGCATCTATCAAAGAAACGCGCTGGTAGACGGGCGGGTTTAAAAATCGGCAAATTCCGTCACCGGCCGAAGCGGGACCGGTGGATAGATCTGGCCGTGGCAGGGGGGCATGGAATTATATACCCAGTCAATGCTGACGCTGCCGGTCTGAATTCCCCGGGACCGGGCCAGCCCTTTAAATACGCCCCGGACCAGCACATCCTCCATTTTCATGGTCAGCCCGAACACAGCTACGTCCTGGCCGGGAGGAATGTTTCCCAGCTCTTTTTCAAATGCCCACGGGGAAAACACCAGCCGGCCTGATCCTTCTGCCTGGCACTGGAGCAGGGGCACGATTTCCGGGACCCCGTCCGCCCGGATATAGGCCATAAATTTCAAGGCATCCATCCGGTTAAACAGGTTTTCACCAAAAGAGGTCAGCACCTGTTCTTTGGAAGTGGCGCCCGCTCCTTTTTTGGCGATTTTGGTCATCAGGGCGGAAACAATAATTTTCAACAGCGGCAGCCGGTCCGGGCCCCGCAGATCGATCAGATCCAGATAATGCACGGTATTGATGCCAAAATAGGCATTATACCGGTACATGGGAAGCTCATTATAGCGTTCATATTCCGGCCCTTCCTGGCGCAGATGGGTCCACCGGGCATGGCCCCGCCACATCCGGCGGTCCATGGTCAGCACCAGAAAAGCGATTTCCGTATTTTTCTGAATTTGGGCCTTGCTGCGGCCTTTGCAGAATTCTCCCAGAGTGAGCTGTTTCGGCCCGGATGCCGCAATCGAGGTGATCAGGGTTATGTGGGGCAGGCCCTCCGGACTGACGGATGCCACCAGCCCGATTTTTTCCGCCGGTGCAAACGCATCCATGGTTTGCTGGTCAAATTTCGTGCGATCATACATCACCCTTACCCTCCTGTTGAAATTTTGATTTTTGCTTATGCTGTTTTCTAAAATTCTTTAAAACCACAGAGCACACTGAGATCACAGAGTGGAATATTAATCCATATTCTCTGTGCCCTCTGAGGACTCTGTGGTTACATAAGATTTTTTAATAATTAGTCATCATTCTAACCGGGTGGCACCGGTGGCAATCACCCTATCCGGGTCCACCCCGGATCGTTTTGCGACATCCGCCATTTCTTCCAGAAAATCCCGAAAGAGCAATTTTTCATTTTCAAATGCCCACAGCTGACCCAGGCGAAGATATTTGTCCCGGCACAGGTTATTGAACGCGCACAACTCCCATCGGGATACCGTGCCGTTGAGGCGGGTGGCGATAAATTCACCAATGGCCGCTATATTTTCATTCGTTGCGGTGGCACCGGGAATTAGCGGGGTCCGAATCCACAGTTCCGACGGATGTACATGGGACTGCATATAGTCACTGACATACACCAGGTTATCCAGAATGCGGCGATTGTCATAACCGGTAAATTTCTCGTGCGCGGCCGGATCCATCAGCTTGATATCAAACAGCACCATGGCTGAATACGGCAGCACCTGGTCCAGGGCGCTCCGGCGACAAAGACCGCAGGTATCCAGGGCCGTATGAATGCCTTTTTGTCGAAGGGCTTTTAAAAATTGCCCGACAAAGCCAGCCTGAAGCGTGGGTTCGCCGCCAGAGACCGTAATGCCGCCGCCGGATGTTTCAAAATAGGCCCGGTCTTTGAGCACCTCGGTTGTCAGGTCATCCAGGGCCCAGGGTTTCCCCATAATCTCCAATGCCGTGCCCGGACATTCCCCGGCACAGTCTCCGCATCCGGTGCAACGGGTCCGGTCAATGGTCATGCCGGAGTCCGAAAACGCCAGGGCATTTTCCCGGCAGACGGAGAGACAAGTCCTGCATCCGATGCACCGGCTGCCCACCCACTGAAGCTGGGGTTTTGACGAAATGCTTTCCGGATTGTGACACCAGGCGCAGCGCAGGGAACAGCCCTTGAAAAAGACTGTGGTGCGGATGCCCGGCCCGTCTTCCGTGGACATGCGCATAATCTCAAAGACGGTGGCCTGATTGATGTGCTTGTCTTTCTCCATTCTTTCTTTATCCAGAAAAAAATTAAAGGTATACTTCTAAAATTTTAATCAGAAACAAGCAGTTGGCTTCAAGACAAGGCGCAGGCTAATGAAAAAGCGGAGCATACGCATGTATGTGAGCATTTTGAAGCAGACTGCAACGCCGTATTGAAGCCAAATACGCCGTTTCTGATTAAAATTTTTCATGGCTGAGCCGCGCAATCACTTCATTTTGCAGCTCCCGGCCCACGGAGGTAAAATAGGCATTGTATCCGGTGATCCGGACCAGCAGATGCCGGTAGTCCTGGGGATTTTCCTGGGCGTCTTTGAGCATCTCCGGATCCAGGATATTCACCTGCAGACAGGTGCCACCGTTGGCGGCATATCCTTTTAAAAACGCTTTGAATTTGTCCCGGTGCTCCGGGTCCCGGATAATGGCCGGGTTAAATGTGATGGTATGGCTGGCGCCGTTGGGCAGGCTGTTTACATAATCTTCCCAGTCGCCGTTTTCAGGGTCTTTACCGCCTAACGCTGTGCCCACAGAATTGGCATTGGCCGTGGGCCCATGGATATCCGCCCCGTTGGACGGACAGATGGCATTTGAAAGAAACTGCCCCTTTTTCCGGCCGTCCGCGCTGGCGGCCATGACATACCCGTCTCCGGCCCAGTAGTTCCAGCTCAGCATGCCCGGCCGGAACCGCCGGCCCGTGGAGATGGTACAATGTTTCCAGGTTTCTCCGGTCCAGAGATCCATTACCTGTTTTGCCATGGCATCCGCGGCCGCATCATCCCGGCCGTACTTGGGGGCCCGGTTTTTGGCCAGGGCCTGAAGCACCCCATGGCCTTCCCAATTATCTTTGAGCGCCTGGATCAACTCTTCCATGGTGCATTTTTTTTGGTCAAAAACGAGATACTTGATGGCCAGAAGCGAATCCACGGTGGTGGCAAAGGTTACGGCCTCCAGGGTGACAAAACTGATTTCCGCGGCCCCCTGGGTCACGTCCCGGGCGTTTTCCGCGCATCCGTTGACCAGGCAGGACAAATACGGGGTGGGCAGAAACCGGGCCCGCACGGATTCAGATTTTTCATACAGATCCACGCATTTTTGAATGATATATCGGGTTTGCCGTTCATAGGCGGCCCAGAACGCCTCCCAGTTTTGAAACGTCGCGGCGTCGCCGGTATTCGGTCCGTCCTGACGGATTTTCTCTTTTTTAAATGTCATGGGATCCACAAACGGCAGCAGGTCTTTGCCGCCGGTAAGGGCCAGCTCAACGGCTTTTAACAGATTCAGGTTGCAATCCACGGTGCCGGACCGGTCATTGCCTGCCATGGTATTTTCCAGGCAGCCCACCGGGCAATACTCGTGAACATTATCCCTATTGATCAGATGCCCGACCCCTGCAACCGTTGCTTCCCGCATCATGCCGGCCATGGACCGCTCGTCAAAATTGATCAAAAACGGCGCGCCCTGGCTGGATGCCACCATATCCACCATTTTATCCAGCAAGGCGTCCGGTGTGTTCCGGTGCATGCGGATGTTGGGTTTCGGCTCCAAAATCGGGCTCATTTCATCGATTACTTCCAGCATAACAAAGGTCAGGTCATTGGTCCTGTCAACAAGCGCATCGCCGCTTTTTCCCAGGCCGGACAAGGTGATCAGCTGACCGAACCCGGAGGTAATCCCCTGGTTGCCGTTCCGGATCATCGCATCATAGGCGGTGTTGGCGTGAATCCAGAAGCATTTTAAAATTTCCTTGCCGAATTCCCGGGACATGCCGTTTTCCAGGGAATATTCCCAGAACGGCAGCAGATACTGATCAATCCGGCCAAAAGACACGCCCGGGCCGGGATAATTTTCATCGCTCATGACCAGCATGTGGGTCAGCCACAGGGCCTGCACCGCCTCCCAAAACGTTTTCGGCGGCTCCCAGGGCACTTTTTTCAGGTTTTCCGCCATCTGGGCCAGCTCGGCATTCCGGTCTGGGGAAGACGCCAGATCATTTTCGCCCACGCGAAGCCGGTCACACACTTTTGCATATTTTGCAGCCAGATCCCGGGGCATGGTGGCGGCGGTCATCATGGCCCGGAGCTGGGCCCCTTTTTGGCTTTTTTGGTCTTTGGAAGGCAGTGCCGCATAAAACCGTTCCAGTTCCTGGTAAATGCCTTTCCACCCGATGGCGAGCACCCGTTTATAATCCGAGACCAGGTGGCCGCAGGTCGCGCCGGCATTGCCGTAGCCGTGCCCGTGAAACCAGTTCACCGCAGCCCGTGCCCCTTTTTTTCCGGTGGTGAGACGATTAAATTCAGCTTGTTCCGCTTCCGTCAGACACATGGATGCCTGGATATTGAACCGGCCCCCGGCAATCAGATCGCCAGGCAGAATTTCGTGGGGAAGGTAATTTACCACCACCTCTCTGATAAACCAGGACCTGCGCTCCACCAGGGGTTTTTCCCAGAAATCCGGCGGCAGGGCCACAGGCCGGGCCGCCTGGCGATAAGAAGAGAGCAGCGTCTGCATGAGCATGTAGGTTTCCGGAACAATATAGAAGGTCATTTCATTGAACTGCACATCCCAGGGCATGCCGGTGGTCCAGGCAGTGGATTCATTGTTCCATGCCCGGGCCGCCCCCTTAAAATAGTAATTCCGGAGACGTTCGATGCGCGGGGACAGACCCGCGGGGGTTTTAATCTCATAGCTGATTTTTTTTGCAGCAGCAGTCATGGGCTTTCTCCTTTTATCTTGAAATAATCTCCCGCAGCCGGTCTTCGCCGTGAACCAGCATCCGGTGCATCAGGTCCGCGGCAAGCGCTTCGTCCTGATCCGCCAGCGCGGATACAATCTTTTGATGAAAATCAAACACGTGATCCACCACTTCCGGATCCTGAAAAAACTGGCTGGACAGGTTGGTGTACACCGGTTTGAATGAGTTCAGCAAAAGCGGATACAGCAGGTTGTCCGTTGCAATGGCAAGGGTGAGATGAAATTCAAAATCAAGCTGCGTCAGGTTTTCGATGTCTTCGCGGTCCGCTGACGCTTCCGCAGCCAACATTGTGCGGAAGTTCGTCATCTGTTCCGCGGTCCGGTGCCGGGCGGCCAGGCGCGCGTTTTCCACTTCCACCAAGAGCCGCATATTGAGAAGCCCCTCCAGGAGTCGGGCATCCAGTTTGCCGTCATGATATTCCAGAAGCGACACAAGAAGCGACACCGACCCCTGGCGGCGGAAATCATTTACCATGGTCCCTTTTCGTGGCGTTATGGTAACCAGCCCCTTGGCCGCGATATCCACCAGGGCCTCGTGCACCACCGGCCGGCTGACCCCTAATCGTTTTGCCAGTTCGCGCTCCGGCGGCAATTTTTCACCGGCCGTGAACGCACCGGACAAAATCAGGCCCTCAAACCGCTTGATGCAAATTTCTTTTAAACTCTCTGTTCTTACCGGCTGCAATCCATCCAGCATGGGTTTAATGTCTCCTTTGGTGTTTTTTTTGGCTGGTGGTCATACCATAGCATGATCAAAATTTTTTTCAAGCGTTTTTTTGATGTACGATACACCAACAGTTAACGCACTTTTTGTGTACAATTTACTCTATCTTTTCAAATAAATACATAAAAAAGGAGGGTGGTAAAAAGGCGGCTGCAGCCCGTAATGGCTTGATGCCCAAAAACCGAAAAAAGGATAACGGTATCAAATGTCGATACCGAAACTGATGATCTATGCAGTGAAGCCTGAATTTTTTGATAAGCAGAATTAAGAACATTTCATAATTTTTCTGATAGCGGACTTTCACACCTTGTCGTGTAAAAAACCTCAGACGGGATGTTTTTTGCCCAAAAGGTTCTGTATAGCCATCTTTAACCGCCTGGTCGTAAAGCGGTGTGCCGGGGAAAAAGGTCAAATAAAAAATATTAACTATGGCGTGAAAGGGCAGTTCAAGAAGTGCCTTATAAGTTAAATAAACGTCTTCCGACGTTTCATAGGGGTTATCAATGATAAAATCGACAAGCAGTTCAACGCCGTCTGATTTTTTATAGCCAGCAAGTTCCTGAACAATCACTTTTGTTTTTTCAACATTTGTATTTCTTTTAAACACATTATCAAGCACTCGCTGACTGCCTGTCTGTATTCCCATCTGGATAAACCACAACCCGGCGTCCACAAGCAATTGCATTTTTTTTGAATTATAGGTATTTGGACTAACGGCAACGCCAAAAGGCAGTCCAATTTTTTCTTTGTATTGTCTGGAAAAATCTTCAATCTGATCCAACGGCCTCATAAAAAAATCATCATCCGCTATTACAATATACTTAAAAAATTCAAATTTCTTGATTGACGCTTCAAGTTCTTCAATCACTCGATTCACAGAATGAAACCGGATGGAATTTTTACCAAACATGGAGATGTAGCGTGCGTTGTTGCAATAGGTGCATCTGTTTGGGCATCCCCGGGATGAGAGGATATAGAAACCTGGTTTGTAAAATGGATAACAGGCAAATCTTTCCCTAACAATGGATTTGCTTAAAGGCTGAAGTTTTTTGTCCAAAATATACGCGTCTTCATAACCATAGTCATAATAAGGCAGACTATCCAAATCGTTAAACGGTGGCAAAACTTTATTAATTAGGAATTGCTCCCCTTTTTTGAAAGCCATATTCGGTGTGTTATAGTAATCCTCGCCATTATCCATTTTACTTACAAAATCTATAACAGCCTCATCGCCTTCAGAAAAACAAACACCATCTGCAAATTCCAAGCCCATTTCCGGTGCGGCAATACAATGGGGTCCTCCCCATACCACTTTAATATCAGGAAAATTTTTATGGATATATTCTGTCAATTGGATAGCACATAAAACATAGCTACTATACACTCCGATCAGCACCATTTGCGCCTTATCCAATAAGGGATTCAGCAATTCTAATTCGCTTTCACCATCAAAAGGCTCTGATCCTGCCTTGAAAATGTTAATTACAGGATATCCAGCGCGTTTTAGCAAAGCAGAAATAAGACGAGAACCGTCTGAAGAAATTTTGCTGGATAAATTAATTAAGATGATTTTCATTTTTTTAACAATAACATATGCTTATAAATTAATAAGCTATTTTTCCTTTATTATTTGGTAACATGTTTGACTTACAGTTTCTGGGATCATTTAACAATATAAAAGAAGACATTTAATGTATTATCGTTATTGACTCCTCGCCAGACTATGTTCTTTTGATAATATAATTTTGCATCCTTTGTACAAAGCGCAAATTTTTGAAAAAAATTTGCTTTTCGATCCAAAATATTATATTGAATCTTAAAACATTTTAAAATTATTAGGCTTTTAACAATAAACACCGTTAAGCAATAAACGGATACAGGGCTATAGGGGATTGTAACAATTTTGGTAATCTGAATTTTTTCAAGTCACAATGAAAAATCATGCCCGGTAAACTTCACAAAATTTTAATCCCCAACAAACTGTGAGAATGCATGAACGATAGCATAACACCCTACAATAGCCGCATCCTTAAGATTTTCCTCCAATATATTCTGAAGTATCACTCAGGTATCAATCCAGACTCTCTTCTTAAAGAGATTGGGATTGAAAAATACATGATCGACGATCCATCTCATTGGTTTTCGCAGGAACAGGTTGATCGCTTTTATGATGTCATGGTTAAGCGGACAGGCGACCCGCATATCGCACGCAAAGCTGGCCGATATGCTTCCTATGAAGGTTTGGGAACGGTCAAACAATACTTTTTAGGCTTCACAAACCCCACCACCGTCCTGGTACTGATGGATAAGTTATCGTTATTGCTGAGTCGAGGAGCAGATGTTAATGCCAGAAAAGCAGGCCCCAATAAGGTAGAACTGATTTCCATACCCAAGCCAGGAGTAAAAGAGAAACCTTATCAATGCGAAAATCGAACCGGTTTTTTAGAGGCTTCTACCAAATTATTTACTGACCAGTATGCTAAAATTGATCATCCTGAATGCGTTCACAGAGGTGATACTCGTTGCCGATATATCGTGACTTGGCAACAATCAAAGCTCCATTTATGGAAACAGGTTCGCAACTTTTCAACACTATTCAGTATCCTGGCAGGCGGTTTGCTGTTTTTCTTTCTTCCTCTCACCTTATGGGCCGTTGCTGCCCTGTCCGGCGCAGTCACAGTGGCACTCATAGCGATTTATTGTGAGAAGACGGAAAATAAAGGCCTTCTCAAAACAATAGAGGACCAGAAAGCAGCAGCCCAGGACCATTTGATCGAAAGCGATATCCGTTACAATAACTCATTGCTGATTCAGGAAATCGGGCAGGCGGCAGCCAAAATCCTGAATGTGGACATGATTGCCAAAACCGTGACCCAGGTCATGGAACGGCGTCTCAATTTTGACCGCGGCATGATCATGCTGAAAAACGAGGCCGGCACCCGGCTGAGCTACAAAGGCGGATACGGCCATACCCCGGAACAGGAAAAACTGCTGCACAGCACGGAATTTCACATAGACAAGCCGGATTCCACCGGGCTTTTTGTCAAGGCTTTAAGAGAACAGAAACCATTCCTTATTGAAAATCTCAACGACATTAAAAACACATTTTCTCCGAAGAGCCTGAAATTTGCCCGGGCACTGGGCGGTGAATCACTGATTTGTGTGCCCATTGTGTATGAAAAAAAATCCATCGGCATCCTGGCGGTGGACAACGGAAAATCCAAAATGGATCTCAGGCAAAGCGATATGAATTTGTTGATGGGGGTTGCATCGGAAACCGCTATCAGCATTATCAATGCCATGTCGTTTGAAAAAATCCGGGAAAGCGAGGCACGGTACCGGCTCCTGTCGGACAATATTTCAGATGTGATCTGGGTCTGGCATTTATCCCGGTCACGATTTTCCTATGTCAGCCCTTCCGTTCTGAATGTGCTGGGATATACGTCCGAGGAGTTCACCGAACTCAGCCCGGATAAAATCTTCCCCCCATTTTCATTGAAACAGGCGCAATCCTCAATCGCCCAGGAACTAAAAGCAGATGCGTCCGATTCCGCTGACCCGTTCCGTTCCCGAACCATTGAGCTGAAACAATATTGCAAAGACGGCTCAACCGTATGGGTTGAAGTCACGGCAAAATTCATCAGAAACAATAAAAAACAGCCCGTCAGCATTCTGGGGGTTGCCCGGGATATTACCGAAAGAAAAAAAGCAGAAGCGGAAAAGAAAAAACTGGAAGTCAAACTCCAGCAGGCCCATAAAATGGAAGCCGTCGGCACCCTGGCCGGGGGGATTGCCCATGACTTCAACAATATTCTGTCCGCGGTCATCGGCTACACGGAACTGGGCATCAACGAGGCGGCCAACCATCCCAGTCTCAGAAAAAAGCTGGATGAAGTCCTGAAAGCCGGCTACCGCGCCCGGGATCTGGTCAAGCAGATTCTTGCGTTCAGCCGTCAGGCGGAACATGAAAAGAAAACCGTCCAGGTAAAACTCATTGTCAACGAGGCTCTCAAACTGCTTCGGGCCTCCATTCCCACCACCATTGAAATTCGCAGCAATCTGATCAGTGACGCCATGGTCCTGGCAGACCCCACTCAGATACATCAAATACTGATGAACCTGTGCACCAATGCGGAGCATGCCATGAGCACCGCCGGCGGAATTCTTGACGTGAGCCTGAACAATGTGGATCTGGACGCTGATTTTGCAGCACGAAATCCCGGCATCACACCGGGACGCTATCTCTGCCTCACGGTGAGCGACACCGGCCACGGCATGTCCGCGGAACTGATCAAGCGGCTGTACGATCCTTTTTTCACCACCAAAGGGCCGGACGAAGGAACCGGACTCGGCCTTTCAGTGGTTCACGGCATTGTCAAAAGCCACGGCGGAGCCATCACCGTCCAAAGCGAACCCGGCAAAGGCGCAAGCTTCAGCGTTTTTCTGCCCATTGTTGAAAAACAGATACAGCCGGGGGTTGAAATCCGGCTGCAGGTACCCACAGGCAATGAGCGCATCCTGTTTGTCGACGATGAGCTCAGCATCATGGATCTGGGGCGTCAGGTGCTCGAGCAGTTGGGATATCAGGTGGACGCCTGCACCAGCAGTGTTGAAGCCCTTGAGCGGTTTAAAACTTTCCCGGAAAAATATGACATTGTGATAACAGACATGACCATGCCGCACATGACCGGGGCCAAACTGGCAGAGGAAATCATGCGCATCCGGCCGGACACGCCCATGATCCTGTGCACCGGATTCAGCCAGGCCATCAATGAAGAACAGGCCCTGGACATCGGGTTCCGCGCCTTTGTCATGAAACCCATCAGCATTGAGCAGATCGCCACGGTCATCCGCGATGTTCTGGACAACCAAACAGCAACACCTGCCCAGCGGCTGTCATTAGCCGATTAAAACCCCGGATCGGAATAACTTACAGCGGCGGCGTATCAATTGCTCTCAATTGCTCTTCAATACATTACCGGAATCATCAAAATCTGCCCGCAGCCGTGATCTGACCGCAGGCCTTTTCAACAATCACGTCTTCCTTTGCAAAGCAGAACCGGACCAGATTGTCACCGCTGTTCTCGTAAAACGCTGTTCCGGGCACAGATGCCACCCCGGTTTTTTCTAAGATATGCATGGCCTTTTCCTGGGCGGTGTTTCCCGGAACCCGGGTGGTATCGGCCAGCACATAATAGGATCCTTCCGGCACATACGGAGTTAGTCCGGCCTGATCCAGGGCCGAACAGATCATATCCCGTTTTTTCTGATATGCTGACCGGGTATTTTCATAATAATCATGTCCGATTTCCGATAATCCCCCGGCAACCCCGGCCTGAAGCGGGGCCGGCGGGCAGATGTAGACCAGATCATTAAACTGACCCGCGGCGGCCGCCCATGATTCATTGCATGCCAGGTATCCGATTCGCCAGCCGGTAATGTAAAATATTTTGGAAAATCCTGAAATGGTCACGGTCCGGTCTTTGATGACATCAAGACTTCCCGGGCTGATGTGCTCTTTTCCATCATAAATGAAATATTCATAAATTTCATCGGTAAACACCATCAGATCATGGGCGACGCTGAAATCCGCAATAGCATTCAGCTCCTTGTGCGAAAAAACCTTGCCGCAGGGATTTGCCGGGGTATTGACAAGGATCGCCCGGGTTCGGGGGGTGACGGCCTTTTCCAGATCCGCTGCTGAAAAAGACCAGTACGACGGTGCCAGATCCACCAACACCGGCTTAATTCCAAGCATTTTCAGGGTATTCACATGGTACCCGTAGTAGGGCTGAAAAATGATGAATTCATCCCCGGGATTTAAAAGTGCCATACAGGCAATGAAAAACGCACCTGTGGCGCCGGCCGTAGCCACAATGTTTTTTTCCGGGTCCGCATCAATTTTATTATAGCATTTCAGTTTTTCGCTGATAGCTGCCCGGATGGCATCCGTGCCCATATAGCTCGTGTAAATGTTGTGGCCCTGTTCCACTGCATGCCTGGCATTTTCCCTTACCGGGGCGGGAACAGAAAGATCGGCAATGCCCTGGGCGAGGTTAATGCCGCCATATTTCCGGCACGCAAAGGTCATGGAACGGATTTCAGACTGACTGGTCTGGGCGGCGATCCTGCTTAAATACAGTTCGGGTGGGTTCATGGGTTTCCTCCTCTCCTCTCTGGATAGTCGGATAACGGGTTTCTGTCAACCCGCCAGATCATTCTGAAAATTTGACACCAACCGCATGCGGCCTTATTATTATGTTGCAATGCACAATAATCTATGGGAGGAAAAATCATGACTGTTTTAAATAACTTATCCGATCAAACCGATCCAGGCAAATATCTGACCCATGCTGTTGATTATGCGACGGATGCATTTCAACGGTCCGTGCTTTTCATGGATATCATGCGAAAACGGGGCAACGTCTATTTTGATCATAAAAAAAACAACAAGCCCCCGGTGCTGACCTTTGATTATGACCTGATTCTGGACGGCCGGTCCCTTGAACGGCCGGTCAACTTTTCCCTTGTCCGCATCAAGGACCGGCGTCATGAGGATGCCCCTCTCCCGGAGCACCATGACAACCGGGAAAATCCCGTGGAAAAAAATTTCCAGGATCCCGCCAAACGGCCCATCATTATTGTCGATCCCCGGGCCGGGCACGGACCAGGCATCGGCGGTTCCAAACGGGATTCTGAAATCGGCATGGCATTGAATGAAGGCCACCCGGTCTATTTCTTTGTCTTCAGCGCGGACCCGATGCCAGGCCAGACCCTTGTGGACGTTCATAACGCCCAGATCCAGTTTATCGAGGAAATTATCAAACGCCACCCGGCAGCTGAAAAACCGGCCATTATCGGCAACTGCCAGGCCGGATGGGCCAGCGCACTCATCGGCGCGGACCGGCCGGATATCACCGGCCCCATGGTGTTTAACGGGTCCCCGCTCTCCTACTGGGCCGGAGTGAAAGGAAAAAACCCCATGCGGTACCGGGGGGGTCTTTTCGGGGGGGTGTGGCTCACGTCTCTGTGGAATGACCTTGGCAACGGCATTTTTGACGGCGCCAATCTCGTGGCCGGCTTTGAAGATCTGAACCCCGCTAATACCTTGTGGAACAAGCAGTATCACCTTTATGCCAATGTGGATACTGAGGAAGAAAGATACCTTGATTTTGAACGGTGGTGGAACGGCTACTTCATGATGACCCGGGAGGAAATCCATTATATAGTGGACAACCTCTTTGTAGGCAACAAACTGGAAGGCGGAAAGCTGGAACTGGATGGCCGCCGCATTGATCTTAAAAATCTGAAAGAACCGGTGCTGGTATTTGCCTCGGGCGGCGACAACATCACCCCGCCCCAGCAGGCCCTGAACTGGATTGTGAAAGTCTGGAAATCCGTTGATGAACTGAAGCGGCGCCAGCAGGTGGTGGTATACCTGCTCCATGAGACCATCGGCCATCTGGGTATTTTCGTTTCCGGAAAAGTCTCCCGGAAAGAGCACAAGGAGATCATCGCAAGCATTGACCTGATCGAATATCTTTCCCCTGGTCTCTATGAAATGGTGATTGATACGGATGACGACAGCGGTCTTCCCGCAGTCCGGTTTGAAGCCCGGGACATGGATGATATCCTGGCCCTTGACGACGGCCTGGAGGATGAAGACGATTTTCTGCCCGTGGCCGCGGTTTCCGAATTCAATGACCGGTTCTACAGAACCTTCATCAGTCCCTGGGTGCGACTTGGGGTGAATAATTTTTCCGCGGAACTGTTGCGGCAACTCCATCCCCTGCGCGTTTCCCGGTATGCTTTTGCCGACATCAACCCCTGGATGCATCCGTTTAAATATCTGGCACCCCTGGTCAAAAAACACCGGCGGCCCGCAAGTCCGGACAACCCCTGGGTCCAGCTTGAAAAAAATGTTTCCGGCATGATTACCGATGGCCTCAACCTCTACCGGGATCTGCGGGATCTCAACCAGGAGTTCTGGTTTAACACTGTCTACGGCAACCCGCTGACCTTGTCTTTTTTCAAAGACAAGGAAAACGGGCAAGACGAAATCGCCGAAGATACGGCCGAAGAAGCACTCACCTGCCGGCTGGAATGGCTGGATCAGGCCGAAGACGGCGGTTTTGCGGAGGGTGTGGTGCGGGTCATGGTTGCCGTGGCCCACGCAGATGTCATACTCAACCGCAAGGTGCTGGCTGCCTACCGGCAGATCACCGCAGCGGACGACCGGCTGGGGAGGCTGACCATTGAAGAATTCAAACACCTGATCCGACAGCAATCCTGCATTCTTCACGCGGACCGGGACAAGGCCCTCACTGCCTTGAAAAAGCTGATTCCAGGCCCGCGGGATCGGGAAAAAGCCCTTGATATCGCACGTCAGGTGGCCATGGCAGATGCCGTACTGATCGACGAAGAGAAAGAACTGCTCCACCGGATTCAGGATATCCTAAACCAACCATGAACCATATTTCAGCGGGGAAAAACTCCTTTGCCGGCAGCGGCAGACTGACAGCTGCTGTTGCCGTGCCCCCGGTGTTGGATTTTTACTTTACCCGGCACCGGTTTTCTGCTCTTGGCCCGCATATCCTGTTGACCCTGCTGAGGGAAAACGGATGCGATGTTCTTTTTTTCAACTTTCCGCTGCAATGCAACAAGGGCCGCCAAATTCCGTTGCCGGCGGCCTTTGGCTATCTGACACCCCATATTGTTCCAAGAGAATATGGCGGCACCAGCTGGTTTACCCGGTTTCAACAGTTCGGGCCGGCTTTTCCCGAATGCGCCCGCCAGATACTGTCCACCTCCCCGGACGTGGTGTTTATCTCCTGTTTTGCGTTCTGCTACGCAGAAGCATCCCTTTTGCTGGCAGCGGCAATCCGGGAAAGGGCCCCCAAAATTCCCATTATCTTGGGCGGCGCCGGCGTCAGCGCCTATCCGGAATTTTTTATTCACCATCCGGCGGTTGATTTTGCCGTCACCGGAGAGGCGGAAGTTTCCATCCCCGCATTCATCAGCGCCATGCGCACTGACCCAGACGATATTTCCGACACCTTGGCCCCTATCCCCAATCTGTATTGGAAAATCAAGGGCCGGATCATTGCGCCTTGCGAAATCCGCCGGACAAAATCGGCGGAGATGGCATTGATGCTGACAAAAACCCATGAAACCCGAAAAAGCATTTATTTTTCAACCTCCCTGTCCCGGGGGTGCACTCAAAAATGCCGGTTCTGCTCCAATTTTCTCAGTCATGGCCGGGCGTTCCGGACTATCCCCGCGGAAACCATCAAAAAAACCCTGGACACCTTCACCTTGCCGCCCGGGGCCATGGGAAAAACCGTCTATATCAATTTTGAGGACGACAACCTGCTCCTGGCCCCGGAATATTTTATCGAAGTACTGGCCGGGTTTCGGGAAAAATTTCCCGGGGTCCGGTTTCTGGCTGAAAACGGCCTGGACTACACCCGGTTGACGCCGGCGTTGGTGAACACCCTTGCTGACATGGGACTGCGGCAGTTCAACCTCTCCATTGCCTCCACCCACGCGCCGATTCTTGAAAAGGAAAATCGCAGCACGGCACTTTCCAATTATAGAACAGTGGTTCACCTGCTGGCTGAATACCGCATCCCATGCATCACCTATTTTATCTGTGGTTTTAAAGACGACACCCGGGAAACCGTTGCAAAAAACATTGCATTTCTGGCAAACCAGCCCACCCTGATCGGCATCTCCCTTTTTTATCCGGTGCCGGGACTCCCCGGATTTACAGATAAAGCCCGTTTTGATGCCGTACCGCCGGCCCTTTGCGCGGGTTCCGCGGCCGCTGACTGGAACCAGGCCCTTACCACGGCGGAGATGATCACGGCATTCCGGCTTTGCCGGTTTGTCAACCTGTTAAAATCCGCCACCAGAACCCCGGCGGAAGAGGATTTGATCCGCGAAATCATCCAGACCCGCCGGCTGCAAACTCTGATCCGAACAAACCACACCCGAACCATCATTCCGGTTCCGCAGGCGGATACCGACATGGTGGGTTTATTTTTTGACCAATTTGCCGAGCCCTTCAGGGTGTTGCCCTATCCTTAAAACATCTGAGCCCTTGACCGAGAACCCCATTTTTCCTATCATAAAAAAAAGGCTTTCGCATTTTCCCTGCCACCTTTAAAACTTCAAAAAAAGGACCTGCCAGATCATGGAAAACAATCTTTTGCCGAAAACCGCTTCCCCTGAAAAAAAGTTCGTCATTTTCATCATCCTTGTCGTCATCCTCGCTCTGGGCGGGTATGCCGGATTTCACCAGGTCATGAAATGGCATGAGAAGAAAATGCAGGCGGAAAATCTGGCACATCAGCAGCGCATGGCGGAAGCCACCACGGATTATCAGAATGAAATTCACAGGCTGGAAGAAAAACTAGATTTGCTCGCCCCGCCAGAAGTTCCGGAAGACCGCATGGAAGAAGTCTTCGGCACGCCGCCGGCAGCGGACCCAATGGAAACAGACACGTCCTGCGACCTTTTAAAACAAAAGATGGATGCTTTTTTTGATTATCTCCGGCAGTATGCGGATGCGGCCGAAGATCAGACCGGAAAGGATCCCCGGGCCATGTTTGATGAAATGATATTGGCGCTAGCGGCAAATCCGCCACTGGTTGTTGGTGAGACCCGGGATATCATCAGTTTACGACACAATCTGGCCCACTTTTTCCGGGTGCTCAAAAAAGACCGCATTGAAATGGTCAAACATATTCTTCTTGCAGAAAACGATGTGCTGGAACACGCCATGGCGGATTTTTACCGTTACTATGTGGTAAGCGACTGCTGCAACAATGCTGAAGAAGCCTGTCTCTCCCTGCAAACCCTTTACGAATATGCCGGTTTTTTCACAGCCACCATTGCCGGCAGAAGTTATCTGTTCCGCCGCCCGTCTGCCCTGCGGAGCCTGATCCAATATTACGCTGTCCTAATTCTGGACCGGGCCGAAACCGAAGGACTCAACCGATACGGCATTGACATCCAGCCCCATATTGATCTGGCCACGGACACCATCCGCAGCCAGCGCAACCTGATTTTTCAGGACCAGTATCTTGAACAACTCGCCGGCCTGCGGGAAAAGTATGCCGGGTAAAACCCCCGGTTTTGGGAGCATTTGCACCTTTTTTTTGCGGGAGATATCGTTGGCACATGCAAAACAGCGAATCCGTTTTCTGATTAAAAATTATAGCTTGGCCGGTATTTTTCAGTACCCCCGCAATTTTTTATTTTTCAACAATTTTATTATGTTGAAATTTAGAAAAATTTTTGACCTTGACGGGCACAATTTAGGCATAGTTTTACGTTTGAAAAAGTGATATTTCCACGGCCAGATTGAACCGCACAAAAGGGTTGTGAAACTCCATTTGTGCTTATGCCATGATCTTTTCTAAAAGTTCCACCAGGAATAAACAGCTGTATTTTTTTGATAAAGTGATCGGTTGCCCGCATATATCAATGCCGACGCTGCAGAAGGATCATTTGACATGATTTTCCAAAAATTCAGGCTCTTAAAAAAATCCTTGGCAAGGGTCTGGCCTGATTTGACTTCAACCGGGATGAGCTGATTGCCCAAATCGATGATAATATCCAGTTCATGTCCTGCGGAATCCCGCCAGAAGTATAAATCCGGTTCCAGTCCGTCATGAAACCTTCTTTTAAATAATTCAGCGACCACAAAATTTTCAAATATGGCGCCGCGTGAGGCATGCAGCAAAAGATCTTTCGGATTACGGATTCTCAGCAAGTAGCATAGGAGACCGGTATCGAGGAAATACAGTTTTGGTGTTTTAACAAGACGTTTGTTAAAATTTTGATGATGCGGACGCAATAAGGTGACGATAAAACCTGTCTCAAGAACAGACAACCATCTTTTAGCTGTTGTGTGGGTTATCCCGCAGTCGGATGCCAGTGAACTTAAATTGAGAAGCTGTCCCGCCCGCCCGGCGCATAAGCCCATAAACCGCCTGAAGGATTCAAGATCTCCAATATTGATTAATTCCCGGACATCTCTTTCCAGATAAGTTTGCGTATAGTTCTTCAGCCAGTCCTGAGCATCCAGCTTTTTATCGTGAATTCGGGGATAAAACCCTGCAAACAAGAGATCGAATACATTTGCATCTTCCGGCTCAGGGATTGATGGGATCTTCTGCCCGATATCTTCCAGCGATGGTTGGGGAAGTTGTCTCAGTTCATTCATAGAAAACGGCAGCAGATGAAAAATTGCACACCTGCCGGCAAGGGTCTGGCTGATACTTTTCATTAAAAGGAAATTCTGGGAACCGGTGAGGATAAACTGCCCCGGCCGGTCCACCTCATCCACACAGGTCTGAATATAAGAAAAGAGATCTGGTGCCCGTTGAACTTCATCAAGGATGACACCTTTTTCCCGGAACTGAGCAAGAAAACCGCGCGGGTCTTCACTTGCCAGACTCCTCAGTTCCGGGTCCTCCAATGAAAAGTATTGCATGTCCGGAAACATTGAACGGATGAGCGTGGTTTTACCTGATTGTCTGGGCCCGGTAAGGGTGATAACCGGATATTGTTCTGCAGCTTGTCTGATTTTTCTCTCGATTTGCCTGGGTAACATATAAAATCCTTACAATTTAAACATTGAATATTCAAATTACATAAACATATTTCTTTTGTCAACAACTAAAAAAGGGTTCAGCAAGATGCACTTGCCAAACCCTTTATTTTCGGTGGTGCCGGAGGCGAGACTTGAACTCGCACACCCTTGCGGGCGGAGGATTTTGAGTCCCGAAAACAAATTTTTTAAATTTTTAACAATTTTAACAACTTGAAATTTTTACAAAAAATTTTTTCCTTTTGGTTTTGTTTGGTTTTATTTGGAAATATTTGACCTTGACGGGCACAATTTAGGCACAGTCTTAGACACGTTTCGGGCACAATTTAGGCACAATTTTGAATTGAAAAAAATAGATTTTTCAAAAAGTTTACAGGTTGACATACAATGGATAGAGATATACAATATGTACAAAATGAACATATTGTATATTTGAGGTAATATCATGTTAAGCAAAATAACAACCGCTGACGCCAGAAAAAAATTTGCAAACCTGATCAACAGGGTTGCCTTTGGAAAAGAGTCTTTTGTCCTTACTCGCAGAGGAGAACCAATTGCTGCGCTTGTTT
Organism: Desulfobacterales bacterium; assembly: GCA_963675805.2. GTDB lineage: Bacteria > Desulfobacterota > Desulfobacteria > Desulfobacterales > Desulfosalsimonadaceae > SURF-3. The sequence continues at coordinate 1,306,219 of CAXXNU010000001.1, read as the reverse complement.
CCATGAAGGAGCTTCAGCTCTTGCAGGATTTGGAAGATAAAATAGATATTGATGATGCATGGAAGGCTAAAAATGAACCCGGCGTACCGATCCCCTGGGAAGAGCTGAAAAAGGAACTTGAACTTTGAGCTATCAAATCCTGTTTAAACGTTCTGCTGCAAAAGCGCTCAAAAAAATTCCAAAAGCTGAACAAAAACGTATCGCCAACAAAATTGATAACCTGGCGGATAACCTCCCTAATCCAGACACAACGAAAATGAAGGGAGACAACCCATTTCACAGGGTACGTGTCGGTGACTATCGGATAATTTATGAAATTCAGGATGATGTCCTTATCATTATGGTCGTCAAGATTGGACACCGCAAAGACATATATCGAAATATCCCCTAAAAAATTTTATCAGCCTACATTAAATCCTCTCAAAGTTTAAAAATGACCTTTCCTTTTTCGGTGTGATCTGAACTTTTAAATAATTCCCTCTCCCCCAAGATGTTGCGTACTCGTTATATTTAATATGACTGACTACGGTGCGTAAAGTTATCGACTGTACGTAACGTTTTGATGATTGACTGAAAAAGGATAAAAAGTCATCATCTACTTGTTTTTTCAGGAAAAAGAAAAAGGAGGTAGAGATGAGCCATCCACAATTATCCTTAAAAAACGCAAAATTTTTTCGTAAACAAACCCCAGGACAAAAATCAGAGTCAATTAACCGTCCATATGAAGCCCGCCGGCCCCCGATCAGAAATTATCCCGATCATTTTATAGAAAAATCATTCACTGACGACCAAAAAAGCCTTGTTCTCATTCAACGGTGTCAGAAAAAAATTGCCGAAAACGAACTCTTTGGCGAATCATATGTTGTAGAATATTTAAATGATCAGCGTCGCCGTTGTTGCCGTCCCAGCACCATCCAAAATAGTTATCGCAACATTCTTCTTTTCATTACATATCTGAAACAAGCAGGCCATTGCTGTATTGCAACTGCTACCAGAAATGATTTGAGTGGTTTTATAGAACAAAGGCAGGACCATGGTTTAAAGCCGGCAACCATCGTCACGATTCTCAGAGACCTGTACGCCTTTTTAGCATATCTGGCTGATCAGGACGTTGTAAGCTTTGATCTTTTAAGAAAGAAATTCCGGATTAAACTGCCTGAAATATTGCCACGAGCCATTGAACCGGAAGATATCCGGACGTTTTTGTCTGTCATTGAAAAGCCAAGAGACCGGGCCATGATTTTAGTGCTGCTTCGCACCGGCATGCGCATTGGCGAATTGCTCAATGCCAGGGTCGAAGATGTTCACATGAAAGAAAAGCGAATTGATATTATAGAGGCGTCTAAAACCCGAACCGGGCGTGTCGTCTATTTAAGTGATGATGCTCACACAGCCTTAAAGGTCTGGCTGAAGCAACATGATCCGAACATACCGTATTTATTTTACAGCCAACAGCGGGACGCTTTTGGGTACACGGGGGCAAGAAAGGTTTTCGTCAAATACATCAAAAAATCCGGGCTGGCCCACAAAGGATACACGCTCCATTGCCTGCGTCATACATTTGCCAGCGAACTGTTGAATGCCGGTATGCGGCTGGAATGTCTTCAGCATCTTTTAGGGCACGAATGTATTGAGATGACCCGGCGGTACGCCCGGCTGACCAATGTTACCCGGAAAGAAGAATATTTTAAGGCCATGAACAAGATTGAAAAGGGGGTGATCAATGGATCTTACCAATGCGATTCTCAATTATCGGCGGTTTATTAAACGTAAAAATTATTCTGCCTATACTGTCAAAAACTACATGAGCACCCTGCGACAGTTTATTTTGTGGGTCGATATACCGGTGGAATCGGTATCGAATAAAAAGCTGTTAAGCTATATTGATCATCTTCGGCGCCGGCGTCTGGCCCCGAAAACAATCAACTGCCATTTGGACAGCATCCGTGGGTTTTACAATTACCTGATCGATGAAGAACAGGTCCGGATGGCAAACCCGGTCAAGCGCGGATATGCCCTTCGTTTATCACGTCCCTTGCCCAGATATCTCATGGATGAAGATGTTGTCCGGCTCTTTTCTGTTATCGAAAATCGTCGCGACCGGGCCATATTCATGCTGATGCTCAGATGCGGACTGCGTGTGGAGGAAGTCGCCAAGCTGACCTTGGCTGCCATTGATTTTAAACGCTCTCAGCTGTTTGTATTTGAAGGCAAAGGCGGTAAAGGCCGAGTGGTATATCTGAGCAGGGACGCCCAAAGCATGCTGGAAGAGTATCTCAGGAAGCGGCCGCCTTCCAGAAGCAAAAGGGTATTTTTAGTTGAAGAGAAGACCCATCGCGGCAAACCGATCTCGGTCCGGGGCATTCAGAAGCGGATGGAGTATTACGCTGGAAAGGCAGGCATAAAAGCCTCGTGTCATCAGCTTCGTCATACGATGGCCACTCAGCTGCTTAATGCGGATGCGGACCTTGTATCCATACAGGATTTATTGGGTCACACACGGATAAAGACGACGCAGAGATACGCCAGGGTATCCAATGTAAAGGTTCAGCGCGATTATCACAAGGCGATAGAAAAAGTGATTGAACGACAAAGTTGACCTTCAACCGGCGGCGCTCCTCCGACGAGTTAAAGAAGGACTCATTCTCGTCGCGCCGCCTTTGTGCCGGAGGCGAAAAACCTTGACATGGACAGGAAAAAATGAAATCTTAAAATCATTATAACCCACCAAAATAAATCGAAAAAACAAGCATCGTTACGTAAAGTTATCGACATGCTTCATTTTGAAAAAGTTTTGGAATACTGTCGTTTTAGACAACGGTTTTCATTTAAAACAGTTATTTTTCCAATTCCGCTTTAATCGCCATTCCCAATTTCTCAAGAGTTATTGGTTTTTTAAGATATTTACCAGCACCAAGAGACTGGGTTTTCCTAACATTTACAGTTTCAGAAAAGCCACTGAGAATGATCGCTTTCTGGCCCGGATGAATTTTTATGATCCGCCTGTAGGTTTCATAACCATTTATGCCCGGATACATAATCATATCGAGCAGGATTAAATCAACCGTATTATGTTTTAAATATTCAATGGCCTGTTCGCCGCTGGAAACAGTTTTATGCTTGTAGCCAAGCATGTCCAGCATCATAGAGGAAATCTCCCTTTGACTTTCAATATCATCAATAACCAGAATGGTTTCCCCTTTACCTTTATAATTTGTCAACGACAAATTTATATCCTTTTTCAATAGCGCATTCCGAGAGATTGGAAAGTATAGTTCAAACAATGTTCCATTCTCATCAGATTTTACATCAATATAACCCTTGTGGTCCCGCATGACATTCCAAACGACCGAAAGGCCCAAACCAGTACCGCTTCTGCCCATTTTCTTTTTTGTATAAAAAGGCTCAAAAACTCTCTTAAGGTCTCTGGTTGATATTCCTGGGCCATCGTCGGTTACTGAAAAAACAACATATTCCCCAATTTCTATTTCTTCATAACCTTTTAACGGTTTATCCAAAAAACGGTTATCGGTGGAAACTGAAACATTCCCGTTTTCTTTGATTTCTTCCGCCGCATTTGCAATCAGGTTCATAAGAACTTTTCTGATATGAATATCAGATGCATTAATGTTTAATAAATCCTCTGCAAGATTGGTTTTGAACGTAACACCAGGATAAAATTGCTTTAATTTTTTAAACTCGGGTGAACTAAAGTAATCAGAAACCAGATCGTTTAATTTTATTGGTTCCTTTGTGATAGCGACGCCCCTTGCAATCGTTAGCAAATCCTGGACGATCGCGGTAGCCCGGTTACCCGATTCCATAATGGTCTTCAGGGGTTTATTGAGTTCACTGTCATCAGATAATTTCATTAAAAGCAGTTCAGGGTAAGAAACGATCCCCGAAAGAACATTGTTTAAGTCATGGGCAACGCCACCTGCCAGGAGACCAAGGGATTCCATCTTTTGTGATTTAAGGAGTTGATCTTGAAGTTTTTTACGATCGCTGATATCACGAGTAGCTCCTAATATAGCAATTGGTTGATGGTTTTTGTCATAAATTAATTTCGCAACAGTCTCCGTCCATAAAGTTGAACCGTCTTTGCGGTAAAGCTCAAGTTCTAACCTTTGTGATCTTTTCGAGTCGAAAGTTCGGCTTGCTGCAGCCAATTCCTTCACCAAAAATTTATTAGCAAGTTCCAGAGAAAGAGGTGTCAGGATATCTTCTAAACGAAAATTAGTTACGTCCTCTGCTTTAATGCCTGTAATCCCTTCAATAGATGGGCTGCAATATGAGAATCGCGAATCATTGAAGTCAAAAATCCAGATGGTATCACTGATGTTGTCGGCCAGCAGCCGATAGCGTGATTCGCTCTCCTTCAGCGCTTTTGTATATTTTTTGCGTTCGTCGATTTCTCTTAATAAATCCTTATGAATAGTTTCATAGTGTTGGGCCTTTTTATTGGTGAAGGACAATTTATCAGTCAGAATCATGGCAAATATTCGATAAAGGATATTCTCTAACTCATTTGCTTCAATATCAGTATATTCCCCAATATATTTGGCCTTAATACTAAATAATTTAACAGGCGTTTCTGCGATAATTGAAGCTGAGCATGGTTTCTTGCTAATGATACTCATCTCGCCAAAAATGTCTCCTTTACGCCGCAACTTCGAAATTTTATTACCACCCGCATAGACACTTACGGCTCCTTCTAATAGGAAGAAAACTTTAGTATTTATAGCCCCTTCTATTAAAATCTCAGATCCGGAAGGATAATCTTCAAGATGAGATAATGGCAATAGTTGTTCAAGTATTCTATTTGGCAAATGAGAAAAAAGTCGAGATCTCTTTAAATATTCTATTATTTCCTGATTTTCCCTTAATAAATAATCATCTGGTTTTGCATGACTTCTATCGTGTGAAGATAGATCAGAATTTTCATTTGTTTTCCTATATAATGCCTCTGACGCTTCCAATTTTGCAATGCGCTGGCGATATTCTATCAATTCACAGATCAATTGTTTTTTGGATTTGCTTTCGTCTTTCACATCAACCCTAAGTTTGAATTTAAATATGTGATGGTCTGAAAAAATAACCTTATTCGAACTTTTGATGATACTACCGCAAATCTCCTAAAGCAATCAAAAAACGGATTATTTTCATTCTCAAAGAAGAGATGGTGTTGATCCGAAGAAAGCGCATGCTTTTGGCAGAAATATAATTATTTAAAAAGTTTATATAATCAATCACTATCGAAAAGAGCCTGCTTTTTGATTGAATAATTATCGGAACAATATATTGCGGCAAATGATTTTCTGCGATTATTATGGATGAGACGATAAAGGCCGATTTAAACTTCTGAATAATGGATTTAAGAGGGACAGGAAGTTGAAGATAATGTTCAGAAGTAGGATCTAAAAAGCTCCAAATTGCCTGCCATGGTGTCCGCCGTTAAAATCCATCCCTCCATTGAAGAGTTCAATAGCCAGCTGAAGATTTTTTATAATTCGCCAAAAAACCACAATCACGATATTGGGGTCTGTCGCGGTGAATAATAGTGATCGGCGTTATCGACTGTACGTAACGTTTTGATGATTGACTGAAAAAGGATAAAAAGTCATCATCTACTTGTTTTTTCAGGAAAAAGAAAAAGGAGGTAGAGATGAGCCATCCACAATTATCCTTAAAAAACGCAAAATTTTTTCGTAAACAAACCCCAGGACAAAAATCAGAGTCAATTAACCGTCCATATGAAGCCCGCCGGCCCCCGATCAGAAATTATCCCGATCATTTTATAGAAAAATCATTCACTGACGACCAAAAAAGCCTTGTTCTCATTCAACGGTGTCAGAAAAAAATTGCCGAAAACGAACTCTTTGGCGAATCATATGTTGTAGAATATTTAAATGATCAGCGTCGCCGTTGTTGCCGTCCCAGCACCATCCAAAATAGTTATCGCAACATTCTTCTTTTCATTACATATCTGAAACAAGCAGGCCATTGCTGTATTGCAACTGCTACCAGAAATGATTTGAGTGGTTTTATAGAACAAAGGCAGGACCATGGTTTAAAGCCGGCAACCATCGTCACGATTCTCAGAGACCTGTACGCCTTTTTAGCATATCTGGCTGATCAGGACGTTGTAAGCTTTGATCTTTTAAGAAAGAAATTCCGGATTAAACTGCCTGAAATATTGCCACGAGCCATTGAACCGGAAGATATCCGGACGTTTTTGTCTGTCATTGAAAAGCCAAGAGACCGGGCCATGATTTTAGTGCTGCTTCGCACCGGCATGCGCATTGGCGAATTGCTCAATGCCAGGGTCGAAGATGTTCACATGAAAGAAAAGCGAATTGATATTATAGAGGCGTCTAAAACCCGAACCGGGCGTGTCGTCTATTTAAGTGATGATGCTCACACAGCCTTAAAGGTCTGGCTGAAGCAACATGATCCGAACATACCGTATTTATTTTACAGCCAACAGCGGGACGCTTTTGGGTACACGGGGGCAAGAAAGGTTTTCGTCAAATACATCAAAAAATCCGGGCTGGCCCACAAAGGATACACGCTCCATTGCCTGCGTCATACATTTGCCAGCGAACTGTTGAATGCCGGTATGCGGCTGGAATGTCTTCAGCATCTTTTAGGGCACGAATGTATTGAGATGACCCGGCGGTACGCCCGGCTGACCAATGTTACCCGGAAAGAAGAATATTTTAAGGCCATGAACAAGATTGAAAAGGGGGTGATCAATGGATCTTACCAATGCGATTCTCAATTATCGGCGGTTTATTAAACGTAAAAATTATTCTGCCTATACTGTCAAAAACTACATGAGCACCCTGCGACAGTTTATTTTGTGGGTCGATATACCGGTGGAATCGGTATCGAATAAAAAGCTGTTAAGCTATATTGATCATCTTCGGCGCCGGCGTCTGGCCCCGAAAACAATCAACTGCCATTTGGACAGCATCCGTGGGTTTTACAATTACCTGATCGATGAAGAACAGGTCCGGATGGCAAACCCGGTCAAGCGCGGATATGCCCTTCGTTTATCACGTCCCTTGCCCAGATATCTCATGGATGAAGATGTTGTCCGGCTCTTTTCTGTTATCGAAAATCGTCGCGACCGGGCCATATTCATGCTGATGCTCAGATGCGGACTGCGTGTGGAGGAAGTCGCCAAGCTGACCTTGGCTGCCATTGATTTTAAACGCTCTCAGCTGTTTGTATTTGAAGGCAAAGGCGGTAAAGGCCGAGTGGTATATCTGAGCAGGGACGCCCAAAGCATGCTGGAAGAGTATCTCAGGAAGCGGCCGCCTTCCAGAAGCAAAAGGGTATTTTTAGTTGAAGAGAAGACCCATCGCGGCAAACCGATCTCGGTCCGGGGCATTCAGAAGCGGATGGAGTATTACGCTGGAAAGGCAGGCATAAAAGCCTCGTGTCATCAGCTTCGTCATACGATGGCCACTCAGCTGCTTAATGCGGATGCGGACCTTGTATCCATACAGGATTTATTGGGTCACACACGGATAAAGACGACGCAGAGATACGCCAGGGTATCCAATGTAAAGGTTCAGCGCGATTATCACAAGGCGATAGAAAAAGTGATTGAACGACAAAGTTGACCTTCAACCGGCGGCGCTCCTCCGACGAGTTAAAGAAGGACTCATTCTCGTCGCGCCGCCTTTGTGCCGGAGGCGAAAAACCTTGACATGGACAGGAAAAAATGAAATCTTAAAATCATTATAACCCACCAAAATAAATCGAAAAAACAAGCATCGTTACGTAAAGTTATCGATATTCCGCACCTCTGAAAATTTCAGGAATACTGTCGTTCTGAAACACTTTTTATCTGTTAAGATCCATCTAAGGCGAACAATCACCTTCTATCTGCCAAACAAATCCCTCTCCCAAAAGAATATCCATATTGCATAGAGTCTGCAAAAAAAGATCATTGTGTAGGTGGAATACTTACAAAAAAAAAATAGACATATACCTATTGCAAATTTTTATTTTAGGTATATGCTTATTTTAACTATAACTGATTTGACAGATAATAAACAGATGAACGCCCTTATCCAAAGTCATTTTCTATCCCCACGCTCTTATTTTTTATCGATGCATTTAAGAGATTAAAAATTTTTCATAAATTTAAAAATCTTGAAAAAATGGAGGCCAGTATGACAGCCAGAAATCGTATCCGAATATTTTTTCCCATGATGATGGTTATTACATTCTTAATAATTGGGTGTGACGATGATGGTGGAAGCAGCCCAACTTTAAACGAAGGACAGTTTAAAGATAGTCTTGTAAAAGGTTTAAATTATGAGACTGACACACAAGCGGGCATTACAGACAATAATGGTAAATTCAAATATCAAACAAAAGAAGTGATTACTTTTTCAATTGGAGCAATTGTTTTAGGGCAGGCAACTGGAAAAGCAATTATAACACCACTTGATTTAGTTGATGGGGCAACTGACGTATATAATAATCAGGTAACAAATATTTGTCGTCTGTTGCAGACACTTGATGATGACGGCAATGTCTACAACGGCATCGTCATCACAGAAGCTGTTAAAAATGCGACAAATTCTATGTCCATTAACTTTAATGTAGATACGAATCAATTCGAGAAAGAGGTTGATTCAGATATTAATACGCTTACTTCTCTAACTTCAGCAGGTCAAAGGAGTTTGGTTTCTGCTCAAGAGGCACAAACACATTTAAATGAAACTCTGGGGCTCGACAAGGATGGAGATGGCCATACTGTAAATCAGGGGGATTGCAATGATAATGACGCCACTGTGTATCCGGGAGCAACGGAAATCTGTGATGATGGGATAGATAATGATTGTGATGGACAGACCGATTGCGATGATAGTTATTGCTCTGATAGTCCGTCATGCGAAGTATGTACAGATGCCGATGGAGATGGGTATTATGTCCAAAACGGGTGCGGAACTGCAATAGACTGTGATGATAATGATGCCAATGTATATCCAGGGGCAACGGAAATCTGCGGTGATGGAATTGACCAAGACTGTAATGGCAGTGATTTAGCTCCTGAACCTGATCCAGGCGAATGCATCAAATTTATTGTTGACAACCAGCAGGAGTTTGACCGCCTTCCTGATTATTTCAAAAATTTATCAAGCCCTAAAGACGGTCATGTATTTTTTGTAGCTGAATTAACCATGGAAGAAATTAAATGTGGGTATATCTTTTTAAAATCGATAATAGAGAGTTTTATTCTAGTGGATAGTGACGCTAAAATATATCCACTGATTAATTACCTAATAAAAGGTATCCAGTATGAAGAGAATGACTTTTCAAGCAATTCTGCCTATATAGAAGGATCAACCTTCAAGTTGGCATTCGAAATTCCAATTCATTCAATTTTATCGCATATCGAATTTACTTATGATTATGGATCTTCATGGGATGATTATGATTCCAGTAACCCTGGAACAATTGACATAGATGTGTCATGCGAAGTATGTACAGATGCCGATGGAGATGGGTATTATGTCCAAAACGGGTGCGGAACTGCAATAGACTGTGATGATAATAATTCTGATATTAATCCCGGTTCTTCTGAAATCTGTGATGATGGGATAGATAATGATTGTGATGGACAGACCGATTGCGATGATAGTTATTGCTCTGATAGTCCGTCATGCGAAGTATGTACAGATGCCGATGGAGATGGGTATTATGTCCAAAACGGGTGCGGAACTGCAATAGACTGTGATGATAATGATGCCAATGTATATCCAGGGGCAACGGAAATCTGCGGAGATGGTATTGATCAGGATTGTAGCGGCAGTGATCAAGAATGCGAAGCCACTTTAGACGTAAAGAATGATTTTACTATAACACAAAAAATATATATCGACGGTACTTACGTTGGAGATGTAAAGCCAGGCCAAACGGTTAGATTTGGCATATCAGCAGGATCACACTTTTTAGAAGCCTGTGATAGTAAATACGGATGTGTGGATAGGTCTGTCAATCCTAAGGAAGGAGAACACGGCACTTGGACAATACAAGCTTCTTAGCTTCGCTATTTTTCAACATGATCATAACTGCAGGAGTAAGGATCGGCTGGGTTTAGAAATATTGTTAGGGACAAAAAAGGTAATCCGAACTTAATAAAAACCTTCCCAGCCAGAGAACAGATTCGTTTATTAAGTGTTCTGGTTATAATTCAACCATCCCATCAGGACAAGACATATGCGTTTTTCCATGTGAAAATTGCTTTTTTTGTAAAAAATCTCAATCCAGATATTGTGGTGTGTAGAGGTGAAGACTAGTGATCGGCATTATCGACATTCTTCATTCCAAAGATTTTCTGCAATACTGTCGTTTTTATCAAAAAAAAAGGAAACATCTAAATAATATTCGACCTCAAATTAAACTGACATTCAATCAAAATCCCCTCACCAGTTTTTTCCGGAAAAGGGAGTTTTATTGTTATATGCAAGTACTTCTTTTGTTATTGCCCAACATCCAAGCTGTTTAGCGGGGCGAAATCAGAAATATGCTGATTTCCATTTTTTTTATTATTTAAACAGCCTATCGAAAAGTCATGCAAACAGTACTGACCTTACCATCTTGCTATCAAGGGCAGTCATGATCAACATCAACTCCCCTGGATTCCAATGCAGGTATATACTGGGTGCATGAAACTGTATCTAATGGGTTGGCGGATAAATAAATCCTATCTCCATACTCTATTCCGATATTATTAACAAGAGGACTTATATCGCTAATATCGTTTTCACTAATCCAAAGGTCTCTCAAGTTTGTCAGGTTCCGCAAAGCGCTGATATCGCTGATTTGGTTGCGATAAAGTTCAAGGCCTCTCAAATTTATCAGGTTTGCCAAAGGACTTATATTGCTGATTTGGTTGTTACCAATATTGAGTGATGCTAAGTTTGTCAGGTTTGCCAAAGGACTTATATCGCTGATATCGTTTTCACTAATCCAAAGGCTTCCCAAGTTTGTCAGGTTCTGCAAAAAACTGATATCGCTTATATGGTTATCCCAAAGGTCAAGAAATGTTAAATTTGTCAGGTTAGCTAATACGCTTATATCACTGATCTGATTACCCCCAAGGCGAAGGGAAGTTAAGTTTTGCAGATCTTTCAAAAAACTGATATTGCTGATCTGGTTGAAACTAAGACGAAGGTAAGTCAAGCTTGTCAGCTTTCCCAAAAAGTTGATATTGCTAATTTGATTTCTCGAAAGGCTAAGCTCTGTCAAGTTAGTCAATTTTGCCAAGAAGCTTATATCATTGATCTGGTTGTTTTCAAGCTCAAGTCTTGTCAAGTTTATAAGATTTTCTAAAGCAAATATATCATTAATCTTGTTTTCCGAAAGCTCAAGTTCTATTAAGTTTTTTAGGTTCTCCAAAGGGCCGATATCATTTATCTGATTGCCGCCAAGTGCAAGATAAGTCAGGTTTGTCAGGTTTTCCAGGGGGCTGATATCGCTGATCTGGGTTCCTGGAAGGCGAAGCCATGTCAGGTTAGAAAGTTCCCTCAAAGAGCTAATATCGCTGATTTGGTCGCCACTAAGGCCAAGTTCTGTCAAGTTTGTCAGGCTCCCTAACACACTGATATCACTGACCTGAATTTCCCAAAAACGAAGGGTTGTCAAGTTTGTCAGGTTTGCCAAAACACTGATATCGTTAATCTGATCGCCGAAAATACCAAAGTTTTTCAAATTTGTCAGATTTTCCAAAGGGCTGAGGTCGCTGATCTGGTTTTCCCAAAGCCCAAGGTCTGTCAAATTTGTCAGGTTTGCCAAAGGACTTATGTTGCTGATCTGGTTGTAACCAATATCGAGCGATATTAAGTTTGTCAGGTATTCCAGAGGGCTGATATCGCTGATTTGATTACCCCTAAGTGTGAGATAAGTCAAATTTGTCTGGTATGCCAGAGAGCTGATATCGCTGATCTGGTTGTAATCAATATTGAGTGATGTCAAGTTGGTCAGGTATGCTAGGGAGCTAATATCGCTGAGTGGGTTTTCATAGAGCCTCAGTGTTGCCAAGTTCGTCAGGTTCTCCAAAACGCTGATATCTTTGATCTGGTTTCTGTCAAGACAAAGACTTATTAAGTCTGTCAGGTTTTCCAAAATTTTGATATCACTGATAAAATTTTCACGGAGATTAAGGTCTGTCAGATTTATACAGTATTGCAATCCTTCAAGGTTTTGAATTCCTTCTTCATCAGCATCAAAACTGGTCAATCCCTCTAAATCATATGTCATTATATCACCCGTCGGTTTGCTGATTGCCTCCCTTATTGCTGACTCAAGATTGCTGTCAGGGAAATTGACTATGTCACCGACCCCTTGCATCTGTATTGCTCCAATGTCATTTGATCCGGCGAGAATTTCCACATTCGCCTTTTCTCCGCGATAGATTTCATTGCCATTGACGTTCAGACCGGACAATATGAAGTGCCTTCCGGACCCCACAGGCACCGACATTGTTCCTGTACCGGCTGAACACTCAAACGCTTCTGAAACAAGAAAATTTCCATAAGAATCCATCACAGTAACCTTTATAGAAGCAACTCCTCTGTTGCTGCAATCATCTGATACGGTGACACTCTCTGCCGCGCTGATTAATCTGTCAGACGTTCCGCTCCTGCTTGAATCCACAGGCCACTGGATCTGAAAGCTGACCGATCCGGTTGTATCCTGTTTGCTATTTGTGCTGTTATCACAAGCAGGGATGAAGATGGCCAAAAACAGATAAACAAGTGCCATTAATATGATATGAAAAGCGCGAATGTGTTTTGTTACCATTATTGCCCCCAATGAATTCAATGGAATTACCAATTGATTGTCGTGTCAGCCAGTTCCGGAATGTGCACCTGATATGTTCGGCTTTCATCCTGTGTCAATATTCCTTCTTTGCGGGTGGAGTTATCGCTTTTAAAAATAGCCCCCCCAGCAAGGATAATTGTATAGTTGCCGTCACTTTCTGAAGTGGATGTGCAGGTTATCGTCAGATCATAGTCGCCGACTGGAAGGTTATTTTTGGTCGTCATCTCGGATGCTTCTCCATAATCATTGTCACCAAACATAACATGAAATTCATCATTTGCTATCGTATCAGCGTCTCCCCAGGAGATGCTGGCAAGGGAATTCAACTTCTCATCACTTCCACCGCCCCCACCACCGCCGGCTGCGGCGGCTGCGGCGGCTGTTCCAGCGGCTGCAGCGGCAACGGCCGTCCCTGCGGCAACAACAGTGGTTGCGGATACACCAGCACCGGCTGTTACGGTTCCGGCACTGGTTGCGGCCGCGGCTGACCCCCCGGATGATGCCATGGCGGATGCCGAGTAAATGCCGGAAACCATACCGAAACGGGCTGATGATTCAACAACGTCGATAGAAAAAGAATCGGAAAAGCCTTTTATCGTCTCCGGTGCTTCCGCCAGTTCAGTATAAACGGCAATGTCTCCCTCTGAACCGGAATGCTGCCAGTCCGGAACTTCTTGTTCATTATTTCTGTTTGCAATAAATATCTGTGTCTTGATGACCTGTTTATTCTTATTCACCACAAGAAACAGATATTCGATCGTATCCGTATAGTCTGCCGGCGATGGAAGAATGGCCCGGTAATAATCCTTTTTGAAGTTTTCTGTTTTCACAAATACAACATCTGCTTCTCCCTGAGCCTTGAAATAACACCGGACAAGTTCAATTCCGTCGTCATCGGTCACCTCTGCGTCCAGTAGAATACGATTTCCCGAAACAAAGTATTCAATCGGTTCATGGGTGACTTCTGTTGTCACTGAATCTTTTTCCTGAGAAAAAATGGGGAGGGGGTTAATAAAAAATGCGCCAGTCACAAGGATAAAAGCACATATAATTAAAAGAATCGGTTTGCCATAATAGTTCATTCTCTCTCCTTCTGAATACTGCCTTATACATATTTTTTCTGGCACTGCTGATGGGGTAATCAAGCTATCACATGAAAAAAAGTTTTGTTGGGGCAAAAATCATGCTTTTTTGGCCGCTAACGTACCGTTATGGATTTATCGCAAATTGATTTTGACTATCAAAAAAGAGTTATTTTGTAAATAAGGGAAGATCTGATTTTATTGTAGGGATTTCCCTACAATATTGAATTCGAAAGGTTCGTTAAGAATTGCGAAAAATGAATAGTGCGCACCGCCAAAATCATTCTCACCAGTGAATAATACAATAGCTATCGGTGCCTCAGACAAAAATCAAGCTGGCACAACATGTGGTATTTTAAAAATGTTGACCGATATCGATTTCAGATTGAAATATCTTTTGACCGGATCATTGAAATCTGTAACCCAATATGAAGCATACCTTCCCAGTCTTTCACCAACAGGATTGCCGATATCCGAATATTTTCGAGTCAAAAATCGAATTTTACATCAGTGAAGCATGACAAAATATATACATTTTTTTGTTTTAAGGGATATCATATCCTGGGCTATAGGCGTGTGTGAATTATGGTTCCGAATAAAAACTGACAATATGGTAAGATCAAATTCATATTTTAACAATTACCCATTGTTTTTCCCTCCTTTCTTACCGGTGTTCCTCGCACGGATCTTTTCTGACAAACTCTATCTTTAAGATAGTCCTCAATATTATACCTATAATTCCAAATACTTTCTTTGTACTATTTATTTCCTCGGGATTGTAATAATCGTAATTCGCTCCAACCATTTCTTTCAATCCCTTCTTATATATCCTTCGGAAAGAATAATTTTGGATAATTTATCTTCAGTCATGCAATTAAATATTTTATTGGTTTCATTTAAAATTCTTTTGTTTGGGACATAATTGTCACACTCGAAGCCTTCCAAATTATACAAAATTCAAAAAATTCAGCAGCTTATTTATGTAGAAAATCTTCCTTTCTAAGATGTTCATGGGATGGTGGAAAAGACAATTTTTCTGTATTTTTTATTCAAGATTACTATTCATTAATTTTTGACTCTCCATGAAGAATTAAAAAATTTTACATGGAATCATTTACACGAAGAAAAAAATGGAAATAGCCAAAAAAAAGTCCAAATTTCAGACATTGAAAGCCCTGAAAACAATAACAGAGTCGTTATGCTACAGCGATCCTTTCAGCGAATTAACCATCGAACAATTCATGCCCCTGGAATTGTTTATTGATAATTGGCTGAAACTTAAAAGCAATAAAAATAGGAAGGAAAAATGAAAAGCTTACAAGAAATATTGAAAGCAAATGGCCAGAATCCGAAGCAGATCTTCCAGAAAGGTAAGTTCGAATACAACAAAAGAGCCGGTTGTATGGTCTACAATCCTCCGGGATGCAATATCCGGAAAAGGAAAAGGCTGTTAAAGAATCTACCTAATTAATTGCTTATTGAAGAGGGGGTGACGCTCACCCCCTCTCAAAGCATTAGCTAATCAGGAGGTTAATCACCATGGACCCATTCAAATCTGATCAACAAGAAAATTATCCAATTAGCAATTTGGACAACACTCCCCAATTTCCTGATTTTAATACCCAATGGATGCCGCAATTTGAGGAGGGAGTGAAGACAAAGCTTGGGAGCAACATCGAAAAGGGGACCGACATCATTAAAAAAGCTTCAAACCTTTATCTTTTCGCTATCGGTTTGGTGGCCTTACTTATGATTCTCCCCCCGCTTGGAAGATTGATGTACGAATTTTCAAAATGGTCCTTTGATTTCGTGGGCAAAATATTCCCGTAAAGGAAAAAATATGAAAAATGATTCAATTAACAGTCTCATCGATATGCTTGCCGTTTCCGGTTATTCACGCCATGAATTGGATCGTGTGGTCTATAAGAATTGTGGGCACGTGATAATCCCGGTTGAATACCTGGGGTTTGTGGGTGGGAAAATCACCCAGATTTATCCGGATCAATACGGCAGGATACACTTTCAAAATGTTATTGTAAGCCCTCTACTTGCTTGTGGTCACGTCACAAAAACCATAAATGAAATCGCCGGTACCTGCTTTGTATGCAAACGCCTGATTTGTGAAAAATGTCTTCTGACCTGTGAATTAACGGGTGTTCCCGTCTGTCGCAGACATTCGATAATGAAGGACGGTGTTGTGATCGGCAACCATGCCAGAAAGGGGCTCTGGAGGCTGAAAGTCCGTCAAATAGCTAATAACAAGGTTTATATACCCAATGGCAGAAAACAGATTCCCTATAAATAACTTTGATGGCCCTTACAGATATTTTAAGCGGCCATCCGCCCAAGAGGCGCCTTCTTCCCGGGCTTCGCTTTTTAACAGGCCACGAGACTATCAAGTGAATGGGGATATAAAGCTCGGGCATATAGATAATTCCAAGATGATCTTTGGAATTTATAAGAAGGAACTCGTGCAGCATCTGTTGCTGGTGGGAAGGTCCGGTTCCGGAAAAACAAATGTAATCCGTCTTATACAAATTGAGCTGAATCGACTGGGCATTCCCTTTATGTCATTTGACCTGGCCAAATTCGGGTCACGGTTCCTTAAACATTACATGCCTGATCTTATGGTGTTGCGATGGAATAAAGAATTCTTCTTCAATCCCTTACAGAATCCGCCAGGAGTGCAACCCAAAGAATGGTTGCTTGCATTTACTGAAATATCAACGGATATCTACGGGCTTCGCACCGCCTCTAAAATGTTTTTAACAGAATTCATCCAGTACCGGCTTTTTCAACATTGTGAAAAAAGCAATCCAGAAACCATCCCAACTATGCATGACCTCAACCGCGCCCTTGAAAAACGCTTAAAAGAAAAAATTTCAATTAATGAGCGAGGATACATCAACAGCATCATCGGCAAGGTAAAAGCCATATGCATTTCTTTGGATGAAATGATCAATGTCCATGAAGGTATCCCCATGGACAAACTCTTAAAATACCCGGTGTGCATTGAACTTGTTGGCATCAAGTCTTCCGAAATACAGGTCTGGATCATCTCACTGATTCTTGCCTGGATTGCTGCTTATCGTGAAGCGCGTCAGATGTCGTTTGGTGCATTAAAGCACGTTCTGATTTTTGATGAAGCCTCAAAACTTGTTGGTAAAGGTGAAAAATGAAGAAGGAATCTTTCATTGTCAGTTGTATACGACGATTACGGGAATATGGCGAAGGCATCCTTCTGGCAGACCAGGCGATTTCCTCTTTATTGGAAGTGGTAAAGGCAAACGTTTACACAATCCTTTGTTTAAGCCAGACCAGTCAAAAAGACAGAAGAGAAGTAATCAGTGCACTGGGGCTAAATGCCCAGCAAGGAGAAATAACCAATTTTCTTGAAACCGGACAAGGGATTGTCCGATTGGCGGGAAGGTATCCATTCCCTCAACTGCTGAACTTCCCTTTTGTGGCCCCTAAAAATATTTCTGAGAAAGAGCTTGATCAGATGAATTGCGATGATGTGCGGATCAGAGATTTATTAGGCAAGGTTATTCCTGTCACACAAAATGAAGATCCTGAAGCAGAATCACAGGAAAACACCTCTCAGGATACTCCAGGAAAACCCTCTAACGCAAAAAAAAGCAATGAATCTGAGAAAGCCAAAGATATGCTCATTGATATTGCCAATCGTTTTGATATCCCGTCGTCCCAACGGGCGAAAGACCTCAGTTTAAGCGGCTCCGCAGCCGACCGAATTTTCAAGTATATTGAGAAAAAGCAGTACGTTGACGTGATTAAGTTGAATCTTTCCGGTGCCCGCGGTGGCGTTTCAAAATATTACTCCCTTTCCAAGTCCGGTTACCAAACCATTGATAGAACTCCCCCGAAACAATCTGGCGGTACCGGCGCGACGCATTTTTTCCTTGAAAGGTATTTGAAAAAGCATCTGCCTTCAAAGGGCTTTTCAGATTTAATCATTGAAAAAAACATCAATGGGAAACGGATTGATCTGTTTGGGCAATTGCAGGAGTTACGCGTAGCAATAGAGATCTGTTGCTCAACCATGAGGACGGAATTTCTTAATGTACAGAAAGATATGGATAAATGCGATGTCCTCGTTATCGTAACACCGGACAAAAAGACAAAAGAAAAACTTAATAAAGAATTATTTAAGATAGTTGAAGCATATAAGAAGTTAAAGACGTGTGTTGTTTATGAGCTTTTAAACGATCCTGAAAAGATTATCAAACAAACTTAATGGAGGTATACCATGGCTTTATTAACATTTAATGCAAATAGCATTCAAAAAGAGCTTGTTATATCTGAAAATGCGGTCAATCAAGCCATGAATGAATGCCCTAAAACGACAGACACGGAGTTGGATATCTTTCAACAAAATATTGTTGATCATTTTGCCGACTCGATATCAGAAGCCCATCGTTCCGCTCTGGAAAAGTTAAATGAATTGGATTTAAACCGCAGCAGCATTGAAACAGCGATTGATGGGTTTTCTCTCAGTGAAATCATTGATTCAGCGAAAAGAAAAATGATTCACATTTATGCACAATGGCATGAAATTTTGGACAATGCCAGGCAAGAAGAAGACGCGATACGCCGAAGTTTTAAATATTTTGTTTATATAAACAAATTAAACCGCAAAGCATCATATCCTGATTCCTTAGTTTTCCACTGGGCATTTGTGATTCTGGCCGTCCTTTTAGAATCAGTTGTTAACAGCTTTTTCTTTGCAACCGGCAGTGACTTGGGATTGCTGGGTGGATTGTTTCAAGCGTTATTTATATCATTATCAAATATAGGCTCAGCCCTGCTAATAGGGATTTATGTATTGCCATATAAAAATCATGTGGATTCAAAAAAACAATTCAGAGCCAAAGTTTTTACTGCAATTTATATTTTTCTTGCCTTTGTTTTCAATTTGGCAACGGCCCACTACCGCATGTTACTTGAAAGCGACCCCTTAAACGCCAAGGCAAATGCGATCTCTCACTTAATCCAAGATCCTTTTGGGATTAATTATGAGTCCTGGAATCTGCTGATTATCGGCATGATGTTTATGATTGTTGCCTTAATAAAAGGTTACAAATCAGATGATGTGTATCCCGGATATGGAGAAATCCACCGAAAATTCAAAGCCGCGTCTGATTATCATGGGAAAAGACTTGAAGCGCTAAATGCGATTAATCTGGTTATTGATGAATGCATAAAAGAAGCCGATGTCGTGAGAAGAGATGTTAGACGAAAAATTCATACTTTTAAAAACTCCATTTCCCAAAGTGAAGAAGTGGTTTTAAAATTTTCAAAATTTTTAGAATCCGCTGAAAGCCTATGTAATAAAAGCTTATGGGAATACAGGGATGCGAATGTACGCGTCAGGAGCAGCAAACCGCCGGCTTATTTCTCACAAAAGCACAGCTATAATAACTATTCAATCCAAGTTGACTTAACAGAGGAAAAAGCCACATGCAGTAAAATTGAAAATCGGCTTCAAGAAATCGAAAGCCGGGAAAGGCAAAAATTACATGAAGGACTCAGGGAGGTAAATGAGCAAGCAATAGAGGAAATCACCGGATTATTTGAAAAGATTAAAAATGACGAGAATAAAGACGATAAAAAGGTTGCCAAGAATAATAAAAGGGGAAGTTAAAATGAAAAATCTGGATAAAAAAAATAAAACCGTTATCGGTTACATTATTATTGGAACGTGTCTGCTTGTCTTTTTGGTTTTGACGGTTTCAGCGTTGACGCTGAATGAATCCTATGATCCAGAGACATTCTGTCTGGATGTGGTCCCTGCCCATACAATAATTCTTATCGATAAAACTGACGCTATCAACACAAGCCAGCAGCATTTCATTCTGGATTATATAAATCGAGAAAAAAATAAATTAAAAGACCACCAAAAGCTGTCATTGTTTACTTTAACCAAAGACGCCCAGATGTCAACGGTCCCGATATTCTCTAAATGCAATCCGGGCACTGGGGAAGATGCCAACGAATTATATCAAAACCCCAAAATGATCAGGTTAAAGTTTGATAAACTTTTTTCTGAGCCCCTCCTTGCTGTTTTAGGCGATGTTTTTTCGGATAACACGGATACCCAATCCCCTATTTTTGAAACCATCAGGGAATTTTCTTATCGGGATGACTTTAGTAGTGATGTTCCCCAAAGGACTCTGATCATTATTTCTGACATGATGCAACATACTGCCAATTATTCTCATTACAGAGGCAGGATTAATTATAATGATTTTTCAAAAACCGCATATGCGGATGAAGTAACAGCCAATCTTGATTCAATGAACATCAAAATTGTCTATTTGTTAAGAGACCATTTAAACAACATTCAAGGAAGCCGGCATCTTTTATTCTGGGACAAATATTTTCAGGCAATGGGTGCAGATGTGACCGAAGTGATAAAAGTCAGGTGATTTTCAACCAACGAGAAACTATCATGCCAGCACAATCAACGAAAGAGATACTCCAAAAACGACTGTATTCCATTAAAGAACTCTCCAGGATTATTGGTGGGACAGAGTGGTTCTGGAGAACCCAGATATGGGATGGAAAAATCCCTTTTGTTCAGGTTGGCAGAAAAATGTTAATAGACAGCAAAGACCTTGAAATTTTTATTCAATCACATAAAACCTGTTATTGATGGCTTCCGGATCTTGCAAACATCTGCCAATCATGCCATAAATTATATGCCTATCTTGTGCCCGTCATACCAGGATAGGAGGTTGTTATGGGTATGATTTATAAACGCGGCAATGTTTGGTGGATTAAGTATTACCGGAATGGGAAACATTATCGGGAAAGTTCCAAGAGCACAAAAAAAATGGTCGCAAAAAACCTTTTAGACAGAAGGGAGGGAGAAATAGCACAAGGAAAACTTCCAACCATTCAGTTTGACAAAGTAACTTTTGATGAATTGGCAGAAGATTTCCTTAGAGATTATCGCATTAATAAAAAAAAGTCTTTATCAAGAGCAGTTGATGCAGTTAACCACCTCAAGGATGAATTTGAGGGTGCACGGGTAAATGAAATTTCATCGCCACAAATTGAAATTTATAAAGAAAATCGAATGAAATGGGCATGCAATAGCTGTAAACAAACCTTTTTTGAAACAAGGAAATGCCCTTTCTGCCACAGTGACGATTTAGAGCTTATCCGTAAATAATACCTATTTTCCTGTAGGCCATGATTGCGGCAGCCATATGCAGGAGTGCCAAATAGGTATCCTCTCGCTTCTCATAGCGGACCAGAATTTTGCGAAAGCGATTGAACCATGAATGAGCTACCTCAACCACCCATCGCCTGGCTTTCCAGCCAGGGTTGGTTTTTTTCTGTTCAATTTCTTGGCCCCGCGTTTGCACGTGGGGGATGTAACCCTTGGAAACAATGCACTGCAACGCCGGTTTGCCGTTGTATGCTTTGTCAGCGCACAGATGCTGCTCAATATCTTCAGGTCGCTCAATGACGATTTCTTCTAATACAAGTTCAAGCTGCGTTACATCATGCCGATTGGCTCCTGTCACGACGAGCGATAACGGGACACCACGGCCGTCCACCAGCAAATGGCGTTTGGTTCC
Organism: Desulfobacterales bacterium; assembly: GCA_963675805.2. GTDB lineage: Bacteria > Desulfobacterota > Desulfobacteria > Desulfobacterales > Desulfosalsimonadaceae > SURF-3. The sequence continues at coordinate 1,284,681 of CAXXNU010000001.1, read as the reverse complement.
TTTTTTTTCCCCGGTCTGTCGGATTTCGACCAACTGCATCTTGAGCCAGCGGGGCCTTGACCATGGCCCCGTCTATGCTTTGCCAGCTCCAGGCGATGCCCTCCATTTCGTCGTAGTCGGCAAGCCCGCTACGCCACAAAGCAACAAAAAATCCGGCACACATCCATTTCATGAAATGGGTATGGATGGCGCTTGCGCTGCCAAAACGTTCCTTGGGCAAAGCTTTCCATTGGCAGCCGGTGCGAAGCACGTACATAATAGCTTCGAAAATCCGCCGCGACGGTATCGGTTTTCTGCCTCCGCCAGACTTTCGCTTGTAAGTCTTACTCGGATCACGCTCCGGCTTCGGAATAAGCGGTTCGACTCTTTGCCAAAAAGCATCGGACACTTCCCATGACTGAATTTTCGACATATGACCTCCATCGCAAGGGTTTATGATGGAGGTCATCGTAACATAAAAAATAGGAAAAGTATATTTTATTTACGGATAAGTTCTTAACGCCCGGTGCTGCAAACGCAACTATAAACCGTGAGTTATCTGCTTTAAAGCGCATGCTTAATTTGGGTGTAAGACAAACACCCCCAAAAGTGGACAGAGTCCCCTATATTTCCATGTTAAAAGAAAACAATGTCAGAAAGGGATTCTTTGAGCATGGGGACTTTTTAGCTTTACGGCAGAACCTTCCTGACCACCTCAAAGGATTTGTCACCTTTTGTTACAGGGTCGGATGGAGAGAATCTGAAGTGACCGGGTTAACCTGGTCGCAGGTTGATCTTCATCAGGGAATTGTAAGGCTTGAGGTGGGTGAAACAAAGAATAATGAAGGAAGAACGGTATACCTTGATAATGAACTGAAGAAAATTTTTGAAAATCAATGGGAGCTCAGAAAAAAAAACAAAATCATTACGCCTTATGTTTTCACTAACCATGCCGGGATTGGCAAAATTCGCGGCATCAGGGGTTCCTGGAACACTGCCTGTATCAAAGCCGGTATAGGTTATGGGTATCGGGTCAGTAAAAAACATATTCAGGAATGGGAAGGGAAATTGCCCAAAGGCCCTACGCTTCATGATTTTAGAAGGACTGCGGTGAGAAACTCAATCAGGGCCGGAATCCCTGAACGTGTCGCAATGACAATTTCAGGACATAAGACCCGGTCGATTTTTGACAGATACAATATCGTGAATGATGAAGATTTAAGATTGGCTGCAAAGGCCCATGAAACGTATCTTTCAAAACAAGAAAATTTAGCCGCGGGCACAGTTTCGGGCACAATTTACGATATTAGTGAAATTCACTCAAATCATAAGGCAAAGTAAAATCAATATTAATGATCTTTCCCAGCGCCAAGCGGCCTCTAAGCATCAAATAAAAAAGGTTCAGCAAGCTTATACTTGCCAAACCCTTTATTTTCGGTGGTGCCGGAGGCGAGACTTGAACTCGCACACCCTTGCGGGCGGAGGATTTTGAGTCCTCTGCGTCTACCAATTCCACCACTCCGGCACGGAATTTTTAATAATTGCGGTTTTATATTAAATTAAACAGACTGTCAATAGGCAACCGACCCGTGAATCCGGGATGGCGATACGCCGACAACCCATTAATTTCATAATATTTTCAGATTAAATACCCCATGCTGACGCGCCGGCACAAACGCAGGGACTGAAAATTTTCAACCGCCCCCTATCACCGCACCGGCAGACGGATCACGAACTCGGTGCCGCGGCCGGGCCGACTGGTGCAACTGATGGTCCCGCCATGGGCTTCCACGTTTGACTTGACAATGGGCATGCCCAGCCCGGTGCCGCCGGACCCTTTGGTGGTGAAGAAGGGTTCAAAGATATTTTCCAGGGTTTCATCATCCATGCCGCTACCGGTATCGGCAACGGAAATGGCCACGGACCGGCCCTCCATGCAGCCGGAAATGGTGATGCGGCCGGCACCGGAGACGGCCTCCACGCTGTTTTTGATCAGGTTGTTCATCACCTGGCCCATGAGCCCTGCATCCGCAGCGACCGGCGGGACGGCCTCATCCCAGTCCAGCACCATATCAATGCCCTGTTTTTTTGCCTCCGGCCCTACAATGTCCATGATCTCCCGGATCACCTGATCCAGCCGTATTTCTTTCAGGTCCAGGACCGGTTTTTTGGCAAATTGCAGAAACTGCTGGATAAACGCCTTCACCCGGCCGGATTCGGTTTGGATAATTCTTAAAATGTTTTCACCGCCCGGACTGAGCGATTCCCGTTTCAGGCCGGCCAGGGCCAGCTGGGAGTTGTTTAAGTAATTTCCCATTTCATGGGTCATTTTACTGGCAGCGGTACCCAGAAGGGCCAGGTTTTTGGCATGGGCCAGGGCTTGGGCATTTTTCACCTCCCGGGCAATGTATTCTTTCAGGGAATCCGTCATGTCATTGAACGCTTTTCCCAGATCCCCGATTTCATTTTCCTCGGTAATGGAAATTTGCTGGTCCAGGTTTCCCCGGCCGATCTCCAGCACCTGTCGGTGCATGGTTTCGATCGGAACCAGAAACCGCCGGATCCATCGCCACCCCAGCCAGGCTGCCATCAAGCCGACGGCCAGAGTGGCGGAGACGGCCCAGAAAAGATTGAGAAACAGATACGCGTAAATTTCTTTTGTCGGCTGGGCCAGAACCATGATCCAGTCAAGATCCGGAACATAGACCGCCAGGTGATAAACCCCGGTTTCACCAGCCTGGTTTTCGGTCCATTCCACCGGGGCATCCGCTTTTTTGACGGCGTTTAATACATCCGGTTTGATACCCGGAAGCGCCCGCACCACCCGGTCAATTTCTCTGTGGGCAATGGTGCGTCCCCGGGCATCCAGCACATACACCTGCCCTGTTTTGCCGATGGTGATGCTTTCGAGAACATCCCAGACAGCCTTGAGATCCACTTCCGCCACCAGGATTTCTTCAACTTTTCCCATCCGGAAAACCGGTGCGGCAACCGTTACATGGGGAATATCCCCGGCCGCCGGCATGACGCCGGAGATCGCGGGGGTTCCGGAGAGAGCCTCACGAAAGACCGGATCATCCGCCGGGCGCTTCTCTCCATTTTCCGGCGTGCCCGAGGCAGCAACGAATCCGTCCGGCAAAAAAAGCGCTATGGACACAAATTGGGGATTTCCCTGAAGAAATGCGGACAGGGCCATCTCCTTTTGCCATGGTTCCGGCTTTGTGGATCCCGTCTGCAGGGCCAGGCTTTCAACGTCTTGTGCCGCGCCGTTTATAAACATGCGGATTTCACCGGCAGCGCTCTTTAAAATATTGCTGTAATCCTGGCGGATGGTCTTCTGGAAAAACGTATAGTTGGTAAAAGACAGGATGACGCCGGTAAACAGAATGGAAACCCCAATAAACGGCAGAATAAAGGAGAGAAACTGATAGATCAGTTTGGTCTTTTTCGGGTTTGTCTTTTTCGGGTTTTTCGTTCGACTGTTCTTTATTCTTTGGTGCGCCATAAAAAAAATATTAATGGAGCAACCAAGAAAATGCAAAGGAATAATGTGGAAGAATTCAGGTCCAGCGCGGGAAACCCGCAATCCATGGGCCAGGTCGAAAATAAGGGTTGCAGGTGTCGGGTGTCGGTTGTCAGGTGTCAGAATCGCTATTCCCGACATCTGAAAACGGACACCCTAAAAACTTTCCGGCACCCCTTATTGCCTGTCCCGGCACAGCCACTGGAGGGCAATCTCCCGGGAGGTAAAGTTTTTGATGCGAAAATCCTTCAGCCGGGCCATCACCTCAAAGAATTCATCATAGTTCGTTGTTTCCGGCGCAACAACGGCGATTTTAACTTTTTCGGGCAGGAGCAGCCCCTGTATCATATTGACAAGCTCCAGGGCACCGGCCATCTGCTGATCAAAAAATCGCGCGGCTTTTGATTTGTTGATCAGAAGTTTATTGCAGTCATGCTTTTCCACGGCAATCCGGGACGCCCGAAAAATTTCCTTCCGCTTTTCATGGTTCACCGCTCCCTCGGCAACCACTTCCACAATGCCCGCGTCTTTCAGCCACTCCACATTATATTTCATATTTCCCCTATATTCTGATCCATAAGAGATATTTGTTTCTAAAAACATGATGAATTTTCCAAAAATGGTTTATGCTGTTTTGCATTTCCGCCGCCCGGACCATGCAAGGCAGCAGGAAGAACTAGTAGTAAAAATGCAAAATCAATACCAAAGCCGGTAGATTCCACATTTAAAAACAATGGATTGTATTTACAGAGAATTTTGAAATGAGAAGGAAGGAAGACCGGAAAAAGTGTTACAAAATGTTACATTTTATGATTTTAACGCGTAACAGTTTTATTCATCTTTCAGCCGGGCATATTGAAGCCGGTAAAATCCCGGATGATCAAAGGAAAAAGGATATTTGACCGCAAATCTTCGGGACATGGCGTCGAGATATATTTTCTGGAACAAAAAGCTTGCCGGCTGAAGATCGGCAATCAATCGATCAAATTGGTAAAAAAGCATTTTTCGCGTTTTTGGATCTTTTTCAGCAAGGGCCAGCCCTGCCAGACATGTGACTTCCGAAGAATCAAATCCACCGGCAATAGCGATCCCCTCGTCCGTTGACAGCCAATACCCTAAAATTTGTTCCGGCCGACGATCAATTGCGGACATTTCAACCAGCACAGCGTCAAAATCGTTATTCCGGTAATAGCGGTTCACAAGCTCATCCAGGGGCAAGGCTTTCAGACGCACCCGGATGCCCACTTCGTTCAGGTTGAGCTTGATGAACCGGGCGATCCTGAGGTCTGTTTCACTGCCCGCGGGCAGCAGGAGGTTAAACTCAAACGCCCGGCCCGCATTCATCAGGCATTGGGTATCCGGGTCCAGGGTCCAGCCGGCTTTTTTCAGGTATTCAAGGGCCAGGTAGGGATTATAGGACAGGGGGGTGAGATCCGGATCACGCCAGGGAGAGTGGTTGCCCATGGGCCCGGCCACCACTTCGGCCATAGCGCCCAGCATTTCAGATACCATTGTCTCCCGGTCAATGGCATGGGTCAGGGCCCGGCGCACCAAGGGGTTTTCAAACAGGGGGTGCCCGGTATTGTAGAGCATCAGAGTGTAATAATTACCCGGATATTCATCAAAATAAAACCGATCCCCATATTGTTCCATGATGTCATAATTTTTGGGCCTTATGTTGCCGGCAACATCGGTTTCACCCTTCAACAGCCGGGCCCAGGATTTTTCCCGGTCCAAGATATAGTGCAGCACCACCTGGTCAATTTTTGGGCGGCCGTTATAATACCTGTCATTGGCCAGAAGCAACACCCTGGCGTCATCTGTCAGCCGGTCAAATATAAACGGGCCGGAGCCCACCGGTGCCTTGTCCAGATCCAGGTTGGTGTGACGATCCGGTGCCGGGGTTATCGACATATCCCAGATCCTGAATAGCAGGGCCGGATCATCCTGTTTCAATTGTATCTCAAGACAATATGGATTTATTTCTTTGATATTTTTGATGCCCGCTTCCATGCTTTTGATTCTGTGCTCAATAGCCGATTGGATCGAAAACACGACATCCGCGGCGGTTACCGGGTCGCCGTTATGGAAAAAAGCATCTTTGCGCAGGTCAATGCGCCAGGTAAAATTCTGCGGGTCATAGGCCCAGGCGACGGCCAGGTCCGGCATAAGCTTGCCGGCGGGATCGGGCACAAAGAGAAAGCTGTAAATAAAGGGATAGGAATAAATAGAGCCGGAAATATCTTCCAAAAGGGGCGTAAATGGACCGAAATCACCTTCCACGTCGATGCGGAGGACATTGCCGGGGGAATCGTTACCAGAAGGCTCATCCGGGTTTTCGCCCAAAGAGCAGGCGGACAACAGAACCCCCACCACAAAAACCCATATCAAAACGCGTATGTGCCTGGTCACCCCATGTCCTTTTTTTGAAATGAGTGGTGGTTTATATGGGAGCCTTGAGTAAAGCGCCTATATCTCGTTATCCGATCAATCAACGCGTAGGAGCGGGCCATGCCCGCGATCATTTTTGCAATCGTGGTCCGCAATCGCGGGCATGGCCCGCTCCTACGACCAAAAAAGGATCAAGCCGGCACCCGTTGTTTTTCAAAAGCCTTTTAAAACGACACACTCACCCCGGCTTCGGCCCACCGGTCCGGCTGGGGCCAGACGCTGCGGTAGACCACATTGGAGTTAAACAGGTTATATACGGCGCAGAACATTTCAGTCCGGCATCGTCCTGTTTCCGGCAGCTTTGCGTTAAACTTGTAGTCAAACACGAATTTTTTGTCCCGGGTTTCCGGGTATGTGGAGTTGTAGTCCGTGTACTTTCCATACAGGGTATGGGTCATCCACTGCCAGGTATAAGCGGCGGATGTCTGATACTGCTCTTTGGGGATATCTTTAATGGTGTCGCCGGTGGTGTCATCTTCCACATCCGTAAAGCTGCCGGAAATTGACAGGTCAAGGCCCCAGTCAAAGGATGCGGACAGAATCCCTTCCACTCCCTGACGGACCACTTTTTCAATGTTTTGAAATTTTCGCGTATCCGGATCATATTGAATCAGGTCATCCACATCCGCGTAAAACAGGTTCACCTCAAACCGGAAGAATTTGCAAAACCATACTTCCGATCCCAGCTGATAGTTGATGGCGGTTTCCGGGTTTAGATCCGGGGTGCCGTAGACCGGGTCTTTGACCCAGGCCGCCGGGGGGGCAGAAAATCCTTTGGCCACCTGGGCCCGAATCATTGGACGGATCGGGGCCTGATCGTCAAACAGGCGATAGACCACACCGGCAGATGGGCTGACTTCTGATCCGAAATCCCGGTTGTCATCATACCGAAGCCCGGCATTGACGGAAAGGTTGTCCCGGGTAAACGTGTCATTGGCATACACGGCCCAGTTCCGGGTATCGTATTTTCGGGTGTAATTAATCCAGTCAAATTCTCCCCAGTCCCCGTCATAACCCAAATTTATCGCATTTTCCGCATTCGGTGTGTAGTTGAGGCGCACGCTGCCGCCCCAGGATTCCTCTTCATAATCATTATACACCATGCGAAAGTCGGCAAACACGTCTTCTATCAATGTGTCAAATTCATGATGCCGGCCTTCCACGGTCATGGACAGGGCGTCCGTGACATCGGTTTCATAGAGCAGTCGCTGATACGTGCGCTCCTGTTCGATATCATCCCAGAAGTCCGGATAATTGATTAACGGGTCTTCACTCTCGCCCTCGTTCCAGGAATATACCAAATTCAGCCGGCCGGCGGTGCCGATATCATAGTTAAGCTTGCCGTAAACAGCGGTCTGGTCATAGGCGGAATTATCCACAAACCCGTCTGAGTGGTCGCCGGTCACGGACAGAAAATAGCCCACCTTTTGGATGGTGCCGCGGACATTGGCGCGGTTTTTAAAGGTATCGGCTTTTCCAAAAGAGGAGCGGATCGTGCCGGCGGCCGGTGTGTTGGCATCCGGTTCCCGGGTGATGATGTTGATCACCCCGCCCAGAGAAGACCCCCAGGCAGATGATGCCGCACCCTTGTAAACCTCGATCCGTTCAATGGCATCCACGGGCAGGTAATTGAGATCCGTCAGAGGGTTGGCCAGCTGATTCAGGGGCACCCCGTCCACATACACCGCCACGTGACGGACTTCGGATCCCTGGATCCGGGCAACCGCCATGCTGCCCGGGCCGCCATTAAACTCCACATACACGCCCGGAACATATTGCAGCACTTCCGCGGCTGTGGCAGCAGGCATTTTTTCAATGGCCTCCCGATCAACAGCAATGATATTGGCGGCCACGTCCTGTTTTGCCGTATCTTCCCGGGTGGCGGACACCACAATTTCCGATAACTGGTGGGAGTTTCCGGTCTCTTTTTGAATGGGGGCACCGAGAGTACCGGAAGCCATTGTTATTGGGGCAACCATCATCTGCAAGAAAATAGCCATCCACAGGCAGTTGCCCGCTGTTCCAAAAGTCTTTTGCTGTTTTTTCATCCGTTTCATCCGTAAAGCTCGTGTCTTCATTAATTGTTATTTATAATTTTTTCAGACACGGATGTCACGGATTGAACGGATTTCCATCCGCCAAGCCCCAAACCCGTATCCGAATTTCACCATCCGTTTTTCAGGTATTGTGAGAAAATCACCGCGCTATTCAAAATCGTATTTTTTCACTTTTTCGATCAAAGTTTTTCGGGCAATGCCCAGGAGTTCTGCGGCATGGGTTTTGTTATTCTCCGTCTTTTCAAGGGCCCTGCGGATCACGAACTTTTCCATTTCAATTAAACTGAATTCCGAGTCGCTGATCCGGTCTTGGGTGTCAAAGGGAAGCTCGCCGGTGGTGATCATTTTGCTTTTACACGTAATCACCGCCCGCTCCATCACATTCACCAGTTCCCGCACATTGCCCGGCCACTCATATTTGGCCAGAGCCATCATGGCATTTTCCGAAATGCCTTCCAGCCCGCGGGCGTAAAGCTGATTGAACCGGTCCAGATAGTAGGTGACCATCAGGGGGATGTCTTCCCTGCGCAGCCGCAGGGGAGGAATATCAATGGTATAGACGTTCAGACGGAAAAACAGATCCTGGCGGAACCGGCCGGCATCCACCGCCGGCTTCAGGGGGATATTTGTGGCCGCCACAATCCGGAAGTCGGATGCCAGCTCAACCGCGCCGCCCACCCGCGTAAACTTCTGATTTTCAACGACCCGCAGCAGCTTGGACTGGAGTTCCAAAGACGCGTTGCTGATTTCATCCAAAAAGAGCGTGCCCCGGTCCGCCAGCTCAAAGATCCCTTTTTTCCGGCCCACGGCCCCGGTAAACGCGCCTTTTTCATGGCCGAACAGTTCACTTTCCAGAATGCCCGGGGAAAACTCATTGCAGTTCACCGCAAAAAACGGGCGGTCCCGACGGTTTCCGGTGTCATGAATGGCCCGGGCCACCAGTTCTTTTCCAGTGCCGGTTTCGCCGCAGATCATCACTGTCACGGGCAGATCCGCCACCTCGGCAATGGATTGAAACACCTTTTCCATGGCCTTGGAACGACCCACCATGGTTGCGGCTGACCGGCCCCGCAGCAATTTTTCCTTTTTCAGGGCCTCCAGCTCCCGGTTGCGGCGGCCCTTGTCCAGGCCCTCGCGCACGGTGGACCAGAAAAGATCGATCTTGTCGTCCAGGGGTTTTTCAAAATAGTGATACGCCCCTTTTTTCACCGATTCAATGGCCCGCTCGGTGGACCCGAAAGCGGTTAAAAAAATAAACGGAATTTCCGGATACCGGTCATGAACGGTTTTGAAAAAATCCATGCCGGATACCTGGGGCATCTGGACATCCGATATGATCAGCTCCACGGCGCTATCCGCGAGAAAGGCCAGGGCCTTTTCCGCGGAAGAAAACGGGACCACAGTAAACTCTTCAATTTCCGGCTGAAGGCAGAACAGCTCCAGAAAAATTTCATTATCATCGACAAGTAAAATCAGGGGTTTTTCCATTTTTAATCCTTATTGAAACGCACTGCGCCGCTCAGATGCAATGAGTGAGGGTTAGATTTGCGAAACTGTAACATTTTCTCCCATATCCGGCAAATTAAATTGTGTAAAATTGTTACACTTTTTGCCACGGCTTTTTTTACCTCTCTATAATAGATGTATTTATAGATAGTTATATTATTCATGAGCACCTGAACCATGGCACACGGATTGCTTTATCAAAGAAAAATAAACCATTGCCACGATATTCTTTCAATAAAAAACGCCCAAGATTTCAAAAGGTCTCGGCACCGGTCCCAATCACCGGCGGTAGCGACACAACAGGAAAAATGAACCCATGACCGACAACCCCACCGTTCTTATTCTTGACAATACCAAAAGCAACCAGGCCATTTTTAAAACTTATCTTGAAATGCAGGGATTTACCGTCCATTTTGCCGAAAACGGGAACGCGGCCCTTCCGACAATCCGACAGATCATGCCGGATATTCTGCTGCTGAATGTTGCCGCCCCGGTCCGGGGAGACCACACCGTACTGGCGGCCATTAAAAACGATCCGGATTTGCGGGACATACCGACCATGGTGCTCATGGCCCGGCAGATTGCGGAGCCTGATGCGAAATGGCTCCAGGCCTGGTCGGATGATTTTCTCGAAAAGCCCTTTGACGTGTCTGATTTTTTATCAAAACTCCAAAGACTGGTCCGGCTGGCAAAAGACCAGAACATTGTGATACTGAACCCGCAGAAACAAAAAGTGCGGGACAAAGCATTCGGTGTTACCTTCCGCATTCACACAAGCCCAACAGCTGATTTTCCGGCTCGTAACCAATCCTGACAGCTTTGTAGAAAGCAATCCGCAAAAAAACTTAATCCCAGCTGCTCACGGTGCTCACTTGAGTTAATCAGAGAAAAGCAGACAAGGTCTTTTCTCTGTGACCGCTGTGGCCTCTGTGGCTTACATCAAAATTGCCAGGTATCAAGCAAAAGGATGCTGGCACCTGACACCGGCAGCCTGACATCGGCCGCGGTGTCCCGGTTTTAAAAACTCACAGATGTCCCTTTTACTCCGCATCTGCGCAAAAATATTGCAAGCACCCGCGGCAAATGGTATTAATATGCATTCCCGAACCATTTTGTGCGAGCTGTTTTTTTTTACAGGGTGCTGCGCCCCCCCATCGCTTTCCGGCCCATTCATTGTCGGCCCATCTGTTTCCGGCAGATCCATTTCCGGTACAGTTATGCCGCGCCGGAGACTTTCGGACTGCCCGCCACCAGGAGACATATGCCCCCACAACCCACTTATGAAGCGCTGGAAAAACGCATCCGCGAACTGGAGCCGGCCGAGGCCTCCCTTCGCGCCAGCGAAGCCCTGTTCCGGTCCATGGTGGAAACCTCTCCCCTGGGCATCGCCATTGTCAATGACCAATTCCAATATACCTATATTAACAAAGAATTCTGCAGAATTAGCGGTTACGCTGAAAAAGACATTCTGGGCGCGGATTTTTTCTTTGTGCTGGCTGAAGAGAGCAAGCAGCTCGCCATTGACCGTTACGTCCGGCGGCAGCGGGGAGAATCTGTGCCGGACCGGTATGAGGTCACGTTTATCAAAAAAGACAGAACCCGCCGCATTGCGGAAGTGCAGAGCACGGTTTTCATTGATGCGGACCAGCGGGCGAACTCCCTGCTCCAGGTTTATGATATCACCGACCGCAAACAGGCGGAGGACGCGCTCAAAGAAAGCGAAAAAAAATACCGGGCCCTGGTTGAAAACGCCGGGGAAGCCATTTTTGTGGCCCAGGACGGCAAACTAAAGTTTACCAACCCCCGCACCGAAACACTGACCGGATATTCCGGCGAAACCCTAAAAACCCGATCTTTTGTTGAATTCATCCATCCGGACGACCGGGCCATGGTGCTGGAACGGCACACCCGGCGCATGCAGGGAGAAGAGTTGCCGCCCCAATATGCGTTCCGCATTGTCACCGCCGGCCAAAACGTCCGGTGGGTGGAACTGAACGTGGTGGCCATTAAATGGGACGGCGCTCCCGCCACCCTTAATTTTGTAACCGATATAACAGAACGCAAAAAAGCAGAAGCAGAAAAGGAAAGAGTTCAAGAACTTCTGAACCAGTCCCAGAAAATGGAATCCATCGGCCGGCTGGCCGGGGGCGTGGCCCATGATTTCAACAACATGCTGGGGGTGATCATCGGCCAGGCCGATCTGGCCATTAAAAAAATGGCAAAACCAGATCACCCCGATCCGGCCCATCCCCTTTTCTCATCCATTGCGGAAATCCAGCGCGCGGCGGTCCGCGCCGCAGAGCTCACCCGGCAGCTCCTGGCATTTGCCCGGAAACAGACGATTTCCCCAAAACAGCTGTTGCTGAACGACACCGTGGGCAGCATGATCTCCATGCTCCGACGGCTGATCGGTGAGGACATTCATCTCATCTGGAAACCCGGGGCCCACCTGTGGCCGGTGAAAATGGATCCGGCTCAGGTGGATCAGATTCTGGCCAATCTGTGCGTTAATGCCCGGGACGCCATCAATGGCGTGGGCCATATTCTGATCCGGACGGCCAATATTTCCGTGGACCACGCTTTCTGCACCCGTCATCCGGACGGCGTTCCCGGCGATTATGTCCGGCTGTCCGTGGAAGACGACGGCTGCGGCATGGATACGGAAATCCGCGAAAAACTGTTTGAACCTTTTTTCACCACCAAAGCCATGGGGGAAGGCACGGGACTGGGGCTGTCCATGATCTACGGCATTATCCGGCAAAACAATGGATTTATCGGTGTTGCCAGCATTCCCGGGAAAGGAACGGTTTTTAACATTTATCTGCCCCGGGACACGGGTCCGCCGGTGCCGGACCCTGAAATCGGGCGTCGGACCACTTCCGGCGGCACGGAAACCATTCTGGTGGTGGAAGATGAGGCCGCCATACTGGAGATGGTGCGAGACATGCTGGAAAATATGGGATACCAGGTTCTCACGGCAAACACCCCGGCCCGGGCCCTTGACATTGGCAAGGCCCATCCTGATAAAATCAGTCTGCTGATGACTGATGTGATCATGCCGGAAATGAACGGAAAAGACCTGGCCAGACGATTAACCGCCGCGCATCCCGGCCTGAAAACCCTTTTCATGTCCGGGTATACCGCTGATGTCATCGCCCACCACGGCATTCTGGAAGAAAATGTCGCGTTCATCCAGAAACCCTTTTCTATGAATGAACTGGCGAAGCGGGTGCGGGGCGTGCTGGACAGATAATAAAATCATAGAGGGCAAAGCGTCTGCAGAAATAATTTTCTGGTCATTATTTTAAATGCATTCTCTGTGGCCTCTGTGGTTTTATGAATTTGGACTTTTTGCGAAGCCGTCACGCTTGGGCCGGGCCGACCCACACCTGCTGCGCATTAACAAATTCCCGAATGCCGTGGGGCCCCAATTCGCGGCCGTATCCGGACCGTTTGATGCCGCCGCTGGGCAGCCGGGGATCGGTTTTCACCAGACCATTCACCACCACCTGCCCGCTGAAAAATTCTTTGGCAAGGGCCACGCCCCGGGATGTTTCCGTCCAGATGCTGGCGGCCAGGCCATAGGGCGTATCATTGGCCATCTCCATGGCATGATCCGCGTCTTTTGCCCGAACCACCACTGCTACCGGGCCGAAGGTTTCTTCGCAAAACGCAACCATTTCCGGCGTTACATCCGCGAGCAGGGTGACCGGATAGAAAAACCCGTTGCCTTCCGGCATTTCCCCACCCAACAGGCATGTTGCCCCGGCATCAATTGTTTCTGTCACCTGGCGATGCAGGTTGTCCCGGAGATCCGCCCGGGCAATGGGGCCGATGTCGGTTGTTTCCTCGCGCGGATCTCCCACTTTTAAGGCAGCGAGCCGGTCTTTTAAAAGGGGCACCATTTGATCGTAAATCGATGCTTCCACAATGATCCGCTTGACCGCAATGCAGGACTGGCCGGCATTGATAATGCGGGACAGGGTGATCATGTCCGCGGCCTTTTCCAGATCCGCATCCGCCAGCACCACCGAGGGGTCTGAGCCCCCCAGTTCCAGCACCGCGGGTTTGATTTCTGAGGCGGCAAGAGCAGCCACGGCGCTGCCCGCGGTATCCGAACCAGTAAACGAAACCGCACAAATCCGGGGATCCCGTATAACAGATTCAATGGCCGCGGATTTTACGAGCAGGCTCTGAAAAATACCTTCCGGCGCACCGGTTTTTTCAAAAATTTGGGCAATGCCCCGGGCGCAGGCCGGCACATGGGAATCATGCTTCATCACGCAGGTATTGCCGGCCATGAGCGCCGGCGCCAGAAACCGGAAGGCCAGCCAGAAAGGCGCGTTCCACGGCAGCACCCCGAGCACCGTGCCCAGGGGCAGATACTGCACATAACTGCTGGCGGCATCCGATGCCAGGACTTCCGTTGCCAGATAATCTTCCGCGTGTTCCGCGTAATGCTCCGCGCACCAGGCCGCCTTGTTGACCTCGGCCCGGGCTTCTTTGATGGGTTTTCCCATTTCTTCGGTCATCAGCAGGCCGAGGGCGTCCGTGTGATCCCGCATGTATTGGGCGGCTTTTTTCAGAACTGCCGCCCGCTCTTGAAACGACGTTTTGCGCCACGTCTGGAATGCTGTGGCCGCGCTGTCAAGCACGGTTTCAACGGTTGATCCATCATCCACGGGATATTCATGAAGGGGATTGCCGGTGGTGGGGTTAGTGACTTTCAGCATATTCTCCTTTCGCTTCCGGATTATGTTTTTCCAGATCATCCTGTTTTTTTTCAGTTTTCAATCTGGTCTGTTTTTTGGAGTTTTCATGTTCTTTCGTTTTTTTGCTATCCTCTCGAGAACACGGGACTTTTTCCGTTTCACCCATTTCAGGCCGGGTAGCGGTACCGGGTTTGCACACAAAATCCTCATCCAGGGTGAAAAAAGACTCGCATCCATTATCCGTTATGTGAATGGTGTCTGAAATGCCCACGGTTTTATCCCCGTCCACCCCCCACATCCAGGGGATCAGATGAATGGTCATGCCTTCTTCCAGAATGGACGAATCCGCCTGCTTAAGGCTCAGGATATAACCTTCATCCCAGGAGGGCGGAAATGCAATACCAATGGAATACCCGGACCGGGTGATCAGGGTGGCGCCAATATCATTTTCCATAATGATTTTACGGATGAAGTTGTCCGCATCGGACACGGTCAGCCCGGGCCGTATCAGTTTCTTGACTTCAGACAGGGCCAGCTTCATCCGGTCCTGGGCTTTTTGCATGGATTCAGTCATTTCAGACAGCAGCACCGTGCGCATCAAGGCGGCATGGTAGCGGCGGAAACAGCCCCCTACCTCGAGAAACACATGTTCCCCGGGCTGCACGGTGCGGCCTTCCCAGGTGGCATGGCCGATCATGCTCCGGGGGCCGGAAGTTACATAGGGCATGACCGCGGGCGGTTCCCCGCCGGCGCAGAACATGGCATTGCTGATGGCGGCACCGATTTCATTTTCCGTCACCCCCGCGGCGCAGGCATCAAACCCTGCTTTCATGCCGGCTTCCGCGGCATGGGCCGCTTTTTTCATCACTTCGATTTCATAGGCGGATTTCCGGATCCGGCCCTGCTCCACAATGCCGAAACAGTCCAAGAGCTGGCCCCGGGTGAAGGTCGTGTGAATGGAGTCCTGGTGATAGGCTGGGAAAAAATAGCTGTTCCGCTCATATCCCACGCTTTTGCTGGCAAGACCAAATTCCCGAAGGCTTTCCACCAGCATCTGGATGGCATCCCCGGTATCCGGGTACGGCCGGGTGTTTTCCACCCAGGTGCGTTCGTGCACATTGGACTCTTCCATGCGGCGGGTGATCATGAACGGCTCGCTCTCCAAAGGCACCACCAGGGCCTGAAAAAACGAATACCCCGTGGTCTGGTAATCCGTCAGATACATCAGGTTTTCCGGGTCCGTGATCACCACGGCATCCAGGCGGCGGTACTGCATGCGCTCCCGCAGTTCCCGAAGCCGGCGCTCATATTCCTCAAATGGAAAGGTCATGTCGTCGCGCTGTTTCATCCTGCCCCTCCTTTAATTTAAATACCGGCGAACCGCCGCATCAAAAATATCCAGCCCCGCATCCAGATCTTCATCCGGAATGGTGAGCGGCGGGATCAGTTTCAACACCCGGCCTTCCGTGCCGCAGGGACCGATGAGCAATCCATTGTCAAAGCAGTCCGCAGCAATGGCGCCTGCAATTTTGCCGTCTGCCACATCCAGGCCCTGGAGCATGCCTTTTCCCCGAACCGCAATGCCGGGAGCGGCGTTTTCCGGTACCAGGGATATGAGTCGGTCTGCCATCATAGCGCCTTTTTCCTTTACCGAACTCATGAACGCCGCATCCTCAATATAACTCATGGCTTCAGCCCCGGCCACAAATGAAAGCCCCTGGCCCCGGAACGTGCCTGTGTGTTCGCCGGGTTTCCAATGGCCATCATGTTCCGGTTTCACCAGGTTCATGGCCATGGCCGTGCCGTATCCGCCCACGCCTTTGGCCAGACAGATGATGTCCGGGGACAAGTCCATGCCGTCAAAGCTGAAATAGGAACCGGTGCGGCCACACCCGGCCTGAATATCGTCAAAAATAAGCAGCGCGCCGTTGTCATGGGCCAGCTCCTGCACCGCATGCAGCCACGCGCGGCTGGCCACGTTCACGCCCCCTTCGGCCTGGATGGGTTCCACAATGACGGCAGCCGGTTTTTCAAGGCCGCTGGACGCATCCGCCAGAGCACATTGCAGTTCCCGGATCTGATCCATGCCGCCCCCTGGCTCATTTTCAAAAGGCAGGCGGGTGACATATTCCAAAGGAACGCCGGCAGCTCCGCGAAAATAGGCATTGGCCGTGCAGGCAAGCGATCCCAGGGTCATGCCGTGAAATCCGTGGCTGAAGGCATAAATGACGTGACGGCCGGTGACCCGGCGGGCCAGTTTCAGGGCCGCTTCCACAGCATTGGTGCCGGTGGGGCCCACAAACTGCATTTTGTGATTCATTTTCCGGGGAACGAGCACGGTTTCGGCAAACCGCTGGATAAACCGGCGTTTGGTGGTGGTGAACATGTCCAGACTGTGGGCCACACCATCGGATTCCAGAAATTCGATCATGGCCCGCTTCATGCGTTCGTTGTTGTGCCCGAAATTCAGGACACCTGCGCCCGCAAAAAAATCAATGTAGGTTTTTCCGTTTTCATCAGTCTGCCGGGCATTGGATGCAGTGGCAAACACTGTGGGATATTTTCGGCAATACCCGCGAATTTCAGATTCCCACGTTTCAAAAACCTTCATACGTTCCTCCTTTTATGGTTACTTTTAAATCGTCTGGAATTTTAAAAATTTTATCTCCCGCAGAGGCGCAGGGCTCGCAGAGAAAAAATCTCAGCGCCTCTGCGTCCCTGCGGGATACAATATTACAAGCTCCATCTGCTTGTTTCTTCTTGCAGCGAT
Source organism: Desulfobacterales bacterium (assembly GCA_963675805.2). GTDB lineage: Bacteria > Desulfobacterota > Desulfobacteria > Desulfobacterales > Desulfosalsimonadaceae > SURF-3. Next base: position 1,267,683 of record CAXXNU010000001.1, on the reverse strand, counting down.
TTTATTTTTCCGGCGCTGGGCCGCCGGCCAGCCGGATGAGGACCCGGGCCGCGGGATCAATGAGACCGTCATTAAAATCATAAGACGGATGATGGAGCGCCGTGCCGCCGGCACCGATCAGGGCCAGAGCCCCGGGAATTTGATTTAAATAATAATGAAAATCCTCACTTGCCATCACCGGGACAGGCATTTCCCGACTTTCCCATTCACTTCCGAATTGGAAGGCCAGGGCATTTTGCATGGCCTGTGCGCAATCCGGATGATTGACCGTGGCCCCGTACCGGGGAAAAATTTCCACATCTGCGCAAGCTCCCCAGGCACTCGCCGTATCCCTGGCAATCTGGCCAATCAGGTCGTTCACCCGGTTCCGCAAGCCATCTTCAGAAATCCGGATATTGCCCGTTAGCACCGCCTGCATGGGAATGACCGTTTCCGACCCCGGCGCCTCAAAACAGGTCACACTGACCACGGCCGCGGCCTGGGGCGGCAGCCGGCGGCTCACGATCTGCTGCAGGGCCAGCACAATGGCAGACGCTGCTGCTACCGGATCCCGGCACAATTCCGGCTGGCTGGAATGGCCCCCTTCACCTGTCACGGTGATTTTAAAAGTACCGTTGGCCGCCATGACCGGACCATCCGGGCAAACGGCCCGGCCAAAAGGCATGGCCGGCCAGTTGTGCCAGGCATAAATCACATCCACCCCGTCAAGAGCGCCGTCTTCAATCATCCGGCGGGCCCCGTGCCCCCCTTCTTCTGCCGGCTGAAAAATCACCGTTACCGGTCCGGGCAGTTGCGATTCCTGGTGTTTCAGCCATATGCCTGCCGCCATCAGGGTAGCGATGTGGCCGTCATGGCCGCAGGCGTGCATGCACCCCGGGTTTTTTGAAGCCCAGGGCGCACGGGTTTGCTCCTCTATGGGAAGGGCGTCCATGTCCGCCCGAAGGGCAACATTGCGGCCGGGCGCTTCTTTTGCAAGCACCGCCACCGTGCCGGTTTCTGCGCACACCCGCCAGTCAATACCGGCCCGGGAAAGCGCCGCGCGAATGGCGGCCGCGGTTTCCACCTCCCGGCCGGTCAGTTCCGGCCGGCAATGGAGATCATGGCGCAGCGCTCTTGCGGCATCCAATATCTGCTGCCAGGAGGTTGTCATGAAAAAACTCGCTTGTTTGAGGAAAAGAAAGGAATAATAACGGGACGGAATTCTTGCAAAAACCCATTTATCGGGATTTTATGACAAAAAAGATGGGGAAAAGCTTGTCCTGTTTGATTCAGAAATACCGGAGAGAAGATAAACGATTTACAATAGAGCGGTTGACAGGAGACTAAATTTTGTTTTTTTCTGCAACTCACGCATTACAGCATTGCACAAGTTGTTTTGTTTGTCAAATCATCCCCCGCACCCCAGGGTGGGGTCCTGGACGGCAATGCCCCGGCGGGCGCGTTTCTTTTTTTTGACGTCGCAGAGCAGGGTTTTGTATACCGGGAATCCGGAGATTTCATCAAACTGGTCCATATCCGCCAGCACATTGACATTGGCCTGCTGCCATTCCGGGGTGCCCTGGGGGCCGCCCCCGCCCACAGGCGCGTACACAAACCCGGGCATGATGCGGTCCGTTACAAAAGCACGCATCTGAACACTGCCCCGGGCGGTTTTGATCACCACCCGGTCGCCGGTTTCAATTCGGCGTTTTTCTGCGTCCGTTTCATTGATTTCCACGGCCGGATAGGGGTATCTTTCCTGAAATGCGGGGATGGCCCGCAGGCAGGATTTCATGTCCGGCTTGAACGGACCGGTACCCAAAATCAGGGGGTACCGCTTTGCCAGCTTGGGATTGCTGACATGGGTTTCCACGGATTCTTCATATTTGGGAAGCCCGTTGTACCCGTATTTTTCAAGAACACTGGATTTAATTTCAAACTTGCCGGAAGGAGTTTCAAAACCGGGCTGGCCGTCCGCACGTAGCAGGCCTTTTTCCCATTTTCGGTAGGCCATGGGGGTGTCGCAGTTTCGGATAACGTGTTTGTCTGCCTTCATCACGTCATCAACGGTAAATCCGGAACCGCTGAGCACGGATTCCATGAGTTCCCGGGGGGTCTGGGGATACAGATCCCCATATCCCAGACGCCGGGCCAGTTCCCCCAGAAACTGAAAACCGGACCTGGCCTCGCCCACGGGATCAATCATTTTCTCCCGCAGCCGCAAGGAACACCCGTAATAGCAGTAGGATTCCTGCTCAAAACCGGTGGTGGCGGGCAGTACAATATCCGCATAGGCCGCGTCAGCCGTAAGCTGCAAGTCCATGGTCACCAGAAAATCAAGGGATGCCAGGGCCTGTTGCCAGCGGGCAGGATCCGGCCAGGAGGTCATGAGGGATGCTCCGTAAACAATCAGGGATCGGATTTTGTAAGGATCACTGTCAATGATGGCGTCGGGCAGAAGAATGGCATGGGGTTCTCCCCCGCAATAATGAGAATAGACCGGAAATTTTCCCGCGCCAATGGATTTTTGAAACCCCGGGGTTTCAACCTGTCTTTCCCTGTTCAGGGGAATGCCGTTTTCCCGGTGCAGAAAACACCGCCCCCCTTCCACATCCAGTTGTCCGGCCAGGGCCCACAGCACCATGACCGCCCGGATGTTCTGGACCCCGCTCTTGGTATATTCCAGGCCGGTATACATGATATAGGAGGCCCCTTCCGCGTCCGCGATCTGTTCTGCCAGTTCCTCAATGCGGTCCGCGTCAATGCCGGTGACGGCTGAGACATATTCCGGGGTAAACTCCGTTACATAGGCGGCAAACTCCTCAAACCCAACGGTCCAGTCTCTCACAAATTCCGCGTCAAACAGGTCTTCCCGAATCAGAATGTGGGACAACCCCAGGGCCAGCGCCCCGTCCGACCCCGGGCGGATGGGAAGCCACTGGCTGCCTTCAAGTTCCGCAGCTTTTGTGCGGCGGGGATCAATGACAATAATTTCCGCGCCTTCGTCCGCGGCCCGTTTCAAGCGCTCAAACATTTCCGGCGGCGTGGATGTGGACGGGTCCGTACCCCACACCAGAATCAGATCAGAATTGTCCACATCCGAAAACATGTCAATATGCAGGCACCCCATGGTGAGTTTAGGGGCCAGCACACCCAAAGAGGTATAACATGGCGCTCCCACGCCAAAGGAATTGGGGGAACCGAAGGGAAAAAGCACACTGGACGCCAGATAGATCTCCGAACCTTTGAGTTGATACGTATCCTTAAACGACCGCTCATAGGAGCCGGTGCCCGCATAAATACCCACAGCTTCCGGGCCGTAGTCCTTTTTTATGGTATTTAATTGTTCAACAATGCAATCAAAGGCCTCGTCCCAGGAGATCTTTTCAAATTCATAGGTGCCTTTGGGGCCGGTCCGCCGGAGGGGATGCTTGAGCCGGGTATCAGCATACACAATTTCCTTAACAGCCCCGGCAATGGGACAGAGAACTTTTCCCGCCGGCGCATCCGGGTCCGGCCTCAAATGATCAATCCTGCCCTGTTCATCAAAAAACACTTCCGCGCCGCAGCCCGGGCTGTGAAAACAAAGACCACAGATGCCAAATTTTTTATCCAAACCAACCTCTTGTTATTAGCGTTCGCCCACAATACATTCCGAATTGATATGTTCCCATAGATTGCAGGTTTTCCTGATTTTCCAGGGCACATTGCAGGTGTTCAGTATTGTCAGGGGCGGATCAAACACATGATCCTTTCCGGTGAAATACCGGGAGATGCTTTCCACTCCCCGGCAGCGGCCATTGCCATTGAGGCCGCCGCTCAGCCAGGTTTTGGGATCGGAAAAATTCTCATCCCAGGAAAACGGGTCCGAAAACACAAACATGGACTCTTTTTCCTTCATCACCCGGTTGATATCCTTCAGGTGCTGCAGGGGATTTGCCACCTTTTCCAGGAGATTAATGGAGGTCACCGTGTTAAAGGAGCGCTCCGGAAACGGCAGGGCTAGGGCGTCCGCCACCAGAAAATCCACGTTTTCATAATTAAACCCCGCGTCAAAGGCACACCTTCTGTTTTCCGTGATAAACCCTTCGATGATGAGATCAAAATCCAGGTTTTTTTTCCGCACCAGATCCCGGGCTTTGCCCACAAAAGAGATGGATGTGTCAATGCCGATTACCCGGTGGTGGGTTTTGGAAAGCTCTAAAGACAACCTTCCCACGGAACAGCCGATGTCTAATGCGTCGCCCTCTGATTTCTTAAAAAATGAAGACCAAATTTGGTACGCATCCGTTGCCTGGGGATCATTTAAAAAATCACAAAAATGACTCCACAGGTAGGCAGACAGCATATTTTTAGAATTATACCCGGATGCTTCAAACACACCAGCGCTGGAAGCCGCCGGCAGCACAACGGCAACGCCATTTTGGATGGGATAGGTTCTTTGGCAGGCAGGACATGTGAGGCTCCCTTCCAGCACATCATCTTCTTCAGCTGCATCAATGCTCAATTCCAGAGGGACTTCTTCTTTCAGGCATTCCGGACAGATCAGTTTTTCCTGAACCCATTCTTTCATTTTTACTTTTATTCCTGTTTTTTCCTGCACAAATAATGAAGATTAAACCCGTCATGGGCCATCTCCAGAACGTCCACCTGTTCAAATCCGGCTTGAGCAAGCATTTCCAGAGCCTTTTCCCGGCCCCACATCATGCCAAGGCCGGCGCCGTTATCATACAGACCGATGGGCATGCAATGCATCAGACTCACGGTATACAAAAAAGCGCCCATGGGATGGTCCAGGTTCTCCCTGTGATCGGAACCCGCCTTAATATCCACCATGGAAAACAGACCGCCGGACGCCAGCATGCAGTGGATGCCTTTTAAGGCCGCAAGGGGCTTCTGCTGATCGTGAATGGCGTCAAACGCACACACATAATCAAACCGCCCGCAAAGCCCGTCGTCTCCGTCAATGGCTGCGGCATCTTGTATTATATAATCAACATTGGAAAGCCCCATTTCAAGGGCCTGGTGTTGCGCGGCCCGGATGGCGGCTTCGTGGTTATCCATTCCCACAAACGTGCTCTGGGGAAACGCCCGGGCCATGAGATTGACCGCAAGGCCCTGGCCGCAGCCAAGGTCGCAAACCCGGATGCCGTTTTTCAGACGTTCCACCAGTGTGCCGTCTTCAACGGACGGCAGAAATTGCCGGATCAGCACCTCCCGGTGTTTGGCATCCGCCAGTTCCCCCATGAACGCCTGAAATGCCGGATATTGGGAAAAGGGAATGCCCTGCCCGGTTTTCATTCCCTGGTTTACCGCGTCCATGGCGCAGGCGGTGAGAAGCGGTATTTCCTGGGTATATACGCCCAGATTGCTGTTGTCGGCTTTGCGGGTCAGAAACGCGGCATGGGCCGGCGGCAGAAAATAGGTATTTTCACCGGTGGCGGTCTGGGACAGTTCCACAATCTGACCCATCACCATAATTCCCAGCCATTCGGTAAGATACCGGTGGTCAAGGCCGGCGGCATCCGCGATTTCCTGGATAGCAGCGGGTCTTCCAAGATCCGCCATCACATCAAAAATACGGTTTTTATATCCAATGGCCATGGCCAGATTCAGGGCGCCATGGTTCAGGATATCGGTCATTTTTTGTGCAAAATCAGTCATTCTTTTTCTGCCCCACCAACAGGTGAATCCAACACGTCAAACAATTCCATTGCTGACACCGCCCCTTCCCGGAGAATGGCCGGGGGATGAACAGTGACGTCCACCACGGTGGAGCCGATGCCGCCGTTTAATTTTCCCGCATCCAGGATCAGGTCCGCCTGCCCAAGGAGCCTTTCCGGCAGGGCGTTCACACGGCTGGCCCCGGCATGACCGGAAATATTGGCGGAAGTAGCAGTCAACGGGCAATTCAGGGATGCGACAAGGCGGACCGCCACCGGATGGTCCGGCACCCGGATGCCGATTTTTCCGGTGCCGGCGGTTAACCCTCCTGGAACGTCGGGCCGGGCGGAAAAGACGATGGTCAACCGGCCGGGCCAGAAATTTCGCATCAGCCGACGAGCGGCGTCAGGGATATCGGCTGCCAGCTCGACCACGGCGTCAATGGTTGAAACCAAGACGGACAAGGGCTTGTCCACGGCCCGCTGTTTGAAGCAAAACACGCGGCTGACGGCATTTTCGTTGAATGCATCCACTCCCATCCCGTAAAGGGTGCGGGTGGGAAAAATGACGATACCGCCGTTTTTTACAATATTTGCCGCTTGTTCAATCACCTGCTGATCCGGCCGGACCGGATCAACGGTCTTTATTTCAGAATTGCGTTTCGAGTTTTCGGGCTTTTTGTTCAACCTGATCCGCCATTTCCTGCTTAAATTCCCTTAGCCGTTGCAAGAGTTCAGGGTCTGCCCCGGCCAGCATCTGCACCGCAAAAATCCCGGCATTCTTGGCGCCCGATTTTCCAATGGCCATGGTGGCCACGGGAACCCCCGGCGGCATCTGCACCGTGGACAGCAGGGCATCCATACCGTTTAATGCGGAAGAATCAATGGGCACCCCGATAATGGGTAAAATCGTATGTCCGGCAAGGGCTCCGGCCAGATGGGCCGCATGCCCGGCCCCGGCGATAACGGCTTTCACCCCGTTTTTTTCGGCATTTTTCACAAAATTGACCGCCCGGTCCGGGGTCCGGTGGGCCGAGGCCACGGTGATGTCATAGGGCACGCCAAATTTTTTCAAAATATCCGCTGCCTGTTTCATAATATCATAATCTGAATCACTGCCCATGACAATGGCCACTTTTGGCGGGGTTTCAAGCCGCCGGACGGCTTTTTGGCCGATATCCGTGCGGTGATAGCTCCCTTTCCAGGAAATTTTGGAAACCGCAAGATAGGCCTTTGAAATGGCCTTTTGGATGGTGTCTCCCAAAGCGGTCACCCCCAGCACCCGCCCGCCGCTGGCCACAATTTTATTACCCTCAAGAGCGGTGCCGGCGTGAAACACCATCACATCCTTCATGCGGGCGGCTTCTTCCAGACCGGAAATGGCCATGCCTTTTTTATAAGCACCGGGATAACCGTCTGATGCCATCACCACGCAGACCGCCGGGCGCTGATCCACTTCGATGAAACATTGATCCAAACGACCGTCCACCACGGCCTCCATAATATCCACGATATCAGAGGAAAGCCGCATGAGCAGGGGTTGCGCTTCCGGGTCGCCGAACCGGGCATTGAACTCTATAACCTTCACCTGATCCCGGTCGATCATGAGTCCCGCATACAGCACCCCTTTATAAGGCGCACCCTCCGCGGCCATGGCCTTTACCATGGGTTTCATCACCTGATTCATGATTTTATCCGCCATATCCCGGTCTACCACCGGGGCCGGAGAATAGGCCCCCATGCCCCCGGTATTGGGCCCCTCGTCGTTGTCATAGATGGTTTTATGATCCTGGGACGCGGGCAGGGGCAGCACATGTTTTCCATCGGTAAACGCGATAAAAGACGCTTCTTCACCCACAAGACACGCTTCAATCAGCACTTTTTTGCCGGCATCGCCGAATGCCCGGTCTTCCAGCATCATTTTCACGGCCTGTTCCGCTTCATCCTTTGTTTTGCAGACCATCACTCCCTTGCCGGCAGCCAGGCCATCGGCTTTCACCACTATGGGCGGGGTCATGGCCCGGATATAGGAAACCGCTTTTTGCGGCGAAGCAAAGGTTTTGCCCATGGCCGTAGGGATCTTGTATTTGAGCATGATTTTTTTGGCAAAAGATTTGCTGGCCTCAATCCGGGCGGCTTTTTGGCTCGGTCCGAAAATTTTCAGCCCCTTTTTTTCAAACAGATCCACAATGCCTGACGACAAGGGTGCTTCCGGTCCCACCACCGTAAGATCAATGGCTTCCTTTTGTGCAAATGCCGCCAGGTTTTCAAGATCATCGGCCGGGATGGCAATGCATTCGGCAAATTTTGAAATGCCGGCATTGCCGGGGGCACAAAAAATCTGTTTCACTTTCGGGCTCTGGGAGATTTTCCAGGCCAGGGTGTGTTCCCGGCCGCCGCTGCCAACAATTAAAATCTTCATGTGGGTTTCCTTTCTGTCAACATTATGGAAAAGAAGGTGTTTCCAGGGCCAGCGCAATCAGCCGGTCGATTAAATCACTGAAACCCATGCCAGCGGCCCGGGCCGCAATGGGCAGGAGACTGGCGGGTGTCATTCCCGGAATGGTGTTGGTTTCAAGAACATAAATGTCGGCGTCCGCTGAGTTGCCGCTGATGATCATGTCCGTGCGGCTGTACCCCTTGCAGAACAGGGACTGATGGGCTTTTTTCGCCAGAGTCCCGGCTTTTTCCGCCAGTTTTTCACTGATCCGGGCCGGGCAGATTTCTTCGGTTTCACCGGCCGTGTATTTGGCCTGATAATCAAAAAATGCATGGCTGGTTTTCGGCACGATTTCAATGATGGGCAGGGCTTCCAGGCGGCGGTTGCCGATGACCGCGCCGGTAATTTCCGTTCCCCGGACGTAAGCCTCCGCCAGCACCGTGTCATCATAGGTAAAGGCATTTTCCAGGGCCGGAAACAGATCGTCCGCCGATTGAACAATGGCCATGCCGATGCTGGAGCCGCCGGAACCCGGTTTTACCACCAGTGGCAAACCAAGACGCTCAATGCAGGCTGTTATGTCCATTTCCATATCCATGCCCGAGACCGCCTTTTTTTTTTGAAAGATATTAAAATCCGGTGTTGGAATCTGATTCTGAACATAAAGTTGCTTGGAGGCAAGTTTGTTCATGGACACCGCGCTGCCCAATACTCCGGCGCATTGATACGGAATCCCAAGCAGATCCAGAAGCCCTTGCACCGACCCGTCTTCCCCGGGACTGCCGTGGAGCATCACCAGGGCCACGTCAATTTCTGCGGCATCTGCAATCAGCCGGGGGATATCGGTTTTGGGATCATACCGGCGCACATGATATTTTTTTTGGTCCAGGGCCGCCTGCACCTGGTTTCCGCTGGTAAGGGATACCTCCCGTTCCGGGGAAGTACCGCCGGAAAGCAATGCCACGGTCATTTTATGTTTCATATTAAACTGGATTCCTGCTGCGGGATATAGGGCACATACAAAGCCTTCGCGCCTGCGGCGACGCGATTCAGTTCTTCTGTCTTAGTTCATTAGGGATTTTTTCAGATGATTGTATTCTTCTCTGGTAATCAGGTCTTTTTCCAGCATGTTCGCCAGGGCCGAGATATCTCTGAAGCGTTTGGACTCCGGATCTTCCAGCATGAGATGCACTGGATCGGTATTATTTTCAATCGCCCGGGATCGTTTCTTGTCTTCATCCGTCACTTTAAAAGAGGCCAGCCCGCCCAGCAGATTGATTTCAACATTTTTTCCGTCAAGCTCTGGCAGGGACATCAGTTTCATGAATGTTATCCCCCCCTGTTTTTTCATATACCGGTAAAACAGGTATAAACCACCGGAAATCAGTGCAGCGACCCCCAGAAAAATCCAGAAAAAATAATTGACGATCCCGCTGAAAATAAACACCAGAATACCAAGGCTGGCCAGCAGGATCACGTGAAAAATGAGAATGGACGACGCCACCACCAGGCTGTTCGCTATGGTTGATATCTCTTTATTTTTTTTAAACATTATTCTTTAATTCGTCTGAAAACCGCCGCATCCGGGACGCCGCCGGATTTTAACATTTACAAAAAGCAGATTATTTTTTCCGGTCACCGGATGCGTTATCATCTGAGAGACAACCCACAACCTGTGCTTCATACCGCTGTGGTATTTCGAATTTCACGGCACCCGATCTCATGGTATTCAGCTTCAGTATCAGATAATTCAATTTCTTAAGGGTTTTGTATTTCAACTTTTCATCAGTAAGGTCCGCAAGCAGCGATTCCGTGCTCCGGATCTCCTTTTTAATTTCAATCTCGGGCGGCACACAATCCGCATTTTTCAGCATTTTATAGGCCAGACGGAGGTCTTCCGGTATGCGGGAAAGGTCTTCTAACTGCAGGGGTTTTCCCGACCCCGGCAGATTATCAAACTCTCCGTTTTTCTGGGACTGCCGGATCCGTTCCTCAACGATTTTTTCAAATCCCGAAATCAGCATAGGGATAACGTCTCATTTTTCCATCTGTTGAAATCCGACTTTTCAATTGAAAAATAATTATCGTCACATTTTAATGATTTGTCAAATTGCTATCCGATTGCCGGTCTTCAAACAAATAAGCCCCTCTGATCGGCAGAGGGGCTTTATATTATAAATGGTGGCGATGCAGGGACTTGAACCCCGGACACTGCGGATATGAGCCGCATGCTCTAACCAGCTGAGCTACATCGCCCGATAAAACCAATGGTTAAAAACTTTGTAAAAAGCCTGACTTTTTTGTTCCGTTTCTTGCCTGATAACTTTTATTTACCCTGCCGCGAACCTCAGCAAAGAGGTCCGGCCTTTAACAAAATTCTCAACACCGGCGCAACTTAAAAAAGAAGCTGTTTATCAACTAAGCTTTTTCAAGTCAAGCCCAAAACATTAATTTTAATTTTTTTCCTGGCTGAAACGCCGGAAAATGGCTTACCTGGCCGATTGCACCACTTCTACCGTGAATTCATGCATGTTTTCCGGCAGATTTGCAAAAACAACCGTAAAGGGGATTTCCTTGCCCGGCGCAATGTCAACGTTCAGGTTGTCATCCCCCGTACGATTATTTAAGCGTTCATTGATAAGATCCAACTCAAGGGTCGCCAGTTCAGCATCTGTCAGCATATTCCCGGTATATGCCGTGGAAGTGACGATGACCTTCCCCGCCGCATCGTAAAGGGTTCCCTTTACAAGAATATTGCTGCGGGGATGATCATATCTATTCGTCACCGTTCCTGTAATTACCAGAAGTTCTCCAGCTGCTTCATTTTCAACAAACTGATATGAAGGCGTGGCAATCATTTCCATCTGAAGATTGCCCTGATCCGTGGCGGCGGGTGGCGGCGGCACCGGTGCGTCTTTCTCTCCGGTGAACATGGTCACGCCTACATAAACAAGACCTCCCAGCACAATCAGAAGAATCAGCGGAATCAGTATTTTCTTGACACTTTGCTTTTTTCCCGCTGTCTTGGCGATTTTCGCGGCGGCCGGCTCAGCCGGTCTGACGGGTTCCTCAAAGGCTGCGTCCGCGGCGGCCGCCCCGGTGAAAGCATTACCCGGGACTTCGGATCGTTCCCTTTCTTCAACAACTGTTTTGCGGTAATCCTGTTCTATCTGCTGTTCCCGCTCTTCAACGGTTTCCAGAGAAACTTCCTTCTTGTCTCCTGTCTCATGATCTTCTTCGTCCAGCATGGTTTCAAGATCAATGGACATCTCATCATCATCGGAAATGGTTCCGGGGTCCGATTTCTCAAGCTCCATTTCCAGGTCTTCAATTACTGTTTCGGCTTTTACCTCTTCAGGTTCCGGCGTTTCGTCAAAATCTAAAACATCTTCAATCTGCGTCAGATCGAATTCTTCAGATGCCGCTGCGGTTTCATCATCCGTAAACGTTTCCGCTTCCCCGGATGACGCGTCACTCAGCTCATCGTCAAAATCCAGATCCAGGTCGAATTCTTCTTCTGCTGCTGCTTCCGGTTCCGGTTCAATACTCAAATCCAGATCAAAGGTTTCCAGTTCAGCCGCTTCTTTTTCGTCCCCTTCTTCCTCCAGATCAAAGTCCAGATCAAATTCGTCATCCACAGCAGTGGCAGGTTCCGCTTCCGCAACGTCATCATCTTCTTCAAGATCCAAATCCAGATCCAGATCAAAATCCGCTTCTTCTCCGGCGTCTGCCGCAGACGCTGCTTCTTCCCCGCCCAGATCAAGATCCAGGTCCAGGTCATCGAATTCATCCAGATCGAGATCCAACCCAAGATCTTCGTCAGTCCCGGATGTTGACGCGATATCAAGCGACAGGTCCTCTTCCGCCGTCGCACTCTCGGAAGAAGATTCGGTCAGGTCCAGATCTTCAAAACCATCCAGATCCAGGTCCAGATCATCTTCATCAAGGGCCAATTCGTCCCCGTCTCTGGCTTCCGGCGAGACGTCCAGATCCAGGTCAAATTCTTCCTGGTCCGTTTCGGCTTCCGGTTCCGTTTCCAAATCGAGATCCAGTTCAAATTCGTCTTCATCGATCTTATCGATGCCTGATTTTGACAATTCTTCAGCCGGTTTTTCTGCTTCAGCTTCCATTTTTCCGGCTTGTTTTGCAGTTCCTTCAGAGGTGTCGTCTTCTTTCTCCGGTTCTTTTGCTAAATCAAACTCATCCAAATCCGTATCAACACCTCCTTCCATTATTTCTTCCGGTTCAGCTGTTTTTTCGATCGTTGTTTCAGCGTCCGGCTGAACCGCTTCCGCTCCAAAATCTAAAAAATCAATCTCCTCCTCTTCCGATTCAATGGTTTCATCTGAAACTACTTCTTCTTCGACCAACTCATCCGACACCATGGACTCCAGATCAAGCGTGTCTTCATCCTGATCCGCTGTTGACTCCAGGGTATCAAATGAAATTTCTTCCTCAGTTCCTGTGAAATTATCAAAGGATAAAACCTCAGATTCATCATCATCCGCAAGCAGCTCGCCCAGTTCGACGTCTGCATCCGCTGAAGGGCCCGACGTTAAATCATCCATGGAAATGGTATCGTCGTCCTGTTCGAGTTCCGACAACAGGATCTCCGGCTCCGCCCCTGCTTCACTGGTTTCATCCAAACCGGCATCCGCCGTGGCAAACAGTTCTTCCGACGTCGACATGGTAATTTCTGCGGTTTCCAGAGATATCTCCGACTCCAGATCACTGAATTCATCGTCAAATTCAGTGCCCAGAAAATCATCTATTTTGGACTCGAGGGATTCGTCGACTGAAAAATCGGTGGCTTTTTCATCTTCCGGCGGGTAGGCAATAAATACTTGCTGGCATTTTGAACACCTGACTGTTGAACCTGTTTCTTTGATTAGGCTGGTTTTAATCTTAAAACTGGTACCACAAGCCTCACAGGTAATAATCATTTTATTTCCTCGCTGCTTATAATTTTAGGTGATAAAGTGCCGGCAAATTTCTGTATTGTTCCGCATAATCCAGACCATACCCCACCAGAAATCCACCCTTGACTGCATGACATACATAATCTGCTTCATAATCCACTTTACGCCGCTCGCGTTTGTCTATGAAAGCGCAAACTTTGACGCTTTTCGGTGACAACGCTTCCAGATGCGGTATCAGCTTTTTCATTGTCAGGCCGGTATCTACAATATCTTCCACCACCAGAATATCCTTGCCGCTGATTTCAGTAGAGACATTACTTCGCAACCGGATATTCCCTGAAGATACATCACTGTTTCCGTAACTCGAAAATTGAATAAAGTCAATCTCTACAGGAATCGTCAGCTGCCTGGCCAGATCACCTAAAAAAATAAATGCGCCTTTCAGGACGCCGATCAGCACCAAATGCCGGTCTCGGTAATCTTCAGAAATTCTCTGGGCCATCTCCGCAACCCGACGGTCGATCTCTTCTCTGCTAAGAACCATCGTTAGTTCAGGCATTTCAGTTCATGGCGGCGATTGTTTTAAAGATTCACACAACATATGAGAATTCGACAAATCCTGTTCGGCGGAAATTTTACGACACCAATGATTCGGCGCACAGGCGCTTAGCCATGCCTGCACAATGGGGGCGCCGTTCTTTCAGTCATCTGGACTAAAACTGAAAAAATTTAAATTTATTGCCATATCAGTGCGTTATCAGTGTAGTTATTCCTTTTATGCCGACAAAAAGGCGCTTTCTCCGGCGTACAGCTGATTTGTTATATACGGAACCTATGCTTTTGTCAATAAATTTACTGTATTCCTGATGTTGCGACATTTTTCCCGGTGACCACAAAAAAACCGACAACCGGAAAACCGGTTGTCGGTCAGTAGCGAGACAAATTATTTTCTAAGGCGAGCCGCACCCTGATTACAGGCCTTCTGCGGCAAGACTTTCAACTAATTGTTTTTGTTTTTTATTTAATTTTTTCGGCATGGCTACGAGAATCTCAACAAACAGATCACCGGACCCCGTGCCTTTCATGTGCGGAATCCCGTTTCCGGCAAGCCGCATTTTGCTTTTATGTCTGGTTCCCGGCGGAACTTTTAAACTGAGCTGTTTTCCGTCAATGGTGGGAACCGAAATCTGCGTGCCGAGCAGGGCATCAGAGAGTTTCACTTCCCGGGAAATATATAAATCAAAATCCCTAAGCTTAAAGACCGGATCCGGCATCACTTTGGATTTTATGTAAAGATCGCCGGCCGGCCCGCCGTATGGACTTGACTGCCCCCGTCCCGCAAGGCGCAGTTTTTTTCCGGAAACCATCCCTTTGGGAATCTTAACAGTGATGGTTTCGGTGCCGCCAGACGGGTTCTGAAAGGACAGATTTTTGGATGTACCGGTGGCGATTTCAGACAAGGTCAGCCCGATTTCATACTCCATGTCAGAGCCTTTTGCCGGCGCGGACGGCTGCTGCCGGCCGCCGCCGAAATTAAACATGGATTCCGGGTTAAAGGAAAACCGTTTGCCGCCGCCACCCGTTTTTCGACCTCCGGAAAAAAAGGAACCGCCGCCAAAGCCAAATTCCCTCAAAATATCTTCAATATTGGAACCCCTGAAAATATCTTCCTGTGAATAATGCTGCTGAAAGCCTTCGGATCCATACGTATCGTAATTTTTGCGCTTTTCCGCATCACTGAGCACGGCATAGGCTTCGCTGATCTCTTTGAATTTTTCTTCCTTGGCCTTGTCTCCGGACGCATGGTCCGGATGGTATTTCAGGGCGAGTTTTCGGTACGCCTTTTTGATGTCCCCGGCACTTGCGTCTTTTGCGACACCCAGAATTTTGTAATAATCCTTTTGCGCCATTTTTTACTACCTGCCTTTTTCCATTTTTATTGATTCCACTATTCTGATCTATTCAGTACAACCATAAAACAAAACCCGGGATTGTCAAGGGTGAAAACGCATTAACCATTTAAAATATATTACGATCCGGATTTCAAGCCGCCCCGGGATTTCAGTGCGATCATCAGCACGGAAAGAGCCACCGGCGTCATACCGTCGATACGTGATGCCTGGCCCAGGGACAGGGGCCGCACAATGGACAGTTTCTCCCGAAGCTCATTGGAGAGGCCATGCAAGGAAACAAAATCAAAGTTTTCCGGTATTTTTTGATGTTCCAGATTGCTGAATTTTTTAATTTCCTTTTCTTGTTTCTGAATATAACCTTCGTATTTTATTTCGATCTCCACCTGCCGGGTCACCCGGCGTTCCAGGGGCGCATCCGCCGGCGCAAGGGTATCCACCATCCCATAATCCAATTCGTTTCGCTTGAGCAGCTGGTCCAGGTGGACGCCATTGTCGATGAGAGAGGAGCCGCGATCCGTCAAATAGTCATTTACCGCCGGCACCGGTTTGACCACCGCCTTCCGGATGCGTTGGATTTCATCCTGAATCTGCCGGCGCCGGTCTTTCACATCTTTTACCGTATCCGATTCCACCAGTCCCAGTTCATGACCGATTTCCGCGAGCCTCAGATCGGCATTGTCTTCTCTCAGCATCAGCCGGTATTCCGCCCGGGACGTAAACATCCGGTAAGGCTCCCGGGTACCCCGGGTCACCAGATCATCCACCATCACGCCCATATACGCCTGGGACCGGTCCAAGAGAAACGCGGGCCGTCCCTGCACCCGGCACGCTGCATTGATGCCGGCCCACATCCCCTGGGCAGCGGCTTCTTCATACCCGGAGGTGCCGTTGATCTGACCGGCCATGAAAAGGCCCCCGATTTTTTTTGTTTCCAGCCGGGGGGTGAGGTGCACCGGGTTCACATAATCATATTCAATGGCATAGGCGGGACGCATGATTTCCGCGTATTCCAGCCCTTTCACGGACCGGACCACGGCCAGCTGGATTTCCAGGGGCAGGCTGTTGCCCAGTCCGCTGGCATAAATCTCCTCGGTATCGATGCCTTCGGGCTCTAAAATCAGCTGATGGCTGTCCCGGTGAGGAAACTTCATGACCTTGTCTTCAAACGACGGACAATAACGCGCCGATGTGCCCGTGATCCGGCCGCTGTAAAGCGCGGAAAGCGCAATATTCTCCTGCACGATACGGATGGTCTTTGTTTCAATGCGGCCGATATAGCTGGGCTGGTGCGCCAGTTCAAACCCTTGAGAAAAAGAGGAAAACGGTTCTGCCGGAAAATCACTGTCCTGACGGGCCATCTCTGAAAAATCAATGGTGTCCCGATGAAGCCGGGGCGGTGTGCCGGTTTTCAGGCGGCCCAGGGTGAAACCCAATGATTTCAGGCTGTCCGCCAGCGCATAGGACGCAAACTCTCCGGCCCGTCCGGCCTTGAAGGATGTTTCTCCGATATGCACCCGGCCGCTCAGGAAAGTCCCCGTGGCCAGCACCACTGATGGCGTTTCAAACCCGTAGCCCGTATGATCGCAAATCCCGACCACCCGGCCGTCTTCCACCACCAGCGCATCCACCCGGGCCTGTTTCACATCCAGGTTCGGAGTTTTTTCCAGCACCGCCTTCATGGCTCGGTGATAAAGATTTTTATCGTTCTGGGTGCGGGAAGAATGGACCGCAGGCCCTTTTTTGGTATTCAGTTTTCGAAAATGGATAGCGGTCTTATCAGTAATCTTTGCCATTTCACCGCCCAGAGCATCAATTTCTTTGACCAGCTGTCCTTTTGCCATACCGCCGATGGAGGGACTGCAAGGCATGGCCGCAATTTTATCCAGATCAATGGCCAGCACCAGCACCTGGCAGCCCATCCGGGCTGCGGCCAGGGCTGCTTCGCATCCGGCATGGCCCGCGCCAACCACAATCACATCATATTTTTTCGGATACACCGTCATTGGCTAATTTTCCCGCTTTTTTCGTATGTATTGCGACATGCATTTTATCTATGGTATGAGCCTAACAAAGCGCAACCCATTAAATACCAAAACAGAACGCTTTTCAACGCCAAAGACGTAGGTGAGAACAACCGCCATGGAAAACCGGTTTTATGATTTAAACACTTACTTTAAAAACATTTTCGGGCACCGGGTTCACAAGATTACGGTGGATGCCGGCTTTTCCTGCCCCAACCGGGACGGCACCCTGTCTGCTGACGGATGCATTTACTGCAATGCCAGCGGCTCCGGAACCGGTTTTTTTCAAAAAGGCATCTCAGTCCGGGACCAGATCTTAAACGCCCGACAGTATGTGATCAAACGGTACAAAGCTAAAAAATTCATTGCGTACTTTCAAGCTTTTACCAACACCTACGCGCCGGTCGAAATCCTTAAACAACGGTATGACGAGGCCCTTGGGGTGCCGGATGTGGTGGGTCTTTCCATCGGCACCCGGCCGGACTGTGTGGATGAAAGCAAGCTGTCGCTGTTACAGGATTATGCAAAAGACCGTCTGATCTGGATTGAATACGGACTTCAGTCTGCCCATGACACGACCCTGGCCCGGATCAACCGGGGGCACAATTTTGCGGCCTTTGAAAAAGCAGTTGCTGCTGCCCGAAACCGGAATATTAAGATCTGTGCGCATGTCATCCTGGGTCTGCCGGGTGAAACAAAACACCAGATGCTGGAAACCGCTAAAATTATTGCCGGAATGGGCATTGACGGAATCAAATTTCATGTGCTCTATGTTATCCGGGGAACCCGGATGGAAACTCTTTTTTTACAGAAAAAATATGCCTGCATGACCCACGAAGAATATGTGGATGTTTTGTGCGAATTTCTCGCTTACCTTCCTGAAAATATGGTAATCCAGCGACTGACCAGCGACCCCCATCCAAAAGAACTGATCGCCCCTGGCTGGGCTCTAAAGAAAAAAGAAACCATGGAAAGGATAAAACAAAACCTTGAAGAAAGGGATCTGTTCCAGGGAAAATTTTTGAGGGCGTAAAACCGTATTTCTGGTTGGAATTGACGCTATATCACTAACCAATGGGGTAAAATCCGCACCCCATGCCCCAGGATAGGTGATAACGCTTTCAATTGTCAGGAATCGGGGCCTGATGCACTGATAGTGGGATGCCGGGCTCTTTTTCTCTGCACCGTACTGAAAAAAATCCTATTGCAATTCCAGAGAAAGACTCACCTCCACATCCGGCCACTGGCCATCCACCGGCCGGATGGTCTGGGGGGCAATAATTTTGCATAAAATTTTTCTGCTTTTATTGATGCTCTCCAGATAAATGGGCGTTGTGGTCACGCTGACAAATTTTTCGCTTTCTTCCGGGGACGGCGACAGTACCCGGACCCGGTGGGGACTGACTTCGATGGCATTGATTTCAAATCCTTCCGGCAGACTGCCCACCAGCTGGGGCGTGACGGTGGCCCATTGCTCGACAATGGCCGCAAGGGTCAATTCCAGGCTTGGCGGATAGGTTTCCAGAAGCCGCACCCCTTTGGGCAGACGCACATTATCACTGGTGATAAACAAGGACTGGGTTCCGGGGCCGTATTTTGATAAATCAACATTAACGCTCAGATTGGAAGGATTGAGCCCGTCCAGAGTTGATTTGGTTCCGGCCAGATACAACTGAAGTTCTTTCTCCCGCTCCCCCACCAGCACATGCTTTGAATTTGATGATGAATATTCCACCGGCACGGAAACCACCTTTTCCACCATCTGAATCTGGGCGACGATGATGGTGGACCAGAAAATAACGGCCAGCCCCAGACTGACGGCTGCCTGATAAACAAGAGACCGCCGGTTTTCTCCTTTGTAAAACTGAATCGGATAAAAAGCAGTTTCATTCCAATGGGCTTCAATTGCCGCAAGAATTTGCGCCCGGCTGGGTCCTTTTCGCATTTTACCCAGATGAAAAATCGCTACCCGGCCCCGCTCTTCAGATACCAGTAAAATCAGCGCATCGGTTTTTTCCGAAAGCCCCATGGCCGCGTGGTGACGGGTACCATATTCCTCGGGCAAATCCGAACTCTCCGAAACCGGCAACCGGACGCCAAAACGCTCAAACAATCCCTTTGAAACGACCAGTGCCCCGTCATGCCCCGGAGAATGGGGATCGAAAATGCTCATGATCAGGGGATAACTGGGCTGCGCATTCAGCGGATATCCGCCGGACAAAAATTCCTGAACCGGCTCCCGGCCGGGCAGAACGATGATGGCGCCCCGCCGGAGATCCGCCATGGTGAAAAGCGCATCCGCGATCAGCTGTGACAGTTCATTTGCCGGATCACTCACTTTCCCGCGACGGAGAGACACCGTCTGCTCCAGAATCTTTCGTAATTCCGGCTGAAAAATAACAATGAGCGCAATCAAAATCACATTGCTCAGGTTGCTGTAAATCCATTTAATGCCGTTTAAATCCAGAAAATTCGCCATCAGAAAAACAGCCATGGCCACCAGGATGCCGGCCATGATCTTCCAGGTGCCCCGCCGCCGCATGGTGCGGTACACAACAAACAAACCAACGGCAATCAAAAAAATATCGATCAGATTTCGCCAGTCCAGCATTTCGCTGATTATTTCAGGCATCTAATCATACTCCACAGATTAGACATTTTAAAGCTATTACCCCTTGGAAACTCGCCGTTATTATCACGCCTAAGTCTAAGAACAAAAGTTTTACGCGAAAAAAAGCGGGAAAACTGACCTCCAAAAGTCGTCAATTCTCCCGCTTTTAACTATTTATTGTTTCCCTATTCTAAAACACTGTAGCCGATATCGTAATTTCCAAATTCACAACCAGTGACCCCTTTTGCATCAATGGCTTTTACCCAATAATAATATTTTTTAAAATCGGTCACTGTTGAATCTAAAAATTTATTCAAAGGATGGTTAACGGAAATCAATTTCATCTTCTCACCATCAACGGCATCTGCTCTGTATATTTCATATTTTCTTGCACCGGGAATAGTATTCCATTTTATTTCCACACAATTTGAAACACCTTCAGATGCTCTGATCCAGACTGGATCACGAAGTGTGCGATAAATATAACCGCTATCTTCATCGCTAAAATCGCTGACACCCGCCGCATTTATCGCTTTGACGGAGTAGACAAAAGTTTCTACAAGATGTTTGCTACATTGCTGATCAGTGTCATAAAATTGGGTATTGGTAGTTTCCCCCAATAATCTTCTTGGGGCTCCTGAAAAATTGGCTCTGTATATTTCATACTTACTAGCCGTGGATACTTTATTCCACTTTACTAATACCTTGTTTAAGTAAGTTCCATCCGATGCAGTGACTCCGGTGGGAACAGGAGGCGAAACCATAATATAACCAGTATCCGGCATGCTGAATTCACTTGTACCATCATCATTGTTCGCCTTCAGCCAGTAATAATACATACCCTCGACCACATCAAAGTCATCATAATCAAGGCCCATCGAAGTACCTAACTTAATTTTTTTTCCACATAAAGAGGAGCATCTATAAACATCATAGGCACTGGCCTTTGAGACTGATTTCCAAGTAATATGAATTTTGTCTGGATATGTCCCATCTGAAGCGGCCAACCCGATTGGCATATCTAAAATTACTGACCGAGCTTCATTGTATTCGTTAGTAATTCCATCCTGATCTTCCTCTACGTCTATACTTGGCTGAGGATCTGGAAGCGGGCACCTGACAAAGCCTAAATCGCTGTAGAACAATTCACTGGCTTCGGACGCATTCAACGCCTTAATCCAGTAATAATAATCGATTCCGCATGGCAACGCCATATCATCATAAAAAGTTGCAGCCGTAGCGTCTATTTTTATCTTTTGCCCGGAAAAAGATTTCGCACGGAATACCTCATAGGAAGTGGCACCGGCAGATGCATTCCATGTGACCCGTATCCTGTCTTCGTAAGCACCGTCGGTCGCAGATACGCCGCTTGGGCTCGAAAGACCGCTTTGCAGCTGGTTCACTACCGCCGGTACTGGCAGGCTGACGTTTCCTAAGTCGATATCAAGAAGCTGGTCATCATTTGCTGGAACAGAAAAAATAATTGGCTGGTCATTGCTGTCCGACAAAACCGGTTCTTTGCCGCTTCCGGCCTCATAAGGCGCCAACAGTTGGGCTGCGACAACATAATCCCCTGAAGAAAGTCCCATGGTTTCAAATGAAAACACGCCATCCGCCGGCATGTCAGTGCTGACAAGACTCGACGTGTAGGTCCGGCGGCCCTGCCCATCCGTTGTAAAAGCCATTTGCCCGTCCCCAGGATAAGGCACCAACTGCAGATAACAATCATCACGGACATAAGTCTGGGCCTGGCTTAAATTGGCAATTCGTCCCGATATGGACTGGAGATACGGTCCGCAGGCGTTTTCATCAACCGCTCCGTCGCAATTATTATCCTTGCCGTCGCAAAGCTCGGGGGCGCCGGGATAAATTTCCGAATCATAGTCGGCACAATCATCTGCCGCCGCGACATAACCGTCCGGCTGCGCCTGTTGGGTCAGAGTTACTGATGGATCGCCATACCCGTCGCCATCCGCGTCCCGATACCATGTTGTTTCAACGTCCGCAGATTTGGTTTTATCTGAACTGCTGCTGCTTTCGTTACACCCGACCAGCAGGCAGCATAAAAAGACCATCATCAATAGAATTAACTTTATTTTGATATTTTTAGCCATACCCCTTTCCCCCTGCGCCTGAAAACATTTTCCTGCTTTTTTTATTTTTTGGATATGCAAATTTTGCAAATGGCTATGAAACAGCAACCCTAACAAATATAAATGCCCACAATTATCTTTATTTGTATTTGAGCAGAAAGTCAATGAATAGGTTTTTAACCAACAAAGGTCAGAAATTTCAGCAAGATCTAAAACCACGAATGTTTCTGACGGTTTACACCATCACTCACATCCGGCGCATCCGGATTCCTCTGATGTCAGAATCTGGGCCGGCCGGGACTGATCCCGATAAACAGTCACCCCTTTGACCCTGGACCGGGCCGCCAAAAGAAATAAGGACCGGACATCTTCCACAGTGGCATCTTTCGGAAAATTGACGGTTTTGGATACGGCACTGTCCGTATGGGCCTGAAACGCTTCCTGGATTCTAAGGTGCCACACCGGCGCTACCTGCCAGGCGGACTGAAAAATGACTTCCGGCACGTCGCGCCCCTCTTTTAGATATTTCTGATAAATGGGATGCATCTCTTCTCTTTCCGTATCCATGACCCGGCGCTTGAGACGGAAGGCAAACACCGGCTCAATGCCGCTGCTGACGCCGGCAATCAAACTGATGGTGCCGGTGGGGGCGATGGTTGTTAATGCGGCATTTCGCCGTTTGCGCACCCCCCGTGACGGAAACACGCTGTGCGCAAAGGCGGGAAAATTTCCTCTTTTTTCCGCCAGATGGGCGGATGCGTCTGCGGCAAAGGCCTGGACATGGGACATGATATTATCGGCCGCCTGCACGGCACGATCACTCTGATAGGGAATTCCCAAAAGAATCAACGCATCTGCAAACCCCATCACCCCGACCCCGATTTTGCGATTGGTCCGGCTCCACTCTTCCACCTGCCGCATGGGATACCTGTTAATTTCAATGACATTATCCAGAAAATGCACTGCCAGGTGAACTATCTTTTCCAGTTTTGCATAATCAATACCGTCCGGGGTCAGGACTTTTGTGAGGTTCACGGATCCCAGCGTGCAGCACTCATAAGGCAGCAGGGGTTGTTCACCACAGGGATTTGTGGCTTCAATTGTTCCCAAACCAGGCGTCGGGTTGGCGCAATTGATCCGGTCAATGAACAGAATTCCGGGATCCCCGGATTGCCAGGCGCATTCTGCGATCAGATCCATTATTTTTGCTGCGGACTG
Source organism: Desulfobacterales bacterium (assembly GCA_963675805.2). Lineage (GTDB taxonomy): Bacteria > Desulfobacterota > Desulfobacteria > Desulfobacterales > Desulfosalsimonadaceae > SURF-3. The sequence continues at coordinate 1,244,826 of CAXXNU010000001.1, read as the reverse complement.
CTTACCCACCACGCCCCGGGTCCGGGAATGCACCAGGGGATAATCCTGTCCGCTTTCCAGACAATTCAGGAACTGATCATTCACCGCCACCGAAAGATTAAAGTTTTTCAGACGCCCGGGCGTGGTTTTCATCCGGATAAACGTTTCGATATCCGGATGGTCTACATTCAGAACCCCCATGTTGGCTCCCGGCCGCACCCGGTTCCGATCAATAATGTAGGTTGCGGAATCAAACAGCTCGATAAACGTCCGGGGGCCGCCGGAAATGCCATAGGCCGGCAGGATGCTGTCGCCTTCGGGCCGGATGCGGCTGAAAGAAAAGCCGGTGCCGCCGCCGCTTTGGTGAATCAGGGCGGCTTCCTTTAAGGTCTGAAAAATGGATTCCAGGTTGTCCGCCACCGGCAGCACAAAACAGGCCGCCAGCTGTCCCATGGGACGGCCCGCATTCATCAGGCACGGTGTATTCGGCAGAAACTCAAAGGATGTCATGGCCGACGCAAATGCATCAATGGCAGTATCCGGCGACATTCCCGGTTCGAACAAACGATCCGCCTCGCCCACGGCCCGGGCCACCCGTTCGACCATCTGCGCCGGTGTTTCCATTACCGCGCCCTGTTCATCTCGGGCCAGATACCGTTTTTGCAATACATCCAGGGCCAATGGGGATAATTTCATGGATCTGTCTTAAATTATGCTTTTTTTTCAATGGGTTGAATGGGAATATACGCAAACTCAATGCCGGCGGCCAGGAGCGCGGATTTTCCCCTCAAGGTCAGGTCCGTTATAAATTCAAACTGATCCGCCGGATAGACCGGATAGGCCCGGATGCGGTAAACCGTTCCCTGAATCTTTTCTTTGGCAACCACTTTTACAGGATTTTCCAGCTTCAGAAACGGACTGGTCAGGGCCACGTCCATGAGAATGTTTTTTGCCCGGTTTCCGTCATGCCCGGGATGGAGATAAAAATCCGCAGCACACTGGAGATTTCGGGACCCGTCGTTGGCATTGAAAAACATCCGGTCCCATAGCTTGATATGCGGAATCACCACCACGGTATCATCCGGGGTCACGATTTCCAGTGTCCGCATATTAATAGACCGGACTTCGCCATAGGTTCCGTCCACCTCGATCCAATCCCCCACCCGGTAAGGAATTTCATAAAGGGTCACCACTCCGGCAATCAGACTGCTGATGTAATCCTTAAACGCAAACCCCAGGGCCAGCCCCACGGCCCCCAGCACCGCCACCAGATTTTCAAAGGTGGGCTCCACCACCCGGGGGATGATCATGATCACCGCCAGGAGAATAATCAGCATCCGGAGCACGGGAACAGAGGCGAGTGCATAGAGCTTATAACGGCCGGACAGCTTTTCTGAGAGCCACTGGAAAAATTTTTGCGAGACAATGATCAACCCAATGGCCGCGACAAGGATGAAAAGGATCTGCGTTACCGTGACTTCATTCAACTGACTAAAAACGTTTGACACTTTTTCCGTCTGGCTCATTGGTCTACCTGAAATCGTCTGAGAGGAAACCCTCGGTTTTCAAAAATCCCCGCACCACAGGATACCCTTTGGGGGTCACCTGCCATTGATCTTCAGAAAATGCAACCAGACCATTGTCTGAAAGGTCATACAGACACTGATCAAAAAGGTGATGGCTTTTCGGCAACAATTTTGACAGGGTATCCATGTCCAGGGCATTGTGCAGGAGCAGATTGTGCAGGATAAACGCGTGATGCCGTTTCATCACTTTGGGCAGACCAGGTCTTTCCACACTTATCCAGGGTTTGACCCAAATAGTGGATTGGCCGGGGGCGGCATCTTCGCCGGTCTTCTCCGGCCTGGCGGCATCAGGTTCGGCCTGCAGGCTGGCGCGCCAGTAGGCCGCTGCCACGCCGGGAATCCCATAGCAGAATGCGGCAAGATCCTTTAAAAAAGGACTCTGTTCCTGTTTTTGATCTGCGGTTTCGTCCTTTTTAGCCCCGCCGGAAAGAACCAGGCTGCCGTTATCCGCCTGCCGGAAATAAATCTGCCGGCGGTATTTTTCAAAAGCCAGGGCACGGAACCACGATTCAAGTTTTTGCGCGTCAAAGGGCCGGACGGTCAGCGATATTGGCGCGGATACCCCCAGGGCATGGCGGAAAAACGCCCAGGCCCAGCTGCTGCACCCCAAAATCCCGGGCCCAAGCTGGCCGGAAAGCAGCCGTCGGAAAAACTGCCGCACCAGCCACAGACCGGCTTCATGGCGAAGCCAGCATTGTTCAAGGGCCGGCAACACCCAAAGGGGATTAGAATTTTCAAACTGCGCAAACCATTTGTCGTCGGGTTTCAGGAGTTCGTTTGCTTTCGGCGGATCAATTATTCGATAGCCGTGTTCCGACGCCCAAAAATGGAGCACTTCGGCATTTCCGCTACAGGGCATGTTCAGAATCAGCACAAAATTATTTCCCGGCGATTCACACCACGGCAGCAGTTTTTCATCAAGGCTCAGGGCCTCATCTTTCCAGTTCGGGGCGGGTGCCAGTCGTTCCAGCAGGTATGGCGGAAGAGATTCCAAGGATTCCGGTTTCAGGGCGTCATCCATGCTTTTGGCATCCCGGGCGGATTTTAAAAACGACAAAAATCGCGTTTTAAAAGTGGTTTGAATAGTGCCGGCCGGCAGGGTAAAATCTTTAATGGAAATCCATTCCATGGTAAACGCTCTGGCAGATTCATCCGGGGCTGAAGACAAAGGCATTGTGTTCCTTTCTTTTCATCATGGGGTTGCAAGGCTTGTTGCGCTGTCATTATCGCCAATTGCTGATACCTGCAACCTGACACCTTTCTAATACTAAAGAATACTCCGATTGAAATCAAGCACGCTTTCTGTTAAGGTTCATTCATCAAAACAACCCCGTATCAGGATATTTTTGTGAACCGCTGCGCCGCCTTTTTACTCATTTTTTGCAGTATTTTTTTCCGGACAATGATCCCATCCGTTGTCACTGCCGCCAATTTTCCGGAAACCATTGACACCTATTTGGCAGCGCCTGAAACCGACGCCCTGCCGGAAACGCAGCCGTCGACCCAAACGATAGATTCTTTATTTTCCCTTTATCAGCCATATCTGAAAAATATTTCAGCCTACAAACCTATCTATTTTCTGATGGGCGTTGATCCTTCGGAGACCCGTTTTCAATTTAGCTTCCGGTACCGGTTTTTAAGCCCCGGATTATCTGTAGTCAAAAGGTATGACTGGATTCAGGGATTTCATATCGCCTATACCCAGACTTCTTTCTGGGATCTGAAGGGGCGATCGCAGCCTTTCAAGGACAGCAGCTATATGCCGGAGATATTTTTTCTCTCTCCGAATCTCTTAAAAAAATACACCCGCGCAGCGGAAATTTTTTTTCAGACCGGGTACCAGCATGAATCCAACGGCCAGGATGAAGACCTTTCCCGGAGCACCAATTTTTTTTACATCAAACCGCTGCTTATTCTGTTTAACAAAAAAAATGAATTCGGGGTTCAGGTTGCGTCACGGATCTGGACCTATGTGGGAAATGATGACGAAACCAATCCGGATTTATCCGACCACAGGGGCTATTTTGACCTGGAAATAAAAGCCGGAAAAGCAAAAAGCCTTGTTTTCGCAGCCCTTTTCCGCCACGCTAAGCAGGGTAGTTCCCTGCAGCTGGATATGACCTATCCACTCAACAATTTATTTGAAAATATCGATCTGTATTTTCAGATTCAATATGTCAACGCATTGGCGGAAAACCTGATTGATTACCAGGAGCGATCCCGGGCCTTTCGGATCGGATTTTCCATTGTTCGATAAATTGGTCAGATAATGCGGCCAGATAAATTGGCCAGCAATTCGACCGGATAATATGATCAGGTAAAAACGGTTTCTCAAAAAACGGCCCGAGGAAATTCGTGCGATTAAAAAATCTTTCATAAACCGGCCACGGCCATGAATCTATTTAGAAAAATCAGCCACACTTACAGGGCCTTCATTAAACGCATTGATGAAAAGCGGCGGCAGCAGCTTCTGCAGGAGCGTGTGTTCAGCGATATTAACCATTTTTTAAAAAGAAACTGCCCGAAAATGGCCGCTGTTTCAGGGTACCGCAAAAAACTGGGGCACGCAGTCTCTGTTGCCGACGCCCATATTGCAGAACTAATGGACCAGATTCCCGGCCCCATTGACCTGGCACCGGAACAATGGGAAGACCAGCCGGTGCTGCGCTCCATGTTTGTCCGTCCGGAAGACATTGGTGCGCTCTTGAAGTCCAACAAATACCTTGCCCGTGTATTCAAGCGCGGCGACACCCAGGAGGCCATCTCCCTCCTGGGCGCAACCCTGCATGAAAAAACAGTTTTAGGCGTTGAAAAAAACGACGGGATTATCCGGCGGGACGTCCCGAAAAAAGTGATTTATTTTGCGGATCACGAACTTTTTGCACCGGCCGGCACCATGGCCGCTTGCCGGTTTCAAATCAAGCACCTGGCCCTTGTTTCCTTGTGCCAGGAGGTCCTTCAGGATACCACCGGACTCCAGGTCTGGAAAAAAGAATTGGAGGATCAAAAGACCCTTTTGGAATTCAAGCTCAATGTCGATGGACCGGACGATGCCGGCATGGAAACCGATGAGACATTGGCGGAAACACGAGAACTGCTGACAACCATTAAAAATAAAATAAAATCCATCAATACCCAGATCAATGTGACCCAGGATCATCTGGGCCGAATTACCCGGGTTTTTGAAAATCCCGCCGCCCATCTGACGCTGGAAAAGAAAACGTTTCGGCTGGACCGTCTGGGCTTCCGGCTGGACGCCGGATCCACGGAACCGGCCTATGCCTTTTCCCTTGCCGCCTTCCAGTTCGGCAAGGCGCCCAAAATGGCCGGCATCTGGGTTCGCATCACACCGGATTCCCAAAAAATACCAGCATAGGAACGTCTTTCTGATCAACTCGGTGGCAAGGACAAAAAAGAGGGACTTAAACGGCAAAAGACACCCGTGGTGGTTCCACTGAAGCAGCCGGGAGTGCGGCGCACCAATGAAACGGGATTTTTGACACCGCCGCCCCTTTTTATCTATCTTCGCACCCGTTCACGGGGTCAAAATTTTTAAATTTTCTTAAACTTCTGGCCTGTAAGCGTTTGCAGGGTGCTGCAAATGCGAGGCACCGGTCACGAAGACGTACTTGTCGTGCTTCAAGTGCCCGGTAACAAAGCAGATGCGGTGCCCTGTGGACGCTTACTTATTTTCTTCTTTGGGCTTTGCGGGCTTGACTCCGATTTTAAAAAATATTTTCTGCATCACCTGCTCATGGAACACGTCCCATTTGTGTTCCTTAAACTTCGTATCCTGACCACCGGAAAGAAAGCCGATGGGAATGTGAAATCCGCCGGCAGACATCTTGCCACCCCCAAAATACTGGCCGGCAGCGTCCTTGCCAAACACTTCCTTGATAAACTGATCCGGATCAATGGTGATTCGGTTGGTGCGCATGGAACCGATTACCGCCTCATCCCAGTTTTCGCCGCTCACAATCCCGTAAACAATGGCGGTATGCACATTTTCCTCTGTCAGTAAAAAATCCGCGGCCTGGGGGATGGCGTCCCGGTCTTCAGCCCGGAGATACCCCACGCCGGCCAGGGAAAAACTTTCCACAATTTCCCGGCTGCCAAGGGCTTTGTGGATCACTTTCATGGTCTGTTTGGATCTGGCCTGATTCATGATCTGGGCCAACAGATCCGTGTCCCGGTACCGGGACAAAAATGCGGCTGCCTGGAAATCCTCCTCATGTGCATAAACAAAGCCGTTGGTATCTGTGATGATGCCGTGGGTCAGGGCGGTGGCCATCATCACGTGACTTTTTTCGCTGGTTTTGAACTCAATAATACCGTTTTTCAGGTAATGGGAAAAAATCGAGGCATTGGCGCCGATTTTAGGGCGAATGTCCGAAAACTCAGGTTTCAGGCGGTCCTGGAGTTCATGGTGGTCGATCACAATAATGGCCGGTATGTTGCTTTTTTCAAGGGCAGACAGCATCGGCCCCGTGCTGGTTCCCTGATTGTCCAGAAACACCGCCCCGTCATATGCCGATAAATCCATGGATTCATCATATCGGGTCAGTTCAATGCCCAGCAGTTTGACCAGGGCGATATTCTGCTGATGACTGATCCGGCCGCAATAGAGAATGGTGGTCTGAATGTCAAAGGACCGGCAGATTACCTGATGGGCGAACCCCGATGCAATGGCATCCGGGTCAGGAAACTCCTGCAGCACAATCACATGATTTTCTCCCCGATGGGCGTCCAGTACCGCTATCAGATCCGCGGGATCTACCACAGGTGTCTTGTGTGCGCCATTGATATCACCGTTTTTGCCGTTCTTGGTGTCTTTATTATCTGTCATAAGACCTCGTTTTTTTTCTTGTTTGGGGGTTGACAAAACACATTCGCGCGACACGGTCCGGCCGGCTTTGTTTCAAAGCCCGGCCTTATCTGGTGTCAGATGACAAGAGGAAGTGGTGAAATATTCCGTATCGTTTATTTCCACGGGTTTCCATTCTGCACTTTCCATGAAGTTCTGAACTGATTCGGCTTCGGTTAAAAAAACCAGAAAATACCCGGTGTCCCCGGCGCTGATTTGGGTCACATCGCTTACCGGCATCACCTTTTCGCCGCGTCGGAACGCGGCAAACACCATCTTACCGCCTGAATAGTCGGCAATGGTCAATTCTTTGCTGTCCGCCTCGTTCCTGGCTGCTTTCTTTTCCGCGTCTTTTTCCGGCGCAAACTGCCAGATCTGCAACCCCACCTGCCGGCGCTTCAGCCGCAGGGCCCACATCTCGACATCCACGGGCGACCCAAACAGGATCTTTCCGCCTTCATGATGAACCATTTTTCGGGTAAGCGATGTGCTTTCCGACTGCAGCGCGCAATAAAGCGAGACTTCCCGGGTTTCAGTCCGCACATTCTGCATGAACAGATAATTGACCTCATCATTGGGGGTCATGGCCATGGCCCCCATCCGGGTATCAATTTCCGCCCGCCGCAGGTAGCGAGCCCGCAAGCCATTGCCGTAAATCACCCGGGTGCAGTCCGCTTCAGCAGCCAGGCAGTGATCCGCATTGGAATCAATACAGACCACCTCCTGGCCGGATTCACTCAAAATCCGGGCGATTCCCCGGGCCAGACCATTGGCCCCCAAAATCACCCAGCCCTCCTGACTGGGCCGTTTGAGCCCCAGAAGCCTTGCCACCAGGCCGCCGGTCAGACCCGCCAGGGTCACTGTTGCTGTGATAACCAGAAACACCAGCGCCCGCAGCTCATATCCGCCGCTGACGCCCTTGGCGCTCATCTGGACCGCAAACAGGGACGCAACAGCCGCAGCCACGATTCCCCGCGGACCAATCCAGGACATAAACAGCCGCTCCCGCCACGCCATGTTTGATAAATGGGTGCCTGCAAACACCGCCAGGGGCCGTACGATAAAGATAAGCGCCAGCACCACAAAAACCGCGGGCCATCCCAGTTCCAGGATGCTGGAGATCCGGACATCCGCCGCCAAAAGCACAAACAACATGCCGATCAGCATGACCGTGAGTCCTTCCTTGAACTCCATCAATTCCTGGCGGGCATAGGTACTGAAATTTCCCATCACAATGCCGGCCATGGTAACGGCGGCAATGCCGCTTTCCGGCATGACTTCATTGGATCCCTGAAACAGGGCCAGCACCATGCACAGGGTAAATACGTTTTCCGTGCCCTCGGGAATCAGCCCCCGCACCTTGAAGACCCCTCCAAGCGCAACGCCTGCGATCGTCCCGCAGACCATGCCGAAACCGATACGGGAAACCAGATGCCAGATCCAGACCAGGGGCGTTCCGTGGGCCGGGCTCAGGGCCACTTCCAGCGCCACAATGGCCGTGACCGCACCGATGGCGTCGATCAGCACACCTTCCGCCTCAAGCACGGTTGCAACGGAGCGCTTGACTTTAAGGCGTTTCAACAGGGGGTTGATCACGGTAGGACCGGTCACCATGACCAGCGTACCGAACAAAATGGCTGTCTGCCAGGGCCAGTTCAGAATATAGCGGGCCGCAACAGCGCCGCCGGAAATCGTAATCACACCCCCCAGAATAATGAGCTGACGGATGGATTTGCGCTCTCTTTTCAGGCGGGCAAATTTGAGATTCATGCCACCTTCAAACAGAATCACAGCAACGGCAAATCCGATCAGGATATTGAGGGCCGGACCGAGCGTCTCTGGCCGGATCAGCCCGGTAATGTCGGGGCCGGCGAGCATCCCGATTACCAATAGCAGCACGATGCCCGGAATTTTGAGATGATACGCCGCGGTTTGAGCGATCATGCCGAGGACCAGGGCCAAGGCAATGGTTACGGCAGGATTAAAAAATACAGGTAAAGAGAGCATGATTTGGGGTCCCTCGGGTTGCAAGAATAATGATGCCGAAAATCTCTTTGAAAAACAAGAAAGGATGCAAGAAAAACGCTTTTTTCTTCTGCTATGGGCCGCACACCTACAAACAGAAAAAGCCGGCTCCCACCTCGGGTGAAAACCGGCTTTTCGCTAAGCTGGCGGAGAGACAGGGATTCGAACCCTGGATGCAGCTTTCACCACATACTCGCTTAGCAGGCGAGCGCCTTCAGCCGACTCGGCCATCTCTCCCTAAGAATATCGGATAAATCCGATTCCAATGAACGCTTTATTTTTTGGCTATTGCTATTCTTATTATTTTTCATGGCGGAGGGAGTAGGATTCGAACCCACGGAGCTTTCGCTCAACGGTTTTCAAGACCGCCGCCTTCAACCACTCGGCCATCCCTCCCTTGGTTAAATTTTGTTTATTACAAAATTTACTGCCGCAGGTCAATAGTAATTTTTCCGCAATGTTGGCACTGGCACAACATCAGATACGCAACCAGGCCCAAAATCGCCTCCAAAGCCAACTCGACCAATTTTATCTCTTGCGCGCCCAGTCATCTGGTGGATACCTATTCTGCAATACCTGCCCCCAAAAATTAAAAATCCAAACAAGGCTTGCGGGTTGCGGATTTCCAGCGAAAGATATCCGTGTTCAGATGTCGGATGTTAACTCTCTGGAAAAGCAATTCTGACAAATGAGCCGGTAGACTGATGTTTCCTGCCTGCCTAAAGGCACCGGGTTCTCTGTCAGCGAGAAGAACCCGCTGCATTGGATGTTGACATGCCCGTTTTTTAACTTATTATATGGTTTCAATATTAATCGCTGACAACCGAGCTGGCTGCTGCGTTCAAAAAACCGCAGCCTTATTTTTCAAGGGAGACGCTCAATGAAACAAAAGTACTCAATATTTGTTGATAAAAACGCTGAGACCATGACCATCAAAGAATTTGCCGAGCTGGACAAAGGAATGTTTTCTTTAATTTTTGAAGAAACCTATAACGCTGCCAAAATCCAGTCCGCCATCATGGAAGGAAAAGAGACCCTGATTGCAGCGATCCGGACTCCCAACCTTTACCCCATTGCCGAATATGTTGAAAAAATAGCCGATACCGTCATTGACCAGTTTGACAGCGCGCCTTCTGAAGAACCAGTGGAACTTGTTTTTAACGACATCCGGTTAATGCAGAAAGAGACAAAAGAAGAGACAGAAGACGACACTGAAGACGACACAGAAGATGAGGATGACGTTGAAATTGACAGCCTGCTGGACGATGACGATGGCGATGACGATGATTCCTCCGAAACCGATGAGGACTGACGCGTTTTTGTGTGTCAGACACAAATAAAAGGAATAAACAAATGGCCTTTGAAACCAAAGAACAAGTGCTTGAAAAAATACTAGAACAGGAAAAGCCCATCTGTCCTAACTGCAACAAGGAAATGGATCTGTGGGAAGTTCCGCCGGTCACGTTCAGCGACGGGCTGGGCTGGGGAACGCCCTATCTGTATGTGTGCTTTAACGATGAGTGTCCCATGTATGTGAGCGGGTGGGACAATCTGATGGAAAATTACTCCCACCGGGCGTCCTACCGGTGCATCAAAAGCCCGTTTGGCAAAAACTTTGAAGCCATGCCCGTGTTCTCACCCATGGGCGGACAAGGACAGATCATAACGGAACAGGCCCTGATGGAGCAGGAAGTGATCAAGGAAGCCATTAAAAAAGGCTTTAATATCCTGGCGGAGTGCTACACGTCAAAAGATGACCTGACCGTTGTCCGGATGCTGCTGGATCCCCATGAACCCATGCGCGTGCGGGTAAAAGCCGCTGAAATGACAGGAGATTTGGCAGGCCTTGAAGCCATTGATCTCATTAATAATTTTAAGTTTGAAAATGATATCCTGAAAGAAAAAGCCACCACGGCAGTGGCAAAAATTCATGAACGAAATTTTACACGGGAATGCCCCTTTTGCGCTGAAATCATCAAAAAACGGGCAAAAATCTGTAAACACTGCAACAGAGACGTTTCCGGCCAATAGCGACGCAACGGTCCGACCGCGAATTCACAAAAAAAAGCGCCGCTCAGGGTTTATGGAATCCTGGGCGGCGCTTTTTGATTCTTTGGCGATCCTATCTTTTGCCGGATATGTGCTATTCCTCATCCGCTTTGTCCGGAAGCACTGCCATGCGGGACGGATCAATATCGTCAATCATTTTCTGAGCCCATTTGGTGTCAAATTTCAAGTGGATGGAATAGTCATCAAACACCTGGGGCTGGGCGGCGATTACTGTCATTAACTGTTCGACAGGATGATAAGAATCATGCTTCATGGGGAGCTTGAAACTGATTTTGAGCCGCCGCCCGAGCAGCATGCGAATAGTATCCTTTTTGGAACTTTTGATACTGAAAGAAATCCCTCCGGCGGAAAGGTCGGAGAGTTCGCCCTTATAGCTTTTTCCCATGGGCTTTCCGGTTTTGTCCAGCAACTGGAAAAAAACCGTTCCGGCGAGGTTCACCCGCCGATCGGACCGGCGTTCCAGGCTTTTTTCTTCCAGGGCTTTTTTCACCTGGTCATTTTTTGCGCTGTAATCAAAAAGTTTTGACTCCAGTGCCGGCACTTCTTTTTTCCACTGTTTCAGCACATCCACTTCCAGGTAGGTCGTCTTTACACTGTCTAAGGCGATCATTGACATCGTGCAAACGGTGGCGGAGAAAAAAGGTTCCTGGCCGATAATATCTCCAGGCCCGAGCAATTTTATCAGATTTTCCTTTTCTCCCTGGTTAAACAGCGCTTTCACCTGGCCGGTGTTGATAAAATAAAGACGACTGTTCACTTTCCCCTGTTCCATGATGGGCTCGCCGGACTGAAACAGTTTTGTTTTCATGGAATAATACAGGGCATTTCCCTCTGTGGTGGACAGAGAATCATAGAGCCTGGACCAGAGCTCAAGATGTCCCTGGTCCACGGAGTCACTTTTTTCTTCTTCAATCACTTCCCCGGTACGGACAATTTCCGTCAGCGCCATGGGGTCGGCGTCGTATAATTTTTCATGCAGGGCTTCTGCTTTGGCAAAGTTCTTCGCTTTTGCGTATTCAACAATCAGCTCAGCAAGCAGCTTTACCGCGCCGTCTGTATCGTTTTTGCGGATGCACTCATCAACCTGTGCTTCTCGTTTTAATTTATCATTTTCAGCCATTACCCCTCCCCTATGTCGCCCGGGCGCTTCTGTTTTCTATCAACATCCACTTTATCCATGTTTGCCTGGAATATTGTCAGGCGACCTTCCCTTCCGCCCCAGAACCGTCACTGCGAAAAACGCGCGTGGATTTTAAAAAGAATAACACTGTTTTTTCTATTTAATATCTTTTGGGATGAAAATCAACCGATCTCAAGGATAAAACCACTTTTCACCGGTTTTTTAATGACCCCGGAAAATTTTTTATAACATGTTTTTTCCCCAATGTCTTTTTTGTTTTCTATGAAAAAGAGGCGAGACTTACCGATCAGGCTTACCGGAACAACCACGTCATCCGACGTTTCGCTGGGTGTTTACATTCATGCTGTCATAGGACCGGTAAATAATTTTTTCTTTTTTCTTTTTTATATCTGAAAAATTTGGCGGCTGATACCCGGATAAAAGTTCCAGGGCCTGGGAAAACGAAGGGATCGCTTCCAGCCCCTGGCTGATTTTCTTTCCGGAAATTACATCATAGACCACCGCGGTTTGGCTGTCTGTCACCACCGCCCGGGGCAGCGGGTGAGATGCAAATATCCGGGCCGCGGACACCACTTCCCGCTCCCTGGATTCGAGAGACCCGGCAGCGCATTTGACCACCATAAATGCGCTCCCTTCCGCCGACACCACCAGATCCAGCTGGGACGTGTATTTTTCGCCATCAATTTCCACCGCTATATCCGCGTCCACGGCAATGGCTTCTTTGGAATAGCCTCGTTCTTCAACCAGAAATTTTTCAACCCGCTGCCGGATTTCTTCGGTTCCCACATTGGGAACGGTTTTTCCGGTAATATAATCCACCATCGTGTCGTGATCGTTTTCTGCTTTCGCCATCTTTCCCTGTTCCTTTTTCCTTCTTTCCCGGACTTAACTATCTGTAATCAAATTATTTCCTGTCATTTCAGCGGGTTTTTCAATACCCATCATGCTGAGCATCGTGGGGGCAATATCCCCCAGCACCCCTTCTCTTAAAAGGATGCCGCCGGTATCCCTGGCCACCAGCACCAGAGGCACCGGGTTCAGGGTGTGCGCGGTAAAGGGCTGAAGGGTGTCATCTTTCATTTTTTCCGCATTGCCGTGATCCGCGGTCACCAGCACGGCGCCATCCTGTTCAAGCACAGCCGCCACCACCTTTTCCGCGCACTTGTCCACTGCTTCACAGGCTTTTACCGCTGCCTCAAACACACCGGTGTGCCCCACCATGTCCAGATTGGCAAAATTCAAAATGATCATGTGGTATTTGCCCGTGCGGATCAGGGAAACCGCTTTTTCCGCCACCGCATAGGCGCTCATTTCCGGCTTCATATCATAGGTGGCCACTTCCCGGGGGGACGGGATCAGCTCCCGGTCTTCACCGGCAAATGCGGTTTCTTCGCCGCCGTTAAAAAAATAGGTCACATGGGCGTATTTTTCGGTTTCCGCTATCCGGAGCTGGCGAAGACCGTTTTCACTGACCACGGCGCCCAGCACCTGATTGAGATGCACCGGGGGAAACGCCACGGGAAGATCAAAGGTCTCGTCATACAGCGCCATGCAAACAAAACCGGACAATTCCACGGATTTTTCCTTTTTAAACCCGGAAAAACCCGGCTCCGTAAATGCCCGGGTGATCTGACGGGCCCGGTCCGGGCGGAAATTAAAAAAAATCACCGCATCCCCATCAGATATGGTTTTCATTGGTCGACCGTCGCCGCCCTCGATGATCACAGGTTTTACAAATTCATCAGTTTCACCGCGGGCATAGGCGTTTCTCACCGCGGTTTCCGGATCGGTTTCAGAAGTACCTTCCCCGTTCGTGTAAAGCCGGTATGCTTTTTCCGTTCGCTCCCACCGGGTATCCCGGTCCATGGCATAGTACCGGCCGCAGATGCTGGCAATACGGCCAGCATTGGTGTCATCCAGATAATCCCGCAGGGTTTTCACATAGGAGATGCCGCTGTCCGGCGGCGTATCCCGGCCGTCCAGAATGGCATGAACATAAACATCGGTAACACCTTTCCGGGCGGCCATATCAAGCAGCGCCAGCAAATGGTTCAGCTGGCTGTGCACCCCGCCGTCAGACACCAGCCCCATGAGATGGAGCGCGGATTGTTTGGCCTTTACGGTTTCCATCACCTTATTGAATTGGGCATTGTCATAAAAGCTGCCGTCTTCAATGGCCATGTCAATGCGCAGGAGGATCTGATAAACAATCCGGCCCGCGCCGATATTTAAATGACCTACCTCGGAATTCCCCATAATACCCGCCGGCAGCCCCACGGCCTTTCCGGAACATTGCAGCCGGGTGCGGGGGTACGCCCGCATCAGGCGATCGAGAAACGGGGTGTCGGCCTTTACAATGGCATTCACATTTGGATCCGGCGCACCAATGCCCCACCCGTCCAGAATCATCAGCACACAGGGGTTATTCGGTTTTTTCACGCGTCTATTGCTCCGTTTGTTCGTTTTTTTCCAGATCCTCTAAAAATCCGTCAACAGGAATTTGTTCCGCATTGGACCAGAACCCCTCGAGATCATAAAATTCCCGAACCGGTTCCAGAAATACATGCACCAGGATATGGCCGTAATCCATCAAGACCCAGAGTCCCTCGTTCAAGCCTTCCACGCTGAGGGGAGATATCCCTCTGTCTTTCAGATCCCGGCGGATATGCTCCGCAATGGCCGTCACCTGGCGGTTTGATTTGCCGGAACAGATCAAAAACACATCCGCAAACGATGTCAGGGCCCTGACATCCAATATCAGCAGATCCCTTGCTTTTCTGCCAAGGGCGGCGCGGACAAAATCCGCAAGAGAAGACACCTGTTCGTCAATCGTCATACATAAAGTCCTTTTTCCAGAATATATTTTTCAACCGATGCCGGAACCAGGCCGGTAATTTTCGCTTTCCGACGCACCCGTTCCCTTATCTGCGTTGCGGAAACAGGTATCGGCGTTACATGATACAGGTAAACCGACCGTCTGCGGGGATGAACAAAACAAGATGACGCCGGCTCAAAGCTATAGTGCGGATCAACATGAAGGTGAATATAGGTTTCCAAACTTTTCGCTTCTTTGGACGGCAACCTGGAATTTTGGGTCTGTTTTTTCTTTTCCGTTGTTTCTCCCGGTTTCCCGGTTTCCGCCGGGTCCCGTGTTTCCATTGGACGGGTCATAACAATCATCGGAATGACATCAAAAAAGGTTTGAAAGGATTTCCATGTATCAATCTCCAAAAAGGCATCCATGCCCATGATCAAAAAACACGGCTGGTCCGACGGAATCTGATGCTGAAACCAAAGGACGGTGTCAATGCTGTAGGACACTCCCTGTCGCCGGATTTCCACATCCGAGACCGCGAAGTCATCCTCTTTTTCGATGGCCACCTCAATCATGCGAAGCCGGTCTTTCGCATCCGCAAGGGCCGCCGTCCCCTTGTGCGGCGGAAGGGCGCACGGAATCAAATAAACCTTTTCCAACTGAAAGCCGGCCTTGACGTCCCGGGCCACTTTCAGGTGGCCCATATGTATCGGGTTGAACGTCCCGCCAAATAAACCGATGCCGTCCAAAAATGCCTCTTTGCGCTTCTTTTTTTTTATGATTTTGATTAATCAGTGTAACCGATAGGACATCAGGGATCAAACAGAATTCTGGAAAGAGTGGTTTTATCAATCAAAAACAGAAGGGTTTTGGCCCGCAGACCGGCTGAGTGGCACTCAGACCGGATTAAATCTGGCATTCATTGAGCACCGTCAGATTATCCCGGTGAACGACCTCATCATAGGATTTCTCTCCCAGTCGCGACTTGATCCGGTCCGTCCGGCAGCCCATAATTTTCCGGATATCGACGGCACCATAATTCACCAGCCCGACCGCCACGCGCATGCCGCTACCGTCGGTCAACGTCACCGCATCTCCCACGCCGAAATCCCCTTCCACGGCAATGATGCCACCAGGTAGCAGACTTTTGCCGCGCCTCACAATGGCTTTTGCCGCGCCGTCGTCAATTTTAAGAATTCCTCTGGGTTTGACGTTGTAGCCGATCCAGCATTTCCGGCTGGACAGCTTTTCCTTGGCCGGCACAAAAAATGTGCCAATTTCTCGTCCGGAAAACACTTTTTCCAGTACATCGGGGTCCCGGCCGGATGCAATAATCATAGGGATGCCCGCGTTTGTCACTTTGGCCGCGGCCCGTATTTTACTGAGCATGCCACCCGTGCCCAGGGTGCCGGGAATGTTGCCGGCAATGGACTCGATGTGGTCATCAATGGCCTCCACTGTGGATATCAGGGCGGCATCTTTCTTTCTTCGGGGGTCGCCGGTATAAAGTCCGTCGATATCCGTCAGATTCACCAGCAGGTCCGCGTTCATCAAAAGCGCTATCAGGGCGGACAGGTTGTCGTTGTCCCCGAATTTGATCTCTTCCACCACCACGGTATCATTTTCATTGATCACCGGCACAATCTGCCAGGAAAGAAGCGTGTTTAATGTATTTCTGGCATTTAAATACCGATCCCGACTTTTGGTCAGGTCGTCTCCGGTAAGCAGAATCTGGGCCACTTTTATGTCGTATACACTGAAGGCTTTTTCGTATTCCAGCATCAGCCCGGGCTGGCCCACCGCCGCGATGGCCTGGCGCCGGGGAATGTCGTCCGGCCGTTTTGCCAGGCCGGTCTTTTTCTGGCCGGCTGCCATGGCGCCGGAAGACACCAGAATCACTTCCATGCCTTGTTTCATTAAAACGCTGACCTGCCGGGACAAGGCATAGATTACCGGGAGATTCAATCCCTGGTCGGAGGTCAGCACATTGCTGCCAACCTTTACCACCAGACGTCTGGCCGGATTCAGAAAGGGTTGGCGATCAATCATCGTTTTTCATCCATGGTCGTCATGATCCGGTTGGTTGATGCGTTCGTTTAACGCCCCCACCAGTTCAGAAACGCCGGTGCCGGTCATCGCGGAAATGGTATATACCGGCTTTTGACCGCAGGCGGCCCTAAACGTGGCAGCCGTTTTCTCTGTATCCGGCATATCGATCTTATTTAAAACAATAATCTGCGGCTTTTCCGCGAGTTTCGGACTGAATCCGGCCAGTTCCGTGTTGATGGCGTGATATGTTTTCAAGGGATCTTCCGGGTCAAGAGCGGTCAAATCCACCAGATGCAGGAGAATACGGTTTCGCTCAATGTGGCGTAGAAATTGAACCCCCAGCCCGGCCCCCTTGTGCGCCCCTTCGATCAGGCCGGGAATATCCGCCACCACAAAAGGTTCAGCACCTTGCGCCGCGACCACGCCCAAATTCGGTGTCAGCGTCGTGAAGGGGTAATCCGCCACCCGGGGCCGGGCGGAGGATATGCGGCTGATCAGGGTGGATTTCCCGGCATTGGGAAAACCAATGATACCCACATCCGCCAGAAGCTTCAGTTCAAGTTTTAAATTAAAGGATTCACCGGGCAGTCCCGGCTGTGCATATCGTGGGGCGCGGTTGGTGGAGGTGGCAAAGCGTTTATTGCCTTTTCCGCCCAATCCGCCGCTGGCGACAACAAAGGACTCGTTGTCGGTAACGCAGTCTTTGATGAGGACGCCGCTATCGGCGTCGCTGATCAGTGTTCCGGGCGGAATCTCAATGGTCAGGTGGTCACCGTTTTTTCCGGATTTATTGGCTCCCTGGCCATGACCGCCGTTTTTTGCCCTGAAAATTTTATTGTAACGGAATTGCTGAAGTGTTCTGCGACGGGAAGTGGTTAAAAACCGCACATCCCCGCCCCGGCCACCGTCCCCGCCGTCCGGCCCGCCTTTGGGAATAAATTTTTCCCGCCGGAAGCTTACGCAACCGCGACCGCCGTCACCGGCTTTGACAAAAATCGACGCTTCATCTATAAATTTCAAGCGGCGTAAACACTGACCTTTTTCCGGGAGCGGCCCTGTCGTTCATAAGCAACCACCCCGTCAACCTTTGAAAAAAGGGTGTAATCCTTGCCCATGCCCACGTTCTCGCCCGGATGAATTTTGGTTCCCACCTGACGGACCAGGATATTCCCGGCTCTGACCGTCTGGCCGCCGTATATTTTGATGCCCCGTCTCTGGGCATTACTGTCTCTGCCGTTCTTTGAACTGCCACCGGCTTTCTTATGTGCCATGGTTCTTTTCTCCTTCTATATCCGGCAATACCTGAATCCTGAAGTTGATGGATTCAGTCTATGATGCCCTGGTGATATTCTTACGCACTGATATTTTCGATTTTGACCGCCGTGTAGGACTGACGATGGCCCTGGGTGCGGCGATACCGTTTGCGGCGTTTGTACTTGAAAACAATAATTTTCTTGGCCCGGTCCTGTTCCACAATCCGGGCATTCACGGACGCATTTTCCACCACCGGCTGGCCAATGGTAAGGGCTTCACCGTCAGCCACCAGCAACACGTTGTCAAAAGTCATGGTGTCGCCGACATCGCCGGGAATTTTTTCAATCCGCAACACGTCGCCCTCTTCCACCTTATACTGTTTTCCGCCAGCTGCAACTACAGCATACATTTTATATCCTCCATTTATACAAGCTTGATGGTGCTTTAGAAAATCCAAAAATTATAGTTTTTTTTATCATTTTGTCAATAAAAATATCATCAAGACCTAAATATCTCTTTTTTCATCCAGGGATTACCGTATTTTTTGATCTTTTCCGCCAGACACCGTACGCCATGAATCAAAAAAGGGACATTCACCAGGAATGTCCCTTTTTCATTGTATTTTCGAAAAAAATTAAGCGGCCAGTTCTTCCTTGACCCCGATAAAGACCTTATACAGAATGGTCAGAATCAGAAAACCGGTGCCGTAGACCGCAATGGCGATCATGACTTCCGGAAATGTCGGGAAATACTCATTCACTTCGTGAAGCGGGTTGGGCACAAACCCGCCGGCCACCATGCCCATGCCTTTGTCGATCCAGATGCCGATAAAGGTAAAGGCGCAGGCCACTGCCAGCACCGCCTCGTTTTTCCGGGCCGATGGGATCAGCAGCAAAATAATGCCGCCCACGATCAGCGCCATGGCGGTCCACATCCAGGGCACCAGGGTGCCGTGGCCATGAAGGCCGAAAAACAGGTACTTCAGATGATCCATATGTTCCGGTATCTGGCTGTACATGGCCACAAACACTTCACACAAAAAGAAGAACATATTGGCAATGGAACCGTATACCACCACTTTGGCAAGGGACTGGATCTGTTCCTTGCCCGGATCAAAATTCGTAACCTTTCGAACCAGCAGGCACAGGATAATCAAAAATGCCGGACCACCGGCAAACGCCGAGGCCAGAAAGCGGGGGGCCAGCACCGCTGTTAGCCAGAACCCTCTGCCGGGCAGACCGCAGTACAGGAAGGCGGTCACGGTATGAATACTCACCGCCCAGGGAACGGACAGGTAAATAATGGGTTTGATCCACTTGGCCGGCGGTACATTGTTGCGTTCGGCGTCCAAGACATTCCAGCCCACCACCAGGTTGATCAGCAGATATCCGGAAAGCACAATCATGTCCCAGAAGAGCATGGAATGGGGCGTGGGATACAGCAGCACATTCAAGAGCCGCATGGGCTGGCCCAAGTCCGCAATGATAAACAGAATACACATAATTACCGATGCAATGGCCAGAAATTCACCCATGATGGTGATCCGGCCGAACGCTTTGTAATTGTGAAGATAATATGGGATCACCAGCATCACTGCAGATGCGGCCACCCCGACCAGAAAGGTAAACTGGGCAATGTAAAATCCCCAGGTCACATCCCGGTTCATCCCGGTAATACCCAGGCCAAAATCCAACTGGCGCAAGTAAAAAGTAAAGCCCGTGGCAATAATACCGAGCAGCACCAGCAGCCATATCCAATAGGCCTTATTTCCGTTAAAAGCTTTTTCCAGCATAATTACCTACCTTATACTATGTAATATACCGAGGGGTTGGTACCCAGGTTTTGTTTACGCCGAATGGTGTAATTTTCTTTGAGCACCTCGCGAATCTCCGACTGGGGATCTTCCAGGTCTCCGAAAATCAACGCGCCTTTGGAGGCTTCCACACAGGCCGGCTGTTTGCCGACCGCCAGAAGTTCGGCACAGAAATTACATTTTTCCACCACACCCTTCATTCGGGTGGGAAATTCCGTATTCTGCTTTTTGATGGCTTCCCGGGGGTCCCTGAAATTAAAACTCCGGGAACCATAGGGACAGGCTGCCATGCAGAACCGGCAACCGATGCACCGGTGAAAATCCATGAGCACAATGCCGTCCTCCCGCTGAAAGGTCGCCTGGGTGGGACAGGCCTGCACACAGGGGGGATTCGCACAATGGTTGCACAGCACGGGAATGGGAAGATGTTCAAAGCGGTCGGCCAGATAGGGATCGCTTTTTTCCGGAAACGCATGTTTGTATTCCGTATCCCAGATCCACTTGATTTCATGGGCTTTATTTTCATGGTCCGGCACATTGTGAATCCGGTGACAGGCTTTTTCCATATTCCGGCAGATTCTGTCGGTCAGTTTCCGGGTATCCACCACCATACCCCAGCGTTTGGCGGTAAGGGCATTTTTGGTCTTTTTATACGTTGGCTCTGTGGACAAATGGCCGTCAGACGCCATCACGTCGTCTGATGTCAGCCCATCCAGCAGAGACAGCGACCCAAGCCCCAGAACAGATACCCCGGCGAATTTCAAGAAATTTCTTCTGTTTTTCTCCATCACTTTTTCTCCTCCGGGTAGGTATGACAATCCCAGCAGTATGGATCCACCGATGTATAGTTGTGACACTTGTCGCAGAAGTCGGCTTTGTTGTCATGGCATTCCATACAGGTGTTGGAAAGGCTTGCCACATATTCCTTGCCATTTATTTCATAAACCCGCTGGGCGTCCCGAACCGTCCGGTCCCGCCAGCCATCCAGCAGCTGCATATGTTCCATCCGCATATATTCCGCATCGTGCACACATTTTTTCGCCTCTTTGGCTTTCGCTGACAGCACCGGCTCCGGCGCGGAAGACGCCGCCCCGTGGTTGTACCAGAACGGAAAGGTAAAGATCGCAAAAAAGATGATCAGCCCGATGATGATTTTCGGTTTATCATTCATCAGTTTACTCCTCCTCTTCATTCAGGGGTTCGAACCGGAGGTCCGTGGTCCGCTCAATTTCTCCGTCCATTATCAGCGCGTTGCCCACCAGCTCATGAATGCCGGTAACGCCGACTTCCGGCACCCAGTAATCCATCAGCGGCGGCAGCGCGGCCCGGTCAATGGCGCAGATACAGGCCAGCATATTTACCCCGTACTTATCATGCACGTGCTTCACGGCATTGGCTCTCGGCAGACCGCCGCGCATTCTCAGGTCCATGATCTCTTCTGTGTTCAGACCAGCACCGGAGCCGCAGCAGAAAGTCTGTTCCCGGATGGTGTTTTCCGGCATGTCGTAAAAATAATTGCACACATTGTTCAATACGTACCGGGGTTCATCCAGAAGCCCCATGGCCCGGGACGGGTTGCAGGAATCATGGAAGGTTACTTTGAACTTGTCATTTCTCGCGGGATCCAGCTTCAGCTTGTTGTGTTTAATCAGATCCGCTGTAAATTCAGCGATATGGACCATTTTGGTGGATGCCGCGCTTTTAAAGACCGTACCGGTCAGCGGGTTTTTGGGAACTTCCATAAAATCCGCCGGCCCGTTCATGGTTTCCATGTACTGGTTGATAACCCGCCACATATGGCCGCATTCACCGCCCAGAATCCACTTGACCCCCAGGCGCTTGGCTTCGGCATACATTTTTCCGTTCAGGCGCTTCATGACTTCGGAAGAGGTAAAGAGACCGAAGTTCCCGCCTTCAGAAGCATAGGTGCTCAGGGTATAATCCAGGCCGATGTGCTCAAAGAGCATGAGGTAGCCCATCATGGTGTAGGTGCCCGGATCGGCAAACACATCCCCGGACGGGGTAATGAACAGAATTTCTGCCCCTTTACGGTTAAAGGACGGATTGATTTTAATACCCGTGATTTCTTCAATGTCATCACAGAAAAATTCAATCATCTCCTTAAAAGCGTGGGGCTGGATACCCAGATGGTTGCCGGTACGAAAACAGTTGGCCACCGGCTCCAGAATCCAGTTGATATTGAGGCCCAGAAGGGACAGCAGCTCCCGGCCCATCATGGTGATTTCCGCCGTATCAATGCCGTAAGGGCAATAGACCGAACACCGGCGGCATTCAGAGCACTGATAAAAATAGGAAAACCATTCCTTGATCACCGCCGGCGTCAATTTCCGGGCGCCGGCCAGGGAGCCCAGAATTTTACCGGCCGTGGTGAAATCGTTGCGGTAAATCGACCGCAACAGTTCCGCCCGGAGCACCGGCATGTTTTTGGGATCTCCGGTGCCGATAAAGAAATGACATTTATCCGCGCAGGCCCCGCACCGGACACAGATATCCATGAATACTTTCAGGGACCGGTATTTGTCCAGGCGCTCCTTAAAGCCTTCGTGGATAATTTCCTGCCAGTTGTCCGGAAGGTTCCAGTCTTCATTCCCCGGAGACCATTCGTCTTTTGCCGGAAGACCCAGATATTCCAGATTTTTCTTTTTGGTGGGATAACAGAATGTTCCCTCTGAAAGATCCGTGGGCACATCTTCCCATTTCTTTTTGGGAAGGGTGTAATCGATGCTGTCAAACATCTCTTCAGGTTTCAGGATATCTACCATAATTACTCCTTATCCAAAGGCAGACCTGCCTCGATCATTTTTTCCCGGAAGTCTTCTTCATACTCTTCATAGGTATGGAATTTGACTTTGGGATTCCATGGATTAATATGTCGTTTCATCCGGCTGTTGTTGGCCAGGTTCCGCGTCGGGCTCAAAAACACACCGCCCATGTGCATCAGCTTGGAAAACGGGATGTACGCCAACAGCAGACAGACAAAAAAGAGATGCACATAAAAAAGGGCGCTTACGCCGCCCTCGGGGATACCCAAATGAAAGGTGGCCAGTCCCATGGTCAGCTCTTTGACTTTTACCACATCCACTTTGGTGAAATACCGCATCATGAGGCCGGTAAGCGCAATGCCGATGATGAGCAGCAGGGGAAAGTAGTCCGCCGGCTTTGAAATATAACTGAGTTTCGGGAGCAGGATGCGCCGCAAGAGCAGCAGCGTGGCTCCGGCCAGAAGGGTCACCCCGGAAATAAAGACCCCGGGCAGCCCCACCTGGAGAATGCCGTCGATCTGCTCAATGGCCTTGACAAAAAACGGCACCGGTTCCAGAAAAAACCGCAGGTGCCGCACCACCACCGCCAGAAAGGAATAATGGAACAGAATGGCGAACAGCCACAACCATACCACCCATTTGTAAGAAATCCGGTTGCCCACCAGTTCCACCCGGGAATTTTTAAACAGGGACCGGAAGGTAACAATTTCAAAAAACATCCGGGCCAGAACACCGGGCAGCGTGCTAGGGTTGTCAATTTTGTTCTGTTTGATCCAGTCCAGGGACTGCTGCTGACCGCAGGTGGTGGGAATCCGGAAAGGCACCGGGGATTTGGCCCAGTCCATCATCCGGTAAATAAATCCGGCTATAAAAATCACCACCGCCAGATACGGGATGAATATGCCGAACACACCCTGAAGCCCTGCCGCACCGGCGCCCAGATAGGCCACCAGTCCCAGAACCACCACTGCCAGGAGGGAGTATAAATAACTTGCATTCATCGAAAATCACCTCATCCTACGAGTTCACAATATGTTGATCGATTCGCCGTCAGGCAGATAATTATAACCGATACTCGGGGTCACACTTTGAGCCCGAAATCCGTTTCCGGAATTTCACAGATCAGTTCTTTTTTGATCAGCAATTTTTTCAGGCTCTCTTTTGACTGATTAATCCGCAATGTATAAATTTTATCCCGGCACTGGCCGTAAATGTCCACCGCCGCCAGCATCAGTTCTTCTGTGTTCGCGGCCACGGTCTCCAAAAACCGGATAACATTTTTTTCCGCACGATATTTATTCAGTGCCTCTTTTAAAATAGGTTTCAGCGAAAAAATAAAGGCCATGGCCTGGGAGGGAGTGAATTCCTGAACCGCCCGGAGGCGGATGATGGGTTCCATGGCTTCTTTAACGGCCGAGGCATCCATTTTTTCTTTCAGAACTTCATCGTACAGCAATTCGATGCTTCTTTTAATCGTGGTTCCCACGGGATTGGCAAAGGGATCTTTGGTTTTTTTGAAAAACATTAAAGAATCCGCCGGATAGGTTTCGATCACCGCGGAAACCCATTTTTCCACCAGCTTCTTTCTGTTTTCAGTCAAATATTTTTCAAGCTCCATCAGCAACAAATCCCAACCTTATCAGACCCCTGCCCCGTGCCGGTTAAAAACACTTTTTGCAAGGATAACAAAATTATACAATAAGAAAAAAGTGTTTATATCAAAAAGGAAATCAATGTCAAGAGGATTTCGGGCAAACACTCTTAATCCGAATACCGGCTTGCCAGCGGCCTGAACCGATGCTATATTCGGCTTTTCTTACATTGGATAACGCCCCAAAAAGTAACGGAAAAAAATAAATGACACAGACCTCTGTAAACGCACTCTTATCCGCCCAACAACCTCTTGATCCTGTGGATGTCCGTGGCTGGGTCCAGACCCGACGGGACGCCAAAGCCTTTTCTTTCATAGAAATCAACGATGGCTCCTGCCTGAAAAACATCCAGGTGATCGCGGACGAGCACCTGGAAAATTTTGACGCAATCAAAAAGCTTTCCACCGGATCCTCTGTTGCTGTCACCGGCGCCATGCGCCCCTCCCCTGGAAAAGAACAGGCATGGGAAATTCATGCGGCGCAAATCGACATTCTCCAGGCAGCGCCGGAAGACTATCCGCTGCAGAAAAAACGGCATACGGATGAATTTCTGCGCACCATCAGCCATCTCCGGCCGCGGACCAACAAATACGGGGCTGCCTTTCGTATCCGGTCCAGGCTGAGCTTTGCGGTGCACCAGTTTTTTCAGGAGCGCGGTTTTTTTTACATTCATACCCCCATTCTCACGGGATCGGATTGTGAAGGCGCCGGCGAGCTGTTTCAGGTAACGTCCCTTACTCTCGACGACCTGCCCAAAAAAGACGGAAAGGTTGATTACACGGCCGATTTTTTCGGAAAACCCGCCAATCTCACGGTTTCCGGCCAACTGGAAGCGGAAGCGGCAGCCCTGGCCCTTGGCAATGTCTACACCTTCGGCCCCACCTTCCGGGCGGAAAACTCCAACACCCGCCGGCACGCCGCGGAATTCTGGATGGTGGAACCGGAAATGGCATTCTGCGATCTGCTTCAGGATATGGCGGTGGCAGAAGCGTTTGTCAAATTTCTGGTGGATTCTGCCCTGAATAACTGTGCGGAAGATTTGCATCTGTTTGCAAAATTTGTGGACAAACGCCTGATGGCGGATCTGGAAACCATTTTATCCAAACCGTTCGTCCGCCTGCCCTATGCGGAGGCCGTGGCCATCCTCCAGCAGTCTGGCCGAAAATTTGATTATGACGTTGCTTTTGGCGCCGATCTTCAGACCGAACATGAGCGGTTTCTGGCGGAAGACCATTTCAAACAGCCGGTGATTGTTTACAATTACCCCAAAACCATCAAGCCGTTTTACATGCGGGTAAATGATGATGAGTTAACCGTGGCGGCCATGGATGTAATCGTTCCCCGGATCGGTGAAATCATCGGCGGCAGCCAGCGGGAAGAACGGCCGGCGATGCTGGACGTGCGCATGGAAGAAACCGGTGTTTCCAAAGAGGATCTCTGGTGGTACCGGGACCTGCGGCGATACGGCAGTGTGGTTCACAGCGGCTTCGGACTGGGGTTTGAGCGGCTGATCATGCTGGTCACCGGCATTTCCAATATCCGGGACGTGGTCCCGTTTCCCCGGACCCCCGGCACAATCGACTTTTAAACAAAACCCATTACCGAAAACCAAAAACTACCGATTCCATTTTCTGGTCCGATGTTTTAGAGCTAAGAATCACAGGACCAGGATCATCCTAAATCAGTTTCCTTCTGACTGTTCATGGTATAAACCTTTTCTATAAGTGTCCGGAATTGAGCATATAAAATTGACGGTGTCGTAAAAACTCAGAACCATTCCTCTGGAATGTTTTTCAGGGTGTGGTCATGGCTGCCAAAATCCCCGTTAAACACATCAATGGTCTCAATAATCACTTCAAGCAGCGTGTCCTTTTCCCGGTTGAAAATCATGGTTGGTTTTTCGTAAATCATTTCTGCCCGTTTAATGTCTCGGTTCAGCCGGACGTTGGTGGCCAGAAGCGCTGTTATGCCATTGTCATCCAGACTCTGAATGTGGCGCAGGGCGGCAATGTCGTCTTCCGCCTTTTGAAAGGAAAAAAACGCCAGGTCGTTTAAAAATCCGTAGCAGTGCCGGACCATGTGCCACCCTTCAAACATGTCATCCCACAAAATCATGGCGCGGACGGTTTCATAATCCGTTTCCAGAAGGTCTTTATGATGACATTTGCCTTCGATGGTGCAGCCGGACTGGATGCTTGCGATATCCAGAAGCCGGGTGGTATAGGCCACCAGATAATTGATGAAATTGTGCACCACGGAACCGATTTTCATTTTCGGACTTTTCCCCGGCGTGCACAGGGTGGGATACGCCCCATTGATGACCTTTGTGTCCGGATTGATGGCGTACGCCAGGGCCATTCCGGCAAAAAACTCCGCCAGGGCCATCAGCGCGACCCCATAGGGTGTCATGGGCGCATTAAGACCGGAAAACGGCTGGGTGACAAGCATGACCGGGATCTGCCGCCGAACACACTGAATGAACACATCAATATTTTCTCTAAACGACATTTTCAGCGGGGAAGTAAAAATCGTATGACAGGTGATGATGTAATGTCCATCGTTTTGATGGGTTTCCGCCGCTTCCACCCCGGCCGGGGTGGAAATATTAAAAATCATGGGACCGGTGTATATATTGGATGTCACCCTGAACTGCTCGACTTCAAATTTTCCCATCTGCCGGGCGCAGATCATGGAATACGGCATTTCATTGTTCTGGACCAGCATGGCCTGTTTCAGAATATGGTCCATCCCGGGATCTTTTAACTCACTATCCGCCTCATCCCCGGTGTGAATAAACCCCGCTACCCCGCCGGGTCCGAACGCTCTGTCCAGGACAGGAAAATCAAACCGGTAGGCCTGGTCCACAATATTCTGGATATACCCGGGCTCAAAATGGATCCGCCGGGTTGTGGGGTCGTAAATGGCGCCGTAGTCGGTCCCCTTGGTTGTCAGCCGGATAATTTCGGAATAGTCATCATCCGCCCCCCCTGATTTGCCTTCCGGGATGCTGATGCCGCAATAAAGAAGCACCTCTTTGGCATCAAAAATCAGGTTCCGCACCAGCCGGTTCCAGATGTTGGTATAATCTCTCTGGCGAACTTTTGTGATCATGCCGGGCTCCTATGTATTGATGTTGATTGTTTCGTTACAGAAGATAATTGCCAGCGGCGGTTTTAAATTTGACGGGCGGAAAAAATGAATGCCGGTATCTGGGCGTTGGGAGTGATCTTTTTTTATATGGTAATCCCTTTTTAGTTGATTTATATGGCCCTTGCCTCATGGCCAACTGCAGTGTGCTTGTAAGCGCCTTAGGGCATCATGGAAAGTTTGAGGGCCCTTATTGAAAAAAAAATCCAACACCAGATCAAATAATCACGATAACCATATTCAACCTATCGGATTATTAACATATTTTTGATTTTAGAACAATGATGAAATTCGAATGTGAAATTTTTTTGCCCTTGATCCGTTTTGTTCACTTTTTCTTCATAAAAAGTAAAAAACCTGGCCCAAAGGACCAGATTTTTAATTCGGAATAAACCACAGGACACATTCCTTTCATTGATAGAAACATGTGACTGTGCTATCCACCATAACATGATGGTATCTTTTCAAAACCCCGAAATTGTCTACCGGGACGACCATTTTGTGGCGGTGAACAAACCTGCCGGGCTGCTGGTGCATCGCAGTTTTGTGGACCCGACAGAAAAACAGGCAGCATTACAGATGGTCCGGGATCAGGTGGGTGGTAAGGTTTTTCCGGTGCACCGTCTGGACCGTCCCACCTCGGGT
The DNA here is from genome assembly GCA_963675805.2 of Desulfobacterales bacterium. Classification (GTDB taxonomy): domain Bacteria; phylum Desulfobacterota; class Desulfobacteria; order Desulfobacterales; family Desulfosalsimonadaceae; genus SURF-3. The sequence goes on along the minus strand of CAXXNU010000001.1, from coordinate 1,217,003 downwards.
GTGCTGCTCTTTGCCCTGGACCCGGAAACCGCCAAAAGATGCGCGCTCTTGTTTCAGGCCGGCAGCATCACCAAAACCTATCTCGCCGTGGTGCGGGGGATTCTGCCGGACGCTGGTGTGATCGACCATCCGGTCAAGCAGGTGCGGGACCGCTATGATAAGCGACAAGAAGGCGATGAAATAAAAAGACATCCGGCAGTCACCACATTCAAGTGTCTGGCAACAATTGAGCTGCCGTTTTTTGTGGACAAATACCCGCACACCCGGTATTGCCTGGCTGAACTTTCCCCCAAAACCGGCAGACGGCATCAATTGCGGCAGCACATGAAACACCTGTCCCATCCCATCATCGGGGACACCCGGTATGGCAAAAGCGTTCACAACCGGTTTTTTCAAACCCGGTATGGTTGCCGCCGGCTGCTCCTGGCCGCTGTCAGGCTGGAATTTATCCATCCGGCAACCCGCGCCCATGTGACTATCAAGGCCGACCCCGGCCCGGATTTTTCGTTTATTTTAAATGAATTGGGATGGACATACCCATGACAACCGATCATTTTTTTTCCGGACAGGGTGATACGGGCGTGCAGTTTCCAGACCCCGGATATCTGCTGAAACTGGCCCGGGCCATCATGCCTTTTGGAAAATATGCCGGCACGCGGCTGGTGGATCTGCCCGAACCCTATGTGGTCTGGTTTTCGCAAAAAGGGTTTCCCCAGGGAGAACTGGGAAAAATGCTGATGGATATTTATGAAATTAAAGTAAACGGGCTGGAATATCTGTTTAAACCATTAAAATAAAATTTTATTTTATTTTTTTATTATTTTTTCCATGCACCAGCCGGTATACCCCGATCATCCGCCACACCAGGCCGGCCATCAGCACAGCGGCAATTAAGATAATCAGGTTCGAGGAAAAAAATATCATCATAAAATAAAAAGGGTTATCTAATTGATAGGATTCGATTAAAATCTGGATGCCCAAAATGAAAAAAAATACGCACACCAGCACCAGAATTGTTTGCCAAATCCACCATAAATAGTTAAAATAAATATCTTTTAAAATTTTTTTCATCTTTTTTAAATATCGGTAATCGCCTGCTTTTTTTATAAACATTTTTGTATTGATATTTTGTTCATAACCGAATAGTTTTGAACAACTTTAAAAACGCCGTTGATAAATCTTCTTTTCCATACACGCAATGCAATACGTTTTCACCTTCTTTTTTGCAAAAAATTATTCTTATAATTCACCAATTACAACGTTATTAGTGTTATGAACATTCCTTAATATTAATATCATTACATTTAAATAAAGTATTAAAGGAATTGAAATGAAGTTTACAATTCAGAAAAACGAAATTTCAGAAGTGCTGTCCCGCATCCAGGGAATCGCCGGACGAAAAACCAGTCTGGCAATAACCGAAACAGTTTTGATCCGTGCTGCCGGAGAGGAGGTCATCTTGTCCGCCACCGATCTGGAAACCGGATTTGAAGGCAGCTATTCCGCAGTGGTTGAAATGCCGGGAACCGTGGCGGTGAATGCCAGAAAAATTTACGATATCGTGAAAATGTTTCCAACGGATTACATCAATATCACGGAACTGGACAACCGGTGGATAGAAATATCATCGGATAAAGTGGAATATCATTTGGTGGGGATGGACCCGGAGGAGTTTCCGGATATTCCAAAAGTGGAAGAAGTTGATTTTATGACCATGAAATCCGACTCCTTCAAGCGAATGATTGAAAAATCCATTGTTATCAGCGTCGGTGGTGAAGAAAAAAGAGAGCACATGATCGGCGTGAGCCTGGAAAGAATATCCAGCGACGGCGAAAACATCATCCGCATGGTATCAACAGACATCAAACGTCTGTCCACGGTGGATTATCTGTGCGATGAAAAATCCAATTTTACGGACGGCGAAACCATCATCATCCCGAAAAAAGGCCTGGCCGAAGTGAACAAATTCCTGGAAACCTCAGGGGATGTCAATTTCGGGGTCAAAGGCAATCATTTTATTGTTCAAAAAAACAATGAAACCATTATCATCAATCTGCTGGATGGCGATTTTCCGGCCTATCATGACCTGTTAAACATTGATGAGAGTTTTGATGTTGAATTTGACCGGGATCTGCTGCTCATGATGCTGAGACGGATGGCCATTATCACATCCGATGAATACCGGGGAGTGGTGTTCCATCTTGAAAACGGTGAACTGGTGATCCGGGCCACCAATCCCAAAGTGGGGGAATCCAAGGAAAGTATTGCCATTGAATTTGACCGGGAAAAAATTGTGGTGGCATTTAATCCCCGGTATTTTATAGAAGCCTTGAATTATATTGAATCGGACAAGGTGCGGCTCAATATCAAAGACAATGAAAGCGCCTGTGTGGTGCGGGGGGACGATAATTCAGGATATATAAATATCATTATGCCCATGAAAATCTGACAACCGGATTTTCAATTTCACCGCATCTACTTCGTCAAATGCCGTTTTGCATAGCTTACTATAGCGAAACCGCATTTTTCTTGTATCTGCGGCAAACTTAAAAATCCTTAAAATGTATTATTTTTTTTGTTCATTGCAGTGAACATAATAATAAAGCGTAAGAGAAGAAGAAAAAATGAATCAGAATATACCCGGTACCACCTATGATGAAAATAATATTAATGTATTAAAGGGCCTGGAAGCTGTTCGCAAGCGTCCGTCCATGTATATCGGCAATGTGGATGTGGCAGGGCTTCATCACTTGGTCTATGAAATCGTGGACAACAGTATTGATGAAGCCATGGCCGGCCACTGCGACACCATCAAGGTGGTGATTCACACGGACAAAAGTGTCAGCGTAGTGGATAACGGCCGGGGCATTCCCGTTGGCATGCACAAAACGGAAAATATGCCGGCCCTGGAAGTGGTGCTGACCAAACTGCATGCCGGCGGCAAGTTTGATCATGACTCATACAAGGTTTCCGGCGGGCTCCACGGGGTGGGGGTGTCTGTTGTGAATGCCCTGTCCCAGTTTCTGGAAGTGGAGGTTCATTTAAACGGAAAAATTTATTATCAGTCCTATGAACGGGGACACAAAACCTGTGAACTGAAAGTCATTGGCGAAACCGATAAAAAGGGTACCAGCATCCGGTTTATTCCGGATACGGAAATCATGACAACGGATGATTTTTCCTATGAAACCCTTTCCAACCGGCTCCGGGAACTGGCATTTCTGAACAAGGGCCTTACCATCACGGTGGAAGACGAGCGCTCCGACCAGAAAGACAAATTCTGCTACAAAGGCGGATTGGCCGAGTTTGTGGAATACCTGAACCGCCGGCGCACCGCCCTGCATCCGCCGATTATCATTGAAGGGGAAAAAAATGATATCCAGGTGGAAATCGCCATTCAGTACAACGACACATTTAATGAAAAATTATTTTCTTTTGCCAATAATATCAACACGGTGGAAGGCGGGTTTCATTTAAGCGGGTTTAAGGCCGGTCTGACCCGGTGCCTAAATTCCTATGCTACGGCCGCGGACCTCTTAAAAAATGTGAAAACAAAAATCAGCGGTGAAGATGTGCGGGAAGGACTTACCGCCATTATCAGCGTGCGCATTAAATCCCCGCAATTTGAAGGCCAGACCAAAACCAAACTGGGAAACAGTGAAGTCAAAGGGGTGGTGGAATCTCTGCTGAATGAAAAATTCAGTATTTATCTGGAAGAAAACCCGGCGGTTGGGAAAAAAATCATTTCCAAATCCGTGGACGCGGCCCGGGCCCGGGATGCGGCCAAACGGGCAAGGGATCTGGCCCGGAACAAGGGGTCGCTGCTGGATTCCACCCTTCCCGGAAAACTGGCGGATTGCCAGGTGTCGGATCCCGCGGAAAGGGAATTGTTTCTGGTGGAAGGGGATTCCGCGGGCGGATCCGCAAAATCCGGCAGAGACCGGCGCACCCAGGCTATTTTGCCGCTCAGGGGAAAAATTCTGAATGTGGAAAAAGCCAGGTTTAATAAACTGCTCCAGAGCGAAGAAATTAAAAACATGATTACCGTGCTGGGCACCGGCATCGGGCGGGAAGAATATGATATTGGAAAAATTAAATATCATAAAGTTATCATTATGACGGACGCGGATGTGGACGGCTCCCATATCCGCACCCTGCTGCTCACCTTTTTTTACCGCCAGCTTCCGGAAATCATTGACAAAGGATATCTCTATATTGCCCAACCCCCGCTGTTTAAAGTGGGAAAAGGGAAAAATGAAAAATATTTAAAAGATGAAAAAGAGTACACTGAATATATTTTAAAAAGGACCTGTGATTTAAAAACTATTAAAACCGATTATGATGAATCCGAACTGTCCGGACACGAACTCTATCTGTTTGTTAACAATCTGGCGGATTATTATTTGACCCTCAGCAAATTAAACAAAGAGGGAATTTATTCGGATTTGGTGGAACTGCTGGTGGATTGCGGGGTGGCCAGTAAAATTTTCCTCCAGAATGAGGAAAAAATGCAGGCCCTGCAGGCGGTTCTTGAGAAAAAAGGATATAAAACAGAATCACTGGAATGGAACACCGAGCGGAATGTCTATGAAATGAGCGTGGTGTCCACGGAAGTGGATGTTTTAAACGATATTTTCAGGGGAACCTCCGGAAAAAACAAAGCCGCCATTAAGATCGGCAGGGGACTTATTTATTCCGCGGACTATCAGAATGCCCTCATACTGAGTCATAAGATTGCCAAATACGATCATCCGCCGTTTTATGTTTTTACCCAGTCAAAAGAAGCTGAACCCACAGTAATTGATAATAAAGAAGAATTAATCCAGTATCTGATTGAAGAAGGAAAAAAAGGGATTTCCATCCAGCGGTACAAAGGCTTGGGTGAAATGAATCCGAATCAGTTGTGGGAAACCACCATGGACCCGGAAAAACGTACCCTGCTCCAGGTGAAAATTGAAAATGTGGTGGATACGGATGATATTTTTACCATATTAATGGGAGATGAAGTGGAACCCCGGCGAAATTTCATTCAGACCAATGCACTGGAAGTCTCGACCCTGGATATCTGATTATTTTTATTAATAAAAATAAATATTATAATGGAAACAAAAAACCCGCCGGTCGCGGGTTTTTTGTTTCCATTATATCTTATTGTCTTTGAAAAAATTACTCTTTTAAATTATGAATAAGTATAAACAAAAAATAGTACACCATATTGGAAATAAATGATGGGTGAATCAGAACCGGGTGCTGTATTTAAAAAATGCACCATGTGTCAGAAAGAGTGGCCGGAAAGAGATGAATTTTTACTGGACCCGCTCCTTGAAATGATCGGCTATCAGGCGGATATTGAAAGTCTGGAGTACGGCATATTTTTGTTCAACCACTACGAGCCAAATTGCGGGTCCACCATTGCCGTGCGGGTGCATCAATTCCGGGATCTCTATAATGGCCCGGTCTATTCCCAATGCCTGATGGGAACAAAAGAATGTCATGAATTGTGTTTATATAAAGAAAAGCTCAAACCCTGCCCGGCAAAATGTGAATGCAGTTACGTGCGGGAACTGTTGCAGATTGTGAAAAATTGGCCAAAAAAATAACAGGCGGCGCTTATTTGAAAATTAAAAATTTGTCCGATCCGGATGCTTTTTTAACGGTCTTTCATCAATTTGACCATCTTGAACGGGCCGTTATCGACACATCCTCTTTGATTTATTTAAAAAAAATCAATTTATTGTGGAAAACAGTCCAGACAATCGGTTTAATCACGGTTTCCGGCGTAAAAGATGAATTTGGATCTTCAGATATTTTTACCCATATAGAAATCATTGAATTAAACGAAATAAAGACCAATACCGACCGTCAGATTATGCAGACGGCGGCAGATCTCCGGTTGCCGGTGATTTCCGAAGATAAAAAAATTCTGATGGCTGCAGCAAATTCAGGGCTGCCGTTTTTTAATACCCTGATGATCATGAATTTTTTGATTTATAAAAAAGAAATTGATCATCAGGGGTATAATACCGCTTTGCAACTGCTTCGGAAGAAAGCTTATTATGAGGGTTTTATTTTTGATTTTGGAAGAGCAGTATATGAAAAAATAATGGAAAAAGATGAAAAAAACTGAAAAATCCAAACAAGGAACGCCCCCTGAAAATAAAAAACCAGTGGGTTCAGACCCCCCCGGCATGGTCTCTTTAAAGGAAGGCCAGGCCGTGGATCTGGTGATCGGCGAAAAAAGCCCGCTGGGGTATAGTGCCCGCATTGGCAATCATGGCGAAGGCATGCTCTATCATACGGAGATTTTTGAAAAACTGCATAAAAATCAGCACATAAAAGGATTTGTCAAAAAAATCCGCGAAGACGGAAAAATTGATCTTTGCCTTCAAAAACCGGGATATGGCAAAATACCAGAAATATCCGAACAAATTGTTCAGGAAATTGCCCGACAGGGTGGATTTTTGGCAATCACCGACAAAAGTTCCGCGGAACAGATATATAAACTTTTCAGCATCAGTAAAAAAAATTTTAAAAAAGCCATCGGCGCGTTGTACAAAGCCCGGCGGATCGTGATTGAAAAAGACGGCATCTCTTTGGCCGGATAAAATAATTTCCCGGTCACCCTCTCTGTTTTATTTCCTGTGCAAATAGAGGCGAAAATTTTTTAAAATAATGTTGACAGTGTAAACATATTTCTTTAGCGTATCATTTATTTGATAATTTAATTCGCAAAATCACAGAACCGATAAAGAAACAAGTATAATGGATTCTGGAAAAAAACCGGCTCATGCCTACCATCACGGGGATTTAAGACGGGTTCTGATTAATACGGCTGTTGAAATTATTTCTGAACAGGGCGCAAAAGACATGTCTCTCAGAAAAATTGCCAAACGGGCCGGAGTCAGCCATGCGGCACCTTACCGGCATTTTAAGGACAAAAATGCCATTCTCGCGGCCGTGGCAAGGCAGGGGTTTGAAATGATGCTGAAAATAACCCTGGAACGGATTGCCCGAAATAAGGGAAACGAGCTGGATCATTTTGCCATTTGCGGATTGTCATATATTGATTTTGCCATCACCTGTCCGTCCCATTACCGGGTAATGTTTGGAACCCGCACCGGTGATTCCTATTTCAGCGAGGAATTCAGAACCGAATCCATACCGGTTTTTAAACTGTTGCAGGACAAAATCATGGTCTGTCAGGAAAAAGGACTTCTGAAACCCGGAAATACCAGGGAAATGGCTCTGGCTGCCTGGTCTATTGTTCACGGATTTGCCATGTTGCGCATTGATGGTCACATCCAGGATGATGGCATGGACAATCAAAAATTAAGAGCGCTCCAGCGAACCGTGGTCTTGACGCTTTATTCCGGTCTCCGTCCGGAGTAGAATTCTTTGATTGATTCTGATAAGTTCTTAAAATAAGCATAAAGGAGAAAACAATGAGTGATGATGTGTACAAGAAACTGGCGTCGGTTTTGGACACCCTTCCCAATGGATTTCCCGCGTCTGATACCGGGGTGGAATTAAAATTGTTAAAAATGATTTTTACGCCCGAGGATGCGGACCTGTTTTGCGACCTGCGCCTGAAATTTGAGACCGCGGAACAGATTGCGGCCCGGACCGGCAGATCTTTGGAAGGACTGGACGATCATTTAAAGCAGATGTGGGAAAAAGGCCAGGTGTTTGGTGTCGATTTCGGCGCGGTGCGGGTATATAAAATGGTGCCCTGGGTGTTTGGTATTTTTGAATTTCAGTTAAAGCACATGACCAGGGAATTTGCCGAACTGTGCAAAGAATATGAAACCACCTTCGGGCCCCAGTTTTTTGAGAGCAAGGTGCCGCTGATGAGCGTTGTGCCTGTGGAAGCCGAAGTTTCCGCCAACGAAGTGACCCTGCCGTTTGATCAGGTGTCCGCCATTATTGAAAACGGCCAGTCTTTTGCGGTGAACGAGTGCATCTGCAAAAAAGAACATGCGCTCCTGGGGGAACCGTGTGACCGGCCCCTGGAAGTCTGTCTGGCCATTGCGCCGATACCGAATTTTTTTGATGACCATCCCCTGGCAGCCCGGCCCATTTCCAAACAGGAAGCCTATGACATTCTGAAAATGAGCGAAGAAGCCGGACTGGTCCATATGACCAGCAATATTGAAAAAGGACATTACTATATCTGTAATTGCTGTGGCTGCTGCTGCGGCGTGTTGAGAGGGGTGAAAGAATATGGCGGCGCGTCCGCGGTGAATTCCAGATATTATGCCGAAATCAATGCGGAAGAATGCATTGCCTGCGGCGTGTGCGCGGATGAGCGGTGCCAGGTGGAAGCCATCATAGAAAAAGATGAGGCCTATTTTGTGGTCAAAGAAAAATGCATCGGGTGCGGGCTGTGTGTTTCCACGTGTCCGTCAGAAGCCATTACCCTGATCCGGAAAACAGCAGAGGAAATTGTGCTGCCGCCAACGGATGAAGATGACTGGTTCCGGCGCCGGGCAAAAATGCGCGGGGTGGATTACAGCAGGTACGCATAGGGATCGGTTCAGATATAAAGTAAGAAGGGTTAAGGCCCGAGAAAGAAACGAGGAATTTTACCATGCATGAACTTCCGGTGATCAACAGCATTCTTAAGGTAGTGCTGAAACATGCCCATGATAACCATGTAAAACAGGTGGTGGCGGTCCATCTCCAGGTGGGGGAACTGAGCGATCTGGAGGACAAATGGATGCAGCAGTATTTTGATCACCTGGCCAAAGGCGGCATTGCCGAAGGGGCGAAACTCGTGATAGAAAGAACCCCGGTGGTGATGCAATGCAGCGCGTGCGGCCATCGGTATGTGGCGGATTTGAAAAAAGATAAAAAACTCAAGTGCCCGGAATGCGCGAGTGAAAAAAATACACTGGTATCCGGGCGGGAATATTTTATAAAAAATCTGGAGGCAATATGACCGATGAAATCAGACTGATCGAGGTAAAGGAAGATATTCTGGCGGATAACACCCAGTTGGCAAAACAGCTTCAGGCGGATCTCCGCAAGGAAAAAACATTTCTTTTAAACCTCATGGCATCACCGGGCGCCGGAAAAACCAGCCTGGTGATTGAGACCATCCGGAAACTCAGGGAAAAACTGGCCATCGGGGTGATGGAAGCGGATATTGACTCCATGGTGGATGCGGAAAAAGTGGCCAAGGAAGGGGTGGCTGCCATCCAGATCCGCACCGGCGGGTTCTGTCACATGGATGCCACCATGGTAAAAACCGGGCTGGACGCCATGGACACCCAGAATCTGGATCTGGTGATTCTGGAAAATGTGGGCAATCTGGTCTGTCCGGCGGAATTTGACACCGGGGCCATCAAAAACGCCATGATTTTGAGCGTACCGGAAGGGGATGACAAACCCTTAAAATACCCGCTGATGTTTACGGTCTGTCATGCCATGGTCATCAATAAAATCGACTATCTGGAATTATCGGATTTTGACCTTCAGAAATGCAAGGATCACGTGTTGAAACTCAATCCGGATATTAACATTTTCGAGGTCTCCTGCCGCACGGGAGAAGGCATTGATGCGTGGGTCAAGTGGCTGGAACAAGAAGTAAAGGCGCTGTAAATTAAAACTTGATGATTTCATCAAGCAGTTTTTCCAGATTCATTTTCATATAAAACCAGTTTCCTTCTGAAGCGGCAACGCCCACCAGACGGATCCGGGGGCTGATTTTTTTTCGGGGATTGACAATAATAATAGTACTGTCCTGAGTCTGGAGGGTAACCGCCGTTCCTTGATCAAAATTTATATAATCAGAGGTTTTATCAGAAGCGGAAAAAAACTTTTTCAAATCATCGGCCAGGCGGTGGATGTTTATTTTTTCATCCGCCTGGTCCGAAGCCAGAATTTCCCCTTCTTCCCCGATAACGGCCAATGCCCGGTACCCTTTTATCTGATTAAATAATTTCAAGTTTTTATTAAAAGCGGCAGACAATTGTTCCATGGTCAGCAGAATAGCGCCGATATTTTTTTCCCGCTTTTGTTCCCAGCTGGCGTTGGCCATGTCCATCAGACGGGTTTTAATGCGCGCGCGGGTTCGACATCGGGGCAATTCGTCCAGGGTGAAAAAAATCTGATCCCATTTTACGATTTCCCGGGCCGCCGCGTCTCCTGATAATTCCTTAAAATGCGCATCTATCAGATCGCCTTCATTAAAATAAAGATATCCTTTTCCGTGTTTTTTGGACGTAATGACCATACGACCGGTTTTTTGCAGGATTTCAGCCAGCGGCAGAATCGCCGGCACCGTCATTCCTCTAAAATTTCTGCCTTCATCCCGAAGATTTAAACCGACGATAATAGCGGATGCCAGCATGTTGATGGTAAAGGGTTTTTCCAGATGATACAGAAATGACTGGTGCGCCATTTGTTCTTTATACCATGGCTTGCCATGATCGGTGGTGATGATGCAGGGTGTGTGAGGGCGCTTTTGCGTCATAAAAGACAAAAGATCCAGAACATCAAGATCTTTTGGGAAAACTTCTGATACGAAAACTGAAAAGTTATTTGTTTCAAGCAGTTGTATGGCGTCTTGGCCGGAAACAGCGACTTGAACCTCAAACTGACGCATTTTGTTCAGCCCCGACTGAAGGGAGTGAACATATTCTTCGTCTTTGTCTAAAATAAGAATGCTGTCCATGGCAATCCTGTAAAATCATCAGTTTAAGCTGAGAACTACCCGGTTGTTGCAAAATAGTAAACATTTGTCAACGATGTATTCTAAACTTATGGACAAATGCCAATGCAAGGAAACCCGAAACCCATGGGCCTGATCGGCAATAACGGATTCAGATGTCAGGTGCCGGGTATGAAAATCGCCTTTGCCGACATCTGAAAAAGGACACCTTTTGCCGGAACGCCGCATCCCTATGCACAGGTTTATTTTTTTGTTTTTGGCGCAGGAAAGGCACCGACAGGCATTAGAAAAACGTGTTGGACGGCCGTTTTAAAATATCCGGATGGCACTGACGCTTTCGGGGCTTTTGAGAAAACGAAGCGTTTATGGTGCTGTAAATAACGAATTGAAATTAATATTTTTCAGGATCATCGAGATGACGGTCTGAAGCGGTTCTAAAATATTTTTCCCCGAAACCGTGCTGCTCGAATAACAAGGGGTTTTTTGGATGATATGCCGGTTTCCATCAAGACAGGTTTCAAGATCTGCTTTAATGGATTCCGGAGACAGAATAGGAACGCCTTCCAGGGGAAGATCACTCTTGTTGAATTGAATGACCAATGGGATGGATGAAATTTTTTTATTATACAAAGTAAGGGTTTGTGACAGATTTTGAAAAGAGTGAATGTTGTGCTGCCGTCGCATGATCATCGAGTCGGCCACAAACACAATCCCATCCACCCCTCTTACAATCAGTTTGCGAAGGGGTTCCAGCCGGTCCTGGCCCGGAACGGAATAGAGCTGAACCCGGACCTGGAATCCCTTTATTTGACCGATATTCATCGGATAGAAATCGAAAAAAAGGGTTCGCTCCTGATTGCCTTTGATTTTGATCATTTCCGCTTTTTTACGTGCGGCCAGTTTCGCATGAAGATATTCGATACAGGTGGTTTTACCGCCTCTTCCGGGCCCGTAATAAACTATTTTCAGTTGAATTTCTTTGGTTTTTAAATTGAGCAGCGCCATTGGTTCGAACAGGATTTTATGAGAAGGTTACGAGCCAGCAATTCCTGAAATGTCTTGTTCTTATGATTCGGTATGTGTAGTTAAATTAATTTAGTAGATGAAAAAATCAAAAGCAAGACTATTTTTTTCGACAAAAATCCTTACCCAAAAAAGATAAATCTATAAGGCGGCCCAGGAAAAAACCCCTTTGTCCAGCAGGGCATGACAGGCCCGGGAAATTTTCATGGTTTGCTGATGCAATACATCCACCAGCGCCATAGATAAACCCGCTGAAATCAAAACCGGCACAAACGCTTGTTCCAGGAGCTGTTTTTTTCCCAGCGGTATTTTTCCGGTGGTGAGATTGGAGATGCCGGCAATGGTTTTAACGGGAAATCCTAAAATATCCGGCAACTTTCGGATTATGGAGATAACGCTTTGATTGTGGCGGACGCCGTTTTCCCAGATGACCGGGGCCACCACCGGATCAATGATCAACTGATCGTCGGCAAGGCCTGCGGCGTGAAATTTTTCGTACAGCTCTAAAGCCACGGAAATAAGATCTGCCTCGTCTACCGGCACCTGGCTGTTGGGGGTTAAGAGATAGCCGACAATGGGCGTGTGATATTTTTTTGCCAACGGCAGAATCGTTTCAAGCTTTTTGGGTTCCAGGGAAAATCCATTGATAATGGGGGGCTTTTTGCTGTTTTTGGCAGCTTCCAGCCCGGCTTTAATCGCCTTTGGATTGGACGTATCCAGCAATAAAGGTAGTCTGCTCACAGCCTGCACGGCTTCTACCAGAAAGGCCATTTTTTTTTCCGGTGCCCTGGTTAACGGCCCGGAATTAATGTCAATGGCCTGGGCCCCGACAGCTTCGCATTTTTTCACCAGGTCCTGAATCGGGCCGGGATCGTATTGATCCAGAGCCGCCGCCACCGCCGGATTGATCACATGAAGATTGTCCGAAACGAGCTGCATGTTTATTTTCCAGGCTTATTTTTGGTTGATTTTTCAATGATTTTTCGAAGGGTCTGTTTTGTGGTGGCCAGATCATTTTGAGAAATTTCCGCAAAAATATCTGCTTCCAGATCGTCTAAAGCATTGAACACTTTAACACGAAGCGCATGCCCTTTTTCTGTTAACACCGCCTGCTGGGCCCGGCGGTCTCCGTGAACGGGCATGCGCTCAACCAGGCCATCGCGTTCCATCCGGTCCACCAGACCGGTAATGGTGGAGGGTTCCACACCGGCACAGCGGCCGAGTTCGGTAAGCGTCATTCCGTCCGTATGGCCGAATTTGCCGAGCACCTCGTCCATGGCCGCTGTTTCCCACAAACAGATCAGCGCCCCCAGATACGAAGGCTTGATTTCCGTTAAGCCTTTTTTGGCCAGGATTTTTTTAAAGGTTGACGTAACCGCCAGCGCACTTCTTGTCAGAAGAAAAACAGCGCATTCTTCAGGGGAAAAACCGCTCATAAAATCACCTTTGGATAAATAACATTCGGATCAGATTGCATCTGATACTAAAACAGTGGGCAGTTTTCTGACAATGATATTTTTCTGCAGTTCATTGGTGCCTCCGGCATAAAGAGACAACAACCCTTCCCGCAGCCATCGCTGGGCGGGAAAAGAGTTTAAATAGGCCCGGCCGCCCATTATTTTCATGGCGGCCATGGACGCTGCCTGCTGGGTTTCAGAAGCAAAGACCTTGGCCCCGCAAATTTCCAAAGCCGGTGTTTTTCCCTGAAGAAGCAGGGATATCGCGTTTTCCACCATCAGGTCCGCTGCTTTTATTTGGATGGCCAAATCCGCCATCTGGTGGTTGATGACCTGGATGTCAAAAAGCGGCCGGTCCTGAATGATTCTTTTTTGTGTAAATTCGTACAGATATTTTAAAATATGGTGAGAAAGCCCCACGCAGGTGGCAGCCACCATCAGTCGCTCAATGCCGCCCACAAAAGCGATGGCGCCCCATCCGCTGTCTTTGGTTCCCACAACGGCCTCTTCAGGCAGGGTGACCGATGAAAGGGTGATTTCACAGGAGGAAAATCCATTGGCTGCCATTTTTTTCTGAGGGGTGATAGTCATTCCCGGGGTGTTCCGGGGCACCAGAAATACGGATATAGCTTTGTTTATGGGTTTTTCCGGGGCTGTACGGGCCACAACCAGAATAAAATCAGCCATATCCGCCCCTGTTGCCAGATATTTTTCACCATTTAAAACCCAGTGGCTGTTTATTTTTTCCCCGGTTGTCTTCAGATTCTGAATATCTGATCCCGCTTCGGGTTCGGTCAGGGAAAAAGAAAGAAGTTGTTTTCCGCGCATGGTTTTTTGTGCGGTTTCTTTTTGCAGGTCGCTGCCAAAAACAGAGAGCAGGATGGCGCCCACCGCATTGACCGCAATCATATTGCATAAAACGCCGGAATACCGGCTGGTGATTTTTAAAATCTGCATGAGCTGAGGCAGATTTTGGGGGTTTTTGAAAATATCCGCAAATTCAATCCACCCTTTTGCGGCAAATTCACTGTAGAAATCCATAGGTGACCCCTCTCCCGTGTCCAGGTCGTGAGTAATGTTTTCAGAAAGACGGGCGTCGCACCACTCTTTCACCGCGCTTGGAGAAAATTCCGTCATGGCTGGTCTCCTTTGAAAGTAAGAAAAAATTTTGAAAAGATATATTACGAATATAAATATTACGATATCGAAATAAATTCAAGAAAAAATTCCTAGTTGGGTTTAAAAAAAATAGCAGGCTGAAAGAATTAAAAAAGCAGGGCGTCAAATCTGGTAAGCCAGATTTGACGCCCTGCTTTTTTAAAGTAATTTTTTAAGAAAAAATTACCAGTTTTCACACAAGAGCTCAAAAAATTCCCGGGGATGAACACAGGCCGGGCATTTGTCCGGGGCTTCTTCGCCCACATGAATATACCCGCAGTTCATACACCGCCAGGTGCGTTCTTTCGCCCGCTTGAATACCCGGTCCGCGGCCAGGTTGCCGGCCAGTTCCCGGTACCGTTTTTCGTGCTGCCGTTCGGATACGGAAATGGCATCCCAGGTATCCGCGGCCCGCTCAAACCCTTCTTCCCGGGCGATTTTGGCAAAACCCGGATAAAGTTCCGAGTGCTCGAATTTTTCACCGTCTGCTGCGGCAACCAGGTTTTCATAGGTGGTTTTGATGACCCCGGACGGAAAACGGCCGGTAATTTCCATCTCTCCGCCATTAAAAAACTTGAAAAACCGCAGGGCATGCTCACATTCCTGGCTGGCGGTCTCTTCAAAGATATCGGAAATCTGGATGTATCCGTCTTCTGCTGCCTTTCTGGAAAAATAGGTGTACCGGTTCCGGGCCTGGGACTCGCCGGCAAAAGAGAGCATCAGATTTTTCGCGGTCTGGCTTTCCCTGAATTTTGTCATGATAACAAACCCTTAATCAGTCTTCTGTGATTGCAATAGCATCCGCCCCGCACTCGGCCGCGGCCTGGCGGACCACTTCTTTGTACTGGTCCGGAATTTCATCAAATTTGACGGTGGATTTAAGCTGGTCTTCATCATATTCAAACACTTCCGGGCAAAGATTGTTGCAGTTGCGGTCTCCCATGCAGTTCGAAGTAATGGTGACTTTCATTGTTTCCTCCTGTGGATTAGATTGCGGTTTAAAGATATAAAAGATGGTGCTCGGTTAAAAAATATTTATTTCAAGGTGTTATTTTCCGGATTGCCGGTATTTCTTAAACCCGCCGCCAAAGACAATGAGCCCGATGCCGCTCATGACAATGGCCGGCACCAGGTTGTGAAATCCCTCAAGCTCGGGGCTGATATAAATGGTGTGGGTTTCCATGTAAACGATCCAGGCAATCCCCCCGAAAAAAGCCAGAACACCTAAAATGAGCCGGGTTTTCATACCGAGGTTGTTGAGTTTTGTGTTTTTCTCGATTTCATCTTCGATTTTTTCATACCGCAGTTTCAGGCGGTCGTGGATAATATAAGCCGCCACCAGAATGATGATGGTGACGCTGGTGACAAATTCCCACATATAGTAGTATAATTCACCCATAAAGGTCCTTCCTTCTCATGCAGTTGCAGTATAGTATCGGAACGGCGCGGCGGAATAGGCCGCACAAAAGCGATTAACAATGTACTTTTTTTAAAGGGAAATTGCAACAGGCTTGTGCGGGCGATGTAAACAAAAAAACCGGGGGCGGCGATGCGTCCCCGGTTTTCAGAGGGTACGGGTCGACATGGATTATGCCGCGTTCACCGTAATTTTCCGGGGTTTTGCCTTTTCCACTTTGGGCAGGCTGAGCCGGAGAACACCGTCGCTTAGGTTGGCTTCGATTTTATCCTGGTCAATTACCTCCGAAAGGGTGAACTGACGAAAATATTTGCCCACTTCGTATTCAATCAGGATGTCCTTTTCGTCCGGTCCTTCAAACGGCTCTATTTCACCGATCAGGGTGAGCGTGTCGTCCCTTAGATCAATGTTCAGATTTTTTCCGGTGACACCGGGCATATCCGCCAGCAAGGTAATTTCCTTGTCCGTCTCAAAGATGTCCACCGCCGGTGTGAAGACAGGCCCCGGCCGGGTGTGTTCGGCAGGGCTTGCAACTTCCTGCTTTTCTTTTATTTTCAATTCTTTGGAATCTGCCATGGGGTTCCCTCCCTTCCTAATGGTTATTTGATGGTAATTTGTCTGGGTTTGGCAACTTCGGCCTTGGCCACCGCGATGGTTAAAATGCCATTGGCCAGGCTGGCGTCCACTTTTTCAGAGTTGATGTCGCCGGGAAGCTCCAGAATTCTGGAAAACCGGCCGGCTTCGCGCTCCCTTCGGTGATACCGGGCATTGGTGTCTTCATCACCAATCTTTCGCTCTCCGGAAATGGTGATGCTTTTGCCGGTGGCCTGAATGTCGAGCTCCTCCGCTTTCACTCCCGGAAGCTCCGCACGGATGTAATAGTTATCCGTTTCTTCGGTCAGGTTAATGGCGGGAAACACCCCGGCGGAAAAAACCTGCTGGGGATCGGTGCGGAACAGATTGCCGGAGAGCAGATCCACTTCTTTTCGCATTCGATCCAGTTCGGCAAACGGATTACGGTATGCCATGGGGCTGTCAAATAATCTTCTGATCAACATAACGCATTCCTCCTCTATTAATAGAAATAAAAGAAACCACAGCGCCTGGTGCTGACTTTTCCGCGGCTGTTATGGTAAAGCAATGTCGCGACGGGCAGGATTTTTTCATGTGAAATGCCGGCGGTACGAAGGAGATGAAACCAGCCGGTACGAGCGATTGACCTTGCATCCTAAAATACTTTCCCGCCATAGCATGAAACCGATCAACACTACACGCAAAAAGAAATAATATTCAGCAATATCAAAAAGTTGATTTAAATTATAGTAAGAAAATAATCACACAGAAAAGACTGTCAAGAGCCATTAAAAAATTTTTGACAAAAATTCAAAAAACCGGTGAAAAAGGTGTATCCTGTTTTTTTATTGTTAAATTCTTTTTCCATGGAACATAATAGACCGGGTCGAGACTACGTCACTATCAGAAGCAAATACTGAAGGGCAGGGGGAAAGATGAAATACTCAAAACAAAAATCAAAAATCGGCATGTCTCCGGGGTCACTGGTCTATGTTGGGGAGCGGACGGATGAGCCGGTTAAAATTTCCATCATGGATTATACTGGAGAACGGTTGGATGAATATGCTGATGCAACCATTGAGGATATCCGCAAATGCATGGGGGAATCATCTGTTACCTGGGTGAATATTTCCGGGATTCATGATATGACAATTATTGAGATGATCGGAAAGGAGTTTGATTTGCACCCGTTGCTTCTGGAAGATCTGGTCAATACCCGGCACCGGGCGAAAATAGATGATTATGAGGATTATTTTTTTATTGTTCTGAAGATGGTGTTTCAGGAATCCGGGCAGAATCAGCTGCAGTATGAACATGTGTGCCTGGTGGTGGGGCCGAGCTATCTGATCTCTTTTCAGGAACGGGAAGGAGATGTGTTCGGGCCGGTGAGGGATCGGCTGAGAAAATTAAAAGGCCGCATCCGGAAAGCCGGTCCGGACTATCTGGGATATGCCCTCATGGATATGATTGTGGACCATTACTATGTCATACTTGAACAGATGGGAGAGGAGATTGAATTCATTCAGGAAGAAGCCCTGGAAAATCCCACCACACAGACGTTCAATGCCATTCACGCAACACGGCATCAACTGATTTTTTTACGAAAAACCATCTGGCCCATGCGGGAGTTGATAGGCAGTTTGCTGCGGGGAGAGTCCGGGCTGATTCATGAAAGTGTCATGGTTTATCTTCAGGATGTCTATGACCATGTGGTTCAGGTAATTGACACGGTGGAAACCTACCGGGATCTTTTAGCCGGGACCCTGGATACCTATATGTCGTCGGTTAGTAATAAGATGAACGAAGTTATGAAAGTCCTTACGGTGATCGCCACGCTGTTCATTCCCCTTACCTTTCTGGCCGGTATTTACGGCATGAATTTCACCCATATGCCGGAGCTTGAGTGGCGGTATGCCTATCCTGCATTCTGGGTTGTTGTGGTGATTGTTTTTCTGGGGATGTTCTGGTGGGTTAAAAAGAAAAAATGGATTTAAAGGAAATGAAACAGACGGGTAAACGGATACCCCCCATTTTTCGGCGTCATCAAAGGGAGACAAGATTTTTGTTTAAATTCAAAATCAAGCCATTATGCGCGTTTCTGATGATTTTCCAGGTGGTTTGTCTGTTTACGGCAATCCCCGGTCTGGCACAGGATGAAAAAACAGACACCACTGCCAGGCCCTATGATGCCCTGAATGCCTCGGTTGCCGAGGCGCTGGCAACGGAAAAAAACACCGTGGCGGATCTTGACAATCAACTCGCTCAGGCCCGGCAGAATCAAAAAAGCGTGCAGGAGAAGATTCGTGCTTATAAAATTCAGGTGCCGATTTTAAACAACCTTCTGATTCCCGCGGAAACGCCGGTACCGGATCTTGAAAAAGGGTTTTCTGAAATTCAGGGCGTCCTCCGGTATGTTTCCGAGAAAATCAATGAATTCACGGCAAAGCAGAACAGCACAGGACAGCTGTTGACCCAGACCCGTGAGCAGGCGGGGCTGACCGAACAGCAGGTTGCGGATATGCCGCCAAAGGGCTCTTCTGATAAAATTTCAGGTGTTTATGAACAATTTCAGGCGTTGCTGAGCCACCTTCAGAAAAAACAGGATCTGCTGACGTCTCTCGACAGCATCTATACTGAGACCATTCGTACGCTTGAGGAAACCAAACGCACATTTTTGGAGTTGTCAAACAGATTCAGTGAAAAGATCGAAACCAGGAAAAAACAGGCCCTGCTTGAGCGGAAAACATCTCTTGTGACCATCGGTGCGGCAAAAATTGTCCAGGATTTCAATGTTTTTTTTCATCAAAGCGCCGCGGTGTTCACCGTGTCCTTCTGGGCCGGGCAGCTGGAATTTATCCGGACGGCGGGCGGGTTCTATTTTGTTTCCTTTGTCCTGCTTTTTCTCATGGTGCAGGCCCTCCTTTTCCGGGTGCGGCAATACCTGATCCGGATCAAAGACCATCCGGAACTGGAAAACCGTTTCTGGAACCGTCTGGCCTTTTCCATTGTCCGGAAATCCATTTTTCTGCTCGGTTCCACAATGTTTGTGTATCTTTACGCCCGGGCCGTTCAGTTTCAGGCCATTCCGGCCATTGTGCATGCGGGGCTGGGTGTTCTCCTGGTGGTATTTTTTTCGGAAATGTGCATTATCGCGCTTCGGATGTATTGCGGAGAATCCGAAACAGAGATGCCGCAGAAGCCGGCGTTTTATTTGCGGGTGCTTATATCCATGATCCGCTGGTTCAGCATCGGCTATATTTTTATCCTTTGGGTGGCAGACAGCAATACCACCGTGCAGACGGTCTGGCGGCTGGCGTTTGAAATCAGCCTCTATGGATGGAATCTTTTTTTCTGGAGCGTGGTGCACAAAAGACAAAAGACCGGGACCACTCCATGGACGCCCCGGGCCGCCGCGGTCATTAACAGCATCAAACTGCTGTCCTTTTTTATTGTTCTGACCGCCCTGATTCTGGAGCTGTCCGGGTATGGACTCTTGGCGGTGTACTGGCTGACATCCTGGACCCGGAGCACCGTGGTGATTCTGGCAAGCATTCTGCTGCTGCTGGTGTTGCTGGAATGGAACCCCCGGGTGAAAAAAGCGGCGGACGCATCGTTTGATGCTGCGGCCACGCCTAAAAAGTCCATCCGCTGGGCAATGGTTCAGTTTCTGGTGCTGGTCTGGTTTGGCAGCAGTGTTATTCTGCTGGTCTTTGCCTGGGGCGGCAAACAGGCGGTTCTGCTCAAGATTTTCGATTTTCTTCAGCATACCTACCAGGTGGGTACCATGCGCTTCAGCCTGATGGGACTGATCGTTGCGGTTTTGATCCTGCTCCTGACCCAGGCCGTGTCCCGGATCTGGCAGCACGTGTTCCGAAAAAATATTCTCAGTCAAAGCGGAATGGAAGAAGGGCTTCAGGACTCCATCACCACCATTTCCGTATATGCGGTCTGGTCGGTGGGAATTCTGATCGCCCTGAACGCTTTTGGTTTTAACGCCACCTCCTTGACCGTGGTTTTGGGCGCGTTGGGGGTTGGGCTCGGTTTCGGGCTGCAGGCCATTTTCAATAATTTTGTGAGCGGCATTATCCTTTTGTTTGAACGGCCCATCCAGGTGGGGGATGATATTGAGGTTAACGGCTTGTGGGCCCAGGTCCGGAAAATCAATGTGCGGGCCACGGTGGTGCAGACCTATGACAATGCCTCGATCATTATTCCAAACTCTGATTTGATCAGTTCTCAGGTAACCAACTGGAGTTTCAAAGACAAACGGCTCCGGCGGAATGTGGCAGTGGGGGTGGCGTATGGCTCGGATGTGGAGCTGGTGCGCGATACCCTGCTGGAAGTAGTGGACAAGACGCCCAGAATTCTGAAGCTGCCCAAACCGGATGTAGTGTTCAAGGATTTCGGGGACAGCGCCCTGATTTTTATGGTCCGTTTCTGGACCCGGGTGGAGTATTTTTATTCCGTGGAAACCGATGTCCGGTTTGCCATCGATCGCCTTTTCCGGGAAAGAAACATTGAAATCGCTTTTCCCCAGCAGGACATTCATATTCGTTCCGGGTTTGACCAGAAAAAGCCGGTCATTCTGGAGAAAGGGGCGCCGGTGGGTGTGGCGGAATCCGGCAAAACAGATGAAAATCCTGCATAGCAGCGTTTTATAAACCACCAGCAAAAAAATCGAAAAGAGAAAAGGTGTTTCTTCCCACCACACAAAAAGAAGTCCGTGACCTGGGCTGGGACGCGCTGGATGTGATCCTGGTGACCGGCGACAGCTATATTGACGCGCCGTCAATCGGTGTGGCCGTGATTGGCAAAGTGCTGGCAAATGCCGGATTTCGTGTGGGCATCATTGCCCAGCCGGACCCATCATCAGACCAGGATATCCAGCGGTTAGGAGAACCGGTGCTTTTCTGGGGGGTTACCGGCGGATCCGTGGATTCCATGGTGGCCAACTGGACGGCCACCGGCAAAAAACGGCAAAAAGATGATTACACGCCCGGTGGCGTAAACAACCGCCGGCCGGACCGGGCGCTGATTGTTTACGCCAACCTGATTCGACAGTATTACAAAAACACGGCGCCCATCGTGCTGGGGGGCATCGAGGCCAGTCTCCGGCGGGTGGCCCATTATGATTTCTGGTCAAACAAGATCCGCCGTTCCATTCTTTTTGATGCAAAAGCAGACTTTCTTCTTTACGGCATGGCGGAACATTCCGTGGTTGAACTGGCCCGCTGTCTGCAAAATGGCAATGATCCCGAGGGCATCCGGGGGCTTTGCCATATCGCCGGAACGCGGCCGCCAGAATGCCTTGAACTGCCGTCGTACAAGGACTGTGTGAAAAATAAAGATACGTTCGCGCACATGTTTCAGTTGTTTTACCGCAACAACGATCCGGTGACCGCCGCCCCCCTTGCCCAGCAGCAGGACACCCGGTATCTGATCCAGAATCCGCCGCCCGCGTGTCTGTCCCAAAAAGAACTGGATGCCGTGCATGCCCTGGATTATGAGCGGGCACTGCATCCGTTTTATCAGATGCAGGGAACGGTCCGGGCCCTCGATACCATCGCTTTTTCCATTGCCACCCACCGGGGGTGCTATGGAGAATGCAACTTTTGCGCCATTGCCGTTCACCAGGGCCGGCAGGTGTCCTGGCGCAGCAAATCGTCTATTCTGGCCGAAGCCCGAAAAATGGCGGCTCATCCCGGGTTTAAGGGCACGATTTCCGATGTGGGCGGGCCCACAGCCAATATGTACGGGATTGAATGCGACCGGAAAACAACCAAGGGCGGCTGCCCGGATAAACGGTGTCTGTTTCCAGTGCCCTGCAAATCACTGCCCATTGATCACGGCCCCCAGATTTCGCTTTTAAGGGACCTGAGAAAAATTAGTGGCATCAAAAAAGTGGTGATCGCTTCAGGCATCCGGCATGATATGGTGCTGGCAGACCGGGAAAACGGGTGGCGATATCTTGAAGACGTCATCCGGCATCATGTGTCCGGGCAGATGAAAATTGCGCCCGAGCACAGCGAGGCCCATGTGCTTGCAAAAATGGGAAAGCCGGGCCCGGAAGCGGTTCTGGCATTTAAACAGCGGTTTGACCGGATGACGAAAAAGGCGCATCTGAAACAGTTTCTCACCTATTATCTTATTGCGGCCCATCCCGGATGCACGGAAAAAGACATGGTTGCCCTGAGAAATTTTGCGCTGAAAAATCTTCATCTTTTGCCGGAGCAGGTGCAGGTGTTCACCCCCACCCCGTCCACCTGGTCCAGTCTCATGTACTGGACGGAAAAAGACCCGTTTACCGGAGCCCCCTGCTTTGTGGAGAAACGCGTGCGGGCAAAAGAGCGGCAGAAACAAATCATTACCGGGCGGTCCGCGAAGAAACCGATAAAACACCACTCAACCGAAAAAAAGGCAAATCGAACGAAAGGCTGAAAGTGAAAAAAAAAGTTTTCAAAACACCAGGTTTTGCGTTGTTGGGAGTTCTTGGAATCATCATGTCGCTTTTTACCCAGCAGGTGGCTGCCGAAGAATCGACCATCCCGGTGACCATCAAAGGAAAAATCGCCAATATTGCCGACGTCGGGCAATATATCTCCCATGAGACCCGCCTGCAGCTCTACCCTTGTGAAACATCGGGCCGAATTGAACTTCAGCGGAGCGGCAAAGGGATTCCCGAAGCAACACCGGCTCAGAAAAGGAAGGTGTATTACATGGATGGCCGGGGCCGGCTGGTTCCCCAATCGTCCCTGCCAGGGATTATGATGCCGGTGTTTGGTGATTTTAATTTTTTCAGAGCCCGCGGGCTTGTGCCGGGAGAATGCTATAAAATCGGTGTGCTGATGCTGGATCCTCCTTATCCCGGCATGGTGCTCCTGCTGGATGCGGCCGGAAAACCCTTTGAAATAAAGCTTCCCGCGCCTGAAGAAGATGATCAGTCGGGAAAAATAACAGTGGATATCTCCAAACAGCCATTGAGGATTCCGGAGCTGTAACGCCTGAATTCTTTTTTAAGCGGTGGTCTCCATTCGTGCTGAAAAATCGACGAATCCGGCTCCGATTTATCAAAAATGCTGCCGATGGAAGGGTCAGTGCCGGTAACTTCCGAGGATCTTTTCAATTTCTCCGTTTTGATGCATTTCCTTGATTATGTTGTTTATTTTCAGGATGATGGATTTGTGCTTATCCTTTGCAAAACCGATATGCCCGTCCATAATGATGACCGGCACCGGAAGTATTTCAAATTCAGATATCAGTCGGGTTTCCCGCGCCACGTGCAAGCCGACCAGCCTGTCACAGACGTAAACATCCAGCCGCCCCATGGCCAGTTTTTTAAAATTGGATTCGTGAGAGTTTCCGATTTCTTTTACAAAAGACGTGTCTTTATCAAAATCGATGCCATATGTGTATCCGCGTAAGACACCGACCCTTAAGCCCTTGAGATCCGCCAGCGTGTTAAATGTGATTGTCGACCCTTTTTTAACAAACAGGACCAGCGGGTTCTGGATAATTTTTTCCGAGTAATCAAAGAGCGCTAATCGCTCGGGTGTTTTATAAAAATTGAACAGACCGTTGACTTCATCTCTCAAAGTATACTGATACGCCCGCTGGAAAGGCAGAAATTTCAATTCCAGATCAATATCTGCCCTTTGAAAAATCCTTTCAACGAGCTTAACCAGAATGCCGTCCGCCTTATTGTTTGCCTGGAACTCGTAGGGTGGAAAGTCCACATACGCTAAGGTAATTTTTTCTCCAAAAGCACTGCTTGTCGAGAAAAAAAGAAAAACCGCAAGTAAAATTGATGCTTTTTTAAGCACGGGTCGTATCCTTTTTGGTCACTATAACCGAGGGTTGCGCAAAGAGGAGTCCGAGGTTATGGCAACATGTGATTGTTAAAATATCCCATTGATTAAACCGGCGGGTCTGCCAGCCACAAGGATTTTGGCGCTTGTATGTCTTGGCGCAATTATTGTCCGCATGGTTGCAGAAACCAAAACAGCCATCATTTTTCGGATCTTCAAAAAATTGGCAACCGTTGCTGATTTTTCAATAAAAATATCATGATACGGATGTCTGTGGCAAGTCTTAGATCCGGCCGGAAAGGGACCACCCGGACAAGGAGACAACTTGTCGTTTTAAAAAAAGTGGTTAAAATAGTGAAAATGGAATGATCCGAAGGTTGTTTTGATACCTGAAATGCAGAAGTTAATAAAACAGGTTGAACGAAAAGAGAGAATAAGGCGCTATGGACTCTGTAACACAAGCAACGCTGGGAGCGGCAGTGGCCCATCTCTGCTGGCACAAGCAATTGGGCCGGAAGGCCCTGCTCTGGGGGGCCGCCCTTGGAACCCTTCCAGACCTGGATGTCCTCGCTTATCCGTTTCTTGACGGTATCCAGAGGCTTTACTGGCACCGGGGAGAATCTCATTCCATCTGGTTTGTGGTGGTCGGCAGCCTGCTGATCGGCTGGCTGCTCCGGCAGGGCCGGATAAAGCATACGCTGAGTATTTCTCGTGCCATGGCAGGTGTTCTTCTTATTTTTGCAACCCACATAGCCATTGATTATTTTACGGTTTACGGAACCCAGCTCCTGGCCCCGTTTTCACGATACGGATTTGCGCACGCCAACCTGTTCATTATCGATCCTCTGTATACGATTCCCCTGCTGGCGGGCGTCCTTATTGCAGCGACGGCAAAAGGAAATATCGGGTGGCGGGCAAACGCCGCCGGGATCGCCGTAAGCTCCCTCTATGTCCTGTTTTCTCTGACGTCCCACGCCTATGCGGACCACGTATTCAAAGAGCAGCTCCGGGCCAAGAATATCGCGGTCATTGAATCCATTACCGGCGCAACCCCCATGAACACCCTGCTGTGGCGCCATATTGCAAGAACACAAGAAGGTCTTTTGATCGGCTATTTTTCCATGATTGCAGACCGTCCGGAAGATGAGATACGGTTTGATTTTGTGCCGAGAAATGAACACCTGATCGCGCCCTACCGGGGCCAGCCCAATATCAACGTTATCGAATGGTTTTCAAAAGGCTTCTGGGTGGCTGAAAAGAAAGATAATGTGCTGACCCTGTCCGATCTGAGGTTTGGTGAATTTCGCACGAATGAAAACGACGCCCCGGACACGTGGCAGTATATTTTTGTCTGGGAAATACCCGATGATCCGGACACCCTTTTGCAGAGATCCCGCGCAATAAAAGACGGCCGGGCTGCCATCCGGCTCCTGTGGCGGCGTCTGACAGTGGGGATTTAGTAAAGCATTTCATCGATTTGGTAACCCCTCTTAATTAGATTAATCCAGCCAGGTAAGGATGGAATCTGGTTGTGTTAGTAATGAAAAAAATCAATATTTCAAATCTGGTATTGACATTTGGCGATAATCGATTCTAACTTAAAAGAAGTATTTTGAAGGCATAATGTGAAACTTTCTTTTTGAAATTCACTTTTTCTTTCGGTACGTTCCCGCCATCAGGACCTCATTTTTCATCTTCTGTCACATTTTAGTTTCTTTTTATTTCGAGTTTTTTTGTTCGTTGGCTCGTTGTAATTTTTATTAATAATGTAGACAAAAAGGAGGCCCTAAATGAAATTTTCCAGACTTTTTCTAATCTTTTCGGTATTGCTGATAGCCCTTTTCGCATTACACGGTTGTGGTAGCGATGACGATGATGCAAAAATTCGCGTCATTCATTCAAGTTATGATGCCCCTGCGGTGGATGTGTATATTGGGGATAGACTTGTTTTTGCAAATCTTGCGTATGGTGAATCTTCCGGTTACAGCAAAGTCTCTGACGGCAACCGGACGGTAAAGGTCGTTCCTGCCGGAGAGACGGCCCCGGTCGTTATTGAGACGACCCTTGCCTTGAGCGAAAAATCTTACACCGTAATGGCAGTCAATCAGTTAAGCCAGATTGAACCCATCTTCTCCATGGATAAAAGATCCAAAAACAGCAATAAAGCCAAGGTAAGATTTATTCATGCCTCGCCGGACGCGCCGGCAGTGGATGTTCGGGTGGGTTCCGGTGATGGTCCTGCGGTTTTTTCAAACGTGGCGTTTAAGGACATTGAAGAATACATTGAGGTGGATGGCGGTAGTTATTCGTTTGTGGTAACACCGGCCGGCACCAATACGGAAGTAGTTAAATATAATCCGATAACCCTTGAAAACGGAAATGTCTATACCGTCGTTGCGTCAGGAACCCTTGATGCGCTGGATGAATATGATTTTAGGGTACGCGCCTACGTGGACAATGATGCGGGCGCCGATTACGTCGATTTAGAAGAAATAGAAGTTAAAAATGCCCTGGTTCGGGTTATTCATTCAAGTTATGATGCCCCTGCGGTGGATGTGTATATTGATGGTGACCTTGTTTTTGCCAACCTGGAATATGGGGAATCCTCCGGCTACGGCACCGTCCCTGAAGGCGGCCGGACGGTAAAAGTGGTCCCTGCCGGAGAGACGGCGCCGGCCGTGATTGAAGCGACCCTTTCGCTGACAGACACCTCCTATACGGTACTGGCCGTCAATCAATTAAACCAGATCGAACCCATCTTTTCCTCAGACGAAAGGACCATAAACAACAATAAAGCCAAGGCAAGATTTATTCATGCCTCGCCGGATGCCCCGGCCGTGGATATCCGGGTGGGTTCCGGTGACGGTCCTGCGGTTTTTTCCAATGTGGCGTTTAAGGATATTGAAGACTACATTGAAGTGGATGGCGGAGACTATTCGTTTGTCGTGACGCCGGCCGGCACCAATACGGAAGTTATTAAATATAAGCCGGTAACCCTTGAAAACGGCAAAGTCTATACCGTCGTTGCTTCCGGCACCTTAGATGCCTTGGACGACAATGACTTTATGGTACGTGCTTACGTGGACAATGATGCGGGTGCCGCATATGTTGATTTAGATGAAATCGGCAATGCGCTGGTTCGGGTGGTTCATTCAAGCTATGATGCCCCTGCGGTGGATGTGTATATTGATGACGCCCTTGTTTTTGAAGATCTTGCTTATGGTGAATCTTCCGGGTACGGCACCGTCTCTGAAGGCGATCGGACAGTAAAGGTGGTCCCTGCCGGAGAGATGGCGCCAACCGTGATTGAAGCGACCTTGTCGCTGACAGACACCTCCTATACGGTACTGGCCGTCAATCAATTGACCCAGATCGAGCCCATCTTTTCCATGGACAAAAGGGCCTCTGTCAGCAACAAAGCCAAAGCAAGATTTATTCATGCTTCTGCCGACGCTCCGGCCGTGGATATTCGGGTGGGTTCCGGCGACGGTCCCGCGGTTTTTTCCAATGTGGCGTTTAAGGACATTGAAGACTACATTGAAGTGGATGGCGGTGATTATTCGTTTGTGGTAACGCCGGCAGGCACCAATACGGAAGTTTTTAAATATAATCCGGTATCCCTTGAAAACGGCAAAGTCTATACCATCGTCGCTTCGGGCACCTTAGATACTCTGGACGACGATGACTTTGTGGTCCGCGCTTACATCGACAATAATGAGGGCACCGCGTATGCTGATTTAACCGACGCCAACCTGATGGTGGTGCATGCCTCTCCGGATGCGCCGGGAGTTGATTTACTGTTAAATGACACGATTGTCGGCACCAACCTGGAATTTCCGAACAATACCGGATATCTCGGTATCCTGTCAGGAACCCGGAACGTGAAGGTAAATGTTACCGGGACCCCCACAACGGTGATCGAAGAAGATCTGCCGCTTGACACCGGGACCAGTCATACCGTTTTTGCCATCGACGAAGTCGCTGAAATTGCTCCTCTGGTTTTAGAAGATGATTTGACTCCGCCTGCGGCCGGCAAAGCCCATGTAAGGTTTGTGCACCTGTCACCGGATGCACCTGCTGTTGATATTGCCCTTCAGGGCGGCGCCGTGATTTTTGCTGATGTCGCGTTTGGAGAATCAGATGATGACGGTTTATTCACGCCACTGGATGCCGGAACATATGACCTGGAAGTTCGGGTGGCCGATACCATGACTGTTGTTCTGCCATTGCCGGGCATTACCCTGGAGGAAGGAAAAATTTATACGGTTTTTGCAAAAGGGTTTGCTGCCCCCGAGGCCGGTGAAGAGCCTCTGGGAGCTGAGATTATTGTAAACAACTAAGGTGATATTTCATCCAAAAGGCAATTGGATAGATGGATACTCCCGGCAGTCGTTTTTTGCCGGGAGTATCTTTTATCGGGATAAGCGCGAGTCGCATCCGGATAGATAAAAGAGGTTGATCAAAAAGTTGAGCGCTGGTCTGAAACACGAAACCACTTTCATCAAAAGTGGTTAAACACCCCTTGAATCCAGGATTGCCATTGGGGCACGGCATTCACATAATCGGCCAGGCACTGGTGATAGTGCAATTCCCATGTCTGGATATCTTTTATGTTGAGTGCGTCATCGAGATGAACCGGGTCCTTGTTTTCAAAATCCCCACCCCACCGCAGGCACGGATCCTGCTGAATATCTTTGATAAAGAATCTGAGCGGATCCGGCAAGTTTGTGAATCCATTGCTCAACAGGTCTTTTGATTCAAACACCTTTCCACCGTAAACCATATTAAAATCAAGGGCATGACCGGCCAGGTGGTTGGATTTCACCGCCGGCCGAACAATGGCATTTTTCACTTTGTTTTTCGGCGCCCGATAGCTCTGGGTAATCACCAGGTGCAGGTGGTGATTTACAGCATACTGGTTGATTTTCTCCACTACGGGCAAAAAATCCCGATGCACCAGAATTTGCCGGCCCCGGTGGGCCCGCATCCGGGAGCCGTTGTATTCCATGAGGCTGGTGAAGGTCGATGGATCCAGATGGGTCCAGAACTGGTTGTAAAAATAGAAATATCCGGTGATGAGAATAAATAAAAGAAAGGTGCCGATGGAAAACCGGTGGGTTTTGAAAATTGCAGAAAAATGGACGTCTTTTTTCAGGATACGATGTTTTTCCCGGAATTGGTTAGATTACCAGCGTAACACACTCCAAACACTTTAAATCAATATAAATCTGATTGCGGCTGTCTTCATCCGCCACCACGGTTTCAAGGTTCAGGGACACATATTTTCCGGCCCGGCTGGTGTTTGATGCCGTTAGCAGATATTCCGCGTTTTTCATATAGGCGATGATGGCCTGTTCCATGGTTTCTTTGTCCCTGCCGATGATCCGGAAGGACCAGCCGCAGGGATAGTGAACTGGTGGCTGTTTTATAGGATTTTTTTTCATTTCCGCAGAGGCTTTGAAAAATTATTACAGTTTAAATTTATTGGTTTTTATTTTATTTTCGGAGCCCCCAGCAGCACGGCTTTTTTAATGACCACCGGCGTTTTGGGTACATCCCGGTGGGGCGGTTTGACGATGGTGAGCTGGTTTTCTATGGCATCCACCACATCCATGCCGCTGGTCACTTTGCCGAAGACGCAGTATCCCCACCCCCGGCCGGTCCGGCCCGTAAAATCGAGCATATTGTTGTCCACGGTGTTGATGAAAAACTGGGACGTGGCAGAATGGGGAACCGCGGTGCGGGCCATGGCAATGGTGCCCCGGCGGTTTTTGAGGCCGTTGTCCGCTTCATTCATGATGGCCTCTCGGGTGTCTTTCTGTTGCATGGTTTCCGTAAATCCGCCCCCCTGGATCATAAATCCTTTGATCACCCGGTGAAAGATAGTGCCAGTATAAAACCCATTGTTGACATAGGCGAGGAAATTTTCAACGGTTTTAGGGGCGGCTGTAGGATTCAGTTCAATGATAATATCTCCCAAGCTGGTTTCCAGACGAACCATGGGCGCGGAATCAATGGTTTCCGCATATCCGATGGAAAAAAAACATCCGATGGAAAACAGACACATGATTAAAAAAGCACATTTTTTCATGATTGGCTCCTTCCAGATAACTAATTCTTTAAAATTTTATTTTCGCGCATGGAAGGCGCAGGGATCGCAGAGAAAAAAATCTCAGCGCCCCAGCGTCTCTGCGCGAAACAAAATAGCATCCGTTCCGTTACTCAACACAGCTTTTTTATTACCAAAAATTCCGGAAAAGTAAAGATCTGAAAAAGTAAAGAATGGAAATTAATGATGATGGGGCACATCTCCATGCACATGGGCATGATCATGCACGTGCACATGCACCTGGTCGTCGGCCACGATTCTGCCGTCGCGAAGGGTCCGGGTGGACTGGGTGGTGGATTGCAGAAAATTGATATTGTGGGAAATAATAATATAGGAAACATCCATTTCCGTCAGGGCCCGGGTGATGACGGATCGGGTTCGGGTGTCCAGGCCGGACAGAGGCTCGTCCAACAGCAGCACTTCAGGTTCCATGGAAAGAATGGTGGCAAGAGACACGAGCTTTTTTTCGCCGCCGGAAAGCTTGAACGTAATCCGTTTTTCAAAATCTGAAAGGCCCAGAAACGCCAGGGTTCGCCGGGAGATGTCCAGGGCTTCTTTCCGGGATTTCCCCATATTCAGGGGCCCGAAGGCCACGTCCTCCAGAACCGTGGGGCAAAAAAGCTGATCATCCGCATCCTGGAACAGCAACCCGATGCGGTGGCGGACGTCGGTAAAATCCGTTTCGGATGCCATGGTGCGACCGAAAATTTCAATTTCTCCGTACACCGGCTTGATCAATCCCATGATCAGGTGAAACAGGGTGGTTTTGCCGCTGCCGTTGGGTGCAATAATGCCGATTTTATCTCCCCGGAAAAAATCAAAATCAAGGTCTTTTAAAATGGGCGACGCATCGGAATATCCAAAACAGATGCCGCGCATTTTAATGATCGGATGGTTTATTTTGTTTTCGTTTGTATTCATGTTCCGCTGCCGGTATTTAGAACCGAAACAGAAATTCCATTGCGATGACCAGGGCGGTGGCTGTGAAAACAGTCACCAGAAAAATCCAGGAGCGGCGATCTGCCCGAAACTCCGTCAGACTGTAATAGGTTCCCTTGAATCCCCGGCACCGCATGGCGTTATAGACCCGGTCCGCCCGCTCAGACGCCCTTATTAACAGCATGCCCACCACATAAGCAAATGTTTTGTAGGTATGAAGGGTGGTTTTGGGTGTAAAGCCCCGTATTTTAATTGATTTTATTATTTTCTGGTATTCCTGGGCAATGACGAACACATACCGGTAGGTGATCATAAGGAGGAAGACCAGTTTTTCCGGGACCTTCAACCGGCCCAGGGTATGGCCCAGGGTGGCCAGAGTCATGGTGGCAATAAACGCGATCAAAATCAGCAGGATGGCGTTGGATTTTAAGGTAATTTTGGCAGCAAACACAATGCCGGCCTGATGCAGGGTGAGCGGCCCCAGGGAATAGGTTGCGCCGCCCGGATACGTGAACGGCAGAACAAACCAGAAGATCAGCACAAAGACATTGACCAGGGCCAGTCTTTTGATCACCTGGCCAAGGCGCGCCCGGCAGGCCAGAACGGAACCAACGGAAACGGCAAACGCGAACATCAGGGATGTAAAACCGTAGCACAGGGCCACGGCAAAGGAAAATACCACTGCGGCAATCACCCGGATGCGGGGATCTGTGGTGTGGATCACGGAATGGCCGATGGCAAAAGGTTCTTCAATCATTTTCTATTCTTTTTTCCGGAATAAAACAGGGCCGCCACGCCGGCAAGCCCCAGAATATAGCCGATGCCGCTAAAAATATCATTCACCGTGGGGCCGGGGTCCTGCATGCGGGCGAGCATCCGGTGGAGGGGCTGCAGTTTTTCATCCAGTTTTTTGTCCAATTGATGATCCATCTGTTTTTCCAAGGCTTTTTCCACCGCGGTGTCAATGATACGGGCCAGTTCTTTTTCGTTTACGGGAAGTTCTGTTATACCGGTTGGGTCAGAAATCGCGGACCCCGTATCGCCTGCTGCCGGCTTTTGGACACTCCGGATCGGGGTGGCGGAATCCGGCGATGGATCTGACTTGCCTAATGCGGAATTGATTTCTTCCCGGGACAGGCGCCACGAACCCTGATGGCCCATGCCGGCTTCCAGCACAAGGGTGAGATCCGTTGATGCCGGAATTTCAGGAACTTTAAACGAAAATTCACCAACCGCATCGGTTTTTCCGGTTAACAGCAGCTTTTTTTGGGGGTCAAACACCTTGACCGTGGCATCGGCAATTTTTCGGCCATCCGGAAACTGACTTTCCGTATATACCGTATCTCCTTCCATCCAGGCAAAGATCACCACCCGGTGGGCAAAACAATTGCCGGCCGTCACACCGCAAAGAATCAAAAATAAAAAAACCGCGGGCATTGGCCTTAACAAACGATTCATTTTAAGGAATTCCGTGTTTGGGAGATAAGTTCGGGTTTTACTTTTTTCAGAAAAACAATGCAGAAGGCCGTGATCACCCCTTCGATGACCATGACCGGCAGATGGGCCACAATCACCAGGGCGGAAATTTCCAGAAAGTTTTCTTCTGAAAAAACAAGAGCTGCGCCCATGATGACAGCGCTCAAAAAAACGCACAGAAAACCGCATAAAAACGCGGCAATCATGGCGGATGTGTTTTTGTTTACAATAAACGGGGAAAACAGATAATAGCAGATGACTGCGGGCAGCGCCATGATCAGGGTATTCACCCCCAGGGTGGTGATACCGCCGAACTGAAAGAAAAGTCCCTGCAGGAGCAGTGCGATCAATATGGCAGGAAAGGCGCACCATCCCAGAAGAAGCCCCACGATTCCGTTTAAAATCAAATGCACGCTGGTGGGGCCCACGGGAACATGGATCAGGGACGCCACAAAAAAGGCGGCGGATAAAATGCCGGTCTGGGCGATCCGGTCATAATCCAGTTTTTTGAGCCCCACAGCAGTGCCGGCCGCAGCCAGGGCCGCGCCGGTGAGCAGCACCGGCCCGGACAGAATTCCTTCGGATATATGCATCTTTTTTTCTCGCTAATAAATTAACACGGCATGATAATTCGACTTTACAGTGCTTCTTCTATTGTTTTTGGGAATTCATTTTTTTCGCGGAGAAGAAACGCTATTTTTCATTCCAGTCAAGAAACTCAACCCAGATCACCGCGCCCAGTTCCACCTCTTTTTTTTCTCCGTTTTTTTGAAGCTTAAAATCCGCTGTATTGAGGGCGGCAAAACCCCACCAGCCGGCCCGGGGCGCGGCATAGGAAAACACGCCGTTGCCATCGGCTTTGATGGTCTGGGTGATCATATAATCCGTGGGCGCATGGGCAGATTTATCCATATTATAGTATTCCACTTCCACCTCGGCCCAGGGAACCGGTCGTCCGTCCAGTTTGACGATACCCTGGAACAGATTGCCCGTATACAGGCCATATGGTTTTGACAGCGGCACGATTTCGGTTTTCAGGCCGGCTTCCGCGTCCCACCCGTCATCAATGCCGAATGCCGTTGTAACAGTTTTTGTGTAATGGATGATAAAACAGTCTTCCATGGGCTCCCAGTAAGGCTCGGGTTCCAAGACAAACACATAAACGCCCGGTCGCTTTACGCTGTAAACCGCTTTCCATGCCTGGCGATTCATCACTTTGGAGCCGGTGAGCCCCGGTGTCAGGTCCTTTTGCTCACCGTTTTCAAATACGGCAAAACTTTTTGGTTTTTCCATGTCCATGCCGATCATTTCAAAGGGATGGGAAAAAGAAATATCGAGATCAATGGTGCGGCTGTCGTTTGCCATTACCATGGCGTCGGACGGAATGATCATGCCGAAATGGGCATCAACGGGGTTGCTAAAAAAAACACAGCCCGCGAAAAAAATCAAAATGACAATTTTTTTCATGATGTTCTCCTTCAAATTCAACAAAAAAACCACGCAGGATCCACACACCTTCATGATGTGACAACCTTCGTGGTTTCTATATTTAAAAACAGGGATCTATCGGGTTTTTTGCCGGCTTCAGCAGGCGATTTAATAATGGGTTACCGGCTTAACATCCCTTTGTCAATACGAAATAATGCGGCCGTTGGTGAGGATTTCATCAAATCCGGCCATGACCGCCTGCCGGGCGAGGGACCTGGTTGGCGGGAGAAACGCGATGACCCGGGCCTTTTTTTGGTGGAAAATTTTTACAGCCGGGGGTTGAAACAAAAAAATATGGCCAATACGAGGGGGCAGCGCATAGGTGCGGCCCGGCCGGATGCCGCCCAAAAACGGCAGTTTAAGCATCACGGAGAATCCCGACCGCCAGCATTCGGCTCTTTGGGCATAGCAGCAGGCACCGGGAAAGCGTTGCTTCAGGTTCGCTTCATGGGCGGCCCGCCAGCAGAGGAATTTTGCCTGCCGGACCAGTTTTCCGGTAAAATAATTCTTTTGCGCCCATGCTGCCAGGGCCGCAATGGTTTGCTTTCCGTTTTCCGGCTTGATGTCCAGGGTCCAGGTGCAAGACGGGAACGTTTGGACAAACTGATCAAAAAACAGAAATTTTTCCCCATGGGCCAGGCGAAAACCCTCTATTTCCTTCCGGGTCAGGTCGCTCACCCGGCGGCGGTCGCCGGCCAGACGCCGAAGGGTCGGATCATGGATCAGCACCAGATGGCGGTCTTTTGTGATGCGCAGATCGGTTTCAAGGGCGGAAAACCCCTTATTGACAGCGGCGGTAAACGCGGCTTCGGTGTTTTCAACGGCGTGGGCCTTATATCCCCGGTGGCTGATCCACAGCGGTTTTTTGGAAGCGGTTGCCATACGTTTATCTTATAATCGGATTGCCGCAAATGGGCAACAATTGTTAACTCTTTAATTTTTATGTTTTTTAAATAATTTGATTTATTGCGGTCGGCTTGCTAAAAAACATGTTTTTGGGTAATACAGGGGTGCTTTTAAACAACACCTGACTTGAAAGCGCTCAGTTTAGGTAACAAAACGGGTCTGACAGATAAATAGAAAATGAAATTTTTGCTCAAATTAATCAAATGGCTGTTTTTTTTAACCCTTTTCGGGTTTCTGGCAGGCGCTGCCACCTTTATCGGTGTTTATTTTTATTTTGCCAAGGATCTTCCCAAAATTACTTCCCTTAATGACTACCAGCCGCCCATCATTACCACGGTCTATTCCGATGACAACCGGAAAATTGCGGAGTTTTATGAGCAGCAGCGGATAATTATCGAACTTTCCCAGATGCCCGAGCATTTGATCCAGGCCTTTGTGGCAGCAGAAGATGCCCGGTTTTATGAGCACCAGGGAATCGATTTTTACAGTATTTTCAGGGCATTTATTAAAAACATGAAAGCCGGTGAAATTGTCCAGGGCGGCAGCACCATCACCCAGCAGGTGACCAAATCGTTTCTGCTCACGCCGGAGCGAAGCTACCGCCGCAAAATCAAGGAAGCGATTCTGGCCTACCGTATTGACCGGCGGTTTACCAAGGATCAGATTCTGTATTTGTATTTAAACCAGATTTATCTGGGAAACGGCGCTTACGGCGTGGAAGCGGCGGCCCGGAATTACTATGGAAAACCGGCCATTGAAATGAGCCTTGCGGAGAGCGCCATGCTGGCCGGCCTGCCCCAGGCCCCGAGCCGGTATTCGCCGTTCAGCCATCCGGATCGGGCGAAAAAACGGCAGGTGTATGTGCTGCGACGCATGGCAGATGAGGGATATATTACGGAAGCCGCGGCGGATGAGGCCCTGAACACGGTGCTGGATATCCGCCCCCGGCGGAACTGGTTCCGGGAAACCGTGCCTGAGTATACGGAGTATGTCCGGCGGGAACTGGTGGACCTGTTCGGCCAGGAAAAAGTGTATAATGAGGGCCTTGAAGTGTATACGGCGGTCAACATTGAAATGCAGAAAATGGCCCGGGCCGCCATTGAAAAAGGATTGTTTGAGCTGGATAAACGCCAGGGGTATCGGGGACCGCTGAAGCATTTGGCAGCTTCGGAGATTGAAGCGTTTTCCCGGACCATCGACGAAGCGCTGCAGGAAAACCCGCTGGCAGAAGGGATGATGGTTCAGGGGGTCGTGATTCAGGTCAATGATCGGGCAGACCTGGTCACCGTGAAAATCGGCAGCCAGCGGGGAATAATTGCCCTCAAGGACATGCGGTGGGCTCGGAAGCCGGATCCTTCTGTGGATTATTTTGAAACTACGGTGCGGCATCCCAGCGAGGTCCTGAAGGTGGGGGATGTGGTCCTTGTGCGGGTTCTGGGCAAAGAAAACAACAAACCCTCCTGGAACCTGGCTTTGGAACAGATTCCAAAAGCGGAATCTGCCTTGCTTTCCATGGAAGCGGAAACCGGGGAAGTGAAAGTTATGGTGGGGGGACGGGATTTTTCCAGCAGCCAGTTCAACCGGGCCGTTCAATCCCGGCGGCAGCCCGGTTCCGCATTCAAGCCCATCATCTATGCCGCGGCCCTGGATAAAGGCTATACCCCGGCCACGGTGATCGTGGACGCGCCCATTGTGTTTGAAGATACGGAAAATGATTTTACCTGGAAGCCGGACAATTATGACAATACCTTTCACGGGTTTACCCTGTTCCGGGAAGGCCTGATCAAATCCCGCAATGTGATCACCGTCAAGATTCTGCAGGATATCGGCATTGATTATACCATTGAATATGCCAGAAATATGGGTATTACCGCTCATTTGGACCGGGATTTGTCCCTGTCCCTGGGGTCTTCCGGACTGTCGCTTCTGGAACTGGTGAATGCGTATGCGGTGTTTGCCAACCAGGGAAAGCTTATTGAGCCGTGTTTTATCCGGAAAGTGACGGATCGGGACGGCAATGTGCTTCTGGAATATGAATCAGCCCCTGAACAGGTAATCGAAGAAAGCACCGCCTATATTATTACGCACCTGCTTTCCGAAGTGATTCAGTATGGCACGGGCTGGCGGATCAAGGCCCTGAAGCGGCCAGTGGCCGGAAAAACCGGCACCACAAACAACCTGAATGATGCCTGGTTTGTGGGCTACACGCCCGCCTATATCACCGGCGTATGGGTGGGCTTTGAC
This sequence comes from Desulfobacterales bacterium, assembly GCA_963675805.2. Taxonomy (GTDB): domain Bacteria; phylum Desulfobacterota; class Desulfobacteria; order Desulfobacterales; family Desulfosalsimonadaceae; genus SURF-3. The sequence continues at coordinate 1,179,736 of CAXXNU010000001.1, read as the reverse complement.
CAGGAAGCGTCTCTGGGGAAAAAAGAGACCGGGTCCCGGGCGGCCAGCCCTATCTGGCTGGATTTTATGCAGCAAATTCTGGAAGGGCAGCCGGTGCGCGTGTTCAACGTGCCGGACAGCGTGGTGTTTGCCAAAATAGACACGGACACGGGGCTGCTGCCCATACCGGCATCTAAAAATACCATTTTCGAGTGTTTCAAGGAAGGCACCGCCCCCACGGAATACACCAAACGCCCGGATGCCATTACGGAAAAAGAGGATTTTTTTAAAGAGGGCCTGTAACCGGGGCTAAATTGGCATCAATTTTAAGCAGAAATGGCAACACGGTATAGCCGCATTTCATCATCCTGCGGACGCATCCCGGTAAAAAACCGATGGTTTTGTGTGCCCGGGGTCAAATCTTATCAGTGAAACGGCTGGTCCGCGGGTTCCGATAGTCTGATCTCTCCGTATTTTTCTTCATATTTTTTAAGATTGTCCGACAGCGCAGTGATGATGCGTTTGACGTGTCCAGGGGTGACGATTATCCGGGACACCAGATGGGCGCCGGACGGGGAATTGAGCAGCCAGTCCAGGATAAATTCTTCCGGGCCGTGGGCGACGAACAGAGTGTTACTGTATCGGCCCATGGACGGTTCTTCATTTGCCTTAACCTGAACCTGGCGGGATGGGTTCTGGGCATCATCCATTTGAAACACCTTTTGCTTTCATATTAAACAGGAAAAACAGATCAGATTCTAACAGGGTCTTGAGTTGAGCGTTTTCAAAATTGAAAACGCTCAACTCAGGAGAGTGTTATCTGAAGACAAGCCAAACGCCAAGGATTATATTGCGTTTTTCAGGAGAAAACGCTATTTTTTCGGATTCGGCGGCTGTTTCGATCTGGTGGTTTGTCCGGTTCGTCAAAAAAATAACTCTTACTTTTAAAACAAAAGGTTAAAACAGATATGGCAAAGAAAAAAGAAGAAACCTTTTTCCTGATCACCTATCGGGACGCCAAAGATGCCAAAGTATTGACCTTAAAGGCCAAAACCGTTACCGACTCTTCTCTGGGGCTTAGTTTTGTGGCAATTTCGGATTTTGTTTTTGACACCCAGTCCGTGGTGATCAATCCGGAAGAAGAAGACCAGAAGCGGCAGTTTGAAGGGGTCAAGACTCTTCATCTCTCCATCTACGCCATTATTTCCATCGAAGAAGTGGGCGAAAACCATAAAGGGCTTAAGTTCAAGAAAGACAAATCCAACCTGGTGGTGCTCTCTTCGGAACAGTCCGCACCAAAACAGAAGTAAAGAAAAAGCATGTCTTCTTGACAAAGAAAAAAAGACCACATAAAAACTTTCCCTTAACGTTAAATTTTGAAAATTTTATCTGTAAAGGAAAACGCATGGGATCAGTAAACAACACCAAAACCGCCATGACGGAATATGAATCCAAACAGTTTTTAAAATCCTACGGGGTCAGTGTGGTTGAGGAAGCAGCCGTTCAAAACGCGGAAGACGCCATTACGTTTGCCGAAAAAACCGGATTTCCCGTGGTTTTGAAAGGACTGGGAAAAGAACTGCTGCATAAGACCGAGCTGCAGCTGGTGCATCTTAATTTAAATGACGCGGACGCGGTCAAAAACGCGGCAAAAGCCATTCAAAAAAATGCCGGCGCTAAAATGGAAGGGTTTCTGGTGCAGCCCCAGGTGTCCGGCCGGCGGGAATTTGTGGCTGGCCTGTTCCGGGACGACCAGTACGGGCCGGTGGTCATGTTCGGACTGGGTGGTGTTTTTATGGAAGTGCTCTCAGATGTGAGTTTCCGACTGGCCCCATTGACAGCGCCGGATGCCCGGGAAATGATCGCGGAAATCCGTTCGTCCGCGCTGCTTAAGGCCTTTCGGGGAGAAGCGGCCGTGGACGAGGAAGTGCTGATCAAGACCCTGATGGGGCTTTCCCGGATTGGTGTGGAATGCCCGGATGTGGTTGAAATTGATATCAATCCGCTGATTGTCGCCCCGGAAGGAAAACCCGTGGCCGTGGATGCCCTGGTGGTGAAGGGTGCCCCCACAACTGCGAAAACATTTATCCCGCCGGTCGAGGCAGCGGACATTGCCCCTCTGTTTTATCCCCGTTCCGTGGCTTTTGTGGGGGCATCCGGCCGCATGGGAAAATGGGGATACACCCTTTTAACCAATACCATCGGCGGCGGATATAACGGTGAAATTTATCTGGTCAACCCGAAAGGCGGCACCATTGCCGGACGGCCGGTATACCAGAGCGTTGCCGACATTCCCGGTCCCGTGGACGTGGCAGTGGTCAGCATTCCGGCCAAAGCCGTGCCTGCCCTGATTCCGGAATTTAAGAAGAAAAAAATCGCCAACATGCTGCTCATTGCGTCGGGTTTTGCCGAAACCGGAGAAGACGGGGTGAAAAAAGAAAAAGAACTGATCGACCAGGCCCGGGCCGCGGGCATCCGGATTATCGGGCCGAACACCATGGGTATCTGCAACCCGCATATCAATTTCTATTGCACCGGCACCCATGTGCGGCCGAAACCCGGGTCCACCAGCATTGTGGCTCAGTCCGGCAACATGGGAAATCAGCTCTTGGCGTTTGCCGAACTGCAGGGCATCGGCATCCGGGGATTCTGCGGCTCGGGCAATGAAGGCATGATCACCATTGAGGATTATCTGGATGCCTTTGAAGTGGATCCCCTGACCGATACAGTGATGCTGTATATTGAATCCGTGAAAAATGGCCGCCGGTTTTTTGAAAGCGCCCGCCGGGTGGGAAAAAAGAAACCGGTTATTCTGTTAAAAGGCGGCCAGACCGATGCCGGCAGCAAGGCCGCGGCATCCCATACCGGGGCCATGTCATCCGACAGCCGGGTGTTTAATGCGGTATGCCGGCAGGCCGGCGTGGTCAAAGTGGAGCAGCCCATGCAGCTTCTGGATTTGTCCGCGGCGTTTTCTTCGCTTCCCCTGCCCAAAGGGAACCGCGTGGCCATTATGACCCTGGGCGGGGGCTGGGGCGTGGTGACAGCGGATTTGTGCGAAGCCTATGGCCTGGAAATACCCGACCTCACGCCGGAAATTATCAAAAAAATCGATGACATCCTGCCCCCGTACTGGAGCCGGGCCAATCCCATTGATCTGGTGGGGGAAAACGATATGTCCATTCCCATGACCACCCTGGAAGCGCTCATGAAATGGGACGGTTGCGATGCCATTATCAACTTAGGTATTATGGGCCGCCGGCATCTGGTGTCCCGGCTGGCGGATTCCGTGCGCAATGCCGACCCCACCTGTCCGGCGGATTTTCTGGACCAGATGAACAAAATGCTCGATGATTTTGAAGCCCAGTACGTTCATAAGATCGTGTCCATGATGAGTGAATATCAGAAACCGGTTTTAGGCGTGAGCATGCTGAAAGATGAAAAAGACCTGACCGTGAATAATGTCAAAGGCTATCGTTACAAGGGGGTATTCTTCCCTACACCGGAACAGGCCGTGATTTCCCTCTCCAAAATGTATGAATATTATAATTTCCTCAGCCGGGATAAAAATTAATCCCCGGCCCTGACGGTCATCCGTTTTCATGATCAGCGGCCGCCCGCTGATCATGAAAACGGAAACCCCTGTCAAATAATAATAAATCCCGGCGAATGCGGTCTGCGGCATTGCCGGTATTTTTGTTATGGGCCATTAAAAATTTGATTTTGCGACGGAAATTTTTCATAATCAGGCATTCACCCTTACGCTTACCCTTGGGAGGCAGCCATGCCGACATCCAGCAAACCGCCCAAAACCGGACCGCCCGGCCATTCCTTTGACAACTCCGCCGTCACCCTTCGCCAGGAAATCATTGAAAAACTCTTTTCCATGCAGGCGAAGTTCCCGGAAGTAGCCACCTTAAACGATTATTATCAGGCCCTGGCTTATGTGGTGCGGGACCGGATGCTGCACCGGTTTATCCACAGCGCCCAAACGTATTTTAAAAAAGAAAGCCGGACGGTTCTCTATCTGTCCGCGGAATACCTCATGGGACCCCAGCTTGGTAAAAATCTGATCAGCCTGGGCATTTACGACCAGGCGGCCCGGGCCGTGGAAGATCTGGGGTTAACGCTTGACAATCTTATGCACCAGGAAGAAGAGCCCGGGCTGGGCAACGGCGGCCTGGGGCGACTGGCTGCCTGTTATATGGATTCTCTGGCCACTCTTCAGATACCGGCCATCGGATACGGCATCCGTTATGAATTCGGCATCTTTGATCAGGCCATCAAAAACGGCTGGCAGGAGGCCATTACGGATAAATGGCTGCGGTACGGCAATCCCTGGGAGGTCTGTCATGCGGAAACCCGGTTTGAAGTTAAATTCGGGGGCCACACGGAATCCTTTAAAGACACCTCCGGTCGCTACTGCACCCGCTGGATTCCGGAGCATCTGGTGCTGGGGGTCCCCTATGATACGCCGGTGCTGGGTTACGGGGTGAATAATGCCAATTTCGTGCGGCTGTGGCGGGCCCAGGCTTGTGAATCTTTCGATTTTCAGGCGTTTAACCTGGGCAACTACTATAAGGCCGTGGAAGAAAAAGTGGTGTCTGAAAACATCACCAAAGTGCTATATCCCAATGATGAGCCCGAGGCCGGTCGCCGGCTACGGCTCCAGCAGCAGTATTTTTTTGTCACCTGTTCCCTTCAGGACATGATCCGCCTGTTTTTTCAGCGGGAAACCGACCTTGCCCGGCTGCCGGACAAGTTTGTGGTCCAGCTCAATGATACCCATCCTTCTCTTGCCGTGGCCGAACTCATGCGGATTCTGGTGGATGATTATTTTATGGACTGGGAACCGGCCTGGGATATTACCACCCGGTTGTTTGCCTATACCAATCACACCCTGTTGCCCGAAGCCCTGGAAACCTGGCCTGTGCCGCTCATGCGGCGGCTTCTGCCCCGGCATCTGGAAATTATTTTTGAAATTAACCGCCGGTTTTTAGATGATGTGGTGCGTCCCCGGACCCGGGACCCGGAAGAGATTTCCCGGCTGTCACTGATCGCGGAAACCGGTGAAAAGCAGGTGCGCATGGCCAATCTTGCCTGCGTGGGCAGTTTTGCCGTGAACGGGGTGGCAAAATTGCACACGGACCTGCTCAAAAAGACCGTGCTCAGGGATTTTTATGATTTGTGGCCGGAAAAATTCAAAAGCATCACCAACGGCGTGACTCCGCGGCGGTTTATGGTGCTGGCCAATCCCGGCCAGACCCGGCTCTTGTGCGAGGCCATCGGCGACCGATGGATTCGGGATCTGGATTTTCTTAGAGACCTGGAACCGTTTGCAGAAGATGCGGAGTTCCGCGGGCAGTGGGCCGCCACCCAGAAAGCGTGTAAAATTCGGCTGGGGGATATGATTGCCCAAACTACCAGTATCGCTGTTGACCCGGACACTTTGTTCGATGTTCAGGTAAAAAGGATTCATGAATACAAGCGCCAGCATCTGAATGTGCTGCATATTCTCACCCGGTATCTTCGCATCAAAGCGGGCCGGGCCGGGGAGATGCCGGCCCGTACGTTTATTTTCGGCGGAAAGGCGGCCCCGGGATACCGGCTGGCGCTTTTGATTATCCGGCTGATTCATGCGGTGGCGGACCTGGTCAACAAGGACCCGGCAGTGTCAAAATACATGAAAGTGGTGTTTTATCCGGATTTCAATGTGAAAAACGCCCAGTTTATCTACCCGGCCGCGGACCTGTCCGAGCAGATTTCCACTGCCGGAAAAGAAGCGTCAGGCACGGGCAATATGAAGTTTTCCCTGAACGGCGCCCTGACCATCGGCACCCTGGATGGTGCCAATGTGGAAATCCGGGAGGCGGTGGGGCCGGAGAATTTCTTTCTCTTCGGCCTGACCGCGGATGAGGTGGCTCGATCCCGGCAATGCGGCTACCGGCCCATGGAGGAGTACCTGAACCAAGGGGAACTGCGCGAGGCCATGGATATGATCGCAAACGGCAGCCTGGTGCCATCGGATCCCGGATTGTTTCAGCCCTTGGTGAACACGCTTCTTTACCGGGATGAATACATGGTGCTGGCGGATTATGCGGCGTATGTGCGCTGCCAGGAAACCGTGGATGAGGCATTTACGCATCCGGACCGCTGGCTTAGGATGTCCATTCTGAATGTGGCCCGCATGGGCGCTTTTTCCTCGGACCGGTCCATTGCTGAATACTGCCGGAACATCTGGCAGGCCGAGCCTGTGGATGTGAGGCTTTAGAAAAACAGTGACACGGATAACATGTTTGAAAAGAAAAAAGGTTATGTTTAAAACGGTCTGTACAAAAATAGTGATGATTCTCTTTTTGGCTCATATTTTTTTCTTAGGTAGCGCGTTTGCGGAAACTCCTTCCCGGGAAACAGTAACAGCAGATGATGTGAAAAAAGAATTGTCCGAGGCCATGGACGCCCTGCGGGCCTATTCTGAAAAGCGCCAGGCCGAGGCCATGCAGGCCATGGAAGCCTTGCTTGAAAAAATGGATGCCCGGATCGCCGCGTTATCCGAGGATATTCAAACCAGATGGGAAGAGCTGGAACCTGAAGCCCGCCAAAAGGCAGAAGAAACCCTGAACCGGCTCCGCCGGCTGCGGGACCGGACGGCAAAATCCCTTGAAGAATGGAAGTCCGGCGGTAAACTCACCTGGGACAAAATTAAACAGGATTTTTTAAAAGCCTGGGAGGAATTTCAAAAACCGCCAGAGGATCCGGATGCCGCGGAAGAGAGACCGATCACATATTTGTAAATGATTAAATTTTTAAGCAAAAAACCCGTACCCCACTCTCCTGGTCGCCAAAAACGGTTTCAGGTTGCTGGTGTCGGGTGTCAGAAATGTCTTTCCTGACAATTGAACACGGATACCTTATACAGGAAATCCGTGCCCAAGATTTTTTTCTTACATCTGTTTCCGTCCCCGCCAGTGACATTTTTTAACAAAATTAAAACATTTTTTAACTTTATTAAGGTTTTTTCTTGACTTTAATAATATTCAATAATATTTTAATATTATTAAAAACAGGAAAATAAATTGCCATGGAAAAGTGGTTTCAGGAAATATCAGAAGAAGATCTCGCGTTTATCAAGCGGTTTGTTCTGGCGTCAGGTTCCTTAAAGGCCCTGGCAAAGCAGTACCGGGTGTCCTACCCTACCCTGCGTATCCGGCTGGACCGGCTCATCGAAAAGATCCGGGTCCTGGATGATCCGGAAAACAAAGATCCGTTCCGGATGAAAATACAGGCCCTGGCAGCGGACGGGCAGATTTCGACAGGGGTGGCAAAAGAAATAATCAAGTCATATGAACATGAAAAAAGGGGGAAAGAAAATGGTTGAAGCATGGTTTGATCCGGTTTTTGCGTGGATTCCCGGAGCTGTTCTGGGAGCGGTGGGCGGCGGCATCGGCGGCCCGCTGGCCGGGGTTTTTGCACCCAAAGGCAAATTTCGAGCCCAGGTGCTGGGGTTTTATTACGCGATTATCGTCATCAGTGCGATTCTGCTGGTAGCGGGACTGGCCGCTTTGCTGTCCGGCCAGCCCTATGGGGTGTGGTACGGGCTCGGATTTCCGGGACTGCTCTGTTTTGTGCTTTTCAGCGTGCTGGTGAAAGTTGTGGCCAAACAATATCAGGCAGCAGAACTGCGAAAAACAATGGCCGAAGATATGTAATGCGGTTTCACAAAAAGGATTTAACTTTCTCATGTTGCGGGCAAGGCTGTACAGGGCTGGTCCTGATGTTATAACAACAGACCCCGAAAACGACCATGACCGCAATCAAATATGCCACAAAAAATCAAATTGCATTTTTCTGTTTATTCGGTATTATAGAACGATATTTTACAAGACAACCGAAATGTGAAAACCAAACCAATTGAAAAATTGGGACGGAAAGTCACGGGTCTCTTCTGAACTGATTCCTTCTTTTCTGATTTAAGACAGCCGGACTGCCATAATGGATGGCGGTTCGGCTTTTTTTGTGGGGCTGATTGTTTCTTGGATTGAGAGCTTTCATGCCATGACGATAATTCACTCTATGGGTAAATGAAGAAAGGGGGTGACCAACCTGATAGATATAAATTTTTGAAAATTTTATGAATTCAATTGCAATCGATCCTGGGTTTAGCAATGCTTCAAACCACTCATTAAAAAATACGAGGGAATAAAATGAATAAAAAACAGTGGATGATTATTGCGTTGGCTTTCTTTTTGGTTTTACCCGCAAGCCTGCCGGCATTCGGGTGGGAAAAAATTATCGCGTTCGGAGACAGTCTTTCGGATAATGGCGATGCGGATGGTTATGGATTCGGTGTGTCAAGCGATGGAGAGGTGTGGCTTGATTATCTGGCCAGTTCAATGAAGGACGTTATCTTGGAAGATCGGGCTTTAGGCGGTGCCATGTCAAGCGGTCATGTCTCTTTAGGGCCCGATTATGGACTGGATTGGCAGGTGGAGCAATATATCACCGGCCTTGGTCCCATTCCGGAAGATGGTTTCGATTTGTCAGGCATATTGTTCACCGTTTGGGTGGGCGGAAATGACTTTTTGCAGTATGGCCCTTATCCCGGAGTGGCAGACAACGCAGTCAATATTATCAAAAGCACCCTTCAAGACCTCATTGACGCGGGTGCGGAAGATATCCTGGTCATGAATATGCCTGATCTTGGATTGGCTCCCGGTGTTCAATTCGGTAATCCGACGCTAATTACTGCATTTACGGCTGTATCTCAATATTACAACGACTGTATTACGGCTGCATTGTGTGCCTTAAGGGCTGAAAATCAAGGAAAGAATATTAAGTTCTACTTGGCGGATACATTTGAGCTCCTTCAATTTGCAGCAGAAAATGGTGATCTTTTAGGATTGCCCAATGTTAGTATCCCATGCACATGGGGCGAAGATTGTGAAGCGTCTATCTTCTGGGACGGAATCCATCCAACCACAGCCACACACAAATATCTGGCGGCTTTGGCACTGGGCCAGGTAAAACATGGGCGTATCGACAAGGAAATGAAAGAAGCGCTTAAACTGCTGAATCCATTGCAGCCCCGCAAGCCGTATGTCGTTCAATGTGTCGATAATTGATGGAATAGAAATCAACGGTTGTGTTTTTTTTTATTGCTGTGAAACGGTGTATTTTAATTTAACAGTACAAGACGTTGAAACGGTGTTATCTGCTATATTTTATCCCCTCTGGAGTCCGTGCAACGGGAGAATGATTCCAATTTCGGCGAATGCTAACCTTTTGTTAAATGACTTATAGGCAACGGATTGCCGGAGGGTTTGGGCGTAAAAATCCTCCGGCAATGGCACTCTGGTAACCGTCCGTGCTGCCTTTTAGCTTAAAAAAATTCGTTATTTTGCAAATACCGCAGCATTGATTTTTTGACAAAAACCGCTATCCGGTTTTATCGCGTTTCCGTCCAGACCTGCCAACGGCACCACACCGATCAATGAATTGGTGAGAAGCACGGTATCGGCAGACAAGAGGTCTTTCGGCCGTATGTTGCGTTTTTTAATCGCATACCCCTGCCTTTTGAGATATTGTATCACCTTCTTTTCCATGACACCGGCAAGAACATGGGGGGATGCGGGTTGACAGGCGGTGCAGCCGGAAATCACGAGAATATTGGCGGTATTGGTTTCGGAAACCGAGCCGTCCGGATTTAAAATCAGGGCTTCGTCCGCGCCTTTTTTTTGCGCCCACTGGCCGGCCAGATGATAATAGGCATAATTCAGGGTTTTGTGGTCCGCCAGCGGGGTCTGGCGGGCATGGGGATAGGTCAGCACATCCAGCCCGGTTTTGCGGGTCAAGGCCGGCCGCGGAGCGTATTTTTTAGCCAGCACCGCCAGATTGTGACAATGATGGGCGAGAGGGCTGTCTGCCGCGCCATAGGACGCCGTGATTTTCACCGCTGCGATGTCATTTTCCAGATGGTTTGCCATCACTACCTGCCGGATGATTTCATCCCAGGTGAGATCCGGTGGCGGGGTGTCAAACAAGGCTTTCCATGCCCGGTAAAACCGGTTGATGTGCTCATCCAGAAAAAGCGGGCGGTCATTATCCACCCGGATGGTTTCAAAAAATCCCAGTCCATATTGAAATCCCAGATCTGACACTGGAATCACGGCATTTTCAGGGGAAACCAGCCGCCCGTTTTGCCAGATCAGGGTTTTACGGCCGCTTATCTTTTTTGCATTCTCTGGCTGCAGGGCCCCCATCAGGGATCGGGCCTTGTGCAGGGTCTCTTCAAATTCGTCTGTCGGGTCCGAATCATATACCACCCCCCCGCCCACGGAAAAAAACACCCGGTTTCTGTAAATGGTTGCTGTGCGGATAGCGATGGACAGATCCAGGGTATCGTGAAAACTGATGTAGCCGATGGACCCGGTGTATACATGACGCCGCACCGGTTCCAGTTCATCAATAATTTCCATGGCCCGGATCCGGGGGCAGCCGGTAATGGACCCCCCGGGAAAGGTGGCCCGCAAGAGGTCAACAGAATCCCTGCCATTGGCCAGCTCTCCTTCAACGATTGACACCAGATGAAAAACATTGGGATATGTTTCCAGGCGTTTGTGGTCGCTTACCCCAACGCTTCCGCCCCGACATACTCTTCCCAGATCGTTTCGCATGAGGTCCACGATCATGGACAGCTCGGCATCGTCTTTGGCGCTGAGCACAAGATCCTTTCGGAATTTCAAATCCTCGGCAGGGTTTTTTCCCCGGGGCCGGGTGCCCTTTATGGGCCGGGTTTCCACATGGTTTTTCCGGCGCTGTAAAAACCGTTCCGGTGATGTGGAAACAATCCAGTGGTCCCCGGCATGGATGTAGGCGTAGAAGGGGCCGGGCGCGGTCTGGTAAAGCCTGCTGAAAAGAGCGAACGGGTCGCCGGAAAAATCTGTTTCAAACCGCTGGGACAAGTTCACCTGATAAATATCACCGGAAACAATGTACTCTTTTACGTTTTGGACCGCCGCCAGATATTCGGGCTGCGTAAATGATGAGGTGAGCCCCTCGGTGCCGCCTATAAATCCGCTATTTTCCGTAAAATGAACATCAATTGCCGCGGCAATGTCTAAGGGATTCCCTATTTTTTTACCCGTGCCATCGGTGCGTTCCGTCGTGCACAGACTCGTGCAGTTTTCCTTTTTGTCGTGGACGATAATAAAGGATGGGGCAGACAGGCAAAGACAGGGAAGCGGTTGATCCAAAATGGATGTTCGCGGCAATTTTTCAATAAAATCCTTTAAATCATAAGAAAAATAGCCGAACAGACCGGCGGCCACGGGCAGGGAAAAATCGTCAAAAGGGATTGCATAGGCATCCATCACCAGCCTCAAAATGTCAAAAGGATCGTCCTGAAGCCGGAAGGTGGTCCCATCCGCAGTGATATGAATGCCCTTACCATAGGCTTTTATTTCCATCCAGGGCTCGATGGCGAGAATATGGTACCGGGCACAGTCCAGGTCGCCGCCGCTCAGCAGTGCCACGGTTCCGGGATTTTTTGCAAACCGGGCCGCCAGATCAATGAAAGATAATGCCGGATCAAGGGATGTTATTGAAATTTTCTTTATTTTTCCGGTATGTTTTTGCAATTCTGCAATTTTTTTCGATATGTGAGCCTGACTCATTTTATGCAGCCACCCTGTTTTCTGATTTTTTCGTCGGCCCGGCACTTGGAAAAGGCTTAAGAAAATTTTTAATGAGCAACCTTCCTTTTTCCGTCATAAAGCTTTCCGGGTGAAACTGGACCCCCGTCACCGGCAATGTCTTATGCGCAATTCCCATAACGACCCCGTCTTCGGAATGGGCCGTGACCAAAAGATCAGGGGAACAGACATCCACCATAAGGGAATGATACCGGGCTGCAGTAAACGGAGACGGCATGTTTCTGAAAACAGAGGTGTTTTCATGATAAATTCGGCTGGTTTTTCCATGTACCGGCACCGGGGCTTTCACGGTTTTGCCGCCAAAGGCCTCATTAATGCACTGCATGCCCAGGCAAACCCCTATAATCGGTGTTTTTCCGGCGAATTTTCTGACCAAGGCAACGGAAACACCGGCATTAGCCGGGTCTTTGGGCCCGGGACTGATGACGAGATAATCGGGATTCCGCGCTTCAATCTGCCGGAGGGTGATGCTATCGCTTCTCGAAACATCAATTACCAGATTTTTAAATAGCAAAAACATTTGAACCAGATTATGGGTAAAGGAATCATAATTATCAATTACCAGAACGCGGGCCATGTTCGCACCTCCAAAAAAAACGCCACCCGGACGAGTCTGGGTGGCGTTTGCCTGTTTCATAACTCAACAATTGGACGGTTTTGACAAGACTTCAAAATCCGGTTTGCGCGGGATTTTCTAATGATTCCCCGGATGGCGGGCATCCGGATCGGACAAAGGCGGAAGGATGCGTCTTTGAATTTGATGTCTTGTTTTTTGCCGTCTAAAGCTCAAATTTTTTTAAATTATTCCTAAATGCCCCGGTCTGAAATTGCAAGCAAAATATCACAATCGTGGGGATTGGGATATAAAATCAATGATTACTGATTATTAAAAAGTTTCGCGCTTGACAAAAAAGATCAATCCATTTAAACTGGTCGAGTTTGGTGTGTCATCAGATCCGGATAATGTGCGGAACAGCACGGCTGCCGTGATGCGTGGAGTTTTCCAAGGAAGTTTAATGAGAATCAATTTCTTTTCAGCAGGGATACTGTATCTGGCACTTATCTGTCTGGTGCTGATTATCGGATGCAAATCCTTTCAAACCGAGTATTTCGGTGTTGAAGACGAGGCGATTTCTGCTCCCAAGGAGTTCTACCAAGCCCGGTTGACCGTTGAATCCGCCAAGCAATCCGCTGATTCCCTGTACGCGGAAAAAAAGATTGATCAGGCCATGGCCCAGGGGGAGCAGGCAGCCATTGCTTACTGGAAATGCTTTGATCAGCCGGCGAAGAACATGCTGGCTGTCGCCCGTCAATCCGCCTATCGTGCGGAATTGTTCCATCCCCAGCCCGAGCCGCCGAAAGCCACGCGCACCAACGCCACCCCCCGAACACCGGAAGCTCCGGAGAGCATGGTGGCAGACGGTCTGTTTGCCGGTGTCATCGCCCTGCCGCCGCAGATGATTCTGGAAACCGTTTATTTCGGATATGACTCCTACGCACTCAACCCCTATGAAAAGTCACTTCTGAACAACCAAATTCTCATTTTAAAGGAGCATTCTGATTTTGTCTTTGAGGTTGCCGGACATACCGATTCTGCCGGCTCTGACGCCTACAACCAGATATTATCCCAGCGGCGCGCGGGCAGTGTCAAAAACTATTTGTCCGCCAGCGGGGTCTCCCCTGATCAACTGTATCTGATCGGCTACGGGGAGTCTGATCCGTTTTATTCCAATGACACCCCCGATGGCCAGGCCAGAAACCGGCGCTCAGAAATACGCGTTACCGGATCGCTGCTGCCTGAAATCGCTTTGAGAAATTTGTCTACCCTGCCGGCGGGAACCACCCTTGAAATCATCCATTTCAATTTTGGTGAAGTCCGACTGCTGCCGATTTATCAGGCCCTTCTGGATAAAGCGGTGCCCCTGATCAACAGCAATCCGGCTGTAAAGCTGGAAATTGCCGGACATACGGACAGTTTCGGATCGGACCGGAAAAATCTGGATCTGTCCCTGAGACGCACCGGCACGGTAAAGGATTACCTGATTGCCAGAGGTGTTTCCAAAAACAGGCTGACCACCGCAGTTTACGCGGACGACCATCCCATTGCCTCCAACCTGACCGACATTGGGAAAAAATTGAACCGCCGGGTGGAAATTAAAATTTCTGAATAAAAAGTTTTTTAATTCAAGATCGCTACCCTGCCCCGTTAGCAAAGCGCTTTTTCGTTTCATATAGTTTAAAGATACCGGCGTTTATCTATACTCTTTTCGATACCCCTGCCCATGGGGTTGCCGGGTTCTGTCTGCTTTTTCTGTTGACATCCGGAAGTTATCAACCGTAATATATACAGTTTGTTATTTAAGCAAACAGATGTGGCGGCCAAGCACAAAGAGAAATCAACTCGGAAAATTTTATCAGCGCATTGTAAGCTGATGCCGGCATCTTATCACCATTATAATTAAGAGTTTATAATGTATTTGGACATACAGAACATACATGAGATTGATGTTTTCAGGGATCTGACTTCCAACGAGCTTGATAAAATCCTGCCGTTTATTCATCCGGTAAAAATTTTTGAAGGTGAGCGCCTGGTCCGGGAAGGGGATATTTCACAGATATTATACATCATAATATCTGGAAACTACCTGGTTTACTTTAAAGACGGCCGGTCTTTTACCCTCCACAATAAGGGAGATATGATTGGCTGGTCCACCATTGCCAGTCCATTCAGGTATCACGAAAGTGCGGTGGCCTTAACCGACGGGGAAGCCCTTACCATCCCGATTGAAGACTTTCTCTATCTCATGCAGTCGGATTCGGATCTGGGCAACAAAATCACGCAAAAAGTCACGGAAATCATCCGCCAGAGAAAAGATTTCGTCAGGAAAGCCACGACGGAAGAGGAATAACGGAGCCCGAAAGCGCAGGTAAACCAGACAATAAAAGGAGTATCGGTTTGAAAGGGTTTGAAGCCATCGCGTTTTACAATGGATGGAATATTTCAGCCACAGGCATTTTGATTGTATTCACCGCACTGTGCACGTTGTCTTTTATCATCTCCCAACTCCATAAAATTCTGATGATCATCGAAAAAAAAGATGACTATATCCGAAAGGCAAAAAACATCGTCTCCTTGTCCAAGAGAACCGGTTCCCGCCGGAAAATGCGGGCCAGCCGCAATTTTAAGGAATCCGCCCGTCAGTTCAATTTGCTGATCCGGTCCATGAAAGATCCGTTTTCCCTGCCGAAACTGATCACCCTCGCCAAAAAAGTCGACATCGCCCGCCCCTATTCCACGCTCAACGATCTGTTGTCCGCAAACATCATTGTGCCGGATGGAAAAGGGTATTATTCCTGGGATCAGGACACCTATACAAACATTCTTGAAAAGGAGTAACGAGGACCCCATGGAACTGCTGATGGATTTTTTTGTGAATACCGGGTTTGCGCTGGCGGATTACCGTAATTTTATTATGCTGGGTATCGGCTGTGTTTTTATATATCTAGGAATTGCCAAGCATTATGAACCCCTGTTGCTGGTGCCCATCGGGTTCGGTATTCTGGTGGGTAACATTCCGGTGTTCAAGGGCTTGGGACTGGGCATTTATGAAGACAACAGCGTTTTGCATTACCTTTATTTTGGCGTCACCCAGGGCATCTATCCACCCCTGATTTTTCTGGGCATCGGCGCCATGACGGATTTTTCAACGCTGCTGGCCCGGCCTGTGCTCATGCTTCTGGGGGCGGCGGCCCAGGCGGGTATTTTCATCACTTTTTTAGGGGCTTTGGCCCTGGGGTTTGTGCCCAAAGAAGCCGCGTCCATCGGTATTATCGGGGGGGCAGACGGTCCCACCGCTATTTTTCTGACTGCCCAGCTCGCAAAGGACCTGATCGGCCCCATTGCAGTGGCGGCATACTCCTACATGGCCTTGGTGCCGGTCATCCAGCCGCCGATTATGAAACTGCTCACCACCCGAAAAGAACGGCTGATCCGGATGGAAGAACCCAGAACCGTTTCAAAGCTGGAAAAAATGATTTTCCCCATTGTGGCGCTGATTCTCTGCTGTTTTATTGCACCAGCCGCCATTCCGCTTCTGGGAATGCTCTGTTTCGGAAACCTCTTAAAAGAAGCCGTGGTAACGGAACGCCTGGCAGTGGCCGCCCGCACCGCGATCATTGATACGGTCACCATTTTGCTGGGACTCACCGTGGGGGCCAGCACCCAGGCGGATGTGTTTCTAACCCCCAAATCTGTGGGGATTTTCGTGCTCGGCGCGGCCTCATTTTGCGTGGCCACCGCGGCGGGTCTGTTGTTTGCCAAGTTTATGAACCTGTTTTTAAGAGATAAAATCAATCCCCTCCTGGGAGCCGCCGGCGTCTCCGCGGTACCGGATTCCGCCCGGGTGGTTCAGATTGTGGGTCAGCAGGAAGACCCCACCAATTTTCTGCTGATGCACGCCATGGCCCCCAATATTTCCGGTGTTATCGGCTCGGCCGTGGCGGCCGGCGTTTTATGGAGCTTTATGATGTAAGCACCCCTCCCCATCTGCCCGGGCAGATGGGGAGTATTGTCCGGACATGGGAATGGTTGTCCTATGTCGGGCGTATTTCTCTTTTTTTCATTTGTTCTTCTGTTTTCAGTCTCCTTTTGCAAGTCCGGCAGGGCTTGTCATTTTTTCTGCGATCCGCTATGGTTTAAAATTAATGACGGTAAAATCCATATAAACACAGGTGACTGTTTTTCCAGAGGCCCACATTGTGTCTTCGACCAATACAGACAGAATGAACCGGTTTTATGAATTGTTCACCGGTTTCGACCATGTCCTGATCCTTATCAATGCGGATCCGGATGCTATTGCCAGCGCCATGGCCCTTAAACGGATCTTGTGGCGGCGGGTGACCAATGTAACCATTTCCAACATCAATTCCATCACCCGGCCGGACAATATGGCCATGATCCGGCTGCTGGATGTCACCCTTATCCATATTACCAAGGTAAATACCCATCATTATAATAAATTTGTCATTGTAGATTCTCAGCCGGACCACAATGAAGCCTTTGGGGAATTCAGCTACACAGCCATCATTGACCACCATGAGGATTCGGGCATTGACGCGCCCTACCGGGACATCCGGCCGGAATATGGGGCCACCGCCAGTATCGTGACCGAATACCTGCGGGCCGCCAGGATAAAACCTTCTCCCAAGCTGGCCACAGGACTGTTTTACGCCATCAAAACAGATACGGCCAATTTTGAGCGAAAAGCAGTGAATGAAGACATGCGGGCGTTTCAGTACCTCTTCAAACACACGAACATTCACCTGGCCAGAAAAATAGAGCAGGTGGATCTCCGGCTGGACTTTATGGATGACTTTAAAAAAGCCATCACCGAGCATGTGATTTCCGACAATAAAATTTTTGTCAATCTGGGTGCCGTCAAAAACCCGGATATTTGTGTTCTGATTGCGGATTTTTTCATGCGTTTCAACCTCATTGCCTGGAGTGTGGTCTCGGGCATCCACGGAGACAAGCTGGTTGTTGTGGTGCGAAATGACGGGAACGGCAAAAATGCCGGCAATCTCATGGCCGCCCGGTTTGGTCGGTTTGGCTCCGCCGGGGGCCACCAGAGCATGGCCCGGGCCGAAGCTCATATCTCCAAGGTCGCTGAAAAAACGGATGTCAATGATCCGGAAAAATTACTGGCATGGATTATCGCGCAGTTTGAAAATAAAAAAAATGAAAGAAACTCCCGCCAAAAATAATTTTTCCGTCACCATTCTGGGGTCCGGAACCTGCGTACCGTCTCTTGCCCGAAGCGCCGCATCCGTTTTGGTAAACATCGGAAAAAGCCGCGTCCTTCTGGATGCCGGCCCGGGAACCATACATCGGCTGCTGGAAGCCGGGGTTTCCATTTTTGATATCACGCATCTCCTGTTCAGTCATTTTCATCCGGACCATACCGGGGAACTGGTGCCGTTTTTATTTGCCAATAAATACCCGGATTCTACCCGGCGCACCCGAGCGCTGTGTTTGGGGGGCGGACCGGGCTTTTCAGCTTTTTATCAGCAGCTGAAAGGGATTTTCAATGAATGGATCGACGGCGCAGGATTTTTGCAAATTTTTGATTTTAAAGATAAAAAAAGTTCAATAACCAATGATGATCTGTCCGTCTGCACCACGGCGGTCAACCACCGGCCGGAAAGCATTGCTTTTCGAATAACCGCTCCTGACGGAACCTCCATGGTCTATTCCGGGGATACGGATGTTTGCGAAAGTTTAATTGCGCTTTCACAAAACACGGATCTGTTGATCTGTGAAAGCGCTTTTCCCGATGCCATGAAACAACCTGGCCATCTCTCCCCGTCCCTGGCCGGCGACATCGCTGCCCGGGCAAACGTGAAAAAACTGGTGCTTACCCATTTTTACCCGGAATGTGACGCATCTGATATCTTTCAGCAATGCCGGAAGACATACGACGGCCCGCTGATCCTTGCCAGAGACCTTTTAACCATAAAATTGGACAATTAAAAATGTTTTACCCCGTTAATCTGGATATTAAAGACCGCCATTGCCTGGTGGTGGGCGGCGGCGCCGTGGCATCCCGGAAAGCACAAACCCTGCTCGATTGCGAAGCCGTTGTCACTGTTGTCAGCCCGGAGTTTTCAGACGCCCTTGAAAAAATGGAACGCCACCCCGCCCTTACCCTGATGCGGCGACCGTATCAGACCGATGATCTCAGGGACAAATTTCTGGTGATCGGCGCCACCAACGACGAACAATTAAACCGCCGGGTCAACGCGGATGCGGAAGCGCGGAACATGCTGTGCAATATTGCGGATGTGCCGGATATCTGCAATTTTATCCTTCCGTCCATCATCCGCCGGGGGGACCTTTGCATTGCCGTTTCCACGTCCGGAAAAAGCCCGGCCTTTGCCAAGCGGCTCAGAAAAGAGCTTGAAAAAATGTTCGGGGATGAGTATGCCCTGTTTCTTGCCCTGATGGGCGCCATCAGAAAAAAACTGCTCATGGAAGAACATGCGCCGGAAGCGCACAAGCCGTTGTTTGAAAAACTGATCGAGGGAGATCTTCTGAAAATGATAAAAGACAACGATCGTGATCGGATCAACCGGCTGCTGGCGGACGTTCTGGGCAGTGGCTGGGCCTATGATGACTTTCTGGCGTCCGTGGCCCGGGAAAACCGGCCGGATGCTGCATCTTCATGAGGACGGATCAATGAGGCCACTCCTTTTTGTCATTATCTTGCTGTATCTGCTGAGCACCGTGGGGTATATTTTATATTTATTCGCCCAGAAAGATCGCTATCACCGCCTGGCATACCGGGTCATGATGGGCGGATTTGTGATTCACACGGTGTTGATCATTTATGAATTTTTCCGCATTGGTCATATACCGGCCCAGAACCTGCATCAGACCCTGGTCATCGCCGGATGGTCCCTGGCCGGTGTCTTTCTTCTGATCAAATACCGGTACCGGCTGAATATCCTGGGGGTGTTTGCGGCCCCCCTGGCCACTGCCGTCATGATCGCCGCGTTCTGGGTGCCGTCGGTGTCCATGGAACCGGCGCCATTGTTCAAAAGCCTGTGGCTGGTCTTTCATATTGTGATGATCTTTATTGCCGAGGCATCCCTGGCGCTGGCCTGCGGCACTGGAATATTGTACCTGATCCAGGAAAACGCCATCAAGACAAAATCCCATAAGTTTTTTTTCAAACGGCTCCCGTCTCTGGAGTCATTGGACCGCACCGGATACGGGTTTATTGCCACGGGTTTCACCCTGCTCACCATCGGCCTGATTACGGGCTTTGTCTATGCGCAGCTGGCGTGGGGAAAATTCTGGAGCTGGGACAACAAGGAAATCTGGTCCGTGATTTCCTGGCTGATTTACGCAGCGCTTCTGCATGGCCGGCTGGTGTCCGGCTGGCGGGGCCGGCGGGCGGCCGTCATGGCGATTATTGGTTTTGTCGCCCTGCTGTTTACCTTTTTCGGGGTCAATTTTCTTCTGGAGGGGCACCATGACGAATTTACGAAATGGTAACAGCGACCCTTCTGCCGCACCGGATCTGTCACAGATTGTCGTTATCGGCGTTAACCACCGGACCGCACCGGTGGAACTGCGTGAAAAACTGGCATTTTCCCCCAAGGAAACGGAAAACGCCCTGCAGCTCTTGCAGGAGTCATCCCATATCAATGAGTCCATGATTGTTTCCACCTGCAACCGGGTGGAAGTGATCATGGTCACCGGCGATCAGGTTCTGGCCCTGGAAACCATTTCTTCTTTTATGGCGGCCACCAAATCCATCTCCCGCACTGTTCTGGAAAACTGTGCCTATGCTTATTCCGGAGCGGACGCTGTGGCCCACATGTTCCGGGTGGCAGCCAGCCTGGATTCCATGATGATCGGGGAACCCCAGATCCTCGGGCAGGTCAAGGAAGCATTTAAAACCGCGGTGACCAAAAAAAGCACCGGCCTGATTCTCAACCGGCTGCTCCATAAAACCTTTTCCGTGGCTAAACGGGTCCGGCATGAAACCGGCATCGGCGGGCATGCGGTATCCATTTCCTACGCAGCCGTGGAACTGGCCAGAAAAATCTTTGATACCCTGGACGGTAAAACCGTTCTGTTGGTGGGTGCCGGGGAAATGGCGGAACTGGCAGTGGAACACCTCATGAAAAACAATTCCCGGTCCGGTATACTGCTTGTGGCCAACCGGACGTTTTCCGCGGGCGTGGAGATGGCGGAGCGCTACCATGGTCGCGCCATTCATCTTCAGGAAATTCCGGAAAATTTAAAAATCGTTGATATTATTATCAGTTCCACGGGATCACCCCATTACGTCATCACCAAAGACCATGTCCGGCCGGCCATGCGCTCCCGAAAACACAGGCCCCTGTTTTTTATTGATATTGCCGTGCCCCGGGATATTGATCCGGCCATCAACCGGATTTCCAACGCCTATGTGTATGATATTGACGATCTTCAGGGGGTTATCAGTGAAAACATCGAAGCCCGCAACATGGAATCCGTAAAAGCCCAGCGGATTATTGATGAATCCGTGATCAAGTTCACCCACTGGTATGAGAGTCTGGATATCGTTCCCACCATCAAGGATCTGCGAAATAAGCTGGGGACAATCGCAGAATCGGAGCTCTCAAAAACCGTGAGTGCCCTGTCGCACCTTTCTGCTGATGACCGGCAGGCCTTCGTGAAAATGACCGAGTCGATCATCAATAAGATGCTGCATGACCCGACGCTTTTTTTAAAAAATCCCGGCTCCCACCGGAACAAATCCGTTTACCTGGATTTTACCCGCAAACTGTTTAATTTGGATCCGTGATCTTCTGGTCCTTCGTATTTAAGGCCAATTTAATGATTTTTCAAAAAGTTATCGCTTGAGGACCCTGTTTCGGACAAACTTTTTTCTTTACTTTTAAAAAAAGAACATGGTAATTAAATCTTCTTTTAAAAATCTTCCGAACTTCAGAGAAGAATGACGGGAATGATAATTTTCTGATGAATGAAGACGGAAAAGGGAAATAGTATGAAGAAAAAAGATCTGGAATACTTCAAAGAACTTTTAACAAAGCGGCTGGAAGATTTGTTGAATCAGGCAGACACCACCGTTTCGGATATGAATACGCCCAAAGGCAACTTTCCTGATCCCACCGACCGGGCCACCTATGAAGCGGACCGGAATTTCGAGCTTCGGATCCGTGACAGGGAGCACAAGCTCATCAAAAAAGTCCGTAAGGCCCTTGATCGGATTGAAGATGGCTCTTTCGGTATCTGCGAAGAATGCGGGGAAGAAATTTCCATCAAACGGCTAAAAGTCCGGCCTGTCACCACCCAGTGCATCGAATGCAAAACCAAAGAAGAAGCACGAGAAAAGGCTCTTGGGTTATAAATCCGGGATCGTTGATCTTCATATTCATTCCACCGCTTCCGACGGATCAATTGCTCCCCTTGATATTTTAACGCTGGCCAAAAACGCGCATCTTGCTGCTTTTGCCTTAACCGATCATGATGCCATCAGCGGCACCCGTGAAATACTGGCACACCGCCATCTCCTCGGCCCGGTCAAGTTTTTGACCGGTGTTGAGGTCAGCGCTCAATCTCCTGATTTTTTTAATGTGTCCGGTAGTTTTCATGTGCTTGGATATGGGTTTGACCTTGACCATCCGGCCTTGAATCAGGCCCTTCAGGCCCAGCAGTCGTCCCGGAAAAACAGGAACCCGCAAATTATTGCCCGGCTGAATGCGCTGGGTTTTGATATCTCCCTGGATACCGTGGTTGCAGAATCCGAGAAAGACGCCCAGATCGGGAGGCCGCATATCGCCCGGGTTATGGTGAAAAAAGGCTTTGCCGCTTCTGTGAACGATGCTTTTGATAAGTGGCTGGGCAAAGGAAAACCCGCGTATGTTGAAAAGGCGAGGATTGCCACCGACCGGGCCATTGAATTGATCCGGAAGGCCGGCGGCGTTGCTGTACTGGCTCACCCCGGCCTGCTGGATGTGACGGATTTCGAGGCCTATGAATATTTGATTTCCGAGTTGGTGCCCATGGGGCTCATGGGCCTGGAAGTGTATTATCCGGGCCATTCCCCCGAGGAAACCGGTTATTTTCTGGAACTGACCGAAAAATATGGTCTGCTGGCCACCGGGGGATCGGATTTTCACGGGGCCATCAATCCGGAGATTCATATCGGCACGGGCACTGGCGATCTTGCGGTTCCTTACATTGTTTACGAGCGGCTGGCAGAGGAAATCGGGAACCTGACCGCTATTTCGTCCAAACCAGAGTGATGCATATGGAGTTGACACTTCTTGAAACCAATATTGGCTACTGTTTTTTAAACAGGGCGTTACTTGAAACCGCCCTGCGCCACAGCTCCTTTGTCAACGAACTGCCCGATCCCAAGCCGGAAAATAATGAACGGTTTGAATTCCTGGGGGATGCAGTGCTCAGCCTGATGGTGAGTCATCTGCTAATGGAACGCTTTCCGGAACGGAGCGAAGGCGATTTATCCAAAATCCGGTCCCAGCTGGTAAATGAAGGCCAGCTTTCCGCTATAGCCCAAAAAATCCAGCTCGGCTTTTTTATTTGGCTGGGCAAAGGTGAACTGCAGACCGGGGGCAGAGAAAAAAACTCGATTCTTGCAGATGCTTTTGAAGCCCTGGTGGCCGCGGTTTACCTTGACGGCGGATTCAAACAGGCCTTTGCGGTGGTGGAACGTCATTTTTCAGGTCTTTTTGACGGCGTGGCGCAGCCGGCGGAATACCAGGATTTTAAAAGCCGGCTCCAGGAAATTGTCCAGGCCGGGGGAAATCTTCAGCCCGCCTACCGGGTAGCGACTGAAACCGGGCCGGATCATGACAAAACCTTTGAAGTGGTCCTGGAACTGGGGAACTTTTTTTTTACCGGAACCGGAAAAAGCAAAAAAGTAGCGGAGCAGGCGGCCGCTCAGGCCGCGGTGCAGCACCTTAATGGAACCCCGTCGTAAACCCCTCATTATTCCGGTATTTATTCCTCATCTGGGATGCCCTCACCACTGTATCTTCTGCAACCAGCAGCAGATTTCCGGTGTTTCCGGTCTGCCGGATAAAACTGAAATTTGCGCAATAGTTGAAAAATTTCTGGCATTTAAAAAAAACCGATTCCCGGTGGAGGTGTCGTTTTTCGGGGGCAGTTTTTTAGGACTGGCTCCTGATAAAATTCTGGAACTCCTGGATGCGGTAATGCTGTTTTTTGACGC
The DNA here is from genome assembly GCA_963675805.2 of Desulfobacterales bacterium. Classification (GTDB taxonomy): domain Bacteria; phylum Desulfobacterota; class Desulfobacteria; order Desulfobacterales; family Desulfosalsimonadaceae; genus SURF-3. Next base: position 1,156,278 of record CAXXNU010000001.1, on the reverse strand, counting down.
CGGAAAAATTAACGGTATCCGGTTTTCAACCCGTCCGGAAACGGTTGACGAAGGCCGGCTGCGGCTGCTACGGCCCTACCCGGTTTCCACTGTGGAACTCGGCGTGCAATCCATGAACAACAGTGCTCTCCGGCGGGCTTGCCGGGGCCATACCTCACAGGATACGGTCCAGGCCGTGTCACTGTTGAAAAGGGAAAACTGCCGGATCGGCCTGCAGATGATGACTGGCCTGCCCGGGGATGATGACGTCACCTGCCTGGAAACCGCCCGGCGGATCATTGCTTTAAAGCCGGATATGGTTCGCATCTATCCGACCCTGGTGCTTTCGGGCAGTCCTCTGGCAGTGCTTTATGCAAAGGGAAAGTACCAGCCCCAGTCGCTTGAAAAATGCGTGGCGCTGCTTAAACACTTATTTTTGCTGTTTCAGGAAAATCGTATCACGGTGATCCGCATGGGGCTTCAGGCATCTGAGGGGCTGGATGATCCGGCAACCGTGCTGGCCGGTCCCTATCACCCGGCTTTGGGACATCTGGTGTTTTCAAAAATTTTTCTGGACCGGGCAGTTGAACATATCAAAAAGAACATCACTTCCAAAAACGTTCCAGCCCCTGCTGCCGTGACCCTTATCGTGCACCCCCAAAGTCTGTCCCGGATGCAGGGGCAGAACAAATCAAACATTTCCATTCTGAAACAGCGGTTTAACATCCGCCAGCTTGATTTAAAAACCGATGCAGCGCTTGACAGAGATGCAATTGTGGTGGCGTGAGGTTTTCCTGAAATCCCGGATCAATCGCTTATTTCATTGACGGCATGATCCGAATCCGCCCGGGCAGAATTGATGATTTCCTTAAAATGGTTATGATTATGTAAAATCCATCACAACTCCCGGAGATATGAATTGACCGGTTTTGGGGGCATCGATGCCATCGGCGCCATTGCTATTGCCGTTTTCGCCTTTCGGGAAGGCCGGGAAGCCTTTGAAAAAGCACGGGGCAAAGGTGATGCGTGTGCATCATGCAGAGAGAGGGTGTGAAAGATTACTCGAGTTCTTTGCCGCAATGGGTGCAAAACTCGCCAGCCGCATAGGTATTGCGGCCGCAGCCCGGACAGGGGGTGTGCTGATGTGCACCGCAAAACGGACAATTGTCTGCGTCCCTGGGCAATTTTTTTCCGCAGGCGCGGCACAGGCCCTTGCTTAACCGTTTCAGTGCCAGCCGTCGGGGATTGAAGATTTTTTTCTGGATAAGGTAAATGGCCACGAGCGCGGCACCCACGGATGCAATGATCACCAGATAGTGCCACACGGCAACGATGTGGAGCGCTTCCAAAAGAGCGAAAAACTTTTTGAAAAAATGCCGGGGAATCAACTCCAGTACGACTTCAAGGAGTTTAAACAATATGGGGATGGCCGCGATCACCAAAAGATGGGCGGACACCAGGGCCTGCAGGTGGGCGTTTTTGCGGATGCTTCTGCCGTGCCACCCATAAAACAGGACAAACAGGGGCAAAAGAAACAAAAGCTGCCACAGGAGTTCTTTAAACGGATACCAGAATTCTTGGTTTCGGATGTCTGTTACTAAAAGAGACCTGCGCCCATCTGTATTAGCATCCAGAAACGACCACAGTGCCTTGATTTTTTCTTCTGCAAGAAGCTGGTTTTCAATGGTTGTTATTTGCAGATTCAATCTTTCAATCTGCCGGCTGTTGTCTCTCATTGCATCTGAAATCGTGGGCAGGCGATCATCCGTGGGGTCTTTTTCCGCTATGGTTTCTAAGAGCGAGGTGTCATAGACGTCTTTGGATTGCTTAAACCGGGAAGCGGCAGCATCCCTTGCTTTTTCCAGCGCGTCCCTTTGCTTGAACAGATCAAAGAGTTTGTTGTCTTCGGCAATCGCTTTTATTCTTAGAAAGAAATCTTTGCACAACGGGTGCATTTTTTTTATCCGGCGATTTTCAAACCGGCTGGTGTGGCGGTAGGCATACTGATGGTAATCAGACAGCACCAGATTCTGAAGGTTGGAGATCCGGTTTGCCTCTGTCCAGTTTTGCTGAATAAAAACCTCCCGGCACTCATAGGGGACATATTCCTGGGGCGCGGTGAGCTGACGGGTATGGTCGTTCAGGCCACTAAAAACCATAAACAGGATAAACACATCCAGGGCGATGATAACACACAGCGATAATTTGCTTAAGGGTTCTTTATCATGAATGCGAAACAGCCGGTTCTTAAATGTTGCCAGTCGGTTGCGGATCATCAGGGGAGTCCTTTTAAAATGAATTGGTGAACAATGGCTGCCGTCAGCCACATGCCAAAACTTGCAATAAGCACCAGAGACAGGGACAGTGATTTTTTGAAGCAGAAAAAAGCGGTAAAAAAGAAAAGCACTGTCGGCAGCATCCCCCAGAGCGCACCTTTGGCAAAGGCTTGCATGACCTCCGGGTTTCCGTTGTTTTCCAGGTGTATCCAGACCAGCACCAGGGCTCCGGTAAGGGGCATGACGCCCACCAGTCCGGCGGCAGAAGGGAACTTTTTTCCGATAGCCGTGGCAGCCAGAATGATGGCAACGCTCAAGAATACTTTGATCAACAGATGCATGATTTTCTTTTTTTCAAGAGGGTCTGTTTGGTTTTTATTGGATGCAAACGATGTTACCACACCCTCTTTTTTCGGGCAAACAGGATTTGTCCTTCTGGATTCGTCTGGCGATCATCATGGTGCCGCTTTCTTTTCTGTCATTAAAAAACAACGTCTTTGTTTTTCTGGATATTGACATTGCACCCCTTTCCGGTTTTAATCCTTTTTTAATTTAAATGGGTAAACCCCCGGCTTTGCCGGGGAGACTCCCAGAGTTTGACAATTACGGGAAAAAAAGAAAGCCTCCGGAATGTGAACCGCCCAAAGCTCACATAAAGAGGAGGCTTTCAATGAATAATTATAGAAGTTTAAGCCATACAAAATGGGATTGCAAGTATCATCTGGTTTGGATTCCGAAGTACCGTAAAAAGGTGATCTATGGAGAATTGAGGAAATATCTTGGTGATACTTTGAAAGAATTGGCGCTTCATAAAGAATCTCAAATATTAGAAGGTCATCTGATGGGTGATCATGTCCATATGTTGATCTCAATTCCGCCAAAATATGCAGTTTCCCAAGTTGTAGGTTATATAAAGGGCAAAAGCGCCATTCATATCGCCAGAACATATGCTGGGCGCAGTCGAAATTTTGTTGGTCAAAATTTTTGGGCCAGAGGTTACTTTGTATCAACAGCAGGAAGAGATGAAGCTGTTGTTCGTAGCTATATAAAAAAGCAGGAAGAAAGCGATCGCAAGATTGACCAACTAACTTTGTTTTAGGTTTCGCCACCTTTAGGTGGCCCAAGGTTTTATAACCGCTTTGAGCGGTTCACCATTCAAGCCACCGGCTTTGCCGGTGGTCATTGACTATTACTAAATTCCAATAATGCCGGAAAATGCTGATAGGAGCGTAAATGTATAACCACCAGAAAGTCATCGTCATTATGCCCGCGTATAATGCGGCCGCCACATTGAAGCAGACTTACGATGAAGTAATGGATCAGAAGATTGTGGATCTGGTGATTGTTGTTGATGATGCGTCAAAAGATGCAACCACCCGGATCGCAAAAACACTGCCCAACACCCTGGTTCACACCCACCCGAAAAACAAAGGATATGGCGCCAACCAGAAAACCTGCTACCGCATGGCTTTAGAGCAGGGCGGTGATATTATTATCATGGTGCATCCGGATTATCAGTATACCCCAAAACTCATACCGGCCATGGCATCCATGATCGGCAACGGGCTTTATTCGTGCGTTTTGGGATCGCGAATCCTTGGGGGGTATGCGTTAAAAGGGGGCATGCCGAAATGGAAATATGTAGCCAACCGGTTTTTGACCTTTACGGAAAATTTGCTCACAGGGGCGAAATTGTCTGAGTATCACACCGGATACCGGGCGTTTTCAAGAGAATTGCTTGAATCCATCGATATGAGCAGCAATTCTGATGATTTTGTGTTTGATAACCAGATGCTGGTCCAGATTCTCTGGGCCGGGTATACCATTGCCGAAGTCAGCTGCCCGACCCTGTATTTTGAAGAAGCGTCTTCCATCAATTTTACGCGCAGCGTCACCTACGGGCTGGGTTGTCTGTTGACAGCCCTGCAGTTCCGGCTGGCCCGGGCGGGAATGATCAACTGCAAACTTTTTAAATGAGAATCGGCCATCACAAAAAAAGGAGGCGCGGTGCGGCCTCCTTTTTCCGGTAAGAAAATACAATCCGCCGGCGCGTCAATCCGCCGGGAAAACAGTCATTCCCTTTTGAACGCCGCCGCCTTTTACCACCTTGCAATACGCGATTTTTTCTTTAACTTCCGTCACTTCAAGGGTAGCGATTTTTGTCATCTCACTGTCCAGCACTTCGCCGGTGTCCGGATCAACAATTTCTTCAATGCCGCCCACATCAAAGCGTGCGCCCTGGTTAACCCCTTCTCTTTCCCCCCGGTTGATGATGATTTTGTCCGGTTTTGCCAGCACCACGGACCCTTCCCAGGGAATATCTTCCAGCTGACTGACCAGAAACTCCACACCTTGGGCTACGGCGTCTTCACAGGCCTTGCCCACGTTATCCTTCATGAAACCGTCCATATCGCCGGTCAGACCGCCCAGGCCCGATCCGTGATAACCCAAAGAAAGGCCCTTTCGGTCTGATTTGCCGACAACTTTGGTAGAGGCTTTTACCTGTCCGGTTTCCGCTTCCACCAGATACATGGTGATGTTGACTTCCGCGGAATCCTTTGAACCGCCGATCCGGATGCCCTGAAAAGAAAAACCGCCGCTGCCGCCGGTGGTGCTTTGCTGAACATGGGTCACCGACCCGCGGACCAGAAGCTGGGCCGGTGTCATCCGCCCGATTTGCGCGGATTTTTTTCCTTTGGCCGTGCGGCCGCTGGCGGCAAAATCCTGCTCAATCATTGCCTCGCTCCGCATCTCCTTGTCCCCCAGCACAATAAATTCCTTTGAATCCTGAAGCGCTGCCGTTAAAATGGTGGTAAAGCCGTCTCCCACATTCCACTGGCCGCTCCATCCCGCCTCATTTTTGAATTTGCTCACGGTAATTGAATATTTCAGGTTTCCGGACCCCGCCCACGCAAAAGAAACGCTGGTGATTAGAAAAAAAACTGCCGTCAGAGCGATCACTTTTTGTTTCATTCTTCTCATTTGCCGCACCCCTTTGTTGTAATTAATGTGGAAATAACAAGGATTTATTTTTATAACAGTCAATTATACTCAAATAAAAATTTGTGTCAACGGATAAAAACAGCTGTTGCGGAGCAGCGCCACCGCGAGATTGTTTGCCTTGACATTTTTGGCAAACATATTGATAATATATTAAATAAGTTTTGCCAAGGTCAAAAGGGAGTGTTTGTGGAATTTCTTTTCGTGTTTTTTCTATGGGCGCTGTCTGCCGGATGATATACCTATTGCGGATAAAGGTCAGATCATGAAAATCCTTATTGTTGACGATGATTTGTCCAACCTGTTCCTGCTTCAGACCGTGCTGGAAAAAAACGGCTATGCAGTCATTCAGGCAACAAACGGCGAAAAGGCCCTTGAAGTACTGAGATCCGAAAGCATTGACCTGATCGTTTCCGACATTCTCATGCCCGTGATGGATGGTTATCATCTTTGCCAGGAATGTAAGAAGGATGCGGAATTAAGCCGCATTCCGTTTATCTTCTGCTCCGGCACTTACACCGACCAAAAAGACGAAAACCTCTCTCTTCAATTCGGGGCCGACGCATTTATTGCCAAGCCGTTTCAGAATAAACAGTTGCTGGAAACCATATCCCATGTTTTTGAAAAAAAGAACACCCGGCAATCGACCAGTAAGGACACGTTGTTTGAACATGATATTGGCGTCTATAAACTATACAGTGAACGCCTGGTCAACAAGTTGGAAGAAAAAATGCTGGCGCTTGACAAGGAAAAAATGGCCCTTGAAATGGAGGTGGCGGAACGCCGGCGAGTTGAACAGGAATTGCGCAAAAGCCGGAATTTCACGGAAAATCTGTTCAACACCGCCCCGGGTCTCATGCTGATTCTGGACCCGGAAGGCCGGATTATTCGATTTAATCCGTATATGGAAAAGGTTTCCGGATATCGGCTTGAAGAAGTGAAAGGCTGCTTTTGGAAAGAGGTGTTTTCCCCGGAAGACCCGAAGAAAAGCACTCCCCATACAACCGAAACCGATGACGATCACCCCAGCGGAAACATTTCAACCATTACCACCAAAGACGGTAAAAAGAAGAAAATTATATGGTTTGATTCTACCCTCAAGAATGAAGATGGCCAGACACTTGGCCTTCTGGCGGTGGGTCAGGACATTACCCGCCAGCTCGAAAGACAGAAACAGGCAATTGATGCCCGTGTTCAGCAGACGGTAAGCGAACTCGCAGGTTCTTTTTCGGAAAAACTGGACACCATTGCGGCCATTCTTTTCGACCATCTGGCGTTTTTAAAGAAAATACAACCGGTTTCGGATAAAACGGGGGAACAGATCCAGCAGCTTGACATGGCAATGGATTTTGCCAGATCCCTGGCCGAACAAATAAGGAATAAGAACTGACCACCCGTTCAAGTTTAACTCTTTTTTTGTAACTGATCACAGGGGATCAGCGATTTCTCCGTCCTCCCATGCCCTGTAAGTGGTTACAAGGTGCCGCAGATGCCAGGCATCGGCCTGCGTAGCGTAAAGTCGTACGAGAGCAGGCCGATAACACAGCAGATGCGGTGCCCTGTGACCGCTTTTTTTATCGTTTTTTAAACGCATCATGATAACGGGCAATTCCGGACATTCCGGACAGACTGCCCGTTTTCAGTTCAATGGCCATAAACAGATTGTCCGGCACGTCATATTCATATTGAATCCCGTGTTTTCTGGCTTTTACAAACCCGAACCGCGGATAAAAATCCGGGTGCCCCAATACGACAATTGCATGGATACCGGCCTTTTTACACTCCTTTAACCCGGTACTCACCAGCAGAGAACCGATCCCCTGTTTTTGACATTCCGGCAGCACAGCCATGGGCCCCAGGCCGTAGAGGACGAGGGTGTTGTCACCGCCGTCCAGGTCTACCGGCGTGAACAGGATGTGCCCTGCCAGATAGCCGGTGCTGATGTGTTCCGCAACCAGAGAAATGAAACCGGATGCCTCCTCTCTAAGGGTTTCGACCAGATCGGCCTCCCCATTGCTTTTAAAGGCGTCAATGAGAATGCCCCGGATCATTGGAATATCTTTTTGTGTTTCTTTCCGGATGATGATTTCTGTTAATTTTTCCATGGGCATGAATCGTATTGCATGCTGTTGCGGTTTTCAGACACCCGCTGGAATCCGCGGGTGCATCTTGTGGTTTTGATGACTATTCCGACGAAAAACGGATACGTTCCCGGAGCTTTTGCACGTGATTTTTCTCTTCGTCTATAATGGTGCGGATTTTCGCCTTAACCGATTCTTCCGGTACAAACGCCACCAGCAAATCGTAAAAAAGGATGGTGTCCTGCTCAAATTCAATGAAAATACGGATGAGCTCATGGGTATCTTTTATTGCAGAAAAATCCACATCTTTCAGAGAAAACGCCTGATCTTTAAGATAGTCCCGCACCAGTGCATCGCTCATTTCCTTTAGCGATTCGTCATTTACCAAAAGGTCGGATTGTCCCGCCAGTTCTCCCAGCCAGGAGGCATGGTGTGCTTCCTCATCCGCCATCCACTGCAACAGCTCTTTCAGGCCGTTGTCATGGGTGTGATGCATCGCAGCCTGATAAATCCGCTCACCGGTTTTTTCAATCTGAGTCGCCATGTCGATAATTTCACGAAAGGAAAACAAAAAAGCCTCCTTGGTTTTTTTTACAGAGAAAAAGGGAAATTAATGAATTATATCAAAAAAAATAAATTGAGCAAATTATTTTTACTTTTCAATCGGTTACCATGATTCTGCCTGGTTTGGCCCGGATCGGGAGAAATCGGCAGGCGGCGGCACCAATGGCATATCCGTTGCAGTCGCCCATATCTGGCGCATCGGGCTCGGTGACGGATTTTTTTTCGTTAAATTATATTTCACGAGGTGTTGCATCCTTCTTGATCTTGCCCGCGGCAAATGATATGGGCAATTTATTCAGGCATAAACCCCAACATATCAACCAACAACCCCCTACCGGAGTGACAATGTGGATACCTATTTGATTAAAGATCTGATGGTGCCGATTTCGGAGTACGCAACGGTTTCCGAAGGCGCCACCCTGTTCGAGGCCTACCTGGCCCTGGAAAAAGCCCAGGAAGAATATGATCACAACAAATACCGTCACCGGGCCGTTCTGGTGCTGGATAAAAATCAGACGGTTATCGGAAAAGTCGGCCAGCTGGACGTACTGCGCGCCCTGGAACCCAAAAATGAGCAGTTTGAACTGTTTGAGGATATTCGTAAATACAAGTTTTCCAACCAGTTCATTATCCGGCTGCGCGAAGCATACCGGATGCAGGAAGAACCCCTGACGGACATTTGCCGCAAGGCCGGTCAGATCAAAGTGGAAGACATGATGAAAGCGCCGGCGGAAGATGAATTTATTGATATCAATACATCCCTGAACACAGCCATCCACCAGCTGGCCTCCGGCGCCCACATGTCCCTGCTGGTCAAAAAGGCAGAGCAGATTGTGGGCATTCTGCGGCTGACAGACGTATTTGCGGCCATTTTTCACACCATGAAAGAATGTAAACTTTAGACGGAAACCAGACAGGCGGCCAGTCAAGACAACGCCCATTGTTTTATGCGGAAAGGACACCCTTTTTATGAACGCACTTGAGAAACTTTTTATTCGCATTGTCCAGCGGGTCAATATCAATCTGCGGGAACAAAAATTCGATGCCAAGCCTTATGTGTGGGACCTGATCCCCAAAGAACAGATGACCAAATTTTATGCCTTTTACGGCATTTCGCCGGATCATCCCCTGAATCTTCAGTTCAAGCATTCCGGACTGGCCGGCAGCTATTTCCTGGGAAAAATCCAGGTATCCAACTCTCTGCTCTACAAAACCGACGTGCGAGGGGATGAACTAAAAAAAAAGGGGGACCGTTTCCAGTTTGGCCAATTCGACATCCCGGTTTCGAGAGATGAAGAAATCGTCATCGAAGACAGCGCTTTTGTGAAAACGCTGGTGCACAATTATTCCCATGATCCCGAAACCCTGGAAAAATTCTTCATTAAGGACACCCTGTCCGTCCATTACGCCAATATTCACGGATCTCCGTCCGACGGCTGCTTTCTGGGCCCGTTTGCCACCGTGGACCTGACCACCATGCGAGACTGCATTATCGGCACCTTCTCCTATGTGCAGGCCGGCGAAATCAGCCATCTGAATGTGGATCCCGGCACGGTCTGGGTGAACAGTCCCCGTTCCTTTAACTTCCTTTACCGGTTCCCCCTGGAAAAGCTCAAAAAATACATCCACTTTGTGGCCGGAAAGCAACCGGAAGGGATTCTCATGGATTTTATGGAAAGCCGGAAACAGGATTTCCAGCGGGTCTTTGATGTGGTAAATATTGACCCGCTGCCGGATATCCCGGCCACCGCGTCCCTGGATCGTTACGCCGTGGTCAACCCCGTGGTGGAAATCGGCGAAAACGTTCTGGTTTCCCAACGGGCGTATCTTGAAAATGCCGTTCTCGGAAAAGGGGCCAATGCCCAGGAAAACTGCTTTATCATCAACTCCTGGCTGGAAGGGAACAATGTCACGGCCCATGGGGCGAAAATCATTGAAGCGGACATGGGGGCGGATGTGTTTGTGGGATTCAACAGTTTTCTCCGGGGTCAGGCGGACAGTCGCCTGACCATCGGCAGCGAATGCATTGTCATGCCCCATACCATTATCGACATCACTGCACCGCTGACAGTGCCGCCGGGCCATCTGGTTTGGGGGATGATCCAGAACAAATCGGATCTGGAGACCAACAGCATGCCTCTCAGCGAACTGGCAACCATTAGAACCTCTTTTTCCCGGGGCAGTATGTTTTTTGAAGGGTCGGGCGCGGAATTTGTTTCCGCCTTTAAAGGACGCATTCATCATATCCTGGAAGCCAACGGTGCTTTTTACAATGAAGACGACAATACCGGCCAGGGCCATGCCCAGCGCAACCAGAACATGGGTTTCAACACCATCCAGCCCTATCCCAGAGGGGATCATGAGGGTTTGTTCCCAACCATTGTGATTCAGCCATAACCAATACGACCTCAGCTGACGGAGGAACTTCGAAGCCGGGTGACCCGGCCGGTAAATAAAGGTGTCGGGTGTCAGGTTTCAGATGTCACGATCTCCTTTACTTCATTTTTAATTTTTTTTGTACAGCAATTGAAGAAGAAAGCACCAACAACCGCCCCTGTCCGGTTCTGAATCGGTACAGGGGCTTTTTTTATCCCTTTCTGCGGGGTTTTTAAGGTAAAAAAGCCCTGCTGGTTTCCCTTTCTTTTTTGAATATATCGATTTTAAATAAAAAATACAATTAGATATAATTTTTTTAGTAGGTACCGGTTCTCCTTGATTAATGATTTTTTTCATAGTAATGATTCTTTTTTGCGTTTTAACCGTTTTTTTGCGGTTATCCGGGCGCATGGGGAGATAACGCAAAGAACTTTGAAACATATAAACAAAGGAGGTCGGGATGAAATCATACACGGTCAGGGAGTTAATGGTCTCCCTTTCGGAATATGCCGGGGTTTCAGAGGACGCCACGCTGTATGAAGCGGTGAAAGCACTCGAAGCAGCTCAGAAAAAGTTCAGGGAAAGTCCCTACAAGCACCGGGGAATTTTGGTGTACGACAAAAACAACAAAGTCATCGGCAAACTCGGACAGCTGGACGTGCTCAAGGCGCTGGAGCCGAAATATTATGAAATGCAGGACCATGCCGGCATGAAAGCTTACGGATTCAGCCGGCAGTTCATGAAATCCATGATGGACAAGTTCCACCTGCTGGACGGCGCCATGGTGAATCTTTGCAAAAAAGCCGGTCAGACCCAGGTCAGCCATTTTGTGGTCAAACCCACGGAAGGGGAGTTTGTGGATATGGACGCCCCGATGGATGAGGCCATTCATCAACTGGTGATGGGACAGCATCAATCCCTGCTGGTGACGGACAAATCTGGTGATATTGTCGGTATTTTGAGACTTACGGACCTTTTTACGACGATCTGCAATACCATGCATGAGTGCGGTATTGATTAAAAAATAACGGCCGCATCCATCATTTAAAGATTCAGGGCGGCCGCAAGGAGGATATTTTCAATGGAAAACATTCAAGAAGAAAAGAAAAGCCTGACAAAAATCATCGCGCTCTTTGCCGGGATTTTTTTGTTTGCCCTTGTTTATTATTCCCCGCCCTGGTTTGACGCGGTGGATCCCGAAGGAACGCATTTTGCCCTGTCCCAGCAGGGAAAAGGAGCGCTGGCAGTATTTTTGCTGGCCGGCACCTGGTGGGTGTTTGAAGTCATTCCCATAGGCGTCACCAGTCTCATGATCGGTTTGCTGCAGGTGCTGTTTCTGATCCGGCCGGCCAATGAAGCGTTCAAGGATTTCATGGATCCGTCCGTACTCTTTATTTTCGGCTCCATTGTCATCGGTCTGGTGTTTACCAAGACCGGCCTCACCCGTCGGCTGGCCTATAAAATGCTGGTGGTTGTGGGGGAGCGCACCAGCATGATCTATCTGGGCTGCTTTGTGGTGACCGCGGCACTGACCCATATCATGGCCCATACTGCGGTCGCCGCCACCATCTACCCCTTGCTGATGGCTATTTACGCCCTCTACGGGGAAGGGGACAAGCAGACCAAATTCGGCAAAGGCCTTTTTATGGGCATGGCCTATGTGGCCGGCGCCGGCTCCATCGTCACCCTGCTAGGTGCGGCCCGGGGTGCGGTTGCCTTGGGTTTTTATAAGGATGTGGTGGGAAAGGATATTGGCTTTTTTGAACTGTCTTATTACATGGCACCCATCGGCTGGCTCATGACATTTCTCCTGTGGGGTTTTTTCATGATTGTGTGCAAGCCCGAGAAAAAAACCATTCCCGGCCTGCGGGAAAAAGCCAGACAATTAAATGCGGATCTCGGGAAGATTACCCGCCAGGAAGTGATTGCGGCTTCAATCGTGGGCGTCTGCGTGATCTCTTTAGGGGTGATTGCGGTCATGAAAACCATGATTCCGGGATTTCATCCGCCCCATAAAACCGCTGTGATCCTCTTGTCCACGGTGCTCTTCTTCCTGGCCGGGATTCTCACCATTGAGGATCTGGAGGCCATTCCCTGGAATATTATCCTGCTCTTTGCCGGCGCCATGAGCATTGGTTTCTGCCTGTGGCAGACCGGAGCCGCGGAGTGGCTGGCCATCAACTGGCTGGTCATGTTCCAGAAAGCCAACTGGTTTGTTTTTGTCATGAGCATTGCGTTTTTTGTGATGATGATGACGAACTTTATCATGAACGTGGCGGCCATTGCCATTTCCCTGCCCGTGGCCCTGGTCATCGCTCCTTATTTAGGCGTTGCCGGCGAAGTGATTCTGTTTTCATCGCTCATTGTGGCCGGTATGCCCTTCCTGCTGCTGGTGGGTGCCGCCCCCAATGCCATTGCCTATGATTCCAAACAGTTCACCACCGGTGAATTTTTTCTCTATGGCATTCCCGCATCCATCCTGCTGATGGTGGTTACCGGGTTTGCGGTGCTGGTGCTCTGGCCCATCATGGGGATGCCCATCACCCTGGGATAGAATGGACGCGGTTGGCATTTTTAATTCAATCGAAAAGAGGTGTCGGGTTTCAGGTGTCTGTCGATCAGGCAACCACCTGAAATCCGGCCGTTTTCATCCTCCCGCCCTATCCATCGTTTATTGCCTTTTTCTCCTTTCGGGGTTCCGGGATAACCAGTTTTATTTGATTTAACGCTCGAAACGGGTATCGGTATCGATACCCGTTTCGATAGCGAAGCACCCCGATCACCTGAGCGAACCGGATGTGTCAAATAAGATGTCCAGCCGTTCCGAAAAGCCCGCTAAAAACCCGGTTGAATATTTCCGTCAAGTCTGTCAATATACGTTTCTGGATCTGTTTCATTTTCACTGTCCGCAACCCTGAACCCAAGACATCCCACGAATGAAATATTCTGTTTTTTCCGCCATGCTGCGGGGACCGCGAACCGGTCAGGAAGACTGCCTTCTCGACGGTGTTGACATTTTTCAGGCGGATCTTGTGCGGGAAGAAAAGGAGATTGATGCCGGGTTTCTCTCCCTCTGCGTGTGCGACGGCATGGGCGGCCATGATTTCGGGGAAACCGCGTCCCGGTTTGTGTGTGAACAAATACAAGCCCGGTTTGACCGCACCTGTTTCAGCGCGCACCATGTTCGGTCCGGGCTTTCGGAAATCCAGACCGCCAGCACCCGGCATCTTCCGGCAAACTCCGGCACTACCGTTGCCGGCCTGATGATGACAGACGGCCGGGCCATTGCCTTTAACGCAGGAGACAGCCGGATTTACCGGATCTTGCCGCAGGCAATCGACTATATCTCCCATGATCATTCCCTGGTCCAGGGCCTGGTGGACAAATCCTTTATTCCCGAAGACAAGGCCGGGGCGCATCCTTTGAAAAACATCATCAACTTCGGGATTGGCCCGTTGTTTCGCATGGAGTGGGGCAAAGACAGCGTCCATATCCATGAGCACGCTTTTTCAGTCGATGCCGCTTATCTCATCTGTACCGATGGGGTGAACGATCTCTTCACGGATTCTGAAATTTTCGATATTCTGATGCCAGTGCCCGCCGAGGGCGGACACCGGTTGCTGCAGGCCCTGGAAGAGAAGGGATTAAAAGACAACGCCAGCTTCATTCTGTTAAGTGCCGGAGCATAATTCATGAACCGCAGGGCAGGGCACGGATAATGGAAACGATTATCAAAAAATGTCTTCCCACTTATGACGTTTTGCGAAAAATTGGCGAAGGCGTCTATGGGTCCGTCTTTCATGTACGGGACAATCTCAAGGAGCGGGCCGTTAAAGTGGTTCCCATCATTGTGGAGCGCTCCCTGTCCTTTCGCACCCAGCAGGAACTGGATTCCAAAATATCCCATGATTTTTACGCGGTTCAGGAGTATTACGGCAAAATCAAGGGGGAAGGGGTCATTGAAATCCATGATTTCCATCTCATGGATAAGCAGGTGTCCAAGCACGAAGCCAAGGCATACCTGATTATCCTGATGGAGTTCTGCCCGGAAAACCTGTCCGACCATGTTATCGATCATTACCCGCTATCCTCCGGGCATGCCAAAAATCTGATGCTGGAGCTGGCAAACATTCTGGAGCGCCTGTCCAACCGGGCAAAAGACGCGTTTATTGTCAAGGATCTCAAACCGTCCAATCTTCTGATCAACCAGGAGGACCGTTTGCTTATCGGCGACCTGGGCGGGCTGCAGCGGCTCCACAGTATTTCCACCGCAGCCAATGCACAGTTTACCCCCAACTGGTCAGCACCGGAGCTGATTATCAACAGTCAGTTTGCCAACATTCCAAGCTTGATGTATTCCTACGGTCTGGTCTGCTATTTTATCTGGTACGGCACCCTCCCCTATGACAAAGCCGATTTCACGGAACGCACCCGGCGGATAAAGGATGAGCGCCTGGTCTTTTCCCGGGGGGACATGCCCTATTCCATTCAGGGGCTCATTGAAAAATGCCTGAATTTCGATCCAAACCGGCGGCCGGCCAATTTTGCGGAGGTCATCAATATCCTGAACGGTTACCAGCGCCTGGTGATTGATGATTCAAAAACAAGGTCAACATCCAAAACCCGATCCGATTCGGATCATTTGCGCAAAAAAAAGTCCCCTTCCAAAAAGTCCCGAATCAAAATATCCCGATCAAAATCCCGGCCAGCCGATGAAGCAGACAGAAGTGCAAATGATAAAGCCGAAAAGGTCATTGATATTGCCGCGGAATATCTGGCAAGCGACGACCGGATGCCGACGGAAAGAAATAAAATGGGGGATACCTGGGTGGAGCCGGTGACGGGCATGCACTTTTCCTGGGTGCCGTCCGGAACGTTCAGTATGGGACCCGGGAAATGGGACCCGGATGGAAAAAAAGATGAATATCCGGCCCATACGGTTGATATCGACGGTTTCTGGATAGGAACCTATCTGGTCACCCAGGCCATCTGGAAAAAAGTCATGGCCGGCACCTTCTGGAAAAAAGTACGACCCCACAGCAATAATCCGTCCTGCTTCAAATCCGGTCCGGATTATCCGGTGGAACAGGTTTCCTGGAACGAGGCCAATGAATTTATTCAAAAAATAATATCGTTAAACAAAGGCAAATATCTTTTTCGGCTGCCCACGGAAGCGGAATGGGAATACGCGGCCCGGAGCTGCGGAAAATTTCAGAAATATGCGGGGGGTAAAAACCTGGACGCGGTGGCATGGTATTCCGCCAACAGCGGCATGGCCACCCGTCCGGTGGGGAAAAAACAGCCCAATGCCATCGGTCTTTTTGATATGAGCGGCAATGTGTACGAGTGGTGTCTGGATGCTTACAGTGAAACCGCGTATAAAAATCATGCCGCAAGCAATCCCCTGATCGCCGGAGAGGGTCCCAAACGGGTGATTCGGGGGGGATCCTGGTCCAATTCTTTCAATGAAATGCGCTGTACGTACCGGGCCTGTGTGAACCAGGAGTTTAAGGGAAATTATATCGGGTTCCGTATTGTAATGACTTCGGTCATGCGAAAAGGATTTAACCGGTAGCGGTCCGATTGCCCCTGAACATCAGCAAAATAAATACCAGCGTACCCGCGGTCATGACCATGGCCCCCAGGTAAAATGCGTATTTCAGATTCAGGAAATCCATCACCACCCCTGCCATGATGGAACCGGACAGCATGCCCAGACTGTGGGCAACCGTGATCAGGGACATGACCGCGCCCATGGCATCTTTTTTATTGCCGCTGATCACCGCCAGCGCCATCAGCGCGGGCATGGAAATCCCGCCGCCGATGCCGAAAACAATATTGGCGGCAAACATTCCCCAGAATCCCGAGGCGTTTCCCAAAAGCAGAATGGCAGCAGCGGTAATCGCGCCGCCGGTGACGACCAGAATCCGCTTGTCCATGCGGTCCGCCACCGCGCCCATGGGAATATTCATCAGTCCGCTCACAGACACCGCGAGTACCACCAGCACGCCGATGGCGGAACTTGACAAGGCAAAATTCATATCCCCGTAAACCGGCAGAAATCCCCAGATAATGCCGATGCAGGTGGTATAGACCAGCCGGAACAAAGAAATACTGATAATATTCCGATCCGTCAGAAGCACCCTCCACCGGATGGGGGCATACACCCTGAGAACAGTTTTTTCCTCACGGGTAGGGGGCAGCAGAAAAAAACTCAGGCAGAACGCGGCAAAAGACATGACCGCCATAGCCCCGAACGCCGCTTCCAGAAAAAAATAATCATTGATGGCCCCGCCCAGCAGCGGCCCGATGGAAAGCCCCATAAACACGGACACATTGAATATGCCCATGGAAAGGCCTTCTTTGCCTTTGGGTGTAATGTCCCCGATATAGGCCTGGGCCACGGGCATGATCATGGCCGAGGCCACCCCCTGAATCGCCCGGAGCAGCACCAGCCCTTTGATGTCCTGAAAAAAAATAAATGCAACAGAAATGGCAAAGTAGGCAAAGAGCCCGGCGGTGATAAAGGGTTTCCGGCCTTTCCGGTCTGAGAGCTTCCCGAACCAGGGCAGAAAAAAAGTGCGCGTGAGGGAAAATCCGCCAAAAATCAGTGCGATATAAAATCCCGTGGCTCCCAGACCATGGGCGTAAACCGGCAGCAGCGGCACCACAATGCCCACCCCGGTAACCGATGCAAACAGGGAAAAAAAGAGTGCGACAAATATTTTTTTATCAATTCGTTCCATAGTAAAACCAGGCCTCATGGGTATCACCGGGGCATTTTCCTGACAAGCGTCTTTTCGGGTCATTCTCCCCCTTTTTTCAGTTCTGCCAGGGTTGCTCCCCATCCGCCGGCCTGGGGCGGGGCATCTGTAAAGGATATGACATGAGGATGTGATTTCAGGATACTGTGAACCCGATTTTTCAGCACGCCGGTCCCTTTGCCGTGAATGATCCGCAGGGAATAAATGTTTTTTTCCCGGCACGCGGCAATATAATCATAGAGCAGCGGATAGACCTCTTTCGGATGAAAGGTATGCAGATCCAGAACACCGTCAATGGGTATTTCAATCGGTTCCATCGGGGCTCCTTTAAACACGGGACGATTGATAAAATTTTTGAAATAGAGTACTTGTATTCGATATCATACATGAATTCGTTTGTCTTTGCGAGGCGTGAGGAACGAACGACGAATCAATCTCCATAGCATCCACTCAGCGCTTACTTTATCTATTTATTATGATGACAACAACCACCATATTTCTTTGTATATTGGGTTTTTTCCTCGGCTCCATCCCTTTCGGGCTGATCTTTACCAGACTGTTTTTTTCCATTGATCTTCGAAAAACCGGTAGCGGCAATATCGGGGCCACCAATGCCCGGCGGGCCGGTGGCTGGAAACTGGGCCTTGCCACATTGGTCGGGGATATTCTGAAAGGGGCCGGGCCAGTGCTTGTTGCGGCTGTTATGGCAAAAAACGCCACGCCTGCCCTCAAAGACACCGTAATGGGCCTGACAGCCATCGCCGCCGTATTCGGTCATATGTTTCCGGTTTTTCTGAAATTCAGACCCAGCGGCAAAGGTGTGGCCACGGCCGCCGGCGGGTTTGCGGTGATTTCGCCGGTCGCCCTGGGGGCCGCCATTGCTCTCTTTGTCTCCGCGCTAATCCTTTTCCGGCGGGTGTCCGCCGGTTCCCTGGCGGCTGCTGCCACCCTTCCGGTCTTTGTTTTTTTCTTTACCCATTCAGGAATTTTCACAGGCGGCGCACTGGTGATTTCCCTGGCCATTATTTTCCGGCACAGGGACAATATCCGGCGGCTGATGGACGGGACAGAGCCGAAGATAGGGAGACAGATGGACGACTGAAAGCTGACGGAGATTGAAATATAGAGTATTTTATATCTTATGCACCAGTACCCACAGGCCGGTCAGAAGTCCGGCCAGGATAAAATGGCTTTCCATGAGAAAGGCCTGTCGGAATCCGGACGGGATGGCCCCTTTTTCATAGGCGGATAAAAACATCAACATGGACAAGGGGCAGAGGCTCAGCAGGTAGCCAAGGGCAGACACCACCCCCATAGCAGCGGCCAGAATAAACATGATGGTCATTCCGCCGGCCAGGTTTTTCAGCCAGATCATGGTTTTTCGTTCCCCCAGGAGAATCGGAATGGTTTCTTTGCCCACGATTCGGCTGCCCTGCATATCCAGAATGTCAAAAAATGCGGTGCGCACAAACACCAGGCCCACGGTCCAGAAAAAAACCAGTGCGGAAACCGGTTTGATATACCCCACCCCGTCGATGACCGGCACAATGGTGGTGACAATCCCCCAGGCAAGGGCCACCAGAACGGTTTTGGAGCCCGGAATATCCCTGATTTTCGGTTTCAGGCTCCCGGCCACCCCTTTGGGCACCAGACTGATAATGTAGACAAGCCCCATAAAGGTCATGCACGCGAGCAAAAGGAAAAACAGCGGCCCCATTGTATAGGCAATCATCAGCCCGCCGAATCCGAACAATCCGGTCAACATGGAGAGAAGGCCCCTGTTTTGCAGAAAAAACGTGGCCCGGTCCGGGTCATTATAACGGTCCGAATTGATATCAATCAGGTTGTTAAAGGTGTGCATGCACAACAGATAGAGCACTGCCATCAAAACAGCGGGGGATGACGGCGAGATCCCCTGGACCCGGGCCGCGGCATAGGTGAGGCATCCGGCGCCGGCGGCCAGGTAGATGTTGGAGAGCAACAGATGCCGGTGGAGAAAAAATTGCCATCTTTTTAAACAGATGCGGTCGTTCATCATTCGGTTTTCAAGTTCCCGGAACACCCGCTTGATGATCCAGTTCGGCGTGGACGCTCCCGCAGTGATGGCAATATGCCGGGAATTGCCCAGTTTTCCCACATCCAGCTCTTTTTCCGATTCAATATGAACGGCCGGTTTTCCGGAAGCGCTGGCAATCTCGAACAGCCGTTTGGTATTGCCGCTTTCATAACCGCCCACCACCACCACGGCATCCACTTTTTCAGCCAGTTCCTTAACGTCTTTCTGACGGCTTTCTGTGGAATCACAGATGGTATTGAACACCCGGTAATGGGGATGATGGGTTTCCGCCCATTGTGTGACCGCCTCAAAAAAAGCCTTGTTCTGGGTGGTCTGGGCCACGATAATGGCGTTTTCAAACGCCGGCAGGGCCCGGAGGTCTTCGATATTTTCCGCCACCACGCCCTTGTCACCGGCATATCCCCGAAGTCCGATCACTTCGGGATGGGCCCGGTCTCCCACAATAATGACCGCATGTCCCTGTTTTGCGTGCCGGGCAATAATAGACTGGACTTTGATCACCTTGGGGCAGGTGGCATTGACAACATCAAATCCGGCGGCCTTTAGTTTTTCCTGGTCTTCCGGAGGGACGCCGTGGGCCCGGATGATCACCGTGCCGGTGCCGGTTTCCGGAATCCGGTGGATCACGGAAATGCCTTTTTGCTCCAGAATGCTGAGCACCTGGGGATTGTGGATGAGAGGACCGTAGGTATAAATGGGCGCATCGGTCCGGTTGGACGCGTCCAGGGCCGTTTCCACCGCCCGGCGCACGCCCATGCAAAAACCCGCGGTTTTGGCAATGGTGATTTTCAAATCAGGATTGATGTCATCGTAAGAAGTCAGATTGCGACGGCAAAGAAAAAAGTCCCAAATTCGAGGCGCGCAAATCCTGAGTGATGATTTGTACTGAGCGTACCATGAAGAAACGAAGGATGCAGCGCAACAAAGAAGTTGGGCTTTTTACAAAGCCGTCAGGATTTCTTCAGAAACACCTTGTGATCCACCAGAGACAGGGAATAAATGGTGCCTTTGACGAATTTCTGTTCGCCGAAAATATTGATCAGCTTGTATCCCCCGTCTTCGGGTTCCACGCTGTCCACTGCTTCCATAATCAATTCCTGGTTCTCTCCGTCGATCACATACGCACTTGCTTCACACATGGTAAATATCCTTATTATAATACATTTTTTAAATTTTTTTCGATCAGCTCATCGATCAGAAGGGGCAGCGGAATTCCCGCAGTCCCGACAATCTCCACATTTTCCTGAATCAGGGGCAGCAGAAGTTTTTTGGCGTCGCTCGCTGCCACCGCTTCAGCCATTTTCGGGGTCACCTCCCCCATCATGGAATTGGCAATGACAATGCCTACCGGCCCGATGATCAGGTCCACCTGCCGGACGGTCCGGACAATGGCGTTTTCCCCGGACGCCCCCCGATTGGCCTTGGCTTTGAGCATTTGGGATGTGGCAATGGCATTGGTCCCTAAGGCGACGATCTCCGTGGCATCACCGAATTTTTCCCGGAGGCGCTTGATGATGGTGGCGCCGATGCCGCCGCCCTGCCCGTCAATAACACAAAATGTAATCATAATTATAATTTTTTCAACTTTTTCCGGTTCAGGCGCACCTTTTTGGGCAATCTTTTGGACGGGCCTTTTTTACGGGTGGTTCCCGCCCATTCCGTATCTTCCCCTGGCCCTGGAAAAGCGCCTTTTATGTCCATCAGGGCCGCCAGCGCTATTTTTTCGTCAAATTCCGCGGATCCGATCACGGCAGCCCCTTGCGACGCGCAGAAATCCGCCACTTCACGGTCGGAACTGACCACCAGCGCTTTTTGTTTCTCCCGGGCGGCCATGCGTTTGATCACCGCGTCCGCGGTCTCTTCCCTGCGTGAAAACCGTATCAGGATGCCTTTTTCCCGGTCCCGGCTGTCAAGAAGGGCGGCGGTTTCATTTCCGTCGAACACAACCGTAATTTTATGGCCTTTCAGGCGCTTATAGGCCGCCAGTCTGTCCACCAGCGCTTCGCGGCCGGACTGGAGGTCTTCGCGATCCATCTGTCGCAGGTCCGGAGACCGGCGGATGGCATTGTATCCGTCCACAATGATATGCAGCGCCATGACCTATTCCGGCTTGAATAATCCCAGCAGCCGGTCCAGGTCCTCGTTGCTGTAGAATTCGATCTCCACTTTGCCCCGCTGCCCCCGGCGTTTGATATTCACCTTGGTGCCGAAATGCCGGGCCAGGTCTTCTTCAACGGTCATAAAATAGGCATCCTGGGGCCGTTTTTCCGTTTTTTTGACGCGTTCTTTTTCCGCGTTCATCCGTTGAATCAAATCTTCGGTGGCGCGCACGGAAAGCCCCCGGAGGATGACCAGTTTCCACGCCTCCCGCTGCATCGCGGATGTTTCCGCCCCTAAGAGTGCCCGGGCATGGCCCATGCTGATCAATCCGTCCTTGATGGAGGACTTGATATCATTGGGAAGCTGGTTCAGTCGCAGAAAATTGGCCACTGCGGACCGGCTTTTCCCCACCTGCCGGGCGATTTTTTCCTGGGTCATTTTAAAATCAGAGAGCAGCCGCAGGTAGGCTTCCGCTTCTTCCATGGGGTTTAAGTTCTGGCGCTGAATGTTTTCCACAATGGAAAGCTCGAGCAGCTCATTGTCGTTAATATCTTTAACGATAACCGGGACTTTGAAAAGTCCCGCCATTTTGGCGGCTCGCAGGCGCCGTTCACCGGCAATGAGCTCATACCCCCCGGCCGCAGCTTCCCGAACCAGAAGCGGCTGAAGGATTCCCTGAACCTTAACGGAATCGGTCAGTTCCGCCATTTCATTTTCCGGAAAATCCCGGCGCGGCTGATAAGGATTCGGAACAATCCGGTCCACATCACATTCCAGCAAATTGCCCTTATCCGCTTCGGGTTCGCGGCTGCTCACGCCGATGTTCGGGAAAAGCGCGTCCAGACCTTTTCCCAGCCCGGTGGTTCGCCGTTTTTTCGGCTTTGCTCCGCTGTCCTTGGATTTTGTTTTTCCTTCCCCCATGGGCAACCCTTTTTTTAATGGTTAGAGAATAACAATCTTGTCTTTTCGCCGGCGGCCGTTCATTACTTCCTTTGCCAGAGCCAGATAACTCTGGGCGCTGACGGACGAGGGATCGTAAAAAATGATCGGTTTCCCGTAGCTCGGGGCTTCTCCCAGCCGAACAGTCCGGGGAATGCGGGTCTTAAACACCAGTTTTTTAAAATACTCCTCCGCGTTTTCCGCCACCTGGTTCGACAGATTGGTCCGGGAGTCAAACATGGTCAGCAAAATCCCTTCAATGGTCAATTCCGGGTTCAGCCCCTGTTTGATCCGTTTCACGGTCTGCATGAGCTGGCCCAGTCCTTCCAGGGCATAAAACTCGCACTGAAGGGTAATCAGCACGGCATTGGCCGCGGCCATGGCGTTTAATGTCAGCAAAGAAAGGGACGGCGGGCAGTCAATAATGATGTAGTCGTAATCGTTAGCGCACGACGCCAGCAGTGTGCTTAACATCTTATCCCGGTCATCATCGGCCATCATTTCGATTTCAAAACCGATGAGATCGGTTTTGGAAGGGATCAGAGAGAGTTTTTCAATGCCCGTGTCCCAGATAATCGTTTCCGCTGTCACCTGACCGATGAGCCCGTGATACAGGGAGGTGTCAATGCTGCGTTTATCGATTCCCAGCCCGGTGGTGGCATTGGCCTGGGGATCGCAATCCACCAGCAGGGTTTTTTTGCCGGCCACTGCCAGGGCAGCGGAAAGGTTGACGGCCGTGGTTGTTTTGCCAACCCCGCCTTTTTGATTTGCGATACAAATTGTATGTGCCATAATGAATTCGCCTTACCATAAATATCCGTATTTGAAAAGCGGATAACACTGTGTCATAATAAAGTGTTTTTATCAAGGATTCATGCAACGGATTCATACATTGAATAGATCTATGTGTAAAATTAAAAAATGGATGGCCGCAGGCATTGCGGCAGTGATGCTCTTATCCGGCCTCATGCCGCCGGACACGGCCCGGGCTTTGACCATACGGGAAGAAGAAGAACTGTCCCAGGAATTTCTTAAAGCGGTTTTTGACGCCTATGATGTTATCCGTGATCCGGTGATCAATGATTATATCAACACCGTGGGTCATAAACTAATTTCCGCCATGCCGCCCCAGCCCTTTGACTATAAATTTTACGCGGTGCGCCAGGACGCCTACAATGCCTTTGCCGGACCGGGCGGAAATATTTTTGTATTTTCCGGCCTGTTCAATGCCCTGGAAAACGAAGACGAACTGGCGGCCCTGCTGGCCCATGAAATTGCCCATGTGTCCTGCCGGCATATTTCGGAAATGATGAAAAAATCCAAAACAACCAGCATGGCCACCATGGCCGGTGTCGTTGCCGGCATTCTCATCGGCCTGGGCGGGGCCGGGACCGTGGGCAGCGCGCTCACCATCGGGTCCATGGCCGCCGGGCAGTCCATGGCCCTGGCATACAGCCGGGAGCATGAAATGCAGGCGGATCAGATCGGCCGCACCTATCTTCAGAAAGCCGGATACAGCCTCCACGGCCTGCTGTCCATCCTGAAAAAAATCCGGTCCGTGGACTGGTTTAACACTGACGAGATCCCCACCTATCTGAGAACCCACCCTGCCACGGAAGAACGGATTCTGTACCTGGACAATCTGCTTGAAAACCAGGATGCGCCTCCGCCGCAGATAAATGACGCGTTTAGCAAGGCCCACACCCGGATGATGGCTTTGTATGGGGATGCCGATACGGCCCTGCGGCGATTTAAAATCCAGGTGGAAAAAAATCCGGACAACGCCATGGCCCGGTATGGATACGGCCTTGCCCTGATCCGGGCGGGAAATCTCAAAGCCGCCCGTGACCAGTTGGCCATTGCCAGAGAGAAAAAACCGGATGATCCGGATTTCGCCATCGACTACGGCATTGCCTGTTTTCAGGCGGGCGGATACGCGGAGGCCCTGGATATTTTTGAAAACGCGGCCCCGTCGGCAGCCAACGCCCGCATCGCAAAAATGTATCTTGGCCGTACCTTTCTGGCTTTGGACCGCAATGAAGCGGCCGCCGGCATCTTTGCCGCCATTATTCATGATGACCCGGAAAACGCGGATGCCTATTTTTATCTGGGAAAAGCCGAAGGCAAAATGGACAATCTGGCTAGCGCCCACTACAACCTGGGGCAATCGGATCTGAAAAACAAAAACCCGCAAAACGCAAAATTTCATTTTACCAAAGCCCTGGAATATGAAAAGGACCCGGCCCGGATCGAAAAGATCCGGCAACTGCTCAAGGATATGGAAAAACCCCGGCGGTTTTTCGGCAGGGACGACACACCGGATTCACAAACCGATCAAAAAACGGAGCCTTCCGGGGAATCCAAATGGCATCCGCTCAGATTCCGCCCTTTGCCATAGTGATTATGCGTTGCAACACCTATTCAATAGATGAATATGTGACAATATTTCAGACACTGATAGAAACGAAATCTGTAACGTTAAAAGTTTGCAATATTTGTGTTTTGCGTCGGGATATGTAATCTTTGTTAGGCAGGGAGGTTATTGATGTGACTACGCCCATGGAAGTACTAGATACTGCTGTTAAAATAGGTTTGGGTGCTTTAATCAGTGGAGTGGCTACTTATTGGGTTGCTTATGCTAATAATAAAAATGCAGTCGTGAAAGCAGCACAAGAAGATAGGCGAAAAACCATAAGGGAAATATCTGAACTAATTGAAGAATCAAAATCACAGCTCAATGAGTTTATACATTTATCCTGGTGTGAAGAGCGAGAAGAAGCAAACAAAAGGATGGCCGACAAATTGAATAACTTGATAATTTCATACCAAGCATCAAGTAGAGCAAATACTCTTGCCAATTTGCTAGGTTTGAAGAACTTGACAACTGCTATCGAACTCTATTCTGATACGATAAATGATCTTAGAGAATTCATTTCGGCAGGTCTGAATAATTTTGATGAGAACGAGGGAAATAGAATCATTTCACAAATCAACAAATGCAAAGATGAAATAGAACCGCTCATTTCAAAGTCATTTGCTGATACATATGCCTAACATAGCTGCTTCCCTATGACCGGTTTTCCGCTTTCAGCTTCGAACTTTGAACTTTCGGCTTTGAGCTTCCAGCTTCGAACTTTCCCCTTCAGCCTTCAACCTTCGACCTTCAGCCTCCCCCTTCCCCCTCAATTCTTGTCAAAATGAGAAAATTTCATGGTGAAATTGCCCCGGCCCTGGGAAGACGACCGAAGGGCCGTGGAATACCCGAACATCTTGGAGAGCGGCACAATGGCCGAGATGATCTGGATATCGGCTTTTGATGAAATGGATTCGATTTTCCCGCCCCGGGCGTTCAAATCACCGATGACATCCCCCATAAAGGATTCCGGCACAAACACCTCCACATCCATAATGGGCTCCAGCAGAAACGGCTCGCCTTTTTTGAGCGTTTCCCGGCAGGCCATGGAAGCAGCCACCTTATAGGCCAGCTCGGTTCCCAGAGACTCTTTGAACCCGCCCCCGGTCACCACGGCCTCCACATCCACCACCGGATATCCCATGAGATCCCCGTATTCCATGGCATCCCGGACCCCTTTCTCAACGGCCGGCAGAAAATTTTCCGGAATCGCGGCCGGGTCCACATCGGCCCGGAACACATTGCCGCTGCCCCGGGACAGGGGCCGGAGGGTCAGTTCCACCTCGGCATAATGGCGCGCCCCCGCCACTTCCTTGTCAAACACGGCAGCAGAACGGGCTTCTTTGGCCAGGGTTTCCCGGTACACCACCTGGGGTTTTCCGATATTGACATTGGTTTTGAATTCCCGCTGCATGCGGCTGGTAATAATTTCCAGATGCAGCTCACCCATGCCGGACAAGATGGTCTGGCCGGTATCTTCATCCTGTTTCACCTGAAGCGTGGGGTCTTCCGCCATCAGCTTTTCAAGCACCTGATCCAGCTTTTCCTGGTCCCCCCGGGTTTTGGGTTCCACGGAAATCGAAATCACCGGCTTCTGGAATTCCATTTTTTCCAGAAGCACCGGCGCATTCGGATCGCACAGGGTTTCACCGGTGGAGGAATCCTTGAGGCCCACCACCCCCACAATACTGCCGGCGTCTGCCATGTCCACCCGCTCCCGCTTGTTGGCATGCATGCGCAGAATGCGGGATATCTTTTCCTTTTTGTTCCGGGAAGGGTTAAAGACATCCGCTCCGGCTTTTAACTGCCCGCTGTATACCCGGACAAACGAAAGTTTGCGGCCTTCGGTCATGGACACTTTAAAAATCAGTGCCACCAGCGGGCCTTTGCGTTTTGCCGTGCATTCGATGAGGTCTCCGGTGTCCGGATGATGGCCCTGGATGGGGGGTACATCGGTCGGACTGGGCAGAAATTTCACCACCGCGTCGAGGAGCGGCTGCACGCCTTTGTTTTTCAGGGCGCTGCCGCACAGCACCGGCACCGCCTTGAGCCCGAGGGTGACGCGGCGGATAGCCCCTTCCAGCTGATCCACGGAAATATCTGCTTCCTCGAGATAGGCTTCCATGATCTCGTCATCTGCTTCCGCCACCTTTTCCACCAGCTTGTCCCGGTATTCACGGGCCTGGTCCATATACTGATCCTCAATGTCCATGGTGCGGATTTCGCTGGTGGGCTCATCAGACGCCCAGACAATCTGCTGCATCGTCAAAAGATCAATCACGCCCCGGAAATTATCTTCCGTTCCCACGGGAAGCTGGAGGATCAGGGGGTTGGCGTTCAGGCGCCGGGCAATCATATCCACAGTCCGGAAAAAATCCGCCCCGATCCGGTCCATTTTATTCACAAACGCCATTTTCGGCACCAGGTACCGATCCGCCTGATGCCAGACGGTTTCCGACTGGGGTTCCACCCCGCCCACGGCGCAGAATACACCGACGGCCCCGTCCAGAACCCTCAGGGACCGCTCCACTTCAATTGTAAAATCCACATGGCCGGGCGTGTCGATGATTTGGACCTCGCAGTTTTTCCACTGGCAGGTGGTCACCGCTGATGTAATGGTGATGCCCCGCTCCTGCTCATCCGGCATCCAGTCCATGACCGCCTCGCCGTCATGCACTTCCCCGATTT
This sequence comes from Desulfobacterales bacterium, assembly GCA_963675805.2. GTDB lineage: Bacteria > Desulfobacterota > Desulfobacteria > Desulfobacterales > Desulfosalsimonadaceae > SURF-3. Next base: position 1,129,021 of record CAXXNU010000001.1, on the reverse strand, counting down.
TATGGGACCGGCCCGTATAAAAAAGGATGCGTTCCGTTACCGTTGTTTTGCCCGCGTCGATATGGGCAATGATTCCGATATTTCTGATCTGGCTGATGGGATTGTTTTTCATTTGATTAACAGAATATCCGCGTTTAAGGGAAACCGGATGTCAACGTGACCGGCAAGGGTCTCTGCATCCTGTCCCGCAATTAATAATTTGACCGTATCCACCGCATCCACGTTCAGCACCAGGGTGTTGACCACCGAATAAATGGTCATCAACTCTGACAGGATGCCGCCCGGATGGGAGATGGAAATCTCCCGGGAAAAATCAACATATGCTGTTTTCCCTTCCACAAACACTGCCCGGATCGTTGTATCTTTCGGCAGGGTCCGGGCGAGTCCGCTTTGCGGGCCGGCTGATAGCGCTTCTATCAGCCGGCGGCAAAACGCCGCGGGGTCATCCGATCCCGGTCGGAGCGCTGATCGCTCTTCCCCCCGCAAAAAAGGGGCCTCCTTGTCTGAAAAATACAGGTAGACCGGAAGGGCGACGCCATCGGAAAAAATTTCATCCGTGATTGCCCCCGGCGGAGCAGATGAAGGCATGCTGTTTTCCTGTAAGGGGGCGCCTCGTTCTTTTGCCGCATGCGCATTCCCTGCCGCACAAACACAGCAGCAAAGCAGCGCCGCCACCAGCGCTGATCGTCCGATGTTATGAAAACGCTTCTGAATCATGGGGTAAAGCCGATCGTGCCAAGCTGCTCAGTTTAGGTGCTTATTAAAATCAGGGTATTTTAAGCAAGTAATTTTTCTGTGTCAAATCAATAACACCCTGATGAACCGGATAACCGCTTTTGGTGCTTCTGGTTCCTGTGTGGGAAGCCCGCAACCCCTGCGCCAGTTTGATCATAACAGTTTCAGGTATCGGGTGTCAGAATCGCTTTTACCCGCTTCTAAAAACGGGCACCTGAACACGGACCCTTTTTTTACCCCTTTGCACGGGTTCATTTTTTATTTTTTTGCAATAGAATTAATGCATCGGGCCCTGAAAATCCCCAAACTATCTGAAACCTTTCCATTAATCTAAAAATAAAGTTCAGTGATTTCATAAAACAGGTGTTGCTGTTTATTTAAGCATAAGCTCAATAACATCGTCGTTGAATGGAATGTTGTGACCGGCATCCCTGTCCGCGCAAGTGTAAAAATCCGTATGAACTTCCTTGACTTTGTATTTTTTTTCATGTTTTATATCTTTTTTGTTTTTTTAAGATGCCTGATTTGTTTGACGGGCACGGCCATTTGGCTATGTTCGCGTGAATTAATAGTAAAATTAGTCATATACACATGAAATAACATGCCTGGCGGTTCCGGTAAGGCTTCAGCTTTTTCCGGCAATGGCGCAAGGGACTGTTTGTTTCGCTTACAAAGGAGGGAAGCCTCATGATTGTTGCAGAAAGAAAACCTTTTGAGGAAATCAAAGAACTGATTCACGGCTATAAAAAAGTGCTGGTGGTCGGATGCGGCACCTGTGTTGCGGTCTGTCTGACCGGCGGCGAAAAAGAAGTGGGTGTGCTGACGGCGGAGCTGAAACTGGCCAATAAAAAAGCAGCTGACCCGGCCACCTTTGGGGAAGCCACGGTGCAGCGGCAGTGCGATGTGGAGTTTCTGGATGAGATCAAGGACATTGTGGGTGACTATGACGCTCTGTTGTCCATGGCCTGCGGCGCCGGCATCCAGTTCCTGGCGGAGCGGTATCCGGAAATTCCGGTGTTTCCGGCGGTGAACACCACCTTTATCGGCGTCAACAAGGACGTGGGGTGGTACGAAGAACGCTGCAAGGCCTGCGGGACCTGTGTTCTGGGGCTCACTGGCGGCGTCTGCCCGGTCACCATGTGCGCCAAAAGTCTGTTCAACGGCCCCTGCGGCGGCACCAACCAGACCAGCTGCGAAATCAACAAAGATCAGCCTTGTGCCTGGCATATGATTTATGAACGGCTGGCCAAACAGGGACGCCTGGACAATATCATCAAAATCTGTCCGCCGAACGACTGGCGCAACACCAAGCCCCAGACCCTGGTTCAGCCCGGATACGAAGAACGTAAAGCAGCTGTGGAATAATCATCCATTATTTCCGCATCCTTATTATATACTTTCTTTACCCTTTGGGTAATATAAGAATTTTAAGAAGAGGAACAGACTATGAAATCAGGAAGCCAACTTGAAAGGATACTCACCGCCGGTCACTTTGCTTTTACCGGGGAGCTTGGACCCCCCCGGGGTGCCAATATTGAAGCCATCAGGAAAAAGGCGGCGCCGTTAAAAGGCATGGTGGATTCCGTCAATATTACGGATAACCAGACAGCGGTGGTGCGCATGTCCAGCTGGGCCGCCTCCCTGTTTGCCATTGAGGAAGGCCTGGAACCCAATTTCCAGATGGTCTGCCGGGACCGGAACCGTCTGGCCATGCAGGGAGACATTCTCGGGGCTTACGCCCACGGCATCCGGAACATGCTTTGCCTGTCCGGAGACCACCAGCAGTTCGGGGACCATCCCCAGTCCAAGGGGGTGTTTGACATTGACTCCATGCAACTCATCAACATGGTCAAAAATATGCGGGACGAAGGCAAGTTCCTGAACGGACAGGACATTGATGATCCCCCGAAAATGTTCATTGGCGCGGCCGCCAACCCGTTTGCGGAACCGTTTGAATGGCGGGTCTACCGGCTGGCCAAAAAAGTCCAGGCTGGTGCGGATTTTATTCAGACCCAGTGCGTATTCAACATGGAAAAAATGCGGGAATGGGTGAAACGCGCCAATGATATGGGACTGACGGAAAAAATTTATATTCTTGCCGGGGTCACCCCCATGAAGAGCCTTGGTATGGCACGGTACATGAAGTCCAAAGTACCGGGCATGGATGTGCCGGATTATATTATCGACCGTCTCAAGGGCGTTGACAAAAAACAACAGGCAGATGAGGGCATCAAAATCGCCTGCGAGCAGATTGAAGAGTTCAAGGAGATGAAAGGCATTGCCGGTGTTCACCTGATGGCCATCGAATGGGAACACAAAGTTCCTGAAATTGCCGAACGCGCGGGCGTTCTTCCCAGACCACAGGTTTAGCATTCCTGTTTGACGGACGGATCCGGCGGCAAATGCAACCAAAACCATGAAGGAGTGTTAAACAAATGGAGTCCAAAAATGTCATGATCATCGGCGGCGGCATCGCCGGGATGACAGCTGCCTGGGAGCTCGCCGAAGCAGGATTGCATGTTGATCTTGTTGAAAAAAGCGGCTTTCTGGGCGGATATGCCATCCAGTATACCTGCAAAGCGACATCCGAATGTCTGCAATGCGGAGCCTGCGCCGTGGAAAAAATGCTGAAAGATGTTGTTGAAAAAGACAATATAACGGTTCATTTATCCACGGAAATCGAATCTGTTGAAACCAAAGACGGCTATTCCGTAAAATTAAAAACATCCCCGGCGTTTATTGATCCGGAGAAATGCACCAACTGCGGAATCTGTCATGATAAGCTGAGAGAACAAAGCCTTATTCTGCAGGGATATTCAAAAAATAACCATCCGTTGTACGCGGTCAACGCCGACGTCCTGTCGGGCAATGAATCACTGCTTGCGGATGTCTGCCCGGAAGGGGCCATTGTAACGGGTGACGCCCCCCAGACCAAAGAGGTACTTGCGGATGCAATGGTGGTGGCCACCGGTTTTAAACCCTTTGATGCCGCCCGGAAAGGCACCTACGGATACAATCGTTTTCCCAATGTGATCTCCGGCCTGGATATGGAACGGATTAAACGCCGGAAAGGCTATATGGCCAGACCCTCGGACGGTCAGCTGGCCCAGAAGATCGCCTTTATCCAGTGTGTGGGCAGCCGGGATGAAAACCTGGGAAACCTCTGGTGCTCCCAGGTCTGTTGCCCCTATGCCCTCCGGAGTGCGGAGTCTTTGAAGCACAAGAACCCGGATCTGGATATCACGGTATTTTACATGGATATTCAGAACACCGGCAAAAGCTTTCCGGCATTCTATGAAACCTGCAAAAACGACATCCGGTTTATCCGGAGTATTCCGGTGGACATTTTCCCGGTGGAAAACGACAATCTGAAAATGCGTCTTTTTGATGAATCCGAAGGCACCCCGGTCATGGAAACCTTTGATCTCGTGGTTCTTTCCATCGGCATCATGCCGAATGCGGAAAACACCGACATTGCCGGACGACTCGGCATCGAACTCGATGAAGACGGATTTTTTAAGAGTGCCGATGCGTTTAACAAAACATCAACCTCAAATAACGGGATATTTATCGCCGGCACCGCGCAGGGTCCGAAAACCATTGCCGCTTCCATGGCGCAGGCCGGTCAGGCTGCCAGCGGTGTCCTGACATATCTGGGGGTGACCAAATGAAGACAACACAACCAATGGAAACAATAAATTTAGCAACACAGATTGCGGTTATCGGCGCCGGCTATGCTGGCCTGAAAGCAGCCGCCCGCATTTCAGCCAACGGATATCCGGTTATCCTGGCGCCCCAGGACAATGACCAGAATCATGACAAGGATACGAATTTTGCCATGCTGGATGTGCCGGCGGCTGAAATCACTCGGTTAAAAGCCCTGGAAGACGAAATTGCCAACAACCCGAATGTTGAAATTTTGCCGGTATCCACCCTGGTTGAAGCATCCGGCATGCCGGGGGATTTCACCCTGAAATTCCAGTCCGCGGACGCCCTTTTCCAGAAAAATGTCGGCGCCGTGATGGTGGCAACGGACACCGCTCCCAATCCGCTGAACCACATTTACGGGTTAACCCCTTCAGCCAATGTGGTGTCTGTTTCTGAATTCGAAAGCCGGCTGGCGGACGAAAACGCGGTCAAAGAAATCCAAAGCGGCAAAAAAACCGTGGCGTTTCTTGTGGGTTTTGCCCACGAGGGGACTCCGCTCCTGATGAAACGGGTGTTGAATTGCGTATCTGCGATTGTTGATATGGACGACTGCACCGCGTATGTTTATGTAAACAATATCAAGGTGGCGGACGACGGCCTGGAACGCCTATACACCCACTGCCGGAACAGCGGAGCAATCTATTTTAAGCTTCAGCAGGCCCCATCCGTCATTCAGGAGAATGACAGCCTGACCATCCGGTTCCATGACCCGGTCATCCGGACGGATATTGAAACCAATCCGGATATCATTGTGTGCGAAGAAAGCCTGATTGCCAGTGAAACCAATTTCGGCCTGGCCCAGGCCCTGCGCATTGATATGGGGTCTTCCGGTTTTCTGCAAAATGAAAATGTTCACCGTCTGCCCGTGGATTCCAACCGGGAAGGTATTTTTGTGGTAGGCGCGGCCCGGGATGTTCAGGATTTGTCCAAATCATGGATGGATGTGGATAATGCCATGCTCCGGGTGAAGGCCCTGATCGGCGACGGCACCGCATCCATTACCGCAAAGGCGGTGGTGGACCGTGAAAAATGCGTCACCTGTCTGACCTGTTTCCGCTGCTGCCCCCATGGCGCGATTTCCTGGGATGACAAAGCGGTGATCTCTCCGGTGGCGTGCCAGGGATGCGGCATCTGTGCCAGTGAATGTCCTATGGACGCCATTCAGCTCGTTGATTTTGCAGATACAGAGATGACGGACCGTATCCGGGAAGCGGCTGCCGTATCCACGGACAGTCCGAAAATCGTGGCCTTTTGCTGCCAGAATTCCGCTTATGAAGCGGGTTTGGCCGCCAAAGCATTTAATTTTGACCTGCCTGCCGGACTGAAGCTGGTCAAAGTCCCGTGCGCCGGCAAAGTCGATATTCACTATATTCTGAGCGCGCTGGTGGAAGGCGCGGACGGCGTGCTGGTTCTGGCCTGCCATACGGGCAACTGCAAATCCGAAGCCGGCAACACCTACGCCAAATGGCGGACCAATGACGCCTATAAAAAACTGGAGCAGGTGGGTCTTGAAAAGGATCGCCTGACATTTGCCACCCTGGCGTCCAACATGGCCAGCGATTTCTCACGCATCACGGTTGAAATGGAAAACAAAATCCGTGAAATAAAAGGATAGCATTCAACAGGTGCCCGGGTGATATGGCTTTGGTGCCTTATGCTTCAATTCTTGCATAAAAAAGCAAGAAAATGAACCAGTGTATACGGGAAGCGGTTTTCCAACCAAAGGTGTCAGTGTTCAGGTGCCAGGAAAAGCGATTCTGACATCCGACACCTGAAACCTGTAACCTGAAACCATTTTACAAACTTGGTCCATGGGGTGCGGGTTCAATTCGTTGGTTATTAAGGGACTGAAAAACATCAGATTGTCTGTTGTTTTGTCACTGATTGTTTCATAACGGCGTTTTATAACAGGGAGGGGCGGCCAGAGCAGACCGAAAATCCGGATCTGCCCGTGGGTGTCGCCTCCCTGTTTTGCGTTATGACTGAAATTACCGTGCAGCTGAATGGTAAAACGGCGCTGAAGACAAAATTTTTGCGCCGTTTTTATGTTTGCTCTCCCGGTTTATTCCCGTTGCTTTTTTCTCGCTGTTTTTTCTTTTGATTCCATGGAGACAATGGTAGTGTAAGGGAAACCAAAAAAGGGAGGATCCCGTATGAAAATCAAGGCAATAGAGCTTTTTCATGTCTCCATTCCGTTAGAACAGCCTTTCTGGCCGTCCTGGATTCCCGGTTACCCCCAGACCCACAATCGCTTTACCCTGATCAAGCTTATCACGGATGAGGGCATTACCGGCTATTCCGCCGGCACCTGCATGGGAAAAGAGCGCCAGGGGCTGGGCGACCTTCTGGGGGGCTATCTGATCGGGGCGGACCCCACGGATATCCACCGCGTCCAGGATCTTTTAAAACAGGCCGGGTTTCTGGGGTGGCGCAATTTCTGGATTGAGGCTGCCTGCTGGGACATTATCGGGAAAAAAGAAAACAAACCCGTCTATGAGCTTTTGGGAGGACGGGCACGGCCCATTGATGTCTATCTCTCCACCGGTGAGATGCATGCACCGGAAAACCGGGTGGAAGAACTGCTGGAAATGGCTGAAAGGGGATACAAAACCGCCAAGATACGGATTAAAAACAACACGCTTCAGGAAGACATCCGGGATCTCGAAATGATCAGCAGGGGGGTTGACGGGAAACTGCATCTCGGGGTGGATGTGAATCAGGGGTGGCTGGTTTCCATTGTGGATAAGGTACCGGCCTGGGATCTGAACCGGGCCGTCCAGTTTTCATCCGCCTGCCATGAAAACGGCATTCAGTGGCTGGAAGAACCCCTGGACTGCCGGGATTATGACGGCAATGCCGCGCTGAAAAAAGCCTCAAAAGTCCCCATTTCCGGTGCTGAGCTGAATTACGGATGGGATGAGCTCAAGATTATGTTTGAAAAAGATTGTTTTGATATGTATCAGCCCGATGCCACCTTTGCCGGTGGCATTGCCCAGGTCAAACTGGTGATTGACAAATGTATTGAAACCGGCCGGGCCTTCAGCCCCCATACCTGGAGCAACGGCATCGGATTTTACATTAACTGGAACATGGCCCTGACAGACCCCAGGGACAGTCACCCCCTGGAATATCCCCTGGAAGAACCGTCATGGATACCCGCCTTCCGGGAGGGTGTCATCGACCCGATCCTGCCCGATGAAAACGGACAGCTTCAGCCCTTCACCCGGCCCGGTCTGGGGTTTGAAATCAACCCGAAAATGCTTAAAAAATATGGCCAGCGATTTTTCAAACTCACGGAATTTGGCCTAAAACTCAAGGTGATCCGGGAAAAAGGCCTGAAAGAAGCCCTGGCGCTCAAAAAGCGAAAGGAAAAAAGAGCATAGAAGCCGCCGCATCTCTTGTTGGGTTATGAATCAAAGGCCCGTTTTTAAACAGTTAACTGAAAGTGTGCTTCGCCTTTTTAAAGTACGTAAAGTTACCGACAGTCCATGTTTTTAAAAATGCCTGCAATACTGAAAGATTGATAAATTTTTCAAAGAAGAAAAGCATGGCCATTATCCGGCAGCCAAACAGAAAATTCCGAAGCGTGAACTTGCCAATGCATTGACAGAGATCGTTGCCGGGAACTTCGAAGTAAACCTTGGCGGTTACCTTTACAAAAAAAGAATTCGTTTTGAGGGCCAGGGTAAAAGCGGCGGCGGACGAACAATTATTTGCTACAAAAAAGGCGATCGCGCAATTTTCGTCCATGGTTTCGCTAAAAATGAAAAATCGAATTTGTCAAAAAAGGAACTGATTGCTTTCAAAGAATTATCAAAAATTCTATTGAAGCTGTCTCCGGAAGAAATAGAAATAGCCATAAAAAATAAATATTTAATTGAGGTTGGAGCATGAGAAAATCCATTGCCACATCCATTACAAATACGGTCAGAGATCTGCATAAAAGCGGTTTGGTCGATGATATTACAATGAAAAATATCGAAAACCTCTGTGTCCCCGAGGTCCAGGAGTATACCCCTGAAAAAATTATTTCCATAAGGAAAAAATTCAGGTTAAGCCAGGCTGCGCTTGCGAGCCTTTTTAATATTAGCCCTTCAACCGTTCAAAAATGGGAACAGGGAAACAAAAAACCAGCCGGTGCATCAAGAAAGTTACTGGACATCATGGAAAGAAAAGGCATTAGTGCACTCATTTGATTCTGACTGCCTCAGCTGTTGAGAAGCGTTTTTTTCTGCATTGGGTTGGTATCTTTGGTTCAAACCGCCGGCCGTTCAGTAATAACGGTCAATTTCAAACAACCGTCTTAACAGAAGGAGGCCCATTATGAATGTTTCAGAAGCAATCAGAAATTTTATGGAGTACCAGAAAGTGAACTCGGGGAAAAAATACGGTCAAAAATTATCAGCTGTTTCTTGACAGATTCAACTCCCGGTTCAGTGATCAGGACATCCAATCCGTCACTCCGGATCAGATCATGACGTTCCTGATCCAAAACACAGAAAACCAGAAGCAAACCACCAAGCGATACAAGTACATCCTAATCAAAACCCTTTTCAATTTTATCAGAAATTCGACCGATTCAAATTTTATAAATCCCTGCGATGCGCCTATTCTGAAAAAAACTTTCCGCGTATCCAAGGGCCGCCAATGGTCTATCCTGGAAAAGGATATTGTGGATGAATGCATTTTCAGATCGGATAATCCCCGAAATCGATTGATGCTGGAACTCATGGCCAGGGGCGGTATGCGCATCGGTGAGGTTCTGAAACTGAGAGCAATGGATGCTGATGATTGCAAGCTTTTTCTGCTGAATCCCAAAAGTGGGCGGCCGAATGAATTTGTCTTTATTCCCAAAAAGGTGGCAAATCGTCTGAAAGAGTATATCCGCGAAAAACAGATTGAACCTCATCAAAGGATTTTCCCCCTCGGTTATACCGGCGCAAGGCAAATCGTTAAAAAGGCTGGCCGGAAGATCGGTGTTGAAATTTCCCCGCACGACCTCAGGCGCCATGCGGCTACCTATGCCAGCCGATCCGGGGCACCCATAGAAATCGTCAGCAAGGTGATTCTCCGTCATGCCAATCTTTCAACGACTCAGCGTTATTTGGGAAAGGTAAGCGACTCCGAAGCCATGCGATGGATTGAAAACATATTTCACTGATGAAAGTAAAAACCGGGGTCGGTATCATCCGGCCCCGGTTTCACCATTTTCAGTACAATATCCAATGCCTATCTCTTGTGCCTCATTAAAGTAAGGAATATTGATCGGTCTTATCGATAGTCTGCATTTCAAAAATTTTTTTTCAATACTGACATTGTTGCATTCTTCTTGCTTTTTTTTCCAAAACTCCTCAACCACTTTGTAGGATAATTCCTAAAAAGTTATAAGAAAAATCTCATTTGAAAATCGTTTGCCAATTTTGGTCTATTCTGATTTAATTTCAAATTAGCTTATCAGCTCCTACAACTAATTTAAATGGGTAAACCCCCGGCTTTGCCGGGGAGACTCCCAGAGTTTGACAATTACGGGAAAAAAAGAAAGCCTCCGGAATGTGAACCGCCCAAAGCTCACATAAAGAGGAGGCTTTCAATGAATAATTATAGAAGTTTAAGCCATACAAAATGGGATTGCAAGTATCATCTGGTTTGGATTCCGAAGTACCGTAAAAAGGTGATCTATGGAGAATTGAGGAAATATCTTGGTGATACTTTGAAAGAATTGGCGCTTCATAAAGAATCTCAAATATTAGAAGGTCATCTGATGGGTGATCATGTCCATATGTTGATCTCAATTCCGCCAAAATATGCAGTTTCCCAAGTTGTAGGTTATATAAAGGGCAAAAGCGCCATTCATATCGCCAGAACATATGCTGGGCGCAGTCGAAATTTTGTTGGTCAAAATTTTTGGGCCAGAGGTTACTTTGTATCAACAGCAGGAAGAGATGAAGCTGTTGTTCGTAGCTATATAAAAAAGCAGGAAGAAAGCGATCGCAAGATTGACCAACTAACTTTGTTTTAGGTTTCGCCACCTTTAGGTGGCCCAAGGTTTTATAACCGCTTTGAGCGGTTCACCATTCAAGCCACCGGCTTTGCCGGTGGTCATTGACTGGATTATATTGCTGAAGCATATAGGGAAGGCGATGAAACAAATGAAAAAAGGGATTGTTAAAGTAGGATTTTCAATCCTTATCATTTTTATGGTGCCAGGGATCATTTTTTCCTGGCCAATTCCAGACACCGGTCAGACAAAGTGTTATGATGGCACTGGAGAAATTCCCTGCCCATCGCCGGGAGAGGAATTTTACGGTCAGGATGGCAACTATACCATCAACCCAATGTCCTTCACCAAACTGGATGCTGGAAGCAAATTTCTTCCGGATTCTGCTCCTGAATGGGTTATGGTGAAAGATAATATTACAGGATTGATCTGGGAAGTAAAGCAAGATGCCGATGGGATTGTAAATTATGATAACCCACATGATGCCGATAATTCTTATACTTGGTATGATTCCAATCTTGAAACCAACGGAGGAGAAAAAGGTACTTCGGGCGATGTTAAGGATACCGAAGATTTTATCAACAAACTAAATACTGAAACCTTCGGTGGTTATGATGAATGGCGCCTGCCAAATAGGCAGGAACTGCGTAGCATAGTTAATTATGGTCAAACTCAACCATCAATTGACATTACCTATTTTCCAAACACCCAGGATAAAGCTTACTGGTCATCCTCTTCCTTTTTTTATGCCGACGGTAGGGCTTGGGGCATAGATTTTATTGATGGGTGGGACTCAGACTTTCTTTTGCATAGTGGCCATAGTGTCCGGGCAGTTTTTGGGAGACAGTCTCAAATATCCAATCATTTCGTCATTAACGGTGATGGTACTGTATCTGATATTAATACTGGTTTAATGTGGCAGCAGGTCACCGCCCCCGGAAGATATACTTGGCTCCAAGCCTTGAATTATTGTGAAACTTTTAATCTGGCTGGTTACAACGACTGGCGCCTCCCCACCATCAAAGAATTAGAATCCATTGTTGATTTGTCGATTTATCCAGCCATTGATACAAATATTTTTCCTTATATTCCATCATGTCGCTACTGGTCGTCTGTTACCAGTGCTACGAATTCCAGTGAGTCATGGTTCATTTTTATGGATTTGGGCTATGTTGGCTCTTATAACGTCAATAAAAACGGCAACAACTATTTTGGGAACGATGGCCTTAAAATCCTTGCTGTTCGCGGGGGGCAGACTGTGGTAGTAAATCCTGATATAAAGGCTAACGGATCGGATGAACCGCTAAACATATATTCATCAGACAGCCTTTCCATCAAAATTCAACTGGTCCCCGGCGGATTTGCAAGTGAAAATGCGGATTGGTGGTTAGTTGCGGCCACGCCATTCGGATTATTTCATTATCAACCTGTTGACGGTTCATGGGCGCCCGATCTCACATATAGCCATCAAGGTTCCTTGTTCAACCTGGGGGAATTTGAAGCGCTGAATATTTCTGGTTTACCCGTTGGTTCCTACACGCTCTATTTCGGCGTTGATATGCTAATGAATGGTTCCCTGGATATGGAGCAGGCCTATTATGACAGTGTAACAGTCAACATCCAATGATAGAAACATTTTGCACAGTAAATTTTCCCCGGTTTTAATTGGGTGGTTTTTTGATTGAGTGAGACAAATCTCAATATATTGAATTTATATTCAATACGAAAAAGGAGATTAAAATGAAAAAAAACATGTTATTAAATAGTTTGGCAATTATCTTGGCAGTTTTTTTGTCCATTGTCGCATCTGCAAGCAATGTTCCTGATGGAGTTAAAAAGGAACAGATATTAAAAGAGATGCATGGCATCCGGGTTCCATTTATTGAAAACAAAGGACAAATCGATAATGGTGATGTGAAATTTTATTATAGGACATTTGGCGGAACTGTTTTTGTGGATGAGAACGGTTTTCTTTCGTACTGCCTGCTTGCAGAAAATGACAAAGGGGTTGTATTAAAGGAGATATTCTCTGATAAAAAGTTAAATATCAATGGTTTAAATTTTTCTCCCACTTCCGTAAATTATTTTAAAGGCAAAGATAAAAATAACTGGAAAACCGATATTCCAAACTACAATAGCATATCTCTGGGTGAAGTATATAAGGGTATAGAGGTCACCCTTCAGGTTCAGGGCAATACGGTGGAAAAACTTTTTACGGTGTCATCAAATGAAAATAAGGAGTATTTCAACCATCCGAGAATACGATATGCGGTTTAATTTCTACTTTTAATTGCCGGGTCAATATCATAAAACAATACGCCCTGAAAAAGGATATAAATATGGAAATAATAAATTTATGGTATTTATCATTTCAAATAATCAGAAGACTTAAATCAATATCCAACCTGCTTATTTTTATAGGATTTATCGGGTTTCAATGCATTGGGGATACCTCCATCGCCAGCTATCCAACAGATCCGACAGCAGATATCGAATGGCCTTACAGCAGTGAAAGTAAGGTAACTGATATTCAGACACGATTCAATACGGCAAGAGCAAATGAAAATGCAATGATGGACACCTCAATACCCATGCTATCTTTACCTTCCCAAGGGGAATGGGATGGTATGATTGATGCGGAAAAGGCGCTCTGGCTGATAAACCGGGAAAGAATTGATCGGGGTGTTGACCCGTTGCATGGTCTTGAATCCAACGTTATGGCGGTGGCCCAGAATTATGCCCAGTACTTAATGGAGAATAATGCATTCTCACACTATGCCGATGGACAGACTCCATGGGATCGTCTGGACAGCAATACAGCTATCAACGCCTGCCATGACTTTCTCGGTGTTGCGGAGAACCTAGCGGTCCTGTGGGGTGGATGGGCCCTTCCGGTTGAAAGATCCATATATATGTGGATGTATGACGACAGCGGTTCGGGATGGGGGCATCGCCATGCTATTTTATGGTACCCTTATAATGATAACAGTGGGCCCTCCGGTATCGAAGGATTTTTAGGTATTGGCCGGGCATCAGGAACCCACATCGGTTACCCCAATTCAGACATCATTGTGATGAATATATTTGATCCTTGCCAAAGCTGGCAGTATGAAACAGGTACTGATCCCCTTGATATAGATAATGACGGGGATGGATATACTGAAAATCAAGGCGACTGTGATGATACTGATGCGAGCATTAATCCCGGAGCTGCCGAAATTTGTGGAGACAGCGTTGATCAGGATTGCAGCGGTGCTGATTTAGTCTGTCCAGATGATGATGAAGATGGTGTTAGTGATGGTCTTCTTCTTTATAACCCGGAAGACTCCAGATTTTTTCTGAAAAACGATCTTTCCGGCGGTGTGGCGGACACCAAGTTTAATTTTGGCCCTTCAAATGCCGGTTGGAATATTATTACCGGTGATTGGAATGGAAACGGACAAACGACCGTTGGTTTATACAACCCCGACCAGTCCAAATTTTATCTTAAAAATAGCCATAGTGGTGGAGCTGCTGATATCAAGTTTGTTTTTGGCCCGGCGTTTATGAACTGGATTCCGGTAACCGGCGATTGGAATGGGAACGGACAATGCGGCATCGGCCTTTATAATCCGGTGGACGGCACATTTCGTTTAAAGAACGCCAACAATGGTGGAACTGCTGATGAAAAATTCCGATTCGGGCCCTCAAATGCTGGATGGCAGCCCATATCCGGAGACTGGGACGGTGATGGCGTGGATACAATTGGTCTGTATTCGCCTAAAAATGGAACCTTCTATTTGAAAAACACCTTCAGCGGTGGCAGTGCAGACGTAAAAGTCGGTTTCGGGCCAAGAGGAACTAACTGGAAACCGGTATGTGGTGACTGGGATGGCGATAGAATTACTGAAATAGGCTTATTTAATCCCATTACAAGTTCATTTTATCTAAAAAATACCCATTCCGGGGGAACCGCAGATATCAAATTTAATTTTGGACCGGCTGGGTCAGGATGGATTCCGCTTTCTGGAAACTGGGAATAGGGAATAGATTCCAATCATTCAATTAAACAAAGCCCCTGCTTCGGTAGGGGCCTTGTTGTAATAGTCTTGAACCAATTTTTTCCAATGGGGCCTTGTTGTAATAGTCTTGAACCAATTTTTTCCAATTAAAATCCGACGTTTTCCAAAAAATCTGCAAAAAACCTCAACCCAGATATTGTGGTGGATCGCGATGAAGACTAGTGACCGGCCTTATCGAAAGTCTGCGCTTCTGAAAATTTTTGCAATGCTGTCGGTTTGGCACAATTAATATCGATGACGATATTCTTGTAACCTTATCGCTACAAAAAAATCAGACATTCCCTGATATTAATATTTCTTGGATTGATGTAATTTAAATTTGAATGTCTTTGATTTATTATTAATAATATACTATCCTCATCTCATCAGATTCCAGGCAGTTCAGCTTTCGCGTTCAAAGTAGAAAATCGGTAAAATAATTTTGTATGGGAGAGTCTATTGTGAAAAAAAATATTTTTCATGGCTTAATTCTAATTCTTATCATTGCATTTCTTTTATCTCCTGTTGCATCGGCAGGTAATGTTCCTGATGAAGCAAAAAAGGAACAAATAATCGAGCAAATGCATGGCGTCAGGGTCCCATTTGTCGAAAATAAAGGTCAAATTGAGAATGATGGTGTAAAATTTTACGCCAGGACCTTTGGCGGAACGGTCTTTGTGGATGAAAACGGTTTCCTCTCTTATAGCTTGCCTGCTAAAGACAACAATGGTCTCGTATTAAAGGAAATATTCACTGATAACAAAATCAATATCAAAGGCATGGATATCTCACCAGCCTCAGTGAATTATTTTATAGGCAAAGATCAGGATAATTGGAAAACCGATATTCCAAGCTATAATCAAGTATCTTTAGGTGAAGTTTACAAGGGCATAGAAGTTACTCTTCAGGTTCAGGGCAATACCGTGGAAAAACTTTTTACGGTGTTACCGAATGAAAATCCGAAATTGATAAAAATTAAGTTGGATGGCTGCAAAGAATTAATAGTCAATGAAAACGGAGAACTTGAGGTTATAACGGAGTTAGGCATAGTAAAATTTACAAAGCCGGTTGCCTTTCAGGAGATTAATGGCCAAAAAAAGTCAATCGATGTTGCCTATGCAATTAAAGAAAAGAATAATTATGGTTTTCGGATTGGAAATTATGATCATTCAATACCTCTGATTATTGATCCGCTTTTAGCTGCCACGTTTATTGGCGGTGAATATTCTGAAGATATTTCCGCTATTACGACAGACTCAGCAGGAAATGTATACGCAACTGGGATAACTAACTCAATCGACTATCCAACCACACCTGGGGTATATAATAATACTCAACTTTACTCTGATGTTTTTGTGTCAAAACTTGATAACACTCTCTCCCATTTATTAGCATCGACTTTTGTCGGAAGTACTGGTCATCAAGGAGGGAGCCCTGGTTATGTTGAGTCAATTTTTATTGACTCAACCGGAAATATCTTTGTTGCTGGTAATGCTAATGTCCGTGACTATCTAATCACTGATAATGCTTATGATACAAATACCAAGGTTGAAGATAACAGTAAATCATACAGATTTTTTATTTCAAAACTCAGTAATGATTTATCCCAGTTGTTAGCATCAACATTTATAGGGAAATTTCGCAGGGCACAAACAAGCCCACTTTTTGTGGCTATGGATAAAGATGGCAATATCTTTGTAACCGGTTTTGAAGATTATATCGGAAGAAAAACCAGCTCTATAATCAAACTTGACAACACGCTTTCAAAACGTCTTGGAGGTAACAGTGTTTGCGAAAATATTGGAGATATTGACAGCATAAGTGCAATAAAAGTTGGCCCTTCTGGAAATGTGTATGTTGCCGGAACCACAAATATTTCTTATGACGACGCTCCTTCAGGATTTACGACAACACCGGGAGCCTATGATACAACTAGAAATTGTATCGACTACAATGGAAGAATATTTTGTCCTGCGGAAATCTTTGTATCAAAGTTTAATAATTCTCTTAATCAAATTACAGCAACAACACTTATTGGTGAACAATATACAGATGAGGCAATTACTTTATCTATTGATGAAACTGGTAATGCTTTTATCGGTTCGAGGAGTACAATCGGTGATGAAAAAAAGAATAATATAATATATAAATTAAATCATAACTTGAGTGAGTTAAAGGCATCATTTTCTTTTAACTCTGTTCGGTTTTGGGAAGATACCACTAATTTTTCTTCAGCCATAAGTCCTTCGGGAGACATTTTTATTTTTAGAGGTAGTTTGATATTAAAATTGGACAACAACCTCAATACACTAATTACACATGTTAAAACAGGGCCCTTTACTTGCTTCTGCTTTGATGATTCAGGAAATATTTTTTTGGGCGGCTCAGTTCTCGCCGGTGCAATTGTCACACCAGGAGCGTATGATACCGAATTTTGTGACACATGGGATAAAGCTGTGGATGGATACATACAAAAGATTACACCGGATTTGCTTGATTATGACGGAGATGGGTTTTCAATAGATGATGGGGATTGTGATGATCGTAATGCTGTCACCTATCCCAATGCCCCTGAAATCTGTGATTATAATGATAATGATTGTGATGGTGCAATTGATGAGGAGGTCAGAGATATTTATTGTAAAGACTCTGATGGCGATGGTTATGGGAATTCATATTACAAAAGATACGATTGTTCTCAATACTCTATATATGTCAGCAATTGTGATGATTGTAATGATTCTGATTCAGATATCTATCCGGGCGCAGTTGATATTTGTGGTGACGGAATAGATCAAGATTGTGATGGTAAAGATAAGATTTGTGGCCAGGAGCCTGTTTCTGATAATGACGGGGACGGTTACACAACAGATCAAGGTGACTGTAATGACAACAACAAATCAATTCACCCCGATGCTACTGAAATTTGCGGAGATGGCATAGACCAGAACTGTGACGGGGAAGATAAACAATGTATTGTATCTGATATCAAGGCAAATGGATCGGATGGACCCTTAAATATCATGTTAAATGATAATCTATCCATTACGATCCAGCTATCCCCCGGCGGATATGCAGGTGATAATGCAGATTGGTGGCTGGTGGCGGTCACGCCATCCGGAGTGTTTCATTATCAGCTGGATACAGGTTTATTTGTGCCTGATCTCACTTATAGCCATCAAGGCTCCTTGTTCAACCTGGGAGGATTTGAGGTGCAAAATATTTCCTTTCCACTCGGTGAATCCACACTCTATTTCGGGGTAGATATGGATATGAATGGTCTATTGAATATTGATAAGGCTTATTATGACAGTGTAACCGTAAACGTTCAATGAAAGTAAAATGAAGTTTTGAGAAAAAGCCCCGGCTACGGCTGGGGCTTTTGTTTGCTTCCTTTGAAATTGAATTGAATTTGAAGCATAGTAAATCGTTTTTAACATTTGAGCTGATTAATCTGATTATATTAGATCAGCTTGATACATTCCTCACCCTTTCAGCCCCAGCCTCCTGTGCAACATACAATAGCCATGCAACACCCTTAAAAAGGGCACTCCCCAGAAAAACCGGGATCGGTCTTAATCATTTTTTCGTGAAATGCCCTGCTATCTTTATTCTGCGAACAAATCCAGTTCCAGTTTTCTTGCTTTTATATTTTCCTGAGCCGCCCGGAGAAATTCATCGGCTGAAACCCCGAATCGCACCTTGCCGTCCAGGGTGCGCACGGAAAGGGTGTTGTTTTCCCGCTCTTTTTCCCCGGCCGTTATAATCAATGGAATCTGGCTGAGCTGGGCTTCCCGCACTTTTTTCTTGAGGCTTTCGGTCCGGTCATCCACGGCGGAACGAAGGCCGGCGGCTTCAAAGGTCCGGTGGAGTTCCTCTGCAAAAGGGGCCAGATCGTCGTTAATGGGCAAAATCACCACCTGCACCGGTGCCAGCCACAAAGGAAATTTTCCGGCAAAATGCTCGATCAGGATGCCCAGAAATCGCTCGATGGAGCCGTAAATCACCCGGTGGATCATCACCGGCCGGTGACGGTCATTGTCAGCGCCCACATAGGACAGATCAAAGCGCTCGGGCAGGGACATGTCCAGCTGAATGGTACCGCACTGCCAGGTCCGGCCGATGGCATCCCTGATATGAATGTCGATTTTGGGGCCGTAAAACGCGCCGTCGCCTTCATTGATCTGATAGTCCATGCCGTAATCGTTCAAGGCATTCACCAGACCGCTGGTGGCGCTTTCCCATTGCTGGTCGCTGCCAATGGATTTTTTCGGCCGGGTGGATAGTTCCAGATGAAACCCTAATCCGAACGTTTTGTACATCCGGTCTACCAGTCGCAGCACCCCGAGAATCTCCTCCCGGATCTGGTCCGGGGTCATGAAAATATGGGCATCATCCTGGTGAAAGGCCCGGACCCGGAACAGGCCGGACAAAACGCCGGAAAGTTCATGACGGTGCACCAGCCCCACTTCCGCGGCCCGCAAGGGCAGATCCTTGTATGAATAACGCTTCCTTTTGTAAAGCAGCATCCCGCCGGGGCAGTTCATGGGTTTGATGGCGGATTCCGTCTCATCAATGACCAGGGTGTACATGTTGTCCCGGTAATTTTCCCAGTGCCCGCTTTGCTCCCACAGGCTGCGGTTTAAGATAATCGGGGTTTTGGTTTCCACATATCCGGCTTTCCGGTGCTCTTCCCGCCAGTATTCCAGAAGCGCATTCCAGATTTCCATGCCCTTGGGGTGAAAAAACGCCATTCCGGGCGCTTCATCATGAAAGCTGAAGAGATCCAGGGCCGCGCCGATTTTTCGGTGATCCCGCTTTCTCGCTTCTTCCAGAAGGTTCAGATAGGCGGTGAGTTCTTTTTTATCAAAAAATGCGGTGCCGTAAATCCGCTGCAGTTGCGGATTGGCCGGATCAGCCCGCCAGTAGGCGCCGGAGACCTTCATCAGCTTGATGGCTTTGACAAACCCGGTATGCGGCAGATGGGGGCCCCGGCACAAATCCGTAAACTCCCCCTGGGAATAAAACGAGATGGTGCCGTCCTCCAGATCATTGATCATTTCCAGTTTGTAGGGCTCGTCTTTGTAAAACGCCAGAGCGTCTTTTTTCGGAACTTCCCGCCGGACAATGGGCAGCTTGGCCTTAATGATTTTTTTAATTTCCGCCTCTATTTTCGGAAAATCATCTTCTGAAATGGGCTCCATGTCGATGTCATAATAAAATCCGTTTTCCACGGTGGGGCCGATAGTGAGTTTGGCGTCCGGGTACAGCGTGAGAATGGCCTGGGCCATGACATGGGCGGCGCTGTGGCGGAGAATTTCCACGGCCTCGGGATCTTTCGTAGTCAAAAAGCGGACCGTTGCGTCCGCATCGAGTGTCGCACTTAAATCCACCAAAGCACCGTCGATTTCCATGGCCACGCAATTGCGGGCAAACCCCTCGGAAATTGACGCGGCAACAGCAAATCCGTCGGTGGGAGCGTCAAACTGCTTTACATTTCCATCCGGAAAAGAGATATTGATCATTGATGTTTCATCCATTTCAAATTAAGTGTAATGTATTTAAAAAACAGAACGTTTTGGATAAGCTTAAAATCTATGAAAAATGCCCGGTAAGGTCAAGCTTAAATATTCGGTTCAATTGTCTGAGAAACAACACCCTATGATCCAATCATCCCCCGGCCCTATTGTTTTTGTCAACACCCCGTCCCGCTTAGATGATTTCGTCGCAGACCTGTGCCATGAAAAACAGATCGGGTTTGATCTTGAGGCGGATTCCATGTTTCATTTCAAGGAAAAAATCTGCCTGATCCAGGCGTCTGCCGGCCCCAGAAGTTATATTATCGACCCCCTGGCCATCGACGATCTTTCCCCGCTGGCACGGATTTTGTCGGATCCAAAGATTGTCAAAATTTTTCACGGCGCGGATTATGACATCCGGAGTCTTCATCGGGACTACGGTATTGCGATTTGCAATCTGTTTGACACGGAACTTGCCAGTCGTTTTTTGGGGAATGCCGAAACCGGACTGAACACAGTGCTGAAAAACCGGTTCAACATTACCCTGGAAAAAAAATACCAGAAAAAAGACTGGTCCCAGCGTCCGCTGCCGGCGGAAATGATTGAATATGCGGCCAAGGACGTAGAATACCTGATTCCGCTCTATGACATCCAGAAAACAGAATTAGTGGAAAAAGGCCGGCTGGAATGGGTTGACGAAGAGTGCCGGGATCTGACTATGGTTCGGGCCGCGCCGGTGAATGAGCGGCCCTTGTTTCTCCGGATAAAAGGCGCTGGCCGCCTTGACCGGCGGAGCCTCACCGTGCTCGAATTCTTGTTGGAATACCGGCTGGCCATGGCCGAACAAAAGGACCGGCCGTTGTTCAAGGTGATCGGCAACGCCAGCCTCACCAAAATCGCCACAGCAAAGCCTGCGACAATGGAACAGTTGGTAAAATCCCGAGCTTTGAGCGACCGACAAGTCCATATGTACGGAAACGAGATTCTCCAGGCGGTGCGGCGCGCACTGGATATGCCTGAAAACCAGCTGTTCAAATACCCTTTTACCCGCCCCCGGCGCATCGCCAGCGAGGTTTCCGAACGATTTAACACGTTGAAAATATGGCGGGATCAAAAAGCGTCAGAGCTGGAACTGGATTCCGGGGTGTTGATCAACAACGCAGTGTTGAAATCCGTTGCCGCGGCGTATCCAAAAACCCCTGAGGAAATGACCGCCATTTCCGCGCTTAAAAACTGGCAGAAACAGGCGTTGGGCGATGATATCGTTGCTGCTTTGGGTGCCTGGAGAGATGGCGCATGAACGAAAATCCCGTAATAATCCAGACAAAAGATCAAATGATGCTGGAAGGGCTTTTTTCAAGGGGCAACACCGGCAAAGGGGTTGTCATCACGCACCCCCATCCCCTGTACGGCGGCGACATGCGCAATATGGTGGTGGAAACCATTGCCCAGGCCTTCCAGAAGAAAGGACATGCCACCCTGCGGTTTAATTTCAGGGGGGTGGGCCGAAGCACCGGTGCCTATGATGACGGCGGCGGCGAACAGGAAGATGTTTTTGCGGCAATCGATTTTTTAAAGGGTCAGGAACAGGGGATGATGAAAATTGACCTGGCCGGGTATTCCTTCGGCACCTGGGTGATCGCCCGAATGATTCAAAAAGCGGTGGTTGACCGTGTCATTATGGTGTCGCCGCCAGTGGCCATGATGCCCTTTGATGAAAAGATTTCCATCCCGCAGCTGAAGCTCGTTGTCACTGGAAGCAGGGATGAATTCGCAACGCCGGCTTTGATTGAATCACTGGTCCAGCAATGGCAGCCACAAGCCGCGGTTGAAATTATTGATGGCGCGGACCACTTCTTTTTCGGATATACGGACAGACTGGGCCATATAATTCAGAAAAACGTTTAAATCCGAATTCTTACAATTACATCCAATTACATCAAGGAGTGACTCTTCGGCGGCACTGCGAAAAAAAATCAAAAAGGTATCTGCAATTTTTTCATTTTTGCAGATACCCGAGCTCTTTAGAGGAAACTTTTTAGAGATAAAAAAACAGCATTCGGACAGACGGCAAAATTCAACTCTTTTTCAAAACAATAACGCGTTACCTTGAAAAACGATGCTTGAACAAGGCGATTATTCCCCGTACACCGTCAGTTTGTAATTACCGATAATACCCAGAATATTTTCAGCATCCCAATCCGCATGGCTGACTTTGGTAATGCCGCCGTTTCTCATGGCTGCTTCAAAACTGGCATCACCCGTGGCTACCCAGCCCAGGATACTTGTACATGTAGCGGTTCCTGTTTTCATGGCTTTGGCGTCACTTTCGCAGGCCACCGGCAGGGTCAGTTTGGTATACAGGCCGCCGACCGGATAAGAGGTCGCGCAACCCACCAGCAAAGGCAAAAATGCAATGATTCCCAAAAGGCACAGCAATCTAAATTTTTTCATTGGCTCCTCCTGAAATTTCTAATTTTTTAACCACGTCCGAATTAAAACCATGATTGATGCCGACTTAATCTGCCCGAATGCTGCGGTCACCACTTAGGTCTCTAAAATTTAATGAATACCATAGCCGCTCCCGGAAAACTTATCAACAGAATATTCGATAGGTTCAAAAATCAGGCAACCCCTCAGGCTGTTGGATAATCAGATATGCTTTTACTTTGCAGCAGTTTATTGGTACAAAAGCAGAACCCTTTAAAAAAATCCATTCATATTCATGAACAGAATCGTTGCTCCCTATATTAACAAGCAGCTGACTGCCGGAATACTCCGGAATGCTCTGGCAGTCCTGTATGTGCTTATCATTGCGGCAACCGTCTGGCTGTTGAGGGAGTTTTCGCCGGAATACATTTTTTCAAGAATCGTTCCCTACGGCATTCCTCCGCTGATTTCCCTGCTGTGCGCGGCGTTTTTGTCTTTATTTGTGCTGCATCTCGAACGAATTCGCACCGAAACCCTTCTTTTTTCAATCATCTCTCTGGCATTCGCCGGCCTGAACCTGGATGTTTTTCTGCTGGGTGTCATCAAAGATCCCCAAACCGCGCTGATGATTTCCCGCGTGGATCATTTTTTGCTGGCCCTTGTGATGCTGGGGGCCAATTTGCACCTGGCCTATTTGGTGTGCGAAAAAAAAGACAAATGGGCCATTGTTTATTCAGCATACGCGGTGGGAGCGGTGATGGCAGTGTTTACGCCCACTGATCTCTATTTTAAAGGCGTCTATTCCTATTTTTGGGGGTTTTTTGCAAAAAAAGCCATTTTATATGACCTGATGAGTTTTCTGTGGCTTGCTGGCACGCTCTACTGCATTTATATTTTATTTTTTGCTTTCCGCCGGACATCAGACCGGCACAAAAAAGACACCATTAAATTTCTGCTGCTGGGTTTTGTCTCTACCGCCGTGCTCAGTCTTACCAACACCCCGGCCATTTACGGCTATGAGATTTATCCTCTGGGCACATTTACATTTATTCCCCTTTTGCTGTTGGCCTATGGCCTGTTTAAATACAACCTGCGGATTGCCCTTCAGCAGCTCAGAGCCATCCTTTTCACCGCCGGTCATCTGCTCCTCGTGGTCGGCGCCGCCTTTGTCCCGGCAATTTTTTTCCCGGGTGCGGCCCATCAATTCAAACTGGGCGTTGGCATTATCCTTGTGGCGCTTCTGTACCATCCGCTCTATAAATTATGGGATCATGCGCTTAGCCTGGTTTTCAAAAGGCCTACTGATCTGCTTCAAAAAGAATTGTATGCCCTGACATTGAAATTGTCCGAGGTCCGCCATTTGCAGAGCATCCATCATGAAATCAGCAAATGGTTTTTCAGGATTTTTATCAATTCCCGGTGCGCCACCATTTTTGCCGACGCCCATCGTCGTGTCTACAAAGGGTGGCGCTCTGTCAACGCTGACCCTTTTTCAGGATTTTTCCGCAGTCCCCCTGAGACCCCTTCGGCTGATGAGGTGCTTGTCATCCGGGCCGATCATCCGATCCTGCAGAAAATAATTTCAACCAGAGTCCGGCTGGCCACCCATGTGATGATTCATGATTGGATGCGTGAAACGGGAATTGTCAATCCGGCCAGTGATACGAATAAAGAATCAGATGACCGGCTCCTTCAGGCCGGCATTATCATTCCGGTTTTTTCGGTTAACGAGCTCACCGGCCTGGTGCTCATCGGCAACAGACTCAATGACCGGTCCTACACCAGTGCTGAAAAAGAAATTTTTGCCAATATCGGGGCCATACTCGGCCCGGTCATTGAAAACGCGAACCTGCTCGAAGATCTGGAAGACAAAATACAGGTCCGGACCCGGGATCTGCATGCCGCCCTGAAAACCCTGGAACAAAAGAACCGCAAAATTTCAGAGCACCATGCCATCATCAAAAAACAAAACCATATTTTTCTCTCCCTGTTTCAGACCGCCACGCGCATTCATCATATTGATGAACTGCATGAACTGTTCGGTAATACCCTCAATCAGCTCCGATCCCTTTTTCCACATCTGGGATTCGGCATCATTCACGAGGGCGAACGGTCAAAAATTCTGGAAAGCGGCGCATTTATTGGAATTTCTGAAAAAGAACAGGCTGTTATACTGGAACATCGTCAGCATCTGACCCCTGAAAATATTAATCACCTAATGATTGAAAAAATGCAGACCCCAGAGGAAGCTCAAATCGCCCCTGGAAAATTGTGGACGCTCCGGCAAATGCAGGTTCGTGAAAACCGTGTGATCGGAAAAATCATCGTCAAAGGGTCTATGTCCGATCCGTTTACCGGCACGGTGATTGCCATTTTCCTGGCCCAGGTATCAGCGGCGGCCTACAATAAACTTTTGATGAACAAACTGGAAACCTCCGCCAACACGGACAGCCTGACCGGGGTTTGCAACCGCGCATTTTTTGACCGGGAACTGAAAAAAACCATTAAGAACGCCGTGCTTTTCCCGGTGGTGTCCTTTTCAGTCATCATGATTGATATTAATGGTCTTAAACGGGTCAATGACAAGTTTGGTCACGACAAAGGGGATGAAATGATCCGGGCAGTGGCGGAGCTTCTCCTGTCAGTATGCCGGGAGACGGACACTCTCTCCCGCATGGGCGGTGATGAATTCATTATCCTGCTGCCTTCCACAACCAGCGCGGAAGCCAATGTGACGGCCACCCGGATCCGGGACAGGGAAAAAACGCTATCTCTTGTCTGCCGGCTCAAAAACCATCCCCAGGCCTCTATTCCCATCCGTTTCAGTATGGGCGTTGCCGGGTCCGATGAAACCACTCCTGAAAAAGTCATGAAACTGGCGGACCAGCGGATGTACATCGACAAAGAGAATTTTTATCAGAAAACAGTGGAATCCATACATTTTGACCACAGCTAAGCCCGGGCCAATCGCTCGAATTTGGGTCTGATAGGCTGATAACCATTGGATAATATAAATATCTTGACTTATCCAGCGGTTGCACATAGGGAAATATCTATCATTCAATTTTTATAACGTAATATCTTCTCACAGTTAACAATAATTGAGTTTCACAAAAAATGGCTGCGGATAACAAAGACCAGATTTCCCTGCTGTATCACATCACCCAGATTTTGAATAAAACCCCGGATCTGAAGCAGTCGTTATATAATACACTAGAATTACTATCAAAATCACAGAATATGGTGCGGGGGACCATCACCATTTTAAATCCGTTCAGTGATGAAATCAGCATCGAGGTGGCCCACGGGATTTCCAAAACCGCTCTGCAGAAAGGAAAATACAAACTGGGAGAGGGGATCACCGGCCAGGTCATCCAGACCGGCACACCGGTGACCATTGCCAAAATCAGCCAGGACACCCGGTTTCTCAACCGCACCACCGCGCGAAAAGCCTTTGGCGACCAGGAGATTTCATTTATCTGCGTGCCCATTAAGAAAGATAAACAGGTGATCGGGGCGCTCAGCGTGGACCGGCCCTATGACGAGCGCTTTTCTTTACAAGAAGGAGAAAAACTGCTGTCCGTGGTGGCCGCCATGATTGCGACCCAGGTGATTCATCTGGAGAGGCACCGGGTTGAAAAAGAAAAGCTGGAATCGGAAAACGAGCGGCTTCAGGCGGAACTGAAAAAGCAGTACCGCATGAAAAATATTATCGGCAACAGCAACAAAATGCGGGAAGTGTATCAGATGATTTCCCAGGTGGCGGAAAGCAACGCCACGGTGCTCATCCGCGGTGAATCCGGCACTGGCAAGGAACTGGTGGCCAACTCCATCCATTACAACAGCCTGCGGGCCAAAAGTCCTTTTATCAAGGTGAACTGCGCCGCGATCCCTGCGAACCTCATTGAAAGTGAGCTGTTTGGCCATGAACGAGGCGCGTTCACCGGCGCCCTGCAGCAGAAAATCGGTAAATTTGAACTGGCTACCAAAGGCACCCTGTTTCTGGATGAGATCGGCTCGATCGAGCCGGATGTGCAGGCAAAGCTGCTTAGGGTATTGCAGGAAAAGGAGCTGGAACGGGTGGGCGGCAACAAGACCATCAAGGTGGATGTCCGCATTGTGGCCGCCACCAACCGAAACCTTGAAAATGCCGTTATCGACGGCCTGTTTCGCAATGATCTCTACTACCGGCTGAATGTGTTTCCGATATATCTGCCGCCGCTTCGGGAAAGACGGACCGATGTGCTGGTGCTGGCGGATTTTTTTCTCGAAAAATACGCCCGGGAAAACAATAAAAAAATTCTGCGCTTTTCAACCCCGGCCATCGACATGATGATGGCCTATCACTGGCCCGGTAATGTGCGGGAGCTGGAAAACTGCATTGAACGGGCCGTGCTGCTGTGCGAAGATCAGGTTATTCATGGGTACCATCTTCCCCCCACCCTTCAGACCGGGCAGTTATCCAATACCCTGCCCAAAGTATCCCTTGAAAAGGCCGTCAGCCAGTTGGAGCGGGAAATGATCATCGACGCGTTAAAGCACACCCGGGGCAACGTCACCCAGGCCGCCCAGACGCTGAATACCACGGTCCGGAAATTTTCCTACAAGGCGAACAAATACGATATTGATCCCCGCCGCTATCACTGAGGCATTAGCACCCGGGAAGGGGGAATTCTCAACGCGGGGAGTCGCCACCTCTGCGCCAGATCGATCATAGCGGTGTCGGATGTCAGAATTGCTTTTCCGGGCACCTGAACACCGACATGACCTCTGGGCACTGGTTTTTTCTTCCTGAATGGAGAGATAAGGCGCCAATTAGAGAGCGTCGCCCCCCCGTTCTCCGGTGCGGACCCGGATCACATCTTCGATGGGAAGTACGAAAATTTTGCCGTCCCCGATTTTTCCGGTAAAAGATGACTTTCTCACAACCTCCACCACCTCATCGCACCGGTCGTCCGTCACCACAATTTCAATTTTCAGCTTGGGAATAAAATCCACGGCATATTCCGCTCCCCGGTAAATTTCCGTGTGCCCTTTCTGGCGGCCGTATCCCTTGACTTCTGAAACCGTCATTCCCTGAATACCAATATCGTTCAGTGCTTCTTTTACATCATCAAGCTTGAATGGTTTAATAACTGCCTCAATCTTTTTCATACGCACGCCTCTTTTTGAAATTACTGGGTTTTGATTACACTGGATTAAATTTTCGAAGAAATAATCCCAATCAACGGTCAAAGGGTTTTGTCATCACTGCTGAACCGTTCCGGCCGGCATAATTTTCTTGACATATTCCCCTGATTTTTTAAACTATTTTTTATAGTGACGGTTTTAAAAATCGAAAGAGCCACCATAACAGGGACGGTTTCGGCTGTCCACTACTGTTTACATCGACTTCTAACATGCCGCCGTTCTTTAGATAAATTCGGATGACACATCCATGGCCGTAAAAATTTATGTCAATGAGAATAACAGCGCGACATTTGTTTGTCCGAAATGCCAGAAAACGGCGGTCAAGGATTTAACCCGGTATATCGAACGAAAAAAAGCCCCTCGCCTCAAAGCCAAGTGCGGCTGCGGTCACAGCTATGAAGTGTTTCTGGAAAAACGCAAAAAATTTCGAAAGCCGGTTGAACTGACCGGCTCCTATACATTCACCGATATCACCATTGCACAGCAAGCGCAGATAGGATCCATGACGGTAACGGATTTATCCTACAGCGGATTGCGTATTAAGCTTCAGGTGCCGCCTCTGTTCAGGGTTGGGGATATGATTTTTGTCGAATTCCGATTGGACGACGCCAATCAATCCCGGATTCGAAAAAAAGTGATTGTCAAAAATATTCAAGCGTTGAGCATCGGACTGGCCTATGCCGATCCCCAAAATCATGACAGTGTGCTGGGGTTTTATCTTTTCAGCTGATGCTTATTCCAGATAATACCGCCACAGGTGAACCACCTGATCCCGAATGTCAACAAACTGATCATCAGCCAGGAGCGCCGGGCGCGCCTGCAGGGTCAGGCGGTGGATGTAAAACCGGAACACCAGATAGGCCTGTTTCAGAATATAGGCGGTTTTATCGTCAAAAATGCCGGCCAGTGCCAGGCTGTTGAGCTGCCGGACAATATCGGTCCATTTCAGCAAGGACGGAAACCGGCAGGCATTCTGCATGATCAGAAACTGCACCAGAAACTCGATATCAATGATGCCTCCGGGAGCATTTTTGATATCAAAAAAATGGTCGGGCGCCGATCCCCGCTCTGCCCGCATGCGGGCGCGCATCTCCCGGATGTCTTTTTTCAGGGAGGCGGTTTTTCGTTCCATTGACAATATTTCTTCCCGGATGGCTTCAAATCGGCGCTGCACCACCGGGTCCCCGCCAACGGCCCGGGCTTTGACCAGGGCCTGATGCTCCCAGTTCCAGGCCCTGTTTTTCTGATAATCCGTAAACCCGTCAATATGGGTGACCAGAACGCCGGCATTGCCGCTTGGCCGCAGCCGCATATCCATTTCATACAGCTTACCGGTTTGGGTCATGGCGGTCATCAGATGGATCATGCGCTGGCCCAGACGGACATAGAACTGGGCATTATCAACGGGCGGGAACACCCCGCCGCTGGTCATGCCTTTCTCTCCGGTGTGCAGAAATACGAGATCCAGGTCCGAACCATACCCCAGCTCATATCCGCCAAGTTTTCCGTAACCGATAATGCCGAATTGTTTATCGCTGGTGTCGGTCAATCCGGAAGGGCGCCCGTATTTTTCAACCATATGGGTCCAGGCCATTTCCATTACCGCGTCAAGAATGGATTCCGCCAGCCAGGTCAGGCGGTCACTGACTTTCATGAGCGGTAAAAGGCCCGCCACGTCCGCGGCGCAAATCCGGAGGGTGTTGATCTGCTTGAAAATTCGCAGGTCGTCCATTCTGGATTCCAGGTCCGCATCCGGAAGGTGCGCAAACCGGCGCTGAATGGCTTTTTTCAGGTCCGGTTTTTCAACCGGCTCGTAAAGGGTGCGCACATCCAGAAGTTCATCCAGGAGCAGGGGATGTTTTGAGAGAAAAGACATGATCCAGGAACTGGCCTCCGCCAGCCGCACCAGATGCACCAATGCGTCTTTGTTCTCAATTAAAAGTGCAATATAACAGGAACGGCTGCTTACCGCCCGGATCAAGTCCAGAATCCGCCCCATGACGATAACCGGCGTGTCCGAACTCAGCGACGCCTTTACAATATGCGGCACCAGTTGATCAACCCGCTTTTTGGCCTGAAGACTGACAACATCGGATTTGATTATTTCCAGAAAGTTTCCCAGTACCTCAAGCAACGGGTCCGGCGGGTCAACACCCAACTGCCGGATCAGATCACGGTTGGCGTCTGTGTTGTCCAGATTGTTCCACACCGCGGTGATGCGCTGCATTTCAGCGTCACCCCGGGGTTTCGTCTCATCCCTTGCCAGGAGGGCACGGAAATGACGGTGCACATTTTTCATGTGGGCGTCCAGCGCCTGGTAAAACTCCTGAGAATCCTCAAACCCCATGGCCACGGCCAGCCGGTATCGGGCGGCCGTATCTGCCGGCAAGCTGTGGGTCTGGCGGTCATCCGCCATCTGCAGGCGGTTTTCCACATGCCGCAAAAATACATAGGCAGCGGTCAGTTCATCTTTTACTTCTGCGGGTATATTATTTTCCACTGCCAGCGTGTCAAGAATGCGGAGAATTTCCCGCTGCTGATAGGCCACATGCACCCCCCCCCGGATCAGCTGAAAAATCTGCCCGAAAAATTCCACCTCCCGGATTCCGCCGGGGCCGAGCTTGATGTTTTCCTTCATTCCTTTGCGGGTGACTTCCCGTTCTATCCGGCGCTTCATCTCCCGCAGGGACTCAAAGGTGCCGTAGTCCAGGTAGCGGCGGAAAATAAACGGCTTCAATCGTTCCAGGAGCTCATGGCCCCGGGCTTTGTCCCCGGCCACCACCCGGGCCTTAATCAGGGCGTAGCGTTCCCACTCCCGGCCCTGTTCCTGGTAATACTGTTCCATGGACTCGAAGGTCATGGCAATGGGGCCGGATTCACCATAGGGCCGGAGCCGCGCGTCCACGCGAAACACCAATCCGTCAGTCATGTTTTTGCTGATCACGTCAATCAGCCCGTGGCACAGCCGGGTGAAAAACTCCTTGTTTGAAATGGTTTTGTCCGTGCCCCGGGTGTTGCCGGATTCCGGAAACGCGAACATCAGATCCACATCCGACGAAAAATTGAGTTCCCGCCCCCCGAGTTTTCCAAAACCGATCACCACCAGATGCTGCTGATGGCCGCTTTCGCCTGTCGGCGTTCCATAGGTCTCTACCATCTGGTCATAAATGGAGGAGAGAGCTGTGTCCAGGCACGCATCCGCCAATGCGGACAAATCCCGGGTGGTTTCAACGAGCGGGGCATACCCGCCAAGATCCCGGAATGCAATGCGGACCATTTCCCGGGTCCGGATGGTTCGCAACACCTTAGACAGGCTTTTCCGGTCCAGGCATCCGGAAACCCTGCGGCGGATTGTTTCTTGATATGCTGCCGGATCAAACGAGCGGGCCAGATCCCCGGAATGAATCAGATCTGCCAGTATTCCCGGATTCTGCGTGCACCTTTTGGCCAGGAAACTGCTGAAAACAAATGTTTTTTTTAAAACATCCGCCAGGCGGGCCGGTTCGGCCGGAAAAGAAATCCCTTGTTTTTCAAAGGATTGAAGCAGCGCGGCCCAGCGTTCGTCCGCCAGGGCGGTGAGTTCCTCCGTCATGTGTTTGGCAAAATGAACCGGTTCAATGGCGGTCATGGCATGTTTCATTTTTCAGGGTTCCGTTCTTTGTTTGCCGGCGGCCGGCTTTTCGATGGGAGAAACCGATATTACGGCGCGGACAGGGTATATTCAGCCAGTAGGCTGTTTTTCCAGTAATCATTTTCCGGCCGGGAAAAAAATTGTTTGAACAATGCAAGGCTCGGGCCGCGCAGCACATGGGGGATTACCCGCACAGCCGGTTTACGGTAAAGCGGAGATAAGACGGACAGATCGCACCCGGTGCCGCCGCCCATGATATCCTCATACGCATAGACAATTCGGCGGATCCCGCTGATCAATATGGCACCAAAGCACATCAGGCAGGGTTCCATGGTGCAGTAAACCGTGAGGTCTTCGGGTGCTGAAAGGGCAGGGGTCCGGTAAAGGGCTCTCAGGGCCTGAATTTCCGCGTGATCAATTTCATTGGCCTCGTCCCCGCTGGTGGCGCGTCGACAACCAATGGCCTGGATGTTTTCCCGGTCTGCAATAACGCATCCCACGGGAAAATCGCCGGCAACAAGGGCTTTTTCCGCTAACGCCAGTGCTTCGTGCATAAAAAAATCATCCGTCATTGTAGGCTCCCCGGTTTTTTTCCCGGTGTTTATTTTTTCGGCCAACCGGCCAATCATATGCATTTTTTACCTCTAATGGCTATCAACTTGTCGATTTTTTGTAAAGATCCAAATAAAAGGCGTGATAATCAGTGCCCGGTCAAGTGGCATATTGACAATAATTTTGTTTTTGGGTAATTGTTAAAAGAGTTAAAATAGTTACAATTTTTGTAAAGATGGCCTTTTTGCTGAATTTATCGGCCTTACCGGCTGTGCGTGCCCGCACCATGAAAATAAAGGACCACGCACCGACTATTCCCAAGGAAATGCTATGATCATTGGACTGGACGTCGGCGGGACCCATACAGACATCGTTCTTGTTGGAGAAAACGGTCTGGAGAGAAAAATCAAGGTTCCGACAAACACCTCAGCGCTTTTTGAAACGGTCCTCACCGGCATTGAAAAAATTACCGAAAACATTCCCACTGACAAAATCTCCCACGCCGTCCTCAGCACAACACTTACCACCAACGCTATTGTCCGGAACAAATTATCCCCTGCCGGCATGATCGTTTCCGCGGGGCCGGGCATTGATCCGGAATTCTTCCGCACCGGCGACCACTTTCATACGGTTACCGGTTCCATTGATCACAGCGGCCGCGAAATTTCACCCATTGATAAAAATCAGATCGAAGATATCGGCCGCCGTCTCAAATCTCAGGGCATCCGTCATGTGGGCGTGGTGGGAAAATTTTCCGCGAGAAACCCGGATCATGAACTTCAGATTGAAAAAATTATCGCCCCGCATTTTGACAAAATATTTCTGGGCCACCGGATTTCCGGACACCTTAACTTTCCTCGCCGCATTGCCACCACGTTTTTAAACGCGTCTGTCTATCCCATTCACAAGGAGTTTTTTGAGGCGGTCAAAGCGACCCTCACCCAGAAGGGAATTGGCATTCCCATCTACATCCTGAAAGCAGACGGCGGGACCATGCATTTTGACGCGTCCGTGGACTATCCCGGCCAGTCCGTTTTGTCCGGACCTTCGGCCAGCGTGATGGGGTCCGTGGCGTTCGCGCCGGACGATTGCGAAACCATTGTTATGGATATCGGCGGCACCACCACGGACATGGCGGTGCTGATCAACCAGGTGCCCCTGCTCTCCCCATCCGGCATTGAAATCGGAAAATACAAAACTCTGATCCGGGCCCTGAACAGCTATTCCATTGGCATCGGCGGCGACAGCGTGGTTCGGATGGAAGAAGGCACCCTCAAAATCGGACCGGACCGGATCGGACCGGCCATGGCCTATGGCGGCCCGGTGCCCACGCCCACGGATGCCCTTTTTGTGCTCGGAAAAACCGATGATCCCGCCGGCGACAAAAGCAAAGCCATCCAGGGAATTTCTGCCATTGCAAACCAGATGGGCCTGTCAGTGGCGGACGCAGCATTTGAAATTTTTGACCTGGCCTGCCAGGACATCCTGACCGCGGCCCGGGAAATGATCGAGCGGATTAACAGCAAACCGGTCTACACCATCAAGGAAGTGCTGACCGGCTACCGGCTGCAGCCCCGTCATGTCATGGTGCTCGGCGGTCCGGCCATGTATTTTGCCGAACACATGGAGCAGATCTCTGAATTCACGGTCCGCCCCGTTCCCCAGTGGTCGGTTGCCAACGCCATCGGCACGGCCCTTTCACGGACCACCTGCGAAGTGACATTGTTTGTGGATACCCAGAAAGGCATTGCCATGGCGCCTGGCGAGTCTTTTTCCCAACCGGTCAAGCCGACGTTCACCCGGAAAGATGCGCTGGATCTGGGATATGACCTGCTCAGGCAAAAAGCGCTTCAGACCGGGGCAAACCTTGACGATTTGGAGCCTGACGTGCTGGAAGACCTGGAGTTCAACATGGTCCGCGGATTCCGCCTGACCGGCAAGAATATCCGCATCAAACTCCAGATTAAGCCGGGCCTGATCCGCCAGTACAAAGCCATCACCGATAAAATCGCGGCCATGTGAGGCACGAGACTGAAGACTGAAGGCTGTGAGTTAAATCTCTTAAATATCATTGACCCCTTTTTCGGGCGCGTGACAGCACCCGAAAAAGGCGCATTGCCAAAAAAATCCGGAGCAGAACATGCTGAGTGCAAAACATAAAACCGGTCTTGTTTTTTTCCCGGCCTTTGACTGGGCCATCAGCCCCACCCATCCGGAAAGGGAAGAGCGTATGCTCTACACCCAGGACCAGGTGTTTGAGGAAGGCCTTCTGGATATCGACGGGATCATTGAATACAAAGCCGACCTTGTTGATATCAAAGATGTTCAGCGGGTGCATTTTTGCGCGCCGGATGAAAAGACGGTGATGACCGAATCCCATTTCATCAGCGCCGGCGGCGCCAAAACCATTGCGGACGCAGTGATGAAAAAAAAGATTGAACGGGGATTTGCCCTGGTCCGGCCCCCGGGACACCACGCCTGCCGTGTGGTACATGGCGGCCGGGGGTTCTGCAATGTGAACAATGAGGCCATTATGATCGAATACCTCCGGTCCGCCTATAATGTCGACCGGGTGGCCATCGTTGACACGGACTGCCACCATGGGGACGGGACCCAGGATATTTACTGGCACGATCCGGACACCCTGTTTATTTCCCTGCACCAGGACGGCCGCACCCTCTACCCCGGCTCCGGCTTTCCCGAGGAAGTGGGCGGCCCCATGGCGGCCGGCACCACCCTGAATGTGCCCCTGCCCCCCTACACATCGGAAGAAGGTTTTTTGCATGTGATCCGGGAGCTGGTGCTGCCGGTGCTGGATGAATTCAAGCCGGATCTGATCATCAATTCCGCGGGACAGGACAACCATTTTACCGATCCCCTGACCAACATGCATTTTTCCGCCCAGGGGTATGCGGATTTAACCGCCCTGTTAAAACCGGATATTGCTGTCCTGGAAGGGGGCTATTCCATTGAAGGCGCTCTCCCCTATGTAAATGTGGGGATTATTCTGGCCATGGCCGGGGTGGATTACAGCAATGTAAAGGAACCGGGCTATGATTTTACCAAGTTGCGCCAGTCCGACCAGATCACCCGGGTCATTGAAAGAACCTGTGACAGTGTTCTTTCCAATTGGAACGCCCGGGAACTCATCCGCATGCGGATGAAAGGCAACAAAAAATTTGACAAGCGGCGGCGGAGCATCATGTATGACACGGATGGTTTTTACGAACATCAGAACGAAACCATCCGCATTTGCACGGAATGCGCAGGTGTTCTGAAAATCGATTCCACATCTGATGTGGGGCAGCATATTCTGGCCGTCCATATTCCCAGAAAAGCCTGTCATGCCTGCCGGGAACAGGGATTCGAATGGTATGACGGCGCTACTCCCGGCAGTTATGACATGGTCATCTGTCAGAACCGCCCGGAAGATACCTATCTGGTGCGGAGAAAATAGTTGTTTTTTCCAAACCGCCGTCCCGGAAAAAGCCGCCAGTGATCGCCAGGCAGCAGCAAATAACCGCCAACCTTGCCCTCCGTTCCCGGATCATTCAAGCGGTGCGGGATTATTTCACCGCCCGGAATTTTCTGGAGGTAGAAACCCCCCTTCTCATTCCCGCCCCGGCACCGGAACCCTTTATTATCGCCCAAACGGCCGGAGACGGGTATCTCCAAACCTCTCCGGAACTCTGCATGAAGCGCCTGATGGCCGCCGGATATCCAAAAATATTCCAGATCTGCAAATGCTTCCGCAAAGGAGAAAGAGGAAAACGCCATTTGGAAGAATTCAGCATGCTGGAATGGTATGAAGCCCGGGCAGACTATCGTGACCTGATGAGGCACTGTGAGGCACTGTTCCGGTGTATCGGCGATCGTCTTGGTACCGACGGCCGCCTCCATTACAAAAACCGGCAAATCGACTTATCCTTGCCCTGGGAGCGGATGTCTGTGGCCGCGGCTTTTGACAGGTATGCGCCCATGACCATGGAAGCGGCCCTGGCATCAGACCAGTTTGATGAAATGATTGCCTTTGAAATTGAGCCGCATTTAGGGAACCACTCCCCGGTCTTTCTGTATGACTATCCGTCTGCTGCCTGCCCCCTGGCCGCGCCCCGGCCGGATCAGCCCCACCTGGCACAGCGGTTTGAACTGTATGTGGCGGGTCTTGAACTGTGTAACGGCTTTACCGAACTAACAGACCCGGCAGAGCAGCGCCGGCGATTCGCGGAGGAGCTGGAACGGCGGAAACAGTCCAGCGAACCCGTTACCCCCATGCCCGAGACATTTCTCGAGGATCTTGCCCGGATGCCGCCGGCGGCCGGCAATGCCCTTGGCCTTGACCGGCTTGTCATGCTGTTTGCAGACGCCCGCTCCATTGATGAGGTGGTGGCGTTTACACCCGAAGAACTTTGACGGCTTCGTAAAAAGTCCAAATTCTTTGTTGCGCTACATCCTTCGTTTTTTCATGGTACGCTAAGTACAAATCATCACTCAGGATTTGCGCGCCTCGCCAATTTTAAGATTTGGTGAACTTTTATACTTTGCCGTTTGAAGTCAACTTTTTACGGTTACATCAACTTTGAAAATGGCACAAAAAAATTGACATTTGAGATAAAGGCCTGATATAGTTTAAATTGTGCTAAAAACAGGAGTTTTGCAGAATCTGAAAACAACCCATACGTCAAGTTTGATGCGGAAAATGATCCGGAACACAACAATTTATCTGGTTGCGGCTGCCATCTGGTTTCTGGCGGTCGGCACCCTGCTTTTCCCGGCCGGGGCCCTGGCGGAGATCTATTCGTACACGGACGCAAACGGCGTGCTGTATTTCAGCAATGCCCCCACCTCATCCAAATACCGTTACGCGGGTCCGGAAAGTTCCCGGTATGCGTCCGCCGCCTACTATTTTAGCCGCCGGATGCATGACTATGACGATATTATCCGGGAAGCATCGCGCAGCCACGGCATTCAGTTCGGGCTGATCAAAGCATTGATCCATGCGGAATCCAATTTCAATCCATCGGCCATTTCCCGCGCCGGCGCCATGGGGCTGATGCAGATTATGCCGGCCAACTTAAATGAATTCGGCGTGAGCGATCCCTTCAACCCCCGGGATAATGTCATGGGCGGTACCCGGTACCTCAAATCCCTCCTAAAAAAATATAACAGCGATTTGACGTTAACCCTGGCTGCTTACAATGCCGGCCCCGGAGCGGTGGACAAATACAAAACCATCCCCCCGTATCCAGAAACCGAACAATATGTTGAAAAAGTACTGCGCCTTTACAGCCAGTACAAAAGCAATCATCCCTAATTTTTCCGGATTACTCCGGTTGAATTTTCACCCGCCGAATCATACGTTTTACTTTCAGAATTAATAATAAAAACCGGAAAAATTATAAAAAATGCTTACTCTCTATCGCCGGCTGGCCGTGCTGGACCAGCTTTATCAACTATATGATAATTATATCGATACCCTGGACATTGCCTGCAAAAAATTCTGCGCGGACTGCTGCACCGCCAATGTGACCATGACCACTCTGGAGGCACAAAAAATCATTTCCGCCCTGGACATGAATTTTAAAACGCAGATGCGTGAAAAGTTCGGCAGGCAGATGCAACAGCCGCGGTTTATACCGCAGGTGACCACCAATCAGCTGGCGAATATCTGCGTTGCCGGCAACGATCCTCCCGAAGAAGCCGCTGATCCGTCCTTGGGACCCTGTCCGCTGTTGACGGACAATGCCTGCCCCATTTATGATCTGCGGCCGTTCGGGTGCCGGAATATGGTATCGATTAAACGATGCGCGGATACCGGGGCAGCTGAAATTGATGACTTTACCCTCACGGTAAACCATTTGTTTCTTCAATATATCGAACATATTGACCAGAACGGAGGTTCCGGCAATCTCTCGGATGTTCTGGCCTATGCCATCCATAACGAATCCGCAAACACCCAGAATCAGATTCCGGTTTCCCGCACTACCCTGATCCGAAACACCCCGCTGTCCGCCCTTTTGGTCCCGCCGGAACACCGGGAGCAAATTGCCCCCATCATGGCAGCGATTCAGGCAATCAAGGCCTGACGGCTTCGTAAAAGGCCCAACTTCTTTTTAGCACGCCTATCCAATTTTATGTGCTTAGGGGAGCTTTTTTTCTTTGCCGCTTTAATCGGATTTCCAAATAAGTGCATCTTAAAAAAATTTTATTTCGCGCAGAGCCGCAGCGCTCGCAGAGAAAAAATCTCAGCGCCTCAGCGTCCCTGCGGGATAAAAATATACCCTGCGTAATAAAAAATATAATGGACGGACATTTCATATTAACGCATACAGCGATCAAAATGCCGTCAACAGCTCTTTACGGTTCGGTTACACCAAGGCCTGATTCTCGGGCTGTCACCAGCCTGAAACCTGCCGGCCGGACCTCGGCCAAAATAAAACGAATGGGTCCTTGACTTCATCTTCAGAAATTTTATACATAAAGAGTTTCCATTCATGGTCCGGAAGTGGTTGATGGTATTTTGGATCTATTTGATTTTTTTATAAATTTTTTAAAAACAAATTGTTTTTAGGCAGACGAAAGCACACTGCCCCTGACGCACTTATGAAAAAAATAATCCGACAACTGATCACTGACGCGGCTGCGGCCGCGTTTCAAAACAAGGAATACAAATCCGGCGATATCCCGGAATTTGTGGTTGAAGAACCCAAAGCCGACGCCCATGGCGACCTGTCCACCAATTTTGCCATGGTCAGCGCCAAAGCCCAGAAAATGCCTCCCCGCAAAATCGCGGAAATTCTGATCCGGCACATGAAAACAGATTCCGGAGTCATTGAAAAAACCGAAATCGCCGGCCCCGGATTCATCAATTTTTTCATCGTGCCCCAGGCCTGGCATCCGGTGCTCCAGGACGTTTTTGAAGCGGATCATTGCTACGGGTTTTCCGATGCCGGACGGGGACAAAAAGTCCAGGTGGAATTTGTGAGCGCCAACCCCACGGGCCCCCTGCATGTGGGACATGGCCGGGGCGCCATTGTGGGAGACAGTGTGGCGGCCATTCTGTCTGCCAGCGGCTATGATGTGTACCGCGAATACTATATTAATGACGCGGGACGCCAAATCCAGACCCTGGGACTATCTGTTTTCCTGCGCTGCAAAGAGCTTGACGGCCAGTCGGTCGACTTTCCCGAAGACTGTTATCAGGGCGACTATATTCAGGACATTGCCCGGGCCCTGAAAGCGGAAAAAGGGGGCTGGATTTATTCGGTGCCAGAAGAAGAAGCCGTGGCATTTTGCGCCCGGTTTGCCGCGGACCGCATGATCATCGTCATCCGAAACGTGCTTGATTCCCTTGGCATTGGCTTTGACAACTGGTACAGTGAACAGGCCCTGGTCAGTTCCGGCAAAGTGGAAAAAGTGATTGATAAATTCAAAAACCAGGGACTCATCTATGAAAAAGATGACGCCCTGTGGTTCAAAACCGAGTCCTTCGGCGATGAAAAAGACCGGGTGGTGGTGCGGAACAACGGCCAGAACACCTATTTTGCCTCGGACATTGCTTACCACCAGGACAAGCTGGACCGGGGATTCGACCGGATCATCGATGTCTGGGGAGCGGACCACCACGGCTACATTCCCCGCATCCGGGCCTCGATCACGGCTTCCGGAAAAGATGAAAAACAGTTTGTGGTGATCCTCACCCAACTGGTGAATCTTCTGCGAAAAGGCGTGCCCGTTTCCATGGGCAAACGTTCGGGCCATTTTGTCACCCTCTCGGAAGTGATCGACGAAGTGGGCAAAGACGCGGTGCGGTTTATTTTTCTGACCCGGCATTATGACAGCCCCCTGGATTTTGATCTGGAAGTGGCCAAGCAGAAGACCAATGACAACCCGGTCTATTATGTGCAGTATGTGCATGCCCGAATCTCCAGCATTCTTAAAAAAGCTTACGAAGAAAACCGGATCACTGATATCCGTTACCATGCGGCCACTTTGTCCGCAGTGGTTGAACCCGAAGAAATCCGGATCATCAAGCACCTGGCCCGATATCCGGAAACCATTGCCGCGGCTGCCGAATTCATGGAGCCCCACCGGGTGGCCTTTTACCTGATGGATCTTGCAGCTGATTTTCACGCGTATTACAATAAGCACCGGGTGCTCACCGATGACCCGGATCTCACGGCAGGCCGGCTTATCCTTGTCCTTGCGGTGCAGAAAGTGATCCGCAACGGATTGACCCTGCTTGGGGTTTCCGCGCCAGATGCCATGTAATTGGACGCCATGTAAATCGATTTTGAATTGATGTGAATGAATATGACAACCCCGGAAGTTCCCACCGCAAAAAAAAAAGCACCCCGGAAAAAACCAGTGCCCTTTCTCACCATTGATCACCATAATCTGGTGGGATGGATCATGTCCTGCTTTGTTATTTGCGGGTGTATGTTTTTTTTAGGGGTGATGGTGGGCAGAAACACGGCGCCGGTGCAGTTTGATGTGGAAGAAATTGAAGAAAAACTCTCAAAGCTCCAGGGCATTAGTGTTTTAAACCAGGAAAATGCCGAAAAGCCCCCGGCGCCGGAAGCCACGGTGGCGGACATCACCAATATTGAAGAGAATATCCGGGAGATGTCGGAACTGCCCATTATCCGGGAAGACATTATCGATATCTTAAAGGAAAAAGGCCAAGAACCCGAAATCTACGAGCAATACGTGCCGCCGGTGCTGACCCCCAAGTATGCTAAAACAGCGCCGGAAAAGCCGAAGCAGACGGCAGCAAAAGCGGCGCCATCGTCCCCGTCCACCGCCGATGCACCGCCCATGGACATATTAAAAGTGGACGTATTAAAACCGGAAATTCAGGCATCGTCTGCCCAGGCACCGGCCCCGGCAGTGACACCTGCGGATACCCCGGCAACGCCGCCGGCCCCCCGGCACTCCTCCCCGGCCGTGTCCGGCGTGGCCTTTGCCATTCAGATCGCGTCCTTAAAAGATCCGGAAAAAGCAAGATCGCTCATGAACAAATTCAAGGAAAAAGGATATCCGGCGTTCTGCCAGAGCTCAGAGATCAACACCACCACCTGGCACCGGGTGCGCATCGGCCCCTACCCGGACCGGGCAATGGCGGACAAGGATTACAACCGGTTAAAAGCCGCCGGTGTGGATGCCCTGATTATTTCCATGGATTAAAGAATGGATTCATTCAAAAAGGTAAAGGAACGGCCATGAAACTGACCAAAGAGGAAGTGCTTCACGTCGCTACCCTGGCACGGTTAAATATTGATGCGTCGCGCATAGACACATTTGCCGATCAGCTGGGCAATATCCTGGAATACGTGGAAACCCTGGACCAGATCGACACCCGGGAGGTGGCGCCCACCTTTCATGCGGTGGACAAATCCAATGCGTTTCGCGATGATGCCGCCGCAGCCCACCTGGAACGGGAAGCGGCCCTGGCCAATGCGCCGGAAGCAGAAGACGGATATTTTATTGTCCCGAAAGTGATTGAATAGGAGCCCGCCAATGACCCTTCACAAACTAACCATTCACGCGGCACAGGACCTTTTAAAAAACAAAAAAATTTCTTCCGTTGAACTGACCCGGGCCGTTCTTGACCGCATTCACGCGGTGGAACCGTCGGTGGATGCCTATATTTCAATAACCGAAGACCTTGCCATGGACCGGGCCGCGGCCGCGGACCAGGCCATTAGGGAAAACAACGTCCGGCCGCTTACCGGCATCCCGATGGCCATCAAAGATCTGATCGCGACAAAGGGGGTAAAAACCACCTGCGCCTCCAAAATCCTTGAAAATTTTATCCCCCCCTATGATGCCACGGTCATGGTAAAATTAAATGCCGCAGGATCGGTGATGACCGGCAAAGTCAATATGGATGAATTTGCCATGGGGTCGTCCACGGAAAACTCCGGCATCAAAATTACGAAAAATCCCTGGGACCGGTCCCGGGTGCCGGGCGGTTCCAGCGGCGGGTCTGCCGCTGCCGTGGCCGCTGATATGTGTCTAGGCTCGCTGGGGTCGGATACCGGCGGCTCCATTCGCCAACCCGCTGCCCATTGCGGGGTGGTGGGCGTCAAACCCACCTACGGCCGGGTGTCCCGGTTCGGGCTGGTGGCCTTTGCCTCCTCACTGGACCAGATCGGCCCGCTGGCCAAGGATGTCACAGACGCGGCCATTCTGCTGCAGGTGATTGCTGGATATGACCCCAAAGATTCTACGTCCATCGACACCCCCGTCCCGGATTTTCGCGCCGCCCTGACCGGCAATGTGAAGGGCTTGAAAATCGGCATTCCCGAACAATACCACAC
The DNA here is from genome assembly GCA_963675805.2 of Desulfobacterales bacterium. Classification (GTDB taxonomy): domain Bacteria; phylum Desulfobacterota; class Desulfobacteria; order Desulfobacterales; family Desulfosalsimonadaceae; genus SURF-3. The sequence continues at coordinate 1,086,896 of CAXXNU010000001.1, read as the reverse complement.
GTCAGACGGGGTGTCGCAGGATGTGCTGGCGGCTGTTGGCAATGCCATGGATTTTTATAAAAAAGCGGGTGCGGAACTGGTGGACGTATCCCTGCCCCACAGTCGGTATGCGGTGGCGGCCTATTACCTGATCGCCCCGGCCGAAGCCAGTTCCAACCTGGCCAGATATGACGGGGTCAAATACGGCGCAAGAGACGCATCTGCCGCCAGCCTGATGGACATGTACAAAGAGACAAGGTCCTCAGGCTTCGGCGCGGAGGTCCAGCGCCGGATTCTGCTGGGTACCTATGCCCTGTCCGCGGGGTATTATGACGCCTATTACAAAAAAGCCTCCCAGATCCGGACCCTGATTAAACAGGATTTCGCCCGGGCCTTTGAGGCCTGCGACGTTATTTTAGCCCCGGTCACCCCCACGCCGGCGTTTAAAATCGGGGAAAATATCGATGATCCGCTTACCATGTATCTGTCTGATATTTTTACCCTTTCCGCCAATCTGGCCGGTATTCCCGGATTGTCGGTTCCCTGCGGCTTTTCCGCGGACGGTCTGCCCGTCGGGTTGCAGCTCATGGGTAATTATTTTGATGAAACCGCGATTTTAAATGCCGCGTACGCGTTTGAACAGGGCACGGAATTTCACAAAAAGCGGCCGGACCTGTAATCGAAAAAGTAGCGAGGAAATTTATGACCACCATTATGCCCGACGGAGAGGACTTGCGAAAAGCAGTGGCCTGGATTGATGAAATGCGGCACGATGCCCCTGAAAAATCCATCGCCGCGCTGATTGCTGAAGCATCCCTGAAATTCGACCTGCCGCCCAAAGACCAGGAATTTTTGTTCAGAAATTTTTGTAAAAAAGAATAGGTTTCAGGTTTCGGGTGTCAGGAATTGTAAATGATGCGACGATGACACATTTTTTCAACAGGAAACTTTTTAACCACTGAGCGCACAGAGGCCACAGAGAAAACAGTTGTTTTATTTTTTCAACTCCCCATCTCTGCGATCTCCTTGTCCTCAGTAGTTTTAAAATCCATTTTCAACATCACACACCCGAGTTTTCTCAAAAGACCGGATAAGCCCCATGTCCCGAATCAAAATCCTTCCGGAAATTTTGTCCAATAAAATCGCTGCCGGTGAAGTGGTGGAACGCCCGGCGTCCGTGGTCAAGGAACTGGTGGAAAACGCCATTGATGCAAACAGCACAAAAATCACCGTTGAAATCGGCCAGGGAGGGCGTTCTCTGATTCGGGTGTCGGACAACGGCTGCGGCATGACCCATGACGAGGCGCTTTTGGCCATTGAACGCTATGCCACCAGCAAAATTTTTACCGACCACGACCTCTACGCCATCAGCACCCTGGGATTTCGGGGGGAAGCCCTGCCCAGCATTGCCTCGGTATCGAAATTTTCTCTCATCACCAAGGACACGGCAGCGGTTTCCGGCACCCGCATTGATATTGAGGGCGGTAAAATTAAAAATGTATCAGATGCCGGCGCGCCGGACGGCACCATGATTTCTGTCTCCCAGCTTTTTTTCAACACCCCGGCCCGCAGAAAATTTTTAAAAACCGTCAGCACGGAAATGGGGCATATTGCGGATGTGGTATCCTGTTGCGCCCTGGCCCGCCCGGATGTTCAGTTCCGCCTGATCCACAATCAAAAAGAGATCAAAAACTGGCCTGCTGTCCGTCAGCCCCTGGACCGGGTCATTGACGTTCTGGGCGGTGACCTGCAATCATCGCTGTATCCATTTGAATATAAAGATGATTATCTGTCCCTGGCCGGATGGACATCAGACCCGGCAGTGACCCGGAGCACCTCCCAGAAAATCCATCTATTTGTGAACGGCCGCCTCATCCGGGACCGGGGTGTGCAGTATGCCATTTTTGAGGGATATCGGGGCCGGATCATGAAAGGCCGGTTCCCCGTGGCGGTGCTGTTCCTTGATATTGCCCCGGATCAGGTGGATGTGAATGTCCACCCCACCAAACATGAAGTCCGGTTCGCCCGGCAAAAGCAGGTATACGAAGCCGTGAAAACCGGGGTGCGCGATATCTGGAAGTCCCGGCCGCAAGCCCACTGGGCCACATCTGAAAGCCCGGCCCCTGAAGTGAGGGAACCCCGGCCATCGTTGTATCATCCGCCGTCAAAAAATCCGGATCTGGTTGATTTTGTGGTCAGAAGATCTGAAACAGGTCAGGAGAAAAAGGCTGACAGTGCTTCTGAAATTCCGTTGAATCCGGAAAAACCCCTGTCTATCCGGGAAACAGATCTCAGGTCTGTTCCGCCGCAGCCGCCATCCACCGCCCCTGAAAATCCCGAATCCTTGCCGCTGGAAGCACCACCCCCACATGATTCTCCGGCTTCCCGGCAGGCCCGCCTCTGGGAGCGGAAAAAACTGGCGGATGCCGCGGTCATCGGGCAATTCAACAATACCTATATTTTATGCGAAGGCGAGGATGAACTGATTCTGGTGGACCAGCATGCGGCCCATGAGCGCATTGCCTATGAGCGCCTGAAAGCCGCCGCACAGGCAAAGGCCCATCCGCCGACCCAGAAACTCATGCTGCCGGAGACCTTTGATCTGGGATACCGGGAAACTGCGGTAATTGAAGAGATGATCGATGACCTGAATGCCCTGGGCCTGGAGATCGAGCATTTCGGGGGCAACACCTTTGTGGTCAAATCCGTGCCTGCCGTAATCGCAGACCGGGAAATCAAGCCCCTGATCGTTGACATCGTCGATGCCATGAACGCCCATGGGTATTCCCCGGGCCTTGGGGAGACCCTGGACCAGTGCATCATCCTCATGGCCTGCCACAGTGCCATCCGGGCCCGCCAGGCCCTTTCTGTCACGGAAATGCGCGAACTGCTGAAGCAGCTTGACCGTTGCGACAATCCGTTTCACTGCCCCCACGGCCGGCCCACGTTTATCGAGTGGCCGGTAAAAACCCTGGAAAAAAGCTTTAAGCGAATCCTGTAGGGCCTTATCCTTCAATTTTTGTGTAAGAAAACAAGAAAATGAAGCAGTTTTTACAGGTTAAGGTTTTCAAATAGCAGGTGTCAGTGCTCAGGTGTCAGGAAAAGGAGATTCTGACATCTGAAACCCGACACCCGGCACCTGTATAATTTCCGCCCCGGCCAATGGGGTGCCGGTTTCCCGCACTGGTTACGCTCAGTCCTATAATTCGTCTTTCTTTTTTCCTGCCAGTTTTGCCCGGGTTTCCTTCATCAGATCCCCGTCTGAGCGCCACACCCAGCAGGTATTTTCAAGAAAGCGCAGGGCTGTGCCGGAATAGGTTGCCGGGTCTAAGGGCTGCCGGGCCACGGCTGACCAGGCCCCCTGAACCGCGGCTGGTGCCATGGCCAACAGCAGCGCCACCAGGTGGGTGCATCCCCTGGCACCGCCGACCTGTTCCTTGACGCGCTCTGTAAATCCGGCCTGAATTTTCATGCCGGTCACTTTTTTCAAGGCATCCTTGATCTCCCGGCAGTCTTCCCGGGGCACGGTGTCCATGTCCGCATCAATGGCCTCGATCACCAGCCCCGGGCCTTTGACGACCATGCGGATCACCAGGCCATGGACCACTCCCGGGGGCCGGGACTGGCCGTCGCTGAAATAATAGGTGGTGACGTGCCGGTTGTCGGTCAGCCGGCCTTCCACCACCACCGCGTCCTTATCGTGTGCATAGGTGGCAATGGCAATCTCGCGGCCATGAATCATCTTTTCCCGGTCAATTTCTATCATGAAACTACCTTCTCCCAAAGTTGTGGTCAAAACCCGATTACTGACAAATGGTTTGCAAATTTCCGGGAATAATTCAACCCATTAATAGTTATTGAGCCGCCCAGCATAATTTGTTATGAAACAAATGTTTTTTAAAAATAAACTTACCTTTGGATCCCGACTCCCATGAAAATCGAATACACCCCCATCGGCAGGATTCATTCACCCCATACTAGCACCGCCGGCATGCCCATTCAGCCGTCGGGCGCCGGCCGATTTTCCGGCACCGTGGAAGTGTTTGCGCCATACTTGGACGGATTAAAAGATCTGGAGGGGTTTTCGCACATCATTCTGCTCTACAGTTTTCACCGGGTCAGCGGGTATGATCTACAGGTGGTCCCGTTTCTGGACACAAAACCCCATGGGGTGTTTGCCACCCGGGCCCCGAAACGGCCCAACCCCATCGGGCTGTCGGTTGTCCGGCTGGTGCAGGCGGAAGGCCGGATGCTTCGCGTGGAAAATATCGACGTGCTGGACCAGACCCCGCTTTTGGACATCAAGCCCTATGTTCCCCAATTTGATGCTCCGGAGACGAATTCCCCGGCGCCGGTCCGCACCGGCTGGCTGGAAACGGTCCAGCAAACAGACATCCGCCGAAAATCCGATGACCGGTTCAGCCGCCCGTAAGGGATAAAATCAAAGAACCTCCCTTATTTTTTAAAAAAAGAATAAAATATTAATGGGTTATAAAGAAGTTACCCTCAAGCTGCCCACCGGATACACAGAAGACCAGCTTAAACAAGCGATCCGGAAAACGTTGGGCATCGCCGAATTTTCATTTACCATCGAAAGCAAAAGTCTGGATGCCCGAAAAAAATCCAGCATCCACTGGCTGATGAAAATCGCCGTGACATCCGCCGCCATCACCGGGCCGGACCGTCAGCCGCCCCCGGCACTTAAGATTCCTTACCGAAAAAGAACCTCCCCAATCCTGGTGGTGGGCAGCGGGCCGGCCGGTTTTTTTGGTGCATTTGTTCTGCAAAAAGCCGGATTTTCCGTGACCCTGATCGAGCGGGGAGCAGACGTTGGCCGCAGGTCCGATCGTATCCGGGCCTTTGAGCGCACCGGCCACTTTGATCCCATGGGCAACTATGCGTTTGGGGAAGGCGGGGCCGGCACGTTTTCAGACGGTAAACTCACTGCCCGGACCAAAAACATATCCAGAGAAAAACAATTGGTTCTTGAAACCTATATTGAGGCGGGCGCGCCGGAAGAAATCCGCTATATGGCCCATCCCCACCTGGGCAGCAATCATCTGAAAAAAATCGTTCATCACCTGCGAAATGATTTCATCAATTGCGGCGGCAGGATTCTTTTTGAAACCGTTTTGCAGGACGTAACAGTTCAAAACCGTCGGGTGGTCTCCGCCTTTACCAATAGCGGTAAAATAGGCGCGGACTATTTCATCCTCGCTCCGGGCCACAGCGCCCATGAAACCTATCGCATGCTGATGCGCCGGGGGGTCTTGTTCCGGACCAAAAATTTCGCCATCGGCTGCCGGGTGGAACACCCCCAGGAACTCATCAATAGGGCCCAATGGGGACAGCCCCGGCTTCCGGGGGTCAAAGCGGCGGAATACCGGCTGACCGCTAAAAATCCGGAAAGCCTTCCGGTCTATACCTTCTGTATGTGCCCCGGCGGGGTCATTGTGCCGGCGACCCCCTATGAAAACACCAACATCGTCAACGGCATGAGCCTGTATCTTCGTAACCAGAAATTCGCCAATGCCGCATGTGTGGCCGGTATCAGCATGGAAAAATTGCTGGGCCGGGAAACGTCGCCCATGGAAGCCATTGAATGGCTGGGGGCCCTTGAAAACCGGTTTTATGAATACAGCAGCGGATATCAGGCGCCTTTTTGCCGGATCCGGGATTTTATGGACCGGACGGAACCCGCGAAACCGGTCGAAACCAGTTATCCCTTGGGATTGGCACCGGCCCCTTTATGGGAACTTCTGCCACCGGCCGTCAGCGCGGCCCTCCGGGTGGGCTTACGCGTCTTTTCAAATAAATTAAAAGGGTTTGACACGGGAATCATGATGGGGCTTGAAAGCAAGACCTCCGCTCCGGTGCAGACGATCCGGGATGAAAATCGCCGGTGCGCGGGATTTAAAAATCTGTTTATCGTTGGCGAAGGCAGCGGCCATTCCGGCGGCATCATTTCAAGTGCGTGCGACGGCATCCGGACAGCCATGCAGCTTGTGGAGAATGAATCGCAATTTGAACATCCGCATTAAACTTTCGCGCCGGCGACCCCCAATCGACAATTGACGATCCCGGCCTCATCGCCTATAGTTTTCATGACACCCATTCAGATAAACAATAACATACCGCCAAAGGATAGGATTGTATGAAACGCATGTTCATTTGTATAATCGCAGCGCTGATTTTTTTTCCGGCATGCAGCAGCACCCGATGGGTCCGCACGCCGGTCACAAAAAACGCGGATGTCGTCGTCACCCTGGAAGAACGCCAGAAGGAAGGGGACATCGTGGGCCAGGCATACCAGCATCCCTGCGGTATCGAGCTGTCCCAGCTGAAGAAATTGATGGGCAGCTTAATCTATATGGATGAAGTCGGCCTCATGGGCAAAGAAAAAAAAATGCCGGTATTTCAGGCCGTTGAAATCGATCGCCTGGCCCCGGTCCTGGCCGGAACCCTGGCACAGGCAACCGACAGCCAGCGGATTCGTTTTACCTCCTTTAACCGGGGCAAAGGCCTGATATTTTCCGTGAGCCGCAAAACCGAAGGGGTGGTGTTCATGGCCCTGGACAGCCGGCTTAATTTCGCGTTTAATTATATCAACGCTGAAATTCGCATGGACGAGACCAAAGCGTTTGCCGAAGATTTTTCCCACACCGATCCCCTGGAGATCTCCTATGCGGATACAGCGCTCGTGGAAAGTGCGCCGTATTTTGAAAAGCAGACACTGCCCTCTGGAAAGCCTGCGCCCCTGTGGGTGGCCGTGGATATGGAAAAAATGGCGGCCGCGGCCCCGCCGGTAATGCCGCAGGGCGACTCGCTTTCGGAAACACCGGCGCAGGCAGCAGAAGAAACGGCCGTCGGGACATCCCCGGTCCCGGCTTCTGACCCGAACATCACCCTCCAGGAGGAAATTAAAACCAAGCTGATCTATTTAAAAGAACTCCTGGACGAAGGCCTGATTACCGAAACAGATTATAATGCCAAAAAAGACGCGCTGCTGGAGAAACTGGATTAATGGCGGATAATACCATTTCGGTCATCTGGATGGGCACGGCCGGATTGTATGTGTCAGACGGGGAAACCGGCTTTTATGTGGATCCCTTTGTCAGCCGGTACGGCCTGTTCCGGGTGGGACTGGGATTTTCCTTGCCCCCGCGCCAGGATCTGATTAATGATTGGACCGCCCTGACCGGCGGGAAAACCGCAGCTGCGGTTCTGGTCAGTCATTCCCATTATGATCATGTTATGGATGCCCCGTTTTTTGCCCGCGCAGCCCATGCCCCTGTTTTTGGTTCGAAAAGCACGGCCCAGGTGGCCCGGGGCGCGGGTCTGCCCGAACATCAGATCCATGTCATCCGGGACCGGGAAAAGATTTCCATTGGCAAATTTACCGCCACCTTTATCCGGAGCACCCACAGCCCGGCCCTGTTCGGCAAAATTCCCTGGCCGGGCGACATCCATCAGCCCGTTGTCCCGCCTGCGCCGGCATCAGTCTACCGGGAAGGCGGCAGTTTCGCTATTTTAGTCGAGCATCCCGGGGGCTGCTTTCTCCACTACGGCAGCCCGGGCATCCACCCCGGCATTTTTGCAAACATCACCGCGGATGTGATTTTCCTGAGCATTGGCGGCCGTAAAGACACGCCCTCTTTGATTGAGCATGTGGTGGCGCCACTCAAGGCCAAAACTGTTATCCCCATCCATTTTGACGATCTGTTCGGTCCTTTGAAAAAAGACATTTCCCCGCTTATCAATGTCCGAATGAAGGAATTTTGGTGCGCCATGGCCGCGCATCCGGATGTGACGGTGAACACCCTGCCAATCGGCGACGCCGTACCGATTTTTTCCGGAAGAAAAAATAATGAAACTCCCTGAACTTACCATCCAACTGCCCGACTGGGTGGGGGACTACATCAAAACGTCGCCCGCCATATTTCCTGCCATGGATGATTGCATGGATTTTGTGATTGATCTGTCCCGGCAAAACATTGAACGCGCCACCGGCGGACCGTTTGGCGCGGCCGTGTTTGACGCAGACGGCCGCTTTGTGGCACCGGGCGTCAACATGGTGATTCCCCAAAACTGTTCCATCCTTCACGCGGAAATGGTGGCCATGGCCCTGGCGCAAAAAGTGCTGGGCCGGTTTGATTTAAGCGACGGTGGCTGTCAGACATTCTCGCTTTTCACCTCCACCGAGCCCTGCGCCATGTGTTTCGGCGCCATTCCCTGGTCCGGGGTCCGCCGGGTGGTCTGCGGTGCGGCCCGGAAAGATGCCGAAGCCGTGGGTTTTGACGAGGGCCCAAAGCCGGCAAACTGGATTTCGGAACTCAAGCATCGAGGCATCGACGTGGTCACGGATGTGTGCCGGGAAAAAGCCGCGGCCGTGCTCAAAGATTATGCCGCTTCCGGCGGGCTGATTTACAATTCAAGCGGGACCCCTCCCCATCCCTGATTGCATATTCACGGACACCCGTTCTGAATTCCGGTTACGTAAAACCCGAATCAGTTCAGTTAATAACCCCGCTCTATCCATTCCTCTTTTTCCGTCTCACTCCAATACAGCGGATGATTGTCGGGTAAATCCCTACGACAATCTAACCATATGGCGACATATTGTCACATGTGCATAATTAATTAAAATTATATACAATATTTTAATAGCCATCCGATCTCCTCCCAGACATGTCATTTTGTCCGACCCACCGGAATCTGACGATTCTCCCTCCAGATTGTCTTTTATAATTTTATTTATCTTAAATTCAATTATATAGAGACGTTTTCCCGGTTTTCTTAACGTTGGCAGGCATGTTGCAATAGAGTATTGCGAACATCTTACCAACAGACGCCTTGCGATCCGCCGATTACAGGTTCAAAGAATAAAACAAGGGGAATGGTCTTGGCCAAACAAACGGTTCAGCGAATTACAACACTCATTATTTCTCTGTTTATCATTTTCGCCACCGGCTGCAACACGGTATTTGTGCCGATCAAAGATGCCAAAATCGATATTGAAAATTCCGACGGCGATTGCAAAGACAAGGCTATTGCCTACCACGACGCCCTGCGCGAACAGGAAATCGAATCCTGCGTCACATGCGGCGTGTTAAGCTTTCATTCCAAACTGTTATTGCATTGCTGGAATGAGGTTAAAAATCCTGAAGACGGCAAATGGAAACTGGTGGATGTGGACGCCGTTGCAGGGCAGCAGGATGGCTGGGATGCGGAGCAATCCTCTTAATATATGCCGTATATCCGATTTACCGGAACGGTGACAGTGGGTGATATCCGGACGGAGCGCGGGTTTTCCTGGAAATCCGATAAGGAGCTGGCTTACCTGATGGAAAACTGCGGGTTCAACTGGATTCCCATTTTCAATGAGCTTGCGTATCTTCTCTAATCCAAAAAAACGAATCGATTGAATAGAATCAATTATCAACAAAGGGGGCGACCATGTATCAGGCAACACTGCAACAGGAACAACCCGGGCAAGCGGCCCGGCCGTGCACAAAAGCCACTATTCTGGTGGTGGACGACGACATATCCCTCTGCCGGCTGCTGCGAAAAATTCTCGAACGGGACGGATATGGCTGTGAAATGGTCCAAAGCGCTGATGAGGCCATCACTGCCATCGGCACACAGACGTTTGATCTGGTCATATCGGATATTAACATGCCCGGCAAATCCGGCCTTGAACTGCTCAGGGAAATTAAACGCCAGTACCCAGGCATGGCCACGCTCATGGTTTCCGGCGTCAAAGACATGGAAACATCGGATTCCGCGATATCGCTGGGGGCCTATGATTACATCTTAAAACCGTTTCAGAAAAAACAGGTCCTGATCAGTGTGAAAAACGCGCTGCGCCGGCGATGCCTGGATCTGCAAGACCGCTTTGAAAAAGAAAACATGGAAAAAGTAATCAACACGCAGATGGCGGACCTGAATCTTTCCCGGACCAAACTGCAAAAAACCCTGGACGGGGTGGTAAAAGCCATGACCCGGACCATTGAAACCCGGGACCCATACACCGCCGGGCATCAGCAGCGGGTGGCCGGACTGTGTGTCGCCATTGGCAACGAAATGGGATTTTCCAGAGAACAGCTCTACTGGCTGAAGATGGCAGGCATGATCCATGATATCGGTAAAATTGCCGTGCCCGGGGAAATCCTGTGCAAGCCCACCCGGCTGTCGGATGCGGAATTCAGTATTATCAGAGAACACCCGGAAATTGGCTACCAGATTTTAAAAGAAATTGAGTTTCCCTATCCCATTGCGGAAATCACCCGTCAGCATCATGAGCGGCTGGACGGATCCGGTTATCCGAGGGGCCTGAAAGCAGATGAAATTATGGTGGAGGCGAGAATCATTGCCGTGGCCGACGTGGTGGAAGCCATGGCTTCCCACCGGCCCTACCGGGCCGCGCTGGGCATTGAAGCGGCGCTTCGGGCGATAACGGAACTTGACCGACAATACGACCCCTATGTGGCGGAAACCTGCTGCAAGCTGTTTCAGGAAAAAGGATTTCAGCTTTAAGGCGGGATCGGGCAGGATACGGCAATTCAATTTGTCATGATAGCGCAGCTTCTGTCTGTCTGCCGGCCCGCTATTTTTAGACAGGATTTACAGGATAGACCGCCAGAATCCTGCCTGTCCTGTAAATTTGTTCTGACCGCAAATCCCATAACCATGGGTCTGCTGTTATATAGTAGCGGTCGGCAGGGTGGCCGACCCTGCGATGCGTGTCGTAGGGCGGGCCACTGTGCCCGCCAATCAAGTTGAATAGAAAAAATTTACCGCGTGTATATCCTACCTGCTTTTTCCCTTTTACTTCCCGTTTCTTTTAATGGCTTTTAATGCCGCAGCCGCGGCCGCGCGCACCTCCGCGTCCACGGACATGATGGAAAGAAATCCTTTGGACCGGGAAAGGGTCTTGAGCGGGTCCACGGCATCTGGATGGCCGATCTTTCCCAGGGATTCGCAGATCTTCACCATCACCGTGGTTTTTTCTTTTTTCGGGATAGCGGAAGATCCGGATTCCAGCATCGAAAGTAATTTGGGAACCGCATCCGCGTATTTCAGCAGCCCGATCACGGAAATTAAAAGTCCCATATTTTCCGGCCCCACCGTATACAGATTGCGCAGCAGGATTTTTCCGGCAGCAGCGGGATTTATGGCCTGAATCGCAAATACGGTCTCCCGCTGCACCCGCAAATCCTCGTTGGTAAAGGCCGACTCCAACAGTTCCAAATGGGACGGGTCCCCGATCCGGCCCAGCAGCAGCACCAGATTCCGAACATAAAACCACGGCCCGCCCTGGCGCAGTCTTTCTTCAACCGGAGGCGCGGCAGGTTTCCCGATTTTGGTGATCACCTGAATAATCCGGTTGCGCTCGGACCGGTTGTGGGTTTCATACAGCCGGTCCAGCAGGCGTTCCACCGTGGTAGTGCCCATGATGATCAGGCTGTGGATGTCTTTTTTCTGCCGGTCGATGTCTTCGGTTGCCCCGTCCTTCATCAGAATATCCAGGATGGCATCTGTGGAGATATTCTGGAGCATGTTTTCAGATAGCGCCACGATGGCATCATTTTTTTCAAGACTGCCGGTATAAATGCCCTGAAACAGATCCAGAATCTCTTTGGCGGTTTCAAATTCTTTTTTTACAATCATTTTCTGGGCGGTCTGCTGCAACTGCCGGGCAATTTTTTCATACACTTCAGATAGTTCGGATTCATACTGTAAATACTGGGCGAGTTTCCGGGAAAGTTCAATTTTTCGGTCTAAATGGCTTTCATCATCCAGACGCTCGTCTATTTTCGCCAGCAGTTCGGCTGCCGTATTCCGGATTTTTTTGTTTTCATTCGAAAGGCCGATGCCCAGCTTTTCAATCACCGCATCCACGGTGAATGCTTTGCCCTTTTCCACCAGTTGGGCGATCACTGCGGCCAGACCATTCACATCGGTCAATGACCCCAGGATATCGGTGTCTCCTTTCAGGATAGCGCTCAACGCGGCGGTCAGCAGTTTGACTCGCTTGTCCCGGGATGTTTCAGGTGCTGAAGGGGGGTCGGATGTTTTTGGCTCCTCCGGTGCTGCCGGCACGGTCGCTTTTTCTTCGGATTTTATCGGTGGCTCCGACCCGGTCTTGGTTTTGGCGGCCTTCTGAATGACCCCAAGGACATGATCAATGGCCGACGCCTGGGATGCGGAATACGCTGTATTTCCTTTAATCGTTTCCCGAATCCGGCTGACACGATGCTCCAGGTCATTTACCCGACTGTTGTCAAGGGATTCGATAAACTCTTCAAAAACGGATTCTCCGAACACATCATCCAGGTTCCGGGTAAAAGCGGAAATCAGCACTGCATCTTCCATTTCCATGAGGGTGTTTAGAATTTCTTTTGAATTAACAACCCCGGAGTCTCCGGATAATTTTTTGAACGTCGCAATAAGGTCTGCAATGCTATCGGATACGGCTTCTTCGTCTTCCGGCGTTTCCAGGATCTGGCGAACCCCTTCCTTGAAAATCCGGCCCACCACTTTTGCGTCCCTGAACATTTCCCGGATTTTTTCAAGATCCTGCTCCTCGGCTGCCGCATCCCCCAGAAGACTGGCTGCGATATCCCGGTCGCTGAGCGCCATGTCCGCCATGATCGATCGGTCCGCATCCATTTTGACGTAAATCAGCTCATCAATGGCAATATGGGTAATCTGCCGTTCCTGAAACATCTTTTTGATGCCGCCGGCAGCTTTCACGTCATCCGGGGCCGTGCCCATCACCTGAATAAATTGGGCCAGTTCCTTTTCTGTCACCTCTTTTTTGATGGAAATGCTGCGCAGCCCCTGCTCTGCCAAGAGCCGCAAAAAAGACACCACCTGGGGTTTTTTCTGATCTTTGTCGGGAAGCGCCGCCCCCTGGATCAGGAGTTTTTTTTCGGCTTCCCCGTATTCCACGGCATCCGTTTCCCTCAGAATTTCAACAACGGAAAGTGTCATCCGCTGGACGGAATTTGCAATCAGGGCGCTGCCCGGGGGATACAGCCGTCCATTGGTGATGGCCGCGTTGATCAGATTGATCAGGTCCAGGGCTTTTTGGGGGAGATCGGAATGATTCATTTTTCGTATTTTTTTATCTGGTTATCCACTTCACTCGGTACTCTGGTTCGTAGTGACGCCGTAAGGCGGTAATGATATGCCAAAAACGGGCAACACACCAAGCGGTCATGAGGCACGCCAGGTGGATAATCAGGTTTTTTAATCTGCGCAATCCGTGATCATCCGTGTCCAATACTTTTTTGACGCGGATTGCGCGGATTTCACGGATTACTTTCCGCTCAACATAAAGAGGCTGTAAGTTCTATTCAACAGAATGCCATATGCGACTATATCCGAACCGATCCACATAGTTGATTGATATTAAGACAATTTCATAAGATCATCAACTGATTAATGAGAACCGGGTGTCTTTTCCACACTCATTGATGATAAACGCACCAGCGTATTCTTTTGTCTGGCAACCATAATGCAAACAAATACCCATACAACATCATAAACACTGTTATCACAGGGAATCATTTGTTTTGACAATCCGGGTTTTTTATATATAATATGCTGTATTTGCGTCAGTTTTTGTATGAAACCGTAAAATATCACCCCATAGCAGTTGACAGCACCCCTGTCACCGGAGAAAACGCATAATGCAATTTAAAAATCGTAACCAACGTCTTTCAGCTATTTATCACATATTTCTGGCAACAGCTATTGCCTTTATTTTTAGTATTGTCTGGACACAAGCTTCTTTTGCCGCATGGTCCTTTAGAAAAAGCCATGTTATTCAGTCTGCTGCCGGTACCGGAACGGATTACCAGATAAAAATAAGAGTCCATTATGACCAAGCCGGAACGGATTCCGGAGAGAATGTATATTTGAACAGCAAATGCCAGTCGGATTTTGGAGACGTTCGATTTGTTGATGATGATAATTTCACAGAACTTGACTATTGGCTGGAAACGATTGATATCGACCCAGTTGCACCTAATTATGTCTCCGCAGTTTTCTGGGTCAAAATTAATGACGATTTAAGCACTTCCGATCAGACGATCTATATTTATTATGGCACCACCCCAACAACATCCACCACGTCAAATGGCGACAGAACATTCATCTTCTTTGATGATTTTAACAGTGCCCTTGACCTGACAAAATGGGCTCAGCAATCCACTTCAGGTGTTTACCCTAGATCAGAACCCGTTGGTTCTGAAGCATACTTACGATGCGGAGGAGGAGCAACAGGCTCACCATATGGTTGGACATGTTTGGGCTCCAGTACTTCCTATTCTGGATTTCAAAATAATGCTGTTGAATATCGCTATCGTTTATCGACCGATGCTATCTCCGAAGTCAGTTTCCGAGGTAACTTCATAGCTGACACCGGGTACAAGGCAAGAAGCGACCAAAGAGATAGTCTAGGCCAAAGTCTGCTCAAGCCCCCCTACACTGTCGGTACATGGCAGTTTATCCCTGGTGCTGGAGAAGATGGTGTTAGGCCCGCTACAAGTACCTGGTACCGCGGAACCATCTCCGCCAGCGGATCAGCTATTAATTTTTTTACAGATGTGCCATCAAGCCTAACCCGATCTGCAACAGATACGGATTATCCCGGCCCAGGACAGATATCGCTTCAGAACCATTTTGGATCCTATTCAGATTATGACTGGGTCGCGGTCAGAAAATTTGCAGGCACGGAACCGGCTCATGGTGCCTGGGGGCTTGAAACAGCCATACCGGCATCACAACAAATCCAAAGAAACGGGTTTGAATTTGACGGAACAGATGATTTTATTGAGGTAGCTTATGATGCATCCCTTGACCTGGCGGGTGCCGGCACGCTTGAAGCCTGGATATATATGTTCGGGACCGTTGACAATGCCGGGATTATCCATAAAGGAGAAGGGGCAACCAATGAAGCCTATTCGCTGCGCTTCGGCGGTACCACTAACGATCAGATACAACTGCTGGTAAACGACGGCACCACCACCGACAGCGTTCTCAGCACATCCAGCCTTCTAACGAATACCTGGTATCATGTGGCCGGCACATGGGACAACACCACCACCAACAGCATGGCGATATATATCAACGGTGTCCAGGATAATTCAGGGGCATGCAACAGAGGTGCTGTTAGTTCCACTGAAAAACTGATCATCGGGGCGCAGGATGATGGCGGCGGAAATCCGTTTTACGGAAAGATTGATGAAGTCAGGGTGTGGAGCGAATCCAGAACCCAAACCGAAATTCAAGACTATATGTGCCGGAAACTGGTCGGCTCGGAAGCAAACCTTGTAGGCAACTGGCGATTTGACGAGACTATCAGCAGCACGAGTCTTGATCAATCCGTCAATGTAAATACTGGCTTTACAAATACCGCTGCCCGCATCTGCTCCGAAGCGCCCATCGGCGATGCGAGCGCCCATGATTATTTGGGGTCGGGAGCAGGTGGTATATTTGAAGCATTACTTTCCGACATAACCAATGACCAGCAGCTGACTGCAACAGAATTTGACGGCTCGTGGGGAACCGGCGCCGGTATACAGGTTTACCGGGTGGCGGACGCCCCGGATTACACTGCCGGACCCATCGGATGGCAACTGCTGGATGATGCAGGATATTTCGGGGTGTTTGTCACCGGCGGCACGTTTCCGACCTATACGGTAGAATACAATTATGATGTCACTTCTGACGGTATTCCGGGTGTCGGTGATGAAAATAGTCTTCGCCTGGCTTTCCGGGAGGCCAATTGCCGGCCATGGAAGGATGTGTTGGCCGAACTGGATCCTGGAGCTAACACCTTGACGCGGGATGGCCTTTCCGGCACCGAGTTTATCCTGGGCAAAAACGTGGACCCGCGCAATGCCATTGATTTTGACGGGACGGATGATTTTGTGGATGTTCCCCATGATGCTTCGTTGAATGGAACAAATGCCCTCACCTATGAAGCCTGGATCAATCCCACGGATTGGGCCGGAGGAGCGGGTGCGGCCCAAGTCAGAGGGATAATGGGTAAAGGAACCAACGATGGCACTACCCCAGGACAAATGTCACTTTTTAAGAGACTGGTCGGCGGCAATATGATTCTCAGAGGTCGGGTAATAGTGGGGGCAGGGGCAAATGCAAATGTTACTGTGAATACCATGCCTCCTCTGAATACATGGACCCACGTTGCCCTTGTTTTTGACGGCGACAGTTTGGAAATTTTTTACAATGGCATTAGCATAGGAACAACCTCTTTTACTGCGACAACACTTGATGCCAACGCTTTATCCTTTAGTATCGGCAGGGATACAAACCGGGCTGGTTTTTTCAACGGCCAAATCGACGAGGTCCGGGTCTGGACCGAGGCGCGGAACGTTGTTCAGATCCGTGCTAATATGTGCAAAAAGCTGACAGGGGCAGAAACCAACCTTGAGGGATACTGGCGGTTTGACGAGGAAACGGACAGCTGCATTTGCCCTGACCTCACGACTAACAACAATGATGGAACCATGACTAATTTTGGAACATGCGATACAGATGCCATCCGATCTCCCCGGGTCTGCTCATCGGCTCCCATCGGCGATGACAGTGCCCATTCATATTATGATACCGACGGTACCCCGGTTTCCCGGCAATTATCACACCCGGACGGGGACTATCTCTTTACCACGGAAAACAGCGGCACATGGACCGATCCCTTTTCCGGTATTCACATTTACCGTGTGGACGAAGCGCCGGTATACCCGCCGGACCTATGGGATGATCCGCCATATAGCTATGCTACCCCCAACGGCCTGACCCCGCCTGTCAATGCTGCGCCACCACCTGCCAACTGGTCTTCCATTGATTATTACCGCTACTGGGGCGTTTTTGTCACGGACTGGGATAACACAAATGCACCGACCTATGATGTCGATTACTATTATAATGGCAATCCCAGTGTGCCTGCGGGCGCAGACGGATCAGTCCCACCCAGTCCGCAAATCGGACTTGCCAAAAGGCCGTATTACTGTTTCGGGACCTGGGCGGACCCACCGGCAACATGGGATTTTGCTAACTTGCGGCTTCGGCTACTGGGTGAATATCAGTTCGGCACGCCTGGAACCCCACTGGCGACGAACCCGGAATACGTCCTGGGCGGCATCAACCAGCCCCTGGCCATTGCCCTAGCATCTTTTTACGCGGAATTTGACAAGTCATCCGGGGACTGCATCAAGATTACCTGGGAAACGGCCACGGAAGTGGACACCATCGGGTTCCAGCTCTGGCGCAGCCTGGACAGAAACGGAGATTATCACCTGATCAGCGGCAGTTTTACCGCCTCCCAATCGGTGACGGAATCTGCCGGAGCGTCCTATTCCTATGTAGACTGCGATGTATACAAGGATACCGATACCACCTATTATTACAAACTCGAAGAGATTGATCTGGACAACACCCAGGGAAATAAATTTTACGGTCCCATCGGACCGGTGACCGAAACCCTGAGCGCTTCGCAATTCAGCAAAAAGGCAACTCCCTCTTCAAGCAGTGGCGGCTGTTTTATCGGCGCATTGCAGTCGCTTTTTTAGCCGCGGATGCACGCAGATGAACGCGGATAAAAAAAAAGTCTGTGTCCATCCGCGTGCGTCTGCGGCTGATTTTATGGTTTTCATGACCTGAATTACCTGATTGAATTGAATTCCAAATAAAAAAAAAGACATATGATCAACGGCGTCATCGCACAAAAACTGCAAAGCCTTGACTCAGTATTGACTGAACTTCGCTCTCTGGGCAAAATTTCGGCCAAGGACCTCTCTTCCGACTGGCGGACCAAAAAAGCAGTGGAGCGCAACCTGCAAATACTGGTTGAAATCGTCATCGACACCTGCCAGCGGCTTTTATCAATTTCCGGACAGAGCCCCGCCACAACCGGACGGGACACCATTGAGCGGGCCATTCAAAACGGATTTATCCGTCATGATGAGGCATATTTTAAGATGGTGCAGTTCCGGAATTTCGTGGTGCATCGTTATGAACGGGTGGATGATGAAATTCTTGCGGTGATGGTGAACCAGCGATTGGCTGATTTTGAGCAATTTAAAAACGATGTGATGAATTATGTCCGAAGCACCGCCGACCGCCCATAACTGGCAAATGGCTGCGGACTGCCTGGCCGCGTCCGGAAACGTCCTGGCTGCCTGGCATTTTGGCTCCACTGCCGCAGGCAATTACCGCCTCAACGCAGACATTGACATCGGGGTACTGTTTGTCCGGAAACCGTCTTTGGACGAATTGACGGACTTGCGGGCCGCCCTTCAAAACGCTCTGAATTACGATGACATCGACCTGGTGGTCTTGAACGGGGCCTCGCCCATTCTCCGGTTTGAGGCAATATGCGGCCGGGCCGTTTACACGGCGAATCTTGCGGCCCGGGCGGCATTCGTATCGCTCACCGCCCGGGAGTACGAGGATGAAATGGCCCAATATCAGCGGGCGTTAAATTTAAGAACCTGATTATCTGTTTCGCCCAGAAATTCCTGGATTCCGGGTCGCGAAGTGGTAATTTTTTCTTCGCCGCGGATACACGCAGGCAAAAGCTGATACTCCTGACTTTAAAAATGCAAACTATTATTGGTTAATTGTTATGAATAAACAATCAACATATCGAAAACGTTTAATTTATAAACGCCTTAAGTCTCTTGAGCGCTTTAATGACTGGGAAAAAAACCATATTGATAAAACGGAAGAATATCAGCGACTGTCAGCAGTGTTTGGCATTTATGATTTGATTCCAGAAAATGCAAGACAGCGGGAAGTCAATGTTAACGGCATCATGAAAATGCGCAAGGCGTTATCATGCCTCAAATAAATTTTTTCGAAAGTGCCCTCCGAAACATCACGAACCTATTCGTGGTATTTTTAAATTTCAAAAAGAATCCCTGGAATATGATTATCTTGAACCCAGAATCACTGAACTGACAAATTTGTTAGAAAAGCCCGACATCAAAAAGCAATGGGATCAATGGAAAAAAGATGAGGGGATAGAATGATCACAAAATTCAATTTTTTCGATCCCATAAAATTGCTCTTAATTGAAAAATATCAGAATGTCATTATAATATAAAAATATTATAATAATTCTAGATTATAACAACAAAATATAAAAATGATCCCGCGACGGCTATATACGCAAATAAATAAAAAATTGTTTCAGGGAAAGGCCCTGATCATTACCGGCCCCCGACAGTCCGGAAAAACCACTTTGGTTCAACAGATTGCCGACAGTCACAAGAAAAAAGCTGTAATGCTGGACTGTGATGAACCTGATGTCCGCCAGATGCTTGACAGCCCAACGTCTACACAACTGAAAAAACTGATTGCCGATAGAGATCTGGTTTTAATTGATGAAGCACAGCGGGTGAAAAATATCGGCATCACCCTCAAGCTCATTACCGATCAGATCAAAACCACCCAGCTCATCGTGACTGGATCGTCATCTCTGGAGCTTTCCAGTTCCGTCAATGAGCCACTGACCGGTCGAAAATATGAATTTCTGCTGCTGCCCATATCGACCCAGGAAATGGCGGCTTATACATCACCCCTGGAGGAGCAGCGACTGCTTGAAAACCGACTGCTTTTTGGAATGTATCCGGATGTCATCACGCATATCGGTGATGCACAGGATCTTCTGCATCAGCTGACGGACAGCTATCTGTACAAAGACATTTTTGCATTTCAGGATATTCGCAAGCCCGAGCTGATTGAAAAACTGCTGCAGGCCCTGGCACTTCAGCTTTGCTCAGAGGTTTCCTTTCATGAACTGGCCGGCATGCTGGGCGTCAATTCCGTCACCATTCAGCGGTATATCGAACTTCTGGAAAAAAGTTTTGTTATTTTCCGCCTCACGGCTTTCAGCCGGAATGTGCGGAATGAACTCAAAAAAAGCCGCAAAATCTATTTTTACGACAATGGCATCCGGAATGCTCTGATAAAAAATTTCAACCTTTTGCGCCTGCGATCGGATGCCGGGGCATTGTGGGAGAATTTCATGGTCAGTGAACGGAAAAAATATCTTCTGTTTAACGGCATTCATGCAAATACTCATTTCTGGAGGACACATCAGCAGCAGGAAATCGATTATATTGAAGAAAAAAACGATACCCTCCTGGCGGTTGAATTCAAATGGAACCCAAAAGCATCCGCGCAATTTTCAAAAACTTTTTTAAACGCATATAAAAACATTACCACAAGAGTGGTGACCCCAAAAAATTATTTGGAATTTACCGCTGAAGAAATTTAAATTGGCCTCAGATACACACGGGCACGGAAAGGTACAATGGACGGGTACACTTGACTTTAAAATTTCAAATTATTATTTGTTTGGTGGCGTGAACAAACAATCAACATACCGAAAACACTTAATGAATGGGAAAAAACCACATTGATAAAATAAAAGAATATCAGCGCCTGGCCGCGGTGTTTGGCATTTATGATCTGATTCCGGAAAATGAACGGCAACGGGAAGTTTATGTCAACGGCATCATGAAAATGCGCAAGGCGTTATCATCTCTCAAGTAAATTTTAAAAATAAGGATAGATCCGTGCTTAACATCCGTTTTTCTTGGTGGGCAATCGCCTTTTTTCTGATTGTCGTGACCGTCGGCATAAAAGATCCTGCTATGGCCGCCGATCCCCGTCCCAACCGGGGCGGTATTAAAATCGAGGTGTCTGCGCCGGGAATGATTCGGATTACAGGCAGCGATATTTCCGGCACCGGCGTCTCGATTGCAGATATTTCCCCCGACACCCTTAAACTGTTTCACCGGGACGTGGAAATCCCTATCATTGTGTCCGCATCGGATGCGATTTTCACGGCAACTGACAGCATTGAATTTTATGCCCCGGGCATTGACAACCAGTTCACGGGCATTGATGTGTTCTGGCTGTATTGGAACGGTGCTGCCGGAAAGCGAATGACCTGGACCGGCCGGGCGCCGGAACCCGGTGACACCCCCCTCACAACATTCATTGACACCGTTTATTCAGAGGAAAATCATCTGCTGTATACCCAGACACCGGGTGCCCCTGCCGCAGATTACTGGTTCTGGGAAAAACTCACCGCTCCCCAGTCCACAACGGTTTCCTTTGATCTGCCGGGGCTGACTGCCGGGGCGGGTCCGGCGGAAATTTCCGTTTATTTCCAGGGGGTCACGGACACCAACCATCGGACGATGGTCACGGTTAATGACGCGCCCGCAGACGACGCAAACTGGTCCGGCGCCATTGGCAACACCCAGGTCCTTTCCATTGCCGCCAACCGGCTCAGAGCCGGCGGCAACCAGATTCAACTCAATTCCGCAGCCCTGCCCGGTGATGTGCTGTATTTCAACAAAATAGCCATCACCTACCCCCGGCGTCTTTCCGCGGCAAACGATTTTTTAGAATTCAGCATCAACCAGGAAAACCCGGCGCCCGTGGCCGTAACCGGATTCACCCAAAAAACGCTCCGGGTGTTCGATCTCTCTGACCCGGAAAATCCAATCCGGATTTCCGGTGCGGATATCACTGCAGACGCAGACCGCTTTAATCTGACATTCCAGCACCCGGGCGGCGAAAAAAGATATATCGCCATGACGCTGGCGGCGGCATTGTCCATTGACCGGATCACGTTCAGACCGGGGTTTGATTTGAAAAAATTATCCAACACCGCCGACTACCTTGTGATCACCGCTAAAGACCTGATGCCGGGCCTTGAAAAACTGTGCGAACTTCGCCGGCGTCAGGGACTTCGGGTCAAAATGGTGGACATTGAAGATATTTATGATGTTTTCACCTATGGGTTTTTTGATCCCTCAGCCGTGCGAGGGTTTTTGAAATATACCCATGACAACTGGACGCCCCCGGCCCCCCAGTATGTGCTCCTGGCCGGGGATTCCAACCTGGACTACCGGAATTATTTCAATACCGGCAAAAAAAATATCGTGCCGGTATTGTTGAGCGCAACGTCTGAACTGGGGCTGACGCCGTCGGACAATGAATTTGCGGCCTTTGATGATGCCAGCCCGGTGCCGCAAATCTATATCGGCAGAATTTCCGGAAAAAGCGCGGATGATATTTCCCAAACCGCCTATAAAATTATCCGGTATGAAACTGCCAAAAATTACGCCCCCCGGCAGGTTCTCTTTGTGGCGGATGATGACGAAATCGCGTTTGAGAATTTAAGCGATGACCTGGCAACCTATCTGCCATCCGGATTCACTGCCGTCAAAATCTATTCCCGGCTCTTTGGGTCCCTGGACGATGTTACCCGTAATATTCTTTCTTTTATTGACGCCGGCGCTCTTCTCACCAGTTTCGTAGGCCACGGGGATGTGATCCGATGGGGGGCGGAACCATACGGGGGCGGTGAATTTATTCTTCAGCCCGGTGACGTGGACGACCTGAAAACGCCCGATGCTCTGACTTTCATTATGGCCCTTAACTGCCTGAACGGGTATTTTTCCCAATCCTTTGATTACAGCCTGGCTGAGGAATGGGTAATGGCCGAAGATACGGGCGCGGTGGCCTGTTTTGCGCCCAGCGGTCTGTCTCATCAATGGGAACACGACCTGTTAAGCCAGTTTGTTTTTGAAAAAATCTTTCTGGAAAAAGAAAACCGCATCGGCATCATTGCCACGGAATCCAAAATCGACACGTATTATGCCGGTGCCTCTGAAAAAGTGCTGATCTCTCTCAACCTGATCGGTGATCCGGCAACGACCCTTGCCATTAACCGGAACCCCGCAGACATGGTGACCTCCTATGACATCACCGCCACCGCTGCCGCTGGCGGCCGCATCTCACCTTCGGGCCGCATTCCCGCGTTTGCGGATGCCGATGAAACTTTCACCATCACCCCGGATGCGGGATATCAGATCAGTGAGGTGCGGGTGGATGGCAAGTCCCTGGGGGCTGTGGGGGCTTACACCTTCAGCAGCGTTTCCGGAGATCACACCATTTCCGCTCAATTCAAAACCGAGGGCAGCTCCGGTGGTGGCGGCGGGGGAGGTTGTTTTATTGAAGGGTTGAAATGGTGAAGATCACAAGGATGAACGTCGAACATTGAACGTTTAACATCGAATATCGAATATCGAATGAAAAAGACAACGTGAACGGAAATCAAAAATTTGATCTTGAAGAACGGCTGCTTGCCTTTTCAGTTAAAATTATAAAGATTGCTGAGCAGCTACCAGCTAAAAGAAATGGCAATCATAATTCAACGTTGACGGCTTCGTAAAAAGTCCAAATTCTTTGTTGCGCTGCATCCTTCGTTTTTTCATGGTACGTTAAGTACAAATCATCACTCAGGATTTGCGCGCCTCAAATTTGGGACTTTTATACTTTGCCGTCGAAATCTAACTTTTTGCGATTACATCAACGTTGAACGTTCGATGTTCAACATGTTTTCTTTATTACCAGGAACCGCATCCCCATGTTCCATCTGGACAGTTATGAGATCCTCATTGAACATCCGCTGAAAAACGGTGTAAAAATCTATGACGCGCGGCACATAGCTTCCGGCAGCCGGGTAAACATTCAGTTTTTGCAAATGCACGATCCGTCCCGGGACGCCCTGGAAGCTGCCTACCGGTATTTTCTTCCCCTTAAAAAAAGTTTTTCCCCGCATCTGGCCCGGGTGTATGATGTTGAAAAGATACGAAAGCCCTCCCTTTGCGGCGTCGCGTTTATCATCGAGGAGGTTCCCGGAACCCCTCTGAAAGCGTTCCTGAACCAGAACGGGCCCATGGCACCGGCTGAATTTTTTCCGGTGGCGGTTGACATTGCCACCGCCATCAATGATCTTCACAAAGCCGGCCTTGCCCACTGCTGGCTGACCACTAGTGCGTTTACCATTGATCCGCAAACCGGAAATGCATGCCTTACGGACTACGCCTTTGGCATGGGGACGCCCTTTTTACCGACCGTGACGGACAATTCCGGAAAGGACCGGACTCTCATCCCCGGTGACCACCTGCCATATATTTCACCAGAGCAGACCGGCCGGATGAAACGTGACGTTGATTATCGCACGGATTTTTATTCTCTGGGAATCCTGTTTCATGAAATGCTTTTCGGAAAGCCGCCGTTTTCCGGCAGCGCCATGGAAATCATCCACGCCCATATGGCCAGGCAGCCGGAACTGTCTGACGCGTCCCGGGAAAAAATCGGCGAATCCCTTTCCCGGATTCTGCTGAAACTTCTGTCCAAATCCCCGGAGTCCCGGTACCAAAGTGCCTGGGGCATCCGGTCGGATCTTCTGAAATGCCGGACACATTCCGACGGTGATACCCCACGGGTTCCATTTGCGGTGGCGGAAGCAGATGTTTCCGAACAGTTCCGGTTCCCGGGCAAACTGTATGGCCGGGATATTGAAGTCGCCATGCTGGTGGATGAATTCCACCGGATAAAGGAAAATCACGTCGGGATTTTTATGATTGCCGGATATTCCGGGATCGGGAAAACCCGCCTGGTCGAAGAACTTCAGCGCCATATTGTAGAGGACAGCGGGTATTTTATCTCCGGCCAATATGAGCCCCTTCAGCAGGATATTCCCTACAGCGGTCTGATTCCCGCTTTTGCCGGGATTGTCCGGCAGATTCTCACGGAACCGGTGGACCGCATAGACCACTGGCGGGAAAAGCTGTCGGACGCATTGGGATCAAACGCGGCGGTCCTTGTGGAAGTGCTTCCGGAGCTGGAGTTTATTGTGGGCAAACAGCCGTCCCCGCCGGTGTTGTCCCCCAAAGATGCCCAGAACCGGTTTCATGTGGTGTTTGAAAAATTTCTCCAGGCCCTCACCGCCCCCGGGCATCCGTTGACGCTTTTTATTGATAACATGCAATGGGCGGACTCTGCGGCGCTGAAATTGATGGAGTCCCTGTTCATCGGGTCGGAAACCCGCCATTTTTATTTTGTGGGCGCCTATCGCACCAATGATATCAGCTCCTCTCATCCGTTGTTTGATTCCCTTGCCGCCATTCGGCACAAGGGTTTACCGGTGCAGACCCTTACGCTCAAGCCCCTTGGTGAGTCCGAGGTTTGCCGGATGCTCGCGGACGCCCTCCGCACGGATATGGACCAGGTTCAGCTCCTTGGGCAAGTTATTTGTGACAAGACCCGAGGAAATCCGTTTTTCATCCGTCAGTTTATTGATACCGTCACTCATGCGGGGTTTTTTTTCTATGATTTCACTGCCGGCCGCTGGCAATGGGATATTGAAAAAATCGCGGCCCAGGGGATCACCGAGAATGTGGTGGATTTTATGACGGCCAAGATCCGGCTGCTGGGGGCCTCCGTTCTCGAGTCCCTGCGGATAGCGGCCTGCATCGGGGATTCCTTTTCATTGGCCCTGCTTTTTTCGGCCGCTGAAAAATCGAGACATGCCATTGTCACCGATCTCACGGAAGCCGTGGCTTTGGGCCTTGTTCTGGCCAGGGGCGGGCACTGGCGGTATGTGGAGAAATTCCCGGCGGCTGATTTTCCCGCGGCCCCGGAGGTCCCTCAACCGCCGGGACCGTCCATGGCGGCAGAGGATGTAACGTTTGAGTTTGTTCACGATAAACTTCGGCAGGCGATTTACGCGGAAATCCCGGATGCGCTGAAACAGCAATATCACGGCAAGATTGGAAAACTGCTTTATGCGGGCACCGAGACCAAAAATCTCGCCAGCCGTATTTTTTCCATTGTGCACCATTTTAATCAGCTGTCTCCCGGCGATGCAGCAGACCCGGATCTGGAAACGCTCGCCCGGCTCAACCTCCTGGCCGGCATCCGGGCCAAAGATGCCGCCGCCTACCGCCAGGCCCATCGATATTTGACCGCAGCCGAAGTGCTGCTTCCGGATGATGACTGGACAGACTGGCAGGACCTTGTTTTTGATATCAAAAAACATCGGATGGAATGTGAATACCTGCTCCAGCATTTTGAGGCGGCGGACCAGCTTTTCCAGGTGCTGCTTTCGCGGACGGATTCGGATGAACGCCGGGCGGAACTTTACAACCAGAAAATGATTATGCTGGCAAGTCTTGCCAAGCATGAGGAAGCCCTTGAAATCGGTTGTGCCGGCCTCGGCCTGTTGGGGGTGAAGCTCCCGGAAAAGGCCGGGAAACTGGATGTTCTAAAGAGTCTGATGACCCTGAAATTCCGACTGCGCGGAAAAGACATTGACGCGCTGGTTGATCTTCCCGAAATTTCCGATCCGCGCCGGCTGCTCGTCCTCAGAATGATGATGAATCTGAGCCTGTCCGCGTATTTCTGCCAGCCGTATCTGGCGTCGTATCTGGCTCTTTATATTTTTAGAATTACGCTGAAGCACGGTAATTCCAGTGTGTCACCATTTGCCTATGTTATCTATGGCGCGGCCCTGTGCGGCCTGTTCAGGGAATATGCCGCCGGATACCGGTTCGGCGAACTGGCCATGAAAGTGAAAAACCGGTTCGGCGGCGCGTCGATGAACGCCAAGGTATTGTTATATTTTGCCAACGGCATCACCCTGTGGACCCGGCACCTCAGCCAGGTCATTGCCCTGAACCGGAAAGGTCTTGAATCCGCCCGGGATACGGGTGATCTGAATTATACGGTGTATCACATCCAGTCCCTTGTTTTCACCATGCTTGCCGCCGGAAGGTCCATTGATGAGGTTGGCGCGGAATGTGAGCGATACTATGAGTTTGTTGAAAAAATACATGATGTCGGCGCGTTAAATTATCTGATCTCCGTCATTCAATTCGTCAAATGCCTCCGGGGCGACACATTTCATATCCACAGTCTGGATGACGACCATTTTTCCGAATCCCGGCATGTGAAAAATATCGAAAGCGATGACATCAAACTGATTCTGTGCCGGCATCACCTGACCAAACTGCGCCTCCTGTATATTATGGAAGATTATGAGGGCGCCCTCAAAGCGGCCAGACAATGCGGGGCACTTCGTCAGTATCACATCGGCACCATTATCATTCCTGAATATTATGTGTATCACTGCCTCACGCTGGCTGCCCTGTACCCATCCGCGTCCGCCCTGAAAAAATCCGTTTACCGCCGGCAGATGCGTTTTTTTTGCCGTCATATGGGACGGTTTGCCGCCCAATGCCCGGACAATTTTGAAGATAAATATTTATTAATCCAGGCGGAAATCGCGCGGGTTGCGGGGCAGGACCGCCGGGCCATTGATTTTTACCAGCAGGCGATTCAGTCCGCCAATGCCAGGGGATTTACGCAATACCACGCCATCAGCAATGAGGCGGCCGCAAGATTTTATATGGCCCGGGGATACACGGATATTGCCGCAACGTTTATGCAAAAAGCCCGTGAGAGTTATCACCAGTGGGGGGCCCGGGCAAAAGTCGCCCTTCTTGAAAAAAATTTTCCCCGGCTGTTGACGCCGGTCTCAGCGGCCCATCCGCTGCCGACGGAACCGGACCTGGATATCACCGCCATTGTGACCGCTCTTCAGGCCATCTCCACGGAGATTGTTCTGGCCGATCTTTTGAAAAGCCTGATGAAAATCGTACTGGAAACCGCCGGGGCCCGGAAAGCTCAGTTTTTGTCGATTACGTCCGACCGGATGTTTCTGGAAGCCCAGAATCATATTGATGACAAAGAGACGGTTGTCTACCAATCCCTGCCCGTGGAGGGCCGGCCGGAACTGTTCAGTCCGGTGCTGAACTATGTGAAACGCGCCAGGACCTTTCTGGTTCTGGAAGACGCGGCAAGGGAAGGGGCTTTTACCCGGGACCCCTATGTGTTGAACTATCACCCCCGCTCGGTTCTGTGTCTGCCGGTGATCCGGCACAACCGGATGAGCGCCCTGTTGTATCTGGAAAACGATATTACGCCGTCGGTGTTCACCCCGGAACGGATACGGGTGCTCGGCCTGCTGGCATCCCAGGCCGCCATTTCCCTTGAAAACGCGGGGCTCTATGCGAGCGTGATCCAAAATGAAAAAGTGGTGCGGGAAATTTCCGAAAAACGCGAACAAGAATCCCTGCGCTACCAGTCCCAGCTCCGGTCCCTGTCTTCGGAACTGTCCCTGGCGGAAGAACGGGAGCGCCGGCGCATTGCCAGCGATCTTCATGACCGCATCGGTCATGCCCTGGCAAACGCCTCCATGAAGCTCCGGCTGGTTAAAAATGCCACTTCCCTGGACGCGGCGGCCCGACACATGGATGCCATCCACGCCCTCATCGATCAGTCCATCAGCGATACCCAGAGCCTGACCTTTGAACTAAGCCCGCCCATTCTGTATGATCTGGGTTTGGAGGCGGCCCTGGACTGGCTGGCCGAGCAGACCCAGCAACAGCATGATATCCGTGTTGAATTTATTGATGACCTGTCGTATAAACCCGTACATAAACCCATCGACGAAAGTCTGCGCATCCTCCTGTTCCAGGCCGCGCGGGAGCTTTTGCACAATGTGGTGAAACACGCCCGCGCGGATCGGATCCGGGTGACCATCTCCGGCGAATCCATTGAACAGGAAGACATGATCCGTATTACCATCGAAGACAATGGGGTGGGGTTTGCGGCGACCCGAAACGAAAAAGACGTGAAAAAAGGCGGATTCGGCATTTTTTCCATCGAGGAGCGGTTGAAACATCAGGGCGGCCGCCTGGAAATCACCTCTGATCCGGAAATCGGATCCCGGGTCACCATGATTTCACCCATGGCGGCCATAGAAATCCAGCCGGTGAATTGATTTTTCAGTGCATGTTGCCCTAAATGACGCAGCCGGAACACTGATCTCAGTAAAAATAAACCAGGAAAAATAATCATGGACATCAAAATTCTGCTGGCGGATGATCATAAAATCACCCGGGACGGATTAAAAGCCCTGCTGGAAAATCAGGACCACCTGCGGGTTGTCGGTGAAGCCGAAAACGGCCGTCAGGCGGTGCGGCTGGCCCTGGATCTTGAGCCGGATGTCATTGTTATGGATATTAACATGCCGGAATTAAATGGTATCGAAGCCACCCGGCAGATTCTGGCGGAGCTTCCGGCCACAAAAATCATTGCCCTTTCCATGTATTCGGACAAGCGATATGTGGTGGGCATGCTCAAAGCCGGCGTATCCGGGTATCTTTTGAAAAATTGCGCCTTTGACGAACTGGTGGCCGCCATTTCGGCAGTGATGAAAAACCAGAACTACATGAGCCAGAAAATCGCGGGCACGGTAATGAAAGATTACGCCAGTATTCTGGAAAGCAGCGACAGTTCCCCGGCCTCCCAGTTGACGGTCCGGGAACGGGAAGTGCTGCAGCTCATTGCCGAAGGCCTGAAAACCAAAGACATCGCTGCCCGAATTCACGTGAGCGTTAAGACCGTTGAGACCCACCGCCAGCAGATCATGCGGAAATTAAACGCCAAAAGTGTGGCCGAACTCACCAAAATTGCCTTGCGAGAGGGGCTCACCTCCCTGGATACGTGAAAATTTGAGCTCAAAGCTCAAAGCTCAAAGGTGAAAGGTGAAAGGTGAAAGGTGAAAGGTGAAAGGTGAAAGGTGAAAGGTGAAAGGTGAAAGGTGAAAGCCGGAGCAGGACAAGGTAACCGTTTCTGTCTTACAAACAGATAGAGCCCTTGGTCGTGGGGCAATTAACCGACGCTTTTATTCGTCATCATAAAGATTGAAACCCGGATAATGGATTTTTGCGCATTCCCGGCAGATGCCGTGGCTGAATTTCGCGCCTGAATGCTCCTGAATATAGGATTCGATCTGGTTCCAGTATCCCTTGTCATCTCTTATTTTCTTGCAGATTGAACAAATCGGCAGCAGTCCGCTCAGGGTTTTGACCTCGGAAAGCGCTTTTTGCAGCTCCGCAATCAAGACATCGCGTTCTTTTTCCACTTTTTTCCGGCGTTCAATCTCCTCTTGCGCATCAGAGAGTTCCTGTTTGATTTCCGCCACCTGCTTCAAGATTGCCATCACCGGCCGATGCTCGATTTCAACGCCTGGTTTGGTGTTCTGCCAGTAAAGATATCCATACAGGAAAGGAAAGGCAAAAACGGAGATAACCAAGCGGCTGAGGAGTGTGCCTGTCATGATATTCAAATATTCTGGGGTCCCGGCAAAGGCCCCGGTGGCAAACAACAAAACGTCAAGGCACATAACTCCGAGCAGTGTCAAAAACGCCTGATGCCAGAGTTTTAGATTAAATTTTGGGGTGCCAAGATACTCCCATGCCATGGCCAAAAACAGCAGATCAATCAGTGTGGTCACAACCGATGCCGAATTAATCCGGATGCTCGGCATGGGTACATAGGGGATGGCTTCCGCGCTGATCAGCCCCATCTGAAAGTGGATGACCGCGGCAATGATCGGAACCATTGCCGATACGCCGACAACCGTTGAGATGACCACCCGCGTTGCCTGCGGCCCGTCAAACACATAGACTACAAAAACCCCTAAAATAAGAGATGTGTAAAAAACCGTGGAGCCAATTACAAAGGTAAGCCCGCCTGCCTGGACTGCTACCCCCGCATCCGTTACCCAGGACATCACCGCCGTGATGCCGCCGATGAGCGCATAAAAATGCACCGGCCCGAAACGATGGCGCAGGGAATGCGCCCATAGAACCAGAAAATAGACCACCATGGCTTCGATGATTAAGATGATGACTTCGTTACCCATTTTTTTTATTTAGCATACCAAATGAAAAGCTCAAAGGTTTTCCTCCATAGATTATAACGGATTCAATACGGCATCAATAATATCAGGGTTTGCGAAAGAAAATATCAGGGTTTCCCTGATTGACATTTCTTTACCTTTACGTCAAGATATACCTAAACATTGTTTACATCAAAGATTAACGATTTATTGTTTAAATTCTATTTTCACTAAAAATCAAAACTCTTTATCATAATCTAAATTCAGGGGGAAAAATGAAAAAATCGACCATCATCTGTCTGGCGCTCTTGATTACCACGCTTTTCTTGATGCCCGGAAATGTTTTTGCCGGCGGGAACAGTTATACCTGCGATACAAAATATCCCATTGTTCTGGCCCACGGCATGGGCGCGTCAGCGGAAATTCTCGGCATTGTGGATTACTGGTGGGGCATTCCCGAAGCCCTGGAAGATGAAGGAGCAGAGGTCTATGTCACGTCCGTCAACGGCATGGACAGCACCGCAAACAAAGCTGAAGATTTCAAAAGTCAGTTTATGTATATCAAAGCCATATCCGGTGCTGAAAAATTAAATATCATTGGTCATTCCCACGGGACCATCTATACCCGGGACGCCATCACCAACATGGGCCTGGCCCCCTTTGTCGCCAGCCACACGAGTATTGCCGGACCCCACAGAGGCAGCGCAGTGGCGGACGTCATCGTCGGTGTCGTTCCGGATTCATTGGAATGGCTGGTGGGGGATACCCTGGACTTTGTGTATGCGTTTATTTTCGGTGACACCAATCCGAACAGCCTCGAAAACGGTTATGATGTGACCCGCCCATACATGCAAAATGTTTTCAATCCACACACGCCAAATGTCAACGGTATCTATTATCAAAGCTGGGCCGCCAAAGCCAAAACTTCCTGCCCGAGCGTCATCCTGGAAGCCACCTGGCTGGTGCTCCTGGCATATGAAGGCTCAAATGACGGTCTGGTCAGCGTCAACAGCGCCAAATGGGGCAATTTCCGCGGTGTGGAAGATGCGGCCTGGTACAGCGTGGGTTGCGATCACTTAAACATTGTGGGTCAGCTGTTCGGCATTACCCCGGGATTTGATGCCGATGAATTTTATATTGATGTTGCCAGCGACCTGAAAGACAGGGGCTTCTAAGCGCAATTTCGTATAGAAAAATCTGAATAAGGACAGATTCCGAAAAAGGATGCCGCAAGCGGCATCCTTTTTTTATTTGGTATTGAAATTTAAAATGGTTTGCTGATACACCTATGAAAAATTGACCAGAAACATTGAGGAGAAAAAATGCATTATGAAGGCAATATGATCCGTCCGCCGAGCGAAGCCTACAGTATTCTGCTGCAGGCCACGGTGGGATGTTCCCATAACAAATGCACTTTTTGCGGGGCATACAAAGGAGAGCGGTTTAAGATTAAATCCGATGACATTATTCTGGAAGACATCGCGTTTGCCGCCAAATACTGCAGAAATCAGGACCGGCTTTTTATCTGCGACGGGGATGCGCTGATTATTCCTCAGAAACGGCTGGTCATGATTTTAAAAGAAATCAGAAAACAGCTGCCCTGGGTGAAACGGGTGGGGGTGTATGCCAACACCAAAGGGATTAAGCTGAAAACCGACCAGGAGCTTAAAGAACTGCATGACCTGGGACTCGGCATCGCTTACATGGGCCTTGAGACCGGGGATGACGTGACCCTCAAAAATGTCCGCAAAGGGGCCACGGCAGACACCATGATCGAAATGGGCAGAAAAATCCGGGCTGCCGGGGTCAAGCTCTCCATTACGGTGCTGTTGGGCATTGCCGGGCCGGAGCGGTCCCAAATCCATGCCGAAGAAACCGGAAAAGTACTGTCCGCCATTGATCCGGAATATGTGGGCGCCCTGTCTCTGATGCTGATTCCCGGGACTCCCATGTTTGATGACCATGAATCCGGAAAATTCACCCTGATCGAACCCATTGACATGCTGAAAGAAATCCGCACCATGATCGAGCACACCACCCTCACAAACGGCCTTTTTCACGCCAACCATGCCTCCAACTATCTCCCCATCCGGGCAAAATTTCCCGAGGACAAGGAGAAAACCCTGCGTCTGATTGACCAGGCCCTGGCTGGGAAAGTGGCACTGAAACCGGAGTTTTTAAGAGCGCTTTAATTTTTTTAATGATAAGATAAGGAGAATCCCCCAATGAATGACTGTCCGGCAGGCATGGACATCGATACCCAATGCATCAATACCATCCGCACCCTTTCCATGGATGCCATCCAGAAGGCCAACTCCGGGCATCCCGGTGCGCCCATGGGCCTGGCACCCGCGGCTTATGTCCTCTGGACCCGGTATCTGAAACACAACCCCAAAAATGCTCTTTGGCCGGACCGGGACCGGTTTGTGCTGTCCGGCGGCCATGCGTCCATGCTGCTTTACAGCCTGCTCTATCTCAGCGGTTACGGCCTGAGCCTGGAAGATATTAAAGAATTCCGCCAATGGGGCAGCAAAACCCCGGGGCATCCGGAATTCGGGCATACCGTGGGGGTTGAAACCACCACCGGCCCTTTGGGGCAGGGAGTGGCCAATGCCGTGGGCATGGCCATGGCGGAACGCCACCTGGCCGCCCGGTTCAATCAGCCCGGCCATGATATTGTGGGACACCATACGTTTGTCATGTGCGGAGACGGGGATATGATGGAGGGCATCGCGTCCGAGGCGGCTTCTCTGGCCGGCCATCTGGGGCTTTCCAGGCTGATCTGCCTCTATGATGACAACCACATCTCCATTGAAGGCAACACGGATATCACATTCACTGAAGATGTGACCCGGCGGTTTCAGGCATACCACTGGCAGGTACTGACCGTTGAAGACGGCAACAATCCGGAAGAGATCGCGGCCGCCATTGAGGCCGGCATCC
This sequence comes from Desulfobacterales bacterium, assembly GCA_963675805.2. GTDB lineage: Bacteria > Desulfobacterota > Desulfobacteria > Desulfobacterales > Desulfosalsimonadaceae > SURF-3. Next base: position 1,053,319 of record CAXXNU010000001.1, on the reverse strand, counting down.
AGGAAACAGAAAAACCGACCCTTATCCGGCTTCGGACCCATATCGCCTATGGCAGTCCCAATAAACAGGACACGGCCGACGCCCATGGCGCGCCTCTGGGGGAAGAGGAGATTAAACTCACCAAACAATGCCTGGGATGTCCGCCGGAAAAAGCCTTTTGCGTGCCGGAAAGTGTGCGGACCCACTTTGAAAAGGCCATGGAAAAAGGCGCGGAAGTGGAGAAACAGTGGAATGATCAGCTGGAAGCCTATAAAAATGGGTTTCCTGAACAAGCGATGCTTTGGCAGGCCATGATGACGGGATCATATGATGTTGGATGGCCGGATGCGCTTCCGGATTTTACAGAAAGCACAGGGCCTATCGCCACCCGGGCCGCTTCGGGAACGGTATTGAATGCCGTAGCTGAAAAAATACCGGCCCTGATCGGCGGCTCCGCGGATCTGGCGCCGTCCAATAAAACGTTTATCAACAGTGCCGCTGAATTTCAAAAAGCCAATTACAGCGGCCGCAACATCCGCTTCGGCGTGCGCGAACATGCCATGGGCGCCATTTTAAACGGCATGTCCCTGCACGGCGGTCTGCGGCCTTTTGGCGGCACGTTTCTGGTGTTTGCGGACTACATGCGGCCCGCCATCCGTCTGGCCGCGCTGATGAATCAGCCGGTAATCTATGTGTTCACCCATGATTCCGTAGCCGTGGGGGAAGACGGCCCCACCCACCAGCCCGTGGAGCACCTGACATCCCTGCGGATGATTCCCAATCTCACCGTCATCCGGCCGGCGGACGCGACAGAAACCGCAGTGGCCTGGGAATATGCCATTGCGTCCAAAGACGCGCCCACCGCCCTTATTCTGAGCCGCCAGAAACTGCCGGTCATTGACCGGAAACATTATCCTGGCGCGGATCAGGTGAAAAACGGGGCCTATGTGCTGACAGACAGCGGCAGCACACCAGAGGTTATTTTGATTGCCACCGGTTCTGAAGTCAGCCTCTGCCTGGAAGCCCATGTAAAACTCACAGAAAAGGGCGTGGCCGCCCGGGTGGTGAGCATGCCCTCCTGGGAGCTGTTTGACCGGATGCCGCAGAAATACAAAGACCAGGTGCTGCTGCCGGATGTTCCGGCCCGGGTGGCAGTGGAAGCCGGCATTCCTTTGGGATGGGAAAAATACACCGGAGACCAAGGCGCTGTGATCGGCATTGCCACCTTTGGCGCATCTGCCCCCGGATCAACGGTTTTGAAAAATTTCGGATTTACCGCGGAAAATGTGGTGGCGCAGGCGCTTAAGGTGATGGGGAGGTAGGGCAAGGGGTAAGGTAGAAGGCTGAAGGTAGAAGGAAGATGGTGTCAGGAAATGCAACTTCTATCCCGCAGGACAAATTTGGTCTGTTGGGGAAGCCATTATTCGACGTTCGATGTTGGACGTTCGATGTTCAAAAGTTTTTTTGCGAATATCCAAATGCAAGAATAAATTCACCATACAGTAACCTGCAACCTGAAACCTGCAACCCGGAGGCCGTCAGGATTTAACCAGCTGCTTCAGCCGTGCCAGTTCTGCCCAGTCAAATCCCGTCCGGCAGGGCATGATGGCGTTGTTTGTAAACACCGGATCTGATGCCAGATCATACCGGGAGGCCTTGCAGGCCGCCGGCCACATCGCTGTTTTCGGTATGGGTGAGTAATACGCCAGAATGGGCGTAATTCGCGATGCTTTTACAACCGCAATGGACCTTTCAACAGCTGCAATATCCTGCCCTGGCAGACCCACCAGCAGGTAGGCGCCCACCTGCTCTTTTTTAAAGCCCGCATTCATCAAATTGGATACAGCCCGGGAGAATTCTTCTTCCCGGACTTTTCGGTCAATATCCCGTTGGTTAAACTCTGCTGTTTCCAGCCCCAGCCGCAGGGTGGCGATGCCCGCGGTGCGCATGAGACGAGCCAGTTCCGGCGTGATAGCCCGGATGTGCACGGCATTGGGCGTGTGGAAGGTCAGTTTCCGGCCGCAGGCAATGATCTCTTCAAACATGGGAATGGCATGGTGTTCCGCGTCCACCAGCAGCGCATCATCATAAAAAGCAAAATTGGCTGTACCGAATCTGTCGTGCCAGTGAATAATTTCCTGGATAATCCGTTTCGGTGACATGGCCATCCGCTGGGGCTGCAGAATATTGGATGCACAATAGGTGCAGGCGAACGGGCAGCCCCTGGACGTGAGCAAAGGGATGTAGGCGATTTTTTGTTGAAGATCAAAAGCCGGATACGGATAGGTGTCCAGGTCATCCGGATCAAAGCGCAGCGGCGCTTCAAAACCGGTGGCGGTTTTGATGACATCAAAAACCGCCTGTTCGCCGGGACCGGTCAGCACATGGTCTGCGCCTGAATGCCGGCTGGCATGATCATGGCACAGAGTGGCGTAAATGCCGCCAAGAACCACCGGCACGTCCGGATAAATGCGCTTGATTGCCCGGATGGTCTCAAACGCCCCGGGATACCAGTAGGTCATCAGGCAGGTCACCATCACAACGTCCGGTTTTGGCAGCGTTTTGACATCCTGTTCAAACCATTCAGGCAAAATACCATACCGGGAATAGGTGCGCTGGATGGATGTTAGACCCGGGGGGTTTGGAATCGGTGTTTTTAAATAAGGGCCCCGGCCGCCCCGGGTCGCCGGGTCAGCCGGGTTGTCGGACAGGGGATGAAACCGGTTTTGGCAGTCAATATAGGATACCGGAAAACCGTGCTGCCGCAAAATGGCAGCCAGAGACAGCAGGCCCAAAGGTTGTGCCCAGAAATCATAGGCGGCAAAATCGTGAATCCAGGGATTGATGCACAGGATGTGGGGGGGAGACTTTTCCAATGTGTATGTCGCGAAACCGATGGGGGTTGTCTTAAAAAGGCTGAAGGCTATAGACTGTAGGCTTAAGGGAAGAAAGGTTTTCCGCCGGCTATTATTAATCCGGCCATAAAATATCCCCAAAAGTGTTGTTCCGGCGAAAGCCGGAATCCAAAAAAGATTGGATGCCGGATCGGGCCTGCCCTGGAATGCTTTTATCCGGGGTCCGGCATGACGAATTCTCAATATTTAATGGCTGGTTTAATAGTCTTCAGCCTTCGGACTTCGGCCTATCTTCTAAAAATCCTCTTCATCATCAAAATATTGCATAGAGGTCTTTTTCAGTTCCTTTCGGCTGAAAAGAATTTCATAGGTATTCACACCGGTTTTTTCTGCGATTTCAGCGGCAATGGCCCGGCAGGCAGGTTCTCCCATGGCGTGCACCATGGTGTAGAGATTATACGGCCAGTCTTTTGCCGGATTCCGCCGGTAGCAGTGGGACACCTGATCAAAGGACGCCATGATTTTTCCCACACCATCCACCCGGTCTTCATCAACCTGCCAGGCCACCATGGCGTTGGCGGTAAACCCGGATTTCTGATGACGCAGGGTGGCGCCGAAGCGCCGGATAATGCCCCGGTCGACAAGATCCTGTACCGTCGTTAAAACCGTTTTTTCATCGGTTCCGATGGTCTCCGCAATCACCTGATAGGGGCGCTTTTCCACCGGCATATCCCCTTGAATCAATGCGATAATTTTTTTCTCAAGATCAGTAAACATGGGTTTTTTATATACTGTGGCCGCAAAAAGTCAAGGCCGTTAAAATTTATCAGGGAAAAGACGCCGCACATCCGCCGCATCTGCCCGGCAAATTCCCCGTTCCGTTATAAACCCGGTGACCAGGCGGGCCGGGGTCACGTCAAAGGCATAATTGGCGGCCGGACTGTTTTCCGGCGTCAGCAGATACTCCCGGCTTTTGGGCGCACCCGGAATATAGCGCACTTCATCCGGATCCCGTTTTTCAATGGGAATCTCGGCGATACCGTTTTCCAGGGTCCAGTCAAAGGTGGATGACGGCAGGGCCACATAAAACGGGATATGGTTGTCTTTTGCCGCAAGGGCTTTCAGGTAGGTGCCGATTTTGTTCGCCACGTCCCCGGTGGTCGTGGACCGGTCCGTCCCCACGATCACCATGTCCACCATGCCATGCTGCATGAGATGGCCGCCCGCGTTATCCGTGATCACCGTGTGCGGCACCCCCTGTTTTCCCAGTTCCCAGGCAGTCAGCCGGGCGCCCTGGTTTAGGGGACGGGTTTCATCCACCCACACATGCACGGCAATTCCCGCATCATGGGCGGCATAAATGGGCGCGGTGGCAGTGCCGTATTCGATGCAGGCCAGGGCCCCGGCATTGCAGTGGGTCAGTATGTTGACCGGATGTCCGGATTTTTTTTTGGCAACTTCCCTGATGAGAGATAGACCATGCTGGCCGATATTTCGGGAATTTTCCACTTCTTCTTCCGCAAGGTCGCGGGCAATCTGCCGGGCAACATCAATGCGCCGCCGCAGATTTTTTTCAGACAACACCGCAGTTAAGGTGCGGTTTACCGCCCATGCCAGATTGACTGCCGTGGGCCGGGCTGCCGTGATTTGGCGGGCTGCCTCTGTAATTTTGCCGTCTTCCGGAAGTGCTCCGGCGGTTTTGACGGCCACAAAAATACCATACGCGCCGGTGACACCGATGAGCGGCGCGCCGCGCACCACCATCTCTTTGATGGCGTAAATGACTTCGGATACAGTGCTCAGCGCCATATGTGTCTGCTGATGGGGCAGGGCCCGCTGATCAATGACCATTACTTCATCCGAGGCGTGGTCCAGCCATATGGGACGAAACCGTGAGTTACTGCTGTTCATCTGTTGCTCCGTGTGATAATGGGTTGCCAGGATGATAATCTGGCAGGCTGCATTTTAATATTGCGAAAAATTTATGTTTTTGTTTAAAATAATTTTCTTAAAAAATGCGGACCGGGTGAAGATTTTAAATACACGGTCCGGTCCCGAGCATCAATAAATTTTTATAAACAATGTGATGAGGTTCCAATCAACGGATGCCGGCAACAAATACCCGATTTTAATCAGGCTGATCTTTTTGAATATGAAAGTTTTGTGGCAAATTCCGCTCATTATCATTATCTCTGTCAGCATCGCGCTGGGGTTCAACCAGCTGCGGTCAAAAACCCTGCCGCTTTTCTGCCCTTGGAGTCAGTCAAGTGTTGAAAACGCCTTTTCAGAGTATGTGGCCATTGTGAGCGTGGAAGAAGCGGCCGATCTTTTCCATTCAGACGGAGCCGTTTTCCTTGATGCCCGGCCGGAATACGCTTATAACCGGGGACACATCAAGGGGGCGCTGTGTCTGCCATGGGATCAGGCGGAAGAAAAATGCTTTGAGATTTTAGAATCCGTTCCGCTGGATAAAAAAATCATCACCTACTGCGATGGCGCCACCTGCGATTTGTGCGACAAACTGGCGCTTTTCCTGTGTGATATCGGATTTGATGATGTTCAGGCCCTGGTCAACGGCTGGACAATCTGGAACCAGCACCGCCTGCCCGTGGATGTGCCTGAAAACTCCTGACAAAAAGGTCATGACCTGCCAGAAGACATCAAAAAATGCTCAAAACCGGGAACTGTCGGGTGATTCCCTGTTACCGAACAGCCATTCTCATCATTCCCCCCATGATCCTGGCACCGCCAATCAGGTGAACCAGTCCCGGCTGTTCTTCACCATGGCATTAAATCTGATTATCCCCGTGGCCCAGTTAATTGGCGGCATTTTTGCTAACAGCATGGCCCTGATCTCTGATGCCATTCACAATTTCAGCGACCTGGCCGCCCTTATGATCTCTTATATGGCGCTGCAGATCAGCAAAAAAGGGGCGTCCACGCGGTTGACCTTCGGCTATCACCGGGCGGAAATCATCGGAGCCTTGGGCAACGTCACCATTTTAATGGGCGCTGTGATTTACATTCTGCTTGAGGCGATCAGCCGATTGAATCACCCTGAAATCGTTTCCGGCCGGATTGTGATGCTCATGGCCCTTGTGGGCATTTGCGGCAATGGGCTTTCCGCCTTTCTCCTCTACCGGGACGCCCAACATAATTTGAATATTAAAGGCGCGTTTTTGCACATGCTGGGGGATTTTTTTACCTCCGTGGTGGTGCTTGTCAACGGCGTGGTTCTGCTCTTTAAGCCCTGGTTCTGGCTGGATTCCGTGCTGTGCTTTATCATTGCGGCCTTTATTCTCAGAAGCAGCTGGTTTGTGATCAAGGAATCCGTAGCCATTCTAATGAACGCCACCCCCCCGGGACTTGACCTTGCTTCTGTTCAGGCGTATCTTGAAAGTCGTCCGGATATCCGGTCTGCCCATCACCTGCATGCCTGGAGCGTGGGCGGCACCGGGATCGCTTTCAGCTGTCATCTGACCGTCAATGATCAATGGGTCAGTGAAACGGAAGTTCTATCCGAAAAAATCCGGCACCAGCTGTTTCACCGGTTCGGCATTGACCATCCGGTGCTGCAATTTGAAACTGTGTTGTGTGGAAACGGCGATATTCTTTGCGCGCATTTTGATTCGAAACAGGAAACCGCTTGATTAAAAGGAATACCAATCATATGGCAGGCCCGTTAGTAAGGAAAATTCATCACGTTGTCTTTGTTTTGGTCCGTTTGATTTTGGGCGCGATTTTTATCGCCGCCGGCATTCCCAAAATTCTGGACACGGCGTCTTTTGCCGGGATGGTCTATAATTATCAACTGTTGCCGGATGTTTTGATCAATTTTGTCGCCATTACCCTGCCCTGGGTGGAAGTAACGGTGGGTTGTCTGCTGATCGTCGGCGTCTGGCTGCCGGGAGCCGTTGCGATTTATAATCTGCTGATGATTTCTTTTCTCTCGGCTTTGGCTTTCAATGTGTGGCGGGGGCTGGATATCAGCTGCGGGTGTTTTTCAACGAAAACAGGTGACGCGATCGATATGCTCACGATTTTCCGGGATCTTCTGATTTTTGGCGGTGCCCTCTATCTTGCCTTTGTGGTATTTGTGAAAAAAATTACCAAAGACCGGATGCTGGATTTCGTTGCCAAATAAACCAGAAAAAAATTTATGGTTGCAAACGGTTACCGGTCAAAATCGGTTTCATAAAAAAATTTTTCCTCACCAAAGGCTGGCCGCAGGTCCCCCAGCCATTCGGCATGGGGATCATATTGGGCAAAAAAAGGCTTTCCCACCCATTGCGGATTTCTTCCCTGGAGAAACCGCAGGACAAACACTTTTTCTCCGTTAACCTCGCTCACCCCCATGATCTGAATCTTGCCTGGATGGGCGGACATGCTGGGCCCCCGAACCGTTCGGGCCAGTCCGCTGACTTTCTGGTAGGCGGACCGGAATATTTCCCAGGCATTTTCCAGGGTCACCGCGAAAAACTGATGCGAACCAGTATCCCTGGCAACAAACATGTAGTAGGGAACGCATCCCATCTCCACCTGCTTTTGCCACATGGCGCTCCAGACTTCCGGCTGGTCGTTGATGTGTCGCAAAAGCGGAGACTGGGTTCTGATTACCGCACCGGTTTCCCGGATTCTGGTCATGGCATCGGCAACGGCTTTTGTTTCCATTTCCCGGGGATGGTTGAAATGGGCCATGATGGACAGGTGTTTTCCGGACCGGCAGATTTTGTGGAACCAATACATCAGTTCGTCGGCATCATCATCTGCGAAAAATCGATACGGCCAGTAGCTCAGCGCCTTGGTGCCGATACGGATGGTTTTGAGGTGCCGGATGTTGGCTTTTAAAATCGGATCAACATAGGCGGCGAACAATTTTGTCCGCATGACCATGGGATCACCGCCGGTAAAAATGAGATCCGTAATTTCCGGGTGGTGTTTGATGTAATTAACCAGCAGACTGGTTTCCCGCATGGCGAACTTGATATCATTCATGCCGACAAACTGGGGCCACCGGAAGCAGAACGTGCAGTAAGCATGGCAGGTCTGGCCCTGACTGGGAAAAAACAAGATGGTTTCCCGGTACTTATGCTGGCTACCCCGAAGTTTACGGCCATTGTGCACCGGAATATTGTGTTCCTGGCCGGCGGGATGGGGGTTGAGTTCCCATCGGATTCTCATGGCCGCCTCTTCAATTTCTTTTTTATCCGCATTTTTTTTCAAGAGATCGGCAATGGTATCATACTGCTCCCGGGCCAGCATGTTTTTCTGGGGAAAATTGAGAATGAACATGGGGTCATCCGGCACATGATCCCAGTCGATTAATTCGTCAACTACATAATTATTTGTTTTAAAAGGAAAAACATTTCCAACGACTTCAATGGCCGCTCTTTGCTCTGCGGGCAGGCGATTAACCTGGGGGATTTGCAAAAAATTTCGAAGCGTATACGCCTGATAGGATTTAACTGACTTTGGCGAAAAATAATCCTTTGATAAAACAGAACTGAGCGGGCTTTCAAAAAATGTTTGCATATCACACCTCCCCGTTCTACCTGCATACCGATTCCATGATTTCCGCAACCTGATTTCCCGGGATCGCTGATACCCAATTTCCCTGGAAGAGGTATCTACTATCAACAAAAAACAAGTAGAACTTTTATATTTTTCTATGATTTATTTTAATGTTTAATAATAGAGGTTTTTTTAATATAAGTCAATGAAATAATAGAATAAACATTTGTCAGCAAGAATACCTGTAATCCCGATAGTTTACTATCTGATTTTTATGCCGCACTTATGTATCTGCTTTTTTTACAAGTGCTTACAGTAGAATTGGTTTTAACATATTGTTTTACAAGTAAATTTATATATAATCAATTGTTCAATGTTTTGAGATAATGCAAATTTTTTGACGAATTTCATGCTCATTTTTAACTTCGATTCTCATGCAATCTTCTATAAAAAACTATAGAAAAAAATTAGTTTAAAATTAAAACGAGGCATTCGGGTAAAAGGGAGGGGCCGGGAGATTTAAGGAACGGAAAAACAGCAGACAGGCCAATCGGACAAAACCTGTGGGAGCCTTACCTATGCTTACCCAGGAAATGCTGTGCCAAAAAATAGGAAGCTTTGAAAAAACAAGAAAATGAGCCCGTGTATCGGGGCAGGGGATTTCCGGTCAAGGGTTTCGGTGGTCAGGTGCCGGAAAAGGGGATTTTGAAACCCGGTAACTTGCCACAGGGGGAATCTGAACATTTATTATTAAACCGGCTATTAAATATAGAAACTTCGTCATGCCGGACTTGATCCGGCATCCAGTGTTTTCTGGATTCCGGCTTTTGCCGTAATGACTCTTTTCGGGATATTTTGTGGCCGGATTGATAGCGAGCGGGCGCATATGCGGTGAGAATTGCCTGCATAAGCCTCTATGTTTTCCGGATAACGGAAAAAATCCTCAATTGGCAGTATTCGTGTCAGTTTCAGTGCGAGTGGCAGTCGTCTGATAGTGTTGCGACAGGGCGGAAAGTGTGGCGTCTTTACGGGTCCAGAGCGTGTTGATCCATTCCTGAAAACGGGCTTTGAATGCCGGATCATTAAAATAATCACCCAGCACCGCATCCGTGACCGGTATTTTTTCAATTCTTACAATCACTGATTCTACTTCTCCGCAAAAGAATTGCCACAGGGTTTTGGCGCCCTGGGGATAATAAATGGTCACATCGAGAATTGTCTGGAGCTGGTTCCCCAGCGCGTCCAGCACCAGGGCGGTGCCGCCGGCCTTGGGGCGCAGCAGGTGCCTGTATGGAGACCCCTGCTTTTGATGCTTCGCCCGGTTAAACCGGGTGCCTTCCACAAAATTCATCACCGACACGGATGTCTCTCTGAATTTTTCACAAGCCGCCCGCGTGGCTTCCAGGTCTTTTCCTCTGAGATGGGGATTTTTTTCCAGAAACTCCTTTGAATAGCGCTTCATAAAGGGATAATCGAGCGCCCACCAGGAAAATCCCAGCACCGGTATCCAGATCAGTTCCTGCTTGATGAAAAATTTTAAAAAAGGAATTTTATTGATAAAAATTTTTTCCAGAACAAGAATATCGTTCCATGTCTGATGATTGGAAAGCACCAGATACGAATTGTCTTTTTTTAGATTTTCATGCCCCCGCACATCCCAGACAATGTTCTGGGTCCAATCAATAATATGGTTGTTCCAGCTGTTCCAGGCATTACAGACAAAGGTAATGGCTCCATTAAATATTTTTCGCAATACCGGCACCGGCAGCAAAAATTTTAAAATGCCGGCGGCAAACAATGGAACCATCCAGAAAAAAGTGTTCAGAATCACCAGAAACAATGCTGTAATGGCACGAAAATAGCCTTTTATTTTTCCCCCCATACCCCAACACCTATGCACAGGAATTCAAGAGATTTACACTAACAGATCATATAATGAGAAACTGATTTTTTCAAAACACATAATATAAAAAAATCGCAATATCAAGCGCAGGTACTTAAGGAGGGGATACGTCAATTGCCACAACGAAAAAAGCGCCAAAGATGGTTTTCACATTTATTTTTCCTTCCAGATACCGGCTTTCACCATTCGTTGGATCAAAGCCTTACGCCGCAGATGGCCGGCCATGAAATTCTTCAATTCCGCCTGGAACCGTTTTTGGCTTGCATAATTCAAATAGGCTTCGGAAAGATCCACGAGAAGATCACGGGCCTCGTCGTAGGCCGCACCCGAGCCCCGTTCAACGGCTTTTTGGACCGCCCGCCACGCCTTGGGAAAGTCCCCGGACAAATTTTTTAAATATGCGTCGCGCGCCTTGCGGGCCCTGGCATCCCTTTGTTTTTGTTTGGTTGCCTGCTGTTTCAGGCGGATTTTTCGCGCCGCCTCGCAATTGGCCTGGAGTTCCCCCACCGTGCGCCTTGGTGCTTCGGTGGTTGCCTTGTTTTGTCCTCTTTGCCATTCGGCAAATTGGTTCTTGAGCGTTCGTTCGGCCTCCCGGCCCTGGCCCGCCAAAAGCCATTTCAAAATTTCATTTACCCGAGTTCGGGACAACCCTTTGATCCACACCTCCATTTCAGCTTGTGAATGTCCTGAGCCCTTTTGCTCCGGGCTACCCATGCCGGCTCCGGCCAGTAAATCCGGTTCTACTTCCAGGAATTTCGCCAGGGCTTTCTGTGCCGCCGTCAGGTTTCCCAACCCGGAAAGCGCCAGGGGTTCTTCATCATGATAACCCAGCAATTCCACGGATATCGCCGGCAACCAACCGATATAGAGACTCCTAAAATCGCCCCGCAGCAGCTCATCTCTGATCGGGGCCAGCCGCACCATCCAGCTTCGGCCGTCCTCTTCTCCGAAACGGTCGTAATCTTCGGATTCTTCAAGACACCAGGTGACAATCCAATCTTTCGGGGTGGCGTTAAACTCCAAAAAAGGAGACTCGGTGAATGCGTTCACCATCTCCCTTGAAAACGCCTCTTTCGGCAGACGCACCTTGAAAATGGCCGTCATCCAGTTGGCCACATAGACATGGGCGTCAAAATACCGCTGCATTAATTTGTCGGGGTCGCCCTTGAAATCTCCCCAGTTATATTCATTGGTAAAACTGACAGGCGTGATATGGGCCCGGGTGGAAAGGGCCCGCAGTTCGGCCATCTGTTTTGGCGACAGGGGCCGGTCGATGGCCATAAATTCATAATATTGGTATTCGCTCATGGGTTCAGTTCAGCCTTTATCCGCCGGTATTGGTCCGGATATTTACGTTCGAGCCACCAGACGGCCTTTTTGGAAAAATTGCGTCAGTTGTAAAGAAATCCTTTACAACTGAATTCCAAACAAAACATATATGCGTATTGGGGTCCTTTAACTACTTAATTTATTTAATTTTTTACCTTTTTCGCCATCTTTCATTGGATTGGATTTGTTTCAATCTGCACTTGTAAGCCTATTCGCTTAATAGGGAAAAATAGCGCAACGCTATTTCACAATTAGCTTCACTATTCATTCGTCTTCCTCAAGCAATTCCGCATCCGTAAGCTTATCTGGCCCCCCGGCCAAAAGCCGCTCCCGGAGCCGTTTATTTTTCGGCCAGTTTTTAATTCTGTCGGATTTCATTTAGATATTAACTTTTTGATATTTTAATAAAATAAATTTCAAACATCCCCTCAAATTGAATCAAGCCAAGAGATACGTATCTAATGTTTTACCGGTCGCCTTTTTTATCCTTACCGCCCTTTTTCAACGTTTTTTTTCCCAAGGCCGTAATACGATACCGCTGATTTGAACTTCGGGGTTTGTCGGGGATGGTCATTTCAATTAACCCTGCCCTGAGCCCGGGTATTAAATAGGCCTCTCTAAAGTGGTCTTCGTGTTTAAGGCCCAAGGCTGCCTGTATTTCTTTTCTCTTCATGTCCCCGCTCATAACCGCCAAAAGCCTCCGAACTTCCCCGGTGACTTCCCCGGTGACTTCCCCGGTGACTTCGGGGGCGGCCGGCTGAATGTTGATTTGTTCCGTCAGAAATACCGTCACGCGCATCCGCATGCCCAGCTCTTCCATTTGGAGATCCGGCAGGCCCAGTTTTTTGGCTTCGCGCAGAATCCGGGGGATGCCGCTGCCCCATTGCTCGATCAGGTTCAGCTCCCGGAAAACCCGGGCGATGACGTGGTTGCGGATTTTGGAAACACCCCGGCGCATGTCTTGAATGGTCATTCCCGGCGGCAGGATGCCCGGATTTTCGATTTCAATGCGGTCATCAAAAAAAGCCACCCGGATGGGGGCGCCCCGCTGGGAATAGTCGGCGTGTACCAGGGCATTGATAACCACCTCCCGCAAAATTCCCAAAGGAATGCTCCATACATCCCTGCGTCGGACTTCGGAAAAATCCGCGCCGCGCATGGCGTGTTTTTTGAGAAACAACATAATGCTTTCCACTGCCTGGGGCAGGTGGTCGTAAAGATCGATATGATCGAAGATGCGGGCTTTGTCGTGTCCGGTGAAGCGTCCGCATTGAATCCAGGCATCGGGAAAGTGAAGGATCCGCTTCCGGCCGCAGATCAATATGGCCCCTTTGGTGGGAACCAGCCGTCCCTGTTCCTTTTTCAGAAGCCGCAAGGTCAGCAACTCCTTTTCACCCAGATCATGATTGCCATGAAACAGGGCTTTTAGATTCGCCAGATCCAGATCCTCTATGGTCAGGCCAGGCATGGGCAGTTCATCAAACGCAACGCCTTCCACGGAGCGCCGCAGCTCAGCGATCAACTCCGGGTCGGCCTGGCGGTTGGTGGAGCCAAGGCGTACATAGACACCGGTTTCCGAACCTTCCGCCTTCAAATAGTGAGGTCGGAAATTGCTTAAAAAAACGTCGACCATAAGAAGGGTCTTGTCTTCGACCGTCATGATCTCCACATTCGGGACCAGTCGCGGTTCAATGGCATCGGCGATCAGGCTGCAAAGCCGCTCTTCCTCATCCAGCGGGTGAGCGACGCCCACAGGTGAACGATTTTTATCCTCCACACCAATGATTGCTTTCCCGCCGGCGGTATTGGCGAATGCCACCAGCATTTTGAGCAGATTCTTAGGCGACGACAAATCCCGCTTGAATTCAAGGGTTTTGCCTTCTGCCTGCTTCAACAGCGTTTCAATGGTCATGGAATCTCACCGGCGCTAATTTCATCCAGAAGATCGGTGCCGCGCTCTTTCATGGCGCGCAGGAGTTCTTCGATTTTTTGCATGGCAAGGGGGGATGGCCGGGCGCGGCCGTTTTCCCAGCGGTTGATGGTGGGAAAGGTCACGCCGAGGCGGGCGGCGAATTTTTCCTGGGTCAGGCCCGTGCGGCGGCGAAGCTCACGGACCAGTCGGGGCATATCGGGAGGAGTGTTCAACGTCAGTCTCCTTTCGGATGCAACAAATATGTTAGCCGGAAAAAATTTATATTGGAAGATCCATCAGATGATCTATCATACCTTAGTTCATTAAATTGTCAAAAAAATTTTCTGGCTCTCCGCAAAGCTTGTATTCATGTGGCCTTGCCTCATGGCTGTTTGTAGTGTGCCCGTGAGGGCATGAATGTAACGCCTTACGGCGTCACTACGAACCAGAGTTCCCGAGCTTGACGGAAGTGAATAACCTTAAAAAAGATTAAAAATCGGTGAATTAGGAATGAAAATGCGACTCAAACGAAAAAAGCCCCGGAAGTTTTCACTCCCGGGGCTTTAATATATATGAACCCGTCAAAAGACAGGATGGTGATTGGCTCCCCAGCGCGGACTCGAACCACGGACACGGTGGTTAACAGCCACCTGCTCTGCCGACTGAGCTACTGGGGAAAAAAACTCATAACACTTTTTATACTGCTCTTTTCCCCAACTTATATCGGTGGTTAATCCCGCCTTGCGGGACTCTGCCGACTGAGCTACTGGGGAATAAAAATTAATTTATTAAAGACAAATTCATATAATGTCAAGGATAAAAATAATCAGGCGCTAAAATCATAAAAGTAGCAATCGACTTCTATTCCAGGTCAATTTTGAGCGCCAGTTCCATGAGCTGGTCCCGGCTGGCCGGGGACGGTGCGTCTGTCAGGAGGCAGGCCCCTTTCTGGGTTTTGGGAAACGCAATCACTTCCCGGATGGAATCCCCACCGCAAAGAATGGTCATGAGCCGGTCCAGCCCGAAAGCCAGTCCTCCGTGGGGCGGGGCCCCGGAATCCAGGGCGGCGATCAGAAACCCGAATTTTTCCTCGTATTCTTCTTTTTCCATGCCCAGGGATTTGAGAATTTTGATTTGAAGGTCTTTCTGGTGAATACGGATGCTGCCGCCGCCGATTTCAGAACCGTTCAGGACCATGTCATAGGCCCGGGAATTCACTTTCAGGGGATCGGTTTCCAGAAGATCATAATCTGATTCCAGGGGTGAGGTAAACGGGTGATGCAGGGCCTGATAGCGTTTTTCCGTTTCATCATACTCAAACATGGGAAAATGGGTGACCCACACAAAATTAAATTCATTCGGATCGGTCAGTTTGAGTTTGGCGCCCAGATGATTTCTGAGGTTCCCCAAGGCATCATTGGTTATTTTGGCCTGATCCGCCACAAAAAAGATCAGGTCGCCGGGGGCCATGTCAAGACGCTGCCGCATCTTTTCTTTTTCTTCATCCGTAAAAAATTTGGCAATGGGCGACTGCCAGTCGTTTTCCCGGACCTTGATCCAGGCCAGCCCTTTTGCCCGGTACACGGCCACAAAATCTGTGAGATCATCAATTTCCTTGCGGGTAAACGTTGCGCAGCCTTTGGCGTTAATCGCTTTCACCAGCCCGCCCTTTTTCACCACATCCGCAAATACCTTAAATCCGGATGCGCCGGCGATATCTGAGATATCTTTCAGCTCCAGTCCGAATCGCAGGTCCGGCCGGTCCAGTCCGAACCGGTCCATGGCTTCGGCATAGGTCATGCGCGGAAACGGGGTCGTCAGGGTAATATTTTTCACCTCCTTGAACACCGCGGCCACCATGCCCTCGGCAATGGCCATGACATCTTCTTCGCCCACAAAGGACATTTCCATATCCACCTGGGTAAATTCCGGCTGCCGGTCCGCCCGCAGATCCTCATCCCGGAAACACCGCACAATCTGATAATACCGGTCAAATCCGGAGATCATCAAAAGCTGCTTGAAAAGCTGGGGAGACTGGGGAAGGGCGTAAAACATGCCCTGGTTGATGCGGCTGGGCACCAGATAGTCCCGGGCCCCTTCGGGCGTGCTTTTGGTCAGTACCGGGGTTTCAATATCCAGAAATCCGTTCTCATTCATAAAATTGCGGATCGCGGCGGTGGCCAGGTGGCGGGTGATGATATTTTTCTGGATTTTTGGCCGGCGCAGATCGATATGCCGGTGCTCGAGCCGGATGTTTTCAGATACTTCCACATTGTCTTCGATCATAAACGGCGGGGTCTGGGCCCGGTTTAATATTTTCAGCGCATCCGCCATGACCTCGATTTCACCGGTCGCCAGCTCGGGATTGGTCATGCCCTCGGGCCGTTTTTCCACCCGGCCGCGCACAGCCAGCACGAATTCGCTGCGGATCACATGGGCTTTGGCATGTACCTCCGCGTTATGGTCCGGATTGAACACCACCTGGGTGATGCCGTTTCTGTCCCGAAGGTCCACGAAAATTACCCCGCCATGATCCCGGCGGCGCTGCACCCACCCCATGAGTACCACTTCTGAACCCACATGCGCTGCGTTCAATTCTTTTAAATGATGCGTCCGCCGCATCGCTCCCAATGGTTCCGTCACTGCCAGACTCCTTTCAGACTGCGTTATTCTGCAGCCAGATAGTTTTGAATATGCCCCACGATTCCGTTGATGGGAATGTTGGTTTGTTCTTTGGTTTGCATGTTTCTCACCACCACGGCCCCGTCTTCCATCTCCTGACTGCCCACAATCATGACATGGGCCGCACCTACCCGGTCCGCCCGTTTCATCAGGGCTTTTAAACTTTTACCGGAAAAATCCATTTCCGTCCGGATACCGGCTAGCGACAGGGCACAGGACCAGTCAAATGTCACATCCCGGGGCTCGTCACCCAGGGCCGCGATAAACAGTTGCGGTGTCAGTTTTTTCTGGGGGGTGGTCTGCATCATAAGGGCTGCCAGCCGGTCCAGGCCGATGGCAAAGCCGATGGCGGGCTGGTCCGGTCCTCCCAGCATTTTCACCAGCATGTCATACCGGCCGCCCCCGGCAATGGCATTTTGGGCGCCCAGGGCATCGGTCTGAATTTCAAAAGCGGTCCGGGTGTAATAATCCAGTCCCCGGACCAGGCGGGGGTTCAGGGCAAAGGGGATGTTTTCCCGGTTCAAAGCGGATTTTACCCCATCAAAATGAACCGTGCACCCGTCGCACAAAAAATTCAGCATGTCCGGGGCTTCCCCGATCAGGGCCTGGCAGGATGGCACTTTGCAGTCCAGCACCCGCAGGGGGTTTTTGTCCAGCCGGCGGACACAGTCCTCGCATAAACCGCCTGCTTTGGACGAAAGAAACGTGGCCAGGGCAGATTTAAATGCCGGCCGGCAGTCCGGGCAGCCCAATGAATTGAGTTGGACAGACAGCCCCCCGATACCCAGCCGTTCAAACAGCTGCCAGAGCATCACGATCAGCTGGGCGTCTACATAGGGGGAGGCAACGCCGAACACTTCCGCGTTGATCTGGTAAAACTGGCGGTATCTTCCCTGCTGGGGCCGCTCCCGACGGAACATGGGGCCGATGGTATACAGCTTTTGCACCGGATCGGGCGCGTACAGTTTCTGCTGAATGTAGGCGCGCACCACGGATGCCGTGGCTTCGGGACGCAGGGTGATCAGTTCCCCCTTGCTGCCCTCAAACGTATACATTTCTTTTTCAACGATATCGGTATGTTCCCCAATGCTGCGCTGAAAAAGAGCGGCTTTTTCAACAATGGGCAGCCGGATTTCCTGAAACCCGAATGCCTGGAAAAGAGCGGCGGCGGTTCTTTCGATGTGCTGCCACGTCGGGGTTTCATCCGGCAGTGTGTCTTTAAACCCTCTGATGAGTTGAATCATGTCATTTGATCTTTTTTCAGGCCTTGCCGCATATTTTTTACATTTGCAATGCCTGGTAATTTTTTCTATACTGTAACAGGTTAACAAAACAGCTGATTATAAGCTGGTATGAATAACCTGTAACTTATATTTTAAAGGGTTTGCATAGTCAATAATTAATGTATCCGGATTTTCGGGCCGAAATTGTCCTTTCTGTCATCGACACCCCTTGTGTCGCTCAACGGATTCGGGATTCCGGCCGTTCCCGTTAAAACTGATTTACCTGTTGACGGCGCATCCACATCTAAGGAGATATCCCATGTCAACGCAGATCACCCTCAATACGCTGCACAAAATGAAGCAAAAAGGCGAAAAAATTACTTCGCTCACTGCCTATGATTATCCTTTTGCAAAAATCGCGGATGAGGCGGGCATTCACATGATTCTGGTGGGGGATTCCCTGGGGAATGTGGTGCAGGGCGAGGACAGCACCCTGGGCGTTACCATGGAGCAGATGATCTATCACACAAGGATTGTGTCAAAAGCAGTGCGCCGGGCCATGATCGTGGCAGACATGCCCTTTATGTCTTATCAGGTGTCTGTTGAACAGGCGGTCACGAATGCCGGCCGGTTTTTAAAAGAAACCCGGGCCGCTGCGGTCAAGCTGGAGGGCGGAGCCACCGTGAGCGACACCATTCGCGCCATTACGGATTGTGGCATCCCGGTTCAGGCCCATATCGGTCTCATGCCCCAGTCGGTTCATGCCATGGGCGGATACCGGGTGCAGCGGGATGAAGCCCAGCTATTGTCCGACGCCCGGATGGTGGAGCAGGCCGGGGCGTTTTCCGTGGTGCTGGAAGGCATCCCGGCGGACATTGCCGCGGAGATTACCCGAAGCATTTCCATTCCCACCATCGGCATCGGCGCCGGCCCGGAATGTGACGGCCAGATTTTGGTGATCCATGATCTTCTTGGCATGACGGACCGGCATGTGCCCAAATTCGTAAAACAATACGCCCGCCTGGGGGATCAGGCCGCGGACGGAATAAAAGCCTATATTTCAGAGGTCGAAAACGGAACATTCCCGTCAAAAGACCATTCCTATTGATTCCCTTTACCGATTAAACCATGTTGAAAAAATACCATTCGGTTACGGATTCAATCCCAATCCGGATTAATTGGAAAAGTAAAAAGTGAACTAGCGTTTGAAGTGAGCTAAAGTTATGGTTAATGCCGTTGGCATCTTCAATATTTATGTTAAAAATAATCGCGCGTTTTGCGCAGTCCATAATTTTAGGCACTTTAGATCACTTTAGTCACTTCCTCTTTTTGCGCTTTAAACGGTTTAAATGCTGAACGATATTGATCTAAATACATTTGATCTTAAAACATACGCCATTGAATTGCCGTTTGACCGCCTCAAACTCGGCGTGGACAATGTCCGGTTCGATGTGTTCATCAGCTCGGAGTTTCGGAAAGTCACCGAGCGGTTCATATTTGAGCTGGTCATCAAGTACGCGGAAGCGTCCGCACCGTTTATCATCAATCCGGAAATCAATTGGTTCAGGGAAACCTCCGAATTCCAGCGGCTGTGCAATGAAATTCTGACCGACGGCGTGAACAAGGCCAAAGCGGAAGAGGAAGTTCAGATTGACTTTCTGGCCCAGACCGCCCTCGTGAAAATGCTGACCGAGGAAATTCAAAACCAGTATGAAGAGTCGATTCAGCACTGCAAGAATGTGATCCGGAAACATGAATTTTCCAGCCCCATGGAAGCCACCATGAAACTGCGGGAAGAGGTGGCGTCGATTATTCAACGGAAAAATCAGATCATCCGGCAGGTGGGAGCGGAGCTTTTCGAATATTTCATCGAGGTCCAGATGGATGTCAACAACCTCCGCACGGCGAATTTCGGGGACATCGCCAAACTGCCCGAAGAACTTTTTTCCAATCCCATTCTTCAGATGGCCACCCATTCTGACGGTTTTTTCATGATTGAAAAATACGTCTTAATGGGCCACCGGGTGGAAGACCCGGTGAATTATAATACGCTGATCAACCTGCTGACCGGTTTTTTAAACCAGATGGACGGCCCCTCCCGGGAAAATGACAACGCCGGACAAATATCCAGCGACGAGAAGGGGCCCCTTAAAAACTACATCACGGCCTATGACACCCGGGCGGATGGCTGGATCAAGCACAGTGACAATATTGATAAATTGTTCAACTACTTTCAGTTAAAAGCGGAATTGAAAAAATGCCGGCAGCAGAACGCCCCGCTCCAGGAACGCCAGGCGGTTAAAACCCGGCTCACCATCCAGAAGAAATTGTTAAACCGGATATATAAAATCATTTCCAAAGAGAACATGATGGATGGCATTGTGGCGGCCTATCAGATGCGGCCCATGTATGAACGCTACTGCCCGCCCCTGTCTCCCCAGGAATGTCTGCAGTATATTGTGGTTCCCAAAGCCAGAAAAAATACCGTCCGGAAACTCAAACGGTTTAAAAAATACCTTGGCCAGTCCTTTCCTTTGGGAGCGTTAAAGCGGACCATCCGGAGTGTTCGGGCCACCTCCCGCACGGACCAGAAAAAATATCTGATCCGGTTTTTAAAAGATTTTTCTAATTATCACAGGGACTTAAGAAATAATTTGTTGATAAGGGAGTCATCAGACAGTATCAACATCACCACCGATGAAAAGATCATCAATCTGTCCCGGAGCAATCATTGCCTGTATGAATTCAAATTATCTTTTGAGGACACCTATGATAAAAAGCCCATTACCCGGCTGGCCGTGCTGAAAGCGGATGTGCGAGGATCCACCGCCATTATTGGGCAGATGAAAGCCAAAAAAATGAATCCGGCCTCCAATTTCAGCCTCAATTTTTTTGAACCCATCAGCAAACTGCTCTCCCTGTATGGCGCCGTCAAAACCTTTATTGAGGGCGATGCCATTATTCTGTCCATATTTGAATACAAAGATTCGCCGGCGCAATGGTACTGTGTTTCAAGGGCCTGCGGTCTGGCCATCAATATTTTGATGATCGTCCGCAAATACAACCGGCAAAACCGTAAAAAAGGCCTGCCGCGCCTGGAACTGGGGGTGGGCGTCGGATTTTCAGACGCATCCCCCACCTTTTTTTTTGATGACGACAATCAGATCATGATCTCTCCGGCCATCAATGACGCGGACCAGTTGTCCCGGTGCGATAAAACCCTGCGCCAGTATCTGTCCAAGGAAAGGCTGCCGTTTAATGTTTATGAAATGCAGCCGGCACTCAATCCGGAAACCGCTCTGCTGTTTAACAATAAAACCTTGAGATACAATGTGAAAGGAATTCAACTCTCACTCAAGGGATTTCAAAAACTGCAAAAAGAGATTCACCTGGAACGGATTGAATGCAACATTCCGGAAATCCGGCCGGAATCTGAGAATAATCCACTGGTTTTTTACACGGGAAAATTCCCCACCATTGCCGGCAATTTTCAGCGGCTGATCATTCGGGAAACCCCGATTCCCGAAGTGTCGTTAAAAGACCTGCATGAGATCGGCCCGACGGATAACCGGTATTATGAAATCTGCACCAACCAGAAAGTATATGAACATATTAAACAGTTGATCAAATGACATCCCGTTCGACCCCCATTCCCACGGTCCTCACCATTGCCGGGTCCGACCCCTCGGGCGGTGCCGGCATCCAGGCGGATCTGAAAACATTTGCCGCTGCTGGTGTCTATGGCGCATCTGTCATTACCGCACTCACGGCCCAGAATACCCGGACCGTTTCAGGAGTCATGCCGGTGCCCGCGGATTTTGTCAGACAGCAACTGGATGCGGTATTTGATGATATCCGTATCGACATCATCAAGCTGGGCATGCTGCCCAATGCCGAGGTCTGCCGGGCCATTGCCCCTTATCTGGCCGACATGACGGTGGTATGCGATCCGGTGATGATTACCACCAGCGGATGCAGCCTGATCGATGATCCGGCAGTGGCCGCCCTTGTCTCAGACATTATCCCCAAGGCGGACTACCTGACCCCCAACCATGATGAACTGAAGACCCTGTATGGCAGGGAAATCCACACCATTCCCGCCGCCGGGCACGATCTGCTGGCCCGGTTCGAGAATTTGTCCGGCATCATTTTAAAAGGCGGCCACGTGGATACGGACCTGCCCGAGGTCACGGACGTCCTGCTGCTGAAAGAAAATGGCCGCATTTTGGAAATGGCGGAAACCAGCCCCCGGTACCACACCTGCAATACCCACGGCACGGGCTGCACGTTTGCCTCGGCCTTTGCCGCATTTCTGGCCCAAAATCATTCGCCGGCCGCCGCCTTTAAAAAAGCCGTGGCCTTTACCAACGGTCTCATCGCCCTTTCCCAGGACAGCCCCATCGGCCAGGGCAACGGCCCCCTGCTGCACCATCAGTATCAGCGGTAAAAAACTCAAGCGTTCACAGGGCACCGCATCTGCTTTGTTCCCGGGCACTTGAAGTACGACGAGTACGCCTTCGTGCCCGGCGCCTCGCATCTGCAGCACCCTGCAAACGCTTAAAGGCCAGTGATTTAAGAAAGTTTGAAAATTCTAACCCCTTGAACAGATACAAAAAACTAAAAAACAACCTGCATATCCGTTTTGGTTCACGCATGACCGGTCGGCACGATGAGCGGCCCAGCGGCTTTCCGCTTTAAGCTTTGCGCTTCCGACTTTCCGCTTCGCGCTAATTCCCCAGTTACCATTTGCATTTTAAAACATGTAATGATATTCAAAACTTCCATTTGTTCAGCCGGCAGCATCGACTTAACACTCAACTGAAAAGAAAGAGACAGTATAGATTCAGATAACTTATGAAACTTTTTGACAGTCACTGCCATTTAAACGACAAAAGCTATGCCCGGGACATGGACCAGGTGATTCAACGGGCCCGGGAGGCGTCGGTGCGCGCCATGATGATTGTGGGCATTACCGAACCCACCTGTGCCCAGGCTATGGACATTGCCCAAGCCTATTCCGGCTGTTATGCATCCATCGGCATTCATCCCCATGATGCCGCATCCTGCGACGACCCCATGCTGGCCCGGCTGGCGAAACAGGCAGAACATCCCCTGGTGCGGGCGTGGGGGGAAACCGGCCTGGATTTTAACCGCATGTATTCCCCTCAGGCAGACCAGGAAAAATGGTTTGTCCGGCAGCTGGAAACCGCAACCGCGTTAAATCTACCGCTTATTTTTCATGAACGGGATTCCGGGGGCCGGTTTCTGGAAATCCTTGAGACCCATTTTGCCGACACCGGCGCCTCCGGCGTGGTGCACTGCTTCAGCGGCAATGAAAAAGAGCTGGATGCGTATCTGAAACTGGGGCTCTGTATCGGCATTACCGGCATTGTGACCATCCAGTCCCGGGGACGTACGCTGCGCAAACTGGTGCCCCGGATTCCGGAAGACCGAATCCTGGTGGAAACCGATGCTCCGTATCTCACGCCGGCCCCGGAAAAGAACAAAACCCGGCGCAATGAACCGGCCTTTGTGCGCTCAGTGTTCATGAAAGTGGCAGACGTGCGGGGAAACGATCCGGAAGAACTGGCAGACACCCTGTGGCAGAATACGTGCCGGCTGTTTCAGGTGGATCCGGATAGCCAGTCAATCCCCGGGAACAAGCAATAACTGGCGGGACGTTTTTATAAACCCAGTGAAAACACGGAGACCACAGAGAAGAATGCGTGAAAAAATAAAGAAGCTTTCTCTGTGTTTTCTTTATCTTTGTGGTTAAAAAAATATTCAAAGGAGCGATCATATCATGAAATTAGGCATTACCGGTCTTGCCGGATCTGGCAAAACCACGGTATTTGAAGCATTGACCGGTGAATTTGCGGATGCGGGCGCCAAAACGGAGCACCGCCTGGCCACCATCCGGGTGCCGGACGAACGCATTGACCGGCTTAGTGAAATTTTTAAACCAAAAAAAACCATTTACGCCCAGGTGGAATATTTTCTGCCCGGCAAATCCTCCCGGCCCAAAGATTCTTCCAAGGAAGACGCGACCTGGACCGCCCTTCGGGATGCGGATGCCCTGATTCATGTGGTGCGAAATTTCAAGCTATTCGGCCTGGAAACGCCGGATCCGGCCACGGATTTTTCTGCCCTGGACCAGGAACTGATCCTCATGGATCTGGCCCAGACCGAAAAACGGCTGGAACGCATGGAAATGGACGCCCGAAAAACCAATAAAACCGATCCCGAAGAAAAGGAACTGGTGGACGCCTGCCACCGGATTTTGGAATCCGAGGCGCCTCTGCGGCACCATATGGAACTGGCCGGCGCGCCCAAATTGCGAGGATATGCGTTTTTTTCTGGAAAACCCATGCTGGTGCTCTTCAACAATGAAGATGACGACGACGGCCTGCCGGCGGCAGATACCGCATTTGAAAAAGAAGACCGCATGGTCATCCGGGGCAAGCTGGAGCATGAGCTGGCCCAGATGAGCCCGGAAGAAGCTGTGGAACTGCTCGAAGAATTCGATATTTCCGCTTCCGCCACGGACCGGGTTGTCAATGAATCCTACAATCTCCTGGGCCTGATCTCTTTTTTCACAGTGGGCGAAGATGAAGTCCGGGCCTGGACCATTAAAAAAGGTACCGTGGCCGTGGATGCCGCGGAAGTGATCCATTCGGATATTAAAAAAGGATTTATCCGGGCTGAGGTGATTTCCTATGATGATTTCATGGCCGCCGGTTCCATGGCTGCCGCCAAAAAACAGGGCACCCTGCGCCTGGAAGGCAAGACCTACGAAGTTGCGGACGGGGATATAATTAATTTTCGGTTCAATGTTTGAAAATAAAAGGTTCGTAAAAAGGCCAAATTATTTGTTGCGCCTTGAATTTGGCTTCTTCCAATAAGTGCATCTCAAAAAATCTTACCTCGCGCAGAGGCGCAGGGCTCGCAGAGAAAAAAATCTCAGCGCCTCCGCGTCTCTGCGGGATAAAAAATATTATGAACAGAAATTTTTTATTGGTTCATACCGTAGCGACAATGCCGTCAAAAATTTTTCACGAACCCGCCGGAATCAAAGAATTATGGATTCCTCACCAATGATAAAGATCGGTAATATTTGCCTGAAGAACATCACGGTGCTCGCCCCCATGGCGGGCATCACCAACCTGCCGTTTCGGCGGATGGTCAAAGACGCCGGGTGCGGCCTGGTCTGTTCTGAAATGATCAGCGCCAATGCCCTGTCCTACGGATCCAGAAAAACCATCCAGATGATGCAGACCCATGCTGCGGAGCGGCCGGTCTCTGTCCAGATTTTCGGGGCGGACCCGGACCTCATGGCCCATGCCGCGGACATGGCCCAGGCGGCTGGCGCGGATATTCTGGACATCAATTTCGGGTGTTCGGTCAAAAAAATTTTAAAAAGCGGGGCCGGCGCGGCCCTGATGAAAGATGCGGAAAAAGCGCGGCAAATTTTAACCGCCGTCCGCAACCGCATCACCATCCCCCTGACCGTTAAAATTCGCACCGGCTGGGACCCGTCCGGCAAAGACGCGTTTCTGATTTCAAAAATTGCCCAGGATTGCGGCGTGGACGCGATCACCCTGCACCCCCGCACCGCCACTCAGGGATTTACCGGATCCGCGGACTGGTCCATGATCCAACAGGTGAAACAAACTATTGCCCTGCCGGTTATCGGCAACGGGGATATCCTGATCCCTGAACATGCCCGGGACATGCTGACCCGGACCGGATGCGACGCCGTGATGGTGGGCCGGGCCGCCATGGGAAATCCCTGGATATTTTCGCAAATTCACGATCTTCTCACTACCGGCCGATACCCGGACGTGAGCCGGGAAGACCGTTTCCGGTTCATGAAAAATTACGTGGCTGCCTCGGTGGACCATATTGGGGAACTTCATGCCTGCCGCATGATGCGCAGCCGGCTCACCTGGTTTGTGAAGGGCCTGCCCGGCAGCCGCCGGTTCCGGGAATCTATTACAAAAATCCGTACCCTGGAAGAAGTAAACCATTTGATTGATCAATATTATGCGTTACTTGCCGAAAGGCAGGATGCCGACGATCAATTCGAGGCTGAACAGGAAGCATAGAAAAGTCCCTCTATTTTTATTTCTATGATGCAGGCAACTTCAACGAATACATCACCATGATCTGGTTCCGATCCTCCATTTGAAGGGCCGCCTCCAGCCCCGGACAATCCAGGTTCACATTGATGGCTTCTTTTGTCATGCGAAGGGCAAGGGGGGTTTTGCCGGCCATGACCGTGGCCAGTTCTTCCGCGACGGCCATCATTTGCTCCTTTTTTACCAGACGGCTGGCAAATCCCAGATTCATGGCCTCTTCCGCGCTCATCCAGTTGCCGGTAAGCAGAAATTCATTGGCCCGGCCGGAACCGATGAGCCGGGGCAGGAAATAGCTGGACGCCATGTCCGCGCCACCCAGCCCGATGTTGATGTAGGCCGCGTTAAACTTTGCCCCTTCAGCCAGAATGCGGATATCAGAGGCCATGGCCAGGGAAAACCCGAACCCCGAGGCGGCCCCATGAATGCAGCTAATAATAGGCTGGGGGGCCTGCCGCATGGCCAGGAGGAGACGGGACATGCGAGCCTGGCCGTTGTACGCGTCGATGGGGGCGGCCGCAAATAAGGCCGGCCCGTGGGTCTGCATATCCAGGCCGGCACAGAAACCTTTGGCTTTTCCTCCGTCTAAAATGATGACCCGGACATTTTCGTCATACCGGCGCTCCTGCCAGAAAGTTTCAAATTCCTCAATGAAGTCGCCGTCAAATGCGTTGTATTTATCCCACCGGTTCAGGGTGAGATAACCGATATGATTTTTTTCCTGATAGATAATGTTTTGCATGGGTTGTTCCTCTGTGGTTTGGGTTGCAGGTTACACCCCTCCGCCGCTCACCACCCGCTTGGCGGCGGCATCCAGAAGGGCCACGGCAAATCCCAGTTTGCCGAAGCGCTTGTCCTTGGTCTGGCCATGATAAAACCGGTAATAAATCTGCTGGGCGATGACAGCCAGCCTGAAAAGGCCAAAGCAGTAATAAAAATCAAACGATCCGATGTCGCGGTCGGATTTTTCCGCATACAGGTCCACCAGTTCCCGGCGGGTCATCATGCCCCGGGCATTGGTGGGCATCATTCGCATGAGCTGGGCTTCTTCCGGGTCGTCATGATTGATCCAGTAGGCCAGGGAGCACCCCAGATCCATGAGCGGATCACCGATGGTGGCCATTTCCCAGTCCAGGATGCCGATGATTTCCACGGGATTTTTCGGATTCAGCACCAGATTGTCAAACTTGTAATCATTGTGAATGATGCCGGGAAAACCGGAATCCGGCGGCTGATTGGCATTCAGCCAGTCCATGGTCGATTCAAAATCCGGCACATCCGGGGTCCGGGCGTCGCGGAACCGCCGGCTCCAGCCCTCCACCTGCCGGTTTACATACCCTTCGGGTTTACCGAAATCCCCCAGACCAATGGCCTGATAATCCAGGGTGTGGAGCCGGAGGTGCAGATCGATCATGTTTTCACACAACTTCCGGGCCTGATCCGGAGAAAACGCCATGTTTTCCGGAAGGTCTTTTCTGAAAATAATGCCCGGAATCCGTTCCATCACATAGAACGGGCACCCCATGACCGCCGGGTCCTCGGTAAACGCCAAAGGTTTCGGGCAATAGGGGAACACCGGGTAAAGGGCGCTCAGAATCCGGTATTCCCGGCCCATGTCGTGGGCGGTTTTGGCTTTTTTGCCGAAGGGCGGCCGCCGCAGCACCATTTCCCGGTCTCCTGCCCGGATAAAATAGGTAAGATTTGAAAAACCCGATGGAAACTGTCGGATGCTCAGCGCACCCGTCAGATCCGGAACCGCGTCTTTTAAAAATTTTTCAACAGCGGAAGAATTCAGTTCTTCCCCTTCCCGGATGCCGGTGGGTTCATCCACCAGGGTCTTTGACTGTTCCATCATCGCCTCTTCAGTACCTTATCTCTGAATTTTATGGTTTTTTGGCAAAATGTTTTAAAAGCGCAACACGTGTGAATCGACTAAAATGATCTAAAGAGCCTAAAGATAGAGACTGCGCGATACGCGCGATCATTTTTAACATAAAAATTGAAAATGGCAACGGCATTGACCATAACGTTCGCTCACGTCACACTTTAGTTCACTTTTAACTTTTCCGGTTTATCCGGATTGGACCTGCATCGTCTATAGCCGGTCATGATTGATGTTTAACGCGGCTTCAACGAATTCAATGACAAAGTCCGCATACGCCTCCACGGATATCTGACGACGGGCATATTTCCAGCGTTTCACATACCAGTCCTGAAGCATGGCCTTGATGACCGAAGCGGTGAGTACGGGATTCTCCACGGTAAACTGCTTTTCCCGGACCCCTTTTTCAAGAATGTCAATAAACACCTGTTCGGTTTCCAGCTCCCCTTCTATGGATTTTTTCTGCTGGGTTTTGTTCAGATTCTTGGTTTCCATGTAAGAAAAATAAAACCATTTCTGCATGATTTCAGTGAGATACAGATGAGTTCGCATGGCGGCGCGCAGCATTTCATCCGGCGGGGCCGTGGGATCAATCTGCCGGGTGAACACTTTGCGGGTCAGGCGTCGGCCCTGGTTCTGGATCATTTCCAGCAACTCTTCCTTGCTGGTAAAATAGGAATAAAGTGCCCCCATGCTCAACCCGGAGGTTCGGCTGAGATCTCTCAGGCTCATGGATTGAAACCCTTTTTCATTGCTGAGGGTCAGGGCTGTGTCAAAAATATTGGCCAGATTTTTCACGGCCACGGCCTCTTTTTTGATTTTAATGGACGCCTGGTTTTCCGCAAAAATTTCCCGGCAGATTTCTTCCATGGAAACTGCGGCCATGTGTTTGAATGCTTCAAAATTCATAATTTTTCCTTGAAAAATTATATGTACCCTCTCAGAATCCGCCGTGCCAGAGACACCTTGTGCACCTCGTCTGCGCCGTCGTAAATGCGGGCGGCCCGCTCATGGCGGAAGAAGAATGCTAGAATGGTATCATCGGTCATGCCAAGCCCCCCGTGTACCTGAAGGGCCCGGTCCACCACCCGCTGCATGGTGTTGGCCACCACAAACTTGATCATGGAGATATCATCCCGGGCTGCCTTGGCACCTTCCTGATCAATGCGCCAGGCCGCATGCAGGGTCATGAGCCGGGCCGCCTGGATTTCCGCGGCAGACTCCGCCACCCATGCCTGAATAATCTGGCGGGATGCCAGCGGCTTGCCGTCCCGGGTGATCTTTCGGGAATTGGCCCGCCGGCACATCAGTTCAAAGGACCGCTGGCAAATCCCCAGCCACCGCATACAGTGATGAATCCGGCCCGGGCCGAGGCGCTCCTGGGCGATAATAAACCCGTGCCCCTCCGGGCCCAGAAGATTGGATTGGGGCACCCGGCAGGACTGATACAGAATTTCCGCGTGGCTGAAATAATCGTCTCCGGCATGGCCCATGACCGGAATGTTGCGGACCAGATTAAACCCCGGCGTATCCGTGGGCACGATGATCATAGAGGCCTGCATGTAATCCGGCGCTTCCGGATTGGTCACCGCCATCACAATGGCAAAATCCGCGCCGTCCGCGGAAGACGTATACCATTTATGGCCGTTGATCACGTAATCATTCCCGTCTTTTACGGCCGTGGTTTCCAGAAGCACCGGATTGGAGCCGGGCATCTCCACCTCGGTCATGGAAAAACAGCTGCGGATGTCACCGGCGACCAGGGGCTTGAGATATTTTTCCTTTTGTTCTTCCGTTCCGTGGAGATGCAATATCTCGACATTTCCCGCATCCGGGGCCTGGCACCAGAATACAAAATGACCCAAAGGGGTCCGGCCCAATGCTTCGGAGAGCAGCCCGTGCTCCACCAACGAAAGCCCGAGGCCGCCGCAGTCTTTTGGAAAATTCGGGGCCCAGAGTTCCATCTGCCGGACTTTTTTCTGTTTTTCCCGAATTTTTGGCAACATTTCCCTAAACCCGGCCCCGGCCAGTTCCGGCTCCAGGGGAATGAGTTCCTTTTCCACAAATTCATCAACCATCTCAAGAATGGTTTTCATTTTGTCGGATATGGCAAAATCCATATTTTTCTCCTTTTTCCTGCTGCCCCGGCATGTTTTACCGGAATTGTCAAAAGGCTATGATAAACATCTAACCGTATCCCGGGCTGAAAGTCAATAAAATAACGAACGATCGTTCTATTTTTTGCTTGACCTGTTTTCCCAGTGCGTTAGAATGGCCTCATGAAAATTCTTG
The DNA here is from genome assembly GCA_963675805.2 of Desulfobacterales bacterium. Taxonomy (GTDB): domain Bacteria; phylum Desulfobacterota; class Desulfobacteria; order Desulfobacterales; family Desulfosalsimonadaceae; genus SURF-3. The sequence continues at coordinate 1,023,616 of CAXXNU010000001.1, read as the reverse complement.
TCTGCATAAAAGCGGTTCCTGAACCCGAGCATGCCATCCACAGCACCCCCGACGGGATCACTGTATGCGTTGACAGTGACGTGGAACTCCGCATGGGCCGGTTCGATGAATTTGCCGTGGAAGAAGCGGTTCTGATCAAGGAAAAGTTTGCCGGAACCACGGTGGATGTGATCACTGTCGGACCGGAAAACGCCCGTAAAATAGTCCGCCGGGCCATGGGCATGGGCGCGGACAACGGGATTCATATTGTTTCGGACTATGGGACAGCCTGCGATGCATCGGCGGTGTCCGCCGGGATTGCCGCGTTTGCGGAAGAGAAAACCTATGATGTGATCTTATGCGGCATCATGTCCGAGGATATGATGCAGTTTTCCACCGGCCCCATGATCGCCGGGAGGCTCTCCATTGCCTGGGCCACGTCGGTGGTCCGCGCGACACCGGACCCTGAACATCAAAAAATCCGGATCGAACGGGAACTGGAAGGCGGGGTAAAAGCCATTGCGGAAGTCCGCCTGCCCGTGCTGTTAACCATTCAGAGCGGCATTAACGAGCCCCGGTATCCGTCGCTCTCCAACCTGCTCCGGGCCAATAAAGCCGAACTGCATATCATTGACCCGAACGATACCCTAAACAAGATTCCAGACGATGGGCCGTCAGGACCGGCGCTTTGCGAAACCATCGGCTACGCGTACCCGGAGAAAAAAAGAGCCGGCCAGGTGCTCACGGGCACCCCCGCGGAAAAAGCGGAAAGCCTATACAAAATTTTGCGGGAAAAGGGGTTTTTAAAAGGCTGAAGGCTGAAGGGGAAAGCTGAAAGTTCAAAGCTGAAAGGGGAAGACCCACCCCATGTTTTTTTGACAGGATCAACAGAATAAAATAGTTTGTCAGAGCGCTTTTTTACGTCACCGAAAAAAAACTGATTCATACCCCGTCATTCGTTATTTTTAACTCCCCTTCACATACTCCGCCGTCACCACTGTGGTTATCCCGCCCCTGGCTGTAAACTCCCCGGTCACGGTCATTTTTTTCGGCACCAGCACCTTCACCAGATCATCTAAAATCCGGTTGACGATATTTTCATAAAAAATTCCCACATTCCGATACTGGAGCAGATAATATTTCAGTGATTTCAGTTCAATGATGGATTGATCCGGCACATATTCAATGCTGATGCATCCCATGTCCGGCAACCCGGTCATGGGGCAGACCGAAGTGTATTCCGGTTGTTTGATGGTGATAAGAATCTCTCTTTTGCCGCGGTACTGGTAATCCATGGCCGCCAGCACATCGATTTGAATGCTATCCGGGGACAAGGATGCTGCCGCAGTTATTATTTTATGTGGTTCTGTCATAATCGCTCTTTCGAATTTTTGAGGTTATTATTATTTTGACCATGGTAGTTTATATAGTGTCAATTCACGCAGACTGCAAAGGCAAAATATGCTTTTGATCCACTTTTTAACAAAACAGATCCTCCTCCTATTGGTGATGATGCGCTTCTCGGGATTATCATCGGCCGTCGCCGAGAACCAAGTGGTGTCCGTCGGGGTGTATGAAAACCCGCCCAAGATTCTTACGGATGAAATCGGCGAACCGGCCAGCGGATTTTTATCTGGTGATAACGGATATGGCCATGCCGCAAATGACCGTGGACCAGCTGGCTGCGGAAATTAAACAAATCAGCGCCGACAAGCCGGTGAGCCTGTGCACCGGATACAGCAAGAAAACGTCAGATGCGGCCGCGGCCGAGTTGGGTATCCGGGCATTGCTCGCCAAGCCCGTATCCAAAGCGGATCTGACGGAAACCATCCGCCGGGTGCTGAACAAAAAGAATGAATCAGGAAAAAAATGAAATGCCCTGCTTTATCGCGGAGCCTTGTCTCCCAGAATCAGTTTTTTAAAAACATTCGCAATCCAGCGGCCCGGAATACCGGATGCAGAATAGCCGATGGTTGCGATCATAATGTAAATGAGTACCGCGCCACCGGTATTCATATCTTTTGGCACGGCAAGGGGAGACAATAACACGGAAAAGATAATGCCCATGAGAATCCGCCAGGTGTCTGGCGAAAAAAGGATGTAAAAAGCAATATAAGCCGGGGTAATGGGTCGTTTGGACAATGTGTCACCTGTTATTTTTCTTTTAAAAAGATACCTGTAAGGTTAATCTATTTTTGCCGATAAAAAAAGACTATAAAATTTTTCATTTTATCAAAATTATTACTTATGATCACCATTAATCACAAATCCATTCAGATACCGGTGATTGCATCGGCAAAAGGCTGGCTGGCCGTGGACAAGCCCGCCGGACTGACAGTGCACAATGATCCCGGTCAGGACCTCTGCACCATCGCCCGGGATTATATAGCTAAAAAACCGCAATTATTCAAGCACATAGAGATGGACCCGGAATTCGGCATCCATCCCGTGCACCGCCTGGACCGGGAAACCAGCGGAGTCCTGCTGCTGGCGGCGGATCGGGAAACATTCCGGTGCTTTGCCCGGCAGTTTGAGTCCCGTCAGGTCCGGAAAAGCTATGTCGCTGTTTTGCACGGGCGCTTGGAAAGTCCGGATGGGAAATGGGGCGTCTGGCGCCGGCCCCTTGCCAAAGAAGCCGGTGGCCGGAAAAACCCCGCGGGCAGCGGGCAGAAGCAGCCCTGTGAAACCCGATACCGGATCATGGGTCACAGTGACCATTACACCCTGGCAGAGATTGTCATTGCCACCGGCCGCAAGCACCAGATCCGGCGGCATGCCAAAATGGCCGGCCACCCGGTGGCAGGGGACAGCCGGTACGGATCCGACCGGGCGGTCCGGTTCTTAAAAGAGAACTGCGGGTTTGACCGGCTTGGCCTGCATGCCCGGTCCCTGACGGTTAGGCTGCCAAACCCGCAGGGGACGCAACAGATTGAAACTGCGGATATTCCAAATCAGATGCGGGCATTGATTAATAATGATATTTCCACAGGCAGAAAAGAGTCAAATATTTTTTGAAAACAATTATTCCCAGCAGAAAAGCGACAAAAAAATATCTCGGAGGGGGAAATGGCTGAAAAAGGGAAAAAATAATCCTGGATGATTATGAAAATGAAATCCTGGAAGCCTACGAAAACGGGCGGCTCAAACCCTCGAAAAACGAGACGGATTATCAGAAAATTGCCGCAAACACGTTAAAGAAAAATCGTAAAATCAATATCCATATCTCGGAAAATGACCTGAGCGCCCTGAAAAGGCGCGCCGCCCGGGAAGGAATCCCTTACCAGACACTTATCGGCAGTGTGCTCCACAAATATGCCAGCGGCTTTTTAAAAGATGCGACCTCGTGATTGAATCATTTGTTTGCTTGTGAGGGTATATCATGTAACGCCTTACGGCGTCACTACAAGCCAGAAGATCCCGGTTGGAGTCGAAAACAAAACCAAGCGCGAGGATTGGATTATCCGAAAACCTAAAATCCGTGCAATCCGCGGAATCCGCGTCAAAAAAGCATTGGACACGGATGTCACGGATTGCGCGGGATTTAAAAAAATATCGGGGTATCTACTTCGGTCAAGACAGACCGGTGTTATCCCAATTTCTTTTTTAACAACTGATTCACCATCTGCGGATTGGCCTTGCCTTTGGTTTCCCGCATCACCTGCCCCACAAAAAAGCCCATGAGCTTGGCATTGCCGGCCTTAAATTTTTCCACTTCCGACGGGTTTGCGCTGATCACCTGATCCACCACCGATTCAATGGCAGACGCATCCGTCACCTGCACCAGGCCTTTTTCTTCCACAATCACCTTGGGGGCTTTTCCCGAGGTCACCATTTCGTCAAATACGGTTTTGGCGATTTTTCCGGAAATTACATCCGTTTCAATCAGCGTGATGAGTTCGGCCAGCTGCGCAGATGATACCGGGGACTGATCAATGGATTTGCCTTCGCTGTTCAGCAGCCCCAATAATGTTCCCATCACCCAGTTGCTCACCAGTTTGGGATTTTTTACGTTTCGGGCGCAGTCCTCAAAATAATCCGCCAGCTCCCGGGCCGCGGTCAGCACTTCCGCGTCATAGCGGGGCAGGTCGTAATCTTTCACAAACCGCTCTTTACGGGCGTCAGGGAGTTCAGGCAGGGTGGTGCGCACCGTGTCGATCCAGGCCTCATCAATTTCCAGGGGCACCAGGTCCGGGTCCGGGAAATAGCGGTAATCATGGGCTTCTTCCTTGCCGCGCATGGAATGGGACCGGTTTTTGGCGCTGTCCCACAGCCGGGTCTCCTGGATCACCGCACCGCCGTCGGAAATCACGGCTTTCTGCCGCTTGATCTCATAGGCAATGGCCGCTTCCACGTATTTAAAGGAATTGAGGTTCTTGAGTTCCGCACGGGTGCCGAATTCCGTTTCTCCTTTGGGCCGGATGGACACATTGGCGTCGCACCGGAAACTGCCCTCTTCCATATTGCCGTCACTGATGTCCAGATACCGCAAAATTGACCGCAATTGCCGCAGGTAGGCCCCGGCTTCTTCCGGGGACCGGATATCCGGCTCGGAAACAATTTCAATGAGCGGCGTGCCGGTGCGGTTGTAATCCACCAGGCTTTTTCCCCGCTGGGGGTCATGGATCAGTTTTCCCGCATCTTCCTCCATATGAATCCGGGTAATCCCGATCCGCTTTTGCGTGCCGTCCTCCAGGGTGATAATAACGTGCCCGTTTTCGGCAATGGGAAATTCATACTGGGAGATCTGGTATCCTTTGGGGAGATCCGGATAAAAATAATTTTTTCTGGCAAACCGGCTCTGGCGGGTAATGGTGCAGCTGGTGGCAAGGGCCATGCGCATGGCGTATTCCACCACGGTTTTATTGAGCACGGGCAGCACCCCAGGCATGCCCAGGCAGACGGGGCAGACATGGGTGTTGGGGTCTGCGCCGAACCGGGTGGAACAGGAACAGAAAATTTTGGTACGGGTTTTTAACTGGGAATGGACCTCAAGGCCGATGACCGGTTCAAATTCCATATTTTTTTCCTTATTTTTTCCTTAATATTCAAGGGATCTACAGCCGGCTGGTATTCAGACGTTTTTTTCGGAAAACCGGGTTTTTGCAATATCCTCCGGAAAAAATAATTTTCGGCTGGCGCTACGCTGTATAAAGATTTTTTATGTGACAAATTGCCCGCCATCGTCAACCTTTATTTGACATGAAATTTATATGAAATATATAGTAATTTGTTTTTTCAACCCTTGCAAACGGGTCAGGAGCAAAACGTAAAATGAAGTTTTTTTTGTGTGTCATCGGTATGGTTATGATCATTGAGGGGCTCCCGTATTTCGGGTTTCCGGACCGCATGAAACAGATGATGAAAAGTGTTATTCACCTTCCGGATGACGCCCTGCGCAAATTCGGGTTTGTGCTCATGCTGTGCGGGCTGGCACTCGTATACATTGGTAAAATGTAGCCCCTATGTACACGTTAACCGATTATGATTATGCCCTGCCGGAAAACCTGATCGCCCAGAAGCCATTGGATGCGAGAGACCAGTCCCGGCTGCTGCGGCTGGACAAAATGTCCGGCGCGGTGTCCCATCACCGGTTTTCCGATCTCACTGGGTTTTTGAAGAGCGGCGACGTTCTGGTCATCAACACCACTGCCGTCATCCCGGCCCGTCTGTTCGGGCGCAAGGAAACCGGCGGCAAAGTGGAAATACTCATTATTAATTACGCTGCTGTCGATTTTAAAAATGATTCCGGCGGCAAAAGAGAATATGAATGCCTGGTACGGGCCTCCAAATCCCCGAAACCCGGCACCCGGCTTGATTTCGGACCGGATCTCACAGCAGAAGTAAAATCGGTGATGGAACGGTCTTTTATCATTGAATTTGAAAGCCGCAAACCTTTTGAAACGGTGCTGGATGAACACGGCGTCATGCCCCTGCCGCCCTATATTAAGCGCGATGACGTGAGCGATCCGGCATATAATGACAAAATCACCTATCAGACCGTGTACGCCGAAAGCAAAGGCGCGGTGGCAGCGCCCACGGCAGGGCTGCATTTTTCAGATGAATTACTCCAAAAGATAAAAGGTGGCGGCATCCAGGTGGCCGATATTATCCTGCATGTGGGGTATGGCACGTTTATGCCCGTGCGAAGCCCGGATATCCGGCAGCACAAAATGCATTCAGAGCACTTTATCATTCCGGAATCCAGCGCGCAAATTATCAACCAGGCCAAAAGGGACGGACGCCGCATTGTGGCCGTGGGCACCACATCGGTGCGGACCCTGGAATTCGCCGCCGATGAAAGCGGGTGCATCCGGCCCGGGGCCGGGGTCTGCGATCTCTTTATCTATCCGGGATTTCGGTTTAACTGCATTGACGCCATGATCACCAATTTTCATCTGCCCCAGTCCACCCTGATCATGCTGGTGTCTGCTTTTGCCGGACGGGAAAATATTTTGGCAGCCTATGAAACAGCGGTACGGGAAAAATACCGGTTTTTCAGCTATGGAGACGCCATGCTGATTGAATGATTTTTAAAAACCTTTTATTCTCGCGCAGAGACGCAGAGCTCGCAGAGAAGAATATCTCCGCGCCACTGCGCCACTGCGGGATAAAAATATATAAAATTACAAATAGTTATTAATTCAATAAGCGACAAAAAGGCCGTTAAAAACTTTCTACAAATGACCCTTCAATTTCAAATCGATAAACAATCCGGCAATGCCCGGGCCGGGACCCTCACCACCGCGCGCGGTGTCATCCAGACCCCGATTTTTATGCCCGTAGGCACCGCAGGCACGGTAAAAGCCCTGATCCCGGAAGAATTGCGTGATTGCAACGCCCAGATCATTCTGGGCAACACCTATCACCTTTATCTGCGGCCCGGCATGGAGGTCATCCGGCAGTTTTCAGGGTTGCATCGGTTTATGCACTGGAACGGTCCTATCCTTACAGACAGCGGGGGGTTTCAGATTTTTTCCCTGGCCAAAATTTCCAAAACCACGGAGCAGGGGTTTGATTTTCAGTCCCACATTGACGGGTCCCGCCACCTGATCACACCGGAGGATGCCATAGACATCCAGACCGTTCTGGGCGCGGACATCATCATGTGTCTGGACAGCTGCATTCCCTGGCCCGCGGATGAACAGCAGGCAAAAGACGCACTGGAGCTCACCACCCGATGGGCCGTTCGCTGTAAAACCCAATGGGACGCCATACCGGACCGCCAAAATTCCCTTTTCGGCATTGTCCAGGGCGGCATGTTCAAGCATCTCCGCGAAGAGTCCGCGGACGCCCTCACCGCACTTGATTTTCCCGGCTATGCCCTGGGCGGACTGTCCGTGGGAGAACCCAAGGATTTGATGATGGCGATGGCGGAGCATTCCCTTCCCCTGCTGCCGGAAAAAAAGCCCAAGTACATCATGGGCGTGGGCACCCCCGAGGATCTGGTGGAACTGGTCGCCATGGGCGCGGACATGTTCGACTGCGTGATGCCCACCCGAAATGCCCGAAACGGTCAGTTGTTTACCCCCTCCGGCACCGTCAATATCAATAACGCCCGGTTTAAAACCGACACCCAACCCGTGGATCCGGACTGCGGCTGCTATAGCTGCCGCCATTATTCGCGGGCCTATCTGCATCATCTCTACCGGTCCCGGGAACTGCTCAGCTACCGGCTGAATACCATTCACAATCTCTATTATTACCTGCATTTAATGCAGCGCATGCGGGCGGCGATTTTAAACGATGCGTTTGATGCGTTTAAAGCCTCTTTTTACGCCCGCCGCCGGAATTCATGAAAACCCGGGCAAAATTAACGCGTTTCCCGGAACAGGTTGCAATCCGGACCAATTTATCTTATGTTATTTATTGTGTTTTAATACGGATCAACAACCCTTTCAACTGATGATAAAGCAGGAGACCTCATGAAAGAAAAAGTGCAGAAAGTGATTGATAAAATCAGACCTTCCTTACAAGCCGACGGCGGCGATGTGGAACTCATTGACGTGGTGGACGGCATTGTCACGGTGAAGCTCCAGGGGGCCTGTGCCGGATGTCCCATGTCCCAGATGACCCTTAAGAACGGCATTGAACGCCTGGTAAAACAGGAAATCCCGGAAATCAAGGCAGTTGAAAAAGTAAATTAAACCGGCGCCAGCAGACCCGGAGAAACCACCGGAGATAAAGATGACCATTGCAGAGCAGATTCAAGGATACATGAAAAGTGCGTCATGGATCCGCAAAATGTTTGAACAGGGCGCCAAGCTCAAAGCCGAACACGGCGCGGAAAATGTGTTTGATTTCAGCCTGGGAAACCCCAACACCGCGCCGCCGGCCGCGTTTCACCAGCGGTTAAAAGCCCTTGTGGACACGGATGAACCGGGCAGTCATGCCTATATGCCGAATCCGGGCTATCCGTTTGTCCGGCAGGCCGTGGCTGATAGCCTGGGTCGGGAGCATGACACCCCTCTGACCCAGGAAGAAATTATCATGACCTGCGGTGCGGCCGGCGGGCTGAATGTGATTTTGAAAACCCTTCTGGATGCCGGGGATGAGGTGCTGACGCCGGCCCCTTTTTTTGTGGAATACCGGTTTTACGCGGAAAATCACAACGGCCGGCTGGTTCCCGTGGCTACCCGGCCGGATTTCACCCTGGACCTGGAAGCCATCGCAGCAGCCATCACCCCCAAAACAAAAGCCCTGATCATCAATTCCCCCAACAACCCCACCGGCCAGATTTATTCTGAAGAGAGCCTGAACCGGCTGGGGGCTTTGCTGAGGGAGAAAAGTATGGAAACCGGGCGGACCATTTATCTGATTTCTGATGAGCCCTACCGAAAAATTGTCTATGATGGCGCCCGGGTGCCGAGCATTTTCAGTTGCTATCCGGAAAGCATTATCACCACCTCCCATTCCAAAGATCTGTCCCTGCCCGGTGAGCGCATTGGATATATTGCCATCAACCCGGCGGCCAGCTATCTGGAGGATTTGAAAAACGGCATGAGCCTTGCCAACCGGATTCTGGGGTTTGTGAATGCCCCGGCCCTGATGCAGCGGGTGGTGGCTGACCTGCAGAACGAATCCGCGGATATGGAATTGTATACCAGAAACCGGAAGCTGCTCTGCGATGGGCTGGAAGCCTGCGGATACGAACTGACCCGGCCGGCCGGTGCGTTTTATCTGTTTCCCCGCTCACCGGTGGCGGATGATGTGGAATTTGTCAACGTGCTGCAGGAAGAGTTGATTCTGGTGGTTCCCGGTGCCGGCTTTGGCGGGCCCGGTCATTTCCGCATCGCATTTTGTGTGGCCGAAGACACCATTGTCAATGCCATGCCGGGGTTTGAACGGGCCATAAAGAAGTTCAGATAGAAGGTAGAAGGTGGAAGGGATTACGATTATCCCTTTCAGCTTACAGTCCTTGCGCTTTCAGCTTTCACCTTTGAGCTTCGAGCTTTCACCTTTGAGCTTCCCAAAAAGGAGGTTCCCGACCATGAAAACCATCCGGCCCGCGTCTTTTGCCGGAAGCTGGTATCCGGCCAGTGCCACTGCCTGTGAAAAGGAAATCCGGGCTTTTTTAAAAGAGACGGGTTTTCCGGAAATCCCTGCCGCGAATTACATTGGCGGCATTGTGCCCCATGCGGGATGGTATTTTTCCGGGAGCCTGGCCTGCCGGGTGATTCATGCCCTGCGCGGACAACACAGCCAGCCGGAACCGGAGGTCATTGTTGTTTTCGGCATGCACATGCACCCGTCATCTGCGCCGGTCATCATGCCCGCGGGGGCATGGGAAACCCCGTTCGGGGAAATCTCCATTGCCGCCGAACTGGCCGACAGTCTCACCGGAAAGTTTCCCTTTCAAACGGAAACCCCGGCCCGTTTCACCCCGGACAACACCATCGAACTCCAGCTGCCATTCGTCAAATATTTTTTCCCTTCCGCCCGGCTCCTGCCCATTGGCGTTCCGCCCGCCGGAACCGCTCTTGATATTGCCCGCAGCCTGGTGCAGAACGCGCAAGAAACAAATCTTTCCCTGAAAATTATCGGATCCACGGATCTCACCCATTATGGTCCCAACTACGGATTTGCACCGTCCGGATCAGGGAAAAAAGCCGTTGAATGGGTGAGGGATGAAAACGATAAAAACGCCATTGACCGGATGCTGGCCATGGATCCGGAAAAACTCATCGCGGACAGTCTTGCCAGCGGCAATGCCTGCTGCAGCGGTGCGGCCGCCGCCGCCATTACCGCGTCAAAAGCCCTCGGCGCCAAACGTGGCCGGCTGGCGGGATATGCTTCCAGTTATGATAAACATCCCGGCGAATCCTTTGTGGGCTATGCCGGCATTGTCTTTTACTAAGGCGGAAAGCCCCACCCCCGGCATTTCTTCGTTTTCCTGTTTTTTTACGAAACCTTAAGGATCAGGCGCTGATACCTGTTATCTCTTCGGTACACTGTTTATGCTGAAATTCTGGCGCCCTGTCCGGAAAGGGACCAAAAAGCTGAAAATACTTGACATTAAACCGTTTCTTACATAATGATAGATAAATGTTTATCATTTTCAGGCTGAGAATTCGGCTGATCGTCCGCTGTCAGAGCATATCCGATGATAAGTTACCGAGATAACTTTCCGACTTATTAACCACAGAAAGGGAGGCACGTATGCGCATCGTAGATTACCAGAATATCCACCAGCTGCTGAAGAAAACAGTTGATACAAAACCCGACACAACAGCTTATCGATGGTTTCTGGATTCGGAAGGCACCTCAGAATCGGTTACCTGGGCGGAGTTTTACGACCAGGTCAAGCAGGTCGGCAAAGGCCTCATGGCCCTGGATGTCCAGAAAGACGACAAGGTTATTATTCTCAGCTACACCTGCTACAAATGGGTTTTGACGGATATCGGCACCACTGCCTCCGGCGCCGTGACCGTTGGCATCTACCAGTCAAACCTTCCGGAAGACTGCAAATACATCATCAATCATTCGGACTCTGTTGTCATTTTCGCCGAAAACCAGGAACAATTGGATAAAATTCTCAAAATCAAAAAGGACATCCCCAATATCCGGAAAGTCATTCTCTTTAACGGCCCCACGCAGGATGACTGGATCATCAGCTATGACGATTTTCTCGCCCTGGGCAAAAAAGTAACGGAAAAACAATACCAGCAACGGGTCAAGGACGTTACGCCCCAGGATGTGGCCACCATTGTATATACCTCCGGTACCACCGGCGTTCCCAAAGGAGCGGTCATCACTCAGGACAATATCATTTTTACCGCCCAGTCCGTGGAAGGGTGTGCCGATATCCACGACGGAGACGAAGGGTTTCTCTTTCTTCCCCTGGCCCATATCTTCGCCCGCACCATGGTCTATGCTTCCACGCTGTTCGGCACCACCATCAACTTCGCCCGGGGCATGGACACTATTGTGGATGACCTGAAAATGGCCCGGCCCCATTGGTTCCCCAGCGTGCCGCGCATTTATGAAAAAGTGTACTCCAAAGTCGTCAGCGGTGCGGAAGCCGCCGGCGGGGCCAAGCTGAAAATTTTCAACTGGGCCAGAAGCATCGGGGATCAGGTGGCGGACTGCCGCCTGAACAAGGAACCGATTCCGCTGATGCTCGGTATCAAGCATAAAATCGCATCCAAACTCGTATTCTCCAAACTCCATGCCGCCCTTGGCGGACGCCTGCGCTTCTGTATCAGCGGGGCCGCACCGCTCGATCCCACCATTGCCAAATTTTTTATCGGCGCGGATGTCATTGTACTGGAAGGTCTCGGCATGACGGAGAATACGTCTTTCACCAACGTCAACCGGCCGGATAACTACCGGGTCGGCTGGGTGGGCCCTCCGGGACCGGGAGTTGAACAGAAAATTGCGGATGACGGCGAAATTCTGTTCCGGGGCCGCAATGTCATGAGAGAATATTATAAAATGCCGGACGAAACAGCCAAGGATATTTCCCCGGACGGCTGGCTCCATACCGGTGACCTGGGCGAAATTGACTCTGAAAACTTCCTGCGCATCACCGGCCGCAAGAAAGACCTGATCATCACTGCCGGCGGCAAAAATATCGCACCGTCCGCCATTGAAGGCACCATCGCCACCTCCAAATATATCAACCAGGTCATGGTCATCGGTGACAAACGGAAATACCTGACTGCCCTTGTTACCCTGGACCCGGATAATGTAAAGGAATATGCTGAGGAAAAAGGTATCAAATTCAATAAATTTGAAGATCTTCTGGAAAACAAGGACATCCTCAAACTGATTGAAAATGAAGTGGCTGAAAAGAATAAGAAATTCGCTAAATTCGAGACCATCAAAAAGATCGCCCTGGTGCCGGAATTCACTGTGGAAAATAAGATGATGACCCCCACGTTCAAGGTGAAAAAGAATGTGGCCTATGAAATGTATAAAGACAAAATCGACGCCTTATACCCGAAAGACTGATTTTTCTTTTAAAACCGAAAAATGACTGTTGTTCGATCCCCTTGCTTTTCGCTTTTAAACAAAAGGTAAGGGGATTTTTTATCAAACAGATAAAACAGACTGGGTAATAAACAAAATGCCTGAGAGAAAAAATAAAAACTGGCAGGACCGGGTGGTGACACCGGAAAAAGTATTGGAAAAAATAGAGCCCGGCATGTGTATTTTTCTGGGCACGGGGGCGGCCGAGCCGCGTACCCTGGTGAAACACCTGATGGAGTCCAATGCGGACAACCTCCAGGACCTGGAGCTGTTTCAGCTCTTAAGTTTTGGCGATGCCATTTCCATCAAACAGCTCAAAAACCAGAAATACCGGTTGAAGACTTTTTTTTCCGGGTGGGTGGCCAAGGAAGCCATTACCGAAGGCCGGGTGGATCTGATTCCCAGCCGGTTTTCCAGACTCTCCCAGCTCATCGCCTCCCGGCAGATTCCCTTTGATGTGGCATTCATCCAGATTACCCCGCCCAATAAACTGGGGTACAGCAGTCTGGGCGTGGCCGTGGATGTGGCCCGCCTGGTCATGGATCAGGCAACGCTGGTGGTTGGAGAAATCAATGCGGATATCCCCATGACCCAGGGAAATACGTTTGTCTCCATCGACCAGTTCGATCTGCTGATCAATGCCACGGAAAAGCCCTTTTATTTTGAACGCTGGCCCATTGATCCGGTGTTTGACAAAGTGGCGGCCAATGTGGCTTCTGCCATTGAAGACGGCAGCTGCATTTCATTTTCCCTGGGCCCGCTCTTTGAGCCCCTGGCCCAGCACCTGATGCAGAAACGCGATCTGGGGGTTCATTCCCCGATTTTTTCCGATGCCCTCATGGATCTCATCAACAGCGGCGCGGTCACCAATCGTTATAAAACCGTTTTTCCGGGAAAAACCGTCACTTCTTACGCCATGGGCACCCAGAAGCTGCTGAACTGGCTGGACGGCAATCCGTTGGTGGAATTTCAGGGGATCGACAAGGTCTTCAACCCCATGCGTATCGGCAAAAACCCGCGGTTTGTGGCCATTATCAACATCCGTAAAATTGACCTCACCGGTGATATCGCCCTGCATGTGGGCAAAGGCACCGTGACCACGGATACGGCGGAGGTGATCGATTTTGTCAACGGCGCGGAAATCTCCTATGACGGCTACTCCATTTACGCCTTGCCCAGCCGGAATCTCAAAGGCGAGGCCAATATCAAAATCTCCCTTGAGGATATCCCCAACCGGCTCAATGTGCGGGAATCCATTGATCTCGTGGCCACGGAATACGGGGTGGCCAACCTGAACGGCCGGACCATGCGCGAACGGGCCATGGCCCTGATTGAAATCGCGCACCCGGAGGATCGGGCGAATCTGATCAAGGAAGCCAAGGCCCAGAAAATTATTTATGAAGACCAGATTTACATCGAAGAAAACGCCCATCTCTATCCGTCGGACGCGCAGTGCAAGCATGTCTTTAAAAATGGCGTGACCGTGAGATTTCGTGCCATCCGGCCGTCAGACGAGGAAGAAATGCGCCGGCTGTTTTATCGGTTCTCGGATGAATCCGTGTATTACCGGTATTTTACCCCTTTAAAAACCATGCCGCATTCCAAAATGCAGGAATACGTCAATGTGGATTACGGCAAGGTCATGTCCATTGTGGGTCTGGTGGGGGACATCGGCAAAGGCAATATTATCGCGGAAGCCCGGTATGTTAAAGACCCGAAGCGCCCCTATGGTGACGTCGCCTTTGTTGTGGATGAAGAATATCAGAGTTTAGGTATTGCCACATTTCTCTATAAACAACTGATGCGCCTGGCCAAAGAACGCGGGCTCCAGGGATTCACCGCGGACGTGCTGCCGGCCAACAAGGAAATGATGCGGGTTTTTGAAAAAGGCGCGGCCGAAGTCAAAGCCACCCTGGAATACGGGGTCTACCGGTTAAGAATTCCGTTTAAGTAAAAGGCGTTGCGGGGAACCCGCAAACCCAGGCGCCAGGTCCGGAATACGGGTTTCAGGTTTCAGGTTTCAGGTTTCAGGTTTCAGGTTTTAGGTTTCAGGTGTCGGGCGACGGGACCATTTTTTATCTATCTGATTCCTGAACACGGACACCGGCTGCTGGTAAACCGAATAACCCTTAATTTGTGTTTCATTTTCTTGTCTTTTTGCACCGAAATTAGCGAATAAGGCAGTAATGCCAAAGGATTGATACGGGACTGTCATGGCGAAAAATCTTCCCTCTCCACTGGTCAGCGTCATTATTCCCACCTTTAACCGGGCATGGGCCCTGGAAAAAGCCATCGACTCCGTGCTCAGCCAGGATTACGACAATTTTGAACTGATTGTCGTTGATGACGGCTCCACCGATGATACGGAACAATGCATCAAAAAATATGAAAAATCCCTCCGGTTTATTCGGCAGCCCAACCTGGGGGTCAGTGCGGCCCGAAACCGGGGAATTTCAGTTTCCACCGGCACCCTGGTGGCGTTTCTGGATTCCGACGATTACTGGTATCCGGAAAAACTTTCCGCCCAGGTAGATTTTTTTCAAAAAAACCCGGACGCACAGATTTGCCAGACTGAAGAAATCTGGATACGCGACGGGAAACGCGTCAATCCAAAGAAAAAACACAAGAAACCATCGGGCATGGTGTTTATTCCGTCTTTGGCCCTTTGCCTGATCAGCCCGTCCGCGGTGATGATGCGAAAAACGCTGCTGTCAAAAGTGGACGCCTTTGATGAATCCCTTCCGGCGTGTGAGGATTATGATCTGTGGCTTCGGGTTGCCTGCCGCTATCCGGTGCATCTGATCGACAAGCCCCTGCTGGTGAAAACCGGCGGGCACGCGGATCAGTTGTCAAGTACGGTGGGGTTGGATAAATACCGGATCTATGCCTTAAAAAAAATTCTGCAGAGCGGGTTTTTAACCCCGGCCCAATACCAGGCCGCCCAGGATATGCTCAAAAAAAAATGCCGGATTTATGCGGACGGTTGCATCAAGCACGGCCGAAAAACCGTTGGCAACTATTACCTGCGCCTTGCGGAAGAGATTGAAAATCAAAAAATGAAGGTGGATTCAGAGGATGACGAAGAGGGGCCGGAGGAGTCGGATGTTTAAGCATGAAATCGAAAAGGCAATTGTCCGCCGCCCCATCAGGCGTTGAAACATTATTTTTTATCAACGGCGTTCATATGGGGTTCCAGCATCTCTTTTTCGAGAACAAGCACCTGCTTTTTCCCCTTCTGCCGGAGGTTTCCGGAACCAAACGGATCAAATTGAAGATCCGAAACCACCCGGTTGAATAATTCCCTTAAGGCCCTGGCCCCGATTCTGATGTTTTTTTCAGCCTGCCCGGCAATCAATTCCACGGCATCTTCGGTCATCTCAAGATCAATGCCAAATGTGTCAAAATACGCTTTCGCATTAACAAACGGAGAGTCCGCCGCGTTCAGAAGAATTTTTTTCAGGGAATCCTTTCCCAGATTCTCCAGCGTCGCGATGGCACTGAACCGTGAGATAAACTGGGGTGCCATGCCGTAATCAAAAAGATCTTCAATGCGGATATAATCTCTGAGATTAAAAACCCGGGTTCTTCTGAGATCACTGGTGGCTTCATCCCATTCATATGAAATCCGCAGCATTCTTCCGTCGTCGCCGGACAATACCTGGGCATACACCCGATCATGCAGCCCCTCAAAGGCGCCGCCGCATATAAACAGCATTTTTGCGGTGTCGATGGGTATTCTGACCCGCTGTTTTTTGTCCTCCCGCTGGATGGCGGTTTCCAGGTAAACCGTTTCACCCTCCAGAATGGTTAACAGGGCCTGCTGAATCAATATGCCGCTCACGTTCGCACGATCGGAAATTCTGGCGGAGATTTTGTCGATCTCGTCCAAACAAACCGTGGCATTTTCAATATGTGTCTTCAGTTCCTGGGGGGTCAGGTCATTTCCCAGACGGCTGCGGACGCTCACTTCCAGATTTTTGAAAATACGATGGACGTGGACATCACCGGATTCATCTGCCAGGCTGCCGGCATTCATGACCAGCATGGTCTGGTAAGCGGATAGCTCTCGGTGCTCCCGGTAGAATTCAGAAACCGCGTTCATGATGGTGGTTTTGCCGGTGCCGCTGTTTCCGATCAGCAGGATGTTCCCCCACTTGATCCCTTTGATATGTTTATAAATCGATACCGATACCTGTTTGAGAACATCCTTCTGGCCCAGCACTTTTTGGGACAGGTACGCGTAAATTCCGGTTGGCTGGAGATTGGCGGTCATTGATCACTCACTGGTGATAGGGTGGCTGTTTTTCATGTATCAGGCCGGTTTCCCATGGTTAATGAGCTGGCTCAATAGGGATTTGAGCACTATGCCAGACTGCAACCACCCAGATACTATCAGCTTTAATTTTATAAAAAAACCGGTAGGGGGAAATTATTACTTCTCTGTAAGAGAGATCCGGAAATTCTGGAATGATTCTTCCGGACTCCGGAAAATCTTCAAGCCTTCTTAAAATTGTTTCCGCACGATTACGAAAATTGACAGCAGCAGAAGGTTTGTCTCTTCGAATATATGATAAAGCGGAAAGGAATTGTTTTTTAGCCGTTGGTGTGAATTGAATTTTCACAGGGAATCCTTACTTAAAATATCATCCGCTTCAGCAAGTACCGTATCTAAATCATATCCAATTCCGGCTTCAATTTCCTTTTCACCCTTTGCTAATAAACGCAAGATTTCCTTTTCGTGTTCAAGTTTTTCATATGCCGCAACCCCAAGTAGTACAGCACTGGCCCTTCCTCTTTGTGTAATAATCAAAGGTTCTTCTTTGGTTTGCAGTTGTTTCAAAAGTTTAGCCGCATCCTGTCTTAAGTCACTTACAGGTATAATATTTGATAATTTTCCCATTTCACATCCTCCTGTTTGTATTTTTAATTGTACAACCAGAAGTATCGTAAAAGCAACTGTTATTTTTTCTCGATGGAAACGCCAACGCTATGCTCATTAGCAGGCAGGGCAATGCGGAATGTCAGTTTGTCAAGGCCGTCCCGCCCTGGTGTTCTGTTACAATGCTTTTTTTTGTTAATTCTTTATATTATCAAGTAGATACCTGGATGGGGAGGGTTATACATAGCCATAAATGATTCTGCGTTGTTCAAATTAATGATGCAGTTCAGCGTCAATTCGTTCAGATATGAAAATTTTAAGCAGCGACTGATAGGGCACATCGCGCTTGTTTGCAAGCACTTTAAGCTCTTCAATCATGGACTCGGGAAGACGGATGGATATGGATCGGGTTGAAGGCTTAAGTTTTGGCATGACTACACTTTCTGCATCAGACCAATCAATGTATTCTGAGGAATCGTGTTTTTGCCAAAAAAGACGTTCTTCAATCTCATTTTTGAATTTTGGTATTTTCTTTTTCATTTTAGATACCTTTCAATTTCCGCATCAGTTATTTCTCGTGCGAAAATAATTCGTATTTTATCATTACGAACTGTAAACACGGCGAAAAGTAAACGATTTACATTCGTACGACCAAGTACATAATACCGATTTTCTGTTTTGGAATGCTCTTTATCCCGTTTAACAATTAAAGGCCTATTAAAAAATATTTGTTCACATTCACCACTTGAAACATCATGTTGTTCCCAATTCTTAGTAATATTGCCCTGATCCCATTCAAAACCAGTACAATTTTCCAAGATTTTTTTGAGTTTAACCATGACTTTTGTATACCATGAATATATACATTGAGTCAATGATGTTTTGGGCAGAACGCTTGCATCACAGGGCACAAAAGGAATGCGGACTGTGAGCGAAATGTTTTCAATGATGAAGGCGATCTTGCCAATGCCGTCTGCCTTTTGTGATCCTGTGAATGCTGATGTTAGCTGGTTTTTTTTAAGAAAGCCCTAATCTGTATTTTAAATAGCTCTTGGCTGTATTGGATTTTTTTTTCTTTTTCCTTAAAATTTTTGTCAAACGCTATTGCTTTATCATGATCAAAAAGAAACACATCACTTTGTTTTGCCTTCCAGTCTTTATTCCCAAAGAATCCGGGCTGAAGCTCTAAAACAAGTAACCCCAAAGGATACTCCCCATCCATATTGCTTACCTTGTAGTCGATTCCATTCTTAAACCCATGTTTACAGTAATTATGGGGATCTCCATAAATAACAATTGCGGGAATATTTCTTTTTTCTAACAGCGATTTTGTCTTTTCAATTAATGCTGTACCTATTCCTCTCCTCTGATAGTCAGGATGCACACAAAAAGGACCAAAGGAAACGATTTGCACCTTTTCTAGGTTATCATTTAAAAGATATGAATCTGTATACATGATTGAAGCTATTACTTTTCCATCGATTGCCGCGACATAATTAAGTTCCTTAATAAAGTCTTTGTGATCACGCAGTATGTGACATAAATAGTGTTCATCGCATCCTGGATTATATAAATTCCAGAACGCTTCTCGTGTCAGTTCTTCGACTTTGAAATAATCGTCTTTAGTTTCTAAACGAATGTTAAGATTCATAATACTCCATTTTCAGCGTAAAGCATGCAGCTACCGTTTGAATTGTGGGGCCGGGCGGATACTGTGCGTCCGGGCCTTGGGATCGGGCCAAGTTAACTTATTGTATTTTATGTAATTCAGTTCCAATAATAGGCGCTTTTAGCCTCAAAAAGATCGATATAGAACCATTTTAAAGGCTATTTTTTAAAAAATTTTATATATTTTTAATAATTTAACTTGGTTCGACCCTAAACGCTCGGTCAGGTGAAGCGCATTTTGGGCGTACCCATTGTGTTTATGAATAGTTCAGTATCCAAGCTGATACTGTACATCCAAGAGGTCACCCTTCCAGACAAGGTTCAAGGTTTCATCTTCATACCAGCCAACTTCTCCATACATAGGAATGCGCATACCCTCTCGGATTTGGTAGTCGCGAAAGTGTCCCTCCCATGGTACTTGCTTGTATTCTCCATCGAAGCGCCCGAATCGACCTGAGCTATAAATTGCCACCACCTCATCGGCATCGTTAAAACGAAATTCCAAAGACACAGTGATACCGCTGTCAGTCAGTGTTGCCGTTGCAGATCGGTCGTCAATTGGATTCCAAACCACCCCTGACTGAGGCAAAAGGGCCGTGGGATACCATACCGCCTCCGCAAGGTATCTGTGCAATGCACCTGAATTCAGTTCCGGATCACCGGCAACTGAGGCGACAGGGAATGCCGACAGTATTGTAACCCTACCCGCACCTTCTCCAGCACAGTAATTGTCCAGAACGCGTACATGAGCGCCCAGAGGCATTCCGACCTTTGCATTCCAAATGAAACCAGCTGGTGGTACAATAATCTGATGCGCGGTGAACGGAGACCATGTATCGTTTTTCGTATTGGTTCGTAGCATGCCCCATTGGTGCATTTTTGCTATCCCTATTAGTTTTTGGCCATCAACCAAAACGTGCTTGAAATAGCGGGCAACCGGCGGTGGAAGATCGGAAAAGGAATTGAAATCCACAACTTCAACATATGGCAAGCAGCGCTGGTCGAGAAGCATCGCTTCCATCCGATTCACAATTACAGTTTCACGAACACGCCCGATTATAAAGGAGATTGCTATGCCAAGAATGATGACTCCAAGTCCGATCAGAATCAATTTAATCACTCTTGGTCTCCTGTTAATCACTCTTGCTCTCCTATCCTATATACGCCCAACACCTCTTTAACCTGCATTTTTCAGAGCGACATAGTAGCGGCGAAAAACGTCGGGTTGAAACTTTTTTTGGAAGATTGATTACTATTCGGAAAGGAAAAAGCTATTTGATCTATTATTTAAAATTCTAAATTCAAATTTCACTTCATCAATATCGTCTGATCTGGTGTTATCCTTGATATCCATAATTCTCAATGCTGCAAAATATCCTCTTTTGTTTTTTAAAATAACAAAATCTCCTTCCTGTGGGGTTTGAGCCCTTGAGGAAAAATCAATGTTGCTGATATCTCGGATTTCTTCAAAGGATGCTATTCCCCTTGCTACTCCCACAGAGTCAATCGATGGTGGATCATTATAAATATGGATTGCATCACTGCTTGCCTTAGTCCACATTATTTCGAAGTCGAAAGGAAACTCTCCAATTTTGATTCTTCCATTATTCGTAGAATAGTCAAAAGATACTGTACCTTTTATTGGGGCGACCTTGTTTGATGTATGCTTGTCAACAACCTTAATTGTTTTCTTTTTAACTAATTCTTGATTAATACCAAACATTTGAGGTTGCCATATTGCAAAAAGAATTAGAGTAGCCAGCAATAAAACAACAAGAGAAATAATCAATTTAGGGAAAAAAGATAGCCCTGCAATCCAAATAATATAGGTTTTAATCTTATCATGCATTTTTGTTCCTTAATTTACACTTCCAACCGTTAAATGTCAGGTTTATTTGACCTGATAACTTGACCAAATTTGAATTATCAGGTATTTTTGACTACATAATTTCAAATTACGCTTGGGATACTAACATGTCAACCCAAAAAGAAGAGCGATTATTCGAATAAGTCTTTGATTTCATGCGGTTAAAGCACTATTCCATTCATGCGGAACGGACTTGTTGAGAAATCTTAAATCATCCGGCTGATCCGGCCGGCTTCCTGGTTCAGCTTTTTTTCCGACACCGGAAAAGCGGTTTTGACCTCCTGGGCAAAAAGAGACACCTTGAATTCTTCGATCATCCAGTAGAATTCTTCCACCGCGGCCCGCTTTTCCGCGGACGTATCCGGCTCTAAACCGGCAATCATGTCGCTTAACTGGTCCGTAAACGGTTGGAGCCGGGCAGCCTTTTTCCGGTCTTTTTCCATGTCCGTCCGCCCCCGTTCCGCACGGATGATAAGGGCCCGGACGTACCGCACCAGATCCGGCATCCGGTCAGCACTGTAAAGCGGGATAAAATTTTCCGGCACCAGGGCGGTGAGGGACGTGCGCAAGGCGTCGATAAATGCGGACATCACCGGATTTTTGCCCCCGGACGTTTCCATGGCGTAAAATAAGGCCCGGGCCTCCGCGTAAACCGATACCACCGGCAACACCGCCGTCATCAGGGCCTGTCCCGCCGGAATCAACTGATTCACAGCAGTTTGGGCATAATCGTAAAATTCCGCCTGGGTGCGGATATTTTTGCAAAACAGGTCCCGGATTACCCGGCTGGCCATCTCTTTTTCCATTTTGGCTTTTCCGCCAAAATACCCGGCGCTTTTTTCTGATGCCGCTGGCAGTTTTAATTGTTTTTTCAAAAATTTGATGTCTTTTGCAAAATACAGGCAAAACAACTGGCCCACCCCCTCGGTGTGGGCGGCGGTTGCCGCGGCCTGGTTTTTAAAAAGCCGCAGACTGACCGGGTCTGTCTCTTTGTCGCCTTCTTTTGCAAGGGCCGGATACAGGGGAAACCGGGCGCCGGTTTCAGACGATAAATGGATCACTTCGGGCAGGTCGCCAAAATCCCAGGCGGTTAAACCGGTTTTTTCCCATTTCCGGCGGGCTGCCGCAAATCCGTTTGTTTGTGAGGATCGGTCAGAGGAGCGGGAAAGGGCCTGGATCAGGGGGGCTTTTTCCCGGGTTGAAAAAATTTCCCGGCCCGTGTCATCGGTTAAGGCAATGCGCATTTTCAAATGATCGGGCAGGTCTTTTTCATTCCAGCAGGATGCGGGGATGTCCACATGGAAGCGGTCAAACAAAAACCGGCTCAGGGAATTGACAAGGGACCCCTCAAATTTCGGCATTTCATCCATAATGGTCTTTACCGTGGTGCCCACGGGCACCAGCTGCTTGCGATACGATTTGGGCAGGGCCCGGATGAGCCCGGCAATTTTTTCCTCCAGCAGCCCGGGCACAATCCAGTCCGTTGACTCCATGGGCAGAGCCGAGGCCACGGACACCGGCATGCGGAGCGTCACCCCGTCATCCGTCTCCCCCGGTGCAAACCGGTAGTCGCAGGCATAGGTATCCGCCCCCATGGGCACAGCATCGGGAAACAAAGAAAGCTGCTCGTTGTCCGGCAACAGGGCCACCACATCGGACTCCGTCATTTTCAGAAAATCATCACTTCTGTTTTCCCTGATCCGTTTTTTCAGGGTGGGGATATCAAATACAAAGGGGTGACCGGACAGCCGTGACCGGTAAAATGCCGAGAGATCCGATTCCGTGACCACCAGATCCCTTCGGCGGACCCGGTTTTCAATGTCCCGGAATTTTTCAATCAAGGCCTGGTTGTGCCGCATAAAGGGCAGCACGGTTTTCACGTCCATGCCCACAAGCGCGCTCTCGATAAAAATATCAAGAGCCGTTTCCGGATCTTTGGGGCCGAACTGGACCGGCCGGCCCGAGACAAGGGTCAGCCCGTAAAGGCTCACCTGCTCATCCGCCACCACGGCCTCCCGGTTTTTCTGCCACCGGGGGTTGGAATAACTGTATTTACAGAGACCGGCGCCGATCGCCTCCAGCCAGTCGCTGCTGATAACCGCCACCCGCCGGGCAAAGAGTCGCGAGGTCTCCACCATTTCCGCGGCCACAATCCACTGGCCAGCCTTGTTGAACAGGCCGGAACCCGGAAAAATCATCACCTGCCGGTCCTTGGCGGCCTGATACATATTTTTTTCTTTTTTCACGGCAATATTGCTTAAAAATCCGCTCAAAATAGATTTGTGAATGGCGGTGTAATGATCGGAGAACGCGGCATTTTCCTTTTGGGTGCGCTGGATATCAGGGGCTGTGTCAAATTCAAATCCGGATTCCTCCAGAATGTCCGTGATCTGTTCATGCACATCCTGCCACTCCCGCATCCGTTTGAAGGACATGTAATGGGTGGTGCAGAATTTTTTGAGATCCCGGGCCCGGATAAACGGCTTTGTTTCTGTTGAGTGGCCGAAACAGGCGGTCCAGATATTGTAAAGAGTTATAAAATCCGAGGCCGAGTCCGCAAACCGGGCGTGGGCGGCTTCGGCCTTGGTGAAGGCTTCTCTGGGTTTTTCCCGGGGATCGGGAATGGTCAGGGCGGACACAATCACCGCCACCTCCCGGATGCACCCGTTATCCCAGGCTTCGATGAGCATCCGGGACAGGCGGGGCCCTAAGGGAATCCGGGCCATGAGCCGGCCCTGGGGGGTGAGGCGAAAGCGGGCATGGTCTTTTTTCCGGTTGGCATTGGGGACAATGGCCCCCAGTTCCGTGAGCAGGTCAAATCCGTCTTTGACCTGCCGGGTGGGGGGCGGGTCCACAAAGGGGAACGCGCTGATATCTCCGAGTTTCAGGGAAATCATGCGCAAAATGACTTCCGCGAGATTGGCCCGCAGAATTTCCGGCGGCGTGAACAGTTCCCGATTGTTGTAGTCTTCTTCCGAATACAGGCGGATGCAGATGCCGTTCGCCACCCGGCCGCACCGGCCTTTGCGCTGGTCCGCGCTGCTTCGGGACACCGGCATCACCGGCAGGGACATGGTCCGGGTGCGGGGATCATAGCTGGAAATCCGGGCCGTTCCGGTATCCACCACATAGCGGATGCCGGGAACCGTGACGGAGGTTTCGGCCACGTTGGTGGCCACCACGATTTTTCGCCCGGGATGGGGGGCAAACACCTTCATCTGATCTGCCGCGGACAGCCGGCCGTAAAGGGGCAGCACGGTGGTGTGCCGGTACTTTCGCCCTTCCAGAATTTCGCAGGTTTCCCGGATATCGTGCTCTGTGGGCATGAATACGAGGATATCCCCGTGGTGCTGGTGATCCGCGATGCTGTCCACGGCGTCCGCGGCGAGATCCACGATGCTTTGAGCGTCGCTTTCTTCTTTAGCGTCTTCTTTTGCCGCCGCCCGCCAGTACCTCACCTCCACCGGGTACATGCGGCCGGACACCTCGATCACCGGGGCATTTTCGAATGCTTTGGAAAATTTTTCCGTGTCAATGGTGGCGGAGGTGATGATGAGCTTCAGGTCTTTGCGCGTCGGCAGGAGATTCCGCAAAATGCCCAGAATAAAATCGATATTTAAACTTCTTTCATGGGCTTCATCAATGATCAGGGTGTCATAGCGATTCAGAAACCGGTCGGACTGGGCTTCAGCCAGGAGAATGCCGTCGGTCATCATTTTAACAAACGCTGTCTTTTGGTCCATGCGGTCCGCAAACCGGATTTTATACCCCACGGACCGGCCCAGGGGTTCGTTCATTTCGGTTGCAATGCGCTGAGCCACGGTCATGGCCGCGATCCGGCGGGGCTGGGTGCAGCCGATCAGCCCGTCAATCCCCCGGCCGGCGTCAATGCAGAATTTGGGGAGCTGGGTGGTTTTTCCGGAACCGGTTTCCCCGGAAATAATGACTACCTGGTGCTTTTTTATGGCAGAAATAATATCATCCCGCCGGGCCACAATGGGCAGGTTGTCATCATAGGCGAGGGCGGGGCGATGATTTTTGCGCCAGTTTTTTTGGGCGGCGGAGTGGTGCAGCTTTTTTTCCAGGGTGCTGATGCGGTTTTGTATTTTTTGATTGTTATCGTTATTATCGCCAGCCGCACCTTTACGCTGCCGGATGCGGCGGATTTCCCGCTTCACGGATTGCCGGGTGTCCTGCATGGCATGGGGCAGCATTGTTTCAAGACTGCGGAGCTGATGGTTGAGTTCTCGGGTTTTCATTTATCAGATACGAATTCAATGGGTGTATGATGCTTTAAAACCACGGAGGACGCAGAGAGCACGGAGCGAATCGGATGTCTCTTTGTTTTTCCAATACGATATTTAAAATTTTGACAAGATAATGTATACTGTATTCCTCAATTTTTCAAACGGTCTTATAGCGTTCAGTAGACCAAACATCAACCCGGGAGTTCTCATGAAAACTTATCGCAAGGAACTTTTTTTCAATGTCCCCACCCGGCGCGCATTTATCAACATCACCCCGGAGGTGGAAACCTGTCTTTCGGAAAGCGGTATCAAAGAAGGGATCATCCTTGTCAATGCCATGCACATCACCGCTTCGGTGTTTATCAATGATGATGAATCCGGCCTGCATCATGATTATGACGTGTGGCTGGAAAAACTGGCGCCCCATGCGCCGGTTTCCCAGTATCGGCACAATATGGGGGAAGACAATGCGGACGCCCACATGAAACGCCAGATTATGGGCCGGGAGGTGGTGGTGGCGGTGACGGAGGGCCGCCTTGACTTCGGCACCTGGGAGCGGATTTTTTACGGCGAATTCGACGGCCGCCGGCGGAAACGGGTATTGGTAAAGATTATCGGCGATTAACAGGGCGAAGAAAACCCTTTTCCCTGTAAAGCATCGCTGAGTTTTAGAACAGGATGTTTTTCAACGCCCTGGTAAATATTTTTATACAAAGTTGACCAGATAAGGAGAAACCTGATGAGTGTCAAAATCACCTGGTACAGCCACGCCTGCCTGATGATCGAAACCGAAGGCACAAAACTGCTGGTGGACCCGTTTATCACCGGCAACCCCCTGGCCCCGGTGGCGGCGGAAGATTTGAATCCGGATTATATTTTGGTCTCCCACGGTCACGGAGACCATGTGGGAGACACGGTGGATATTGCCAAACGCACCGGTGCTACAGTGGTGTCCAATTTTGAAATCCATAACTGGCTGGCGGCCCAGGGATTGGAAAACGGTCATCCCCAGCACATTGGCGGCGGGTTTGATTATCCCTGGGGCCGGGTCAAGCTGACCATTGCCCATCACGGCTCCGCCCTGCCGGACGGCTCCTATGGCGGGAATCCCTGCGGATTTCTGTTTTATATCCAGGGCAAAAAAATCTATCATGCCTGCGACACCGGCCTGTTTTACGATATGAAACTTATCGGCGAGGAAGGCATTGATCTGGCCGTTCTGCCCATTGGCGACAATTTCACCATGGGCCCGGCGGATGCCCTGCGGGCGGTCCGGCTGATTGAGCCGAAACAGGTGCTGCCCATTCATTACGACACCTTTGACGTGATCCAGCAGGATCCGGCGGCCTGGAAGGTTCTGGTGGAAAAACAAACCGGCGCCACGGTGGCTCTTCTCAAGCCCGGGGAAAGCCTGGAGCTTTAACGGCGTCGCAAAAAGTCCAAGTTATTTGTTGCATCCTTCGTTTCTCAAAAACCACAGAGGTTCGAGCGATCTCGGAGATAAATAGTTGATAAAATATAATTTCTTCTCTGTGACCGCTGTGTTCTCTGTGGTTTTTTAATTTTTTGCCTTCAACGTACAGAAAAACGGGTCTCTTTGTTTCTAGTCAGACCTTCCTTTCAATATCGCGACCTCTTCCGGTGATTTCTTTTGTTTGCCACTCACCCATTCTGCATTATGTTATGGTTATTGATTTTAACAACAAAGGGAATTCAGCCATGAAAGTATATAACACTTTATTTTTAATAGGGATAATTGCCATGACACTAACTGGATGCAAAAATGCCGGTGAAAACAGCCAAGCAGAGACTGGCCGCGAGAATCTATCTGATCAGCAAAATCCCCCGGCCATTGCCACCTTTGCCGGGGGCTGCTTCTGGTGCATGGAGGCGCCGTTTGAAAAAATAGACGGGGTGGTCCGTGTGGTTTCCGGTTATACCGGCGGCACCCTTGAAAACCCCACCTATGAGCAGGTCTCTTCCGGCCGGTCCGGTCATCTGGAGGCCGTGCAGATCGCCTATGATCCTATTAAAGTCTCTTATGAACAGCTTTTGACCGTTTTCTGGCGCCAGATCGATCCCACGGATGGGGGCGGCTCTTTTGTGGACCGGGGCCCCCAGTACCGTTCCGCCATATTTACCCACGATGAGGCCCAGAAGCAGGCCGCGGAACAATCTAAAGCCGCTCTTGCGGCGTCCGGCCGCTATGACGGTCCCATTGCCACGGAAATCATCCCTGCCGGCAACTTTTATCCGGCAGAAGACTATCACCAGGATTATTACAAAAAAAATCCCATCCGGTATAAATTTTACCGCCACGGTTCGGGCCGGGACCAGTTTCTGAAAAAAATTTGGGCGGATGAACCGTTACCGCCCGTTTCCATGCCGGAGAACAGGTATCAGAAACCGGCGGACGATGAATTGAAAGCACGGCTGACGACCCTGCAGTATGACGTGACCCAGAAAGACAAGACCGAACCGCCTTTTAACAACGCTTACTGGGACACCAAAAAACAGGGAATTTACGTGGATGTGGTGTCTGGCGAGCCCCTGTTTGCATCACCGGATAAATTTGACTCGGGCACGGGCTGGCCCAGCTTTACCCGGCCGATTTCAGAGGATGCGGTGGTGGAAAAAGAAGATCGTACCCTGTTTATGAAACGCACGGAGGTCAGAAGCAGAAAAGCAGATTCGCACCTGGGCCATTTGTTTGATGACGGCCCGCCCCCCACAGGATTGCGGTACTGTATGAATTCCGCGGCCCTGCGGTTTATTCCCAAAGAAGATCTGGAAAAGGAAGGGTATGGGGCGTTTCTGCGGTTGTTTGAATAGTTGTGACGGATTTGTAAAACGCCCGGATTTTTTGGTGCGCTTATCCTCAGCTGCTTTAATGCGCCCTGATTTTTATGACACCACAAAAATCAAAGAGCGCCCGGAGAAAATTTTTTTTAGAGATGATTAATGGTTCTTATTTCCTTAGCGCGCTCACCGTAGCGGGACTTGGCGCATTGTAAGCTGCGGTTTTCTTTTCCAGCCGTTCAAAATCCACCAGTCCGCCCCAGCCGGTTTCCAGGGTATCAGCCATGATTTTTCGGTAATACCCCTTCCGGACCAGTCGGCCGTTTTTGTCAAACACATCCTGAAGCGTTGGGGCTTCCGAGCAACTCGTATATTTTTCAATGAGTTGCATACTTTTTTTATTTTCAAAAACTTTGGTACGGGTAATGTATGGAAAATATCCCTCCAGCAGGCTGATGCCTTTCACCAGCTTGCGGAATCGGGCGTTGCGGGTGATAAAATACATGGCCCGGTAGAAATTTTTTTGGGCCTGCACCATGACGTTGAATACCCACCGGGGCACAAACCGGATTTTCGGAATCACATGCCCGGGCACCGGGTCATTGGCCACATAAAAATCATACCCCACATCATGCAGGTATCGGATGGGAATGCCGTTCTTGCCGGCTGCCAGCCGCAATACCCCTTGATGCAGGGCGTCGCCTGCCATGATATCGGAAACGATCGTCCCTACC
The DNA here is from genome assembly GCA_963675805.2 of Desulfobacterales bacterium. Lineage (GTDB taxonomy): Bacteria > Desulfobacterota > Desulfobacteria > Desulfobacterales > Desulfosalsimonadaceae > SURF-3. The sequence goes on along the minus strand of CAXXNU010000001.1, from coordinate 994,975 downwards.
CAGTCTACCGGCACAATGTCCAGCCGGTTGTCCGCAGACGTCAGAAACGGCAGTTTGCCCATGTATCCCAGCATCATCACAATATAGTGCAGATTATAGGTTTTGGTCCGGCCGGTGCGGGCGGACCCGCCGATGATAGTGGGCTCAAAAATGATGATCTGGTCATTGAACTGCTTGATTTTATCCAGAATAAAAAACTTGGCCTCTGCCTTGGTCTGGGCATAGGTATTGTCCGGGGTTGCTGGATGAAATTCAGGAAATTCTTCGGGAATGGGTTTCCGGTGATCCCCATACGCATAGCCGGTGCCGATATAATACAGCGTGGGCGCGGATTGGCCGTTTTTCGACCGGTGCTGTTTGATTTCATCAAACAGGGCGTAAATTTTCTGGGTAAACACCACATTGGGAAGACGGATTTTTTCATAGGGCTGGTCAAACCGGACATCAGCCGCACCATGAAGAATCTTGTCTGTGCTGGCAACCAGTTTCGCATACAGATCCGGGTCAATGCCCAGATTGTCCTGTTCCACATCAATTTCAACCAGTTTTGATTTTTTTAAAATCACCTGTTTGGCGGCGTGATCCAGATCCAGGGAATCCACCACGGCGGCAAACCGTTGTTCAATGCCATTTCCTTTGGCATCTTTCCGGAGGGCAAAATAAAACACCGGATCCTTGTCTTTTTTCATCAGATCTTCAACAATCACCGGCACCACTGTACCTGTAATACCTGTTACAAAATAAATCATCCTATCACCTTTTTATGGGATTAGAAAACATTGGCAACCTTGAACATGGTCAGGAGTTTGATGGCTGGAAACCGCCACTTGTGCACACAGTAAAATTTGTTGGTTTTTCCCTGAAACCGGGACTTGGTAAAATCTATGCCTTTGAAATTATATATAAAATTTCCATATTGAAAGATCAGCCGCTCAATTTTTTTCAAGAATCGGGCTTCATGGTCCGCGTCTTCATCATCCAGAACCAGAATGGATAATCCCAGATTGACTTCCTTTAACCCTTCGGATTGGAAGGTTTCAATGGCATGGACCAGCAGGCAGTAAAAGATACCCTGTTTAAAGGTATGACTGAACCGGGAAATATTCGGGACATAACTGATGATTTCCCCGTCCTTGTAAATAGGATCAAAAAATACAAACCCGATGAGTTCATCATCCTGATACGCGAAAAATTTACGGGTGTCCTCCTCATGGTCCATGACCATGGGCCGGATCAGAAAGCCGATCTCCCGGTTTTTGATTTTCCGCGTGGTCATCCATTCTTTTGACAACTGGTGATGCCGGGTCTCATCCGGATTTTCCCGGATAACGATCCCGCGTTTTTTTGCCTGGTTGATGGACGTGCGCAGAATTTGTTTTTTCTTTCCGGAGAGTTTCCATTTCTCAAGATCAATCACGGTCTCGATGCCGAACTGGGTGGCGTAAAACCCGAACCGCTTATGAATCAGCCGGGCCACCGGTTCCGTGACCTGGACAAATCCGCTGCCCGGATAGGCGTCAAGAAACCGGCGAAGCACAGCTTCCCGATCATTTTCATGGCAGATAGGGTCTGACAGCACGAGCTGACTGCCCCATTTCTGCATATAAGCGACAAATCCCTTGCCCGGCACGTCAAAAAACCGCATTCCCGGCTGGAGGGTGGAAAAGGACATGCAGTGGCTGCCGTATTTTTTTATGTATGTCATGCGTTCTTCAAAAGTGAAAATCTCCCCATCATCTGCAATGGTTTCCGGTAATGTGACCGGCACATCGATTTTCCCCGCCCCGGATGGGAGCACCCAGCTGTCCGGTACGATTTTCATCTGTTCCAGTGCCTTTGAAGACGTGTCAAACATCAACATGCTTATTCCCTTCCATTAAAATTTTTTATGACTTCAATTGGTTAAAAAAGTACTAGCCGATTGACAGGGTTCAAAAAGGATATCTGTAATTTCCTTTTTTGATGATTCCACTATGACACATTTTAAAAAAAATACATTTCGAAAAGATCATGGGTATTTTACTAGCCAAAAACTAGTGCTCAGTTGCTTTTTTGTGCTCAACTATCGTTTAAAATACTAATATTATTATTTTTAAATTCACTGTTGCCGTTGGTGGGTCACACGTTCAGTTACGCCGGACAAGAAAAAAAATTTTCAGTGAATTTCAAAAATCGTAAAAATAACTCTTGGATTGTAAAGAAGGGGTGAATCAGATGCGAACGGGATGGTCAATGGATGGGGGAAAAAAAGAAAGGGGCCGGGCCTGTAAAAAAAGACAAGGTTTATGGGTGTATGTGGTCATAAGCCCTGACCGCCCGGCCCCTTGGTGGGATGGCGGTTTCTATTGCTATTCTGAATTATCCGGCGGTGGTGATGGCCGGTAAACAGACTTTGATTTCCGTGCCTTTGTCCACCCGGCTGTCAACCGTGATGGAACCGTTGTGATTTAACACAAGGCCGCGCACGACGGCTAACCCCATGCCGGCTCCCTTGGAAAAATCCTTCGTGGTAAAATAGGGGTCAAATATCCGGTCCAGATGACGAGGATCAATACCCCGGCCATTGTCACGAATGGTCAGGCAGATATGGTTGTCTTTCTTAAGATCGCCTGTGGCAGGGTCAGAAGCCGTCCCGTGGGTTATATTCTCCATCTGGACCTCAATAATGCCCCGCCCGTTTTTTATGGATTCCATGGCATTGGTCAGCAGATGGGTTACCATAATCCGGAGCTGGTCCGGATCGCCGAAAACCGATGCCCCATCCAAAGACAACTGGCGAATCAGTTTGATATCACCTTTTGCGGCCGGATTCAGTGCCTGGATTTCCTCTTCAACAATAGCGTCCATCGAAACCGGCCTGAAATTTTTTTCAACCTTCTGGCTGAACTGAATCAGCTGCCAGACGATCTCTTTTGCCTGATTTCCCGCATGTTCAATTTTTTTTAGAAATCCGGTTGCGGGATTGTCTTTGGATATTTTGGACGCTGCCAGTTCCGCGCTCCCAAGGATGACCGTTAAAAGATTATTAAAATTGTGCGCAATCCCGGCTGTCAATGTGGTGATAGCCTCCATTTTCCGTTCCTGCTGGATTTTTTCCTCTTCTGCTTTTCTTTTTTCATTTTCCTCCCGCAACCGGGCGCTGATCTCCATATTCTCACGGGTGATCTGTTCGATCCGGGCGATCATAGCGTCGAATTCCTTTGCCAGGAGACCGATTTCGTCTTTTGTGGTCAGGTAGATCCTTTTGGACAAATCCCCTGTCTGCCGGATATCGCGCACATGACGGGTGAGTGTTGAGATCGGTTGCAGAATGGTTTTTGTAAGGCCCAGCAGCACGAGGATCGCCACAGCCATTCCGGCCGCAAAAATCGCCAAAAGGCTGTTATGCATGGCCTGGCTGCCTTTTTGAGAAATTTTTCGGTGAACATGGGCTGTTAGGTCAATGGCCGGGTGACCGCTGATATCCTGCAGTCGGCAGTGTACATTCAATTGATTTTTATTTATGATTTCAATTTTATACATATCAGAAGGCATGAGGGAGGACGGCCGGATGGTTTCCCGGGAAACTGATGCGGGCGGTCGTTCAGCCGGTGCCATGGAAAAATTCACCTGGGTCTGATCCGCTATTTGAGCAACGGCCGCCGCGTCTATAAATCGGCCCATGATCAATGTGCCCCGGGAAGGTCCTTTGCCATTGCTGGTTAAGATGGGGGCGGCGGATACGAGCAGGGGGCCGGCCGGGGTGACCCATATGCCCGTGATGTCCGGTGGAATGCTGCTGTCTTTTCCATTGCCGGAAAAGAGGTTTGCCTGAATTTCTTTTTTTTCTGTCAGATCATAGGTCTTGCCCCAAATGAGACTGCCCTGCGTATCCCAGATGTAAATCAGATTCAACTGGTTGCCGGTAAAGGTGCTGAAAACCAGGTTGGATGCAATATATTCCGGGGAGCGGGTCTGCACAAATTCATAGGTATCGTCCCATGCGGACCAGTCCCCTGTTAAATTTCTTAACTGTTTTATTTCATTATTTATCGCGTTTACCACGCGGGCCGCATCCGTGATGGCGGCATCTTCTTCCAGAGACGAGAATCCCGGCAGCACGATCAGTTTCTGGACGCTGTACTCTGCAACGCCGAAACAGAGCACCGCGCACAGCACGATCAGGCCCATCTTTATGCGTATTGACATAGGGTCTTTCGGTTCCCGGAATCCGGCCATCCATTGAATCAATGAACAGGGGAGACGCGTATCAGGTTTTATACAAAGAGTGTGATCGAATGTTCCATAACTAATGCAATATCCATTCCGGTTTGAGGGTCTTGCGACTCACCACCTGGGCCAAAAAACCAGCCGCTGAACCAGCGCACAGGGGGTGCGGCGTCCCGGAAAAAGCGTCTGTTTCCAGATGCTGAAAACGGCGATCCTGACAACCGACGCATGACAAAAATTGTCATGGCTCCGGCTGAAAATTGTCATCCTCTGTCACTTATCAGGGATTTGCCAAAACCGCCTGCCGATGAAAAACTTTGACATTCAAAAAAGGGTTTAATACATTCATCAAAATATATGTTCCTGTTTTAAAAACCAATACGATCAGGTTAGGGAATATTGCGGTGCAAAAGGGAAAACAGAAGGCCCGGCAAAGGAGATGATTTGTTGAAACCGTGTTTTATCAGACTGATTGCGGTTGCGCTGGTTGCGGTTCTGGCGGGTGCCTGTTCCATGGGGCCGGACTTTGAACCGCCGGCGCAGGATTTTGCCCTTCCGGAAACATTCATCAACGCGCCGGCGGAAAAATCAGACACGTTTGCCGGCGCCGACCCCTGGTGGCGGGCTTTTGAAGATCCGGCCATGGATCAGGTGGTCCGCCGTGTGCTGGAAAATAACCCGGACATCCGGACGGCGGCCGCCCGGGTGCTGGAGGTGCAATCCGTATTCAGGCAGACCCGTGCCGATCAGTTTCCCGGTGTCGCCGTCAATGGCGAAGCCGGCCGTCAAAGTTATTCGGCATTCAATCCACTGACCGGCACCAGCGGTACCAGCATCAGCGATGCCTACAGTTTATCCCTGCCCGCATCCTATGAAGTGGATTTATGGGGGCGCCTGTCCCGGGCCACGGAAGCGGCCCGGGCCGATCTGCTTTCCGCTCGGGAGAACCGCCGCACCGTGATGCATTCTTTGGTGGCCGAAGCCGTCACCCTGTATCTCTCCATGGAATCGTTAGAGCGACAGATTCAGGTAACGCGGCAAAGCATTGAGGCCCATCGCCTGAGTCTTGAGATTGTGGAGGACAGGTACCGGCGGGGGTTGACCTCCATCCTTGATGTGCGGCAGGCCGCCCGCAGCCTGGCCCTTGCCCAGTCGCAACTGCCCGCGCTGAATGCCGCCCTCGGCACCCGAACCCATGCGTTGGTAGTGCTTCAGGGCCAATATCCCAAAAACAGCCCACCGCCCCGGGATCACGGACCGGATTATTACAACCCGCCGCCTTTGGTACCTCCCGGCCTGCCGTCGGAGCTGATTTTGCGCCGGCCGGATGTCCGGGCCGCGGAAGCTGCCCTGCACGGGGCATGCGCCCGCATCGGCGTGGCCAAAGCGTCACGATTTCCCCAAATCACCCTTACCGGGAGTTTTGGGTATGCCAGCGACGAACTAAATTCCCTGTTTGATCCGGCAAGTGAGCTCTGGCGAATTGCCGCCGGCGCAGTGCAGCCGGTATTTGACGCGGGAAAACGGGCTGCCGGGCAGCGTGCTGCCGAAGCCCGATATGAACAGGCCCTGGCTGCTTATGCCAAAACCATTCTCCAGGCCTTTGCCGAGGTGGAAGACGCTCTTTTGACCAACAAGGAACAGGTGGATCGCCGGAAGCGGCTTTTAACCTACCGGGAAGCCGCCGCCGCGACGCTGGATGTGGCAGAAGACCGCTATAACCGGGGACTGGTGGATTACCTCACAGTGCTGGATGCCCGGCTGGTCAAAATCGATGCGGAACTCCAGGTCATCACCGCGGAATTTGATATCCTCGCAAACCATGTCCGCCTGTGCCGGGCCCTTGGTGGCGGATGGGATATGGCATGGACGGCAACCCCAGGGGAAAACTCGGAAAATTCACTCCTTCATTAAAACAAGCAAACAAAAACAGGCAATCACATGTCCCGGAATAAAAAAATATTTATCCAGGCTCTGGCCGCAACGCTCGTTATTGTCATCGGTATCGCCGGTTTCAAAAAATTGAAAAGCATAAAACAGGGCATTGAAAAACAAAAACCGGAAATCGCCTGGCCTTTGGTGCGAACCGTCACCGTGACCACCGGTCCCCTGGCGGTTGTCATCACCGGCCAGGGAACCGTCATGCCGGATAAGGAAATTCAGCTGGTGCCTCAGGTCAGTGGCCAGATCACCAAAATGGCTGACAATCTCGTTAACGGCGGTTTTTTCAAACGAGGGGACCTGCTTTTGACCATTGATCCGGCGGATTATGAAATTGCCGTCACGTTGGCCGAAGCCCGGGTCAGGGAAGCGGAAAGTGCTTTTCAAACAGCGGAAGAAACTGCTGCTGCGGCAATTGTAGAGTGGCAGCGCCATAATCCGGAAACGCCGCCGCCGTCGCTTGTGGCGAAAATCCCCCAGACAAAGGCGGCCCGGGCGAAACTGGCGGCGGAACGCGCCAGTCTGGAAGCGGCACGTCTCAATCTGGAACGAACCCGTCTGAATGCCCCGTTCAACGGCCGTGTCGTGGCTGAAGCCATTGATATCGGGCAATACGTCACCCCGGGCCAGTCGCTCGCGACCCTCCAGTCCACGGAAGCTGCTGAAATTGTGATTCCGCTGGCGGATGCAGACCTTTTTTGGATTGATGTGCCCGGTTTTACCACCCGCAGCGCCATGGGCGCTGCTGCGGAAGTCACCGCCATGGTAGCCGGCAAAAAGAATCAATGGCCGGCCCGGGTCGTCCGGTCCGAGGGCCGGATCGATAACACCACCCGGATGCACAACATTGTGGTCAGCGTGGAAGGGCCGTACGCATCGTTTCCACCGCTGGCGGCCGGACAGTTTGCAGAGGTCCGGATTTTCGGCAAAACCCTTGATCATGCGGCCATCATTCCCCGGGCAGCCCTGCACAGCGAAGATACTGTCTGGCTCATTGACCCGGAAAACAACCGTCTGTTGTTTAAAAAAGTGGATGTTGTCCGGTTTGACCAGACCGGGGTCGTGATCCGGGACAGTCTGACAGACGGCGACCGGATTGTGACTTCCCCCCTCAAGACCGTTACCCACGGCATGACTGTCCGCCTTGCGGAAAACCCTCAGGGAAACGCATCATGAACGGCGCCATTCGCTGGTTTGCCGGCAACCATGTGGCCGCCAATTTGCTGATGCTGTTTTTGCTGTTTGCCGGTATTGTTACCGGCATCACCATCAAACTGGAAGTTTTTCCGGAAACCACCCTCGATAAAATCAGCATTTTTGTGGAATATCCCGGCGCATCCCCGGAAGAAGTGGAAGAAGGGGTGGTCCGCCGCATTGAAGAAAATATTGCCGGCCTCACCGGCATTGAGCGGATTGACTCAAGCGCCCGGGAGGGGTCCGGCACGGTGATCGTAGAAATCATGAAGGGCTGGGATCTCAAAAAACTGCTGGATGATGTCAAGGCGGAAGTCGACCGGATCACCACCCTGCCGGAGGAGGCTGAAAAACCCGTGATCCGGGAGATGACCCGACAGATTCAGGTGCTCAGCATCGCGGTTTACGGAGACGCGCCCGAATCCAGCCTCAAGCACATGGCAGAAACCGTGAAGGATGATCTCACCAACCTGCCGGGGATTACCCTGGCGGAACTGGCAGCGGTCCGAAACAGTGAAATCCATATTGAAGTATCGGAAAATACCCTGCGTAAATACGGGCTGACTTTAGGCAATATTGCAGCGGCCGTGGAAAGAAACAGTCTGGATCTGCCGGCCGGCAGCATTAAGACCCGGACCGGCGAAGTACTGATTCGCACCAAGGGCCGCCGGTATTTTGCCCGGGACTACCATGACATTCCGGTCATCACCCGGCCGGACGGCACCAATGTGGTCCTGGGAGATCTCGCGGAGCTTAAGGAAGGATTTGCCGATGTGGATCTGTATGCGGGGTTTCAGGGCAAACCCGCGGTGATCATCAATGTGTTCCGGGTAGCGGACCAGAACGCCCTGGAAGTGGCGGCAGCCGCCAAACAGTATGTGGCGGACATTGAACCCGGGCTCCCCGCGGGTATCAACGTGCAGGCCTACAATGATATGTCCAAAATTTTAAAAAGCCGCATCCAGCTTCTGACCAAAAACATGTTCTGGGGCCTGGTGCTGGTCAGCCTGATTCTGGGCTTTTTCCTGAATCTGCGGCTGGCATTCTGGGTGACCCTGGGAATTCCCATCAGCTTTGCCACCGGCTTGATGCTTTTGCCCCATTATGATGTGTCACTGAACATGATTTCGCTCTTTGCCTTTATCATGGTGTTAGGGATTGTGGTGGATGACGCCATTCTGGTGGGAGAAAACGTCTTCCGCAAGCAGGAAGAAGGCCTGCTGGGCCTTCCGGCGGCCATTGACGGCACGATTGAAGTGGGTCGTCCGGTAATTTTTGCTGTCTTGACCACCATGGTGGCGTTCTCGCCCCTGCTGCTTGCCGGCGGGACCATGGGCAATTTCATGCGCAACATTCCCATTGTGGTGATTGCCGTGTTGTTCGGTTCCCTGGTGGAATCCCTGTTTATCCTTCCCGCCCATCTGGCCAGGAGCCGGGCCGCCCTGTCCTTGCAGTCGCCCCATAAAAAAGAAAAGTTCATGGCGCGGACCATGACCTGGATTATCCAAAAACCGTATGCCCGGTTGATTGAATTTTGCATCCGCTGGCGATATGTAACGGTGGCTGCGGGCATCGCGGTTTTGCTCCTGACCATGGGCATCTGGGCCTCCGGCAAAATAAAATTCACTTTTTTCCCCAAAGTGGAAGGGGATGTGATTCAGTGCATGATCACCATGCCGGTGGGCACGCCCCTTGCACGGACCCGGGAGGTGGTGGCATCTATTGAAACCGCCGGAAAAGACGTGATCGCGGAACAGGATCAGGCGAGGCCGGCGGATGCGCCGCCCCTCATGGAATACAGCGCGAATTTAATCGGCGCGCAGTTCGGGCGCCGGGGCGTTTCCGAGTCCGGGGGGCACCTGGCCCAGGTCTGGATTCAGCTTCTGGAAGGGGAAAAACGGGATGTCAGCTCCGCCGAGCTCAACCGCCGGTGGCGGGAGCGGGTGGGGCTTATTGCGGACAGTGAATCCCTGATTTTTTCAAGCGAAATCCACAGCGCGGGAAACGCCATTGAGGTCCATCTCTCCATCAATGATTATGACCTGCTTCAGCAGGCAGCGGATGATCTCAAAACCGAACTGGAAAAAATTCCCGGTGTTTTTGATATCAGCGATTCCTATCTGCCCGGTAAAATGGAAATGCAGCTGAAATTAAAAGAGAATGCGGAAAGTCTGGGGCTGACACTGAACGATCTGGCCCGGCAGGTTCGTCACGCATTCTACGGGGCTGAAGCATTCCGGTTTCAGCGGGACAAAGATGAGATAAAGGTGCTGGTGCGGTTTCCGGATGCGGAGCGCCGGTCCGTTGGCAATGTCGAGGAGATGCGCATCCGCACTGCCGACGGCAGGGAAGTGCCGTTTTCCACAGTGGCGGCAGTGGAGATGGAGCGCGGGTATTCTACCATAGAGCGGGCCCAGCGCCTCCGGGTGATCAAAGTCACCGCGGATGTGAATGAAAAGCTGGCCAATGCCAATGAAATCCGGCAGGAACTGGTGGCCCGGACGTTGCCGGCGCTTAAAAACAAATATTCCGGGCTGCGGTTCAACATCGAGGGAGAAGGCAGGGAACAGCAGGAATCCCTGGCAGACGTCAAGAAAGGCTTTATCATGGCCCTGTTCTGCATCTATGCGCTGCTGGCGGTCCCGTTCCGGTCTTTTTCCCAGCCGCTCATCGTCATGTCTGCCATCCCGTTCGGCATTGTGGGCGCGGTATGGGGGCATCTGCTCATGGGTTTCAATATCAGCATTGTGAGCCTGTTCGGCATTGTGGGGCTGGCCGGGGTGGTGGTGAACGATTCCCTGGTGCTGATCGACCGGGTCAATGCCCTCCGCCGGGACGGCGACAATGCCCATGACGCGGTGGTCAAAGGCGGCATGTTGCGGTTTCGGGCCATTATCCTGACCTCACTTACCACTTTTGCCGGATTGACTCCCATGCTGCTGGAAAAAAGCCTGCAGGCCCGATTCCTGATCCCCATGGCGGTGAGCCTGGGGTTCGGCGTCATGTTTGCAACCGGCATCACTCTGATTCTAATTCCCAGCGGATATATGATTCTGGATGACATTCACGAGCTGATTGAAAAAGGAAAAGGCATTGTAACTGGTCAGCGATCTTCAAATGATTGAAATGATTGGCAAGTTATTTGTTGATACAGGGGTGATTCGTCACCATGAAACGTTTTTTAAGAAGCCGTCAACTGTTATCGGCTTAAAGTAAGGTAAAATGATCCCTCTTGATACTCTGGCGGCTTTTTTTCTGGCATCCGTTCTGCTGGCCCTTTCGCCGGGGCCGGATAATATTTTTGTGCTCACCCAGTCCGCCCTTTACGGAAAACTGGCCGGTATCAGCGTTACCATGGGCCTGTGCACGGGGTTGATCGTGCACACCCTGGCCGTGACGTTTGGTGTGGCCGTGATTTTTCAGACATCGGCCATGGCGTTTGCTGTTCTTAAAATATGCGGGGCCGGCTATCTGTTGTATCTTGCCTGGCAGGCCTTCCGGGCATCGGCCGCGCCCATTGATGCCGTTCATAACGGCGGGCGTGACTTTCTGAAACTCTACCGCCGGGGCATTGTCATGAACATTACCAACCCCAAGGTGTCGGTCTTTTTTCTGGCTTTTCTGCCCCAGTTCGCCGATCCGGCCCGGGGGCACCTGGCCCTCCAGCTCATCGGTTTCGGCGGGACTTTTATTGTCGCCACCATTCTGGTTTTCGGTGCTGTGGCCTTTCTGGCGGGATCTATCCGGGAATGGTTTTACCGGTCAAACAAAACCCAGATCATCTTAAACCGCATCGCAGCAACGGTTTTTGTGGCCCTTGCCGTGAATCTGGTTTTCATGAAACAGTAGGAGACTCCGCTTCAGTCTTGATCGCATCCAGCAGCCGGAGCGTCAGGGCATGAAGGCGGGCCGGCACCCGGATCATTTTGGCGAAAATCAGCATGGGCCCTTTGAAATGTTCGATGCTGGTCAGGAGAACGCCGGCGGCATTCTGGTCAAAATAAAATTCATGGGACGCGGAAATCCCCAGCCGGCTGCCGCTCCAGACCATTTTTTTGCCGGGTTCGCTAAAGTCCACCGTAGGCGCAATCCGCATGGGCAGGATCAGGGGCCGGAGCTCAAAAGAAATACAGGCCCCTTTGACCAGATGGTTTCCCGCCTCAAACCGGCACTCCCGGCACACCGGATTCCAGTCTCCCCAGTTGCGAATATCGGAAAACACATCCCACACCCGATCGAGAGACGCATGGATTTGAATTTCGGCGTGTATTTTCATTTTTACGGTCCCGGTTGCGTTAGCGTTATTATAATCTAAGTTGGGCGATTGTCGAGGTTTCCGCATATGCAAGGAAAATGCGTTTTCGCTATAATGGCTTATGCGGTGACGCATTTGACGCCATAGATGCGGTAAGATCGGCAATCCCGAAGGGTTTTAAATTTTGAAATCTAAAAATTGCTTAACACCCTTGATTTAACTCATTAATTTCAAAATTTAAAACGATCAACTTAGGTTTAAATCATCCGGCAGAAAACAGGCCTGCTGGGACAATAATTTCCCCGGTCCGTCGGCTTCTTCGGCCAGCGCGTTGCAGATCGCGGTTTCCATGGGGGTCAGCGAGATGGGGATCAAATCCCGAATGCTGTTTTCACGGCAAATGGCTGTGTTGCGCAGCCCTTCCGCTAGGGGAAGGGCCACGCCGGTCGGCACCGGCGTAATGAGACTGACCCAGTAGGCGGAAAGCCGGACCGGCACCATGGGCACCCCGATAATGGTGCGGGAAAGCCCCCGGACTTTCGCGTACATGCGCATGAGATCCGCATAGCTTAAAATCTGGGGGCCGCCGATATCAAGGGATCTGCCTTCCGTTTCAGGTGTTTCTAAGCAACCGGCCAGATATTCAAGCACATTATCAATGGCAATGGGCTGAGACTCGGTGTACACCCATCGGGGACACAGCAACACCGGCAGGCGTTCGACCAGATACCGGACAATTTCAAAAGACGCGCCCCCGGCCCCGACAATAACCGCCGCCCTTAATACCGTGGTTTTTACTTTTCCAGACTGAAGAATGCGGGCCACTTCATGGCGGCTAGCCAGGTGATGGGACAACCGGTCGGTCTCATCCCCCAGACCGCCCAGATAAATGATCCGCCGAAGCCCGGCCTGTTCAGCGGCTTCCCTGAAATTTTTCGCGGCTTTTCGGTCTTTTTCTGCAAACGCCAGGGTCTGGCGGATGCTGCGGCCGCCCATGGAATGCACCAGGTAGTAGGCAGCATCCATGCCATCCAGAGCCGGCGGCAGGGTGTCCGGTTCCAACAGGTCCGCATACACGATTTCCGGTGGATGGTTCAAGGGTAGGGGCAAATCAAGGGTTTCGCCGGGCCGCACCAGACAACGCACTTGAAAACCACGGGCATCCAGCACATAAAGCAGACGTTTGCCGATAAATCCGGTAGGACCGGTGAGCAGTATCCGTTCCGGTTTCCGGGACACAGGGATTGTCATTTCAGTCTATTTCCTTTTGTCATGAATTGAGAGCGGGTCCGCCATCTTCCGCAGGGCGAACACCGCCTGCCATTCTTTTTCTTCCACCGGCATCACAGACAGCCGGTTGCCTTTTTTCATGACGCCCATTTTAGCCAGCACAGGGTCGTCTTTCAGGTCGCTTCGGCTCACCGGCGGATCAATGTCTGCCACAAACTGCACATCCACCATATACCAGATCGGGTTTTCAAGGCTGGATCTGGAATCAAAATGGTCGGATGCCGGGTCCCAGGCGGTATAATCCGGATAACCCGCCCGCACCACCACGGCAACCCCCACAATGGCTGGAATTTTAATGCTGCTGTGATAAAACAGGACCCCGTCGCCTTTTTGGATGTCATCCCGGAGCAGATTTCGGGCCTGATAATTGCGCACTCCGTCCCAGGGGGATGTCTGATTGTCGGATTGTTTGAGATCGGACAATGAAAAACAGGATGGTTCCGATTTCATCAGCCAGTAACGGCGCTGTTGGTTTGCAGTCAATGGGATTTTCCTTTGTCTGATGGGAAATGGTTTGTTTTCAGAATAAATTACCACCAGTTGCCAGGTAAATCAACAGGCATGAAGGCCGGCAATGCCGGTGGTTGTCATTTCCCGAAAAAGAACGCCTCAGAAGGTGAAAGCCTGTTTTTTCCCAGTTATATCTGGCCCTGCGCAACGCTTTAATGGTGAAGCAACTGCTTATCAAGGATATAAAAATTTAAATTTATTTCAGTGTATTATAAAATTGATTGAATTTGTCTTGCCAAAATAGTAAAAAAAACAGGATGGTAGCCTGACTGGCCAAGGTTTCCACCACGGTTCTGGCGCTGCTGAAACCATTGTCAATTGCCGGGCATGACTGCCACAGTGGGTAAAAAAATTCAAACGCGTTATATTTTATTTACGCTTGCCACCATAACATCAGAAAAGGAGATGCCCATGAAAGAATGGAATTGGTTTCAGGCCGGTATCGGACTGGCAGCCAGTTTTCTGCTGGCGGTAATTCTGGTACAACCCATCGGGGTGTCCACCCAGTTTGTCATTTTAGACGGCATTATCGCCAAAACCATCCATCCGGAATGGGTGCAGGCGGACGCAAGGGCCAAATCCGGATATAAAAGCCCCAATGCCTACCTCAACAAATCCGGTGGCAAATATGCCAAAAACATTGCCCATCCGCTGAACTACAGCTTTATTTTCGTCCTTGCCATGCTGGGGGGCGGGCTCGTGGCCCGCGTTACGCGCAAGGACAAAACCCTGCACCAGATTCCGGAAATACACGCCGCCCGGTTCGGGCAAACACCTGTTCTCCGGTATGTTCTGGCGTTTTTCGGGGGCGTGATTGTTCTCTGGGGGGCCCGCCTGGCCGGCGGCTGCACCAGCGGGCACATGATGAGCGGCATGATGCAGACGGCGATCAGTGGTTACCTGTTTGCTGCGGCGGTGTTTGTTGTTGCGGTGCCTGTTTCCCTGATTCTGTATCGCGCAAAAGGAGGTGCATAATGGAAATCGTTTTTGCCATCCTGCTGGGCGGGTTGTTTGGTTTTGTGCTGGAACGGGCCGGGGCCGCCAATCCGGATAAAATCCTGGGTATGCTGACCTTAAGGGATCTGCACTTGATGAAGGCCATTTTCAGCGCCATTGGCATGTCCTCGCTGATTCTGTTTGCGGGCATACTGCTGGGAGTTGTTGAAATCAGTCATTTGTCTATCAAAAATATGTATCCGGGTGTGTTGATCGGTGGTGTGGTCATGGGATTTGGCTGGGCCCTGGGCGGATTCTGCCCGGGTACTGGCATTGTGGCGGCTGGCCGGGGCCGCAAGGATGCCTGGTTTTTCATTCTCGGCGGCCTCGTGGGCGCGTTTATTTTTACCTTGCAGTTTGGAAGCCTGGATGCTGCCGGATGGATGACCGACTGGTTTGGCGGCAAAGCCACCCTGGTGAATACCGGCGCAAAAGGAGCCTCTCCGCTGCTGACCGGCAGCTGGACACCGTTCCTGGCCATGGCCATCGGCGCTGCAATGTTGGCCATTGGAGCGTTACTCCCGCTGAAACCGGGAAAAACAGATTAAAAGGAATTGTTTCATGCAAAATCTTACCAGAGCGCAAAAAGCCCGTGTGGCCATCCGGTCATTCAAAGCCATAGCCTATACCCTTGCCCTAAGGGGATTTTACCGGCCGTCCGGGAAAATGGGACAAACGTTGGCCGATTGTCTTATCGCTCTCAGCCCTGAAATTTACGGCAGCATGAACGATCCCCGGGTGGTGGAGCTGAGAGGGCTGGAGTATGTCATTGACCGGCTTCCCCGAGGGATTGAAGAATGCACGCGCATCATTCTGACGGAAGAGGAGCAGTTTGAAGACAGCCCCTTTGAAAAGATCATCCCCCTGAAACGGCGGCGCTCCTGTTACCGGATCAGTGAGAATGAATTCTGTTTTGTCATTACCCGGGGAATCAGTGAAATTTACGATATCCTGACCCATATCTGCTTTTTGAATCTGGAAGCCAAAAAAATTCATTCCCGGATGAGCGATGAACTCGGGCGCATCCCCAACGAATGGAAAGATCTGGAAAAAATTATTCCCCGTCTTGATTCCGTCGGCAAAAAAGAAGTGGAAGAAGCCATCTGGGATCTTTCCCTGGTGGTGGGCCGGACCTATCATGAAACCAAAGACGTCTATGAATCCTTTGAAAAAAACCGGAGGGAAAACAACAGCAACAACGGCCTGTTTAACCTGATTTACCGGCTGGGGAAACGGGTGGAGGCGGAAACCCAGGATTTTGAAAATTATCTGATCGTCCACCTGACTCCGTCTTTGATGAACATTATCGCGCATCAGCGATACGGCGAAAAATGGGCACAAGATATCAAACGAAAACTGGTGGAACTGAAGCTTCAGGACCGTCCCCTGCACATTATCAGCGCCAATTTGCACAGTGTGTCCAACCTGATTTACGGTCACGCCGCCACGGCTTCCTGCGGGCCCCAAAAGGGCGCATCTGGTGATGAGCTGTATAATTTTGTTCAATGCCTTCGCAGCCAGCGCAACGACATTCTGAAATTTGCCGCAGCCCACGGTTTCCATGAGCTTCCGGACCGGTCTGGCACCCACATTGACTGCCAGATTATTGATACCGCGAGCCTCAACGGGATGACCTTTCATCCGGACATGAAAATATCCCTGCCCGCTTCGGAAACGGAAAAACCGGTCATTCTGGTAATGGACTACGCATTCGGGGCTCAGGCCTTTGAGGTAATGGATCAGCTGCTGGAACCCTTTTCCAGGGAGCCGTATGTCCCCATGAATGTAAGGTCTATCTCGGTCATGGGAAAGGCCGGTATCCTCACCGGCAAAAAGGGTGAAATTATGCTGGCCACGGCCCATGTTATTGAAGGTACATCAGACAATTATATTTTTGAAAATGACCTGGATAAAAAAGATTTTGACCCGGATATCAATGTGTATACCGGGCCGATGATCACGGTGCTGGGCACCTCCCTCCAGAACCGGGACCTGCTGGAAAGGATTCAGTCTACCTGGAATATTGTGGGGCTGGAAATGGAAGGCGGGCATTATCAGCGCGCCATCAGCGCGGCTCGGATCAAGGGGCACATTCCGGAAGCGGTGAAAGTCCGGTATGCCTATTATGCATCGGATAATCCTTTGGTGAGCGGTCAGACCCTGGCCGCCGGGGAAATGGGCCTTGAAGGCATCCGGCCCACCTATATGGTGACAAAAGTGATCCTTGAAAAAATATTTGCTCAGGAACAAGGGAATGGTTCGTCTCCGGCCCCGGCCGATCCCCGGTAATTGCCGCCCGTTTAAAGATGGCGGCCCCTGTTTGACGGAAGCGGACAACCGGATAGCGATCCTATGCGGATGACATTGAAACCGACCCTCATTGCAATTATTGCGCTGGTGACAGTTGCGCTTGCGACGATTTTGTGCACCGGTTTTATCACCGCCCGACGAATCGTCGAACCGGCGGATGCACCGGTATCCCAGAGCAACCCGCATCTTTTTGCTTCCGCTTCCGCACTGGTGGCCGAAGACAGTCTGGCGCTTCTGAAACAACAATGGACCGGCGATTTTCCGGGAATGGCAGATCGAAACATTATCCGCGCCCTGGTGCCCTACAGCAAAACCTATTATTTCATTGACGGCATCGATCAGCGGGGGTTTGCCTATGAAATGCTCAAAGCCTTTGAAGAATACATCAATGCGGAACAGAACCGGGACATTATCAAAATACAGGTGGTGGTCATTCCCACCCGGAGAAACCGATTGATCTCCGATCTCGTCAGCGGCCGGGGGGATATCGCCGCCGGCAATCTGACCATCACTTCGGAACGCGCCAAGCGGGTGGATTTTACCAATCCCGGGCTTTCCGATGTTTCTGAAATTCTGGTGGTGGCACCGGGGGTCGCTCTGCCGGAAACCGTGGACGACCTTTCCGGAAAAACCGTTTATGTGCGGGCATCCTCCAGCTATTTTGAAAGCCTGATGCAGATAAACAGAGCTTTTAAAAAGAAAAAAATGACGCCCGTCCGCATTGAAACCCTTGATGAACTGCTGGAAGACGAAGATGTGCTTGAAATGATGAACGCGGGAATCATTCCCAGGACGGTGATCGACAGCCACAAGGCCGGTTGCTGGTCCGAGGTGTTTGAAGACCTGATTTTCTGCCATCACATCCGGCTGCGGGAAGACGGGGAGGTGGCCTGGGCCGTCCGGAAAAATTGCCCGAAGCTCAAAGAGAAAATCAACGCCTTTGCAAAGACCCATAAAAAGGGCACGTTGATGGGCAATATCCTGTTCGACCGGTATCTCGGCTCCTGCGCCTGGATAAGCAATCCCATGGAAAAAGACGCCTTTCACCGGTTTGAAAATTCGGTTTCCCTGTTTAAAAAATACGCCCGGAAATATGATTTCGATTGGGTGATGATCGCGGCTTTGGCCTATCAGGAATCCCGCATCAATCAGAATCGGAAAAATCCGTCCGGCGCTGTCGGCGTAATGCAGGTCCTGCCGACAACCGCTGCCGACCCCAACGTGGGCATCCCTGATATTTACACCCTTGACGGCAATATTCACGCAGGGGTTAAATATCTGGCATTTCTGAGAGACCGGTATTTTGCGGAAGAGCCCATGGACCGGCTCAATAAAATGTTTTTCACCCTGGCAAGTTACAATGCCGGGCCGTCAAAAATCGCCCGTTTGCGGGCAAAAGCGGCTCAAATGAATCTGAACCCGGACGCCTGGTTTGAAAATGTGGAAATGGCCGTTGCCCGGGAAATCGGCCGGGAAACCGTACAGTATGTGAGCAATATTTATAAATATTACATTGCCTACCGCATGATTGTGGATGCGGGCCGGGAAAAGGACCAGCTCAAGAAGCAATTTTCCGCCGGGTAACAAAACATGAATTTCTCTCAGAAGCGCAGAGACCCTGAGAAAAAATATCCACCAGGGGTAATGGTTTTTGAAACACATTTTTCTGGTTCCCAAGGTTCCCTGCCCAGGAAAATAAGATAATGAACCAGTGTATATGGGAAAAAAGTGTCAGTGTTCAGGTGTCTTTTTTCAGATACCGGGAAAGACAATGCTGACACCCTGTACCTGAAACCTGTAACCGGTAACTCGAAACCCTTATGATTGACCAGGCTCATGGGTTGCGGGTTTCCCGCGCCGGTTTCTGAGCCCAATACACATAATCACGATTTATGGACCGCCCATGGAGCATCATACGGACATCAGCGACAGCGTTTTGATCGCCCTTCGAAAAATCATTCAGGCCATTGATCTGAACTCCCGGCAATTGATGAAACGGGTGGGCCTGACAGGCCCTCAGCTGGTCATCTTAAAAAGTATTTTTACCGCCGGCAGAATTTCTGCCGGAGATGTGGCCAAAAGCGTCAGCCTGAGCCAGGGGACCGTCACCGGCATTCTGGAACGGATGGAAAAACGGGGGCTGGTGGTGCGGGAACGGGGCCGTCAGGACAAGCGGCGGGTTATGGTCCAGGTGACAAAAGCTGGTAAAACCTTACTGGAAAATGCACCGCCAGTGATGCAGGAAAGTTTTTTGAAAAAATTTAATAAAATTGACCCATGGGAACAGACAATGATTTTGTCCGCGTTGCAGCGGCTGGTTTCCATGATGGACGCTAAAGAAATCAGCGCCGCGCCCTTTCTTTCCGCAACATCTATCCCCGTTGAGACGGCGGAGAAGGTGGCAGCGCCTGACGTGTTGGAGAAAATATAAAATCCACAAAGCAAGGTTGCGGACATATAGCAAAACAACCGCCCGGGTTTTTTATCATTTTCAAGAATGATCCCGGGCGGTTGTTGATTTAATAGAACCTGTTGAATATTCAAGACTGACGGATAGGCCAGAAAATCCCTGGCGTCTTCAGTCGATAGCCTTCTATCTTATATCTGCCCTTCTAATCCGCAGCTTTCCGGGCGGCATCCAGCCAGCCGTTCCATTTTTCCTGATTTTTGGCAATCCACTGGTCCACATGTTTTTCAATGTAGCGCTGGGATTTTTCACCTTCATTCATTTTGGTGTTTTGTTCATTGATATCCAAAAGCGGCAGGGTAAATACTTCAAAAAATTTCCTGACGGCCGGATTTTCATCCAGCATTTTTTTGTTGGCAAAGACCCGGATATCGGAAACGACAAACCCGAGTTTGATCGGATCAGACACCGCACCTGCCACGCCGGAGACCGTCATCCGGTCTACTGCCGATTTTTGGGCTTCACTGGGAATAATTTCGGGCACATTGATCCACATCACGTCTTTGCCGGGTTGAAATTTGAAAACCGTCCAGTTGGGGGTCCATGTATAAAAGAAAACCGGCTCTCCGTTTTTATAACTGCCGATGGCAGAAGCCATTCCAGCTTCATAAGACGCCTTGACCGGATTAATCGCATCTTCCAGGCCATAAACCTTCATATGAAAAGCAATGGCTTTTTCACATCCCCATCCCGGGGGACAGGCGGTGAGATCGGCTTTGCCGTCGCCGTTCTTGTCAAAGGCTTTTTTGACTTCCGGCCGTTTAAAATCATCTAAGGATTTTATATTATATTTTTCCACGTCCCGCTTGGATACCAGGTATCCCTGAAGTCCGCCGGCCTTGGCCACATAACCGACTTTTTCAGCTTTTTCAGCCCAGTCATCCGGCAATTGCTCATTGTGCATAGGGAACCAGCCGTTGGTCCAGTAATCCAGATCGCCGAGGCAGATGGATTTATAGGCGATCGGGTTGGCCAGATCTTTGGGTTTTTCTACATCATATCCCAGTTCTTTCAATCCTCTGTTTACCAATGCTTCCTGGAAAAAGCCCGTGTTCCAGGTGGCCCGGCCGGGTTTCAGAGTTACGCCCTCACCGGGCTTGTCTTTTGCCATGGCAGGGGTGCCCAGCAATGACACACAAACAAGAATTAAAAAAAGTGTTTTCATGGTCGTTTTCATAGTGCCTCCTTTTTTGCGGTTAGTAGTAACCAGTATCATTTCAAATTGTAAAATTATTCTTTTCACTTATTTTTTCCGCTGAGCCATGGACTGGGTAATCCGGTCCAGCACCATGGCAATGAGTACGATACCGATGCCACCGATCACGGCAAGACCGATATCCAGGGTGTTCAGCCCCAAAATAACCGGAGACCCCAGACCGCCCGCACCGATGAGCGCGGCAATAACCACCATGGACAGGGCCATCATAATGGTCTGGTTCAGGCCCGCAAGAATGGTGGCCATGGCCAGGGGAACCTGAACCCGCACCAGGACCTGCCATTCTGTTGCGCCGAATGCCTGGGCCGCCTCCACCAGTTCCGGATGCACCTGCCGGATGCCCAGGTTGGTCAGCCGGATAATCGGGGGCATGGCAAACACAATGGTTGCCAGGACACCGGCTACGTTGCCCACGGAAAACAGCATGACAATGGGAACCAGATACACAAACGCCGGTGTTGTCTGCATGGCATCCAGGATCGGGCGTAACACAGAATCAAACCGGTCGCTCCGGGCTGCCAGAATGCCTAAAGGAACCCCCATCAGGCAACAGAAAAGCACGGAGGAAAGAACCATGGCCAGGGTGGTCATGGTGTCTGCCCACAGACCGAGAAGACCGATAAACACCATTGAAATGATGGAAAAAATGGCCAGAGGAATGCCGGAAAACCGCCAGGCGACAATGGCCACCACCGCGATAATGATCAGCGGATGTATTGCATTCAGCCCGGCGTCAAAACCGGTCAACGTCTGCTCTATGGGCCATTTAATGGCCTGAAACACATCCCGGTAATTGTCCACCAGCCAGTCTACAAATTGGGATACCCACAAATCCAGCGGGATCACACTATATTCAAACATGTTTTATCTCTCCTTAATTAAAAGCCCGTTAAAACGATATAAACGGGAAACAATTGCCAGACTTTGGTTAAGCTGTTTCTTTTTCTTTTTCTGCTTCTGACTGGCGGGTTTCCAGTTCTTCGGCATCCGCAACCCGATTCTGTTCGGTCCGATGCAATGTTCTCAGAAACCGGTTTTTGGATACCACGCCTTTATAGACATTATTGTCATCCACCACCGGCACGGGAAAACTTTTAGATGCCACTTCCGGCAGGATGTCCTGCATGGAATCATTCATATTAACCGGTCGCACCTCTTCCATAAAGGCTTGATCTAATGGTTTGTCCGCTTTTCCGCCCTCTATAGCCTCTTTCAATCCATCGGATGTCACAATTCCCAGAAACCGGCGCTGGCTGTCCAGCACATAGGCATGATTCCGGTCGCTGCCACTCAAAATTTCATGGGCAGCCCGCAAGCTGCCGGCTTTGGTTTTCAGAATGGTGGGATAGGTGTCCCGGACAATATCGCCTGCGGAAATCACATTGGTGGGATCCACGCCTCTGAAAAAAGCCCGTACGTAATCATCTGCCGGATTCTGCAGAATCTCTTCGGGCGACCCCACCTGAACCACCCGGCCCCCTTCCATGATGGCGATACGGTCTCCAATGCGCAGGGCTTCATCCAGGTCATGGGAAATAAACACAATGGTGCGCTGATCTTTTTCCTGGAGTTTCACCAGTTCATCCTGCATTTCCGTCCGGATCAAAGGGTCCAGAGCGGAAAACGCCTCATCCATCAATAAAATATCCGGATCCACAGCCAGTCCCCGGGCCAGCCCCACCCGCTGCTGCATGCCCCCGCTGAGTTCTTTGGGATAGGAATCCGCCCATGGCTCCAATCCCACCTGGGCCAGGGCTTCCATGGCGCGCTCCCGGCGTTTTGTTTTGTCTACTTTTGCCAGCTGCAGCCCGAATGCGGCATTGTCCACCACGCTCATATGGGGCATCAGGGCAAAGGACTGAAACACCATGCTCATGTTATGCAGCCGGAACCGTACCAGCTCATCCGGCTTCATGGCGGTCACGTCACTGCCGTCCACAATCACCCGGCCGGCCGTGGGTTCAATCAGCCGGTTCAGCATGCGGACAATGGTGGATTTGCCGGACCCGGAGAGCCCCATGATGACGAAAATTTCACCGGCTTCAATGCTGAATGACGCATTATTGACCCCAACTGTCATGCCGGTTTTTTCGAATATTGTGCTTTTGTCTTGCCCCTCTTTTAAAAGTTTCAGAGCCTTGTTTGGCTGGTCTCCGAAAATTTTAGATAAATTTTCTACGACAATTTTCTCCATAATTTCTTATCCTTTTTTGTTTAGACCTGAAACCGGATTGGCCGCATGACTATGACGCAAGCGTCTGTTTGGTTTCCGGTTTGCCTGCTTCACCAGCCTCAATGGGGGTTGCGGAAAGAAACGGCTCGGCTTTTAATGCTTTTGCATCCAGCATGGTTACCAGCCGCTGCAGCGTACTGAGAATCATGGTCTTTTCCCAGTCCTGAAGGGTATTGAACTTTTCTATAAAATTTTCCTGCATCACCGGCGGGGCTTTTTGTAACAGCTTTTTTCCGGCATCCGTTATGGCCACGATCACCCGCCGTTTATCACGGCTGCTCCGCTTCCGGGTGACAAGCCCGCGCCTTTCCATCCGCTCCAGAATTCCAGTGACCGTTCCCTGGCTCAGGCTGATGTTTGTTGCCACCTGGCCCACGGAGGTTTTTTCGACCGTCTGAATAAAATGCAAGAGAACCAGCTGCGGGCCGGTCAGCCCTACCCGCTTGACCAGCTGTTTGGAATTCAGGTCAATGGCCTGAATTATCTTTCTTAAGGAAATTAATACGCTATCACTGATTTCCTTGTTTGCGGTGTCCGGTGCTACCATAGGTTTAAACGGCCTGCACGTCAGTTTTCCTTTTGTGCAACTTTCGGTCAGGGCAACTTTTATTTATAATTTAGTTTGTGTTAAAAATAATTATATAATAAAAAAAATGGTTTGATGTCAAACAAAAAAAATTGACATTTAGCTGGTTTTATCGCACTATATTAAAACTACCACGGATATCACAGTGAAATAAGGCCCCGGAAAACCACACTTTTGATTTGAAAAGAAACGGTTTTCCAAAAATAAAACGCTTAGCCCGGGCCGAAGATTGACTTTTATTCTGGTTTTTAATTTGTGCTCAATATATTTTAAAACAATTTTAATTCGCCGTTCCGCTAAAAAATACGGGTTTTAGCGGGCAGAGAAAAACTTTTGTTAACTTAACAGAAAAGGAGTCAAAATGATGAAATGCGCAAGGTATCTTTTTTATTTTTTAGTCAGCTTTTTGTTATTATTTCCCGCAGCAACCAGTTTCGCGGCCGTTGATTTGGGCCCGTTTTCCATTGGCGGTGCCATCCGGGCCAACTATGTAATCGGTGACTATACACCGGAACTCGGCCGGGCGTCCCGGGCCCAGGACGACGGCGGGGTGTTTGTACTGGACACATTCCGTTTCAATGTGGGGTTTGAACAGGATCAGTTTATCGGTAAGGCAGAATACCGGTTTTATCCGGGGTACGGCGCAAATAACCATGACGGCTACCATCTCCTCCACACCGGCTGGGTCGGGTATAATTTTGACGACGGAAGCCAGGTGCAGGTAGGTGTCAACCGGGTACCCTTCGGCCCCGGGGCTTATGGCATTTCGCAGAGTTTTTTCTTTGACCAGCACTATTATGTGGGGCTCGCCGATGACATGGATCTGGGTATCAAGTACTCCAGAACCTATGACAATCTGGCCATTGACATGGCCTATTATGTTTCAGATGAGGGCACTTACAACGGCGCCAATTTTTCCAAAGACAGTGTCCGCTATTCTTATGACGTGGTGGATGAAACCGGCGATGGATACGAAGAACGCAACCAGGTCAACCTCCGGGCCATCTACACCATCAAAGGCGACAACGGCAGCACGGCCCTGGGGGGGTCTCTTCAATACGGCCAGTTGGACAGCAACGGTCCCCAGGATGATGGCGATCATTATGCGGCTTCCGGTCATGCAGTATGCAAATATGCCAACATAACTCTGGCCACGCAGCTGACCTACTATAATTATGATGTGGAACCGGACCAGCCCCTGGGCACCGATCGTCTGGTGCAGATGGGCGCATTTGATTCTCCTTCTCTGATTGCCGAAGAAGCCTGGATTCCGGCAGTGTCTTTGAGCTATTATCAGGAGACACCCCAGGTGGACTGGCTGGAGTATGTAATCCCCTACGTTGAATACAGCAACATCGTCAAAGAAACCGATGGCTGTAACAACAGTGAACTGGTGGATATCGGCGCGGCCTGGGGCAATGGCGGGTGGTATATTTACACCGACCTGGTTTTTTCCAACGGCAATGATTTTGTCGGAAACGCTGCCGGATATGGAACTTATCCTGGAGATAGCTGGACGAGCAACAGGCATGGCGAAAACCCCACGGACAAATGGGAATACCGGTTTAACATCAACTTTGGATATTATTTCTAATCCAAATATTCTAACAAAAATATGATAAGTTCAGCCCGGCGGATGCAAATTGTCGAATTTGCTGAACCCGGGCTGTTTTTTTTCGGTTGAAAAAACCCGTGGCCGACCCCATACTTGAACAGAGCAGACCGTCATTTATTTCACGATTATTTCAGGAAAAACACTAATGGCCATTCAAAATAAAGTTCACGTCATCACCTATCCCGACAGTCTGGGGAAAAATCTTCAGGAACTCCACTATGTGCTGAATCGGTATTTCAGAGCGGCGGTCAGCGGCATCCATATCCTGCCTTTTTATCCGTCATCCGCGGACCGGGGGTTTGCTCCGCTCACCTATTATGAGGTTGCCCCGGCCTTTGGCACCTGGAAAGACATTGAAATCATCAATGATGACTATGACCTGATGTTCGATTTTATGGTCAACCACCTGTCCCGGCAGTCCAAATATTTTATCGATTTTCTCGAAAACGGCAACCAGTCCGAATTTGCGGATCTGTTTCTCGCTTTTTCCAAGCTGGATCCGGAAAACAAAATCACTCCGGCGGATCTGGACAAGGTCTACACCCGTAAACCCCGGCCGCCGTTTCAGGAAATTCAGCGGCCGGACGGGTCCATGGAAACCATCTGGAGCACGTTTGATTTTGAGCAGATCGACGTGGATATCGACTCTCCCAAAACCAAAGAGCTGTTCCGGGATTTTCTGATTTTTCTGTCCCGCAAAAAGCCCACCTTCATCCGTATGGATGCCATTGCCTACACCACAGTGGAGATCGGCACCAGCTGCTTTTTTCTGGAGCCCCGGATCTGGGAGATTCTTGAAATGCTGAACGGATTTGTGTCGCCGTTTGAGGTCCATATCCTTCCGGAAGTACATGGCCATTACACCTATCAGCTGAAAATGGCCGAAAAAGGCTATTGGGTGTATGATTTCTCCCTGCCCATGCTGGTGCTGCATACCTTGTATCATCACACCAACCAGCGGCTGATTGAATGGCTGAAAATCTGTCCCCGCCGGCAGATCACCACCCTGGACACCCACGACGGCATCGGCGTGGTGGATGTGGAAGATCTGATGACGCCGGAAGAGATCGAAAAAACCGTTAACGGGCTCTATGAGAAAGGCTCCAATGTCAAGCCCGTCTATTCCAGCGCGGAATACCAGAACCTGGACATTTATCAGGTCAACTGCACGTATTATTCGGCGCTTGAAGAAAACGATGATTCCTATATCGCGGCCCGCACCATCCAGTTTTTTACCCCGGGCATCCCCCAGGTCTATTATGTGGGGCTTTTGGCCGGCAGAAATGATATCCGCCTGGTGGAAGAAACCCGAAACGGCCGGGACATCAACCGGCACAGTTACCATCTGGATGAAATTCATGAGGAAGTGAAACGGCCCGTGGTGCAGCGGCTTACCCGGCTAATGGAGTTTCGCAGCACCTACCCGGCCTTTGACGGCGAGCTGACCATTGAGGGTTCTCCGGAAAGCCAGGTAAAACTGACTTACACCCTGGGCAATCATACTTGCACCGCCCACATTGACCTTTTTGACTATTCCACCCAAATAAAGTATTATGATGAAAAAACCAGCACCATGAAAACGTTTTTCGCATAGGCAAGATGGATTCCAAATAAATTCATTTGAAAAAACTGTATATCGTTCAGGGCCCCAGGGCTTGCAGAGAAAAAATCTCAGCGCCTCATCGTCCCTGCGGGATAAAAAATATGCCATACAGGAATTTCTTATGGGTCTATACAGCGGCAAAAATGCTGTCAGACGCTTTTTAGAAACGTCAAACAACACAGACGAAAAATGATGATATCTCTTAAAACACCGCTGGTCGTGGTTGTCGGAGAAATCCTGTTTGACATTATCCATGGGAAAAAACATCTGGGTGGTGCGCCGTTTAATTTTGCCTTTCACATGCAGCATCTGGGCTTTCCTGTGCGGTTTGTCTCCCGCATTGGCAACGACCCGAACGGCCGGGAAATAATGGAAAGACTCCGGGAACTGAATTTTCCCGTGGCAGACATTCAGACGGATGCGGAATATCCCACCGGCACGGTAACCGTATCTCTGGATCCATCCGGCACTCCGCAATTTGACATTACCGTGCCCGTTGCCTATGATCGTATTGAATTTACAAGAAATATTCACTCATCCCTTTTAAATAAAGCCGATTGCCTCTATTTTGGCACCCTTGTCCAACGTAGGTCCTATGGACAGGGGCAGATTCAACAATTTCTTGCGCACATGCCGGCCTCCGGAATCTGCTTCTATGATATCAATTTGCGGCCGGCGGGCTATACCAAACCCGCCATCCTGGAATCGTTTGCCCGCACCACCATTTTAAAGCTCAACGAAGACGAGCTGGACATGTGCGGGCAAATGCTGGCGATGGCCGCAAAAGGCGATGCCCTGGTGCGGCAGCTTTTGGCGCAATTTGATATTTCCCAGGTGATTTTGACCAAAGGCTCTGAAGGCAGCGTATTATACACAAAAAACCAGCGGCTTGAATCTGCGCCCGCGCCGGTTCGCCGCATGGCCGATTCCGTAGGCGCGGGAGATGCATTTTCCGCCATGTTCTCGGCCTGCACCCTGATTGGTCAGCCGCCGGAGCAGGCGCTTTTCTCGGCATCGGATTTTGCCTCCCGCATTTGCGAAATTGCCGGGGCCATCCCGGACAATGCGGATTTTTACGCCCCGTTCAACGATCGAATTTACCAAACGCAACCGGGTTAGAGGGAAATTTCATGAAAAAGTCCAGCCTCTATATTCAGATGTTCAGCATTCACGGACTGGTCCGGAGTGAAAACATGGAACTGGGCCATGATGCGGACACCGGGGGGCAGGTCAAATATGTGGTGGAGCTGGCCCGGGCCCTCAGCAACAGCGACGCCGTGGCGCAGGTGGATCTTTTTACCCGCCTGATTTCAGACAAATCCGTGTCCGATGACTATGGAAAACCCGTTGAAAAAGTGACGGATAAATTCCGCATTGTGCGCATCCAGTGCGGGGGCCGGAAATACATCCGCAAGGAGCTGCTCTGGCCCCATTTGGACGAATTTGTGGACAAAACTATCCGGCACATGAAACGCGAAAGCCGCATGCCGGACATTGTGCACGGCCATTATCCGGATGCCGGGTACGTGGCGCTTAATCTTTCGGAAATTTTCGGCATTCCCTTTGTCTATACCGGCCATTCCCTGGGCCGGTCCAAGCTGGCCCGGCTTCTGAAGGACGGCATGACAGAAAAGGATATCACCAGCAAATACAAAATCGATCACCGCATCCAAATGGAAGAGGAAATCCTGAAAAGCGCTGATTTTGTGGTGGCGTCCACCCACCAGGAAGTCAACGAACAGTATGGTCTGTATGAAAACCGGAATGTGCCTAAGTACAGCGTGATTCCGCCGGGGCTGGATGTGGACCGGTTTTACCCGTTTTATCACGACATGCTGTCGGAAATCACCAAAGAGGAAGCCGAAGTCTATGCCGAAGCCTCAGTTTTGGAAGAGCTGAACCGTTTTTTTATGCACCCGGATCGGCCTCTCATTCTGTCCCTGTGCCGGCCGGACAAGCGCAAAAATATTACCGGCCTGATCCGGGCGTATGGTGAGGACAAAAGCCTTCAGTCCATGGCCAATCTTGCAGTTTTCGCGGGCATCCGCAAAGACATTACGGAAAAGGAAGAAAATGAGCGGGACGTGCTGACCCGGATTCTGCTGCTCATGGACAAATACGATCTTTACGGTAAAATCGCCATTCCCAAAAAGCATGATTTTGAATACGAGGTGCCGGCCCTGTACCGGATTGCGGCGGATAAAAAAGGGGTGTTTGTCAATTCCGCGCTCACGGAACCCTTTGGTATTACCCTGCTCGAAGCCGCTGCCACCGGGCTGCCCATTGTGGCGCCCAATGACGGCGGGCCCCAGGATATCATTAAAAACTGCGACTGCGGTCTCCTTGTGGACACCACCGACACAAAAGAACTGGCAGAGGCCATCAAAACCCTGATCATTGATGAGGCCAAATGGAAGGCATTTTCCAAAAACGGCATCATCAATGTACGGAAATACTATACTTGGGAAGCCCACGGCGCCGCTTATGTGGACAATATCAGGCGCGTGCTCAAAAAATTCCAACCCAACGATATGACCAGAGCCCGGCCCACGGACGCCATTGGCCGCCGCATTGCCGGGCTCAACTATTTTCTGGCTACAGACATCGATAACACCCTGATCGGCGATGACAATGCGCATCTGGCGGAACTCTGCGACCTGCTCACAAATTACCGGGACTGCATCGGCTTTGCCGTGGCCACGGGCCGGACCATCGATTCTGCAGTGAGTTATCTGCAAAAATTTGATGTGCCCGTGCCGGATATTATCATCTCCTCCGTGGGCACGGAAATCTATTACGGACCGGAGCACCATTACAGCCGGGGGTGGGATACCCATATTTCCGCAAAATGGGACCGGGAAAAAATCGTTGCCCTGCTTGCGGATTTTTCCTTTCTCACCTATCAGGAGGAAGCCACCCAGCGAAAATTCAAAATCAGCTATGACATGAAGCCGAGAAAAGACCGGCTGGCCAACATTCACAGCCGGCTCCTGGAAAACAAATGCAGCTACAATCTGATCTATTCCCATGACAAATATCTGGATATCTTGCCGTACCGGGCATCCAAAGGAAAAGCGGTACGGTATCTGAGCTATAAATGGGACATTCCGCTCAAAAATTTTCTGGTCTGCGGGGATTCCGGCAATGACGAGGAAATGCTGCGGGGCGAGCCCATGGCCGCAGTCATGGGAAATTTCAGCCCGGAAGTGGCGCATCTCAAAGGCCAGCGCAAAGTGTTTTTTGCCAAAAGCCCCTGTGCCGGCGGCATTCTGGAGGCTGTCCGGCATTATCGGTTTGTTGAGAAAGCCGGGGGATAGGCGGGTTGCAGGTTAAAGGGTGTCAGGCTGACAAAAGGAGAAAAATTATGGATTTTGAATGTACCCTGTTTGAAAAAGACGGGCCCCTTGCGATGATCACACTGAACCGGCCCCAGGTGCTGAATGCCATGAACAAACAGATGTGGCTGGAGATTCAGGCGGCCATGGCGGACGTTAAAGCGGATGACGCCATCCGGGTGCTTATTTTTACGGGCCAGGGCCGGGCCTTTTCCACGGGCGCGGATTTAAAAGAATCCAAAACCCGCACACCCGAAGCGTACCGGGATTATCTGGAATATCTGCAAACCGTGTCCAAAGAAATTATTGAGTTTGAAAAACCCACCATAGCGGCGGTAAACGGATATGCCCTGGGGTCCGGATATGAACTGGCCCTGGCCTGCGACCTCCGGATTGCGGCCGAAGACGCCCTAATTGGCTCACCGGAAGCCCGGGTGTCGTCGTCCGCCACTGGCGGGGCGTTCCGGCTGCTGCATGACCTTATTGGCCCGGCCAAAGCCCGGGAGCTGCTCTTTACCGCGGAAAATATTGACGGCCGGACGGCGGAACGCATCGGCCTGGTCAACCAGGCGGTGCCGAAAGACCAGCTCATGGATGCGGTCCGGGACATGGCCGGAAAAATCGCCGAGAATGCGGCCTTTTCCATCCAAGTGCTCAAACAGGGCCTGATCCGGGCAGCCAGCGGTGAATCTATGGCATCACTTATGAAATTTGAAGTGGACGCCTGTCTGGCCTGTGTGGCGTCCAAAGACCGGGCCGGGGCCCTGGCGGATTTTGAAAACCGGAAGAAATCAGATTAAAAATTACGGATAGAAAACGACCGTATGTTGTCTTTTATCGGCCTTTCATGAAATTCATTTTATTGCTTCTGAAAACGATTAAAAAACCACTGAGAATACGGAGATCACAGAGAAAAACAATTAAAACCATAAAAAAGGCTTCCTCTGTGCTCTCCGTGGTTTAAAATATTCTTGTTGAAAGAGATGGCAATGCCGAGTCATCAGTTTCTTAACAAAAAAAGAAAACACAAATTCAGGAAAAGGAACCCCCATGACCCTTGACGCCATTTTAAACGCGGAAGCCGTTGCCATTATCGGCGCATCCAAAGATCCCACCAAACGCGGTCTTCAGACTATCCGGTCCCTTGTGGATGAAAAATACGAAGGTCGGATTTATCCGGTCAACCCCAAAGAAAAGAAAATCATGGGGTTTGACTGTTATAAAAACGTATCTGACATCCCGGGAGAGGTGGATATCGCGCTCATTGCCACCCCGGCCCGCACGGTTCCAACGATTCTTGCGGACTGCGGCAAAAAAGGGGTGAAAGGCGCGGTGATTCTGGCGGTGGGATTCGGGGAAACCAATGCAGAAGGCAAAGCCCTGGAACAAAAAACCATTCAGGTGGCGCAGGAAAACCATATTCGGCTCATTGGCCCGAACACCTCCGGTATGATGAATGTGGCCTCTGGTCTGAATCTGGTGGGGCTTCAGGACACCCCCAAAGGGAATATCGGCCTGCTCAGCCAGAGCGGCAACATGGCGCTCACCCTGATCACGGAAGCACGGCTCAAAAGTCTTCAGGGGTTTTCCTATTATATCGGTGTGGGCAATGAAGCGGACATCAAATTTCATGAATACTTACATTTTTTTAAAAACGATCCTAAAACCAATGTCATCCTGATGTATGTGGAAGGGCTGCGGGAAGGGCGAAATTTTCTGCAGCAGGCCTATCAAACCAGTATCAAAAAGCCTATCGTGCTCTTAAAAAGCGGTCGTTCCGCCATCGGCCAGCGGTCTGCCGGCTCTCATACCGGGGCCCTGGCCGGCATCTCTGAAGTGGCCAAAACAGCGTTCAAGCGGGCGGGCATTATCGTGATTGAAAAATCCGACCAGCTATTTCCCGTGGCCGAATCCCTGGCCAGTCTGCCGCCCTTGAAAAAGAACAGTGTGGCGATTCTGGCGGACGGGGGCGGGCACGCCACCATTGCCGCGGACATTCTCACGGATTTGTCCATTGACGTGCCGGAACTGGCGGAGACCACCCGAAAGAACCTGGCCAAAATCCTTCCCCAGGCCGCCTCCATCCGCAATCCCGTGGACATTGCCGGCGGCGCGGACGCGGACCCCACCGTGTTTGCGGATTGCGCAGAAATCCTGCTCAAGGATAAAAATATCCACGGCCTGCTGGTTGTCGGGCTTTTCGGGGGCTACGGCATCCGGTTTTCCAAAAGCCTGGGTCTCATGGAAGAAGACGCGGCCCACCGGCTGGGAAAACTGGTGGCAAAAACCAAGAAGCCGATTATTGTCCACAGCCTGTATGGATCTGAAAAATCCCATCCTCTGCATCTGCTCCGGTATTACAATATTCCGGTGTATGACTCGTTGGATGTGGCATCCAAATGCATGGGCGCGCTGAATGAATATGCAACGTATGTTTCCTCATATCACGCCAAAACCAATTTTGTCTTAAACCGCGGGGCCAAACGGAACCCCAAAGGTGTTAAAATTATTGAAAAAGCAAAAGCAGAAGGCCGGACCGCCCTGCTGGAACATGAAGCCAAAGCGCTGCTCGCCCTGCATGGCGCCCCCGTGTCCCGGGACCGTCTGGCCACATCCGCCAAAGAAGCGGTGGCATTCGCCAAAAAAAATGCAAACAACGTGGCCCTTAAAATCGTGTCCCCGGACATTTTGCACAAAAGCGATGCCAAAGGGGTGCGGGTGAACCTGAAAACCGAAAAAGAAATCCGCAAGGCATACGCGGAGATCATGGCCAATGCCAAAGCCTACAAACCGGACGCGGATATCCGGGGAGTTCTGGTCTCGCCCATGGCGGCAAGCGGCACGGAAGTGATCATCGGCACCAAAATGGATGATCAGTTTGGTCCGGTAATCATGTTCGGCGTGGGCGGCATTATGGTGGAGGTGTTAAAGGATGTGGCCTTCCGGGTACTTCCCATTTCATACAACTCCGCCAAAAAAATGATCCAGGAGATTCGCTCCTATCCGATATTAAGAGGCATCCGGGGAAATCCGGCCTGCGACGAAGCAGCCCTGCGGCGGCTGTTGCTCACCTGCTCGGAACTCATCGAATCCTATGAAGAAATCCGGGAAATGGACTTAAATCCGGTGATTGCCCATGAAAAAGGGGCGAGCGTGGTAGACGCGCGGATTTTATTGTAGGTATTTATTTGTGACTTTTTTTTGCCGAATGGCTATAGGATGGTCAAAAAACAGTCTGTTGTGGAACCACAAGTAAGGGCCCATCCTTTTCATGCTGTTGGTGGGGCTTGGAATACCCTCTTGACGTTTTTTCTTAATCTGTACGATAATCTGTACAGGAGGTGTCAAATGAAAGCCATAACATATACAGCAGCAAGGCAAAATCTTGCAAAAACAATGGACAAAGTCTGTAACGACCGTTCCCCGGTGATTGTAACACGCAGATCGTCAAACTCTGTGGTCATCATGTCATTAGAAGATTTTGAAGCCCTTGAAGAAACAGCATATCTCTTACGTTCCCCCAAAAATACAAGACGATTGATCGAATCGATTGCCCAGCTTGAAAATGGAAAAGGGGCTGAAAGGGAACTTATTGAGTGAAGCTTATTTTTTCTGACCACGCTTGGGATGAATATCTTTATTGGCAAAAAACGGATAAAAAAATTCTCCGGCGTATCAACAGCCTCATTAAAGAAACCAAGCGAAATCCCTCTGATGGTTTAGGCAAACCTGAACCCCTAAAACATGCGCTTTCAGGATACTGTTCCATGAGAATAACAGACGAACATAGATTTGTTTATAAGGTAAATGAAAATGCTATCCTCATTGCCCAATTGCGTTACCACTACTGATCCACCCCTATCGCTCCAACATGCAGTATTCCGCACCCCGGCTTCTTTTTGTGCCGAAACCGAGAATTTGTAAAAACTCCAAAAATAGTCAAGAATCACTTTAATATCAATAAGTCATATCGATTCATGCACTTCAAGACAAAATAATGATGTTTTTTGTGGGTAAAACCGACAGTACGGCTGAAATTTTCAAAGCGTAGCGTGTCGATAACATTGGGACCCACAAACATTTAATTTCAGCCGGTCATTTTTTGTAAACCGCTGGGTCGGCGGCAAATTATCGAAAACTGTTGAAACGCAGTATAAAAAAAGCTGTGCAGGGCGATGGTAGATGCCTAACGCAGCTTTTGATTTTTTGGGGGAGAGATGAAAGCGGAGCGGATCGTTATTTTAATGCCTTTTTGATCCGGTTCATGGCTTTTTCAACATTTTCATGGCTGTTAAATGCGGAAAGCCGGATATATTGGCTGCCGCAGGTGCCAAATCCCGCCCCGGGGGTGCACACCACACCGGCATCATTGAGCAGGGTGTCAAACAGATCCCATGAATCCCCTCGTGCGTCAATCCAGATGTACGGTGAATTTTCTCCGCCCACGCAATTTCGGCCCAATGCATCCATTTCACGCCGGATGAGAGCCGCGTTGGTCATATAGTAATCGATGATTTCCCTTACCTGTACCTTCCCATCGGCACTGTAAACCGCTTCCGCGGCCCGCTGCACCGGATAAGACACCCCGTTGAACTTGGTGGAATGCCGGCGATTCCAAAAGGCGTGGAGGCTTTGTTGGTTCCCCTGGCTGTCAAACGCCTTGCATTCTTTGGGAACCACAGTAAACGCGCACCGGGTGCCGGTGAACCCGGCGGTTTTGGAAAAACTCCGGAATTCCACGGCCACTTCCCTGGCGCCGTCGATTTCATAGATGGAATGGGGCAGCTGATCATTCTGGATAAAGGCTTCGTAGGCTGCATCAAACAAAATCAGGGCCTGTGTTTTGCGGGCATAGTCGACCCACCTTCCAAGATCGGCTTTGGAGATGGTGGCGCCCGTGGGGTTGTTGGGAAAGCACAGATAAATCAGATCCACCGGTTCATCGGGAAAATCGGGGATAAAATTGTTTTCCCAGGTGCATTCCAGATAAACGATGTTTTTGTACCTTCCGTCTTTAAAAACACCGGTGCGCCCGGCCATGACATTGGTGTCCACATACACCGGATACACCGGGTCCGGCACTGCAAAAGAGATGTCAGTGGCAAGTATTTCCTGAAAATTGCCCGTATCGCATTTGGCCCCGTCACTGATAAAAATTTCATCCGGGGAAATTTCTACGCTCCGGGCGTGATAATCACTTTCCGCGATTTTTTCCCGCAGAAATGGATATCCCTGCTCCGGACCGTACCCCCGGAACGTGGCATCTGATGCCATTTCATCCACAGCGGTATGAAACGCCGCAACACACGCGGCCGGAAGCGCCCGGGTGGCATCGCCGATACCGAGCTTAATGATTTCCGTGTCCGGATTCTGCTGCTGGAAGTCACTTACCCGCCGGGCAATGGTGGAAAACAGATATGACGCCTGAAGTTTTAGATAATGTTCATTGATTCTGATCATAATCCGCCTCTTTTGGTATATTAAATTAAAAATAGCCTGTTTTCTGTTGATGAAGATGATATGCGTTTATAGTAAACGGATCCGGCCGTGTCAATGGGTCCCACCACACGATTTGAAGGAACCCGAAAAAGGCAGCGCCCTGTCACCGCCTTTTCTGACATAGTTAAATTCAAAACTTGACACATTATTCAATTATTACATAAACTGATTGAATTCTATAAGAAAATTTAATTTTTTATAAATTATTGAAATAAAGAGGAGAAACCAATGTTTGAGGTAACCGTTGAAGATGAAATCAGAATTTTGACCCTTAAAAACGGCAAAACCAATCCCGTCAACCGGGAAATACTGATGGGGCTCAAGGAAGTCGTGGATGAAGTGAACGCCAGCCCCACGGCCCGGGGAATTGTTCTCACCGGTGACGGCCGGTTTTTTTCCAGCGGGTTTGACCTGCCCATTTTTATCAACTTTAAAGACCTGAAAGAAGCGGTGACGTTTTTTGAAATGGAAGAAGCGGTGCTGCTTTCTCTTTTTACCTGCGAAAAACCCGTGGTTTCCGCGATTAACGGTCATTGCGCCGCAGCCGGCCTGATTTATTCCATGGCCGCGGATTACCGGATCGCCAAGAACCATCCGAAAATCAAGATCGGGATGACTGAAATCAAAATCGGCCTGGGACTCACCATTGCCCAGCATGAGGTCATGCGGTTTGGTTTTGACGGCAATCTCAAGTTCCGGGATGTCATGTTTTTCGGCGACATGGTGGGCGTGGAAAAGGCGAAAGAAATGCAGCTCATTGATGAAGTGGTCGAAGAAGATCAGCTCCTTGAACGGGCGAAACAGGTAATCCGGCAGTGGATTGATACACCGAACCGTCCGTTTACCATTATGAAACAGATGCTCCGAATGGATACGGCCCGTCGCATTCAGCAAAAGCTGAAAGAAGAAAACTGGCAGGATGCCATGAACAGTTTCTTCAAGGAAGACGTCCGCCAGACACTGGCGTTTGTCCAGGCCAGCATGGCCTAAAATTCAGCCGCGGGCGGTATGCAATGAAAGACCACACCCTTTGGGGTATACTGCCGCTGGTTGAAAAACCGAGCCGGTATCTGGGCAATGAAAAAAACGCGGTTATTAAAGATATAAAGACGACGCGCCTCCATTTCGCCCTTGCGTTTCCTGATTTATATGAAATCGGGATGTCGCACTTCGGAATGCAGATTCTGTATCATATCTTGAACAACCAGCCCGATATTGCCGCAGAACGTGTGTTTGCGCCCGGTTTGGATATGGCGGCACAGATAAAATCAAGCGAAATGGGATTATCATCCCTTGAAACCCGGACCCCCTTGTCCCAGTTCGACATCATTGGGTTTTCTCTTCTTTATGAGATGAATTATACCAATGTGCTCCTGATGCTGGATCTGGCAGGGATCCCGTTTCATGCGGCCGGGCGGGATGCGTCCCATCCCCTTGTTATTGCCGGCGGACCGTGCACCGTAAACCCTGAGCCCGTGGCGGATTTTTTTGACGCCATGGTGATGGGGGACGGTGAATCCGTGACGCTTGAAATGGCTGAGGCATGGAAATCATGGAAAAAAGCGGGCACAGGGGACAAAGACCGGCTGCTTCGGCAGTGGTCGGGCATTAAAGGTGTTTACATTCCCTCTTTTTTTGAGCCCCTATATAACGGTCCGGATTTTAAAGAAATCATTCCGAAATTCGATGATTACACCCGGGTTGAGCGGGCCATTGAACCGGATTTGGCACAAGCCCCGTTTCCGGACACGCCCATCGTGTCCTACGGCCGTCCCGTGCATGACCGGCTGCGGCTGGAAGTGGCCCGGGGCTGCACCCGGGGCTGCCGGTTTTGTCAGGCCGGGATGATTTACCGGCCTGTGCGGGAGCGATCCGTTCAACAGCTCATGGATATCGCGGAAACATCCCTTTGCGCCACCGGCTATGATGACATTTCCCTGCTGTCTCTCAGCACCGGGGATTACGGCTGTCTGACGGAACTCATGCAGAATCTGTTTTCGCGGTATGCGCCGGATCATATCGCCATTTCCTTTCCTTCTTTTCGCGCCGGCACCTTGTCTTCGGAAATCATGACCCTGGTGGAAAAAGTCCGCAAAACCGGATTCACCATTGCGCCAGAAGCCGGCAGCGAACGACTCCGGGCGGTGATCAACAAAAACATATCAGAACAGGAAATTTTTGAAACCGTTGCCGCGGCATTTGCCCTGGGATGGCGGCTGATCAAATTGTATTTTATGATCGGCCTTCCCACGGAAACCGACGAAGACCGCCAGGCCATCGTCGACCTTGTCACGCGTATTCGCGCCAAACTGAAAGCTGACGGTTATCGTCCCAATATCAATGTCAGTATCGGCACGTTTATCCCCAAGCCCCATGTTCCGTTCCAGTGGGCCCCGCAGATGTCCCTTGAGGCATCAAAGACCATTATTTTTGACCTTAAAAGAAAGCTTAAAATGCCGGGGGTGGAATTTAAATGGCAAAAACCGGAAGTTTCCATTCTGGAAGGGTTTTTTGCCCGCGGGGACCGTCGGCTCGCCCGGGTGCTGGAAATCGCCTACCGGAAAGGCTGCTGTTTTGACGGGTGGTCGGACCAGTTCAATTATCCCCTATGGGAAGCGGCCATTTGCGAAACCGGCGTGGATGTGGAT
Source organism: Desulfobacterales bacterium (assembly GCA_963675805.2). Classification (GTDB taxonomy): domain Bacteria; phylum Desulfobacterota; class Desulfobacteria; order Desulfobacterales; family Desulfosalsimonadaceae; genus SURF-3. Next base: position 957,068 of record CAXXNU010000001.1, on the reverse strand, counting down.
TATTATACCACCCGCCCCCGGTCAGGTGAAGCGCCATTGCCATGGGATCACATGGATACGGGAATTTCCAAATCATTTTTGATTGAAGAAATGGAAAAGGCGCTGAAAGGGCAGTCCACTGAGGACTGCCGGTTCGGCGAGTGTCAGGGGTGCGGTGTCTGCGATTTTAAAACTATTCAGCCGGTGTGCTTCCATCAGAGTGAAAAATCTGCCGGGATTGAAGCGACAAAAGACAGGCCAGAAGTGCCTGAAGACGAAATACGGTATGAGATTTTTTATTCCAAGACCGGATCGGCAAAATTTTTCGGGCACCTGGAAATGGTCACCCTTTTCTCCCGGGCGCTGCGGCGTATCGGTGTGGATATGCTGTTTACCAGAGGATTTCATCCCAAACCCAAAATGTCGTTTCACGATCCCCTCCCATTGGGGATGGAAAGCGAGGAAGAATCCTTTTATATTACCCTTAAAAGGTCTGTTGACCTTAATGAACTGACGGCATCCCTGAACCGCGAGCTGCCGCCCGGACTTTTTGTGGCCGGCTGCCGGAGAATTTTCCCGGACATGCGGCCCCGGGATAAAGGCACCATCAGTTACCGGATAATTGCCGGAGAAACGTTTGAAGAGGCGGCAATCGCTGCATTTTCCGAAGCATCGGAATGGATGGTGGAACGGACCACCAAAAAAGGGCGCATAAAAAAGATCAATCTGAAAGAAACCGTCCTCAGCATGATCAAAACCGGACCGGCCAGTCTCCGCATGACGCTCAAAACAGAGCAAGGACTTTCGGTCCGGCCGGCGGATGTGATCCAATCCGTATTTCATCTGCCGGAGAGCACAATACGCACCGCGGAAATAATCAAAGAAAAATAATTTTCCCGTTTATCCGGATACGTAAGCGCTTATGCGGATGTGAACACGGGATAAAAATAAAAGGTGTTTTTAAATGTATAAAGAACTTGTCATTAATGCCATCGGTCCGGAAATCCGCGTGGCCCTGCTGGAAGACGGGAGCATTGTGGAACTGTATGTGGAACGCAGCGATGAATCCAATATCTCCGGCAATATTTACAAGGGCCGGGTCCAGCGGGTGCTTCCCGGAATGCAGGCCGCGTTTGTGGATATCGGTCTCAATCAGGCGGCCTTCATTTATGTGGACGACGTCATTGACGAGCGGACCAACGGGTACCTGGAGCATGTCTACCTTTCCAACAAGGAAGAGGAAGATGCCGCGGCCTTGAGTCCGGAAGAGGGTCAGGCGGAAAAAGAGGCCTCTTTGCCCAAAAGCAAATCTTCCATTGATACATTGCTTGCCGAAGGCCAGGATGTGTTGGTTCAGGTGGCCCGGTCCCCTATCGGCAGCAAAGGTGCCCGGCTCACGTCTTACGTTTCCATTCCCGGGCGGTTTCTCGTGCTCATGCCCACGGTGGATCACATTGGTATTTCCCGGCGAATCACGGATGAGGCGGAACGTCTGCGCCTGAAAAATCTGGTTCTTTCCATGAGAACCCGGGAGTTTGGATATATTGTCCGGACCGCCGGCGAAGGGCTGAGTGAAGATAAAATCCTCAAGGAAATGGAATTTCTGGTGAACCTGTGGGAGGATATTCAGGCTGGTTTTGTTTCTGCTTCTCCGCCGGCGCTTTTGCATCAGGAGCTTACCGTGACCCTGCGAAGCGTCCGGGATCTTTTGACCCATGATGCGGACAAGGTGACCATTGATTCGCCGACGGTGCATAAGTCCGTGTTATCGTTTATCGAAAAATTCATGCCCCGGCTCAGGGACTCCGTGACCCTGTACGAGGGGCCGGAGCCGATTTTTGACGCCTACAATCTGGAAGTCGATATCGGACGCGCCCTTAAAAAGAAAGTGTGGCTGAAGTGCGGCGGCTATATCGTTATTGAGATTACCGAAGCCCTGATTGCCATTGATGTGAATACCGGCCGCTATGTGGGCAAACACAATTTTGAGGAGACGGTTTTAAAAACCAATCTTGAAGCGGTTCGGGAAATTGCTTATCAGGTGCGGCTCCGAAATCTCGGAGGGATTATCATTATCGATTTCATCGATATGGAAAGAAAATCCAACCGGGAAAAAGTCTACAATCTGCTCGTTGAAGAACTGAAAAGGGATAAATCCAAAACCAACGTGCTGCCCATCTCGGATATGGGGCTGGTGCAGATGACCCGCAAGCGGGTGGTGAAATCATTGAACCGCATGCTCTGTGAACCCTGCTTTTATTGCGACGGCGAAGGAACGCTTCTTTCAAAACAAACCATTTGCAATAATATCTACCGGGAAGTGCTGCGGTTGTCCCATGATGTGCAGGGGGAAAAGATCAGCCTGCGGGTGCATCCGGAAATTGCGGATCTGCTGCTGGGAGAAGCCAATGAGATTATTATCTCCCTGGAAAAACACCTGCAGCGGCAGGTGGTGATTTATCCGATGGAGGAATTCCACCTGGAGGAATTCAACATCATAGAGGTGTATTCGGAATAGCATTTTTTTGATCTTGACAAAATCCTGTAGGTTGTGATTATATTTTTTGATTGGTTTTTGAACAATTATCCTGACCGGTGCGCTTATTCCGAAATAACCGGGATTTAGCAGGATTTAAACGGATAATCGTTATGTAAAAAATCAGATTTTGCCGGCAAAAAAATCGCTGCCAGTTTTATAAAATTGGCAAGGCGCGCCAATCCCGAGTGATGATTTGTCCTTGGCGTACCATGAAGCAGCGAAGAATGCAGCGCGATAAGGAATTTAGACTTTTTGCAAAGCCGTCAAAGATATCTAAAAACCGGGCGGCCGTACCAGCGTGTCTGATTCATTTTAAAGCCGGCACCCCTTAAATAATTTAAAGATAAAAACAATAAGGATGGACGTATATGAAACGGACATATCAGCCAAGCAGAGTAAAACGGGCAAGAACCCATGGATTTTTGAAAAGAATGTCTACAAAGCAGGGTAGACGCATTGTTAACAGAAGAAGAGCCAAAGGAAGAAAACGGTTAACGGTATAAGTTGCTTGTTTTTTATGCAATGCAGCCCAATGTTTCATTGGTAAAACTCAGCAGATCTGCGATTTTTCTCCAGTAACCTATTGATGAACGTAAAGACGGCAATTCAGCAGCCATTTCAATGACCCGGGCGCATGGACCAGCATCAGCCACAGCCAAATTCCTGAATGACATCCCATCCTAGCCGGAATACGATGATTGGCGCCCGCAGGCGGTGATTGACAATGAACAGGCAGCCGTGTCTTTTGAATTAAAAAAAACGCACAAGATCCGGGACCGGTCGGAGTTTGTCAACCTCTCCCGATCCGGTCGAAAATTGCAGGATCATTTTTTTGTGGTGCTATACACACCGGGTGCGTTTGCCTGGTCACGACTTGGGATTACCGTCTCCCGGCGCGTGGGAAATGCGGTTGAACGAAATCGCCTGAAGCGGATTATCCGGGAATGGTTTCGGCTAAACAGAAGTTCTGAGGCGCCTCCGTGGGATGTCAATGTTATTGCCAAAAAATCAGCTGCCGGATTATCTTCCCATCAGATTTTTAAGTCTATGGAGAAAATATTCCAAGCATTGTGGGGGCCTCGGCATTAAGTATTTATTAGTATTCATCATAAGGCTTTATCAGCTTGTTTTGTCACCGGTTATCGGACCGGCCTGCCGGTTTTATCCGTCGTGTTCCGCCTATGCCATTGAGGCGATTTCCCGATACGGCGCGGTAAAAGGCGGGGTTCTTGCCGTAAAGCGGATATTACGGTGCCACCCATTCAATCCCGGTGGTGTAGATCCGGTGCCTTAATACAGACGTTGCAATGCCAGGACGTAAAAAAGTATTCGGCAAAACACGAGCATTTTTATCGCCGGTTCTTCTGGAGAATTTTTTAAGTTTATTCAAATGGTTATTTGGTTTTTTGCCCGCAACCCGTTCCTCGTATGCCTTCCATATGCAAGTCCTGCTGAAATTTTCATTAATCGCCATGTGGTATTCTGAATTTGAATTAACTAATTATAGATTTATACAACACAGGAGTTGAATATGGAACAGGGCCGTTTGTTTCTTGCTATCGTGCTGTCTTTTCTGGTGTTTATCGCCTGGGAGTTCCTGTTTGTGGATAAACACCCCGTTCCGCCGGTGCCCTCCGAAAAACCGGTTGAATCGGCTGAAAAGCCGCTCCTTCCCGAGGAACAAAGCGCGGCGGCGGAAACAGTAGCTGCAGAAATCGTGGAACGCCTTGCCACGCCAGGAGATTTTTTTGGATCGCTTACCGTCCGCACACCGCTCTACAGTGCGGTGATCTCTGAAAAGGGAGCTGGCATTACGGGTTTTACGCTTCATCAGTACAGGGAATCCCTCGGGAAAAACTCACCGGACAAGGAGCTGCTTTCCGGCAGCAATTCTTTTGGAACCGGCCTGTTGTCTTTTTCCGACAGTTCGGTGACAACAATGTTTAACGCAGTGTTTACCACCGAGGTTTCTGAAAAAACCATCCAGATTGGCGATACGCCGGCGACAATATCTTTTTACTGGCAGTCCCCAAAGGGGATGCTGGTGGAAAAGCGGTTTACTTTTTTGCCGGATTCTTACGAAATCCGCATGGACATTGTCCTGACCAATACCGCGGCTCAGCCTTTTGCCGAAAATCTTATCGTTTCGCTTTTCAGTGACGGCCCGGAAAACAAGCGCCGGTTTTCTTTTGAAGGACCTTTTGCCTATGTTGACAATCATCTGGAAGAAGTTGACCTGAAAGATCTGGGTGAAAAAGATGCTTTCGCCGGAGCAGTGCAATGGGCGGGCATTACCAGTCAGTATTTCATGAGTGCCGTTATTCCGGAAACTGCGGCGGGATCAAGCGTCAGGATGAGTTATGATGAGGGAAAAAACCTCATCCAGACTGCCTATGTGTATCCGGAAAAAACCCTAGCCCCCGGGGCGGCAGAGCAGTATTCCCACTCCTTGTATATTGGCCCCAGAAAGATTTCCGAGTTAAAGGCCGTGGGGAGCAATCTCGACAAAGCCATTAATTTCGGTTTTTTTGATATTATTGCAAAGCCTTGTCTGTGGCTGATGAATGCCATTCATGATCACATGATCTCCAATTACGGGGTGGCCATTATTTTACTGACGATTCTTTTTAAGATTATTTTTTGGCCGCTCGGTACCAAAAGTTACAAATCCATGGCCGAGATGAAGCGGCTGCAGCCGTTGATGATGGAAATCCGCCAGAAATACAAAGATGATAAAAAGAAAATGAATGAAGAAATTATGGGGCTTTACCGGACATATAAAGTCAATCCTATGAGCGGATGTCTTCCAATGGTTGTTCAAATACCTGTTTTTTTTGCGTTTTATCGTATGTTGTACGGCTCGATTGAACTTCGTCATGCCCCCTTTTTTGGATGGATCAATGATTTGTCCGCCCCGGACCGGCTTTTTTCATTTGATTTTACCATTCCCCTGATGGTGCCGCCCTATGGTATTCCTGTCCTTACAATCATTATGGGGGCAACCATGTTTTTGCAGCAAAAATTATCGCCGCCCCCGGGCGATCCGTCACAGGCAAAGTTTATGATGATGATGCCGCTGATTTTCACCTTTATTTTTATTAATTTCCCCGCAGGCCTGGTTCTTTACTGGCTGGTGAACAATGTCCTGTCGATTTCACAACAGTATTATATTACTCAGAAAACGCTTTAGTACGGAGGAGATGCATGAAGTCTTTTTTAGACTTTGAGGAAAAAAATGTCGAGAAAGCCATTCAAAAAGCATGCACAGATCTTAACGTCGCTCGAGAAAAATTAAAATATGATATCATTTCCCATGGATCCAGCGGCATTTTTGGATTGGTGGGGGCTAAAAAAGCCCTGATCCGTGTGTTTGTCCCCGGAACTCAAAAGACAAAATTATCCGATCACGGGATGGCCGCAGGGGCTCAACCCGATGATAAGAGCACTGAATATTCAGTCAACGCGCTGGTTGATGAAGCCTTTGGGGAAGTAACCCCGCCAGCCGAAACCAGGCCAAAACCAACACCCAGGAAAAAACCTTCTGCGGCAAAACAGGCGCCCAAAAATCAGCAGCAGAAAAAAAATCAGCCGGCGGGTCAACCGCAGCAACCAGAAAAGGAAAAATCACAAAAGCCGCGTGAGGACAAGCAAAAGGCGGAATCGGAAAAAGATCAGGCAGAAACCGAAAAATCAACCGAAGCTCAGCCAATCACTCAACCCACGGTTGACGATAATTTGCCGCCGGACTTGCGGCAATCAGATCCCGAGGCGACAACTGGAACCGATGCAGACATGGGCACCCATGCCGCTATGTCTGTTGCCAGGGATCTGGCCCATGAGATTTTCAAAACCATGGGAGTGGAGGCAGAGCTTTCGGAAAAAACAGTATCGAATCAAAGCTGGATCAATGTCAAGGTAGCGGAACCGGGTATATTAATCGGCAAAAGGGGCCAGACCCTTGAAGCGATTCAGTATTTGGCGGATAAAGTTGTGAGTAAACAGTGCGGGAAAGGCAACCGGGTTATTTTTGATGTGGAAGGCTATGTGGAATCACGTAAAACAGAGCTCAAAGATTTGGCCGCTCGGCTGGCCAGCAAGGCCCTTAAAACCGGAAAACCATCCACCATGACCCGCATGAATGCTCATGATCGCCGCGTTGTGCATATGTCTCTTAAAAAGAACCGGGCAGTCCGAACCCAAAGTGTGGGAGATGGTTATTATCGCAAGCTGATTATTTTTCCCAAAAAAAAATCCACCCGAAAAACAGAAAAAGCCGGGCCTGCGGAATAATCAGGATTTGATCTCACTTCGGGGGACTGTCCCTGATGATGTGGTTGGCAGATTATGAATGCTTCGACAATTGCAGCCATCGCAACGCCTCCCGGACACGGGGGCATCGGTATTGTCCGGTTATCCGGCCCCCAGTCACTGGATATTGCCCTTTCCGTATTTCGCATCAAAAGAAACGCGCCTTTTAGCGATGTCGATGGTAAAGGTTCGCCCGGTTCTTTTGTCCCCCAGTCACGATACCTGTATTACGGGGTGGTGGTTGATCCTGATTCGCTTCATATCATAGATGAAGCCTTGTTCACTGTGATGCGCGCCCCCCATTCCTACACCGGTGAGGATGTGGTTGAAATCCAATCCCACGCCGGCCCGGTGGCACTGGCACGCATTCTTGGCGCAGTCCTTCGAAAAGGCGCGCAACCGGCAGGCCCCGGGGAGTTTACGCGCCGGGCGTTTCTGAACGGCCGGATTGATCTCACGCAGGCCGAAGCGGTGGCGGACTTAATTTCCGCCCGCTCTGAAAAAGCAGCTGAAATCGCCGCCGTTCAGGTGTCGGGAAAACTGAAGCGGGTGATTCAGGCGCTTCAGGCAACCTTGCATGACATGTTGACATACATTGAAGCTGCCATTGATTTTCCGGATGAGGTTGGGCAGGAAATTGATCCGGATACCATCGCTTTCCGGATAGACCGCGAACTGGTTCAAAAGTTAAAATCCCTCATGCTTTCTGCAGATCAGCTTCGTTGTCTCCGGGATGGAATCAAAATGATTATTATTGGAGCCCCCAATGTTGGTAAGTCCAGCCTGATGAATCGTCTGCTCGAAAAAGAGCGCGCCATCGTCACCGATATCCCTGGCACCACGCGGGATTTCATTGAAGATGCGTTTCTTATGAACGGTATGCCGGTTGTGGTCACCGACACCGCAGGCATTCATGAAACAGTGGACCCGGTAGAACAAATAGGAATCGACAAAGCGTGGGCCCATATATCCGGGGCTGATATCCTGCTGTTAACCATGGATGTCGGCCGGGCAGCGGATGCCGCTGCAATGGGCTTGTTTGAAAAACTGTCGGATACCCGGAAACAAATTATTGTGGTGCTTAATAAGACAGACCTGCCCGTGGACCGGCAAGTGTTCCATCTGCCCGGTTCGTGGAGTGAGAACCCGAAGGTTGAGGTTGTTCGGGTGTCTGCATTGCACAACCAAGGCGTTGCTGAACTAAAATCCCTGATTGCTGAAATGGTCATCCGTTCGTCAGTTGTCCGTGAAGACGGGATTCTTATTAATCTGCGGCATAAAAGCTGCATGGAGACTGCGCTCGGTGCGCTGGAGAATGCCCGGCATGGATTGGCACAGAACATGCCTTTTGAGCTGATCGCAATTGATTTATATGCTGCCCGGGATGCCCTTTCTGAAATAACCGGCGAATCGGCGAAAGAAGATATTCTGGACAGTATTTTCAGTACGTTTTGTATCGGAAAATAACCGGATCACCTGAATGTTTCACGTGAAACATTTCGGCTAAAACAGGCCCGAAATTATCGGGGAAACGAAAAACCAAAAGACAGCCCGATGCAGTCAGTGCGGTTCGGGTGAATGGGAGTTATAAATGAAAATTGATTTTACGCCATATTTTAAAAAATATGAGGACCTGGTATCAAAAGTGGATGCCGTCTTTGCCAAGGTCAAGGAACAATTTCCGGATGCGGTGAAATGCCGGGAAGGATGCTCGGACTGTTGTCATGCGCTTTTTGATATAACCTTGATCGAAGCCCTCTATGTGAATACCCGGTTTAACGAAAAATTTACCGGTGCGGTAAAACAAGAAATGCTTGAAAAAGCCAACAAAGCCGACCGAAAAATTTATAAAATTAAAAAAACAGCTTATCGCGCCACACAGGAAGGCAAAAGTGAGGAAGAGGTTATCGTAGATATCGCAAAAGAGCGTATTCGGTGCCCCTTGCTTGGTGAAAATAATTTGTGCGATATGTATGCGGCCCGCCCCATTGCCTGCCGGGTTTATGGCATTCCCCAATCCATTGGCGGTAAGGGACGAACGTGTGGTTTGTCCGGTTTTAAAGCCGGAGAAAGCTATCCCACCCTTAACATGGATGCGGTAAATGACCAGTTGATGGCCCTCTCCTCACAGATGGTAGAGGACATGCAGACCCGGCATTTTCGCATGGCAGAAGTGATTGTTCCGCTTTCAATGGCACTGATCACTGATTATGATGAAGCGTATCTGGGCATCGGCGATGAAAAAGCGGATGCAGACAATAAGACAGATGGGGAGGGAAAAAATGACTGATCAAAAGGATGAAGAAGCTCTGCGAAAGCAGGCGATTTTTGATTCCATGTCCCCCCGACGGCAGAAGCATATTTTAAAAAGGGGATTTGATAAATGGGATCCGTTTCAGGAGCCAAAGGACCCCATTGATATCCGGCAGGATAAAACCAAACGCACTTCGCAGGTGCTGATCCGGGAATTTCTTCAAAGCCTTGCCTCGGAAGGCTACAGTACCGAATATGCCCGGGGGGCATTTGAGCTTTGCCTGGGGATTATCAATGAAAATGAAAAATATCAGGGAATGTTTGATTTTGCCTGCTGGTATCAGGAGCTCCTGGTCAAAGAAGGACTGATGAATAAATAAGAACAGTTTCAAAATGTCAGATCATATTCGAAATGAAGGCGCGGGCTTTCGAAAAAACGCAGCGTATTGGGTCGGTGAATATTGTGATGAAGCGCGCAACACAGATATCTGAGCCTGGGTGGCGTTTTGAAATGGCTTCTATGAAAAGGCATCGTCTGAAATATCCTGTGGTGCGTCAGTGCCGCAGGTATGGGGAACCATGCCGACCCTTGCCGCACCCTCCTCTATTTGCACCCGTAAAAAAAATGGCACGAAAAAATGGATCCGCCAAAAGCTCAAAATAAAACGATCGCAGGCAGGGTAAGGTGTCGATCTGGCATTTTAAAAAAAACCAAAAATACGCGCGCTGGAGGCATTTTTACCTTTTTGAAGTAGAAAATAACAATGTGGGCGCCTGATTTTTGGATGGATCAATTTTTTTCAGTCCACATCTTCATGAGAGCTGCAGGTGAGAACGAAAAGAAAAAAACCGCTGTTTGACCAAACGGTCAAACGGCGGTTTTTTTGAAGAAGCCTGATAAATTAAAATTTGATATGGTCTTCATGCACAGTGCCGAATCACCCAGACGACGATGGGCAGACCAAGAATGATCATCATAATCAGAATGCCCGGCGGCGTGAGATACGCTCTGTAAAATGGCTCGCCGTTTAGTTTGCATTTTTTAGCTTCTGTTGAAAACCAGTTCCCGAGAATAATGGCAGCGAGAAAAACGGCGATAATTTTAAGAAGGGTAATTAAATTTTCCAAAACAGGTTATCCTTATGATCTTCGTATCTGATTCTTTCCTTCCGGTGGATAAAATGCATCAGTAAATAAGTGTGGTGGCCTTCCGGCAAAAGATGTTCGGTGTCAGAAGTGGCGATTCTGACACCGAACACATGATATGGAATACGGAACCAGAAACCGTTATTATGAGTTTGGCCCATGGGGTCAGGTCCCCCATGAATTTTTTATTCAAAAATTTTCTCATCCGGAGCATCTGCTTCCAGAGCGTCCGCCTCGTAATTCCGCAGTAAACGAGTTTGTTTGTTTTTTGCGTATTCCTGATACCATTCATTGGCAATGATCATGGACATAACTTCATTGCTGCCGGTCCAGATGGTGGCCAGACGCAAATCCCGAACAATCCGTTCGATGGGATACACGTTAGTGTATCCGATGCCCCCCATTACCTGCATAGCATTGTGGGCGATTTTCTGGCACGCTTCGGTGACAAATTTTTTGGATTCCGACACCATCCGGCGGATTTTTTTGGGATCGGCGTTATTATCTACCGCACAGGATGTGGTGTAAATAATCGAACGACAGGCGTCCAGAAGCATGGCGGCTTCTGCAACCTGGAAGCTGACACCCTGGAAATGGTTGATGGTTGTGCCGAAGGCTTTTCGTTTTGTGGTGTATTCGGTGGCCACATCCAATGCCGGTCTTGCGCTGCCGATGGTCATGGCCGCGGTACCAAGGCGTTCGGGAATCATCATGGTTTTGAATACAGGATAAGCGCCATTAAGGGTGCCCACGATGTTTTCTTTGGGCACTTTTACGTCCTTAAAAACGAGACGGCCCGCGCCGCCGCCCCGGCATCCCATCAGGCCGTAGAGATATTTTGTTTCCACCCCGGGCCCCCGGTCGACGATCAGGCAGGTAAGTGCCTGGTGGGGCTTTGCAGACGGGTCGGTTTTGGCGTATACCAGAAAATAATCCGCGCCTTCCGCGCCCACAATAAATCGTTTTTGCCCGTTGACCAAAAAATAGTCTCCTTTGTCTTCCGCGGTAGTGGCGGTACCAAAAAAATCCGAGCCGCCCCGGGGCTCGGTCAGGCATTCGGCGGCAAAGATTTCGCCTTTCAAAAGCGGTTTCACATATTTTTCCTTTTGCGCGTCGCTACCGTGAAGAATGATGGCATCGCACACCAGTTCCGCACCCACGCCGAAAGTGCAGGCAAAAATATATCCGAGCGTACCGATTTCTTCCATGACCGTGGATGCGGTGACCCAGTCCATGCCTCTTCCGCCCCATTCGGCAGGATACCGGCATCCCAGCAGATGCCGGCGGCCGGCTTCCTGAAGAAATTCCTTGGGAAATTTGATTTTATCAGCGTCCATTTCCATAATCATTTGCCGGGGAACCCACTTTACAAAATCCCTGGCCTCATCCCGGATCTTTTTGGTTTCATCAGATAACAGATAATCAAACATTGTGTTTCCTCTCCCGTGATAATAGTGGTTCACCTAACGTAAACGAAAATACCGTCAGCCGCCGGAAAAAGTCAACCGTAAATCAGACATAGTGAGCCAAGAAGAAGTTGGGTGAGAAAAGTCGCGGAGAAAGCCGGAAGGTATTCAGCGGATGATCGTTTTTTTGACAAACGGCGCGGCAATGGTTTGAAAAGATTTCAATGTGTCGGTTGAAATCTTCCAGTCCTTTTCCCTAAAAAATTCAGGGTTCAGCACACTGTCCGTAATTTTTGCCTGTTGAAAAGCGAGCAGATCCGCGCCGCGGATGAGGTGAGATATTTTTTCAATGACCGGTGGATTGACAAATGGCCGGACGCAGGTGGTTCGGAATTCGTGGGCAAGGCCGCTATTCAGAATCAGGGAAATACTTTCCATAATGGCGTGCGGATCAAGAGTCGGTGCAATGTGCGGAACATAATTATCCGGAAGGGTTTTTACGTCCATGGCAATGTAATCGATTTGTTCTTTTTCGATCAATGCTTGGACGACCGTCGGTCGGGAGCCGTTCGTGTCCAGTTTGACGCAGTACCCCAGGGATTTAATGCGGGTGCAGAAGCCAGGTAAATCGTCGTGCAGGGTGGGTTCTCCACCGGTGATGACCACTCCGTCAAGAAGCGATTTTCGTCGTTTCAGAAACGCGAAAATCGCTTCCATGGGGGTGGATTGAAACGGCGGATTCACAAGATCCGGGTTATGGCAGTATGGGCAGCGGAAATTGCATCCGGATGTAAACAGCACACAACTGATTTTTGACGGATAGTCAATCAGAGAATTTTTTTGAATCCCGCCGATGATCATGGGCTTTGCACTTACAATGCGCCCGCTTGTTTCATGGCAAACGTTTTGCGCAGATGAAATTCCGAGAGCTTGCCGTTGTTCCACTGACTGACCGGCCTTAAATAACCGACGATCCGTGAATAAACCTCCACCGGTTGCTGGCATTCCGGACAGGTTTCATGCTGGCCGGTAAGATATCCGTGCCCAGGGCAGACACTGAAAGTGGGTGACAGGGTGAAATATGGCAATCGGAAATTGCTGGTAATCTTTTTGACCAGATGCCGGGTGGCATCCACATTGTCCACCTGTTCGCCCAGAAAAATATGAAACACCGTTCCGCCGGTATATTTTGTTTGCAGTTCATCCTGAAGTTCGAGTGCTTCAAAAATATCATCCGTATAATTGACCGGCAATTGGCTGGAATTGGTATAAAATGGATCCGCTCCGGTTTCATAGGATGATTCATTGGCGCATCGAATGCCGGGGAACTGGTTTTTATCGAGCATGGCCAGCCGGAACGCGGTCCCTTCGCCGGGAGTGGCTTCCAGATTAAAGAATTCCTCGGTTTCCTTCTGAAATGCTTCCATCGTATGGCGCAGGTGATCCAGCACTCTAACGGCAAAAGCGTGGCCGGCCGGACTGCCAATATCTTCCCCGACAAAATTCTGGCAGGCTTCGTTCATGCCGATAATGCCGATGGTTGAAAAATGATTGGACCAATACTGGCCGGTTTTTTCTTTCACCCCCCGGAGATAGAATTTAGAGTATGGATAAAGGTTCTGTTCGGTAAATTGTTCCAGCACTTTGCGTTTGATGGTCAGGCTTTCTTTTGCAATTTGTGCCTGGGTGGTCAGGAAATTAAAAAATTCCGTTTCATCCTCGGCCAGGTGCCCGATCCGGGGCAGGTTGATGGTTACCACGCCAATGGATCCGGTCAGGGGATTGGCGCCGAACAGGCCACCACCTCTTTTTTGAAGTTCCCGGTTATCCAACCGCAGCCGACAGCACATGGAACGGGCATCTTCCGGTGACATATCGGAATTTACGAAATTGGAAAAATATGGGATTCCGTATTTGCCGGTCATTTTCCAGATGTTCTCAAGCATGGGATTGGCCCAGTCAAAGTCTTCGGTAATATTGTAAGTGGGAATGGGAAATGTAAAGACCCGGCCTTTGGCGTCGCCTTCCATCATGACCTCGGCAAAAGCGCTGTTGATAACATCCATTTCGGCCTGAAAATCGCCATAGGTTTCCGTCTGGTATTTTCCGCCAATAATAATCGGGCTGTCCTTCAGGGTGGACGGCACTTTCAGATCCATGGTGATGTTGGTGAACGGGGTTTGGAAACCCACCCGGGTGGGAATGTTAATATTAAACACAAATTCCTGGAGGGCCTGTTTGACGTCTTTGTAAGAAAGCCCGTCTTTTCTCACAAAAGGCGCAAGCAGGGTGTCAAAATTGGACACTGCCTGGGCCCCGGCAGCTTCCCCCTGAAGGGTGTAAAAAAAGTTCACGATCTGCCCCAGGGCCGACCGGAGATGCTTGGGCGGCGCGCTTTCCACTTTACCGGGAACGCCCATGAAGCCAACGGTTAAAAGATCCTGGAGATCCCAGCCAACACAGTAGATAGACAGAAGACTTAAATCGTGAATGTGAAGGTCGCCATTTTTATGCGCATCCCGGACTTCCGGCGGATAAATACGGTTCAGCCAGTATTCCGCCGTGATATCCGATGAAATATAATTGTTCAGGCCCTGGAGGGAGTAGCTCATGTTGCTGTTTTCTTTTATTTTCCAGTCCATTTTCTGGACATAGTTTTCAACGATTTTAACATGGGCTTTGGTGGTAATTTTCCGGATCTGGGCGTGCTGCTCCCGGTAGATAATATAGGCTTTGGCGGTTTTATAATACGGCGAGTCCAGCAGCACTCTTTCTACAATATCCTGAATTTCTTCAACTTCCGGGCATTCAGAAAGGTTCATCTCATGGGCAAGGGTTAAAACGCGCAGGGTCATTTTTTTGGCTTCTTTTTCTGAAAATTCACCGGTCGCTTTACCGGCTTTGGCAATGGCTGCTGTAATTTTTGAAGAGTCAAAATCAACCACCCGGCTGTTACGTTTTTTGATGTGATTAAACATATCAATCCCTCTATTCGATTAAATATTGTGAAAGAAAAGCAGGCTGCGAAATTTTTTTTAATTCGGAACAGTGTTTCGTCTGGATGGAAATATTTCACAATATATAGACGTGTGTCAACATAAAAATCTATATATTGTGTTTTTGTTTGAGCTGTGGGGTGTGCGAACCGGAAAACCGGTCAATCCTGTCATCCGGGGGGAATAACTGAAATTCCAGGGTGTAGCAGGAGCTGTTCACAAAAATAATGGAAAATTCTGGCGGTAACGCCCCACACAACGATATCGCTGTGGGGGTAAATTAGCTCCATGACGCCGGGAATCCGGCCATTAAACTGTTTTTCAATATGGGTTTTCAAAAGAGTTTCCACCGGTATTTCAAGAATTTGGGAAATTTCTTTTGGATCATACGTGAGTTTTTTCCGGTCTCCCTCCCACACCCCCACAAAAACTTCGATATCTTTTTGCTGGATGGTTTGAAAATGTCCCAGCGATCCGATATAGGCCACCTGACATTTCAGGATACCGATTTCTTCTTCAAGCTCCCGAAACGCAGCATCCAAAGGCGTGTTGTCGGTTTCATCAATATGGCCCCCCGGCAATGCCACCTGGTTGCGCCATGCGTATCCAGGGGTGTCGGCTTTTAAAATCGCCAGGATATAAGGAATGCGTTGCCTATGATAGATCAACAGAAAAACGCTGGTGCAGTCATGATTTTTCGTACCGGAGAAAGCCGGCGGTACGGCAGTGTCTATCAGTTTTTTTAAAAATGGCGGTCGTAATTCAGTCACAATAAAAAAAGGGGGTCAGATGATGGGAACCAGGCAATTTACTGTTCTGCCGCATGGTCCTGGTTTTTCATAAACTCCGAAAATTTCATGCTTTTAAAACTGTCAGTATGTAAAAATTTCAGCATGTTGAGCAGCATATCCGGGGGGATGAAGCCCGGCTGGCTGGACAGGGCCGAGGTGTCTTCCGAAATGAACCAGGTGTTTGGAAACCGGCTCACACCGTATTTCCGAGCGACCTCTTTCTGCTGATCCGCATTCACCCGGATGGAAACAAAGTTGTCGTTCAGATAATCAATGACCCTTGAATCAACAAATGTCTGATTGTTCATGACCTTGCAATAGGTGCACCAGTCCGTATAAAAATGGAGAAATCCTTTTTTGTTCTGGTTTTTGATCATTTCAATGCCCGTATCATAGGGCTGCCATTGGATTTCTTTGGTCTGGCCGGTGGCAGGGGCGATAGCTAAAGGCCCAAAAAAGACACACACCATCACCGTCATAAAAAATTGTTTTACTTTTATCATTAGCGATGAAACCTCACACGTTTTTGATGTTTAATGAATCAATGAAAAGAACATCATATTAAAGTAGTTAAATCCCAGTAAAAAGATACCGACCAGAATCAAGAGCACGCCGGCGATAATATTCATGAATTTCAGCGCCCCGGAGGCTCGCCGCATGAATTCCAGCAGATAATTGATAAAAAGTGAAATTATCAAAAACGGCAACGCAAGACCGAAGGTGTAAAGGGCCAGCAGAACCATTCCCTGCAAAATGGTTTCCTGGGTGGCGGCCATGGCTAAAATAGACCCCAGCATGGGGCCGGTGCAGGAACTCCATCCCGCGCCAAAGGCCATGCCCACGATAAATGTTCCCAAAAAATGCAAGGGTTTTTGCTGCATGTGGACCCGCTTGTCCACTTCCAGAAACCGGAGCCGAAAGATACCGGTCAGATGAACCCCGAGAATGATAACAATAATTCCACCGACGATCCGTACAATGTCCTTGTGCTGATCAAACAATCCGCCGAAACTGGCTGCCAATGCCCCTAGCGTGATAAAAAGAACGGAAAAACCGGACACAAACGCAAGGGTTGAAAAAAACACTTTTTTTTTGACCTGTGCGGATCGGTCCCGGGTCAGATCATCCAGCGAATATCCGGTGATAAATGTAAAATACGCGGGAATCAGCGGAAATACGCAGGGCATCATAAAAGAAACTAGCCCGGCCAGAAAAGCAGCGGAGTATGAGATCGTTTGTGTAAACATTTTTTTAATATAATGGCTTCAGGGAATAAATCAAATAAAACCAGGAAAAAATATCAGGCGCTGAGTTCCCGGGACCGGCGGGCGGCAGCGGTCACCGCCGCGATAATCGCCTGTTTCACCCGGTGATCATCCAAAACCCGGATGGCGGCTTCCGTGGTGCCGCCGGGAGACGTCACCCTTTTCCGGAGATCCGCGGCAGTTTCAGGCTGACTTTCCATGAGCGCCACCGCGCCTTTTAAGGTGGCTGTGGTCATGGCCGACGCATCTTCATCGGAAAATCCCAGCTCATGGGCGGCGGCGGTCATTGCTTCTGCCAGATAAAAACAATAGGCCGGACCAGACCCTGACACAGCGGTCACTGCGTCCATCTCCTTTTCTTCGCATTCAAAAACAGTGCCCATGGCTCTCAGAATTTTTCGGGCAACAGCCATGTCTTCCGGAACCGCAAATGCATTGCCGCACAATCCTGACACCCCGGCAAGCACCAAAGCCGGCGTATTGGGCATCACCCGCAGAATCGGCATATTTTTTTTCCGGGAAGGGTCTCCATCGCTGTAAACATAAGATTCCAGTTTTTTTATGGGAATTCCCGCGGCAATGGAGATCAAAATTTTTTTTCGGGAAGCCGTTGAAAAAACGTCTCTATCTTTCAGGTCTGAGAGAACCGTTTCGATGGTTTGCGGCTTGACGGCAAAAATTACCACATCGCAGGTTTTCACAAGAATGCTGTTTTCCGCTGCAACCGAAATGCCGTAAGTCACAGCCAACCGGTCGGTCTGTTTTTTTACAACATCACAAACAAAAATATCAGAAGCCGCAGAGCAATCCGAAGCAATTAACGCCCCGATCATTGCCTGTCCCATGTTGCCCGCGCCAATGAAACCGATTTTGAGGTTAAGATCCGGCATAATGCACCTTTTTGATAAGGAAGAAAAAAAATGAGTGTAAAAATCAAAAACAGCGGATAAAATTTCTGCCACCAGATATCTTGATTTTTGCCTGCAAAGTCAATCATTATCCATTCTATGGAAATGGCTTGACTTCCGCCGACGTTTTTATTTATTTAATATACTGATGTTTAGAAACGATAGCGGGATTTTGATTAGTTTTTTTCAGAAGGTTTTTGTATGTTTATACTGGGAAATTTTATCAGGGCACTGGCAGAAGTCATCAATATCGGGTTGACGTTGTTTATGTGGATCGTCATTGCCCATGCGGTGTTGTCCTGGGTGCGGCCGGATCCTTACAACCCCATTGTCCGGTTTATCAACCAGGTGACAGAGCCGTTGTTATACCAGATCCGGCGCAGAATTCCCACGGTGTTCGGCGGAATGGACTTTTCCCCTATTATTGTTCTGATGGGGGTTGTGTTTTTAAAAATTTTTATTGTGGACAGTTTGCTGCGCCTGGCAATGCTGTTGTCCTGAACCCGGTGCGCCCGTTTACAAAATATAAAAGGATTTCCGATCGTTTTTAAAATTGAGAATAGGAGCCGATAATGGCCAAAATTGATGCGTTTTTCAAATTAATGAATGATCAGGGAGCGTCCGACCTTCACCTGGTGGCTGGTCAGCAGCCGGCTTTACGGATTCGCGGGGAAATTGAACGGATCAAGTATAAGCCCCTTGATAATAACGATCTTCGCGGCATGGTGTATGAAATCGCGCCGGAAGAAAAAATTAAACTGTTTGAAGAAACCGGAGATGTGGATTTCGGGTATGAAATTCCGGGGCTGGCCCGGTACCGGGCCAATTTTTTTATGCAGAGAAACGGGGTGGGCGCGGTTTTCCGGCAGATTCCCAATAACATCATGGGGTGCGAGCAACTGGGATTGCCCCCGGTGATTGCCAAACTGGCGTCCCTGCCGCGGGGGCTTGTCATTATCACCGGCCCCACCGGGAGCGGTAAATCCACCACCCTTGCGGCAATCATCGATGAAGCCAACCGGCTCCGCAAGGACCACATTATTACGGTGGAAGATCCCATCGAGTTTGTTCATGAAAGTCACGGGTGTATTGTCAATCAGCGGGAAATCGGGGTGCATACCAGAAGTTTCAGTGCCGCGCTGCGGGGGGCCTTGCGAGAGGACCCGGATATTATTCTGGTGGGCGAAATGCGGGACCTGGAAACCATGTCTCTGGCCATTGAAGCCGCTTCCACCGGTCACCTGGTGTTTGCCACCCTGCATACCTCCAGCGCCATGAAGACCGTTGACCGGATGGTGGAAGTGTTCCCTGCGGACCAGCAGGCTCAGGTTCGGTCCGGTCTGGCGGACAGCATCCGGGCGGTTGTCGCCCAGGTGCTGTTCAAGCGGATCGATCGGAAAGGGAGATGTCCGGCTTTAGAAATCCTGATCGCCACCCCCGCAGTCCGGAACCTGATCCGTGAGTCCAAGACACATCAGCTGCCGTCGTCCATGCAGACCGGGAAAAAATACGGCATGATTCTGCTCGATGACGCCATCATGGACCTGTATAATAAAGGATGGATCAGCGCGGAAGATTCATACAACAAATCCAATGACAAACAGCGATTCCGTCCGCTTCTGAAAAACGCGCCCGCGGATTTCACGGAAGCATAAAACTGAGGCCGCTGTCTGGTCCAAACCTACTGCGCCAAGAATTGATACCATTTAGCAAGGGAAACGGAAAATGAAAAAGCCGGAAACCGATTATATTTTGACAGCCATGCTGGACTCCCATGAAAGCGTGTCGGATCTCAATTTTACGGCCGGCAAGCCGCTCCAGGTGGAAACATACGGTGAGCTGACCCCTGTGGACATGAAGCCGCCGCTCAAGACGCTCACCCCGTTTCAGACGGAAATTATCGCGCTGAATCTGATCGGAAGTGACCGCCGGCTTTTGGAAACGCTCCTTCGTGAAGGCTCCTGTGACCTTTCCTATCTGCTCCCCGGAAAAGCCCGGTTTCGTGTGAATATTTTTTCCCAGTCCGGACATTATTCCATTGTACTGCGTCAGCTGGAAACAAAAGTCCCCACCATCAAGGAAATGGGACTGCCGGAAATATTCCACAAAATTGCGGCCGAACGAAACGGGATTGTAATTTTTACCGGTGCCACCGGAACCGGTAAAACCACCTCCCTGGCTGCCCTCTTGTCCGAGATCAACAAGGAAAAATCGGTACATATCATTACTCTCGAAGATCCGGTGGAATATATCCACACCCACAAGAAAGCCACGTTCAACCAGCGGGAACTGGGAAAAGACTTCAGCTCTTTTGCCACGGGTCTGCGGGCGGCCCTCCGGCAGGCGCCCAAAGTGATTCTCGTGGGTGAAATGCGGGACCGGGAAACCGTTGAAATCGGTTTGTCCGCGGCGGAAACCGGTCACCTGGTATTCACCACCCTGCATACCGTTGACGCGGGCCAGACCATTAACCGTATCCTGGGTATGTTTTCCATTGAAGAAGAAAACCAGATCCGGATCCGCCTGGCAGATACCCTGCGGTGGGTGGTCTGTCAGCGGTTGCTGCCCAAAGTCGGCGGCGGACGGGTGGCAGCATTTGAAATTCTCGGCACCAGCCTCCGGGTGAAGGATGCCATTCTGCACGGTGAGGCGGACGGCAAAACCTATTATGACATGATGGAGGCGTCCACGGCTTTTGGATGGACGACCTTTGATCACTTTATTGTGGGGTTGTTTGAAAAAGGCCTGATCACCGAAGAAACCGCCATCGGCTACGCTTCCCGCCGGTCCATCGTCGGCCGGGGCATCGATCTGGTAAAAAGCGCCCGGGGCGAGGCCACCAGCAAGATTGATAAACTGGAAATCGACATGACCTATGGGAAAAAATCGAAATTTTAATCAGATTCTCGTTTTTTCAACCGCTCAGGGGTGACATTCATGGAAATTGTTTGTGATAATTGCAATGCCAAATTAAGTGTGGCCGATGACAAGCTTCCAAAAGACAAGGCCGCAGCCATCCGGTGCCCGAAATGCAGACATAAAATCGCCATTGATCCGCAACGTCGGTCTGGAAACGGAAAGGCCGGAGGCACGGCCGCGCCGGATCCCTTCCATTTTGATGAGGGAACCGAAGATTATGATGCCAGTGAACGGCCCTTTGATTTTCTGGAAGAAGAAGGAAATACCGCCCTTATCTGCGAAAATGATCCGGAAATCGTCAAGCAGATCAATATTGTTCTGGGAATTATGGATTACAGTGTGACAACGGCGGAAACCATTCGTGACGCCCTCAAGAAAATGAAGTATCACACCTATAATATGATCCTCGTTAATGATACCTTTGACGGCAGTGATCCGGATGCCAACGGTCTGCTGCTTTATCTGGAGCGCCTTGAAATGGATGTGCGCCGCAATATTTTTGTCGGGCTCCTGACCCGGCGCTACGCCACCATGGATAATATGTCAGCATTTTTGAAAAGCGTGAATATCACCATTAATCTCAAGGATATCGCCAGTATTGACCGGATTCTGGCCCGGGGTATCAATGAGTATGAATTGTTTTATGCTGCTTATAAGGACAGTGCGAAAAAATTAGGAATTATGTGATCTGAAATGAGCCGGCCAAAATACACCTGTAATGAATATCGGCAGGAAATGATCCTGCTCTCGCTCCGCCTGCGCTTGAATGAAAAAAATCTGCCGGAAGCGGAACGGGAAAAAATCCAAAAAGAAATCCAGCAGCTGGAATCCAGCATGGAAATGGTTTGATTCAAGCGGTCTGTTGACCGATGATCCGCAATCCTTCTAAAGTCAGTCCTGATTCAACACAATCAATGGTCTGTGAAATATTCTGCATGAGGGTTCCAAGGCCGCCGGTGGCAATAACTTTTGGTTCCGGTTCCGGCATTTCCCCTTTGATTCGGCGGACCATGCCATCCACCATTTCCGAATAGCCGTAAATAATGCCGGACTTCATGCTGTGCACTGTATTTTTGCCGATCACGGTCTTCGGCGGATTGAACAGCTCCACCCGGGGCAGCTTGGACGCCCGTTGAAACAAAGCTTCGGCGGCAATGCCGATGCCGGGAGCAATGGCCCCGCCCAGATATTCCCCTTTTGCCGTGATTACGTCAAAGGTGGTGGCCGTGCCGAAATCAATGACAATCAGGCTGGTTTTGTAAATATGATAGGCAGCAATACCATTTACCAGGCGGTCGGCCCCCACTTCTTCCGGATTGTCATATAACACCGGCATCTTCACTGATCCGGCGTCAATCCACGAAGGCCGGTGGCCCAGATATTTCGCGCAGTAATCATCCAGAATTTTCATCATGGGCGGCACCACGCAGGAAACGATGGTTTTCCGGATGCGGGCCGGGTTGACGGACCGGCTTTGAAAAAGATTGGACATCACAATATTGAATTCGTCTTCCGTGATGGCCGGGGTTGACCGTATGCGCCAGTCGCACGTCAGGCGATCGTTTTCAAATAGTCCGATAACCGTATTGGTATTTCCCACGTCGACGGCCAAAAGCATCATTTTTTCACCTGTGAATAAAATTTATCGGCAGTTGCGTATGGCATCTATGATTTGGACGGTGGCCCGGGTATTGGCCACATTGTGAACGCGCACAATATGCGCTCCTGCCAGGATGCCTGCGGCAACGGATGCCTGGGTGCCGGTTTCCACCAGCGGGTGATCCGGCGAGGGTTCTGAATCATTGATTGGCGCGAGCAGTTTACGGATGAATGCTTTTCTGGAACTGCCCAAAAGCAACGGAAGCGCAAGCGACTGAAGTTCACGGAGCTGGTCGATCAAAATCAGGTTGTGATCAACAGTTTTTCCGAATCCGATGCCCGGGTCGAGAATCATTTTATTTTTATGAACCCCGGCTGCTTCTGCTTGCGCCACGGCATCTGCCAGATACGTTCGGACTTCTCCGATCAGGTCATCATAACGGGGTGACACCTGCATGTCCCGGGGCGTGCCTTTCATATGCATGAGGATCAGCAGGCAATCATGTTTTGCTGCCACGGCTGCCATGTGCGGATCAAAGTGAAGCGCGCTGATGTCGTTGATGATGGATGCCCCTGCATTAATGGCCCGTTCGGCCACTGCCGCTTTGGTGGTGTCGATGGAAATGGGGATGGAGATTTTTTTGGCCAGATAATCGATCACCGGCACCACCCGGCGAATTTCTTCGTCAGGGTCCACGGCCTCTGAAAACGGCCGGGTGGATTCACCGCCGATATCCAGGATATCCGCGCCATCGACGATCAGTTGTTCCGCCTGGGCAAGGGCCCTGTCCAGGGAAAAAAATTTGCCGCCGTCTGAAAAGGAGTTGGGCGTAACGTTTAAAATGCCCATGATCCGGGTCCGGGCGCCGAGCTTCAGACTATGGCCGCCCCAGGACAGAAGAAATTCTTGCTGCATCATTTGGTATTCTGGTCGCTTTTCGGTTCTTTTTTCTGATCGTTTTTTTGAGTGCTGGTTGATTGGCTGGTTTCCTCATCCGGCCGTGCGCCGGGTATGGTGAATCCGGGACGCATTTCATGTATCAGATCATCCAGCTCCCTGCCGAGAACCGTCTCGTTTTCTATGAGCATTTCCGCCAGTTTATGAAGAATATCCATGTTCTCTTCCAGAATCTCTCTGGCGCTGTCATAGCTGCCTCTCACAAGGCGCGATATTTCGTTATCAATAACCTGGGCCGTGGCTTCAGAATAGTCCCGGTGCTGGGCAATTTCCCGGCCCAGAAAGATCTGTTCATCCTGTTTGGCAAAAGAAAGCGGACCCAGTTTGTCGCTCATGCCCCATGCCCTGACCATGTAGCTGGCCAGGTTGGTTGCCTGCTTGATGTCATTGGATGCGCCGGTGCTGATCCGCTTAAACACCAGTTCTTCCGCCACCCGGCCGCCCATGGCCACTGCCAGCTGGCTGATCAGCTGATCCTTATACTGAAAGTCTTTTTCTTCCGGAAGAAACCAGGTCACCCCGGCGGCCCGGCCCCGGGGAATAATGGTAATTTTATTAATGGTGTCTGTTTCCGGCAGAAACCGGGCCACAATGGCATGGCCGCCTTCATGGTAGGCTGTGTTTTTTTTGTCCTCATCTTTGATGACCTTGGATTTTCGTTCCAGGCCCATGACGATTTTGTCCTTGGCGTCTTCAAAATCCACCATGGCCAGCCGTTCCTTGCCTTTTTTGGCGGCAATCAGAGCAGCTTCGTTGACCATGTTTTCAAGATCCGCCCCGGAAAAGCCCGGCGTTCCTTTGGCCAGCACCGTGGAATCCACATCCGGCTCGATGGGGGTTTTTTTAATATACACCTCAATAATGGCTTTTCGTCCCCGGATGTCCGGCATGGGCACCACCACCTGTCGGTCAAAGCGGCCGGGCCGGAGCAGGGCCGGATCAAGAACATCCGGCCGGTTGGTGGAAGCAATCAGGATCACCCCTTCATTGGATTCAAACCCGTCCATTTCCACCAGCAGCTGGTTCAGGGTCTGTTCCCGTTCATCATGGCCGCCCCCCAGTCCGGCACCCCGGTGCCGGCCCACCGCGTCGATTTCATCAATGAAAATCAGGCATGGCGCATTTTTTTTCCCCTGCACAAAAAGATCTCTGACCCGGGACGCACCCACGCCCACAAACATTTCCACAAAGTCCGAGCCGCTGATGCTGAAAAACGGAACCCCGGCTTCACCGGCAATGGCCCGGGCCAGAAGGGTTTTGCCCGTGCCCGGCCCGCCGACCATTAAAACACCTTTGGGAATTCGGCCGCCCAAGCGGGTATATTTCTTGGGATCTTTTAAGAAATCCACAATTTCAGCCACCTCTTCCTTGGCCTCATCCACGCCGGCCACATCAGCAAAGGTGATTTTTTCCGTCTGGTCGGACAGCATGCGGGCACTGCTTTTACCAAAAGAAAGGGCTTTTCCGCCGCCGCTTTGCATCTGACGCATGAAAAAAATCCATACCCCGATGAGGAGCACCATGGGAAACCAAGAGACCAGAACGGAAATAAACCAGGGGGTCTGCTGTTCCGGCTTGGCTTCAATGGCAATGCTTTTGCGTCGGAGGATACTGATCAGCTCATTGTCCTGGGGCGCGAATATGTGGTAGCGCATGCCGTCGGGGGCCATGGCAGTGAGGTTGTCTCCTTGGATGGTCACCTTTGAAATTTTATCATTTTCAACCATTGTCAGAAATTCACTGTAGGCAAGTTCCGTATCGTTCTGATGCTGCTGCTGGTTGAAAATATTGTAAAGCATGACCATCATCAGCACGATGATGATCCAAAGCGCCAGGTTTTTGTTAAAAGGGTTCAAAACAATCTCCTCTGTGCGAATTTTGTCTCTGCTATGGATTTTATAACAGAAAACCGATCCGGTGCTGTTTTGTTGTTGCTTAAATCACATATAATAATAACGTTTTAAAGATAGTAAATGATATTATTTATTGTAACGGCCATGAAAAAGTCAACCGCTTAAATATTCAATAAATTATGACCGTAAAATTTTCACGCCAACGGTTCAGAAAGCCCCGTTTGAGAATGGCCCCGCAGAAGATATTGGTTCGGAAGATATCTCAATGGTTAAAACATGTTTGGTATCCGGGGTCACCTTCACGGGTTCTGCAATTCGAAGGCCGCCCACCCAAATAATTTGATCCCTGCTTAAAAATACCGGAATCTGCCGCCGTTTTTCCGGAGGGATTTTATTGTTGATAAAAAAATTTTTCAGCTTCTGGGAACCGGTCATGCCAAGGGGCGAAAATCTGTCGCCGGGTTTAAAATTCCGAATGACGACGGGAAAGTCAATGGCATCCCAGTCAACCACGGCCATGTTTTTTCCCTCTCGGTCGAGATGCCGGATCGATGGGCGTGTTTTTTTGCAAAACAACATATGCTGTCGGATTTCCGGAATAAAAACCGGTTCACAGGTATTGACAAGGTCTTTGGAAATGGAATGGAAAAAATCATCTGTCTCATTTGTGAAATCTGATTTTGCCGCACGCAGATTAATCTTTTCCTGCCTGATAACCAGGGCATTCTTCTTTACACGCACCCTGATCCGGTCCGGCAGGTCCAGGCGGGCATTCATGCGGCCCTGGTTTGCCAGCCGAAGAATTGCATTTACATGAAGGCGGGTGATCCGTTGTAAATTTTTTTTTACAGTAATAATCGCCTTTCGGATCACCCGGCGCTGTGCCGCCCGGCATAACTTCATGAGTTCGGTAACCGATAAAACCACCTGTGAATGGTCTGCAAAAATACAGGTGGCGTCAAAAAGCGGGTGAATCAATGTGCCGGTCCATTCTTCTTCATCCTGCATGAGATCGCTTAGACGGTTGAGCGCCGAAGTGATTTGCGGATTATACTCACTCTGGAGCAGGGGCATAAGATGGTGACGGATTCTGTTCCTCAGGAAAGTTTCATCCGCATTGGATGCGTCGGTCACCCAGGCGATTTTCCCGGAAGCCAGAAAATCCAGGATGTCGTTACGGCTGACCTGGATCAGGGGCCGGATAATGGTGTTTCTTACCGGCGGAATGCCGGTCAGGCCGACCGGCCCGCATCCCCGGATCAGGTTCAGCAATACCTGCTCAGCATTATCGTCAAACTGATGTCCCACGGCAATTTTCGTAAATCCTGCGTTTCGGCAAACCCGCTCAAAAAAATCATACCGGACGTTTCTTGCGGCTTCTTCAAGAGAAATGCCGGCGGCTTTATGCAGGGCACGGATGTCTTTTTTTTCCGTAAAAACAGGCAGGCCAAGTGTTTCTGCCGCAGATACCACGAATTTTTCATCATTGTCCGCGTCCAGGTTGCGCAGGCAATGGTTTAAATGGGCCACGCCCACCGTCAGAGACATCTGGCGGGATAAGATCAGGAGCGCATAGAGCAGTGCCATGGAGTCCGGTCCGCCGGATACCCCCACAAGAACAGCATCCTCTTCCTGAAGCATTCGATGCCGCTGGATGGTGTCGAGAATCGTTTCCATCATGGGATGAGCGGATAATTTGGCTTTTAAAAGAGAAGGCAATAAAGGCTCTCGAAGTGCCATGGCAGTTTGGTCACCGTGTGTTTGGGCTGTGAAAAAGGTTATTTCATCTTGATTTCATTGAATATTATGGATTTTAAAAAAGAAAATTATATCCTAACACCATGGAAGAAGAAAGAGAAATCCGTTTTATCTCTTGAAAACCGGAAAATTTCGTCTTATAGTTCAGCCCTGGTTGTGATATGCGGGGTATTAGCGGTACCTTATTTCCCGAAATCCGCTTTATGCGGGGCAGAATCCCCTCCCAAGGGTTGCGTGCACACGGATAGATTATTCTGACCGGTCGCCGCGCAACAGACGGTTGCGAACCTCGTCAGGTCCGGAAGGAAGCAGCGATAAGTAATGCAGTCTGTGTCGTGGATCGATCCCGGTTATGTTATAATGTATCCTCCGCACATATTCGACGGAGGGTTCACAACCAGACTTTTTCCCTTTGAATCCCCGAACCCCCTCATTCTTAGTTAATTTTTCCTTGGTGGGACGCTGCGCCAAAACCAAATCACTGCATCGGATTGGCACGCCTCGCCAAATTTATGATTTGACAACCTTTTTTTCTTTGCTGTCGAAATCTGACTTTTTACATGGCTATCCTCCTTGACAATCCCTGTTTGCGTCTTACTTTCTTGATGAAATTTAAATCGGAAGTAACATTATTCTTCTTATTCACAACAGGTTAAGCTTCAAAGAGCATGATAAGGAAGAAAAAACCACCCGGTCCGGCGTTAAAACAGGAGTTTAAAATTGACTGAGCATTCATCGGAAAAGAAAATCATCATTGAATCGGAAGGCGATGTGACCCATCAGGCTGATGAAACAGAACCTGTTGATAACGGAAATCCGCCTGATCCCCCATCCAATGGTGCCGGCAAGGACGTGGAAAGTTTGAAAGACCAGCTGGAAGCCGCCCAAAAAACCGCTGACGAAGCGCATGACCGGCTTCTGCGGCTGTCCGCGGAATTCGATAATTACAAAAAGCGAATGAACCGGCAGATGGATGAGTTCCGTAAGTACGCCAATGAATCCCTGCTCAAGGATTTACTGCCTGTGGTGGACAATCTGGAGCGGGCCCTGAACCTGGCGGAAGAAAAAGCCGGTGAGCAAATGCCGGAGAGTTTTATCGAAGGCGTTGAAATGACCCTGAATGAAATTATGAAGATTCTATCCAGATACCATGTCACCCCCATTGAAGCGAAGGGAAAACCGTTTGATCCGGTTTTCCATGAGGCGGTGATGCAAGAGCCGTCCGACGATCAGCCGGAAAACACGGTAATCAATGAATTTCAAAAAGGCTATTTGATCCATGACCGCCTGCTTCGGCCTTCAATGGTGGTGGTTTCCAAAAAGTAGAATTCAGAAATCCAAAATAAAGCGCATAAACATATATTCACAAGGAGGGAAAAATGGGGAAGGTCATAGGAATTGATCTTGGCACGACAAATTCATGTGTTGCGATCAGGGAGCAGAATGAAACAAAAGTGATCACCAATCCGGAAGGCGGCCGAACCACTCCTTCAACCGTCGCCGTTAACGAAAACAATGAACGTCTGGTGGGCCAGGTGGCCAAACGCCAGGCCATTACCAACCCGGAAAACACAGTGTTCGGCGTTAAGCGGCTGATTGGAAGAAAATTTGATTCACCGCAAGTTCAGAAAGATATCAAAAACCTGCCATACAAGATTGAAAAGGCCACCAACGGCGATGTCCGCATCAACCTGCGGGGAAAGCAGCACAGTCCTGCGGAAATTTCATCTTTTATCCTGTCGGATATCAAGCACACGGCCGAAGAATATTTGGGCGAGACAGTCACGGATGCCGTGATTACAGTACCTGCCTATTTTGATGACAGCCAGCGCCAGGCCACCAAAGATGCCGGGAAAATTGCCGGTTTAAACGTGCTTCGCATTATTAACGAACCCACTGCCGCGTCTCTGGCCTACGGGCTGGACAAAAAATCCGATGAAAAAATTGCCGTGTTCGATCTGGGAGGCGGTACTTTTGACGTGTCCATTCTTGAAATCGGCGATGGCGTGTTTGAGGTAAAATCCACCAACGGCGACACCCATCTGGGCGGCGATGACTTTGATCTCCGGCTGATTGATTTCCTGGCTGACGAATTTAAAAAAGAAAGCGGCATTGATATTCGAAAAGACAAAATGGCCCTCCAGCGGCTCAAAGAAGGCGCGGAAAAAGCAAAAATGGAACTTTCCACCGCGCTGCAGACGGATGTGAACCTGCCTTTTATCACGGCTGATGCCAATGGTCCGAAACATTTGAACATCAAAATCACCCGGGCCAAACTTGAAGCCCTGGTCAGCGATCTTCTGGACAATCTGGAAAAGCCTTGTGTTACGGCCCTGAAAGATGCGGGGATGAGCCCGTCCGATATTGACGAAGTCATTCTCGTGGGCGGCATGACCCGGATGCCCGCGGTTCAGGATCGGGTAAAGAAGATTTTTGGCAAAGAGCCGCACAAGGGTGTCAACCCGGATGAAGTCGTGGCCATCGGTGCTGCCATCCAGGGCGGTGTATTGATGGGCGATGTAAAAGACGTACTGCTTTTGGATGTCACGCCCCTTTCTCTTGGGATTGAAACTCTGGGCGGGGTAATGACCAAGCTGATTGAAAAAAATACCACCATCCCCACCCGGAAAAGTCAGGTATTTTCAACAGCCCAGGACAATCAGCCCGCCGTGTCCATTCACGTGCTTCAGGGCGAGCGGGAAATGGCCGCCTACAATAAAACTCTGGGCCGGTTTGACCTGGCGGACATTCCGCCGGCCCCCCGGGGCGTGCCCCAGATTGAGGTGACCTTTGATATCGACGCCAACGGTATTGTCCATGTATCGGCAAAAGACATGGCCACCGGAAAAGAGCAGTCTATCCAAATTACAGCTTCTTCAGGGCTGTCCCAGGAAGAGATTGACAAACTGGTGAAAGATGCGGAACTGCACGCTGAAGATGATAAAACGTTGCGGGAAAAAGTGGAAGTCAAAAATAACGCGGATTCCCTGATCTATTCCACGGAAAAATCCCTGAAAGAAATGGGGGACAAAGTGGACAGCGAAACCAAGTCCAAGGTGGATGAGGTGATTGCCCAGCTGAAAAAAGCCATGGAAGGCGATGACACCGCGGAAATCAAGCGGTTGACCGAAGAATTGACCCAGACATCCCATAAGCTGGCGGAAGCCATGTACCAGCAGGCGTCCCAGGCCGGTGCCCAGGCGGGCGGTCCGGATATGGGCGGTGACAGTGCCCCGGGGCAGGCGGCCGCAGAAGACGATGACGTTGTGGATGCGGATTTTGAAGAAGTCAAGGATGACAAGAAATAAGCAAACACCGTTTTTCTGGAATTGGTAATTAAAACCCGGAACCTGATCAGGTTCCGGGTTTTTGTTTGCCGCGTTTCGGGGCCAAATACCGTTGACTTTTTCTAATGATCTGATAAAGCATTGCATTTATTTAAAGTCGGTTTGGAATCAAGTTTTACTGAAAAAAACATGTGGTGCAAAAATATGCTGATTACAGAAATGCTGGCCCGAAATTATCGGTTATACGGTCAGGAGACCGCACTCATCGAACGTGAGCCGGCAACCGGGAGACGGGAGTCCATTGTCTGGGAAACTTTTTACCGCCAGTCCAACCGGCTGGCCAACAGCCTGGCTGACCATGGCATTAAAAAAGGCGACCGGGTAGTGCTTCTGATGATGAACTGTATTGAGTGGCTACCGGTCTATTTTGGTATTTTAAGGGCCGGCGCCATTGCCGTGCCCCTTAATTTCCGGTTTCAGGCAGAAGATATTCAGCGCTGCATCCAACTGGCGGCCGCGGACGCAATTATTTTCGGGGAGGAATTTATTGACCGGATCACGCAATCAAAATTGGTTCTCGATCGGGTCCTGCACACCTATATTTTTGTGGGAGACCGCGATAAAACACCGGACTGGGCGTTGTGGTACGAAGATGCCGTAGCCGGCAGCAGCGCAGAAGAACCAGATGTCACACTGGACCTTCATGATGGCGCAGGCATTTATTTTACCTCCGGCACCACCGGTCATCCCAAGGGGGTGTTTCTCGCGCACCGGCACCTGGAATTTTCCTGCTATGTTGAAAACCGGCACCACAACCAGGTGCATTCGGATAATTTTCTGTGCATTCCGCCTTTATACCATACCGGTGCGAAAATGCACTGGTTCGGCAACCTGATGGTCGGGGCAAAAACCGTCATTCTAAAAGGTGTACGCCCGAAAGATATCCTGAGCGCAGTATCGGAAGAGCGGGCAACCATTGTCTGGCTTCTGGTGCCATGGGCCCATGATATTCTGGTGGCCATTGAAAACAATGAAATCGATCTGAACGATTATCATCTGGACCAGTGGCGCCTGATGCATATCGGGGCCCAACCCGTTCCCCCCAGCCTGATCCGGAAGTGGAAACACCATTTCCCCACCCATCAGTATGATACCAATTACGGGTTGACCGAAGCCACCGGCCCGGGATGTGTTCATCTGGGGGTTGAAAACTATCACAAGGTCGGGGCCGTCGGGGTGCCGGGATTTGACTGGGAATGCAGAATTGTTGATGATAATCTGGAACCGGTGGCTCTTGGAGACGCCGGGGAACTGCTTGTCCGGGGACCCGGGGTGATGAAGGAATATTATCGCAATCCCGAAGCGACGGCCCAGACCTTAAGGAACGGCTGGCTGCATACCGGTGATATTGCCCGGCAGGATGCGGAAGGATTTATCTGGCTTATTGACCGGAAAAAAGATGTGATCATCTGCGGCGGTGAAAATATTTTTCCCAATGAAATTGAAAATTTTCTGATGTCCAACGCCAAAATTCTCGATGCCGGTGTTATCGGCATCCCGGATATCCGGCTGGGCGAAATTGCGGCGGCGGTGATTGCCCTGAAGCCGGGCGCTTGCATGTCTGAAGAGGAAATTGTTCAGTTCTGCAAGGACCTGCCCCGGTATAAACGTCCGCGAAAAATCATTTTTGACACGGTCCCGAGAAATCCCACGGGAAAAATTGAAAAGCCGAAACTCAGAAAAAGATATGCCGTTATTTAACAGACCGCGGTAATGCCTGCACCGGGTGTCAACTGTTGTGAGCGTCTTTTAAGACGGCCTTTGCAATGGCTAAATCATAGGCCTTGTCCGGATTGAATCCGGATTTTTTATTATACATTTCCGTGGCTTTTTGAATTGCTTCATGGGGCACCCACCCATGTTCCTGCCAGAGCATCGCGTCATCCGCACTCCATAATCTGAAAAAGATGGTGCCTATTTCTTGTTTTACATACATGCGGACCCGTTTGTTGTCCGGGAAAGGGTAATAGTAAAACCCGTTATCGTCTTTCATCAGGATCATTCCTTGCGGTAAAATCTTTAATTTTTTATAAATGTAAAAATGCTATTTTTTAACTTCTGAAAACTTATTTTGCAATGCGTTTATGGTACATCTCCGAAAAAAAAAGATGAAAATGGCCAGTCTGATCCAGTCCATGAAACGGCTGGATCAGCAGGTGGCCCGGTGCTCCCGGTGCGGCATCTGCCAGTCGGTTTGCCCGTTGTATGGGATTACCCATAATGAAAGCGATGTGGCCCGGGGTAAACTGATGCTTCTTGACGGCCTGATGCGGTCATTTTTTGAAGATCCGGAAGGGGTGCGGCAGCGGCTGGACCGGTGTCTGCTGTGCGGATCGTGCGCGGCAAACTGCCCCCGGGGCGTGAATGTGGTTGAAATTTTTTTAAATGCCCGGGTGGTGATGGCCGGTTACCGGAGCATGCCGCTCATAAAACGGGTGATTTTCCGGAAAATTTTGTCTCATCCAAAGCTTTTTGACCGGGTGGTGGCGGTTGCGGCAAAATGGCAAAATATTTTTTTCAGAAAAATAACCGTCCCGCCAGCCGTGTCCTGTGGCGCTGCTTTATCTCTCCCCTTTTCTTCCCGGCACCTGGTGCCGCTTGCGCCGGTTTCGTTTCACGAGATGCGCAAAGTTTTACCCGTAGAAAAAAACGAGATAGCCAAAAAACCGGAAAAACCGTTGAAAGTCGCTTTTTTTGTCGGCTGCCTGCTGGATAAGGTCTATCCGAAAGTGGCCGTTGCCATTGCAAAAATTTTAAAGCATCACCAGGTGGACGTTCTGGTGCCGCCCGCCCAGGGGTGCTGCGGTATACCGGCCCTGGCATCAGGCGACCAGATTACCTTCAACCGTCTGGTGGCGCAAAATCTGTCCCTTTTTGATCCTTCAACCTATGATTACCTGATAACCGGATGCGCCACTTGCACGGCAACCATCAAAAAAACCTGGCCGGCCATGGCGGGTAGTTTTTCAGGCAAACAACACACCGCCATCCATCAGATTTCAGAAAAAACATATGACATCCATCAGTTTTTGGTGGATGTGATCGGTGTAGTGCCGGTTTTTGCCCCGTCGGAGAGAGGGTTGAAGCCGATTGTCACCTGGCATGATCCCTGCCATTTGAAAAAAACCCTGAACATTGCCGCCGCCCCACGTCGGCTGGTTCAGGCAAATGAGGCATATACTTTTGTGGAGATGCCGGATGCGGATGCCTGTTGCGGAATGGGCGGCAGCTTCAACCTGATGCATTACGGCCTTTCAACAGATATTGGCAGGAAAAAAACAGCCAGCATTGAAAAAACCGGGGCATCTGTGGTGGCAACCGGTTGTCCGGCGTGTATGATTCAATTGTCGGATATGCTGGCCAAGGCCGGGAAAAATATTCGGGTGGCCCACGGCGTGGAACTTTACGCGGAAAAATGGCTCACTTCACAAACAACTTCCGGATAAAAAAATTAGCTTTAATTTTAATTTGTTGATGCTTTCCAGAGGGATCTTCAAAAGAATTGATATTGACTTTATCGTGAAAAACTGATCCTTTATTGAAGAATCTCGATTATTTGACACGCGGCTGACTCAGGTGGGCCCTTTGCCCGTTCCGGATTTTTTTCTTAAGGGCAGACACGAAAATAAATGTTGTTTCTTCAGCATACCATTCCAGTAAAAGGGCAACAGGTACGGACAATTTTTTAACCGGTATTTTACCATTGGGGTTGCCTGAAAAAATACCGGCTATAAGGCGTGCCGACCCGCACCACCATCGTTAACAGGCAGGTTGGTATAAATCTTTTGTGAGCAAAGATTCCGGAGGATATTAAATGGAAGGGAAAAGGCCGGTATTTTACCAGGATGTTGAAAAATGCGTGGATGATGTCATCAGTAAAGTGGGTAAAAAGATTGTGTTCGGCATGCCCCTGGGACTTGGAAAACCCAACGAGTTTGCCAATGTCCTGTATCGCCGGGCCAAAAAAGATCCGTCAATTCAGCTGACCTTTTGCACCGCCCTGTCTCTTGAAAAACCCAAAGGCGCCAGTGATCTGGAACAAAAATTTTTAGGCCCGTTTGTCAAGCGCAAATTTGACGGCTATGTGGAGCTTGATTACATGCTGGACCTCCGGAAAGGCGACCTGCCGGAAAATTTTGAACTTCGTGAATTTTACGCAAAAGCAGGCTCGTATATAAATGTGGATCACACCCAGATGAATTACATCAGCTCCAACTATACGCATGCCTGGCGGGATTCCATTGATGCCGGGGTGAATGTGGTGGCCCAGATGGTGAGTAAGAAAGAGATTGACGGAAAAACTTTATACAGCATGAGCTGCAACCCGGAAGTCTCTTTGGATATTGTCCCGGCCATGCGCGAACAGGAAAAACAGGGCCGGAAAATTGCCATCATTGCCACCATCAATCAGAATCTGCCGTTTATGTATGGCGATGCTGTGGTACCGCCGGAAACCTTTGACGCAGTGGTGGACAACCCGAAACTGACCGCACGCCTCTTTGGTGCGCCCAAAATGTCTATTACCACGCCGGATTACATGATCGGCATGCATGCCAGCACCCTGATCAAGGACGGCGGCACCCTGCAAATCGGCATCGGATCTCTGGGAGACGCCTTGTGTTACGGGCTTCGGATGCGGCATACCCAGAATGCGGAATATAAAAAATTCCTTAATGATACCGGTATCGTGGGCAAATTTGGAAATGTGATCGACCGGATCGGCGGGACAGATCTTTTTGAAGAAGGTATTACCGGCTCAACCGAAATGCTGGTGGACGGGTACCTGTATCTTCTGGAAGCCGGTGTCGTGAAGCGGAAAACCTACAATAATGAACATCTCCAGCGGCTGCTCAATGAAAAAAAGATCACCGATACAGTGACTCCCAAAACCCTGGAGCTCCTCATTGATGGCGGCGCTGTCCATTCCCGGCTCACGGCCAGGGACTTTGCGTTTTTAACGGAATTTGGCATCTTCAAAGACGGTCTGACCTATGACAACCAGGTCATCCGCGCCGGGGACAAAGAGATATCAGCGGATCTCGCCGATTCCCGTAACTTTGATCAGGTGGTGGCCCATTGCCTGGGGAATAAATTAAAAAATGACATCCTGATCCACGGCGGTTTTTTTCTCGGGCCGGAAAGTCTGTATCAGATGCTCAATGATATGAGCGAAGAGCAGCGCAAAAAAATATTTATGACCAGTGTGCTCAACGTGAACCAGCTTTACGGCAACAATCCCTATTACAGTGAAACCCTGAAAGTGCTCCAGCGGCGGGAAGGCCGGTTTGTCAATGCCTGCCTCATGGTGACATTGTCCGGCGCCGTGGTGTCCGACGGCCTGGAAAACGGGCAGGTGGTCTCCGGGGTGGGTGGTCAGTATAATTTTGTGTCCCAGGCCCATGCGTTGCCGGACGGTCGCTCGATTCTCATGTGCAAAGGCATCCGGGGGGCTGGAAAATCCGCAGCGTCCAATATTGTGTTCAACTATGGTCACACAACCATTCCCCGGCATTTGCGGGACTTTGTAATTACAGAATACGGTATTGCGGATTTACGCGGTAAGACCGACCGGGAAATTATTCAGCAACTCTTGAATATCACGGATTCCCGGTTCCAGGAAGGTCTTTTGGAAAAAGCCAAAAAGGCCAGAAAAATCCACGCGGATTATACCATTCCGGATCAGTTCAGAAACAATACCCCCGAGCGTCTGGAAAAAGCCATTGCCCCATTCAAGGAAAAAGGGCTTTTTGAGCCCTTTCCCTTTGGCACGGATTTTACGCCTGAAGAACTCGTTATCGGCAAGTCCCTGAAATGGCTCAAGGCACAGATGACCGAGGGATTGACCAAGGTTTCCAGTCTCGGCAAAGCCATGACCATTCGAAGCATCCCGGAAAGTGCAAAACCCTATCTGGAGAGACTTGAGCTGGATGATCCAGGGTCTGCAAAAGAAAAAATGATGCAAAAACTGGTGGTTTATGCGTTAATGTCCACCGGCAGCATTTAACGAGCGTTCGTTTAATCAGGTTACCGCAACCCGGCTGTGTGTTTAACCAAAAGAAAATAAAGGAGTCATCATGGTTGAAAGTCTGGATCTTGAATATTTCGGGCGTAAGCATTTAAGACGTATTTACCGGAACCTGCCCACATCAGTATTGTATGAGGAGATCATCAACAACCGTGAAGGGCAGGTCGCGCATCTGGGTCCCATTGTTGTGCGTACCGGACATTATGCCGAACTACCCCCTGAGGACAAATTTTTTGTCAAAGACCCCTACAGCGAAAAAAAGATTTTTTGGAGCGAGGAGAAAAACGAATTATCTGAAAATCATTTTAATACGCTTTTCCATCGCATGCTGGCTTATATGCACAACAAGGAGGTCTATGTGCAGGACTGCCTGGTGGGCAGCGAGCAGGAATATCAGATGCCCATCCGGATTGTGACTGAAACCGCATGGCACAGCCTGTTTGTGCGGAATATGTTTTTTCAGATACGAGAATTGAAAAAACTGGAGACATTTGTGCCGGAGTTCACCATTATTCACATTCCCGGCTTCAACGCCATTCCCGAACTTGACGGCACCCGTTCCACGGCATTTATTATTATCAATTTGACCCAGAAGCTGGTGCTCATCGGCGGCTCCAGCTATGCCGGTGAAATTCGGCAGGCCGTGTTTACACTGGCCAGCTATTTGATGCCGGAATCGGTTTTTTGCATGCGGTGCTCGGCCAATGTGGGCAAAGACGGCGATGTGGCCATTT
Source organism: Desulfobacterales bacterium (assembly GCA_963675805.2). Lineage (GTDB taxonomy): Bacteria > Desulfobacterota > Desulfobacteria > Desulfobacterales > Desulfosalsimonadaceae > SURF-3. Next base: position 920,284 of record CAXXNU010000001.1, on the reverse strand, counting down.
TCCTGGGCCGGGAAGACACCGGCAAATCCACCTTGGCGGTGGATCCTGAGCGAGGTCTGATTGGTGACCATGCCCATGCCTGGAGCGACAAGGGACTGTTTAACCTGGAGTGGGGCGGCTACGCCAAAATCATGAAGATTTCAAAAGAAAAACAGCCTTTCATCTATGAATGTACACGAAAATTTGGTGCCATTCTGGAAAATGTCTCCATCGACATGGATACCCGGCGGGTGAATTTAAATGACAACAGCCTGACAGACAACACCCGGTGCATCTTCCCGATTACCCATATCCCCCATGCTTACCGGGAAGGCATGTTCGATCATCCGCAGAACCTGTTTTTGCTGACCTGTGATGCTTACGGCGTTCTGCCCCCCATTGCGCGGCTGACCCCGGAGCAGGCGGTGTATGCGTTTTTATCCGCGTACACGTCGAAGTTTACCCAGATGGATACCGGGGAGTTTGAGCCCCAGGTGATGTTCAGCGTGGCGTTCGGCGACACCATGATCGCCCTGCCCGCTTACGCTTACGCCAAACGGCTAATGGAAAACATTATTAAATACAATATCAAGTGCTGGCTGGTGAACACCGGGTGGAGCGGAGAACCCAGCTTCAAGAGCGAACGGATTAAACTGGCCCACACCCGGGCACTGGTGAAAGCGGCGATTTCCGGCGAACTGTCAAAAATGGAATTTGAAACCGATCCGGTATTTCAGTTTGAAATTCCCAAGCGGAGCCCTGGAGATGTCGTTCCGGCGGAAATTCTGAATCCGCGGAAAGCTGCCGAAGATGCCGGCGAATATGAATTGCGGGCGATCCGGCTGGTGGCGGAATTCATGAAAAATTTTGAACAGTACGAAAATATCGTGCCCGAGGAAATGCGTTCCATGCTGTCACAAATTATTTCCATTGATGATAACCTGGATCTGGAAGATTTCGGCTTGTCGCTGGGATAGGGATTAAAGGGCAGCCCCTGGCGCTGAAGAAATGTTTCCTCCGGTGATTTCAGGATCACCGGAGGATATTTGTTTAGTTAACAAACACGTTTTTTTCAAAATTCAAGGTGGCAAAATAGTCCGCCATGGTTTCTTCCCGCCGAATCAGTTCAACGGTTCCGTTTTTGCGAAACAGCAGTTCCTTGGGGCGCAGTTTGGCGTTATAGTTGAACCCCATGGCATGCCCATGGGCGCCGGTGTCCTGGACAATGAGGATATCCCCCGCGTTAATCTGCGGAAGTTCCCGCTGAACTGCAAATTTATCAATATTTTCACACAAGGATCCCACCACATCCACTTTTTCAGTGGGTAATGATGCCATATCCTTTCCCAGCACATCAATATGGTGATAGGCGCCGTACATTCCCGGCCGCATCAGAGCGGACATGCAGGCATCCACTCCGATATAATTGCGATAAATGTCCTTGCGGTTGATTGCCCTGGTGACCAGCACCCCGTGAGGGCCTGTCATGTAACGTCCGCTTTCCATAAACAGTTTGGGCATGTAACCGTTTTGATGCTCAAATGTTTGAAACAAAGCGATAATTTCCGAACTCATTGCCGGAAGATCCAGAGGCACGTCCCCAGGCCGATAGGGAATGCCTAAGCCTCCGCCGATATTAATAAATTCAAACCGAATATCAATTTCTACTGAAATCCAGCGGACAAGATCGAGCAGCATCCGGGCGGTTTCCACAATATATGCGTAATTCAGTTCATTGGAAGCCAGCATGGTGTGCAGGCCGAAACGGGTACTGCCGTTTCGGCGCATTTTGCGGTAGGCTTCCAGAATCTGATCATGGCTGACGCCATATTTTGCCTCTACGGGGTTGCCGATAATATCATTGCCGGTCCGGCGGGGCCCGGGATTGTATCGAAAGCAGATAAGTTCCGGGGTTTGCGGCAGCCTGGGGATTAAGGAAATATCATCCAGATTCAGAATGCAACCACCGTCGGCGAATGCTGCTTTGAAGTCTTCATTGGTGGTATTGTTGGACGTAAAAATAATTTCTTCACCGCGAGCGCCCACCTGGCGACTTAAAACGAGTTCCGGAATGGAACTGCAGTCAAATCCGAAATCCATTGTCCGCATGATTTCCATGACGCTCGGATTCGGCAGGGCTTTTACGGCAAAATATTCCATAAATCCGTCAATGGCGGCGAAGGCATTTTTGAGGACGTTACCGGTATTCAGAATCCCGGCTTCATCATATATGTGGAACGGGGTTCCGAAATGGGCGGCGATAGCGGCCAGGTCGGGCAGCAGCCGAGATTTAAATTCATCGGACATGGGCATGGGGATTTTTCTCCTTGCAAAATGAAGGGGTCCGCTGGTGACGCCACTTCTCTGCATTCATATTAAAAATTTTGCCTACCATAACCATATTTTTCATATCTTTCAAGAGAATACGGGGCTTGCCACAGAGAAAATGTCAGTCGAAAAACCGCATTAGAGAGTTTTTTCAAGGTGGGGACAACTCGCTCCAAATGCGGCTGCTCTTTAACCTTTCATGGTTAAACTTGACAAAACCAGATGAATAGCTGATTTTAAATTATTTTGCCCTTTAATAAAAAACAGGGTTAAAAAAAGTGAATGCAGATTTGGCGAGAGACGGAGAGAAATGACGGTGATGGATTCTCAGAAAATCATACTGTTTGTGGATGACGAAGAAACCATTCTTGAAATTGCCAGTGAACATTTTCAGAATATGGGATATCTTGTGCTTACGGCAAAAAATGGCCGGGAAGCGGTTAATCTGTTTGAAAATGCCCAGCAAACGATTGACTGCTGTTTTACGGATATCAATATGCCGGAAATGGACGGCCTGGAACTGGCCGAGTATTTAAGAAAACATGATAATTCCATCCCGGTGGTCATCATGACCGGGTATCCGTCTCTGGACAACACCCTTCAGACATTAAAAAACGGGGTGGTGGATTTTCTGGTGAAACCAGTGAATCTTGAGCAGATGACCCTTTGCCTTCAGCGTGTATTGCGGGAGCGCGAGCTGTTTATCAAAAATGTTCTGTTAAACAAAGAACTGGAAAGTAAAAGACGGCTGGAGGAATTAAACCGGGAGCTGGTCTTAAAAGTCGAAGAGATGCGGATTCTAAACCGTATCATGACCGGACTCATGTCTTTAAATACCGGCCCCGAGGTGCTCAATCACCTGGTGGAAATGGCCACTTCCATTACGCCGGCAGGCCATGCGGCATTTTATGCGGTCAATGAAACATTCGCTGCTCCCCTTGCCCTGACACGGGCCACCCGCCAACAAAGAGAAAAGTCGAAATCCGATATTTTTGAATTCACGGAAGAGGCCCCGGCACGTCTGGTCAATGACATCGCAAAAGATGCAACACCGCTCATGATTGTTGAAAACACCCTGCCGGCGCTTCCTGATAATATTCATTCCCTGATGGGGATCCCTCTTAAGATAAGAAATAAGGTTTTTGGTGTTTTAATTGCCGTGACCACCAGAGAAATGCCTGTCTTTAGTGAAAAAGACTTGTATTACATGACTTTTATGGTTCAGCAGGCGGCTTATCTCGTGGAAAACCATGCATTGTATGAAAACATCTATGAAAATTTATTTTCCACCCTCTCGGCCCTGGTAAAAACCGTTGAGGCCCGGGATGCTTATACCGAGGCGCATTCAAGCCGTGTGAAAGACACGGCAGTTATTATTGCCAGGGCCTATGGATGCTCAAAAGAAGAAATAGAGGTACTTGATTTTGCCGCCCGGCTCCACGATATCGGAAAAATCGGCATCCGGGATGATATTTTGTTAAAACCAGGTCGGCTGACGGACAAAGAGTATGAAACCATTAAAACCCATCCCTTGATCGGGGAAAGCATCATCGGCCAGTTGGGACTATGGGACCGGGAAAAGCAAATCGTCCGCCATCATCACGAATGGTATAATGGCGAGGGATATCCGGATGGTCTGAAGGGAGAAGAGATCCCGCTGCTCGCGCGGATTCTTTCGGTGGCCGATGCTTATGATGCCATGATGTCCAACCGCGCCTATCGTAAAGAAATGCCGGAAAAAGAGGTGCTGCGCAGAATCAGCGCGGGCCGGGGGGGGCAATTTGATCCGCATATTGTGGATCTCTTTTTATCATTGGATGCCCAGAAAAAATTTGAACAAACGTATGCGTTGTAATGATTTTTTGTTTGGCTCATGCCTCAAGCCGGTGCTGTCATTTATTTCTTGTTCAGAAGGATTGTTCAATTGACTGTTATTGATGCGGGCAACGCAATTAGTAAAATCCAATCAACGGTGGTTGGGAAAAGGAATATACAATATATAGTGGTTATTTGCCCGGATACTACACAAGATACCCTGCCTTAAATATTTTGATAATAATTTCCTTGACATAACAATAATTTAAAGTCAGGATGAAAGCCGTATGTGGTCGATTCGCGCTGACCTTCAAAACGGTTACCGTATGATTTAAGCTTATTTATCAGGCATTAATATTTAACATAAAAGGCTGTTACCATCTCAGCCGGTTTAGGTAAGTGCCTTGAAACAAAAAGCCCATCTCTTCTTTAAAGACAAAAATCTTTTTCCCTGTGAAACTATCACATTCTTTCACAATTCAATTTTATTCAGTAATATTTTAGGATTTATCCAAACCGCATCAAGCAACGAAAACATGACTGAAGGGTTGTTCCGCGGTCAGAAAATTTTCTCAAACTATGGTGGATAGTAAATTATGCTATTTGGACCCAAAAACGAGGTTGTCGGGCTGGATATCGGATCCCGTTCCATTAAAGTGGCGGAATTAAAAGAGACAAAAAGAGGATGGACCCTGAAAAAATTCGGAACCATTGATATTGACCCAGGGGCCATTGAAGAAGGTGTTGTCAAGGATCATCAGGGCGTGGCCGGTGCCATCCGGCAGCTTTTCCAGAATTACAATATCAAGCAGCAGAATGTGGCGATTTCCATTGGGGGATATTCCGTTATCGTTAAAAACATAACGGTCCAGAATATGCCTGAAGAGCAGCTCTATGAATCCATCAATTTTGAAGCAGAACAGTATATTCCGTTTGATATTAATGATGTGAATCTGGATTTTCAGATTCTGGGAGAAACCGAAAACAACCCGAACCAGATGAATGTGCTGCTGGTGGCGGCGAAGAAAGATATGGTCAACGACTATATCAATCTGATCGATGCGGCAGGCCTGAATTTGTGCATTATAGATATTGATGCGTTTGCCCTGCAGAATATCTATGAATTCAATTATGGTGCCCAGGAAGAGAATGTCGCCCTGATTGATGTCGGGGCCAGCAAAACATCCGTGAATATATTAAAAAACAACGTTTCCGTGTTTTTACGGGACGTGTCTCTGGGCTGCAATCAGATCTATCAGCGCATCATGTCAATTACAAACTGCACCATGACGGAAGCGGAAAATATGATGCACAGCGAAAAGCCGGATAAGCTGTCCACCGATGAGATTCGGGAAATTGTGTCCTCCAGCGTTTCCGACTGGTGCGATGAAATCCGTCGGGCGCTCGATTTTTTCTATTCAACCAACCCGGACGATCGGATCCGCGAGATTGTTTTAAGCGGTGGTGCGGCGCATATTAAGGAATTTAGAGAATTGCTGGCCATGCAGTCGTCCGCCGAAGTAAAAATTATAAACCCTTTTGAGGCATTAACCGTTTCCAGTGACCAGTTCGATGATGTTTATCTGAAACAGCTAGCACCCCAGGCCGCTATTTCAATTGGGCTTGCAATCAGAAGAGTGGACGACAAATGATACGTATCAATTTATTGCCCTATCGGGCCGCCCGGTCAAAAGAGAATATCCGCCGGCAGATTTCTGTTTTCCTATTGTCTTTTATCCTGTTGCTTGTTGTGTTGATTGTTTACAACGGCCACCTGAACGGGAAAAAGGAAACATTGGCGGACAATCTCGAGAGCTTGAAAAAAGAAGTTGCCGCATATGAAGAAAAAGCCAGGCAGGTGGAGGAAATAAAGAAAAAGCTGGATACCCTCAATAAACAGATTGAAATCGTCAATCAGCTCAAGGAATACCGGGAAAAGCCACCGAAGCTGCTGGCAAAAATGACGGAAATGGTGGTCCCCGGCAGAATGCAGTTAACAAGACTTGTTTCTGATGATGCGAATCTGACCCTTGAGGGCGATGCTCTGGACAATGAAACCATTGCCGTGTTTATGCTCCGCCTGGAGCGATCGGGCCTGTTTTCAGGGGTCGTTCTTGAGAGTTCCAAGCAGGTGGATAGATACAGCGTGGATATGAAGCAGTTTAACATTAAATGTAAAAAAGCCGTTGCCCAGAACAATGCACCCGCGTCAAATCCGGCTGGATAGCAAAAAAAGACAACAAAAAGGCAATTGAAGAAATGAAAAAACTGGATGCCTCGCTAAATTCTCTTGAGCCACTGATCAAACAGATCAGTGAACTGACAAAGATTCAAAGAATTATCATTTGCTGTGTTTCTGTTGCGTTGATCATCGGCGGATTTGTTTATTTTCTATATATGCCGAAATATGAAGATATTAATAAATTGAACAAGGATATTGCCGCGCAGCAGGAAAAGCTGAAAACCACCAAGAAAAACGCCGCTCAATATGCGGAGTTTCAGAAAAAACTGGAAAATGCCCAGGCAAAATTCAATGTGGTTGCAAGGGCGCTGCCCCTGAAAGATGAGGTCCCCTCATTGCTGACCGGCATATCCCAGGCTGGCAAGGATTCCGGCCTTTCCTTTTTACTGTTCAAGCCAGAAAAGGAGATCATGAAGGAGTTTTATGCGGAACTACCGGTAGTAATGGAGTTGTCCGGGACGTATCATGATCTGGGAATGTTTTTTGACGAACTGGCCGGAATGTCCCGGATTGTCAATGTTAAGAAATTTGACGTTCAGTTTCCAAAGCAAAAAGGAAAAAATCAGCCGGTAACAGGGAATGAGTTAGTCATCGCATGCACCGCGGAAACATACAAATTTGTGGAAACCCCGCCTGCTAAAGAAGAAGATGACGGGAAAGGCAATAAAAAGAAAAAAAAGAAATAAAAGAAGATAAATTATGTCGAACAAAATTTATGGCTCTATCGTATTTATTCTTTTTTTAGGGGTGTTTTTGTCAGGTCATCAGGCTGCAAGGGCATCAGATGGCATCAGCTATATCAGCAACCGCGTCAGGATCATCCGGCCATCAGAACCAGAAAAAATTTTGACAGCGCCTGAAGCCATGTCTTCTGAAGCACCTCTGAATGTTGCTGAAACGCAACCGGAGGATCTGGAAACAGAACCACAGGAGTTGACAGCAGGATTCGAAGCTTCACCGTCAGTTTCCGGCGAGTCAGAGCCAATGGCGGAAGAAATCTCGGAAGAAAGGCTAAGGGAAGAGATTTCCAATATCATCGGCAGAAAAGAACGGTTTTACAGCCGCAAAGGGCGCATTGATCCGTTTGAGCCGTTTCTGCGACAGCCCGAGCCAGATGTCACGCCAGAAGAGCAGGCCCAGATTGAAAGACGGGTGCCCAGAACCCCCCTGGAAAAAATTGATTTAAGTCAGCTGACATTGACGGCAGTTTTGCGGCTACCGCAAAAAAATCAGGCCCTGGTCCAGGATTCTTCGGGAAAAGGATATGTTGTCAGCGAAGGAACCTATGTTGGGAATAAAGGCGGACAAATATCAAAGATATTTAGAGATCGAATTGTGGTTGAAGAAAAGTTTTTGGATGTTTTTGGAAAAGTCTCTGTTCGTGAAAGAGAACTGAAACTTCAGCAATAATCTGGAGAGTTAAACATGTATGATTGCAGGCTCATGATAGGGCAAAGAAAAATCTGGCGGACGATGTGCGGTCTGTTTTTGTCGGTCCTTTTGTTGATTTCAGCCGGGTGTGCCTCCACGTCCGGGAAAAAGGACACGGATCCGGCAATAAGGGATTCTCAAAAAATGATCACCGGTATAAAAACAGTTGTCGCGGGCGATGCAGAGCGTGTTGTCATCAGCGCGAACAAACAATTGCAGTATACCTCGGTGAAACAGAACAATCCCCTGGGCATTCTTTTATTATTCCCGGAAACCACGTTCCAGGAAGATTTGAATGGCGATCTGAATCCGACGGCGGCCGATAACAAAAACATTGTTTCAACCATCACCGCCTCAAAATCTCCTGACCAGAAAAATACTCGCCTTGAAATCGGGCTGAACAGGGACGTGCCCTATGAAATTATAAAAAACGGCATGGATCTTGAAATTTCATTTCCGCAACAGAACCCGGCCATGGCCCAGACATCTGATGAAGATACTAGTCCGGCAATGGTTTCAGCGGAGGAAACCCGGTCAGGTATTACGGCAAGCACCTCTTCTGAAATGTCTCCAGAAGCTATCTCCGAAACAACGGTAGCCCATGCCGGCGTTGTCAATCAGCCGACCGGTCACGATACAAATAGAAAACCCGCTATCATCAACCGGATTGATTTTTCCACCCAAGCCTCGGGAAAATCCATGGTTGTCGTAGGAACCGCAGATGCAGCTATTGATTTTGATATTATGACAATGGGCGACCGGGCATTAAAGGTTCGACTTTTCAACACACAGCTTCCGGAATACCGTAAAAACCGGCCGCTGATCACCACCCGGTTTGAAAGTGCAGTGGACCGCATCAGCCCAGTGCAGGCGGCTGATGCAAATGCCACCGATCTGATCATTGAACTTCGCGAAATGGTGCCCTACCGGCCGGTTGTTGAAGATAATATCTTGACCATTCATTTTGATCCTTCATCCATCGGCCCCCGGCCCTTTGAAGCCGCCAATCTGCCTTCATGGCAGCAGGTGATGGAAAATGCGGCAGCAACGGATTTTGACGAAACATTATCGCCAATGACGCTGACAGAAGAAAAAGATCCCTATGCGGATTTACTGGACAGAAAAAAGGAATATACCGGCCAAAAAATTGCTCTCGATTTTTACAAAACAGACATCAAAAATGTTTTTAAAATTCTCCAGCAGGTCAGCGGGAAAAATTACGCAGTGGATAAAGATGTTAACGGTGAAGTGACCATTTCTCTGGAAAGACCCGTCCCCTGGGACCAGGTGCTGGATCTGATACTGGACATGAACCAGCTCGGCAAGGTGGAACAAGGAGATATTATCCGTATTGCCACAACAGCCACCTTAAGCGCGGAAGAACAGGCCAAACAAAAAAAGATCCAGGCCATTCGGGAGCGGATGGAAGAGCAGAAGACCCTGGAACCCCTGGTTACGGAATATTTGCCCATTAATTACGCGAGCGCCAAAAGTGAAATTTTGCCGCACATTGAGGGACTGCTGTCCAAGGACCGCGGCAGCATCACCATCGACGGCCGCAATAATCAGGTAATTATGACCGACACTCAAGCCGTGCTTTCTAAAGCCAAAGAAATTATCGCGGAAATTGACAAAGTAACACCCCAGGTGCTTATTGAAGCCCGGATTGTGGAAATGAGTGATGATTTCAGCCGGGAATTCGGCGTGGAATGGACTGCCAGTGGTGATGATATTTATAAAAGCGGTCTTGACGGCAAATATTCTTACCAAATGGCCATGAATTTGCCGGGCCTCAATACCCTGGAAAATCGGGCTGAAGAGGGGTTGCCCGGCGGATCCCTGGGATTTTCTTTTCAGCGGCTGGATGCATGGGGAACGCCTATATTACTGGATGCCACTCTCCGTAGCATGGAAAAAGAGGGCCAGGGCAAAATTATTTCTTCTCCAAAAGTTTTAACCCTAGATAACAAAACCGCAATGATCCGGCAGGGTGTGAGAATCCCATTTACGGTCATTGAAGATGGATCTGTTGAAGTAGAATTTCAGGATGTTGATTTGCTCCTTGAAGTAACCCCCCATATTACGCCCGACAAAAGGGTTTCGTTAGAGATTAAAACCAATAAAAATGAAATCATCGGATTTGCCGACTTTTTAGGATATCCGATAATTTCAACAAACGAAGCGGAAACCGTGCTTCTTGTTGATGACGGTGAAACCATTGTAATCGGCGGAGTGACCAAAATTGCTGAAAACACATTGGAAACCGGGCTGCCGGTGCTAAAAGACATCCCAATGCTCGGCTGGCTTTTCAAAACCAATACGTCCGACAGTACCACCAACGAGCTCCTTGTTTTCCTGACACCGAGAATTGTCCAACTGGAGCAGAAAAGCCTGGTACAGGCGGAAAACTAAACATCATTGCGATTTATACAAGCAGGTAAAAAAAATTGCCCCACATATATAGATTTGAAAGGAATGGTTTCATGAAAAACGTGCATGCAAAGATGACTTTTCGGCTGATTCTTATAAGTTTTCTTGCATTGATGCTCATAGGGTGCGGAGAGTCCGGGTCTCCGGGCGGGGGTAGCGGTGTTGGCGCCACCGCATCCATTAATCTTGCTGCCGGAGCCGCAGAATTGCCGGCAGACGGGGTATCATCCACCGCCATTACCGCAAACCTGACCGACTCAACGGGTGCCGCGGTCAATGAATTTACGACTGTAAAATTCTCCACCACAAATGGGATGTTTTCGAACGGTAAAAAAGAGTATAAGGTAAATATTCCTGATGATGCAGGATCCGTTATCGTCACGCTGCAGGCGGGCACCACTCCCGGAACAGCGGTTGTCACAGCAGAATCCAATCGAATAACCCAAAAAGTCGAGCTTGAATTTACCAGCATTGAAAAACCGACCCCGGCAAAACTTTCTTTAGGGATTTCCGGCAATTCAGTTTTGACGGATAATTCTGATAGTGTAACAATTACCGCATTGGTTCAGGATGCGAATGGTGCACCGGTTCAGGATGTTACGGTTCAATTCAACACGGTAGCCCCAGATGGTAGTTCCGGCGCTGGCCAAATCAGCCATTCGAGCCTGATGACCGATGAAAATGGTCTCGCAGAAATCCTATTCTCCTCTGGTGTTGGTGACAAAAGAAATCATATTGTCACCCTTGAAGCGACAGTTGACGAAATCGGGACAAAACAAATTCCGATTGAAGTGACCGGTACATACCTCTCCGTTTCTGTTTCAGGGGAAACCAATATAGAAGTCGGTGGGGAACCTTCAGGTTTAAAAATTTCGGTTTTTGATGCAGCAAATCAACCGGTGTTCGACGCACCTGTCAATCTGAGCGTCTCCGCGGATTCTAATGGTTTGGTTTTGTTTGATCCAGCAACCGGCAAAACAGACATTAACGGTGAATTTAACACAACTATAAAGGGTACACGGGTTGGGCCCGTCACGGTTGAGGTTGAATCGCTGGGAGCTATTGGTTCACAAGCGTATACCATTGACGATACAGACAAAGCTTTTCAAATTATAGAACCGATAAAAGACCCGACAAGCATTGATACCAATGAGGAGTTGACCGTCACGGTGCGGGCCCTAAATTATGATAAGGTTGTTTTTGCAACATCTCTCGGTGGGTGGGTTGAAAATTCAAAAAAAGTGATTGAAAAACCCGTAATAAACGGGGAAGTTTCGGCTATTTTTAGCTCTAGTGATGCCGGTACGCCAACAATACAAGTTTACCCCAGCAACGATCCCGGAATCAGAGATTTGATTCGATTGGCTATTTCAGCGCCCTCCAGCGAAGCCAGTAAAATATCCCTGCAAGCTTCTGCCACGGTGGTAGCCCCGAGTTCTCAGGATGTTAAAAATTCAGTCACACTGATTGCCGAGGTGACGAACAGCAAAAACCAAATTGTCAAGGGAGCACCTGTTTTATTCAGCATTGTCACTCCCACCGGAGGAGGAGAATATGTGTCTCCGACCATTTCCTTTACCAATAGTCTCGGGATTGCAACCTCCTCTTTCACATCAGGAGCATTGGTGGCCGGCGCAGACGGAGTTCAGGTTAGCGCGGAACTTATTGATTCTGGAGCATTGGATACAGTTTCCATCATTATAAGCCGGAAAGCGGCGTCGGTGGCAATCGGTCGAAGCACGGAGATCGAGTCTATAAATGATGGAACAGCCTACAAACTTCCCATGTCAGTACTTGTAACGGATGCCAATGGCAGTCCTGCTCCGCAAGCCACAGTGTCATTAAATGCGTGGCCGGCTCAGTACGGGGTAGGAATATGGGTGCCACAGTTGCTTGATTCTAACTGTGAACCTGTATATGAAATCATTCGGCCGAATGAGGATAAAAATAGAAATTTGATCATGGATCCTGATGAAGATGTCAATCTCAATGGTCAGTTGACGCCGCCAAGTTCTGCTGCCGGTTCAGTGCCTGAAACCGTTGTTACCGACCAAAACGGAGTTGCAAACTTTGAACTGATATATCTAAAGGCAAATGCTGCATGGATTATCGATGATATAACCGCCAGCACTGTGGTATCGGGCACGGAAACGACCAGCACCTATCGGATGACATTGCCTTGGAGTAAATTAGATTCGGGGGCATGCCTTTTGCCGAATTCTCCCTATTTTGTTGAAGATGAAATACCAGTTGCTGCTTCGGTAAACATCAGCTCAGGTTTCAGCCAAATTGTTGCAGACGGAAACAGCACAGCCATGATAAGAGCAAGGGTTATTGATACAAACGGTAACCCATTAGAGGGCCAGGCGGTTGAATTCTCCAGCAATCTGGGAAGCTTTACGTCCGATAACATAGTCGTGACGGATTCCGACGGGGTGGCGAAAATTACACTCAAAGCGTCCTCTTTTCCCGGGGTAGCCACAGTAACTGCAGAGGCCGATGGCTTTACGGATCAATTGGAAATGGTGATGACGGCCTTAAGTCCGGAAACCCTTTCCCTTACAGCAGTTCCCAGCCCGGTTGTTCCCGGCGGGGAAGTGGTTGTGATTGCGACAATCAAAGATCGCCTTGGAAATCCCGTACCCGGTGAACAGCTTAATTTGCAGATTGAAATTAACAGAACCGGCGGCAATCTTAATTCAGTATCTGAATTTTCGGATGTGAATGGTCAGGTAATATTGATTTATACGGCGGGTGATCTTTTGGGAACTGATCGGCTTAAGGTAACCCTGAACAGTAATCAAAGCATATCCGATACCTTCGACGTTGTCGTAAGATGGGAAGGCTTTGCTGTGGGCAGCATTGATTTGGAACTGTTGGGTGAGGCAGACATACCGGCTGACAGCAACCGATCAGCCGCCATACAGGCAACAATCCTTGATACTGCCGGAGAACCAGTCCCTGAGGGAACGATGTGCGTGTTTACGACTACTAAAGGTCATTTCTCCAATGGGGATGTGGTTGAATCACATGTGACCACGGATGACGAGGGGATCCTTGTTGTTTCCTTGATGGCAGGGTCTGAAGGAATAGCTGAGGTTACCGCGCGATGTGGTGGGGTCAGTCAGGCGATTGCCATTTCATTCTCCGATGCTGACGGTCCAACTGAAATTTTTGTGGATGATATTGAGATAGCGGCCGGAACATTAGCTCTGGAAGCCAACGGCACAAGCAAGACAGTTATCCGTGCAACCGTAACTGATATAGGTGGTGCGCCGGCAGTGGGGGTTACCGTTGATTTTTCTACAACACTCGGCACAGTGGACCCGGTGAGTGTTCCTACAAACGCCAGCGGCATCGCGCAAACCACATTAACAAGTGCTGCCAATACGGGAATTGCAACGGTTACGGCAACAACAGCAACAACGGGTTTTGTCGACTCCCTGGAAGTAAAGTTTACGGGCGCTCCGCCGTCGACAATTGATTTAACTGATGGGCCACTAAATGTGGCGCCGGGGGATACGTTGACTCTGATGGTCACGGTAACCGATGGCACCAATCCGATATCAGGCGAGACAATCAAATTTAACTTTGTGACAAATAGCAGTGGGGCCAGCCTGCCGGAGCCCCCCACGGCAGTCACCAATATTAATGGCGAAGCAACAATCGAATATACCGCAGGTCTTGTTGAAGGCACTGATCGTGTCCGGGCAGAAAGCATTTCGAACTCATTGCTGAGTGATTCGGTTGATATCACTGTTGCTGCTGGTGCCGGCGGTGCCATGTTGATAACAACTTTTGAATTGACCGCAAGCAATGACGAGATTGTAGCGGACGGTGTCAGTAATACGGCCATTCGCGCTTACATCGCAGATGAAGAGGGTGATCCGGTAGTTGGCATGGATGTCTCGTTTTCCGCATCCTATGGAACTCTCTCAGCGGCAACTGCGGAAACCGGCCCCACCGGAATTGCCGAAGTTATTTTGACGTCGTCAAGTACTGTCGGATTATCTGTGGTAACGGCCAGCATAACCGGATTTTCAGACCAGGTGGAAGTCAATTTTGTCGCCGGCCCACCGGTTGACGCCAATTCCACCATCGTTGTCCAACCCTCAGCGATTCCTGCGGACGGGACATCTACAGCCGAGGTGACAGTGACATTGGCAGATGATGACGGTAACCCGGTAGCGGATGGGACTCCTGTTGACCTTTATACATCACGCGGGACCATTACTTCCGATAATCCGGCCGAAACAGTGTCCGGCAGGGCAGTATTTACCATACGCGCCCCATTGACTACGGGCACGGCAACGATTTCTCTTTGGGATTATCCGGATATCACTTCTACGACCCTCGCGTTTGGCACGGTTACTTCCGGGGAACCTGCCAGTATCCTGATAGAATCTGTCAGCAATACAGAGATTGCCGTGACCGGGGTGGGTCAGAATGACAACACCGCCATTACCGCCCGGATTGTGGATGAAACCGGAACAACTGTGGTTGATCCTAATTTGTCTCTGCTGGTGACGCTTCTTGCAAAACCCGATGGCGGAGAGGTGATCAGCGGAGAAGCGCCTACCCCTCCCGGGGGATTGGTGACAGATACGGATGAAATCGAAATAGATGCATCGTCCGGTTCAGGCACATTTAATCTGCGGTCCGGTATCCTTCCAGGCGTAGTGGAAATACGACTTCAGGTGTATGAAAACGGATCTGCATATACGACTTCTTTAGGCACTGCGGTCGTGATCGTCACGCCGCAGATCTCTATTGCCTCCGGCCCGCCCCACACCATGGTGTTGAGCGCCCCAACTGTGGACGCCATTGTTAATTTAAATGACGGCCCGGATTCCGGCATTCCGCTGACCCCCGGATTTTACAGTCGGCGGGCCGGGCTTATCGTCACCGACCGGTATGGCAATGCAGTGCCGGATGGGACCACGATCAATTTAGGATTCCTGGATTCGGTCATTTCGGCTGGAGAACAAGGTGAAACCTTAGGCGATTTTAGAATGAGGGATAATTCCGGCATAGACTTTACCGCTGATACAATCATTCGGGATGGTCTTATCCGGGAAATTGAACCCAATGACCGGGTGGTGCTGTTTGACGTGCCTGCTGAGGATGTGAGTCGCTTTGTTGATGCGGGAGGTATTTTCGCAAACCGGGTATTAGCCACAAAAGCCTATAATAACACAGCCAGCAACCTTGAGTATGCCGTTGGCGCCAGTCTTTTGGGCGGTTCAATCTACGGAACCGACGGTGCAACAGCCACCAAGGGAACGGTACAGACCGATAACGGTCTGGCCCAGCTCCGGCTGGTTTATCCGGCCCAGCGGGAACGAATTCTCTGCGGGTGCTATGGTACCGGTGTTACAAATCCAACTGCTGCAGATTACCAGTTTGGAACCACTGACAAACGGTTTCTCAGGGGATCGGGTGCAGCTGCTGAGAACACCGGGAGAACAATTTCGGTGTTTACCAGCAGCGATGACAACGTTTCCATGGCCTCTGAGGGCACTTTGTGTTTCAGTGCAATCGCAGGTTTTACATTGGAAGCAGTTCCGGATGAGATTGGAGGGCCAGCAGGTACATATCCCATTGCACTCACTTTGTATGATGGCGGAGATGAAGTTCTTCTTCCTTTTGTCGCGGTATCATATGGAGTTGTAGTAGATGGAGCAACGTTGACTGCTTCTGCAACCACAGGCAGAACGGATGAGTTTGGCAATCTTATCGCTACGATTACGGTTGCCGGAGGAGTTTCGGACGATACCGCCACATTTACTTTTTACGCCGGCGATGCTTCTGTCGAGGTAACATATACGGTTCCTTAACAGGTGAGAGTAGGAAACAGTGTTTTTATAGCTTGCTATTGTGAAAAAATAATAGTGATGAACAGTAAACGGGGCATCTGCAGCCAGATGCCCCGTTTTTATTTTTAAAAGGGACCATTCTTTGTTAAACTGATTTTCTTACTTTGACAACAGCTCGGGCTTCATGTAATAGATGTTATAAAAAAGGATTGTTTGGTAACTGTTTACTAAGGTGCAATGATATATAATGTTTATCAGATATCAGCGAAAGGACACATATGGCACGGGGACTCAACAAGGTAATGCTGATCGGGCATCTGGGAAAAGACCCGGAAATGCGGTTTACCCAGAGCGGTATGGCAGTGGCCAATTTTACCATTGCCACCAATGAGGTATGGACGGACAAGGCGAGCAATGAAAAAAAAGAGCGCACGGAATGGCACCGGATTGTGGTATTCGGCAAACTCGGTGAAATCTGCGGCCAGTATCTGGCCAAGGGAAAGCAGGTATACGTCGAGGGCCGGCTCCAGACCCGGAGCTGGGACCAGGACGGGGTGACCCGCTACACCACGGAAATCGTGGCCAATGATATGCAGATGCTGGACTCTAAAGGCGCTGGAACTGGCAGCGGCGCATCGTATAATCATCAATCCAATTATTCAAATCAGCCGTCTGCACCCCAGGCGCCGAGTTCAAACAGCGGCGGCATGCAGCCGGGGCCGCCGGATAATTTTGATGATGATATTCCATTTTAGCTATTAAATAAGCCGCAGATGCAAACAGATAAACACAGATTAGTTTTATCAAATTCGCGTCTGTCCGCGTGTATATCTGCGGCTTATTAAAAAATAATATCCCTTACCACAGCCTTTTAGCCAGTAGCACGGTCAAGTGCTTGTCCTGCCGGGCATCAGGCGTCTTTTTTGTTTTCTATTTTTTCTATTTTTTCCGTTTTGCCGGAATCAGATGTGTCGTCCTCAATGGCGGCTTTTTTAAAGTTTTTGATACCCTTGCCCAGCCCCGCGCCGATTTCCGGCAGTTTTCCCGCCCCGAAGATGATCAGGATAATCACCAGGATAATGATGAGTTCCGGTATGCCGATGCCAAACATGTGTTCCTCCTTATAAAAAAAGCCAGCGGTTGTTTGAAAACGCATGCAAACGCCCGGCAGGTGTAACTCCTGCAGGGTGAGTCACAGAAGTGCAACCGGCTGATCCGCGGGGGGAACCGCCCCCTGCTGAATATTTTACAATAGTCTGATTTTCTGTGATGTGTCAAACCTTTAGAGCTTTGGTAGAACTTTGGCGCTTACGTCTTTCGGATGTAAGCAATTATAAAAAACTTGTCAAGCACATTCAAATCATTTAGAATTATAAGCTTTCATAATGATAAAAGGAAATTATTCCTTTTGCTGGTTTTATTTTTCTTTAACACAGGTTGTTGTTTTCATGAAAATCGATTTTAAACCCCGCGCGTTGCCGGCCTGGATCGGGAGCCTGCCTTTGGACAGCCATCCGGCAGCATCGGCCATGATGATGAAATATTCACCGGATATTCCCATCTGGATCCAACTGCCGCATTTCAGAAAAGAAGGCATGATGGCCCAGTTTCTGCCAGGCATGCCCGGGATTGTCACAAAAGACGGCCGCACCTTTCTCCAGACGGATGGGGACGGGTTTGACCGGGAATTTCTGGCTTTTTTTGAAGACTACATGGAAATTATGGAAGATCCGGAGAAACTGGACAGTTCCCGGTTTAGTCTCACCCGGGAGGTCGCCCCCGGTTTTTTTGAATTGCTGACGATTTTAGACGCCCTTCCGGAGGCCCCAAAAAAATCCCTGGCCGCAGTAAAAGGCCAGGTGACCGGGCCCTTTACTTTTGCCACGGGAGTGGTGGATCAGAACAAAAAAGCCATATTCTATAATGACCAGGTGCGGGATGCGGCCATCAAGCATATTGCCATGAAAGCGCGCTGGCAGGTGCGTCAGCTCAAAAAATACCAGAAGCCGGTCATCATTTTTCTGGATGAACCCGGGCTGACCGGTTTCGGGTCTTCGGCATTTATCAGTGTGTCCCGAGAAGATATATCGGCTTGTCTGGAAGAAGTGGTGGCGGCCGTTCACGCGGAAGGCGCCCTTGCGGGCATCCACGTCTGCGCCAATGCGGAATGGCCGGTGATTTTAGAGTCGACCGCGGATATTGTCAGTTTTGACGCGTATTCATTTTTTGATAAATTTATTCTGTATCCAAAACAGATTCAGGCGTTTATTGAAAAGGGCGGAATCATTGCCTGGGGCATTGTGCCCACCGGGGATGTGGCGGATGTGGAAAAGGAATCCGTGGCGTCTCTTGCGCGTCTTTTTGATGATGAAGTGAATCAACTGGCTGGTGCCACCGGCAGTTCTCTCTATCAGATTCTGGAACAGGCCCTGATTACGCCCAGCTGCGGCACCGGCTCCCTGCCGCTGGCGGCAGCGGAAAAAGTGGTGCGGATGAACAAGGAATTGTCCGATACAATCCGAGCGAAATATAAAAGCCGTGTTAAAACACCATAGAGATTAAGGAGCGGACAGAGGAAGGTTTAAAACGCATTTTTTTCTCCGTGGTCTCTGTGGTTAAAAAAATCAATATAAAGAATAATGAAAAAAAACAGGAAAAATTATGTCTAAAAAGGATCGCAAAACGAATTTTCAGGGGGCAAATAAATATATATTAGATGATGAACTGGCGAAAATCGTCAACATCACCATGGAACTGGAAATGCCTCTGTTGCTGAAAGGGGAGCCCGGCACTGGTAAAACCATGCTGGCCTATGCCATTGCTGAATCCCTGCATATGCCCCTTCTGGTGCTGAACGTCAAATCCAGTATGAAGCTGGTGGAAGCCCTGTATCAGTATGATACCCTCACCCGGTTGAATGATTCCCGGTTTGGGGATTCCAATCGGGATGTGAGCCGCATTGAAGATTACATTAAAATGGGAAAAATCGGTCAGGCATTTACCGCGGACGAACGGACCGTGCTGCTGATCGACGAAATCGACAAGGCGGACACGGATTTCCAGGATGATATGCTGGATGTGCTGGATCAGATGGAGTTTGATATTATTGAAATCGACAAAACCATCAGTGCGGTGCACCGGCCCGTGATCATTATCACGTCAAACGCCAAAAAAGATCTGTCTGACCCGTTTCTGGGACGATGCAACTTTCATCATATTGCGTTTCCGGATCCCAAAATGATGCGGAAAATTATCCATGTGCATTTTCCGGATCTGTCCACCGATCTCATGGAAAATTCTCTGGCTACCTTTTACCGGCTGCGGGAAATCGATGCGGTGGAGAAAAAACCGGCCACCCGGGAACTGATCAACTGGATCCGGGCCCTGAATGCGGATCCGGATTTCAAGGCAAAGCAGCTGGCCAAGGACGACATCCCGTATCTGGGAATTCTGTTCAAAAAAAGCCAGGACTATGTGACCGCGGCCAATTTGACCAGTCGCCGGAAATTATTTTGATACAGAAGATTAGGCTGACGACTAACCGCTAAAAGCTAAGTCAATTATCCGCGGCCACTTTTTCTTAAAAGAGCTACAGAAAGTTTAAATGTTTATTGAATTTTTTTACAAATTAAAAGATGCGGGCATCCCAGTGTCGCCCACATCCTTTTTAACCCTTCAAAAAGCGTTGTCCAAAGGGCTGATCCAGTCCCTTTCGGATTTTTATACGGCGGCCCGGGCGATTCTGGTGAAAAGCGAGCGGTATTTTGATCTTTATGACCAGATATTTGCCCATTTCTTTGAAGGGGCGGAAATGCCGGATCTGGAAGGCCTGGAACTTGACAATATCGCCCGGGCCCTTCTGGATGAATGGCTGAAAAATCCGAAAGAGATGGCTGATGCCCTGGGCATCGATGAAGCCGCATTAAAAAAAATGACCCCGGATGAACTTCTGGAATATTTCAAGGAGCGTCTCAAAGAGCAGACCGAGCGTCATGATGGAGGCAATAAATGGATCGGCACGGGCGGCACCTCCCCGGTGGGGCATTCCGGTTATCACCCCGAAGGCATGCGGGTGGGCGGATCTTCCCAAAACAAATCCGCGGTAAAGGTGGCCAATGAGCGGCGATATAAGGATTATTCCCGTTCCGGTCCCCTGACCCAGCAGCTCATGGGCGAGGCCCTGAAGCGGCTTCGGAATCTCATCCCTTCCGGCCCCCGGGATCAGGTGAATGTGGATGAAAGTATTTATCAGACCATGAAAAACGCCGGTGAAATTGAAATTGTGTTTGACCGGAGTTTGAAAGACCGGCTCAAAGTCATCCTGGCCATTGATAACGGCGGGTGGTCCATGGACCCCTATGTGCAGGTGGTGCAGACCCTGTTTGATTATGCCCGTTCGGAATTCAAGGATTTGAAAACGTATTTTTTTCATAATACCATTTATGATACCCTGTGGGGAGATCCGTCCCGGTACAAAAAACCGGTGCGGGTGGATGATTTTGCCAGAAAAGATCCGGAAACGCGCCTGATTCTGGTGGGAGATGCCAGCATGGCCCCCTATGAGCTTATGGCCCGGGACGGGTCCATTTATATTCATGAACGAAGCGGACTGGCCAGCATCGACCGCCTGAAATTTCTGGCAGATACTTTTCCCCACAATGTCTGGCTGAATCCGGTGGCGGAACGCATGTGGCCGTATACCCGGACCATTAACGCCATCCGACAGATATTTCCCATGTTCGAGCTGACCATTGACGGGCTTGAACAGGCCGTGACCTGTTTAATGGCAGCATAGGGGCGGGAAACCGGAAATCAGAAATCAAAAACAAGAGATAAAAGAAAAAGGATCGGATTATTTTTCTTTTGTTGAGTGAATGGAAAAACAAGCAAAGAGGTGATGTATGAAGTATTGGCGTTTGAGATTTTTTAAACCGCTGCTGGTGGTTTGCGTGTTTTTTTTGGTGTTGTGCGCCGTTAATGATGTGAGCGCCGCCCGGCGCATGGCCGTGGATGCGGCCGTGGCAAATGTCCGTTCCGGACCGGGAACCAATTATGAAGTGTTGTGGCAGGTTGAAAAATATACCCCCATGCAGATCCTTGACACGGACAAAACCGGCACCTGGTATTATATTAAGGATTTTGAAGGCAGCATCGGGTGGATCAGCAAAGACCTGATGGCGGACATTGACACGGTGATCACCAAACCCCGGGAAGAGCGGGTCAATATCCGGTCCGGCCCCGGCACGAATCATGACGTGATTTTCAAGGCCATTAAGGGGGTTCCCTTTCGGGTGCTGGAACGAAACGGAAACTGGCTGCATCTCAAGCATGCGGATGGCGATGAAGGCTGGATTCACCAGATGCTGGTGTGGTAATTTCTCCTCGCAGGGTTGAGTGGAGGCGGTTTGACGGAACATGCGCCAAATGAAAATAAATGTTGATAAGTGGCACCGGATCGGAAAAACAGATGGGCGGACTTAAGATCCCGGAAAACAGGAAAACAGTGGTGGGCGTGGGCTCCGCGCTGATGGATATTCTAGCCAGAGAGCCGGATGAATTCATGCACCGGCTGGGGGTTGAAAAAGGCGGCATGAATCTGGTGGATCAGGAATATATTGACCGGCTGGTGGCCCGAACCGCGTCTCCGCTCTCCATTGTTTCCGGCGGTTCCGCCTGCAATTCCGCCATCGGCGTGGCAAAGCTGGGCGGCTCCGGACGGTTTGTGGGCAAAATGGGAAACGATGAAATGGGGCGGCTTTTTCGGCAGGATTTGCTGGATAATTTTGTGGACCCCGTGCTTTTAGATTCCGAGACCCCCACCGGCCGCGTGCTGTCTGTCATCACGCCGGATGCCCAGCGGTCCATGTTCACATACCTGGGCGCGTCCGCGGAAATGTTGCCCGAAGAAATCTCCGCAGATTGTTTTCATGATGCAGCTATTGTGCATGTGGAAGGGTATCTTTTGTTCAACCGGGAGTTAATGATGGCGGTGCTCGAGGCGGCAAAATCAAGCGGCGCCCTGGTCAGCCTGGATCTGGCCAGTTTTAATGTGGTGGAAGCGTCCCGAGATGTTTTGGAAGATATTATCCGGGAATATGTGGATATTTTAATTGCAAATGAAGACGAAGCAAGGGCATACTGCGGTGATGTCGGTGAAGCGGAAGCCATTGGCCGGATGGTGGCCCATGTGGATGCGGCCGTCCTGAAAGTCGGCCCCCGGGGCAGTTTTGTGGCCTGCGAAAACAAAATTTTCACCATTGCCCCGCAAGGATCGGGGGATGCCGTAGATACCACGGGCGCGGGGGACTTGTGGGCATCCGGGTTTCTGTTCGGGATGGTGAATGGCTATTCGGTTGAAAAAAGTGGCCGAATCGCATCGGCCTGCGGGTATGAAGTCTGCCAGGTGATTGGCGCAAAAATTCCCGAACCCGGGTGGGAACGGATTCGGAGCTTAATTTAATGTTTTATGCCTCAATTCGTGCACAAAAAAAGGAACCAGTGCATACGGGAGGCGGTTTCCCAGAAAAAGGTGTCAGTGTTCAGGTGTCTGTTTTTAGATGCCGATAAAAGCGACGTTGACACCCGACATCTGAAACCTGCGATATGGGATCTGAAACCATTATTACAGACTTGGCCCATGGGTGGCGGGTTCCCTGCGTTGGATTCTTACAATTAACAAATATTTAAAAACAAATAAACCATATTGGAGCAAAATCAATGAGTGAAGAAAAATCCCGCAAGGAGCTGCTGGAAGAACCGGATCCGTTTCTGGTGTTTGTGGGCCAGGCAATGGATTTTGGGAAAAAATACCAGAAAGAGATCGTCGGGGCCGTGGGCGCGGTGGTTGCCGTGATCCTCGTGATCACCGGTGTTTTATATTATAAAAATCAAACCGAAGACCGGGCCGCGGCGCTCCTGGGCAAAACCATTACCGCATACAATGCCGTCAAAAAAGATGAATCTGCTGCTGCGGCATTGGAAGCAGTGAAAAAAGAGTTTAAAAGCATTGTCGACAAATACGGGTCTACGGCTGCCGGCGAAAGCGCCCTCATGATGTATGGGGATGTCTGTTATCAGACGAAAAATTATGATGAGGCCATCTCGGCTTATGAAAAGGCCCTGGATGCCATGGGCAAAACTTCGTTCCGTTCTATGATTATAAACGGCCTGGCATACGCCTATGAAGGCAAGGAAAACTATGAACAGGCGGCAGACTGGTTTAAAAAAATTGCCAGTGATGAATCCGCCGTTTTAAGGGACCAGGCCCTGTTCAACCTCAGCCGGATGTATAAAAAGCTGGGAAAACCGGATCAGGAAAAAGAAGCGCTTCAGCAGCTGATCGCTGAATTTCCGGATTCCATGTATGCGGATCCGGCCGGCGATAAAATTGCCGGCTAACTGACCTAAAGGCGGTGTGTTCAACCACCGGCCCCAATGAACAGGATACAGATCAGCCACACGCAAAGGCCATCCAGCGGTATGTGTTTGTATAAGCATTTTCGCCGGATGGCCTTTTTGGGTTTATATAAAACAGATGTTTGCCCCCGCTGTCTCAACCTTTTTCTCTATTCCTATATTTTTTTATGCGCGTCGATTTGACCGGCCAGATAGACCGGATCACGTATGCCAATCCGGAAAACGGGTACACCATTGCCCAGCTCCGCGTCCGTGGGGAAAAACGGGTGGTGACCATTGTGGGAAACCTGATGGACCCGATCCCCGGCGAGGTGCTTGAACTCGAAGGGCATTGGAAAATTCACCCCAAATATGGCGAGCAATTTGAAGTAGCTGCCTTTCGCACCACGGTGCCGGCCACTATCCAGGGGATCGAAAAATATCTGGGATCTGGCCTGATCAAAGGCATCGGGCCGGTGATGGCCGAGCGGATCGTAAAGCAATTCGGCAGAAAAACACTTGATATCATAGAAAATAATACGGAAAAACTCGCCGCTATCGACGGCATCGGCCACAAGCGGATTGAAATGATCAGAACCGCCTGGGATGAGCAAAAAGAGATCCGGACGGTGATGATGTTTTTGCAGTCCCACCAGATCAGCGCCGGATATGCCGTGAAAATTTTCAAGCGATACAAAGAGCGCGCCATTGAGGTGGTAACAGAGAATCCATTCCAGCTGGCTACGGATATTTTTGGCATCGGATTTCTGACGGCGGATAAAATCGCCGCGAATCTGGGGTTTTCAAAAGACTCTCCCTTGCGGATCCGGGCCGGGATTCTTTATGTTTTAAATGAACTCACCGGAGACGGGCATGTTTATTATCCCTATCCCCTGCTGATTGAAAAATGCGCTGAAATTTTAGCGGTGAAAGCTGATCTTGTGGCGGCGGAACTGGCAAGGGTGGCGGCGGAAAAACAGATTGTTCTGGAATCAGAGGATGACGTCCGGCCCGGGACCTGTGACAGCGGGTGCGCCGTATATTTGTCCCGAAACCATTATTGCGAAACCGGCATCTCCTATATGCTCAAGCGGCTCATGGCCACGCCCAAACTGATCCGGCCGGTGGATGCTGGAAAAGCCGCCGAATGGGTGCAGGACCAGCTGCATTTTACCCTTGCGGAAAATCAGAAGCGGGCGGTGGTGTCGGCGATTCAAAATAAATTCATGGTGATCACCGGCGGACCCGGCACCGGTAAAACCACCATTATCCAGGCGGTCCTGAAAATTTACCGGAAGCTTCATGCAAATATTCTTCTGGCAGCCCCCACCGGGCGTGCCGCCAAACAGATGAGTGAAACCACCGGATTCCCAGCCAAAACCATTCACCGGATGCTGTCTTTTAATTTTCATTCCGGCGGATTTCAGAAAAATGAAAAAGACCCTCTGGATTGTGATCTCCTGATTGTGGATGAAGCATCCATGATCGACACCCTATTGATGCATCATCTTTTAAAAGCGGTGCCGCCGGCGGCGACCCTGATTCTGGTGGGAGATGTCAACCAGCTGCCGTCGGTGGGGGCGGGAAATATCTTAAAAGACATTATTGACTCCCACGTGGTGCCGGTGGTCCGGTTAAATGAAATCTTTCGCCAGGCCCGGGAAAGCCGGATTATTGTGAATGCCCATCGCATCAATAGCGGTTATCTTCCGGAAACCGAAACCAGCGACGATGCAGATGCTGATTTTTATTTTATCAACCAGGAGTCTCCGGAACGGGTGGTGGAAATTATTCGTGAGCTGGCGGCC
Source organism: Desulfobacterales bacterium (assembly GCA_963675805.2). Taxonomy (GTDB): domain Bacteria; phylum Desulfobacterota; class Desulfobacteria; order Desulfobacterales; family Desulfosalsimonadaceae; genus SURF-3. The sequence continues at coordinate 895,040 of CAXXNU010000001.1, read as the reverse complement.
CGGCGGATACCCCAAAAATTCGGCCTGGATCCCATTGATGACATCCAGGTGCTCTCCCCTATGCACAAAGGGCTGGTCGGAACCGCCAACCTGAACCATGAACTCCAGAAACACCTGAATCCCCAAAAAGACGGCATTGCCTTTGGCAGCACCGTGTTTTATCAAAACGACAAAGTCATGCAGATCCGGAACAATTATGATAAAAATGTGTTTAATGGTGATTTTGGACGGGTAATGGAAATCAACCGGGAAACCCGGGAAATTTTTATTGCCTTTGACGGACAAAAAGTGGTGTATGATTTTACGGAACTGGATGAGGTGGTGCCGGCCTATGCCGTATCAGTCCATAAATCCCAGGGCTCTGAATATCCGGCGGTGATTGTGCCGGTGCTGACCCAGCATTACATGCTGCTGCAGCGAAATCTCATCTATACGGCGGTAACCCGGGGGCGGCGGTTGGTGGTGATGGTGGGGACCAAAAAAGCACTGGCCATTGCGGTTAATAACGACAAACCCCGTCAGCGCTATACCCGGTTGAGGGATCGGTTGAAGGGCAGAACGTATGGGCGTCCCTCAGATGAGAGCGGTATAAAATAAGGAGACTGCTTTGAAAATCATCATTGTTGGCGCTGGACAGGTGGGCTTTCATATTGCCAGCCGGCTGGCCTATGAAAACAAGGACGTGGTAGTCATTGATACCGACCCGGAAGCCGTCAGAATGGTATCTGAAAAAATCGATGTTAACGTCATTGTCGGGTCCGGCAGCAGCCCCTTGATACTGGAAGAAGCCGGTATCAAAGGCGCGGAAATTTTGCTGGCGGTGACGGACAGCGATGACACCAATCTCGTCGCCTGTCTGATGGCGGATACGATTTCTCCGACCACCAAAAAACTGGCCCGGATCCGGAAGCGGGACTATGACGACTATCATCAACTGTTTCAGGCCTCTTCCCCGCATATTGACACGGTGATTAACCCGGAAATCGAGGTGGTTAAAACCATTGAACGGTTTATGAGCGTACCCGGCGCCGTTGACGTAGGAGACTTTGCCGACGGCCGGCTCAGGTTTGTGGGATTGCTGATGGACAAGGATTCGCGGCTGGCCGGGGTGCGGCTGATGGAGCTGTCAAATAAGATTGGTGTGCGCACCCTTGTGGCAGCCGTGGTGCGGGAAGGCGAAACTATTATTCCCCGTGGGAGCGACCGGCTCTATCCCGGAGATCTGATTTATTTTATCAGCCCCCAAGACGGACTGGGCAATATTTTAAAGGCCTTTAACCGCCAGTTAAAGCCCATCAAGCGGGCCATGATTGTTGGCGGTGGCAGGATCGGGCTGCGGCTGGCAAAATCTCTCGAAAAACAATCCATTTACACAAAATTGATCGAATGGTCTTCGGAGCGCTGCGCGGAAATAGTGGAACAAATGAACAAAGTGCTGGTGATTCAAGGGGATGGATCGGATCAGGGCCTGTTGCAAGAAGAAAATATTGCGGATATGGATGTGATGGTGACCCTGACCAATGACGATGAAACCAATATACTGGTCTCCTTGCTTGCCAAAAAAATGGGGGCCCGGAAAACCATCACCAAGGTGAGCAAATTCGGTTATTTTTCCCTGATGAACACCATCGGCCTGGAACAGGTGGTCAGCACCCGGCTGTCCGCTGTTAATACCATTCTTCAGCATATCCGCCGGGGCAAAGTGCTCTCCGCCCGGACCATGACCGATGAACAGGCGGAAGTGCTGGAGGCGGTTGCTCTGGAAACGTCGGATATTGTCGGACGGCCCCTTAAAGATACCGGCATTCCCAAGGGAGCGCTGGTCATCGGTATTATTCGGGGTGATGAAATTGAGATTCCATCCGGTGAAAGCATCATTCGTCCCAATGACCGGATCATTGTTTTTGCCAAACGTCAGGTGGTTCCCAAAATTGAAAAGATCCTCTCTGTTAAGCTGGAGTTTTTTTAAATGCGCTGGAAGCATGTTTTTTATATGGTCGGTATGCTGACCTTTCTTCTGGGGATTTTAATGGGGCTTCCCCTTTTGTGGGCGGTCGTTTTCGCGGATGCCAGTGTTGGGCCCCTGGGAAAATCCATGGCAGTGACCACAGCGGTGGGGGCAATGCTGTATTATTTTTTCCGGGGACCCAGAACCGAATTTCTCAGCCAGCGGGAAGGCATGGCCATTGTTGCCATCGGCTGGATCGCGGTCGGCTTTTTCGGCGCGCTGCCCTTTTACTGGAACGGGGTGTTTGATCAGTTTGTGGATGCCTTTTTTGAATCTGTTTCGGGTTTTACCACCACCGGGGCGTCCGTGATGACGGATATTGAGGTGGTGCCGAAGGGGATTCTGCTGTGGCGCAGCATGATTCAATGGCTGGGGGGCATGGGCATCATTGTGCTATCCGTGGCTATTCTGCCGTTTCTGGGGGTCGGCGGCATGCAGTTGTATAAGGCGGAAGTGCCGTCTCCGGTGCCGGACAAACTCAAGCCGCGGATCAGCGATACAGCCAAAATTCTGTGGAAGGTTTACGCTCTCTTTTCCCTTGCGCAATTGCTGCTGCTGCTGATTGGCGGCATGGGATTTTACGATGCCTTATGCCATACTCTGACCACGCTTCCCACCGGCGGATTTTCCACCAAAAATCTGTCGGTGGCCCATTATGACAGCCTTTATTTTGACTGCGTGATCATGCTTTTCATGGTGCTGGCCGGGATTAATTTTTCCCTTCATTATCAATTATTAAAAGGCAACACCCTGGCGTTCTGGAAAGATTCGGAATGCCGGTTTTTTCTGGCGGTTGTTGGTTTTTTGACCCTGGTGGTAAGTTTTAATATTTACGGGCCGGTTTACCGGTCCATCGGAGAAGCCCTGCGGTTCGGGTCTTTTCAGGTAATTTCCATTGTCACTACCACCGGCTTTGCAACAGCGGATTTCAACCAGTGGCCGGGCATGTCCAAGCTGATCCTGCTTTTCCTGATGTTTCTCGGGGCGTCGGCCGGCTCCACCGGTGGCGGCATGAAATGTATGCGCATCATGATCTGTTTTAAATACTGCTACAAAGAGCTTTTTAATCTGCTGCACCCCCATGCGGTGACCACTGTCAAGATTGGCGGGAAAACGGTTTCAGACGATGTCATCCGGAGTATTCTGGGGTTTCTCGCCCTTTATATGGGTATTTTTGTTGTTTGTGCAGTTTTTCTGGCCGGCATGGGCGTCGATCTGGTCACCGCTGTGTCGGCGGTGGCGTCTTCCATCGGCAATATCGGGCCGGGGCTGAATCTGGTCGGGCCGGTGGGTAATTTTGCACAAATACCGGTTATGGGGAAATGGCTGCTCATTTGGTGTATGTTGCTGGGGCGTCTTGAAATTTATACGGTCATTATTTTTTTGGTGCCCGAATTCTGGCGCAAGTGATCCCTTTGCTTGAAAAAAGGGAAAAAATGCGTTATCTTTTTTATTGACATCGATCAAATAAACATATATCAATCACATTTTATGTAGACGCGGTGAAAACATTGGGTCGTTAACTCAGTCGGTAGAGTATCTCCCTTTTAAGGAGAGAGTCATTGGTTCGAGCCCAATACGACCCACCAAAAAAATACAGCTTGCGTCCCCATCGTCTAGCCCGGTCCAGGACACCGGCCTTTCACGCCGGCGACAGGGGTTCGAATCCCCTTGGGGACGCCATTTAATTTCAAAGGGTTATACCCTTTTTCACATCGAGAGTCCGAGTGGATACCTCGGGTGGATACCTTTTCAAGCCTCTGATGCAATTTGGTCAGAGGCTTTCTTTTTTTCAGGAAATCTGATCACTTTGTTGCTGGCTTGTCGTTCTGAGAACGTCTCAACAGCTTCAAGCACTTCATTGTCAAAACCAAGGCTTTTCAAATAGCGTTCAGTTGTTGATGGAGATTCATGTCTCAGAATCCGCTGAATTGTGCTGAGTTTATACCCGGCTTTGTAAAGGATGGTAGCACTCAGATGCCTGATTGCGTGAAATCCGAAATCTGGAACTTTTGCTTGTTTACACATCCGGTGCATAAAATGTCGTCGCTGGGTGAATGGTAAACCATAATACGCATGCCCAGATGGTGAATTATCCTTGGGTTTATCTCCGATATTAATACAGACAAACACATATTCAGATTCCACTGGTTGTTCTTGATGCCATTTCAATAATTCTTGTTTTAATTCTTTGGTCATGGGTATCCAGTCATGTTTCCATGAACTGGACCGGGTTTTCCTGGTGGATAAGCGCACTTGGTTATTGTGCCAGTCAATATCCTGCCATTTAAGTCGAAATATTTCGCCTCTGCGAGCTGCCAAATGTAGAAAAGCTGTAAGCATCAGTCGATCTTGACTGGTAGACAGGTTATAGACTTTCCAGAAATCGGTTTCTGGGGGTACATACCGAGGGGATTTTATTTCTGGGTATTTCGGTACCCGTTGAAAAGGATTAGGTATATCCGGAAACCCATCCATTATTTTGCTGCCCCAATTCCATGCACTTGTCAGGTTTTTTCGATCCTTATTAGCTGCATACCCTGACCGTTTGTCATACTGTGTCTGAAGAGTTTTGTGCGCAATATTCATGGTAATATTCTCAACCGGTTCATCCGGTCCGATGAAAGCTTTGAGGCTTTTATAGGCTGCGCGTTTTTCATTGTATGTTTGCCGTGTATATCGCCGTTGCACATCATTGAGATACGCATTAATCCATCGCCTAATCGTCAAAGAGGTTGTGGGGATCTCCATCTTCTGGGTTTTTAGAAGTTCTTTGCGTTTCACTTCCTCCCACAGTACTGCTTTTTTGTATTCCTTGCCTCCCTGCTTGCCTTCCCCGAACCATTTGGTCGCTTTCGTCTTGCCATCTATTATTACTTTGCCTCTCCAGCGCATTTTTCCGCGTCTTTTGCATAATGCTGGCATTAATTAATCTCCTTATTCGATTTTCAAAGAACCGCCAGCGCCCTGCAATCCAGACGCCCTCCAGATCATAAGCATACTTCCTGACCGTTCTCTGGTCAATGCCTAAAATCTCAGAGACTTCTGTTACTGTTAGGGGCTTTCCCAGTTCTTTGTATAAACTCATATTCAATTTCCTTGATGTTTACTAAGTCAAGGAATTTCAAAATATGTACCAAAGATCCAATAGCAGGATTTTTTATATAACCTTTTGAATTTAATATTAAAATTATTTATGCGTTTCTCTTTTCAAAAAAAAGACCTTGCAATAATAATTCATATATGAGAAAAATTTCATATATGAATTATTAAGGGGGAAAAATGGAAAAAGATGATTTTAATAGCTTTTCCGAAGAAAAAATTGATTTAAGTGACTTTTTCAAAGAAAAGAAATGGTTGGTTCCACCTGGCTTACAAAAAAAGCTTAAAGAATATGAAAAATTATGTGATCTTTTCATAAAAATGAAGTTTGATGGCCTCAAAGAAAAACCTATATTGATTCATGGCCCATCTGGTGTAGGAAAGAGCCTATTTGTTGATTTCTTTATTTCAAAGTTTTCACTACACAAAGAAAAGGAGTTTCCCATTCAACGAATTAATTGCGCGGCTTATCCTGAAACACTCATAGACTCTGAGTTATTTGGCTATGAAAAAGGGGCTTTTACTGGAGCTACTAAGTATAAAAAAGGGGCTTTTGAAAACTCTGAAAATGGTATTTTAATCTTAGAAGAAATTGGAGAATTACCCACACATATTCAAGCAAAGCTATTACTTGTTTTAGAAAATAAAGAATTTTTTCCACTTGGAAGTTCAAAGGCCAAACAAGCCACAGGAATGGTTATTGCGACAACAAATAAAGGCTTTGATAATTTTAGAATTGATCTTTGGTCAAGATTTCGTAAATTTCATATTCCTCCACTGCATAAACGAAGAATCGATGTACTTTTCTATTTAGCATGGTTCCTTGCCCCCCATGACAAAACCTATAAGCTAACTCCTTCTGAAGTTCTTTATTTATTATCTTATCATTGGCCCGGAAATGTAAGAGAGATTGAACACATTGTTGATGATTTAATAATTTATAAAGATATAGCTTGGGTAAATATTGGAAAAGTTGAAGAAAGAGTTAAAGAAAAATTAAAAAATTATTCTGAAAAACTCGAGGATAGTGATGCTTTTGATAGTATAGAAGAGTGGAACCAGGTGTATCGTGGACATTTTAATGGTATAATAAAAGGTTTAAAAAATCATATCAAACAAGGCAATATTTTTGGAGAAAATCCAATAAATCTTCTCTTGGGTTTGCAAGAAAATTTTTCTTCATTTAATCCAATGGAGGTTAACAGATTCTATAATAATATTGAAAAAATTGGGGTTGATATAAGAAAACTTAATTCAATCCTATATCAATTCCATCTTAAAATTATGCCTTTTAAGCCGCCTAGAGATATAATAGAGGAATTTCAGGCAATTTTACATCAACACATTAATAAGAACGACCCTTATTCTTATTATTGCATTGATCTTGATTTAAGCGGCTGGCTCGAAATGGAATTATTGGAAGAAAAATCAAAAAAAGATTTATTCATATTCATAGATAAAAGCACAAGAGATGTTCATGGTATTTTTCAAGGATTTTGTCTTTTCTGTTATTTGTTTTTTCAAGATTCCCAAGCTGATCATAATATTTTGGACCTAAAAGCATTTCAGCCAATTTCTGAATGGGACTTAGAATTGGGATTGAATAATATTGTATCCACCCATGATGATTTAATTCATATAGTTCAAAAAGTTCGCAATAAAGGATTAGTGCTTACCAGAAAAAATATACTTAAAGAAAAGCAAAATTTTGATATTGAAAAGAAAGAAAAATTGAAAAGTTTGGTAAAAGAGTTAAGGTCTGAAATTTTGGAAGCTTTTTCCAATGCTGATATTAACAAAAATGGAATTTTAACAAATAAAAATATCGAGAATCAATACATTACAAAAAATATCGAAATCAATCCGAATAACGCCTCTCGAAAAGATCTACCTCGTCAACCTATTCAAAAAAAAGATGAATCAATTGATACTGAAAAAATTTTCGATAATAGAATATCAGAATGTACTGAAGATGAATGGGGAAGGATATATTATGAAAGATTGAATGAGATTCATCGATATCAAAAAAAGATGGCAGAACATGCAGGTATAAATAAGTCAAAAATTCATCGAAGGTTAAAACATTATGGCCTATTAAAAAATCAAAAAAAATAATCATGCCCCTCCAAAACAGGAGGGGCTTTTTTAACGCAATTTCTAATCCTCGTCAGGCAGCATAATGGTAACCACTGGCGACATGGTATCACCAGGGCTGCACACCGCCTTGAGTTTTACAAGTTCCAACTTCTCTTCCATCAGGAAATACACATTATAGAACAGCAAGGAATCCTTACAGATAAAGGCATTCACACGGAACATCCACAGGACATCCCACAGCCTGCCCTCAATGGACTGGCCAAACGATTTTAATGATTGGTCAGGTTCAATGTATTGATTCCAAAGGGCAGTAGTCACTGCAACCGGATATTTAATTCCGACTTCCGCAGCAGTACCGGACACATCGATCAGAACGCCATCAGCTATGGCCTCTTGGCGCGTATATGAATATATGATCTCAAGATCATCCATGAAAATGTTCTCCTTATATGATTTAACCGTCCATTGATTTGAACATTTCATCAATAAACGGTGATTGTTGGGTCTGCTTGCCCATGTAATTCCGGAACCAGCTGACATACAGCAGTTTCATAGCTCTGGACAGCGCCACAAACGCGATGCGTCGCTCCTCCTCAATATCGCCGTTTTTATTCGGCAGGATATTCTTGACCATACCTGTTACAAATACGATTTGAAATTCCAGTCCTTTGGCCTTGTGGATGGTCATAAGGTGGACTCCTTCCGGATCATTGCCATAATCGTCTTTAAATGAATTTGTGTAATTCAATAGCGATGCAATGTCAGAGTATTTGTTTGCGGCAAACAGCAGCTGATTGATGTTCTCGATCTTAGAGTCATCAGGATTTGGTATGTCATCCTCGGTTATGAACTGGTCATAATCCAGGGTATCTCTTAAAAGATGCAATATTTCAACGGGTTCCATCTTGGATGCATTCCTAATCAATAGGTCAAGCAGTTCAATAAAGGCCTGAATATTCTTTTTCAGATACGGCAGTTTTACCGGCATCTTTTTCAGTGCTGTATACAAGTGCAGTTGATACTTAGCAGCATAGGTTTCAAGCTCCTGGACAAATTTTTTGCCCAGGTACCGGTTCGGCACATTGATCACACTTTTTAATGCCTCATCACCGTCATCAGAATCCGGGTCATGAATAAGCCGCAGGTAATCGATTAATACTTTTACCTCCCATCGGCTGAAGAAATTCATACCGTTTTCAATTTTAAATGGGATATCATGCTGTGACAGCACCTCTTCCAGCACTCTGCTTTGAAAATTTGCACGATATAATATGGCCATATCTTTAAAGACATAACCGCGTTCAATGAGTTCAGCGATGGCATTAACAATTTGCTGGGCTTCGTCTTCTTCGTTGGTACAATCCAGGACAATGACATCATCACCGCTTGACTGACTGGGTTCCAGCTGCTTATCAACTTTGCTGGTGTTATTCTCAATCAGGTTCTGGCAGACCTTTAAAATCTGGGGGGTGGAACGGTAATTGACATTCAGAATATATTGCCTGGATTCCGGAAACATTTCCTTGAATCGTAAGATATTCGCGAGTGATGCACCGGTAAATGAATAGATCGATTGCCAGTCATCGCCGCATATCCAAAAGCTTGATGAACCATTGCGATTCACCAGTTGTTTCAGGATATTCAGCTGTGATGGATTGACGTCCTGAAATTCATCAACCAGTATATGTGAAAACGCCTGTTGATACCGTTGACGAACCGGCTTCTGACCCATCAAATGATTAGTCTCTACAAGCAGGTCATCAAAATCCAGTATCATTTTTTGCTGCTTCTCCAGATCATAGGCCTGATAGATATCCGCGATCAAATTCATGGTTTGATCATCTCCATAGAGATCCCGAAATTCTTTCACCGATATCAGGTTGTTTTTTGCCAGGCTGATTTCCCGGAGCAGCAAACCTGTTGGCAGATTCACTTTCTTTTTTTTCTTGATCTGCCGGATAAACCGAAGTTGTTCTTTTCCATGCAGGATCTCAAAATGACGGTTCTCATCCTTGAGGACCCTGAGACAAAATGCATGAATGGTCAACAATGATACCAGATTCGCCTGATCGCCTAATACTGGCTTCAATTTAGACCGCATGGCATCCGCCGCGTTGCGGGTAAATGTCAAACCAAGGATATTGCATGGAGAAACCCCTTTCTTGACCAGATTGCCTATACGTCGGGTCATGGTAACGGTCTTCCCGCTCCCAGGCACTGCAATTACTGATGCAATACCATTTTCAAACTCGGACGCTTGTTTCTGTTGCACATTCAGTTTCATAATGATTCTCCATTAAATATTGATCGCAATATTCCTTAAATTGGCAATTACCGCACATCCAACCGGTTGTCGTGGGTATAAACACTTCCTGAGAAATGCCGTGATATGCTAATTGCACGACCTTCAAAAACCGCTGAATATCTTCATCAGTACGAACGGTAGGACATCGTTGAAATTTTGGTTCCTTTGTTTTCACCAGAACATCAAATTTCAACTGCATATCTGTTTCAGAGTAACCATTTTGCCGCATAGCTAGTTTATAAAGAGTTAATTGCATACTCTCATCAGCCTGTGCTTTGGTATAAGCTTTGGCAGCAGTCTTGTACTCTGTGATAAGCAGGGTACCGTTATCATCCATTTCAATCAGGTCAATGATGCCGATAAATGGATAGGGCAGTCCTTCAATCTCAAGTGCAAAGGGTTCTTCAATCGCTATAATCTGATGATCATCAGCAATCCGGTTCTCATAAAATTTCTTGGTTATTGCAGCACCGTCTTTTCTTAATGCATGATAATCCTTTCCCCTGCTGTATTTGATGGTATCTTCTGATTCGACTGCTTTATCGAAGCAGGTTTCAAAGACATTCACCAAAGTATGCAACGGAGGGATTTCACCCATCAGGCATTGATAATTATATTCTTCACATACCTGATGAATACATTTGCCGAATATCAAAACGTCTGGCGTAAACTGCGGTTGAATCTTATCGATCCTTCCGAATCTATACTTCAGACCACACATTAGATATTCATTGACTGCGGAAAAGGACAGATGCGGCTGCTTTCGTAACTCTTTAATATCCATAAGACGCAATTCTCCTGTTATGGGAGACAGGACGCACCAATAGTGCTTAATCCCATCTCCCATGGATTAAAATTTCAGTTAAATTGTTAAAAGATTGATTTAGCCAGACTGTTGCAGGGTTTTGATAAACACTGAGGCATCAGATGCTGAAAGGTAAGCGTATTCAACGCCAAGGGTTTTCTGACATAGTTGATCCAGATCTTCCATGTTCAGCCCCCGACGATGAGCAAGACTTTCAATGGCTCGTTTCTGTGCTTGAGAAGGTTTGGGGGTATCCGCTGACTGCTTTGCACCGGACTTTTCTTCAGTGTGCTGTTTTGATTTTTCAGCTTGCTTTGTGGCTGTTGATTCTTTTTGTTTCATGGGAATCACTTCACCGGCCGGTTTAGCAGTTTTTTGTGATGATGGTTTCCTGGGTTTTACTTCAGGTTCAATCACATCATCTCCGCCAAGCTCTTCCAGGCATGTCATGCCGACATTAACGAAATCCCTTAAGCAGCGGGCTTTCGCGCGTGTTGCGGCCATGCGCAATACATGGTTTGAGACCATTTTGTTCACGTTCTTTGGATTGGCATCGCCTATTTCCGTGAAGATATCACCATTGGGAGCCTCAAGAACGGCTTCACATATGGCTTCAAAATTATTATCACGGGTTGGGAACTGGATAGGCTTGACTTTCATGGCCTGAATACCCTTCTGATGCGCCAGATCCAGAAGACCGGCGTATTTGACAAAATCATTACCTTTCATATTGATAATGAACTGGTCATTCAGTTTGGGTTTACCATTATGCCGGCCAAGATTCTGGACATTGCCATTTAAGGCCGCCAGAATATGCTTGCACTGGTATGTTTCATCTTTTTTCGCATTGGCTGTATAATCGCCACAGGTGCATATGAAATTTCCATTGATACGGGTTACCTTGTAAAGAATCTTTTCTTTTGAACTCTCCACAAAGTACTGTGTATCAGAAAATTTATATGCTTTTAGCGAATCAGCCATTGTCTGCTTATCAACAGGCTGTTTTGCTGGCATTTAATTTCCTCCTTGTTTTCAAAACTTTAGCTGTTGGTTTATGGGTCAACAAATTCCAGTTTCGCTATCCGGCATTTGCCGTACCTCTTGGTTAATTCTTCGGCTCTCTTTTTGATGCTTTCAAGATCAGCCGTTCTGACATACTGTTCAAAAACCAGTGGGCCACCATCATCGAAAAATTCCTTTTCCGTATTTGGCATTTTATGTGGCTGGTCATTTTCAGCAACAACGACATAGATGTCTTTATCAAGATCCATCAAATCCTCCTTCAAAAGGGAATATCATCATCCCCATAATCAGGTGATTGTCCACCGTTGCTGTTATCAAATCCGCGACCGTCAGTCTTGATGAATTCACAAGAGCGTGCAATCAACTGGTGATTGGACCGGGATTGTCCCTGGTCATCTTCCCATTTGTTTTGGTCCAGTGTTGCCAGGACAGCAACACGAGCGCCTTTGTGAAGGTATTTTGCAACAGCATCTGCCAATTTTTTAAACGCAGATACCTGTATCCAGTTGGTCTTATCTTTTTTGCCTGAGTCAAAGGCCAAACTGAATTTGGCAATATGGGTACCCTCGGATGTGTAAATACTTTCCGGGTCATTCCCAAGATTGCCTGTCAAAATTGTCATATTCATTTTTCCCTCCGTACATTATCAAAAATGATTTTTTATAATACGAGAGCTCGAATTCTTAGGCAGACATGACGGCTGGATATTCCATTGCCGGATCTTCATGTGTTTCCATTCGGATACGGCGATACGGAATATCTTCAATGCTGTCATCAATTGCTGACTTGAGCTGTGCCATCTGCTTATGAAGCTGCTCTCTCAGGTCTCCATTGAATTTCAGAGAAACAGCATCGGTACTGTTAATGGCTTTTCTTGCCTGCTGAGCCAGTTCCGTTAAACGCTCATCATCAAAAATGTTCTTGGTTGCGATATCTTCCAAAAACTGATTCATTTTGTTGAACATGGCGCTTTTCAGGATTTTGCTTTTGCCATCACCGGAGAGCCGGTTCATCAGATATTCCACATTGTCAGATAATTCTTGATGCAATGCACGAATACCCATTTCACGGGCTTCTTCTACCATGGATACAAATTTATCCTTCTCACGTTCATAAACTTCCGGCGACAGGATCATATTCTTATCCGGCATGGTGATGTTGACGAATTTCCAGTCAAATTTGAACCGGTTGGAGATGTCATCCGGATATTCTTCCGGATCAAACAGGGTACCCAGGATTTCACGGGCTTCCCGTCTAGCTTCATCATAAATGGATTCAAATTCCCGGACCTTCTGATAAAAACGGTCCTTGAAGAACTGGAGTTTATTCTCCACTTCACCAATCGATTCCTTGGGGATCAGATAGAGCCCCTGAATGGGAAACGGCAGGGTATGGGCAACAATGGCTTCTTTTCTTGCCCGGTGAATGGCTGTCCTGATAGATCCGAGTAATTCCGGGTTGATCAGGAACTTTCTGCCTTTCAGCCAGGCTCCATTGTTGACTTTCTGCATCACAGCAGAATCCAATGCTCTGGTTCCCTGCCACATGGACGTGGACATCTGCACAAGGCAGGCTCTTTCAAAAATGTTTTCATGACTGGACATAAAACTGTCTCCTTTCTATCCGCACAATGGCAGATATTTCTTTTTGTTTTGTTTGTCAGTGACGTAATAAGCTGGGGTCAGCTGTTTGAATGTTTCTTTACCAAGCATTTTCTTTAGGAATTTTGTTTCTTTAAGGCATGACTTTCCCTTGAAACCAGTGGTTTCAATTTCGACCTCACCATCATCAGAAACAGTTATCCTGATTTCAGGACGCATTAATCACCTCCTTCTGTTTTTTTGATACTTCAATTGTTATAAATTACTTGAACTTAACGATCGGGTAAGTGTTACAGACGGGTAAAACTTGAAATACGTTGAATGGGTTTCTTATGAAAGGACCAGCTGAATACCGTTATCCACAGCTTGCTGCCGGACATGGTATTTCTTGTGACGGGCTTCTTTGATGATTTTTGCTACAGCATAAGCCTGCTTGAGTTTGCCGGCATTTTTACCGAGTTTATCGGTCAGTCCGCCGCAGTAATAATCATCCCATTGCAGTTCATAGGTATCTTTGTTTTTGATGATACCCACTTCATACACAGCACCTGGCACATGAATGGCATGGTCGCACTGACCAACACCACTGTACCATTTAAATGTTTTCTGGGTTTCACGAAAATTAATTTTCAATGTCTTGCAGGCTTCCTGTAAGGACGCGAGATCATGGATCTCCAGTTCAATTTTACTGAGATGGCTCACATACAACTCCTTTTTATAATTTTTCGGTTATGAACCGGCTCAATCTCTGCCGTATTGGCAATGCGATACCTTGTTGCCAGTTCGTTTAGGTTGTTGATCTGCTCCCGCATGGAGCGGGATAACGGAACAATGGATTCATAGGCCCGGTCCAGGCCTTCATAAAGCGATTCCTTGACCAGCAGCTCGATTTCAGCACCGGAAAATCCTTGCAAGTGTTTTGCATAGTCTTCCGGCACATCGGCTTTGTATTTGCGATTCATGATGTTTATGATCTCTTTCCGTTCAGGAAGGGTCGGCAGCATGATGCAAAATGTGGTGTCAAAGCGGCCGGCACGAAGCATCTCCGGTGGAAGCTGAGATATGTCATTGGCAGTGGCCACTACAAAGATTTGAGCTCTGGTATCCTGCATAAAAGTCAGGAACCGTGAGAACATGTTTGTTGTGGTTCCTCCGTCTGTTTGTCCGCTGGATTTAACTCCAGCAAACTGTTTTTCAATTTCATCTATAAAGACGGTTACACACTGACAATTCTCAATCACCTTTAATGCTTCGCGCATATTGGCTTCGCTCTGTCCCACTAAGGAACCTTTTAATGCACCAATATCGAATCGGATTAAAGGCCAGTTGAGTATCTTTGCGATACTTTTTGCAGCAAGCGATTTGCCGCAGCCGGGTATACCAAGTAATAGCATCGACTTTGGTCTGTTAAGATCATTGGATTGAATTGCTTCAACTCTTTTCTTGATATAATCTTTGAGATTATCCAAACCACCAACGTCTTTGATGTCAGTGGGTTCGTAGAGTTCAAGAATTCCTGATTTCCTAATAATCTGAGACTTAAGATCTGATACCACTTTACTTGAGAAATACCCGGTTTTAACAAGGCTTAGTGAATATGCCTGTTCCGCCTCAAATTCTGTCATTCCCGATGCAATACGGGCTGCTTTTTTATTGGGGCGAATGTTATGGGTTTTTCCTAGATTGCATTGCAAATTATGCAATGCATCTGTGTCTGGTCTGTCGAGATCAATGATCTGGAACAGCTTTTCCAGTTCTGGACGCAACTGCAATACAGTACTTAATACAATCATGCATGCACCGATTTGTTTCCATCGGTTGACACCGTTCTGAATTGCCTGAATAATTTCAGGCGATGATTCCATGAACAGGTGCAGGTTATGCATCATCAATACTGTATCTTGCAGATTGTCCAGGTAGTGGATGGCTTCTACTGGATCAATGATCTGATCAATAGCAGTGGAATTGTTTGGCTGTCTTATGCCTGCTGAGCAATCCCATGCCAGAAACCGCCATCCCTGACATGGGATTACTTTTTCAGCACGAAAAGGGTCCCCACTGGTGAGGACCCAGATCGCAGGGCAACCACTTTTAAGATACTCTTGTACAGAATTCATAAACGGGTTGTACCTCCTTTTGGTTTATAAGTTATTGGAATATTGTTAGAAATTAATAATTATTATATTATTTCTATATGGGAGATGAGAAAGTTAAAATTTTAATTTGATTAAATAAGTATGAGAAGTCTGTCGATATGTTGCATCTATCAAAAGAGATTTATCCAGGGAAGAGGCAAGATGACCTTGATTGATTTGAAGATGTACTGTAATGATAAACTTCAAAGAGTTAACCTGATAGTATATGCAGTAATAGAGGATAAAGAATGCCAACGCTGAAATGGATAGGAAGGGAAGCGGTGATTGAGCACCACAAAGAAGTGCCATTTCGCCTATTAAAAGAATCAATAGATTTATCCGTTGGAGATACGGATAACGGAAATATGGTACTTCAGGGGGATAATCTTGAAGCCCTCAAAGCTCTGCTGCCCCATTATAAAGGAAGCGTCAAATGTATTTATATTGATCCGCCTTATAATACCGGCAATGAAAACTGGACTTATAATGACAATGTCAACAGTCCTCAAATGCGCGACTGGCTTGGAAAAGTGGTAGCCAGAGATGATTTAAGCCGCCATGATAAATGGCTGTGCATGATGTATCCTCGGTTAAATCTTTTAAAACAGTTTTTAACCGAAAACGGTTCCATTTGGATCAGTATAGACGACAAAGAGGTTCACAATCTTAGATCGATGATGAATGAAATTTTCGGAGAAGCCAATTTTATTGGTTCAATTATTTGGCAAAAAGTATATTCGCCGAAAAACTCTGCCAAGCATTTTTCAGAAGATCATGACTATATCATAGTATATTCAAAAAATGCTGAAAAATGGCGCCCTAATCTTGTTAAAAGAAGTGAGAAGCAGGATAAAGCATATAAGAATCCAGACAATGACCCAAGAGGTCCTTGGAAAACGAGTGATTTGTCCGCAAGAAATCCATACAGCAAAGGGACTTACTCAATTACTTGTCCATCTGGTAGAGAAATAAAACATCCGCCCAAAGGAGCTTATTGGCGATATTCGAAGGAAAAATTTAATGAACTAGATGAAGATCAAAGAATTTGGTGGGGTAAAAATGGCAATTCAATCCCACAAATAAAACGTTTCTTATCTGAAGTAAAACAAGGAGTGGTACCCCAGACCTTCTGGAGTTATAAGGATGTTGGTCATACACAAGAGGCCAAAAAAGAACTGGTTGCAATCTGTGATTTTGAAGATTCCGCATCCGTATTTATCACCCCTAAACCAATACGGCTGATTAAAAGGATTCTTGAAATTGCAACAGACAAGGATTCCCTGGTGCTGGATTCTTTTGCCGGGACAGGTACAACTGGTCATGCTGTGATGGCGCTGAACCGGGAGGACAAAGGAAATCGAAGATTTATTATGATAGAAATGGAACCCGGAGTTTGCCGATCAACCACAACTCAACGATTGGAAAGAGCATCAGCAGGGTACAATATTTCAAAGCCCAATGGAAAAACTGAAAATGTGAAAGGCTTAGGTTCGGGTTTCCGATTTTATGAACTCGGTGAAACCATTTTTGATGCCAATGGTCGAATCAAAGAAAATATCAAATATAATGATCTTGCCAGGTTCATTTTCTTTTCTGAAACAAACACCCCGCTTACCCTGGATAAAAATAGCGACTTCCCTTTGCTGGGAGTAAGGGATAATCTGGCAGTTTATCTTTTATATAATGGAATTTTGCTAGATAGGTCGCCTAATGGAGGCAACGCACTTACCAGAACCGTGCTAAATTTACTCCCACCTCACGAAGGTCCCAAAGTTATATACGGCAATAGTTGCCGATTGAGCCCAAAAACATTGAAGCAGCAAGCCATCATATTCAAACAAGTTCCATATCAAATACGGATCAATTGACGCATGCTGACATTAAAAAATTATCAAGAAAACGCGCTGGAGAGCTTAAGAGATTATTTTCGCCTATGCCACCTTAGACAAAACGCTGACACCGCTTTTTATGAACTGACCCGTCAGCAATACGGGCAAGGTTTGACATATAACTCCGTCAAGGAATTGCCTGGAATGCCATATATTTGTCTCCGACTCCCTACTGGAGGAGGCAAAACTCTTGTTGCCTGCCATTCCATTAACATTGCCCAAACAGAACTCATGCATGCTGACACCAGTGTTGTCCTGTGGCTTGTGCCTTCAAACCCCATTCGAGAACAGACACTTAAAGCATTACAAGATGTCAGGCATCCTTACCGCCAAGCTCTTGATGCTTCTCTTGGGGCCGTAAGTGTAATTGATATTTCAGAAGCTCTTCATGTAAACCGCAGTACTCTTGATACTGAAACAACGGTCATCGTATCTTCTATTCAAGCATTTCGAATTGATAACACTGAAGGAAGAAAGGTCTATGAACCCAATGGTTCATTAATGGATCATTTTTCTTTCGATTCGAATGAATTGTTTTCTCATTTGGATTGTTATGAAAACGGTCAAGCAAAACCAACTGTAGCCAATCTCTTAAATCTGCGCTCCCCCATTGTTATCATTGATGAAGCCCATAACGCCCGTACGAGTTTGTCTTTTGAAATGCTGACACGTTTTAATCCTTCATGTATAATTGAATTTACAGCAACTCCCGACATTAAAAAGAATCCTAGCAATGTGTTGTATAGTGTTTCCGCATCCGAATTATATAATGAAAATATGATAAAGATGCCGATTCATTTGACCAACCGTGGTAACTGGAAGGAAATATTGACCGATGCCATTCAATGCCGAAAAAAGCTTGAAGAGATTGCTAATAATGAAAAAATTCAAACAGGAGAATATCTTCGACCTATCATGCTGATTCAGGCTCAACCCACATACCAAGCACAGGAAAGCATTACTTATGAAGTGGTAAAAAAATGCCTGACAGATGATTTTGGTATTCCAGAAGAATACATCGCAGTTTCTACGGGGAATATCGATGATTTAAAAAATGAGGATATCACAGGAACCAACTGCGAGTATAGATATATAATAACGGTTCAAAAACTCAAGGAGGGATGGGATTGCCCATTTGCTTATGTTCTCTGTTCCCTTGCTACTATGAGATCTCCCACCGCTGTGGAACAGATTGTGGGACGTGTACTTCGAATGCCTAAAGCAAAGCGTAAAAATTTTAAAGAACTCAATGCCGCTTATGCATTTGCCGTTTCACCCGACATGAATTCAATTCTTAAAGCAATGAGCGATGCCTTAGTGGAAAATGGTTTTGAACGTCAGGAAGCAAAAGATCTCATTTCCTATAAAAATGCACCTGAACAAAAACTATTGTTTGAAGACCGGCCTTTATTTCCACAAAAAACAACGGTGCATATTCCAAATATTAAGCATAATAGTTTATCAAACCTCCCAGAGAATCTTAAAAATAAGATATCTGTGGATCAGGAAAAAGAGACCCTTACTTTTGAAGGGTTTATGAATAATGAAGACAAACAGATTTTGGTGGATCAATTCCCATCACCAGAAGGAAAAACAGCAGTTGAAAAAATCTTTCACAGATCCGCTCTACCACGAATAAAAAGGAATAAAACTCCTTCTGAAATAGGGCTTTCATTTGCTATTCCTGTCCTTGCTTTAAAACAAGGCAATCTTTTCGAAATTTATGAAGAGCAACACTTTTTAGATTATGAATGGGTACTTTCGGAATGTGACGCCGAACTAACCGAATCCGAATATTCAGGACAACGACCCCAGGGAGAGTCAGGAATAATTGAAATTACAAAAGATGGTAAAATTCAAACTGAATATGTAAAACAAATTCAGAATAAATTTGAATTTTTCTTTAATAAATCAAATTGGGATGAAGCAAGGTTAGTGCGCTGGTTGGATCGAAATATTCCGCACCCAGATATATCTGCCGAGGATTCTGGTATTTTTTTGACCAATGTAATCAATAAACTAATCTCTCAAAGAAATTTCTCCATACATCAGCTCGTTCAGGATAAATTTAACCTTCAAATCGCAGTAAAAAATAAAATCTTCATGCACAGAAAAAATGCCCGAAATAAAATTCATCAGACATTACTTTTTGGAGAAAATTCAAAAATTGTTGTAACCCCTGAAAAATGTTTCTCTTTCAAGGCAGATCCTTTGGGTTATCCTTATAATCGGCTTTATGATGGCAAACATAAATTCAAAAAACATTACTACCCTCGAATCGGAGCTTTCGGATCTCAAGAAGAAACAGATTGTGCTGTTTTTATTGATTCATTAGATGAGATCGATTTTTGGGTTCGAAATCTTGAAAAGAATCATATGTATGGATTTTGGCTACAGACATCCACAGACAAGTTTTATCCTGATTTTGTGTGCAGATTAAAAGATGGTCGCAATCTTGTTGTTGAATACAAAGGCAAGGACCGATATACCAATGAAGATTCCAGAGAAAAACGGGTACTGGGAGAACTTTGGGCCGAGAGGAGTAATGGAAGCTGCCTTTTTATTATGACTAATGGAATGGAACTTGAGCCAATAAGAAATTTATTTTGACAGACAGACACCTTATCAAAATCGGTACCTGTCAGATCAAATATGAACTATTACAGATAAACTATCCTTGCTCCGTATTTTTTTTCTTTTTCCTGTTATCTTCTTCAAGCAGATCAAACCATTCATTTAGATTGGCACGAATGTCCCACCAAGCTATGAAAACAAGAGAAACTGTTGCGGCTGACATTGATATACAAATAGCTGCTGTTATTTTGCTGTTGATGAAGCCAATAGAGAATTGGGCAACTGATGTTAAAAGTGATAGCAATACACAGTGGAAAAGAAAATTCCCGAGTCTTTTAAGAGGTCCATATAAAGAGACTGACATTTTGGGATTTAAAGCACAAGCATCTTCATATCTTTCCTGGTAGGTGTCTGAAGCAAAAAATTCCTCTTTCAACTTGATCAAAATAAAAGTTTTTAATGAAAGCAAAAACCCACCAATGGTAAAAAATCCCGTAAAAAGAGCCACCCTCATATTTTTTGAATAAAAATCAAACAGTGATTGATTAGGGTAAGCTCCTTTAAGCAGCCCAATAATAGATACTGCAAAAACGGCTGCTGGAATCAAATATATTCTACCAGTTGAATTCATTTCGCCTCTTTAGACAGAAGACTTTTTATCTGCCTGTTATTTCTTGCCATTTTGATCATTGTAGCAACCATTGAAGCATTTCTGACAGAACCGATTAGATCTGAGGAATCAATTTTAACTGTTTTTATAATATCATCATAATCATATTCTGCATAGCTTTCATAATCATTTAGAAGTTTATACATTGCTTCCTGGTCACTATAATCTATTCCTGTAACTGTTGCTCTCCGGAAAGTATTTGTGGGGTTCATCTCAATTATAGCTTTTTTTATTTTATCCATATTTACTAAATCATCAGAGAAAAAAGCACGGTATGTTGTTCGTTCGGCCAGCCGATGTAATGGAGTTCTGTCTTTTTCATTAACATTTATCGTAGAAATTTCATATGAAAGACTTTTTATCTGCTTTAAGTCTCGGATATAATCCTCGAATCTATCGGGCCGCACCAGTGTCGTTGATGAAAAAGTGCCTTTATATTTTTTAATAATTTTTTTATACTCTTTTTCAGTGATATCGGCTCCCCCTGATAATTCTATCTCTTGTTCCATCTTCCTTTTTTTCAATTCATTATATCTTTTTTTAATAAAGTTGCAGAACGTATTAGAAGAAGCTGATTGATGATAATATTGATATAAACCTCGACCTGTATTTGGATGTAAAATGAAAAAATTAAAATCAACAATAGATGCCCCTTCTTCAAGTTCCTGAGGAGTGATAACAAATTTGCCGTCTCCCTTTTTTATCTGGCAATATGCTTTTACATTTTTAATGCTTAGAAATACGCCCGTCCAAAAACCATCCTTCTGGCAAATCGCCAAAATTTTGTTATTGATATCTACTCCTGATTTTTCTTCAAGATAACTATTCAGTTGTTCAAGGCTGATTCCCTTCCCCAAAAACCATTCAAATCCCTGAATTTTTATTTTCATTTCAATCCTCTTCTATAACTTTAATAATAATCTATGTTATAATTTTTATTAGAGTCATATTTCAATTAAAGTATTATGGCCTTTCAATATCTCATCAGAAATAAGCATATTAACATAGGAGTCTTTTCAATTTATCCCCAATGTTCTTTTTCATAAGCGCTTTGTTCTCCTCGGCTTAATGGCTGAGATGAACAACCAGAACGAATGAAAAAATCATCATTCCCTTGATTACTCACAAATACAGGCCTGCTACTTTGTGCTACAGAAATGCGACAAATTATTTTCTTATCGTATTCAGGAAAACTTATTTTTATATGGGAGCTAAATTCTTTGCCGATATATTTTTTAATCACTTCTATTAGCTGTAATTCAAAACCATCAATGTCCTTCTTTTTTAGGG
This sequence comes from Desulfobacterales bacterium, assembly GCA_963675805.2. Taxonomy (GTDB): domain Bacteria; phylum Desulfobacterota; class Desulfobacteria; order Desulfobacterales; family Desulfosalsimonadaceae; genus SURF-3. Next base: position 873,541 of record CAXXNU010000001.1, on the reverse strand, counting down.
TTGTGATATCATCATCAAGACCTAAAGAATTTTGATTATCATCAATGCCTATAAAAAGGTTACCCCCTTTACTATTTAAAAAAGCCGAAATGGTTTTGGCTATCACGTATTCGAGAGTTTTATTTACCTCTTTTCGGCGCAGGTCATAACGCAGTGTGGACTTGAATTCAACAGTTTCACTTTCACCACCGAGTATTAATTCTTCAATCTCTTCATTAGCTGGTTCAGTACGTGTAAGTTCAACGCGGGATTTTAAATGGTCAAAAATTTTTTCTGAACGGGATTTTAAAAATTGTTGATAATCATTAGACTCGATACCAAATCCTTTGATATCAATATAATGGGAGTTAAGAGCGGTATTAATTTCACTGTTCTGATCGGCAAAATCTCCGATATATACTGAAGGTGCTTTGGCTCCTATTTTCCGTTTATTTAGATGGGCACTTACTAAGGTGATATTCATTAAGCTGTTACTATCAAAAACAGTTTTTCCTTTGAGATATGCTTTGGGGAAAAAATGGTGATAGTTTTTACTGTTTGCTACCTTAAGCCATGAATTATCTAAAATTACTTTTCCATTATCCCTGAAATCCTTTGGTTCTTGATAAGCGAGCAAGCATAAAATGGCTTTGCAATAGCTATTGCCAGCGCTAAAATTGGTATCAATAAGTTCTTTTGGTGAATCGAGATATATTTTAATGTCACTGTAATCAGGGCGTTCACCTTTAAGAATCTTTTCTATTCTTTTAATATCCTGGGATAGACGGGATTCTGCAGAGCTTGAATAACGGAATGAAAGGGACATGCGCCAAAAAAATTCTTCCAAAAATTTACGTTGCCCCGCCTCTGGTTTATCTAACTTGTAATAAAAGAAATAAGCAAAAGGAACAAGAAGCGAGTCATACGGTAAAAGGTGCGATACAGGTATGCGGTAAGTGGTGCGAAAATAATCGATGCTGTCTTTTAATGCAGAAATAACTTTATCCCAAGTATCAATAATATCTTGCTTATCAAGACTTAGAATCGTTTTTCGTTTACACTCTTTTGTGCGACTTAAAACAAGAGACAAAAGACTTAAAACGATGGTGCTGGAAATACTTTCATATTTAATTTCTTTAAGTTCTTTAATAAATTCCAGCCATTTGGCTTGCATGTCAAAGTGTTGTTTCTCATCATAAGTTTTTGCCGACATTATTTCAAATAGCGTTAAAGTCTGTCCACCTGTGTTAATACGAGTAAATACCTCAATCGCAGAATCAATATCTTCTTTACGCAGAACCACCGTTGAAAAATCATATGTTTTGAAGGCAGTTGAATAACTATCAATTATCTCAAGTTTAGCTTCACTGAATTTATCCGATAGCGCCTTTGCCTTTTTGAAGGAAAAATTAAGTACATCGTTTAAAGAAATATATTCCTCTCCAGTAGGGATAGCAGTTATAACCTGTTCTCCATTATCGTTAATATCCACATCAAGATTGACAACGATATCACTATAATCAGTAATCTTTTTTTCACCGACCTTTTGAATCTTAGCCCCCAGATAGGCAGCATAAAGGGATGTGATGCGCTGTTGTCCATCAAGTACATACTGGACCTTAGTGCCATCTGGAGTTGGTGGAATTTCAAGATTGCCTACATTTTTAATATCATTGATACGCTCATCGGTTTGCCATAAAATAAAAGTTCCAATCGGATAGCCTTTCAGAATACTATCAAGTAAATTTGCTGTTTTATCGATGCTCCAAACAAAGTCCCGCTGGAATTTGGGAATCTTGATAATTCCTTTTTGGATTTCAGTTATAAGATCAGAATAGTTTTTTGAGTCTGGTTTTGGTTGCTCAAAAATCATCAATCAACTCCTTCTTCTGTCCGGCTACATAGACTGTTTCTGTAAAGGGTGAATTTTTTAAACCTATTTAACTAAAGCTATGAATTTACCGAATTTAACTTTGTACTCCTTTTTTGATAAAAAGACAATAAAGCCATAATATTTTTTATTATATTGATTCGAATTCAATCATTTATAAGTTTTGGTGGATTTTATTAAAACTACTATTAAATTTTTTAGGGGAAGGGGAAATCCGGAAATTAAATTTCCCGATTCCCCTTTAATTATACAAACAGTTTCTCTGATTTTTATTTTCCACTTCCTAAATATTTTCAATTATTTATAACAAAAACAGACCAAAATTTCCAAAAAGTACAAATTCCAACAAAAAAACACAGCATCACAAACAGCCCTTCTTGTTCTGATTCTTTCAAACAATACAAACAGACTTTCAAAACAAGCAAAACTTTGAACAGCAATGCAATTCACATAAAATTCTTATCAATTCTTCATCATTTAAAAATCAGATTATTTATCCTTAGACAGCTGTAATCACATTGCATACAAATCAGCATTTTGTTCTGATTCACTGATTGTAATGCTTAACAAAAATTCTTGTTAATTATTCTATTAAAGAAGACATCATGAAAATCATATCCTTTGAAACATTCATATTCCCCGCTTACCTGCTTCTGGATATGCCGGAATGCTTCAACGATACCTTTCTGATTACAGATCTGCTTGACGGTGTCTAATTCAATATCAACTTTGTCCTGTAATTGATCATCAGTTAAGGCCTTATTCTGTTTTCTTAGTTTCCTTAAATATTTCTTTTCATATACATTCAATCTTAAGTCTTTAAATTTAATATACTTATTTACAATCTGATAATATACATCCTTTTCCAGATCAGTTATTGATTCAATATTTTGCCGCTTTAAAAGTCTCCTTTTTAATATCAATTCCAATCTGGCTCTATCTTTCTTTTTATCTTCATACTCTTTTTTATATATCCGGATCGCTTTTGATATTGTTTTTCGAGGATTGCCTATATAAGTGGTTGTCTCATAATCATTTTCAAAAGACTTCCCGGCCCATTTTAAATAGACATGTTGAACCAGCATTGAATACATTGCATCAAGCGTATCTATATTTTTGGTAAAGAAATCGAATGTTAATTCCATAGATGAGATATGATATTGAATTTGATTTTCTACGGCGAAATTATGAATTAAATTGAGCGTTTTCATATTCGGTTTTTCAATTTTCATCAATATAGGTCGAAAATTCATTTCACTTGAATTGAATAATCTTAATGTCTTTTCAAAACCCTGTATCTGATATTCCTCTGAATAATCATATACATATTTATTGGGGTCGAATTTCTTGGAACAGATATATTTGGAATTTGTATATTCTGGTATGATATTTTTTAATGCATTAAATTCAATTTCATGAATTACAAGGACAATATAGTCCATCGAAGTGATTAGGTTAAACTTTGGGTATTGCATAATTGATTCACATTTACCTCCATGGTTTAGGGTTTTATTTATTCGCAGAAAAACAGAACATCAGGTGTCAAAAACAGAAAAAGAGGAGAGCCAATCATGTGATGGCAATCCTCTTCTTTATTTGTGCGTAATCTGATACTTCTGTGAGCAACCGGATTTATTTTCTGATAAACATTGAAACCCTTTTATGTTTTCCCCGGAGATAAATTGCTTAACATATATATAATTCCGGAGAATTGACTTGATATTGCAATGTCATCATTTGTTGATTTTTCGGTTACATTTCTGACTTACTTTGTTTGTTTCATTCTTTCATCGTCATCGTTACTGCTGCATAGGCGGCTTCCTATGTAATGGTTAATAAAAATTGATCTTGCCAATTGATTTTAAGCGATGACAGGGGACCGCCACAGTGAAATAAGAGATCCTTCCAAAGTCACTATTCATCGAGCATGCATGCCCATTCAAAAAGAAGGAGCCTAAAGTTATTTATAATAATAACTTATCTTTGAATGATGAATGAGTGATGTGGTATAAACTTGAATTGGGTGAACATCAGATATGGTTTAGAAATAATATAAGGCTGGGGGTTTCCTGGATATTTTCTGGGAAACCCCATTTCTTTTTTGAAATCGGGAAAGATACTGAATACGAGGTCTCGTACACTTCTATGTTATGGATCTTTGCTCCCCTTGAAAGTGGGGAAGAGTTCTATTTTTTAACGCGACTTTTTTGCAGTATATAAAGTTCTGAATTTTTGCGTATATATTTTGCGGTATATAAAATTCATGGATTGAATATTACGGGAAAATAAAGATAGGCATTGAAGGCATTTTATTACTGAAGGGAATTATTCAAATGATTCAGATTGAATTTTAATCTTATTTGTGCGAATTTATTAACTTATATTTGAAATACAATCAAAACAGAAGCAGTATCTCCATAAAATGGCGATCCGTTTATTTATTATTAAAAATCACATAACATTCTCAATTCCGGTCTCCGTTAGCAAAGCTTTGAAAAGTTTAAGTGTACGCAAATCGATAAGATGCTGAAATTTCATGATATGATCTTTTTTCCATTTTTGACCATTTTCTTGGGCGCGAATAAGAACATTCCAATCATTGTGATTAATAAGTAAATCTTCATTGTTCTCCAAAGGAATGAGCAAACTTTTTTGGCGTCCACGGTTTTCAGAAGACGAAAGCCAGCGGTAGTTGCCGAGCGAATTCCCGACAGTATGGCGAAATCTCCAAAAATTATCAAAAGTATCTTTGTCCTCAGTTATATCCTTATCTAACCTGCTATAACAACCATTCCAGTTAAAACCAAATACATCGTGTGGTATCAGATGATCGAGATCAACCGGCAGGTCTTCGTCGCGGTCTGAGGTAGGATCATAGTTTGGAAACTTTTTAGCGAGGTAGGCTCTTTGGAGCCACATAAGCGCTCTTTTTATTAGTTTTGGATTCGTCGAAATCATCCTTATCGATTCACCTGGTTTGCGCTGATTCTCACGATCAACTATTATAAAACGTTCCTCCCATGGACACAATAGATGAAACTTTTTTTTTACCTCTGTCTCCAGTTTTGGTATTTCACTACTGCTGGGTATGGTATAGGCGATTCCCTCCCTTTCGAACTCTTTAATCAGATAACGAATCGATTCTTGATTGAAAGCCCACTCCGCATTCGAGTAAAGATTATGTGATACCCTTTTGTAAACTTGTTGAAAAACCAACCATGCGGCTTTTGCGTCATCGCGAACAAAGAAAAGCCAATGCAGTACAAAGGTGCGTAAAGTTTCTTTTTGGTCATCCCATGGCTTTAGTGTACTTCGTTTATATGATAATAAGATCAAGACATCTACTAACTCTCGTGGTAACTGAGCAAGCAACATAGCAGGCAGCCCTTTGGAGTGAGTGTGTTCATCGTATTTGATCGCTGACCGAATATTGGTGAGCGCTGTTTTCAGCGAGCCGTTTTCTTGTACCTTTGGGATTAACTCCAAAAATTTTGTTTCAACTTCCTTCCGGTCTTTCAATTGAGAAACAAAGGCAGGGCTTGGACGACCAATTACTTCCCATTCCTTAGCTTGTTCCCACGGCATTAACGTCTTAGCGACACGTAAAGCAGACATTACCAAATCGACTTCTCCGGCGATGCGCCCAGAGTCGCCTCTCATAATTTCCTTCATCCGGTCATGGATTTCTGGATAATTGTACTTGATGATTGAGTAAGTTAGTTCATCATCAGATAATCGAGTTCCGCCTTGTCCCAAACGAGTGAAGAAGCGAATATATTCGTTTTGATCTGCGACGATTTCAGTGGAGACATTCTGGAAAATGATTTTGCTGTTCAGCGCACTCTCAAGTGCGTTTAAGAATTCATCGACACGCTGTTCATTTACATCAAGTTTGGATTTTAGGTTCAAAATGGTATTTATTCGACCATGTTTACACAGAGAAACAAGGATCTCCTTCAGAGATACAGCGCATATCGCATCTACGAGATCCTTGCCGTTGATTTCCTTAAAAATTTCCTTTGGATTTTTGATGCTTCCTTTTGGGTTCCATCTTTCCCAGTTCTTCTGTCGTTTTTTTAATTCTAATTTCTGGTTTGGTGCTTCGGGTCTGTATCCGAATGGCTGTCCAATACTATTGATGCGTAATTGAAATTTCAGACCAGAATTTCTATTGGGTTTTGATCCAAGATCAACCCAAAGCTTACGGATATTTTTTAATTGTCCCATACCAAAGCCTAGTAGGATTGCAGTCATACGCTGTTGCCCGTCGAAAAGCTGCGAATCATCTTTTTCGGTCTCGACTGTCTCTCCATCTGCATCTCGACCTTTATTGCTTGCTCTATGAACCATCATAAGTCCGGGAGGGTAACCTCGCAATAAGCTGTCCCAGTAATTGATTATTTGCTCGTTGTTCCAGACGACTGATCGTTGAATCGGTGGTAATAACAACCTGCCGCTTACCTCAGTTTGCATCCAGTCGGCTACGTCCTTGATGGTTAGATCAAAAGGTTTCTGTGAATCACTAAAAAACTCATAATAATTTTTTTTCTGCATAATAGTTTTCAATTCCATTATTTGCTTTGAAAATTCTTCAATCGGTTGAGACCTATTTCTTGGCAAAGATCTTTGTTTCCCATCAAGCGTTCAACGCCGCAAATTACCTATAGCTAAAAGTAGAGCAATTAATACATTTAGGATTTAAATATTTGATATGATTTAAAAATATTCTTAATAAAATATAATGATTTTCTCAATCTCAATATTTTTTTCTTTTCTTTATAAAATTTTCAAACTGAAAATTATTAACTCTTTTTATATAGACTGTTTAATTCTTACTTTTAAAAAACTGTCCAAATGTTTATCCTCTCTTTTTAAATATGAGAATACAAAACCTCAATCAGTCGGACTTCAGCTATCGTATCCATACAACAATACGTTTTTAAATCATCATAAATCTTTTCTTTTTCTGCGGCAGGGATAGAATCTTTAATACATGACAAATACATCAAAGATGCTGTTCCACCGTCTCCGATTTCTAATTCATCATAACTCAAGTCCGGCACAAAAGCGGGTAAAACACTTTTTATGGATGCAGAACCCTGCATTTTTGGGTGATATAGATACCTGGATCGAAATGGAACCAATAAATCAACCATTCGATCATTGATATCATCTAGTTTGTCTTTGTATTCCGGAAAAGCCAGTCCAAGCTCTCTGTTTATGCGGGATTCAAACCCCTGATTATAGACAACCACTGATCCTTTGTCGCCACAGTTTTTAATTAATGCTTCAGCAAATGCTTCTCTTGGGTCACCGTTGTCTGTGTGAAGAAATTCAATATGCTGTAATTCCCCACCAGGCTGAGTCTGTAGATGAAGTGAAAACTGAAATGGGATTTGTTGATAGGGTTTGGAGTTATCAAACAACGGGACAGCAGGAAATATGGTCTCATAATCCAAATAGTACAAAGGGTATACCAATAATTCTATAAAATTATTAATTTCATCTTTGTTTATGTGTACCGAGTCGTTCTTGTATGAATTTATCGCGATTGATTCCCGGTCGGTGACATCATAATTATCAGGGATGTCGTTTATTTCAAAAATATCTTCTGCTAAGAGCCTTTCAAGCTTGCTACCCCGAAGAACATTATAAACCGAGTACTCGGGTATTTCTTTCCAACAGTAATGCATATAATCACAAGCAAAAGGATAACCACACTGGTCACCGATGTTAACTTGTGGTTCCTCTTTTGAATTTATAATATTTATTAGATTCTCTAATTTCGCCTTAATATCCAGGACTTTTTCCGAAACAATCTCCGTACAGTCTTCAAGTACAAAGAGCTGTTTTAGATCCAGATCACCATCTCTTAAGTACTCGCTATTGATATGCATCAGGATAGACTTTCTGATATTATATCCAGCGCCCACAAAAGCATATTTCTGCAGGCTCATATCATCAATATAATAATCTTTAATACCAGTAGATTGTTTGACTTCAATGAGATCCCATTGATCCGTGCCCGGTACCTTGCTTAAAATATCGATTCGTGAATATGCGCCGTCTGGTGACTTGGCCGTTGCCTCATATATAAAATCATATCCATTCTTAATTGCGCGTTCTGTTGAAGCAATGGCATTTTGAGTTTCATAATACGGATCTGTAATTTCAATGCCACCGGCAAAATATTTTTGCGCCAGTTCACCTACCTCATGACCTGAATCAAATATATACTGCTGAGTTTCAGAAATTTTAGGAGCTAAATCAGGTCGATGGCGATATAACCATAATGCTTTGGGACATTGAAGACCTTTAATGTACTGCGATTTTGAGATCCTTGTCTCAATACTTTTCATTCTTATTCCTTATTTAAAAAGACATGCATCAATGAATTTTAAACCACGGGCAAAGTCATTTGCTTGTTTTCTCCAAAGAGAACCCTCGTGGATCGCCTGTGCTGCTTAATAATTGATTCTATCAGGTTCAAGACATGATACGTACGATCGGTCTTTGATGCGAGTTGCATTATAACCCGGTTTAAATAAAAATCAATCTCCCGAATATGCATTGGATATTTCTCGGCCAAATAAACAGCTTCATTTTCATTGAGATTATATTCTTTCATATTTTCCATCCAATGACTGATCTGCATATCATCAGAAGGATAATGAATGTTGACAACATAATTGATTTCAGGTGGTAATTTGATATTGCTGTATGGAGGGCATACAATGAACACGATATTATCGGAATTTCGCGCCTTTTCTATTAAGCCCAAGCTTTCGATATTCTCTTCATCCAATTTCAATAAGTTTTGTTCAAAAATTCTATCATGGTCGATTATTGTGCTTATTGATCTGAAGCCGATTGATGTTTTGAAAATGTAGTCTATTGGATCAATTGGTTTTTGAGTTAGCGGGTCAATTAATTCTTTCTCTATTGACTTAAACAATGCTTCTCTCATTGAGAATGTCCTGTTGACCATTCTGCACTCACTGGCGATAGCCGAAACAGTGTTAATGCCTGTTTCAATGTGATTTGAGGTAATAAGGATATAGCCTCCGACCCCTTTATTTTGAAGCTTCTGATAATATCCGGCTATATTATGAATCTTTTTTTTATCTCTTAAACATAGCGGTAGCTCAATGATCCTTTCTGGGTTTCTATAAATTCTTCCGAATCCGTTGTTTTGAAATAAGTGCATTGCCTGATAATCAGCGGCCTCCGCAAGTCCTTTAATATCCAACTCGACACTCTCATCGCCTTTTAAGGCAATAGCACTGTGTGCCGCCATCAGGATTGTGTTTTTAATAATACCGCCTGTAAATACATATTTTTTTACAAAATGCTTGAGATCTGCTGTCTCATCAAGCTTGATTGTAGGCGGAATAAGAGCTTTCCATAATTTTTCCTGATCGGTTTGGGAAGGAATACTGAAAGGAACCTTCATGTTAATACGTCTATCCAGGGCCGGATCAAGCCGGTCTATACGATTCGTGGTCATGATCGTGATGCACTCAGCTTTTTCAATTTCGGACAGCAATACAGCATTTTCTAATGAATCCGGTTGAAACAGATCGTCAAACTCATCAAAAAAAACAATGCCATCCGCTAATCGAGCTTCCTTAAAGACATATTTAATTATCGTTTCAGTAGATATCCTGGATTTATAAGTTGCCTCCATATTTACGGTTAAAAGGTTTTTGCCGAGTTTTGAAGCTAAAGCATTTGCCATCATCGTTTTTCCAGTACCGGATGGGCCATGAAAAAGATAAGTCAAGCCGGTGCCGTATCCATAAAAAGATCTCATTTGAAACGAATCAGCCCTGGAATTCGATTTCAAGTAGCTTTCAGCCTGGATTAAGATGTCATGCTTAATTTTTTCCGGCAATACTACCTGCTCTAAAGCCACATTTGGTTTGACTTTGTTAATACATTTTAAATCAAGACTGTATACATTGTTATCACCTACGATATAACTGGCAATTCGTTGATGCAGATAGAATCTTTCATCAAGGATACTTTCCATATCGTTATAATGAGAATTATATCCAACAATAATTTCACGCTTGATCAATCGGGCCTCCGTACTGAAATACCTTCGGTTTTTTATCTGCTCAACAAGCCCTGGACTGATAATGGATAATAGAATCCCTATTTTTATACCGTCTCTGCCGACATTATTTAGGTCCATTTCATAATCTTCTATAATTGCCCGTATCAGTTGAGATGTGCTTTTCATGAAAAGTAAAAGCACCACGGTTCTTTCGAAACTGTCAAGCTCGTCTGAAGAGCAGAGATCTTCCAGATAGAGTTCAATTCCCATTGATAGGCTTTTTTTTGCCATAATGCGAATTTTGTGGGTTGTATTATCTAAAAGATTTTGAAGTTGATTATTTGATAAGCAAACAAGCTTATCAAAATCTTGTATTTCATTTGATGTATCGGGTTGGTTGGATTCATTATCAATCTTATTTTTCCCATAACTCTTTTTTTTATAGGCAATAGCAAGCAGAATAAGGGCTTCCGATTCTAATGCCTCGATGTATTTATAATTGTCTTTAAAAAAATCATTTACGTCATAAAGGTTCGTTGGGGCTGTCTGAAAAATTTGACCACCGAGACCTGATATTTTGTTTTCTAATACTGCAGACATAACAATCTCCTCATATGGATGTTTTACGACCAGTTGTTAAATTAAAAATGCAACAGAGCTATTATTTGCCCTGTCGCAATTTTTCCACGATATCGGCAAGGCCATATTCAACAGCTTCCATTGGAGTTAGGTAAGTATCAACATCCTGGAGTAAGAGCTGTTCCAATTCTTTACGAGTTTCAATACTGGAATAATTAAGATAATGTTCGATAATCCTTTCATGTAATAGATCCTCTTCTTTTCTGCCGGCAAGCAACTGGCTGTGGTTGCCCATCGTCATGGCAGTATATCTGTGTGAAAGGATAGAAGTCCTCGGGGTAATTACACGTCGATCCTTTTCGCCAGTCATAAAAATGAGCAACCCCATAGAAGCAATCATTCCAATTCCGGTCGTATAAACAGGAATCTGTGACCATTCCATGAGATCAATAATGGCAAATGCAGCGCTGCAGGAGCCTCCATTAGAGTTGATGATCATCTGAATATGATCTACTTCACCAGCAACATTAATTTCTATAATTTCCTGACAGACCGTTTGTGAAATTTCATTATTGATAGAGCCTGAGACATAAATAATACCGTAATCTTTTAAGCCTTTTGTGTCTTTTTCCATTTTTTTCTCCTTTTTGTTTAAATTTGCTTGTAACCTGAGGAGAATGATAGAAGACATGTGTTGCGTTTTTGGCCACATGTATGACATTTTTTTGAAAAAAAAAGAGAGGTGCTAATGAGAGGGCAGCAACTTGTTAAGTTATTCCGGGCCATTGAACTATTCAGCAAACCTGCCGGAACAACGATCAAGGAACTTCAGGAAACATTTGGGATCGACAGATCATCAGCAAATCGCATAATAAGGACAATGGAAAACCTTGGATTCCCGCTTTATGACGAAAAGCTTTTCATGGAAAAGGAAAAGCGATGGAAGTTCGATGAAACATATCTGAAGCGTTTACCGAATATAAATATCCCGGATTTAAAACTTGAGTTGCCAGAAATAATTGCCCTTTATCTTATTAAAGGGGAGGCAAGGTTATACAGGAGAACGGAAATTGAAAAAAAAGTGAATACAGTTTTTGCAAAACTCGGCGCTTTTGTGCCCGCTGAGCTGGTTGAAAAGCTTGACAGGATCAAAACATTGTTTGTGTCATCAGAAAATTTTGCCAAAGATTATTCAGGCAAAGAGGATATCATAGATTCATTAACCGATGCTATGCTTCAGCAAAGGACATCTTATGTAAAATACCATTCATTTTCTCAGGATCGAATATCAAATTTTATCATCGACCCTTTATATTTCTTCGAAAGTCAAGGTGGGTTGTATGTGTTTGTAAGGGCAACCTCATTTGATGAAATCAAAACCCTTGCAGTCGAAAGAATCCAGGGAATAACCTTTACCGATAATCGTTTTGAATACCCGGATGATTTTGATCCTGATGAAAAATTAAATGAAGCCTTTGACATGGTTTATGACGACCCGATTAAAGCGAAAATTTGGATATCTAATGATCAGGCAAAATACGTTACAGAAAGGCGACTTACCAAAAATCAAAAAATCTTCAATCAGGATGACGGTTCCATCGTTTTAGAAATTAAAACATCTGGCTGGTGGGATCTAAAAAGATGGGTTTTGTCATTTGGAAATAATGCCGAAGTGCTTGAACCTATAGCATTAAGAGAAGAAATCGCGAATGAGATAAAAACCCTTAACAGTAAGTATTCTAATTAATTATTGTTTTAAGTTTAAGCATGAAGGAATTCTCACCTCATGCTTTCCAATAGAATGACAATTTCGGGTTATCTCATTTCCCTTTGCCAGCACTCAATGGCATCTGATAGCCATTCATCAACATTCCCATTGGGATTTTTCGGTGTTCATTTTCAATCATTCTGCTGATAAGGTCATTCTCATTTTTGATGCGACTTTTTTGCAGTATATAAAGTTCTGAATTTTTGCGTATATATTTTATGTCATATAAAAATTCATGGATTGGATATTACGGCGAAATAAAGATATGCACTGCTTGTGTTGGAATTTATTCACTTATATTTGAGGTAAACAGAATCTTCAATACATTATCACAAGGGGATCTGGTTTTTTAGCAGTATTAGAATCAAAAAGGGAAATGATTAACATATTATCTCTGCTCCTTGAAAACGCAATTCAGTTGCTCAAAGAACACATGCCTTAGCAGTTGAAGGAGCTATGCGTTATATATGTATTATCCTGGATTATAGAAAGATTCCATTTTTTTTACATCGTTTTTTATTTCATATATCAATGCAATAGGCTCAAGTACTTTTGCTTTCGGTCCCCAGGAGAGCACCCATCGTTTGATTTCAAATAAGTTATTGACCTTTAATGAAAATTCGATGCTTCCGTCTTTATTGTTTTTTATGTTTTGGGAGGGATGCCATAGACGTTCTTTAATATATGGGACAACCTCAGGACAAAATTTGACCTTAACTTTATACTCTTCATTATTTAAAAATATGCCGAAGTTAGAACCAGTAACTTCACTGACATTAAAATCCTCAGGTATCTGGTATTGTTTGTTTAGCAAAGTTGCTTTTGCTATTCTTGACATCGCAATCGTTCGAAGTCCTTCTCGTTCATGACAATGTCCAATAATATACCATTCTCCCTGGTAACCGATGACATGATAAGGTTCAATGTTGAGCGTAATTGAGTCATTTTCCCATGGAGGATTATATATTATTTTTACTCTTTGTAACTTCTGTAATGAGGAGAATATTTTTTCCCAAACGGTCGTATTAATTTTAGTGTTCGGGTTCAAAAGGATTGAAAATTTATCTGAAAACATCGTGTTGATAGATATTTTTCCGGGAAGGATTTTTTCAATTCTTGTAAAGACGGATTTTAAATTATCGTATAAAGGAGTGTTTTCATATTGCCGGCAGACTATGTCGGCAATGAATATCGAAAATAATTCGCTTTCTTTGATTAAAATCGCCGGCATTTGATAATTTCTTTCTGAATAATAGAAACCCCTCTTTTGAGCACTATATTCAATCGGTGCATTTAACTGATCCCTTATGAAGTCAATATCTCTTTGAATCGTTTTTCGACTGACCTCCCATTTTTCTGCAAGAGACCTGCAATTTGGGTATTGCTCCTTTTTAATACAATCATGAATAAATAAAAGACGTCTGTATTGTGTTTTGGATCTTTCCATCTTCGCCTCATTTTTTTTGATAGGACACTCAGTGTCCTATCACATATTTTATAATTTAAAAAACATGAAAATTAAAAAAGGCGTTAACTATGAGTAAAATAAAAGAAAAATATGAAAAGCTTTTTCATAGGATAATCGAACGAAAAGACCAAGCCATAGCCTTTAAATCATTTCTTGAAGAACAAACAAGCTGGCTAACATCACCTGCTTCGACCAGGTTTCATTTATGCAAAGAAGGTGGATTGTTCAACCATTCTATCGGGGTCGCTTACAATGCTCTTAATATAAAATCACAGCTTGCCTCTGACTTATCGGATGAATCAGTAATTATTGCTGCCTTATTCCATGATGTAGGAAAGATAGGACTTCCAGGAAAACCATATTACCTGAGAAATACAAATCCTAAGGAAGTTAAGAAAGGCATTTTTTATAAAATTAATCCATCCATAATAAAGATGAATATTGCTGTAAGAAGCCTCTACATGGTGAGCCAGCATATTAAATTGTCTGAAGAGGAAGCCCAGGCAATTGTTGCACATGATGGGATTTATCCAATTAATGGAGGTGTAAACAATCTTGATTATCATCACAAAGAATGCAGGCTTCAAATGATAACCCATTTTGCGGATAAATGGACTGCAGCCGTCATAGAAGATGGAAGAACTTAATACCTAAGAACGGAAATATTGAAATCGATTGTTATCAGATAAGAACTGTATCTAATACTGAAATACTTTTGGAACAATTGTTTTTATTCATGGCAGGCTTTCCTCAGGATCGGCTTTAACTAAAAAATGCTAAAAATTGAATTAAGCCATGTTTACATATTGATCTTGATATTTCAAAAGATCCAATGTCCATAATTTTAGATTGGTTGAACGATTGGAATATAATAACATTGAACATTGCCAGTAGAACTGGAAGCAAGGCACCTTGTATCTGTGAAGAAGTCAAGGCTATAATTTTGAAAGTTTTCGAGCATCAGAAACATTCATAACGTATAGAATTATTTCAAAAACACATATAGAAAGGATAAATAGCCAAATATGAGCAAAGATAAATATAATGAATGGACGAGTGAAGTGCTCAAGGTATCGGACTTATCAAAAGGCATTGGTCAGTTTAGAAATAAGATGTGGCTGAAATGGCTTGAACTTTATCAAGGGCCTGATTTCATTTATCAAGATGAAAAACTTGGTGGAATATTTAGTCCCGAAGGAAGACATTATGAAATTCCCTCAAAAAGCGGTTGTTTAGCTGGATACAGTGCCGGACTTTCAAAAGAAGATAAATATTCAAGGGATATATTCAATCTGAAGACACTTAAAGTAAGGAAAACTGATGATGAAAGAACTTATGGAAATAACACGCTTTACTTTATTGCATATGAAGCCCCATTACTTAGAGTTACAACAGAAAGAAAACACAAATTTCGAATCAGTGCAGATTTAGTTGCCGTTGATACAAACACTGAAATTGCAGTACTTGAAGCGAAATTGCCGGGTGGAGATTACCTTGATAAGGCACTTTTACAATCATATGGGTATGCATTTTTTCTGTCGTGTCATTTGGCCAATGCCCGAAAGGGTTTAGTCATTGAACATGCAAAAGATTGTCTGTCAAAATTTCACGGATACGAAGCGATTAAATCACAGATTAGCGATCAGACAACTTTGAAATATTTGGTTGTTGCACCAAGTGCATATTTTTATGAAAACCTCCAAAATCAAAATAGCCATAAACATCCTTTTGATATTGATGAAATAATCAAAGGCCTTTCATGTGCCATTGACATAGAGGTAAAGGACAGCAAACTGAAAAAGCCTATTAATCCAGTTTTTGGGGGATTTATAACTTTAGAGGATGAACATCCAAATTATTTAAGTATCAATCACCTGAAAAAATCATTGAACACTGCCAACCCAGTAATCAAATCGAGTAAGCGAAAAAAGGACTTCACTGAAAGTGAAAGAAATTGTCAGATAGAGTTTAAACAAAAATCAGATTTTTTTTCAAAACCAGCACAAGCAAATGGCGAATACAAAAATTATCTTGTGGAATACTGTATTCCCAAAAAATACAAAGAGGAAAACCTGTTTGAAGAAATCCGTGATGATGCGTACAAATTTTTTAAAGACAAAAATATTCAATGGCATACAAGTGGCGAAAATCATCTTCTCTCGTCTCAGGCATTCTGTGTAAATTTTTTATTTCCCTTTGCATATAAGGACAAAAATAATGCGCTTGTTGATTTATTCAAATCAATATTTCCAGGCATTGAAAAAGCGTTGCCGATAGAAGATGATCTTCTCGTTTCTTTTGAGTGGGAAACAATAAAGAAGAATTATTTAAAAGAATATGGTTGGAATCGTGGCAAAAGGGGTTCCCAGGCAACATACCCTGACGCAGTTGTAAGGTTCAAGCAAAGTGATGGTAAAATTCGTCTTGTTTTAATTGAGTGGAAATATACGGAGACATACAGTTCAAAATTTTTAAAATATTCAAAAAATAAAACTGATCGAACAAAAATTTACCAAGATTTATTTGATAAAAAACATTGCCCCATTAAAAAGAAATTGTTGCTCGATAATAGGTTATGCTTTGAAGATCTCTTTTATGAACCATTCGATCAAATGTTTCGCGAACAATTTCTTGCAAACGAAATAGAAATCGATTCTGAATCAGAAATTCGTGCAGATATAGTCACGGTATTACATCTTGGACCTTTGAAAAACATCGACTTTAACAGAGTAACAAATAAGGATCTTGAATGTATTAGCGATAAAGCAATTCACATTTGGGAAAAACTGATAGACAATCAAGACCGATTTATTAACTTTACGCTTGAAGATTTGTTTCAAAATTTTCCGATTGAAAAATATCCAGTTTTTTCCAAGTGGTGGGATTATATGTCACAAAGGTATGATTTTTTAATTCATGATGTTAACGATAAAAAACTGAGTGCAAAGAACTCTAAATAGAAAATGAATAATAATTGATTTAAATATAACATCTTGAGTTATGATATAGGAAAATTCAATGAATGGTCAGCCTGAGACTTATTTATCAAAGTGTGCAATTGATACAGCCATAAATGAAGCAATGGATTTAGTCCCGGAAGCATTTAGTGATGATTTGTCGGAAACCAATTACATCGCTGAAAGACGAGTCATAGGAGAGAGAGAAGCAATCGCTGTCAGCAATGTTAATGATGTATTTAAAATCATTGAGGAGCATAAGTCCGATGAGAAATATGGAATTATAGAAATCGAGGGCTGGTATCCTGAAAAATGTGCTTATTATCGATCATTTCATTTTAGGCCAAAAAATTGGGGGGTATTCATAAATCTAAAATGCTTAATATCACTTTCAAGAGATCTGATGAAAACTTCGAATGCTGATTTTTATGAATGCCTGAAATTCGTATGGAAAAAGCTATTATATCATGAAAAATATCATTACAAAGTAGACTTATTTTCCATGATGGCAGAGTCATGTTTGAAAATGCCTATATATATTCACTATAAGCATCAAGTTTACGATCCAACATTTCTCTCAAATGACAATATCGAAGAAGGCCTTGCTAACGCTTTTGCTTTTAAATCGGTACGTCATGTCCCT
Organism: Desulfobacterales bacterium; assembly: GCA_963675805.2. Lineage (GTDB taxonomy): Bacteria > Desulfobacterota > Desulfobacteria > Desulfobacterales > Desulfosalsimonadaceae > SURF-3. The sequence continues at coordinate 856,197 of CAXXNU010000001.1, read as the reverse complement.
TCAAAAAAGAATTATCTGGTCATGAAAAAATGGTTAACAGGCCTATTGGATCATTCCCCACCAGGATACAATCAATATCAAAAATACCTTGGAAATAATTTTCGTGTTGCTGAAAGTCAACTTGTATCACAAGTATTATCAGCCAGTCTTTCTAAAACTTCCTGCAATAATCCCCTTCAGGATTTTATGATTAATTCATCTCATAAATTTTGGAATCTTGAAAAAGATAACAAGGTATATCTTTGCGTTTAGCATACCTGCTTTGAATTATAATTTTACCAAAATAAATTGGAATATATATGAGAAATTCTAAAAAAGAATTTGTCCACCTACATGTTCACACTGAATACAGCCTTTTAGATGGTGCTATCCGCATTGGGAAAATGCTTGAAAAAGCAAAGTCGGATGAAATGCCTGCAGTTGCAATTACTGATCACGGTGCAATGTTTGGTGTTGTGGATTTCTATGAACAGGCACAAAAAGCAGGCATTAAACCCTTGATCGGATGTGAATGCTATGTCGCACCAAGAACCATTCGTGACAAAAGCACTGATGATCATAAGGGGATTTCACATCTTGTATTATTGGCAGAAAATCAGGAAGGTTATAAAAATCTTTGCAGTCTGGTCAGTCAGGCAAATCTTGAGGGATTTTACCATCTCCCAAGAATTGATAAGCAAATTCTTGCGAAATACAGCAAGGGGTTAATCGGTTTATCAGCCTGTTTAAAAGGCGAAATTCCGTCACTGCTCCGAGCCGGCAAAATCAAAGAAGCTGATGATGCAGCCAGATTTTATGTAAATTTGTTAGGCAAGAATAATTTTTTTTTAGAGGTACAGAATAGCGGAATTCCATATCAGGAGATCGTTAACCGGGAACTTCTGGAAATGCATAAACGGTTGTCTATTCCAATGGTGGCCACAAATGACTGTCATTATTTGAACAAATCAGACGCAAAATCACATGATGTACTTTTGTGCATTCAGACCGGCAGCACGGTCAAAGACCCCAACCGGTTGAAATTTAATTCGGAGGATCTGTATTTCAAATCCAGTGACGAAATGATTGCTGATTTCAGCGTTTACCCTGGCGCCATTGAGAACACCCTTCTTATTGCCGACCGGTGCCACGTGAAATTCGATTTTAATACCTTTCACTTGCCAAAATTTGATTTGAATTCAGAAAAAACCGAAGCGCAGATCTTTGAAGAAAAAGTCCGCAAAGGGTATGCGGAACAAATGGAAATCATCCGCAGGAAAAACCCGGGGATTGACGAATCTGTTTACAAAAAGCGGATTGATTATGAAATCTCCGTCATCAATAACATGGGATTTCCCGCCTATTTTCTTATCGTTGCGGATCTTGTCGAATATGCAAAAAACAAGGGCATACCTGTCGGGCCTGGCCGGGGTTCAGCAGGTGGCAGTCTGGTCGTTTATTCTCTGGGAATCACCAATTTGGATCCTATTGAACACGGGCTGATTTTTGAGCGGTTTTATAACTCGAGTCGGGTCAGCATGCCGGATATTGATATAGATTTCTGCATCAACGGCCGGGATGATGTTTACCGGTACGTGGTGGATCGTTACGGGGGCGATGATTATGTGGCCCAAATCATCACATTCGGAAAAATGAAGACCCGGGCCGTAATTCGGGATGTAGGGCGGGTTCTTGATATTCCTTTAAGTGAAGTGGATGCAATTGTCAGGCTTATCCCCGAAGAGCTGAATATAACGATAGAAAAAGCGCTGAGAAAAGAACCCAGGCTGAGAAAAAAAGTTGAAAGCGATCCGTCAATTGCTGAACTTATTGATATTTCTAGAAAACTTGAAGGTTTGCGCCGCCATGCATCAACTCATGCAGCAGGAATTGTTATTGGAGACAAATCCCTTAAGGAATATATGCCGTTGTGCAGGGGAAGAAAAGGTGAAACATTAACCCAGTTTGATATGAATAGATTAGAAGCCATCGGCCTTGTCAAGTTTGATTTTCTCGGGCTCCGCAACCTATCCATTATTGGTGATGCCTTGAAAATAATAGCGGTACAGGGAAAAACCGCTCCGGATATATCTAATTTAGATCTTCAGGACCAACAAACTTATGAACTGCTGGCAGTAGGAGATACTTCCGCCGTATTTCTAATGGAAAGTACCGGTATGAAGCACTTGATCACTCGGTTAAAGCCGGAGAATTTTGTCGAGTTGACCGCTCTGGTGGCCCTCTATCGCCCTGGCCCCATGAGCAGTGGAATGGTGGATGACTATATAGATTGCAAACAAGGCAGAAAAGAGCTGACTTATCTGGTTCCGGAACTGGAAGAAATTCTAAGACCCACTTACGGCGTTATCCTTTACCAGGAACAGGTGATGAAAATCGCCGAAAAACTGGCAGGCTATACCATGGTGGAAGCCGACAGCCTGCGAAAAGCCATGTTTAAAAAAATACCTGAAGTCATTGCCAAACAGCGGCAACAGTTTGTGGATGGCGCGGTTAAAAATAACATCCCCAAAGAGAAAGCCATTGAATTATTCGGCATCATCGAAAAATATGCCGGTGACGGCTTCAATAAGCCCCACAGTGCCGCCTATGCGCTGATTGCATTTCAATCCGCATATTTAAAAGTCCATTTTATAGTGGAATATATGGCGGCTGTTTTGACTTTCGAAATAAACTCTTTGGAAAGCATCATTAAGCATATAGCCGACTGCCGCAGCCGCAATATTTCAATTTTGCATCCGGATATTAACGAGAGTGACAAGGGATTTACCGTAAGCGGAGAAGCAATTCGCTTTGGTCTTGCGGCAGTGAAAGATGTGAGTAAAGAGGCCATTGAATCGATTATTAAAACTCGTGAAAATGGAAAATACGAATCCTTATTTGATTTCTGCAGGCGGGTGGATATACGTAAAGTCAATAAACGAACAATTGAAAGCCTAATTAGTTCCGGTGCGTTTGACTCAACCGGTGCGCGTCGGTCCCAGATGATGGCATACCTGGAATCGGCATTGCATCATTGTCAAAAGATACATTTATTCGGTTGCTGTACTGATGAATTAAATCCACTGACCATGCCGGACATACCAGAGTTGGATGTAAAACAGCTGCTGGCATTGGAAAAAGAGGCGACCGGACTTTATCTCAGTTGGTATCTTCTGGACTTAAATCAGGAATGATCTGTTTTTTCAAAATAATAGCGAAACGAATCATTCCGATATCTTAACAAACGTTGCGTATAGAAATAAAGAGAATGAGGAAATAATGAAAATACTATAACAATTACACCCTGTCCTTTTTGTGGTTCCAAATCGACTTTTTTAAATTCAGAAGAAATTCCTGTCATTGACCACTCCGTTTTCCAGCCCCCCATCCCCGGCAGTCCGACAATTCAGCCTATTCTTAATGAAGGAGACCTCATCAATGAAGGTCGAATCATGAAGCATTGGGTGGACGGATATACCCAGAAGATACATTTTGGAAATTGCTATATCTATCATGTACTTGAACCTGAGAGTGCTACAGTAGAGATCCTGTGCAGGGGTTCATCTGTTCACATTGGACAATTTTACTTGGAGCGAAACAAAAAAACTTCAGAGAAAACTCATACTGAAGTTACCATATGGATTGAAGATTATAGAAAAACCTTTACAATAAGACTTGATATTAAATCTATTGGATAACCGTTATCACAAAGAGATTCGTTTTTATAGCAGAGTTTAAGACAAAAAAGGAAAATGACGAACATGCAATCTCCAACCCGTGAAGACGCTCTCCAGCTGCTTAAAGAATATAATTCCAATGATTCGCTGATAAAGCATGCCTTAGCAGTTGAAGGAGCTATGCGTTATATGGCCCGTAAATACAATGAAGATGAGGATAAGTGGGGTATCTTGGGCCTTATCCATGATCTGGATTATGAGCAGTTTCCGGACCAGCATTGCATCAAGACAGAAGAAATACTGAAGGAACGGGAATGGCCGGAAGAATATATTCGTGGTGCTATTTCTCATGGTTGGGGGATATGCACGGATGTTGAACCACTGTCATTAATGGAGAAATTCCTGTATGCAGTAGACGAATTGACTGGATTTATTACAGCATGTGCTTTGGTTCGGCCTTCAAAAAGTATCATGGATTTGAAGCCAAAATCTGTCCGTAAAAAATGGAAGCAAAAGCACTTTGCCGCTGGTGTGGATCGTTCAATCATTGAAAAAGGTGCTCAAATGCTGGATATGGAATTGAATGATCTGATTGTAGATGTGATTGCAGGAATGCAGGAGATTGCAGAAGATATTGATTTGAAATAAAAAACGATCACAAGGAGATCCGACTCAATGGCACTGACCAAGAATGAAATGATATCGAAACTCATCAAACACGCTGAAGTCGACAATAAAACAGCCTCCCAATCTGTTGAATCCATAATTGAGATTATGAAATCTACCCTTGAATCAGGTGATGATATTTTGGTTAGCGGATTCGGTAAATTCAGTGTGAATGAAAAGAATGCCCGGAAAGGTAGAAATCCTGCCACTGGTGATGATCTGATGCTATCTGGCCGAAAGGTGGTCACATTTAAATGTTCTGGGCAATTGAGAGGCCGAGTGAATGGGAAAACGTAGTTATTTTGATTTTCTTAAGTGGAAGAATAAAAATTGGATTACAGAATGCGAAACGGAAAGGCAAAGAATTGGGAGCAAAAATAAAACTGAATCCCATGTTTTTTCAAAAAGGCCTGGAATTAAAAAATCAAGGATTGTCAAACAGGCAAATCGCAAAAAATCAAAAGTCAGCATAATTGTTTTTAAGTATTGGTTGAAAAAAGGAAGAAATATATGATCTTAAAAAGCCTTAATATGCTTTAGCTATATCTTAAAAGGTGGTAAAATTAAAAATAGTATACCCCCATTCTTTATTATCTAGTTGAATTAAAATCAGCCCCCCAAAAAAGATAGCTCAATGCAAAACTTGAAATCGCTTTATTTACACCATCAAAGTAGTGATTTTAAGTATAAACTTCTACTTCAATGACCTGAGGTTTTCCATGTCGACAATGAAAAGAAGAGATCAAGAATCATGTGAAAAGTTCCTGGAAAGGCTTTCGTGGGAGAACCTTCTATTTTATGAAAGCGATCGAGGTAAAGGTGCTCTAAAAGATCTTCAACAAAAGTTTCCTCATTCTTGGCTCTATGTTGCAGAGCTAATTCAGAATGCGGTTGACGAAAATGCTAATATAATTCGACTTGAGATTGTTGATGAAAAAACTTTTGTTTTTGAACATAACGGCAAAGCTTTTGATTATGACAGGGACGTTATCGGACTTTGTACAAAAGGAGTTTCTTCAAAAGGAGCAGGAACAGTAGGTTTCATGGGAGTTGGTTTTAAGGCGGTTTTCAGAAGTTATGAGACAGTTAGGGTTTCCTCTGGAGACTGGAAATTCCAGATGAATGTCAAAGTAAGTGTTGGGGATGTATATGAAGATAAACACCGGGATTGGCTTGGGGCTGTTCTACCATTCTGGAATAACTCAATCCCAGATCCTTCAGAAGGTATGACCTGTCGTTTCGAATTGGCAGATAGGGTTATAGACAATTATACAATAGAATCTGACTTAGAAGCCGTTATAAAAAACAACAAATCGTTATTGCCACTATTAGCTAGACAAGGAGTCCGTAAGCTCTTTTGGGGAGATAAAATCTGGACACTTACAATTGATAAATCAATTCCTTTAAAAGACAATTCGGGTCATCGCCTTCACATTACAGCAATCAACAGCTTAGATGATGAAACATATCGATGGATAATTTTTTCTCAAGAATACAAACCTTCAAAAGAAGCAATACGTAAATTTCTTGAACACAGACAGTTGTTCGCTTCAACACCGGAAGAAGAAAAGAAAATATATTCAGATGCAAGCCGCAAAAGAAAAGTCGATGCTTTCTTTGAAGCAAAAGAAGATCTCTTCCCAATACTTCCTGATACTGGAGAGGCTTATGCTCTTTTACCTACAAGCGTTAAACTTCCCATTGGTATTAATATACATGCAGACTGGCTCCTGACCCAAAGCCGACAAGAATTTATGGATGCAGATCTTAAGGATAATCAATGGCATAGAGAGATCATTAATAACATCCCTAAAATAACTAAACATTACTTTGAGTGGTTAACTAGTAGTGATGGCCCTCCATCCGGTACATGGAAAGAAGCGTATAAAGTGCTACCCTGTGTAGATGAAAATGCAATAGATATATACGGCTGGTTTTTAGGGGGCAATGGTTCAGATAATAATCCGATCAACTTGGGATATTGTAAATTTTTATGTGAAGAACTGAGTGAAGTAGAGTTCATACCAAAGCATATCCCTGATGATAAAATCGAATTTTTATCACAGTCAGAAGCTCTAATTTTGCCTGAACAATTATCAATACATTGTGGGGAAAAACTTGAGTTATTGCCATGGGTTCTTTTTGGTGAAAACATAGCAAGCAGAGAACTCATTGGGTCAAAAGCAGTTGATACTTTGACAAGTATAGGACTTTTAGAAGAGATAACGTCATTTGAATTGGCTGCTTTTTGGGAAAAAGGGGTTGTTCAATCGTGGTACGAAAATTTTGATATTGATATTAGAGATGGCCACCTGGAGACATTGCTTCAAGGACTCTTTGAAATGCATGGGGTAGAGGATTGGGAACTAACACATTTTAAGTGCCTTCCATCTGAAAATGGAGAATTTACAAATAGGCATTCTGCTGTCAGATATCCAAGCGACTGGAATATCATCGTCAATAATCCTGACTTTGTATCAGCCCTGAAGCCATTCATTGAAGAAAAAGGTGACATCATTTCATGGAGTTTTGATCGAACAGTCACCTCTCGATCATATAACAAAAGAACAAAGGCAAAGGATTATATTGAAACCATAAACCAAGCTAAACTGTCTGAGGTTGTAGAGCTATGGTGGGATAGTCTTGTAGGAGAAGATATCTTAGACATAAAATTAATCTCAAGGCTAACAGCTTATATTTGTGAAAAATTCAATTCACGAAAAGAACTAATTAATAAAGTTATTTGTATAAATGCTGATCAAAAGGAAATACTCTGTAATTTGGGCGAAGCTCTTCTTGCAGAGCCTTATGCGAACGAATACAGAAAAACATTTTACCCTGAATACCCCACTGTTTCGAATTGTTATAACACTATTAACGAAGCTTTAAATTGGAGAAGTTTTTTCGAATCATGTGTCCCACCTACTCTTGGCCAATTTATTCCTGAGACAGTTGAAAAGAAAATGAATTTAGTCCAGTTTAGAGAGGCTTTCCCAAATTCAAACATAAGCTTGCGCGCTTCTCCAATGAGGCCAATTCCATGGAATTTCGATAAAAATGTCAAAGTAGACAATAATTATCTTATCTTAATAGATTTTAAAATTAATGATCAGATAAATTCAATATTAGAATCTGGGCATATAGATCAAGGCTTTAGCGAATGGCTTAATGAAGATACTGGGCACCTGAAGAGTTACACTCATAAGAGGTTGTTATATATACCTTTTAACTGTGGTGATATTACAGAGGAAAAACTGGAGGAAACTACTAACTGGATTCAAAAATTAATTAATTTTAAATGGATATATTCAAAAACAGGTAACGATGGTCCTTATAAACCTGAAGAGGTTCTTAAAAAATACGATCCTGTCCGTCCAGAATCGCCTGTCGCCGATTTGGGATACGATTTAATACAATTTCTCGAAAGTGTAGGAATTAATTTCGGAGCCCAGATCCCAAAAGCAGGACCTATGCAGAAATTACAAATTCAAGGAGAAGAATTATCTACCAATGATTTATTAGATGTTCTTTTAGAAATATTAAATGAAGATGATAATGAAAACCTTGAACCTTTAAAAATAATACTCGAACGTCACCCATTGATTCCTGTTCCTGACAGAACAAATTTACTTGATGGATCTATAAGAGTACCCTTCTCGAGAATAGTTAAAAAGACAGGCCCAGGATTTAGAAGTAATCTTGGATGGGTAATCGCAGTTACAGATTTAAAATTTGACCCATTTATAATCAAAATTTTTGATCTTTTAAAAGACATCTATGAGTTCCCAACCACAACGACAGCGAATCAAGCGATTGATGTTCTCGAATGGACATGGAGCAGGAAACCGGATGCAGAATCCGTAAGAAGATTTTTACCATTTGCCTATGCATATATTAATGAGGAAATTACCGAAAAAGAGGACATAAAATATAGATGGAACATTGTTCATTCAGACGCTTTGGTCTATACACTTGGACGACAATGGGTTCCTGTTAATGGAGAGGAAACAATATATTTTAATGATCTCCAAATTACAGACTTCAAGATTGTTCCTAAAAAGTTACTGGTTACTCCTTCACATCTTGCTTCCTCTGATCATACTGATCAGCAAAAGGCAGCAGCCCAATTGCTCGGAATAAATCTTCTATCAGATGATTATCAAATTATAGCTGAAGAGGGAACACCTCTTTCGACCCCTGAATTATGGTTAAAAAATTTTATTGATATTCAAACGACAGTTCTTGAAATACTTAAAATTGAAAATATTGAAGACCCTGAGGAAAACGAAAATATTGATGTAAAATCTGCCCAAAAACAAAATTTGGGACTTAATCGTCGTGACACCTTGGCAAAAAAGATAGTCAGATCATCTGACAATCATGTTTTAGATACCAATCAGGTTTACGCAATTCAAAAAGAGAACACTGCTTTAATATGTGGAGAACCAATTGATTTTGCGAGTGAATTATGCAATTTACTAATTTCTTATTACAATGCAGATCGTAAGAAAAACATTGTCCGTCTCGTTTCCGAGTTGACCAGCCTTTTAATATTCATAGACCACAATAATTTTTCTTCACAAATTAATAAATTTAAACATAAATTCGGTATAAAAACAGTCACAGAAAAAAAACAACACAGCAACACTCCGGATGGGTCTGATGTAACTTCTGTGTCAGAAAATGAATCAGATTCCCCAGAAAATGATCAAAGTAAAAAAAGTCAGTATAGTGGAACAAATAATGAGGGGCCGATTAATAAATCTTCAAGTAAAACGGAAAGCGGCCAATCAGCAGAGACAAACAACCAATCACGAAACGAAAAAACACCTGGAACAGGCACCAACAATAACAATCAGCTAAATCAAAACGGTGGCTTTTCAGATAATCAAAAGACCTCTGGTGGTTCCGAAGGCACACCTCCCACAAAACCAGGGCATGGCAGATCAAGTAAGAGTTCCGCTCATGACAATCCTTCAAAAAAAACCAATCGAATGCTTTCTTATGTTTCAGGCGAAACAACCGCTTCGGATGATAAATACGAAATATCAGATGATGAGTCTCCTGAAAACATTGCGATAGGGAGAGCTGCTGAAAAATTCGTAATGGAATTTGAACAACGGCGGGGCTGGGATCCAATTAATATGAATGACAAAAATACAAACCATGAAGGATACGACATCGAATCTATTGGCCCTGATGGAAGATTAATTTATATAGAGGTGAAAGGTATTAAAGGGCCGTGGACGAACGTTGGTGTTGGCTTATCTGCTACGCAGTTTAAATATGCCTCAAAATACCAGGAAAATTATTTTCTTTATGTTGTTGAACATGCCTTAGAGCATGATGATTCGATGATCTATAGAATTGAAAATCCGGCCCAGCAGGTCACAAAATTCCAATTCGATCATGGATGGAAAAATTTAGCACTCGCCGAATCCGATAACGTTGAACAACAAGAAACAGAGATTTATCATTTACTTGGATTACGGGTAAAAATTGTTTCAATGGGAAATAAAGAGGGTGAAATTATTGAAGTCACAAAACATGGTAAGCTAATGCGTCTTAAGATAAAGCTTGATGATGGCGATGAAATTCAAAAAATTAACAATCCAAATGATGTAGAATTCATAAAATAAGGATGCTGTCATGGCAAAAATGCTTCCACAATTATCGGAACAAAAAATTGCTCAAGTAGCTGAAAAATCTAAGGCTGAAGTCGCCTTTTATAAGCACTGCCGTGACAAATTAGACAACCGATATGTTGTATTCTTTTCTGTCCCGTGGGTGGGAGCAGATAGCAGAGGGAATGTAAGAGATGGTGAAATCGATTTTATGATTTTTGATCCAATCAGCGGATTCATGGTTGTAGAAGTCAAAGGCGGTGGTATTTCATATCAAGCATCTTCCGATAGTTGGCTGACTACAAACAATAAAGGAACATTCCCGATAAAAAACCCTTTTTCTCAAGCGAAAGAAAACAAATATAAGGTACTTGAAATACTTAAAAGTCATCCTCGTTGGGGGACTACTGGGGTTTCAAGAATTCTTATGGCTCATGCTGTTTTTTTCCCCGACCTGCATAGTGTTGATAAATTAATAATGCCTCAAAGCCCGCGTGATTTAATTGGATGCTCAGCAAATTTTGATAAATTCACCAAATGGGTTGAAACTGCTTTCTCATATTGGAAAGGCCAAATCGTTCAGTTTCAACCATTGGGAAAATCTGGGATTTCAATTGCAGAAGCTATTTTTAGCAGACCTGTTGAAGTTCGGCCTTTGCTTGCAACGCAGCTTGCAGAAGAAGAAAGAATTAGAATTCGATTGACAGACCAACAAGCTTATCTTCTTAGTGCCCTTGGCATGAGAAAAAGAGCTGCTATCTCAGGTGGGGCTGGGACAGGTAAAACTTTACTTGCATTAAACAAAGCTCGCAATCTTTCGGGGTCAGGAATCAAAACGTTGCTGATATGCTATAATCGTCCTTTAGCTGACCATCTTAAATCCCTCTGTGCTGGCCTTGAAAATCTATTGCCTATGAGCTATCACCAGCTCTGTAACTGGCGAATTGGTATAGTCAAAACTGAAAAAGGGCGTGACCTTTTGAGTGAGGCTAAACAAGCGTATCCTGGCGAAAGTCTTTTTGATGTTCAACTCCCATTTGCCCTTGCGCTATCAACTGAAATTATTCAGACACGTTTCGATGCAATCATTATTGATGAGGGGCAGGACTTTCGAGATGAATATTGGTTACCAATTGAAATGCTGCTATCTCATCCTAAAAATAGTTATCTTTATATTTTCTTTGACCAAAACCAGGCTCTTTATCGAAATGCCTCGACATTTCCAATAAGAGATGAGCCTTTTGTTCTCACTATTAATTGTCGCAATACCAGATTTATTCATGATGCGGCATATAATTATTACAAAGGCAACCCCACAAATCCGCCCTCTATTATGGGTGAGCCAATCAAAACTATCATAGCCCCTGCTGCCCCAGCACAGGCCAAAAAACTTCACGCACAACTTGTTAAATTTATTCATGAAGAGAAAGTCAGCCCAGAAAGCATCACAATTTTAATAATTCAAGGTCCTGCAAAGGCCTATTATGACCTTTTAAAACCCTACCCCCTGCCTAATAACATCAAATTATCTTTTGAGAGGCATGGTGAAAAAAACTCTATTCTGATTGATACGGCAAAGCGTTTTAAAGGGTTGGAATCCAGTATTATATTTATATGGGGAATTGATAATTTTGATGAAAAACAATACCATGAATTATTATATGTTGCATTAAGTCGTGCGAAATCAAGGCTTTATCTGGTTGGGAACGAATCAGATTGCTTGGGTATCCAAAATTAAAAATTGGGTAATATATAACCCAAATCATTTATCTTCAACCTAGTTCATCGTGTATAGTTAATATAACCTCATTATTCCTAAACAGGATATTAACCGTCTATAATAATGGAAGATAAAGTTATGAAAAAAAGAGCATTGTTTTTGTCCATTATTGTTATTTTGTTTCTTATTTTTGGATGTGCTGACAAAGCAAAAGAAAAATATGAAACTGCCCAATTTGAAGAATTACAGACAAACTTTACTCATGCCAAAAAATTATACACGACTATAATCGAAAACTATCCCGAAAGTGAGTATGCCAATAAAGCCAGGGAGAGATTGGAAATAATAAAAGATAAGAAATAGTTCCTGAGTATCATGTGATATTATCAATATCGACAGGAACACTTGGCGCTTATGCTACTTGGTGATGATAGGATATGATTAACATGAAAAAAGAATTTGGAGCAGATTATGCATCGGTTACAGATGTTAATTTTGTAGCCAAATACCATGCGAGTTGTCATTGTAATGCGGTGCAATACGAGGTGTGCTCAGATCCTGTAGATGCAAAAATATGTCATTGTATGACATGCCAGAAACTTCATGGAGCCCCTATGCAATGGGCAGCTATATTTCACAAGCATGACGTCAGAATTACGAAAGGCATTGATCATCTAAATTTTTACAATAATGAACTCAATAAACACGAAAGAATTCTTCCTTGCAAAGTCAGCTGTGCTCTGTGTGGCACCCTCATTGCTGACGAAGGGCGCAATATGTGGCTTGCATTTCCATCACTTTTTAATTTTGGGGGTCTATCAAAAATCCCAATGAAATTCAGGCCAACGTGCCATCTTTTCTATGGTAATCGGGTTATTGATATAAACGATGATCTGCCTAAGTGGTCCGGCCACAAAAATCATTCAAAGCTTTTATAAAAAAGTCACGCTTGCCAAAGAAGCCGATGGACTTGGATTGCTAAAAAAGATTCATTCCATCATCAAAAGGTTCAAGAGAAGAAAAAGAAATAGATCTTCATTTCAAGTCTTGAAAGGGGTCAAAACGCATGTCTATTTTCTCACCAATAACCAGGTTATTTTTTGCTGGATTATTGCGACTGATAAAACCGGCTGCAGGTGGATCTTGAGCCAGTGCTTCAAAAGGCACGGCCGGGAGCTGTGAAATACCGTCGAAAAAGAAAAAAAAGAATTCTTGAAACTGGATATTTAAAGGAGAATTCAGACCACAATATACGGTTTGCCTGTTTTTTTTAAAACGCGGATAGGCTATTGTATTCTTCAGTGAATGGATGAACTTTGATAGTGAAGAATGTTGAACGGTTGAGCTGAGACGCGCGCGGTTTTTGCGCGTCGGATTCTCAAGCGATATGTTATGCGGTGTTTAACATTGCCAATTATTTATTATTACGGGAATTAGCTTCACTATTAACCATGTAAAAAAGCCAATAATTAAAAATACAGGAATAAGGAGGCCAAACGCAAAAGCCTGATTTGATATTGATTCCCTACGTTCCGTTTCTTCTTTTGTTTTATGAGTATAGCTATAAATTCCGACAATAATCAGTGGTATAAAAAGCCAGAGGGAATGCGTAATAAATATTAAACCAAGTAGGATTCCTTCCAGGATAATAGCTATTTCAAAAATTCCAACTTTAAATTTTTTGTTATTTACTTCTACGTTATTTTTCATCACTTAATTGGATTAATTACACAATGCCGTGGTTATGTCCTTTATATCATTAATATTTTAAGCATTTAAGATGATACTCACGATAGAAAGATTCGAATTCTTCTTTAGACACAAACTTTCCATCACCCCAATATTCTGAAAGTATCGGCTTATCTTCAACAAATTGATTTTGAATTATTTCGTAGGCAAGCAAAGTCCCATCAACATCATAAAAAGATTTCATATAAAGATTTCGGGACCCCTCATATACGTTTGATTCACAAAAGCTACCATCAGGGAAAAGCAAATAACTTTCATGATTACCATGTTCATCTGTCATTTCTTTCAGATATAAAGTGCCGTCAGGCCGCCAGGCGAAGAATGGACCGTAATGCCATTCTATTTCATCCTTAATTTCATGATATTCCTCAGGCCAATAGCGAGCAGAATATCTGTCGCTCTTATCAATCTTACTGAAGTCGAACACTGTTTCTTGGGTTGACAAACCGGAATCAGTTTTCCCCATATATTGAATTTTATAATTAATTCTACCATTAGTTATTTTGTCCGGCCACAATTCAACATTTTCCCATTTAGGGTCATTGATGCCTGGGATGTTTATTGGAGATGTTACCCACGGCTGTGGTTGAGGTAAGCGGTTAATCGTATATCCACTTAGTGGAATTAATAGGCATAGAATTATGTAGGCAATCTTTCTGGGCAAAAAAAATCTCCTTTTTGTGACATAACGCTCGAGCTGCACTGCCTGGCCGGTTACGTTGGTAGCTGAGCCACGAACCACCGGTCAGCACAAGTGCCAGGTTCATTTATTTTATTACGCAAGGTCTTTGACCGCATATTGAATGGCTTAATTTAAGATTCACTTTTGTTAAATAGCCCTATCAATAGGTATATCAGGCAAATTCCACTTATGATCATTACTGAGGTCCCACTGAAAACTGAATTATACCCCAATAGCATATTAGTATCTTGAGTTATAAAAAGCTGAAAAATCAAAGTGTCTAAACCGATCAGAACTCCTCCGAATGAACCTAAAATAAATCCAATGGCAAGAAATTTACTTTGATTTGCATTTTCTCGGGTTAAATTTTTTAAATTGGATAAGACAAATAAAAATATGATTATTGTTCCTAAGCAAATTAAAATGCCTGCAGGTAGTCCAATTATTGAAACCTGGTCACCACCCACACTTATAGATTTTAAGAAATAATCACTCATTATTTAATAGCTAATCTAAATCCCTGGCCGCGGGCCGAAGTATCAAATATATTCATGGAACAGAACGATTAAACTGTGCTGACCGGGCCGAAATCTATCATAGAGGCGACACCGCTAACACCGGTCAGCACAAGTGCCAGGTTAAACACATTTAAGCCAATTCTTTAATTTGCCTAAAATTTCTGATGCTTTTTTTTCTGTAAGAGGACAACTGTTTATAGCATTTTTCCATTCGCCATTTATTTTGAATCCGATGCTAAAACCGTCATAGGGGTTGCCTACCAAGCCAATATTTTTAATTTTTGAAATAGGATATGCTTTTATTGTAGGTTTAATTTTAAATGTTTCTCTGAAAACAAAGGATATCTGATTGCTATTTTTATCGAGAATACATTTACCTGTGTCTCCTAAAAACATCATTGGAGCAAACATAATTAATCCGAGTAGTGGATCATAGGTATCCCAAAAAATTACAGAGAAAATTATAATTATAGTAACTAAAAAAGCTACTATACGCAGGGGCATTAATGTTCCCGTAAATATAAATGTTTGTTCTTTTTCTTTGAATCTCATGAGTGTTTAACATTAGTTATTATGAAGAATTCTTCTTTTCGTTCCGAATCTGTTGATTTTTACTTTTACTCCACTTTTTATTAAAATACAATAAAATCAAAGTATCTTTTTAAAATTTATGTGGTTATAATATAAATTAGTAATTATCCGGATGATTAAAATGTATGAAAAAGTCTGCTTTTTGTCCCAAATGGCATACATAGAAGAATTTCCTATTATTATCAGCTCCAATTAGTGGAGGAAATATGCAAAAATTCAATAATTATTTGGAATCAAAAAGGATTGTCCCTGAAAAACAGATCCCCTTCTATGTTAATTGGGTGTCACAATTTTTAAACTTTTTTAATAAGAAGCCATCGGATAATTTTACTTCCGACGAAATTGCCAGGTTCTTAAAATATCTGACAAAAAGAAAAGAAGAGTGGCAGGTGAGTCAGGCCAGTGAATCTATTCGTATTTATCAGTTTTATCAAACCCATAAAAACAATCCGGCAACAACAAAAAATAATGATTCAAGTACCCAATGGAAGGCCGTCACTGATGAAATGATAAATATATTACGGCCTAAAACAACTCTCTTTAAAAACCGAAAAGGCATATCTCTCTTGGATCAGAATGCTTTATCGTTTTCTGAATGGTGCTTCTCCATTCTCTATTAATGAAAAACATGTAAAGAATTTTCTAACCTATCTTGCTGTTGAGCGGCACGTTGCCCCATCAACACAAAATCAGGCATTTAATGCCATCCTTTTTTTATTTCGACATGTACTTGATAAAGACATTGATGGATTAAATGATGTCGTAAGATCAAAAAAGATGAGAAGGCTCCCGGTTGTTTTAACAAAACATGAAGTCTCCAGATTACTTGATAATATGTCTGGAATTAATCTGCTGATGGCACAAATTATTTATGGCGGCGGTCTGCGCCTGCAAGAATGTGTTCAATTAAGAATTAAAGACATTGATTTCGATCGGAATACAATAGTGATAAAATTCGGAAAAGGAGGTAAGGACAGAGAAACCCTTCTACCGGAAATTGTTAAGGATGATCTTAAACAGCATATTGAAAAAATAAAAACCCTCTTTGAATACGACAGGAAAAATAACACTCCTGGTGTCGAAATGCCTCTCGCCCTCGAACGAAAATATCCAAATGCCGGGAAAGAATGGATATGGCAGTGGGCATTCCCGTCTCAAACTTTATCTGTTGATCCCAGAACAAAAATTATTCGCAGGCATCATATACACCCGACAAATCTTCAAAAACATATTCGCAATGCTGCAATAAAGGCGGGCATCAATAAACGTGTTACGACACATACATTGCGTCATAGTTTCGCCACACATCTTCTTGAGGATGGACACGATATTAGAACAATCCAAGAATTATTGGGACACTCAAGCTTAAAAACAACTATGATTTACACGCATGTTGCAATGAAAAATAGGCTTGGTGTCAAAAGCCCCATGGATTCTCTGCATAGCTGACATACGAAATCTATATTGGCAGTTTGTCCATTTATTCAGTATTGCAAAATCTCATTTGGTTGCACACTTTCGATAACTATCTATAATATCGACTATTTTTATGGCATACAAGATAATGATTGAAAATTTTTATCGAGTTTTTGATAAATCTTCGGATTGCTATCGCAAGATGCCTTGGGGAAGGGCTTTTGGTGGTGTACATATGTCAAGTAGCTTTTATGCCTGATTCAACAGAAAACAGGAGTTAGAAATTTCAACACGTCGACCTGTCTTGGAAATCTGTTGAAATGACATGTTAATATTCTGTTACCTTTCATGCATTATATTTGCTGGTTATTTTTATGGCCAAGGTGAAAATGGCCAGGGCTTTTTTTCGACATTATATGATAAAAATTGTATAATTTTAGCTTCATAAAAGCTCAAATCCTTGCCAAAACGCATAACATTATGGTTTGGTTTTCCCACAATCAGGGTGCACAAAAATTGGAACACAGCTATCATTAAGACGCCAATACTTACAAACCGTGATATCACTAAAAATAATATCATGAACAATCCACGGGTCAGGTCGTTTTTATAACGTTTTTTTTTGTCGGCTACTTGATTTTCCATCCAGATGTTTCCTTAGATTATTAGATAAATGTCATTAAATAGTCGGCTTCTTTTGTTTCATCGATCGGGATTTTGATTGATGGTATCAATATCATTTTAGCCTGTAAAGATTATCGATACGGACATTTCCAGTCAGTTATGATATATACCATATATAGTGGCGCCATCGGAGCGTTAAAAAAATCTGCCGATATTGGCAGATGAATTATAATGTCGTTTATGGGAATCCATTTTGACCATGGGAAAAGAAGATAAAGGTAAATTCATAAATAAAGTACTGAAATTAAAAAGCGAGATCCTCCGGGATAAGGTGGATGAAATATTCCGGACCCAACCGGATAACCATATTGCTGCATTGGAAGAAATTGGCTTCACGTATTATGAAGACGATGATCCGGAAGAACTGGAAGAAATAAATGCCGTACCAGAAAATCAGGATCAGCAGGACCTGGTTGATTTCTTTGACGGCGGCCAGGCCTGTTCAGATGCAATTTTAGAGACTTTTTACAGAGTAAGAGACGCTGAAAAACCGAATTATCCACTGGTAAGAAAGTACTTCAAATCTGCCAATCAAAATCTCAAATCATTAATTTTGTATGGGTTGGATCATTATCCGGCAAGGATTGATCTCTTATATGATCTGGCCTATTACCATGAATTTGATAATATTTTAAGTACATTAATTGATTATTTTATCCACGGCTGCAAGAATGAAATGAACCTTGAAACATTCACTGATCTGGCCAGAGAATTTTATTTTGCTACACTGCCGGATGAATATGATGCTTTGCATACCCTACGCGAAATATTTGAATCAGGAACTGATAAGCGAGAAATTATTGATCACTTGATACAGGAATGCGGAAAATCTGAAAATCCATTGTCAGGGGAGCATGCGATTGACACAGTAAAATTTTAAACGCAGGGTTTTTGATATGAGCGACGTCAATGTCAACTTTATAGACAGCAAAACAGCCGCTAAGATCCCTGGCCTTCCCAGTGTCTTTGATGAAAAACAATTGGTTATCGGGGAAAAATCTTACCATGCATTTTTTCCGCGGCGGCTGGCAAAGTTATAAAATCAAAAAGATTGAAGATGACAATCCAAAACACGTCTACGTCAAGCGCATTTTGTAATTTCCGGGATTTCTTCTTTATTCCTACTCAAAATATTTAAATCAGGGACGGGTGACGACTCGCAACGGGAAATCATCGATCATCTGATACAGGAATTTGGGGCTCGAATCCATCATTACTGCCGAAAGAATAGAGCATAACAGAATACACCCGGGCAAACCAATCTTACTTGATCAACCCCACTTGCCCCTGGTTGAGCTTGTTAACATACTTTCCCTTTACAACCTGCACAGTCGCAATTCGGTTATGACAAGCGGGGCAATAAATATCGGTATCTTTTTCCGAGTAATCATTGATGAATATACCAGTGAAGTCCTCTGTTATGCGGTCCCGATGAATCTTCAGTAATCTTCTCCCCGGTCCTTTTTTATATTTCAGCAGTTTCAGGCCGCACTGACAATAAATTGTAAGAATCTTATATTTGGTTAGCTTTTTCAGAGCGGAAGCCTTTCTTGGTCTGGTTCAGCATCAAATGTGCATTCATATCATATGCATCAATAAACAATTAACCCATCAAATGCATCATATGGTTCAGTTTTTTTTATCGCAATCGGCGCTAACACTCCAAGTTTCCAGTCTCGATGTTTTGCTGAACAGTCAAGTGCGACAGCATCAGGTAAATCTGAAAATTCCTTTGTGAAATCGCATTCTTCAGGATCTTCATCAATGACTTGAGCAATAGAAAACATTTTGATCTCAGGATTTGAGATTGATAGATATTCCCGAATTGCTTTATGGCCTGATTTGATATGATCTTCCCAGTCCAGTTTTTTCAACATATGCAGGTTGCCCATGACCACCATCATTTTTTTGCAGGAATCATCTTTCAATAATCCTGAAATCCTTTGCGCCATATATTCATCCCGACTTATATCTTCTTTAAATCTGGACTCGGGTAAATCTATTGCTATTGGAGTTATTTTTTTATCAGGTGGTAATTTACGGATATTATCTAAAATCAATCTGTATTCCGGACAATCAATTGTTGACCATATCTGAATATCTGAAAGTCCATCACCGGTCACCAAGTAGCTATTTATTTTTTCCTGCTGGTCTGAAGGAATTTCTAGGCAGATATGAGAAACGTCGGCATGATGAAGTTCTGGAATCAAATTTGATATAAAATTCAGAATTGGTGGCTGCTTATGCGATGTTCCAAGCAAGACAATATCATTTGTTTCAAATTTTTTGAGTGTATAGGAAATTGTATCCGTGTAATAATCATCAGCATGAGATACTTGAGCAATAGAGATGAATACCAGAAAAATTGAGATTTGAATTGTCAGTGATAACTTTTTCATTTTACCACCCGGATCTGATTGATTATTTTCAGCTTTTTCCATAATTCTTCGATAATAACCAAAGACGCATCATCAACATGCAAATCGTGCTCTCCGGAAATCTTCCTGCAGGATTGCATAAGTTTTTCATTACCGGTCCAAAGACAGAAATTGTTTCTGATTTGTAAACCGAGTGGAAAGTAAAGGTCCGTCAGCTCATGCTTTTCCAGAGAAGAAATCCGGAGCTGATCAACTTGTGGTAATTCATCTATCAGACATTCAACTGCTTCAAAGACGGTTTCAGGTAGTTGATTCATGTCTTTATCTATACCACCACGTTTTTCTGTCGTTCTTCATATTGCCTTTGGACGTCTTTCAGTTTTTCAAAATATTCTTCTTTGGTGATGATCCCTTTTTCAATCATCAGCTGAACAATGGTCTGTGTTTCAATCATCGACATAATCAAGAGCTCTTTGTATGTTACGATTTCTTGCGGATCAAGTGCTTCTCCCATATTCACCTCATTATGTAAAAAATTCATCTCAAAACTGTAATTTTAAGGGCAAGTATAGTATAAAGATCGATCAAAAACCATGAACAATCTGCCAACTGGATACCGAATGATTAAAAAATCAAGCGTCATATCACTTTTAATATTATTGCTCCTTTTATCCCTCTCCCATGCTTCAACAGTGATAACCGGAAAAGTTGTTGGCATTGTTGACGGAGACACAATCACTGTGCTCCAAAATAAAACTCAGTATAAAATTCGTTTATATGGAATCGATACTCCGGAAAAAGCTCAGGACTTCGGCAAACGGGCAAAACAATTCACATCCGGGCTTGTATATGGGAAGCATGTAAAAGTTATCCAGGAGGACATTGACCGTTACGGGCGCATTGTTGGTATGGTTTATGTTGATGGGGTTTGCGTTAATGAATCAATTGTCAGAAATGGTTTTGCCTGGGTTTATCATAGATATTGCACCAAACCAATATGCCAAAGGTGGCTTAAACTGGAATTAGAGGCAAGGTCCAGTGGTGCAGGATTGTGGAGTCATAAAAATCCTATTCCACCATGGGATTTCCGGCGGGGTAAAAAGGTTTCACATAATGAAAAATCACCAATTAAAAAACCTGATACTAATTTAATTTATCACGGCAATGTAAAATCAAAAGTATTTCACAAGCCCAGCTGCAGAGCATATGATTGCAAGAACTGCACTGTCATTTTTCATAACAGGGATGATGCGATTAAAGCTGGATTCCGGCCGTGTGGGAATTGTAAGCCATAGGGGAATAAAAATGAATGGGACCAATCGTGCTGATATCAAACCCGGTATGGAAGTCCGGATTGTTCTGAAAAAGGACCAGAGAACAAATAAATTAACCCCGGGTATTGTTAAAGATATTTTGACAAAATCCTCAACACATTCACATGGTATCAAAGTCCGTCTGGAAAGTGGTGATGTTGGCAGGGTGAAAGAGATTCTGGAATGAATAGACTTAAAATGTCTATTATATCAAATAAAGATAGGTATTTATAGCACTATTCCGTACCCCCATGCGATACGATCAAAATATTGTTATTGTTTATTAAGCCATTTAAAGCCTCCATGATGAAACACTTTTATCTTTTCAACCGTCTTGCCAATTTTCGATGACCAATCAAAGCCGGGATTAGCATCCTTAAAAAAGCCAAATTGGCCCCCCTCCATATTATCAATGTAAGACCCCTTGTCAGTCTCTATTTTCTGCATATCGTTTTGCCAGTTATTGTTTAGAGAGCTACCGGATACAATTTCGACAGAAATAATTTTATGAGTTTCCATGGATAAGTCCTCCGACTCGAAATTTTTATTTAAATAAAATGTATCTTCTAATGGATAAGCTGGGTCAGTAAGAAAGGTTTCAATTTCATTTTTAATTTCGGTGTAATCCTTTTCGTCATATTCCTTTTTGACTGCTTGAAGTGCATCAAGTAATTCCATTTGATACCAACCTTTCCGATTGCTCTTTTCCTGTTTAACATAAGGATCAAACCTATCTCGATAATTCCTTTGTGTTGTTGCTTTTACATTTAATTTTGCTGCTAAGAATTCAAAAGTTTCCGTCTGATTAAAGTCGCTTTTTAAAATATCATTTATTATGTGATAATCAAAACGAGACATTGCATAAGCAATTCTAATAACAGCATTTTTTTTGCCACTCATTGCGATTGTTTTTTCTCTATTCCGTGGGGTGAAGTTGACATGTTTGCTTGAACACTTCTTTAAATGGTTTAAAATGTATTCTAAATTATTTTTTATGTTTTTGATATGCGGAGAGATAACTTCTGATTGTAAAGTGTGATCAGCAATTTCTTTAAAACAACTATAGACTATTTTTTCAATATGTTGATTTGCTTCATTCACGATAGTTTCCCCCACTTAAATTTATTATTAGCAATGAAAATTTAATACAAATTTTTATACAATAAATATTACAATGTATTTACACCCTCAATAAAAACTTTTGTATTGCTTATTTTTTATTAAAATTTTCAATGAGGGCCAGTCCTTACGAGCCACTCCCATACACACAATAGCTAATACATCCTGATGATAGTTATCGATAGCAGCTTGGTGAATCATCCGGAATATGCATGGTGGCTCAAAACGACAGTAATGTTGATTTTTGTTGATGTGGATTATTGAAAGGAAGGACGCGCAGAATTGCCCATCCATTTTCAGGGTTATGAAATGTTACGCGATCAACGTTTCGGAGATTGTTTCTTCAATGACTCCGGTTTGTTTAGTGAGGGGGAGTTGCATAAAAATTAAGATATTGGTTTTTGCGATTTAATTTTAATCTAACTGGCAATGTTTCTTAAGTGCATATTTTTCAATAATGAATGATTGTGTAAAAAAACCCGTTTATCTTACCCCTTACTTTCTTTTAAAATAGACAAGAAAGCAAGGGGAAGACAAACGGGTTGCAGGCGGTTAAAATAGATTATTTAACCTTTTTGATTTGTTAAATATAGATAATCTTCATATTCTTGCGCAAAATTAAATAGCACATAAAATTCTTTTTGTTCCATTTCCTCATGATCCAACCTTTCATTTACTATTAATTTAAAATATTGATTATTTAGTGGCCCAGAACAAAAAGTTAAGTAAAGATCGCCAGTTTTTTGATCTACAGCGATATTATAATCAAGAATGTTAAGCTTATCTTTATCTGATTGAATTGTTACACTCATATTGTTTCTCCTGTTTTAAAGAATTTTAGATATCTTTTTACGATTTATATTTACATTTTTTGAATAGTAGCCGCCCGCTGACCGCAAGGCTGCTTGTTTATTTTTTAATAAAATGCCCCATAATTCATTTTACGGGGCATTTTGCCCTTTGTTATTCAGCAGAAAGTAAACTCTTTAGTTCTTTAATGAAATTATAGATATTATAATTTAGTAATGAAATTTCACAGTTGCTCAGCCTTTCATTATATAAAGAGCAAGAATTTTTGTAGCAGGGTTCTTTTAATAACGGACATGTTTTTGTTTCTGTTTCTTTTTTGTTTATTATCTTCATTATTTACCTCATAGGTTTAGTTAAAATTATAAATACTTATTTTTACAATTGTATCGTATTAAATGACATTAATATTATGGAAGTCCCATACACTTAACCTCCGGTTGCGGAAAATCTATTCATCTATATCATAACGCTAAAATACCTCCCGATTGGTTAGAAAAACTTTTCAATGTTTTCCTTTCAAAGATTTATCGGGACTGGCACCGATAGTTAAAAGAAATACTCAATTGAGCATTTATGCCAGTCGGAATAATAATTATTGCCGTAATGAATAAATTTGGCTTTTGCCGTATGATAAATGCTCCGGTCAAATACCGAAGTTGGCCAGAATGCCGAGAAATGATTTAAATAGATAGGATCACAATAAAATAACTGATGCATGCTTATCTGATATTCAAATAAGCAGCCAGAGATTTCTAAGTGATGTCTTTATATATGCAATTTGAAACCGTTTACCCTTATTATTTCCATATAAAAATAGAATTTTTTTTGAGAATCTTCAAATTCTGATTGTCAGTAATAGCAAAGAATAAAGCTACCTTTGCCTAGATAATTTTTTGCCTCTTATTGATATAGAAACTGTGTATTTCATATTCATAATCGAAAGTATCAAGGCAATCAGTTATGGTATAGGAAACCCACCACATATTTTTGTGGTGGGTCCCAAATGTGATTTTTTTATTTCGTTTTTAGTTGTCCGTGTTAACGTAATCCAATCCCTATTTAAAATTTTGAATACGACGCGTCGTATTTATTCTGATATGCGTGGTGCCGGTGAACTCGGTGGAGATGGAACTGGAGGTAACTGATCCATTGATTTTTTCTTCAATAAATCATTAATTTTTTCTTTTGCTTCCTCATTCAAAGCCTCTTTTTCGGAGTCACTGATTAATTCAGAATTTAAAGCTTGTTCGACTGCTTTGTCGATGGCTTCCTTGTAGGCAATATTCTCCTTTAGCCTTTGCTTTTCATCTTGTAAAAAATCTATCAACTCTTCAATATCCTTCAATATTTGTCTTGCCTCTTCGACTTCCCATTTTTCAGCTTTTTTGCCGAATGTGTCTTTGAATTTCGCAATCCGGTTTTGGTCAATTTTTGCGTAGCTTGGCTTTGAAACTTCTGGTTTTATTTGCTTGGGATAAATCGCATTGATATAGTCGCTTAAAGCCTTTTCCTGTTCCAGGGGGTTTTCAATGCCCGCTATCCTTCGCAGTTGATGCACAGTACATTTTTTTAAGTGCCTGACTTTGTTTCTTAAGGGCTCCGGAAGACTTGCAATCTTTTTATAATCAGCAAGTCCCTGAGGAGAGATTGGTATCCTCTTGGCAGCTTCATTGTCCGGCAAATCTTCTGGTTTAAATTCTTTTAAAACATTTTGAATCGCCTCTGCTTTTTCCATTACCGTAAATTTTTGCCGGATTTCATTAAGGGTATAATAGGCCAATCTCGGTGACTGATTTATTACATAAGCTGGAATTTTTGATGCAGGATTTTTTTGTCGCATAGCATCCCATCTTTTATACCCATCCAATAGTTTGTATTTTTTTGTATTTACATCAAAAGTCACTTTGATGGGATTCATGGGGCCATACATTTTCAGTGATTCATTTATTTCTTCCTCATTATCGTCAGGATGAATTTGACCTTCTTTTGCCCTTATGCAAAGTTCTTCATCGATTTCAATCTCTTCAATTGCAAGTTCCATATAATTCTGTTTTTGATTTGTATTTTTTTCATTCATTTTTATATGTCCTTTAATATTGAATGTTTTTAGTAGGTCAGATTGGTTTGGTTCCTTTATGGCATGGTCACCGAAATGGTAACCATGCCTTTTAGCGTGAAATGTAATGATATTGTGAATTGTTATTTCGTTTTAAAATTTCTTCTTTTTTTTCTTAATCACATAAATTGGTCTTTCTGATGACCTTGGTATTTTCCCATCACTTTTTGATTCTGACATTTGGATTCCATGCACCTTCGGGCTTTTCTTAATTGAGATAAAACCCTTTCGGTACAATAAAAGTAATTCTTCTATTGCCGTCAAAGCATGGCCACCTATAAGTCGGAGTACAAAAGTATCCACCTGATTTATTGGAATATTTTCTATCTGCTGTTTGTCGGGCATAATTAAATAGCGCTTATTAAATTCGATATCTAAGGCAAATTTTTTATCTGCTGTGACCGTAACTTCATTAACAATGCCCTCTGTGATAGCTATTTTTCCCCAGTCAGAATTTGATATCATCCGATCAAGTTTTTCATACTCTTGAAGTCTCCCTGCTTCTTTTATTTGATACTGTGAATAGGCACTGTCATCTTTATTTAACTGTTCAACATCAATAAACTTTCGTCGCACACTTAACCCTTTTGCGTTTTTATGAAGATCGCACAGAATGACAAGATTCGCTGGGTCTTCAATAGCAACGGTTGGGCTTGGAAGCTGAAATTTTCCCAGGTTAAATTTGGGGATTTTTTTGGGGAGGATAATGTGTGGTGGTTTATCTATCTTAAATAACATAGAATCCTTTGCGATATGGAAATATTCTTCTTTAAGAAGATGCTCCGCAATTGTCGTAAACTGATCAAACAACATAAATTTATTCTCCTTTAAAAATTTAAGTGTTAAAAATTGTAAATTGCAAATAAGGCCTTTTTGCATGCTGTTGATACATACTGCATAGTGTGTGCCAATCAGATTCTATTTTAATAACATATTGTTTTAATTGATTTAAGTTGATTTAAAGGGTTGGTGGGCAAGGTAGGTTTAGGGTATTTAGGTTTCATATAAGAAAATAAATTTCATATATGAAATTCAAATATGCATTATGGTTAATTGTAGGGTAAAAAATAATGAAGCAGAGTTTGCTTTTGATTTAATAGGGATCTTAAGGAGAAAATTTGAAAATAAAGATTAAATATAGGGGTAGGGTGGATACCTCGGTGGATACCTTTTACCATGTATCAGGGTGTATTTTGAGGTATCCGCATGCTTGCATAACCACCTGAAATGATTGGAGGGCGGCTGGTGGTCAATGCCCTTTCACGCCGGCGACAGGGGTTCGAATCCCCTTGGGGACGCCATTTTTATTAAAATCAAGTAGTTAGTATTTTTAAAAAGCGATGGTTATCATGTAAATTGATAATCGTCGCTTTTTTTATTTCTATAATTTTAGTGGGTTATGAGTTTTTCCCCGTCAGCGGCTTATACAATTAGTGACAGGGATGGAGTATGTTTTGTTATTTTTATAAATGATATTATTTCAGAAGCTTATTTTAAGGTTAAAAAGGCGCTTTTTACTCTTTTTTATTGCGGCGGCTTTTTTGACGGCTTTTGGGATTTATTCTGTGATATCGCCCATTCAGTTGATTGCTTCAGCGATATTTTTTTTGGTTGCTCCTGCTGCAAGTAATGATTTGATCAAAAGATCCAGTGAGACGGTTGGGTCTCCTTTTTCCATTTTTGCCACCCGTGACTGGCTTGAGTTAAGTATTTTTGCCAATTGGATCTGGGTCAGTTTTTTTTGTTTGCGTTGTTTTGCAAGCGCCTGACTCAGGGATATTTTGAGTTCGATATATTCCGCTTCTTCTTTGCTGAGTCCCAGAAAATCTTCTGCAGAACCGATTTTATAGCCTTTGGATTCTAATTTTTTTTTTTTCATCTTATCCATATTAATTATCTCCTTTGACATCCGCATTGTAACGCTTGATTCTTTTTTTGCAGGTGTCAATGATTGATTTTGGCGTTTTGCTTGTTTTTTTCTCAAAAACTTCAAGAATCAAAATCGCATCTGTGTATATTTTGTAAATAATTCTCCAAGTGAGGTTTTCGTCATTTATTCTCAGTTCATGACAATTTGATCCAATTGATGGCATCGGCCTTGATTGAGGCAGCGATAAAGAAATCCCTTTCTGAAGTTGCCGTAACAGATACCCGGCCTCAATTCTGGCAATTTCAGAAAAAGGTGGTGTTGTGACTTCTCCGTGCATCCATATCAAGGGCTTGTCATTTGGGCTCATGCCTAAAAAATATGTCAAATTTGACATATTGTCAATGCATTTTATTTCCACGAATAACTGATGATATTATTCGTAATCATTTAACCGGAATCGATCCAAATGAACGATATCACCGTGAGTTTGTAATCGGGGTCTATCCGATGATGCTTGATGAAACCTGCAGATTTCTTGCTGTTGATTTTGATAAAGCAGCAAGCAAGGGCGGTGTGCTTGGGGTCCGGTTTATCAGCACGGAAGAGGATGAGATTGATCCCTGGCTGTATAGTCCTACGGGCAAAAAACCAGATATCAAGATAGACGAACCTCTGCCGGAAAAAGTCAATATAGTGCTTGGGAATCAAGTTTATATTAGCAAAGAAAACCTGCCACCGGTATTAAAAAATCGATTTCCGGTGATTTTAACTGAGCGTAGGGAACACCTTGAAATTCTGAAAAAACTCCTTGAAAATAAAATTGAACATTTGATTGTTATGAAAGGTGGTATGGGAAAAAAGCAGCGTGCTGCTGCGAAAAATGCATTAGAAGAAATACCTGATAATACCACCAAAGCTATTTTTGCGACTGGACGTTATATGGGCGAAGGTTTTGACAACAATCGGCTTGATACACTATTTTTAACCTTACCAATTTCTTGGCGAGGGACGCTTGCACAGTATGCGGGCCGTTTACATAGGATTCATGATACAAAAAATGAGGTCCAGATTTACGACTATGTGGATCTTGAGGTCCCGATGCTCGCTAAAATGTATAAGCGACGTCAGGCTGGTTATCGCGCAATCGGTTATGAAATAACAGAATAAATTTAATTTTGATGAGTTTTCATTCAACAAAAGATTCTTCTTTTTTATGCCTAAAAAAAACAACGCACTGGATGAGTTCCAGAAACTAAAAAACGAATTGGTTGCTGACAAAGTTAATGAAGGTTTTCGGAAATACCCTGATAAATATATCCAAAAATTGGAGGAAATCGGTTTTCAATATCACGAAGAAGATGACTTTGAAAAAGCAGAAGAAGATGAAGCGGTTCCTGAAAATAAACGCCAGGAATACCTGAAATCCTATTTTGAAGGTGAAGTTGAGCTGTCAGAAAGCGTTTTAAAGTCGTATCTGGAGGAGCGGGAATCAGAAAGTTCGAACTATTCTTTAATCAGAAAATATTTTAAGAATGCAAATACAGACCTTAAAGTTCTTTTGTTGTTTGGTCTTGATCAAATCCCGGCCAGCATGGAATTGCTAAGTGATTTGGCATATTTCAATGAATTCAGTAATACGTTGGATGAGTTGGTTAAACGTTTTATAACTGCTTGTCGGCAGGAGCCTGATATTGTAAATTTTGGTGAGTTAATTCAGGAATTTTATTACTCAACAGAACCTGATGGGTATGATGCGCTGGCCCAGCTAAAAGAATTATTCCCGCCTGACACTGAAAAGGGGAAAATGGTTGAACTTTTTTCTATGGAATTGATGAAACAAAATGATGGGGCAGATGGTATTGCGTTTTAATTTTTTAATATCATAGGACAATTCTCATAGGGTCCAAGACAAGCCATGCGGAAAAAGAAATTCCCAATAATTGATGAACTTGCTGAAAAAATAACTCTCAAAATTACTCAACAGGTTAAAGTTCTACATCCTGTTGTTGAAAGTCTGGTCATCAAACTGTCAGATCTTGATTTTATTCGTTTTATCAGAGTTTCATCTGAAGATATTCAGGCATCCAGTGAATTAAACCCGGGCAGGGTTAAAATACCAATATCAAAACCTGATCACCCCAAAGCTTCCGGTGTTCACCTTATCATTCATAAAGATTTTAAGGATATCCAGTTTTATGAAATTAATTCTGCGGTAAAAGGACATGGCGGAAAAATGGTAGATGCGGTAATGAAAGCGTTGCCAGATGATTGGCGGGCGGCAGTCGTTATGGATTGGAGTCAGGGCTTTTGGGAAAAAATGACAAAAAAATATGATAATCTGGAATTGGTGTAATGCTTTCCAATTTCATCAGAGCATGAAGTGTAAGTTAAATTTCGACGGCTTTTGGTGGTCTGAAACGGCTTTTAAAGGCTCTAAAAGGTTTTAAAATCAGGTAGAATACGCTACCGAGCGCGCTTTCACGCCGCCGACAGGGGTTCGAATCCCCTTGGGGACGCCAACAAAATCAGGGACTTAGGAAAACTAAGTCCCTGATTTTATTTCTGCGACCCTTTTTCAATTTTTTCTGGCTTTCCAGATCAATCCCCCGGCCAGGCCCGGATCCAATTCTGTCCAGGGCAAATTTATTGTTTGACGGCACCCCACCCCACAAATTCTATTGCTTAGAAACAATGATTATTCACATTCATATGGTTGGATAGATTTCCGTTATCAGGCGACGAAGATTTTGAGAAATCCGAAACTCCCTGGACTGATCGCGTGACTGGAATCAATAATATTCCATCAAACCCCGTGGAAATTTTTCATACGTTTCAAGATTCGGAAACCGGGGGGCTGTTTCCGGATCTTGACGGGTATCGCGAATATAGTCATCAGCAAAAGACTGGATCATATCCCTTTCCAGGGTGTTTGCCTTGATTACGGTTTTTTTCTCAATTACGAGCTTTCGGTGCCGGTTGAGCCGGATTTCCTTAAACGGATTTGAATAGGAAACCGAAGGCCGCAGGGTGGTGTTAAAATAGCTTACCGCCAGGTCGCATCCTGAAAAATCGATATACTGCCATAACGATGCGGAAAAAAACAGCTGATCCCCGCCTTTTTCCACCTGCCATAAAGAGTTGTCACAGCCCTGCGCCTCAAGGGTCCGGATGTTTTTTTCAATATCTTGGGGCGCACCAAGAATACCCATCCGCCGGATAAATCCTTTTTTTGTCACATCTTCATAACCGGTTTTCATCATTTCCGCGGACCGCCGGCGGATGCCGGCAGCCTGGAATTGGTTTTTGAAAACAAATGAACAGTAATTGACCGGCAGCGTGATGTTGTGGTCAAGGGTATACTGCATCAGCGCAAGGGCCGTCAGTTCGGATTCCAGGACCGTGACCCCGGGGCCGTGCAAAAAGGTATAGGGCCGCGCCATGAGATTGGCGTTGTTGTAAGGGGTGCAGCGCAACTGGTGAAGGTTTAAAAAATTGACCCCGGAGTCACACAGGATTTTCACCACCTCTTTGAGTGGCGGAAGATCTTCAGGGATGGCCGGAATTTCAACGGTCACAGTGGGAATGATACCCACGGCCATTCGGACCTTGTCGGTGTGATAATGATGCGCGCTGATGTCGAACCGGATTTCATCGATTCCGGCATCGGCCAGGGCCTTGAGCTTGTCCCGGGTAGCCAGGATGCCGTTGGTATACATCCAGATGTGGCGGATGCCGTTTTCACTTTTTTTTAGTTTTTTTAAAAACTTAAGGATACGGTCAAATGTCAGCAGGGGTTCGCCGCCGCTGAAACTGACGCCCCGGATGCGAAAGGCGGATACATAATCCCGGTAATCATCCGGACTGTCAAAACTGAGGGTGTTGGTGACTGGAACGCCTTTGGCCCGTTGTTCGGAAGGGCAGTAAAAACAGCGGGCGTTGCACAGACCATTGATGAAAAGGCAGGACCAGTCCCCTTCGCCGCAGATGGTGCATCCCGGAGAAAGCTTACGGGTATAGGGCTTGGTGCCTGAAAACCGCCATTTGACTGCGTTGGGAAGCGATTCCAGCAATTCCCGACGGTTCTTTTCCGCAACAGCGGCCTTCTGCTCTGTAATCCAGTTCATGACGCCGCATGTATCCGGGTATTCCCGGCAGTTCTGCTCAACAAGAAGAGATTTGTCCTTTAGCATTAAGGCACATCCATAACTTGAAATGACCCGGGTTGAAACCGGAGCTGTCCTGGCAGAATCTGGAATATTCGGCACCGGTTTTGGCAAATGACATCAACACTCCCGATAAGCGCAGATCTGCTGCCTGAAACAGAAAAAAAAGCAATAAAACGCTCTGTTAAAACAGGAGGTTTCCGTCTGATCGGAGGGCTATGCTATCTCTAAAAACAAAATTTGGAAACTTAAAAATACAAAGAAATGCTCTTTTTCGGGTCATCGGGTTTTTGCGAATCGTGAGAATGGATTTCAGATTGTTTTTCAGGAATTTGCTGTATTTTGCCTAACACCAGACCCCCCACGGAATAACCGGCGCCAAAGGAACAGGTAGCGCCGATGTCGCCGGGATTCAAGCCGTGGTTGTGAAACAGCAAAAAGGGTTAAAGCAGCCCCTATGGTGATTCGCCTGTTAACGCGGAGAAAGGTTCAGGTCCCGGGAGAAGCCATGGTCCAGACCCAGCTGCTGACTGACCATGAGATCCTGTTTGATCACTACGGCCAGATGATTACCGGCAATCCACTGGCGTTCCTGGGGCCAGTAGTCGGTGGTTGCTTTTCCGGCCATGATTTTATTGGCAACCAGGGTCAGAAGAACGGCCTGCCGGGCCTGATAGGCGATGCAGTCCACGGGCAGCGCAGCCCAGTCATAAACAATATCCAGGGAATTCTGCTCCACATCCATTCGGTAGGCCCGGAAATAGGCCGGATCATCAGGCGAAAGGGTCTCCCTGGCCAGAAAATTAAATTTATTGAATACGGAAACGGTGTTTTCCGGCCGATAAACAGCGGCAATAAGGATAAATCCCTCAGAAATGGCCGTATCAATACTGGTTAACAGGTAAGCTTGATGGTTATCAACGCCTTTAAATTCCAGCAGATTCTGCAAATATCGGGTGGCGGTTTCCATGTCGGTGAACCCCTGACCTGTATTGCCGTCTGCCGGTACCTCTTCAAAAGAAGTGTTAAAAGCGGCAAGGTAGGTATCTTCCACGGTAACGGGCAGCCCAGCCGCTTTAAAGGCCTGGTTGATCTCAGGAAGAGATGTTTTGGAATAAACAAAATAGGGAAGTGCGGCCCCACCCGCACCAATGGCGTCAATAAACCGGTCGGGGGAAAGGGAAACCGCCGGGCGGTGCGCGCAGCCCAATAATGAGAGAAGCAGGCAGACAGTCGACAATCCCCAGCGTGCCTTTTTTATAAAAAGTGATCGCCGTTTTGGAACAGGGGCAGCCATTTTCAAGTCATCACCCAGCACTTATTCGCCAAATTTTTTTTCTATCTTCCGGTGGGTAAACGCCTTGCCACCGGCCCCGGAATAATCCGCCACCACATGGCCGTCGCCCATGAGCCGCCATTTGTAGATCATGAGACCCTCCAGGCCCACCGGCCCCCGGGCGTGAATTTTGTTGGTGCTGATGCCCACTTCCGCGCCGAGCCCGAACCGGAATCCGTCGGCAAACCGGCTGCTGCAGTTCAAAAACACATCCGCAGAATCCACGTAATCCATGAACCGGATCCCCCTTTGTTTGTCCCTGGTGACAATGACATCCGTATGGCCGGAGCCATAGGTGTTGATATGGGTGACGGCATCATCCAGACTGTCAACAACTTTGACGGATATGATCAGATCCAGGTATTCGGTTTTCCAGTCGTCTTCCGTGGCCGCTTTAACGTCAATGATTTTCCGGGTGGTTTCACATCCCCGGAGTTCAACCCCTTTAGATTCAAGGGCGGTTTTCAGCGCCGGCAATACTTGGGTGGCGATTTCCTGATGCACCAGAAGGGTTTCCGCGGCATTACAGACCGCCACATACTGGCACTTGCTGTCCACGGCAATATTGACCGCCATATCACTGTCCGCCGCTTTGTCGATATACACATGGCAGATGCCGTCGGCATGGCCCAGCACCGGAATGTTGGTATTTTGCATGATGTACTGAACAAATTCGTTGCTCCCTCTGGGAATAATAAGATCGATGAATGTATCCAGACTCAGCATGTCCGTCACATCGGACCGGGCTTCCAGCAGGGTCAGCCAGCCGTCCGGCATGCCTGCCGAAAGACTTGCCTCATGAATAATATCCGCCAGAACGCGGTTGGTGTTGGCCGCTTCACTGCCGCCCTTCATCATCACGGCATTACCGCTTTTCAGGCACAGGGCGGAAATCTGCACCAGGGCGTCCGGCCGGGATTCAAACACAATGCCGATAACCCCGATGGGGCAGGTCACCTTGAAAAGCTCCAGATCTGTGTCCAGTTCCAGTGCGCTGGCGGTTATCCCCACAGGATCATCCAGGCCGATGACACTGCTCAACCCCTCGACGGCATCGGCGATCTTGTCTTCCTGGAATTTCAAGCGCTTAAGCAGCGGCGGGGCGAGGTTCTCGTTTTCCGCGGTGTCAAGATCGGCCTGGTTCGCGACGATAATTTCCGCTTTTTTATTTTTCAACGCCTCGGCAATGGTTTTTAAGGCCGTATTTTTTGACGCTGTGGACATGGCTGCCAGTCGGATGGCGGCGTTTTTTGCCTGGGCCGCTTTATCTGTAATACTCATGGGAAATCTCCGTTTTGTTGCATCGGTTTTGATGGTTCGCTTAAAAGTCTTCCTTTGCCGCTGTTTTATATTGTATTTCCGATTTAAACCGGACCGGTTTGATATTGGGAAGACGGGTGATCCCGCGCATGATGCGGATGCCTTCTTCTTCGTAATTGTCAATCATTTGAGCGGTCACTTCAACCGGTTCTCCCAAAGAAAGGCCCAGTTTCGCGGAACGTAAATGCCAGCCCCGGGCAATGTCTGCCCCGCCCACCAGATTCACCGGTGCAACCACATCCCCGGGTTGCATATATGCCTGTAAATATTTCGGATTTATATATTTCAACACCACCCCGCCATCCGGGTCAACATAAGATCGGGAACCTTCCGGAAAAAGGAGAAAACATTCTTTCATGATCTTTTTAAACAGCTCATAATCTTCCCGGGAAAAATCCGTCATGATGTCCGCGAAATTATCAGATGCCAGATATGCCATCAGTTCATTTTTGGTGACGCCATCCATCAATGACAGGTGCCGGTCAAGTTTCGCCGACGTGCCATGGACGACAAATTTCATAAAATCCGCATAATCCAGTTTTTTAATCAAATAGAGGCCCGCATCCGGCAGCTTGATCAGAAACTGGGTGCGCCGGGCGGTTTTCCGCAGCGCTTCGGCCAACCCGGATGTCTTAATAGCCGTGGTTTTTTGGGAGGGCACGGCGATAAACAGATTGCCCACGTTGGCGGCCCCGTTTCTCAGAACCAGGTTGGAAAACATCCGGGGGCCGACAACGGTATTGCAGTTTTGGGTGAGATTGTGAAATCCGAGTTTTCTGATAACGCTCCGGACAAAATAGGGACCCAGATAGCCTTCGTGGTGACCCACAAAGAAAATGCGGCGGCCCGCGTTTTTTAAGTCGGACAGTTTGCGCAGTATCCGGACCGCATCTGACGCAAAAATTGACGCAGCCGCGCCTTTTTTAAAGGAAATCTGTTTCCCATCAGCATTGACCAGAATAATATCAATGATCTTTCTTTTTTCCGCAAATTCAAAAAATTTGTGCCAGAACGCGGTGTCCGGCAGCACCGGAAAAATGCACCGGTCAAATGAAAACGGGATGGCCAGAAGCTGCTCCAGACGGGTTTTGGAAAATTCCTGGAAAAATTTGTGCTGCAACAGCTGGTTTTTCTTTTCCACCAGTTTTTGGCGGATATCCGGAAAATGGACATTGACATCCACCCCGTGACTGGCGGCAAAATCCATGATTTCTTCCATCATTGTGATGGCTTTTTCATTGTGCGGCGCTTGCCGGAGGGAATATAATTTGGTCCGGGCAAAATCAATCAGCCCCTTGAAATTCAAATGGTTTTTCCAGCCCCGGGCGTTTTGGATAAACCCTTTAAACCAGGAAAACCGCATCAGGAAGCCCTGGAAGCGCTCGGAAAGCCTGTCCGCCACTTCGGCAAGTTTTGAAAAAAAAGAAAAAATGCGGTCCGATGCGGTGTAAAGCCGTTTTTTCCCGTCCAGCCGGGAAAGTGCATCTTCAAGCTTGTCTTTATTGTTTACCAAAAACCGGATGATGTCATCCGGGCTGACATTATCTTTGGCTTCTGCCCACCATTTGGGCAACGGCGTTTTATCAAGCAGTTTCACGGGGCCACCGGCGCGTTTTGTTTATTGGGAATCAATTTTGACATAATTATTGGACAGATCCGTGTCAAATTTGAAAGATTCATTAAAAATTTCAAGCAGCTTGATGTTTTGTTTGGCCATCATCAGGCAATTGCCCACAATGGCGTAAAACAAAATGCTTAAGCGGGTTTTGGATTCATCTTTCCGGATTCTGTCTATCTGGGCCTTGTTAAATCCGTCCGCCAGCTGCCGCATGTAATGATACTGGTCCACAATGTTCTGGTAATTATGGATCTGTTTGGCTTTAAATGAGGTTTCGACTTTCAGCAGAATATCCAGCATACAGATCTTAATTTTTTTCAGATCTTCGACCTGTGCATCCAGCAGCCCTTCATGCTTGTTGCCGATATGAATGTAAGCCCGGGCCACGGTATCCCGGTGACCGTCGGAAAGTTTCTGCAGGCGCCTAATCGTCTGGGCGTATTTAAAGGAAACATTGGCATCTTTCTTCTGCTGAAGACGCAAAACCTTGAAAATATTGGCCATAATAATATTGGCCCCCAGCTGGATATTTTTTACCTTTTTGCGTTCCCGTGCCAGAATAGTGACATTGCCTGAAAAGAGCGCGTCAAAGGTGACATCAAAGGATTCCCGGATTTCCTTGAGCAGGTGGGCCATATGTTCGAATGTGTTCATGATGGCCGTGCGGGAATCATTGATCTTTTTCATGTTAAATATTTTAATCTCTTCCTTCTGCTTTTCGCGCTCCCGGTGTTTTTGCTGGTTTTTCCAGATAACAAAACCGACCAGCGCAAAAATACCGACTGCGCCGGGCATCTGAAACCGGGAAATGACCCAGGCAAAGGCAAACGACGTAACAAACGCGATAAACGCCGTCATAAACCAGCCGCCAATCACCGTCAAAACGCCGGTGATTCGGTACACCGCGCTTTCCCGGCCCCATGCCTGATCTGAAAAAGAACTGCCCATGGCCACCATAAAGGTGACGTATGTGGTGGAAAGGGGCAGCTTCATGGATGTGGCATAAGATACCACCGCGCTGGCCACCATAAGATTGACGGATGCCCGCACCAGGTCAAAGGATGCCTGGTCTTCCTTGCGCATTACGGTATCCGGATTTCTCGGTTTGAGCCGGTGGGCCACAAAGCGCCGGACACCCTCCGGAAAAAACATTTTGATGGCTCCGAAAAAAGAGTCTGCCATGCTGACGATGGAACGGGAGAGCCAGATGGATTCAAACCGTTCAATCCCTTCATCCTGCTGACCCAGACTGATTTCCGTTTCCGTCACCGATTTTGCCTTTCTGGACAGCCACAGGGTGAGGACCATAATTATTCCGGCAACGAGCAGCAGAAATGTTTGAGAGTGAACTTTCTGACTCAGCGCCCCCATGGTAATATTCAGGGGATCCGCGGATGCAATGGCGGTTTTGTAAGCGTACAGTCCAGCCAGGGGAACGCCGATAAAGTTTACCAGATCATTGGCGGCAAAAGCCATGGCCAGGGCAAAAGTCCCCACAAGGACAACAGGCTTCAAAATATTGATGTTGAAAAAGGTAATCAGCGCCTGAAAGACAACTGCGGAAACAAGAAAAATATAGAACATCATAAGCAGGGAGTGCGCCAGAATCCAGCGGCTGGCATCGTCTGTCATGAAAGAAGCGCCTTTGGCCCCTTTGATCAGGATAAAATACGTGATGACGGCCATGGCTGCCCCGCCCCAGAGAGCCCCGTAGCGTTTGAGTCTTTTCCGGTAGTCAAAGGTAAAGATCAGACGGGTAATAAATTGAACCGCTGCGCCGCTGAAAAACGCCACAATAATGGACAAAAGGATACCGAAAACAATGATCAGGGCTTTTCCGGTGTTGATATATTCCCCTAAGGCCATGGCGTCGCCGTTTGCCTGCATGATTTTGAACATGGAAATCGCCACCGCCGCACCCAGCAGCTCAAAAACAATGGATACAGTGGTGGATGTGGGGAGTCCGTGGGTGTTGAACAGATCCAGCAGCAGAATGTCCGTTGTCATGACTGCAACAAAAATCATCATCAGTTCGGGCATGGTGAAAAACTGGGGATGAAAAATGCCCTTTCGCGCCACTTCCATCATGCCGCTGGAAAAGGTGACGCCGGCCATGATGCCGAGGCTGGCAATGATCATGATGACTTTATACGGCGCCACCTTGGAACCGATGGAGGAATTCAGAAAATTGACCGCATCATTGGATACCCCCACAATGAGATCCAGAACAGCAAACAGGAGCAGCAGGCCCACTGCATAAAAGAATATTTCAGTTCCCATGGTTGTTTTTCGCTTTCACTGCGCGATAAAAGATAAGTTGCCGCTGGTCCGGTGACATGACATGCCGGCCGGCGACCGGTAACCGACTACAACGATTCTGTTGCCGCAGGTTTTCCCATTTTTGAGCGATATTATCAAGAAAAAAGCCGTGGGCCGCGGCAAGGTTCCCGGTGAAGACCGTCTTGTGCAATTTTTGCGCAAAAAACAGGAAAGGGGAGGAAGTGGCTGGCATGCGCCGTTTTTCAGGGGTTTGCAACAGGCATGGGATGACTTTTGTGGACCTCCGCCCCTCACATGGCACCTGGAATCATTATTGCCGACCTGGCTGATGGGATGGGGATTGCCCCGGCTGGCATCCGGTCAGTTCATCAGGTAAAATCCAATGGCTTTATCTGATTCGCTGAAACTGTTGACCGAAGAAAATTCAACACTTACCAGCAGATCCTCAATTTTTTTGATTCGGGCGTCTTTGGTGATAAGGGGTTTTGCGGGATTGTCCAGATGGAATGTCAGAAAAAGGGGGTCTTCCAGTGCAAGGGGCCAGGGGTATTCCATTTTAAACTTCAGCCCGGTCCGGGAAAGATCAACAATCAGAATATCGCCTTTTTTCCCCCGCTGATCGGTAAATGTTCCGGGAAGATTCACGGTTTTCCGGTAAAATTTTCTCCTTTCAAGAGTGATCACGTGGGTGTAGGCGGCGGAACCGCCGGTTTCCGGATGTTGGGATGCTTTCTGTTTTCGCTCGCAATAGCGGCAGGTAAATTTCAGTCTGATTCTGACGGGACTGTTTTTTCCCAGATATCTGGTCGCGTCAATCACTTTGGTGTGCCCGCATCCCGGGCACACAATGGTTGCCTTGTTATCCGCATTGATATGGAAGGTGTCTATTTTTTTTTCTTCTGATTTTCTCATCTTCTGTTTTTTTGTACCCGTTCACGGGGTCAAAATTTTCAAATTTTCTTGAACCACTGGCCTGTAAGCGTTTGCAGGGTGCCGCAGATGCGAGGCGCCGGGCATGCAGACGTACTTGTCGTACTTCAAGTGCCCGGGAACAAAGCAGATGCGGTGCTCTGTGAATGCTTACGTTTTTTTATCCTCTGGCGCGTCTACAGAACAATTAACTATAACCAAACCGGTTCCGATTTTCAAGATTGTTTATCATCCGGTTCCGTTTGGCCGCATGCTTTAACGCAGGAACACCCCACGTCATAGGGGATTGATTGGGGATGGCCGAGGAGATGAATCGGGGGCGCGGGGCGTTATTTTATGGACAACAGGACTTCCTTTTTGATAATATGCTGAAAAGTTATAGTATATTATCAGATTTCCAGAAAAATGGCCCGCCAGGGCCAAGGCTTCAGGAGAGTTTTTTTGAATCAGCACCAGACCTCTTTTATTTCTAAACTGTTTTTTGACAAGCGGGACCACCGCCTGTTGACCATTGTCAATGATATGATATCCGCGGATGCGGCCGAACTGAACGATCAGCGGCGGTTTTTTCATTATTTCCATCCCCGGGGCGTCAAGGAAATGGCCGAATCCAAAGGGCTTCGCATTGCCTATGCCGTGATTCACCTCCTGGCATCTCTGGAACGGGGCCAGATTGAAAATCGTCTGAATGCTCTTCGCGCCCTTCGGGATGAAGTGCTGTGCAGCGCGGACCAGGGACTTCAAAAAAATACGGCCCGGGTGCTTCTGGAGATTATGAAGGAACTGATTCGGGCCCATGGCGATTACCCGCGCCAGCTCAAACTGGCCCGGGATTTTTCCATTGTTGCGTCCGGAAAACCCCGGATTGTCAGAGACTATCTGGAGCGGTACCATCTTTTGGAAATGCCCGAGGAATGGAACCAGCTCGCTTTTGACGACCATGTGCATGATGCCAACACCAAAGGCCGGAAATCCGCCACCCATCTCATCATGGATGCCTGGATCAAGGGCATCCGGCGGCTGCGGGTGATTTATTATAATTTTATCCGGCCGGAAACCGCGGCTGAACTGATGGAGGCCGCTGCCACCATGGGGATTATGGTGCGCATTGGCATTGAATTTTCCGCGTCCTTTTACGGCAGGTTTGCCCAGATTATCTGGGTGCCCCGGGGATTTAGCGATTCCCGGGATTTTTTGCGGTTTCTTGGGGAGGAACCCGTGCAGACGTTTATGAATGACGGCCGGGCGGTGTCTGATCATCAGCAGAATTATGTAATGGAAATTTTTGATGCGTTTAACACCCAGCACCGGCCGACCATCAACCGGGAACTGGGAATCGATCTTCCCCTGCTGGACCCGGAACGTTTTTTTAAATTTGTCGGGCTGGGGCAGGCGTCCACCCTGCATCTGGCCAAATTCATCCATTCCCGGCTGATGCCGCTTTTTAAGGAAACCCTCGGTCGCCTTCAGACACAGTATGAACAGGCGGATGAAAACGAAAAGGAACAGATACAATCTCAGGTGATGAAAATGAACCTGATGACCGTGGATACCCTGCACGAACGGTTCCTGAAGCCCGAGCAGAATCCCCTGATTCCGGATAACAGCAAAGCCTGCACCATCCAGCCGGTTCCCATGCTGATGCAGCTTTCGCCCTGTGAAATTGTGGACCGGCTGACCGCTCTGCACTCCGGGTACCGGATCACCCTGAACCTGACCCACCTGACGGTGGAAGATGTTCTGGAAATACTCTATGACTGCGGCGGCCGCATCACACGGCTTGAAATATTCAATCTCAAGGATTACTCCGATTGCAAGGTGGACCACATCCCGCCCATTCACCGGCTTCAGCAGGCCTTGAACGAAGGGAACGTGATTCAGCTCAAGCAGATTATTCTGGAAATTATCGAGCGGATGGAATGCGCGGAAAATCCCCTGGCCCGGAGCCGGGTGCCCCGGTTTAAAAAAATCCTCGCAGACATTGAAACACTGAAGAACATGTACCGGATGAAGCCGCTCAAACCGCGCGTGGGCAGTGATTCCACCGGCCATATCGACCGGCTGTTCGGCATGGGGCTGGTGGTGATGGATTCTCTGCCCGCCCATGTTCAGAAAAAAATCAACAATGAAGCCGGCGCTTCCCGGCTGATGATTCCATTTCATATTGATACGTCCCTGCGGCTGATTTACAGCTTTGCCCATGAAGCCAGGGGGCGGTTGGGAGGATTTTTACGCGCCCTGCGGAAAATTCCCGGATTCCGGTTTGCCGGGGTCCGGTGCCGCCGGGAATGGGTGGCCCATGAAAATTCTACCCGCATGGTGGATCACGGCAATATCGTCACCATGGGCGGACACCACGGGGACAACACCAATCACCTGGCCCTTATTCCTCCCACACCCAAGCGGATACGCTATCCTTGGAAATATGTACATCCGGTACTGCAAAATATTCTGAAGGTGGGCGCCGGTTTTGTTCCGGCGTTTTTAACGTTTTTTTTGGCTCATGACTGGTGGGTGCTGATGTATGTCGGCGCATTCATATGGTTTGGGATTACCGGGCTGCGCAACATCGTTCAGTCCGTTCTGGGCGGGGGCGGCATCCGGCGGTCTTCTCTATTGAAATGGAACGATTTTGTGAGCTGGGACCGGTTGTCGGATTCCCTTTTCTATACCGGATTTTCCGTGCCTCTATTGGATTACCTGGTCAAAACCCTCCTCCTGAACCAGGGGCTGGGCATCAATACCGCCACCCATCCGGTGCTGCTCTATTCGATTATGGCAGTGATCAATGGGGTTTATCTGACCAGCCACAACCTGTTTCGGGGGCTCCCCAAGCAGGCGGCCTATGGTAATTTTTTCCGGAGCGTGCTTTCCATTCCTGTGGCCTTTTTGTTCAATATCGTCATCGGCGGTCTGCTGGGGCTTGTCGGGACGGCGGACGCCACCGGCGTTCTTCAATCCTGGGCCGCGGTAATTTCCAAAGCCGCATCGGATTTTGTCGCTGGTTTTATCGAAGGATTTGTGGACCGGGCCAATAATGTGAAAAACCGGCTGAAGGATTACCGCCAGAAACTGAACCAGTTTCTGGACTGCTACGCCCGTCTGGAGATTTTGTTTCCGGAAACCGATGTGTATGATCTTTTGGACCAGCCCGGCGTATGGCTGAAATCCGCCGACCAGGAAGCCAAAGACCAGATCATGGTACTCATCATCAATGCATTGGATCTTCTGTATTTCTGGATGTATCAGCCCCGGGCCCGGACGGCCTTTGCCATGCTGTTGTGCCGCATGGAGCCGGATGAGCGCCGGATTCTGATCAAGGCCCAGTCGGTGTTGAAAATGGAGCGGGAGATCAGCCAGATGTTTATTGACGGCATTGCCGGCCGGAATTTTTCCAAACCCCTGGCCTTTTATCTTAACCGGAGTGAGGAATATTTAAAGGCCATTGAAAAACTGGACAGTTGCACGATGGCCGGTTGACAAATCCCGCCGGAGAATTATGTTATTTCTAAAGCGGAATTCATCAACAATCACTCAAGAAAAAGGAGATGCGCTATGATCGGATTTACATTAGCATTGGTTGCGCTGTCCATCTATTTCTCCCGCTGCACAAGTGCGGCAACCGGCGGAGAATTCTGCAGACTGTAAACATATTACAAAAATTCGGAATTTTAATTATACAGGCGGTCTCACCCAGGCCGCCTGTTTTGTTTCCGGCCTTTGAAAACGCCAGATTTTGATGGCAAATAATCTGGATTTACAGGTAAGTGCATCTTAAAAAAATCATATCTCGCGCAGAGCTCGCAGAGAAAAAATCTCAGCGCCTCAGCGTCCCTGCGGGATAAAAACATTATAGACAGAGATGTTTTATTGGTGCAACCAGCGGCAAAAATGCCGTTAAACGGTTTTTACGAAGCCATCCGCTTTGACTGTTTTATTGAAATCATTGTATTGCACGGCGCCGCAGAGATTATGGCCGTACGGGTTCGGGTTTTAGCGGCAGAGAGAGCGTGGCGGTGACCCCGCCGGTGTTCCGGTTTTCCAGTTTGACAGCCCCCTGATGCAGGGATGCGACCTCCTTGACAAAATTGAGCCCCAGGCCGGTACTTTTTTTGCCGGTATCCGGTCGCTGAAGGGAGAAAAACTTGTCGAAAATCCGGTGTTCCGCGTAATCCGGGATGCCGCCGCCATTGTCGGTCACGACCAGGCGGAGGAATTTTTCGTCTGTTTGGGCGCGGACGGCGATGGCACTGTTTTCCGGCGCAAAATCGATAGCGTTCTGGAGCAGGTTGGACAGGGCCTGAAACAGCAGAAAGCCGTCGCCGGTAATGGATGTTTTTTCCGGAATATGGCAGGTCAGTGCGATATTTTTTTGGGACAAGACCGGCCGTTTGCTTTCCACAACGGTTTTCACCAGAGAAGAGACGGCAATTGTTTCCTTTTCAGACAACTCCCGCCGGCTTTCAATGGCGGTAAGCGCCAGCATCCGTTCCACGATTTCCTGAATCCGACCGGCCTCATTCCTGATGTTTGACAAAAACCGCTGCTGCTGAGCCGGTGGCATGTCTTCTTCAAGCAGTTCCGCAGCCCCCCGAATGGCAGACAGGGGGCTTTTGATTTCATGGGTCAGGTTTTCTACATATTGCTCCACATATTTTTTCCCCTCCAGGGCTTCCTGCATTTTTAAAAAGGATTTGCCCATGTCCCCGATTTCACTGTTGTCCAGCGCGGGATACGGCACCCGCCGGCCTCTGGACACCGCACCGGCGTATCGGGTAAGGCGGCCGATGGGCCGGGTGATCCAGACGGAAACCAGAAAACTCAAAAGCAGCGCAAAAAACACCGCAATGCCCGCGATTTTCGTGATCTGGGGCCGGGCGGAAACCAGAAACGCGTTGATATTGGTGGTGGGCTTGGCAACGGTAAGCGATCCTGCGATCTCGCCATCAATGAGGATCGGCGCCGCCACATAGAGAACCGAGGATTTGGGATCAGTTGGGTCATCCAGGCTACTTCGGGCCCCGTATTCCCCGTTCAGGGTCAGATACACATCCCGCCAGACAGAATAATCCAGGCCGATGTTTTCCCGGCCTGCGGAATCAAAAATTACTATGCCCAATTTGTCCGTCATGTAGACCCGGACATCTACGCCGGTCTTGGTGAGCCCGTAAATTTGGGCGGACACCGGTCGGTCCGCGGTATTGTGAAACCATTGATACCATTTTTCCGCGTCAAACTCCCCTTGGGCCAGTTCCATAGAGGCCATTTCCGCCAGCAGAACGGCCTGGTCTACCAGCGGATCCTCCACCCCTTCCAGGTACCGGATACGGATATTGTCTTTGATCCAGTCAATGGGATAGTAAAAACACGCGGCAAAAATTACAAAATAACAGAAAAAAATACGGGCGCCCAGTTTCATAAATCCTCTTTCAGGGAATACCCCACCCCCCGGTGGGTGATGATGGGGTCCGTGTCCGGGGTCACGGCTTTTAATTTGGCGCGGATGTTTTTGACGTGCGCATCCACGGTCCGGTCCATGCTGCAATGGGGATCCTCCCAGGCCAGGGTCATGAGATGATCCCGGGAAAAGACCTGCCCCGGCCGGCGAATGAAGGTTGCCAGCAGGTTAAATTCATATTTGGATAGATCCAGAACCTGGCCGCAATAGGTGACCCGGCGTCGGGCGGCGTCTATCATAAAACCTGTGGAAAAACCGGACTGATCCGTGGGGTTGCCGGGGCTGTTGCGGGTTCTGCGGAGCACGGCCTTGACCCGGGCGGACAGTTCCCGGGGGCTGAAGGGCTTGACCACATAATCATCGGCCCCGATTTCCAGACCCACCACCCGGTCCACTTCATCGGCCCGGGCGGTCAAAAAGATAATGGGAAGGGTGTATTTATTCCTGATGATTTTGCACAGTTCCATGCCGTTGACGTCCGGCAGACCAACGTCCAGAACGATGAGATCAACGTGGCTGTTTGCGAGCAGCTCAAGGGCGGGCCGGCCCAGAAAAAGCACCCGGGTGTCAAACCCTTCGGTTTCAAGGGCATACTGAATAGTGTCTGAAATGGCGGGTTCGTCTTCAATGATCAGTATCACGGGGTTCATAAACCAGTATCCGTTTATTGTGACAGAAGCGATTTAAAAAAACATATCCTGCGCATAGACTGAGGGACACGAATCCCACTGTCAGGCTGTGTTCTGCAAACCCGGCCGGATTGGCCGCGCGTGCGCCGTTTAAAAAGGGTACGGCCAGACTGATGCCCCAATACCAGAAAAGCGGCCAGAACCATTGGCTTTGCCGGGCGCCCCCGGAATGGTTTGCGAAATAACGACCCGTGGTGTTGCGGGCCGGCGCATTGTCATCCGCGCAAAAAAGGCTGCTAAAGAAATTTTTAAGGATTATATGATAA
Organism: Desulfobacterales bacterium; assembly: GCA_963675805.2. GTDB lineage: Bacteria > Desulfobacterota > Desulfobacteria > Desulfobacterales > Desulfosalsimonadaceae > SURF-3. The sequence goes on along the minus strand of CAXXNU010000001.1, from coordinate 811,225 downwards.
ACCAGATTCAGAAAAAAGAAGTAAATCAGAATCCCGGAGATCCGGTGAACCCGCATAGGGGTGAGCCACCCCATGTGAATGTCGTGAGTGATCAGGACAATGGAAAGATGGATTCTGATTGAATTAGCAATAATTGTAGAAACATAACTGGTGATGGCGCACCCGGCCAGCCAGCGGATGGCGGCTCCGGTTCCGGTCTGTTTGAAGATGCCGGAAAAATAGCTCATGCAGAACACCGCGATCATGAAATTAACCCCTGCGCAGGCCGGAGCAATCACCACGCCCAGGGCATGGGAAACGTAGCCCTCCGTTGGATCAAAATAAAAGTTTTGCCCGGTAAGGATTTGCACCAGCCACGCCATTGGCGAAAGAATCCAGGTCAGGTCTTCGGCCCGGGCCAGGCTGTAATGGGCTTTCAGGGATAGGGCCGCGGCCGTGCCAACCATGGCCCACCCAGTTTTTTTAACTATCGCAAATATTTTGCCGGTGTTCCGCATTTTTAGCTTCCTTTTGAGCAATCCAACTTTGACACCACCGAAAAAAGCTTTTGACGGCATTTTCGCCGCTGTATGAACCAATAAGAAATTCTTAACCATACTATTCTTTATCCCGCAGAGACGCTGAGTCGCTGAGATTTTATTCTCTGCGAGCTCTGGGCCTCTGCGCGAAATAATATTTTTTAAGAAGCCGTCCATTTTTTCCGCTTCAGTCCCCGCAATGCCGCAAGCAACAACATGCCGCCGGCCAGCCAGAAAATAGAAGGTTCTGGCACGCTTGAATAGGCATTGCCCACAGCCAAAGCGGAAACATGTCTGGGCAGTGGCAGCGGCTGGGTGATGTCATCGGCTTTTGCGGCTGGATTCCGGATGGGTTCATGCACGGCAAGAAAAGATGTGTATTTTGTAAGCAAATGATACGTCAGGCCCAGGTTCGTTATTTCGGCTTTTGCGGCCGGGTGATTCGGGTCGGTTGAGAAATCCGATAAATGGGCCAGCCGGGTTCTGGCCCAGAGATATTTGAGCGCGCTATGGGTCTTTTCCGGTGCGGCCCGGGATACGTCAATGGTTTGGGTGAACCGGCCAGCCCCGCCCATGCCGGATACGGTAATGGTGCCTTTGGCCGGACTCTGCCATTTTCCGAAAATCACCACCGGCCGCAGTGCAAACAGGTCTGGAATGGAACACGGAATGATATCATGGGTTTCAAACCCGTCGCATTCCATGCGGATATCCGTGAGAACCGGCGATGCGATATACTGTTGAAATTTTTGGGCAACATGGCCGGCATTCTGGGGGTCTGTCACCACAAATGGCTCTCCTATCCCTGCCCGGGCCATGCCTTCAATCAGATACCGGTTCACGCTCTCACCAATCCCGAACGAAAAGACACTGGTCTGGTGCAGGTTGTTTTTGATGAGAGAAAACACCTCCCGTTCCGCGGAGATATAGCCGTCTGTCACGACAACAATGGCTCTGGAACTGTTTTCGGGTTTCGGGATTTGAAAACTTTTTTCAAGGGCTGCCGCAAGACGGGTGCCGCCCCCGCCCCGGCAGTCATCAATATGGCGGATGGCATGCGCCACATTGCCGGTGGTGGCAGGCATGGATACCGGTGAAAGCAGGGATGATCCCCCGGAAAACAGCACCACATTGAACCGGTCCGCCGGCCGGAGCCCCTGTAAAAGATCTTTCATCAGTTTTTTGGCGGTGTTTAAGGGGAACCCGTGCATGGAGCCGGAAACATCCACCACAAAAATGTATTCTCTGGGCAGAATGTCTGCGGGCAACACCCGGGCCGGCGGCTGCACCGTAAGCAGAAAAAATTTTTCATTTCCCGCTTCATAGAGCATCAGCCCGGTGTCGATTTGCTCTCCGCTGAGCCGGTACTGGAGCAGATAATCCCGGTTGCCGCCGCTGGTTTCAGACGGGTTTAACTGCACGCTGGCTGAAGCCGGGCTTTTCCAGTCAATGGTCGTATCATGGGAGGCGCAGCGGATCTCAGCCAGGTCAATGCCTGTTGCCAAATGACAGGTAATATCAAACCGGGCCGGGTTGAGTGAGCCTTCCCGCAGATAGGGATTGGCAAGCCACGGCTCTGCTATTGGGCCGCCTGTTTCGAAATCGGGCGTTTCCGGCGTGTCCGCATACCGGGGACCCACCACCGTGGGATACACAAATTCATAGGCGCCGTCCGTGGGAATCAGCAGCTCCGTGTAATGCAGGGTGATATCCACCTGATCGCCGGGCAGAATGTTGGCGACATTCATGGAAAACACATTGGGCCGGTGTTGCGAAAGAAGAGAGGCACTTCGGCCGGATGTTTTGGCAGCCGTAAATTTTTTTTCCGCGGTTTTGCGCTCCTGAATCTCTGCCGTGATGCATTCGCCGCCGATCTGCATTTCCATGCCATGTACCGCGGCCCGGGTGGATGCCGGAAAAATATATTTGGCATTGATCGGGCCGGCGCCGGTGTTCTGATATTCTTGAACCACTTTGACATCTGCGATGACGCCGGCAATAGTTACATCCACGATTGTAGATTTCAAAGGGAAACGATCGGCTTCAGAATTATCCGTCTCAACGAAAAAATACGGGGAGCAGGTGGTGTCTTCCGACGTCTCACCAAAGGCGCTTGAAAAAAAAGCACCTATAAAAATCAGGAAAATGGCGGCTGTCAGGATTTTTAACTGTTTCATGGCATGGATCTCCTTGATTTAAAATTAGAGGGGTTCGTATTTTTGAGGTCAGCTTAGAGGGAGATCGTGAAACAGAAATGAATCCACGATGAAAATTGGATGAAAAATTGATGCAAACAGCACCAGAAAATTCTAACATCCACTGAAGCTTTCTTGACGGGCAGCGGTTAAATCGGTATAAGATAGGGGTGATTAGAAATGATTCTGGGTTTTTAGCAGTTTTCTGGAGATGTTTTTCGCCTTTCACACACTCTTTTAAAGGAACTTTTCACAATGAAATTTACGATTACGCTGGCGTATGCCAAAGATACGGAAACGGTTTTCAAGGTGTTGACCGACACCGATTATCTCGTTCAAAAATTTGAATATACCGGCGCAAAAAACATTTCGATTCCGGAATGCGGCGAGAAAAACAATACCTTTGTGATTACACGAAAGCTCGATATCCCGGCAAACCCGCCGGGATTTGCCAAAAAATTTATCAAGGCCATGAACACGGTCACAGCCACCGATACCTGGCATTCTTATGACAAAAAGACAAAAACCGGGGAATTTATCATTAACATCAAAGGATTGCCGGTGGATATCGACGGCAGCCTGACCTTGCAACCGACGCGGCAGGGATGTGAGTATGTTGTTGATTTTGATGCCAGGGTCCATATTCCGCTTATCGGCAATAAAATCGCCAAACTCATTGAAAATGACACCCGGGCCAACCTGGAAAAAGATTACGAATTTACCCAAAAATATCTTGAAGAATTCTAAAGGGAAATCTCAGATTCAAAACCAAAATCATAGCACTGCCTCTTTGGGGGTGACCCTTGCTTTCATCGCGGGGCTCATCCTTGCCGGAATCCTGGTATACGCCAACGCGTTTCAAGGGCCGTTTGTTTTTGATGATATTAATTTTATCACCAAAAACGATCCTGACGTTCACATGACGGAGTTTTCCTGGGACGCGTTAAAAAGGGCCGCCCTGGAGGGCAACCCCCGCAACCGGTACCTCCCGAACATCAGCTTTGCCCTGAATTATTATTTTGGCGGCGAGCATACTTTTGGATATCACCTGGTCAATCTGGCCGTTCATCTGATTTCCGGCATTGTCCTGTTTCTTCTGTTTCGGCTCACCTGGCGGTTGTGTCTTTCTCCGTCCGGCGGGTCGTCTGCATCATCCCGGGCTTCTAATTTCAGAAAGCCGCCCGACCGATTCCTGTCTGTTTCTCCGGACCTTCCGGCGTTTCTGGCAGCGCTGATCTGGCTGGTGCACCCGGTGCAGACCAATGCCGTGACCTATATCTGCCAGCGCATGGCCAGCATGGTGGCCATGTTTTATATTCTGGCACTGCTGTGTTATGTTCTGGCCCGAATCCGCATGCAGACGAAAAAGATCAGACCAGCAGCCGGGTTATTTGCCGGCTGCGCGTTTTTCAGTCTTTGCGCGGTTGCCACCAAAGAAAACGCCGGCACCCTGCCGGTGTCAATTCTTCTCTATGAATGGTTTTTCTTCCAGAATCTCAAGGTTTCCCGGTCCAGCCGGACCTGGGTCTGGGTGATTGCCGGCGCCATGGCATTTGCCGCGGTGGCGGTCTATTTTCTGGGTGCGGACCCCCTGCACCGGATTCTCAATTCCTACACCCGCCGGGAATTCACCCTGCCCCAGCGGGTCCTGACCGAATTCCGGGTAGTGGTCTATTACGTGAGCCTGCTCGTTTATCCCCATCCGGACCGGCTGATTCTGGATCATGATTATCCCCTGTCCCTTGGATTTTTACAACCGCCAGTCACCTTGACCTGTTTTCTCATGCTCGCTGGGATGGCTGCGTGGGCCGGTTATATAGCGAAAAAAGACCGGCTGACGGCCTTTGCGATTTTCTGGTTTATGATCACCCTGGCCATTGAATCTTCGGTAATCGGTATTGAAATTATTTATGAACACCGGTTGTATCTGCCGGCCATGTTTTTGTCCCTGGCAGCGGTAAAACGGGTTTTTCATCATTTAACGCGCAAACATGCGGCGGCAGCACTGGTGCTGTGCGCGGTGATGCTCGCTGTCTGGTCTCATCAGCGCAACCGGATCTGGGCCACGGACGTGGCATTCTGGTCGGACAATGCCAAAAAATCCCCGTTAAAAGAGCGGCCTTACCAGAATCTCGCCTATTCCCTGCAAGTTGGGCAAAAACTGGAGGAGGCTATTTATTTTTACCGGAAGTCACTTGCCATCAATCCTCATCCGGTGGCGTATTTCAATCTCGGGCTGTGTCTGGAAGGGATTGGGTATTACAGCGACGCGGTGGATGCCTATGTCAATGCTCTGAAAATGGGATATCAAACGGCGCAGGTGCATTCCAGCCTGGCGGGGGCCCTGGTTCATATGGGAGAATTTGATGCGGCCGTGACCCATTTTGAACAGGCACGGAAAATGGGTCCGGCAGATGCCATAGCAGAACAGAAACTCACCCGGCTCAAGGCATTTTTAGACCACTGCCGGACCCCGGAACAATGCCTGCGCGCAAGCATTGCCCAGGAACCGGCAAACCCGGCCCTGCGGTTTAAACTCGGCATGATTTACGAAAAACAGGGAAAACGGGATGAGGCGTATGCCATCTATGAAAAAATTTTTGAGGAAATTGACGGCACGAACCGGAAACTCTTTTTGCTGGTGGTTCATCGCATGGCAGTGCTTTCTGCAATGGCCGGAGAAACAGACCGGTCCCTTGGCCTGCTTGAAAAAGGCATGCGCGTGATGCCGGACAACCCCTTTTTTGACTATGAAACCGCGGCCTATTACGGGCTGTTGGGAGAAACAGAAAAAGCCCTGTCCTGGCTGGACCGTGCCGTGAGGAAAGGCTACCAAAACTGGGCACAGATCGCGTCCGACCGCCGCCTGCAGGGGATCCGCAACACCCCCTATGTTCAGGCGCTTTTGAAAAAAAATAGTTCCGGAAACCGGTTGAACTGAAATAAAAAAGCCGCCGGGGTAATCGCCGGAGCAATATTCATGGCGGCGTTTTTTAATCTCATGCGAAAAACCGCAACCCGTGTTAGGTCGATGATATCGGCTTCAGGTGGCAGGTGTCGGGTGTCAGAAACGTCTTTCGTGACACCCGAACACTGACACCTTTTTACCACCGCTGTGCACGGTTTTATTTTCTTATCTTTTTACGCTTGAACTGAGGCGCAACGACCTAATACCGGTAATGATCCGGTTTGTAAGGCCCTTCCACCGGCACCCCCAGATAATCCGCCTGCTCCTGGGTCAGTCGCGTCATTTTGACACCCAGCCGGCCCAGATGCAGCCGGGCCACTTCTTCATCCAGCTGCTTGGGAAGGGTATAAACCTCTTTTTCATGGGGCTTTGTGGCCAGCTCAATCTGGGCCAGCACCTGGTTGGTGAAACTGTTGCTCATCACAAAGCTGGGGTGGCCCGTGGCGCAGCCCAGGTTCACCAGGCGGCCTTCGGCCAGTACAATGATGGACCGGCCGGATTGGAGGCGCCACTTGTCCACCTGGGGTTTGATGTTCTCTTTCTTGCAGATCGGTGAATTCCAGAGATAGGCCATGTCAATTTCATTGTCAAAATGACCGATATTGCAGATAATGGCCTCATCCTTCATCTGTTCCATGTGTTCGCCGGTAATGACGTGGTAACAGCCGGTGGCAGTGACGAATATATCGCCGGTTCCTGCTGCGTCTTCCATGGTGACCACTTCATAGCCTTCCATGGCCGCCTGAAGGGCGCAGATGGGGTCAACTTCCGTAATCAGGATGCGCGCGCCGTATCCGCGCATGGACGCGGCACAGCCCTTGCCCACATCGCCGTATCCGCAGATCACCACCACTTTGCCGGCCAGCATGATATCCGTGGCCCGTTTGATGCCGTCGGCCAGGGATTCCTGGCATCCGTAAAGGTTGTCAAATTTGGATTTGGTGACCGAGTCATTCACGTTGATGGCCGGAAACAGGAGTTCTTTATCCTTTGCCAGATGATAAAGCCGGTGAACACCGGTGGTGGTTTCCTCGGAAACCCCCCGGATTTTTTCCGCTACCTGCTGCCAGTGGCCGGGATCTTTTTCATAGGAAACCTTTAAGCGGTCCATCAGACATTTCAGGTCCGGATTGGTATAGGTTTTGTCCAGCAAAGACGGATCTTTTTCCACTTTTACGCCCTGATGCACAAACAGGGTGGCGTCCCCGCCGTCATCCACGATCAGATCCGGCCCGGAGCCGTCCGGCCAGGTCAGGGCCATTTCCGTACACCACCAGAAATCCTCCAGGGTCTCCCCTTTCCAGGCAAACACCGCGGCCGACCCTTTGTCCGCAATGGCAGCGGCCGCATGATCCTGGGTGGAGAAAATATTGCAGGTGGCCCACCGGATATCCGCACCCAGCGCATAGAGGGTGTCAATGAGCATGGCCGTCTGAATGGTCATGTGCAGACTGCCCATGATTTTCAAGCCTTTTAATGGCTTCTCCTTGCCGTATTTTTCCCGGGTCGCCATCAGGCCGGGCATTTCCCGTTCTGACAGTTGCATGTCCTTGTGGCCGAGCTCCGCAAGAGTTATGTCCGCCACTTTGTATTTCAGGGAAAGATCCAGATCCTGAAACGCTTTTTCCGTCTGTCCGTTTAAACTCATTATTTTTTCCTCGCTGTTGTTATGTTTAAATAAATGGATTGTTTTAAAGGGAATGTTTTTATTTCCTGTTCCATAAAGCCGCTGTTTTCGAGAAGGGTTCGGATTTCCGCGGTTGAAAATCCAAGCCTTCGGTCGCCGAATTTTTTGCGCATCTCTTCATTGGTGTGTTTTTCAAAATCAGCAATAATAAATGTCCCGTTTTTTTCTAAAATTCTGGCAGTTTCCAGGATGACCCGTTCCGGTTTCGGCAGATGATGCAGCACCATGGACAATACCGCCAGGTCTGCCTCGTTGTTTTCCAGCGGCAGATGTTCCAGCTCACCAAGCCGGAGCTCCACATTGTTTGTGTTTTTCTCAAACAGTTTTTTTGCCTGATCCAGCATGTTCCGGGAATTGTCCACCCCCACGGCAAAACTCGCCTTTTGGCTCAATCCGGCCAGGAGTTCGCCCGTGCCGCAACCAAGATCTACGGCAAACCGGCAAGTTTTCACGCAATCCAGAATGGCGCGGTGCAGGTCAAAATCTCCCATCACCTCCTGCTGCAGCTCGTTCCATTCCGCGGCAATGGCGTTGAAAAATGTCTGGGTATTCCGGCGCCGTTCCGCAATCAGGCGGGCCGCATTTTCCAGGTCATCGGCGAGCCGCACTTCTTTTTGAAACAGCGGCCCCAAAGCCGCCGCAAACGCTCCGGCCTCGGTATCAACAGCCGCGGAATAAAACGCCCAGGCCCCGTCCCTGCGGCATTTCAAAAGGCCGGAGTCGGTCAGCACCCTGAGATGCCGGGAAATCCGGGGCTGGCCCATATTCATAAGGCTCACGATTTCATTCACATTGAGCTCATTGTGCATCAGAATATTGAGCAGCCGGATGCGGGTTTCATCGGCCAGGGCTTTAAAATGGGACAAGCAGTTCATATGATAAATTCCAAATATCAAGATATATTGATATAATTATATGAAGGATTGCCCGTTTGTCAAGGAATATTTTGGATGCCAAGTGGCGCTGAAAAATGGTGCCGGCGAAAATGAAACATTCTAAAGAAAAACGCCCAGAACGCCATTACCATGGGGTGCGCCGGTAATGACGGTGTCAGGCGTCTATATTGAAATGGCCGCTCCCGGTATCTGCATGGCGGCACCGCCAGGATCGGCCGCCGTGTCGAACGGCCCGACGTGATTCAGACAGACAGGCGTAGGATATTATTGTCGGGGAGCCCCCTGCCGCTGTTTTTGCCGGTCATGAAAGGTTTTCAGTACAAAACGGCCGGCAAACTCCGGGTGGGCCAGATAGGGACGGGTGTAGCGGATGAAGGCATCCATGAGCTGGTCCAACACAGCGGTTTTTTCCCGGTCATCAATAAAATTGCGCTGCTTTTGAACTTCATAGGTGATGGTTTCTCCAAGGATCTGAAGGATTTCCGCGGCTTTTGCCGGATCAGGGCGGCTTCCAGCAATCGCCTTTTCCACCGGCACCGCCATTCGGGCCTTCAGGGTAACCTGCCACCGGTCTGCGGCAATTTTTCTGGATGCGTCAAACAGTTCAAGGGTCAGGTTATTTTCAAGGGGAATGGTTTTGATAAGTTGTTCCATTGGTTCTTTTTTGGGTTTTTGTAGAGTTAGGAGGTTAAAAGTGATTTTTCAGCCACAGATACACGCGGATGGAGGCGGATCTGAAATGCGGGTCCGCTTCCATTCGTGTTTGTCCGCAGCTAAAACAACGTCATCTGCACCTGCTTTTTTTTCTTTTCCGGGAGCAGGTTTTCATTTTTCAGCAATCTGGTTTCAATATCCGCCACAAAGGGGGAAATCCGCTGGAATTCGGTTTTGCCGAAAAAAGTCCGTTTTTTGGCCCGGGTGAGAATCAGATGTTCCCTGGCCCGGGTCAAGGCCACATAAAAGAGGCGGCGTTCTTCCGCAATGTCTGTTTCACCGGTATGCCGGATAAAAGGGATCAGCCCGTTTTCACACCCGGCAACAAATACCACGGGAAACTCCAGGCCTTTGGCGGCATGGATGGTCATGAGGGAAATTTTCTGACTTCGGGTGTCAAAAACATCCGGGTCGCTTTTTAAGGCCGCGGCTTCCAGAAATCCGGCCGCGTCTTCTCCAAAGGTGTCCGCCGTGCGGATGACGTGGTCAAAGGCTTCGCGTACTTTGGGATCGGATTTCAGGCGATGGCCGTTCCGGGCCTGTTTTGCCAAATAGAGGAGTTTTTCTTTTACTGCCATTTCGCTGATCTGGCGGGTGAAGCCGGCAATGAATTTCAGCATCACATCCAGCCGCCGTCGGCCACCGGTGGTAAGCCCGTCAATGCTAAGTCCGGCAACTGTCATGCGTTCGGCTTCGGCCATGAGACCGTTTAAGGGATACCGATGGTGCTGTCCCCATGCTTTGAGTGCTGCCAGATCTTTGTTTTCAATACCATGTTCCACAATGGCGTTGACCCGTTCGAAATCAATATAGGCGCCGCACCCCTCCACGATTTTTAAAAGCGACAACAGCTCCCGCACGCCCTTGGCACAGAATGCGTTTTCTTTGCTGACCCGCTGGCAGGGCAGGCCGGCCTGCCCCAGGACGTCTGCAATGAGCGCACCCTGAGCCCGGGTCCGGTAAAGCACGGCAAAATCTGAAAACGCCCGGTAGGTATCATGCATGGCCGCTGTTTTCCGGTCCTGATCCGTCTGGCCGGCAAAATCATCAAAATGAAATCCCGTGCCGCCGATCATCTGTTCAATGGTTTTGCCGATGGCGACCGCTTCCGCTTTTTCAGATGCCGCTTCCATGATGCTGATGGTTCGGAGGCCGCCAATGCCGGAATAGACCCGGCTGTCGGCATCGTTTAAGGTATGGCTTTCAATGATCTGGTGAGCGGCGGCCAGAATGGCTTCGGTAGACCGGTAATTTCGGGTCAGCCGGATTTTTTCAGTTGTTGGAAAGTCATGGGAAAATTTCCGGAAAAACGACACATCCGATCCCCGGAATCCGTAAATGGACTGGTCCGGATCACCGATCACGCAGATATCCCCGTCCTCCGGCGCAAGGGCCCGGATAATGCGGTACTGCCCGAAATTGAGATCCTGGTATTCATCCACAAAGATATACGGGTATTGGTGTCGGTATACCTGTTTCAGTTCCGGATCAGATTCCAGAAGGCGGACCACACTGAATATAAGATCCTCGTAATCATAGAGCCGCTGAACCGAAAGCAGGTGCTGGTAGACTTCATATACCGCGGCAAGGTCCGCCGGCCGCACCCCTTCCGCAACCGGTGCGAGATCATCATCCGGCAACAGAAGGGACTGCTTGGCCCGGGAGATCCGGTCAGCCGCCGCATCCACGCTCAGGCTGAGATCCGGAATGTAGTGCCGGACGCTCTCATGGGCTTCGGCCACCAGTTCTTTCCGGTCATAATCGTCAATAATGCTGTGGCCTTCTCCGGCATGAACGTTTTTTAAAAGGCCAAAGCAGAATCCGTGAAAAGTGGCGGCCAGGGGCAAAGACGCGGCGTGATTCAGCATGGCGGAAAGCCGCTCGCGCATCTCATCGGCCGCCTTGTTGGTAAAGGTGACCGCCAGGATATTGTCCGGATGGACGCCTCGTTCCTTGATCAGATGGGCGATGCGGCAGGTCAGGGTCCGGGTTTTGCCGGTGCCGGGGCCGGCAACAATCAGGATGGGGCCCCGGTCGTGGGTGACAGCCTTTAACTGATCAGGATTCAACCCGGCCAGAATATCAGACCCGCCGTCATATTGGATGCCCGGGTCCGGCTCAGCCGGGGCCACGTTTTTTGGCCGGCTTGCCGTTTTATTTTTTTTTATATGTTGCGGCGCGGTTTCCCCGGGCGCTGGTTTTTTTGTTTTATTTACTGCTGCTCTTGATTTGGGGATTTGAAAAAGCTCTTTTTGTCCGGTGAGCCGGTCTTTTTCTTCCGGTGCAAACACATTGATCCGGCCGTATTCCCCGTCAAAGCCCGGCAGAATGCGGACGTTACCGTCGCGCATGCGGCGGATGGCTTCCCCCAGAAACGGCACTGGCGCGGTTTTGATCTGTTCTACGGGCAGGGTGTGAAGGATGGGAAGTTCCGGCCCTAAAGCTTCAATGGCTTTATTATAATGATACGCCACTTTTTTGGTTTTCACGCCGCAGCCCACAATTTCGGAAATAATTTCCGCCAGAGGTATGGCGCTGTAATAAGGGTGGGTTTTCTCGGGTTTTTCTCCGGGTTTTCGGGTGGCCAGCTCCGCCACCCGGTGGAGCACGCCCAGGGTCATGGGCCGGCCGCAGACCGGGCAGAGATCGTTACAGGCAAAGGACTTGTCCGGCGTCAGGTTGATGTTGCATTTCCGGTGGCCGTCGTGATGATATTTCCCTTCTTCCGGGAAAAATTCAATGGTCCCGAGGAATTTTTCAGGATCGCCGGTTTTCAGGGCATGGTGGATGGCCGCATAGGCAAGATCCGTGTTGAAGAGGTTGGCTTCCCGGCCCAGATTGGCCGGGCTGTGGGCGTCTGAGTTGGATACCAGGGTCCGGCCGTCAATATTGCCCACCTGCCAGTTCATGGGCGGGTCCGAGGACAGGCCGGTTTCAAGGGCGAAAATATGGGGGGTGAGATCCTCAAAACATTCTTCAATGGCGTCGAAACCGGACTTGGAGCCGAACAATGAAAACCAGGGCGTCCAGATATGGGCGGGAATCAGAAATCCCGCTTCCGATGTTTCCAGCACGATTTCCAGAAGATCCCGGGCGTCCAGGCCCAGAATGGGCCGGCCGTCAGACTTGATATTGCCGATCTGGTCCAGGCGGGCGTTAAACCGGCGGGCGGACGCAATGTCCGGCAGGAACACCAGGTTATGATTTTTACGGACCTTGCCGTCTTTTTTGTAGATATTGCTGATTTCGCAGCTCAGCATGAACCGCACCGGCAAAGTTTCGCCAAAGGGCAGGGTTCGGTCGCAGGCCGCGGCCAGATCATCCCGGAGCCGAAACAGGCCGGGTTCCGCCGGCACCAGATTGTCGGCGATTTCCGCTATCCAGGCCGGGTGGGTGAAATCCCCGGTGCCCACCACGGTAATGCCTTTGGTGCGGGCGGCTTTGTACAAATTCTGAAAATCCAGGTTTTTGGCCGTGGCCCGGGAAAAACGGGAATGAATATGCAGATCAGCAATAAATTTCATATGGTTATAGTATAAAATAGTTGTTCAAAACTTGAAACGCCCGGTTGGGGCCATCATTTCCAGCAGGTTCCCGATCAAAACATATTTCTATCATTGCCGAAAGTATTTGAACAGGAAAAAAACTTGCCTGCAATCCGGATAAAAGATAAGGAGAGGGCTTGTCTTTTTAACTTCTCATCCACTTCCCAGGAGTTTAAATTTATGGGCGTATTATCATCCAGTGTGTCAATTACCCAATACCGGGTGCAGGGGGAAATCGCGGACGGGTTTATGGAAACCGTGACCGCCGCATTGAAAAATAACACCATTCGGGAAATCGATAATGAACCGGACGACAAAAGCGTGGGCTGGACCAGTTTCCAGTCTCCGTTCACCCCGGATTTTGAGGGATCGTCGTTTGTGATCGGCACCCATCTGATTTTTTCCCTGCGCATCGACAAAAAAACCATCCCCGCCAAAGTGGTGGACAAGCAGGTAAAAATGGCCATCGCAAAGCGGCTGGAACAGTCCGAGCGGGAGGCCCTGCACCGGAACGAAAAAAGCGAGATCAAGGATGAGGTGCTGCGCCGGCTGTATATGCGGGTGCCGGCCACCCCCAATATGTACGATCTCCTCTGGAATTATGAAGACAAGGTGCTGTGGTTTTTCACCAATCTCAAGGCCGCCAACGAGGAACTGGAAACCCTGTTTGCCAAATCCTTTAAATTGTCTCTCATCCGTATTTTTCCGTACACCGCCGCGATCATGACCGCGGATCTGGCGGACGAGCAGAAAGACCGGCTGGAAAAACTCTCACCCACCACATTCTACAGGGGGACCCATGCTTGATGTATCCGTAGCCTATAACCGGTATAAATTTCTGGGCCATGAATTTCTGACCTGGCTCTGGTATATGATCGACACCGACAAGGACAAGCTGCTCGACCCGGCCGCCGGACTCGAAGATATGTTTATCGGCAACCGGGTGGTGCTGGAAAACAGCAGCCATAACCGGGACGAGGTGATTACCATCAAAGGGGACGGCGCAGGCCTGGAAGAAGGGGTGATCGCCCTGCAGAAAGGGGCCAAGGTGACCGAGATCAACCTGGTGGTCCGGGCCGGGGAAAATGAATGGCGGTTTAATCTCAAAGGCGAGAGCCTTAACCTCAGCAGCCTGAAAACCCCGGAAACCGGGCGCGTGGAGCAGGCCGAAGATGTGGAGGGGGCAGTGCTTGAAAAAATCTACCTTTATGAAAAGGCCCTTGATCTTACCAGCCACCTCTACCGGCTGTTCATTGATTCCCGGCTCCGCCCGGAATGGGAAGAGGCTGTGGTGAAAAATATTTCCCGTTGGATCAGCCGAGCGGCGCGGGAGTAGGGAAGGTTGCGGGTTACAGGTTGCAGGTTACAGGTTGCAGGTTAAAAGATAGAAGGAGCGCATGAAAAGCTACCGGGATTTGGAGATATATCATTTATCATACGATTTAGCGATTAAGGTGCATGAAATATCATTAACTTTGCCAAAGTATGAATTATTTGAGCAAGGCAGTCAGGTGCGCAGAGCTTCAAAAGGAATCAGCGCAAATATTGTTGAGGGATATGGCCGGCGCCGCTACAAAGCAGACTTTATTAAATTCCTCATCTATGCTCACGCATCCTGCGATGAGACATTGATTCATCTGAATTTTTTAAAGGACACACACAATTTTGAAACCAACGATCTGATATCATTGATGGCGGATTATGAAAAACTGAGCAAAAAAATCAGTAAATTCATCCAATATGTTGAAAGAGAATGGAAATAACATCACCAATAACCTGTAACCCGCAACATGCAACATGCAACATGCAACCTGAAACCTGCAACCCGTCCTCTCATCCCGCCAGATCCCCCAGCAGAATTTTTAATCCGATCCCGATTAAAATCACGCCGCCGATGAGTTCCATGCGCGGGCCGAATTTTTTGCCGAAATATTTCCCTGCCCGGATGCCGATAACGGACAAGACGGCCGTGACAATGCCGATCATGACCGCCGGATACCAGATGCCGGTCTGAATCATGGCAAGGCTCAGCCCCACGGCCAGGGCGTCGATGCTGGTGGCAACGGACAGGATCACCAGGCTCATGCCCCGGGACGGATCACGGGAAAAAGTTTCCGTTTCTAAAGAAAACGAGGAAATCACCATGCGGCCGCCCACAAACAGCAGCAGGCCAAAGGCAACCCAGTGATCCACCGCAGCAATCAGGTGCGCTATTTTGACCCCGGCAAACCAGCCGATCACCGGCATCATGCCCTGGAACAGGCCAAAGTGAAAGGAAAGCCGGAACGTGGCGCGTTTCCCGGAAAGTTTTCCGGAAGTGGCCGCGGCAACCGACACGGCAAAGGCGTCCATGGCCAGTCCCACGGCAATAATTAAAATTTCAGGTGTATTCATTGGATAATGCTTGAAAAACAGATTAAAAACCGCTTGAATAAATATTTTTGTTTCATACGCCGTGAGCGGAAAGAATGCAATATGTAACCTGTAACTTGCAAGCTGACACTTGAAACCCGTTGCATTCCGCCCGGTGGTTTGATGGAAAATCAAGCCGGTCCATTTTTAATTTTGATATCATTTTTAAGAAACACAAAACAAGGAGGAACAACATGAAGGATGTGGTCATTGTATCGGCCTGCCGGACAGCCATCGGCGGTTTTGGCGGAAGTATGAGAGACTTGAACGGCGCCACCCTTGCCAGCGTGGTGATGAAAGAAGCCATCGACCGGGCGGGCATTGACCCGGCGATTATTGATGACGTGCGTTTTGGATGCTGCGTGGAATCCAGCGACACGTTGAACGTCTGCCGGGTGGGCGCGCTCATGGCGGGAATCCCGGATACGGTGCCCGCGGTGACCATCAACCGGGTCTGCATTTCCGGCATGGAAGCCGTGATTTCCGGCATGGCCATGATTCAGGCGGGCATGGCGGACGTTATCCTGGCGGGCGGCGTGGAGCATATGTCCAGCGTCCCCTATGAAGTGCCGGGCGCACGCTGGGGCTGCCGGCTTCAGGATCAGGTGTTTGTGGACGCCATGATTCACGCCCTGCATTGCGGCTCCCATGTGATGCCCCTGCCGGAAAACGGACCGGTGGATTCTACCCAGGCACCCTATTCATACTTCATCGGAAAACCTTATATCATGGGCCATACCGCGGAATTTATCGCCCAGAAGCACAACATCAGCCGGGAAGCCATGGATGAAGTGGCCCTGCGCAGCCACAACAATGCGGAGCGGGCCACGGCAAATGGCGATTTTGCGGATGAAATCGTGCCGGTGTCCGTGCCCCGTCGCAAAAAAGATCCGCTCATTTTTGACAAAGACGAGCATTTCCGGCCGGGCATCACCATGGAAGCACTTCAGAAACTGCCGCCCGCGTTTATCCCCAAAACCGGCAAAGTCACGGCTGGCAACGCTTCCGGCTTAAATGACGGGGCCACGGGCATGGTCATCATGAGTGCGGACAAAGCCAAAGAACTGGGACTGACGCCCATGGCCCGCATCAAGGCCACGGGCAAAGGCGCCTGTCATCCGGCGGTCATGGGGCTCTCTCCGGTGCCCGCGGTCAAGGATCTGCTGGGCAAGAGCGGCATGAAACTGGATGATTTTGAACTCATTGAACTCAATGAAGCCTTTGCGGCCCAGTATCTGGGGTGCGAAATCGAGCTGGGCCTGAACCGGGAAGTCACCAACGTGAACGGCTCCGGCATCGGCCTGGGCCATCCTGTGGGCTCCACCGGCGCGCGGATTATGGTGACCCTGCTGTATGCCATGAAAAATCGCGGCAAAACCCTGGGCATGGCTACCCTGTGCGGCGGCGGCGGGGTGTCCATGGCAACGGTGCTGGAAATGCTCTAGCAGATTGTTGAAAAACGATTGCGTTTGACACTGCGGCGTTAAAATTCTTCTCAACATGATCGTTGCAAGTGCATCTTAAAAAAACCTTATCTCGCGCAGAGCTCGCAGAGAAAAAAATCTCAGCGCCTCTGCGTCCCTGCGGGATAAAAAATATGATGAACAGGAATTTTTTATTGGTGCATACAGCGGCGAAAATGCCGTCAAAAGCCTTTTGCGAAGCTGTTAGAAATTTGTAATTGCATTGATCGGGCGGCAATGATGACTCATTGCCGCCACTGCTTTGGAGACCAATTTAATGCTTGTTTCAAGCAATTTAAAACATTTTAAAGTCATCAAAGAACTGCGTTTAAAGCCATTTAAACCGTAAACCATGACCCAAACAGCCCAGCAACAAAAACAGGAAAAAACCATCAAACTGCTTTTCTGGTGCCTGGTGGCGCCGGCCCTGTTTTTTGTGTTTATGCGGCTGTTTTTTGTCGTATTCGGGTTTTTATATACGCCCCTGATTTCATTTGTTCTTGGCCAGCCCGCAGGCCCTGCTGATAAACTGCTTTTTGTCCTGGCGGCAATAACCGCGCTGGTGTTTACGGTAGGGATCATCGCCTTAATGTACCACCAGTTGAAAAAACATATTATTGACGGCTGAATCAGTTCGAACCAGCCGGAGCCTGTTTCATGACCAATCCCACGGATATTTTTGAAAAAAATTATCAAGCCTATTACGACCGCTTGAAAACCGTGGATTTTGACGCGGTAAAAGACATTCTGGGCCTGCTTTCAGACGGCAACCGGCTGGTGATTCCGTTTTTTGATCGGCAATATCAAGTGTCTGCCCGAGGCATTGCCGATGACCAGGGAAACCGCCCGGATTATCACGCCTTTATCATTCTGGCCCAATATATCCTTTTGTGCCCGGACAAAATTCATACGGATGAAGAATGGGCCGCCTACAAGGATCTGAAGCGGGCAGGCCAGTTTAACATTGTCAGTTATTTTTCCACGGACGCGGAACAGGCCATTGAAAAACCCTTTTCCGGCAACACCGCCGCCCTGACCGCAGCAGGGGGGCACCTGGGGGGAACCCCGGAAAAACTGGATGTCTCCTATGATGTGGTCATGCGGTTCACCGCCCTTCCCCGCATTGCTCTTTTGATGCTCTTTAATGACGCAGATGAAGAGTTTGCCGCCACCTGTTCCGTGCTGTTCCAGCGGCAGGCAGAATTTTATCTGGACCCGGAATCCCTTGCCATGACCGGGGCGTATCTGGCCAAACGGCTCGGGGAAGTCGCCCAAGTGGATTGAAAACAGGTGGGTTGAAAACCGATACGGTGAAAGCAGGCGGATTGACAAACATATATCACCACAGAGGTCACATCGGCCGCAGAGGACAAAGAATACTCGGTGAACTCGGTGGTCTCTGTGGTGATAAATCCATCAGAATATCTATAATATCATCAAACAGGATAGCATCATGAAAGTTGCAGCCGTTCAGATGAAAGCGGTTTTGGGGGATGTGGCGGTCAACCTGAAAAAGGCCCGGGCCCTGGCCGAAGCAGCCATCCGGGAAGGGGCCCGGTGGGTGATCCTGCCGGAATTTTTTACCACGGCCGCCGGGTTCTCAAAAAAAATGCATCATGGGGCCATCCCTCTGGACGGGGCGGCCATGGATCTTTTGACATCCCTTGCCCGGACCCATGATGTGGCCGTAGGGGGCTCCTATATCGCCTGGCACGGCAGCGACTGCTTCAATACCTTTGTGCTGGCCCTGCCGGACGGCGCCACCCACCTGCACAATAAGGATCTCCCCACCATGTGGGAAAACTGCTATTATACCGGCGGCTCAGACGACGGGATCCTGGATACGCCTTCCGGTAAGGTCGGGGTGGCGCTTTGCTGGGAATTTGTCCGTTCCATGACCGCCCGGCGGCTGGTGGGCCGGGTGGATTTTATGGTGGGCGGTTCCTGCTGGTGGACCCTGCCGGAGAAATGGCTGCCCGGATTTCCCCGGCGGTTGCATGACGCCAATCTTGCCATCATGAAACAAACCATTCCCCGGTTTGCCCGGATGCTCGGGGTTCCGGTGGTGCATGCGGCCCATGCCGGGGATTTCGAATGCGCCCTGCCGCTGGTGCCGGGGTTCCCGTACCGGTCCCATTACCTGGGGGAAACCCAGATTGTGGACGGCACGGGCAAACAACTGGCCCGCATGGGCCGGGAGGACGGGGAAGGGTTCGTCACGGCAACGCTGGATCTTTCCCAGCGATGCCTGCGGTCTGAAAAGATTCCGGACCGCTTCTGGATACCGGATTTACCGCTGCAGTTTAAACTGATCTGGGCCTACCAGAACCGTCACGGCAGGCGCTACTACCGCAAAACATTCCAGCCCATGATGGAACATCGGTTTGCAAATCTATATAAGCCATTTCAAAACCCCATCTAAGCTCCGATATCTGTGTTGCGGTCTTTCTCAAAATACTCACATATGCCTGATATGCTGCGTTTTTTCGAAAGCCCGCGCCTTGATCTCGAAGCTGATCTGAGGTTTTGAAACCGCTTATAGACAGGCCCGCCATGGGATCGCCTATCCAGTTTTATGAAGCAGTGGTTTAATGAAACAGGGGGGAATGGGTGCGGTTTGCCGGCAGCAGGTGTCGGGTATCAGTAAGGCCATTATGACACCCGAATCCTGAAGCCCTTATTGCCGGTCTAGCTGATGGGCATCAGTTGTCCCGCGCTAAACCATTTTCCCCCTGACAATTCCGGTAACCACCATCCCGACTCCCGCGGGAAGAATGGTGAGTAAGCTGATGGTTGCCATCATGCCGTAGGTGCTGGTATCGTGGGGTGTGCTGAGGATAATTTCGTGAAACACGCATGAACCGACAGAAAACAGGCCGGTGAGCAGCAGAACGCTGCCTGCGATAATGGCGGTTCGCGGCAAAAAATATGCGGCCAGCGCCCCGATCAGGAGGCTGGCCAGGGGATAAAGAACAAGGCCCATCGAGCGACTTCTCAGAACAATTTCAGATACCAGGAAAGGGCCGTGGTTTCCCGCTTATACCGCCACCCGGTGACCGGGGAATGGGAAAATTTGAAGTACCCGGTTTTCTGGTCTTCTCCGTCCGGCCGGAACACGGTGTAATCCGCCCGCACAATGATGTTCTCCCCCCGGCCTTTCATGGCCAGATCATGGATGGTGACTTTTCGTTTCAGGGTGCCAAGGGCGGTTTCTTCTGCCGCGTCCCGGTCGCCCGCCGCCAAGGCGGCTTTATAGGCGTCCACATCCGCGCTGATATCGCCGGCGATTTCCACCATCAGATGCATTTCCAATTGGCGGCGGAGTTCCGGGTTGTCCTTTAAATCATTTTCAAGAAACAGGCGATACCCCAGACCGACCGCAATAATAATAACAGCGGCAATAACAGCCGGCGTTCCTTTGAGATTCATTTCCATGGACGGCTCCTGCGCTTGCATTTTTTTGATTGATGATAAAAATATGTTTTTATATCATGGTTTTGTGACCAGGACAATCATTAGGCAAAGCCTGTTTTTCTTTTTTTCGGCAAAAGGACAGTGAAATGAGTAAAAATCTGTTTTACCGGTGGTTCGGCATCGGCGCCATTCCGAAAAAAATCCGGCCGGCGCTGGCAACAGAAGGCATTGTGGCGGCGGATGAGGGCATGGGCGGGTGGTTTGTCGCCAAAAACGTGAAAGGCCCGGGAAAGCGATACATCCGCCGCAGGGAAGGGTTTGTCGGATGTCTGGTGGTCACCCGGAAACGGATTGTCTGCTATACCTTTGGAAAACGCCAGATGCATATTAGCGTGGATGATCCTGCAGTCGCTGATCTCTATGCGGATCTTCCCGAAAAAGACATCCTGGTTGTGTCGTTTGACGCCGGCCGGTTTCGCAGCGGGTGGCAGGGAATTCTGGAATTCCGGTTCAAAACGGATCAGGCGGACCCGCTTTACCAGGCACTGACCGCGGCCGGGGTCCGGCCGGGCCGGGCGGATACGCCTGGTTAGCGCTGTATCCGGCATTTTTTGTATAAAAAACAAGAAAATGGAACATGGGCGCTTTGTTTTTGGTTATAAAACCCGGTCCTTCGAGCCGGGTCAGATGCATCGGCTATGGCTGAATTAGGTCATATAGAATTCACAGTGCCTAAAGTTTGAAGTGAGCTAAAGTTATGGTTAATGCCTGCGGCATTGTCTATTTTAATTTAAAATCAGGTTGCGCGATTAGCGCAGTCCTTAACAAGGCACTTTAGTTCATTTTAGGCACTTTAAACGCTTTGTGATGTCAGGTATACTGACCTCTTGCAAGGACATCCCAAAGCCGGGTCTTTCGGGCCAGGCTTTTTACTCATTCTGCCGCATGGGGTGCGGATTCCCGGCGTTGGAAAGCGATTTCACTGAGACAATACATGAAAAACATTCACTCTCTCATGGTGATCGGTCTGGTCATGGCGGCCCTGGTTTTTCAGGGGTGCGCTTACAGTCATATACAGGGGCCCCTGGATACCAATTTTGACAATACCCAATTAGGCGACAAAGTGGGCCGGTCTCACACCCGGTCCGTGCTCTGGCTGTTTGCCTGGGGCAATGGCGGCACCCGGGCCGCGGCGGATGACGGGGGCATCACCACCATCACCCATGCGGATTTTGAATATACCATCTATCTGTTCGGCATTTATAGCCGGGTGACCACGGTGGTGTATGGTTTTTAGATATATGGTAATGTTGGTGTTGCTGCTCTATCTGGCGGGCTGTTCCATGGCCGGGCCGGGGCGGCTTTATACCCATGTGACCCTGCCGTATTCCCGGGATTTTAATAGCACCCCGCTGGGTGCCAGGCAATGTGTGTTAAAGGCGACCCACCATCTCCGGGAGCCGGTGAGCGGGTATGGCGTGACCGTGGAATGGAGCGCGGACCAGATCCAGGCCGCGGCCCGCCGGGCCGGTATTTCGCAAATCAGTTACATGGATCTCCAGACCACCAGTTTTGTGCTGGGCATTTACACCCGGCAAAAGCTTATTATTTACGGAGAATGAAGACTCTTTGTATGTCTGCATCCAACCGATGCGCATGCGGAAAATCAGTGCCTGGCGGTCACCAGCGAAAAATCAGGGTACCTGTGAAGGGCCGCCTTTTGTCTGTGATGTATTAATAATCTGTTACCTGCATATTCACTTCGGTCAAGTTGGCCCGGTCGGCACGGTGACCGACCCTACGAAACCTTCGCAACGCTTTGTAGGGCAGGCCACCGTGCCTGCCGGTCGGTAGATGATACTCTCTGTTTTGTATCAACTTGAGGCAGGTGGATAACCAGAATCTTTTAATTTCCCGGGGCCTTGCGTATGAAAAAAATTGTCATTGTCGGCGGCGGATTTGCCGGCCTGAATGCGGCCAAGGGGCTGGGCAATATTCGCGGCGTTGCGGTCACGCTCATTGACCGGACCAATTATCATCTGTTTCAGCCCTTGCTGTATCAGGTCGCCATGGCGGGCTTGAGCCCGGCTGAAATAGCGGTCCCGCTGCGCACCCTGCTGACAAAATATTCAAATATCCAGACCCTTCAGGGGGAGGCCGTCTCGGTGGACCCTGAAACCCGCACCCTTGCCACAACCATCGGTCCGTTTGCGTATGACTATCTGGTCCTGGCCTGCGGCGCCCGGCACATTTACTTTGGCAATGAATCATGGGAGCGGTTTGCGCCGGGCCTCAAGACCATAGAACAGGCAACGGAGATCCGGCGGAGGGTGCTGTCGGCCTTTGAAAGCGCTGAAGCAGAAAACGATATAGACACCATGACCCGGCACCTGACGTTTGTCATTGTCGGCGGCGGCCCGACCGGCGTGGAACTGGCCGGTTCTCTCGGGGAACTCACCCGCTTTACCCTGGCAAGGGATTTCCGGCGGATTGACCCGAAACTGTCCCGGATTATTCTGCTGGAAGCCGGTCCCCGGATTCTGCCGGCATTTTCAAAAAAATTGTCCGAACGCGCCACCCGTGATCTGGAAAAACTGGGCGTTGAGATTTGGACATACAAACGGGTGACCCGGGTGACCGATACCGGCGTGGAACTGGGCCAGGAAAAAATTCTGGCATCCACCGTCATCTGGGCAGCCGGGGTTCGGGCATCGGAAATCAATGATGCGTTCAACCTGCCAACCGATGCCATCCACCGGATCAAGGTGGAACCGGATCTGACCCTGAAGCAATATCCAAATATTTTTGTGGCCGGCGACCAGGCCCATGTGATTGGTGATAACGGCAATCCCCTGCCGGGCCTGGCGCCGGTGGCCCAGCAGCAGGGACGATTTATCGCTGGGGCCATCCGCCGCGACATAAAAGGAAAACCCCGGAAACCCTTTCATTATAAAGACCGGGGACAACTGGCCACCATTGGAAGAAGCCGGGCCATACTGGAATTCGGATGGTTCAAATGCAGCGGATTTTTTGCCTGGTTCCTGTGGCTGATCATTCACATCTATTTTCTCATCGGGTTCCAGAACCGGCTGGTGGTCCTTATCCGGTGGGCGTCGTCCTATTTTACGTTTAAAAAGGGCGCCCGGCTGGTCATCAACAAAACCTGGCGGTTTTATCCGGCGGCGGATGAAACGGAAAAAAAGAAACAAGGGGGCTGAAATGAAGCTGGACCATAAGGTTGCCATTGTCACCGGCGCGGCCAAGGGGTTGGGAAAAGAGATTGCCCGGGCCTTTGCCGCGGAAGGCGCGCGCGTCATGCTGATGGACCGGGATAGCGCGGAACTGAAAAAAACAGCAGATAACATTGCCCGGACCGGCGGCCATATTCTGGTCTATGCGGGCGATGTGTCCCGCCGGAAACATGTGGATGACATGGCCCGTCAGACAAGGGATCATTTCGGCCCGGTCGATATCCTGGTGAACAATGCCGGGATTATCGGGCCGGCGGATTTTATGAGGGATGCGGACGAAGAAACCTGGCAAAAGACCCTTAATGTCAATTTGACCGGCGCGTTTTTCTGCTGCCGGGCCGTGATTCCGGATATGACCAGCCGAAAGCGCGGCAAAATCATCAACATCACTTCCGGCCTGGGCGAACGGTCCTTCCCGCGGTTCTGCGCCTATGGCGTGTCCAAGGCCGGGCTCATCCAGATGACGCAGATGCTGTCTGAAGAGCTGAAAAGCGCCCATATCCAGGTCAATGCCATCAATCCCGGGGTTATGGATACCTCCATGCAGGCGGATATCCGGTCCATTGATATCCAGTCCATGGGCCGGGACGTGTATGACCGGTTTCACGGGCTGTATGACCGGGGGGAACTCCTCGATCCGGCCCAACTATCGCCCCTTGCCGTATTTCTGGCGTCAGGCCAATCAGATCATCTCACCGGGCACAATCTGCGGCCGGACGGGTACAGGAAACTGGGAGGCAGGGGTGAGGGCGGGGGTTTTTAGCAGCAGGTGTCAGTGGTCAGGTGTCTGTTCTTAGATGCTGGTAAAAGCGATTCTGGCACCTGAAACCTGGAACGGTTGTGATTGGCCTATCTTATGGGTGGCGGGTTTCCAGCGTTAGCGCCTTAGTATGCGAAAAGTTCAAGCAAACAATTGACAATCTTAAGCCGGGCGCTTTGGGAGACGACACCCAGTTTTTGAATTAACCGGGTTTTATCAACGGTTCGCATCTGGTCAAGCAGGATCAGTCCTTTTTTCCCCTGAAATGTATAGTGAATCCGGGTGGGATAGCTGAATCCTTTCGATGTCATGGGCGCAACAATCGCGGTTTGCAAGGCGGCCATTTCATCCGGGGAGATCACAACACAAGGCCTTGTTTTTTTAATTTCAGAGCCCTGGGTCGGATCAAGCTGAACCAGCCAGATCTCAAATCGATGAACCGTTTTTTTTACCATTCCCAGTCCGTTTCATCGACCAATGGGGCATCCAGCCACTCCTGATCCGCTTTGCCGGATTCCCGGGAGTTAAGGGCGTGATCAAATTGTTCTTTCCAGCCTTCCCGGATTTTTTTTACCGGTTGAATTAAGAGTCCGTTATCAATGATTTTGAATTCCAATTGCTTGTCAGAAAGCCGGGCCTGCTCGATGATGGCCTTTGGAATGCGAATCCCCTGGGAATTTCCTATTTTGATCAACGTGGTCATTGTTGTCTCCAATTGCGGTTAATGTAATTACAATATATCCACAAATGGGGTGGGTGTCAATCAGGATTTATAATACTATATTTGCATATCCAGTTCGTTCAAGTTGGCCTGGTCGGCACGGTGGCCGACCCTACGAAACCTTCGCAACGTCTTGTAGGGCAGGCCACCGTGCCTGCCGGTCGTTAGATGATACTCTCTATTTTGTATCAACTTGAGTTAAGTGGATAACCAGAATACTATAATTAACTGATTGATCAGGCGCGGCTATGTGTCGTCGCCGGCTGCCGGCGGGTTGTGCGCTGTGTCGTTCGCCGGGGCCTTGATGGTGATGGGCGCCCCTTTTTCGCCGGCATAGAACACGATGATGTCCGCGGGGTCTGTACCCTCATTTTTTCCATAATGCCAGGTATCCACCACCTCAACAATCGGGTCCCCCGGCTTCAGATGCAATGTCTGGCCGCTGTCGGTAATGACGGTGAGCTCGCCGCTTACAAGAACACCCGCATTGATGACCGGATGCGTGTGCATCGGCAGGGTAACTCCCGGCGGGATGGTGATCCGCAGAATCGTGACCTCCGGCGTGCCCGTTTGGTAGGCGGGCAGGGGCTGGCCATTCCAGCTGTCAGTGGTTTTTATCAGCTGAACCGCCCGCACCTCATCGGCATACCGCGGTGACGCGCACCCGGCAATCAGGATAACAGAGAAAATACAGAATACGGCTTTTTTGAGCATGGGGTCTCCTTTACATGGTGCTGAACTGGCGCACGGGCCAGTGTTCATTCAATTTTCGTAAGCGTTCACAGGGCACTGCATCTGCTTTGTTCCCGGGCACTTGAAGTACGACGGGTACGTCTTCGTACCCGGCGCCGCGCATCTGCAGCACCCTGCAAACGCTTCATGGCCAGTGGATTAAGAAAATTTGAAAATTTTACCCCCCGTGAACGGGTACCAATTTTCAATTTACAAGTTGGCGTTGGGAAATCAATCAAAACCGCCCGGCCCTGTCAAGACGCGTCCGGTGGCAGGGCTGGTTATGCTTCCAGCCACTTATACATGACCAGCGCATCAACGTAGCCTTTGGACGGATGACAAAAGGCCTTGGGCAACCGGCCCACCGTATCAAATCCAAGCTGTTTCCACAGCCTGATGGCGCCTTCATTTGTCGATGCCACAAAATTGAACTGCATGGCTTTGTAGCCAAGATCTCTGGCGATTTTCTGGGAGTGCTTGCACATGGCGGTCGCTAGTCCCCGTCCCCTGGCCGCCGGTGAAACCATGTAGCCGCAATTGCACACATGGCTTCCCGGTCCTGCCTGGTTGGTTTTGATGTAATACGTGCCGAGAATGGTCCCGTCTTCCTCGATCACATAGGTTTTTCTCGGCGCCTGCATCCACAGTTTTAAGGCCTCTTCTCTGGAAATGTCCCGCGGATAGGCATAGGTTTCACCGGCCGCCGCGATCTCCTGAAAGATCGGCCAAATCTGCTTAAAGTCTTCCTGGGTCACCTCTCGAATCTTCATTGGTCCTGCATTTTTTATTTGGGGATATATGATTTTGCTGCCGAACAGCTCTTTTTCAATAAAAAGAAAAATTGACCGTGGCTTTTTTGCTTAACATTTTTTTGAAGAAAAAACTATCTTTTTTTCAATAAGTTATGAGCGTTGAGATGGCTTTTGGGCGGATTTGGCGGGTGGCTTGCCAGAAATTTTCATGGAATTATCAGACAATATGGCAGTCGGTTTTCATTCCCCTCGCTGTCAGCAGAGCACCGGACGGCTTTTTCCCATCGCAGCGCAGGATAACGTATAATATTTTTCGCACATTTTGAAAGAGTAGCCCTCAATCTGGTATGGTTTGGGTTGACCAAAGACTCAAACGATAACCATCAGGAGGGCTACAAGTGGAGAATACCAAATCAGAACGAGGAAACAAAGAGGTAAAAGCCGGCCAGATCATCCGAATTGAACAAGATCAGCTGACAAAGCACCTGGATAAAGTTGTCAGAGGGACCGTGGAAGAAACGCTGAATTCACTTTTAGAAGCTGAGGCTGAGCGGTTATGTCAAGCCAGTCGTTATGAACGTACCGATGCCCGTAAAGACACCCGTGCGGGTTATTACAATCGGAAGCTGGAAACCAAGGCCGGGAATGTAAATCTTAAAGTACCCAAACTCCGCACATTGACTTTTGAGACAGCGATCATTGAAAGATATCGGCGCCGCGAAAGCTCGGTGGAAGAAGCATTGATCGAGATGTATCTTGCCGGCATATCGGTGCGCCGGGTTGAGGATATCACCCAGGCCCTGTGGGGCACACGTGTCAGTCCGTCAACGGTCAGTAATCTGAATAAAAAAGTCTACGGCCGGATTGATAGATGGCTAAAAGAGCCGATCACCGGCAGATTTGCATATGTTTTTTTAGACGGTATCTGGCTAAAACGCAGCTGGGGAGGAGAAGTAAAAAACGTCAGCGTGCTTGTTGCCATCGGCGTGGATGAACACGGATATCGTCAGGTTCTGGGTGTTAAAGAAGGTGCCAAAGAGGACAAGGAAAGCTGGCAGGCGTTTTTGCGGTATCTAAAAAACCGTGGGCTATGTGGCGTTCAGCTGTTTGTCAGCGACAAATGCTTAGGTTTGGTTGAATCTTTGGCAGATTTTTATCCGGAAGCTAAATGGCAACGGTGTGTGGTACATTTTTATCGCAATGTGTTTACCGCGGTTCCCAAAGCCAAAGTCAAAGACGTGGCGGCCATGTTAAAAGCGATCCACGCTCAGGAGGATCGTGAGGCGGCGGAAGAAAAGATTATGGCGGTAACCCGGAAATTGAAGAAGATGAGATTGAAAAACGCAGCCGACATGGTGTCCCAGGGAGCTCATGAGACGTTGAGTTATTATGATTTTCCAAGTCAGCATTGGCGATCATTGAGGACGAATAATCCATTAGAGCGCCTGATGCGGGAAATCCGGAGAAGAACGAGAGTGGTTGGTGCATTTCCTGACGGACAATCTGCATTGATGCTTGTGGCAGCCAGGCTTCGTCACGTAGCAGGAACAAAATGGGGTACACGGCGATATATGAACATGAAAAGATTACAAGAGAAGGTAAAGGCAATCGCATAGTGGCCGAGGGCCCGGGGCCGGCCCCGGGCCCTCGGCAAGATCCCGAACCGTCAGATTGGAGGGCAGGCAAAATCAAAAGTGCGAAAAATTCTGGACACTACCCAGCGCAGCCGAGAGCCGCGGATTTTCATGGAGAGAGGGAGCACGCTGTTTGAGCGCAGCGAGTTCGTGATCCCGCCATGAAAATTTGCGGATCGAGGGAGACTGCGCTGCAGGGTGGGCTTCTTTTGCTACTTTTCTTGCCCATCAAGAAAAGTAGGGGAAAAAATGACCTGCTGAAGCATGGATTATACGGAGCGGTAGCGATAAACCCGGCATCTCCTGACCCGGGGTTCATCAAAAAGATTCAACGCATCGCTGATATTTAAAGTGTTCATTTTCTTTGCTCGTCCAAAGAAAACGAACCAAAAGAAAAGGCGCCCGTGTCCCTTGGCCCTCCTGCGTCGGGCTGCCCTGCGCGCCTCAAACCTGCCGGAATCCTGGAAACTCGCTTCGCTCAAACAGTCCAGGCTTCTTTTCGGCAGGTTTTTCGGTGCTCGGCTGCGGGACAATGGGATTAAGGCCCATCTCGTTAAGTATAATCAAAAATCAAGGTTTGACCCCAGATTTCAGCGGGCACGCCCAAAGGCTTGTCCGATAATTTCAAAGCCTTTCTTCGCGTCCCTTTTAATACGATTATTGTGATATTTTCGGTTTATCATGCATCTTCTAAAACACATGATTCTGAGAACTCTTCCAAGAACTCAGGCTTTATGTAACGTATGATCGATGCGACTTTTTTTATATTTTCACGTAAGGCGGAAAAGGAGATGTAACTGCATACTTCTGATAGCGGTGGAGACAACCTTGAAAAGGTAGGCCGATTAACCTCTGTCATAACTTTTTCACGTCTTTCATCCGGTGCGACCAAATAAAGGGGAATATTTAAATTGGGTTGCATGGCAATTAAATCTGCCATTCGGAGAAGTCCGGAATATATAGAAGTAGTGCTTTCAATCTCGAAGGCTGCCACAATGGCGTTGCCTTGAAGCCAGAGGACGTCAATGAGTTCTATTGTTTTATTCGTGGCCTCATCGAATTGCAGCGGCAATTCTTGTTTAAGCCTTTTGAAATCAGAAATTTTCTTTCCTTTATATTCTTTTCCTTTGTCGTTTCTCGCCACCCACACATCAAAACCCATGTCACTGCCAAGTTTTAGAAGGTGGTACTGGATTTCAAGATGATCTGATGGCTCTTTGGCAGAAACTTGTGGGGTTGTTGGTTTTTCGTTAGAAGTGTCTGGGATCGTGACAGAACCAATTTTGGCTTTGATGGGTTTTGGTCTGTATTTTAATTTTCTTTTATCGATGGGTCTGACGACTGGGTGGGCTTTCGCTTCCAGCAATGCTTCAGTAACTGCTTCACCGTCAGATGGTTTCCATTTTGTTGGGGAGCCTCGGAATTGGCCTGTCCAAGCATGGGGGCTTGTAAGGTTTTCAAAAAAGCTCAGCCTGTCTCTTAGCTCAAGAACTGGAATTGCTGTTTCAGGGGTGAGTTCAACTACTGATTTGACATTAAGTCTGCAAGGGAAATATTCATCCGCCCATATTGGTGTATCGTCTTGGAAGGGCCTGGAGGTGACTTCAAGAATGCCGATAAATCGAGAAACGCCTGTCAGGTAGCATAAAAAATAATCACCCGGCTTTATTTTCTGCACTGACTTCCATCTCGATTCGCGAAAACCAGAAACTTTGCCACCTGCTTTCTTAAATTCTTCCCATGTGGCTCCAGTAAATAAGTCTAGCCAGTAATTACGATTTGACATGGAGTTCCTTTGTTCATTTTAAATTATAACGCGCCGGTCACGGGTGGCGACTTTTTGCCGTCCGGTGAACTGGCAGGTTGGGCAATACTCAATGACCTTGCACAATTATTTGATTGTCAGGATAAACAGATAATAGCTCATAAAACATGGGATGAATGCATACCTTATGTGCTGTTTTTAGATTAAAACGTAATTTGTTAAAGCTAAATTTGAAGCTATATTTTGGTGTCTTAAAAAGTTGAGGATTTTTTCTCGATAGAGGGGTAAGCCTCATTCCGCCAGCAAAGCCTATTTCATAAAGAAGTTTTTCCATATCTCTTTCGTTCATATCCAATTGATTTTTAATAATTGCATTCTGAACGGTTTCTGCAAATTCTTCATAGCCCATGATATTTGAGGAACCATTAAATTGTGAAATAACATCTAATAACTGATCTAACCTGCTATGGTATTCATCTTCAAGATAATCAATTGAATCTTCACAGAACAGAGGGAGATTTTCAGCAATTATTTGAAAAGGAACTCTATCAGGAAACCCCTTTTCGATAGATTTGTTTCGTAAATATTTACAAGCCCTTATGAGATCTCTGGGTCGATACAAAGTATGGCGAAGAATATAATCAAAACTATTTTCAATTCGTCCCAATAAATTATAACCCTTCTCTTCAAAAATTTGCTCCCAACAGTGGTTATAGCTTTTACTAAATTCACCATCAGAGCCTTTGATATTCAGAGATATAGCAATACGACTGCCAACTAAACTCAGCAATTCATTACGGCCCCAAATCAATTCATGTTGATCCTCGTGAACCTTATCTGAGTGTCTTGTTTTTAATCCCTTGGATATGTCTGTGGGAACAAAGCATTTTACAAATAAATTTTTATAACTTTTAGAATTTATATGTCTAACCGAATGAATAAGCGCATGAATGAAATCATAACTTGCCTCTGAACCAGACCAATGCTCATCTATATTATCAATTAAAAGTAATGCTGTTTTTCCACTATTAAGATGATTCTTTAGAGATTCAACAGCGTTATTATATGCTTTTTCAAAATCAGAACCGCCGCAAATACTTGCCAAATTGTGTGCATATTTTGCAACACCAATAGAATCTTTAAGACATTTCTGAGCCGTTTCGATAAATTTGCCTAAAAAACTTTTATCAACACCGAAATGATCTGTGATAAATTGATACATAGGCTCATTTTTTACCGGGGTGTAATTTTTATGAGAGATGATACTTTGCATCAGCTTAGCGAGTAAAACGGTGCGCCATACATATTCCATTAAGGCGATTGGGTCTATGTCTTTATATTGTAAGTTGAGATCATAAAGATTTTTTAAATTTGAAAATCGCAGATCAGTAGGCTTAAAAACAACTGTATAATCATAATCTTTACCATGACGATTTAGAAGGTGTTCAACTACTGCGCTCTTCCCTGCTCCTTTTCTACCGACTATCAATGATATCTCTGGTTTGTGGCATGTGCTTATGTGTTGGGTAATAATAAATGCTTTTTCGAGCATATATTGATCTTTTTCAGCATCTATTTTCCCGAATTGCACCTTTTTTAGTTTTTCCATTTGCCCCCTCATCCTTAACAAGAAGCTTAATGATAATCTTGCTGTTGCCCAACGCTTGTTTAACCCGCGTTTTTCAGAGCGTAGCGGCGAAAAACGCCGGGTTGAAACTTTTGTTAGCCATGTCTTTGGAAGTGGTTTATGCAATGTTTGCGGATAAGTCTATAGTCCGGTTATAAAGCATAGTGTTTCTTTCGCGTAGTTTTTAACAGTCTGCAAATCAAGACTTTGTATCTTGGTGTCAAAGCCATCAGAATGATGAAAAGTTTTTGAAAATTCATTGATATCTTCAATAGTATTAAGTTTGTCTGAACGATCAAAATATATACTATCCTCATCATTTTCATCTCGTATTTTCGCAATCATGTCTCCAAGCCAGGCATCTTCGGGAAAATGAGTTGGAAACAAGAACCTCATATATGCTTCAAGTATTGGCCTAATAGATCTGGCCACTTCAGTTTTATTGTTTTCTGTAGGTGATTCCACATATTCTTGAAGTTTACAATATTCTTTGTAATACGAGTGCAATACGTATGACTTATAGTCATCTCTATCGATCAATCTACTTGTAATGTATTGAGCACTATGTGCGTTGTAGGGATTAATATCTACGTATGAAACATCTATTTCATAACACTTGGTCGATTTAGAAAGTATTGAATGTTTCAAAACATCAGATAAAAAGAATGGATCATGGCTCAAAACAAATGTTTGATATCCATTTTCAATTAATTTCTCAATTTCATTTATAGTTGCATCTTTTCTGTGAACATCGAGAGATGATATAGGATCATCAAGGACAACAATTGAATTATTGGTATTAACTTCTTGAAATTTTGATAAAAAGAACGCGAGAGCTAATGCCGATTTGTCACCTGTACTTAAAACATGATCAAAAATTTTTTGATTATCATTTAATACGGATAAATTGTTTTGAATAAAAGTAATAACATAGGTGATCCTCGTTGCTCCTTTATGTCCTTTGTTGTCCTTTGCTAATTCACTAATCCTGATCATGGAGTTAAAACTTTTCAATAGACGGTTGATTGATTTTTTATATTTACCGATGCTTGATTCCTGCTCTTCAGTAATCTTAACTCTTAATTCATCTATTCTTTTCGTATTTCCTTTTTTTTCAGTATCCAAGCTATCATAACTAACTAAATCGGTTATATTATCAGCATTAAATCTTTCTTTTGATTCTTTTATTAGATTAATCTTTTTAGCTATATCCGTGCTTGTTGTAGTGCCAAGTCCTGAAATAAATTGATCAATTGCTTTGTTAAACTCAATAACAACCGAGTTGTATGAAGAGAAATCAGTCTGTTCAAAAAGCTGATTTACAAATGATTTAAATTGGGAAAAATCTACAGGAGACAGAAAATCCTTTTCTTTTGCTTTGATTAATTCACGTAGCTCAAAATAAGCTTTTTTATAGATTTCATTCAGCAAATCGAAATTGAAATCTAATTCTGTTTTTTCTAGTCTATCTGACCACTCTCTTATAATATCTTGATTTGTTTTAACTGTTTGTTCTATGCTTTCGAGATTAACACCAATTGAGAATACCTCTAATTCAAATTCAGAACTTTTTAACTTAAATTCACTGATAGCTTTCAAATAGGATTCATTTATAAACTCATGATATAAATGATATATTTGAGATTCAGCTAAAGACTGGCCACAAAATGGGCATAGCGAACCAGTCACTAATTCCAAGCCATCCTCTAGCCAACTTGTATTTCGCTCTTTTAGATTGTTTTTAATATGCTCTTCAACTTTCTGCTGAGCTTCAAGAGAAAGCTGACTAATTGAAGTTTCAAAACAACTGATATCAAGTACTGGTCTATTTATAGACAGTTCAGTTAATTTTCGGCGATTTTTGAAATGCTCGGTATTTTGGATATCTACTAGTGAATTATTTAATTTTTCTATCTCTTTATCTGGATCTTCGGTCTTTTTGATTTTTTTAATTTCCGAAATTGCTTTATTACCAAACTTTGCCCGAATTCTTGATGAAATTGGGCTCATTTCATTTGTTAATGCATCATTTCTTAGTTTTAATTTATCGATTTCCTTCTGAAATAAAACCGATACAGAACCAAGACAGAATTCGTAATAGTTCACCAGTTGAGAGCTTTCAACCCCTTTTGATGAATAAAGATTGTTCTCAATGAAAGATTTATTGAAAACATGAAATGAGCATGAAAGATTGTTTAGGTTGCTCAAATCAATTGATTCTGTTTTTGAATCACCTTGGAATAGGAATTGAAGATTTGGTGATTCATTGCATTCCATTGGTACAAGCGAGTTGATGGTCGCAAGATTGCGATTGCTTACACATTCAAAAATTTTGCTAAGTGTTGTTTTCCCTGAACCGTTCCTACCGTATATTAAATTAAGTTTGTCAAAGTTTACTGAAATCCCACCTTTATGGCGCCATTGTTTGATAAATTCTAACTTATTAATTCTATAGAGAATCATATGAACTCTTATAAATCTTCAGTTATTTGAAATCAGGTTGGATTATATAAACTCAGCTTTGATTTTGTCATAGCAATATTTTTCAATGGCTAACGATTAACTGTGCTGACCGGGCCAAAATTTATCATAGAGGCGACACCGCTACCACCGGTCAGCACAAGTGCCAGGTTATGCCTATTATTTGCTAATTACCAGGCACCTATATTGTTTTTAATTCTCCAATCCCAATATGCACAAACTCCGTCTAAATCTGGAAATAATGTTTCATATGTAATACCAAGCTCATAAAGTCTCCGCAAAATTTCTCGTTTTTTTTCTTGTGGTATCACTATTTTTAAAATTTTATCACCATTCATTGGTGTTATCGGATTTGGACCTATCGTAAACAGCGCACTCTGGGCAGGAATACGAGCACTTATGTGAGGTGGATAATATTTGTAGCATTTTGTAATATCAAAAGGCTCATCTTGGTTATCGGGTAATTCGCCTCGAGACATATGACGTGTGTATACTGCACCATTATTTGGCGTATTGCTAAATACTGCGAAGAATAGAGCCACCAAAGGACTGAAAGACCAATCCAGCAAACGTGTAGGAAGTCCATGGTGTTGTGCTAAAGCGAGCCATTCCAATTCCGATGTTGGTTTGTATTCAATGTAACGTATGGCACGACTCTTAAAGACATGAAGCAGAAACTTTTCGTTTTTAATAGAAAACTGACTGCGATACTCTGCCCGTCCAATTCTAGGTAAAAGCTCATATTTTTCATTTGAAACTCCGCGATAGATACGTCCTCGGGAGTTTAAATCTTCCTCAATAGCAAGGAAAGCATTAAATGAGTTCACCGTTTCATTGTGCATGTTTTATTATTCCTATTATGCATAACAATTATTATGCTGCTGAACAGACGTCTTTTTTTACGGCTGTTCGGCAGTAATTTTCAGGTAAATTGAATGAATTGGTTCAATATCGCCAATATGGGGCGACAAATTGTACATTTCAGTCGCATATCCCAATAGTGAAAATTTCAGAGAAGCGGGTTGTGTTTAAAATTTTAATAGAATTCGTCCCGGCTCCATTATTACACCAACACAATCAAAATGTGAGTAGTTGCCTTTTGTAGCATTCTTATGATGAAAAAACCATCATTTTTTCAATATGTTTTCAGTTTCGGCGGATGTTTCGGCAAGAAATTTTCCGGATTTATCCGACAATGTGGCAGTCGTTTTTCATTTTTCCTTTCTTCCAGCAGAACGTTGAGCGGTATTTTCCCATTGCAGCGCAGCCGAGAGGAGCGGATTTTCATGGAGAGAGGGAGCACGCTGTTTGAGCGAAGCGAGTTCGTGATCCCGCCATGAAAATTTGCGGATCGAGGAAGACTGCGCTGCAGGGTGGGCTTCTTTTGCTACTTTTCTTGCCCATCAAGAAAAGTAGAGAAGAAAAATGAACCCGCTGAAGAATCGATTATCCTGAGTGCAAACGATAAAACCGGCACTCCTGATCCGGGGTTTGTCAAAAAAATTCAACGCATCGCTGATATTTAAAGTGTTCATTTTCTTTGCTCGCCCAAAGAAAACGAACCAAAAGAAAAGGCGCCCGTGTCCCTTGGCCCTCCTGCGTCGGGCTACCCTGCGCGCCTCAAACCTGCCGGAATCCTGGAAACTCGCTTCGCTCAAACAGTCCAGGCTTCTTTTCGGCAGGTTTTTCGGTGCTCGGCTGCGGGACAATGGGATCAAGGCCCATATCGTTAAGTAAAATTAAAAATCAAGGTTTGAACCTATTCTTTTGACTTCATCTTTTTAATCGAGGCATTGCATCCATTTATTTTCTTCAATAGAGCAAATAGGTATGGGGCCCCTCGAATCTGGAAGGGGCGTTCAGTGGTTAGCGTCCCTTTCCTTATTGTGTTACAATGCATCATCCTCTTGTGCAGCTAATTCAGCCTCGCAATCGTCCTTATTCGTAAATGAATATTCGATTGCAATGTAGCCTTTATCTCTGGAAGTAGGGCTTGCAATCAGGCCAATTTGTTCTATCTCGGATGGCAAAGATGAACCCTCTGATTTTTCCCATATAGCCGCGAGAATGCGTTCTTTTTTAATTAAACCCATCATCCAGTCATTCGGCTCATCCCAGATACTGCCAGGCAGCAAAACATCCATTGTCTTGTGTTTTCCGTAAGTAGCTCCAAGCTTCTCCTTCATCTCATTGAACGCGCTTTTGAGCTCCATACCATAGGTGCTTGTCTCTATATCCTTCCCAATGGCTTTAATCCAGTATAATCCACCTTTTGGGGCTATTCTGACAACGTATGCCTCGAATGCGGAATGAGGTTTAGGGACACTGTCTAACTTGTAAATTCCGTGACCTACCTTTTCGGGGTTCCCACCGATGCCTTTAAGAGTCATGCCTTTTTCTAAGCCGAATGGTCCTGCCATGGCGTATGTCACAAAAAGAAAGCTTGTTAGAAATAATACCGCAACAATTTTTTTTAACATTTTTTTCTCCTTTCGGCTTTGTCTTACTCTGAGGCATAACGCCTCGAATTCAGCAGTGTGGCTTTTTGCGTCGGCTGAATTAGCCTTGTTCGGCCTCACCGCTTTCGACTTGCGATACGGGTACAAACCTTCTGCTACCCAGGATGTTAAAGGTCGCGTCCACAGAAACGACAAACCTTTGCTTCGGTTTTAATGACTTCTGCGCAAAATGGACACTTCTTTCCCCCAGCTGAAAGGGCCTTCTCTTCGAGTGCTTTCGGGCTCGCCTTCATAAGCAGCGCGTGTGGGAGAGCAATGATGAAAAGCAAAGCACCATAGATCCAAAAACCCACAAAGCTATGGCCTTTGCTCTGCGCAATCGCGGCCGGAATGAGGCCGATCAGAACAGCTACGATAAATACTTCCATAATTATCCCCCAATAGATTGATATTGTTTCACCTTTTAATAGGCGGCATTGACGCTGGTATTTTCCAGAGTAACCGTGCAGGAACCCAATACGCTCATCACAGACTTGATTCTGCCAGAGAAGCGAACCTTTTGGTCTTTGCTGAACCGAGCCGCGATGCTCTTGTCAAGATTTTCGATATACACGTCTTGAACTGAGGCCGAGCCTGGTGGATCCATGTCGATAAGAATCTTGTAGCCGCCGAGCCACTGTTCCTTTACGTCCGATATCCAGCCGGACCAGCTTATATTTTGGCCCTTTAAAGACTTGCTGTAGTCATCCCATGCGACGCTGGTCATATTCTTCATATTAGATCTAATTGTCTTGAACTCGACCGCCCTTGCCAGTAATGGAACAGTCACTGTGAAGGTAACGATTAGAAGCATCTGGCCCAGCATATGTGAAATTCTTTTACCATTTCTTGACATCGCTTTTGCCTCCTTTTCTCTATGTGCCGAACAGACCTTTTTTTTTACGGCTGTTCCGCAGTAATTTTCAGGTAAATTGGATAAATTCGTCCCGGTGTCCCGCAAGCTGGTAGACGTTCGTCCGGAGACCATTGCTGCTTTTTTCGTTTTTGCGCAAGATTCCGGACCGTCTCCATTTCATCATAAACATTTTCAAATCCTGAGTAGTTGTCTTTTGTAGCATTCTTATGATGAAAAAACCATCATTTTTTCAATATGTTTTAATTTTAGAAGGATGTTTTGGCAGAAAATTTTCCGGATTTATCCGACAATGTGGTAGTCGTTTTTCCTTTTCTTTAAGCAGTTCGCCGGGCAGTTTTATCCCATTGCAGCGCAGCCGAGAGGAGCGGTTTTTCATGGAAAAAGGGAGCACGCTGTTTGAGCGAAGCGAGTTCGTGATCCCGCCATGAAAATTTGCGGATCGAGGGGGACTGCGCTGCAGGGTGGGTTCTTTTGCTACTTTTCTTGCCCATCAAGAAAAGTAGAGAAAAAAATGAATCCGCTGAAGAATCGATTATCCTGAGTGCAAACGATAAAACCGGCATCTCCTGATCCGGGGTTTGTCACAAAGATTCAACGCATCGCTGATATTTAAAGTGTTCATTTTCTTTGCTCGCCCAAAGAAAACGAACCAAAAGAAAAGGCGCCCGTGTCCCTTGGCCCTCCTGCGTCGGACTACCCTGCGCCCCTCAAACCTGCCGGAATTTTAGAAACTCGCCACCTTCGGCGGCTCAAACAGTCTAAAATTCTTTACGGCAGGTTTTCCGGTGCTCGGCTGCGGAACAATGGGATCAAGGCCCATCCCATTCAATAAAATCAAAAATCAAGTTTTGAGTCCGGGGTGGATTCGGAGCGGTTTCCGGCAAAAAATTTATCATGCAATGTCGTTATCCTGATTACTTGCGGTACTCTGGCTTGTAGTGACGCCGTGAGGCGTTATCATTGATATGCCCTCACGGGCACACTACGAACCGGAGATGCCCGGCTGATCAAAAGATTGATAATTTTTTGGATCATCATGGGATTCGCCGCGGATGAACGCAGATTAGCGCGGATAAAAACCCAAATCCATGTCAATCCGTGCAACCCGCGTCCAAATTTTTTTTTATCCACACGTTAAACCGCCCGCTTTGCTTTACAACGGTTCAAGCCCCTGTGGTTGCAGCGCAGCCGAGATCCGCAGATTTCCCTGTAACCTGTAACCTGCAACCTGCAACTTTCCCACTTCCCACCTTCCACCTTCCACCTTCCACCTGAACCCTGCAACCTGCAACCTGAAACCTGCAACCTGAAACCTGAAACCTGAAACCTGAAACCTGAAACCTTCCCCCCCATCATCTGGTTGAAATTCAATTACTTCGGTTCAATACTGGGGGTGCCCGCCTTATGGCGGTTTTTCTCCTTGTATTTTTTTGAATTATCAATTAAAATCAACAAGTTGATGCGTTGCGTCAACTGCCAGAACGTATTGATATTTTGATGTTTTGATATTCAAAGCGGTTTTGACGGATATTTTCTCCTTTTCCCAATGCGGTTATTGAACAAAAAAGACACCCCCACCCCAGGGTCTGACGAAAAAGAGCAGCATGTCCATCCGCTGGTAAGATTCAACCACGCCCCCCGCACCATCGGATTTGTGGTCTATGGAATCATACTGGTCCTGCTGTTTATGGACAGCGCGGGTATTTTCATGTGGCTGGCCATTGTTGCCCAGGCCTTCGTGTGGCCGCATCTGGCCTATCTGCACGGAAAATACAGCAGCGACGGAAGACGGGCCGAATACAAAAATCTGTATTTGGAAGCATTGCTGGTGGGCGTCTGGATGAACCTGGCGGATTTTCAGCTCTGGCCGTCCACCGTGTTTTTCGTGGGCGCGTCCATCAATATGCTCTCTACCCGCGGCATTACACCATTTATCAAATCCCTGGGGCTCATGGCGTCAGGGATTCTTGTTGCCGGGGTTTTTAACGGATTTACGTTTGTCCCCGAGTCCAGCCTTCCGGTCATCTATGCCTGCATCGCGTTTCTGGTGATCTATTCATCGGTTGTGTCGTTTTTAAATTTTCAGATCGCAAACAAATTGCGCACCAGCCGGCAGCGGACAGAGGCCATTTTTAATTCGATACAGAGCGGCGTACTGGTGATTGATGAAAAATCCCACAAAATCATCTCCGCAAATCCGGCCGCCGCTAGAATGGTGGGGGTGCCCCGGGACGACATCGAGGGGCGCGTCTGCCATCAGTTTCTGTGTCCGTCCACAGCCGGTGCCTGCCCCATCAGTGACCACAACCAGCGCGTGGACAGTTCGGAACGGATTTTACTTGGTAAGGACGGAGAAGAAATTCCGGTTCTCAAAACTGTGGTGCCGTTTATTCTGCAGGGCCGGAAATGCCTGCTGGAGAGTTTTGTGGATATCAGCGACCGCAAGCACATGGAAGAGGAATTGCAGCGTCTGGCCCGGGCTGTGGAGCAGTCCATTGACGGGATTGCGGTGGCGGACATGAACGGAAATATCCAGTTTGCCAACAGTGCCTGGGCAACAATGCATGGCCGCCGGCCGGAGGAAGTGCTTGGCCGGCATATCAGCATCTTTCATACCCGCAAGCAGATTGATGCGGACGTTGATCCGTTTAATCTGCAGGTCTTGGAAAATGGCAGCAACGAAGGCGAAGTGGGGCATGTGAGAAAGGACGGCACGGTTTTTCCCACATGGATGACCACCACCCTGCTGAAAGATGACAACGGCCACCCGGTGGGGCTTCTGGGGATTGCCCGGGATATCACGGACCGGAAACAGGTGGAGGATGAACTGCGCGTGACCCTTGAAAAAGTCGGGTCCATCAATCTTCATCTGGAAAAACAAACCGC
The DNA here is from genome assembly GCA_963675805.2 of Desulfobacterales bacterium. GTDB lineage: Bacteria > Desulfobacterota > Desulfobacteria > Desulfobacterales > Desulfosalsimonadaceae > SURF-3. The sequence goes on along the minus strand of CAXXNU010000001.1, from coordinate 771,429 downwards.
CCTGGCAAACGAAATGGCGGTAAAGGCGGAAGCCGCCAATATTGCCAAGAGCCAGTTTTTGGCCAACATGAGCCATGAAATCCGCACCCCCATGAACGCGGTGATGGGCATGGCCTATCTTTTATCAGAGACGCCGTTGAATAAGGAGCAGCAGTATTTTGTCAAAACCATTCAGCAAAGTACGGATTCTTTGCTGAATATTATTAATGACATTCTGGACTTTTCCAAAATTGAAGCCGGCCGCCTGGATCTGGAACGCATTGAATTTGATTTGATCCAGCTTTTGGCAGAAATCAATAATATGCTGGAAATTGACGCGCGCCATAAAAATCTGGAATACCTGTGCCGGATTGATCCGTCGGTGCCCCGTTGGGTTTACGGGGACCCGGGCCGGCTGCGCCAGATACTGGTGAACCTGATCGGCAATGCCATCAAGTTTACGCGGGAAGGAAAAGTGGAGATCCGTGTGCGTCCGGCGGAAAATGCGCTTCCCGAGAGTGACCGGCAGGTGGTGCTGGCCTTTGCCATCAAAGATACCGGCATCGGCATCTCCCCGGGAAAAGCAGAAACCCTGTTTGATGCCTTTACCCAGGTGGATGCCTCCATCACCCGGCACTATGGCGGCACCGGTCTGGGATTGTCTATTTCCAAAAATCTTATTGAAATGATGGATGGCAAGGTGGCGGTGTCCAGCGAAGAAGGCAAGGGGTCTGTGTTTACATTTACCGTGACCCTGAAAAAAGGGTTCCGAAACGCCCGGACCGCGGCGCCGGAAGCGGGTAAGCGGGCGATGCCGGAAAAAGCAGCGGCTGAAAATGGCAAAGCGCCGGTCCATATCCTGGTGGCCGAGGACATGAAGGTCAACCAGGAAGTGGTGCAGGCGTTTCTGGAATCCTTCGGTTTTACCGCTGATCTGGCAGACAACGGGCGGCAGGCCGTCGACGCCCTTTCCCGGAATCACTATGACCTGGTGCTCATGGATGTAGAGATGCCGGAGATGGACGGGATCGCGGCCACAAAAGTGATCCGCGATCCGGCATCCGAAGTTCTGAATCATGGCATTCCCATCGTAGCGTTGACCGGCCATGCCATGGAAGGGGACCGGGGCCGGTATCATGATGTGGGAATGACCGATTATGTCTCCAAACCCATTACGCCGGATGCCCTCTATGCGGTGGTGATGCGGAATTTACCCGAGGGCCGGAATTAAAAGCGTTCCCGGTCTGTCAGAACATCCACGGGTCTTCCGGCCCCGCAGATTCAACGCTCACCAGAATATGAAGAGTCACATTCTTGAGTCCGATATCTTCCAGAGACAACCGTACCCGGGTGCCGTGCCGGATGTTGGGTGGAATGCTCAGAGAAAATTCCCTTTCACCACTAATCCTGCCGGACCCGCCACAGACCGGGCAGAAAAAATCATCCCATCTTCTGGTTTGACTGCACCGGGGGCAGTTCTCCACCACCGGCACGGTCATGGGGAAAAGCCCGCCGTGCCGTGCTTCGGCAGGCGTGAGCACCGCTTCGATGTAAAGATCTTTGGCCGGCGGTGAAAATCCTTGCCGGGCAATGAACCCGGGCACCCATCCGTCAAAAAATTCATCTGTGGCTGAAAACAGGGGATCCATCCGGCCATAGGCGTGTTGTTGCCGCCGGATTTCTTCGGGCGAAGGAACTGCGGGGGCGGATGGCACCTGTTGTTCAAGGGCACTGTCATGGGCCCTCCGCTTTTCCGTGTCTCTAAGGGTTTCATAGGCTTCGGTGATTTCCCGGAATTTTTCAGAAGACGGCGCCCTTCCCGCACCGTCCGGATGAAACTGTTTGGCGATTTTCCGGTAGGCCTGTTTGATTTTATTTAAGTTGGCCCCCCGGCTCACGCCGAGAACAACATAATAGTCAATGGCCATGACACACACCTCCCTTGATGGCAATTTTATTTTTGGCTTTAAAACCTGGTCCATCAAGCCAGGATTTTTACTCCCGCTGCTCCGGGGGAACGTATTGGTTATTAAATTCTCCCGTATAGAGGGCCCGGGGCCGGAAGATCCGGTTGCTCTGGATATATTCGAACACCCGGGCCGTCCATCCGGCCACCCGGCTGGCCGCAAAGAGCGGCGTGAACAGCTCATCATCCAGCCCCAGACAGCTGTAGACCAGACCGGAGTAGAAATCCACGTTCGGGAAAATGTTTTTTTCCGTGGTGAGCGGCGATGTGAGGATGGCTGTTTCCAGTTCCCGGGCCACTTCATAGAGCGTCTGGTTTTGGGGATGATTATGAATCAGAAACTGGGCCAGGGGGCCCAGCACCCTGGCCCGGGGGTCATACACTTTGTAGACCCGGTGGCCGAATCCGCTGATCTTGGCTTTTTTGGACAGTTTTTCGTCCACCCAGGACGCGACGTTTTCTGGTGATCCGATTTCCCGGATATTTTTCATGGCTGCTTCATTGGCCCCGCCGTGGAGCGGTCCGCTCAGGGCCGCGATGCCGGAGCCCACGGAAAAGTAGATGTCTGCAAGGGTGGATGCCACCACAAGCGACGCAAAGGTGCTGGCGTTCATGCCGTGATCCGCATGCAGGATGAGCGCGATGTCCATGATGCGTTCTTCCACCGGCGTGGGTTTTTTGCCCGTGATCATATAGAGCAGGTTGCCGGCGTGGCTCAGATCCGGGTCCGGTTCCAGGGGCAGGCGGCCGTGATGGATGCGGGATACCGCCCCGATGATGGTGCTGACACCGGCGATTAAATGGTAACAAGTTTCAATGGCGTTTTGTTTTTCAAAAAACCGGTCGCTGCGTTTTAGGGGTTTTTGGGGCTCTTTCCGGTTCTTGATTTTAAATTCATAAATCGCGCGTTTTTCCCCTTTGGGCTGGCTTTCCATGGCAATGGAATCCTCGTCCGCGCTGATGGCGTTGACGGTTTTCGGCCGTCCGGACGCTTTGTCCATGTCCGTGAACTCCTGGCGCATGAGGTTGGTGCCCAGACGCAGGGCTCCCATGACACTCATCTCCTCCACCGGAAATCCTAAAAGCCGCCGCAGGGTGTCGTTGATGTGCATGTAGTCGAACAGCCGGCGTTTGTATTCGGCCAGTTCCGACGCATTGGGCAGTTTCCCGTGCAGCAGAAGATAGGCAACTTCTTCAAAAGTGGCATTGGCGGCCAGGTCGAAAATATCATATCCCCGGTACACCAGCCAGCCTTTGGCGCCGTTCACGTATCCCACGCGGCTTTCGCAGGCAATGGCCCCTTCCAGTCCGGGGCCGACCTTACAGTCAATGGGCCATTGGGAGGCGGCGGGTTTTTCCGGGGCAGGTTCGCTTTGGGTTTCCCGGCGCGCTTTTTCAGCGGTTTCGAGGATAATGTGTCGGATGGATGTCAATGCGTCGTGCATATTTGTGCCTCCTGTTTTAATGAGTTTCAATTAAAATGGGATATAAACATGCAGGAAAGATATGTATTTTCAAAAGACAGAAACTGCTGGTGAGAGTGGCCAAACAGCTGAAAAAAAGCCAGCGGCGGCGCGGGAAAAAGACAGCGTCTGCCTGTATGAAAATAATACATAAATTAAAAACAAAATTGACCTTGTCAAGGGGCATGAATGCGGGGAAAAGTCCCGGCTTCTGCCGTTCGGCAGTATAAAACTGGGATTTGTCTGTCTTTGGCGGCTTTTATACTGAAAAATAAGCCGATTGCAGGGATTCAAAATCTAAAATCTTTATTTTCGTCTGTTTTCATGGTCTCCGGGTGATAAACCGCATGGTGAAACAGGATTGCAAAAGTCATTTTACTTATTGAAATTTCAAATAAATATTTTTTATTCAGCCATCATAAAATGCTTGACTCTTTGATAACTTGAGATCATATATCAGAAAAATGGGAACGGCGGGGAATATCAAAATAACCATTTGATTTTATTTTAAAAAATTTTGTTAAGCGCCACATTTTTTGAACAGGGTTGGAGCAAAGAATTTCCACGGGGAGATTCACACATTCCTTCACCCGATGAACACTAAAGAAAATAAGGAAAAATACCATGCAGGAATTGACTTCCAATCATGAAGAAACCGCACTGATGGAACGGGAGCAGGACGACGAACCTCCCAGCTTGCAACCTGAATTACCGCCCCGCCTGGTCAAACCATGCCCGCCGCGCCACGCCCGAACCATCATTTTTAAGAAACCCCGCCATATCAATAAAGACCACTTGCAGCGCACCCGTGTTTTCCGGAAACGGTTTTTCCCGGATGCCACGGACAAGGACTGGAACAACTGGCACTGGCAGGTACGCCACCGGATCTGCTCCCCGGCCCAGCTGAAACGCTTTCTGACTCTTTCCTTTGAAGAAGAAAATGCGTTTAATTGTCTGGACACCAAAATTCCCTTGGGCATCACTCCTTATTACATGAGTCTCTTGCCCGAAGATCGGCCGGACCATCCCTTGCGCCGGACCGTGGTGCCCACCATGCATGAATTTTTTAAAATGCCGGGGGAAGAAAACGATCCCCTGGGGGAAGACGCCCACAGCCCGGTTCAGGGTCTGGTGCACCGGTATCCGGATCGGGTGCTTTTGCTGCTGAACGATTTTTGCGCGGCCTTCTGTCGGTATTGTACCCGGTCCCGGATGATCGGGCGGGGAAACATTAATGCCGGCGGGGCCCGGCTGGAAAAAGCCTTTGAATATATCCGAAACACGCCGGCGATCCGGGATGTGCTGCTCTCCGGCGGCGACCCCCTGACCCTGAGCGATGCCAAGCTGGACTGGATACTGGCCAACCTCCGAAGCATTCCCCATGTGGAAATCGTGCGCATCGGCTCCAAGGTGCCGGCCGTGCTGCCCCAGCGGGTGACCCCGCAACTGGTGAAAATGCTGCGAAAATACCATCCCCTCTGGATGAGCCTGCATTTTACGCATCCGGACGAATGTACGCCCGAGACGTATAAAGCCTGCCGGATGCTCGCGGACGCCGGCATTCCTCTGGGCTCGCAGACGGTTCTGCTCAAGGGGATCAATGACGATAAGGAGACCATGACGGCGCTGGTGCATGAGCTCATGAAAATGCGCGTAAAACCGTATTACCTGTACCAGTGCGATCCGGTGACCGGCACGGGGCATTTCCGGACATCCGTGGAAAAGGGGATTGAGATTATCCGAGGCTTGCGGGGGCACACCTCCGGGTACGCGGTGCCCAATTATGTGATCGACGCCCCTGGCGGCGGGGGAAAGATTCCGTTGATGCCGGATTATGTGGTCGGCAAAACCGCGGACGAGATTCTGCTCACCAATTATGAAGACAAAATATTTTCCTATCCCCTGGCCTGTCCCGCGGCGCCGGGGAGTGAAACTTTTTGCGGGAATGGAGGAAATTAGGTAATGGCATCCGAACTGAAACTCTGAGCCGCGTGCGCGCAGAGAGGACTGACTTGTTGTCAGGGAACTGACCGTGACATTTATATCACGCCGGGCGATGTAAAACGAATCAGCGATTACACCCGGCGTGATGATTTTTATGAATACCGAAAACCGATCAACGCCGGCTATCTGGAGAGTGAAGGGGACCCGGCGTGGATATATTATGTTTTCCGGAACGATGGCAGCCGGCGCGTTCTGAAGGCCACACCGGAAGGCAACTGCATTTTTTTGGCGGAAAATGGGTGTCTGCTGCCCCTTCACATCCGGCCCATTGTCTGTCGTCTGCACCCCTATGCGTATGATGCCGGGGGACTTTATAATGAATTTGCCGCCGGTTGTCCCGTGGATATGCTGGCGCCGGGGAGATCCCTTGCCGACTGTTTTGATATGGATTCGGCAAATGCTTCCCAATGGCATAAAATGTTGTATGAAGAAATCACTTTGGAGAAAAATATATGAAAATCGGCCTGACCTATGATCTGCGCAGTGAATATCTGGCCATGGGCTACAGTGAGGATGAAACCGCTGAATTTGACCGGGATGACACCATCCGTGCCATTGAAAATGCCTTGCAGATCCTGGGGCATAAAACCGACCGCATCGGAAATGCCAAAACATTAACCGAACGCCTGGTGGCGGGTGACCGTTGGGATCTGGTGTTTAATATTGCGGAAGGGCTTTTCGGGGTGGCCCGGGAAGCCCAGGTGCCGGCTATCCTGGATCTGTATGAAATTCCCTATACGTTTTCAGATCCTTTGATCATGGGGCTTACCCTGCACAAGGGGATGACCAAGCAGGTGATCCGGGAAAGCGGATTTGCCACACCGGATTTCAAAGTGGTGGCAACAGCAACGGATGCCGCGCACCTGAAATTTAAGCCCCCGTATTTTGTAAAACCCGTGGCCGAAGGCACGGGCAAGGGGATCAGTGAAAATTCCATTGTCCGCGACCCGCTGCGTCTTACGGCAGTGTGTGGTGAACTCCTGAAACAATACCATCAGCCCGTGCTGGTGGAAACCTATCTCTCGGGCCGGGAATTCACGGTGGGAATCGTGGGCACCGGACCGGACGCGGAAGTGCTGGGCACCCTGGAGGTGATCCTGCTCCCGGGTGCGGAAAAAGGGGTGTATTCCTATCTAAACAAGGAAAAATGCGAGGAACTGGTGGAATACCGTCTGGCGTCGGCGGCCAGCGACGGGTCCGTCAAAAAGGCCGAAGCCCTGGCCCTGGGATGCTGGCAGGCCCTGGGATGCCGGGACGGCGGCCGCATCGACGTCCGCTGCGATGAATCGGGAAATGCGTATTTTCTGGAAGTCAACCCCTTGGCGGGCCTGCATCCGGAACATTCCGATCTTCCGATTCTCTGCAATCACCTGGGCATTTCCTATGGGGATTTGATCCGGCGGATTGTGGATTCCGCTGCCCTGCGCATGATGCCTGAGAACCGGGGGCAATGGGTCCAATGAAAATTGCCATTGCCCATAATGCGGTGGATGCGGCCAGTGCGCCGGATGAGCGGGATGTGCTGGTGCAGGCCGATGCCGTGGCCGCGGCTCTTTCGGAATTGGGGCATATGCCGTTTCTGCTGCCCTGTGACCTGGATCTGGCAGGTGTTGAACAGGCCATTGCCAAACTGACTCCGGATCTGGTGGTTAACCTGGTGGAGTCCCTGGGCGGTCGGGGCCGGCTCATCAGTGCGGTGCCGTTTTTGCTGGAAGCCCTGGGGATGCCGTTTACCGGCGCGCCGGGGCTCGCCATGCATGAATCGTCCCATAAAGTGCTGGCCAAGAAGAAAATGCACGCTGCCGGGCTTTCCACCCCGGCCTGGATCGGCCCGTTTCCCCGTGAAGGCTGTTCGGCCGATGGGCTGTCGGCATTGCCGGATGACCGTCAATGGATCATCAAATCCACATGGGAGCATGCGTCTTTGGGGATCAGTGCGGACGGCCTGGTGCCTGCGGCCGAAGCCGAAGCCCTTTTGCCGATGCTGCGGCAGCGGGCCGCCGGTCTGGGGGGAAGCTGTTTTGCGGAGCAGTTTATTGACGGCCGCGAGTTTAATCTGTCCATCCTTGCCGGACCCACAGGGCCGGAGTTGCTGCCGCCCGCGGAGATCCTGTTTGACGGCTACCGTGAAAACCAGCCGCGGATTGTCTGTTATAAGGCCAAGTGGGAGGAATCCTCATTTGAATACACCCATACCCCCCGGCGGTTTGACTTTGCGGATGACGATCAGGCGCTCCTGGATGCGTTGCGCCAGATGGCCCTTGCGTGTTGGCGGATTTTTGACCTGCACGGATATGCCCGGGTGGATTTCCGGGTGGACGGTGAGGGCCGGCCCTGGATTCTGGAGGTGAACGCCAACCCCTGCCTGTCTCCGGATGCGGGCTTTGCCGCGGCCCTGGCCCGGGCGGATATTCCTTTTCATGGTGCGGTTGCCCGCATTCTGGATGATGCCCTGGGAAAATATGACCGGCCTGCCGCACCCGCGGCCCAATTTCCAAAAGAAAAAAAACCGGCAATAGATTTGGCGCCTTTGGATACGGTTTTCCGTTATGACGTGCGGCCCGGGGATGGGGAAGCCGTCCGGAAAATGTGCGCGGCCACAGGTTTTTTTCATTCATATGAGATTGATGTGGCAAAAGAGCTGGTGGATGACCGGCTCGAAAAAGGCCTGTCCAGTGACTATGAATTTGTGTTTCTGGAAACTGCCGCCACCGGCCGCTTTTTGGGATACGCCTGCTACGGGCGCATTCCCTGCACTCTTGCCAGTTATGATATCTACTGGATTGTGGTGGCGCCGGACATTCAGGGCCAGGGTATCGGCCGGATGATTTTGGCGGAAGCGGAGTCCTTAATCCGTGCCGCCGGCGGCACCCGGATGTATGTGGATACCTCCGAGTCTCCCAAATACCGGGCTACCCGGGCGTTTTACCGGCAGTGCGGATATGCGTGTGAATCGATCCTGGCGGATTTTTACGCGCCCGGGGACGGGAAAGTGATTTTCGTCAAGCGGTTGTAATACTTTCATCCCGCAGGGGCGCCGGGATTTTTTTCTCTGTGACCTCTGTGGTTTATAAGAATTTTAGTTTAAAAAACAATGGGTTGTTGTGAGCGTTTTAATGATCAGTCGCTTTTGCAGCAGAGATGCGCTTGCGGCGACGGGGTGCCCGGAGGAGGCACATGAAAATGGATGTTGAAAAAATGACAGAGGATCTTCTGACAGTTCCCTTTAACCCCCAGGACGCGTCGGAAGCCTCCTGGTCTGCGTGGTTTGCCGTGTCGGAATCAGTTTTCCGGGAGTTCAACCCGAAATCCCGGCTGCCGGACCGGGGGGTTGCAAAACGCCGTCTGTCTGTGGCCAGCCCCCTTTACCGGACTGAGCGGTTTCTGGCCTTTGACTGTGCAAAAACACCGGTGGCGGTGATGTCCTTTGGCTATGAAACTGAAAGCTCACCCAGTTATGAATTGGATAAAAACATCGGTTACATCACTATTCAGGTGGAAAAAACGGTCCGGCGGAACCGGATTGCCTCCCGGCTGCTCCGGGATTTACTCGGGAAAGCCCGGCAGATGAACAAAACCGCCATTGTCGGGGAAGTTGACACCACCTCCGGAAGGAAATTCTGCGAGGCATACACCGGAGAAATGGTTCACAAGGAAGTGCAGCACCGGATGGTCATGGACGACGCCGACTGGGAGGAGGCGGCCCTTTGGCGGGCAAAGGGCAGAAAAAAGTTTCCGGACACCACCTTTGAATTTTTTCAGGATTGCCCGGCAGCGGATATGGATGCGTTTTGCCGGACCTATACGGAAATTATCAATGAGCGGCCCACCGGCGACATGCAGCAGACCATTATTACCACGCCCCAGTCCCGGCGGATCGAAGAAGAGAATCTGAAAAAGAAAGGGGTGCAGTGGTATACATTGATCTCCCGGGAAAAGAACGGTGATATCAGCGCCATGACCGATATTATGTATCATCCCCGGGAGCCGCACAAGATCACCCAGTATTTTACCGGCGTGTCGGCCAGACACCGCCGGAAAGGGCTTGCCAAACGGCTCAAAGCGGAAATGCTCTACCTGATGCGGGAGAAGTTCCCCCAAGTGGACTACATCACCACCACCATGGCGCCGGACAACCGCCCCATGCAGGCCATCAACGCGAAGCTGGGCTTTAAACTGCGAAAAACTGATTATGTGTATCAATGGACGCTTACGGATCTGGAACGTCAGGTGGCGACACGCCTTCAGAGCGCAAAGCGAAGACGGAAAAGGGATTGTCAAACGGGTTCCCCCGGGTGATGTGGAAGTCAAGGTTTTTAAAATCCATGATCAGGGTCGTCACCGTGATGGAGGTGTCGTCTGTTAGCCAGGGATGGGAAAACCGCTTGCGGCAGATGGGTGCGGTCTCATCGCCCCGGTCTATCAGGATTTTTTTCATGGCCCTGATAGACGGGTCGGAAACCGCATTCATCAGTTCTGATGCCCGTCGGAAGCGGCCCGTGGAATTGGGAAAAAGCTTGAGGTCATAATCGACCTTGGTAAGGAAATGGTTGGTGTGGACAAACCGGTCCCCTACCGGAAGGGTGAAAAACTCATTGCCCGCAATTTCAATGTTTTCCATTTCCCCGCTTTTATCCGCGATCAGCAGGTTGCAGACTTTGCCCAAACAATGGGAGGTGATGACCGACCGGGCCGCGCCAAGGTCTTTGCTTTCAAGAATTGCCCGGAGCAGGACATGGAGGGGAATGCCTTCCGGGGTATACTTTTCAATGCTCATGAAATTGAGGCAGACCCCCACGCCGTGGCTGTTCATGCCGATTTTAGCGATCATTCCCGGCTCGGTCATGGTTAATATCCGGGTGCCGGTGTCGGTTTCAATGTCAAGAATGACCGCCAGTTCTTCCATTTCCATGTCCCAGTCCCAGTTCTGGGCCATGAGTTTCTGCTTTCTAAACGCCAGGGTGGTGCATTCCATGGGGTTGAGATTTAACAGCTCGGTGCGTCCGTTCAGGGCGTAAATCCATAGCGGGTCAACCTCCGCGGCCCTTGCCAGGGCTTCGATCTCTTCAAACAAATCCTGCCGGAAGGCCCGGGTATTGTTTCGGAACATTTCGCTGATACCCATGATCTCTTGTTCCGGTATCAGGAACTGCTTTTTATAAAATTCAACGGTCCGGTGAATCCGGTCTTTGAGCTGGCGGCCGTGTTGACGGCCCCGTTCTTCCGGGGTGCCGCTGATTTTGATGACGGGGAAATTCTGTTCCATGAATTATCGGCTCCTGATCACCCGCAATGCAGACACAAACGTCTCAACGGGTGTGATTGTCATAATTGATTTTTGCTATCGCGATGGCTGCGGAGAGTGATCCGGATCGTCTTTGCAAAAAGCGCGTTAAAGGATTGCCACGTTTCAGGCGGCCCCTTGGCAAGTTTCTGATTGACCTCAATCTCAATTCCCGCATAAAATCCATCTTTGAATTTTTTTCTCAAGTCAGCGGTCAGGCTGTCTGAAATTCCCTGGTACGGATAATTGCACCGGTGCCGCAGATGGGGCATGTTTGCTTTGAACGTGGCGAGCAGGTGCCTGGCCATGATTTTTTCCGCCGGTCGTTTCGGGTCATAGAGAACCCCGATGTCCGCGTTCCGGACCTTGCCGTTAAGTTCGGGCGTAAAAGTGTGCACGGAGAGGTGGATCACCGGGCACTGGTTTTCAACTTCCTGCCGGACACACCGCGTCACCGCGGACCGGTAAGGTACATGATATTTTTCCAGAAGGCGCTCTTTTTCAGCCGCGGGAAGGTCCCGGGTAAAACGGGAAAACACCTTGCGGTGCTTAAATCCGCGGTTGAGATCCACCAGAAGCCGTGAATACTCTCCCAGAAAGAGAGGCGCCTTCAGGTGTTTTGACAGATGCCGGGACAATTCTGAAGCGCCGATGTCATAGCCCTGGTGGGTTTCAAGGATGCCCCCGGCCCCCGCAAAAAGCGGCAGGTATTTTTTGGGTATCCGAAGGGCCGCATGCTCGCAGGTGATGATGACCTGGGGGTCCATAAGGTTATCCAAACAGTTTTCCCTCCGCCAGACAGCGGCAGAGGTCATCATAGGTCTCTTTTAACTTTTCCCGGCGCGAGTCACCGCCCAAATGCCGCGTGATCCGGGAGGAGAGGGTGCCGTGGGACAGTATATGGGCAATCGGTTTGCTTAAATTACCGGATGCCGGTACCAGCCGGTCAGCCAGATGGCCCAGCAGATCCTTTGCCCGGCAGGGGCTGGAAGTCTTGAAACCAAACACACTCAGATAATCAATGTTTTCAATGAGGGTGTCTTCTGCCTGGATGATGCATTTTTTGAAAATGTCCGCAAGCGGCGCTACTTCAAATGACTGCTGCCGGGAAACCGGGGCAAGCTGTTCTTGTGTCAGTGCCCGGATAATTTGCGCGATGAAGGATAAGATGCCCATGTCCGCCAGGGGGCATTCCTGAATATCCAAAAGCCGGATTTCAATGGTATTGCGCTCAAATCGGGCAATGGCCCCCCGGGAATTGAGCCATTCATCCTGAAGGGTTTTCTGGGGATCATAGGGGGCGATTGCCGCATACAGGGGAAGAAGAATCCGGCGTTCATAATCGGTTTTGGAATAGGCGGGTTCCGGGATGACATCGCCGGCAATCAGCGGGATTTTTTTCTGGTTGGTGCGGTAAACCTCCAGACGGTTGTCGGCAATGCCCGTGATGTTGCCGTCCATTACCGGCGTGCTGGCGGCAAGGGCCGGCAAAAGGGGCAGGACCAGCCGGACGGCGGTGTGGAGCCGCGCGAATTCTTCGTCATCATAAAAAGGGAGGTTGAGATGCGTGCTCTGGAGGTTTGACCACCCATGGCCCTGGCAGTTAAATATCCGGTTGTAGGCTTCGTAGATGGCGTTATAGTCATGGGGCCACAACCGGGTTTCGGTGAGCGGGTTCATCCATGGATGCATACCGCCGGGCATGAGCTTCCCGCCGATTTCCGTCAGTATGTCATTGATATGGCGGATGTCCTTCTGAAACAATTCCGGCAGGTTGTCAAGGGACCTGGCCGGCCCGTTGGTTTTGAGTTCAATCACATGAAGCGCCAGCTCATTGGACCAGGCAAGTTTTCCCATTTCCACTTCATTGACGTACGCGCCGGAAACCCGGTGGAGGATCTGGTCCGATGCCGGCAGCACATCCAGGGTATGGCGGTCCACAATCATGTACTCCAGTTCCACGCCAAAGCCTTCAAACAGATGCAGATGATTTTTCGTATTCATAAGTGATGTAATGCCCTGGGGATATGTTTATGAGCCGCTTTTTGGGGGCCGGGTAACCGGGGAATACGGTTTCTTGCGCATTTCGATCCGGGTGAGAAAGCTGTTCATGATGGTTGTGTAAAGGGTTTTTTTCAGCACCTTGTCTTCAACTCCGGCATCAATGCTCGGGTTATCATTTATTTCAATAACATACAGCCGGCTTCCCACCTGCTTGATATCCACGCCGTAAAGGCCGTCGCCAATCAGGTTGGCAGCGCGCAGGGCAAGATTCACCACATTTTTCGGTGCTGCTTCCACTGCCAGGGTTTCGAATTCGCCTTCAATGGTTTTTCCGGTCCGGGGATCTCTTTGGATGATCTGCCAGTGGCTGCCGGCCATAAAATACTTGCAGACATAAAGTGGCTTCCGGTCAAGAATTCCCACGCGCCAGTCAAAATCCGTGGGCATGTTGGTCTGGGCAATGAGCAAGGCGGATTTTTCGAACAGGGCATCCGCCATGAGTTTGTACTCTTCAAAGGTATCCACCTTTTCCACCCCCTGGGAGGAGGATGAGTCCGGCTGCTTCAATATAATGGGAAACGAAAGGATCGCGGGGGCGGAACGGACGTTGCCCTTATGGATAACCACGGTTTTGGGGACCGGGATGTTGTGCTTGGTCATGAGTTCGTTTAAATATACCTTGTTGGTGCATTTCAAAATGGACGCCGGATCGTCAATGACCACCAGGCCCTCAGCGTCCGCGCGCCGGGAAAACCGGTACGTGTGATGGTTGGCGCTGGTGGTTTCCCGGATGAACAGGGCGTCAAATTCGGCAATCCGGTTGTAATCATCCTTTCCGATAATTTCCGTGCCGATGCCTGCTGCTTCCCCTGCGCGTTCGAACAGGCTGATGGCTTTCCGGTCGGAAGGGGGGGACGGGTCCTCCGGATTGAAAAGAATGGCCATGTCGTAACGCATCGGTGTGCGCCGGGCCTTGGTGGTTCCCCGGCCGGAGAAGAGCTGGGTCGCGGCGTTGGTGATGAACCCGAAATGTTCTTCCGGCACGTCGTTTAGGGCAATCGGGCTGATATTCTGAAGATGCCACCCGTCGCCGGTTTTGGTGAAATTGGCGCGCAGAAACGGGGCTTCAAAAAGGCTGTACAGTTTTTTGCACAACAGGTCATAATGTTTGGCCAGATTCTTTCCGAAATAAATACTGAGCGTGAAGCTGCGTCCCTGAATATGGGCGAGTTTTTTCTGAATCAGGGATTCGATGTCGTCGGACACAATCCGGATAACAGAGGGCGTTTTGAGGTCATTGATGGTGGTGACCGACGGTTTGGGCTTGTGCCCCCGGGCGGTTGCCAGAAGCGACACATAATAGCCGAAGCTCTGGTAGCGGTAGGACCGGCAGAGATTGAAGATACGCACGCCTTTGAGGTTGCTGAAGGCCGGGTCGGTCAGGTATTCCCAGGCAGACACCACGGAAACGCCGGGGATGTTGAACTTCCATTCATTCGGATTGTTCAGGACAATGACTGTATTCATGACGTGCGTTTGTTCACCTTTTTCCTCGGCTTTTCCCGGGGTTCGATAATCAGCAGCTTGGCATCATAGGTCAGCACCCCCAGGAGGATGGCGCAGATCAGCCGGGGCATGCGCACGCTGTATTTATTGCCGGGCGCGTTGGGGTTGGGAGTCAGGGGGTCGGCCACCCAGACCGTGTAGTTTTTCCGGTCATAGGCGTATAAAATGACAAAATGGCCGCTCGGTTCTCCCCGGATATCGTCGTAGTCGCAGTTGATGCCGAACTCCCGGGGGCTCTGGTAGAGGTAGGTAGCACTCAGGCCGGTCAGAATCGGAATGTTCCGGTCCAGGTAATACCGGAGCAGGGAAGAGGTCAAATCCCTGAACCGGATCTGGCCGCCGGCTTCCAGAAATTCAATATAGGCCCGGGAGGCCAGGCGCAGCTTTGCTTTTTTTTTAAACGCCATCTGGGCTTTGAGTTTGGCTTTCAACTGCTCGGAAGGCAGGTTGAACCAGGTGGGATCGAAGACGGTCAGGTGATAGGTGTAGATGGTGGCCTGATATCCCCGGCGAAGGGCGTGGGTTCCCAGGTACATGGCAAGGGTGCCGCCGTCTTCCAGGCTGGGGACTTCAGCGATCACCTGATCCAGGGGCAGTTTATCGCGATAGTAGTGATAAAGTCCGTGCAGGCAGGTTGGTCCGCAGGTGGTATCATCCGGCTGGGACAAAATGTCGAAACGGTGAATGGGTTTAGAAGAAGAAAATGGAGTGACGGCCATCAGTGGTCTCAAAAATTATAAAAATGCCACTGCCGGGCCAGGTCAAAGAAACCGTAGGCTTTGACGGTCGCTTCAAAGTCCTCCCAGTTGTCCCCGTAATGGGTGAGGATCATCTTTTTTTTGGTGTCCGCCGGCAGGGTATTCAGTTCGTCGATGCCGGCATGTACGCCGCCGGTGAAAAACTGGCAGTCGTGAAAAATAAATTCCAGGTCAAACCGCGGGCAATACCTGTCAAATAACTCCTGGTCAAACCGGGTGTCGCTGGTGAACAGGATGCGGTCGTCAATGACCACGCCGCAGCTCCAGAACGCGCTTTCCCAGTCCGGGGAATTGTCCGGCGTGTGCTTGGTGCGAAACAGTTTCAGGTTGATGCCGCCAATGCTGGCTTCGTGGGTTTCCCGGGGATACTCCGGCCGCCATTGGGGACGGATGGTGTGCCACAGGTCGCTGAAAGTGGTTTCCGGGCCGTCCAGTTCGTCATTAAAGCCTGCACCCCCCCGTAGGGAAAGATCCCACAAAAGCTGCTGGTATTTTTTATCGATGACAATGGTGGGCTTTTTTTTGCTGATAAACCGGCCTGTCAGCATGACCTCTTCCAGGCCGCCGATGTGGTCTGCGTGGGAATGGGTGATCAGAAAGTTCTGGATGTCAGAGACGCTCCGGCCGAGCTCATAGAGGGCCTGGGGTGCTTTGGTGCCGCAGTCGATCATAACATGATCGCGGCCTTTGACGACAATCAGATTGGTCTGGAACAGTCTTTTGGTAAACGCACTGCCCACGCCCACAAAAAAAAGAGATAACTGCCCGTCATTGGCGAGCGGCAATGGGATGCCGGGTTTCAATTTTTCAATTTTCATTAAAACTGGTTCCCTGAAATACCGATTTAACTGTGCCGCCTTATCTGGTAAGGGTTTACATTGCCCATGGCATCCGGCAACGGTCCGAACCGGAATCGAAAAGTACTACAGCGTACCAGTAAACAGACGAAATTGTCAAAATATTATCACAAAAATAGATGAAACGGGAATTTTTATTTTAAATTGATTAATATACTGAAAAAAGAGTAATATAATTTTTTTAAACATAATTTCTGAAAAATGCAGGAGAACGGCATGACAATGCAGGAACAGATCAAAAAAGATATGATGCAGGCCATGAAGGAAAAGGATGAAGAGAAAAAAAGTACCCTGCGGATTGTGATGGGGGAATTTGCCCGGGCCGAGTCCAAAGAACTGTCCGACGATGCGGTGATTCAGGTGATCAAGAAGATGGTGAAATCCGAGCGCGAAACCCTGGAACGTTCCGGGCGGCCAGACGACAACAGCCGGTATCTTCAAATTTTAGAATCCTATTTGCCGAAGCTGGCGTCGGATGAGGAGATCGAACAATGGATCGCCGGCAATGTCGACTTTTCAAAATATAAAAATAAAATGCAGGCCATGAAAGACATCATGGGGCATTTCGGGTCTGCTGCCGACGGCAGCCGGGTCAAGGAAATTCTGCAGAAGCTGTAAGCGGGGGCGCTGACAACGCAGCCAACAATGCCCCCCCTGGAATACGAACGGGAACAGAATGCAACATCAGACGGAGGAAGGGTTTGCCATATCATCTGCGCGGTATTCTCACGCTTTTGGTTTACATTTGCTTTACCTTTGTCATTTTTGTTTTTTTTGTATTTATCACGATTTTCAAACTGCTGGTGCCGCACCCGACGGCAAAGGCCCTGGCGGTCCGGGCCATGGATGTTCTCAGCAGCCGGTGCTGGGTGTTTTGCGCCAACCTGACCCATCGTATTTTTGGAAAATTTACATGGGATATTCATTGGCCCGGGAACGATGCGGCGTTCAAAACCGATCGGTGGTCAGTCATTCTGCTCAATCACCAGAGCTGGGTGGATATCCTGGTGCTGATCAAGGTATTTTACAAAAAAATCCCGCCCTATAAATTTTTCATCAAAAAACAGCTGCTCTGGATGCCCCTGATGGGTCCCTGTTTCTGGGCCCTGGACTATCCCATCATGAAGCGGTATTCCCGGGAGTTTCTGGAAAAAAATCCGCATTTAAAGGGCACGGATCTGGAAGCCACCCGGGCCGCCTGTGAAAAGTATAAACATCTGCCGGTTTCTGTTATTAATTTTCCCGAAGGCACCCGGTTTACTCCGGAAAAGCATCAAAAGAAAGCGTCCCGGTACCGCCATCTGCTTAACCCCAAGGCCGGGGGCACGTCCCTGGTCCTGTTTGCCATGGGCGATGTCCTGGAAAATATTTTTGACGTGACCATTGTATATCCGGAAAGCATTCCCGGATTATGGGATTTTTTTTGCGGCCGGCCCCGGCACATCATCGTGGATATCCGGCAGATGAAAATGGACCCGTCTCTTTCCGGCAATTATGCAACAGATGCGGCCTATAAAGCCCATTTTCAAAAATGGCTGAACCGCATCTGGGAGGAAAAAGACCAGGTGATCGACCGTCGGAAAACGGAATATGTTGCTGGCACACACCGAAATACTGAGGGATCGGGAAAATACTAAAATACTGCCATTTGTCAGTCGGCGGAAGACTGAAGACTGAAGGGAAAAAATAATCCAGTCCTTCGGCCCTTCAGCCTAAATTCCTTCAGCCTTTCGTTTGTAATCAGAGAATGAAAAATCGTATGTTAATAAATTGAGTCTGTTTTGAGAAAAAATTGCCCGAGGGAAAAATACCCGAAAGACGCGTTATGACGCAACCAGAAGATAACGTAAAATTAGGGCTGGCCCTTTCCGGCGGCGGATTCCGGTCTGCTTTTTTTCATGTGGGGGTGCTGGCGCGGTTGGCCGAAGCCGATATTTTACGTCGGGTAGATGTGATTTCATCGGTATCCGGCGGGTCGATTATTGCCGCCTATTACTACCTCAAGGTGAAAGCCCTTCTGGAAGATGGGTCCGGTGAGGCGCCGGGCCGGGCAGCGTATATTCGTCTGGTAAGGGAGATTGAAAGGGATTTTCTGGCGGCTGTCCAGAAGAATATGCTGATTCGCACGTTTCTGGATCCCGTGAAAAACTCCCGGATGCGGGCCGCGGATTTTTCAAATACCGAGCGCCTGGGCGAACTTTTGACAAAGTATTTTTACCTGCCCCTTTTAGAAGGTAGCGGCAAAGATAAAAAAAACCGCATCCCGCTCAAAGATATTGCCATTTCACCGCCGGCCCGGCATCTGGAAGACGGTGCCCGGGTGCCGAAACTGGTTCTTAACTGCACATGCCTGAATACCGGGCACTTATGGCAGTTTACCGACGAATCGGCCGGGGAGCACCCCACCATGGACGAAGCCGGCCATGATATCGGGTTTCTGGAAAAATTCAGAATGGATGACCACCGGCTGACCATAGAGCAGCGGAAAATTTTGTATAACGTGACCCTGGGCCAGGCGGTGGCTGCGTCCTGCTGCGTTCCCGGTATTTTCGAACCCCTGATGATTCGGCATCTATACAAAAACGGCGGCCGTCCCATGACGGTCCGGCTGGCGGACGGCGGGCTGGTGGACAATCAGGGGCTGGCGTCACTGTTTGTGGGAGAATGCACCCATATTATCTGCAGTGACGCCTCGGATATCCTGACGTTTGAGCGTGAGCCTTCCATCCAGTTTCTGGATGCCGCCATGCGGGCCAATGACATTCTGCTGGACCGGATTCGCAGCAAAAGCCTGAAAGAGCTGTTTGCCTACGGCCCCTCCGCGCATCTGCTGTTTGATCTGGGAGACCACGATACCCGGGACCATGTGCTTGGCGAAGATTCCGCGGAGCTTGTTACGGCCCTGACCCGGATCCGCACGGATCTGGATTCTTTTACGGACCGGGAAGCGGATACGCTCATGTATTACGGGTATCAGCTCAGCACGCAAGTGATGGAAAAAAGCGATTTTGCCCTCATTGGGGACAACACGTCGGAGCCCGGGGACTGGCGTTTTCTGGCCGTCCGGGACCTGTTTTTAACGGATGCGGCAAAGCGGCGGGAGCTTCTGTATCACCTGGAGGTGGGCGCCCGGCAGATGTTTAAAGCCTTTTTATTCAAAAAACCCATGCCGTATCTGATTCTCTTGCCCCTGCCAACCCTCCTGGGTCTGGTGATGCTCTATCTGCTGTTCAGCATGTCGCCGCTGCTGTTCTGGGGGCTTCTTTTGGTTTCCGGTCTGGGGCTGGCAACTTCCCAGAATCATAAAATTTTGAAATTAATGGATAATGTGGCGTTTTTAAGCAGGATGAAACGCCGGACGCTAAAGGCCGTGGTCGCCCTTCGGCTGCCGGAGCCCTTTTCTTATGTTCTGGCCCTGGGGTCATGGATTCAGCTGACGCTTTTTGATCCCCTGTTCTTAAAATATGGAAGGATCCGGAAACCGTCCGACGAACCAGGAGCCGCCAAAATTAAGCGCTGAGACCGTTTCAAGGGGGCTCATTGATGCGTGCCGAATATCTCGGTTACACGTTGCTTTTTTCCAACAAAAGGTGTCAGAGTTCGGGTGTCAGGAAGGGCGCTTCTGACATCTGACATCTGAAACCTGACACCCGACACCGGGCAAACCGTAATTTCCATCCCGGCGTGTGGGTTTGGGGTTTCCCGTACTTGGTGATGATAAGTCTATCTGAAATTTTATAAAAAGGAGTGTTTATGGAAAAGTGTCCCTGTGGATCCGGCAACCCCTATGCGGACTGCTGCGAACCGATTATCAACGGCGAAAAACCGGCAACAACCGCTCGGGACCTGATGCAGGCCCGTTACAGCGCATACGCGAAAAAGCAGACGGATTTTTTGCTGACGTCCCTCCATCCGGGTCACCGTGAAGATTATGACCCGAAACAGACCCGGAACTGGGCCGAAGGGTCTGAATGGCAGCGGCTTGAAATCATCGCCACAGACGCCGGCGGCCCGGAAGATACGTCGGGCACAGTGGAATTTATCGCGGAGTACACGACAAAAGGCCGGAGAAACCGGCACCATGAACTGGCTTCTTTTGAAAAACAGGAAGATGTCTGGTATTTTACGGATGGTGCGGCGGTCCCGCCGAAACAGGTGGTCCGCACCGGCCCGAAAATCGGACGAAATGATCCGTGTTCCTGCGGATCGGGCAAAAAATATAAAAAGTGCTGCGGGAAATAGATACAACCGCCATGACACCCCGGCCGACATATGAGGAACTGGCACGTCAGGTTGAGGCATTGAGCCGCGAATCCCGGCGCTGCCTGATCGCCGAAGCCGCGTTCCACCGGCAGAATGAGTATTTAAAGGCTCTGCATGAAACATCCGTGGGGCTCATTGACAAGCTGGACAAGGAAGAACTGCTGGAAAATATCCTTGAACGGGCGGCGTCTCTGATCGGCACGGCCCACGGGTATATTTATTTGAGAACCCCGGATGGCCGCCGGATGCAAATGCAGATGGGGAAGGGGTTTTTCAAGGGGCAGCTGGGCAGAAAAGTCCTGATCGGCGAGGGCGTGGGCGGCCATGTTTGGAAAACCGAAGCCCCCCTGCTGGTGAATGATTACCAGTGCTGGCCGGGCCGGCTGCCGGATAAAAGTCTTGATCAGCTGCGGTCCATTGTGGGTATTCCCCTGAAATCAGGAAGCAATATGCAGGGTGTGATCGGTCTTGCCCGGGTGGATGCGGACCGGCAGCTGAATCAGGAGGACGTTATGGCGCTGGAGCGTTTTGCCGCCCTGGCCATGATCGCCCTTGAAAAAGCCCGATTGTATGCGGACGCGCGGCGGGAACTTTCTGAGCGCCGGCGCACCGAAGAAGTGCTGCGGGAGAGTGAGGAACGGTACCGGACCCTTGTGGAATCATCGCCCGATCCCATTGTGGTGTATGACATGAAAGGGGTGGCCACCTATGTCAATCCGGCCTTTGAACAGACGTTCGGCCTGTCCCGGGAAGAACTTCTGGGCAAGCATATCGATTTTGTTCCCAAGGAAAACTGGCCGGAAACCCGGGCTGCCATCAAAAAAATGCTGAGCGGTGAAAAAATCAGCCTTTTTGAGAGCCGTCGCCTGACCCGGGACGGCCGGGTGCTGGATGTACAGATCAGCTCAACGCTTTATAAAAACGCAGAGGGTCGGCCCGTCGGCAATATCGTCATCCTGCGGGACATCAGCGCCAACAAGCAGGCTAAAAAAGAGCTTCAGATGTATCATGATCATCTGGAAGAACTGGTGGCCGCCCGCACGGCGGAACTGGAGACAGCAAACAAGGCTCTTGGTCAGCAGATCGAGGAACGGAAGCTGGCGGACCGGGCCCTTCGGCAGCATCAAAAGGAATTGCGGGCCCAGTCCCACCATCTTGAGGAAGTCAATACTGCCTTGCGGGTGCTTTTGAAACAGCGGGAGGAGGACAAGCATCAGGTGAGCGAAATGGTGCGGCGGAACGTGGAAGAGCTGGTCAGCCCATATCTGGAAAAAGTGTTTACGGGCCGGTTGGACACCCGCCAGCGGACCCTGCTGCAGATTCTTGAGACCAATCTGAAAAATATCGTATCCCCCTTTATCAATCGTCTTACCGGCCGCATGGGCAATCTCACGCCCATGGAAATCCGGGTGGCGGATTTGGTCAAAGCGGGGAAGTCCAACAAAGAGATCGCGGAACTGCTTTTAATTTCCCTGAATACGGTGCTGTTTCACCGGCACAACATTCGAAGCAAATTGGGCTTAAAAAACAAGAAGATAAATCTGAGAGCCCACTTGCTGTCATTCGAAAAATAGTGGGTCTAACCCACTATTTTACTACTATTTCATACCCTTGACTTTGCTGCGTGGTCTGGTAACCTGCTAAGAAAGTAAGCAGAACGACTTTTCCAATTCATTCAAATTCTTGGAATGTCCATGCCGAATCTCATCGTCTCAGACGTTACTCTTACCTTTGGCGGCTTGCACGCCCTCTCTTCCGTGAACATGGAAATCAAGTCCGGACAGATCACGTCGGTGATCGGACCTAACGGCGCCGGCAAGACCAGCCTGCTCAACTGCATTTCCGGTTTCTATCATCCCACCCGTGGAGAAATTCATTACGGCGACAGCCGCCTCACCCACGCCTCGCCCCATCAGATATCAAATATCGGTATTTCCCGGGCGTTTCAGAATCTGGAATTGTTCCGGGGCCTGTCGGTGCTGGACAATCTCATGCTGGCCCGCCACCAGAAGCTTAAGTACAGTCTGCTGCACGCGGCGGTATTTTTTGGCAAGGCCTCGCGCATGGAGGCTGAAAACCGGGCGTTTGTCGAGGATGTGATCGATTTCATGGAGCTTGAGCCCTACCGGAAAAAAATGGTGGGCAATCTCAGCTACGGGGTTCAAAAGCGGGTGGAAGTGGCCCGGGCCCTTACCCTTTCCCCCCGGCTGATTCTGCTGGATGAGCCCATGGCGGGAATGAATATCGAAGAAAAAGAAGATATTGTGCGGTTTATCCTGGATATCAAAAACGAATGGGAAATCACGTCCGTGCTGGTGGAGCATGACCTTGGGGTGGTGATGGATATTTCAGACCAGATCTATGTGCTTGATTTTGGCGAGGTGATCGGTTCGGGCCGGCCCGAAGAAGTCGCTGTCAATGAAAAGGTGATCGAAGCCTACATCGGAGAAGAGTAAAGCCGCCATGGAAAATCAACATCATTTACTCGCCTATACCATTCCGCAGCTGTTGCGCTGGCGGGTGGATACAAGCAGGGAACGGACCGCGCTGCGGGAAAAAGATTTCGGCCGGTGGATCAGCTATTCGTGGGGCGAGTACTATGATTTTGTCCGGAAAGCAGGCCTGGGCTTAAAAGAGATCGGTTTTGGCAAGGACGATAAAATTGCCATTATCAGCGACAATATCCCGGAAGTCCTTTACGTGGCCATCGGCGCCCAGGCCCTGGGAGGCATTTCAGCGGGTATTTATCAGACCAGCCTGCCGGATGAAATCGGCCAGATTCTGGACTATCTGGATATCTCTGTGGTTTTCTGCAATGACCAGGAACAGGTGGATAAAGTGGTGGAGGTGCGGGGCCGGATTCCGAAAGTGAGAAAGGTCATTTATGAAGACCCCCGGGGCATGCGCAGCTATCAGTCGGACGACTGGTTTATGGACATCGAAGCCCTTTACGCCCTGGGGGAGTCCGCGCACAAAGCATCGCCGGACCTGTTCGAAGCCCTCCTGGGCAAGGGCGCGCCGGATGATATCTGCCATTTCTGTCTTACCTCCGGAACGACGGGGCTGCCCAAGGGCGCCATGCTCACCCACCGCAATTACATCAATATGGGGCTGCAGCTCACGGACGTCGATCCCCTGGAACCCACGGATGAATATGTCTCCTTTCTGCCCTTTGCCTGGATCGGCGAACAGATGAATTCCTTTGGGGTGGCTATGGCAACAGGGATTGCCATCAATTTCCCGGAGTCCGTGGAAACCGCCATGGCGGATCTCAAGGAAATCGGGCCCCATTTCATGTTTGGGGCTCCCCGGATTTATGAAACCATCCGCTCCCAGATCTGGCTGAAAATTGACGAATCCTACCGCCTGAACAAGGCGTTGTATAATTATTTTATGAAAATAGGGGAAAAAGCCGCCACTTACCGGATGACCGGGAAATCCATGCCCGTCACACTCCGGTTTCAGGCATGGCTGGGCAAGCAGATCATGTTCCGGCCCCTGGTGAACCAGATCGGTTTTCTCCGGCTGCGCCGGGCCTATACCGGCGGGGCGGCCCTGGGTCCGGAACTCTTTACGTTTTACCAGGCCCTGGGGGTCAACCTGAAGCAGATTTACGGCCAGACCGAGATTGTGGGGATTGCCTACATGCACCGGGACGGAGACGTCCGGCCGGACACCGTGGGAAAACCCCTGCCCGGCACCGAGTGCCGGATTTCCGACAAGGGAGAGATCCTTTCCCGGTCCGATTCCGTGACGGTGGGATATTACAAGCAGCCGGACAAAACCGCGGAGCTGATCAAGGACGGGTGGCTCCATTCCGGCGATGCCGGGTATATGGATGAAAATGGCCACCTGGTGGTCATTGACCGGGTGTCCGACGTCATGCACAATGACAAAGGGGAGATGTTTTCCCCCATGTTTATCGAAAACCGCCTGAAATTCAGCCCGTATATCAAGGAAGCCGTGGTGTTCGGCGACCAGAAGGCCTATGTGGCGGCCCTGATCAATGTGGACCCCATTGTCGTCGGCAAATGGGCCGAAGACCGGGGAATTTCTTTTTCCACATTCATGGATTTGTCTGCAAAGCCGGAGGTTGCGGATCTGGTCCGGGAAGAAGTGGTAAAAATCAATTACAATGCGGAAAAACCGCATTTCCGCATCCACCGGTTTGCCATTTTGTATAAGCTTTTGGATGTGGATGACGGAGAACTGACAAAGACCGGAAAAATCCGGCGCAAATTCGTCCGGGAAAAATACAAGGATCTGTATGAGGCCCTGTATGATGCAGGTGTAACGGAAAAGGAAGTGGAGGCGTTTTATCAGTATCAGGATGGTCAGACGTCCACCGTCAAAACCAGACTCCTTTTTTATACAATGGAAGAGACCCCATGAGCTATTTTTTCCAACTCGTTGTCAGCGGCATTGTGGTGGGCTCCATTTACGCCCTTTCCGCCCTTGGTTTTGTGCTGATTTACAAATCCAGCCGGGTGCTGAACCTGGCTCACGGCCAGATTATCGCCACCGGCGCATTCATTACCTACGGGCTGACGGTGTGGGTAGGGATTCCTATCTTTATTTCATTTGTCCTGAGTATGCTGATTACCTTTTTTCTGGCCATGAGCGTTGAACGCATTTTTTTACGGCGGCTCATCGGCGAGCCTATTATCTCTGTCATTATGGTCACCATCGGGCTCATGTCCATCATTGACGGTTTAATCTATCTCACGCCCTTTGGATCTGAAAATTTTTCCTTTCCCGCTTTTTTGCCGGAAACCCCTATTATCTGGCAGGGCGTCTCCATCTCCTATACCCAGATGGTCGGCGTGATCATCACCTTCATTCTGATCGGGGTGTTTTCATGGTTTTTTAAAAAATCCACCGTGGGTATTTCCATGCGGGCGGTGTCCGATGATCAGCTGGCCTCCATGTCCATCGGTGTTTCCGTGCCCCGGGTGTTCGGTCTGGCCTGGGCCACCGCCGGTCTGAGCGCGGCGGCCGCCGGCAGTGTGATCGGCAATATCACAGGATTGAATTTCGGTACCCTCCATGCCTTTGGCATCATCGTGTTCCCGGTGGTCATCCTGGGCGGATTGGATTCCCTCCTGGGGGCGGTGGTGGCGGGTATTATCATGGGACTGATTCAACAGTTCGCCAGCGGGTACCTGGACGGCAACTGGGGACTGTATGGCACCGCCCAGGTGCTGCCATACATTATTCTGCTGGTCTTGCTGCTATTCAAGCCCCATGGCCTTTTCGGCACACACGAAATCGAGCGGGTGTAAACTATGTCTGCAAATCGTTGGCTGGCGACCGGTAATTATTTTACCACGTATCAGGAAGAGCAGCGGATTTTTGCCACATCCCTGGACCGGCTTTTTTGCGCGTGTTTTCTGGCAATGCTTTTTTTGTGGCCGTTTTTTTATGAATTTGACAGCAAGTACATGCTGGTGATCGATAATATCCTGGTGGCGGTTATCGCCATTCTCGGACTGAACCTGGTCACCGGGTTCGCGGGGCTGATTTCAGTGGGGCATGCCGCTTTCGTAGGGGTCGGCGCGTACACAGTGGCCTGCGTTGCCCGTGCCATCGGGGATCAGCATGTGGTGATCACTCACGGCTGGCCGCTGATGATCCTCTTCTCCGGATTCATGGGAACGATTTTTGGGCTCATTGTGGGGCTGCCTGCCCTCCGGCTGAAACATCTCTACCTGGTGATGGCCACCCTGTCTTTTCAGATGATATTTGAATGGACCATTGGGTTCATGGATTTTTTCAATCAGGGACAAACCATCTATGTGGGCCGGGTGTATTGGTTCACCGGGGAGGTGGGACGCAAGGAACATTACCTTTTCTGGTATTATGCCCTGCTGGTGGTGGTCGTGGTCTGCGGGTTTGCGGTGCGGAACCTCCTGCGTACCCGCCACGGGCGGTGCCTGGTGGCGGTGCGCGACAATGACCGGGCCGCGGACGCCATGGGCATGCATCCGGGATTCACAAAGGTCTATGCTTTTGGGCTGGCCGGTTTTTTTGCGGGCATTGCCGGGGCCATGCACGCCTATCTGTACCGGGGGGTGGGCATGGAATCCTTTACCCTGCATGAGTCCATTCAATACCTTGCCATGAACATCGTGGGCGGGCTGGGGGCGCTTACCGGCTCCTTTTTCGGGCCGGCAGCCATCAAGATACTGGATCTTCAGGTGGAGCGTCTGGCGGAATGGGCCGCGGCATTTTTGCCGTCGACCATGAATCTCGCCACAGCGCTCCGGCCGCTCAGTTTCGGCCTGGTCATTGTCCTTTTTCTGATGTTCGAACCGCGCGGGATCGCCAACTGGTGGCGAATTCTGCGTTCTTATGTCAAATTATGGCCGTTCCGCTATTGATGGCGGCAGGGTGCATAACAGGATGTCCGTTAACCAAAATCAAGGAGGGGGGAAATGAAAACAAAAAGAATCAGCATCTGGTTGATCGTGTCAATGGTCGCCGTCATGATGGCGCTGCCTGCGCCGTCCGGCGCCAAGGTTTACAAGCTGGGGCTTTCCCTGGCAATCACCGGACCCACGTCTGATGCCGGAAATCCCTATGCCAAAGGGGTGGAAGATTATTTTCGGTATGTGAACGATATGAAGTTATTGGGAAATGATACCATTGACTGCACCATTCGGGACGACAAATACGAAACCGCCATTACCAAGCGGAATTTTGAAGAATACCTGGACATGGGTATCGTGTTTTACCTTAATTATTCCACCGGCAGCACCCTGGGCCTGAAGCGGGATTTTGAGGAGGTCCGGATGCCCACTATTCCCGCATCCTTTCACGCGGGCAATTTAGAGGACTCAAACTATATTTTTCTGCCCATTGCCTCTTATTCGGCCCAGGCCATCGGCTTGGCGGAATATGTGGTGAACAATCACCAGGGCGGAACGCCCAAGGTCGCCCTGTTTGTCCATCCGTCCGCATTCGGCAGAGGGCCGGTGGATGACGTAAAGAAAGCGGTTGCCGCGGGTTTGGCGATGGAAATTGTGGAAGTGGTGGAGCACGGGCAGGATCTGGACAACACGGCCATGCTTCAGCGGTTCAAGAGCAAGGGGGTTCAGTACGTGATCAGCCAGACCGTTCAGTCGCCGGTGGCGGTAATGCTGAATGACGCCAGCCGCCTTGGCCTTGTGGCCAAAACCTTCGGCGAAAAGGATAAAATCACATTTCTGGGCTGCCACTATACCGGCGGCAACGATTTGATCGCCCTGGCCGGCAGTGCGGCGGAAAATTTTTACTGGACCACGTCTTATATTGTTACCTCCGAACCCGGCGTGGGCACAGACGCCCAGCTTGATCTGGCAAAACGCTACGGCCGGGATGATAAGGCTGCCAATTCCCATAACTACGCCAACGGCGTGATGGTGGCCCAGGTGGCGGCGGAAGTCATCAAGCGGGCCAAAACCCGGGGCAAGGAAATTACCAAGGAAACCCTTTACGAAGAGCTTCTGGCCATGAACGGCATCAATGCCTTTTATCCGGTGACCACGGTGGGGCCGGTGACATTTTCCAAAGACGACCACCAGGGGGTGGATACGCTCCAGCTCTATGTGGTGAAAGATGGAAATTTTAAATCCGAAGGCATTCCCTTTATTCCGGAATACACGGCAAAGATAAAATAGCAGCGGTATTCGGAAGAAATTTCAGACCTGCCTTTTCTTCCCGCCGGTCGAATCAGTGGCCGGCGGGAATAGCAGGGGAGCGCCATGCCATTGAATCGTTAATTTAATTTTAAATGCCGACAGAAAAGCGCCGAATGGATACCAATCAAACGCAGCAGCTGCTGGAAGTCAATAATATCGAAGTGGTCTATAACGATATTGTGCAGGTCCTGAGGGGCGTGAGCCTTCAGGTGCCCGAGGGAAGCATCGTTGCCCTGCTCGGCACCAACGGGGCCGGGAAAACCACCACCCTGCGAGCCATCAGCGGACTTTTAAAGCCGGAAAACGGTTTTATCCGGGACGGTTACATCCGGTTCAGCGGTGAAGATATTACCAATCTGTTGGGCACCCATGTGGTCAGGCGCGGCGCGGTGATGGTGCCGGAAGGCCGTCGAATTTTCAAGCATTTGACCGTGGATGAGAACATCCGGGTGGGGTCCATTATTCGTAAGGATGGACCCCACCGCATCCGGAAAGACCACGAGCTGATGTACGCGCATTTCCCCCGGCTCTCTCATATCACTCACCGTCTGGCCGGCTATTGTTCCGGTGGGGAGCAGCAGATGATTGCCATTGCAAGGGCACTGATGGCCGCCCCCCGCATGCTGATGCTCGACGAGCCCTCCCTGGGGCTTGCGCCGCTCTTGGTAAAGGAAATTTTTGACAATATCCGCGTGATCAATCGGGAAATGAATACCACCATTCTGGTGGTGGAACAGAACGCGAAAATCGCGCTGGAGATATCCCAATATGCCTATATCATGGAGTCCGGCAAGATCGTGCTCGAAGGGCCGTCCGAAGAATTGCGGAATAATCCGGACGTGAAAGAGTTTTACATGGGGGTGACCCAGGGCGGCGGCCGCAAGTCATTTAAAGAGATCAAGTCGTATAAACGCCGCAAGCGCTGGATGTAAACTCGGACGAGCCGTTAAAAGAAATTCAAATGCGGGGCGATTTTTCCCGCAAAGGGAAAATAAAGATGGCAAAAACAATGAGTTTTTTAGTGGGATACAGCGGCATGGGGATTTCCAATAAGGCCCTGGAGGTGGCGCGGGAGCACGCCCGGATATTTGGTGCCCGGGTAGTTATCCTGACGTCCATGGAAGGCGGGTCCGGAGAAAAGCTGGAGGAAATTGAGCGGATCGAAAAAAGCCTGGAAGAGGCCAAATCTTTGATGGCGGCCCAGGGGGTTGAATGCGAAACCCATCAGCTCGCCCGCGGCCTGTCACCGGGAGAGGATGTTGTCAAGTTCGCTCAGGATAACGCCGTTGATATGATATATGTGGGCATCAAGAAAAAATCCAAAGCCCAGAAAATTATTCTTGGCTCCACCGCCCAGTACATTATCTTAAAAGCGCCCTGTCCGGTGGTGGCGGTGAAATAGCACCAGCCTCAAACACTTTCAGACAGGAAGATATCCAATGGGACTTTATGATTTTACCTTTTATGATCTGATCCGGCGCAATGCGGCTGTTTTCGGATCGGCCCCGGCCTGGCATGAATCAGATGACGGTGAAACCCTGACATTTGATGACATTAAAAACCGGGTGACGGTTTTGGCCGCGGGGCTTCAGGCCGCAGGTGTCAAAAACGGCGACCGCCTGGGGGTGCTCGGCAAAAACAGCCTGGCCTATTTCCTGCTTTATGGGGCGGCCGCCGCCCTGGGAGCGATTATGCTTCCGGTGAACTGGCGGCTGTCCGGGGATGAAGTCGCCTATATTTTAAATGACGGAACCCCTGAATGGCTTTTTGTGGATGCGGAATTTCAGGACATGATCCGCTCCCGGCAGCCGGAGCTGGCATCGGTGAAGCGGTATTACAATCTCAGGTCCGACGAAGGTGGGATGGAAAGGTTTTCGTCGCTTTTTGAGGGCGGCGCTTTGGAATCGCCGCCGGCGGTGGAAAGTGATGCCGGGTTTGTGATTATTCATACAGCCGCTGTGGCAGGACGTCCCCGGGGGGCGCTTCTGAGCCATGCAAACATGCTGTGCGCGTGCCTGCATCTGGATTATTACCTGGGGCTTGGTCAGAAAGATGTGCATTTGAGTCTGTTGCCCCTGTTTCATGTGGCCGGACTGTTCATGGCGGTGGCCGCATTCCAGGCCGGGGCCATGAACGTCAATGTTTCCCGGTTTGATGCGGGCGCGGCCGTGGACCTGATTCAGAACCATAAGGTGTCCCTGCTGTTTGATTTTCCCCCCATTCTGTCCTCCCTTCTGGCGGCGGCTGCGGAGAAACCCGACCGTATGGCAACGCTCCGGGCGGTCATGGGGCTTGGCACCGCCGAAGACATCCAAAAATACCAGGAAATAACCGGCGGGACCTACTGGTGCATGTTTGGCCAGACAGAAACCGCATTGTTATGCACGCTGGGTCGCTATCGCGATGCCCCGGGATCGGCGGGAAAGCCGGTCCTTCTGGCGGATGTACAAACGGTGAATGACGATGGCACTCCGGCGGCAGCGGGCCAGCCGGGAGAGATTGTCATGCGGGGCCCCATGGTATTCAAGGGATACTGGAATCTGCCCGAAGATACCGCCTATACATTCCGGAACGGGTGGCATCACACCGGGGATATGGGCCGGTTTGATGAGAACGGCGTCTTGTTTTACGCCGGCCGGAAGCCGGAAAAAGAACTGATCAAACCGGGCGGGGAGAATGTGTATCCGGCCGAAGTGGAGACGGTGATTCTCGCCCATCCGGCGGTGGAAAAGACCGTGGTCATTGGCGTGCCGGATCCCAAATGGAAAGAGGGGATCAAGGCGGTCTGCCAGCTCAAGCCGGGCATGACCCTGGAAGCTGCCGAGCTTATCGCGTTTGTGGGCGAGCGCATTGCCCGGTATAAAAAACCCCATTACGTGGAGATTGTATCCGAACTTCCGCTGACAACCGATGGTATGCCGGACCGGGAAAAGATTAAAACGCTCTACGGGAAGGCGTGAAAGCAAAAAAGGCCAATGCAGGGGACCCGCCACCCATGGGCCAGGTCTGTATTCATGGTTGCAGGTTCCATGTTACAGGTTTTAGGTGTCAGAGTCGATTTTTCCGGCATCTAAAAACGGATACCTGAACACTGACACCTTTTGCTGGAAAACCGTCTCCCGTGTGCACTGGTTCATTTTCTTGTTTTTTTGTGCACGAATTGAGGCATAAGGCACTAAGAGGTAGTCACATCAAAGGGCATAAACATTTCCACTTCGCCGCTGATGCCGCGTTTGACTTCTGCTGCGGGATAATGTTTTTCAAAAACGCGGATCATGGCCTTGTTTTCAGCCATCAAGATGGCGGTAAATCCTTTGTAGGCATTTTCACGGGCAATTTTTTCCAGAATTTTAATCAAATGGCTTCCCACTCCTTTGCCCTGATAATCTTCCTTGACCACCAGGGCCACTTCAGCCAGATCTTTTTCTTCGGCCGTGCCGTAAGAGCCGATGGCCACAATTTCCTTGTGCTTGCCGCGCTGGACAATGCCGATAATGGTCATGTTCTGATGATAGTCAATGGCGGCCCACTGTTTCTGAAGCATTTCCCGGGAGAAAATTTTTCGTTTATAGAAAAACCGGTAAAAAACCGTACTTTCCTGCAAGGAATAGTAGAAGTTCCGGGTGGCGAATTCATCGGACGGAAGCAGGGGCCGGAATTCCACGGTCTTGCCGTTTTTAAGCTCAATGTGGGCCTTGTAGTTTTCCAGAAACATGAGGTCCTGGTTGCTGGGCGGCAGCTGGTCTCCGAAAATATAGTGTCGTTTTTTGGCTGCTTCGATGAGCTGGTCCCGAAACTTGGGATGGGCAATCTGGGCCAGTTCCATGACCCGCTGATAGATGCCTTTGCCGTTGAGTTCGGCAATGCCGTATTCCGTGACCACCACATCCACGTCGCCCCGGGTGGTGGCGATGCCCGCGCCTTCGCTCAGGTGGGGAACAATCCGGGACACCGCCCCGTTCTGGGCCGTGGACGGCAGGGCGATAATGGAAAAACCGCCTTTGGACATTTTGCTGCCCCGGATGAAATCCACCTGGTCGCCGATGCCGCTGTAGAACATGTAGCCTTTGGAATCCGTACAGATCTGGCCGGTGAGGTCGATTTCAAGGGCCGAACTCAGGGAAATCAGGTGGTCGTTTTTGGCGATGACATTGGGGTCGTTGACGAAATCAGATCCCCGGAAATAGAACATGGGGTTGTTATCCAGGAATTTGTAAAGTTTCTCCGATCCCATGCACAGGGAGGCCACCACCCGGTTGGGCAGGTAGGATTTTTTCTTGTTGGTAATGACGCGCGACTCAAAAAGCGGCAAAAATCCGTCGGTGATCACCTGGGTGTGGATGCCCAGGTCTTTTTTCTCTTTCAGGTGCGGCAGAATGGCATTCGGCAGATGCCCAAAACCGACCTGAAGCGTGGCCCCGTCATCCACGAGCTGGTTCACATACCGGGCGATGCGGGCGACAATCTCCGGGTTTTTGGTTTGGGGAAGTGCCTCTACCAACTGTTCCGCAAAGGGGACGATATAATCAAAATCATCCACATGCACAAAGCTGTCGCCCCAGGTCCGGGGCATGTGCGGGTTGACCTGGGCGATCACAGTGTGGGCATTTTTCATGCCGGCAACGGTGATGTCAACGGAAATGCCCAGACTGCAGTATCCGTAGCGGTCCGGCGGGCTGACCTGCACCAGGGCCACGTCCAGTCCGATCTGGCGGGAGTCGAACAGCTCGGGAATCTGCGAAAGATAGGCCGGAATATAGTCGATTTTGCCTTCAAACGCTGCCTGGCGCATGTGCAGGCTGATAAAAAAGAGCTTGAGGGAGAACCGTTCCGAAAATTCCGGATCATTTACGTATTGGGAAAAAGTGGACGAAAACATCTGATAGATGACGATGTCCTGAATGGCGGGGTCTTCCACCATGGACCGGATGAGCTGCTGGGGTTCTCCGCAGCCGGTGCTGATAAACACCCGGCTGCCGTTTTTAATTTTCCTTACCGCTTTTTCCGGCGGCAGCATTTTTTCCGGGCAGTATGCATTCAGGTCCATGGTTTTTTTCCTGCTTCCTGGCTTCATCTCTTGCTTGCTGCGTTAAAGATGATCGCATTACTAAAGATGACAACCCCATTTAATCGGACAAACTGCGAAACGTCAAGGAGATTCAATCGGTTGAACCGTATGGCGCTATCGGCCCTGTCTTCAGAATTCTGAAATCGGTCAGTTTCGGTTTTTATTATATTTAGCTTGAATTATTGATAATAATAACATATACAAAAATAAACAGGATTGCCGATATTCGTAGTACGGAGTTCAGATGGTTTTGGCGGGAATCGAAACATCAACTCTTAAAGGAATAATGCCTATGGGAAAAACCGTGTGATCTGCAGAAGATTTTTCTTTAAAAAATTTCTAATCAAAAAAGGGGGGTCCAATGAAGAAATTTTTATCCGTTCTGTCTTTAATCCTATTCACTTTACTCTTATTGGCTGGCCCGGTCTCCGCTGAAATGGGCATGGTCTCAACCACAAAAGCAGGTGTTGATCTTCAGATTTTCGGCAGCTTAAAAACGTTCCCGCATTTTGTGGACAATCTGGATTTCAATGATGATGATACGGCTTATGATTTTGTGCTCGATGAATGTGGTATTATTGACGACGATGAAATGTCGGTTCGCAATGAATTTCGCCTGGGGGTGAAAGGGGGCGGAGAGAACTTTAAATTCCTGGCGATTCTGGAATCGGATTTTCTCCTGGATAAAGAAAATGTGGACCGCGGAGCCCGCGTCGGTGAAATCAGCAACGACATCGGCATGACTGGTGAAGATTTTGGCGTTGAAAAACTGGATTTCAGTTACGATTTTACCTCTCACGGCCTGCCCGTGACCGTCCAGACCGGATGGAACACCAAATGGCTGGACATTGAAACCGGCGGTGTGCTTTACGGGGATGATCATCCGTATATCGGATTCAAAGGAAGCTCAAACGGCATCAGCTGGGAAGTCCTTAATTTGTTAATATATGACCGAACCGCCAATGCACCGGGGGCGATAAACTCGGAATCCCCTGACTGGCGGGTATATTCCGCAAAAGCCGCGTTTCCGGCGGGAGACATGAAGATCAGCCCGTTTTATGCCTACAGCGATAACAATGCAAGGGATGCCAATGTTCATTATTTAGGCCTTCAGTGCTTTGGCAAAATGGGAAACATCATGCCGAAAGCGGAATTTGTCTATGCAATGGGTGAAAAGGATAATTTTACGGCAACCGGCGATGAAGGCGATATCTCTGCTTTTGCGGGATTCGCTTCCCTTGAAGTGGCGATGGCGGATATGTTCAACCCCTATCTTGGCGGCTACTATACCTCGGGTGATGACGATGCGGGCGATGACAAGATCGAAGCGTTCAACCCCATTACCAACATCTCCCGTTATGCCGGCCCGTTTGCCATGGAAAATGCGTTTATTTACCGGTATGTTCCGGCTCTGGGCACCCATCTTTACAGCAACACCTTTGATACCCTGGGGACAGCCCCGGGCTACGGCGGCATCAGCAACTCTTCCAGTGCCAACAGTCCCGGTATGTACAATCTGGGCATCGGCACCAAAGGGGGAATGGACAAGTGGTCTTACAAGGCCCAGCTGCTGTATTTCTGGTTCACAGAAGTGGGCGCCCTTGAGCAGGTCATGGGCGCTGATATCGATGATGCCGTGGGAATGGAATTTGACTTGCAGGTCACCTATCATTTCACCCAGAATTTTTCTCTTGGCAACGTGATCTCTGTTTTTGATCCGGGTGACGGCGTCCAGGATCTGCGCGGGGATGATTTCGACAAAATCGCCCTTCTCAACACGGTGGAGCTGACCTGGAGTTTTTGATCTCTAAATCCGCTGATTTTGTGATACAAGAAAAAAGGCCGGACAATCCGGCCTTTTTTTTTATTCAAGGATGACGGCTTCGCAAAAAGTCCAAATTCTTTGTTGCGTGCATCCCTCGCCGCTTCAGCATACGCCAAGTATGCATCATTGCTCGGGATTTGCGCACCTCGCCAATTTTATGAGATTGGTGAAGCTTTTTTCTTTGCCGTCCAAGTCCGATTTTTTAAGGTTGCATAACGATAATTCATAAAACAGGACCAGTGGTTATGCTGAAAAAACATCGTGTCAGATTGGCGGCGCTCCTTTTTTTATCCGTTGGGTTTTTAACCGTTGCGGCCCGTCTTTCCTATGCAGCGCCTGAATTCCAGCAGCTCGCGGATTACCTGGAACAGTCATACCCGCACGAGTACCGGGTGGTGGCAAACGTTTCGGCGAAAAACAATGATCGGATCGCCCTGATTCCGGAAAACGACTTTTTGCTGCACCAGGGCCAGGAACTGCTCGTGTTGAAGCAGCAGGCAGAAACCCCGGTGTATCTGTTGCCGGTGGTCGGTGTCGTACAGGTGGGAGGGCAGGCAGGAGACGTTTTTGTGGCCCGGCAGGTGGCGAAATGGGGCGATATCGGACCGGCACCCGGGGATTCCGTGATCATGCCCGCTTCTCCGACCATTTACCTGTATACCGGTGACAAGGTCAGCAGAGAATCGGCTTTCTGCCCGGAACTTGTTCAGACACTGTTGAGAAATGATTTCTCAGTCAAGGAAACCGGTTCTATGGATATCGATACCCGGGAAAATAGTTATGGCATTCTGCTGCGCATGGAAAGGGTGGGCAATGATTTGTCTTTCACGTTGCAGTCCATATTTTCTGGCGCCATTTTGTTTTCTGAAACCTATCCGCCGTCACCGGACCCTGTTAAAACCGGATCGCCTCTGGCAGACGCAGAAAAGAACATGGGCCCATCCGGCGCAGGTTCAGATTTTCAGCAAGTAAATCCACGGAGTGCGGCTCAGTTTATCCGGCTAACGGATAATTTTGACCGGATGGTGGTTTTTCAGGCAGACGAGACTGATGCATTGGAATTTGCGCTTCTTAACCAGAATAAAATTCAAATATTTCAACTTCAAGAAGAGGCCCTGCTTCCGGTATGTTTTTATGAATTTGAACCAAAGAACCGCATCAGCCTTCATTTGCACGCCATGGATCTCACCGGAGACGGACGGGATGAATTAATGGTGACCACGGGTTGTCCGGTTATTTCCGGAGATGCCCGGACAACAGAGATTGATTCCTGTATTCTGGGCGTTGAAAACCGGCGTCTTTTCCCGTTGGCTGAAAACCTGCCGTTTTACCTGCGCGTGATTGCGGATCATTCGGGCAAACCGGTATTGCTGGGACAGAAAAAGGGGGATTACCAGGCTTATAACGGAAATATTGTTGAAATGCATCTCGATGCCAGCGGGGGCATAAATGCGGAAGCCTATGGTCCGGCCGGCGGTATCCACTCGGTCTACCAATTTTCCCTGATTCCGGAATTTCCCGAGCATCTGATGATTCTGGAACCATCCGGTGCCATGTCTGTCTATTCCGGCCCCACTGGTAAGATCGTATCGGCCACCGGCGCGGATTATGGCCTGTTTGATATTGTTTCCTATCCGATTGCCAGCGGTGACCTGGAATTTATCGGCGGATTTAATAACAAAAAAACATTTACAGAATACCCCACCGCCCGAAGACTGGTAATGGTGAAAGATTATGGGAGTCAGGTGTTTACCATTAACAAACAGCGGCCGGCCAGCTGGAATGTCAACCGGCTGAAAAATCTGCTATCCGAACAAAAAAATCAGGACAGCCTGGTGGCTTTCCAATGGAATGGGAAAACGATCCGCCAGAGCTGGGAATCAGAGAAGCTGTCAAAAGATATTCTTGATTTTTCATTCATGCCCGGAAAAGATCGGGATTTGATATTTTTACTGGTAAAAGACACGCAAGGTTATGCTGTGGAGCAAATTCAATAGTGCCAGTCTGCACGAATGGTATCAATTTGACCGTTGTCTGGGTGCGGCATTATTAAAATATCAAACATAAGCCTGTGGTCAAATTTTCCGCCCGCTCTGGCCGGGCTCCGCTTCCCCTGCTACCGGGCGGCTGTGAGCCAAAGCAATTATTTCAAACTCTGAATAACCATAGCGCTGGATTTTTTGATCCGGTGGAAATTTTTCCACAGACCAACAGGCGGTTAAACGCGATCTGAGCGGAGATAGAGCAAATTGGGGACAGTATGTCAGATGTGACGGTGAATTCATGGAGTGAACTGCAGGATGAACTCTTCCGGGGCTCATGGAACCAGGGGATCGGCAGATACCGATCTGCTTTCGTGTTTCGGGGTCTTTCCGATACAACATATCCCCTGGACACCTCCCTGATGCGTCTTGGCGGCCCGTATCGGGAACTTGAAAAACACCTGCTCAGAAATTTCCGCAAATATGCCCAGTCCATGGCCGGGGAACTGGGCTCTTTCTGGCGTTTGCTTACGGTGGCCCAGCATTACGGACTTCCCACCCGTTTAATGGACTGGACATATTCACCCTATGTGGCCCTTCATTTTGCGACCGAAAATTTGGACCATTTTGATGTGGATGGCGTCATTTGGGTGGTGAATTTTCATGCGGTCCACACCTGCCTGCCAACGGAACTGCGCCTTCTTCTATCGTCTGAAGGCGCCCAGGCCTTTACCGTTGAGTTACTGGCAAGCCTCAGGCTGTCTGCGGAGTGTGCAGGTTCAGATACCAGATCCTTTCATGAATTTGTGGAATCCCTCACGGAATTTGATCGTCTGGGAGCGGATGAGGAGTTTCTTTTGTTTTTCGAACCCCCGTCCATTGACGACCGGATTATCAACCAGTTTGCTCTGTTTTCGGTCATGCCCAATCCCTGTCGCCGGATCGACCACTGGCTCCACGACCACCCGGAATTTTTCCGTCGCATCATAATACCGGCGGAACTCAAGTGGGAGTGCCGGGATAAGCTGGACCAGTGCAACATTACCGAACGTCTCCTGCTTCCCGGTCTGGGTGGCCTCTGTACGTGGCTAAAGCGGCATTACAGTCTGGGCCCCCAGGTGGATCCCCAAGCGTATTCCCAAGGTTAGCTGGTTTATGATCCCCTTCTGGTTTACATCCTTAAGCTGAGCCCCCTTTTTCTTTTCAGTGCGCTAAGGGGCGCCGGCATTTCCGTTTTAACATCAGGCAATACTTGTTTCACCAACTGGATAATTTGAGAAATCAATTTATTCAAAAGGTTAAATAGGGACTTGATTCTTTTGCCAAATTATTATATTTATTCGGGCTATTTTAAAAGTGCCCGGCAGAACTGCCTGCCGGATGCAGAGATCATATTTTGGGAGGACGGAATGTCAAAATTTTATGAGGTCCGGTGGCATGGCCGCGGTGGTCAGGGAACAGTTACCGGTGCGAAATCTCTGGGTGAAGCGGTTCAGGGCGCGGGAAAATTCGTGGTGGCGTTTCCGGAGTATGGACCGGAACGGCGGGGGGCGCCCCTGCGGGCGTTTAATCGGTTTTCAGACCATGAGATCCGGATTCACACGCCGGTTCAGAATCCGGATGTGGTGATTGTGGTGGATCCCACCCTGATCGGGAGCGGCGCCATTGTTTCCGGTATCAAGCCGGAAACCTGCTATATTGTCAACACCCGGCGGCCGGCAGCGGAAATCAAAAAACTGTTAAAAGCGGATACCCAGAAAGTATTCACCACGCCAGCCAACCGAATTTCACGGGAACTCTTTAACAAGGAAATTCCCAATTCCGCCATGATGGGGGCATTTGCAAAAGTCTGCCCGCATATTATCGACATTGACCGGCTTGAGAAAGAGGCGGCCCATGTGTTTTCAAAAATGCTCGGACCCGCGCTGGTGGAAAAAAATCTTGAAGCCATGCGGCAGGGATTCGCGTCGGGGGACATGATATGAAAGAAAAATACCGATTAAAAGACTGGCAGGAGCTGCCCATCGGCGGCGTGGTGGCAGATGGCGGCAACTCTGCGGACTATGAAACTGGTACCTGGCGAACATCCCGCCCGGTATGGTACGGAGAAAACTGCATCAATTGCCTGACCTGCTGGATTTTTTGTCCGGAAGATGCGTTCGTCTTAAAAGACGGGCTGACAAAATCCGGAAAACCCAGAAAAGAAATTGACCATATCAATTACTACCATTGCAAAGGATGCGGCCTGTGCGCCCGGGAATGCCCGGTGAACAAAAAGGGAAAAAAAGTGGCCCTGGATTTTGTGAAAGAAGAACATTGACGGCTTCGTAAAAAGTCCAAATTTTTTGTTGCGCTGCATCCCTCGCTGCTTCAGCGTACGTCAAGTACGCATCATTGCTCGGGATTTGCGCGCCTCAAATTTGGAGCTTTTTTCTTTGCCGTCGAAATCTGACTTTTTACGGTTTTATCAACATTGACGTTAAAAATAGTGGAGAAAAAATGAGTAAAATTGTTGCCATCACCGGCGCCGGGGCCATGAGCGAAGGCATGCGCCAGATCAATCCGGATGTGGTGCCGGCCTTTCCCATTACCCCGTCCACCCAGGTGATTGAAGATTTTTCCCAGTTTGTCGCGGACGGCCGGGTGGATACGGAAATGATTACCGTGGAGAGTGAACACAGCGCCATGAGCGCCTGCATCGGTGCGGCCGCGGCCGGCGGCCGGGTGATGACCGCCACCAGTTCCGCGGGCATGGCCCTGATGTGGGAAATGCTCTATATTGCCGCCAGCATGCGGCAGCCCATTGTGATGACCCTGATTAACCGGGCGTTGTCCGCGCCCATTAATATTCACGCGGACCACAGTGATTCCATGGGCGCCCGGGATGCCGGCTGGATTCAGCTTTATGCGGAAAACAACCAGGAAGCCTATGATAACCTGATTATGGCCCCGAGAATTGCCGAGGATATGAACGTCCGGCTTCCGGTGATGGTCTGTATGGACGGATTTATCATTTCTCATTGTGTCCAGACCATGCAGCTGGAAGACGATGGCCGGGTGAAAGGGTTTATCGGTGAATTTACGTCCACTTATCCGGTGCTGGATACGGAACACCCTGCCACCTGGGGAGCCCTGGATCTCCAGGATTATTACATGGAGCACAAACGGGCCCAGCACATGGCCATGAAACAGGCCAAAGACGTGATCCAGAAGGTCAGCGCGGAATTTGCGGAAACCTTTGGCCGGCACTATGGCATGTTCGAGTCCTACCGACTGGACGGTGCCGAGCGGGTGATCGTTGCCATAAATTCCGTGGCCGGAGAAATCAAGGAAGTGATTGATGATCGCCGGGCGGCTGGCGATAAAGTAGGGCTTTTGAAAATTCGCGTTTTTCGGCCGTTTCCCTATGCGGAAATTGCAGAGGCCCTGAAAAATGCAAAAATTGTCACGGTGCTGGACCGGTCCGAAAGCATGGGGGCCCATGGCCCCTTGTTTTGCGAAATTCGCACCGCCTTGTTTGACGCTCCTGAAAAACCGCTGGTATACAGCCGGACCTTTGGTCTTGGGGGCCGGGAGCTGTTCATGTCTGATATCCATGATATTTTTGAGGAAAATAAACGATACCTTGAAACCGGTACGGTGGAAAAAACGGCCGATTATTTGAAGGTCAGGGGAGGTTGATCATGCCCAGTTTACAGGAAATGGCGAAAAAAGAAAGCGCCTTTGCCGGCGGACACCGCATGTGCGCGGGATGCCCGGTGCCCATATTCACTAAAATGATTACCCGGGTGACCGATGGATATGAAATTGTGGCAGGCAACGCCACCTGCTGCCTTGAAGTGGCGTCTTCCATCTTTCCCTATTCCGCATGGAAAATTCCATGGATCCACACGGCCTTTGAAAATGCCGGCGCGTCCATGAGCGGGGTGGAAACCATGTACCGGGCCCTCCGGAAAAAAGGCAAAATCACCAAACCGTATAAGTTTATCGCCATCGGCGGCGACGGCGGCACTTACGACATTGGCCTGCAGTCCCTTTCCGGGGCCATGGAGCGGGGCCATGATCTGGTCTATATCTGTTACGACAACGGGGCGTATATGAATACCGGGGTCCAGCGCAGCAGCGCCACGCCCCTGGGGGCCACCACCACCACCACGCCGGCGGGTGAACTCAGTTTCGGCCGTCAGGGCAACCGAAAGGATTTGTCCCGGATTATGGTGGCCCATAATATCGGGTATGTGGCCCAGGCCAGCATTCATGACCCTGTTGACCTTTCTGAAAAATTGAAAAAAGCCATTGAACTGGACGGACCGGCCTTTATCAATCTTTTGTCGCCGTGCATTCCGGGCTGGAAAATCGGGCCGGACATGGCGGTTGAAGTGGCGCGGCTGGGAGTGGCGTGCCGGTACTGGCCCCTTTACGAGGTGGTTGATGGCGCGTACAGATTAAATTATGAACCGAAAACAGACGTGTCCGTGAAAGAATGGATGGCGCTTCAGGGCCGGTTCAGGCATCTGCTCAAGCCGGAATACGCGGATGTGGTGGACGCATTCCAGAAAGAAGTGGACCGTAACTGGCACTGGATCATCAAGCAGGAGGAGCTGTCCGAGGTGCTGGCCGGCCATGTCAATTGATTTTGACGGGGAAATTTTGATGAGGTGTATTTAATGGCGGGGACGGTTCCCCGCCATTTTTTTTGAGTGAAGTATTTTTTACCTGTCATTGTTCAAAAGGGATGCAGGAGAATAAGGGGTTTTGTTTTCAGACGTGTTGTGAATGTATCTCTCTTCCGCCGGCCGGGTTTTTCCCGAAAAAAGTGTGATTCACCCGCTACTATTCAAGGCGGTTGCGATGTCGGGATTTACATTTTGCTGTTTTTTTTGTATAGAGGGATGAAACTGATGGCTATTGTGTTTATAATTATATAGATTATTATTTTTATCTGGCTTTTCACAGCACGCATAAAGGAGGATGAATGATGTATGATTTTAATGCTGCCGAGGTTTTTAATGTGGCGGTCAAAATTGAGGAAAACGGGGCGAAATTTTACAGAAGAGCGGCGGAATTGCAGTCTGATCCGGAAAATAAAAAATTTTTGGAAAAACTGGCAGCCATGGAAGACACGCACAAGTCTACGTTTACAAAAATGAGCACCAGCGTGACCGAGGCGGAAAAAACCCAGCAGGTGTTTGATCCTGAGGGAGAAGCGGAAAAATATCTGGCGGCCATGGCCGATTCCCATGGCGGCGAGGGCAGTCCGTCCGCCGCAGACAAGCTGACCGGCAGTGAAACCATGGAGGAGATCCTCAAAATCGCCATCGGCCTGGAAAAGGAATCCATCCTTTTTTATCTGGGCATCAAGGACAT
This sequence comes from Desulfobacterales bacterium, assembly GCA_963675805.2. Taxonomy (GTDB): domain Bacteria; phylum Desulfobacterota; class Desulfobacteria; order Desulfobacterales; family Desulfosalsimonadaceae; genus SURF-3. The sequence goes on along the minus strand of CAXXNU010000001.1, from coordinate 729,364 downwards.
GGTGCCCCCCAAATTCGGGCAGGATAAAGTGGATGCGATCATTGAAGAAGAACGCCGCCATGTGATTCAGCTTAACGGTTTTCTTAAAAAAATGGCATCCGCTTAAAATAAAAGTTGCGGGTTTTTGCCGCTGCATTCAATTGATGGCCATTTTAAGGACTTCCGCAACTTTTGCGGGAAATTGAATGTGCAGGTTATGGGATCCCCGGGGAAACGGACAGAGCCGCAGCCCGGGGATCATGGCCTTTGCCGCCGCCGCTTCTTTGGCGTATTTTTTATCTTTTTCCCCGTACAGATAGGTGATGGGGAGATTCAGTCCGGCCAGGGCCGGGCCAAAGGCGTCATGATTGCCCGTTCCCATGATTCTTAACGCCTGCCTGAGTTCTGATACGTCATTTTTCTGTTTTGATGCCATCAGGCCGGATAGCAGCGAAGTGTTCGTAAGGGTGCAAAACAACGGCATTCGGTGCCATTGAACGAGAAACCGGTGAAAATCCGTAGGACCAAGAATCCCCGCCAGCAACATATCGTCTTTTGCCTTTCTGGTTTGTCTTTCCGATGCATCCGCAATGCCCAGGCCCGCGGATTCCAGAAATAGATGGCTCACCCGTTCCGGCGCAAGCAGGCAGACCTGCTGGGCCACCCGCCCGCCCATGGAATATCCGTACAGAAAAAATGATTCCAGGTGGAGACCATCCGTGACCTGCAGCACCATTTCCCCGACCTGAGCAAAATTTTTCGGTCGGGCGGCAGCGGGCAGGGTGCTAAAAAGCGAATTCCCATGACCGGGAAGATCCGGCATCACTAAATAAAAATGGTCCTCCAGAAACGGGATCATCGGGCCAAAGGCCGCTCCCCGGCCCATGAATCCGTGAAGCATCAAAAGGGGCGGATTTTCCGGATTTCCGCAGGTCTCTGTGTGAAGGAGGGGCATCATTGTTTCCCCATGGCCGCGGCTGTTTTTTCCAGGGCGTTTCGGTTCCGCTTGATGCCTTTTTCCATTGCTGTTGGGGGCAATGGCAGAATGGTTTTTGGGATTTTGTAGGAAGGCAGCTTTTTTTTCAACGCCGATTGAATCCGGGCCGGGTCCAGCGGGATCTCAGAGAGAACAAACGCCCAGGGGACGCGTCCGAAGACCGGATCCTCCACCGGCACCACCACTGCCTCCTGAACCAGACCGGTTTCCACCATGGCATTTTCAATTTCATGGGGATGGATGTTTTCCCCCCCGGAAATAAACACCAGATCCCGTCGGCCAGTGATGATGAGGTTGCCGGCGGCATCCCATGTTCCCAGATCCTGGGTGTAAAATTTTCCGTCCCGTACGCCTTTTTTCGGCCGGCCGTTTTCAATGTAATGACTAAAAAGGGTCTTGCCTGAAATCACCACCCGGCTGTCTTCGGCAAGCATCACCTTTCGATAAGGCAGCACCCGGCCTGATGAAAACCGCTCCGGCCGGGCCGCCCCGGGCCGGACCGCGGTCACCATGGCGCAGGCTTCCGTGGACCCATAGGTGGCCAGGACCGGAATTCCCGCGTCCAGGGCTTTTTCCATCAGCGGACCGGGACACGGGGCCCCGCCCAGCAAAATTCCCCGGCAGGCAGAAAGCGCCGCGGTCATTTCCGGCATATCCAGCAGCCGCTGGAGCTGGGTGGGGACCAGGGAAAGAAAGGTGGGCCGGTATTTCAGAATGGCCGGCCCTGGGCGGCCGGGCGATTCATGCAGAATGGCCGTTCCCCCGGACAGCAGGGTACGAAGAACCACCAGGATGCCGCCCACATGAAACAGCGGCAGGCTGATCAGCCAGGAATCCTCCGGAGTTAGGGTGAAAAATTCCACTGATCCCAGGGCGCTGTAATAAAAACTGTCCACCGTATGCACCACGCCTTTGGGGCCGCCGGTGCTGCCTGAAGTGAAAATAATGGCACATTCCCGGTCCAGGGGGATGCCGCCGGGCGAAAGGGGGGGCTGTGATACTGAATCCGGCCCGGTATTTTCCTGTTCGGTATTGCCTGGTTCGGTATTGTTCGGGCGGATAGTGTCTGGGTCATAAAGGGCTTCCGGTGAAATCACTCTGACCGGCCAGAGCCCGGTGTCGCCGGAAAAGACAATGACATCCGGTTTGACACCAGCGGGAACCTTGCCCGGCGGCGTTTTGGGGTCCAGCGGGACCCAGGTAAAACCCATGACCCAGGCTGCCAGAAACAGATAGACATGGATCAGGGAGTTGGGGGCATGAATGCCCACCACCTGTCCTTGGCCCACGCCCAGGCACCGGAGACGCTCAATCACCCGGGCCAGGTCCTGCTGGATATCTCTGAAGGTGAAGGCGCCGGAAGGCGCAACCAGGGCTGTCCGGTGCGAATAGGTGTCAAACACCCGTTCCAGGTGAAGTCTGGCATGTTGGTCCAGAAACGGCTTCATCAGAAAATGGTTTCCATGCATTCCGTATGAAAATGCAGCGGCTGCTGAAAAAACGGCCCGGAAAGCCGAAGGCACCCCTCAGCGATGGACAGCCCCGGAGAAAACAGGTCGTGATGAAAATATTTCAGGGTGTCCAGCCCATGGGCGCAGGGCTTTGCGCAAAAACCTGCCACCCCGGCCAGGGCCGCGATCCCGATGCCGGTATTATACGCGGAACTCATCACGGTTTTAACACCCTGCTGCCGGAGCCGGTTGATGGCCTGCACCATACCGGACACCCCGGAAACCGCACCGGGTTTCAGTATCACCGCATTCAGCGGCCGGTCTGAAGATGCTCCCTGTCCGGTCAAAAGGTCTGGGAAATTATCAAGGGATTCATCCATTGCCAGGGGCCAGGGAACCCGGGCCGCGTCAAAAAATGGGAATTCCGGCATCAGCGGCTCTTCCACATATTCCACCGGAATGTGCCTGAGTGACTGATAATACATCTGATAGCGCTTCGGATCAAGGGTTCGGTTGGCGTCGAGCCGGAAGAGACACTCTCCCTCGAAAAAATTATCCAGAGCCAGGATCTGGCGGATTTCTTCCGTCGGATTGAGCCGTCCGATTTTCACCTTGACCGTGGAAATCCCGGCTGCTTTTAATGCTTCCGCTTTCCCGTCAACGTCTTTCGGATCGTTGGAGGGTACAAACAACCCGTTTACCGCAACTTCCAGATTCTGTCCGGCCGGCCATGCCCATTTTCCCGTTCCCAGTCCCAGCCAGATCAGGGCGGCTTCCAGGCCAAAGGCCGTCACCGGCGATAATCCCTTTAATAGAGATGCCGTATTCCGGTCGACCAAGCCCATGGCCGGGCGGCATGGATCGAAATTCTGCCAGCATAGGGATTGTCCCAAAAGCACATCTTGCAGTGTGTGCATCTCTTTCAGGCACTGGTCAGGATGAACCCTGTCCACCCCGGCCAGGGGAGCGGCTTCGCCCCAGCCCATACAGCCCTTATTATCTTCAAGGCCCAGGATCAAACCTTTCCGCTGCGTCATCTGCCGGCCGCCCGCATTAATCGGGTGCTGAAATGGAATAGAAAACCGAAAAAGGTGAATATCTTTGATTTTCATATGGTTATTCCGACGGCAAACAGCAACGAATAGACAAACATATACTGGCCCGTGGCTGCCAGCACCTGGTTCAGGCTTTTATCCACAGGTCCCCTGCAAAGGGCCGTCCAGTGTTTGCTATACAGCAGGGACGCTGTCGGCGCGGCCAGGACCGGCCAGTCTGCCGGATGATGGATGAAAAAGAAAAGCGCCACCAGTCCGGAAGCAACCAGCAGACCCAGGGAAAATTGTCTGGCCCGGGGTTCTCCGATCATCACGGCCACGGTGCGTTTTCCGGTGCGGGTGTCCGAGGCCGTATCCCGCAAATTGTTGACAGACATAAGCATGGCGGACAAAAAGCCCGGCCCCAGGCCTGCTAAAAGAACATGCGGGGAAACTTCCAGTGTTTGCAGATAATACGTGCCGCCGACCGCTACCGGACCGAAAAAAATAAACGCCAGCACCTCGCCCATGCCCAGATATGACAGGGGCAGGGGACCGCCGGTGTAAAGATATGCCGTTACAAGAGATACCAGACCGATGCCGGCAATGGGCCACCCGCCCCTCAGCACCAGAGCTGCCCCCGGCAGCAGGGCCAGGCCGAAACAGATCACAATGCCGGCTCTCATATGGTGCGGGGCAATCAGCCCTTTCTGGGTCATCCGGTCCGGCCCCAGGCGATCCCTGTCGTCAACTCCATGCACATAGTCAAAATAATCATTGACCAGATTGGCGCCCACCTGCATCAGAATACAGCAAAACAAGGTCGCCAGGGCCGCCCACACGCAAACACTTTTTTCCCAGGCCAGCCCCAGGCCTAAAACCACCGGAGCTGCCCCTGCCGGAAGGGTTCGGGGCCGGATGGCCATGAGCCAGTAGTGGATTTGCGGGTGCATGACGGGTGCCTAATAGTGCCAGGGAAACCGGGAAAAGTCTTTGGGCCGCTTTTCTACAAACGCGCCCCGGCCTTCGGCAGCTTCTTCTGTGCCGTAGGCCAGGCGGGTGGCCTCCCCGGCAAAAAGCTGCTGGCCCACCAGGCCGTCATCCGGCAGGTTAAAGCCGAATTTCAGCATGCGCATGGCAGTGGGGGACTTGGCATTCATGATCGCAGCCCATTCCAGGGCTGCGTCTTCCAGATCTTTGTGGGGAACCACCCGGTTGACCATGCCCATTTCAAAGGCCTCCTGGGCGGAATAGGCAAGTCCCAGAAAAAAAACTTCCCTGGCCCGTTTCTGGCCCACCTGCCGGGCCAGGTAGGCGGAGCCGTACCCGGAGTCAAAACTGGCCACATCCGGGTCCGTCTGCTTGAACCGGGCATGTTCTTTGGATGCGAGGGTCAGATCGCATACCACATGCAGGCTGTGCCCGCCCCCTGCAGCCCAGCCCGGAACCACAGCCACCACGATTTTGGGCATAAACCGGATCAGCCGCTGGCATTCCAGAATATGCAGCCGTCCCAGACGGGCCGGATCAATGCCCTGATCGCCTTCGTATTGATAGCCGTCTTTGCCGCGAATTCGCTGATCGCCGCCGGAGCAGAAGGCCCATCCCCCGTCTTTGGGCGACGGGCCGTTGCCGGTGAGCAGCACCACCCCCACATCCGGGCTCATGCGGGCGTGGTCCAGGGCCAAAAACAGTTCATCCACTGTAGCGGGGCGAAATGCATTCCTCACCGCCGGCCGGTTAAACGCTATACGCACCGTGCCCTGTTCTTTGGCGCGGTGATAGGTAATGTCCTGAAAGTCAAACCCGGGAACCGGGTCCCACAATTTAGGGTTAAAAATTTCCGAAACCACGTTGTCCTCCCTGTGGCTTTTCCGGGCGCATTGATAAAATGGAAAAGCATTTTGTCATCTATTATCGTCCAATTATCCCGATGATTCAAAAAACCGGGAACACGGTCACAACTTCTGACGGTCCAAAAGAATTTTCAGATCAGTTGCCGGATCCAGCATGACCTCAATGATCCGGCATCCGCCCTGGCTTAGGGCATTCACATAGGCGGCTTCAAACGCTTCGGGGGTTTCCGCCTTTGTATAGGGCAGACTAAACATGCGAGCGGCATGAGAAAAATCGAATTCATGGGGGGTGGTCATCATGGGGGTGGCGATATCTGGAAATTCCTGTACTGGCAGGCGGTCAAAAATCCGGCCCCCCTGATTATTGACAATGACCCCGATCACCTGGCCGGGCACCGTGCCGGGCAGGGCTAAAGAATTGAGATCGTGAAGCATGGACACATCCCCGATCACGGCGGTTACCCGCCGGCCGGAACCTGCTGAAAAACCGATACTGGTGGCGAAATTGCCCTCAATTCCGCTGGCTCCTCGATTGGTGACGGTTCGCACCTTTTGACCGGAACATCCGAAAGCCCCGTCAAAGGCCCGCACAGCAGTGGAATTGCCCGCAAACAGGGCGTCTCCGGCCGGAACATGGCGATTGATAATATCCGCGATCAGGGGAAAACTGAGCACATCATCCGGAGTGATATGATGGAGATCCAAGGCCAGGTCCTGTATTGAGCGCACCAGGGTTTTTGCCGCCTTTTGGTTGAGGGTCCTGAAGCGCATCTCTCCGTCTCCCAGATGACGGCAAAATTCCGCCACGCTGGCCGTTATTCTGATGGTCACTGCAAAGGCCGGATCCCGGTGTCCCCGCCGGGGAGAGACCTGAATGATGTTTTTTGCCCCGGTTCTCAGAATCTCGTTGTAGTAGTGTTTGGAAATCAGGCCCGAGCCCAGCTGCAGAATAACATCCGGCGCGTACTTTCTGACAAGAGACCGGCATTTGGGATGATCCGGCAGGAAAATTTCCATCTCCCCGGCCGTGCCTTTTAGAGAAGACGCAAAATCGCAATACACCGGCCATCCCGTTCCAAGGGCCAGTGAGCGGGCGGCTTTCCGGTCCGCTTCGGTTTCCAGTCTGCCCACCACCAAAAGCCCGCTTTTTGGGGTGTTCAAAATAGTGATGACCCCGGATAAATCCGGGCAATACGGCTCTGTCTGCGGATATAAGGTTGCAGGATCTGTTTCCGCAAAATACCGCTCTGCTGCCGCCATTACTGTTGTGGGCACCGGACCGGAAGGCGCCGGCACCGGCATCAGAGGCTCCCTGAACCGGCAGTTAATATGTACCGGACCGGTTTTCGTCTGTGCAAGACGGCAGATTCGGGCAGCCAGGGCTGTCAGGGGAAAATCCGGATCCGGACAGGGCAGGTTCAGGTTTTCCAGGCAATAGGGGTCGAACAGGCCTTCCTGGGAAATGGTCTGGTTGGCATCGCTGCCGGTAAGCTCCGGGGGGCGGTCGGCGCTCAGGACAACTAAAGGAAGATGATCCCGAAACGCTTCGATGACTGCGGGACCATAATTGGCCAGGGCGGTACCGGAAGTGCAGACCAACACCCCTGGCCGGCCCGTGGCTTTGGCAAATCCCAGAGCGCAATAGGCCGCTCCCCGCTCGTCCATGCAGGAATGGGCAATGGCGTGCGGGTGATGAACCAGGGCCGCCACCAGCGGTGCGTTTCGGTTTCCCGGTGACACAAAAAACCGGTCCACCCCGTTTCGGCAAAGTTCCTCCACCAGGACGGAGGCCCACAATACATTCATGTTCTGCCGCATCAGGGTCATGATTCACCTCGCAGGGGACAGGATGAGACTTCCGGTGCTGGATTGCCGCCTTCAGCCGCATGGCGTATGGTTCGCATTTTATCTTCGGTTTCCTGCCATTCCGTTGCCGGTTGGGAGCCTTCCACAATGCCCGCACCGGCAAAAATGTGCAAATGCTTGCCGCAGGCAAGAGCGGACCGGATGCCCACGGCAAATTCCGCGGCTTCGCCGGTCATCCATCCCACGGGCCCGGCATACCACCCCCGCTCGCCGGATTCCCACTGCAAGATCAGGTCCCGGGCCGTTTCAGTCGGATGGCCGTTCACGGCCGGGGTGGGATGAAAGCATTTCAGGGTATCCAGAACATGGTGCCCGTTGCGCAGCTCTCCCTGGTGCCGGGTAAAAATATGCTGGAGGTGTTTGAGTTTGAGAATGGATTCCCGGAAAACCGTCTGCTGGTGCCGGGCGATCCGGTTCATCCGGTCCTCGATATATCGGGAGACAATCCGGTGTTCCGCCATTTCCTTGGGGGATTGCAAAAGTTCGGATTCAAGAGACCTGTCTTCATTGGCATCTTTGCCCCGGGGCCGTGTGCCGGCAATGGCATCCACACAGATGGCGCGGTCGTCCAGCTTGAGGAGTCGCTCCGGGGTGCGGCCAAAAAATGCCTGGCCGTGGCCGGTCTGATACAAGAAGACATACGAGTCCTCGCTCATGGATGCCAGATTCATTAGAATCTGATTTACCGGCCAGGGGTCCCGGGCGGTGAGCACTATTTTACGGGATAAGACCACCTTGTCAATCACCCCGGCCCGGATGCTTTCCAAAGCCTTAAGAATCATGGTCTCCCAGCCATTGTAATCCGGGAACATGGCCCGGGCCTCAACGGCAGCGGGGGCCGTCAGCGCACAGGGGACCCGGCAGCGGTCCAGATTCCCAAGGGCCTGTTTTAACTGGCAGTATGTTGTTTCAGAAGCAACCTGCTGATGAAATTGGGGGATGTTGGCTTGGCGGAAGAAATCATTTTTTGTGCGGGAACGGGGGGCAGGATAATTAAATGCCATTTTCAGGGTGTGCCCGGTTCTGCGTACTTCAACCAAGGGGAGAGTAAACCGGAAAAGGCCAAAATCCTTCCATTCCGCCGTTTCCGGGGGATGCTCCGCAAAGGCAGCACCGCCGAACACCACGGCCCCAGGGTGCCGGGACCAGAGATCGGAAAGTCCAGCAGAGGCACTTTCCCAGGGAATACTGGACAGGGTGAGAGCGCTGCCCAGGCCGGCAATTTCATAGGTTCCGTTTTTATCGGAGAAATAGAATTTTTCCGGCACCTGCCATGAGGCCAGCCACTGGGTCACTGATTCCGTTTCCGCAGCCGGCCAGGCCAATGTCCGACGCAGAAAAGGCGGCCCCTTTGGCGAAGTTTCCTGGCCAGGGCAATTTTTACTTTTATCCAGTAATGTTATCAGACTATCCGTCAACATGGTCATCATACCCGCAGCATCATCTGAAGCCGGCTGCTTCCGGCAATGGTATGGGTATCCGATAATCCGATACCCTTTCAGATGATCCCGACTCATAGGATACCCGATCATCGGATCCCGGCGTCAAAAAAATCACCGGGTTCCGGCCCCTGCCCAGGCAGCGGCTTACGAATAAAAAAAGGACTTAGAAAGTATCTCTAAGTCCTTTTTTTTATTGTGGCGGGAGCGACGAGACTCGAACTCGCGACCTCCGGCGTGACAGGCCGGCGCTCTAACCAAACTGAGCTACGCCCCCGAATCGGGTATGTGGTAGGCGGAACAGGGCTTGAACCTGTGACCCTCGGCTTGTAAGGCCGATGCTCTCCCAACTGAGCTACCCGCCCTTAAGCTTGCATCGTCAATAGAAACCGTTAACTACCAATAAAGCGGTTTCGTGTCAAGTTAAATTGTCTTTGGCTTTTAAAAAAATCTTTCGGGTTTTCAATGGCCAGCTCTATTTATAACCATTTGTTTTTTTATTGTTTTTAAGAAGCCGGCGTGTTTTTCAAACGTTTCTGTTTTCGGGTTGCCGGCTTTTATCGCGGGTCCACCACTGCAATATCCGAATCGTCAAACTTGCCGTTTTCAAATTTAAACGATTGGTTGTAGAGAGGTTTGTCTTCTGTTTCCATAATGGCATGCTTGACCACTTCATCCATGTGGCCCACACCGATAATATCCAGATGTTTGACCACGCTGGCGGGGATATCGGAAAGATCCCGCTCGTTATCCTTGGGGATCAGCACTTTTTTGATTCCGCCCCGATGGGCCGCCAGAATTTTTTCTTTTAATCCGCCGATGGGCAGCACCCGTCCCCGAAGGGTAATTTCGCCGGTCATAGCCACATCCCTGTCAATGGGCAGTTTCGTGAGCGCGGAAACAATGGCGGTGCACATGGCAATCCCGGCGGATGGCCCGTCTTTCGGGGTGGCCCCTTCCGGAACATGAATATGGATGTCCAGTTTTTCATGAAACAGCTGGTCAATGTTGAACTGCTCGGACCGGGATCGCACATAGCTGATGGCGGCGTTGGCGGATTCTTTCATGACGTCCCCGAGTTTTCCGGACACCGTGAATTTGCCTTTGCCGGGCATGGTGACGGCTTCCACGCTCAACAGCTCGCCGCCGAACTGGGTCCAGGCAAGGCCGGTGACAATGCCCACCTGGTGATCTTTTTCCACCAGCCCAAAGCTTTTCCGGCCGGGTCCCAGATATTTCTCAACGGTTTTTGAGGAAATGGTCCGGACCATGTTCCGGTTCTTTTTCTTGTCTTTGAGGAGGTCCTTTGCCACTTTCCGGCAAATAGACGCGATTTCCCGCTCCAGGCTGCGGACCCCGGCTTCCCGGGTGTAGCCCCGGATGATGGTGTAAATGGCGTTTTTTGAAAAATTAACCTTGTTCTTTTTTAATCCGTTTTGTTCAATCTGCTTGGGTACCAGAAAGTCTCTGGCAATATGATATTTCTCAACTTCCGTGTAGCCCGGCAGCCGGATAATTTCCATGCGGTCCTGAAGGGGCAGGGGGATATCCGGCAATGTATTGGCGGTGGTGATGAACATGATGTCCGACAGATCATATTCCATGTCCAGATAATGATCGCTGAACGCGTAATTCTGTTCCGGATCCAGCACTTCCAGCAGCGCGGCCGAAGGGTCGCCCCGAAAATCCATGCTCATTTTGTCAATTTCATCCAGGCAGAACACCGGGTTGTTGACGTTGACTTTTTTCAGGGACTGGATGATTTTGCCAGGCATGGCGCCGATATAGGTCCGCCGGTGGCCGCGGATTTCCGCCTCGTCCCGGACACCGCCCAAAGACAGGCGCACGAATTTCCGGCCGGTGGAGCGGGCCACAGATTTTGCCAGGGAGGTTTTGCCCACCCCGGGCGGCCCCACGAGACAGAGGATCGGGCCCCGCAGTTTTTTCACCAGGGACTGCACGGCCAGATATTCGAGGATGCGTTCTTTGGGCTTTTCCAGGCCGTAGTGATCCTCGTCCAGAATTTTCTGGGCTTTATCAATATCTTTAGCGGTTTTACTCTTTTTGCTCCATGGCAGGCTGAGGATCCAGTCAATGTAATTGCGCACCACCGTGGCCTCCGCGGACATGGGCGTCATCATTTTCAGCTTTTTCAGCTCCTGCTCCGATTTTGTCTTGGCCTCCTGGGACATCTTCTTGTCATTGATGCGCCGTTCAATTTCTTTCAGTTCATCCGCCTCAGCGTCATCGCTGCCCATCTCTTTTTTGATGGCCCGCATCTGTTCATTCAGGTAGTAATTTTTCTGGCTTTTTTCCATCTGTTCCTTGATACGTTTTTTAATGATCTTATCGGTTTCAAGGATGATGATTTCCTGTTTGATCAGCTCAATAAGACGGGCCAGCCGTTCACTGACCGCTTCAATTTCCAGCAGAGACTGGTTGTCTGAGGTTTTGAAGGAAAAATGACCGGCAACCGTGTAAATCATTTTAACCGGATCAATGATGGCCGTGATGTTTTTAAGGGTATCTTTTGAAAAATTTTTATTGAGTTCCGCGTATTCCCTGAGCAGGTCATTGATATTCCGGAAAAACGCCTCTTTCTCGCTGATGTTGATGTCCGGTTCCTGAATCAGTTCCAGATTGACTTCGAAAAAACTGGTATTGGGCTTGAAATCAGTAATCCGGGCACGGTACTTGCCCTCAACCACGGTTTTCACCGTACCGTCCGGCAGGCGCAGCATCTGAAGCACTTTTGCCACGGTGCCGATTCTGTTGATTTCGTTTTCCTTGGGGGTTTCCTTGCCAGCATCCGATTGAGTGGACAGCAGGATATATTTTTCTTCGGAATTCATTGCCTCGGATATGGCATTGATGGATTTTGATCGTCCCACAAACAGCGGCGACACCATGTGGGGAAACACTACAATGTCTCTCAAAGGGAGCAGCGGCAGGGTGATGGTCGATGGGCCACCGTTGCCCGCCGGATCTTCGGGCCTGAATATTTTAGGTATATGTATCATGGGATTCGTTTATTTTCTCCTGAAAAAGGTGATTTGGCGTTTTTTGGTTTGCGTCGATGTTAATTTTTCAAGATAAGGTAAGCACGAAACACAAAAGTGGCAAGTTTAATTTCAAAAACAACCAATGGGCGCCCGTTTGACCGGGCCAGGTTATTGAGACCCCATTTTTTCCGGGAAGGTGCCCCGGATGAAACGACCAGCCAGCGTTTGATCAGGCAAGCAGCCGCATTTATGCCCATCAATTGTTATTTTGGGAGGTGTTTGGGGGTATTTTGAGGGGCATTTAGAAAAGAATTGTTTGATGCGCACGGAAAAATGCCAAGGGCAGCCCCCCGCATGGGGTGAAAGCAGAAAAGCGCCGTCATTACCGGATCGTTCATCCGGCAATGACGGCGCTTGAGAAACCGTTAAATTCAGGCCTGTTTTTTGGAATTTTCGTAGAGCAATATCGGGTCTTCCTTGTTAAGGATGACTTCTTCGCCCACCACACATTCCTTGACACCGCCGATGGAGGGCAGTTCATACATAATATCCAGCATGGAAGTCTCCAAAATCGCTCGCAGCCCCCGGGCGCCGGCTTTCCTCTTTAAGCTTTGGGCCGCAATGGCGGAAAGCGCGCTGTCCGTGAACCTGAGATTCACATTTTCGATTTCAAAAAGTTTCTGGAACTGTTTGATAATGGCATTTTTTGGCTGGGTGAGAATCTGAATCAGGGCATCTTCATCCAGTTCCTGAAGGGTGGCCACCACCGGCAGCCGCCCGACAAATTCCGGAATCAGGCCAAATTTGATCAGGTCTTCGGTTTCAATCAGCTTGAGGATCTCGCTGGGGCTGGTTTCATTCTGGCTGATCACATTGGCGCCGAATCCCATCAGCTTTGATCCGATGCGGCGCCGGATAATCTGGTCCAGTCCGTTGAAGGTGCCGCCGCAGATAAACAGGATGTTGGACGTGTCCACCTTGACGAAATCCTGCTGAGGATGTTTGCGCCCGCCTTTTGGCGGCACACTGGCCGTGGTGCCTTCGATAATTTTCAACAGGGCCTGCTGCACGCCCTCTCCGGAAACATCCCGGGTAATCGATGGATTGTCCGACATCTGGGAAATCTTGTCGATTTCATCAATGTAAACAATGCCGCGCTGGGCTTTTTCCACGTCATAGTCTGCATTCTGGAGCAGGGCCAGAACGATATTTTCAACATCTTCCCCCACATACCCGGCTTCTGTCAGGCTGGTGGCATCGGCAATGGTAAACGGCACGTTCAAAAACCGCGCCAGGGTCTGGGCCAGCAGGGTTTTGCCGGAGCCGGTGGGGCCGATCAGGAGGATATTGCTTTTCTGGATTTCCACATCATCCGTGTTGACGGCGGAATCCAGGCGTTTATAATGGTTGTGCACCGCAACGGAAAGGACTTTTTTTGCGTGGTCCTGCTGGATGACATATTCGTCCAGCCGCTGCTTGATTTCCGCCGGCGTCAGGGTCCGTCCGGTAATATCCGTTTCCTTGCTGGTTTCTTCCTCTATGATTTCACTGCAAAGTTGGATGCATTCATCGCAGATATAAACCGCGGGTCCGGCGATTAATTTTTTGACTTCCTGCTGATTCTTGCCGCAAAACGAGCAAAAAAGATTATCAGTGGTGTCATCGCCTTTTTTTGCCATATCAGCCCTCCGATTTTACGATTTTGTCGAGATCGTCCCGGTTGTTGATCACATGGTCGATGAGCCCGTAAGCTTTGGCTTCGTCACCGGACATGAAGAAATCGCGATCCGTTTCGGTCTCAATTTTTTTGATATCCCGCTGGGTGTGAAATGCCAGGATATCATTTAATTTTCCCCGCAGCCGGATGATCTCCTCGGCCTGAATTTTGATATCCGACGCCTGGCCCTGGGTGCCGCCCATGGGCTGATGGATCATGATACGGGAGTTGGGCAGTGTATATCGTTTATGCCGTGCACCAGCCGCCAGCAGAATGGCGCCCATGCTGGCCGCCTGACCGATGCAGACCGTGGTGATATCCGGTTTAATATACTGCATGGTGTCGTATATGGCCAGTCCCGCAGTGACGGAACCGCCCGGAGAATTAACATAAAAGTTAATGTCTTTGTCCGGATCTTCGGATTCCAGAAAAAGCATCTGAGCAATCATCAGGTTGGCCACTTCGTCATTGATAGCCGTGCCAAGAAAGATGATACGATCTTTGAGCAGCCGGGAATAAATATCATAGGCCCGTTCGCCCTTGCTGGTTTGTTCAATGACCATTGGAATTAATGGCAATGTATGTCTCCTTTTAAGTTTAATCAATAACGGGTTATTCAGAAGCCGGTGCATCTGTTTTTTCCGATGCGGATGCGTCGGGCGCAACTTCTTCGACTTCTGCTTTTTCTATTATAAGATCAAACACTTTTTTTTCAAGTAGGGCATGCTTGAACCCTTCCAGTTTGTCCGGGTTTTTTTCGTAATATTCTTTTACAAAATCAACGGGTTGTCCGATGGTTTGCGCAAAACTCTCAAATTCCCGGTCCAGCTCGTCCGCCGGCAGTTCCATGTTTTCCTGCTCAATGATTTTACTCAGGAAAAGGTGCCGCCGGACCTGCTTTTCAGCGACATCCCGATATTGCTCCGTCAGTTTTTCCCGGGAAAGGCCCAGTTGGTCCATGGTCATGTTGCTCTGGGAAAGCCGCATTTCCGTATCCGAAATAATACCGTCCAGTTCAAAATTAACCAGGGTTTCGGGCAGTTCAAATTCTTCGGTCAGCAGTTTTTCAAATATCTGCTCCTGCATTTCCTGCTCAATGCGTTTGTCATAGCCCTGCCGAAGATTTTCCCGAATCGCGTTTTTCACGTCCTCCATGGTTTCATACTGCCCCAGTTTTTTGGCCAGATCATCATCCGCCGCTGGCAGGACTTCCTCGCGGATTTCATTGAGTGTCACAGTGAAAGCGATGTCAAGGCCGGCCAGATCTTTGTTGTGATAATTTTCATCAAAGGTGATGGTGAATTCTTTCTTGTCGCCCGGTTTCATGCCGATAATCTGCTGGTCAAAATCATCGGAGATCATTGCCTGTCCGATTTTAAGGGTAAAATTTTCTGTTTTTTGGGTTGGCTCAAAGGGCTGGCCGTCTTTTGTGCCTTCATAGTCGATAACAGCATGGTCCCCTTCGGCCGCTGCCCGGTCTTCGGTGATGGGATTATGCTCCGCCAGCTGCTTGCGGATCATTTCCACCTGGTTGTCCACTTCCGCTTCGGACATTTTATACAAGGTTTTTTTCAGTTTGACCCCTTCAAAATTGATATCCGCCAGTTCGGGTTTTAATTCCATGGTGACATCGTAAATAAAGGGTTTTTCAGGATCCAGTTCCGCGGGAGCGATGTCCGGTGTGCCGATAAAGGCCAGGGATTCCTGTCGTACCGCATCGATAAACGAATTTTGAATGAGGGTGTTGGTGACATCCGCATGAACATCCTTGCTGAACATCCGTTCAAGCACCGATCGCGGCGCTTTTCCGGGCCGGAACCCCTTGATCTTGGCATTTTTTTTGATCTCGCGATAGGCGTTGTCCAGTTCTTTGACAACATCTGCCTGGGGAATTTGAATTTGCACCTTTTTTTTGATTGAACTGATATCCGTAACTGTTACTTCCATTCTAAATATCCTCTCTAAAGTAAATGTATGAACCGGCCTGCAACTTATGCCCGTCAATGATTGCGCGGAAGGCCTGTTTTTTTTACGTGGTTGTCGATATGATCCGGCGGTTTTGCGACGTTTAACGCGCGGCGTGAAGGGCGGAACGACAATGTCAGATCCGGATTATTTTTCCTGCTGGTGCGAGAGGGGAGACTCGAACTCCCACTCCTTGCGGAACTGGATCCTAAGTCCAGCGCGTCTGCCAATTTCGCCACTCTCGCGACGGATGTTATTTTCTTTCTTTTCCTGTTTGTTTTGCGTAAAAAAAAATTGATGACATTCCATTTTTACTTTGTTTTTTAATGTCATCAACTTGTTGACTTTATAACTCAATATTTTCTTAATGCCTTGATTTTTGTTAAAATAGTAACTAATTACAGGGGTGTCAAGGAAAATCTATGCAGGATGCGGATATGACCGGATTTAACCGAAGTTATAAAAATATTAAGTGGTTGACGATTCTTTTGATGGTGGCGGCGGTTGCCGGGGCCGGGATATGCTGCCCGACGCGGGGAAGTGCGGAGCCGGCCGGCATTAAAACCGTTGTCATTGATCCGGGCCACGGCGGTTATGACCACGGCGCACGGGGACCTGCCGGCAGCCTTGAAAAATCAGTCATCTTCCAGCTGGCGCAGATTCTGGCAGCGGCCTTGGCCCCGGATTGTCAGGTCGTGTGGACCCGCACCGGCGACTATCAGGTGGCCTTGACCCGACGGGCATCTGTTGCCAATCATCACAAGGCGGATCTGTTTATCAGCCTGCATGCCGGAGGCAGCCCCATGCCCGGCGGGAATGCCTGGTCGGTTTTTTATTTTTCCGATCCAAACCGGGACGGGTTGCTGGTTCCGAAACAACAAGTTCAGGAAAATGTTCTGACAGAAAGAGGTCTTGGCGCTGCCGCGCCCTGGGGGCTCACGGATGCCCGCCTTCAACAGGAGAGCCGTATTTTGGCGGAATGTGTCAAATCACAGCTTGCCGGATCTCCGGATATCGGGGAAATCAAGGTCTCAGCAGCGGCTCTGCGGGTGCTGGAAGGCCTTGAAATGCCGGCGATCGTTCTTGAAACGGGGACTCTGGCCAATTCTGAAACAGAAAAACAATTGACTGATCCGGCTTTTTTAACGGACATCGCCGGGCGGATCAAACAGGGAGTGGATGTTTACCTGACCCGATAAAACAAGCCGGCAATATTCAGCAGTAAAATATCCCCTTGATTGTAAGAAAAAAGCGTGGTAGAGACACCTTCATCAAAAAATCGGGGCGTGGCGCAGTCTGGTAGCGCACCTGCTTTGGGAGCAGGGAGTCGCAGGTTCAAATCCTGCCGCCCCGACCATTTCCTCGTCTTAATTTCAAGTAGTTATTCTCTTTCGGTGCTATTAAAATGTGTAGCGGTTGGGTAGGGCTATTTACCTCCTAATATTTCCAAATTTTTTGGAATCATCGAAAAAGATGCAGGCCTTTTCGTTTTGATCGATTTTGGTAAATTTTTAAATTTTAGTTCCAAAACCATTGAAATTAATAAAACTATAATTCGAAAGTCAATGGAGCATTGGTTATTACCAGAAAATGATTTTTTTAGGTATTGTAATAAGGGAGCATCCTTTAAATTTTCAGTGATATTTTTGACTTGATCTGAGTACGGAGGTACGTTTAGGTCACAATTTCTTATTTTGTGTGCAAAACCATTTCTTATGTCTTTTAAAGTGCGCAGAATTTTACGTAAGTCTTTATCGATAAGAATAAGTCTATAGCGAAGATTTATTCTTGAGCTGAATGTCGAAAGTGGTGAATCACCCTCTAATAATTCATCTTTTTCTTTCTTTTTATTGGCTTTTGGTAAAAAGGATTGTTCAAGCAATCTTTTTAATTGATCATCAATATATGCTATACCCACGATAACGGCAGCTCTATCATTTTCTTCTGTAAGATCATTGTAAAACTCCATGGCTGAGTCCAGAGCCGATCGAATTGCATCATCATTAGCAATCATATTTATAATATGTCTTTTTATTTACAATTTTGGTATTAGCATTCAAATCAATCAGTTCCCCGCAGGCCTCTTTTCTTAATGCTTTTTTAGCTTTTGTCACCTTGATTCTCTCCTCTCTTTGCGGCTGGAAATATCGATCAAAAGCCTTGTTGGTTTTGGACCCTGTGCCACCTCTTTTAATTTCTTCCGGGGCAAGAACTTGCCCCAATGCGAGAACCAATTTACCGGCACGGCTTGTCCCATTCCGGGAGATGATGTTGCGGGACTTGGTTTAATGCCGGGTTTTCAAGGTCTTTTTCGGAAAGAATCGGCTTCTCAGCCGGCCAGGCAATATCGATATCCGGGTCCGACCATAATATGCCGTATTCATCCCCGGGCGCATACAGGGCCGTGCATTTGTAGATCACGTCCGCACAATCACTCAGCACCACAAATCCATGGGCAAATCCTTCGGGGACATAGATCTGCCGGTGGTTTTCAGCAGACAGTTCCGCGCCGGTCCACTTGCCGAATGTGGGAGAACCTTTGCGGATATCAACCGCCACGTCGAAAATGGCGCCGGAAACCGCATAGATGAGTTTCCCTTGGGGATGATTCAACTGGTAATGGAGTCCCCGCAAGACCCCTTTTCTGGAATGGGAATGGTTGTCCTGGACAAAGTCCCGGTCCAGTTTTTCATATAGGCCGGCGGCAGCATATTTTTCCCGGTGAAAGGTTTCCATGAAAAATCCACGATGATCCGTAAAACAGGGTGGTTCTATTAATAGAACGTCGGGAATCTCAAGCGGTTTGATATTTAAAGCCATTTCATCATCTCCGACGGGGTCAGTTCAGAAATTTCATGCAAATACTGACCATAATCATTTTTAATCATTTCAGCGGCAATTTCTTTTAGCTGGTGGCTGGTGATATAGCCCAGCCGATAGGCGATCTCCTCCACGCAGGCGATTTTAAATCCCTGCCGATGCTGGACTGTCCGCACGTAGCCGGCGGCCTGCTGCATGGAGTCATGGGTGCCCATGTCCATCCAGGCAAATCCCCGGCCGAGGATTTCCACTTTCAGGGCGTTCCTGCGGAGATATTCCCGGTTCACATCTGTGATTTCCAGTTCCCCCCGGTCCGAGGGCTTCAGGTTAGCGGCAATATCAATCACCTGGTTGTCGTACACATAGAGGCCGGCCACGGCGTATTTGGATTTGGGGTGTTCCGGTTTTTCCTCAATGCCGATGACATTGCCGGCGCTGTCGAATTCCACCACGCCGTAGCGCTCCGGGTCATTCACCCGGTAGCCGAACACCACCCCGCCGTGGTTCACCTTCAGGGCATTCTTTATAATCCCGGACAGGTTGTGGCCGTGGAACATATTGTCTCCCAGAATCAGGCAGACCGGATCCTTGCCGATAAACGGCGCGCCGATGATAAACGCCTGGGCCAGGCCCTCGGGCCGGGGTTGTTCCGCATAGGTCAGGTTGAGTCCCAGCCAGCGTCCGTCCCCCAGAAGCTGCTTGAAATTCGGCAGATCCTGAGGCGTGGAAATGATCAGAATGTCCCGAATGCCCCCGAGCATGAGAACGGACAGGGGATAATAGATCATGGGTTTGTCATACACCGGCAGCAGCTGCTTGCTGGTCACCCGCGTGAGCGGGTAGAGCCGGGTGCCGGACCCGCCGGCCAGGATAATGCCTTTCATAAAAAATCCTTTTCTTGTCTGGTTTTAAAGTTTAAACAGGTTGATCAAAATTATCGTATTTTCAGGGCTGCGGCATGCGGATTTTTTATTCATACTGCCGGGCAATCCACTCCCGGTAGGCCCCGCTTTTCACCCGGGAGACCCAGGCGTCGTTTTCAAGGTACCAGTCAATGGTGGCGGCAATGCCGGCGTCAATTTTTGTTATCGGGGTCCAGCCGAGATCATTTTTTATTTTGCCGGCGTCAATGGCATAGCGCAGATCGTGGCCGGGCCGGTCTTTTACAAAAGTAATGAGTTCCCGGCTGCGGCCGGCGGGTCGGCCGAGTTTCCGGTCAATGCCGTCGCAGATCATTTCAACCAAGGCCAGGTTTTCCAGTTCGCAGTTGCCGCCCACGTTATAGGTTTCCCCGGTCCGGCCGTGCCGGATAATGTCCCAGATGGCGCTGCAGTGGTCATCCACATAGAGCCAGTCCCGGACATTTTTGCCGTTGCCATATACCGGAAGGGGCTTTTCATCCACGGCATTTAAGATCATCAGGGGAATCAACTTTTCCGGAAACTGGTACGGTCCGTAATTGTTGGAACAGTTGGACAGGGTCACGGGCAGGCCATAGGTGGCATGGTAGGCCCGCACCAGGTGGTCGGAGGATGCCTTGGACGCGGAATAGGGACTGCTGGGCCGGTATGGGGTGGTTTCCGTGAAATATCCGTCCGCTCCCAGGCTGCCGTAGACTTCGTCCGTACTGATATGGTGGAACCGGCGAATCCGGTCTTTGCGGGCTCGTGCGATTTCCAGAAGATTGAACGTGCCCAGGATATTGGTGTTGATAAAATCATCCGGTGCCACAATGGAACGGTCCACATGGGATTCCGCGGCAAAATGGCAGATCGTGTCGATGTGATGGACGTTAAAAAGAAGCGCCATTTTGTCTTTGTCGCAAATGTCGGCTTGCACAAAAATATATCGGTCCGGCACCATTTTTTCCACTTCTTTCAGATTTTCCGGGTTGCCCGCATAGGTGAGCCGGTCCACATTGATGATGTTGCCGGTAAAATCCGGGTTGCTGAGCAGCCATCGGATAAAATTGGTGCCGATAAAACCGCATCCGCCGGTGACAAGCAAATTCATGGGGGTCGCTCCTGCTGATGGTTAGAGTCGGCATTCGGCCATGAGCCGGTCGCCGTACTGTTGGATATAGTCGTCCAGATCTTTTTGCCAGTGATTCATGATATTGAGATTTTCATTTTTAAGGCGCCGGTTTTCCAGAATGGAACATTGCGGCCGCACCGCCGGGGTGGGGTATTCCGCGGTGGTGCAGGGCACAATGTCGCAGTTAACATTCAGTTTTTCAAGAAAATAAGCGGCAAATTCATACCAGGTACAGGATCCTTCGGACGACGCATGGTACAGCCCCTGGCCGTTGTTTTTGATCAGATGATCGATCTGCAGGGCCAGGCGGAAGCTCCAGGTGGGGGAGCCGTATTGGTCATTGACGATTTTAAGCGGTGTTGTCGGGCCGCTCAGGGCTTTTTTCAGGATGGCTTTGAGAAAATTATGCCCGTGAAATCCATACAGCCAGGCGGTGCGGAGAATCATAAAATTGTTCGTATTGCCGAGAACAGCCCGTTCCCCCCTGAGTTTGCCGCGGCCGTATTCGGAAAGAGGCCCCGGTACATGGGTTTCCAGGTAGGCGCTGGTGGGGGGCTTCTGGCCGCCAAAGACATAATCCGTGGAAATATGAATCATCAGGGCGCCGATTTTCTGGGCGTTTTGAGCCAGGATCCCCGGTCCATCGGCATTGATCCGCCAGGCAGTGTCTTTGTCTGTTTCACATTGATCTACCTGGGTAAAGGCAGCACAATTGATGATAATGTCCGGTCGGGTGTTTTCCACCACTGCGGCCGCCTGGGCCGGGTCGGCAATGTCTGCATCTTCAATGTCAATACTGGTGATATGATAACGGTCCTGGAACACTTTCTGGCAGTCTTTGCCCAGTTGCCCTTTTGCACCGGTAATCAGTAAATTCATTATTTTATCCTGTTTCAGGTTAACGGTCTGGTTTGTGAAAATATTTCTATAGCGCAAAATTGAAACTTTTACAAAGACTACAAAAGGAAAAATCATTTTTAAATTCAAGGGAAATCTGCTACGAAAACATCACAAAAATTTCAGGCTGCATTTTAATCGGCCAATCAATCACGGAGAAAACCAATCCGCACAGACAACAGACCCAGGACAAAAATGGTAAACACAGCAGGCATCTGCCGGGAAAAATTTTTTTTCGCAATCCTCAGTGGTATTGCTTTGACCATCAGTTTCCCGAAAGTCGGCATCTCCTGGGCCGCGTGGGTGGCGCTGACAGGCCTGCTGTTTGCGGTCCGGGATGTATCCATTCGCGACAGTTTCATTCTGGGGCTGATCGCCGGAATGGTGCATTTTGCCACCCTGCTGTACTGGCTGGTCCGCACCATGCATGTCTACGGATATCTGCCCCTCTGGCTGAGCGTGATCATTTTTATCCCCCTGGTATTTTATCTTGCCCTGTATATGGCGGCCTTTACCGGGCTTGTGACAGTCTGCGGCCGGGGCTTTGGTGCGCTGTTTCTCATGCCCGTGTTCTGGGTGGTTCTGGAATATGTCCGGTCGGTGGCCTTTACCGGCTTTCCCTGGGGACTGATTGGCTACACCCAGGTTGACCAGCTTCACCTCATTCAGATCGCGGACGTGTTCGGTGTGTATGGTGTGTCCTTTGCCGTGGTGCTGGGCAATGGCGTTTTCCTGTTTTTGCTCCTTTTTGTGACAGGGAAAAACTGGCAGGATCGAAATATCACGGCCTCTCAGGCCACGGTTGCGGTGCTCACAGGGATTGTGACAATGGCCCTGATGGCCGCGTATGGCGCACATCGCCTGAAAACCGTTGATGCCATGGTATCAACAGCGGAAAAAATCAATGTGGCGGTGGTCCAGGGCAATATTCCCCAGACCATGAAATGGGATATGGACTTCCGTGTCCAAACCCTTGACACTTATGTGCGCCTGTCCCGAGAGGCCAATGAGATGCGGCCGGATGTGATTGTCTGGCCGGAAACCGCTACCCCGTTTTATATGAAATACAATATGGAATTTACAAAAACCATACTGCAGGCGATTCGGGAGATGGGGACCTGGTTTATCGTGGGAAGCCCCACTGTCGAGTTTACGGATCAAGGGGAACATTACTTTAACAGCGCCTATCTGGTGACGCCGACCGGTGATTTCGCGGACAGAAACGACAAAGTCCACCTGGTGCCGTTCGGAGAGTATGTGCCGTTTAAAAAGTGGCTGCCGTTTATTCATCATATCGTGGCCCAGGTCGGGGAATTCAAGCCCGGTGAGGCGGGAGACACTCTGGACTGGCCGTCCGCGGATATCGGCATGCTGATTTGTTATGAAATTATTTTCCCGGAACTGGCCGCCCGGATGACGGCCAACGATGCGGGATTGCTCGTAAACATCACTAACGACGCGTGGTTCGGACGGTCAAGCGCACCGTACCAGCATTTTTCCATGGCGTGTTCCGGGCCGTGGAGAACCGGCGGGCGTTGATCCGGGCCGCCAATACCGGCATCAGCGGATTTATTGACCCGGCCGGCAGAATCATGAAAAGTACCGGCCTTTTTGAGGAGGCGGCCCTGACCTGTTTTGTGCCCATCATCCGGGACAGCCGGACATTTTATACCCGGCACGGCTATCTGTTGGTTCTGTGTTGCTTTCTTGTTTCCGGCATCTGTATAATATTGAAGATTCGGGAAAAAAGGCGGGGAAAGGGTTGAGGTAGAAGGTGTAAGGCTGAAGGCTGAAGGAAATAAGTAAAGATACACCTGCATCCCAAAAAAATGCAGGATATGGTTTATATATAAGGAGGGAGTCATATCATGGCATCAGAAGTAAAACATGAGGTCGAGGGTTTTTACGAACAGCTTGAAAAGCTGAAGGAGTATCTTTGACCTGCCGGCCAAACAGGAGCGGCTGGCGGAAATTGAACATACCATGGCTGCGGAATCATTCTGGGACGATCCGTCAAAGGCAAAAACCGTTTTAAAGGAACGGTCTCTCCTTTCCGGTGTGATTGAGCGATGGGACGCGCTCCACGGCGCAGTGGAGGAATGCGACATTCTTTTTGAACTGGCATCAGAAGAAAAGGATGAAAGTTCTTTCAAAGAAGCACAACAGCTTTGCCAAAAGCTGGAAAAACAGATCAAAAGTTTTTCCGTAGAACTGATGCTGGATGGGGATGATGATAAAAACAACGCCATCATGTCCATCAACGCCGGGGCCGGCGGCACCGAAGCCCAGGACTGGGCGGAAATGCTGTTTCGCATGTATTCCCGGTGGATCGAGCACAAGGGGTTCAGGCTCAACATGATCGATTACCAGGCCGGGGATGAGGCGGGCATCAAAGGGGTGACTTTTTCCGTGAGCGGCGACTATGCCTATGGATATCTGAAAACCGAATCCGGGGTTCACCGGCTGGTGCGGATTTCGCCGTTTAATGCCAATGGCAAGCGCCACACGTCTTTTGCTTCGGTTTTTGTTTATCCGGAACTGGATGATGATATTGAAGTGGACATTGAGGAAAATGACCTTCGTATCGACACCTTCCGGGCCAGCGGCGCCGGGGGCCAGCATGTCAATAAAACCAGCAGCGCCATCCGCATCACCCATCTTCCCACAGGCATTGTGGTGCAATGCCAGCAGGAGAAATCCCAGATCCGCAACCGGGAACTGGCCATGAAGGTGCTGGCCGCCCGGCTGTATCAGATGGAAAAGGAAAAACAGAAGAAGAAACTTCAGGAAATGCACGATACCAAGGATGAAATTGCCTGGGGCAGCCAGATTCGCTCCTATGTGCTGCATCCGTATCAGATGGTGAAAGACCACCGGATCAATAAGGATGTGGGGAATGTGGACGGTGTGCTGGACGGGGATCTGGATCCGTTTATTGAAGGGGTGCTGCTGTCCGGTCACGGTTGACAGGTTGTAAGCGTTCACAGGGCACCGCATTTGCTTTGTTGCCGGGCATTTGAAGTACAAACGTGTACGTCTGCATGCCCGGCGCCTTGCACCTGCGGCGCCTGCAGCGCTTAATGTGCGTATATCCATTTTTAATCCTGAGAAAAGATACGACAGGTTGTGTCGTTGATATGAACCCGTTAGACATCATTGCCCGATATTATGATCCGGCATCGGAAGCCGGGTCCCGGCTGATCCGGCATTCAGCAGCAGTGGCGGAAAAAGCCCTTGGCATTGCAAAAAATCTGAGCTGCCTGAATCCGGATTCCGGCTTTATTGAAGAAGCCGCTCTTTTGCACGACATCGGCATTTTTTACACCCGGGCCCCATCCATTGGATGCGCGGGAGCATACCCCTATGTATGCCATGGATATCTGGGCCGGGCGCTTATGGAAGATCTGGGATATCCCCGCCACGGCCTGGTATGCGAACGCCATGTGGGGGCCGGATTGAGTGTTGACGAAATCCAAACGCATCATCTGCCGCTGCCGCTTCGAAGCATGGTGCCGGTGACTCTGGAAGAAGAGATCATCTGCTATGCGGATAAATTTTTTTCCAAAAAAGGGGACAACACGGAAAAAGAGTTGTCCATAAACCAGGTGATCCGAAAAATTGAAACCTATGGCCCGGCTCAACTGTCGCGGTTTAAAACCTGGGCGGAGCGGTTTGATCCGGCGGTATTTCAACACTGGCAGCGGGAAACTTGAGCCGCTGAAATTTTTTCTAGTAGTCGGGATCGAACGCACACCAACATGGACATCAACCAGATCATTCGGTTTTATTTTATTACAGATGAAAACGCACCGGATCTTTCCATGCGCCGGCAGACGGAGATCGCTGTCCGTGCCGGCGCCACCGCCGTGCAGTATCGTAACAAGACTTTTTCACCGGAAAATTTCACGGAACTTGTTGCCATCCGGGAGCTGTGCGCCCGTCACGGGGTCCCCATGATCGTGAATGATGATATCATTCTTGCAAAAGCCGTGGACGCGGACGGCGTGCATCTGGGCCAGGAAGACGCCAATGCCGGAATTGCCAGACAAATCATGGGGCCGGACGCCATTATCGGCATCTCCGTTTCCACCCTGGAAGAGATGGCAAAAACCGATTTGCAGGTTTGTGATTATATCGGCACCGGCCCGGTTTTTGCCACATCCACCAAGCCGGACGCCCATCCGGTGATCGGTCTTAACGGCCTGGCCGCAGTGGCGGATGCGTCGTTAAAGCCGGTAGTGGCCATCGGCGGCATTGATGCTTCCCGGGCCGCATCCTGTTTTTCCCGGGGAGCGGCCGGCGTGTCGGTGATTACCTGTATTTCCCGGGCACCAGATCCCCTGGAGCAGGCCCTGAAGTTGGCCGACGCCTGCGGCTGTCCCCCGCGAACGCTTAAATTCGCCTGGGACAGTGAATTTGGATTGATCGAAAAATTAACCGCTACGCCGTTAGAGCCGAAGAATTTGACAGCGTCGGTGCTGAAGGTCGGGCCCGGCGATGACGCGGCCCTTTTGAAGACCATTGCCCGGCCGGTGGTGACCACGGACACCCAGCATGAGAATGTGCATTTCCGGCGGGGCTGGCAGGCATGGGACCAGATCGGTGAAAAAGCGGTGGCTGTCACATTCAGTGATCTTGCCGCAGCCTATGCCCGGCCCGTGGGGTTGTTTGTCAATCTGTCGATTCCCTCGTACATGGCGGATGCGGATATGGAAGCGGTATATGCCGGCATCCGCCAGGGGCTTGAAACCTATGGGGCGGTTCTGGGGGGCGGGAACATTTCCGCGGGCCGGGAATTTTCCCTGGACCTGTTTGCCCTGGGTGATGGCCATCCGGAAATTTTTCCCCTGCGGTCAAACGCCCGGCCGGGATGGGGTCTTTATGTGACCGGCCCGCTGGGACTGGCCCGGGCCGGGCTGGCGTGTCTTAAAAAAAAGGACCTGTCTTATCCGGCCCTGATTGAAAAATTTATCCGTCCGGTCGCACGGTTTGATGCAGCGGAAATCCTGGCAAACCACAAAGTCACCTGTGTGATGGACATCAGCGACGGACTGGCCGGGGATGCCGGGCATATGGCCCGGGCGTCTCACGTAACCATAAAGTTTGATTTTTCCGCGTGGTATATGGATCCGGCATTCGGGGAATTTTGCGGAAAATACCAGAAAAACCCTGAAATTATGATGCTTGCGGGCGGAGAAGACTATGAACTGCTGTTTGCCTGCCCATCGGAAATTTTTGAGCAAATCAGAAAAGAATGGCCTCTCGCATGCCAGGTGGGTGTCTGCGAGCCGTTTTCCGGCCGGTTTCTTGAAAATTGCCCGGCAGCTGCGCTGCCATTTCAGCATGGTTTCAGAAATGACAAAGACAACAAAGGTGAGCAAACATGAAATACAGTGAAGCATCCCATGGCCGGATTTTCGTGATCCGGCTGGAGGACGGGGATATTGTTCATGACGCCATTGAAACCTTTGCCCGGGAGGCATCGGTTCAGGCAGCCGCATTGATTATCGTCGGCGGCGCGGACAAAGGGAGCCGTCTGGTGGTCGGGCCGGCGGACGGCCGCGCGGAGACCATTGACCCCATGACCCATGTGCTGACCAATGTGCATGAGGTGTGCGGCACCGGCACGATTTTTCCGGACAAAGACGGCCATCCCAAACTCCACATGCACATGGCCTGCGGCCGGAACAATGATACGGCCACCGGATGTGTGAGAGCCGGCGTCCGGGTCTGGCAAGTGATGGAAGTGGTGGTGTTTGAGCTCACCAATACCCGTGCCGGCCGGTTTCATGATCCGGTTACCGGGTTTGAATTGCTGGTGCCGTAATAAACAAAACAGCGTTTGAAAAAGGAGACGATCATTGATTATTCCTGTGGTTCTGGCGGGCGGGTCGGGCACCCGGCTGTGGCCCCTGTCCCGGCAATTATACCCCAAGCAGCTGCTCCGTCTGACCGGAGACCATACCATGATTCAGAATACGCTGCTTCGCTTGGCGGATTTTGATCAGACCGGTCCGCCCATGATTATTGGAAATGAGAATCAGCGGTTTTTAGTGGCCCGCCAGCTGGCGGACATTCACATCCGGCCGTCTGCTATTTTTCTTGAGCCCGTGGGCCGCAACACCGCGCCGGCGGTGGCGGTGGCGGCATTACAAGCGGTTGTCCAGGACCCGTCGGCGTTGATTCTGGTTCTGCCGGCGGATCATCTGATTGCGGATGTGCCGGCGTTTCATGAGGCCCTGCGCGTTGCCGGGGAGTTTGCGGATCACGACTTCCTGGTCACCTTCGGCATTGTGCCGGACCGGCCGGAAACCGGATACGGGTACATCCGCCGGGGAAGGCCTGCATCCCTTTCCGGAGAATCCGCGGAAACGGAACACAGGGCCTATGCCATCCGGGAATTTGTGGAAAAACCGGATCTGGAGACCGCCCGGCAGTATCTGGCAACCGGAGAATACTGCTGGAACAGCGGCATGTTCATGTTTAAAGCGGAAACCGTGCTGGCGGAACTCCGGCGCTTCGTGCCGGAAATCGTGGCCGCCTGTGAAAACGCCATGGATCGGAGACAAGTGGATAAGGAACAAGCGGATCAGCGTTTTTTTTATCTGGACCCCTCGGCATTTAAGGCATGTCCGTCGGATTCCATTGACTATGCGGTCATGGAAAAAACCGACCGGGGCATTATGGTTCCCCTGGACGCCGGATGGGATGATGTGGGTTCCTGGGAAGCTTTGTGGAACATCGGTGAAAAAGACGATGCCGGTAATGTGGTGGAGGGCGATGTGGTATGCGTGGATGTGAAAGATTCCCTGATTCGCTCCCAGAGCCGGCTGGTAACGGTGCTCGGGGTGAGAAACCTGGCAGTGGTGGAGACGGCGGACGCGCTGTTGGTGTCCTCTCTGTCCGGCACCCAGGGGGTCAAGAAGATTGTGGACACGCTCAAAGCGGACCGGCGAAAGGAAACCCGGACGTTCACCCTGGCAGTCCGGTCCTGGGGGACCATCCAGACTCTGGAAAAAGGAACGGATTTCCACGTTCGCAAAATGGTGGTCGAGCCTGGCCAGCAGCTGCATTCCAGAGTGCCGGGGGGCGATACCAAAGCCGGCGGCACGGCTACCTGGACCATTATTGCCGGGTCGGCCCGGGTGATCGCAACCCCATCCGTGGACAAGTCAGAGCCGCCGCAGCCGGTCAGCTTGTCCGAACACCAGTGCCATTCCGTTTTCTTAAATCAGCCCGTTATCCTGGAAAATGCCGGACAGGTGCCGTTGATCTTGATTGAAGTGGCCACCGGCCGCGGATCGGGAAATGACCGTTGGCAAGAGATCTGAGACGCAATTATTGCCAGACACCCTTTAAATTATTGGAACACAGAGAGTTATGGAGCCTTTACAGGCAGTTGTTTTGGGGGCCATCCAGGGGCTGACGGAATTTTTTCCGGTGAGCAGTTCCGGGCACCTGGTGATTTTTCAGCAGCTGATGGGGCTGAAGGAGCCGGTGCTGCTGTTTGATATCAGCGTGCATGTGGGCACCCTGGCTGCGATTTTTTGTTATTATTTTAAGGATATTCTGCGGCTGGCAGCAGCGTTTTTTCAGGTGTTGCCCTGGGGTGAACCCAAAAGTGGCCGGCCGGTTTCCCCGGAAACCCTGGCTGAAAGCCGGATGGCGTGGCTGATTGTGGCGGGATCCGTGCCCACGGCGCTTATCGGTAGTATGCTGAACACCGTCTCAGATGTGCTGTTTTCCTCTCTGGCACTGGTGGGGCTGGCGTTGGTGGTAACCGGTGCCATCGTCCTCGCCACCCGGTGGGCGCCGCCAGGTTCAGGGGGAGAGTCGGCGGTTTCCCTGAAAAAAGCGTTATGGATCGGAACGGTACAGGGGTTGGCTGTGATCCCGGGAATTTCCCGGTCCGGGTCCACCATTGCCGCGTCTCTGTTTCTTGGTATTGATCGGGATACGGCGGCCCGTTTTTCCTTTTTATTGTCCGTTCCCGCCATTTTAGGGGCGCTGGTGCTGGAGATATCGGGCGGGTCGGGGAGCAGCGGGAATGTGTCTGCCGGTGTTGTGGCACTCGGGACGGTTACGGCGTTTGTGGTGGGGTATGCCGCTCTCAGCCTGCTGGTGAAACTGGTGCAAAAAGGGCGGCTGTATATTTTTGCGCCGTACTGTTTTTTGCTGGGGATCATCGCCCTTATGGCGGGGGGGGGAGGAGCCGCTTTTTAAGCCTGTCAGATCCCGGGATAATCAAACCGGATGACATGATTTTTCCCGTGGCTTTTGGCTGTGTAAAGGGCCTTGTCCGCCCAGGCAATCATGTTTTCCGGTTTTACGGACGGCTCGGGCACGCAGGATACCACGCCGATGCTCACCGTTACCCAGTTGCTCACCATAGAGGTGGAGTGGGGAATTTTTAGCCCGAACACATGTTCCCGGATGTTTTCCGCCAGGGTGGCGGCAATATCGCTCTCAACACCGAACAACACAATGGCAAATTCTTCTCCGCCATATCGGGCGATAAAATCACTTTCCCGCTTGATGGTATCATGGATGGCGCCGGAAATAAGTTTTAAACAGTCATCTCCGGCAAGGTGTCCGTAGGTGTCGTTATAGAGCTTGAAATTGTCGATATCCATCATCAAAAGAGAAATGGGGATGGCCAGCCGGGTGGCGGACGCCATGAGTTTCTTAAACATGTAATCAAAATACCGGCGGTTGGGGATGCCGGTGAGGCCGTCGGAATTGGACAACCGCTCCAAAAGGACGTTTGCCCGTTCCAGTTTCAGGGTGGTTTCCACCAGGTGCTGTTCCCGCTCCCGCAGTCGGTCCACCTCGGATTTGAAATGCAGGATAGAACGGACCCGGGCATGCAGTTCCAGTTTGTTGACCGGTTTGGGCAGAAAATCAATGGCGCCGGCCTTGAATGCGGTTTCAATGTGTTCGGAGGACGAATAGGCGGTGAGGATGACGATGGGAATGTTGGCGCTGCGCTGGTGATTTTTGATCATCCGGCAGGCTTCGATGCCGTCAATGCCCTGAAGGACGATGTCCATGAGTATCAGGTCGATTTGCGGGGGCTGGCCCGCACTGCCATCTGCATACAACCCGAGAATCCGGAATGCGTCTTCCGCGGAAGCCGCTTCGATGGTTTCCCTGTAGCCGCCGTCTTCCAGAAACGACTTTATGATTTTCCGGGTGACCGTAACATCATCAATGATCAGAATACTCATGCCTGTTCCGAGTTTATTTGGTCAAAAGCGTTTGCGGTGATTCTTAAAATTCTGGATTGCGGAATTCTTCAAAACGGCAGAATTCCCAGCTGCCGGGGTGTAGATACGAAAGATGAAAGACATTTGCCACGGCATCCGGAACATCGCCCACAAGAATTAGAATTTCTTAACATACTTTAGGATAATTTAGATATATTAACGTATTTTGTCAATCGATCATTTTTTCATCATTGCCCGGTATCCTGCGATCATCAGTCGGGTGAACTTTCGGGCTGATGGTGGCTGTTCAGCAGATCCGTTACTTCTTTTACGGGATTGAAAGTGACTTTCGGAACTTCCACAAACACCGTGTTCCAAAAGGCCATGGCGCCGTTCCACAGGCCGGGAAGCTCGAGGGCTTTGAGATCCCGCCCGTTTTCTGATTTGGTGGCGATGAAAACCGCCTGATCATCCACATAATCTGTGAGGTTGAATTTCTCCCCCCGCCAGTTCCGGACGCCGCAGACCAGATCCACCGGGTTGAAGTGACCCAGACGGTTAAAAATGGATTGCTGCGCCGGGTTATTCAGATCAATCTGGGCGGTTTCAACAATCTGTGGGGCCTTGCCGGACCGGGAATCTTTGATCCAGAACGGCCCGCCACCAGGATCGCCCGTGTTTTCCACCATCCCGCAGACCCGCAACGGGCGGTCCAGAAGATTCATCAGTGTTTTTTTCTTGTCTGCATCCGATGCCGAGGCAAAATCTTTGGGCAACCGGATCAGAAGGTCTTTTGCCAGGAAATCCAAGATGCTTTCAATTAGTTTTTCTTCCAGGGGCTCGTGATACAGCCGCCGCAGGAAATCAAAAATCCATCGTTGCAGCCGGATGAGGTGGCCGCACAGGATTTTTTTCCATCGGGTGATTTCCGGGTTAAACCGCGCGTGGGCCACGTTATCGATGTTTTTGATGAATATGATGTCCGCCCCCACTTCATTGAGATTATGGATGAGTGCGCCGTGACCGCCCGGCCGGAACAACAGGCGGCCGTCCGGACGGCGGAACGGCTTATTTTCCATGTCCGCAGCAATGGTATTGGTGCTGATGTGCTGGGTGGAAAAAGACACCTGAAAGCGGGTTTCCAGTGCCTCCTCGTATTTTCTGCGCAGGGATTCGTACAACGCCGTAAACTGTTCTTTAAATTGCGGCGGAACAGTGAAATGCAGGGCGCAGGCCCCCGAATGGTCGCGGGCATGTCCGGCAGCTTCCACCAGGTGCTCTTCAAACGCCGTCCGGCTGTGACCCGGGTAAGAATGAAATTTGATCAGGCCCTTGGGCAGGGCTGCATAATTTAAATAGGATTCTGTGAGTAGATGCTGGAGCACCGGAAGTGGTTTTTTTTCGGCAATCAGCGTGTCCAGGTCCATTGGGCCTTCAGTCAGAGAATTTTTCAGATCTTCGTAAAACGCGAATCGCCGGCAGTTTTCCATTAGTGTGGAAAGGGCCTCCGGAGCGGGATTTTTTTTGCCCGCCGCCAGGGCCTCGTAAGCTTGAATCAGTTTTTTGAACATCCGGGTGGCGGCTCCGGAGGCGGGGACGAATTTGATGAGTTCTTTTGAACGGGCTTCGGTTTCAAAAAATTCGGCGGCTTCTTCCATCTGGTGGTCGGAAAGCCTGATGATGCCGTCGCCCGGGGTGCAGGGGCGATCCAGCTTGACAAAAGGGGTCCCCTGATGAAACAATACAAGCTGTGCGTGAACCTTTTCCACAGTCTGTCCCAAGTCTGTTATCTGTTGGATGTCTTTTTCGCTGAATGCGTATGGTGTCATTTTTTAGTTTCCGTTGGGTAATGAAGAGGTCTGCCCCTGGCGATGGCCCGGGCCATTGATTTAAAAACACGTCTCCCGCGGTTTTGCTGTTGACCGGATTCAGGAGAAGCACTTATTATATTCACGCAGTTTTGAAATTCATGTCAAGGGAAACTTGGCCGCCCCGTAGCAGTGAACCGAAGTTGATGGTGTTCGTGCCATTCGTATGGATGGACCGGTGCCCTTTGAAGAGACGTTGTGGATGACTGAGATAGAGAAGAAAAAAGCTGCCCGCCTGCCGGTGTTTGATTATGCGGATTTTCTGGCGCGGATTGACGGGGATCATGATCTGTTAAGAGAAGTCGTTGAAATTTTTCTTGAAGATACCCCGCGGCTCCTGTCCGGCTTCTACACCGCCATCGCGCAAGATGACCTGGTCGCGGCGGAGCGGGCCGCGCATACGTTGAAAGGAGCGGCTGCCAATAT
This sequence comes from Desulfobacterales bacterium, assembly GCA_963675805.2. Lineage (GTDB taxonomy): Bacteria > Desulfobacterota > Desulfobacteria > Desulfobacterales > Desulfosalsimonadaceae > SURF-3. The sequence continues at coordinate 696,807 of CAXXNU010000001.1, read as the reverse complement.
TTCAGCATGCCGGCTTTACGCGGTTTCCCAGAAGGCGCAGCAGGCGGTCAAAAATAAAGACCGGGAGGCCCTTGATGACATGATCACTATTTTTGAAGACAATTTTAAGCAGCTGGAACGGGCCTTGCGGCCGTACATTGAAAAATAAGTTGCAGTCGTCAATCTCTTACGGTCACGGGATATTCCCGGTTGGTCCAGAACTGACGGTGCATGGCGTTCAACACCCGGTCAAAGAGAAACAGCAGCAGGTCGCTGGCTGGGATTTCGGTGTCAAGCTTCCGTCTGAGACGCTCATGCTGTTCAATTTGACGCTTCAGGCTTTCCATCCCTTTTAAAATAGCGATTATTTTTTCTCTTTGGCCCGCGGACAAGTGGGGTTCATGCCGTCCACTTTCCCAGCCCTGCCGGTATCTGGCAATCTGGTCGGATGAAGCCTGATAGAGTTTCTGGCCGATTTTTTTTAAAACAGGCTTGGCGTTGATCCGTCCTTTGATGGCTTTTTTAAGGACCTTTTTTTCAATGTCCAGCTCCTGTTTGAACATTTCGGCAATGGGTTCCGGAAGCGCAATATCAATGAAGCTGAACTTGTCTGAATGCATTTTCAGTTTTTTTTCGCATTCCGCTGCTGCCGTGCTCCAGAAAATCCAGGAAATGCTTTTCAGGGCGTCTGTTAGGGATTTTTGCTCCCGTACGGCTTTTTTCTTGATTTCAAAGATTTTCTGCATCAGCCGGGCGGTTTTCAGAAACAGAATTTTGCCGGTGGCCACATTAAAGATGATGGCAATGGCCGCGAACCAGTCCTGCATATACAGCACCCGGCAGAGTTCGCTGCCGAAAAGTTTGTACAGGTCTCTGTTTTTAAACAGGTGATGGGGGGTCATGAAGGGGAAGGTGCCCGCAAGGGCCGGCTGACGCATCCCGGATAGATCTTCCGGGTGGAGGTGCACCGCTGTTTCTAAATCGATCAGCCCCAGCGAATAGGCTGCCGGGTTGTTGAAAAAATTGTCTGCCCCGTTGAAATTGCCCGCAATGTATATATTGTCCGGTTTCAGATCCCGGATCGCCACTTTCTGATTCTTCAAATGATAGATTAGAAACAGGGTGTTGATGATCAGGCCTTCGATGTTTTTGCGGTTGGTGTCGAAGATTTTTTTACTGATGTATTTTTCAGAAATCCCCCGGTACTGGAGCACCGCGGCCTCATTTTCCGCCATCAGGATGTCGATGAGTTCGTTCAGATCCTGAAAAAAAACCGCATCCAGTCCTTTGTCGTCTGTTTCAAGGGCTTCTCCGGCCAGTTTGCAGTAAAACCATTCCTGCTTTTTATACGCCGGCACATCATCGTAGTTTTCATGCTGGGGCAGCAGAATATCGATAATCTTGCCGTACTCATGGTAGAGTTTGCTGATTTTGAAAAATATATCACCATACTGCGGGCCGTAAAGCGCTTCGAAGGCGTAAAGATCTTCAAAAATGCTGGTATTTTTCAACATTTCCTGCTGCACCCGGGATTTGTCGTGAATTTTTTTGATGACTTGATTAAAAAATTCGCTGCGGGCCAGGCTCATGAAAAATACAAATCCCTGTCCGATTTTCAGGTGCTTTTGCAGGTTGGAATGGGTTTTCAGCAGCCGGATGTATTTGTCTTCCATGAGCACGGTATCGGTGCCAGCGGCGTGACCTGAAAAACTTAGATCCGGAATCATGTTTAAAATCGGGGAAAGGCCGGGAGACAGACATTTGATGGCCGGGGTCAGGCAGCTGACAATGTGGCGCTCATTGTTGATGTATTCCAGATATTTTTCAAAATTCGTAAACGGCTTGGGCGGAATTTTGATGACCAGCTGGTCGTCGTAAATAACTTTATAAATGGTGCTTTTGCTTTCTACGGTGTCACCGAGCTGGCAGATGCTCATACGCCGGGTCTTCCACTCTGCACCGCACAGTATCCGTAGTTCATAGATTTCATCGGTACCGGCGCCCGCGGAAAGCAGTCCGTATTCCCTGGCGTTTGCGCCCGGATTCGGATTGTCGCACTGTAATCTGAAAATATTTAGGAAAAACTCAATAATTTGTTCTTTATCAGACATTTCTGCGCCTGCCGGGATGTTGATTAACCCTTTGATCATTTGTTCAACTTAAGAACAACTATCGGAAATCGATATTATTTGCAAGTGGTTTGGGCTATCCGCCGATGGAGATCATCGGCGCCGGCTGTGTCATAGGGGTGAGGTGGGGTGAATGGGCAAAGGGTTTCCGCGCCACTGCCTTCAGAAAGACGGCCTTGAGATCGTCGTCCAGGAGCCCCAACCGCAGGGGCGTTTTGACGTCCTCACAGATATCGGACAATAAACAGGAAAGGATGTGGCCATCTGCGGTCAGCCGTAGCCGGTTGCATTCTTTGCAGAAGTGATTGCTGACCGGACTGATGAAGCCGATTTCGCCGGGAGCGTTTTCAAATCGGTACCGCATGGCCGGGCCGTCACCGGCTGCCCGGCCGACCGAGGCCAACTTGCCCAAGGCCTCAATACGGTTTTTAATTTCCGGGATCAACAGCGGGGCGGAAGCCGGAATGCAGGCTTTCCCAATGGGCATGAGCTCGATAAACCGGATGTGCAGGGGGTATCTAAAGGAAAGTTCCGCAAGGGCCAGCAGCTCATCATCATTAATGCCCCGCATGGCCACACAATTAATTTTGACCGGATAAAATCCTTTTTCAAGGGCCAGAAGAATGCCTTCCCAGACCCGGGAAAATCCATCGCAGCCGGTGATCCGTTCATATTTGTCCGGCTGCAGGGTATCCAGGCTGATGTTGAGTCGCTTGATCCCGCAAGCGGCAATGGCATCCATATGGTTTTTCAGCAGAATGCCGTTGGTGGTCAGGGACGTGTCGCGCAGTCCGTCAATGGCGGTCAGTTTTTCCAAAAACGCGCAGCAGCCTTCCCGCACCAGGGGCTCCCCTCCGGTGATCCGGATTTTGTCGACGCCCAGGGCAACGCTGAGGCGGGCAATGCGCAGGATCTCTTCATATCGCAAGATATCTTTGTGCCGCAGTTTTTTCCCGGGCCGCCGGGGATGGCAATAGATGCAGCGCAGGTTGCACCGGTCGGTGATGGAAATGCGCAGGTAATTCAGATGGCGGCTGTAGCGGTCGATCAAATGCCCGCCTTTCAATTGTCGGAAATCCTCTGTGCTACCGGTTGAGTCGACGGCCATATTCCGGCACCTGCTTCATGGGCGGTCGTTCCGTGCCCGCGAAATTGAAAGATTCTGCCTCATATTCGCCATCTGTCAGGCGATATTGGATCATGTCGTTGAAAAGCGCGGTATTGAGTTTGATTTTTCCTGATTTTTCAATGCGCCGGAGAAATGTCAAAAGAATCACAAAGGACATCCGGCCGAGGGCCTTGGTGTCCTGGTTGCGGTGCACCCGGCGGTCCAGATCCACCTGGGCGATGACATCTAACCCCCATTTTTCATAAATGTCCAGGATCATGCTGGTTTCTACCCCATACCCGATGGGAAAGGAAATGCTTTCCAAAAGAGACCGGTATCCGGCGTATTCCCCGGACAGGGGCTGGATAATCTGGGTCAGTTCCGGAAAAAACAGGGAAAACAACGGCCGGATGATGAGTTCCGTGACCCGCCCGCCGCCGGTGGCCCGTATTTTCTGATGGTCCGTGGTAATGGGCCGGTCATAGAAGGCCTTGGTATATTTAATGGGGTCATAGAGCAAGAGCGGCCCCAGAAGGGCGTAGGCAAAGCGATGGTGAATGTTTTTAATGTCCGCGTCAAGATAGACGAGGATATCGCCGCGGGTGACGTGAAGGGCTTTCCACAGGTTTTCCCCTTTTCCGGTATAATGTCCTAGTTGAGGCAGAATATTTTTGGCCTCATACACGTCCGCCCCATAGGTTTCTGCTATTTCCAGGGTATTGTCCGTCGACCCGGAGTCCACCACCACAATTTCATCGATCAGGGGAAACCGTGTCATGAGTTCGGATTTCATGATGATGATCTCTTTGGCAATGGTTTTTTCTTCATTCAGGGTGGGCAGACACAGGGAAATGGTCAATTGCCGGCGGTTTTTGGCGTGCACCAGTGCCTTGATGTCCTTAAATTCAGAATGGTGAAAGGTATTAGACGCCAGCCAGGGTTTACTCATCGCAGACTCCGTTGTCTATGGCCATGAGGACACCCAGGACCTGGGCGATGCCGGTGAACATGGGCGTGATTTTCATGGAGGCATTTTCCCGGTGCACGTTTTTCCCTTCTGTAACGCCAAGGGTAACAGCGGGTATTTTTTGGGCAAGGAAAATAGAAAGCTCGGATTCACTGGAATCGGTAATCGGCTTGAGTCCCAAAGTTCTCATGATGACCACGGTGCTTTTTACCAGGGGATGGCGGTAGCTCAGCTTGGCCGGCGTCAGGTTGCTGATGATATTGAGTTTCAGGCTGACGTGGTTTTCATGGCCGATGCCGCTCACAATGTCTTTTAGTTCCGAATGCATCCGCCGGACCATCTCTTCGGAATCACTCTGGATCTCAAAGCCGAGCCGGGCATCATAGGCGATGACCCCGTGTTTGAATCCGCCCTGGATTTTTCCAATGATGATCCGGGACAGGGGTCGCTGGGGCAGTTCCATGGCCAGGATTTCATCGATCACCTTATTTAATATGATGATGGCATTGGGTTTGTATCGGTGTTCCCAGCCATTGGTGGCCGTGACGTTGCAGACGATTTCGCCGCGGATGATTCCTTCGGAATAATAACTCAGCCGGCCGAGTTTTTCCCCTTCCATGATCACCGCTCCCCGGATGGGACCGTCCCAGGTGTCGATCAGGTGTTTGATTCCCTGGAGATTGCCCTTGCCGATGGACTGGGGAACCGCTGCCAGCAGAATGTCGGATTCAAATTTGAGGTTGAGGTGCCGGCAGATGACGGGCAGGGACGCCAGTACGCCCACGCTCACGGAATTGTCCAGAATGCCCGGTCCGGTAATGGTGTTTTTGGCAATCACATAATTGTGGTCAATTTCCGCTCCCATGAACGTATCCAGATGGGCCACCACAAAAATCGGTGGCCGGGACCCGTCCGAGCCGCCCCGGATGATGCCGGTGGGGATGTTGAAATCAGCAAGCGCGCAGTAATCTGCCTGGGCGTCGGACAGGCGTTCCAGAAAAACTTCCGTCCGGGCGGATTCATGCAGGGTGGGGGCGGGAATCTGCCCGATCAGAACGATGTTGGAAATAATGATTTCCTGGATCTCTTTGATGAGATCCACCATTCCGGGCAGTCTTTTTAAGATAGTGTCCATTACCAGACCATATCATCAAACTGACATCCGAAAAATCTTTTTTATTGGAAGTAGCTGACAATGGCCTCACACAGTCCGGGGATGGTATAGGCGGCGGCTTCTATGTGGACGGTAAATCCCTTTTTGCTCGCTGTTTCAGAGGTAATCGGCCCGATGGAGGCAATCGTCACATTTTTCGTCAGGGCGTCAAATCGGTCCGGCGGCAGGAGGGCTTTGAAATTGGTGACAGTGGAGGAACTGGTAAAGGTAATCAGATCGACGCTGTTCGTTTCAAGGTCCCGGATCAGGGAGGTGATGTTGTCGGTATCATTGACTGTATGGTAGACGGCGATTTCATCAATCTCAGCCCCCATTTTGGACAGTTCCTCGGGCAGCACTGGCCGGGCTTCCGCAGCCCGGGGCAGGAGCATCCGCTTTCCAGTCACTGATTCCCCGGCAAAGGCCTCGATAATGGATTCCGCCCGAAAATTTTCCGGCAGGATATCGGTGTTGATCCCGTATGATTTTAATTTTTCCGCAGTGACCGGACCAATACAGGCAGTTTTGAGATTTCCCAGGGTCCGGGCGTCTTTTCCCCTGGCCAGTAGACGGTTGAAAAAGAACAGGACCCCGTTGACGCTGGTGAAAATGATCCAGTCGTACCCGTCAAGATGGTCAATGGCCGCGTCCAGCCTGGAAAAATCATCCGGCGCCACGGTTTTGATGACCGGATATTCCAGGCACTGGGCCCCTAAATCGGTGAGCCGGACAATCATGTCGCTGGCCTGGGCACGGGCCCGGGTCACCACAATTTTTTTTCCGAAAAGGGGCCGGTTTTCAAACCATTTCATTTTTTCCCGCAGGGAAATGACATCGCCGATGACAATAATGCACGGGGCTTTTAACCCGGCCGCCCGGACATCTTCTACAATGGTGCCCAGGGTGCCGGCCACCGCCTGCTGTCGGGGTGTCGTTCCCCAGCGAACGAGCGCTGCCGGTGTTTCCGGTGCCATGTTGTTTTCCAGCAGGCGCCCCACAATATGGGGCAAATTTTTGACCCCCATCAGAAACACCAGGGTGCCCCCGGTTTCTGCAAGGGATTTCCAGCGGATGGAAGAATCCGGTTTGGTCGGATCTTCATGCCCGGTAATAAAGGTGACCGTGGAAGTAAATCTGCGGTGGGTCAGGGGAATACCCGCATAGGCCGGCGCGGCAATGGCAGAAGTGACACCGGGAACCACTTCGAAATCAAGGTTTTCGGCTACCAGGGCCTCGATTTCCTCTCCTCCCCGGCCGAAAATAAAGGGATCGCCGCCCTTCAGCCGTGTGACCGTGTGGCCCTGCCTTGCTTTTTCAACCAGAAGGGCGTTAATCCGGTCCTGGGTCAGGGTGTGATCGCCGCCTTTTTTCCCGGCATAAATGAGTTCGGCCTCCGGCCGTGCGTATTTCAGAAGTTCCTCTGCCGCCAGGTAATCATAGACCACCACATCGGCTTTTTCGATACACGCTTTTCCTTTTAATGTGAGAAGCCCCGTGTCCCCGGGCCCCGCACCCACCAGATAGACTTTGTTCTTCATTTATACCCCGCAGCTGGAGCAGCTGGTTGCGGTACAGCCGGCGCAGGAGGAGGCGCCCGCGGAGCGGCTCACGGTTTCTCCGCCGCCGCCTTTGCTGACAAATCCGCACGCCGACATCCGGCGTTTTACTTTCGCACTGCCGCAGTCGGGGCAGACGGGCCGGTCATTTGCCATGACGATCATTTCAAATCGATGGTTGCACTTTTCACACGTATATTCATAAATCGGCATCGGAAACTCCTGATTATTTATTTGCCTGTTTAAAAAGTTCTGGTTCTTAGCGCATCTGTTTTATAATGTAAATAAAATAACCATGAATATCATAGAAATCAAAGTCAGGATGGGATGCGGCCCCCTATGGAGAAAAGCAATTGCCAAATCAGGAATGACCGCTGCTGGATGGATTGATTCACACTTCGTCATTCCGGTACCGTCAAACTGAAACCGTCAATGGCAATGGCCGGTCCGCCTTCCTTTTTTTAGGCATCCCTGTCAGTTCGGGCGGGCATCCGCCTGGATCGTGTTGATCAGCGCCCGGGTTTTATCGATGTAATCATCTGCGTCATACCCGAGTTCCCGGGCTTTCTCGAATTCAGCGAGCGCTTTTTCCGTAAGATTTCTGTTTAAGTAGAGCCGCCCAAGCCGTTGTCGGAAAAGGCCATTTCCCGGTGCCATTTCCGTTCCCTGGCAACAGAACATCAATGCGATGTCCGCGTTTTTCCCCTGCATTTCATATAAAAATCCCAGTGCGGAAAGGGATTCCGCGTCTTCGGGATTAAGCTTCAGCGCGGTTTTATAGGCGGTAATGGCATCAGAAATATGATCTGTTGCGGTATAGATATCTCCCATCAGGCGGAATGCCGCGGCCGATTTGGGGTTCAGGGCAGTGGCTTTTTCCAGGTATTTTTTGGCTTTTTCAAGTTTGTTCAGTTCCTGGTAAATCCTTCCGGTCTGGAATGCCAGTTCAAAAACCGTGTCATCGATCTGTTCAGCTTTTTGAAAGTACTCCAGGGCAACAGGATATTCTTTTTTCAGAAAATGGACATATCCGGCATTGTAAACCGCCATGTTTTCTTCCGGGGCCAGGCGGATGGCGGTCTGGAATTCCGCCAGGGCGTTTTCAAGATCTTCCTTGATGCCGTAGCAGACGCCTAAGCTGTTGTGAACGTTGGCATCGTTTTCATCCAGTTTCAGGGCCAGATAGTATTCATTCATGGCCCCTTCGAGATCACCCGCCTGGTAAAGTTTGTCCCCGCTGATGTTGAGACTTACGGAATCAAACGCCACACAGCTGTCCGCGCCGAAAAATGCCGCATGGTCCAGCGCCTTTTGGGCATTTTCAAGGATTTTGTCTTTGGCATAGGAAAGGGTTGGATAAAGGGCAATGCCTGCGGAAACGGTTTCATTACATTTTGCAGCCAGCGCTTTTTTTATTTTTCTGCTGACATCCAGGCACGCGGTGTCATCCGCCCCGGCCAAAAAGCAGCCAAGGGTTGCATGATCCAGAATGCCCCAGATTCCGGACGCCTCTTTGCAAACAGCGTCCACCGCACCGGCAAGGGCAGCCACCACGTCCATGGGATTGATGACATAATGGGCGTCGTCAAGCCGGATCACGAGTGTCCCGAATGTTTTGGCGGTCTCCAGGAAATCCATGGCTGCTCTTTGAAATTCATTTTCAACGAGCAGTCCGGAAAATTTTTTTGTAAGTTCGTCAACGGCAATGGCCGGTGCTGTATCTTCGGGGGGGGGCCCGTCGGCCGCGTCCGCACCGGAAAATAAAAATTGCTGATCGGCGATCCGGCTCCGGTGGATGTCCCTGGTGAGTTGTGTCATAATCAAGACCTTTTTGCGATGGCGATGAGAGCAGTGGCAATTTCCGTCAGTTCATCATCCTGAACGGTCCGCATGTCCATTAAAAATATGTCATCTTCAATCCGGCCGATAATCGGCGGCGTATTTTTCCGCATGGCGTGTTCCGTTGCGCTGGCGCTCATGCCGGCGATCCGGGCGCCCACGCATTTTGTGGGCAGATCAAACAGGGGAAGCGATCCGCCCCCGGCCTTGGATGCGGCATCAATCATATCGGCGGTGATATTTTCGTGACCGGTTGCTTCCAGCAGTTGCAATAAACGAACCGCTTTTTGCTCGATGGTTTTCAGGCTGTCGGCCAGCATGCGCAGGGTGGGGATGGCGCTGACGGCTTTTTCTTCGTCCCGGTAGAGCCGCAAGGTGCTTTCAAGGGCAGCGAGGGTTAATTTGTCGATGCGAAGGGCCCGGGTCAGGGGATTTTGCCGGATTTTTTCAATGATGCTCCGGTTTCCGACGATGATGCCGGCCTGGGGACCGCCAAGGAGTTTGTCGCCGCTAAAGGTGACAATGTCCGCCCCTGTTTTTACGGATTCTTTAACGGTTGGTTCCCGCTGCAGGCCGTATCGGGAAAAATCAATGAACGTCCCGCTTCCCAGATCTTCCATTACCGGCAGATGATGGGTTTTCCCCAGTGCAACCAGTTCATGTAAAGGGAGGCTCGCGGTAAATCCCACAATGCTGTAGTTGCTGGTGTGGACTTTGAGGAGCAGGCCGGTCTGCTCGGAGATGGCCCGCTGATAGTCGGCCAGATGGGTCCGGTTGGTGGTGCCGACCTCCTTTAAAATCGCCCCGCTTTTTTCCATGACATCGGGAATCCGGAACGATCCCCCGATTTCCACCAGTTCTCCCCGAGAGACAATCACTTCCCGGCGGCGGGCAATGGTGTCCAGGGAAAGCAGCACGGCGGCGGCATTGTTGTTTACCACCATGGCCGCCTCGGCCCCGGTCAGCTCACAGATAATGTCTTCCACAGCCGTATATCTCAGTCCCCGCCTGCCGGTGGCCAGATTGTACTCCAGGTTCGAATAATGGCCAGCAATCATTTCCATGTGCGCCAGTGCTTCTTTGGCCAATAGCGACCGGCCCAGGTTGGTATGAACTACGATGCCGGTGGCGTTGATGGTCCGGGTCAGATTCAGGGCCATGGCGGATTGAAAGCTTTTTTTGATTTTCTGCAGCACCGCAGTATCTGAAATATCTGCTTCAGAAAGGGGGTGCCCGTCGATAATCATCTTTCGGAAGCGGTCCAGGCATTGTCTTGTGCTGTCCGTCAAAAGTTTACGGGGCGCGTCCGATAATTCCGGTTCTTTTCCGGCGATTTCCAGCAGATGATCCACGCCGGGCAGTTTTTTTAACAATGCCTGCTGAACCGGCGGGAGGGTGGTTTTAGGGGCTGCCTCTGTCATGTTCGGTTCCGGATTGGGTCCGTGTTTCTGTGTACGGCCAGATTATGGTGTTTTTATTATATATTCAGTATTTTTGCATTCATATCATTTAAAACCGGCGGGTTTCAACAGTTTTTTAGAAAACTCAGGGATTTATACCGTGGGAAAGACGAAATATGCGTTGTCTGTGTTGCGAAAAGCCTGGCTCCGGCCCGAGGGGCCCAGAAAAAACTTTATGCGGCAATGGATCTGAGGTATAGAGGGCTATTTTGATGGGTTGTTGTCCCAGATGGGTACTATTTTATTTGAAAGCGGTATCGAGATCAGGATTGAAGTCGATAACAAATCTGATCGTGATGCCTGAGCGTAAGCCAACTGAACAAGCAGGAGTCATCATGAAAGCGCCTAAGGATTATATTGTTTTTCCCCTGGATATGGGTTCGATCCGCGAAGCCGCGCGGTATATCGAGCTTCTTTCAGACTCCGTGGGCATGTTTAAAGTGGGGCTGGAGTTATTTGTGAATGCGGGTCCTGAGATTGTCCGGATGATTCAGTCGGCCGGGCGGGCGGAAATATTTCTGGATCTCAAATTCCATGATATCCCGGCCACAGTCGAACGGGCCACTGCTCAGGCCGCGGCACTGGGGGTGAAGTTTTTGACGGTGCACTGCGGGGAGACGCCCCGGATGCTGGCGGCGGCCGTGGCCGGTGCCGACGGCCGGGTGGAGATTCTCGGGGTGACGGTGCTGACCAGTGTTTCTTCGGAAGATCTGGCATCGGCGGGGTTTAAGGATTCCTTGACCGCGGATATGACAACACTGGTGAAAAAGCGCGCGCAAATGGCGAAATCGGCCGGGTGTGCCGGAGTTGTGTGTTCCGGCCAGGAAGTGGGGATGGTCAAAGAGCGCTTTGGCAAAAGTTTTTATGCGGTAACCCCGGGTATCCGTCCGGCATGGCAGGACACTGGTGACGATCAGCGCCGCATTGTCACTCCCGGGGATGCCATAAAAAAGGGCTCAGACTATCTGGTCATCGGCCGTCCCATCCGGGATGCGGATGACCCAAAGGCCGCGGCCGGCCGCATTGCTGATGAGATCGAGGCGGCACTGAATCAATCGTAAGACAGATGAAAAAAAAAACGCCGGCGGGGCAATTTCCAGAACCGGCGTTTTTTAGCATCCCTTTTTCATGGGCGCAACGCTGCCAATCTTCCATCCTTAAATCTTCAGCCTTCTTTCTTTCGCCTTCTACCCCTTATCCTGATAAGAGCCGGTACATCGTGAGTGCCGCAACCACGGCGCCGATAATCAATGCCAGCAAAATCTGATCCGGGCTGAACTGCTTGAGGGGCATATGAATCGTCTGGATTATTCCGTATCCAGGCCGAATGCGGTGTGCAGGCTGCGCACGGCCAGTTCCGTGTATTTTTCTTCTATTACACACGATATCCTGATTTCCGAGGTGCTGATCATCAGAATATTGATATTTTCCGCTGCCAGGGTGGCGAACATTTTGGCGGCCACCCCGAAGTGGCTCCGCATGCCCACACCGGTGATGGAAATTTTTGCAATATTTTCATCTCCCACCACTTCCTCGGCATTGATTTCTGCGGCCGTTTTTTCGGATATTTTCAACGCTTCCTTGTAGTCGGCCTTGCCCACGGTAAACGTGAGATCCGTCATGTGGCCGGAGCGGGTGTTCTGGATGATCATGTCCACAATAATACCGGCATCGGAAATTGGCGACAGGATCCGGGATGCAATGCCCGGGGTATCCGGCACCTTTTTCAGGGTGATGCGGGCTTCATTTTTGTTATGGGTGACCCCGGAAACCACCACTTTTTCCATATTGGCGTCTTCATTAACCACCATTGTTCCTACCTCCTCATTAAAAGACGATCGCACGTGGATCGGGACATTATATTTCATGGCAAATTCAACAGACCGTATCTGCAGGACTTTGGCACCAAGGCTGGCCATCTCAAGCATCTCTTCATAGGAGATCCGGTCCAGTTTGCGGGCTTTTTTGCAGATATTGGGATCCGCCGTGTAGACACCGTCAACATCCGTATATATTTCGCACTGATCCGCCCCGATGCCGGAGGCAACGGCCACCGCGGAGGTGTCGGAACCGCCCCGGCCAAGGGTGGTGATGTCGCCGTCGGCGTCGCATCCCTGAAAACCCGCCACAATCACAATATAATTGTCCGCGAGCAGTTCCTTGAGGCGCGTGGCCTTGATATCCAGGATCCGGGCGGCGCAGGATTGGCTGTCCGTCAGAATTTCCGCCTGGTATCCGAGCAGGGATTTTGCCTTGTATCCCATGGATTTCAGGGTCATGGCCATCAGGGCCACGGTGGTTTGCTCGCCGGTGGCAAGGAGCACGTCCATTTCCCGCTTATCCGGAAAGTCCGTTATCTGCTGCGCGGTTTGAATCAGTGAATCCGTGACCCCGCTCATGGCGGACAGGATGACAACGACCTGATTCCCCTGGTCATAAGTTTTGGCGACCCGGCGGGCGACATTCCTGATCCGGTCAAGGTCGCCCACGGACGTGCCGCCGTATTTTTGTACAATCAGTGCCATTTCTACCTCGTTTGAAAGTCAAAAGTTGTTTTGAGGAGCTCTATCAGATTTCTATTTTTTCGTCCACACAAAAATAATGCAAATTTTCGGGTAAAATCGTCAACCACGCGGATTGAGACCGCCATGTCCGGCCGGGGAAAATCCGGCCCCAGACGGTCGGCCCATTCAACCACCAGCACGGTATCGGCGGTGCATAGGTCATCAAAACCGATGTCAAAAAGCTCTGCCACACCGGATATCCGGTAAAGATCCGCATGAAAAAGTGCGAGCCGGCCGGAATACTCGTTGACCAGGGCATAGGTGGGGCTGGTGATACGGTCCCCGGGCGGCACGTCTAATCCCCTGGCAAGGCCCTGCACAAAAACGGTTTTTCCGGAACCAAGGTCACCGGAAAGGGAAATAAAGGTTTGCCGGTCAATATCCTGGCCGACCATTTCTCCGAGCCGCCGGGTTTCCTCCGGAGAAAAAGTCATAATTTCAATGGATTCAGTTATCTCTGGGACGGTGCCGCCGCTCATAAAAGCTCCGTCTGAACCGGCCGGAAGACCGGTGCGGACTGATAGGCGGTCTGACCGGTCAGGATGCGGATGATTTCCGGAAGGGTATCCATGACATCCGATGCAAGATATCCGTAAGGGCCCTTTACCTCTGAAACCCGGTCCGCGGCCCGGCCATGAAGGAAAGCGCCAAGGCAGGCAGCGGCTGCCGGCGGATAGCCCTGGGCCAGAAAGCCTGCCACCATTCCGGTGAGGATATCCCCCATGCCGCCGGAGGCCATGCCCGGATTTCCCGTGGGGTTGACGTCAATATGGCCGTCCGGGTGGGCGATCACCGTGCGGGCCCCTTTGAGAATCACGGTCACACCATGATCGACGGCGAATTTTTTGGCTGTATCCAGGCGGTTTTCCTGAATGATTTTCGGGGTAGCGCCTATAAGCCGGGCCATTTCACCGGGATGCGGCGTCAATAAAATATCTGCCTGCCGGTGTTTCAGAATGTCCGTATGGCCCGCCAGATTATTTAATCCGTCCGCGTCAAGGACCATGGGCACCGGGCACTTTTCCACGAGTTGCCGGACCAGGGCGGCGGTTTTTTTATTCGTTCCCATTCCCGGCCCTAAGGCCAGGCATTTTTTGTCTTTCAGCATTCCGAGAATAGCGTCGAGGGCGTCTTCTGTGTGCGCGGTATTTGCGGTTTCCGGCAGGGGCTCCGTCATGACTTCCAGGGCAAGGGATTCCAATACCGGGTGTAATGTTTTCGGAATCCCAAGGGTCACCAGGCCGGCCCCGGTCCGCATGGCAGACACCGAGCAAAGGGCTGCGGCCCCGGTTTTGCCGGAAGCGCCCGCAATCACCAGCACATGGCCGGTGCCGCCTTTGTGAAGCTCAGCAGGGCGGGGCCGGATCAGGGATTTTATCCGTGATTCGGTTAGAAGGTGATGGTGGGGCGGGACATTTTTCACAATATGCGGAGGGATGCCGATATCCACCACCGAGAGGTCACCGACGCATTCCGCGCCCGGCAAAAGCACAAGACCGACTTTGGGAAAGGCAAAAGTGGCGGTGGCTGCCGCCCGGATGCAGGCGCCGCAAGGTCTGCCGGTATCTGCGTGCAGACCGGAGGGGATGTCCACGGAAAAAACGGGCCGGCCCATATCCCGGCTCAGCCTGTTGATGGTGTCGATGATGGTCCGGAAGATACCCCGGACATCTGAATTCAGACCCGTGCCGAGCATGGCATCTACAAAAAAGTCATGGTGGGCCATTTCGGTTTTCAGCTCACGAAACCGATTTTCATCCGTTATCTCCTGAACGGTCACCCCGCAGCTCTCTAAAAGATGGAAATTTTCCGCGGCATTGCCGGACAGGCGGTGACTTTCGGTCAGAAGATAGACGGTCACCGGAATGTTTGCGTGGGAGAGATACCGGGCAATGACAAAACCGTCTCCTCCGTTGTTGCCACGACCGGCAATGACCGCCACCCGGCCGGAGGAGATATCCGGAAAGGTTCGCATCAGAATCCGGCAAGCCCCCCGTCCTGCGTTTTCCATTAACACCCGCCCGGGCAGGCCGAATGTTTCAATGGTCTGCCGGTCCATTTCCCGCATTTCTTCGGCAGTGACTAAATGCATGATGATATTCCCTTTTTCAACATGGACGGCGTTGCAAAAAAACCGTCACAATTCCTTGATTAAAGCGACCATATCGGCCACAGCCTGCTGCATGCCCACCAGGGCGGCCCGGGCCACAATGCTGTGGCCGATGGAGAATTCGTCAATTTCTTTTAACCCGCTGAATCGCTTGATGGAATGGTAACAAAGGCCGTGGCCCGCGTTGACCCCCAGATTCAGGCGGGATGCGGTTTTGGCTGCTTCAATGATGGCCGCAAAGGCCGCGTCTTTTTCCGCGGGCGTTGGGGCGTCGCAATAGGCACCGGTATGAATTTCAATCATGTCCGCATTGATTTCCCGGGCCTTTTCGATCTGGCGGCTGTCCGGATCGATAAAAAGGCTGACCTTGATTTGGCGTTCGTGCAGGGCGTTAATCGCTTTTTCAATCCCTGGTTCGTGGGTGATAACGTCAAGCCCCCCTTCCGTGGTAAGTTCTTCTCTTTTTTCCGGCACCAGGGTGACCAGCTCCGGCATGACATCTTTTGCAATGGCGATCATTTCATCGGTGGCCGCCATTTCAAGAATCAGTTTTGATAGAACCGTTTTGCGCAACAGATAAACATCCCGGTCCTGAATATGCCGACGGTCTTCCCGCAGGTGCACCACAATGCCGTCCGCCCCGGCCAGCTCCGCCAGCACCGCGGCGGCCACCGGGTCCGGATAATTGACCCCCCGGGCCTGCCGGAGGGTTGCGATATGATCCACGTTGACTGCCAGTCCTGCCATTTTATTCTTCCTTCTCTGTGGTTTGGATATGCGTTATCATCTCATATAATTCTTCGGTTTTCCGATCCATTTCCGCTTCATCCGCCTCGCTTCGTTCATGATCATACCCGAAAAGGTGCAGTATACCGTGCGTCAAAAGAAAATCAAGGCGCCGGGACAAGGAAATTCCCAGCTCATCCGCTTCCCGGGCTGCGGTCTCCGCGGAAATGACCACATCCCCGAGGAGATCCGGGGTGAGGTCCGCAAATTCGCCTTCATTCATGGCAAAGGCCAGCACGTTGGTAGGGCCTTTTCGATGCCGGTACTGTTCGTTTAGTTGCGCGATTTGCCCATCATCCATAATGACAACGGAAAGCTCTGCGTCAGGACTGCCCAAGGCGTTTAAGAGTGCTCGGGCCGTCGTCCGCATCCGGTTCAGGGATATCCGGTGCCGGTTCTGAAGGTTGTCGATCAGTATGCCCATTTTTTTCCTTTGGTTCACCGCCGGCCGGTCCGGCGGGTGTACCTGTTGAGGTTCCGGGGAACAGTTTGTCCGGATATTCCACCCGGTGGTGGTAGATGCCGTTTAATATTTTATTGAAACTGCGGGCAATGTTGTGGAGATCCTTGAGGGTCAGGGGGCATTCATCCAGCTGGTTGTCCGAAAACAGTTTGTTGAAAAGCTGCTGCACCAGGCCCTGTATGCGGGCCGGCGTGGGCTGCTCAAGGGTCCGTGATGCCGCCTCCACCACGTCGGCCAGCATAATCAGGGCGGTTTCCCGGGTTTGGGGTTTGGGACCCGGGTACCGGAAATTGTCAACGTTCACCACCTGTCCTTCTTTTGCCTGCTGTTTGGCTTTGTTAAAGAAAAAACTGATCAGGGTGGTGCCGTGATGCTGATGAATGGCGTCTATAATATGCTGACCGAGCTTTTTCTCTTTTGCCAGCTCAATGCCGTTTTTCACGTGGGACGTCAGGATCAGGCAGGACATGGACGGGGCCAGTTTGTTGTGGATATTTTTGCCGTCTCGCTGGTTTTCGATGAAATACAGGGGGTTTTTCAGCTTTCCGATATCATGGTAATACCCGGAAACCTTTGCAAGCAGCGGATTGGCGCCGATGTCCGAGGCGGCCGCTTCGGCAAGGGATCCGACAATGACAGAGTGGTGGTAGGTTCCCGGCGCTTCCAGCATGAGCCGCCGGAGCAGGGGCTGATCCAGGTTGGCAAGCTCGTGCAGGGTGCTGTCTGTGGTGTACCCAAAGGCCAGTTCCATCAGGGGGATGAGTCCGGCGGTAATGATGCCGGCTATCAGGCCGCCGGAAAAGGCAAATGTCCAGTCCCATAACAGTTTGAAACCGGAAAAGTCGATGAGGTAGATGTCGATGATCAGAGCCAGCAGCATGTTTAAAAGTCCGACTTTCATTCCGGCCTGGATAAATCCTTTTCGCTCTTTGCAATTCTGGACCCAATAGGCCCCCATAATGCCGTTCAGCAGAAAATACAGGCAGAAGGCATAGCTGTTTTCAAAAATGATTGCTGAAATCAGGGAAAGGACAATGGCAAAGGGGAACGCGATATTAAACCCCAGAAACTGGCAGATGGTCATGGGGCCGGCCGCCAGGGGGACGCTGTAATAAATGGAGGCGGGCGACAGGGCAAACGCCGCGTCCGGGGCGATAGACTGGGCCAGGGAAGTGACGAACTGCAGAATTAAGAGAAAAAGAATCACCACACTGCCGATAAATAAGAGATTCTTATTCTGGTAATGAAGTATTTTACGCTGATATTTCAGGTGAATCAGGTAGGTGATGGTCAAAAGGGCCAAAATGATCAACCCCGTGCCGATGCCTTTTTCAATGGCCTGTTTCTTTCCGGTCTGTTCTTTTAAGGCCTGCAGTTTGACCAGATGCAGCGGGGTGACCCGTTCCCCTTCTCTGAGGATCATTTCTCCTTTTTGGATTCTATAAATTATTGTATTAATTAAATTTTCTGCATTTTCTTTTCGCCGTTCCGTGTCGCTGCGGTTCAACGTAATATTGGGCTGAATCAGGCGCTGGGTGAAATCAACAATCAGGTTGACCACCGTGTAGTCCGTATTTTTCAGGATTGGTTCGCCCACAATCCGCACCATGGTCTTGGCCTGGTCCAGACCATAAAACTGCCGAAGGTTCCGCACCACTTTTTCTTCGTTTTCGCCGATGGTATTAAGGACAATCCCTTTCTCGTTTTCTCTGAGCAGCAGATCCTTGCTGGCAACCACCCCGTTTCTTAAAATTTTGCTTAAAATATCGACAATCAGCCCGGAAATATGTTCTGAAAATTTTTCTTTTTCAAGAATGGAATAAGCGCCATTGTTTACCGGAATACCTAATATTTTTTCAAATTCCGGCTTTAAAACCATGATTTTGGAATGAATATCTTCTGGGGTGCCCGCATTGGAGCCATCCGCCGCCTCAAAAACCGACCGGGGCAGGGAAAAAGCTTTTTCAATCTGGCGGGTCAGGGTGCCCACGAGGGGTTTGTTGTAGTCATAGACCGTCAGGACACTGTTGCGGGCGATTTCCCGCTGCTGGGCAGTGGCCGCTTCATCTTCGATAAAAAAATCCGATGTTGCCTTGATGTTTTTATCCGCGATCTGGCCCAGTTCATAGACGCCCTGCATCACCACCAGCCGCGGGGACAAGATAAGGGTGGAGATAAGGGTGACGGAAAACAGGATGCCGCATAATATCCAGAAATTGGTGGAAAATCTTTTTCTTATCGAAATATCGCTGGGTTTCGTTTTCATAAGAATATGGCAATCATCCGGCTTAAGGGTTCGGGTAAACGTCGCTTCCTGACCGATAGTTTGTGCCCCGGCCGCTTCAGCAGGAGCCTGTAGCTTATGCTACCGTGTCAGACAAGGGTTTTTTTCTTTTGGCTTCGTGCATTTCATAGGCATTGATGATCTTTTGCACCAGTTTGTGGCGCACCACGTCATGCCGGGTAAAAAGAACAAACTGAATCCCGTCTATACCCTGCAGCAGCTCTTTGGCTTCAATAAGGCCGGATGGCCGGTTGTTCGGAAGATCGCTCTGGGTGATGTCGCCGGTAATGACTGCTTTCGAATTGAACCCGATGCGGGTGAGAAACATTTTCATCTGTTCCGTGGTAGAGTTCTGGGCCTCATCAAGAATGATGAATGAATCGTTCAGGGTCCGGCCCCGCATGAATGCGAGGGGCGCGACCTCTATGACTCCCTGCTGCATCATGACCGCTGCTTTTTCAAAGCTCATCATATCATGCAGGGCATCATACAGAGGCCGCAAATAGGGATTGACCTTTTCCGCCAGGTCCCCGGGCAGGAATCCCAAAGCTTCGCCGGCTTCCACGGCCGGCCGGGTAAGAACGATGCGGCTGACTTTTTTTTTGGCCAGGGCTGCCACGGCCATGGCCATGGCCAGATAGGTTTTACCGGTGCCGGCCGGGCCGATGCCGAAGACGATGTCGTGATTGCGGATGGCGTCGATATAGTCCTTCTGGTTGGGATTTTTTGGTGCAATGGTGCGTTTTTTGCCGGTGACATAGACGGCGTCCATGAAAATGCTTTTAAGATTCACGCTCCCGTCCCGGCTCAGCACATTGGCTGCGTATTCAACGTCTTTGGCATACACCGGATAGCCGTCCCGGATCAGGGCATAAAGCTGGTTGAGAATATTTGCGGCAAGCTCCGTTGCAATGGTGTCACCGCTGATGAAAACGGTATTGCCCCGGGCGGTGATTGTCGCATCGGCCGCGTCGGAGATTTGCTTCAGGTGGCTGTTGTGTACGCCGAAAAGTTCATGGGCGGCATGGTTGTCTGAAAAAGTGAGTTCCGTGCGGGTCTGTTCCTGATAGGTATTCATGTAAAGCACTATCTTGAATTAGAGTTTTGCAATTGGTTTAAAACGGATACGGTTTTGCCAATCTACAATGGCAGGTACCCAAAAGACAAGAATTTTCTTGACGCCCTGCTGTGGCTGAATTAGTGTAACTTGCTGATACAGTTGAAATTTTTAATTTGATCGCCCGGCGAACGGAATCAGGCGCCGCCCGAATCCGGCGGCCCGGAAAGGTGACCCATGAATCCTTTTGATATGGCCATTGTTGTTGTTCTCGGATATTGTATTATCCGGGGCATTTTCCGGGGGTTAATCCGGGAAGTCGCGTCCATTGCAGGTCTGGTTGCCGGTTTTTATGTGGCCTATTCCTATCACCCTGCGGTGGCGCCGCTTTTTTCAAAATGGATGACCGAACCCGCGTACCAGAATATAGTCAGCTTTATCCTTCTTTTCTGCATTGTGTTTCTGGTGATCGTGCTTTCCGGCATGCTCCTGCGCGTTCTTATCCGGCTGGTGCTTCTGGGGGTGGTGGACCGGATTTTCGGCGGCCTGTTCGGGGCATTAAAAGCGGTTTTGATCGTTTCGTTTGCCTATATCCTTTTAATAACCTTCCTGCCTGCGGGCGGCGCCGCCCTTGTGGGAGAATCGAAGCTGGCGCCCCAGCTTAACCGAATTGCCGGCGGTATTATCCGGTTGGTGCCGGAAGATGTCCGCACGTCCTATCAGCAAAAACTGGCGAACCTGAAGAAAAAATGGGAACACCCCGCTGGGACGGGACTTAAAAATTGACAGGCATCCCTGAATTTTAGTATTTGATTTTTTCAGCCTGACCGGTGCGGTCCAGTTGAGATGGGAAGATCCCTT
Organism: Desulfobacterales bacterium; assembly: GCA_963675805.2. Taxonomy (GTDB): domain Bacteria; phylum Desulfobacterota; class Desulfobacteria; order Desulfobacterales; family Desulfosalsimonadaceae; genus SURF-3. The sequence goes on along the minus strand of CAXXNU010000001.1, from coordinate 676,491 downwards.
CTGAAGATGCCGGCCCATTGCCCAGTGCAGACCGCCGGGTTTTTATTCCGGGCAGCGAACCACAGCAACGAGAAATGAAACAAGTGATTGAGATAAAAAAAATGATTGCAGTTATTGATTATGATGCAGGCAACCTGACCAGTGTGTCCCGGGCCCTGACGCATATCGGGGTGGAAAATGTGGTAACCAATGATGCGGATGTCATTGCCGCTGCAGAACGGATAATTTTTCCAGGGGTCGGGGCGGCCGGGTCTGCCATGAAAAGTCTTGTCCGGCTGGGGCTGGACCAGGTGATCCGCCAGGCAGTGGCGGAAGGAAAACCCGTACTGGGCATCTGTCTCGGTACCCAGATTATACTTGGATCCAGTCGGGAAAATCAGACCGAGTGTCTCGGCATCATCGATGGAAAGGTGGATGCGTTTTCCGAAGTCTTTGCTGCCAGGGGCATCAACGGATTGAAAATTCCTCATATGGGATGGAACCGGATTCAGATGAAAACCCCTCATCCGGTGTTTGCCGGGATAAATGAAAGCGATGAATTTTATTTTGTACATGGATTTTTCCCGCAACCGGCGGATCCCGCTCAAGTACTTGCCAAAACAGATTACGGCATTGAATTTTCATCCGTCATCGGAAAAGGCAATCTGGTGGCCACCCAGTTTCATCCGGAAAAAAGCGGGCGTCCCGGACTGACCGTTCTCAAAAATTTCAGCAGGTGGCAGCCATGTTAAGCAAACGGATTATCCCCTGCCTGGATGTGCATGCGGGCCGCACCACCAAAGGGGTGAAATTTGAAAATAATGTGGATATCGGGGATCCCGTGGAAATGGCCCGGGTGTATTACGAAGGCGGGGCCGATGAAATTGTATTTTACGATATCACGGCCTCCCATGAAAAACGGGACATTATGATTGATGTGGTGCGGCGGGTGGCGGAAACTATATTTATCCCGTTTTCCGTGGGCGGCGGCATCCGGACCCTGGAGGATATGCGGGCGGTTTTGCTGGCCGGAGCGGAAAAAGTGAGCGTGAATTCGGCCGCGGTTAAAAATCCGGATATTATTTCACAGGGCGCGGCCGCCTTTGGCAGCCAGTGTGTGGTGCTGGGCATGGACGTTAAAAAAGTAGAAAAAAGTGATACCATCCCCTCTGGCTATGAAATTGTGATCAACGGGGGCCGTCAGTACATGGGCATGGATGCTCTGGCATGGGCCCTTGAGGCCCAGGCCCTGGGGGCCGGCGAAATCTGCCTGAACTCCATTGATGCGGACGGCACAAAAGATGGATATGAACTGACATTGACAGAGCTCATTTCCACCAATGTGGATATTCCGGTGATTGCGTCCGGCGGCGCGGGGCATCCGTCGCATTTGAATGACGTGCTGACCAAAGGAAACGCCGATGCGGCACTGATCGCGTCCATGGTGCATTACGGCGCGTACACCATTTCCGAAATTAAATCCTATCTGACGGATCAGGGGGTGCGGGTGCGACAGACGTGGTAGGCTTATGGAAACAGCAAACAATTTGAAAAAAGCAAAAAAAGCAGCGCTTAGCATTCAGACCTATAGAGAAAGCCCTCAATTTTAATAAAATTACTGCTATTGGAAAGTTCCTTTTTTGATTTTCTCAGCGCCCGTTGTTTGTCTCAGCCGATCCTCTCAAATTTCGGATTAAAAAATCAGAGTCCTGGATTTTCATGACAGCTGGAATTTTTTCTCCGTTGTGGGCAATCCTGTTGTACCGGATTTCTTCCGGTCCCGGGTCGGTTTCCGGCACAACATGGGCTTCGGGCGCTGTGTGCGGCTTCGGGCCGAAACGGGCGACGCCCAGAAGAATGTCGCTGGAGAGTTTTTCGGTGATGGCCCGGCGTTTTGTTTCAGCAGAATAGGAAATGCCATTATCTTCATCTGTTGCCGGGATAATGCCCTGATCAACGTCGTGCTGTCTTTTCAGTCGCCGGGCATAGGCATTCAGCACATTATGGATTTGATGGGTGGGTATTCGCATAGGCAGAATAATACATTTTGATGAATTTTTTGTGGCTGTCAAAAGCAATTTCCGGAAAATCCGCGTAAGTAAACCAGCAAACCGCGTCTGCGTCATCACCGGCATAAAGCTCACCGTGAAATGACCGGACCAGAAATCCGGTCATCATTACGGTTTCGTAAAGGGTGCTGTGGTTGCTGGTGACCCCCAGCAGCATGTCGACTTTTCCAAAAAGGCCAGTCTCTTCCGCCAGTTCCCGCAGGCCGGCTTCTTCCGGTGTTTCCCCCAGTTCCATGAACCCGCCGGGCAGGCACCACCAGCCTTTTTTGGGATTCACGCTGCGTTTTACCAGCAGCAGCCGGTTGCGCTCGTCCACCGTGACCATGCAGGTGGCCGGCACGGGATTTTCATAAATCGGCATCTGGCAGGCATTGCAAAAAAGACGTTCCCTGCCTTCATGGTGTTTTTTGTTCAGCCGGCCGCCGCAGAAATGGCAATGGGTTTTTTCCCGCATTAGTCGTCAAAATTCCCTTCCGGCCCCTTATTGCTGTCGATGGCCGCGGCTTTTTCCGCAATTTTGGCCGGGGTCCAGTCATCGGGATTTTCAACGCGTGTTGCCTTGGGGCCGGGATCATGAGAACCGGCGGTGACAATGGCCTCAATGGCCAGATCTGCTGTGTCCTGACTGTTTAATACATTCGCCAGCATGTTATAGATAAAATCTTCCACCCGTTTGGCCATGCGCTCCCGGATGTCCGCGGGCTGGGACAGGAGCAGATTCTCAAAAGGCAGGTTGAGCTTTTTGAAATCCCCTTTTTTAATCCTCCGTTCCGCTGCATAAGTGGTCATTTTTTTCCAGTTGTCTTCGGTCATGCCTTCATTTTCCAGTTTGATGAAGTTGCCGTCATCGTCGAGTTGGGCATTGCCGTAGTCATTGACTGTCAGGCCCCATGAAATCATCTGAAGGGCTGTTGCCACATTGGCCTTGGTGGTGAGGGTGTTGGCGGCAATGTTGCGCAGGCGGTCGGAGCTGTTGCCTGACGTGCCGTGCTGGGCCCCGGAAACATGGTAAGGTTTCAGTGCCTCATGAATTTGAGCGGTAAGTTCCACCTGGATCCCTTCGGCCCCGGCTTCGATGCCGTGGGTGGTGCCGTTGTTCAAGGCAATCCAGTCCGGAAAAATGTCATGGGCGTTGAGTCCTTGGATCAGAAACAGGGCTTCCTCCACTGTGGAAAGGCCGTGTTTGCCTTTGATTTCACCCACTTCGGTTTCATAGCCGGCCCACGCGGGCACATAGGGGCTGAGCGCGATGCTGGCTTCCAGATTGTCCTTGTCCGGCAGATGGGAAGCGTCAATGGCAATGGATGTCATGCCCGCGTCAAACATGGACGGGATTTCGGTTCGGGCGATTTCAATGTCTTTGGGCCCTTTAATGCCGTAGTGGTCCGCGTGAATGGCCACCGGCACCGTGATGCCGAACTGGTTGCACAGATCGTCCACCAGGCGGGCGATATTCCAGTAATTGACCGCGCAATAGGCATTGGTGCCGCCTTCGGATTTGGCGATTTCAATGATCAGGGCGGAATTGGCCCGCTGGGCGGCTTTTAACGCCCCCTGGATGACAAACAGGTTTCTGCCGTTGGCGGCAATGGAAATGGCATTCCCTTTGGCAAGCATGGCCCGGTCAATGAATTTCCCGCTCACGATCAGGGCTCTGGAGTTGGGAAAAAGCGATACAATGTTGGGCGGCCGGCCGATTTCAAGGGCTTTTTCAAAAGATGCGTGTTTTTTGGATTCACTCATGGGGCACCCCTTTCAAATATATTGTGCAAAAACAAATTAATGGGAGCATTGCACACGGATTTTTATTTATTCGCTTTTCGTATATCATTAAGGATATTTTTGATTTCCACTAGCATGTAATGCGGCGCATTGATATCTCCCCATCCTTTTTGCGCCTGGTACAGACCGTCATAGGCGGTATCATGATGGGAACGCATCTGGTGGGGGATGTTTCGCTCTGTTAAAATGGAGGTGAGGAGTTGCGCTTCGATGGCATTTTCAATCACGGCGATTTTAATGAATGTATTTTCTGGGTTTTCCATGCTGATTGCTTCGCACGAATCATTTGATTGTGTCTGAAATTTCATTTATACATAGCCTGTATGCCTTGAAATATAAGAATATTTTTTGATATCAGTCAAGGGAAAAGGGTTGCAGGCAAAACTTCAAACAACCTCAAGTGCTTCGGGTCCATGGTCGGTTGTTCCAAGATTAAATGTTATGGTCCTGCAGAATCATTTTTCATGATTATATTCAAGCATTGGTTCCTTGCCATGAAATCCGGCAGAGGAATATGGTAGACAAAATGCTTCCATGGATTGATACCGGTGTTGCTGGCTCGAAGCGGATGGTAGCGTCCACTGCACTCATTGGTTGTATATAGACAGTGTTGGTCATATTTGAACAGTGTGTCTGGTCAATGATTTATGCACCATGTGCTGTGTAATGTAATGTATGCCCTTTGTATTATTTACTATTCAAAGAAAAAAGACATAGTGACTATAATTTGTGCCGACGAGCAGTTATTTTGTTTAAGACGCACTGATTGTTAACATTGAATATAAATCATGTGGCAAGAAAAGCTTTTTTTGAGTCCTTGCTTTTGTTAGCTGGCCATGGCTTCTTTAATATGCGAATTTTTGTCTTTGAAGGATTTTTGGTCAAAGTCTTGCGGCACATGCAAGGCATGTTTATTGCATTAAATTGAAAATGATAAACGCGAGATTTGCGCGTTAATATTCATTTTGGTTTAAAATAAAAATGAGTTGAAATTGAAACCACTATATGATATTAAATTAATATTTATAATAACAATATATAGTGGTTGTTGGTAATTTTGCAGGTAAATTGAAGAATGATAAGCGTATCAATTTGAAATGACTGGAAATTTATTTGTTTAAAGAATGGTTTCAGGCATTAAGGGCCCCCGGCAAATGGCGGGCCGGTTTATCCCTAAAAAATGTGAGGAAAACAAAGAATATGGCAACCGTATTCACGCAAGACAATAAAATAATAAACAGTCTGATTTCTGTAATAATTTCCGGAATCATTATACTGATGGCAGGTGAAAGCAGGGCCGCGGATTCTCATGATGATTACCGGTCCATTTATGAATCGGGGTTTTCAATCACGTATGTAGCAAGTGATGGTGGGGTCGAAACGTTTACGCGCAGTTCATTTAAGGATTTATATAATCCGCATAATTCCATCCTTTTGTGTAACCAGGAAACCGGCCCTTGTGAAGCATCAGATAGGATTAAACTGCCAGCTAGCGAACTGGAATGGAGTAACGATCAGTTTCGGATTTACATTCCGCGAGGCACTAAAAGGCATGAAATTGTGTTTTTTACATCCAAGACGGATTGGATCGGATTGGCTGTGCGTTATGGGCAACCATTGCAGGGAAATTATTCTAATTTGGGTAATTATGATGATTTCCCGTGGAATTATTCGTTTGATTATAACAAATTAGAGAACTATTCTAATGAAGATATACTTTTAAGAAATAATGGTGGACATATTACAGTTTTGGATAGTGGGATTAGCGGGGGGCTGGAAACCGGCGGGTGGCTTTATTTTAAGCTATTGAGATTTAAATCCGCTTCAAGACTTCATGGGATAACTTGCAGTCTTTATGTCGACAAAGATCAATATACTGAATGGTATGATGGTCTTACCAGGCAATCTAAATGGGCCGCAAATGGTGATCCGTCAACAGTTTCCGTCCCAACCACACCAAAACAGGTAGTCAGCCTTTCAGGGCCGGCGACAGCCCCAACAATTGATGATGCAGAGTCTTTTAAGGTGTCTGTTAACTATGATCTCCGTTATGGCAGCAAAGAATTGAGCGGGTTGGAGTTGGAAGTTCACTATAACCCGTTGGAAATTCAATGGGATGGTGATCCTACTATCCACATTGCAAAGGGTTATGATTCTACGCAATCTGGCCTGGAAGAACCAGGACTTGCAACGTTTTACTGGGGAGGAGGGATCTGGCCGGGAAATGAATATACTCTACCTTTAAAGCTGTGTGATATGAACTTCAAATTGCTAAAATACGGGGCGAAAATTTCTGTAGAGATTGTCAATAATATTCCAGAATACGAAAAGATCGGCGACCAAATAACGTTTACTGATCCCGGTGGATCAAGTGACGATACAGACGATGACAATGATAATGGAGGTAGTGCTAACCCCGGAAGCGGAACAAACGATAATATTGAAGGATGGTGGGATAAGTATGGTAGCGGTTCCGGTTCTGGCGGTTCCGGAGGGCCAAGTTCTGGGGGAGGCTCAGAGCCAACAGGTGATGGTCAGTGGATATGGGGGGTGTGGGTCCCGAGCAATAGTTCTGACGAACCTAAAGACAAAGACGGAGATGGGTATACGACAAATGACTGCGATGACAACAATGCCTCAATCAACCCCGGAGCCCAGGAGGTTTGTGGTGACGGTATTGATAACAACTGTAACGGGTCTATCGATGAGGGGTGTGAAGAAAAAACAGACAATGATGGCGACGGATATGCGGTAGCTGAAGGCGACTGCGATGACAATGATGCTTCCCTCCACCCCGGAGCTGAGGAAATTTGTGGTGATAATATTGATCAGGATTGCGATGGGTTTGATAAAAAATGTGCTGTGAATGTGGATGCGGACGGCGATGGATACAGCCCGCCTGACGACCTCGATGACAATGATGGAACAATCCATCCTAACGCAGAAGAGATCTGCGACGGCAAAGATAATGATCAGGACTCACTAATTGATGAAGATTGCCCGACCTGTACGGATGCGGACGGCGATGGATATTTTGCCGAAAGCGGCTGTGGCACGGCAGTTGACTGTAATGACCATGATCCCAATATCCATCCCAATTATGTAATTCCGGATTGCGGGGACGGTATTGACAATGATTGTGATGGTCTTGTTGACGAGGATTGTACTGATAATGGTGATACAGGCAATGACGATGATGATGTTAATGGTGGGGGCGGCAATGGCGTGAATACGCCACCGGAAGCTCCCCTTTTATTGTCACCTGATGGGAGTATTACAGTTTCCCTGACACCGAGACTGGAACTGCAGGAAAATGCATTTAGGGATATAGATGGTGATGCGCATGTGAAAACCCGATGGCTGATTGGCAGAGATGAGTGGGATGAATCGCTTATCGTGGTTGATGAAATAACCGATACACAACTCACCGCCTGGCAGGTCCCATCAGTATGTATTCTGGAAAAGGATACACTGTATTACTGGCGGGCCAGGGTGCATGACGGTCAGGCCTGGTCTCCTGTTTCAGATTATCTTACTTTTATGACCGATAGTAATGGTGTTGAATTTGAAAACGGCATCGGCTTGGAGTCGGTGATTGAACCGGGCGAAACAGTGAAACTTGGAAATGAATTCGTGGACGAATACGGCAACCTGCTCCTTTCTGACAAGCGAAAAGCAATGAAATCAGTTGTTGTTCCGGATATCCAGATCGGAATGACATCGGATTGTATCATCAATAAAGTCTGTTCCCGGCGGCCGGAGGATTTCATTGACCAAGAAGCAGATTACCCTACTGCATTAGATGCTGAGCCCGGCACTGAAATTCCTGACATGCCATACGGGGTGATTGATTTTGAGGTAACCGTGCCGGAAATAGGCGGTTCAGCAACGGTTGAGTTTACGTTTTCCGAGCCGCTGCCGGAAAACTTCCGGTGGTGGAAATATGACCCCAAAGAAGGCGGGTTTTATGATTTTATGAATAGACAACTGCTTGTTTCTGCCGCCGGCATGCTGTTTAGTTCTGATGGAAAAAAGTTGACGCTGACCTTGACCGACGGCGGGCCCGGAGATATGATTGAACAACCGGACGGCAAAATCATTGATCCCAGCGGATTCGGCCCGACTTCGACGGCCGCTTCGGAAGATGTATCACCGTCCTCCTCATCCGGGGGCGGCGGAGGCTGTTTTATAAAATCACTGATGTTTTAAGTTTTTGGGTGGTCGTACCCCCATGAACCGCTGACACAGAAAAATTAATTCTTGCGAAACAGGAGAAAACTTGTCTATGCATACAAGATTTCTCCTGTTTTTTTTGTAAAAAACAGGATCGGCACCCAAGATGTGTCTGCCCCCATGTCATATCGTTAGCCAAGGGGCGGATTGCTTTATTAAAATCGAATACATTGGAGAATCATCATATGACAGGGATAGTCACCCCCCAGCAAATTAAAACCATATTTTTAATAACATTTATACTGTTGCTCGGTTTGTGCGTATTATCGTTAAATAATGGTTACGCTTCAGATTATGGTGCTCCGTCCTTAACAGATGATAATACAAACTCTGGAAATTCCACCGAAGCAGACGAAAATATCGAAGGATGGTGGGATAAGTCTGGTAGCGTTCCCGGTTCTGGCAGTTCCGGAGGGTCAAGTTCCGGGGGGAGCGCAGAGCCAACAGGTGATGGTCAGTGGGTATGGGGGGTATGGGTCCCGGGCAATGACTTTGCCGGTGCGGAAGACAAAGACGGAGATGGGTATACGACAAATGACTGCAATGACAACAATGCCTCAATCCACCCCGGAGCCCAGGAAGTTTGTGGTGACGGTATTGATAATAACTGTGACGGGTCTATCGATGAGGGGTGTGAAGAAAAAACAGACAATGATGGCGACGGATATGCGGTAGCTGAAGGTGACTGCGATGACAATGATGCTTCCCTCCATCCCGGCGCCGAGGAAATTTGTGGTGATAATATTGACCAGGATTGCGATGGTTTTGATAAAAAATGTGATGCGACTGTGGATGCGGACGGCGATGGATACAGCCCGCCTGACGACCTCGATGACAATGATGCGACAGTTTATCCCGGCGCTGAGGAGATCTGTGGCGATGGCAAAGATAATGACCAGGACGGAGTGATTAACGAAGATTGCCCGACCTGTACGGATGCGGACGGCGATGGATATTTTGCCGAAAGCGGCTGTGGCACGGCAGTTGACTGCGATGACCATGATCCTTTTATCCATCCCAATTATCAAATTCCGGATTGCGGGGACGGTATTGACAATGATTGTGATGGTCTTGTTGACGAGGATTGTACTGATAATGGTGATACAGGCAATGACGTGAATACTCCACCAGCAGCGCCCCTGGGATTGTCTCCTGACGGGATTAAGGTTTCCCTGACACCGAAACTGGAACTGCAGGAAAATGCATTTACGGATATAGATGGTGATGCGCATGTAAAAACCCGATGGCTGATTGGTGAAAGCCGTTGGGATGAATTGCTCATAGTGGTTGATGAAATTACCGACGCACAGCTCACGGCCTGGCAGGTGCCGTCCGTATGTATTCTGGAAAAGGATACATTTTATTATTGGCGGGCCAGTGTGTTTGACGGTGAAAACTGGTCTCCTGTCTCGGATTATCTTGGTTTTTGGACCGATAGTGATGGTGTTGAATTTGATGAAAACGGCATCGGCACGGATTCGGTGATTGACCCGGATGAACCGGTGACACTTGGCATTGAGTTTGTGGACGAATACGGCAATTTGCTCCTTTCTGACACGCGAAAAGCAATGAAATCAGTTGTCGTTCCGGATATCCAGATCGGAATGACAGTGGATTCGGGTTGTATCATCAATAAAATCTGTTCCCGGCGGCCGGAGGATTGTATTGCACACGATGCAGGTGCCGCCATTGAAATTCCTGACATGCCTTACGGGGTGATTGATTTTGCGGTAACCGTTCCGGAAAAAGGCGGTTCAGCAACGGTTGAGTTTACATTTTCCGAGCCGCTAACGGAAAACTTCCAATGGTGGAAATATGACCCCAAAGAAGGCGGGTTTTATGATTTTATGCGCAAGGAACTGCTTGTTTCTGCGGATGGCGTGCTGTTTAGTTCTGATAGAAAAAAATTAACGCTGACCCTGACTGACGGCGGGCCAGGAGATCTGATCGAAACACCGGATGGTAAAATCATTGATCTTAGCGGATTTGGCCCGGCGGGGGCAACCACGGCACCAAAAACATCATCAGGTGGAGGCGGAGGAGGCTGTTTTATTCGGTCGCTGATATTTTAATATATACGGATGTGGCCATGTTTTTTTTGTTGGCTGAGACCATGATTATTGCCGACCAAATAACCACCACTTGCAACAATCTGATGATGTATGATAACCGGGGTCTGTTCGGATTCGTAATCCGGATAGGCCCCGTTGCATTTTGCGCGGGCAACATATTATAACGGCCGTTATTTGATGATCGCCCCTTTTATTACGGTAGGTTATAATCAATAATTTCTGACCGGCAGGCCGGGTATCTATCCCGGCAATCGGTAAATATGGATTGTTGAAAATGGAAATTTGACCGGTAATTTTTTCCGAGATCAATCATTCCCTGGAAGGATACTACGCGTATGGAATTTTCCAACCGGAATATTTTTAACTATTTTATTTTTATTGGATTACTTGTTTTTGCCACATTGCTTGTATACGCGAATTCTTTTCATTCCCCTTTTGTTTTTGATGATTACAACACGATTGTAAAAAATAATCCGCAGCTTCAGATAGATGACCTGACGTTTACGGCGTTGAAAAATGCGGTCGTGCAATCCACGAGCAGCAATCGGCCGGTGGCAAGTATGACGCTGGCCTTGAATTATTATTTTGGAGGAGTGGAGACATTTGGATATCATGCAGTGAATGTTGGCATTCATATGCTTACCGGCATCTGTTTATTCTTTTTGATTATCACTCTCCTGAAACACGCTGCCTCTTCTTCGGCACCTGGCGGTAACCCATCCCGCAACCAGATTGACGCACGTAACAGTTGGATCGCTTTCCTGAGTGCGTTGATCTGGCTGCTCCATCCGCTTCAGACAAATGGGGTGACCTATATTGTCCAGCGGATGACCAGTCTGTCTGTTTTGTTTTATCTTCTTTCAATGCTTTTGTATATCCATGGACGCACACTGATGCGACGGGGCCATCTGAAGCAGTCTGTTTTTTCTTTTTCAGGCTGTTTTGCTACCGGCATCTGTGCTGTTTTAAGCAAAGAAATTGCAGCAACCCTGCCATTGTTTATCCTTTTGTATGAATGGTTTTTTTTGCAGGATTTGCGGGCCATAAAAATAAGGACGATGATTATCGGTGGCCTCGTATCCGTTGTAACTTTTTGGGGGATTGCATGGTTTTTTCTCGGCGTTCATCCTGTTGACCGCATTCTTGCCGGATATGGTCATTGGGGGTTTACCCTTTCCGAAAGAGTGCTGACGGAATTTCGCGTGATTGCTTACTATTTGAGTATAATGATCTTTCCCCACCCGGATCGGCTGATGCTGGACTATGATTATCCCCTGTCACATTCCATTGTTGATCCGGGAGCCACCCTCATATCGGCTGTAATGGTTTTGCTTATTTTCATCATCGCCGTATATTCAGCCAAAAAGCACCGGTTGCTGGCTTTTGGCATACTCTGGTTTTTGGGGAATCTAATGATTGAATCCTCTGTTATCGGCATTGAAATTATTTATGAACACCGGCTCTATCTTCCTTCGATGATGATTTTCTTTTTGCTGATTGATGGCGGTGATAAGCTTATTTCCGTAAAGCGGGTGAAACAAGCAGGTGTTGTGGTAACTCTGCTGACGCTCAGCCTCTGGACATTTCAGCGGAACCAGACATGGCGTGACGATGTGGGGTTCTGGAAGGATAATGCCCGAAAAGCACCGCATGATGCCCGGCCCCTTCAAAATATCGCCTATGCCATGCAGCAAAGAGAATCGCATAAAGAGGCAGTCTTATATTATCAAAAAGCCCTAGAATTGGAAGAAGATCCGGCGGCATTTTATAATATGGGCATTTCCCTGGGTGAAATGGGATTTCATCTGGAAGCGGTGATGGCTTATAAACAGGCGGATCAGCAAAATTATGATGCTAAGGATTTGCATGGAAAGCTGGCCTATGAACTGACGATGCTGGGGGAATTTAATAAGGCCTTAGAAAATTATCAGCGGGCGATTGCGATTGATTCCGGCAATCAGAAAGCAAAAGATGATCTGGATGCGTTGTCTGATTTTTTGCGCCGGTGCCGAACACCGGAGGCCTGCCTTCAAAAACTGAGCGAGCAATATCCGAATACGCCGGAGCTGCAGTTTAAAAAGGCATTCCTGCTGGAACGCGAGCGAAAAATTAAGCAGGCAATTGCGGGTTACCAGAAAACATTGTCCCTGATGCCGGAATCGGACCGGGAGTTGTATGTGATGACGTTGAACCATCTGGCCACCTGTTTTCTCATGACCGGGGACATTGATCAGGCCATGACATTGTTTTTAAAAGGCGCCCGTCTGGCCCCGACGGATTATAAATTTCATTATCAACTGGCGGCGCTCCATGCCTACAATGGGGATGCTGATGCGGCATATGCCTGGTTAGAAAAAGCTGTTGAAAAAGGGTTCAGTGACACTGAGCGGTTTGCCTCTGATACGCGTTTTAACGGGGTGCGTGATGAAGCACGGTTTAAGCGGCTTCAAAGCAGGATGAAAAAGGGAAATGAATAATGCGGGAGGCGGTTTTTTCTGGCAAATTGGGAATTATTACCGCTATTCTTTATCACTGTAAATTCGGGATTGTCTTTTAAGCCGGGCCAAAACCTCTTCGGCCTCCTGGGTCGAATCATCATTTTGATATTCCCATTCACGGTCAGGGGCTTGGGATAAAATAAATCCTGCAGGCAGCGTGCCTTCATCCAGCGCGGCATGCTTTGCTAAAACACCCCACACATACTCTGATTTGTTGCACAATTTTTCATATTCAACAAAGATGGTGTTTACGTTTTTATCCCGCGTTTCATTTAAAAGGAAACGATAAACATTAACCCATTGATCCAGCCAATAACCCGGTTCATCGGGTGTTCTGACGGATTGTCGGTTGCTGACATCAAAAAAACGGTGATCACTGCCAAATTCATGATGAACAAGCCATTTCATATAACTCTTACTGAATTTGTTTTCCCTGTGGGCCTGGACAAATCTAAGATGCTGGCGATAAAGAGATAAGGATTGCTGGAAAGGGTCGCGATAGGGGATGATGATAACAGCATTTGGAAATGCCGCATGTATGGATGCCAGCCTTAAAATATTGTTATTGTTTTTAGATAAATAACGATCAGTATGGTTTACTTCCAGTACAGCCGCAATGTATTGCTGAAAAAATTCAATTACTTCTGCCTCTGCTTCCATTGGAACAAGCCTGTCCGGTAATATATATTGCCTGCCGCAGAACACTCGCCAGAAAATTTCCTCCAGTGCTTCGGGACTATCATAGTCGACTTGTACTCCATCGCCATGGGCACGTTCTTTAATGACGCCTTCTTTTGAACTCGTTCCTTGAATATTTCGCCAAAGATGGGGTGATAGCGGAAAGGGCATGTCCCGGTAGGTCAAAGAACAGAACCGGCCTGTTGCATAAAGCAGGCGCATAAGGGCGGTGGTACCGGCCCTTGCCAGGCCTGAAACGAATACATGGGCTTTTCCCCGGACTGCTTCGTGATCAGTTTCGTTTAGCATTTGATCTATGGTAAAAGACATTTGCTGAATGTGTGTCGACCGAAGTGCAAAATGGTGAAGCAGGCGATCAGCAAAACCATAATCATTTTTTGACATAATGTTTTCTCGTTGTTCCATATATAATCGCAAACAGTGTGGTGCCAATAATGCCGGACGGAGTCATCAAAAGGGTCTCTATCTGAAGATGCATAAACGGCGATAAACCTATCGCGATATAAAAAGGGGTAAAAATAAAGATTAAATGCATCAGTAATTTCAGGGTTCCAATGAACATTGAAGCGGCATATTGTTGCAGGACTTTCTCTTTCCAGTGGTCCGAAATCGCGTTGCTTGTTATCACCCATTTTGTTTTTCGATAAACAAAATTGATTTTATTTATCGTAGCAAAGAAACGGGTGAATATCATCATTTCTACGGTTACAATACAGCATAGCGCGATTATAGCGATATTCATCATGATAGGACCAAAATTATGATTTATCGGGATTTTTTTTCTTTAAGATGCCGATTTTTGTTAAAAATCGTTTTAACGGATACCACACAAGTGCAAAGACGGCTAAAAATATAGAACCGGCAAAGCCCACGATAACAGCTAAGGTTCCGGCACCAAGCCCCGGCCCGATATAGGCAACGGCCGGGGATGCCGATAATAATATGATTATATTCCAGATAAGCAGATAAAAGAATAATCTCATCAAAAAATCTCCTTTATTAATTCAACGGTTACGCTCTTATGAATCAATTTTCAGCGATAAACTCCGCACTGTAAAAAGCAACAGCTAATGCCCTGATGTCTGGAGAATCCGGAATTCGGGCATTCGGCAATTCGAATTTCAACGTGTTGATGCTATTGTTATGCAGCAAACGGGTTGGAAGGGATAAAAGCAAAGCCTTTTTTTGCGGAAAGTGAATATGTATTTTGTCTAAAAGCTCATCATTTAAAAAAATCTGGATACTCTGATCGCCAAAGGTATGTAAATTCAATTTAAGGGTAATGTTTTTCCCGGATAATTTTTTATTGATTTTAAAATGCAGGTACGCTGATTCCCCTTCAGTCCACCGAAAGTCTGGTTCCGCCTGGCTCCATCCTTCAAAAGTCAAAAACGGATTGTTTTTATGGCGCAATTCCGTATTAAAAACAACAGGTTCCAAAGTTAAAAAAGATTTTTTCCACTTATTATTTGAAGTCGCAAAATGCAATTCTCTATTTTGGCCGGGGTGCCATTGTTTTTTCGAATTGTTCACTTGTTCACAGCGATGATCGGTATGAACATTAAAGCTAAAAAAGTCATTGGGCAGCCAGATGGACTCGGAGAGGGTCAGCACATTTCCTTTTTCGTCATACGGATTGATGAATTCGAAAAGTGTCTCGCCTGCTGAATTTACAATCATGATCCGTCCCTGCATGGAACTGGTTATCAGAATATTTCCGTTTGGCAGGATCTCATGCTTTCCGCGTATATTTGAATAAAAATTGTCTTTTTTGCCATCATACAATACATCTGCTTGATAGTTATCAACAGTTATCTTGACAATTCTACTGAATTTTTCATTTGTAAAATTAAGATTGTTTTTATCAAACATTTGGTTGTCATAAACAGTGATGCTGCCATCGGGTTGCCAGTCTGGATCATGCTGCCTCGAGCATGCGCCCAATCGCCACCATTTGATTTTTTTTGTCCCCGGATCAAGCACCATCACTGCATTTAAGGATCGCATGCTTAATAGCAGATCTCCGGGGTTAAATTGCGGGAAAACATTCTGGTAAATTAATGGCAATGGTTCTATGTCATTAAAATGCCATGGATCATCCAACCATTTTCCTTCAAGGTAGCTGCGTCTTATACCCAGGACGTCAGTATCAGGATTGGCTTTTATAATGTCTTCGATCTGAATGATTTGTATGGATTCTCCGCTTGAGGCATCTATTTGATGTAAAAAATTCTCTTTTTCCATGGCCCATATGGTGCCGTCTTCCATACCCTTTGATATGACATGATTGAATTTACCCAGTTTTATCCATCGGGTATGTGAACAAAAATCAATCTTTTGCATGCCGTTTCCCGGATCACCATCATTGAAAATGATTGATCCATCCGGAAACACAACAACACCATGGGGGAATCGTCCCTGCGGCGGATCATATTCGATTCTATCCTTTTTCAGGAGGGTTTTGTTATAGGCATTGATTTCCGAAATAAAATTTTTCTCATCAGGCACCCAATGATGAATCACATTTCCTTTTTCGTCCATGAGAATGCCGCCGTGCAAATGATCATCGAAATCAAAAGCCCCCCAGATAAAAAGATAACCTGATGGAATTCCGGTATTTCTATTTTGAAGATCATTCGTAAATATTAAAGGCGCTTGTCGCCGCTTTTTCAGCCCCTCAACAGATACTGCCTGATAATTTCTTTGGTTTTGAGGCGTTTTTCTGGCCAGCATGCGCTCCGGACGCAGCCCCAGATCATTGGCAAGCTTTTCCGCAATTGACTTTTTATTGTATCCTCCCCCTTGAATAAATGCGATGATATCATTTTTAATGGGTATCAAAATATTGCCGGGGAACAGATGCAACGTTCCCGCACAAAATCCCCATCCAAAGGAAAAAGCAACGATCAAAAAGAAGAGAGAAATGTATTGAATATATTTCATTTATATTACTTTGTTTCCATGCTATTGGTACAGAAAAATACGCTTCCAGATAAATGCAGCGAAACAAACTGCCAGTCTGGTACTCAGCAGGATTTTTCGTTTACCTGAATGAAAAAGCAAATTTTGTATAAATACCCAAAGGATTTGGCTGAAGTCAATTATTTTTCAGGAATTTTGCAGTGATAGGCTGCGGCAACCCCGTTTGCTGTCGCTGTCATAATGGTGTCTTGAAAAAAGTCCTTGTCAATGATATCAAGTTTTTTTGGTCAATTCCCCGGTGTTCAATCAGTTATGATGGAATGAAAAATGCATACTTTTCAGTTTCAGTGCATAATAATTTTTACTTTCAAGTAAACTTGAACTCAGAGATATCAGCGCGGTTTAATATTCAAAAGATGGAAATCCATGCTTACCATCAGTATGTCAATAATTATAGATAATCAATATATCGAGGTTTCTCCATGAAATCGTTGGCCCAGTCTGAATACCCAACCGAACCGGTTATGCTGGAAAATTTGAGTGTTCAGTTTATGCGGCAGGCCAAATTCGTTCCCATTAGACTGAACGGAAAAGCACTAAGAATCGCCGCGTCTGATCCAAAAGATTTCTACACCATTGAAGCCCTGCAACAGGCATATGAACTGGATATTGAAGTTGTTCCGGGAAATGAGGCGGATATCCTTGATGCGGTGGAACGTTTATACGGTGTGGGTGCGCAATCCCTGGAGACGATTATTGAGGAAGCGGGGCGGGATGTATACGAGATTACGGAGGGAAATCTGGAAGATGCCGAGCATTTAAAAGACCTGGCTTCCGAAGCCCCGATCATCCGGCTTGTCAACCGCCTTGTCTTAAACGCCGTGGAACTCAGGGCCAGTGATATTCACTTTGAACCTTTTGAAAGTATATTTAAAGTCAGGTTTCGGATTGACGGGGTATTGCATGACATTGAATCCCCGCCCAAGCGGCTTCAGGCAGCGATTATTTCACGCGTTAAAATTATGGCCAACATGGATATTGCGGAACGGAGACTGCCGCAGGATGGCCGGATTAAATTAAAGGTGTCGAATCGGGAGATTGACTTTCGCGTATCTACCATTCCCACATTGTTTGGTGAAAGTCTTGTGATGCGGGTCCTGGACCGGGAAATGCTTATTCTGAATCTTCAGGAGATCGGATTCCCTTCCGACCTTTTTTCGGAATATATGCGATTAATCAAACAGCCCTATGGGATGATTCTGGTCACCGGACCCACGGGCAGCGGTAAAACATCGACCCTTTACACATCCCTTGCAAAGATTAATTCACCGGAAAATAAAATCATCACTTTGGAAGATCCGGTGGAATATTATCTGGATGGTGTGAACCAGATTCATGTTAATCCCAAGGTGGGATTGACATTTGCCAGCGGTTTGCGGGCCATCGTCCGCCAGGATCCGGATATTATACTGGTCGGAGAGATACGGGATAAGGAAACTGCGGAGATCGCCATTCAATCGGCTTTAACAGGCCATCTGATTTTCAGCACCTTGCACACCAACGATGCGGCCGGTGCAATTGCGCGGCTTATTGATATGGGCGTTGAAAGTTTTCTGATCAGTTCTACATTGCTCGGCATACTGGCCCAAAGACTGGTGCGGGTAATATGTCCGAATTGTCGTGAGACTTACGTGCCGGATGAAAAGTTATTGGCCGCCATGAATGTTTCCCCGAAAGAAATCGCGGGCGTTGAATTTTTTACGGGCAAGGGATGTGAACTCTGCAGATATACCGGATATAAAGGGCGAACGGCCATATTTGAATACCTGCCGGTGGACGCGGATATCAGAAAAGAAATTGTTAAACAGTCTGATACGGATGTGCTGAAAAAAATAGCCGCCCGAAAAGGATTGGCGACTTTGCGCCAGAATGGCTGGGCCAAAGTCAAGGCCGGGGTGACAACCATTTCGGAAATTTTAAGGGTGACCCTTGAATCTTAACATGCACACTTATTCGTATAAAGCGACGGATTCAAAAGGAAAAATTTTTGAAGGCACTTTGTCCGCGGAAACTAAAGAAGCGGTTGCAGCAGAGCTTCAGGGGATGGGATATATCCCTATTCGCATTCAGGACGCAAAATCAAATATCGTTGCAAAGATTCAAAATGATTTTTCAACGGATATTTTTTACGCTTTTAAACGGGTCGGTTCAAAAGAAGTGCTGTTGTTTACCCAGGACCTGTCGGTTCTTCTGAATGCGGGGCTTTCCGTTGACCGGGCGTTGTCGATTCTGCTTCAAGTATCTGAAAATTCAAAAATACATAATGTGATTAAAAGTTTACTGAAACATGTGGAAAGCGGACATTCCCTTTCGGAAGCGCTGGCAACGCATCCATCGGTTTTTTCAAAGCTTTATGTGAACATGATAAAAGCTGGAGAAACCGGAGGTGTTCTGGGACGGGTGCTGGATCGCCTGAGCGTATTTATGGAAAACAACCAGGAATTGAAAGAATACATCGTTTCCGCCCTGGTATATCCGATTTTTCTGGTTTTTGTCGGCGGTATATCCATTATTATTATGCTGGTCTTTGTCTTACCAAAGTTTTCGGTTATCTTCAGCGATATGGGGCAGGCGATTCCCCTAAGCACACAAATCATTCTTGGTTTCAGTGATTTTTTGAGACATTTCTGGTGGATGATCGTGGGGGGCTTTTGCATAATATATCTTGGAATGCGAAATTATCGCCGCACGGCGAGCGGAAGGCTCCGGTGGGACCAGTTCAAAATCAACCAGCCGGTTTTCGGGACCCTGGTGAAAATGATTGAGGTGGCCCGCCTGACACGCACATTGGGGACATTGATGAAAAGCGGCGTGCCGATCCTAAGGGCGTTGAATCTTGTGAAGGAAACCGCGGGCAATCTGGTTGTGGTTCATTCCATGGCAGCGGTGTATGAAAAAGTAAAAGAAGGTGAAACCTTATCCCGCGCACTGCATGAGGAAGGGGTTTTCCCAGTGCTTGCGCAGAATATGATCAAGGTTGGGGAAGAAACCGGGCAGCTGGAGCAGATGCTTTTAAAAATTGCTGATAATTATGAAAAAAATGTACGAAATACCTTAAAAAGGCTTATCAATTTACTTGAACCGGCATTGATTTTGTCCATGGGCATTATTGTCGGTTTTATTGTCATATCCATGCTGCTGGCAGTGTTCAGCCTGAACGAAGTACCATTTTAATCCGGAGATTTAAGAAATGCGATTATTAAAAAAAAAAGAAGGGTTTACATTAATTGAACTGTTGATTGTCATGATCATTCTGGGGATGCTCGCGGCACTGGTAGGTCCCAGGATGTTCGGCAAAGTGGATAAGTCGAAGCAAAAAGCTGCCAAAGCGCAGATATCCTTATTTGAAACCGCCCTTGACACCTACCGGCTGGATCTGGGGCGTTATCCCACAACGGAACAGGGGCTGGCGGCAATGCGGGTACGTCCCCAGGGAGAAGAGAACTGGGACGGCCCATACTTGCCCAAGGAAGTTCCCCTGGATCCCTGGGGAAATCCTTATGATTACAAATCACCGGGGCCGCAGGGGGATTTTGAGATTATTTCCTACGGTGCTGACGGGGAACCTGGGGGGGAAAATATAAATATGGATATTTTGAACTGGAAAAGCCTTCATTGATGCACAAGGGGTTCACCATTCTTGAGCTTCTGGTGGTACTGGTCATCATTAGTTTGGCAACGGCCTTTCTGGCGCCCCGGCTTCTGTCTCCCAACCGGCATCTTCAACTGAAAACAACCGTAAATAAAATGGCCGGTGCACTGAGGTACACCAGCAACATGGCGACGACGGCCCAAAAAAGTATGGCGGTGTTTATCGATATCCGGAAGAATAAACTATGGGTTGCTCCGGCAGCCGACAGCGATGAAAGTGTTGTTTTGGATAACACTGA
Organism: Desulfobacterales bacterium; assembly: GCA_963675805.2. GTDB lineage: Bacteria > Desulfobacterota > Desulfobacteria > Desulfobacterales > Desulfosalsimonadaceae > SURF-3. The sequence goes on along the minus strand of CAXXNU010000001.1, from coordinate 656,287 downwards.
AAAACACAGGGACGGCTTAAGTAATTATAATTATCCAGAAGATATTGTTTTTTTCCAGGAATATTCTGTGGTTGAAAACAGCAGTCCCGATGGCCTGGTGGTCTATTTTTTTTCGGACGGGTCCTGCAGCGGCGGAAATCTGGTTTTTGGCTATCATGAAGGACCCAAATACAATATTGCCATTGACTTTATTACAAGTATCATCACGGTTGAAAGATATGGATAATTTATTTATTGAAGGCTCCATGAAAAGACAAACCGATGATAACCGGGGATTTACTCTGATTGAGACGCTGGTGGCGTTTATGATTTTGTCCATTTCCCTGGTGGTGGTGCTTGAACTCTTTTCCGGTTCATTGAAGTCCATCCGAATTTCCAATGATTATGAGTATGGTGTATTCCATGCGAAAAAAAAAATGGAAGAAATTCTGGTGTTTGAAAGACTTGATCCGGTCAGTGATCAAGGTGAGTTGGCGGACGGATATAAATGGTATGTCGAGGTAGTGCCGGAACGAAATATCCCTGAAGATCGTCCGGACGCCACACTGGCGCTTTTTAAAGTCAAGGTAAAAATAGAATGGCGAAAATTCGGACGCGTAAAGGATATTGTGCTGACAACGCAAAAAGTGGCCAGAAGGTCATCAACCGACGCGTGAGGTGTCCCTTTTTCAGAGTGCGCGGAGTGTTTAGCCAGGGGTTTACGTTAATGGAACTGATGATTTCCCTATCCATTATCGGCATTATCCTGGTGATCGTTTTTGGCGCTTTCCGAATCGGAGTGCGGGCCTGGGAACACGGGGAAGCCGATATTTCCGATCACCAGCGGCAACGCATCGTTCTGGAACGGCTTCAGCGGCAGCTCGTGTCCGCGTCACCTGAAAAAATTGAGATGACAGGCGGCAAAAAATTTTTTTTCCAGGGGGATCTGAATGAGTTGATGTTTATTTCCGATGTGTCGCTGATTACCGGAAACAAAGCCGGCCAGGTCTTTGTTAAATATGTCGTAGAAACGGATGATAACGGGTTGGCGGCGTTAAAGATATATGAACGCAATGTTCTTTTTTTAAATACCCCATTAAAAGATTTTGATACTCCTGATGATGCGTTTTACGAGCTTTTGGCGGGTATGGATCATATTTCCTTCAGGTTTTTAAAGGTAAGCGAGGACCGCGGGTTTAACTGGCTTCACAACTGGGATATCAATGAAGACAGAGGCTTGCCGGATGCGGTGCAAGTTTCTTTGCAACTGAGTGAGAATCAGCCAAGAAAACATGTACTTGCGCGGATCATTCAGAAAGCGGAAGATTAAAAGAATGCGGCGTTGTTTGAAAAAAGAAAACGGTATTGTGCTGCTGATGGTGTTGTGGATTTTAATTCTGCTTTGGGTAATCGTGGGAGAATTTTCCTATGCGGTGAAACTGCGAATGAATATCGTTAATAATGTTAAGGGTTCCGCTCATGGCTACTATTTTGCAATCGCCGGCATCAATAATGCACTGGCAATGCTTCTTGCAAATGAAAGCAAAAAAGCCGATGCTGTAACAGAAAATTTTTTGCAAACCATAACATCCCCCATGCAAAGCACGGGAGTAACCGGTGGGTATTCCGTAAATATTGAGAATGAAAGCGGAAAAATCAATATTAATGCGGCGGAAGCGGATTTGCTGAAGGTATTGCTGAGCGGGATTGAAATGGATGCGGAACAGGCAGGCATTATAGTGGATTCAATTTTAGATTGGCGGGATGAAAATAATCTGCACCGGACGCACGGCGCTGAAGATGATTATTATCTTAGTCTTGATCCACCCTATGAATGTCGGGATGGCGAGTTCCGTTCCAAATCGGAGTTGCTGCTGGTAAAAGGGATGACGCAAACCGTTTTTTCAGAGGTAGAAAATATGATTACCCTGGATGCAGGTTCAAAAAAGGGTAAGGTTCCGCTGTTTGCAAAGCGTATTAAGAATAATTCGCCCAATAAAATAAATATTAACTTTGCTTCCATACAGTTATTGCAATCGCTGCCGCTGATGACCGATGAACTGGCGGAGGAGATCATCGCACGCCGGGATGAAAAATTTTTTCAAAATCTAAATGCCCTTCAGATGTTGGTGGGGAATGAGATATATGAAGCCATCAATCGATATTTGACGGTTTCGGCGTCTCCCTTTTATTCCATTAAAGCATATGGATATATGGCGGGCAACCCGTCGAAATCAGTTATTGAAGCGGTTGTTGAGATGAATGAAGATTTTAATAATGGATACCGCTTTGTGCGATGGAAAGAAGGGGGATCATGACCGGGGCGAAGTTTGTTAGACTGATTATATTAGGATACGAATGAATATCGGAATTGATGCACGGCCGCTCAGTTATCCTCTAACAGGTATTGGCTATTACTTGAAACATATATTGGATGCACTCCAGTCATTTGATGATCTTAATAATTATTACCTTGTTTCCAACAAAACCATCAATTATCAATTGTTGAATAACCGGTGGGAAAAGATCGAAGGGCGCGCGGGCGGGCAGGCCCTGAGTTCGCCGTGGATACAGTTTTTTTGCCCCTGGATAGCACGTAAATATCAATTTGACGTATTCTGGAGTCCCCGTCACCATTTGCCGCTGATGCTGCCGTTTTCCGTTAAACGGGTGGTTACCATTCATGATCTGGTTCATTTAAAATATCCCGAGACAATGCTTAAAAAAGGGTTGCTCTTGGAACGTCTTTTGATGAAGCGGTCTCTTGCATCCGCAGATGCAATCATCAGTGTTTCCCGGGCGACCGCCGGGGATATATTAAAATATTATCCGGATATTCCCCTGCGGAATGTCCGGACCGTCTATCCGGGTGTTCCGCAGTTGAAGCGCCGGGGGACTTCGTCTGCCCTGATTGACGGTTTGCCGCGCAGCTATTTTTTATTTGTCGGAACCATTGAGCCGAGAAAAAATATACGTAATTTGTTAAAAGCCTTTGAACGGATTGCGCCGGAGAAAAATGACCTCTATCTTGTCATTGTGGGTGGCAGCGGATGGAGGGACACGTCTCTTAAGGTGTTTTTTGAGAATTATCAATTTGCATCGCGCGTCATTTTTACGGGATATGTGCCACGGAATACGATGAAAAGCATTTATCAGCGATCGATTTGTCTGGTCTATCCCTCTTTATACGAAGGATTCGGCTTTCCCGTTTTGGAGGCCATGTCCTGCGGTATTCCGGTGATCACATCCAATCGGTCTTCGATGAAGGAGATCAGCGGTGACGCTGCGCTGCTGGTTGACCCCCGGGATGTCGCCGCTATTGAAGGCGCGATGAACCGCATTTTAACGGATGATACCCTTCGGAAAGACCTTGCCGGCAAATCATTATTGCGCTTGCAGGCTTTTTCATGGGAGCGCTGCGCCAAAGAGCTGGTGGAGATATTCAATGAGGTGGCAGATAATTGAAAGTTCTGCAAATATATAAGGATTATTATCCACCGGTCAAAGGGGGCATCGAAAAACACGTTTATTATCTGGCCAATGGGCTGAAACAGTGCGGGGTTGAGGTGGAAGTCCTTGTTTCCAATCACGTTCAAAAACTGGCGGTTGAATACAATAATGATATCCGGATTATTAAAGCGCCCCAATTCGGCAGAATTGCTTCCGCGCCGATTAATCCGACATTCCCTCATCTCTTGATGAAATTGGCCAGAGACGCGGATGTTCTGCATTTTCACCTGCCGAATCCAACGGCGGTGATTTCCTATCTGCTATCAGGCATACAAAAACCCGTTGTGGTGACCTATCACAGCGACATTGTGCGGCAAAAAATATTAAAACAATTCTATACCCCCTTTTCTCAGTGGTTTCTGAAAAAAGCAGATGCAATTATTGCCACTTCTCCTGTTTATGTCCGAGTGTCAGACGAACTGATTCATTACCGGAAAAAATGTCGGGTCATTCCGTTGGGAACTCAAATAGCAGGAAACCATTCGAATAACGGAACGTCCCTATGTCCGGATCTGATTCGCAGGCAGTTAAAATCGCAGCTTATTCTTTTTGTGGGTAAATTCAGATATTATAAAGGGATTGATTGTCTGGTGTCTGCCATGCAAAGTATAGACGCCATTCTGATGCTTGTAGGATCAGGACCGCTGGATAAAGATCTCAGAAAATATGTGAATCAACTGGGGCTTGAAAAAAAGGTTATATTTTGGGGGGAAGTACCGGAGAATGAAATCTCATCATATTTTGAAGCCAGTGATCTTGTGGTTTTGCCTTCAACGTTCAAAAGTGAAGCGTTCGGCATGGTTTTGCTGGAAGCAATGTCTTTTGGAAAGCCGGTTGTCAGCACTGAACTGGGAACCGGCACTTCTTTTGTAAATGTTCATAATAAGACCGGTTTGGTGGTACCGCCGGGAGATACTGCCGCGTTGGCCGAGGCCATTAACAAAATTCTGAAAGATGATGTGCTGCGCAGGAAGTTCGGTAAGGCCGGAAAAGAGCGGGTCAGTCATCATTTTGACGTGCGGCAGATGGTGAAAAGGGTGTTGGGGGTTTATTCTGAGGTGTTGAATTGAAGACGGGGTTAAGAAAACGGAATAAGTTTTGCATATAATTCTATAATTTGGGCAATCTATCAGCAAAGAATTATGTAACCCAAAAGGTGTATTTTGATTTTTCCACACAGTATCGGTATTTATATTGAATCAGATCGGGCCGCAATTATTCTGACAGCTCTTCGTTTTGGCAGACTTCAGGTGTTGGCGGAGAAAATGCTCTATGTGAATCCGGAAAAAAAGCCGGATGCGCGCTTAAAAGAAATAAGAGATGCGCTGGCGGATATGGTTCAAAAATATCGGATGACCGGCCCCGTGCTTTATCTCGGCATTCCAAGAGAACACTGTGTGATCAAATTTATTGATTTTCCGGTTTCCGTTAAAGAGAATTTAAGAGAGACCGTGGCCTATGAAATGATAAAATACGTTCCTTTTTCGGAAAACGAAATTTACTTTGATTGTCAAATCTTATCGGAAGATAAGGAAAAAGGCCGAATTTCCGTATTGCTCGCTGTGGTGAAAAAAGAAATTATTGCCCCGTACCTGAAAATTGCGGATGGGATGGCAATTGATCTGGCTGGAATTGATATATCAGCAAACGCAATTGCCCGTTTTTTTGAAAAGGAAAAACAATCAGTGCACCCCCACTTCGGTGTGGTGTATGGAAATGCCCATATTTGGGAATTTATCGGCATACGGAAAAATCGGCTGCAATATTCGCGTTGCATCAAAATTTCCAATACCGGAGAGGCGCTCAAGGAAGGAATATCCGTTGAATTGGCGGCCATGACGCAGCATATGGCCAGTGAGAATGACCAGAACCATTTTAAGATCTTTTTTTGTAGCAAAGAGGTCCCTGATGGATTGATTGATCAATTGCGGGAAGCTGATTATCCGTCTATCGCCCCTGTTGATTTCTCGGAAACAGATATATCTGATCCAGCAATGATACCGGCTTTTGGTTTATCCGTGAAAGGTGTTCAAAAAGTTTCGCCGGGGCTGAATTTGCTGCCGGTTGCGCTTCAAAAAGAAATCGGAAGGACCGGCGCCAATTGTTTCTATATCCTTGTTTGTTTGCTGCTGCTGTCCTCGGGCCTTTGGAGTGGGGGGCATTTTTTTGACAACCGGCAGGATTTGAATCAGCTGCAAACTGCTGTTGAAAATATTCAGCAATCCCTCGACCAGATGACGGCCGCCGCGGCAGAGAGCCAAAAGATTCAAAGCAGAGTTGATTTTTTAAAATTTTTTCCTGCCCGAGACGGAAGATTGATTGATATTCTAAATGAACTCAGCGAGAGATTGCCGGAAACAGCATGGATCAATTCTTTTAATTTCTCCAAAGGAAGGGTAAAACTTGAAGGTGTGGCGGCCAATGCCGCTGAGCTGATTTCGCTGATTGAAGCCTCGCCGCATCTCAGCGGTGCGGCTTTTATGTCAACCATCCGGAAAGATAATGAAGGAAAGGAAAATTTTACCATCGGACTGGATGTGGATGCATCTTCTTTTAAATGATTGTTGAGACGGAGTGGCTAAAATTTCGGAGAAAAGGATTTATTGTTGTTTAGGCTTGATCAACGAAAAAAAATAATATTATCCGTCGGTGTCCTGTTGTTGCTTGCGGCGGTGGCGTACCGTGTCTACCCCCATATCGAATCAGCATATCCAACCGAGGATAAAATTGAATTACTCCAAACACAGCTTGCCGGCTTCAGGAAACAGCTTGAAAAAAGACGGCAGCTGAGATCCAGACAACAGGCATCGGTCAAGTTGTTGAACACGCTTGAAACGAATTTGTTCCGGGGCGATACGCCGGCTCTGGCCGGCGTTGAAATTCAGTCATTTCTGGATCGGATTGCTGCTGAAAACAGCATTGCAATATCCTCGGTCCAGGTGGTTGAAGGAAAAAAATTAACGGAAGTGCCTTACGCGGAGGTGTCCGTGCGTCTGACATTCGGGGCAACCATCGCCCAGCTGAAACACTTTTTGTATGCCGTTGAAACCTCTCCCCGTTTTCTGAAAGTAACGGAATTGAATATCCGGGGTGCTTCCCGCGGTATTGTCGGCAAGCGCTTTTTGGGCGTCACCATGGTGATAACCGGACTGATGGATCGCTCATCCGGTTTGTCGGTCGAAGAGTAACATATGGGATCAAAAATCTGGATAATAAATATATTGTTATTTTGCATGGTGCTGTTTTGCCTTGCCCGGGCCTATGACGTGTGGATAGGCCAGGATATTACCCCGTTAATGACACCTGATGACGGTCAGGAGAAAAGCAGGCATGAAGACGCTCAGGCATCTGTAAAAATGACAAAAAATATTCATGCTTCCGAGTTTTATGACGCCATTGTCCGGAAAAATCTTTTTTTCCCGGATCGGACGGGTATCGATGAAGCAGTGAACATTCAAGCGAATGGTGTCGTTGTAAGGGGCATGGAAAATACGGCAACTGAAATTCTGCTATATGGCGTTATGATATTGGGGGAGGAAAGAAAAGCATTAATCAGCAATCCTTTTCCTGAAAAAAATGAAGCCATGATCGTCTGGGTAAAACAAGGCGATCACCTGGGCTCCGGCCCCGGTGAATCCGGGATGATAATCAAAGAGATTCAGAATGAAAAAATCGTCGTCTCGATAAGTGAAAAAGATGTTGAGTATCACGTTTTTGAGGCCAAAGACGAACTTATCCGGAATGGTGCGTCGGCAACCGAGAGAAAAGCAATGCATCAAAATAATGAAAACAATCATTCCGGTTTCGGGAGTGAACCGGGAGGGGATCATCCGGAAATGCCTTTTGAAATATCCCCTGACGGCACATACAAAATATTTGAAACCCCGTTTGGAAAAATTAAACGAAGGATTAATTGACCCATATGAAACATGAACGCATAATGAGCGGAATGTTTAGGATCGCATTATTCGGAGCGCTCACGGTTTTTCTCTTTACCGGTTGCGCTGCTTCCCCCCGGGTGATTCCGGGGGAGGATGTGGTAAAAAAAATTGAAACTGAAAAAAAATCGGGGGTGACTGACATCTCGTCATCCAAACCAGTTTCTCCGGCTGTTGATAAGAGTATGCTCGCGACGGCCCCTGTTCCCATTGATGCTGCTGCTGATGTGGAGAAGGCGCCAGCGCCGGCCCCCGATAGAATCGCTGATTTATCCCAATCCGGTGCGGCGAACTTTCAGGAGACGGCAGCCGTTACTATCCAATCAACTGAAAATTCGGAAAAGACGGATCAACCTGGAGTATCGGCAGAAACACAGGAATCCCCGGATGTTTCCGAATCTGTTGTGTTTAATTTTGACAATGCCGATCTTCGAGAGGTCATCCGTACGATTGCCGGCCATTTGAACATTAATTACATGTTTGATGTGGCTGTGGAGGGCAAGATTACCGTTTATACCGCCGGAGAACTGGAAAAAAAGGACATATGGCCGGTTTTTTATCAAATTCTTGAGGCAAAGGGGTTGACCGCGGTTCGAAAAGATCAGATTTACCATATTGTCAATTTAAAAGATGCCCCCCGCATGCCCATCACATCTTATGCTGAAAGTGATATTGACCGTGTGCCGCCTGATGAAAATATCATTATACAGATCATTTCGTTGCGGAACGTCAGTGCTCAGGAAATGGTGAAATTATTAACACCCTTTATTTCTGAATCCGGACAGATCCTTTTCCACGAACAGTCCAACACTCTGGTGATTGTTGAAAACAAAGATAATATTTTAAAAATAGTAAAATTGGCGAATACTTTTGACGCGGATATTTTTGAAAGAATGGGGCATCGTTTTTGCCCATTGCAATATGGTGACGCGGAATCCGTTTCTGTCATTCTAAACACAGTCTTTAACGCCTATGGTCCGGCGGTTCAGGCGGATGTCGCATTTGTTCCCATCACCCGTTTGAATACATTGCTGGTGGTTAGCGCCAATCCGGAAATATTGGATCAGGCCCAACGGCTGATTGATCGGTATGATGTCCCGAGTCAGAGCACTGAACCCGGCATCTTCGTTTATGCCCTGAAAAACGGACGGGCCGCGGACATCGCGGACATCCTGAACAACGTGTTTACCGGTAAAAAGAAGACTGCTGAAGAAAAGGATCAGGCCGGAGAGTCTGAATCGATTTATCGAAATCCCCTGGCCAGGGAGGCCAAAGCCAAAGCGGAAGCAACGGATCAGCCGGCAGCACAAAAAGAAAAAATCCAAAGCGATTTATCTCGGGCGGGAAGTGATATTACCGCCGGGTCCGGTACATTAAAAGGAGATGTTAATATCACGGCGGATGAATCCAGAAATGCCTTAATTATTGAAGCGGCGCCCACGGATTATCAGATTATAAAGAATTTATTGACAAAACTGGACATTATGCCGCGGCAGGTATTAATTGAAGTGACCCTTGCGGAAGTTTCCCTGGATGAATCGACTTCCATGGGGGTTGAATGGGCGTATGTCAAAGGCGATGCAAATTTGAGTACCAGCCTGCTGAATGCAAAAATGGGAAATTCCGGTTTAAATGTGACAGTCGGCAATCCTGACCGCTGGACAGCGGCATTATCCGCTCTGGCGAGTGAAAACAAGGTTAATATACTTTCCCGGCCGTCGGTGCTGGCGTCAAACAGCATGCCGGCCAGAATTGATGTTTCCCAGGAAATTCCGGTGGCGAGTTCTCAATATGAATATACATCCGGAGATAATCCCATGGTAAGCACGGACATTGAATACCGGGATACCGGCATCATGCTCTCTGTTACACCCAACATTAACGAGCAGGGTCTGGTGACCATGGACATTAATCAGGAAATCAGTGAGCAGGCATCAAACGTCTCCGTGGGGGGCAAAGATTATCCTTCTTTTTTTAAAAGGAATACGGAAACGACACTGACTGTTCAGAGCGGCCAGACAATCGTCATCGGGGGATTGATCCGGGAGACAAAGACGAATGGCGCGTCCGGAACGCCCTGGTTTACCGATATCCCGGTGTTGAGTTTTCTGTTTGGCAAGACATCGGATTCTATCAATAAAACCGAACTGATTATTCTGATATCACCTTATGTGATTGATTCTCCGGATGATGTGGACGCCATCACTCAGGAGTTCAGCCGTAAAGTCGGGGCCCTGCTTTTAAATTCCGAATAAAGGGCTTCGCAAAGCTATCAATCCCGGGGTGGCATTCAGCAAAGCACAGCATGTTTAATGAAATATTATTTTAATCTAAATCGATATATTGTTTTAATGCTGGCTTTGTGGATGGTCATCCAGGGAATGTCTTTTCCTGTTTCATGTTTCGGTTCTGAAATTGATGGTCCTCCTTTTCAAATTATCCTGGTTGTTTCAAAAAATATAAGGCCTTATGTGGAAGCTGTGGACGGTTTTAGGGATAGAATAGAAAGGTCCGCGGACGTGAAGGTGGACGTCATTGTGTTGGACCGGTATGAGGGCAAGGCCCGCATTGATCTGGCCGAAGGTATTTCCAAGGAAAATAAAACGGATCTTTTGGTCGCTATTGGTCCTGAAGCAGCGGCATTCGCTTGGGAAGAGCTCCATAAACCGGGTTTACTCAAAATTTATTCAATTATTTTAAATCCTGAAAAAATCATCGGCAACCTTGAATCCGTAAACGGTATTTCATTAAACATCCCCCCGGTTGAACAGCTCAAGATTATCAGCAAGGGACTCGCTTCAGTAAGACGCATCGGCATTTTCTTTGACCCAGCGAACAACAGTGATTTTTTTGCCGCCTTATCAGCAGCAGAACTTGAGATGGATATTGATCTTGTGCCTTTATCCGTGAGCTCTAAAAAAGATATCCCCTTTTTGCTTCAAGAATGCTGGGATTCCATAGATGTTATCTGGCTGATACCTGATCGTACGGTGATATCAGAAAGCATCGCACAGTATATCATCAAAGAGGCCGTATTAAAAAAAATTCCGGTCATAGGTTATAATCAGTTTTTCTATGACTCAGGGGCTGCCATGGCGTTTGTTTTTGATTATACCGATCTTGGCAGACAGACAGCCGAACTGGCGGAAAAGATATTGAGTCAGAGTGAAAAATCCGTTGCATGGTCACCGGTCTTTCAAGTTTGGCTGAATGAAACGGTTTTGGGAAAAATGAAAATAAAGATCCCGGAGCCCCTTGAATTTCCGCTGATGGTGGGACCATGAGGCGTCCCGGAATACACTTAAGATTACTGGTGACGGCGTTTCTGGTTATTAGTCTGACAGCATTTACTCTGGGGACGCTTGGCGTAAAAATGTTTCATGATTTTGTGCAGAACCGCTTTGTAGAGCGTTTTGAGTTTTTAGCGAGATATCTGGCTCTGAATTCCGAACTAGGTATTTTGATTGATCAGCGGGCAATGCTCAACGAACTGGCAACCAATCTTCTTTCGGAAGCAGATGTGGCAAAGGTTGCGATTTTTAATAGTGCGAATGAGACCCTTGCTGAGGCCTCCAAGGTAATTTCAGGGCCCTATGAAATGGTGGAATCAAACGTTCGACTGAAGGCTTCCAGCGAAGAGAGCCAGGCCTTTTCATTATTGATCCCATCCTCCCTGACTGGCACGCCCCCTGATATTATCGGTAAAGTCCGAATTATATACAGTAATTCCCAGATTAACCGCCTTTTGAAAACAATTACCATCAGATATCTTTGGTTGACTGCCGGACTGGCGATATTGTGTCTTGCTATTTTCTTTTTTATATCAAGATCACTGGTTTCTCCGCTTACCCGACTGGCGCAGACAGCCAGAAAAGTTGGTGAAGGAGAACTTCAGCGACGAATGGTGCTCGATAATATCCCCGAAACCAGAGAGGTCTCTCATGCTTTTAATGCGATGCTGGACTCTTTGGAGAGAGGGCGAAAAGCGGTTGAAAAAGCAAATCAGGAGATGGCCCGGCAAAATTTGCTGGCAGAAATGGGAAAGTTCTCCATGATGATTGCCCATGAAATTAAAAATCCGCTGGGAATAATAAAAAGTTCTTTTGATATTCTGAAAAAAGACCCGGTGGATCCTTCCAATCCCACGCTGATCAGGTATATAGAGGAAGAAATCCAGAGGATTAACGTTCTGATTGAGGATTTTTTGTCTTTTGCTAAACCGGCCAAGCCCGCTTTTCGAGTAGTGGATGCAAATGCCATGTTAAGAGACTGCATCGATCGATTCCGGCGCCTGGATATCACGCAAAAAATTGAATTTAAAGGTTTTATTCCAAAAGAATCGTGCCTGTCATATATGGATCCTGATTTATTTCGTCGGGCGATTGATAATATTTTGAAGAATGCTGTTGAAGCCTGTAATGGCCAAGGGGTAATTTTTGTGGATGGCGTTTGTAAGGATGACACCTGGCGGGTAGATATCGCTGATGATGGATGCGGCATCCAGGAGAATATGCTGGACAAGATATTTAATCCGTTTATCACCACACGGTCTAAGGGAACCGGACTCGGGCTGGCGTATACGGCCCAGGTGATCTCCGCCCACAATGGCGTTCTTGCAGTGGAGAACAGGCATCCGAAGGGCGCCCGGTTTAAAATTGAGATTCCGCGGGAACCCAAAATGATTGATTTCTATGAAGCAGATGAAGTAAAGGAATAAGCTATGGCTTATATATTGGTAGTCGATGATGAAGAGAAAATGCAGCATTTGCTTTCAATTATGTTGACGAGGCAGGGCTACCATGTCGACCGTGCCGGTGACGGGGAGAGGGCTCTGCAGATGATCAAGGAAAATCCCTATGATTTGGTGATATCGGATATTCGTATGCCCTGTATGGATGGCATGACGCTTCTATCGGAGATGAAGACTGCAGACATTGCCTGTCCGGTTGTTTTTATTACCGCTTTTGCCACGGTTGAATCTGCAGTAGATGCCATGCGACAGGGGGTTGCCGATTATATTACCAAGCCGTTTGATGAAGAGCGGATATTGCTCACGGTGGAGCGGACGCTCGGAATATCCCGTATCATCGCAGAAAATATAGAATTGAAAAAGCAGCTTCTGGAGGCTTCCGGCGGCAGGGATATCATTTATGTGTCTGAAAAAATGACCCGTGTGATGGAAAATGCCACCCGGGTGGCCGCATCTGATGCAGCTGTTCTCATTACCGGAGAATCCGGCACCGGCAAAGAAGTGATCGCCAGTTTTATCCATCATTCAAGCCCCAGGAGTAAAGCCCGTTTTGTACCGGTCAATTGTGCCGCCATTTCGCCCAACCTCGTGGAGTCCGAACTCTTTGGATATGAAAAAGGAGCCTTCACTGGTGCAGATCGTCGAACTAAAGGAAAGTTTGAATATGCCCATGGCGGCACTTTGTTTTTGGATGAAATCGGAGATCTCCCTCTGGAGGCACAGGCAAAGCTCCTGCGAGCGTTGCAGGAAAAAAAGATCCAGCGGGTCGGGGGGAATGAAGAGATTCCCCTTGATGTCCGTATCCTTTGCGCCACCAATCAGGACTTGAGCAGGAAAGTGAGTAAAGGAAGTTTCCGGCAAGATCTTTATTACCGCATCAATGTATTTCCGATACAAACCCCTGCGCTTCGGGAACGACCTGATGATATTGTTCCTCTGGCGGAATTTTTTTTAAAGCAGTTGGCAGATGGCAGACATGTGGGGTTGACTGAGGGGGCGGTTCGCACGCTTCAGTCTTACAGTTGGCCGGGAAATGTCCGTGAACTCGCCAATGCCATGGAACGGGTCATGATCATTGGTGCAGGAGAGGGCAGCATTACAGCGGATACGCTGTCGTTTTTAAGAATCGAACCGTGTTCCGCAGATATGAAGGATCAGTTTAAATTGCCGCCAAAAGGCATCTCCCTTGAATCACTTCAGTATGATTTTGTCCGGCAGGCGTTGGCATTAACCGGAAACAATCAGTCTGCGGCGGCAAATCTGCTTGGGCTGACACGGGCGAAGTTCAGAGTGCTGCTTAAGCAGGCAGCAGAGAATGGGAATTGAAAAGAAGCAGCCCCGGCGCAAAGTTCGAAGGCGGTTGGGGGGATAGGTTTAAAAATCGGCATTGACCACCGTTGGGCAAATGATGATCAAAGCCGTAAGGGCGAATGGCATTCGCCCTGCATGATTCAATCAAAAAAAGGCGTATCCCATACGCCCTGCGATGGCGATGGCCGAAACAATGATCAACGTCCCCCCAATTTTTTTGGCGTCAATTATTGTGAAAAGAATAGATTTTTAGCAATCTTGGAGATAACGAATTAAAGTGATCCGACAGATTTTTAAAATACTGGTGGCTGTCATGATGATCATCGGCTGCTTGTCCGGTTTCTCTAATGCTTGTGCGTCGGAGACGGAAGACACCATGCTCATGTTTGTCGGAGAAGATCTTGAAGTGCTTTCCATTGCATCAAGGCGTGAGGAAAGTGCCCGGCAGGCGCCTGCGGTGGCCAGTGTTATTACCCGGAATATGATTGAAACCAACGGGATGTTTACGGTTGCAGATGCCCTGCGTCAAATGCCGGGTTTTTATATGGCGCAAAAAGAATGGGGCACCCAGCCATATTTGCGGGGCACGCCGGATTCGATTCTGTTTTTGTATAACACGGTGCCCATGCAATCGGATATAACAAAGTCGGTGCATCCTTTAGATGACGAACTTTCCCTTGCCCCGGTCAAACGGATTGAAATGATTCGCGGGCCGGGTTCGGTTTTGTGGGGCCCGGATGCGTTTGAAGGTATTGTTAATATTGTTCCCATGACGGGTAAGGATTTGAACGGAGTGGAAACTGGATTGGTTTATGGTGCTCCCGGAAGTTCCAGGGGCTTTCACATTAATGCCGGGCATGATGCCGGGGGGTGGGACGGATTTATTTCCCTGATCGGCCGTGAAGGAGGGTCTGATGAACGAAAAGGCAATATCGATGCCTTTTGGGGCGGTGGAACCGGCGTGCCGGTAACACCGGATGATCGCTTTAACGATATTCGGGCGGATCGACCATATCTATTTGAAATGGTAGGCAATATTAATTTAACTGATTGGATGACAGTATCCGGCCGCTACTCCGATTATTCCTGGCCCTGCTCTATTGCAGATGAAAATAAAGAGCTGATATGGCTTGAAAATAGAAGTACACCGGTCAGCTTTGTCATGCTGGAAAGCAAAAAAAATATAGATCCGGATTCGGCCCTGCGATTTACAGGATATTATTCTTCGGTGAAAGCGACATATGGCGTGGTTGATCTTGAGTTGTCTCCCAGAGAGCATACAACCTATGGGGAAATTATTTATGACCGCGATTTTCTTTCCGGAAAAGGGCTGCTAACTGCCGGTGGTGCATTTCGAAAAAAGAACGTCGATAACGCTCCGATCTGGGACAGTTATCTCCCCGGGTATCTGGGGCCGGAGAATGATAGTTTCTTGCCCACTATTACAGGAGCGGATTACAGGACCGATCTCTGGTCTGTCTTTGGCCAGTATTCTCACAAAATTGGCAAAACTGATATATCTCTTGGCCTTCGGCATGACGCGCATGATTTTTATGACGACAGCTTAAGTTACAATATGGGCCTTGTTTGGGCGTTAAAACCAGAATGGATGATAAAGCTTCTATATGGCACTGCCTACCGGACGCCATATACCAGCCAGCTGCTTGAAAAACAGGATGCCCAATTTGATGGAATCAGTACCGCCCTGGAAGAGATCAGTACGCTGAATGTCGAATTGTCGTGGCAAGCTATGAATAATAAAATGGGGCTAAGTGTCGGTGGATTTACCAATACCATTTCAAATCATGTAATGGATAATGCGTATGCTGGACTTTCTGATCCTAATGATCAGAAGATATATGGCGTGGAGGTGGAAGGACGATTTGTTCCTTTTGAGGACTTGGAGTTAAGTGCAAACCTGACAGCTTTTGAAAACAGCGGTTTTGATGAGACATTCCGATATAAGGACGGCATTACCGTTGACCCGGACGACGGCAGTATCGAGATAATTTATAAGGAATTAAACTATCCGTTTGACACCGGACCGAACCGATTGCTGAATTTTACAGGGAGATGGGAACCTTTTGAAAGGTTTTTTGTGTTTTGCCGGGCCGGGTATTTTTCTTCAGTAGATAGTGTGTGCCCAACCTGTGAAAGCCCGGAAAATCTGCCCGGGGTGTGGTTGTTGGATTTGTCGATGGTCGCCCGGGACTTTCTGACGCCGGGGTTTGATTTAAATTTATATGTCAAAAATCTGGCTGACAAGGATTATCAGGTTCCCGGCATATACAGTACCATAGATGGAGAAGCGTTTTCAGTGATAATTCGCCTGAAAAAAACCTGGTAGGGGATAAACGGCAGCCTGGAAGCTGATGAAGCTGATATTGGCTAAATCTGACCTTTGCCGGTTTGATTTAACCAGATTTTGAAAGCGGTGGACGCATGATTTATTTTTTAATTAGATCGGTATTTGTTTTTTTTGCATGGGAGCTTCTGTTTTTTTGAAAAGAGGTGAAATAAGGAATTGATGATCAAAGGATTCGTGTGGTGAGGAAACTGGTTTTTACAGTTTTTAATTTTTTGGCCTGGATATTGCTTGTAAAAAGAACATGAAGTCAAAAGTTAAAAATACGGTTTTGGTGATCATTAGTGCAATTGTCGGCATACTGGCCATGCACTCGGTTTTTTCTGCCGTCGCATTGGCAGATGAAGTAGCTATAGACCAAAATGTTTACCTTGAAAATCTGATCAATCAGGCTCGAAAAAATCCATTGACGATGGCGGCATTGATAGGCAAGGATCCGGAGCAGGTTATCAAGGACTTTCCAGACAAGGCCCTGATCCTTTCACATGGACTGCCGCAGGTTGTTCATAATGATAAACTTCAGGCGTCTGCCATTCGGCATAGTTTGGATATGCTTGAAAATCAATATTTTGCATATCAGTCTTTGGATGGCAGCAGACCGATAGACAGAATGCAGGCCGAAGGCTATCGTGTCTCCTTTAGCGGCGAAAAGTTGGGAATGATCGGTTTTTACAATTTCATTGGTCCTGAAGAAGCCGTATGGGCGCTGTTTAAAAAAATGTTTGCTGAAGAGCTTGATCCTGCAAGAAAAGAATCCTGGGTTATTTTAAATCCCGCCATGTCAGAGATCGGAGTAAGTGTCAGCAAAGGCACATTTTCCATCAGCGATCAGTCTTTTAATGCATATTTTGGCGTTTGCGATTTCGGGAGTTCACGAACAGATGTCTACGCGGCTGAGCGTTTCCTGATGCAGTCAATTAACAAGGCAAGAGAGACCCCGTCTTTTGCGCTTGAGACCGCAGGAATTGGATTGGCAGAGGCAGTCGCTTCTATTGGAAAGGAAAACGCCTGGAAGCTGATCATCGGGCTGCCGCCTTTGGCCTGGAATTCAGACCTTCATGACATAGCCCGGGCATGGCAGGTTGATGAAGCTGCCGCAACCGGCGTTAAAGACGGTGTAGAATTTTATGCCGTTAGCCAGACGGAGTTCCCGGGGGATGTTGACTATCCGGTGGTTGATGCCGCCGAGATCAGGCTTTCATTCTACAAAGAGAATCCTGATTTAACGCCGGCGCAGATTGCGGCTCAGTTTTTTGAGGAATTGGTAAAACTGGAGTTTAGCAACAGTTTCGGGGGCATTTCGGGCATATACAGTGAATCGTTTTCGGAAATCGGAACATCCATTGAATATGCACCGGTAAACGGCAAAACGGGGTATATGTGGACCGCAATCGTTGAACTGGCGCAACCGGTTGCGTCTCGAAAATTTATCATCGGTGGCATGGAATTTGCATTCTCAAAAGAGCAAGAAACTCCTTCTCAATTTTTAAAAAAGAAGATCGGAAAACAGATTGTGCTGAGTGAATTTACTGAAATGGATGAAGAAGCAGATAAAGCAGCAGTTTCACCGTTGAGCGTTGCATATTCAGGACCATTGGGGGGTTATCAGATCGAATTTGATTCAACAACATCATATAATATCCAGGTGCGGGCTGAAACCGGCGATGTGATTTATGAGATGGTTTTTAGCTCCTCGCATGGCCGTAACCTGATAAATAATATTTGTATTGTGGACGATGATGCGGGCATATAGGCAATTACGATGAAAAAATACAGTTTTAAATTGACTTATTTAGCTTTTTATTTTATGTTTATAGGAATTTTATCTGGGTGCGCATCCAAAAGTTTAAATGATAGTCAACAGTCATGTCGTATGCCTATTGTATATGCACCGGATGTAAAGAGTGAAACAATATGGACGGACAGGAAATTAGAGGATACGTTTTGCAGATACTGGAAACTCCGGTTTGAAGGGAAAATAAGTCAAACATATGTCATGGAAGCGCCGCAATTTCGGGAACAATTCACGATTGATCAATATGCAAATTACGTGAAGCGAACCAAAGATAACATTTTAAAGAAAATGACTATCAAGGGGACAGGAAAGGATAAAAACAGCATAACTTATTTGGACTATGAGCTATTGATGATTGGAAGAAAAGACAAGGAAATAAACAGTGCGGTGCGGGATAAATGGATACAAGTCGATGGAGAGTGGTTCCACGCCATGAGAGATCCGCTCTTCTTTCCGATCATCTATAAATAGTTATTTCGGGATTTGCTGGATATTATATAAAGGTATTAATTTAAGAAATTTTATTAAAATGAACACTTCGCATATGGAGGGGGGTGAAATAAACTAAGTAAGTAGTAGCGTGGCAGATTTGCAAGAAAGAAATAATTAACATCAAAATAATGAACAACATGAACCTATTGAATGATGGAGGACAAAATGAAAAAAATTATGTTAGTAGGGTTATTGGTTTTAATCATGACAGGAACTGCATGGTCATTTTCATCGAATTATGATCATGCGACAGGTCAATTTGACCATGTACTCAATTCTCAGAATATGATCGGAGATGTTTTGATTTATCCGATCTACCTGGCAGATGGCAGCGGTTGGGAGACCAAGATTAGCGTTATTAATACTGATAACATTTATTCAGCGGTAGCCAAGGTGGTTATTCGGGGTGGGAAATACAGCCAGGAATTGTTTGACTTTTTCATCTATCTGTCTCCGGATGATATGTGGACTGCAACGATCTATAATGATAACGGTCAAGTTAAGATATTCAGTGATGACGATAGTGTGAGAACTGGAAGCTCTCCTGACACGTTTGGTGACACCGTCCCATTGGATGTGGCTTTTTCAGATCCGTGTGATGAAAATACATATGGTTATATAGAAATTTTTAACTCTTGGACCATGAACAGAGCTGCTATGGCAAACACTGACTGGAATACTTTAGGCGCCGATGTATCTGCCGGACCTATTGATAAGCAAATTATATTAGATGCTTATAAATTAACACAAACTTTAAGTCCTTATGTAGGTGGTCGTGACATCTTAACCGGTTCATACGAAGTGAAACTTCCGTCATTAGGCCTCAGTGCCATGGAAAACGCGGTTGTGCTGGAAGACTACGACATTACAGATGCATTGTATCCCTTTAATGAAACATTTTTCGGTCAGGGGGCCAGAAATTCGATGGCTGAAACTGAAGCAGTGTTGGCAAAAGATACTGTGTATATGCCGTATTATGATGATGGTATGAATGTTACCGCGCATGTGTTTACTTTTCCGACTAAGTTGACCCAATTAGACACTGACTGTGATATGGTTGACGTCTTAGGAGAATTCTTCCTGGATAATTGCTCTTCGCCTGACTGGGCTGTTCAATATGGTATTAAAGCATTTAACTTGGAGGAAGAATCTATTGATGATCCGGATTATATTTTCTCACCGTATCCGGAAGAGCAAACCAGAGAATTCCCAGAAGAAGTCAATATTTCGGTCGTAGGATTGGATTCCACAATGAATTTCTATGATGAAGGCTGGGCATGGTTTTCTTTTCAGGGTTTTTCCACAACCGGTCTTACAGAAGAAGGGGCTGAATTCATTACTTTCAGTGGCGCTCCAGTCATTCCTCTGAGTGCAAACCTTGGTGCTGATGGGCTGTCTTTGAAATACGGTGCGTATGATCCTGCAGAAATTTCTTATGAGTATGCGACTCAGCGTTAGGCACATTTTTTGATTCAATGATGATGGGGATGCGATGCCCTCGATTTAATTGCATTGCTACCATCCGCAAGGTGTAGCGTTAAGCGTAAGTACAAAAGGATTGGTGACTCTATGTATGGAGTCATCAATCCTTTTTTTTCGACGGAGAAAAAAGCACTTAAATAATGAAATTTCGTCCCTGGAATGATGCGCCTATTTGATAGTTGGTTTTTAATCTGACCTATCAAAGAGAGTTATGTGGATAGAAAAAGTGGTGGAAACCGCTTCTATATGTGGGCGAAAAAGTTTTAGATAACTAATTAATTTTTAATAATATTATTCAAAAAAGGTTTTTGCATGTTCAGGAAAGCCATGTCCAGCAGTGGCTCAATACAGTCCTTGATTGATTTTTTCTCTAAGTATCAATATCTTCTCAAAGAATTTATTATCAAAGACATTAAAGGGCGGTTTGTCGGTTCCATGGGCGGAAATTTATGGGTGCTGCTGAACCCCCTGGCAACAATTATTACTTACTGGTTTATTTTTTCCATTGTGTTGCGGGTAAATGTTGGGCGGGATGAAACCGGCACGGACAATTTTGCCGTTTATTTTCTCACCGGGTTTTTCCCTTGGTTTATGTTTGCGGAGAGCCTGTCCCGGTCGACGGTTTCTTTGCTTGAAAATGCGCAATTGATCACAAAGGTCGTTTTCCCTGTGGGACTTATTCCGGCCAGTGTTGTCCTTTCCGCGTTTATTGTCAATGGCATCGGGATGGGCTGCTTCCTTCTTTTTTTAGCCGGATTGGGATATTTCCATGCTTTATGGCTGGGCTTGCCGTTTTTGATTGTTGCACAGGTTTTTTTTACCTGGGGATTATGTAATTTTTTGGCTGCTTTGTGTGTCTTTATCCGGGATATCAAAGAACTGCTGGTTATTATTCTGATGGTATGGTTCTATTTCACGCCGATTGTCTATCCAATTTCTTTGCTTCCGTCCTCTTTTCAAACGTTGATGAAATTTAACCCCATGTGGAATTTTATTGCCCTGTATCGCCAGATGCTGTTGCAGCATCATATTGAATGGAGTACCGTGGCCGTGGTCTGCGTGCTAACCATACTCACCTATGCCGGGGGAACCTGGTTTTTCATGCGCGCACAAAGCGCTTTTGGAGATGTGCTTTAGCTTTACTTCAATTTCATCAGGATAGAAAAAAGAAAGTCTTTGTTTCGGTATTTGGGGCCAGCCTTCTAATGTCTGAGCGGTTTTATGAATTTTTGTTATTTGCTTGAATCCACTGATTTGGGAGGCGGGGTCCGTGTAATACTGGACCAGGCCCGGGCTTTGATCAAAAGAGGGCATCAGGTAGAGATTCGGGCATTGAAAGGCAATCATGCATGGTATCCCCACTCTGTGACGATCCGGTATGTAAGCCGCTTGGACATGCCGTTTGAAGCGGAAAACCATCCGGACGCACTGATTTGCACTTACTGGACGACCATCGCTCCCGGAAAGCGCCTGAATGTGCCTGTAACACTGCATTTATGCCAGGGGTATGAAGGGGACATTCCAGAACTCGGGCATGTACACGCAGACATTGTGGCTGCATATCAACATCAATTTCCCAAAATTACCATTGGAGAATGGCTTGTTGACAGGCTTTACACCGTCTTCGGCAGAGATCGTTTCCATGCATACAATATCGGGCAGATTGTAGACCTTTCTTTATTCCAGCGTCCCCGGCTATCGATTATTAAATGGCTTCCGCGGCGTATCCGTCATCGGATGCCCATAAATATCATGGCAGTGGGGGATTATTTAATATCATGCAAGGGCATTGCGGATGCACTTATGGCAGTTGTGATTTTGCGACAGAAATATCCAAGGATTCGACTGATCCGGGCCTCTCTTTGGCCGGTTACGGAAGATGAGCAGCGCATCACTCGGGTGGATGAGTCCTATGTTTGCCTTTCTCCCCGCCGGATGGTTCCCTTGTTCATGAAAACAGACCTGCTGCTGGCGCCATCACTTCCGCCGGAAGGTTTTGGGCTGCCCGCGGCGGAAGCCATGGCTTGCGGCATTCCGGTTGTTCTGACAAAAATACCATCTTATCTTGGTTTTGATGGTATTCATGACTATGCTTGTTTTGTGGACGTGCATGCTCCTGAGGCCATTGCCGAATGCGCAACCAAAATTATAAACAGCAGGCAACTTTACAGCCGTCTGCAGCAGCGAGGTCTTCAGGTGGCTCACAATAATTTCAACAGTGATCGGGTTGCCCAAAATATTGAAAACTTAGTTTTGTCCTGTTTATTGAAAAAACGATGATAAATTTATCTGTAAAGAGAGTCAATTGACGTGTCATCTTTATTGAAAAATGTATATGTCCTCTGGCCGGTATCAGACCCGCCGGGAATTTTTGAAGTGCAATTTGCATATGAATTTTGCCGAAAACAGAGCAAAAAGCTATGTCCTTCAATAGGGGACCTCTTTTGGATCGACTATGCCAAAGAAACCACTATTGGAGAGGTTTTATCCGCAATACCTGAGAATGCCGATCTGCTGGTAGTTGCTGATCCCCTGATTGTAATTCATGAATCAATGCTTCGGCAGTTGCGCCAGACCTTGCAGTCGGGTTTCAATGCTTGTGGGCCGGCTTTTAACGAAACTCGAAACAGCCTCCAGCAGGCTGGACTAGATTATGTTTATCAAAACATGAGTACCTTTCTTGAAGTCGCTGGGCTACACGCCGCAAAATCAGTATCTCACACAACGGCAGATATCTTGGAACCCGGGTGTGTTCTCTTCTCAGTCCCTGCAATCAGAGGGTTGGGGCTGGATGTGCCGGTGCCGGAGTTAATCAATCATTTTAAAAGCGGTCTGGCAGTGACTTCCGGTGCTCTTGTACATCGATTTTTTAATATATTTGATGCCCTGCGGGAGGATTTGATTTCACTGGTTCCTGAAAATGTATCCCGTATTCTGGATGTTGGGTGCGCCCGGGGCGGATACGGCAAATGCCTGAAAGGTATCAGGCCGGATGTTTTTCTGGCAGGGGTTGAAATGAATCCGATGATGGCTAAATTCGCGCGTTCGTATTACGATGATATTTTTGTGTGTCCCGTGGAATCTCTTGATCTTCCCTATGCCGTTGATCTAATTAACTGTGGTGAAGTACTTGAACACTTGGAAAATCCATGGAATACTCTGGACGTTTTATCTTCAATGGTGAATCCGGGCGGCTATATTGTGTTAAGTGTGCCAAACGCCAACCATTGGGCGATCGTCCGGGATTTGTTTCGTGGCTGTTTTCAGTATATCCCGTGGGGACCGCAATGTGTAACACACGTGCGATGGTTCACTGAAAATGACATTGTAGATGCGCTTCAGGATTCCGGATTTATAATTGATTTGATACAAAGGGTGCAGCCGCCGCCCACACCGGCAGGGAATCAATTTATTCAGGACCTGATTGATAAGGGGTATGGGGATCAAAAACAATTGTTAACGGTTGAGATTATAATACGAGCACGAAAGAAAAAATGACAATTTCCGCGGTAATGGTTAATTACAAAACCCAGGCGCTGGTAAAGGAGTTAACACTCCAGTTGTCCGGCATGCCGATGATTGAGCGCATTATAGCGGTGGATAACAGCCGGGAGTTGTCTGAGAATTTAACCCATGAGTTCACAAAACTTCGGCTGATTCATAATGATGCCAATATCGGGTTTGGCGCCGCTGTAAATCAGGCGATCGCTTTGGTAGATACAGATTGGCTGCTGGTGATTAATCCGGATGTCCGGTTACTGCCGGATTGCCTTGAACAGCTATTGGAAACAGCCAAAAAATATCGTTCTCCCATTGTAGGTCCCCGATTTTATATGGATGATCATTGCCGGTTGCGCCTTCCCCCGGCCACGGGAGGCTCTTTATGGATTCATGTCGGTCAAATTTATGCTGAGATTTCTTTACTTGACGCTAAATTGCGCTCTTTTTACTGGCAAATCCGGCATGACCGGTTTTGGAAAAGCGAGACTCCATTTTATGAACCGTTCTTATCCGGTGCTTGTCTGCTGGTACATTGTGGCTGGATTAAATCCATGGGAGACAAGCTTTTTGATGAGCGGTTTTTTTTGTATTTTGAAGATACAGATCTTTGCGCCCGTGCGGTTCTCGAAGGATTGAATCCTTTGTGCGTGCCGTCAGCAAAAGCCCTTCATTATTACAATCAGTCACCTTCGCCCGACCATGAAAAAATGCGCTTCATGCAGGAATCCGGAAACCTTTATTTGAAAAAATATTATGATGATGAATTATTGTATTGTCGAAAATCATTTAGCCATCATCCCGGCGTTTCCTGTCATTTTACAGAAATGGGAGTAGTTGATGTGCCGCCGCTTTTTAATTTTGATCAACGACTTGAAAAAGATGGCCACACGATGTTTTTTGAAATTGCGACAAATCCGGGCTTTGTTCCATTTGTACAGTCTGTTATTGTTGGAAATCATTTTGTATTTCCCGAAGATGCCTGGAAAAGGCTGGCATCTGGTACGTATTATGCAAGGTTACGTTGTGATTATGCTGATCCGGTGACGTTATGGCGTTTTGTAAAGAAGTAATAATAAAAGCACAGAAATTCAGAATTCGACAGTATCGGGAAGAGGATGAGAGTGCGGTCTTGTCTCTTTGGCGGACGGTGTTTGGAAAAGATATTTCAATAGATTACTGGCGATGGAAATACCTTGCGAATCCCTATGGAAATAGAATTCTACTGTGTGTCAAACAAACCGGGGAAGTCGTTGTCTTGTACGGCGGAATCCCTTATCGCAGCAGGCTGGCGACATCATCCGTTGAGATAATTCATCTTTCTGATATTATGTCGCATCCTGATATTCGGAAAACCGGGCTGTTTATTAAAACCGTGGAGGCGTTTATTTCATATTTCAGCGGGCAGGAAAAAGCGGTTTTTTTTTACGGGTTTCCCGGCAAGTATCATTTTGATATCGGACAGAAGTATTTAGAGTATAGAGAACTGGGGACCGGCGTTGCATTTTTGTCTGCAATGGTAGAGGATCTTTCTGTGCAGACATCGACCGGCGGTATAGTTGTAAAAACTTCCACTACTGATGAGGCAAAACATAATACCATCTGGAACAGTTGTCGTGAATATTACCCGTTTTCTGTGATCAGAGACCATGCATTTTTGAACTGGCGATTTTACCAGAACCCGACGCGTTCCTATATGGTTTACGCATATGCTTTACATTCGGATTCTGTATTTTCCGGATATGCTGTTTTTACCGCCGGTGAAGTTGAAGGAACGATGATATTGGTTGATCTGATAATGCCGCCGTCTGCTGACAGCGTGCAGGATTTTTTCAGCATCCTGTCAAAAATATTCATCAGCGAGAATGTGAAGAGGATCAAAACCTGGCTTCCAGCCAATCATTTTTTAATTGCCCTTCTGGTATCCAGTGGATTTTCGGTTTCACCAGAGCCCCTTGGATTTATTCCTACCGGCCGTAGCTTTTCCCCTGCATTGCCCTGGAACTGGGGTTCACGGAACATGTTTTATTCCATGGCGGATGCAGATTTATTTTAATGCTTTTGTCTTTTTGATGAATCGATTTCTTTGCAACCAATGTATGCCATAACAGCAGACAGTGTCAGTAAACATTACCGTTTGTATGCCAAGCCGTCTGATCGGTTAAAAGAAGTGTTGTTCCGTCGTTCATTTCATCAGGTGTTTCCAGCACTGACAGATATTTCTTTTTCAGTTAAAAAACAAGAAACTTTCGGGATTATCGGTGATAATGGGGCAGGAAAAAGCACATTGCTTAAGCTGCTTGCCGGCACCATTCGACCGTCGGAAGGACACTTTAATGTACAGGGACAGGTTGCAGCGCTGCTGGAACTAGGAGCCGGATTTCATCCGGAATTCACTGGGCGCCAGAATATCTATCTCAATGCCTCGCTATTGGGATTGACGCATGATAAAATTCGGGAAATTGAGCAGGATATAATCGATTTTGCAGAAATTCAGGATTTTATTGACCGGCCGGTAAGGACCTATTCTTCCGGAATGTATGTGCGTCTGGCCTTTTCCATTGCCACCAGTGTTGATCCGGATATTCTGATAATAGATGAAGCGCTGAGCGTCGGAGACCAGCATTTTCAGAAAAAATGTGTCGATCGCATGATGAAATTCCGGAACGCAGATAAAACCATTCTGTTTTGCAGTCACAGCATGTATTTTGTTTCTGAACTGTGCAGTCGTGTATTATGGCTGCATCAGGGAAAAGTAAAAGAAATGGGAGCCGCTGATCATGTGGTCATGGCATATGAGCAGTGGAGCAAAAAAAAGCAGGAGAAAACAGCGGCCGCAAATACACAAACCCATCAGTCCCCTGTAATGATTAATTCAATAAAGGTGGGTGTTCCAGGGACAAATAAAAAAAAAGAGGCAACATTCGGAGATAATGTGACAATAACGCTTAATATCGAAAGCCGGTGTCCGGTTCTTTGTCATGTCGGCGCAGGATTTGACTCTGTCTCTGGAGAAACGGTTTTCGGGGTTTCAACAAAAGGAGACGGATATTCTCCCATTGAAATTAACGGCATCCGATCAGTGCAAATTAATTTGCCGAAAATTACTCTTATTAATGGGTCCTATCGGGCATTTGCGTTTATTCTGGATGAGCATGGGATGCATGTTTATGATTATAAAGCCTCTGATGAATTTAAAATTCATAAAAAACCGGATACATATGGCTGGGTACACATGGATCATGCATGGGAGATAGGATGAATTGATAATTAATAATTAAAAAAACGAGACTTAACCTGTGTTGCATGAAAATCAAATTATTCCTTACCATTCAAGTGATCTGACCGGCAAACGGGTGCTGGTTTTTGCCCCGCATCCGGATGATGAAACCCTTGCATGTGGAGGTTCTCTGTGTTTGCATGCTACCGCTGGTGATGACATACAGGTGGTCGTACTGACCAATGGAGCAGCTGGCGATTCAGAAGGCCAAGCGAAAAGGGATGCTTATATTGCCTTAAGAGCGGAAGAGACTATAAAGGCATGCGAAATTTTAGGAATCACAAAAGTTGTTTTTTTGAATTTTGAAGATAGAGCATTGTCTGGAGCGCCTCATGCACTGTTTCGCATAATCAGTATAATAGATCAATTCCAGCCGGAATTAATTTATGCCCCATCTGCGGTGGACTTTCATCCAGACCACCGAGCCGCCCATTTTTTGATTTGCAGTGCGGTAAAAAGTATTCATCATGACTTTGATATTGCTTTTTTTGAAGTGAATCAATTATTAAATCCGAATTGCATTGTTGATATCACAAAGGTTTCAGATAGGAAATATGCTGCTGTCGATGTGTATCACAGTCAGTTACAAGAAAAAAATTACAAGGAGATTTGTAAAGGGCTGAACCGCTTTCGTTCTTTGACATTAGCGGAATACGCGGTTTTTGCGGAAGCCTTTTTTTTGATAAATGCGTCGGTAATTCGAAAAAGCAGCTTTATAACTGTTTATCAGCAGACACTTCAAAAGCTTGCACCGGTCCTCTGTACAACCGGTCCCTTGGTGTCCGTCATCGTCAGGACCAAAAATCGGCCTGAATTGCTGACGAATGCTTTACGATCAATCGTTCAGCAGACTTACGGAAATTTTGAAATTGTGTTGGTAAATGATGGGGGAATGAATATACAGGATGTTGCCGGGGCTGTCGCAGGAAAAGCACCAATAAGATATATTGATCATAAAAAAAGCCTGGGGCGGGCCGCTGCTGCCAATGCCGGGCTCAAGGCAGCCAGAGGCCGGTATATTAATTTTTTAGATGATGACGATATTCTGTATCCGGATCATCTTGAAATATTGATAAACCAGTGCGTCGGGACGGATATAAAAGTGGTCTATTCCGGTATAAGGAGTGTCTTCTTTGACGGATCTCCGGGATTGACAGAAAACCGGGTACATGAAGAAATTCAATACAACTATGACTTTGATGAGACAGTGTTACTGTTTTATAAGTATATACCGATGATGAGCGTTCTTTTTGACAGAGATATTCTTTTGACGGTTCCGGGGTTTAATGAATCTCTGGAATTTTTTGAGGACTGGGATTTTTGGATAAGGCTGTCACGCTGTTATCGGTTTTATCATGTGAATAAGATTACAGCTGAATATAGATTTTATATGCCGGTGGCTCAAGAAGCGTATTGGCGAGATGATATATATTTAAAATTTAGACAAATTATCTTCAAGCAGTCATCGCTCTATGTGCCTGTAAACGCATGGATCGGGTATGCTCAAAAAATACTGGGCAGAGTGTCAAAACCTCTTCAGGAGAAAAAAGCCGTATCAACTGGCTATGGCTATTTATATCATAAACATGAAAATACAGTTGGTTATAATGCATTGACGTGGCGGGCTGATGAAATTAAACTTGTCATTCAACATGTAATCGATACGGTGAAACTGGATTACACAGCAATATCTGCTATCAAGAATTGGTGTTGGGAAAAAATGGGCTCTATTAAGAGGATTGTCTTGAAATTCAAGAGATTTATTTGTATTAATGGTTTTTGAAAAGCTGTGCTTGGCTGATTTTATAATACTATGACATAGAGACGGATTATGAAAATTTTGATTACCGGCGGTGCCGGTTTTATCGGTTCGCATTTGATTGACCTGCTGATTGACAAGGGCCATGAAATCTTTGCCATTGATGATCTCAGTACGGGAAGCATGAAAAATATTCGTCAGCATCAGAATAATAAGAAATTTCATCTGATTGTCGATACAATTCTGAATCAATCCTTAATGGACAAAGTGGTGGCAGAATGTGACCAGATTTATCATCTGGCCGCTGCGGTGGGTGTCAAATTGATAATGAACCGGCCGGTGGAAACCCTGGAAACAAATGTAAAAGGGACAGAAATGGTGCTTGCCACCGCAAATAAGCATAAAAAAAAAGTGCTGCTTGCATCTACCAGTGAAGTCTACGGCAAAATCATGAATGGCAGCAGTGTTCATCCTTTGTCGGAAAATATGGACCGCTTAATGGGGGCAACAACCAAAAGGCGATGGGCATATGCCTGTTCAAAGGCATTTGATGAGTTTCTGGCTCTTGCCTACTATGAAGAAAAAAGACTGCCAGTGATCATTACCCGTCTTTTTAATACTGTAGGCCCGCGACAAACCGGTCAATATGGAATGGTGTTGCCTAATTTTGTGCAGAAAGCATTGATAGGCAAACCCATCATTATTTATGGCGATGGCAAACAATCCCGGAGCTTTACTCACGTATCCGATGTGGTGAAAGCCATGACGAAATTGATGGCCGTGTCTGAGACTGAGGGCCAGGTCATAAATATAGGTAACGAAGAAGAAGTTTCGATTATTGCCCTCGCACAGATAGTAAAAGAGATGACGGGCAGTTCTTCTGAAATTGAATATATAAGCTATGACAGGGCCTATGGCCCGGGCTTTGAAGATATGCAACGGCGATCTCCGGATATTTCCAAACTCAAAAGATTGATTGGTTTTGAACCCAGAAATGATTTACACTCCATTGTTCAAAGTGTTATTGATTATTATTTATAATAATGCATTCATTTCTGGCTAATTTCATCACTTTCCTTTTTTCATTTATTTTTTCCGCTATTACCACGCCCCAGGTCAGAAAACTCGCCCTGAAACATAATTATATAGCATTTCCCAGAGACGATCGCTGGCACAAGAAACCGACAGGACTGCTCGGCGGAGTTGGTATTTATTTCAGCATGATGGCTGGATGGCTGATCATGTCATTTATATTGACCGATGCGGATGCTTTTATTTTACCCATGCTGCCGGTGGCCCTGGGAGGGACTGCCATATTTTTCCTTGGGTTAATGGATGATATTTTTGAAATCAATCCGCAATACAAATTGATCGGTCAGGTCATTGTTGCTTCCTTTTTTGTTTTGTTCGGATTTCAACTTGGCTGGTTTACTTCTCAGACTGCCAATCTCGTTGTCAGTATTTTTTGGATTGTCGGTATTACCAATGCGTTCAATCTGCTGGATAATATGGATGGACTTTCCGCAGGTATTGCATGTATATCTGGATTTTTTCTTTTTCTCTGGTTGCAGGTGATGCCGGGATCCCATCTTATGGTAAAACCGGTTCATTTATTTTTGTCTGCCTATCTGGGGAGTATTCTCGGATTTTTAATCTATAATTTTAGTCCGGCTTCGGTTTTTATGGGAGATGCTGGAAGTTTATTGATCGGTTTCATTATTGCATGTTTATGTATTGTGGAAGTTCCATCTCATGTTCAGGGAAGCACACTTTTTAATCAGCTTTCTGTTATTGTCGTACCCTGTTTTATTTTATTTATCCCGATTCTGGATACAGCCTTTGTCAGTTTGATGCGTCGGCTGTTTTCCCGTTCAATTTTTCAGGGAGGGCAGGATCACTCTTCCCACCGGATGGTCGCCATTGGTTTTTCTGAAAAAAAGGCTGTTCTGACATTATATCTTTTTGCGGCAATATCCGGTGTGCTGGCTCTTTGCATTTATCCGCTGGATTTTGGCATCAGTGCTGTTATTATCGTGCTTTATCTTCTTCTGGTATTGTTTTTCTGGATATATCTGGCAAATGTCAAAGTTTATTCTGACAACCTCACATCAGAGTGGGTGCAGATTCCTGTTTTTATAAAAGCTGCTTATTGGAGAACGTTATTTGCGATTTTGTTGGATTTGATTTTAATAACAATAGCCTATTATAGTGCCTACCTTTTGCGATTTGAATGGGAGGTTGGACCGGATTTTGCTTTTTTTCTGAAATCTTTGCCTATTTTATTTGCGTGCCAGATTTTCAGCTTTTATATTTTTGGCGTTTATCGTCGTTTGTGGCGGGGCTCACGATTGGGCGATCTGGACGTTTATGTGAAAGGTGTCACTGCAGGAACCGTGTTGGCAATTCTGGTTCTGCTTTTTTTGTATCGGTTCCAGAGTTTTTCCAGAGCTGTTTTTGTTATATACTGGGGGGTTATGCTGATATTTGTCCTGTTCTCACGATTTTTCTTTAAAATACTGGATGAATGGGGATATCGGGAAAACAGGAATGGCACACCGACTTTGATTTATGGTGCGGGGATCGGTGGTTTGATGGTGGTGCAGGAAATAGAGACCAATCAAAGTCTTGGCCTGTCCATTGTCGGTTTTATTGATGATAACCCATTGAAAGCAGGAAAGCAGATCCATGGATATCCGGTCCTGGGTGGCCATGAGCAACTGTCTGAAATTGTTAAAAAGCATCAAATCAAAGAAATCGTTGTTTCGTTCCGGCATAATGGCAGTGAGAAAAAAAAAGAAATTGCCAAATGGGCGGGAAATTACGGGCTTGATGTTTCCGTAAGCCTGATGCGCCTTGTCATTGGCAAATAGTGCGGATATATATAAGCAAGATGTAAAGTGAATTTCGTAATTGATTTAACCGGTTAGGTGGGAAATTAAAATGATGACAGATGTAATGATAGACAAATTATCCGTTATTATAGTTAATTATAATGGATTTAGATATCTTGGGCCATGTCTGCAATCTCTGCGGGATATGAATTCCGGAAAATTCAAGGTGACAGTTATTCTGATAGACAATGGTTCTACAGATGCTTCTCTGGAATTTGTTCAATCATCTTTTCCCGAAGTCAGCATTATCTGTAATGACTGCAATAATTTCTCCCGTGCCCTGAACATCGGTGTAAAAAATGCCAATAGTGAAATCGTCGCTTTTTTAAACAATGATATGACTGTTGAAAAAAACTGGTTGACTGCGGCAATCAGCAGGTTGTCGGCGGATGAGTCCATAGGAGCGGTGCAGAGCAAAATTCGGTTTATGGACAACGGTCGCATTAACAGCGCTGGTGTGGAGGAGGTGGAAGATTTTTATTTTCGTGATATCGGCTTTGATGAAAAGGATACCGGCCAGTATGATAAACCCCGGGAACTTAAGTATTTCTCAGGTGGCGCGGTTATGTTGCGAAAAAATTGTTTTGATGCGGTCGGGGATTTTGATGAAGATTTTATTATGTATTGCGAGGATGTGGATTATAGTATCCGATGTCGTCAAAAGGGATGGAAAATCTGGTATGAGCCTGTCAGTGTGGTTAATCACAAATATCAGGGATCTGCCTCTTCGGCCTTGTGTGAATATTTATGTTCCAGAAACCGTCTTTTTTGCATTGCCAAGCATTTTCCGGAGAAACTCCCGTCCCGTATCCGGAGTTCTCATCTTTTTTTGAAGAATGATAAACAAAATCTTTATCGTGTCTTGCTCCAGACAGCTAAAAAGCTGGTGATTTCCAATAACAGCTTAATTTCTTGTGCTATCCTTGATCAGTTGAAAAACTTGATTAAGGATCGATTCGGCCCAGCAAAAGCAATTTCATTTTTCTCCTGTCTGGAGCTGATGCTCGATTTACGAAAAATAAGTGTTGGCATTTATGATCACGCGTTTCATTTTGCCGGCGGTGGCCAGCGATATGTGGCGACTATAGCGGAAATGCTTCAATATGATTACGATATCACCTATGTTGCCAACAAGGATGTTCAGCTTGAAAAATATCGGGAATGGTTTAATCTGGATTTGTCTGGATGCAGGATTGAAGTAAAGAAACTTCCTTTTTTTGAGTGTCGGAACCGTTATTTTATTGATGAGGGCATGGTAGTGAATGAAGCGGTTAATCCTTTTGATATTATTAGTCGCCAGAGCCTGAATTATGATGTTTTTATCAATGCCAACATGCTGGGCAAAGTGCATCCTCTTTCGCCGGTATCGGTATTTATCTGCCATTTTCCGGATCGGGACAAAGAACCTTTTTTCCAAGTGGACAATTATGATTATTTGATCAGCAACGGGAATTATACCTCTCACTGGATTAAAAAACGGTGGGGATTGACACCTACACATCGCATATATCCGCCAGTGGATATGTATAATCCGGAGGCCCGGTATACGGATAAGGGAAAAATGATATTGTCTGTCGCCCGCTTTGAAGTCGCCGGCAGCAAAAAACAGCTGGAATTGTTGAATGCGTTTCAGGAGTTAAAGGAGAAGGCACCAGATATTATGACTGGCTGGCGACTGGTGCTGGTCGGCGGAAACTTTCCGGATAATCCGTATTTCCATAAAATCAGCCAAAGTATCCGGTCTGAAGATGTACTGCTTCAACCGGATTTGACACATGATCAGTTGAAACAATGGTATGTTAAAAGTTCTATTTTCTGGCATGCATGCGGGCTTTATGAATCCGAGCCCCACAAAATTGAGCATTTTGGGATGACCACAGTAGAGGCAATGCAGAACAAATGCGTTCCAGTGGTATATGATGGTGGAGGACAGAAGGAAATTGTTTCTCAGGGTAAAGATGGGTATCGTTTTCAGGATATCGGCCAATTGCAGAATTTTACGCTTGATCTCATAAAAAATGAAGGGAAACGTAAGCAGATGGCATACGCTGGGTATATGCGCAGCCATGATTTTAACCTGCAAGCATTTCAAAAACACATACTGGCTTTTTTTTCCGAAATAGAAAGGGATTTGCGCGGTGTGGATGCACTTTAAAAAAAACGGTTGCGGATTTCTGCTGGAAAATGCTGCTAACCACAGATGTAAAAGACGTAGTGTCTTTAAAAAATAATGATCAGAAAATTGGTTTTTATTAGTGATGGAGTGCTTATGATACCTGTCGGAATTCTTCCAAAAGTTCCTGCTTAATCGCACTGATTTTGTTTTTGACGATAGCCCTTTCTGAATGCTCAATATGCCAGGAGGGCTCATCAATTCGTTTTTTGTGAACGGGGCACAGTGTTTCCTGTTTCTGTTTCATCAAAAGAGGCTTAGATGCTGGGGTCTCCTCTGACTGATGTATTGCCTGCTCTTGGGGATGGCCATGGCGGCGTGATCGAACTTTGCGCATGGTTTTTTTTAAAACTGCGAGAAAACCGTCATTAAGATAAATTTTGCTTGCGGAAACCATTTTCAAGTAGATGGTTCGGCGTCTGGATGATTCTGGAAAAAGCCTGTTGATTCGGCGTCTAATGCCCTCTACGACCCGCCACGCCAAGGATTGTCGAATTACCCATAGTTCAGTCAATGATAGGTTCTTTTCCGTAATATCTGCAATCATGTCGTTTATTTTATTTTCCAGAGAATGGATGTGGGAATGATGTTGTTCAATCGTTGCTGACAATTTTTGGGTGTGCGACTCTTTACGGGCAACAGTTTCCTGTAATTCATGAATATGGGACTGCTTTTCGTTCAACGCCTGGTGCGCAGATGTAATAGCGTCATTAGCGGTCTTCAGCTCATTTTCCAGATTTCGGATATGATGCTGCCGATCGGTCAGTTCATTTTTTAGGTTATCAGCGTGTCTTTTCTGGTCTGCCAGAAGGGACTCAATGTTTTGAGAATGTTGGCGATTGTTTTTTATTTCATTTCCCAGGGTGCGAATATGAGCTTGTTGTTCGATGTTGGCGGATTCGAGCAGGGAAATGCAGGTTTCCCAGAAATTAAATAGAGACGCTTCGGTATCCACCATAAAAGAGCGGGCAGGATGAATCACGCCATTCGCATCAGTTGCCACGACAATTAATTCATCAGGATGGTTTTTAAAGAATTCGCCCTTGTCTGCATGTTCTGTTTCGTTGTTAATTAGATATTCAGAGCTTTTGGAATATTCATTGGCGCATGGGATGATGGCGGATGCAGGATATAGTTTTTGTCGCCAGAAAAAGACATTGTTAAATTCTTTTTCAAGATGGGTGCGTAATTCATGGAAGCTGATTTTTTTTTCAAGGCCCTGTTCAATATCCTGAGACAGGTCTGAAGATTTCTGACCGGAAACTGAGAGTACAAAAATGCCGTCCGGCGTTAACAGCTCTTTTGTTTTTCCGATGGAATCCAGGCCGCTGTTTTGAAAAACCGTCAGGGCATCATAGCAGGTGATTAAATGAAAAGCGGCTGTTGCTCTTGCTTCCGGGGTATTCATGAAATCATATATAAAAGTCAGATTCTCGCCAATATATTGGGCTCCAGCCTGATTTATCTTCAGGTGGTCATTCCCACTGGCGACGATCGATTGTGCGGTGGCGGACAACAAATAAACACTGCTTCCGTCATCACAGTTTAAATCCAGAACTTTGTTGTTATCAGCAAAATATCCGGCAAAATGATAAAAATGCTGCCGGTGATAATTCTCAATGATCAGTGTTTTTTCCTGGTCTTTTCCCTCAATCGATAATGCTTTACTGGCCCGCTGCTGCGCCGCCATTGTGTCTGGAGAAGAAACCAGATGGGCATAGCGTTTATGAATCTGTTTTATGGTATTTAGAAAGGTAATTTTCTTTTTTGATTTCGTGTGCTGTCCGCCGATTGTTGTTCGGAATTCAGCTGTCGTTTTGTTGATATGCAGAAAATCATGCTGAATGGATGCCCGAATCCAGAAATCCCAGTCTTCGTGAACTTCAAGACTTTCATCAAAGTATCCGATTTTATTTATCAAATCTTTTCGATGACCAATATTAAGGGTGGGGATATAATTGCTGACCAATAATTTTTCCCGGTCAAAGTCCTGGCTGTAGAGCACTTTTTTTTCTACAGGTACATATTGATCCGTGATCCAGCGCATTACTACCTGGAAGGAATCGGTGTAGATAACTGGGAAATTGGTATTCTCGAGGGCGCTGACCAGTGTATCCAGGTGGTCCGGATAATAGATGTCATCATCGTCTAAATAAGCAATATAAAGCCCTTTCGCTGATTTCAGCCCGGTATTTCTGGCTGCGGCCACATCTTTGCGGTGGGGATGGGTTATAAGATGGATATTATTGTTTGTGTTGAGCGCATCAATAATTTGAGAAACATCATTCCCGCCATCATTGATAACGATGATTTCAAAATTTTGAATACTCTGACCTAAGACACTGTTGATAGCATCTTTAAGAAATTTCGGGCGGTTGTATGTGGGAATAATGACACTGACCAGGGGCCCGTCATGGGTTTTTGATTGAGCTTGATTTTCAGTCTTCTGTTTCATTTCTCGATATTAATTTTTTTTAATCCATATTTTTTTACGATAAAAACAAAAATGGTGACCAAACCATGATTAAGATCATTTTTGTGGGAACACCCATGGCATGAAATTGATAGAATGTCAATCAATGTATTGATTTGGAATCTAATATATTGAAATAATGAAGTTTAAGTTTTTGGCGGCATTGAATGATTATTTCGAGCATTTATTCAATAATATGGAAAAGATGGGTTAGGATGCGGATTTGGGGGTGTTCAAAATTTTGCGCCAGGGTTGTTGGTTTGCTATCGGGATAGCGGAAGCGGTTGCCAGTTTCATGAAAGGTCTTTTTAAAAATGGCCGTTGGGGGCTCTGGGTTCAGATGAAGAGCGTCTATGGGGATTTTATTTTTTCATTTAATGTTTGATTGATCGGTTGAACTGATCCAGTTCGGTCATAAACTGGTTTTCTTCTATTTTGAACCATTTGATCTTTTTATTTATCTGCTGCACCCGGGTGTTGTAGGCAATAATTTCTGTTTCGCTTTCAATGGTCTGCCGACTATTTTCAAGCGCCTGTTTTTCGGCCATTAGCACTTCATATTTTTTATTCAGTATTTCTTTTTTGTCCAGAAGCCGTTGCTGTTTTATCGCAAGTTCGGAAATTTCACCCGGAACTGGCGCGGGGACCGCTGGTTTTTTTGTTTGCATTATTTCCAGCGGCGGTGAAATATCAGCGTGTCGGGCGATCTGGGCCTGATACTGGGGCGGAATGGTTGAAAATGTGTCTGTAAAATGGGTAATGCCGCGGGAATCAACATACTTGTAGAATTCAGCCGATACCGGCTGGGCGGCCGAAATAAACAGCAGCAGACTGATGGCGGCGGTTCTGAAAATGGCTGACATGGTTCCTTATCCTTTGAAGCCTTGAATGCGTGATCGTCCGGGGTCGTAGTAAATGACACAGAAAGATCAAGTTTGTCTAATATAAAGCCGCCGGCCAGGGCATGTCAAGAAAACATGCTGTTTTAATTTAATTTGCCGACGACTGGCGGATCATGCTGTTGTATGTCTCGATTTCCGCCTGGAGCGCTTTTTTTTCATTTTTATACTGTTTGATTTTTATGTTCAGTATTTTTACATTTTTATTGTATTCCCGAACGCTTTTCTCATCATCCTCGTCAACGCTTTTTTCAAGTTTTTCCTTTTCTTCCATCAGTTCCATATATTCCCGGTTTAATGCTTCTTTTTTATCGGCCAGGGTTTTTCGGGTGGTCTGCAGATAGGCGAGCTGCTTGTCCTCGTCTTTTTCATCAAAATTTGCCGGTTCAGGAGAATCCTCTGGCTCATTGTTGGCGGCAGCGGACTGAGCCTGGGGTTCGGCAGCGCGGCCTGCGGCATCAGAAGCGAAGGAAATTTCCGGCTCATAGGAAGATGCAAGCCGGGTGTCGGGTTCCGGTAATCTGTTTTCTGCAGGTGCTTTTTGGATTTTGGATTTTGGTTTTTCTTTTGTTTTGTCTTCCGTTAATGCAGTTGCGGCTTTCACTTGCTCATTGGCCGGTTTTATGCCTGCTGACGGCCCATCCGGGAGAGCAGTGGGTTCCAAAATATCGCGCCGGGAAGTTTCTGGTTTGATAGTGTTTGTCTCTTTTACCGCCTCAACCGTTTTGTTAATTATTGCGGGTAATGTTTTTGCGGGACGGGAAGCGGTTTTGTCTGCAATTATGGCCTTTTCTGCTGCTGGTTTTTGGACTCTATCTGTTTTTTTATCGGTATCAGAGATCCATGAATCTGCGGGTTTTTGGGGCTCAGTGACAGTGGTTTTTTTTGATTTTATATCAGGGTGCTTTGAAAGTTCGGTATCCAGCGCTTTTTTCTTGACCGGTTCGGACCGCTCCCCCGGGCCAGGCGTTATTTCCGGCTCAGGTATTGTTTGTTCGCTCATGTTCTGAGATGGCATTGTGGAGGTTTCTGCCTCTGGGGGAGGAACGTCTTTGGCAATGGTGAT
This sequence comes from Desulfobacterales bacterium, assembly GCA_963675805.2. Lineage (GTDB taxonomy): Bacteria > Desulfobacterota > Desulfobacteria > Desulfobacterales > Desulfosalsimonadaceae > SURF-3. The sequence continues at coordinate 618,626 of CAXXNU010000001.1, read as the reverse complement.
TATTTTGCTCGTGTAAAGGGCAGGGCTGCCATTTTTGATTTCTGGTTTAATTTTTGACTTAATTGCTGGCTGGGGAGTGATTTTCTCCGGTGCGATGGTTTTGGCGGTATTTGCCGGGGGCGTTTTCGGGCCTGTGTCGTGCGCGGATTTTGCAAGGGGGGGGGATGGGGAGGGGGATTTTTTCTGCATCTCCGGTTTTTCAGATTCAGATTCTGTTCTCTCCGGGACCATTGCCGGGACGATGGCTGCTTTTGATTTTTCGGGGATGGCCGGGGAAATAATATCGGGTTCAGGTTTTTCGGTTTGCGCTTTATGGGTTTTCGGTGGGCGGGCTTTTTTTTGGAGGGGCGGTTGTGGCACCATTTTTTCAAGGGGCTGGATGTCCATGTCCTGAGGTAGCTCCTCAATCTCTGAATACGCTTCCAACTGAGAGCGGAACGCCACCGGAACGGAATAGATGTTGTCCGTCAGGCGGATAATGCCGTTTTGATCTTTGTACTGAAACAGCTCCGCCGTTGCCGGGCCGGCGGCAATGAAAAAAACAAGACCGGCAATCATGGCTTTAAAATATTCTGGCATTGAATTCCTATCCTTGTTGTGAGTGGAATTTGTTTTTTATCACAAATCATGATGAAGATAAAGCGTTCACTGGCCATATCATCGAATTTTCAAAGGCTCCGGTTCGGTTGGAAGGGCCTTTTGGTTGATTTGTTGTTGAATTATTATCTGATAATGTATTGTTGCCCTTGATTGCGGCGTGTTTTTTGATTAATAAGGACTCTGATTCACAAGAATCAAGCGCTGCAAACAGGCGGTCAAAAATATCAGGATGCGGATAAAAAACAAATGAATCGAATAAATCAGATTTTTATCGTATTTTTAGTCATTTTCACTGCGTCATGTGCGCAAAAAAAAGACCGGGGGCTATTGTTCTGGCAGGAAACAGCGCAAGAGCAACTCTTTGCGTCGGCCCAGCAGCAGTATCAGGCGGGACGCTACAAGGATGCGCTGATGCTGTATCAGCAGTATCTGACGCAGTTCCCGGATACCGCACAGACACCGGCGGTACTATTAAAAATCGGCCAGTCCCATGCACATCTTGATCAATATGAAAACGCCTTCAGTGCGTTCAGCCGAATAGAGGCTTCATATCCCCGGACCCAATACGCCCGGGAAGCAGGGGTTGAAAGGCTGGCGCTGTTTTATAAAACCGGAGAATATGAAAAAGTAACTGTCTACGCCGGAAATGTTCTGGGACAGGCCCTTTCGGCAGCGCAGCGGATTCGCGTCAATGTGATTGCGGGCGATTCCTATATGGTGCTCAAATCGCCGCAGGACGCTTACCACTCCTATTTGGACGCGTTCCGCCTGGCGGATGGGGGTGAAAAACAAAAGGTGATTTCCCGCCTGAAAACCGCCGTTGCAATGATGGACCCCTCCGATTTGGCCCAGGCGCTGGTTGTGCTGGAAGATCGCCCCCCGGCCGGATACCTGATGTATCAGCTTGGTCTTCATCATATGGCGGCGGGGTTTGCCGGGGATGCGGTAACGACGTTTTCCGATTTTCTTGAAAAATTTCCCGGCCATGAACATGCCGAGGCAGCCAGACAATATATTGCGGATTTGGAAGCGTCCGCTATTATGGACCGGCATATCGTGGGCTGCTTGCTTCCCATGACCGGAAAATATGAGCAGTTTGGCCGTCAGGCCTTGCGGGGGATAGAATTTGCGTTGTCCGAGTTTTCGCGCACCCGGGGAATTGGTTCGGTTCGGATCCTGGTCAGGGATACTGCTTCTGATCCACAGGTGGCCCGGCAAGGACTGGATGCTTTGGCGGACGCGGGTGTCTCGGCAATTATTGGTCCCATCGCCACTGCGGAAAATGTATCTGCTCATGCCCAGGAACTGCGAATTCCCATGGTTGTTTTGACCCAGAAGCCGGGCGTCACCGACGCCGGGGATTATGTTTTCAGAAATTTTCTCACGCCGGCCATGCAGCTCAGAACCCTTGCCAACTATGCCGCCGCCTCCCTTTTTGCCAAGCGGTTTGCCATCCTTTATCCGGATGAAAATTACGGTGATGTCTACATGAACTTATTCTGGGATGAAATTATGGCCACCGGCGGCAAGGTAGTGGGGGTGGAAGCCTATGATCCGGCTAAAACCGATTTTGGTGATCCCATCAAAAAACTGGTGGGATTGTATTATGATATCCCGGAAGATTTGGTGGAGGCCCCCTCCACTACGCCAATGGTGTTTAACGAAAGCGCCTGCCCGGAATTTCCGATAGCAGCGCCGGATGTTTCGGATATTCTGTCCGTCGAAGGATCCGGCAATTGGCATGACAAGCTGATGACGGCAATTATGGAAAGCCGGGAGACAGCGGAAGCGGAAAAATCTGAGGAGGCGGGCCCTGACCCCATCGTTGATTTTGACGCCTTATTTATTCCGGATTCCCCGAACAAGGCCGGCCTGATTATTCCTCAGCTGGCCTATCATGATATTGATGGCGTGCATCTTCTGGGTACCAATCTCTGGCATTCGGACAAATTGATCGATATGGCGAGAAAGCATGTTCAGGGCGCGGTGGTGGCGGAGGGCTTTTTTGCCGAAAGCCGGGCGGTTCATGTGCATCGGTTTGTCAGCGGATTTAAGTACGTCTATGGGGGAGAAGTGCCGGGATTTATTGAAGCGGTAAGTTATGACACCGCCTGGATCCTGTTTGACCTGATCACCCGGCCGGATATCCGGTTTCGGGCCCAGATCAAGCAGGAATTATATGCCATGCCGCCGTTTACCGGGGTCACCGGGGCAACAACGTTTGATCCGACCGGCGAAGCGGTCAAGGACCTGTATCTTCTCAAGGTTCAGGGCCGCCGGTTTGTAGAGATTGCCGAAAAGGGAAGTCCGCCTCAGCAGTGAACAGCAGCCTTATGAATCATGAAAAATCTGGTCGCGTGATTAGCGCAGAGGTTAACTTTAGGCGTTTTCGATCAATTTAGTCACTTCAAACGGTTATCGGTTTGAAGCAAATCAGCCCGTTTGGGCACAAACCAGAGCTTTTTTTTGCTCCGGATTTTTATTTTTTCGGGTTGGTCAGATTCCCCTGCCCCGTGGCTTCCAGCACCGTCTGCCAGAGCTTGCCGTTGGGGTTGACCCGCTTTCTTTTTCCCGCGGTCATGGGAATGGGAACATGCACAAAAAAATTGTTCCAGTGACCGATGATCATGTTGGTTTTTCCGGCCATTCCCGCATGCACGGCATCCCGTCCCAAAAATCCGCAATACACATGATCATTGGGGTTTGCGGGCAGGCTCCGGATCATATAACTGGGGTCAATATATTTAATGGTCACTTCCATGGATTTGCCGTGAAAATAAGCGCGTATTTTGTCTTTTAAAAAGACCCCGATATCATAGAGCTTGAGATTGCCGGACGCGTCGTATTCCGGGGCCGCATCGTCAAAAAAATTCTGTCCGGCCCCTTCCGCCACAACAATCACGGCATGATTCCGATCTTTCAGCCGTTTTTCGATGCGTGTTAAAAGGCCGTTTTCCCCTTCAAGGTCAAAATCGATTTCCGGAATCAGCACAAAATTAACGTCCTGCTGGGCCAGTGTCGATGTGGCGGCGATAAATCCGGAGTGCCGGCCCATCAGCTTGATCATGCCGATGCCGTTGCGATAGCCTTCCGCTTCTTTGTGGGCGCCCTTGATGGCTTCGGTGGCGATGTCTACGGCTGAGTCAAAGCCGAATGACCGGGCAACCCGGTAGATGTCATTGTCAATGGTTTTGGGAATGCCGATGACGCTGATTTTTGCGTTCCGGTGTTTTATTTCTTCCACAATTTTGGAAGCAGCCATGAGCGTACCGTCTCCGCCGATCATAAAGAGGATGCCGATATTCATGCGTTCGAGACAATCCACAATAGCTTCAATGTCCTGGGGGCCTCGTGAAGACCCCAGGATGGAGCCGCCCATTTCGTGAATATTCACCACTTTTCCAGGATCCAGTTCGATGACTTCATGGCCGTATTCCGGGATAAAACCTTCCAGTCCATAGCGGATACCGTAAATATGTTTAACCTGGTAGCGATAATGAAGTTCCAGTACAATGGCCCGGATCACATTGTTCAGCCCCGGACAAAGCCCACCACAGGTGACCAGGGCGCATTTGAGTTTGCTGGGGTCAAAGTAGATTTTTTCCCTGGGGCCGGCCAGTTCAAAGGAAGGCATTTTTTCCGGCGCTTCTATGTTTTTCAGGATATTGCCGGCATAGACATCAATGAGAATCCTGTCATTATCGGTTTTAAACATTTCCCGGCTGGTGCCGATGGCGTCATTCAGCAGCAGGGTATTGATTTTTGCCTCGCCAAGGGATTCAATTCTGGTGTCCGCTGCGGGGTCGATGGGGTGGATGGTGCTCATGGGGGTCCTTTTGTCACATCAATGTCGATGTTTTTTAGCCTGAGTTGAGTATACATACCGAGCGATCTGCAAAAAAAATTAAACCACCCGTTCGCGATGTTCACTTGAGATCACAGATCACAAAGAAAAGCAGACAAGGCCTTTCCTTCGTGATCTCCGTGGCCTCTGTGGTTTAAAAATGTCATGGCTGAATAAATACAGTTGAGCTCAGGTTTAAGATTGCAGACCGTTGAATTTCAAGGCGCCTTTTCCTAAAATGTCATGCAGATGCAGAACGCCGGCAATTTTCCCGGCCGCATCAATGACCGGCAAAACCGTAATCTGATGGATTTCCATGAGGTTCAGGGCATCATAGAGGGGCGCGTTCTCATCAATGGATTTGGGATTTTTTATCATCAGCGCGCCGGCGGTGTTCTCAAAAACATTGATTTTGGCCACCAGCATGCGCCGCACATCGCCGTCCGTGATGATGCCGGAGAGTGTGTTGTCCGGTTTTTTGATCAGCACAACGCCCAGTTTTTGCCGGTCCAGGGTGTCGAGTGCCGTGGCCATATCGGTTGTTTCCGCCACCACCGGCACGGTGTCACCGGTGAGCATGATATCTTTGGTTTTGTAGGCAGACAGCCGGTGCCCGAGATTCCCGCCCGGGTGGAATTTTTTAAAATCTGTGGGCGTGAATTTTCTGCGGTCAATGAGCACCACCGCCAGGGCGTCCCCCATGGCCAAAAGCGCGGTGGTACTGGTGGTGGGTGCCAGTCCCAACGGGCAGGCCTCTTTTTCCACGCCCACATCAATCACAAGATCACTATGTTTGGCAAGGGTGGACAGGGGGTTGCCGGTGAACGCAATGATGGGGCAGCCGGCATTGCGAATGCTGGGCAGAAGAATGTTCAATTCATCGGTTTCGCCGCTGTTTGAAAGGGCGATGAAAATATCTTTTGGCGACAGAATACCCAGATCGCCGTGCATGGCTTCCACCGGATGCAGAAAGATGGACCGGGTGCCGGTACTGTTTAAGGTGGCGGCGATTTTGCGGCCGACAATACCGGATTTTCCGATGCCGGCAATGATGACGCGGCCCCTTGATTTATATATTAAATCAACGAGTTTTATAAAATTATCATCGATTTTTTCTGCTAACTGGAGAATGCCCTGCGCTTCTGTTTTCAACACTTCAATGGCTTTTTCAATGGTCATGGATGGTCCCTGTCGGAAGTTGTTTGATTTTCAGTATAACAAATTAAAATTACAGTTTTTATTCAGTAAATCAAGATTTGTTTTTGGGCAATCGGGGCAGGGTGTTCTGCAGCCGGTAGTTATTGTGTAAAGAGGTGGTCAAAAAATATTGACAAATCATTTTAATTGGATTATCTTTTCACCGCTTAATTACCGATCTCATTTATAACGGCGCCGACGATCCTTACCCCCGGCGCCGTTATTTATAGAAAAAAGAAACGGAGGAAACAAGATGATCTGTACAACCGTAAGAAATGGGGAAGAATGTGTTTTCATGACCAAAAACGGATGCTCTTTCAAAGGGGGCGCCTGCAATGCAGTGGTTGAAGCGTGTACCGGATGCAACCGCAGCAAGGAATATGAAACCGGCTGGTATTGCTCTGCCTCGCCGGACCCGGCATTGAAATGGAAGAACGGCAATTGCAACCTTGCTACCCATGTCACCATGACCGTGAAAGAAGAAAAAGCCAAGCTGAACCCCATCAAGGCATCCAAGCGCGGCGGTCGATAAATTTTGGCGTTTCGCCAAATTGTGGTGTTTTAAAGGTCAACCTACGGGCGCGGGGATTATCCCGGCGTCCGTTTTTTTTGTTCAGGGTGATTCAGCGTGAGTGTTACCCGAATGGCCGGGCAGGCAAAAAAACAGGCTTTTTCTTTTTCATGCGAAATTCGGGCTACCGGTGATCGAGTTTGGGCGCGTTAAACCCGCCCCACGTCTGCTGGGATACCCCCACCACCATAAATGCATCCGGATCGATCCGCGAGACAATGTGCTTGACATCGTAAATGCGGGACCGCAGGGCGGTCAGGTACATCATGGTCCGGTTTGTCTGGGAGTATCCGCCGGTCACTTCCCAGTGGCTCAGCCCCCGCTGAAGTTCATTGATAATGGCCATCCGGATCGGGTCCGGATGTTCAGTGACAATCATCACCGTCCGCATCTGGCTGGGGCCTTCCAGCACAAAATCCGAAAAAATACCCACCAGAATCAGCGTAATCACTGCCAAAAGTGCCGTCTCCAGGGAAAATACCGTGCCGGCAATAAGGATGACCGCGAGGTCCGTATACAGATAGGACTGGCTCAAAGGATAGCCGGTTTTGTTGTAAATGATTCTCGCGGTGATGGACGTGCCGCCGATGGTGCCACCGAAACGGTAAATTAAACCGGTTCCCAGGCCATAGAGCACCCCTGCGTAAATGGCTGCCAGGAGTCCGTCCGATGTAACCGGATGGTTGTGTGTCCAGATGGGCATTGCATAGGAAAAGAAATCCGCGGCAATGGAAAAGGTGAGTACCGCGATGCTGCTGGACCAGATGAACTGCCAGCGGCCCAGTTGAAAAAATCCCAGCACAAAGAGGGGGATGTTGAATAAAAGAAAAAACACGCCGACCGGAAATCCGGTCAGGTGGTTGACGACAATCCCCAGGCCGGAAACCCCGCCTGCGGCAATGTTGTGCGGCACCTGAAAAATCACATAGCCCATGGCGGAAATCACCGCACCAATGATGATCATTATCTGCTGAACCGCCATCCGTCGGACCATTTGGGCGGTGGTAAGTTCCAGTTTCTTTTTTACGCTTTTCGGAAGTTTCATTTTTGGCTTCTACTCCTTTTTTTGCTCTGTTCGAAGTCCCTGCTTACGGGATTTTTTTTCAGGGGTCAACCAGTGGCCGCCAAAAAATATATTAAAAAAATGAATTATTTAATTTTTTCTAAATATTTTATTTGACAAAACTAAATATAATATTTTATATAAAATTCAAAGCGGAGAAACCAATGATTACGGATTTATTGACAGACATTGCCAAGCTTGGCATCAAAATGCGGATTTTTCGGGCAATTCAGATGGCGGACAGCGATGCCGGGATACTGAAAGACCGGGAGATATTGATTCTTGAAATTCTGAAAACCCAGGGCCCCATGAGCATGACGGAGTTGTCCAATTTTTTTCCCGGGGTCCGCCAGAGCACCCTTTCAACAGACATTAAAAAACTCCGTACCGAACTGGATCTGATCGACATGAAAGTGGACAAAAACGATATGCGGATTCATTTGATTGAGCTTTCTGATAAAGGGCGTGAAAAGATCGATGAGATCAAATCCCAGCGTGCTCGATCGTTTATCCCACTGGCAAAGGCCATCGGCACGGATCCGGATGAAATTAAACTCATGAATCAGGTGGTCCGTCGGGCCATTGCCCTGGTGGATCAGGAAATCAACGTGTTTGCTGAATCAAACAAATGAGATGCGCCGGTTGAAGCGGCGGCTTTAGAGTAAATAACGAAAATCCCGCGGGTAAACCCGCCGGGAAAAAGTGAACCCAGGAGGTGACCCATGAAAAAAATAATGACTCTGTGTATGGTGGCGGTATTTTTTATGACGATCTCCGCACCGGCGGCTTTTGCCGGATCCAAGCAGCGGCATCGGTGGCAGGGGGTGGCCATTGGTCTGGGCGCGGCGATTCTGGGCAATGCCATACTTAACAGTGACCGGTATGATGCGCCGCCGGAACGGGTAGTGGTTGACAGGGACTGCCGCAGGCCGCGGTATTGTGATCGCGATTATCGCCAAGGGTATTGGGAAGTGCGAAAAATATGGGTGGAACCGGTGTGTGAACGCGTCTGGAATCCCGGCCATTATAATCGGCATAGCCAGTGGGTGCCGGGGCAATATGTCACCATTGAAAAAGCACCCGGGTATTGGGAGCAGCACCGCGTCTGGGTGGGATGTCGGTAGATTACCCCGTTTCTCTGTTAACGTATTTTTTTCTGCACCTTTGCGGCTTTGTTATCATGATAGAAACAATCCTTTGCAAAGGTGCAGTGCCTTCCTTCTCATTCTGAAGAACCCGTTACTGTAGGTTTGATCAGAGATACGCGGCCCTGCCTGGAAATTCAGAAAAAGTGCAAAGTGGCTACCGTTTAAAGCGGGCTCAAGTTGCGGCAAATGCCTCTGGTTTTCTTTTTGTTAAGTAACAACAGGTTGTGCATGATCAGGACAGTCCAAAACGGTGGGCACGCTATCGCATTTAGTCACTTAAAATTGTAATAGACTGAAGGCGAATCCCCTTCAGGCGCCAATCAAAGCCGCGCTCTTTAAGCCCGCAAACTTTCCTTCTTGTTTCCTCAAGCGCAAAATGAAAAACCGCATTGCGCAAAAAAAGCAATTTTATAAAATTTTTTCTTGACAGACCGACGGTCGGTCATTTATGTTTACCATAACACTGACTGAAAAAAGAGAAAGCAGATTTCAGCGGAGAATTAAAAAAAGTTTCTCGTGGCAGTTTTGATCAAAATAAATGACCGACGGTCGGTCTAAAAATTTAGTGTAATTAAAAAACTTTTGAAACATTTGAAAAAGGAAAATTTTTATGAAACTGCAAAAAACAACATCAATTAAAGCGGTAAAGGCGGTATTGGTCTTGAAGCGTCTGGTCTTTTTGGGCATTCTGATGATTATGGTTCCGGTGCGGGGTTTTGCCTCAGATGGAACCTGGGATTTGTCCCTGGGGGCTGGCGGGTATGTGTCAAACGTGTATTATGGGTCAGAAGAAATGTATGCTTCACCATTTCCGGATATCATGGCGGCGTATACAAAAGGGAATTTTTCATCTTCCGCCTCTTTTCTTGATGGGATCGGAATCACGTATGCGAATCCGGAGCATCATTTTCTGGCCGGCGTCAACGTCAATAACGGAGAAGAACGCAACAGCGAAGAATATAGCGGTCTGGGTGTGTCAACGGACCATAGCGACACGGTAAAACGACTGCTCAAAGGAACCCCGGATGTGGAAACGGCCCTAAAGACCGAATTGATGCTCGGTTACATGAATAAATGTGGCATTTTCAGCGTATCACTTGAATATCATCCCATCACCTGGGAAATGACAGGTGAAAGGGACCGGACCTATGACGGATTTATTTCTTCCCTGTCCTATATAAAGCCGATTTCGATAACAGATAATCTGACCGTCACCACCCGGCTTGCGGTGGATCTGATGAACAAGAATTACGCCACCGCCTGGTATTCTGTTGAAAAACCGACTCAGGCACTTGCCGCTTTTGAAGCTGATTCCGGTGTGCGGGATGTGGAACTGGCCGTCCGGATTGATTATCAGCATTCTGAGCATATCAGCGCAACGTTTCTTGTGCAAAATTCGTTACTGCTGATGGATGCGGGAGACAGCCCGTATACGACATCAAGGTACCAGCTGACGTCCGGACTTTACGGGATATATACATTTTAAAATACACACATCAAATCAGTGAACAGGGAGCATGGAAAATGCCACGGATTGTGAAAAAAGCCGAGGAACGGAAAAAAGAGATTATTGCCGCGGCCCGGGAGTTATTCCGGGAAAAGGGGCAGGAAAATGTCACCATGCAGGAGCTGATGGATAAGCTCAGAATAGCAAAAGGGACGATCTATCATCATTTCTCCTCCAAACAGGATCTGCTGGAAGCGATTGTGGAAGACCTGATCAATGAAGAACTCAAGAAAAAAAAGCAACTGCTCAAAAGCAGCCGCTGTCGCAATCTTCCGGCCCTCGGTAAATTTAAAGCACTGGTGACCGAAGATACCATGGCCGAAGATAATGAGGAAATTCTGGATTCTCTTCACCATCATGAAAATGCGGACATGCATGCCAGGCAGCTCGGCCGGTATCTTGTGGAACTCGCGCCGGTATTTGCCGACGTCATTGCCGAAGGATGTGAAGAAGGTGTTTTTAGGACGGAGTGCCCTCTGGAATGCGCTGAATTTATGCTTGCCGGGGTCCAGTTTATTACGGATCTGGGATTTTATCCCTGGACCGATGCTCAGCTTCACCGACGGATGAAGGCGTTTCCTGTTTTACTCGAATCCCTGCTGAACGCCCCGGCGGGTTCGTTCAGCTTCCTCTATAAAAAATAAAATCAAATAGTTGGAGAGTATACAATGGCTATTGAAAAATATCGACATCCATTTCTTTTTTATGGGTTGGCCACTCTAATCCCATGGCTGTTCTGGTTTGGGGCAGCATACTTAAGCCATCTTGTCCCCGGTGATCCGGGGTTCCATATCGTAGAAAAGCTGACCGCCCTGACCGGCGTATCCTGTTCAGTGAGCATCGCTTTTTTCATGATCGCCGGTCTCTTCAGTCCCATGATCATAGCGTTTTGGATGATGGCGGCAGACCCGGATCTTAGAAATGATCTGTTAAAACGGGTGGTCGTTTTTAAGACCGTATCGCCTTTTTATCTGTTGATGACCTGTTTTCTGATGCTTGCCAGCATTCTCCTGGCCCAGGCGGTCTCTTTGCTTTTCGGTCACAGCGCCAGTCAGTTTGCCTTGTCCGGACAATTTTCTTTTTCAGCCGGTCTGCTGCCGGCCTGGTTTTTGCTTTTTCTGGCTCCGGTGGTGGAAGAGCTGGCCTGGCACTCCTATGGTACCGATTGCCTGCGCAGACGGCTTTCCCTTTTTGCAACCTGCATTATATTTGCTGTTTTCTGGGCCCTGTGGCATTTTCCCCTGTCATTTATCAAAGATTATTATCACAGCAACCTGGCCGAAACCAGCTGGATTTATTCTCTGAATTTTTCTCTCAGCCTGATTCCCTATGTTCTTATAATGAACTGGCTCTACTATAAGACCGGACGAAATATCATGGTTGCCATTGTCTTTCACCTGACTGCCGGTTTCTTTAATGAACTTTTTGCCACCCATCCGGACAGTAAAGTCATACAAACCGGGCTTTTGCTGGCATTGTCAATGTTTCTGGTGATAAAGGACCGGGATTTCTTTTTTAAACGGGGATATCCGGAAATAAAAGCCAAAACCAGCGGGGCCGGAGTGAAGATAACAAAACCGGCGGTTCCCGTTTCAGCGGCATCCATGGGTTCGCTTTGATGAAAATAGGGCGGGCAAACTATTGATTTTAACTTTGGTTTCAGATAGTTTTATTAAGCATAGCCCGGATAAACCGGAAAAGTTAACAGTGAATTAAAGTGTGAAGTGATCTAACGCAGGGAACCCGCAACCCATGCGCCAGGTCTGTAATAACGGTTTCAGGTTCCATGTTGCAGGTTTCAGGTGTCGGGTGTCAGAGCCGCTTTTCCTGACACCTGATATGGTTGCAAATTTGTCAAGAAAAAAAGCCTGCCGATCCCATAGAAGCATGGGTTTTTTCTTTTTTGTCATCGAGTGCTTGGATCGAGGCGGGGTCGGCTGTTACGACGGTTGATCACTCTGATATGCGCGGGTTGGATACCGCATGACTTGGTTTCGTCGTGGAGCTGCCTCTATCTGAAAGCGGGAGTTTCAGCCGCAAGGCCTATTCCGACAGGTGTCCCGAGGGTTCTCCAAACCGCGACCGCGCCCCTGCCCAAGCACTCGATGGTTATTTTTGATCTTTGATATAAAGTTCCTTTTTGATTGGCGGATACTATAATTCAGCGTTCCTTCCGGCGCCGATTTCTATGCTGGAAACGGCGTGGCCCGGAAGACAGCCCATATAAAACCGGCCAGTTCCCGGGCAATGGCGGTGATGGCCACGTTGTGTTTTTTGCCTTTTGCGATCAATCTTCGGTAGCGATGACATAGCCTGAGTTGGGCATCCCATGCAATATCGAGAATGTCTTCGGAAAGCCCTTCCTGCCTTTTGCGTATTGCTGTGCTTTTACGGGCAGGCAGCCGATAGGCCTGGGCCGATTCAATCAGTGCCCGACGTACATGGGTATTGCCGGTTTTCGTGATTCCCCCTTTTTTGATCGTATTGCCGGAGGAATGCTCCGAGGGGACAAGACCTAAATAGGCCATCAGTTGAGCAGCATTCTCGAAGCGGTTCAGATCTCCCAATTCGGCAACAATCGTCACGGCGGTGATTAGCGAGATGCCCCTCAGGGATTGTAGGGCGTCGACCGCCGAACGAAGTCGCCAGGTCTGGCAAAATGATACGATCTGCGCGTTGATGCGGAGGATGCGGGCTTCCATGTTTGCCAGAGCGTCCAGATATTCGGTGACGGCGATCTGCTGGGCTGGATGCGGCATCTTAATGGCCGCAAGCCAGTTGCGATGCATCTTGCTCCATTTGCTTTTGCCCGGATAACTGATGCCATGCCGCAGCAAAAACGCGTTGATTTGCTGTTTGAGTTTGCGAACGGCTTTCTGGATGTCCGCCCGGGTCCGGACCAGATCCCGAATGGCCTCGTCTTCCTGGGCGGGGACATAAACAGGGGTAAGCTCTCCGGCCCGATGCAGGATGGCCAGTTTGACGGCGTCACGGCGGTCGTTTTTGACCCGATCACCGCTTTTTTTAGGAATCAAGGCCGGGGCAACAACTGCACAGTCGATCCCCTTATTGCTTAAATGCCTGTGGAGGGGATACCCGCAGGGGCCTGCTTCATAGACACAGCGCAGTTCGCTGTTTTGGGAAATCAGTTTTCGCATAACTTTATCGATCTGATTCAAATTATGGGCAATCTTACCGTAGAACCGGACCTCACCATCCCTTCCGTCATCGGCGATGGCAATCGTGATCGAATCTTTGTGGACATCCATTCCAACATATTTTATAGTTTTTTTCATGGCCTGCCTCCTTGATTTTGGCTCTGTAGTGAGGGTTAAAATGAAATCACTATAACCCACGTTTTCAAGGTCCGGCAGGCCTTTTTAAAAATTTAGAATTTAACGTTCAACCATATTGTCTGAAAACTGACACCTTTTGCTGGAAAACCGCCTCACGTATGCACTGGTTCATTTTCTTGTTTTTTTGTGCAGAAATTGAGGCATAAGGCACTAAAACACTATCAGGTCGCCAGATGACACCGCATATTGTGATTGTTGATGATGAATCCATCACGCTCAAGCAGCTTCGGCGGATTCTTGAAAAACAAGGCTATTCGGTCGCCGCCTTTTCCGGTCCCCAGCGGGCCCTGAAGCACATTGACGGCACACCCTGTGATCTGGTGATCAGCGATGTGCGCATGCCCACCATGACCGGCCTGGAATTGATGTCCCGGGTCAAAGCGCGGTTTCCGGAAACCGAAGTGATCCTGATTACCGGTTATGCGTCTCTGGACGGGGCCGTTGAGGCCACCCGGGAAGGTGCGTTTCATTATCTTGAAAAACCGTTCACTCCGGATCAGGTCCGGGAGCGGGTGGAACAGGCCTTGGCCCAGATCCGTGCCAGGTCCGCCGCCGCCCCAGGTATTGGCCCCGATAGTGAAGCATTCTGCGCGCCGGTCATCATCGGTGAAAGTGCCGCCATTCGCGAGGTTGTTTCCATTATCCGGCAGATCGGCCCAACGGACTGCAACGTGATGATCACCGGTGATTCCGGCAGCGGCAAAGAGCTGGTGGCCCGTGCGATTCACAGCGCCGGTACCCGCGCAACCGGACCCTTTATGGCCTTTAACTGCGGGGCCTTGAATGAAACCCTGATTGACAATGAATTGTTCGGTCATGAAAAGGGCGCTTTCACTGGCGCGGAAACCCGGAGTGCCGGGTTGCTGGAGACGGCCTGCGGCGGTACGCTGTTTCTCGATGAAATCGGGGAAATGCCGCATTCCATGCAGGTGAAATTGCTTCGGGTGCTTCAGGAAGGCGAGTTGATCCGGGTGGGCGGCACCCGTCCCATCCCCATTGATGTGCGCATCGTATCTGCCACTGCCGTGGATGTGAAGGCAGCGGTGGACGCCGGAGTGTTCCGAAAAGACCTGTATTTTCGAATCAATGTGGTAAACATCAAACTGCCCGGCTTAAGCGAACGTAAAGAAGATATCCCCTTGCTGGCCTATCATATCCTCAGCCGTTTGAATCGCAAGGGCGGCAAAGGTATTACGGCCATATCCCGGAATGCCATGGCCCTGTTGAGTAATTATGCGTTTCCCGGAAATGTGCGGGAGCTGGAAAATATTCTCGAAAGGGCCGTGGCGGTGTGCACGGGTGATGTGATCCGGGTATGTGATCTCCCGCCGGATCTGATTGAATTCGAACTCCAGGCCTACCGGCCACCGGACGATCAATTCATGACCCTGGCTGAACTGGAGCAGGACTATATCGCCCATTTGCTTCACATTACCGGCGGGGTGCGCACCCGAACCGCCGAAATTCTGGGTATTGACCGTGCCTCATTGTGGCGCAAAATGAAAAAATACGGCCTGGCGTAATCGTTTTTGCAACACGGGTGTTCGTTTTTGCAACACCGCGTTCTGCCTCCCGTCTTACCTCTCATCTTTCGGGTTGGTTTTTGATTCCGTTGCATTCTGAAACATTCCGATCCCTCCTTTATTTCTTTTTTAAAAATAATTATAATTAAATTCAAATAGTTAAAAATATTTGTATCTTGGCAGGCCTTTTGCAATTCATCACCTGCCAGGAGGCGGGCAATGTTCCGTAATATTTTACTGGTATTTGAAAACGAAAGAATTTTTCCCGAAGCGCTGGTTTATGCCCGCGAGTTTGCCCGTCGCATTGATGCGAAAGTCACGTTGCTCATGATCGTTCCCATGTCTTTTGCCGGCCGCACCGTCATCGGTCCCAAAAGAAACACCATCCGAAATATCGAGAGCCGGGGTGGAAAAATTCTGTCTGACTGCCTGCCCGCCTTTATCCAGGAAGGGATTGAAGTCAATTCCGCTCTCAAAATCGGTGATCCGGCCCAGGAACTCATGAAGTTTCTGGCCGACCGGCCGCCGTTTCAGTCGATTGTCTGGGGCAGTGGCAGGGACCTGCCGGACAAGGGGCGGAACGGTCAGCGGCACTGGATGGCAGGTGTGGTGGGCAGCCTGGAATGCCCGCTGCTGACGGTCAGCAAAAGGGGTGGGCAACAATAGTGAATCAACGGATAATTTATAAAACGCGGACCAACAATTTTAGAGCGGAGTGACTATGGAACCTTTGACACTTGATATGATTCTGGTGATGTCCATGATCGGGTTGGCCATCTTCCTTTTTATAGTGGAGTGGGTTCGGGTGGATGTGGTGGCGATTTTAATGATGGTCAGTCTGCCGCTGCTGCATCTGGTATCGCCGAAAGAAGCCTTTGTGGGATTAAGCAGTAATGCCGTCGTTTCCATTATCGCGGTGATTATTATCGGTGCCGGTCTGGATCGCACCGGCATGATTAACCGCCTGGTGGCGCCGGTGCTCAAGATTGCCGGAAAAAGTTCATCCGGAATTATTACGGCGATTTCCGTTACCGTGGCCATCATTTCCAGTTTTATGCAGAATATCGGGGCGGCAGCCCTTTTCCTTCCCGCGATTCAACGCATCAGCAAAATGCGGAATATCCCCCTCAGCCGCTTGTTGATGCCCATTGGTTTCAGTGCCATCCTCGGCGGTACGATTACGCTGGTGGGATGCAGCCCGCTGATTCTTTTAAATGATCTACTGACCCCGTTTAACTTAAAACCGTTTGGGCTTTTTGATGTGACTCCCATCGGGCTTGCCCTGGTTGCCAGCGGCATCCTCTGTTTTGTGGTGCTGGGCCGTTTCATCCTGCCCCAGGGCGACCAAAAGGGCGGTGCGGAGGAAAGCTCGGCAACATTGGCTGCGGCCGGGGAAAAAATAACGCCCGATACCGGTGAAATTGCGTTTTACGAATTAAGCACTCCGGATGATTTTACTGATTACCGGGACCCGGTTTTTGTGGAAGATCTGCGCCGGCGGTATCTGGTCAACGTGGTCGCCATTACTGAACCGCCGGATTATAAAGTGATTTCACCCCTGCCGGATGTGGAAGTACGTTCCGGCATTGACCTTGCGGTCAGCGGTGACCATAAAGACGTGCGCCGGATGGCATCTGCCGAAGGGATGCATCTGAAAGAGACTCTGGAAATTTATAAGGACAGCCTGAGCCCCCAGGCGTCTGGCTCAGTAGAGGCGGTGGTGGCCCCCCGGTCGATGTTTGCCGGAAGATCTTTGGCCGACATCAATTTTCAGGACCGGTATCATGTGACGCCTTTAAGCGTTTACCGGCATGAAGAAACGTATCGTGCGAAAATCGGGGATATTGTGGTTCAGGTGGGGGATGTAATCACCCTTTACGGCACATGGAAACGGCTGATGGAATTGCAGAAAGAAGGGGCCCTGCTTTTTAGCCTGCCGTCGGATGTGGAAGAGATGCGGCCGGAAAAAGCCTTGTGGGCGGGGTTCTGGCTGATTACCGCTTTGACAATGATCATGGGATTTAAAATTCAGCTTTCCGTGTCTTTGATGACTGGCGCGCTGGGCATGGTGCTGACCCGGGTGCTGAACATTGATGAAGCGTATCAGGCGGTGGATTGGCGAACAATTTTTCTTCTGGCCGGTCTGATTCCCCTGGGCATTGCCACGGAAAAAACCGGTGCCGCCGCCTGGATCGCTCATACGATTCTCAGTGTTATCGGCGATGTATCGCCCATTGTGCTGCTCATGGTGATCGGCATTCTTTCCACCCTGTTTACCCTGGTGATTTCCAATGTCGGGGCCACGGTCCTGCTGGTCCCGCTGGTGGTCAACATGGCCATCGCAGCCCACACGGATCCCCGCATGGCGGCCCTGGTGGTCGGATTGGCCACCAGCAATTCGTTCATGCTTCCCACGCATCAGGTGAATGCCTTGTACATGGGGCCGGGACACTACCGAACCGTCGACTTTATCAAGGCCGGCGCTCTGGTGAGTGTTGTTTTTCTGGTGGTGATGATTGCCATGATCAGCCTGCTCTATGGAATTTAAGACGATTCATTTCATCAGAATACAGCTCAGGAAAGGAAAATAGTGATATGTGCATTATTACAATTTCACGCGGATCATTTTCCATGGGAAAAGCCGTGGCGGAACAGGTGGCCCGGCGCCTTAACTATCAACTGATCAGTCGGGAGGTCCTGCTGGATGCGGGCAGTCGGTTTAATATTTCCGAGATCAAGCTGGAAAAAGCCATTCATGATGCGCCGGGCATTCTCGATCGCTACCGGCAAAGCAAGCAGTCTTATATTGCTTATATCCGGTCCGCGCTGATGGAGCGGATCACGGATGACAATGTGGTGTATCACGGACTGGCCGGACATCTGCTGCTGACGGGGATCGGGCATGTTCTGAAAATAAGGATCAGCGCGAACATGGAAAAACGGATTGCCATTGTTATGGAAAAAGAAGGCATAACCGCGGAAGCGGCCCGCCACCGGATTCAGGAAGATGACAATCAGCGGCGCAAATGGACCCACTCCCTCTATGGCCAGGATCCCCTGGACGCGTCTCTGTATGATCTGACCATCTGTATTGATAAGCTTTCCATTGATCATGCCGTGGATTTTATCTGTCAGGCAGCCGAAACGGAAGAGTTTCAATCCACCCCTAGAAATATCCAGAAAGCCAGAGACATGGCCGTGGCCTGCCGGGTCAAGGCGGCCCTGGTGGATGATTTTCCGAATGTCGGGGTGACATGTGAATACGGCAACGTCCTCATATATGTTAAAGGCAGGGATCCGGCGACCGGAAAACTGACCCGGAAATTAAAGGATGTCCGGGAATCCGTTCCGGGCATCAACCACCTGGAAACCCATGCGGGGATTGAGTTTCCGTTGGATGCGGTGTGACATGCTGCCAAAAAAAACAATGCCCGTCGGAGATACGGCAAATCCGGTTCTCACCGGTTTCAGGAATAACAAAGGAGCCTTTCATGCCTATTATCATTCTTTCCGCTGATGATGCGGAAGTTGAAAAGTCCGTTGCTCAAAAGGTTGCCCGCACCCTGGATTATCATCTACTGGATGAGGGGATAATCGCGGCGGTGGCGGCAACCCATCAGATTGATCCGGAAAAATTGTCAGATGCCCTGGAAAAACCCCCGTCCTTGTTTAAAAGCTTATCTTCGGGCCAGTGGCGCTATCATTTGGCGTGCATTGAAGCGGACGTCCTTGATCGCCTCCTGGCGGATAATATCGTTTGTTGCGGGCTGGCCGCTCATCTTTATGTTATTGGCGTCTCTCATGGTTTAAAAGTCAGGATATTTTCCGGAAAGAGCGGTGAATCCTTAAAAAACCGCGCACAGCAGCGGAAAAAGTGGTCCCTTGCCGCGTATAATGAAGATGAAACCGATCTTTCCCGATATGATCTGGTGATCAATCTGGATCAGATCGATCCGTCCGAAGCCGTGAAAACCATTGCCGGCGCGGCCCAATACCGCAGGTTCCAGGTCATGACCTATTCCATGAAATGCCTGTCGGATCTGGCCCTGGCCGCCAAAGTAAATGTGGCATTGTTAAAGACCATGACGGATATCTCGGTTCAGGCTCGGGATGGGTCGGTCATTGTGTCCACAAAAGCGGGCAGTCGGCAGAAACGGAAAAAAATTGAAACCATCAAGGAACTGGCCGGGAAGATTGACGGCGTGCGGTATGTGGAAGTTCATGTGAAGAAAAATATTTTGGGTGCAACTGTCTGATTCAGCGGTTTGCTGGGAGACCGGGAGATGGCAGACATGAGCATCTATCGATCCATCCATGGGTGCTTGCTGCGGCCCCGTGTGGAAAAGGAGAAACAGCGATGAAAAAAACACTGGAAGTCCTGTTGCTGGACGATGAACCCATTGTCGGCCGGCGTCTTAAACCGGCCTTGGATAAAATCGGGTGCCATGTGGAAGTTTTTGAAAATCCAAAACAGGCGGTGGCCCGGATTAATGAAAAGGAGTTTGATATCGTCGTGACCGATATCCGCATGGAGGAGATGGACGGTATCCAGGTTCTCGAACATGTACAGGCAAAATGGCCCCGCACCAAGGTTATTCTGATCACCGGGTATGCAAAAATGGATCTGGCCCGGGACGCCATGGGCAAAGGGGTGTTTGACTTTATTGCCAAGCCCTTTCGGCCGGATGATCTGCGGCAGATCATTTTAAATGCGGCCGCCGCCCTGGGTTTTGCGCCAAATGGCTTGAATGTGACGGAAAAGACCGGCGGCAAAACATCAGTGAAATCATAAACCTGAAAGCCTCGAGGCATTGGTGTTCTGACGGGGCTGGATTATCCAAGGAGAAAAGCTATGGGGATCTTGGAAAAACTAAAAAGAAGAAGCGCCACGGAAAGCGGGATCCGGGACTTTTGTATTCAAACCATCCGGTTTAAGAAATTTCTTGAAAATGCAAGATCACTTCTGGACTGCTTTGAAGACGGCCGGGAAAAATTTTTCGGAGAATATATTTTTGATCGTCATTATGTGGTTTCAGTGATTGACCGGGTCGTGGAGCAACTCGGAATGATGGTCTATGATGCCAGTGTGCTGGCGCCGGAAAGCGGAGAAGCATTATTTGCAGCCTATGATAAGCATAAACTGGCCGCCGAAAACCTGATCGCTTCCAATGGCCTGGATATGAATAACCGCCACTCAAATTCCGCTGCCGCGATATCGGACAGGGATGATCCTGAATACCGGCTCTTGTCGGATGCGTTGCGCTGGTTTAACGGAAAAGGGGCCTCCGACGCCCCGGCAGACCAGCCAACGGTGATGGATTTTATGAAGCAGGTTTTTTTCGCTGTGATGGCCGCCCTTGATGGGCCCGACAACGCGGCAAAACAGGCGGTGATCGAAAACAGGGGCACTTTTGCGGCCGGCAAAGACCTCTATGTCATTGATTTATGGAAAGATGCTCATGCCCTGCCAAAGACGAATCGGGCCGTGTCCGATGTCCGGAGTGTTCCTTTCAGGCATCTCTTGATGGATACCGGCGGGGAAAAGGGGGACGCCGGACAACATTCTCTCAAAGCCTGCGCCTGGGTGGCCGCGATCAGCGACGATCAGTTGAGCCTGAGCACGCTGAATCCGGCGTCCCGGTTCCGGCTGGAAACCCTGGCCAGCGGTTATGAGTCATCTGATTTTATTTTTGTTTTTGCAGACCGGTCCGTCAATCTGGATGTCCTCCTGCCAGAGGGATTCCATGTAGAAAATTCAGAATCCGGCCGGTTTGCCTGGAATCTGGATGTGTCGGCAAAAATCATTGGAGACAGCCTCATGGTCATCGGCCGGAATCTCTTTGGCTGAACCCGTGGTTCGGATGCAAACCGCAATTTTTAATCAGCAACGGGAGGAACGCAATGAGTGAGCAACCGTTAAAGATAATGGTCATTGATGACGAAAATATCGTGGGCAAGCGCCTCAAGCCCGCCCTCGAAAAAACAGGGAATATCGTTGAAACCTTTGAGGACGGTGAAACAGCCCTGGCCCGGTTTGCGCAGCAGCCGTTTGATATCGTGGTGACCGACATCCGCATGGAAAAAATTGATGGCATTGAAATCCTGGAGCGAATTCTTGACCAGTCCCAGCGGACAAAGGTCATTATTATCACAGGATATGCCACGGTTGAAATTGCCCGGGACGCATTGTCCAAAGGGGCGTTTGAATTTATTGCCAAGCCGTTCAAACCTTCGGATCTGCGAGAGATTATCGAGCGTGCGGCCGGCGAGCTGAGAAACTGATATTTATACTTTTTTGATTAAGCGGAGGACTGCCATGTCGATCTATCCGGAAAGAACAGGGGATCATGAAAAAGCTTACAGTTTCAGATTTCGCTATGAAACGCTTCGCTCCCTGCTCAATAAAAACGGGAATGCGCTTCAGATTCTGAGTGATCTGGAGGCCGATTTAAACCATATGCGCCATTATGACAGGCGGATCCGGCGTCCGATCCAGCGGCTGATTACCGAATCCCTGCTCATGGCCCAGGAACTGAATTTGATGACGGAAAATCAGTATGCGGATCTCTATGAGGTTGTTTTCGAACTCAGAAACAAAACCGACCAATTGTTTTTGGCGGATCATCCGGTAACCGACCCACTTCTTGTGTGGCGAACTGATGCCCCGGCAGGCCCTGATCCGGCGCTGGTGGGGGGGAAGGCGGCGGGTGTCTGGCGACTGGGAAAATATTTTCCGGATCATGTGCCGCCGGGATTTGTGGCGACCACTGCTGCCTATCAGCGGCTTCTTGAGGAGAACGGATTGACTGATCGCATCCGGATTTTATTGAATAATCTGGATGTTACTGAAGATGCGGCCCGGTTTCAGGCCAGTACCCGGACCATTCGGCAATTGATCCGGGATGCCGCTGTCAGCGATGAGATTCAATCGGCCATTTATGCTGAGGCGGATCGAATTTCCCGGGAGTATCCAGATACCTTGTGGGCGGTGCGTTCTTCAGCGGTGAGTGAGGACGGGATGCAGTCTTTTGCCGGCCAGTTTGACAGTGAGTTGCAAATCCGAACAGAAGATCTCATGAGCGCCTATCTGCATGTCCTTGCGGGCCGGTTTACCGACCGGGCGGTAAAATATCGCATTTATCATCAGTTCAGGGAGGTGGATACCCCCATGGCAGTGCTTTTTATGCCCATGGTAGAGGCGGCCACCGCCGGTGTGGTTTATTCTTCAGACAGCAAGGCACCGGATTCCGGACAAATGGTCATCAGTGCGGTACCCGGACTGGCAAACCGAATGGTTCGGGGGGAGGTTCCGGCAGATACATTTGTGGTATCAAAAGCTAAAACACCGGCGATTATCCGAATGATACCGGCGGAAGGAGCATCTGAAGATGCCGGGGTGGCAGACGTCATGGCCAATGAAAAAATACTGGAAATTGCCCAGATCACCGGTCGTGCCGTGGAGCAATTCGGATGCGAGCTCGATATTGAGTGGGCGGTTGATAAATCCGGCAGTGTGCAACTGTTGCAGGCGCGGCCGTTGAATATCGCATCCGCAGATGACGCATCGGCGGTTAAACCCTCCCGAAGAAAAGACAGCCTGCCGGTGATTGAAGGCGGCATTACCATATTCCCGGGCCGGGCCGAAGGGCCGGTAACATTTTTAGCATCTGAAGATGCCATGGCGGATGTGCCAGCGGGCGTGGTGGTGCTGGTGGAACATCCTCAGCCGGAACTCGCAGCGATTTTGCCGAAAATTGCGGCCCTGCTGGTGATGGGGGGCAACCCGGTGGGGCACCTGGCCACACTGGTCCGGGAATTTTCCGTGCCCTGTATTTTCAGGCTGGGGGAAAATGCAAAAATACTTGCCGGAAAAAATATTCTCAGCGTGAATGCAACCAAGCGGACGGTTTATGCCGGTGTTCGCTGGCCCGGCATCCGGGAGCGGGTAATGGCCCGTATTGCCGCCGGAAACCGGCATCAGCAGAAATCCGGCCCGCTGTATGATCTGGTTTTGGGGTTGACTCTTCTGGATCCAGATGCCGCATCATTTAGGGCAAAAAATTGCCAGTCGGTGCATGATACCCTCCGGTTCATGCATGAGATGTCCGTTCGCTCCATGTTCGGGTTCGGCGACAAAGAAAGCCGGGGATGGCATAAAAAGACCCGGAAACTGATCACGGATCTCCCGGTGAAATTCGAAGTCATTTCCCTGGATCATGCGGTGTCGGAAAATGAAAAAAAAGTGCTTCCGGAACAAATTCAGAGCACCCCGTTTCGTGCCTTATGGCGGGGAATTTCAGACGAACGGCTGGTCTGGTCGGACCGGTGGGAACGAGAGATGCGCGGCATGCCGGCGGATTTTAAAGAAGCGGTCCTTGGCGGCAACCGGGGGCCGCGCCGGGCATCAGACAGGAATTATGTCATTGTTGCAAGAGATTATATGAATTTGAATGCCCGTTTTTCATATCATTATGCTATGATTGACGCCATGGTGGGACCGGGCACGGAACACAATCATGTACATTTCCGGTTCCGGGGCGGCGGGGCCGCGGATGAAAACAGACACCGGCGGGCGCTTTTTCTGGAGCGGGTGCTGCGGGATTCCGGTTTTGGCGTGGACCGTACCGGCGATCTGGTGACGGCCTGGTTCCGGCGATATCCGCGCATGGATTCTGAAAAAGTCCTTGAACTGCTCGGCCGGCTCATGGTTTGTGCCAGAAATCTGGATGTGGTGCTGAAAACCGATGATGCCGTCAGGTTATATGACCGCTATTTTCTGGATGAACAGTTTGACATGTTCGGGTAGTGTGTGATCCGTCGTCAATGTTCAGGTGTCATCGTCTTTAACTGTTTCTGACACCTGGCACCCGCCGCCCGATATCTGATCGTTGACCACGGATAACTGGCGTCGTAAACTGCAAAAAAGCGATATTTTTCCATGGACCAGCATATTACAGATATTAAAGATCCGGAGATTGATTATACCAGTGTTCCGGAGAATATACCCCTCCATCAGCGCCCGTCCATTAGCATCCGGGCAAAGATCGCCCTGTCGTTTTCTCTTTTTTTTATTTTGTCTTTTACTGTCACCGGCTGGTCTTACTGGATTCTCACAAAGCTCGAGAATAAAATCGAGTTTCTTGAGATTGCGGATAACTACATGGTTGAAATTCAGCAGGCGCGCCGGTTTGAAAAAAATTTTCTTCTGTACCGCACCGATCTGGATGATGCCCTGGAACACCTTCGGGCAGCGGATGAAATTCTCAGGAATAACAGCGCAAAGATTGAAAAAATTCTGGGGCAGGATCATCATGAAACCATGGTCAGTTATATGTCAAAATACCATGAGCAATTGATTTTGCTGGGTGCGGCGGAAGATGATGCGGAAAAAACGGCCATCGTTCCCAATCTTCGTCAATTTGGCAGCCAGATGGTGTCCTTTGCCGGAGAATTTGTTGAAAAGGAACGGCTTTCTGTTACGCGCATGTTTTTGCTGGCCAAGCGCGTGCCGTTGTATTTCATGTCCGCAATATTTGTATTAATGGTATTTGTTTTAATTTTTTTAACCCGGCAGCTGCTGCTGACCTTGAACCGTTTTATGGAATATACGAAGCGGATCGGGGAAGGGGACTTTTCACCGATCACGCCGGCAAGAAAATACAGGGACGAGTTTACCAAACTGGCCGAGGCCTTCAACCATATGATCAAGGAACTGGATCACAAGCATAATGTGCTTTTGGAGTCCCATAAGCTCCGGGCCATCGGAACCCTGGTGGCGGGGGTGGCCCATGAACTGAATAATCCCCTGAACAATACCCTGCTTACCGCCGCCATGCTGATAGAAGATTATGACACGCTCGCGGATGGCGAAAAAAGGGAAATGATCCAGGATGTGATCAATGAAACCGAACGGGCCCAGCGCGTTGTCAAGAATTTGCTGGATTTTGCCCGGGAAGGGGAAACAGAAATCTCCCATCTGAAAATTGACAAGATTGTGGAGGACTCCACCCGGCTGGTGGCCAATCAGGTGCGATTTGCCAAAGTGGACTTAAAGCTCGATTGCGAACCCAATCTGCCGATGATTTCCGGGGATGAGCAAAAACTGAAGCAGGTTTTTGTCAACCTGATATTAAATGCCGTGGATGTCCTCCCTCCGGGCGGAAAGATCCGGGTTTCCGTTCGAAAAGATCAAACGCCGGGGTATGTGCTGGTGACGGTGGAGGACAATGGTCCCGGCATCCCCGAACATATCCAAAGTCGTATTTTTGAGCCGTTTTTCACCACCAAACGAAAGGCCAAGGGAACGGGGCTGGGATTGTCCGTTTCCCGGGGAATTATCAAGAAGCTGGGGGGGTATATCAGTTTAGAAAGCATGCCGGGTAAGGGAACTGTTTTTACCGTATCGCTTCCCTCCACGGATTCACCGTCTGAGATCATGTCCAAATAACGGGCGGGGGATATAGAGACCGGCCGGCGCCCGCTGCCGGTGAGCCAGCGGGCGGTATGAAAGACTTTATCCGTTTAATTAACAATGATTACAGAAATATCTTTGGCCAGGCTGAAGACTTTCTGGGACACGCTGCCCAGGAAAAATTCTTTTACGCCGGATACGCCCCGGCGGCCCATGACCAGGACATCATATCCGGATTGGGCGTGATCAACGATATCCCGCGCGATTCCCCGTTTTTTGACAACACTGGTAATGGTGATATTGTCTTCGGAAAATCCCGCCCCGACCAGCACGCTTTTTGCCCGGTCCATGGCGGCTTCCACCAGTTCTCTTTTTTTGTCTTCAAGATGGCAGAAACTGCTCTGCTGGGATTTGAAATACGGGATCAGTTCCGGGCTGTTCATTTCGCACAGGGCCGCGGTGTCGGGAATGATGCTCAAGAGGGTCACCTGGCCCGCGGATTTAAAATTTTCCGCGATAAAATTCACCGCCCGCATGGCGTTTTCAGAATCGTCAAATGCTACCAGAATTCGGGAGTTCATAAAAATCCTTTCTTGCATGTGAATTTGCAGATTGCCTGAGCCTGCCTACCATCCTTTTCGCGTGAGGATGTCCCGGATGCGCTCTTCGCTCTTTTTTTCCACCAAAATGATTTTTTCCGCTTTGGCCCGTTTGATCCGTTCCACAATGGCCGCCAGGTCCGCTGGTTTTTCCAGAAGATCCATGGCCCCGAGCTTCATGGCTTCAATGCCTTTTTCCACGGTGGCGTGACCGGTGAGCAGAATTACCTGGAGGTCCGGGTTTTTTTCTTTCATGATTTTAAGGGTTTCCAGCCCGTCAATTTCCGGCATCATCAGGTCCAGGACCACGGCGTCGTATGATTCTTCATCAATATGTCTTAAGGCATCTTTGGCGGAAGTGGCCGTCGAAACATTCATGTCGCGAGCTGTCAGGCGATCAGAGATAATATTTAAAAAATCTTCCTCGTCGTCCACGATTAAGACTTTGTCAGTCATGATAAGCCTCCTTGTTTATATAGTGTTTTGAAAGTATAAAAATGGTCTGTTTTGCCGGTTCTGAATCACCGGGTAATGTTTTCAGGAAAGACTAAAGTTATTCTACCGCTTTTTTCGTCAGACTGCAATGTTGATTTAAGGGCTGCAAGCATTTGCCGCAACGGTTCCGTCTGAAAAGTGTCAAGCGCCTCAGGTGTTAATTTTTCAAGTCCTGTAAAATGAACCGCAGCGCCGGAGTCGATTTTTTCCGGAGTGATGTCAATGGCTTTTGCATCGCCGACAACATCCATACCAAAATTGAGGATCAGCCAGATCAGATTTTCCACATAAAACGGATGGGTGGTGATGGTGATGGCCGGATCGGAAAAAGCCGCAGATACCTTGACCCCCCGGGTGACGGTGGTGCGTTCCGACAGGCGCAGCATCAGCTCAATGAGGGCGTTCAGATCGGTCTGGCAGGCCGGGTCGTCCAGGCTGTGGGCCAGGCGATTCATGTTTTTAACAATGGTGTTGGCCCGCTGGACCTGCTTCAGCATACTGCCGGCCAGGGTTTCCAGCCGGTTAATGTCAATGTTCATGCCTTTCTTGGCCATCAGGGTGACATCTTCGAGGTACCCCGCGCTTTCATTGATAACGGCCAGTGAATTTTTGATGTCATGGGAAATGGACGCGGATACCTTGGAATAAAACTGCAGCCCGGCCTCCCCCATGGGATCAATGGCATTGGTCATGGTTCAGTCCCCCTTATTTCCGAGTGCATCATGGATTTTGGCGATCAAATCATTGATGTTGATGGGTTTCATCAGGTAGTATTCCGCCTCCGCGCTGCCGGCCTGATAATCTTCTTCCGAGCCGTGACCGGTCAGATAGATGGTTTTAATGCCGGGTTGCTGCTTTTCAATGATTTTTTTCAATTCCCGGCCGCCCACCCGGGGCATTTTCACATCCAAGAGCAGCAGATCATAACGATGGTCTTTGATCTTTGCTTCAGCAGCTTCCGCACTGGTGACCCAGTCCGCCTGAATGCCGCGCAGGGAAAGTCGTTCCGCCAGGGTTTCCACAAAATCTTTTTCATCATCCACGAGGAGCAATTGCATGCATTCTCTCCTTCATTTTCTGCTTAATTTTTTCGGCATTCAGGGGCAGGGTGATCACAAATTGGGTGCCCACATTAACCGTGCTGGTGACATCGATGGTGCCGCCGATTTCCTGGACAAGGGAGTAGGTGATAGACAGCCCCAGCCCGGTGCCGCCGACTTTGGTACGGGTTGAGAAAAAGGGCTCAAATATTTTTTTGAGATCTTTTTCCGAAATTCCGCAGCCTGTATCTGTCACAGTCACCCGGATATGCTGGTTTTTCTGCAGCACCGCGGTGATATCAAGGTTGCCGCCATCCGTCATGGCCGCAAAAGAATTGTTCACCAGGTTGAGAAAAATCTGCTGCAGTTTGCCCCGGTCACTTTCAAAGGGGGGGATTTCTTCGGATACATTGATGGTAATTTTGATATTGCGGTATTCTGCTTCTTTTCCCAGAAATCCAATGACTTCTGAAATGACTTTTTTCAGATTCACCGGCTGAAAAGAAAAATCCATGTGCCGGGCAAAACTCAACAGCTGCTTGGTAATGGCGCCGCACCGGGCCACGGAGCTGTGGATGGAATCCACCAGGCCGATAAGTTTTTCGTCCTTGGCGTAGGTGTCGCTGAAAAGAAAAATGTCTTTAATCAGTCCGGATTTTTCATTGATGATGGCCAGCGGGTTGTTTATTTCATGGGCCACGCCCGCGGCCAGACGGCCGATGGAGGCCAGTTTGTTGGCGTATTCCACCTGGTGCAGGGTCTTGATCCGTCGCTGGTCCGCAATGTAAATGTTGTTGACAAAGAACGTGGCAAATCCCACCACACCCACCATGACAATAAGGATGCCCACGGACAAAAAGATGAGAATCTCGATGCGGGTTTTGTTCCAGGACTTCATCATTTCATTTTTTTCTTTGGCAATGATCAAAATGAACGGTGTATGCGGGATATATGCATATCCTAATATATAGGACCCGCCGTAAGGATCATCATATTGATAAACTTCGGTCTGGGGAGAGTATTCCGGGATCGGAATGGCTATTTTTTCGAATACTTTTTCATGATGGTGGGCCGGTGTCTGCAGAACGCCTTCGGTATTGATGATAAAGGCGTTCCCCTGGGCCCCCAGTTCCAGGTTCAGCAGTTGCTCATTTAATCGTTCGGTGTCAATGGATGCGCGCAGAATATAAAAAGATCCGCCGGCCATTTCGTGGCTGATGGCAATGACAAAATGCGGTTCATTCCGGTATCCCAGAAACACGTCGCTGATATAAATGCCTCTTTCCACCACCTCTTTGAACCAGTCCTGATCACTGTAATTTTTTCCTTCCAGCGGGTAGGAACCGACATAGGCTACCTGCTGGCCGGTGGCGTCGATGACACCGATGTCGCTGATGCCGCCAAAGGATTTTCGCAAGTTCTCCAGTATTACCGCCAGCCGCGCGGGATCAGTCAAGGCTGCATAGGCGTTGTCCTGAACAATAAAGTCCAGGGCGGATTTTCGTTCCGCAAGAAATCCGGAAATGGTGCGTTTGGTATTGGACACCGTGCGTGACGTCCGGGAAAGGGTTTCAGACTCCACCGCTTTTTGGGTCACGTTATAGTCAAACCAGGTAATGGCGAGCAGCGGCAATACCGCAGACAGTGCGGTGAGCATTACCGCTGAGCGCCACAGCCGGCTGTAATTAAACATATGCCGGTAGAGGGGGCCTTTTTTGGGGTCGACACCCCATAAAAATTTCGGCGCAAATAATTTCAGGATTTTTTCTATTTTTTGTTTGAACATGGTTTTTTTACCGGAACATCTTCATCCCGCCGGCACGGTTTCCCGCTACCGGCATCCATGGGTAAGCGTGGCACGGTCAGAGGTTTTTATTGTTTTTTCCGAGCCTGGACTTTTTCGTTGGCGGCTTTCAGGGTTTTGCTCAGTTCTTCGATATCCACGGGCTTATGAAGATAGGCGAAGGCCCCTAATTCCATGCAGACCTTGCGGTCCGCCTCCGACCCGTGACCGGTCAGAATAATGACCTCAATGCCCGGCCGGCTGGATTTGACCTTGCGCAGGACTTCAATACCGTCAATGCCCGGCATTTTGAGATCCAGAATCATGACTTCCGGCTCTTCCTCTTCCACCATGGTAAGGGCGGACTCCCCGTCATAGGCCACAGCAGACCCCATATCCCGCATGATGAGCCGCTCGGAAAGGGTCTGGACGAATTCCCGTTCGTCATCTACGAGAAGGATTTTAGAGGGCATCTGGAAATCGTATTTCCGGTAAATATCCGGCTGGTAAAAATTTTCCCCCACCGTGGTCTCCACGTTCTGGACCCCCGGGACTTTTTGCACGATCTGTTTCAGTTCTTCCTCCAGCCGGGACAGCATGAGCACATGTTTGTTAATGGTGACCGTGACACTCCCGTTTTTTGCACTGGTGGATACGCTGTGTCCGGCATTGGCCAGTGCTTCGCCGGCTTTTGCGGCCAGTTGAAAATCGCTGACCGCCTGCCGTGAGGCATCGGTGGTCCTGACCACATCCGAGGTGGCGTGCTGGGCGATGAGATTTGCGGATTCGGCGGCGGACATTTTGTCCGTCGGCGTGACGATATCAAAAAGAGAGGCATCCCAGGGATCGCTTTTTCCCAGCACTGCTTTTACCCAGGCGGTCAGGTTCTCGTCATTTTTCCGGATCAGATTGGTTGCTTCTTTTTCAGAAATATTTTTTTCTTTCTGCGCGGCGGCAATGCGGGATTTGAGATCCGCGATCACGCAGACCCAGAGCGCGTGGCTGATGTCATTGGGAATGAGCAGGCCGCTGGCACCGGTAACGATCAGATTGTCCGTGACCAGCATTTTGGACAGCACCAGCCGCAGATAGGCAATGGACCGTTCCTTTTCATGGGTGAACTGGTTGAAAATGGATGTCTTGGCGGAAAATGCCCCTTCAATTTTCTTTTCCGCAAGCCCGGACGTGCGGCTGGCTTCGGCCACCAGCATGGCGTCGTCCACCACCTGAAATCCGGTTTTTTGTTTCAAAGCATCCAGAACAGCTCCGCTGTTGCAAAAAGACCCGCTGAAAAAAGTGATAATGGACATATATCGATTCCTTTGTGTTGAAGTTAAGGTATATTAGGCAATACGGCAGACTGTTGTCAACGGACAGTTTGTTTCCGTCCCGTCTTTATGGGCCTGCTCATGGACCGCGCAAATGGCTCTTTCCATGGTCGGATAAATATTTTCCGGCCGGATCATGGCCAGCAGATGGGTCCGTTCAAACACTTTCATCACCGACTCATTCACCCCGGAAAATGAAATCTCAACACCGGCGCTGCGGACGTTTTCAATGAGCAAGGACAGCACTTCCTCGCCGGAGGCGTCAATATCCGTAATAGCGTTGCACACAATAATGATATGCCGCAGGTCTTTCCGCTGCAGCATCCGCTCGCTGATCTGGTCTTCCAGGTAACTGGCATTGGCAAAAAAGAGCGGGCCTTCAAACCGTACCATGTCGATATATTTGCATTGATCCAACCCGTGCACTACCGCATCGCGCATGGCATCGTCCTCATGCCGGGAAAGAGACGTAACCGTGGGCCGCATGCTTTTATACAGAAATACGCCCAGAGACAGCAGTACCCCCACCATGATGCCCCGGTCCAGGTGCGGAGCAAACGCCAGGGTGCAGAGAAACGAGATGATGGAGATGGCGCCGTCGTACCACTGAACTTTCCAGGCATGAATAAAACCGCTCACGTTCACCAGTCCGATCACCGCCATCATGATCACCGCGGCCAGCACGGCCTGGGGCAGGTGAAAGAGCAGGGGGGTGAAAAAAAGCAGTACAATTACCACGGCAAGGGAGGTGAATGCACTGGACAGACCGGTCATGGCCCCGGCCTGAAGGTTCACCGCGCTCCGGGAAAAGGAGCCGGATGTGGGATAACTCTTGCTGGCCGCCCCCAGCATATTGGCCAGGCCCTGGCCGATGAGTTCCTGGTTCGGGTCCAGGCGCTGGCCGGTTTTGGCAGCCATGGCTTTGGCAATGGAAATGGCTTCCATAAATCCCAGAAGGGAGATGATGGCGGCATAGGGGAAGAGATGCAGCATGACTTTAAAATCGATTTTGGGTATGGAAAACGCGGGCAGGCCTTTGGGGATGGAGCCCACCACCGCTCCGCCGCCGGTCATGATCAGATTTCCGGTATCCAGGAGCTTGTTACCGACCGTGATGCGCCAGATGCGGTCATCTGTCGGGGCTTCCATGGCCGGATTGTTTTTCAGGAAAAATTGATATCCTGAGCCGGTTTTTTCCCCGTAAAAAAGAAGGTCCCTGAGTTCAGAACGGTACTTGTGGGCATCTTCTTTCAGTTGATTGATTTTAAAATTGATTACATTGATGTCATGCTGCGTGTTCAGCTGAGCGATGTCATCATGGTTGGTTTTGGCCGCGTCCAGGGCTTTCATATAATGGGTGCGCTCTTCAGTGGCGGCCGCGATTTCACTGGTGATCCGGTTGAAGTCGGCCACTGTCTCATGCACGTGCGGTGACTGTATGGCGCTGATATCCACCATGGTATTGTGCTGAAAACCGATGGCCCAGGAAATCAGGGTGGTGACAGCCACTGCCACCAGCACGTTGGGAATACGCGGATTGATCCGCTTCAGGCCGTACATGATGCCGAAGGCCAGAGCACCCATGATGAGCGTGGGCCAGTGGGTGTAATGCACGGCCGCCTCACACACCCGGTAGATGGTTTCGTAATGGTGCTCCGCCTTGTCCACATATACCCCGAACATTTTGGAGAGCTGGGAAGAGGCGATGATGATGGCCGCGGCATTGGTAAATCCGTTGACCACGGGGTGGGAAAGGAAATTGACCACCACGCCGAGCCGCAGCACCCCCAGGGAAAACTGGAAAACTCCCACCATCAGCGCCAGCAGGATGGCATATGCGATATACCCTTCACTGCCGGCCGTGGCCAGCGGTTCTAATGATGCGGCGGTCATCAGAGAGACCACCGCCACCGGGCCGGTGGCCAGTTGCCGGCTGGAGCCGAACAGGGATGCGATGACCGGCGGGAGAAATGACGCATACAGCCCATAGTAGGACGGCATCCCGGCCAACTGGGCATAGGCCATGGACTGGGGGATCAGCACCAGGGCCACGGTCAGGCCGGACAGCGAATCAATTTTCAGTTTTTCAACGCTGTAATCTTTCAGCCATTCAATAAACGGAAAAAACATTTTGATCATTGACAGTACCACCTATGTTAATTGATTTTGGTTGGCCGCCATTCGTCGGATGACGGCGATCAGTTCATTATAAAGGGCGCCTGCATCATATAAATTACAGTTTTTGAACCGCACCATCCCGTCCACTGTCGAGAGAATCAGGAGTCCGGTTTTGCGGGGAGACAGCGTGTCGATGGAGCCGTCCTGCTGTCCCTTGACCAGGGCTTTTTCAAATATGTCCGCAAAACAGTTGTAAATATCCTCCAGGAACTGCCGGCAGGCAATATTGTCTTCGGCCAGTTTATAGGGGTAATAGCGGTGGAGCAGGAGAAACCATTCGGCTTTGTTGCCGGCCAGGTACAGATAAAAGGAGACCGTGTCTACAAGCATGTCCAGGCCGTTGGCGAATTTTTTTTCCCTGAAGTAATGGGAAAATTCATCCAGAATGCCGTCTTTCACATTGCTCAGCACCGACAGAAACAGTTCTTCTTTGCTTTTAAAATGGTAAAAAACCGTGGCGCTGGCTGCCCCGGTCATTTCAGCGACTTCCGTCATGGAGGTGTCCTTGAAACCGTGGGTAGCGAACAGCAGCGTGGCGGCATGCAGAATGTCTTCTTTTTTTGACATGAATGGTGTCTTGTGTAAGAGTGATTCAAAACTAACTGATTGATCAGTTAGGCTGACTGATTAATCAGTTATATATTTGATGCGTATTTTGATGTCAAGTGTTTTCTGGAGACCAGGGCAATTTTAGGGTTGGCATGGAACGTTCTGAATTTCAGGATGAAATTCGGTTTTGCCGCCCGGGATCATGGGGCTTTGTGATTGTCGCGTCTGTCTGGGGGGTAACCGCTGCCGGCAAAATTTGGGGGCTGCGGTATTTTTCTTTTGCATCATCCATTATTTTATGACTAATTAAACGCATAATTTTTAAGTTTAAATGAAAAATCGGAGAGTTTATTTCCTATGGGTGGATTTTTCGGATGTGCGTCTGTCAAGGATTGCACGCATGACGTATTTTACGGCACAGATTATCATTCTCATCTGGGTACCAAACGGGGCGGCATGGCCGTCAGGAACAAAGAGGGGATCCGGAAAAAAATCAAGAACATTGAGAATAGTTATTTTCGTACAAAACTGGAGTCTGAAATTCCGGACCTCCACGGAGGACAAGGGATCGGCGTCATCAGTGACACGGATTCCCAGCCCCTGATCATCGGCTCCCACCTGGGCACCTTTGCCATTGCCACAGTGGGAAGGATCACCAATCTTTCCCAACTGGCCCAAAAAGCCTTTGAGAAAAAAATCAATTTTTCAGAATCCGGGGAAAATATGCTCAATCCCACGGAACTGGTGGCCATGCTCATCAGCGGCGGTGATACCTTTGAAGACGGTTTGGCCATCGCCCAGGACGTCATCCAGGGCTCCTGCTCCATTTTGCTGCTCACGGAAAAAGGCATTTATGCGGCCCGGGACCGGCTGGGCCGGACTCCCATTGTACTGGGAAAAAAGAAGGGCGCCCATGCCGCCACATTTGACACCAGTGCGTTTTTTAATCTGGGATATGAGATTGAAAAGTATCTGGGGCCCGGGGAAATTGTCCGGTTCGATGCGCATGCGTATCAACAGATCAAAAAACCGGGCAACGACATGCAGGTCTGTTCTTTTTTATGGGTCTATTACGGGTATCCGGCGTCCTCCTATGAAAATATCAATGTGGAAGAAGTGCGTTACCGGTGTGGCTGCGCCCTTGCCAAAGACGACAATGTTGCTGTGGATGCAGTTTCCGGGATTCCGGATTCCGGCATCGGCCATGCCCTGGGATATGCGAACGAAAGAAAGGTGCCTTACTGCCGCCCCATTGTGAAATATACCCCTACCTGGCCCCGCAGCTTTATGCCCCAGAACCAGGAAACCCGGGACCTGGTGGCCCGGATGAAACTGATTCCGGTCCGGGAGCTGATTGCGGAAAAACGCCTGCTGTTTTGCGATGATTCCATTGTGCGGGGCACCCAGCTCAAAGACAATATCCAGATTCTGTTTGATGCCGGGGCAAAAGAAATCCACATGCGCATCGCCTGCCCCACGCTGATTTTTCCCTGTGAATTTTTGAACTTTTCCACTTCCCGGTCCACCCTGGCCCTGATCGGCCGGAAAATCATTCATGAGATCGAAGGTCCGGATTTTAGGGATATCGGCCGGTACGCGGTTGCCGGATCAGCAGAAAATGCGGCCATGGTGGAGCGCATCCGGAAGCGCCTGAATGTCACGTCTCTTAAGTATCAGACCCTGGATGACCTGGTGGCGGCCATTGGACTGCCCCGGGAAAAGGTGTGTACGCACTGTTTTGACGGAAGCAGTTATTTTTAGAAGTAAAAAGGAGAAAAAATGCCCAGATTAGAGAATATCAAAAAGGTAATGATCATCGGGTCCGGCCCCATTATTATTGGTCAGGCCTGTGAGTTTGACTATTCCGGCACCCAGGCCTGCAAGGCCCTGCGGTCTTTGGGATATGAAATTGTGCTGGTCAATTCCAATCCCGCCACCATTATGACGGATCCGGGGATGGCGGATATCACGTATATTGAACCCCTGAACCTTCAGACCATGACCTGGATCATTGAAAAAGAGCGACCGGATGCCCTTTTGCCCAACCTGGGGGGGCAGTCCGCCCTGAACCTGACCTCTGAGCTGGCGGAAAGCGGGGTTCTGGAAAAATATGGCGTCACCATTATCGGCGTGAACCTGGGGGCCATCCAGCGGGGGGAGGACCGCACGTCGTTTAAAGAAACCATGGACAAAATCGGCATTGAAATGCCGCGTAGCCGCGCCGTCAATACCCTGGAAGACGCGGAAAAAGTGGCGGAAGAGCTGGGCTATCCTGTGGTGATCCGGCCGGCCTACACCATGGGCGGCACCGGCGGCGGTTTGGTTTACAATATCGAGGAATTAAGAACCGTGGCCGCCCGGGGACTGGCTGCCAGCCTGGTGCATCAGGTGCTGGTGGAGGAATCTGTTCTCGGATGGGAGGAGCTGGAACTGGAAGTGGTCCGGGACGCCAAAAACCAGATGATCACGGTCTGTTTTATTGAAAACGTGGATCCCATGGGGGTGCACACCGGTGATTCTTTTTGCACCGCGCCCATGCTCACCATTTCCCCGGAACTGCAGAAACGGCTCCAGGACTATTCCTACGCCATTGTGGAAGCCATTGAAGTGATCGGCGGCACCAATGTGCAGTTTGCCCATGACCCGGAAACCGGCCGGGTGGTGGTGATCGAAATCAACCCCCGCACGTCCCGGTCATCGGCCCTGGCCTCCAAGGCCACGGGCTTTCCCATTGCCATGGTCTCCGCATTGCTGGCCGGGGGCCTCACCATGGATGAAATGCCCTACTGGCGGGACGGAACCCTGGAGAAATATACCCCGTCCGGGGATTATGTGGTGGTCAAGTTTGCCCGGTGGGCCTTTGAAAAATTCGAAGGCGTGGAAGACAAACTCGGTACCCAGATGCGGGCCGTGGGCGAGGTCATGAGCATCGGCAAAAATTACAAGGAAGCCTTTCAGAAAGCCATCCGATCTTTGGAAAACAACCGCTACGGCCTGGGGTTTGCCAAGGACTTTAACAAGAAATCCCTGGATGAACTGATGACACTGGTGAGCACCCCCACCAGTGAACGCCAGTTCATCATGTATGAAGCCCTGCGCAAGGGCGCGGATGTGGGGGAACTGCATGACCTGACCCACATCAAAGCTTGGTTTATCGAGCAGATGAAGGAGCTGGTCACCCTTGAAGAAGAAATACTGAAACACAAGGGCCAGATGCTGCCGGACGATCTCTTGATCCAGGCCAAGAAAGACGGGTTTGCGGATAAATACCTGGGCCAGATTCTGGACATGCCGGAATCCGCCATTCGGGAGCGGCGCCTGGCCCTGGGCCTGGGCGAGGCCTATGAACCCGTGCCCGTGAGCGGGGTGGAAGATGCAGCGTATTACTATTCCACCTACAATGCCCCGGACACCGTATCTGTAACCGGCAACCGGAAAATCATGGTCCTGGGCGGCGGGCCGAACCGGATCGGCCAGGGCATTGAATTTGACTATTGCTGCGTGCATGCGGCATTCGCTATCCGGGATGCGGAATTTGAATCCATTATGGTGAACTGCAACCCGGAAACCGTTTCCACGGATTATGATACCTCAAACAAACTCTATTTCGAGCCCCTGACCGTGGAAGATGTGCTTTCCATTTATGAAAAGGAAAAGCCCGAAGGCGTGATCGTCCAGTTCGGGGGCCAGACCCCCCTGAATATTGCCAAAGAACTGGAACAGGCCGGGGTCAATATCCTGGGTACGTCCCCGGATACCATCGATCTGGCCGAAGACCGGGACCGGTTTCGCCAGGTCATCAAGAAACTGGGCATTCCCCAGCCGGAATCCGGCATGGCCCATTCCGAGGAACAGGCCCTGGATGTGGCGGCCCGGATCGGATATCCCCTGATGGTCCGGCCCTCCTATGTACTGGGCGGCCGCGCCATGATGGTGGTGTCGGACGCGGATATGCTGAAGCATTATATGGCCGCCGCCGTGGATGTGTCTCCCCAGCGGCCCATTCTCATCGATAAATTTCTCCAGAACGCCATTGAAGCGGAAGCCGATGCCATCAGCGACGGTACGGACGCCTTTGTGCCGGCGGTCATGGAGCATATTGAGCTGGCCGGGGTCCATTCCGGGGATTCCGCCTGCGTGATTCCGCCGGTGAGCATCCCGGTGAAGCATATTGAAACCATCAACGAATATACCCGGAAAATCGCCATTGCGCTTGGGGTGGTGGGGCTCATGAACATCCAGTATGCCATCAGCGACAATACCGTGTATATCCTGGAAGCCAATCCCCGGGCCTCCCGCACCGTACCCCTGGTATCCAAGGTCTGCAATATTTCCATGGCCAATATCGCCACCCACATTATGCTCGGCAAAAAGCTGGCGGATTTTGACCTGACCCACCGGCCCATTCCCCATTTCGGGGTCAAAGAGGCCGTGTTCCCGTTCAATATGTTCCCGGAAGTGGACCCTGTGCTGGGGCCGGAAATGCGCTCCACCGGCGAGGTTTTGGGCATGGCGGATTCCTTTGGCCTGGCGTTCTTCAAGTCCCAGGAAGCCACGAAAGTGGCCCTGCCCCTCGAAGGCGCGGTGCTGGTTACCCTTGCGGATGCGGATAAACTGAGTGCCCTTGAAACGGCACGGCTGTTCAAGGAACTGGATTTCAAGATATACGCCACCAACGGTACCCACAAATTTTTAGAAGAAAAAGGGATTGATTCCACGCCCATTAAAAAGCTGGGATACGGCCGGCCCGATATAGTGGATGAAATCAAAAACGGCAATATTCAGCTGGTCATCAATACCCCCAGCGGCAAAGAGAGCCAGGATGATGATTCTTATATCCGCAAGGCCGCCATCAACTACAAGGTGCTCCACATCACCACCATTGCCGCGGCCCAGGCAGCAGCCAAAGGCATCCGGGCCCGGCGGGAAGGCATCTCCATGCCCAAATCCCTGCAGGAATATCATGGGGATATAAAATAAAACGCTGTTTGGGGTTCTCTGAAAATTCAGGCCCTGCCATCCAAACCGGTATTGGAATCGGTATCAGAATCAAAACTGCCGTCGATTCCGATTTTGGTGATGTGATGTTTGGGCTTATGAGGACCTAACCGGCGGTTAAAGCAGTTAATGAAATCGCGGAAAATAAGAAACCTGCAACCGATACCCTGATGAACTATCGGTTGCAGGTTTTTTGCTTTTTATCCAAAGTATTATGTTGTTTCCTTTCAAATGTAACTTGCCGCAGGACCAATAATATCAAAAGCCGCTCTTGACGCTGAGCACTGGCTGTTAGAAGGTGCACAGATGGCAGAGCTTTCAGTGACGTGCATTTTTATCGACATGATGCACTTCAAAAAAGATTCGCAATAGTGTCGGTTTGGTCGGATGACAAAATATGAAAAGGGGCTGCGACTACAGCCCCTTTTTGAGTTTTAAGGATTATGTGAGATAAAAAAGATCATCACAGTAAAGTGGAAATAAAACAGGAATCATCATCAGAATCTGATTTTTCGTCACAATCAGCGATTCCATTTCCATCAGAATCTGTATCTGCTACACCACACCCGCAAGTACCTGGTTCTGTCTTGTCCGGATCATTCGGACAGTTGTCATTGCAGTCCAATGTGCCGTCATTGTCAGAATCAATATCTTCTTCTCCGCATCCACAATCACCGGGTTCAATCTTATTTTGATCATTCGGGCAATTGTCATTGCAATCCAGGACACCATCATTGTCGGAATCTATATCAGCTACACCACACCCGCACACTCCTGCTTCTGTCTTATCTGAATCATTGGGGCAGTTATCCATGCAATCGACTGTACCATCATTATCTGTATCTATATCAGTGACGCCACACCCGCAATCACCGGGTTCAATCTTATTGGGATCATTCGGGCAATTATCAATACAGTCTGCTGTTCCGTCATTGTCAGAATCTGTGTCAACGACTCCACATCCGCAATCACCAGGCTCTGTTTTTGATGCATCATACGGACAATTGTCATTGCAGTCCAGGACACCATCATTGTCGGAATCTTTATCAGCTACCCCACACCCGCACGTACCTAGTTCTGTCTTATCCGGATCATTGGGGCAACTATCAATACAGTCCGCTGTTCCGTCACTGTCCGCGTCTGTATCAGCTTCATTGCATCCACAAACTCCCGGCTCAGTTTTGTTTTCATCATTTGGGCAGTTGTCATTACAGTCCAATGTGCCGTCACTGTCTGAATCTGTATCAGTATTACCGCACCCACAAATTCCTGGCTTGGTTTTGTTTGGATCATCCGGACAATCATCATTGCAGTTGGCAACACCGTCTCTATCCGAATCTCTATCTGAAGATCCACATCCGCAAATCCCTGGCGAAGTTTTGTTGGGATCATTCGGGCAACGGTCCAAATAGTCGGGAGTCCCATCTCCATCGGCGTCCGGGTATTTAATTTCAATTGCGGAGATATCTTCTGCAAACAACCCTTCGGAATCCAACACTTTTAGACCGAGGAACCCATCATATTCAGTATCCCAGGTATGAGTGGTTGATGGACCTATTGTAGTTTCATCATAAACTCCATCATTATCCCAATCCCAATTGTATTCAATTATATCCCCAAATGGACTATGCGAAGAACTGGCATCAACTGTAACGGGCGCACCAGGAATACCAGAGTAAGGACCGCCCGATTCAGCAATGAATGTCTCATTGTTGGCTTCTGCGCTGTTAACAATTAACACACCATTAAAATCATCTGATTTGTGGAATTCAGGCTGCCACATATCAGGTGTAAAAGCATGAATATCTCCTGCTCCCATTTCAATAACAAATTTTATATCCTTTAAGTTAGGATCATTTTTCACAAATGATATGAGATGATTAGAAATTTCACCGAATGTAATTATCCCATCTGCAAAGTAATTTGGATTAAAGTAATTATTGTTTTGATCAATACCAAACCCTCGATGAAAACCATAACTACCTAAACCAAAAGCTTCCGTCCCAGGAAATTCAAGAATATCAAATGCGGACGCCATTTTATCTTCAGGAGCTGTTGCGATAAAGCATATATTCTTCAATCTTTCTAAGTCCCCACCTGTTTCGGTATGATCTCCCCAAAAGCCTCCTGAGTAACAAGCGTCAAGAAAGACCCATTTTTCAATAGTGTCCATGCCTGTTAAAATTTCATATAACTCATCGTCTGTAAAAAATAGTTCATCAAGGACTCCTACTTTTTTAGTCAAAATCATTTCATCGTTTGGAGTTAATGTTTTTTCCCCTTCTGATGGTGCAGGACTGCCATGGCTTGTTATATATAAAAAAAGGATATCCCCATCTTTCATGTTTAAAGAATTTATGTCTATTTCTATTTGAGAAATGGAGATAGGTACTCCTGCTCTGAGTATTGTTTTGCCTTTATTTGGAAAATTTAAAAATGCAGCATGGACTATTTCAGCAGTCTTTGCTCCATAATATGTATCATATTTAGTCAATACAATATCATCAGACACTTTATTGAAAATCTTCTCTAGTGTATCTTGTATCCACCAATTTTCATAATTTACTCCATAAAATAATCCATAAATCTGAGGAATTCTGTTCATTGTTGTAAAGCTGCACCATTCGCTGGATACGCTCCAGTTGCCGTGATTATCCCTTGCCCACACTGCCCACCAATATTTCTTGCCTGGGTCAAGTGACTTTGGAAGTGGGAAAAAATTCTCCTCCACAAAGATTTCATCATCACAACCTTTTATTATTTCAATATCATTAGGCTCGCTGTCTTCCATAACTGTAACGCAATACTCAATGTCATCACCCTCAGGATCAATGCTGGGCTCCCACTTGAAATTTACACAGAGGTTTACATCTGTTTGATCATGAGCCGGGAATAGCAATTTCGGTGCGCTGGGCGGTCGGTCGGGAATTGATTCAGGATTCTCCGGATCTGAATTGGCACTTTCTTCATCGGAATTTGTAAACCCATCCCCGTCCATATCATCGTCACAAAGATCGCCAATATCGTCATTGTCCATATCATCTTGGTCAGGGTTAGCAGTGCATGGACAATTATCCGTATCGTCATTCACCCCATCGTCATCAGTATCCGCATCACATGGGTTTGTTTCACCAGGATCTACTGTGCCATTATTGTTGATATCTTCTTCACCGTCGGCAAGTCCATCCTGGTCGGTATCTGCGATATTGATATCTGTACAACCGGATTCTTCTATATAGTCAGAAAGCGCATCGCAATCCGAATCAATAAAAGATAATGTTTCAGACGGCAGATCTATATAGAAGATCCCTTCTCCGGTTAAGGCAAAAAGCCGGTTACCGGCTATGCCGATATTGGATGTAAATGCATTGGAGGGAGCAGGTAGCTGTGCCCATGTATCTCCGTTATTTTCAGAGATAAAGATTGCTTTTGCTGATGAGGCGATTAATCTATTGGGATTTTCAGATTGAATCAAATTGTAAATAGCGTAATTAGATAGATCCAGAGCGCAGCAACTATTAATTTGTTCCCAGGAATTACCGTCATCAAGAGACTTTAGAATGCCGCGATTTGGTGAATTATAAAAAAGAGGATTTCTATATCCTATCGTGGAAAAATAAGTTGCATTAATTGTGGGATCGAAGATTAAATCAGTGATAAGTGCCCATCTGTCAGAGTCATAGTCGACACCATCATAAACTGGCCAAGCGAAATCCCAATCCTGTCCACTATTAATACTCCTCATCATTCTCATTGGGGCTGTTCCAGTCGCACTTGGCACAGAGTTGCTCCCTTTCCATTCCGAGAATGGTTTAAAAAAATTAGGCAGCACACTTTTAGAAAAATAGGTAAACCCATCAATAAAAATTTCCTGATTATTTTCAGGGTGAATTTCAATTAAATTATAGCAATTAATCGCTCCATTTGGGCCGGTTCCGCCATAAATTTTATCCCATGTTATTCCGCCATCAGTTGTCTTGAAAACACCCTGATTAATCGCACCAGCATACGCAATGTCTGAATTCGTATGATCTATCGCAATATCAATAACAGCAGAATTTATTGTGGGTGTGCCAAAAATATTTTTTTCACCACTTGCCATTTTCCAGTTATTGCCACCAT
This sequence comes from Desulfobacterales bacterium, assembly GCA_963675805.2. GTDB lineage: Bacteria > Desulfobacterota > Desulfobacteria > Desulfobacterales > Desulfosalsimonadaceae > SURF-3. Next base: position 576,314 of record CAXXNU010000001.1, on the reverse strand, counting down.
CAATACTTTTATATACATATCCCCGAGATGGCGATATCACTGTGCCAAAAAATACAATGTCAGGGTTGTCTTGAGCGACGCTGATGGTATAGATTGGCGGATATCGTTTTGTGAAAACACCTAACTTTTCAATTCCATTATTTCTGGCTGTCCAGGTGACTCCCCGGTCTTCTGATTTATAAATACCAGTTTCTCCTGTTAGTAATTCATGACACCCGATATATAGGTTGTCCGGATTAACGGGATCACTTGCAAAGGGTATAAATGTTCCATTAATGGAATCATCCCATGAACCATTGACGGCTTTCCAGCCGAAATAAAAATAGGAAGGTCCACTTTCAGATTCATTTCCATGCTGGTCAATTGCCTTGATTGTCCATGCATAGGATTTTCCAGACTCAAGAATCCCTCCATCTTTTACAATTCCAAGGGGAAAAGATGTTTCATCAGAGTTGACATTTCCGGAAAAAATTTCATTTAATGAATTATCCGAAAGCACTTCACTGACTGACAGGGCATAGTGAAATGAATCATTATCCGGATCAGTACTTGCCTCCCATTTTAATAATGGTTCAAAACAACTTGATCCATTTTGGGGAAAAGACTGGACCGGGGCGCTTGGCGGCTGGTTGGGTACTGAATCAGGATCTGTCGGGTCAGAATTTGCTTCATATTCTTCCTTGTTGGTAAATCCATCATTATCAAAATCATCGTCACTGTCATCAAGATATGGATCAATGCCATCATACTGGTTTTCCCAGTCATCCGGCATGGTGTCGTTATCGTCGTCATCGTCAACATCATTGGTCAATCCATCTCCATCCACATCATCATCACAGAGGTCTCCTTCGCCATCATTATTAAGATCTCTCTGGTCGGGGTTGGGGGTGTTCGGGCAGTTGTCGATGTCGTCACTTACACCATCTTGATCAGAATCTACTTTTTGAAACTCATATGCCCCCATATCTACGCCATTTCCAGCTGGTCTTAAGTTACCCTCCAAATCTATATTTGGGGCGTTATTCGTTGTGCCAGCATCAATGCAAGGAGAGTTGGCTGAAAGTTTGTAACTCCCGGAGCCTTCAAACAAAGGGTCAAGGTCAATATTACCTTCTCCTGGACAAGCTCCTTGAATGTTACTGTATGTTATATTGTCACATCCTCCAACTTGTCCATTCGTATTATTCCAAATTATGCAATTGAATATATCTTCAATAGACGTGCCTACTGATAATCCGCCACTGTTCTTACCAGCACTATTGTTACAAATGGTTGAATTTTTAATTACCGTGGAGCAGCCTGGATTATATCTTTGCTGGATACGAAGTCCTCCACCATAATAAACTGCATAGTTGGAGTTAATTAAACAGTTGGAGATTTGAACTGATGAATTAATTGCATATACGCCGCCCCCTTCTTCATGAGCAGTGTTGCTGGCTATAATCGATTCTGATATTGAAATTGTACTAAAGGTTGAATAAACGCCACCTCCGTCTCCAGCCCAATATCCATTGGCTTGTTTATTTGATATTATTCTACAATTTTGAATAGACACATTCGCACGGGAAGCATAGACACCTCCACCATTGGGAAGTCCAGTGTTACCAATGATATCAGAATTAATTATTTCAACTACTGATGGATTATTAACTATTTTTATTGCACTGCTTAAATTTCTGGTAAAAGTACAATTTTGAATTTTTGGAGAAGATTCTTTGATCCAAATTCCCCCACCGGAGTAAGAACGATTATCTTGAATAATACAATTATCAATAATCGGGGATGAATTATTTTCACAAGCAATGGCTCCACCATCCAGACCATTGTTTTCGTGACCAGCCCATCCAATCGTTAGTCCGCTTAAGACTGTACTGTTTGTTTCTCCGCTGTTAAAATGAAACCCGCGAACATCGTAAGATCCTTGTATTATACAGTTTTCTGGGCCATTTTTTGATTGGATTGTTATAGATTTTCCTTTTGTGTCTAAGTTTGTATTGCCTTCTCCCGAGTAAGTACCATCAGCAATAATTATTGTATCACCATTAATCGAGGCATCTATAGCACTTTGAATAGTCGCATAATCTGTGGGAACATTTAAAGTGATGCTCTTGGGTGAATAAAGGAAAATTTCATTATCATTTCCATCAGACCCCTGCCATGCAATTTGCCCGAAATTGTTTATTTGTGGATGCGTGTGGTCATCAGAATTAAGTTGGCTAATTTGAGTGGTCGTAACTCCATCATAAAACATTACTCTATGGCTGGTTCCATTACACCAAACGATACTACCATGATCATTTATTTGGTAATAGTCGTCAGCATTCCCATTATTCGTTATGGCTCTCGGGGATGCGCCGTCATATAACCAAACCTCAGAATCTAAGCCATTATATCCTTTCCAAACGATATTTCCGTTATCGCTAATTATCGGAGTGTAGTCGTCAAAAGTGTTATTTGTAATTTGAGATATTGATGTGCCGTCATATAAATAAATTTCCCAGTCACCATCAGATCTATACCATGTAATATGTCCGTTGCTATTAATTCGAGGACTAGTGTTTCTATCTCCTGTACTGGTTAATTGTGTAATAGAAACTCCATCATAAAAATATATTTGTTCATGCCCTGCCGCACCGCCATACCAGGTGATATAATTGGAATTATTTAGATCAGCATTATCATCACCAAAGGTATTACTGGTCAATTGAGTGGTTGTAACAGAGTTATAATAAAATATTTCATAACTACTTCCACCATCGGGAACTCCACTCCAAACGATATGACCATTATCATTTAAATCGAAGTAGTTATATCCTATTTCATTCCCCGAGATTTGAGTTGTATTTGTCCCATAATATAAATAAACTTCTTTACCAAGAAATGGAGGTTCTCCTATCCAAGCAATCTGCCCTGATTTGTTTATCTGCGGAGAATAATCGTCATAATCGTTATCAGTTACTTGGGTAATGTTGTTACGATCATATAAATATATTTCCCAATCATTCCCATCATGACTCTGCCAGACTATAAATCCATTATCATTTAATTGAGGGTATTCATCGTTATAGTTATTGTCCGTAATTTGCGTGATTATATAATCCCTTGCGACTGCATTTGATCCAGTTGAGCAAACTAATAATAAAAATAAGTTAAAAATGACCACACGACTCAAAAAGATATATTTTCTCATATTCCCCTCAGATCAAAATTTTTAAATATTAAGCAATTATTATTCTTTGAAATTATATATAGAACAGCCATGGCGCATCGATGCACCCATAGATTAAATCAACATAAAATTTACTTTGGCAATGGGGTTGGATCGTTGAGGGTATTTAACAAATTCAGATTAAGAGGAAGAGGTGTATACCTTGACCCAATTTTATGGCCGCCAACGTACAGCTATGGATTTTTATAATCAATTTTAAATAACATGAATAATTTGATTTGTAAATCAGGAGAATGCTTACATTATTTGTAGGGGAAATCCTACAAATGTATCAGAGTTGAATGTCTTTCAAGAAATGTGAAAAATGAATAGTGTGCACCATTAGAACCCACTTTATCAGTGCATATAGCAATAGCCAGCCGTCAGTAATTCCAAAGGAATTCCCGGTGCACTTTTCGACAAGGGCTGATCAGTATTCTTTATCTCGCCAGGCCAAAATATCAGCAGTGCTGGGGTCGATTTTGGCAAAGGAGATGTTATTTCGGGTAAGTCTTGGACAAAACCCGGTGAGTCAAAAGAAAAAGCCCGTCTGACAACAGACGGGCTTTTAGGCTGGGGGAGGGGGATCAAAAATTATTTTAAAAACGGGTTCATCCGTTTTTCCTGGCCGATGGTGGTGGCGGGGCCGTGTCCGGTATAGACCTTTACATCATCGCCCAGGGGAAAAAGCTTGGTTTTGATGCTGGATATCAGGGTATTGTAGTCCCCGCCCGGAAAATCGGTGCGGCCGATGGAGCCGTAAAACAGGGAATCTCCCACAAAGACCACTTTATCAGTGACAAGGGAAATGCCGCCCGGTGAATGGCCGGGGGTGTGAATTACCGTAAGGGTGATATCGCCAAAAGAGACCGTGTCGCCGTCGGCCAGGGTCCGGTCCGCCGGGGGCGAATCTTCAACTTTCAGGCCGAACGCCATGGATGCGGAGGATATATGTTCCAGCATGAAGGCGTCGTCCTGGTGGATCAGAATGTCCGCGCCCGTGGCTTCTTTCAGCCGCTTGTTTGCGCCCACATGATCAAAGTGGCCGTGGGTATTGATAATGTATTTTACCGTAAGTTGTGATTCGGCGAGGGTCATGAGGATTTTGTCCGCCTCATCACCCGGATCGATCACCACGGCGGATTTCGTGTTTTCGCATCCCACGATAAAGCAGTTCGCCATAATCGGTCCCACGGCAAGTGTTTTGATAATCAAAAGCAATCTCCTGTTTGTTTTATCAATTTAAGATTACCGGCTGGTTTTCCGGTTTTCCTTTTCAGCCTTATACCTTATGCCTTCCTTCTTACCCTTCCACCCTTTTTTTTGCCTCTTTCACGATTTCAAGAATACTGCTGACCTTATTTTTCGGCTTTTCCGCCCGGGCCATCAGCTGATTGAATTCGGCTTCCGACATGTTGCTTTTCAGGTAGTTTTCCACGTCAAACCGTTCCCACCAGCAATCCAGGACTTTCCAGCAGATGGTGTCATCCTCGCCGCTGATCAGGCAGTATTGAAATGTGATGGGGCTGCCCAGGCGCGGGCAGCGGGTTTCCAGATTCTCAATGGTCGGATCGGTCATCGTGAGCCTTCCTTTTTATTTCCGGCTTTTCAGGGATGCGGGTTTTGGATGATCCGCATAGATTTTGCCGGCTTCCGCGATTTCTTCGTCACTCAGCACGATATCTTTCAGATTGCCGGCCAGATAATTCTCATAGGCTGTCAGGTCCAGCAGGCCGTGACCGCTCCAGTTGAACAGAATGACCTTTTCCTTGCCTTCTTCTTTGGCCTTTCTGGCTTCATCCACCACCGCCGCCAGGGCATGGTTGGTTTCCGGCGCGGGAATAATGCCTTCGGTCCGGGCCAGGAGAATACCGGCTTCGAAAACCTCTTTCTGTTTTACCGATTTTGGCGTGAGCAGTCCTTCATCCACCAGCTGGCTGACGGTCGGGGCCATGCCGTGGTAGCGCAATCCGCCGGAGTGGATCGGCGGTGGCACAAAGGCGTGCCCCAGGCTGTGCATGGGCAGGAGCGGGGTGTATTTGGCCGTATCGCCGTGATCGTAAACAAACGGCGCTTTGGTCAGCGTCGGGCACCCGGCCGGTTCTACCGGATAAATTTCAATTTGTTTGCCGTTGATTTTGTCGTGCACAAACGGAAACGCCAGACCCGCAAAGTTGCTGCCGCCGCCGGCGCAGCCGATGATAATGTCTGGATATTGCCCGATTTTTTCCATCTGCTTTTTGGCTTCCAAACCGATGATGGTCTGGTGCAGCATGACATGGTTCAGCACGCTGCCCAGAGAATAACGGGTCTGGCCGCTCTCATCGGCCACCGCTTCTTCAATGGCCTCACTGATGGCGATGCCCAGACTGCCCGGGGTGTTCGGGTCTTTTTCCAGGGCGGCCCGGCCGGCCCGGGTTTCCGGGCTGGGACTGGGGATGCAGTTGCCGCCCCAGGTGGCCATCATGGATTTCCGGTAGGGTTTCTGGTCAAAACTGACCCGCACCATGTATATTTTGCACTCCAGGCCGAACTGGGCGCATGCAAAGGAAAGCGCGCTTCCCCATTGGCCGGCGCCGGTTTCCGTGGTAATCCGTTTGATGCCGAATTCTTTGTTGTAATAAACCTGCGCCACGGCGGTGTTGGGCTTATGGCTTCCGGGCGGGCTCAGGCTTTCATTTTTAAAGTAGATTTTGGCCGGAGTGCCCAGCGCTTTTTCGAGGTTCCTGGCCCGGACAAGGGGGGCGGGGCGCCAGATTTTCAATACATCCATCACCGGCTCGGGGATATCAATCCAGCGTTCGGTGCTGACTTCCTGCTCAATCAGGTTCATAGGGAAAACCGGCGCCAGCTGTTCCGGGGTCACGGGGTTGCCGTCCGGGCCCAGGGGCGGGTTCATGGCAATGTCCGCCAGAATATTGTACCACTGCCGGGGCATTTCATCCTCACGCAATAAAATTTTTCGTTCATCCATAATGTTTAACTCCTTGTCTTCCTGGGGGTAATGGATTTATACGGTCTTTTAATGATTTATTTTTTGATGTCCGGGCCCTGATGCTGGTAAAGGCTGTCCAGGATGCCGTTGATAAACGCGCCGGATTCTTCCGTGCCGTAGAGTTTGCCGATGTCCACCGCTTCATTGATGGAAACCTTGGGCGGAATATCCGGGCAAAAGAGCAGCTCATAGGCGGCAATCCGCAGAATGTTCCGGTCCACACATCCCATGCGGCTGATTTTCCAGTTGCTGGAAAATTGCTCGATGAGCCCGTCAATGCGGGATCTGTTTTCAAGGACCCCCCGGATCAGCGTCATGTAAAAGCGTTCATTGTCCGGGGCCAGTTTCAGCATACCCTGGAGCTGTTCCATGAGTTCGCTGGATTCGTTGTTCAGCATATCCATGCAAAACAGCGCCTGCATGGCCAGTTCACGGGATTTTCGGCGGGTTCCCACAATTATCTGCTCGTCTCTGTTTCAATGGATGCCATCAGATTGGCCATTTCAATGGCGGCAATGGCGGCGCTCCAGCCTTTGTTTCCGGCTTTGGTGCCGGCCCGTTCAATGGCCTGCTCAATGGTATCCGTGGTAATGACACCGAAGATAACGGGAATTTCCGCATCCAGACTCACGGTGGCAATGCCTTTGGACACTTCCGCGCTCACATAGTCAAAGTGCGGAGTGGAACCGCGAATGACGGCCCCCAGGCAGATAATGGCATCGTATTTCTGTTTTGCCAGTTTTTTGGCCGCCAGCGGAATTTCAAAGGCGCCCGGCACTTTGACTATGTCAATGGCGTTTGCGTCCGCACCGCTGCGGGTGAGGGCGTCCAGGGCGCCGCTGAGCAATTTTTCCGAGATAAAGTCATTAAACCGGCCCACAACCAGCGCAAACCGTTTTCCTTGGGCAAGAAGATTGCCTTCGATAATTTTTGACATGGGGTTTCCTTTTGTCTTTGCAAGTTACGGAGTGGTGTCAATATTCAAATAATGACCCATTTTCAGTCGCTTACATTCCAGATAGCATCGGTTGAATTCCGTGGGCTTGGTCTGGATGGGAACCTGCTCCACCACACTGAGACCGTAGCCTTCCAGTCCGACGATTTTCTTGGGATTGTTGGTGATGAGCCGCATTTTTTTTACCCCCAGGTCTGCCAAAACCTGGGCGCCGACGCCGTAGTCCCTGAGGTCCGCCTTGAAGCCGAGTTTTTCATTGGCTTCCACCGTGTCATATCCCTGGTCCTGGAGATTATAAGCTTTTAATTTGTTGACCAGGCCGATGCCGCGGCCTTCCTGGCGAACATACAGTAAAATACCGCTGCCTTCTTCCTCCATCATCTGCATGGCCCGGCCCAGCTGTTCGCCGCAGTCGCACCGCAGCGAGCCGAAGATGTCACCGGTCAGGCATTCTGAATGCACCCGCACCAGCATGGGTTTTTCCGGATCAATGTCGCCTTTTACCAGGGCAATATGCTGGAAATCTTCCAGATCGTTTTCATACACAATCACTTTGAATGTGCCCGCATGGGTGGTGGGGACGGTGGCTTCCACGGCCCGGTGAACAAAGGATTCCGTCCGCATGCGGTACGCAATCAGATCCGCAATGGTGCAGATGCCGATGCCGTGTTTTTCGGAAAATTTTTCCAGAGACGGCATCCGGGCCATGGTACCGTCGTCGTCAATAATTTCGCAGATCACCCCGGCCGGTTTCAGCCCGGCCAGTCGGGCCAGGTCAACGGATCCTTCGGTTTGGCCGGAACGGACCATCACACCGCCTCTGCGGGCGCGAAGGGGAAAGATGTGTCCTGGTCGGGCGATATCTTCGGGTTTGGCGTCGTCCGCAATGGCCGTCTGAATGGTGGTGGCCCGGTCGGCCGCGGAAATGCCGGTGGTGACGCCGTGTCTGGCTTCTATGGATACGGTAAAACCAGTTTTAAATTGGGAGGTGTTGTTGTTCACCATCATGGGCAGATCCAGTTTTTCCACCAGATGGGGCGCCAGGGACAGGCAGATCAGTCCCCGGCCGTGCATGGCCATGAAATTGATGATTTCCGGGGTGACCGCTTCCGCGGCCACTGTCAGGTCGCCTTCGTTTTCCCGGTCTTCGTCATCCACCAGGATGACCATTTTTCCGGCCTTGATATCTCTTATGGCTTCTTCGATGGTTAAATGGGGCATTTACAATCTCCTTCACTATATATACAAGCACCGGCTTTCAGGGTAAACCATTTATCGGGAAAGCAGGTGTCTGAAAAGTAAATCTCATTTATGATTCAAATAAATCCGGTTTTCAATAGAAAATCCATATCCACGGATTTTTCGGTACCGGTCTGATTTTCCGGCCCTTTTCCCGGGGTGGTCAAAAATTTTTCCACATATTTGCCGATCATGTCCGTTTCAATATTCACCCGCTCGCCGGGATTTTTGAAACCAATGGTGGTGATTTTGGCGGTATGCGGAATAATGCTGATTTCAAAGCCGGTGGCATCACACTGGTTGATGGTCAGGCTGATGCCGTCGACGGCCACCGATCCCTTTGGGATCATGTAGCGGGCCAGAGTTTGCGGCACGGAAAAACCGATCAGAATGGCATTGCCCCGGGGGGTTTTATACGCCATCCGGCCGGTGCCGTCGATATGGCCGGAAACCAGATGCCCGTCCAACCGGTCAGACAGGCGAAGGGCCCGCTCAATGTTCACCCGGTCTCCCACCTGGATATGTTTCAGAATGGTTTTGTCTATGGTTTCCGGCGATACATCCACTTCAAACCGGGAGCCGGCAATGACGACTGCCGTAAGGCAGGCGCCGTTGACCGCGATACTGTCCCCGATTTTGGAGCCGGAGAGCGGAAACTCCGCTGTGATGGCCAGCCGGCGGCCTGGTCCCGCGGAACGGATGGCGTCGATTTTTCCCAGTCCTTCAATAATACCGGTAAACATTTTATAAATACCCCTCGACCATCACATCATGGTCAAACTGCCGGATGCTCAAATTCTTGACGGGAATGCAGTCCGCCATGAGGGCCGGTCCCGGGCCGCCGCACATGGGAATTCCGTCGTCGCCCCCAAGAATTTTTGGCGCATAGAAAAAATTGATTTTATCCACAATGTTTGCCCTGAGCGCAGCGGCCGCCACCTGTGCGCCGCCCTCGATCAAAAGGCTGGTGATTTCCATGGCGCCGAGCTGACCCATGAGGGCCTTTAAATCAATACGCCCGTCACCGCCAATCGGGGATTCAATAATCTTAACGCCTGATTCTATAATGGCCGCCCGTTTTTGGGCGTCGCCAAAACCGCCGGTAATGATAAGCGTATCAGCGCCCGCCGGGATCCGCAATAATTTTGCGGTTTGTGGAATGGACAGCTTGGTGTCGACCACGATGCGGACGGGATCTTTCCCCGGCCGATCTTCCAGCCGGGTGGTCAGGCTGGGATCGTCTGCCTTCACGGTGCCCACGCCTACCATAATGGCGTCATTCGCATGGCGCAGTTCATGTACGTACCGGCGGGCGGCTTCTCCGGTTACCCATCGGGCGTCGCCGGTGCGGGTGGCGATGCGCCCGTCCAGGGTGGCGGCGGTCTTCAGGGTCACAAACGGCTGCCGGGTGGTAATATATTTGACGAACGCTTCATTCAATCGCCGGGCGGCCGCTTCGCAGATGCCGGTGGTCACGGATACGCCGTTTCTGGTCAGAAATTCCGCACCACCGCCGCTCACATCCGGATTCGGGTCGGTCATGGCCATCACCACATGACGGATGCCGGCGGACACTATCTTTTCAGTACAGGGCGGGGTTTTCCCGTGGTGATTGCAGGGTTCCAGAGTAACGTAGATGGTCGCGCCCGCGGATTGGTTGCCGGCATCATCAATGGCATTCACCTCGGCATGGGGGCCGCCGGCTTTTTCATGCCAGCCCTTGCCGACGATGTGGCCGTCTTTCACCACCACCGCGCCCACCATAGGGTTGGGAGAGGTAAACCCGTTTCCCCGGGCCGCCAACGCCAGGGCGATGTCCATGTAATCCTGATGAGTCATATGTTCATTTGCCTGAAAATAAAATGGTTCCGCAATTTTTTGCTGCGAAACCATCTAAAAATTTCCTGTATTGGGTGTCTGAATCAGATTGAATTAAACCCAGACCTTCATAAAAGAATAATGGAATAAAATAGTTGTGGACGCAGACGCTATCCCGGATACTGTTTTTTTTTGCCAGTCGGAATTATTTTAATGTTTTGAGTTCATTTTCAAAATCAGTAACATCCTTGAAATCCCGGTAAACGGAAGCAAAGCGCACATAAGCAACCTTGTCAAGGGTGTGCAGAATCGTCATCATTTTTTCCCCGATAATGGTGGATGGAATTTCCTTGGCTTCGGATTCCCGCAGGTCCCGCTCCAGTTCTTCAATATAGGATTCGATGACGTTCATGCTGATTTCCCGCTTTTCACAGGCTTTCTGCAAGCCGGCCCGCACTTTTTCCCGGCTGAAAATCTCCCGGCGCTTGTCTTTTTTAATGATCATCAGAGGGATTTCTTCGATGTACTCATAGGTGGTAAAGCGGCGTTCGCAGGAGAGACATTCCCGGCGGCGGCGGATTGCGGTTCCGTCTTTGCTGAGCCTGGAGTCGATCACTTTGTTGTTGTTGTCCCGACAATAGGGGCATTTCATTTTTCTGCCATCCTTGACGGCTTCGTGAAAAGTCCAAATTCTTTATTGTGCGGCATCCTTTGTTTTTGCATGGTACGCTCAGTACAAATCATCATTCAGGATGTGCGCGCCTCGCCAATTTTTTGAGATTGGTGAACTTTTATACGTTGCCGTCGACATCTGAATTTTTACGATTACATCATTTTTTAATTGAAAAAAAAGGATCATGATGTTTCAAGCTGAATCACTTCGATTTCCGCTTCCAGCAGCATGTCTTTGGAAAGGGTATCCGCATATCCTTCCAGAAAAAAAATTGTTTTGATCCCCGCGTTGATAATCATTTTGGTGCAGATGGCACATGGAAGATTGGTGCAGTAAAGGCTTGCTCCCTTGATGGACACGCCGTGATAGGCGGCCTGAATAATGGCATTCTGCTCCGCGTGAATACCCCGGCAGAGTTCATGCCGTTCGCCGGACTTTATTTTCATGGTTTCCCGGAGGCAGCCGACCTCCCCGCAATGCCGGATGCCACTGGGCGCGCCGTTGTAACCGGTGGCGAGAATGCGTCTGTCTTTCACGATGAGCGCGCCCACCGCGCGCCGCAGGCAGGTGGAGCGTTTGGCCACCAGAACGGCAATGTCCATGAAATACGCTTCCCAGGAGGGTCGGTTGTCTGCGGTCATGACGGAGGATCCTTTTCAGCGGTGATCCGTAGGTTTTTTTTGGTTTTAAGGCCTGGACCTTTGGGCCGGGCTTTTTTTTTACTTTTGTTTTCTCCCGGCGTTCCGGTTATGGAAAAAGCGGAAAGTCCGCACACAGCCGGGTGACGTTTTGTCTTACCTGCCGGATGACGCTTTCATCGTCCGGATGTTTCAACACCTCCACAATGAAACCGCCGATACGGGCCATTTCGGCTTCTTTCATCCCGCGGGTGGTGATCGCCGGGGTGCCGATACGGATGCCGCTGGTGACAAACGGGCTTTGGGTGTCAAAAGGAATGGTGTTTTTGTTGACGGTGATCCCGGCCTTTTCCAGGCGGTTTTCCGCGTCTTTACCCGTAATCCCCAGAGAACTCAGGTTTACCAGCATCATATGATTGTCCGTGCCGGAAGAGACCAATTGGATGCCGTTGTCCATCAAAAATCCGGCAAGGGTGGCGGCATTTTTCACAATCTGTCGCTGGTATGTTTTAAATTCATCGGTCAGGGCCAGCTTGAACGCCACTGCTTTGGCCGCAATGATATGCATGAGCGGCCCACCCTGGATGCCGGGGAAAATTTCTTTGTTCAATTTCTTCCCCAGGGTGTCTCCCGCCAGAATCAATCCGCCCCGGGGTCCCCGGAGGGTTTTGTGGGTGGTGGAGGTCACGATATCCGCATGGTCGACGGGAGAGGGATGGACACCGCCAGCCACCAGGCCGGCGATGTGGGCCATGTCCACCATCAGGTAAGCGTCAACCGATCGGGCGATGTCCCGGAATGTTTCAAAATCAATGAATCGCGGATAGGCGCTGGCGCCGGCCACGATCATTTTCGGCCGGTGTTTTTTGGCAAGCGTGGCGAGGTTGTCATAATCAATGGTGCCGGTATCTTTGCCAACGCCGTAGTGAACGAAGTTGAACATTTTGCCGGAAAAGCTGGCTGCCGCGCCATGGGTCAGATGGCCGCCGTGGGACAGATCCATGCCGAGCACCGTATCGCCGGGTTCCAGGAGGGCGAAATAGACCGCCATGTTGGCCTGGGACCCGGAATGGGGCTGGACATTGGCGTAATCCGCATCAAAAAGGGTTTTGGCCCGTTCAATGGCTTTTGCTTCGGCGATATCCACAAATTCACAGCCGCCGTAATAGCGCTTGCCGGGATAGCCTTCCGCGTATTTATTGGTCATGACGCTGGCCTGGGCCGCCATGACCGCCGGGCTGACAATGTTTTCCGAGGCAATCAGCTCCAGCGTATTTTTCTGCCGCTCATATTCCCGGGAGATGGCATCGGCAATCTCCGGGTCTACTTTTTTGATTTCCTGAACATCCAAGAATAGAGTCTCCCGTAATAATCTCCCTGTTACGTGTTGTCTTGCGCGCAATGTTACCTGCCGCCGGCGACGGTATCGAATTTTTCAATCCGTCTGCGGTGGCGGCCGTCTTCAAAGGGGGTTTTGAGCCAGGTCTGAACGATTTCCCGGGCCAGTTCCGAGCCGATGACCCGGCCGCCCAGAACAAGGATGTTGGCGTCATTGTGGCGGCGGCTCATCATGGCCGAGAAAATGTCATGGCAAAGGGCCGCACGAACGTGCTTGAAGCGATTGGCCACCATGGACATGCCTAAGCCGGTGCCGCAAATCAGAATACCCCGTTCAAACTCGCCATTGGATATTTTTTGCGCCACCTGGATGCCATAGTCCGTGTAGTCTACGGATTCTTCTGAAAATGTGCCGCAGTCTTCAACAGTAAATCCGGCGCCCGTCAGGTAATCTTTGACAAATTCCTTGAGCGCAAAACCCGCATGATCGCTTCCCACTGCAATGGGCGATTCGTTTTTCATTGTTTGTATCGTTCCCGGTTGTTAACAGTTTTTCTGAAGTGACAAACGGCCTATGATTTTTCAATGATGTAATCAATGGCCGCCTTGACCGTGACCAGTCTTTCCGCATCTTCGTCCGGCACGTCAATGTCGAATTCCTCCTCCATGGTCATGATCAGTTCCACAATGGCAAGGGAGTCCGCACCCAGATCGTCAATCAAAGAGGCTTCCGGAACAACGTCGCTGATGTCGACATCCAGTTTTTCCGCAATAATTTTTTTGACTTTGTCTTCAATTCTCATAGAGGTTTCTCCGTTTGTTTATAAATACATCCCACCATTTACATGAATCACCTGTCCGGTAATATAATCTGCCTGGGGTGACGCCAGAAAAACAACCACACCGGCAACATCCTCCGGTGTGCCGGCCCGGGCCAGAGGAATCCGGCTGACGATGTCCGTCACGGCTTGTTCTGAAAGGGTCGCGGTCATATCCGTTTTAATAAAGCCGGGGGCCACGGCGTTGACGGTGATGCCCCGGGAAGCCAGCTCCCGGGCAACGGTTTTGGTAAAACCGATGATACCGGCTTTGGAAGCCGCATAATTGGACTGTCCGGGGTTGCCCGCCACACCGGCAACCGATGTAATATTGACAATCCTGCCGGCGCGCTGCTTCAGCATGGTTTTGGCCGCAATTTTCGTACAAATGAATGTGCCGGTCAGGTTGACCTGCATGACCTCATCCCAGTCCGCGGTTTTCATCCGCAGCAGCAGCCCGTCTCTGGTCATGGCCGCATTGTTGACCAGCACATCAATCCGGCCGGTTTCATCAACAACGGTTTTTAAAAAATCTGAAATTTCCGATTCTCTGCGGACATCTGCCCGCATGCCCCGGGGCACGCCGCCGGCCTCCCGGATGAGCTCAGATGTTGTCCTGCCGGCGTCGGCATCAGAATGGAAATTAAAATAGACCGCCACACCGGGCGCTGCAAACGCGGCGCAGATGGCCCGACCGATGCCTTTGGAACCGCCGGTTACCACAATCGTCCGTTGTATGTTGCTGGTCATATTTTATAACATCTGAAAAACCGGTCGCAGGTCGGCTGCCTGTCGGTGATCATTGATACGGATCTGACTTTGCGGGTTGCAGGGGCGGATGAAATTATTCAGAAATTTCTTTGGTGTTCCGGCCTTTGTAAACGCCGCACTCCGGGCATGCAAAGTGGGGCAGTTTCGCTTCTCCGCATTCCGGACAGACGCCTACGTTGGGGGCGCCGGTTTTTTGATGGGTTCGCCGTTTGTCACGTCTTGATTTTGACACCTTATGCTTTGGTACCGCCATGACTATCTCCTAACTTATTGAAATATAATATTATTTTATTAAGAAAACGCAAAATTTATTTTCAATCTAGTATGTTAAATCATATATGTTGTCAAGGGAATTTAATTTGATACCATATTTTGATCCTTGTATTTGCATTTTTTTTGTGCTAATTTCAAAAATTTTTAAAATTCTCATCTGGAATCAGGACGTTAAGCCATGTCGCAACAAATCATTACCCGGTTTCCACCGAGCCCCACGGGATATTTGCACCTGGGCGGCGCCCGGACAGCGATCTTTAACTGGCTGTATGCCCGGCATACCGGGGGCCGCTTCGTGCTGCGGATCGAAGATACGGATGTTGCGCGATCCACCAAGGAATCCGTGGACGCGATTTTTGAGGCCCTGGAATGGCTCGGCATTGACTGGGACGAGGGACCGTATTTCCAGTCCGAACGATTGGATATTTACAAGGCGCATATTGACCGGTTGATTGAAAACGGCCATGCTTATTACTGCACCTGCTCTCCGGATGCGGTAGACCGGATGCGGGAAGCGGCCAAAGCCCGGGGCGACAAGCCGCGATATGACGGGACCTGCCGGGAGAAAAACCTGCCATGGACGAAAGACGCGGTGGTTCGCTTTAAATCACCCCTTGCCGGGAATACGGTGGTAGAGGATGTGATTCGGGGGGATATCGCCTTTTCCAACACGGAGCTGGATGATTTTATTATCGCCCGGAGCGACGGGTCGCCCATGTATAATCTGGCCGTGGTGGTGGATGATATTACCATGAACATCAATACCATTATTCGCGGAGATGATCATATCAGCAACACGCCCAAACAGATTCTCTTGTACCAGGCCCTGGGGGCAACGGTGCCGGATTTCGGCCATGTGCCCATGGTGCTGGGACCGGACAAGTCCCGGCTCAGCAAGCGGCACGGGGCCATGTCTGTTACCGCTTACCGGGAGATGGGGTTTCATCCTGACGCCATGGTGAATTTTCTGGTTCGTCTGGGCTGGTCCCACGGGGATCAGGAATTTTTTACCCGGGACGAGCTGATTGAAAAATTCAACCTGGAGCATATCGGCCGCAGCGCCGGTGTGTTCAACCCGGAAAAGCTCCTGGCACTTAATGCCGAGCATATCCGCAATGCATCACCAGCGTCGCTTGCTCTTCATCTGATGCCCTTTTTACAGGCAAAAGGCATTTCCGCGGCGGAAGATGCCTATCTCCATGGGGTGATTGAGACTCTTCAGCCCCGCAGCAAGACATTCGTTGAAATGGCGGACGGGGCGGGATTCTATTTTGTGGAAAAACCGGTGTATGATGAAAAAGCCGCGGCGAAATTTCTGAAACCGGATCTTCTGGTGCCCATGAAGCAGCTGACGGACGCGGTGTCCGCCATGGAGGCATTCACTGAGAAAGACCTGGAAGATATTTTCAAACAGGTTATGGAAACATCCGGGCTCGGGTTCGGCAAAATCGCCCAGCCGGTGCGGGTGGCCCTCACCGGAAAAACCGTGAGTCCGGGGATATTTGAAATGATGCTGGCCCTGGGCCGGGAAAAAGTGGTTTCACGGCTTCGTGACGCGGTGGCCCATATGGCGCAAAATAGCGGATAATTAGTAAATACCGGTGCGATGCAATCCCTCCGGCCAGCAAAATCAGGGCAATAAAATTTGACTTGACACCGGATAATTGCTACGTTAAGGACACAGTTTACAAATTGAGGGTTAGTGTAGCGGCAACACGACGGGTTCTGGCCCCGTTAACAAAGGTTCGAATCCTTTACCCTCAGCCAAAAACAGATAAGGGATGGCCGTTTCATCATGGCAATCCCTTTTTTTGTCTGCTGTTTAAAGAAAAGAAATATGGGGACCGGAAAACAGGGCAAGGGCGCTTTTTTGTCGCGCGCTTATTTTCCCACCAGGTCGCATACCAGTTCCACCCCGTTTTCAAGGGAGATACGGCTCATGTTCAGGACCAGGTGGTAATGATTCGGATCATTGTAATCTTCCTTTCCGATTTTGCGGTAGAGATTGGCCCGCCGCTTTTCACCACTGTTGACGGCAGATGCGGCTTTGGCATCGGAGAGATTGTAATGCCGCTTCATGAAATCAATCCGGTCATCCGGATCGGCCACCAGCAGGACATGAAAGGTGTTGGCGAAATTTTCCAGGATATACTGCCCCCCGCGGCCGGTCAGAATGACGTTGTCCTCGGCGGCCAGTTTCTGCATCACGTCATAGAGGGTTTCCACATAAACATTTTCATCCATGTACCCGATGTCCTTGCCCGTAAGCCGCTCCATGTAGTTTCGGGACAGCAGGCTGGATATCAGTCGGGATATGGGGCCGCCGGCGGATCGTTCCATTGAAATAACCGTGTTCCGGGTTACCCTTGCCTGCTGGGCAATTTCCTGAATAATCTGGTCGTCTAAAAACCGGTAATTCAGTTTTTCCGCGATTATTTTTCCGAGGGTTCTGCCACCGGCGCCGAATTGTCTTGAGATGGTAATGACTGCCATTTCCCGCTCCTTTTTTGAATGTAATGGTTAAATGAGATATAGCAGAAGCATTAAAAGCGATCAATGGGAAAGCGGCAGAATAATACCGGAAGAAACGGTTCCATATTTGGTGCTGTGGTTGACGGTTGACAGGCATCCGGGATTCTGTCATGAAAAAGTCCGGCCCTGATGCAGCAAGCGGCATCCGCGTCATTGACTGCCGGCAGACCGCATCTGTCAGCATAACCCTTTCTGAAATTTATTAAACAGAACTACGAGAGATATATGAAAGTCGCCCTGATCGCCCCGCCGTATCCTCTGGAAGAAGCGCCGTCGCCGCCTTTGGGAATTTGTTACGTGGCCGCCGCCTGTGAGGCTGCAGGCGCGGAGGTTGTCATTTTTGATTATATTATCGGCCAGTATACCCCGGAGAAATTCAGGCGCCGGCTGGATGAGTTCCAGCCGGATGTGGTGGGGGCCACATCCGTGACCCTGAATTTTTTGGCGGGCGCTGAAATTTTAAAGACCGCAAAAGCGCATTGCCCGCAGGTGATTACGATGATGGGCGGGCCCCATGTATCGTTTGATGCGGAAAATACCCTCCTGCAGTTTCCTGAAATCGACATCATTGTGGCCGGAGAAGCAGAAAATACCCTGATGCGGTGGCTGCCGGCGGCAAACAACCGGTCCGCATGGCGGGATATCAGCGGTCTGGCATTTTTTGAAAATGGAAAATTTGTCACCACCGGTCCCGGCGATCTGATTCAGGATCTGGACGCTTTGCCCCTGCCGTCCCGCCACCTTCTGCCGCTCTCTAAGTACAAGGCATTGGGGTTCCCCATCAGTATCATCACCAGCCGGGGCTGTCCCAATAAATGCATTTTTTGCCTGGGCAGAAAAATGGTGGGGTATAAGGTGCGGTTTCGCGACCCCGTCCGGGTGGCGGATGAGATTGAGACGATTCTGGGGGCCGGGTTTGAGCGCATCAATATCGCGGATGACCTGTTTACGGCAAATAAAAAGCGGGTGGCCGCAGTGTGTGAAGAGATCATCCGGCGGGGGCTTCAGTTCGGCTGGAGCGCTTTTGCCCGGGTAGATACAGTCGACGAAGAGACCTTGGGGATTATGAAAAAAGCCGGGTGTGACGCGGTCAGTTTCGGCATTGAATCGGGAAATCCGGAAATGCTGGCGCGGGTGAAAAAGCGCATCACCCTGGATCAGGCCAGGCGAGCCGTGGCCACCTGCCGGAAAACCGGCATGATCGCGCATGCCTCTTTTATGGTGGGACTGCCCGGGGAAAATCATGAGACCCTGCAGGATTCATTTAATTTTGCCCGGGAGCTGAACATTGAGCACGGGTATCACTTTCTTTCTCCGTTTCCCGGGACAACGGTAAGGGATCATATTGCAGACTATGATCTTGAGATCTTAACCGATGACTGGGACCGGTATGACGCCAATACCGCCATTGTAAAGACATCCCAGCTTACCCCGGAGGATATGGAAGCCTTTGTCACTCGGGCGTATCAGTCCATTATTGAACGGTGGGAAACCGCCAAAAAAAGGGTTGCGGACAACACCTGTTCGGACAAGGAACGGCTGGAAGTAGAGAGCGAACAGCGCCTGAAGCTGATTTACGCGATTTTGTCGTCGGATCTTGTTGAAGAAATGGGCATGAGTGATATAACAGCGGCGGATCCGGTAATGGTTTTCAGCCGGCGGGTCGGCGAAAGGGTGGGGATGGCCCCGGATTTTGTGGCGCGCTACATCCGGCAGTGGCTTGAAAAAGGCTATCTCCGGTATTTGCGCGAACAGGACCAGATCCGGTGGGAATGGGTGCCGGTAACGCAGCGTTTCAACTGACCCCCTCATTTTGTGTTTTGAATGATGGAATGCCCGTTGACGATTTTCCAAGTCTCTGCTTGTGGCAAAAAGCGGGTTATGTTACTAAATGACTTGCGCCCCAGGTGATTCTGGGTGGCAGTTCCCGGCAGTCGCTATTTTGATGTTATATTTTTCCATAACTTAAAGGAGATGCCAAATGAACAGGGTCGTTCGGCTGGTACTGGCCATCGTTATCATGGGAATGGTTTCCGGTTGTACATCCAAACTGGTGCGGATCGACTCCGCCCCCGCCTTTGCGGACATCCGCATCAACAGCGAATATGTCGGCAAAACACCCCTGTACCATCGATTTTATGATAAATGGTATCCCTGGCCCATGAAAAAAACAGATGATTATATCATTCAGGCCCAGCGGTCCGGGTTTGAACCCGAAGTCCAGATTTTTCATGAAACCCCGGTCCGGGCGGATATCAGTTATGTGCCGGACGAGGTTTTTTTTAAGATGCATCCGTTAGATGATTCGGCAGATAATCCAGACGCAGCTGAAAAATAGCGCGGTTCCCAAAAAAAAGTGGCCTCCTGTATTCGTCATACAGGGGGCGCGGTGTCTCCGCTGCAGGTTTTTTTCTGCACGGCTGAAACGCCGCAGCGCATGCGCAACTTCCGTTCAACGTATCGTCTCGCCTTTCATTTCAGCCATTAAATCAATTTTGCGGGAAAAGAATGAAAAACAGAGAGATGAGATATCTGGTGATGATGCTTATATGTCTCATGATCATGATCCCTGCCGGCGCATGGGCGGAGGAAGGTAAAAACTCCGCCCGCAAAGACTATGCTGAACGTGATCTGCTTGTCAGGTTCCACGCGTGGGCCGGTGAAAAAGACAAAAAAGACGCCCGCGCGCTTGTGGAAGCGGAACTGATCAGGGAGATTCCGGCGCTGAGACTGGAGTATTGGCGTTTGCCCGAAGGGATGGCGCCGCTGACTGCTCTCGAAATTGTCGCCGGTCTTCCGGCGGTGGCCCATTCGGAACCCAATTTTTTATATGCGCCGCAGACAGTTCCGGATGACCGGGATTTCAGCCGGTTATGGTACCTGGAAAACAATGGCCAGCGGGTAAACAGCCGAAGGGGAAGGCCAGGAGCGGATATTTCGGCGACAGGGGCCTGGGATGTGGAAACCGGAAGCCGTGAAATAGTGATCGCGGTAATTGATTCCGGTGTGGCCGTGGATCATCCGGATCTTAAAAATAATATCTGGCGCAACCCGCAAGAGATTCCGGACAACGGCATTGATGATGACGACAACGGGTATGTGGATGATGTCTGGGGATGGGATTTTGTCAACAATGACAATAATCCCTCAGATTACTCCAAAGACCTTTACGGCGATGGTCACGGCACCCATGTGGCCGGTATCATTGCCGCGGAAGGCAATAACGGTATCGGCGCCACCGGTGTCATGTGGGAGGCCCGGATTATGCCGGTGCAGATTTTTGATCTGTTTGAAAATTCGCCGTTTAACGCCACCACCCTGGTGGTGCTGGAAGCGCTGCTGTATGCGGTGGAAAATGGGGCTAAGATTATCAACTGCAGTTTTGGCGGGCCGTCTTTCAGCCGGTTTTTGTTTGAAGCGTATCAGCAAGCCGGCAATAGCGGTGCGCTGGTGGTGGCGGCAGCCGGCAATGACAGCCGCAGCAATGATGCTTTTCCCGTTTATCCGGCCAATTATGCGCTGGACAATATCGTGAGTGTGGCCGCCACAGATGAAAATGATGCTCTGGCCGCCTATTCCAATTACGGCGAAGGGACGGTGGATGTGGCCGCCCCCGGGGGCAGCGGAACGGTTTCAAATATTTACAATACCACACCGCCGGAGCGGAAAGTAATGTTTGCGGATGATTTTGAATCTGCGGAAAATAAATGGCTGACCAGCGGTGAAAATGAAAGCTGGTCCATTGTTTATAACCAGATATTCAACTCCACGGTTGTGGTCGACTCCATCAACAATTATCAGGAAAATGAATTTTCATACATCCGCACCGCAGCCCCTGTTTCGGCGGCCAATTTTCGGGGGTTGAATTTACGCTTCAGCATCCTCTATGCGCTTGAACAACCATATGATTTTCTGAGCATTGAACTTTCCCAGGGCAATGACGGAGAATATGAAACCATCAACACGATCACTGGGTTTTCCGCCGGCATTGAACGCCTGGTGATCTGGAGCAATGATGCGGCCTTTGATGATTTTTATCTGCGGTTTTCCCTTTCATCCGATGAAAATACCAATTTTGACGGTGTTTACCTGGATGATATCTCGCTTAGCGGCATCGAATGGGTGTTTTCCGGGGATGAATACGGTTTTAAGAGCGGCACCTCCATGGCCACGCCGGTGGTGGCAGGTGTGGCCGGCCTGGTTTGGTCTGTGCGGCCGGATTTGACATATGCCCAGGTAAAAGAGATTTTGATGAATGCCACAGACCCGGTTGCGTCTTTGGACGGAAAAGTGATATCCGGGGGCCGGATCAATGCCCGATCCGCGGTGCTTCTGGCAGCCGGGGAGACGCCTGTCAGACCGCCGGCGGATTCCGAAACCGACGCTTCGGATTCCGGCAGTGACAGCGGGTGTTTTATTACCACCTTTTTGACTCCGAATCAGCTGCTGCCACCCGGCAGCAACCGCCCGCCCGCTATATTTGACAGGGAAAGATTATTGCGATGAACCTGCAGTCCAAAAAATCATTTGCCATGGTGGATTATGAAACATGCCGCCCTGATGCCTGCAGTCCTGCGAACGGAATTTGCGCGGCAGCCGCGGCGTGCTCCCACAAAGTGATTCAGCAGATCGACGGGGCGTTTGAGCCGCCCATGATTTTTCAGGACCGCTGCCTGGTCTGCTGGGATTGTATCGCCGCCTGTCCTTTGGATGCCGTTTTGGTCAAACAGGTTTCCTGATCATTCAGCAACACCTATCCAGCAGTGACACATATTCGGCGCGGGGAACCCGCAACCCATGTGTCCGGGCCTTTTTTTAAGCTGCGCGCGGCAAAATGGGTGTATCCTGCCAGGATTCCGGGGTCAGGGGGGTCAGGCCCCAGGCCATCCGTGCTTTATCACACCTCACGTTTTGTTTCCCGTCTATCCATGATGGATCGAAATCCCGGCAGATGGACGTCCTTTGTGCATAAATCGTGCAAAATACGCGCCTGCCGATTTCTCCGGACAGGCAGGCGCATCTGGGGGTGGGCTGGTTGGTGCCTTTCATTACCAGACAGAAATCATTCAGTTTATCTGTGAGATCTACAGGAACCCCGCCAGGAGTGACTTCATCGCATTCAGTCCAGTAAAATGACGCCCGAAAAAACGCGCAGCACGCGCCGCATTTTAAACAGGGATTGACGGTCATTTGTATTTTCAAACCTTTTGTCAAAAAACAGTTAAAATACCATAACCACGGGCTTCTGTGGAAAAACTGACCTCCTATATAGGACCGTGATATCGGCGTCAATAAAAAACAAAAGTTCCATTGACAAAACAAAGAAATTATATAAATTGAATAATTGAATCAGAAATTATAATATTTAAAAAATGGCACTGAAGATTGAAAAACAATAGAAAAAGATAAATTCAAAGAACCAACCCCCCATGAATCAGCCAAACACGAATAAAACGGACAAGAAACAACAGATTTTCAAAGCAGCACTGTCCCTTTTTGCCCATTACGGATACCGCAAAACCACCCTTGAGGATGTGGCGGCCAAAGTGGGCATGACCAAAGGGAATATTTATTTTTACGTTAAAAACAAACAAGACCTGTATGAAAAGGCCGTGGGCTATGCCCTGGAAAACTGGCGCCGGGCCGTGGCGGCGGAAGTTGACAAGGCGGGTACGGCCCGGGAAAAATTTCACGTGGCCGCCCGTTGCAGCTTTGGCTATCTTGAAGAGCAGGGTGAATTACGGGAGCTTTTGAGCAAAAATCCGGATATTTTTA
Organism: Desulfobacterales bacterium; assembly: GCA_963675805.2. Lineage (GTDB taxonomy): Bacteria > Desulfobacterota > Desulfobacteria > Desulfobacterales > Desulfosalsimonadaceae > SURF-3. The sequence goes on along the minus strand of CAXXNU010000001.1, from coordinate 553,281 downwards.
CGTTGTCATCTGTGGAAGATCGGTTTTACGAGGTTAATCAGCGGGCCACGGACATGCTCAAACAGGTTCTCCGGCAGGGGATGAAGGAAGGCACAGTATATCCGGTGGACGTTGACCATACGGCTGAGTTTCTGTTTTCCGTTTATATCATGTTTTTGATTAAAAGCTATGTAAAATCGGACGGCAGCTCGGTGGACCGCATGTATGAACAAGGCGTGGCACTTATCTCCCGGGGGTTGTTTACGACCGGATAACCATCATACAATTTGACAAAAAAAGGAGGTGTTTATGACCGAGGCAACCATTCAGGCCCTTGACGGACTGCGGGACTGGACAATGATCAAATGGTATGTGATACCACTTTTGGCGCTGGTTTTTTATGTGTACAACAAAGAGATCCGGTTGGCCCGGACCACTGGAAACTGGGATGCGATTTTTGCCGGGCTGGCGGTTTTCGGCATGGATTTTTTCAATGAAACCTGGAACGGCTGGGTCATGGTGCTGACTCAGCGGTCCGCCTTCTGGACAACTCCCGGGGACACGGCCCTGCGCACCATGGTGGGCTGGAATATTGAGATTATGTTCATGTTTTCAATTTTGGGGATTATCTATTATTACGCGCTGTCTGAAAGCACAACGGAAAAAGTGATGGGAATTCCGGAAAAATGGTTCTGGGCCCTGGCGTATACGATTTTTTGTGTCTTTGTGGAGTGTCTGCTCAACTATGGCGGGCATCTGGTCTGGGAATATCCCTTCTGGCACCGGACCTTTGCCGGGGTATGGCTGATTTTCCTGTTCGGTTATTTTCATTTTTTCTGCGCCGCCATTCTGGTGATCAGCTTAAAAACCATAAAAAGCAAAATTATCACTGTCTCCGTCATCTACTCCGTACCCATTGTGATGAATGTCATTGCATTTGGATTTCTAGGGTGGAATTACTGATTTAACGGCTCAAAAGCCTGGAATTTTGGCGCCAGGTCGGAATAAGGGTTTCAGGTTTCGGGTGTCAGAATTGTCTTTCCTGACACCTTTTGCTAAAGAACCCCCAGCCATGACAACTGCCGTGTTTTTTTGTTTTTTGAGTCAGGAATTGATGCATAAAGGACGAGAACTAACCACTGGATGCCGGTGCAATAATAAAAAAGCCTCCTGATTTCAGGAGGCTTTTTGGGTTCTAATGACCCGAAGGGCGGTGGGCTTTTGTTACCAATGCCACCCGATGGTGCCGGTGACGCCCCGGATATTGTCATAATCCACCTGAAAAACGATGTTCCATTTGTAATTCATGAAATAACTCACCCCGCCGCCATAAACACCCTCAATTTTGCTGTCTGATGACTCTTCGTATACCCGGCCGGTGGTGGTGGAACGGGAGAGCTCGCTTTCTGTGTAAGCGGTAAATCCGCCAAGTGCTGAAACGTAAAAATCGCTGGAGCCGATCTCTATGCCGAGTTTGCCCACAAATCCGACTTCTGTTCCCTTTCTGGCACTGTCCAGGGAAACACATTCGTTGTTCGGGCATGGCAATGCAATGGTCGGAGATGGCAGATCGTTATCAGAATGGGGAATGAAAAACACACCCGCGCCAAAAAGCAGATCCAGATTGTGAAAATAGATATCTTTGGCCCCGGTTTCAATGGTGGCGTTGATTTCATCCGCATCCCCGCCAGCCCCTCCGCCGGCGGCAAAATACCCGGCTTCGGCGCCTGTTACAGGCATGAAAACAGCTGCCATCAGTAAAAAGATAACAGGCATCAGTTTCCGCCATCGCTGCCGGCGGAAAAAGGCAAAGGCCGCCAGCAACAAAGCGGCTGACGCACCCACGGCAGATGCTTTATCGGTTAACCCCGGATTCGCGGAACCTGATTGCGCGGATTTGATAAAACAGGCATCAACATCCACCTCCGGAAGGGGCTCGTCTGCGATCACAGTGACATTAACCGTATCCGTGTGCGAAAATGTATCATCCGTGGCAACTGTTAACGTGAACTGCAGGACCGTGCCATCCGTGCCGCCGGCAGGGGCGATGAATGTGACGGCCGGCTGGTCCGAATCCCGCAGGGCTACTGGTGTGCCGTCTGTTTGCTGCCACTCGTAACGGGCAATATCATCCGGATCATAGGAGCCGCTGCCATCCAGGGTCACAAGATTGTCCGCGGCCGTTTCCTGGTCCGGCCCGGCATCCGCGATCGGGGGATAGGGCAGGGATGCGCCGGCATCCGGGTGTTCCTTGTCTGCAAGCGGCTGAAAATCGATTTCCGGCAATTGATAGTCAACCGCCTGATCATATATGAGCGTTTCAACAACCCTCGTATCAATGGAACCCCACCAGTTCTCCGGCATTTCGATGATCTGGGGCGCGTTTTTGGACCAGTTATAGGTATACGCGAGATAGCCCTTATTATCGGCAGCTTGAAAATTGTTTCCGGCGATGGCCAGCGTGAAAGCGGAATTATCCTGGGCTGAAAGCGCAAAAAGACCGGCATCGGGATTGCTCATTTCGAGGTGGTTGTTTTCAAAGGCAATGCCGGCACTTGCGCTGGTATCCACAGAGGCGCTTCCGTCTAAAATCACCAGATCGCCGGCAGCAGAGGTGGCTCTGATGGCGGCAATCAGAGGACCGTAGACTGTAATGGCGATATCATCAACGCCCTGCAGACCGCCGTTATCAGTAACCCGGAGTCTGAACCCGAATGTTTCGGCGGTGGTGTTATCGGTTGGTGCTTCAAAATACGGCGTGGCCGAGTTGGGATTGATCAGCGCAACCCCCGGTCCATTGGTCTGGGTCCAGGAATAGGAGACAATGCTGCCGTCCGGGTCGGATGAGCCTGTGCCGTTCAAAAAAACGGTCTCCCCCTGGCTCACCCGCCGGTCGTCACCGGCGGCGGCCACCGGAAAAATGTTGTCATCATAATAAGTGATTGACATGGAATCAGTTGCCGTGAGTCCGCCCTGATCCGTTACCGTCAGTTCGAACGTCATGCGGTCCCCGGCAGAGACGGTGCCCGGAACAATAAACCACGGATTAATGGTTTCAGGGTTTTGCAGGCTGACGGTTTTACCGGCAGTCTGTTTCCACGAATAAGCAGCGATTCCCAGAAAAGGATCCGAGGAACCGGCGCCGCTTAAGGTGATGGTCAGAACTTCACCGGCTTCCTGGGGCAGCTGGAAATTGCCATCGGCGCCGGCCTGGGCCACCGGCGGAGGGTTATCGCCGGTGACGGTAATGACAATGGTTTCTGTGGATTGATTGCCATATTCATCGGTGACCGCGAGTTCAAACTGCAATTTTTCCACTTTGCTGCCCGGATCACTGGCAATAAAAGCCGTTCGGGCGCTTTTGGGATCACTCAGCGTAACCGGGGTGCCCGCGGTCTGGCGCCACTGGTATGCCGTGATGCCGTTTGATCGTTCATCAAGAATCAGGCGCAGTCCCGTGCCGAATAATTCGGGGGCGCTGCTGACCACGGTATTATTTCTGATGGTCAGGTCATTGGAGCGGGTCTGGATGTCCATGGCCCGGTTATTATTCAGGAAATAATTGTTTTCAATGACGCCCCCTTCCGCGGCTAGCCGCAGGCCGGTCGGGTTGTTGTGAATCCGGTTGGCGGTTATCTGAATATCGCCGCTCAGGGATGAGATGGTTGCCGGATCACCTGAAACAAATGCGGAAATACCTGCAGCAACGCCGAACCGGATGACATTATTGGCAATTAGGGGCATGGCATTGAACGCACTGATCATGGACCCGCTGTCCGGATCATTACCGCCGAATTCAATCACGCAATATTCAATCACGCAGCCTTTGGCGCCGGCCGCGTCCCAGTCAGCGGAGCTGTCTTCAAACGTGATCGCCCCCCAGGGAACGGTTGGATCGGCAGCCGTAAAGAGGATGGGGTTCATCGGGTCTCCCTTGGCAGTCAGGGTGCCGCCTATCTTGATGGAATACCCCTGGCTGGCGTCCGGCGAGGATTTAAAAATAACCGTCACGCCGGCATCGATGGTTAAGGCCGCATTCGCTGCCACCCGGACATTTCCCGTGATGTTGACGGGGCTGTCCGCCCTTGACCAGCGAGTGGGGTCACTGATCAGGCCGTTCACATCCAGGGCATATGCCGTCTGAAAATGGAATAAACAAAATATCAGCAGAATAAACGCCCTTCTGATGACAGATTCTGTATTTTTTTGCATATACCCTCCAAATTGATCAAAAATTCGCTGTTTTTCAGCTGAAGAGAACAAGTCTGTCAATATACCCTCACACCGGGAGATGGAAAATGCGTCAGTCTTTTTATTCACAACGATCTCAGGGGCTGTCTCTTTTCGTGTCAATCGCTGAGCCTCAGAGGTTGCCGCGGATTCAGAGTGATGGTCAATTCGGCCCGGTTTTCAGTATAATCTTCCGTATCAATATTTGAATTCAGGTCCTGAAATGCGTAGTTGAGTTGGACAAGCATCCATGGCAATGCCTGATAGGCCAGTCCGGCACCGGCACGCCACAGGGTGTCTTCCCTGTCCGGGCTTTCTTCCGTATAGATATTCCACCGGTAGCCGGTAAAAAGGTTCGCATGCAGATGTCTGCCCATGGGATAGGTCACCGTTCCCGCAACATCGTAAAAGGGATTAAACCCAAGTTCTTCCGACCCCCCGGAGGCGCGATCGTAGCCGGCACTGGCATTCAGCAGCAGGGAAGCGCCCGGCTCCCATGCATAACGGCCTTCGATGGTTCCAACCGGACCGCTGTCTGATCCGCTCTGGTCATTTTTCCTGAAAAAATAGCCAAAACTGGCGGTCAGGCTGTAATCGATGTATTCATCCCAGGAGAATCCCAGCACCGGGCTGAAAACCTGATAGTCCTCAGTTTCAGATACATAGTCCGTCAGTTCGTGGGTATACTCGGCGTAAATGTCAAAGTGCGGAGTGATGCGCCGTATCAGACGCAGACGGCCGCTGATGTCGTTATAATTTTCGGACGCGTCAAAATCTCTTTTTGTGTATGCGGCTTCTGTTTCCGCGCAATAGCGATCCGGAATCAGCCAATAGGTCACGGTAATGCCGGGCCGGTGATGATTGCTGTCTTCAAGGGCCGGGTCACGGTTGCTCAGCAGATAATATTCATAATCAAGGGCAATGGAATTATCCGGACCAAACTGGTTGATCACGCTGAGGGCCGCGGTATTGGTCGTATAGGGTTCTCTGCCCTGCCGCACGGTGGTGTCCCGGTCGTAATCCGCGTCAATCGACTCAGACAACGGATCTTCCGTGTACCGATAGCCATTGCTGATTTCCAAGCGGGTTGTCCGGGTAATTTGCCGGGAAAAGTCCAGGGCGGCATCATGGCGAAAGGTGTTGTTTTCCGGAAACCGCAGGTAGCTGGCATAAGTTGGGGCGTAAAAAAGGGACAGGTTCGTGAATTGCTCGACAATATTCAAAGTGATTTCCGGGCTGAGGGCGGTGATGAAATCATGTTCTTCATTGTCCGTGGTGAGATCAATGTTGTCCGTGTACATGTTTCCCAGGGAGATTCCGGGATCCCAGTTGACCTCGGCAACAGTATGGGCAGGCAGCATTCCGGTAAGCAAGACAGCGCAAAGGAGAGATCGGGTAAAGCAGCAGGTGATATATTTCATAGGATTCTGCATGATATTCTGTTCGAAAATTTTTAAGTGGCAGGCAGCTGCTCTGCTTTACCGGTGGCGCTTGCGATGCCTGTGGGTCAGCTCATCAATCATCCGGTACTTGTCGGAATTAATGAAAATGCAGGAATATTTGGAGGTAGGATAACTAAAAAACCGCGGCGGTTCAACATAAAGTTTCGAAAAAATCTGGAAGCTCCGGATTCCGCTGGCTGCCCTGGTTTATCAGCCCCTTGGCGAAGCGTTCTCCATAATGCCGACCGGAGCACATCGGACAGTTGCATGATCGGTTGGTTTTGCCAGGCTGCCGGGAGCCGGAAAAGCGATAAAAAGTGCAGTGTTCTTCTGAAAAAAGAGTAATGCATTCCCCCCCCCAGCAGGATGAGAAGGATAACCAAAAGAGCTTAACCGGCCCTGGGCTTTCCTGTTTTCCAGTTGCCATAGATTTTTTGGGGTTTTGCTTTGGTTTTTCCGCTTTTGTCCTGCAGCTTCCCCAGAACCAGCTCGGGGCTGATGACTTTTTTGACTTTAAATTCGCGGCCCCAGTAGTCGCAGACAATGGCCCCCCTGCGAACCCATCGGGCGGCTGAGCGCTGGCGGCAAATATCACAGAACCAGGCATGCACCGGGATTACCGTGTTTTTTTCCACCTGGTCGATTTCTTCGGTTTTGCCGCACCCGTTGCAAACTCGGGTGCGGGCCTTGATTTTGGTAATCTGTTTGGGAATTTTTAAAATATCACGGGATAGTTTTCGTTTAAGGGACTCATTTTCAAGCAGGTATTCAATATAGTCAAAATCTTCCGCTTGATTCCGGTTTGATTCTGAAACCGGTGGCGGCACGGATGGAGACGTTTTTGGCGGGTCTTGTTTTTCCGGCCAGGGATCCTTGAGATGCTGGGGGGGAAAAGTAGATGTTTCCGGTGGTTTTCTTCGCAGACCATCATGCTGGCGGCGGCAGAATGTACACCAATTTTTTTGAGAATCCGGCGTATTTTCAGTCAGTTCAAACATCTTGGCAGGCCGGTGTTTGCCGCATTTCTCACACTTTTGATCGGATACCCGATCCGGTTCCGGCTCTTTCTCCGGTGCTTCAATGGAAGACACCAATGCTTTCGTCTGTCGAAGATCTTCCGGTGGTTTGCCGGTTTTTAACTTTTTGGCAAATTTTTCAAAACAGATTTTGCAAAATGCGTATCGGCCGTCCGGGCTGTATTTGTTTTCATAAAACGCATCCACCGGTTTGAGCTGGCCGCATTTTCTGCATATTTTTTCCGTGATGTCACTCATGTCGCCTCAATTAGGTCTGGCATTCAGGCCTATTCGATTTCATCGAGCCCAAACCATCGGCTCAAATTAAGATTTCTGGCCACCCAGGTATCTTTTTTGGGCGGGCTCAGGCTGACCTTGGTAATTTTGATAAACGCGGGCAGAACCACCAGCGCCGATACGGTTGTGGCCACCATGGTGATTGACAAAAGGATGCCCAAAAGATTCATGGGAATAAACCGGGACAGTAAAAATACCAGAAATCCGAATATCAGGGCAAGGGAGGTGAATATGATGGCCTTGCCGGCCACTGCCAGAGTGCGTTCAATGGATTCGTCAATGCTGAATCCCCTGGCCCGGTTATGCCGGAAATTATTCATAAAATGGATGGTGTCGTCAATGCCGATGCCGATGGTAACGGCCGCAATGACCGATGTGCTCATGTCAAGAGCAATGCGGAACCAGCCCATAACGCCGAAGTTGATTAAAACAGCAAGGCCCATGGGGATCAGGGCCAGAAGACCGGCCGCAAAGTGCTGGAACAGCAGGATGGATATAATATCAACGATAACCAGTGAAAGCACCAGGGTCTGGAGCTGTCCCATGACCAGATAGTGGGACACCTGAACTTCCATCATCGGAAAACCGGTAATCTGAAAAGAAGCGCCTTTCGGTATATTCTCGGTCAGATAGGTTCTGATCTTTTTGACAATCTGCCGTACTTCGGTTGTCCCCACCAGCTGTCCCTCCTTTCGGCAGAGCCGGGCCAGAAGGTCGCAAGTCTGGTAGTCGATATCCACAAAGGGTTCGAATTCATCAAACCGACCGTCGGAATCCGTGTCGTCACCGGCGTATATTTCCAGATAATCGGCAATATCCGCGGCACTTTCAGGAATGGCATAGGCGCTTTCATCATCGTCATTCATAGCCATGTGCATGGTTTTAATGATATCGGAAAACGCATCCGTCCGGCCGATTTTAAGATCTGCGTTTTCCTCTGATGTGAGCCATTCTCGAAAAGATTCCATAAACTTCAGAAATTCCGGGGATTTTACTCCGTCCGGCCGGCCGGAATCAAGAAGAATGTCAAATCCCCAGCCGCCGCCGAACTTTTCGCCGATGACATTCACGCCCTGGCGGACCTGGCTATCTTTTTTAAAGTAACTCACATATGCGGTGTCTACTTTGAGCCGCAGGATTCCGGCAATGGAGACAATCACGAAGAGGGCCACAATGAAAACCACTTTTTTGTAATGGACCACTGCGCACCAGGAAAAGAACTGAAGCATTCTGTCCGTAAGGGTGGTTTTTGTTTTTGCCTGTTTTTCCTGGCGGGCGCGCAGGGATGCTGGAAACCGGTGCGGCAGCAGGGACAGGGCGGCAGGGATCATGGCGCTGGCGATAAAAACCGCAAAAAGGGCACCTATCCCGCAGAAGATACCCCATTCCTTCACTGCGGACAACTGGCTGGTGCAGAGGGTCACAAAGGCAATAAATGTTGTCAGACCGGTTAGCAGAACGGTCAGGGAAATGTGTGTCATGGACAGAAAAAGCCCTTCTTTTTTGCCGCGTTCAGTGATGAGATCAAAGTCGTTGTAATACTGATTCAGAATGTGGATGGCATAGGAGCTGCCAATGGCGATCATGAGGGGGGGCAGAGACGACCCCATAATGGTGATGCGGAATCCCAGATAGCCCATAATTCCGAGCACCCATGCTTCGGCCATGCCCAGACATACCAGCGGAAGCCAGACGCCACGGAACGAGCGAAAATTAAAATAGAAAACCAGCATGACCACCAGCATGACAATGGGCACCAGGATCATATGGTCCATGTGGATGTAGTCCACCGCGCGAACATACACCACCGGCATGCCGGTGAAAACAACATGGAGGCCGGTGTGGCTCCTGATAATCTCTATAATATCCCGGGTGGCAGGATCACGGTCTTCCAGATCCCTGAATTTGAGCAGAATGCCGAAATCCGAAATGTCGCCGGTATTCCGGTCCCCGGAATAGAGAACATCTTCAAACGCCGGATTACGGAACAGGCGGTCCCTGAACGTGCGGATCTCCTCAGGGGTTTCCGGGACCATCCGCTTGCCTGCGTCATTTTTGTCGATCAGGTCATAGATTTCAAGGGCATCGTTTTCTCCTTTGATGTCTTTTGCGGTAAACGGTGATATGATGTCGTCAAGTACCCCGGCTTCTTTTAAAACATGGGATTTATAAATGGCTTTTTCAAGTTTCCGCAAGTGGCGCGGGGTGAGGATCTCTCTGTCTTCATAAAGCCCGTCCATTTTTCGCTTGATGACCCGCTGAAACACCGGGTCTTCATCAAACGCGGAAAGGATGTCCCGGGCCGGGACCGGGTCTTTTCCAATGAATTCGGCCAGCCGCTTCAGGCGGGAGGATTCGCGATCTTTGTCAAAATCTTTGTATTCTTCAAGATCCGTGATCAGCCGGTCCAACTCGGAAAGGGTGTCGTGGGAAAACAAGTTCTCCGCGGAAACCGCCATCACCACAAACTGGCCGTTGTCGCCGAATGTTTCCTTGACCTTGTTGTAATAGATATACTGGCTGTCATGCTTGGGCATGAGGGTTTCAATGGAATTGTCGATCTCCAGGAACAAGATGCCGGGCGCCAGCAGGGCGGTAAAAAGCGTCAGAATCAGAATGGCGGTTTTGGGATAGTTGATGCAGAAAGAAATATAACGGTTCATTTTTAAAAGTTCCTGGCAGAGGCTGTTTTTTTGCAGATGCAGGCAATTATGTGATGGATATTCGGGGGATTCATGGTCGGATCAATAGCTCCGGGTTATTTTCGCTGAAGCAGGTTTTTGGCGGTACTGATTTCCACATAGGAGGCACCGTTGTCCGAGCCGAAATTTCCTGCCAGAACCGTGATCAGGTCATCTTGCTTGAACCGTTTTTCCGAAAGCAGGCGGGTGAGGGCGTCTTCGAGAAATTCATGGGAAGAGAGATCCCGTTTCATGAAATAGGCGCGAACCCCGAAAGCCAGGGCCAGTTCCCGCATCACCCGTTCGCTGTAGCAAAAGGCATAGATCCGGTTCTTTCCCCGGTAGGCCGTAAGACTCAGGATGGTTTTGCCGCTGATGCTGTCTGCGATGAGCGCCTTGGTATCCAGGCGCAGGGAAGATTTGACCGCGGCCTTGGACAGATAGCCGGTGACGTCGTTTTCGCTTTCATAGGAAGTGTCCAGAAAAGTGCTTGTGCTGGATTCCACCTCTATGGCAATTTTTGTCATCATTTTAACGGATTCCACGGGGTATTTTCCGTAAGCGGTTTCTCCGGAAAGCATGATGGCGTCGGTGTGGTCCAGGCAGGCGTTTGCGACATCCGATACTTCGGCCCGGGTGGGCCGGGGGGAGTGGATCATGGACTGGAGCATCTGGGTGGCAATGATCACCGGTTTTCTCCGCCCAATGCACTTCATGACCAGATTTTTTTGAATAATCGGTATCCGCTCCGCCGGAATTTCAATGGCCAAATCCCCCCGGGCCACCATCACCCCGAAACAGTGATCCAGAATTTCATCGATATTGTCCACGCCTTCCTGGTTTTCGATTTTGGCGATGAGCTTTATCTGACTTTTTTGGGCATCCAGAATTTCCTGAATGGCCAACAGGTCTTCTTTTCTCCGCACAAACGAGTGGGCAATGAAATCAATGTCCTGTTCAATGGCGAAATCGATAAACAGTTTATCTTTTTCGCTCAACGACGGCAGATTTTTGATTTTTACGGATGGCAGGTTCACCCCTTTTCGGCTTTTGATAACACCGTCGTTTTGTATTTCACAGGTAAGGGCCCCGTCTTTTTTGTCAAGAACGCACATTTCAATGCCCCCGTCATCAATCAGAATCCGGTCCCCGGGAGAAAGATCATCCGCCATCTTGTCATAATTCACATAGAGGCATTCCGCAGAAGACAGTCCTGTTTTGTCTCCTTTTACGCAAATGGTTTCTCCGGATTTTACCGAAAGTTCGCCGTCCACATGGGTAATCCGGATTTCAGGGCCTTTGGTGTCGATCATGAGTGCGATGCGGTCGGAGACCTTCCGGACATTTTGGATGATTTGCAATGCTTCCTCGGGCGTCTGGTGGGCGGTGTTCAGTCGGACCACATTCATTCCGGCGGCAAACATCTGCTCCAGGAAGGGGACGTCACACAGGTGGTTGGAAATGGTTGCAATAATTTTTGTTTTTTTCATTGCGGAACCTTTGATTGCTGGGGGTTAAACCTCCGGAAAACGCATGCGTTTGTTTTTTCGCACGGGTTTTCAAAATGAATTGGCGCTCTGAATTTATCGAAGTAGTTTAATCCGGTTGGGCCGTACATACAAGTAATTTTCCTTAGAAGTTATTTCAAAATCCCATCTAAGTTCTGATATCTGGGTTGCGGCTTTCTCAAAATACACACCGCGGCCCGGTATGCTGCATTTTTTAGAAAGCCCGCGCCTTGATTTCGAAGCGGATCTGAGGTTTTCAAATCATTTCTATAGTGGCATTCTGTTTTGACCGCCGATTTTGAACAAGCGGGTCTCCGGCTTTCGGCCAGATATAGGGTATACTCTGTCAACCGTGGTGTGAGCCTGCAACAGCGGTGTGGTAGCGCCTGTTTTTTCTGAACTCAGCGGCCAATTGCGGGTGAAATACCAATTGATGTCTGTTGTGATTGCTGATAGATTTTTAGAAAATTTAATTGAAATGGGCCGTAATGGATCGGAAAAACGGATAAAGGGGAGATCAGGAGACAACGCAATGACGGAAAATGGTATTCTGGTGGAAGAACGCGGCCGGGTGGCGATTTTAACCATGTATCGCCCGGCATTGAAAAACGCTTTTGATGAACATATGTTTTTGGAATTGGACCGGGCAACCGGCGCGCTTTTTAAAATGCAGCCGCGGGCGGTGGTGCTGACCGGGTGCGAAGCAGTTTTTTGCGCCGGGTTTGATGTGAATCCGGATAACCCCTGGGTGGCGGAACTGATTCATTCGGTTGAAAAATCAGATCAGCAGGCCGCGGAAGCCCTGGTCGGCCGGGTGAGAAAAATCGTGGACCGGTTTGCCTCGCTTCCCGTTCCGATTATTGCCGCGATTAATGGCCTGGCCTACGGCGGGGGCGCGGAGCTGGCGGTGCGATGCGACTTGCGGGTGATGGACCCGGCGGCGGAAATTTGTTTTTCGGAAACCCGCCTGGGTCTGATGCCGGACTGGGGCGGGGGCGCGGCCCTGGCGCACCTCATCGGTCCTTCCCGGGCCGCGGATGTGGTTTTGACGGCCCGACCGGTGGCGGCCGGGGAAGCCATTAACATCGGGCTGGTGAACCGGGTCAGCCGGCCGGGCGAAAGCCGCGAAGAGGCGGTGAGGGTGGCGGAAATAATATCCAAAAATGGGCCCCGGGCAGTGGGTTACGCGCTGGGCATGATTCGCGAAAGCCGGAACCAGTCCTTTTATCGCAGCCTGGGCATGGAAATGGACAAGGCCGTGTCTTTGATCGCATCCGGCGAATGTTTTCACGGCGTAGCCGCGTTTCTGGAAAAAAGAAAACCTGAATTTCCGGATGTGGCGTACCAGGATTTAACAGCATAGAGGAAAAACAAATTTTTCATGCCTGAAAAACCTCCAGTCAACCCTTCACCAGCCGACCTCTGGCTCGGCAAGGACCACCGCCTGAGCCGGATGCTGGATGATGCCGGCGCCGGGATATTCTTCCTGGACCGGCAGGGCCGGTTTGTCCGGACCAACGCGGCCATGTGCCACCGTCTCCTTTTTGCGCCTGGCGCCCTGGAAGGGAAAAGTGCGCTTGATCTGCTTGAAAAAGAAGACGCCGGCGTTCTGAAGCCGGTACTCAAGGGCATGGTGGCGGGCCAGAAAAATACTTACCGGTGCCAGATCAGGTACCGCCGCAAGGATGACACCATTTTCTGGGGAGACATGTCTCTTTCCCTGATTCAGGATCAAGCCGGGGCATTTGAGGCCATTATCGGTGTGGTGATTGATATCAGCGAGCAGAAACAGGCAGCGGAAAACCTCAGCATCAGCGAGGAAAAATATCGCCGGGTGTTTGACAAATCCGGCGCGGCCTCCGTTATTATCGACCGGGACATGACCATTACCATGGCCAACGAAGAATTTGAAAAACTCACCGGGTATGGCCAGGATGAAATTGAAAACCGGATGAAATGGTCCGCCTTCATTGCCCCCGAGGATCTTGATAAGATGCGCCGCTACCATCGGCAGCGGCGGCTTCCGGCGGGCAGGGCCCCGGAAGAATATGAATGCCGGATTATCCGGAGATCCGGGGAAAAACGCGATATTTTTATCAAGGTGGGGATGCTGCCGGACGGCGTCCGGAGCATTGCCTCGTTTATGGACATCACCTCCCTGAAAAAAACCGCTTCCGCCTTAAAAGACAGCGAGGCCAAGCTCCTGGCTATCATAGAAGCGACCGAGGGGTGGATTTATACATGCAACCCCGATTTTATCCTGGAATTTATGAACCGGGCGCTGGTGGATAAAGTCGGCGAAAATGCCGTCGGTCGTATCTGTTACCAGGCCCTTTATCAGCGGAAGCGCCGCTGCCCCTGGTGCGCCTGGGACGATGTTTTCAGGGGCCAGGCCGGCCGGCGGGAGTTTGAAAATCCGCTGGATCACCGGTGGTATGACGCCATGATGTCTCCCATGCGGGATGACGCGGGCAATGTGACGCGGCTGGAGGCTTTTGTGATTGATATCACCGAGCGGAAGCAGGCGGAAAAAATGCTTAAAGAGCAGGAAGTCTATCTTCGCCGGGAAAACGTCCGCCTGAAATCCAGTATCCGGGACCGGTTCCGGTTCGGAAACATCATCGGCAAGAGCCGTTCCATGCAGCAGGTGTATGAGCGGATACTGAACGCCGCGGCAACGGACGCGAACGTGATCATCTACGGTGAATCCGGCACGGGCAAGGAACTGGTGGCCCAGGCGGTTCATAACATTAGCAAGCGCCGGGACGAGGCGTTTGTGACGGTCAACTGCGGCGCCATTCCCGAGAATTTGCTGGAAAGCGAATTTTTCGGATATACAAAAGGTGCGTTTACCGGTGCTGAAAAAAATAAGCACGGCTACCTGGATCTTGCCGATGGCGGCACCCTGTTTCTGGATGAACTCGGGGAGATCGGGCTGACCATTCAGGTGAAGCTCCTGCGGGTGATTGAAGGCATGGGTTACCGGCCGGTGGGCAGCGACCAGATGCATCATCCGGATATCCGAATTATTGCCGCCACCAACCGTGATCTGGCGCAGCTTGTCAGGGCGGGTCTGATGCGCGAAGATTTTTATTACCGGATTCATGTGATTCCCGTTCATCTGCCGCCCTTGCGGGAACGTAAAGAAGACATTCCCCTGCTCATTGACCACTTCTTTCAGCAATACGGGGACCGGCGCAACCTGCCACCTGTTACCGGGGAAATGCTGGACGTGGCTATGGCCTATGAGTGGCCGGGAAACGTGCGGGAACTTCAGAATGTGGTGCACCGTTATGTGACGCTCAAGCAGTTTGACGTATCTGGTGTGGACCTCGAAAAAGAAGTCGTAAAAAGCCGCGTCGGGCCGATGCTTTCGGCGAAAAAAGAACCACCCGCGCCCGAATCCGTGGTGATGTTGCCGGAAGCGCTGTCGGACTATGAAAAAGCCCTGATAACCGAGGCCCTGAAAAACAATCAATGGCACCGGGGCCGGGCCGCCACGTCACTGGGTATTCATCGCCGGACATTGTTTAAAAAAATAAAAAAATATAAGCTTGACCATGCCTAAAATAGGAACGTTCGTTCCTATTTAAATTTATTTATTATTTTTTCAAATAGTTATCTCAATTCCAAGATCTAATGTGGGGTAATTCGGCCCCATTGCCTGGTCGTCCTGTTATACCTTCCAAATATTAAATAATCCTGTAATTTCAAAGTTTTGTAATTTTTATGGCATCTGGCATGAAAATTGGAATGTCTTAAGGCAAACCATGTTCATGATATTTATCATTGTTTTAGACGATGAAGGCAAGGTTTTCCAAAAATTAGCGGCCGGGCCGGTCAAGGAGAGATGAAATGGAGATACTGGTGGTGATTTCAGATCAGGAAACAGCGGACACCATGCGCCAGCGCATTTGCGACCATGGGCATCATGCGATGCTGGCGGGCACGATTCAGGATGCCGTGGATATTGCGTCGCGCACCCAATTTGAGCTGAGTTTTATCCATTTGTGCATGCCGGACGGTGACGGCCGGGATCTCATAAAATATATGAAAACCTGTTTTCCGGAGATGCCCATTGTGGCCATGACGGATTCCAATTCCCGGCTGTTGGAACTTTCGGCCCGTCAACTGGGGATTATTTATTATATGGTGGAACCCTTTGGGCCGGCGGAACCAGAGGTTATCATTGATCATTTATCAAAAAAAGCAAGCAACTATTAAGGAGGAACCAGATCATGCAAAAGCAAAGCGTAAATTACGACATCCTTACACCGGTGCAGTTTTTGATCCGCACAGCCGCTGTTTATCCGGACAAGACAGCCGTTGTGCATGGGGACATACGGTATACCTACGCCCAGTTTCTGGAACGGGTGTACCGGCTGGCCAATGCCCTGAAAAATTGCGGGGTGGAAGCGGGGGACAAGGTGGCCTTTATCTGCCCGAACACACCGCCCATGATCGAAGCGCACTTTGCCGTCCCCATGATCGGGGCCGCCCTGGTCAGCGTGAATATTCGCTTGTCGGCCCGGGAAGTGGGCTATATTCTGAATCACTCCGATGCCAAAGTTCTGGTGGTGGACAATGAATTCGTTCCGCTGGTAAAGGATGTGATGGGTGATCTCTCCAAGGTCCAAACCGTTGTCAATATCTGCGACGTGAGCCCGGACATGCCGCTGGCCGGAACGGATTATGAATCTTTTCTGGCAACTGCCAAAGCAGATCCCGTGGATTGCGCGGTCAGCGATGAGTATGATGTGGCCACCATCAATTATACGTCCGGCACGACGGGATCTCCCAAGGGCGTGATGTATCATCATCGGGGCGCCTATCTGAACGCCATGGGGGAGGTGATCGAGTTTGGCCTCAATGCGCATTCCGTCTATTTGTGGACCCTGCCCATGTTCCACTGCAATGGGTGGTGCTTTCCCTGGGCCGTGACCGCTGTGGGCGCCACCCATGTGTGTCTGCGAAAAGTGGAGGCAGAAACCATTTATCGCCTGGTTGATGAAGAAAATGTAACGCACCTGTGCGCCGCTCCCACGGTGCTGATCGGGCTGTCAACCTATGCGGCAGAAAAAAACTTCACGCTGAACCGGCATCTTGAAATTATGACCGCCGGCGCCCCCCCGGCTCCCCGGGTGATTGAGAACATGGAATCAGTGGGTGCCAATATCACCCAGACCTATGGCCTGACCGAAGTCTTTGGCCCCCACAGCATGTGCAAATGGCAGGAGAAATGGAATGACCTGCCTGCCGGCGAACGCGCCCTGATCAAAGCCCGCCAGGGGGTCCCCTATGTGAATGCCATGCACATGGATGTGGTGGACAGCGTCACCATGGCCCCGGTGCCCAGGGACGGGCAGACCATCGGCGAAATTGTCATGCGCGGCAACAATGTCATGCTCGGGTATTACAAGGATGGGGAAGCCACGGATCAGGCTTTTACCGGCGGCTGGTTCCACAGCGGGGATCTTGCAGTGATGCATCCGGACGGATATATTCAGATCATGGACCGGCAGAAAGATATCATTATCAGCGGGGGTGAAAATATTTCCACTGTTGAGGTGGAAAACACTCTTTACAAACATCCGGATGTGCTGGAAGTGGCCGTGGTCTCCACGCCGCACCCGAAATGGGGGGAGGTCGCCAAAGCGTTTGTTACACCAAGACCCGGGACTGCTCCTACGGAAGCGGATATTATTGCTTTCTGCAAAGAACACATGGCCCGGTTCAAGGCCCCGAAGATGGTGGAGTTTGGTGATCTGCCCAAAACCGCCACCGGCAAAATTCAGAAGTTCAAGCTCCGGGAAAAAGAATGGCAGGGTCGGGACCGGAAGGTCGCATAAGGAGTCTTACCAATAAATTAATCGGGCACGGTAAAACCCGCAACCTATGAGCTAAACCGGTAATGAAAGGTTCCAGGTTGCATGTTTGCAGGTGTCGGGGAGTCAGCATCACCTTCTCCGACACCCGACCTGTTTCGCTGGAAGAGCAAAGCCCTTATGCACGGGTTCAGGCTCCTTTTTTTTGCATGAATATTTCGTTGGTCACCGACAACGCATCTTCCCGGCCGGTTGCATGCCAGCCGCAACTTCCGGTGCCTGATTCCATCTGAATCCGGCACCCGCCTTTTTCTTACCCGCCAGACGGCAGTTTCCTGATCGATTCCATATTCTTATTTCTTTTTATTGGGTAAATTTTGTGATATTAAGAAATTTTCAGTGCTGAATCCAGTCGTCTGCTTGGTCGTTGCCCGGATTTTTGCGCTGGCAAATTGCCTGACACCGCCGGGCGATTTACGAGAAACACAGGGGACAGAATTGTTCGCCATCAACTTGGCGCATGGCCGATGAACCCACAGCAACAGGAGTGTAAGATGATCCAGAAAAAAAGCTATTTTTTTATTTTAATGATTTTTTTGCTGCCAGCATGTACTTCGATGAAAGTGCCGCAGATAATCAAGGCTACGGATTTGGGACGACTCAATGAGATCAATCAACTTCTCGGCCAGGGAGTTGATGTAAATACCGCTACGAAGGAAGGTGTGACGCCGCTGTTTATTGCATCAGCAAGAGGATTCGAAAAGATTACAAAACTTCTAATAAAACAGGGAGCTGATGTCAATGCGGCTACCAAAGTGACATTTGATTATGAGGGTGAAACTGTATACCAAGGTTGTACTGCACTTCTGGCAGCTGCTGCAAACAGGCGCGGAGAAATTGTCAAAATGCTCATTGATAGTGGCGCAGACGTGAATGCTGGCGACATAAACGGTGCCACGCCGCTGATGGCTGCCGCGGTCCAGATTGATCAAGAAATCGTCGAAACACTCATTGAAAATGGTGCGGATGTCAATGCCGCGATCCTGAAACCATATGAATACAATGGGGAGCCGGTTTTCAAGGGATCCACTGCGCTAATGGGGGCTCTGGCACTAAAACAGAATGCCAATGCTGCCCTTTTGATTGCCCATGGTGCGGATGTGAATGCAAGAATCGATAAGGGCTCGAATGCATTATTAATATCCGCATCATATGGTGACGCCAAAATGGTTAAATATCTGTTGTCAAAAGGGGCGGACCCGCACGCAAGAGTAACCGAAGATTTTACAGTCAAAGGAAAACCGGCATTCGAAGGTGTTACTGCCCTGATGGCCGCTGCTGATGCAGGTAGTGCTGAAAGTGTGACTGCATTGATCGAAGCAGGAGCGGATGTGAATGCGGTAACCGGATACGGTACAACCGCCCTTATGGCTGCAACAGCAAAAGGGTATCTGGAAGTGGTAGAGATTTTGGTAGAAAATGCTGCGGATGTGAATATAAGGACCACCAAAGCGTTTACCATTGGAAAGGATCCGGTTCCCAAAGGAACAGTGGCATTAAGCGGTGCTGCTTTTGGGGGATACGATAAAGTCGTTCAATTTCTTATAGAAAATGGAGCGAATGTAAATTCTCAAGATGATGATTACGCTATTGATCCACTTTTCCTGGCTGCTGAAAAAGGACACATTAAAGTAGTGAAACTATTAATTGATAATGGCGCAGATGTGTATGCGGAAACCAAAATGGGGACAGCACTTGGAGCGGCCCTGCATTTCGGTCATCCGTATGTTGCACAATATATCAATGACGCCCGAAAAAAACTGAAAGAAGCACAGCCAGAAGAGGAGTAAGACGGGCCGCATCCCTTCTAAACAATAATTCGGCAATCGGGGCATTTGGGCGATGGACAGATATTCGATTGAAAAACGGGACCGCGAGCTGGTCGAACGATTCCGCGCAAAAGTGGAGCTTAAAGAGCAGCAGAAACGAAGAAACCGGATGCGATTGATGGCCGCTGTTCTGGTGTTGGTCAGCGCCGGGATCATTTTTTATTACAAAAGCTCGCCAACTCCGGATTTGAGTCCGGATCGGAACGGGCAGACTGATGGACAGATGGCCGGGCAGATGCACCGATCAACAGCCGTTGCCGTGAGCCGGGGACCGTCAAAAGCACCGCCGACCCCTGAAGTTGCGTCGCCTGCTGGGGCCATCCCTTCGGAACCTTTCGCCATGTCTGAATTTTCTGAGGAGGCTGTGCAAGAAACCGCAATGGCGACGGCGGAAAAGGCCGCGTCTGTCGAAGCGTCTGTCGAAGCGTCTGGCGAAGCACTCACCGAAGCACCGGATGCAACCCTCCGGAAAGTCCCGGAGGAATCAGAAGCAACAGATCAACCGATGCCAGCGGAAAAAAGCGTTGTTGCAGAAAGAACAACCCCGCCCGAATTGCCGGTTTTGGAACCCCGCGACAGCCTGTCGGGCAAGGATGGCCTGTCTCAAAAACCGGCACCTGTAAAACCTGAAGGCAGCATCCGGATTGCGGGCATTACCGTAGCCCAAAATGTCCGGAACAAACAGCCGGTGAATCGGAAAACCGAGTTTTCCATCAAACAGGGCGCCAAGCCCTATGTCTGGATGGATGTGCGGAGTGAAACACCACCTTTTGAACTGCGCCATGTCTATTACCTGAAGGACCAGCGTTACTGTGTGGTGCCCCTGGACATCCGTTATACGAGGATGCGCACATGGAGCACGATATCCCTTGAGTATCCCACCCAAATCGGACACTGGCGGGTAGATGTGGTCACTAAAAAGGGGGAAGTCCTATCCCAGGTTGAGTTTGTTGTGGTCCCATAGAATCGCCGTTAATCCGATACTCTATAAATTCATCAGCAGTTAATTTGCTTATGAATTAACATGCTAAATATAGATAACATACCAAAATTGAAGCTGATTAAACGTCAGCGGTGGACTATTCCCGTTGTGTTTAAAAATAACCGATGAGTTGTCGGTCTGGATGTTTAATCGCTTGATGGTTTTCACTTTTGTTTTCGGCATATATCTGTGAGTTGGCTGACGGAGAGGGTCGAGTCGAAATAAATATTTGATTAGAGACAAACCAATAAAAATCAGGAGACGCATTATGCTTAAAAAAGGCGGGCCAGGATTTTTTCAAATTATATGTATCTTGCTGCTCTGTTCTTTATGGGGATGCAGTGCGGGCGCACGCTCCAAAATGATGGTAAACAGCATGAAGCCATTGGTCAAAGCAATGAATAATGCCGCAAGAAAGAATATTGATCTTAATCTAATCCGTGATGCCATGCCGGCGGGACTGGTTCAAATGGATGGTCTCATTGAAGCGTCGCCGGATGATAAGTTTCTCCTGGCAACTGCCGCGGAAAATTATCACGCCTATGCATTCTTTTTTATAGAGCCAGAAGATAAAGAAGCATCTGAGAAGCTTTACCTCCGGTCCCGCAATTATGCCTTAAGGGCATTGAACCAGAATTCGAAGTTTAAAAAAGCGTCCGAAGGTTCGCTGGAAGATTTTACAAAGTCGCTTGAAACATTTGAAAAAGAAGATGTGCCGTCATTATACTGGGCTGCCGCCAGCTGGCTGGCCTGGATGCGGGTCAGCAACGAAAGCGGAATGGATGCAATGATTGCTTTGCCCAAGATTGAAGCCATGATGGACCGGATGCTGGTGCTGGATGAAACCTGGAATTACGGAGCTGTCCATGTATTGATGGGCGCATACTATTCCTTCATACCAGATTCATTCGGTGGAAATTACGATGAGGTTCTGTATCATTTTAAAGAGGCATTTGAAATATCCGAATCAAAATATTTATTATGGCATGTTTTCTATGCCCAGTACTATACGTTTGCTGTCCAGGATAAAAAATTGTTTACTGAAACACTTGAAAACGTAATTTCTGCTCCTGAAGATTTATTTCCCCAAGAAACTTTTGCAAATCTGGTCGCCAGACGGATAGCCGAGAGATTGTTAAAAGATAAGGATATAATGTTTTAGCAGGCAGGAAGAGCACGCAAAAAACTAACAGTTTGACTGGATGCTTGAATTTCCAATGAAACGGTATTTTGCCAGAAGACTTCTCTATGCTCTGCTGATTTTATTTTTGGTCTCCATTCTGATTTTCAGCATTGCCCGGCTCCTTCCCGGTGACCCCATCCAGGCAGCAGCCACGCAGAACCTGGATCTCGCCAATGAAGAAATACTAAATGATTTGAGGAGCCAATTCGGACTGGACCAGCCGTTGCATATCCAGTATGTGGTCTGGATGAAAGATTTTTTTAACGGGGACTGGGGGACGTCATTTGGAAGCGGAGAACCGGTATTTGAAATGTTTGTGCGGCGGCTGCCGGTCACTCTCGAACTTTTTTCAGGCTATGTGTTCTGGTCTTTTTTAATCGGTTTTCCATTAGGTGTAATCTCGGCATTCAAACGCAACACCATTTTGGACGCAACCATCACATCAACTGCGATTGTCGGGATTTCCGTGCCGGTTATCTGGGAAGCCATTGTCTTGATTTATCTTTTTTCAGTGCATTACCGGATTTTTCCCCCTTCAGGGTATGTGCCGTTTTTCGAAAATCCCATGGAAAATATTTTGTGCATGATCATGCCGACATTTGTTTTAGGTACTCACACTGCCGGAATGTATATGCGTTATGTGCGTTCCAGTCTGCTGGAGGTCCTGGGCCAGGATTATATCCGGACTGCCCGCGCAAAGGGATTAACGGAAATGGCAGTGATCCTGCGTCATGCTGCCAAACCGGCCATGATACCGGTGGTTACCGTCATTGGTATTGACTGGGGCTATGTGATATCCGGTTCTTTTCTCGTTGAATACATGTTTGCCCTTCCGGGGTTCGGCAGAATGGGAATTGATGCCATTGCCGCCCGGGATTATCCGGTCATTCAGGCTACATTGCTGATTGTGGCGCTTTTTATTTTGATGGTCAACCTGGCGGTTGATCTTTTATACGGTTATCTCGACCCCCGGGTACGGGTTAAATAGGTTCCGATTGTATGAATAAAAAAAATACAGAATTATCCATTTCCACAGGCAAACCCAATGTCAGGCGTAAAAGTCTGGTTTTTGATGTCCTCTCACATAAGATGGCTTTGGTGGGGGTGTTAATCATCGTCAGTCTGTTATGCATGGCTGTATTTGCCCCTTTTCTGGCACCCCATAACCCGAATGATCAGGATTTGTATCGTGTGCTTGAAGGCCCGACATGGGAACATCTGCTGGGCACGGATGATGTGGGACGTGATCTGCTGTCAAGAGTGATCTTCGGTGCCCGGATCTCTTTAATTATCGGTATAATATCCACATTTATATCCGCCTTGTTAGGAAGCATGCTCGGTTTAATCGCAGGATATAAAGGCGGTATGGCGGATATGGTGATTATGCGGATTACCGATACATTCATGTGTCTGCCGGTGATGGTGATGCTGCTTGTCATTGTCACGGTATTAGGGCCGGGTGTTGAGAACATCATCATCGCCATATCCGTTCTCACATGGACAACATTTGCCAGAATTATGCGGGGCCAGGTTCTGTCTGTCCGGGAATCGCCTTATATTGAAGCGGCCCATGCTGACGGCGCATCTGAATTAAGAATCATGTTTAAAAATATCCTGCCGAATGCCATCTCCCCAATCATCGTAGCCGTTTCAATTATGCTGGGGCGGCATATTATGCTGGAGAGCATTGCCACCTTTCTAGGGTTGGGCGTCCAGCCCCCCACTCCCACCTGGGGCAAGGCATTGCGCGTGGGGTATTCATACCTGGAAATCGTCCCCCTGTATTCCATTGCCCCTGGTTTGATGATCACCCTTGCGGTTCTGGGGTTTAATTTTTTAGGCGATGGATTAAGAGATGCCCTTGACCCAAGGCTCAGGGGTGAAGGGGATAAACTACCGGAAGCCGCTTTATGACAAAATTATTGTCAGTGAACAATCTGAGTGTCCATTTCTCCAGCGGGCGCGGAATAGTGAAAGCGGTTGATCAGATATCCTATGACTTAAACGCCGGTGAAACACTCGGGATTGTCGGAGAAAGCGGATGCGGGAAAAGTGTTTCCGCGCTGTCCCTGCTTCGCCTGATCCCGAATCCGCCGGGTCAAATTGTCAGCGGAGAGATCTTGTTTGAGGGCAGGGATCTGCTCAAGGCAAGCAAGGAAGAAATTTGTGACATCCGTGGAAATAAGATTGCCATGATTTTTCAGGAACCCATGACTTCCTTAAATCCGGTGCTAACGATCGGGCATCAGGT
The DNA here is from genome assembly GCA_963675805.2 of Desulfobacterales bacterium. Classification (GTDB taxonomy): domain Bacteria; phylum Desulfobacterota; class Desulfobacteria; order Desulfobacterales; family Desulfosalsimonadaceae; genus SURF-3. The sequence goes on along the minus strand of CAXXNU010000001.1, from coordinate 529,998 downwards.
GCGTGAACCCCTGTTGGTCCATAAGCGAATGGGGAAAAAACAGGCAGCGGCTGAAGCGATAAAAGCATTAAAAAAAGTTCATATCCCGGACAGCGACCGGCGGTTTGCTGAATACCCTCATCAGTTTTCCGGTGGGATGCGGCAGCGGACCATGGTTGCCATGGGACTGACCTGCGCGCCGAAAATTATCATTGCAGATGAACCAACCACCGCCTTAGATGTGACCATTCAAGCGCAGTTATTAAGATTGATGAAGCAGCTGACCACAGAAACCGGAGCCGCCTTGATTCTTATTACCCATAATCTTGGAATCATCGCACGGTATGCGGATCGCGTAAATGTTATGTATGCGGGGAGAATTGTCGAAAAAGCATCTGCCGCAGATTTATATAAATCTCCGAAGCATCCCTACACAATAGGGCTGATGGCCTCTGTACCGAAACTGGACCAGGATGTTAAAACCCGGCTGCATCCTATTGAAGGCCAGCCTCCCGACCTGGCGGATATGCCTCAGGGATGTGCCTTTCATCCGCGCTGCCGCTATAGAGTAGAAAAATGTTGTGTGAAATCACCGCAGTTAAGAATTGTATCTCATGACCATGAAATCGCTTGCTGGATCGATGTCTAACAAAAAAAATAATAATTTACTGGAAGTCCGGGCGGTCTCGAAGTTTTTTCCGGTCCACGGCGGTTTTATATTTAAAAGAAAACTTGGCGATATCAAAGCCGTCGATTGTGTCAGCTTTCATATTAAGAAAGGGGAGACCTTAGGGCTTGTGGGGGAAAGCGGTTGCGGTAAAACCACCATGGGAAGGCTGATCCTGAATCTTGATGAGCCAACCCGGGGAACGATCCTGTTTGATGGAAAAGACATAACGCATCCCGGGAAAAAAGAGAATCGCGCGTTAAAAAGACAGATGCAGGTCATTTTTCAGGACCCGTTTGGATCTTTAAACCCACGCATGACAGTGCGTGAAATTGTCGGCCAACCGCTGATCATTCACCGGATGACAGCGGGCAAAAGCGAATATATGCAAAAGATTGATCATCTGCTTGAAATTGTGGGATTGAACCCCGGCATGGCGGACAGGTATCCCCATGAATTTTCCGGCGGACAGCGGCAGCGGATCGGCATTGCCCGCGCGATTTCATTAAAACCCAGGTTTATTGTTTGTGATGAACCGGTATCGGCACTGGATGTATCCATCCAGGCCCAGATTATTAACCTGCTGGAAAAGCTTCAGGAAGATTTCGGATTGACCTACCTTTTTATTGCCCATGATCTGGCTGTTGTCAGGCATATCAGCGACCGTATTGCCGTCATGTATCTGGGAAATATCGTCGAAGTGGCAAATCGGGCGGATCTATATAATCACCCTTGTCATCCTTATACCCGGGGGCTTTTATCGGCGGTTCCGATTCCGGACCCTTCGGTGGAAACAAAGAGAAAACAGTTTATTATAAGCGGGGAAGTGCCGGGCCTGATGAATCCGCCTGAAGGATGCAAGTTTCATCCCCGGTGCCCTCGGGCTATTCCGATCTGTCATGAACAGTCACCATTGTTACTCGAACAGGGCGATGCCAGTCACTGGGCGGCCTGCCATAATGCTTGATCGAAGGTAAGGATAACTTATAAATCTCATCTTACTGGAGTGTATATGAATAAAAACTTAGATGGACACAAACTCATCGGCTTGTGCGGGATATTTGCTGTGCTGTTGATGCTTATTTTATCAACCCACGGACCGGCGGAAGCAGAACAAAAATTTGATCCAAACGGATGGCAGGTCTGGGGAAAAGAATACTGGCCGACCCCGCCGGTTCAAGGTGGTATTGTAAGAGCTGCCGCACCGGTCTATATCGGGCTGATGAATCCCAATCACTTCCCGGTGTTAGACTGGTTTTCCATGAGTTTCATGTATGAAAAGCTAATTAATCTTGATGCCCGTCAACAGCCGACCATTCCCTGGCTGGCCGAATCCTGGGAGTATTTAGATGATGTGACTGTGTTGATGACCTTACGGCAGGGTGTATATTTTCATGACGGATCCCAGTTTAATGCCGAAAGTCTGAAATATCAGATGGACTGGATTTTAGACAAACAAAACCGGGCATGGACCCGGACATGGCTTGAACCACTGGAATCGGTTGAGATTATCGATGAATATACCGTTAAGTGGCATTTTAAAAGACCCTGGGGGGCTTTTTTAGGAACCATGGCAAGTGTTCCGGGTTTCATGATATCGAAAAAAGCGTTGATCGGCGATCATGCGATTACGGAATCCAGGCGGTTGGAGCGGTTGCTTGTGACAGCAAAACGAAAGCTTGAAAAAGCAGAAGAGGATGAAGACGAGGCCGGGAGCAAAGGCCATTTGGTTGCTGAGGCTTCAAGGAAAAAGGTTCAGCAGGCAAAGGACTACTTAAATGAGCTTGAAGAAAACGAAGAGAAATTCAAAGAATTGGCAGAAGGAGCCCGGCCCCTGGACAGTTATCCGGTCGGCACGGGACAATATACGCTTGAAACAGCCAGTCACGGTAACTACATTCAGCTGAAAAGAAACCCGAACTGGTGGTTTGGGAAAAGTATTGGTCGTCCGGATATGCCGTATTTTGACAAGATAAAAGTGTCAGTGATACCGGACCCGTCAGTTCGTCTGGCGAACTTAAAAGCCGGAAAGCTCGATTTTATTTTTTTAAATCCACGGCAGTTCCGGCTGGTTGAAAAAGATCCTAAAATTGATGTGAATATATACCCCTTTAATATGCTGTTCTATTTAACCTTAAATCATGCTAAAGGACCGTGCCAGGATATTCGTATCCGAAAAGCGATTTCCCATGCGATTGACCGTAAAGCGCTGGTTGTGGGAACCCAGTTCGGCCAGGCACGTATTGCAAGCTGTCTTTATCCGGAGGATCACTGGGCGCATAATCCGAGTTTAAAGCCTGTTACGTATAATCCACAACTGTCAAAAAAATTGCTGGCTGAAGCCGGTTATCCGGATGGATTAACCCTTAAAGGATTTTCATTAAACATTCCCGAAGCGCAGACGTTTTCAAAAGCAATTATGGGGATGCTGGGCAAAGTGGGGATTACCTGGAAACCTGTATTCCTCGGCATTACCGGGATGTCGGAGCCCTTTCAAAAACTGGATTTTGACCTTGTCGGCAGTATTTATCCATTGGTTCAGGAACCGGATCATATTGCTTCATTGTTGTATAACCCGGATAGTTTTTTTAATAACGGTAGAAGCCATAATGAAAAAGCACTTGAATTAATTGAGGCGGGCCGAAAAGAAATCGATATCGAAAAAAGAAAGCAGATTTATTTTGATCTGGAAAAAGTGCTTTATGAGAATTATGAGGATGTCTGGCTGTTCTATCCAAATGCCATTATGGCGACGAATATTAATTTTCAAGGTTTCAATGCTGAACTATATAAACAATATGGGGAAGGATATTTCTTTTCACACCCCATGTGGTTTAAAGAAGGCCATCCTTAAGATTTGGAAAAAGTCGTGAAGACCACCATTAAAGATGGAGGTTTTGTTTACTCTAAAATCATTTTGACAATTTTACGGTAAGGTAAAACAGCGCAAATCACCAACAGAAAACAATCTTTTCTTAATACTTAATACTTCGGGTGTCGAAATCAATTAGGTGAAGTAAAATTGATTTATCAAGACTTTAACGGAATGCCTATAATCGCTTGACGGAAGTCCACCGACCTGTTAACTGACGGATGACAATGACAATCGATTCGAGAAAATATCAGCGGCTGCGCGAATCCATGGTGAAAAACCAGATCGAGGCCCGCGGCATTACGGACCCGAACGTGCTGGACGCCATGCGAAAGGTACCCCGCCATCTTTTTGTGAGCGATGCCCTCATGGATCAGGCATACGCGGATCATCCCCTGCCCATTGGCGAACAGCAGACCATTTCCCAACCTTATATTGTGGCTCACATGACCCAGGCCCTTGCCCTCGGTCCGGATGACCGGGTGCTGGAAATCGGCACGGGGTCGGGATATCAGGCCGCCATTCTGGCCCAGATCGTTTTCCGGGTGTATACCATTGAAACCATCCGCTCTCTGCACATGCGGGCCCGCAAGCTGTTTGATCAGCTCAATTATTCCAATATCGTCACCCGCTACGGGGACGGTACCAATGGATGGAAAGACGAAAGTCCCTTTGACGCCATTATGGTCACGGCCGGCGCGCCGGATATCCCTGCGCCGCTGGTCAGCCAGCTCGACGTGGGCGGCCGGATGGTACTGCCGGTGGGTGGCCGACTGACCCAGGAAATGGTGAAGCTTTACCGGGATGAAGACGGTATTCACCAGACCACCCTGGGCGGATGTCGGTTTGTGAAGCTGGTGGGGGATTATGGGTGGGATAAAGACAGATGAAAAAAGACCCTGTTACCTGGAAAGAGGCGTTTTTTTGCAGCCCGGGGCCGGCGTCCCTCAGGAGTTCCGTGCTTCTGATGATGAAAGGGCTGTGTATGGGTGCCGCGGATACGGTACCCGGTGTCTCCGGGGGCACCATTGCCCTGATTACGGGAATTTATGAAGATCTGCTGGCCGCCATCAAATCGGCCAATGCGAAAATGGCGGCCGCGTTGCTGCGGTTTGATTTCAAGCGCGCCCTGTGCGAGTTGCATGTCCGGTTTTTGATATCGCTTTTTTTGGGCATCGGGGTGGCCATTCTCAGCCTGGCCCGGTTGATGAATTACCTTCTGGCCCATCACGCGGAACTGACCTGGAGCATGTTTTTCGGGCTGATCGCCGCCTCCATCTGGGTGGTGGGAAAGCAGGTGAAATGGAGTCCCGGAACTGGATTTTCGTTTCTGGCCGGTGCTGCCGGGGCGTTTGTGGTGGTGAATTTAATGCCGGCCACAACCCCCGAGGATTTGTGGTTTGTTTTTCTGTCCGGTATGCTGGCCATCTGTGCCATGATTCTGCCGGGCCTGAGCGGTGCGTTTATTCTGCTCATCCTGGGGAAATACGAATTTATTATTGCCACCCTGGAAAACCCGTTTCTTGCCAAAAATCTTTTGATTATCGGGGTTTTTGCCGCCGGGTGCGCCATTGGCCTGGCCGGCTTTGCCCGGTTTCTTAAACTTCTGCTCCAGAAATACCATTATCCCACCCTGGCGTTTTTGACCGGTCTGATGCTCGGTTCCATGCGGAAAATCTGGCCCTGGAAGGAAACCCTGGAAACCGCTCTGATTCACGGAAAACTGCGGGTCTTGAAAGAGCGAAATGTCTGGCCGGATGCACTGGATGGGGATCTTGGGGTCGCCCTGTGCCTGGTGGCGGCTGGTTTCTTGGGGGTGCTGGTTCTGGAGCGGCTGTCGAACGTTAAAAGCTGACCATCGAACATTCTGGTGTTCCTATCACCCCCTGGAGTCGGTTTGACAGGGATTCTTCTGTTACAGTCATAAGCCAATAGCCAATATAAATGGCTTTTGAAAAACGATTATCCTTTCAAATGGGGCGTTAACAATCGGCTTAAAGTAGTCATGCGCAGGAATCGATTGTCACTGATTGGCCCTGCTTTTCTCATTCTCTGCTTTTGGCGGTGCTTGTTCTAATTTCCTTTATCGCCATTTTTGTGAACATATTTGTTCAACGCCGCCCTTAACGCTTCTTTCCGGATCGGTTTGGAAAGATAACCATCCATCCCGGCGTCAAGGCACTCCTGCTGATGCTCCTTTGATGCATGAGCGGTCAGGGCAATGACAGGGGTCCTGTAGCCCTTTTTTCGTATGGCGTCAAAGGCTTCAAACCCATCCATTTCCGGCATCTGGATATCCATTATAACAAGGTCAAAATAATAGGGCGTACTCAAAAAGGTTTCAACTGCGGCGCGCCCGTTGTCAGCCAGAGTCACATCACAACCAATGTTTTCCAGCATGATTTTTATCAGTTTCTGATTATCCGTCTGGTCTTCCGCCACCAGCACATGAATATTATTAAAAGAATCTTTTTCTGAATGCCTTATTTTTTCAGCTTCCGCCTGAACCTGCCTGGAAGCGGGTTTCCCCGATCCTTTGAGCACTTCGGCCAGAACCTCAAACAATTTTTCACGGCGGACCGGTTTGATAATCGACTGATTGAAACCTGCTTTTGCAAAAAGGACGGGGTCTCGCTCCATGGAATAAGAAGCGGCAATCAACGGAAGCTTTGAAACCAAGGGCGCTTTGGATGATCTTATCTGGCGGGCGATCTCATCGCCGTCCATTCCGGGCATCCGGGTATCGATGATGCAGCAGTCAAATGGATTGCCGGTAACAATAGCCCGCTCAATCGTTGATATGACTTCCATTCCGTTTCTGAGGTCTGCCACCCGGATGCCGGCGGATTGGAGCGCATTTTTCAGGATATTAAGATTGTTCTGATTGTCGTCAACGATCAGAATCTGTTTTCCTGAAAATCCCTGCGTCATGGTTTTCCATGAATCCCCCTTAGCAGATCGGTCAAACCAGGCTTTAAAATGAAAAACAGAGCCGGTATTTTCATCGCTTTCAACGGTGATGTCGCCGTCCATGGCCATGGCCAGTTTTTTGGAAATCGGGAGTCCGAGGCCCGTTCCACCGTATTTTCGGGTCGTGGATCCGTCCGCCTGCTGAAACGGCGCAAATATCATTTGCTGCTTGTCCTTGGGAATCCCGATGCCGCTGTCTTTCACCTGAAAGGAGATCAGGTCCCGGTTTCCGGTGTGGCCGATGATGTCGATTGACAGCAGGATTTCTCCTTCTCCCGTAAATTTTACCGCATTGCCGGCCAGATTCAGGAGAACCTGCTGAACCCTTGTGGCGTCTCCTTTTACATAGGCGGGAACGTTTTCACCAATTTGGAAGGAAAGTTCCACGGGTTTGTCGCCAATAGTTGGCCGGATCATCTCACATACATCATAAGCCATCAGTTCAACGGAAAAATCGATGGGATCGAGCACCAGTTCACCGGCTTCAATTTTGGAAAGATCAAGAATGTCGTTGATCAGGGCCAGCAGGGTTTCACTGCTTTTGGAAATGGTGTGGATGTAATCGCTCTGCAGATCGTTTAAGCCGGTATCCGGCAGCAGTTCGGTAAATCCGATGATGGAGTTTAATGGGGTTCGGACTTCGTGACTGACGTTGGCAAGAAACTGGCTCTTGGCCATATTGGCTTTTTCAGCGCTTTGGGTCTGGATTTGCGCCTCCTCGATGGCCGCTTCCAATCTTTTGTTGGCTTTGTAGAGATCAGCGGCCCGTTCTTTTACCAGATCGTCCAAATGATCACTATGCCGTTTCAGCTCCCGGTTGGCTTTTTGATTCAGTTTAATTTCTTGTTTCAGGGCAGCATTTTTGGCTTTTAACTCTCTGGCGAGCGCTTCATTGCGTTCAAATACCCATGAAAACCGTCTCAGCAGGTTGGTTCCGATCTGCTGGTCAAGACGTTTGTCGTCCAACTTCTCCTCCAGGTTATCCAGGCGTTCGAAAAGCCAGTCAATCATATTGAACCAGGATTTCCATTCCGGGGGAATTTTTTTTGTTCCTTCCAAGGCATCGGCGTTTTTTCGTTGTTTGAAAAAAATATAGCGGGTCAGTTTTTTGGCCGGAGAGATGAATTTTAAATAGACCTGAATTATGATGGTTGCAAAAATGACCGCCATGGCGGCAAGAAGGACACGGGTATGGTCCGGATGAAAGAAAACGGCAGCAAGCATCAAGCCGCACAGCAGGATTATCTGCAGCAGCAGGAGTATCTCATAGCGTCTGAGAAAGTCCGGGAAAATATCCCGGGTATTTTGTTCAGCACTCTGCGTTTCTTTTTTTTCCATGATATATGAATGGCAGCCGTTTTAGGCAGAGACCGGGTGAAGGGTTCTTTGTATTTGGGATCCGGAAATGTTTATCATTTGCTTTCCTGGAAAACCCAATCATTCTTCTTTAAGGTGAAACTGCAGTTTTGTCGAACCGGCTTCAATCACGTCAAAATTTTTTAAAGCGGTTTCAGCATCTAAAATTTTATAATTCAGCTTGATTCTGCTTTTTTCAGTGGCCGGCCGGATGTAAAAAACGGTATTTTTATTAAAGATTTCGGCCGATGATTTACCGGCAAAAAGGCCTTTTATCTTTATGTCGCATTCGCTTCCCTTGCCGATTTTAAGCACAGGTGGGGTAATCTCCACCGGATCTGCGGTCCCGTTCAAAAACGTTAGTGTTGCCCGGGTTTTCATCTCCGGCTGTTCTTCGCGGATTTCGGCAAGGCTTTTGGCCAGTCTGGATCGATGAATGGATGTATCAATCATCATTGTTGACTGGGTGAGGGATTCGGCATTATCCTGGGGGGCTTCATCTGCTTCACTTTGAAACGTGAGGGTGTAATTTCCGATGGTGATGTGATTACCGTTATGGAGCTTTCTTGAGATGACAAGTTCTCCGTCAACAAAGGTTCCGTTTTTACTTTGAATATCTGTTATATAGTATGCGCCGGCTTCGTACTCAATTTCAGCATGCAGGTTTGACACGGCATTATCATCAAGTGTAATTTCATTTAGGTCGCTGCGGCCGATTTTGACCAGCTGGTCCTCACCAATCTGGTAAGTATGCAGTTCTTCGTTGTTGTATCGTAAGGTTAATAACGGCATTGAGTGTTTTCGTTTTTTTTGTTTCTGTAATGCCTTGATAATCTGGATCTGTTCAGGCGAGTTTTGAATAAATTTTTATTAATATAACGTGTTTTGCAGGATGGTTTCAAGTATAATTCCGGATGTATGAATATTGACGTATTTTCCGGTACATCATGAATCCCCTGGAGCAAATGATGGAAGTACAGCATATAATCGGTTTTTTTATTAAGATTTTTAGGGTTCAGTCTGTTCCCGCAGGTGACGGAAACTGGCAGGAGGACTATAAGCGGATCGACTCGGGCGCTTTTCCCGGCGATACCTATGCGATTACCTTGAGAAAAGGCAATGAGGTCAAAACCCGTCGCATGAGCCTGCGACGGGTCGGCGAGGCCACTGAAAGTAAAAGTGCTTGCTATATGGTCACCTATGATGATTTTCTGGTCATCAAAATTCCTCTGGCGCCCCTGCCTGATTTTGAAACTTATCTGGAATGCATCGCAGGGGAAAAAGAAATTTCCCGCAAACTGCATCCCGCCGTAATATGCTTGATCCCGAACCTCTCGACCATTCTGGGCAAAATCCCTGAGATCAATCAGCGCCTGAGCCGGGATGAAATGCCATCCGAAGAAGCTTATATCCGGCTATTGCGGAAAGAACCCCGTTTTCAACAATATCTGAAGATGAACGGGCAGTTTGTTTTTTTTATGGAATTGTCGCAATATGCTTTTTTTGATCAGGTGATTAAAAATATTCACAATGAAAAAGAGCGGGCTGAGGAGGAAATACGAAAAAACAACCATGCTTTTGACGACCCCCTGACATTTGAAGAGATTTACGGCCCGGGCCATGAAAATGTCTTTGACGGAATAAATTCGCTGATTCAGAATTTTGAGCGAACCCTTGACAATTTTTTGGGCCGGCATTCGTCTCGGGCACAAGTGGCAACATATGAAAAACGGGAATGGCTGTTTGACCAACTGGCCGGGCACTTGCCTGGCATTGCGAAAAATGAGTCGGTGGCGGATAAGGCCGACGCCATCCGGCAGATACTTGTCCGGTTGCTTGACGGTGATAAAGCGGTGGTGGAATCATATCTTGCGTTTATCGGTTCATATGTCCGGAAAAAAATTTTCGACAACCACCGAACAAGCATGGCGGTCCTGATTGGCAAAGTATTGGAGATATTGTATCGGCTCAGGGATGCCGATGTCGCCATCAGGGATCTGAAACCCGATAATATGCTCGTTGCTGGAGAACGGGAGCATGGCCGGTTTTTACTGTCTGATCCGGAAAAATATGATCTGGGCCTTATTGATCTTGAAACAGCGGTGCTATGCAATGGCCCGGACGGTCAACTGTCACACCAGCCTTCGTTGGCGGGAACCCCCGCTTACATGACCCCAACCCATCTGTTTGAGAATCCTGCGTTAATTAAAGTATACCAGAGCGGAGTACCGGATATTTTTTTTATGCAGGACTGGTTTGCCACGGTGGGGATTATTTTTTGCATTGTCACCGGCAGGCGCCTGTTTGAAAATACGGCCCGATTGCTTCCGGAAATCGTTCGGGCAAAAAAAAGGGGCCAAAAAAGAAATGAACCGGAAGCAGATACGTTGGCAACTGTAAGCCGTATCTTCTGGCAATCAGCAACCGCTGAATTCAATGAAAAGATGGGTAAAAATTCATCAAAATTCAGGAACCTTTACCTGGCATTGAAAGATGATATTGTTGGCCTGCTGCAATCCGCCGCACAAACTGCCGCACATCATCTGCATGTGGAAATTAAAAAATGTGCCCATTCCCAGACGTTGTTTCCAAAACAGTGCCAGAAATTGGTTGCCGCCCCGGTAGCGTCCTTGCGTGCACAGCGCAAGAAATGGGAGGATGGTGCATGTGAACAAAAAATTTCCGAAGAAATACGGGAACAGATGATTTCTCTTTTTGAGGACCTGGAAAATCTTAAAATCCGATTGCAGGAACTTGATGCGTATGGCCGTATAATTCAGGCGCATATCTCCTGTGATGATCTTATGCGGCTGATGTTCGGCATCATCTCGGCATCTTTGCTACTCAGTCATCGTCATTTATAGACGTCCTGTCTGCCTTTCTCATCCAAGTGAATTTTTGTGTCATCGAAAAAAGAACTTCAAGATCAACCAGATAGCCAGGGAAGTTCTGCAAACCGATGGATGGCGAAGAAAGAAGGCACTTTTTGCCAGTGTTTTGCATAAACGGGATTATGTTTCCAGATTGTATTTTTTTTTCAGCTCCTCGTAAACCACTGCCGGCACCATGCTCTCAATATCCCCGCCGAATTTGACAGCCTCTTTGATAATGGAAGAGCTGGTGAAAATCCAGCGCAGCCCGGTCATGAGAAAGACGGTCTGCACGTCCCGGTTGAGTTTCCGGTTCATGAGCGCCATCTGAAATTCATATTCAAAATCCGACACCGCCCGCATGCCCCGGAGAATGGCCTGTGCATTCCGTTTCACCGCATAATCCACCAGCAGCCCCCCATAGGAAGCAATTTCAACATTGCCGATCCCCTGCAAGGACTGCTCTAAAAGTTGCATGCGCTCTTCGATGGAAAAAAGGAATGTTTTTGCCGGGTTTTCCAGGATGGTGACAATGATTTTGTCAAACAGGGTCAGTCCCCGTTCGATAATGTCGAGGTGGCCGTTGGTGACGGGATCAAACGATCCGGGATAAATGGCAGTTTTGCCCATGAAAAAGAATCCTCGGTAGTGGATTTTTTGATTAAAACCTTCAGATACAATGGATTTTTTCCTGTAACACACCCGTTAAAAAAGAAACAAGGGTTTTTCCGTAGGTTCTCTGGCCCGAAAGATGCAGTCCGGGCAAATTTTCCGGAATGGGTTCCTGATCAGAATGCTCTATGATGATTTTTGCGCTGTATTTCAAAACGTTTTTTTTTGTGAGATTAACGAGTGCCGGTAAAATAAAATTGCGGTGATAGGGCGGGTCCATAAACACCAGGTCAAAGGCGGCATTATCCGGATCCAGGCAGTTCAGATTTTTGAGAATGTCCCACCGGATGACCCGGCATTGGGCGTCCATCCGGCAGGCCGCGATGTTTTTGCGGATGATGCTGATGGCGGCGTCAGATACGTCAATAAAAACAGCGGATGCGGCGCCCCGGCTCAAAGCCTCCAGCCCCAGGGCGCCGGTGCCGGCAAAAAGGTCCAGCACCACCGCATCTTTGATATCCCCTGCCATAATGTTAAAAACAGATTCCCGCACCCGGTCCGTGGTGGGCCGGGTGGCAAGGCCCCGCAAAGACGCCAGTTTCCGTCCCTTAAACGCACCGCTGATAATCCGCATGATCAGTATCCAGCCCGCCGTGTCATTCCCGCGGTCGTCATTTTTTCGCCAGCTGTTTTTTTAAATAGGACTTGTCCACATGCAGTTTGCGGGCGGTTTTGACCACATCCTGATCGTTTTCCGCCAGTTTACGGGCGATAAAAATTTTCTCAAAATTAGAAAGGGCATCATCCAGCCGGTCCATGTCGAAAAGCGGAGCAAACAGCCCGGATGCCGTGCCCGCGTCCATCTGTTTTTTGGGGTTATAGGGTGCCGGGATATGGTCTGCGGTGATGGTTTCCTGCTCAACATTGATGGACAGGCGGTCCAGCAGGTTTTTCAGCTCCCGCACATTGCCCGGCCAGGTGCAGTGCTCGAGCATTTTCAAGGCTTCCGGCGCCATCTTTTTGGGTACGGTGCGGTTTTTTTCCGCAATCTGTTTCAAAAACGTGCTGACCAGTTCCGGAATGTCTTCCCGCCGTTCCCGCAGGGGCGGCACAGCAATGGGCACCACATTCAGGCGGTAGTAGAGATCCTCCCGGAATCTTCCGGCGTCGATCTCCTTGGTCAGGTCTTTGTTGGTGCAGGCAATGACCCGCACGTCCGCGGTCAAGGTCCGGCTGCCGCCGATGCGCTGGAATTGTTTTTCCTGAAGGATGCGCAGGATGACCGCCTGGGTTTTCATGCCCAGATCCCCGATTTCATCAAAAAACAGGGTGCCCTGGTGGGCCAGTTCCAGTTTTCCCCGTTTTTTGGCGGTGGCGTCAGTAAACGCGCCTTTTTCATGGCCCAGCAGCTCGCTTTCAATGATTTCATCAGACATGGCCGCACAGTTGACATCGATAAGCGGTTGATCCGACCGGTTGCTGAACTGGTGAATCATGCGGACGATCAGTTCCTTGCCGGTGCCGTTCTCGCCGGTGACGAGAATCCAGGCGTCCGTGGGCGCGGCAATGCTGATCTGCTTGCGCAGTTCCTGCACCACCGGGGAGTTTCCGGTAATGGAATTTTTTTCAATGGTTTTTTTCCGCAAAAACCGGTTCTCTTCTTCCAGTCGCCGAAAGTTCAGGGCATTATTGATGCCCACAATGACCTTGTCGATGGATAAAGGCTTTTCAATAAAATCAAAGGCCCCGATTTTGGTGGCGTTGACTGCAGTTTCAATGGTGCCGTGGCCGGTGATCATGATGACCGGCGTGGTGGGATGGATTTTTTTGATTTCCTTGAGCGTGTCAATGCCGTCTATGCCGGGCATCCAGATGTCGAGCAGCACAAGATCCGGGGATTCGGATTCCAGGATCTTCAGGGCTTCATACCCGTTGGACACGGTAATGGTTTCAAAACCCTCGTCAGAGAGAATATCTGACAATGCCTTTAAAATGGATGCTTCATCATCAACGATCAGGATGGAGGGGAACATGGGGGTGCAGGCTCCTTTTTATTTATTTCGATATTATTTATTTCGATTTAATTTTGGTGTCGGTGGTGGTTTTGGGTTTCAGGTTTCAGGTTTCAGGTTTCAGGTTGCAGGTTGCAGGTTGCAGGTTTCAGGCCGAAGACTGAAGGCTGAAGGCTGAAGGCTGAAGGTCAAGTAAAAATTGCCGGCGTTTTCAGTCCATTGATGTTGTTGTTGTCTTTTTTTTTATATCCGGGTTTAGGGTATCGGATTAAAGAAATTTTTTCAGACCGAGGTAATCTTCAATGGGAATAAAATCCCTGTCATTGTGCAGCAATGGAATATCATTTTCAATGGCAACTGCCGCAATCATGCAGTCGACGATTTTTCTTACGGTAATCCCTTTTTTACGAAGATTTCTATAAATCTCAGCCGATTTCATATAAACAGCATATGGCATGGGAAGGAAGATGAGATTGGCGAGCAATGCTGAAGTTTTTTTAAATTCCGCATCTTCCCTGATGCCCTGGAGAATTTCCGCAAGAATGATGCCGCAGATGCAGATGTCTCGGCGGTCCAAAATCAGGTCTTCGAGCGTTTTGACATGCCTTTCTTCCCGGGCGGCGAAAAAATCGATCCATACGCTGGTGTCCACCAGAACCATCATATGTCGCGGCCCTGCCGCCAGTTGTCCAAGTCCCCCTCCCATTGGATATTACCCTTAAGTTCAAGCAGTTTCATCTGGTTTTCATGCCGGAGTAACTCGCGCAAGGCGTGATCGATCAATGCTTTTTGTGTTTTGATCCCGGTTGCCTTAATACAATTGTTGACCAGATCTTCGTCAAGAACGATGTTTGTCCGTTTCATGCTCATTTCAGCCTCCAATAAAGTTTATATACACATAATAACAAATTAAATGTGTATATCAAGAGAGCTTTCAAAATTTTTCATGCATTATTTTCTATCCTTTCCTCAACACACTGCTTATAATTTCCGGCCTCTTTTAGTGAAAAAAAGTGCTTTTATTTGATAAAGTAGCCCGAAACGCGCCAGACGCCGTCCGGGTCCAGCATCGGGGTGACGGTTTCGATAGCTGATTTTTTATTTTCAAACGACGTCTGGAACTGAATAACCACATATTCGCAATCCGGGGCGCCCGGCAACGAAGTGGTGTGGGCGGCATCCTTAATCGCTCTTGAAATGAGCTTGCCAAGCGGTTTTCGCACGCTCTGAAGCGATTGTACCCACTGCGCCTTTGTCACGGCGTTCTTAAAATAGTCGGCCGCATGGTTCCAGCTGTCTGCATATTGTCCCTCATCGACCCCGGCCAGCCATTTGAGAGCAACAGATACAGCGGCCGTTTCCTTTTCGGTGCCGCTCTGCGCAAAAGAAACGCCTGTCAGCATCAAACCCAACAGAATTATACATCCAACCCTGTAAATCATATCCACTCCTTGCTCTCTATTTTTTTTTCAATTATTGGTGCTTTTTATCTTATAGATTTCCACGCACGACCGTGGAATAAAATTTATGAGCTATAACGTTGGAAGCCAGGAGCAGCCAGGGCTTCCACTGGCTTGATTAAAAATGTATGTTGCTCAATCCTCCGCGGTCTATCAAAAAGCCGCCGGCCCTGGCTGTCTATCTGGGCTGACTGGTTAGAAACCTCTCAATGTGTTTTGAAAGTATTCCACCGTGCCGTATCCAACTTCATGGCGCAGTAAGCTTCAAACAGGTATATTTCTAAATCATTCTGTATTTGGATAAATGCAACTTTTAATGACTTAAGGTAGTTTTTTGCATTTTCAAACTCATTTTTAAAATCCGGATCCGTCATTGCCACATTTCGTTGGTTACCATGCAGTGTAATTTGAGATGCAATTCGATAAGCAAGGCTTGCGTCGAAATGAGTTGTCCCCTTTACATGTTGCGATAACCTCTGGACTATTGACCTTGAAATACCAACATATATAGGCTTGTTCTCTTCAAGAAGCACATAGCATCCGGGGAAATCCGAGCTTTTATTCAGACTCTTCAAGATCGATTTTTTCCCCATACCTTTTTGACCGAAAATAGCCATTTCGTGAGGAGCTGACATGTTCTTTTGTAGCTCTGCGAAATAGGCAGGAAGGATCTCTTCCGCCAACTCCTCAAATGAATATGGACAATCGTCTATTGCCATTATGTCTCTTCTGACTTCTAACAAGTATTAGGCCGCAAAATTGCGTCATATGACTTTAAATCAAGCGCCAGTTATTAAATAATATTGCAAATAGTTATAATCAATTGGGGTACTTCGGTCCCGGTACAAACACGCGACTTTTCCTGCCATTGCTTCCGGCATCAACATTCAATATTCGATGTTCGATGTTGGACGTTCATTTTTTTTTCATCCTTCCATCCACAGTACTCTACCTGCAACCTGCAACCTGCAACCTGCAACCTGAAACCTGAAACCTGAAACCCTTCAGCCTTCGGCCTTACCCCTTATACCTTCTACCTTCCACCTTCCACCTTCAACCTTCTACCTCCCCCCTCCTTACACCGGCAACTCAATCACAAACCGCGCCCCTTGCGGCTCATTATCCTCCACATGGATTTTCCCCTTATGATCCGACACAATGGTGCTCACAATGGCCAGCCCCAGGCCCATGCCGGATTTTTTGGTGGTGAAATCCGGTTCAAACAGGGACGGCTTGACATGGTCCGGCACCCCGATTCCGGTGTCTGCCACCGTTAAAACGAGGGTTTTCCCTGCTTCATCATAGGTGACCGAGACCGAGACATCCCCGCTGGTCCGGATGGAGGCAATGGCATTGTCGATCAGGTTAATCAGAATCTGTTTGATCTGCTGCCGGTCGAGCTGCATGACCGGGATTTCATCGGGCAGGAGGGCGGAAAACCGGATGTTCGGGTGCCCTTCCTTGTATAATGCAATGGTTTCATGAATGATGGGGGAAAGGGCGCACGGCTCCGGATTGGCCGCGGGAAACCGCGCAAATGTGGCGAATTCATTGATCAGGTTTTTGATCAGTTCCGTGTGGTCGATGATGGTCTGGGTGCATTCCTCAAACACCGGATCATCAATGACGCGCTTGTATTTTCGCTTGAGCCGCTGGGCGGAGAGGGAAATGGGGGTCAGGGGATTTTTGACCTCATGGGCGATTCGTCTGGCCACTTCCCGCCAGGCTGCCATGCGCTGAGCTTTTTCCAGCTCGGTCATGTCGTCGAACACCATCACAAGCCCAATCTGCCGGCCGGTGTCGTCTTTTAGCGAATTGAAATTGACATTAAAGCTCTTGGGAACCCCGCCGATGGTCATACTGATGGACCGGGCAAAACTTTCCTCATGCCGGTTCCAGAACCGGTTGTAAATTTCATCGGACAGATCGCTGTGCTGGTTCTGGAGGATGTGCTTATAGCTTTTTTTAATGACATCGGGTGCCGCAATATCGAGCATCTTTTCCGCGGACCGGTTGATGGTGGCCACAAGCCCTCTGGCATCCAGGGAAATGACGCCGGTGGAAACATTGTTCAGCACGATTTCCATGTACCGTCGCCGGGCGTCGATTTCAATGTTCTTTTCAAACAGCTCCCGGGCGGAGAGTTCCAGCTCTTTCCGGGAAAAACGCAGGTCCCGGGTCATTTTATTGAAGGAATCCACCAGAGTTTTGATTTCATCGTCTGCGGTGACATTGATGTTGTAGGTGAGGTCGCCGCCGGCCACGCGCCGGGTCCCTTCGGCCAGTTCCATGATGGGGATGGTGATGCTTTTGGAAAGATACATGCCGAACCAGATGGCGCAGAATACCACCAGAAGGGCCACCACCGTCAGGATGATGTAGTAGGTAAACTGCACCGGCTGTTTCAGCATTTTCATCTGCCGGTATTCTTCCACGCCGGTGGAAATGGATGCCAGGTTGTCCACCAGATCCGGGGGCAGGAGTACGCTGATGACCACAAAGCCCTTTATTTTTTCTTTTTCCGCGCCAAAGGGGATGGCGGAGATATTGCGGATGAATTCGCCGCCGTCCAGGTTTTCCGATACCGACCAGATATTCGTCCCCCGGCTGACGCCAGTTTGAAACGCCTCGCTCTTAACCGGCCGGAATTGTTTGTCTTCCATGCGGGTATCCACGGACAGGGTCAGGCGGTTGAAATCATCATTGTAAACTTCCACCACATTCAGGTTGAATGCCCGCTGCACCACCTGGGTGTAGTTGGACAGGTCGTCCCTGTTTTTCGGGATTAAAAGATTTCGGGTGTCGATCTGGTAGGCGGCTTTGTCCAGGAAAAAGCTGTTGTTCTCCTCCACCAATTTGTAAATATTCCGGCCCACGGCCAGGGAATTGTCCAGGGACTGGTCAATGGGGATCTTAAACCAGAATTCAATGCTGGAGGTGATGAAATGCAGGGAGAAAAAAAACAGAACCGTGGAGGGCAGCAGGGTGAGCGCGATGAAGGTGGCCACCAGCTTGGTCCTGAGCTTGCTGCCCGCGGCTTTTTTCCGGCGTTCATAAATCAGTTTGACCAGATTCCGGAAGACCAGGAAAATCAACAAAACCACCAGCAGCATGTTGATATTGATAAGGATAAACATCAGCACCATGTTGGATGCCGGGATGTCGCTGCCGGACTGCAGTCTGCTGACCGTGATAAAGGAAAGCAGGGTGACAATGGCAACCACAGCGCCGATGATGATGTAATCGCGTTTTCGGCGTCTTCGGTTTTCAGGGGATTCGGCGATGGCCGGCCCGGTGTATCGGTTGGGCCGCGGCAGCGCTGGGGGTGTTTTGGAAAGATTGCGGAAGGGGCGCTTAGTAAATAAATTCATACGAGTGCCACTCGGTTTCAAAGTCCCACAAGGAAGCAAAAAACAAGATATAGTTTAAGAGAAACGGCAGCCGCACTTTGTCAAGCTCCGCCTTTGCCGATATCCGGTAGCGGTCGTCTTTTTGGAGTTTTTTCAAGGGGACGATTGGCAGATCATTGATTTCAGACATTATTTTTTTAGCTTCGTCAAAGGAATCGGTGATGAAGGGATTGTCTTCTTCCCAGGAACGCTTGATAATATAATGATTTTTCAAATTGTGATATTTTAGTGTGTGGGTCACGTTTCGGGAGACGATGAGTTCATCCGCCCAGAGGGCGCGTTTTCGGTGTAAGGTAATAAAATAGGAAAAAGTGGTGGGAATGCCGTTTAAAACGGCTTCCTCCAGGTTTTCGTTGAATGCGCCTTCCACATGCATGGACAGCAGGAGGTTGCTGGCGTCTTCCGTCACCCGGATGCCGCTTAATTGGACATCAATGGCGTGGGATGCGGCGGGGACAAGAAGATTGAGGCAGAGAAAAAGCATACATAACTTTATGTGTTTCATCCGTATTGACCTTGATTTTTTTTGTTTCGGTGCCGCGGAATCAGCCGGAAATCCCGGGGGCGGCCGGCATGCTGTCGCGGGCTTCATCAAAAGCCGCCAGTGTCATGGTGTCCCATGCGGATTTTCGTCTGAAAAATTCCTTTAAAAACTCATGATTAAAAAGATGGCCGGATTTATATAAAACCACATGGCCGATAATGGGCATGCCGAGAAGGGAAAAGTCGCCGATACAGTCCAGAATCTTGTGCCGGACAAACTCGTCGGCAAACCGCAGGCCCCCGTCATTCATCACGCCGTTTTCATCAATCACCACGGCATTATCCAGGGATCCGCCCTTTGCCAGACCGTAAAATTTCATATATTCCAGCTCATGGAGAAAGCCGAAAGTGCGGGCCCGGGCGATTTCTTCCTCAAAGGTTGTTTCCGTCACATCAAGGGTCATGGTCTGGGTGCCGATGGCCAGGTGGTCGAAATCAATGGTATAGGTGATGGTGAATTTGTCCCACGGATAGAGTTTGACGGATTTGCCGTTTTCTTCCAATATGATGGGCTCTTTGATGACAAAATACATCCGCGGCGCATCCTGGTTCACAATGCCGGCCTCCCGGATTTTCCGGGTGAAGAGCGTGGCGCTGCCGTCCATGATCGGGGTTTCATGGCCGTCAATCTCGATAATGACATTATCAATGGCGAGTCCCGCAAGACAGGACATAACATGCTCGATGGTGGAAACAATGCATCCGTCTGCTTCTTCACCGATGACCGTGGCCAGACTGGTATCCACCACCCGGTTGAAATGGGCGCGAATCATGGGCTGGGCCGGCAGGTCAACGCGCTTGAAATTGATGCCGAAATTCGGCGGTGCCGGTTTGATGGTGAGGTGGACGGTGTCTCCTGAATGAAGACCCACACCGGAAAAATGGGCCGGCTGTTTCAGGGTCCGCTGGTAATAGGCCATGGCCATGGTCGGTAATCGTTCCTTTTGCTGACACGTCTCGTTTGAAAAGGTTCCCGCCCTTTTCAGGCGGCGGGCGTATAAATTTTAACAGTATATCCTAATTCCGCTGCGGGTTCAATCTTCAAAAAGTGCCGGGGGCTTTTTTTACCGAAATAGAAAATTAATTTAACTGATTATACAGGAGAATGCAACCGTGTTCACGCGCGGCAGGGGGGTGGCCGAAAATTTCCAATCCGTTCTTGCAAGACGATATTTATCCATTGTTATCTGATGTCGGCTTTGTTAAAGTCTTTACTTTTGAAAAAGACAGAGAATGGCCTGGTGTCGGGATCAGGTTTTCCGGTTCAGGGTGAAAGGAGAAACGTTGCTTTCCAGGGTTTTGACCAGCGCGGTGGTGGGCATTGATGCCTATCTGGTGGAAGTGGAGGTGGACATCTCCAATGGTCTGCCCGCGTTTACCACCGTGGGACTGCCGGAAGTGGCTGTGCGGGAAAGCCGGGAGCGGGTCAAGGCGGCCATCGCCAATTCCGGATATAATTTTCCCGATGACCGGATTACGGTGAATCTGGCCCCGGCCAACATCAAAAAAGACGGCACCGGTTTTGATCTTCCCATTGCCATGGGGATCCTTGCGGCCACCGGCATGGTGCCGGAAAAAACGGCCAATCAGCTTTTGATGATCGGCGAACTGTCCCTTGACGGACGCATCAAGCCGGTGACCGGCTCCCTGCCCATGGCCATTGAAGCCCGCCGACTCGGGTATCCGTCGATCCTGGTCCCCTATGATAACCGGCGGGAAGCTTCCGTGGTGGACGGCCTATCTGTGGTGGGCGTAAAAACCCTTTCCCATGCTGTGGATCATGTGCGGGGGGAACATCCTGTTCTGCCGGAAGCCTTTGATCCGAACAAGGTGCTGGACCATGACCCCCTGCCGGCATCTGATTTTTCTGAAGTGGTGGGTCAGCAGCATGTCAAGCGGGCCATGGAGATTGCGGCCGCGGGCAATCACAATCTGATTATGATCGGGCCCCCGGGCTCCGGAAAAACCATGATGGCCAAGCGGTTTGCCGGCATTGTGCCGGCGATGTCCTTTGACGAGGCCATTGAAACCACCAAAATTTTCAGTGTGGCCGGTCTTCTGAAAAAAGATCAGGCCCTGGTGGTGCGGCGACCGTTTCGGGCCCCCCATCATACCATCTCCGATGCCGGGATGATCGGGGGCGGCAATGTTCCGCGGCCAGGAGAGGTAAGCCTGGCCCATAACGGGGTGCTGTTTCTGGATGAACTGGCGGAATTTAAAAAGCCCGTGCTGGAGGGCCTGCGTCAGCCCCTGGAGGATCGGCGGGTGACCATATCCCGGGCCGCCACGTCCATTACCTATCCTTCCGGGTTCATGCTGGTGGCCGCCTTGAATCCCTGCCCGTGCGGCTATTTTTCGCATCCGGAAAAACCCTGTCAATGTTCTTATAACGAAGTAAAACGATACCGGAACAAAATATCCGGCCCCCTCCTGGACCGGATTGATGTTCATGTGGAAGTGCCGCCGGTGGCGTACCGGGATCTGGCCAACGCCGCGCCGGAAGAATCTTCGGCAGAGATTTGCCGTCGGGTGACCGCCGCCCGAACAATTCAATCCCGCCGGTTCGCCGGGGAGAAAGGCGTTGCCACCAATTCCCAGATGAAAAACCGGCATTTGAGAAAATACTGTGAGATTGACCCGACGTCGGCGCGCCTTCTGGAAACCGCTGTGGATAAACTGAACCTCTCCGCCCGGGCCTACCACCGGGTGCTGAAAATTGCGAGAACCATAGCGGATCTTGACAATAGCGACCGGATTCTGCCGGATCATATTGCCGAGGCGGTCCAGTACCGGAGCCTGGACCGGGCTATTTAGTGCCTTATGCCTCAAAGCCTGTACAAAATGAAGAAAATGAACCAGTGGTTACGGAAGGCAGTTTTCCATCAAAAAGTGCCAGTGTTCAGGTGTCAGGAAAACGAATCTGACACCCGACACCTGAGACCTGCAACATGGAACCTGAAGCCATTATTGCATGCCTGGTCCATGGGTTGCAGGTTCCCTGTGTTAACTATTAGCGTAAATTTTGGACTGTACGCGTTGTGTAGGGGTGTCAAGTAATGATGCAAGCGGATGTGTGGGCGGAAATCGATTTACAAGCGGTTTCCCATAATTTTAAGAATATCCGCCAGATTGTAAAACCGCAGAGCGGCGTGATGGCGGTTCTGAAAGCCAATGCGTATGGCCATGGCCTGATGGAGGTGGCCGGCCGGGTCCTTGCTGACGGTGCTGACATGCTGGGGGTTGCGCGCATTGATGAGGCAATAAAAATCCGTGAAGCGGGGTTTGACACCCCGGTGCTGATTTTCGGTCATACGCCGCCGGAACTGGCACCGGCCCTGGTGGCGTATGATCTTACCCAGAGCATCTGGTCCTGCGACATGGCCCGGGCTTTGGCAGATGCGGTGCCCGGCGGCCGCCGGCTCAACGTCCATGTGAAAATCGACACGGGAATGGGACGGCTGGGGTGGGTGCCCTGCCATCCACAAAAAACAACAGATCATCCGGAAATATCGGAATCCGTCATCCGGGATATTTGTTCAATCAAAAAGCTGCCTGCCATTGATCTGCAGGGCATTTATACCCATTTTGCCACAGCGGATGCGCCGGATAAGGCCTTCGCAGACCGTCAGTTTTCCATCTTTCATCATTTGCTTGATGCTCTGGAACAGCAGGGTGTGGAATTTAAGATCCGGCACGCGGCAAACAGCGCGGCTATTATTGACATGCCCCATACCCATCTGGATATGGTCCGGCTGGGAATAGCCTTATATGGGTATTATCCGTCTGAGTTTGTGGATGCCGGCAGCGCCGCTCTCCGTCCGGTGATGACCCTTAAGTCCCGGATTATTCATTTAAAAAAGGTGCCTGTTGGATTTTCTGTCAGCTATGGCGGGGTCTGGAAGGCATCCGCGCCCACGGTGATTGCAACGGTGGCGCTGGGATATGGGGACGGGTACAGCCGGTTGTTGAGTTCAAAAGCGAAAATGCTGGTGCGTGGACGACTTGCGCCGGTGGCGGGGCGGGTCTGCATGGACCAGACCATGCTGGATGTGGGAGAAATCCCCGATGTGGCAGTCGGGGATGAGGTGATGGTTTTCGGGGCACATCCGACCCTGCCCGTTGGGGCGGATTTGATCGCAAAACAAATAAATACAATTAGTTATGAAATAATCACAGGGGTTTCCAGTCGGGTTCCCCGGGTGTATGTCCGGTGAAACGCCCGATATCCGGCCAGGCTACGATATGTTGTATGTGCTTGTATTTCAATGTCAATATATAGCGATTGGGAGGGGTTGTAACTATTTGTAACTGTTCAAAAATTTGATTTCCCAAAATCTCTTGACAAGGAAAATGCAGGGTGTTAAATATTTTATTTTACATGTCTAAATAGCTTATCTTTTTGATTTTTTTAGATATTTGTTTTGTTTGAGCGTTTTTGAAACGGATATGCGAAAGGCATGCTGCAACAGGTGAATCAAAAAAGTAACAAGATCGGCAGAACAGATCGATCATATTAAAAGAAGCCGTAATAAAATTTGTAACCCAGAGAAAGGAGGTGCGCCAGCCAAGGCACTAGTGAAATTGTATTGTACTGATAAAGTGGAATTGTTTGTTCACTTTCTTTAAACTTAATTAGGAGGTAAAGAATGCCAAGTTTCGTAATTGCTGAAAAATGCGACGGATGTAAGGGCGGGGATAAAACAGCGTGTATGTACATTTGTCCCAACGACCTGATGGTTTTGGATCCCAATGCAATGAAGGCTTACAATCAGGAGCCGGATCAGTGCTGGGAATGTTTTTCCTGTGTAAAAATTTGCCCGACCCAGGCAATTGAAGTTCGCGGATATGCGGATTTTGTTCCGCTGGGAAGCAGCATCATGCCGATGATGGGTACCGAAGATGTTATGTGGACCTGCAAATTCAGAAATGGCCTTATCAAACGTTTCAAGTTCCCCATCCGGACAACGGCTGAAGGAACGGCGAATGCGTACCCGGATCTGAAAGGCAAGGATCTTGACAGTGGCCTGCTTTCAACTGAAGAAGCAGACGGTTATGCAATCCCGAAACCCGCTGCCACCGTTTAATAGGAACGGAAGCTCTGTTGAGACTGAGACACACTTCATTATTAAGAAAACATATATCTAAGGAGGATATACGATGGCATTACCGAATAAACCTTTAGGTGAGCTCAAGGCCGTAAGAGATCCCGAAGTCGAAGAGCGTGAAGTCGACATTCTGATCGTAGGTGGTGGTATGGCAGCCTGCGGTACAGCGTTTGAAGTAAAAAAATGGATGAGCGATGGTCAGACGGTTCTTCTGTGTGACAAAGCCGCCATGGAAAGATCCGGTGCGGTTGCCCAGGGTCTGTCCGCTATCAATACCTATATTGGCGACAACACCCCGGATGATTATGTCCGCATGGTCAGAAACGACCTCATGGGCATTGTCCGCGAAGACCTGATCTTCGACCTGGGCTGCCATGTGGATGACTCTGTTCATCTGTTCGAAGAATGGGGGCTGCCGGTCTGGAAGAAAAATGAAGAAGGAAAAAACCTGGACGGTAAAAAAGGCCAGAAGATGGGTACCCTGAAAGGCGGCGCCACTCCCGTACGGACAGGTAAATGGCAGATCATGATCAACGGCGAATCCTACAAAAGAGTCGTTGCCGAAGCCGCCAAACTGGCGCTGGGCGAAGACAACATTCTGGAACGCGTATTCATCGTTGAGCTGCTGAACGACGCCAACAACCCGAATCAGATTGCCGGCGCGGTCGGTTTCTCTGTTCGTGAAAACAAAGTCTACATCATTAAATGCAAAACCATGATGGTTGCATGTGGTGGCGCAGTTAATATTTATCAGCCGCGTTCGGTTGGTGAAGGTAAAGGCCGCGCATGGTACCCGGTATGGAACGCAGGTTCCACCTATACCATGGCCCTGCGGGCGGGTGCGGAACTTTCCATGATGGAAAACCGTTTCACCCCGGCTCGTTTTAAAGATGGTTACGGCCCGGTTGGCGCCTGGTTCCTCCTGTTCAAGGCAAAAGCACTGAACGGTCTGGGCGAAAATTTTGCCGCCAGCGATGCAGCCAAAGCCGAGCTTCAGAAATACGCACCTTACGGAACGGCCGCCATTACGCCGACCTGTCTGCGTAACCACCTGATGCTGTTCGAAATGAAAGAAGGCCGCGGTCCCATCATGATGGATACGGTCACCGCTCTGGCAACTTTGGGCGAAACCATGGACAAGAAAGAACTCAAGCATCTGGAATCAGAAGCATGGGAAGACTTCCTTGACATGACCTGCGGCCAGGCAAACCTGTGGTGTGCTCAGGACTGCGAACCGGAAAAGAAAAATTCCGAAGTTATGCCGACTGAACCGTATCTGTTGGGTTCTCACTCCGGCTGCTGCGGTATCTGGACCTCCGGCCCGGATTATGACTGGGTGCCGGATAATTACAAAATCAAGCACAACGGCAAAGTTTACAACAGAATGACCACGGTTGCCGGTCTGTTCACCGCGGGTGACGGCGTGGCCTGTTCCGGTCATAAGTTCTCTTCCGGGTCCCATGCGGAAGGCAGAATGGCTGCCAAGGAAATGGTGAAATTCGTTCGCGACAACGCGGATTTCAAACCGACCATCAAGGAAACCAAGGAAGAACTGGTTGACCTGGTTTACAAACCGGTCAGAACGTATCTGGACAACTGTGAATACACCACCGCCACAGACATCAACCCGAACTACATCAAACCCAACGGAATGATGTACCGGATGATGAAAGCCACCCATGAGTATGGTGCGGGAACAGCCACATTCTACCAGACCACCAGCAAGATGCTTGAGATCGTTCTGGATCTTCTGGAAACCATGCGCGCGGATTGTGAAAAACTGGCAGCCGCTGATCTGCATGAACTCATGAGAGCGTGGGAAATTTATCACAGACTGTACACCGTTGAAGCACATCTGCGTCACATCCAGTACAGAAAAGAAACCCGTTACCCGGGCTTCTACTATCAGGCCGATCATCCGGGACAGGATGATGAAAACTGGTTCTGCTTCACCAATTCTTCTTACGACAAGGCTAAGAACGAATGGTCTCTGAAGAAAGTGGAATACACCAAGATCATCCCTGACTAAACCCAGGCGACGGCTGATCAGTCGTTAACAATACCTCCAGGTGCCGGTTTTGGGCACCTGGAGGTTTTTATTAACGGATACATGGACCCAAAAAATAAAAATCATTAATAAATCCGGAATCTTAAAACTGTGTGCCGGAGCGCCTGGTGCGTGAATGCGCTCTCTCAGTTCCGGCGTTGAGTTTTGCGTTTTGGGATTTGCGCAATACCCGACAAAAAGAGAATTCAAGGGGTTTGTGTGAACCAGGCCCTGCAGTTTAAATATCGATACAATCAAAGTTTATCAGAGTTTTTATTCAGAAACATTTTAAGCACGGAGGGATAGCATGACTGAAGACAAATCAGCCCCTTTAAGCGGAAGTATTATGGTGGTCGGCGGTGGCATCAGTGGACTGACCACTGCCCTGGAAGCCGCCGAAGTGGGGTACGAAGTGTTCATCGTTGAAAAAAATCCTTATCTGGGCGGACGCGTCGCACAGCTGAATCAGTATTTTCCCAAGCTGTGTCCCCCGACCTGTGGTCTGGAAATCAACTTCAGACGGATTAAAGACAATCCGAATATAAAAGTGTTTACACTTGCGGAAGTTGAAAAAGTCAGCGGCAGCCCCGGAAGTTACAATGTGTCAGTGAAATTAAATCCGAGATATGTCAACGAGAATTGCACCTGCTGCGGTGCCTGCGCAGATGCCTGCCAGGCGGAACTGCCCAATGAGTTCAATTTCGGGATGAACAAGACAAAAGGGGCATATCTCCCCCATGAAATGGCTTTCCCGTCACGGTACGTGATTTCACCTCAGATTATCGGCACGGAAGACGCCAAGCGCTGTGCCGAGGCCTGCAAATATGATGCGGTGGATCTGGAGATGCAGGCCAAGACAGTGGACATCCCTGTCGGTGCCATCGTCTGGGCCACCGGCTGGGAACCCTATGATGCGTCCAAAATTGACAACCTGGGATTCGGCCGGTATCCCAACATCATCACCAACATGATGCTGGAACGGCTGGCGGCCCCCAATGGACCGACAAAGGGACAGATTCTGCGCCCGTCTGATGACAAGGCACCGGAAAGCGTGGCATTTGTACAGTGCGCGGGTTCCCGTGACGAGAACCATCTTCCCTATTGCTCCTATATCTGCTGCATGGCTTCATTAAAACATGCCACCTACATCAGAGAAAGGTATCCGGAAGCCAAAATTTATATTTTCTATATTGATATGCGCGCGCCCGGCTACCGGTATGAAAAATTCTACAAGAAAATCAAAGAAGATGAAAATGTCTTTTTTATCAAGGGCAAAGTTGCGGAAGTGGAGCAGGCGGCGGATAACCATCAGATTACCGTGGTTGCCGAAAATGCGGTTACCGGAGAAAAAGTCCGTCAGACCGTGGATATGGTGGTGCTTGCCACCGGCATGCAGCCCACCGCGGCCAACGCCAAACTGCCGGCGGATGAGCTGAAATATACGGAAGACGGGTTTATCATCAATGATGCCCGTGCGGGCGGCATGTTCGCTGCCGGATGCGCCAACAAACCGGCTGATGTGGTATCGTCAAACCAGAATGCGACCGGTATGGCGTTAAAGGCGATTCAAACCCTGGTGAGGAGATAGGAGGTTAACCATGGATAAAAAGTATGGTGTATATATCTGCACAGGCTGCGGCATCGGTGATGCCCTGGATATAAAAAGTCTCAGTGATGTGGCCGAAGAAGAAGGCCTTTCCTGTCAAACCCACCCGTTTCTATGCGGCAAGGAAGGACTTGACCTGCTGAAAAGCGATATTTCGGAAAAAGGCGTGAATTCGCTGGTTATTGCGGCATGCTCCCGCCGGGTGAATTATGATGTGTTCCGTTTCGACGGCTGCAGTGTTGACCGCGTCAATTTGAGAGAAGGCGTGGTCTGGGCGCATCCGCGGGCTGAATTTCCGGCATTGACCGAGGAAGAAAAAGAAGACGAAGAAAACTATGATCGTGTCCAGATGATGGCGGAAGACTATCTGCGCATGGGCATGGCCAAAATTGAAAAAGTGAAATTGCCGGAACCCTATCAGGTGGAAAATTTTACCAAAAAAATCCTGGTTCTGGGCGGTGGTGTTACCGGTATGACCGCGGCATTGGATGCGGCGGCGGCCGGCTACGAAGTGACAATTATCGAAAAAAATACTCAGTTGGGCGGCAACGTGGCCAATTGGCGTCAGCAGCTGCCCACGGCGCCGCCTTATGAAAATCTGATTCCCACGGTGGTGGCGGAAAAAATTGCAGCCGTGGAAGCGGAAAGCAAAATTACGGTCCGCACTGAAACCGAAGTGGCCCGGATTGCGGGGGAACCGGGAAATTTTACGGTGACCATGAAAAAGCCGGGTGAGCGGATTCCGTTTGACGTACCGTATCCGCTTCCCGAAGAAATGAAAGTGGACGAAAGCGGCAAGGAACTGGATGCGGAAGCCCTTCATGCCAAATTTCTGGAATACAATGAGGGCCGCAGAGACATCCTGACCCTTGATCCGGATGGTGAAAAATTCGGTGCTGTGATTCTGGCGGCCGGATGGCGGCCCTATGAGCCCAAAGAAGGCGAGTTTGATCATCTGGGCCTTGGCCAACTGCCGGATGTGGTCACCAATTATGAATTCGAGGAAATTGCCGCCCGGGGCAAAATTGTCCGGCCGTCTGACGGCAGGGAAGCTAAAACCGTGGTGTTTGTCCAGAGCCCGGGCAATGGCGATGATTCTGATTTCGCCTACACCGGTGCGGTCACCAGCATGGTGGCCCTGAAACAGGCCAAATATGTTTGCGATGATTATGCAGACGGCAAATCCTTTATATTCTATCAGCATATGCGCACCCCGGGATTGAGCGAAAATTTTTACAAAAGCATTCAGCAGACCCCTGGTATTTTTATGTCGAAAGGCGAGGTTGCGGGTGTCTCCGCCAATGGCAGCGGCATTGCGGTGGAAGCCCAAGACACCCTGCTGGGAGAAAATATCCAGGTCAACGTGGACATGGTGGTGCTGGCTACCGGCATGGTACCGGTCACCGTGGACAGTCCGGTGATCAACCTGGCTTATCGCCAGGGACCGGGATTCCGTGACAATGACCTGTTTGACGGCTACGCGGACTCCAATTTTATCTGTTTCCCCTATGAAACCCAGAGAACCGGTATCTATGCGGCCGGCGCCATTCGCCGGAGCATGACAGTGGATGAATCCATGGAAGATGCCACCGGCGCGGCATTGAAAGCGATTCAGTGCCTTGAATCCGTCAACCGGGGTGTGTCGGTTCATCCGCGGTCCGGCGATATGACATTTCCGGATTTCTTTTTTCAGAGATGCACCCAGTGCAAACGCTGTACGCAGGAATGCCCGTTCGGTGCCCTGGACGATGATGCCAAAGGCACGCCCAAACCCAATCCGGCCCGATGCCGCCGCTGCGGCACCTGTATGGGCGCGTGTCCGGAACGGATCATCGGATTTGCGGATTACAACATCGACAGTATCGGTTCCATGGTGAAAGCCATTAAGGTACCGTCTGAAGACGATTATCCGGATCCGCCCCTGCGGATTCTGGGTCTGGTCTGTGAAAATGACGCCTATCCGGCTTTGGATATCGTGGGGCTCAACAAGCTGTCATATTCCGCGGATGTTCGCCTGATTCCGGTGCGATGCCTGGGTTCGGTAAATGTGATTTGGATCAAGGACGCCCTGTCCCAGGGCATGGACGGTGTTTTTCTGCTGGGTTGCAAACACGGCGATGACTATCAGTGCCATTTTGTAAAAGGCAGTGAACTTGCCAGCATCCGGATGAAAAAGATCGGGGACGCCCTGGCCAGCCTTGCATTAGAGGAAGAGCGGGTGGCACAGTTCGAGGTTGCCATTGATGAGTATGACAAAGTTCCGAAGATGATCAATGACTTTGTTGAAATGGTTGAAGATCTGGGTCCCAATCCATTCAAGGGATTCTAACCGTATGTTGCGCGACCGTTTTTTAAAAAAACGGTCGCTTCTAATGATATGTTATCAATGGCGTTAAGATGCCAATGCCAATATAGGAGGTATAGAAATGGCAGATAAATACCTGGTCGAACCAGATGTCGGTTTTATAAAAGAAATTGGCGAATATGGCGGCGATTCATTAAAGAAATGCTTCCAGTGCGCCACATGTTCGGTGGCCTGCCCGATATCGCCGGATACAAAACCATTTCCCAGAAAAGAGATGATTGCCGCGTCCTGGGGGTTAAAAGACAAGCTTGTGGGCAACGGAGATATCTGGCTGTGCCATAACTGCGGTGACTGTTCCACTCTGTGTCCGAGAGGCGCCAAACCGGGCGATGTCCTGGCCGCCATCCGGATGTATGCGATTGCCCATTACGCCGGTTTCCCGGCCTTGGGAAAACTTGTGAATGATCCCAAAAAACTGCCGATCCTGTTTGCGATTCCCGCAGTGCTTTTTCTGGTGCTGGGGCTGATCCTGAAGATTTTCGGTGTTCACTGGCTGAACTTCCGGCCGGAGCGGGTGATGGAACATGGTGACACGGTGGGGCATATTGCGCACCATGCGTTTTTCCATACCTGGCTGGTGGACCTGATTTTTGTGCCCACCTCTATTTTGGTTGTGGTGATTTTTGCCCTGGGCCTGAAACGGATGATTGCGGACATGCATGCCAACGCCTTGCTGGAAGGCAAGACCAATAAAGAAAAAATTGACCCCAAAGAATTTCTGCAATCTTTAGTGAAAATTCTTCCCACAATTTTTAAGCATTCCAAATTTTCTGAATGTGGAGAAAATACGGAACGGGCGACGCCTCATATGATGGTATTGTTCGGATTCATCGGCCTGGCATTTGTCACCGGCTTTTTCTTTATCGTTCTTTACGGAATAGGAATTCACGGCCCCTATGATGCGCTGGTATGGTTACCGGTCAAAGTGATTGCCATCGTCAGCGGTATTGCGCTGATCATCGGCAGCGTGCTGATGTTTAAAAACCGCAAGGCAAAAGCGGCTGATCAGGTGAGTACTTACAGAGACTGGTTTTTGATCGGTTTGGTATTTGCGTTGGGCGCCACCGGCATGTTGGCTTATTTAACCCGTCTGGCAGATGCTGCTTTCCTGACCTACCTTATTTATTATATCCATTTGATGTGTGTCTTTGTTCTGTTTATTTCTCTGCCATTCTCAAAACTGGCCCACCTGGTTTACAGAACCACAGCCATGGCCTACAATGAATATTCCGGCAGAAAATAAGATTTATCTGTTTTAAAACAAGACGTTTTATCAAAAAGGGGGAATCGGTTGAAACCGAATCCCCCTTTTTGCGTCAACTTTTTTCAGTGCCCTTTGCCGGCGGCGCGGTCTATGGATATTACCTGCGCTTGCCTCCCAGGATGCCTCCCAGAATTCCCCGGATAATCTGCCTCCCGATCTGGCTGCCCACGGTCCGGGCGGTTTGCTTGGCCATGGTTTCTACCATGCCCTGGCGCCGCTTGGTACCCCAGAGGAAATCTTTCAGGGCGCTGGATTTTTCAGAGGATGTACCTGCTTTGACTTGATCTGTGCGCCGGGTTTCCGCCTTCAGGGCTTCAACCCGCTGGTTTAAAATTTCGTAGGCAGATTCCCGGTTGATGGGTGTGTCATATTTCATTCCCACCGGGCTGCGGAGCTTTATGGCGGTTCTTTCTTCGGGCGTCAGTGATCCCATGCGACTTCGGGGAGGACAGATGATAGTTTTTTCCACCGGCATGGGAATGCCTTTTTCCTGAAGGGTGGAAACCAGTGCTTCGCCCACGCCCAGTTTTGAAATAGCCGCGGCAACGTCGAGTTTCGGATTTGCGACAAACGTTTCCGCCGCCGTTCTCACGGCTTTCTGATCCCTTGGCGTATACGCTCGCAAGGCATGTTGAATGCGGTTTCCCAGTTGCCCGAGAATTTCATTGGGAATGTCATCGGGAAATTGTGAGCAGAAATAGACGCCCACCCCCTTTGACCGGATAATGCGGATGACCTGTTCTACCCGCTCGATCAAGACGGGCGGGGCGTCCTCAAAAAGAAGGTGGGCCTCGTCAAAGAAAAATACCAGGCGCGGTTTGTCCTGATCACCCACTTCCGGCAGGACCTCAAAGAGTTCGGAAAGCAGCCAGAGGAGAAACGTGGCATAGAGCCGGGGTTTTAAAATGAGCTGGTCCGCCGTCAGGATGTGGATGATTCCCCGGCCTGTCAAATCCGTTCGAATCAAATCCGCCAGATCCAGGGCCGGTTCCCCGAAAAAATTCCGGCCGCCGTCCTGTTCAAGGGAAAGCAATGCCCGCTGGATGGCCCCGATGGAGGGGGTGCTGATCAGCCCATAGGTGGATGAAATTTCTTTTCTGTTGTCTGCGATGTAATTTAACACCGCCCGAAGGTCATCCATGTCCAGAAGCAAGAGACCCTGGTCATCCACCAGTTTGAACGCGATATCAATGATGCCGGACTGGGTGTCGTTTAACCGGAGGATTCGGCTTAAAAGGGCCGGGCCCATTTCACTGATGGTGGTTCGTACGGGATGACCGGATTTCCCGTAAATATCCCATAATACCACCGGGTTGGCTTCAAAATGGTAATTCTCCATTCCGATTTGCTCGACCCGTTGGGTGATTTTTTCATGGGGTGTTCCGGCCATGGCCAGTCCGGAAACATCGCCTTTGACATCTGCCATGAATACCGGCACCCCCATGCGGGAAAATCCTTCCGCCAGCACCAGCAGCGATACGGTTTTTCCGGTGCCGGTCGCGCCAGCCACCAGGCCGTGGCGGTTTGCGTAGCGTGCCAGCAGATTTACCGGCTGGTCCCCTCTGCCAATCAGTATGTCATTTGTCATCACGGGCTCCTTGGTCGACCCATTGTGCCATGGTGGGAGAAAGATGCTCGGGTTGCGGTGCATTTTGCATAAATTATTTTTTTAATACCATTATCCGGAAAGTTTGAAAAGTGTGAAAATCGGTCCCGGTAAGGGAAACCCGCCACCCATGATTCTATTTTTGGATTCAATTCCTGGGGCCAATTCTTATTTTTTCACAAGAACTAAAAAAGGTCATGATAAGGTAGCGTAAGAAAGTTTAATACTATTCCTGGTCAGCCAAAGCCAATTGATACACATGGGTTTCCCGGATTGCAAATCCGGCTTGCCGGTACAACGCGTTGGCGCCCTGCCGGGACGGGTGGGAAGTAAGATCAACTGTTTTTGCGCCAACATTTCTGGCATGCCGGATGGCATGATTCAGCAGCCGTTTGCCGAGTCCGCGCCCTCTGGCCGGGATATCCACCACAAAGTCTTCTACGCGCGCCCGGGAGGCGGTGGGCGTTGTGAACAAAACCAGGGTCAGAATTCCGGATATCTTTTCTCCGTCAACGGCAAAGAAGAGAACCGAGTTTTTTGATTCTATGATGCGCCGCAGATCGTCTGCGGTGAGGTGCCGCGCGTCAGCAGAAAGCTGGGGCAAAAGCCGGTTGACTGCCACCAGGAATTGTTTTTGGTATTCGGTCGCTATAATGATGTCCATTGATATCCTGTGATGTCCGGTGTCCGGGCACGTTTCGTACCGGAGGCTATTTTTCCGGCGTGAGGATTTCCCGGCCCCGGGATGTAAAGGAAATTCCCTGCTGGGCCTGGGTGCTGATCATGATGGACTCCACAATGGGCGGGTTGACCGGCAAATCAGCCGCCCATCCCACAATAAAATTCGCTCCGGACCCGCCGCTTTTATCTTTTTCAGGAATGACATAGCGCATGGATTCCAGCGGCTTCAGCGTGACCGGGACCTCAATGTATTTTTTAATCAGTTTTCCCTGGGTTTCATAATAATCCACGGCAGTGATTTGAATGGCATGGGCCGGATTAATGTTCCGGATGCTGATGGTGACCGCAAGATTAAAGGGCATTTCCCGGTTGCCGCTGTATATGTGTGAATAAGCGGGCACATAAAGCATCTGGCCGCGGGATAATGCCGGCCCGCCGTCTGTAAAACCGGGTGCCGGCCAAATCATGGAAAGGGCAACCATCATTGTGCAACATATTAATAGATAAGCATATTTTTTCATCATTTGTCTCCTGTCCAAAATGAAGAAATTTTAACCGCGATATCTTTCTTATTCTCTATTATGAAATAAATCACTCAAATTCAATGGCATTTAAAATCAGGCCGGAAGCCGGCGCAATGTGTCGCAGGGGGGAGCGGTCCGCGCCGGTGAGGGATTTTTGGATATCCTGGAGACTGATTTCGCACCGGCCCAGACACCGCAATTGCCCCATGATCAGCCGGACCTGGTAGCGTAAAAACCCCCTGGCCCGAACAATATATACCCATGTTTTTTCAGGGAAAAAACTTGCCTGATATAAAACATTTTCTTCAATCTGGCTTTCAATGATTTCCCTTTCTACCGTGGTTCCGGGTTTGGGCTGGGTGCAGTATTGAATAAAATTGTGTCTGCCCTGGAACAGCCGGGCGCCTTGTTGCATCAGCCCGATATCCAGATGTTCCGGAAAGGCGCTTACAAGTGCGGCGGCAAACGGGTGGCATTTTTCGCCAAAAGAAAACAGGTAGGTGTATTCTTTTGTGCGGGGAGCATTCAGAATGCTGAATAGTCTGTCGGTTTCTTCAACCTGTAAAATCCGGATGTCCGGCGGCAGATTCAGATTCAGGTCCGCCAGCAGGGTGTCCGGAGGGATCG
Organism: Desulfobacterales bacterium; assembly: GCA_963675805.2. Classification (GTDB taxonomy): domain Bacteria; phylum Desulfobacterota; class Desulfobacteria; order Desulfobacterales; family Desulfosalsimonadaceae; genus SURF-3. The sequence continues at coordinate 495,422 of CAXXNU010000001.1, read as the reverse complement.
GACGTTCCAGAAAAAGTTCAAAGGCGCTGTGATTGGCCGACACCCGCGCGTCTGTCCGGCTGGCCGCCAGGATTTTAAATTTTTCAGAACCCAGAATCCATCGCAGGGTTTTCTCGATCATGTGCTCCACGGTGAGCAGTCCCGGCTGCTTCTGCCATCCATGATACCGGAAACCCAGATACTGAAAATGAACCAGATAGTAGAATTTTTGCGTGGCCATGGCGGATTATGGGGATTGCGAAAGATCGGATGTGCAATGCGGGCAGCGGGTGGCTTTTGCCGGAATTTCAGAGCAGCAGTAGGCGCAGTTCTTGGTGGTTTCTGACGGGGTGGTTTCCGCCGTGCGCCGCAGGTTATTGATGGATTTAACCAGCAAAAACACGGCACCGGCCACGATCAAAAAGGTAATCACGCTGTTGATAAAAAGGCCGTAATTCAATGTCACGGCGCCGGCGGCCTGTGCATCTGCGAGCGCTGCATAGGGGCCGGGTGGGGCCCCCTTTTTCAGTACAATAAAAAAATTGCTGAAATCCATTCCGCCCACCAGAAGCCCGATGGGCGGCATCAGAACATCATTGACCAGGCTTTTGGCAATGGTGCCGAAGGCCCCGCCCACAATAATTCCCACAGCCATGTCCACCACGTTGCCCCGCATGGCAAACTCTTTGAATTCACTGAACATGATCGGTTGCTCCTTTGCGCTTGACGGGCAGAAAAGGTGTCAATAAAAAATCGTTCTCTTCTTTTAGAAAAAAGTAAACCGGATCAATATAAATTACAATAATGAACAGTGGACAGGGTAAATTGAAAAGGAGCGGGGAAACAGGGGGCTAAAAAATAAAGCCCGCTTTCAGGAAAGCGGGCTTTATTTATGCGACTTCTTGTTTTCCGAAAAACGGAAAAGAATCAATTATTTCAGGGACTGATAATAGTTAATCAGAATCTCGGCGACTTCCGGACGTGAGAATTCTTTGGGCGGTTTAATACCCTGGCCCAGCATTTCACGGACCTTGGTGCCGGAGAGCAGAACAAAGTCTTCTTTGGTGTGGTCTTCAACACGGCTCATCATGACCACTTTGTTCAGCTTCTTGGAATAAGCGGTATGATCCGCCCGGTAGATATCGATCTGCAGGTCGTCTTTGGAAATATTGTCGAAAATGGTCTGGGCATCAAACGGACCGTAGTAGTCACCCACACCGGCATGGTCGCGGCCAACGATCAGATGGGTACATCCGCAGTTCTGGCGGAAGCAGGCGTGCAACACAGCTTCCCGGGGGCCGGCATACAGCATGTCAAAACCGTAACCGGTAATCATAACCGTGTTGGGCGGGAAGTAGACTTCAACCATTTTGCGGATGCATTTGTCACGAACATCCGCCGGAATGTCGCCTTTTTTCAGTTTGCCCAGCAGCATGTGAATGAGGATACCGTCGGCTTTTTCATCATTATACGCCATGCGGCAGAGTTCTTCATGGGCCAGGTGCATGGGATTCCGGGTCTGGAAGGCAACCACTTTTTCCCAACCGCGTTCGCCCATTTCCTTGCGGATTTCAACGGCGGTTTTGAAAGTTCCGGGGAACTCTTTGGTGAAATAAGAGAAATTCAGTACCTGAATGGGGCCGGAGATGCAGGTTTTGCCAACGGAATTGAATGTTTTAACGCCGATATGATCCATGTCATCGGTGCCGTAAACTTCTTTGGTCATTGTGGCCATCTGTTCGTCCGTGAATGTTTCAATGGCTTCCACATCCTGAATGGCGATGACGGGATTTCCTTCGACGTTCGGGTCTTTCAGGGCGATTCTTTTGGCGTCTTTAATTGCAGAGGCATCTTCCACCATATTGAGAACCGGGGTCGGCCAGAATTGACCGGCGGTGGTTTTCATATTCTGGGCAACGCTCATGGCGTCGGCGACGTTCATGTAGCCTGTCAGCGGGGTGAAGTAGCCGCCGGCCAGCATGACGGCGTTTCCGGCAGCAGCGGAGCTGATCAGGATGGACGGCAGGCCTGCGGCTTCTTTCTGCAGTTCAGCGCGTTTTGCATCATCTTCAACGTACAGTGGCATTAATTTGTCTGAGCCAAGTGGTTTAATCATAGTTTTCTCCTCTTGTGGAATGGGGTTAGTGGTCAACTCTATCTAATCTTCTCTAATCCAATGGTTTTTTTACCGGTTATTATATTTTTATATCTTGATAATATTTTGAAGCAGCGCATCAGACCGGTAAATTCGGCAGTGCCGCTACTTTAGTCCCTGACATGCGGAATTTACTTTAAAATCAATTTTTTTACCAAGGGATTTGGGGGATGTCAAGATGATATTGCAATATCCGTCCGGATTGCCCCGAAAGCACTGTAACTATTTGTTTGTAAATATAATATGTTTTATTTTGGAGCAGGAGAAGATCAGGGAAATAAGGAAAGGAAATCAGTTTGCTCAAGAAAGACCAGGCTTGCCAGAAAATCCTCTTTTTGATGGGGTTCAAGGGTGATCACCGGTTTCGTCGATCGGGCATTGATAAATTCAAATACGGGTCTGAAATCTATGTTGCCTTTGCCCATACCGAGATGGCTGTCCTGGTCGCCGCAATTGTCGTGCAGATGGAATTGGCCGATATATTTTCCAGTGCTTTTCAGCCATTGGTCTATGGGATATTTCCCGAATGCCGCCAAATGTCCCGCATCCAGGCAGTGGCCCGCATACTCAGGATTGAGAAGCTCCAGTACCTGAAGCAGCTCATCCGGGTGTTTTTCATAGACATTTTCAAGCATCAGGCGGCTGCCCCGCCGGTGGACTTCTTTTGCCAGCCACTGCCATGCGGACACGGCGTGGGCGCACCAGGTCTTGCGGCAAAAATCATGGCGGGTGCGGTCATATCCGGCATGACAGACCACGGTTATGGGTTTAAAAACAGACACGGCATCAAGGAGCTGATGAAACCGGAAGGCGGTGGCTTCCCGGATTTTCGGATCCGGCGAACCCGGCGAAAGATCCAGGAACGGACCGTGAAGGGTAATGGTGCGGTTTTGGGTGTGAAAGCGCTGGGCAAAATCCTGAAAAACCGCCAGGGAAAAGGTGTCCAGGGCCTCTGCGGCCAGTCCGATCTCGGGATTCAGGCCGGCATCGAAAAAAAGATCCTGCCATTCTTTTTCAGCGAGCATGGTGAAGGGAATATTGACTTGGATGCGATCAAGGATTTTTTGCTGAACCGGGGAGAATGTTTTTTTTGAAAGGGTCATAATTTTGTTTGTCTGGCAGGTTTTTTATTCTTGGTCAAGGCGCGTAAGTCCAGCTTCCCGGGCCATCCGGACCGCCTGCCGGTATTCCGCAACAGACACCATCCGATCCAGCCCTTTTGTTTTGTGGGCATCGCCACACGGCCGGTATTGGGACATGACATTGACGTAAGTGTCCGGTGAAATACGGTCGTGAATGAATTGCATGATGTCACGGGTGCCGGCCAGGTTTTCCGGCAGCACCAGATGCCGCACCAGCAACCCCCGGCGGGCAATGCCCGTGCGGTCAATGATCAGATTTCCCACCTGGCGGTGCATTTCACAAATTGCTGCCCGGGTGATTTCCGGATAATCCGGTGCGTTGCAGGTTAAATCAGCAATCCGGGGCTCCCAGAATTTAAAATCCGGCATGTAAATATCCACCACCCCGTCCAGAAGCTTGAGCGCGCCAACATCGTCATATCCGCCGGAATTGTAAACAATGGGGAGCGACAGGCCTTTTTTTACGGCACTATCAAGAGCGGAAAGGATCTGGGGGATCACATGGGACGGGGTCACCAGGTTGATGTTGTGGCATCCCTGGTCCTGCAGCAGAAGCATCATGGATGCCAGTTCATCATCAGATACTTCACGCCCTATTCCCAGATGGCTGATGTCAAAGTTCTGACAGAAATTGCACATCAGGTTGCAGCCGGTGAAAAAAATCGTGCCAGAGCCATGGGTGCCGACCAGCGGGGCCTCTTCCCCGAAATGGGCATGAGCCGCCGAAACAATGGCCCGGCTGCCGGTTTTGCAAACGCCGTCAGCGCCAAGCCGGCGATCGATACGGCATTTTCGGGGGCACAGCACACACCGTGAAAGGAGTGAGCGGGCCGCGGCAATTTTTTCCCCCATCTTGCCGGTTTTTGCGGTGTCGATGTAAGCAGGCGCCGGGATGGCATCCATGGTTAATCCGACGGTAAATCGGTTTCTGAAATAAATTCCTGGATCAGGTTATCCACGTAATTGAAATCCAGATCTGATTGTTTTTCAAGAATGAGGTCTTCGTTGGCATGCCGGAGTTTATTCAGCAGATTCAATATCATGAGCATGAGCAGCTTGTTCCCGGCATGAGGATAGGTTTTAAAATAAAAAATCAGATTCTTGCGTGTGATTTTCATGACAATGGTGCTGCCGGAACAGACCACGCTGGCGGTGCGTTTGTTTGCCAGGAAAATAGCGGATTCCCCGAAAATTTCACCGGTAGTGATCCGGCTGATCACAATATCTTTGCCATTATTGTCTTTGACCAAAACATCCACATTGCCGCTCACCACGGCAAACAGGGAATCGCCCACCTCGCCCTGGGTGATGATTTTTTCTCCCTTTTCATAGTGGTGAATCGAAGAGATGAGCAGCATTTTCTGCAGCTCATCTTCATGAAGCCAGTGAAATATCTGAATATTTTTGACAACAGGCAGGTACTGCAAAATATTGGTTTCGATTTTCATGGGTGGTCCTCATTGCAATGGGTTGTATTTTTGGAAGACTTTCCGGCGCCTGGGACGACGATGCGAAACTATCCTGTAATATTAGCGGTGAGCGGTTGAGGTGTCAATAAGATTGATGGCGTAACCTTAGCCGGTTCCGGCAGCGATGGGGTGACGGCCGGGTTCCGGGGTTTTGATGAACGATTTGTACCAGGGGTGGGGCTTTTCAAAAATGTAATGATTCGAATGCATAAATTACAAAAATGTAACTCTATTTTTTGATGATTATTGTGCTTTATATTTATAAATATCTGATATTAAATAATTTTATCTTATTTCGAGTGGTCTTGCCTGAATTGGCATACTCAGTGCATTATTTAACAGCAAAACAAGAAAACGGTATTTTAATTTATTCCCAATAATTTTTTAAAAAGGAGCAGAAAATGAAAATTAGTAAATCATTGATGGGGGTTTTGTTATCGGTAATGATGCTAAGTGCGGGGACCGCAGCAGCAGCGGATGTGACAACAGCGGTGGATGTGAATTCCGCCTATGTATGGCGGGGAATTACATTTAATGACGGTGTGGTGGTGCAGCCCAGTGTGGATGTGGCGGCCGGTAATTTTGGCCTGAACGTGTGGGGCAACCTGGATGCGGATGATTATGATGATTCTTTAGACAGTGGTGAATTTTCCGAAATCGATCTGACCCTGACTTACGGCATTGAAGCCGGTCCGGTGGGGCTCACCGCAGGATACATTGAATATCTGTTTCCCACCACCGAAGCTGGCGGTGGGCTGGGCACCCGGGAAGTGTTTCTGGACGCATCTCTTTCACCGGCAGACGGCATCTCCACCGGGATTACCGCGTATTATGATTTTGACGAGGTAGAAGATTATTATCTGAACGTGTATATGGGATACGGGCTGGCGCTCGATTCCGGACTGAGTATTGATGTTGCGGCGTCCGCTGGTTATGCAGGGGATGATGTGTCCGCGGATGGAGAGGCCGGATTCCATGAATATACCCTTACCCTTGGCATGGGATATGCCATTACGGATATGGTTTCCGTGTCTGCCACGGTCGGTTATACAGACGCCATTGACGATGATGTGCTGCCGGATGTGGAAGAAGGCGGCGGACAGGATGTCAATTTCTTTGGCGGCGCAGGTATCGCGGTGGCATTTTAACCGACGATGTTTATCAGCCCATTATTCTAAATTTCCTCCTGAATCCGGGATGGTCTGAAACCTTAAAAAAACCGGAAAGCCCAAAAAAGGCGGTACTGTTACGATGGTGTGACAGGGCCGCCTTTTTTGTTTGCAAAACCACCGGGACGGTGCCTGGAAGTGTGTTAAAAACTGAAGCGAGTCAACAAAAAGACATCCGGCGGTCATCCGTGTTTTTGCAGAACCGTTATTTTGCAAAGAATTTCCATTGCATCTGTTCGAATGAGTTTGATATTTAGAACAATGGCAAGGGCCGGTTTTTAGGCTGACCCTTAGAGTGAATGCAAAATGGACAAAGGAGCGGTTTTGGCGAAAAAACAAATCAAATTGATTTCATGGAATGTCAACGGACTGCGGGCAGTTGCCAAAAAAAAATTTTTTGAGTTGTTCGAGGGGTTTGACGCGGATGTTGTCTGTGTTCAGGAAACCAAGCTGCAGGAACCGCAATTGGCCGATGAGTTGCGGCACATAGACGGATATGCGTCCTTCTGGTCCTACAGCACGGTTAAAAAAGGCTACAGCGGCGTGGGGGCCTGGACGAAAATGACCCCCCGCGGGGTAAAAAACGGCATCGGAATTGATGCCTATGACGCGGAAGGCCGGATTCTGGAGTTGGATTTTGACGATTTTGTCCTGTTCAACATTTATTTTCCCAACGGCCAGATGGGGGACGACCGGCTGGCGTACAAATTGGAATTTTACCAGGATTTTTTTGATTATGCCGACGCTCTCCGGGATGCGGGCAGAAGTCTTGTCATCTGCGGTGATTACAATACCGCACACAATGACATTGACCTGAAAAATCCCAAGGCCAATGAAGACCGGTCCGGGTTTTTGCGCATTGAGCGGGACTGGCTGGATGAAATTGTGGCCCGGGGATATGTGGACACGTTCCGCCATCTGTATCCGGACACTGTCAAATATTCCTGGTGGACCTATCGGTTCGGTGCAAGGGAGCGCAACGCCGGGTGGCGCATTGATTATTTTTTTGTCACCCGGGATTTGATTGACAACGACCGGGTCAAAGCGGCCTTCATTGACAACGATATCTTTGGATCGGATCATTGTCCGGTGGGACTGGTCCTGGAATTTTAAAGAGGAGTGGGTATGGCTGAAATCGTGGCAATTTACGGAAGCCCGAGAAGACAAGGGAATACCGCGGTCCTGCTGTCGCGTGCCGTGGCAGGCGCCTGGGATGCGGGCGCGGAAGTGGATGAAATTATTTTAAGGGATTATAAGATATCGCCGTGCCTGGAAATCTACGGGTGCAAAAAAGACGGGGAATGCGCCATTAAAGATGATTTTCAGGGGGTAAGAGACCGGATTCTGGCGGCCAAAGGCCTGATGATCGCCTCTCCTGTCTTTTTTTACACGGTCAGCGCCCACGTGAAAGCCCTGATGGACCGGTGCCAGTCCCTGTGGGTGAAAAAATACTGGATCGATAAAACCGCTTTTGGCATGTGGGAGCCGTCCCGAAAAGGGCTGGTCGTCAGCGTGGGGGCCACCCGGGGGAAAAAGCTCTTTGACGGCATGCTGCTGACCATGAAGTATTTCTTTGACACCCTGGATATGGAACTCTGGGATTCCCTGTTGTTCCGGCAGCTTGATTTGGCCGGGGATGTGGAAAAACACCCGGAATATCTGGACCAGGCCTATGAACGGGGGCAGGCCTTTGTCCGTGCGGTCCGGAAAATCTGATGAAAATGGACTTCCGGCCGGTTGCCCTGGCGGACCAGGGCCTTTTTAAGCCTTTTTTTTCCCAATGCCCCTCAAAAACATCGGATTACAGTTTTGTGAATCTCTGGAGCTGGGCAGACGCCTATGGTCTGGAATGGGCATTGGCAGACGATTTGATCTGGCTGCGCCAGCGGCTGCCGGAATCCTGCTGTTGGGCGCCCATAGGGGATTGGCGAAAAATCGACTGGCCCCGGTATTTCGAAAGGTATCCGCAATTTCAATCAACACTGACCCGGGTGCCGGAACCGCTGGCCCGGTGGTGGGAAAAAATATTCGGCCAAAAGATAGAAGTGGTGCCACAAAGGGATCAGTTTGACTATATGTATGATGCAAAAGAGCTGATCGCTCTCTCCGGCAACCGGTTTCACAAAAAAAGGAACCTGCTCAACCAGTTTTTGAAAAATTATGATTATCAGTATGAAGAGCTGTCTGCCCGCGGCGTGGCCGCTGCCATGGATATGCAGACAAGCTGGTGCACCTGGCGGGAATGCGACTCCGACGCGGCCCTGGACAGTGAAAACCAGGCCATCAAAAAGGTGCTGGCGTCGTGGGAAACTCTTGATGGGTTGCTGGGCGGGTGCATTCGGGTGAACGGGGAGATGGTTGCTTACACGGTTGGCGAAACACTGGAAGAGGATACCCTGGTGATCCATTTTGAAAAGGGGAACACGGACTGCAAAGGGATTTATCAGGCCATCAATCAGATGTTTCTTGAAAATACTGTTGCCGCGCATCCGGCCATCCACTATGTCAACCGGGAACAGGACCTGGGGGACGCGGGCCTGCGGCGGGCCAAGGAATCCTATCAGCCCATTGGATTTTTAAAAAAATACAGGGTTCGCTGGAATGTTGCCTGAAAGGTGAATCTGAAAATTTCTGAAATTTTTTGGGCAGATTGATCAAGGAAAATTTAAGGAGAAATCAGACCATGTTCAGAAAAATAGTATTTATTTTGTTGGCATCGGTTTTTATTCTTTTTGCCTGTGACACCCGGCAGCAGCCCTGGAATCCGATTTTTGAAGCCACAAGTTTTCGGTATCTGGACCATTCCATCGCCAGTGCTCTCGCGTCGATAGACTCTGCCGAGGCCCGGCTCAGGGAGAACCGTCCGGCAGATGCGGCTGAGGCGCTGGAAAAGACAAAGCAGATTTGCCTGGCACTGAAAGATTATTATATTCCTTTAACAGAAATCAGGCATCAGATTTACGATGCAGACCGGTTTTTTTATTTGGGCGAAACCGACAGGACCAAACACTCTTTAGAAACCTCCCGGCAGATTATTATTGAGGTTAACCGGTTCGCGGAAGGCGCGCCAATGCACAGCGCTTTACGGGATTTGGTATCCATGATTGACGGATGTATCTTGTCCTTGGACGAAAATACCGGCGCAACGAACAATCTGCTGAAAAATCTTGGCCATAAGGTGAACCTGATGCTGATCAAAGGCGGGCTGACACTTTCAGATATGACGTTTTCATAATTTACCGGATAAAATTTGAAATTCATAAATCAAGATAGATGCAGGGTGCCATGCGTATCTTACTGGTTGAAGATGAGAAGAAGATCGCCGCTTTTATCGAACGGGGTCTGATGGAGCAGCATTACACCGTGGATGTGGCCCAAGACGGAAACGCAGGGCTGTATCTGGCGGAAGTCAATCCCTATGATCTGGTCATACTGGACATTATGTTGCCGGGCAAGGACGGGTTTGCCGTTTGCCGGGAACTGCGTAAGCAGAAGAATGAGGTGCCCATTCTTATGCTGACGGCCAGAGATGATGTTCGGGATAAAATTTACGGGCTGGATTCCGGAGCGGATGATTATCTGACAAAGCCTTTTGCGTTCGGTGAGTTTCTGGCCCGGGTCCGGGTGCTTTTGCGCCGAAACCGGGCCGTGAAAACCACTGTTTTAAAAGTGGGGGACCTGGAACTCGACCAGCTCAGCCACGACGTTACCCGGGCCGGCAAAACCATTGAACTGACCGCCACGGAATATGCGCTTCTGGAATATTTGATGCTTCATGACGGCCAGGTGGTGACACGCACCATGATCTCCGAACATGTATGGAACCAGGATTTTGACAGTTTTTCCAATGTCATTAATGTTTATATCAATTACCTGAGAAAAAAGGTCGACGCCGGGTTTCCCGTAAAACTGATCCATTCGGTGCGCGGACGGGGATATATGATTAAGGCGTGAGGGAGTAATTGTAAATTACGAATTACGAATTGTGAATTACGGATGATGAATGATGAATACCGATCTGTCATCAGCAGGGTTTACGTCCCCGGTCTTTTCACCTTCAACCTTCAACCTTCAGCCCACTACTGAATTCCTAACACCATGACATTTAACTCCATCCGATTCAAGGCCAGCATTTTGTACACATCGGTTTTGTGTGTAATCCTGGTGCTGTTCAGTGGGGTCCTGTTCAGTGTGACCCGGTATGTCCTCTACCGCGGCCTGGATGATGAACTGCGGCTTAAATCATCGGAAATCGTCAACATTTTAAATTCCTATGAAAAACTCAAGCGGTCGGAAACCATGCATCAGCATTTGTTAAACAAACTGCTGGGCGTTGAGGATCGCGCGCGCCTGATCATTGATGATCTGTGGCGCTCGGACATGGATGCGTTGAATTTGAAAAAGGACTATATCAATATTTTGGATGGCCGGGGTCAGCCGGTTATCAAAAGCCAGAATTTTGACCAGGAAATCACCGCCATGTTCCAGGCGCAATTGCCCTTGTCCTTTGATTCCGCGGTGTTCAAAAATATCCAGAATCCCACCCATCGGCTGCGGGCTCTCAATATGCCGTTTTTATATGAAAACCGGACTCACCTGGTGATCCAGATTGCCACCCCCATGGATGCCGTGATCCGGATGCTGAACCAGCTGTTGTATTTTATCGGTATCGGGATTTTGTTTATTCTGGGGCTTACCAGTTTTATGGGCGCCTTTTTTGCCCGCCGTATTTTAAGGCCTGTGCTGAATGTGACGAAGATTGTGGATGACATTTCCCATAAAGACCTGAACCGAAGAATCCCGGACATGGCTGCGGATGCGGAGATGCGGCGCCTGATCAGTTCCTGCAATGCCATGCTGGAGCGCCTTGAGAAATCCTTTGCCCATGTCAATGAATTCAGCTCTCACGTGGCCCATGAACTGAAAACCCCGCTCGCCATCATCCGGGGGGAGATGGAGCTTGCCCTGTCTGAGACCCGGGATTCCGAGGAATATGAGCGGGTGCTGAATGTCAGCCTGGAAGAAGTGGACCGGCTGATTAGGATTATCAAGGATCTGCTGCTGCTCGCGCGACTGGATTATAATCCGGATGTGTTTCAATTTGAAAAAATTCATCTCCCGGCATTTCTTGAGGAGATTTATGAGTACACCCGCATTCTGGCGGAACAGAAAGGGCTGGAATCGGCCCTGCATCTTCCCAAAGATGGCGGTTTTGTCGAAGGTGATAAAGTGCACCTGCGGCGCCTGTTTTTGAATTTGATCAATAATGCCGTTAAATTCACGCCGGAAGGCGGGAAAATTGCTATCTCACTGGCGGCCGCCGGCCAGACCGCGGAAATCCGGGTTGCCGATACCGGCGTGGGGATTGCCGAAGAAGATGTGGGAAAAGTTTTTGATAAATTTTTCCGTTCCGGGCCACAAAATCAGGCGGAACCCGGCAGCGGGCTGGGCCTCAGTATGGCCCGTTCCATTGCCCGGGCCCATCAGGGGGACATCACCGTTGACAGCCGCCTGGGTCAAGGGGCCGTGTTTCTGGTCATCCTGCCGGTGGTTTCCGCACCCTGATGATATAGATGCCGAACAGAGGGTTATCGCTTAACCCGAATCATGTCCTTATTCCCTACCTGCTTTTTTTCTTTTGTTAGAAAATTTTAATGTAATTTTAACCTTGTTTTAATTTGAAACACGTTAAGGTAGAACCGTTTTTAAGAGATATTGGTCTGAGAAAGGGGATAAAATGAATATCCTGATCGTCGATGATGAGCAAAAAATCCGGCGCATTTTTTCTAATGTCATGCGTAAAGAAGGGTTTTCCGTCAGGGAAGCTGCCAGTGTGGCGGAAGCGTATGACCTGCTGCTGAATGCTCCGGCGGACCTGGTGCTGCTGGATATCAACCTGCCGGAAGTGGACGGCACGGATTTTTATGATATTGCCACGGTATTTTGCAAAGGATCAAAATTTATCGTCACCAGCGTCTATCCCTTGGAAGACCAGAAACGGCGGGTTCCCGGCGCGGATGATTATTATGATAAATCAGACAGCCTGGCGGTGCTGGTCGAGAAAGTCCGGCGCCTGGCCCATTGAAAAAGGCACCCCCATAATGGTTGAATTTGCGAAATAAAGCCTTATTTTTAATGATTATGCTGATTTTGTAAAAAAATAGATTAAAAAAGGAGACAGGGGATGATTTTTTTTAGAAGCAGAATGATGAAAAAGCAAAGAACCTTCACCGTTCTGACGACGGTTCTTTTTTCCGCGGCATTGCTGCTGATTTTCTCGCCGTACGCCTCGCCGGCGGGTTGCGCTCCGCCGCCCCAGGTCCGGATGGTGCCCCAGAGCTTCACCCAGCTTGCCAAAAACTGCGGGCCGGCAGTGGTGAACATCAGCACGGTCAAAACGCTGACATCCGGTGGCGGACGGGTGTTTGAGCATTTTTTCCGGGGGCCTCAGGGCCAGCAGGATCCGTTCGGCCGGTTTTTTGAAGATTTTTTTAAAAACCAGCCCCGCCGGGAATTCAAGCAAAGCAGTCTTGGAAGCGGTTTTATCATGGATAAAGATGGTTATATCATCACCAATAATCATGTGATCGAGGGGGCGGATGAAATTCAGGTCAAACTCAAAGACGGCAAAGAATATCCCGCGGAAATCATCGGCAAAGATCCGTCCACGGATCTGGCCCTGATCAAGATAGCGGCCGAAAGTGATTTGCCGGTGCTGCCCATGGGAGATTCGGACAAACTGGAGATCGGTCAGTGGGTGCTTGCCATTGGCAGCCCGTTTGGACTGGAACAAACGGTGACCGCCGGCATTATCAGCGCCAAAGGCCGGGTGATCGGTGCCGGCCCCTATGACGATTTTATTCAGACCGATGCTTCCATTAACCCCGGAAACAGCGGCGGGCCCCTGATTAACATGGCCGGCGAGGTGGTGGGGATCAATACCGCCATCGTGGCCGGCGGTGACGGCATCGGGTTTGCCATTCCCGTGAACGTGGCAACGGATGTGTTTGCCCAGTTAAAGGAAAGCGGCGAGGTCACCCGCGGGTGGCTGGGGGTGGCCATTCAGGACCTGGACGCGGAGCTAAAAGAATACTACGGCGTGGAATCCGGTGTGCTGGTGGCGGAAGCGTTTGACGGCGATCCGGCGGCCGAAGCCGGTATAAAGGCCAAAGATATTATTGTGTCCGTGAATGGTAAAAACGTGGATTCCTCCCGGGATCTGACCCGGCTGATTGCCGGTCTTGCCGTGGGCAGCAAGGCGGATATCCAGGTCAACCGGGACGGCAACTTAAAGACATACAAGGTCAAAATTGCCCGCCGGGATGAGGATAAACTGATGGCATCCGGGAGCTCCCCCGGCCAGTTGGAAAGTGAATTGGGTATTGAAATTTCAAATATTACCCGGGAGATCCAGGAACAGTTCAACCTCGGCAGCGCCGACGGCGTGATTGTGGTAAATGTTGCACCTGACAGCAAGGGCGCCAAAGCCGGCATTGCCAAAGGTGATGTGATCAAGGAAATCAATCATCAGCCGGTAAAAGACGTGGATGATTATAAAGCCATTGTTAAAAAGGTGGATGATGGCGAATCCCTTTATTTTTACATCAAACGGATGAATAAAGGGTTTATGGTCATTAAAGTCATCAAATAATAATAAGAAAACACAAGGTCTGTTTGGCCGCCGCAGCTAAACGGCGGCCGAACGCCAGACTCCCCCGCGCCAGGAAAGAGGCCTTCTTTTCCCTCTCCCCCGAAAGATGGTCTTTCTGCCCTCCACTTTCCATGGCCGGGGGGGTCTTTTTTTCTTTAAAATTCATTGTGGCAGCGTATAATTTTAACATACGGTTGTGGTGCATTATGCCTCAATTCCATCGCAAAAAAACAGAAAAATGAACCCGTGTATGCGGGAGGCGGTTTTCCAGCAATAGGTCTCAGTGTTCAGGTGTCACGAAAATCGACTCTGGCGCCTGAAACCTGAAACATGGAACCTGAAACCATTATTACAGGTTTGGCTTTCTCCCCGCATTCGCATTTTTTTTTTAAATCAGCCAGGGGATTCCATGGATATTATCTACGCACCCAAAGGCAAGGCCCGGGAATATGCGGACCTTGCCATGGACATATACAAGGGCTGTACCCATGGCTGCATTTATTGCTATGCAACGCATTATGCCGGGGACGGCTTTTATCAGGCGGCCGCGCCCCGGAGAGATCTGATCGACCGGCTCAGGGGCGATGTGGCCCAACTGGCGCCGGACTGCCCGGAAATACTGCTCAGTTTTCACGGGGATGTTTATCAGCCTGCGGAAGATAAGTTGCGATTAACCCGGCAGGCCCTTCAACTGCTTCGGGCTGCGGATCTGCCGTTTACCGTACTGACAAAAGGCGGGCGGCGCGCGATCCGGGATTTTGATATTCTGGCAGGCTATCCAAAAGCCCGTTTCGGTACCACACTGATTTTTACGGATCAGTCGGCAGTCGATTATTGGGAGCCCGGAGCCGCGAGTGTCTCAGATAGAATTCAGGCCATCAAAGAAGCCCATTCCCGGGGCATCCCCACCTGGGTGAGCATCGAGCCGGTGATTGATCCCGGCCAGGCCGTCAAACTGGTAAAAATGCTGCACCCGGTGGTGGATCACTGGAAAGTGGGCAAAATCAATTACCATAAAAATATCGAAGACGCCGTGGACTGGGGCCGGTTCCGGGATGAGATGACCGATCTTTTTAACGTTCTTGGGGCTGATTTTTATCTGAAAAAAAGTTTAGCGGAATGGTGAAAAACGGTTGATGGGATGATGGCGGGTTCGGCTTGATATTTCAGATACGTTGTCGATTTTTAAAAAATACAAAGCTGATATATTGTAGTTTGTTGAAATTATTTAAAAATTTTGGCCACCCAATATTAATTTCTCATTGACCGGCAAGTTCGCGAGCACAAGCTATTGTAAGGTGCAATGGGCGGGTGAATTTTAGTTGTGAGCACTTGTATTGGCAGGATGATCATTTAATCAGATCATGCCCCCGCCTATTTAAATTCTCTAAAACAATATTCAATTCAAGATTCTTAAAGCAAAACCCGGCCGAAACCGGGTTCGCTCTTAAAACTTCAATTTATTTTCATTGGATGTTTACTGTCACACTATCATAATAAGCCTGCCTTATCCATATCCAATGAGACATTCATGTTCATATCAACACCCCAAAAAATATGCTCATTGACATTCAACCATTTCAACCTCGACGTCCATGACTGACACGAAAGGATCTGTTCCTGCGTATATAATTGATGTTACATGCCCATCTCCCTTGAATGTGTTAACGTTCAAAACAGCACTGACAACAGAATCTATGGTAACGTTTGATGTGTCTCTTTTACGAGAAATATTAAAGTTCATAAATATCTGATCCTCTGAAATTGTTGCGCTGCCATGCGCGGCTGTACCCCCATAAGACCCTTTAGAAGAAACAAGTTGGGGACTAAAACCATGTAACGAATAATTATTGCCCCCCATATGAGTCACCGAAAATGTATAGTCAGTGGTTCCTTCTACACTTACAAACTGAAAGCATAATTCTCCTATATAAGTACCTGCTTCAGCATTGGAAAAAAGGCAAAGGCATTGGAAGAAAATAATAAAAAACACGATTAAAAATTTTTTGTATGCTTTCATCTTAATCTCCTTTTTTCATGGTTGTTAAAATTTTGGTATTTTGAGAGTTTTCTCCATTCGATCAAAGAAATGCCCCTGCCGAAGCTGGGGAACATTTATTCATCAAAACTTTTCTTTCATTGGATATTCACTGTTACAAAATCATAATGAGCTTTACCCATATCTAATAAACCATTCATATCCATATCAACCCCAAAATAAATCGTGTATGCACCAGCTGGTAAACCTGAAATATTCAGCGCTTCAAATTCACCCAAATTAAACAGGGGGCCTTGATGACTATATGTAAGGTCGGGTGCCCATGAATTTTTCTCAGGTTGATAATGAAATAATCCGAATGGCGTGGCTGCCACCAACCACCAATCCGCATTATCACCTGCGTAACCGCCGGGGGACAGCTCTATTGTAATAGAAAGATTGTCTGTTGAAGCGATATTTATAGGCCCATCCGAGCCATTGGCCTTGATATCCGATACAATACATTGTTTATCTATACCATCACAATCTGGAACTAACTCCCAGATACTACCGGATGCCGGACCAACAGTGACCCATCCCAAACTGGGTTCGTACCTACTGCCTAAACCGATATAGAACTTGTTATTCATAATCTCAAAGGAAAGAGGGATACCAGGCATAGTGAATTCAGTTGCCATAGACCAATTGGTGAGATCGGTTGAGTAATATATATAACCTTTATACTCTAAATCAATCGTGATTTCCTCAGCAGTCATCACATAACAAGTTGTGTCCCTAACCACAATGTCACGAACATTATCTGTAGCGAAGTTTGCAATAATGGTTGCTGATCCATCATCTATAATCTCGCTTGCAGGCAAAAAATACAGAGGTGCGTTATCAAGCGCATAACGGAGTGGTTGTGAATAAAGTACGCCGTCCTGGAATCTTACCTTGCGAGCGTTTCCCAGGGGTGCTAAGAAATCTGCGGTAATGGGTTGCAATGTAGTCCCATCGTATCTGTAATAATTGTCACCATCAATGAACATGAAATCATCAAAAACCACGAAAGAGCAATACTCGGAAATGAAAATTGTCCATGTCTGGCCCATATCGGTTGACACAAGCGCCTTAGCCGGGGTGCTGCCGTCTGTAGAAATACTAGCATATAGGTTTCCCTTGAACAAGGCGACGTCAAAAGAATGTAGGCCACCAGGCATGGTTCTGAGCTTTATCCAACCAGGATTCGGGTATCGGTTGGGATCATTAATATACAGATTTTCGAAACTCCAATCCTCTGTAGCGTCATTGCCGGGGATGAACAACTTGTTTTCAAATTCGAAAAAATCCCATATCATTTCGTCGTCAACAGTATACTCATTCACGAAACTGGTGCCATTATATATCCAGACATCTGTTGCCCCACTGTTAGCCCAATAATCGCCGTGACCGATGTAAATCTTGTTGTTGAAATAGTGCATATCCCAGATCGAGCGTGCCCGGGAGTTGTTTGGATCACCACTGGTGGGAAATCGAGTGAGCAGGGGATTACCGATTTTCACCGGGGTATCCTCAGCCATTGCTATGTCTACAAATGGGTACGTCAGAATAATGCAAATAAGCATCGTTACTATTTGTCTGGTAAACAATAATAATTCCATAAAAGAGTGAGAGTTATTGGTGATAGTTTTAAGTCGAAACATTCCAACCTCCTCGTTTTTCCGGCCAAAGCTAGATTATGTAATACTTATCTAAGCTGAGCGTTATAAATTTTAAGAATGGCTATTTTCTTAATATTTTAAAGGAATTAGATCATTTTAAATTCATATTATTTATAACCCTTTGGGATTCCCAATTTCACCGCACTTACAGCGTCAGATGCCATTCCGCATAGGTCAAAGGCACCAACGTTTTTCTGGGGCAGCATTGCAGCCAAGGATAAGGTCAAAACCACTTAACCTTATCTTGATCCCGATGGTTGACTGGTGCGGATCATAATCCGAAACCAATCTGAGAAAAACAGGCTGCACTGGGTTTTGGGCATTCTTATAAATTTATTAATCATGGTTCGCTAAATTCAGATAATTGAAAGTATATGCGACACAGTTCCTACACTAACATCTCCGAAAAACTTCGCCGCTTTTTCAGTCACCCTCGCACTTCTATCAGAATCACAGTCCAAATCTTTGCCCCATTGCTCAAGACCTAATAACCAGGCTTGATACAGTTCATCTAAGTGGATAACAATTGGATGATTGGATGATTTGTTCTTATAATCCATTATTCTTTGCATATCCTCATTCTTGGCTTTTCCCCAGGCATAAAAAATGATATCGGCTTTGCCAGATGAACTCAACTGCGAACCTGACCTAAACGTATGCAACACACCACAACGAGCAGCGTATAGATCAATTGCAGTACATTTCAGTGGTTTTGCTTTGAGTAGGTACTTGTCGACCCATCGTATGAAATCATCATGGGTAGAAAATTCCGCCTTACTGTCAAGCCATCCGATAGTATCAATGGCAGAGTAAATAAGGATTAAAGCCAGGGGAAACGTCTTCTTTTCAATACAAGCATCAATGCCCGATTTTAGTAGCATTATGTTTTCTATTAAAGGATATTCGCCCATTCGTTCCCAGTCTTATTCTGCCCAACATTTATTATTCAACAGCCCGGCTTTTTTGTTCCAGTAATCGAAAATTTGGATGATAATACCAAAAAAACAGTAAATAAGAAAAAATTTAATAAATTTCGAATCTACACTTCTGGTTCAATTGCAAAGTTGCTGCTTATAGTAAAAATCTTCAGTATTCCAAAATTTTTCCCCTGTGCACCATGTCGATAACTTTGCGTAACGTCGCTTGTTTTTTTGTTCATTTTGGTGGACTATATTAATTTTGGGTTTTATTTTTTCCTGTTTTTCGCAATGGCGATTTGAATCGTTCGGTGCGCCTGTGAAGAGTCTTACGCGCTTCATAAATAAAGACGGAGGAAAATATAATGAAAGCAAAAAGAATAGATGATTGTTTGAGCATGAGAGATGGACACCTTTTTATTGAAGCACTCGACACAGTTGAGATCGTTAAAAAATTTGGATCGCCTGTATTTGTCTTTTCAGAGGCCCAGCTCCGCCGCAATATCCGCAGGTTCCAGAAAGGATTTGAAGCCGGATGGACGGAAGGGCCGGTAAAGATCATGCCAGCTGCCAAAGCAAACTGGAACACTGCCATTCAAATGGTCATCGCCAGCGAGGGTTGTGGATGCGATATTTACTCAGCCGGGGAACTGGCAGTTGCGATAAAAGCTGGATTCGAACCAAAGTACATATCGGTAAACGGTGTACCCAAAGACCCTGAACACATAGCCAGCGGCATAAAGCAAGGTGCGCGTATTACGATCGACGGGATGGAAGAATTTGATGTAATTGAGCAAACTGCCAGAGAACTCAAAACCAAGGCCAAGGTACGTCTGCGGTTAAAACCAGCCATCAAGGGTTTCACCAAATACAGTAACTTCGTCCCAAACGGACCACTATCAACGGATATTGTGGCACTGGCCTATAAGGGTGGCCTGCCTCGCGATGCTGTCATTTATATTGGAAAACGGATTCAAAAATCTCCACATGTTGAATTGGTGGGGTTTCATGAACACCATGGCCGTCACCAAGCATCAACGCGTTACTGGGAAGAGCAGATGAAGGCCTACTCCGAAGAAATCAGTGTCGTAAGCCAGGCCCTTGATGGGTTTCAGCCCAAGGAGATCGATATTGGAGGTGGCTTCGCCTGCCCTAGAGACCCGTTCGGCTCCGAGATAAAATATTCCGAATCATATGAATTCCTGCTACTATATGGACTTTCCAGGGCTTTATCACCGTTCCCGTCGTTGCGATACAAAGTGATATCCAAAATAGTCGATAAGGCCATACTTTTCACTCCGAATCAGAAGATGGCCCCAAGCATCGAGGAATATGGAATGGCATGTACCAGAACTCTAAAAAGAGAGTTGAACCGACATGGAATTAACACAAAAGGAGTCATGCTACAGGTTGAACCTGGAAGAAGCATGCACGGGGATACAGCCGTTCATCTGACAACGGTAAAAAGCATAAAAAAAATGAAAGGTCCCATCACCTGGAATCATGCAGCCCTTGATACGACCGAATTCTGGTTTACTGGGGGAAGGTATGAGCACCATGTGTACGATTACATCTTTGCAAATAAGACAGATGCACCATTAGTTGAGAAAATGGATGTAGTGGGTCGTAGCTGTTACGGCGATCGAATGTTTCCGATGATAAAGGTTCCGGATGATCTGGTGCCTGGTGATATTATGGCAATTCTCGACGTCGGGGCTTATCAAGAAGTATCAATGAGTAATTTCAATGCAATGCCAAGGCCCGCAACCCTGCTGTTGAGCGGAGACAAAATTGAAGTCATACGGCGTGCTGAAACACAAGACGATGTATTCAGCCGGGATGTAATACCAGAATATCTGACGAATATAACGATGGCTTCTAAAATGAATTAAATTCCCTGAGGGGCTTAGCCTGAAAGGCCCTCATTATAATCCTTCCCGATCAACATTCCTCATTTTAATGGGGGCACAAGATAGGTATCGGATATTGTATTAAAAATGGTGAAACCGGGGCAGGATAAAGCCAACCCCGGTTTTTTGCTTTGCATCAGTGAAATATGTTTGTAATCCATCGCACGGGTTCAGTGAAACGAATAAAAGATCATATTTTTAAGGGCTGGATTTATCCTGATCACGATAAAATTGAACAAATTGAGAAGGCGAAAAAATATTTATTCCTTCAAAAGGTGAAGGCGGGTAATGAATGCGGTTCCCGGTAACCAAAGAAACAACCCGCCCTGTGATGGCAACTTCCAGAAATGGTTCATCGTCGGGGTCCGGCAAACGATTTTGAAGAGGCGAACTTGAAATGAATTGGCCGTATTGTTTTATAAAGTCAAGCAATAAGCTGATATGATCCCTGTTGAATTTAAACTTTGGCCGATGGAGAACATCTTTATACTCTGCTATAATTCTGGCATCAAGGCATAACAGAAGTTCACCAGAAAACACCATTCTTAAGATTCCACCGCTTGAACCGAAAGGGGTCAACAATCCGGAAACCAGAACGTTTGTATCCAATACGATCCTCATTTTTTACGTTTAGACCTTGCTGATTTGATTTCTGCATTTATTTCATCCATGGATATGGCATCGGTTCCCTGCTGAATTGATTCGTACTGGATAGCCGCCAGGGCATCTGCTGCCCTTGCCCGTCTAAAGGCTGTCAAAACCTGTTCCAAATTGTTTTCATTAATTGAAGAAAGAAGGGCGATCGGCCGGCCGTTGCTTGTCACGACCATTTCCTTTTGATCCGGTAATTCGCTCCATACTTGTGATGATTTTGTTTTTAGATCTCTGACGCTTAAAAATTTCATATTTCACCTCCTATTGGGATTCAATAATATCCCCAATTGAGTCTCAATACAAGGTAAATTTAAGTGTAAAGCAACTCTTACCAGAAGAACTTGCTGCCGTCTTCATTCTGAAAGGGCAGTATTGCTGAAATTTTTCAAATCGCGCCATATCGATAACCTTACGTAACATTCTGCTTAATCGAGAGATACAAGATCGGTTGATATTTATGGTTGATAAAGTTATCAAAAATGATAACTATAAGACATGAATTGAAAGATAACATTTTTCAATAATAAGGTAGAGGCAGAAACAATGTCATTTTCGCCTGGTATTTTGGCGAACTTTTTACATATTGCAGAAATGATAGAGGAGTTTGGCCCTGCACTTGGAAGTCCATACACTAAAGCATTAAAAGACGGATTATTTGAAATCAGGGCAAAAGGAAAAGAAGGAATTGGCCGATCATTTTTCTGTACGGTCAAAGGAAAAGAGGTGATTATTTTACATTCATTTGTGAAAAAATCACAAAAAATCCCCAAAAAAGAAATTAATACCGCCCGAAAAAGATTAAAAGAGGTAAAGCCATGAGACCATCATTGAAAAAATTCAAAAAAAAAGCATTACAGCGTCCGGAAGTAAAGAAAGAATATGAGCTGCTATCTTCTGGTTATGAATTGAGAAAACAATTAATCAGAATCCGTAAGGAAGCCGGGTTGACGCAAGAAGAAATTGCAGGTCGATTAAACACTAAAAAAAGCAATATATCCAGGCTTGAAAATGTAAATTCGAAAAGTTCTCCGAAGCTGTCAACCATCGAAGAATATGCTAAAGTAGCAGGCTTTAAACTTGAAATAAATTTTAAACCAGTTGATCCGGCGAGCACGTCTCCACACCCGTAAACATCATATGCCTTTGTGCTATAATTATTTTTCCCCCTGATTTTTCTGCTATCATTTTTTAAACAGATATTTATAAATCATTTCAGAGAACTCATCGATCGCAGGCTTTTCGTCCTTGATTCCCATAAATTTGATCTTGTGGACCAGGTTTTCAGCAGCGCTTTGAATCACCAGGGCAGCAGCCTTGATGTTTTTTATCGTGTGATAATCTGAAAACTGTTCAAGTACATGGGAAATTTGCTTTATTTCCATTTCCGTATCCCTGTCATACAGGGCCTTCACTTCCGGATCAGAATAGCGCAGAACATGGGTTTCTTTATGAAAATCAGGCGCCACATCATAGGCATCTAAAAGATTTTGCGCAAGGTGGCGGATGGTCTGTTGAAAAGAAGTGGCATCTGTTGAAATTCCATCTTTCCAGATGCGACGAAAATGATCTTTTAGATAAATATCAAGCAGTTCAACAAGAAGCTGATTTTTATTCGGGAAATAGGAGTAGAAGGTGCCGATGGCAACGCCTGCTTTTGCGGCGATTTCCTTGGAATTGGTATTGTGGATGCCTTTTTTAGCAACCAGCGTCATGGCGGCATCCATGATCCTGTTTTTCTTCTCAATACTGCGTTTTTGTTTCGGAATTCTGGTTTTTTGGGGCGTTGTTTTTTGGGTCATTAATCGTTTTTATCTCCTTTTTTGCCTGAAATTTGTATCTGAATACTACGACCTGAACACCTTGACAAGAAAATTTGAACCTTGGTTCATGTTTTTGTTGACAACAAAAATCCGACAACGTATAAATTTCTTAAACATGAACTTAGGTTCATGTTAATTTTTAACCATACTGAAAATATTAAATATGACAATCTTGTAAAAAACAATTTGGGACGGCAAAGAAAAAAGCTCCACCAAATCTTAAAATTGGCGAGGCGCGCAAATCTTGAGGAATGCAGCGTACATAGTCTTACGTGAAATTCCGAGAGATGCAGCGCAACAAAGAATTTGGACTTTTTACGAAGCCGTCAAATTTGTATTCTCAAAAAAAAGGGGGAGCCATGGCCATCTATAAAGACCAACAGGAATTAGAAGCAATTTTATCAAAGCTTTGGGAGAAAATTTTTAACACCCCGGCCATTGTCGAATCTGTATCAGGCGTTAAACTTATTGCCCGATTCCGGTATTCCGATTATCCCACTGCGCTCTACATTGATCTCTCCGGCGATACACCTGAATATTACTTCAACCCGAAAAAAGAAGTTTCTCCGGACGTTGATATGATCCTGTCTTCTGAAACCAGCCATCTGTTCTGGATGGAGGATCTGAATGTCCCGATGGCCATCGCCACCCGGAAAATCATCCCCAAAGGGTCTGTCCAAAAAGCATTAAAACTCATACCGGCATTAAAACCGGCATTTGCCATGTACCCGGAGGTGCTCCGGGAGTCCGGTCGTGAAGATTTATTGCAAAAGAAAATCATGGGAAAAGCCAAAAAGAAACTGTCTTTATTGAAGCTTTTGGATCTTTTCAAAAAAAAGGAGATTTATCCGGATATCCTGCCCGCCTTCCCCATTGAATTTGCAGGGGGCCAAACCGTTTCAAAAACAGAATTAAAAAAGGATGTAAAACTGGTCACCGATCACGACCTTCTTAAAACCATGTGTGTCATTCGAGAATTTGAAAACCATTTATCGGTTGCATTTCAAGAAGGCGAACTGCCGACGGAAGCCATTCATCTTTCTATTGGCCAGGAAGCTGTTGCTGCTGGCGTGTGTATGAACCTCAGGGATTCGGATTATTTAAACACCACCCACCGGGGCCACGGTCATATTATTGCCAAAGGGGCGGATCTGAATCGTATGATGGCAGAACTCTACGGCAAAGCAGATGGCCTGTGCGCCGGAAAAGGCGGATCCATGCACGTAACTGACGGAAATCGCGGCGTTCTGGGCGCAAACGGCATCGTGGGGGCCGGTTATCTCCTGGCCATGGGGGCGGGTATCACCATAAAACATCAGCAAAGAGATGATATATCCGTAGTAATAGCCGGAGACGGCAGTGTCAACCAGGGAATGTTCCATGAAGCCATGAACATGATGGCCGTGTATGGTCTGCCTGTACTCGTAGTGGTTGAAAATAACCTTTATGGTGAGTTCACGCATGTGGAAAACCATTCCGGTGTGCCTGAAATGTTTGTGCGCGCCCAGGCATACAATATTGAATCGGTTCGCCTGGACGGGAATAATGTCAGGGACGTATATGAAAAAGTGGGGAAAATCATCTCAGACATGAGAAAAGATGGCAACCCCCGAATGGTTGAACTCATGACCTATCGCTGGCATGGCCATATGGAAGGTGACCAGGAATTGTATCGGGATGAATCGGAAAAAACAAAATACCGGGAACAGGATCCTATCCCCCGGCTGATCCAGGAGATGATTGAAAATAATTCGGCAACTGAATCTGAGATTGAGGCCATCAAAAAAGCGGCAGCAGATGATGTTAAAAATGCTGTTGAATTTGCCATTAAGGCAGATGAGCCTATACTTTCTGCCTTAATGACCGATGTCTACACGCCGGAAAATAAAACCTATTTTAAAGGGGAAATCAACTTATCCGGCCAAAAAGACGCATCCATGGCCCAGGCGATCAATGAAGCCATTGCCGAGGAAATGGCAAGAGATGACAGTGTATTCCTGTGGGGCGAGGATGTAACCCTTGGGGGGTATTTCAATGTAACAGATGGCCTGGTGGATCGATTCGGCAAACAGAGGATTATCGACACACCCATCAGTGAATACGGAATTGTCGGCGGTGCGGTGGGTGCGGCCATGACCGGCATGCGGCCGGTTGCGGAAATCCTGTTTGCAGATTTTCTCACCTGCTGCATGGATCCGATTCTCAACCAGGCGGCAAAACTTCGTTATATGACCGGCGGACAGGTATCCATCCCCATGACCATCCGGACACCATTGGGCAGCGGCATCGGTATGGCCGCCCAGCATTCCCAATCCATGGAAAAGTTTTTTTTCGGCGTTCCCGGCCTGATGGTGGTGGCACCGTCCGACCCTTTCACCGCCAAAGGTTTGCTCAAATCCGCCATCCGTTTGAACAACCCGGTAATCATGTTTGAACACAAACTGATGTATGCCGAAGCCGGCAAAATTCCGGATACCGAATACACTCTACCCCTTGGAAAAGCATTGATCCGGAGGCGCGGTGAGGACGTCACCATCGTAACCCATATGCTGGGCGTCGGCGTATCAATGGAGGCGGCTGAAATATTGAGAGCTGACGGTATCAGCGTTGAAGTAGTTGATCTGTGCACCCTGTATCCTATGGATTCTACGACCATTTTAAATTCGGTTAAAAAAACCGGCCGCCTGGTCACGGTGGAAGAAGGGCCTTACACCGGAGGTATCGGGTCGGAGGTAATCACACGGGTGGCCACTGCAGGATTTAATGTGCTCAAGACCGCCCCGCTTCGGATTGCAGCGCCGGAATGCCCGGTTCCCTATGCGAAAAACCTTGAAAATGCCATGATGCCGGATCCCCAAGCCATCGCAAACAAAATATCTGTCTGGTTTAATGGATAACAGAGACCAAAACAAAATCCATGAGGAGGCTTATTGTGCCGAGGATTAAGGATTTCAGGGATAAAGTGGCGGTCGTTACCGGAGCAGGTTCGGGAATCGGCTATGAACTTGCACTGCAAATGGCCAAGCAGGGGGCAACTATCATTGCCACTGACATTCGCCGGGAAGGCCTGGATAAATTGAGCAAAGAAGTCAGCCACACGGGCGCTGCAATGGCCAGTTATCTATTGGATCACAGTGATGAAACTCAGGTTGCCAGGTTTGTGGATCAGGTGCTGGCAGGATATGGTCGTGTGGATATTTTATGCTGCAATGCCGGTGTATTTCATCAGGGTAAAATAGGAGAATTTCCGTTGGATGAATGGAAATGGGTGATGAACATTAATTATTGGGGGCAGGTATATCTGATCGATCGTTTTGTTCCCGAGATGAAGAAAAACAAGAAGGGATGGATCCTGATTACCGCCAGTGGCGCCGGGCTCATGCCCATTTGCGGGTTTGGTCCTTATGGTTCCTCCAAAGCCGCCCTTGTCAACCTGGCAAATATCATGCAGATGGAATTACGCAAATACAACATTAATGTCAGTGCACTCTGTCCCGGTGTTATTGCCACCAATATTATGCGATCAGGTAAAATCCAGGGGCAAAATAACCAGAGTACGATGATCAGGATGTATGATAAGCTGGGGGCCCATCCCGGGAAAGTGGCAAAAGCCGGTGTGAAAGGCCTGATAAAAAATAAAGCCATCATACGAACACCACTGTGGCATATCCAGGGTATGCATGTCATTTATAAATTAGGTACCGGCCTTTTCCTCAGGATAGGATCGTTCCTGTTCAACCGGGGCTGGAGTATTATTGGGCCGATTCTCAAATAGTCTTTTATCTGAAATGGAATAATTATTAAAAAGCAAAAGGGATTATAAAAATTGAAAGGAAATATAGGGTAATTCGAAAAGGTATCGTTGCATCTTAAACCCGCAGTATTCAAAAATTTTTTAGCTGTACGCAATGTCGATAAGTGCGATTACTATTATTCACCTCGACAAACCACAATATCTGGATTGAGATTTTTTGCCGGATTTCGGGGGAAAATTGGGGCTCTTTTGAAATATTCACAGAGAAAGGATGAATTTCAACAGTGCGTCTTCTGAGAAACACCTGTTGGGGTCAGATTGCGGTCATTGACTTAACTTGGAACTGGCAATTCGATTAAGGCTTACACCTGATTCAGCAGCTTGAATGGCCAATTTTCTGTGAATATCCGGAGGCACACGGACCATAAATTTCCCGCTAAAATGTTTTGTGGCTATGGGTTCAGGAATAGCCTCCTCATTGGTGGCCATGTCCGATACTACATCAGCCACAACTTCCCGAATTCCTTTTAAAGCCTTTTCCGGTGTCTTTGCTAACCAGCTTAAGCCAGGGAATTCAGCACATAAACCGACATACTCATTATCATCTTCAGACCAGGTAACACGGTATGTATATTTATCATTTCTTTGTGCCATGGTTGATCTCCAGCTTTTCAATGGCTAAAAGCACCTGCCTTACTTGGTATGCTTTAGCTTTTCCTTTATCGTTCTGAATATTTATCCTCGGATCGCCTTGCCAGGGGGTCTTATAAACACAATGACTGCTTTTCTTCTGACGTGGTTCTCCGAAATAGTGATCACATATTTTGCACAGATCCGAAAATCGTACATTCTTCGAACTTCGTTGAAATGATGTTAGCAAGTCATCGATTTTTGTCATATTAATATAGTATCAATATTGATATTATTGTCAAGGAAAACAGTCAACAAATTATTAATACCTATCAGCAGAGCCAAAACATCAGTATTTCAAAATTTTTCAAAAGTCTGGCATATCGATCACTTTACGTAACATTTTTTATCTTTTGGGGATTTTATATAGTGGCCGGATGGAAAAGAATCCGTTCCATGTCCGGCCGGTCGCTCCTCAAAAATCGTTCGCTTCAGTCCTTGTGTAACTGCAAGGCATGTGGCTCCCGATTTATAAAACTGGTTTCTGCCCTCGGAATCCCCATATAAAAAAGTACTGCCCCACGCAAGCGCCGGAATAGCATACTGGAAAACATCGGCCGCCGGATGACTGGGGCCGCTGCAATATGCTGTTTCAGCGATACACAACAAAATAAAAAGGAACAAAAAATATCTTATCATCTTTTTACTGGCCATACAAAAAACTCCTTACCGGAAATACACACAAAAAACGGACGATTTTGTCATGTTTCATGCGGCGACCCATATTTTGACAAAATCTTTCCGTCATCCGTCGCTTGTATAGCCGTATACGTCTGGTGGATTTGCGCTCACAAAAAATTTCTTATTTTTATTTCAAAAGAAAAAGAGGCTTGTTCCGGGTTTTGGCCTCTGAATGATGACGACTTTCTTGTCGGAGAACCGCAGCGGATGGCTTTAGCCTTCCATTTTCAATGTAGACTTAAAGGCATTCCGCTACATATGGCCGAGAAGATGATCAAGGCCGACCAAGATTATGAAAGCATTCCGTAAAAATTATTGTCTGGTAGGAATCCGTAAAATTTTTGAGTTGAAAAAAAGTTACCCAAAAGTTAACTGCTCCGGTTGGGCGATCATGATTACCGGCTGCAAACCGAAGCAATCGCCGGCAACCCGTAAATCCGGTCCTGGTATGCCAGGCTGCCCCATAGTGCCATTGCCAGAGCTTTGTCAGCCAGGCCCGGCTTTAAAGATCCATTGGTGAGTTTTTGACTTTCGGCGTCGTAGGCAAACCCCTGGGCTGGTTTTTCCGGTTGCAGAATCACCACATCATTGCCTTCCATATACGCCAGGTTTACCCCATACTGCATCATGGCCCGACCGGTATACTCCTCCGGTTGAACGCACATGTCCCGGCCTATCATGGGGTTTTCATTGTCCACGCCCATCAATGAAAGGAGCGTTGGCGGCAGGTCAATCTGGCTGACAATCCGGGGATCGCGTTTTGGCTCAATCTCACCGCCAAGGATCAGTCCCGGGATGTGAAAGTGATCAATGGGCACCAGGCTGGCACCGGTCACCCGGGAATCGTGGTCTGCCACCACCAGAAAAACCGTATCTTCCCAGTATGATGATTGCATGGCTTTTTCAAAAAACCGGCCAATGGCATAATCCGCATACTTTGCCGCATTGTTGCGAGTCTGTTTCGGCTGTTCATAGAGTTCAATCCGGTCGTCCGGAAACTCAAACGGATCATGGTTGGAAGAAGAAAACACCAGGCTGAAAAACCGTTGGCCTTTGCCATTCAGGCGTATGAATTCTTCGTGCGCCCGGTTAAGGAGATCTTCATCGGAAACACCCCATGATCCTTCAAAAACCGGATTCTCATAATCGTTTTGATCAATGATTTGGTTGAACCCGTTTCCCAGGAAAAAACTTTTCATATTGTCAAAATGGCTTTCACCGCCATAAATAAACAGATTATGATATCCTTGCCGCTGGAGCAGGTCCGCCAGGGTAAAAAAATTATGCTGGGATTTTCCGAGTTTTACCACCGACCGGGCCGGCGTCGGCGTAAAACCGCTGATCACCGCCTCGATTCCCCGTACTGAGCGGGTTCCCGTGGCATACAACCGGTCAAACATCCAGCCCTTTTGCGCCAGAGCATCCAGGTTCGGTGTCAGGGGCAGTCCGCCAAGACTCCCCACATACCTCGCTCCCAGGCTTTCTTCGAGGATAATCACCAGATTTTTCGGTTTTCCCCGGTATGTTGCTCGCTGCTCATGCAGTGTCGGCAGATCCGGGTTGGCAAATACAGATGCCGGCTGCAGTGTTTCGGCGCGAACCATGTTTATGATGTCTGCCTCCGGCATATGGCCGTAAATTTTAGACGCATCTGCCTCGCTTTTCATCTGGTCAATGGCAAAACCGAGAGAATAGGTGGAATTCAAGACAAGGGAATTGACCAGCGCGTCATCGGCAAATGCAACCATGGCAGGATTCAGGGGCCGATGCCCCAATGTTGAGCGCGCACCCATTAATCCGAAAATCAGGATAAAAAGGGCCATGTACGCCCGCCGGATCTTTTGAGGATAAACGATATCTCGTATCGCGTGACCGAACACCCGCCAGCCAATTCGAAAAGATACGATGATCCCGATCAGACTGATCATCACCGCAGGCAAATGCCCTTTGAAAAGCATGGAAAGCACTTCCTTGGGATACCCCAGAAACTCCACAAACAGACGATTCGGTCGGAACCCGTATTCCGCGATAAACGGCGGTGTTACGATTTCCATAAAAATAAGCAGGGTGATGGAAAAGGAAAGCCATACCTGAACCATGCGGTTCCAGAATCGGCCGATGCGGTGGGCGCCGGAAAGAAATGTGGAAATCAGCGCAAATCCTCCGGCGAGCATAACAATGGTGGCAATGTCAATGCGGGTTCCCTGCAAAATAACGGGTATCCAGCCATTGACCGCATGAATCCGGTCCGCCTGCCAGAGACTGAGGCCCAGTCGGCTGACAAACAAAACACTTAAAGCCGTTATGCTGAATATAAAAAACGGGTAAAAAACGCCCAACGGTCTGTTTAATCGAAATAACATTTACGTATCCAATTCCTAAAAAAGCTGTTCGCTGAATGCCACAAGAACCGAAATCAACTTCTGATTTACGGATTGAATCTAACAGGTGAATCATTACGGCAAAATGATCTGAAAATTACGAATTGGTAATGTTATTTCGGATGAATGACCGGAAAAATAAGCATCAGGCATTTTCCATGATCGCTAAAAAAACAGATTTTAGCTCGTATTCACAGAAGGTTATAAAAGCTGTTAATTTGTATCAAGTTGAGGCAGAGGAGATTATTGTGCGGGTTTTGGTTTATGATACCTGATTGCAATAAGTGATAGAATTGTTATAGTATTCGAAATCTGAGGTTTTATGATTATATCAAAGTTGAAAATTTTATTTAACTGAAGTGAGCGTTTTTGGTTTTGAAACTTATGAAAAATATAACCAGTGCCCGTATGGTTATTTTTACATCCATACTCCTTACCCTGTTTTACAATATTGCTTTTTTTAAAAATATTACGGCCGTTTATACCGTATCTTCCGAAAATATCCTGTTTCTGGCCTCTATCGCAGTCGTCCTTACCTGCTTGCTGATTTTTGTATTAACGCTGCTTTGCTGGAAATACACCACCCGGCCGTTTCTTATCCTCATCCTTACGATATCCTCTTTAACAGCCTACTTCATGGACAGTTACAATGTAATCATTGATGATGAGATGATTCAGAATGTCATCCAGACGGATATGAATGAGTCCCTGGATTTGTTCAGTGTTAAATTGCTCGTCTATTTACTGGTACTGGGCATCTTGCCCGCAGTATATGTCTACAAAGTCAATATCACCCATGGTTCTTTGAAGACTGAGCTTTTAAAAAAATTGACACTCACGGGGATTTCCCTGGCCATGATTGCCGTGATGCTTTTCAGCTTCAGCCGTTTTTACACGTCTTTTTTCAGGGAACATAAGCCGTTAAGAGAATATGCCAATCCGCCTGCCTGGGTCTATGCAGCCGCTAAAACCGTCAAGAGCACATTCATCGAAAACACAACGACCGTAACGCCCATTGGAATCGATGCAAAAATTCCGGCCACCGATATGGACCGGGAACTGATCATCCTGGTGGCGGGAGAAGCGGTCCGGGCAGACCGACTGTCCCTGAATGGTTATTTTCGGGAAACCACCCCGCTGCTGGCCAAAGAGGATGTCATCAGCTTTTCCAAAATGTTTTCCTGCGGCACTTCTACCGCCGTTTCTGTCCCCTGCATGTTTTCCATTTATGGCAGGGATAACTTCAGTCGGAAAAAAGGGAACGCCACGGAAAACCTGCTCGATGTTGTTCAACACGCCGGGGTCCATGTATTATGGCGGGAAAACAATTCAAGCTCCAAGGGAGCAGCCCTGCGGGTGCCGTATGAAGATTTTCGAAAACCGGATACGAATCCGGTGTGTGAAAACGGGGAGTGCCGGGATGAGGGCATGCTGGTTGGGCTTCAGGACTATATCGACAGTAAAAAAACCGGGGATATTTTCATTGTGCTTCACCAGATGGGGAACCATGGGCCGGCGTATTATAAAAGATACCCTGCGGCATTTGAAAAATATACACCCGTCTGCAAAACCAACCAGTTGGAAACATGCACTGCTGAAGAGATCGGCAATGCCTATGATAATGCC
Source organism: Desulfobacterales bacterium (assembly GCA_963675805.2). GTDB lineage: Bacteria > Desulfobacterota > Desulfobacteria > Desulfobacterales > Desulfosalsimonadaceae > SURF-3. The sequence goes on along the minus strand of CAXXNU010000001.1, from coordinate 463,725 downwards.
ATCCTGTATACGGACTTTTTTTTATCAAAAACCATCGACCTGCTGAAGCAGAACACGGCACAATTTGAAACCGCCATGATTTATATCAGTGATCATGGCGAATCCTTGGGGGAAACCGGGATATATCTGCATGGACTGCCTTACTATATGGCGCCGGATGAGCAAAGGCATGTGGGAGCCGTGATGTGGTTTGGCGATAGCTTTAAAATTGACAAGACCGCGTTGCGGGCAAAATCCGGCAATGCGTTTTCTCAGGACAACCTGTTTCATACATTATTGGGATTAATGGAAATTGAGACCGAAGAGTATGATCGGGATTTAGATATTGTTAATTATGACAGATAGCTTTTATGCCGGCAGCCGGATAAGGAAGATACTGCCCTTATCTACAGCACTTTTTACCTCTATCTCGCCGTTAAATGCCTTGACAATGGCCTTTACGAGACTGAGCCCCAGCCCGATGCCTGCCTGGGAGCGGCTCCGGTCGCACCGGTAAAACCGTTCAAAAATCCGGGGCAGATCATCATCGGCCATCCCCAGACCGGTATCTTCCACTTTGATAGTGACCTGCTGACTGGCTGATGTCACTGAAATCGTCACCGTCCCGCCCTTCTTGTTATATTTGATGGCATTTTCCAGAAGGTTGGTGATCAGGCGCTGCATTTTGCTTTTATCTCCGTTGATCACCAGCGTGTTGGGAAGCACTGTTATCAGACGGACATTTTTTTCCTCTGCAATGGGATCGAACAGTTCACAGGCCGATACAATCAACTTAACAACATCAATTTTCTCAGACGTAAACGGGCTGACCCCGGCTTCGGTTTCCGTGATATCCATCATGGTGTTGATAATTTCAATGAGTTTATCGCATTCTTCAATGGTATTAGCCGCCATTTCAGCATAATCTTCAATAGATCCGTGCCCCACCAGTGTCATTTCGGCAATTCCGCGGATTCGCGTCAGCGGACTACGGAGATCATGAGCCACATTATCGTTCATTTCATGCATGCCTTTAATCAATGTCTGAATCCGGTCCAGCATGTCATTAAAGGTATTTGCCAGACGGTCGATTTCATAATGGCGTCGTTTGACCTCCACCCGTTTTTCAATGGATCCATTTGAAATTTCAATGGCGGTCCGGGTCACCTCCTCCACCCCTTTTAACGCATGGCGGGCTAAAAACCAGCCGATAAAAGCGGCAAGAATGAAAAGCGGGATCATGAGCATCAAAATAAGATCTCGAAAAATACCCAGAAACGCATAATTGTCTTCAAGGGAAATGCCCATGTTAAAAATCAATGTCGGGCTGATAGCACCGTAAATCACCCGTAGGTTATAATCGTGTCCTGGAACGTTAAGTGTTTCGAAAAAATATTTTTCTTTTTTCCGGATGGCTGCGAGTGCTTCGGCAGAGACACCGATAGCCTCATAGTCTTCCATGTTAAAAGCCTTCATAACCCTGCCATCCATGGTCATCAGCCGATAGAACACATCCTGCCCCTCGGATTCGGATTCCAAAACGATTTCCAGGGTCACCTGGTCAACACCACCTTCTCCCATCAATGCATAGAACTCTTCCAACTCTTCCAGTAACTCATTATCCGTATTTTCCAGGGTAATTTTAGAAATATGGTAATAAAAAATGGACAGTGCCAGGAGGGATGTTAACGTAAATATAAGCGCATACCAGACAGTCAGGCGAAAGGATAGGCTGTTTTTGTGTTTATTTGCCTGATTGAATAACATACCCAACGCCTCGTATGGTCTGAATCAGCTTGTCTTCAAATCCCTTGTCGATTTTATCCCGCAAATGACAAATCCGGGCTTCTACTACATTGGTCTGGGGGTTAAAATTGTAATCCCAGACATGCTCCATGATCATTGTTTTGGACACCACCTGTCCGGCATTGCGCATCAGGTATTCCAGTAATGAAAACTCCAGAGGCTGAAGGTCGATTCGATGGCCCGCCCGTTCGACTTTTCGTGTCTGGAGATCAAGCACCAGTTCATCGATCTCAAGCCGTGTCGCACTGGTGATGCCGGTTGCCCGCCTGAGGAGCGCCTGGACACGGGCAAGGAGTTCCGCAAACGCGAACGGCTTGGTCAGATAATCATCGCCTCCGGTGGTAAGTCCTTTTACGCGGTCATCCACGGTCCTTCTGGCGCTTAATATCAGCACCGGGATATTGATACCCCTGTTTCGCATGCCTTCTATCAATGTCAGGCCATCTATTTTCGGAAGCATGATATCAATCACCGCCACATCATAGGGCTCGTTTAATGCCATGTGCAACCCGTCTTCGCCGTTGTCCATGTGGTCCACGGCAAAACCGGCTTCTTTCAACCCCTGGGAAACAAACTGAGCAATTTTTGCATCATCTTCGACCAGCAATATTCTCATAACGCCACTCAATACGCATTTAAAGTTGAAAAACGTTAAATATTTTTACCATTTTAAGCCAAAAATATCCGAATATTATCGTAATTTATACTAGTTATTCACTGAAAAAGCAATTCAATGCGCAACCGGTATCCGGTATCTTTTGGATTTCATTCTTTCGGCTCCATACAGAGCACCATAGGAAAAGGGACACTGGTGGAATGTCCCTTTAAAAAATCCCGAAGGCAAATAAATGTCTATGCCATATTTTTGTTAACATTTATCAAACAGGAGCTTCCATTCACCTTCGTGTCTCAGCCATTGCGGAACCAATAAAACACGATTCTTCCATGAAACTCTTTTCAGCGGAAGGTCCTGCGCTGTAAAGCACTTCCATATTGTCTGAGATTTCCGGGCGTGCATTCAGGGCAATTTTTGTTTCAATGACCAGGTCACCTGGTTCATCAGAGGTAATATCCGGCTCCGGAACGGATCCGTTTGTTTGATACGATTTAATGGTTGCTTCTTCGTCTGCCATATCCACAATCGTAACACACACGGGCGAAGACCGGACTTCGCCATTATCTATCTGGTAGACCCCGTTATTGATAATATGGCTTAAGTTGTGGGTATGGCCGCAAAAAAATGCCTGCACGCCATTTTCAACCAGCACATCCCAGAACAAATCCCTTTGAACCGGATCCGCATCAAGGGAATCACCCACATGGCGGTCCAGGGGAAATGCCGGTTCATGCCCAAACACAAATTTAAACGCCTGATTCGATGCGGCCAGATCCTGTCCGATCCAGGCGAGCTGCTCTTCAGTATATCCGGCTTTTGGGTCATTCCAGTATTGATTGGTGACCACAAAATGACAGTTATATCTGTCAAAGGAAAAAACCGTGCCCCGGGGGGCAAGGGCCGGCCCATTGTCCGGATAATATGGCGCAATATTATACATGAAATTTTCATCCCCAAAAGGCGGGGCATCATGATTGCCGATCACAAAATAAACATTCTGCTCGTCCGGGGCAATTTCAGGCTTTACTTCAAAGCCAAACTTTACAAAATGCGAATAATAATCCTGCGCATCATAAAAAAAATCGCCGGGGAGCATTATAAAGTCGACTTCCTGGGATACAATAAATTCCAGTGCATTATCCAGGGCACCGGCCCGGGTATCCGAAATCACGGCAAATTTAAACGCATATGCGGATGATATCAGGATAATAGAAAAAAAAGTAATATAACACCATATAATTAAAAGTCGTTTCAAGATATTGCCTCCTCAAAAAATGAGCGAACGCGCACACCTGTTGCATTGCACGTTTAATAGTGGGAAATACAATATCAGTTAAAGGTTACGCGGACATGACATGAACATTACCATTGGGTAATGTATGGAGGGGCTGAACGGATGATAATTGACTCAATACGTCATCGGGCATACTGGATTTTATCCATTTCCATTTAAATTATTGACCATTCGAATCAAAGAGCTGCAAATGGTGAAATGAGACCTAAAAAACAATTTTTCGGATTCGGCAGGAATGTGACGGTGGCCGGGTTGGTCAGCTTCTTTATGGATGTCAGCTCGGAGATGATCTATCCCCTGATTCCCCTTTTTCTGGCCAATGTGCTCGGTGTCAACAAGTCGGTGATCGGACTGATCGAGGGGCTTGCCGAATCAACCGCCAGCCTGATCAAACTATTTTCCGGCTGGTTCTCAGATAGTATCGGCAACCGCAGATGGCTGATGGCTGCGGGATATGGTATTTCAACGCTTGCCCGACCGGTGATTGCCTTAGCCACCGGCTGGCATCAGGTGATGGGTTCCCGCCTGATTGACCGTTTCGGGAAAGGCATCCGGACGGCCCCGCGGGACGCCATTATCGCGGAATCCACTGACACCGACTGGCTTGGCAGGGCCTTCAGCTTTCATCGGGCCATGGACACCCTGGGTGCAGTTGCCGGCCCGGCAGCGGCGTTTTTTCTCCTCGGCGTTTTTTCAAATGACTACCGCAAAATTTTTTGGCTTTCCATGATACCGGGCGTGATCGCTGTTCTCCTGATCGTTTTTTTTATAACGGAAAAACCGAACACCGCTGAAATCAGAGAGGACCGCCCAAAACTGACCTGGCGCCATTTTGATTGGCGGTTTAAATTTTTTATTGTTATTTCAGCAATTTTTGCTCTGGGGAATTCCAGTGATGTGTTTTTGATTCTTCGCGCACAGCAGGTGGGTATCTCCGCGGCGATGATTCCGCTTCTTTATCTGGCGTTTAACCTGGTTTATTCAATTTCTTCAATCCCGGCCGGCATGGCGGCGGACCGGTTCGGCAAAAAAAGAATCATTTTGCTGGGATTTGTGCTGTTTGCCATTCTTTATTGTGGGTTTGCGATGGTTTCCGGCACCAGGTGTGTTTGGATACTTTTCGGGCTTTACGGGCTTTTCATGGGATTGACGGAGGGTATTCAAAAAGCCTTTCTCGCCGCCATCATTCCGGTTGACTTCAAGGCCACCGCATTCGGAGTCTACCATTCGGTGGTGGGAATTACCATGCTGCCGGCCAGCCTGATCGGCGGATTCCTTTGGGACAGTGTGTCGCCATCTGCGACGTTTTATTTCGGGTCGGTTACCGCCGGGATTTCGGCCTTGCTGTTTATCGTTTTGGCCGTGGCCATAAAAACTAAACGCTCATCAATCTAAACACTGGCACACAAGCTCCGACACGTCCAGCCCCTTGATTTTATCATCCAGATTTTCCGCCTTGACCGCATCTATCAGCATCACCGCGCACATGGGATATGCCACCCGTCTTTTCCCTCCTGCAAATCAAGATGTGACACCAGTCTTCTTATGAGGAGTGGGAACTCACCATCATCAATTCTCCGCTAATGGTGCTGGTTATTGACAGCAGCGATTCCTGGGCGGTTAGCTGAGAATCCGGTTTTATGGTGTCGGATATGCCGGACCAAATGAGTTCTCCTGTTTTTGAATTGAATATTTCTGATCGAAGTATCACATGTTGCTGTTTCATGCATACGGTCCTCTGATATTTGTGGATTTCGTCGTAATTGTTTCTATTGTCAGAGTAATATCCCGTTAGAATCGGATTGTAATCTGGTACAAAAACATCTTTCACACCGATTTCAACGATCCGGGTCATCATCACGAAATCGATTCCCTTGATATCCGCTATCTGAATGACCGACTGCGTGAAAAATCCGGCGACCGAATTATTGGCGGCGATTTGGGACTGAAAAAAGCAATGCACCTGGTCAGCCAGGTGGCCGGAATGGACAGCCCGGTACTGATAACCGGCGAGAGCGGAGTCGGAAAAGAAATGATAGCAGATGCCATCCATTCTGCCTCCCACCGAAAAAATGGTCCTTTTATCAAAGTCAATTGCGGTGCCATCCCCGAGAGTCTGATGGATAGTGAATTGTTCGGGCATGAAAAAGGCGCTTTCACCGGCGCATCGGCTCAAAAACGGGGACGATTCGAACGGGCTGATAATGGGACAATTTTTCTTGATGAAATCGGTGAACTCTCCCCTCAGGCACAGATTCGCTTGCTTCGGGTGCTGCAGGAAAAAAGGATCGAACGGGTCGGCGGCACAAAAGAGAATTCGGTGAATGTCAGAATTATTTCCGCCACCCATCGCGATCTCCGGGATATGGTTGCCAAAGGGGAGTTCAGGGAAGATCTGTGGTTTCGTATCAATGTTTTTCCCATACATATTCCCCCGCTGCGGGAACGCAAAGAGGATATTCCGGCATTGGCGGAATATTTTATCGAAAAAAAAACCCTGGAATTGAAATTAAAAAAGCGCCCGGATCTTCAGGTGAATGCACTTTATCTGCTGTTGTCCCATGACTGGCCGGGAAATGTGAGGGAATTACAGAATTTGATTGAGCGTGCCCTGATTTTTTATCAAGGCGGGGCCATTTCATTTCAGGGACTGTTGGAAAAAACATCCCAAATCAATGGTCCGGCGGTGTTTTCGGATAAACCACCCAATTTGCTCTCAATGGATGACGCAATGTCTATCCATATCAACAATGTCCTCAAGCATACCAACGGCAAAATCAGCGGCCCGGGAGGGGCGGCGGAAATTCTCGGGCTTCCCTACAGCACCCTCAGACACCGGATGCATAAGCTGGGCATTCATTCCGGAAAAAGAAAGGGTTCATCATTCCAGAAAATCAATTGAATGAAACCATGGATGAGTGATTTGTGGATACAGTGGGGATTTGTCACCAGGAAACGCTTTTTGGCGGAAGGATCCGGGGCCTTCGGAAAAAGGCCCCGGACTTTTAAAAACACAATTTTATGGCATCTGGGCCATTTTATTGAAATCAATGGCACCGGCGTAGTCCTTGAGAACTTTATCCGTAACGCCGTCACCTTCTATGGTGACCATAAACCGGTTGGCCACAACGATTTGAATTTCCCCGCTCTGGTTGCTGGCGTCGTATTTCACAATAGCCTTCTGCTTGCCGATACGTTCCATCTTTCCGCCGTCCGATGCCGCAAACATGGGGTTGGACAGCATCATCATCACCCCCTGGAGCATGGGGGAATCCGCTACAATCTGAATTTCCACGGAGCTGTCGCCTTTTGTGTATCGGCGTTCCGCGCTGATGCCACCGCCCAGCATAGCTGAGCTGGCCGCCTGGGAGGTGGCCGCCTCCGCATCCCATCCGCTCAGGGGTTCCGGCAGAAAGGCTTCCAGGCCACTGCTCTTTTTCTGCTGAATCAGCTGCTCGGCAAAGTTCAGGCTGGATACGGCTTCTGAATACTGCCCGTCTTTGTAGTATTCCAGGGCTTCATTGATGTAATCCGTGACATCGTCCGCAATTGCCGCGGACGCGGAAAAGAAAAAGACAAGGGAAAATATTGTTGCCGCAATCAGGGGGTGTGACCATTTTTTCATGGGAATATCTCCTTTACCATTAAAGTTTGTTCATGCTTCTATTTCAATAATTCTCGGTATGATATGGTTGTTTTCAATTTCAAGCAGTCCCACGGAAACCGGGAGGGAAAATCGCCGGGGGCCCGCGCTGCCCGGATTAATATACAGCACATTTTCACGATAGGTGATTTTCGGGCGGTGGGAGTGTCCGTAGACCACCACATCAAAGCCGGCCGCGGCCGGATCGAGATCCAGCTGGTCCAGGTCGTGGAGGACATAAACGGAGATGTCATCTATTTCAACGGTTTCGTGCCGGGGGAGGGTGCGGCGTTTGGTCGGACGGTCCATGTTGCCGCGCACCGGAATCACCGGCGCGATTTCCTGGAGCCGGTCGATGATTTCCGGGGTGTCGATATCTCCGGCATGGATAATCAGGTCTGATCCGGCAAGGGCAGACACCGCACTGTCTCTTAGCAGTCCGTGGGTATCTGAAATCAGTCCGATCTGCTTGGGCTTGCTGCTGCTCATGGTATCTTTTTTGCGCTTTTGGGGGTCTGCCAAAAATCGGGGCCGATATATTTTTAAAAAAATTAAATATAATTGACTTCCTGTGATATATCAACCCGTAAAAACTTTAAAAACCAGTTTTTCATTGTCCGGCGGGCATTTTTTTGGTCTATTGGGTGTGGAAACGATTTTGAAACAATCAGACCTGCTGTCTGGTAAACAAAGGACAGCTGCTTAAAAAAAAGGATGCCATGGCAAAAGAAATTGAACGGAAATTTACCGTGGATACCGGGACGTGGCACCCGGCAGATGACGGCATCCGGGTGAGACAGGGCTATATCCCTGCGGCCGGCAGAACATCGGTGCGGGTGCGGGTGGCCGATGACCGGGCGTGGCTGACCATTAAAGGCGAAACTATAGGTGCTGTGCGATCTGAATTTGAATATGCCATTCCGGTGGCCGATGCCCACCAGATGCTGGATGAACTGTGCGCCCGTCCGTTTATTGAGAAAACACGGTATTATACGGAATATGCCGGAGCTGTCTGGGAAGTGGATGTGTTTGAAGGAGAGAATACGGGCCTTGTGGTGGCGGAAATTGAACTGGCATCCAAAGACCAGGCCATTAACAAGCCCCCCTGGGTGATCACGGAAGTGACGGATGATCCGCGGTATTACAACGTAAATCTGGTGGCCCGGCCTTTTTCCAAGTGGTGAGCAGAAGATTTTTTTGACACGGATTTCGCGGATACAACGGATGAATGATTCAGCCGCGGATGCACGCGGATTGACGCAGGTGAAAACCATCCGCGCACATCCGCGTGTATCTGCGGCTATAATGTTCCAAACAAAATAACCTAATCTTCTACCTTCTACCTTCCACCTTATACCTTATACCTTCTACCTTTCTAAACGGTTTCCCCGCAGAACGGGCAGAACTTATAATCCCCGGACGCGATGGGTTCCTGGCATTTTTTGCACAGGGACGGCGCGGGCGCCAGTTCCACCAGGAGTTCACCTTCCCGGACCGGTACCATTTTCCGGTCTTCGGAATAATTGGCGGTTTTCAGCACCCGTTTCACCATGGCGTCAAAGGGCGCAAACACGGCTTTTTCCTGTTTCATGATGGAGACGTTGAACATCTCATCTCCTTCTTTCACATAATCGCCGGCCGACACATACATGACCCACAGGTCGCCTCGACTGGGAGAGGCCAGATGATAGGGATTTTCCAGATCCGCCATGACATGATCCGCGCCGTCATCCGTCTCCGGCTCCTGCACTTTCACCTGGTAGGTGAGAATCTGGGAATCCAGCAGATAGCGGACCACGCTGACCCCGTTTTTCCGGGGTTCGGAAATATCCAGAATGACCATTTTATGGGGTTTGCCGCTGGAGTCATTGAATTCAAGGTCTTTACGCAGTTCAAGCCCTTCGAACCAGGTGTCCAGGGGGATGTTGTTGGGGTCGCCGAACTGCTTCTGGAATTTAATGGTTTTGATGGCATCCCCGGGATGATTGAGGTAGAGCACCAGCTCTTCATCTGTGGGTTGCCGCTTGATCAGCTCCTTCAGGGATTCCTGCTCGGCGCTGATATCCATTTCTTCCAGGAATTCTAGGGGGGAGGCGTCAGTCCGGTTGTTAAGGGCCCATTCCGCATCCGCGCCAAAAGCGCTCTGATAGACCCAGTCCGGGGGAAACCCCAGGGGGAGCTTGCCGTATTTGCCCAGCAGCAGATCCCGGAACGCGTCATTGGCATCCCGGTAGAGTTTCAGCCGGTCGTTCAGCACATCTTCGGATAATTCATTCTCCGGCACCATGGCCACGGTTTCCAGGACCCCCAGCATCTGCCGGACATACCGTTCACCGCCGCGCTTATATGCTTCCACCACCGCCAGAAAAGCCGTGTTCCAGGTGATCTGGGACCCGGGGGTGACGTCGTGATAGCGGATGATCTTCCGGGTGCCTGCCAGAAACCGGAGCATGTGGGGCAGCAGCCGGATATATCCCTGTTTCATGGCTCCTTCCTGGGAAGAGGACGTGGCCCCGCCGGGCATGCCATGTTCGATCACGTCATAGTCGATTCCCTGGAAATACGGGGAGCAATACCGGTCATAATAGGGCATGATCTGTTTCAGGACAAAGTTGCAGTCCCGGATCATGTCCTTATTCAGATGCGTTTTAAGGCCGAGTTCCTCTTCAATATAGGCGGCTGTCGACAGCACCTCGCCCTGGCCGTACCACCGGACGGAGGCGCCAATGGCCGTATCCACAATATGGGCCCCGGCCTGGGCAGCCGCGCCCACGGCCGGCACAAACAGGCCGTCGGTGTAATGCCGGTGATAGTGAATCACCAGATCCGGGTAGGTTTTCCGGATTTCACCCACCAGCTGCCGCATGAAACGGGGCGGGCACACGCCGGCCATGTCCTTCAATCCCAGAATAAACAGTTTTTCCGCTTTTTTCTCGCTCACCCCGGCCACATCCGCCATCATGCGGACGATTTCCGCAGTCACCGTCATGTAACGGGCCACATCAAAATCCCGGGCGTATGACAGGGAAATGGCCGGCTGAAAAATATTCCGTTTGGAATTTAAAACAATTTCCGCAAAGGGCCGCATGTTTTCAATGTGGTTTAAAAAATCAAAACACCGGATCACGTCATAATGCTCGCAGATCATTTCACCGGTGCGCTGCATCACGTTTTTGGGCTGGGGTTTGTATCCCAGCACATTGGTGGAGCGGATCAGGATCTGTTTTAACGTGCGCGGGGCAAATTCGTTCCACATTTGGGCCTCGGTGAACGGGTAGGTCATGTTGGCCAGCATGGCCACGTGGAAATGGGCCCCTCCGCCGTTTTCCAGGGAGAAAAAGCCGCTCCGGTCGAGATACGGCCCGATCATCCGGTCTTCTCCCAGACGGAACCGATTGCCGCTGTTGGACTGGGTGATGTCCCGGGTGGTGGTGTCTGAAAAATGCACAAACCCGCTGTCCCGCACGTAATCGAGAATGGCGTCCCGGTCAAACCGGGGATAGGTGTATTCGCTGGTGGCGTCCTGCAGCCGGGGAAACACCACTTCCAGCCGGCCCAGGCGCTTGTCCGATATGCCCCGGTATTCACCGAGCTGCACATAGGGGTTGTGGCCCTTGGCGGAAATTTCCGCCACCAGGCGCGACAGCCGCAGGGCTTCCGGTGCCTCGTCCGTGTAGTCCATGAGTTCCGGCGTATTTTCAATAAACCGGGTGTCATAGTCGCCGGAAACAAACACCGGGTGTTTGATGATCTGTTTGTGAAAGGGGATGGTGGTTTTGACGCCGCCGAACATGTATTCCCTAAGAGCCCGCTGCATGAGTTTAACGGTTTTGGGCCAGGAATTGCCGTAGGTGATGAGAAGCGATGCCGCGGAATCATAATTGGACGGGAATTCATAACCAGAGGTGACACAGGAATCCAGGCGCACCCCCTGACCGCCGGGCGAGGTGTACCGGGTAATCAGCCCGGAATTGGGAGAAAAATTGTCCTGGGGGTCTTCGCAGTTGATCCGTACCTGCATGGCATGCTGAAACGGCAGGGTGGTTTTCTTGTTAAAGCGCAGCACAGCGCCAAAGGCCACGGCAATCTGCTCTTCCACCAGGTCGATTCCGTAGCGGCATTCCGTGATGCCGTGCTCCACCTGAAGCCGGGTGTTGACTTCGATGAGATACGGTCTGCCGTCCTGGTCTACAAGAAATTCAACAGTGGCAAGGGAATGATAGTTCACCGCTTTGACCAGTTTTTCCGCGTATTCTTTCAGTTTTGACCGGAGTTTCCCTGTCATTTTGGGCCAGGGGGAGGGGGTGATCTCCACCAGTTTCTGGTGATTCCGTTGCACGGTGCAGTCCCGTTCGTCAAATGCAAACACATTGCCGTGCTGGTCGGCAATCACCTGAATTTCAATATGCCGCACGGATGTGAGGAATTTTTCCACAAACAGCCGGGGATTGCCGAAGGAAACCTCCGCCATCACCGTTGCCTTGCGAAACGCCGATTCCAGCTGGTCTTCGGAATGGATTTCATAAATCCCGCGGCCGCCGCCGCCGCCTTCCGCTTTCAGCATGACCGGGAATCCGATGTCATGGGCGATTTTGCGCGCTTCATCCTTCGTGACAGACCCTTCGGAGCCGGGCACCACGGGCACGCCGAGTTTCATGGCCAGTTGCCGCACATCCACCTTGTTGCCTAATGTTCTCATGGCATCCGCGGGCGGACCGATAAAGGTGATGCGGGCCTCCGCGCATTTGGCGGGAAAATTCTCATTTTCCGCGATAAATCCCCAACCCGGATGAATGCCGATCGCTCCCCGGCTTTTGGACTTTTCAATGATCAGTTCAAGGTCCAGATAGGCGTTGGGGTCGTCTCCCAGGAGAAGCAGCTCATACGCCCCCAGGGTGGACGGGGAGGTTTTGTCAACATCCGTGGCGGTCAGAATGGGAATAGCCTCCAGCCGCTCGGAGATGGCGCGGCTGATGCGTCGGGCCGGAATCCCGCGGTTGGCGATCACAATGGGTTTTCCCTCAATTTCTATTTGAACGTCCTCAAATGTTTTTTGTTTCATTTTTCTTTTTATCCTTGTTTTAACAACCTGTTAACGGCAATAGACTGCCAGAATAGATCACGGCTTCCTTGTCTTTTTTAATCCGTAATCCACCGTCTTCGGCCATGCCTAAAATGACCGCTTCAAAAACATCCGCGTGGGGCTGCCGGATCAGCACTTTCTCCCCCATCCATGCCATTTGCCGGTCTGCCAGCCGGACAAATTCCAATGGCGTCAGGGCAAGAATCAGGGATTCAAACAATTTTTTCCCGTTTTCCGCAAGGGTCAGCCATAAATCAAGGGGCGCTGTATCAATCCCCTGGGCGGCAAGGGAAGTGGCCGGAACCGCGGCGTCTTCCCGCATCCGCCGGTCATCCGGAAAATGCGCCACATTGATGCCGATGCCGGCCAGGATATGGGGTCCCCGCCGTTCCACCAGAATACCGGCGAATTTACGGTTATCCATCAGCAGATCATTGGGCCATTTCATTTTTGCCGGCACATTCATCTCGTTAAAGGCCCGGACAAGAACAAACCCCGTCATCAGAGACAGCAGTCCGTCCCATTTCAGCGCCTGCTCCGGATCAACTTCCGGCAGGGGCAGGAGCCAGGAGACATGAAGGTTGCCGACCGGTGATAGCCATTCTCTCTTTTGCTGTCCCCGGCCCGTAGTTTGCCTGACGGCGATAACGGAATCCCAGGCATGCATTTGCCGGTTCTCAATAAAATGCCAGGCAACATCCATGGTGGATGTGCACGACCCGCAAACCAGAACCGCCGGCCCCTTGCCGGCCGAATGGTTGGTGTGCCAGACCATCTCTTTTTTGGACACCCCGACAAACGGCGCGGGTATTTTTTCCCATGGCCCCAGACGATTCATCGCCTGTTTCCATGTCTTGCCGGACCGGGCAATGGTATCAGGGCTGGATGCCTGCAAAAAATTTTGCCGGTCAAAATCAAGGATGAAAATGCCGTTTGTCATATCCGTCGGATCTTTAACATCAAATCAAATGGTTGATATGCGTGAAAGAAAACATCCAAAAAATGAAGCATAGGTCAATAATTTGACAAAAACGATCAATTTATAGATTCTCATCCGTTATTGTCAAGCAAAATATATGCGAGAGAAACAGTAAACCTTTGATATTTCATTTGTATAATATGTCTGTGCGCCGGAAGGGCAGTTTCGGGCAAAACTGGTTCACAATGGTCATTGCAACCGGTGGTGTAACGCGGAAGATGCAGAAAAGCAGGCGCCGGGTTATCAGCCAATAGATGGCGGCCGGGAGGCTGCAAGCCAGGGACCAAGCGATACGGGATTCTTCCTTGACAAAATCTGGCTGCTGCTTAATTGTTTGTTTTTACACTCAACAAGAATATTTAGCGGGCAATATCATTTGAGAGAATATTATGAGATACGAAGGACAGATTTTCCGGCCGTTCAGCGAGGCCAACAGCTATCTGCTGCAGTGCACCATCGGGTGCTCCCATAATCAGTGCACGTTTTGCGGCATGTATAAGGACCGCAAATACCGGGTGCGCAGCCTGGACGAAATCAAAGAAGATATCCGGATGGCCAAGGCCCATTACGGGGATCTGGAAAAAGTGTTTTTATGCGACGGCGACGCGGTCGCCATTAAAACGGATAAACTGCTTGGAATCCTGAATACCCTGTATCAGACGTTTCCATCGTTAAGACATGTGGGCACTTATGTGGGCCCCCAGAGCACCCTTTCTAAATCCATGCCTGAACTCACGGCCCTGCGGGCCGCGGGCCTGACCAAGGCATACCTGGGGGTGGAATCCGGGGACGATCGGGTGCTGGCGGAAATTAAAAAAGGCGTGAGTGCGGAAGAGATGCTTGAAGCGGGCCGGAATCTCGTGGCTGCGGACATCAATTTGTCGTCCATGGTGCTTCTGGGAATTGCCGGAAAAGGCGAGCGTTCCGCGGAGCATGCCATTGCCACCGCGGACATTACCAATAAAATGCAACCCCGGTACCTGGCGGCGCTCACCACCACGCCGGTGCCCGGCACGGTCCTGTATCACCGGCTGCAGAAAGGAGAATTTGAACTGCCGGACCCCTTTGATACCCTGGAAGAAATGAAGCTCATGTTTGAAAACATCACCATGGACAACCTGAAGTTTGTGGGTGTCCATGCCTCCAATTACCTGCCCGTGAGCGGAACGCTTCAGAAAGACAAAGCAAAAATGCTGGATGCGGTGAATGCTGTACTTGAGACAAGGGACCGGGGCGCGCTGCGATCTGAACAGATGCGGGGGCTGTGAGGAAAATTATAGGGAAGCAACCCGCATTTAAAATAATCTTCAATAGAAATTTTCAATCTGTTCTCAGATTGCTATTGAGATTTTGAATTTTACACATCGTATAAAACCATATAAATTCAGCATTTGATAACAACGATTTCCTGAAAATCGGTTTTGTTTGCTGAAAAATGATGCAACGGAAAAAGTGTCAGTTAAAATGGATTTTGCCAGCGGGAAAAGAATTACACCTGAAATGACGGTGCTGGATATTGTGAGCCAGTATCGCGCAACCGAAGCCGTGTTTAAAGATTATGACGCGGTTGCCGGGGAATGTATTTGCTGCAATGCCCTGTTTGATACGTTAAAAAATGTGGCGGACCGATACCGGATTGATTTGCGGGAAATAACCGACGCCCTCAAAAAAGCGGCGGCGGGAGAATAAGATCGGTTTATCCGCTTTTTGCGAAGCCGTGAAATTTGATAAAGAGCAATCTATGCCTGAACCAGAAAAAATCCGTCTGAGCCGGACCGTCAAAGGGGCCGGGTGAGCGTCCAAACTGCCGCCAGGGGACCTGGACAAAGCACTTTGCGGACTTGAAATTCCGTCTGATCCCAATGTCATGGTCGGGCTGGAACGGGCGGATGATGCCGGTGTCTACCGGGTGTCCGATGATCTGGCCCTGATTCAGACAGTGGATTTTTTTACGCCCATTGTGGACGATCCTTTCTGGTTCGGCCAGATTGCCGCGGCCAACGCCCTCAGCGATATTTACGCCATGGGCGGAGAGCCCAAAACTGCCATGAATCTCGTAGGGTTTCCGTTAAAGGAGATGGATCTCTCTATTTTGCGGAAGATTCTGGAGGGCGGAATTGCCACAATGAAAGAAGCCGGGGTGGTGTTGATTGGCGGGCACAGCGTGGAAGACGCGGAGCTCAAATACGGCCTGTCCGTGACCGGATTTGTGCATCCGGACCGGGTGCTTACCAAAGGTGGTATCCGGCCCGGGGACCGGCTGATTCTGACCAAACCGTTGGGCACCGGGGTTATCAATACCGCTATTAAAGCGGATATGGCGTCTTTGGACGTCATTGAAAGTGTGACGCACCTGATGGCCGAACTTAACCGGGACGCGGCCCGGGTGATGGCCGCGTTTCCGGTGCATGCGTGTACGGACATCACCGGTTTTGGCTTGCTGGGGCATCTGGCGGAGATGGTGATCGGCTCCGGGTGCGGGCTGGTGTTGCGATGGACGGATATCCCGGTGATGCCGGCGGCTGTGGAATATGCCGGATACGGACTGTTGCCGGCCGGGGCCTTTAAAAACAAAGAGTTTCGCCAGCACATGGTGGAACGGGAGCCTGGCGTGGATGCTCTGATGGTGGATCTTTTGTTTGATCCCCAGACGTCCGGGGGGCTGCTGATCGCTGTTGCCGAAGAACATGCCGCATCTTTGCTTGAGCGCCTGATTGAAAACGGCGTGCAACACTCCCGGATGATCGGCGAGGTAAAATCCGATTCCCGGGAAAAAATCCGGATCATTTAACCGGATTTTGTCAGCAGAATCTTTCAAAAACCTGCCATATCTCCCCAAATTCTTTTCGGTTGTCCTGACTCCACAGACACAGTTCTTGTGTTTTTTGTGAACATATGCTAAAAATAAATCTGTTTATATTTTTCACCATAGAGAAAGGAATCAAAATGAACCGAAAACTGTTTTTGCTGGTTCTTGTCCTGGTGTCAGGGTGTTTTCTTTTTAATGGCTGCACCACCCATAATGCCGCCATGACCTTTCATCAGGATGCCCCGGTTTCTGGTGACTCGGCGACGCCGGGTTATTTCAATGCCATTGTGGTATATGACTCCTGGAGCGGCAATACCCGCCAGATTGCGGGACAGATTGCTGCCGGATTGAATTGTCCGGCAATAGCGGTGGATGACGCAGCGGATTTGGTGGCAGCGGAATATGATCTGATCGTGGTGGGATCGCCGGTGCATGGCGGCATGCCCACCGGCAAAATTGAAGATTTTATGGATCAGAAGGCGCCGGTACCGGTATCTGCGGTTTTTGTGACCTATGGCGCACCGCTCTTCGGGACCCTGACCGCCAATAAATGCCTCAAATCCATGGAGAAAAAACTTGGCGGGCAATGCCTGGGCCGGTTTAAATGCACTGGATTCCATAAGATATTCCGTACCTATCCCCGTCATCCGGATGAAACGGACAAATCCGAGGCAGCCCGCTTTGCCGCAGGACTGGCAGAAAGAATGGGCGTATATGCGGCAACCGAAAAAACCGCAGATATTGCCCCGGATGAAACAAAAGACTAATTTAACATCTTGCGGCATCTCTGCGAATCAGCGTCCCCCTGAGTGAGGTAAGGGGATCATCAACCAGATACACTTACTGGAAGGGCATCAGGAGAAACAATGACCCGGGAACACCAGCACAAGGGAAAATCATCAGAATCGCTTATCAATAAGGACGTGGTCCTGAGCGCGCTGGCCATTCTTCCCGGGCAGACCATTCTGGATGCGGGGTGCGGGAACGGGTATATGGCAAAAGCGTTTGCAATCCGGCTGGGCAGCCAGGGCAAGGTGTTTGCGGTGGATCCGGATGAAAAAAGCATTGAAATTCTTCAAGCGGAAACCGGCGGTCTGCCTATAGAGGCCATGGCTGCGGATATCACCCGTCCCATGGCCATTGACGCCTTGTCTCTGGACCTGATTTATCTGTCCACGGTATTTCATGGATTTTCAGAAGATCAGGCCAGCGGGTTTCAGCGGGAAGTGCACCGGCTGCTGAAGCCCGGCGGCCGGCTTGCCATTGTTGAAATAAAAAAGGAAAAAACCCCGTTCGGCCCGCCCATGGAGATGCGGTTTTCCCCGGAAGAGTTGAAAAATACCATTCATCTGGCCCCGGGACCCTATGTGGACGCCGGCAGGTATTTATATATGCAGATATTTGAAAAAGGATAAACGTAAACCCTTGCAGATCGGTTTTTTATAAATAATTGATCACGGTTTTAATCAGGATCAGGCCTGGCCGGTTTCCCGGTCCACGTCTGCGTCAAAGTCTTCTGTTTCCAATGAATCATCCACCTGATAGGCCCGCTTGAAAGTGTCCATGATCTCATGGATGGGCACATCATCGTAACATCCCCGATCCCTTATATACTCCATGTGGCGGTGGCCGTTTAAGTCAAACGGATGGTAGATGGAGTCGGCCGTGCCGTCAAATTCCAGCACCCGCAGGTTGAATTTGTTGCACAGTTCGATGTTAAAGGCCGGCGTGGCCTTAACCCATTTCCCGTTCAAATAAATGGACGTATACCCGTGCCAGTAAAACACATCGGTTTTCATCTGCTCGCGCAGGCGTTCGGTGGAAAGATGGTTGCGCACATCCGCAAACCCTAAACGGGCCGGAATGTCGCGGCTTCGGCAGCAGGCGGCCAGCAATATGGCTTTGGCCACGCACCATCCCCGGCCGTTTGCAAGAGTGGTGCTGGCCCGGAGGCCCTCCACCGTGAGATCAATGGAATAGGGGTCATAGCGGATGCCATCCCGGACAGCATAATAGAGACTGACGGCCTGTTGGATCGGCGGTGCCTCGGGATCCGCGTTTTTTCCCGTGAATTTGGCAACCGCGGGATGGGTACCATCAAGGATGGGGGTGGGTTGAAGATATTTTTTCATCACAGACTCTTATGGATCATATCGCCTTTGTTTAAATAGCCGGATTGAAACGCGCCCCATAGATAATACAGAATATAGCCCGCCGCGCAAATGCCCGCAAAAATAAGTAGCAGCCGCAGCACCTGTTTGGGCTTGATCCAGATCAGGACGCCCAAAGCGGCCGCAATGCCCATGGCAACAAAGGGCTGATAAACAATAAACGTGCGGATGGTGTTGATAATTTCCTGTTGGTTCATTGTGTCAAATCCTTTGGGTGGGTTTTGATCGTGATGCCGTGTCCTGCGAGAAACTGCCGGGTTTTGCCGCACACCGGGGCGGTGGTGGAAACCGTCACCACGGCCTCCGGCACGATGGCGTTTATTTTTTGAACGTTTTTCAGAATTTTTTCTCCGTCTTTCATGATGATCCGGCTTTTGCGGTCCATGCGGATGATAAAGTGCGTGTCATCCTGTTGTTCAATTTTTGTGGAGAAATGAAGACCGAATTTTTTTGGGTCAATGGGTTTGTTCATGCGTTTCCCTTTTAAACAGTGATCAGAGAGAGCCGTCCATCTCATCCGCCATGTCTTTTTTGCATTGCCGGCAGCGCTGAACCCCCCTGAAAAGCGGATAACCGCAGGCGGAACAGTGATACCGTTCGCATTCATATCTTGCCCATTCAATGCTGCCTTTTTCATCACCCAGTTCCGCCACCTTCTCACGCCAGACGGGAATGGCGCGCAGCATGACCCGTTTCCCCGTGGCCAGGCCAAAATTTTCAACATGCCCGCAGGGCCAGTCCGCACATTGGTGGCAGGAGTAAAACCCTTTTGATTTGACGCAGTCCCTGATGACGCACATCCGGCAGTAAATAAAGAGATTTTTTGGCGGGTCCGGCTGCATGCAGCCGGCGCAGGTTGTTTCTTCGGGCCGGGTGCCGTAAAGGTTCCCCATCACGGCCCTGAATTTTTCATTGTTGTCCCGGTTGGCTAAATATATCCCACAGGTGCCGCAATAGAGCCCGCACGGGGCCATTAAATCCTTGTTGGCAAATTCGTCTTCGCCCCATCCGTCCATATCCGGTTTCCTTTTTGTCTGTTCATTCAAAGTCAATTTTTAAGATATCAGACAGTTATTCCTGTTTTAACGGACTCCGGCACTTTTTTCGGCATATGGATGGTAAATACAGATCCGTTAGCAGGGGTGGATGCCACCTGAATCTCCCCGCCGTGCTGCCGCACCACCTGGTTCGCAATGAAAAGACCCAGGCCGGTGCCTTTTTTGCCTTTGGTGGTGAAAAATTTGCTGAAAATAGGCGGCTGCTGATCCAGATCCATACCCATGCCGTTGTCGCGTACTTCAAATTTTACCTGATCGCCATGAGGGGCGCCGTGAAGGGTAATCCGGAACCGATGGTCCGGCTGGGGGTCCATGCAGGCTTCCATGGCGTTCTCCAGGAGGTTGATCAGAATAGAATGAAAAATTTCCCGGTCCACTTCAAATTCCCCGGCGTCCGGAGCCGCGGAAAAGGTGAAATCAATGTTTCTGGCCCCCATTTTCGGCCGCACCTGCCGTCCCACCTCGTCGATCAGATCATCCACGTCGGTCATGGAAAGATTCAGTTCGCGCGGTTTGGCATAATACAGAACATCCAGAATCAGTTTCCGGATGCGTTCCACCATCAGGGTCGCCACTTCCAGCCCTTCTTCGATGCGGCCGGGAATGTTCCGGTAGAATCCCCGGTCAATGTGGTACAACCCGGCATCCAGGCCGGTAAGGATTCCTTTGATATTGTGGGAGACCACGCTGAACATGAGTCCCAGGGTGGAGAGGTTGTCCTCCAGGCGCCGCAATTTGGTGATGTCGTTAAAAACCACAATGATCTGGATGATTTTGCCGGCAAGGGTTTTAACCGGGGCCGTCGACAGGATGGTATTGAACCGTTTTCCATTTTTGACGCTTAGCTCGGTTTCCACCTGATGAGATGCCCCGTCGGCAAATGTTTTTCTGAGAGGCGAGTCCTTGTCTGAAAAACTCGGGTTGCTGAATATGTTAAAAAAACCAATGCCGGTCTGGTCGCCAAAGGCATTTTTAAAGCTTTGGTTGGTGGCGATGATGTTGAACTGATGATCGAGCACCGCTATGAAGTCCGGCACTGCTTCAAAGAGATTCTGGTATTTCTGCTGGGTCGTCCGCAGTTCAGTTTGAAGGTTTTTAATTTCCCGGCTGCCTGCCGTGACCTCCAGAATCAATTCCATCTGTCCGTTATTATTGTAAATGGGGGCGGTGTGGACCACCACCGGGACCGTAATGCCGCTGGCGTATTCCACCGCCGCCATGGTCCGCTGAACCATGCCGGTGCGAATGGTTCTTCCCACCGGGCAACCATCCGGGGTGGCGGTTTGACCGCGATAGATGTCCCAGCTGTCTTTGCCGACTTTATTGCCGAAATATTTCTGGAAACTTTCGTCATTGGCAATGATTTTAAGGTCACAGGTATGAATGGATACAAAATAGGGCGTGCTGTGGAAATATTTCACACCGTCTTCCACATCCCGGGCGATCCGGGCGATAAAGGATGACATTTTATCGATCACCTGCTTGACCATGAGGAACCGCTCGGTTTCGACCAGTTGGAAAACATTGCCGCCCGGATAATTTTCCAGCGCGTATTCAAGCTGATGGATTTTTTTTTGCAGGGATATTTTTTCAATCAGCCGGTCCAGGCACAAATCTAAAGCATCCGGGGCCGGCGGCAGGGGGATGAATTCTCGACTGTGGTCTCTGTGGCGGGAAATGCAGATTTTTAGTTCCGGTTCCGGTGCCAGAAACACGGTTTCCGCATCTGTCCATTTTTCTTGAAGGGCGGTGATCAGCCGGTCATCCGGGGATGGATCGCCGGTAAGGGATACGATCAAGATGTCCGGCGGCTGGACTGAAAGGCGGGGCAGCCGGGAGGGGGCTGCCTGAATATCAAAAAAAAGAAGCCCCCGGCGTTCTGTTATCCGGCGCACCAGATCGCGGGTCGCCGGGTCTGTGTTTACGGCATGGATTACCGCATTCATCGGTGTCTGAAAAGAGATTGAGATGCTGCTGCCCCCTTTTTGCCGAGGGTGGAGCGGTTGTCCGTTGCGTGCGTGCCCAAATCATGAGATACCGGGCACCTTTATCCTGATTTTTGATGTTAGGGCATTTTTGCCAGAATTTCCAGCACAATTTGCGCCTGGGTCGCATCCGGCACCGGCGGCAGCTGGCACATAATGCCCAGGCCTTCCGATGCTTCGTGAAAGTCTTCGGCGGAAAGGCCGCTGACAAGGGCCTGGTTTGCCATGGCGTTTTTCATCAGGATGTTCCGGGCAATGGTCAGCCCGGGGACATTGTTGATGGTTTCATCAATCACAATGAGGTCCGGCAGCAGGCCGGCTGCCACCTGCTCTTCGGCTTTTTCAGATGAATCAACCGTGGCAATATCAACATCCGCCGTTTGTTTCAGACCATCCATGAAGGTGGAAAAATGTTCCGTCTGAGCAGTGACAATCAATATTTTTTTCATTTTTTTGTTCCTCGAACTTCATAGAAGTGTAAAAAGTCAGATTCCGACGGCAAAGAAAAAAGTTTCAAATTTGAGGCGCGCAAATCCCGAGCGATGATGCGTACTTGGCGTACGCTGAAGCAGCGAGGGATGCAGCGCAACAAAAAATTTGGACTTTTTGCGAAGCCGTCAAACTTGAAACGTCTGTCTCGCCCTTTAATCAGGCGGAGACAGACGCCAATATTCATAAAACAGGATAGCGCACCGGAAAAAGCGGTGGGCGGTTAATGGCGCAAAGCAGCTGCTGAAACCGGGGCGGCATCGGGGTCAGAGGCCTTTTGCGGTTTTTCCCGGCCCCAGACTTTCTGATAATAATCATCAATGGCCTCCCCCAGCGTGTTGACTGCCAGGGCGGCGCAGTGCATATGATCTTCCGGCAGGCCAGCCAGCTCGTTGGCCACATCTTCCGGCATGACAGTAAGGGCCGCTTCCAGGGTTTTGCCGTTTACCAGATGACACATGGCGCTTCCGCAAGCCACCGTATATGTGCAGCCTTTGGGCGAATGTCGGATTTCCGAGATTTTTCCGTTTTTAACCGAAAGATATACCTCAATGGCATCTCCGCAAACGCCCACGCCCTTTGCATATCCGTTTGCCGACGGCAAAACGCCCATGTGGCCGGGCTGATTGGCGTGGCTGAAAAACTGCTCATTCAGAAGGTGAGGATCATGATCGTGGTCATGGTCGTGATCATGATCATAATCATGATGATGGTCTGGTGTTTCCAGATAAATTTTTTCTGCCATTGCTCTATCCCGTTTTAAGCCCCGCCGCCCCCACAGGTATGCTGCTGTGAAAACTGGGGTAGCTGACCGGCAATAAAGGCTTTTACCGCATCGCCCACGGTCTGGTAATCACCGCCGAAAAAGACCTCAATACCCACCTGATTGAAACCCATCAGGGGCCGGAATCCCATGCCGCCGGCAACCAGGATGTTAACGCCGTTGTCTGCCAGATACTGGACCGGCGCCATGCACCCACCCTGCTGGTGGGGCATGGGGGGGATGACTTTTACAGATGTGATTTCGTTGTTTTCAACGGTTACCATGGTGTACAGGTCACAATGACCAAAATGGGCGCCAAGGGGTGATTCCAATCCGCCAGGGGAGGTGGAGGGAATAGCAATTAATGTGTTCATTGTTTCTCCTTATGAATTACTAAATTTAATTTTTGATTGAAGCAAAACATATTTAATAAATAAAAAAAACATGAAGATCAATAAGATTATGGTTTTTTAAGAGACTGAAGCATTTGCTGCCAGATGCGGGTCAATTCTTCAGTGAATTCATTGTTTGCGTATTCGGTAATGACCTGACCATTGATCATGGCCCGGGTAATGGCCGGATCATGGGGCAGACTGCCGAAATGCACAATTCCTTTGTCTGCTGCGAATTTTTCAATGGTAGCCGCTTCTTTTTCATTCAGGTCACATTTATTGATAATAATGCCGGCCGGTATCCTGAAGTGGGCGCACAAATCCGCCACCCGTTCCAGGTCGTGGCGTCCGGAGGGGGTGGGTTCGGTGACGATCACCGCCAGGCTGACGCCGGAAAGCGACGCTATCACCGGGCATCCGATGCCGGGCGTGCCGTCGGACAAAATTAGGTCCAGCCCCTTTTTCCCAGCCATTTCCTTGGCCTGCTTCCGGAGAAGCGAAACCAAAAGCCCGGAGTTCTCTTCTCCGGGAAACAACTGTGCATGAATCATGGGGCCGAAACGGGTATCTGACAGGAACCAGCTACCGCAGTGCCGGTCCGGAAAATCAATGGCTTTTGCCGGGCAGAATTCAACGCATACCTTGCATCCTTCGCATTTCAGGGGGTCAATGAAATAGCGGTCCCCCTCATTTACAATTGCGTCATACCGGCACATTTCCAGACAGGTGCCGCAGGACTCGCATTTTTCTTCCACAATCATGGCTTCATGACCGGAAATAAAATCATGGCTTCGGGTATTTTCCGGTTTCAGGATCAGGTGCATGTCCGGTGCGTCCACATCCAGGTCGCAGATCACGTGATTTTTTGCAAGATGGGCAAATGCCGCAGTCAGTGATGTTTTGCCGGTGCCGCCTTTTCCGCTGATAATCAGTATTTCATCCACGGCAAACCTCCCCGGCTTTTTGTTTTATTTTTTCAGCAAGTTCAAGAAAAATCTGTTTCATTTTATCTGATGATTCCGATATGATGACGCCGCTGGCGTAAGCTTCCGCGATCTGGCGGTCATAGGGGATTTCCGCCAGGATATCCAGATTTTTGGCGGCGCAGTAGTCATAGATTTCCGAATTCCCCAGTCCGGCCCGGTTGACCACCACGCCCATGGGTTTGTTCATGGGGGTGAACGCTTCATGGGCCAGCTTCATGTCATACACACCAAAGGGCGTGGGTTCGGTAACCAGAACGATCACATCACTGTCCATGACCGCGTTGATGGCCGGGCAGGAAACCCCGGGTGGCGCGTCCGTGATGACATCTTTGGGTTGGTCCGGGGATGCGGCCTGCATTTCATCCAGTCGTTTTTTGACTTGCCGCATGAGCGGCGGGCTCATGGCTTCCCCGATCCGCAGGCGGCCCATGAGAAATTTCGTTTCGCCGGCGTGGCCCCAGGCAATTTCTCCCAACTCCCGGTGGATGGGGTGAAGGGCGTTTTCCGGACAGATGGCAAGGCATCCCCCGCAGCCATGACACATTTCCGGAAATGTCATGAGCACTTTTCCCATCAGGCTGATGGCCTTGAACTGGCAGAGATCGCTGCATTTTCCGCAAAGGGTGCACAGGGCCTGGTCCACTTCCGGAATTTCCATGCGGGCGGGGCGGCTGCCGGTGAACGTTGGATTTAAAAAAAGGTGAAGATTGGGTTCTTCCACATCCAGATCCATGGCAATCACCGGCGAATCCCATACAGATACCAGAGAGGACGATACCGTGGTTTTGCCGGTGCCGCCTTTTCCGCTGGCGACCGCTATTTTCATTTCCAGTGCCCTTCCTTGTTTGAGGCTTCCGCAAATTCGACCTCGCCAGCCTTGAATTTTTCAATGGCCTGGCGTACGGTCATGGAATCCAGGTTCTGGCCGATTTTGATGCCGGCGGCAGCAAGCCCCTGAAACGCTTTGGGGCCAACATATCCGGTCAGCAGCACTTTGGCACCGGAGTTGGATACGTTTTCCGCCGCCTGAATGCCGGCTCCCTGGGCCATGACCTGGGTGGAACCATTGTCAATGTATTCAAATTCCATGGTATCCGGGTCCACAATCAAAAATCCGGCGGCCCTGCCGAACCGGGGGTCCACCTGGGCCTCCAGGCTGGGGGATTCACATGTTACCGCGACTTTGTCCATGACATACTCCTTTTATTGGTTTATGGTTAACACATTGTTTTTAAATGAATTCGTCAATTTTGAAAAACTGACACGGCCGGAACAAATGTCCGGCATCAATGGCCCGTAAAAAAGGCCGGTAAGCCTATTTTATGAGTATATGCTCAACAGAAGCTAATGGCTCACATGGGGATTGTCAAATTATTTTTTTCAGAATATGCTTTTAATTGGCAATCGTCAAAACCCGTGTTTTTTTATTTTGCTATAGGATATTATCCGGTAAAAAGACGAATTTCTGAAAAGGATCGCTACAATGAGCATCTGGATTATTTCCGTAATACTTCTGATTGTGCTGGTTTTACTGATAACGGAAATGATTCCCGTGGATCTTACCGCCATTGCGATCATGGTGGCGCTGGTGGTTTTCGGAATTCTTTCCCCCCGGGAGGCGGTCATGGGCCTTGCCCATCCGGCCGTGGTCACCGTGGGGGCCATGTTCGTGATCAGCCGCGGGATGATGCGCACCGGCGCCGTGGAATTGATCGGCCGGCATGTTATCCGGCTTTCCCGGGGGAACCGGTATCTGGCCCTTGTTATTATTCTGCTGACTGTGGGGACGGCATCGGCATTCATCAACAACACGCCGGTGGTGATTTTGTTTGTTCCGGTGGTCATGACCATGTGCTGCGAGTTTGGTTTGAGCCCTTCCCAGTTTTTGATTCCCGTCTCCTATGCCTCCATCCTCGCGGGCACCTGTACCCTTATCGGCACCTCCACCAATATCATTATCAGTGACCTGAGCGCCGCATCCGGATTCGGGGCCATTTCCATGTTTGAGCTGGGCCGGCTCGGGCTTCCCATTGCCCTGGTCGGGCTTGGGCTGATGTTTGTCTTATCCTTTAAAATAATGCCGTCCTTGTCAAATCCGACCTGTCAGCTTCAGGACAGTGCTCACCGCAGATACCTGGCGGAGTTGAGAGTCCCCCGGGGAAGCCGGCTGATTGATATGCCTGCGCTATCGGCGTTTTCGGAAAAATACCCCCAGCTGGCAGTGCTTGAGGTGATCCGGTATTCCCATATCTTTTATCCCGGCCGCGACCATGTGCTGATTGCGCCGGATGATCTTATTTTGGTTAAGGGGGCGTTAAATGATCTGGTGGAAATTTTAAATCATGAAGACGTGGAACTGCCGCTCACGGAAAAAGGCCTGTCCTTTGGCGTGGGCAAAGACGATACCCTGGTGGTGGAACTGATCATTACACCCCAGTCCTCGCTTCTGGGAGAACGGCTCCTGGAGACCGGGCTCATGCAGGACCCGGATATTCATGTGATGGCCATCAAACGGCATAACCTGCATTTTACGGAGCGCCAGATTCATGACGTGCGGCTGCGAAACGGGGATATGCTCCTGGTCTGGTGCAAAGGCAGACGGCTGGAAGCCATGCGGGCGGACAAAGATTATATTCTGATTGAAGATGTCCATGAAGAAATTGTACTCAAACGAAAATCCTGGCTGGCCATGATGATTTTTGCCGGGCTGATTATTTCCGCCACAGCGGGTATTGCGGAAATAATGACCTGCGCTCTGACGGCGGCGTTTTTGATGATTGTCACCGGCTGTATCCAGATGCGGGATTTTTACCGGTCCCTGCAGGGCGGGGTGCTGCTGTTGATTGCCGGCACCATTGCGCTGGGCACGGCAATGGAAAAAACCGGCACCAGCCGGGTGTATGCGGAAGCTTTTTTAAGCCTTTTCAGCGGGGCATCTCCGCAGATGGTCCTGGGCGGCATCATCCTGATGACCAGTATCAGCACCCAAATCTTAAGCAACAATGCTACGGCCGTGCTGGTTTTTCCCATTGCCGTATCCACGGCCATAAGTCTTGGAGTGGACCCCCGGCCCTTTATTGTTGGGGTTTGCTTCGGGGCCAGCGCCTGTTTTGCCACACCCATCGGCTATCAGACCAATCTGCTGGTATACGGTCCGGGCGGGTATCGGTTCAGTGATTTTCTGAAAATGGGACTGCCGCTGAATCTTATGGTGATTGCGGCGGGAACGCTTTTTATACCCTGGATTTGGCCGTTTTAGGGGGGGCGAAAGGTGTCAGGTTGCAAGTTACAGGGAAGGAAGAAGGTGTCGGGTGTCAGGGGGGCGATTTGTCCAGATGCTTGTAATGCGTCCTGAATCGATTAGAAATTGTCGAACAGATTTCAACATTTAATTCAGGAGGGAATCATTCCCTGAAACCTGACACCTGGAACCTGGAACCTGCAACCTACTCCCCTTCCACCACCCGCAACCCCTCCTGAATATCCGCCTCCTGCACATCATAGAGGGCGTCCACAAACGCGGTGAAAAAACTGCCCGGTCTATCACTGACGTTAATTGCCAGATCTCCGCACAGACCGTAAAACCCAAATGCCGCGGCTGTGGCGGAAAGCAGGTCCTTGTCGTCGCATACCGCACAGAAAGCCCCCACAATCGCACTCAGTCCGCAGCCCATTCCGGTGACTTTGGTCATCAGGGGGTGGCCGTTCTTTACCTGAAAAGTTTTTTTGCCATTGGTAATGATATCTTCAGCCCCTGAGATGGCAACAATGCAGTTTAATTCAGGGGCAAGTTGCCGGGCCGCACGGATGATTTCATCAGAGATGGTCAAAGTGGAATCCACCCCCCGGGTGCGCATGTCGTCAGATGTTCCTGGGGATGCCAGGGAAAAGATTTCCGACGCGTTTCCGCGCAGCACGGAAACCTTGACTTCTTTCATGATTTTTTTGACCGCCCGGGTGCGCAATGAGGTGGCACCGGACCCTACCGGGTCAAGGACCACGGGGATATTTTTGTCATTGGCGGTTTTGGCAGCCAGAATCATGGCATCCACCCAGTCTTCCTGCAGGGTGCCGATGTTTAATACAAGAGCGCCTGCCATGGACGCCATTTCTTCCACTTCTCCCATGCAGTGGGCCATGACCGGGGAGGCCCCGGCCGCCAGCAGGATATTGGCTGTTGAATTCATGACCACAAAATTAGTGATGTTGTGGATCAGGGGGGATTGATCTTTGATTTTTTTAAGAAGCTCAGCGGTGTGTTGCTTTAGATTCATCGAACAGGTCCTTTTTATCCGAGAAGCGTTGCCAGGTTGAAAAGAAGAGTGCTTATCCCTTATTTCCCGCTTTAAAAAAGCAGGAAAACGGGCAGATAGTGATGATTCGCCTTTTCCAGTATATGGTGCCAGTGTTCAGGTTTCAGGACAAAAGGATGGGGCGGCCCGTTAAAAACCTGAAACCTGACACCTTGATTCCAGAACTTTCTCATGGATTGAGAGTTTTCCCGCAATCAGTAAATATTAATTTTCTGGATGATATCCCACACTTTGACACAGGGTGACTTTTTTGTCCGGGCCAAGCCCCATTTTTTTCTCAAGGGCCGGCTTATCCACATACCCCCGAACCACGGTGGCAAGACCGGCGGATGTGCAATAAAGATAAACATTCTGGCTGATGAAACCGGTATCCGCACCTGCGTAAAACTGTTTTTCTTCCGTGCCGGTGCCCGCGATTTTCGCGAAATCCGCCACATAAATCAAATTGACCGGCGCGGTTTTTACAAAATCCTGTTTGCCGGTGTGCGCCCGGATATCTTCTTCCATAACCGCTATCAGGGTGTGGCCTTTCGCATCATAGAGATACAGCGCGTCTTCTGTTGCCACATAAATGTCGATTTCCTGGCGGTTTCGGGCGGACGGTGCGGTCCGCTTTCCGGTATCCGGACGGTTGATGCCCCATGCGGCCCAGAGCAGATCGGACATTGTTTGCATGGGCAGTTTTTCACTGCTGAAATCACGGGAACTGGCCCGGTCTTTCAACACCTGCATAAGTGGTTTCCCGCTGTCGGTGTCGGCCGGCGGCAGCTTCACGATCCTTTTTTCCGGTTCAGCGGCCCAGGCGGAAAGACCGATCAGGCAGGAAAAAATCGAAACAGTTAAAATAGATAAAATGGTGATGGCAAATGGTTTTTTCATGACACTCCTTTCCGGCCGGTGTTCTTCCGATCCTCTTAATTATGGCAAAGATAAAAAATCATATAAATCGTTTTTTTTCAAACCCGCCGCTACAATCGCCTCTTTCCGGTCTTTTCCGAGCCGTTTGATTTTTGCTTCAACAGTCAGTGCCGCTCCATGGTCGCCGATGTCGCAGTGGTAGACCAGATCCAGGCGTTTACAGGTTCGGGTGAACCGGGCGCTTTTAGATCCCCTGGTTTGATGTTCGCTGATCCGTCGCGCAAGGTCCGTGGTGATACCGGTGTACAATGCATTTCTTTCATTACGCAGCATATACACGGTCCAGCAGGGCGATGGTTTCAAAAGATCAGTCCTTATCCTTTTGAATGGGGATTCCGGTTGAATGGGGTTTCCGGAATCCGGCAAATAATTTTCGGCGGATCCGGCTGAAAAGACCGGTGATCTCGGAAATTCCCAAAAGAACGCCGGCCGTGACAAAAAGGCCTGAAAACAGACCGCCCACAATGAAAGAGACCAAAAGGCTGCCGGCAAGGGTACTGGTGTTGATGCCGGAAAGAAAGGATGTCCGGAAAACTTCCAGTCCCACACCCATGGCGACGCTCAGGCAGATGATTTTTGCGTAAAATCTGGCCACTGCGGGATATTCCGTATTCCGGCTTCGCTGGTTCCAGATGCTGTAAAGCATGACCACCTGGATGATGGCGGCGGCAGACACGGCCAGGGCCACTCCTTGTCCGCCCATGTACTGCATACCGAAATAATAGAGGGGAAGGCTGACAATTACGGCAAGGGTGCCGTAAACTGCGGGGAACAGGGTGTTCTGAACGGCAAAAAAGCCTCTCACCACCACGGTCTGAACCGCAAAGGCCACGGCGCCGGCCATGATATACACCAGGATATCAGCGGTCAGGGCAGTGGCGGCCGCATCAAACCGGCCCCGCTGGAACAGGATTAATATTACTTCATGGCGGAGCACCATGAACAGAACGGAAAAGGGAATGACGAGCGCCAGATAGCGCAGGGTGTCGTTAAGGAGCTGGTTCATTTCTGCCAGTTTTTTTTCTGCTGCCAGACGTGCCATAAACGGAAAGGATGCCACGCCCACGGCCTGCCCGAAAAACGCCACCAGAATGAGCATGACCCGGAGGCTGTAGTTCAGGGCCGCAATTCGGCCTTCGGGCAGGAACGACCCGAAAAATTTGAGAAAAAATTCCGTGGAAAATGTCATGGTAAGCCCCAGCATCAGGGGCAAGGTCAGCAGGATGTATTTTCTAAAATCCGGATGAGTTATATCGAAAAGCAGTGAAAACCGCAATCCGGCCCGTCGGGCACCCCAGATTTGCACGGCAAAATTTCCGACAAACGCCCCGCCCAGCACCCCCCAGGAAAATCCGGCCATTCCCAGATAACCATACAGGAAAACGCCGCCGCCGATAATGCCCAGGTTGTAAATCAGGGGGGCCAGGGCCGGAACAGCGAACTGCTCTTTGGCAAACTGGACCGCGGACAACATGCCGCCGGTAAAAAAGAAAAACTGCGCCGGCAGAATAATACGGGTCATGTGAATCGCATCCGCTCTCACCGACGGATCCGTAATACCGGGGGCCAGCACACCCACCAGCGCCGGCGCAAACCATTCGGCAATCCCGATCAGGAACAGGAGCAGGGTGCCGAACCCGGTGAGAATGATGGAAA
Source organism: Desulfobacterales bacterium (assembly GCA_963675805.2). Lineage (GTDB taxonomy): Bacteria > Desulfobacterota > Desulfobacteria > Desulfobacterales > Desulfosalsimonadaceae > SURF-3. The sequence goes on along the minus strand of CAXXNU010000001.1, from coordinate 432,785 downwards.
AGACCTGCCAGCCTTCCGCTTCCCGGTTTTCCGCAAGGTAACGGGAAAAAATAGGGATAAACACCACGGACAGAAACCCGGATGCCACGATATGGTTTAAAATTTCCGGCAGGACAAAGGCGATCTGGTAAGCGTCCACCGGCGCACCCGCGCCGCCGGCCCAGGCAATGACCATTTCCCGCGCCAGGCCGATCACCCGGCTGAGAAACACCGAGGCCATCATAATGAGAGAGGCGATGCCGATTTTTCGGTATAATAATTTGGATGCAGAAGATGTCATGGGCTGGTTTGGTGATGATGCCGAAAAATCAGGATTGCTTCAAAGAAGCGGATAACCGTATAACCAAACTGGTTTTTTTGGTTATCCGTATCCCCAGTTAATGCCATTGCCTTTGATATATGGGCAGTCATTATCGAGGAGCGGACGCCGAATCAGTTTCCCTGTTTTCAGGGGATTGCTCCGATCGTGCTGCTCCTGCCAGGCTATCGGCGCGGCTCGCAATGACCGAAAAAGTCAATTTTCATATAGTGATAGGGCGAATTTGGCCGTTTGTTTATTTTTGCCGGATTTCTTCGGATATTTTTGCAACCCGGCTGGATATATCCCGGACGGTCATTTTTCGGTTGTCAATCCACCATTTTGCGCTTGTTTCGGACTGCCACCAGGCAAACAGTGCATCAAAGGCCCGATCCAAGATGTCTTTTTCTGCGGCATCGCTGACGGTCTGGTTTTGTTTAAGATACTTGGCCTTGTTGATCAGTTCCGCGCGGATTTTTTCCGCCCAGGAAATCATCTTTTCCGTGCCCTCAAGCGCTGAAAAGCCAATGCGCTGATGGGCTTCTGACAGATCCGATGTCTGCTTTCTGAAATACTCTTTTTTGCATTCGTCGCAGAACCAGTCTTTTTTATCCACCACAAAAAGGTTTTTTTCGTGGGTGTCGAAAAGCTGAACGGAAAATTTTTTACGGCAGGTGCGGCAGGTGACCTGGTAGCTGTTGGTATCAACTGTCATGATTATAATGCTTCCGGCGCTGTTTCAGGGGTAATGATAATATCGATGCGACGGTTGGCGGCGCGTCCCTCCGGGGTTGCATTGGATGCCAGGGGCTTTTCGGAGCCATATCCTGCGGCAGATAGTTTGGCCGCCGGCAGGGTCAGGTTGGCAATCAGATACTGGCGCACAGACTCAGCCCGGGCCAGGGAAAGGGTTTTATTGAGATCAATGGTGCCGGTGCTGTCCGTATGGCCTTCAATCGTCACGGATGGTTCCCCGAATGTTTTGATGGCTTTCTGGACTTTGCTGAGCAGCATATAGCTATTCGGCATGATGACCGCCTGACCGACCGGGAACCGGATGCCTTTCAGACGGATCACCAGCTGATCCCCTTTTTTATAGACATCCGCCTCATCGGGTTCAAAAAAGTTCTGAACCTTAATGAACAATAGGTGGAACTGTCTTTCCGCTTCCAGTTTCTGCTGCATTCGCCGCTTTTGTTCGAGAAGCTGCTCGTTGAGGGCCTCTTTCTCTTCAGTTTTGCCCTCCAGAAACGCAATTTGCTGGTTCAGCCCGGTCACCTGTTTTTCGTAATTCGCCTGCATGGCCTGCATGTTGGTCTCTTTTAATTGTAATTTTTCCGACAGCAGCTGGTTACTGTCCAGAAGCGACTCGATCATTTTTTCAATGTTCTCCACCTGCACATAAAACTTCTGATCCCGCATGTCCGGCGCCCCCAGTTTTCTGGAGATTTCTCCAAGGGTATCTTCAATGTAAAACGCGATTTCTTCCGGCGGCATGGTGGCAATGGCTTTGCTGTGATCGGCAATGGCCAGGGCCCGGCGGGTCATGAACAGGTTATGGCGGGCCATCTCATAAATTTCGTCCTTGGCGTAGGGATTATCAGTAATGAATGTCCGGGTTTCATTGAGCAGTTTATTGGCAAGGGCAAAGGATTTGGGCGCGTACTGGGTAATACTGTCTTCTTCCGCCTGCTTTAAAATGGCGGCGACTTCTCCGGTGGCCGCTTTTTTGATGGCTCGCAGTTCCAGTTTTTTAAAATCCTCGGCCACCTCAGGCGCGTTTTTTTGAGCGTACCGGATATTGTCTTTTTCAATGGCCTGGGTCAGGGCGGTAAAACGGGTTTCAATTTCCCCGTATTTCTCCTCCATCTTGTCTGCGCCGGCAGCCTGTGCCTTTTCCCGGGATTCAATGGCCGCCCCTAAAACGGTGCGGGCGATTTTTGCATTTTCCGCTGCATCATAAAGATAGGTCCGGGCGGTATCCGCATACTCAATGGCCATTGCCGTGTTATCAGTTGTCTCTGAGATGCTCTTTGCCTTTGCATAGGCATTTTCCGCCCGGGCAAATGTCGATGGAGACAGCACATGGATCTGCGCTTTTTTGGCGGCGGAAATCTCGTCACCAATCTGGCGGATGGCCTCGGCCGGGTTTAATGCCGCAGCGGGTGTTTTTTCCACCGGGATGACCGGGGGGGATGAACTGCATGCGGTAAACACGGACATCGCCATGGCGATGAGCATCAAAGAAGTGAAAGATGGGGTGCGCATATATGGCTCCTTTTTTGGTTCAGTAGGCTTGAGCCCATAAGATAATATATCAGGACGCAGAGTCAATAAAAAACAGGCGAGGAAACCGGCCGCAGACATCAGGAACAGCGGATGCGCTGGCCGGTGGCAGATTCAATTCACGGTTACCTCAAATTGCGGGGAAGGAAATGAATGATTCACTATCCGTATCGGATCGGTCCAACCCTGGCATGCCGTGCGGTGCAGGAAAAAGGATTGTTTTAGGAAGCCTTATTGGTTTTGAGTTCAGGCAGATCGACGAAATCCAGATCCAGCTTATTCAATGTTTTCTGGGTGGGCATACCGTTCTCATCCCATCCCCTGAGCTTGTAATAACGGGGTAGCATTTGTGCGAGAGGGACCTTGGATTTTTCGTTTCCTTTCTCAAGGGGCACGTCTGTAAAGCGTTTGGCCAGCCAGTCGTTGTCTTTGCCGATACCTTCCCTGAGATTAAAGAGCCGTTCCAGGGTATACCCCCGCTCTCCGGCCCGGGTGAAACGGCCGAAATCCATTTTCATGCCCGTGGCCAGACGGATGAATTTGGAATGGGGCAGCATGGGAAGGTTGATCTTCATCAAAAACGGCGGTGCTTTGAGGAGTGCCGTGATCAGAAACCAGGTGTATGTCAGAATTTTCGATACAATGGCCGACGTCCACTTCATCTCCGGGAGCTTGTATGCAAAGTTAGGCACAAACGTCCAGGCGGTAAACAGGCAGTTGCCCCCGGCGCTGATAGCGGCCATGAGGTTTTGGTCCAGAATGGTCCAGGATGGTTTGGATTTATAATGCAAGGGATCCAATGTCATGGGACCGTTGATTTCAAAGTAAATCATGTATCCGCCGTCCAGATGGCAGGCGCCACGGTTGGACGTGGCATATCCCAGGGCATGGCCAACCGCGGCCCGGGGTTCATATCCGGCAATTTCAAGCCCCTTGGAGTGAGCGGCAAATTCTTTGCCCCCGTATTTTTCAGACAGAAATCGGACGCCTTCGGCCAGGTCCTTGCCAATCCCTTTTTTGTAGGCGATATCATGGAGTATTGTGGAAATATTCTCTTTTTTGCCGAATTCAATACCGTTATCCCACAGGCCTTTTTCATTGAGTTCCGCGGCAAATCCAAGGGTGTTGCCTGCGGTGATGGTGTCGAGGCCTAAAAGATCCAGCTCATAATTCCACCGGATAATAGCATCCATGTCGTCTATTTCAAGATTGGACCCCATTAGGCTGATAATTTCATATTCCGGTCCTTTAATCTCTTTCCCGTCGAGTTCCACCACGCGGCCGCATCGAATGGGGCAGGACGGGCAGCCCGAGTTTTTAATAAGATATTCTTCCGCCAGCCGTTCACCGCTGATGTTTTTTGCCCCCGCAAACGACCCTCTTGAAAAATTCCGGGTGGGCAGGGCGTTTTTCTGGTTTAATATGGTGACAAAATTGGCGGTGCCAAACCGGGGGGCCAGGTCGCCGGTGGCCGGATGCCCCTGAAGCAGCTTGACCCATTTTTTAACGCCTTCGCGGAATTTGTCGGTCTGGTCGAGCTCAATCTTTTTTTTGCCCCTGGCAACGATGCCTTTGAGGTTTTTGGAGCCCATCACCGTGCCCATGCCGGTGCGGCCGTGCACCCGCTCGCCGGAAACAATGACCGCGTATTTGACCAGGTTCTCACCGGCCGGTCCGATGACCATTTTCCCGCCTTTGCCCAGGGTGTCCTGGGCCTCTTCCGTATTCATGCCCCACATATGGTCCGCGGATTTGATTTGGATGGTATCTTCTTCAATATCAATGTATACGGGCTTTTCCGATTTGCCGCGGATCACAATGCCGTCCCATCCGGCCCGTTTTAAATGGATACCGAAATTGCCGCCGCTGTTGGAATGGCCGATGGCGCCGGTGAGGGGACTTTTTGCCGAAATATCGTAGCGGCTGGTGGAAGGCGCGCCGGTGCCGGTGAGCGGCGAGGTCATAACGATGAGCAGGTTGTCGTCCGACATGGGATCAGTGCCGGGTTTTAGTTCATCCCACAATATTTTGGTACTGATAAACCGGCCCCCCAGAAATTTTTTCCGGTCCGTGTCCGACAGGGGATACTCGCCCGTGGTTTTCGTGGTCAAATTAATGTCAAGCACCTTTCCTGCGTATCCTTTGTATCCGCTCGCCATGGCAGACCCCTTTTTTCAATTTTATCCTGTTAAAACTTTATCTCGGACCGGATGGGTACAATTTATCCAGCAGGGCTTCCCCTGCTTCCGGCGTGTCGGCGTGCAGGGCGCTGTAGCTGCCAGCTTCCCGGCTGTTTTGGTCCAGGAGTTCAAAAATGCTTCGATCCCCCACCCGAACGACTTTGGATACCTGCATCATTGATAAATATTCCATTACCAGCCGGACCATGCGCTTTTCTTTTTCCGTGGGTGCGGTGATTTCACCGATTTCCGTGAGACAGGTAAATCCCGGCTTCAGTTTTTTAACCGCATTGGCCACTTCGATGACTTCATCGGCCATCTCCGCTTCGGTCAGTTTTGACAACCGGAGATAAAGCCTGTTTTTTTTCGGATCTGTTTTAATTCGTTGCATGTTCGGATGATGGTCAAAAATGATGAACGGATTATTTCCCCTTGAAATCCGGCTCCCGTTTTTCCTTAAAAGCCCGCGGCCCTTCCTGGGCGTCTTCACTTAAAAAGACCGGAATTCCGTATTCCAGCTCTTTTGCAAGGCCATCCTTCAGGGACAGGCCGATGGCCGCCTGGACAGACTGTTTGATGGCTTTGATGGCCAGGGGGCCGTTTTTGGCAATAAGGGTTGCATAGCGCTCGGCTTCTTCCATCACCTGGCCTTTTGGAACCACTTTGTTGATAAATCCCAGGCGCAGGGCTTCTTCGGCGTCGATCAATTCACCGGTGAGCAATATCTCCATGGCTTTGACATAGGGAATCTGACGGGGAAGTTTGACAGATGAGCCCATGAGCGGGACAATAGACCATTTGACTTCCTGAAGCCCGAACCGAACGCCTTCGGCGGCAATCCGGATATCCGTTGCATAGAGGATTTCCATGCCCCCGGCAATGGCGTGCCCGTTGATGGCGGCAATAATGGGTTTGTCAATTTTCATGGTCCGCAAAAACGCCTTCTGGGGCAGGTAGGGGTCTTTTTGAATCATTTTGTCCGCATCGGTTTCCGGCTGCCGGGCCCCTGTGATCAGGGGGATGAGGCGTTTCAGGTCCGCGCCGGAAGAAAATACGTCGTCACCGGCCCCGGTGATAATGGCGCAGCGAAGATCATTATCTTCCCGGTAGTCTTTCCAGGCATCAATAATTTCGATCACGGTTTCCGGGTCAAACGCATTCTGGGCCTCCGGCCGGTTCAGGGTGAGGTAAGCAATCCGGTTCTTTTTTTCGTAAATCAGCGCCATTTTAAGTCCTTTAGAGAATTAGGAGTTTTTAAATTATTGTGGCATTAGACCGGGGCGAAATGGTCAATGTCAAGTATGGTATGGGTCATTTTTGACGCAAAAACCGCCTGAACTTTCATGCCGATTTGGATCTTATCGAGGCCAACATCCTCCAGAATATGCACCATAGGGGTGTCCGCGCCTTCGAGACGGATCAATCCCAGAGCAAACGGGGCCTTGCGTGGCAGGTGCTTGTCGTCATACCTGACAATGGTAAAATTTTCCACCACACCGGTGTTGCCCAGTTCCACCCAGTTGTCCCGGATATCTTCCAGGCATCGCTCGCAGGTCTGTCTTGGCGGGACAAACACCTTGTCGCAGGCGTTGCATTTGACGCCCATGATTTTGTGCTTGTCCCGGATGGTGGTGATAAATGTGCTGCCCACACGCCCGGCAAAATAGGTATAAGGCAGGGCGAGCTTTCCATTGATGACATAACTGTCGCTGGTATCAATATTTTTATTCATCATTGGCTCCTCATTCGTCAATTTCAAAGTATTTGATATCTTCAATACTGCCGGTCCGTTTTCCATTCCAGACCGGACGCAGACGGGACCCGTGGGTCACCTTGCCATTGATGACCGATCCCATTTTCACCCGGTCCAGCTGCTCCGGGTTCAGAAGGTGCCAGAAGACCTCCTCGTCTTTGCATCCGTCTAAAAGGATGCCGATGGCGCCGTAAGGCGTTTCCCGGGTTTCGCCGGTCAGTGGGTCGGGGCTGGCATAATAGCAGTATTCCATCATCCGCATTTCACCCGTGGGGCCGACTTCCACCCATTCCGTGTTTCTGACCCGGCAGATGGCGCAGGCTTCTCTGGGCGGCGTCTGGAGCCGTCCGCATTCCGGGCACCTGACGGCCAGAATTTTTTTATTTTTTAATCCCTTTAAAAATTTGCCGAATACCGGTCCGGTGGCAAATCGCTGATTGACGGAAATGGTTTTCTTTAATGTCAGCAGTTCCTGCTCCTGCCGGGTTTCCTGGCCTGGGGTCATGTATTTCGTAAACATTCGGCTGGTGAGACCAAATGTGTTAAAGTCTCCCTGGATTTTGAGTTTTCGTGAGGTGAGAGCAGACATGCCGTCTACTTTTCCGATATTTAAGCCCACAAAGGTTTCGCCGTCCGTATTCAGGACCACATCGCAGTCCGACACATCATCCGCCGTATCAAGCTGCATGGTGCCGTCCGTGATGGTCAGTTTCCATTTTCCCGCATTCTTGATTTCATATCCAAAGGTATGGGTGATGCCGGCAGCCCCCTCCGGCCGGAACCGGTCTTTCATGGTATTAAAAATATCTTCCACCTTGATTCCAAAATATTCGCTCATGATGCCCCCTTACCAGTCTAAATCTTTTTCAAGCATGGTTAACACAGTCCACATGGTCCCGCCGAAAGAAGACGCCAACGCATGATTGACAGGCGTGGGTATCTGGTGCGGACCGGCGTCACCCCGAACCTGTTTGGCGGCTTCAGCCGTCCGGACAATGGCGGTGGCGCCGATGGGATTGGCCGCGATGACGCCGCCGGACGGGTTAATGGGCATTTTCCCGTCAATCATGATTTCACGGTTTTCTACCAGCTTCAAATGTTCGTCGCCCTGAAGCAGAAAAAATTCCCGAAGCCAGTCCACTCCCCACCAGGCGGATGGATCGTACATTTCAAACACGTCAAAATATTCCAGGGGGTTGTCGATACCGTTTCTTTGGTAAAGCTCCTGGGCAGCGAACCGGTGGGTGGTCCGGTTGGGATAATAGTTGTTATGCAGATCCAGGGTTTCTTCCCGGTGGACGGTAATATGGTCCCGGACCCATACCGGGGGTTTTGACATTTTTTTTGCCTTTTCCTCGGACGCGAAAATGATGACACAGGCCCCGTCCGACTGAGAACACATGTGGATCAGGCGGAGATCGCCGATCAGCGGCGGAGAATTTTGAATGAGATCGTCCATCTGGTCCCAATCCAGACCAAAGGCGCGGTGCGAGTTGGGGTTCAGGCAGGCGTGCTTGTCCATGATAATCCGGTAGGTCATGGCTGCCTTTCTGGCCCGCTCCGCACCGAATTCATCGATCAGTTTCACGGCGGCCTGGGCGGTGAGGGCCCCGGACTGGAGTTTTCGGGCCCACAACGGGTCCGCCATGTTGGTGATGCCGCCAGTGGTATGCCCTTCCTGGAGTTTTTCAAACCCGATGGCCATGACCACGTCGTACATTCCGGATGCCACGAGATTGTCCGCTGCGCAGACCAGAGTGCCGCCGGTGGTGCCGCCGGTGGTCAGCCGGAAGGAATCTTTGCCGTAAGCGCCGGTCCCGAGAACATGCCAGAGATCCGGCTGGTGAATCATTTCAAACAGCTCCATATTGCCGTGGACCAGACAATCGATATCGTCTATTTTCAGGCCGGCATCATCCAGGGCTTGTCGGACCGCCTCATGAATCATTTCCGGCTGGTTCACGTCTTCCCGGTGAGAGGAAAATTTGGTTTCCCCGATGCCGACAATGCCGACATTTCTGTTTTTCTTTCTATATCCCATTTTTTACCCCCTATTTTTCCAGAATAAGAACCGCATGATGCTGACCCGCCGGGCCGGTGGTGCCATGGGCCAATGCTTTTTTTGCGCCCTCCACCTGCCGCCCGCCGGCGTCGCCCCTGAGCTGAAGGACCGCTTCGGTGGCCCGGGCCAGTCCGCCCAGCATAATGGGATTGCCGTTCAGCATTCCGCCGGACAGGTTCGCGTGCTGTGCGTCCATGGTGTTTGCATCAATCCAGTCTCCGCCCCGTCCTTCATCGGCCAGCCCCAGGCCTTCCGCCCACATGGGCAATTGGTACGCGCAGGCATCATTGATTTCCGCCAGATCAAATTCTTTTTTGGGATCAGAAATGCCGGCCATGCCATACGCTTTTCGGGCAGCTTTTTTCAGGGCAAAATTAGAAGTCAGGTCTTTATCGCCTAAAAAATAACTGTCCATGCAGCTGCCGAAACCGGTGAGGAAAACAGGGCTATCCGTGAATTCCCGGGCGCGTTCTTCGCAGCACAAAAGCATGCCCACGGCCCAGTCCGTAACCGGGTACTGGTGCAGTTCCCGGATGGGGTCTGCCAGCAATGCGGAATTGATGACGTCTTGTTCGGTAATGGCATCGTTTTGCCGGGCGTAGGGATTTTTGGCGGCTTTCTGCCGGGAGCGGACAACAATTTTCGCCAGGTGATCGTCGGTGATCCCGGATTGTTGCATGTAGGCCCGGGCCTGAAACGCGCTCGCATTTAAAAAGTCCAGCCCCAGAGGGCGGCAGAAAAAAGGGTCAAACGCCAGATTGGTGCACATGTTCCGGCTTTCTGACTGAGATTCCTTGCAATGACCCATCAAAAGCACCAAATCGTCATGGCCGGACAGGATGGAGGCCATGGCATATCCCAGGCCGTTGATGCCGTCCTGGGCCGTTTTTTCCTCCCCCCGGAAATGGGCGCCCACGGCATCGGTCATGCCATTATCGGATATGGTGCGGGCGTCAAACACGTCATCCGAGCAGGTGACCACGTTGCGGATGCCGTTTTTCATGTCAAAGCTCACGCCGGTTTGTTCCAAAATAGACTCGAAGCAATCCAGAAGCATTCCCTGAAACCGATGATACCATATGTCCGGCTCATTTTTGATTTGTGCGACGGCACATACTGCGACTCTACCGCTCATATTCAGTTCCTCCTTAATTTTTCAGATCCTCATACATCTCATCGATAAGATCTGAATATTTTTCATAAATCACGTTGCGTTTCATTTTCAGAGACGGGGTCAGTTCGCCACCTTCCTGGGAAAATTCATCCCGGATGATCCGGTATTTTTTAATGGTTTCATAGCGGGCCAGCTGTTGGTTCTTCTCGGCGATATGCGTGTCAATTATCTTAAGAAATTCTTTGTTGTCCAGCAGGTCTTCCGGTTTGGAAAACCCGATATTCTGCTGGGCCGCCAGCCGTTCCGCCTGCTCCAGGTTAATATTGACCAGGGCACTTAAGAATTTTTTCCGTTCCCCCACCACGATAAACTGGGCAAACAGGGGGTCGAACTTGAAAATGCCTTCAATTTTCTGGGGGGCGATGTTTTTCCCCCCGGAGGTAATGATGAGATCTTTTTTCCGGTCCGTGATGGATAAAAACCCGTCTTCATCAAATTGGCCGATGTCACCGCTCATTAAATAGCCGTCAGGGGTAAATGCATTTTTAGTTTCTTTTTCCATTTTCCAGTATCCGGCAAACACGTTATCGCCCTTGATCAGGATTTCACCGTCATCAGCAATTTTTACCTCCACATTGGGAATGGGTTTTCCAACGGTTCCGATTTTGTAATCATTAAGGTTGCTCATGGTGGCCGGGGCACAGCTTTCCGTCATGCCATACCCTTCAATCACCGTGATGCCGGAGGCATTGAAAAAAAGGATGATATCCCTTGATGTGGGGGCGCCGGAAGCGGTCATCCAGCGGACCCGGCCGCCCAAAGCATCGGCGAGTTTTTTAAAAATAAGGGTGTACGCCAGCTTGTATTTCAGGCCCAGGACTAAGGGGATGGGCTTTTTCTTTTCTCTTAACGCGCTGATCTCCAGCCCGATATTGTATCCCCAGTGAAACATTTTCTGCTTCCAGGCGTCCTGTTCTTCCACCTGGCCGAGAATCCGCTGGTAGACTTTTTCACAGACCCGGGGAACTGCCAGCACCACGGTGGGCCGTTTTTCCTTAACATCCACCACAAAAGTGTCGATGCTCTCCGCATAGGAGGCGGTAAGCCCAACATACATGCCGTAGAAATGGCCGGCCACCCGCTCGAAAACATGGCTTAGGGGCAGAAGCGGCACGGTCTGGTCCGTGTCATAGGCAAATTTGGGTTCGATGCTGTCCAGGGAGCGGATGACCGCCATGATGTTCTTATGGGTGATCATAGCCCCTTTGGGCACTCCGGTGGTGCCGGAGGTATAGACAATGGTGGCAAGATCATCCGGCGTGACATCCGTTGCCAGGGTTTCGAACAAGGCGGGTTTTTCAATATTTTCTTTGCCCGCCGCAACGAGGTCATCAAAACTCATTACCGCCGGATGGCTGCTTTTTGCGTCATTGTCATTGAAAACAATGATTTTTTCCAAAGTGTCCACTTCATCCACAAAAGAGAGTGCCTTTTCCAGCTGCATTCTGTTTTCAACAAACAGCACTTTTGCTCCGGAGTTTTCAGCGATATATTTCACTTCTTCAGCCACCAGGGTGGTGTATACGGGTACGACCACAGCCCCGATGCCCAGGGCACCCATATCGGTAAACACCCATTCCAGGCGGTTTTCGGAGAGGATGGCAATCATGTCTCCTTTTTTGATTCCCATCGAATAAAGGCCAAGACCAACCGACCGGGCCTGGTCATAATAGTCGCGCCAGGTGACTTTTTCCCATCTGCCGTTTAATTTCTTTTCAACAGCCAGCCGTTCTTTGTACTTGTCAGCACGGTTTTTAAAGACTTCATTGATCGTTGTTTCCATGATTGCCCCTTGTGGATAAAGTGAAATGCAATTTAGTCGACGTTTCGGTCTTCTACCTTCTACCTTCTACCTTCTACCTCATGCCTGATCCCTACATCATCAGTTTGGAGATAATTTCTTTCATGATTTCGGTGGTGCCGCCGCCAATGGAAAGAATCCGGTTGTCCCGGTACAGGCGTTCGACAATGTATTCCCGCATGTAGCCGTAGCCCCCGAAAAGCTGGACTGCGTCATAGGTGACTTTGTCGCTGACACTGCACGCAAAATTTTTTGCCATGGACACTTCTTTGATCTGGTCTACCCCGGCCCCGATCCTGGCGGCTACCCGATAGGTGAATTCAGTGCTGGCTTCCACCAGGGTGGCCATGTCCGCCAGCTTGTGACGGGTGACCTGAAAACCGGTGAGCGGCTTGCCAAAGGCTTCCCGCTGTTTGGCGTATTTGATGGATTCTTCCAAAGCCATGCGGGCGGTCATGTTGGCCATCACCGCAAGGGCCAGGCGCTCCTGCTGAAAATTGATCATAATGGCGTAAAAACCCTGGTTTTCCTCGCCGATTAAATTTTCCGCCGGCACCCGGCAGTTGTCGAAAAAGAGTTCCGCGGTATCCGAAGCCCACCATCCGGTTTTTTTCAGTTTTTTGGAAACGGAAAAACCCGGCGTGCCTTTCTCCACCACAATCATGCTGATGCCGCCGGCTCCTTGGTCGCCGGTTCGCACCGCGCAGGTGACCTGATCGGCCCGGCAACCGCTGGTGATAAAGGTCTTGCTGCCGTTTAAAATATAGTGATCCCCGTCTTTAAGCGCCGTTGTTTTGATGCTTGCCACATCCGACCCGCCGCCGGGTTCGGTAATGGCAAGGGCCGCAATTTTCTCCCCGGCCAGAACCGGCGGCACAAATTTTTGTTTCAGTGCTTCCGAACCCAGATTCAGAATCGGGGGCAGGGCAATATTTAAAGATCCGATGCCGGCAACGAAACCCCCGGAGGTGGAGCGCATGAGTTCTTCGCTGGCGGCCACCCCGAAAAAGATATCCCCGGGGGTTCCGCCGTAGGCTTCGGGAAACCCGATGCCCAGAATGCCGACCTCACCGGCTTTTTTATAAATTTCAACGGGAAATTCCCCGGCTTCCTCCCAGTCGTTGATAAAAGGAAGCACTTCTTTTTTGATAAATTCCCGAACGGATTTGCGCACCATGTCATGGGCTTTGGTGAAGTATTGCTGGTAAGTCGATTCGGTTTTGAATTCGTATGTCATTTAAGGAATCCTTATGGCAGAAAAGAACGCTATTGTTATTCTTACATTTTTTTACAGCGGGTCATTGATACATTTTAGCAGGAATGCTTTCACCACAGAGTGCACAAAGATCTCAGAGGAAAAGAATTAGAAATGTTTTTCTCTGGGGCCTTCGCGTTCTCTGTGGTTGAATGGTCTTTTTTTAAAAGATTATTTTTCAATTATTTCGGGAGTGGCATTGGCGGTATGGCCAGACACGATCCCTCCGCCACCAGTTCATCCTTCTGATTGGTCCAGCGGAGTTCCATGCGAACCCATCGTTTTTTCTCCAGTTTTTCCACCACCTCGCCGGTGGCGGTTATGGTGTCGCCGAAATAGGTGGGCCGCTTAAACCGCACGGTGATTTCCGGGATCACCGTTCCCAGACCCGGCAGTTTCATTCCCAGCACCGGTGCAATCAGGCTCTGGGGGAGCGCTCCGTGGGCAATGCGGGTGCCGAAGGGGGTGAGCTTGGCAAATTCTTCATTCATGTGCATGGGATTAAAATCGCCGGAAATGCCGGCAAACAGATACACATCGGTTTCGGCAATGGTTTTGGTAAATGACGCGGACATGCCGACTTCGAGTTCATCATAGGAATAGCCCATTTCAAACTTGGGCTTGTCGTCAATTGCCCGGAAGTGATCAATATCCATAATGGTGCCGGTGGTTTTTTTTGCAAATACCGCTTTGACCTGGATGCCGGTTTTCATTTTGCTGAGCGCCACGCCTTTGACGATATGGGCAATCGGGGTATCGGCCCCGTCAAGCTTGATCATTGCCAGAATATAGGGCGGATCAAAGGGCTGGTGGGGTTCCTTGTACCGGATAATGGTAAACCCCGTAACCACCCCTGTGTTTTTGACATCCACCCAGTTTTCCGAAATATTTTCAAAACAGCGTTCACAGGTCTGGCGCGGCGGGACAAAAACTTTATTGCATTTTTCGCATTTCAGACCCCTGATTTTTTTCTCATCACGAAGGCTGATGATAAACCGGCTGCCGGTGCGACCGGCAAAATACTGATAGGGAAGGGCCAGTTTCCCATCGATGACATAACAATCATTATTTGCTGTGCTCATAATGGTCTCCTAACTTTTATGATCAATCAATCAATTCAAAATATTTGATATCTGTGACTGTACCGGTTCTGTTTTCATTCCAAACCGGACGCACCCGATCTCCTTTTTTGGCGCGATCCATGTCTTCAGCTTTTAACTCATGCCACATGGTTTCATGGCCTTTGCATCCGTCCAGCAGGAAGTGTGCGGCCACGTAAGGCGTTTCACGGCTTTCCCCGGTCAGAGGGTCCGGGCTGGCGTAATAGGTGATATCCAGAATGGAAACGATCCCTTCCGGCCCGATTTCAACCCATTCATCGGCTTTGACCACACACTCCGCGCAGACTTCTCGGGGTGGGATTTGAAGGCGTCCGCATTCCGGGCATTTATTGGCCAGGATTTTTTTCTCCTTCAAGGCCTTTAAAAATTTTCCCATGACCGGTCCGGTGGCAAATCGCTGGGGAATCGACAAAATTTGTTTTTTGACAATCAGTTCCTCCCTCTGTTCTTCTGGTTCTCCTGCCGGGGGAATGTATTTCTTGAAAAATTGGGTGGCCTTGGTGAGCAGGCCCAGATCCCCTTCCACTTTCAGTTTGCCGGAGGTGAATGCGGTCATGCCGTCCAGTTTGCCCAGGGTGATGGCAATCCAGTCCTTGGCTGAGACCGTGGTGGTGACGTTGGGGTCATGCAGGCCTTCTTTGACCTGGACCTTTCCGTCATTCACGCACACGGTATATTCGCCGCCGCCGGTGCCGGTGATTTTGTATCCATAATTGGCAGTAACACCGGCAACGCCCTCGGGATTGACCCGGGATTCCATGGTGCCGAAAATATCCGCCACCGTGACTTCCGGTGCGGCGGCCGGAGGGGTGTATTTTTTAAAAAACTGGGTGGCTTTGGTGAGCAGTCCCAGGTCCCCTTCGACTTTCAGTTTACCGGAGGAAAAGGCGGTCATGCCGTCCAGTTTGCCCAGGGTGATGGCAATCCAGTCCTTGGCTGAGACCGTGGTGGTGACGTTGGGATCATGCAGGCCTTCTTTGACCTGTACCTTGCCGTCATTCACGCACACGGTATATTCGCCGCCGCCGGTGCCGGTGATTTTGTATCCATAATTGGCAGTAACACCGGCAACGCCCTCGGGATTGACCCGGGATTCCATGGTGCCGAAGATGTCGGCCACCGTAACTTCCGGTGCGGCTTTGGGGGGCTGGTATTTTTTAAAAAACCCGGTGGCTTTGGTAAGCAGGCCCAGGTCCCCTTCCACC
Source organism: Desulfobacterales bacterium (assembly GCA_963675805.2). Taxonomy (GTDB): domain Bacteria; phylum Desulfobacterota; class Desulfobacteria; order Desulfobacterales; family Desulfosalsimonadaceae; genus SURF-3. Next base: position 417,650 of record CAXXNU010000001.1, on the reverse strand, counting down.
TTGAGCTTTCCGGAGGAAAAGGCGGTCATGCCGTCCAGTTTGCCCAGGGTAATGGCAATCCAGTCCTTGGCCGAGACCGTGGTGGTGACGTTGGGGTCATGCAATCCTTCTTTGACCTTTACCTTTCCGTCATCCACGCACACGGTATATTCGCCGCCGCCGGTGCCGGTGATGATGTAACCGTAATTGGCAGTGATGCCGGTCACTCCTTCCGGAATTACCCGGGATTCCATGGTGCCGAAAATGTCTTCCACGGTTGCCTCCGGGGCTTTGCTTTTGGGGGCACCGTCAATGGCCCATTCCCGAAGGGTTTTTTTCAATACTTTGCCGATGGGGCTTCTGGGAAAATCCTCATCCAGGATTTCAACGAATTTAGGAACCTTGAACTTGGCGAGTTTTTCCTTGCAGTAGTTTATGACTTCCTCTTCGGTCAAGGAATCATCTTCGGCCACCACAAAGACTTTGACCTCTTCGCCCATGGTGTCATCCGGAACCCCGACGGTGGCGGCTTCCTGAATTTTGGGGTGGCCGGCCAGCAGGTTGTCGATTTCTTTGGGATAGATGTTTTCCCCGCCCCGGATGATCATGTCTTTTAAGCGGTCAACGATAAAGATGTATCCGTCCTCATCCTTGATGCCCACATCGCCGGTGTGCAGATAGCCGTTCACAATGGTTCTGGCGGTTTCTTGGGGTTTATTGAAATACCCTTTCATTACGTTGTCGCCCTTGATGACGATTTCTCCCCGTTCGCCGGTGGGGACTTCATTGTCCTGTTCATCAACAATTAAAACTTCCTGGCCGGGCAGGGCGATCCCGATGGAGCCGATTTTGCGGACCCCGTCTCTGGGATTGATGGTGCTGACGCAGGTGCCTTCGGTGAGCCCGTAGCCTTCCACAATGGGGATACCGAAAGTGTCCTGAAACCGGTTCATGGTTTCCTGGGTCAGGGGGGCGGCGCCGCAGATTCCGAATTCAAGGGAGCTGAGATCGTATTTTTGGCTGGACGGGTCGGACAGCAGAATCTGGTATACCGCAGGCACGGCAGACCAGAAATTAATTTTATATTTTTCCACCACACCCCAGAATTCCCCGGCGGAAAATGCTTTTCTGAGCACAATCTGGTGTCCTTTCTCCATGGCGGAGGTGCAGGTCAGCATGGCATTTACATGAAACAGGGGGAGAAAACACAGAAAATTCCGGTTTTCATCGGTGTTGAGCGCAGCATTGATCCCATTGGCATCCGCCACCACGTTTTTATTGGAAAGGAGCACGCCTTTCGGGTTTCCCGTGGTACCGGATGTGTAAAAGATAAATGCGATATCTTCGGGGTCCGCGTCACTTTTGACCGGTGTGTCGTCTCCTTCGGCCAATAAGGCGGAAAGGGAAATATGGCCGTCTGAGGGGGTATCGCTGATTTCAATGACCTTTTTTAGATGCGGACATTTGTCTTTAATATCATTGAAAATGGGCAGGTACTGGTCTTCCACGATCAGGCCCGATCCTTTGGAGTCGTTTAAGAGATACTCCACTTCCGGTGCTTTCCACCAGCCGTTGATGGGGCCGGCCACCGCGCCGATTTTAATAATGGCGTAATAGGCCATGAGGGTTTCCGGGCTGTTCTGCACCCAGACATGAACAAAATCACCTTTTTTAATTCCCTGTTTTTTCAAGGCATTGGCAAGGATATTGATTTGACGGTCAAATTCTTTGTAGGTAATGGTCCTGTCGTAAAACTGCATATACGGAAGATCTTTGTATTTTTTTACGGCATCGTCGATGTATTGGCCCAAGTTCATTTCAGCCTCCTGCATTTAAGATGGCTTCGTAAAATTCCAGGTTCTGCGTTCCACTCATTCTTTGTCGTTCAACGTCCATAAAGTACGCTTCACTCCAAAGAATTCGTGCGCCTTGAATTTGAAATTTTTTCTTTGCCATCTGGTTGCTTTATTTTGTTTTTTGTTGATAGCGTTTATCAGAAGTTTATTGTTTCAGCTTAAAAGAGTTACCAGGGTACCTCTTTGGTCAGCAGAAAAAGCACCGTCCACATGGTGCCGCCGAATCCGGAGGCCAGGGCCTGTTTCACGTCTTTTTTGATCTGGTGGTCGCCGGCATCTCCCATAATCTGGAGGGCGGCTTCCGCTACTCGGACCATGGCGGTGGCGCCGATGGGGTTGGAGGCCGTGACGCCGCCCGAGGGATTGATGGGGAAGTCTCCGTCCATGGTAATGGCGTCATTTTCCACCATCCGGAGGTGCTCGTCATCATCGAACAATAAAAATTGTCTGATCCAGTCAAGACCCCACCAGCTGGACGGATCATACATTTCAAACATATCGATTTCCTTGCGCGGATTATTGATGCCGTTGCGTTCATAGAGCTTTTCCGCGGCGTACCGGTGGGAATAGACAACCGGGTCGTCGCCGAAGATGCAGAAGCTTTCTTCCCGATGGACCGTAATATGGTCTTTGATCCATGCCGGCTGCTTGCAAAATTGTTTGGCTTTTTCCTCGGACGCGAAAATCATGGCGCAGGCCCCGTCGCTCTGGGAACACATGTGAATCATCCGCAGTTCGCCGACCAAAGCAGGCGAGCTTGTCATCAGGTCATCCGCCTGGTCGAATTCCAGACCCAGACGACGGTGGGCCTTTTTATTGTTCATGGCGTGCTTGTCCATGATAATCCGGTATTTCATGGAGGCCTTTTTGGCCCGTTCTTCACCGAATTCCGCGATCACATCAGCGGCGGTCATGCCGGTCAGTGCCCCGGTCTGAAGCTGCCGGGCCCACAACGGATCGGCCATATTGGTGATACCGCCGGTGGTGTGGCCTTCCTGGAGTTTTTCAAATCCAATGGCCAGCACCACATCGTGGAGGCCGGAAGAGACCAGATAATCCGCCGTGCAGCAAAGGGTGGCGCCCGTGGTGCCGCCGGTGGTGACCCGCATGGTTTCCTTGCCGTATGCGCCGCTGCCCAGAGTGTGCCAGAGGTCCGGCTGGTGGACCATTTCAAAAAGTTCCATGTTTCCGTGAACAATGCAGTCCACATCATCAATGGTCATTCCGGCGTGCTCCAGGGCTTCCTTGACCGCTTCATGAATCATTTCCGGCTGGTTGACGTCTTCCCTGTGGCTTGAAAAAACGGATTGGCCCACTCCGATGATGCCGACATTTCTATTTTTTTTCATTGATTGCCTCCTAATCCCTTGCCAAAGTAATGACTGAATGAAATTGCCCGGCCGGTCCCATCACACCATGGGCAATGGCGGTTTTCGCGTTTTCTACCTGCCGATCTCCGGCTTCTCCCCGCAGCTGGATGGCTGCTTCGGCCGCCCGGACAAATCCCCCGAGAATCAAGGGGTTGCCGGCCAGCATGCCCCCGGATCTGTTGACATTCTGATTTTCCGGCCCGTTTGCGTCCACCCATTTTGCGCCGGCCCCTTCTTCGCACAGCCCCATCCCTTCCGCCCACATGGGGAGCTGATAGGCATACTGGTCTGAAATTTCAATAACGTCGAAAGCCGCTTTCGGGTCCGTGATCCCGGCCCGTTTGCAGGCGCGCTCGGTGGCTTTTTTTAAGGAGAAATTAGAGTTCAGGTCCCGGTCGCCCAGGAAGAAACTGTCCATGCAGTTGCCCACGCCGGTAATCCAGACCGGGTTTTTACAGATTTTTTTGGCAATGTCTTCCGTCGCAAGCACCATGCCCACGGCGCCGTCAGAAACGGGATAGGCATGAAGTTCACGGATGGGATCGGCCAGCATGGGGGAATTCATGACCGCTTCCGCAGAAACTTTTTGAACCTTCGGCGTATAGGGATTTTTGCTTGCGTTTTCTCTCGCCCGGACAACGATTTTTGCCAGGTGCTCATCGGTAAGTCCGGATTTTTCCGCATAGGCCTGGGCCTGGAGACCGGCTGCCGCGCAAAAATCAAGCCCCACCGGGCGGGTGAAAAACGGATCAAACGCCACATGCGTGACCATGTTGCGGCTCCGGGGCTGGGACTCTTTGCAATGTCCCAACAGCAGGACCATATCATTATGACCGGATAGGATGGCGGCCAGTCCGTAATACAATGCCTGGATGCCTTCCTGGGCAACTTTTTCCTCGCACCCGAAGTGTGCCCCGAGAACATCGGTCATGCCGTTATCGGAAATGGTCCGGGCATCGAAAATATCGTCTGACACGCTGATGGACATATTGATTCCGGACGCACCCTTCACATGCCGTGCGAATTTGACCTCGACCTGCTCCCGGAGCGCTTCCAGGACTTCCAGGGCCATGCCCTGAAACCGGATGTCTTTTTTGTCGCGCTCATAGGTGGTCTGCGCAACCGCACAAATACCGACTTTTTTCGTCATTTTTTGCCCCTCCTTGACTGTTTATTATCTTAGAAAAAATGATTGGTTTCCGTATAGCAGTTCCAGAAATCATTGTTCCGGATGGCGGCAATGATTTTATCCTTGTCCCGCATGCAGTCCATCTCCACCCATGCCCGGCCGCAACCGATCCGGGTGTGGGAATCGTCGGTGGCGACTTTGGGAAAGGGGATCTCCGGAATTTCAAATTCAGGCGACCGGAATCCCTTGGATGTCACTTCAATGGCATCCAGGGGAAGTTTCTGAGAAACCGACATGATCCGGTCAATGGCCTTGTGCATGGGCAGATCCAGTTCGGACGGATGATTGAAAATGTGCAGCACGTCGTTGTCCCCCTCAATCCGGTTCACATGGACATATCCTTTTTCAAATACCGTCAGCTCAACACCGGTAAAAATGATCAGGTCGGTTCTCAGGTCTTTAACCCCGTTATAAGCATCCGGCCGCAGCAGGTAGTCGTGATCGGTCAGCGCGATAAAATCAAACCCTAAGCCGGAATAAATCCGCACGACCTCTTCGATGGTCAGGTCTCCGTCGGAACACGTGGTATGAGTATGCAGAGCGCCTTTTAAATGCATGATGTCTCGTTGAACAGGTTTTTGACCCCGCCGAGAATAAAGGCCACGGCGTCCCGGCCGATAATTTTCAGATCTCTGGCCTGATTCTGCCAGAACAGGTACTGGTAGGCCACCCGCTCATAGATGCCCATAATGCTGACCGCGATGATTTCCGCGGAGTAATTGTCTTTAAACGTATATCCTTCGTTTTTGCAGACTTCGGTAATGGCGTTGAGCACATCGCCGGTGCATTTGTCGAACAGGTCTTTTCGGTGTTTTTCCACCAGATCGCTTTGGCCGGCGGATTCCCGGAAGATAATGGCGCATTTTTCAGGATAATTGACGCAGAAATCCTCAAAAAAAGCATAGCCGGCCAGTCTAAAGCTCTCCATGGTGGCGCCGTGCTTCAAAAATACAGCCCCCAGGGTGCTGCGAAGCAGGTATCCGATCTCATCCATAAGGTGGATGATCAGGTCTTCCTTGTTTTTAAAGTAAAAATAGACCGCCCCGACCGACACTTCCGAGGCATTGGCAATCTGCTCCATGCTGGATTTATGATACCCTTCGGTGGCAAAGAGCGTTTCCGCCGCCGTCAGGATGGTCTGATACCGGTGTTCTCTTTCCCGCTGTCGCCTGAGCGCGGAGGGTGTTAAGCTGTCTTTTTTTATTTTTTTGGCGGGCATGGATCTCCTCACTATTTCATTGCACCCAGGGCATTGTCCCCGATTTTAACCCGGGAGATTTCCGTGGACGTGCCGGCAAACAATCCATACTCTGCGCACCGGAAGGATTGTTCCACGGTGTTGCCGGACACAAACCCCGCCCCGCCGAGGATGCGCATGGCTTTGGCGGTGACCTGCTCGGCGGCTTCGGTGCAGAATACTTTGGCGCACAGAGTGAGGGATTCCAGATCTTTGGGATCGGCATCCGCGCTCCATGCCGCTTTATAGGCGAACAGCTGGGAGGTCTGGAAGAGTGTCAGCATTTCAGACAGTTTGAAACCGATTTTCTGATAAGCAATAATGGGTTTGCCGCCGGTTTTGTGGGTTTTTGCATAATCCCTGGCGGATTCAAACGCGGCTTTCATCAGACCCAGGCTGGCGCCGATGAGCACCTGATTTTCCCAGAGTTTCAGGGTGCCCAGCAGTTGTTCGGCTTTTTGTGGATAAATTACCTGGGTGGCCGGGATTTTACATTCGCTCAACATTATTTTTGAAATGGCAGCCCCCTGATAGCCCATGGTGGCAATTTTTTTGCCGATGGACAAACCGGGTGTGTCTTTTTGAACCAGAAACAGGGCATTTTTCCCGTCAACGGTTCCGGCCACGGCGAACCAGTCCGCCATCGGCGCGTTAATCACATATTGTTTCTGCCCGGAAACCGTCGCAACTTCACCATCAATGGTCCCGGTGGTCATCAGGACATCGTTTTCCACATTCATGGCATCTTCCGACAATCCCACCGCGCCGATCAGTTGGCCGTCTATGAGCGGTGCCAGCAGGTCTGCCTTTTGGGCGTCGCTGCCCCAGGTGCTCAGAATCCTGCCGAAGATCCGGGTGCTGGTTTCAACAGACAGCAGCAGGGACGGGGAAATGGCGCCGATCACTTCCATGGCGCCCATGAGGGTGAGCAGGCCATTATATTTATCTGATTTGCCGGATTTTTCCATGGCCAGTGTCAGGTAGATGGTTTTTGAAAGCTGGCTCAGGGCCTGGCGGATTTGGTGCTCCGACAGTTCGGCATCGCTGTTTTCCAGGTTGTTTTCTTTTGCCCATTGGCTGATCAGTGTATGGATGTCGATAAAAAGGGTAAATTCTTTATCGGTAAAATCGTAATTCATTTGTTTGCTCCTCGGTTGTTTAGTCTTTTTATAGCCGGCTGTCTTTTTTTATTAAGGTCAGGGATGTCCCGGCGGGGTGCCTGAACTTACATCAGCTTGGAAATAATCATTTTCTGGATGTCGGAGGTGCCGCCGCCGATGGGTGCCAGTCGGCTGTCCCTGAATATCCGTTCCATGTCATATTCGTGGCAGTACCCGTATCCGCCGAAAAGGACCACTGCGTCATTGGACGGGGCCAGGCTCCAGTCCCCCACAAACAGTTTGGCCACCGCGGCTTCCAGGTGGTTCATGGGCCGGCCCTGATCTTTGCACCAGGCGATCCGGTAAACAAGGTTCCGGGCCGCCTCGCCGAAAATACGGATATTGGCGATTTTTTGTTTCATCGCCTGGAATTGTCCGATTTTCCGGCCGAATTGCTCCCGGTTTTTAGCATAATCCACACACCGGTTCATCATATAGGTGGCGGCCCCGACAAAGGGGGCGAGCAGGGCGCTACGGTCCCATTCAACGGTTTGAAGGGACATGTTGAATCCTTCCCCTTCGTTGCCAAGCAGGTTCTCCGCAGGTATTTCGCAGTTGTTGAAAAACAGTTCCGAGGTCTGGGAAGTTGAAACTCCCATTTTGATGAGGTTGGGGCCGGAGGAAAATCCCGGAGTGCCTTTTTCAACGATAAAGGCCGAGATTCCGGCATGTTTTTTCTCTGGTGCGGTTTTGGCGTAAACGACCGACACATCGGCAATAGGGCCGTTGGTGATGAATATTTTGCTGCCGTTTAAGACGTATTTGTCCCCTTTTTTGTCTGCAGAGGTGGTCATGGAAGCGACGTCGGACCCGGCATTGGGCTCGGTGAGCCCCATACAGCCGATCCATTCTCCGCTGGCCAGTTTGGGAATGTATTTTTTGCGCTGGGCATCGGTGCCATGGGAAAAAATGGTGTCTGCGCATAAAAAGGTGTGGGCGCCGTAGGCCAGGGTGAGCCCTCCGTCCACACCGGCTTCTCCCAGGGCCTCGCCGGCCAGGACCGTGGTGATGACATCTGCGCCGCTGCCGCCGAATTCTTCCGGAAAATGAAGCCCGAGAATGCCGAATTCCCCCAGTTTCTTAAATGCCTCAAAATCGAATTGTTTTTTCAGGTCATGTTCCTGAACCCGGGGTACGATCTCTTTTTTCGCAAACCGGATAATTTCCTTTTTGAACATCAGTTGCTCTTTGGTGAATGAAAAATCCATTGTCGTCTCCTGCGATGTCTTCGATTATTTTTAAATAAAATTAGGGTCTTTAGAGAGTATTGGAGTTTCTGCCGCATCCTGGGTTTTATGCTGGCAGAATCAGGATATTAATTTTAATAAAATTCATAAACAAAATTTGATTCAACTTTAGAATTGAGTTCAAGTCTTGTCAAGGGATTTTTTAAGAATAGGATCGGGTTGGCGGGATAAAAAAGATTCTGGTTATTCACCCGGGCGGCAAATAACTGAATGGGCACGTAATTCAATGAGATCCGTTACTTCGGGCAAGAAAACAGAGCAATCACAGTCCGGAATCCAGAGAAAATAAAAATAACGTGAGCCGCAAACGGGCAGTAAGAAATTTCTATCCGGTGACAGCATTGGGGAAAAACCGGTTTTGAGAATCAAATATTATACGTTATCTCGGGGGAAAGGGGCAGGAGAGAAGCGAATTGCCGTGGCGATGCTGACAATCAAAATGAAGTTTTCCGGTGATCGTGTAAAATTTTAAAGGATTGAAATTCAGAAAATCGGATTGGCTTTTTTTGATAATTTGTGAACGGAGATCATGCGGACAAATCCGGGGGATTGTGCAAGAAAAAATTTAAAATTTCCAACTTTAGCCATGGCTTTTCAAGATTTAACTATTCCACAATATATTGGTGCGCCACGAGGGCGCAAGTTGCCAGCGGATGAGAGTTCCGCCCGGGAAATTGTCGGCTCATCCCGGTAGCTACCCAGGCAGTGGGATTGGGAGACCGTCCTGCTGAAGCCCTGGGGAAAAATGTAAGCCGAGAGGGCTGCAGCAATCTGGCAGGCCGTAACGCGAGTGAACCCTGAGCAGGCCCCGAAAGGAAAGTCGTGGATGCCGACCCGCCCATTATTCGGGGAAGGCCGAAGTAGGACAGGGACGTAACCGATCCACCTGTCTTGATCCACCGGGGTATTGGGGACAGCATGCCGGAAAGGTAACTTGGGTAACGTGGGAGACCCGTCCCGGGTGCGGGGTCGTGGCCCGCAACAGAAACAACAGGTTCTGACCCGGGCGGGAGTCGGAGAGGGTCATAGTACCGTTGAAATCGGGTAATGCCGATGGAGGGAAGGCCCCTTACTTCTGACACGCTTTTGAAGGTAATAAGATGAGGTGATTGGCCCTTGGCCTATAAACACCATATTAATTCGAACTTATCTGAGAAAGCTTTACTTTAAGGCGAAGGTGGAGTGGCATTAGTTGTTTTCATGGGCAACCATTGGTTTCTACAGGATTTTTTTGCTGAGACCAGTGGATAAAATCACCCACTGTGTGCCTTAAGGTGAAGTCAGTCGGAAAGCCGGATGCGGTAGTTCCGCACGTCCGGTTTGATGAGCGGGGATGGGAAACGGAGCCCGTGAGCCACCGCGCCCGTCCTCGACTCTACGGGCCTCCCCGCAAAAAAAAGGGCAGAAGGCGGCCCTGATCGCTTTTCGTAATGTCCACTGACGCCTCTGGTTGCAATATTGTCCGTTTTTATCGACATTCTTCACTGCAGGAAAAATTTGCAATATTGTCGTTTTGAAGCGCAAACGACAATATTTTTGATTGATCCAGAATCTTTAGACAAAATGATAATCAAAGGTTTTTTATAATTGTTTTAGCAAGCGATATAGACGCAATTCGTCGATGGTGATACAGGCAAAGATAAAGGCTTTTTAGGCACAAGGAGAAATGATTAAATTTGAATTGAACCCCAAATGTAAGGAATTCCCTACAAGGATATCAGATAAATACGGATAGAAAAGTATCTGTGTTTATGCTATTATTTAAAAATTTAATGCATAATGGTACAGTCTGTCCATTGTCCGGCTCAAAGTGGTATAATTACGTCAAGACGATTAATCAAATTTACAAAAAAGAAGGACATGGTTCATTGATTCGTCTACGGCTTTTAGCCATTTTACTATGCTTTCTGATTTGCGTAACGAAAATCACTCCCTCCATTTCGACAGCTACAGATGTGTTCGAAGAATACGCCGTAAAAGCAGCGTTTATCTATAATTTTACCAAATTCATTGATTGGCCGGCCGAGTCCTTTGTTTCTGATGACGCACCATTTGTCGTTGGGATTTTCGGTAAAAATTCGTTTGGCGACTCCCTTAATTATTTAATCGGCAAAACTGTTAATGGGCATCCTATTGAGATACGATCTGTTAAGAATTCAAATGAAGCCACGAAAACGCATATTTTATTTATATGCGCATCGGAAAAAGAAAGAATCCGAAAGATTTGTAATTCTTTAAATGCCCCCGTCCTGACGATTGGAGATATGGAAGGATTTTGTGATGCCGGAGGGATCATTGACCTGATTACTGTTGGCAATAAAATCCGTTTTAAAATAAACCATGAAGCCGCCCGACAGGCAGGCCTGAATATCAGCTCTCATTTGTTGAAACTGGCAATATCTAACGAAAAATAAGTCCATAAAAAATGATAATGCGTTTTTTTCAAAAACTTTTGATAAAGCAAAAAATAACCATAATCATTATGTCCGTCAGTTGCCTTGTTCTTATGATGGCAACAGCGCTCTTTTTGGTTCATAACAGTTGGCTGTATAAAAAAGCATTGATTGAAAAAAACAGGATTCTGGCCGGCACTATCTGTTTCAATATAACAGCCGCCCTTAGCTTCAATGATCCGGAAGCAGCGGTAAAAACGCTTGGAGCTCTTCAGGCAGATCCAAGGATAATTAAAGCGCAAATTTTTCGAACAGACGGTGAAACTTTTGCAAGCTTTGATAGAAAATCTTATACACCCGGAGCAGAATTCTCAAAGGATGAACACCGAATTGACCCGAAGTATATTGTCTCAGAGCTAAATAACCTGACAAAATCAGGACGCCATCACTTTCATAGCAATTGCCTGGAGATTTTCATGCCGGTTATACTGGAAAACGAGGTGATCGGTATCCTGGCTATCCAGACCAGCCTTCAGTCCTTAAAAAACCAGATTAATTTGATGATCATGACATATTTGATAATTGGGGCCGGATTGACCTTATTGGCCCTATTGTTTTCCCGGCTGCTTGCTGGACGCATTACAGATCCGATTAATCGCCTGGCTCAAAGCATGCATGTTGTTTCAAAAACCAAAGACTACTCCGTTCGCGCCGAAAAAGAGAGTGAAGATGAGTTAGGTGTGTTAATCGATGGATTTAATGACATGCTTGCACAAATCCAGAAAAGAGACGAAACACTTCACTTTACCCAGTTTTCAATTGAACATGCAGGAGTTGCGGCTTTCTGGATGGAATCTTCCGGCAAACTTTTTTATGTCAATAAAGCCGCATTTTTATCTTTAGGATATACCCGGGATGAATTGCTTTCCCTGTCTATTAAGGACTTTACGCCTGATTTTTCAGAAACAAAATGGAAACAGCGCTGGCTTGAAATCAGGCAAAAGGGTTCAATAACTTTTGAAACCATCCATCAGCATAAAAACGGAAAAAAAATGCCCATTGAAATGACAGCAAATTACCTGGCGTTCGATGGTAAGGAATACAATTGTGCTTTTGCCCGGGATATCAGCGATAAAAAACGACTGGAAAGCCAGCTTCAGCAAGCGGAAAAAATGAAAGCCATCGGCAGCCTCACGGCAGGGGTAGCACATGATCTCAATAATATATTAAGCGGTTTGGTAGGATATCCCGAACTTCTGTTACTGGATCTTCCCCAGGATGATCCCAAACGAAAAGCGCTGCAGGGCATTAAAGCTTCCGGAGAAAAAGCCGCCGCCGTTGTTCAGGATTTGCTGACCTTAGCCCGTCGAGGCGTTGCAACTCCCGAAGTTATGGATTTAAACGAATGCATAGCTGAATATCTTTCAAGTCCAGTCCATGGCAATCTGCAGGCAACCAACCCGAACATCAAATTTATCTGTCAATTTGACCCCAATCTTCTCAACATTTTTGCCTCTAATACGCACCTGTCAAAAGCCATTATGAATTTAGCGTTCAATGCCACTGAGGCCATGCCCACAGGCGGTGAAGTGACCTTTAAAACAGAAAATATTTATTTGGAAAATGACCTTAAAGTTTTTGAAACGATAAAACGCGGCGAATATGTGCTGTTAAGTATTTCCGATACCGGAACGGGCATCTCTCCTGATGATATCCTTAAAATTTTTGAGCCGTTTTACACAAAAAAGAAACTGGGTAAGAGCGGAACCGGTCTGGGGATGACCGTTGTCTGGTCCACGGTAAAAGGTGCGAACGGATTTATCAATGTCGCCAGCACGGAAGGCGTTGGCACCTGTTTTGAAATGTATTTTCCTGTCTGCCGGGATAAAGTTATCGAAAAGACCAAACCCAAACAAATTGAAGACTATTTGGGCAACGAAAAAATTGTCGTTGTTGATGATGTTCCCGACCAAAGAGACATAGCCGCCAAGATGCTGGAAAAACTGGGATATTCGGTTACGACATTGACATGTGGTGAAGACGCAGTAGCATTTATGCGCAACCATTCCGCCGATTTGTTAATTCTGGATATGATAATGGAACCAGGTATTGATGGACTTGAAACGTATAAAAGAATTCTTCAAATAAATCCCGGCCAGAAAGCTATTATTGTCAGCGGTTACTCGGAATCCGAGAGAGCGCTTGAAGCCCGTCGCTTGGGCGCAGGTGCTTACATTAAAAAACCATATAACCTTGAACAAATCGGCGTAGCCGTGAGAACGGAACTTGACGCCTAAATAAGTGGCTAAAAAAATATGTGTACTTTCATTTTTAGCCACGATTCAATAATCGATAAACATTTTTCTGGGATGCAGGCTGCATTGAATGTCTTATAACATAAACAATTGCCTTAATATACGATTCATGCGATAAATTTAAAAATAATATATTAATTTCTTTCTGTTTTCCTTATATTCTTTTTTTGAGATAAAGGTACAGTCAGTGTTAAAAAACGAAAACACAATCAGACCACATAAACTGATCCTCCAAATTATCCTGTTTATCTTTTTCTCATCCCCATTTTCCGCAATGGCCCGGGACATGGAAGATTTAATGTCTCTGTCCATAGAAGAGCTAATGAATGTTGAAGTCATATCCGTATCTCGGATACCTGAAAAAACATTTACCGCGCCTGCTGCTATTTCTGTCATTACTCAGGAAGATATCCGCCGGTCCGGCTATACCAGCATTACAGAAATTTTTCGCATGGTTCCCGGTTTGGAAGTTGCTCAAATTGACGGGAATAAATTCGCAGTCTCGTCAAGAGGCTTCAACGAGAGATACGCAAACAAACTCTTGGTTCAGATGGACGGCCGGACCCTCTATTCTTCTCTTCACTCCGGTGTTTACTGGGAAGTCCAGGATTATCTTCTCCAGGATATTGACAGGATAGAGATTATTCGAGGCCCCGGCGCCACGCTATGGGGTGTGAATGCGGTCAACGGAATTATCAACATCGTCACAAAAAATTCAAGAGACACCCAGGGTGGATTTGCAGACGCTGCATACGGGAACAAAGTTCAATTCGGAGATCTTCGGTGGGGTGATGAAATAAGGACAGGTTTTACGTACAGAATCTATGGGAAATACATTAATCGGGACCCACAATTAAACCTTCTTGAAAATGATGCGAATGATGGAAGCGAAATCCCTCGGGGTGGTTTCAGGTGTGACTGGGATCTTTCAGAAAAAGATGCATTGACGGTATCAGGAGATTATTACAACGGCAATGCCGACCAGGATTATACAACAGATTCAGTTGATGGTCCGGAAATCGTTGGTATAGATACGGATGTAACCGGTTACAATATGCTTCTTCACTATGACCGTCAGTATTCAGAAACATCAAACCTGAATTTTACTTTTTATTATGACCGGACTGAACGTGAAGACAGCAAACTGGAAGACAGAAGTGAAATTTTTGATTTTGATTTTCAGCATAACTTCAAAATCTTCCCGGGCAATGAGTTTATCTGGGGCCTGAGTTATCGGCATATTGAAGAAAACACTCAAAAAGTAAGTCAGACGGAATTTCTTCCCAGTGATCCGAACCTTAATTCATACAGCGGCTTTTTGCAGGATAAAATCACACTCATGCCTGATTTTCTGTTTTTAACCCTTGGGACCAAAATTGAAGACAACTACTATACAGACGTTGAATGCCAGCCCAATGCGCGGATTACAGTGACTCCGGATGAGAATCAGACTCTATGGGCCTCGGTCGCCAGGGCGGTTAGAACACCGTCTATTTTTGAAGATTCAGTATTTATATCCATACCCATAGGTCAGGATACGATTACCGTTTTAGAGGGTAATCATGACATGGACTCTGAGTCGTTGATCGCTTATGAATTCGGATACCGGATCAGGCCCGCTCATTCGTTAACATTCGATTTAGCTGTTTTTTATAACGATTATGACAAATTGGCGAGCAATGAGTTGATTGACGATGCACCGACTTTCGGCAACCGGAATGAAGGTGAAACTTACGGCGGCGAGATTTCAGCAAACTGGGTTTTTACTGAAAAGATCAGATTTGTCGCCTGGTATTCATATTTAAACGGAAAAATCAAAAATAAAGACACCAATGAAGAATTTTCAACTGAAACGAAACCCCATCATCAAGTAAATCTGAGATCCTATTTCAATCTGCCGAATAATTTCACCTTTGATACTTCACTTTATTACGTAGATGGCAACATAAGCGGAAACAGAGAAATTGAAGAGTATTATCGCTGCGACGCAAGGCTGGGTTGGCGACCGATGCCAGATCTGGAATTTTCTGTTGCCGGACAGAACCTGCTGGTCTACCAGGACGGAGATTTTGTTGATGAACACCAGGAATATAAAACCTTAAAACCGGACAGCGGCCTCATCGAACGGTCTGTTTATGCACAAGTGGCCTACTCATGGTAGGCTTTTATAAGCACCTCACGCTGAGATATGATAAACTAAAACCTAACCATAATTGAGACCTTCTACATTATTGCGGTCGCACTCAATTCCTCACCTTTGGACAACGATTCGAATATTTTTTCCAAAATTAACCCCCAAGATCTTGTATGACTTCAAATCAGGAAATACTGCTATGAGTTATCGAAAGTGCGCACTTTTGTATAATTCAGGAATACTGACGGTTAGACGCTGTTCACGACGATCTATTTCATAATTTTTAACCTGTTGCAGTTGCAAACTTTCGGTGCTGGTTTAAGCACTCAAATACTATTTCATTTTTACAAGTGACTAATACATTGTGATATGTAAGCTGCTGAAATAAAAAATCTATTGACATTATCGAATATAATATTAAAATTCATCATACTGCTATGATATTGCTTTTGGATTCGATTCCTCGTCTGCACAATTGTAAGAACACAATAGATTCCAATTCTCATCCACTTTATACATCTTGTTTCTGACTCTCTATGTATTGCTTTTCTTCACCTATCTCTTCATTTTCATATTTTGGAAAATAGGACCATCTTGCTCTTAATTATATAAGTTTCTTGATGCAATTATCTACATAAGCATAGACTTCTTATTCGCCAACTTTTCATGAACATTAACAATTGACTTAGATTTATATTGAAGACTTTGACATAAAAATTATGGAACGGATCTTTATTGCGTTTAAGGTGATTTGCTGCCTCAACTTACAAGCATAGGATTTAACCGCTATCAAATCGCCATGTTGCCTAAAAATTCATTTACCTGGCAACTCGCATTCGCATAATTTACAGAGGAACGGTTTTTTTCCTATATGAATCTGCGATGATGACATCTATCAATAATTTTCTATGACTGCTTAATCGATCATACTTTTTTATTTTTGATTACATATGATTCATCAATCAAGGGGGAAATAAATATGCAAAAACGGAGATCCACTCGCAGCAATGTCTGGCCAGATACTGATGCAACCATAAAAGTTCAGGACCCTCGCGGAATAAATAAAAGTCAGCATCTGACGGTGACGGGAAAAGTGGAGAATTTAGGGTCCAGAGGAATGTTTTTTATAACCGATGAATTTGTACCAATCTCAGGATTCGCTGAAATTACAATCCATTTTGATTCAAATATCTGCGAGTCTGTCCCTTTGGTGCAAGCATCAGGAAGAGTCGTCCGCCTTGCAGAAAAAGGGGTGGGTATCAAATTCACGTCCATTAATTTAAAAGAACTTCAGAAATGCATCTTAAAAAAAATTAACCAATCCAATGGGTAGTCAGAGTTTTTTCAATAATCCTGAAAAAAATTTCAACCCAGATATTGTGGTGTGTCGCCATGCAGACTAGTGACCGGCATTATCGATATTCTTTACTCAAAAAAAATTTTGGAATACTGAAACTTCCACATCATTCAATTAAGATTATCTGTCTTGCATTTTGTAATAAAGTTTCTTAAAGTCTTACCAGTAAGATAAAAAATTTTAATGGGGGCTTTATTATGGCTAATGTATCAACCACAAAAATGTCATCCAAGGGGCAGGTAGTTATTCCTGAGAGCATACGGAAACAGCTCAATTTAAAAGAAGGGGCTCAATTTGTAGTGCTTGGCGAAAAGGATGTTGTCATTTTAAAAAATATTAATCCGCCATCCATGGATGAATTTGACGGATTAATTGCCGAGGCAAGAAAGAAGGCGAAAGCAGTCGGATTAAAAAAATCAGATATCAAGGATGCCATTTCAAAAGTTCGAGGGAAAAAGTGAAAATCATCCTTGATACAAATGTTTTCATATCAGGAATATTTTTTCATGGACCACCCTCTCAAATTCTTGAAGCTTGGAAAAAATCAAAATTTCAAATTGTTTTATCCAAAGAGATTATAGAAGAGTATCAGCGTGTTGCAGAGACTTTAGCGGATAAATTTCCGGAAGTTGAAATCTCGGCAATAATTGAAATGGTTGCCATTCATAGCGAGATCATTGACACTGAGGGTATTGAAGTCTTTGAGTGTGAAGACCCTGATGACAATAAATTTTTCGAATGCGCAATAGCGAGCAAAGCCAAATTGATCGTTAGTGGAGATAAGCACTTATTAAAAATTTCAGGCTACAAGGATATCGTTGTTCATAAACCGCGTGATTTTGTTGATTTGTACCTGAAATAAAGGCTTTAAGCGCTGGCCGTTCAGTAATAACGGCCATTTTTCTATCACCGTTTTAACAGAAGGA
The DNA here is from genome assembly GCA_963675805.2 of Desulfobacterales bacterium. Classification (GTDB taxonomy): domain Bacteria; phylum Desulfobacterota; class Desulfobacteria; order Desulfobacterales; family Desulfosalsimonadaceae; genus SURF-3. Next base: position 400,487 of record CAXXNU010000001.1, on the reverse strand, counting down.
GGTCCGCTATGAATGTATCAGAAGCAATCAGAAATTTTATGGAGTACCAGAAAATGAACTCGGGGAAAAAATACGGTCAAAAATTATCAGCTGTTTCTTGACAGATTCAACTCCCGGTTCAGTGATCAGGACATCCAATCCGTCACTCCGGATCAGATTATGGCGTTCCTGATCCAGAACACAGAAAACCAGAAGCAAACCACCAAGCGATACAAGTACATCCTAATCAAAACCCTTTTCAATTTTATCAGAAATTCGACCGATTCAAATTTTATTAATCCCTGCGATGCGCCTATTCTGAAAAAAACTTTCCGCGTATCCAAGGGCCGCCAATGGTCTATCCTGGAAAAGGACATTGTGGATGAATGCATTTTCAGATCGGATAATCCCCGAAATCGATTGATGCTGGAACTCATGGCCAGGGGCGGTATGCGCATCGGTGAGGTTCTGAAACTGAGAGCTATGGATGTTGATGATTGCAAGCTCTTTCTGCTGAATCCCAAAAGTGGGCGGCCGAATGAATTTGTCTTTATCCCCAAAAAGGTAGCCGACCGCCTGAAAGAGTATATCCGCGAAAAACGGATTGAACATCATCAAAGGATTTTTCCCCTCGGTTATACCGGCGCAAGGCAAATCGTTAAAAAGGCTGGCCGGAAGATCGGTGTTGAAATTTCCCCACACGACCTCAGGCGCCATGCGGCTACCTATGCCAGCCGATCCGGGGCACCCATAGAAATCGTCAGCAAGGTGATTCTCCGCCATGCCAATCTTTCAACGACTCAGCGTTATTTGGGAAAAGTAAGCGACTCCGAAGCCATGCGATGGATCGAAAACATATTTCACTGATGAAAGTAAAAAACCGGGGTAGTGTCCAGAATTTTTCGCACTTTTGATTTTGCCTGCCCTCCAATCTGACGGTTCGGGATCTTGCCGAGGGCCCGGGGCCGGCCCCGGGCCCTCGGCCACTATGCGATTGCCTTTACCTTCTCTTGTAATCTTTTCATGTTCATATATCGCCGTGTACCCCATTTTGTTCCTGCTACGTGACGAAGCCTGGCTGCCACAAGCATCAATGCAGATTGTCCGTCAGGAAATGCACCAACCACTCTCGTTCTTCTCCGGATTTCCCGCATCAGGCGCTCTAATGGATTATTCGTCCTCAATGATCGCCAATGCTGACTTGGAAAATCATAATAACTCAACGTCTCATGAGCTCCCTGGGACACCATGTCGGCTGCGTTTTTCAATCTCATCTTCTTCAATTTCCGGGTTACCGCCATAATCTTTTCTTCCGCCGCCTCACGATCCTCCTGAGCGTGGATCGCTTTTAACATGGCCGCCACGTCTTTGACTTTGGCTTTGGGAACCGCGGTAAACACATTGCGATAAAAATGTACCACACACCGTTGCCATTTAGCTTCCGGATAAAAATCTGCCAAAGATTCAACCAAACCTAAGCATTTGTCGCTGACAAACAGCTGAACGCCACATAGCCCACGGTTTTTTAGATACCGCAAAAACGCCTGCCAGCTTTCCTTGTCCTCTTTGGCACCTTCTTTAACACCCAGAACCTGACGATATCCGTGTTCATCCACGCCGATGGCAACAAGCACGCTGACGTTTTTTACTTCTCCTCCCCAGCTGCGTTTTAGCCAGATACCGTCTAAAAAAACATATGCAAATCTGCCGGTGATCGGCTCTTTTAGCCATCTATCAATCCGGCCGTAGACTTTTTTATTCAGATTACTGACCGTTGACGGACTGACACGTGTGCCCCACAGGGCCTGGGTGATATCCTCAACCCGGCGCACCGATATGCCGGCAAGATACATCTCGATCAATGCTTCTTCCACCGAGCTTTCGCGGCGCCGATATCTTTCAATGATCGCTGTCTCAAAAGTCAATGTGCGGAGTTTGGGTACTTTAAGATTTACATTCCCGGCCTTGGTTTCCAGCTTCCGATTGTAATAACCCGCACGAGTGTCTTTACGGGCATCGGTACGTTCATAACGACTGGCTTGACATAACCGCTCAGCCTCAGCTTCTAAAAGTGAATTCAGCGTTTCTTCCACGGTCCCTCTGACAACTTTATCCAGGTGCTTTGTCAGCTGATTTTGTTCAATTCGGATGATCTGGCCGGCTTTTACCTCTTTGTTTCCTCGTTCTGATTTGGTATTCTCCACTTGTAGCCCTCCTGATGGTTATCGTTTGAGTCTTTGGTCAACCCAAACCATACCAGATTGAGGGCTACTCTTTCAAAATGTGCGAAAAATATTATACGTTATCCCCACCAATTTGTGAGCAAAAATTAAGGAAAGCACTCAAGCTGGGCTTAATTAAATTTTTAAACCAAGAACTGGCTTTGACCCCATTAAAAAATTTATTGAGAGATGCTTTATACTATTAAATTGATGTGAGGTGATGAAATTGTCTATTGCGACGTTCCTGTTTGGAAAAGAAAGTGAAAGCTGAACCCACAATTTATGGGTGGCCAATAGTCACTTTTTGAAGTCTGAAAAAATTTTTAATAAACGCTGTATAAACCAGAGTGAAAATCATACAAATCTGCATTAAAAATCTGCCCACGCTTGTACCGTTGAGCGTATAATTGATATTCCCAGTAAAATTAGACATGTAGAACAATGCAGCCAGAGGAAGTAATGTATAAAATATGCTGACTTTTGATTCCGCAAATTTTCCCGTGATCAATAAAGCAAAAGTCAGGAAACCCAGGAACCACCAAAACAGTCCAAACACACCCCATGTGAACATGAAGCCAAAAAACATTTCGAAACTCTTCGGATCATATTGTTTTTGAAACAGCCAGGACAATCGCACATCCATGTCCACATTCGCAAGAATCCAGTCGGTTGAAATATAATATACAATAAACCCGCTTGCGATAAAGCCGGTTTGTATCAATAAAATTTTGTTCCATGAAATGTGAAAACGGTTGTGTGCAAAAACACCGATAAAAAAGAAAGCTAATAATAAAGACCACATTGTACCTTCCATCTTCGTCATGGCAGCGCCTAAGATTGCAATGCATAATATGAATAAATGACGTTTATTCATATCTTCAGCTTTATTAAGCAACAGCACGGTCACACTCACGCCCATTGCAAAAAACAAACTAACTAAAATATCGGCATATCCTGTTCTTACAACATGCATATTCAGTATCGGTAACGTTGATATGATATAAGCCAAAATTAGTGCCGGTGTTATTTTGGCAGAGGTTTTGAGAGATGTAAAAAAGGCAGTGCATAAAATAGAAATGTATGCAAAAAAACAATAAATTGTCGCAACACTGTCGTGCCATCTATCTTGAAACATATTTGACCAGCTGTGCAGTATGGGGGGAGAAAGTATTGTAGATTGCCCTCCTTTGTAGGCCATGGTTTCAGAAAGCGGATAGCCCATAGCAATATATTTTGCCAAACCGACATGCCGGTAATTGTTCGATGCATCAGAATCAACAACCGGATTAATGATATTGCAGTAAAGCACCAGTATCAGTTTGATCATAATCAGAATAATCAGTGCCCAATCATACCATTTTAATTGCCAGCGCCAAGCCGGCATTTTTTGGTTTTCGGATTTAACGTAAAGATAACCGGCAGATAAAATAACTGTCAGCCCTAAGATTAATACCATCCAGTGCCATGATTGTGGTGCCAGTTCAAATCTAACGAGAATAAAGCCGGATATATAAAGAAATACAACACCAATGCCCCATGCATAAGGCAAGTTGGATGCAAACGGCAGCCTGTTTCGAGAAGATACAATCTGTAAAAAACTCAAACCGACTAATATGAGAAATAATTGTTGAGCGATACTGGTAAAGAATACGCTAATCATATAGCACCTTTAATATTTTAACGGAAGGATTCCGGCTGTAAATAACTTTTACTTTATATTTTTTTTTCTTATTATCCTGAAAATATACCCTGTTTTTTTTTGAATCGAAAACCAACTCCTTCGGGTAGTAATAAAAAATATAATCAGCAGTCTTCATATTTGTGGGTTGATAAAGCGCATAATATTGAAATTCAACCCAGTTGCTTTCGCCCATGACCCGGTAATCTTTTGTCCACGGAAAAAAGACTTTAGATTTTAACGGAACTGCTTTCTCAAACTTGTCAGCCAAATCCGCAAACTCTTGACCAAACCTGGATTTGTATTCTTCATATTTATCGCTGTGCCAGGCTGAGCGTTCACTGCTGTATTTGGCATATTCAAACAAAGTATGAATCACTGTTGCATCATACGCAATAAAACAAGTCACTCCACCGATAATCAAAGTTATCATCACGGCCCTGTTTCGATTGATTAGAAAAATGAATCCGAAAAAACTCAGGCAAATCCCAAGAATAAGGGCAAGGGGCTGACCCAGTACGTATGTGCCGTATTGAAAATTAATGGAACTGACCTTGACTGGTTCCGCAGTCCAGTATTCCGATACGGCCAGTCCTGCCAAATCAACAAAGGGCAGCTTGGATCGTAAATCAATGCGCTTTATTTCTATTGGAGTGGAGGCAGGAACCAGAAATCCGAACAAATTAATTTTAGCCGAACCGAAGTTGCTTTCACTCCAGTTAATTATTTTTTCCCATTTCTTGCGTTGTTGTGTGTTGATAATAATTTTATCGACATGCGGTTCTATAGTTACCGGAAGCTGATTATTTTCACTCAGATTTTTACTATCCGGTACCCAATAAAGAAAAATTATTCTCATTGCTTCTGCCGGCACAATCTCAAGCACCACAAACGGGTAATCCTGCCAAGATTTATTCTGAATGTTTTCCCCGGAAACCAGCATTAATGACGTCTGGTTGGTGTGTATTTTGATTCCGCTGTCTGTCATACTCGGGCGAGTGTTGATAAACTTCCATTTTGCAGGTGTTTTAGTGTCGGAAAAATCATAAAAGATGGATTGTCCGGCAGAGAGCATAAAAAACATGAAGAAAAGGATAAGGAATGAGAGAATAAGCAATAATATTATTTTTTTATTTATTTTATCTGTCATGATATCTGGAAAAAAGTCGTTTTAGAGCAAATTTAAAATGCAAAGCAGTCTGTTCTTATTTTTAAGCAAAAGTTTTCTTGTTTGGTGACGATTCCTTAAATGCTGGGCGTGACTGAGAATAGAATATATATTTGCTTCTGGCATTTGATTTTTCGATTTTTACATATGCTTCTAAGAGTATTAAAGAATAAGACATTGCTTATGATGACTTGTTACATCTCAGGAATCAGCTTTTATGTCAAGTTTAACAGGCCCTTTGTATTGTAGGGGATGTGTCGATGATTTTTGGCTTTCGATAGATTGTAGCAATGGAATCGAGGATGACCTCTAATTCCCGATAATAAAATCGTAATCAACATATTGTATGTCAGAAAAGTGAAGAATACTGATATCGCGTCGGGTAGCCGGGAGCTGTTACCAGCTCCAAGCCCCCTAAGAACCGTGCATGCGAGTTTCCCAGCACACGGCTCAAGCATTCCAAAGGCCCTTCCTTGTCGGATGACCCGGCTGTAATGCATCACATAACAGCCTTTGCGATACGCACCTGAAGTCTTCTGGCATATATCGGCCTGAAGGCGCATCGGTCGTCAAAACATGACACCGTCATTTGCTTTCCTTCATAAAAAGATTCTTCAAACTCTCTCGCAAAGGAACACCAGATGGACGTCTGCCTGCTTTCGCAGTCGGGCAAAGTCTGAACCCGTATCCGATCCGTTACAGACCGGCATTCGCTTTTTCCATCCTCCTGTTCCCGCATCCCCATGGGCTTGCCTTTGCAGGAAGCTTTCCCAAAAAATGGGAGGGATACGGGGTTTCCGTGTTCCGCCTAAATACCCGAGTCGGTTAGGTGCCGCCCGTACACCGGAGGTTCAACATCTGCGACAGAGAACGATAAAACCCCTGTACCTGACCTCATACCTTTTGGTCCAAGCCTGTCAGCACCTTTGGCTTGTTCACTGTGACGATGCTGCAGCGGTTCACTTATGTTCACCATACGACTCAATCCTTGCTCCTCTCCGCCGTGCGGTGCTGGCAGAGTTGAGGTCTTTTCACAAAGCCCTCTCCCGGGTTTCCCCGAAGGATACTTTGTCCCGAAAGCTTCACACCCGGAGATTGCTCTCCACGCATGTTCCGGTAGGATACCGGCAGCAGAATGCCGGGTTTTGTATCGCTTTTAAACAATTAAAACAAATATTTAAGCGACTTCACGTCGCACTTATCGATAGTGCTCGCTCCAGGAAATATATGCAATGGTGAATGTTTTACCACTATTCTACAATTCCTGGATACCTGAACCCGAAAGAATTCGTTTTCAGAAGAAACCTTGCTTTACAATTTTTATATATTTGATAATGTTCTTTCATTTATAGTGAATTAGCCAAAAAATGCTTTAACTATCATTTCACTGCAAAAATTCTCATATTTGTTTTTAACGACTATCCTCTTTTCAGGGCTTGTTATTGCCACATCAACGAGCGGGACACGGGTCATCGTGCAGACATCCACACATAGGACCGCAAAATTCATATGGCTTTTTCTTCTAATCGTATGTTCGCCAGCCTGTTTTCAAAGCGAAAATTCTCATGGTAATACTTCCGCCGATCCGCCCGGCAATGTCCTTCGAGTTGACATAGACTTTGATTTCGGGCCTTTTAACCCCACTTCCGTGGACTGTTCAGGGTCTACTCATCTATTTCCATTTATTTACAGCTTCCTCTGTGTCCCGAACCCGGAAGGCAATTTAGAGCCGGACCTGGCTGTTTCCTGGGATTATGATCCGGAAACATTTACCTGGCAAATCCGGTTGCGCCAGGACGCCTGTTTTCATAATGGCGATCCGGTGACTGCCATTGATGCAGTTTATTCAATTCAATCTAAAATTGAAAATCAGAAGCAGAATTTAGGGGATCTAATCAGAAAAATAAAAGCAACTGACAAGTACTTACTGCAAATCCAGATGGAGCAGGATGCCCCGGCGTTTTTAAGCAGCATATGGGATATGGAGATTATCCCGGACTTAAACCGTCATGCAAACCTTGACTTAAATGATTTACCGGTTGGCTCAGGCCCGTTTAAATTTCATGGCAGGACTGATGACGGTGGGATCGTGTTGACGGCCAATGAGGATTATTACAACGGTCGCCCTGCCATTGATGAGGTTATCTTTAATTATATCCCTCAGCGGGAAGATTCCTGGATCCGCCTGCTCAATGGGAAGACGGATATAGTCGGCAATTTAACGGTGCAAGACTATAAAATGACAGAGCAGTATGCAGATCAATTTTATTTTTCAAAATATTATTACAATTATTACTCAATTCTGCTTTACAATACGCATCATCCCCTGTTTGAAAACCCCATGGTGCGACGCGCACTGACCCATGCCATTAACCGTGACTACATAGTCAATAATATCCTAAACGGCTATGCCGAGGTGATCGCCGGTCCCATGGACAACCGGTCTGCCTGGCATGATCCAACGCTTAAACCCTTGGCCTATGATCCGCATCTGGCTCTTGACTACCTGGAAAAAGCGGGTTGGACCCTGGACCCGGATACGCATTGCCAGGTAAAAGACGGACAGATGTTTGAGTTCGAATTGTTGTTGCCCTCAGCCAGTGAAATAGATCTGAGAATCGCCCGGTATATCATGCTCAACCTAAACGAGGTGGGCATCCGGGCCCACTTGAAAGTATTGCCGACGAATGACCTCCACAAACGTTACTTCCAAAATACGGAATTTGATGCTGTCTTGATTGAATTGACCTCAAGTGCTCGTCGGCTGGAAGACTCTTTAGGGGTTTGGGTTACTAATAATGATACAGTATCCTGGGCCGGCAGGTTTGCCGCCCCTGAAGCCGATCATTTAGCCAATCTGATCCTTAGCGCCAAAAATCCGGACATAAAGAAAACCCGTCTGCAACATTTTGATCATTTGATTGCCGACCTGCAGCCGGGGAGTTTTTTATTTAGAAAAATGTCCATAGACGCTATGTCTAAAAGGTTTTCCCTGAAATATCCGTTTTCTTATGACTACCAGGGATTTTTCAGGATGCAGTTTGCCCGGTTGAAAAATGAATGATAATCAGAGTGTCCTGAATCTGCACAATCAGGGTAAATACATCTGTTATTTTTCGGAACTGGACCCTTTTGCCGGGAAATGGCTCGGGATTTCATCGGAAAAAGCGGCGGAAAGAGCCATCTAAGAATTGTAGATTGCTGAGAACATTACTCTCCGCCAAAAGCTGAATCCCAATGCAACATACAATAGCTATTCTGACGAAAGCAACAAAACAGGCGAACGCTACATATATCGCATTCCTGGCATGGTGTTTAAACATCAGGATCAGCCGGGCTGGTTCACAAAAATAATATTGTGCCAATAGTATTAACAAACTCAGCGCAGGGAGGCTTAAAAAATAATCGATATGCCTCCCTTTTTTTTCTATCCTGGGTTGAATCTAAGAGGTCGCCCGGGTCAGTCCTTAAAAACCAGTTTTCCTCCCACATGACCGGCAATGCCGGTGGCCGCCAGCATAATCAGATGCACCAGGAGAAAAAGGGTGCGCATGCCGGCCCCGGTTTTGAAAGTTTCCGGTGCGATCAGGTGCCAGAGCACCACCACTATCGCGCAGACGGTCACCACGGCCGCGGAAGTGAGTTTGATTTTGAAAATAGGGGTCATGGCCCCCTGGTACTTTTTCTGCCATTCGTTGAAACCCGTGAACAGGGCCACCGGCAGGGTCAGTACCACAAACAGCATATTGTAAAAAGACGCTGTTGACAGGCCGGCAAACTGTAAAAAGACCGCCAGAAAAACGAAGACCACTGCCACCGGAATGACGCCGTTGGGAAAATGGACGGTTATCGGATGAAGGTGATGCTTGATCATCAGCTGGGTGGCGGTTTCATAGGAAAACAGGCCGGGTTTGGCAGCCGGAGATGGTTGCGGCGCTTTGGCCCGGTTTTCCGACGCGGATGCGGCCGGCTGGTCCGGCGTTTTTCCCGTGATAGTGGCGTTACCGGCATCCTGTTTGGCCGGTGAGGCGGCATCTTCTTTTTCGGTATCGGTTACTTCAACAAATTTGCTTTTGTCCGCCCCGCAGACCGGGCAGGTTTCCGGGGGCTCGTCTCCGGTGTGAATGTATCCGCAGACCGTACATTTCCATTTTTTCATGAATTCCTCCGTATTTAAAATCAGTGCAGGTTTTTCAGAAATGAAGTTGAATCTTACCTCCCCATTTATTACCATGCAAGTGGAAATTCCCCGTGACAGCCATTTCGTAGCCGCGGGAAAAATATTTAACCCATTTTTGCTCAGGAGTTTGTATGGCACCCTCAATTTTGATTACCGGCGCATCTTCCGGCATCGGCAAAGCCCTGGCGTTTGAACTGGCAAAAAAAGGATATTCCCTGGCGCTGGCCTCCCGGGAGGCGGATCTTTTGGATCAGGTGAAAGCGGCGATTGTCGCGGCCCATCACCCGCCGGCCATCGCGGTCCGGCCCCTGGATGTCACGGATTATGATGACGTGTTTGCTGCTGTCCCGGAAATGGCCGCTGCCCTGGGCGGGCTGGATATTGTGTTTGCCAATGCCGGCATCGGTCTGGGAGAACGGGTGGGACGCGGGGATTTTGAAAAAGCCAGGAGAACCATTGAAGTGAATCTTCTCGGGGCCATGGCCACGGTGGATGCGGCAGCGGCTTATTTTCTTGAAAAGGGCGGCGGCCATATCGTGGGGACCAGTTCCGTGGCGGCTTTCCGGGGCATGCCCAAGAGCTCAGCCTACAGCGCGTCCAAAGCCGGGCTGGCCATTTATCTGGAAGCGGTGCGGGCCGAACTTTACAAAAAAAATATAAACGTGACTGTCCTTTATCCCGGTTATATTGACACGCCGCTTAACAACATGATGAAAAAACGGCCATTCTTGATATCCGTGGAAAAAGGGGCGGAGATTATCGCCCGCCTTATCGAGAAACGTGTCAAATCCTCCACTGTGCCGGTTTATCCCTGGAAGGTGGTGGGCCGGTTGATGAAAGTGCTGCCGACGGGAGTGATTGCAAAAATGTGATTTTTGTAAGCGGTTACAGAAGTCATCAGGAAGGGAGGAGAAATGTGCCGTTTTCTGCAATCAGTTATGATTTTGTGATGAAATAAAGGATGATAAACGATGGCGCTGATTTATGCGGTGGCGGATGTTCACGGGGACGCGGAGCGGATCGGCCGCATCCGTTCGGTGGTGTCGGGAAACCGTCCGGACGTGCTGGTGATCGCCGGGGACATCATCAGTTATATCCGGCCAGCGCGGGTTCTGGAGCAGTTTGACAGAATGGGGGTGCCGGTGCTGGTGGTACGGGGAAATTCCGATCCCGGCTATGTGGACCGGTGTTTTGATCAATTTCAATATATCCGGTCCCTGCATCTAAGAAAAGAGACCGTGGCATCCGTTGAATTTACGGGACTTTCCGGCACTATTCCCTTGCCGTTTCGCAATAAGGTAGGGTTTTTTGAGAAACGACTTGGAGAACGGGCGCGGCCGTTTATCAATGCAAGGACTGTTTTTGTGGTGCATTGTCCGCCCTGGGGGTGTCTGGACCAGGTCGGGGGCCGGTTTCATTCTGGCTCAAAAATGGTTCGGGCGCTGATCAAAGAGAGGCAGCCGCGTCTTCTGATCTGCGGCCATATTCATGAGGCAACGGGAATTGACCAAATCGGTGAGACGACAGTGGTGAATTGCGCCCTTCCCAAAATCGGAAAAGGCATGCTGATTGAAATGGGCGGGACCGGTGCGCCACAGATTGAAATGGCTTAAAAAAGGAGATTTCTGTATATGCATCGATACACAGTAAAGGATGTTGTCATCGAGTGCGCTACCGGCGATATCGCGGCCCAGACGGACATGGATGCTGTGGTAAACGCAGCAAACGCCCAGCTTCGCATGGGCGGCGGCGTGGCCGGGGCCATTCATCGGGCTGCCGGCCCGGGCCTGGAGGCGGAATGCCGGACGCTTGCCCCTATTGCACCCGGTCAGGCCGTGATTTCCGGGGGCCATCACCTGCCGAACCGGCATGTGATCCACTGCCTCGGGCCGGTGTACGGGGTGGATGAGCCGTCGGACAAACTCCTTGCCGCCTGCTACCGAAACGCCCTGACGCTTGCGGATAAAAATAGGGTGGGGTCCATTGCGTTTTCCGCCATTTCCACCGGGATCTTTGGCTATCCTCTGGCGGCGGCCGCCCGGATTGCCATCGCCACGGTTCTGGAATTGCTGCCAGTGCTCTCTTTTGTCCGGCACATTCGGTTTGTAGTATTCAGCCAGAAAGACCTGGACTGCTACGCGACGCTTCTGGCTGAACTGTGCGGGGATGCTTCGGTATCAAAAAATGAAGCATAAATCGGATTGGCTGTTCATTTTTTAACAACAAAGCACAAAGAGACAGTTTTTTATCCCATTGCAGTGGTCTTTGTGGTTTTTCTCAGGTTCGGACCCCTGCGGTGACTGGTTCTTTCCATGGAAATATTTTGTAACAATTCGTATAGTAAGGAAATTTTATGAAAAGACCGCTATTGTGGATCATGGAAACCCGGCCCCAGTTTTTGACGCTTTCCATTGTACTGACTTTTCTCGGGACCGCCATCGCCTGGTATCATGGCCCCGTCAATTTGTGGTATGCGGTGCTGGCCGGTGTCGGTCTGATGCTGACCCACGGCAGTGTCAACGCCATTAATGATTATTTTGATTACAAAAGCGGCATTGATCTGAATACCCGGCGCACACCCTTCAGCGGCGGCAGCGGCCTGGTGCCGGAAGGCCGGCTGCCCCTGAATCAGGCCCTTTGGGTGGGCGTTATCACCTCTTGTGCGGCACTGGTGATCGGCATTTTCTTTATTTTTGTGAAAGGCTGGCTCCTGCTGCCCCTTCTGGTGGCTGCCGCCCTTTGTCTTGTACTGTATACCCCGGTGATTCTGAGAACCCCCTGGCCAGAGTGGTCGCCGGGGTTGGGGCTGGGTATTCTGCCCATTTTGGGATTCTATTTTATCCAGACCGGCCGATATGACGGGGTGGTGCTGATCGCATCCATTCCCAGCGGTATTCTGGTGCACAACCTGCTTTTGCTGAATGAGTTTCCGGATGTGGCCGCTGACAAAAAAGGCGGCAGAAAAACAACGCCGGTGCTGTTCGGCCTGGATGCGGCGGCAAAATTTTATATGATGGCAACGGTGGCCGTACCGGTCTGGATCGTTGGGTGTGTGCTGGCCACGTTTGTGGTGGGACGAACGGTTATGCCGGTGTATTGCCTGATTGCGCTGGCGACCCTGTCCTGGGCCGTCAAGGCCGTTCAGGGCGCCTTTGCATATCATGACCGGGAGCGGCTGATCAAGGGACTTTCGGATAACGTGAAATTTATTCTATTCACCCAGGTGCTCATAGGGGCGGGATTTATTCTGGAGAAGCTGTTCCCATCTTTTTGTGGAGCCTGACCGGCGGGTTTTCCGGCGGCGCTTTCATTTTCTGGCGCATTTTCAGGTTCAGCATTTCCACGGACACGGAAAAGGCCATGGCAAAATAGATATATCCCTTGGGCACATGCACGTCAAAGCCTTCTACCATCAGGGTGACCCCCACCAGAATCAGAAAGGACAGGGCCAGAATTTTGAGGGTGGGGTGGGTTTCCACAAAATCTCCAATGGGTTTGGCCGCCACCAGCATCACGCACACGGCCAGGATAATGGCCACGGCCATGACAGACACATGCTGGGCAAGTCCCACGGCGGTGATCACCGAATCCAGAGAAAAAACAATATCGAGCAGGGCAATCTGGAATAGCACCGGCCCGATCCGGCTGTATCGGGTCGAGAGGGCGGTTTCCGTCACCCCTTCCAGGCTGGCGTGAATTTCATGGGTGGCTTTGGCCAGCAGAAAGAGGCCCCCCGCAATAAGAATGATATCCCGCCCGGAAATTTCCCGGCCGAAAAGGGCAAACCAAGGCTGGGTCAGCCCCACCACCCAGGCAATGGAAAACAGCAGCCCCAGCCGGGTCAGCATGGCCAGGCTGATACCGGCGGTTCGGGCAAAATTGCGGCGGTTTTCCGGCAGCCGGCCCACGAGAATGGAAATAAAGATGATATTATCAATGCCCAGAACGATTTCAAGGGCGGTCAGGGTGGCCAGGGCGATCCATGCCTCAGGGCTGGCGATCCATTCAAACATGGGTGGCTGTCCTTAATTTTTATGAAACCGTCAAAAATCAGCTAACAAAGGGCCGGCGCAGCACCGAGTCTTTTTTCCACCGTTCGTCGTTTTTTTCCGGATACGCGATATTGTAGTGCAGGCCCCGGCTCTCTTTTCTATGGGTGGCGCACCGGATAATCAGTTCCCCCACCATGGTAATGTTGCGCAGCTCTATGAGGTCCGGTGTGATTTTAAAATCCCAGTAATATTCGTTGATTTCATCCTGAATCATGTCGATGCGGCGCTTGGCCCGGGCCAGGCGTTTGTCGGACCGGACAATACCCACATAATTCCACATGAGCCGGCGCACCGCATCCCAGGAATGGCTCACCATAATCACCTCATCACTGTCGATGGCACCCAGATCATCCCACGGCGGGAGTTTCGGGGATACCTCAAATGCGAAGTTTTGCATGTCCTCAATGGCCTGTGCTGCGGCGTTATGGGCATAGACCAGGGCTTCCAGCAGGGAATTGCTGGCCAGGCGGTTGGCGCCGTGGAGTCCGGTGCAGGCAGTCTCACCCACGGCAAAGAGCCGCTGGATATTGGTGCGGCCGCAGGTATCCGTGGCCACGCCGCCGCACATATAGTGGGCTGCCGGCACCACCGGAATGGGGTCCGTGGTCATGTCGATGCCGAAAGAAAGGCATTTGGCGTAGAGATTGGGAAACCGGGTTTTAATGAAATCCGCGTCCTTGTGGCTGATGTCGAGAAAAACGGAATCATCGCCGCGTTTTTTGAGTTCCGCGTCAATGGCCCGGGCCACCACGTCCCGGCAGGCCAGTTCTTTTAGGGGCGAATAGGTTTCCATGAACCGTTTGCCGGCCGCATTGACCAGTATGCCGCCATCCCCGCGCACGGCCTCAGAAATCAGGAAATTTTTCGCCTCCGGATGAAACAGACAGGTGGGGTGAAACTGAACAAATTCCAGGTTGGCCACCGTTGCCCCGGCCCGGTAGGCCATGGCTATGCCGTCGCCAGTGGCAATATCCGGATTGCTGGTGTACGCATAGACTTTGCCGGCCCCGCCCGTGGCCAGCATAATGGTTTTGGCGCAAAAGGTGTGAATGTCCGTTGTATTGCGGTCCATCACATAGGCGCCGTAGCAGTAGACCTCATGATTGGTAATGGTCATGCCCCGCTGCAGGTTGGTGGACCGGGTAATGAGATCAATGGCAATGTGGTTTTCATACACCGTGATATTTTTGTGGCGTCGCACCTGATCCACCAGAGCTTCCTCTACGGCCAGGCCGGTCAGGTCGTCCGCGTGAACAATTCGGTTGTGGGAGTGGCCGCCTTCCCGGCAGAGATCCAGATGCAGATCAGCGGTGCCGCTGGCGTTGTCCCGATTGCGGTTGAACCGGACGCCAAGATCAATTAGTTCCTGGATCCGCTCGGGGGCGTTTTTCACTACCATTTCCACCACTTTTTTATTGCAGATGCCGTCCCCTGAGGCATGCGTGTCTGCGATATGGGATTCAAAAGAGTCGGTTTCCGCAAAGACCGACGCAATGCCGCCCTGGGCATAAGCGGTGTTGCTTTCTGCGATGTTGCGTTTGGTAATGATGACCACCGATCCGTGGTCAGCTACTTTTAGTGCGAATAAAAGACCGGCGACGCCGCTGCCGATCACCAGAAAATCCGATTCATGTGCCATTTGATATCGTCTTTATTGAAGGTTATTATTACAAAAGAGAAGGCCGCTTGCGCCGGGCCCGGTAACCCAGAAAATAGCCGGTCAAAAGGATGCCGGCACCGGTGAGGGCCCATTTCACAGCGGCCGAAACGTGCTGATTGTTTACTTTTTTCTCAAGTACTTGCATTTTGGCATTTTTTTCATTGATTTCGGTGCGGATAGTTTCATATTTTTCTTTCAAATGGAGGTAGTCCCCGCAATTTTTTTCCAAATCCGCCAGTGCTGTTTCGAATTTGTCCACTTTCATGGTTTTTTCATTCAATTGGGTGGCCAGGCTGATATTATCTTCTGTTAATTTCTGGTTTTCAAGGGTCGCCGCCTCCAGTTCGCCTTTCAGGATTTCCATCTGAATGTTTAAATCTTCAATTTTAATGTCAGCGGGCTTTTCCGCAGTCAGATATCTGGACGCCACCCAGCCTTCGCTGCCGTCTGCGGTGCCGACTTTTGTCCACTCCCCGGCCGTAGCCAGCACGGTCACCTGTTCGCCGGAGGCCAATGTGGTGATGACGTTATGGGTGAGTCCTTTACCAGCCCGGAGATTCAGCTGGGTGATATCCCCTACATACATGTACTGGCACCATCCGGATACGTCCAAAAATGCCGTTAAAACAAAAGCGATCAGACAGATTGCTGAGATTTTTTTCATTGCTTCCGATCCTGAATGAATCATTCTGATTCATGAAAATAGAAGGTGATTATGAAGAAAAATTAATATCTGAAACACAAAAGACATTCAAGGGCAATTTAAAAAATGGAATAGAGGGAACCTATTTTGCATCAACAATGGTATTACCCACATTGCTACGGAGGTGGCGGCAGGAGCATTATTTTTCGTTGAATGATCTGGCTAATTTTTGGCCTAACCGAAACGCCGTTTCCATTGATTCAAGATCCTCCTTGATTTTGCCCCTGTCAAAAATCCGGAATATTGCCTGCTCCCCGATGACCTCATATCCGAGCGCCTGGATGGGGAGTCGCATGGCGTCGAGGGTAAATCCCATATTTTCCTGATTTTCCTGTTCACATATGGCAATTAAGACCGCTTTCCGGTCCTGGCCGGACCAGGCCCTTGGCCGGGTATTTTCAAAATCATAGAAGCAGTAAAGCCGGTCAATAAATGCTTTCATCCAGGAGGTAATATTATAGTTGTGGGTTGGTGAAACAAGAACAAGGCCTTTTGAAGTAATAATCTGGCTGTAAGTTAAGACCATTCCATCATTTAACCCGGTGCAGATTTTATCTTTTCTGCATTTCTCACAGCCAATGCACCCTTGAAACTGAATATCTCTTAACTGGATTAAACTGCTTCGGACGTTTTCCTGGCGGACTCCTTTGAGCAACTGTCTCAGCAATACATCTGAATTTCCATGCATTCTTGGGCTGCCGGCAACGCCCAAAACTTTATTTTCAGGGGTCAGATCCCTGTGATTTGCTTTGATTATTGAACTCAGCGTTTTCACAGCGTCTCCTTTTGTGCATTTTTAGATATTAGAAAAAACGATTCTGACACCCGACACCTGCCACCTGAAACCGTTTTATCGACCTGGCCCAAGGGGTTATGGGTTTCCCGCATTGGGGTTCCATTAAAATACCTGTTGGCCTTGCAGCCCCTCTGCCAGCCGGCGGGCAAGACCGGAGAGTCGCATTTCCGGACGGTTGTTGTTGACGGCAATGGAAATCGCCTTTTTGGTCCCCACCAGGATCACCAATTGTTTGGCCCGGGTGATGGCGGTATAGAGCAGATTGCGCTGAAGCATGACGTAGTGCTGGGTGATCACCGGCAGAATCACCGCCGGATATTCCGATCCCTGGGATTTGTGAACAGAGATGGCATATCCCAGGGTCAGTTCGGACATGTCTTCAGCCGCGTATTCCACGGTCCGGTCGTAAAAATTGACCCATAGCCGGTTTTCATCTTCGTCCATGCGGGTGATGGTGCCCACATCCCCGTTGTAAACATCTTTTTGGTAGTTGTTTTTAAGGTGCATAACCTTGTCTCCGGCGCTAAATCCGGCGCTAAAACCAGAGACGCCCGATGATGGTTCACCGGTCCGGCGGTTAAGGACCTGCTGGAGCCGGCGGTTCAGGTTGATGGTTCCGGCCACGCCTTTGTGCATGGGCGTTAGCACCTGGATGTCCGTCACCGGGTGCAGGCCGAAGCGGTCGGGCAAGGTCCGCCGGCACAGGCTGATGATGCATGACACGGTCTGCTCGGGTGTGGGCTGTTCAATAAAGCAGAATTCCGCGTCCGGCGTGAGAAACGCATCCGGCAAATTTCCATCCAAGGGATTTTCCTCCAAACCCGGTCCATCCGGAATCATCTCTACCGGCAGTTTGCCGGTCCTGATGCGGTGGGCATTGACAATGATCCGGCTGTCCATGGCCTGTCGGAAAATCCGGTTGAGGTGAAATACGGGCAGTATTTTTGATTGGATCATATCATTGAGCAGGTTGCCCGGGCCCACCGGCGGCAGTTGATGGGCGTCGCCTACCATGATCACCGTGGCCGAGAGGGGAACGGCATCCATCAAATGGTACATGAGGACGGTATCCACCATGGAAAATTCATCAATTATCAGGATGTCCGCGCTGATGGGGTCGTCCCGGTCCTTGCCGAAGCGCTGATCCTGAAAATTGTATTCCAGAAGTTTGTGAATGGTGTGGGCCGGATGGCCGGTGACATCTGCCAGGCGCCGGGCGGCGCGGCCGGTGGGGGCGCAAAGACAAATCCGGCGGCCAAAAATTCGGTTCATTTCCGTGATGGCCTTGATCAGGGTGGTTTTGCCGGTGCCGGGCCCGCCGGTAATGATGCTGATCCGGCAGGAGACGATATTTTCCAGCACATCGCGCTGCTCGGCAGACAGAGAGATGATGAGCTGATTTTCCACTTCCGCCAGCACCGAATCCAGGGTCTGACAGCGGGACGGCGCGGCAACGGCAAGCATTGCCAGCATCCGGCCGGCAATGGTTTGCTCCGCCTGCCACAGGGAATCGAGATAAACCGCCCGGCCCAAAGCGTCCGGGTCCGCGCTGATCGAAAATTGGATGTCGCCGCTGGCTGCGAGATCCTCCAGGTTGTCTTGAACGGTCTGAAAATCCATATCATCCATCGTGCCCACCTGATCCACAATGGTTTTTTCATTCACAAACACATGCCCCTGGCCGGCGGCGGACCGGAGAATATGCAGAATACAGGCCTGGACCCGGTCATAAAGATTGATTTGAAGGCCCAGATTCCGGGCAATGCGGTCAGCGGTGGCAAAATCCATTCCCGGAATGTCGTTGGCAAGCTGGTAAGGGTCCTGGCGGATCATGGCGAGGGCATCCGGACCATAGAGAGAGACAATTTTTCCGCTATGGGCGGTGCTGATCCCGTTTTCGCTCAAGAACTGCATAACATCCGCCAGAAGATGGTGGGCCTGCCATTGGGCATGGATAGCCGCGGCTTTTTTTTCGCCGATGCCGTCAATTTCCGTGAGCCGCTCCGGCTCTTCCCGGATCACCGCAAGGGTTTCGTCTAAAAATCGGTCAATGATTTTTTCCGTAAGCACCGGCCCGATGCCGGGGAGGATGCCGGAGGAGAGGTAGGTGCGGATGCCGTCGATGTCCGCCGGCAGCAGCACTTCTGCCGTGTTAAAGGCAAACTGCTGGCCGTAACGGGAATGGGTGGTCCACTGACCTGAGAGCCGCACGGTTTCCCCGGCCCGGGGGGCGGGCAGGGGGCCCACAACCGTGACGGTGGTTCTGGGAAACCCGGTCTTCAGCCGGGCCACGGTGTAATGATTTTCCTGGTTGTGAAACGTGATGTGGGTGAGGGTTCCGTCAATTGTGATTGATGGCTGAGTGATGGAAGACCAGGGGTCGGAAGGCACGGCTACAGATCCCAGGCCACGGTGTAGACGTTCTCAAATCCGTTGTCCATGAGATGCTGCTGGGTCTGCAAGGCCTGTTTGAAGGACGTGAAGCGGCCCACCCGGACCCGGTAAAAGGTGCGACCGTCTTTTTGAAATGCCTGCACCGTGACATTGTTCGCCACTTTTTCAAGGGATGTTTTCAGGTTTTCCGCGTTTTCCGGGCTGCTGAAGGATCCCGCCTGGATGGTAAAATCCCCGGTAAAATAGATGCTTTCCGACCCGGTATGGCGGGGGTCGGCGAGCAGCGCCGCATCGGTTCCCAGGGCCGTGATCTGAACCGGGGCCGTACCGTCAGCGATCATATCGATTTTTTGGGCCGCGGCATGGGACAGATCAATAATCCGGTCCCGGCAGAACGGGCCCCGGTCATTGATCCGGACAACGGCGGTTTTGTTGTTCTCCAGGTTTTTCACTTCCACCATGGTGCCGAAAGGCAGGGTCTTATGGGCCGCGGTCATGGCATACATGTTGTAGATTTCGCTGTTGGCAGTCTTTTTCTCATGAAACGGGTCTCCGTACCAGGACGCCACCCCCTGCTCGCTGAATCCGTCAGCACTTTCCAGGGGGTGATACATCCGGCCGTCTATTTCATAAGCCGCATCATCAGCGGGTTCCGATCCACAGGGGGCCGGCACCGGATGCCGGCTTTCTTTACATCCGCCCATAAGGAATGCGCACAGAAAGATCGCACCTAAAAGGCCAACGGCCAGCAGGCGGAAGGGATTACTGGTTGAGTGCAATTTTCAGTACATCCTTCATTTTATCCACAAAGTGGAAGGTGATGGCGGATCTCACATTCTTGGGTACGTCCACCAGATCTTTTTCACATAATGCGGGCATGATGATGGTCTTAATGCCGGACCGGTGGGCGGCCAGCACTTTTTCCTTGATTCCGCCCACAGGCATGACCTGACCCCGGAGCGTGATTTCGCCGGTCATGGCCAGATCTTTGTGCGTGGTGGCACCGGTGAGCACCGAGGTGATGGCGGTCAGCATGGTCACCCCAGCGGAGGGCCCGTCTTTGGGAATGGCGCCGGCCGGCACATGGATATGGATGTCGTGCTTCTGGAAATAGTCGTCTTCAATGCCTAACGCTGCGGCATTGGACCGGACATAGCTGAGTGCCGCGGTGGCGGATTCTTTCATTACATCCCCGAGCTGGCCGGTAAGGGTGAGACGGCCGTTGCCCCGCATGGCAGTGGCTTCAATAAACAGAATATCCCCGCCCGCTTCGGTCCAGGCAAGCCCCATGACCACGCCTGGGGTGGCCACCCGTTTTTTCATTTCATTGGTGATCTGCACCGGCCCCAGGTATTTGGTCAGGTTTTTGGTGTTGATCTTGACGGATTCCTTTTTCCCTTTGGCAATGCTGGCGGCCACTCCCCGGCAGACGTTGCCGATTTCCCGTTCCAGGTTGCGGACCCCGGCTTCCCGGGTGTAGCCGGAGATGATTTGTTTTACCGCGCCGTTGGTAAAAGCGATATGCTCGGTTTTGAGTCCGTTGGCTTCCCGCTGCCGGGGAATCAGGTACCGGGTGGCGATTTTGACCTTTTCTTCCAGGGTGTAACCAGCCAGGCGCAGGACCTCCATCCGGTCCCGCAGGGCCGGAGGAATGGTATCCAGAATATTGGCCGTGGTGATGAACATCACCTGGGAAAGATCAAAGGGCACATCCAGGTAATGATCTTCAAAGGAAAAATTTTGTTCCGGGTCCAGCACTTCCAGCAGGGCTGAAGAGGGGTCCCCCCGGAAGTCGGAACCGACTTTGTCGATTTCATCCAGCATGAACACCGGGTTATTGGAGCCGGCCCGCCGGATGCCCTGAATAATCCGGCCGGGCAATGCGCCTACATAGGTGCGGCGGTGACCCCGGATTTCTGCCTCATCCCGGATGCCGCCAAGGGCGATGCGGATGAATTTCCGGCCCAGGGCGTTTGCCACGGAATGGCCCAGGGAGGTTTTACCGACCCCCGGGGGGCCTGCCAGACACAGGATAGGGCCTTTGATATCCGGGTTCAGTTTGCGCACGGCCAGATATTCCAGGATTCTTTTTTTTGCTTTTTCAAGACCGTAATGATCCGCATCCAGAATCTTTTCGGCTTTTGCGAGATCCAGGTTGTCTTTGGAGCTTTCGTTCCAGGGAAGTTCAGTGATCCAGTCCAGATAAGTCAGTACCACGCTGTATTCAGCGGATGAGGGATGCATTTTGGATAAGCGGCCCAGTTCCCGCTCCGCTTCTTTTTTCACGACATCCGGCAGGTCTTTTTCCGCGATTTTGGTCTTGTATTCATTGATTTCCACATTGGCGTCATCGGTTTCTCCAAGCTCTTCACGGATGGCTTTGAGCTGCTGGCGGAGATAGTATTCCCGCTGCTGCTTGTCCATGTCGCCTTTGACCTGGGTCTGGATTTTATTGCCCATTTCCAGGATTTCCAGCTGATAGTTGACCATCCGGGTCACCGCGTTGAGACGTTCTTTGACGTCCAGGGTCTCCAGAATTTTTTGTTTTTCCGGGGTGGTGGAGTTGATGGTGGAAGTGATCATATCCGCCAGGATGTCCGGCTCTTCTAAAGATTTTGCCATGGAAACGATCTCCGGCGGCAGACCCGAGGAGAGTTCCACAATCTGCTGGTACTGGGTCACCAGATTGGCCATGAGGGCTTCGATCTCCTTGTCTTTGTCCCACGTGCTGGACAGTTCTTTGACACGGGCCTGCAGATAGGGCTTTTCTTCCGTATATTCGGTTATTTCAAACCGGCTGACACCCTGCAGCAGAAGCTGGGCTTTGTCCTCTTCCACTTTGGCCATTTTTAGGATCATCGCGGACGCCCCCACCTTGTAAAGGTCATCCGACGTATACCGGGTTTTGGGATCGGTGAATTTTGAAGTCACGGTGCCGATAAGACGGTTTTTGGACATGGCCTCATCAATGAGCTGGATGGATTCTTTTTGAAACACAATGAGCGGCAGCACCATTTTGGGGAACATGACCACATCAAATAGTGGAAGTATCGGTAAAATTTCCGGCATTTTTTCGGTTGCCGGGGCTTCCGTTTGGGGAGACTGATTCATGAAGGTCCTCCGGATATCGTTAAATCAAATGTTTTATGAAAATTCGCCGGCGGGAACACGCCAAATGAGACGGTGGCGGCCATAAGAATTTGCCTGGCAACTATTCATCGGAAATAGGGATTTTGTAGCTGGCTTCGCAGGTGACTTTGGTTAGGTTGATCTGCAGTAGCCCTTTTTTATAAGATGCCGTGACTTTTTCCGGATCAATCAGCACCGGCAGGTGCATGATGCGTTCAAAGGCACCGTACTGGATTTCGGCCAGGCGGTATCTGCCGTTGTCAGAAGACGGCATGGGGGTCCGTTTTCCAGCGATGCGGATGGCCCGGCTGTTGATTTCAAGCTCCAGGTCTTCTTTGTCCACGCCGGCAATTTCAGCGGTAATCAAGATGCGGTCCGGGGTTTCAAAGATATCTATCGGCGGTTTCCAAGAATTTTTGGCAAAAGAGAACATGGGGTTCATGGTTTGGAACATGTCGGCGATGGTTTTTTCAAATTTTGACCCCATCCGGTCAAAATCATTGGCAAACCGAATTTTGATAAACTCCATCTCAGACTCCTGATTGTTTTGAGATTGAATGTCATACTGCACGGATGGTATCGGCGCATCCGGATATTAACTCGTAAGACAAAAAAATAACACTGAAACCGGGATTTGTAAAGTCCGGTAAGCGCAAATTGCCCGATGATTCCTGTTTGAATGGTGGATTGGGGCAGGTATGAGCCATGGAATCGGCGGTGCCTGTCAAGTCTTTCAAGGGAAATAATAAATTTATTCCGCCAAGATATTTTGAAACCACAGGCCACGGAGAAAAGGCCTTTTTTGTTTTCCTCTGTGATCTGTGTTCAAGTGAGCATCGCGAGCGGGTGGTTGAAATATTTTTTGCAAATCGATAGCCAGTTGCGAAATAATCAGATCAACACCGAATTGCTGTTTTCCCATAAAGAAAGGGCTTGCAAAACTGGTTGCCTGCAAGCCCTTGATATTTTTGGTAGGCGGTATTGGATTTGAACCAACGACTTCTACCGTGTGAAGGTAGCACTCTCCCGCTGAGTTAACCGCCCGTATCTTTGTTTTTTATTAGTGCTTCGGCCGTCCATAAGTCAAGTGTTTTTATCTTAAAAATGATTCTGATCGTCATTGTCCGGTTCAATGTCCAGAGTGTCGCGGCTCACGTCATCGTCATCAGCACCTGGTTCGGTCTCGCCGATTTCCGATTCGTCATCGGGTGCAAAAGCGTCTGCTGCGCTGGTTATTTCGTCAATGTCGGCATCTTCAGAGACCGCCGCGCCAAAAGCAAGTTCCTGTTGCCGGGGTTTGGCGAATTTGCTTTCCAGTTCGTCAATTTCTTTTAGGGACGGGAGGTCTTTTAAATCTTTGAGATCAAAGGTTTCCAGAAATTTCTGGGTGGTGGCATAAACCAGGGGGCGGCCGGGGATTTCCCGGCGGCCAAGCACGCGGATGAGCTTCCGTTCCAGAAGTATCCGGATGGAATTTCCCGAATTGACCCCCCGGATTTGCTCAATTTCACTGCGCAGCACCGGCTGGCGGTAGGCAATAATGGCCAGGGTTTCCATGGCCGGCTTGCTGAGTTTTGGGGGAGTGGGCTGCAGCAGCCGGCGGATCCATTCCTTGTATTCGGGCCGGGTTCGGAACTGAAATCCGCCGGCTACCTCATGCAGTAGAAACCCGCCGTTGCGCGTTTCATATTCTTCCTTCAATGCAGAAAGCGATGTTCTGATCACCCGGGTGTCTGTATCGGGCAGGGCGGTTTTGAAATGCTCCATGGTAAGCGGCGTCTCCGCGACAAACAAAAGGCTTTCAATGATGTTTTTGATGTCGTCCATTTTTTCTTCAGCCTTCAGTCTTCTGCCTTAAACCTAAACCTCTCAAGCCTTAGGTATAAAATAGCCGCATGCCATTGCTCCGGCCGTTTACAACCAGCCGGACCAGCTTTAATTTAACGATTTCGAGAATGGCCAGAAAGGTGACCACAATATCAATGCGCTTGGGGGTGGTGGATAACAACTCCAGAAAGGTGACCGTGCCCTTGTCCTCTATGATATGAATGATCTCCGTCATTCTGTCTTTAACGGATATCCGTTCGGCAACAATGCGCATTTCGTCTTTGGCAGCGGATTTTTCAAGGAGCCGATGATAGGCTGAAATGAGGTCAAAAAGATCGGTTTTAACCACTTCTTCTTCCGGGTGGATGATAAAGTCGGATTTATCCGGGCATCGGGTGAATACGTCCTCATCAAGAAGGGGCCGCTCCGAAAGTTGCAGGGCCACATCCTTCATCTGGAGATATTCAACAAGCTGCCCGGCGATTTCCAGGCGCAGGTCTTCCGCTTCTTCGTCTTCCGGCTCGCTGGCGCGCTGCCGCGGCAGGAGCATCCGTGATTTAATATGGGCAAGGGTGGCTGCCATAACCAGGAAATCACTGGCCACATCAATGTTTAAAGACTGCATCCATTCCAGGTAGGCCAGAAACTGGTCCGTGATAAGCGCAATGGGGATATCATAGATATCCACCTCATGTTTTTTGATGAGATGGACCAGCAGGTCCATGGGCCCTTCAAAAATATGGTCCAGTTTTATTTTATAGGTGTGGCTTGTCATATTTTTTCTGGCGAATGATCCTGGTTGAAGATGCAGATGCAATTAAAACGCGCTTCATGGAAATGAAGGATACTGTATCAACAAATACGTATTCATCATTTTAAGCAATGATGATGAATTATTCGGAAGATTGCAGGCGAATGGCGGTCCGGACGTCGTCCATGGTCTGTCTCGCCACCTGTCCGGCCGTTTCCCGGCCCGCGGCCAGAATCGCGTCCACTTCTGTCGGATGGTCCCGGTAATACGCATTTTTATCCCGGATGGGGGCCAGGGCCGTCACCAGATTGGCGGCCATCATTTTTTTGCAGTCCACACATCCGATTTTTGCGGCCCGGCAGTCCTCGCGCACGCTGGCCACCATCTCCTCCGGTGAATAAAGTTTATGAAATTCAAACACATTGCAGATATCCGGATTTCCCGGATCGGATTTTCGGGCCCGCTGGGGATCGGTAATCATTTTCAGGGCCGTGGCCGTGATGGCTTCCGGAGCATCGGAAAGGTAGATGGCATTGCCGTAACTTTTGCTCATCTTGCGCCGGTCCGTTCCCAGTATTTTGGCGGTTTGCGTCAAAATGGTCTCTGGTTCCGGAAATACATGGCCATAGAGATAATTGAACCGCCGGGCGATTTCCCGGGTGATTTCAATATGGGCGCACTGATCCACCCCCACGGGAACACCCTGGGCTTTGTAAATAATAATATCTGCCGCCTGAAGCACGGGATACCCCAGAAAGCCGAAAGTGGACAAGTCCTTGGTGTTCAACTGGTCAATCTGGTCCTTGTACGTGGGGTTGCGCTCCAGCCAGGGAGTGGGGGTGATCATGGACAGGATGAGGTAGAGTTCCGCATGCTCCTTAATATCGGACTGGACGAAAAGCGTGCTTTTCTCCGGGGACAGGCCCGCGCTCAGCCAGTCCACCATCATCTGGCGGGTAAATGCGCTGATATCGCCCGGGTCTTCGTAATTGCTGGTCAGGGCGTGCCAGTCCGCGATGAAAAAGAAGCAATCATGGTGGTCCTGCATGGAAATCCAGTTTTTCAGCGCGCCGTGATAGTTGCCGAGATGCAGCGCGCCGGTGGGGCGCATGCCGCTGACAATTCTTTTTTTTTGTGTCATCATATTTTCCTGTTAGTGTTATGTACGCCGGGCATCACCAACGAGCAACGGGGGTTACATGCCGAGCAGGAAGTTAATCAAAGGAGTTATAAAAAATGCCACCACAAGATCAAGAAAATTTGTGAACAGCAGAAGAATCAATATTAAAAAACCGAACGGCTCAATCCGGCGAAATTTTTCCCGGGCCCGGGGCGGCAGCAGGGTGGTGACAATCCGGCCGCCGTCCAGGGGCGGGATGGGGATCAAATTAAAAATGGCCAGCACCAGATTGATCATCACGCTGTAAGCCAATAGTTTCAGAAGGATCAGCACCACCGGCTGAATCAGCATATTTTGCCACAGAGGCTGGACGGCCATCATCATCTGGAAGATGCCGCCGGAAATGAGGGCCAAAAAAAAATTGGTGATCACGCCGGCGGAGGCCACCCACAAAGTGCCGGATTTCAGGGGTCTGAGATTGGCGAAATTAACGGGGACGGGCCGGGCATAGCCGAACAGGATCGGCGCGCCGGATAGCTTCAGGATCAGGGGGAGCAGAA
The DNA here is from genome assembly GCA_963675805.2 of Desulfobacterales bacterium. Taxonomy (GTDB): domain Bacteria; phylum Desulfobacterota; class Desulfobacteria; order Desulfobacterales; family Desulfosalsimonadaceae; genus SURF-3. The sequence goes on along the minus strand of CAXXNU010000001.1, from coordinate 374,268 downwards.
AGGAACCCACCGGATCCAGGTGCCGGACGGGATTGAAGCTGAGCCGGCCGGCCAGTTTGGCGGTGGGGTCGCCCAGGCGCCAGGCGACGTAGCCGTGGGCGTACTCATGGGCAATGACCGCAATCAGCAGAGGAACAATGATAATGATAAATTCAAGCAGATTAAAGTTCGGTAGCATATTTTTTTAAAAGATCCAGTTCCTGGTCCCGGGTATTGACCCGGCCGTTTAGTTTGGCGTCCATGACGGCAGCTAAAATTTTTCCGTATGCCGGTGAAGGGTGAATCCCCATAGCCTTCAGATCCTTGCCGCTCACAGAAAGTTTGATGTGCCGGAGATCGGTGACGTAATAGGACATCTGTTTGATCAATCCGGTATGGGTGGTGATGGCCATGATATAAAGAATCAGTTCAATTTTCAGATCCTTGAGCTGCCGGTAAATATCGCTATGGGCCCCTGGCAGTTGCTGGTGGAGCCGGTTCAGGCAGGCTTCGGCAAAAAGCCGATCCCGGGTAAAAAATTTCCGATGTTTGGGCGCGAGTTCCAGGCGCCGGCAGATGGCTTCGGATTCTTCGCTGTGCTTGTGACGCAGCAGAATCAGGAAGTATACCGCCCACGGCAGGTATGCGTCGCCTGTAAAAAGGAGATCAAACCACGCAATTACTTTTTTTGCGGAATTAAAAAAGAAGATCATTTTCTGGCTCAGGGCAAAGGAAGGATCAATGCGCCTTAAAAGATCGTAGTCGTTAAGCCGGATCAGATACGGGGTGGGATTTTCCTCCTCCAGGATATGCCGCAGCTCGGAAAAGACCCGGCACCCGGCCAGGTCCTTGAAAAAGTCCATTTTGACGGCATTTTCAATCAGCCCGGAAGTCAGTTTGCCAATGGTAAAACCGAACCGCTGCTCAAAACGGATGGCGCGGAACACCCGGGTGGGATCCTCCACAAAACTGAGATTGTGAAGAATACGGATGACTTTTTCCTTAATGTCCCGCTGGGCCCCGAAAAAGTCGATCAGATAGCCGAAAGCGGATTTGTTCAGGGACACCGCCAGGGTGTTGATGGTGAAATCCCGCCGCAGAAGATCCATTTTGATGGAGCTCATTTCCACCGTGGGGAGAGCCGCCGGGGCGTTGTAGTATTCCATGCGGGCGGACGCCACATCGATTTTAAATCCATCCGGTTTATAGTTTTTTGGGAAAATAATGATTGCCGTGCCGAATTTATCATAGCTGTTGACCCGTGCATCATAGAGTTTTGAAAACTGTTTGGCAAAGGCAATGCCGTCACCCTCAATCACGATATCGATATCTTCATTGTGCCGGTATAAAAACAGATCCCGCACAAATCCCCCCACCACATAAGCGTTAAATCCCAACTGGTCGGCCACTTCACCGATATGCTGCAGGAGTTTCACAAGTTGACGGGAAAGCCGTTCTTTCATAAAAGCTTTGATGTTGCGGGTTCTGGGATGCGATTCAGCCTGTTTTTCCATGGTCAGCTGCTGTTTTTTGTGGTCGGATTCCTGAACCAGAAGGGTCAACAGGTCGGTGCGGGTAATGACGCCGACGATGTCGCCGTTTTTGATGACCGGCAGCACCCGCTGTTTGTTTTCAATGATTTTCTGCTGAATTTCGTTCAGGTCGGCCGCAGGGCCCACAACGGCGAATTCCGTGGACATATACTCCCGGATCGGGATGTCGTCCAGACCGTGATAAAGCGCCTTTTCAATCACCTGGCGGGAGATGAATCCGAGAAGCTGTTTTGTCTTTCCGCTGGTTTCCACCACCAGCAGGGCGTTGACGTTATAGCGGGTCAACAGGTCCCGGGCATTTCTGCAGGTGGTATCCGGGGGCGCGGAAATGGCCGGAGAAGACATGATGCTTTCGGCCAGGTTTTTGGCTTTGATGTGTTTGCGCAGAATCGCCACCAGTTCGGTTTCCGCCTGGGCCAGGGTTTTCCCCTTGATGGTAGCCGCCGCCGCAAATTTGTGCCCGCCCCCGCCGAGTTCCGACACAATGGCGCCCACATCCACCTCCGGAGACCGGCTGCGCGCGGAAATGTAAATTTTGTTTTTCATGAGCGCAATGCCGAAAATGGCGGTCAATGATTCAATCTTCATCATTTTCTGAACCAGAAAAGCCAGATCATGGATATATTCATCACAGGACACGCTGGTGACCGTAACTTCTATCCCGTTGATCTGGTGGGCGACGGCTGCGTTCATCATGTCGTTGAGCAGACCGATCTGACGGGGATCCATTTCTTTGGCGATCAGGTTGGCGATGGTGGCGATATCCGCGCCTTTGGAAACCAGAAAGGCGGCCGCGGCAAAATCTCTTTCCGTGGTGGACGGAAAGGTGAATGATCCTGTGTCTTCATAGATGCCCAGGCACATGATGGTGGCTTCTTCCGCGCTGACGGAAATGTCTTTTTCCCGGATGATTTCCGTTAAAAGGGTCACATTGGCGCCGGTGGGATTGCAGACTTCAAGATCGGCCCGGATATCTTTTTGGGTGGCTGGATGATGATCGAAAATATGGATTTCAAGGCCGGGATTGCCAATAACGTCCGCAAGCTCTCCGATACGGTGGGCCTGTTTGGTGTCGACAATAATCAGTCGACGGATGGCGGATTTATCAATTTCTCTGGGGTGCACCATGTTAAAAAGGTAGGCCATGGCGCTGACAAAAAAATTTTTTGAGTTTTTTTCATTGAATTCCGGGTAAATGACAACAGAACCCGGGTATAATTTGTGCGCTGCCAGCATGGAGCCGATGGCGTCAAAATCCGCATTCGCATGGGTGGTGATCACGGTCAGATTTTCAGATGCGGATTTTTCCTGTTTCAAATGTCTGATCCTGTCTAATCGATTGTTTAATTTGCTGTTTCGTAGTCATTGGGAAAAGGCCCCCATATCGGCCCGGGGTATTTTAGAAACTGTTATCAAAAAAAACACACCAGCGCAATCAAGATCGGGTATTCTGCCGGGGTATCTGTATTGACCGTTGACGGGAATAAAAATATTTTTAAAAGAATTAAAAGAATTTGTCATATGGATAATCATATGTTACTGAACATAACTGATAATTCAGGATTTAAGGTCCTGAACAGTGGGTTGGTCTCTTCGATGGCAATGACCATCATTCGATGGAGTTGCGGAACGTTTCGATCGTTGGCTATTCGGGTGTTATTCGGGATCTGTTTGGGTCTTGGTCATGCTGAAAAATCAGCAAAGGAGGAAATATGCCGGTTTTTGTATGGGAAGGGCGGGGAAAAAATAATCAGATTCGCAAAGGGGAAATGACGGCGGCAAACGATCAGGAAGTCCGCAATAATCTTTCCCGGCAGGGAATCACTCCTGACAAAATAAAGAAAAAGCCAAAAGACCTGTTCGAAAATGTTGCCTTCCTGCAGCCCAAGGTCACGCAGCATGATATCATTATTTTCTGCCGCCAGTTTTCCACCATGATCGATGCCGGTTTGCCCATTATCCAGTGCCTGGATATTCTTCAAGCCCAGCAGGATAATGCCACTTTCAAAAAAATGCTCAAGGACATTAAAGAATCCGTGGAAAGCGGACAGACCCTTGCGGAAGCACTGAAAAAATACCCGGATCAATTTGACAACCTGTTTGTAAACATGGTGGCTGCCGGGGAAGCCGGCGGTATTCTGGATGTGATTCTGCGCCGGCTGTCCGCTTACATGGAAAAGGCTGCCAAACTCAAGGCCCAGGTCAAGGGCGCCATGACGTATCCCATTGTTACCCTTTGCATTGCCTTTGGTGTATTGGTGGTGATCCTGGTGTTTGTGATTCCGGTGTTTCAGGAGATGTTCGCGGATTTCGGGTCTGCCCTTCCGGCCCCGACGCAGATTGTCGTGAATATGAGTAATTTTGTAAAAAGCCGAATTCTTTATATTATCGGCGCGATTGTGCTGATAATTTTTGCGTTTAAGCGGTTTTACAAAACTGAAAAAGGCCGGGAACTGATAGATGACATGTTTTTAAAGATGCCGGTGGTCGGAATTCTTATCCGCAAAGTGGCGGTGGCCAAATTTACCCGCACCATGGGTACCATGCTCTCCTCGGGGGTGGCGATTCTGGAGGCCCTGGATATTGTCGCAAAAACAGCCGGCAACAAAACCATTGAAAAAGCCATTTACAAAGTGCGGGCCGGCATTGCCGAGGGGCAGACCATTGCGGATCCCCTGTCTGAAACTGGTGTGTTCCCGCCCATGGTTTGCTCCATGATTGCGGTCGGGGAATCCACCGGTGCCATTGACGCCATGATGGAAAAGATCGCGGATTTCTACGATGAGGAAGTGGACCAGGCCGTGGAAAACCTCACCGCCATGATTGAGCCTTTTATGCTGGTTTTCCTCGGGGTTACCATTGGCGGGCTCGTAATTTCCATGTATCTGCCTATTTTCCAGCTGGCCGGCAGTCTATAGAGCAAAGCAAAAGGCACTTTTGAAGCTTGACCTGCAAAATAAGCCCCGGCTGGATCAATACCGGAAATTAAAATGGCTGGTATTTTTTCGGGGCCTTTTTGCCGCGGTGCTCTTGGGCTCCGCCCTGATCATCGGCATTCACCAGCATCTCACATTTTTCAGTCCGCCCCTGATATTTATTAATTATATCGGCCTGATTCTTCTGCTTCTGTCCGGGGTGTATGCGGCTGTATTGCCCCGCCTGCAAAACGTTGTCCGGTTCGGCTACGTCCAGATTATCATCGACACCCTGCTCATCACCGGCATTATCTTTGTCACCGGCAGTTTTTCCAGCATTTTTTCATTTTTATACCTTGTGGTGATTATTTACGCCAGTATTGTCCTTTCCCGAACCGGGGGCATGTTTATCGCCTTTTGCTGCTGTGTTCAGTATGGGGTGCTGATTGCCCTGGAATTTCAGGGGGTTATATACCCGGTGGGCATTGAAGCAGGATTTATTTTTAAGAATTACAACTGGAATTTTATTCTTTTCAAGCTATTGATTACGGTGGCCGCCTGCTTTGGCGTAGCGTTTTTAAGCGGTTTCCTTTCCGAGCAGGAGCGACGGGCCAAAAAAGGGCTCTGGGCGATGGAAGAACAGGTGCGGCGGGTGGAGAAACTCGCGGCTATCGGCGAGATGGCATCCGGGCTGGCCCATGAGATTAAGAATCCCCTTGCCTCCCTGTCCGGTTCCATTCAATTTTTACGGGAAGACCTGCCCTATGATCCGGATCGGGATCGGCTCATGGATATTATTTTGCGGGAAGCCGACCGCCTGGGGGCCTTGGTGAATGACTTTCTGATGTTTGCCAAACCCCAGCCGGGTCAGGTGAAAATTGTGGATCTGAATTCGGCGATTCGCGAAATACTCAATATATTTGTCGCGGATCATCGTCGCAGGAAGCGGATAGAGGTAGTCGAAGACCTGGCAGATGGGGTATTCATCGAGATTGATCCGGAGCATTTGCGGCAGGTGCTTTGGAATCTCTTGTTGAATGCAGATGAGGCCATAGAGGGCGAGGGGCGGATTACCGTTGTGATGCAACCGCTCAATAAAAGCCATGTCTATATCCGCATTACCGATACCGGATGCGGGATCACGGAAGAAACCATTAAGACGATTTTTGATCCGTTTTTTACGGCCAAACCCAAGGGCAACGGGCTTGGGTTGTCCATAGTCCAGCGGATTATCACCTCTTATAATGGGTTGATAGACGTTCAGAGCACTCCCGGCCAAGGCACCACTTTTGAAATTCAGCTGCCGAAACAGGTTCCGGTGCCGTCCCGCTGATACCTGCCGGAAAAGCCGGACATTGCTGGCCCTGAACCGGCCAAGTTAACCTTGACACCAGCCGGCAAATAAGATAGCCAACCGGATGGATATGGATTCAATGTAAGGAACGATAAAACGCTCAGGTTGGGTGAAAGTGATGTACCGAATCAGAGAACTTCTGTTTTGGTACATTCTTTTTTTTCATACGCTAAAATCATTTTAGAAAAAATGCGGACAGTCAGATGAGTCAGAAAAACGATGTGGTTGAAACCAGGAAAGAGAAAAATGATCAATTAAGAGCGTCCGGGATTTCCCTGTTCCCGAATGACGTTAAGATTTCACATACGGTAAAGGATATTCAGCAGTTTATTAAAAAAGAGTCCGGTGAAATAGACCCGGAATCTTTCTTTTTTGTGGCCGGGCGAATGATGGCGGTGAACCGGTTTGGGAAATCCGCATTTATCCGCTTCCGGGACCGGACCGGTCAGATGCAGGCCTATATCCGCATGGACAAAGTGGGGGGCGACGCCTACGGGCTGTTTAAAAAACTGGATATCGGCGATTTCGTGAGCATGACCGGCTCGCTGTTCCAAACGAAAACAGGCGAATGGTCGCTATTGGCAACCACATTGCGTCTGGTCGCCAAATCCTCCCGGCCCCTGCCAGAGAAATTTCACGGCCTGAAGGATCCTGAAAAGCGATATCGTCAGCGGTATCTGGATCTGATCATGAACGCGGATGTCCGGGAGTTGTTTGTCCGCAGAAGCCGCCTGATTCAGGCCATTCGGACATTTTTAAATGACCGGGATTTTCTGGAAGTGGAAACTCCCATGATGCAACCCCTGCCCGGCGGAGCGGATGCCAAGCCGTTTAAAACCTATCATAATTCTTTGGGCATGGATCTTTTTTTGCGCATTGCCCCGGAACTTTATCTGAAAAGACTGGTGGCAGGGGGCTTTGAAAGGGTATTTGAAATTAACAGGAATTTCAGGAATGAAGGCATTTCCACCCAGCATAACCCGGAATTCACCATGCTGGAGTTTTATCAGGCGTACGCCACCTATGAAGATCTCATGCATCTGACAGAGGAGATGTTTCAGCGTGTGGCGCAAGAGATCACCGGCGCAATGGATTTTGACTATCAGGGGGAGCGGATTTGCTTCAGCGGTGCCTGGCAGCGGCTGCCGCTGTTGGATTCTCTGGAACAGATTGCCGGCGTGGACCCGGCCCTGTTTACCCGGAGAAAGGCGCTGATTGAATTTGCCACATCAAAAGGGATTGCGTTCGGGGCGAGGGATATGGAAACCATCGGCATCGGCAAGATCCTGACAAAGATATTTGACGCCTTGGTGGAACCCAGGCTTATCCAGCCGACGTTTATCACCGGATATCCGGTGGAGGTGTCGCCCCTGTCCCGACGGAATAAGGAGAATCCCGAGCTGACTGACCGGTTTGAACTGTTTATCGCGGGCCGGGAAATCGCCAATGGCTTTTCCGAGTTAAATGACCCTGACGATCAGAAAGGCAGGTTCCTGGACCAGCTCAAAAACAAGGAAGCCGGGGATGAAACACCGGCGGTGATTGATGAAGATTATATCCGGGCCCTTGAATACGGCATGCCGCCCACGGCCGGCGAAGGCATCGGTATTGACCGCCTGGCCATGCTGCTTACGGATTCCCCTTCCATTCGGGATGTTATACTGTTTCCCCATATGAAGCCATCGGATAAATAGTGGACAAAGTATAGGCAGTGGACACAACAGAAAAAGGCTTCAGGCACGTTACAAAGTTCAGATACGGATTGATCCATGTCTTTTGAATATTTTATTGGCGGCCGTTATCTCCGGTCCAAAAACAAGCAGGCCTTTATCTCCTTTATTACGTTTCTGTCCATGGCCGGGGTAACCGTGGGGGTGATGGCGCTGATCATTGTCATCGCCGTTATGGCCGGGGCGGAATCCTATTTTACGACCCAGATTCTGGGGGTTGAATCCCACATTGTGATTCGTCGGCATGGCGGTACTATTTCCGATTACAAAACCGTGATGGAAAAGGTCCTGGGGGAACCCGGTGTCCGGTCCGCAGCACCTTTTGTATATTCCCAGGTGATGCTCCGGTCGTCTTCCGGGATATCCGGAGCTGTGTTAAGGGGCATTGATCCCCGCATCGACGGCAGCCCCATCAAAGGATATGATAAAGCCGGCCTGATCGAAAAAATCCGGCCTCAGATCACCGACGTATCAGGAGCTATCCGGCCGCCGGGGATCGTTCTCGGTAAAGAGCTTGCTGTGTCCATCAACTGTGTGCCGGGAGATACCATTTATCTTATCTCTCCCAAGGGCATGATGTCCCCCATCGGCCACATGCCCACCATGAAACGGTTTGAAGTGAACGGAATTTTTGAGTCCGGATTCTACGAGTATGATGCCTCCCTTGCATTTATCCATCTGGAAACCGCTCAGCAGCTGATTAAAATCGGCGATTCCGTCTCTGGTATCGGGGTCCGGGTGGATGACATTTATCAGGCGGATGTCATCGCCGGATCCATTCTATCGGCGCTTGGCTTTCCGTATTGGACCATGGACTGGATGCAGATGAACCGGAATTTTTTTTCCGCGCTCAAACTTGAAAAAAAAGCTATGTTCGTGATTCTCACCCTGATTATTATGGTGGCCGCTTTCAATATTGCCAGCACCCTCATCATGATGGTGATGGGAAAGACCCGGGATATCGCCATTTTAAAAACAATGGGTGCAACAGACAGGAGTATCTGGAAAATCTTTGTATTTAAAGGCACGGTTATCGGGTTGATCGGCACCGTTATTGGGGTGGTGCTGGGAATTGCCGGGTGCGTTGTGTTAAAACATTACAAATTCATCGAACTTCCCGGCGAGGTCTATTATTTTACAAGTCTTCCGGTGCAGCTGGAAGTGCTGGATGTGTTTTTCATTGTTTCCGCTGCCATGATTATTTGTTTTATTTCAACCCTTTATCCTGCTTACAAAGCATCTCGCCTGAATCCGGTGGAGGCCCTCAGATATGGGTAATGCGGCCGGAGAAAACAGCCAGTCCCGAATGATGGCAGACAGCGGCACTGCCAACGACCATCCAGCCCCGATGTTCTCCCTTGAAAGTATCAGCAAGAGCTATCGGACCAATGGCGCCACCATCGACGTGCTGAGCGACCTGTCCGTGGATATTTTCCGGGGTGAAACCATTGCCATTGTGGGGGAATCCGGCATCGGCAAGTCGACGTTTCTGCATATCCTGGGGACCCTGGACCGGCCGGACAAGGGCACGTTGCTGTATAATAATGCGGATGTATTTGGGTTTGACAAAAAAAAACTGGCTGTGTTCAGAAACAGAACCATGGGGTTTGTGTTCCAGTTTCATTATCTGCTGGCGGAATTTTCAGCCCTGGAGAACGTGCTTATGCCCGGATTGATCAAGGGGCTTAAATCCGGGGACATCCGTGAACGGGCGGAGGCGATTCTCCTACGCGTGGGGCTTGCGGACAGAATGACCCACCGGGTCAGTGATCTTTCCGGCGGTGAGCAGCAGCGGGTGGCCCTTGCCCGGGCCCTGGTGCTGAATCCGTCTGTGCTTTTGGCGGATGAACCCACAGGGAATCTGGACAAGAAAAACAGCCGCCAGGTGCATGATCTGCTGTTCTCGTTGAACCACGAATTTAACATGACCATTATTACGGTGACGCACAATATGGAGCTTGCGAAATACATGAACAGGCAGATGACGCTTGTGGAAGGGAAGCTGGTCGAGATTGAATGAGAAATACGTATTTTGTGACATGCGCTCAGGTGGTTTCGGTGATACTGGCGATTTTGATCATTCAAATGACGGTCGCCACGGATTGCCGGGCCGCCGCTGAAGACAAACCGCCGGTGATCATCCAGGTTGTCGTGGAGGGGAATCAGCGGATCGAAGATGACGCCATTTTGCGGGTGACCCGGGCCAAAACCGGTGCCCCCTATGATGAGGCCCTGCTTTCCGAAGACCTTGAAGCCATTTATAAAATGGGGTGGTTTGATGATGTCCGGGTGGCAGTTGAACCATCTGCCCAGGGCAATACGGTGATCTTTGCGGTTCAGGAAAAACCCACCATCCGGGAGATCCGGTTTTCCGGAAATGTTGCCGTGGACGATGACACACTGAAGGAGAATGTGGACATCAGTTCCGGATCCATCCTCAATATTTTTATTGTCCGCAGAAACATGAAGATCATTGAGTCTTTGTACAAGGACAAGAATTATCACAATGTCAACGTGGCCTTTGACGTGGAACCCCTGGAAAACAATCAGGCGAATCTCAGCTTTACCATCGAAGAAGGCAAAAAGGTGCGCATTAAAACCATTTCTTTTGACGGTAACAGCGCCTATGACCCGGAAACGTTGAAAAAAAATATGGAAACCGATGAAAAAGGGTTTTTCTCCTGGCTGACGTCCTCCGGGGAACTGAATCGGGAAGAGCTGCAGCAGGACGTCTATCGGCTCAGCGCTTTTTACCAGAACAGCGGCTATGCCGAAGCCCGGGTGGGGGAGCCGGAAATTGAATACGAAGGGGAATGGATTTACATCCTGATTAAGATCAATGAAGGCCCCCGTTTTAAAATGGGACAGGTGGATCTTGCCGGCGATTTCATTGAACCTGAAGCCACGCTGTTGCAAACCATCAGTGTATCGGACCAGGCGTATTTTAACCGGGACGCCATCCGCCAGGATGTGCTGGCATTGACCGATGTCTATGCAGACAAAGGCTATGCCCATGCGGACGTGTTTCCGGAAGTCCACACCGACCCCGATAGCCTGACCGTGGATATAACCTTTCATATCACCAAAAATGATCCGGTCTTTTTTGAAAGAATCAATATCAGCGGCAATACCAAAACCCGGGACAAGGTGATCCGCCGGGAGCTGAAGGTTTTTGAACAGGAGCTTTACAGCAGCAAGCGCCTGAAAAGAAGTGTGGCCGATCTGTTCCGGCTGGACTATTTTGAGGATGTTAAGGTAAATCCCCGGCCGGGCACGGCCGACGACCGGATGATTTTGGATATTGAAGTGGTGGAAAAACCCACCGGCACCTTCACCTTTGGCGGCGGCTATAGTGCGGTGGACAAATTGTACGTGATGGCGTCGGTGTCCGAGCGCAATTTTTTGGGCCGGGGTCAGATTCTGGAGCTGGCGGTGCAGACCGGCGGATCATCCCGGCAGTACACCTTTGGTTTTACCGAACCCTGGCTGTTTGATATGCCGTTGTCCGCCGGTGTGGACGGGTATCGAATGGAACGCGATTATGATGATTACGACCGGGAAAGCACCGGCGGTGCGCTTCGTATGGGGTATCCGCTGTTTGATTTTACCCGGGGTTACGTTAAATATGCCTATGATGTCAGTAGGATAACAAATATCTCGCCGATCGCGTCACCGTACATTTATCCCGGCCGGAATACGGAAAGCAGCGTTTCCGTCAGTCTTGTGTACGATTCCCGGAACCGGCAGTTTAATCCGTCCGAAGGCTCTAAACACAGCATTACCCTTAAATACGCGGGCCTGGGCGGAAATATCGGATTTACCAAAATGACAGCTGAATCCGGATGGTACTTCCCCCTTTTCTGGGGCACCGTGGGATTCCTTCACGGTGAAGGGGGGCTTATCTGGGACCGGTCGGATAAATATCTTCCGGATTATGAACGGTTTTATCTGGGAGGGATCAACTCCGTGCGGGGGTTTGACTGGCGCGAGATCAGCCCGGTGATCGGCGATGACATTGAAATCGGAGGAACTGAATTTGTTCAGTTCAATGCGGAGTTTCTGTTCCCCATCATCAAGGACGCCGGATTGGTGGGATTGTTTTTTTATGATGCTGGCAATGCCTGGGCACCCGATAATGATGATGCGGAATCCGACAGTGGGCTTCGGGACAGTTTCGGTTTCGGCATAAGGTGGTATTCTCCCATGGGGCCTCTGCGTCTGGAGCGGGGATATATTATCGATCCGCAACCCGGAGAAGGCAGCGGCCGGTGGGAATTTTCCATGGGCGGCAGTTTCTGATATAATGATGGTAATATCATTCTTTTTAGACTGTTTGTGAAAAAAAGGGGGTTCCTAAATGAAACAGGGTAAGTTTTTGGTAATCGCAGTGGCATGGGTGATGCTTTGGGGAACGGCGGTATACGCAGCGGATGTGGCAAAAATCGGTATCATTGATTTTCAGCGGGTGCTCACGGAATCAGAGGCCGGCAAATCCGTTCAGGCGCAGATTCAGAAAAAAGGCCGGGAAATGGAGCAGAGCCTTGTGGAACTCGGCCAGGAGATCGAAGCCCTTTCCGAGCAGATGGGCCGGGAATCCATGGTCATGAGCAAGGAAAAACGTGAGGAAAAACAGCGGGAGCTGGAAATAAAGAAATATGATTTTCAATCCATGCAGAAAAAGTTTCAGATGGAATTCCGGGAACTGGAAGCAGGGGAAGTCGAAAAACTGAAAGATGAAATTTTTGACCTGGCGGAAAAAATCGGTAAAAAAGAAGGGTTTTTGCTGATTCTTGAAAAAAGCGCGGCCATCTATTATCCTAGCACCATCGATATTACGGACTCATTGATTGAAAAATACAATGCAGCATCCGGATCGTCTGATTAAGCGAGGCACCTTTCGGGTAAGAGAAAGGAACCGGGTATGGAAATAACGCTTGGGGAGCTGATACAACAGATCGGCGGCGAGGTTTGTGAGATCCGTGGCAATCCCCAAAAAATCGTCTGCGGCATTGCGCCCTTTGATGCCGCTGGAAGCGATGATATCACCTTTGCGGATTCTCCAAAAATCGTGAAACGCATCCATCGTTCCGGGGCCGGTGCTGTGATCGTGCCGAAAGATGCGAATATACCGGCGGCGTCAGACGGGCAAATGAACTTTATCCTTGCTGATCATCCGCGCCTTATGTTTGCAAAGACCATGCATCTGTTTTTTCCCGCCCCCCGGGTCTGTGGAAATATCAGCCAGCAGGCATTTGTGGGGGAGAAGGTGTCCATGGGCAGGGACGTCAGTATCGGGCCCATGGCGGTGGTGGAAGACAATGTGACCATCGGCAGCCGGGTGATGATCCATCCCCACGCAGTGATCGGCCGCGGTGTTACCATCGGGGATGATGTGACCATTTATCCGAATGCGACCATTCTCGAGCGGTGCGTGATCGGGAGCCGGGTCATTATCCATTCCGGAACCGTGATTGGCAGTGACGGGTACGGCTTTGTCCCGGACGGAGAACGCCATTTTAAAATTCCGCAACTGGGGATCGTCCAGATCGACGATGATGTGGAAATCGGGGCCTGCAACACCATCGATCGGGCCACCTTCGGCAGAACATGGATCCGGAGTGGGGTAAAAACTGACAATCATGTGCAGATCGCCCACAATGTGGAGGTGGGAGAAAATACCTTGATTGTGGCCCAGGTGGGCATCGCGGGCAGCGCAAAAATTGGCAGAAATGCCATTCTGGCGGGGCAGGCCGGGATTGCCGGACATATTACCGTGGGCAATGGGGTGACGGTGGGACCCCAGGCCGGGGTGACCCGGGACGTGCCAGATGGGGCAGTGGTTTCCGGAACCCCTGAAATGCCGCACCGTCAGTGGCTTCGGATCAGCCAGATGATATTGCGTCTGCCGGAGCTGAAACGGAAGGTGGCGGAACTGGAGAAGCGGCTGAATGAAAAAAACTGAACAGCGAGGCGGAAATGGCAAAAGGGTATGATATTGGACGGATTTTAAATCTGCTGCCCCACCGGTATCCGTTTATACTGGTTGACCGGGTGCTGGAACTTGCACCCGGAGAAAATATTTGCGCGCTGAAAAATGTAACCATTAATGAGCCGGTTTTTCAGGGGCACTTTCCGGAGAAGCCGATCTTGCCGGGCGTTTTAATTGTGGAAGGCATGGTCCAGGCCGGCGGGCTGCTCCTTGTGGAAACACTGTCCCCGGGAATCCGGAACCGGATCTGTTTTTCCGGTGTGGACCAGGCCCGCTTCCGTTCTCCGGTGATTCCCGGAGATCAGTTGATTTATAGCGTCGAAATCGTAAAACAGCGGTCAAACGTGGTAAAAATGAGTGCAAAAGCATTTGTTGAAGACCGGCGTGTTGCCGAGGCAAAACTAATGGCCCTGATTGGAAAAGAAGAATGATCGGAGAAGAAGAATGATACACCCAACCGCAATTATTGATCCGGGGGCAGAGATTGATTCCAATGTGGAAATCGGTGCCTACTCGATCATCAACGCCAATGTCTCTATTGGCGCCGGAACATTTATCGGTCCCCATGTGACCATTGATCCGTATGTGGATATTGCACCCAATTGTCAGATTTATCAATACGCTTCTATCGGCGCCGCGCCCCAGGCGGTGAAGTTCAAAGGGGAGAAAACTTACCTGAAAATCGGCAGAAATACGGTGATCCGGGAGTTTGCCACCTTAAACCGCGGAACCGAGTTCGGCGGCGGGGTCACCGAAGTGGGTGAGGACAATTTTCTCATGGCCTATACCCACGTGGCCCACGACTGTAAGACCGGCAAAGGGGTGATTATGGCAAACAACGCCACCCTGGCCGGGCATATCACCATCGGCGATTATGTGATCATCGGCGGACTGGTGGCCATTCATCAGTTTGTCCGCATCGGCGAGTATGCCTATATCGGTGGAAAATCCGCGGTGGTTAAGGACATTCCCCCCTATGTAATGGCGGCCGGCGACCGGGCAACCCTGCACGGGCTCAATAAGGTGGGGCTCCAGCGGCATGGATTTTCCAGCAATACCCTGGCCCAGCTGAAAAAGGCCTACCGCACTATTTTTCGTATCGGGCTTACAGTAAATGAGGCAGTGGAGCGGGTGCTGGCGGAAGTTGAAAACGTCCCGGAAGTGCTCACCCTGGTGAATTTCATCAAATCCACCGAGCGCGGAATCACACGTTAATGAATTCGTAATGGCGGATGACGGTGATGGATAAACGGATTGGTTTAATTGCCGGAAGCGGCGCGTTTCCGATTCTTTTTGCAGAAAAAGCGGCAGAAAAGGGCTTTGATGTATTTGCCGCCGGCTATCATAATGAAACCGATCCCGGGCTTGCCGACCATGTCAAAGCTCTCGAGATCAATCATATCGGCCAGATCAAACGGCTGATCCGGTTTTTCAAAAAGCATGAAATCACGGAAGCTGTAATGATCGGGGCTATTAAAAAGCCCGGCGCGATTCTGGATATCCGGCCGGATATGAAAGCCATCGGGTTGATCGCGGCCATGCGCCACAGCACCCATGATGATAAAATCCTGCGGGTTTTTGCCAAAGCCCTGGAAGATGAAGGCATTCGGATACGATCGTCAACCTTTCTGCTGCCCGAATTACTGGCGGACGAGGGATGCTGGACAAAACGGAAACCGGCCAAATCAGAAGGGGCGGATATTGAGCTGGGTTGGAAAATGGCCAAGGAAATCGGTCGGCTGGACATCGGCCAGTGTGTGGTGGTCTGCAACGGCAGTGTGATGGCCGTGGAGGCTATTGACGGAACAGACAGCACCATCCGCCGGGGCGGCAGTTTCTGCAACGGTAATGCTGTGGTGGTAAAAGTATGTAAGCCCATCCAGGACTTCCGGTTTGACGTGCCGGCCGTTGGTGCCGGGACGATCCGGACCATGCGGGACGCCGGGGCCACCGTGCTGGTAATCGAGGCTGGTCGCTCTCTGGTGTTTGATAGAGAAGAGATGATCCAGCTGGCCGACCAGTGGGGCATGACGATTATGGCAGTGGAAAAAGAGGTGCTGCCGGCGTAACTGAAAATTTTGCTGTCAGGGTTGCAAATATTTAATTTCTAAGGAAATATGTCAGATGAAAAAAGTGCGGGCCGCGGTCGTCGGGGTTGGCTATCTGGGCAAATTCCATGCGGAAAAATATGCCAAAATGGAAAACGTTGATTTAGTGGGTGTGGTGGACACCCATTCGACTCAGGCAACCGCGATTGCCGAAAAATTCAACACCCGGGCATTTACCCACTGCGCGGATCTTTTCGGTCATGTGGATGCCGTCAGCATTGCGGTGCCCACTCCCCTGCACTATGAAATCGGGAAATCTTTTCTGGAAAACGGTGTTGACGTGCTGATTGAAAAGCCCATTACCACCACGGTGGAAGAGGCGGATGAACTTATTGACATTGCCCGGCGCAAAAAACTTGTGCTTCAGGTGGGGCAGCTGGAACGCTTTAATCCGGCGGTGGCCGCGGTGCAGCATATTGTGGATCATCCGATTTTTATCGAGTCCAACCGGCTGGGCATTTACAAGGAACGTGGCACGGACGTGAGCGTGGTGCTGGATCTTATGATTCATGATATTGATATTATCTTAAATTTTGTAAAATCAAAAATTCAATACAGCCATGCCATGGGGGCGTCCGTGGTGTCGGACAATATTGATATTGCTAATGCGCATATTGAGTTTGAAAACGGGGCCGTGGCCAATGTGACGGCCAGCCGGATTTCCAGCAAAAATGAACGAAAAATCCGGTTGTTTCAGAAAAACGGATACATTTCCGTTGATTTTGCCAATCGATCCATCATCCATGTGCAGCCAGGCGATGCGGACAACAACTGTCCGATTCCGGGAATGCATCTTGAGGAAAAATGTTTTACGGACGGAGACGCCCTGGAAGATGAAATCCGGTCGTTTGTCCATGCGGTGGAACATCGAAAGCCCCCGGAAGTCTCCGGCCAGATGGGCCGGGACGCGTTAAAAATTGCCCTTGATATTACTCGGCAGATCCGGGAGTCCAGTAAGGTTTACGAATAGGCCGCAGTATGCAGACGTCTTCAGATCAAAAACACGTGATGATCATTGCCGGCGAAACCTCGGGCGACGCCCATGGCGCGCATCTGGTTACGGCCATGAAAGAAAAGGACCCAAAGCTGGTTTTTTCCGGCATCGGGGGTCCGGCGCTCGAGAGGGCGGGCGTTGAAATTTTGATGCATGCCCATGATCTTTCCGTGGTCGGCATTACCGAGGTGTTTGCGAAAATTCCCACGGTGCTGAAGGGCATTTCCCTGATCAAAAAAAATTTGCGCCATCGCCGCCCCGGCCTCATCGTTTTGATCGATTTTCCGGATTTCAATCTGCATATCGCCACCATTGCAAAAAGATTCAAGGTTCCAGTGCTGTATTATGTCAGTCCCCAGATTTGGGCATGGCGTTCCGGCCGGATTCACAAGATCAAGCGAAACGTGGATCACATGGCCGTGATTCTGCCGTTTGAAGCAGCCTATTACCGGCGGCACAATATCCCGGCCACCTTTGTGGGACATCCCCTGTTGGATGGATTCCGGTCTTCAGCGGAAAAAAGAGCGGCGCGTTCTGAAAATACCGGGCCGGTGGTGGGGCTTCTGCCCGGCTCCCGCATGAGTGAGATCAGCCGGAATCTGCCGTATATGCTGGCATCGGCCAGTATCCTGAACCGGCAGTACAAGGATATTTCTTTTCTGCTGTCTGTGGCGCCCTCCATCAGCAGCGAGTGGATCGATACCTTTGTCAGCCCTTATAAAAATACCTGTCGCATCGAAACCAAGGCCGGCGACATCACCCCTGTTTTTGAAAAAAGCACGGTGATACTGGCGGCGTCCGGCACGGTGACCCTGGAAACCGCCATGCACGGAGTTCCCATGGTGATTATGTATCGGGTCTCGCCGGTGAGTTACCTGCTGGGCAGCCTTCTGGTGGAGGTGGATCACATCGGTCTGGTAAATATCATTGCCGGAGAGCGCGTGGTGCCGGAACTGATCCAGAAAGACGCATCTCCCGCAAACATTGCCGGCACCATCCGCACGATTCTGGATGATTCCCGGACACGGACGCAGATCAGGGAAAAACTGGCCCATGTGCGGTCTCTGCTGGGGGAACCCGGCGCATCGGCCAAAACAGCGGATATTGCGTTATCCCTTTTACGGTCATCGTCCTGACGCCCGGGTAGTTTCGCCCTGTTCTCCGGTGTTTCCTATCCTTTGGCCGCTAACAGCGATAATGACAGAAATGAAGGTTATGAAAATTCAATTCACGCCCCGCCACAAACAGCTCTTCGGATATATCCAGGGCAGCTGGCTCAAACTGTTTCTTTCCATGGTCTGCATGCTGGTGGTGGCTGCCACCACCTCGGCCACCGCGTTTATTGTCAAGCCGGTGATTGATGATATTTTTATCAATAAAGACGCCTTTCTTCTGAAACTGATCCCCATTGTTGTCATTGTTTTATATTTTTTCCGGGGCCTTGCCATGTACGGCCAGGAGTTTCTCATGCAGTATGTGGGAGAAAGCATTATCCGGAAATTGAGAGACGCCCTGTATGATAAGATTATTGATCTGCCCATCTCTTTTTTTCATCAGGAGCGCACCGGCGTGCTCATGTCCCGGATTACCAATGATGTGACCATCATCAAGAATATGGTGTCCAATGCCGTCACCGGCGCCTTGAGGGATACCTTTACCGTGGTGGGGCTCACCGGCGTGATTTTTTACAGGGACTGGAAACTGGCCATTCTGGCGTTTGTGGTGATGCCGCTGGCCTATTTTCCGGTGGTGGAACTCGGCCGCCGGGTGCGGCGGTTTTCCACGAGCAGCCAGGAAAGCATGGCCGAGATGAACGCGTTTCTTCATGAAACCTTTTCCGGCAACAAGATCGTCAAGGCATTCGGCATGGAAGCGTATGAAAAAAAAGCCTTTGCCGGCAAGAATCACGCAGTGTTCCGGTTTGATATAAAATCTATCCGGGCCAAGGCCTTGACGTCGCCGGTAATGGAGGCTTTCGGCGGGGTGGGGATTTCACTGGTGCTCTGGTATGGCGGGTTTGCCGTGATTCGGGGCGCGCAGACGCCGGGAGATTTTCTGTCTTTCATGACGGCGGTGATGCTTCTCTATCCTCCTATCAAGAAGCTGACCAAACTCAACAATGTGCTGCAGCAGGGCCTTGCCGCATCCGACCGGGTATTTGACATTCTGGAAACCGATTCAGATATTCTGGACCCTGAAACTCCTGAAAAACTGGCGTTTGGGGCCCACCGGATTCAATTCAAAGATGTGTCCTTTTCCTACGATGGCCGGGAGCGGGTGCTGAAAAATATTGATCTGGATGTGCGGCCCGGTGAAATCATCGCCCTGGTGGGTATGAGCGGGGGCGGCAAAACCTCGCTGGTCAATCTGATTCCCCGGTTTTTTGATGTGACCGACGGGTCCATCCAGATCGATGGCACGGATATCCGGGGTTTTACCGTGGCGGATCTGCGGCAGCAGGTGGCCATTGTTACCCAGGAACCGATCCTGTTCAACAAATCCATCCGGGACAATATCGCCTATGGCAAACCAGCCGCCAGCGAGGAAGAGATTATCCACGCGGCCAAGGCTGCCTATATTTATAATTTTATTGAAACCCTGCCCAGGGGATTTGACACTGTCATCGGTGAGCTGGGCAGCCGGCTTTCCGGCGGCGAAAAACAGCGCATGTGCATTGCCCGAGCCCTGTTGAAAAATGCCCCGATTCTGATTCTGGACGAAGCCACGGCCTCTCTGGATACCGAGTCGGAGCGGCTCGTGCAAAAGGCCCTGGAAAATCTGATGAAAGGCCGGACCTCTTTTGTGATTGCCCATCGGCTCTCCACCATATCTTACGCCAATCGCATTGTGGTGATTGTGGGCGGCCGGATCGTGGAAGAAGGGGAGCACGAAGCGCTTCTTGCCCGGAAAGGGGCATATTACACGCTTTATCAGATGCAGTTTGCGGAAAACGGGGAGGGGAAAGACAAGGGCCAGGAGCCATCCGTGTGATGTCCTGCGGCAAGGTCTGAGCGGTGATCCGGGCGGCATCGGGATTTGCTACTCAGCCGCCGTGTAATGGGTCGGATTTTAAATAAAGCAACATTTTCGCAAAAGCCATGAAACTGAATACAACAGTCAACCGGTATATTTTCAAGGAGCTGATCCCGCCCTATGCGCTGAACCTGCTGTTTTTTATTTTTGTTTTTCTGATGCGCCAGATCCTTGAAATCACCAATGTGATTGTCAACTATCAGGTGGGGCTTGCGGCCTTCTTTCTCATGCTGGTTTATTCCATGCCCTATTTTCTGGCATATATCATCCCCATGTCCGTGATGATGGGGGTGCTGCTGACGTTTTTGCGCCTTTCCAGCGACAATGAAATCGTGGCCCTTAAAGCCAGCGGTATCAGTCTGTACCACCTGTTGCCGCCGGTGATTTTTTTTTCCGTCATCAATGTGTTAATTACTGGATTCATGGGTGTTTACGGGGTGCCATGGGGTCAGCAAAGCTATAAACAGATGGCCATGGAGGTGGTGCAGTCCAATTTTAATGTCGGGTTAAAGGAGCGCCAGTTTAATGACAGTTTTGACGGGGTCATGTTTTATGTGAACAAAATTGATTTTACGAATAATTCCCTGAAGGATGTGTATATTGAAGACCAGCGCAACCCCGGGCTTTCCACCACCATCGTATCTCCGAAAGGGCGGATTTATAACCATGGGGATGATTTTTCGGTAAGCCTGAGCCTTTATAACGGCATGATCAATCAGGTGAATCTCAAAAACCGGGCTGTGCACGCCACCCGGTTTGATACTTACGAGTTGCAGCTGGATTTAAAGGAGGCGGTCAAAAATATCCGGGAAAAGCCCCGGGATGAAAAGGAGATGGGGCTCAATGAACTGGCGGCGTTTCTTAAGGCTGAAACACCGGACACCCGGAAATACTATTCCGTTTGGGTGGAGTTTCATCAAAAATTTTCCATCCCGTTTGCCTGCCTGGCCCTGGGGCTGCTCGCCGTCCCGTTGGGGGTGCAGGCCACATCTTCCCGGAAATCCGCGGGCCTGGGCATTGGCCTGATGGCGTTTCTGGTTTATTATCTGCTGCTGTCCGCGGGCCTGCTCTTCAGCGAGGCCGGAGATCTCAATCCGGTCATCGGCATGTGGTCGCCGAACCTGATCATGGGGGGACTCGGAGGCTTTTTGATTTATAAGACCGGCAATGATCACCCGGTGGAAGCATTGGACAAACTGAATCAACTGTTCATCGGCCTTTTTAAACGCGCGTTCCGGTTCCGGTTAGCGGATTAGGGACCGGTTCCTTAATTGTTTCGCAAATCAAGCACCTGAAATGACCATCATCCACACATACATCAGCCGTCTGTTTTTCAAATACTTCAGCCTTGTGCTGGGAGTGGTGATTGTCATTTATCTGTCCATTGATTTTTTCGGGCGCATTGACAAATTTCTGGCGGCAGACATCGCCCCGGCCCTGATTGCCGCATTTTTTCTCTATAAAATTCCGCTAATTGTATCCCAGATTACGCCCGTTGCCGTGCTCTTGGGGGTGCTGGCCGCGTTCGGTCTGATGGCGAAAAATAACGAAATCATTGCGCTCAAAAGCGGCGGGGTCAGTTTGCATTATCTTTTGATACCGGTGGTGGTCATCGGCATCGGGATTACGGTTTTCCTGTTTGTGTTTTCAGAAGCTGTGCTACCTCTCAGCGTGGTCAAGGCGAACCGGATCGAAGAGCTGCGCCACCAAAAACGGGTCACCACCACCCGGGAAAAAAATATCTGGATCCGGGGGGACAACGCCATTACCCATATTGATTATTATAACCCCGCGGACCAGATGGTTTCCGGCATCAGTATTGTCTATTTTAACCGGGCGTTTGCCCTGACCCGGCGGATTGACGCCAAAACCGGAAAGTTTGAGAGCGGCAACTGGGTTCTTTTCGACTGCCTGGTCCAGGAAAACCTGGACGCGACTGACCGGAATCATCAGGTGGTCTTTTATGATGAAAAAATCTGCGCCCTGGATCTGGCGCCGGCGGATCTTTTGCGGGTGGCCAAGGAATCCGAGGAAATGCCTTTTATGGAGCTTTACCGGTACATCCGGAAGGTTGAAAGCCAGGGATATGATGCCACCAAGTACCGGGTGGATTTTTACGCTAAAACTGCGTTTCCATTTGTCTGCCTGATTATCGCGTTGTTCGGCGCGGGGCTGGCCCTCCGGGGCACTACCCGGGAAGGAATGGCCATCAGCTTTGCCTACGGCATTTTAACGGCGTTCGTTTACTGGTCGTTTTACAGTTTCTGTCTGTCCTTAGGATATGGCAGTGTGCTGCCCCCCCTCCTGAGCGCCTGGACAGCGAATCTTATTTTTTTTATTGCGGCTGGCCTTGCGGTCTATAACCTGGAATAAAGAAAATGACGGGTGGCGGAAAATGACCGGGACGGGTGAGAAGATACGGGCTTTCATGACCGGGGAGGAAACGCCGGGGGCTGTGCTGGCGGTTTTGCTCGCGCTGCTGGCTGCGGTTTACGGGGGTGCCGTGAGACTCCGAAATCTGTTCTATGATCACGGGATATTGCCTGTCAAGTCGCTTCCCTGCGGCGTTATATCCATCGGCAATCTCACCGTGGGCGGCACCGGCAAGACGCCCATGACCCTGTTTCTGGCCCGCCACCTTCAGGAGATGGGTTTCCAGCCCGCAGTGATCAGCCGGGGGTACAAGGGAAGTGCTGAAAAAAACGGGATGGTGGTGAGCGACGGTTTAACTATCCTGGCCGGACCGGAAGCTGCCGGCGATGAGCCGTTTATGATGGCACAGAATCTTTCGGGAATTCCGTTGCTGGTGGGAGCAGACCGGTATGCGGCAGGGATGGAGGCCGTTCAAAAATTTTCCCCGGATGTGATTGTTCTGGATGACGGGTTCCAGCACCGGCGGCTTCACCGGGATCTGGATATTGTTTTGGTGGATCACAACGCTTTTTTCGGCAATGGCTCTCTGCTGCCCCGGGGGATTTTGAGAGAACCGGTGGCAGGCATTTCCCGTGCCGATCTTTTTGTCATCACCCGCTGCCCGGAAGTTCGTGCCGGGTGCGGGGATGCGCTTAAGCAGATGATCGGGAAAACACCGGTTTTTTGTGCGTCTCACGCACCTTATATGGCAGGGATTTACAACGGTGAGGCGGGTGCTGCCAAAAATGGCGGGCTGCCGGAGCCAAGTGAAAACCTGGATTTTTTGACCGATAAAAAGGTGTTTGTGTTTTCCGGCATTTCCGGAAATGCCGCATTTGCGGAAACTGTGGCGGCATTTGCCGGGCAGGTTGCCGGATCTATGGGGTTTACGGATCATCACCATTACACAGACGCTGATTGTCACCGGATCATTCGTTGCGCCCAAGCCTCCGGCGCGGCGTATCTGGTGACCACGGAAAAAGATTTTGTCAAGATTGCCGGAAAGATGAAAAGTCCCCTGGACATTGTGGTAATCGGTATCCGGATGGTTTTTGATCGTGATGCGGACCGGGTGGCATCCGTGATCAGGGAAAAAGTATCACAGATGATAATGTTACGGAAAAGATAGATAAAAAGGCGCATGAAATGGAAAAAGCGTTTACGCGAAAGGATATGGCTGCAGGAAAATTGGAAATCATCGTCAAGGGGCGATGGGGAAATGCGGATCTTTATCTTTTTGAGCGAGGGGAGAAAAGATGGGTGATCAAGGATTTTTTCCCCTGCCCGCCGCTCATCCGGAAAACCTGGGGTCGGTTTATGGTAAAACGGGAGTTTCTGGCCCTGCGGACCCTGAAGGGGATTGAAGGGATTCCGGCGGAGCCTTTTTTGATGGACGCATATGCGGTGTGCTACCGGTTCCAGCCCGGCAATACGTTAAAGGATACGCCGCCGGATGCGATTACAGACGATTTTTTCTATGAATTTGAAAATCTGGTGGCTGAGATGCACGCCCGGAACATGGTGCATCTGGATATCCGGAATCAGCGAAATATTCTGGTGACAGACACTGGCTGGCCCGCGCTCCTGGATTTTCAGTCCAGCCTGAATCTTGAAAATACACCGAGGATGCTCCATAAAATTATGAAAGATATTGATATATCAGGAGTTTATAAAAACTGGAGCAGAAAAAAACCAGAATCTCTGGATGAAAAGCGGCGGGCGCATCTGGAAGCACTCAATAAAAAACGGGTGCTGTGGTTTTTAAAGGGATATCCTTTGGGCACCAAAACCGAGCGCCGGAGCTGATTCAACATTTAAATGATCTGAACTTTTTGCGAAGTCCTCACGGCGGATGTATTAAACCGGCCAGACAAAGGTGAATAAATACATCACAATATAGCAGGCCACCATAGTCATGGTATTGACCAGCACATTGTTTTGTTCAAAACTTTCCCGGTTGAAAGACCATAGTTTTTGGGGATCAAATCGTTTCAGTCCCGGCAGATAGGGGTGAACCTCCCGGCAGTAGGCCGCGTAATCTTCTCCGAACAGCTCCGCAAGCACTTTTTCCTCCCGCCGGACCCGGTTGACCATGTAAAAATAATAGACCACTGCCAAGAGGGCCAGCAGCCAGAGCTTTCCCGTCATCATGAGGATGCCGAAAACGAGAAAAAAACGGCCGATGTACATGGGGTTTCGCACAAACATATACGGCCCGGTGACGGTGAGTTTTTTCTGGGTCTTGATGGTGGACATACACCACATCTGAAGCATCTGTCCGAGCACCGAGACAATCAGTCCCGGAAAAAACCAGGCCGGCTCCAGCTGGGTCACCAGCAGGGCAAAGGCAAGAATGCCCGCGGGCAGCCGTAATTTCAGAAATAATTTTCTGGCGCGCTGGTCGTTAAACATATGGTGAATGCGATCCACTATCGTCTCGGGCATGGGATGTTCCTCTGCTTGTTAAAAAAGTTATCAATCCGCACGACGGTTCAAACAGGCTTTCTTATGGTATGATTTGGCCGTTATGTCAATCATTTTGGTCTGTTTTAAGTTCTGTTGAACGGCTGGTACACGGCGGCCGCTCTTTTTGAAGGATGGCGCTGACCGTCTCGATATCTTCCGGCCGGTCCACGCCAAAGCTCGAAAGATCGGTTTCCACCACCCGGATGGGGATCCGGTTTTCCAGTAGCCGCAGCTGCTCCAGTTTCTCAATGGCTTCCAGCCGGCCCACAGGGAGCGATACAAACTGCTTTAAAATCTGGAAGCGAAACGCATACAGGCCGATGTGGCCTAAAAATTCCGCTTCAGCGGATTCCCGGGGAAAGGGAACAAGGGCCCGGGAAAAATAGATGGCGTCATTGTCTTTGTCCAGCACCACTTTTACCTGGTCCGGGATTTTCGCCCGCGCGGCGTCGATCCGGCGGGCCAGGGTGGAAACGCAGGTTGCCGGATCAGCAAAAGGCGCGATGAGCCGGGAAATCATTTCCGGCTGAAGGGCGGGTTCGTCTCCCTGGATATTAACCACCACCGCATCATTTTGCATGTTCATTTTTTCTGCTGCTTCCAGCACCCGGTCCGTGCCGCTAGGATGGTCGCCGCGGGTCATGATGACCGGCACATGTAGTTTTTTTGCGGCGGCCTGAATTCGTTCGTCATCGGTTGCAAGGGCCACGGCGCAAAGTTCCGGGCAACGGCTGGCTCTTGTGTAAACATGCCAGAACATGGGCATACCGCAGATTTCCGCCAGGGGTTTTCCGGGAAACCGGGTGGATGCATACCGGCACGGGATAATGCCGTAGCATTTCGGTAAATGGGTCATGGGACGGGCCTTTGGTTGACATTTGCTGATTTCAGGATTTGTGTGATCAGCCGGCAGGCCTTTGCCGTGCCGCCTTTTTGTGTTTCCAGATAATTTTTGGCAGCATCCTTGCGGTGCTCATCTTTAGCTGGCTGACGGAGCTGCCGGATCAGTTCAGCGGCCGCGGATTGCCAGCCGTCCGTCCGCACAGCCAATTTTTGGTGAAAAATTTCATCGCCCGCCCAGGCGAAATTTTCCCAAGACGGTCCGATGACCGGCGTTAACCCATAAATCATGGGTTCCAGAAAATTCTGCCCCCCAAGGGGCGCCAGGCTCCCGCCCACAAAGACGGCCCGGGCCAGTGCATAGGCGGGATTCAGCTCTCCGAACACATCCCATAAAACAACCGTGCCGGGAGACACGGGCGAACGGTCTATGCAGGACCGCCGCTGCCAGGGGACGGCCAGCTGGTCCAATGCGCTTGTCCAGTGGTCGATTCTTTCCATGTGCCGGGGAAAAAGGCCGATAACAGTTTCAGGCAGTTCAGACAGGACACGGCGAATAATGGCTTCCACCGGTTTTTCCTCTTCCCGCCGCACAGATCCCAGCACCAGAAAGGGATGGTTCTCCGGGATGAGGGATTTTAAATGACCAGTAGCAGGATGCGGTGCTGTGTTTAAACGGTCGAATTTAATGTTTTTCATGGTCCTGACGGTTTCGCATCCGAAAAGCGCGCTAAAACGGGCCGCATCCTCCTCTGAAATGGCAAGAACGTGGTCCGGGCCGAGGGTACTCCATAGTTCCGGCCACAGCATATACTGTTTCAGGCTTTTGGGGGTGAGCCGGCCGTTCACCAGTAAGGATGGGATGCTATTTTTTTTCAGCGCCATGAGCAGCCCGGGCCATAACTCCGTCTCCAGAAGGATCATGGCCTTTGGAGAAACCTTTGACACCGCCTGTTCCATCAGCCGGGGGCGGTCAAAGGGCATATAGCTGGCAGTAACGGAAACTGGCCGGTTTCCTGATACTTGCGCCACTCCGTTTTGAATGATGTCCAGGCCCTGACGGGTGTTGGTGGTCACCAGGATCCGGGAGAGGATGTCCTTTTGCAGGCCATCAATTAATGACAGGGATAGAAAGGCTTCCCCTGCGGAAGCGGCATGAATCCAGATGTCGGAACCGCTTAGGTGGTCGGCGGCCGCCCGGTGGGCAAACCCTTCCCGTAGCCGGGGATGGTGCTTTAAAAGCGGCGTGCCCACCCGCCACAGGATTTCATAGAGGCCCATGGCCAGTTGAATGGTTCGTGATTTTTTCATCGGGTACCTGTGGTATAAGGTTAATCTGCCCATCAGATACCATTTGTTTGATTTTTCATGCAATAAAAATATAAGAAAGGCATGCCCGCAGCGGCAACCCATGACATGGGGCCGTGTTTCACGGTATAACCAGGCGGTGAAAACCCAATTAATCTGTTCATCAATTTGTTTGTCAATTGTTTATACATGCGACAACTGTTCTGGCGTGAGAACCTTTTTCATTTTTTTCAAGTTTTTCCTAAAAAATTGTCGGAACATATGCTATTATAGGCTTTAAATTTTTGGGGGATGGCGCAACCGAATCTGGAGACGTGCATGGAACATTCACAATGGGACTGGGAAGCCGGGAAAAAGGTGATTGCCGATGTCAGCGCATGGCAAGATGCATACAAGCAGGTTCAGGAGCCCTATGTCAGCCCGGATGGGGAAACCATTGCTGCGGTGGTGGAAACAGAGGAGATGGTGTTTTCCGTCTGCGAAAACGGAAAAACATGGGAAAATACCTTTGACCGGATCTGGTATCCGCGGTTTGGCCCGGACAACCGGCTGGCCGCCCTGGTATCGGCCGATGGTGTATGGACGGTGGCAGCCGCCGGCCAGCCCTGGGAAAACTGGTTTGATTTTGTGTGGGACCTCCGGTTCAGTGCGGATGGCCAACACATTATTGTGGCAGCCCAGGAAGGGGGCGAATATTTCGCGGTGACAGGCGGCGTGGCATGGGAGCGCCGGTATCCATCTTTTTCCAGCCTGGCTGTGACGGGCGACGGGCGACGGTCCGCCGCCGTGGTGCAGACAGTGCCGTTTAATTCCGGCGATATTTTCAAGTTTCAGGAAGGCTGCTACAGTGTAGCCGTCAACGGTGACACCTGGGCGCGAAATTTTTTAAACCTCTGGGACATGAATTTTTCTCCGGACGGGCGGCACCTTGCGGCGGAAGCCAGAACAACCCTTTATGACTACACCATTGTCATTGATGGCGTGCCCTGGCCCAAAAGCTTTACCGCCGTCTGGAAACCGGTGTTTCATCCCACGGACGGCTCCGTGACCGCCCCGGTTCGGGGACCTGGCGGATGGTTTCTGGCAAAAGACGGACAACTGCAGTGGACAAAACCGTTTGTCCAGCTATGGCATCATCAGTACAGTCCGGATGGTGAAACCATTGCCGCTCTCGTGGCCCCGGAATTCGGGAAATGGACAGTGGCGGTCAACGGTATTCCCTGGAAATTCCGGTTTGGTGATCTGGTAACGGATCTTGCCATCAGCCCGGACGGACAGCGCACTGCCTGCGCCGCCCGCACGGCTGGACAGTGGAAAATCGCCACCAACAGCCATTGCTGGCATGATTCGTTTGATATGGCCTGGCAACCGGTATTCAGTCCGGACAGCGGCCACGTGGCGGCGAAAGTGGAAAAAAAGGGCCGGTTTTTCATTATGGTGGACGGCAAGCCTCTGAAAAATGAATTTTTGGCCCTGTGGAATCCGGTGTTCAGCCCGGACGGCAAGAAGCTGATGCTCCGGGGGATTGAGAACGCAAAGAACCGGCAGTATTGCCGCTACGTACTTCAACTGTCTGACCTGGTGTGAGAGGCGGTGTTGATGATTCATGAAATATACGGTTTTCTCCGGGGCCCCATGGCGTGGATCGCGTTTATCGTTTTTTTCGGCGGCAGCCTGTTTCGGGTGATTTCCATGTGGCGGCTGGCCAGAAAAAAAGACGCGGTGATATTCAACTATACGAGTTTTTATTACTCTCTGCGTTCCATCTTCCATTGGCTGTCGCCTTTTGGCAGCCGCAATATGCGCAATCACCCGGTTATGACCGGGGTGGCCTTTCTGTTTCACGTCTGCCTGTTCGCAGTGCCGGTTTTTCTGAGCGCCCACATTATTCTGATCAAGGAATCCTGGGATGTCGCCTGGCCATGGCTCCCGGATCATGCGGCAGACGGCATGACCTGGATAGTGATTGGTGGATGCCTTTTTTTTGCCGCCCGCCGGATCCGGCTGAAAGAAGTCCGCTATCTGACAACGGTTTCCGACTACGTGATTCTCGGGGCGGTCGCGCTGCCGTTTATTTCCGGTTCTTGGGCTTTTCATCAGTGGCCGGCCTTTCCGCTCATGACTCTGGTTCATGTGGCATCCGCGGAAATTTTGTTGATGATGATTCCGTTCACCCGGCTGAGCCACATGCTTTTTTTCCCGTTTACCCGAGGCTATATGGGATCGGAGTTCGGTGCCGTGAGAAAGGCCAAAGACTGGTAAGCGGGTGGATCAAAATGGCGGATAACCTGAAAGGATAATAGCAGATGACGAAATCTTTGGCGCCGGATGCGGCCGTCATAGCGGATGAAGGGATTGACCGGGGGGCGGAGCGGCTGACCCCGGAGCGGATCGAACAGGTCATCCAGACCCTGCTCGCCGAAGAGGGCGGGGCCCGCCTGAAAGTCTATATAGAGACCTGTGTTCATTGCGGGCTCTGCAGCGAAGCCTGTCATTTTTATCTCTCCAACGATAACGATCCCCGGTTCTCTCCGGCCGGAAAAGTCAAACAGACACTGGCGCAGATGATCCAGAAGAAAGGCCGGGTATCCGTGGACTTTATGAAAAAGGCCTGTGAAATCGCCTTTACCGAGTGCAACCTGTGTCGGCGCTGCGTCATGTATTGTCCGTTCGGCATTGATATCGCCTATCTCATGCTGTTTGTGCGTCGGATCTGCCATTGTCTGGGAATGGTGCCCCAGTATATTCAGGATACGGCCCACAGCCACTCTGCCACCCTGAACCAGATGTGGGTGAAAGAGGACGAGTGGATCGACACCCTTCAGTGGCAGGAGGATGAAGCCCGGGATGAAATACCGGGATTGCGGATTCCGCTGGAAAAAGAGGGAGCGGATGTCATGTATTCCGTTATCGGGCCCGAACCGAAATTCCGGGCCCAGCTGATTTATCAGGCGGCCGTGATTATGCATGCAGCAGGCGTTGACTGGACCATGCCGGCGACCCCTGGGTGGGATAACAGTGATATGTGTATGTACACCGGGGATTCGGAAATGATGGCCCGGCTTAAAAAAGTGCATTTTGAAACCGCCCTGCGGCTCAAATCAAAACGCATTGTCATGGGGGAATGCGGCCATGCGTTCCGGTCCGTCTATGATGTGGGCAACCGGCATTTGGGCTGGAAAATGCCGCCCCTGCCCATGGTGCATGCCATTGAGTTTTATTACGAATTGTTCCGGGACAAAAAGCTGGCCATTAAAGAAAAATTCGACGTGCCGGTCACCCTGCATGATCCCTGCAATGTGGTGCGGGGCCGGGGACTGCACGAAATGGCCCGGTCTGTGATTCACGAGACCTGCACGTCATTTATTGAAATGCATCCCAACCGCGAGCACAATTTCTGCTGCAGCGCCGGCGGCGGGGTCATCAACTGCGGTCCGCCCTATGCCAAAAAACGGGTCATCGGCAACCGGGTTAAAGCGGATCAGCTGAAGGCTGCCAAAGCCAAAGGTGCCCGGGTAATTGTCGCCCCCTGCCATAATTGCCACGGCGGCCTGGAAGACATTGTCAAGCACTATGAATTGGATATGGAGATCAAATTTCTGGGGGACATTATTTATGAGTGTATGGAGAAATAGGGGGTAGGTATAAGGTATAAGGCGGAAGGTATAAGGCGGCAGAACTTTTTCGCGTCGGGCCCAATGATCGTTACTCCCGGTATTTAAAAAGATAAACAGACTTTATTGAAAGTGATGTTGATGGCAAATCAAAAATTAATTTCCAGTCTCCTTATGCTCGGTGTTTTTAGTGTTTTTTTGTTTGTGGCGGCGGGCTTTGCCACTGATTATATCGAGACTGTCGCGGACAGCGGATTTGAAAAAAAGACCCGGCCGAAGGTAGCGTTTTTCCATGATGATCATAATGACAAGGCTGGAATTGATGATTGCACTGTGTGCCATCATATCTATGAAAACGGAGAAAAAACAGAAGACATGTCCGTGGGCATGGAATGTTCCGAATGCCATCTGAGCGCAACGGACGCTGCCGTGCCGGATCTCATCCGGGTCTACCACCTGCAGTGCGGCGGCTGCCACATGGCGCAAAAAGCCGGTCCCATGACATGCGGGGAGTGCCACCGGAAACAATAAAGCGTATCGGAACAGCCCCTCTGTCTGTCGTAAATTTCGCCATCGCCTTTTTCCAGTTCCATGTGGCGCTTGATCCTTCATCTGATTTTAAGGAGTTACGGTGCTTTTTGATTTTTGATGCCGGGGAATGTAAGGATAAACAGGGCGCCTGAGCCGCGACCGCCCCGGGCCACAACAATATCCCCCCCATAGTCCTTGACAATTCCGTAGGAGATGGAAAGCCCCAACCCCGTGCCTTTGCCCACGTCCTTGGTGGTGAAAAAAGGTTCGAATATTTTCTCCCGCAGGGATTCGGGAATACCGGTGCCGGTATCTTCAATTTCAATAATCACCTGATCCTTTTCCGTGCGGGTGGTTAAAAAAATCTGTTTTTCCTGTTTTTCTTCCGGATGCGTTTCCGTGCGCTCTTCCATTTTTTCTTCAATGGCATCCCGGGCATTGATCAAAAGGTTGATGAAAACCTGCTCCAGCCGGTTTTCATCCGCCAGGATCATGGGCAGGTCCGGATCCAGATCCTGGACCACATCGATCTGCCGGAGCTTGAGCTGCTGCCGGAAAATATCAAATGCTTTGGTCAGAGCCGTATTCACCTGGGCCTTTTCCCGGGTGACATCGGATTTTCTGCCGAATTCCCGCATGTGATTGATAATTTTGGAGGCCCGGTCCACCTGGCCGTCCATTTCTTCGGCCATGGTGCGCATGATGTCATGGGAAATGGGTTCATCCGCTGTGATTTTCCGCAGGATAAAATTGCTGGCACTCTTAATGACTGACAGGGGCTGGTTAAGCTCGTGGGCAATGCCGGTGGCCATTTCTCCCAGGGTGGCCATTTTACCGGCCTGGATCAGCTGCTGTTCCGCGATCAGGCGTTTGGTGATATCCGTAGCATTGACCAGCAGTACCTGGGAGTCCAGATATTCGGAAGGGGAGACATGAATGTCGGCAAAGATGACTTTGCCGTCTTTTGCCATCTGCCGCACCGTATTGATGGATCGGCAGGCCTTGATTTTTTCGATATTCTCCGCCCGGTTTTCCGGATCAAAAAAACGGTCAAAGGATCGGTTGAGGAGCTCCTTTTTGGTAAACCCATAAACCGCTGTCACACTCGAGTTGCAGTCCAGTATGGTGAGACTGTCTTTTTCCAGAACAAACAGCGGGTTGGGGATGTTGTTGAAAATGGCCCGGTATTTTTCCTCTGATTTTCTGACCTCTTTTTCCAAAAGCCGCATCTGGGTGATGTCCACGGATATTTCCATGACCGCCGTGATTTCCCCTTTCCGGTTGCGGATGGGGGCGGTGCGGAGGGTCCAGTAGGACAGTTCCCCCCATTTGTTGATCCCTTTCTGCTCACCATGATGGGGGTTGCCGTCCCTGAATGTTTGGGCCACCGGACAGTGATCACAAGGTCTGTTTCTCCGCTTATAGGCCTGATAACAAAGATCCCCCTTGGCCGGATGAAACATTTCCGCAAATTCGCGGTTATACTGTAACAGCTCAAAATTTTTGTTTTGAACTGTGATGAGGCATGGCACGGCTTCAAACAGGCTCTGGTATTCCCGGCGCTGCTCATTGAGCACTGTTTGTTTAATGTCTATCTGCCGGGCCATATGGTTGACGGCATCCGCCAGTTGACGAAATTCTCCGTCCCGGATGCCTTCGATCCGGTGGTAGGCGCCTTTGCTGATTTGACGGGTGCCGTGAATGAGTTTTTGGATGGGCTGGTTGACAAATCGCAGCACAAGGATACCGATGATAAAGGAACAGACGAGAAAGAGCGCCAGGGCAAAAACAATCAGTCCCTTTTCATAAAACGCCACCTGGCGGTCGGTCTGTTCCAGGGACACTACCAGATCCAGAGCGCCCAGCACTTTTTTGTCCGCCGGGTGAAAATGACAGGACTCGGCGCAGCCGGGGGCGTTGAAAATCGGGCTGATGATTCCCATGAGCCGGGGGCCGGTTTCAGCTGGGATAATCCGTTTTCGCTGATCCAGTTCCAGAGATTCCAGGGGAGGGTCTGTTTTGTGGCACACATAGCAGGCTTCGTCCTTGATATTCGTAACCGTGCCCACTTCATTGGTGATGTTGGAAAAATGAATCTCACCGGCTTTGTTAAAGATGCGGATATTCTTGATCTCTTCCTGTTTGGCGATGTTCTGGATGATCTGGTTGATGTCGTCTCTTGAATTGAGCATCATGGCGTAATGGGTGCCCAGAAGAATGGTGTTGCTGAGGCGGCTGGCTTCGGCCGTGATGGATTCCATGGCCTCGTTTTTTTCGTAGGTGATAATGAAAAAGGCAAACAGGAGCGCTGTGGCAAGCACCGTGAGCCCCACGGCGAAAATCAGTTTGTAGGCCAGGCTGTCCCGCAGATACTTCAGCTGCATCATATCTTTTTCTTTCTGGTCCGGAAGGGTTTCTCCACGGTTCAGGCGGCTGCGAGTTGGTTAAACAAAAGTACAAAACAGGTGCCGCTGGAAGTCGTCTCCGCCACCTGGACCATGCCGCCGTGCCGTTCCATTATGCCGTAAACCGTTGAAAGGCCAAGCCCCACCCCGTATCCCACGTCCTTTGTGGTGTAAAAGGGTTCAAAAATATGGGGCAGGTCTTTTTCGTCAATGCCGGTGCCGGTGTCCCGAACGTGGACAGCCACCTGTTTTTTTGAAGGGTCATAAGCCCCGTGCACCGTGATGGTGCCGCCGTCCGGCATGGCGTCCATGGCGTTAAAAATCAGATTGATGAGGCATTGCTGGATCTGGTTGGCGTCCGCCTGAATCCTGGGGATATTTTCTGCTGTTTCGATGACAAGAGAAATATGCTGCAGTTCCAGTTTGTGGCGGCTCAGGAGTTCGCAGCGGTAGATCAGGTCGGTGACGTCCACCGGCGCAACGGTCATGTCGGATTTTCTGGAAAAGGTGAGCAGGTTGGAAACAATGCGGGCGCACCGGTCGGTTTCCGTTATGGAGATATCCAGGTATCTGGAGAATTTTTCGGTTTTTTCCGGGGTGAGGCCTTTTTTGGTAATTTTTGCCATGAGTTTCAGATAATTGAGGATGCCGGCAAGGGGATTATTGATCTCATGGACCATGCTGGCCGCAAGACGGCCCAAAGACATCATTTTGTCCTGGTGCAGAATCTGTTCCTGGTCCGCCATTTTCCGTTCGATCTGCCGCAGTTCCCGCAGGTCCCGGGCACAAAGCAAAAAACCGTTTTTTCTGCCGTCTTCAAACAGGGCGGTGGCGGAAATCTGAACCGGTATCTGACCGCCGCTCTTGTCTTTGAGCACGGTTTCCATGAGATCGATGGTATCTTCCCCGCCGTGGGACGGCGCTTCAAGGGCTGCAAGTACTCGCTTATATTCACTTTTTTCAAAGAGATCCTTAAAATTCAACTGGCCCGGATCGACTTCCTTTTCACAGCCCAGCATTTTGGCGGCGCTCTTGTTGATGATACGGATTCTGCCGTCCGGACCTGAGGCGATAATGCCGTTGATGGAACCGTCAATGATCTGCTGCTGAAACGCAAAGTTTTTCATGAGGGCCCGGGTGGCGGACGACCACCCGGTTTCGAGAAGCGTGGTGTATTCTTTCAGTCGTTTTTTGGACAAATATCGTTCTTTTGCCCGGTTAAGAGCAAGGGTGAGGGCGGTGTCATTGATGGGCTTGGTGATAAAATCGGACGCATCCAGCTGCATGGCCCGGATGGCCATATCAATATCACCGAATGCCGTCATGACAATCACTTCGATTTCCGGCATTTCGGTTTTCAGGGTTTCCAGCACCGCCAGTCCGTCCATGCCCGGCATTTTGATGTCCGTGATGACGATATGCGGGGCGTCGGCTTGGCACAGACGGATGCCGGCTTCCCCGGTTTCTGCGGTTTTCACCGCATATCCCCAGTCTTTCAGGGAAATGCCCGTAATTTTCCGGATGCCTTCTTCATCATCGATGAGCACCAGTTTCCATTGGATCTCGGATGTCATTTTCGCTTCTTTCCAAAAAAATATTTTAAAGCATTATGCCTCAGTTCTTGCACAAAAAAAAGGAACCATTGCATAGAGGAGACGGCTTTTCGGCAAAAGGTGTCAGTGTTTGGGTGTCCGTTTTTAGATGCCGGCAAAATCGTCCCTGACACCCGACACCTGCAACCTGAAACCATTTTTCCAGACCTGGCCCAAGGGTTGCGGGTTCCCTGAATTGGAATTTGGTAATTTACGAAACTTTTTACGTGCCGCAGGGCACGAAATCCCGGTTGATACTGAGCACCGGGCACCGGGCGGCGGACGCCACTTTGATGACGGTGGAGCCGAGCAGGGCTTTTTCCGGATCTTTTTCCCGGGAATGGTGCGCCATGATAATCAGATCCGCATGCCGCCACCGGGCAAATTTAAGTATTTCCACATGGGGGACCCCTTCCCAGGATTCCATGGCGCATCGCACCGATTCTTTGAGCTCCGCGCCATATCTTTTTTTCATCCGTTCCACCGCGTCATTGATATTCTGTTCAATGACCTGCTGGGAATACCCGGTACCGTTGTCTTCCGAGGTCGTGAGCGCATGGAAAATGTGCAGCCGGGCATCATAATATTGGGCGATCTCCGCGGCAAAATGAAACGCGCAATGGGCCGGTTCACTGAAATCCGTTGCCAGCACGATACTGGAAAACGCCACTTTCAGCCGGCCCCGGGTCACTTCATAATCCTGATGGATTTTGGCCACTTTGGGGATGAGCAGTTCGGGATCAAAAGGCTTGACCAGATAGTCCAGAGCGCCCTGTTTCATGGCGCCCACGGCGGTGTCAATGGTGGCATAGGCCGTCATCATCACCACTGAGAGGTCCGGGCACTTTTTTCTGGCCTGATTGAGCAGTTCAACACCGTCCATTCCGGGCATCCGGATATCCGTCAGCATGAGGTGATACCGGGCCGCATCCAGCATTTCCAGAGCCTTTTCGCCGGATGCGGCGGTGTCCGCGGCAAAACCTTCTTCAGACAGCCACTCTTTTAAAGAATCCCGCAGGGAAAGCTCGTCATCCACGATCAGGATACGATAGTTTTTACGGTCTTCCGGCGACAACTCCACATGCGCGGACGGATAGATTTTGGGAACGTCCGGCGGGACAATCATGACCGGGCAGCGGGCCCGCAGACTGACTTTCTGAAGCGTGCTGCCGGTCATGCCCCAGATCCGCGGCTGGTCCTTCTTTATCCGGTGGGGTCCCATAACAATGAGATCCACATGTTTTTTCCGGGCAAACCGCAAAATTTCTTCATGGGGCACCCCCGGAACCACGGCGATTTCATAATTTTCGATTTTCGCAAGATCTTTTTCAAAAGAGTCCCTGAGATGTTTTGTTGCTGCATCCACTTTGCCGGAAGCAGACAAATGGCGGATGCTGCTCCAACCTTCTTCATCCGGGCCGTAGGCGTGAAAAACAAAGAGTCTGGCGCTGCTGGGCCGGGCCAGGGCAAAAGAGAGATTGGCTGCGCCGGTGGTGTCGTCCTCAGGGGTTGCCGCCAGTAGAATTTTTCTGAACATAATGCCTCCTTATGCCGAATTCCGGGCCCCGGACGGCAAAACAGCCGCCAGAGACTGATATTTTTTGCGAAAATCATGGGTGACAGACAGATTCAGATCTAAACGGATGTCCTCTTCGGGCAGTCCCATGGCCATGCCGAGGAACTGGGGGAGATATAAAATCGTGACAAGCGGCATGTCATGTCCGGATTTGGTAATTTTATGCTGAAACCCTTCCAGGTTCATCTGGCACATGGGGCAGACCGTGACGATGGCATCCGCCTCCCTGGCGGCGCGCAGGATTTTTGACACCAGGGTCCGGCCGGTTTCCGGGTGGGTGGTCATGTGGGACGCGCCGCAGCAACGGCCCCCCATCTCCCATGGATGCACCGCAGCCCCGGCAAGCCGGATCAGCTTTTCCATGGATACGGGCTTTTCCGGATCGTCAAATACCGGATAGGGTCGCAGGCACTGGCATCCGTAATACGGGGCCATGGCAAAGCCCGTAAAACGGTTGTGGATGCGGTGTTCAATGTCCGAAATATCAACATCCCGGGTCAGCACATCCAAAAGATGCCGGACCTTGAGGCGGTTTTCAAAAATGAGGCCGTCTTCTTCGAGCACGGTGTTGATTTTTTTCAAAAGTCCGGCATCAAAGCGGGCGGTTTCAGATACTTTTTTGAGATTCAGGTAACAGGCGCTGCAGGGTACCAGAATGTCCAGGTTTTCCCTGCGCTCCCTGCCCATTTTTTCCGCCAGGGCCAGTGTCCGGGCCGGCAGCACCCAGGAGAGGAGTTCGGACTCCGCATGGGCCGCACTGGCGCCGCAGCAGGCCCAGCCGTCAATTTCCATGAGTTCGGCCCCTAAAGCCGCCATGAGAGACCGGGTGGAAAGGTTGTATTCGCGGGCCGTTCCTTCCAGGGAACAGCCGGGATAATAAAAATAGTTCATGCCTGGTTCTCCAGTTCGCGAACCTTTTTAAAAATTTTTTCAAGACCGTCCGTCCGGTCGCCGGAGCCCTTTTTGCCTGAAAACGGCAGGCTGATTTTTTTCCGTCGTAAAAATTGAATTCCCATACCGGCATATTGAAACGGCAGCACGGGATTTTTCATTTCCAGAAAAAAAAGTGCCATGAGTTCGGATTCATTAACCCGGCCGTGGCGGCGAACGCTTTCAAGAAACTGCCGGTAAAACACCCGGCTTTTTTTGAATGCGCCCGGGTGTTCGATTTTTGCCAGGCGGGTGAGGGCCGCCATGGCGTCGGTGAGCGGCAACCCCCGCGGGCACCGCAGGGTGCAGTAGTAGCAGGACGAACATAAAATAAACGTTTCGCTGGAAAGAACATCCCGGGTCTCTCCGCTCATGACCATCTGCCACAATTGTCTGGGGGTATGGTCCATGGCAAAGGCATTGGGACAGGAGCCGGTGCACGTGCCGCATTGGATGCAGGCCTGGATCATTTCTTTGACCGAAGCAACGGTATGGGCGGCGGTGGGGCTCATTTTTTTTCTCCGGGTTTTTGGTTTACAGTCAACCAGCGGTGATCCGTTCAAACACCGCGTCCACGGCGCCCAGCATCCGGCGGGCGGAAAGCGCTGGCAGCACGGATGCATCATTGGGGCAGACGGCGGCGCAGGCCCCGCACCCCTGGCACATGAGCGGATTCACCAGAATCCGGGTGTGTTCCAGATCGAACATGCGGGCGCCATAGGGACAGGCTGCGATACATCTTTCGCACAGACTGCACAGGCTGTGACGCACGCTGGCAATGGTTATATCCGGGACATATGCCGGGTTTGAAATCAGGCTGAGGGCCCGCTGGGCCGCGGCCCGGCCCATGTCCGCGGCTTCGCCCGCCGACCGGGGGGAGTGGGCAATGCCGCAGGCAAAAATTCCTTCTTTGATGGCATCCAGAGGCCGGAATTTGGATTCCGCTTCCTGGAAAAACCCGTCCTGATCTTTTTGAATGCCCAACACGTTGGCCAGCTCATCCGGCAATTCCGGCACAATGCCCGTGGCCAGGACCACCAGATCCGCTGAAATCTCTACCGGCCGTTTCAGCACCGGCTCGGTCAGGGTGACGGTGAGGGTGTCATTCTCAGTGTTTACCGCTGGCGGTGTTTCAGGCGGGTATGCCATAAAGGTGACATTGTCGTTTCTGGCCCGGGTGAAAAAGGTTTCGGAAAACCCGACCGTCATCATGTCCCGGTACAGAATATAGATACTGGTTTCCGGGTTCAGTTCCCTGAGCTGCCGGGCCTGTTTCAGGGCGGTGGGGCAGCAGACCCGGGAGCAGTAATTCCGGGGTTCTTTTCGGGAGTCCACGCACAGAATCATGACCACGGTGTCAATTTGACCTTCGGTGATTTCTTTTTTGTGCAACCGGGTTTCCAGGGCTTTCTGGGTGAGGATGGATGGGTGGGTGCCATGGCCGAATGACGTGGTCTTGGCTTCGTGTCCGCCGGTGGCAACGATTACGGCGCCGTGTTCCAGGTTTTGCACCTGTTTTTGCTTACCGCCGGTCTCAATGGTGGAATGGAACTGCCCGGCCGTGCCTTCGCAGCTTGTCAGCCGGGCTTCTTTGTGAATGCTGATACAAGGATGTTTTTCCGCTGCGGCAATGGTTTCTTCCATCAAATCCCGGAGGGACAGGCCGTCAATGGTCTGGTCCAGCCAGTTCAGATTGCCGCCGAGGCGATCGGTGGTTTCGATCAGATCCACCGTGAATCCGGCATCTGCTATTGAAAGGGAGGCGTTCATGCCGGCAATGCCTGCGCCGATGACCAGGACATTCTGAAAAACCGGCATATCCTGGGGAACCGTCGGGTCCGCCTGTTTCAGGGCCGCAGCGCCCTGACTGATCCGGCTGAACAGGTTGTCGCCCATTTGTCCCCCGTTTTTTCCATCGTTTGTCTGATCCTGGGCCTGTTCCTGGTTTTTCTCCTGGGCCTGGGCCTGAAACACCGGTGTCATGATGTCCACCACATCAATGAGGGATGGATCCAGCCCAAGGGTTTGGGACAGTTTCCGTATTTTTTTTAAAAATACATAGGGATGGCAGGCCGCGATAAGCACCCGGTTGGCGCGGCTTTCGGATATGTCTTTGGAAAGGCTTGCCCATCCGTCGGCAGTACAAACCTGATGGACAAAGGATATTTTTACAATTTCCGGATCAAGGGAAAAATAGCGGGTGAGGGCCTCCTGATCCACCCACTGGTCAAACCGCCCGGCGCAGGTGCAGATGCCCACAAAAAGGGCAATCGGCTCCCGGGAAACATCCCGATAAATTTGGCGGGTATCACTTGCAGCGGTTGATGTTGACGGGGATGCCCCTCCATCTTCCCCTTTCGGTCGGATGAACCGGCGGGCCTCCCGGCTGGCTGCGGACGCAAGAATGAGCGATTCCGAGATGTCCCTGAGTCCGGCAGCAGATCCCGCGGCAAAAATGCCGTCTCTGGGCGTTCGGGACCCGGCAAAGGGAAGGGTTTCCGGAAACCCCTGACCGGTCAGGGGCAAGTCACAGATTCGGGACAGGTTCTGGGTTTTGTCCGCCGGCCGCTGGCCAACCGAGAGCACCACCATGTCAAAAGTTTCTTCCGCGGCCGTACCAGCGGTCGAGATATATCGGACCACCAGATCACCGGTGGCCTCATCCAGGGTCAGGGAATGGATTTTACATCGCTCAAACCGGACCTGGTGGTCGTGTACGGCCGTATCCACATACCGCTGAAAGGATTTTCCCCAGGCGCGCATGTCCATATAAAAGATAACGGTTTCAATGGCTTCTTCGCCAAGTGCTTTTGCCAGCAGGGCCTCTTTGACGGCGGCCATGCAGCAGATAGTGGAACAGTAGTCCGCATTGTTCTGGATATCCCGGGACCCCACACACTGAATCCAGGCGATTTTTTTCACTGGCCGGCCATTATCGAGTCGGGTGAGATTTCCGCCATCCGGCCCGGAATGACTGATCAGCCGCTCAAATTCAATATTGGTCACCACATTGGGGAAAATACCGTAGCCAAAGATATTTTTTTTATCCGCTGGATCGTAAAATGACGTGCCGGTCCCGAGGATGATGGTTTCCGCGGTTATTTCCCGGTCCCGGGCTGCCTCAAGATCCTGGTACAGCCGGATGACCATGGGGAGCAGGGTCTCGGGCTCGAAAGGTTTGATCAGATAATCCTCAGCCCCTGTTTTCATGGCCTCCACAGCAGTTTCCACCGTGGCGTAGGCGGTCATCATGACCACGCACAGATCCGGGTAGGCGGCTTTGGCCGCGTGCAAAAGGTCGGTGCCGGACATTTCCGGCATTTTAATGTCCGTGAGCATGAGATGAAAAGGGTGCGCTTTCAGCTTCTCCAGGGCTTCGGCCCCGGATGCGGCCATATCCACGGAAAAGCCTTCCTCTTCCAGCCATTCCTTTAGGGAGTCCCGGATGCTCAGTTCATCATCCACCACCAGAATGGTGAAATTTTTCCGGTCCGCACCAGAGAGCAGCACCGCGTCCGTGGGGCAGATGTCCGCGCAGGCCCCGCACCGGGTGCAGGCGGCAAGGTCGATAACATAGGGATTGGGAATGGCATGGGGAACGGGCAGATAGATGGCCTTGTGGGTTGAAATCCCTTCATTGAAACAATCCGGCACGGTTTCCGGGCACACGGTCTCGCATAATCCGCACCCCACACACCGGTCCGGGTCCACCCAGGTGGGCTTTTCATGAATTTTGACCGTAAAATTGCCGGGTTCTCCGGAAAGACTGCTGATTTCAGCGGACAATATCAGATCAATGTTTTCGTGAAACAGGCCTTTTCGCAGACAGAACTGTCCCCCCCGGTCCCGGTGCACCAGGGGCAGCATCCGGCACATGCCGCAGTGGTTGGAAGGAAACTGGAAATCCAGCTGCTTGAGGAGCCCCCCCATGGCCGGGCTTTTGTCAATAATGAGCACCCGGCAGCCAGTCTGGGCCAGATCCAGGGCTGACCGGATGCCGCTGATTCCAGCGCCGACAACCAGGGCATTGTATGCGGTGTGTGTTTCCTTTGGAATTTTTTGCATCGCTTAATCAATTCCCACAACGTCGGTGAACTCTTTTTCCCTGAACACGGACAGCGGCAGGGGCTCGTCCCGGTCCCTGCCAGGCTCGTAATCAAACGCGTTTTGCACATCAAAGGCGGTTGTCCGGAACAATTCCATTACCGGAATGTCGTTGGGGCAGGCATTGGAGCACTGTCCGCACCCCATACAGGAAAGGCTCATGTGAGCCAGCCGGGTCATGTGATAAAAAACCGTGTCCGCCGGCAATTTGACGGCGCCTTTCCGCCGGGCCCACTGGAGATACTGAAAGGGTTCATGGTCAAACACATCCGTGTTGAACACGCATTCCCGACAGTAGCAGACCGGGCAGGCCACCCGGCAGTTGTAGCAGTTGATGCACCGTTCAAAGTAACGGGTGAATTTTTCGTGGCTGTCCACCGCCTTGCGGGTGGCCGCAAACATGGCGTCCCGGAACTGCATCCGGAGATCCAGGATGCCCGCCACGGTTTTTTCCCTTTCAGAAGGGGCTTCTGAGAGTGACTGGCCGGATTCCCGGGCCACTTTTTCCAGGATCGCCATCCCCGCATCGGTCCCGGCCTGGATCATTATTTTTTCTTTTGGGTTGACGCCGAACCAGCCGATGATAAGGTCCGCGTTTTCCGGTACAAAATGTTCGCACGCCCGGCAGGCGGGGGCCAGTTTTGCATCATTCGGGTCCGGAATATCGATTGTGTCCTGAGAGTCAATCTCTGCTTTTGCGGCATACGCACCCGCGCAATCCATGCTGATGAGAAGACAGTTTTCGAGATCCGCCTGTTTCAGCTTTTCCAGTTCCACCAGGGCCCGGATTTCACAAGGCCGCAGGACAAAGGCCATTTTGCCCTTGACCGGCTTGACCGAAAGCCGTGCGGCCAGACGCGCAGCATTCAAAGGGAAAAAAGGAGCTAAGGGATCGGCCTGGTCCAGAAGGGCAGGGTCATGGATCAGGCACGGCATGATGGTGCTGATGCCTTCCTGCCGGGCCGGCACCAGGATGGCCTGAATCGTGTCATCGTGTAAAACGGATTTCAGAAAATTCCGGATGGCGAGGGTTGGATTCTGATTTTCAACGGTGAGAAGCAGAGTGTTTGCCATTTTTTTGCGTCTCCGTTTTTTGCGCCTTTGTTTTTTGCGTTGCCATTTTTTATGTCAATAGGGTGCGGACGATCATTTTATGACACGCCGGCCCGGGGGGCCAACGGATTGGGGCCGAATTTTTTCGCCTGAACCACCAGTTCCTGCATGGTTTTTGAAAACTGGATCCCGTCGCTGGCCCCGATCCAGGTCAGGCGCAGGCGTTCTTTTTCAATGCCGATCCGGGGAAGGATCTCCCTGAGCAGCCGAATGCGGCGCCGGGCTTTATAATTGCCGTTGATGTAATGGCAGTCCCCGGGATGGCAGCCGCTCACCAGCACCATGTCCGCACCTTCCAGAAAAGCCTTGATAATATATTGGGGGTCCACCATGCCGGTGCACATGACCCGGATGAGCCGGATGTTTTCCGGATAGGCCAGCCGGGACGTTCCGGCCAGATCTGCGGCCGTGTACGTGCACCAGTTGCAGACAAATGCGATGATCAATGGATGATGCTCTTTTTTGGTCATAGAATCCCCTCACAAGATGATGTTG
This sequence comes from Desulfobacterales bacterium, assembly GCA_963675805.2. Lineage (GTDB taxonomy): Bacteria > Desulfobacterota > Desulfobacteria > Desulfobacterales > Desulfosalsimonadaceae > SURF-3. The sequence continues at coordinate 331,227 of CAXXNU010000001.1, read as the reverse complement.
CGGTGGCATAAAGCGCGTCCATGATACCCTCAAATTCCGCAAAAACCTGTTTTTTCTGAAAATGCCGGATCCGGGCTGCGCCGCTGGGGCAGAAACCCGCGCAACTGCCGCAGCCTTTGCACACGGCTTCATTCACCACGGAAACATGCCGCCGGTCGTCAAATTCAATGGCGGAATAGGGACAGAGACTGATGCAGACTTTGCACCCCGCGCAGATGTCCGGATCAATCCAGGAGATGGTGGACGGCACCGCCACCTGACCGCTGGATGCCATGGAAAGCGATTTGGCCGCAGCCCCCGATGCCTGGGAGACGGTATCCGGAATGTCCTTGGGGGACTGGCAGGCGCCGGCGATAAAAATGCCGTCCGTGGCGGTGTTGAGGGGCCCGAGTTTGGGATGTTCTTCCAGAAAGAAGCCGTCCGCCCCTAAATTGACCCCGAAAATCCGGCCCACTTCCCGGGCATCCGCCCGGGCCTGCATGGCCACGCACAACACCACCATATCCACCGGGATGCGCACCACCCGGCCCTGAAGGGTGTCTTCGGCAATCACCACCAGTTTTCCGCGTTCTTCGGGGAGTTCTGCCTGGTCCGTAATTTCCGCGGCCTTGCCCCGGATGAACCGGGTGCCTTCCTCCTGGCACCGGCGGTAGAATTCTTCATACCCTTCCCCGAAACACCGCATGTCTATATAAAAATCATATACTTTCGTGTCATGGCCGATTTTTTCCTTGATCAAATGGGAGTATTTCAGGGCATACATGCAGCAGACCCGGGAGCAGTATTCATGATAATTTACGTCCCGGCTGCCGATGCAGTGGAGCAGGGCCACGCTTTTGGGTTTTTCGGTAAATTGCAGATGTGCGTCTCGCATCAGGATGTCGCCGCCCGTGGGACCCGTGGCATTGCTGATCCGTTCAAATTCCAGGCTGGTATAAACATTGGGAAACCGTCCGTATCCAAACTGCTTCATCGAAGCGGGGTCGAGCACGTCATATCCCGTGGCCAGAATAATGCTGCCCACTTTGATTTCTTCTTCCCATGGCTGCATGGTGTGGTCAATGGCCTTTGCCTCACAGACAGATACGCATTCCATGCATTCGCAGCAGCCCTGGCAGTTGAGGCAACGCCCGGATTCTGTCCGGGCCTGGTCAAGGGTGAGGCCCAGGGCTTCTTCATCAAAATTGGTCTGGCGAATATCCGGCCCCAGGTGGGGCTGGCGGGACCGCGCCATGGCAATGATTTTTTCGGAAACGGGCTTGTGCTGCGGCGTTTCGGAAAAATGCGGGGCAATGGTTTGGTTTTTAAAATCAGCCATATCCCGGCCGCAGGCAAAGGCATGCATGGCAGCAGCGGCCCGGTGTCCGCCAGCCACGGCTTCAATCACCGTGGCCGGACCGGTGACGGCATCACCGGCCGCAAACAGCCAGGGAATCTCCGTCTGCATGGTGTCATGATCGGTCATGATATTGGCGTTGGGGGCACATTCCAGCATTTCCGGAATTCCATCCGGCAGCCGGATCTGCTGGCCGATGGCCGTGATGATGCCGTCACAGGGAAGGATAAAATTAGAACCTTCAATGGGCTCCGGCCGCTGCCGGCCGCTGGAATCCGCCTCCCCCAGCCGGTTTTCCAGACATTCCAGCCCGCTGACCCGGCTGCTTTCCGTCACCACTTTTACCGGCGTGGTGAGGAGCCTGAACCGGACCCCTTCCTGTCTGGCACCGGTAATTTCGTCTTCATAGGCCGGCATCTGGGCCTCTGCCCGCCGGTAGACCACGGTCACTTCACATCCCATGCGTCGGGCCACCCGGGCCGCGTCAATGGCCGCATTCCCGCCGCCGATGACGGTTATGTTGTTCCCTGGAAAAACAGGTTCTCCCGCATTGACCGCTCGTAAAAACCGCACTGCGTCGGTCACTCCGTCGATCTCTTCTTCACCAATGCCTAAGGGCAGCACCCACTGAGCCCCGATTCCGAAAAAAACCGATGCGAATCCGTCATTTTTAAGGTCTGCCAGAGAAAAATCGATTCCCAGCTTGCGGCCGGTATGGATATCCACCCCCATGCGCCGGATATAGCCGATTTCGGCATCCAACACATCCTGGGGCAGCCGGTAATCCGGAATGCCGTATCGGAGCATGCCGCCAGGTTTATCCGCTGCTTCGAAAACGGTCACCTGGTATCCCAGAAGCCGCAAATCATAGGCCACGGTCAGGCCGGCGGGCCCGGACCCGATCACAGCGATTTTTTCTTCCCGGTCCGTAATTTCCGGGATTTCAAGACGCGAAAAATCCACCTGATCCGCGGCAAACCGTTTCAAATCCCGGATGGCCACGGGCTCATCCACTATCTGTCGGCGGCACTCATACTCACAAGGATGGGGACAGACCCGTCCCAGAACCCCGGGCAGGGGGATGCGCTCCATAATGAGCCGCACAGCTTTTTCATATTCCCCTTTTTTGATGAGCTGAATATATCCTTGAACATTCACGTGGGCTGGGCAGGCGGCAACGCAGGGCGCGGTATCTTGTTTATCGATGCAGTAGGCAATGGGCACAGCCTGGGGAAACGCCCGGAAAATGGCGTTTCGGTTTCCTAAGGATTCATCCCATTCACTGGGGAATGTCACCGGACAGACTTTGGCGCATTCACCGCAGCCGGTGCACCGGTCTTCTCTAACGAACCGGGGATTGTGGCGGATCTTGACCGTATAATTGCCGATGTACCCGGAAACATCGGTCACTTCTGAATAGGAAAATAATTTGATATTCGGATTCTGGGCCACTTCCACCATTTTGGGAGTGCCGATGCATGCGGCACAGTCCAGGGTGGGAAAGGTCTTGTCAAACTGCAGCATGTGGCCACCGATGGTGGTGGATTTTTCCACCAGATAAGTGGTGAGCCCCGCGTTTCCGATATCGAGCGCCGCCTGCATGCCGGCAATTCCGCCGCCCACCACCAGGACATCCGGATGCACGCCCACATGCCGGGTTTCCAGGCAGTGATGGTATTTCACCCGGTTGATGGCCCCGGCAACCAGTGTTTTTGCTTTTTGGGTGGCCTCGTCTTCATCCGCCGTGACCCAGGAAACCTGTTCCCGGACAGACGCCATCTGGAACATAAACGGATTGAGCCCGGCCCGGCGGCAGGCGGCCTGAAATGTTTTTTCGTGGAGCCGGGGGGAACAGGACGCCACCACCACCCGGTTGAGTTTCAGGTTTTTGATATCAGTTTCAATCAGTTCCTGGCCCGGATCCGAGCACATGAATTTGTAATTCCGGGCCACCACCACGGAATCCAGGGATGCCGCAAAATCAGCGACTTCCGCCACCCGGACCTTATGGGCGATGTTGATGCCGCAGTGACAGATGTAACAACCGATTCTCAATGACATTGAAATTCCCCTTTTCCGCATGCTGAGAATGGGTATGTGAAAATGTCAAGAAGCTTTTCTGGCTGGCAGTTCCGGTTCCCGTGACGTCCCGATGTCATCATATCAATTGTTGCCGCAGATAGAGGGTGTGAGAAAGAATCAATGCGCGGGCATCGTCAACGCAGGATGGGGTGGCGATCGGTGGGGACGGGGAATTTTTTTCCCGGAAACCGTTTTTAAGAACACTCATTTCAACCATGCGATTTCTCCTGGTTGGGATTGATTCTTAAAAACACTATACGCTTTTTTTTGAGCGAATGTCAAGAAAGGGGTGCTTACTGGTTTTCGATATACTTGCGCACATCCTGAATAAAGTTCTGCCGGTTTTCGAGAAGCATGGCAATGGTGATCTGGTCTAATCGTTCGAACATGGCCTTGCTCGCTTCAATCCAGACCCATTGAGACAGGCATTCACCGGCCTGGTTGCAGATGCCGCAGAGTTTCTTGTCTTTTTCCGAGCAGTCGGTAATGGCGGCCCCTTCTTCCAATGTCCGGACAATGTCTCCCACCGTGATTTGATCAGGCGGCATTGCCAGGCGATGTCCGCCGGCAGGCCCCCGCCGGCTGGAGACCAGGCCCGCCTGTCTTAGTTTTCCGATCAATTTTTCAAGGTATTTAAGGGAAATATTCTGGCGTTTGGCGATTTCATTTAAAGGGGTGTGTCCGGCTCCTGCATGCATGGCCAGATCAATGATCATGCGCGTGCCGTATCTGCTTTTGGTGGTGAGTCTCATTTGGTTTGCACCTTTGCGCTGATTTCAGAAAAAGGCAGGGAGGCTTCCGTCTCCCGGATGCGGGGAATACAGATTTTAAAAAGAGATCCTGTTTTTATTTGTGATTCAACATGGATGCTGCCGCCGTGCTGTCGGATTACGTGGTTGGAAACAAACAGGCCCAATCCCGTGCCCTTGGAACCTTTGGATGAAAAAAACAGGGTGAACATTTTTTCCCGGGTTTCCTGATTCATGCCCATGCCATTGTCGGCAATTTCAAAACAGACATGATCGTTGTCCGGTAAAAATACTTTAAAGTCAATGGAATGCTGACTTTTATCCGCATCGGACAGGCAGGCGTCCACCGCGTTTTCCAGAAAATTGACCAGCGCGGACCGGAACCAGACCGGATCAACGTCAATGGGTATATTGCCGGAGGGAAAAGACCGGGTGAAGACGATGCCGTTTCTTTCGGCCGTGGGGGTGATGGTGTCTGAAGCAGAATGGACCAGTTCTCGCAGATCCACCCGCTGGTATTCAAGTTTTCGGGATTTGGTAAAATAAAGAATGTCCAGCACCATTTTACGGATTTGGGCCACCATCTGGCGTACCTGGTCAAGGGCCCGGCTGGTCCGGTCCGGATCCTGATGGCGGATACCGGTATCCAGCAGATAAAGGCCGCCGTCCAGGGCGGTCAGCATTCCCCGGATACCGTGAGACATGGAACCCAGCATCAGGCCGAGGGAGGTGAGATGATCCTGAAGCTGCCGGATCTGTGTGATGTTGGTAGCCATTTCCATCACCTGGGTGATTTCTCCGGCCTCGTTTTTGATGGGGGCGGTCCAGGTGAGGACGTGGAATTGCTCACCGGATTTGGATGTCACGACTTCTTCGGTCTGATGCCGGCGGCCGTCTATGAACGTCGCGGCCACCGGACAGTCCGCGCACCGGGAGGGCCGGTGTTTGTATATCTGGAAGCAGAATTCTCCGATTTCATGCCCGAAATCCCTTTTAAACAGGCGATTGGTGGCGGTAATTCGGAAATTTTTATCCTGAACCGTAATATAGCAGGGCACTTCGTCAAAAAGTTGCTGAAAAAGGGCCTGGGTATTTTTCAGCTCCTTGATTTTTGCGGCGTTTTCCCGCAGTGCCTGCTCCTGATACACCCATCTTTGGGCTCTTCGCAGGCACAGATCAAGGGCGATGCCGCTCACGGGCTTGCGGAGATAGTCAAATGCATCGTCTTGAAAAATTGCCATCCATTTTTCCAGCCGGTCTGGCTTAGAATAGATGATCAGCCGGTGGTGGGGGGAGGTGGTTGAAATTTTTTTTAAAGCGGCAACGTCCTCGGAATTGTCATCACCGGGATCTGCCAGAATGGTGACGGATTCCGGATATTCCATAATGCTACCGGCAGATTCCACGGAACGGGCAATACGGGTCCTGTACTTCTGGCGCTTAAGGTAAATGCCGAGGGCCTGTGCCAGTTCCGTGTCGTGATCAATGATCAATATCGTGCCGGACATTTTCCGCCTTGTCTGCGGCAGGGCGTGGTGGATGAAACACCCTGCTATATATGTTCCCGGACAATTTTCAGCAGTTCTTCCCGGTCAAACGGTTTGGTAAGGCTTGCCACGGCCTTGCTCACGGCGTATTTGTTACCGGAAAGGCCGCTGATGACAATGACCGGCGTGTTCTTCAGGGCTTTATCCGCGGAAAGCTTTCTGTAAAACCGCGGCCCCCATTCATCGGGCAGTTCCAGGTCCAAAGTGATGAGATCCGGTTGTTCCTGCTGGGCCAGGGTCAGGCCGTCCTGGGCCGACGTTGCGTGAACAGTTGCATAATCGTTGTCTTCAAAAAGGGTGATCAGGTAGTCTGCCACTGCCGGATCATCTTCAATAATTAATATTTTTTTCTTCATGGTGTACCTCTTTACGAAAGATTTTTTTTATAACGGCCTTAGCAGGTTTGTCTAAAAATTCAAGCATTAGTGTTTGCCCGCGGCTTGGTTGATCGTAATGACCGGGCAATTGGCCCGAAGCACCACCTGTTCCGCCACGCTGCCGATGAGGTCATCATCGCTGTCATCTTTCCGGTTGCTGTGAGCCATCACGATGAGATCTGCCTGTTTTTCCCGGCCGTATTTCACGATTTCGACAAACGGGATGCCTTCCCAGACTTCCGCGGAATAGTGCGCGTATCCTTCCATTTTGGAAACATACCGCACCCGGAGCCGTTGAAGGGTTTCCCGGATCCGGTCGTCAATAATGTCCTGGGTATGGAAATGGCGTGTCTCGTGCCGGGTGACATCCAGTGCATGAAACAGGTGAAATTCGCATCCGAGTTCCTGGACCAGGGCAAAGGCAAAATCAAAGGCCCGGTCTGCCGCGGCTGAAAAATCCGTTGCAAACAGCACATTGGAAATGCCGCCCCAGAATGAGGCGGCCGGCCGGTTGATTACCATTACCGGGCACCGTGCCGCCTTGGCCACCCGCTGGAAGGTTGATCCGGTGATGTTCTTTCTGCGGGCGTAAGCACCGGATGCGCCGGTGCTGCCGCCCATCACAATAATATCCGGCGTCTCATCCCGGGCGATTCGTAAAATTTCCCGGTGGGGAAAGCCGATGACGGTTTCAATGGACCATTTTTTGGTTTTTTGGATCTGGCGCTCATAATAGGTCCGAATTTCTTCTTTGACCAGGTCCCGGTAATTGTCGTCCAGGGTCACTTCTTCTCCGGTGGTCACATCCACCACCACCTGGCTGTATCCCCGGGTGGGAATGCCGAGCACATGGAAAACCCGGATGTCGGCGTTGTAGCGCTGAGCCATGTCAAAGGCCACCCGGGCGGCGTGGTCGCAAGCATCAGTGGCAGAAGTGGCGAATAAAATTTTTTTAAACATGAGCTCACCTCGTTTTTTTGGGCTTAAGATGCTCCGGGATCTCCACCATTTTCAGGATCAATGGTTTTAAGAAAGACCACCGGATGCCGATGCGGTATTCCTCTTCCAGGTCCCGGATGGCGTCCCAGCAGTTATGGCACGGGGCAATGACCAGTTTCGCTCCGGTATTCATGATCTGGTCCCGCTTGGTGATCAGGGCTTTGTTTCGCTGCTCCCGGTACAGTCCGATGCCGTTGAACCCGCCGCCGCCTCCGCAGCAGTAATTGTGCTCCCGGTTGGGGGCCATGTCGATAAAATAGCCCGGCTCCACAATGTAACTCATGATCTCCCGGGTGATTTCTTTCATGCCGTGATTCCGTATGTAGTTACAGGAATCCTGGAGCGTCACCGGTTCTTTGATGCGTTTTTTCGGATTGATTTTTAATTTGCCCTCTCTCAGGGCTTCTGCCAGCCATTCCACATAGTGAATGGATTCCGCAGGCGGCAGTCCGTCCTTTCGCCCGGCCCAATAGGGGCCTTCCACTACCGTGGCGCGGTGGGCATGGCCGCATTCCGTTCCCACCATGCGTTTGGGTTTGAGCCTTTCCATGGCGTCATAAACGGATTCCACCTGAATTTTGCAGGCTTCCCAGTCGCCGGCAAACATGGCCAGGCTGGTCTGCTCCCATCCCCGACTGGGCACGGTCCAGTTTTCCCCGGCCAGATGGAACAGGATCGCGGCTTCCGCGAGATCTTCTGGGTAATGTTTGACTTCCCGGGCGTTGACCGTGTACATGATGTCCGCGCCGACTTTGTCTACCGGCACCGTAAGGCCCGGATACTCGTCTTCATATTCTTCGGCCATCCAGACGAACGTTTCAGTGAAATCTTCGTCCGTAACATCCATCTGGGCATGATACACCCGGTGCATGCCGGCGCCGATCTTGAGCTCCCACGGCACAAACCCCTGCTGATACAAGAGGCCCCGCAGATACCCGAACATAATGCCCATATCAATGCCGTGGGGGCAATACATGCCGCACCGGTTGCAGCATGTGCATTTGGCCCATGCCGTTTCCATGGCCATGTGCATAAAGGCGTTGTCTACCTTGCCTTTGCGGCGGACGATCTCACCCAGAGTGGATTGTATCTTATAGGCCGGCACCTGCCTGGGGTCCCGGTTGTTGATGCGGTAGAGAAAGCAGCTTTCCGCGCACATGCCGCAGTGAGCGCAGATGGAAAGCCAGGTGCGGATGCGGGATTTGCAGGTTTTCTGAATGGTTTCCCACAGCTTGCGGGAATCCACTTCCAGGGTTTTCATTTCCTGGTAATATTGCCTGCCGCCGGTATCGGACAACAGCTTTTTCAATGCTTCTTCCGTCTGGATGGGAATTTTGTTGCACAACGTTGGTTCGGACATTGACGCCCCTTTCACATATCAAAAATCTCTATGCCACCACTACCAGGCAAGTCCCTTTCCCTTCATGCCGCCCCGCTTGATGCCGAAATCCATGCCGAGCTGTGCCCGGGACAGAAAGAACAGCAGTATGTGGGACAGTTTGGTGAACGGAATGGCGATCAGCAGAATTTCGCCGAATAGAATGTGGAGAATAATAAAAAATGAGTAGTTGCCGATCTCATAGCGACAGATGAGACCGGTGATAAACGGCGCGGCGGAGAGAAACAGGATCAGGTAATCATAGAAGGTGTTTAGAATGCGAACTTCTGGGAGCACCAGCCGCCGGATGGCAAGCAGCGCGGCGCTCACAACAACTCCCCAGCTCAACACATCCGCCAGAGTTTGGTTCATGGAAAAAAATGAAAAACCAAAGGTTTCAGAAAGCACCATATTGTGAGCAAACAGAAACAGGGGGATACCGATTGCGCCGATATGAAAGACGAAAAATAAAAGGGTCATAAACGGCTGGGTCCGCCAGCTTCGCGTGCCAAAGGGAAGCACCCAGAAAAGGATTGACCGGAATGCTCCCTTCATTCCGGCTTTTGGATGGGCCCTGTAAGCGACCCGGTCCAGCTGCCATTGCAGCCCTTTGACATAGAGCACGCCCCGGACGGTGAGTCCGATCAGGCATATCCCGACGGACAGCCATAATCCGGGACCGGTCAGTAATTCATACATAACATGCTCCTTGTTGCGCGGGTTGCTTTAAATTCTGAAAACACTGTTTTGAGGGTCGAATGAATGATATGTTTCTGTTTTATGTTTCACAATTAAAGCCACCCATTGCGCCTCTTTAAACTGATGCCTCTGTTAAAGGGATGGGGATTGATCGATAATCCGCGTTAACGCTTCAATTTCGCTAAAACGTTTTTTGTCTGTGGTCCCGTTCGGTCAAAAATCGCCAGAACAGAGGAAGCGCCACCAGGGCAACAGCGATCAGCAGATACGCAATGCCTTTGGTGTGTGTCATAAAATCCTGAAGTGTCTGAAACCCTAGTTCCATCTTGTTTTCCTTTTATCAATTCGGGTTTATTTTTGTTTGTTCTTATCAGTGGTCATCCGGAAAATCCGGGTGCACGTGCAGCACCGGCATCCGGGTGGCAATCCATTTAAAGGCGACAATGCCGATGGTGACGATAAAAACCGTGGTCATGATTTCCGGAAAACTCGGGAAATAGCGCTGGTCTGAGGGAAGCTGCCAGTTAAAGGCCACCAGGGAAATATTCATCCGGTTGAGGATAATGCCGAACACCACCCAGCCGGAGGTCCACTGGAGCAGCCGGATGTTGTGCTCCCTCACACCCACGGCATACACCAAGGCCGGAATGGCAACAAAACCGATCATTTCAAAAAGGTACCAGAGCCCCCAGCCGGTGGCGAGATAATGCCAGTCATTGTCAATCGCAATTCCGATGGCCTGGATCATCAGGTACCCCATCATCAGAAACGCAGCGGATCTGGCAAATCCCAAGGCAACAGTATTGCTTTCAATGTGATGTTCCTCATCAATTTCATCATGAAGAAATCGGTCCACAATGGCATGCTCAAAAATAACCATGGCCATGCCTGCAAAGATGCTGGAAATAAAAAAATAGACCGCGATATAGCCCGAATGCCACAGGGGATGGAGCTTTGAAGGGACAATGAGAAACAGGGCGCCCAGGGAGGACTGGTGCAGGGTGGAAAGGATAATGCCGAAAATGACCAGCACCAGGGAAATTTTGCCGATAATATGGCGGGCCCGCCGCCAGTTGAGCCACTCAAAGGCCGCAGGGGTGAATTCCAGAAACAATACCGAGAGATAGAGAAATACGCACAGGGCCACCTCAAAAAGCAGCGATGACGTGCCCTGGGAGAAAAAGATCGGATATGGCAGCCGCCAGGGGCGGCCCACATCGTAATGCAGGGCCAGCACCACCAGGGCGTATCCTAAAAATGCAGTGAGAATGGCGGGACGTACCGCGCACCGGAATTTTTTCAGGCCGAAAATATAGCATGCGGCGCAGGTCACGTATCCGCCGGCGGCCAGAGCGACACCGCACAGAAGATCAAATCCGATCCAGATGCCCCATGGGTTGTTGTCGTCCAGGTTGGTGACAGCACCGATGCCCTTGGTGAATCGCAGCACCGTGAGCACCGCGCCGGCCAGCAGAATTATGCCGGTGATCACATTAAACGGGGTGAACAGGGTTTTTGCCCGGGGAGTGGGGTGTGCCATTTATTTTTCCTCCTGGTTTCCGGGGTGATCAGATGCAGAATCTGCTTGGTCCGCGTCTTTTTCCGCCGCTGCCAGGGCTTTTTCCACTTCCTGTTTGACGGCTGCCGCTTGTTCGGATTTTGCTTTTTCCTTTAGCTGGGCCACGGTTTTATTTAATTTTTCCTGCTGCACCATAAGGATTTCATCAATGGCTGCCTGTTTTTCCTTTTCCGCGGTTTGTTCCTTGCGCTTGGAAATGGCGTGAATGCCGGTGAGAAAAACGATCCAGAGGCTGACCACCACGGGGACGGCCGCCAGTGCGCCGCTGGTGAGGGCCGGCGCCGGTGTGACGCCCAGGTCTTCTCTCATGCCGAGATCGGCAAACGGGGCCGGAGACAGATAAAGCCAGCTCGTTCCGCCCATTTCATGCTCCCCGTAAATATGATGGATGTATCGGTCCGGATAATTTCTGATCCGTTGCCTTGCCAACTCAATTAATTTCTCGCGCGTGCCAAAGGTAAGGGCTTCCTTGGGGCAGATCTCAACACATCCGGGCAGCTTTCCGTTTTCGATTCTCGGCTGGCAAAGGGTGCATTTGGTCACTTCAGGGGTGAAGGCGTTGTCGTATTCATAAGCCGGAATGTTAAAGGGGCAGGCGATCATGCAGTAGCGGCACCCGACGCATAAAGATGCGTCGTATTCAACGGCCCCGGTTTTTGTTTTTTTAAGGGCCTTGACAAAACAGGCGGACACGCAGGCCGGTTCCTGGCAGTGATTGCACTGTTTTTTGACATAAATCGGCGCATCAACGCCCGGAAGAGTGAATTTGTTGACAATGGTATAGGTGTCGGCATGGGGCCGCCGATGATTCTCCATGATAGTGAGATCGTCAAAGGGTCGCTCCGGACGGGGCAGGTCATTGACCTGATTGCAGGCAGCCTCGCATTTTCGGCATCCTATGCAGCGGGAAATATCATGAAGCACGCCCATGCTGTCCGCATAACCGGTGAAATAATGGGTGCTGGCGGCTTTCGCATCAGGCCGAAAGACCATCTGACTGCCAATGGCAGCAGACATCCATCCGAAAAATTGTCGTCGGGTAATTCCCATATTCTGCCTCTTTTTACAGAATCTACTCTGAAACCTGTAGTGATAATTTGGCGGTGGTTTCTTTTAATTGATGGCAGGCCGTGCAGTCGGTGGCTGCCGGTTTTTGAATCCCCATTTCCTGGTGGCATCGGATGCACTGGCCATGATACGCGCCCTTTAAACCCGGGCGGGGTCCGGATTCCGCCATTGGATTCAGGCCGTGGCAGGACGCACATGCCGGCGGTGTCAGGGAAACCGAACTGTGATGATGGCAGCCCGCGCACAGGGTTTTGGCATTGTCGTGAAAATGGGCCGCCAGCCGGTTTTCACCGATGCGTTCGGCAAGGGAGTTCACGATTTTCCGGTGCGGAAACGTGGCCCCTTCATAAGTGTTTTTCATGATACTGATGGTCACATTTTCCGGAATGTCTTTTTCAGGTATGCTGTTTTCCAGTTTTATCGATAGGGCAGCTTTTCTGGCCGTGATTGACGTATCAGCTATTTTTTTTGGGGCCTGGCTATCCCCTGGCACCGGCAAAAGCGTGTCTTTTTCCACGCTGTGGCATTTCCCGCAATTGTTGTCTGAAAAGGACTGATTCTTCATCTGGGCATGGCATCCGGCACAGTTTTTATCTGTCATCCGGGTTTCGTGGCAGCCCAGACAACTGGTCATGGAACTGCTCTTGTGCATTGCGGTTTCAAGCCGGGTGTACTTGCTTTTTTCCGTTCCCGTGCGCGTATGGCATTTTCCGCAGGATTCCATGGATGCGTGATGACAGGTGTAACAGTGCTCAGTTTTGGCTTCATGGGTTTTATGGTCAAACGCCACCGCTTTCATAAACCGGGGCGAGGGGTTCCCGGACTCGACCGTTTCGGCCAGCCATAAAGAAAGAAGGGCGCTGTCCGGCTGATTTCTCCGGATTCTGGGGATTTCTTTGATGATTTCAATCTGGGACTGTTTTTCTGCGCTATGGCATCCAGCGCATTCTTGCGGGCCGGTTTTTTTGTTTTTCGTTTTCAGGCTCAGGTGGCAGTTGATGCAGTCTTCATGGGCAACCGCCTGGAAAGAGCGCGCGGTTTCAATGTTTTCCGCCAAATGGCAGTACCGGCAGGTACTTTCTTTGCCTTTCACATAGATGGTTTTTTCAAGCGTTGGATCATATTCATGGTGACATCTGCCGCACCGCCAGTCTTTCTCGTTTTCTTGGCCGTTGGCTTGTATGGGCGTTAAAGGGATGGATGGGGAGATCTCATGGCGAAAGTGAAGGGATTTGTCCATGCCAAACGGCAGGGCACTGCTTTGATATTTCGAATCCCGGCCGTGGCACAGCCGGCAGTCGCTGGCAAGCGGCCCCGCAGTTTCCCTCCGGTCGTTTCTCTCCTGGTGGCAGCCGATGCAGTTATCATGATACATTTTCTTTTCTGCTTCGTAACCGGCATCTTTTGCCCGCTTGAATTTGAAAACGAATTTTTCTTTTTCAGCCGGGTGGCATTCGGCGCAGCCCTTATCGGCAAGGGCTTTGGTGTGCTTGTCATGAAGAAAACGAGCGGCCGGCATCCGTTGGGGAACGCTGTCATCTGAAAGCCGGATGGTAATGAGATCGGAAAAGGACCCGGTTCCCAGGGAAAACGCCCAAAACGGGATTGTCAGCAAAAAAAGCAAAAAAAGAAACAAAGGAATAACGTGTGTTTTCCGAGGCCCGCCGGATGGCAATGTTGTCATGATCGTTTCCATAAAAGATCTGATTGAAAGGATGTTTTTCAGTCCTTTTTAACGCCGTATTAAAGGCTTTTTTTATTTCCTACCAATTTTGTATGAAAAGTCAATAAAAAAAAGATCGTCCCGGAAACCCGGTCTTTACGCCCCCGAATGTCAACCGCGATTGCCCGCCGCAAAAGCACTTTTGCTTGACTGGTTTCAGGGGATAGGGTATTAATTTTTTTTAACGATTCTGAGAATTTAACCTTCCACTCAGACACGACGGTGACCTGCTTATGCCAAAAAGATTCCGATCAGACATTGAAAAAGAGTATTTGATTGAAGCCATTGACGCCTTTAACCGCCGGTTGCTGGTCATCTCTCCGGATCATAAAATTCTGGCTGCCAATCACACGGCCATGCTGGATCATCCCGAAGGCATTGTCGGCAAGCCCTGCTATGAAGTGATCCCCGGATGCAGCACGCCCTGCCCCAACTGCCCTGCGGATGAAGTGCTCAAAAACGGCAAGGCCGCCCTTCGCTATGATCAGTGCAATGATATGTCCGGTGGAATGGACATGCTGTGCCTGTATGCGTACCCGGTATACCGGGAAAGTGAAGTGGACGCCCTGGTGATGCTTGATTTTGATCTGCCGGCGTTGAAAAACATGGAAGAGCGGCGCATCCGGTCCAACGCGTTTTTGCGGAACCTGATTCACAGCGCTGTGGACGGGGTGATCGCTTCTGATATGATGGGAAAGATCCTGATTTTTAATGAAGCGGCCGCCCAGGTATCCGGTTACACCGTTGATGAAGCCCTCAATCACATTACCATCCGGGACGTGTATCCGGAAGGCGGGGCCCGGGAAGTCATGCGCATGCTCCTGAGCGATGAATACGGGGGCGAGGGAAAGCTGATTTCCTATCATATCGACGCCAAACATAAGAGCGGCGAGATTGTTCCCATCAGCCTGAATGCTTCCATTGTTTATGAAAACGGAGAGAAAGTCGCCACCATCGGTTTTTTCCACGACCGGCGCGAGGAAATCCGCATGCAGAAAGCCCTGGAAAAAACCCAGGTCCAGCTCCTTCAGGCGGAAAAAATGGCGTCTCTGGGCAAAATGGCCGCTGGTGTGGCCCATCAGCTCAACAATCCCTTAAGCGGCATTATTCTGTTCACCAAGCTGGTCATGGAGGAATACGATCTCCCGGATGATGCATTGAATGATCTGGAACGGGTGCTGGGAGACGCCAACCGGGCCAAGGATATTGTCAAGGAACTCCTGGAATTTGCCCGTCAGACCAGTCATGAAATGAAGCCTCAGGACATCAATGACATCATTTCCCGGACCATGTTTTTGCTGGAAAACCAGTCTATTTTCCATAATATTGAAATCGAGAAAGACCTGGCCCCTGATCTCCCGCCCATCATGGGAGATGCCCAGCAGCTCAACCATATTTTTATGAATACGATTCTGAACGCGGCCGACGCCCTGGAAGGGCGGGGCAAACTGAGTCTGAAAACCTTTTTTCTGAAAGAGAAAAGCATGGTTTCCGTTGAAATAAAGGATACCGGGCACGGGATACCCGAAGACGTGCTGCCCCATATCTTTGAGCCTTTTTATACCACCAAGGAGCAGGGTAAGGGCACCGGACTCGGGCTATCCATGGTTTACGGGATTGTGGAAAGTCACGGCGGCGGGATTCGTGCGGAAAGCCAGCAGGGAGCAGGCACCACCTTTTTTATTGAATTTCCGGCAGCGGCAAAAGAAGACGGAGGGAATAAGATTGGCTGATAAACCAGATGCGTTAAAAGTTCTTGTGGTGGATGATGAAAAAGATATCAGGGAAGGGGTGGCGCGGATTCTGACGCGTATGGGATACGCGGTCCTGACCGCCGGCCAGGGAGATGAGGCCCTGAAAATTCTTGAAAAAGAGCGGGTGGATCTGGCCATTCTGGATCTCAAGATGCCGGGAATGGACGGCATGGAACTCCATCAGCGGATTCGCGGGATTGATGAGAAGGTTATCGTGATCATCATTACCGGGTACGCCACCATTGAAACCGCCATTGAGGCCATGAAACAGGGGGCTTATGATTTTATTCCCAAGCCCTTTGAACCGGAGCATCTGCGTATTGTGGTGCGCCGGGCCCATGAAAAGCTGCGGCTGACCGCGGAAGCCGAAGCCCTCCAGGCGGAGCGGGCCCGGACCCTGATGGATCTGGATACGGAAAAAAGCCGGATTCGCACCATTGTGGAGGCATTGCCCACCGCCGTGGTGGTGACCAATACGGCCGGCGAAGTCGTGCTGATGAATCCCGCGTTTTTAAAAAGCCTGGATCTCGAGAGTACAACTTCTGCCGGGAAAAAATTGGAATCCTATGTGGCGGATCCCGGGTTTTGCGAAATGATGATGAAACTCTCCCGGGGCGAGTCTGATCCCGGCGGGGAAGCCCCCACCTATGAGCTCACGGTTTCCGGCAACAAATACCTTATGGCCAGGGGCCAGTCGGTCATCAACGAAAACAATGAATGCATGGGCGCGGTGGTCACCTTTGCCAATATCACCAGCCTTAAAATGCTGGATCAGTTGAAATCGGAATTTGTGGCCAAAGTCTCCCACGAACTCCGGTCGCCGCTCTCCACCATTCATGAGCAGTTGGCCATGGTGCTCAAAGAGGCGTCAGTCCATGAAACCGACGTGGATCAGCATCTGATCGAGCGGGCCAAGGAAAAAACCCATGGCCTGATTTCCCTGATCGGCGATCTCCTGGATCTGTCCCGCATCGAAGCCGGCGGGGTTTCCCATAATATTCAGCCGGTGCAGGTGGATGAGCTTTTAAAAAGCATTGTGGAATTTTTAAATGCCCGGGCAACGTCCAAGAACCAGCAGTTGTCCTTTGAACTGACCGGAGAGGGGTTGCCTACCCTGAGCGCGGACCCCATGGCTCTTGAGAGCATCTTCGGCAATCTGATTGCCAATGCCATCAATTATACGCCGGAAGGCGGAACCATCGTTGTGAAGGCACAAAAAACCGATGACGGCAACATTCAAGTGCAGGTGACGGACACCGGGTTCGGCATTGCCCCGAAATACCATGATCAGATTTTTGAGCGGTTTTACCGGGTGAAAGACGACAATACCCGCTATATCACCGGCACCGGTCTGGGACTTCCCATTGTCAAGGGGCTGGTGGATGCCATGAACGGGGAGATCCGGCTGGATAGTGATGTGGGCAAGGGGTCGACGTTTACGGTTGTGTTGCCGGGGTAGGGGGAGGTGGTTAGGCTGAAGGCGGAAGGCTGGAGGTTTCAGGCTTCAGGGTCAGGAGTTCAGGTTCAGGTGGGGAGTAACGGAGGTAAATGGTTTCCTGATTATCCATTTCAACCAAGTTACGGCTTTGTTCTTTATACTGGGTCCATAAAGATCTAATCATCATTGAAAAAAGTAAATTTTTCATAAAAAAAATAATTGATGAGCTTATTATTTAAAGCACTTTTATGACAATTGAAATAATTTCGCCTAATAACTGGCTTAAAAAAGCCGGTGCATATATTGACTCTAATGATAAATTAGTCTTCCCACATAAGTTTATAGCCGTTCCCATGACTTTAGCCAGTGAGGCTATAGTTGAATTCAGAAAAAATAAAGACCTTGCATCTAAGATAAAAAACGGATTGTTAGTAGTAGTTATGGTTCGGATAGCCGATACTGCATTTTATAAAAAAATTGCTGAAATTATAAATCAACAATCACCTTCAACGCCAAACTTATGCCATAATTGTCTCAGAGGTCAACTATGGGACACAAAGATGAAAACTTATAGGCAAGTTGCTAATAGAAAAATAATACACAAAATGGAAGGCGGTATTCCTATTAATAATATGGATTTAGAAATAGTGGAAAAATATTATAACGAAATCTTTAAATTACCTTTGATTGACCCGATCTCATTTAAAAACAAAAAAGGATTGAAGCTTTGTGAACGGTGCAAAAAAAAATTTAACCATTCCGATCAATTTTAAGTCTATGTAATTCCGTAATTCCAGGGACAGGATTAATTCCGGGGACAGTATGCTCGATTATGAAAGATAATCTCTTGCTGAAAATATTATAACTCATTGAAAATTTTCTTTTTACTTTTCTTGATGGGCAAGAAAAGTAACAAAAGAACCCACCCTGCAACACAGTGATCCTCGCTCAACCGCTTTCCATGGCGGGATCAAAAACTCGCTGGCCTTTGGCTGTTTTGTAATCTCAGGCGTTGAATGATTTCAGTAAGGGCTTGATGCCTGCGGCTTTGGGACCGCTCAGACAGTTTGCTCCCTGTTACCATGGAAACCGGCGCCGCTCGGCTGTGTTGCAATGGGCTTGAATTCCATAAATTTGAACGTGTTCATTGTATTTTAACCCACTGCATGGGAATTACGCATGAGCCGATTGAATTCATCGGATGAACAGGCTTATAACGCCCTGCTGAAACATTCCGGTCTTCCCGTTATCCGAAAACCGGAGTGGATCAACGTCGGCTTCGGTAAAAAATTTCATGCTGATTTTACTTTTTTAGGCGACCACATACTCATCTCCCGCCCTTCCGGATATGCCACGCTGCATGATGCCCAAGCATCTTTCCACCTGGGTTATGATATCATACGACAATGCGCGCCGGCACAGAATGCCCCTTATATCATCATTGAAGACTATTCAAAACTGGAAGGTGTTTCCATTGATGCCCGAAAATTCTTTATCAATGATCACCGCCAGCGTGAACATGTCATGGCAATGTTGTTTTGCCATACGTCGGCACTTTTTAACCTCAGTATCAAGCTGGGTAAAAAGATTTATGCATTTAGCCATGATATCATCATAGCAAAAGACCTGTCTGCAGCCATCGATCAGGCCAAATCCATTTTATCAGCAAACGACTTGTTCGTTCCATTCACTGCCAAAGGCCCCGAACCTGCCGGCGACTCTACGAAAATTGACAATCGTAATGGATGGTCCATGGATTTGAAGGGCTTCGCAATTCGGTTTGAGCGGATCAATGACAATATAATGCATCCCATACCGACAGGCTTCATAGAGGCAGCGCACATCGGTCCCATTTTTGAATTGCAGGAAAAAGTGTTTAACGACATGGGATTCACAGATGGTGAATATTTCATGGTTGTCAATCAGAAAGCGTTAACAGGGGCAACTCTCAATGCCAGAAAAAAATTTGTCATTGCGCTTCGAAGCTGGCACCAGCGTCATCCCTTAAAAAAACTTATTTTTTACAACACCAACTGGCTCATGCGGGCTGCTATCAATATCTCAAAGGGATCTGCCCCCCATGATGTCTTTGTCGCCAATGATTTTGACGAGGCATTACGCCTGGTTTCACAGTTTGAGACGCAGCCCCTCGGCAAACAATTGTTCAGTGCAACGCCAGAATCTCAACCAACAAATATTTCGGACACCTACCGGCAATATGCCGATGAATTGCTCCAGATCCTTTCAGAAGTTAATTGGGAATCCCGCGGCCCGGATGAAATTATACAAAAGATTGATCCCTCACACCCCTTTTCCCAGGTGATTGAAGCCATATCCCTGATTAAAATGGATATGGATCAAATTTTATCTGAACAAAAAAAAGTGGAAAAAGAATTATTTAACAGCCGGGAAAAGTATAAAAATATTTTAAACAATATTGAGGAAGGATATTACGAAAACGACCTTGCCGGAAATCTGACGTTTTTTAATGATTCGTTATGTCACATACTGGGGTATTCCAGAACAGAACTCGAGGGGATCAACTACCGGGTCATTTCCGATCAGGAATATTTGACGGAAGTTTATGAGACTTTTAATCAGGTTTATAAAACCGGCACCCCGACCAAGGCATTAGATTGGAAATTAACCCGTAAAGACGGCAGCTCCAGATACATTGAAATGTCTGTATCCTGTATCTATGATGAACAGAATGTGCCTTGCGGGTTCAGGGGGATCGTCAGGGATATTACACCGCGCATCATGGCTGAAAAAGAAAAGGCGCTGCTGGAAACAAAACTGCGTCATGCCCAGAAAATGGAAGCCATCGGAACCCTTGCGGGCGGGGTGGCCCACGATTTAAACAATATTCTCTCCGGACTTGTCAGTTATCCGGACCTGTTGCTGATGAAACTGCCGGACAACAGCCCGATACGAAAACCGATTCAGACCATCAAAAAATCCGGAGAAAAAGCCGCCGCCATTGTTTCCGATCTGCTGACCCTCGCTCGGAAAGGTCTTCCGGACCGGACCCCGGCCAACATCAACATGCTGGTTGAAGAATATCTCAAAAGCCCGGAACACAATACCCTTATGGCCCATCACCCGAATACAAACATTGTGTCACATCCAGGCAACCAGCTGCTGAATATTTCCGCTTCAAGTGTTCATATTTCGAAAATCATTATGAACCTGATCACCAATGCAGCCGAAGCCATGCCGGACGGCGGAACAATCCATATAGAAACTTTAAACCTGTATATGGATGCGCCCCTGCCGGGTTACCAGAAAATCAATGAAGGGGACTATGTAAAACTGGAGGTGAGAGATGAGGGGATAGGCATGACAGCCGAGGAACAGGAACGCATCTTTGAACCATTTTATACCAAAAAATCCATGGGGAAAAGCGGATCCGGCCTGGGCATGGCCATGGTCTGGGGGGCTGTCCATGACCATGACGGCTACATTCAGGTGAGCAGCAAACCTGACTCCGGAAGCACCATTTCCGTTTTTTTTCCTGCAGACCGGACTGCACTCACCGATGAGCCCCCCAAACCCCCGTTAACCAAATTTTTAGGTCACAATGAAACCATACTGGTGGTGGATGACATTTTCGAACAACGCGAACTGGCCGTGCAGATACTGACAGAACTGAATTATCAGGCGATTTCAGTTCCCAGCGGCGAAAAAGCGGTGGAATACATCCAAAACAGCCCCGCGGACCTGATGATTATCGACATGATCATGGAACCGGGCATGGACGGTCTGGATACATACAAAAAGGTTATTTCCATCAACCCTGATCAGAAAGCTGTGATCGCTACCGGCTATTCAACGTCCGATCGTATTGCCAAAGCCCAGGCGCTGGGAGCCGGAGCCTGCCTTAAAAAACCGTATGTTATTGAATCTCTGGCAAAGGCCGTCAGGGAGGCACTTGATCAATAAATTTTCATAGCATAATATAAAAAAGGTCGTTTTCATAGCTGACATCACCCGGCACGGAAGTATCTCTTAAATGATGACCCATAAATCCAAATATGAACAGCGCCTCCTGCTTGAACAGGTGAACCAGTTATATGAGCAGTCCCACATTGCAACATTGGGTTCGGCAACGGTAGCAATCATCATCGGAATCATTCTCTGGCCGATGGTGAATCACGTCAACCTCATCCTATGGTCAAGCGCCGCGGTTGCCATCACTTTGTTTCGCCAGACTGTGATCGTTCGCTTCCATCGGTTGAAAGTGACTGCCAAAGATGCTCTCCAGTGGAAACGACTATTTTTCCGACTCATCCTGACCTCCGGCATCATTTGGGGAAGTTCCGCATTGGTCATTTTTCCCAAAACTTCATTTACGCATCAGATTTTTTTATTTTCCATGCTGATCGGCCTGGTGTCCGGAGCGGTTGCCACCTTCTCAGCCATTTTGCCGGTTTTTTTGGCGTATATGATTCCCACGTTGCTTCCGCTGCTCATTGTGTTCCTTCTTGGCGGTACGCCGATGCAATTTGCCATGTCGGCAATGCTTTTATTTTACTTAATTCTTGTGTCCATGTCCGCCTATCTTCTGTATAAAAAAACCCGCACGTCTCTGATGCTGCAATTTGAAAATGTTGACCTCATTCACTTTCTGGAAGAAGAAAAGCACCGGGCCGACACCATCAACAAGGAACTTAAAAATGAGGTAAAAGAGCGTATCCGCATTGAAAAAATGCTGCAAAAACATCGGGAAAACCTTGAGGCAATGGTTGACGAACGCACCAATGCCCTGAAAGCATCCAACATTGATTTGAAAATTGAAATTGCTGAGCGTAAAAAAACGGAAAATGCATTAAAGGATTCCGAGGAAAAATACCGGTTGCTGGTCGAAAATGCCAATGATGCCATTTTCATCTACCAAAACAGCGTCTGTCGGTTTCACAATAAACGGACAGAAGAACTGCTTGGCTTCAGTGCCGCAGAACTTCATGAAACGCCCATTACCGAACTCTGCAAAATCAATGATTCTCAATTCATTCATGGTCTTGTCCACCGTAGCCCAGACATTCAGGCACCGGTTGCCGCTGGCAAGACCATCCGTTTTATCAACAAAGAAAATCAGTCCTTGTGGATACAGCTTACCGCTGTTCCGGTCACATGGGATGCCGCCCCGGCGCTTCTGTGTTTTATGCGGGATGTAACCCAGCAAACAAACCTTGAAAAGCAATTGCTTCAGGCCCAGAAAATTGAAGCCATCGGCACCATGGCCGCCGGTATTGCGCATGATTTTAACAACATTTTATCCGGCATACAGGGCAATACCTCGCTGGCATTACTCCATATCGATGAAAAAAACGAATTTTATCATAAATTCAAGGATATTGAGTCGTATATCAGTAGCGGTACGGAGCTGACGCGTCAACTTCTGGATTTTGCCAGCCCCAGGTCCAGTGAACGCAAACCTTTGGACATCAGCCACCTGATCAATGACACGGCTTCCATGTTTTGCCGTACCAAAAAAGAAGTCCGTCTGCACACTTTCTTCAACAACACCAATACGTTCATCGAAGCAGATAGCGGACAAATAAGGCAGGCACTGATCAATCTTCTGGTTAACGCATGGCAGGCAATGCCTGGCGGCGGAGACATCGACATTGCAACATATGATGTCATTATTGACAACTTCGACACCCTTGCTTATGAAATCCCCCCCGGTGCATATATCAAAATATCTGTCCGCGATACCGGTGCCGGCATGGATCCTTCTGAGATGTCAAAAATATTTGACCCGTTTTTCACGACAAAGAAAGACGGGGAAGGGACCGGTCTGGGATTGTCATCGGTGTATGGTATTATCAAAAGCCACGACGGATATATTGATGTGGAAAGCAAGCCCGGTTTTGGAAGCACGTTTCATATTTTTCTGCCGGCTTCACTCAACCGGGCAGATCCCGGGTTAGCGGCAGAAGAGCCCATTGTCACCGGAACGGAGACGATTCTGATTGTTGATGATGAACCCGACATTCTTGAAATCGGAAAAGAAATGCTAGAAGCGCTGGGCTATCGGGTCTATGCCGCTTCAAACGGCAGCCAGGCAATTGACATTTACAAAAATAACATCCACCTGATTCAGCTGATTATCCTTGATATGATCATGCCGGACATGAATGGAGAGCAGACCTATGATCAGCTGATCAAGATCGATCCGGATGTCAAAGTGCTTTTATCAAGCGGCTTCAGTCAGAACGATCAGGCAGCAAGGATTCTTGAAAAAGGATGCAATGGTTTTATTCAAAAACCTTTTAAAATTCAGTTACTCAGCCAAACAATCCGCAAAATTATACATGCCGCGCCATCCTGACCTCAGCCTGCACTGAAATAACCGGTTGCCGAAAATCGCAGTGAGTCCTCCAAAAAGACAGAAACAGCCGACGAATTGCCAACGACGAAGTTTTTATATTTTCTATCCGGTTTAATACCTGCAACCTGCAACCTGTAACTTGTAACGTGCAACCTTCCACCTTCTGCCTTTCACCTTCTACCTTCTACCTCCTCACCTTCCACCTCTCCCAGCGCCTGATGAAACAAATTCGAGTCAATATCCAGTCCGGTCCACAGGGCCAGGCTGTTTTTGGCCTGGTGGATCAGGGGCAGGAGGCCGTCCTGGAAAAGGATACCGCTTTTCCGGGCTTTTGCCTCCCAGATATTTTCTTTTCGGCCGTAATTAAGGTCCAGGACCAGCTCACAGTGGGGCAGGTGGAATTTTTCCACGAGATCCGCGATTTCCGGAGATTCGGTTCGGGTGGAAATGGTACCGGCATTGATCAGGATCTGGATCGGAATATCATGGTTCAGCACTTCTTCAATGGGGATGGCTTTTCCACCGGCCAGGGTCGCCACCTGGCGGGCTCTGGCCGCGTTTTTGCTGACAACAAAAATTTGGTCCGCCTTGAGCCATTTCAGCACAAACGCTGCGGCTTTGGCCGCCCCGCCCGCCCCCAGAATCATGGCGGTTTTGCCGGCGGGCGCGCATCCGATTTCTTCCAAAGCGTCCATTAACCCGATGGCATTGGTATTATAGCCTTTCAGCTTGTCCCCGTTGCGGGCAATGGTGTTGATGGCCCCGATGATTTCCGCGCTTTCGGACACCGAGTCCAGAAACGGAATGACGGCTTCCTTGAAGGGGATGGTGATATTGGCGCCGGCGATATGCAGGGTTCTCAAGCTTGCCATGGCTTCGCCGATGCGGTCCGGGGTCACCATGAACGGAACATAGGTGCCATTGATGCCGGCATGATGCATGACCTGGTTGAAGATTGCTGGTGCTTTTGACGTAAAGACCCGGTCGTCACTGATAATGCAGAAAACCAGATGGTTTTGACCGTAGGCAAAGGGCCGCCTTGTGAAATCGTGGCTTTTTCCCGCCAAAAGAGAGCGTCCTTTTTTGGAAAGGGTGGATGGGATGGATACCGGATGTATCATCCGGTCCCCTGGGCCGGGAGCTATCGAAATGAATCACCGGATTTTCTAAAACAACAGAACCGCTGAAACAGGCGGAAAGGCCGGATTTCAGCGGTTCATCGTTTCATGCCGCCAGTGAATTTAAATGTTCAGGAGGCTTTTAACGGAATCCAGAATATCATCCGCTGATGCCGGCTTGGGCAGATAGTCGTCTGCTTCCGTGCTCATGCCGTCATAATGGGAATACCGGGTGGAGCTGACATGATCCGCCACGGCCGTCAAAAGCAAGATGGGGATATCATTATATTTGGCATCCGCTTTCAGTTCAGAGCAGACCTTATAGCCATCTTTTTCGGGCATCATGACGTCCAGGACGATGGCGTCCGGCGGATTGGCCTTTACTTTTTCAATGCCTTCCACCCCGTCATAGGCGACTTCCACGTCAAAACCCGCTTTTTCCAGATTCTTTTTTACTATGGAGACGAAATCCGGCTCATCATCAACAACAAGAATTCTCTTTTTTTCGCTCATATACATCCTCCTTTTTCATCACCCGTAAAGATGGAAGCATCCCGACGCTTCCGTTGGAAAACCGTCATTTTCATGTATTTATTTTATTTTAACAAAGCCGGAAAATCAATCTATTTTCGGCCGCGGGTATAAACCGGCCCGCTCTACGATCTCCGGAACCTTTTCTTCCCATTCAATGGCCATGATATGGAACCCTCGGACGCCTTCAACGGATTTCAGGCGTTCAATGGTTTCGATGCAGATGGTGATGCCTTCATCCGCTTGTTTTTCCTTGGGCGTGTCCGCCATCCGCTTGACCACATCATCCGGCACATCCATGCCCGGCACCCGGTTTTTCATGAATTTGGCCATGCCCGCGGATTTGAGCGGAGTGACGCCGGCAAGGATATAGGTCTTTTCGTGAAGCCCCCGGTCGCAGACCTGCTTCATCCATTCTTCGAATTTGCCCAGGTTATAGATGCACTGGGTCTGGATAAATTCCGCGCCGGATGCGATTTTTTTGGCCAGTCGCGGCACCCGGATTTCAAAGGGATCGGCAAAGGGGTTGGCGGCCGCACCCACAAACATTTGCGGCGGCCGCTTGATGTCCGCACCGCCCAGAAATTTGCCCTCATCCCGCATCAGTCGAACGGTCTGCACCAGCTGCATGGAGTCGAGATCATGCACATTCTGGCCTTTGGGGTTGTCCCCGAAACTTTGGTGATCCCCGGAAAGGCACAGCATATTGAAAATGTCAAAAGATGCCGCCCCCAATATATCGCTCTGGACGGCGATCCGGTTCCGGTCCCGGGTCACCATCTGGAGCACTGGTTCCACGCCCATTAATTTCAGGTGGATGCAGGCGGCCAGACTGGACATGCGGGTGACCGAGGTCTGGTTGTCGGTGACGTTCACCACGTCCACATGGTCTTTGATCAGGCCTGCTTTTTCCCTGACCGCTTCCGGATCGCTGCCCCGGGGCGGTCCGCACTCGGATGTGACTGCCAGATGTCCTGCCGCAAGAATTTTTTCTAGTTTACTGGGTGTTTTCACGCTCATATCTGAACATCCTCCCTCACGACTGTTCGGGGCCCGCCGGCCCTGTCCGTGGACCAGTCCTTAATTGCGCAGATTTTTTCATAGTCTTCCAGCCGGCCCAGCGCTTTCAGCCGGTCGATGATCAGCTGCCATGCACAGTCCAGGTCTTTGTTGATTTCGCATTTCCCTTTGGATGATCCGCCGCAGGGCCCGTTCAATAAACGTTTGGCGCATCGGGACACGGGGCAGATGCCGCCGGTAATGGCCAGCAGGCAGTTGCCGCAGGCCTGGCACCGTTCTGTCCAGAGGCCACGGTGTTCCGTGGCTCCCAGAAAACAGGTGTTGACGCCCGGATAAATGGGAACGGAATGATATTTTTCCGCCATGAACTGGACCCCCACGCCGCAGGCCAGGGATACGATGCCATCGTATTCATCCGCCACATCCCGGATTTCTTCCAGGTATTCGTGGTCGCACTGGCGTTCCAACGTAATCTCATCGATTTTGACATCTTTGCCCTGGTTCAGAAAATACATCCGGAGGGTGGACGCCAGCACGCCGACTTCTTTTTTGCCGCCGGCCTCGCACACCGTCACGCATTCATTGCAGCCCAGGATAAGGATTTTTTTGCTGTCTTTGACATATTCAATAATCTCTTCCACCGGCTTCTTATCCGCAACAATCATAGATTTGACCTTTCCTTGTAAAAGATTTCGGCATGAACCGGGCGTTTGAGGTGAAGAATGCGGGGTTATGGCGGATTCAACACCCAAACGATCAGTTCAGGTTTTCAGGTTAAAGAATGGCGTCACGCCGCCTTGTTTTTTTTCAGTTTAAGGGGGCTGGGGCCCAGATCCATTATTTTTGCATGCATCTCCCGGGCGTATTTGGCAAACAGGGGGCCTTCGCCGGACGACAGATTATACATCTGGGCCCGGTCGCCGCCGATGCCGATGGTATTAAGGATTTTCTGCACCTGTTCCACCCGTTTCCGGGCCCGGAAATTACCGGATTTGAAATGGCAGTCGCCTTCCATGCAGCCGACGACGCATACGCCGTCCGCGCCTTTTTCAAATGCCCGGAGCATGTGGATGACATCGACTTTTCCGGTGCAGGGCACCCGGATGATTTTGATGCTGGTGGGGTAGCTCAGTCTCATCGAACCTGCCAGGTCCGCGGCGGAATACCCTCAGTAATTGCAGCAGAACGCTAATATAACGGGATCAAACTCCTGACTCATATCACTCCTTCCAGTAAGGCGTCCACCTTGCTAAGCAATTGGTCATCTTCATACCAGTTCAGTTCAATAGCCTTTGCCGGGCATTCCGCCGCGCAGGCCCCGCATCCCTGGCACAGGGCATCGTCAATAAAACTCACGCCTTCGTCATTGATCACCGGCACCCCATAGGGACAGGTCCTCACACAGATCAGGCAGGAGGCGCATTTTTCCGGGTCCACATACGCGGTGACCGCGGAAAGGGTGAGATATGGCTGGGACAGAAAAGTGGTTGCCCGGGAGGCGGCGGCCTGGGCCTGGCTGATGGCCTCCGTGATCAGTTTGGGGCTGTGGGCCGTGCCGCAGACAAAAATGCCTTCTGTTGCCATTTCCACCGGCCGAAGCTTGACATGGGCTTCAATAAAGAAATGTTCCGTGTTCCTGCCCAGCTTCATGATGGATGCCAGTTCTTCGGTATCTTCCGCCTGCACCCCGGCGCTCAACGCCACGATGTCGGTATCCACAGCGAGCTTACGGCCGAGTATGTGATCCGTGAACGTAACGGTCAGTCCGTTTTCACCGGCGGTGACCTCTGGCGGGTCATTTTCTCTGAACCGGAAAAAGAAAACCCCGAGTTCCCGTGCTTTTGTGTAGTATTCTTCCATCAGGCCGTAGGTCCGGATATCCCGGTACAGCACAAATACCTGGGTGTCCGGATTCAGTTCCTTGATATGGATGGCGTTTTTGATGGCCGCTTGGCAGCAGATGCGGGAACAATTGGGATTTTCCGCGTTTCTGGACCCCACACACTGAATCATGACCACCTGGTCCAGGTTGCTTGCGCCGTCATCCTCCAATTTCCGGGCCAGTTCAATCTGGGTCATGACGCCGGAATTTTCGCCGTATAGAAATTCTTTCGGTGTGTATTCGGTGCCGCCGGTGGCCAGAATAATGACGCCGTGCTCAATTTTTCGCTCATACATGCCCGGACCGACCAACACTTCGGTTTTAAAGTTGCCTTTAAAGCCTGTAAAATCAACGATCAACGACTGGGTGAGCACCTGGATCTGGGGGTGGGTTTTCACCCGTTCGATCAGTTCCCCCAGATATGACTGGACATCCGCGCCTTCAATGGTTCGGGTCAGCCGTCTGGACAGCCCGCCCAGTTCGGCTTCCTTTTCCACCAGCACCACGTCAAACCCCTGGTCCGCAATGCCTAAGGCCGCATTCATGCCGGCAACACCGCCGCCCACAATCAGGGCCCGGTAGGTCACCGGAATCTGCCGTTCGTGCAAAGGCATCAGGGATGCGGCCCGGGCCACCGCCATCCGGACCAGTTCTTTGGCTTTTTCCGTGGCTTTTTCCGGATTGTCCGCATGGACCCAGGAATCCTGGTTCCGGATATTGGCCATTTCAAACAGATATTTGTTCAATCCGCATTTTTCCAGAGTGTCCATAAAAATGGGCTCGTGGGTTTTGGGGGTGCAGGAAGAGACCACGATCCGGTTGAGCTGGTGCTCTTTGATAATCTCCTTCATCTGATCCTGGGCATCCTGGCTGCAGGTAAAGAGGTTTTCTCCGGAATATACCACATTGGGGAGGGTGGTGGCGTATTCCCTGACGCCCGGCACATCCACCACACCGGCGATGTTAATGCCGCAGTCGCAGACAAACACGCCAATGCGCGGCGGGCCGCTCACATCAATTTCATCGGGAATATCCACCTGTTTGATCCGGGTGCCGCGCCCTTGGGCCATATACCGGCCGGCGGCGCAGGCCGCGGCGCTGGCTTCGGTGACCGAGGAGGGAATATCTTTGGGACCCTGAAAAATGCCGCAGGCAAAAACACCCGGCCGGCTGGTTTCCATGGGCGCAAACGGTGTGGTGGCGGCAAAATTATTTTTGGTCAGCGCAATGTCCAAAAGGTTGGCGGTGCGGATGGCGGATTCTGAGACCTGGAGACCCACGGAAAGCACCACCATATCAAACTCTTCCTCATGGAGCACTCCGGCTTCATCCGCATACCGGAGCATCAGGTTGCCGGTGCCGGGTATGGGATCAATGGTGTGGATACGGGCTTTTTCAAACCGCACTCCGTCATCTTCTTTGGCACGAAGATAATATTTTTCATAATCCTTTCCAAATGTCCGGATATCCATGTTAAAAATGACGGTATCCAGGTCGTGCTTGGAATGTTCCTTGGCGATCATGGCCTCTTTGATGGCATACATGCAGCAGACCGAGGAGCAATAGCCGTTGCCGCACCGGTTGGTATCCCGGCTTCCGATGCACTGGAGCCAGGCGATTTTTTCCGGTTCCTTCTCATCGGACGGCCGCACCAGATGCCCCATGGTGGGGCCGGAAGCAGACAGAATCCTTTCAAACTCCAGGCTGGTAATCACATTGGGGTGGGTGTTATAATGATAAATATCATCCAGAACGGACGGATCATAGACATCGTTGCCCGGGCAGAGGATGACGGACCCCACTTCCACGGTTTCCTCTACCGCCTGCTGGGTGTGGTCGATGGCCCCGGCCAGACAGGCATCCAGACACTGGTAACATTCCGAGCAGATGCCGCATTTCAGGCATCGGTCGGCTTCGTTTTTGGCTTCGGTTTCATTGTAACCGAAAGATACTTCCAGAAAATTGCATTCCCGGGATTCCGGGTCAAGGCACCGGACCGGGGTCCGGGATTTCAGGGGTTTGTTTTTGATGTCCGGTTTTTCATATTCCCAGATTTTTTCCCGACCTTGGGCCAGATCCAGATCGTTGATGAACCGGTGAATGCTTTCTGCGGCTTCCTTGCCGCAGGCCACTGCGTCCACCACGGATTTGGGGCCGTAAAACGCGTCGCCACCGGCAAAGACCCATTCAAGGGGCGTCTGAAGGGTGACCGGATCTGCCGTTAGCCCCCCTACCCGGGAAAGGGCGATATTCTGATCCGCCAGAAATTCCGTATCAGTGGACTGGCCGATGGCGATAATGATGGTATCCCCGAAAAACGCCTCGCACGCGGCGTCATCATATTGGGGGTTGAATTTTCCGTTTTCATCAAACACCGCGGTGCAGGTCTTGAATTCAATGCCGGACACCCGGTTGCTTTTATCGATAAAAAAATCTTTCGGACCAAAGCTGTTGACGATTTTCACTTCCCCTTCCAGGGCTTCCTGGATTTCATGCTCCCAGGCCGGCATTTCTTCCCGGGATTCAAGGCAGACCAGGGTGACATTTTCCGCGCCCTTGCGCTTGGCACACAAGGCCACGTCAATAGCTACATTGCCGCCGCCGATCACCAGCACATCTTTGCCGATGGCGACTTCTTTGCCCATGGCCACATCCCGCAGAAAATCGACGCCCTGAAGCACGCCGTCCGCGTCTTCGTTTTCAACCCCCAGGCGCCGGCCGCCGTGGAGGCCGATGGCCATGAAGACGGCGGAAAATCCATCCGCTTTGAGGCTTTCCAGGGTGATGTCTTTCCCAAAGGTGACATTGGTTCTGATTTCAACGCCCATTTTTTGGATGGTTTCAATTTCCGAGGCCAGTATATTTCTGGGCAGGCGGTATTCTGGAATGCCCACGGCCATCATGCCGCCAGCCATGGGCAGTTTTTCAAAAATGGTCACCTGGTATCCCCGAAGCCTCAGAAAATATGCCGCAGCCAGGCCTGCGGGCCCGGCGCCGACCACTGCCACCGTTTCATCCCGTTTTTCCATGATTTTTGGTGTATAGGGGGCTTCCTGGCCCTGCTCCCAGTCCGCCAGGAACCGGTGAAGTTCCCGGATGGCCAAAGACTCGTCGTAATCGCCCCGGGTGCAGACACCCTCGCAGGGATGGTGGCAGACCCGGCCGCAAATGCCGGGAAACGGGTGATCCTGCTTGAACAGTTTGATGGCTTCAAAGTATTTGCCTTCATTAATGAGCGCAATGTAGCCCTGGATGCTGACGTGGGCCGGGCAGGTGGCTTTGCACGGGGCAGTACCGCGTTTGCTGATGGCAAACGCGCCCGGAATGGCCTGGGGGTATTTTTTATATATGGCTTTTCGAAAAGACAGGCCCCGGTCCTGTTCGTCCGGCACCTCTATGGGGCAGACTTTGGTGCATTCCCCGCAACTGGTGCATTTGGAAAGATCCACATACCGGGCTTCCTGGCGGATTTTTGCCCTGAAATTGCCCGGTTCCCCTTCCAGTGCCAGAATTTCCGTTCCGGTTTTCAGCTCGATGTTCAGATGCCGGCCGACCTCGACCAGTTTGGGCGAGATGACTCACATGGCACAGTCATTGGTGGGAAACGTTTTGTCCAACTGGGCCATGAGGCCGCCGATGGCAGTGGATTGTTCCAGCAGATAAACGTAATAGCCGGAATTGGCAAGATCAATGGCAGATTGCATGCCGGCGATGCCGGCACCGACCACCATGGCCGCGCCGACGGTTTTTTGTTTCTGTTCACCTATGGCAGATGCGGAATTCTGATTCATGCAATTCTCCTAAAGATTAAATCCCGTGAATAATATCATACAGCTTGTCTTCCCATCCGATGGTGGAAATGACGGCGCCGGGAAATCCGTTCTCCTTAATAGCTGCCGCCGTGTCTTTGGCGATTCGGACGCACTCCCGCACTTTATCCGGGGCCTTTTGTATCTGCTTGATCCGTTCGTCCGGGATGTACACGTTTTTCATATTTCTGGCCATATACCGGGCCATGCCCAGCGATTTCAGCAGCACCACGGTGGGAATAATGTAGATACCGTCAGTACGGATTTTGTCCATGAACGGTTCAATGGCGGATACGTCAAACAGAGGAGGAGTAATGAAAAACCGGGCGCCGGCATCTATTTTGCGGTTCATGGCGTCAATTTCCCGGTCCAGGTCAGCACCGTCAAGGCCTGAATTAACGGTTGCGCCGACCAGAAATTCCGGCGCACCGCTAAGTTCGATACCGGCCATGTCTTTACCGCTTTTAAGGCTTTGAATGCCGGCAAGCAGGGTCTCAATATCAATGTCGTATACGGCGGATGCCTGATGGTGGTCCCCGAAACTGGGATCTTCGCCGGTGACCGCCATGATGTTTTTGATGCCGCAGGCAGATGCCGCCAGCATATCCGCCTGAAGCGCAATCCGGTTCCGGTCCCGGCAGCAGACTTGCATCACGGTTTCCATCCGCTTCTCCTGGAGCAGCATGGCAGCGCCCAGCGCACTCATGCGCATGACCGCATTGCTCATTTCCGGCACCACAAAGGCGGCGACGTCTTCTTTTACCTTTGCGGCGTTAGTGACCATGGGAGTAATGTCCGTGCCCTTGGGGGGTTCGATTTCAGCGAGAATGGCAAAGTCACCGGTTTCCAATTTACGTTTCAGATCCATTTTATCCTCCGGAAAACAGGCTGTTGATGACCGTTAATGTGTGTGATGGGTGATGGTTCAGCGCATTGGGCAAAAAAAGTGCTTTTATCTTTACAAAATAAAAATAACACTGTCAATAGATGTAAACATTATTTTTTAATTAAAAACGGCGAAATTAATATAAAACATCGTTTATTAAATTTTTCAGCAGTGGGTCTTTTCTGTATTTTTAATATTTCTTTCTCTGTCACAATGTGATAGGTAAAACCTGATCTGTTTTTCACAAAATTGTGGAAACCCCGGTGCAGTTTCTGTGCAACATGTATTTCAAACGGGTCTTACTGTTTGACAAGCGGGTGTATTGTTTTTTATGGTTCACGAGTTTGAAAATAGTAAGTGTCTTTTCGGTTTAAAAAAATTATAGGGAGCATGAGAAAATGGGAAAAACTGTCTTTATTTTGAACAGTTGGAAAATTTTGGTTTTTTCGGTTTTTATTTTGGTCAACTTGAGTTTTGTCCCCTCAAACTTGAAAGCAGCTGATTGCAGCTGTGAAATGTGTTGAGGGGATAGTTATGCGCTGACCGTGAAAGTCAGTCCAGATGAAGGTGGTCATGTAAATGTCGGTACCTGTACCGTACCGGTAGCTAAAGAAGACAGCGGATGCTTGTTTGGCTTTCCAAGTACAAAAACTTTTGATCTTCAGGCAGTTCCTGATGGAGACTATAGATTTTCTCACTGGGAGGGAGTTAACGAGACACAAGATAGAACAACTATTGCGTTGAATCAAACAAACAAGACGGTAACCGCTTTTTTTGTCCTTAAGTCAAAGCCAATTAATTATAACATTCAGCAGACAAAAAATTTATTAAACGGCTTAGATGGAAATAAATATGTTCTGGTCATTGATGTGAGCAATACGTCCGACTATGCCAACAGCCACATGCTGTGCGCCAAAAATTATGTCTGGAACAGTGGGACGGGAAATTTTGCCACCAGCACCACGAATTTAAATAACTTTAAAAACGATGATATCCTTATTTATGATCAGACCGGGACCCAAAGCCAGGCTGCCGCCAATAAGCTGGCCGAGCAAGGCTTTCAATCTGTTTATTATATGACTGACGGCCTGGATGACTGGATGGCGGAGGGATATGAAGTTTTTGCGTCAGGGGATGATGGGAGCAAATGCACCAGCCTTGCGCCCATGGCCTATGCCGGGAATGATCTGGATGTGAATGAAAAGGGGGCAGTGGCCTTTAATGGCCAGGGTTCGGATCCAGGTGGCGGCAGCGTTAGCTATGAATGGAGCCAGGAAGAAGGCGCTAATAAAATCGATCTGACAGGAAAAGAGAACAATCCTCAACTAAGTTTTACAGCGCCGGATTTAAACGGCGGCGCTGACAAGCTGATTTTCCATCTGACGGTTACGGATAATGAAGGAGACAACGATACGGACAGTGTGACCGTAAATATAAAATGGGTTAATGAAAAACCCACAGCCATGGCCGGTCCGGATCAAAAAGTGACGCCGGGTTCAACAGTCACATTGGATGGCTCCGGATCATCAGATCCGGAAAATTCCATAATATCTTATTTCTGGAGTATTTCTTCAAGCCAGATTAATCCTTCTCCTATTTTGTCTGATCCATCAGCTATATGGCCAACTTTCATTGCGCCAAATGTCACTCGTGAATCTTGGATTATTCTTGAGTTGAGGGTTACAGACAATGGAGTTGGAGCAGACCAAAAATCGGATACGGATACGGTAAAAATAACCGTTCAGCCCGAAGTTGTGGATCCTAATGATCCGCCCCAAGCGGATGCCGGCGCGAATCAGACAGTGACTGAAGGACAGACCGTTACATTGAACAGCACCGGCTCCAGTGATCCGGATGGGAACATTGTCAGTCGGACTTGGACCCAGACCGGCGGAGCCGCGGCAGTGACATTATCTGATCCCTCGGTAGCAAGTCCGACGTTCACCGCTCCGGATGTCAGCGCGGACACGACATTGACATTTATCCTCACGGTGACCGATGATGACGGTGACACAGACACGGATACGGTTCAGATCATAGTCCAGGACGACGATGCCGGACCGGAACCGAACACCGCCCCGGTTGCTGATGCTGGCGAGGACCAGTCGGCAAAAGAAGGGGGTTCAGTGGTTCTGGACGGGTCCGGGTCAACCGACTCGGATGGCACCATCGCGGGTTATGCTTGGACTCAGACGGACAGCACGGGCATCACGGTTACTTTGTCGGATAATTCCTCAATTAAGCCCACATTCATCGCTCCGGATGTTGAAAATACCATCATACTGACTTTTTCCCTGGTGGTTACAGACGATGATGGGGCCACTTCATCCGCAGATCCGGTTCGTATTACCATCACCAAAAAATCATCCGGTGGTGGGGGCGACGGCTGCTTTATCGATGCGCTGGCAGATTGATGGAAAATTGGCAATTTTCAGGCAAAGTTAAACAGAACCCCGGCAATACATACTTTGCATTGCCGGGGTTCTGTCTGCTGTTCGTATGCCAGGCAGTGCGGGATTTTTTTCGGTTTATCGAAAGATTCTGTTTTGCCAATATTTTTACCTTTTTCGGGCAATATAGTGTTTTAAAAAATTTGGGGTCATCACTTCATCGATAGACCCGTCATCCTTTTCAATAAGGATCAGGACATCGCATCCTGATTTTTCAGCTCTGTTATATCCTTTTTTTGCCCCCATCACCGTAATAGCCGTGGCAAGG
The DNA here is from genome assembly GCA_963675805.2 of Desulfobacterales bacterium. GTDB lineage: Bacteria > Desulfobacterota > Desulfobacteria > Desulfobacterales > Desulfosalsimonadaceae > SURF-3. The sequence goes on along the minus strand of CAXXNU010000001.1, from coordinate 296,197 downwards.
CCGTCCAGCCAGGCATTGGACTTTTGCCCGTCAAAACTGGCCGTGGTGACGCCCATGATTTTTTCGGACACGGGTTTGCCGGTTTTCGGGCTGAAAATATGATAAAAGGACGCGCCGTCAATTATTATGGGCTGGCGGTAATTACCGCTGGTGGATACATTGAGTCGGCTTTCTGAAGAAATCACCCCCCATAGCCGATCCATCTGCCTGGGGTGCTGGATGCCCACCCGCCAGGGCTTTTCATCGTTTTTGCCGAAGGTGCTGATCTCTCCGCCCAGCTGCACCAGCCCGGCGGTCACGCCCTGGTGCATAAGAATCTCGCGCACGCAGTCGACGGCATAACCTTTAACAATGCCGCCAAAATCAAATTGAACCGGGTGGTCTTTGAAGGTGATCCGGTTTTTGCCGGATTCTGCAAGTACCACCTGATCCAGCCCTGTCCATTTAAGGGCGTCTGCAATATCGTTTTCCGAGGGGATTTGCTGGGTTTTTTCCGCGGTCTGCCAGAGCGTTTTGATTTGCCAGATGGCCGGATCAAATTCGCCGCCGGAGTCCTTCCACAATTGTCTGGAAAGGGACAAAACATTAAGCAGATCATCTGATACAGCCATTGGGTCGGTTGGCGCATGACTGTTTAACCGGTAAATTTCAGACTTTGGGTTAAAAGGATTGAAAATAGCACCGATGCGGTCAAGTTCTCGCCACACGGCGTTTGCAATATTTTTTGGTGTGATTTTGGACGCTCTCGGCAGCTTAAAAACGCATCGTGCCGGAATGCCGTGATAGATCAGACGGGTTGTTTCCCACCAGCCATTGTTGCGGTCTGTGAGGGTGGCACCTGTATCATGGTCTGTTTTTTGCGAATTCGTGGAATCATGGTCGTTTGATCCGTCAGCAAAGTAAATGACGCCGGAGACGGCGATCATCAGAAAGAATACAAGGAAAAGGAAAATGGCGGATTTTTTGTTTGTTACTGAAGATTTCGTTCTTTGGTTTTTGTCCATCAGTACATTCCTATGATGCTTTTTTTTGTTTTAACGTGTTCATTTTTCAGGATTAACCTGAAAAGTCAAGGCAGGAAAAAGGAGGCAGAGAATAGCCGTATTTGACCTTGACAATTTTTCAGATAAGGATTTAACTGACTAACCGGCCGCAAGTGGCCGGTTAGCAGGCAATTGTTCCCGTGGTACATTTTTATTCGGTCTCTGGTGCTGTCACGGGGGTGCAGATAAGATTTTAGGCAAACCAAATAAATATAATGATACCGATTATCGCGATAACCGGATATTCCAATGCCGGGAAGACAACTGTCATCGAAAAACTGGTGCCCAAGCTGAAAAAAAAAGGGTTTCGTGTGGGAACCGTTAAGCATGCGCATCATGAACTGAATTTTGATAAAAGGGGGAAAGATTCCTGGCGGCATTTTGATGCGGGCGCGGATGCGGTGCTGGTGTCATCTCCGGAAAAACTGATGGCCGTCCGCCGTAATCCCTCGGCTGCAATGGATGAAAAGGGGTGGCTGGCGGTTTTTGAAAAGCATCTGACGGACATGGACCTGGTGCTGGCGGAAGGCTTTAAAAACAGCGGCCTTCCCAAGATTGAAGTGTTCCGGACCCAGGTCCATTCCACCCCCGCCTGTTTAGGGGACAAGACTTTGGTTGCCATGGTAACGGACGCGGACCCGGATGTGGCGGTGCCGGTATTCGGTCTGGAAGACGCGGAGTCTCTTGCCGGATTTATTGTAGAGCGATTTTTATTGTCCAAAGGCAGCAGGACGTAATTTTATCAGGTCACAAAAAAAACACTGCCCGTGACGTTCTGTTTTAACGTCATGGGCAGCGCTGTATGGTTTGAAATGCTTAAATTTTCCGAGTAGTCGGCATTATTTAAATCCCGGCCAGTTTTTTGATCTCCGCCGCCTTGTTTGTTTTTTCCCAGGTAAATTCATCCCCGTTTCTCCCGAAATGGCCGTAAGCAGATGTTTTTCTGTAAATGGGCCGCAGAAGATCCAGGTATTCAATAATGGCCGCCGGCCGAAGGTCAAAAACACTCCTGACGATCTCAATGGCCCTGGCTTCCGGGATGTTTCCGGTGCCAAGAAAATCCACCATCACGGAAACCGGTTCCGCCACGCCGATGGCATATGCCACCTGAATTTCGCATTTTTTGGCAAGCCCGGCGGCCACCAGATTTTTGGCGATGTGGCGTCCCATGTAGGAAGCGCTCCGGTCTACTTTTGACGGGTCTTTGCCGGAAAAACAGCCGCCCCCGTGGCTGCCCTGGCCGCCGTAAGTATCCACAATGATTTTGCGGCCGGTGAGGCCGCAGTCGCCCATGGGACCGCCGATGACGAATTTCCCCGTAGGATTGATATAGTAGCGGGTGTCTCCGTCCACCATCTCTCTGGGGATGACCTTTTTGATAACTTCCTCAATCACGGCTTCCCGGACCTCATCATAGGTCACATCTTCCTTGTGCTGGGTGGAAACCACCACCGTATCCACCCGTACCGGCGTTCCGTTGTCATATTCAATGGTCACCTGGGACTTGCCGTCCGGCCGGAGGAAATCGATGGACCCGTTTTTCCGGACCGTGGCCAGGCGTTTGGTCAGCTTGTGGGCAAAGGTGATGGGCATTGGCATGAGTTCCGAAGTTTCGTCAGATGCAAAACCAAACATCAGTCCCTGGTCGCCGGCTCCCTGGTCTTTGTAAAGGCCTTCTCCCACATTGACGCCCTGGGCGATGTCCGCGGACTGATGGTCAATGCTGGTGAGCACCGCGCAGGTCTGCCAGTCAAATCCCATTCTGGAAGAGCTGTAGCCGATGTCGCGAATGGTATCCCGGGCCACCTGGGGAATGTCCACGTAACAGTCCGTTGTTATTTCTCCGGCAACAAATACCAGGCCGGTGGTCACCAGGGTTTCACAGGCCACCCGGCATTTTTTGTCCTGCTCCATGATGGCGTCTAACACCGCATCGGAGATGGCATCCGCCACTTTGTCCGGATGTCCTTCGGTAACGGATTCAGAAGTAAACAGAAGGCTTTTCTGAGTCATGAATCACTCCTTTGATTGTGTGGTTGATGGGGATATCAAAAACATCCAAGGCATCAGAAATTTGATACCATAAAATTAATGGCCTGGATGTAATATCATATTATCTATTAAACGGGTCGTGCCGACTTTCACCGCCAGAGCCATGAGCGCGGGCCGGTCAATCACAGCCAAATCGTCCAGCGTATCCGGGTCGCAGATGGATATATAATCGATTTGCGTATCCGGGTGCGCGTTGATAAGTTTCTCGGCCGCCTGAATCAAAATCGTGGCACCGGATTCCTTTTTTGCAAGCAGTGCTTTCGCGTTGTTCAGGGCCGCAAAAAGGCATAAAGCGGTTTTCCGCTGATCCGGCGTCAGGTTGGCATTTCGTGAACTCAGGGCCAGGCCGTCGGGTTCCCGCACAATGGGATGGCCGATAATGCGGATGTTGAAATTGAGATCTGCCACCATTCGCCGGATGATGGCCAGCTGTTGAAAATCCTTTTCACCAAATACTGCAATATCCGGGTTCACCACATTGAACAGTTTTGCCACGATGGTCATCATCCCCTTGAAATGGCCGGCGCGGGACAACCCGCACAGATGATCCGGCAGTTTTTCCTGGTTGATGAAGGTGTCATATCCGTCAGGGTAGAAATCATTTGTTTGCGGGGTAAATGCCGCATCTACACCCACCTTTCGGGAAAGTTCCAGATCCCTTTCCAGGTTGCGGGGGTAAATCTCAAAATCTTCACCCAGACCGAACTGGGTGGGATTGACAAAAATACTGACCACCAGCTTATCCGCTTCCTGCCGGGCTTTTTGCATCAGGGCAAGATGTCCGTCATGCAGAAAACCCATGGTGGGGACCAGGGCAATGCGGCGGCCGGCTTTCCGGTGCCGGTCCGACCATTGTGTCATTTCGTTTAACTGCGTGATGTTGTCGATGGCTGCTGCTCCGTGGGTTGTTGGGATGAAGAAATCATTTGCTGCCGGCGGTGTTAAGGTTTCAAAGACCGCATCACTAAACCGGATATGGCTTTTGGAAAATAATAGGTTGATTTGCGCGGCATGATCAAGCCTTTTTCCGCTACCCGGGTGACCTGCTCGTTGGTAGTGGGGTTTAAAATAACCGCCATTTCATGGGAACCTTTGGCGATTGCGCGGATGGCATCCGTGTCATCGCTGGTGAAATGGATCAGGTCATGATCATCCAGCATATGATCATCAAAATGAAGGAGTTTCGCAAAAATCAGGCGGGTGAGTACGATCACGTCCAGTCCCCTCAGGGGGGCGGGAATGCTGTCGCTGAAAACGGTCTCCATTATCCCCGGTTTCAGGCACAGGACGTGGAACTGGTCGCTGTTTTTAAAAAAAACACCGAATTTGTGTTGGCCGGGGTCCGCCGCCAATTCTTGATTCAGGGTTTGTTTGGCTGCATCCGGTTTGGCCGGATCAAAGGCAACGGTGGTAATATCAAACCAGGCGGCGGCGTTTTCAAGAAAGCTTTCCCGGGATACCTGAGCGGTGGTTGTGAGCAGCCGGTGGGTGGGGAGGATGACAAGGCCTGGGTCCTGGACCGCACACAGATACATCATGATGGAATTGGCCGGGTGGTCGTCTGGAATGGGGCCGCTGTTTTCAATCAGCCATTTTCGGTAATTCAGTGCGGTTTCATAGCGGTGATGGCCGTCTGCAATAAACAGTTTCTGCCCCTGAAACGCGGCCGCCGTTTTCTGGTGAATCACCGGGTCAATGATGCGCCACAGCCGGTGGGTATGGCCGGCATCATCGTTGAATTCAAAAACCGGGGCGTTGCCTTGCGCCGCTTGGGTCAAAAGTCCCAGGATGTTGCCCGAATCGGAGAAGATGGAAAAAATCTGGCTGAAATTGGCATGGCAGGCCTTCATGAGTTCCAGTCGATGGGTTTTGACTTTGGAAAAGGTGGTCTCATGGGGCAGCACAATCCCTTTGTCAAAGGGTTCCAACCGGACCCGAGCAATCAGGCCGAAACGGGTCACCGGAGTGTCTTCCATGGGGAAAGTCACCGCGGCAAGATATACGGCCGGGTCCCTATCCTGTTTTAAAATACCGTCTTTGATCCATTCCTGAAAATAAGCCGCCGCCCGGGTGTGGGTGTTTTCCCGGGCAGTGTCTGTGGCTTGCGGCATTCCTCGATCGAGGCGGATCACATTGTGGGGATGACGTGCATAAAACGCATCCCGTTGCGCATCTGAAATAACATCATAGGGAGGGGTCACGACATCGGATATGGTGGTGATCTTGTCAGGATTGTAAAGTATGCCGCGAAATGGTGCAATCTCTGCCATTGGATGGTATCCTTAACTGGAAATCTCATATTTTTTTTATCAGCCGGAATTCTTTCCGCCTGCGCATTTGATCAATAAACACTGAAAACTATATGGAATTGTCTGATTTGTCAACCGTATTATACGGTGCGCGAGAGCTGGAGAAGCCGTTGTTGTGACGACCAAGCCAGGACAAATGCCGGGCACCAGTCAATGCGATGAAGCCCGTGCTCATCCGGCCCACGTCTCTTTATTTTCATTGACAAGAAAAGGCCTGGTGCGTAGGAATATTTATAATAGAACAATCGTTCGTTTTTTGTTGAAGAGAGAAAGTCATAAAACGATATGGTTATAAAAACACCAGAAGGAGGGCAGGCATGGGCAAACCGGTTGTTGCCATTGTAAAATATGAAAAACCATTGGCGTCTGTGAGAAAGGCCGTTGAATTATCAGACGGTCTTCAGAACATGCCTGCCAATGCAAAAGTCTTTATCAAACCCAATATTGTGTTCTGGACCAAAGCCACCGTATTCCCCAAATGGGGAGTGATTACCACCTCCCGGGCCATTGAAGACATGATAATGATTCTTAAAGATCACGGAATTACCGACATCACCATTGGCGAAGGCATTGTGGCGGCGCCAAAGGACACCCAAACCCCGGCCCACGCGTTCCATTATCTGGGATATGACACACTTAAGCAGCGGTATGGTGTTAAATACGTCAATGTCATGGCCCGGCCCTTTGAGCGAGTGGATTTAGGTGAAGGGGTAACCCTGAATTTCAATACCGATATCATAAACAGCGATTTTGTGGTGGATCTGCCGCCCATGAAATCCCATAACCAGACCGTGGTCAGCCTGGGCATTAAAAATCTCAAGGGCACCATTGATATCCCTTCCCGGAAAAAATGCCACAGCGCGGACCCCGGCAAGGATCTGAATTTCTATGTTTCAAAGCTTGCGGATAAAATGCCGCCGGTGTTTACCCTGATCGACGGGATCTATTCTCTGGAGCGGGGACCGGCCTTTGACGGTAAGATCCGGCGCAGCAATTTGCTTTTGGCGTCGGCGGATATTCTTTCCGCGGACATGGTGGGTGCCGCCGTGCTGGGTCATCCGGCGGACAATGTGCCCTATCTGGTGCATGCGGCGAAACGCGCCCGGCGCCCCACGGATTTATCCGATATTCATGTCGTGGGTGAAAAAATAGAAGATGTGGCGTCTTTTCATGAATATGATTTTCCTTACAGCACCACCGAAGCGGGCGATATGCCGGTGCCTCTGGCCAAGCAGGGGATCCGGGGCCTGTTTTACCGGAAATATGATCTGAGCATGTGTACTTATTGTTCGGGTTTAAACGGCCTGGTGCTGTCTGCCATCCGGTATGCATGGAAAGGGGAACCCTGGGACAAGGTGGAGGTGCTCACCGGCAAGCAGATGCAGCCCACACCGGGCATGCAAAAGACCATCCTTCTGGGAAAATGCATGAGTAAACTCCACAAGGACAACCCGGTCATTAAGGAAGTCATCCCTGTGAAAGGCTGTCCTCCGGACCCGAAAGATATTGTCAGGGCGCTTCATCAGGCTGGCATTGACGCGGATCCCGGCCTGTTTGACCAGGTGGATATGCTCCCCGGCTTTTTTATGGCCCGGTATCAGGACCAGCCCGAGTTTGATGAGGGGTTTTTTCAGATCAAATAATATTTCAACGAAGGAAGCCCGCAGCTATGAGCCAGGCCTGTAATAACAGTTTCAGGTTTCATGTTGCAGGTTTCAAGTGTCGGGTGTCAGGATTGCATTTCCCGGCACCTGAACACTGACACCTTATTGCTGGAAATCCCTCACCCCTATGCACTGGTTCATTTTTTGTTTTGTTGTGCCAGAACTGGAGCATAGGATACTAAAAGCGGTTTAGTTTGTTTTTTTTCTGAATTGGGCAATCTGCCGGGAGATGGCCACCAGTTCCCCGGTTTCATCCCATATTTCCCCGTCTTCTTCGAGCAGGCCGTTATTGATGAAACGGGTGCGAAAGATGCATTTGAGCCAAACTGATGCCGGAATATTCCGGATGTTGACGGAAAATTCAATGGTGGGCACCCAGGCGGTCATCCCCTGACTGGCAAACACCGGCGGCGGGAACGCATCAATGGCCAGCAGCAGCGCCAGAGCGTCAAAGGGCCGACTGTCCTGAAACTTGATCCATCCTTTATGCTCGGAAGCGTCAATCAATGATCCGGAAAACCAGCCGGCGCAGCCCGGGTCCAGGCGCACATCCATGTTTTCATAAACCGTATAATTCCCCATAGGCGGAATCCTGATACAGTCTTCTTTCGGGGCAAGGTCAGGGGCGGTTTTTTCATACCGTTTGTCAATCCGGTTGTTTTCAATGTCTGAAAAGGTCCCCATGGCCCGGATTTTCTCCTGTCCCTCCTGGATCAGATTCGCCTGCCACCGGTCAAAACGACGGCTGCGGCCGATATTTTCCAATGCCAGGGCTGCCGGTCCAGGGAGTGTTTTGGCAAGATATGTGGCCGTGCAGATGATCAGGTCTTTCATGCTGCTTTGCCCCGTCATGGCATGCGCAATCACAGCCATGAGATAGCCGCCGTTGGGGTTGCCGTTGATGGACCAGTTTTTGGTGATATCTGTTGCGTATGTGCCGGAATTTTCTTTTTTAAACAGGATGTCCTGATCGAATAAATACATGCCGGGGGGCTCCGATTTTTAATGGTTATCTTTGGTTTTCTGCTTCGCATCCGCATGCGCGGGATCTTGTACTAATCCCGGCAGCATCCGGGTTTCGATGTGTTGCCGGAGCGCCTCAAATTCGGTTTCCGAACCGGGCGGGGACAGGCGAATCATATTATCGTATCGTAGCGTAACCCTGGCAAAGGGTTTGGGAATGAAAAACCGGTCCCAGCTGTTGAAAAACCAGGCCCTGTCTGCTTCGAGATAAAACGGCACAATCATCGCATCTGCTGCCAGGGCAATGCTGACGGCACCGGGCTTGACTTTTCCCATGGGGCCCCGGGGGCCGTCCAGGATATGCGCGGCAAGGCCAGTTTCTTTTAAATAATTGGTAACCTCCATCATGGCGGTTTTGCCGCCCTTGGAGGAACTTCCCCGGGCTGGCCGCCAGCCGGTCCGACGGGCCACGCCCGCGATTAGATCGCCGTCCGCGCTGCTGCTGATCATGAGCCCCGGCGCGAATTTCCGGTAGTTCTGAAAGTACCGAATGGCGGAAAAAAATTGCTGATGCCAGGTGCATAGAAGGACACGGCCGCCGTTTTGCACATGATCCAACCATTGTTTCTCACCTATGACTGTCAGGCGAAATGTGGCCGCGTACCAGCGGATCAGTCGATAGACCAGGGCCTGCAGCACGCTGGATTGAATTAATCTTTTTTGGGTTTTTTTCACAATGATTTCCCTGGGGGTAAAACAGTTTGCACACGAACGGGGTTTTTTGCGGGCCAGTTCGCAATCCCTGCCAATAATTTCGCCATACCATTTTTTGCGTCAAAAGGCAGGGTTATTTTATGGTTTTTGTAAATTCGGAAAATTTCGGCAGCATGATAAAAATCTGATACAACAGGATCGTGAGACCCACGGCAACCATTGCCAGCCCGGATACATAGGCGGCACGATAGGCGGACAGCGGGTTAAACCCCGTATGAATCAAGAAGTCAACAATCGGCCCGGCAATCAAGGTGCCGGCGACCCCCCAGGAAAGAAACAGGGTGGCATTGAACAGGCTGAAGAGCGTTCCCCGCCGCTCCGGCGGAATCAGTACCGACACAAACGCATAAGAGGCCGCCAAAATGATAACGTCCGCCATGCCCCGGAACCAGGAGGCAAGATAAATCCAGCCTACATTGTCCGTAAAGGCATAGATCGCCAGATAAAAAAGGGCAAACACCGTGCCGATGCAGACGGTCGGGCCGTCACCCACCCATTTGCCGAGGCGTCCCGCCAGCAGACCGAAACAGATAATCGCTCCGGTTTCAGTGTTGAAAATATAACTCAGCACCCGGCTGGAAACATCAAAACCCGTGTCCAGAAACAGATACTGCGACTGGATGGTCATCACCCCATTGCGACCGAAATTGATAAACACCATGGCGGTTAAAAAAATCCAGAACATTTGCAAAGAAGCTGCCTGGCAGTCGGTGTTGCATTCAATTTCAACGGCGTTGTCCTTGCCGATGCCCCCTTCCGGAAGGTAGCGGACCGGTATCATGGAAACAAGCATGACCGCGGCGGGAATGAAAAACAGAATGCCGGAATAAAACCCCCATCCTTCGTACATAGTGCCCATGCCGTCATAAAGCAGTCCGCCGATCCAGATGCCGGCAAACCGGCCCACGCCGCCGATACTTGTCAGGTATCCCAAGACCTTGTTCCGGGATTTTTCCGGGTAAAGGTCTGAAATCAGCGCGCTCCAGCCGATATTGCTCATGGACCAGAAGATTTCAACCCCTGTCAGTCCGATAATAATCACATACCCGGAAGCCGCCGGGGTCGGTGCCAGGACGTGGGCCCCCCAGATCAGGACGGTCCCCACGGCGCCGCATCCCTCTCCCCATAAAATCAGTGTTCGCCTGAGTTGCCGCCGGTCGGACAGCCGGCCCCAGACGAATGTCTGGGCCAGGATATTGAAAACCATGGGGAGCGTTGCAAAAAGGGTGGTTTCCGTCACTGAAAGTCCCAGAAAATAGCGCAGATAAATGGAAAGAAAGGCATAAAAAAGCCCCCGCCGGAACATGGCCAGGGCCTGGAAGGAACTGATTCCCCAGAAGACCTTGGCGGACGGCAGTGTGGATTTAAGAGTTTTCATATTCGGACATCAGGATCAGTTACGGGTGGATGAATTAAGACCGAAAGGCGGACCCACTCATAGAATAATGGGGCAAGAAGTTCAAAGAATAATTGTGTGCGGAAAATTATTGGACAATCCGGATATTGCGATTGCGATGACGCTGCTGTTCAATGCAATTCAACTGCTGTTCCAGATCCACGCAGGTGGCCCGGAAATACTGGACCTGCCCTTTTTGCCGGGGATCAATATGGGTGTAGTAATAGTAAAAAATGGACTGGTTGCCGGATTCCGTCATTTTTTCCAGTAAATGGCCGAGTTCCCGGGCGGTTTTGTAATAATCGCTGATGTCCAGGGGCTGGGAGATAATGAAGCGGACTAATTGTTTAATGGCACGATATTCCCGGGGATGCTCAAGAATGGCTTTTTCCGAGATATTGAGGGACTCCATCCGCCGGCGGATGAGTTCTTCCATGGTGGGAATGATGATATCGCTCATCTCCAACCTCTGCCAAATTAAAAAAGAGAAAATGGATCGAGAGACGCGAAAAATTATTGCAGCCGGGCATTTGATTAAATACCCGGCTGCGTGAAACCAAAATCAGACAAAAAACGGAATGCCCTTACATCAGTGCGGTTTCCGGATGGAAGACATTCACATCCTTCAGGTCGTCGCCCAGGTATTCCCTTTCATTGGGACCCAGAATGCCCAAGGACAGGCATATCATGGTCCAGAGATGCACCACGGGGTAATTACCGCCGTAATGTTCGCTCAGCTCATGAATCTGCGCATGGCAGTTGTGGCAGCCCGCAATGCAGTAATCCGCGCCGGTGGCCTTGATCTGTTCGTCTTTCAAACGGCCGTATTCCAGGCGTTCGTCTTTATAGCCGGATTGCAGAAATCCTCCGCCACCGCCGCAGCAGTAATTATTAGAGCGGTTGGGGGTCATGTCGACAAAATTTTCTTCACCCACAACGGATTTCACCACAAAGCGCAGGTCTTCAGCAATGGCGTCACCATAGCTTTTTCTCACGATCTGGCAGGGATCCTGAACCGTAAATTTGATCTTAAGGTCTTTGTTCCAGTCGGAATTGACCTTGAGTTTGCCTTCCCGGATCCACTTGGCATAATATTCGTAAATGTTTTTTACTTCAAACTGGTGCTCGATACCGAATTTTTGCAGTCCGAACCGGACCGCGAATGTGACGTGCCCTCACTCGGTATTGAGAAAGGTTTTGCACCCCAGTTTATGGGCCTGGTCCGTGGACTGCTGGACCAGATGCCGCCAGGATTCGTCCTCTGCCAGGAACATGCAGTAGTTTTCACCGCCCCAGCCTTTGGAGCCGTAAGTCCAGTTCGCGCCGACCAGGTGGAGGATTTTCCACAGGGGCACCATTTCATCCGGTTCCGTCACGGGTTCCCGGGAATTCTGGTTCAGGAAGAATTCCGCCCCTTCTTTGTCAATGGGCGCTTCCATGTCCTTGAATTCCGGCTGTGCTTCCCGGTATTCCTCGAGCACGTCTTCCACCACGAACGTAAAATCGTCCGGTCCGGTGCCCATGGCGCTGCCGCTTTCATTTTTGAGCGCCATATCACAGGAGCCGAGAATGCCTTTGGGACGCTGATCGCGGGGCCAGGTGTCCCGGGCATGGTAAACCAGCTGGGGAATATTGATTTTCATGGGACAAACATAGACGCAACGCTGGCACATGCTGCACATCCAGACCCAGGGTGTGCTGGTGATTTCTTCGTCCATGCCCAGGGCCGCCATGCGGAGGAACTTGCGGGGGTCCATGTTCTCCAGTCCGGTGGCCGGACATCCGGACGAACAGGCGCCGCAGGTCAGGCATAGATTAAGGTTGCCGCCTTCCGGAAGAATTTCTTTCACCTTGTCTATAAAGGTGCTTTTCTTTTTTCCTCCGAGTTTAATCGTCTTTTCAGTCATGCGATAAAACCCTCCATTCAGAATTCTGCTTATTATTGCGAAGCTGTAATAAATGTTTTTAGAAAAAAATACTTACAGACGTATTGCCTCAGAAAAGCTAATTGATCCCGGTTTTAATGTCAAGATTTTTTAAAGCATTGGCTCAAGCGGCGCCGGGGAATATGGTATGCCGCAACTGTCGCTTATTGATTGCAGAATCCAGAAGGGTATGGTAAACGATTTTTTTTCATGTTGATGGCAGGTTGGCGGACGGGGCAGGGTTTTGCTTTCTTTATGGAGAAAATAATCTTTAAAATTATATATGCGTTCTTTCTTCTGATGGGCCGGCTTCCGGAGACGGCAGCCGAAAAAACGGCCAGGTTTCTGGGGCGTGTATGGTTTGTGGCGGATAAGCGGCATCGGAAGGTGGCCATTGGGAATCTGACCCATGTGTTTGGTGCGGAGAAAACGGCTGCTGACATCCGACGGCTGGCCCGCCGGGTATTTGGCAATCTGGTGCTGGTGATTTTTGAAATCGGCTGGATGCTGCATTTAGAGGAAAGGGATCTATCAAGATATTTTCGGATCCATGGGTTGCACCATCTTCGGGCAGCCCACCGAAAAGGCCGGGGTGTTCTGGTTTTGACCGGACATGTGGGGAGTTGGGAGCTTCTGGCCATGTGCGTTGCCATGCTCGGGTATCCCATCAGCGCCATTTACCGGCCCCTGGATTTTAAACCGCTGGATATATTTTTCAAGACCATCCGGGGCCGTTTCGGCGCCACTCTGTATGCCAAAAAAAAGGCCATGCGGCCGGTGTTAAGAGGACTTAATAAAGGAGAACTCGTCGGTATTCTGCTGGATCAGAATACCGGTGTTCAGGCCGGGGTGTTTGTGGATTTTTTCGGCCGGCCCGCCTGCACCAACAAAGGGCTGGCCCTGATCGCCCTGCACACAAAGGCGCCGGTGGTGCCGGTTTTTCTGATCAGAGAGTCGGGCGGGTACCTTGTGGAGATCGGACCGGAAGTGCCGTTGATGAATACCGGACATAAGGAAAATGACGTGGCTGCCAACACCCGGCAATACAACCGGGTGTTGGAGGATATCGTTCTGCGCTATCCGGACCAGTGGTTTTGGGTGCACAGGCGCTGGAAAACCCAAATTCCCGATTCTCAGCACGTCTGATTCGCCTGTTTGCTGCGTTACTCAGGGTTCGCGGTATAAGTATAAATGAGCATTTTGAGGAGAATTTTAACGCCGTATTGGCAAGCGCAATAGTTTTTCAATACCCTGATGGTTTCATCCCGGAACCCCTTGCCAGGAAACAAATCAGAACGCGGGGATCGGATTGCCAGTGAACTTATGGCTGTTTATTGAAAAAATGATTTTTTCCCAATAATGGTATGCAATGTTTTGGGTTGCCTCCAAATTGAAATGAATTGAATCAACAACAGAAATTTTGGAAAAAAATAATGGAACTGAAAATTGCGGAAAATATATTAGGGCTGAAACCCTATAAACCGGGCAAGCCTATTGAAGAGCTGGAGCGGGAATATGGCATTCAGAATTCCGTCAAGCTGGCTTCCAATGAGAATCCCCTGGGGCCGTCTCCCAAAGCATTGGCCGCCATGCAAGCGGCCATTGGCAATCTCCACCGCTACCCGGACGGGGCAGGGTTTGTGCTGGTGAATGCCCTGGCCGCAAAACTCGGTGTGAAAAAGCAGCAGATTGTGATCGGCAACGGATCCGATGATGTGATCGGCATGCTGACCCGGGTGTATCTGTCGCCGGGGGATGAAGCGATCATGACGGATCCGTCGTTTCTCATGTATGAAATTTATGTAAGAACCATTAACGCCACCCCGGTGTTTGTTCCCTTAAAAGCGTTGTCTGTTGATCTGGCGGCCATGGCGGATGCGGTCACCGAAAAAACGCGCATGATATTCATCACCAATCCCAACAATCCCACCGGCAGTTTTGCGCGCACCGGGGAATTTGCGGCTTTTTTTGAAAAATTGCCGCCAAATATTGTGGTGGTTCTGGATGAAGCCTACATCGAATTTGCCCGGGATCCAGACTGTCTGGACGGCCTGTTGCAGGTATCCGAAGACCGTCCCGTTGCCGTGCTGCGCACATTTTCAAAAGCGTATGGCCTGGCCGGGATCCGCATCGGCTACGGCGTGATGCCGTCTGAGATGGCAGCCATGTGCAACCGGGTGCGGGAACCCTTTAATACCAATTTGCTGGCCCAGGCCGGCGCGGCTGCCGCTCTTGATGATGACGAATTTTTAGATAAGACCATCACACTGGTTCACACGGAGCTGGCGTTTCTCCAGAATCGCCTGGCAGGAATGGGGCTGACCTGTTTTCCCACCCAGTCCAATTTTTTTCTGATTGATGTCAACCAGGATGCGGATGCGGTATTTGGGGCCATGCTGAAGCAGGGGGTGATTGTCCGGTCCATGGTCTCCTATGGATATCCGGAATATATCCGGGTCAATGTGGGTACGCGGCCGGAAAATGAGCGATTTCTGCAGGCATTAGCCAGTGTTTTAAAATTCTGCTGAAAGAAGAAGCAATCATTCGCGGAGGAACTATGCAAAAACTGGTCATTACCATTGACGGACCGGCCGGCGCCGGAAAAACAACCGTGAGCCGGACCCTTGCGGACCGACTGGGGTACCGGTATATTGACACGGGGGCCCTGTACCGGGGGGTGGCATACGAAGCAAAAAAAAAAGGACTGGCAGCAGATGATGACCCAGGCCTTGACAATCTTTGCCAAAACATAGACCTGCGGTTTGTCCGCACGGAAGATAGTGTGCGCCTTTTTTCCGGGAACGCAGATATCTCAGATGCGATCCGCACGCCGGAAATGTCCATGCTTGCCTCGGCAGTGTCTGCCCGGCCGGTGGTGAGAGAGGCACTGCTTGCGCTTCAGCGCAGGCTGGGCGCGGAAAAGGCAGCTGTTTTTGAAGGACGTGATATGGGTACCGTTGTTTTTCCGGCGGCGGATGTAAAGTTTTTTCTGACGGCCGATTTAAAGACCCGGGCCGCCCGCCGGCACCGGGAACTGGCGGAAAAACAATCTCCCCAGAAATTTGACGATGTGTATACGGATATGAAACAAAGAGATGACAATGACGCTTCCCGACCCCTTGCACCGCTTAAACCCGCTGCCGATGCCATCATGATCGACTCCACCGATCAGAGCGTTGAATCTGTTATTGAAGAGATGATGGCCCACATCCAAAAGGCAGTGTGAGGCGGCTTTTTATCTTTTTCAGGTGGCTCCCCGGCAGATAATAATTTGCGTAGTCAATCATAGTGCCTCCATGAAAAGTATCTCTGCCTGATATTTCGGAGATTCTGAGATTATCCTTTATATAAAATCCGGGAACAATGGTTCAGGCCTTTTGCCAGGGCAGTAAAATTATGTGTTGTTTTTTAAAATCAGGTCTGCTATTTAAATTTGGTTATACTGATCGGAATGATATGCCGGTCAGTGTAAAAAAAATCGGCTAAAGGAGAAATAGTTAATGGAAAATTTTGTAAACAATTCTGAAGAAGAGCAGACCCCGGCAGATGCGGAGATGGGAATGGCAGCGGATACGGCGCTGATGGACGATGATTCCGATCAAACCATGGAAGACTTGATGGCCATGTACGAAGAAAGCATCAAGCAGTTTGAAGAAGGAGAAGTCGTTACCGGCACCATTATTTCCGTGGACAGAGATCACGTGCTGGTGGATGTCGGCTACAAATCAGAAGGACAGATTCCCATTCATGAGTTTAAAGATGAAAACGGGAAAGTGGACGTGAATCTGAATGACCAGGTTGAGGTCATGATCGAGCAATGGGATGAAGACGAAGAGCGGGTGATCCTTTCAAAGGAAAAAGCCGCCAAAGTCAAGGTGTGGGAAGCCATCAAGGACATCCATGAAGCGGACGGCACGGTCGAAGGCGTTGTCACCAATCGCGTAAAAGGTGGTTTTTCCGTGGATGTGGGCGTTCAGGCCTTTTTGCCCGGCTCCCAGGCGGATTTGCGCCCCATTCGCAACCTGGATGAAATGGTAGGCAAGTCATTTGACTTTAAGGTATTGAAATTCAACCGGAAAAGAAATAATATTGTGCTTTCCCGGCGGGCGATTCTGGAATCCGAACGGGAATCCAAACGGGCCGCCACCCTGGCTTCCATTGAGGAAGGCAGCGTACTGGAAGGTGTGGTTAAAAATATCACGGAATACGGTATTTTCGTGGACCTTGGCGGCGTGGACGGCCTGCTGCATATCACGGATATTTCATGGGGCCGGGTCAAACACCCCTCTGAACTTTACAATATCGGCGATACCATTAATGTGAAGGTATTGTCTTTTGACAGGGAAAACGAGCGGGTCTCCCTGGGTATGAAGCAGCTGGTACCGGATCCCTGGACAACGGCGGCGGAAAAATATCCTGTGGGCACCCGGGTCAACGGAAAAGTGGTCAGCCTGACCGATTACGGAGCCTTTGTTGAAGTTGAAGAAGGCATTGAAGGGCTGATTCACGTTTCTGAAATGTCCTGGACCCGGAAAGTGCGTCACCCGTCCAAAGTCGTGTCTGCCGGTGAAATCGTGGAAGCGATTGTGCTGGATATCCGGCCGGAAAACCGGCGGATTTCCCTTGGTATGAAACAGATCACCCCCAATCCCTGGGAAATGATCAGTGAAAAATACCCCATTGGCTCTACCATTGAGGGTAAAATCAAAAATATCACGGATTTCGGCATTTTTATCGGCATTGACGATGATATTGACGGTCTGGTGCATATTTCTGATATCTCCTGGATCAAACGCATCAAGCATCCCTCGGAAATGTTCCAGAAAGGGGATGTGGTCCAGGCAAAAGTACTGGATATCGACAAATCCAATGAACGGTTTTCCTTGGGCATCAAGCAGCTTGAGGATGATCCTTGGAAAACGGTGGCGGATCGCTATCCTATCGGCACTGAAATCAACGGGACGATCACCAATATCACGGATTTCGGTATTTTTGTGGAACTGGAAGAAGGCATCGAAGGCCTGGTCCATGTTTCCGAGATCAGCAAGGAAAAGATCAAAACCCCGGTGGGCCAGTATGAAGTCGGCGATACCATCTCCACCAAAGTAATGAATATCAATACTGAAGATCGGCGCATCGGCCTTTCCATTAAGCGTCTGGGAGAAGAAGATGACCAGTCCATGCTCGAAGAGTATGTCAATAAATCCCAGCCCGCGCCGTCCAGCTTTGGTGCGATTCTGAAAGAAAATCTTCAGGAAAAATTAAACGGTCAGGCAAAACTGGCAGAAGCGGAAAAAAAAGCAGCCGCACAGGAAGCTGCTGAGAATGCAGAAGCCGAGGACTCCGCAACAGCAGATGCAGAAGCAGAAGCAGAAGCAGATACCGACAGCGGGGAATCAGCGGAAGAGGCGTAACCAAAAAATCGTTTCTATACATTTTTTCGTTTCACCTGATTGATTATCGCCGCTTGTGGCGAATACAGTGTTCAATAGGGATGATACAGCGGCATCGCTGTTTCATCCCTATGTCTGTTTTGGGTTGATGGGATCTGAACAGTCAGGTTAGGATAACATAGAAAAACGTGCGGTCCATTCCGTATTGAAATGAACCAATTTAAAATAATTATTTAAACTAATCAGGGACGCGGTCCATGTTTTCCCGAAGACATCCATATCTGTTTTTTTTGCTTATTTTTTCCGCGATTATCAGCGGAAGCGCAATCGTTCTATCCATTCTTGGGCTCATCACACAACACCGGTCTGACATCGGATTCGGGCACAAGGTGGGGGTCATAGAGATTACCGGGGTCATCGCGGATTCCCGCAAAGTCCTTGAACAGCTCAGGGCGTTCAGGGAGAACAGTGCGGTCAAATCCATTGTGGTCCGGATCGATTCTCCGGGGGGCGGGGTGGGGCCATCCCAGGAAATCTACCGGGAAATCCGCAAAACCGTTGCCCAGAAAAAAGTGATCGCATCTCTGGGCGGGATTGCCGCATCCGGCGGGTATTATATCGCGGCAGCGGCCGACGGTATCGTGGCCAATCCCGGCACCATCACCGGCAGTATCGGGGTGATTTTGGGATACACCAATTTTGAACAATTGTTTCAGAAAATCGGGCTGCGGCCGGTGGTGGTGAAAAGCGGGGAATACAAAGATATTGCCTCTCCGGTAAGGGAGATGACAGACGCGGAAAAAGAGATTCTCCAGAACTTTTCCGACACTGTACACACCCAGTTTATCGATCATGTGGCCGAGGCAAGGCATCTGCCCGAGGAAGCAGTTCGTAAAATTGCAGATGGCCGTATTTTTTCCGGCCAGACCGCAAAAGACCTGCAGCTCGTTGACCGTCTGGGCAACCTGGAAGATGCGGTGGAATGGGCCGGACGTCTTGGAGGGATCACCGGCGACATCACAACAGTCTATCCTCCGGAAGAAAAGCTGCCGTTTTTGAAGTATCTGGTGGACGCCACCGCTCAGCAGATAAAGACGTTTCTGGCCCAAAAAGAGGCGGGCTTTTTAACAGATGAAATCAGCGGCGGGTATGTTTATCAGCCAGCTGTTGGTCGATAAATGGATGAAAACAAGATGTTAGCCGGTTAGCAGGTGATTCAGCTGTTTTCAGACAGAAGCAAAGTAACCGATGCCCGTGGCATGGGGACGCCCATTCGGTGGTGTCACTTTAGAACGTCGTCATTTATTGAAATATGGTGATATCTCCCAGACCTTCCCGAAGCACTTCGGGCGCGTCATTGATCAGGGAAACCACGCTGGAGGGCTCATGGGACACCGGGCCCCCGTCGATCACCAGGTCCACGCTGGCGCCGTAATGGTCATGCAAGAGGGAGGGGTCGGCGACCAGATTGCCATCCGGCATGCCGGCACTGGTGGAGATAATCGGGTGCCCCAGTTCCCGCACCAGCTGCAGACAGATTTCATGATCCGGAACCCGGATGCCTGCGGTCTTTCGCCGGGTCAGCATGATTTTGGGAACCATGCGGGAGCCTTCGAGGATGAATGTGTAGGGCCCGGGTAGCAGCCGTTTCATGGTTTTGTAGGCATAATTGGACACCTTGGCGTAATCGCTGATGTTTTTCAGATCTGAACAGATGAAGCTGAAAGGTTTTTTTTTGTCCCTGTTTTTAATCCAGTAGACTTTTTCGATCGCCTTTTTGTTCATGATATCACACCCGATACCGTAAATGGTATCCGTGGGATAGATGATGACGCCGCCTTCCCGCAGGACGGAAACCGCCTGGGAAATCAGCCGGGACTGTGGATTTTCAGGGTTGACGTGAATCAGCATAGGGGCTGTTTTTCAGTTGAAATTTTACTTGCCAATGAATGGTGTTTTAAAAAAAGATTTAACGGTTGTAGGAACTATTAATATAGTGATATTGAGTTTGTCAAGTTCGGCGGCTTTCTGAGAACGCTTTAATGAGTTGCTGCATGGTTTTTTGTTTTTTTTAGGTTCCGTTTCACCGTTTTAACAAAAGACCGGTGCACTTTTGATGGGCTGTTTTTTTGAGTTGCCGGTGAACCTGATCGGTTGAACAAAAGTATAAACATTCCGGGAAACCGGATATGATCAAATATTTTGGAGGCGTTATGATAAAAAGACCACCTGAAGAAGCCTATTCTTTTGACGATGTTTTGCTGTTGCCGAATTTTTCGGATGTACTTCCCAGTGAAGTGAATACCAGCACACGGCTGAGCCGCAATATTGATTTGAATATCCCCATTGTCACCGCCGCCATGGACACGGTGACCGAAGCGGAAACCGCCATCAGCGCGGCCCGGGAAGGGGGCATCGGTTTTATTCATCGGAATATGAGCATTGAATCCCAATGCATAGAAGTCAAGCATGTGAAGAAATCGGAAAGCGGCATGATTGTTGATCCCGTCACCACGAATCCGGATATGCCGATCCGGGAGGTGCTGAAACTCATGCAGCAGTTTCGGATTTCCGGTGTGCCGGTTACCCAGGGAAAGCGGCTGGTGGGTATTGTGACCAACCGGGATTTGCGGTTTGAAACCAATCTGGAGAAAAAAGTATCCGAGGTCATGACCAAAGACAATCTGATCACGGTGTCTGAAGGCATTGATCTGGAATCATCCAAAAAACTGCTTCACGAACACCGTATTGAAAAACTCCTGGTGGTTAAAAACGGGGACCAGCTTTCCGGCATGATCACGATTAAGGATATAGAAAAGATCAAAAAGTATCCCCGGTCCTGCAAGGACAGCATCGGTCGGCTTCGTGTGGGCGCGGCCGTGGGCGTCGGTGCGGATATGGAAGAGAGAGCCGACGGCCTGGTGAAAGCCGGGGTGGACGTGCTGCTGATTGACACCTCTCATGGCCATTCCGCCAATGTGATCAACGCGGTAAAGCGTCTTAAAAGTCTTTATCCGGATGTGGATTTGATTGCCGGAAATGTGGGCACCGGCAAAGGGGCGGAAGATCTGATCGATGCCGGGGTGGACGCTGTCAAAATCGGCATCGGGCCGGGGTCCATCTGCACCACCCGTATTGTCGCGGGTATCGGTGTGCCTCAGCTTACCGCCATTCTGAACTGCCGTTCCATTTCCAACCAGACCGGTGTTCCCATTATTGCGGACGGCGGTATCAAGTATTCCGGCGATATTACCAAGGCCATCGGCGCGGGTGCCCATTGTGTCATGATCGGCGGGCTTTTTGCGGGCACCGAGGAAAGTCCCGGCGAAAAAATTATTTTTCAGGGCCGGAGCTACAAATCCTACCGCGGCATGGGATCTGTGGAGGCCATGAAACAGGGAAGCAAGGATCGCTACTATCAGGGGGATGAAACTGACGGGGACAAGCTGGTGCCGGAAGGAATTGTGGGGCGGGTGCCTTACAGAGGGACCCTGGCGGAAAATATTTTCCAACTGGTGGGCGGCCTGAAATCCGGCATGGGGTATGTGGGATGCCGGACCATTGAAGAACTCCGGGAAAAGGCGCGATTTATCAAGATCAGCGCGGCAGGTCTTCGGGAAAGCCACGCTCATGACGTGATTATCACCAAAGAAGCGCCCAATTACAGCATAGAGTAAATTGCTTGTCCTTTTTTGGGCCTGCATCGCTACGGCTTGAGTCGCCTATCCCACTATGCTCTTCAAGTCGCGCTTTGCATGCACAAAAAATTACGGCGCAATTTGCCTTCATTCCAATTTTGAAGAGGTCCAATGCGCCGTCCTATACTCTGTTAATGAAACAAATGGGTTGAAATATGTCAGAAGTTAAAACCGGCAATTTTGTTCATCTGCATGTGCACACTGAATACAGTCTGCTGGACGGCGCCATCCGTATTGACGCGCTGCTGGACCGGGCAAAGGCGGATGGCATGCCGGCCGTGGCCATCACGGATCACGGCACCATGTTCGGGGTGGTGGATTTTTTCGAAAAAGCCACCAAAGCCGGCATCAAGCCGATTATTGGATGTGAGTTTTATGTGGCCCCGCGCACCCTTCACGACAAGACGCCGGCGGATCACAAAGGGATTTCCCATCTGGTGCTTCTGGCGGAAAACCAGGAGGGATATAAAAACCTTTGTGCCCTGGCCACCCAGGCCAGCCTGGACGGTTTTTATCATCGCCCGAGAATTGACAAACAAATTCTGGCCAGACATGCCAAAGGGCTCATCGGGCTGTCCGCCTGCCTGAAGGGAGAAATCCCGACCCTTGTCCGGAAGGGCAACATTGAAGCGGCGGATGCGGCGGCAAAATTTTTTGTGGACCTGCTTGGCGAGAACAATTTTTTTCTGGAGGTTCAGAATAACGGCATTCCGGATCAGGAAATCGTCAATCGCGGACTTCTTGACATGCATCATCGCCTCGGCATCCCCCTGGTGGCCACCAATGACTGCCATTATCTGAATAAATCCGATGTCAAAGCCCACGATGTGCTGTTGTGTGTGCAGACTGGACGGACAGTGAAAGATACGGGCCGGTTTCAGTTCAATACCGAAGATTTGTATTTTAAATCCAGCGCCGAAATGATGGCTGATTTTGCGGATTACCCCGGTGCCATTGAAAATACAGTATCCATCGCGGATCGCTGTTTTGTGGAATTTGATTTCAACACCTTCCATTTCCCCAAGTTTGATCTTGCGGCCGTTAAATCCGAAGCGGAAATTTTTGAAGAAAAAGTCCGCGCGGGATACGCGGAAAAAATGAAAATTATCCGGGTCAAAAATCCGGACGTGGATGAATCTGTTTATAAAGAGCGCATTGATTATGAAATTTCAGTCATCAACAGCATGGGGTTTCCGGGATATTTTCTGATTGTTGCGGATTTCATTGGGTATTCGAAGAAGCAGGGAATTCCGGTGGGACCGGGCCGGGGGTCTGCGGCAGGGTCTCTGGTAGCCTATTCTCTTGGGATTACCGATCTGGACCCCATTGAACACGGTCTGATTTTTGAACGGTTTTTAAATCCCTCCCGTATCAGTATGCCGGATATTGACGTGGATTTCTGCATCAACGGCCGGGAAGCAGTGTATCATTATGTGGTGGACCGCTATGGCGGCGGGGACTATGTGGCCCAGATTATTACATTCGGAAAAATGAAAGCCCGGGCGGTGATCCGGGATGTGGGGCGGGCTTTAGGTATTCCGCTTTCCGAGGTGGATACCATTGCGAAACTGGTGCCGGAAGACTTAAAAATTACCATTGAAAAAGCCCTGGAAAGAGAACCCCGGCTCCGGGAAAAAGTGGCCGGCAACCGGGATATTGCCGAGCTGATCGAGATTTCATCGATCCTCGAAGGCCTGAACCGGCATGCATCTACTCATGCGGCCGGCGTGGTGATCGGCGATAAGCCCCTGGTGGAATATCTGCCGCTCTACCGGGGAAAACGCGGGGAAGTGCTGACCCAGTTTGATATGAAAAAGGTGGAAAAGATCGGGCTGGTAAAGTTTGATTTTCTGGGGTTGCGCAACCTCACCATCATTGCCGATGCCTTGAGAATTATCAGGGACCAGGGCAAGATTCCTCCGGATCTGGAACATCTGGATCTGGATGATGAGAAAACCTACGAGCTTCTGGCGGCCGGGGATACGTCGGCGGTGTTTCAGCTGGAGAGCACCGGCATGAAGGATCTCATTATCCGGCTCAAACCGGAAAATTTTGCCGAAGTCACGGCCCTGGTGGCCCTTTACCGTCCGGGTCCCATGGGCAGCGGGATGGTGGATGATTATGTGGACTGCAAGCATGGCCGACGGAAGGTGACTTATCTGGTGCCGGAGCTGGAATCCATCCTGAAGCCGACCTATGGCGTTATCCTTTATCAGGAACAGGTCATGAAAATTGCCAGCCAGCTGGCCAATTATTCCATGGCCGAAGCCGACGGCCTGCGGAAAGCCATGGGCAAAAAGATTCCTGAGGTCATGGCCAAACAGCTGGACCGGTTTGTTGACGGGGCGGTGGATAATAATATTCCCAAGGAAAAAGCGGCCGAGCTGTTCGGGCTGATCGAGAAATTCGCCGGGTATGGATTTAACAAGTCTCATAGTGCCGCCTATGCGCTCATCGCCTTCCAGACGGCATATTTAAAGGCGCATTTTCCTGTGGAGTACATGGCGGCGGTGCTGACCTCGGAAATGAATACGCTGGACAATGTGGTTAAATACATTGCGGAATGCCGGAACCACAATATTCCGGTGTTGCCGCCGGATATTAACGAAAGCGACAAGGGGTTTTCCGTTTCCGGCGATGCCATCCGGTTCGGCCTGGCAGCGGTGAAGAACGTGGGGGAAACCGCTATTGAGTCCATCGTAGAAACCCGTAGACAGGGAAAATTCAGTTCTGTATTTGAATTTTGTCAACGGGTGGATATCCGGAAGGTGAACAAACGGGTGCTGGAGAGCCTGATTCAGTGTGGCGCGTTTGATTCCACCGGGGCACGTCGGAGTCAGATGATGGCCTGTGTGGAGGATGCCTTGAATTATGGACAGCAGGTGCAGAAAGAAGCGGCAGATCCACAGATGAGCCTTTTTGGTGGCAGTTCCGGTCATGCGCAGCTGAACCCGCCCACTTTGCCGGACATGGATGAATGGGATGAAAAAGAGAAACTGGCCCTTGAAAAGGAAGCCATTGGATTTTATATCACCGGTCATCCGCTGGACGAGTATCAGGAGTTGATTGATAAATTTGCCAGTACCAATTCCCTGGATATGGTGTATGAGGCCGTCAGAGACGGTTCCGTGGTGCGCATGGGGGGGATTGTGCGTGGCAGTAAAATGATCATGGACAAGCGGGGCAATTCCATGGCGTTTGTTGATCTGGAAGATATTCACGGGTCTGTGGAAGTCACCGTTTTTGCGTCGGTCTACGCCCAGTCCCGGGATGTCCTGACGGAGGATTCGCCGGTGTTTGTCCAGGGCCGGCTGCAGAAAAATGAAAAATTTGCAAAAGTTATCGCGGACCATATCGTACCCATGGAGCAGGTGGAAGAATTATGGTCCGCCAGCGTTCACCTGACCATTGATGCGTTGAAAACCGATGCCCAGAAATTAAATGAGCTTCATGAGGTGTTGAAAAATTATTCTGGTAAGTGCACCGGGTTTCTGCATGTGGTGATTCCGGAAAAAACCGAAACCGTTATTGAACTGCCCGAGGAAATGAAGCTGCGGGCCGGAACGGCGCTGACGGGTGAGGTGAACCGGCTCTTGGGATATGCGTCGGTGGCAACCCATTGTTCTGTTGTTCCGCAAAGGGGGGAGTCTGTGGAGAACAACGGAAAGGTAATCCGCGGAAGATTTTAGTGCCTTATCCGATAATGCCTGTGCAAAAGAAGCAGAAAAATAAAGCCGTGGTGACAGGCGGCGGTTTTTTAGGAGATGCTGTCCGGGCCGGTTTTTAGATATTATGTTGAAAGGAAAAGAAATTGATAACGGCAAAAACGATCTGAAAATGGATTGGCGGCATTAGAGAACAGATTTTCGAATCGGTTGGCGACCGGAAAATTTAAATTATAAAAAGGAGTTCATTCTATGAAACGGAATATGTATGGATTGATTTTGTTGAGTCTTCTTATTTGCACCATGATGGTCATTTCCGGATGCGGCACTGCCGAATACATGCACAGAAGCAAAGGACCGGGATTGAATGCCAGCCAGACAGTTACCCGCTATGATGCCAAAGATTATGATGTATTGGGCATTGTTCGGGCGCAAGGGGAATCCCGTTCCATTCTGGGGATTATTGTTGAAGGAACGGAAGGTGAAGGATTGCTCTGGGATATGGCGAAAAGCCAGTTCGGCGACCGGGTGACCGGCATCAAAGACATTAATATTTCATATGAATATCAGAGTATTCTGGGTTGGCTATTTTGTGAGATCAAAACCACTTATATTGGAACAGCCGTGCACGAAAAATAACCATGGGGTTCGGTCCCAGCCGATTCGATCATCTGTTTTTAATCTTTTCGCCATTTTTTTTAATGGCAGGCGCATGACTGCGGCGCTTTTGGTCATTTTGCCGACGCATACACCGAAAGGATATCCATTATGCAGGTCCCGTTGCTTGATTTAAAAGCCCAGTATCAAACAATTAAAGATGAATGTCTTGCGGTCACTGAAAAAATATATGCGAGCCAGTATTTTATTCTGGGTCCCTATGTTGAGCAGCTGGAGGCGGAGATCGCGGAATATTGTTCGGCAAAATATGCTGTTGGCGTTTCTTCGGGAACCGATGCTCTCCTGTTGTCTTTGATGGCGGCTGATATCGGATACGGCGACCGGGTCATCACTACGCCATATACATTTTTTGCCACCGCCGGCGCGGTCAGCCGGCTGGGGGCAATCCCGGTGTTTGTGGATATAGAGCCGGATACCTATAATATCGCACCGGCGGGTATTGAAGAAACCATCAAAAAGATGCCGGCTGCCGAGCGAAAAGCCCTCAAAGCCATTATTCCAGTGCATTTATACGGTCAATGCGCGGAAATGGCGCCGATACTGGCGATTGCTGAAGAATATCAGCTCACAGTGGTTGAGGACGCGGCCCAGGCCATCGGCTCGGAATATCAGGGCAAGCGGGCCGGCGCCATGGGGGCTTTCGGGTGTTTTTCTTTTTTCCCGTCCAAAAATCTTGGCGGATTCGGAGATGGCGGCATTGTCACCACCAACGCCCCGGACCGTTATGAAAAGCTGAAAATTCTGCGGGTGCACGGCGGGCATCCCAAATATTATCATTCTGCCATTGGCGGCAACTTCCGCTTGGACGCGCTTCAGGCCGCCATTGTCTCCATCAAGCTGCAATATCTGGACCAGTGGACCGCGGCGCGGCAGGAAAATGCCGCAGAATACAATTCCCTGATACAAGCGGCCGGTTTAAGCGAAATGGTGAAAACCCCTGTGGAAAAACAAAATCGCCACATCTACAACCAGTTTGTCATTCAGGTGCCTGAACAAAGGGATGCGCTGAGGGATTTCTTAATAGAGAGCGGCATTGGGTGTGAAATTTATTACCCGGTCCCCCTTCATTTGCAGGAATGTTTTGCGGATCTGGGGCACGGGCCGGGAGATTTTCCGGCCGCTGAGTATGCGGCCGAACACACCCTGGCTCTGCCGGTATATCCGGAACTGTCCGACGCGCAGATTGCCTATGTGGTGGACCGGATAAAGGCGTTTTACGCATAAATGGATCGCTGCTGCCAGAATAAAACCCCGGATAAAAAACCGGATAAAACCCCGGATCCATACGATTTTGTTGACGCGGCCCTGGCACAGCGGATCAAGGGCCATCGGCTGCGGCGTCTCCGGGATGTCACGCCGCTTGTCGGCCCTGAAATCGCCATTGCCGGTCGGACCATGATTAACTTCTGCTCCAATGATTATCTGGGCCTGTCCCGGCACCCATTGCTTCAGGAACGGTCCATTGAGTTTGTCCGTCGATACGGCGCCGGTGCTACCGCCTCCCGTCTGATTTGCGGTAACTATGACTTTTATACGAAAATAGAAAGTAAGATTGCCCGGCTAAAGGAAACCCCGGCGGCCCTGGCGCTGTCATCCGGGTTTCAGGCAAACAGTTCGGCCCTCCCGGCTCTTGCGGATCGTAATTCCGTAATTTTGTCCGATGCCCTGAATCACAACAGCCTGATTCAGGGATGCCGGCTGGCCCGCTGCCGGGTGGCAGTTTACCGGCATAATGATTTGTCTCACCTTTCGCACCTGCTTGAACAGACCCGGTGCAAGGACCGGAATAAAGCAGTCAGTCATATTTTTATTGTGACCGAATCTGTTTTCAGCATGGACGGAGATGTGGCGGATTTGGCCGGCCTGGTTGCGCTTTCAAAAAAACACAATGCCTTTTTAATTGTTGATGATGCCCATGCCACCGGTGTTTTCGGACGTCTGGGCATGGGGCTGACCTGCGGCCATGATATTGATCTCACCATCGGCACGTTTGGCAAGGCCGGCGGCAGTTTCGGTGCCTACTATGCGTGCTCGGAAAACCTGAAGCAGTATATGGTGAATTTCTGCGCCGGGCTGATTTACAGCACGGCATTGCCGCCAGCGGTCATGGGAGCGATAGATGCGGCCCTTGATCTGATTCCGGCCATGGACCGAGAGCGACGGACGCTTCTGGAAAACTCCGCCTATCTTCGCAATTCCCTCCGTGAGATGGGATGGGACACCGGGGGGTCCGCCACACAGATCCTACCGGTCATTGTCGGCAAGGAATCAGATACCCTTGAATTGTCCCGATGGCTGGAAGAAAACGGCCTGCTGATCAGTGCCATCCGGCCGCCAACGGTTCCGGAGGGGGCTTCGCGAATCCGCGTCTCCCTGTCTGCTTTGCACACCCGCCAGCACATTGACCAATTGATCGACCGGATGAAAAAATGGCGAACGCAGCATCTCTAATTTTTCTGGCCGGGGTTTTTCATGTCATATAAAGGACTGCCGGAAAGACTTTTTGTCGCGGGTACGGATACGGATGTTGGCAAAACCGTTGTCAGTGCAATGTTGATGGCCGGAAAACGGGCTGCTTACTGGAAGCCGGTGCAAAGCGGCATTCAGAAAACAACTGACCGTGAGTGGATTCGCAGGATGACCGGCTTGCCCCAAGCCTGTTTTGTTCCTGAAACCTATGTCTTATCACAACCGCTTTCCCCTCATGCTGCGGCCGCTATCGACGGCGTGCGTATTGAGATGTCCGCGTTTACGCTTCCTGACCCAAAAATGTACCCGCGCCTGATTGTGGAAGGCGCCGGCGGTGTTCTGGTGCCGCTAAACAACGACCATTTCATGATTGATCTGATCCGGCACCTTAACCTTCCCGTCCTGCTGGTGGCGCGCAGCGCATTGGGAACGATTAACCACACCCTGATGTCGCTTGTTCTTTTGAGACAAAAAAAGATCCCAGTGGTCGGGGTGGTGATGAACGGAGCGCCGAACAAGATAAATAAGGAGGCCATCGAAAGTTACGGCCAGGTTCCGGTGATCGCAGAAACGGATCAACTGTCCCGGTTCGATTCGGAGGCCTTTCAAAAAGCATTTATCCGATATTTTACGGCATCAAACTCATAAAAGATGTTGTCTCAATGACC
>CAXXNU010000001.1:0-265000 GCA_963675805.2 Desulfobacterales bacterium | reverse complement strand
GTAATTCGTAATTTGTAATTCATAATTGAGTTACAAATGTTCTTTGACAATTCAATACCGAGAAAAAATGTAAGTAAGAGTAAAGCGTAAAAGCGATATGAACGCGTCAAAGCGTTCAACTCAATTTTGTGGCTAAGCTACTAAGGGCAGACGGTGGATGCCTTGGTGCCAAGCGGCGATGAAAGACGTGGTAAGCTGCGATAAGCTTCGGGGAGGAGCTAAACATCCTTTGATCCGGAGATTTCTGAATGGGGAAACCCGTCACGGTTAATCCTGTGACATCCTTATCTGAATACATAGGGTAAGGAGGCGAACGAGGGGAACTGAAACATCTTAGTACCCTCAGGAAGAGAAAATAAGAATGATTTCCCAAGTAGCGGCGAGCGAACGGGAATTAGCCCAAACCGGTCATATGTAAGCCTGGAAGCGTTGTATGACCGGGGTCGTGGGGCTTGATTGGAGGAGGTTCCAGCCTCTTCGGGGAGTTACAAATCTGATATATAGCTGAATAATCTGGAAAGGTTATCCATAGAAGGTGACAGGCCTGTAGGCGAAATGTATCAGACTTCCTGGATCGAGAACCCAAGTACCGCGGGACACGAGGAACCCTGTGGGAATTTATGAGGACCATCTCATAAGGCTAAATACGTCTTGGCGACCGATAGTGAACCAGTACCGTGAGGGAAAGGTGAAAAGCACCCCGGTGAGGGGAGTGAAATAGTACCTGAAACCGTCTGCTTACAAGCAGTGGGAGCACGATGTATTTTCGGATACCGTGTGACTGCGTGCCTTTTGCATAATGAGTCAGCGAGTTACTCTACGTAGCAAGGTTAAGCCGGTCAGGTGTAGCCGTAGCGAAAGCGAGTCTTAACTGGGCGAATGAGTTGCGTGGAGTAGACCCGAAACCAAGTGAGCTATCCATGGTCAGGGTGAAGCGGGAGTAAAATCTCGTGGAGGCCCGAACCGTTGCACGTTGAAAAGTGCTCGGATGAACTGTGGATAGGGGTGAAAGGCCAAACAAACTTGGAAATAGCTGGTTCTCCCCGAAATATATTTAGGTATAGCCTTGCGTAATTCAGCAACGGGGGTAGAGCACTGAATAGGCTAGGGGCCCCACCAGGTTACCAACCCTAATCAAACTCCGAATACCGTTGACTGCTATCGCAGGAGTCAGACTACGGGAGCTAAGTTCCGTGGTCGAGAGGGAAACAGCCCAGACCGTCAGCTAAGGTCCCCAAATGTGTGCTAAGTGGGAAAGGATGTGGGAATGCACAGACAACCAGGAGGTTGGCTTAGAAGCAGCCACCCTTTAAAGAAAGCGTAACAGCTCACTGGTCAAGTGAGCCTGCGCCGAAGATGTAACGGGGCTCAAGCACACTACCGAAGCTACGGAGTGAAATTTATTTCATTGGTAGGGGAGCATTGCCTGCGGGCTGAAGCGCGACCGTAAGGACGTGTGGACTGCAGGGAAGAGACCATGCTGACATGAGTAGCGATAAAGCGGGTGAGAAACCCGCTCGCCGTAAGCCCAAGGTTTCCTGAGTAAAGCTAATCTGCTCAGGGTTAGTCGATCCCTAAGCCGAGGCCGAAAGGCGTAGGTAATGGAAAACGGGTTAATATTCCCGTACCACCTGATCATCGTTTGAGAGAAGGGGGGACGCAGAAGGGTAGGTCATCCACCGGATGGAAGTGGTGGTTTAAGCGAGTAGGCTTAAGAGACAGGCAAATCCGTCTCTTTTTAAGGCCGAGACGTGATGACGAGGGGCTTGCCCCATAAAGTGATTGATCCCATACTGCCAAGAAAAGCCTCTATCGAGAGGATCGGGTGATCGTACCGCAAACCGACACAGGTGGGCAGGGAGAGAATCCCAAGGCGCTTGAGAGAACTCTGGTTAAGGAACTCGGCAAAATGACACCGTAACTTCGGGAGAAGGTGTGCCCTTGCTGGTGATTGGACTGGCTTCATGAGCTGGTGGGGGTCGCAGAGAAACGGCGGTAGCGACTGTTTACTAAAAACACAGGACTCTGCTAAGTCGCAAGACGATGTATAGGGTCTGACGCCTGCCCGGTGCTGGAAGGTTAAGGGGATGTGTTAGCATTTCGGTGCGAAGCATTGAACCGAAGCCCCAGTAAACGGCGGCCGTAACTATAACGGTCCTAAGGTAGCGAAATTCCTTGTCGGGTAAGTTCCGACCTGCACGAATGGCGTAACGACTTCCGCACTGTCTCGACCAGAGACTCAGCGAAATTGTATTGGCGGTGAAGATGCCGTCTACCCGCGAAAAGACGGAAAGACCCCGGCACCTTTACTACAGCTTGACATTGGATTTTGGGTAAGCATGTGTAGGATAGGTGGGAGGCTTTGAAGCGGTAACGCCAGTTATCGTGGAGCCACCCTTGAAATACCACCTTTGTTTGCTTAGAGTTCTAATTCTGTCCCGTGAATCCGGGCGGAAGACAGTGTCTGGCGGGTAGTTTGACTGGGGCGGTCGCCTCCCAAAGAGTAACGGAGGCGCGCGAAGGTTCCCTCCGGCTGATTGGAAACCAGCCTGAGAGTGCAAAGGCATAAGGGAGCTTGACTGCGAGGGAGACATTCCGAGCAGGTACGAAAGTAGGTCTTAGTGATCCGGCGGTTCTGAATGGAAGGGCCGTCGCTCAACGGATAAAAGGTACGCCGGGGATAACAGGCTGATCGCCCCCAAGAGTTCACATCGACGGGGCGGTTTGGCACCTCGATGTCGGCTCATCACATCCTGGGGCTGAAGCAGGTCCCAAGGGTTTGGCTGTTCGCCAATTAAAGTGGTACGTGAGCTGGGTTTAAAACGTCGTGAGACAGTTTGGTCCCTATCTTTCGCGGGCGCAGGATATTTGAGAGGATCTGTCCTTAGTACGAGAGGACCGGGATGGACGAACCAATGGTGGTCCAGTTGTCGCGCCAGCGGCATAGCTGGGTAGCTATGTTCGGAAAGGATAACCGCTGAAAGCATCTAAGCGGGAAGCCCACCTCGAGATGAGATATCCCGTTTTGTGGAAACACGAAACCTGAAGGCCCCTTGAAGACGACAAGGTTGATAGGCCGGGTGTGTACGCACAGTAATGTGTTTAGCTTACCGGTACTAATAGGCCGTGAGGCTTAGCCACAATTTTTTTGAGTTGAGCGTTTTGACTTGTTTATATCGCACTGACAGTTTTTTTCGGTGGCAATGGCAAAGGGGAGACACCCGACCCCATCCCGAACTCGGAAGTTAAGCCCTTTAGCGCCGATGGTACTGCACGGGCAGCTGTGTGGGAGAGTAGGACGCCGCCGAAAAATCTTTTAAAGCCTGTGACTCAGACACCCGTCTGACTCACAGGCTTTTTTTTGTTGCATCCGCCTTTGACCGATGATTCTGCCTTTACAATTTTATATAGTTATTTTTTTTGACTTTTTGGGGATCATTATGTTACGAACGCTCATTACACTTTTTTTTCTAATGTTTTTTCGATGTTTATATCCGATTGCGTGTTGTCTTACATTTAACGGTTGGAAAAGGCTTTATTTTAATGAAAAATTACTTTCGCCTCCGGGGGAAAAAGGCATCTGTGCTCGCCGGGCTGGTTTTTATCCTCATCTTTCCGCTGTCAGTTAGTGCATTAAGACCTATTACGGAAGACGACCTGTCGAAAAATTCACCGTCTCTGTCAGACCCGGAGGAGAATCGTCATTTGACCCCTGTCGACGAAACAAAATTAGATGCGCTTTCTCCTTCACTGGTTGCACCTGACAAAACGAAATATCGTCGCCCTCCCTCACCGGAATCACTGGAATTTGAAAAATCCATCTGTTTTAAGCGTTGTCATTATTCCAGTCAGTTTCAGGCGTCTGATAAGACTGTTAAACAGTGGACGCTGCTGATTGAAAAAAACGGGCATTCCATTTTCAGCGAAATTCCCTGGCAAAATTCTGACCAAAAACGAAAAATCGTAGACTACCTCATTGAACATGCCAGAGATTCAAAGCCCGAAGCATCCGGGATCGGCGTCTGGTGATATTATTTTTGGCTTTTTCCCGGATTTATAGCTAAAGGTTCGATAGCCATGCGTGCAAATAAAATTTTTATTTTGGTGCTTTATTTTGGTGTCGTATTTTCTGCGGATGCCGGCTTTTGCCAGAATCGGCAAAACGTTCCCATCTCCCATATTGATTATGATGAAAAAACCATACTGCCGCTTACAGAAATCCCCCTGTCTCCCATCGGCATAGATAAAAACAGCCATATTACCCATAAAGTGGATGAACTCATCGGCCTTCTGGAGGCGCATAAAAGAGCCTATGACCAGGGTGTGGATATTGAAAATATTCAAAAAAAGATTAATGAAATTACAGAAATCATTGACGATCAAAACGCCGGTCCCACCAAAATATCCACCGCAGACTTTCACGATTCCCTTTGTTTTAAGTGCCATCATTCGGATGATGTTTCACCGGCGGACAAAACTCTTCAACAGTGGCAGCGATTAATTGGCGAGGACGGGCACAGTATTTTTGCTGAAATCCCCTGGACGTCCCCTTTTGAAAAAAACCTCATTTTGCAGTTTCTTATGGAAAATGCCGGAAATTACCGTTCACAGGGTATCGGCCTTTGGGATTAAGCGGTTAACTTCATATTCAATGGGTGGAGGTGTTCATGAGTCTTGTAAACAGGTTTCTGTATCTCTTGATGATTATTTCTTTGGTTGGCCCTCCGTGTGCTTTTTCGGCAGAAGAAAATGTGGCCGATGAGACACCGCTGCTTCAGCAGCAGATTAATGAATTAAACGGACAGATCACCCTCCAGAAAAAGGAATCTGACGGTCTGAAGGAACGGATCAAGAATCAGCAGTCACAAATTCAGACTCTGCAGAAAAATGTTTCCCGGGTTTATCAGCAGACCATCGAGGATACCGGACAGATCGAAGTTCAGCAGCAGACTGCCGCTGAACTCCAACAGACCATCATTGATCAGCAGGAACAGATTGATACCTTAAAAAGCAATCTTGCGTTTGTCTATAAACAAACGATCCGCGACACCGGCCTGATTGAAAAGTATAAACTCGGCAATGAGGTGTATCTCCGCGCTTCCTACTATGACGTAAACCGTGAGGATATGTTGACAGGGAGCGGGGCGGGTGCAGACGATTATGACAATGCATTTGTTAATAATTTTGATTTGAAATTTTCCGCGGAACCCACGGATGAGATTCGATTTAACGCCACCCTGACCATGTATAAATTGTGGGGAACCTGGAATTCTCCCGAATCCATCCGCAGTTCTGATTTTAGTTATTCAGGCACGCCTTCGGACTCGGCCGTCAAGATCAAGCGGGCATATGTTGATTTTCGGCCGGAGTGGCTGGGCCGCCATGTCAATTTGACCTTTGGCCGGCTGCCTACTTCGGATGGGTATCTCACCAGATACCGCTATAACCGGCCGGCCCAGACATCATACCCGGATCTGGCGTTTAACGCGGAATCAGACGGCGCGGCATTTTCCTTTTATTTTGATTTTCCCCTCGCCACGTCGGTGAATCTGGTGTACGCCAGAAGTGAAGATGATACGGATATGTATCCGTTTCTGAAAGATCCGGAAGGGCTGGAAGATATAGATTTTTATGCTGTTCAATTAAATTCGGAATTGTCTTTTCTGGATCACTCGGCCTTTACGTTTCAGTGGTTGCGGGTAGATAACATCCGGTCCACCGGCGACGACATCATCAGGGATTATATTGATGACTACAATACTTTATTAAAATTCTCAGGCCAGTCTCCGTTTGTAACGGATATAGCTTTTCCCGAGGCACTCGGCTATGTGGACAAATATACGTTTCAACTCACCAAGGACCATTTCTTCAGTGGACCGATAGATTTTTTTGCATCTGTTTCCTGGAGCAAATCCCGGCCAAACGGGGAACGGATACAGCTGAACGGCCAGCCGCTGAATCCGGCAATGTTGCCCGCGGATCTCCAACCGTTAACCCGATATTTATATCTTGTGTCAGCGGATAATCAGGATTCCCATTCCGGGTGGGCTGTGTATGCCGGTTTGCGGTATAATATTGAGTCAGAATTTTTTAAAAATCCGAAAATTGGCCTGGAATACAACCAGGGATCTGAATATTGGGTGGGCCTGAATATTGCCGCGACTGATCCCCTGCAGAAGTTGAACACCCGGGGAAGCGTGTGGGAGATATACTGGGTTCAGCCGCTTGTGGAGAATATGCTTCAGTGCCGGACAGGCTATCAGCAGGTTAAACGGGATTACACAGAATCGCTCCTGTCCGGGCTTTATGGCGGCCCTGCGGACACCGAAGAGGACGATCAACTGTTTTATGCCAGTTTTGAATTTATGTTCTAAATTTTTTCATCCTGACACTGTGGCTATTATTTAAAACGCCCGGATACTTATTTCACGTATCCGGGCGTTGGTTTTTGGGCGGCAACTTTTTATAATCACACCCGGTTAATACAGCTGGCCATGTATCCCGCGCCAAAGCCATTGTCGATGTTGACCACGGCCACGTTGGAACTGCAGCTGTTGAGCATGGAAAAAAGGGCGGTGAGCCCCCCGAAACTGCTGCCGTAACCCACACTGGTGGGCACCGCGATCACGGGCCGGTCCACCAGGCCTGCTACCACGCTGGGCAGTGCGCCTTCCATGCCGGCCACCACAATCAAAACTGCTGCTTTTTCAATTTTTTCCTTGTGACGAAACAGCCGGTGGATGCCGGCCACCCCCACGTCATAAATCGCCTCCACCGTATTTCCCATGGCTCTGGCGGTAAGAAAGGCTTCCTTTGCCACGGGAATATCCGAGGTGCCCGCGGAAAGAATGAGGATCTCGCCTTTGCCGGTCACCGGCATCGGGCCATCTGAAAGGCAGATCATGCGCGCGTCGGCATGATATTTTGCCGTCGGAAACCGGTCGGTGACCGTCCGGGCTTTTTCCGCGTCAATGCGGGTGACCAGGATGATTTTTTCCCAGAGGGTCATCCGCTCCACAATACCGATGATCTGGTCGCTGGTTTTGTTTTCTCCGAAAATGACTTCGGGAAATCCTTTTCGCAATGACCGGTGATGATCAATGTGGGCATATCCGATATCTTCCACCGAGAGATGCTTTAAAGATTCAGCCGCCGCGGCAACCGATGTTGTGCCGGCGGCCACTGCGTCGAGCAGGGCTTTTAATGTGTCCGGATTCATAGACGCGTCTTTGCTAATTGAGTTCCTGTTCGATAATCTGGCCGGGCTTGGGAACGGTGAGCGTATCTGACGGGGATTTGGGGCCTTTTTCAGGCTGCTTTGATGACGGATGCGTTTTGAGTGCTGTGTCAAGCTGCTCAATTTTGCTATCCAAATCTTTTATCTGTTGACGAAGGGCCGCCATTTCGCTGAACAGGGCTTCCGTGGCGTGGGCCATGTTTTGCTGATTGAATTCCCGTTCCTTCTTCAGTTCCTGATCAAAGGTCTGCCGGTCCACATGGATAGCGTCCAGGGTGCTGATTTCTTTTTTATTGTTTAGAACGCCGGTCTGGTTTTTTTTCATATTTTCAGATAATTTTTGGGCGGTCTCATGCAGGCCGGTGATTTGTTCGCCGATGTTCTGGATGGATGCGGCCATGGGGGCAATATCGCCTGCCAGTTTTTTTTCGATCTCTTTGTTGATGGTCTCCGGAACCTCTTTTTTATCCAGCTTATTGTCAGACAGTGCCGCCACTCTGGCGGTCAGTTTTGCAACCCGCCCATCCACTTCTGACAGCATTTCCCGGGTGGCTTCCATTTGAGTGGTGAACTGGTCAGACAGTTCGGAAAATTTATCATCCAGGGCTTTTGAAATAGTGGCAATG
The DNA here is from genome assembly GCA_963675805.2 of Desulfobacterales bacterium. GTDB lineage: Bacteria > Desulfobacterota > Desulfobacteria > Desulfobacterales > Desulfosalsimonadaceae > SURF-3. The sequence goes on along the minus strand of CAXXNU010000001.1, from coordinate 257,137 downwards.
CCGGCGGTACCGCGGCTGTTGATGACACCGATCTTGGTGTTCAGATTATCAAAAACGAAAAAAAGAGCGCTCCCCATTGCCAGGCAGGCCAAGACCAGCAGCAGAAGGATGACTTTGGGAAAAAGGCGGCGTTCCCCGGACCTTCTATCAATTTTAGCAGCATGATCAAAGGTGGCCGTTGTTTCATTTACCGCGGTATCCGCATCATCCTCTGGATGATCAAGATTGATTTTAAATTCCCGCTGAAGATCCATGGATCAATGTTATTCCCATTCAATGGTGCTTGGCGGTTTGGAACTGATGTCGTACGCCACACGGTTGACGCCGGTGACCTCATTGATAATACGGTTGGAAATTTTGGCCAGGAGCTTGTGGGGCAGCCTGGCCCAGTCTGCTGTCATGGCGTCTTTGCTGGTGACCGCCCGGATGGCGACAATATTTTCATAGGTGCGCTTGTCTCCCATTACGCCGACGCTTTTAATGGGCAGCAGCACAGCAAAGGATTGCCATAATTTTTTGTAATATCCGTGGGCCTTGATTTCCCCCACCAGAATATCGTCCACTTTCCTTAAGACAGCCAGCCGTTTTGGGGTGATTTCACCGATGATCCGGATGCTGAGGCCGGGTCCCGGAAAAGGCTGGCGCCAGATCAGTTCATCCGGCATGCCCAGGGTCTTGCCCAGGGCCCGGACCTCATCCTTGAACAGATATTTCAGCGGCTCAATGAGCTTGAGCTTCATTTTTTTGGGAAGCCCGCCCACATTATGGTGGGATTTGATGATCGAGGTGGGCCCGCCAAAGGCGGACTGGGATTCAATAATATCCGGATACAGGGTCCCCTGGGCCAGAAATTCCACACCTTTGATCTTTTTGGCTTCTGCCTCAAACACATCCATGAAAATTTTGCCGATGATTTTGCGCTTTTTTTCCGGATCGGTCACACCGGTGAGGGCACCCAGAAACAGTTTTGACGCGTTAACAAACCGGATATTGATGTGCAGGTGTTCTTTTAATACTTTTTTTAATTTGGCCGCCTCATTCAGCCTCAGCAGGCCGTTGTCCACAAAGATGCATGTCAGATGGGAACCGATGGCCTGGTGGATCAGCATGGCGGTCACCGAAGAATCCACGCCCCCGCTTAAGCCCAGGATTACTTTTTTGTCTCCGGCCGCTTCTTTGATCTGGGCAATGGATTCCTTGGCAAAGGCCCGCATGGTCCAGTTGCGTTTGCATTTGCAGACGTTGAAAAGAAAATTGCGCAGGATCTGCTTGCCTTTGGGCGTGTGCTCCACTTCCGGGTGAAACTGAAGCCCGAAAAGATTTTTTTCAGCATTCTCGATAGCGGCATAAGGCGTGTTTTCGGTTCGCGCGGTGGTGGAAAATCCCGGGGGCAGTTTTGTGATGGAATCCCCATGACTCATCCAGCACGTGGCGGGGGAATCGATCGTTTCAAACAAATTGTCTTTTTTCCGGATGTCCAGTTCGGCAAATCCGTATTCCCGTTTGGCTGCTTTTTTAACGGTGCCGCCCAGGGCGTCCACCATAAACTGCATGCCATAGCAGATACCTAAGACGGGAATACCGGCAGCAAAGATGGCCGGATCGATTTTCGGGCTGTTTTTTCCGTAAATGCTGGACGGTCCGCCGGAGAGGATGATGCCGTCGGGGTTTAAGGATTGAATGGTGGCAAAGTCGATGTCCGGGGGTTCGATCTGGCAGTATACCCGGCATTCCCGAACCCGGCGCGCGATGAGCTGATTATATTGGGAGCCGAAATCTATAACAACAATCATGTAGAGTCTTTATCCTTAGCTGTAATTCTGAATGCTACGGTCCCCAAAAAGAAGGCGACCGGCGTCTGGTGAAACCGTTTGATAAAATAAAATTAATATGTTAAAGCAAGCCGCAAAAGTCAACTCAAATTTCGCAAGCGGTCACAGCGCGTTGCACCTGCCGTGTTACCGGCCTGCTCACGCACGGCGTGCGCACCCCGCAGGGTGATGCCTGGCATCTATGCCACCCTGTTACCATTGAAAGGCTGGGGCGGGTAAATGCGCCGATTTCCTGTGATTAATAACGATGTTTCGGTATCGGGTTTTTTACGAATACAATGAAAAAAATAATCTCACAGATTTATGAAATTCAGACACCCGCGGAAGCCGAAAACGTGATTGCCGCCGGGGTGGATCATGTGGGCAGCGTCGTTATTTCCGCTGAGGACTGGAAGCAGCCCGAAATCAAGCAAACCCTTGAACGGGTGGCGGAAACAGATGCAAAGAGCAGTCTTATTCTGCTGTATAATGATCCGGACCGCGTTTTTGCCTCCCTTGATTTTTACCGGCCGGATATGGTTCATTTCTGTGAAATACTGACTGATTGTCGGTTGCAGGTTGCGGAGGCGGAATGTCGTCGGCTGATTGCGCTTCAGAGGACGATCCGACTGAAATTTCCTGAAATTAGGATTATGCGGACCATCCCCATTTCTGCCGGCCCGGTGGAAGGCCACGACAGTTACCTGGAACTGGCCGCCATGTTTGGACCGGTCAGTGATTTTTTTTTGACCGATACGGTGCTGACAGACGTTGGGGAATCCGGTGACCAGCCGGTAAACGGGTTTGTGGGAATTACCGGCATTCCCTGTAGCTGGGCGGCCGCGGCCCGGCTGGTGGAGAGGAGCCCGATACCGGTTATTCTGGCGGGGGGTCTGTCGCCGGATAATGTTTATGCGGCAATAAAAACGGTGCGACCGGCCGGTGTTGATTCCTGCACCCGGACCAATGCCTGCGACCGGGAAGGGTGTCCCATACGGTTTAAAAAGGATATGGCAAAGGTGAGACGATTTGTGGATGAAGCCCGTCGGGCGGCCGCGGATTTCTGATCCGAAAAAGTGTAAAAACATTTGATCTTCACTCCTTTTTTTATTTATAAGTGCTCAGAAAATTAATGATCAACATTTTAACAGGAGAGAACACACATGTACGAAAGCGGTGATCTTAAAAAAGGTCTGAAAATAGAAATTGATGGGGACCCCTATGTGATTGTGGGGTTTGAATTTGTAAAACCCGGAAAAGGCCAGGCGCTTTACAAATGCAAGCTTAAAAATATGATTACCGGGGTGCAGTTTGACAGAACTTATCGGTCGGGTGAAAAATTCAGCCCGGCCAACCTTGAAGAGCAGGAAATGGAATACCTTTACAGTGACGGTGAACAGTATTGTTTCATGAATTCATCCACCTATGATCAGATTTTTCTGGGCCGTGATCAGATTGGGGATGACATCCATTTTCTCAAGGAGAATACGGTATGCAATGTTCTGTTATTCAACGGTAATCCCATTGCCGTATCCCTGCCCAATTTCATTGAACTCAAAATTGTAAAATCCGACCCCTGGGTAAAAGGGGACACCGCTTCCGGCAGCAACAAACCCGCCACACTGGAAACCGGTTACGAGCTTCAGGTGCCACCGTTTATTGAAGAAGGGGAATCCATCCGCATCGACACCCGCACCGGGGCGTATGTGGAACGGGTGAAAAAATAAGTCCGTCTGCGGTCAGCGTCATTCACTTGAAATTATAGATAATTCTGCGGTGAAAAGCGGGTGGATTTTTTGTCAAAAACCCATTGTTTTTTTTCTTGACAGCCGGTGATCTGGTTTGATAATGAATGAACCTTCATTCAGTGAATGAAGGTTCATTCATTATCTATAAGCCTGTTTACGGGGTGCGTCATTAAAAAGCCGGATAAATTAAATAAATCCAATAATGATAAATACCACCAGATCCTCAACGCCGCCATAAAAGTCTTTGCGGAGCAGGGATATCACAAAGCGACCATTTCCCAGGTCGCCCGCGAGGCAGGTGTCGCGGACGGCACCATCTATATCTATTTCAAAAATAAAGCCGATATCCTGTTTAATTTTTTCAGTTATAAAACCCGGCGGGTGTTTGACCGTTTCAAGGGAGAAGTGGAAAAAGCGGAACATGCGGAAGATAAACTCAGGAATCTGATCCGCCGGCATCTGGGAGAATTTCAGCGGGATCCGAACATGGCGGTGGTGTTCCAGCGTGAAGCGCTTCAGGCCCGGTATATTGATGAGGCGTATATAAAAGATATTACCAAAATGTACCTGGATATTATCGGTGAAATTATCGACCAGGGGCAAAAGGAAGGCAGTATCCGGAAAGATTTTCAGTCCGGGCTGGTCAAACGGTTTATTCTCGGGGCAGTCAACGAAGTGATCAATACCTGGGTGGTCACCGGCGTCAAATATGATCTGGTCACCATGGCCGATCCCCTTGTTGATCTGTATTTCAAAGGCATCGGTGAGAAAGCCCGGGAAGTTCAGATATAAATTTAGGCAACCTATTGAATTATCAGGGATCGTTCTTAAAAATTAAATTTTAAAAGGAGAACCAAACTTATGGCACAGCAAATTTCAGATCGTCGGGATATCGATTTTGTCCTTCACGAGCAATTGAATGTGGATCAATTCAGCAAAAGTGAACAATACGCGGAGTTTAATAAAAAAACAGTGGATCTGATTGTTTCGGAAGCACGCAATCTGGCCGTCAAGGAAATCCTTCCCACACGGAAAGAAGGCGACGAAACCGGCGTAACATTTGAAAACAATGCCGTTACGGTCCCGGATTTTTTCAAAAAACCGTTTGAATTATTGCGTGAAGGCGAGTGGACGGCCATGCCGGAAGATCCGGAATACGGCGGACAGGGCATGCCAAGATCCGTTTCCATGGCGGCGGCAGAGTATTTTAACGGCGCCAACTATGCGTTTATGATGTACTCCGGTCTGACCCATGGCGCCGGCAAATTGGTTGAAGCATTCGGTACAGACGAACAGAAAAAAATGTATCTCAAGAACATGTTCACCTGCAAATGGGGCGGCACCATGCTTCTCACCGAGCCGGAAGCCGGTTCCGACGTGGGCGCCCTGACCACCAAAGCGGTGCCCAATGGCGATGGCACTTATTCCATCACCGGTCAGAAGATTTTTATCTCCAGCGGGGATCATGATCTGTGCGAAAACATCATTCATCCGGTGCTGGCCCGCATCGAAGGCGCACCCGCCGGCACCAAAGGTATCTCTCTGTTTGCCGTTCCGAAATATCGCGTCAATCCGGACGGTAGCCTGGGCGAGTTCAACGATATCACCTGCGTGGGCATTGAGGAAAAAATGGGCATTCACGGCAATGCCACCTGTACCATGTCTCTGGGTGAAAAAGGCCAGTGCATCGGTACCTTGCTGGGTGAAGAGAACAAAGGCATGCGTGCCATGTTCCTCATGATGAACGAAGCCCGTCTGCTCGTCGGCATGCAGGGTTTTGCCTGCGCCACCGCTTCGTACATGAATGCGGTGAATTATGCCAAAGAGCGTATCCAGGGCCGCAACCTGCTGGCCATGTTTGAAAAAGACGCCCCGGGTGTTGCTATTATCAATCATCCGGATGTTCGCCGGATGCTTCTGAACATGAAGGTCTATATTGAAGGGATGAGAAGCCTTCTGTACTATGTGGCCTGGTGTGAAGACAAGGCCAACACGGTTGAAGATGAGAAAGAAAAAGAAAAATATCATGACCTGATTGATCTTCTGATTCCCATTGCCAAAGGGTATGTCACGGACCGCGCGTTTGATGTGTGTAACGCCGGGATGCAGGTATATGGTGGGTATGGGTACATCAAGGAATATCCCCAGGAACAGTTGATGAGAGACTGCCGGATCACCATGATCTATGAAGGCACCAACGGTATCCAGTCCATGGACCTCTTGGGCAGAAAACTCGGAATGAAAAAAGGCAAGCTGGTCATGGACCTCATGGGTGAAATCATGGCAGTTACCGGTGCGGCAAAGAACATCGACAGTATTAAGGATTACGCCGTGAAGGTGGAAGAAGCCCTGAACAAACTGGGTGAGGTGGCCATGCATCTGGGCAAAACTGCCATGTCTGATAAGGTGCTGAATGCGTTTGCCTTCTCTTATCCGTTCATGGAAGTTTGCGGTGATGTGGTGATGGCATGGATGCTGCTCTGGAGAGCCCAGATTGCTGCGGATGCGCTGGAAAAAGCCAAGAAGAAAGACATTCCGTTCTATGCCGGCCAGCTCAAGAGTGCCCAGTACTTCTGTAATACCGTTCTGCCGACCACCCTGGGTAAAATGAACGCGATTCTGACAACCGACGGCGCCCCCATTGAAATTGATGAAGCCTCCTTTATCGGTTAATACCCAAAAAAATCGCATGTGTTTTTGAGTATATGTTCAGGGGGCTTCGTTGAAGCCCCCTGAATTGTTTAAGGCAGACAAAGCCAAAAAGACGCATCTGGCAGACAGCGGATGAATAATTTTTGCTTGACTGATTTTTGTTTTTCAACTAAAAATGAACGTTCATTCATAATGATTCTTCAATAAAAATCGGTTTTTTTGATTGCCTGCAACCAATTTGCTATCCATATCATTTAAATTTATGATGAAGGGAGAAAAGGAATAAAGAATGGAACCTGTATTAATTTCTCCGGCGTCGTTTAAACTTTTTGGTTTTATCCCGACAGTGATCTTTTCCGTATTGCTGCCGTTGTTGGGGGTGGGCCTGTTTACCTATATCATGGCCAAGCGTGTTGCCCCACTGGTTAAAGCCAATCCGGATTTCCGGTTTGACCGGCCCAAGGAACGTATCCTCAATGTCTTGAAAATCTGGCTGGGCCAGTGGCGCCATCCGCGCTACATGATGGCCGGTGTGCTGCATATTATCATTTTTTTCGGCTTTCTGATTCTTTCCGTCCGGTCCACGGAACTCGTGATCAAAGGGATCAGCGAAGGGTTTGTCATGCCCGGCCTTGGCGGAACCCTTGGCGATATTTATTATTTCTTTAAAGATTATGCCGCCACCGCTGTTTTTTTTGCTGTCATCATCGCTGCTGTACGACGGGGTATTTTCCGACCGGACCGGTATCATTACCCAGAATCTTACGGACATGATCACACCAATGAAGCCGTGTTCGTCTGTCTGGTGATTGCCACCCTGATGGTTTCCGAGAGTCTCTATGAGGCCGCACTGGTGGCCGCGGAAGTTCAGGCGGGACATGACGCCACTTTTCTGGCACCGGGCACCCTGGCGTGGTTTTTCAAGAACATGCTTCTGGACAATTCCACAAAAAGTCTTCAGGCCTACCACATTGCTTCTTACTATGTGCATGATTTAACGTTTTTCTTTTTCCTGTGCTTTTTGCCCATGGGCAAACATTTCCATGTGATCACATCGCTGTTTAATGTATTTTTTATGCGTCTGGATCGCGGCAATGTGCGGCCGGTGCGCTACGGTGTCAGTGATGAAGAGCTGGATGACCTGGAAACCTTCGGGGTTAAAAAATTCTCCGATTTCACATGGAAAGATATACTGGATTTCTACACCTGCGCGGACTGCGGCCGGTGTTCCGATCAGTGCCCGGCCAATACGGTAAAACGTCCCCTGTCCCCGCGGTTTATCTCCATCAAGGGAAGAGATTATGCGTTTTCCCATTTTCCGCTCATGGGCAATTTTGTGGCCCAGGAACCCCTGATCGGTGAAGGCGGAATTTATTCGGAAGATGAAATCTGGTCCTGCACCACCTGCGGTGCCTGTGAACAGGAGTGCCCCATCGGCATTGAATATATCAATAAAATCGTTGATCTGCGCCGGGGGATGGTGGATGAAGGCAACGTGCCCCAGTCCCTGCAGAAACCTTTGTCTTCTCTGGAAAAACGCGGTAATCCCTACGGCAAAATGGAGAAAAAACGGGCCGAGTGGACCAAGGAACTGGAAAATTGCGAAGTCAAGGTTCTGGATAAGAAAACATCCGCTGAAACCCTTTATTTTGTGGATTCCATCAGCTCTTTTGATGAGCGGATGCAGAATGTGGCCCGGGCGACTGCCACGATTATGTGTGCGGTAGGTGAGGATTTCGGCATTCTGGGCAAAGAAGAAAAAGACTCCGGAAATGAAGTCAAACGGTTTGGCGAAGAAATGCTGTATCAGAGCCTAAAGGCTCACAATTCCGAAGCCATCAAGAACTCCGGTGTGAAAAAGATTGTCACGGCCGATCCCCATGCATACAATGCACTCAAAAATGAATACTCAGAAATGCCTCCGGTGGAACATATCAGTCAGGTGATCGTGAAAAATGTCTCCTCCGGACGACTCAAGCTCAAAGGGGTGAGTGAGGAAGAAGCGAACAAGGTTTACACCTATCATGATCCCTGTTACCTTGGCCGGCACAACAGTTTGTATGATGAGCCCCGGGCGGCTATTGACGCCATTCCTGGCATCCGGCGGGTGGAAATGCTCAAAAGCCGTGACCGCTCGTTCTGCTGCAGCGGTGGCGGTCTGATGCTGTTCTATGAACCGGAGGAAGAGGAAAGAATGGGAGTTGTGCGGGTGAAACACGCGCAAAAAGCCGGCGCCAATGTGATTGTCACGGCATGTCCGTTTTGTCTGGTGAACATGGAAGATGCCATTAAGGTGGCCGGACTGGAAGGAAAAATGGAAGCCATCGATCTGGGTGAGCTGATTGCCGCCCATATTGACAGCTAACCGGCAGCGGGTTGATTGAATAACCAAGCGTTTTTAATTGATGGGCGAATAAACGTCTGTAAATTTTATAATCACAGATAGGGTTGGAGGACGATATGGAAATTTTAGTGTGTGTGAAGCGTGTTCCAGATACCTCGGAAAACGAGATCGAAATCAACGGCGACGGTAATGACATCGAACGCGACGATCTGGTTTACTCGGTAAACGAATGGGACAATTATGCGGTTGAAGAAGCGATTCAGATCGTGGACAAAGTCGGCGGCTCTGTCACCGTGGTCACTGTCGGCGACGATGAATCGGAAGAAGTGCTGCGCCGTGAAATGGCCATGGGGGCCAACAACGGCCTGCTGCTTACGGATGATGGATTTGAAGGCGCCGACGGCAAGGGCATTGCCACCATCTTAAAAGCCGCCGTGGAAAAAGGCAATTATGACCTGATCCTGACCGGGGCTCAGGCGGACGAAGGCGCGGCCCAGGTGGGCGGTATGCTGGCCGCCATGCTGGATTACCCCTATGCATCGCTGGTCAATTTGATTGAACCCGGCGACGGCAAACTGAAAGTGGGTCGTGAAATCGAAGGCGGCAACCAGGAAATGAATGAAATTGAACTCCCCTGTGTTCTGTCCATTCAGACCGGTATCAATGAGCCCCGCTACGTGGGTATTCGCGGTATCCGGAAAGTGGCGTCCGTTGAAATTCCCGAGCTCAGCGCGTCTGACCTTGGCCTGGATGCAGCGGCCGTCGGCGCGGATGCGGCAAAGGTGAAAAGAGTTGACTACTTTGTGCCGGATATGGGCGAAGGTGCGGAAATGCTCGAAGGCAGCACAGAGGAAATCATTGAAAAACTCATTGAATACTTAAAAGCCAAGGGAGGGTTAAAATAATGGCCGACGTTTTTGCATATATCAAACATGCTGATGGTGTTGCCGATGATTCCGCCCTGGAACTGATCGTTGCAGCAAAGAAAATCGCGCCGGATGCTTCCGTCACTGCAGTGGTGACCGGCAGCGGCGCTGATCTTGATAAAGTTTGCAGCGAAATGGCAACGGTTTATAACGCCGTATGGAAAATTGACAATGCCGCACTGGCATACCCGAACGCGGAAGTGGTGCGCAAGGCCCTGGTAGCCATTCTGCCGGCGGACAGCATTGTTCTTCTGCCCCATGACACATTCGGCATGGATCTGGGGCCCGGACTGTCCATTAAAATGGATTCCACCTTTGTTGCGGATATTGTTGGTGTGGACGGTGTGGACGGCACGACACTGAAAGTTGTCCGACAGGAATTTTCCGGTGCTGTCAGCACCCATGTAACCTGCGACATTTCCGCAGGTGCAGTGCTCAATATGCGGCCGGGGGTTTTTCAGCCGGATGATACCAAATTCGGCGGCGATGTGGTGGATAAATCCGGTGACGCCGGGGACCTGAGTGCCAAACGCACATTTATTGAAGTGGTTGAAGCCGAAGCTGGCGACGTGGACATCACCAAGTCCGAAGTGCTGGTCTCCGTGGGCCGCGGTATTGAAGATGAAGACAACATTGAAATGGTCTTTGATCTGGCCAAAGCCATGGGCGCAGATGTTTCCTGCTCCAGACCGATTGTAGACGCCAAATGGCTGGAAAAATCCCGTCAGGTGGGTACTTCCGGTCAGACCGTCAAACCCAAGGTGTATATGGCCATGGGGATTTCCGGTTCCTTCCAGCACATGGGCGGTATCAAGGGGAATCCTTTTATCGTCGCCGTTAACAAAAATGCCAAAGCCCCTATTTTCCAAGTGGCGGATGTGGGCATCGAGGCAGACATCCTTGAGTTCATCCCGGAATTGACCGAGGCGATTGAAAATCTGTAAATCTTTACAGGTGTATAAATGTATAACAGAAAACCCTGATGCGGATTACCGTATCAGGGTTTTCTGTTTGAGCACCTGGCGAGATGGGGCTATTCTTGATTTTTTTATAATGGGTATTATAATGATAGATCAGATGTTTTAATGATTTTCAGACCCTTTGCCCAGATTGGGAAAAGTATTTTGTACCGCGTTCTTCTTTGAGGTTTTATGGAATTGACCCACCGCGTGGCATTTGAAAGACCGTCTCTTTCGGATCTCACTCAAAACTATACAGTGGTTGACATGCATTTCCACTCCCGGTATTCCGACGGCCTGAACTACGTTCGCAGCATTGCCCGGCGGGCAGCCGCATTGGGCATCGGCATCGCGCTTACCGACCACAATGCCATCAAGGGGGCCCTGCGGCTGGAGCGGTATAAGGATATTTTGACCATCCCCGGTATTGAGGTGACCTCCCGGGAAGGGGCGCATCTTCTGGTTTATTTTTATGACATCCAGACACTGGTCCGGTTTTATGAAAAAGAGGTTCAGCCGTTTCTGGGCCGGGATGTGATGAGTTCCATTTCTCTCACCATGGAAGAGATTCTGCTGCGTGCCAGTGAGTACCATAATCTGATCATATTCCCCCACCCCTATTGCGGCGTCTATACCGGCATCTGCAATGCGTTTTTTTCAAAAGAGGACCAGGCCCGTCTCATGGACATGGCGGACGGTGTTGAGGTGATCAATGCCGGCAATATGAAAAAATGGAACCTTCAGTGTGCGGTGCTCGGCTTTAACCTGGGAAAATCCATGACCGGCGGCAGCGACGGCCATAATCTGTTTCAGATGGGAAAATCCGTGACAATTGCGAGCACAGCCCCGGACCGGCCATCATTTCTGGATGCGGTAAAAAACCGGGAAACCTATGTGGTGGGAAAAGAAACCCATCTGTTCCAGAAAGTGACCAGCAACAGCTATAAAATCCGCAGCAGCATCAAAAATTCCCCGAATGTAATGGAAAAGAATTTCAGATACAGCTATTCTGTTATCAATTCCAAGTCAAAGCAGGTCAAGGATTCCGTGCAGCGCCGTCTGAATGGACGGTTTCGACGCCACGGGTAAGCCTACAGGTAGGACGAAAACAGCCACACCACCGCATCCCGCATTTTGATGATAAACGGACGGTTTCTGACCGATTCTAATGTCACCGGCGTTGATTTGCGGAGCTGTTCTTCAATATGTGCGGCAAGCTGGGTTGCCACATTCCGGTCATAGATTTCCACGGTCAGTTCGAAATTCAGCCGCAGGCTTCGGGGGTCCAGATTGGCAGAGCCGATCTGCGCGTACTGCTCATCCATGACAAACAGTTTGGTGTGGACAAAAGGCGGGGGCTGATAAAAAATATGCACCCCCCGGAACAAGAGATCCGGGAGCATGTTGGTGCCGGCCCATTTGATGTAGGGCAGATTGTTTTTAAATGGCAGTACCACATTGACCCGCACGCCTCTTAAGGCAGCTGTCTGGAGCGCGGAAATCATTTCCGGCGACGGCAGAAAATAAGGGGTCATGATCAGAATCCGTTCCCGGGCGGAAGAAATGGCACCGATCAGAATGGTGGACAGATTATTCATGTCCTCGTCCGGTCCGTCGCTGATGACCCGGCATACCGCCGTGCCCGATTTGACCGGAAGGGAGCGGGTGGGATCAATCTGTTCGCCCGTGCAGAAGGCCCAGTCCTCAATGAATGTCTGTTCCAGCTGCATGACCACGGGTCCGCTGAGCCGGAAATGCATGTCAATGGAACGGGATGGGTTTCGGATGTTTTCCGCCAGGTGCCGGTCGCCGATATTCATGCCGCCGGTGAATCCGGTGTGTCCGTCCACCGTGAGAATTTTGCGATGGTTGCGTAGGTTGATATGAATGGGCGGCAAAAGCAGCCGGGGCGGCAGGAACCGGGTGACTTGTATGCCTTTTTTTTTGAGCAGTTTGCTGGCCCGGGTGAAAGAATACAGTTCCCCGAACCCGTCAATGATGACCCGCACGTCCACCCCGCGATCGGTTGCCCGGCCCAGGGCATCGATAAATTTGTTGCCGGTGCCACTGGTGTCAAAAATATAAGAGGTGAGATAAACGCTGCGGCTGGCGTTATCAATGGCATTCAGCATCGCCGGATAGGCCGCTTCCCCATTGTGCAGCGGCTCTATCCGGTTGCCCGCCACCATGGGAAAATTGCTGACTGTGTCGGATATCCGGGCCACCTGCACATAGGAACGGGGCAGGTTGAGGCCGGCGCAGGATACGGTTGCCAGGCGGGTGGCGTCCCCCCCGGTATCGCTGAGGCCGATTTTGGCGGCCTGGCGCTTGTCTCCCAGTTTCAGGGCCCTGGTTTTTACCCGGTTGATGCCGAAAAGAAAATAGAGAACAGGCCCGGCAAACGGGAATATGAGGCATACCGCTACCCAGCCTAAAGCGGAAGAGGGTATCCGCTGATTCAGCAACGCATGACCCGCCGTGGTCAGGGAAAGGAAAATGCCAAGAGAGATGGACGCCCAGTTTAATATTTCCATTCGGTCCTGTTCGTGCCTTGTCCGTCAGTTCCTGTGCAAACAAACAAGAAAAAGAAACAGTGGTTGCCGGTTCTGGTTTTTCAGCCGCAGGCGTCGGAAAAGTCGGTTTTGGCACCTGAAACTGTTGTTGCCAGCCGAATCCCCGGGGCAGGGGGTCTCCGGTTAGATTTCATAGGTGGATACCACCGGATCCCTTAAGATTAGATCAATGGCCCGGCCGGAGGTCTCGGCGGCATCCGGAAACACCCGGCCGATATTCCGGATGTGCCGGAGGTTGTCCGCGGTTCTGAAAATCAGCATGGCCAGATTCCCTTCCGGCATTTTTGAAATTGTCACCACCTCATCCCAGGCCATGCCCCGGGCCCAGAGATACATGGTGACCGCCGGCAGAAAATAAAGCGTTGGTACGGCAAATCCGTTTGAGGTCATTTCTTTGGCAAACGGTTTCAGGCCGGCATCCATTTTTGTAAAAATTTTAAACAGGGTCTTCGGCACCATGGACGTATCCGTGGCGTCATCTTCAAATTCCCGTTCATTGACAAAAGCGGCCATAATGGCAGCCAGGTAGGCGGGGTTTGATTTGGGAAACAGATTTTTCCGGAACCCCTCGGCCACCATCAACGGATGATCAATGCGCAGCTGGGAGGTCCATTCCCCGTCTGTTGTCAGTTTATCGTCATCTGTAACATATTCTTTTTTTGTTAAAAAATCAAGATGGTGGAGAAAATCCCGCCACAGGATATCCGCATCCGGGCGGTCTTCCCGGGCAGGATCTTTTTTTCTGTTTCCATGGGTCAGTTGGTAGGCGGCAAAGGATTTACCCAGAAGTTCCCTCACCTGTTCCGGCGAATGAGACAAGAGAAGATTCAGGGTCATGGAAAAATTGATTTTGATCTGGCTGAAAACATCCGTGGGCGGCGCGTTAAACAGTGCCTCCACCAGGCGCAAATCCATGAACCGGCCCGGTATCACAATGCAGAAACCGATGTTATCCATTCCCCGCCGGCCGGCCCGTCCAGTCATCTGATGAAATTCCGTGGCAGTGAGCGGCATGAAATCCCGGCCGTTGAAGCGGTCTGAATTAAGAAACAGAATGGTGCGGGCTGGGAAATTGACGCCTGCCGCCACAGTGGAGGTGGCAAACACCGCATCCAGCAGGCCCTCGGTCATCAGGGTTTCAATCACCAGTTTCCAGACCGGTAGCTGACCGCTGTGATGGGCGCCCACGGCATGCTCCCGGAGGTAATGCATCTGCTTGTGCTCCGCCACATGGGGCACTGCGGCGATGAGTTCGTCAATCCGGGTGAGCCGCCGCTCCCGCCGGTCCGGATCTTCATCGTGGGATCGCATGGCGGCAAGGACCAGGGCGTGATCACAATCGGCCCGGGATTTCAAAAAAAAGATGGACGGGAGCAGCCGGTATTTAAAGAGAATTTTCAAAATATCCCCCATGGGCGGCAGTCTTCGGGAACGCATCATGCCGGAGGAATGTTTGATATTGGCGAATTTCTGGACTTTTTTGTACAGTCGTTTTTTTTCGGCGGATGAATTGCCGCCGGCCAGAAACGGAAACAGGGTGCCCGAAGGATGAAGAAACAGGGGAAAGAGCGGCACCGGCCGGCCGGTTTCTTCGATGACCGTGCAGTCATTGTTCCGGATCGATTTCAACCATCCGGCGATCTGGTGGGCGTTGCCGATGGTGGCGGACAACAGTAGCAGGGGGATGCGCCGGGGCAGGTAAATCATGGTCTCTTCCCACACCACGCCCCGCTCTTCATCCCCCAGAAAATGGGCTTCATCCAGGATCACAAAGTCCGTGTCCAGGTCTTCGCCCCGGTGCATGGCATCATAGAGCTGATTGCGGAGAATCTCCGTGGTGCCAATAATGATGGGCGCATCCATGTTTTCCTTGCGGTCGCCGGTGAGGATGCCCACGTTTTCCGCACCAAAGAGGCGCGAAAACTCGGAAAATTTGGAATTGGTCAGCGCTTTTAAGGGGGACGCATACCAGGCTTTTCCGCCCCCCTCAACAGTACGGGCGATGGCCTGTTCCGCGATCCAGGTTTTCCCGGCGCCGGTGGGAACAGTCACCAGGCAGTCCCCTTTTTTGACAGCTTTCAGGGCGTCCAGCTGAAAGGGGTCCGGGATGAACGGCTGTTGATCCGGCACCCCGATTTCCGCAAAAATGCGTTTCAGCTTGGCATCCGAGCCGGGTTTCAGCCGGTGAACCGGTGCGGATTTTTTTCTGGCGGGAGGCCTGCGGCGGTATTTTCGGTTTTTAGCGTCTGTCATTGAATTTTAGTGATCATCTCCTGGATAATTTGTCGGGATTCGGATTCCACATCAAAAGGCGCCATGCCGTTCAGATCCGCTTCGATCAGGGCGTCATCATAGGGGATAAATCCTAAAAAAGAAAATCCGCTCAGATGTTTTTTCAGAAATTCCTCGTCTTTCGGCCCCCGGATTTTATTGCCCACCAGGGCAATGGCGGTGAGCCCGATTTCACCGGCCAGTTTCTGGATATGCCGTGCCGTTTCAATGCTCCGGCTGCCCGGTTCCACCACTACCAGCAGTTTGTCCACGGCCTGGGCCGTGCCTCGGCCAAGATGTTCGATGCCGGCTTCCATGTCCATGACCACCACTTCATCCCGGGCCAGGACAATATGGGTGATCAGGGCTTTTAAGAGGGTGCTTTCCGGGCAGATGCACCCGGCCCCGCCTTTTTTGATGCCCCCCAGGCGCATGAGTTTGATGTTTTCGAATTTCGCGGACAGGGCATCCGGTAGATCATCCACTTTGGGGTTGAGTTTAAAAAAACCGCCGATGGTGCCGGGTTTCGCCTCGGTCCGCTCATACGCCAGCTCTTTCATTTCCGAGATGGGGATGATTTTATCCGCATCCGGAATGCCGATGGCGGCCGCCAGATTGGCGTCCGGGTCTGCGTCAATGGCCAGAACATGCTTGCCGTCCGCATTGAGAGCGCGTATTAAAAGAGATGAGAAAGTGGTTTTACCCACTCCGCCTTTACCGCTGACTGCTATTTTCATGGTGTCATCCTTGTTTTTGTTTTCAATAAATGATGAATTCAGTAAACTTAAAAAATAAATCTTATGCCTGATACAATAAGCATCCATGGGCCGTTGGCAACCAGGTCATATTCATCATATTTGCATTGATTTTAAATTTTTATGTTTATACCATCTGTCAATCAGATGGGCAAGGGGTTAATCCGCAAGGGGTGAATGCAAATTATAGGATCAGGTCAGTTTTGTATGATGTCCGAAATGTCCGTTCGTAAGAATTTACAGAAAACAGGTGGTTTGCCTGAAATCCTGGCGCCTGCCGGAAACCGGGAAAGCTTTCTGGCGGCCCTGGCCGCAGGGGCGGATGCGGTGTATTGCGGCTTAAAACATTTTTCCGCACGCATGGCCGCGGAAAATTTCACCCTTCATGAACTGGCAGCATTGATCCGCCTGGCTCACGATCAGGGGCGAAAGGTATATGTTCCGGTCAACACCCTGATCAAATCTGACGAGTTGAATGCCGCGGGCCGGATGCTGGATCAGCTGAACCGGATGGCGGCCCCGGACGCGCTGATTGTCCAGGACCTTGCCATGGTCTCCCTTGCCCGGCAGACCGGGTTTTCCGGAGAGATTCATTTGTCCACCCTGGCCAACGTGTCTTTTTCCGCAGCCCTTGAAACGATCCGTCAGTTTCCGGAAATCCGACGGGTGGTGCTGCCCCGGGAATTGAGCATTGATGAAATAAAAGCCGTTGCCGCAGCCTGCCCGGATGGGCTTTCTCTCGAGGTGTTTGTTCATGGGGCATTGTGTTACGCCGTATCCGGCCGGTGCTACTGGAGCAGCTACATGGGCGGTAAAAGCGGGCTCCGGGGCAGGTGTGTGCAGCCCTGCCGCCGGGTGTATGAACAGGCCGGCCAGAGGGAAAAGTTTTTTTCCTGCCAGGATTTTTCCGTGGACGTGCTGACCAAGATCATCACATCCGTGCCGCAGATAGGGGCGCTTAAAATCGAGGGCCGGAAAAAAGGGGCCCACTATGTGTATTATACGGTCGCTGCTTACCGCCTGTTAAGAGATCAGGCAGATGATCCCAATGCTAAAAAAACCGCCCTTGCGTATCTGGATTATGCCATGGGCCGGCGCACCACCCATTATAATATCTTGCCCCAGCGGCCCCAGAATCCAATTGATATCAGCATCCGTACCGGTTCCGGGCTTTTGGCCGGCAGCGTCAAAGGCGAAGGGGCCAGCCCTTATGTCGTTCCCCGGGAGGCGTTTCTGACCGGTGACATGCTGCGCATCGGCAATGAAGAAGATTTTTGGCACCAGACCTTCCGGGTGGGCAAGTTCGTGCCCAAACACGGAAAATTGTTCCTGAAATTCCCGGCCGGCCGCCGGCCGAAAAACGGGGCGCCGGTGTATATCATTGACCGCCGGGAACCGGAACTTGATCGGATGATCCGTGAATTTGAAAATGAGATGACCGGATATCAGAAGATGCCGCCTGAAACGTCCCGTTTTCAGGTCACGCCCCCGGCAGTCACGGCCCAGAAAATGGCTTTGCAGGAAATGCGGGTGTTCCGGAGCATGCAGGGGGCCAAAAAAAATCCCCGGGACCTGACCGGGGTCTGGCTGTCATCAGACACCCCGCGGGTGATGATGGGAGACCGGAAGCGGACCTGGCTCTGGCTGCCGCCGGTGATCTGGCCGGATGATCAGGCAAAAATACAGGCGTTGGCGGATGACGCCATTAAACGAGGATGCCGGAATTTTGTGCTGGGTGCGCCCTGGCAGATGGCTTTTTTCAGGAACGGTCAAAAATTGAATGTATGGGCAGGTCCGTTTTGCAATGTTGCCAATGAACTGGCCATAGAAAATCTCGCGTCCATGGGAGTTTCCGGCGTGATAGTCAGCCCGGAACTGGGCGGTGCCGAATACATCTCCCTGCCGTCCAAAAGCCCGTTGCCTTTGGGCATTGTGGTGTCCGGCCACTGGCCCTTGTGTGTGTCCCGCATCATTGCCGGGGAACTGGAATCCGGCCAGCCGTTTACCAGCCCCAAAGGTGAGCAAGCCTGGGTCCGGCCGTATGGATCTGATTTCTGGGTGTTCCCCAACTGGCCGGTGGATTTGACGGCAAAAACCGATGAACTCAAAAGAGCCGGATTCAAAATGCTGGTGCATCTTTTGGAGCCCCTTCCCAAAAAAGTGAAACTAAAAGATCGTCCCGGTCTCTGGAACTGGAAGATCGGACTCCAATGATCATTCATGTGGATATGGATGCGTTTTTTGCGTCAGTGGAGCAGCTGGACAACCCCACTCTTGTCGCTAAACCTGTGATTGTGGGCGGCACCTCCGGCCGGGGCGTGGTGGCCGCGGCCAGTTACGAAGCCCGGAAATACGGGGTCCGGTCCGCCATGCCGGTGTTTCAGGCACGGCAGAAATGTCCGGATGGTATTTTTGTACCGCCCCGGCGGCACCGGTACAAAGACGTATCGCGCACCGTCATGTCGGTGCTGCAATCATTTACGCCCCTGGTGGAGCAGATCTCCATTGATGAGGCGTTTCTGGATGTGACCGGGTGTGAAGCCGTGTTCGGCCCGCCCCGGGAGATAGGGATCAAAATTAAGCACCAGGTAAAGGCAACTGTAGGCCTGACCTGCTCCGTGGGGATTGCGCCCCTGAAATTTCTGGCCAAAATCGCCTCAGACATGGATAAACCGGACGGCCTCACGTTTATCGCGCCGGAAGACGTGGACCGGTTTATTGCCGCACTGCCGGTGGAAAAAATTTCCGGCGTGGGGAAAAAGGCCGGCCAGGCCCTTCATCAACTGGGCATTGCCACCCTCGGGGATGTGAAAAAATTCCCCCGGGAAAACCTGGTCGCCCATTTGGGTAAATACGGCAGCCGATTATACGAACTGGCCCGTGGCATTGACCGGTCGCCTGTCACGCCGGTCCGGCCGGTGAAATCCGTGTCTGCGGAAGAGACCCTGGCCGCGGATGTATGGGACAAAGAGAAGCTGAAAAAATATCTGCTCAGGCACGCCGAAGAGGTGGGCCGCCAGCTCAGAAAAAAAGGCCGGAAAGCCCGGACCGTGACCGTAAAAATAAAATACGCGGATTTTACTTTAAAAACCCGGCAGACCAAGCTTTCCCGGTCCACATCTGCCGCGGAAATCATTTATCAGGCCGCCGTCGGCCTGCTGGAAAATTTTTCCATGGGCCAGCCGGCGCGGCTGGTGGGCGTGGGCGCGTCTGACCTGGATGAGCCCGGTCGCGGGACCCAGTTGGAACTTTTTGCCGCAACCGACAACCCTATGGGAAAATGGGAAAAAATTGGCCCGGTGATGGACGGCATCGCGGCAAAATTCGGACCGGATGCCATTAAAAAGGCCGGGTTGACAGGGCCTGACAAAAAATCCATTTAAAAAACAGGCGGCATGCCGGATCATGATTGACGACGCAATGGTTCCATGCCATTGAAATCATAGGTCACGTTACGTTAATTTTTCACCCGAAAGGAATGTATAAGAATGATGTCCAGTCAGAAAACCTTTGAAATTGAAGACAAATATATGGCCCCGTTTTTTGTGAAGCAGAAAATCTCCATTGACAGGGGAGAAGGGATCTTTGTGTGGGATGAAGACGGCAACCGGTATATGGATTTTACCTCGGGCTGGGGGGTCACCTGCATCGGCCATGCGGCCCCGGTCATTGCGGAAGCCCTGAATTCCCAGGGCAAAAAAATGCTTCAGAATCCCAATTCCGGATTGACCTATTCCCCGGCCAGAGCCGGACTGCTGTCGGTTCTGATGAACGTGCTGCCGTCCCATTTAACCCGGGTCTTTTTTTCCAATTCCGGCGCGGAAGCCAATGACGCGGCCATCAAACTGGCCCGGAAAGTGACCAATCGGCTGGATGTGATTTCCACCCACCAGAGTTTTCACGGCCGCACCATCAGCACGGCGTCCGCCACGGGCCAGGCCAGCCACCGGGAAAAATTCAATCCCCTGATGCCCAATTACCGGTTTGTGACCTACGGCAATCTGGATGAACTGGAAGACGCCCTGGATGAAAACGTGGCCGCCTTTATCATCGAGCCCATCCAGGGAGAGGGCGGGGTGCATATCCCGTCCCAGGAGTATCTTAAAAAAGCCCAGGGCCTGTGCCGGGAAAACGGCACCCTCATGATCGCAGATGAAGTCCAGACCGGGTTCTGCCGCACCGGGCCCATGTTTGTCTCTGGACACCTTGGCATTGAAGTGGATTTTCTCACAATGGCCAAAGGCATTGCCGGCGGATTTCCGTTCGGCGGTTTTGCCATGACCGAAAAAGTGGCCCAGGCCTTTGAAATCGGGGACCATGGCGGCACCTATTGCGGCAACCCCTTGGGGTGCGCTGTGGCCCATGCCGTGATTGGGTATCTGGTGGAAAACAACATATCCGACCATGTGGCCCGCATGGAAACCATCTGTCTGGACACCATGGGTCAGTGGAAAAACCGGTTCCCGGCCGCCATTGTCGACATCCGGGGCAAGGGGCTGCTGCTGCTGGTGGAATTTGCCACGCCAAAACTGGCCGGCAAGGTCAGCGACGAATGCCTGAAACAGGGCCTGTTTGTCCGCCAGACCCAGGGAGTCGGCATCCGGGTGTTCCCGGCCCTGAACATAAAAGAAAAAGAGTTGCGGCAGGGTCTGGAAATTATGGGGGCTGCCATTGAAAACGTGTTGGGATGAGTTTGTCGGGAAGCATCCATCTGTTTGATGGGTGCCTGATGCAACGTTATTAAAATATTCAGGAATGGACGTAACACGTAACCGGTTCGTGGGGTCAAACCGATGAGGACGAATTCGTGGAAGATTATCAGCTTCTGATAGACCTTCATAAAGGGGCCAACCGGCAAGGGCCGGGCGGGGCTGCGGAAACAGAAAAAGCCCTTGACCTGGCCATGCTGGACAGGGAGGCGCTGCTCAAGATTGCTGATATCGGCTGCGGCACCGGGGCGTCCACGCTGGTACTGGCCCGTCTTTTGGACGCGCAGGTGACTGCCGTGGATTTGTTCCCGGACTTTCTTGACGTGCTCGAAGCCAGAGCAAAAGCCCAGAGGCTCTCCCATAAGATAAAGACCTTGTGCGGTTCCATGGATAATCTGCCTTTTAAAGATGCGGGATATGATGCGATCTGGTCTGAGGGCGCTATCTACAATATCGGCTTTGAAAATGGGGTCACCACCTGGCGTCGGTATCTTAAACCGGGGGGGCGGCTGGTGGTATCGGAAATTACCTGGACGACCGGCTCCCGTCCGTCGGAGCTTCAGAAACACTGGGAATCTGAATATCCTGAAATTGATGTGGCGTCTTCAAAATTTGCCGTGCTGGAAAAAAACGGATTTTCGCCCATGGGCTATTTTGTTTTGCCCTCGTATTGCTGGCTTACGAATTATTATCAGCCCATGCAGAAGCGTTTTGCGGATTTTCTCGAACGGAACGACAACAGTGAAGATGCCCGCGCAATTGTTGACGCGGAAAAGCATGAAATAGGCCTCTATGAGAAATATCAGGCCTACTACAGTTACGGGGTGTATGTTGCAAGAAAGCTGAATTAGCGGGAAGGGGGTAAAGGGTCAAGTCCATTGGTGAGTTCTTTTTAAATCGTGAAATCGCGGGCATCCATGCCAATTTTAAGGACGGGAGGAAAAAATAATAATCCAGCCCAATTTTTTTTGGGGGGGAAAATCATGGGCTTTGTGACCAATCCAGAGGCTGCCATCCCGGTGTTTCTCTACTTTTCTTAGCGGTAAGAAAAGTAGCAAAAGAAGCCGCCCTGCGATGCGACCCTGTCCCTTCCGGCTTTCAGGGCGGGGCCAAAAACTCGCTCGATGGTCAAAATGCGAAATTCAGCGGTTCCGCTGCAATAATATAGAAATGAAAAAGTTCGCTGCCGTCTGCCCGCTCAAACAGTTTGTCCCCTTTTTCCCTGAAAGTCTTCGCTCCAGGGTCGCATCGCAATGGGAAGGTACCGGGTTTAGCGGTTTTACAAAATAGCTGATCAGGAATTTGAACGTCGCTGCCGGGGATAAAATAGGATATCAAAATCATATCCAAAAAACACTTTCCGCCTGCTCGGCTTCTTTGATGGGAACGAGTTGATAATTTTGACAAACTCATTCCAAAAGAAAAGTCAAAAAATACCCAAAAAGGAAGTTGAATTGGCGGAAAAGCGCAAAAAAGAATACCTTGGCAGGAGTTAGCATAATGGATGATTTAGATAAATATATTGCGTTAGGAAAAAAGAAGCGTCCGTCTTTCGGTAAAAATTTTGAAAACGGGTATGAACAATTTAAGATCGGTGTCCTTTTGAAGCAGGCCCGCCTTGAAGCCGGCCTCACTCAGGAAGCGGTGGCTTCTATGTTAAATACCCAAAAATCGGCGATTTCCAGAATTGAAAATCATGCGGAGGATATCCGCCTGTCAACATTGGTAAATTATGCCCGGGCAGTGGGCAAAAATCTTCATCTGAAAGTGGCCTGACCATTATCAGACAACCGCATCATCTTCTGGATTCCAAATGTCCGGCGGCGCAACGTCCGTTGAGATCGTCTTTCTAAGCTTTTCCGAGTTTCCAGACCACTTCATAGAGTTCCTTGCGCCGGCTTTCAAGGTTCCGCACGCTTCCCTGCTGACGCAGTTCCTTGAGCAGATCCAGATCCAGGTCCACCATAAGGGTCATTTCCGTGTTGGGCGTGGCTTCCGCGGCAATGGCGTCATGGGGAAACGCGAAATCCGACGGCGTGAACACCGCGGCCTGGGAATACTGGATATCCATGTTTTCCACCTTGGGCAGGTTGCCCACGGACCCCGAAATGGCCACATAGCATTCATTTTCAATGGCCCGGGCCTGGGCGCACCGCCGCACCCGCAGGTAAGCGTTTTTGGTGTCTGTCCAGTAGGGCACAAACAGCATGGTCATGCCTTTGTCCACCAGGTGCCGGGAAAGCTCTGGAAACTCCACATCATAGCAGATCAGCACCCCGATTTTACCGATATCCGTGTCAAAAATTCTCAGCCGGTCCCCGCCCTTGAGCCCCCAGTACTGGGCTTCGTCCGGGGTGATGTGCAGCTTGTACTGGGCGTCCCAGGTGCCGTCCCGGCGGCACACAAAAGAGACATTGTAGAGGAGATCCTCTTTCAGTTCCGGCACGCTGCCGGCGATGATGTTGATGTTGTAGGAGAGGGCCATGTTCACGAACGCAGCCCGGATCTCTTCCGTGTATTCCGCCAGCGACCGCATGGCTTCGGCCGGATTTTCCTGGTTAAAGTTTTTCAAGAGCGGCGCGTTGAGTAGTTCCGGAAACAGCACCAGGTCGGAATTGTAACCGCCCACGGCATCCACGAAAAATTCCGCCTGATGGAGAAATTCATCCAACGTGTTGAATGGCCGCATCTGCCACTGGACCACAGCAATGCGGGGATAGGATTTCCGGCCCCCGAACAGTCGCTGGCGTTTTTCATAATAAATATTGTTCCATTCCATGAGGACCCCGTAAGCATCGGACTGGGTGTCCTCGGGCATGTAATTTTTCATTACTTTTTTGATGTGAAAGTCATTGGACAGCTGAAACGTCAGCACCGGATCATAAATTTCATTGGCTTTCACCTTCTGGATATACTGGGACGGGGTCATTCCATCGGCATATTTTCCATACCCCGGAATCCGGCCGCCGAAAATAATGCTTTTCAGATTCAGGGTTTCGCACAATTCCTTGCGGGCATCATAAAGCCGTCTGCCCAGACGCAGCCCCCGGTAATCCGGATCCACAAATACATCCACCCCGTAAAGGGCATTGCCGTCGGCATCATGGCCCCTCATTTTGCCGCCGCTCACCACATCATCATAGGTGTGCCGGCGGCTTTCAAATTCTTCGGCATTGACCAGAATGGTAAGCGCCGCCGCCACCACGGTGCCGTTGTCTTCAATGCAGATCTGGCCTTCCGGGAACTGTTCCAGAAGGGTGGCAAATTCCTCGGGTTTCCAGGCCCCGCCCATACCGGCATACACCCGGTCCATAATTTCCTTGATCCGGGGATAGTCCGGCCGTTTCAGTCCTCTGAGGATTAATTTGTGGTCCTGCTGGTCTGTGTCCGTCATAAATACTCCGTTTTGGTCTTTTTTAGTAATAGCAATTGGGCCGGTCTTTGGCCCAGAGGGAAATCGTATGGATGAGCCAGTCTTTGAGGCCGTCCCGAATGTAGAATCTGGGAAAAAGAAGGTCGTCGTCCGGTGAGATCACGCCTTCGGCCCTGGCGATTGCCGCCAGCCGGGTATGGGGATAAATCCGGATACCGGTGGTGATTTTAATGGTGTCCGGGTTTAAATCGTCCATAAAGTCAAGGCTCTGTTTCACCGTTTCCCGGGTTTCGCCAGGCGCCCCCAGCATGAGAAACCCCATCTGCTGGATGTTGTATTTTCTGAGCAGTGCAGATGTCTGGCGAATATCTTCTGCGGTAAAATGCTTGTTGAATTGTTTGAGGATGGCATCACACCCGCTTTCAAACCCGAGGGACACTTCCCGGCACCCGGCGCGGGCCATTTTGGCCACCAGCGGCTCGCGGATGGCCGAAGGATACAGAATGCAGCGCCACTCTATACCCATGTTCCGGGAAATGATTTCATCGCACAAGGCCCCAGCATAGGCCGGGGGCAGGTTAAAGGTGTTGTCTGCAAAGAAAAACCGGTTAAAACCGGCGGCTTCCCAGGCGGCCAGGGCGTCCGCGGCCCGGGTGATGGAAAATTTGCGCACTATCCGGCCTTCAATAGTGCCGGTGGAACAATAGGAACAGTTCAGCGGGCATCCCCTCCGGGTCTGAAACGGCACCCATAGATTGGCCTGTTTTAACGCTTCTGATACCGGCAGATGAACGCCGGGCAGGGGAAAAATGATATCGTCCGGGTTACGGATGCATTTTCTGTCCGTTACCATGCCCTGATCCGGCAGGTAAAGACCGGGAACGTCCGATACCGGCCGCCCGGCGGCGAGCCTTTCCAGCAGTTCCGGAAAAGCGGTTTCGCCTTCTCCCTGAATGCCCATGTCCGCGCCGGTATAGGCAAGGGCGGCTTCCGGATAGATGCTGTAGCCGGCGCCGCCAATAACCACCGGCGCTCGTGAAAGTTTCCGGCACCGGTCAACCACGGATTTTACCGGCCCAAGCATGAACACGGGATTTTTAATATCCTGGGTGTCGATATTGCGGATGGAAATGCCGATGACATCCGGCGCAAAATCCCCAATGGTGCGCGGCAGAACCGCTTCCGTGTTTTCCTCGTCCATGAGATTGATCACGCGGGTGTCATATCCCCGGTTCATGAGGGCGGCGTTCACAAAGGCCAGTCCCAGGGGCAGTACCGGCATGTTGATGGTTTCCGTATTGGCGGATATCAGCAAGATTTTCATATTTTTTTGATCGGGTCTAATCGATTCGGGATTCTTCCGGCGCGGTCCAGTCTGCCATTTCCTGACTCAGCACAAAGCTGATTTCGTCCATATTCATGGCCCGAACATCTTTGGGCAGCCAGTGGAATTTATTCACCAGATAAAAGTAAATGGCTTCCATGCCGTCCAGATGCCGGTAGCCTTCCCGCTCCGCGATGAAATTGCCGAACAGCTCCAGGTAATACGCCCGGCTGGCACGGGCCGTGTGTTTTTTCTTGATGCTTTTATACCGCTCCGGGGAGTATTCCATGGGGTTTTCCTTTCATAGGGGTTTCTGACAAACGGTCAATAACGCTGCAATTTCGATAAAACATGGGGCAGCCGGCGGTTTATCCGAGAGTCATACTATAATTGGCGGCAAAATTCAAATCCTGGATCGGCGGATAAAAAAAGATTTATTTGTCGGGCACCGGCTGTTAATAAAGACCTGTATCTTGTTTTGAACCGGATTCCAATAGAGGATGATGAGAAAAAACACAAAATGGCAGATGCCGCCCACTCCCCCGATAGCCCGGATGCGTGCCCAGAGGCCACTGGCGGAACCGGCGGGTGACGCCGTGAATCTGGAAGGGATTCCGTTTGCGAAAGGGGTTTCATGAAACAGCGTAAAGAGAAGAAGGTCCAAAACTACTGGGGGCGTCAAGCCATGTACCGGCTGTTTTCGGATTTCAACTGAGCCCAGGCAACCCTGGGAGTTTTCCAGGAGATGACCGGCCGGCCGGACAATGCCCTGATAAAGGCGGTTACCGGGCTTGAAGGCGGGTGCGTGGCCTGCGGTTCCACCTGTGGGGTGGTGAGCGCGGCGGCCTTGTGTATGGCGCTGGAAGATGAGGCGGCAATCACAGCCGGAAATCGTGAAACCGCGCGGAAAACCATGGATCGGGTTAAAAATTTTGTCCAATGGTTTGAGTCCAGCTATGGCACGGCATTGTGCCGGGAGCGCACCCGGGCGGATTTTTATTCCACGTGGGGGCAGGTGAAATATTTTCTTACCTTTTACCGCATGGCCGGATGCTTTTGGCATATCCGGGGAACCATGCGGCACCTGAATGCCTGCCTGCCCCGGGCAGCAGAATCCGTCCCGGCGCTGGAAACAAAAAAAAAAGAAAAAGAAAATTCTCGGCCCAACCCGCCATCTTTTCACTGCGCCGGCAGCGTTTTAAGAAAAATCAGGGAGCAGACCGGCATCGGGAGTTCCCGGCTGGAAAGGCTTTCTTATGTGTTTGACGGCGGTGTAGGGTTTTCCGGCGGCCTGTGCGGCGCCCTGGCAGGCGCGGTGATGGGCATTAACAGTCTTCTGGGACTGCCGGTGCGGGAACAGTCTTACTGGAGGACGGCCCTGGATTTCGGCATCGGGCATGTGAATCTGGTCAAAGAACAGCCGCTTGGGAAGAAAGACCCCTTTTCCGCGGGAAAACAGATTATCCGAAAATTTAAAGAAACGGTTGGTGCCGTGGAATGCCGGTTGATCACCGGGCAGGAATTTACTGGCGCGGAAGATTTTGAGACATTTGTCCGGCAATCCGACCTGTGCCGGGATATAACGGGCATGGTCGCGGATGAGGCCATCCGGATTATTCGTGCGCATCAATGAACCGGTAAGTTTTTTTAGGCCATGCGGATCAATTAGAAACCGGCCGGGTTATGCATGGGCCTATCTGGGCCCGGGAAAATCATAGGTGGTGCAGGAACCGCCGCTGCAGTCGTGGTGGCTTTTCGTTGCTTTGGCCGCGTCAGCGGCCGGTCCGCCGGGAACGGCAAAATTGCTGGCAGTCAGCATGCGTTGCAGGTTTTCAGAACCGCATTTGTCGCATTTCATTTCAATTTTTTCATCACTGGTGCGAAACAGAATTTCTTTTCGGGTGCCGCAGTCCGCGCACTGGAATTCATATATGGGCATTGATTTCTCCTTTATCTGCTGTCATCTTAGTCATATTGGGCTATGCTTTTGAGCAGGGTTCAGGTATCATTATTATTATCCCTTGATAAATGTCAAGTTCAGCCGCTTTTTCCGGGATATATTTGTTTGGCATCCCTATTTTGCCCAAGCGCCATTGTTTTTTTCAGAAACGGAGTTAGGTACAACACCCGATGACCTGGTTTGCCTTTGCCATATTAACGGCGTTTTCCGTAGCCCTGCATGACACCTGGGTGAAAAAGTGGTTTTCCTCTTTGTCCGCATATGAAATGTTTGCGATTCCCCTGCTGTACAGCCTGCCGTTGGCTGCGGTTACCCTGCTGTTTGTTGAAGTGCCGTCGTTAGACCCGGTTTTTTTCTGGGCATTTTGTATCAGTCTGCCGTTTAATGCGGTGCCTTTTTTTTTGTATATCAGAGCCATCCAGATATCGCCGCTGTCGCTTACCGTCCCGTATCTGGCGTTCACGCCGGTATTTATGATTGGCACCGGTTGGCTGGTGCTGGGGGAATTGCCGGATGCCTGGGGGATTGGCGGCATCGCGGTGGTGTGCCTGGGAAGTTATGTGCTGAACATTGATCCGGAAAACCCCTCGCTGCTGGCGCCATTTCGGGCGGTGTTGACTGAAACCGGGTCCTGGCTGATGGTGATTGTGTCTTTTATTTTCAGCATTTCAGCGGTCTTCGGCAAACTGGCCATTGTGCATTCATCTGCGCTGTTTTTTCAGATGTCTTTTTTCGTGGTCCTGAACCTGCTGATTCTTGGCCTGTTTGCGGCCATGGGGAAAATCCGGGTTGCGGTTTTTGCCCGTTACCCGGTAAAAGGCCTGGTGGCCGGGGTGCTGTTTTACGGGCATATCTTTTTTCACGGGTTTGGCATTTCCATGACCAAAGCCGCCTACATGGTGTCGGTCAAACGGCTCAGTATTGTTTTTGGTGTGATTTTCGGCGGGCTGGTGTTTCGCGAAGAAAATTTTCCGGTGCGGCTTCTGGGGGCCGTGCTGATGTTTTCCGGCGCGGTGGTGATACTGCTGAAGGCCGGATGATGGGATAAACGTCCAATGCAGGGAACCCGCAACCCATGGGCGAGATCTTTAATAATGGTTTCAAGTTCCATGTTGCAGGTGTCGGGTGTCAGAGTCGCTTTTACTGCATCTAAAAATGGGCACCTGAACACTGACACCTTTTGCTGAAAAACCGCATCCCGTATACATGGGTTCATTTTCTTGTTTTTTTTGCAAGAATTGAGGCATCAGGCACTAAAAAGGAGGCAGGCGAATGAAAGGTGCATTTTTTATTGTAATTTTAATTGCTTTGGTAATTGTGGGCTTGTTAGTGATGAAAGATATGGACACGGAAACCGCGGACGGGGTAAAGCGGCGGGAAGCTGTTGAAAAAGCCGAAGATGCGGCTGCAGAAGCGGAAAAGGCCATGGAGCGGGTGAAAGATGCGGCAAAAAATGTTGAAATTCCGGCGATTGAATAGAAGTGCGGTTTTGGGAAAAGAAATTGGGAAAAACCATGTATCTCTGCGTTGATTTTGACGGAACAGTGGTGGATCATTGCTTTCCGGATATCGGGGCGCCAGTGCCCGGGGCGATCGATGGGCTGAAGCGGTTTCAAAAAGCCGGGGCGCTGATTATTCTTTTTACCCTGCGGTCGGATGGGCGACGGTTCGGAAATGTCCTGACCGCGGCAGTGGATTATCTGGAAAAAAACGGCATCAAATTATTCGGCATCAATGAGAATCCGGATCAGCCGGACTGGAGCGCAAGTCCCAAGCCATTTGGCCATCTGTATATTGATGATGCGGCGGTGGGGTGTCCCCTCATTCATCCGGAAGGGTTTTCCCGTCCGTGCGCGGATTGGGAGGCCATCGGGCGGATAGTTAAAGAACAATTCGGCATTTAAACGTAAACAGAGGCATTCCATGACAGCTATTCTTCTTGTCAACGGGTCCTATCGGGCCGGCGGGGTGACCGACCAGGTCGCTGAAATCATGGCCGAGGCGCTGCAGGAGGCCGGCGCGGACGTGGAAACGGTTTTTTTGCGGGATACTCCCATCGCATTTTGCAAAAATTGCCGGGCCTGCACAATGCCGCCCGGGGAGCACCCCGGCCCCTGCGTCCAGGAGGATGGTATGAGCCCGTTAATTGATAAAATAGAAAGATGTGATGGGTTCATTCTTGCGGCACCCACCAATTTCGGATCAGTGACCGCGATTTTCAAGCGGTTTATGGAGCGCCTGGTCTGCTATGCATACTGGCCCTGGGCGATGGCGGCCCCAAAATACCGGAAAAAATCCGCGTTAAAGAAAAAAGCCGTGCTGTTGTCTTCCTGTGCCGCCCCCGGGATTTTCGGGCGACTTCTCTACAATACCCGAAAAGACCTTAGGGCGTGCGCAAAGACCATCGGTGCCCGGCCCGTGGGAACCCTTTTTCCCGGCATGGTGGCCGGAAAATCAGGTTACCGGTTGACAGATCGGGAAAAAGAAAAGGCCCGAAAACTGGCGTTGAAGTTATTGTAACCGGAACGCGTGTACCCTGATATCTATGAGTACCGGCCGGCCCAGGGGCGCACCGCCAATCCCCCGGGGGGTCACCCGCCGGTGGGACGGGTAAACCAGCCCGCTTTCGTTTTCCTCATGAGCCAGGACAACATTGGCGGCTTTGGCCAATCCGGAAATAATGTCCGCGGTATAATCGTGCTGAAGCAACTGTCCGGTGGCAGGATCGAACGTGAACTGCTGAAGGGCGGAGTGGGTCGGCAGTGTTTCAGGAAACCGAGCCTGGAGACGGTTTGTGCCGATCTTATCCCAGTCAATGTCCGGGTGCATCAAAAGGGCAGGCAGGGTAAAATAATTCCAGAACGCGTAATTGGCAAAATAGGCCATGTCCAGATCATCCCACCAGAAGAGCCGCCGGTTCCACCCAAAAAACTTTCTGGCGTGATCCCGCTCGGCCGTTACATTGCCGTTTTCATCTTCCAGCCGGACATGGTGGGCGTCAAGAACACCGGTTACGCCGGCATTTTGGCCGATGGGGGTTAATTTACAAAAAGGACGATGGATGTGCGCGGTAATTTTGGCATGGGTGAAAAACGGCCGGCGTTTTAACGTGAATGCCAGGCCGGTGACACTGACGTCTGCTTCAATGGTTCGGGCGTTTTGCCAGAGATCGCGACCGCCGTAAGCGCGGATGGCATTTTCAGCCGTTTTTGAGAGCGTCATCGGTCCCCATCCGCTGGCAAATCCAGGCGGCCAAAAAGGTTTCCAAAAGGCTTAAGGGAACGGCAGCATACAGAATCTGAAAGGGCAGCACCCCCATATTCCCGGTGACAACCCACATCAGCACAAATCCCCCCAGCCATGCAAGCAAAGTGGTGTGAATCAGGCTGAATTTTTTTGAAATTATTAAAATCAGCGCCGCAAACAGGAAGGCCCATGCCCCCCACAGGGCGTTATTGACCGGGTGAGAGGGAAATTCCAGGCCCATCCCGCGATAATGATCCACCCAAAAGGATTTGAACAGCAGTTCATTTCTGAAAAATTCTGAAAATGAAATCCACATGCCTGCCAGAAAGACAGGAATCAATATTTTTCTGAAAAATGTCATCATCCCCTCATTCGGTTAACCATCCTTTTCTTTCGAAAGTTAAAACACTCAATTTCGGTTACAGGTATTTTTTCTTAATTTGAGCGATTTCATTTTTCAGATTGTCGCTTAAATTGCCGCACACTTTTTCCACCGCCTTTGCCACCACTTTGGTTTGGGCCTTGTGAAATTTCTGATAAATGGATTCAACTGTTTTGATGGCGTCGTTGCGCATGTCAAGATCCAGGCCGGAAAAATCAATGGGCCCGTTTTTGATCAAATCTTCAGGATCGAATTCATAGGGCACCCGCTTGGATACTTCTTTTTTGAGTTCATCGGTTGGCGGAATGTCAAAATTACCGGAGAGGATGTCGTTAAACCGCAGGTTGATGATTTCCCGGGCGCAGTCTTTGGCGATTTCCCAGTTTTTCTGCAGGTTCATGTTTTCCGCAAAATATTCCATACACCGCATTTCCAGTTCTTTGTGTTTCATACCGGCTCCTTTTATTCAAGGGGTTAACAAGTTGCTATAATTATTAATATCTTTTTTTTCGGGTATATAGAACCGATTGCCGTTTATATGGATCACCAGTTGACCGCTTTGGTCGTCTTCTTCCATGAGGGAGAAAATCCGCATCAGTGCCCGTTCTGAAAACTTTATCGGTTCATCTGCATGGGTCAGATACAGGTTGTCGTCCTTTACATAAAGGTCCTCCGGAACAAGCCGCAGCTGTTTTCCGGTGTTTAATGAAAGCAGTATATCATCATTAAAATGAACCGCAAAAACAAAAAGCGCAGTGTCTTCGTAACGGAAATAAACTTTTTCCAGTATCCCCTCTAAAGTTCGGGAGACAAAATAGCCGTTTTCGTCTTTGCCAATGGATCGGTGAAACAGATCAATGATTTTCTTTTTGCGGAATTTTCCGCCGTCATTTTGCCAATAGCCGGCTTTGTCCAGCCAGAAAACCGCGTCTTCTTTTTGGATGATAATTTCTTTCATTTTTTTTAATGCGAAAATGGGTTTTAATGGATTGAAAAGCAGGGTAACATGAATACTGTGATATTTAAAATGTAAAAATCGCTCGGGAAAAACCGGGGTGATTGGACCCGTAAAAAACCGTCAGATGAGCAATGATTCGGGATTCAGTAAAATGATGCGGGCGGTGCTTTTTGAAAATCATCAAATCCGTATTCGGAACGTCCCGGTACCGGTCCCGGTACCTGAAGAAGCCTTGGTGAAAATTGAGCTTGCCGGCATCTGCGCCACAGACGTGGCACTGCTGAACGGGTATCATGATTTTTCCGGTATTCCCGGCCATGAATTCGTGGGCCGGGTGGTGTCGGCGCCGGAGCGTCCAGCCTTGGAGGGATGCCGGGTGGTGGCGGATATCAATTGTTCGTGTGGCAGATGTGATGTTTGCCGTTCGGGGAATTACCGGCACTGTGAAAACAGAACCGTTCTGGGCATAAGGGGCAGAAGCGGTGTTTTTGCTGAGTATTGCGCCATCCCCGCAGCCAATCTGCGTCCGGTGCCGGAGACTGTGGGCAGTGAAGAAGCCGTGTTTGCCGAACCCCTGGCCGCGGCCATGGCGGTGGGGCGGCAGGTAAACATTGCCCCGAACAGCCGGATAGCGGTGCTGGGAGACGGTAAAATCGGTTTGCTCTGTGCCTTGTGGCTTCGTGGAAAAACCGAAAATCTGGTGTTGATCGGCCGGCATCCGGAAAAGCTTGCCATTGCCGCAGCCCAGGGGGTGGAGACCATTTGTAACGCCAGTGCCTCTGTGAATGAGCACCTGGGGCAGTCGTTTGATGGGGTGATTGAGGCCACGGGCCGGCCGGACGGCATCAACCAGGCCCTTTCGCTGGTGCGCCCCATGGGAACCGTTGTGGTGAAAACCACGGTCCATGAACCATCGGTCATTGATCTGGCGGATCTGGTGGTGCGGGAAGTGCGTCTTGCCGGATCCCGGTGCGGCGACATCCGCCAGGCCCTGGAATTCATGAAAGTCAAAAAAATTCGATTGTCGTCCCTGGTTGAAGCCGTGTATCCGGTGGAGGAATTTGAAGCCGCCTTTTCCCGCAGCCGTCACCCCGGCAGCCGAAAGGTATTGATCCGGATGCCGGAATCATAATCGTTCACAGGGCATCTCATCTGCTTTGTTCCCGGGCACTTGAAGTACGACGAGTACGTCTGCGTGCCCGGAGGCGCGCATCTGAAACACCCTGTAAACGATTGTCGGTCAGTGTTTTACAACCAATTTTTGTTTTGAACCCTGTGATTGATTACCCGGAATAATTTTTAAATGGTTCTCGGGCTCCCTTAAGCGAAGGTATTCTCGTTCGTAGTGACGCCGCAAGGCGGTACTCTATTTCGCAAGTCGGGATTCCTATTTCGACACAAAGGCCAAAATGGAAAGAAAAATTCAGGATTTTTCCCATCCTGTGCTCAATGAACAAGTGACTGCCATCGGCGGCAGCTACTTTATTTTAAAGGAAGTGCGTCTGCCCTTTGCCAGCGGTGAGATTCTTTATCTGGTAGGGGTTGCGATTTTCGACACGACCTGCTGCGGCACCGGCGGATGCGCCTATGCCCAAGTGCCCGGATTCATTTGCCGGTGGCACTACCGGACCGATCAAAACGGCCGCCCGGTGACGGGCATTCAACCGGTCACAGACCCCCGCCAGCAAAAAAAGATCCGGGAAATGATCATGAAGCGGGAAGCGGTGCTGCAGGTGGATTTTGCATAGTGTATATCCTTAAGGAACTGAATTCACTACAAAGGTTAAGCCATCAGTGGTAAAGTCATCAGGGAAAATTTATTTTTTGATGCTGTGTTTATTGGTTGTTTCGGGCCCCATGCCATGTGCGGCACTTGAAAAAGAAAATGTTATTGTTCTCGCAAATAACAATTTGGAGGAAAGTATCGGTCTTGCAGACTACTACATGAAAAAAAGAGGAATTTCCAAAGAGCAGCTGATTGTCCTGGAAACAGTTACTACTGAATCATGCAGCCGGGCTCAATATAAAAAAAATATCGCTGAACCGGTTTTTGCTTACCTGAAAAAAAGAAATCTGGCGCCGAATGCCACCTGCCTTGTTCTGATGTATGGGATGCCACTGAAAATTTCAAATCCGCAGCCGGAAGAGGGCCTCATTCAGAAGAACCTTCAGCGGCACTATGATATTTGTGCGGCTGTTGATTCCGAGATGGCGGTGATTTATGAGGCCGATTACCCGCTTTCCGGGTGGATCGATAATCCCCTGTTTTCGGGAAATAAAATAAAAAGTCCTTTTGTGGATGGGAAAAATATATTCATGATTTGCAGGCTGGATGCGCCGGCACCAGAAATGGTGCGGAGAATGATTGACGACAGCGTCGAAACAGAGAAGCAGGGGCTCCATGGCAACGCCTTTTTTGATGCCCGATGGCCGGAAGAGAGCCCGGACAGAATGAATGTCTATGAACAGTTTGATAAGTATATTCATCTGGCAGCCAGGAGAACCATTGAAAAAGGGGTACTCCCGTGTAAAATTGACACCACCCGATTCCTTTTTCAAAAAGGCGACTGCCCGAATACCGCACTTTACTGCGGCTGGTACAGTCTGGCGGAATATGTGGATGCCTTTGAATGGGCCAAAGGAGCGGTTGCCTATCACGTGGCAAGTGCTGAATGTGTTACTTTGAAAAATAAGAATAGCCGGGCATGGTGCAAGGTCATGCTTGAAAAAGGTGTTGCTGCCACACTGGGGCCGGTGGAGGAGCCCTTTCTTCAGGCCTTTCCCCGTCCGGATATTTTTTTCGGGTTTTTATTTGACGGCCATTCTCTTGTGGAATCATATATGAGAAGCACCCCGTATCTGTCATGGAAAATGGTGCTGATCGGTGATCCCATGTACCAGCCTTTCAAGAATTGCAGACCGGATGGCAGGCAGCATAAAAAAAAGGACTAAGCCTTAGCTCAATCCTTTTTTGATTTGATTGGTCGGGGCGAGAGGATTTGAACCTCCGACTCCTTGCACCCCATGCAAGTGCGCTACCAGGCTGCGCTACGCCCCGATGTCCTTTTGAAGTATACTTCCATTAGCACCCGCCTGCAGCCTTGTCAAGCCATGAATGAACCATCTGTTTTTATTTTTTCGGTTTTATTTTTCCGGCGCTCCGGTTTGTTTGCCGTGTGCGCCGGGCACCCATTCTTGACTTTTTGCCCTGCGGATTTATTATATTTCAGAAAAACCAGACAAAAAGTTTATTTTTTATCTAACCGAAAAACCTTTGGAAAAGGAATCCTGTCAATGCCCATATATGAATTTGAATGTCAAAAATGCGGCAGAAAATTTGAAAAACTGGTGCTGGGGTCTGATGAGAAACCACCGGAATGTACGGATTGCAGCAGCACGGAGGTCCACAAACTCATGTCCGCCGGTTCCCGGGTGACATTGAAAGTGCCGGGCGGCTATGGTGGCAATGCCACAGCCCCGTCATGCGCTCCCGGCGGCTGAGGAATATAGATAAATGGCTTCCGGTCGGAAGCATTGTTTATTGTTAACTTCGCCTAATACCCTGGCGGTTCCCGATATTTACCGGCCGCTTTATCGATGACACCGGCGATGCCCAGCAAGGACATATCATGCCAACGTTTGCCTACAACCTGTATGGCAATGGGCATTCCGTCTTTTGTGTATCCTGCCGGGATGATGACTGCCGGATGTCCCGTGGTGTTGAAAGGTGTGGTATAGGCGGCATGGGCCATCCAGTAGTTCAGCGGATGCCCGTCAATGGTAACAGGCTCGTTGTAAATATTGTACCCGAAAATGATATCCTCCGGGGCATGGTGCGCTGGCGCCGGGCCGGGGGTTGCCGGACAGATAAAGATATCCCATGGGTCGAGAAATTGTTCAACCTCTGTAATGAGTTTATCCCGACGGGCGTTTATTTTAGTGAATTTACTGTAAGTGGCCGGGTAGACGATCTGGAGCAGCGGGGATTTGGCCCGGTGAACCCCCCCAAAAGCCCACATGAAAAAACGGGTGGATGCCGGATGATTGATGTTGATCTGCAGATCCACCATCTCCCCCCATGTTTTCCATATTTCTTCAAAATCCATCGGCGGATCGGCCTTTTCAATGAAACAGCCGCTGGTAGCCAGTTTTGCTATAAATTGTTTTATTACAGCGCGGGTATCTTTGGAAAGGGGCACATCACCAAAATTGTCCGACCAGGCAATGCGCAGTTCACGGCAGGCCGGCGGTGGTCCAAAGTCCATTCTTGCCGCAGGAACCAGGGGGTCATGACCGTCTGGCCCGGCAATGATTTCCAGGCAGAGTTTTAAGTCGTCGATTGATCTCGCCAGCGGGCCGAGAGAGGCCATGGCCCGCAGGGTTCTTTTTTCCATTTCATCGATTCCCGGAAACAGACCGTAACCGGAAACAAAATTTTCCGTGGGCTTGATACCGTAAATCCCGCAGTAAGCTGCCGGAATCCGGATGGAGCCGGCCAGGTCACTGCCAATGGTTAAAGGCGACATCCCCGCGGCAACAGCGGCTGCGCCGCCGCCGGTGCTGCCCCCCGGAGTTCGGGCCAGATCCCAGGGATTGTTGGTTTGCCCATAAATGGGATTGACGGTCTGGACATCCATGGCCATCACCGGCATGTTGGTGATGCCCAGGATAATGGCCCCGGCGTCTTTCAGCCGCTTGACCACGGTGGCGTCAAAATCCGTTACCTGGTCGGCGAGCGGGGGGTATGCATTGGTAATGCGGGTATTCTTTACGGCAAAATGGTCTTTGATGCTGACCGGAACGCCGTGCAGGGGGCCCCATAAAATGCCGCTGGCAAGAGCCGCATCCGCCTGGCGGGCCCGTTCCAGGGCGCTCTCTTCATCTATTGCAACAATGGCGTTGATGTCCGGATTGTATTTGTGAATATGGTTGAGATGGGCAGTCACAACCTCTGCGGACGATAGGCGGCCGGTGCGGATGGCCGCGGCTATCTCTGATGCGGACAAAAACACAATCGGCCGGCCGGACGCCTTTACCGCCTTTTCCGGTGCCTTGTAGGGCTGCGGGGCCGGCTGCGACCGGCATCCGGTGGGCACCAGAAAAACCAGACAGATCAGGCCGAAAATGATGGAAGAAAAAACAATGCTGAAAAATTGTTGGAAAAGGGCGTGGGATTTCATGGCGGGTCGTCCTCTCAGGTTCCAAAAAAAGTGAACGAAAATGTATCGGATATGAAGAACGGGCGCAGAGACCGGGCGGCCGGGTGGCCGGCCCGCTTTGATCATCTATTGACCAGGGGCGCTTCAAAAATCCTTTTTATTCACCCGTTCCATCTCCCGTTTCATTTCCCGGGCTTTAATGGCCTGGCGCTTATCATATTTGCGTTTACCCCGGGCAAGGCCAAGGGTGATTTTGGCTTTTCCGTGCTTGAAGTATACTTTCAGGGGGATCACGGAAAACCCTTTTTCCCGGATTTTGGCTTCCAGCCGCCGAATTTCGGACTTGTGCATCAGAAGCTTCCGTGGCCGCAGGGGCTCATGATTGTCATAATGGGCAAACGGATACGGGCTGATGTGCATCTGGTGAATGAAAAGCTCGCCTCTTTCAATTTTGCCATAGGCATCTTTCAGGTTGGCCCGGCCGCCCCTTAAGGATTTGACCTCCGTACCCACAAGCACCATGCCGGCTTCGATTTCTTCGGAAATGGTATATTCATGCCAGGCTTTCCGGTTTTTTGTGACGATATTAATGTGGCTGTTTTCCATTATCCGCTTTCATGGATGCAATAGGGAGTTTCTGGGTAGCGCCATAAAATAACCCAGCGCCCGTCCTTAGTCATTATCATAGATGCCGTTGGACAGAATGTCGCCGTAGGTGTCCGTGATCAGCTGGATCGTATTCAGGGCAGTGGTTTGCTTCAGGGCTTCTTTTAAAAAAGCTTTGGCGTCTTTGACGCTGATATTCCGGATCATGTTTTTAACGGCCGGAATCGACTGGGGTGCCATACTGAAGGCATCGATGCCCAATCCCAGGAGAATGGGGAGGTTGATAATTTCCGATGCCATTTCACCGCACATAAAGGTTTTGACTTTTTTCTTTTTCCCGGTATCCACCACATGTTTAATCAGCCGGAGAACGGCGGGATGCAGTGTATTGTAAAGATAGGCCACATGCCGGTTGACCCGGTCGATGGCCAGGGTGTACTGGACCAGATCATTGGTGCCGATACTGAAGAAATCCACCAGATCCGCCATCTCCTCCGCCATGAGGGCAGCCGCTGGAATTTCGATCATAATGCCCACAGGAATGTCCCGGTTGAAGGCCAGTCCGTCTTTTTCAAGAGAGACGGCGGCTTCATTGATCAGTTCGTATGTCTGGTGAATTTCTTCCACCCCGGATATCATGGGAAGCAACAGTTGTACATTGCCGTAGGCCGCCGCCCGCATGATGGACCGGAGCTGGGTTTTGAATATTCCGGGGTTTTTCAGGCAGAACCGGATGGCCCGCAGGCCCAGTGCGGGATTTGCTTCTTCCGGGGTGGGAACCGCGGTGATGGCTTTGTCGCCGTTGATGTCCAGGGTGCGGATAATGACCGGATCCGGTGCCATGAGTTCGGCCACTTCCCGATACTGGCTGAAAAGTTCCTGCTCATCAGGAAAATTCATGCGGCCCAGGTATAAAAATTCCGTGCGGAAAAGTCCAATGCCTTCACCGCCATGGTCTTTGACCGCCACAATTTCTTCGGGCAGCTCGATATTTCCCATGATGCTGAATCGCTGACCGTCGGCGCTTTTGGCCGGCTGGTCGCTGGTGCGAAGAATATCGGCCTTGCGTTCTTCGTACCGTTTGCTCAGCTCATCATACCGGATCAGGGTTTCTTCTTCCGGATCAACGATCACGATGCCTTCGGACCCGTCCACGATGATGATACTGTCGTTTTTGATGATCTGGGTGGCGTTGTCCAGCCCGAGCACCGCGGGGATTTCTAACGTCCGTGCAATAATACTGGTATGGGAAGCCTTGCCGCCGCGGTCCGTGATGAATCCCATGATTTTTTCGAGCTGAATCTGGCTGGTTTCCGCCGGCGACAGGGAGTGCGCCACCAGGATGACACGTTTGTCAATGGTGGCAATATTTACGTCTTTGCATCCCACCAGATTCCGCATGATGCGTTCGGATACATGTTCAATGTCTGCGGTGCGGGATTTTAAGTAAGGGTCCTCAATGTTTGCGAACATGGATTTGGCCTGTGAGGTCGCCTCTTTGAGGGCCCATTCCGCATTGATCAGTTCGCTTTTGATGATCTCAATGGCGCGTCCGTAGAGCATTTTATCCTTGTGGAGCACCAGGTGGGTTTCCAGGATGGCGGCATGCTGACGGAGTTCTTCAGGAACACCCGCAATAATATCGGACAGTTCATTTTTGGCTTTGGTGACCGCGCTTTTAAAGCGATTGATTTCCAGTTTGACCTGGGTCTCAGTTATTGAATATTTTTCAATAACATCAACGCCTTCCTTGTCCACCAGGTACGCCTTGCCGATACAGATGCCCGGAGCGC
Organism: Desulfobacterales bacterium; assembly: GCA_963675805.2. Classification (GTDB taxonomy): domain Bacteria; phylum Desulfobacterota; class Desulfobacteria; order Desulfobacterales; family Desulfosalsimonadaceae; genus SURF-3. The sequence goes on along the minus strand of CAXXNU010000001.1, from coordinate 217,588 downwards.
CGCTGATTCCTCTCAAAATGATTTCCGTCGTCTCTTCCGGCATTTATAGTTTTTCCCCAAAATCGGTTTTAAAGAGGTTTATAATTTCGTTTAAAATGTCTTGGTCTTCCGGGTTTTCTATCCTGAGGCAGACTTCCATCCCCTTCAGGCACGCAAGCGACAGGATATCGATAATGCTGGACGCATCCACCTGCTCCTCATCTTTGCACAGCCAGACATTGGCCCTGGCTTTCAGTGCGATATTGGCAATCATGGCCGCGGGCCGGGCGTGCAGTCCCAGCTCATTGTTTACGGTTGCTTTTTGGGTTAAATTGTTTTCTAACATACTTAATTTGATTGAAATAATTAAAAAATTAAATTTTAAATCTACCATGCAGGATACCCTTTTGTCAAACGAATTATTTAACTAAAATTCAGAAAAACCTGTTGAAATCATAGTAGATAATTTAATTGGTGATGTTCCTGGAAAAATATCTCGGCCACCAGGAAAAGGAAGTCATTTCCCCTGATAGCCCGTAAGAATGGGATAGCCCGTAAAAAAAGGAAATGATTGACAAAAAAGCATGAGATTGATATTTCTGTTCAATCCTTGAAGCTCATAAATAATTGAATTTATATATTTTTAATCGTACTTAAAGGGTTTTTCCGGGGAGGGGATTCATGACAGACAAAGTTCGGATTTTCGGCAAATCTACCTGACCGTTTACCACTGCAGCTCGTGAAGCGTATGCCAAAAAAGGAAGGGATGTCGAATATATTGACGTGGTGTCCGATGGGGAACGCCTGAAAGAAATGCTTGATTTGTCGGGAGGCGGTCGGCGGGTGCCGTTGATCTCTGACGGCGATGATGTTTTTATCGGTTTTAACGGCCGGAGCTGACGGGTGTAATCAGCCCGGCAGGATGCCGGAAAGAAAATAACAACTCGGTTTTCGTAACATTCAAGAAGAGAACGGAACATTATGGAAAGACAATATCTGATTGATGAAATGGGGCTCAGCGAATCCTGGCGGCTGTTCCGGATCATGGGGGAGTTTGTCGAAGGGGTGGAGGAGATGAGCGATCTCGGCCCGGCGGTGAGTATTTTCGGATCGGCCCGGCTCAAGGCGGATGATCCCTATTATGCAAAAGCTGTTGAAATTGCCGGGATGCTGGCGGAAAAGGGGTTTGCCATTATTACCGGCGGCGGCGGCGGTATCATGGAGGCCGCCAACAAGGGGGCGGCGGAGAAAAAAGGCCGATCCGCGGGCCTGAATATTGTGCTGCCCATGGAACAGGCGCCCAATCCCTATTCCAATGTCAAAGTTGAGTTTAACTATTTTTTTGTGCGCAAGGTCATGTTTGTCCGGTATGCCATGGCATACATTATCATGCCGGGCGGGTTCGGTACCCTGGATGAACTTTTTGAGGCGGTCACCCTGATCCAGACCAAACGGGTGAAACCTTTTCCCGTGATTTTGTTCGGCAGCACTTACTGGAACGGGCTCGTGGAGTGGATCAAGGCCCGGCTGCTGGAAGGCAAATTTATTTCTCCACGGGATATGAATATTTTTAAGGTTACGGACGATCCCGAAGAAGTGGTGACGATTATTCAAAACGTTGCGGATCTGGTGGCCTGAGTCATGCAAACAACTCATCGGGTACTGTATCAGAGTGCAGACCGCATGAAAGCCCTGAAGTCCGGCAGTGTGGATTTGGTGGTAACCTCCCCGCCGTACCCCATGATCGAAATGTGGGATGATGTATTTCAGGCCATGAATCCGGCCATTGGCAAAGCTATTGAGAAAGAAGACGGGGACGCGGCCTTTGAACTGATGCATCAGTTTTTAGACAAGGTCTGGGGTGAGGTGGTCCGGGTGCTCAGGAACGGGGGATTTGCCTGTATCAATATCGGAGATGCCACCCGCACCATCAATGGGCATTTTAAACTTTATCCCAACCATTCCCGGATTCAGTCGGCATGTTATAAAAAAGGCCTGACCCCTTTGCCGGCGGTAATATGGCGGAAACAGACCAACGCGCCCAATAAATTTATGGGCTCCGGCGTCCTGCCGGCCGGGGCGTATGTGACGCTGGAGCACGAGTATGTGCTGATTTTCAGAAAAGGCGAAAAACGGGAATTTATTACGGCCAGGGACCGGGCCCTTCGTCAGGAAAGCGCACTCTTCTGGGAAGAACGGAACCAGTGGTTTTCCGATGTGTGGATGGATTTAAAAGGCGCACGCCAGATGCTTGCGGACAAAAATGTGCGCAAAAGAAGCGGCGCGTTCCCCTTTGAATTGGCCTGGCGCCTCATCCACATGTATTCCGTAAAACAAGACAGGGTGCTCGATCCTTTTTTAGGCACCGGCACCACCCTGCTGGCGGCCATGGCTGCCGGCAGAAACAGCACGAGCATTGAAATTGATGCCAATTTTGAGGAGATTATCAACGCCCAGATCAGTGGAATTGTCGATTTTGCAAATGACACGATCCATGAACGGCTCCGGCGGCATGAGGCCTTTGTCATGGAACGGCGCAAGGCGGATAAACCCCTCAAACATGTCAACGGCCATTACGGGTTTCCCGTGATCATGAACCAGGAAAAAAATCTGAAATTTAATCCCCTGACCCGGGTGGACAACCCGGAAGCGGGCGTGTGGACAGTGGATTATTCGGAAACCGTGGACTGGCAGTCGACCATTGAAAATGCCGTAAGCATTGAACCGTCGGCGGCACCGGCGCCGGAACGGAAGATCAGGAAAAGACAGCATAAGAATGCGCCAGCAGACCAGGTGCCTGCAAATAGCCAATCGGATAACAAAACAGATAATCCGCCAGACGAACAATCAGATGCCCGGAACGCAAAATATCAGCAGCTGGAATTGAAACTGTGAACGTTGTCTTTTTTGTCATTGTTCTGGTGGCGTTCGGGTTTGCTGGGTGGCAGCAGATCACCTGGGTGCCGGTGGAAGGCGGAATTGCTCCCATTGAGGCCTTGTCCTCGGCCATGGTGGAATCTGCGGGTGGTGCCGTGGAACTGGCCATCGGGCTGGTGGGGGTGATGACCCTGTTTCTGGGGCTTATGAAAATTGCCGAAGCCGGGGGGCTGCTCACGGTGATTTCCCGGCTGATCCGGCCCCTGATGGTACGGCTGTTTCCGGACGTGCCGCCGGATCATCCGGCCATGGGGGCCATGATTCTGAACATGTCCGCCAATGCCCTGGGCCTTGGCAATGCGGCCACGCCCTTTGGCATCCGGGCCATGCAGGAGCTAGACAAATTAAATCCCGTAAAAGGCACGGCCACCAATGCCATGGCCCTGTTTCTGGCCATCAACACCTCCAGCATCACGCTGTTGCCCACCGGTGTCATTGCCCTGCGCGCGGCCGCCGGTTCCATGGATCCCGCGGGCATCCTGCCCACCACCCTTCTGGCCACCATGGGGTCCACCACCGTAGCCATCGTTGCGGCCAAGTTATATTGCCGGTTTTACAAGGTTGGGGATGCGGCTGATCCGGCAGCGTGTGCCAATCACACTGAAGCGCCGAACCCACCGGAAAAACAGGAAAAAATAGAAAATGACCTGCCGGAAGAATATTCAGCAGCCGGCTATCCCCTGTGGGTCAGTGTGCTGGCTCTGTGCGTGCTGGCGTCGCTGATTCCGCTGACGGTCATCTATGGAAAACAGATTTCTCCGTGGATTATTCCGTCGCTGATGATCGGTTTTCTGACTTACGGGGTCCTTCGCCGGGTCCGCATCTATGAGGCGTTTGTGGACGGTGCCAAAGAAGGATTTCAGGTGGCTGTAAAAATTATTCCCTATCTGGTGGCCATTCTGGTGGCCGTGGGCATGTTCCGGGCCAGCGGGGCCATGGAGGCCATGGTTGGTGTGCTGGGCGTGTGGACCGGTAAGGTCGGATTGCCTGCGGAAGCCCTGCCCATGGCCCTGTTGCGGCCCCTGTCCGGGTCCGGGGCTTACGGGATTCTGGCCTCCGTCATCAATGATCCGGCCATCGGACCGGACAGCTATGTGGGGTATCTGGTGAGTACGCTCCAGGGGTCTACGGAAACCACGTTTTATGTGCTGGCGGTTTATTTCGGGGCGGTGCAGGTCCGCCGGGTGCGTCATACCCTGGCCGCAGCCCTGAGCGCGGATATTGCGGGGGTCATGTTTGCAGTGGGCGCGTGTTATTTCATGTTCGGATGATACGGGCTATCGCCACCGGCCGTTTTTTTTGTCCAGATCGATAAAATCGTCGTTGTTCCCGCCATGCCGCCTGCCCTGCCGGGGAGGGGCACCGTCGAATTCGTACATCCGGTTTTCCTGAATCAGGGCGGAAAGCACCCAGTTGGTGATACTGATCAGCAAAGAGCCGAATATCGCGGTCCAGAATCCAAATACGGAAAAGCCATCAATGAGTCCGGAGGCCATTTTGAGCATGAGCGCATTGATGATAAAGGTAAAAAGCCCCAGACTCATGACGTTGATCGGCAGGGTCAGGATGAACAGCAGGGGCCGGAAGAACATGTTTAACACTCCTAAGGCGGCTGCTGCAAACAAAGCGGCAAAAAAGCTTTTCACATAGATGCCTTCCAGCACATAGGCGGCAAACATCACCGATGCGGTCAGGCATAGCCATTTGATAAGGAGCCGCATCACCATCTGATTACCGGGGCTGCCGCCGGGCATGGATTGTCTATAATGGCTGCTGATTCTGATGTGTCGCATGAATTTTCCTGTTGTTGATTAAGATGGTGATGGGCGCATCTGTTTCGGAGGAGATAAGGATTTTGTCCTTGCCGCCGCCCCGCAGTTCCGGATACGTATTGCGCAACCACGCAAAGTCAAGGGTTTCCAGAGCTTCTTTGAGCAACGAAATTTCGGACTCGACCGTTTCTATCTGATCATCCGGCGTTTTTTCCAGGTTTAATTTGAAATAGGCCGAGATCAGCTGATTGTATTTTTTTTTCGTTGCCGTCTGGATGCAGTGTTTTGTTAGATCAAGCCGGATTTTCATAAAATTGTGCGCCTGTTGATTGATGCTGAAATCCTAACAAGGTTCCTGCTGGCAATGCAAGTCAGATTTTGGTATGGAATTTTTCGGAACCTTGATCTCATTACTGTGATTTGCCGCGGATGCCCACAGACGGACGCAGATTGTATGGATTCGGCGTTTATTCGCATGTATCCGCAGCTGATGGTTGTTCGGCATCCGCTGGATGCGTTTGGTACAAAGGAAATCATAAATGACTGATTTGAATTTCGATATTTCAAGAGACCCGGCAAAATGGCAGGAATTTGACCGCCGGCATATCTGGCATCCTTACACCTCTATGCGCGATCCCATTCCTGCTTACACGGTTGCCAGTGCCAGGGGCAGCGTTCTGACCCTGGGGGACGGACGGGAACTGATCGACGGCATGTCGTCCTGGTGGACAGCCATTCACGGGTACAACCATCCCCGGCTGAATACGGCCGTGGCCCAGCAACTGGCATCCATGGCCCATGTTATGTTTGGCGGCATCACCCACGGCCCGGCCGTTGCCCTGGCGGAACGGCTGATCAAATTAACCGCCCCGTCGCTGCAGCATGTGTTTTTCTGTGACTCCGGGTCCGTGTCCGTGGAAGTAGCCATTAAAATGGCCATTCAATACTGGTTTGCCCAGGGAGAGACAAAAAAACAGCGGCTGCTGACAGTCCGGGGTGGTTATCACGGGGATACGTTTGGCGCCATGAGCGTTTGTGATCCGGTAAACGGCATGCACCAGATGTTTACTGGGGTCCTGCCCCGGCATCTGTTCGCACCGAAACCCCGGTCCGATGACGGTACCTGGGATGATGCCTGGATTGTGGAATTTAAAACGCTTCTGGAAAATCATCATGATGAAATTGCCGCCGTTATTGTGGAGCCGATAGTGCAGGGCGCCGGCGGAATGAATATCTACCATCCTGAATATGTCCGATGGTTCCGCCGGTTGTGCGATGCCTATGATGTGCTCTTGATTTTTGATGAAATTGCCACCGGATTCGGCCGAACTGGCCGGCTGTTTGCCTATGAACATGGGGATGTGGTGCCGGATATTCTTTGTCTGGGAAAAGCCCTGACCGGCGGTTACATGACCCTGGCCGCCACTCTGGCATCTGAAAAGGTGGCCCAGGGGATATCCGCGGATGGCCGCGGCGTGCTCATGCACGGCCCCACGTTTATGGGAAATCCACTGGCCTGTCAGGTGGCGGTGGAAAGCATTGATCTGCTGCTGGACAGCTGCTGGGAAGACCGGGTGGCGGCCATTAACGCACAGATTGCTGAAGAACTGGCTCCCTGCCGGCATCTGCCCAATGTGGAAGATGTCCGCCATATCGGCGCTATCGGTGTGGTGGAAACCACCGCGCCGGTCCCCATGCCCTGGATACAGGAACGGTTCGTTGAAAACGGTGTATGGATTCGGCCCTTCGGTAAGCTGGTCTATATTATGCCGCCCTATATTATAAAGCCGGATGAGCTGTCTAAATTAACCAAAGCAATATATAAAATGCTGAAAGAATGGGCTGAAAAAGAAGCATAATGAATCAACCTTTTATGGGAATTGATTCCGATGGTTTCGGTGATGATCATAGATTTAAATATGGTATCAATCAAAAATTCCAAGACACTATATTTAGTGATCTCTTAATTTCTACTGGAAAACCCCATGGCTATTGAAAAATGCAGTTGAATAAAAATTTTAACGGTGAGCACTATCAGATCCAAGCTGGGATATAATTATATACGACACAGTTCCTTAATCCGCATCGATAAGTCCACCGCCAATCGATGTGATTTTTTTAATATTTTTGTGTCACAGTGTGGTAGAGTTAAATATTGCCTTGATTTAAATATAAAAAGAGATGCTTGACAAATCTGATTGTTAAATTTTAAGCTATTTTATTCTGCCTACGAAAGGGCAAAAAAATCTTTCCTTTCTTCTGTTTAGTTCTTTAATCAGAACATTTGATCCTGCCATTGAATCCGCCCGGGTTTAATTTTATTCATATTTTCTTTTCGGAATAATTATCTTTAAGATTCTAAACCCCGGTGATTCAAAATGAAATGCCCGAAATGCCGGCGCGAACATACCGAAGGCGCAAATTTTTGTATGGAATGCGGCCATAATTTTCAGAGACCAGAGAAAACCCTTTCTATAGACTTCAACAAACCCCACTCATACACCCCAAAATTTCTTGCTGATAAAATTCTCACCACTCGAAGTGCCATAGAAGGCGAACGCAAGCGGGTAACCGTGCTTTTTGCTGATGTGGCCAACTACACCTCCATATCGGAAAAGCTCGATCCGGAGCAGGTGCACCAGATAATGGATGGATGTTTTAAAATCTTAATGGATGAGATCCATCAGTTTGAAGGCACCATCAACCAGTTCACAGGCGACGGCGTAATGGCGTTGTTCGGCGCGCCGATAGCTCTTGAGAACCATGCTCAGAACGCCTGTCGGGCCGGCCTTGCCATACAAAATGCCATTAAGAAATACAGCCAAGAATTAAATAAAAAATATGGATTTGAATTTAAAATGAGGATCGGTTTGAACTCCGGACCGGTGATTGTGGGGTCCATTGGCGATGACCTGCGCATGGACTACACTGCAATCGGAGACACCACCAACCTTGCGGCCCGCATGGAAAGCTTGGCAGAGCCAGGAACGGTACTTGTCTCGCCGAACACCCACCAAAGGGTGGACAAGCAGTTTGAATTCGAATCTTTAGGTAAAGTTGAAGTAAAAGGAAAAGAAAGCGTAATCGACGTATATGTACTGACTAAAGAGAAGCTCGACCGGCCGCGATTGGGGCTTGAGCGCCAGATTTTTTCAGAAATGATAGGACGGGATACCGAATTAAATAAACTGGAGCTTCAAATTAATAAGGCAATAAATGGGGAAGGCTCTGTTGTCAATGTGATTGGCGAGGCGGGCGTCGGAAAATCAAGGTTGATTGCAGAACTCCGAAACAGCATGGTTTTAAAAAGGGTCACCTTGCTTGAGGGGCGCGCAATATCTATCGGTAGAAATTTAAGTTTCCATCCTATTACAGATTTATTTAGACACTGGGCTCATATTAACGAGGATGATACGTCAGAAATCGCTTTGAATAAACTCGAAATAGCTATTAAAAGAGTTACTCCAAAAGATAAAGATGAGATATTGCCTTTTTTGGCGACCCTTATGGGCATGAAGCTGCCCACCAGTTATGCCCAACGCCTGAAGGATATCGAGGAAGAAGCTCTTGAAAAATTGATTTTCAAAAATATACGAGATTTTATAATAAAGTCAACCGAGTCGAGTCCGTTAGTTATTGTCATGGAAGACCTGCACTGGGCGGATAGCAGTTCTATCGAGCTGCTTGAGTCCCTTTTTCGTCTTGCGACCACACAACGTATTGTTTTTATAAATGTGTTCAGACCTAACTACCCGGAAACAAGCGAAAGAATTATCGAAACCATAAAAAAAAATACAGTCTATTATGTCGAAATAAGCCTGCAACCGCTTAACGAACAGATGAGTGAGATGCTCATTAACAATATGCTCAAATTGAAGGGGTTACAACATGGATTGATAGAAAAAATTATTGATCGGTCCGGAGGGAATCCTTTTTTTATTGAGGAAGTAATTAGATCTTTGATTGATGAGGGTGCGGTTATTAGAAAAAATGGAGATTTCATTATCACTAAAAAGATAGAAGAAATCAATGTCCCATATACTATTAATGATGTGTTAATGGCAAGAATCGACAGGCTCGATGATATGACCCGAGATTTAGTCAAAGTCGCTTCTGTCATCGGCAGGAGTTTTTTTTATCGCATTCTTATGGAGGTGGCAAAAACAATTGAAGATTTAGACGATCGGTTGGCGTATTTAAAACAAATCGAGCTTATCCGGGAACGGCGACGTATGGAGGAACTGGAATATCTTTTTAAACACGCTCTTACACAGGAAGCGGCATATGCATCGATTCTGCACCAGAAGCAAAAAGACCTTCATTTAGACGTCGCCCGATCAATCGAAAGCGTTTTTGGTGAGCGGCTGCATGAGTTTTATGGAATGCTTGCCTTGCACTATATAAAAGGCGAGGACTATGAAAATGCCGAAAAATTCCTAATAAAAGCCGGAGAAGAAGCCTTTCGAACCTCCGCGAGCAGCGAGGCGCTAAATTATTATAAGGAAGGATTGAAACTGTATCTTCAAGCTAATAAAGAAGCTGCAGAACCTGAAAAGCTGGGAATGTTTGAAAAAAATATTGGAATTGCATTATTTAATAAAGGAAAACACGAAGAGTCATTGGGTTATATCGAAAGCGTTTTGACCAGATTAGGCGCAAATTCTCCCAAAAATAAAATAAGTAGGAGTTTGTGGTGTCTATGGAACATTTTAATTGTTCTAAGCTTCTTAATTGTACCATCGAAAAGACATGGAAAGGTTCCGAATAAAAGACAAAAGGAAATTTTTCAACTATGGGCAATGAAAATGACTATGCTAATAGAGCTTGATCCTATTAATGGTTTTCTTGAACAATTTTCATATGTTAAGAGCATTCATCGTTTTGACATGAAAAATGTCAGGGAAGGATTGGTTTTCAAATTCTGTTGTGGAGCTCAAATTGCATACACCTGCATTTCTTTTAGCTTGAGCCGTAAATTCATTAATTTATCCTATAAGCTGATGAATCGGGATGATCTACGAGAGCAAATGTTTTTTAATACAACGTCTTTAGCTCATAAATGGGCGTCTGGGGAGTGGAATGAACTGAATTATGATGAAAAGTTAATAGATTATCACATTGGAATTGGTGAATTGTATTATCCAATCTTGTTCTTATGGCTTTATGGATATATAAAAATCGAAACAGGAGAATTTGATGAAGTTCAAAAAACAATTCAAAAACTCGCATCTGTTTGGGATAATTACGATTATGAAATAGCCAGAATATTTTATTATCAATTACAAACAGATTTATGGATTAAAAAACGTCTTTTCTTTGAGGCTGAAAAGTTAGCTGATGAAGGCGCTTTGTTTTCAAGTCAAATCGGGCAGGAACAGCACCAAGTTTATTTGCTCGGTGGCAAGACCATTTCACAGATTTTACAAAAGGACATCGAAGGATCCCTGAATACGATTCAAAGTAATAATGGCATTATAGCAAAGCAAAAATTTTCCCCACCTTGTTATTTAATCACACCATTTTTAGGACAATTATTAACCGAAATTGAATTATTAAAACAGTCAATTGTTTTAAAAGATAAAAAAAAGAGGAATCTATATTCTCGAAAGGTGCATCAGACCTTTAAAACTGCCCAAAGAAAATGCAGAAAATACGCTATGGGAAGAACGGAGATGTTCAGGTATATTGGTCAATATTATTGGGTGCTTAATGATAAACGCAAATCATTTTATTTTTGGAACAAAAGTGTAAAAGAAGGGAAACGTATCGGCGCCAACGTTGAACTTGCCAGAACTTATTTAGAAATTTATCGTCATTTAAATGAATTAGAAACCGGAAAGAAGAAAGGACGTTACGCTGGAGTCGATTATTTGAATATGGCTAAAAGCATATTCGAGGAGTTGAAGCTTCAATCCGATATTGATGAAATGGGAAAAATTAAGATGGGATTCAATTCGGATGTTGCATCGGGTTAGGATAAATATTCCTTGATTCGGGGGCTTAACCAAAGTGGACAACTGCGGTGGACCCCAAAAACTGGACAAGTGGTTAAGCTCTGAGTTAACCTGACAAAAAATGAAGGAGTTGACAATGAGCAAAAAACGGAAACGGTACAGTTCGGCATTCAAGGCAAAAGTAGCAATTGAAGCGATCCGCGACGAATCAACAACAGCAGAACTTGCCAAGAAGTATGAGGTTCATCCGACAATGATTAGCGGCTGGAAACGGGCATTGTTAGACGGTGCGGCTGAGATATTTGATAGGGGTCAGAAATCAAAAAAGCAATCAGATGTTCAGGTTGAAGAATTATATCGTCATATTGGTCAGTTAAAGGTGGAACGGGATTTTTTGTCGAAAAAGCTCAATCTTTAACCCGCAAGTCACGAATGGAAATGATTGACCATGAATTTGGTGAATTAAGTTTGCGGCGGCAATTCAAATTATTCGGTATCAGCCGGTCTTCAGCATATTACAAGTCTCGTCCGGTGAAGGCTGAAGATCTGGAAATCATGCGAATAATTGACGAGCAGTATTTGAAAACGCCGACCTATGGAAGCCGAACCATGCGGAATCATCTTCGGAGATTGGGCTATAAAATAAACAGAAAGCGGGTACAGCGGCTGATGCGGAAAATGGGAATAGAGGCGATATATCCGCGTCCTAAAACGAGCAAGGCGCATCCGGAACATCGCATATATCCATATCTGCTCAAAGGAGTGGAGATCAATGAGCCGAATATGGTTTGGGCAGCGGATATAACGTATATTCCGATGAGGCGCGGATTTATGTATCTGGTGGCAGTAATGGACTGGTATAGTCGCAAGGTTTTATCCTGGCGAGTGTCCAACACGCTGGATGCGGATTTTTGTGTATCAGCCATTGAAGAAGCCATAAGCCGGTATGGCGTGCCAGAAATATTCAACACGGATCAAGGTGCGCAATTTACCGGCAGCAAATTTATAAAAGTATTGAAGTCGAATAATATTCGAATCAGTATGGACGGCCGTGGCCGGGCTTATGATAATATTTTTGTAGAGCGATTATGGTGGACAGTGAAGTATCATTATGTATACTTGCATGAATTTGAAAGCGGTCTGGATTTGCGTAAAGGACTGAAGGGATTTTTCCAATTGTACAATAAAGAGCGTCCGCATCAGACATTTGATATAAAGACGCCGGATGAAGTTTATTATGGGATTCCAGTAAACTTGCAAGCGGCATAATCAAACGCCGGAGGGGGGAACTCCAGTCGGGCTACGCCCTCCTTCCGTTCCCCCCTCCGGCGCCAGGCCCCGAGAACGAGATATAAACCAAAGTCAGAGCTTATTCCGGTAAGGAAGTGGTCCAAACAAATGGGTCCGGGGCAAACATGACAATATTTTATGATATATTTTGTTAAATATTATTGAAAAAGAGGCGGTGTTTTTGGAAAAATTAATATAAATAAGGTTTCAGAAATATTCCAGAGACCTGATTGGGTAAGGAAAACCTCGACGGTCATAGTCGCACCTTTTTTATAGAGTGGGTTATTGACACCAGACCATAGATTGTCAGTTTCAGTATACACCGGATAAATTTTGGATGCTATTGTTTGCGGTTCAAAACGACAGTATTGCAAAATTTTTTAAGAATGCAGATTGTCGATACGCGATATCAGTATTCTTCACCCCGATAGATCACAATATATAGATTGAAATTTTTTGCCGGATTTTTGTAATAGCATCGATGTGCTATTACAAGATTCATTGAGGATGAGTTTTTTGGTGATTCATGAGTTGTTCCGGCATGGTCTATCGTCCACTCAACATTCTTCCTTGCGCCTGCCACAGCATGAAGTAACTGTTAAAACTTGACATACATACTAACTCAGATACATTGAGTTCTGAAAAGCAACACTTTATTCCACCTTACCGGACTAAGGAGTGCTGATGAAAGACGACTCTTCTTTTGACTATGATTATATTATTGTCGGATCAGGTTTTGGAGGAAGTGTATCCGCTCTCCGGCTCACGGAAAAGGGATACAAAGTAGGCATTCTCGAAAAAGGTAAAAGATGGCACGCTGATGATTTTCCAAAAACCAGCTGGAATTTGAGGAAATATTTATGGATGCCGGCAATAGGCCTGTATGGAATTCAAATGTTGACGCAACTCAAACATGTGTTAATTTTCCATGGTGGCGGTGTCGGTGGCGGGAGCCTGGTCTACGCCAATCAACTGTTAGTTCCGCCTGAAGAGGTGTTTAAGCGGCCTGAATGGGGCGTGGGAGATTGGGAAAAAAAATTGATGCCCATGTATGAAAGGGCAAAAAAAATGTTAGGGGCTAATCCAAGCCCGCAAATCGGTGAAGCGGACAGATGCCTCAGAGATGTCGGAATTGAAATTCGGGGCAAAGACACGTTCCATAAAAACGACGTGGGTATTTTTTTCGGTACTCCCGATAAAACCGTTCCGGACCCCTATTTTGATGGACAAGGACCGGATCGAACTGGCTGTACGTTTTGCGGGGCGTGTATGCGGGGGTGCAGTGTTGGCGCTAAAAACACCTTGGATAAGAATTATCTTTATCTTGCCGAAAAGCAGGGCGCTGAGATTATACCTGAAACGCTGGTTACCGGTGTCCGACCATGGAATGGCGGCTATGAAATACTGACTCAAAAATCGACAGGTATCAAACACCCCAAAAAGACCTATCGAGCACGGGGTGTTGTGTTCAGCGGCGGTGTCATGGGAACGGTCAAATTGCTTATGAAATGCAAGCAGGAAGGATTTCTGCCGAAATTATCCAATCAGCTGGGAAATTATATTCGAACCAACTCTGAAGCACTTCTCGGTGTCCGCTCAAAAAACAAAAAGATCAACTGGAATGATCAAATCGCTATTACGTCCGGCATCTACGCTGACAACTCAACCCATATAGAAATGGTGAGGTTTGATCGCGGTGACGCTCTGATGAATCTTTTCTTTCCAATGACAGGCGGTGGTAAATTCCCCCGTTTTATTCATTTTCTCGGTATGATTCTAAGGCATCCGCTACGTTTTCTGCATACCATGGGACCCTTAGGATGGGCTGCAGCAACTACAATCGTGCTGGTAATGCAAACCGACGAAAACCATCTCAAAATGGATTATAAACGTAGGTGGTGGCGTCTTGGTGCACATAGCATGAATACAATAATTCCTGAAGGCATGACCCGATCGCCTTCCTATATCCCAATTGCAAACCAGGTCACTGAAAAACTGGCTAAAAAAATGGATGGATACCCACTTGGTCTGCTTCCAGAATCAGCATTTAACGCCTCAACAACCGCACATATTCTTGGCGGATGCTGTATGGGAGAAACTGCTAAAACGGGAGTTGTAAATTCCAAGGGGGAAATTTTCGGCTATAAGAACCTTATGATTGCGGATGGTTCGGTCGTCCCAGTTAACTTGGGAGTCAACCCCAGTTTGACGATTACCGCATTATCAGAATATATCATGGAACAAATTCCTGCAAGATCAGAATATCACTAAACAAAATTGCTTTATCGCTTATAATAAATGAAAAAGAAAAAATTGAAAATCCAGTGACAGCATACATATTTATTGGCGTTATCTAAACACACCTATGTAGCCTGCTGGCTGGAAAGAACAGTATTGCAGAATTTTTTAGCAGTGAGGCATGTAGATAAGTGCCTTTCACCATTCTTCATGCTAATGGTATACCATACATGGAGTAAGAATTTCCGTATTTTGATACAATCAAAGCCATTTCAACAGAAGCCAGATAATTTTATATTTTTTTATATTTTTTAAACTTGGCATTGTGCAAAAACGCGACTGTCTGAACGGCAACTTCCTCGTTGTAGCGCAGCATCCAGTGACTGCTTTCAACAGTTATAAAATCGGTCATGTTGTTGACTTTTGTCGATTCTAAAGCGACCAGACCGTCATCAATACCTGGAATTGTATCTTCATTGTCATTGTCTGTTACGGTCCCGGCAATCACCCCTACTGGGTAGTATGGATCGGGAATGGAATTGGGGAAGCTGGATTCAGCCGTGCCCATAGCCAGGGTTGTCGGGCCGAGTAGTTTCATCCAGCAGGAGTCCTGATATTTATCAACCACTGCACTCCCCTTATTGGGCGTTCCAATAAGAACGACATTTCCGAGATTGGAAATTTTTGTCTGATCCAGGTAAGCGCGAATGATCAGCCCGCCCAAAGAATGACCGACAAAATGAACGGGTTGGCCGTTTTTCGGCAGGCTGTCATTGATCTGCATGGTGATGTTTTCAAGTATTTCTTGGGGAGAATTATAAAGAGATGAATAGCCGATGTTATTCACCAAAAAACCGGCATTTTCCAGGCGTGATGCCAGAACCCACATGGCAAGCCGGCTCCGGCCGAGCCCGTGCAGCAGGAAGACCGTCTCTTTTTGCATGGACGGCGGAGCTGGCGCATGTGTACTTATGCCGGCGCATGAAGGTAAAGAAAGTGAAAAGATGATTAAACAAAAAATGATAAATTTTCGGTGATTTAGTCGATCAAATAGCAAATTCAATCCCCAGAGATTGCAGTTTAGTATATACCGGACGGGTGACCGCCGGATTTCAATGATGTTTCTAATAAGGTATCCATCATCTCTGCAAATTCAACCCTTTCTATCTTAGTTCCTTTTTCCGGCCCAATTGCAACATGTGTAACCTGAGAATATATAGGGTAATAAATTATCACCTCATAATTTTGCAATTTCCAGTTTCTGATTTTCTCTGCATATTCCTTTCCGCTAAATGTCGTTATCAGCAGGTTGTTTTTGAAAACAAAAAAGGCTGGCGGGTTCACCCGCCAGCCTTTTTTGTTTAAATATTAAAATCCTGAAAGGATTTTAGAACAGACCGGAAACCTTGCCGGTTGCCGGATCAACGTCGATTCTGCGGAATGCCGGGTTGGAACCGGTTCCGGGCATCAGGCTGATGGTGCCTGCGCAGGGGCAGAGGAACTTGGCGCCGGAATAAATCAGAACGTCGCGGATGGGCAGCCGCCATCCCTTGGGAACCCCTTTTTTAACCGGGTCGTGGGACAGGGAAAGGTGGGTTTTGACCATCATGGTGGCGAAATCCGCGTATTTGGGATCATTCTCCAGCATTTCCGCTTTGGCGGCTGCTTCAGGAGCCCAGTCCACGCCGTCAGCGCCATAAACTTCAGTGGCGATTTTATTAACGCGGTCACGCAGTTTCATTTCCAGGGGATACAGGAAGTCAAAGTCATTTCCTTCCTCACACGCATCGATAACAGCATCAGCAAACTCCAGGGCGCCTTCGCCGCCTTTTTCCCAGTGTTTGGATTCGGCGCAGCGGGCACCGGCCGCTTCAGCGGCTTTTCTGACGATGGCGCATTCCGCATCCGTATCTGTGTAAAAACGGTTGATGCAGACGACCGGATTGATACCGGATTTACGGATAACGCCGATCATATGAACCATGTTTTCACAGCCCTTTTCCACCAGTCCCAGATTTTCCTTGGTGTAAGCTTCGTCCAGGGCTTTTCCGGCAACAACCTTGGGCCCGCCACCGTGCATTTTAAGGGCGCGAACAGTAGTGGTGAGAACGGAAACATGCGGTTTCAGGCCGGAGAAGCGGCATTTGACGTTCCAGAATTTTTCAAATCCGATGTCCGCGGCAAATCCGGATTCAGTGACATGGTAATCCCACAGTTTGAGACCCACACGGTCAGCAATAATAGAACTCTGGCCGACAGCGATATTGGCGAACGGGCCGGCGTGAACCAGGCAGGGCTGATATTCGGCCGTGCTCATGAGGGTTGGGTTGATGGTGTTTCTCATGAAAGCAGCCATGGCGTTGCCGACTTCCAGGTCAGCGCAGGTAACCGGCTTACCGGATTTGTCAAAGGCCACGGTAATTTTGTTGATGCGGTCTTTCAGGTCCGCCAGGTCGGTGGCAACAGCCAGAATGGCCATCAGCTCGGAACCAACGGCAATACCGAATTTGGACTGCATGGTGAATCCGTCAGTTCTTCCGCCAATACCGATAATAATGTTACGCAGGGCCTGTGCACAGAAGTCGATGATCCATCCCATTTCCACCCGGGTGGGGTCGATGTCCAGGCGGCGCATGCCCGTGAGACGGGCCAGCTGCTCATCATTGTAGTTTCTTTCATGCTGCATACGGGCGGTCATGGCCACCATACCCAGGTTGTGGGCGTTCATGATGTCATTGATGTCGCCGGTGAGCCCGAGGGAGAACTCGGTCATGGGGATCAGCAGGGAGTTTCCGCCGCCGGCCGCTGTCCCTTTAACGTTCATGGTCGGGCCGCCGGAGGGTTGACGCAGGGCGCCGCCAACACTTTTTCCGCGGGCGCCGAGACCTTCCATCAGGCCCAGAGAAGTCGTGCTTTTGCCTTCGCCCAGCGGGGTCGGGGTGATGGCGGTAACTTCAATGTATTTTCCGTCCGGTTTGTCTTTCAGGCGGTCAATTACTTTGAGAAAATCAATTTTGGACAGACGGCCCATGGCGAGCATTTCATCGTCTGCAAGGCCCAGTTTTTCTTTCCATTGTTCCGGCATGGGCATGTTTTTTTCCGCTTCTTCGGAAATCTGCCAGTCAGCCATATTCACTGCATCAAAAGCCATTTTTTTGTCTCCTTCTTTTTAAGGGTTAATACATTAAGTTGTAATATTATTGAATGGTTACACCTTTAAATTTTTAAGCTACCACTAATAGCATGTAAAATTCCGTTTGACAAGGGCAATATGAATTTATGCGCATTACGTTGCAAATAAATGCGAAAAACGGGTTTTCAGCCTATCCCTGAAGTTGATTCAGGCGAAAATAAAAACCTTTTTGCCGCACAAGGGCCTCATGGGTGCCGGTTTCAATGATTTTTCCGCCCCGCAGCACCATGATCCGGTCCGCCCCCCGGGCCGTGCTCAGACGGTGGGCAATAATGAGGGATGTGCGATTTTTCATAAGGTTGGCCAGGGCCTGCTGAATTTTGGCTTCGGTTTCCGAATCCACATAAGAGGTGGCTTCGTCAAAAATAATAAGCTCCGGATCATGGGCCAGGGCCCGTGCAATGGAAATCAGCTGCCGCTCCCCGGAAGACAGGGACGCGCCGCTTTCGGTGATTGCCGTATCAATCCCCCGGGGCAGCCGGCGGATAAACGGTTTACAGCAGGATGTGTCAAGTATTTCATTGATTTCTGATTCCGTAAAACCAGTGGCATCCGGAAAAATATTGTTTCGAATGCTGCCCGAAAAAAGATAGGGGTCCTGGGTGACAATGGCGATTTTAGATCGCAGGTCAGCAATTTTCAGGCGGCGGATGTCAATGTCGTTGAAAGTGACCGTCCCGTCATCCGGATCATAAAACCGGACCATCAGGTTGACCAGTGATGTTTTACCCGCACCGGTGGGGCCCACAATGGCAATGGTCTCGCCGGCCCGGATGGTAAAGGATACATCATCGATCACTCGTTCACCTTGTACATAGGACATGGACACATGATCAAAGGCAAGTGATTGAAAATGTGCCGGTATTTGCAATTGGCGGGTTGCATCCGGTTCGGGCAGCATGTCCGTGTCTTCAAGGATCAGAAACAACCTTTCTGCCGATGAAAGCGCGTTTAAGGTGACGTTGTATTTTTCTGCGATATCCCGGATGGGCCGGAAAAACATGCGAATATAGGAAATAAACACCACCAGGGTGCCCAGAGAGATCCGGCCGGCAATGATGCTTTTCCCCCCGTAAAAAATGACCAGTGCCAGGGCCACGGAGCTGAGCATTTCAATGAGCGGCATGAACAGGGCAAATACCGTGATCTGCTGCATGCCGGCGTCAAAATGCTCCTGATTGGTCTGCCTGAATTTTCGGTAATTGGACTCTTCCTGGCGAAACAGCTGAATGACCTGCATGCCGCCAATGGTTTCGGAAAACCGGGAATTGATTTCCGCCACTTTGATGCGCAGGGTCCGGAAAGCCTGGCGGGCGGACCGGGAAAACCGCCAGGCCGCAAAAAACACAAACGGGAACACGGTATAGACGGTAAGCGATAATTGCCAGTCAATGGAAAACAGCACAAGGGTGATACCGAGGAGCATGAAAAAGTCTTTGACAATGAAAACCAGTACGCTTGTGAACATTTCATGCATGTTCTGGGTGTCGTTGGTGACCCGGGTCACCAGCCGGCCCACGGGATTTTTCGTGAAAAAACGAACGGACAGTCCCTGGATGTGGGAGAAGACCCTGATCCGGATATCATGCATCATCCGCTGGCCCGCATACTCCATGAGAAAGACTTTTACAAAATTAAAAATAAAATTGAGAACCACGAGCGTCAGCAGCCAGGCGGAGATCCGGGTGATGCCGGCGGTATCATCTTTGCGGAGGGTGGCAATTGTGCGCTGGGGCAGGCCGGGCAGGGCATCATAGGCGATGTACGCCACAGTTTCCCCTATTTCAAAAAGATTCGGATGGTCTGCGACGATTTTTGCAACCGCCGGATCGGACAAATCACAGGCCAGAACCCGGCGGCCGGATTTTTCACTGTGCGGCGAAATGCTGTTTTCCGGTGCAATATCCGGCACAATATACTGATCAATGGCGATCTTGGTGATGTAGGGAATGGTCAGTTCCAGGGCCGTGATGACAAGAATAATTGCCAGGATAACGGCAAAGAGCATTCGGTAGGGCGTTACATAGGGGAGGAGCTTTTTTAAGAGGCCCATATCCCCTGGTTTCCCAAGATTTTTTTCCGCAAAGGGATTTTTATCGTCAGTGATTGTCTGCATTGTCATTCATCAGGCATTTCCGCCCGCTGGATGGTGTATGATCTGGCGTAATAATTGCCTGCGGCAACCAGTGTGCCATGGGTTCCGGATTCCACAATGCCGCCGTCTGCCAGCACCAGAATCTGATCGGCAAACTGTACGGCCGCCAGCCGGTGGGACACGATAATAACGATGCGGGTGCGGGCCAGATCCCGGACCGTGCGGATCATTTTGGCGGCGGTCTGGGTATCCACCTGACCCACGGGGTCATCCAGGAGCAGCACCGGCGGATCATGGACGATGGCCCGGGCCAGGACGATCCGCTGTTTCTGCCCGCCGGACAGCATCACGCCTTTTTCGCCGATCACCGTGTCAAATCCGCGGGGGAAACCGGCGATGGTGCCATAAACGGCAGCCGCCTGGGTGGCCCGGATCAGTTGCTTTTCCTCCATTGGTTCGCCAAAGGTGATGTTTTCCCGGATGGTGCCGGAAAACAGGAACGGCTCCTGAGAAACAAATCCGATAGACTTGCGAAGGTCCGTTAGACGAAAAGTTTTAATGTTTTTGCCGTCTATGGTGATTTCCCCGGCCGTGGCATCATAAATTCTCGGGATCAGCTGAAGAAGGGTGGTTTTACCGCTTCCCTGAGGTCCCACAATGCCAAGCACCTTTCCGGCCGGGACGGTTGCGCTGATATTTGCAAGAACCGGGTGCGCTGATGCCGGATACGTGAACCCCACATTTCTGAGGGAGAGCGTTTGAGGGGCTTCAGGAAGGATGGCGAAGTCTGCCGTATGGGGGGCATTTTGCGGGGCATCCGCAATGTCCGGCCGGGTGTCCAGAATCCGCTGAATCCGGTCAAGGGAGGCGGCCCCCCGCTGAATCAGATTGGTCACCCATCCCATGGCCATCATGGGCCAGGTCAGCAGGTTGAGATAACTGATGAACGCCACAAAATCGCCGGGGGTGATCACCGAAAGAATGGCCTGACGGCCGCCCGCAAACAGCACAATGGTCAGGCTGATGTTGGTGAAAAGAATCATCATGGGGAAAAACGCCCCGGTGATTTTCGTAAGCTTCAGGTTTTCACGGATATACGTTTCAGAGACGTCCGCCACCCGTCGGGTTTCCGTATTTTCCCGGTTGAATGCCTTGACAATCCGGATACCGGCAAAACTTTCCCGAACAGATTCGGTCAAATCCGAAAAAGTGGCCTGGACCGTGGTATACCGCCGATGCATTTTTTTGCCGAAGCTCCGGGTAAACCAGATGATTACGGGCATGGGAATCACGGCGAGCAGAGTGAGCCGAACATTGATATACGCCATAAACCCGATGGCCATGCTGCCTAAAAAGACAGCGTCGGTCAGGGCCACCAGGCCCATGCCCACGGCCATGCGGATGTTGTTGATATCATTCGTGGCGTGGGCCATGAGGTCGCCGGTCCGGGACCGGTCAAAATAGGTGGCGGACAGGGTCTGGATGTGAAAAAAAAGCCGGTTCCGGAGTTTTTTTTCAATGATCCGGGACGCGCCGATGAGAAACCGGCGCCACACAAAGCGGAGAAGGGCCATGAGGATTGCTATGCCGGTGATGGCCCCGGCATATATCAGAAGCTGCCCGGTGTCGAACTGCAACGCGGCCAGGTCGTCCACGGCCCGTTTGATGATCCGGGGAATGAACAGCTGCAGGGTGTCCACCACCATCAGGCAGAGGATGCCGGCCAAAAGAAAATAGCGCTGCTGGTAAAAGTAGGGCTGGATTAGCCGGAAAGATTTCATTTAAAAATTCAAATATTTAAAGATGATCCGGCGATTCAGTGCGCAAGTTTCGGATGCCGCGTGGCGTTAAATGAAGTGCCGGTGTTGTTAATTTTGGAAACAATGCTTATTGTTCTTCTTTAAAAATAAAAACAGTGCCATAATTGAATTTTGAAAACAAATAGATTATATATTAAGATATGATGCAAACTAAAAAAGCCCTAATCGCCGGTTAGGAATTGATTAATCTCTGTCAATGGTGTTGTAATCTAAAATAAACGATTTCGAGGGCAAAGAAGAAAGCTCCGAATTCGAGGCGCGCAAATCCTGAGTGATGATTTGTACTGAACGTACCATGAAGAAGCGAAGGATGCAGCGCAACAAAGAATTTGGACTTTTTACGAAGCCCTAAAAGGTGCTGCTTTAATGTCAGGAGACATTCTGTTACTCGCTGTTTTGTTGGTTTTGTCGGGGTTTTTTTCATCGTCAGAGACCGCTCTTTTTTCCATCGGCCGGGCAAAGGCAAAGTATCTGGCCAAAAAAACAAATGCTGCCAACCAGCTGATTCTAAGGATGAAGGAAGATCCTCACAAGCTGCTCACCACCATCCTGATCGGCAATAACCTGGTCAATATCGGGGCCTCGGCGCTGGCCACCTCCATCTCCATCAATTATTTTTCCGCCACCGGCGATATCGATGCCAGCGGCATGGCCGTGGGCATTGCCACCGGTATCATGACGTTTCTGATTCTGGTATTCGGGGAAATTTTTCCCAAATCCGTGGCCACCCGCAACAATGTGATGATCGCCCAGGCCGTCATTTTTCCCATCTACTGGCTTTCCTGGCTTTTTTATCCGGTAATTCTTTTCCTCAATTTCATTCCCATGCTTGCCGGCCGCGTGAAATCAGCGCCCCGGGTCACGGAAGAAGAGCTCATGTCCTTTGTGGAAGTGGTGCATGATGAAGGGCAGATCAACCCCGGCGAAAAAGAACTCATCAATAATATTGTGAAACTGGATGATGTCAATGTCTCCTATATCATGACCCCCAGCGCGGATATGTTTGTGATTGACAAGTCCGAGGCCCCCCGGCTGCAGGAGATTATTCAGTCCGGATTTACGCGGATTCCGGTGATTGACGGCGATATTGACCACATAGTAGGCATGGTCAATATCAAGGATCTGTTCCGTCAGCAGACCACCGAGAGCGGGGCCGTCGTGCTTGAGGACATTATGCGGGAGCCGTATTTTGTGCCGGAAAACAAAAAACTGGACCAGCTTCTGAATCAGTTTAAAAGCCGGAAAGATCACGCTGCCATCGTGGTCAATGAATACGGAGAAGTAACCGGAATTGTGACCCTTGAAGATGTCCTGGAAGCCATTGTGGGGGATATTATTGATGAGACGGACATCATCCAGCAGCCGGTGGTGCAGATCCGGAACAAGGAATGGCTGGTTCTGGGTGCCGCAGACATTGAAATCGTCAATGAAAATCTTAAGATGAATATCCCCCTGTCCCATGAGTATGAAACCTTTTCCGGCTATATCTTGGATCAGATCGGGAAAATCCCCAAGGAAAAGGAACAGATCGTGATTGACCGGTATCTCATTACCATCAAGGAGATGGACGGCAACCGCATCAAATCCTTTATTGTGAAGCAGCGATAATCTTTTTTGTAAGCGTTCACAGGCCACCGCATCTGCTTTGTTCCCGGGCACTTGAAGTACGACAGGTACGTCTGCGTGCCCGGCGCCGCGCATCTGCAGCACCCTGTAAACGCTTACAGACCAGTGGTTTAAGGAAATTTGAAAATTTTTATCCCAAGAATGGGTACTCTTTTTTCAATTCTTCATCAGCCGCATTGACTTTAACCCGGCCCCCTGATATCCAGTCTTTCTATGGAAAACGGAACCATTGTGGAATATATCGACCAGCAGCAGATTTTCTGCGCCGTGGTCATGGAAGAAAACGAACAGCGGGTGCGCCTTCTGAATGAGGATAACGGCGAAGTCCACCAGAAGATCGGCCGGCTGTCCCATATTTCAAATACCCGCCTCAAAGCCAGCGGCGGCCGGGACAAACTGATTGCGGATTTAAAAGAAACCGCGGCCCGCCGGAAAATATTAAGCGAACAAATTGATATCCGGGAGTTGTGGGAAGTTTTGTCCCCCATGGGCGAATGGGTGGATCTGGCCACCATGGCCGCCCTGTGCTTTCCCCATCATGCCGATGCGGACCATGAATCCGCGGTGATTCGGGCCTGTTTTGAAAACCGGATTTATTTCAAGTTCAATCTGAATTCATTTTTCCCTTATTCAGCGGCGGATGTTGAGAAAAATATCCTCCGGGAAAAGGAAAAAGAAGAACAGCGCTGGCTGATTGAAGCGGGCGGGGAATGGCTGAAAAAAATACTCTCGGGCACGGGCGCGCCACCGGCGGCACTGCATAGTTCGGTGGTTGACATTCTGAAATCCTATTATCTGTTCGGCAAGGAAAGTCCTCACAGCATTGCGGGTCGGGCCATTGTGGCAAAAGCAGGCCTTGACAGCGCAGACAAAATATTTGATGCCCTGGTGACGGCGGGGATATGGGATGCCAATTACAATGTGGATCTCAAGCGGTATAAGATTGCCGAACAGTTTTCGCCAGCTTGCCTGAGAAGCGCCGAAGCGATCCCCGAAATTTTTGACATCCGGAAGTTGTCGCCGGGCCGGACCAATTTGATTGATTTGCCCACCATGACCATTGACGGCCAGGGCACCCTGGATCTGGACGATGCCATCAGCATTGAAAAACAAAGCGCCTATTACCGAATCGGCGTGCACATTGCGGATGTGGGGGACCAGGTGGCCAAAGGGGATGTCATTGACCAGGAGGTGATCACCCGGGGCACCTCCATTTACATGCCGGATATGAAAATTTCCATGATGCCCCAGCGGCTGGCGGAAAATGTGTGCAGTCTGAAGCAGGGCGAAATCCGGCCGGCCATCAGCATCTTTTTTAAAATCAGCCGGTATGCGGAGCTCTATGATTACGAGGTGATCCCTTCGATCATCAAGGTTGATCAGCAGCTTACCTATAATGATGTGGATGCCATGGTGGATTCGGATGAATCCATCTGGCTGCTGCATGAAATTGCCTGTAATTTCCGCAGAAAGCGGCTCTCCAGTGGCGCGGTGCAGATCACCATTCCGGAAACCAGCATCCGGGTGTTTGATAACGACGAGATCAGTGTCCGGAAGATGGACCGGGAAAGCCCGGGCCGGATGTTTGTGTCTGAGATGATGATCATGGCCAACTGGCTCATGGCCCGGTTCCTGGCGGACAACAACATGCCGGCCATTTTCCGGGGCCAGCCCGAACCCAAAGCCCGGCTTTACAGCCAGAAAAAGGAAGCCACCCTGTTTCAGAACTGGATGCAGCGGCGGATGCTCAACCGGGTGATCATCTCCCCGCGCCCGGAAACCCATTCCGGGCTGGGGCTTGACAAGTATGTGACCGCCACTTCCCCCATCCGCAAGTATTTTGATCTGGTCACCCAGCGGCAGATCCGGGCCTGTTTTGGTTTTGAAGTGCCGTATACCTCCGATGAAATAGAAAATATGCTGCAGTATCTGAAACAGCCGCTGTTTAACGCGGCTCAGGTGCAGATGCGACGGACCCGGTACTGGCTTTTGAAATACCTTGAGCGGCAGATCGGCGCCAAGGAAGAGGCCATTGTGCTGGATAAGCGCCGGGATAAGTATATGATTCTTTTGACCAATTATCTGATCGAATGCAAGCTGGAATCCGTTGCCCACTGGAACCTCAAACCCCAGGATCTCGTCCGCGTGACCATCGTTCATGTGGATGCTCGCCGGGATGTACTCAGCGTTGATTTGGGATAGCCCGCCGTTTTTTTCTAAAATTTTTTGACATTAAAAACCGTCATTCTGATTGACAGTGCCGGGCGAAAGTAATACTATTACTGGTAATACTTATAACTGGAGGGCCGGCTATGAAAGTTACTGTCAAAGGGCAAGTTACAATCCCGCAAAATATTCGCGAAAAACTGGGGATTACCCCTTTAACGGAAGTTGATTTTATCGAAGAGAAGGGGCGGGTCTATCTGGTAAAGAAATCAACCGCCAATGCCAACCGCAGCCGATTCCGGAAATTGAGGGGGATTTCAACCGTCAAGATGACAACCGATGAGATCATGGCCCTTACCCGAGAAACGTCATGACCGGCGTTTTGATTGATTCAAATATTTTTCTGGATGTTTTCCTGGATGACCCGGTGTGGGCGGATTGGTCTCAATCTGCATTGGAAAGCTATTGTGAGCGCTCACCCTTGTATATCAACCCCGTTGTTTACACTGAGGTGTCCATCGGTTTTGAGCGTATTGAAGAACTGGAACGCGCCATGATACAAAGCGGATTCAAGATGCTTGAGATTCCCAGAGAGGCTTTGTTTTTAGCGGGAAAAGTGTTTTTAAGATATCGTAAAAATAAGGGGGTGAAACGATCCCCACTTCCTGATTTTTATATCGGCGCACAGGCAGCGGTATTGGGCATGGAATTAATGACAAGGGATGTGAGCCGATACCGGAAATATTTTCCAACAGTCCGGCTGATCAGCCCCTGAAACCAATTTTTAGCGAAGTCGTTCAGTTGGTAATATTTTCTTATCGCACCCTATTTCCCCAAGGGAATTCTTGCTTTTGAGAGAATAGTGAATTTGGCAGTTAATAAAATATTGTTTGTCATCAGCATGTTATCTCTACTTTTCTTAGCGGTAAGAAAAGTAGCAAAAGAAGCCGCCCTGCGATGCTTTTTCCCTGTCCCTCCGGGCTTTTTGCGGCGGGGCCTAAAATTCGCTTTGCATTCCCGCGGGGGACCGTGGGAACGAGAAAAAAGGTCTAATCGATAAGAAGGAAGTTTTGCAGGGGATCGCGTAGCGATCCCCTGCAAAATTAATTGATGGCGAAGAAAAAAGAGCCAAATTTAATGCCTCAATTCCTTCGGGTGAATGGAGTGCGCTAAACGGCATTGATTGAGAATGCTGTGCAATAAAAAAATTCGGCCTTTTTTCTTTGTTATCAATGCTTAAAACTGCGCTGACCCGTCAGCACCATGGTCGCATCACGCTCATTGCAGGCCTCAATGGACTGGTAATCATTCAACGAACCGCCGGGCTGGACCACTGCGGAAACCCCTTCTTTCAGTCCCACATCAATGCCGTCCCGGAAGGGAAAAAACGCGTCACTCACCATGGTGGCGCCGGCCAGTCCGCCGTTTTCTGCCGCCACCCGGCCGTCGATGGCCGCCTTTTTATCCGCATCAGACAGGTCATTGTAAGATACCCCGTGTTCTTCGAAGCAATACCGGTCCGCCAGCTTCCGATAGGCCTTGTCCCGGGCAATTTCCGCCACCCCCACCCGGTCCTGTTCGCCGGTGCCGATGCCCACGGATACGCCGTTTTTTAAGTAAATGACGGAATTGGAGGTGATGCCGGATTCCAGGAGCCACCCAAACCGGATATCAGCATATTCCTGATCCGTGGGCGGCCGCTGGATCACATATTCTTTGCCCTGAAAGTCGCACCGGGCCAGCACAAAATCTTCTTTTTTAAGGGCGGTCGGCGCAAAGGACCATTGGGCCACAAGACCGCCGTCAATCAGGTTTTTGAATTCCACCACCCGCCGGCCCACATAGTCGTTCAGGTGGTGAATGTTGTTGATGCGGATGACCCGCAGATTTTTGCGCCGGGCCAGAATATCAATGGTGCCGTCTTCAAAATCCGGGGCGACCACCACTTCCGCGTACTGGCCGGCAATGGCTTCGGCAGTGGCTTTGTCCATGGACCGGTTCATAGCGATACACCCGCCGAATGCCGCCACCCGGTCCGCCATATAGGCTTTCTGGTAGGCGTCCTCCAGGGAATCAGATATGGCCGCGCCGCAGGGATTGTTGTGCTTGACAATGATGACCGCCGGGGTTTCGGAAAAATACCGGAGAATATTGAGCGCATTGTCCGCATCCGTCAGATTGGTTTTGCCGGGATGCTTGCCGGACTGAAGCAGTTCAATGTCTGATACCAGGTATTTCCCGGGCAGAATGGTTTCCGTGTCGCCCAGGATCAGATTTCCATTGACCAGTCGGTAGAGGGCGGCTTCCTGGCCTGGGTTTTCACCGTAACGGAGCCCTTTGCGGACGTTATCAATCACCCAGTCAACCTTTTCATAGAAAAGGGTTTGCCGCCGGGTCTTGTCCACAAAGCTGATTTCCATCTGCGGCGGGAAATGGTCGTCCATAATGGTTTTGTACATTTGTTTTAAATCGCTGGTCATTTTTTTGTCCTCTTTGGCACCTTTTTCTTATACCTGGTTTGAGTTTTTCGTGTGGGAGGCGGCAATTTTCATGCAACCTGCAACCTGCAACCTGAAACTTGAAACCTGAAACCTGCCACCTGTCACCCGAACCCGTGGAATTTTGCTGTTTCCCCGGCTTCGTGCCCTTGTTTAAATAATCATCACATGATTTCCGGATAGCAGGATGTCACTTGCGCCATGGTCCGGTCCTTAAGATAGTCGGAGATGGCCCGGTCATAATCCGCGGTATGGGCGAAGGCTTTTTGCGCCAGCCGGAAGCGGGTGTCCAGGGATGTCATGCCCCTGTTATTTTTCAGTTCCGCCAGAATATCATCGTAATCGTCCGGATCCACCACCGACGCCACCCGCAGAAAATTTTTAGCGGACGCCCGGATCATGCAGGGACCACCGATATCAATATTGCCCCGGGCCATTTCCGGGGTCGTGCCGTCTTTTTTGATAGTCTCTTCAAACGGATACAGGTTCACCACCACCATGTCAATGGGGCTGGCACCGGTCCGTTCCAGGTCGCCGGCGTGGGATGCATTATAGGTTTCTGTGAGAATCCCCAGGTAAATTTTGAAATCAAGGGTTTTCACCAGCCCGCCCTTGGTTTCAGGCTGGCCCGTGTAATCCGATACCCTGACCAGCGTACCCGCTGCCCGGCTGCCCAAAATTTCTTTGATTTTGGTGTAGGTGCCGCCGGTGGAAAGAATCCGGATTTGCGGGTTTATTTCCATGAGACCCGGGACCAGTGTTTCCAGGCCGGATTTGTCCGAGACGCTGATTAATACAGTGGTGACTTTTACCGGGCCGTCGATTTTTTTTACAAATTGTATGCTCATAAGTGTGATTACCGCCGGAAATCTCGCAAAACGCGACAATCTTCGGCACTTCCTCCTTGGGTTCTGGTTTAGGTAGCGGGTGAATTTTTTGAATTGCGTGACTCTGGTTATTTTATCTGTCAGAAAAAAAAACACAATTCCATTTTTATTTTTTTTGTCGTCCGCGCAAAACAGTCCGCTTCAATGGAAAAAGGAAACGGTCAGGAAAAATTGAAAACCGTTTTATTTTTTAGCGCAGTTGATATAAGCTATTCCCTTAACGTGAAGTTTCCGAAGAATATCTTAACATAAAGGAGAATTACCTTGCACGTCACATTTTACGGCGCGATCAGAGAAGTCACCGGTTCAATGCATATGATCACCACCGCTTACGATAATATCCTTCTGGATTGCGGCATGTATCAGGGCCGCCGAAAGGAAGCAGACCGGAAAAACCGGGTGCTGCCCGTTGACCCGGGGATCCTCACCAATGTGATTTTGTCCCATGCCCATATCGACCATTCCGGCCGCCTTCCGCTGCTCACCAAGAACGGTTTTGGCGGGCATATCATCACCACCCGGGCAACGGAAGATGCCTGCGGCTATATGCTTCCGGACAGCGCCCATATCCAGGAATCGGATGCCGGTTACCTGAACTACAAAATGGTGCGGAAACTCCTTTCCAAAATGAAATTAGATGCTGAAAACGGCAGAAGAAACGGCCGCACCATCAGTGAATTAAGCAAAATGCTGAAAAAGGGGAAAAATCATCTCAACACGGAGTTGATCAATGAGCTGGCGGCGGAATACGATCTGGAGGCGGTCGCGCCCATCTATTCCATTGAAGATGCCAATCTTGCGCTTACGTTTTTTGACGGCATCCCTTATGAACAGCCTGTCCCCGTGGGGAAAAACGTCACCGCCACCCTCTACGACGCCGGCCATATTCTGGGGTCTGCCATCACGGTGGTGAAAGCGGAAAATAACGGCAAGCGCTACTCTGTCTGTTTTACCGGTGATATCGGCCGGTTTGACAAGCCGATCCTGGAAAATCCCACCCTTGATTTTGCGGAAGAGGACCGGAATATTGATCTGCTCATCATGGAAAGCACTTACGGCAACCGCCATCATGAGCCGGTGCGGGATATGGCGCCGCATCTGCGGCAGGTGATCAATGAAACGGTGGAGCGGGGCGGCACCTTGCTGATTCCCGCGTTTGCCTTTGGCCGGACCCAGGAACTGCTTTATGTGATCCATGGTTTGTACAATAACAACGAAGTGCCCCGCATTCCCGTATACGTGGACAGCCCGCTGGCCACCCGCATTACGCGGGTGTTTGGTGAACACCCGGAAATGTATGATCAGGAAACCCATGAGGATTTCTTAAGAAACGGGGACAACCCGTTCATGTTCAACCAGCTGAAGTTTACGGCGTCCGTGGATGAATCCATGGCACTGATGCGGGAGAAAAAATCACATATTGTGATTTCCGCCTCGGGCATGTGTGAAGCCGGGCGAATTCTGCATCACTTGCGGCATAAAATGCATGATGCCAGAAATACGATTCTGATTGTGGGATTTATGGCCCAGCATACCCTTGGCCGCCGCATGCTGGAGCAGGGGCGGGCCTATGAAAAATCCGGGCGCTCGGGCAAATCGCCCCGGCTGCGGGTGCTGGGCAAGGAATATCCCCTGAACGCCCAGGTGAGGAAAATTGACGGATTCAGCGCCCACGGAGATCAGGATGAGATGCTGCGGTTTATTGAAAAATCCAATCTGAAAATCAAAAAAATTGCTCTGGTCCATGGGGACGAAGATCAGACCCTGGCGTTTGCGGATGTCCTGAGGAGCAAAGGGTATGATGTGTTCGTGCCAAAGGTGGGCTCCACCGTGGATCTGACATTGTAATAACAATAATGCGTTGAAAGGAGTTTATGATGGTCGTTGTGGCAAAAATAAAAGCGGTCGGCGGACAGGAAGCGGAAATGAAAGCCGCGCTCCTGGATATCATTCCAAAGGTGAAAGAAGAGCCGGGAACCCTGGTGTATACCCTGCATCAGGATCAGAATGATCCAACGGTATTTTTGTTTTACGAAAAATACAAGGACATGGATGCCCTGGTGGCACACAGCGCAACGGCGCATTTCAAGGCGCTGTTCAAAACCATAAAACCCATGCTGGACGGCAATCCTGAAATCGTTATGTACAACGAGCTGGCAGGTATCGGGGATTAATGGTTGTTTGGAAAAATAGAGACGCACACCCGCCGCCAATACTGGATCTCATTGATCTGGATATTCCGTCGCTGGGATATACCCGGTTTATATCCAGCTGGCTGTTCCGGGGCGATGGAGAAAATTTTCTGGTGGACCCGGGGCCGGCCTGTACCATCGGGACCCTGCTGGCGGCCCTTGATGCTCGCCAGGTAGACCGGCTGGACTGGATTCTGTTAACCCACATTCATCTGGATCATGCCGGCGGCGTCGGCGATCTGATCCAGCGGTATCCTGAAGCCACCGTGGTATGTCATGAAAAAGCCGTCTCCCATCTTGTGGATCCGGAACGGCTGTGGAGAGGGTCGTTGAAAATTCTGGGGGATGTGGCACGGGTCTATGGCCAGATGGCACCCATCCCGGAAGAGAACATTGCGGTTCTTGATGCCATCCCGGCTGCCGGCGGCATCCGGGTGATTCCCACGCCGGGGCATGCGGCCCACCATCAGTGCTTTGTGCTGGATGATTTGCTTTTTTGCGGGGAACTGTTCGGCATTTTTCATCAGCTGGAAAACGGGGTATATCTGCGGCCGGCCACGCCGAAAATTTTTGTTCTGGAGGATTTTCTTGCATCCATGGATGCGGTGGTCCCGTACATGGACCGGCGGCGCATCTGTTTTTCCCATTACGGGGTTTCCGATGACGGCGCCGATATTTTGACGACTGCCCGGCATCAGCTGAAGTGCTGGGTGGATGTTATTTCACGGCATCGTCATGATCCGGACATGGACCGGATCATGGGTGCGTTATCAAAAAAAGATCCGGTGTATGCCCGGAAAACCATGCTGCCGGAAGTCCTGTATCAGCGGGAGATGCATTTTTCAGTTAATTCCATTAATGGAATTCTGCATTATCTGACGGAAAAACAAGATCGGCCGTGAAGTCAATCCAGCTCAAACCGGTTCTTTTAATTTATGTTTCAGGTTTTCGCAGATCAGAGCCACTGCTTCCGGGACTGAATATTTTCCCATGTCGATCACCAGATCATAAAGACGGGCATCATTCCAGTCCGCGTTAAAATATTCCTGGACGTAGATCTTGAGGTCCTGTTCTTCGGAACTGATTTTATGTTCTGCTGCACTGCGGCTCAATCCCTGCGCTTCCATCAGTTCCGAGATTTTCTGCGCCGGGTCTTTTCTTAGCCGGACATGAAGGGTCCCGGGCTTATCCCTGAGGATGCACTGGGCGCCCCATCCCAGAACGATGACATTGTCATTATCGTAAAGTTTTTCCACAAGCTCCCTGGTTTTTTCAAAATAGGCCTTGTCGTCCAGGCATCCGTGCTCCCGGTCAACGACTTTTTGAACGATGGAACAGGTATATTTATCTACCAGCCTGAGAACGGACGATTTTGATGTTTTCAAAAACGTCTCCGCCTCATGTTCGGACAGATTTAACTCTTTGGCGATTTCTGCCAGCAGTGCGTCCCCGATATATTCATAGCCCAGTTCCCTGGCGAGCATGGCTGCCACGCGCTGACCGCTTGTCCCAAATTCTTTATTGATAGTGATTACCGCCATACATTCCTCCTGCAGGATTGACGGCTTCGCAAAAAGTCCAAAATCTTTGTTGCGCTGCATCCTTCGTTTCTTCATAGTACGCTAAGTACAAATCATCACTCAGGATTTTAGCGCCTCGCCAATTTCAAGAGATTGGTGGAGCTTTTTTCTTTGCCGTCGAAATCTGTTTTTTTATGATTGCATCCGCTTTGGTTGTTTGGAAAAAAATTTCAGTTTGAATTGAGAAATCAATTTAATGCGCAGACCCCACGGCGTCAACCCTGATTTTTTTCTAAGGGCTTATTGGGTGAAAATTTAATTTTTTCACCCAATTTTTTTATTTTACCCCCACATTGCTCCACATTACTTTTTTGGTTTTTAAAATCCAATAATTATTAGAAAAAAATCTAAGGCTAATTATTTTTTTTCTTGACAATCTTATTAATTTCTATAGTCTTGGAGCAGACGTGGATGAAAGTGGATGTTTATGGGGGGAAATGTTTGAATGGACCGGTTTCGGGGTGCTTCAGATCATACCATTGACGAAAAAGGGCGGGTCATTATTCCTGTCCGGTTCCGGCAGGTGCTAGACAAGCTGGACAGCGATGGTGTGGTGGTCTCCCGCATGGACGGTACGCTTTTTGTCTATCCCTACTCCCGGTGGAGCGAGATCGAGGAAAAGATCGACTCCCAGGCTGAAAAAAGTGAATACATGCGCCGTTTCCGGCGTTTTTTTATTGGCAACGCGGCGGAATGCCCTCTGGACAAACAGGGCCGTGTGCTGATTCCCCCGGAGCTGCGAAGTTATGCAGTCCTGGAAAAGGATATCGCCCTGGTTGGCGTGACAGATCATTTTGAGATCTGGAACCGGGAAAAGTGGAAGGGTGAAAACGCACTGATGGAAGAAGAGGATATGAAGAAAGAGGAGGTCAGAAACGAAATCGCTAAATTAGGCCTGTAGTATCATGACATACCGGCATATACCCGTGATGCGTGATGAAATAATGGCGTATCTGGACTGCAAGCCCGGAAAATGCTATGTCGACTGCACGGTCGGCGGGGCCGGGCATTCCAGGGCAATCCTGGAAAAGATACAGCCGGATGGCTTGCTGGTCGGCATCGACCAGGATGCGGATGCCATTCAAAACGCAAAGCAGGTGCTTGAGGCTTATACGTCCACCGTTCGACTGATCCATGACAATTATGTCAACCTCCCCAGTATCCTTTCACAGCTGAATATCTCCAGGGTCGATGGAATCATCGCAGACCTCGGCCTGTCTTACAACCAGATCGAAAACAGCGGTCGTGGTTTCAGTTTTCAAAAGTCTGAACCGCTTGATATGCGGATGAATGTTGAATCCGGAATCACTGCGGCGGATATCGTCAACAACGAGACGGAAAAAGACCTTGAAAACATTTTCAGGACTTATGGCGAGGAACGATGGGCCGGAAAAATCGCCCGTCGGATCGTTGCCGCAAGGACTGCCCAGAAAATTCAGAACAGCAAAGAGCTCGCAAATCTTATCTGCGACGCGATGCCAAAAAAATCAGCGGGACAGCGCCGCAAGCATCCCGCAACAAAAGTGTTTATGGCGCTTCGCATCGCAGTCAATCGGGAACTCGACGTTCTGGACACGTTTGTCGCACAAGCAGTAGAATTTTTAAACCCCGGCGGGCGGATATGCTTTTTGTCGTTCCATTCTCTGGAAGACCGCATCGTGAAAAGGAAGTTCAATGAACTGGAAGGAAAATGTGTTTGTCCGCCGGATTTTCCGCAATGCATATGTGGCCGGACACCGGTGGTTCGGGTGCTTACCCGAAAGGTTGTCCGCCCAACCGCTGACGAGGTCAAGTGTAACCCCATGGCGCGGAGCGCCTGTTTACGAGTTGCGGAAAAAGTGGGGTAGGCGAAACGGTTTCAGTCTGCTGACGGTTGCAGACATCAATTGAAGCATGAGGGGGAAGTCATGGTGAAGTTAAAAGTTTTTTTTGTCCTCGGCGTGGTGGTGTCCATATTGGTCATGTGCGCATTTGCCCCGGGTATTTGCATTGAGCGCTTTGTTCTGCCGGATGGCTGCTGCACCCGCTGCGGTGCTCCTGAGCTGGAATGCACGGTTCTTTGCATGAATCAGGAAAGCGATTGCCGCTAATTTCAAAGCAGGATTCACCGCACTCGATTGATCAGGCAGGCGTCCATTGATGCGTCGGGATGGATGAATCGCCCAAAAGAAATCCGGATATGCCGTTTAACAGAAAAACCAATACCCAAGCGCTCACCCCCCGGGCGATTACCGCGGGATTACTGCTTCTGACAGCGTTTTTGGTGGCATTTTTTTTTAAAACCTGGTGCGGGATGCAGTGCATCCGCACCGGTTACAACATCAATGAGATCATGAACCGGCAGCAGGAACTTATCAATACCCAGAAACGGTTGAAAATTGAGCTGGTGCATCTGAACTCGGAAGATGTGTTGATGCGCCTCGCAAAAGAAAAGTTCGGGCTGACGATTCCCGAGCCGGATCAGGTGATACTACTTCCATGAATTTCCCAAAGGTCGAACAGCAGCGAAATGCGTCACGAAATTGCCGAATTATGGTGATCGGCGGATTCTTGACGGCTTTGTACCTGATTGTGGGCGTGAAGGCATTTTATCTCCAGGTGATTGCAGATGATATGCTCTCTGCACGGGCCTCTGGCCAGTACCGGCAATCCATGGAATGCCGGGGAAAGCGCGGGGCCATTTTTGATGCCAGCCACCGGGAGCTTGCCATCAGCACAAGTGTGGTGGAAGTCGGCGTGCATCCAAAAGAATTAAGCGCCAAAAATGTGAATACACCGCCGGACAAACGGGAGCTGGCGCGGAAAGTTTCGCAGATTCTGAATCAGGATGAAGGGGTGATCTACCGGAAATTGTGCGAGAACAAAAATTTCGTGTGGATCGACCGGAAAGTGACGCCGGAACGGGCGACCGCCCTGAAATCTCTCGGCCTTGCCGGATTTGAATATTTTCCGTCGTTTTTGCGGGTCTATCCGTGCAAATCCCTGGCCGCCCAACTGATCGGTTTTGTGGGAATTGACGGAAACGGTCTGGATGGGCTGGAGCAGCATTATGATAACGAGCTTCAGGGAACCCCGCAAGAGTGGACCATTATCAAGGACCGGATGGGGCGGATATTTGACCGGCAGGAAACCTGCTGCATGCCCGGGTATGAAGGAAAAAATCTGGTGCTGACCATTGACAGCACCATTCAGTACATTGCGGAAACCGCTCTTGCCAGATCCGTGGAAGAGAATAATGCCAAAAGCGGCATTGCCATCGTCATGGCACCGGCCACCGGAGCAGTGAAAGCCATGGCCCACTATCCCACTTTCAATCCCAATGCCTTTACCCGGTTTCCCAAGGAAACCTGGCGCAATCGGGCCGTCACGGACACCTTTGAGCCGGGCTCGGTCCTCAAGGTATTTCTCATGGCCGCTGCTTTGGAATCCGGGGTCTGTGACCCGGAGACCCTCATTAACTGTGAAAACGGGGCATACAGGATCGGGCGCAATACGGTCAACGACACCCATGACTATGATTTTTTAACGGTGCATGATGTCCTGAAATATTCCAGCAATATCGGCGCGGTGAAGATCGCGGAGATGATGGGACCGGAGGTGTTGTATGAAACGCTTCTTAATTTCGGTTTCGGGGAAACGACCGGCATTAACTGCCCTGGCGAAGTCCGCGGGCTGATGCGGCATTATCAGGGATGGAAACCCATTGACTATGCCACGATTTCTTTTGGACAGGGTCTTACGGTAACGCCCATTCAGCTTATCGCCGCCATTTCAGCGGTGGCCAATCAAGGGGTGCTTATGACCCCCTATGTCGTCCAGGCCATTACCGATGAAAACGGCAACATCATTAAAAGTTTTCCACTGGCAAGAAAACGATCCGTCATTATGCCAGAGATTGCAGATGTGTTGATGACCATGATGAACGCGGTGACCGAAGCGGATGGCACGGGTGGCCTGGCCGTACCGGCCGGATATACGGTATCCGGAAAAACCGGCACTGCCCAGAAAATCAATAAGGACGGCACTTATCGGAATTGTGAATATAACGGGGTATTTGTTGGGTTTTCACCGGCGCGGAACCCGGAACTGGCGGTATTGGTGGTGATTGATGAACCGCAAAAGAATCATTATGGCGGCATCGTGGCCGCACCTGTGTTTCGAGAGATTGTCCATGAAGCGTTTAATTATATGAACATACCCCCGTGCATTTTCAATACCCCGCTCAAAGTTTCCCGGGATGTGGCGGAGACCGGCGCATGAAGCTTTCTCAGTTGATATATCCGGCGGAGATGGACCGGAAGGAAAGGCCGGACGGGCAGCATTGCACCGGGGATCCGGAGATTGCTGCCATTTATTACCGCTCCGGGGATGTCCAGCCGGGTGGGATTTTTTTTGCTTTAAAGGGGCAACGCGCGGACGGCCACCAATATATCGGGGATGCCTTGAAAAAGGGGGCTGCGGCCATTGTGGCAGTATCCGGATACAGCCTGCCGGAAGAAGATAAAAAGGGGGCGGATGCTGTTTTCGTGTTTGTGAAAGATACCCGCAAACAGCTTGCCTCGGCATCATCGCGGTTTTTCGGCAATCCCTCTGATCTTCTGTGTCTCATCGGCATCAGCGGCACGAATGGAAAAACAACCACGGCCTATTTAATTGAACATATCCTGAAATCAAACGGCCTGGATGCGGGGGTGATCAGCACCATCAATTACCGTTACCAGGGCAATGTTTATCCCAATCCCCTGACAACTCCGGAATCTCTGGAGCTTCAGCAGATTCTTGCGCAAATGGCCGGTGCAGGTGTGACCCATGTGGTGATGGAGGTTTCTTCCCACGCGGTGGCCATGGACCGGATATATCACACCGGGTTTGACATGGGTATTTACACGAATTTAAGCCAGGACCATCTGGATTTTCATGGGTCCATGGAGGCCTACGGCGCGTGCAAGCGACGGTTTTTCACAGATTATTTGTTTTCCGGGGACAATAAAAAACAGGCCGTGGCCGTGATTAACACGGATGATGCGGAAGGATCGGCCCTGGCCGAGGCCTTAAAGGATTTCACCTTGATTTCCGTCGGCACGGACGCTCTTGCCGCTATCCGGGGAGAAAATGTGAATTTTGATGCCCACGGCATGACAGGGGATCTTTGCTTTTTGAACCAAAAAATACCGTTTCAGTCCGGATTGGCCGGACGCCATAATCTGGAAAATATTCTCTGTGCAGCGGGCGCGGCCCATGGCCTGGCCATTCCACCGGTGGCGGTGGCGGCGGCAGTGGCCTCTTTTTCACATGTGCCGGGCCGGCTGGAGCGGATTGAAGACGCTTACGGACGGCATGTTTTTGTGGACTATGCCCATACACCTGGCGCTCTTGAAAATGTGCTTAACACCCTGAGAGCGATTTCTTCAAACCGGCTGATCTGCATTTTTGGATGCGGCGGAGACAGGGACCGGGCCAAGCGGCCCCTGATGGGAGAGATCGCGACCCGGTTCAGCGATCTGGTGATC
Source organism: Desulfobacterales bacterium (assembly GCA_963675805.2). Classification (GTDB taxonomy): domain Bacteria; phylum Desulfobacterota; class Desulfobacteria; order Desulfobacterales; family Desulfosalsimonadaceae; genus SURF-3. The sequence continues at coordinate 179,851 of CAXXNU010000001.1, read as the reverse complement.
ATCACATCGGACAATCCCAGAACTGAAAATCCGGACGCGATTATTGCCGACATCCGTGCCGGTGTTTCCGGTGTCGAATGGACCCCGGCCCGGCTGACGAACGGATGTTTGCAAAAAGGTTTCATGGTGGTCCCTGACCGGGCAACGGCCATTGATCTGGGCATCCGGATGGCAACGGCCGGCGATATCGTGCTGGTCGCCGGAAAAGGGCATGAAGACTACCAGATTCTCGGCACCACAACCATCCATTTTGATGACCGGGAAAAAACCCGCGAAGCGCTGGCGAAAGAACCCGTCCGGAATGATCACAAAAAAGATCGGTTTTGGAAACTTAACGAAATTATTGAAGCCACTGGCGGAGAGCTGATCAGTGGTCCGGCGGGTGCCCGGTTTTCCGGGATTTCTATCGATTCCAGGAAGATATGTGCCGATGAAGTGTTTGTGGCGGTAAAAGGGGCCATTCATGACGGCCATTCTTTTATACCGGAAGTGATCGAAAAAGGCATCTCAGGCGTTGTGGCCGGCCGTGATCAATTTTCCCGGACACTGGAAACGTCCTTGCCGGATCATGTCGCCTGTGTGCTGGTGGACGATACCACCCGGGCGTTTGGGGATCTGGCGGCATTTCACCGGAATCGATTTGACATTCCCGTGGTCTGCGTCACCGGGTCCAACGGGAAAACCACCACCAAAGAAATGATCGCCCGGGTCCTTGGGGAAAAATATAAGACTCTGAAAACAGAAGGAAATCTGAACAATGAATTCGGCGTCCCCCTCACCCTTTTCCGATTGAACGGCTCCCATGGAGCGGCAGTGATTGAACTGGGCATGAACCATCCCGGTGAAATCTGCCGGCTGTCTGGAATCTGCCGGCCGGACATGGGGATTATCACCAATATCGGCCCGGCCCATCTTGAAGGTCTGGGTGATATTGAAAATGTGATGGCTGCAAAAGGGGAACTGATCGAAAACATCAAAAAAGGCGGCACGATTATTTTAAATTATGACAACGTCTATTGCCGCCGTCTGGGAGAAACAGCTGATCGTAAGGTGATGTTTTTCGGGGAATCAGCAGATGCAGATATCCGGGCAGTCAATATTCGGGCAGACGATCAGAAAATGATTTTTGACCTGAGCCTTCCCCGGACAACAATTTCCGTCACTCTCCACGCACCCGGCCGGTTTATGGTGGCCAATGCCCTGGCTGCCGCGGCAGCTGGTTATATGAACGGACTCAGTGCTGATCAGATAAAAACCGGGCTGGGAGGATTCCAGCCGGTAAAAGGCCGCATGGATATCAAGAAAAGCCGCTACGGTTTTTTTATTATCGACGACACCTACAATGCCAACCCTGATTCCATGGAGGCGACCATCTCCGCCCTGGTGGGAATGAAGCGTGACAAAAAAGGGGTGTTGGTGGCCGGAGATATGCTGGAGTTGGGCCGGCAGACGGAATTGCTGCACGAACATATCGGTGCTGTGGCCGCAAAAGCCGGCGTGGATCGCCTGTTTCTCGCCGGCCGGTACGCCCATTTTGTTAAAAAAGGGGCGCTCCGGGAGGGTATGGGAGAAAACCATATTGTGATTGCCGGGAAAACCGACCTGCCGGAACTGCTGAAGGCCTCTCTGTCGGCCGGAGACTGGGTGGCGGTAAAGGGTTCCAGAAGCACGGGCATGGAGGATATTGTCAACCTGATGATGCCGGAGACGCCGGATGCCTGAAGGTAAGCATTTATAATTGTCGGACAGGGATATGTTTTATCATTTTTTTGACATGCTGACGCCGGAAATATCAATGTTCAATGTTTTCCGGTATATTACGTTCCGCACCATTTGCGCGAGCCTGACCGCCCTGACCATCTGCTTTGTGCTGGGCCCGCCGGTGATCCGGCTGCTGGCTGAAAAGCAGGTGGGCCAGTATATCCGTTCGGCAGGTCCTGAAAGCCATAAAGGAAAAGCCGGCACCCCCACCATGGGGGGCGTCCTTATATTACTGGCCGTTTTTGTGTCCACCCTGTTGTGGGTTGATCTGACCAATTTATATATCTGGATCGTGCTGTTTGTGGGGGGCGGATATTTTGCCATCGGGTTTGTGGATGATTATTTAAAGCAGATCCAGAAGCGCAACCTGGGGCTGACCGCCCGGATGAAATTTGCCCTGCAAATTGCCATTGCCGCGGTCGCCGGGATCATGATTTATGCCTATCCGGGATTCAACACCCAGGTGACTGTGCCGTTTTTTAAAACGGTTACCCCGGATCTGGGTGCGGGATACATTCTTTTCGCCGTTCTGGTGATCGTGGGCGCATCCAATGCCGTCAATCTCACGGACGGACTGGACGGGCTTGCCATCGGGCCGGTGGTAATCGCCAGTGCCACCTACATGCTGTTTGCCTATGTGACCGGCCACATTAAAATCGCCCAGTACCTTCAGATTAATTATCTGGCGGGGTGCGGCGAACTTACCATCGTCTGCGGGGCCATGGCCGGGGCCGGGCTTGGTTTTTTGTGGTACAACACCCATCCCGCGGAAATTTTCATGGGAGATGTGGGGTCTCTGCCGCTGGGGGCGCTTCTGGGGATCGTGGCGGTGATAACCAAGCATGAGTTCCTGCTGGTGCTGGTGGGTGGCATTTTTGTGATCGAAGCGATCTCGGTCATTCTGCAGGTGGGATTTTTTAAAATGACAAAGGGCCGCCGGGTTTTTCTGATGGCGCCCCTGCATCATCATTTTGAACTGAAAGGCTGGCCGGAATCCAAAGTGATTGTCCGGTTTTGGATTATCGCCATTATTCTGGCCCTCATGGCCATCAGTACCCTGAAATTGAGATAAACAGGTTTGTTTGAATGGATTTAAGCAATAAACAGATTCTGGTGGTGGGACTCGGACGGTCCGGTGTTTCAACGGCCACATTCCTGGTTGGCGGCAACCGGTTTCCGGGCTGCCACGTTACCGCAGCGGACAGTCGTGATGAGGCGATCTTTGGCGGAACAGTGGATGAATTGCGGAATCTGGGGGTCCATCTGGAATTCGGCCCTCATCGAATGGAAACCTTTGAAAACGCGGATCTGATTGTGCTGAGTCCCGGGGTGCCCCATACGATTCCGCCGGTGGCTCGTGCCCGGGAAAAAGGCATTCCGGTGATCGGTGAAATCGAACTGGCGTATCATTTTATAAATATCCCGATCGTTGCGGTCACCGGTACCAATGGAAAGTCCACCACCACCCTGCTGATCACTGAAATGCTGAATCATTCGGGATTTTCAGCGATCGCTGGCGGCAATCTCGGGACACCGCTGGTTGAATTGGTGGATCAGCAGCACACATTTGATTTTATTGTGGCAGAAATCAGCAGTTTTCAGCTGGATACCACTCAAAATTTCAAGCCTCTGGTCAGTGTTATACTAAATATCACGGATGATCACCTGGATCGGTATCCGGATTTTGCAGCCTATGCCCGGTCAAAAGCCAGGATTTTTAAAAATCAGTCCATGGGGGACATCTGCGTGCTGAATGAAGCCGATGAAACCATTCTGTCTGTCGCGGAAAATCTCGCTGCCCGGCGGTTTGTTTTTAACAGCCAGAAATTCAGTGAAAACCGGTCCTGGATATCAGAGCATACCATCTGGTTTTATACGCCGGAATCCGGAGAGCAGCATGTGGACACCGGCGAAATCCTGCTGGTGGGCCGCCACAATCTGGAAAATATTTCCGCGGCCGGCCTCGCCGTACTGGCGATAGGCGGCACCACCGGCGGTATCCAGGGAGCGCTGAAAAATTTCAAAGGGCTGCCCCATCGGGTAACCTATGTGGATACAGTGGGGGGCATCCGGTTCTACGATGATTCAAAAGCCACCAACGTGAATGCCGTGGACCGGGCGTTGGAATCCTTTGATACGCCGGTGGTGCTCATTATGGGCGGCCGGGACAAAGGCGGCGGCTATGAAAGCCTGACGCCCCGGATCGCAAAAAGTGTCCGGCATCTTGTGGTACTGGGGGAAGCGGCCGGAAAAATCACATCCGTTTTCAAAGACATTGTTCCGGTGACCGACGCCGCGGATATGGCCGGTGCGGTGAAAGCAGCGGCCCAGGCAGCCGCTCCGGGTGACTGTGTGCTCCTGTCCCCGGCATGCTCCAGCTTTGATATGTATGAAAGCTATGCGCATCGCGGCGAGGATTTTGCCCGGGCCGTGAATTTGCTGAAAAGAGGTGCCTTGTGAAGGCAAAGGCCCCTAAAGAGAGTATTCTGCGCTTTGATCTCATGATCCTTCTGCCGGTGCTTTTTCTGACGGGGATCGGCGTGGCCATGGTCTACAGTGCATCCAGTGCCATTGCCCTGCATGACTATGGCAATGAGTATTATTTTTTTTCAAAGCAGCTGGTTTTTGCCGGTCTGGGCATCCTGGCCATGTTGATTTGCCGGTATGTCCCGTACCGGTTGTATCGTCATCTGACCTATTTATTTATTGCGGGAGCATTCGTGCTGCTGGGGGTTGTCCTGATTGGGGGCATCGGTCATGAGGTAAAAGGCGCCATCCGCTGGATTCAGATAAGCGGTATCCGGTTTCAGCCGGTGGAGTTCGCCCGGTTCGCATTGATCGTTTTTATGGGGTATTCTCTGACCAAAAAGCAAGATGATGTGGAGGATTTTGCCATCGGGTTTGTGCCCCATGTGATCATGCTGGTTCTTTTCTCCATATTGATTCTTCTGCAGCCGGATTACGGATCAGTGGTCATTTTCTGGATGCTGGCATGGCTGATTATGTTTGCCGGACGGGTGCGGGTGACCCAGCTCGGTTTGACCGCCCTGGTGTTTGTGCTCCCGGTGGCGGCTGTGCTGGTTTTTTCCAGCGATTATCGCCTCAAGCGCTGCATGTCTTTTCTCGATCCCTGGCAATATCCCAGAGATGAAGGGTATCAGGTAATTCATTCACTCATGGGGTTTGGTTCGGGAGGCATATGGGGAAAGGGCTTCGGCCAGGGATATCAGAAGCTGTTTTATCTGCCGGATCCGCATACGGATTTTATTTTTTCAGTGATTGGAGAAGAGGGCGGCCTGCGATGGGTTCTGATTGTGATGCTGCTGTATCTGATGATCCTGTGGCGGGGCCTTGACATTGCCCGGACCCGGCGGGATTTTTTCGGGTCGCTTTTAGCCCTTGGCATCACCATTTCAATTACCCTGCAGGCAGTGATTAATATGGGGGTGAATTTAAGTCTTTTGCCGACCAAAGGACTGTCCCTGCCGTTTCTGAGCTACGGCGGGTCCTCTTTGGTTATAAACCTCGCCCTCGTCGGCGTATTGATGAACATATGGGCCAACCGGAAAGTATAATGTTGATGACAGCAGACCACATTGCCGGGTTTTCACCTGAAACAGCGATCAGGGAAAAGAACGCTGAAAAAGGGGTGAAAATTGTGATCGCCGGCGGCGGCACCGGCGGCCATTTGTTTCCCGGCATCGCCATCGCCGATGAATTCTTGCATCGCTGGCCAAATAGCCGGGTCCTGTTTATCACCAGCGGGAAAAAAATAGAAGAGACGGTGTTGGCAAAAACAGAATTTGATACCCGCCTCATTTCTGTTCACGGCATCAAGGGCAAGGGCATTTTTACAAAACTGGGATCCCTGTTTCAGCTGCCCAAAGGGCTGGCGGAAGCCATCCGGCTGCTTGCGGAATTTAAACCGGATGTCGTCATCGGCATGGGCGCTTATTCTGCGGGGCCGGTGATTGTCGCCGCCTGGATGCTCCGGATGCACCGGGTGATTCATGAGCAAAACAGCATCCCGGGGCTGACCAATCGCCTTCTGGCAACGATGGCGGAAAAAATTTACGTGTCTTTTCCGGATACGGGATTTAAGCGGTCGGTCCGGCACAAAGTCAAGTTTTTCGGCAACCCGGTGCGCAGGGACATATTGGCATCAGTTGACGCGGATGATCCCAAAGAGTTTCCCGTGGATGAATCCCGGCAGCTGTTTACGGTACTGGTTCTGGGGGGCAGCCAGGGGGCTCACAGTATCAATATGGCGGTTTTGGACAGCCTGATCCATTTACAGGAGTTAAACGGCGCAAAACGATTCTGTTTTATCCATCAGACCGGAGAACGGGATGCGGAAGAGGTGGCCAAGGTCTACCGGCAGATGAAAATGGCGGCGGAGGTGGCACCCTTTTTCAGTGATATGGCAGAACTGTATCGCAGGGCGGATCTCGTCATTTGCCGATCCGGCGCAACGACCGTGGCGGAACTGACAGTTGCCGGAAAAGCCGCGGTGTTTATTCCGTTTCCTTTCGCCACCGATGACCATCAGGTGCTCAACGCAAAGGCGCTGGCAGAGGAGGGCGCGGCAGCCATGATCCTGGAAAAGGATCTGACCGGAAAACTGCTGGCTGACAAAATGGTCTATTATTTTCAAAATTCGGTAATGACGGCAAAAATGGCAAAAAAAATCCAAGGGTTCGGTCATCCAAAGGCAGCCGAGAACATTGTGGATGATATTTGTCGCCTGATGGGTCGGTCTGTCGGCCAAAACAAAAATAATCGGCAACAATCACGGGGCGCATAAGGAAAATTTTTTCAGGGGATCCATGTATCGCAAACAATATCATATATTTTTCGTCGGCATCGGCGGCATCGGCATGAGCGGTATCGCTGAATTGCTCCTGAACCTGGGGTACCGGGTGTCCGGATCAGACATTGCCATGTCAGATGTTACCCAGCGCCTGGAATCACTGGGGGGCACCGTTTTTCACGGCCACCGTGCCGACCATATCAAGGACGTGGATGTAGTGGTGACATCTTCCGCCATCCGGCACAAGAATCCCGAGGTCACGGCCGCCCTTGAAGCGTCCATACCCGTGATCCCGAGAGCGGAGATGCTGGCGGAATTGATGCGCCTGAAATACAGCATTGCCGTTGCCGGCGCCCATGGAAAGACATCCACCACGTCTATGATTGCAGGGGTGCTGGATGAAGGCGGACTGGATCCCACGGTGGTCATTGGGGGTAAATTGAGAAGCATCAATACCAACGCGGTAATGGGCGAAGGCGATTTTATTGTGGCGGAAGCCGATGAAAGTGACGGGTCGTTTTTAAAGTTTTCTCCCACCATTGCCGTGGTAACCAATATTGATCTTGAACATATTGATTTCTATGAAAATATAGAAAATATTAAATCGGTTTTTTTAAATTTTATTGACCGGATTCCGTTTTACGGGCTGGCGGTATTGTGTCTGGACAATCCGTCCATTCAGGAGATTCTGCCGCACATCAAAAAACGGTTTGTCACCTATGGTCTGAGCGCCCAGGCGGATGTTCAGGCCCGGGATGTGGTTTTCAACGGCATGCAGAGCCGGTTTTCCGTGTACCGGAATGATGCGTTCTGTGGTGAGGTTGTTCTGAACATGCCGGGTGCGCATAATGTGTACAATGCCCTGGCAACCATATCCGTGGGGTTTGAGCTGGACATTCCGTTTGCCAGAATTCATGACGGACTGGCGAATTTGCAGGGCGTGGCCCGGCGCCTGGAGGTCAAAGGGGATGTTGGCGGGGTGAAGGTGATTGACGATTACGGCCATCATCCCACGGAAATCCGGACTACCCTGGAGGCCGTCCGGGAGAGCTGGCCCGGTCGGCGGCTGATTGTGATTTTTCAGGCCCATCGGTATTCCCGGACCCGGGCATTGTACGATGAATTCACCCGGGCTTTTTACCAGTCGGATGTGCTTTTCCTGCTGCCTATCTATGCCGCCGGTGAAGACCGGATTGAGGGCATTGACCATGTGGTGCTCTGTGACGGCATCAAACGCCACGGGCACAAGGATGTGGCCTGTTTTGACGATATGGCGGCGGCCGTGGATCATCTGGCAGACAGGGTGCGGGAAAACGATCTGGTGCTGACCCTGGGCGCCGGTGACGTGTGGAAGGCCGGAGAAAGCCTGATCAAAAAGATCGATGGCAAAACATTGGCGGCAACCGGAAACAGATAATGGTATCGGCAATTTTTATGGCCCTTTCTGCTAAATTAAAAAAGGAATTGGAACAGAAATTCGGCGTCCGCGCCCGGTTTGACGAACCCATGGCCCACCACACCACGTTCCGGACAGGGGGGGCGGTGGACGCTTTTGTGACGGCTACGGATGAAGCAGAAATGATGTTTCTGGTCAGATGGCTTAAAAAACACGATTTGCCAGAATTGATTGTCGGCGGGGGCACCAATCTGCTGGTCAGAGACGGCGGGTTTCGTGGGGTGGCGATTGCCATGCGGAAAAAGCTGGCTGCGATCAGCCAGACGGGACCTCATGAGCTTTCCGCCATGGCCGGGGCAGGTCTGGCAGCCCTTTGCCGGATAGCCATTAAAAAGGGCCTTGATGGGCTCAATTTTGCTGTGGGGATTCCTGGCACTGTCGGCGGCGCCATCCGCATGAATGCCGGGGCATGGGGCCGGGATATGGGAACGGTCCTTCAAAGCATCCGGATCATCACACCAGACGGGGATGTTGTGCAAAAAAATAAATCCGACATGCGGTTTTCATACCGTTCGCTGGCATTTGCAGATGTGGGGCTGAATCCGTCCTTCTGCGTCATCCTGGAAGGCCGGTTTACGCTGACCCAAGAGACACCGGAGATGCTGAAAAAAGAAGCGGACACATTGCTGGCTGCGCGAAAAGTGTCCCAGCCCGCAGGAGCGGCATCCGCCGGATGTTTTTTCAAAAATCCGGAAAATCATGAACCTGCCGGAAAGCTGATCGAACTGGCCGGCGGGAAAAAGTTGACATACGGGGATGCCCGGGTTTCTGAAAAACATGCCAATTTTATTGTTAATCAAGGCCAAGCATCTGCCGGTGACATCCTGCGGTTAAAGGACAGGGTGCAGGACGCCGTGTATCAGAAATTCAATGTGGTTCTGGAGCCGGAGGTTCATATTGTTGGGGAAGACTAAACCCAGGAAAAACCGGTACAAAAAGAAAAAGCCGGTCCGGAATCGGGCGGAAACCATCCGCCACGGTGTTAATATTTTCTTTAAGAGCGTATTTCTGACCCTTGGGATGGTAGGGATGAGCCTGGTGTTTATTTTTGTCCACGATGTGTTCACCCAGTGCGATTATTTTAAGACTGAGAAAATTGTGGTCCAGGGGGGATGCGTTCTGACCCGGGAAGAAATTCTGAAAACAGCGGAAATTCAGCAGGGAGACAACCTGGTCGCCATGAATCTTCGGACCATCCGGAAAAAACTGCGGGCCCATCCATGGATTGCCGACGCAGATGTCCGCAGAACATTTCCGGACAGCATCCAGATCCGGATTCGCGAACAGGAGCCTTTGGCTGTGCTGGATTTCGGCAGACCGTTTCTTGTGAACACCAGCGGTATAATTTTTAAAGAGGCCCGTGCCGCCGAGATGTCCGGATTGCCGGTGATGAAAGGCGTTGCCTATGCGGACTGGAAACCGTCTGAAAATCCGGCAACGGAAACGTCAGTGTTTGATTCCGTAATGGACCTGTTGCGCATCAACCGCACGTCTGCCATCGCTCTGCCCGAGACGGAAATCCAAACCATCCATGTGGACCGGGAAATTGGTTTGAGCATGGAGGTGGCAGGACCGGTCCGGTTTGTCCATCTGGGGTACGGCGCATACGAGAAAAAATATCACCGCCTGTTAAAAGTGCTTCACTATATCGCGGAAAATGAAGCGGTGGGCATGATGGAAGCCATTGATTTGAGAGATCCGGATCATATCGTTGCAACGCCCGGAAAAAAGATATTGTCCGAGAAAGATAAAAAGGAGGTTTAACGTGAAACACCAGGAAGAAATTATTGTGGGGCTGGATATCGGCACGACCAAGATCTGTGCCGTTGTCGCTGAATTGTCGGGCAATAATGTCAATATCATCGGTATCGGCACATCCCCGTCCGTGGGGCTGAGAAAAGGCGTTGTGGTGAACATCGAATCCACCGTTGATTCGATTAACAAGGCGGTGCGGGAAGCCGAAATGATGGCCGGGTGTGAAATATCATCCGTATACGCCGGTATCGCCGGCGGGCATATCACCGGGTTTAACAGCAACGGGATCATCGCCATCAAGGGGGAAGAAATCACCCAGGCAGATGTGGACCGGGTGGTAGAGGCGGCCCGGGCCGTGGCCATTCCCATGGATCGGGAGGTGATTCATGTGCTGCCCCAGGAATTTATCGTGGACGGGGAACCGGGCATCAACAATCCCGTGGGAATGGCAGGTGTCCGGCTGGAAGCCCGAATTCATATCGTGACCGGTGCGGTCACATCCGCCCAGAATATTATCAAATGCGGCCACAAGGCGGGACTGGATATCTGTGACATCATTCTGGAACCCATTGCCTCCAGCGAGGCGGTCATGACGGCGGAAGAAAAAGAAGTGGGAACGGGAATCATTGACATTGGCGGCGGGACCACGGATCTGGCGGTGTTTTCCGGCAACAATATCAAGCACACCTTTGTCCTGTCCCTGGGTGGCAACAATATGACCAACGATATTTCTGTGGGACTCCGCACTCCCATGGCCGAGGCCGAACGGATCAAACTGAAATACGGTACCTGCGTGGGCGATAAAATAAAAAATGATGAAACCATTGAAATCTCGGATATCAGCGGCCGGGGCTCCCGGAATCTGCCCCGTCAGATTCTGGCGGAAATACTGGAACCCCGGGTGGAGGAGATATTTACCCTGATGAAACGGGAAATTCACCGGGCCGGAATGAAGAACCTCGTGTCTTCGGGCATTGTTCTGACCGGGGGGGCGTCGCTTTTGGACGGTATTTCTGAAATCGCGGAATCCGTATTCGAACTGCCGGTCCGGGTGGGAACCCCTCATGGCATCAGCGGCCTGGTCGATGTGGTAAATAATCCCATGTATGCCACAGGTGTGGGCCTTGTGCTCTACGGGGCAAAACATCAGACCCAGAAACGGTTCAGAATCAGAGACGGCAATATTTTCAACAGGATCATGACCCGGATGAGAACCTGGTTCAAAGAGATTATATAAGGAAAATTATTTATATCATATTGAAAATAAACTAAAAACCCCAAACACGCATGCAAGGAGGCAAGAGTATGGACTTTACTTATGTGGAAACAGACAATTCAGCGAAAATAAAGGTCATCGGTGTCGGCGGCGGCGGGTGCAATGCCGTCAACAATATGATCGACTCAAACCTTCAGGGTGTTCAGTTTATTGTGGCGAACACGGACGCCCAGGCCCTGGCATATGCCAAGGCAAGTACAAAAATCCAGCTGGGGGAAGCCCTGACCGAAGGCCTGGGGGCGGGTGCAGACCCGAATGTGGGCCGGGATGCGGCCCTTGAGTCAGCGGACATTATCCGGGAAGCCCTGGCGGACAGCCATATGGTGTTTATCGCGGCGGGTCTGGGCGGCGGCACCGGCACCGGCGCGGCCCCGGTGATTGCGGAAATCTGCAAGGAACTGGGAGCGCTGACCGTGGCCGTGGTCACCAAGCCCTTTGCCTTTGAGGCCAAAAAAAGAAGCAAGCAGGCGGAAGAAGGGATCAACCGGTTGAAAGAAATGGCGGACACCGTCATCACCATCCCCAACGACCGGCTTCGGGGTCTTGCTTCTCGAAAATCCACGTTAATTGACATGTTTAAACGGGCGGACGAGATATTGAACCATTCAGTGAAAGGGATTACGGACCTGATTCTCCGACCCGGCCTTATCAACCTCGATTTTGCGGATGTCAAAGCCACCATGTCCAAAGCTGGCATGGCGATTATGGGCATTGGCGTTGCCAGCGGTGAAAACCGGGCCATTGAAGCAGCGGAACGGGCCATCTCCCATCCTCTGCTGGAGGATAATTCCATTGTGGGCGCCCGGGGTGTTCTTATGAACATTACCTGCAATTCCGAATTGACCATGGAGGAAACCATTGAGGCATCGGAAAGAATTTATAATGAAATCGGGGATGATGACGTGGAAATCATCTGGGGAACCGCAGTGGACGAAAGCCTGGGCGATGAACTCCGGGTCACCGTAATTGCCACTGGCATTGGGGATGGAAAAGTTCAAATGCCCAAACCCCGCGCAACTTTTCGGGATGTGTCCAGAAATCCGGAGATCACCCGGGGCGTTGTCCGGAATCCAACCCCGGAAGAACTGAAAAATTTTGATGATGAACTGGTGCGGCCGGCCTATCTCCGGAAAAAAGAAGAGGCCCGGGAACGCAAAATTGAATTTGAATCCAGAAAGGTTAAAAAACTGAACAAATTCAAAAATGATTGTGCCACCAAAAGCGAGCCGTATGTGGATTATGACATTCCCACTTTTTTAAGAAGAAAAGCCGATTAAAAACAGGGGTGTGCGTAAGAAATAAGTAGTTCTTCTTGCAATGCGTGAAAGTAAACCGGCAATTTTGGTGCCGGATAAAAAGGCCGGGATTTTCCTGGCCTTTTTTTATTTATTATATAAGGATAGGGCACTTGGCAGGGAAAGCATTTATAAATAGCTTGACAAAAATTATCTAAAATAATAGGTACATTTTTTTTGAATTCGAATAAAATTATATATAGTTACATACAAATTTGGTTATAAAAAAACGGGCTTTCTGAAATTTGCGATACCCGGATGTCCGTGGTGAATGGAAGGCCAAGGGCTGTATAAATAACGAACCGCTGGCGCTTTTTCGCGGGGCGAGCGGTTGTTTATATATGAACCCGGTTGAAAGGAATCTGATTAGATGTCTTCAAAAAATGAACTTAAGCTTGTTTCTGTCCTTGCGATTGTCTGTCTGGTCGTCGGTGTGTTCTGTTACACCTCGCTATCTGCGAAATCGCCGGAATCGCCGGTCCGGCTCATGTTTGAAAACCTCGGCGGAAATGTTTTATTTGATCATCAGACCCACAGCAATGCGTATGGCCTGGAATGTGAAAAATGTCATCATGCCGGTGAAGGCACCGGAGCGGAGACAGCCGCCTGCAGCAGCTGTCACACGGCGGACCCGAAAATCGTGACGGCATTCGGCGAAAACGCTTCATTCGACCATGAAGCGCACGCCTATGATCTGGGCCTGGCCTGCAATGATTGTCATCATAATTATTCTGAAGAGGACGGCGGGTCACCCCAGCCGTGCAGTGACTGCCATGAACCCGGTGTGGAGGATGATTTTATGCTGGGCCGTGCCCAGGCATTCCACAAACAGTGCATCGGCTGTCATGAAAATTTCGGGGTGATGCCCGGACAAAATGACTGTGGGGTCTGTCATTCTCCTCGGAAACGAACGGATGCGTTCCATGAGCAATGTATCGGCTGTCATGAAGATTTTGGCGCCGGCCCGGCCGGGGGGGATTCAGACTGTAAAAAATGTCATGGTTTTTAGATCATGCGCATTGGTGGCCGAAAAGCCGGAAGATTCTCACCTGGTGAGGAATAAACTAATTATCAGTCAAGCTGTGATAGGTTAATCCATGATTAAAAGATCATTTTTCGGACTCGTAAAACCGAAATTACATTATGAAACAATTGATGAAGCGCCGGCGGAACCCGTTAGCATCAGCACCCCGAAGCAGGTTAAGTTCTTTATTGACCAGGTGCCGGATGAAAACGGCAACGGCCTGATCAAGGCCGGTGACCAGGTGAAAAACGGCCAGAAAGTGGCCATGACCGCGGATGCCCCAAGTTATGTCATTGCCAGCCGGGCCGGACAGATCTCGGAGATTTCTGACTTTGTCGGTCTTTTGGGGAAAAAATACACCGTGGTGACCATCGATGTGGCCTCCGGCCAGGCGGCGGCAGATGATGACAGCTTCAAAGCCGCCAGTCAAGCGCCGACCCTTGAGAATGCCGCCGGATTTCTGGCAGGCCTTCCCGGCAAACCCGATTTTACGGTGTTTTTTAATCCGGACAAGAAAGTCAAAGCCATTGTGGTCTGCGGCGCGGACAGGGATCTTTTGACCTGCACCAACCAGTATTTTGTCAGAAACAATATTATCGCCATAAAGACGGGCATTGATCTTTTGTGCCGCATGACCGGCATCTCCAACGCGATTCTGGTCGTCCCCCAGCACCTGGAGCAGGTGGCGGGGTCTTCCGGGGCCATTGTTAAAACAGTGGACTCGGAATATCCGTCCGCGCATCCGGAATTAATTATGCAGCATCTTTTGGCATCCGAAGACAACGCATCCGGCACCCGGACGGGCATTGCGTTTTTCAGTGCGGAAGCGGTATGCGCCATCGGGGCGGCCTTTAACACGGGTCAATTGCCTGTGGATAAAATCGTGACCGTGGTGACCAAGGACGGTCAGAAGCGGCTGGTCTCGGTGCCCATTGGTACACCGCTTCGGGATATTTTATCCGAATTCAATGAAACTCTGAACCAGGGAGACCGGGTGATTTTCGGCGGACCCATGACCGGGTTCTCGGTATATACAACAGACTATCCGGTGATGCCGGATACGGATGCCATTATTGTCCAGGACAGCAGCCAGGTAACCGAACGGGGCGACATTGCCTGCATCAACTGCGGTGAATGCGTCCGGGTCTGCCCGGCCAACATTCAGGTGAATCAGCTGATCCGGTTCCTTGAAGCCGGTCAATATGAAGAAGCCGCGGATCAATATGACCTGTTTTCATGCATTGAATGCGGATTCTGCAGTTATGTCTGTGAATCAAGAATACCAGTTTTTCAGCATATCAAGCTGGCGAAACATACTCTGGAAAGTATGAAAGCAGCGGAGGAAAGTAATGCATAATACGTTAAAGCTCACTGTCTCGCATGCCCCGTTCTGGCATAACGGGAGCAGTATTTCTTCAAAAAGCCGCAATATTTTTCTGGCCAGTCTGCTGGCGGTGATTCCCGGCTGCCTTCAGTACGGCCCGGCCGCCGTCGGTGTGGTAACTCTGGCGATCGCGTCGGCCATTCTCTGGGAACTGGCGATCAATTTCATTTCCCGCCGACCCATCTCCATCGGCGACGGCAACGCGGCTGTGATCGGCATTGTATTTGCCATGATGCTGCCGGCCACCACACCTTGGTGGGCGGTGGTTACCGGGACCTTTTTCGCGGTGGTGATTGGCAAGGAAATTTTTGGCGGCATTGGGGCCAATCCTTTTAACCCGGCGGTGCTGGCCATGACCATTGTCATGGTTTCATGGAGCGGCCTTTTTGATTTTAACGCCGCGCTCCTGAATTATGATTTTGATTTTATGGCCGTCTATCCGCTGGTACTGTCCAAATCATTCGGTGCGTCTGCCGTGGATTCCATTTCCCTCGTGGATCTGCTGATGGGAAAACAGATTGGCGGCATCGGCGCCACCTTCGGTCTTGGTTTGATCGTCGCCGGTGTGTACCTGATTCTCCGGGGATATATCCGGTGGGAAATCACCGTTAGTTTTCTGGCCGGTATTTTTGTTGCCGCTCTGGGCTTCAAGATCATGGATCCGACCCAGTATGCCGGCCCCGGTTTTCATCTGTTGACCGGCTATTCGTTGCTTGGGGCGTTTTTTCTGGCCACGGAAGACTCTTCGTCCCCGGTCAACTTTATCCCGATGGTAATTTATGGTCTGATCGGCGGCATTCTCACGGTTATGATTCGGAATATCGGTGTTCACATTGACGGCGTGTTATATGCCATTTTAATCATCAATCTTGTGAATCCGATTGTGGATAAAATTAGGCCCAAAGCACTTGGGAAGGGTGTCTAACATGAATGAAATGATAAAAATGGTGGTTGTTCTGACGGTTTTGGCATCGGTTGCCGGCGGTGTCCTGGCGGCGGTTAATCAGGGCACAGCGAGCCAGATTGAAGCCCAGCAGTTGCAATTCGTAAAAGGACCGGCAATCAATAACCTCATGGCAGGATCAGCCAATAATCCTATTGAGGACCGGTTTAAATTGACTGTCGGTGATGTGGAACGCTCTTTTTTTGTGGGTAAATTTGACGGTAAACCCAGCACGGTCGCTTTTGAATCGTTTGCAAAGGGGTTTGGCGGTGATATCGGTGTAATGGTGGCGTTTAACATGGAAACGGAAAAGCTTAAGGGAGCGGCCGTGACTATTCATAGTGAGACCCCGGGGCTTGGCGCCAATGCCAAGGAAAAGCCGGATCTCGTGGCCCAGTTTTCTGGTCTGCCGGTGTCAGAGGGTGTCAAGGTCACCAAAGACGGTGGACAGATCAATGCCATTAGCGGGGCGACCATTACGTCCCGGGCGGTTTGTGATGCAGTATCCAAAGCCATGGGAACGTATCAGCAGATTAAACCGGAAATCCAACAAGAAATACAGAAGTTTGGAAAATAGGAGATCGTCATGGCGAAAACCATTGTACAGGAATTTACAAAAGGATTGTGGCAGGAGCTGCCGCCCTTCAGGCTGGTTCTGGGCCTGTGCCCCACGTTAGGGGTCACCACATCCATGGAAAACGGGCTTGGAATGGGAATTGCCACAACATTTGTTCTGGTTGGGGCGAATTTATTGATTTCTATGTTAAGAAGCATTATCCCGGCAAAAGTCCGAATCGCATGTTTTATTATCATTATTGCCGCATTTGTAACGATCGTTGAACTGTTGATGCAGGCTTATACTTATCCTTTATACCTTAAATTAGGGGTATTCATCCCGCTGATCGTTGTAAACTGCATTGTTTTGGGGCGGGCCGAGGCTTTTGCATACAAGAATAACATTTCCCGGTCCATGGCCGACGGGTTGGGTATTGGCATCGGATTTACCCTTTCCCTCGGGGCACTTGGCGCTGTCCGGGAGCTTCTGGGCTATGGTTCTATTACAGTCTGGGGGGATTTTTCGTATAATTTGTTAACCAATTTTCCATCCTTCCAACCCTTTACGTTTATGGTGCAAGCACCTGGCGCATTTATCGCCCTGGGGTTGATGCTTTGCTTTATTAATGTAGTGGGAAGCAAATAGGAGAATAAGATGGGTTATTTTGAACTTATTATTGCATGTATCTTTGTTAACAATATTCTGCTTGCCCAGTTTCTCGGCAACTGTCCGTTCCTGGGCACCTCCAAAAAGATGGAAACGGCGGTGGGCATGGCCATGGCGGTTATTTTTGTCCTGGTACTCGCCGGAACCATCACTTGGGTGGTCTATACGTTTATTCTGGTGAAATTTGACCTGGTGTACCTCCGGACCATCGCCTTTATTGTGGTGATTGCGTCATTGGTGCAGTTTGTTGAAATGTTTTTAAAGAAAAGTATTCCTGCCCTTTATGCAGGTCTGGGCATCTTCCTTCCGCTGATCACCACCAACTGTGCGGTAATGGGCGTCTGCGTGCTTAATATTGATAAAGAATACACATTTCTTCAGTCACTCACCGCATCTTTTTTCTATGCTGTGGGGTTCGGCCTGGCCCTGGTCCTTTTTGCGGGTGTAAGAGAGCGTATTCTACTTGCCCGGGTGCCGAAACCGTTGCAGGACACATCCATCGCCCTGGTAACAGCCGGCATGATTTCCCTGGCCTTTTTTGCCTTCCAGGGAATGGTTTAACTTTATTGGTAAAATTCGTTTAAGGCGCACTGTAAAAAGCATCTGACGGCATCTTTGAGATTCCCTGTTGGATGATAAAAATATAGAATTTCAAGAGGGTTGTCGTGGTTGAATCAATACTTTTTACCTTCGGGCTGGGTGCCGTATGCGGCGTTATTCTCAGCTTTGCCTCCAAAATATTTTATGTGTATGAAGACCCCCGCATTGCAAAAGTGGAAAATTTGCTGGCTGGCGCGAACTGCGGCGGGTGCGGGTTTGCCGGTTGTTCAGCAGCGGCCGAAGCCATTGTGAACGGAGAAGCTCCCCCCAATGCCTGCATTTTGATCGGACCAGAAAACGTGTCCGATATTGCCGTTATCATGGGCTCTGAGGCCGGCACTGCCGAAGCGTTGAAATCCTATAACACCTGCGATGGCGGTCGCCGGGCCACGGATCGTTTTATCTACAATGGCCTGAATTCCTGCCGGGCCGTGGCGTCCCTGTACGGCGGCAAGCGGGACTGTTCCATCGGCTGTTTGGGTTACGGGGATTGTATCCGGGCCTGCGGATTTGATGCTATCCATATGGGGCCTGACGGATACCCGGTGGTGGACAAGGCGAAATGTGTTGGGTGCGGCGCATGCGAAACGGCCTGCCCGAAAACCATTTTGGAAGTCCGCACGGTTTCTGAGCGACTGCTTCACCTGAACGCCTATGACGATGCGCTTGCCCCCTGTGCACAGACGTGTCCTGCTGAAATCGATATCCCCCGGTACATCGATCATATTCGCAGAGGGGAATATGCGGAGGCCGTGCTGACCATCAAGGAACGAAATCCGCTGCTTCTGGCCTGCGGCCGGGTTTGCCCGCATCCGTGTGAATCATTTTGCCGCCGGGGAATTGAAGATGAACCGGTTTCCATCAACCAGTTGAAACGGTTTGTGGCGGATTATGAAATGAATTCCAGTCAGCGCATCCCCATTGAATGTGCTCCGGAAACCGGAAAGCGGGTGGCGGTGATCGGCGGCGGACCCGCCGGCCTGAGCTGTGCCTATTTTTTAAGACGGGCCGGACATCACCCGGAAATTTTTGAGGCCATGCCCAAACTCGGCGGCATGCTTCGGTATGGGATTCCTGAATACCGCCTGCCCAAAAAGGTGCTGGACTGGGAAATTGAAGGGATTTTAAATCTGGGCATTGAAAGTCATACCAATGTGCGCCTGGGGGTGGATTTTGATTTTGGATCCTTGATCGCCGCCGGTTTTGATGCGGTTTTTTTCAGTGTCGGCGCATGGAATGATTATAATCTTGGAATCCCCGGAGAGGATCTGGAGGGATGCTTTACAGGGATTGATTTTCTGGCAAAGATCGGAAACAGTGAGCCGGTCCGTATTGGCCGGCGGGCGGCGGTTATCGGTGGCGGTAACACGGCCATTGACTGTTGCCGGACACTGCTTCGGAAAGGCGCGGAAAAGGTTTACCTCGTATATCGCCGGACGCGAAAAGAGATGCCGGCCAATGAAGTGGAAATCGTGGCGTCCGAACACGAAGGCATTGAGTTTGTATTTCTGGCAGCACCCAACAAAGTGATTGGGGATGAGGACAACCATGTTGCGGGTCTTGAGTATCTGAAAATGGAACTTGGAGAACCTGATGCCAGCGGCCGCCGTCGGCCGGTTCCGGTGGAAGGTTCTGAGACCGTGCTGGATGTGGATATGATCATTACCGCTATCGGCCAGTCCCCGCTGCTGTCGTTCCGTGGCAAAGGGGACCGCCTGGATGAACTGAAAATTACCCGCTGGAATACATTTGATGTGGAACCGGCGACCTGCCAGACCAGTGTGCCCTATATTTTTGCTGCCGGTGATTCAGCCACCGGGCCGGCCCTGGTGGTGGACGCCATTGGCGGTGGCAGAAAAGCCGCCCGATCCATTGATCAGTTTCTGAGGGGCAAACCCGTGACGCCGCAGCCGAACGCGTTATTGAACAAACATATCCCTGGCACGATTTTTGATTCTGTTGACGGTATCTCTCCGAAGAAGCGGACCCCCATGCCGGAGCTTCCGGTGGCCCAGCGGATCAATAACCTGAACGAAGTTGATTTGGTTATCTCCGAAGCAGATGCATTATACGAGTCCGGCCGGTGTCTGAGCTGCTGCCGGTTATGTTATAATGCAGATGCATAGTGTTCTGGACCTGTCTTATTTTTCATGATTTTTGGGAGAAAGTATGATCACACTCCAACAACTGGATGCTGTTCCGCCGTTTAAGGACTTAACCAACGAGCAGCTTGAGTCTATACGAAAATGCGCCATGAAGGCAGATTTCAGTCGCGGTGACCGGCTTTTCCGAGAAGGCGACGAAGCTGCCCATCTTTGGGTGATTACCGACGGGAAGGTGGATTTGCGGTTTGAGCTTCCTGGAGACCGGCCGACGTCTGAAGAGACCACCATTTCTTCATTAGGATCTGAGGATGACAGAAAAAAAACGCTTGGCTGGTCGTGTTTTGTGCCTCCTTACCAGATGATGCTTTCCGCCTATTGCGTCAGCCGTTCCTGCAGTGTCTTAAAAATCGCGAAAAAAGACCTGCTTGAGTTGTTTGAAAAGGATACTGCCATGGGATATCATGTCCTCTTCTATCTGATCAAAGTGTTGGGATACCGGTTTCAGCAGTTTCAGGATGAACTGGCAAGGTACAAAGGGCATGATATAATGCATTCCTGGTAATATGCCATCAGATGGTTTTCTGTATAGTTAGTATCCTTTAATATCCTGTAACAGGATACTTGAAAGTCGCAGCATTTCCGGGTAGTATAACGGTTATTCTGTGACTTTTTATTTTTAAGACTTTCGCATGCATCACTTTCCGGGCCGCTAAAATAAGAACAAGGAGGAGATGTTTGAGTTCACTGGATCAGCAAAGAAAGCGGATAGCTATAGAGATTGAAGCCTTAAGCCGTCAGGTGGAGGAAATGGATGGAAAAATCCGGGCGTATCTGGCGGACCGTCAAAATAAGCCGCATCCCCGGCATCTTGATTTGATTGAAAAAATTCAAGGGTACCGGTTAGATCCTTCGATTGCGACAAAGCATTTGATGACCATGGTGGATAATCTGCAGTGGAAGGTATATTACAGCAAACGGGCCTGGAAGCAATTATGGGAAAATGCAGAGGCCCAGCGCCGGACCCAGATGCCCCATGCGCCGGCCTTTTCAGAAGCAGCAACCGCGGCGGCGGGAGCTTCAGATCATCACCTTCAGTCCAGGGCCCAGTATTCTGTTGATACCCTCTGGGAAATTCAGAAGGAAAAGCATCGGGTGTACGGCAATCCGGATGTCAAAGAATCAAAGACTGAATTTAAAAAGCGCATGCTCAAGGAGTACCAGCAGCTGAACCAGCAGAAAAACAAGAATCAGGAAATTGTGCTGACGTTTGACAAGGCTGCAGGACATTGCCGTCTGGAATTAAAATAAACGGCATCGTAAAACAACAACATCCAACGTCTTTCTTGCGTTGCACCCATTGCCTCCACGCTAAGCTGACCATATATTTTCATTCAGGATTTGGTTGTCCCGAAAGTGAGCGGTTTACATTGTCTGTTAAACTTGATCCGATTGAGCGCAAGTTTTTATAAACTCGGCCATATCTGCGGGTATTGGCGCTTCAAATTGCATTTTTTCACCGGATTCCGGATGGACCAGTGCAAGCTGCCAGGCATGCAGCAACTGCCGGGAAACAGCCGCAATGGCCCCCTTTACCGCCGGATTGCTAAATTGTCGGCAGGGTTTTTTAAATCCATAGGTTTTGTCCCCCACAATCGGGTGCCCCACAGCCGCACAATGCACCCGGATTTGATGGGTTCTTCCTGTTTTAATATCAAATTCCACTAGGCTGACCCCATCATACACTTCTCTTGTCCGCCAGTGGGTTTCCGCATACCTGGCATTTTCCCGTTCCGAAACGGTCATTTTTTTCCGGTGGCGGGCATGGCGCCCAATTTTTAAAATGATCCGGCCGGAATGGGTTTCAGGGATACCGTGCACGATCCCCAGATATTTTTTGGCAACCGACCGGTTTTTAAACTGGGAAATGAGATAACGATACGCGGATTCATTTTTCGCAACAATCATGATGCCGGAGGTATCCTTGTCCAGCCGGTGCACGATGCCGGAGCGGTCCTGCGCACCGCCAACCCCAAAAATACTGGGGCGCAAGTGAAGCAATCCATGGGTGATGGTGCCATGATTGTGGCCGGGGGCCGGGTGGACGACCACTCCCGGCGCTTTATTGATGACAAGAAAGAGAGGATCTTCAAAAATAATTTCAAGATTCACCGGTTCCGGTGCGATCTCATGAACAGGGGAGGGCGCAACAAGAACGCAGCCACTTACCAGATCACCATTTCTTACCCGAAAACCCGGCTTTTTAGGGATTCCGGCAATCGTAATGTCGCCGTTTCGGATAAATCGCGTGACAGCGCTGCGGGTGAATTCCGGAAAGGTTTCGACAACGAACGCATCCAGTCGTTTGCCGGTATCGCCTTTTGTGACGTGTATGGCAAACGACTTTTTCCGTTCATTGGAATGCGGCATTTAATGGTCAGGAATGAGGGGTTACGCCTCGGCAGTCTCAGATGTTTCGAACAGGGTTTCGATTTCCGCCCACACAATGTCTTCTTTTGCTTTTTTGGCGGTGCACAGCTCTCTGAGGAGAAGGCTTCTGGCAGTATCCAGCAGTTTGCGCTCGCCAAAGGATAGATCCTTGACCAGTTTTAAAAGGAACAGATCCCTGAATACTTCCGCCACGTCAAACAGAGAACCGGTTTTCAGCTTGTCCATGTATTCCTTGTAGCGGCGGTTCCAGGTCTGGTTGTCGAAAATATCATCTTTTTTGGTTTTGAGAACATCATATATTTCGGGCACCTGATCGGCATTAATAATATTTCTCAATCCCACCGAGTCTACATTCCAGGTGGGGATCATGATCACCATACTGTTTTCAAGGATTTTCAGAATGTAAAAATCATGTTTTTCGCCATTGATGGTTCGGCTTTCAATAGATTCAATGCGCCCCACACCGTGAGCGGGGTAAACAGCCAGATCGCCGACCTGAAATGTCTTGGTGGCGCCTGCGTGGTCTTCTTCTTTGATCACTGCATTACTTGCTTTTTTTGCCATGTTAACACCGTCTTACATTTTTTAATTAATATTCAATCAATAAAAAATTGAGAATAGCATTTTACTGTCATAAAATCAACATAAAAAAGGGGTTGACGGATAAACCGCCAACCCCTTTATTTCTTATCTTAAATGTAACAGTATTACATCAGGAATGGAACCATATTACATCAGGAATGGAACCATCAGCAATGCCACAACATTAAGAATCTTGATCATCGGGTTGATAGCAGGACCGGCCGTATCTTTGTAGGGATCGCCGACTGTATCACCGGTAACCGCGGCTTTATGGGCATCACTGCCCTTGCCGCCGAAGAAACCGTCTTCGATGTACTTTTTCGCATTATCCCATGCAGCACCGCCCGTTGTCATGGAAATGGCAACAAACAGACCGGTTACGATACTACCAATCAGCAGACCGCCCAGTGCAACCTTGCCAAGGAAAAGGCCAACCAGCAGCGGTGCAATGACCGGCAGCAGTGCCGGAATCATCATCTGGCTCAATGCAAATTTGGTGACGATATCAACACAGGCACCGTAATCGGGTTTTGACGTACCTTCCATGATTCCCGGAATTTCGCGGAACTGACGACGAACTTCATCAACCACCGCAGCACCCGCTTTACCTACCGCGCTCATGGCCATGGAGCCGAACAGGAAGGGCAGCAGGCCGCCGATAAACAGGCCGATGATGACATCCACATTACTCAGGTCAAAAGTTATTTTTTCAGTGGCGCCATGCAGGTTGAATTCCTGGGTGTACGCGGCAAAAAGAACCAGCGCAGCCAGAGCAGCAGAACCGATGGCATACCCTTTGGTAACCGCTTTAGTGGTGTTTCCAACGGCATCCAGGGGATCAGTAACCGCACGCACACTGTCATCGAGTTCAGCCATTTCAGCAATACCGCCGGCGTTATCAGTGATCGGGCCGTAAGCGTCGATGGCGATAACCATACCGGTCATGGACAGCATGGAAACCGCGGCGATGGCGATGCCGTAAAGTGCGGCAAAATCATAAGCAATGTAGATAGCGGCACAGATGGCCAGAACCGGAGCGGCAGTTGACTGAAGACTGACAGCCAGACCAGCGATAATGTTCGTACCGTGACCGGTGGTGGAGGCTTCGGCAATACGTTTTACCGGAGCGTAAATACCGGTGTAATACTCGGTAATAACAACAATGACAACAGTCAATACAAGACCCACCAGCGCGGCATAAAACAGATCCATCGCAGTGATCACAATACCGGCAGCCGTTGTGAGTTCAGCGGTAACCATGTAATTGATGACAAAATAGAATGCCACCGCTGCAATGATGGCGGCACCGAACATCCCTTTGTACAGAGCGCCCATGATGTATTCGCTTTTGCCCAGGCGAACAAAGAACATAGAGATGATTGACGCAATAATTGAAACAGCGCCCAAAACCAGCGGCAGGAATACAACCACGTCCGATCCGGGGAACAGCAGCGCGCCGAGCAGCATGGCTGCAACCAGAGTCACCGCATAGGTTTCAAAAAGGTCAGCGGCCATACCAGCGCAGTCACCGACGTTGTCACCGACGTTGTCAGCGATTGTTGCGGGGTTTCTGGGATCGTCTTCCGGAATACCGGCTTCCACTTTACCCACCAGGTCAGCGCCAACGTCTGCACCCTTGGTAAAGATACCGCCGCCCAACCGGGCAAAGATGGAGATCAAGCTGCCGCCAAAACCCAGGGCAACCAGAGGCACGACATTGTCTATCATTTTTGTGCCTTCCGGAGCGCTTGCAACCATATAGGTAAAGAAGCCGGCCAGCGCGGTCAGTCCGAGACCTGCCACCAGCATACCGGTTACGGAACCGCCCTTGAACGCCATGGAAAGGCCGGCGGCCAATCCGCCTTTGGAGGCTTCAGTGGTTCTGACATTGGCCAGAACGGAAACTCTCATTCCGATATAGCCTGCCATAAAAGAAGCCACGGCACCCACCAGAAAACCGATAGAGGTTTTGGCGCCGAGCGTGAAAAAGATCACGCCGAAAATGACAACACCGACGGCTGCCATGCTTTTCAGCTGACGGTTCAGGTAGGCGATGGCGCCTTCCTGAATCGCACCGGCGATTTCGTTCATTCTTTCGTTACCTGTCGGAGCCCCTTTGATGACTCCGGCAATGACCAGTGAGTACAGAATGCCGATCAGGCCGACAATTGTACACGTGAGTGGAATGTTTTCCATTAACGCTTCCATGTTTTTACCTCCATTACAAAAAAATTAAAGATTATCAGAACCTACACCATTTCTATTAAACCTATTCATACTTAGGGGTAACCCTTTTTCTATGATCATCTGAGCTGCTTCCGCAGCACGCCCCAGAACGGCATCCAGTTGCGATGATTCATCCCGGGTGAATTTCCCGAGAACATGGTCTGTGACTTCCATCCGCGCATCCGGACGTCCGATGCCGACGCGAATGCGGGGAAAATCATCTCCGCCCGCGGCAGCGATAATGGACCTTAAACCATTATGCCCGCCATGCCCTCCTTTCGCCTTAATTTTTAAGTTTCCGAATAAAATGTCAATATCATCATGAATGACCATTACATGGTCTAAACTCAGTTTAAAATAGGCTGCCAGCTGAGCAAGCGGCGGACCGCTGCGGTTCATAAATGCCATTGGTTTGGCCAGAAGCACCCGCGTGCCCCTCATATTGCCCGTTCCAAAATCAGCGCCAAACTTGTTCTGGTCGCAGAGAATGCGGGTTGTTTCCGCAATCCGATCCACTGTCATAAAGCCGACGTTATGACGGGTATTCGCATATCTGGCCCCCGGGTTGCCGAGTCCCGCAATCAGCCATAATCTGTCATTCGACATCCCAGCAATCCATGCGTGCTAAAACATTCGCCGGGCAGGTGGTGCAAACAGAACAACCGGCCCTAAAAACGAAATTGTTATGACGCCTCTGACTCGGCGGCTTCTTCCGCGTCTTCGCCGGCTTCTGCTTCTTCGCCCTCTCCAGCTTCGGCTTCTTCTTCCGCTTCTTCTGTCATTTTGGGTGCGACAACAGTGAGAATGGTGAAGTTCACATCATGCAGAATTTCAACATCCCCTTCAACCTCAACTTCTTCCACATGAACGGACTCACCCACATCCAGATTAGAAATGTCAATGGTGATCTGTTCCGGAATATCGGACGGCAGGCATTGAACATCCAGTTCCCGCCGGATGATCTGGAGAATGCCGCCATCCTCCACGCCTTTGGAAACACCGGTGGTAACCACCGGCACCGTTACGACTTGTTTGCGTTTCATATCCAGTTCATAGAGATCCAGATGACGGAAGTTCTGGCCAAGGGGTTCGGTCTGGATTTCCCGAATCATGACGGTTTTTGGCGGATAATTGCCGTCTTCAATCTGCAGTTTCAAGAGAGCCTGGGCATAATTGATTTTTTTGAGCAGTTGTTCGATTTCGTAAATGCTGACGGATAATGGCATGCTGTCGATATCCGGTCCGTAGAGAACCGCCGGTATGCGTCCTTCCCGTCGCAGGCTTCGGGCGGCCCCTTTGCCCGATGAATTCCGGGTTTGTGCTTTCAGTGAATGTATTTCCAAAAGTTTTTCTCCTTATTTTTTCAGTTACTCCGTTTAATTATATAAATAATGACGTCACGGAATCTCCTGTATGACTCCGGATAATGGCCTCGCCGATCAGGCTGGCAATGGACAGTATTTTTATTTTTTTACAGCTGCGGCCGTTATCCGACAGCGGAATGGTGTCAGTCACCACCAATGATTTCAGGGGTGAATGATTAATCCGATCAATGGCCGGACCGGAAAGTACGGCATGGGTGCAGCAGGCATGCACTTCACTGGCTCCGTTTTCAGCCAGGGCGTTTGCCGCCTCGGTCAAGGTGCCGGCGGTGTCCGCCATGTCGTCAAGGATAATCGTCCGTTTGCCGCTGACATTGCCGATGACCGCCATGGCTTTGGCTTTATTGGGGGCGTCCCGGCGCTTGTCAATGATGGCAAGGCCGCAATCGAGCCGCTTGGCAAAGGCCCTGGCCCGTTCCACACCGCCTGCGTCCGGTGAAACGATAATTGTATCGTGGGTGAATTTATGTCTCATGTAATCAATGATGATGGGCGCGGCAAACAGGTTGTCCACGGGGATGTCAAAGAATCCCTGAATTTGTCCGGCGTGCAGGTCCATGGTGATGATCCTGTTGGCGCCGGCTGTGGTCAGAAGGTCTGCCACCAGTTTGGCGCTGATGGGTACCCGGGGAGCCACTTTTTTATCCTGCCGGGCGTATCCGAAATACGGAATGACGGCCGTGATCCGTTTGGCGGACGATCGCTTAAGCGCGTCGATCATCAAGAGCAGTTCCACCAGGTTGTCGTTGACCGGGTTGCTGGTGGACTGAATCACAAAAACATCCTTTGAACGGACATTTTCATCAATTTCGATCTGGATTTCACCGTCGCTGAAGCGCTTGACCTTGGCACCGCCAAGATCTCTTTTCAGATACCCGCAGATGGCGTTTGCCAGTTCCGGATTGGAATTTCCTGAAAAAATAATATACCCGTTTTCCTGCTGCATAATCTTATTCTTTTTTTAATCTCAACGTGTTTTGGCTGGGGCGGGAGGATTCGAACCTCCGAATGCAGGAACCAAAATCCTGTGTCTTACCACTTGACGACGCCCCAGCATATATCAAAGTTTAATTCAGCCAGCGCAATTTCCGGTCATGCCGCCAGGCGGCTCAGGAAAACCTGCCACTTGCTGTGACGGGAGATGGCGTTAAATGCGTCCCGGGCATGTTGCGTATTTTTATAAAGCCCGAAAACCGCCGAACCGCTGCCGGTCATTAAAGCCGCACATGCGTTATGCCGGAGCAAAGACGCTTTCGCTTCCTGAATTTCGGGACAAATTTCAGCGGCAGTCTTTTCCAAATCGTTAAACAGCCGGGTTGCCGTATTTTTGTCCCATTTCAGCTCAAAAACATTTTTTGTATTTATTTTTTCTTTTTTTGTCAACGTTAAATTCAAATTTTTGTATACTTCGGCAGTAGAGACCGCCACTCTGGGATATATTAGTAGAATTGGTAAAGATTTTATATAATCACAAGGGGTTAAGATTTCTCCAATGCCTGTGGCCACAGCGGGTTTTCCCAGGATAAAAAAAGGCACATCCGCTCCGAGGGACAAGGCCATGGCCTGCAGGTCTTGGGGGACAACCGGGTGCCCGTAATACATATTCAAGGCGTTTAAAACCGCCGCTGCATTGCTGCTGCCCCCTCCCAGCCCCGCGCCCACGGGAATATTTTTTTCAAGATCAATATGGATGCCTTCCCCAAGGCCGGTATGGGCAAAAAACAGGCGGGCGGCCCGAACTGCAAGATTGGTCTCGTCTTCCGGAACCGCCGGGTGGCTGCAGGCGATGGAAATGGCCGCCTGATCAAACCTCAGACGGATGCTGTCGGCAAGGGTGATGCAGCACATCAGCGTATGGATGGTGTGATAGCCGTCCGGCCGCCGTCCGCAAACTTCCAGAAACAGGTTGACTTTTGCCGGCGACGGAATCTCCACCTGCTTGTTCACTTTTTACCGTGCCTTCAGCCGTTTGCCTTTTCTTTCTGCTTCACATACAGCAGTCTCAGTTCATAGAGAATGTGCGTCAGCAGCCGTTTTTCATCATCTCCCAGGTTTCCTCGGGTCTTTTCCTCCAGCATGGCAATGATATCAATCGTCTGCTTGGCGATGGGAAGATTTCCCGACGTGCCGCGGTGGTGGGGTCTGTCTGGATTCCCAAATTCACCAGGGCGGAGGAATTTAACGAGAGCAGAAACGTGGAAAAATTGATTTTCGGCATGGCAAAATCAGCCGGTGATTTTTTGCTTTCCGTCATACGTTCCTCTTTTACGAAGCCGTTAAAGTTCAAAGGTTTGAATCGTTTTCACCTTGGGGAGCGCCATCACTTTGTTTTTCACATCTTCGGTCATGGGTTCATCGGTTTTGATCAGAATAATGTTGTTTTCACCCCCCACCGCGGTTCCCACCTGCATCTGGGAAATATTGATGCCGTTTTCCCCTAACGTGTTGCCAATGCTGCCAATGGCGCCGGGTTCATCCAGATTGTAGATCAATGCCAGATGTCCTTCCGGGATGACTTCAATAATAAAATCATCAATGCGCACGATACGGGCGTCAGTCTTGCCGAAAACGCTGCCCGCCACAGTGCATTTCATGTCGGTGGTGATAAGGGTTGCGGCGATACGGTTCAAAAATTTTTCCGATTCCGCGGTGCTGGTTTCCGTGACTTTGATCCCCATGTCTTTGGCAAGCACCGGCGCGTTGACGGAATTCACCCCATCCTGGACCAGGGTGTCCAACACGCCTTTGAGGTAGGCCGTGCTCACGGGTTTCAGGTCCAGGCCGTGAAAATCTCCGTTATACTCGATGTTGATTTCTTTTAACTGGCCGCAGGTGAGCTGGGCCATCATGCAACCCATCCGGTCCGCCAGATGCAGAAAGGGCCCCAGTTGTTCCAGGAGTTTGCCGGATACCGCAGGCACATTGACGGCATTAATGATGTTGTTATTTTTCAGGTATTCAATGATCTGTTCGGCCACGGCCACGGCCACATTGGTCTGGGCCTCCGCGGTGGACGCGCCAAGGTGGGGCGTACAGATGATATTGTCCAGGCCGAGCAGGGGATGATCCGCGGGCGGGGGTTCGGTGGCGAAAACATCCAGAGCGGCCCCGGCTACTTTGCCGGATGTCAGGGCTTCATAAAGAGCATCTTCATCCACAATGCCGCCCCGGGCGCAGTTGATAATCATGACCCCGTTTTTCATCTGGTCGAATGCCGCCTTGTTGATCAGGCCGGTGGTGTTTTTATTTTTCGGGACATGCACCGTAATGTAGTCGGCTTCCCGAAACAGTTTATCCAGGGGCACCCATTCAAACCCTTCCTTTTCAATAACATCCGGCTGTACCACCGGGTCATAAATCACGACCCGCATTTTAAGCCCCCGGGCCCGGTCCGCGACCACGGATCCGATTTTTCCGAATCCGATGACCCCAAGGGTTTTGTTCATCACTTCCCGGCCCTGGAGTTTTTTCTTGTCCCACCGGCCGGCTTTAAGCGATGCGGTCCCCTGGGGGATTTTGCGGGTGAGGGCCATCATGAGAGAGATGGTGTGCTCAGCCGTGGTGACCACATTGCCGCCGGGCGTGTTCATCACCGCAACGCCTTTTTTGGTGGCTGCCGGGATATCCACGTTGTCAAGGCCGATGCCGGCCCTGCCCACGACTTTGAGGCTGTCAGCGGCTTCCAGAAGATCCGCGGTGACTTTCGTGGCGCTGCGAATGACCAGGGCGTCATAGGGGCTGATGATTTTTTTAAGTTCTTCCGGAGAAAGCCCGGTGTTTACATCCACATCAATGCCGTCTTCCGCTTCAAACAGTTGAATGCCGGCGTCGCCCAGATTATCACTGATGAGTACTTTCATAGAATTTGTCCTTACGGGAAAATGTTAATATGTTAAAATGGTAAAAAAATTTAAATCGTCACTTTTTCGGGCATACTTTTTTTCGCTGGATTTTGTTTCAGCAGTTGCTGATGGCGATCTTTCCCCTTTTATCTGCTGTCTTTTCCGGCCAAAAAAGTCGTGTTGCGTTTTCTTATTTCATGATTTGTTTTATGAATCAAGTGTTTTAAGAACAACCGCCGGAACATCAGGCAACCAGGCATCCGCCGGTTGTGTCAGACGGCGGCTTTCACTTTTGCAAGGGCATCTTCCACCAGTTTCCGGATTTCAGAAAGTCTGTTTTCGGACAGGGCTTCAAACCGCAGTACAAGGGCGGGCTGGGTGTTGGAGGCCCGCACAAGGCCCCAGCCGTCTTCAAAAATAATCCGCACGCCGTCAATGTCAATGACGTCGTATTGGTGCTGAAACATTTTCTTAAGGCTGTCGGCGATGCTGAATTTGACGCTGTCCGGGCAGTCCACCCGGATTTCCGGGGTGCTGTAGGTTTTGGGGACATCCGCCAGAAGTTCGGAAATGGTTTTGCCGGTGGCAGACAGAATTTCCAGGAGCCGGCAGGTGGCGTAAATGGCGTCGTCATACCCGAAATACCGGTCCGCGAAAAACATGTGCCCGCTCATCTCGCCGGCCAAAGCCGCGTTTTCTTCTTTCATTTTTTTCTTGATCAGAGAATGCCCGGTTTTCCACATAATGGCGTTGCCGCCATGGGCCGTGATGTCGTCATACATGGTTTTGGAGCATTTTACTTCCGAGATGAATGTGGCGCCGGGTTTTCGGGACAGAATTTCCCTGGCAAAGATGATCATGAGCTGGTCCCCGTAAACCAGGTTTCCGTTTTCATCCACCACACCGATCCGGTCGCCGTCGCCGTCATAGCCCACGCCCAGGTCCAGTTTTTGGTCCCTGACCAGGGCGATCAGATCTGTCATGTTTCGGGCGACCGTCGGGTCTGCTTCATGGTTGGGAAAATTGCCGTCCATATCGCAATAAATGTCATGGACGGTGCACCCGAGGGCCTCAAGAACCGGCACCGCAATCACGCCGGCAGTGCCGTTGCCCGCATCCACACCGATTTTTAAAGGGGATTGAACCGTAATGTTTTCAGATAAATATTGTTTGTACGCACTGATTACGTCAGCTTTGAAAAAGCTGCCTCTACCGACGGCAAACTTTTTTTGGTCAATGATGCCGCGGATTTCCTGGATCTGGTCGCCGTGCACGGAATCCAGGTTTTTGCATATTTTAAACCCGTTGTATTCCGGCGGGTTGTGGCTGGCCGTGACCATGACGCCGCCCTGCTTGTCCAGGTGGCGGATGGAAAAATACTGGACCGGTGTGGGACATACACCGATGTCCGTGACATGGCACCCCGTCGATATCAGTCCGTCAATCAACAATTTGGCGTAGCGTTCAGATGTGTTCCGGCAGTCCCGTCCCACGGTCAGTTCCAGACAGTTGTGACCGGCCAGAAAGGTGCCGATGCCCCGGCCGATATTTGTCACATCCTCTTCCGTCATCTGGGACCCGGCAATGCCCCGGATGTCGTATTCCCGAAAAATATCTGGAATCACTGGTTTCACTCCTTGTCATGGTTAAGGGTTATAAGGGTTAACGGTTATCTGCCAATTTCCGGATCAGTGGGTGTAACTGAAATCCCAGGTTCTGCCAGGCGCTGGCTGCTATCAAAACTGATCAGGGTTTTCAGGCCTTTCCAAACCAGGGCTGTTTTTACGAAATCCCGGTGAGTCTTGACGCTTTTTCAACAAGAGCGTCCTCTCTGTTTAAAGTTGTCCGTATTTATGAACTCCTTTTTTGAGACTTAAACAAGCCTATTAATATGCACAAAAAGTGTTCAGCTTGCAAGGGGGTTATGAGTTGGAAACGGGGAATCATGAAAATTTGCCAGTCATTTTTTTTGCTATTGGCTGTCAATCAAGGGATTAAAAATGATGGGGTTCTTGAAGACACAATCTGCCGATAAAGAGTTTCTCATCCCTTGACCACGGCAATGGGGCGCAGTTTTGCCACCTTTCGGGAGATGCCTGATCCGGCCACCACATCCACCACCTGGGCGATGTCCTTATAGGCATCCGGCATTTCTTCGGCCATGGTGGATCGTCCGGTCCACCGGACATAAATGCCCTGGTCTTCGAGTTCCCGGCCCAGGGCCCGTCCTTTGGCCGCCTTTTTGGCGGCGGTGCGGGAAAGGACCCGGCCGGCGCCGTGGCAGGTGGAGCCAAAGGTCTCGCCCATGGCCTTTTGGGTGCCGGCCAGCACATAGGAGGCCGTGCCCATATCGCCGGGGATCAGGATGGGCTGGCCGATGGGCCGGTATTCCGGGCACACTGCCGGATGTCCCGGGGGAAACGCCCGGGTGGCCCCTTTTCTGTGAACACACACAGTTTTTTTTTGGCCGTTGACCGTGTGTTTTTCAAATTTGGCGATATTGTGGCATACATCATAGACCAGGCGCATGGAGAGGGTTCGGGGGCTGATATTAAAGACCCGCATCAGCACTTCTTGCGCATGGTGCATGAGTACCTGCCGGTTGGCCCAGGCAAAATTGGCCGCACAGCACATGGCCCGGTAATACTTTTCTCCTGCCGGAGACTGGATTTTCTCACAGGCCAGCTGCCGGTCCGGCACGTCAATGCCCCCCGTGTGCATATGTTTGGTCATGGCAGACAGAAAATCATCGCAGACCTGGTAGCCCAATCCCCGGGATCCGGTGTGCAGCATGACGGTCACCCCGCCTGCAAAAAGTCCAAAGGCGTTTGCCGCGGTTTCGTCGTAAATGGTATCCACGACGCCGATTTCCAGAAAATGATTGCCGGATCCCAGGGTTCCCATCTGTTTCTTCCCCCGCTCGATGGCCCGGTCGCTCACTGTTGCGGGGTCTGCGTCCGTCATGCAGCCCTGGTCTTCGGTGTGGGCGATGTCCGTATCTTCCCCAAAGCCGTTTTTAACTGCCCAGGTGCTGCCGGTTTTCAGGATTTTTTTAAGCTCTCCGGCGGTGAGCCGGATGCTGCCGGTGGAACCTAAACCGGACGGGATGGCTTTGAACAGGTCATTTACCAGATCCCTGAGCCGGGGGCGGACGTCTTTTTCGGTCAGCCCTGTGGTGGCCAGACGTACCCCGCAGTTGATGTCGTATCCCACGCCCCCCGGTGAAATAATTCCTTCCTGGCAGTCAAATGCCGCCACCCCGCCGATAGGAAATCCATACCCCCAGTGAATATCCGGCATGGCCAGGGCAGCGGTGAGGATGCCCGGAAGCTGGGCCATGTTTACCAGTTGTTTGAAGGTCTCTTCTTTTTTAATGGCCTCAATCATTCCCCGGCTGGAATAGATCCGGGCCGGCACGCGCATGGGGCCTTGTTTGGGGACTTCCCATCGAAAATCGTCAATTTGAATTAATTCCATGATAAAATTTTTCCTGAAAATTTTATACGTCGAAAATTACCGAAGCCGTCCACCCGGCCGCTGTCTGTGCGACGGATACGCCATGGTAGGTGACGGCCTTAATATCTTTTAAGATTTCATGGATTTTTGGATTATATGGATCGCATAGAATAATCGCCCGGAGGTGGCGGCTGTCTATTTCAGTGATATGGACCTTGCTAACCAGCACATTGTCGATGGTCCAGCACCACAGCAGCTCCCGGAGCCAGTTAATCAAAAGATCTGCCTGGTCCATGCCTTTAACATGGATTTTTTTTGTCGCGGTCCCGGTGAGAGTCGAAAGATCCGTGATTTGATGAAGCATGGCAAGGCCTGCGGTTTCAAACAGATCACGTATCGATGTTTCCGTCACCCGGATGCCGATATCGGCTGTATGGTCGAGCAGCTCATATGCCATCAGCTGCTCCATAAAATCTTGCCGGTTTGATCCGTATGATAACCGCCAAGGGACCGGACCCGGGATTTAAATTCTTCCGAGCGGATGATTTCCATGAGCAACTGGATGATGTCCGAATCAAAAACGTCCGCCGGTATCAGTAAATCATAGGATTCCGTGATTACCGGAATAAAATCAAGATCAAGGGCCCTGGCCGCGGCGCAGATGCCCAGGCCGGCGTCGGCGCTGCCGCTCAACACAGCCACGGCCACCGCCATGTGGGTGAATTCTTCATTGGTGTAGCCGGTGATATCTGCGGGAGTGAGCCCGGCCTGGCGGAGTTTGAAATCCAGAAGAATCCGGGTGCCGGACCCGCCCTGTCGATTGATAAAGGTGATGTCTTCGCGGGTGAGATCGTCAATGGCGCCTATTATTTTGGGATTGTTTTTGGCAACGATCAGCCCCTGTTCCCGGTCTACCAGATGCACCAGCCGGACCGGCATACCGGGCAGGTGCTTTTTAATGTAGGATATATTGTAGCTCCCGTCATCCGGGTCCAGCAGATGGGTGCCGGCCACATGGGCCAGGCCTTTCTTAACGGCCATGAGTCCGCCCATGCTGCCCACATGGCTGGAGGAGAGGGATACCCGGCTGCTTCGCGCCCGGATCAGGTCTGCCAGTACGTCCATGGTATTATCGTGGCTGCCCACGGCCACAATGGTATTTCGGATGTCGGACAGGGGGCGGAGCAGGGTGGCAATGGCGGGTTTGTTCTCGGGGATCCCTTCCACATGGTTGGAAATGCGGATAATGCCGTCTGCTTCGGTGAAGCTGGTGATGCATCCGGCCCCCCGGGGCAGGGGAGTGGCCACGATTTTGCCACCCACATCGCCCAGCTTGACCCGGAGAAATTCCTCAAGCCCGAGTTTGGACGGGATTTTCCGGGTAGGATAGACCTCGATCTCATGGTCCGGAACGTCCGGCTGATGCAACATGCGGAGCATCAGGGGGCGGATCAATTGTTCAAATGCAATAATGGCGGACACCGGATATCCGGGGATGCCGAATACCGGGATTCTGTTAATTTCGCCAATGACCACGGGTTTTCCCGGCATCATGGTGACCCCGTGAATCAGGACCCTGCCGAGTTTCGATATCACACCGGCGGTGTAATCCGCAGATCCGGCAGATGATCCGCCGGTGATGAAAATCATATCATAGCTGCCGCAGGTGGCGTCTTTAACCGCTTGGGTGATTTTGGCCATGCCATCTTCTAAGATGGGGTTCCGGAAAAAGGTGCCGCCGCAGGTTTCCACCAGTTTTCCCAGCATGTGGGAATTGGAATCCAGCACCTGGCCCGGGGCAAGGGCAGCGGGGTCTGTGTGGTCGTGATCCTGAAGTTCGGAACCGGTGGGCTGAATAAAAACAGCTGGTTTTTTGTAGACATCCACCTGCCGGATACCTGCGGTAATCAGAGCGCCCAGGCAGTATGGCGTGATTCGATGGTTTCTGGGAAACACCAGTTCCGTTGCCACGATGTCTTCACCGATCCGGCGGACATTCTGCCAGGGAAAGGCTGGGGCCGTGATTTCAAGCGCATGTTCCGGTGTCTGGTCATTAATGACATTCACATTCTCAATCATAATCACGCAATCGGTGGTTTCCGGCATCACATGTCCGGTATTGATGTAGTGGGCGTCTTTGCCGATCAGAAGGGTTCGGGGCGCGGTTTCCGACGCGCCGAATGTTGACTTTGCGGCCACGGCGATGCCATCCATGGCAGCGGCATGATAATTCGGTGATGAGATGGCTGCAAATGTTGGTCCGGACAACACCCGGCCCACGCTATCCGTTACATTAATGGTTTCGGGCGGAAGCGGCAAAAACCCATCAGCCACCTGGCTCAGAAGGGTTTTGGCGTCTGCCAGGGTTTTCATCTTCAGATAAATAGTACGTTTTTCAGGTGCCATGGTTGCCTCTATACCGTTGCCGGATCGGCTGTTTCTATACCGGATCGGCTGTTTTTATAAAAGAATGACCGATACCGGGCTGTTTTTGTCGAGCCCTTCGGTGTTCATGTCGATTTCCACCAGGCCGTGGGCCTGGACCATGGGATGGATCAGGCCGGATTTTCCCAGCACCGGTTCCGCCAGAAGGCCGTCGGCGGATTGTTTCAGTCGGACCCGGACAAAATCCGTGCGGCCCTGGGCGGAAGCGATATTTCTGGCGATTCTGGCTTCCACCCGGCGCGTTGTGTCCTGAAGATCCGGGACGGCCCCACATGCATGGGTGATAAAAGGGCGGACCACCCGGTCAAACACCACAATGGCGGAGGAGACATGGCCGGGCAGTCCCCAGACGGGTGTTTCACCGGCACGGGCCAGAATCGTGGGCTTTCCCGGGCTGATGGGAATGCCGTGAACCAGGATTTCCCCATTGTCAAGGCTGTGCAGCACGTCGATGGTCAAATCCCGCATCCCCACGGAACTGCCGCCGGAAAGGATCAGCATGTCTATTTTTTTTAAAGCTTCTTTGCAAAGGGCGGCCAGCGCGGCAAAGTGATCTTTTACAATGCCGAAGGTTACAGGAATCCCGCCGGCTTCAATCACCTGGCTGCTGAGGGTGTAGGAATTGACGTCCCGGACCGTGCCCGGGCCGGGAACCTCGTCAATGGGCACGATTTCATCGCCGGTGGAGATAATACCAATGACAGGCTTTTTAAATACCCGCACCCGGGATATTCCCAATGCAGCCAGAAGTCCGATTTCCTGGGGTCGAAGTGTTGTGCCGCGCAAAATCACAGACTGATCTTTGTGCACGTCCTCGCCGCGGATGATGACATTGCCTCCCGGGGCCGCGCTTTTATAAACCTCAAGGGTGGTGTCGTCGATTTCTGCGGCATATTCCATCATGACCACGCTGTCTGCCCCGACGGGCAGCATGCCGCCGGTGGAAATGCGGATGGCCGCGCCAAAAGAGAGCTCCCGGGCGGGTTTTTCGCCCATGGGAATCGTGCTGTCGAGCGGCAGATAGGCCGGGTTGCTTTCGGACGCGCCAAACGTGGATGCTGCGGCCACCGCATATCCGTCCATGGTAGCACGGGCGAAACCAGGAACATCTTCGGGCGCTGTAATATCTTCGGCTACTATCCGCCCGGTGGCGGCTAAAATTTCAATGGATTCAACATCCGCCCTTGGGAACCGGTTGATATACTCGAATACCGTTTCAAGGGGGGTGACATTAAAAAAGTCTTTCATGGCAGTTTAACTGTGCGTTCGAACGATTGCCGGAGTTGCCTGAAAAATTTCAGGATCAATACTGCCTTCCCCCACCCGGGTCACAGGACCTTTTAATTGAATGGAAAAATCTTTGTGCACATGGATTTCAAGCGTTCCACCGGGCATATGGACCGTAAGATCCGGATCCGCAAGCCCTAAACACACGGCGACGGCAGCGGATGCAGACGCGCTGCTTCCGGATGCCAGAGTGTACCCGGCGCCGCGTTCCCATATTTCAATGCGGACATTGGACCGGTCCATGATGGTCATGAACTGGACATTGGTCCGGTTGGGGAACAGGGGATGGGTTTCAAGGGGCGGCCCCAGCTCCTTTGCAAGTTCCGGGGATATGGCATCCTGAATGATCACGCAATGGGGGTTTCCGATGGTGGCGGCGCAAAAAAGAATTTCCTGGCCGGCTATTTGGATTGTTTCGTTCAACACCTGCCGCCGGGAACCGGTGACAGGTATTTTGTCACTGTCAAAACTGACGACCCCCATATCCACGGATATCAGTCTGTCTTCGTGAATGCGGGATCCAACAATGCCGCCCAATGTAGCGATGGAAAACGGGGCGTGGGACACCATTTTTCTGTCATACAGATATCTGGAGAAAATGCGCAGCCCATTGCCGCTTTTTTCCGCTTCACTGCCGTCCGGGTTGAAGATCCGGAGGGCGAAATCTGCTTTGTCCGTGGGAATGGGGCCCATCAGGATGCCGTCAGAGCCGATGCCGAAATTTCTGTGGCAGATGGCCTGAATGTCAAATGCGGACAGATCCAGCGGCTGGTCTGCCGGATCCATGACGATGTAATCATTGCCCAGGCCATGGTATTTGTAAAACTTCATTTTCACCTGCGTCTGTTATTATTCAAATTCAGTTTAAACCGATGCCATCTATTGCTTTGGGTGATTGTCAGAATGTAGCAATCCGCAGGCGGTTGGACAAGACAAAAAAATTCGCAGATTTCCGTGGATGCAAATCTGTCCGACGTCTGCTTCGGTTTTTTGCCGCAGCTTTTCCTTGATAAAAACCGTTTATTTCATTACAACAACACACATGGGATATGTATTTGATTTTAATGACGCCGCGGCATATGAAGCGTGGATGGGCAAAGACGGCAATCAGAAGACGGTTGAGCTTGAAAACCGGCTGATGAAAGAAATGCTGCACCCCCGGTTCGGCGAGCGTCTCTTGGATATCGGCTGCGGCGCAGGGGCCAGCCTGATGCCGTTTGTGGGCAGAGGGATTCAACTCACCGGGGTGGATCCGTCGCCATACATGCTGGATGTTGCGCAAAAGAAAATCGGCCACCGGGTGGATTTTCACCGCGCCTTTGCCGAGGCGTTGCCGTTTGATGATAATTCATTTGATTACGCCACGTTATGCCTGACTCTGGAGTTTGTGGATGATCCGCGAAAAGCCCTTGAAGAAGCCTGCCGGGTGGCCAAAGACGGCGTTTTTGTGGGGATTTTGAATAAATACGCCATCAAGGCGCTTCAGCGAAGAATCCGGGGAATGTTTAAAAAAACCATTTACAACCGGGCCCGGTTTTTCAGCATTGGAGATATCAGGCATCTTTTTTTCTCGCTTTTGGGGGACGTCCCCATGGAATGGCAGACGGTCTGCCATTTTCCCGGCATGCAAAACCAGATGGTGGAGCGGTTTGAAAATTCCCGTTTTGCCCGGAAAAGCCCGTTTGGCGCATTTGCGGGCATTTTGGCGTTGCCCGTTCCCCGACTCCAAACCCGGCCGCTCACCCTCAAATCAGTTTCCCCGAATTCTGTGCCGTCCAACAGCCGGCCGGTGAGTTGTATCGAGAAAAAAGGGGAAACGGCAGGTGGCAGGTATAAGGAAGAAGGGGTAAGTCAGGGAACGCTTCGCGCACCCTGACCTACGGTAAAGAGGCCTTTTCGTCGAGGTGTCCCGTCAGTTTGGGACTCCCTGACGCAATTGTCTTCTCTAATTTCAAAATTTTACAGGGAAACTTGAACATCGAGTATAAGGGTTTGTCTTCCGCCTTCTATCTTCTACCTTACACCTTATACCTCAAAAAAGGAGATCACCATGGAGGCATTGCTTTATGACCGGTTGAAAAAAAAGACGGTTCAATGTCATTTGTGTGCTCACCGCTGCGTTATCAAAGACGGGAAACGGGGAATCTGCGGTGTCCGGGAAAACCGGGCCGGCCGCTTGGAAACCCTGGTGTATGACAAGATCATTGCCGCCCACATTGATCCTATCGAAAAAAAACCCCTGTTTCATTTTTATCCCGGGACCCTGGCGTATTCCGTGGGCACGGTGGGCTGCAATTTCCGCTGCCGGTTCTGTCAGAATTCGGATATCGCGCAGATGCCCGCGGATAACGGTGGCCGGATCATGGGAAAGTCTGTTTCTCCCGGCGATATTGTGGAGGATGCGGCCAAATCCGGCTGCCGGTCTATCGCCTATACCTATACTGAGCCCACGGTGTTTTTTGAACTGGCCCTGGCCACGGCAAAACTGGCAAACCCGGCCGGCATCAAAAATATTTTTGTCACCAACGGGTATATGACGGCGGAAGCCCTTGACATGGCCTGTCCGTTTCTGGATGCGGCCAATGTGGATTTAAAGGCGTTTTCTGATGATTTTTACAAAAAAATGTGCGGCGGACGGCTTGCTCCGGTGCTGGACACCCTGAAAAAGATGAGGATGTTGGATATTTTTGTGGAAGTCACCACCTTGCTGATTCCCGGGGCCAATGATGATCCGGAAGAATTAAAGGCCCTGGCGGGGTTTATCGCAAAGGAGCTCGGCACGGACACCCCATGGCATGTGAGCCGGTTCCATCCCACCTACCGGCTGACGGACCGCGGTCCCACGCCCCTGGCAACCCTCAACGCGGCCCGGGATATCGGGCTGAAAGCCGGTCTGAAATATGTATATACCGGCAACATTCCGGGCCAGGACAGCGAAAACACGTTTTGCTATGCCTGCGGAACCCGGCTGATTGACCGCCGGGGATTTTGCGTATCCCAAAACCGGATTCACGGCAGCCAGTGCCCGGAATGCGGGGTGCTGATTCATGGGGTGGGCCTGCAGGCATGATGGTGGGAAACAGGGAAAAATATCCTCGCATTTTGTTGCACGGAAAAATATTTTTTGTAATTGATCACAGGGGGTTAGCAAATTCCGTTGTCATCCCTCACCCTGTAAGCAGTTACAGGGTGACGCAGATGCAAGGCATCGGCCTGCGTAGCGTCCAAGCCGTACGTGAGCATGCCGATAACACAGCAGATGCGATGCCCTGTGACCGCTTACGAAGAAGGCAGGCCGGGCCATGCTGAACATATCCGTCTCCCCTCCGAATTCGTCTGTAGAAAATATTTCCCAGCGGAAAACCGAGCATCTGGAGATGCTGGCCGCGAAATTCAGCGGCAACTCAGCTTTTGATCCTCACAAAATCGCACCGGTGCTTGAAAAATATCCCATGCGGATCAGTCCGTACTTTTTATCGCTGATCCATTCGCCGGACGACCCGCTGGGCCGGCAGGTGATTCCGGACGTTGCGGAACTGGATGTGGATGACTGTTTATCCCCTGATCCCCTGAACGAGGAGCCCCAGTCCCCGACGCCCCAGCTGATTCACCGGTATCCGGATCGGGTGGTCTTCATGATTTCCAGTGAATGCGCGGTTTATTGCCGGCACTGCATGCGCAAGCGACGGGTGGGCCGGACGGCGGGAATCTCCGCAACCGCCCTTGATCAGGGGATCGCCTATATCCGGGAAACACCCGCAATCCGGGATGTGATCCTTTCCGGCGGGGATCCCCTGATGCTGAAGGATGAAGCGATTGCTGAAATCCTGACCCGGCTCCGTGAAATTCCCCATGTGGCGATGGTCCGGATTCATACCCGAGTGCCCGGGGTGGTGCCCGGCCGGATTGATGCGCGGCTCACGCAACTTCTTTCCCGGTTTCATCCCCTGTATGTCAATATTCAGTTCAACCACCCAAACGAAATCACCCCGGAGGCCACCCGGGCATGTACCCTGCTGGCGGATGCGGGGATCCCTCTGGGCTCCCAGACCGTGCTGCTCAAGGGGGTGAATGATGATCCGCGCGTGATGATGACCCTGATGCAGAAACTCCTTAATATCCGGGTCCGGCCTTATTATCTTCATCATGCCGATCCGGTGGAAGGCACCCGCCATTTCCGCACCTCCCTTCAGACCGGCCTGCATATTATGGCGTATCTCCGGGGCCGGCTCTCCGGCATGGGAGTTCCCCAGTACATGATTGATCTGCCCGGCGGGGGGGGGAAGGTGCCGCTTTTGCCGGAATATATATTAGCGTCCGGCCCCCGGGAACTGACGGTGAGGAGTTATGAAGGCAAGGTGTTTACTTATCCGGTGGGATAAGGATGCCACCGTGTTTCCGTGTTCGGGCCAGGATTATAACTAAGGATTCCCTGATGAAGACTGTGTTTTCCCTTTTTACCGTCATTGCCCTCATGCTTGGCAGTCTGCTGCTGGCCCCCGAACCGGCCGGCGCCGAAACCGTCTCCTTCCCCTTGCAGATCGATTACCCGTTTATCAGATCCCTTGTGGTCCAGACGGCGTTTACAGATTCGGGCCAGAGAATGGTCATCACGGATCCGGAAAATGACTGTCAGCAGATTGCTTTGTCAGATCCAATATTTGCCGGAGAAAAGAATCTGCTGCGGATTGATGTGGCCGTTCATCTGAGGGGCGGGACACTTATGGGGGAAAACTGTTTATTCCCCATGGAATGGGATGGGTTTCTGGTGGCGCACCTGAAGCCCAGGGTGCTCCCGGGTAAATGGCAGCTGTTTTTTGACCCTGTGGATTCGGTTCTCCTGGACAGACATCGCCGGCCGGACCGGTTCATGGGAACTTTGTGGGATTTATTTAAAGCCCCTGTCATGGCCCGGATGCGAAATATCCGTATCGCGGTCAGTGAACCAATAACCGAACTGAAACCTTTTTTGCTTTCTGCGGTCCCGGCAGCGGATCAGCCCCACGTGGAGGCCATGCTGGAGAGTCTGCGCCCTGGAGAGATTTTTTCCGGCCCGGAAGCGATACATATTGAGATGCTTGCAGACGTTGGTGCTGTTTCCACGGTTGCGGAGGAACCCCCGCCAGCCCCACTGACTCCTGATGAGATCGACGCCTTTATCAGTGTATGGGAAACATGGGATGCGTTTCTGGTCCACGCCCTGATGTCCCTGTCCGGCGCATCTTTAACGGATGAGGAACGCGACATCCTGCTGAACGTTCTCCTGGACACCCGATACCGGTTTATTGCCGAACTGGAGGCGGATACGCATGCGTCTTCCGGAGATTTTGTGCGGGAGCAGTTTTTGGATGCATGGAAAAAGCTGTCGCCCGTCCTGAAGAAGCGGTTGACCGGACATCCCACTGATAATTCGTGGGCCTGCCTTGCCTTTTTTACCGCAACAGATGCTTTGGCAGCACTGGACAGGCTCGGGCCACTGTTTAATATTGAAATCAGTAAAAATGGATTTATCCGGCTGGCCCGGATGCTGTCTGAGAATAAAGACGTTACCCTTGAGTACAGCCAGGCCCTTGATCCGGAGTTAAGAAAGCTGCTGGGCATGGACCGGTTTCGGGAAATTCCCGGCCAGGGGCCGGATGCGATAGACAATGACGAGAAAGCCCCGGGATCGGAAATGAGCTTGGAAACGGGGGGTCCGCAAGCTATTCTGCATTTCCGGCAGTCGATGATTTCCGGCGTTTGCAGGGTATTTACGCCGAACGTTTGCTGGGCAGGGAAATCCTGGATCCACCCCACCTTGAAGGAATTGCGGACATGGATGGTGAGCCGGGAAAATGTCAAAACCCACCTGCAAAAAATAAAACCCCTGCTGGAAGCCGCGACCCGGGAAAATTTACAAAAGAACCATATTCCGGTGTCTTATCATGAAATGTTTCAAAAGGCGGTTTATGCCACTGCATGGCAGGAGAGCTGTTTCCGCCAGTTTATTGTGGACAAACAAAAGCTGACCTATATCCGCTCATACAACAATTCATCCGTGGGCATGATGCAGATCAATGAGCGGGTATGGCGGGGGATGTATCATATTGAACGTCTTCGTTGGGATATTGCCTATAATGCGGCGGCCGGCGTGGATATCTTGAACTTGTATCTGCGGAAATATGCCATCCCCAAAAGGGCGTCGCTGACAGGCAGGGATGTGCTGGACAGCGACGGGATGGCGTGCGCCCTGTATGCCATGTATAATGCGGGGCCCGGGGGATTCTCCGGGTATCTGAACCGCCGGCGGACAGGGAAACTTTCCAAAATAGACGCTCATTTCAAAGAAAAATACACCTGGGTACAGAACGGGCAATGGGACAAACTGGGCAATTGCTATTGAATCTGATGCGTTTCGGAAGCAACCCCGCAGGGTGGTGCATCATTTTTAGACGGGGCCGGAATTCCGGCCTTTCTTTTAATTTTCACAATTTCCGGGCGGTATTTCCCGGTTTTCCGGGCGGTTTTGTCCATTAATTTCACCACTGCCATGGCCGCAAAGAAAAAAGAAAATCCCAGAAAGGCGGACAGGGCAGAGGGGTTGGCATTGAAGTTTCCGGCCATGCGCTCACCCGCCAGCGCACCCGCAATCATCACAAGCACCGGAAATACATACAGAAGGAAAGACAGCTTGAACAACTGGCCCGTGGGGAACGTGACCACCACAGTATCCCCCAGCGCGGCACCCGCGGTGTTCACCGCTTCCACTTCCATGATTTTTTTCCCGCCCCCGCTGGTATGACAGTGGTCTTTTTCCGCGCAGGATTCGCAGGCGGTCATTTGCAGGGTTTTCACCACGGCAGTGGTGTTGTTATTGATTTTAATGATGATGCCTTCTTCCGTGGCCATGAGATGCTCCTTCTACATGGTAGCTTTAATTTGGTTAACCCGGATTGTTAATAATCGGGGAAGCCTCTTGATTGTATGGGCTCATCCGGACTTCCAGTGAAAAGAGATAGGGATAGAATGTCTTTAAGTGTATCATTTAGTCCACCCACAGGGTGACCAATAGTTTGTAAATGCGTTTCATATCCCCGCGCAAATGCTGCCGGTCACTTTCCGGCAGGTCGGTCAGGCTTTTCCGGTAATTCAGTTCTTCCGTAAGATGAAAAACAGCCCGCAGCAGTTCTGAAAATGATCAGGTAAAATTTTAAGCGAAACCGGGTGTCCATTGGTATCTCTCCGGGATATGGTTCCGGAAATGATTATCCGGGAAAATGCAACCCCGCGCGGTCCGAAATGGGCAAGCCAGGTGGCCAAAAGGCAAAAGGAAGGCTGGATGCCTTCCTTTTGCTGAGTATTGCATAACGCCCCGTTATATTATCAGAATGCGGCTTATTTGGTTGTTGAATGGTCGGCGTAGCAGACCAGACCGCATTGCAGGCA
Organism: Desulfobacterales bacterium; assembly: GCA_963675805.2. Classification (GTDB taxonomy): domain Bacteria; phylum Desulfobacterota; class Desulfobacteria; order Desulfobacterales; family Desulfosalsimonadaceae; genus SURF-3. The sequence continues at coordinate 135,127 of CAXXNU010000001.1, read as the reverse complement.
GCGGCTGGCTTCGGTCAGGGCCATGGGCTCGGTGAATCCTTTTTCCACTTCCGCGGCATGCTCCGGAATGTCGCTGATATCGTTCAAGGGCATAATTTGCCGGGGCGCGGGAGAAATATTTTCCAGATGATCCACATTCTGAATCCATGTGCGCCGGGTCAGGGTGTTGTCCGGGAGTTCCAGATCCATGTCATACAAAATCTTATGGATGGTGGCGGCCCCGCGACGGCCGGCGCCGATGGCCCGGATGGCAGCGGAAAAATCCGTGATCACGTCGCCTTGTGTCAGCAGTCCATATTCCAGGCCGTTTTCCGGATTTCGGTAGGATGCCGCAGCGGTCCATTCAATTTTGTCTGCCGGCAGTTTGGCCGGCGCGGTATCGGTTTCCGTCTCTGTTTCCGGTTTCGGCAGGGAAAAGATCAGTTCCGGCAGACGGCCGGATTCAAGAATCAGGGTGTCCGCGGAAATGACTGCGCCGGAATCCAGACGGATTTCCGTGAGTGCATTGCCTTTTCCCCCAAGACCGGTAATGATTGCGTCGAAAATAACGCTGACCCCGTCCGCTTCTAACGCTTTAATCGCTGCGGCATCCAGCGCGGCCTTTTCCCGGGCGTCTTTGGAAACCACATGAACAGTTTCAGCTCCCAGGGCCTTGCAGGCGGTAACCGCGTCCGGGGTCAGGTTCCCGCTTTCCGCAATCACGGCATGCTTGCCCATATTCAACTGTAGTTTGTTTTCCGCGCCGGTCTTCAGTAGATCGATCAAAAGAAAAATGCCGGGTACGGCTTCTTCCGGCGGCGCATCTTTCAATCGTTCGGTCCGGCTGTCCCAGCCGCCGGCGGCCAGGAAAACCACCTCATACGCATCGGCCAGCAATGCCGCCACGGTGAAATCTTTTCCCAGGGTCTGACCGGTCTGGGTGTCAACCCCCATCTCCACAATGCCGGCGATGTCCCAGTCCAGAATATTGGGGGGCAGCCGGTACTGGGCAATGGCGGTTCGCAGCAGGCCGCCGAGGCGATCGCTTGCTTCAAACACGGTGGGGGAATGTCCCAGCCGGGCCGTGAAGAATGCCGTGGACAAACCTTCCACACCGCCACCCACCACGGCCACGCGCCTGCCGGTTTCCGGGGCTTTGTAGGGCAGCACCCGGTTGCCGTTTTCCATTTCATAATCCGCCACAAACCGTTTCAGGAAATTAATGGCCACGGGTTCGTCAATGAGCTGCCGGCGGCAATTGGTTTCACAGGGTCGGGGGCAGATGCGGCCGATCACGGTGGGGAAGGGGTTGCGTTCCTTGATGACCTGCACCGATTCATGGTATTTCTTTTCCGCGATCAGGCGGATGTATTCACTGATGTTGATGCCCGCCGGACAGGCCCGCTGGCAGGGGGTGGTGCAGTCGTCCGTAGTATATTCTTTCAGAATGCGCCGGGTGACGGAAGACAAGGTGATGATGTGCTTCGGGCAGACCCGTTCGCAGGTGCCGCAGCCCGTACATTTTTTTTCATCAACCACCGGCAGGCCGTCGTCTCCCATTTTAATGGCGCCAAACGGGCAGGCCTCCATGCAGGAACCGAGTCCCAAACAGCCGATGCGGCATTCTTTCATTCCGCCGTACAGCATGGCTGCTGCCTGGCAGGTGCTCAGGCCGTCATAGGTGAACTTCAGGGCGGCGCGGCCAACCCCGTAGGTGCAGCCCGGCAGGGCGATATCCGGTTCTTTGGCTTCAATTTTAACACCCATGACTTCGGCAATGGCCTGGGCCAGTTCTTCGCTTCCGGCCACGCAGGAATTGGGTGAGGATTTTCCGGCCACAATGGCCTCGGCATTGGCCGCGCAACCGGGATAGCCGCATCCGCCGCAGTTGGCGCCGGGCAGCAGGCCGTCAATTTTTTCCACGATCGGATCCACGTAAACATAGAAAATTTTTGAGGCCACCGCCAGGCCGGTGCCGATGACCACTCCCAGTCCCCCCATTACTAAAAATGCTTCAATCATGATTCAGCTCCTGATTCACCACCTCTGAAGTATGATAAATAAATTGTTGTAAGAAATTGGTCCGGGGATAATGCCCGGGACGACACCCATTGGGCCTGGTGTCATCTGAATCCATTCTTCCTTTATAGATAAAATTTAAAAAATAATCTTTTTCATACAATTTTTTAGATGTCAATATGGATCATTGCCGGTTTGCGCTTTCAAATTGCCAATGTTTCCTTGACGGGGTTGGGATGAAAAGATTAATAATATTTTTTTGAACCAAAGAATCCGAAAAAGCAGTGAATTTTTTGGCAGCTAATGTTTTTTCCATTGTTCACAGATACCGGGAAACGGAAACAGCCCATGAAAACATACCGGAAAAAAGTGGAACAGGCAGTGGATTTTCTGAAGGTCCGCATGGAGAATCCGCCGGTGCTGGGCATCGTCACCGGCACTGGCCTGGGAGATTGCCTCGCATCCATTCGCGCAAAAGAGGTCATTGAATACAAAAAAATTCCGAACACCCCCCTCTCCACTGTGGAAAGCCATGCCGGCCGTCTGATCACCGGGAGCATCGAAGGCCTTGACGTGGTGGCCCTGCAGGGCCGTTTTCACCTCTATGAAGGCTACACCCCCAGGGAAGTGGCATTTCTGGTGCGCGTGCTGCAGATGCTGGGGGTCCGGTCACTGATTCTGACCAATGCCGCCGGCGGCCTGAATCTCGCGTTTCGGCCCGGTGATATAATGATGATCCGGGACCATATCAATCTGACCGGTGAAAATCCCCTGGTCGGCCCCAATGAAGATTCCTGGGGGGTGCGGTTTCCTGACATGACCGCAGCCTATGACCGGGAGCTGATGATGATTGCGGAAAACGCGGCCCGTCAAAGCGGCCAGGTCCTGCAGAAAGGGGTCTACGCCGGATTGAAGGGCCCGTCCCTGGAAACTTCGGCGGAAACCCGGTTTCTGGGCCGGATCGGCGCGGATGCGGTGGGCTTTTCAACAGTCATGGAAGCCATCTGCGCGGTGCATGCGGGCATGAAAGTATTGGGCCTTTCCATTATTACCAATATCAATGATCCGGATCATCCCACGGCGGATACGGAAGCGTCCATTGTGTCTGTGGCCCGCAAGGCGTCCTCCCGCCTGTCTGATTTAATCCGGGTCATTGCCCTGGAATTGAAGAACAATGAATAATCCGGATATCCTGATTTTAAACGGCCTGGTCCTGGCCATGGATGCCCATGGCACCGTGATCAGCGATGGCGCGGTGGCAATTACCGGAGACCGGATTTCCCGGGTGGGCCGGCAGGATCAGTTTTCAGACATCCGGCCAAAAAAGGTGATTGACGCGGCCGGCGGGATCATTATGCCGGGGCTGGTCAACACGCACACCCACGCATCCATGACCTGCTTTCGCGGGCTTGCCGATGACCTGCCGCTCATGACGTGGCTCAATGACCATATTTTCCCGGCCGAGGCAAAGCTGGACGCTGCCCGCGTAAAAGCCGGGGCCCTTCTTGCCTGTGCGGAAATGATGCTTTCCGGCACCACCTGTTTTGCGGACATGTATCTGTTTGAAGATGCAGTGGCCGAAGCCGCCAAAGCAGCCGGCATGCGGGCCGTGGTGGGGGAAGTGCTCTATGATTTTCCCTCTCCCTGTTACGGTCCCATTGAAGAGGGGTTTGCGTATACGGAAAATATGATTCGCAAGTGGCAGGGAGATCCTTTGATATCGGTTGCGGTGGAACCCCATTCACCCTATCTTTGCGCGCCGGATTTGCTGGTCCGGGCCGCTGAATTGTCTCAAAAATACAGTACCCCCCTGATCATTCATGTGTCGGAAACCGAAAATGAGGTCAATACCCTGAAAGAGCGGTATGGTAAAACACCGGTGGCCCATCTCGCGGATATCGGCGTGCTTTCCCCCCGGCTTCTGGCCTGCCATTGCGTGGTGTTGACAGACGACGACATCGCCCGGCTGGCGGAAAAGGACGTCAAGGTGTCCCATAATCCGGAAAGCAATATGAAACTGGCCTCGGGTATCGCGCCGGTGCCGGATCTGATGGCCGCCGGTGTGTGCGTGGGGCTGGGCACGGACGGATGCACCAGCAACAATAATCTGGATATGTTTGCGGAAATGGATATGGCAGCCAAACTTCACAAAGTCAGCACCCTGGATCCCACGGTCCTGGACGCGGAAACCGTTCTCCGGATGGCCACCATAGACGCCGCCCGGGCCCTGGGCCTGAGCCGGGAGATCGGTTCCCTTGAACCCGGGAAAAAGGCGGATGTGATTGTGGTGGATACCCGAAAACCTCATCTCACCCCTATGTATCACCCGTATTCTCACATGGTCTATGCTGCCCGGGGCAGTGATGTGGAGACCGTGGTGATCAACGGCCGCGTGGTCATGGACCACCGGCGCGTCATGACCCTGGATGTGGCGGCGGTCATGGCGGACGTCCGGCGGATCGCGCTGGAAATGCAGGCCATGAAATGATTGCAATGCCCTGGGAAAACACGCCGGTGTAAAGCGTATTTTTTAAAGATGTGGGGTGGACGCAAGGGTTTGGGGTGACACTGCAGAGATAAATTATCCCGTTGACAATATGGGAAAATCTTAATAAAAAAAATATTTGCCCAAAAATATGAAAGCATGGGCCGCAATGTCCGCTGCGGGCGGAAAGACCGGCAAATGAACGCAAAAAGGAGAAAGACCACGGCCATGGAAACTAAAAATACCATCATTATCAATGGAAATCGGCTGGATTTTCAGGAAGGGGATACCCTTCTTGAAACCGCCCGGAAACATCATATCCATATACCCACCCTCTGTCATCTTGACGGCACCACACCCACAGGACAATGCCGGGTGTGCGTGGTGGAAATCGCAGGCACCCCGGAACTGGTCACGTCCTGTGATACCCCGGCCGCCGCCGGCATGGTGGTGATGACCGAATCCCCGAAAGTAATCGCCGCCCGGAAAGAGACCATCAAAAAATTCCTTTCCATGGGCAATCATAACTGCGCGGTGCGCGCGGCCCATGAAACATCCTGGACCCAGTATCAGCTCAAAGTGCAGGCAGAAGACAACAGCCCGGAATTGTGCCCGGCCTGGGGGGACTGCCGGCTTCAGGATCTGGCCTATCATTATCAGGTGTCCGGCAGCGATTACTCCAACGTCCAGGCCCTGTATCCCATGGAAATGGCCAATCCGTTTATTATCCGGGATTTTTCCCGGTGCATCCTCTGCGGCCGATGCGTCAAGGCCTGCAATGAAATTCAGGTGAACAACGCGATCCGGTTTGGATTTGAAGGGGAAAAACAGAAGATTGTCACCGGGAATGAAGACAAGCCCTTAAAAGAATCTGACTGCGTATTTTGCGGAGAATGCGTTCAGGCTTGTCCGGTGGGGGCGCTGGTGCCCAAGGACGCCCGGTTTGAGCGTCACTGGGAAACCAAAAAAGTCCGCAGCACCTGCAGCTACTGCGGGGTAGGATGTCAGATTGATTTTCACGTCAAAGACAACCGCATTGTGGAAATCACCGGGGCTGAGAAAACCGCGCCCAACTACGGCAGCCTGTGCGTCAAAGGGCGCTTCGGTTTTAATTTTATCCATGCCGAAGACCGGCTGACCACGCCGCTCATCAAAGAAAACGGCAAATTCCGGGAAGCCACCTGGGACGAAGCCCTGGATCTCACCGCCCGGCGGCTTTCCGAGATCAAAGAACAGCATGGAGCGGACAGCATCGGGGTACTCACTTCTGCACGGGTGACCAACGAGGATAACTATGCGGCCATGAAATTCACCCGGGCAGTCCTGAAAACCAACAACATCGACCATTGCGCCCGTCTCTGACACAGCTCCACGGTGGCCGGTCTGGCCGCAGCTTTCGGAAGTGGCGCAATGACAAATACCATAGGTGATGTTCAGGAAGCCGATGTGATTTTGGTGACGGGTTCCAACACCACGGAAAATCACCCCGTGCTGTCTACCTATGTGAAACGGGCGGTGAAATTTAAAGGGAGCAAGCTGCTGGTGGTGGATCCGCGGCAGATCAAGCTCACAAAATTTGCCGACCTCTGGCTCCGGCCGAATCTGGGCGCGGACGTGGCCTGGATCAACGGGCTGATGCACGTGATTATTGCCGAAGATTTATATGATAAGGAATTTGTGGCAAACCGGACCGAGGAATTTGACGCATTAAAGGCCATGGTTCAGAAATACCCGCCGGATGTGGTGGAAAAAATTTCCGGGATTCCTGCCCAGCAGCTCATTGACGCGGCCCGGCTCTATGCCGGCGCCAACGCCGGGGCCATCCTTTATTGTATGGGTATCACCCAGCACACCACCGGGACGGACAATGTCAAATCCCTGGCCAATCTGGCCATGCTGTGTGGCAACCTCGGCATTCCCGGCGGGGGTGTCAATCCCCTGCGGGGCCAGAACAATGTGCAGGGGGCCTGCGACATGGGCGGCCTGCCCAATGTGTACACCGGCTATCAGCCGGTCACCGATGAAGGGGCCCGGAAAAAGATGGAGGCCGCCTGGGGCGTGACCGATTTGCCCGAAAAACCCGGCCTCACCGTGACCAAGATGGTGCCCATGGCCCATGACGGTGACATCAAGGCCATGTATATTATCGGGGAAAATCCCCTGGTGTCGGACCCGGACCTGAATCACGCTGAAAAAAGTTTCGATAATCTGGAATTTTTGGTGGTGCAGGATATTTTTATGACGGAAACCGCCCGGATTGCGGATGTGGTGCTTCCCACCGCCTGTTTTGCGGAAAAAGAGGGCACCTTTTCCAATACCGAGCGCCGGGTGCAGCGGGTGCGCAAAGCCGTGGATGCACCGGGGGATGCCTGGGACGACTGGAAAATCACTGCGGCCATCGCCAACCGCATGGGCTACCCCATGAATTACGAATCTGCACGCGAGATTTTTGAAGAAATTGCCTCCGTGACCCCGTCCTATGCGGGGATCACCTATGCCCGGATTAACAAAGAAGGGCTGCATTGGCCGTGTCCGGCCCAGGATCATCCGGGCACGCCGATTCTCCATACCCAGCAGTTTACCCGGGGCAAGGGGATGTTCCATGCCATTGATTATATTCCGCCAGCCGAGCAGACGGATGACGAATATCCCCTTTACCTGACCACCGGCCGGGTTCTGTATCATTACCATACCGGCACCATGACCCGCCGCACGGAAGGACTGAACGAACGGGCGCCGGAATCCTTTGTGGAGATCGCGGCCGAAGATGCGAAAAAATTCGGCATTGCAGACGAATCACTGATCCGTGTGGCTTCCCGCCGGGGGGAGATTACGGTTCGGGCAAAAGTGTCCGACATGGTGGACACGGGCACCGTATTTATTCCGTTCCACTATGCCGAGGCCGCGGCCAACCGGCTCACCAACGCCATGCTGGATCCGGTATCCAATATTCCGGAATATAAAGTCTGCGCCGTGAAGCTCGCCAGCGCGGCTTAAATGATTGATGGACGGGGCGGCGTGATCCATGCCGCCCCGTTTTTTGACATCCCGTAAGCACTCACCTTTTGCGGCCCGAATCGCTGAATCCGCTCCGCAATCCCGCGGCAGCCGGCATCCGGGGGCCGGATTATCCATCAGGAAAATTGACAATGTCCTGTATCCGTTTTAATATTCACAAATTATCTCTTTGGATAAGTATCGTCGCACTGGTTCTGCTTTCCACGGCTGTTTCTGCGCAAGAGGGGATCCAGCCAAGGCCGGCAGATAGTTTATCAGAGCCTGTTTTTGCAGCCGCGCCAGCGGAATCGGCGGATGATGACGGATTCAGCGAATTTGATGAATTTGATGCGTTCGATGAATTCGGCATGTCGCAGGCACCGGTGGTATTTGATCCGTTGAGTGGGTACAACCGGTTCATGACGATTGTGAATGATCATTTTTATGTGCTGCTCTTCCGCCCCCTGGCGGCCTTGTATCGCTTTGTCGTGTGGGAGCCGGTACGGCTGGCTGTTGACCGGGCCTTTACCAATGCGGCATATCCCGAGCGGTTGGTTAATAATCTGCTGCAACTTAAATTCCGGCGCGCGTGGGTGGAAACGGGCCGCTTTTTTGTCAATACCACCATGGGAGTCGGGGGGCTCTTTGATCCGGCCCAAAATCGCATGGGAATGGATGCTTATCCTGAGGATTTTGGTCAGACGTTAGGCCATTATGGCGCTGGCAACGGATTTCCCCTGGTGCTGCCGGTGATCGGCCCTTCCAATCTCAGGGATCTTATCGGTTTTGGTCCGGATATGTTCCTTGATTATACGACCTACATTGAAGACTGGAAAACAGCCGCGGCCCTTGGGGCGGGAAAACGGCTGAATTTAATGTCCCTGTATATCGATGAATATGATGCGCTACGCAAGGAAGCTATTGATCTGTATGTTTTTCAAAGAGATGCTTATGAAATGCGGCGGCAAAAACTCATAGAGGAGTAATTTCAATGAAAAAACGATGTGGATTTTTAATGATCTGCGGTTTGCTTCTGCTGGTCGTGCCGGCCCTGGCTGATGATGTTAACGTCGTTGAAACCCTGCTGAAAGATAAAACTGAGGCGGTACTAACAATTCTGAGGGCAAAGGATCTCGGGGAAGAGACCAAAAAAGACCGGATCATGGAAATGATCGGCCCCATTATCGATTTTGAGCTTATGGCCAAACTGACCCTGGGAAAGACCAACTGGGGCCGGATGGATGAAAAAGAACAGGCGGAATTTGTGGATTTGTTTGTGACCCGGCTCAAACGGTCCTATCTGGATAAATCGACGTTTTATGATGACGAAAAAATCGTCTACAAGCCGGGGGTGCAGCGCGGCAATAAGGTCCATGTGCCGGTTGAAATTATTTCCAAAGACAAGCCCATCGAGCTGATGTACAAGTTTTATGAGGCCGCAGGCCGCGGCTGGATGGCCTATGATGTAGAAATCAACGGGGTCAGTCTGATCCGGAGTTACCAGTCCCAGTTTTCAGAAATTTTGAAAAACGGAACCCCGGCGGATCTTCTGGCGAATTTGCGACAATCTGCGGATGCAGCGGCAGAATAGGACCGCCGGCTGGATTTGAACTGATCGAATAGACTGACTTCCCATGAAATTGACATTTGACGCCCTGGTCACCCGCTTTTTTGAAAAAATCGTCCGCCACCCGGTTCTTACACTGATTCTTTTTCTGGCGGTGATGGCGGTTTTTGGATTTTTTTCCAAAGATTTTCAGATAGACGCATCATCGGAAACCCTGATCCAGGAAAATGACCAGGACCTGCTCCTGTCCCGCCAGGTTTACACCCGATACGGAATCCAGGATTTTCTGGTAATCGCCTATACCCCGCAACAGGATCTCCTGTCGGATACGGTGCTGGAGGATATTGCCGCCATTAAAGCGGAAATCGCCGCCCTTGATCGGGTGGCGTCGGTTGTCACGCTGCTGGATGTACCGATTCTCGAAAGTCCGCCGGTGACTATATCCGAGTTGGCCGGAGAAATTCCCACCCTCTTGTCTTCCAGAGTGGACCGGTCCCTTGCCCGGAAAGAATTGGCCAACAGTCCGGTATACACCAATCTGCTGGTCAGTCCGGATCTTAAAACCACAGGGATTCAGATTAATTTTAAAACCGACACGCCGCTCATGGATCTGATCCATCGAAATGACACCCTGCGGGAAAAATCCGACACCATGGGATTAACAGAAGCTGAAACAACCGAATACGCCGCGGTGCAGGCCGATCTGGATGAAGCGCGGGACCGGGCGGACCGGCTGCGGCATGAGGATATCCTGGCCATCCGGAATATTATGGATTCCCACCGCCAGGATGCGGAGCTGTTTCTCGGCGGGGTCAGCATGATTGCCGATGACCTGGTGCGGTTTGTTAAGAACGATCTCAAGGTTTTCGGGCTCGGGGTTTTCTGCTTTCTGGTGGTGACCCTGGGGGTGCTTTTCCGGAAACTGCAGTGGATTGTGATTCCCATGCTCTGCTGCATGTTTGCTGCCCTTGCCATGGTCGGGCTGCTGGGTTTTTTTGGCTGGGAGGTGACGGTAATTTCGTCGAATTTTATCTCCCTGCAGCTCATTATCACCATGGCGGTGACCATTCATCTGATTGTCCGGTACCGGGAACTTTCAGTCATTTATCCGGATAAGTTCCAGCATGAGCTGGTGCTTGAAACCGTCCGCCTGAAATTGACTCCCTGCATCTACGCGGCCCTCACCACCATTGCCGGATTCGGGTCCCTGCTGACCTGCGATATTTATCCGGTGATCACTTTTGGCTGGATGATGGTGGGCGGCATCATTGTCTCGCTCATTATTGTTTTTATATTTTTCCCTGCCGCCATGATGCTGCTTGACAAAACAACCCCCGTGACTCTGGCGGAATCAAAATATTCCCTGACCTCCGTGACCGCAAATGTGACGGAATCTTACGGAAAAACGATTATTGTGGTGAGTGTCGCAGCCCTGATGCTAAGCGGCATCGGGATTTCCCGGCTGCGAGTGGAAAACTCCTTTATAAATTACTTTAAAAAAGACACGGAAATTTATCAGGGCATGAAAGTCATTGATCAGCAGCTGGGCGGCACCACACCCCTGGATGTATTGATCGATTTCCCGGTAGAGATCCCTGAGAAAGCGGCGATTGCCGAAAGAGATGACGCGTTTTCCGGATTCGATGCATTTGATGAATTTGCTGAATTTGAAGAACCGGCAAAAACCGAAGATCCGGGGAAATACTGGTTTACCCCCTATAAAATGCAGAAAGTGCTGGAGGTTCACAATTACCTGGAGAGCATCCCCGCCATTGGCAAGGTCCTGTCCCTGGGCACACTCATGAAGCTGGCGGATCGCCTGAATCAGGGCAAACCCCTGGACAGTTTTGATCTTTCCCTGGTGTATAATGAGATTCCGCCGGAATTCAAGGAATTGCTGGTGGCCCCCTATGCATCCGTGGAACACAACCAGGTGCGGCTTTTTGTCCGGGTCAAGGATTCGGAAAAAGATTTGCGGCGGAATGAACTTTTACAAAAAATCGACCATGATCTGACCCACCGGCTGGGATATCAACCTGAAAATGTTCATCTTTCCGGCATGCTGGTGCTCTACAACAATATGCTGCAAAGCCTGTTTTCTTCCCAGATTATGACCCTGGGCATTGTGGTGTTGGCCCTGTCTGTCATGTTCCTGGTTTTGTTCCGGTCGGTGCGCATCGCCATTATCGCCATTTTCCCGAACCTTCTGGCCACCGGGGTGGTGCTCGGGGTGATCGGCTGGCTAAATATCCCCCTGGATATGATGACCATTACCATTGCCGCCATCAGCGTGGGCATTGCCGTGGATGATACCATTCATTACATTCACCGGTTCAAGAAGGAGATCATGCTGGATGGCGATTATATCAAGGCCATGCACCGCTGTCATTTCAGCATCGGTCACGCCATGTATTACACGTCGCTGACAATTATTGTGGGATTCTCCATACTGGTGCTGTCCAATTTTATTCCCACCATGATTTTCGGCCTTATGACCGGACTGGCCATGATCATTGCCCTGGCCGCGGCCCTTACCCTCCTGCCCCGGCTCATTATCATCGCCAAACCCTTTGGAACTGATTTCTGATGGATTTTGACCGGATCATTTATAATGGCACACTTGTGACCGTGAATCCGGGGTTTGAAATTATTGACGACGGGATTGTCGCTATCCGGGACGGGGTGATCGCGTGGGTGGGCCCCCGGTCAAAAGAGATCACGCAATATTCGGCAACGGACGTGGTGGACGCGGCCGGCGGCATTATCATGCCCGGATTGGTAAACTGCCATACCCATCTGCCCATGTCCCTGTTCCGGGGGCTGGCCGATGATCTGCCCCTGGAAACATGGCTGAACCATTATATTTTTCCGGCGGAACAACACTATCTGTCACCGGAAACCGTCCGCACCGGTACGCTTTTGTCCTGCGCGGAAATGCTCATGAGCGGGACCACCTGCTGCTGTGACGGGTATTTTTATGAAAATAATGTGGCTGCCGCGGTCCAGGAAACCGGCATGCGGGGGGTGCTGGCCCAGGGAGTCATCGATTTTCCGGCCCCGGGCGTGCCGGATCCGGCTCTAAATGTGACCGTTGCCACGGATTTTGTGGAAAAGTGGAAAGACCGCTCCCCGTTGATCACGCCATCTGTTTTTTGCCATTCCCCGTATACCTGTTCGCCGGAAACATTGCAAAACGCCAAAAACGCAGCCACCGCAGCAGGGGCATTGTTTCAGATCCATGTGGCGGAAACAAAGGCGGAAGTGGCCCGGACGCGTGATACCCGGGGCATGTCGCCGGTACAATTTCTTGATTCACTGGGCGTTCTGGATGAAGACACCCTGGTCGCCCATGGGGTCTGGGTGGACAAGGCGGATATCACCCTTCTGGCGGACCGGAAGACCCGGGTGGCTCACTGCCCGGAAAGCAATATGAAGCTGGCGTCCGGTATTGCACCGGTGCCGGAAATGATCCGGAAAGGCATCCCCGTCGGCCTGGGTACTGATGGCTGCGCCAGCAACAACAACCTGGATGTGTTTGAAGAAATGGACGTTGCGGCCAAGCTTCACAAAGTGGCGGCAAAAGATCCCACAATCATGAATGCGGAAACCGTGATCCGCATGGCCACCATTGAAGGAGCGCGGGCGGCAGGATTGGGGGATGTGACCGGTTCTTTAGAAACGGGCAAACAGGCGGACATTATTATCATTGATACGGCCAAACCCCATTTGACGCCGGTATACCATCCGGCATCCCATCTGGTATATGCGGTGTCAGGGGCGGATGTGTCGGATGTGTTTGTCGGGGGCAAAACCCTGATGCGCAACTATCAGCTCAAAACACTGGATGTGGAATCCGTGATGGCAGAGGCCCGGAAGATGGCCGCAGCTATTGGCAGAATGTGAGTTCCGGATTCAGTCGGGCAGGAAAATCAGGTGTCAGTGGTGTCAGGAAATTATCCGTCCTGCCAAACACCAGACTCCTGACACCTGGCATCAGACACCTGCCTTTAGAAAAATCCTTAAAACCTGTAATTGAGCAAAAGATCGTCCAATGACACTTGAAAATCTCATTGCCACGGCAAAAGGGGACCGTCCGGCCGACTGCCTGTTTACAAATGCCCGGATTATTAATGTGTTTTCAGGAGAAATCATATCCGGCCATATTGCCGTATCCGACGGGTATATTATCGGCATCGGGGATTATCCGGCCCGTGAAATCGTTGACCTCCATAACCGGTTTGTCGCGCCCGGTTTTATTGACGCCCATGTACATATTGAAAGTTCCATGACATCGGTTGCGGAATTTGCCAACGCCATCGTCTGCAAAGGAACCACCACGGTGGTGGCCGACCCCCATGAAATTGCAAATGTCATGGGAACCGCCGGAATTGATTATATGCTGGCAGCCAGCGAAAATCTGCCGGTGAATGTTTTTTTTACGCTCCCTTCCTGTGTACCGGCAACCATGATGGAAACCGCGGGTGCGGTTTTGGATGCGGAAACCATCAGGCCCTACCTGGCAAACGATCGAATTGTCGCCCTCGGGGAAATGATGAATTTTCCGGGGGTGATTTTCAGAGATGATGCGGTGATGCGGAAAATCGCCGATACCCGGATGCACAACAAGCCGGTGGACGGTCACGCACCGGGACTGACCGGAAAAGACCTGAACGCCTATATAGCGACCGGTATATTAAGTGATCACGAGTGTATTTCCGCGGATGAAGCCATGGAAAAACTGCGGCTCGGCATGCATATCATGGTCCGTGAAGGCACCGGGGCCAAAAATCTGAAAGATCTATTGCCCATTGTGACCCCGAAAACCGCCCACCGAATCATGTGGTGCACCGATGACCGGCATCCGGGTGATATTTGCGATGAAGGGCACATTGATTTTATTATCCGAAAAGCGATTCAGTCGGGACTTGATCCGGTGACGGCAATTCAGATCGGGACGGTGAATCCGGCCCGCTATTTCAGGCTGCCCCGGCTGGGGGCCATTGCGCCGGGGAACAGGGCAGACCTGGTGGTTTTTTCGGATATTGATTACCCCGTGCCGGAAGCGGTATATGCTGACGGTCGTCTGGTGGCCCGGCAAGGCCGCCCGATGCCGGGGATTGATGCCGGCCCACCGCCAGTCTGTCCGTCTTCAATGAATGTGAAAACCGATACCCAGCCCCATCCGATTGACCTGCAGATCCCATTGGAAAAACCAAATATTCGTGTGATTGAGCTTGTGTCTGGCCAGCTGGTTACCCACCAGCGCATTGTTGCGGCAAAACAGGAAGAAGGGCTTGCGGTCGCGGACACGGACCGGGATATTTTAAAACTGGCGGTGATCGAGCGGCACACCGGTTCGGGGAATATCGGTAAAGGCTTTGTCTCCGGTTTTGGATTAAAAAAAGGGGCCATTGCCGGAAGCGTGGCCCATGACTCTCACAATATTATTGTGATGGGGGCTGATGATGACGATATGAAAGCCGTGGTGATGCGTATTATGGAGATGAACGGCGGCCTTGCCGCAGCCTGTAACGGCAGGATTGTTGCGGAGCTGCCGCTTCCCATTGCCGGGCTTATGTCGGATCAGCCATTGGCCAAGGTCCGGCGTCAGATGGACGCTTTGACCGGCGCGGCCCGGGAATTTGGGTGTGTGCTGCCGGATCCGTTTATGATGCTTTCATTTCTGGCCCTGCCCGTGATTCCGGAACTCAAGCTGACAGACCGGGGACTTTTTGATGGAAATCAGTTTAAGCATGTCTCTTTGTTCGCTGTAACAGGAGATGATTATGACATATGATCCTGGCACTGTTTTGTTTGCCCTGAGTCTTACTCTGTTTGCCGGTCTTTCCACGGGGGTGGGCAGTGCGCTGGCATTTTTCGCCAAAACCACCAATGCCCGTTTTTTGACAGCCTCATTGGGATTTTCCGCTGGCGTGATGATTTATGTGTCCATGATTGAAATTTTTGTAAAGGCCCGGGATTCGCTGTCTGCCGCCGCCGGTGAATTTCAGGGCTACCTGCTGACAACCGTCGCCTTTTTCAGCGGGATTCTCTTGATTGCCATTATTGACAAGCTCGTTCCTTCCTTTGAAAATCCCCATGAAATCCGGGGAGTAGATGAAATGACATGTGCGCCGAAAGCCATTCCAGACCTGAAAAATCTGGAGCGCATGGGCCTTTTTTCAGCCCTGGCCATTGCCATCCATAATTTTCCCGAAGGCCTTGCCACGTTTGTGGGCGGGCTCCAGGATCCGGCATTGGGCATCAGCATTGCTGTTGCCATTGCCATTCACAATATTCCGGAAGGGATTGCGGTTTCCGTTCCCCTGTACTATGCCACTGGCAGTCGGAAAAAAGCGTTTGGCCTGTCCTTTCTCTCCGGTTTAGCCGAGCCCTTAGGGGCGCTTATCGGGTTTTTCCTGGTGTTCCGGTATATGAATGATTTTGTTTTCGGCCTGTTGTTTGCCTTGGTGGCCGGGATTATGGTGTTTATCTCACTGGATGAGCTGCTGCCCACGGCGGAAAAATACGGTGAGCACCATATTGCCATGTACGGCGTGGTGGCCGGGATGTTGGTGATGGCAGCAAGTCTGGTATTGTTTGCCTGACCATCATCAATAACCTATTGTTATATCAGGCTTCCCGTTCCGGTCAGTCTGTTTTTCAGCACTCCAGCCGGTTCTCTTTCAGCCACAACCTCTGGTAGGGGTTAAGGTCAAGTGCCAAGGTGCCTATTTGTAATTTGACAGTCTGCTGACTGAATTGATCAACCAGGGCATTGGACAGCGGCGCCATGGCTGCCGGCAAATGGACAGATACGGACCTGGGCTTATCTGAAACATTGATGATGCTAAAGCTGTGATGGGTGCCCCGGTGGTTATGAATGCAGGCCGTCCCGGGATTTTCCGTGGCCATCATTTCCGCTTCATGGCCCCGGAAATGCAGGGCCGGGTCGGCGTCCACCACGCAAATGAGCTGATTCATGCCTGCGGCTACCCGGGCATGAAATCCCGCCGGTGTGTTCAGCTTCTCTTCAAGACTTTCAATCGCTGACCGGGTGCGCTTGATGTCCCGGAGTTCACCGGTGGCGGCCATGCGGTCAACGTCATTGCCCAGCCCCATGAGATCATTGAAATACACGGATTTGACATGTCGCCCCATCAGGGCGAAAGCCATGGTGTAAAAAGCCAGATACCGTTCTGCTTCCAATTGCGGGTTATTCAGTTTGGTCAGGGCATCTCTTGTGGATGTACATATTTCATAGGGTTCCCGGCCATTCGGTACAGCCCGGGTTTTGATTTTTCCCCCATTTTTTTCAACAGTGCAGGCAAGGTCCTGTCGTTCGGCAAGAGTCAGCAGATCCATACTGCCGCGCACGGATTTGCCATCATGACTGTCCGCCACGCTGAAACGGATGCTGGTTTGTGGGATGCGGTATTGCCGGATCAGTTCAAAAATCCGGGCGGCAATGGTCGTGTCCTGGGAATTAAACACCACCGGCAGGAGACTTGCCAGATGAAAATCATACATCATGGGCGGCCGCGTTTCCGGGTCCGCCATTTGGGCAAGAATGGTGCTCAGGCGGTCATTGACCTCCAGGTTGGCCACCATTCGGGGGGCCACCATGTCCATGGAGAGATACAGGATCTGCATGAGACGCTTGACTTCCGGTAATCCGAAGCAGGTGGTTTTCCAGCGTTTGAAGGCGTAATTGGCCGCGTCCAGCCGCAGCATGTTAAGGTCCATGGACAGATACCAGCAAAAATCATCGCATAGCATTTTAAGGCCTTCAAAACTGGACGTATTGAGGTCCACCTGCACATGGCTGAATGTGGTCAGGGCCCGGATTTCTTCTCCAAAGATGTCTTGCTCTTTTTTTTCAAAGATAGCGGCGTATTGTTTTGCGGTATCCGTGTCATGGCCGATGGCTTCGAGGAGATCGGCTTTTGTCTGGATGTGATGTTTAAAAATATAAGGGGGGTGTCGGGTTTCCTGGGTCGTGGAAAGGGTCAGCAGATCATCCGGGGAGAGGGATGTGGTGGATTTCAAAAACACGATGAAACGGGTGAGGTGTTGGTAGTCATCCGCCAGCAGCATCTGGTCGTTTTGGATTTTATTGAAAATCGACAAAAGGCCGATCACCGCGTCCGGCAGGCGGCTGGGGGCCAGAAAAGGGTTGATGGCGGTCATCCTTTCCGCAGCAGACATTTTCGCAACATGGGGATTTTTCGGTTTTCTGCGGAAAATGGTAAAAAGCGGAAATGGCCGGGGTCGGAAAATCTGATCAAAATCGCCGTCTGAAAGACGTTTCTGGTATTCCGCTTCTGAAAAAACAAAAAAGCAATTGCCGCTTTGGTCATCACCGTCCAGATAGGCCTGGAACCTCGGATTGTCCATATCCACATGATTCAGCACAAAATCGGCCATGGAAAAATATTTTTCCGCCAAACGGGCAAACTGCTGGTTTGTGCCGAATGCCGGGTGAATCTGGTCGCGGACAATCTGGGAAAAATACCCGTCGTTGAAACGGTCTTCCGCCACCCGGCAGGCCGGGAGTATATGCAGCCCGCCGGCTGCTGGAAAGTAGCGGTCAAAGAAGTTTTCAAGGGTAGTCAATGTGGTTTCATCGTTTGCATAAACACTGTCCGCATAGGCGATGATCACGGTTTTTTGGGCGATTCGGGAAAGCGGGTCGGCAGGATGGTAGGCCCGGTCTTTCTGGCGGATGGCGTCGGGTTTGTTCCGCCAGGTGTGCTTGAGCCGGGTGATCCAGTAATCGGAAATCTGTTCTGCCAGATCGCCATTTTCGGTTGCGGGAAACAGGTCTGAAAATATTTTCCGGATGTGGGTGAGTTTACCCGGAGCCAGGGGTTCCCAGAATCCGAGGTTTGGCGGCTCATTTTGTATTTTGCTCATTTTTAATTACATGATTTTTGAGGAAATGGGTGATGCATTGTATCGTTCGATCAGTCTGAAAAGGGTATTGGCGCCAAAACGAAGTGCCTCAACAGGCACCCGTTCATCTGCTGCGTGAATCGTGGCAAAAAAGTCAAAATCCGGCGGCAGGTTCATCGGTGAAAAGCCATAGGTCTGAATCCCCAGGCGTGAAAAGAACCGGCCGTCAGTGGCGCCGGGAAGAAGCATCGGGACGGGGATGCCGTCCGGATCGGATTCCCGCAGCACATCTGCCAAGAGATCGAACATGCCAAAATCCGGAGTTGCCGGATAGGGCTCGTAATTGATGATGCGGGTGTCAAAAGCAATTTTCGTTGCCCGGTCAAGTTCCGAGATCACGGATTCGGGCGTTTTCCCCGGCAGAAGGCGGCAGTCAAGCTGGAGCTTTACTTCCGAAGGGATGACATTGATTTTGCTGCCGCCCGTGATAACGGTCGGGTTCACTGTGTTGTGTAGCAAGGGCCTGAATTTGTCTGCCCGGGGGCCGAGCGACCATAATGCGATTTTGGTTAACCGGGGATTGAGCAGCCGGCGCAAAATAAATCCTGCCGGCAGGGGCAGGGCGGCGGCGATGGTTGAAATCATTTGCCGGGGCACTGGAGTGATGTGTGGCGGCAATCCGGCGGTGCTGATTCTGGAGATGAACTGGCCGGCCTGTGCCATGGCACTGTTTTTTGAAGGAAAGGCACCGTGTCCGCCCGGCCCCTTGATAGTGGCTTCGATCCAGCAGACCTGTTTTTCCGCCACCTGAATGGGATAAAATTTTTGTTTTCCAATGTACATGGCACAGGCCCCGAATTCGCCGATGGCGTATCGGATACCGGCAAATTGCGCCGGATGATTTTCCACCAGAAACCGGGCACCCAGGGTACCGCCGGCTTCCTCGTCGCTGAGCACCGCAAAGACTATATCCCCGGCCGGCATCAGGCCCGAAGCACGTGCACGCATCATTGCGGCTGCGGACATGGCAATCATCCCTTTCATATCTACCGCACCCCGGCCCCAGACATAACCGTCGGTGATTTTTCCTTCAAACGGCGGGTGTGTCCATGTCTGTTTTTCCGTGGTGACCACATCCACATGGCCGTAAATCATGAGCGGCGGAGCGTTGTTGTTGCCTTTGAACCGGGCAATGAGATTCGGACGCGCAGGGTCTTTGGCAATGATCTGCGAATCAATTCCGTATTTTTTCAAAAGATCGGCAACGTAGAGAACGCAGGCTTTTTCATTGCCCGGCGGATTGGTGGTGTCATAGCGGATCAGTGCTTGCAGGATTTTTTCAGGATACTGCCAGTCTTTCGGGGTGGTGGCATTACAGGAATGATCATTAACAGGCATCATTATTCTCCGAATAATGGAAATTGAGCGGTGCTCAAAAAAATCATTTTTGACGGTTTTTTAAAAAGCCCAAATTCTTTGCTGCGCTGCATCCTTAGCTGCTTCAGCGTACGCCGAGTAAGCATCATTGCCAGGTATTTGCGCGCCTCGCCAATTTTAAGATTTGGTGGATTTTTGTATTTTGCCGTCTATATTCGATTTTTTGTAAGATCATTATTTTTGAAGTGAAAAATAATATAACCAAATCTGATCTTTTTTTCAATGAAGAACCAGGGAAGCGGTTGAACAGGAATGCGGGCGTTTTGTCTTGCAGCAACGTTTCCTTGCCGATATATTCATTTTTGCGCAAAAAATAAGAAATCTAAGCGGTCGACAGTTTTTAGGCAGGCGGACCCGCGGAATCGACAACGATTAGGAATAGTGAAAAGAAAGGGGAAATGGGTTTGATGGCGGATCAACAGGGAAATGCGTCGGCGCTGGCTGTCACTGTCTTACGAATCGACGACCAGACCGTGGAACTGCGCTGGCGGCCGAATGGTAATAAAATTTCTATTGGTGTATGCAATGGATTGCGGCGCACGGATGCCATGCGTCAAATTCCCGTCAATGAAACTGAATTATCTGCCGGTCGTGTCACTGTTTCCGGGCTTTTGCCAACCAACCGATATTATTTTCATTTTAAGGACGCGAACGGTTCCCGGGTGGTTACAGGGGAGCGGCAGGTGCTGCTGGAAGGGGCGGTTAACTTTCGGGATATCGGGGGCTATAAAGCCCGGGACGGCCGGGAAGTCAAATGGGGCAAGGTTTTCCGTTCCGATGGGCTGACCCGTTTAACAGACCGGGATCATGCGGTGCTGAAGGGGCTTGGCATCAGCCGGGTGTATGATTTCAGGACGCCGGCGGAAGTGGCGGAAGCGCCGGACCATCTGCCGGAAGATGGTTCCCTGATCCATGTCAATCTGCCGGTGACCCATGGAAAAATAGATTTTGTGGATGCCATGACACGCTTGAAAAAAGGGGACATCCGCTGGCTGAGTCCGGATTTCATGGTGGAGGGGTATATCCGGAATATTGAAGAGGCGCCCCATGTGTGGGGGGAAGTCATCAACGCCATTGCTGAAATGACGGAGCCGGCCGTGCTTTTTCACTGCACCGGCGGAAAGGACCGGACCGGAACCTGTGCGGCCCTGATTCTTCTGATGCTCGGTGTGGACGAAGAGACCGTTATTTCAGATCATCAACTTTCAAACACCTATATTGCCGATATGCTGCCCAAACTCTTTGAGCTCGTGGCTTCATACGGGGTGGATCCGGAAAAGCTTGCCCCCTATTTTACCGCACCCCTGGAAGGTATCGAAGCAATGCTGGATCATTTGCGCAAAAAATATGGTACGGCGCAAGATTATCTGGATAGTCAGGCCGGTGTGAATAGCGACACCCAGAAGCGGTTAAAGGATAAACTGCTGCGCTGACAACTTATTATTCCACCTCTGTAATTTCCACATCATCAACCCAGATCGTTCCCTTGGTGAGCAGAAAATCAAGGGTAATCTCTTTGGCATCCGCTGGTGCAACCGTCTCTATCGTCAGGTTTTTCCAGTTGTTTTCCCCTTTCATTTCCAGCATCAGGTCAATGGTAGGTACGGGTGAAAGCCGGCTGGGTTTGTAATTAACCCGTATGGCCGGAGCGATAAAGTTGGGGCTGTATCCCAGGCCTTTGGCCTTTACCCAGACGCTCAACTGGTATTTCTTCCCGGGCTTGATGTGGGTGATTTTATTTTCCGGGTAGAGCAGCACACTGCCGCCGGGCGGGTTGATCTGAATCATGTAAGAATAGGAACCGCCGTGCTTTTCCGCGTCATTAAACGCGAATTCCGCCGATGTTCCGCGGTATGTTTTGGTCAGCCAGCCTTCGGCTTGGGTATCTGTCGTTTTGGTTTCAAAGTCACCGTTGGTGACGAGATTTTTTGCCTGGCAGAGACCGGTTGATAGAGCAATTGAAAAACCTATCAGAAAGATAGCACCAGCGACAATTTTTTTCATTGCCTCCCCCTTTATCAAGGATATCAAAATGAGCGCCTGAATCATTAACTGTTTTTTTCATATGTAATTTATATTAGTAAACATGGTTACGCAAGGAAAAATGTTTTTTTTGCTTTCAAAAATATTCATTATTATCAATTGGTAAAAAATGCAACGGGGGAATCAGGCCCCGTCATGCCAACGTCCGTCAGCGGCGGAGAACGAGCGCGCCGCATTCATCGGCGCCCGGTTAGATTTCTATTGACACTAAGTCAATATTCGTATTCTATGGGATGTGTAATATTTATCTATGATAATAGAAGCTTGACGTTTTTATTCTATAGTTTTCAAAGTCATTTTGAATGTTAATGTATCGGAATAAGGGAGGCATCAATGGTTTATCGGAAAAAGACGGCAGTAATGGTTTGTTTTTTGATGGTGGCATGTCTGTGTCTGCTTTCATGCGGCGGAGAAAAGAAAGAAGGCAAGGTTATTGTCACGGAAAGCGAATTTACGGTTCGCAGGGATGGTGAGAAGGCCTTTGTTATTGATGCCCGGGGAAAGGTGCGCAATGTCGGGGACGTGGATGTGAAAAATGTATTGGTTACTGGCTATTGCCGTTCCTGCATCGAAATGATCAAGCCTGGCCACTGGTTTATTTCCGGTGCTGAAAAGACCGAAGCACAGAAAGACTTGATCAGCTATATCACGGTGGGTGCGGAAGAGGAGTTCAGCTTCGAGGAAGTGGCGTTTATCTACAACATGGTGGATGAAGCGCCAGAGACCATGCCGGAAGAATTGGAAGTGGTGGTGAAGTCTTTTGACGTGGTCGATTAGCCTGACGGGTGTATTGTCTCATATTTTCTCATCTAAAAAATATCCTTCTGTAAAAACAGTACATTCGTTTGGCACGGACCAACGGATACCCGGCCGCAAAATTAAGTTTTGAGCGGCCGGTTTTTTTTTTGCTGGAAATGAAAACTATCCCGGGGCGAAGCCGGCTGGTTTCGGGGTGGACTATTTTACACGGTGTTGAGGGAAATCCCCTCAAATTAGAGTTGGTTCTTGCGCGGTTTTTTGCTAAAAGAGGGTTATTTAATAGATGGAATGGCTGGAACGATAGAGGGGAGGGAGAAAATGCTTTATTTTCATCGGGTTGTCATCACTTTTTTGTTTTTTTTGCTTTTTTGCATGATATCCTGTGCGGAAAAGAAAGAGGCGGGGAAGGTGATTGTTACGGAACAGGAATTCAGTATCCGGCAGGATGGGGAGTTCAACTGGGTGATTGATGCCCGGGGTAAAATTAAAAATGTTGGGCAGGTGGATGTAAAAAAGGTGGAGGTCACCGGATACTGCCGTTCCTGCGGGGAGGCAATTTATGCAGGGGTGTGGTACGTGTCTGATTATGAAAAAATGACAGAGCAGAAAGATGTCATCAGTTATCTGCCGGTGGGAGTTGAAGAAGAATTCAGTTTCCGGGAAGTGGCGTTTTATTTCAATCAGAGCGGCCAGGGACCGGAAGGGCTGCCGGATGAACTGGAATTGGTGGTTGAATCTTTTGAAACCGTGGACGGCTAAAATTTCCATCGTCCATTCGCAATGCAGCCTTGGATGATCATTTTTTTATGGCTTCAGAGCAGCAAGTGAACGGCATTCTTGATTTATTTTTCATTACAAAGGGGTGAGACCAATGTTTTCCTTTTATCGTTTGGCTCTATTTTACAGCTTTTGGTTGTTTATTGCATGCCTTTCTATGGCGTCATGCAGCGAGAAAAAAGAAGGAAAAGTGATTGTTACGGAGCAGGAATTTAGTATCCGGCAGGATGCGGAGTATAACTGGGTGATAGATGCCCGGGGGAAAATTAAAAATGTCGGTGATGTGGATGTCAAAAAAGTGGTGGTCACCGGTTATTGTCATTCCTGCAGTGAAATCTGGAACGCTGGGATTTGGGTAGTCAGCAATGAAGTTGATAAACTTCCGGAACAGAAGGATGTGATCAGTTATCTTGCCACCGGCGAAGAAAAAGAGTTTAGTTTCAAAGAAGTTGCGTTTTTTTTCAGGCCGGGTGGACCGGGCCCGGAGGGGGTGATGCCCGAAGAACTTGAAGTCGCTGTTCTGTCCTTTGAAACCGTGGGCGGATAAAAGAATAAAAGAGTAATGGCCGCCCACTTCAGAAAGTAGCGGAACGATAACGCCCGCCCGTTATACATGGTGGAAAATGGTTGGGGTGTTGCAGCAACAATCGCAACAGTTTTCAAGATTTCGTTAGATCGATTTTTTTTCCTTCAGCCGGATGACCACGGGAATGCCGATGTTTTCCAGAAGATTGTTTTCCACTTTAAGAATCAGGGTCTCCA
This sequence comes from Desulfobacterales bacterium, assembly GCA_963675805.2. GTDB lineage: Bacteria > Desulfobacterota > Desulfobacteria > Desulfobacterales > Desulfosalsimonadaceae > SURF-3. Next base: position 111,407 of record CAXXNU010000001.1, on the reverse strand, counting down.
GGTCTTTGATCTCATCGGAAAAGATATCGTCATTCACTGGTATCCAGACCTCAATATATTTTTTTTCATCTCTTTTTTTGATAAAAAATCTGGACGCATCCGACGGCAGATGCAACTGATCCTGAATGGATCGCTGAATCTGTTTTTTGTGGACTTTTACCCCGTCAATATTGATCAGGCTGTCCGTGCGCCCGCCCCGCCAGTCAATGCGGCAAAAAGTCCGGCCGCAGGCGCACCCGGTTCTGATAATTGTTGCCTGATCACCGGTCCTGAAACGGATCAGGGGAAACGCCCGGGTGGTGAGGGTGGTTAACACAAGCTCGCCGGGTTGTCCGTCTGGCAGCACCATGCCGGTTTCAGGGTCAATAATTTCCGGCAGAAAATGGTCCTCGTTGACATGGAGCCCCTTATGGGCGTCACATTCAAAGGCAATGGCCGGCCCCGGAACTTCACTGAGGCCGTAATGCGCCCAGACAGCGGCATGGAATGCTTTTTCCAGGGTCTGTTTTTGGATGTCATCAACTGCCTCACCGGTGAGAATCAATGTCTTCAGTTCCAACGCGTTGATATTGATCTCATTTTTACGGATATAGTCTGCCAGCTGAAGAGCGGAAGAGGGCGTGGTGACCAGCACCGAGGTTTTGTAGTCTCTTAGCACCATCAGTTTTTTTTCAATGGACATGGGGGTGTGCGGAATAACCCCGGCTTCCAGGTGTTCCGCTCCGTATTTGTAATCCCTTCCCCAGTTTGAAAGGCCTGGCGACAATGTGATCTGAAGAATATCATGGGCCGTGACCCCGCAGGCGGCAAGGCCCCTGGCCAGAATGGTCTGCCAGTTGGTCAGGTCCTGGGGGGTGTATCCGCTGACAGTGGGATTCTGGGTGGTGCCCGGCGATGTGTGGATTCTCACGATATCCCGCAGCGGTACGGCAAACAGATCATAGGGGTAGTTGTCGCTGATATCCTGACGCATCATGAGCGGCAGCGTTGAAATGTGGGCCAGTGATTCAATGCCGGACAAATCAATGCCCATTTTTTTAAACCGTTGCCGGTGAAAAGGGATATTGCGGTAGGCCCGGTTTAGTGTACTCTGCAGCCGCTCCAACTGGAGCTGGTTTTTTTCATCGGAATTCATGAAGGTGAAATTATCTGCCGTCATCATAAAATTCTCCATAATCTTTGCCCAGATAGGCGCGTTTGACTTCCTGATCTTCCAGGAGTTCGGTGGCGGGCCCTTGAAGAACGATATTTCCGGTTTCGAAAACATAGCCGAAATCCGCAATCTGAAGAGCGGCCTGGGCATTCTGCTCCACCAGAAGGATGGTAATGCCCTCATTCCGAAGTGTTTCCAGGGTGTGAAAAATTTTTTCCACAATCAGCGGGGCAAGGCCCATGGAGGGCTCATCCAGAAGTAGCAGTTTGGGGTGGGACATAAGGGCCCGGCCAATGGCCAGCATCTGCTGCTCTCCGCCGGAAAGGGTGCCAGCCGGCTGTTTGGCCCGCTGTTTCAGGATGGGAAACAGTTCCAGGATTTTTTCCAGCGTCCGGCTGACCTCACCGTGGCGGCGTTTCCGGTACATGGTATAGGCCCCGAGTTTCAGGTTGTCCAACACGCTGATCGGCGGAAAGACCAGCCGTCCTTCGGGCACCAGGCTGATGCCCAGTTTGACAACGGCGGGTGGATCAAGTCCTTTGAGCGGGGTTTCTTCAAAAGTGATGTCCCCTTTCCAGTCCGGCAGCAGCCCGCAGATGGATTCCAGGAGCGTGCTCTTTCCGGAGCCGTTGGCGCCAATCAGGGCAATGATTTGGCCGTGTTTGACAGAAAGGCTGACCCCTTTGACCGCCATGATCCGTCCGTAATAGCATTTCAGATTTCTGATGCGCAGCATAATGTTTATCGTCAGGGATTAAAATAACCGATCAAAGATATTTCCACCGTCCGCCGTCCGCCTTTAATCTTCCGCCTTCAGCGGTTCACCTTCTTTTTCTTTCTTGCTTCCCGTCCCGAGATAGGCGGCGATCACTGTTTCATCCGTCTGAACCGTTCGGGGGGTGCCTTCTGCAATTTTTTTTCCCTGATCCAGTACCACAATCCAGTCTGAAATTTCCATGGTCAGGCTCATGTCATGCTCCACCAGCAGCACGGTAATGCCTTTGCTTTTGATCTTACTGATCAGGTCTCCCAGCTGCAGGGTCTCCACAATGTTGAGGCCGGCGGCCGGTTCATCCAGAAGGAGCAGTTTTGGGCGGGCCGCAAGGGCCCGGGCGATTTCCAGAAGCCGCTGCCATCCAAACGGGAGATCGCCGCTCTGGGTGGCTGCATGGTCGGAGAGTCCCACAAAATCAAGCAGTTCCATAGCCACTTCCCGTGCTTTGCGTTCCTCGGCCATGACGCCGGGCAAGTGCAGGATACTGCCCCACATGCCGCAGCGGGTACGGGTGTGCTGGCCGACCAGAACATTTTCGAGGACTGTCATGCTTTCGAACAGCTCGACATTCTGAAACGTCCGGGCAATCCCTTTTTCCACCAGCTTGTGAGGCTTTATTTTTTTTATGCTCGTGCCGTCAAACCTTATGCGGCCGTTGTCCGGCGCGAAAATGCCAGATATCAGGTTGAACAGGGTGGTTTTACCGGCGCCGTTCGGCCCGATAAGACCGGTAACGGAACCTGTCGAAAGCGCAAAAGTGATATCAGCCAGGGCCTGGACGCCGCCAAATGCCTTTGAAACTCCCTGAATGTCCAGCAGGGGTGGCTCAGCGTGTGCTTTTTTTAACGGTGCGTTCATAAATATCCAACAGTCCCCGGGTAAGCCCCCGGGGTAGAAAAATCATCACCACCATAAGAATCAGCCCATAAACAACCATTTCAAATTCAGAAAAGGCATGCAGCCATTCCGGCAGAAGGGTCAGCAGCGATGCCCCCAGCAGCGCCCCCCATATGGAGGCCATACCGCCAATCACCACCATGGTGACCATCCGGATGGAGGCGATAAAACTGAATGTGCCCGGACTGATAAAATACACCAGGTGGGCGTATAAAAACCCTGCCAAAGCACTGATGGCAGCACTGAGCACAAAGATTTGCAGCTTGAGTTTTTGGGTGTCCACGCCCACGGCGGCGGCGGCATTTTCACCGTCATGAATGGCCCGGAGCGCCCTGCCGATCCGGGAATCAATAATGCGCTGGCACGCGATGAAACCGACGAGCACGCATCCCCATACCAGATAAAAATAGTTGCGGCCCGACGCAAAAGAGACAGGCCCCAGTTCCAGGGTCGGAATGCCGATAAATCCGGATGCGCCGCCGGTGACGCTGCTCCATTCCCTGAACAGGATATTTACGATCATGCCGAACCCTAAAGTTCCCATTCCTAAATAATAGCCGGACAGTTTAAGGGTGGGAATGCCGACAACGTAGGCCACCAGCATGGCAGCCGCCACTGCGGCCGGGAGGGCCAGCCAGGGAGAAAAACCGCAGTGAACGGTTAAAATGGCCGTTCCGTAGGCGCCGATCCCGTAAAACGCGGCGTGCCCCAGGGAAATTTGCCCGGCATAGCCCATGAGCATGTTGAGGGCGAGCGCCAGCAGCGTATTGATGCCGATAAAAGTAAGTACCTGGAGATAATAAAGATTTTCCAGAAAATAACCCGAAATGACAATGGTCAGAAGAAAAATCGCATAGGCGATTCGGTTTCGGGTGGTGTGGCTGATCATCTGTTTTATATACCTTTAGAACCGTTTGACGCTGGCCGTGCTGATGATACCGCCGGGTTTGACGTAAAGGATGAATAACAGGAGCAGAAACGCCGTTGCGTCTTTTAAACCGGACGAAACAAATCCCACGCCGAAAGATTCCAGAATACCGAGGAGGAACCCGCCAAGGAGCGCTCCCCACAGGCTGCCGAGCCCGCCCAGCATGGCCGCGCAGAACCCTTTGAGACCGAGCATGGTGCCCATGTCGTAGCTGCTCATGGTGATCGGCGCGATAATGACACCGGCCAGTCCGCCCATGGCGGTACTCAAACCAAAAGCCAGCATGACCATGAGCCGGGAAGGAATGCCCACGATCCACGCTGCCCGTTTGCTGATGGCATTGGCTTCCATGGCTTTTCCGGTGAGGGTTTTTTTATAAAAAAGTTGAAGGCCGACAATCGTCGCAAGCAGGATGGCAATGATCCAGACGCTTTGGGACAGGAGTTTGGCGCCGGCAATGTCCAGCGGCGGATGCGATGAAAAAGAGGCAATGGTATGGGCATCTTTTCCCCAGATGATCATGCCGATGCCGCGCAAAAAAATGGAGGCGCCTACAGTAATAATGATAAGAACAATGGGTTCCGGGTGCCGCACCGTCCGGATGGCCAGGCGCTCAAAGACCAGTCCGCAAACGGCGATGCAGACAACACTTAAAACAATGGCGGAAATCAGCGGCAGATGAAAGGCCCCGAAAAAGGTGACCATGCACAAAGCCCCCAGCATCACGAACTCACCGTGGGCAAAATTAATGAGTTCTGTTGAGCTGTAAAGCATGGAAAAACCAATGGCAATCACGGCGTAAATGGCGCCGTTGGTAATCCCGGAAAACAGGTACTGAAGTATTTCCTGCATTATTTAGCCTGTTGAATATCTTCCGGCCATGGAACATGCGTTCCATGGCCGGAAAAAAATGATGGTGTGTCAGTGCCGCATGCCTCAATTCTTGCACAATAAAATTGAAAATAGTGCATACAGGAGGCGGTCTTTCAGCAAAAGGTGTCAGTGTTCAGGTGCCAGGAAAAGTGGCTCTGACACCCGACACCAGTAACCTGCAATATGAAACCTGAACCCATTATTACAAAGTTGGCCCATGGGTTGGGGGTTTCCTGCGTTGGGAAAAATATGACTTCAGGCTTTCAGCATTAAGCTTTCAGCTTTGACCGTTACCTACTTTAATAACTCCCATTTGCCGTCTTGAATTTTTACCATGACAAAGGCATCCGGTGAGAGGCCGTTGTGGTCGGTTTCGCTGAAGTTGAAAATGCCGCTTACGCCCACATGGTTTTGGGTGTTTTCAATAGCCTGGCGGATTTTTTCCTTGTCGCCGTCACTGCCTTTGAGGGCCGCAGCCAGAATTTTCATCCCGTCATAAGCATATCCGCCGAATCCGGAAACCGCGCTTTTGAATTTCTTTTCATAATCATTGATATAGGCCGCAAGCACTTCTTTCTGGGGGTCTGAATCCGGTATCAGGTCAGCCACAAGAATTTTACCAGTAGGCAGCATGATGCCTTCGGCAGCAGCACCCGCCAGCTCAATAAATTTGGGTGAGGCCACGCCGTGGCTCTGGTACAGCGGGATCTCGAGGCCCAGCTGCTGGATGTTTTTTGCCAGCACGGCCGGACCGGGATTGGTTCCCCAGCAGACAATGGCTTCCGGGTTGTCCTGGCGAATTTTGGTCAACTGGGCAGTCATGTCCGTGTCTTTTGCCCCGAAGGTTTCGGATTTGGTGATGGCCAGGCCGAAATCCGCCGCCTGGACCAGCAGCTGTTCCTTGCCGCTTTCGCCAAACGCGTTATCCACGGAAATAATGGCGATTTTTTGGACGTTTCGGGCTTTCAAATCGTTATAGATGGTAGCCACCGCCTGAATATCGCTCTGGGCGGTTTTAAATATCCAGGGATCAATGGGCTGGACGATTTTGTTGCCCGCCGCACAGCTGATAAAAGGGATTTTTGCTCTCTGAACCACCGGCATCACGGCGAGAGTGGCCGGAGTGGTGCTGGGACCGATGATGGCGATGACATTGTCCCGGTTGATCAGTTTGTTGACGCTCATGACTGCCTTGGATGGGTCTGCCTCGGTATCGTAAATCACCGCTTCCAGCAGATGACCGTCAATGCCGCCGCTGGCGTTAATTTGTTCAACCACCATTTCCATGGATTTTTTTTCAGGATCGCCTAAAAAGGAGGCTGGTCCGGTGACAGCGAAAATTCCGCCGATTTTATAAGGTTCTTTGACTGATTCGGCAAATCCGGACAGAGGAAACAGCAGGCATGCCATGATGGTGATGGACAGGATCATCATAGGGGTATGGAATTTTTTGACAAACAACATAATGGGTCTCCTTTTTTTTTAAAAAATGGATAAAGCATTTAAAACAGCCACAAAAATAATCCATGCCTGGTTGGTCAGGCAAAACCGCTGTTTCTACCGGAAATCGATAGGGGTGCTACAAGGTGCTGAGGGTTTTTCCGTCGACCACTGCCACGCCGTTGGCCTGCAGTATCTTAATCGCCTCTTCCGTCTGATCAAACCGGAAAATCATAATCGCCTGGTCGCCGCTCTGCCGGATGAATGCATACATGTATTCCACATTAATGCCAGCTTCCTTGAGGACGTTGAGAATATTGTGCAGTCCGCCGGGGGTGTCTTTCACTTCCACTGCCACCACCCGGGTTTTTCGGACAGTGAAACCCGCTTTTTTTAGCGCTTCTTCGGCTTTGGCGTTGTCGTTGACAATCAGCCGCAGGACGCCAAAGTCGGATGTGTCCGCAACAGCCAGGGCCCGGATATTGATTCCTGAATCCGCCAGGATGCCGGTGACATCCGACAGGCGGCCTGCTTTATTTTCAATAAATATGGATATCTGTTCGGCCTGCATGGATCTCCTCCTTTATCAAAACACGATTAGATTTTACGATTATCAATAACCCGCATGGCTTTGCCTTCGCTGCGGGCAATGGATTTAGGTTCCGCCAGCTGGACTTTTGCCGACACCCCTAATGTTTCCTTGATATCCTTTGAAATCTGTTTTTCAAGCTCCTGAAGCTGTTTGACTTCATCGGAGAAAAGTTTCTCACCGATTTCCACCCGGACGGTCAATGTATCCAGGTTGTCCACCCGGTCCACCACCAGCTGATAATGGGGTTCCACGCCTTTTACCTGCATAAGCACGCTTTCGATCTGGGACGGGAAGACGTTGACGCCGCGAATGATGAGCATGTCGTCGGTTCTGCCGCTGACCTTGTTCATCCGCACCAGGGTCCGCCCGCATATGCAGGGCTCGGGGTTCAGGGTGGTAATATCCCGGGTCCGGTATCGGAGGATGGGAAACGCTTCCTTGGTGATGGTGGTGAAGACCAGTTCGCCGGTTTCACCGTAGGGAAGCACCTCGCCGGTTTCAGGGTTGATGATTTCCGGAATAAAGTGGTCTTCAAAAATGTGGAGTCCTTTTTTGGCTTCTATGCATTCAATGGAAACGCCCGGTCCCATCACCTCGCTGAGCCCGTAAATATCGATGGCATCCATGTTCAGCTTGCGTTCAATGTCTTCCCGCATGTCTTCAGACCAGGGTTCCGCGCCGAAAATGCCGGCCTTGAAATGGAGGTCTTTGAATGAGATGCCCATCTCTTCCGCGGCTTCGGCCAGATGAAGGGTGTAGGAAGGGGTGGCGGTTAAAATGGTGGGCTTGAAATCCCGCATGATAATTGCCTGGCGTTTGGTATTGCCGCCGGACACCGGAATGACCGATGCGCCCAGCTTTTCAGCCCCATAATGAACGCCTAACCCGCCGGTAAAAAGGCCGTACCCGTAAGCGTTATGAATAATGTCCCCGCGGCCGGCGCCAGCGGCGGAAAGTGCGCGCGCCATGAGCTCCGCCCAGGTGTTGACGTCCCTGGCGGTGTAGCCGACCACCGTGGGCTGGCCCGTGGTTCCGGAGGACGCATGAATACGGACCACGTTGGCCATGGGCACGGCAAACATGCCAAAAGGGTAATTGTCCCGCAGATCCTGTTTGGTGGTAAAGGGGAGCCGTTCCAGATCCTTCAGGCTTTTGATATCTCCGGGCAGAATACCGGCGTCATCCAGTTTTTTTCGGTAAAAAGGCACGGTGGCGTAAACATGGGAGATGACCGCCTGCAGCCGTTTAAGCTGGATTGCTTCGAGGGCTTCTCTCGGCATGGTCTCGTATTCAATGTTATAAATCATTTTTGTCTCCTTGATATCAAAAAAGTAGTGGTCTTTTTGTTTTTTTTAAGTAGACGGATGGACCGTCGAAAGAGTTAGCCCTTTAAACCGCCCTTGAAGTCGGGTTTGCGTTTTTCCAGAAACGCCCGGGTGCCTTCCTGGGCATCTTCGCTGGCCACGCAAAGGGCAAAGGCATCGATTTCCATTTTGCAGCCCGTGGCAAGATCCACATCCAACCCCTGGTTGATGATCTGCTTGGCCATATACAAGGAAACTTTCCCTTTGGAAGCCATGGCGGCGGCTGTTTTTTGAGCGGATGCCATCAGTTCTTCAGCCGGCACCACCCGGTTGACAAACCCCATTTGTGCAGCTTCTTCGGCGGCAATCATCTTGCCGGTGAAAATCATTTCCTTGGCCCTGTTTTTCCCGATGAGACGGGCCAGGCGCTGGGTGCCGCCGAATCCGGGAATGAGTCCCAGGGTGATTTCCGGCAGCCCGAATTTGGCGTTTTCAGAGGCGTAAATAAAATCGCAGGAAAGGGCTAGTTCCAGACCGCCGCCCAGGGCGAATCCGTTGACTGCGGCAATCACGGGGATGGAAAGGTTCTGCAGGGCGGCCATGGTTTTATGGCCGTTTGCCACAAACTGTTTGGCGGAAAGTGCGTTCAGTTCTGCCAGTTCGGTGATGTCCGCGCCGGCCACAAAGGCTTTTTCCCCGCTGCCGGTCAGAATGAGCGCCCGGATGGCTTCATTTGCGCCAATGGCGTCGACCGCGTGGCAAAGTTCATTTAAAACTTCGGTATTCAGGGCGTTTAAGGCTTTGGGACGGTTGATGGTGATGGTGGCGATAGGGCCGGCAATGTCAAAAATTATATGGCTGTAGGTCATGAGATCCTCCCTGTAATAAAAAACACCGTATTTTTTTTATATTGTAATGATACAGGGTAATAAATGAACTTGGTGGTTTTGTCAATTATTACTATCCGTTCAGCTGCCGTTTGATTTTTGTAAATACATGATTCCGCGCGAGGGCTTAATAGCAAGATGTCTGCGCGGATTTAAAAAACAGGTGGGTGTCTGCAAAATGAGGTCGCTTTTTCCCGGCGATATCGGGATGGCGCTCGTTAGGGGCCAGTACACAATATTCTTATGCGCATCAATTTTTCGGTAAATTCCCACTTTGAGAATTCTTTTTTTCTTTCGGATCAGCGGATTCGGTTTCATCAACAAACAAATGCAAATTTGCTTGTTTTGTGATAAAAACAGGCGTATTCGGTTACTATGAAAGGTCCTGAAGTCAAGGACGCCAACGCAAAAATAGTCTAGGCGATGGTATCAAAAATGGTTGACTCATTGAACCATTCCAATTCCCAGCCCGAAGAACTTTTCAAACCCCTTGCCGAGCCGGACATCGTCAAAGAACTGCCCCGGCAGATCGCCGGGGATGCGCTGAGCATGCTTCTGGATGCCGTCAATTCCAGCGCCGCCGGCCTGATCATTACGGCTTTGGACGGAACCATCCGGTTTGCCAATCCTGCTTTCTGCAGGATGTTTGAGTATCCATTATCCGAGACCACCGGCAAAAATGCCGCTGAGTTATTTTCCGCCCGTAAAATACGAAAATTCTCCGACGTCATTGCCATGCTTGACCTCAGCAAGAATGATACGGAAGAATTTGTTGTCGAAACAAAAGACGGCCGTCATTTTATTGTTGAGGTGGCCGCTTCAAATGTGACCTCCGCTTCAGGGGAAATTGTCGGCAGAATGGCGTCTTTTATCAATATCAGCCGGCGCAAAGAGATCGAAGCGGACCGGGAAAGGCTCATTCAGCAGCTTCAGGATGCCCTCGAAAATATCAAAGTGTTAAAAGGCATCATTCCCATATGCGCTTCATGCAAAAAAATCCGGGACGACAAAGGCTACTGGCAACAGATCGAAAGCTATCTCAAAGAACACTCGGATGCGGATTTCAGCCATGGCATTTGCCCGGAATGCGCTAAAAAGCTGTATCCGCAATTTTTTAAATAATTGTTGCTGGTTATCCGCTTGCCTCATGGTCGTTTGTAGTGTGCCCGTGAGGGCATACAATATAGCGCCTTACGACGTCACTACGAGCCAGGGTACACGGGCTTGAGCGACGTTGGATAACCAGATAATTATTTTATTGCTATTGTTGAATCCGGATATCCATTAACTCAAGTAAGTAGTGAATTAAGGCAATCAATGGATTTGATGATATTTATTGCAATGATTGCCGGTTTTGTCCTTCTGATCAAGGGCGCTGATTTCCTTGTGGAAGGCGCCTCATCCGTGGCCCGTCGGTTACGCGTGTCGGATCTGGTGATCGGACTCACGGTGGTGGCGTTCGGAACCTCCACACCGGAGCTCTTTGTGAATATCTTTGCCAGCATCCAGGGCAGCACCGGGATTGCTATCGGCAATGTGGTGGGAAGCAATATTGCCAACATTCTTTTGATTCTGGGGGTTTCCGCCATAATTTATCCGCTGTCGGTCACCCGGGGCACCGTGTGGAAAGAAATCCCTTTCAGCTTGCTGGCGGCCGTTGTTCTGGGAATCGTTTCAAATGACCGGATGATCGATCATGCGGCGACATCGGCCATCACACGAATTGACGGGCTGATGCTGCTCTGTTTTTTCGGGATCTTCATGTATTATTCCGCTTCCATTGCAAAAGAGACGGAAGATGAGGCGTCCCGACCCCTTACGGAAAAGATGGGCATCGTGAAATCCGGTCTCATGATCGCGGCAGGGCTTGCAGGTCTGATGCTGGGCGGCAAATGGATCGTGGATGGGGCCGTGACACTGGCATCGGCGTTTGGTATGAGCCAGTCCCTGATCGGCCTGACCATTGTTGCCGTGGGGACTTCTTTGCCCGAGTTTGCCACATCCGCCGTGGCGGCCTATAAAAAAAATACGGATATTGCCGTCGGGAACGTGGTGGGGTCCAATATTTTCAATATATTCTTTGTATTGGGAATGAGTTCCGTCATTCGGCCCCTGCCGTTTCAGGCATCTCTGAACCGGGATGTCGGAATGACCGTTTTTTCAAGCATGCTTCTGTTTCTGTTTATGTTTACAGGAAAAAAAAGGTCCCTTGACCGATGGGAAGGGATGTTTTTTCTGGTTTTCTATGGCGCATATATATTTGTTCTCGCCGCTTCCGGATAGGCCGCTGCTGCCGGCAGCATGTTTTATCAGCACACGGGATATTTCCCCAATGCCAGCTCCCGGGTAAATTGTCCCATGTTTTTCATGGACCGATGATAAATATCGTTGATTGCCGGAGTAACGGATTTTAGCGACTGCCCTTTTTCAAGGGCGACACGGATATGGGCCATGGCCGGCTGGTCCACCGGCATGCCGATCCGGCTCAGAAAAAGCACATTCACTTCGCTGATGCCTGAAACCCCCTCATAAATGCGCCGGGCCATCTGATGGGCCAGGATATTGTAAATTTTCCCCACATGACTGACCGGATTTTTCCCGGCCGCGGCTTCGGTTCCCATGGGCCGGTTGAGAGAGATCAGTCCGTTCACCCGGTTCCCGCGTCCCACTTGTCCGGAATCCCCGTCTTCGGCGGATGTGCCCGTAACGGTTAGATAAATCCCATTGAGGCCTCTTTCCCGGCGGTCCAGGCTGTTGTAATGGATCTGTATCTTTCTGAATACCGAATGGTTCTGAGTTTCGGCAAAATCGGTTATCGCTTGGTATATCGACTGTTTACGGTGAAAATAATCATCTACGGAGTCAACGTATCGGCAAACTAGGGGCATGGCCACGGTAATATCCAGATGATCGTCCCGGCGCAATCCCATGACTTTTACATCTTCACCGGTTTCCGGAAACCGCCCCTTGAATGCGGATGAATTTAAATGATGCTCAAGGGCGAGCACCATATTTTCAGTGGGGCTCAGCGGATAAAAGCCGGTGGCAGCGGATGTGTCGTTGGCTTCCCGGATATCTCCGGACCGGTCGAAAATATCCGTCAATTCCTCCGATCCCGCTTCGATGACCACCTCGTAGCGTATGTTTCGGAAAGGGTCGACATACCGTAAATTGTGTTGAATCCATTCCCGGGCCGCCGTTTGTGCGATATCTTTTACGGGGATGGGGTTGTCTTTGGTGCCGAAGTCGGCCCGGTCGCCGATAAACAGTTTCATCGGCGTCATCACGGAGCCGCCCCCGAATGCCTTCCGGGTGTTGCCCGCGGCAAGCAGCCCCTTGTCAATATTATGATGACGGATCTCACCAAAAACGTCTTGATATTTGCAGCAAAACGCAAGAGACACGGCTTCCATCACGGCATCGCAAATGGAATCCGGATGCCCTTTGCCCTTTCGTTCAACAACTTCAACCCGTTGCGCGATTATTTCACGACCTTTGGTTTTTTCAATGAATATCATCGCCACATTTCCTTTTGCGGGTGTAAGAAAAATAAATTCAGTAAGTTTTAAGGATAGCGAAGTCGGATGTGCGAGTCAATCCTACAGGATGTGATTTCTTGACTCGAAACAGGTAATGTTTTATTAAAGTTCTTATAGGAAACCACACTTTCCAAAGATTGCTGCCCCCTCTGTTCATGCTCAGCAGGGAAACCCGCCATGCCAAAGACCGAAGGAGTCAAACCGTCTCCCGTCAAAAGAACCCCGGCCGGCAAGGACGGCACGTTACTCAATGCCACGGCCGTCCATCAGTTCTACGACTGGTTGCTGCACCATTCCAAATTCGCGCTTTTTTGTCTAATTGCAGGGATCCTTACGCTGGCCTGGTTTGCCCGAAATTTGCAGATTGACGCCTCCCCAGATACGCTTGTCAATGAGAATGACCCGGATATCCAATTTGCGCGCCGGATATCCGAACGCTACAATATAAAGGATTTTCTGATCATCGCATACATGCCAAAAGAAGATCTGATGTCTTCCCCGGTTTTGTCGGATGTTGCCCGCCTGAAAAATGAAATCAGTGCACTGAAAAACGTCGAATCCGTGGTAACCCTTCTTGATGTGCCACTTCTGGAAAGTCCTCCTGTTCCGATCCGGGAACTGGCTAACGGCCTGCCGACGCTTCTGTCGCCGAAAGTTGATCTGACGCTCGCCAGAAAAGAGCTTTCAACCAGTCCGCTGTACAGCAATCTGCTGGTCAGTCCGGATCTCAGTACAACAGCCATTCAGATCAATCTCCCCATTGATATGTCATACCGTGAGATGATGGCCCGCCGTGATAAAATGAGTGACAAAGCCGTGGCCGGCAACCTGACTCCCTCTGAAACGATGGAACTGGCGCGCCTGGAACAAAAGATTCTGGCAAAACGCAAGGATTTTAAAGAAAGAAATAAAACACTGATCGCCGACATTCGAGGCATCATGGCCCGCTACAAAAACAATGCCGACCTTTTTCTGGGGGGCATCGACATGATCGCCAATGACCTGATTCTGTTTATCAAAAATGATTTAAAGGTGTTCGGCGCTGGTGTGTTTATTTTCCTGGTGGTTGTGCTGGGGGTTTTTTTCCGCAATATCCGGTGGGTGGCAATTCCCATGATGTGCTGTTTTTTTTCTGTGATTGCCATGGCCGGCCTGCTGGGGCTTTTCGGCTGGAAGGTGACGGTGATTTCCTCCAATTTTATTTCTCTTCAGCTGATTCTGACCATGTCACTTTCCATTCACCTCGTGGTTCAGTACCGTGAAGCAGAACGGCTGTATCCAGAGCTGGAACATCGTGAACTGATTATCCGCACGATGGACAAAAAACTGATTCCCTGTCTGTATGCCACCCTGACCACCATTGCCGGATTCGGCTCTCTGCTGCTGTGCGATATTAAGCCGGTGATTACCTTCGGCTGGATGATGGTAGGCGGTCTTGTGGTCTCGATGGTGTTCACATTTTTGTTTTTCCCGACGGCATTGTCCCTGATGAAAAAAGCACCGCCCCCGCCAGCGTCCGGTGGCGGAAGCTTCATGACGAAACTCACTGCCCACCTTACAGAATTTCACGGCAGGCTGATCATTATAACCGGCATTCTTGCGCTGGTATTAAGTATTATCGGTATCTGTCGGTTGAGCGTGGAAAATGCCTTTGTCAATTATTTTAAAAAATCCACTGAAATATACCAGGGGATGCGGGTAATTGACCAGGAACTCGGGGGGACCACACCGTTTGATGTGGTGCTCAATTTTTCGCCATCGGACAGTGGCGCTTCTCACGCGGACGCCAAACCGGCGGAAGATGCCGAGGGGTTTGACATGTTTTCCGAATTCGAGGAAACCGACCGGTCTGACAAGTACTGGTTCACGCCGTATAAAATGGAAAAAATACTGGCTGTTCATGACTTTCTGGAATCCATACCGGAGATCGGTAAAGTGCAGTCTTTGGGAACATTGCTGAAGGTGGCCCGCCAGCTCAACCAAGGCCGGCCCCTGGACAGTTTTGAGTTGTCGATTGTCTATAATGAATTGCCGGAAAATTACAGAAAGATGCTCGTGGCCCCCTATGTTTCCGTTGACCATAACCAGGCCCGGTTGTCGGTGCGGGTAGTGGACACCAGCGAATCCTTGCGGCGCGATCAGCTAATCAGGAAGCTGGAAAGCGAAATTCCGGCCCGTTTTTCATTCAAACCGGCGGATGTTCAGGTCACCGGCATGCTGGTCCTCTATAACAATGTGCTGCAGAGTTTGTTTGATTCCCAGATCATGACCCTTGGGTTTGTGCTCGTTGCCCTGATGATCATGTTCCTGATACTGTTCCGGTCTCTGAAAGTAGCCATGATCGCTGTTTTCCCCAATCTTTTGTCCGTTTCCGTTGTCCTGGGCGTGCTTGGCTGGCTGGACCTGCCCCTGGATATGATGACCATCACCATTGCTTCCATCAGCATCGGCATTGCGGTGGACGACACCATTCACTATATCCATCGTTTCAGGGAGGAATATGCCACCGGAGGGGATTATCTGGCGGCAATGCGCCGGTGCCATAACAGCATCGGGTATGCCATGTATTATACCTCGGTCGCCATCATCATGGGGTTTTCGATTCTGGCCCTTTCGAATTTTATTCCGACCATTTCCTTTGGCCTGCTGACCGGTCTCGCCATGCTGATCGCCCTCCTGGCCGCAATGACTTTGCTGCCCAGAATGATTATTTTGATGAAACCGTTTGGCGCAGAGCAAACGGATCTATCCCGATGACATATCCCCGCGCCCAACAGAATGAGAATATTTATTTTGTGAGCAGGGGAAACAGCTGTTTCAGGCCATTGGCAATGAATTCCACGGCAATGGCTGCGATAATCAGTCCCATGATGCGGGTGACAATATTGATGCCGGTTTTCCCGATCAGGTTTGAAATGTAAAATGAGCTCCTGAGAATCAGCCATGTCAGAATGGAAACCAGGAGGATGGATATGCCCAGAATAATGTAATGATAAAAGGAAGGGTATCGGGCCGCGTAAACAATAACCGCGCTGATGGCGCCTGGACCGGCCAGCAGGGGAAGACCGATGGGCACAACCGCCACGGTGTCGCTGTTTTCCCTGTCTTCCGCCTCTTCCGGGGTATGCCTGGCGGAACTCATTCTTGCGTGCATCATCGAGATTGCCATGAGCAGAAGGAGGATCCCGCCCCCCACACGAAAGGAGGCAATGGAAATGCCAAAGAAATGCAACAGCGCTTCACCCATCAGCAGCGTCATCATTAAAACGACAAAGAGCGTGTAAGCGGCCATCCGGGCGGAACGCAGGGTTTGATCCCTGGCCAGGTTTTTTGTCAGGTTGATAAACACCGGCATTGCGCCGATGGCATTGACGATGGAAAACAAACCGATAAAAAATTTAATGTATTCAGATGAAGTTCCCACGGTTCATTCATCCATTTTTTATGGGGTTTTGTGATTGTTTTTGCACGATAAAGGATAATAAGCTGTTATCATATAAGGATTAATCGATATCTGCGGAATTGTCATGCATTTTCTTTTATTGCATATTGCAGCACAAGTAAATGCTTATCCGCGCAGACTTGACGGAATCCATGATTGCTTTCCGTCGGGTGGAGAGAAGCCGGAGCGCGGCCCATGATATTCTGGAACAGGCCCGAAAAATGAATGGCGGAACGATTTTATTGGGAAGAAGGGGCCTGAGCGGCATAAAAGAACTGATCATGGGCTGCGTGACCAGAAAAATTATTCATAACAGCGGAGAAATATCCGTCTGGGTGGTATCGTTCGCGGCCATCCGTAAACTGCCACGTTGCCCGATAGCCGGTTAACGGTTTTTGATTTCGGTTTTTGATTTCCGGGTGATGCTCATGGGTTGCGAGTTTATCACCATAGACTCTCAAAGAGACATTAATCCCCCCACCTGGCACGGTATCTTCTGACATCAATATGCACGAACGGGCCGTGTACCGGGGTTTTTCTGTACCATGCAAGACCGCCGATATAAAATTCATAAAACGATTTGCCGTAAAGGCCGTCGATGATGTCATAAAGCACCTGCGCATCTTTCCAGTTGATTGTTCCGTCTTTGTTCAAATCATCCATGTAACCGTTTCTGGGAGATTCATCGATAAATATATCAACCGCGCCACCCCACACGTGCCGGCTGTATTTGACGTTTCCGATGGATTGGTTATAAAATGGGGTTCGGTATCCGCTCATTACGTGAAAGGAGTCGCAATGGTATCCATTCATGTTAACATGTTCCAGGATCAGTTCCAGTTTTAGCAGCAGTCTGGTTTGAAGCACCATGTATTTGGGGAATCCGCTGTCTTGCTTGCAGACAAACTGGGAAAGGGTGAAATGAGGGGATACGTTCATTTCGATATTTTCCGGTGTGACTTCGATGAATCCGTCCGGCGGATGATAAATCGCCAGCCCCTTTAGCGGAACAGCAGGATATTTTCCCATCCGGTATCCCTTGATGTATTCAGAATTCTTTACAGTTGCATAGGGCAGGATCACAAAACAGTGAAGGGTCATCACCGTCCGGCTGTCCTGGGACAGGACTTTGATGTCATATGCTCCCGTATGTTTTGGCGCTTTCCAGTGCCACGCCAGGGGAGACACAGATGTCACGTGTCCTGCCTCTGCCAGCAGGGAGAAATTTTTTTCGGTTTTATCCCCTATGATTTTTATCGGGACGATTTCCTCCGGCAGAAAAGAGAAGCTCATGACCCTGTATGGGGAGACAAGGTTTTTGATCTGTATTTCAACATCTGCTTTTTGCGGATCGAATGAAGCGCCGGACGCATTCCACGGACAGAATACAATCATAAAAACTGCTAAAACAAATCGTTGAATCGAATTTAAGCCCATGGCAATTCCGTTTCTCAATTATTTTCCGGCGCCGGAAGCGCCAGTGCGTTCAATAATTTCTCATCACGCCCGTAGATATCTTTGCGAAAATGGATAAGCCCATTCGATGAAACCCATGCTGTCCAATAGAGAAGATGCACAGGAATCGGTTTTGGCAGGGAAACGGTTTGTTCAATACCGCTGGTAAGGATCGCTTTAATTTGATCGATGTTCCAGGACGGATTTTCCGACAAAAGATATTGCGCCAGGAGGATCGGTTTTTCGATGCGGATACATCCGCTGCTGAAAGACCGGCTGCTTTTCCCAAAAAGGTCCTGGAAGGGTGTATCGTGGATATAGACATTGAATCTGTTTGGAAACATGAATTTGGCACGGCCCAGAGGATTTTTCGGCCCCGGTGCCTGCCTGAAACGATACGGAAAATTCCGGGGGGAAACCGATTCCCAGTCAATATTTTTTGGGTCGATGATAGATGCGCGCCCGCCTTGATCGCTGATGACAAGGATATCCATTTCAGCTAAATAATCCGGGTTTTTTTGCACCAAGGGCAGGATGTCTTGAATCGCAAGCTGATGCGGAATGTTCCATGAGGGATTAAATACCATATAGGTCATTTTATCACTGAAAACAGGAGTCCTGCGGTAGGGTTTTCCGACAATGGCCCGCATATCCAGCGCGGTCCTGTCTCCTTCATGCACCGTCAGCGTATAGTCCGCAATATTGACAATAATATGCGTTTCCCCCAGATCCTGGGGAAGCCACCGCCACCGTTCAAGATTCAACGCAATCTGGTCGATTCGCCGTTCCACGGGAATGTTAAGTGCCGCAAGGGTTTCCGGGCCTGCGACACCATCCGCCTCAAGCCCATGCCGGTTTTGAAAACGGATGACGGCATCCTCTACTGCCGCGTCAAACATCTGATCCGACAGGTCACTGTCATGTTCGAACTCGCCGGTTGCTGCCAGGCGTTTCCGGAGTATGGGTACACGGGTGCTCTCGTCCCCCAGCTTTAATGCAGGTCCGGATGGAATGGCTTCCCACCCGCCAAACTGGAGGATATGGCGATATTTTTCAAGAGCATCCAAAAGATCCCGGTAGCCTTGGTGATGCGGCCGCAAACTAAAAAGTGTTTCCGCAATTCGGTGATTTTCAAGGGCGTTTTCCAAAAGCAACGGCATATCAATTTCCCGAAGATTGGCAAACCATTCCGGGTCAATACGTTCCGGGTTGATGCGTCCTTTCACCATATGGGCGCCGGCCACCAAAAAGGCATCTGTCAGGAGGAGGTCCAAGGAGACAAGGTTTGCGAAATCCCCCCGGGCAAGTGATTCAGTCCGCTTCATTTTTTGAGTTTCAGCAATAATGAGATTTAGGTGATAATCAGAGGGTCGTAATCCATCGGATGAGAGGTGATTGATACTGGTGATCAACTCCTGGGCAGCAGGCAATGGGCCGTTTTCGTCACCCCAGGCCGGCAAAAAACCGCGTTTTTCATAGAAAATCGGCAAAGCCTGGTGGGCATAGATCAGATTCTCTTGCGATTTTATTAATCCGGTTGTGTACTGCTCAATCCGGATTCGCAGCAGGTTTTGCATCTGCCCGGTGGCAGACGTTTCTTTTTCCACGGCCACGGCGGTATGAATCAACGTGCCGATGAGACAAATAATAATCAAGGAACAAGATAGTTGCTTTTTAGCACAGGGTTTAAACAACATATTTTTTTCTTTTCACCTGTTTGGTGGTGTGGGCGTTCAATAAAACAAGGCTTGAAAATCAGACAAAGGACTCAGCTCTTAATATCGCGGATGTTCCGCAATTTAAATGAAAATTTCGAGGTGGGCATAAATGACATGAAAAGCAAAAAAGGTTTATGAAATGATTTCATAAACCTTTGGTTTTATTGGCACGCCTGAAGGGATTCGAACCCCTGACCTACGGATTAGAAGTCCGTTGCTCTATCCAACTGAGCTACAGGCGCATGTAAAAAAAATTTTTTTAACATGGTTTGTTTTTTTTGTCCATATCAAATATAGTGTTCATTTAAATTAATCGGCAAACCGGAAATCCGGTTTTTTTTATGGAAATTTCATAATTGATCCTTGTATGGTATCCTGATACTCAGTGTAATACAATGTGCCTTTCGGTTTAGGAAGGTATTGCACCGGATACCCCGTTGATCCAACGGTACCGGCAATTTTCAAAGATTGAAACGATAAATGGTTGATCACGCGATGAGTAAAACAAAGCAAAAAAAAACAGAACCCGCATCAAAAAACACTGACACCGCGGATATGGATGCCAATGCAACCGATGATGAGATCATTGAAACAGATACCATTGATCTGGATGAAGACGAATCAGACAGTGGAAATCTGTCCATTGACCAGACGCGCATCGGCCCCAAAGCCGGGGCGGATAAAAGTCTGGTGGAGTATGATCCGCTGCAGCGGTATCTTGCGGAAATCAATCAGTACCGGCTGCTGACCCGGGAAGAAGAAATTGAACTGGGCAAGCGGATTACAGAGCAGGATGATCCAGAGGCCGCATTTATCATGGCCACCTCCAACCTGCGGCTGGTGGTAAAAATCGCTCTCGAATTCCAGCGGGTCTGGATGCAGAATCTTCTGGATTTGATCCAGGAAGGCAATATCGGACTGATGCACGCGGTACAGAAGTTCGATCCCTATAAAAATGTGAAATTTTCTTATTACGCCTCGTTCTGGATCAAGGCCTACATTCTGAAGTTCATTATGGACAACTGGCGGCTGGTGAAGATCGGGACGACCCAGGGCCAGCGGAAACTGTTTTTCAAGCTGAAAAAGGAAAAACAGAAGCTTATCGATGAAGGGTTTGTGCCCCACACCCAGCTCTTGTCCGACCGGCTGGGGGTCTCTGAAAAAGAGGTCATGGAGATGGACCAGCGCCTTGATGGCTGGGACATATCTCTGGATGCGCCGTTAAAAGAGGATTCGGATACGGAGCGGGGTGAGTTTTTGAGTTCCGAAGACGCGTCCATTGAGAGCCAGGTAGCCAAAAAGGAGATCGAAACCCTGCTGAAGGAAAATGTGGCGATTTTCCGGAAGCAGCTGGATGAGCGCGAGCTCGAGATTTTTGACCAGCGGATATTTACGGATACGCCGCTGACCCTTCAGGATATCGGTGATAAATATAACATATCCAGAGAACGGGTGCGGCAACTGGAAAAAAATATTATTAAAAAGATGAAAACCTTTTTTAAAGATGAAATCCCGGATTTTGACTTATATGAACAGGGATAATTATTTGATGACCCACATTCCCACACATCGGACCATAAAAATGAAAAAATGGATCGGAACCCTGGCGGTTCTAATTTGGATAACGTTTCTTTTCACAGGCTGCGAAACCGGTAAAATGCCGTCTCCGTCGCCGGCCACTGATTTGCCTTCAGCCGCGCAGCCGGCAGAAAAATTGGAAGATGCGGAGGCGCCCTCAAATGGAAGCAGTTATTATCTGTTTCTGGCTTCGGAACTGGCTAAGTCCCGGGGAAATCTGAAAGACGCGGTGGATTTTATGAATCTGGCCATCATGGAAGATCCTGATTCGCTTTTTCTCAAGAAAGAGCTGGCCATTCTGTATCTTCACCGGGAAGAGAACGAAAATGCCCTGGCCGTGGTGGAAGAGATTATTGAAAAAGATCCGGATTCCGTGGATGCCCTTCTTTTGTCCGCGACTATCCGCAAGACCATCAACAAGGACGCGGATGTCCGGCCCATTTATGAAAAGATTCTGGAAAAGGATCCGCAGCGCGAGAATGTTTATCAACTGCTGGGTAAAATGTATTTTTCAGAAGGGGACATGGACAACGCGTTTCGTGTTTATGAAAAGCTCCTTGTCCATTTTCCGGACAATTTTGTAGCGCATTACTATCTGGGTGAAATCCACGGCGTTCGCGGGGATTATGACCAGGCCGAAGCGGCTTTTTTGAAAGCCCTTGACCTGTCGCCATCTCTGAATGAAGCCCGCCTGGAATTGATTAAATTGTACCGGCTGAGCGGGCAGGATGATAAAATTATCAATATGTATGCCGAGATTCTTGCACAGGATCCGGACAACATTGTGGCGGCCATTGAACTGGCATTGTTTTACAGCAAAAAAGATCCCGAAAAATCAGGCGCGCTCCTGACGGAATTGGGAACGCGGAGCGTTGATGATCCCAATGTTATCGGCACGGTATTGCAGTATCTCGTGCTTCAGAAACGGATGGATGACGCTCTGGTGGTTTTAAGTAAAATGGCTGACGGCGCGCCGGAGAGTTCTGAAATCGCCTATGCAACCGCCATTGTTTATTATGAAAAAGAAAACCTGGCCCTGGCCCTGGCGCAGTTTCAGAAAATTCAGCCCGGTTCCCGGTTTTATGAAAACGCGCTGGTCCATATGGCGGTTATTTACTACAAGGACAATGCGTTTGATGAGGGGATCACGCTGCTGGAGCAGGGGATGAAACAATTGCCGCCTGAGGGGAGGCTGTCGCTGATTCCTTATCTGAGCTCATTTTACAAAGAAAAGGGAATGACGGCAGAGGCGGTTGAATTGATAACGGCCGGGCTGGCCATTGAACCGGAGAATAAGGAACTCCTGTTTGACCTGGGAGTGATTTATGACCGGCAGGGCAAGACCGATCTGGCCCTTGAACAGATGGCGGCGCTGCTGGCCCTGGATCCCGATCACGCGGATGCCCTGAATTATATCGGCTATACCTATGCGGACCAGGGGATTCGTCTGGATGAAGCAGAGGCGATGATCAAAAAAGCCCTGTCTCTCAAACCGGAAAATGGTTACATCATGGACAGCCTCGGCTGGGTCTATTTCAGAAAAGGGTTGCTTGAAGACGCCCTGTTTGAACTTCAGCGGGCAGCCGCGCTAATTCCGGATGACCCGGTGGTGCTGGAGCACCTGGGCGATATCTATCAGGAACTGAATGATCCGGTAACGGCTCTGGATTATTATAAAAAGGCCCTTGAAAAAAAAGATGAAGACCGCGAGGCGATAGAGGAAAAAATTGACGCGCTTCAGGAAAAATTTCCGGAAATAAAATGATACGCCGGATGAGACTGTTTTATGTCTGTGCCACTGTTTTTCTTTTTATTTCAGGGGTCGCCGGCTGTTACAGTCGGATCCCCCGGGACAGCGCCTTATCGTTCCCGAGCGCCCCGGACCGGCTGGGCCGCCTGCTTTTTGTCATTCAGGGAAAAAACAGTGCAATCCAATCGTTTAAAGGGATCGGCCGGATTCAGCTTCGGGGCGCAGGCGGAACCCGTACCTCCCGGGCGGCCTGGCTGGGGGCGGCGGACGGCAGGCTTCGGATTGAATTTCTGGGGCTTCCCGGTCAGTCCGTGGCCAGGGTTGTTTTTGACGGCAGTCACCTTCTTTTTTCCTCTGTTACAGACCCGGATATTTTTCAGAAAAAAAGCAGCGACCCGGATCTCAAACCGGCCGTGGGCGTCTCCATACGGGCCAGCGAAGTGATCACCTTGCTGGCCGGCGGCGTTCCGGTTTATGCGTATGATTCGGTTTCATTGGAAACCTCAGAAAGCAGCGGCCAGGAAACGCTGGTATTCAGGAAACGCTGGCTGGGGGTGGTGGAGAAGATTTTTTTCCGGGAAACGGCCATTGAAAAAGTCGAAGTTTTCAGATGGGGCAATACCATCTACCAGGCCACACTCAATGATGTCCGACCTGTTGACGGCCGGTCCGTGCCGTTTTCTCTGGCCATCGAAAATCCGGATGGCCGGGGTTTCAGTTTTTCTGTGGACCGGCAATGGACAGGTGTGAATCTTACGCCTGCCATGTTTGACATTGCACCGGCGGAATAAATGACCGGTTTAAGGAATATCATTGCACTTGAACGACGGCTCAGAGACTGCGCCGGCGTCACTACCCTGGGGGTCCGGCCGAATTTTTCAGATTACACGGATCAGGAACAGGCCCTTATTGCGGCGGCGGAAAAAATTTATTATCCGTCGTCCTTTTATGCGGACCTGTTTGCCGCCATGGGGAAAGAAATTTTCCCCAGTGTGCATACGTACAGGTTTGCCCAGGATAAAATCAAACAGACCGCCCTGTTCAAGCTGCTGCGAATCCCCCATCCGGCTACCCGAATTTTTTATGCCCGCACCAAACGGGAAAAAATCTTCTCATATTTCGACTTTCCTTTTGTTGCCAAGATTCCCCGGGGATCGGCCCTGGGCCGGGGGGTATTTCTGATCCGCACCTCGGATGAGCTGGAGCAATACTGCCGCCTGACAAAAGTGGCCTATGTCCAGGAATACCTGCCCATTGACAGGGATCTTCGGGTGGTTATCATAGGGAACCGGCCGGTGCATGCTTACTGGCGGATCAGCGCGCCGGACGAATTCCGAAGCAACGTGGGCCAGGGAGCGACCATTTCCTTTGATAACATTCCCGAGACGGCCGTGACTCTCGCCCTGGACACGGCCCGGCGCTGCGGATGGAATGACGTGGGCATGGATATTTGCATGCACGATAAGGGGTTTTACGTTCTGGAAGCCAATATGAAATACGGTAAGGCCGGTTTTGTTCAGGCAGGAAAGAATTATTATCAGATGATGGAGGCAATGATCCGCAATGGGGAAATATAGCAACGTGTCCCTTGAAAAATTGCGCAATATTTTGGATCACCGGGAAGCGTCTCAGCTTTCCGCGTTTGCCGCCAAAAGCACCTCGGGCATGCGAAAATTGCCGGAAGAACGGCTGGCCACGGATTATCGCCAGAATTTTGCGGTGGATGTGGACCGTATCATCAATTCTATGGCTTATGCCCGCTATATCGACAAAACCCAGGTGTTTTACCTGGTGAGAAACGATCACATCACCCACCGGATGCTCCACGTCCAGTTGGTATCCAAAGTGGCCAGAACCATCGGCCGGTTTCTCGGCTTAAATGAAGACCTGATCGAGGCCATCGCCATTGGCCATGATGTGGGCCATCCGCCCTTTGGCCACGACGGAGAACGAATGCTGTCAGCGCTCTGCGCGGCGGTGGATATTGGTGAATTTCATCATAACGTGCAGAGTGTCCAGTTTCTGGACAAAGTGGAGCGCAAAGGCCGCGGCTGGAACCTGTGCCTGCAGACCCTGGACGGTATTTTATGCCATGACGGGGAAATTCACAACCTGCGGGTGACGCCGGCATCCGGGAAGAAATTTCCAGATCATGCCGCTGAAATCGAAAAAAAGATGTCCGGCGTCCCGGTCCGCCTGATGCCCATGTCCCTTGAAGGATGTGTGGTGAGGTTTTCAGACACCGTCAGCTATATCGGCCGGGATATTGAGGACGCCATTCGGCTGGGGCTGATCAGGCGCTCGGATCTGCCGGCCGAAAGCGTCAACCGGCTCGGAGACACCAACGGAAAAATTGTTTACACCCTGGTGACCGATATCATTTTAAACAGTTATGAAAAGCCCTATATTTCCTTCAGCGGCGACGTATCAGAGGCATTGAAACGGTTAAAAAAGTTCAATTATGAACGGATTTACATGAACCCGCTGATCAAAGGGGAAGTTAAAACCATTGAGAAAGTTTACGGGTTTCTGTTTGAGCGATTTTTAAATGACATCCGGAAAGCAGACACGGATTCCCCGGTGTTTACCAATTTTATTGACGGTATGGCAGCGGACTACATGGCAACCCACCGGCCGGAAGAGATCGTTCGGGATTTTATCGCCGGAATGACGGATCAGTATTTTTTACGGCAGACCCCGGAAACAATGCGGCCCGGAATTATCAACCTGTAATGCACGGTGGAGAACGGTCTGTGCACGAGAAGAGAGCTTATCGGGCGATGAACAGGCCCGGTGGTTTGATGTCCTTTGGCGTGTCTGTGCAGGAAACAGATTTATGGGTTTGCGCGGACCGGATGTTGGAACGGGAAGCAAAAGAGGCCGTATTCCGGGCAAGAACCAGTGTTGAAGCCTATATCCGCACCCATCCCGGGTTTTTGAAAACCCTGGTGCCCTGGAAGGTTCAGGGGCCTGCGCCGCCGATCATTCGGGAAATGGCTGATGCCGGCCGGCGGGCCGGGGTGGGACCCATGGCCGCGGTGGCAGGGGCCATTGCGGCATCCGTAGGCATTGAGCTGCTCATGGCGTCAGATGAAGTGATCGTGGAAAACGGCGGCGATGTTTTTGTGAAGCTGAACCGGCCGTTTACCTATGCGGTGTATGCCGGAAAGTCACCCTTAAGCATGCGGTTTGGCATCCGCATGGACGGCCACGGCGAGCCGCTGGGAGTTTGCACGTCGTCCGGCACCATCGGGCACTCATTGAGTTACGGAAAAGCGGACGCTGTCTGCGTGATATCAGATGTCTGTGCCGTAGCGGATGCTGCTGCCACCGCCATCTGCAATCGGGTCCAGTCGGAAAAAACCATTCAGCCGGCCATTGATTTTGGAAAAGAAATCCCCGGCGTATCGGCCATTGTGGCCATTGCCGGGGAAAAAGCCGGTATCTGGGGGAATGCGGAACTGGTGCCATTGTAAAAAAAGAAAACGGCGGTGGCACGAAGCGCGCGGCAGGGTGGGGAAATCTGTCCAAAAAACGGTTGAGTTTTGAGACGAAAAAAGTCAATATACCAAATTGCAATGTGCGTTTCCGGGATTGCCGCGGTTTTGTTTTGAATACGGACAAAGAAATGCCGCGGTGGCGCTCTGAAAAATGAGTGGTTGTGCTGTCAAACAGAATACGGAGAGAATTCAATGAGAAAGGTTAAATTTGCGTTTTGGCTGATTTTGGCGGGCCTGCTCGGGCTTGTTTTCTGGCAGAATCAGGTTTTTTTGCTTGAGCAAAAAAGGCTGGAAGTGGATTATTTTTTTGGGAATTATCAATTCCCGGAAATTCAGATCGCCCTTTATTTCTTAATATTTTTTCTTGTCGGGCTGCTTATTTCCTATTTCAGCAGCCTGTCCGAACGGTTTATGGCGCGCAAGACCATCAAAAAATTGAACGAGGAGCTGGCCCATGCCGGTATAAAAATTTCAGAACTTGAAGCCGCCAAAGCCGACCAGCAGCCCCGGGAACCCGTCGCCACGTCCGAAAATATGCTTGAATCAGCGCCTGTGGAAACGTCGTCAAAAACGTAATCTCATCAAAAATATTTGGTTTTTCAAATAATTGTCCATGGTCCAGCCCAAACTCACCCCGATGATGAAGCAGTATCTGGCGATCAAAGAGGCGTATCAGGATTTTATCCTCTTTTACCGGATGGGGGATTTTTATGAAATGTTCCTTGAGGATGCGAAAACCGCTGCCAGGGAACTTGAAATCACACTGACCGCCAGAAACAAGAAAGAGGACGACGCCGTTCCCATGTGCGGCGTTCCGGTGAAAGCGGCAGAAGGGTATATCTCCCGGCTGATCGACAAAGGATATAAAGTCGCCATTTGCGAACAGACCGAAGACGCATCCCAGGCCAAAGGGCTGGTAAAACGGGATGTGGTCCGGGTGGTGACGCCGGGAATGGTGATCAATGACGCCCTTTTGGACGAAAAAACCCATAATTTTGTGCTTGCCCTGGCCCGGTCCAGGGATTTTTACGGGCTGTCCTGCCTGGATCTGTCCACCGGCACCTTTCGCGTAGCGGAAACCGGGAAAACGGCGTCGATCCTTGACGAAGCCCGCAAAATCGCCCCCAACGAAATTATCCTGCCTGAATCCGCCCAAAAAGACGATTTTTTCGCCGGTTTTTTAGATGCTTTTTCCGGTACGTCCGTGACGTTTCTCCCGGATCGGGTGTTTGCCCATAATGATGCCAGAAACCGATTGCTGGAGCAGTTCAATACCCGGAGCCTCGAAGGGTTTGGTTGCGAACAATACACTGCCGGCATCGGCGCAGCCGGCGCCCTGGTCTTTTATGTGCAGGATTCCCAGAAACAGGAGATCCGGCATCTCACGGGCTTGGAAACCTATGTGCTGGATCAGTACCTTTTGATTGATACGATCAGTTTTCAGAATCTCGAGCTTTTTAAAAACCTGAAAACCGGTTCCCGCACCGGCACATTGCTCGGTGTGCTGGACGCCACGGTCACGGCCATGGGCGGCCGGCTGCTCAAAAAATGGCTGCGATATCCCCTGGTGGATGGCCAGGAGATAAACACCCGTCTGGATGCGGTGGAAGCGGCAAAAAATAACATGACAACCCGGAAAAACCTTCGGAATTTTTTGAAATCCGTAGCAGACATGGAAAGACTCGCCGGCAGAATTTCCATGGGGTATTCCAACGCCCGGGATCTTCTGGCGCTGAAGGACTCTATTGTTGTCCTGCCCGATATTTACAAAGAGCTGGAAAAATTACCGGCGGATTTATTCCAAAGAGACCGGAGCCGGGACGCGGCTTTAGAAAAACTGGCCGTACTCATCGAATCCGCCATTGTGGACGCGCCGCCGCCCACAGTGAACGAAGGCGGGATGATCCGGAAAGGGTATAACGAATCGCTGGATGAACTGATCAAAATTTCCCGGGACGGCAAAGGCTGGCTGGCCGAGCTGGAAGCAAAAGAGCGGACGGCCACGGGCATCAATTCTCTTAAAGTCCGCTATAACAAGGTTTTCGGGTATTATATCGAGGTATCCAAAGCCAGCGCCAAATCCGTGCCGCCGAATTATGTGCGGAAGCAGACCCTGGTCAACGCCGAAAGGTATATCACCGACGATTTGAAGCAATTTGAAACCCGTGTGCTGGGCGCGGAAGAGCGGCGGGCCGCCCTG
Organism: Desulfobacterales bacterium; assembly: GCA_963675805.2. Classification (GTDB taxonomy): domain Bacteria; phylum Desulfobacterota; class Desulfobacteria; order Desulfobacterales; family Desulfosalsimonadaceae; genus SURF-3. The sequence continues at coordinate 83,376 of CAXXNU010000001.1, read as the reverse complement.
GAATTCGAATTGTTCTGTGAAATCCGGAACCAGGTGGTTGAAAACAACCCGGTCATCATGGAGACGGCCCGGTTTATCGCCCGGGTGGATTGTCTGCTGAATTTTGCTGAAGTGGCAGATCTGAATGATTATGTCCGTCCGGAAGTTAATATGGACGGCGTGATTCACATTGAGGACGGCAGGCATCCGGTGGTTGAAAAACTCCTGGCCGGCGAGCGGTATGTGCCCAATACCATTCACATGGATAACCGGGAACAACAGGTGCTGATCATCACCGGTCCCAACATGGCCGGCAAATCCACCGTGCTTCGCCAGGTGGCGCTGATTGTGCTCATGACCCAGGCCGGGGCGTTTGTGCCGGCAAGCTATGCCAGCATTGCCGTGACAGACCGAATTTTTACCCGGGTCGGGGCACTGGACAACTTGTCCCAGGGCCAGAGCACCTTTATGGTGGAAATGGAAGAAACCGCCAACATTCTCAATAATTCTTCCCCGGACAGCCTGGTGGTGATGGATGAGATCGGCCGGGGAACCAGCACCTTTGACGGCCTGAGCATTGCCTGGGCCGTGGCGGAATTTTTGCACGACCTGCGCGGGGCCGGGGTGAAAACCCTGTTTGCTACCCATTACCATGAGTTGACCGACCTGGTGAAAGTCCGATCCCGGGTAAAGAATTTCAACATAGCGGTCAAGGAATGGAATGATGAAATCATTTTTCTTCACAAACTCGCAGAAGGCGGCACCAACCGCAGCTACGGCATCCAGGTCGCGCGCTTGGCCGGAATTCCGGAAAAAATTGTGAAACGCGCCAAAAACGTGCTGTTTAACGTTGAAAATTATGGTCATGTTCTGGGAGCCGGGGAAGGGCGGCGGTCCGGCAAAAAACAGGCCCCAGGGGGACAGGTGCAGTTAACCCTTTTTCAGGCACCGGAAAGCGTGATTATGGAGAAATTGCAACAAGTTGACATTGCCTCCATGACGCCGTTAGAGGCGCTCAATTATTTAAGCATGCTCAAAGAAAAAGCCGGTGGCAATGTGCCGCCCGCGGTAAAAAAAATCGCCGATTGCTGATCGAGCTGAAGGCTTTCGATGAAGCATGCCACCGCTGGCGCTTTCATGATGGCGAATCATTTGTAAATTGTTACTATCTATGAAAATACACAAAACGCTGATCACTCTTCTGATTTGCTGCACGGTTTCCGTGTTCTGGTCCTGCGCATCTTCCGGTTCCACGGCAAAGAATCTTTTCTTTCAGGGGGAGGCCTGCAGCAACGCGCTGCAAAACAGCCCTGACAGACAGAAATATCGCAGCTACTGGATGGATTGTATTCAAAAATTTGAGGCGGCCCACGGGCAGGATCCTTCGGGCCCCTGGGCTGCCGCGTCTCTGTTTTATTCCGCAAATCTGTATGAGAAGCTTTACCGCCATTCTTATAAAGCGGATGATTTGCGTGAAGCAGAAAAAATTTACCGCCAGATTATCCGTGAGTTTCCGGCCAGCGCATATCGGAAAAGAGCGGAGGACGCCATCCAAAAAATGCCGGCAGTGAAGTCCCCTCCGGCGGATGGGGACGCGGCAAAAAAGAAGTTTTTTGAAGCGGAAAAAAGTTACGCGGAACTGCTGTCCCACCCGAACAAACAGAAATACCGCAGTTACTGGATGGCTGCCATTGATAAGTTCCATGATGTGTACAAACAGGACCCTGATGGTCCCTGGGCCGCGGCTGGTCTTTATATGATGGCCAACCTGTATGAGGACCTGTTTACCCATTCCTATCGGGATGAAGACCGGCAAAAATCCCAGGATTTATTAAAGAAGATCACCCAGCAATACCCGGACAGCGCATACTGTAAAAAAGCAGAAGACCAATTGAAAGAGGATCAGGATATCGCGTCCCTGATCCTGGAAAACAGCCCTGAACCACAAAATCCGGCAACGGACGAAAAAAAGAACCCGACTCAGAATCTGCCGGCCCCCGGAAATTCAGAAACCGATGACTGTGGCCTTGCGACCGTGACCGGCATCCGCTACTGGTCCAACCCGGAGTATACCCGGGTGGTGATTGATGCAGACCGGGCCACATCGTTTCAAAACAATTTGCTTAAAAAAGACCCATCCATTGATAAATCCCACCAGCGACTGTACATTGATCTGAAGAACAGCCGGCTGGGCAATGTGGAAAAAACCATTCCGATTAACGACAGCCTGCTGAAGGCTGCCCGTGCCGGTCAATATACCCCGGATACGGTGCGGGTGGTGGTGGATATCAATTCCTTTGAGGATTATAACGTCTTTTCACTGCCCAATCCGTTCCGGATCGTCATTGATGTCCGGGGGGAAGCCGTTGCCGATACGGCAGAGGCAAAAGTCGAAAAAGACACTCCGGATGCCGTGTCCCTTGCCAGGCAGCTCGCCCTTGGCGTCCGGCGGATTGTCATTGATCCGGGCCACGGCGGCAAGGATTATGGCGCGCCCGGGTATCTGAAAGGGGTGCATGAGAAATATATTGTTCTTGATATCGCCCGGAAACTGGCGGATAAAATCAGCCGTGAACTGGGATGCGAGGCCATCCTGACCCGGTCCGGGGACAGGTATTTGACTCTTGAAGAACGCACCGCCATTGCCAACACCAAAAAAGCGGATCTCTTTATTTCCATTCATGCCAATGCCTCGCGGAACCCCCGGGCATTTGGTATTGAAACCTATTTTCTGAACCTGACCGCAGATGATGAATCCATCACGGTGGCGGCCCGGGAAAACGCGACATCTGAGAAAAATATCAGTGAGCTGCAGACCATTTTAAATGATCTGCTTCAGAATGCCAAAATCAATGAATCCAGCCGCCTGGCCACCTATGTACAGAAAGAGCTGTGCCTGAATATGGCAAAGAAATACAACCGGATTAACAATAAAGGCGTGAAGCGGGCCCCTTTTTATGTGCTGATCGGCGCCCAGATGCCGGCGATTCTGATTGAAACATCATTTATCAGCAATAAAACAGAATGTCAGCGCCTGACGGACAGTGCCTATCAGAACGCATTGTGCGACGGAATTATCCGCGGCATTCAAAAATACATCAAAGAAACCCAGCCCACCGCCTATTTTCACGATCCGGTGGAACCAGACCCCCAGGGATAATCTGTCTTTTCCCCATGCTGCCTGGTGACGGAAAAAGTTCGTGACGCCTGCGGCCATCGCACGCTTGCAATGAATCGCCTGCAAAATGTTAACGCAACAGAAAAGGAAGAAGAATGAACAGCATAGAGGCAATTTCGGTTTTTGACGGCCGATACCATCGGTATACCAACGCATTGAACGATATTTTTTCAGAATACGGGCTCATCCGGCACAGGGTGTTTGTGGAAATTCAGTGGCTCACTTTTCTTTTTAAGGAACTGGCGCTGGAATCGGTTTCTGAGGCGGAGATCCGGCGGATTTCTGCCATTGCCGCGGACTTTGATGTGGACGCGGCAGAGCGGGTGAAGTCCATAGAAAGAGAAACCAATCATGATGTCAAGGCCGTGGAATATTACATCAAGGAACGGTTGACGGATATGGACCTTTCTCATTTAAAGGAGTGGGTTCATTTTGCCTGCACGTCCGATGATATCAATAATGCCGCTTATGCCCTCATGGTTAAAAAAGGGCGGGCGGTGCTGGTGGAGGATATCACCCGGGTGATTGCCAAAATAGAGGATTACGGCCGGGCGTACAAGGGGGTTCCAATGATGGCCCGAACCCACGGACAACCGGCCACACCCACCACTGCGGGCAAGGAATTCATTAATTTTGCCTGGCGCCTGCGCGTGGAACTGACCAATCTGAAGCTGTTGTTTGTTCATGCCAAAATGAACGGGGCCAGCGGCAACTTCAATGCCCACGCGTTTGTTTTTCCGGATATCGATTGGATCCGGGCCAGTGAAAAATTTATCGCCAATTATCTGGGGTTGACGCCGATTCTATACACCACCCAGATCAACCCGAACAACTACATCGCTGACATGCTGCATAACCTGATCCGGATTGCTTCCACCATGATTGATTTAGATCGGGATATGTGGGGGTACATTTCACTGGGATATTTCAAGCAGAAAACCGTTGCCGGAGAAATCGGATCGTCCACCATGCCCCACAAGGTCAATCCCATTGACTTTGAAAACAGCGAAGGCAATATGGGAATGGCCATTTCCCTCATGGAACATCTCAGTGTCAAACTTCTGAATTCCAGGTTTCAGCGGGATCTTACGGACAGCACGGTGTTGCGGAACCTGGGCGCGGTGTGGGGATATCTGGCCATTGGTCTGAAAAGCCTGTTGAAAGGCCTTGATAAAATAGAAATCAATGTGGAGATACTGGACAGGGATCTGGAAGCCAATCCGGAACTGCTGGCCGAAGCGATTCAGACAGCCATGCGCATCTATAAAGAAGAAAATCCCTATGAAAAATTAAAAGATTTGACCCGCGGCCGTCGGATTACACCGGCGGATATCCGTCGTTTTGTAGACGGCCTGGAGAAGGTGCCGGATGAGCTGAAAAATCGCATGAAAGCCATGACCACCCGCGAATACACGGGGCTTTCTGAAAAACTGGTGGATCATTATTTCAGTAAAATTTAGTTTGATCTATTCCTTTGCCTGGGCGGCCGGTATTTAGGTGGGGCACAGGGCGGTTGGTTGGGCAAGCGATTGTAAGGCCATCAAATTTCTCTGGCACAGGGATAGATGTTGACAGATTTTGCGGTTTTGTGAAACGGTAACAAAATGAATTTAAATCATCCGCCGTGGAAATGGGCGTCATGGTGCCTGATTTTAGCGGCGGTTTGAAGAAAATTGCCGGATAGGTGTAAGCCAGTGCTTTTTGTTTTTTTAATTGATTAAAGGAATGGAATACGTTAAGAGTTAAAATGTTTATCCGACAAAACAGCGATTTTCGGTTGATCCGTTCTTTTGGGTTAGAAATCGATGAGATACAATTAAAAGTTTTTTGAAGGAGTAAAGAACAAATGGATTTTACAATCGAATTTGATAAGCAGCAGATTGAGTCAATTGAGAACATCCTTCAGGAAGAACTCATTGATTTGGGAGTGCAAAGTGTCATTTTAATGGATCTGGCCGGCAATGTCATTGTGAATCTTGAGAACGGTGACACCAGTCATGATGTCTATTCTCTGGCCGCTCTTGCCGCGGGAAATTATGGCGCGGTCAGCGCCATGGCCAACATTATCGGTGAACAGGAATTTTCACTGCTTTTCCACAAAGGGGAAGAAGAGAGTATCCATTTCAGTAAAGTGGTGGAAGATCTGCTGCTGCTGACAATATTTAACAAAAATGTTTCTTTGGGCTTTTTACGTTTAAAAGTTGCTGAGGCGATCAAGAGAATTCAGGTTCTGATATAGTTTCGCGGTTTTTCGGAAGGTGGCACAGACAATCGGTAGCTTTTTGATCTTGCTGGTATCGTGTACTGCGTGTTGTTGTTTATTGCCGGATGGTTATTATGGTCGGCGGAATTTTAACCTATGAGTGCTGGAGGTAGGTGATTTGGCATTAATTAATCCGAAAAAGAAGGAGGTCCAGGTAAAAATAGTCTACTATGGTCCAGGCCGCGGGGGTAAAACAACAAATCTGGAGTATATCAACAAGAAGTTCAAAAAACGGATCCAGAATGAAATGGTGACGGTTAAAACCTATGGGGACCGGACGCTTTTTTTCGATTTCTTACCGTTTGATATTGGGGAAATCAAGGGTCACAGCATCAAGGTTCAGCTTTATACCGTGCCCGGTCAGGTAAAATACAATGCCACCCGCCGGCTGGTCTTGAGAGGCGTGGACGGTCTGGTTTTTGTGGCGGACTCCATGGATTTGCGCCGTGAAATGAATATCCGTTCCCTGCAGAACCTGAAGGAAAACCTGGAAACCTTCAACAAAAGTATTTTTAATATTCCGCTGGTGTTACAATACAACAAACGGGATCTCGAAGAAGAGGGGATCCCGATTCTTTCCGTTGAGACACTGGAGAGGGATCTCAACAGCCGATTGAAAGCCCCCAGTTTTCCGGCCAGTGCCGTAAAAGGGGATAATGTCGCGGCAACCATGAAAAAAATTATCGCATTAACCGTCGGATCTTTGCGAAAGAAATTAGAATAGGAGGGCAGCATATTGACTACGAAGGATGAGGATGGGAGCCTCGGCGCCGAGGTTTCGAGTCGATTAGATGAATTGTTTGGAGATGATGGTTCCGAGGAGACTCCGGTTTCAAGCGACGTATCTGATGCCGTCAGTATGGCTGACGGTCCGAAAAGCAGCGGAAAAAAATCGGCAAAATCGAGTTCTGACAATCTGGGCGAAGAACTGGATGCGAATTCTCCGATCCGGAATCTGAAAGCGCTGGTATTTTCCATCGACTGGGAAATTACCGATGAAACCATGGTCGATTTTCTAAAGGAAACAAAAAAGCTTCAGCAGAAATACAAAGACGATCAGATACTTTCCCTTTTTCTGAAACTCCACGAATCCATCGGCAAATATATCAAGGCCAAAAAAGCGCGGGCCCATCCGGATGCCATTCAATTTGTCGCATCGGTTTATAAAAGTTTCGAAAAAGTCCTGCTGTCGCCCAAAATGCCGCCGGATCAGAAAAAACAGCTCCTTTCCGCTGAGGTTAACAAATTTAAGGATTTTAAGCAGCGGGTACTCCTCCGTGGCGGCACTGATGAACCGGCTACCGATGCCAAGGAAGCGGCCAAGGTTGCACCGCCGGCCGGAGCCGCTCAACTGCCCCTGGAATCCAGGGAAGTGGTCGACTATATTGTCGAGCAGATCAAAAAGGAAATCAAGGCGGAGTTCCATACCATGCGCCAGATAATCAAAAATCTGGGCGCATAAATGTCCGGTTTTTGAGCCGGTCTTTTTGGCTTTGTGCGAAAAGAACACCCGCTGGCCTATTAAATGATTTTTCGGAGGCAGAAGAATGAATGTTTTAGCAGCTGATATGTCGAAACTTGTGCTGAAGCGGACCGTCCGGGCCGACCTGGGAGAGGTCTCCCTGGACAGTGAAATGCTGCAGGTCCTGATGGAGCTTGACGGGACCAAGAATCTCGGACAGGTGGCCCAGTCCCTGAATATGAATCTCAAGCAGTTACGGCTCATATTGAATCGGTTGTATAAACTGCACCTTTGTGAAACCGCAAAGGAAGCTGTTCCCAAATTGAGTAAATCCTTTTTTCATTACCTGTCCGCGGAATTATCCCGGGCAATGGGCCCTATTGCGGATGTGGTGATTGAGGATGAAATCAGAGAAATGGGAGAACGTCAGGCTAAATTTCCAGCCCACCGCGCCGCTGAGCTGGTGGATTTGCTGGCCCGTCAGATCCTCAGGGAAGAAAGAAAAGTCGCCTTCCAGCAGGCCATGGTCCGAAAACTTCGGGAAATAAAAGCATAAATGAATGTGATGCACATTATAAAGAGAGACACCTGTCGATCAATGCTGCCAAATTAATGAAGGAGGAGAAAATATGACGGTTATTTGTGAGGAGTGCGGGAAAGTTTATCATATCGATCCTGATAAGCTGGACCGGTATAAAGGTAAATCCGTCAGGGTTCGTTGCGGTGAATGCGGCCATGTCACTGAGATTTCCAAATTGTTTGATTCGACACCAGAGCCGGCTGATGATTTTCTTTCCGATGACGCGGCGGATATGTCGTCATTTGAACCGGAAGAAGAAGTGATGGATGAAGAAGAACCCGGACCCCGGCCGATGAGCGCTGCCGGTGCTGCTGAAGTCCAGACCAGCGGCTGGCTCGGCTTAAGAGGCAAAATGATGGTTCTTTTTCTGGTTTTGCCCATTCTGCTGATGGCCATTTCCGGATATATTTCCCAACAGCAATTGAATAAATTGGCAAATGAAATTACCGATGAAAGTACTGCCCTGGTGCTTCAGGAAGGTAAGGAAAAACTGATGCAGAAAGCCAGGGATGTGGCTTTGCAGGTGGAAATATATCTGCGGGCCAACCCGGAGCTGGAACGGGAGGATTTTTTCTATGATCCGGATTTCAGCGGTATCGCCGTCCAAAGCGTCGGTCAAACCGGGTATACCTGCCTGATTCAGCAGCCCGAGCCGGAAACCGGTCAGAACTGGACCATCTGGGCGCATCCAAATCCGAATATCATCGGTATTGATGACATCGACATGATCCGGAAGGCCCTGGGGCCTTATTTTGATCATTTCTTTGAAGTATTGACCGGATCTCAGGGGATGAAAGAGTCGGAAGGCTTTTATCGCTGGAAAGACCCGGACGGGAAAATCAGGGAAAAATATATGGCGATCTCTCCGGTGCGCATAGAAGGAAAACCTTTTCTTCTGATGAGCACGGCGTATATTGATGAGTTTACCAACAAGACGGAATCCCTTAAAGCGCAGGCCCAGAAGCTGGCGTTGGATACCCGAAATATCAACTTCGCCATTCTGATCGGCGCAATTTTCCTAATTGGGTTAATCATTATTGTTTACGGCTACCGTCTGACCCGGAATATCCAGTACCTTACGGAAGCGGCGGACCGGATCAGCGTTGGCGATCTGGAAGCGGAAATCGATGTTCATTCAAAAGACGAAATCGGAAACCTTGCCGACGCCATTTCCAGAATGCAGGATAGTCTTCGGTTTTCCATCGAGCGGTTGCGCAGACGAAGATAATTTTTCAACAATGAAATGTGACCAAAACAAGCAATGTGCGCACCACCAGCACATTGCTTGTTTTGTTTCTATGTGAACAGGATGTCTGTTAAAAGGTTTTATGATCAACGGGAGAAGGAATGATTATCATACCGAGGGAGAAACCGGCGGTTCAGGATTTAAACAGTTATTATCTTAAGATCGACAAACTGCTGGAACATTATCAGGGGGATTTGGGAACCGGCGGTGTTTATTTTAAATCTCCGGTTTCAGAAGGAGTTGTTTTTTTCGATGAGGATAACCTGCTGAATGCCTATTACAAGGATAAAAAACTGGAGCTGAAGGGCGGCGCCGCGCTTCGTCAGATCAACAATACCGCCTCTAAAAACAATTATTCGGTAACAGTCTATTATATCCTGCCAGAGAGGGTCTATTACTGGGCGAACCTGTCATATGCGGAACCGCTCTACAGTGATTTAAGCTCCGAGTTTACGGATCTGGAGGCCTTGATCCAGAAAATGGAAAATGAAAAAGTCACCGGCTATATCGACGTCAAATTGAACCAGGATGCCGGCGGTGGATTGCTTTTTATTTATAACGGCGAGATCATCGGCGGCGCATCCGCCAAAGGCGACGGCGAACTGGACCGCTCGGTAGAGTATCGGGATGATCTGATAAAGCGGTGCCGGGAGTCCGGCGGCATTTTTAATGTTAAAAAGATTCAGCTGTCCAAAATTTCCGCTTTGTCAAAAAAACCTGAAGCTCCCCCCGCCACAAAAGCTGATGCCCGGCCCGTAAAGCCGGCACCGGTAAAATCCGCGCCAAAACCCAAACCAAAACCGTCAGTGGACCCCCACCGGATATTGGCGATGCTACAGGATCTTTTGATGCTGTCCGAAAAACTGGTCAAATCCAATAAGCGGATCAAGATGGATTTTGAAACACTTTTAAACAAACAGTTTGTCGAAAAAGTGAATCGCTATGAGTTTCTTGATCCCTTTGCCGGTGAATTCCGCTATTCGAATGGAAAGGTGTCCTTCAGCGGCCGTGCGAGCCAGCGAGAACTGGCCACCGCCATTGTTGAGTGTGTCAATGACATGGCGGCGTCTTTGGGGATGACGGCAATTTTCGTAAAGCACCTGGCCCACTGGAAAAAAGATTATATGGACGAAATCATTGATTTTAATATAGAAGTGTAGCATAGTAAACCACGGCATCAAAAAGCATTTCCTGTGTCAAAAAAACGGTAAAAGTCAGATGGTGGCGGCCGGGTATCAAATTCAAATTCAGGCAGGCATCCCCGCAACTATCAGTTTCGGGGACTTCGGAAGCTTTCGGGAATGCGGCCTTTTCCGGAAATTCAGAATTTGATGTATCTACGAAGCGGTCACGAAAAAAGGAATCCGAAATGAAGCCCAATGTACTAATTGTTGACGATGATCAGGCTTTTTTGCGCCTGATTCAGAAAGATCTGGAAGGGTTTTCAGAGTCATTTAATGTTTTAACCGCCGAATCCGGCGCCGCGGCTTTGGATTTGCTCAGAAATACATATGTGTCATTTGTGGTTTCTGATCTGCGGATGCCCGGTATGGACGGCTTTGAACTTTTGGCAGCAGTTTTGAAGACATACCCGGATGTTCCGGTTTACATGATGACATCCTATGATAAGCCGAAAACAAAAGATGTGGTCATTCAGAGCGGCGCTAGCGGCTATCTGAAAAAACCCTTTACCGCTATTGAGCTTTTCGGTGAAATTACCAAAACACTGAACAAAAAGGCAGAAGGCGGCAGCCTGCACAATGTCACGTTGGAAACATTTTTGCAGCTCATTGAAATGGAACAGCAAACCAGCACCTTGCGCATTGTGGACAAAAAAAGACAGCGGGGTGGCGTGCTGTTTTTCCGGGACGGAGAGTTGATGAATGCCAGAATCGGTGACCAGCAGGGAAAAGACGCCGCCTATAAAATTCTGTCCTGGTCCAATGTATCGCTTTCCATCGAGCATCATTGTGTATTTCAGGAGAAGATGATCGACGGAGATCTTCAGGCCATTTTGCTAGATGCCATGCGGGCAAAAGATGAACTGGCGGAAGAGAATTTCCCGGAAGATGAGGAAGCAGGCGCCGATGAAATTCTTCTGGATGCACCGGTTCCGGACAAACCGGCCCCCCCCAAACCGGCCCCCCCCAAACCAACGTCGCCGTCCAAACCTGCTGCCCCCAGACCATCCGCAAAGGTGCGTCCGGCCAAACCGGAAGTTGATCTGTCTACCCTCTCGCCGGTTGACGCCATCCGCATGCGCATCAAGAATTCCATTGGCGAGCGGAATGGCGTGCTGGATATTTATCCTGATCCCGGCTGGGACGGCCTGATCACGCAATCCGAACGTATCGGAAATGCCTTTAATTGCGGTAAATTAAATGCGCTGTATGTGAACCGGGATAACAGTGATCAGTTTGTGATTGTGCCGGGAGAAGCGTCGATCGCGATTTCCCTGACTCAGGATGCGCCCTGGGATCGCATTCTCAGTACACTGGGATAGAATCAGGCCTTTCTGTTTAAAATAATTACCATTATGAAGAATCTGGTCGGATAACATCATGAAAGATATATTTAAAGATGTCATGGGGATTGACGGGGTACACGGGTTGATGGTGCTTTCTGATGATGGGAGCGTCATGATCAGTAAATTTTCTTCTGATTTCAAAGAAGAAGAAGAGACCCTTTCAGGAATTAACTGGGAGCCCTTTGTTACGGAAATGCGTGCCGTGAAAGATACGGAACTGGTGTTTGACAGTGCACGATTCTATATCAAGAAAAGCGAAATCGGGTTTTTAATTGTTATTATCGGAGACAACGCACCGATTTCCATGGTGAGGCTTAATTGTGAAATCCTTCTGCCCATGCTTTCAAAAATTCAGCCGGCCAGTAAGCGATTTGGAAAGCTGTTGAGAAAAAAAATATTTTAGTGCTTGCGCGTTCATACCTATTTAAAACGGTATCTGTCATTTCTTCATCGCCCTTGACGCCCGTTGAGTGTATGTTCCCGCATGTGCGACAGATTCAAATGGGTTTTAAAAAATATACTGCTAAGGATATTTAACCGGTACCGGTGGACCGGGTAAAACCAGACAATCGGTCAGGAGCCATGACCATGGAAAGTGTTCAAGCGACAACGATGGACTATCAGGCCAAACTTAAATCCGCAGAAGCGTATGAGGCTCACGGGCTTTATGATGAAGCCATGGAGTTGTATAAAGAGGTGCTGTCCGGAGAAACAGATCTGGACGAGGCCCTTGTCCAGACAATTAAATGGAAAATTGAAATCCTGGACAAGGAAATCGAGGATAAGGACAGTGACAGCCACTACAATCTCTCCTCTGAAGAGGTGTCTCATTTAAAAACAGGGCTCTCCATCGGAGAGAGCAGCCCGGAGATTTTTGACAGTGCCACGGCATTTAAGGAACTGGGGTTATACAAAGAAGCCGTCTCCGAATACAGGAAGTTGTTCGGCACCAATTACTTGGTGGATGATTTTTTTCCGGATTTTCTGGAATGCAGTTTTGCGGTGAGCAGCCCGGATGAAGTGCTTAAAGAAGTCAATGAGATTATAAAAGAAAAAAGGCTTAACGAAAAAGTCCGGGCAACGATGCAATTCATGCTGGGGCTTGAACTGGATAAGCGCAAAAACAAAGAACTGGCTGCCAAATGCTATGAGTCCGTTCAGAAGATTGATCCGATTTATCCCCGCATCAAGGAAAAAATTGAATCTGTCCAGCCGGATAAACGATTTGATTCCCGGTATGATTATCTCTTGCGCAATAAGATTGTTGATACGGATCAGCTCCAGAAAGCGCTCGCCCTGTCCAAGAAGATGCGAAAAAGCGTTGAATCGGTGTTGATGGAACAGTTCAGGACGTCCAAGGAAGATATCGGAAAATCCCTGTCCGCGTATTATAATTGCCCGTTTAAGCAGTTTGACCCGAAAATGGAGGTCCCGTTTGAACTGATCAGTAATCTCAAAAAACCGTTTTTGATCCAGGATGTCTGGGTTCCGCTCCATTGGGAAATCGATCATATTGAGATTTTGATGGATGACCCAAAGGATCTAAGTAAAATCGATCACGCCAAAGCCTTGTTTAATACCAACAAGTTCGTCTTCTCCGTCGGTATCAAAGAAGATATCATTGACGTCATCAACCATTTCTTTGCTCAGGGAAAAGCCCACAAACCCGATAAAGGCCGGAAGGCGGCAGTGGATGACTTTGATCACCTGCCGGATATCGCCTTTGAAGAAATGGATGACGAGGAGGAAGAAGTCGAGTCCGTTGATGAAGGGTCCGGCAAAATCGTTCAGCTGGTGGATCAGGTGCTGATCACCGCTTACCGCAAAGATGCTTCGGATATCCACATCGAACCCTCCACCATTGCCAAACGAACCAAAATACGATTCCGGATTGACGGCGTGTGCCAGGATTTTCTGGAAGTGCCCAATTCTTTTGCCATGGCGATTCTTTCTCGAATCAAAATCATGGCGAATCTGGATATCGCGGAAAAACGGCTGCCCCAGGACGGAAAAATAAAATTTAAGCGAAAAGGGGTGCCGCCTTTTGAACTCCGGGTGGCAACGCTTCCCACGGCAGACAATCAGGAAGACGTGGTATTGCGAATTCTGGCCAGCAGTGGCGCCATGGAGATCAATGATCTGGCCTTGACTGACCGGAACCAGAAGGCCCTGTTGAAAGCCATTGCCAAACCCTATGGTCTGGTGCTTGTGGTGGGACCCACCGGGTCCGGTAAGACCACCACTCTGCATTCAGCCCTTCACCACATCAATACCCCGGAACGGAAAATCTGGACAGCTGAGGACCCGGTTGAAATTTCACAGCTTGGCCTGCGGCAGGTGGAAGTCAAAAACAAAATCGGTCTCGATTTTGCGCGGATTATGCGGGCCTTTTTACGGGCGGACCCGGATGTGATCATGGTGGGTGAAATGCGGGATTATGAAACCGCCTCCATTGGTGTGGAAGCGTCTCTGACCGGGCATCTGGTTTTCTCCACCCTGCATACCAACAGCGCGCCGGAAACCGTAACCCGTCTTCTGGATATGGGATTGAACCCCCTTAACTTTTCTGATGCATTCCTTGTGGTGCTGGCCCAGCGGCTGCTTCGCCGGTTGTGCAAAAACTGCAGAAAAGCTTACACCCCCACCCAGGAGGAGTTCGACGATATTGTCAACGATTACGGGGAAGAAGACTTCAAAAAAACCGGCATTACCTATTCTTCGGAGATGAAGATTTATGCGCCGGTGGGGTGCGATCAGTGCAGCGGCACCGGATATAAGGGGCGGTTGGGCATCCATGAGCTGATGAACGGATCACCGGCCATCAAGCGGATGATTAAAAAACAGGCCAGTGCCGAGGAACTGTTTATCCAGGCAAAAGAAGAAGGGATGACCACACTGATGCAGGATGGCATTTTAAAGGTGTTTGACGGTCTTTCCGATATGGCTGAAGTCCGCCGGGTGTGCATCAGTTAAACAATTTTTTCAGCCCCAAATGTGATAAAATCATAACAAGTCAGGTCCCGACGGCAAAAGATGTGGACATTTTACCAAGCCGTCCGTTGTATAATCCATGTAACCCATGGCCGTTGCCCGAGTGCAGTCAGACATCAGATGGAATTTTTCTTTAAACGGATGGTGACGTTTTTAAACCGGTTTTCAAAAAAACAACCGGCTCTTTCCCCTGTCCGGCCATCTGAGAGCGCCACTTCGTATCAACGATCATTCAAACGGTTTCCCATTGAATTTGAAGTGCTTGTTACTGCAGTTGACGGCGATGTGCCGTTTGTTTCGGAAAGAAGTGAACTGCATGATGTCTCCGGTGGCGGTGCCATGTTCATTTCCCGTCATCCTGAAAAATATTTTTTGGGCCAGCTTTTAAAACTTGATATCTTCCTGGCCGGCACCCGGGATGTGCGGGCCTGTGTCAAGACCGAGGCCTCAGTTGTCCGCATTCATGACATTGAGGAAGATGAATCAGCGCAATCCGGGGCAAAGACCGGGATTGCCGTTAAATTTCATCAACCCTTTGAATTCGAGAGACAGGATCCTTCGTTTTTTCCCGGAAATCAGATATGAAAAACAGCTATCGGCGGGAATACAATACCATCGGCGGGAAAATGCTGGCAGCCCTGGCACTGATGGCGATCATTCCCTATCTGCTCCTTTTTTATCTGTATTTGACCGGAAATATAACCATTTCCGAAACCATTCTGCTGTATCTGCCCATTATTTTATTTTCCACGTTTGTCGGCTATTACTTGATACGAAAATCCGCGGACAATGTCTATCACCTGAGCTGTGAAACCCGGCTCGCTGAAAACGGGGAACGCACCGATCCGATTCAGGTAGCAGGGGATCAGGAGCTTTCTGAAATCGCCACCCATTTTAATTCCCTTCTCAGCCGGCTGGATAAAATGAAGCGTAAGAATCAGGAACAGGCCACTCAGCTGATGGTTTATTCCCGGGATCTTGCCCTGTCCTATCAGAAAACAAAGCAGGAAGAAGAGCTTCGGAACCGGCTGAGCCGCTATGTGGGAAACAATCTGGTGGAAAAGCTGATTGATTTAAAAGGTGGCGGTCTGGTGGACACGGAACGGCGCAGGGTCACGGTGCTTTTTGCGGATATCCGTTCCTTTACCACCATTGCCGAACGTATGAGCGCTGAAGATGTGGTGTTGATGCTGAACCAGTATTTCAGTGTGATGGTTGATATTGTTTTCAAAAATAACGGGTTGCTTGATAAGTTTGTCGGGGATCAGCTGATCGCAGTCTTCGGGTTGGTGGATGCGTCCGGCAATGCAGCGGAGAACGCTATTCGCACCGCCCTTGAAATGCAGAAAGCCACTGAGGAAATAATGAAAAAAAGGCTTCGGAACAACCAGGAGCTTTTTGAAGTGGGCATCGGCATCAATACGGGCAATGCCATTATCGGCAATATCGGCTCATCCAACCGGATGGATTACACTGTGATCGGCGACTGTGTTAACGTCGCAGCCCGGTTTGAGGAAATGGCCATTGGCGGTGAAATTATCATCGGTGAGCAGACCTGTCTTGAAAATACCGGAAATTTTGCCATCGAAAGCCGGGGTGAGGTGTACGTCAAAAACAAAATGGAACCCGTGATCTGTTATAATGTGACAAGGGATTAACCGCATTTTGCGGGCCACCTGTGTTTTTTTACATCACCTGAAATTTTTTAGAATAAAGACAAATACTGGCAGAACAGCCGGGAACCGGTGAGGGACCGATCCCCGGCTGTTTGTTTACTGGCTTCTGATTTTCCAACAGCAGAGAGCGTCTTGATGACATCACAGATTCATGCTGCAGAGGATCGTGCGGAAAAAGCCGTCGGTAAAAATCAGTTCGCCCTGATGGCGGATCAACGGTTTGCTCCGTTTTTCTGGACCCAGTTTTTCGGCGCGTTTAATGACAATATGTTCAGAAACGGGCTGATGATCATGATCGCCTATGGCACGGGAAGCGCGCTGGCTGCTCACCCGGACATTATGGTGAATGTGGCGGCAGGCCTTTTTATCCTTCCTTTTTTCATTTTTTCCGCCACCGCCGGTCAGATTGCGGACAAATATGAAAAATCCGTGCTGATACGGTGGGTCAAGGTTCTTGAAATCACCATCATGGCGGTTGCCGCGGTGGCCTTTTATATGAACAGCGTCTGGTTTCTTGTTTTTCTGTTGTTTTTAATGGGGACTCAGTCCGCGTTTTTCGGGCCGGTGAAATACAGTATTATTCCGGATCATCTGCAGACCGATGAAATTGTCGGCGGCAATGCCATGGTGGAAATGGGGACGTTTGTGGCTATCCTGCTCGGGCTGGTGGCCGGAAATCTCATTAATCCCATCACATATTCTTCGGTATGGATGGGGGCCGGGGTGTGCATGATAGCGGTTTTCGGATGGACGGCGAGTCTTTTTATTCCCCAAGCCGCACCACCGTCACCGGATATTAAAATCAACTGGAATCCGCTTTCCTCAACAATGACCACTATCGGATTTGCGCGGAAAGTCCGCTCTGTGTTTGTGTCGGTGTGTGCCATCTCCTGGTTCTGGTTTCTGGGCATGGCCTATCTGACCCAGCTGCCGAATTTTACCCGGGAGGTGCTGAAAAGCTCCCAGGATGTCTACACCCTTTTGCTCACGGTCTTTTCCGCGGGCATTGGTATCGGATCTCTTTTGTGTGAAAAAATGTCCGGCCGTAAGGTGGAACTTGGATTGGTGCCGCTGGGCTCCATCGGCATCAGTCTGTTCGGCGTGGATCTTTTTTTCGCGTATACCGCCCCCCGCATCGATTACCTCATGGGGATCAGTGAGTTTCTTGCCACCGCCGGCGCCATCCGGGTGCTGGCAGATTTGGGGCTGATCGGCATTTTTGGCGGTTTTTATATTGTGCCGCTGTTCGCATTTGTCCAGATGCGCACCCAGGCCGCCTTTCGGGCCCGGGTGATAGCGGCCAATAATATTTTAAATGCCCTGCTCATGGTGGTGTCCACCCTCATCGGAATCGTTGTTCTGGGCATATTGAAACTGGGCATCCCCGAGTTTTTTTTGATCATAGCGGCAATGAACGTGGTGGTGGCAATCTGTATCTACACGGTGGTTCCGGAGTTTTTTGTTCGGTTTCTCATCTGGATCAAAATCTATTCTATTTTTCGGAAGAAAACTGACCACTGACAAAAGCATTGACGAACTTAAAACGGCAGTGAAAAAATTATCCAAAGGGATCTTGTTTGGTGAGTCCCCATTGCTTTTGGGGTCAGGTGACGGCAGTTTTTCTAACCTTCAGAAAAGAGCACAAGCAGATCATGACACTCATTCTGCACCCGCAGATACCTTTTTATCTGAAAAACCTTTTTCTGGCCGGGTTGCTGTTTATCCCATATAGTTGCATTGCAGCCGAGATGACGATACCTCAAAACAGGGAATATGTTATTTTATTGCACGGCATGGCCCGCACCAAGTCTTCCATGGGAAAGCTGGGAAATTATCTGAGCCAGAAGGGATATCAGGTCATGAATGACGGGTATCCATCCACCCGGGAACCGGTGGACAAAATTGCTGCCGGTTATTTGACGCCCATGATAGAAAACTGCAGAAAAGCCGGGGCTGAAAAGATTCATATCGTGACCCATTCCCTGGGCGGGATTATCGTCCGCCAGTATCTTCAGAATGAAACGCTCCCGCCCGGCAGCCGGATTGTGATGATCAGCCCGCCGAACAAGGGCAGTGAACTGGCGGACGCCTTGAAAAATCTGTGGATTTACAAATGGCTGAATGGTCCGGCCGGTCAGGTGTTGGGCACCGGGCCGGACAGCCTTCCCAATACACTCCCGCCCGTTGACGCCGACATCGGCGTGATTAACGGCAACCGGTCCCTGAATCCGTTTTTTTCATGGCTGATTCCCGGTGAAGATGACGGCAAGGTGTCCGTTGAAAGAGCAAAACTGGCTGAAATGGCCGATTTTTTGGTGGTGCCGGCCGGACATACCTTTATTATGCGCCATCCGGCAGTGCTGAAGCAGGTGGCCTGGTTCCTTAAAACCGGTCGGTTTCAGGGATTGGGTGAGGCTGAAGCATTGTAATATGTCATCGCATCGGGTATCAGGGACTGAATATTTTTAATTCGGTTTTGGTCGGACGGATGGGTGCTTAAGAATTCCGGCGGGGATTGCCCGCCTTTTTTGGCGGCCATGCGCTGCCAGAATGCCACTGCGGCCCGGGGGTCATATCCGGCCATGGCCATAAAAACCAGCCCCAGTTGATCGGCTTCATTTTCATGGAGCCGGCTGTAAGGCAGCATCAGGCCATATTGGGCCCCCAGACCGTAAGCCGCCATCCAGAGCTGTTGGGTGGTTTCCGGCTGGGATTCCATGGCAACGGACAGGGCTACGCCGCCCATCTGGGCAAGCAGTCCCTGGCTCATCCTTTCATTGCCGTGCTGGGCCACCGCATGGGCGATTTCATGGCCCATGACCACAGCCAGTCCGTTTTCATCCTGTGTCAGGGGCAGGATACCGGTATAGACGACCACTTTTCCGCCGGGCATACACCAGGCATTGATTTCCTCACTTTCCACCAGATTAAATTCCCATGCATAATCGGCGAGTGCATCGCGCATGCCATGATCCGCAAAATACTGCTCCACCGCTTTTTGAATACGGGCGCCCACATGCCTCACCATCTGCGTTTCTTCCGGGTCCCGGCTGAGTTGGTTTTGTTTTAAAAACTGATCATACTGGGAAAGGCTCATGGAAAGCATGGTCTGGCTCGGCAGAAGATTTAACTGCTGACGGCCGGTAATGGGCACCGTACTGCAGGCAAAAAGAAAAAGTAATAATAAAACACTCCAGATCCTGATGGCTCTTTTCATTTACATTCTCTTTGTTAAGAAAGGTTGTGTTCAAATTATCCCGGCTGGCTCTTTTATGTTATATGATAACCCATTTTCAGATAAAAAAAAGAGTTCTTTGATCTGTTTTTATCTCTTTTTCTGGCGGGCGGCGGTTGTATTATTACAAATAAATTGATAAATAATTCTCCAGTCGGTTTTGGTTTCCCTTTGGGACCTGCCGATCGAGGGATTTTTTCAGAAAAGGGATACAGTCAAAATGAAAACCAGATGGGTTTTGATTTTTGTGTTTGTGTGGGCACTGCTGCCGGCCGCGGCGGCAGCCTGGACATGGACTCCGCTTCAACTGTCATTGTGGGAACCGGTGCAGCTGTTTCCGGAATATTTTGATGTTTACGGCATCAGGTTGAATCTGGCTTACGGCAGCAATAAAAGTGTCGACGGCCTTGACGCCGGGCTTGTGAATGTGGCGGCGCTGGGTCAAAATGGCGTTGCACTGGGGCTTGTCAATATTTCTGATCATTTGTCCGGAATCAATGCCGGCGGCATGAACTATACGACCCGTCTGGCGGGCGGACATTTCGGGCTCTTGAATACGGCCCAGGACGCGGTGTTCGGGTGCCAGATCGGGGGCCTTATGAACCTTTCCGACCAGGTGCGCGGGATGCAGGCGCATTGCGGTATCCTGGGCAACGGTGCGGTGGATGTGGCCGGGACCCAGCTTGTGCTGCTGGCGGGATATAATTTAACAGACCGTATCACCGGGCTCCAGATGGCCATGTTTGGGTTTAATTATGCCAATGCATCGGTTCATGGCGTTCAGTTTGCCATGCTGTATAATTATGCAAAGCATCTGGCAGGACTTCAGCTGGGGCTTGTGAATGCCTGCGATACCCTTGCCGGCATGCAGATTGGTCTCATTAACATCGTTCGCCAGGAAAGAATGACCATCATGCCTTTACTCAATTTCAGGTTTTAAACGGTGCTTTTATGAAACTCCGAACCTGTGTCGACCCATCCGGAAAGTTCGTCTACGGCCGGCACCAACCGTGCTTTACAGTCGCCAATTTACGGGAGAATGATTATATCGGACCATTGGGGCGTTTTGCGGACGGCGCGATGGTTGACAACCAGGCCAATTTTCCGCCCGGTGACGTGGATGAGCCGGCAGCGACCATGATTTATGAAATCCCCAATCCGTTTCCGTTTCGAGGGGTCACGTATATTTCCGAGAACTGGGCGGCCAAAAAAGCGAAAGATCCATCATCCATTATGCTGCCGCCGCCGAAAGCGTTCTCGTTTACAGAAACCCTTGAAAAATGGTTTGGTAAAAATCAATTAACACCTGAAAAAAAACACCAGATATTCAACACCCTGCCCGCACCCCTCCAACTGGCCATTGCGGAAACCGCCACCGACCCGGAGGATGTCGTCTTGCTGGCCCGGATTGCCTGCGAATTTGTGATTGACCCGAAAACCGATCGGCCCGCCGGGCTTTTGTATCATCAGGACGAATCCGGTGCAGTCCGCCCGGTAATTACGGACGCCCCACTCTATGAAGTCATTGCCAATAATCCCCACTTGCCCGATGTCTACAAACGGGTGATGGTGTTAACGCCCGGGGTGCAGGGAAAAAGTGAAATCGTGGGGGAGTGGACTAATATCGCCGCCGGCGGAAACACCCATGTGTTTGAGTATCTGCGCAGAAACAGCTATATCCCCTGGGGGCATTATGCAGCCAACATGGCCCATGATGCGGTGCGCTACCGGGTGGAGGATTTGTCTGAAACCGACATGCATGCCCTGCGGCATTTGTATTATCAGCGCACCTTTGTGAGGCTGGCCCGGTGCCTGGACATACCCTTGGAATGTGATCGCCGGCGCCTGCCCGAAGAAGAGTTGGAAACCCTGCGCCGTGAAATTGTGCGTGTTCTTAAAGTTCCGGGAACCCTTGAAAAACTGGCGTTCAACCGCACCTTGTGGGGATGGAATTTTGGCTTTGATTATGCGCCCAGCCACTATCGGCTTCATGCGTCCCACCAGCAGATTCATCAGCAGTATGCCATGGTGCCGGCTTTTGTGGAAAACAGTTTCGGTCTGGCTGACGCCAAAGATTCTGGCAGCCTCTTGTCCGCCTATGCCTGCGGGGATCTGATGGCCGATTTTATCCGGCAGTACAAGGCAGAGACGGGCAGGGATTTTTTTGACGCTTATATTTCAGCCATCCGGAATAATCAGCGCATGGACAGCGAAAAAGGGGAAAGCAGCCTGGTGATTTATCAGGATAATCAGGTTCTGCTGTTTGTCCCCAAAGCCCAGACGTCCCAATGGGAGGTGCAGCTGATGACCCGTCAGCCGGTCGGCAATGTGCTGGAAGCGGATTTAAAAACCCGCCGCTCGATTGACCGGGCCATTCTTGCGGCTGTTCAGACGCTGGAAAAACTGGGTGCAAAGATGATCACCACCATTGAATATTCAAAAGCCTTTGACGCAGGCCCGGATCTTGCGGACCAGCGGCTCCTGTATGCCTTTCTTCCCCGCCTGCCCGAGTCTCCGGGCGCATTCAGCGAGGCCCAGATGCGATGGATCAACGGGCATTATCCTGAAGATTTTGCTGCTGCCTGCCGCAAAAAGCTGACCGTCCCGCACCTGTAGCAGGATGTTGAAAACGTTATGAGCGCTGAGAATGCAAGGCAAAATTCGATGAAAAAGCGGAGTTTTGTGCTTGTAAATGAGCATTTTTGAGAAAATTTTATCGCCGTATTTTCAAGCGCAATAGTTTCTCAACACCCTGTTAGCCATACTCCACTCGCCTCAAACAGGGGCTGCTTCGCCCAGTTCTGAAGATCTTTTGATGGCGGTGGTTGCGGATGTGTCCGGATCCAGGGTTCGACGCGGTTTTCTTTTCTGAATGCAAAATACACGGCTATTTTTTGGGATTATTACAAATTTGTCGGCCCATCTTACATTTTTGTTGGGTTGTTTTCGCGATATGTATTTTTTTTATATATATAAATTATTGTAAATATTATATAAAATAAAATTCAAAAAATGGCACGAGTGTTGCTTTGTTAATAAGCCAATAAAGCAGAGGATAATAATGAAACCAGTCACACAGACATCTGAATTATACGCTTCCGGGCTTCTGGAAAATTTGTCCCGCAGCCGGGAAATGTTGTTCAGCGCGCCAAGTGCTACTGAAGAGACCCCTGACCTGCTGAAAAAACATGCCCGGATCATTGACATGTATTTTCAGCAGTGTTTTGAAACCAGCCTGATCGGCCCGAAGATGGATTTTATCAAGAATCCATACGCCATTGTGGCCCTGGGTGGTTACGGCCGGTCTGAGCAGTGCGTGCATTCAGATGTGGATCTGTTATTCCTGTTTCAGAAAAATGTACCGCTGTCAGCCGATGAGCTGATCCGGGAGATCGTATATCCCCTCTGGGATTTGAAAATCGAGGTGGGGTACGCCACCCGTTCCGTGGATGATTCAATTTACATGGGAAAAGAGGATTATGAAGTGCTTACCGGTATGCTGGATGCCCGCTTTCTTTGCGGCAGTTCAGCGGTTTTTACCCGCTTGAGGGAACAGATCCGGCGCAAAATTGTGGGGCGCAACGCCAAAAAAATTATCTCCTGGCTGATCAAAAGAAATATCGAACGGCATAAAGATTTCGGGGACTCAACGTTTCTGCTCCAGCCGAACCTGAAGGAAGGCAAGGGCGGACTCCGGGATTATCATACCCTCCGGTGGATTACCGCAGTGGAATATGACCTGCAAAAAACCCGGGATCTTGAATTCCAGGGGGTGATGTCTCATTTGGAATACAACGAGCTCATGTCCGCCCTGTCGTTTATCTGGGATGTCCGGAACAAACTTCACCAGCTCACCCGGAGAAAATGTGATCAGCTCTATTTTGAATATCAGCGGCCGCTGGCGGAATCCATGGGGTTTTCCGATCACCTGGGTCACGAAGGTGAAGGGGAAGTCTCTGCCGTGGAAACCTTTCTGGGCAGACTGCATTCCCATATGGCATTTATCAAAAATCAGCTTCAGTTGTTCCTTTATGAGTTCGGGTATGGAAGAAAAAGCAAATGGCGGCAAAGCGCCCGGAAAATAGAAGAAACTCCGGGGATTGAATTATTCAGGGGGCGCCTGAACTTTGTGTCGCCGGAAGCCATTGTAGGCGATCCGCAATTGCTTATTAAAATTTTTGAGGCCAGCGCCCGGCTGAAAATTCCCCTGAGCCGGGAAGCTGAACGTCTGGTGCGGGAATTCAATTACCTTGTGGACGATTCCTTCAGGCGGTCTCTTGCAGTGCGCAATGTGTTTGAAAAAATACTGATTTTGCCGGCGCCCACCTTCAACGTGCTGGAGCAGATGCTGAATACCGGGTTCCTGGTTAGCCTCATCCCGGAGTATAAGAACATTGTGGACCGGATTCAATACGACGCCTACCATCTCTATCCGGTGGACCGGCATCTGTTGAGATGTGTCTATACCTTGAAAATGTTCGGTGAACCAAATGATGACAACCCGAGGGACGCTCTTTATACAAAGCTCTACCGGAACCTGAAGCGGAAAAAAATATTACTGCTGACCGCATTGCTGCATGATATCGGCAAGGGACATGAGGGCTCCCATTCCCGGGTGGGTGCAAAGATCGCCGCACAGGTGTTAGAGCGCATGGGATACAGCGCGCGGGAAGTTGATTCGGTCGCTTTTCTGATTGAAAATCATTTGTTGCTTATCAAGATCGCCACCCGCAGGGATATCAATGATGAAGAAACCGCGATTGCCTGCGCCCGACAGATCCAGGACGAAAATCGCCTCCGCATGCTGTATCTGCTGACAGTGGCCGATTCCATGGCGACTGGTCCAAAAGCTTGGAACAGCTGGACCGCGTCTCTGCTGAGGGAATTTTTTTTTAAAGTGGCGGGGGTTCTTGAGAAAGGGGAGCTTGCCACCACCAGCGTGGTTAATCGCATGGCCCGGAAACGAAAAGAAGTGCTTGCCGCGGGTGTGAAAATCAACGGGCAAAATGCCGGCGCCATCTTTGACCAGATGTCACCCCGATATGTGTTGTATACGGACGCACAGGAGATCGTCGCCCATATTCAACTTTACACCCGGCTTGGGAAGAAATCTTTTGTCATGGATGTGGCCCATGATGATGCCTTGAGAAGCCGCACGGTCACCATCTGTGCAAAAGACCGTCCCGGTTTGTTTTCCAAAATTGCCGGCGTATTGACATTGAACAACATCAACATTCTCGATGTTCATGCCAACACCTGGAAAAATGATATTGCCCTGGATATTTTTACTGTGGAGCCGCCGCCGGAGCAACTTTTTGAGGAAGAACGATGGCAGCGGGTGGAAAAGAATCTTGCCACAGTGCTTGACGGGGAGATGGATCTTGCCGCGGAAATGGCGAAAAAATCCCTGATCGAAAAACGGGACGCCGCGTTTGTTGCGACCCGGCCGAACCGGGTGGTGGTGAACAATGAAGGATCGAGTTTTTATACCATTATTGAAGTTTTTTCTTATGATTTCAAAGGTCTGCTTTACAAGGTCACGGATGCCATCAGCCGCCTGGGGCTGAACATTGCGGTATCCAAAATTGCCACCAAGGTGGATCAGGTGGTGGACGTTTTTTATGTCCGGGACGGAAGCGACGAAAAGGTAACCGAACCGGCGGCTGTGGAAAAAATTAAAAATGAGATACTGGCGGTGCTGCCTGAAAACCCGCCGTTGTCAAAATAAGGGAATCAACCTGCGCATGGTTTATTTGCCTATCCAAAAACCAAAAAGACTTAAAAAAGGAGAATGGAAATGACGATAAAAAAGTTGCTGCTGGCTGCGGTGATATTGCTTGCTCCGGTGTCATCGGCTTTTGCGGCGGACACCATTGATTCGGGGGATACGGCATGGATTATTGTGGCCACGGCCCTGGTGATGATGATGACCCCTGCCGGCCTGGCCCTGTTTTATTCCGGCATGTCCAGATATAAAAACCTCCTGAACACCTTTGCCATGACCTTTGTGTCCTATTGTCTGGCAAGCATTATTTGGGTAGTGTGGGGATACACCCTGGCCTTTGGCGGAGATCAGGGCGGCATCATCGGCGGGCTGGAACATCTGTTTTTAAGCGGCATTGATGTCAACAGTGTGTCTGGCTCCATTCCCACCTATGTATTTGTCCTGTTTCAGCTGACATTCGCCGGTATTACCGTGGCCCTGGTGCTCGGATCGGTGGTGGATCGGATGAAATTTTCATCATGGATTGTGTTTGCCGTGCTCTGGCTGACCTTTATATACTGTCCCATTGCCCACTGGGTATGGGGCGGCGGCTGGATGGGCGAAATGGGGGCTCTTGATTTTGCCGGCGGCAATGTGGTGCATATCAACGCGGGTGTTGCCGGTCTGGTGCTGGCCCTGGTGCTGGGCAAGCGGAAAGGTTATGGCCGGGATGCCATGTTCCCGTCCAGTGTCACCCTGACCGCCCTTGGCGCGGCCCTGCTCTGGTTTGGATGGTTTGGTTTTAACGCGGGCAGCCAATTGGCCGCTGACGGGGTTTCAGGATCGGCCTTTCTGGTTACCAATACGTCGGCCGCCATGGGGGCGCTTGCCTGGATGTTTGCGGAATGGTTTTTTTCAAAACGGCCCACCGTTCTGGGTATTGCCTCCGGCGTGGTGGCCGGGCTCGTGGCTATCACTCCGGCAGCGGGGTTTGTCAATCTTCAGGCCTCTCTGATCATCGGTTTGGTGGCCGGGGTGCTGGGGTACTTCAGTGTATCTACCTTGAAATTGAAAATAGGATATGATGATTCTCTGGATGCATTCGGTGTACACGGTCTTTGTGGAATCTGGGGCGCGCTAGCCACGGGTATTTTCGCTTCACCGGCCATATCCGGAGCATCCGGGCTGATCTATGGCAACCCAAAGCAGGTATGGATTCAGTTCGTCTCTATTGTTGCCACCATCGCGTTTACGGCGGTGGGCACCCTGATCGTGGTCTATATCACGAAATTCGCCACCAATGGGTTGCGGGTGGAGATGGAACAGGAAGTGGAAGGGCTGGACAGCGCCCTGCACGGGGAACGAGCTTTTGAGATCGGCTAGCCCGCTTGTCTGATTCTATGATTTATATAGAGCAGTTTATTAAAAATAGCGTATAGTAAGGAGGAAGCGCCATGAAAAAAATAGAAGCCATCATTAAACCGTTTAAACTGGATGATGTTAAACAGGCATTGAGCGACATCGGGCTTCAGGGCATGACAATCACTGAAGTCAAAGGGTATGGCCGTCAGAAGGGCCATAAAGAGATTTACCGGGGAGCGGAATACCTGGTGGATTTTATTCCGAAAATTAAAATTGAAATTGTGGTGCCCTCGGAACGGCTCAGTGACGTTTTGGAAACCATCCAGAAATCGGCCAACACCGGGAAAATAGGGGATGGCAAAATATTCGTAATGCCCCTTGAAGAAGTGATTCGGGTGCGCACCGGTGAAACCGGCGTGGAAGCCATCTGATAGGGCATGAAATAAGATTTTTACAAAGACGCGCGTTAACCGGTCATATGGCCTGTAAGTGCCTTGAGACCGGATGATCCGAAATATGAAATAGCGGTCGGTACTATTCAAACACTAATAAAGGAGGAAGGTTCAATGACAAGTCCAAAAGAAGTATTAGCACTGGTAAAAGAGAAAAAAATCCGGGTGGTGGATATTCGGTTTATGGATTTTCCAGGCATTTGGCAGCACTTTTCCGTGCCGGTATCGGAATTTGAGTTGTCCAGTTTTGAAGACGGATACGGGTTTGACGGCTCGAGTATCAGGGGATGGCAGCCCATTAATGCCAGCGATATGCTGGTGATTCCGGATGCCTCCACGGCAAAAATTGATCCGTTTTATGAACAGCCCACCCTGGTGCTCATCGGAAACATTGTGGATCCCATTACCCGGGAAGCATACACCCGTGACCCGCGCAATATCGCACAGAAAGCGGAAGCCTATTTAAAACAGACCGGTATCGGCGACACCGTTTTTATCGGTCCGGAAGCAGAATTTTTTATTTTTGATGATGTCCGGTTTGATTCCGGCAGCAACCACGCGTTTTATTCGCTGGATTCCGCGGAAGGGATCTGGAACACGGGCCGGGATGAATTCCCGAATCTGGCCTATAAGCCGAAGCACAAAGAAGGTTACTTTCCGGTACCGCCCCTGGACAAATTTCAGGACATCCGCACGGAGATGATGCTGACCCTGGAAGATCTGGGCATTGATGTGGAATGTCAGCATCATGAGGTGGCCACAGCCGGGCAGGCGGAAATCGACATGCGGTTCAAACCCCTTTTGCAGATGGGGGATCAGCTGGTATGGTTCAAATATGTGCTTAAAAATGTGGCGTATAAGCACGGCCACACCGTGACGTTTATGCCCAAACCCCTTTACGGCGATAACGGATCGGGCATGCATACCCATGTCAGCATCTGGAAAGACGGACAGCCGTTGTTTGCCGGCGACAAATATGCCGGCGTGTCCCAGGAGGCCCTGTATGCCATCGGCGGCATCCTGAAACATTTTAAGGCCTTGTGCGCTTTGACAAATCCGACCACCAACTCCTATAAACGACTGGTGCCCGGGTATGAAGCACCGGTGAATCTGGCCTATTCCAGCCGGAACCGGAGCGCAGCCATCCGGATTCCCATGTATTCGGCATCTCCCAAAGCCAAGCGTATCGAGTTCCGCACCCCGGATCCCTCCTGCAACGGGTATCTGGCATTTTCCGCCATCATGATGGCAGTCATCGACGGCATTGAAAACAAAATTGATCCGGGTGATCCCCTGGATAAAAACATCTATGATCTGCCGCCGGAAGAACTGGCCCAGATTGATTCCGCGCCGGGATCATTGGCCGAGGCCCTGGATGCACTCAAGAATGACCATGAATTCCTGCTTAAAGGAGATGTGTTCACCCAGGACGTGATTGACCGGTGGATTGAATACAAAACCGAAAGCGAAGTTCAGCCGATACAGCTGCGGCCGCATCCCCATGAATTTTTCCTGTATTATGATATTTAACGGTGAATGTTGCGGATAGATTATAATTGGGTATAGAATAAAAAAAAGCCCCGGGATTTGCCCGGGGCTTTTTTTTATTGCGATTTTTTACAGCGTCGTCAAGTAAGTATCATTCCAGATCAATCTCCTGTACTTTTTCCACCAGCACCGGGGGCAGGTGCAGATATTTTGTGGTTGACCGTTTCTGGTCAATATCTTTATACACCCGCTCCACCTGCTCAGGGGCAAGCTCTGTGAGCGCGCCGATGGTTTCAGCTGAAATGCCGTTATTTTTTCCGTAAAGGCAAAGATCCATTTTTTCATAAGAGAGAGAAAAATAAAATTCATTCTGGTCCTGGGGCAGAGAATAAGTGTCCGTGGTGGGCGGACGATTGATAATCTCTTTTGGAACCCCCAGAAAGGCGGCCAGTTGATAGACCTGGGATTTGTATAAATGGGCAATTGGCTTAAAATCCGCGGCACCATCACCGTTTTTGACAAAAAAGCCCTGGTCATATTCCAGCCGGTTCGGTGTTCCGGCTACCGCGTAATTGAGCCTGTCCGCATGATAATACTCGATCAGCTTACGGGTTCTCTGCTTGAAATTGGTTGCAGCGACGACGGCAAGATAAGATTTCAGATCCAGGCGTTTTTTAATGATGTCCCCTTCCGGAGATTGCGCAACAACGGAAAAAAATGTAAACCCTTTTTCAAGAATACTGGATGTGACAATCTTGGATTTCCAGCCGGTGCCATAATCCGGAATAACCGATGAGATAGCGGCATCATACCGTTGATAAAAGCCCAGTGCTTCTAAAATTGGGGTGATATCTTCATGAATCACCTGAACGCCGAAATGGTCGGCCACGGACCGGCTCAGGTCCAGGGTGTCTTCTGAAGAATGCCGTTCCGGCATGAGCAGCGCCACCACTCGGTCTTTGCCCAGCGCTTTTTGGCACAGCCCAACAGTGACGCTGCTGTCAATGCCCCCGGACAGTCCGACCACAGCCCCCCGTTTTTTCAGTTTTTTCGCAATAATTAATTGAATTTTGGATTGGATTTTTTGAGTTTCAGCAGCGCAATCAAGCGTTAAAACCTGTTTTTTCATCTCATCTTGGGTATTCATGGGCTTTTCCTTGGGGTTTTATGTGGATAGACCGTGATTAGGTGGACGGTGATCGACAATCAGGTCCAGTTCCGGCATCGGATTCACAGACGCAGGGAAGTTTTGAATATACTGGTCGTGTATAATCTGGGTGGACACTATCCCGGCAATGGCCATGCCGTCGACTTCATTGATATTTTTTTGCGCGGACAGTTTTCTGGTGAGTGCCCTGACTTTTTGGGCATTAAAGTATCCAGCAGCCTGAAGGCTGGTTTTACCCAAAATATTGTTTATAAAATCAGAATTTTCTTTTGTGAGCAGGCTCTGCTGAATAGGGGCGCGATACGGATTTTTCGGGCGAAGGACAATGTTTTCCGGCAGAACGTCTTTAAATACTTTTTTTAAAAGGTATTTTTCATTTAAACCGAATACTTTCCATATGGACGGCACCCGGGCCATAAATTCAATGACGCGGTGATCCAGAAACGGCGGGCGGGTCTCAACGGCATGGCCCATGGCCACCCGGTCTCCCTGGGAAGACAGCAGATAATTGCTTAGAAAAAGCGTGCTTTCAAGGTATTGTGCCTTTGTCAGGCTGCTGGCGGCGTTGAAATCATCCGGCAGCCGATCGCGGATTTCCTGGATGCAGTCGTAATCGCCGATGCTTTCTTTTAACGTATCGGAAAAAAAGGTTTTAATTCGCCGGGTATTGTTCCAGCGGATCATATGTGAAAACAGGGGGTCATCCGCCGTATCCAGGCCCTGGCCAAAAAATTGGATCAGGGAATTTTTCAAGAGCGGGTTCTTAAAAATGTTTGGATAAATCCGGGTAATAAGGTCTGCGCGGCTCAGATTTTCCGGATGCCGGGCCCAGAATTTCCGGATCAGGGTTTCTTTAAAAATATTATATCCGCCAAAGATTTCATCAGCGCCTTCGCCGGTGAGAATGACCTTTAATCCATTGTCTGAAACAAGCTTGGACAGGAGAAAAAGGGGCACCGGCGCGGTTCTCAGGATGGGTTTTTCCGCATGCCACAGAATGTCGGGAAAATGGGCGGCGATGTCTGTGTTGGACACTGAAAGTTCTTTGTGGCTGACGTTTAAGAATGATGATAGCTGTTTCTGAAAGCGGCTTTCATCAAAATCAGATTCTTCAAACCGGATACCGAATGACTGGAGATGCTGGTTGAATTGTTTTGAAACCAGCGCCGTGATGCCCGAGGAATCCAGACCGCCGCTTAAATAAGACCCCACCGTGACATCAGCGATTAAACGAATCTTTACCGCGTCTAATAATAGATGGGTTAATTGTTCGGTGATGTCTTCAATCGGGGCGTCCATATGCCCGGTGCGGGGAACAATCGGAAAGTGCCAGTATTTTTTGAAATTAATCCGGTCTTTGTCCACTGTCATGAACTGGCCCGGTTCCAGTTCTTGGATGTTTTTAAACGCAGTAGCCCCCGGGAGCGGGGTCCAGAGAGTAAATATCTGATCCAGGGCAATGGGGTCGAGTTCCCGGGGGATATTGGGTTCCATAAAAAGGGATTTGACTTCCGATGCAAAATAGAAAAAACCGTTTTGAACCGTATAATGAAGCGGGCAGATCCCCATTCGGTCCCTGGCAAGAAATAATTTTTTTTTTACCGTATCCCAGATTGCAAAGGCAAATTGTCCGTTTAACAGGTCTAAACACCGGGTGCCGTGGCGTTCAAACAAATGCAGCACCACTTCGGTATCCGATGTTGTATAAAAATGATGCCCCGCATCGATAAGCTGTTTTCTCAGTTCTCGGTAATTGAAGATTTCGCCGTTAAATACAATCCATAAGGTTTTATTTTCATTATGGATAGGTTGGGTGCCGCTGGTCAGATCGATAATTGAAAGCCGTGCGTGCCCAAGACCGATCTGGTCGTCAATATAAACCCCTGATTCATCTGCCCCCCGGTGCTGCAAAGCAGCGGTCATGCGCTTCAGGGTTTCCAGCGGGATGGCCCCGGAAGCATTATCATGATGGATGTGAAAGAT
This sequence comes from Desulfobacterales bacterium, assembly GCA_963675805.2. GTDB lineage: Bacteria > Desulfobacterota > Desulfobacteria > Desulfobacterales > Desulfosalsimonadaceae > SURF-3. The sequence continues at coordinate 52,082 of CAXXNU010000001.1, read as the reverse complement.
ACCGGCTAGGCCGCACATAATTTTCAGGCGTTTAATTTTGATGTTTTCGTGAAAGGTCAGATTTCGACGGCAAAGAATTTGGATTTTTTACAAAGCCGTCAATTTTTTCTTTAAAAAATTATTGATGTTATCAATGCTGTCCAGGTTTTCCGGCACCATTTCCTCGTCTTCGATGGTGATGCCATAGGTCTCTTCAAGAAATGAGATCAATTCGAGCACTCCGGTTGAATCAATGATGCCGTTTTCAAGGAGCGAAGCGTCTGTGGCCAGGTTGTTGTCATCTCCAAAAAGGAAGTTTTCAACGATGAATTGGTTGATTGCTTGGGTGTAATTCAACAGGTCACCTTTCTTGCGGAGGTTAATAAATTATGCAACCCTAAAAAGTCGGATTTCGACGGCAAAGAATTTGGGCTTTTTGCGAAGCCGTCAATAAATGGATGGAACGTCAATATCATATTTTTTTATTTTGTAATGTATGGCACGCCGGCTGATTCCCAATAGATCGGCCGCGTGTTTCTGGACGCCGCCGGTTTCTTTTAACGCCCGGATAATGGCAGTGCGTTCGTTGTCTTTAAGGGAAAATGAACTGTTTTCAGTAGAATCGTCAGATGACGGCAGATTATTGATGTCAAAAAGCTGAAGATCCGCCGGGGTCAATGTCTGATTGCGGCAAAGCACAATGCCCGCTTCTATGGCATTTTTCAGTTCACGGACATTCCCAGGCCACGAATAATCATACAGGTATTTGACAGTTTCTTCTGTCAGCGCGATTTTGGGGAGGTCGTGGGCCTGGCAGTATTTTTTGGCAAAATATTCCGCAAGACTCAAAACGTCTTCTTTCCTTTCCCGCAGGGCTGGGACTTCCAGGGGAATCACCCGCAGCCGGTAGTAAAGATCCTGACGAAAACTGTTATCATGGATGTTTTCATGCAAATCAGCATTGGTGGCGGAAATGACACGGCAGTCGACAGAAGTTTCTTTCAGTCCGCCAATGCGTCTGATTTTCCGTTCTTCCAGAAAACGCAAAAGTTTGATCTGCATGTCGGAAGAGATGTTCCCTACTTCGTCCAGAAAAAGCGTCCCCTGGTCCGCGGATTCAATCAGGCCTTTTTTATCGTGGATCGCGTGGGTAAAAGATCCTTTCACATGTCCGAAAAGTTCGGATTCCAAGAGGCCGTTAGGGGTGGAGCCGCAATCAACAACCACAAACGGATTGCCTTTTCTGGGGCCGGATTCGTGAATCAGCCTTGCCACACGCCCTTTGCCGACGCCGCTTTCCCCGGATATCAGCACATTGACATGGCTCACGGAAACCCGATTGACCACTTCCTGGAGGTTTTTCATTGCCTCGCTTTTTCCCCAGTAAAAATCCTGGTCATCCTGTGCGGAAGTTGCTTTTTTTCTGCCTTTTAATCTTTTTTCTTCAAGAATGCGGTTGATTTTTTTTATCAGGTCACGGCCGTTAAATGGTTTGGCCAGGTAATCCACGGCCCCGGCCTTCACCGCATGGACAGCCTCGGAAATAGTGCCGTAGGCGGTAAGAAAGATCACCGGAAGCGACGGCAAATGGGACCGGGCCATGGTGAAGAGATCAAGACCGCCGATACCCGGCATCTTGACGTCGGAAATCATGAGGTCAATGGGCTCTTTTTTGATGATATCAAGGGCTTCTTGTGCGCCCGGGGCCTGCAACACCCGAAATCCCTGTGAAGAAAGACGGGCGTTCAGAACTTCAAGTACGTTGTGATCGTCATCAACGATCAGTATGGTGCTTTGACACGATGAATGCATAGTTTGTATCGATGAAATGGTGTATCTATAAGTTATATTTAGACGGCAAAGCCGCCATAAATCAGTCGGCAATCACTTTTTAAGGAGATGATATTTCTTTTTTCTTTTCTTTTATTTTTTGATCAATGGCTTCCAGAGATGAAATTTGACTTTCCAGGGTCATCACCCTGGTTTGCAAAGTTTCAATTTCTTTTTCCAATAAACGGTTTTTTTCACGAACAAGCTTGATTTCTGCGTCTTTTTGGCAGGGCGGCGTTGTTTTTTGAATATACAACCCCATCAGCCTGGGATCTTCGTCTCTAAATTTGTCTGGCGATTGTTCTATCCATTGATTCCAGAGCGTTAAAGCGTTTTCCTGCTCATCCAGAGAATCCGCCGTCATGAGTTTTGTGCAGGCCAGGCCATAGCCTGCGATACGCCTGATTTCGCTGTTTCTACTATTTTCAGATAGAGATTCGTAAATTTCTAATGCTTTTTCAAAATCATTTTGCAAAAAGGATTCGTTGGCGTCTTTGATCATAGCCAGTTCCCTGGCTTTCATTCGACGGTCATACGGTCGTTTATCCTTTAAAAAACTGCACCCCATTGCGAGTGATGCCGCAACCATGATGATCATGGCCGTAGCAAAACCCGACGGGATCGTCCAAATGATAGGTTTTTGTTTTATCATGACTGTTTTTCAGTTTTCAAGTGCTTAATCTTTTTGTGGGACTTGGCAACGGGAAGGGTGAACTCGAAAATACTTCCCTTGCCTTTGATGCTTTTTACCCGGATTTCGCCCCTATGCGCACTGACAATTTGTCTGGATATGCTTAATCCGAGGCCGACGCCGTCCATATGCATTCTGACGTCCTTTGCGCGGTAATATTTGTTGAAAATAAGGGAAATCTCTTCTTTTGAAATCCCCGGTCCGCTGTCCGAAACCGCGAATATTATTTTGTCATGGCCTTTGGCAACGGAAACATAAATGCCTACTTTTTTGCCGGGGTCGGAAAATTTGATGGCATTGTTGACAATGTTAAGCATGACCTGGTGCAGAAGCTCCGGGGTTCCCACAATGTTTGGAATATCATCGGGTATCTGCACATTAAACTCAATGTTTTTTTTCTCGGCAAGAGGGGTCAGATGGTTGACAGCCTTCATAACAAGACTCCGGGGAGGAACTTCAGATAAATCCATTTTAATGGCGCCGGATTCCAGGCGTGAAACCTGCATTAAATGATTCAAAAGATCAGAAATACGGCCGATTTCAACGCTGGCGATTTCGAGAAATTTTCTTTGTCGCTGGTTTACCGGTCCCATTATTTCTTCAATGATCATGTCTACGGATTCACGGATGGATGTTAACGGCGTCCGGATTTCATGGCTCAGCATGGAAATAAAGTCGGAACGCATTTGTTCTTCTTCTCTCAGCCGTGTTGTCATTTCGTTGAATGCGCCTGCCAAAGCCCCGAATTCATCCTTTGACCGGATTTGAACGGTTTCACCAAACTTCTCTTTTGAAATGGATTTGATGCCGCGGTTGAGCTTTCGAATGGGTCGAATCATGGAGTTGGCCAGAAATATGCTTCCCAGCAACCCGATGACAACGGAAAGCCCTAAACCGATGAGGTTGTTTCGGGCGGCCAGTCGTCCCTGCCGGTCGATTTCGATTAATGCGTTTTCGATATTGCGCTCATTGTCCGCTATGGCGCTGGATATTAATGATATCCACTGGTTGAGAAATGTTTCCGGGATCCAGATTTTTGTTTCCGCAGCATCCGCCTGCACACGGTTGTGCTCTTTGGAAAAACTCTGATAGCTGGTATACACTGCCTTCCATTTATCTGATGGCGCAATTTCCGTTTTTTCCAGTTCAACAATTTTATTGAGGTTGTCTTCGAATTCCTGTCTGGCCGTTTGATAATATTCCCAGTATTCTATTTTGTTAAGTACTTGGTATTTTTTGGTATTTTCTTCCATATTGAGCAACTGCTCAATCATTTTTTTTGCGCTTAAAGTGATCTTGTTGTTTTTCAGGACAATGGTTTCAGAAAGGCGCAAGATCTTGTTTATATTAAAGAAACAGACAATGATGGTTCCGTAGAAAATCAGGAAAAATGCAAGATACAGAATAAACAGCTTGCCGGTTATGCCGAACTTTAGCTTCATACAGATGCCATTCCTTCATTCATCCCTGTTAAGAAAACGCTTTGCGCCGGGAAAAACATGGTAAGTGCGCAATTGTCGTAACAAACCGTGCAAATTTCGTAACATCAGGGATATTAATACGTCTAATTTTTTTGAAAAATTCATTATTTCAATGAGTTGTTGTTTTGGCGCGCCAATTGCTTTTGTACAGGGAAATTTTAAACAGCTGTTTTTTGAATATCTGAACATCTCAGGAAGTCATTATCAGATTTGTTGAGCAATGAAATGTTCAATAATGATGGTCCTGTAAAAAGTCAGATGCCGACGGCAAAGTATAAAAGCCAAAATTCGAGGCGCGCAAATTCTGAGTGATGATTTGTACATAGCATACCATGAAGAAACCTATGATGCAGCGCAACAAAAAATCTGGGGTTTTTTTACGAAGCCGTCAGTATTGAATGGGAAAAATAGTTAAATTTCATATGAATGTTATATATATGTATACATCTGTTCAGGGAATTATAAATAAAAATTAGAATTTGTAATTGTTTATAATGGTAATCATGCGGATTTTTTTTATTAAAAATTATTTTTTTCCATTAAGCATTTCAATGTAAATTAAGGTTTCTTTAACCATGTATACCGTTTTTTGAGCAATGACAGAGGCCTGTAATGAATGCACGCCTTAAAATATTCTTAAACAGGGATAAATTAATGAGTTGTAAAAATAGGTTTAACCTTATTTTCGAAATACAAAATGTGCAAAAAATTATATGGCATGTCGGTTGCATGACAATTAATCAAATCACAAATCTAATTATCAAGATTGCATATAGGAGGGATTATCAATGTTCTTAAAAGGAAAAGAAACAAATATTTTGCTCGAATGATATAGAGTAAAAATAAATAAACCGCTTGCAAAAGGCAACCCATCCGAAAGGGTGGCACGCAAAGGCACCGACCCGAAACTCCTCTTTTAAAGGGCGGCGGGCCTGCCGGGCGGATTCAGCATCTCCTTGAATGCTGTTTCCTGCACGGCTGGGAATAAAATTTAAGGAGATGTTTTTATGTACACCCAAAACAAAAACCGCTTATCAATTATAGTGACCATTGTTTCTTTTTTGGTTATATTTTTATCATCTGCCGTACAGGCTGCCGATGTAACACTTACCTGGACCAAACCCAATGATGATCGGGTTGTCGGCTATCATATCTACAGTGTGGTATCCGGAACCGGTTTCACATCCACCCCTGTTCAGACAATAAACTCGGCCGATCAGACAAGCTGCCTCATCTTAAACCTTGAAGAAGGGCAAACTTATAATTTTACGGCAACAAGCTTTGATTTACAGGGTAACGAGAGTGACTTTTCTGAAACTATTTCCTATGCGGTTCCGGTAACAATCCCGATTGATAATGATGGTGACGGTTTTGCGACCGTGGATGGCGACTGCAACGATAATGATGCATCGATCTATCCCGGTGCCATTGAAATTTGTGGCGATGGCATAGATCAGGATTGTAATGGAAGTGATCTGGCATGCTCAGGGGGGGCATCTGATATTATTCTTCAATCCCAAATGAGAATTTTCTATGTGGATAGCGAGGAAATTAATAACTATGGTTATGCATTCTACGCAATCGATGGGAATGAGAATACTATCTGGCACACTGAGTGGTATGCTTCGACCCCGGTATGTCCTCATGAGATAGTAATAGACCTGGGAGGAATTTATGATGTTCAGGGATTGAGGTATCTCCCGAGACAAAATGGGTCTGAAAATGGAATGATAGCCGATTATGAAATCTATGTTAGCCAGGATGGTTCAACCTGGAATGAACCTGTGACTTCAGGAACTTGGATAGCTAACCTTGATGAAAAAGAAGTTCTTTTTTCCGGTAAAATTGGTCAGTATGTCAGATTGGTTGCGCTTTCTGAAGTAAACGGGAACCCTTGGAGCAGTGCAGCGGAAATTAATATTTTAGGGTCTGAAACGTCTGGTAATGAAGTAGTTGATGGAGATGGTGACGGGTATAAGGAGAGTGACGGCGACTGCAATGACAGTGATGCTTCAATCCATCCGGATGCAGTTGAGATCTGCGGAGACGGAATAGACCAGGACTGCAACGGCAGTGACCTGACATGCCCGGAAGATATTGATAATGATGGTGACGGATTCACCGAGAACCAGGGTGACTGCAATGACAGCGATGCGTCAATCTACCCGGGTGCTGCGGAAATCTGTGGCGATGGTGTTGACCAGAATTGTGACGGCAGCGATTTAATCTGCCCTGAAAATATTGATAATGATGGTGACGGATACACGGAAAACCAAGGCGATTGTAATGATAATGATTCGTCCATCTACCCCGGCGCACCTGAGACCTGCGGAGACGGCATTGACCAGGACTGCAACGGTAGCGACCTGACATGCCCGGAAGATATTGATAATGATGGTGACGGATTCACCGAGAACCAGGGTGACTGCAATGACAGCGATGCGTCAATCTACCCGGGTGCTGCGGAAATCTGTGGCGATGGTGTTGACCAGAATTGTGACGGCAGCGACTTAATCTGCCCTGAAAATATCGATAATGATGGTGACGGATACACGGAAAACCAAGGCGATTGTAATGATAATGATTCGTCCATCTACCCCGGCGCACCTGAGACCTGCGGAGACGGCATTGACCAGGACTGCAACGGCAGCGACCTGACTTGCCCGGAAGATATTGATAATGATGGTGACGGATTCACCGAGAACCAGGGTGACTGCAATGACAGCGATGCGTCAATCTACCCGGGTGCTGCGGAAATCTGTGGCGATGGTGTTGACCAGAATTGTGACGGCAGCGATTTAATCTGCCCTGAAAATATTGATAATGATGGCGACGGATACACGGAAAACCAAGGCGATTGTAATGATAATGATTCGTCCATCTACCCCGGCGCACCTGAGACCTGCGGAGACGGCATTGACCAGGACTGCAACGGTAGCGACCTGACATGCCCGGAAGATATTGATAATGATGGTGACGGATTCACCGAGAACCAGGGTGACTGCAATGACAGCGATGCGTCAATCTACCCGGGTGCTGCGGAAATCTGTGGCGATGGTGTTGACCAGAATTGTGACGGCAGCGATTTAATCTGCCCTGAAAATATCGATAAAGATGGCGACGGATTCACCGAGAACCAGGGCGACTGCAACGACAGTGATTCAACCATCTATCCGGGCGCCATTGAGATTTGCGGTGACGGTATTGACCAGGATTGCAATGGCAGTGATATGGGATGTACACCTGATCCTGCAGAAGTTGATGATGACGGTGATGGATATACGGAAAATGACGGAGACTGCGACGATATTGACGCAACAATTTTCCCCGGTGCCATTGAAATTTGTGGTGATGGTATAGATCAGGATTGTAATGGAAGTGATCTGGCATGCTCAGGGGGAGCACCTGATATTATTCTTCAATCCCAAATGAGAATTTTTTATGTGGATAGCGAGGAAATTAATAACTATGGTTATGCATTTTACGCAATCGATGGGAATGAGAATACTATCTGGCACACTGAGTGGTATGCTTCGACCCCGGTATGTCCTCATGAGATAGTAATAGACCTGGGAGGAATTTATGATGTTCAGGGATTGAGGTATCTCCCGAGACAAAATGGGTCTGAAAATGGAATGATAGCCGATTATGAAATCTATGTTAGCCAGGATGGTTCAACCTGGAATGAACCTGTGACTTCAGGAACTTGGATAGCTAACCTTGATGAAAAAGAAGTTCTTTTTTCCGGTAAAATTGGTCAGTATGTCAGATTGGTTGCGCTTTCTGAAGTAAACGGGAACCCTTGGAGCAGTGCAGCGGAAATTAATATTTTAGGGTCTGAAACGTCTGGTAATGAAGTAGTTGATGGAGATGGTGACGGGTATAAGGAGAGTGACGGCGACTGCAATGACAGTGATGCTTCAATCCATCCGGATGCAGTTGAGATCTGCGGAGACGGAATAGACCAGGACTGCAACGGCAGCGACCTGACTTGCCCGGAAGATATTGATAATGATGGTGACGGATTCACCGAGAACCAGGGTGACTGCAATGACAGCGATGCGTCAATCTACCCGGGTGCTGCGGAAATCTGTGGCGATGGTGTTGACCAGAATTGTGACGGCAGCGATTTAATCTGCCCTGAAAATATTGATAATGATGGCGACGGATACACGGAAAACCAAGGCGATTGTAATGATAATGATGCTTCAATCCATCCGAATGCCGCAGAAATTTGCGGAGATGGCATAGATCAGGATTGTAACGGTAGAGACTTGGTTTGTCCCGAAGATATTGATAAAGATGGAGATGGATTCACGGAAAATGAAGGGGACTGCAATGACAGCGACAGAACCGTCTTCCCGGGAGCCATTGAGATTTGCGGAGACGGAATTGACCAGGATTGTGATGGTTCTGACTTGGAATGTATTAGAGAAGATATACCGGGTTTTGTAATGGAAATCGGAGAGGCGGAAGTTAACCATGACTGGCAGTTTGTTCCCTTTACCAAAGCCTATTTAGATCCTGTTGTGGTGGCCAAGCCGATCAGCCTCAATGGCGAGCAACCGGCAGTAATCAGGATAAACAACGTCACCCCGGAAGGTTTCGAAATACGGGTACAGGAATGGGATTATCTTGATGGATACCATGCTTATGAAACAGTCGGATACATGGTCATGGAAGCCGGTCATCATGTGCTGACAACGGGCATTCATGTGGAAGCCGGCACCATTGAGTCAAACAGTGTAAGAAAGACAGTGAATTTTAATGCGACATTCAACCAGATTCCGGTATTGGTCTCAGGCGTGACAACGGAAAATGAAACGGATGCAGTAACTGGAAGGCTGGACGATGTTACGCTGAATGGATTTGATAGTATGCTGCAAGAGGAAGAGAGCCATAAGAACGGGCATTATGCAGATGAGACGGTATCTTACATTGCCTGGGAACCTTCATCCGGTGAAGTGGATGGAATGAGTTATATTGTTGACTCAACGTTCAATGAAGTGACCCATAAATTCAGTAATATCAGCTTCTATCCGGTATTTAACAACGCCCCTGTTTTTGTGGCTGACATGCAGACCACCAATGGCGGTGATACCGCCAATGTCCGCTGGCAGAATAAAACCGGCGAAGGGGTTGATGTGCAAATTGATGAGGAACAGTCTCAGAATCCGGAAGTGAACCACGTCAGCGAGGTGGTCGGATATATGGCCTTCAGTCCCATGCAGTAAAATTCACACAGAAGAACCAGGGATTAGTATAGAAATCCCGGGGGGCACATGATGATGCCCACCGGGATTTTGTTTTTTAAATTTTATTCGTCGATAGGGAAAAGCTGCGTAAAAGTTTAATTCATAGGACTGTTTTTTATCTTTTTGGCGTCCACATGATATCTTCAATGCCGACAGCCATTCGGATGCAACCAACAAACTGCGCAGCAAAGGTAATTAAGAAATATTTACAGATTGAAATTAAACTTCCTTTTCCAATACCTGAAAGCCCTATTAAGCCTGCAAGCCAGAATAGCAATTGTCCAATTAAGGTTGCAATAAATATCGGCGACTCATTTAAGATAAAGATATTCAGAATAAACGCAGTCAATAGAAAAAGTGGGGTTAAAAGCCGGAGCACTTTATGGGAGAACAAAAAATACGAAAAACTCCCATATTTAAAAATATTTAGCAGGTCAATATTACGACGAATGGCCCATGCAGTTCGTGTTGTAATACGAACTTGCCTGTTATAAATATTTTTTATTCCTTTGGTCGTTTCCTCGATACAATAAATATTTTCATCAAGAACCACGCGCTTGCATTGTTTGATTACATTCAACGGAATGATAAAGTCATTGATGTCATTGGCACCCAAGGGGATATATAGTTCTTTACGAATGGCAAAGATTGCCCCATCTGCCCCCACACAAGACGAGACCTTACTCTCATCCAGCTTTGTTTTCTTTTCGAGTTTCGCGTAGAGGCCGGTGGTTTCTTCTCCAGAATCGGGATTACAATATTTAGTCCAGCCACTGACAGCCCCGATGGCTGGATCATAAAAATTTTTTACCAAATGCTGGAGCATATCAGGCGCGAACATGGAATTCGCATCAGTAAAAACTGCTATTTCACCTTTAATATTTGGAATTACTTTATTCAAACATGCCGTCTTGCCAAGCCTGTCCGAAAATGATCTGAGAATCAATCGATTATCTTTGATTCCGGCAACGATTTCATTTGTCCGGTCAGACGATCCGTCCGAGCTGACAACAATCTCCAATTTGTCTTCCGGATAATCAAGCAGGAGGGAGTTTCTGACCTTTTCTTTAATGTCCTTTTCCTCATTATACGCGGAAATGATTATCGTCACCATAGGAGAGCAATCAGCTTTGTCCCATGGATTGCGGACAACTTTTGCAAGAATGCGCAAGAATACTGGGAAAAAAATATACGAATAAAAGGAAAAGAAAAGTGAGAAAAAAAATGCTAATTCCATATTAGTGTCTTATGCAGCATTATCCATATAAATATCAAACCATTTCTGAAAGATCAGCAAAGACCAGATCAGCGTATCATGAATTTCTTTACCGGAAAAATGTTCATCAAGAATTTTTTCTACTGTACCAAAATTGAGCAGCCCATGTTTACCAAGATTCTTCTCTGTCAATGTATTCAGTGCATAAGTCTTCAGGTCATGCTTTAACCACTGGGTCATTGGGCCGATAAAACCCTGCTTGCGATGATCAATCACTTCTTTTGGCAAAAGAGGACGGGTTGCTTTTTTTAACAGGTACTTTTTCTGAAACCCCTTCATCCTGATATCAACGGGAATAGTGGCGCAAAATTCCAGGAATTTATGATCTATAAACGGCACCCGCACCTCCAGGCTGTGGTGCATACTCATCCGATCAGTGACAGCTAAAATATCCTCCGGTAGATAAGTTTTAAAATCACAGTAAAGCGCACGATCCAGAGAATTATTATCACCTTCAATGTTATCGCTATTAAAATATTTCAAAAAGATATCATCACAGGGATTGTGATAACTGCTGAATCGTTTGCGGTCCGCAAACAAGTCCCGGCGCAAATCAACTTTCAGAATCGACAGATAGCCCAGGTAACAACGGTCGGCACTCAATTCACTGGACCTGACAAACCGCTTCATGTGATTAATGGTATAGTGCCCATCAGCCCTTTCAGGGAGTTTTGCAACAATTTGCGCAAGAATTCTTCTCAAAAGGGCAGGCACATTATTATAAACGCCACGAAGTTTAAATCCCAAATACCGCTCATAGCCTCCAAAAATTTCATCTCCTCCAAGTCCGGAAAGGGCAACCGTGACATTTTCCCGGGCAATCTTGCAAACAAAATAGGATGGAATAGTGGAGTCATCAGCAAATGGTTCATCAAAGGCTCTGACAATTTTTTCTATCAGACCATCCGGATCCATAGTGACTTCATATTCCTTGTGGGAGGTATTATATCTTTCTGCCACCTGCTTGGCATACCTCCGTTCATCCAGATATCCTCCGGTACTGCCCCCGAACCCGATACAAAAAGTGTTAACAGGATTCGCACTTACCTTACTCATTAAAGCGACAACAGCGCTTGAATCAATTCCGCCACTCAAGAAAGCACCCAACGGCACTTCACTGATCATCCGCAGATCAACAGCCTCCTGAAGCAAACCCATGAAGGTATCCGTATAGTAATTTTCACTTCTTTTTTGCTCCGGGTAAAATTTCAAATCCCAAAATTTACTTTTACTAAAATTACCATCCTGCCAGGAGATGGTGTGGCCGGGTTCAAGTTTACGTATATCGGCAAATATGGTTAAAGGCGCAGGGATATATGAATAGGAAAAAAATGAGGTAAGGGCCAGTTCATCGATTTCTCTTGGAAAAGTCGGGTCCGCCAAGATAGCCTTCATCTCAGAGGCAAAATAGAAGCGCCCCTGATATTGGGCGTAAAATAGAGGCTTGATACCCAGACGGTCGCGGGCAATAAAAAGTGTTTTTTTATCTTGATCCCATATTGCAAAGGCGAACATACCCCGCAATCGATCAACACATTTACTGCCCCACTCCTCGTAGGCATGCAAAATCGTTTCCGTATCGCCATTAGTGGAAAATCGATGCCCACTATACAGCAATGTTTTTCGCAATTCCTGAAAGTTATAGATTTCACCGTTGAAGATGATGCATTTTGATTGATTCTCATTGTAGATCGGCTGTTTACTGCCGGCAAGGTCGATAATGCTAAGGCGACGGTGTCCCAAACCGGCATATTCATCCCGGTGAAACCCATAGTCATCTGGACCGCGATGAGACAATTTATGGGTATAGGTTTCTATATCAAGCTGTAATGGTTTTGAGGAAACAACACCAAAGATACCGCACATTCGTCATCACCCGCAATCTGGTTTTGTCAGAATCAATTAATGAGAAGGCTTTAAAAAGCTTATGACGGCGATAGAGCCGTTGTGAGCGTCGATAAATAAAAGCGATTTTTTTATCCCGCAGAGATGCGGTGACGCAAAGAATTTTTCCTCTGCGCTCCCTGTGGCTATGCGCGAGATAATGTTTTTTGAGAATTACTTATTTGGAAGTCAGATATCGACGGCAAATAATTTGGAGCTTTTTGCGAAGCCGTCAATTTTGCCTCTGCATTTCATACTCGATCATATGGCTCAAAGCATCATCCAAAGATACAGGCGGTGTCCAATCTAATTCTTTGCAGATTTTTTCACCGCTATATATAATTTTTTTCTGGGAAGATTCCAGGCGGTACCTGGTCAAAAGCGGCGTCCTGCCAATGAGCTTGAACAATACTTCCTGAAAATATACGATTATATATAAGATGGAGTAGGGTAAAAAAAGGAATTTAGCATGGGGAAAAACTTTTTTCACCAATCGCGCAATATATTGTTTTTTTGTCAGTCGATATGGATCAATTAAATTATAGACTTTGCTGGCGCTATCATCACTCTCGAGTACCGCTCTGATAGCATCTGCAGCATTATCAATATAAACAAGGGGCAAGACAAATCGGCCGTCACCTATTGTCAAGAATATCTTCCTGCCAAAAGAAAAACCCATTATAGGGGTATATATCTTGCCACCGGGACCGTAAATTGTTCCTGGCCGAAAACATATTATTGGGCAGTAATTTTCAGTAATCGCCTGTAAAACAATTTTTTCAGCCTGGAACTTTGCATTGGAGTATGGCCCACGAGCTTCAGGAAAACGCTCAAGGGAAGATGCTTCGGTAACCTCATATCCCTTCTTATAATCCGCCGCTCCATAGACGCTACAAGTACTTATATAAACAAGCTTTTTTACCTTGTACTCTTTGCACAATTTCAGGATATTTTCTGTGCCCTGAATAGTATTGACCCTGCCGCTTTCAACACTGCCGGTGGTATCAGCAGCAGCATGGACAACATAATCAATACGATCAAAAGCAAGTCTCAATGAGGAAAGATCCACGATATTTCCAATACATATGTCAACATCCAGGCTTTTAAGTTTATTGATATTGGAGGTTTTCAGTACAAACGCCCGCACCTTAAAACCATTAAGAATTAGTTTTTCAACAATTTTGGATCCAAGGAATCCTGTGCTTCCGGTCACCAGCACAGAAAGGGGATTATTTGTTTTTTTTATATTCACAGAGAAAAATCTTTTTTGCCGGGTTTATAATTGGTGAGCCAATGGGAAGAAATGATAAGCATAAGAATGACCTTGTTGAACGTGGTCGTTCTTATGCTTTCCGAAGAGTCACATATGAGTTGGCAGTTGGTGACAGATTCTGGTTATCACTTCTGGCAGGTTGGCGGCCGTCAAGGAAGAGTGTCGTAACTAAATCTTTTGAGATCAAATATCATGCAATTATAGTTTTTTCTTTCTGAATCTTACCCCGACAAGACCTGCCATACCTGTGCATAAAAGGAGCATCGTCGCAGGTTCAGGTATTGGCGCCGATTGGCCATCAACAGTTAAAGTCCAATTTACTGTCCAGCTATAATTTTCAGGCAAAGGTTCTTGAACCTGTATATCATTTATCGTAATCGATAGGTGATTTATATTATATTCCTGAAAATCAATCCCATTCCCAGAATAATATGGTGAAAAGTTCCAACCCAAAAAATTTCCCGTATCTTCAATTGCTAAGGTCCAATAAAACATATCTTGGTCCCCGTCAGTAAGAACAGAATTGACCATACTATTCCAAAACACATAATTGCTCTGATTTATTTCAAAGGTCAAACCAGCATCAGCCAGAGTGAAATGATCCGTAAAAAAGAGGAACGCATCCCCAGGCCACCAACCACTGAGTCCCTCAGGTTGATCAATCTGGTTTCTAATATCATCATCAGTGATGCCCATGCAAAACAAAACGCTTTCATCGTTTCCATATGGACCTAAGTTCCACAAAGCATTACAAGAGTAAGACATCGTAACGGAACCCAAAGGAGTTGCACCGATTCCTGCGGGGAAAAGGCAAGAAAGAAATAGAATGAAAATCATTCTCTGGAAATATGTTCCCGCCATTTTGTTCTCCTTTATTGTATTATGGTATCGTGCTTTAAATGAAAATATAGTTGAATGTTTGTTTACAAAAAACAACCTACCGGCAAACTCTTTCTGCCAGACGCATTGCCAGCGAACCAATGGTCAGTCCTGTATTGGCATAGGAATGCTCCTGAATAACCGAACCATCACAGACAAATACATTGTCGCAAAATTTCAGTTTAAGATCTTTTTCAATAATATCATCATCGGAATGGCCAAGAGGTGTTGTGCCGGAATGATGAGCGGCAGACCATAACCAGTCTTCTGTTATACCGGTTTCGATGTCTAATTCATCAGATATTCCAGATAGCATTGTTTTAAGTTTTTGAAGAATATCTCTATAAATTGAAATCTCCTCTTCAGTTATTGACCAGTCGGCTTTTAAATCATCGCCATCGTAATATATACGATTCGTGCCTCGTTTTTGTTCAGCTATTAAAAGAATATTGTAAGTTCTGCTCGGTATATTGAAACCAAATATGTGTGAAAAAATTTCTGCGATAATATCAGGATGAAGGATTTTCAGAGAGAACATATTTTTTAATCGGGCCAAGCCTTGGCTGGCTCCTATTGATGATTTGTATTTATAAATTGAAAGCCTGTTGTCCATTGTTAGTGCTGGCCTGAAAAAAACGCAGCATGTATAATGTCGGCACTCACTTTTTATGCGGACGGCATTGCGGCAGACATATTCCGCTTTTTGATACAGGGCAAGCTTCTTAATTAAATTTGCGAATTCCTTTTTGAATTTAACTTTTCCGACAAACCCCATTGGATGATCGATGAATCCAGTCCCTAAATTGTTAAAACAAAGCCCCATTGTAGATATTATTTTATTTAATATTTTGGGCGACCCCAGCGTGCCGGCAGATACAATTACTATATCGGCATCAATGGAATATTTCTCATTTCCAATTGAGTAGTTAACGGTCTTTATGCGTCGATCTTCCGCAACAAAATCTATATTATTAACAGAGTAAAAATCATTTACCCGAAAGTCAACTGATAGTTTTTTGAACTTTTTTGGATAGATGAGGCAATCAATTCCATCCTCAAAAACACTCATTTTTTTTGCGATCAAATTCATTCCCGACAATAAATTGGTGTATTCAAGCGAGAATGACTTATTATTGAAATAAAGCGCAGAAGCGGCTTGATCTATATAGCCTTGGGCCTCTGCCAATACTTCACTGAATTCTTTGCAGGTAATATCTTCTTTATTGATGGGGATCAATCCATTATGCCAGAGATTTGTTGTTCCTCCGCCACCGAAACAGAAGGTATTTACTTCCGCAAACTTTTTATTTATAAAATTAACCTGAGGGTATCGAATTGTATTCTTTTCACCGATCTCTAATAAAAAAACATCAGAAGACTTTACCAATTCATTGCATATCAATGAACCAGCCAGACCACCTCCAATAACAACGACTTTTTTCTTCATCAATTTCCTAAAATCAGCAACGACTTTTAATCTGAATTTTTTTATATAACAGTCGCGACAATAAAAATTTTAACTGCCGAATACGAATTAAAGTCTTTATAAATCAGAATAAAATAATATGTATACAAAATGAGGGGTTAATAATTATTATTTATTAGCATCTTTAGCAGTAAATTGGACATTAGAAAATAGCCATTTATATTTGGGTGTTTACCATCATCTGTGAAATCAGGGTCTAAAAAACCTTTATTATCCGCAAGAAGTGAATAAAAATCCATAAATTTAGAATTATATTTTTCTGATAATGATTGGATCTTGTCATTAAGCAACTTTATTTCCGTTATGCGGCTATCGCTATAAACACCTTCCCTAAATGGCAATAAACTGCCGACGAGAGTGCTTATTGAATTATTTTTTGCCATTGAAATCATGCTTTCAATGTCAGCAGCAATATCCTTAACATTTCGACCGTGAGTTAAATCATTTGCCCCTGTTAGAATCACGATTAAATCCGGATTCAAATTGAGCGCATCATTATGAAATCTTTTGATTGCTTCGGAAGCTTGCTCTCCTGATATCCCCCGGTTCCTCATGGGGGTAATACCAAAAAATGGGCACATCCTCCAAAGTTCTATTTGCGAATCGCCAAATAAAACAATTGTATTTTTGTTAAAAATACCTTTTTCTTCAAGTGTTTTTTCCCACTGAGAATTTGAGATTAGTTCATGAAGTCTTCGCCTGAATACAAACATTTTCCACGTGGTTAGTATGAAGCCTACGCTGAGGATCAAAATGATTGTTCCGTATAAAAATAAAATAAAATCCATCTTAAATGTCAACCCAGAAGAATATTTTTTGGGCGGTAATTCCAGACCTGAACAATCTGAAGGGCGGGGGGATATGTTAGGATAAAGCTAATTTTGATTTTATCTGTATTTATGGAGAAAACAACCCAAAAGCTGTCGTTTAGCCTGCTCCAATCCACAGATATATTGTTTAAATAAAATCGGATCAGAAGGTAAGCCAAATCGATGGACTCTAAACATGTCTGTTTTATTTTTTGTGTTATTAAACCCGGGGATTCCTGTCACGGCGCCAATATAGTTAAGCGATTTCAGGATACCTATGGTTTCCTCATCAAAATCTCCAAATCCTCCATTTGGGTAACAGAATATATTCGCTGGTACGCTTAATTTTTTTTCAATTGTTTGTTTAGGTTCAGACAATTCTTCTAATTTTTGGGCTTTGGAAATCCTTGACATTATAGGATGCGTTTTTGTATGCGGATGAAATTCAATGCCATGCTTTTTCATTTCAAAAATATCATCCCAGGAAAGAGGCGCATATTCATTCATCGGTTGTCCGGAAATATTGACATCCAGTAATTCCAGTAATTTTTCAATTAAATTTAGTTTGTTGGTGTTTTTTAACTTTTTACAAAAGCCTACAATATATGAAACAGCTTCTGCTTTTTGAGAATCAGTTTTAATTTGAATATTATTAAGATTCCAGTTAGGGAGATTGATTACTCGCTTTTTTGTTGACATAACGGCATATTCAATAGTGTCCCACCAGAAAAAAAGTTTTCCGTTGATAAAATCACTGGTAATGAAAATTGTTGCAGGATAATTGAATTCCCGAAAAATTTTAAATGCATTGAGGTAAAAATTTCGATACCCGTCATCAACTGTAAATACAACAGCTTTGGTTGTATCTTCATTTTTTATCAATGCATTCATGTAACTTGACAGTGAAATTACATTATATTGATTCTTTTTTAAATACTCGAAATATTCTCGCAATAAAGCCGGTGAAAAACCTGCGGATGTGTTTTCATACTCAGGGTCAATGCGATGAAGCATAAATATTGTTGCTGTATTTTTTGTATATCCATTGAACATTGAATAAAGGTTTAAATAATTAACAAGTTTTAAAAGAAACGCCTTCATCATTATTCCTCAAAGAATTTATGTTATTTCAGTTTATGTTCGGTAAAGGCAAGCTCCTTCCTCTTCCATTGCTGTATAGCCGCCAGTAATAAATCCTGCAGTTGTTTCTAATTTTTCAAGCATCTCCTGAAGTTTTTCAGGAGACAGGTATTGAATGCTATATTCTTTATAGGGAAAAAGAGGCAGTTCCTTCATCAATGCCTTCTGTTTATTAAGGTATTGTTCTATACTGCATATTACTTTTGCAGGATTGCCGCCTGCAACTGTTTCAGGCGGTATATCATTAATAACAACAGAATTGGATCCGACAATAGACCTCGGACCTATCTCAACGCCGGGTAATATAACTGTTCGCATACCAAAATGACAGGACTCATGAATCTTAACCCTACCAATTCTGGTTGCATTAATATATTCATTTGGCATGGCATCATGCGCCAATATAGAACAACCCTCTCCAAATCCACATTTATCACCTATAGAGATAAGAAAACAGTGGGGCATGTCAAGCCAGGTTGACATAGGCAAATTAATATCCTTGCCAAGTTGCATACCCATTTTTCGCAAATTTTTCCACCATCTCCGTTTACGATATCTGTTAATAGATTCTTTTAATTCATAGAATGGTTTTATCATCGTACTGGTCATGACAATTGAACTCCTTAACAGGTTTACAATTTAGTTTTTTGGTAAGTGATCTTGCTGAAAGAAAGTGGAAACCCGGTGAAGTTATTGAAGACAATAAAAAGAGGAAAATATGATTGTTCAACAGCCCAGGAAATATGATCGGGATATTTAAGGTAATGCAGTGAGGTGATTGAGACGTTTGGCAAGTGTTAATGATCCATTATAAACTCACTGTTCAACATTCAAGTGCAGTACTGCAAAAAATAAGTATTTGTTCAGGGCATGATCCGGAAAAGGCACTATGAAAATTTTGAAAATTTAAAATTAGATAATATCGCCGTGTACCCCATTTTGTTCCTGCTACGTGACGAAGCCTGGCTGCCACAAGCATCAATGCAGATTGTCCGTCAGGAAATGCACCAACCACTCTCGTTCTTCTCCGGATTTCCCGCATCAGGCGCTCTAATGGATTATTCGTCCTCAATGATCGCCAATGCTGACTTGGAAAATCATAATAACTCAACGTCTCATGAGCTCCCTGGGACACCATGTCGGCTGCGTTTTTCAATCTCATCTTCTTCAATTTCCGGGTTACCGCCATAATCTTTTCTTCCGCCGCCTCACGATCCTCCTGAGCGTGGATCGCTTTTAACATGGCCGCCACGTCTTTGACTTTGGCTTTGGGAACCGCGGTAAACACATTGCGATAAAAATGTACCACACACCGTTGCCATTTAGCTTCCGGATAAAAATCTGCCAAAGATTCAACCAAACCTAAGCATTTGTCGCTGACAAACAGCTGAACGCCACATAGCCCAAGATACCGCAAAAACGCCTGCCAGCTTTCCTTGTCCTCTTTGGCACCTTCTCTAACACCCAGAACCTGACGATATCCGTGTTCATTGGCAACAAGCACGCTGACGTTTTTTACTTCTCCTCCCCAGCTGCGTTTTAGCCAGATACCGTCTAAAAAAACATATGCAAATCTGCCGGTGATGGCTCTTTTAGCCATCTATCAATCCGGCCGTAGACTTTTTTATTCAGATTACTGACCGTTGACGGACTGACACGTGTGCCCCACAGGGCCTGGGTGATATCCTCAACCCGGCGCACCGATATGCCGGCAAGATACATCTCGATCAATGCTTCTTCCACCGAGCTTTCGCGGCGCCGATATCTTTCAATGATCGCTGTCTCAAAAGTCAATGTGCGGAGTTTGGGTACTTTAAGATTTACATTCCCGGCCTTGGTTTCCAGCTTCCGATTGTAATAACCCGCACGAGTGTCTTTACGGGCATCGGTACGTTCATAACGACTGGCTTGACATAACCGCTCAGCCTCAGCTTCTAAAAGTGAATTCAGCGTTTCTTCCACGGTCCCTCTGACAACTTTATCCAGGTGCTTTGTCAGCTGATCTTGTTCAATTCGGATGATCTGGCCGGCTTTTACCTCTTTGTTTCCTCGTTCTGATTTGGTATTCTCCACTTGTAGCCCTCCTGATGGTTATCGTTTGAGTCTTTGGTCAAACCAAACCATACCAGATTGAGGGCTACTCTTTCAAAATGTGCGAAAAATATTATACGTTATCTATGAAAATTTTGAAATTTAAAATTAGATAATATCTTTAATATTGTCATATTTTTGAAAACCATCGCAGTAATAACTATCTATTCTTTGACAATGGGCCTGAAAAAAGAAGACATTATGGCCTTTTTTTGTATCTGTTTGATATATTGTATACAGTCTAATGACATTTTGTAGACAGTATTTAATTTAACTTGAGCTTTTTTTGGGAAAAATTGGAAAAAATAAAGATAAAAACATGGAGTTTATGAAAGGGAAAGCCAAGCCTTAGTTCGTTAATTTTGCAAACCAAGGCTTGGCAAATATAGATACACTAATTCCTATCGTACTTCTGGCTTATCTGGTGGCAATAGAGCATCGGAAATTATTTGTATGTCGTCTCTGCTAACCCATTGGCTCTGTGTTGGTGCTGGATTTGCATGCATTGACATCATCAAATGGTTCCAACCGTATTGGGAGTAAGTTCCTCTGAAATTTACATCTGAATAATTGCATTTCAGTTTATCATCTACCCACAACTGGAAAATGCCATCATTGGCCCCCAAGCTATTAAGTTTAAGGCGAAATCTTAATTTATTCCATTGGCCTTTTGAAAAAGCTGCAGGTTGATCTACATTTTGCCAAAAATTTTGCCAAAGAGTTCCGGGGCCGCCTAAGCCATCCGCCCTAGTCAATTGACCATATGGTTCTCCATTACCATTGACAGATATAGTCATATAAAATGGCGCCCAAGTATGCGGTTTACTCTGACCTGCGGCAAGATAATAACCAGCTCCCCAACTCTCATAACAATTCATTATCCACAATTTCAAACCAGTAACCCAATCGAAATTCTCACTTGGGCGATAATGCTCTATAACGGTTACATCTGTGACCATTTCACCATCAACACCAGGATGATCACCAAAAAAATGAGCATAATTCCCAGGATCTGAACTTTCCATCTTTAATGCATAAGTACCCTGATACACGGGGCTTGTGTCAATGTGCGTGTCCCCTCGGATGAAGTCATCATCCCAGTTAATTACATTATTAGCTTCGAATCCGTCCTCAAGAATAATTTTTTGTGGGGCGGTATCGGTAATCGAAGAGGCATAGGTAACTATCAAAGTGTCTGTTAGTGTCTCTCCGGTATCATTATGGGCTGCTACAGTAATAATATTTTGGCCGGGAAGAAGTGTTATATTATTAATGACCCAAGATGTTGTTCCACTGGCGGAACCAGATCCCCCTCTATCGTTTGACCAGGTAACGGATTCAATCGTGCTTTTATCAGATGCAGAGCCACTTATATTTATTTTATTGAGTGATGAAGTGTAATTATTCTCGCTTGTTGGAGAGGTTATATCTACCCGAAACCCTGTAACTATATTCAATAAACCAATTCTTGGATTTCCATGCCCATCGTCAACAAACCCATTATATGCTGTAGTGGCTATAGCAAAATCATCAAACCGAATTCCCACGCATGAATTAGGAGGGCCAACAGCGGCATCTCCATTTGAACCGACACCAATATCATGAAATCCTTCATTATAAGCCCAATTAACGTCCGCCCTATCTATAATTAATGTCTCATCTACCCATGCTTGGAAAATACCGTCTGTCCCATTAGTATCCATTTTGGCGTGGTATTCAACAGGAATCCATCTTCCAAACCCTTGTCTGCTATCAGACTCAAGCCAATTATCCCCATAACCGGAAGATGCAAGCGCAGTAGCAGATTGCTGCAAATAAGCCCCTGTGCTATCTGAACCTCTTGGAAAACCAAAATACCACCCGTAAGTATTATGCCCCTCGGTATCACAATATAAGGTCTTCCATCCGCTGAATGTGCCCCCCCAACCCATTTCTGTGGGGAAATATATGTAAAATCTAAACCAATATTCTGGAAGATTTGAAGGAAAATAAATTTTAAGGCCGCCTGAAACGTCATTGACAGAACCTTTACCGTCAATGCCGGTATAAAAATAATGAACTTGCGCATTTGTACCTGCAACACCATTGGGATTGTTAGCAGATGCAAGGATTTGTTCTCCCATGCTATCATTATCCCATTGACAAGGTACGACTCCAACTCCTGCACAAGTGTTTAATGCTGCTGTATCCATGCCGTTGCAGTCAAGAGTAACGGGCCAATCAGCAGACCACTCGGCACAATCAAACGACTGTGTCCAAAGGCCATTAGTAAATGAAATTGTACCTGAAATAGCATCAGCAGTATTTAATATTAGAAAAATGAATGTAATTAAAATTTTAAGTTTCATTGTCTTTCTCCTTCAAATTTTCGATTTAAATTTTATTTCGTTGCTGGGAATTTGGAATCAGCTCATAGCCCTTGGAATAGAAAAAGCAAGATCTATGCCGAAAAGAAAAAAGAGGGAATAAGAAGATAATTTATATATGGGAAAAAGTTCAAGTTCCGATTGAGCTTGCATTGAACCTGCGTCACCTGTATTTTACAAAGTCCATTCAATTCATCAAGAATTTTTTTTAAAATTTATCTATAAAAACATGACATGCTCCTGAGTATCCACCCGTCAACACAAATCCGTGTTCATTTGATGGTTTACTTTCTGATTTATCTCGTCAATGATTCCTATCTATAACAGTGATCAGATAAAACCAACTCGATTTGTTTTCTTTAAGTTATTAGCCGCTCAGGTACACCTGCGTGGTAAAAAAAAGCTTCTTTTTGTATCAACTTATAGCATCAGAGGAGAAAGCCGCTGAAATCCGCAAGGCGGCTCATAGTGCAAAAAATACAAATGCTTACTGATGGATTTGGTAGCCTTGAATTTAATTATTCTTATCTGTCATCGAATTAAATTTTGATATCTTCAGGACGATCATCTTTAAAAAATATTTATAAAAATTAGCGAGCATGCATTTTATTCTTAGAGAGTAAAACGGATTAGAATTATTCTATTTTTTGACCAAAGATAAAAATAAATTTTGGTAACTATCAATGCATTGCTCTAAAGAATATTTATCATTCGCAATTTTTTTTGATTCACAACCAAATTTATGCCTCAAAATTTTATCTCTAATTAATACATTCATGGCCTTTTCAAGTCCTGTAATATCATTAGACTCGATCAAAAAACCATTCTTGTTGTGTACAATAACATCTTTAATCCCTTCAACATTGGTTCCAACTAATGGAAGGCTTGCAGCCATAGCCTCAATTAAGCAGAGGGGTAAGCCTTCCTTAATAGAGGTAAGGCAAACAAAATCCATGATATTCAAAAGTTCTGGTATGTCTGAGCGAAACCCCAATAATAAGACATTGTTTTCAATGCCTTGATCTTTTATATAATCAACGATATCTTTTTCAGTATTTTCATAATCATTTTTAAAACCTTGCCCAATTAATAAAAGTTTAACAAGTGTGTTCTTTTTTATAACATTATTAAAAGCTTTCAAGAGCATCATATGGTTTTTAATCTTTTTAAAGTTCGCAATTTGGCCAATTACTATATCATTTTCTTGTAGCCCCAATTTATACCTTAGATGATAATTATTTCTCTTTTCTGAAAAAGACGCAAGATTAACACCATTTGGGATAGCAATATTCTTATCAGTATTTACATAAAACTTCCGTTCAATAGATTTCAAAAAATTTGGATTTACACAAACAATTGAATCAATGAATTTAAACAAAATTATGCTAATGAATCTCCACTTCCAGTCGGTTTTCTGTATTTCCCAGTCGGAATGTACGGTATAAACTAATTTTCGCTTATTTTTAACCTTAGCTCCATAAAAAGAATATATCATGTTCATAAATCCATGCACATTTACAATCTGGATGTTATTACGAAATATAATTTCCTCGAGCCTCCTCATCGTTCTAAGATCAAGTCTTTTATTTTTAGGCACGTGGAAGAGTGGTATATTTATATCGATAAATTCCTTGCAAATTTCCTCTCCTTCAAACCACGCAATATAAGGATTAAAAATCTTACGATCTAAATCACGTGACAGATTATATACAAGCCGTTCTATTCCACCTATTTGAACATACATAATTACAAATAGAACATTAATCTTGTTGCTTGGCATTTTTACAATTTCCACTAAAAATTTACGGGTAGTGTTGTGTTCCAAAAACCAACAGAAGATCCGTTAAGAATACAATCTGGAAAAATTAGATATGCATCAATTATTGTAGCCCCGCCTTGCCCCTTAAAGTCATGCTCATGATCTTCAGGACAAGCCATGCATCGCCCAACGAAACCATCCGCAGCATGGAATACTGGTTTGTAAGATTTTGCTAATTTTGTAGCACCTTTTAAGGATATTAAATAAGCTGCGCAAGAACCTTTCCAGGATTGAGTACTATATAAATTATTCTTTATATTGCCTTCTGGCGGTGTACTCGAATAAAAAGAGTTGAGAAATACGATATCCCAACCTGAAGGGAAGATTGAAATGTCAACAGCGTTAATGCGTTTCGTAACGAACAACGCATCATCTTCCAAGATTAATGCAAATGGATGCAGTGCCTTGGCAATAATCTCATATATTTTTCCATGTGACAATGAGCAAGCTATTTCTCCTAAATTTAGGGACCGGCCATGATATTTTTTTGATAAAGCATCATTGTATATTCCCTCTTTCATAAGGGTATCAATATTTAGTGATAACGCATCAACTGAATCGATAAAATTGAAATTTGTAAAACCGGCTTTAGCAACTTGTTTGTCCATGAAACTTCTTCTTGTCGTTGCTTGTTTTAGACTTATACAATAAATCGGAATATCCCTCATGGTCTTGTTTATAACTATTCCGGTTGGAAAATAGTTCAATTTACCATATACAAAATAAAGAAAAGAGGACGGGTTCAGTAAAACAGTTTTGAATTTCTTTGAGATATTGAGTTTAGTCATACGTAAACCTTTATCGAAGCTAAAAAAGTATAGCTTCATATTTATTTATTGAAAAATATTTTTATAAAGGAGGTTGATTTTTTGGGTAATTATCCTCCAATCATATTTTTTTAATACTAACCTTCGGGCATTCTTTCCAAGGTATTCCCAATAACTATTATTGTTTATGATTTTAATCACATTTTCAGCAAATTGATTTGGTGTGTCTGATATCATAAAGTGTTTTTTGTTTATTCCTTCAATCCCTTCACATCCAATCCTAGTTGTTACGATAGCTTTCCCAGCAGCCATTGCTTCCAAAAGTTTCAGTTTAGTGCCGCTACCGCTTAAAATAGGGGCTATAAAAACCATTGCCCTTTGAAAGTAGGGCACCGGGTTATCGACATATCCCAATATTTTAATGGATGAATCACTTGCAGCGTAGCATTCTAATTTATCTGTAACCCCGCCCCCAATAAGATATAATTTTACCCTTGGAGTTTTTCTCTTTATTATCGGGTATACATTATCTAAAAACCAATATATTCCTTGTTTATTACTGTGATGATTGAATCCTCCTATCCATAGGAGGCTGTTGGGTTCAGGTGCTTCGGAGCCAGGTTTGAAATCTTCTACATTCACACCATTCTCGATTACAATAAGCCTACCATCGGGACAAATTTTGTGTAATATTTTTTTGTCTACCTCTGAGACAACTATGCCCAATTCGACCTTGTTAAAAATTTGACTCTCCAATTTTTTTAATTTAAAAGCTTCAAGATAACAAAATATTTTTAGAAGATAATTAGGACTCTCAGCAGCAATCCTCAAGCATTTTAAGTAACTAACGTCATGATCAGTAACACTTTTGAAGACATTTGCTTGATTTTTTATAGTGTAAACAATAGGAAGAATGTCACAATGGATTATATCAAAGGATTCTTTTTGAATGACCTTTTCTACTCTTTTAAAAAAAGATTTCGAGTAATGCCGCCAAATAGTGTATGGTTCGCGGGAAAATAAACTCCGTATCAACCGAGTCATCATTGGAATACTGACTCTTTTGGACGGTGAGGGATAGAATTCTACCCTATGGCAAAAACTTTCCAGTTGTTTAATATTTTTAGTATCAATTTCCACAGGTGTTTCAAAAAGTGATAGAAAATAAACCCGATTATTTTCAGACAACCCTTTTAAAATATTGAAAGTCCGACGAGTGTGACCATCTACTATAGGAAGAGGACTTCTGTTTGATAAAAAAAGTATCTTCAGTTGCTTATACATTTTGACTGTCTATTTTTTTTCTCCATTTGTTGTTGCCTAAAAGCAATGTATATTGGTTTTCAATTTTTTTGCACCAATCATTGATATTATGTTGTTTTTCAATAACGCTGAGAGCTTTCAGAGCGATTTTTTTTCGGAGAGACGGGTGATGAAATAATATCTTTAAATTTTCGGCTATTGCCATGGAATCAGTTGGGTTGACGAGAACACCATTTATTCCGTTTTCAATAACTTTTGGTACTCCGCCTACACGTGTTGCGAGAACCGGTACTCCAAACGACATCGCCTCCAAGAGTGCCATTGGCGTACCCTCGGTTAAAGAAGGCAAAACGAAAATGTCAAGCATGAGCATCCATTCTTCAATGTTCGTTTGGAATCCAGTGAAGATGATATCATTTTCGTATCCCTTCATTAGGACCATATCTTCCAATTTTTTTCTCTGTGGTCCATCTCCAATTATAAATATCTTGCACAACTCACCTATTTCTAATAAATGGATTCCCGCCTCAACTAAATACCCAACCCCCTTTTCTTCACTCAATCTGCCTACATATCCGACTACATACTCTTCCTTTTTTATACCACGAAAATATCTCAATTTGGTGTCGTTCATCGGATAGGTCTTTTTTTTTTGTGAAGTTTGTACCGCATTTTGGATAACTGTTATTTTTGATTTTCTGATTCCGCTTTTTTCAAGATCATTCTTTATCTGTTCTGACACAGAGATTATTCTGTCAGAGAACCGTAAAACAGTCCGATTTACTTTATTATAAAGTTCAAGATTTATATCATTTGAAATGAATCCGTGACATGTTGATACGTGTGGAATTTTAAGAATTTTAGCTGCTGGTACGCCGATTATATCGGCGAAATATCCGTGTGTATGAATCAGTTGAATTCTCATCTGATGTAGAAAACATAATAGCTTCTTAAAACATCTGATAACCCTGAAATAGTCAGAGCCCTGGTCTCTTGGCCTTAAAGCAACGGGTAATTCAAAAACAGGGTATTTATCTTCTATCTCCCTAATAAAAAAGTTATGTTTTTCCCATGGTCTAGTTAAAAGGACTGGATAAATATCAAAAAGTTTTCTGTCGACATGATTAAGAAAAGTGAGGTTCACTTTTTCGGATCCGCCGAAGTCAATAGGAGTTAAAATGTAGCCGACTCTCAACATTTTTAAATTTTCAATTTTCTGTGTAGCGGGCCCAATGCTTTTATGCGTCCTGTCTCTCTAAAGCCAGCTAATAATATACACTTAATAGACGCTATATTTCTCTCGTGGATTATTCCCATTACCTTCGAATAACCAGAATTCTGGAGATCTTTCGATATATAAGCCATCATCTTTGCTGAAAGACGGCGGCCCTTAAAGCCTGGGAGAGTGGTGTTATAGTTCAATTCTGCCACACCATCACTCAATATTAAGAATCGACTGTGATCTCCTTTAAAAAAAAGCCAGTGAATATAGGCGAGTTCACCTTCACAAAATGCTAGATAGCAGGTGCTCGCATTCAATAATTGATCATAATAAAATTCTCGTGGCAAATTTTTACCTATTCTAATATTTCTCAGTTCTTCAAGTGAAGGTTTAATCACCTCAAATTCGGAGTCTAAATCGTGCGGCGGTAATTCTCTTGCTAAATCATTTTCATAAACAATAAAGGTGTTAATCCTCAAACCACTGTAGTAAATAAATTTAAAGTAGCTTAAAGGGCTATCGCCGTAGTGATGATAAGCAGTTTTTTTAAAATTATTTAAAGTGACTCTAAATTTTTTTAAGTTACTTATAATGCCCTTCACCCCGGACATGCGGCTTAACCCTCTCTACAACAACAAAAAATGAATCATGATTGGGAGATTAAAAAAATTGAAATGATGGCGAGGACAATTCCTGATAGTTTTATTTGATTAAAAGGTTCGCCAATTAAAAAACCATATAATGCGATAAGCAACATTGTTCCTGAAACCATTATTGGCGATACTTTGCTGATATCAAAATATTTTACTGCCATATAATAGCTTATAAAAGAAATTCCATATGAAGATAAACTTATAAAAATAAAACATATCCATTTTATTTCAAATACACTGTAGCGGCCAGCGATTTTTAAAAAAATTTGTGCCGCAACAGTCGTAATTATGCCAACAATCACGTATGATATGGGATTAATAGATAATAGCATTCTTAATTTTTAGAAAACATAAAATTTCTGTAGCGTTAAAAATCTATTAGGTAGTTTTTTCTTAAAAAGACTTGTCACTAATAATATATGTTGGTCTGCGTTTTGTTTCAATAAACATTTTCCCTAAATATTCACCTATCATTCCAATGCAGATCAACTGAATGCCTCCGAGGAACAGTACAGAGATTAAGATAGATGTCCAGCCTTGCACAAATGAATTTGTAAAAATTTTTATATACAATGCATACAGAACATATAGAAATGAAATGAAGGAGAACAAGACGCCTAGAAATGTAGAAATTCTTAAAGGCAATATGCTAAATGAGGTTACTCCCTGAATAGCAAACGCGATCATTTTTAAAAGTGAATACTTGGAGTTACCAGAATATCTGGGTTGCACACGGTATTTTATGCCGATTTGCTTAAAACCGAGCCATGATACAATTCCTCTTATAAAAAGCCAGTTTTCTTTAAATTGTTTCAATTCGTTCACTACTTTTTTATCTATCAAGCGAAAGTCGGCAGCTCCAAGGGGGATATCAACGTCAGAGATGGCATTAATTATTTGATAGAACCATTTTGAGGTAGCTCTTTTTATCCAACTGATGTCTTGGGTATCCTCTCGTAGAGTGTATACAATATCATACCCATCTCGCCACTTATCAAGCAACTTATGTAATACCTCGGGAGGATGTTGTAAGTCAGCATCCATGCTTATGACGCAATCACCATCAGCATGGTCGATACCTGCCTTCAAAGCTTTTTGATGTCCGAAATTTCTTGAAAATGAAATGTATTTTACAAATTTATAAGTTTTTCTAATGCTCTTTATCTCTTTAAGTGTTTGATCCGTGCTTCCATCATCTACAAATATTATTTCAAACTCTTCCTTGTCTTGAAGTTGTTCCTTTAAACTTTTTGTTATCATTTCGATATTGCCGGATTCATTATAGGCTGGTATAATAATTGATATCATTTTTACCTCTTGCATTTAATCAAAATGAATGGGCTGAAATATATTAATGCCATTATGGGAATAAATTCGTTTAAAGTACCGGCTATCAGAGAATTTATTTAAGTTTTTTGCATATAATTGCTTTTCTAATTGGCCCACATATATATAATCAATATGGTATTTTTTAATTATAGTCCTACATTGATCGATATCTGATGTTTCAAACATTAATATAACTGAATGAAAACGCTCGCCTACTTCATCGGGCCGGCCATGCTCCTGGCTTGAAACTTTCCATTCTCCTACTGCAGTTCTCCGTTCGGCAAAAATCGGAATGAAACTATAGCTGTATTGGACTTTATACTTTTTATCTGTCCCTGGATAATTAGGGTTTGACTGGATAATGGCATCCTTAGGCAGATTCTTATTGATCCAGTTGGCCGCCTCCATATCTGAGTTTCTAACAAAGGTTGAAGGTCTGGAAATATCAGACGCTATAAAATTATCCATGAAAAATGAGGGGAAACCAGCTAAAAGCACAAAAACGGATAGCATTTTTATTCTATTTGTTTGAAAACTCAGGTTCCACAAGTAGGCAGTAAAGGCCAAAAGACATAATGGTATAATTCTTGACGCTTTTAAAAGACCAAAAAATGTTTCAGTTGGGTTGGTAACAAAAAAATTAAAAAAAAGAGCGATGCTGAAGAGTATAATGTATGGATAGACCCAACTCCTAAGTAGTTTTTCATTGTTTATAAGTTTAGTTAGTCCTGCAATGCCCAATAAAAGCATTGGCCCAAATTCAAGAAAAAAATAAATAGAACTTACTAAAATAAAAAACCAATTAAACCTTAACTGAAGTACACTTTTTCCGGTTTGGAAGCTATACATTTCAATTGCAAAAAGAATGGCATAAATAATTCCGGAACATATTAAAGACAATATATGGTTTTTCAGGGAAAATATCTGTTGTTTTTCTTTATAATAATAAATTGCAGTAGAAAAAGTCATACAACCAAGCCAGAAACCAATCATGATTCCATTCGTGGCGTCCACACCAAAAAGTAACCCTGTAAGTATGCCAATTAAACAATACCCATATGGATTTGCCTCTTTTTTATATATTGTAAAGATCATGAGCATTATGGCCATGCCAAGAGAAGCTTGAGGTTGAACTAGAAAAAAACGGTAAAAAGTATGTGAAAAACCAGAAAAAACAGGTAGTTTATATCCTAATAAACTGATCAGACTATTTCCGGTCAGCAAAGTCCACATTTTCATAAAAACAATATAAAGATAACTGAAGCTATAACAGCACAGAGATAAAAAGATTAGCATCAGTAAATGTTTTCTTTTGTTTATAATGCTTTTAAAGAAGAGAAACAAAGCAGCTGTAGATAGTAGACTATATATAAGAACGGTTAACTGCAGCAATTTTTGAGGCGCAAGTTTTATGAAATCAATATTAATAAGCATTGCTGGATACAAATAAGCCAACCAGTAGTAACTTAATTTTTCTCCAGAGAAAAAGAAACTGTCTAAGGGAACTCCTCTACTTAAGCTGACCACGTGAACCATGCGGTTAATGAAATCATGCCCGAAAAGCCAAGTAAAAAGATATTTGTTATCAGTGAATGTACCTAAATTTTTAAACGGGAAGTAGAAGAAGAGAGTAACAATTAAGAATGCTATCAATAGAAAATCAGTATCGCCACAACGAACAGTTTTATTCGAAATGGGGATTAATTTTTTATTAATCATGAATAGCATGATAGTTATTGGCAAAACTGTTAAAATAAAAAATATTGTTAACAGGTTCCACCCAATCAAATAAATAATGACTGAAGAAATAAGTGAACCTACAGCAGTTCCTGTAACTGTCCCCCAGACAACTCCTTCAAGAAGTTTACCGTTTTTATAGCATACAGGATAAACTATCAGGTGCCCCCAAGCCGAAAGCAGGAAAAAAATTATCAAGCAAAGTGCAATCTGAATTAGGTTAATATTCATAACCAAAAATACGCATGTGAGGGATACAACCCACGCAACAAAAAGTGAAAATATCACAGTCTGTTTTCCGATTCCCCTGAGGGCATTACTTTCTGTATTGATATCAGAAATGAATTTCATATTTTATTATATATTTCCTAAAGGTATCGAGGGAGATAATTTTTTACTTTATTTTACTTTCAACTTTTCGCTAATAATTCATCATTTAATACACATACCCTGGCCACTATTCTTGGGAAGCCTATCTTTGCATTGTTCTTTTATTGTTTAATGATATCAACTGCGATTGCACTATTGCAAGTCCGACCAAGGTGAAAAGAATCGGCGAGTAAGCCTGAGGCAAAAAAATTACTGTTACTCCATAGGAAAGGAAACTGATGATTATCATGGTAAATCGTAATATATGCTTTTCGTAATCATGGTAGTTAAGCCGCACAGCGGCACGAAATTGTTTGTACGGTAAAAGGAATAAGCGCAAATAGAAAAATAATCCAACCAAGCCCAATTCACTGAATACCTGAACAAATGCATTATGTATCAGGTGCCAGTCATTTTTTTTGGAAAAGCCCGCAATATAAATACTACTACCTGCACCGACTCCTAAAACAGGATATTTTGTTATTGTTTCTATAGCTACCAAACGCCATGCATCCATACGTGTACCGGTTTCACCTGTCTGCCGATCAACTTTCCAACCGAAAATCGATGATATTCTTTCAGAATATTCAGGAGGAGCAAGAAGCCAAAAAAGCAAAATCATAATTAGCAAAGAAACAAGATATTTTTTTTGTTTGTTTGCGTAAAAGATTGAAAAGCCGAGACCTACCGCGCATAATCCAAGAAACCCACCTCTTGAAAATGTTAAAATAATCGCCATGATAACAGTCAATATTCCGATTAGGGGTAATGTTTTTTTTTGGGCCTTTATCCAAAAATATAATAAAAAAGGCAAAGTGGTGTTTAATAGCAGGGCCAAATCATTCGGATCGCCAAAAATCCCTATAGCAATCGCGCGGCTACTTGTGTATCCACTATGACTGCTTGTTTGTCCGATGACAAAATTTAAAACGCTATTAAAGGCCATGCCAAAACCACATGCTGCAATAACGCCGAGTAGCAGGTCAAGTCTTTTAGTATTATCAATAATCTTGACCATTATCGCTATAACAATAAAATATTTGGTATTAGCTATTATCAGATCAAGAGTTTTTCCCCTATCAAACGAAACCAACACACTCAGGATTACAACGAACACGAAACCCGTTAATGACAAAAATAGTGGGTTCTTATATGAATTATTATTAACATAGTCATTACTTGTAATAATATAGCCTATCAGCATGATAATTCCCGCAAGCAAGACTGCTTTTATCTTGCCTAAAATTGGCAGATAGCTATATATCAGGGGATAAAATGTGCATACGAAAAAAAAAAATAATGAAAATATTGGAATGGTAAGACGTTTTTGCTCGGTATTGGTCATAGTTTAAAATTGGACAATTAAAAAGTGCTTAATGAAAAGTTTTAGTAAATTTACAGGTGGATAAATCTTTTTGACTATTTTTTCTGGGTCTAAATTGTTGGGGCATTTTTTTCGCCGCACACATATCTACGATCCAACTCATCATAATGTTTGTGTCATGACCACATTACGCAGTTTGAAGAAAAAATTTCTATCCACACTGATCATAACTAATAAGAAAATCATTCCACCGCTAAAGAGCAAAATCAATAATTGTAACAATTGGGTAACGTGATTGCCCAGAAGATGCCTAAAGAAGGTGATCGAAACATACATTATTAGACTGGAGATTAAGGGGGCGATAAAAGACTTCAAAATCTCAGATGCCTGGACTAACAAAATATTTTGAAAATTTAAGAGCATGAATGAATATATGATCGGATAGGCAATAACCCATGTTAAAGATAAGCCAATAATACCCCACCGAATTCCAGCAAAAAAACCAAAACCTAACACTAATGAAGCAAATACGGCTGTTGCCATACATATATCAGCACGCCCTCTTCCTTCCATAGCAGGATAATACAGTATGTCGAGTATCCTTAAAGGCATGATAAGACATAATATTTGCATAGGTACAATAACTGTTTGCCATTTTTCACCCAAAAACAGATTAACGATTTCAGGAGCAATTGCCGCCATCCCGATAAAGCATGGGAAAGATATTAAATGTAACAGCCAAACGCTTTTGATAATGCTTTTGGATAATCGCTCTGGATCATCCTGCAGTGTTGAGAATGCAGGAAACGCAACCTGAGGGATAACTACAGATAATTTATCTAAAATCATGGACGAAAGTTGAAGAGCGACTGTATAAAAACCAATGAGCCCAACATTTAGATATTTACCTGCAATCATAACATCTAATTTAAAATACAATGTCCTAAAAAAACTTGCCCCGGTGGCATACCCACCAAAGGCCAGAAAACTAGATGCGCCTTTAAAATAAAAAGTGGGCAAGATAAATCCCTTGCCCAAAATATTAAAACCAATGACTCTTGCAACATAGAGTACTAACTGATTCCAGACAAGAGCCCATACGCCAAAACCTCTAATTGCTAAAATAAATGTCGCTATTGTTGCACTCATATTGGCAGCTAAATTAACAATAGATTTAATTTTAAAATTCATCTCCTTGGTAATTAAGGCTTCCTGGATTACGTAGAGTGGTCTGAGAAGGAAAATAAAACTCAATACTGATAAAATTGGAATTAGCCGGACTTCCTGGTAAAATTCAGCAATATAAGGTGCTCCAAAAAATAGAACTGTAAAGAAAAATGAATTGCCCAAAATAACAAATCCGAGTACTTGTCTTAATTGAAATTGGGTAATATTTCTTTTCTGTATTACCGCAAAATATAAGCCTAATTCGCTGACCAGCGAAAGGGTGCCAAGAAATACAAAAGCGATACCCATTAAACCAAAATCATCAGGGGAAAGCAATCGTATCACATAAATAGTTATACCCCAGGATATTAACTGGACAAGAAGTGTGGAACCACCTACCCATTTTAATGAGTTGAGAACTTTTCCCTTTAAATTATCCATTCGATCATAATTCCTGCTGCCGGTTTTAGTCGATGATTAAACCTAAAATTAATTAAACCGATTTTCCACATTGCGTATTTAACCATTGACATATCTTTTCTGCTGCATCCATCTGCATCTCAACCCAGCTCAACATATGATTTCCATTTAAAACCAGATAATAATCAAATGGCAGGCAGGACTCATCACTGTAATACTTATTTAAAAAAAGATTTTTAAACTCCAACCAAAAATCATCGGAATCACCAAAAATAAATAGTATTTTTTTCCTCTTTGAAAGCAGCGTATTTACAGAATCATGAAAATATTGACTATAATGAAAGCTGGCAGGATCATCATTTTTTAAACTCGATAAGTCTTTATTAAAATAATTAATTAACGCCCCAAAAATCTTGTCCCACTCGCTTTGAAAAGTTAAAAGGCGGAACCATGCCTTAAGCGAAAACAATTTATGCCAGTATGTACCCAAAATAACTTTTGACGTCTTGTCAGATATTCTTGAACTATAATATTGCACGTCATCACTATCCAGAACAACAGGCGCACCTATTGGGATTACATGTTCTACCTCATCAATACAGGCTGCTGCCAACTGAGAAGAAATAGCTCCTCCACATATTCCAATTAATGTAATTGAAGTAAAATTGTCGTAAGAAGAAATAAACTGAACAGCCGCCCTAATATCATCCACAAAAAGACCTGTCTCGATTGAAGCAAATAAATTCTTAACTTTGCAATCATCAATAAATCCATCACTTAACCCAATCCCTGAAGGACTAAACCTCAAAACATAATAACCCTTTTTTACCATGTATTCTGCTATTCGGTAATGGTTTCGATAGTCGCCTTCAGCACCCATCAGGCCACTAAGGGGAAAGATAGCTATGTCTTTTCTGCTGTTATCTATTTCATCCGGGGTATAAAGAATCCCACGGAGTATCTCTGATTTTTTATTTGGAAATTCCACAATCGATTTCATTACGCATTCCTCGAACAAAACATATCAAATTATTGGAAGGTTCGGTTATGCCACCACGCTAAAGAAGCACTATACACAATATCGGCTTTTTGTGAATAATCCAAACCATAATCCCAGAAAGAATTAGCATCAACATTATCATAAACCAAATTCTGGTTACCACCTTCTTGATATTCAGGTTCTTTAGACTTGGCCTTTCGTCCTTTAGGGGGCATTATGTCGAGAAATAAAGTAGGGACATCGTGTGTTAAAGAACCATTATCGATACTTCCTGACTCAACAATTTCCTGCCAAAAAGTCTTACCAATCCGATAACCATCTATGTGGTTCAGTAAATATCCATCCCGCTCACACTTTCCTGATTCGATTAGTTCTTGTAAAATTACATCTCGAGTTGCAATGATTTTCTTAAAT
This sequence comes from Desulfobacterales bacterium, assembly GCA_963675805.2. Taxonomy (GTDB): domain Bacteria; phylum Desulfobacterota; class Desulfobacteria; order Desulfobacterales; family Desulfosalsimonadaceae; genus SURF-3. The sequence continues at coordinate 16,158 of CAXXNU010000001.1, read as the reverse complement.
ATAGTCCCTTGAGAAGCAATTGTAGAGCGCAATTGCTGATAAATGAATTTTTTTAAATCAAGAACAGGTGCCCACATTAATAAAGAGTTAATCGATGGGATTTGTTGATGAAGATAAAGCGCCAAAAATGCTCCGGTACGGATACCCCATAAAGAAAAGCAGGATACATTATATTTTTTTTGAATAAAATCTAACAAATTTTGTAAATTATGCTGGCATCGATTCAACGAAAAGTCTTCAGAGTCGCCATCACTTTCACCATAGCCGTAATAATCAAAAATCAAAACAGGTTGGCCCGTATTCTCAAAAAATGATCTGGCAAAATTAAACGCAATCCTTTGGGTCCACATTCTTTCTTCAAAAAATGGAGCCAGATATATCAGGCATTCTTTTCCTTCAATCATTTGTCCAACAATTGTGCAAAAAATCTGACCATTTCCAGTGCTGTGGAAAAAACTTTCAACTTTTGTGTTTTTCATTATTCAATCGTTCCTAAAATACATCATATTGAACCGCGATTGGGAAAAGTAATAAAAATTAACACATATACCTGCACCCTAAGTAAGAGGAGTCAAGGTTTCCTGCTTCTGCAAAATTTCTATTGAAGTTTCTCCTGCCATAGCTCAAAATAATAATTCAGCAAAGGAACAAACTCCTGAGTAGCCTTCTGCAAGCCAGCCGGTGAAGGGTGGTCATCTCCATTTTTAGTTGGATAGACGAGCAGATTGTTTTCGGTATTGACGATATGCTGCACCTTGCCATTCCAGATGCGGTGATGGTTGCCATCCTCTTGTCCAAAATCATTTTGGCTACTGCTATGACCAGATGTCAATACGTTGAAGAGATCAAAAACCATGACATTCTTATATTGGTATTCATTTTCTTTAAGCCAGTCATGTACAAGCCAGTTACAGAATCCACGGGCGATCTTTCCTTCTTTTGGCAACTTCGCTTGAGGTGGCGGTGTTATGATAACAAAAAATTTGTCCGGATGATTGCTAAAATATGTCAATATGTCATTAAATACGCGTTTAGCGTTAGCAACTGTATGGTCTTCTGAAGCAGCAGTGAAATTTCGAACAGGTTTCGTCAACTGGGCAGCTGAATCATCGGGGTTCCCCCTCAGTAGTGTATTGGGGAAGCATGATTTAAACATAACTATTTGGTTTTCTATTTTTTTGCCGGGATTTGGGATCGGATTTGACGATGTACTGTTGCTATGATCACCAAAAATATCGGTTTCACGATTTTCTGAATAAATCGCATCCATGATCAAATCAGAATCTGGCCCTAAAAACCAATCCGGCATTTGGCCAATATCTGTACGATTTCCGATTCCATATGCTCCCTGGTTCGCCCTGCCAAGTTTTCCGAGTATTTTTCTCTTTATTTTTTTAACTATGTTGTCTGTTAAAATAGAAGGCTCCCATCCATAGCTAACATCATTAACATAATAATTATTTTTATTGAGTTCACTGACAAGCCTGCCATAATTATGGGCAAGCCAGTTCCCGCCAACTGAGTGATGTATGAAAATAAGTTTGATAGGGGCGTTGCGGTCATTTTTTTCAGAGGGTCTTTCTAATGTTTTTGCATTTGCCATTGGATTAACCCCTAAAAATATAAATATTGATAGGAATAAAATACAATTTTTCACGAAATTCACTCCTTTTGTATGCAGGAATAACTTCCTGTTTTTTCAGTATCGGTTTCATAGAAATAATGTGAAATGACAGTTACAGCGATATGGGGAGTTAATAAACATGCGGCTCCAAAAACTTTGCGAGTAACACAACACCTTGAGCATTCAGATGAATTTCATCTGACGTAAACCGACTATCCAAAAAAAAATTGTTTGTAACAAAATCTTGGGTTATGTCGAGAAATATAACTCCTTCCTCATCGCACTTTTTTTTTATCCTTTTATTGAAATATGAAGTATCTTTATTAATATCAATAACACTCCGACGTGAAAATGAATAATTTTCACCTTTGGGCAATAGTGAAATAAAATAAAGTTTTATCCCGTTGGCGATTATGGTTTTAATAATTTTTTCTGTATCAGCGATAACGCCCTCAACCTCATCTCGATTCGTAAGGTCATTGCCCCCTATGAATAATAAAATTTTTTCAGGGGCACCACTTAAAACTGACCGATTTAATCGAAGAGAGAGAGAACGTGTATTGTCAAAGCCAATGCCCCTATTGTGTATCCCAATATTTAATAAGACGTTATCGATATTTAATCTGTCAAACATTGAGTCCCCTACAAGATACGTACCCCCTTTTTGCTGCTTGTTGAGAATTTCATAAAAAGCTACTTTATCCTGCCAGTAAGAACTATTGATGGTCATTTGATCTATATTGTTATAAGTAATCCGTAAATAATATTTGTAGCCAAAAAAGCCTATGGCTATAACATTAATAAAAATTGAACAAAAGAGAATCACTTTTATTACTATATCTGCTTTCATGATGTCGTTATGACTTAATAATTGTCAGCGAAATGACGAACAGTTAAATAACTTTTGATTCTTATAAATAATTGATTAAGTATGGATATAGCGCCTCGATGAAGCCGGTTAAGACAATACCTGCATTTTGAGTATTATTGTTTGAAACAGGGGTTGAAGCTCTTATTAAAGAGCCGCTTTTTTTTTTGTCTGTAAATTTATTAATCGCAAGATGTAATCTTAGTTTGATATAATTTGGCCCCATAAATTGTCCGGCTTTAAAGAAATAATAGAATAAGCTCTCTCTACCATATTGTTTCTGTATTAGTCTGTTCAGGCTAATTTCAACTGTTTTTTCTCCATCTTTGAACGAAATCCGTTTTAATGATTTCTCAAGAGGAATCCCTTGCGCCCCTAAACATTGCTCAGGGCCATGGAAATTTACTTTGGTTTCAGAATGATATACAATTGACAAAAAAACTTCATTGCCGGAGTCTGAATAATATTTTCTGTGGATGATTGATTTTGTTTCGAGCAACTCATAAATACTCTCATCGAGCCGAACATTTTCGCCATGCCATCTTCCAAACTCCATCGGAATTCCTTTAATCGCTTCAATCCCATCCTCTGATTTATTGTAGGTGTTATAACTTAAGTAATTCACAATAAAAGCTGCTATTGCAATTAAAAGAAATGCTATTATAAATCTATTTTTTAAGTTTTCCATTATTAAAAATTTTCTATGTGAAAGTTAAAAACGACCTTGGGTTAGATGTTTGTCTTGATTTTTTTATGCAGTTCATACTGTCAAATTAAAAAATATTGATAAACTTTGAGTTTTATAAATTCAAGGATGAGATTTCGTAGGAATACCTTTTCTTCTGAACTTTCAACAAACAATAAAATATTCTGATCCTTTAAAAAATTATCAAAACTGATTTTGACTCTGTGTGTATGATACGGGGCAGAAATAAGTAAGATGCTTTTATATCTTTTCTTTTTCACTAAAGAAGAAATACCTTTTGCTTCTGAAAGAGTACCAAAAAATCCTTCTTTGATTTTTATGGGTTTGACATATTCCTTTGGTAACCCGAGTTCTCTGAATTTAAGTAGAGACCATTCATCGTTTGTCAGATTTTTCCCCTCGGATGGACTATATTCTGTTTTGCCGGGTCTGCTGAGAATCCATATTCTATTACATATGCCTTTGTGAAACAGGTCAGCGGCTGTTTCATATTTGTATTTAAGACTTCTTTGAGAGCCTCCTAAAACATATATGGCATCGACTTTTGCCTCAGGGGGTGGAGGGTTAATGTGAATTAATGCATCCGATAGAAAATGATTTAAGCCTGCTTTCAACGGGCATTGTGTATCACCGTTGCTGTGTAGCAACATTCCAGATAAGTTAATGGCTAATATCGGGCTGAATAAAACGAGGATAGCTATAAGACGATATCGAATTTTCAGGTTTTCCATTCAAGCAATTTGGCAGTAGAGAGTAATAGAAAAAAACCGAGCACGAAAACGAGAATACCAGAGCCGGTATGCACGAGGGTATCCGGGGTGGCTGCTTCGAGACCCCAGTAATTGGAAACGAGGATAAGAATTGGTATCCGGATAATATTGGACAGCAACGCAATCGGAATTGAAGTGATGAATAAAATCCATTTTCTCACAAGAGGCAAGTTGGTTAAATAGGCATAGAGGGCCCCGAGCGCGAGAAAAGTTATTAAGGATCGCAAGCCGCTGCAGGGATTACCAACAATTAGATTTCCAGCTGGGATCGAGATATTGAATCCCTCCAGAAAAACAGGAATGCCAAGCAGGCTTGTTATTCCAACTCCAATTTTAGCAGCAAACATTTTTAAGGGGAATGAAACAATTGAAATAAATGCCATTGGTGCCGGAAACATAAAAATAAGAAATATCAATGGGAAAGCTATAATTTTGCAAGTTTGAGTTCCAAACAGAAAAAGGGTCAGGCCGATTATCAGAAAAAAAAGAGATAAACCTGATACGGAATAAATATAAAGTATTGTTCCAACAACATGCAATAACAAGCTTAAACAGACTATAATAAGCCCCAGCTGAAAATGGTCGCTGTCTGCGCCCTTAAGACGGCTCCTGTCTCTCCAAATCAAGAACAATGAGACAAACGGAATAAGAAAACCATGGGAATAATATGAGTCTGGACTCATATATCTGTTAAGCATCCAATGTAACACATCACCATAACAGAACAGGATGAGACAACAGAGGAAAATAATAGCGAAATAAGTAAAAATCTTATTATTGGTCATGCGGAGTATTCAAGCCTAATGATAATCATTTTTTGATTATTATTTTTTGGTAAACACTATATTTAGCTATTCTGTTAAAATTCTGAAATAACTAATAAAATTATATAAAATAAGAATATTGATGGACTAAATTGATAATTCATTTCAGATTATTGGCCAGCTGATCTGATCAAATCCGTTATTTTAGTTCTATCGTGATGGGATACAAATGGATGAACCGGCAGTGTTATCAATTTACTTGAATATTCTTTAGCTGTAGGGAAGTTTTGACGGTGGAATTGGTCTTTAAGTTCATAGATACCGTTAATTGAGTCAGGATAGGCCGGCATTATTCCGAGCCCCTTTTTATCACTTGATCTAAGGATTATATCTCTTTGCTTTGCTGTCTTTGCTATGAATGGAAAACGAATAAATGATGTTGAGATTTGAGATCTGAGATTTGAATTAAATATTTGATCACTAAAAATTTTTGTCCAATATTCTGAGTTGGAATTACGAATTTTTGTCAGGTTTTTCAATTTTTCTTGCCATCCTTTTGCAAGCCCAGCCTGAAATGCACTCATTTTTTTTATTTTGAATTTTGGGTTATAAATAGTCTCACCAAGTTTGAGAAAAGGAAGTGACTTGGGAATCCAGAACAATAAAGGGTGCATGAAGATCGATAATATTAGAGCATTAAAAAATAAATTTATTTGTTCCATAAAGCTGTAATCTGGTATTTTTTTAATTAGATCATTAATTAATTTTGCAATTTTATCATTATCTGTAAGAATAACTCCACCTTCAACTATTGAGAGGGCCTTACCTCGGCCCAAGCTAAAAAAACCGACATCACCAATGGTGCCAAGTTTTCTTTTGTGTAATTCTCCCCCCATGGCTTGAGCAGCATCTTCAAGAATCGCGCAAGAGCCGTTTATCAGGGTTTCAAGCCTTTCAACGTCAGAAGGTATTCCGAAAAGATGGGTAGGGATAACTGCCAGCAGACGGCTTGTTGAGTTTAAAGTCTTTTGTAAAAGGTCAAAATTGAAGTCTAATTTATCGGAATGTATGTCGCATAATCTAATTTTTAAGCCAGCCCTGGTAATTGCGGATGGCACGGAATAGCATGTGAAAGCCGGGATAAGTACTTCATCTCGATCTGGATAAATTTTTTTTAATGACCAGAGGATTAGAGTCAAAGCAGCTTTTCCTGAAGAAACAAGAAAGCAGTGTTTTATACCAAAGTAATTCTTGAGCTCTGATTCGAAGCGATTGATTTCCTGCTTTTTATTAAAAATGCCAAGGATGCCGTTGATGATATCTCGAATAAAGATAGGCGCGGCGGCTGGCGGTAGGGTTCTGCCAATTCTTACCATTGCAAATGCACACTGTTATTCATTATAAATCAATATGTTTTCTAAGGATCGGGCCAATTAATTTTGTGACAGGGACTGGTAATTTTTGCCAGTATTGGATTGCTTTATCATATTTTGATTTTTCAATTGATCCGGCATCTGGTTTTTGACCGTTTAGAGATATATTATGCCAATATAGTTGCTGGGGTTTAGCACCCCATTGTGCCTTAAATTTATATGTACCTTCGCCAGGTGTAGATCTACCAAAGTCGAAATATTTATAGCCATTATCACACGCATATTCCAGCATTGTCCAGTAAAGGAGCATATTTGGGCTCAATCCACTAAATTTCCTGAGGGACGAAGCCCATGGGTTTCCAAGAGTGCTTTTAAAACCCACAATTAAACTGCAAGCCATCGGTGTATTGTCTTTTTTTACAATTATAATTTTTGCGTTTTCAGAAAATTGTTCAAGAACATTTGATATCATCTTTTTTGAATGAACAGGCGAACCTAAATCTCTCATATTTACTGAAAAGACATAATAAAATTCATCAAGAAGTTCTTTGCCACCGAATTTTGAAGTTAACCCCTCTTTTATAGGTTTTTTTATCTGACTGCGGAGTTTTGATTTAAAAGATTTAATCAATTCTTCGGACGAATCAGGAAGGCTGAGAACCATCCGGACTTTATGGGATAGCGTGTTACAAGAGAAGATAGTCGTGCTTGTTTTTGAGTTGTTATTTGAGGTGTGATTCGGGTTTGAATCCAACCAGGGCAGAGAGTATGTATGTCGGAGTTCAATATTGTCTGCTTTGATATTTTGGCCAAGTTTTGTGGCTTCATATATCAGTTCTTTTTCGACGTCAATGTTCTCCGCAAGCAGTCCCCCCATATCAAAAAAAGGCAGAGAAATCAAATTATTGCCAAAAATATAATGTTTCAAATGAACAAGGGGTAATATTCCTACAACAGAATTTAGGGATATTTTGTGAGGATTATTTGGTTTTATTGGCTGAGAGCATTCCTGCCTGGCTATTAAATAATAGGTTTTATGACCATAGGTTTTTTCAAAAATGTTTTTCCAACCGGCCAAATGGTATAAAATTGCACTTTTTTTTGATTGGACATAAGTGTCCCATTCATGTGTGTCTCTTTGTTGAAAAATTTTTACAGTATAATTCACTACATTTATTATCGTTTGAATATTACTCTTAATATGGTGTTAGGTTAATTTTCTGATTTTGTGAGTGATTTTGTTTTGAAAGTTTTTCAATTCCTTATAGTTGTATCAATAAGCTTACGAATAAAACATCCACCTCCACCTCCGCCTCCACCAACGTTTGATCTTTTATTGATTTCTTCCGGTACGTCGTAATACAAAACCTCTGAAAAATCACTTTCATTGTCATATTGATCAAGGCTTTTTGCTGCAAAAGCATAGGTTTGACCTTCATCAAGATTGAAGATTTCACAATAGGTCTGTTCGGGTGTATCAATTTCTTCTTTGGCGATGGATTTAAAATTTGTATCGGCAGGTCCGTAAAAAATTTTGTATCCTGTAACCCTTGAATCATCAGGACGATCCCAAGTCAAAACAACATCTTCCGCCTGAACCGGGGGCGCAAAAATTAGGGCAAGCAAAATAAAACCTGCTGCGGATCTGATCTTACAGGTGGTCTTTTTTGTTACGGTCGGCATCATTTTTTTAAAATTCTGGATTGTGGTTGACATCACGCACTCCGTCCCTTTCGGGGGCATCCAGAAGGTGCTCCTTGCAGGGTGAATGATGTGGGGCCTTTGATCGAAGTTTTGAGTAAACTGAAACAGTGATTTTTCAGTTTGTTTAATCAATCGATCAAGGCTTTTTTAGTGGAGGAATGAATGCTTCCACTAAACAGGGTTTAATGTTTCGGCCTTGTCGCGGCAACCTTTAATGTCAAGTATGGCCGGATAATTTATGTAATTGGTTGGCCACTTCAAGTTACTTGCTTTTCCTGGATTCCGGGTCGCGTTCGCTTCGCTTCCTCGCCCGGAATGACGGGCAGAAAGCATCAAAGATAACTTTGAGTGACACGGTAAATCTGTTATGTGCAATTTGATTGGCGGGCACGGTGGCCCGCCTTATGGCAATGCGTGTCGCAGGATTGACCACCGTGCCAACCGTTTTCATATCAGCATGCTCATGGTTATAGGCTTTTCGGCCAGAATAAATTGACCCTGCTTTGACTATTAATCCGGCCATAAAATATCCGAAAAGTGTCATTCCGGCGGGGCCTGTCCCGGAATGCTTTTATCCGGGGTCCGGCATGACGGTGTCAGGGTATTTAGCTGCCATATTAATAAATCTGGTTATCCACTTCCCTCAAGTTGAAGGTACTCTGGTTTGCAGTGACGCCGTAAGGCGTTATATTATATGCCCTCACGGGCACACTACAAACGGCCCCGAGACAAGGACATCATCAGCAACTTAAGCAAACCGGATAAGCAAATTAATAAATTAATTTTATATCTCAATCTATCGCGCCCCAATGCCATTGTCTGGCAGGGGAATAAAGTCAAAATCTTTTAACAATCGTTTCAAACGATATCTGGTTTTATTCAGATTGTTATAATGCCTGAACTTGGAGAGTGGCCGGGCCTGCCTGAAACGAGGCTGCGTTTTATCAAATTCCCATGGATGAATATAAAACACAAAGGGCTGCTTTTCCTTGTTATTAATTTTTTTCAGGGCCAGTTTCGTGAACCAGTACGGAAAAAGCCTGAAATAGCCGCCGCCGGCCACCGGGATGTTTTGTCCGAAAAGAACTGCCGTTGATATGGGAAACTCTTCCATGCCCTGTTGGGGTAGTTTGTAACGAAATCTCGGGGAATCAGGAATTCCGTAAATATCGTGTCTGATGGGAAAAATGCTTGAATCGACTTTAAAGCCCAGTTCGCTGAGAATGTCCAGGGCCCACAATGATTTTTTGGTGATTGAATAGCTTGGGGCCCGATAGGCGGTTACCTTTTTGCCGCAGATGCTTTCAAGCACTGTTTTGGCTTTTAAGGTGTCCTCCCAAAACGCTTCAGGGGTCAGATCATAGATGTTCCGGTGCCAGTAGCTGTGGCAGCCAACATGGTGGCCATCGTTGATGATGGCGCGGACCACATCCGGGTGTTTTTCAGCAACCCATCCCACGACGAAAAAAGTCGCCAGCACCTTGTGCTGTTTGAGCATCTGGAGAATCGGGGTGATGCTGTTTTGTACCCGCTGCTCCATGGCGTCCCATTTCTTTGGGGAGACAATATCTGCAAAAGCCGCGACCTGGAAATAATCTTCAACATCTATGGTCAGGTAATTCTGCATTTTTCAGGAGTTGTCTTTTTATCTTTCCGGATGCTGTTTTCGGCAGTTCCTTGACAAATTCGATCTGTTTGGGAAGTTTGTAAGGCGCTAAATTTTTTTTACAATATAGAAAGATATCTTTTTTTTCAATACTAAAACCGTCAACTACGGCAAAAAGGTGGATGGCTTCTCCCAGCAATTCATCATCAATGCCGACCGCGGCACACTCCAGAACCCCTGGGAGCTGAAGCACCACATTTTCAATTTCCAGCGGGCTGATGCGGTTGGCCCCGCTTTTTATGATATTTTTTTTCCGGTCAACAATATAAATGAAGCCATCTTCATCGATCCGTGCCAGGTCGCCTGTCTGGAGCCAGCCGTTTTTCAGGGTGTTGGCGGTTTCTTCCGGGGAATTCCAGTAGCCCGTCATGATATTTTTGCCTTTGGCCCAGATTTCGCCAGTCTCGCCCGGTTGTTCCGCGGTTTTGGGCGTTACCGGATTCCCTGCTTTGTTCCGGACGATAAGCTCCACGCCGGGGATGGCTTTGCCGATGGAGCCGGTTTTTTCTTTCAGATATCGGGGGGGCAGATAGGTCAGGCGGGCAGACGCTTCGGTCTGGCCGTACATCACAAAAAACTCGATATCCGGCATAATGGATAGAAACTGTTCAATTAATTGGGGCGCCATTCCACCGCCCGCCTGGGTGACGTAGCGAAGGTGGGGGAATTGATATTTTTTGATGGAGGATTTGTTGATGAGAATTGAAAAAGATGACGGAACACCCGCAAAACCGGTTACTTGTTCGGCAATCATCTCATCCAGTACGAGATTGGGAAACAGAAAGCGATTATTGATTACCAGGGTGCCGCCGATTTTTATGTGGGTGGTGAGCAGGGAATTTCCGTATGAGTAAAAAAATGGCAGTACCACCATGATTTTATCCAGATCCGTCAGGCCCAGATATTGGATAATGGAGTCTGCATTGGCGGATAAGTTTTGATGGGACAGGATCACGCCTTTGGGTTTTCCCGTGGTGCCGGAAGTGTAAATGATTATGGCCGGATCTTTTTCCGTGCAACGGGGATACTCCGCGACAGGGCTGTTTGGTGCTTTATTTCGGGTAACCGTCAACACGGTTGCGCCAGGGTGTTTACCGTCCAGGATTTTTTTTGTTGTTGGCGCTTTTTTATCATCAGTGATCACGGCTTTCGGCATGCAGTCGTGATAAGCATTCAGAAATTCCCGGGGGACCAGTTTGGTGTCTAAGGGGACGACGATGGCACCGGTTTTCAGAATCGCAAAATAGGCAATGACATACTCAATGGTGTTTTGAAGAGAGATGAGAACTCTGTCGCCTTTTTGAATGCCATGCGCCAGGAGTCTGGCAGCAAAATTGTTTGCACAGTTGTTGAGTTCTTTGTAGCTGATACGGTCTTTATCTTGAACCACAGCAATTTTATTTTCGTGCTCTTGGGCTGAATTTGACAGAAAATCCTGGACAAGCATTGATCAAGGCCATTTAATATGAAAAAACCGTTCAGCAGTTTTCTGCTGAACGGCTTTCGTCAAATGTTAATTTAAGAAGCTATTTTTTTAATTTCAGTTTGCGACGGGTAAGAGCCGCAAAGCCAACAAGCCCTGTGCCAAAAAGCATTAATGAGGCGGGCTCTGGGACCGGCTGTGTTGCAATTACAAAGTCTTGAGCATCTGAATTTATAAGGGCCTTTAAGGATGCAAAATTTTTTTCATCCAAGCGACTTAACATTTCGCGAGCACCATAGTCACTTCCCGATGTGATAAAGAAACTTCCCGTGCTCAGATCAAGATCTGCTTCTTTGTTACTTTCATAATCTTTGGTCAGCTCCCACATGGCAATTTGCAGACCCGCTGCCGTGGAAGAATCAGTTTTAGCACTTTCATAATTATCAAACCAGAGCTCAGCGATATAATTGGCTATTGTTGGAGAATATACCTTGTCGAGGCTTTCAAATTTATAATCATAATTGGTATTTTCATGGATTTCATGATCAAAATCTATGCAAAAGGAATCATACGCCGTGGCATTTTCCCCCACTTCAAGATTATAAATGCCTGCATATACCCCTCCATTGTTTGTCCAGACAGTTACTGAAGGGTTTACTCCTTCAAATGTTAAGGGGATTGCGTACACAGTTGATGCCAACGGCATGATGATAAACAAGAGTAGAATTAAGGTAAGGCGTTTCATGGTTTTGCTTCCTTTTTTAATAATATAAATAAAAATGAATCTTTTGATTTATATTTTGTTTTGATCATTTTAATTTAATTTGATCAGGGGTCGCGCAACGGTCTTGAAAGCAAAGTAGTATGCAATTTGAATACCAAAATTTTATTTTTTTACTATGGCGTTTTCTGTAATGGTGAAAAGCAATCTGCCTTCTGTTTGCAGATCACCAAAATAAGAAATAAATTCAAATATTTAATTTGTTTAATAGCGTTATGGCATGCAAGGAAGTTTTTAGTTACGACTGAAAATAGTGAAGAATCCCTACAAAAAAATCAGGGATATCTGACACTCTTTAACAATGACCGGTTTGTTCAAATATCGATGCTGGTTCAGGAAATGGGAAAATTTTTGAACTGTTCGTTTGTCTTGCTGAAAATCGATAACTATCTTAAATTATGTTATAAATTTATTAATAGCAAAGGAGTTAAAACGAAACAGGCAGATACAGGAAATTTTTGGAAAAAGGTGCTGTTTGAATAACCTGCTTGAATTAATAATAATAATTTAAATTAAGAAATAAATCCGGAATTCCGGAAATTAAGTTCGGTTTTTCGGACTTTAGTTCAGGCTTTCAGGAAAAAAAAAGGGAGGGGTGTTGCCCTGGGAATGTTTGTGCTCAATTTCAAGGGCAAGGGCCTTTCTGCTGTCATTATCTTTAAAAAGCAGCCCTGCTTCAATGCCTTTTGGCGATTTTTCAAGCTTCTTCTGCCAGCGAAGCTCGGCAAGGCCTTCAAAGCCGGGAATTAAAAAGTCCTCTTCAAAACGAAACATCAGCAATTTTTCAGCGGGAAGTTTTTTCCCTGCGATGATATGCATGCCACCCTGACTGTAATCAACCATCAGGGCTTTTTCAGAGAAATCCGACGTGGCATTGCCGTTCTGGTCGCAGGAGCAGATCATGACTTTGCGCTGATCCGGAATGCGTTTATGCTGCCGCCGGCTGGAAGAGGCTCCGGAGCTGATGATATCGTTCAGTATATTGTAATGGCGCTTGTAGACCGGGCATTTTTCATAAAACGCAGTCATGCAGTAAGTTGAAATGTTTCTTTCAGTGGGGATATAAAATCCCTCTGAAAAAAGGCCGCATGTTTTCATGGCTTTTAAAAAATGCGGGCAGTTCTTAAATGTTTTGGGCTCGGGTTTTTTCATTATATATTAAATAATTTTCATGCAGCGATGATGCTGCACCTAACGTAAAGGTTAAATTGAAATAATTTAAAATGCAAATTTCGGACCAAATTCGATTTAATAATATTACCCTTTTTTATTTTTATTTTCTTTTGGGCTGATTCCGTATCGTTTTATTTTTTCATAAAAAGTTGTTTTGGAAAGTTCAAGCATTTTAATGGCATTGTCCGCTTTACCGTTGCATTCGGTGAGGGCATGTGAAATTATTTCTGCTTCGAACGCCGCAATGCTCTCTTTTAATGGGCGGCTGATCAATTTTTGAATATCAAGGCCGGAAGTCCCCGGATTTTGATCAATCTTTTCCTTTAAAAATCCCAGGGTGGCAGGTGAAATCATGCCATTTGTTGAAAGCAGTACCGCGCGCTGCATAACGTTTTCAAGTTCCCGGACATTGCCGGGCCATTCGTATTCCAGGAGTTTTTCAACCACGCTGTTGGGCAGATAGGTCACTTCTTTGTTGAACCGCTCCCGGTATTTCATGAGAAAATTCATGGCTAGCAGAACAATATCCTCTTTTCGGTCCCGTAATGGTGCAATATTCATATTGATAACGTTTAACCGGTAAAAAAGGTCGTCCCGGAATTTGCCGGCCTGCATGGCAGCGTTTAAGTCTGAGTTGGTGGCGGCAATAATGCGCACGTCTATTTTGGTCGGTTTGTTGGAACCCAGCCGGAGGATTTCTCCCTGCTGCAGCACGCGAAGCAAGGATGCCTGCATTTTGGGACTGATATCCCCGATCTCATCCAGAAAAATGGTGCCGCCGTTAACTTCTTCAAATTTTCCTTTCCGGCTGGTGGTGGCGCCGGTAAAGGCACCTTTTTCATATCCGAAAAGATCGCTCTCAAGCAGGCTTTCGGCCACTGCCGCACAATTGAATTTGAGGTAAGGCTGGTCTGCCCGGTTGCTGTGCCTGTGAATGAGATCAGCCACCAGCTCTTTTCCGGTCCCAGACTCCCCGGTAATTAAGATGGTGATATCAGAAGCCGCCACCTGATGAATTTTTTCCCGCAGCTGATGGATTGATTTGCTTTCCCCGATCATTTTTTCCCGACCCACGAACCGGTCTGTCTCTTTTTTAAGAAAATTCACTTCTTGATAAAGCTGCTGCCGTTCGGCTTCATTTTCTTTTAATATGGCTATTTTTTCTTTAAGGATTTTTTCAATGTTTTTATTGTAGTTTTCAAGTTCAATCGCGTGACGTTTCTTTTCAGTCACATCTCTCATGATCAGCAGGGTGAGATGATCACCAAGGTAGCCTTTGAAAGGCGCATAGCAGTATTCCACATACAGGTTGTCGTTGAACTTTTTTTCAAACATCTTGCCGTAATTTTGGGGATTTTGCTGATTATTAAAGGGACAGTGATCGTTCTCGCAGGCCGTACCGCGGCCGAAAATTACCTCATGGCATTTAAGGCCGTGTTTTTTGCCCAGTTTTGCAACCGCCACCTTGTTCATGTGTTCAATGACAAAATCATCTTTGATAATCAGGATCATGTCCGGCAAAACATCGAGAAGGGCTCTGTTATTATGCTCCAGCCGGGAGATTTCCTGCTTCGGGGTTAAGTGTGTTGTGTGCATAACAATTGATCACCTTGGCAGCGCTGGAATTTGATATCTGATATACGTTTGATCTGACTGAATTGGTATATGCGTTCCATTATCGCGACCCTTTTTGGAACAAAACAATTTTTACAGTGTGGAAGATTGTCAGCAGATCCATGGCAATGGATAGATTTTTTATATAATAAAGGTCATATTCCAGTTTTCGCAAAGCGTCGTCTTCTGATGCGCCGTAAGGGTAAAATATCTGGGCCCAGCCGGTGACCCCGGGCTTGACCACGTGGCGATTGCTGTAAAACGGGATTTTTTTTTCAAGATCCTTTACAAAAACCGGACGTTCCGGTCTTGGGCCGACAATACTCATTTCTCCTTTCAGGACGTTGATCAACTGGGGAAGTTCATCAATCCGGAATTTTCGGATGTATTTCCCGAATTTAGTCACTCGATGATCATCTTCCGACGCCCAGACCGGGCCGTTTTTTTCAGCATCCTTTTTCATGGACCGGAATTTGACAATTTGAAAGGGGGTGCCGTTTTCGCCGACCCGTTCCTGGCGGTAAAAAATGCCGCCAGGGGATTCAATTTTGATAATCAGGGCGCTGAGCAAAAAAATCGGCAACGAGATAAAGAGGATGGCGGCGGCGACCATGATGTCTAATATACGTTTAAGCAGGCGTTTGGCTCTTCCCACATAGAATCCTTCGGAAAATACCAGCCAGGAGGGGTTCACCCGCTTCACCGGCACGGTGCCGGTCAGTTCCTCATAAAACCGCGCCCCCCCCAGGATTTCAATACCCAGAAATTTGAACGGGATCAATTCGTGCAGGGGAACGCCCCTTTTTTCATCTAACGCGACCACAATTTTGCTGATCGCGTGCTGTTCGCACAGGGATCGCAAATTGGCTATTTCAGGATAAACCGGCACATTTCCGGTTGCCATGGCCGGCGTCTTTTTCCCGACAAAGGCAATAATTTTAAACCCGGTGTCTATTTTTTGTTGGATGGCGGAAACAATTTCCCCGGCAAATTTTCCGGTGCCCACAATGGCAATGGAGTGGATAAACATCCGCCGTTCAAGAATTTTGAAGTAAAAGAACCGCCAGAAAAAGACCGCCATGCCGGCGGCGAACAATAAACACCAGAAAATTTTTATGGAAATAATCAGCACGGGAAAGAGAAAATACAGAAATGACAGAAGAATGCAGCCAAAGCCGAACGTCTGGAGCACTTTCAGCATGTGATCAGTAAACGAGGGAATAATCTGAAGATCATACAGATCAAAATAATAAAAACACACCTGGAAAACAAGCGTGGCCACCAACGTCCGGGAGGCATAGAAATAAACGAATGTCAGATAATCTGGAAGCCCAACCCAGGCGATCAGCGTGATATTAGTGACAACAAAAACAAGTATCCCTTCGCCTATGATAAAAAGGAGGTTTCGTGCGGGGACATATTTTTTAAAAATGTGCGGCATGGTTAAAATTCAACGTTTAAAACGCTCAACGCAGGTTTCTCAAGATCAGTAATAATATCGGTCATATCCATAGCCCATTTTATTTTCCATCAATGTTTTTATTCTGTTTTCCGGATAAGCATTATACACAATGCCTAAAATATTTTCCGGACCAATGGTCTCGACAAGGTTTTTTATTTCCTCTCTTTTGGCGGCGCCATGGCGGATCACGAGGATCACCCCGTCCAGATGTTTGGCCAGAATGCGTGTTT